>NZ_CP092535.1:0-4385000 GCF_022437945.1 Nocardioides sp. TF02-7
GTCCGGCGGCGTCCTACTCTCCCACAGCCTCTCGGTTGCAGTACCATCGGCGCTGGCAGGCTTAACTTCCGGGTTCGGGATGGGACCGGGTGTTTCCCTGCCGCTATGGCCGCCGTAACTCTACACACGGGGGGCAAGCCCCCGTGGACCCCCCAAAACCATCTCCGGGGACTGATCAACGTTTTCGGATCAGTCCGCACCAGATTGGTTACGGGGGCCTAGTTCTTGTTGTGTGGACGCGAGACAAACACGCGTGTGTTTGTTGGTTGTGTTGGGGGTTTGTGTGGCAAGTGTTCGGCCTATTAGTACCGGTCGGCTGGGCATTGCTGCTGTACACCTCCGGCCTATCAACCCAATAGTCTGTTGGGGGCCTTACACCCTCACGGGGTGGGGAAACCTCATCTTGAAACGTGCTTCCCGCTTAGATGCGTTCAGCGGTTATCACTTCCGAACGTAGCTAACCAGCCCTGCCCCTGGCGGGACAACTGGCACACCAGAGGTTCGTCCATCCCGGTCCTCTCGTACTAGGGACAGCCTTTCTCAAGTTTCCTACGCGCGCGGCGGATAGGGACCGAACTGTCTCACGACGTTCTAAACCCAGCTCGCGTGCCGCTTTAATGGGCGAACAGCCCAACCCTTGGGACCTACTCCAGCCCCAGGATGCGACGAGCCGACATCGAGGTGCCAAACCATCCCGTCGATATGGACTCTTGGGGAAGATCAGCCTGTTATCCCCGGGGTACCTTTTATCCGTTGAGCGACCACGCTTCCACTCGCAGTGGCCGGATCACTAGTTCCGACTTTCGTCCCTGCTCGACATGTCTGTCTCACAGTCAAGCTCCCTTGTGCACTTACACTCGAAACCTGATTGCCAACCAGGCTGAGGGAACCTTTGAGCGCCTCCGTTACATTTTAGGAGGCAACCGCCCCAGTTAAACTACCCATCAGGCACTGTCCCTGAACCAGATCATGGCCCTAGGTTAGACATCTAGTACGACCAGAGTGGTATTTCAACGATGACTCCACCGACACTGGCGTGCCAGCTTCACAGTCTCCCACCTATCCTACACAAGCCGAACCAAACACCAATGCCAAACTATAGTAAAGGTCCCGGGGTCTTTCCGTCCTGCCGCGCGTAACGAGCATCTTTACTCGTAGTGCAATTTCGCCGAGTCCATGGTTGAGACAGCGCCCAAGTCGTTACTCCATTCGTGCAGGTCGGAACTTACCCGACAAGGAATTTCGCTACCTTAGGATGGTTATAGTTACCACCGCCGTTTACTGGGGCTTAAATTCAGAGCTTCGAGCTTGCGCTCTAACCCGTCCTCTTAACCTTCCAGCACCGGGCAGGAGTCAGTCCGTATACATCGTCTTACAACTTCGCACGGACCTGTGTTTTAGTAAACAGTCGCTTGGGCCTGGTCTCTGCGACCATCACCGCTTCCCCCAGCAAGTGGGTTCACGGATCAGGTCCCCCTTCTCCCGAAGTTACGGGGGGCATTTTGCCGAGTTCCTTAACCATGGTTGTCTCGATCGCCTTGGTATTCTCTACCTGATCACCTGAGTCGGTTTGGGGTACGGGCGGCTCGTGGCTCGCTAGAGGTTTTTCTCGGCAGCATAGGATCACCCACTTCCCCCATACGGGGTCGGCATCACATCTCAGACTCGGCCCTCGAAGAGCCAGTGACCCGGATTTGCCTAGGCCACGTCCTACCTGCTTACCCGCCGTCGACCATCGCGGCGGTTGGGCTACCTTCCTGCGTCACCCCATCGCTTGACTACTACCGGATCGGGTCCCGCGCTCCACACCCACGCCTCCCTCCCCGAAGGAAGGAAGATCATCAGGTGCTTCGGGCGGTTAGCATCACCGGCCTCGTCAGGGGCGCCACTTCGCCGGTACGGGAATATCAACCCGTTGTCCATCGACTACGCCTGTCGGCCTCGCCTTAGGTCCCGACTTACCCAGGGCAGATTAGCTTGACCCTGGAACCCTTGATCATTCGGCGCACGGGTTTCTCACCCGTGATTCGCTACTCATGCCTGCATTCTCACTCGTGCCACATCCACCCCTGGATCACTCCGGGACTTCACCCGTGGCACGACGCTCCCCTACCCACCCACACCCCTGAACCAAGCACCACAAAGGATGCCGGCTTGGGTCTCTGACTCAACAGAATGTGGATGCCATGGCTTCGGCGGACGGCTTGAGCCCCGCTACATTGTCGGCGCGGAATCACTTGACCAGTGAGCTATTACGCACTCTTTCAAGGGTGGCTGCTTCCAAGCCAACCTCCTGGTTGTCACTGCGACTCCACATCCTTTTCCACTTAGCCGCCCCTTAGGGGCCTTAGCCGATGGTCTGGGCTGTTTCCCTCTCGACTACGAAGCTTATCCCCCGCAGTCTCACTGCCACGCTCTCACTTACCGGCATTCGGAGTTTGGCTAACGTCAGTAACCTGGTAGGGCCCATCGGCTATCCAGTGCTCTACCTCCGGCAAGAAACACGCAACGCTGCACCTAAATGCATTTCGGGGAGAACCAGCTATCACGGAGTTTGATTGGCCTTTCACCCCTATCCACAGGTCATCCCCTCCATTTTCAACTGAAGTGGGTTCGGTCCTCCACGCCGTCTTACCGGCGCTTCAACCTGCCCATGGATAGATCACTCCGCTTCGGGTCTAGAGCATGCGACTCAACCGCCCTATTCGGACTCGCTTTCGCTACGGCTACCCCACACGGGTTAACCTCGCCACACACCGCTAACTCGCAGGCTCATTCTTCAAAGGCACGCCATCACCCCCACAAAGGAGAGCTCTGACGGATTGTAGGCGCATGGTTTCAGGTACTATTTCACTCCCCGCCAGGGGTACTTTTCACCTTTCCCTCACGGTACTGGTCCGCTATCGGTCATCGAGAAGTATTTAGGCTTAACGGGTGGTCCCGCCAGATTCACACACCATTCCAGGAGTGGCATGTTACTTGGGAGGTGCTCCACGGAGTCGCGCACTTACACCTACGGGGCTATCACCCGCTCCGGCACAGCTTTCCAACTGACTTCGGCTTCACACACGATTTCTAACTCCGCACACCCATGGCAGCAGATGTACGAAACACTCCCACAACCCCAGCCCTGCAACCCCTGCCAGGTATCACACAGAACTGGTTTAGCCTACTCCGATTTCGCTCGCCACTACTCTCGGAATCACTATTGTTTTCTCTTCCTGTGGGTACTGAGATGTTTCACTTCCCCACGTTCCCTCCACACACCCTATTTCATTCAGGTGCAGGTAACTGGACACAACTCCAGCTGGGTTACCCCATTCGGAAATCCCCGGATCAACGCTCGGTTGCCAACTCCCCAGGGCATATCGCAGGCTCCCACGTCCTTCATCGGCTCTCGATGCCAAGGCATCCACCATGCGCCCTTACCAACTTGCCACACAAACCACCAACACACACCAACAAACAAACACACCCAAACAGTGCGCCCGCTCGCAGACGTTCATCGATGGTTCGATGCGAGATACAAGATTTGATCTAGACACAAACAATCAACGATCAACACTACAAACACACACCCACACATCAACGTGCGTGCGGGTGCGATGCTCGCGTCCACTATCCAAGAATCAAGAACCAAGAAGCCCAACCAGCCAACCCACCACCCACACCCCCCACAAGAGGGCGCCACCAAGTGATGGGGGTCTGATGCCTCAGACACCCAACAGCGTGCCACACAACCAAAGCATGTCGCGTTCCACTATCCGAACAGCCCAATCTCGTGGTCCGACACTCGCGAACCACCACAGGCATGCTCCTTAGAAAGGAGGTGATCCAGCCGCACCTTCCGGTACGGCTACCTTGTTACGACTTCGTCCCAATCGCCAGCCCCACCTTCGACCACTCCCTCCCCACAAGGGGGTTAGGCCGTGGGCTTCGGGTGTTGCCGACTTTCGTGACGTGACGGGCGGTGTGTACAAGGCCCGGGAACGTATTCACCGCAGCGTTGCTGATCTGCGATTACTAGCGACTCCGACTTCATGGGGTCGAGTTGCAGACCCCAATCCGAACTGAGACCGGCTTTTTGGGATTCGCTCCCCCTCACGGGATCGCAGCCCTTTGTACCGGCCATTGTAGCATGCGTGAAGCCCTGGACATAAGGGGCATGATGACTTGACGTCATCCCCACCTTCCTCCGAGTTGACCCCGGCAGTCTCCCATGAGTCCCCACCACAATGTGCTGGCAACATGGAACGAGGGTTGCGCTCGTTGCGGGACTTAACCCAACATCTCACGACACGAGCTGACGACAGCCATGCACCACCTGTACACGAGTATCAAAGAGACTCCCATCTCTGGAAGCTTCCCGCGTATGTCAAACCCAGGTAAGGTTCTTCGCGTTGCATCGAATTAATCCGCATGCTCCGCCGCTTGTGCGGGCCCCCGTCAATTCCTTTGAGTTTTAGCCTTGCGGCCGTACTCCCCCAGGCGGGGCGCTTAATGCGTTAGCTACGGCACGGAACCCGTGGAATGGATCCCACACCTAGCGCCCAACGTTTACGGTGTGGACTACCAGGGTATCTAATCCTGTTCGCTCCCCACACTTTCGCTCCTCAGCGTCAGGACATGCCCAGAGAACCGCCTTCGCCACCGGTGTTCCTCCTGATATCTGCGCATTTCACCGCTACACCAGGAATTCCATTCTCCCCTGCATGCCTCAAGTCTGCCCGTATCGAAAGCAAGCACCCAGTTAAGCTGGATGTTTTCACTCCCGACGCGACAAACCGCCTACGAGCCCTTTACGCCCAATAATTCCGGACAACGCTCGCACCCTACGTATTACCGCGGCTGCTGGCACGTAGTTGGCCGGTGCTTCTTCTGTACCTACCGTCACTTCCGCTTCGTCGGTACTGAAAGAGGTTTACAACCCGAAGGCCGTCATCCCTCACGCGGCGTTGCTGGATCAGGCTTCCGCCCATTGTCCAATATTCCCCACTGCTGCCTCCCGTAGGAGTCTGGGCCGTGTCTCAGTCCCAGTGTGACCGGTCACCCTCTCAGGCCGGCTACCCGTCAAAGCCTTGGTAGGCCATTACCCCACCAACAAGCTGATAGGCCGCGAGCACATCCATAGCCGAAAAAACTTTCCACACACCCCCATGCGGAGACGCGTCATATCCGGTATTAATCACCGTTTCCGGTGGCTATCCCAGAGCCATGGGCAGATTACTCACGTGTTACTCACCCGTTCGCCGCTCGTGTACCCCCGAAGGAGCCTTACCGCTCGACTTGCATGTGTTAAGCACGCCGCCAGCGTTCGTCCTGAGCCAGGATCAAACTCTCCATAAAGAAAACCAATCCCAGCAAAACAAACAACCTGACAATCGCCAGAATCATTCACTTGCCGAAAACCCACGACACCCACACCACACAGGGGGCTACGCCCCCGCGAACCCCCCAAAGACCAAAAGGCCCTCAGAGAATCCAGATGCAAATGCCGCTACAAACAAGCACGACATAAATTGCATGACACACTGTTGAGTTCTCAAACATCACACGCGCCGGGCGGACCCTCGCAGGTCCTACCTGGGCTTGCGCTCCCCCCACTGACTGTTCCCGGTCCTGCCGGCCGCGTCATCGACGTTGCCGACCGCACCGGGTGTGGTGCGAGAGAAGTGGCCGCTCCGGGGCCGGAAGCCCGACCCTTCTGGGTCTTGCTCCCCCGCCGCTCCCTGGCGACCTGGAGAACATTACAGACCCCTCCGGGACAACACAAATCGGGGTGGGGTGTGCCGCGCCACAGCCGTCTCCCCCGCCTCGTCGGGGCCTCTCGTCAGGCGAGCCGGACGCCCGCGAACCGCTTCTTCCCGCGCCGCAGGACCAGCCAGGAGCCGTCGATCAGGTCGCCGGGCGCAGGCACGTGGGCGGGGTCGTCGATGCGCACGTTGTTGACGTAGGCACCGCCCTCGGCCACGGTGCGGCGGGCCTCCCCCTTGCTCTTGGCCAGGCCGCTGAGGGTCAGGAGCTCCACCACGTCGGGCAGCCCGGCCGCGGCGTCGAGCTCCACCGCGCCGGCCTCCGTCAGGGCGGCGGCCAGGGTGGCGCCGGAGAGGGCTGTGACGTCGCCGGAGCCGAAGAGCGCCCGCGCCGCCGCCTTGGCCTGCTCGGTCTCTCCAGGTCCGTGCACGAGCGTGGTGACCTCGTCGGCCAGCACCTGCTGGGCCTCGCGGCGGAACGGCTGCTCCGCGTGCCGGGCCTCGAGGGCGGCGATCTCCTCGCGCTCCAGGAACGTGAAGACCCGCAGCAGCTCTCCGACCTTCTCGTCCTCGACGTTGAGCCAGAACTGGTGGAAGGCGTACGGCGACATCATCGCCGCGTCGAGCCACAGGGCACCGCCCTCGGTCTTGCCGTACTTCGTCCCGTCGGCCTTCGTGACCAGCGGTGTCGCGAACGCGTGCGCGTGGCCGCCGTCGGCCCGCCGGATCAGCTCGACCCCTCCGGTGAGGTTGCCCCACTGGTCGGAGCCGCCGAACTGCAGCGTGACGCCGTACCGGCGGTGGAGCTCGAGGAAGTCCATCGACTGGAGCAGCACGTAGCTGAACTCGGTGTAGCTGATGCCGGCGTCGAGGCGGGTCCGCACCACGTCGCGGGCCAGCATCCGGTTGACCGGGAAGTGCTTGCCGATGTCGCGGAGGAAGTCGATCGTCGACAACGCCGACGTCCAGTCGTAGTTGTTGACCATGGTCGCGGCGTTGGGCCCCTCGAAGGAGAGGAACGGCTCGATCTGGCCGCGGACCCGCTCGGTCCAGTCCTTCACGGTGTCGAGCGAGTTCAGGGTCCGCTCGCCGCTCTCCTTGGGGTCGCCGATCATCCCGGTCGCCCCGCCCACGAGCAGGAACGGTGTGTGCCCGGCCCGCTGCAACCGCATCGCGGTGACGATCTGCACGAGGTTGCCCATGTGCAGGCTGGGCGCGGTGGGGTCGAAGCCGACGTAGTACCGGACGCTCCCCGAGGTGAGCGCCTCACGCAGCGCGTCACGGTCGGTGGAGTGCGCGACCAGGCCGCGCCACTCCAGGTCGTCGAGGAGGTTCTGGTCGACGGACACGATGGGCCTTTCCGGAGCTCGGTGGGGGGTTGCCCCAAGCCTGCCCGATCCCCGGTGCGCGCGCCCAGCGGGTTCCGCCTGCCGTTCCGGTCCCGGATCGCGACCGCGCCGCTGGGTAGTCTCTCCGGTGGGATGACCATGACCAAGGTGGCCGACAGGTACGTGCTCGACCGGGGAGATCGGTCGGGGCGGCTCCGGCGCCGTCTGGCTCGCTCGTGACGAGGTGCTGGGCCGGGTCGTGGCCATGAAGCGGGTGGGTCTGCCGGTCGGGACGTCGTCGTTCGACCTGGCCCGGGCCGAGCGCGAGGCCAGGCTGGCGGCCCGCGTCAACCACCCGAACGTCATCGCGGTCTACGACTTCTTCGCCGACGAGGACGAGCACTGGCTCGTCATGGAGCACGTCGACGGCACCACCTTGGCGCGGATGATCGCGGACCGCGGCGCGCTCTCGCCGGACGAGGTCGCCACCGTCCTGGCCCAGACGGCCGAGGCGCTCGCCGCCGCCCACGAGCTCGGCATCGTCCACCGCGACGTGAAGCCGTCCAACATCCTCGTCGGCGCCGACGGCGACGTGAAGCTGTCCGACTTCGGGATCGCCCGCGCGGTCGCCGACGTCTCGCTCACCCAGACCGGGCTCGTCACCGGGTCGCCCGCCTACCTCTCCCCCGAGGTGGCGACCGGCTCCGGCGGCACGCCGGCGAGCGACGTCTGGTCGTTCGGGGCGACGATGTTCCACGCGCTGGCGGGCCGGCCGCCGTACCAGGTCGACGGCGGTGGCAGCGCCGTCCTCGGCGTCCTCTACCGGATCGCGCACGAGCCGCCGCCTCGCCTGCGCACGGCCGGGTGGCTCGGGCCGCTGCTCGAGATGACGATGACGCACGACCCGGCCCAGCGACCCTCGATGGAGGACGTCGCCTCCTACCTCCGGGCGCGGATCGACCACGGCTCCGCGCCGCTGCCGGAGGCGACCGCCGTGCTCCCGCCGGTCGGGCCGGAGCCGGTCGGGCCGGAGCCGGCCGGCCAGGCCACCGCCTTCCTCCCGCCGACGCCCCCCGCCGCCGCGTCCTCCGGACGGCCCGGGCGCGACCTATCCGCCGCCACGGGCGGAGGAGCCGACCGGGTCGCGCTCCCGCACCGTCCGCGCCGCCCTCCTCGGGGCCGCGGTCGTGGTGGCTCTCGCGCTGCTGGGCGGCTTCATGCTGTTCGGCGGCGACGACACCCCCCAGGTCGCCGCCGACCGGCCGGGCGACCCCGGGCGGAGCCGCTCCGACGCCGGTCCGGGCAGCACCGGGGCCGACCCCACCGACCCGAGCCCCAGCGAGTCCGAGAGCGAGGACGCCGCGCCGACGGCGGAGGAGCTGGAGCAGTTCGCGGCGGACTACGTGGCGACGGCCGACAGCGACCCCGAGGCGGGGTTCGCGATGCTGACCTCCGACTACCAGGCGGAGAGCACCGCGTACGAGGAGTTCTGGGGGCCGATGACCAACCCGCGGATCATCGACGTCTCCGGGGACCCGGACGCGATGACCGTGACCTACACCTATCGCTACCAGTTCCCGGGCCGCGGCAACGTGACCGAGCGGGTGACCCTGTTCCTGGTCCGCGACGGCGATGAGCTGCGGATCGCCGACGCGGCGAACGGCTGACGCAGCGTCACGACGACGCGGCGGGCAGCAGCGACCGGGCCCCGTCGACGGCGGCGACCGCGGCGGCCACCCGGTCCGCCGGGCCCGCGACGAAGAGCAGCTCCACGTTGCGTCGGCGCCGCACCTCGCCCACCCGGCGCCCGGCCGGGTCGTGGATCCCGATCAGCGCACCCACGTAGCGCTTGCTGTCGAACGCCAGCATCCGCACGCTCTCGTGACCGGCGTCGCGCAGCATCGCGGTCATCTCGTCGGCGGTGATCCACGCCTCGTCGTTGTACGACACCACCACCACCTCCGCGCGCAGGCGTCGCAGCAGCTCGGCGGTGGCGGCGGGCATGGTGCGCCGGCTGTTGAAGACGCTGCGGTTGGCGGCCTCGCGGGTGTCGACGCGCTTGCAGGCCACCCCGTAGTGCTCGGGGGCGTCCCAGCGGACGAGGGTCTCCCAGATGTGGTAGTTGGCGAAGTACCGGTGCTGGTTGTACGGCGGGTCGACGTAGGCGAGGTCGACCGGCGGCAGCTCGCTGACCACGGTCGTCGCGTCGCCGTGGACGGTGCGACCGGCGCCCGGGAGCAGCGTCGGCCGGAGCAGCCGCAGGTCGCGGTGCGCCCGGGGCGCCCACTCCTTGAGGTAGGCCATCTGCACGCCGGTCGTCGAGTCCACCCGGTCCGCGGCGAGCATCAGGCTGGTGAGCAGCAGCGGGCGGAGCGGGTCGCCCGGCGGGTGGTCGCGCTCGATCGCGTCGCGGATCGCGTCGACGCGCGCGCCGTTGCGCGGCTGGAAGAACCGGGCGCGCTCGCAGAACGTCTCGGTGAAGTAGCCGGGCCGGCCGGGAAGGGCGTCGAGGCGGTCGAGAGCCTCGGCGAGCGCCGTCTCGTCGACCTGCTCGGCGTCGGTCGCCACGAAGCAGTCGCTCAGCACGGCGCTGTACGTCGCCACGTCGACGGCCGTGACGGTCGTCCCGCGCCGCTTGAGCTCCTGCGCGACGCGGGTCGTGCCCGTGAACAGGTCGACCGCCGTGCCCGCCCCGGCGGCGGTCGCCAGCTCCCCGAGCACCGGCACGAGCGTGCGCTTGGAGCCGAGGTACTTGATCACAGCCGCAGCGTAGGTGGGCCGCCGGGCGGGCCGGTCTCGGCGCGCCGGTGCTGGGTACCGCCCCCTGCCATGACGAACTTCCTGATCGGCTTGCTGGCCGTCCAGCTCCTGGGCGGCCTCCACCAGCTCACGTTCGTCCTGGGCGCCGGGCAGAAGCTGAGCAGCGCCCGCGCGACGCGGCTCCCGGACGCCGCCGTGGTCGGTCACGTGATGCTGGGCGGTCTGGCGTTCGCGCTGTGGCTGGGCTGGGTGATGTTCGACGAGCGGGCGTTCGCCTGGATGACGCTGGCGACGGTGGTCCTCGCGGCGGCCGTCGGCGGGTTCATGTTCCACCGCACGTTCTTCCGGAGCCCGGTCGTCGACCGGCCGGCGGCGGACCCCGCCGACGTGCGGGTCGCGGAGAAGCAGATCCCCGCGGCGTCCCTCGCCGTGCACGGCCTGGGAGCGGCGGCGCTGATCCTGGGCACGCTGCTCGTCGCGCTCGACGTCCTCGACTAGCAGCACGCGGACGCGGCGGACGCCCCCGGCCCTACGCCGGCCGGCGTGAGCGCCACGCCGCGAGCAGCTCCGCCTCGCGGGCACGGTCGATGCCGGTGACGGGTGCGTCGGGGTCCGCCTCCAGCCACGCGAGCGTGTCCCGCGCGGTCCCGGCGGCCGGGCGCAGCTCGAGACCCGCGTCGAGCGACGGCTGCACCTCGTGGCTCATCATCCCGTCGTAGTCCGGTCGGGGCAGCCAGAGCGGCACCGACCCGGGACCCGCCCAGGGCTCGACGCCCCGCTCGGCGAGGAACTCCTGGGGAACCCAGGTCAGGTCGGCATCCGGAGCGCACGCGTGCAGCAGGTCGGCGATCGGGGCCGGACGGCCGACGCCGTCGAAGTCGCCCCCGGTGCGACGCTCGGCGAGGGTGACGATCCACGCGGCGAGGTCGCGCACGTCGATCAGCTGCACCACGTCGCCGGGGTCGCCCGGGGCGAGCACCTCCCCGCCGCTCGCGAGGCGCCGCGGCCAGTAGGCGAACCGTCCGCTGGGGTCGCCGGGACCGGCGATGAGGCCGGGTCGTACGACGGTCCACGAGGCGGTGCCCTCACGGACGGCCCGCTCGCAGGCGACCTTCATCCCGCCGTAGGCCTCCGGGTCGACGCCCAGGTCGACGTCGGTCTCGATCGGGTCGCGCAGGGGAAGCGCGCCGGGACGACCGCCGGGGGTCGCCTCGTCCGCGTAGACGTTGAGCGTCGACACGAAGACCCAGTGGGCGTCCGGAACGGCCGCGACGGCCCGCCGTACGTGCGACGGCTGGCGGGCGACGTCGACGACGGCGTCGTAGCCGCCGGTCAGCTCGGCGGGCGGGTCCTCCTCACGGTCCCACCGCACCAGCCGCGCTCCGTCGGGCACCGGACCGGACGTGCCGCGGCACGCGCAGACGACGTCGTGGCCGCGCCGGAGCGCCTCCGCCGCGACCTCGCGGGACAGGAACACGGTGCCGCCGAGGACCAGGAGTCTCATGACCCCAGCCCAGCGGACGGGGCTCGCACCGGGCAACCCGTTCCGCTGTCAGCGGAAAGGACGCGCGCACAGCAGCTGGGGACACCCGTCCCTGTCGGC
Organism: Nocardioides sp. TF02-7; assembly: GCF_022437945.1. Taxonomy (GTDB): domain Bacteria; phylum Actinomycetota; class Actinomycetes; order Propionibacteriales; family Nocardioidaceae; genus Nocardioides. Next base: position 11,445 of record NZ_CP092535.1, read on the forward strand.
CGGGTCACCGGGCCCGCGAGCGTGGGGACATCGACCGAGGAGGAGAACCGATGACCGCCACCCCGTACGCCGCCCGCCGCCCCGTCCCCGCTCCCCGCACGCTGCGCCTGGTCGCCGAGCCGTCCCGGCCGGCCGTGCCCCGCGGGGCGGCGCGCGCTGCTCGCCCCGCGTGGTTCGACCGGCTCTCCCGGCGCGAGTCGGAGGTCCTCTGGTGCATCGCCCAGGGCCGGTCGAACGCCGAGATCGCGGCCGACCTGTTCATCTCGGTGCCCACGGTCAAGAGCCACGTCGCACGGCTGCTCACGAAGGTGCACGCCCGCGACCGCGTCCAGCTGGTCGTGGCGGCGTACCGCAGCGGCTTCGTCCCGGTCTCGGCCCACGTCGAGAACTGACCCTGCACCGCCGGCCCCGGCTGTGCCACGCTTGGTGGGGTGACCGCCGCCACGTCCAGTGAAGCGTCCGGTGAAGCCGAGGGCGCCCGGGTCTCCGGAGCGCCCGACCTCGGGGAGCTCCGGGCAGCGCTGTCCGCCGCTCCCGACGACGCGGTCCTCACCGACCCCGACCGGATGGCGGGCTACCGGTGGGACCGCGCCAACGACCCGGGCGCCGGGGTCCCGCTCGCGGTCGTCCGCGCCTCCTCCACCGAGGACGTCCAGGCGACGCTGCGCTTCGCCGACCGGCACCGGGTCCCCGTGGTGGCCCGCGGCGCCGGGACCGGGCTGTCGGGCGGGTCCTCGGCCGTCGACGGCTGCATCGTGGTGTCGACCGAGCGGATGCGGCGGATCGAGGTCGACCCGGCGACCCGGACCTGCACGGTCGAGCCCGGCCTGCTCAACGTCGAGGTGAAGGCGGCGGTGGCCGAGCACGGGCTCTGGTACCCGCCGGACCCCTCCTCGTTCGAGATCTGCTCGATCGGCGGAAACATCGCGACCAACGCCGGCGGGCTCTGCTGCGTGAAGTACGGCGTCACCACCGACTACGTGCTGGGTCTCACCGTGGTGCTCGCGGACGGCACCGCCGTCGAGCTCGGCGGTCCCCGCCTCAAGGACGCCGCGGGGCTGTCCCTCACCAAGCTCTTCGTCGGCAGCGAGGGGACCCTCGGGATCGTGACCCGGATCGTGCTGCGGCTGCTGCCCGCCACGCACGCGCCGGCGACGCTGGTGGCGACGTTCCCTACCCTGGGCGGCGCGACGGACGCCGTGGTCGGCATCACCCGGTCGCTGCGGCCCTCGATGCTGGAGCTGATGGACCGCCACACCGTCAATGCCGTCGAGGACCACACCCGGATGGGCCTCGACCGGTCGGCGGCCGCCCTGCTGGTCGTGCAGTCCGACGAGTCGCCCGCGGTCGCGGCCCAAGAGCTGGCGCGGGTCGCCGAGGTCTGCAGGGACGCCGGCGCGACCGAGGTCGTCGCGACCGACGACCCCGCCGACGGCGAGGCCTTCGTCGCGGCCCGCCGGATGGCGATCCCCGCGGTCGAGCGGAGGGGGCCGCTGCTGCTCGAGGACGTCGGCGTGCCGCTGCCGGCACTCGGGGCGCTCGTGCAGGGCATCGCCGACGTCGCGGAGCGCAACGACGTCGACATCGCGGTCGTCGCGCACGCCGGCGACGGCAACACCCACCCGCTGATCGTGTGCGACCCCACCGACCCGGCGCACCTCGCCCGGGCGCAGACGGCGTACGGCGAGGTGATGGAGCTGGCGATCGGGCTCGGCGGCACCATTACCGGCGAGCACGGCGTCGGCCGGCTCAAGAAGCCGTGGCTGCCGTCGTACCTCGGCGAGGACGCGATGCGCCTCAACCAGCGGGTCAAGGACGCCCTCGACCCCCACGGCATCCTCAACCCGGGAGCGGTCTTCTGACCCGTCGCCGGGTGTCGGCCGGCCGTGGCATGCTCGCCGCGTGACCGCTCCGACGAACCCGACCGTGCCGCCCGCGCCGCTGCTCCCTCTCGCCGAGGACTGGGACCGCGCGCTCTGCATCGTCGCGCACCCCGACGACATGGAGTTCGGCGCCGCTGCCGCGGTCGCCCGCTGGACCGGCCAGGGCAAGTCGGTCGCCTACTGCATGGTGACCAGCGGAGAGGCGGGCATCGACGCGATGCCACCCGACCGGTGCCGCGAGGTGCGCGAGGCGGAGCAGGTCGAGTCGGCCCGCATCGTGGGCGTCGAGGCGGTCGAGTTCCTCGGCCAGCCGGACGGCGTGGTCGAGTACGGCGTGCCGCTGCGCCGCCTGCTCACCGAGGTGGTGCGGCGGCACCGTCCCGAGGTCGTCGTCACCGGCAACTTCCGGGAGACATGGGGCGGGCGCAACCTCAACCAGGCCGATCACATCGCCGTGGGTCGTGCTGTCGTCGACGCCGTCCGCGACGCCGGCAACCGCTGGGTCTTCCCCGAGCAGCTCGGCGACGCGCTGGAGCCGTGGGGCGGCGTCCGCGAGGTGTGGGCGTTCGGCTCGCCGCAGGCCTGAGCACGCGGTCGACACGACCGCCACCTTCGACGTCGGTGTCGCCTCCCTCGAGGCGCACCGCGCCTACATCGACGGACTCGGCTGGGAGCACTTCGACCCCCGCGAGTTCCTCGAGGGCATGGCGCGGGCCAGCGGGTCCCGGCTGGGGGTCGCGTTCGCGGCGCCGTTCGAGGTGTTCCCGATGGGCTGGGGCGACTGACGACGGGTACTGGACGGTCGACCCCCGACGAGAGGTACGACCCCTGTGTTCCTGTTCTTCAGCAACCGGCTCGGCTGCCTCGGCTCGCTGGCCGTGTCGCTCGTCGTCACGGCCGTCCTCCTGCTGATCCTGCTGTGACGTGGGCCGCCGCGTCGGGCGGAATCCGCCGTCCGGGGCCGGCGTTCTCCCTGTGATGACCTCGACCCACCAGCCCCCGCGGCGCACGGCCGCCCCGACGGACCTGGCCGGCCGGCTGCTCGACGTCAAGCGCATCTACCACGAGCGGGACATCGAGCGGTTCCCTCGCGCGGTCGAGGTGCTCGAGCGGTTCCCCGACGCCGAGCGGGTCGAGGTGCTGTCGCACCAGGCCATCCCGGGTCTCTACGGCAACGCCGGCAACGTCGAGGACTGGGTGCGCAACAAGCGCGAGGTGCTCGTCCTGGGCGAGAAGAAGTCGCTGAGCGCGCGCCGCAACGAGCGCTCGAGCGACTGGATCGCCCCGTCGACCGCCAACGGCTGCGCCATGGCGTGCTCCTACTGCTACGTGCCGCGTCGCAAGGGCTACGCCAACCCGATCACCGTCTTCGCCAACATCGAGAAGATCACCGGCTACCTCGAGCGGCACGCCGCCCGGCAGGGCAGCAAGCCGCAGCCCAACCAGTGCGACCCGGTCGACTGGGTCTACGACATCGGCGAGAACAGCGACTGCTCGGCCGACGCGATGGTGTCGGACAACGTGCGCGACCTCGTCCAGCTCTTCGCCCGGCTGCCGAACGCCAAGGCCAGCTTTGCGACCAAGCTCGTCAACCGGCAGCTCCTCGACTACGACCCGCGGGGCGGCACCCGCGTGCGGTTCAGCCTGATGCCCGCCGAGACGTCCAAGCTGGTCGACATCCGCACGTCGAAAGTCGCCGACCGGATCGCCGCGCTCGACGACTTCGTCGAGGCCGGCTACGAGGTGCACCTCAACCTCAGCCCCGTCATCGTCCAGGAGGGCTGGCTCGACGACTGGGCGCAGCTGCTCGAACAGGTCGCCGACGGCACCAGCGAGCGCACCCGGGCCCAGCTCGCCGCCGAGGTCATCTTCCTCACCCACAACGAGGACCTGCACGAGGTGAACCTCGGCTGGCACCCCAAGGGCGAGGACCTGCTGTGGCGCCCCCGACCTGCAGGAGCGGAAGCGGAGCCAGAGCGGGCAGTGGAACGTCCGCTACAAGAGCCCGTGGAAGCGCCGCTGGGTCGAGCAGCTCACCGACCTGGTCGCCGAGAAGCTGCCGACCTGCCGGGTTCGCTACGCGTTCTGACCGCCGCGCCCGGACGGCGTACGGCGTGCTCTCGGGGACGTCATACGGAGCGAGGGCGATCGCCCACGGTCCGCATGACGTCCTCGGTTCAGATCCGGACGGCTACTCCGAGCGGCTCACGGCGTACGCCTGGGTGCTCTGCGCCCGGGCGTCGTAGCCCGTCGCCGGTCACTGGTTGACGACGCTCGCGACCCGCACGGCGGTGACCGAGGGCCACCCGATGTTCGCGGAGCCGCCGTTGTGCTTGCACCGGAGCACGACGGCGCCCGAGGACCCGAGCGTGACCGCGGCCATCAGGGTGATCGACTCGCGCTCCCCCGCAGCGAAGTTGGCGGCGAGGGGGACGATCTCCAGGAAGTCGACGACCGTGCCACCCGCCACCAGCTCGCAATCCCACACCTGGGTGTCGGTGTCGTTGGAGTTGAGCAGTCCGTGGCCGTACACGACGTAGCTGCCCTTCGGCACCGTCACCGAGGCATACGGTGCGTAGGTCGTGCCCACCGACGCGAAGCCCTTGTCCTGGTCGAAGTACGCGCGGCTGCGGGCGCCGAGGGACAGGTCGCGCGGCACGATGCTGCCGTCGTCGATCTTGGTGCTGTTGACCGCGTCGCGCGCGATGTCCTGGCGCTTCACCTGTCCGTCCACGATGTCACCGCTCCGGACGGTGATCGCGTAGGCCGGGGCGATGGTCAGGGCGATGAAGAGCGCCGCGTAGGCAACGACGTTGCCGGCGAGGTGGCGACGGATCCGCTGGGTAGTGCGCATGGAAATCCCTCCTCGGGACGAGGGGCCGGCGGGACCGTCTGCCCCACGCGCTCACGCTAGGCCCGCTTCGGCGATCGAGCGTCAAGCGACGGAGCGACCGGTACCCCGACCGATAATTGGCGGGCGCCGTCGCCGTCAGCCGGTCGTGCCGGCGTCGGGGCGCCGGCGTTCGAGCAGGACGGTGTCGCGCCACTCGTCGTCGAGCCGCGTGGTCGATGGGTGGGGCGGGTGGGGCTCGAACCCACGACCCAAGGATTATGAGAGGCTCGTTGCGGTGGCGGGCAGAGCACATCGGCGGTTCCCGGAGTATCTCCGCGAATGGGAGAAACCGCGCCGTTGAGCGGGAATATCGGCCTCAATGCTCCGACCAGCGGAAACGTGCCGATCCGAGCCTGATCCGAGCGGGACAGCGCCGCGACAGCGCGGGACGGCGCGGGAGCGGTCCCGGAGGGCTCCCGCGCCGTCCCGCGCGCGCTCCGGGAGGGGTCGGACCGGGCTCCTGGGCCGCCTGCATTGCCTGAAGGGGTCTTGTAGCCCCAGAGAGGTCGATCCGGGCCGGAGGACCGTCCGGGGCCTTCAACGGCTTGCAGATCGCTTGCAGCGTCTCCGGGGTCCGGGAAGGGGTCGGCGCGGTCGCGCCCCACCCCAAGGGTCAGCGACCGAAGCCCAGCCCGTCTCGGACCTCCACCTTGAGCCACGAATCCAACTCATCTGCTCGCTCGGGCCGGGTGTACTCAACGGGCACACGGCGGACCTGAACGCCACAGCGGCGCCACTGCGCATCGCGCATGTCATCGTCGGCTCGTCGGTGCGCCTTGGCGTGGTGGGGTCCATCGACCTCGATCAGCATCGCGTGACCGTTCCCGATCAGCAGGAGGTCGGGCACCCACACATTGCCTGCCCTGATGCGGGTGCCGGGGAAGCGGCGAGATAGCAAACGTGCGGTCCTCTGCCGTGACCGCCTGCAGCCGAACCAGTGCCTCGTACACGGCCAGTTCCTCGGCGTTGGTGAAGGTGAGTCCGTCGACCACAGGCGACTGCGGGTCCAGGCGCTCCTTGCGAGCGGAGTTGGTAACGTCCTCGGTCGCGTACTGCTGGCGCAGCGTCTCGCGCCAATTGCTGGTGTCGATGTCAGGCATCGCGAGCCGAGTATCAAGGAACTCGGGGTCAGGCAGGTACGTCCGCTGAGCGAGGCTGCGCAACACGGGGAGGATGCGATCCAAGACCCCCTGCGTGAATCGTGGCTGGAGGTACGGCTCCACATCGACGTAGTACACGGTGGAGAACTTGGGGCTGAGCGAGCCGTCATTGGTCCAGATGTCCTCCTGCATCAGCCCGCGGTTCTCGGACTCGATGCTGAGTTGCGCGACGTCCTCCAAGAGCAAAGCCGCCTGCTGGTCGCCCATCTGTGCGAGAAGGTGCGCGGTCGCGCCGAGTACGTACTCCAGCGACTCCTGACGGTCGGGGTCGTCGTCATGCCACATCGCCCATGGTCCTCTCGTGTGCTGAGACACAGCAACAAGGTAGGTGGGTCCACCGACACGCGCGGCCGGTTCGTTGGTTCGATTACTACTTCGACGTCACCCCCAGGTCGACTCGAGCCCGCGCCACGAAGGCGCCGATGGCGAGATCAGCTGATCTGTGAGTCTCAGCCGACCCGTTCTTGAGGGTGTAGGTAACCATGGCCTTGATCACCTCACCAGCGAGGCGATCAGCCTCCGGCGTCCCGTACAGGCTGACCTCAGCGCGCGCGTTGACCAGCCGATCCAGCACGTACTCTGGCGGCGCGTAACCCTCGGCGTCCCACCACTCTGTAGCCGCATCGCCAATCTGGCGCGCCTGGGAGAGGAATGCCGCGTATCCCTCGCGGCGATGGTCGAACAGCCGTGCCTCACGTGCGTCCCGGCGCGCCTGGATGCTCGCGATAAGAGACGTCGCCGAAGGCACGACGGCGCCTACACCTGCACCGATCAGAGCGGCCAACGCTGCGTCCATGACGGGAGGTTATGGCACCTGCGACAGGCGCGCTGGTTTGTGCCCCAGGTGGGACTTGAACCCACGACACGCCGGATTATGAGTCCGGTGCTCTAACCAGCTGAGCTACTGGGGCAGAGAGAACAGTAGTGGCGGCCGTCCACGTGGCAGGACGGGCATCACCCGCCGCCCCTTCATCCCCTTGGATACAGGGAGAAGCCCCACTCGGAACCGAGGTGTCGCTATCACATCGGTACGGGTGGGGCTTCTCAGACGCTGGGCGGCTTCCCCGCCGTCAGCGACGTGCTACTTCTTCTTCTTGGACTTGCTCTTGGTGGACTCGTTCACGGTCGTCTTCGGGTGACGCTTGACCGTGGACTGCTTGACGAACCGACCAGTGCTCGCGCTTCGACCGCGCTTCCCCGGCATGGTCAGGCCGCCTTCGTCATGTCGTAGAACGGGGCACTTGCCGCGTTCTTCTGGACGACCGCCACGGCGTTGATCGCGTCCTGGCGGTTGAAGTAGGTCTCGCTCGTCGCGAGCACCTTGCCGTTGGATGCCCGGATCAGCCAATACCACGGCTGAGCGCCGGACGCCCGTCTTAGTTCGAACTGCATCGCTAGTTACCTCCACCGCTGGAAGCGCAGCGGGACACGCTGGGCCGTTCGACCCCCATCGACCGGGCCCAGCAACGCCACCTGTTGTCGAACACCACGCCGAAGTCTCGGCTGGGTACTCGACAAACGAACTACAAGCGTGTAACTATGCTCGGTCATTCTCATTGTGAGCGACGACTCCGACGAGTGCAAGCGCGGTCCGCCGAGTTGTCCACAGGCTCGCCCAGGGCGTGGGTGTGCCTCATCCGCCACGAGCGGTGATCGGGGCCGGATCGAGTTGGTCATTGAGCGCGCCTCCTCCGGGCGAGTGGCGTGACATTGGTAGCCGTTTCCACAACAGCCGCAGCATCGAGCGCAGCCCGACGCTTGTCTCCGTCGCGGCGGGAACTCCTCGCGTAGCGGTCCAGCGTCATCGTCGCGCTGCCGTGACCGGCTCGCTCCTGAATCTCCTTGAGGGTGAGAGCGCCGTCCTGGCCGATCCGCGCAACGTGACGGCTGATGCCGGCGTGGCGCAGTTCGTAGAACCGCATGTGCGGCACATCGGCCTCCTTCAAGGCTCGCTTCCAGTACCGGTCCAGCGATGAGTACCGGAGCGGCTTGGAGTAGTCGAGCCGATCAATCAGCGGACGACCATGCGCCCCACCCACCGACGAGCCGACGAACAACGGCAAGTCTTCTCCGGGGTGCTCGTGCTCGGGGTGCTCGGTGAAGAAGCGAGCCGCGCGGCGCTTGTGGTCCCGGATGTACGCCTCCAGCGCGTCGAGCGTGGGAGTGCTGAGATCGATGTCACGGCTGCTATGCGCGGTCTTGGTGGCCTCCTCGCGGAACAGCTCGCCCTGGACCTCAACGATGACCGTGCGGACGCGGACGAAGCCGTCGTCCAGGTCCACGTCCCGAAGCCGCAGACCGGTTGCCTCCTCCGGTCGCATCCAAGAATCGGCGACGAGCCGGGTGAACACGTCGTGCGGGTACGGCATCGCGGCGATGATCCGCTCGGTCTCCGTGAGCGTCAGCGGGTAGCGCTTCTCCTCGTGGGCCTTCATGCGCTTCACGCTGGGCAGCGTCCTCGGCGGCACCGAGCGAGCAACGTTCGTCGGCAGGTGGCGGTTGTGGACGGCATAGTCGAGCACCGTCCGTAGCACATAGAACCGGTGCCGCACGGTCTGCGCGGCGAGTCGGCTGCTGGCGTCCTTGATGTAACGGAGGACTGCCGCATACGTGATCTCACCGATGGGCGTGTCCCCAAACGTGTCCATCAGATCGTTGTTGCCCTCGATGATCCGGCGGTACCCGTTGGCCGTGTGCCGTCTGTCGAAGTGTTGGGCCGCTAGCCACTCCTCCGCGAGAGTGCGGAACGTGACCTCGGCCCGTGTCGGGTCGGTGTAAGCGCCGCTCCGCGTCCGCTCGCGGTGGTCCTTGGCCCACTCCTCAGCGGCTGCCTTGCTGGTGAACCCTCCCTTGGTGCGCTCGGTGTAGGGCTTCCGATCGTGCTCCGGGTCCTCCCAGATCACTTCCCACTTCTGCTTGCTCGGGTGAAGGTGCTTGGTCCTGTGGGACTTCCTCACCCATGCCTTCGCCTCTCTCATCGGTCGCTCATCTCCTTGGTGAGTCGGTTGTAGAAGTCGTGGGCTTGTTGCTCGGTGGGGAACCACTTGCCTTTGCGCTTCCGTTCGCCCTCGACCTGCCAGCACACGTGCCACTTCCCGCGCTTCTCGCGGTAGCGAGGAGGCGTGACGACAGTGCTCGTGGCCGGACGCTGGGCGGGGTGGATGCCGTACGCACGAGGCGCGCGGACGTCCCGCGCGATGTGGCTGGCGTAGTGAGTCGGCTCGACCTCCTCGCCGCCGAGGTCGTTGAAGAGGCGGTTCGCGTGGCGGCGAGCACGCTCGTGGTCAGGGGTGACGAGAAGGCTCGGTGGATCGGTGAGGCGACCGGTGCCGTCGACGACCCCCACCACCCACACCGGAGTAGCCAGGAGTCGGTGGCTCGTGAGGACGATGAAGCGGTCGTCGCTCGGGCTGTCGCCGTTGGCGACCTGGACCTTGCGGCTCGTGGCCTGGCTGGTCGGGGTCACGATGCCTCCTGGGTCGCGGCGTTGTAGATGCGCCGGACCGTTGAGGGCTGCCAGGTCGAGCGGCCTTGCGGGCTCAGCACCCCACCACCAGTCAGGGTGCGGGCGATGGATGCGAAGGACTCGCCGCCATCTCGCGCGGTCACGATCGCGTCAACCACATCGGCCGTGGCGAGTCGTGGGCGGCCGATCCGCTTGCCCTTGGCTCGTGCCGCGGCCAGGCCCTCTCTGGTGCGGAGGCTGATCATGTCGCGCTCGAACTCCGCGAACGTCGCCAGCATCGAAGCCATCGCCTTGCCCTGTGGGGTGGAGAGGTTCATCCCCAGGTCGCAGATCACCAGGTCCCAGCCCTGGGTCTTGGCGGCGTCGATGATCTCGGAGGCGTGAAGCACCGAGCGCGCCATGCGGTCGAGTTTCGCCACGATCAGCGCATCAGCTCTGCCGTGCCGGAGTTGGTCGAGGGCATCACGCAGGGCCGGGTTGACCTGTGAGCCGGACATGCCCTCATCTGCCACGATCGTCAGCGGCCAGCCGCGCCGGTCGGCTTCGCTGGTGATGGTGTCGCGCTGGGCGTCGAGCCCGTGGCCGTTGGCGGCTTGCTCCTCGGTACTGACTCGGAGGTAGCCGAGAGCGCGGGTCACCGGTCGCATCACGCCGCACCCTTCTTGGTGGTGGGGGCGGGGGTGATCTCCTCGCGCAACCCACGGGCGTACGCAGCAGCGTCCGGGTCACCGAGCCGTGCGGCGGTGTTGCCGAACACGCGCAGCGACCGCTTCACCATCGGCCCACCGAGCACAGCCAGCATCTCGTCGCGCTCGTCCTCGCTCGCCTCGCAGTACCTCAGCCCGATCACGCGGGCGTCGGCGGCGCTGATCGCGGCGGGCCGGAACGCGACCTCGCCGTGATCGTGCGTGAAGGTCAGCGACCGGCCCAGCGGATAGTTCTCGTTCATCGTCCTTCTCCTCGCCCGGCGCTCCCGGCGACCCGTCTCTGTCAGGGCCAAACCGACCGTTAGCGCCTTACGCCTCATTTCTACGCCAGTTCGCACGTACGTTCGAACACGGCCCGTAGAGGCTGCGAGAGGGCCGGGCGGCTCCTCGGGGTCGGCGCGGTTCTCCGGGCAAGCGAGAGGCCGGTTTGCAGGGCGGATGCATGACGCTAGCGCTCCTCGATCCGGCGTAGCGCCTCGGCCTCGTACCGCTCGAACGGGCTCCCCGGCTCGGGTCCGACCCGCTCGGGGTCGAACTCGGAGACGCGGCGGGCGAACTCCGCGCGCTCCTTCTCCTCGATGCGGAAGGGGTCCTCGGCCGGTCGCTGGCGTTCGTCGCGGCTGCTCACGACCTGCCCCGTCACGATGTCTGCGTCATCGAGACCAGACAGGTACGTCTGCGCGTCAGCAGCGCCACGGTTCGCGTGGAGCCGCGCGCGGCGGTTGAGGATCTCCGGGCTGTTCTCGCTCTCCCCACCCCCCACCAAGGGCAGCCGGTTCGTCGGCCGGGTCGATCACGTTGTCGCGTCCGCGCGCGATCTGGAAGGCAGAGCCAGGGCCCGGGTTGCTGAGCAGGTCCCAAGGGCTGGGCTCGCGCAGACCAATGTCGATCTGGTGGCGCTCGTTGTAGCCGGTGCGCTGGAGCACCATGTGGATCGCTCGGAGCTTGTCGCCGTCGGTGGCGGTCTTGCTGTCGAGGATGCGGTGGAGTTCCCGCATGGCCGGCAGCACCATCTCGACCAGCCGCTGGTTGGCTTTCGCGCGGACCTGCGGCGCGGAACCGCCGTGGCGCGCGCAGACCGTCCCGCCCCGGATCGCGGAGTTCCGGCATGGTTCGCCGTTCGTGCGGCGCGCTGAACACTGCCGTGTGATCGGGTCGCCGTTCTCCCGCTTCGCCTTCCGTGCAGCGGCGGATGCCTTGCCTGCCTTCGACTTCACCGAGTCCTTGGGTTTGTTGGTCCGTGGCTTCCGACCCTTCTGGTTCCGGACAGACTCCTCAGCTGCAGTCCTCCGCGGCTGCACCTGGTCCTTGCTCTTCTTCGGCATCACAGCTCCTTTCGTCGGTATCGCCCTATGGCCCTCAATCGCCCTGCCATGGCCCGCGGGGCGGTAGCGATCCCCGAGGCGTCTATCGCCCTATCGCCCGCCCCTTTAGGGGCGATAGGGCCATACGCCGGATCGCGGGCGACCGGGCTGTTGCAGCACCTCAAGTCGCTCATGACCGGACCCACTCGCACTCGCAGGCGGGCAGGCCCTTCGGGCGCTTGCCGATGTACCAGTACGTCCCGCGACCGGCGTGGAAGTGGTACAGCAGGCGCGACCGCTCAGCAGCCCGAAGAGCCTCGACCAATGACCCGTCCTTGCCGACTTTCATCGCTGTCTCGATTGCGCGCGTGGCGTGAGACTTTCTGTCCTCCGCAGTGTGCTGGCGCGGGTCCTTCACCTTCCCCAGGCCGCGGACATGGAGCACGACGTCATGAGCAATCGATTCCGCGCGGGCAGACTTCCGTGACTTCAGGTCACCGAACGACAGGGACTTGCGCTCACCGTCGAACGTCAGTGAGAACTCGGGGTGCTGAACGTCCCGGCCCGTCGCGCTCAGGAACCGCGCGCCGCTGCCGTTCTTCGTGTAGTTCCACGCGACGTCCGCCCAGTCATGGACGCGCGTCGCGCCCCTCGCACGTTCCTCGCCCTCGCGCTGCCGCTCGGCACCGCGGTGGATCGTGAACACGACCTCGCCCACCCCAGCACGACGGGCAACGTTCTCGACGGCCCGGAGAAAGTCCCGCGCGTCGCTGTTGCTGTTCTCCTCGCCGCAGTACGCCGCACCGTAGGTGTCGATGATCCAGACCTCGGCATCTCGCGTCTCCAGCCACTCCACAGCGAAGTCCTGCCCGATCTTCGTCATGAGGTCGACGTGATAGCCGCGCAGATGAAGCACGGCAGCGCGGTCTAGATTCGTGATGTCCGTCTGGCGCGCCCAGGACCGCCACTGCTGCGCGGTCAGTTCGTAGTTCCAGACAGCGACTCGGCCTGTCGGCTGCTTGACCGTGAAGTAGTCGAGGAACTCCACACCATCGCAGTACGACTTGAGCAGTTGCATCGCCAGCGTGGTCTTGCCGACCTTGTACTGCGCGACAATGAGGAGGTTCTGACCCTCCCTCAGCAGAGATTCGATCCGGTACGCCGGTGGCGCGGTCTCCTCGTCCAGGTCATCACTCAGGAACTCGGAGGAAGGTGGAGGATCGAAGTGCTCGGCCTCCATCATCTCCCGCACGACCATGCGTGTCGCTTCGCTCGCGAGGTCACGTGACAGCCGCTCAGGACTCACCCGCGCTACGAGCTCGTCCGGCACCAGATCGCGCGCTCGCTCCATGAGCGTGCCCTTGATGCCGTCCAGCGTGGTTGACGGCTCCTCGGCCTTGCGCGCCTGCTGGACGGAGGGCTTCTGCTCGCTGGTTCGCTTCCTTGACTTGCTCACAACACCCGCCCCATCCAGTCGCTCGACTCGCGCCGGTGCTTGCGGGTCGTCCCGTACTCGTTGGCGAGCCGGGTCATGGCGGTCTCGTTCGGCCTACGGAAGTCGGCGAGCGAACAGCCCGCCTCGATCGCCTCAGCGGCGTCCTTGTGGGGGCGGGGTGGCTTGCGGAACTGGATGCGCGAGCGAGCGACCCCAGCAGCGAGCAGCAGGCGCTTCCGAGCGATCACACATGCCGCACCCGCTCCCGAGCGGTCCACGTCGACCACCAACCGGATCGGCCCAGTGCCCCTGATGAACCATCGCGCCTGACCTCGTGTGGCGTGACCCGCTCCCTGCCAGTGCGAGGTCGCGACCGCCCCCCACTCCACGAAGGGCATCGGCATCCTTCTCGCCCTCGCACCACCAGACGGGCTCACCGGCTTGGAGTGCCCACAGAAGTTCAGGCAGGTGATACATGGCGCGGTCGGCGTCGTGCTCCTGTGCGTCGATGATCTTCGGGACCCAGCGACCGCGCTCGACGCACCACGAGTCCATGAAGAACCCCTTGGGATCGGTACGGAGTTTGCGCAGGACCGGTCTGCTCTTGTGATCGGTGTAGACGTACTGGCGCACCTTGCGGCCGGCCATCAGTGCTCACCGGCATTCGGTCGGGGTGCGTCCGGATGCCACGAGGCGAAGCGACGCAGCCGGTAGAAGAACCACACACGTCCGCTCGGCTCGAGGTTGTACACACAGAACGGCGTGTCATCCTCCACCAGCGCCTTGGCGAGGATGAGTTCCGCCAGGTAATCCGGGCTGATGGCTCGATCCGCGTTGAACTGGTCGTGCAGGTCGCCCTGCATCCGCACGACGAAGTCCTCCAGACGCTTCAGGAGAACCTTCGCGCGGACCACTCCTGAATCGGGCATCGCCATGTGGACCCACGACCTGGCGGGCGTGGGGTTGGCTCCATCGCGCCGATCCCGAGGCAACCGGGCATCAACCACCCAGGCTTCGTGATCCTTGCCGCGCGGCAGCGGCAGCCGGGGCGTACGTCGTACTCTCATCTCGTCACTTCTCCTCTTTCAAGGGGAGACGAGGGGCCGCCAAGGTGCAGCCAGGCGGCCCCTCAACACTTCTCTGTCAGTCGTCGTCGAGCGTCGGCAGACGCACGAGGTTGCGACCGTTCGCGAACAGAGCCGGGAACCGCTTGGCGACCTGGCGTTGGTATTGGCCGGGGGTAACGCTGACTTCCGACCACGCGCGTTCCTCGCTGGACTTGGCGCTCTCAACCACCGGTCGCAGGTTGTTCAGATCCCGGCTGTACTCGGCGAGCCGGTTGCCGAACTCCTCCTCACTCAGTTCGCCGTTCTGGTACGCCTCAATGTCGGCGTCGATGTTTTCCTCACCGGCATCGCACGTGCGGAGGACGCTGTCGAGTCGCGCGGTGATCTGTGCGACCGTGTCGCCATAGTGCTGAGCCATGATGTTCGCGAGCCTCGTGTCGTCCTTAGCGATCTGCTCGGCTACGTACCGCTTGTCCGCCTCGCTCAGCCCTCGTGCGGTGTCGAGGTACTCATGGGCGTCGTCGTTGAAGAAGGCCTGAACACCCATCACCGCACCGCCCTCGGGTTGTCCAGTGCCGGGGCACGGGTGGCGTCGCTGGAGCGACGTGACGCGGCTGCTCGCTGCGCCTCCTCTGCACGTTGCCTGCCCACCCGCAGCAGATCCCACGCCTCACCCAGCTTGCGGTGGACGTCGCCGAACCGCTCCTTGGCTCGGTCGATCGGCAGTTCTGCCCGGGCGATGTTGGTAGGTGACTTCTCCTTGCTCATGCTCACTCTCCTCAGTTCCGCTGCTCGTGCTGCTTCTTCCTCGTGGCGCTCTCGGAGGGAGGCCGCGCGCTCGCTGATCGAGTCGCGACCCCAGGCACCGGCGTTCCAACTCATGCCGCGCCGCGCTTTCGCTTCATGACGTGATTGACGTAGTGCGCGTACGCGTCACGCATGACCGCGGCAATCGGGATCGACTGCATCCGCGCGATCTGCTTCAGGTCCGCGTACAGGTCATCAGGCACCACGACCTTGCGAGTTGTCCCGATCCTGGGCCTACCTTGCTTGGCCACCGTTCCGTTCTCCCTTGGGTTTCCGGGGGTCGCTCGCCAACCCCGTCCGTCCAATACGCTCCTCCAGCGATTGACACGGCCTGTGCGGCCAACCACCGGCGCTGCTGTGGGCGGAATGGCACGAACCCCACCCGCCCACACGACGGGTCAAGCAGCGCTCTCGGCGTCGGCGTCGGCGTCGTCCGGCAGGTGCTGGAGGATGTGATCGATGTCGTCGCGAATGCGCACCAGGTCGGCGCGGTACTGAGCGACCTTCTTGCGATTGCGTGCGAACCGCTTGTCGCCGACGAGCATGCGCAGTGCCTCGGCCTTCCTGCCGAGGTCGCGGGAACGGCGGTGGAACAACTCAGGCAGCGGCTCGCGCTCCGCAGAAGGGGCAGCTTTGCCCCTGCGCTTGAACCTTGCCTTGGCGTCGTCGTTCTTCACCGTGCGCACCGACACTGCGAGGGTGGCGGCGATCTGGCGTTGGGTCAGCCCCCGCAGCGCGCAGCCGCTCGGTGAGTGCGGGTCGTTCCTTGGGTGGCACCATGCAGGCCGGACCGCCGTACTCGCCTTCGAGCATCGCGTCCCAGGAGTCATAACCTTCGAGGACGGTCCAAACCTTGTTCTCGACCTGCCACACGACCGCATCAGCGGCAGCGGCGAGGTTGGACTTGACCTGATCGACCGATGCGAAGACATCGGCCACAGTCGGCGCGTTCACTGCTCGGTCCACTCACGAGTGCGGCGGATGATCTCGTCGTGGGTGATGTACGGCGTCGAGCGCTTGCCCTTGCCGCCCTTCCGCGTGACGGTGACGTCGCCGTCCCAGACCCAACGCTGGAGTTGGCGAAGCGGGACGCCCCACAACTTGGCTGCGGTGGGCAGGTCGTACATGACCTGTTCGGGGATTCCGTTCGGCACCGTGGGGATGGTGGGTTGCTTCCTAGGCATTTCTGGCCTCCGGGTCGAGCGTCGGGAGGCGCCAGAAATGCAAGAAGGCCACCAACCCGACTGTGTTTCTGTCGGAATCGGTGACCTGAGATTCGCCAGCGGCTACTGGCGGCCAACCGAGGCAGTAGGCGTCCGGCCCGTCACTCGCCGGTCTATCTGTACTGCCAACCTCCTGCGACTCGACCGGGCTTCCTCTCGCCTCACCCGGTGTCATCGACGCCACTCTGCGTCAGCGCACAGAGTGTCTTGCTCGCTCGTCCGGGTCAGTCCCGGCCCTGCCTTCACCACGAACTGTACCGCGCCGGAGCAAGTTCGCGCAGCCGTCAACGCGACCCGGAGCAGAGTGTTCTCCGTGCTACTCCGATGCCCTCTGGACCGAGCCGAGCAGCGCGGGAGCAGCGCCGATCCCGAGAATCAGGCTGTTCTACGCCTGCAAACCGCCCATTCCGGGGCGATTATGAGTCCTCTGCTCTGACCGACTGAGCTACCGCCCCGCGCTCCGGCGCGCGATCAGCGTAGTGGTCCGGTCGCCGTTCCGGATGCCGGGCACCGGGTTGGGTACCGCGCGAGACGAATCGGACGAGGAGGCGAGGACGACGTGACCGACCAGCCGGTGCCGCACCACGACCAGCTGCCGCTGCCCGACTACGACCAGCTCCCGCTGGGGGCGGTGCAGACGCGGGTGCGCAGCCTCGACCTCGGCCAGCTCGAGCAGGTGCTCGCCTACGAGCGGGCGCACGCCGACCGGGTGCCGGTGGTCCAGGTGCTCGAGCAGCGCGCCGAGGAGCTGCGCTCCGGAGCCGCGCCCACGGGTGGGGACCCCACGGCGGAGACGCCCGAGGTGTCGGCCGGTCCGGCCGGCGGGTCGAAGGCGTCGCCGCAGACCGAGGGGCCGGCGATGAACCCGCCGTCCCACGGCGACCCGACCAACCCCGCGCAGCCCCGGGACTGACCAGGGACCGACGGGCCGTCCGTCACTGGAGGGCGTCGATGGTGTCCTCGGTCGGCTGGTAGGCGCAGGCGTCCTCCGGGTCGTCGGCGGGGTTGCGCTTCTCTCCCCGCGGGACGGACTTGCGCGGCGGCGGGTCGATCGCCTTCTGCACGGTCTCCTGCATCCACGCGAAGTCCGGGTCGGCGGAGGAGAACTCCTCCGACGAGCGGAACACCACCGACTTCACCTTGGCGTCCTTGACCTTCAGCGCGAGGTCGACGAAGGCCGGCGCCAGCTCGCGCGGGATGTCGGTGTAGACGATCTCCTCCCCCGCCTTGATGAGGTCGAGGTAACGCACGAGCAGGTTGGCCGGGTTGGCCGCGTCGATGATGGCGTCGACCATGCAGCGCTGCCGCTCCATCCGCTCGTAGTCGTCGGACCCCCAGCGGCCGCGCGCGAACCAGAGCGCCTGGAAGCCGTTGAGGTGCTGGTCGGGACCGGGGTCGAGGTAGTCGTCGGGAGGCACCCCGGCGTCGGTGTTGCCGCCGATCGCGACCGGCTCGTTGATGTTGACCGTCACCCCGCCGAGGGCGTCGACGATCTGCTTGAAGCCCTCGAGGTTGACGAGCACGTAGTACTCGACAGGGAGGCCGAGGCTGCCCTCGACGGCGAGCTTGATCGCGTCGGCCCCCTCGTTGGTGGAGTGGCCGAGGACCTCGGGGTGCATCAGCGGGATGTTGCGGTAGACGGCGTTGAGCATGTAGTCGCCGTCGGCGTAGTCGCCGTTCGAGAAGCCGTAGGGGGTAGAGCTCGTGCAGCGGGCTGCCCTCGGGGAACTGCGCGTTCGCCATGTTGCGCGGCAGGCTGAACGTCACGGTCTTGCCGGTGCGGGTGTCCATGCTGAGCAGGATCATGCTGTCGGTGCGGACACCGTCGCGGCCCTCGCCGCCGTCACCGCCGAGCAGCAGCACGTTGACCCGCTCGCGGCCGCCGAACGGGTTCTCCTCGGTGGTGTCGTCGGGCGTCGTGGCGACCGCGTTGTCGTCGAACACGTCGGTGACGACGTCCGCGGTCGCGACGGCGTACTGCGCCGCCCGCACGACCGGCGCTGCGACCACCATGCAGATCACCACCACGGCGACGTTGCCGACGACGGTGTGCCACCGGGGGCGCTCGCGGGGCCGGACCAGCCGGTAGGAGGTCCACACGACGAACAGCCAGACGAGCAGCAGCACGCCGGCCGCCGCCGCGACGACGCGCAGCAGGAACGGGTCGAAGGCGATGTCGACGGCGCGCGTCCAGTCGCGGCCCAGGTACCACAGCACGGCCGCGAACACGGCGGCCCAGCCGGCGAGGACGACCCAGCCGGCGAGCCTGCGGCGGGCGTAGAGGTAGCCGCTGCCGGGCACGACCGCACCGAGGAACGTGAGCCCGAGGGTGCCGGCGAGACCGTTGGTACGCCGTTCGGCCGCGCGCCTGCCGCCTCGCGCGCGGGCGCCGGCCGGCGCCGGCTCGGCCGCGGCGTCTCCGGTGCGCAGCGCCCGGCGGCCACCTTGCTGCTGGCTCCTGCGCAGCGCCCGGCGCTCCCGACGGGACAGCCGGACCGACCGCTGCGCGCGGCGCACGCCGCCGGGCCGACCGGCGCTCGACGTCACCGCCATCCGCTCTCTCCCACAGGACAAGGCGCGGGGACCCACACCCCGCGCGCCCAGCAAGTATCGCCACGCCGGCGGCGTCGCGTCACATCGGCAGGAGTCGCCCCCACCGGTGGGTCGGCGACGAGGCTACCGAGCCAACGGGCGGGAGCGCTGCCGAACTCGCGGCGCTCCTCCGAGGTCATCGTGGCCACGCGGCGGCGCCACGACTCGACCCGGGCCAGCCGGGCGAGCTGCAGAGCAGCCGGCAGCGCGGCCCGCAGCGACCGCGCCGGCGCCAGGTCGCTCCACACCTCCAGGGCCGCGTCGGCGACCCGGCGCAGCCGCAGGTCGTCGGGACCGGCGGCGAGTGCGACGGCACACTCGCCCAGCGGCACGAGCAGCCCGCCGAGCGGCTCGGTGAGGAGCGCGTCGCCGAAGTCACGGAACCGCACCGGAGCGTCCGGGTCGGTCGGCAGGACGACGGCGTCGAGCCCCGGGGCGTTGTGGTGGAGCGTCAGCGGGAGGTCGAGGTCGGCCACGACCTCGGCCCAGCGCTCGACCGCGGGCAGCAACGCCTGGAGCCGGCCGGCCACCGCCGGGTCGAGACGGCGCGGGTCGCCCGCCGGCAGCGCGCACAACCGGCCGACGGCGTCGCCCGCGTAGGTCACCGCCTCCTCCGGCGCGAGCCGGGTGAGGTCGAGCGTCTCGGCGTCCCGAGCCACCGCCCGCTGCAGCCGCGCGGCGTCGCGGAGCACCCGGCACCACACGTCGACGCCACGCTCGGGGACACCGGCTGCGAGGGTCGGCCCGAGGTCGGGGGTCAGCAGCAGGTCGCGCTCGGGGTCGGCGGCCGTGACCGGGACGACGTACGACGGCACCCGCCGCGCCAGCTCGACCGTGAGGCGCGCCTCGTGACCGCGGCCCGGGCGGCTCTGCTTGGCGAGGAACCGATCGGTGCCGACCTCGACCCGCCACACCGCCGCCCACGGCCGGACGCGCAGCGGCTCGAGGCGGGTCGGCTCCCCGACGGCGGCGACGACGAAGCGGCGGAGCTCGGCGGCGACCGCCCCGCTCCGCCCCACGTCTCCCGACCAGGTCTGCACGAGCGCAAGCGTGAACCCGGCGCCCTCACCGGCGCCACCGGATTGTCGTCGCCGATCCGGCACCGAGCGCCCTTGCCATCCGGGAGCCGAGGTTCCATCGTTGCAACGATGACGCTCGGGCTCCCCCGCCGGCGACGCCGGCTCCTCCTTCTCGTCCTCGCCGCGGCAGCCGTGGTGACCGCCCCGCTGGCCGCGCCGCTCGCCGTCCCGGCGGGCACCGCGGCTCCCCCCGCCACCCCGGCGAGCGCCGCCGCGACCCCGGCGCCGGACCACCGGACCTACCGCAACCCGCTCGACCCCGTGGTCCGCGGGGGAGGGGCCGGTGACCGAGGTCGACAGCTGCGCCGACCCCGCGGTGCTCCGAGGGCGCGGCAGGCACCACGGCTCGTGGTTCATGTACTGCACCACCGACCCGTTGAGCGACGACGACGTGGACGAGGCCGGCGAGCTGCGCTTCCGCCCGGTGCCGATGCTGCGGTCGCGCGACCTCACGCACTGGACGTACGTCGGCGACGCCCTGCCCGCGCCACCCTCGTGGGCGGCTCCGGGCGCCGGGCTGTGGGCGCCGGACGTCGTGTACTCAGAGGCGACCGGGCGCTACTACCTCACGTTCGGGGTCACCGACACCGACGACGGGCTGCGCGGCCCGGGCGCCTGCGCGTCCACGACCGACAACGCGATCGGGGTGGCGGTCGCCTCCTCACCCACCGGCCCGTGGACCGTCGCCGACGAGCCCCTCGTCCCGCCCCGGCCCGACCCCGAGGCCGCGTGCGCGTTCTTCTGGACCTACGACCCCGACGTCCTCGGCGACGCCGTCGGCCGGGCGAGCACGCTCTACTACGGCAGCTACTACGGCGGGGTGCACGCCCAGCGGATCGTCCTCGACGAGGACGGAGCCCGGCTCACCGGTGCGGCTCGCCGGATCGCGATCGGCAACCGGTACGAGGGCACCAACGTGGTGAGGCGCAAGGGCTGGTACTGGTACTTCGGCTCCGCGACGAACTGCTGCAACGGGCCGCTGACCTCCTACGGCGTCTTCGCCGCGCGGTCGCGCAGCCCGCTGGGGCCGTTCCGCGACCGCAGCGGCCACACGCTGCTCGAGGGCCGCGTCGGCGGCACGCCGGTGCTCCTGCCCAACGGCAACCGCTGGGTGGGGGGTCGGGCACAACTCGGTGTTCAGGGACGCCGCAGGACGGTGGTGGACCGCCTACCACGCCGTCGACCGTCGCGACCCGTACTTCGTGCTGCGACCGGACATCACCAAGCGGCCGGTGCTGCTGGACCCGCTGACGTGGCGTGACGGGTGGCCCGAGGTCCGCGGCGGCCGGTGGGCCTCCGACCGGCGGATGCCCGCGCCGGCGGTCCGCCCCGGCCGGCCGAGCGACTACCGCCCCGAGCGCGTGCCGCCGCTGCGACCGGGGCGCCTGCTGCCGGCGTACTCCGACGACTTCGCCGACGGCCTCGACCCCGCCTGGAGCTGGCTCCGCGAACCGCCCGCCGGTGACGTGGCCGTCGAGAACGGCGCCCTGCGCGTCGAGACCCACCCCGGGGACCTGGCCCGGGAGACCAACACCGCGCCGGTGCTCAGCCGGCCGGCGCCCCGCGGCGACTACCTGGTGGAGACCCGGGTCCGGCTCGACCTGCCGGCCGAGGGCTGCTGCCACAACTACGTCCAGGCCGGGCTGGTGGTCATCGACGACGACGACCGCTACCTCAAGCTCGTGCACGTCTCGATCTGGGAGACCCGGCAGACCGAATGGGCCAAGGAGGTGCTGCCGGTCCGCGAGGGCTACCCCCGCTACGGCAACGGCGTGGTCGGTGCGCCGGGACCGACGACCTGGTTGCGGGTCGCCGTCGACCGGCGGCCCGGCCCCGACCGCTACACCGCGTTCACGAGCGACGACGGCCGCCGTTGGGTGCGCGGTGGCACGTGGACCCACCGGTTGAGCCGGGACGCGCGGATCGGGTTGGTGTCGATGGGCGGCGACGGGTTCACCGCGCGGTTCCGCGAGGTGGAGGTACGGCGGCTGCGGCCCTGACCGCGCTCACCGCACTGGCCGAGCGGCCGAGGGTCGACTCGCGTGCCACCAGCTCGAAGCCGGCGCGGACGTCCCTGGGCGGCCGTTGCTCCGACGCCGGGTCGAGCCGCTCCGCCAGCATCGCCACCGCGGTGCGGGCGATGCCTGCCTTGTCCGGGGCGACGGTGCTGAGCGTCGGCACCGCGAACCTGCCCTCCGCAACGTCGTCGATGCCGATCACGGCGACGTCGCCGGGCACGTCGATCCCACGGTCGGCCAGGAGCCGCAGGGCTCCGATCGCCAGGGTGTCGTTGAAGCAGAACAACGCGTCCGGGCGGGCGCCGTCGTCGAGCAGCGCGGCGACCGCCGCCGCCCCGTGCTGCCGGTCGAAGGCCGGCACCGGCGCGACGAGGCGCTCGTCGACGTCGAGCCCGGCCGCGGTCAGGGCGCGTTCCCACCCCTGCCGCCGCAGGTGGGCGACCCCGGACCGGCGGCGGCTGCCCGGCTGGTCGCCGACGACCGCGATCCTGGTGCGCCCGAGCGCCACCAGGTGCGCGGTCGCCGCCTCGGCCGCGGCGACGTTGTCGATGGCCACGTGGTCGACGGCTCCGGCGCCGAACTTCTCGCCCAGCAGCACCACGGGGATGTCGACGGCGGCCCGGCCGGTGAGGTCCTTGGCCCGCAGCGCCATCGGGCTCATGACCAGCCCGTCGATCAGGTGGTTGCGGAAGCCCTCCACCACCTCCAGCTCGCGGTCGCGGAGCCCCTCCGTCTGGTCGACCAGCACGGTCAGGCCGTGCTTCTCCGCGGCGCGCACCACGCTGCCCGTCAGCTCCGCGAAGTAGGGGTTGTCCAGGTCGGGGAGCGCCAGGGCGATGACCCCCGTCCGCCCGGCCCGGAGGTTGCGCGCGGCCAGGTTGGGCCGGTAGCCCATCTCGTCGAGGACGAGCTGCACCCGGGCGCGGGTGTCCGGCGCCACGTGCCGGTAGCCGTTGACCACGTTGCTCACGGTCTTCACCGAGACGCCCGCCCGCGCCGCGACGTCCTGCAGCCTCACCCGCACCACGGGCCCATCGTGGCACGGCCAGGGTTTACAACGATGGAAACGACCGGTACAAACGGAAGGTGTGACGAGCGCTACATCTCGGGCCACGCTCACGGTCGATCCGGCCTTCCGGGTCGGCACGGTGGACCGGCGCGTGTTCGGGTCGTTCGCCGAGCACATGGGCCGGTGCATCTACACGGGTCTCTACGAGCCCGACCACCCCGCCGCCGACGACCGCGGCTACCGCACCGACGTGCTCGAGCTGGTGCGGGAGCTCGGACCGACCGTGGTGCGCTACCCGGGCGGGAACTTCGTGTCCGGCTACCGCTGGGAGGACGGCGTCGGGCCGCTGGAGGACCGCCCCCGGCGGCTCGACCTGGCATGGCGGGCGATCGAGCCCAACGAGTTCGGCGTCGACGAGTTCATGGCCTGGTGCGCCCAGGCCGGCGTCGAGCCGATGATGGCGGTCAACCTCGGCACCCGCGGGGTGGCCGAGGCGGCCGAGCTGCTGGAGTACTGCAACCACCCCGGCGGCACCCGGCTCTCCGACCTGCGCCGCTCCCACGGCGTGGACGAGCCCCACGACGTGCGGCTGTGGTGCCTCGGCAACGAGCTCGACGGGCCCTGGCAGATCGGCCACAAGACCGCCCACGAGTACGGCCGGATCGCCGCCGAGACCGCGCACGCCATGCGGCGGGTCGACCCCCGCGTCGAGCTCGTGGCCTGCGGGAGCTCCAACACCACGATGCCCACCTTCGCCGCGTGGGAGGCCACGGTCCTCGAGGAGTGCTACGACGCCGTCGACCACGTGTCGCTCCACCACTACTTCGACCCCACCGGTCGCTGCCTCGGCGACTTCCTGGCGAGCGGCGCGGTCCTCGACCGCGCGATCGACGACATCGTGGCGACGGCCGACCACGTCGGCGCGCGGCTGAAGTCGCGCAAGCGGCTCGGCGTCGCCGTCGACGAGTGGAACGTCTGGTACCAGTCCCGGTTCGGCGGTGAGCACTCGCTCGACTGGACCGAGCGCCGGCACCTCATCGAGGACGTCTACGACGTCGCCGACGCGGCGGTCGTCGGCAGCCTGCTGATCACCCTCCTGCGGCACTGCGACCGGGTGAGCATCGCCTGCCAGGCCCAGCTCGTGAACGTGATCGCGCCGATCCTGACCGAGCCGGGCGGCCGGGCCTGGCGGCAGACGATCTTCCACCCGTTCGCCCAGGCGGCGGCCGTCGCCGGCGGCGTCGTGCTGCGGGTCGAGCCCGAGGTCGCGACGTACGACGCGGAGGCCGTCGGCGAGGTCCCCTTGCTCGACGCGACCGCCGTCCACGACCAGCAGAGCGGCACCCTCACGGTGCTGGCCATCAACCGCCGCACCGACGGCCCGCTGGAGCTCGACGTCGACCTCCGTGCCTTCCCTGCCCACCGCGTCCACGGCGCGACCACCCTCGCCCACGACGACGTCCGCACCACGGTCACCGCCGACGACCCCGACGCGGTGGCGCCCCGCCCCCTCGGGTCGGTCGAGCTCGTCGACGGACGGCTGCGCGCCGCCCTGCCGGCGGTCTCGTGGAACGTCGTCCGGCTCGTCCCCCCACTCCCCCGAACCGCCCGAGCGTCGCTGATCACCCGAGGAGAACGTCATGCGCCACCGCACCCTCACCAGCGCGGCCCTGAGCCGCCGAGGCTTCATCACCGTCACGGCGGGCGGTCTGCTGGTCGCGGGCTGCGGCGGCGGCCAGGGCCCCGGAGGCGGCAGCGAGGAAGGGGTGGGCGGCTTCACCGGCGAGGCCTACGACGGCCCCGCGCTCACCCTCGCCTACTGGAACGGCTTCACCGGCGGCGACGGCCCGTCGATGCAGGCGCTGGTCAAGAGCTTCGTCTCCGAGCACGACAACATCGACGTCGAGAACAACACCGTCGAGTGGCTGGACTTCTACCAGCGGCTGCCGGCCGCGGCGCAGGCCGGCAAGGGGCCCGACGTCGGCGTGATGCACCTCGACCAGCTGGCGACCAACGCGGCACGGAGCGTGATCGTGCCGCTCGACGACCTGGCGGAGGCGCTGGAGCTGTCGGAGGACGACTTCGCCGAGAGCGTCTGGGGGCCGGGCATCTACCAGGACGAGCGCTACGGCATCCCGCTCGACGTGCACACGCTGGCGATGTACTACAACCCCGACCACTTCGAGCGGGCTGGCATCAGCGAGCCGCCGACCGACGCCGCCAGCCTCGACGAGGCGTGCCGGGCGCTGCAGGCCGCGGGCTTCGATACGCCGATGTGGATGCCGAACCTCTGGCCCGCCCACCTGATGTTCCTGTCGCTGCTGTGGCAGTTCGGCGGCGAGCCGTACGCCGAGGACGGCTCGTCGGCGACGTACGACGACGAGGCCGGCGTCCAGGCGCTGACCTGGATGCGTGAGCAGGTCGACAAGGGCTACAGCCCCGAGAACGTCGACATCGACGCCCAGTACGTCGCGTTCAAGAACGGCCAGAACTCCATCACCTGGGACGGCATCTGGCAGATCCTCGACCTCGAGGACTCCGGCGCCCGGTACGGCATCGCACCGATCCCGGTGATCGGCGACGAGCAGGCCGCCTGGGCCAACTCCCACAACTTCTTCATGACCTCCCAGGCCGCCGAGGACGAGGACCGGGCCAACGCCGCGAAGACGTTCATCGGCTGGATGTCCGACCAGTCCGCTGCCTGGGCCGACGCCGGGATGATCCCGGCCCGCAACTCCGAGCGCGAGAAGGCGCAGTTCACCGACTCGCCCCAGGCGTCGCTCGGCGACCAGATCGACGCCCTCCACTTCCTGCCGCCGGTGCCGGGGCTCGGCGACGTCCAGGTGCAGACGCTCGAGGTCGGCGTCAGCGAGGGCGTCCTGGGCCGCCGGTCGCCGGAGGAAGCCCTGTCGAACCAGGCCTCGGACGCGACGGAGCTGATGGAGCAGAACCTCGAGAGGTTCGGTGGCTGACGTGCCCCGGGCTCGGCGGGGGGGACGGGCTCGTCGCCTGGCTGTTCCTCGCGCCGTACCTGGTGCTGTTCGGCGGGTTCGTCCTGCTGCCGATCGTGCTCGGCCTCTGGATCAGCCTGCACCACTGGGACTACACGCTGCCGCGGCGGCCGTTCGTCGGCCTGGACAATTACCGCAACCTGCTCGAACCGGGCTCGGTGGCCTTCGAGCCGTTCTGGAACGCGATGGAGGCGACCGGGATCTTCACGCTCTTCAGCGTCCCGCTGCTGATCGTGGTCCCGCTCGTCGTCGCGATGGTGATGAACGAGAAGTTCCCGGGCCGCAACTTCTTCCGCGCGGTCTACTTCGCCCCGTACGTGCTGGGCGTCGCCGTGGTCGGCGTGATGTGGCGGTTCCTGCTCGACCGCAACATCGGGGCGGTGAACTCCTACCTCGGCGCGCTCGGGCTGCCGGACGCCGTCGCCTGGCTGAGCTCGCTGCCCGCGGCCTGGGTCGCCCTCGTGGGCGTCACCGTGTGGTGGACCCTCGGCTTCAACGCCGTCATCTACCTGGCCGGCCTCCAGGACATCCCCACCGAGCTCTACGACGCCGCCCGGATCGACGGCGCCGGACGGTGGTCGATCATCTGGAACGTCACGCTCCCCGGCCTCAGGCCGGTGACGATGTTCGTCACCATCGTCACGCTGATCGCGTCGGCCAACATGTTCGGACAGTCGTTCATCATGACCGACGGCGCGCCGGCGCAGCAGACGCGGACCGCGATCTTCTACATCGCCGAGACCGGGCTGCAGAACTTCCAGATGGGCCAGGCGGCGGCCGCCAGCTGGATCCTGACCGCGGCGCTGATGCTGCTCTCCCTGGTGGTGTTCGGCGTCTTCCGTGCCCGCGGCGCGATGGACGTGTCATGAGCACCACCGCGAAGGTCCTGCGCTACGTGGTGCTCGTGCCGCTGACCCTGCTGTTCGTCAGCCCGCTTGTGTTCATGCTCGTGACGTCGTTCAAGACGCCGGGCGAGGCTGTGCAGACCCCGCCGACCTGGTGGCCCGACCCGTTCACCACCCAGGCCTACGAGCGCATCTTCCAGGCCACGGACACCCCGGTGCTGCGCTGGTTCGCCAACTCGATGATCGCGGCCACCGCCAACGCCGCGATCGTGGTGGTGACCGCGTCGCTCGCCGCCTACGCCCTGGCCCGCCTGGACTTCCGCGGCAAGAACGTGGTGTTCGCGCTCGTCGTGTCGACGCTCTTCGTCCCACCGGTGATCCTCGTGATCCCCAACTACGAGATCGTCGGCCGGCTGTACTGGCTCGACACCCTGCTCGCCATCATCGT
Organism: Nocardioides sp. TF02-7; assembly: GCF_022437945.1. GTDB lineage: Bacteria > Actinomycetota > Actinomycetes > Propionibacteriales > Nocardioidaceae > Nocardioides. Next base: position 38,392 of record NZ_CP092535.1, read on the forward strand.
CCCGACGGCGGCCAGCGCGTTCGGGGTGTTCTTCCTGCGGCAGTTCTTCGCCCAGCTCCCCCGGGAGCTGGAGGAGTCGGCGCGGCTCGACGGCGCCAACCGGTGGCAGATCTTCCTCCTGATCGTCCTGCCGCTCTCGAGGCCCGCGCTCGCGACACTGGCACTACTGTCGTTCCTCACGAACTGGAACGACTTCCTGTGGCCGGTGTACGTGCTCTTCAGCCCCGAGAACCAGACCCTGCAAGCCGGCCTGTCCACACTGCAGTCGGCCAACAGCGTGCGCTACGACCTGCTGATGGCAGGGGCGGTCGTCGCCAGCGTCCCGGTGCTGCTGCTCTACCTGCTGGCCCAGCGCTTCGTCATCGAGGGGGTGTCACGATCGGGGCTCAAGGGATGAGCGGGCGCACGGCCGCCGTCCTCGACCTGACCTTCGAGGAGACCCACCGGTTCCGGCCGTTCGCCCTCGTGGCTCCGGGCTTCGAGGTGCCGCTCGAGGAGCCGGCCGAAGGTGCCGGAGGCGGTGGCGACGCGGACCCGCCGCTGTCCCTGAGCGGCACCGGACCGGTGGCGCCGTTCGCCGCGGTGACCGCCCGGGTCGGCCGCGGCCGCGCCGCCGTCGGGCTCGCGGTCCCCGACGGTGACCACGTGCTGGTGCGCTGGTCGCCCCGCACCCGGAGGGTGACCCTCGAGGTCCGGCGGGACGGGCGGACCCGCGTCCTGCGGCGCCGGACCGTGGCCCTCCGGCCCGGTGACGGCCTGGCCTTCGCCCTCTGCGAGCGGCAGGTGACCGCCCTCGTCGACACCGGCGAGGGTTGGCGACCGCTGCTCACCGAGCGCGCGAAGGTCGCCGCCCGGGTGGACCTCCGCGACGAGGACGAGCTCGGCCGGCACCGCTACGCCTGCGCGGGTGACGTCGAGCGGCCGACCGCCGGCCTGTTCGGGATGACCGGGCTGCGCGACCCGCACCTGGTCCAGCACGCCGACGGGACGCCGTACGAGCGCGACGGCCGGGTCTTCCTCACCTGGACCTGCGCGGGCCTGGGGTTCTTCCAGCAGGCGCACTGGTCGGTCTGGTCGATGGACCCGGCGCGACCCGAGCAGATGCGGTTGGAGAGCCAGCTGTTCTTCCGCCGCGACGGGCTCCTGCTCGGCGACCACGCCGGCCAGCTGGTGCGCGACGGCGACCGGTGGCTCGTGGCCGTGTCGTCGTGGGGCGACTTCGCTCCCGGCCGGATCCACGTCCGCCACACCGAGACCACCGCCGACCTGCTCGCCGGCACCCACCTGCTCGACACCGAGCCGACGCCGCTGCCGACCGACGTCGGGTCGTGGGACCCCGCCCTGCTGCGGCGCGACGGCGCCTGGCACGTCGGCTTCGTCGAGAGCCCGTCGCAGGACCCGTTCGACTTCCACCCCGCGCTGGCCCGCACCACCGACGCCAACTGGTGGCGCGGGCTCGAGAAGGTGGCGGCGGCCGACGCGTTGCACCAGTGCGAGGGGCCGATCCTCGCCACGGTCGACGACGAGACCTGGCTGCTGGCCAGCGACGGCGACGCCCGCGACTACCCGATCCTCGACCTCGACGGCCACCGGGTCGGGAGCCTCGACGCGCCGTACCCCACCAACATCCCGCACCCGCAGCTCGTGCCCGACCCGGCCGGCGGCTGGCTGGTCGTGACCTTCGAGGGCACCCAGCACGCCGAGCGGGTGATGGGCTACGGCGGTCACGGCGACGTGGTCGTCATGCACTCCGTCTGACGCGGCGGGACCGCCGCCGCGCAGCGCGACCCGAGAGGGGTGGACGATGACCGACACCATCGACGAGGAGATCGACGTCGACGACATCCGGCACCGGCTGCGGACCGACGGCTTCGTGGCCCGCAAGGGCGCGTTCTCCCGGGAGTGGGTCCACCGGGTCCGCGAGGACGTGGACGCGGCGTTCGCGGAGGCACGCGGACGGGAAGGCGGTGCGGTCGGGCGCGGGCCGAACCGGTGGTACGTCGAGATCCATCCCGAGGCGCTCCGCGGGTTCGTCGACCTGGTCGACCACCCCTGGGTGCGCACGGTGTGCGAGACGATCCTCGGACCGGACTACCGGATCGTCGAGGTCGGCTTCGACACCCCGTTCCCCGGGGCGAAGCTGCAGCCGTGGCACCGCGACTTCCCCAGCCCGCCGGAGACCAGGGACGAGGGCCGGCTGACCTCGCTCGCGTTCAACCTGACCACGGTGGACACCACCGATGCGATGGGCCCGTTCGAGATCGCGCCGGGGACCCAGTGGGAGCCGGGCGACGACTTCGACCACGAGCAGTTCCCGCCGGAGTCCGAGTACGCCCGGTACGAGTCGCTCGCGGAGCGCAAGTACCCGCAGGTGGGCGACATCTCCGCCCGCTCCGCGCTCACCATCCACCGCGGCACCCCGAACACCTCGGACGTGCCCCGCCCGGTGCTGGTGCTCGGCGTGGACGCGCCGGGCGCCGGCAACGACGCCCACCACGACCTCGCCGTCACCCACGACTACTGGGAGCGGCTCCCCCAGCGGGTCCGCGACCACCTGGCCTGCCCGATCGTCGACGAGCTCTCGCCGATCGTGCAGAAGCACGACATCGAGGGACTCGTCATGGGCTGACCGGACGTCACCAGGGGACGACGCCCTCGTCGTCGAAGAACCCGCCGCGCGGACCGTCGTCGGGAAGCGTCGCGAGCCGGACCGCGATCGCGGCCCCCTGCTGCGGCGTGCGCGACCCGGCGAAGCCGGTGAAGTCGGTCGCGACGTAGCCCGGGCAGCAGGCGTTGACGATCACGGACGTGTCGGCGAGCCGACGCGCGTACTGGGTCGTCATGGCGTTGAGCATCGTCTTCGACGGTGCGTACGCCGCCAGCACGGGCCCGGTCTGCAGGGTCAGCGACCCCATGTTGCTCGACACGTTGACGATGCGCGGGGCGCTCGACCGCTGCAGCAGCGGGAGCATCGCGTTGGTCACCCGGACGACGCCGAGGACGTTGGTCTCCAGGACGGTGCGGACCACGTCGAGGTCGAGCGTGGTCGGGTCCTGCGCGCCGCCGTCGGTGCGGCCGCCGATGCCCGCGTTGTTGACGAGGACGTCGAGCCCTCCCGCCTCCTGCTCGACCGCTGCAGCTGCCGCGGCGACGCTCTCGTCGGAGGTCACGTCGAGACCGACCCCGAACGCGTCCACCCCCGCCCGCCGCAGGTGCTCGACCGCCTGCTCGCGGCGCATCGCGTCGCGCGCCCCGACGGCGACGGTGAAGCCCTCGGCTCCCAGTCCCTCGGCGATGGCCAGTCCGATCCCCTTGTTGGCGCCGGTCACCAGCGCCGTCCTCTTCTCAGTCACCCGTCCATCGTCCGGCCGCCGTGCCACGGCGTCCAAGACCGGTTCGGCGGGCTGTGATACCCCCAGGTATCACTCGCTACGCTCGGGTGCGTGGAGACCGTCGAGACCCGGGAGCTCCGGTACTTCGTCGCCGTCGCCGAGGAGCTGCACTTCGCCCGCGCCGCCGACCGGCTCGGCATCGCGCAGCCGCCGCTGTCGCGCGCGATCCGGCAGCTCGAGCGCCGGCTCGGCGTCCAGCTCCTCGAACGCGACCGGCGCGGCGTCGCCCTCACCGACGCGGGGCGCGTCCTCCTGCAGGAGGCGCACGCCGCGCTCGACGCGGTGGCGGCCGCCGTACGCCGCACGCGGCGGGCCGCAGACCCGGACCGGCCGCTGGTGCTCGCCACGAAGGCCGGCGCGTCGCACGACCTGCTGCGACGCCTGCTCGCCGCGTTCGGGGACGACCCCGACTGCCCGCCGGTCGAGGTGCTGCTGTGCGAGGTCGGTGAGCAGGCCGGGCTGCTCCGCGACGGACGGGCCGACCTGGCCCTGATGCACCGCCCCTACGACGACCTCGCCGGCTTCGACACCGAGGATCTCTACGCCGAGGGTCAGGTCGCCATCGTCCCCGCCGGCCACCCGCTGGCTGCGCGCGACCGGCTCGAGCTCGCCGACGTCCAGGACGTGCCGGACCTGCCGATCGCCCGGTGGCCGCGCCTCGACGGCACCTACCCCGACGGACCGGGCCCCGAGGTCCGCACCCAGTCCCAGCTCGCCCAGCTCGTCGCCCTCGGCAAGACCCTCCTCGTGATCCCGGCGTCCAGCCGAGCCTGGCAGTGGCCCGAGCACGTCGCCGTCCCCGTCACCGACGCCCCGGAGGTCACCACCGTCATCGCCTGGCCGTCCCACAGCCGGTCGTAGGAGGTCGCCGCCGTCGTCCGGACGGCGGCGCGGGTGGCGGAGGAGCTGGCCTCGGCGGGACTCGACGCGGAGGGACGGGCGGGCGAGGTGGTCCGGCCGCTGCGGCCGGCCGCGGCCGGGTGACTTCCTGGCCGTCGCCGCTAGCAGCCCAGCGACGCGCGAGGCAGCACATGATCATGTTTGCTCATGCGCCGCTCCCCTCGTTCCGTGAGCGTCGGCTGAAGGGCAGGGCGATGACGCCGGCGACGGCACCCCCAGGTCGCGTTCACCACCGCGACTGATACGAGGGCGAACGGGTTGGTGAGCGGCCCTTGCAGCTCTCCTTCGAGGATGGGCGACAGGATCGCGCTGAGGGCGACGGAGAGCGCTGCATAGACGAGGCCCGCTGCCACGAGAGTCGGCACGGGCTGCGTCTGCCGGGTCACCACCACCGCCAGCACCCACACCAGCGTGATCACCGCCGTCGCGACGAGCGGCGTGGCGGGGCGCCCCCAGTCGTCGGCCAGTCCGGTGATGCTGAGCAGCGGACGCGACAGGGCGAACGTGCCAAGCGAGATGACCAGCGGCCAGGACAGAGACCTCGCGATGCGTCCCACGTCCATCACTCCGCGGCCCCGCGAGCCGGGTCATCCCCCGTGCCGACGGGATGTGCTCGCTCGCGGTCGGTCAGCGTCATCGTGGTGCCCTCCGTCGCTGATGGGTGGTTGAGCCGAGGTGTAGGAGTCCTACGCATCGGACCGTAGGCTGAGTACATGTAGGTTGTCTACACCAAGTCGATGGGGCGTGGACCACGACCCCGGGAGCGCGCTGTGCCGGTTGCACGACGTAGCGTCTCGTGCATGGCGATGCTGATCCATCTGAACGGGCCGTCGGGGGTCGGCAAGTCCACGCTCGCCAAGCGCTTCTCAGAGGATCATCCCGGCACGTTGAACCTCGACGTCGACCGCGTGGCCACGATGATCGGAGGCTGGCAGCATGACTTCGCAGCCGCATTGACCCCGACGCGAAGGCTCGCGGTGGCCATGGCTGAGACCCACCTCCACAACGGCGGCGATGTCGTCATGCCGCAGCTGATCACGCGTCACGATCAGGTTGTGCTGTTCGAGGACGCGGCGGCTCGGGCAGGCGCCGCGTTCGTCGAGATCGCGCTCCTGGTCGATCCCCAAGAACAAACGAGGCGCTTCTTCTCCCGGCCCGGCGGAACAGAACACGAAGACCACATCGGCCGACGCATCGCCGCCAGAGGAGGAGAGGAAGTCCTGCATCGAATACACCGCCACCTCCTGGAGTACCTCGCCTCACGGCCACACCCCCGCCGCGTGCCAACGCACGGAACCACCCCAGAACAGAGCTACAACCGATTGCTGGCAGCGATCGAATAGCACAGTGCGTACGCACGATCGAGACGACAGAGTCGGTTGACGCGGCGTCCGCACGCCGTGGGCACGAGCGAGGTGCTCGCCGACCCTCCGACCGAGACATTCGCGTCGGCGCGGAGTGTTGTCGTGGAGGTCGTCCCCAAAGGGTGAGCGGGCGGGCAGAGGCGTCCTGAGCGCGGTTTGAGCGGTCACCCCGGAGAAATGCAGTTGGGCCATTTCGTCGTCGTGAGGACGCGGTTCACGACCTGCTGTGGACTCAGCCCGTCGGTCTCGATGACGATGCCGGGCAGGGAGCTCGCGTGCCAGGCGGGCCTCGTCGGCGTCACCCGCAGCCATGGCGGCCGCCATCTCCTGCTCGGAGTAGCCGAGCAGGAGCCCGCGGCGAAGTACCCGCTGTCGCCGCTCAGCGGAGCCGATGCGCAGTCGCACGACCGTCCACTCTACGTCGGGTATGTGCCCGGCGACGTCCTCGATGAGGCCTGCCGAGTCGAGTCCTCCAGATACGACCAGGCACGCTGCGCCGGGGACGGGCGGAACGGGCGGAACCTTTACCTTCCCTCTCTTGTATTCGAATGTTTGTTCGATCTAGAATGGGTGCAGGTCGCGGACCGGAGCCCCTTCTGGGGGGAGGAGGAAAGCGACCGAGTTCTGCGAATCGGACCAACTGTCGCCACCTGCTTCCCACGGCGGGTGGATGTGTCATTGCGCCTGTGAGTGCCTCCGGCAGGATGACTGTGGAAACACACTCGTCTGCCCTGCCTTGGAGAAGGTCCCCGATGTCGCACTCCCCCACCAGCACCGGCACCCACCCGGTGCTGGCCTGCGCGAGGCGGGTGGCTGCGGCGCTGGACGAGGTGGCCGGAGTGGAGGCGACGTTCATGCCCACGGCCGCGAAGGCGGCGGCGATCGGCGAGCTTCACCGGGCCGAGCAGCGGCTCAAGGCGCTGCGGCTGAAGGTCATGGCCGCCTCCAGTGATGTGGCGGCCGAGAACGCGGCACCGGATGTCGGCACCTGGTTGGCGCACGAAGTCCGGGCTGACCTGCGTGACGCCCGCGCCGACCAACGCCTGGCGAAGGCGTTGGACGACCGGTTCCCCGTCGTGGCGGCGGCGTTCGCCGACGGCCGGGTGAGTGAGGAGCAGGCGTGGGTGATCGTCCGCGCCGTCGACGCCCTCCCCAAACGCGTCGGAACCCAGGTCAAAGCCGACGCCGAGGAAACCCTCGTCGACTGCGCCGCCCAGTTCGCCCCCACCCAGCTCCGCATCCTCGGCCGACACATCCTGCACGTGGTCGCACCCGAGATCGCCGACGAAGAGGACGCGAAAAAGCTGGCCGAGGAAGAAGCCACCGCCGAAGAACGGTCCCGGCTCTCGATCCGCGACCTCGGCGACGGGACCTCGCGGATCTCCGGCATCATCCCCACCCCCGCGGCGAAGCGGTTGGACACCTACCTCGACGCCCTCACCAGCCCGCGCCACCGCGACCCCGCAGACGAGCAGGACGCGCCGGACCCCGAGGAACCGTTGGAGCCGACCACCACCGAGCTGCCCGACGGGACCGAGATCATCGGCTGCCACGACGAAGGCGACCGGATCCCCTACCCCCGCAAGCTCGCGATGGCGTTCGGCACCCTCCTGGAGCGGCTCGACCCCCACCGGCTCCCCGAGCACGGCGGGGGACGCCACCACCGTCCTCGTCACCGTGACCCTCGAGGACCTGCGCTCCGAGCTCGGCGTCGCCGGCCTCGTCGAACCCGACCTCGAGCACGGACCCAACCTGACCGCCGCCGAAGCCCGCCGCCTGGCCTGCAACGCCGCCATCATCCCCGCCGTCCTCGGCACCGACAGCGAGGTCCTCGACCTCGGCCGCACCCGCCGCCTCTTCACCCCAGCCCAGCGGAAGCTCATCCGAGTCCGCGACAAACGATGTCGCGCCAAAGGCTGTCGAGTGAAACCGCAGTGGTGCGAGATCCACCACCTCCACCCCTGGCGCAGCGGCGGCCAGACGACCCCCGACAACGGCATCTGCCTGTGCGCCTACCACCACCGCCTCATCGAGAACCCCGCTTATGAGCACCGACGCCTGCCCGACGGCGACCTCTTCATCACCAAACGACGAACCTGACCCCCAGCCCGCGGGGCGCCGGGGCGCCGGAGACTAGGAATCACCTTCTTCTCCTGGACCGCGACCACAAGGGTCGACCCGAAGCCACCCGGCAGCGACCCGCGGGCCGCAACCAGGTGCCTCGACCACCGCGGCGAGCGCCCACGCCTGGCCGTTCGTCCCCGCCGCGACCCACGACGACCCGACGCCCCCCGACGACAGCGACCCCAGCTGACCAGGTGCTTAGCGTGCGCTCCACCGGCACCAGGTGCCGGCCCAGCGCATCCCAACGCCCGATCCCTCCTCGGAGCCCACGACCGCGCGGAACGCGGCATGAGCGGGCGGTTCCGGGGGACGGATCGGGGACTTCCCGGATGGCGTAGCGGTGCCACTCCGACGAGCCTGAGACTCACGTCGACAATCCGATGAGAGCGGAGAGACCGTGACCACGAGCGAGACCACGGCAGTCTTCCACGATCCGCCGGTGCCGGTCAGGGCGAAGCTCGCGGCCGCCTGGACCAGCTTCATGTTCCTCTACATCTACGTCGACTACTTCGCCCTGTACAAGCCCGGCGTCGTCGACGACATCCAAGCTGGCGTCGTCTGGGAGTTCGGGATAGACCAGACGTTGCTGACTGTGTTCCTCGTGCTCGTGTCGATCCCAGCCCTGATGATCGTGCTCTCGATGGCGCTGCCGGCCCGTCCGACCCGCACCATCAATCTCGTCGTGGCATCGGTGTATATCCCGGTCTCAGTGTTCAACGCGGCCGGCGAGTCCTGGGCTTACTTCTACGGCCTTTCCATCGGGCTCGAGGTGCTGCTGCTGGCCTTCATCCTGCGCTCCGCGTGGACGTGGCCCCGCACGACCTCACGTCGATGACCGACCTCGAACCACCCCTCCTCGATCGAAGAGCGGCGCGGCCAGCGGCATCAGCGGGCGTTGCGACATCGCAGCGTGCGGCATGATCTCCGCCTGACCACCGCAAACGACACGCCTCCGGACGGCATCGTCGAGCCCATGACTGCGTGGTGCGTCGAGGGCATTGACCCCCCGGGAGCCGGACGGAGGCCCGGTCCAGTTCGGGGGCGTTCACAGCCGAGTGTGAAGCAGATCCACTCAAGCGACGCCCTGAATGGGAAGGCTCCTGGGCACAACTCCGCATCAACGTGATCTCCGTTTACCGCCGGTTCGTCGATTACGAGGGGGAGCGCTGACCCGACCGCTCCTCGGCACGACCCCGAGGATCGCGCAAGGTCGGGCGCTTCGCCCCGACAGCGGCATGAGCGGGCTTGCACGCTATGCCCTCAGCGCGGCATGAGCGGGCACCCAGTCACTTACGGTGACCCGGTGAGCAACAGCGCCAGCGTCAACTTCCTGCGCGACCTAGGACCTCTTCTCGTAGACCTGGCTGCGCGGGCGAAAGCCGATGCGGCTAGCGCGGACCCTTTCGCTCAGGGTCGAGCCATGGGTCTGTACGAGGCGGTCAGTTTGTTGCAACAGCAGGCACAGGCGTTCGACGTGCGTCTCGAAGACCTGGGACTCGATGGGTTCGACGCGGACCGAGACCTCCTGTAGGAGCGGAACGCTCATAGGTACCCCCGCACTCAGTGCGGCATAAGCGTGCGCTAGCGGTAGCCTCCGTGCGCGGCCATCACTGCCCAGCAGCAAGCCGGTCCCGCCGCTCGTCCGGTGTCGCACCGAGTCCGGTAGCCGCGTCCCCGAGATAGGCCGCAATCTCTTCCGCGCCTCGCCCCGCGAGGAGCAGGTCGAGAACCCCGCCCGCCTCGTGCAGATACTCGGTCTGGGGAGCCACGTCCTGCTCGGCCACTGCGAGCACGTCCCAGTGCACTAGGAGCACTCTCGCCAGGTCTGCTCGGTCGGACGGCACGCGGTCATCTTGCCACCGGACCGTCCGCTCATCGGCATGATCGCGCGGACCGCCGCGCCGGTAGGCCGTGGATCGGCGCACGTGTGGTGCGGACCCGAGTGATCACACGAGTTCGACAATCCATTGGCGGAAGAAGCGTTTGGCGGCGGAGAGTTCGTCGACCGGTAGTGGGATCTCCTCGTCCGCGAAACGCTCGAGGGTGCCGATCATCTGTGCGAGGACGGTGCGGTCGAAGCCCGCGTCCAGTGACTCGGCCTCGCGCAGGACGGCGTCCTTGCCGAAGCGTTGGGCGAGCAGGTAGACATCGGCGAAGTCACGGGCCTCGGCTCTGCCGAACAGCGCGAGGAGCTTGCGGCCCGCTAGCTCAATCGGCGCCAGGGTCGGACCGAGAACCGATGGCGAGATCGACGAGGACCTCCTCCCCCTCCTTCCCGACGACCATGCGGCAGAACGTCGGGCTGTCCTGGATCAGCGACATCGCGTGATCGCGTTGCTGCAGCGCTTCGACGAGCGCCTCCTTCGCCTCGGTCACCGTGGTTGTCGGGCGTGAGGCGAACAGATCGAGGTCCTCGGTCGGGCGGTGGATCAGCTCGCTGGCAAGAAGCCCCGCACCGCCGGCGACCACGAACCCGTGGGACGCGTCGAGGTCGAAGAAGGTCCGGGCGACTTCGACCTGGAGCGGGGTCAGGGAGTGGGGCTGGAGCACTACCTAGCGTCCTCGTCATGCTGCCCGGTGACCACGGGCGCCCAGGCGGCCCGGATCCTGGCCGGGAGGACGAGGGTCTCCCACAAGTCCACAAGCAGCGCGCCGTCCAGGTAGGCGACCACGTCTTGGGGTCCTCCCTCCCGCAGGACCAGCTCGTAGACCCGAGCACGTTGGCGGCGGTCGCGCAGGTCGAAGAGCCGGCCGCGATCGGACCAGTTCAGGTGGAGGGGAAGTCGAACGGTCGCGAACGCACGGTCAAGGGGAAGCCTAGGCAAGGCGTTCGGGACCTGGATCGGTCGTCCACGCTCCACGGCAACCTCGCGGAACTCGATCCGCGGACTGATGACCAGCTCGAAGCCTGCCTCCCCCACGATCCGCCCAGCGGTCTCGAGAGTCGGCGACTTCCGCTCGTGCTCATACGCCGACAACGTCGGCCGCGAGGTGCCGGCACGCTCGGCCAAGGCAGCCTGCGACAGGCCCGCGGCACGACGGGCCTGCTCGAGGAGACTGCCGGCACTCACGGATCTATAGTATCCGAACGGATACGTGCCGGAAAGTCGGTCTCCGCAGCCGACGCAGGATGCGTTTACGGCCTGTTTCTGGACACCTCGCGGCAGTGTCTTCTGAGCGCTTCGACGCAACAACTGCGCTGTTTGCGCAGGTCAGCAGCGCCCTTGGCGGTCGGGTTTCTGATTCGAAGGCGACAACTGCAGGCCACCAGCCTTCAAATCTCGAAGGGCCTCTGACCTACGTTCCCGCAGGTCAGAGGCCCTTCGTTGGCTCCCCCGGTTGGACTCGAACCAACAACCCTCCGGTTAACAGCCGAATGCTCTGCCAGTTGAGCTACAGGGGATCGGCCCGGCCGTGGCCGAGCAGCGCACAGACTAGCAAGCGCCGCCGAGCGACCAGAAATCGGGAGGGAACGCCGTCACGAGCCCACCGAGAGACGCCGATGCGACGCGCGGCGCTGTCAGCGCGCTACTCCCCCACGTCGGCGCGGGCGGTGGCCAGTGCGTCGTCGACGACGGCCCGCACGGCGGGGTCGTCGGGGTCGAGGCCGACGTCGTACTCGACGAACCACCCGATCGGGCCGTGGGTGCCGGGGGCGCGGCGCCCGATCACGCGCACGCCGTGGCGGCCGCGGACGGCGACGTGGCGCTGGAGGACGATGCTGGCCGTGACCCGCTCGCGGACCGTGGCGAGCAGCCGGTCGGGCTGGGTGAGGGCGAGCCGGTGCTCGGGCTGCGGCTCGCCGAACCGGCCGACCTCGACGACCTTCAGCAGCTCCTCGTCGGAGTCCCACTCCGCGGTGGCGACCTCCTCCCACGGCAGCCGTGGCGGCTGCCGGTCGGGGACGTAGAGCGCCTCCCGGGTGGCGCCGACCGTCGAGCCGTCGGGCGCGGTCGCCCACGCGAGCAGCCGCTCGCCCCGCGCCACCGGCAGGTCGGGGCGGCGGGAACGGGAGGGGATCGGGCCGAACCTCATCGCCTCACGGTCCCACGATCCGGTCACGCAGCGTGCGCCGGTGCTGCTCGAGGGCGGCCAGCTCACCGAACATCCGGTTGTAGTCGGCGGCCTGCTCGACCGGGTTGGTGCGCTGCAGGCGCGACTTGACCTCCGCGATCCGGCGCAGCGTCGTCAGCTCCAGCAGGCGGAAAACGTGGTGGGCGACGTACGACGCGTCCGGCTCCTTCGCCGCGGGGATCGGCTCGACCGCGAGCGCGCTCACCGCCGACGCGACCTCGGGATCGGTGGCCGCCTCCCGGATCCGGCTCACCCAGCCGGGGTCGCCGTCGCCGGCGGCCGGCCCGCCGGCCTTCTCGACCAGCTCCCACACGCCGCGGTAGGTGGGGTGGGTGAAGTCGTTGGTGCCGATGTCGGCGGTGGTGCGACCGATCGCGACCGGGTGCTGCAGCACCAGCTTGAGCGTCTCGCGCTCGATGCCGAACCGCGGGTCGCGCAGGTCGGGCACCGCGGGCCGGGGCGGCCGCTGCTCGACCGGTTCGTCGCGCGCCGGCGACCGCCCGTCGGGACGGGCGCCGCGGGCGGCCGCGCGGCGCACCTCGGCCCGCGCCTCCTCCACCTCGACGCCGACCAGGCCGGCGAGCTCACGGGCGAACGCGTCGACCTTCGAGCGGTCGCGCACCGAGGCGACCAGCCGCGCGGCGTCGCGCAGGGCGTCGACCCGGCTGTCGGCCCGGTCGAGGTCGTAGCGCGCCACCACGTTGGTCAGCACGAACCGGTAGAGCGGCTGCCGGGTGGCGACCAGCTCGCGGACCGCCGCGTCCCCCTCCTTGACCCGCAGGTCGCACGGGTCCATCCCGCCGGGGGCGACGGCGACGTAGGTCTGGGCGACGTACTGCTGGTCGCTGCGGAACACCTTGAGGGCGGCCTGCTGACCCGCCGTGTCGCCGTCGAAGGTGAAGATCACCTCGCCGCGGAACTCCTCGTGGTCGGCCAGCAGCCGCCGCAGTACCCTCGCGTGGTCGTCGCCGAACGCCGTGCCGCAGGTGGCGACCGCGGTCGTCACCCCGGCCAGGTGGCAGGCCATCACGTCGGTGTAGCCCTCGACCACGACCGCCTGCGAGGTGCGGGCCATGTCGCGACGGGCGAGGTCGACGCCGTAGAGCACGTGGCTCTTCTTGTAGATCGGCGTCTCGGGGGTGTTGAGGTACTTGGCCTCGATCTTGTCGTCGTCGAAGATCCGGCGCGCTCCGAAGCCGATCGTGTCGCCGTTGGTCTCGCGGATCGGCCAGAGCAGCCGCCCGCGGAAGCGGTCGTACGGCGACCGGCCGACCGCCACGAGACCCGCCGCGACCACCTCGTCGACGGAGAACCCGCGCCCACGCAGGTGCCGCGCGAGGGCCTCGCCCTCGCGCGGCGCTAACCCGACACCGAAGTGGGCCGCGGCTGCCTGGTCGAACCCGCGGTCGGCGAGGAACTGCCGGGCCTTGAGCGCGTCGGGCGTCGTGAGCTGCTCGGCGTAGAACTCCTGCGCCACGGCGTGCGCCTCGACCAGTCGCCGGCGCTGGGGCCCCTTGGGGGCGGTCGTCCTCGCCGCCGTCCTCGCGCCGCAGCTGCACGCCGTACTTGTCGGCGAGTCGCTCGACGGCCTCGACGAAGGCGAGGCCGTCGATCTTCATGAGGAAGGCGATGACGTCGCCGCCCTCCTGGCAGCCGAAGCAGTGGAAGAAGTTGCGGCTCGGGGTGACGTGGAACGACGGGGTCTTCTCGTCGTGGAACGGACAGAGGCCCTTGAGGGAGCCGCCGCCGGCGTTCTTGAGCGTGACGTAGGCCGACACGACCTCGTCGATCCGCGCCTTCTCGCGGACCGCGGCGATGTCGTCCTCGCGGATCCGGCCGGCCATGCGGCGATCCTACGAGCAGCGGCCGACGGGCGGGGCGGCCGCTCCACATCCCCGCAGCGATGCCGGCCGGGCCGGACGGTTCAGTACTCCCCCGCCATCACGTTCGCGAGCGGCTCACCGGTCGCGAACCGGTGCAGCTGGTCGCGCACGAGCCGGTGGGCGCGCGGCCACATCGCGCTGCTGGCGCCGCCGACGTGCGGCGACACCAGCAGGTTCGGCGCGTCCCAGAGCGGACTGTCGGGCGGGGAGCGGCTCCGGGTCGACCACGTCGAGGGCGGCGGAGATCCGGCCGGTGGCCAGCGCCGCGACCAGGTCGTCGGTGACGACGACCGGTCCGCGGGCGAGGTTGGCGAGCAGCGCGCCGTCCTTCATCCGGGCGAGGAAGGCGGCGTCGACCAGACCGCGGGTCTCGGAGGTCAGGGGCACCACGAGGATCACCACGTCGGCGTGCGGCAGCAGGTCGGGCAGCTCGTCGATGCCGTGCACCCCGTCGCGGGCGGTGCGGGCGACGCGCACCACCTCGACCTCGAACAGGGGCCAACCGCGCCTCGATCGCCGCGCCGACGGCACCGTGGCCGACCAGCAGCACCCGCCGGTCCGCGAGCGCCGGGCGCCACCCCGGCGCCCACTCGCGCCGGTCCTGCGCGCGGACGAAACCCGGTATGCCACGCAGCGACGCCAGGACCAGCGTGAGCGCCAGCTCGGCGGTGGAGGTGTCGTGGATGCCGCGGCCGTTGCACAGCGTCACGCCGGCCGGCACCCGGTCGCGGATGTTGTCGACGCCGGCGGTGAGCGTCTGCACCACCTGCAGGCTGCTCATCCGGTCCATGACCTCGGCGACGGCCGGCCCCACCTGGTAGGGCGGCACGTAGAAGGCGACGTCGCCGACGGACCCGAGGACGTCGCGGGTCGGGTCGACGACCTCGTAGCGCAGGGCGTCGGGCGGGTCGCCGAGCAGGTCCGGCTCGAACGGCAGCCAGACCAGCTCCCCCGCCCGCGCGACCATGACCCGTGAGTCTACGGCCGGGCGGTAGTCTCCGGCCGGTGGACCGGGTGGAGGAGCTCTACGGCGCCGCCGACCGCGAGCGGCTCGTGCCGGAGCCGCCGAAGCGGGTCGACGCCCCGGAGCGCAGGCCGTTCGAGCGCGACCGCGCGCGCGTCGTGCACGCCGCCTCCTTCCGGCGCCTCGCCGCCAAGACCCAGGTGGTCGGTCCGCAGAGCGACGACTTCGTCCGCAACCGGCTGACCCACAGCCTGGAGGTCGCGCAGATCGCCCGCGACCTCTCCCGGGCGCTCGGCACCCACCCCGACATCGCGGAGACCGCGGCGCTCGCGCACGACCTGGGCCACCCGCCGTTCGGCCACAACGGCGAGCGCGCGCTCGACGAGGTGGCGGCGGCGTGCGGCGGGTTCGAGGGCAACGCGCAGACGCTGCGGTTGCTGACCCGCCTCGAGGCCAAGACCGAGTCGGCCGGCCTCAACCTCACCCGGGCGACCCTGGACGCCTGCACCAAGTACCCGTGGCCGCTGGCCGGCGCCCCGGTGCCCGGGGGCGTGCACGCCGACGGCACCAGCCGCACCGGCGCCAAGTTCGGCGTCTACGACGACGACCGCCCCGCGTTCGACTGGCTCCGCACCGGCGCACCCGGCCGCCGCCGCTGCGTGGAGGCGCAGGTGATGGACCTCGCCGACGACGTGGCCTACTCCGTGCACGACGTCGAGGACGCCATCGTCGCCGGCCGGCTCGACCTCACCCGGCTCGACACCGCTGCTGTCTGGGGCACCGTCCGCGACTGGTACGCCCCGGACGCGACCGACGACGAGCTGGACGACGTGCTCGCCCGGCTGCGCCGCGTCGGGAGCTGGCCGCGGTCGCCGTACGACGGCTCTCGGCGCAGCCTGGCCGCGCTGAAGAACCTCACCAGCGACCTGATCGGCCGGTTCTGCGGGGCCGTGCAGCAGGCGACGTTCGCCGCGGGCGACGGGCCGTTCGTGCGCTACCGCGCCGACCTCGTCGTCCCCGCGGACACCTGGGCGGAGATCACGGTGCTCAAGGGTGTCGCCGCCCACTACGTGCTGCAGGACGACGAGCGGGTCGCGCTGCAGGAGCGCCAGCGCCAGCTGCTCGTCGAGCTGGCCGAGGTGCTCCTCGACCGCGCGCCCGACGAGCTCGACGAGGCGTACGTCGCCGACTGGCACGCCGCCGACGACGACGCCGCCCGGCTGCGCGTCGTCGTCGACCAGGTCGCCTCGCTCACCGACGCCTCCGCGGTCGCCTGGCACCGCCGGCTCTGCTGAGGAGCGCCATGCGGGACGTCATACGTCCCGAGGGCGATCGCCCACGAGACGTATGACGTCCGCGGCCTTCACCGGGCCCGCTTGACCCGCACCGCCTCCCGGACCACCTGCCGGACCGTGCTGCCGTCGGGCGCGCGGGCCACCACGCGGAACGCCAGCGCCCCGTCGGTACGCCGCACCGCGGGGACCCTGAACCGGGCCGCGCGCTCGCCGCGGCCCAGCGAGCGGGTGGCCAGGCGCTTCCACGACCGGCCGCCGTCCACGCTCATCTCGACCCGCATCCGGGTCACCTCCCGAGCCCGGCCCATCGGGCCGTACGCGCTCACGACCAGCGTCCGGAGGCTGCCGGCGCGCACCGCGTCGCGGAGGTCGGTCCCGATCCGGTGCCGGAGGAAGAGCAGCGGCTCGGTCTGACAAGGACGCTCCCGGTCCTCGAACCACCCGGGGCAGAGGCGACCCCGGGGAGACCGGTCCTGGCTGCGCCGCTTGGAGCGGAACGTCCAGGTGGTGCGGGTGGTCTCGGTGGCGCCGGTGAGCCGGTAGGTCGTCGCCCGTCGGGGCACCTGGTAGGTCGGGCCGTAGAAGAAGTGCTCCTCCTGCGGCAGCTCCTCCCCGTCCGCGAGGAGACGCAGCCTCGTGGGCGCGAACGAGTAGAGCGGGCTCGAGGTGCCGGGTGCGGCGCCGCTCACCATCAGGAACGTCGGGTAGAGGACGTCGCCCTCGCGGCAGAAGGTGCACAGCTCGACCGCCCAGCCGTCCTCCCACTTGCCGGGCTGCGCGGCGAAGACCCGGCCCGGGAGGCGCACCGCACCGGGGGCGGCCGGCGCGGCGTTCCAGCGCAGGTCGATCGGTCCGACCCGGTCGACCACGTCGAGGGTCGACGACGCGTGCGAGCCGCTGGAGTGCCACTGCCGCCAGACGACGTCGGGCGCGACCGGCCCCCGCTTCACCGTGAACCGAGAGGGTTCGTGGAGTCCGTCGTAGATCAGGCCGCCGACGACGGTCTCGACCGGGTTCCAGGCGGCGAACATCAGCTCCGCCGCGGAGCGGCTCGCCCCGTGGTAGCGGGACCGCTCCACCTGGAGGTCACGTGCCCGGAGCCGGGTGTGCAGGGAGGTCGGAACGCGCCCCTGCTGGTAGTTGCTCAGCAGGTAGGCGTAGGGACTGGGCCCGGCGTAGCCGCTCAGGTCGATCCGGACCTCCTCGTCCCGGAGCAGGTCGCGGAGCCGGAGCGCCTCCTGGCGGGAGACCGCCGCGTAGGGCAGATCGGCGACCTCCCTCGGCACGGGCCCCCACGCCGCCGGCAGGATCGGCAGCTCGCACACCTGGTCGGGGAACGGGCCGTGGGTCGAGAACGGGTCGACGAGCACACCGACGGCACCCGCCTCCTTCGCCCGGAGCAGCGGCGCTTCGCGCATCTGGCACACCGAGCCGTCGCCGGCGCCCACGTCGATCTGCATCAGGACCAGCTTTCCGCGGACGTCGAGGTCCGCGAGGTCCTGGGCGCGCCCCAGCCCGCCGTCGACGAGCTCGACCTCGCGGCGTCCGGTGAACCTGACGATCTTCTTCTCGGGATCCCCGGCCTCGTACCCCGGCAACATCGGGTGCAGACGCAACCGCGTCGGCTCGGTCACGCTCATCGTCACCATCGGCTTGCCGGCCATCCAGACCTGGGCCAGGTGGAAGGCTCCCACCGTCACCCGCGAGCTCGGCACGGCCCAGTAGTTCGACTCGCCCCAGGCGGTGTGCAGGTTCATGCTCCCGCCGCTGCCGTCGGCGTACGTGCGGTACGACGTCCACACGCCGTCGTACTGCTCCAGCGGGTCCGGGCCGCCCAGGGTCGCGCGGGTCGCCCGGTCGCCGTCGAGACGAACGGCGGTGTCGCCGTCGACAACGAGCTCGGGAACGACCAGGTCCAGGAACTGGGTGCGACCGTCGAGCTTGAACAACCCCAGCCCGTACGAGACGTACTTGCCGTCCGGCACCTCGAAGACGAACTCCATCTCGCTGCAGGTCTCCTCCTCGAGGCAGCGACCCTCGACGGCGGTGTGCACGGTGCCGGGGGTCCGGCCGTCGAGGCGGACCAGGTCCGGGCCTCCGGTGCAGAGCACCCAGATCCGAGCACCCGCGCCGATGCAGTAGAACGGGTCACCGATCTCCTTGGTGATCGTCATGGTCACCCTTCTGGTCGGCTCCTCGGTGTCGACCAGGGGTCGGACCGGTGTCCGGTGGCCGGTGGGCCAGACCTGCCGGACGCCGCCCGCGAGCGGCGGTCGCCGACCGTCGAAGAGGTGGGCCGCGCCGTCACCGACCCGCAGCCGGGACGCGATGGCCGCCCAGAACTCGGCCGCACGGCGCGGGGTGACCTCGACGTCGACCGTGCCGGCGTTCGGATGCACGTCCCGGACCGTCACGCCCGGCAGGCCCGCCGCCCGGTCGCGCAGGTCGCCACCGTCGGCGTCGAGGCGCAACGTCAGCGGCAACCCCCGTTGGCCGCGCTCGGCGCGGTCGACCAGCCAACGCAGGTCGAACACCGCAGGGTCGACCAGCCCGGCGGTGACGGCTCCGTCGACGTCGAGCGGCGTCGCGTGCAGGCTCGTGACCTCGCCCTGGGGATCGGTCCGCGTCTCGACCTGGATCGCCGGTCGGCTCCCGTCGGGCCGCACCGCACTCGTCGTCGTGACGGAGTACCGGTCCCCGGTCGCGGCCAGGGTGACCCGGTCGCCGGTCACCAGGGTGAGGGAGTACGACGGCCGGGTCGCGCCCGGCAGGGACACGACCGGCGCTTCTCCTCGGGGCCCGGACCGACGGCGTGGCAACGGCGGTCCGGGCGGTCGTAGCGGTCTCGGTGCCGGCGTTCGCCGGCAGCCCGACCACCGCGGCGGTGAGGCCGACGACGGCTGCGACCCACGACGACAGCAGCCGGCCGCGGGTGCGTGCGGCGCTCGACATGGTTGGTCTCCTCTGCATGGTCGATCGATCGTCGGTGGTTGCCTTCCGGTCCGGTCTCATCCCGCCTCCCGGGTGAGCGCCCAGTTCCGCAGGACGACCGCGCGCGGGACCACCCGGACCCGGCCCTCGCGTGGCACGTAGCCGGAGGCCGTGACGGTGACGGGCACGGATCCGTCTCCCGGGACGAACATCGCGTAGAAGCCGTCCGGCACCCCCGGGTCCTTGGGGGTGAGCAGGCTCCGCGCCACCTCGCCGGTCCGTGGCCTCAGCGTCGCGAACACCGGGTCACCGGTGGCGACGTCCCGGGTCACGCCGGCGACCAGGCCGCCCGGCACCCGGACGCAGGTGCGGCTGCCGACGAAGACGTTGTCGATCGCCCACCAGCGCGCGTCGCGGGCGTGGTAGCGGAAGCGGACCCGCACGCCCCGGTGGCCGGCCGCTCCGCGCAGCGGGATCGAGACCGCCCCGACGGTGGTGCGTCGGACCCGCTGCCACCGCGTGCGCCAGGTGCGGCCGTTGTCGGTGCTGAGCTGCACCTGGGCGCGTTGCCGCCTCCCTGCGGCGAAGTAGGCGGTGTCGAAGGTGAGGCGTGGCTTGGCGGTGCGCCTGAGGTCGAGGCGGGGCGAGGTGAGCACCGCCCGGACCGAGCGGCGCCCCCGAGCGGCCCGAGTCCGCGATCGCGAACCGACCTGCGGCCCCGACCGGTGTGGAGCGCTGGCCCGGGTTGTCGAGGCGCCAGCCGCCGGAGCGCGTCCAGCCGCGGTGCGAGCGGGCGGTCCAGCTGTCGAACCGCTGCTCCACGCCGTCCCAGCGGTAGCCCGGCGCCGTGCAGCCGGGCTCGACCGCCAGGCCCAGGTCCTGGGTGACGTCACCGTCCTCGACCTCCAGGACGACGGAGCGACTGCGGTAGCCGTCGTACTGCGGCGTCACCACGACGTCGTAGGTCGTGTCCTGCGCGAGGATCACCGAGTAGCGCCCCGTTCCCGGATCGGTGAAGACCGGGCCTCCGGGGTAGCCGGAGATCGTCAGCTTGGCGTACAGCGGCCACCCCTGCCCTGCGCCGTCGCGCACGACACCGGAGACGGTGGCCATCTCGGCCGGCTCGAGCGCCACGTCGACCTCCGTCGTCTCCTCCTCCGCGACCTCGACGGTGCGGGTGGCGGTGACCCAGCCGTAGGCCTCGACGGTGACCGTGTAGGTGCCGACGGGGAGGGCACCCGTCCGGTACCCGCCGGACGCGTCGGTGGCGACCGTGCGGTCGACGTCGCCGGCGACGGTGACGTAGGCCCCTCGATCGGCTCACCGGTCGCGACATCGGTGACCGCACCCGCGACGCGGCCGGTCGGCCCGATCGGGGCCTGGTCCATCAGCCGGAGCACGTCGAGCTGACCCTCGCCGTAGACGTTGTTGTCGTCGGTGGTGCCACCGCACTGGTCGTCGCCACGGTCGACTGCCGTGGAGTCGAGCAGGGACCACGTGGTGTCGACGTCGCGGACGAGGGCCGGGGTCGCCGACCAGAGCAGGGCGATGGCTCCGGCGACGTGAGGCGCGGCCATCGAGGTGCCGTCGAAGACGTCGTAGCCGTCACCGGGGACCGAGGAGGCGCACGGCGGCACCGGGCGCGGAGATGTTGGGCTTGGTCTCCCCGTCCTGGCCGTCGCCGCGGCTGGAGAACGACGCGATGCTGCCGTCGGAGCCGTAGGCGCCGACCGAGTAGTTGTGCACCAGGCTGCCCGGCGATCCGCTGGTGCGGCAGGCGGGGGCCGCTGTTGCCGTTGGCCCACACGCCGAAGATGCCCGACGCGGCCCAGGCACGGGCGACGTCGTCCAGCATCGGCTCGTTGGAGGGCCCCTCGGTTCCCCACGAGTTGTTGACGATGTGCGGACGTCGGGCCGGGTCCGGGTTCTGGCCGTCGAGATCCGTCGGAGCCAGCATCCACTGGCCGGACGCGACCAGCGCCGCGTCGGAGGGGCAGCACCCGTTGGCGGCGATCCACGTCACGCCCGGGGCGACGCCGATCTGGTTGTCGGCGCCGTCCGAGCCGGCCATCGTGCCCATCGTGTGGGTGCCGTGGCCGTTGCCGTCGCACGGCGCGGGGCCACAGGCTCCCGATGCGTCGAACCAGTTGTAGTCGTGGTCGAAGCTGCCGTCGCGGCGGGTGCCGCGGTACTGCTCGACGAGAGCGGGGTGGTCGAACTGCACGCCGGTGTCGATGTTGGCGACGACGATGCCCTCCCCACGCACGCCGTACTGGTCCCACACGTCGTCGGCGTTGATGTTGGCCACACCCCACTCGACGTCACCCGCGGTCGGCACCGCCTCGGCCGGCCGCAGCGCCGGCGCGGTCACCTGGAACGAGGGCCACAGCGACGCGACCTCGGGGCGCGACGCCAGCCGGGCGGCGAGCTCCGCGTCCCCCGCCCGTCACCTTGATCGCGTTGGTGATCCAGAACGCCTGGTGCTCGACGTCGGCGCCGCGGAGCAGGGCCCGCACGCCGGCCTGGCTCTCCCTCGCCGTACGCCGGAGCTCCGACGCCACGGCTGCTCCCCGTTGGTTCCACCCCGGGGCGCGCTGGGCGGCGGCCAAGGGAGCGCGGTCGGCGAACCGCACCCAGAAGTCCACCGAGTCCCGGCTCGCGAGCTGGCGAGCGAGCCGCGGCTTGATCTCGGCGCGGGGCGGGTCGTGGGGGTCGACGACCGTCCGAGCCTGGGGTGGGGGCGCCGAGGACGCCGACCACACCGGTCCGCAGAGGGCCAGCACGCTGCACACCACTGCGCACAGGACGAGGGGAACGACGTCGGGAGAACGGGGATCGCGGCATGGTTGCTCCTGTACCTCCGGCTCGCCTAGAGCTGCTGGTAGCGGTCGTAGTCGGGTTCCGGCTCGTCGGCGGACCGGCTCGGCGGAGCGGGCGTCGTCGGCCGCGGGTCCTCGGCGGTCACCTCGTCGTCGGCGCTCGGTCGGGCAGCGGTCTCCGGGAGCTCGTCGGCAGCCGGGCGGCGGTCGTCTGGGAACACGCTGGCATCGTGCTCGCTCACCACGGTGGGCTGCGATCCCTCATCCGCGTGAAAGAACTCGCCGCGCAGGACGTGGAGACGGCTCAGCGACGGTCGTCGAGCAGTCCGGCAGCCGTCACCCGTGCGACGAGCGCGGCGCGGGACGGGGCGCCGACCTTCTTCATCGCCGAGCGCAGCTGGCTGGCGACGGTGTGGTGGGACCGGTGCAGCGCGTCGGCGATCTCCCGGTTGGTGAGCCCCTCGGCCGCGAGACCGACGACGTCCCTCTCGCGCGGTGAGAGTGCACTGCCGTAGCCCTTGCGCCCTCCGCGCCAGGTCCGCGGCACGGCGCGGCCGTGCGCGCGGAGCAGGTGGGCGACGCGGTCGACGTCGCCGGGCGCCAGGAGGGCCGCGTAGGCGGCCAGCGCCTCCGCGAGGACGTCGAGGCCCCCTCGAGCCCGTCCGCGACCATCAGCCGACCACGACGCTCCTGGCACGACGCCGCCCGGTAGGGCCGGGGCAGGGACGTCCAGCGGTCCGCCGCCTCGCCCCACAGGTCCGCGGCCCGCGCGCTGTCCTGGCCCGCCGCCACCGCCGCCTCGCACTCCACGAGGGCGGCCGCTGCCGCCGGCGACGAGACGTCCCCGACGGCACCGGCGAAGGAGCGGGCCAGCTCCCGCGCGCCCTCGACGTCACCGGCCGCCACCAGCGCCTCCACCCGGACTGGCACGACGGCGGTCCCCCACAGCCAGACGCCGGTGTCGAGCGTGCGCCGCACCGGCTCCTCGGTCACCGCCAGGGCCTGGTCCGTCCGCCCGTCCCGGAGGTGGAGCGAGGCGAGGGCGGCCGCCGGTTCGCCGACGGTCTCCCACGCCCCGGCACCGACCGCGCTGGCGAGCACCCCCTCCAGCGTCTGCGTGTCCGCCGCCGTCCCGCCCGCCGCGAGCCGCACGAGCGCCCGGACCATCATCGGCTCGAGCCGGCTGACCGGTCGGACGTCGTCGTTGTCGGCCAGGTCGGCCGCCCTCGCCTCGAGACCTGCCCAGGCACCGGTGAGCCAGTCGAGGTGGGCCTGGGTGCACTCGACCAGCTCGGCGAGCCGCACCTGGTCGTGCTCGACCGCCAGCCGCCGCGCGACCGCCAGCCGGTCGGCGGCCTCCGCGTGACGTCCCCAGCGGAGGGCGGCGTCGCCGGTGTTGATGTGGGCCATCGTCACGATGCGACGCTCGCGGCTGTCGCCTCCCGCCTCGGGGATCGCCTCGGCAGCCGCCCACCCGCGCTCCTCGCCGAGGAGGAGCAGTCCGGCGGCGCAGACCGTGGACACCCGGAGCTGCTCGGTGGCGGGGGAGGCGGCGAGCGAGCTCGGTCGCCCGCTCGATCCACCGCAGGTGCGTGGACTTCGGGAGCCTCCCGCGGGGCCAGGCCAGCGCCAGCATGCTCACGGCCACGGTGGCGGGGTCGCGCTCGAGGTGCGGCAGAGCCCGCTCCACCTCGCCCAGGGCCGCGTCGAACTCGTCCAGCTCGTTGAGGACCCGGGAGAGCTGGAACCGCAGGTCGGCCTCGACCGCGGGCGGGTGCTCGCCGGCGGCGAGCGAGCGTCGCAGCGCCGCGGCGAGGTCGTGGAGGTGCACGGAGGCGGGGATCGACCCGAACGGCACCTTGTCGACCACGGAGCACAGCCGCTCGGCGGACATCGTCGAGCCCTGCACCAGCTGGTGCAGCAGCGCTCCGGCGGTGGCCTCGTCGCCGGTCTCCAGCGCGACGTCGACCGCCCGGTCGGCGTACCGCTGCCACCGGTCGTCGTCGCCCGCGAGCCGGAAGTGCGCCGCGAGGCGCGCGAGGGGCGGCGGGGACTCGGTCTCGAGCAGCTGCCCGGTGCGGCGATGCAGCCTGCGGCGCTCCAGCTCGGGCGTCGCCTCGTAGACCGCTCGACCGGCGAGGACGTGGCGGAAGGACACCCGCCGGCCCGGTCCCCGGCTCAGCAGCGCGTGGTCGACGCACTCGGCCAGACCTGCCTCGAAGTCCTCCTGCGCGAGGCCGCTGAGGTGGCGCAGCGACGGCTCCGGCAACGGCTCCGCGGCCACCGCGGCCGCCCTGAGCACGACGGTGGCCCGCTCGTCCAGCCGCGTGACCTGCTCGAGAAGGGTGTCGCGGAGCGTCGGTGGCACCACGATCTCTGCGAGCGGCAGCCGCATCCAGGCACCGTCCCGCCGGACCAGGTCCTTGCGGCGGACCATCAGCCGCACCGACTCCTCGATGGCGAGCGGAAGGCCGCCGGTGTGCTCGTGCAGGTGCTGGGCGAACGCCTGGGACAACGGCTGGTCGTCGAGCATCGACGAGGCGAGCTCGGCGGTTCCGGCCGGGTCGAGCGGCGAGAGCTCGAGCCGCACGACCTCCGTCCCCGGCCGGAGCCGCGCGGTGAAGCCCGGCACCCAGTCGTCGGGACCGACCTCGGTGGAGCGGTAGGCGAGGACGAGGCTGAACGCTCGTGGCGTCCTGGTCGCGACGAACAGCAGGAACTCGCGGGTGACGTCGTCGGACCACTGCAGGTCGTCGACCACGAGCCGGTCGGCGCCGAGGGCCGTCAGCAGCTCGACCAGCGCACGGAACACACGGTGCCGTGCCGACGCGGCGTCGGCGGCCGGCTCGGGGGCGGGCGGGAGGACGCTGCTCCACTCCGGGAACAGCGGGCGCAACGACCCGACGAGGTCACTCAGCGGGAGGCCGCCGACCCGGCCGGGGTCGGTGGCGAGGAGCGCGTCGACGACGGGCCCCAGCGTGTAGGGCTCGGCGAGCGGAGGGCAGGCCATCCACAGCGTGCCGTCGGCGGTGCCCGCCTCGCCGAGCGCCTCCCGGAGGAGCCGGGTCTTCCCCACCCCGGCCTCGCCGGCGACCAGCACGACGGGGGCATGCTCGCGAACGGCACCGGTGAGCTCGGCCAGCGCCGCCGCACGGGCGACGAACCGCGGCGGCGAGGCGTGCGCCACGGCCGCGGACGCGCTGCCGGCCGACACTAGTTCGTCCACCGCTCGTCCACCGCTCGTCCGACGTCCTCTCTCGGTCCTGCGCCCCGGGCACCCGTGGGGTCAGTGAACACCATCAGGTGCGGCAGACGGGAGAGTCACGTGTGGCCGCACGGCGCGGGACGTCATGCGTTGCGAGGGCGATCGCCCACGGGATGTATGACGTCGTTGGCCCCGCACCGCGCGCAGCGAGGGCGGCTCGACACGCGCGAGCGCAGCGAGCGCAATACCGGCGGAGCGAAATATCCGAACTCCATGAATGCCTGGCACACGGATCGCTCGGATGTAGCCGCTGACTGGCTCAGGTCGGTGACATCGACGACGACGTTGAGGAGCCGGGTCGCCTGGAGCGACCAGCGCGGCTGGGGCGTACCCCGGCCCAATCTCCGGACGTGTGACCCGTTGCGTCGGGCCACACAGGTGTGACGCGTCTGCTTACGAACGACGCGTGATCCGGTGCGCCAGGACGGCTGCTTGGGTTCGGTCGGCGCATCCGGTCTTGGTCAAGATGTGCGAGACGTGCGTTTTTCACAGTGTGTTCGCTTAGGTGGAGCATGGCCGCGATCTCGCTGTTGGATGCGCCGGTTGCGATGAGTTTGAGGACCTCTTGTTCGCGATCGGTCAGTTCCTGGACCCGGGAGAGGTCGTCGGGGTCGGGAGGATGATGGGCGGCAAGGTAGCCGGAGACGACGTGGTGGGTGATCGACGGGCCGAGCGTGGTGTGTCCGTCGCGAGCCGATCGAACTGCGGCGACCAGTTGCTCGTAGGTGGAGTTCTTGAGTAGGAACCCGGCTGCGCCACCGCGGAGCGCTTGGTCGATGTAGGGGCCGGTGTCGAAGGTGGTCAGCATGACCACGGCGACGTGCGGGGCGGCGCGCTTGATCTCCTCGAGTGCCTGCAGCCCGTCGAGTCGTGGCATCTGTATGTCGAGCAGAGCGACGTCAGGTGAGGCCTCTCGGCAGAGCGAGATTGCTTCGCGCCCGTCGCTTCCGCGCCCGATCACGCTGATGCCGGGCTGGCCGTCGAGAATCGCGGCGATGCCGTCACGGACGAGTGCGTCGTCGTCGACAACGACGACGGTGACCGGCCTGTCTGCGGCGGTCACGAGGTCGTCTCGACACTGGCTGGAGCGGGCAGGACGGGCACGTGCACGACGACCGCGAACCCTCCTTCGGCTGTGGGGCCGTGGCGCACCTCACCACCGAGGGCGGTCACCCGCTCGCTGATGCCGAGCAGACCCAGGCCGGGCAGGTTGCGGGGAGTAGACGGGCCACGCGCTGGCGGCTCGTTGGTCACGCCAAGCGTGAGGAGGCCGGCATCTCGCGTGATTCGCACGTGGGCGGTCGCGCCGGGGGCGTGTCGTCTGGCGTTATTGAGGCACTCCTGCGTGATTCGGTAGAGGGCCGACTCCTGCAGTCGGGATAGGCCACTTGTGTCGCCGACGTCCCAGGTGACGTGCTGACCGGCTTGTTCGGCGGCGGTGGCCAGGCCGCGCAGGTCGGAGAGGCGTGGCGCCGGTTCCTCGGCCTCATGGGAAGAGGGCTCGCTGGCTGGTTGCTCCTGGCGGAGGGTGCCGAGCAGTCCGTGCAGTTCCTGGTTCGCCTGCCGGGCAGCGGTGGCCAACGCGTCGACGCGGTCGTTGGCCCACTGAGGTAGGTCGACTGCTCGGGACCGGAGGACCTCGGCATGGACGGTGAGTGTCGTGAGCGAGTGCGCGACCACGTCGTGCATGTCGCGGGCGATCGCGAGTCGCTCCTGGGTGCGAGCGTCGGTGACCCGACGATCCTCGAGTTCGACCTGGCGTTCCTGGTCGCGACGTGCTTGGTCGAGCTGCTGTTCGCGGGCGCGCACCACCACGCCTACGGCCCATCCGAGGGGTAGCGCGAGGACCACGGCGATGACGTCGAGGCCTCCACCACGCTCGGGTGCGGCGGTCACCTGGTTGAGTGCGAGAGCTCCCAGCATGAGGACGATCGACGCCACGGCGGCGATCGCAGATGGTGTGGTCGAAGCGTTCCGTCCGAGGAAGTAGAACGCGAACCCGAGCGGGAGAACGACCAGGGTGGTGACTTCGACTCCACTGGCGGCGGCGGTGAGCTGGGTGGTGATGCCGACGGCCAGCACCGCTGCGAACGAGCGGACCGGCGCCCGGTCGCGGCCGAGGGAGCTTGCTGTGCTGAGCACGACCGCGAGGACGCACAGCGCCCATGCCCCGGGAGTGTTCTCCTCGTTGGCCTGATCGAGCAGCGCGGGCACCCCGACCGCCGCAGGTACGCCGACTCGTACGGCGAACGGAATGGTCGACCATGTCACAGTCACCATGCTAGGCATCGGCATGACGTGGCCACTCACTCCGGAGAGTGAGATGTCCGGGTGCGATGTAACCGTCGGGGGTGATGGCGCGGGGCGACAGATCGCCGTCGGCGGCGATGTGCGGGGCCCGTCGGCTGGGGTGGACTTGGTCGCATGAGCAACACACACTCGGGCGCCACCACGTCGACCCCCCGGACCCGCGGTGGGGATCGCGCTGCGCCGTTGGAAGTGGATCGTGCTGCTGGGGTGGGTGCTGATGGCTGTCCTCGCGACCCCGCTGGCCGAGAGGATCGGTGACGTCGAGCGCGAGGACGTTGCGGCGTTTCTTCCCTCCGGCGTCGAGTCCACCGAGGTCGCCGCGCTGATCGAGTCGGCTGGCGGTGAGGAGACGAGCACCGCGCTGGTGGTGTACGCCGCCGAGTCGGGCCGGCTCACCGATACCGACCTGGCCGCGATCGCCGACCAGCATGCGCAGGTCGCCGCCGAGCTGCAGGACACCGACGGGGTGTCGGTGTCGGGACCAGAGGTCTCGGACGACGGCGCCGCGGCGCTGATCGTGGTCGACGGGTTGTCCGAGGACGCGGCCGAGGACGTGGTCCCGCAGCTCCGCGACATCGTGACCGAGCCCAGCGCCGGCGTCACCGTCCACGTGACCGGCGAGGCCGCGCTGGGTGTGGACAACAACGCCGGTGACGTCGACGCGGCGTTGCTGCTGACCAGCATGTTGATCGTCGCGGTGCTGCTGCTGGCGACGTACCGGAGCCCAGTGCTGTGGCTGTTGCCGCTCTTCGCCGCGGTGCTGGCGGTCCAGGTCGCCCGGGGAGCCGTCTATCTGCTCGGTGATGCCGGGGTGACGGTGACCGAGCTGTCCTCGGCGATCCTGATCGTGCTCGTCTTCGGTGCAGCCACCGACTACGCGATGCTGCTGCTCAACCGCTACCGCGAGGAGCTCGCCCACCACGAGGACCATCACGATGCCGTCGTGGTCGCTCTGCGGCGTACAGCGCCCGCGCTGGTCGCCAGCGCCGGCACCGTCGTGCTCGGCCTGCTCTGCCTGCTCGTGGCCAGCCTTGCCGGGCTCCGCGGCCTTGGTCCGATCGCGGCCGCAGGTGTGGTGGTCGCGCTCGGCGCCATGGTGACGGCGTTCCCGGCACTGCTGGCGGTCGTCGGGCGGCGGGTGTTCTGGCCCCGCATCCCCTCGCCGCAACACCCCGAGCGCGTCGGCAGCCACCGGATCTGGGCTCGAGGGGCCGACCTGGTCGTCCGCCGCCCGAGGCCGATCGCCGCCCTGGTGACAGGAGTTCTGGTCGCCCTCGCGTTCCTCACCACCGGCGTGTCGGTCAGCGCCGACCCGATCGACAAGGTGCCCCCGGGCAGCGAATCGGTCGACGGGTACGCCGTGGCCGAGGAGCACTTCGGCGATGGCCTGCAGCCGCCGCTGGTGGTCGTCCTGCCTGAAGGAGCGGGCGCGGTAGAGGTGGACGAGGTGACTGCCGTGGCGCAGCAGTTGCCCGGCGTCGCAGCCGTCACTCCTGGTGAGAGCCTTCCCGGTGACCGGCCGACGCTGCGCATCGATCTCTCGGTCCCGGCCTACGGCGATGACGGGCGCGACGTTCTTCACGACCTGCGATCCGACTCCGCGGACGCCGTTCCGGGCACCATCGTCGGCGGCACGCCCGCCGTTCAGCTCGACTACAAGGACGCGGCACTCGACGACGTCCTACTGGTCGCTCCACTGCTACTGCTCGTCGTGTCCCTTGTAATCGGGCTGCTGCTGCGCTCGGTGGTCGCTGCGGTGCTCGTGCTCAGCACCGTGCTGCTCAGCCTGGCCGCGTCCTTCGGGGTCTCCTGGGTGATCTTCGAACACATCCGAGGATACGGGCCGGTCGCAGCGGACCTGTTCATCTACATCCTGGTCTTCCTGGTCGCCCTCGGCGTGGATTACAACATCTTCCTCGCCGAACGGATCCGTGAGGAACGCCGCCGCGACACCACGGCTGGCGCGGTCCGGCGCGGCCTCACCCACACCGGCGGGGTCATCACCGCCGCCGGGCTGGTGCTCGCCGGGACGTTCTTCACTCTCGCCCAACTGCCCGACGTCACCGTCGCCGAGGTCGGCATCGCGGTTGCCGTCGGTGTCTTGATGGACGCGCTCGTCGTCCGCACCTTCCTCTTCCCGGCCCTGGTGACGCTGCTCGGAGACCGCACTTGGTGGCCCAGCAAGCCCCCGCCGGCCGCTGCCGACGCCACATCAACCACCGTGGAGGCACGATGAACAAGACCCTGACGTACGGCGCGCTGGGGATGTTCGCCCTGGGACTGCTGGTGGGCTGCGGCTCCTCCCTCGACGAGGCCGCCCCCGAGACGAGGACCTTCCAGCTCGACGGCACGACCCTCAGCATCACCACCGACAACGGCGCCGTCGAACTCGAGACCGGCGACGTCGACGAGGTGGACGTGACCCGCTGGTTCGACGGCGACGCCGACCAGGGCACCTGGGACCTCGAAGGCAACACCCTGACCCTCGACTCCAGCTGTGGCCTGTTGCGCACCTGCGACGCCCGCTACCTCGTCGTCGTGCCCGACGACGTCACCGTCGACATCGAGGGCGAGAACAGCCCGGTCACGGCGCGCAATGTCTCGCAGGCGTTGACGATTCGCACGCAGAACGGCGAGGTGACCGTTACGGGTATCACCGGCGACCTCGACCTGCGCACCGACAATGCCGCTCAGCAGGTCACCTCGTCGTCGCCTGCCACGCTGACCTCGCGCACGGCAAACGGCGACGTCGAGATCGCCCTCGACGAGCCGCCAGCCGAACTCACGGCCACCGCCGACAATGGACGGATCACCGTGGCCCTTCCCGGCGACGTCGCATACGACGTGGAGATCAACACCGGCAACGGCCACATCGACAACGAGCTCGACATCGATCCCGACAGCCCACACCGCATCCGCATCGAAACCGACAATGGCGATGTCGCACTCGGATCCTGATGTGCTCTCAGCCGGGCCAGCCACATGTGACATCACTCCCGGCTAACCGCCGATGAACGCCGACCACCGGGCACCTGCTGCCTCACCCCGTCGTGTCCGTGTGTCGTACCGTCGTCCATAGCGGCCGAGGGCAGCGCCTCGAGGTGCTCAGCGTGATTCAGCGTGACGATGGCGTGTTGAGGCGTAGGTGGTCCAGCGTCCGCCAGCGGCGGCATTCCAGCGCTCGGCAGTGTTGACGTGGACTCCGAGAAGGTCGGCGAGAACGACGCTGGGCAGTTCGGCACCGAGCTGGAGCAGTGCGGTGTTGCGTGCCGCTCGCGGTTCGATCCCGAGGTTGCGCAGGCGCGTGGACATGGTCGTCGGGCTCATCGGGTGGCCGGGTCTGCGTCCGGGGAATAGCCAGAGGTCATCGTCGGCGAGGTTGCGGGCCATTCCAGCCGGCGCCTGCTCGGGCAGTCGTTGGATCAACTCGCTCAGGGGCGACGGAAGGAGAACGCGGTCCTCACCGAGCTGGAGCCGGATGTCGTGGCCCTCGATCTGAATGCTTGCTCGAGTCAGACGGACGATCCGGGCGGCGGGTTGGGCGTAGAGGACCAGCAGGAGGGCTGCCACCCGGTCGCGTGTCTCCACGCTGTCGTCGGTGAGGAGCCGGCGTGCGATGCCCCATCGTTGGTCGTCGCAAACGAAGCTGAGCGGGTCACTGGCCGGTGGATAGGCGGCATCGAGGCCGGCGAGGAATCCTCGGGTCTGCGCCCAGCGCAGGAATCCAGGCAGCCGCCGTCGTGCCTGGGGCCGGATCGTCAACCATGCGTCCAGGTCACCTTGGACGGTCCCGGAGAGCGTCCTGCGCTGTTCGCGGAGCCAGGCAAGGGAAACGGGCGGCCTCGGCAGTCTGCTCGCGGACCCGGTGGGCAGCGAACTCAGTGGGGGGCGACCTTGTTCGGCCTTGCGCCGCAGTCGATGCAGCAACCACCAGGTGGCATAGGTCCGCAGTGGTTCCTGGTCCTCGGGGTGGGCAGCCTCGACCAGCTCCTGGAGGGCTACCTCGAGTCGCGCGAGATGGCGGTCGCGCTCGGGCAGCGCTCCGCAGGTCACCAACAGCTGACGCAGGTGCTCGATCGCGAAGGCTCGTCCTCGCCGGGTGCCGGCGGCGTCGTCTAACGTCGCGTGGGCAAGCGGCCGGTGACCTTTCGCCATCGCGGTGAGCACCTCGACAGCGGGGCTGCGGCGGAGCCAGTCCAACGCGGTGCGGGGGTTGTCGACGGACAGGATCGCATCACGCAATGGGACGAGCGACCCGGCGATCTGACCCGACGGGCCGGTCAGCAGCTGGTCGAGTCTGCGCACGAGCTGGCAGCGGAAGCAGATCGGGGAACGGTCGATGGTGGTGGTCCGGCACGGGCCCTCGACCCCGCAGACGCCGCATACCAGGACCGGCGCCTGGTGGCAGCTGCCACACAGGTCCGGTTGGCCGTTTCGGCCGCGGACCGCGATCCGACGGATGCGACCGCATCCGCCGCATTCACGTTCGGGTTGGCGGTAACAACCAGCGCACAACGGGCCCCCGCCACGACGCGACGCGACGGGCTTGGTTTCGCCGCATGCCGCGCAGACCGCGGGCGGCGCGAGGTAGCACGAGACGCACAGTGCACCGCCGTCCTCTGCACGGGCGTTGACCGGCCTACGCCGGCCGCATCCGGCGCAGTCCTCCCAGGCGCTGGTGTCGCGGCGAGCGCATCCCGAGCACCGCGCGCTGCCGTCAACGGCCCGTCGAGCCACCGACTTGACGCGGCCACACGTTCCGCACGGTTCGGCCCGAGCGCGCTTGTCGCAGCCGGCGCACCGCGCCCGACCCTCGTCGGTCCGACTGTAGACCGGCTTGACACGGCGACAGTCAACACACTCTGCGGTGTGGTTCCGTCGCCAGCAGCGGCCGCAGATCCGCTCATCCGGTCCGCGGGTGTGGGGCAGCTCGACGGCGCTGCCGCATCCGGCGCAGCGCGGGACGACTAACACCGTCGAGCCGGCGGCCACGAGCCCGGCAATAAAGGCACCGACCACCTTAGGCGGGCGCGAGTGACCAGAGGTCAACGCGTCAGGATGCTCCAGCAGGTAACCGGCCAGGCGGGCACGCGCCCCGGGTGTCGCGGCCACCCGCTCCACGACATCGGCCACCGTGGTGGCCGACAACACCGGGTCGATGCCGGTCACGACGACAACCACCGCGTCGAGTCGATCTTGTTGCCGCCGCGCCGAGGCAGGTCTGGACAAAGCGGCTCACTTGTCGGGGACGATCTTCGCCCGAGTCGGGCGTGCCGTCTTCTCACCTGCAGACGCGGGGCCGGCGCCCTTGACGCCGGCGGCGCGGCGGCTGGCTCGCTTCGCGTCCGCGACGACGACCGGCTCCACCAGGTCGTCCGGGGGTACAGCCCAGCGCGTCGCACAGCGCGACGAGCACGTGCAGGTTCAACCGCTCCGGGGTGCCGGTGACCAACCGGTAGACCTGGGCTGCGGACAGCTCGATGCCGCGTTCTGCCAACAGTGGCGCCAGGTCGGTGGTGGAGAACAACCCACGGGTGGCCATCAGTTGGCGCAGATGCCAGCGGTAGTCGACCTCACGAACTCGACTCATCCCGACTCCGCTTCCGGCTCGGTGATCTGAGCGAATGCGGGTCCCAGCGCCGCGGCAAGGGCTCGGTTCTTGCAGTCGCTGCTCACCCCGGTGTACAGGGCGGTGGTCGCGCCCCACGCGTGGCCGACCTGCTGCTGGACGAAGAAGGGGTCGAAGCCGTCCTCGATCAGGTGCGTCACGTACGAGTGGCGCAGGCAGTGTGGATGCAGCTCCGCGGGCAGGCCGAGCGCGTCGCGGTACTCCCGGAACCGCACATTGACGTAGTCGGTCGAGACCCGGCCACCGCGCTCCGTGGGCCACAGCATCGGCCGCTGGCCCACCCCATAGAGCGGCCGCACCTCCTCGACGTACTCGGCCAGCACGTCCACCGACCATCCCATCACCGTCAGCACCGACCGGCGCCGCGGCGGGGAGCCCTTCATCGCCTTGCCGTAGCGCACCGAGCAGATCCCGTACCCCCCGAACTGCGCAGCCGCGGGGTTGGTGTGGAAGTCAGTGACGTCCAGCATCACCGCCTCGCGACGGCGCAGCCCGAACGCGTAGATCGTCTTGAACACCGCCGCATCCCGAAACGCCGCGGTCCACCCCTTCCGCCCCAGACGCTGCGCCCGGTCCACCTGGGCGTCTGCGTGGTCGAAGAACGCCTGCAGCTCCTCGCGGGTGAACGGCCGCACCGTCGGGCGTCCCTCGTGGTCGGCCACATGGGCCGCGGTGTTCCATTCGTGACAGATCTGCACCGGATGAGTGCCGAACCGCGCCAGGCATTCCTTCGCCCACTCATACCGCGGATCCACCAGGTAGTCGCAGAACATGGCGATCGTATTCTGGTAGTTCCGCAGCGTCGAATGCGCCCGCGCGCCACCGCGGCGCAGCGACACCGTCCACTCCTCCACGTCGACCGGCTGCCAGCGCCACGGATACTCCCCGGTGAACGCCGCGAACCGGCGAACCGTGGCCACCCGAGACTCGATCGTGGTCACGCTGAGGAGTCGCGCGGTCTGCTGCGCCGTCCAGCCCGCGAGCATCGCTTCGAAGACTGCCTCCTCCGGATGGAGATGCACCACCGACGACGACAACACCAAGGCCGCCGAGCCCTCCGGCCTACGCCCCGAACGATCCGCCACGCCCGCCTCCTACACCGTCGAAACCGATGAACGGATCATTCATCAGATGCAAGCGATCGCGCAACCCTGCAGGTCAGCGTGTTGCAGAAGCCGCCAAACGGCGAACGCGACAGAATGGCAACTACCTCGGATCACAGCCGTGCAAGGCGAATCCAAGCCCATGAATGCATCATCCGATGCAATTTTTCGCCTTTTCAGTACGTCGTGACGTGGACGTGGTCGTAGTGGTTGGCGGTGGCGGACCCGCGGTCCTCCATCGCCCGCCAGCCCTCGGAGGAGCGCTCGACCGACCAGATCTGCTGGGCGTAGATGAGGTAGCTGACGCCGAGCTCGGAGTAGTACTTGCGGATGAACTCGGCGACCTGCCAGCCGCGGTCGCCGGAGACCATGATGTCGACGGCGATGCCCTGGCCGTGCTCGCCGTCGCTGCGGAAGGTGCCGTAGGTGCTGATCTCGGGGAACTCCGCGCAGACGGCCTCGTGGACCGCCTTGATGTTGGGGCTGACGCCGGCGGGGACGGAGGTGCCGTTGGTGCAGTCGCCGCCGAGGGTGAACGGCTTCTCGGCGGTGAGGTAGCCGGCGGTCACCCAGCGTGACTGGCCGTCGACGACGACCTCCTCGCGGCCGGCGACCTCGCGACCGGTGACAAGGACCTTCTCGCCCTCGGCGATCTCGCCGACCTGCTCGGCCTTGTCGTCGGGGCGGGTCCACACGTTGAGGGCGGCGGTCGTCCACAGCCGGGTGTCGGCCCGGTCGACGGCGCGCGCCACGGCGGGCGACTGGAGCGCCTTCTCGACGGCGGTCAGCGGGCGGATCTGCTGCTGCTCGCGGATCGGCCGGGCGCCGCCGCGGGAGACGGGCAGCCGTCGCTCGGTGCTGGTGTCGGCGCCGGCGATGGAGCCGGCCGCGGCGGTGGAGTCGGAGGCCAGGAGGTCCTGGGCGGGTTCGGCGCCGAGGACGCCGGCGGTCACCGCCGCACCGGTCGCGGCGATCGCGAGGGGTCCCGCGAGGAGGGCGGCCCGCGGCTTGCGTCGCGCGGTTTCCCGCTTGTGGCTGTGCTTGCCGGCCACGCGCTGGTTTCCTTTGCTGTCGCTTGCTCGGTCGGTGCCCAGAGCACCGTAGCGGCGGTGGGCACGAACGTCGACCTAACCACACCGCTTTTCCACAGTCCGAATCGACCCCGGTGGTCTAGACCGTGTTTCCCGTCACCGTGTGCCGGGTCACCCTCCGGTGGTCTCGTCGACCGCCTCGTGGAGCACGCAGTCGCTGCCGTCGGCGTCGTCGAGCCAGCCCTCCGGCAGCACGACCTTCGACCGCGGCGAGCCCTGCCGGCCGCGCGGGCTGCCGAGCTCGGACACCGGGAACGGCTCGGCCGGGTCGAGCTCGGCGAGCCGGGCGTCCAGCTCGGCGAGGGTGCTCACCAGGGCGAGGGAGCGCCGCAGGTCGCCGCCGGCCCGGAACCCCTTGAGGTACCACGAGACGTGCTTGCGGAACTCCTTGCAGCCGCGCTCCTCCCCCATGTGCTCGCACAGCAGCTCGGCGTGCCGCCGCATCATGGCGGCCACCTCACCGAGGGTGGGCAGCGCGACCTCCTCCGCGCCGGCGAAGGCGGCGGCCAGGTCGCGGAACAGCCACGGACGCCCGAGGCACCCGCGGCCGACGACGACGCCGGCGGCACCGGTCTGCTCGACCATCCGCAGCGCGTCGGCGGCCTCCCAGATGTCGCCGTTGCCGAGGACGGGGATGTCGACGTGGTCGACCAGGGCGGCGATCGCGTCCCAGTCGGCCTCGCCGGAGTAGGCCTGGGCGACGGTGCGGCCGTGGAGGGCGATGGCGGCGCAGCCGCTCTCCTGGGCGATCCGCCCGGCGTCGAGGTAGGTCAGGTGGTCGTCGTCGAGCCCCTTGCGGGTCTTCATCGTGACCGGCACGCCGTACGGCGTCGCGGCGGCGACCGCTTCCTCGAGGATGCGGGCGAGCAGGCCGCGCTTCCAGGGCAGCGCCCCGCCGCCGCCCTTGCGGGTCACCTTGGGGACCGGGCAGCCGAAGTTGAGGTCGATGTGGGCGACGCCGTGGTCGGCGCACAGGATCTCGGCGGCCTTGCCGACGTAGGCCGGGTCGGTGCCGTAGAGCTGCACGGACCGCACCTGCTCGGCGTCGTCGAACACCAGCATCCGCCGGGTGGTCTCGTCCCCCTCGACCAGGCCGCGGCTGGTGATCATCTCGCAGACGTAGAGCCCTGCTCCCTGCTCGGCGCAGAGCCGCCGGAACGCCGCGTTGGTGACGCCCGCCATCGGGGCGAGCACGACGGGCGTGGCGACGCGCAGCGACCCGAGCTGCAGGCCCGGGTGTGCGGCGGCGGTGGTCGCGGTCATGCGGTCCATTGTCCGGGCCGCGGGGAAGGTGGTGAAATCCGCTCAGCGGCGGCGCTTCTTCTTCCGCTTCTCCGGCTGCTCGATCTCGGTGATCGTGCCGCTCCAGGTGACCGGCTCGAGGTCGCCGACGAGGTCGAACGCGACCGCCTCCAGCTCGCTGCCCTCCGGCGAGAGGTAGACCAGGCACAGGTCGGTCGACCTGCCGGCCGGGAACCGCTCGGGCAGCGGGCCGCCGGGGCACGGCCGGAACTTCTTCTGCTGGAAGCCGAGCGGCTCGACGAGCACGCCGGAGCTCTCGAGGGAGTAGAGCGGCACGGCCAGGCCACCGGCGTCGGTGTCGCCGACGTTGCGGACGGTGACACGGGCGAAGTACGGCGTCTGGTCGCGCATCTGCTTGGTAATCACCCAGCCGCCGAACGACTCCTCGAACGAGGTGCGGTCGACCCGGTCGACCGTGATGTCGAGGGCGACGACCTCGTCCTGCCGCGGCCGCCAGGCGACGGTCGCGGTCTCGGTCAGCCCGAGCTGGGCTCCGGGCGCGGTCAGCTCGACCGCGTCCGGCACCGGCAGGTAGTCCTCCACCGCGGCGGTCGTGCCGCCGTCGGTGGCCTCCGACGACGCCCCGGTGTCCTCGCTCTCCGGCTCCCCCGCCGCTCCCGTCGCCGCAGCCGGCGAGCGCCCCGAGCACCACGACGCCCGCGAGGGCCGTGCGGAGGGGTGCCGGCGAGCCCGGTCCGCGGTCGCTGGATCACGACGGTCATGGTGGCACCAGCCGGGTCAGCAGCCGACGAAGCGCTCGGCGAAGTAGGCGGTCAGCCGGTCGAGCGACACCCGCTCCTGCTGCATCGTGTCGCGCTCGCGCACGGTGACGGCCTGGTCCTCGAGGGTGTCGAAGTCGACCGTGACGCAGTACGGCGTGCCGATCTCGTCCTGGCGGCGGTAGCGGCGGCCGATCGCACCGGCGTCGTCGAAGTCGACCGTCCAGCCGCGGCGGAGCTCGGCGGCGACGTCCTTGGCCTTGGGCGACAGGTCGGCGTTGCGCGAGAGCGGCAGGACGGCGACCTTGACCGGCGCCAGCCGCGGGTCGAGCCGCAGGACGGTGCGCTTGTCGACGCCGCCCTTGGTGTTGGGCGCCTCGTCCTCGGAGTAGGCGTCGACGAGGAAGGTCATCAGGCTGCGCGAGAGGCCGGCCGCCGGCTCGACGACGTAGGGCACGTAGCGCTCGTTGGCGGCCTGGTCGAAGTAGCTGAGGTCCTGGCCGGAGTGCTCGGCGTGGGTCGACAGGTCGAAGTCGGTGCGGTTGGCAATGCCCTCGAGCTCACCCCACTCGGAGCCGGCGAAGCGGAACCGGTACTCGATGTCGACGGTGCGCTTCGAGTAGTGGGACAGCTTCTCCTTCGGGTGCTCGTAGTGCCGCAGGTTGTCGCGGTCGATGCCGAGGTCGACGTACCAGCGCGTCCGCTCGTCGATCCAGTACTGGTGCCACTCCTCGTCCTCACCCGGGCGGACGAAGAACTCCATCTCCATCTGCTCGAACTCGCGGGTGCGGAAGATGAAGTTGCCCGGGGTGATCTCGTTGCGGAAGCTCTTGCCGATCTGGGCGATGCCGAACGGGGGCTTCATCCGCTGGCTGGTGACCACGTTGCTGAAGTTGAGGAAGATGCCCTGCGCGGTCTCCGGGCGCAGGTAGTGCAGGCCCGACTCGTCCTCGATCACGCCGAGGTAGGTCTTGAGGAGGCCGGAGAACTGGCGCGGCTCGGTCCAGGCGCCGCGGGTGCCGCAGTTGGGGCAGGCGAGGGTCGTGAGGTCGACGTCGTCGGGGTTGTCGATCCCCTTCTTCTCGGCGTACTCCTCCTGGAGGTGGTCGGCGCGGAACCGCTTGTGGCACGACTGGCACTCGGTCAGCGGGTCGGAGAACGTCGCGACGTGGCCGCTGGCCTCCCAGGTCTGCTTGGGCAGGATCACGCTGGAGTCGAGGCCGACGACGTCGTCGCGCATCTGCACCATGGACTTCCACCACTGGCGCTTGATGTTGTCCTTGAGCTCGACGCCGAGCGGGCCGTAGTCCCAGGCGGAGCGGGTGCCGCCGTAGATCTCCCCGCACGGGTAGACGAACCCGCGCCGCTTGGCGAGGGAGACGACCTGGTCGAGGACGGACGGGGGCGGCTTGGCCACGGCGGTTCCTTTCCTGGGCCGCCCGGCCGGCTGCCGGGCGGTCTTGGGTGCGAAGCGCCTAGGTTACGCGGGCCTCGTGGACGTTCAGCACGGTGTTCGGCTCGACCACCTCGTAGGCGCTGGGCTCGTCGAGGGCGCGGTTGAGGACGGGCACCGCCTCGAGCTTGACGTCGTACGCC
The DNA here is from genome assembly GCF_022437945.1 of Nocardioides sp. TF02-7. Classification (GTDB taxonomy): domain Bacteria; phylum Actinomycetota; class Actinomycetes; order Propionibacteriales; family Nocardioidaceae; genus Nocardioides. The sequence continues at coordinate 77,153 of NZ_CP092535.1, forward strand.
GACAACGCGCGGCGGTAGGCGCCGACGCTGTCCCAGCGGGTGGTGAGCACCCACAGGTCGGGCTCGTCGAGGTTGCGGCCGACCCAGCCGTCGACGTACCCCGGCTTGGCCGCCAGCAGGGCGTGCGCGGCGGCGAGCTCGCCTCGGAACCGGTGTTCCTCGGCGGGGGTGACCCGGAAGCGGTTGACCACGAGCACGACCGGAGTCTCGCACGCCTCCCGGCGGCCCCGAGTGGACAGACCGGCTCGTCATGTTTGAGAATGATTCTCATGCGCTGGAACGTCGTCCCCGCCCTGGCCACCGTCACCCTGCTCGCGACCGGCTGCGCCGCGGCTTCGGCGGCGGCTCCGACGACGACGGGGTCACCGTCGCCGCGGCCTTCTACCCGCTCGCCTACGTGTCGGAGCGGGTCGCCGGCGAGCACGCCGACGTCGAGCTGCTCACTGCACCCGGCGGCGAGGCGCACGACCTCGAGCTCAGCGTGCAGCAGACCGGGGTGCTCGCCGACGCCGAGCTGGTCGTCTTCGAGACCGGGTTCCAGCCGGCGGTCGACGAGGCGGTCGAGCAGGTCGCCGAGGGCGACCACGTCGACGCGGCGGAGGTCGTCGACCTGCTCGCGACGGAGGAGTCCGAGGCCGAGCACGAGGAGCACGAGGAGCACGCGGAGGAGGAACACGACCACGACCACGGCGACGAGGACCCGCACTTCTGGCACGACCCGCTGCGGATGGCCGAGCTCGGCGACGCCGTGGCCGCCGCCCTGGCCGACGTCGACCCCGACCACGCCGCCGACTACGAGCGCGGCGCCGCCGACCTCCGCGCCGACCTGGAGGCGATCGACGCCGAGCTGACCGACGGCCTCGCCGACTGCGAGCGCGACACCGTCGTGGTGTCGCACGACGCGTTCGGCTACCTCGAGAAGTACGGCGTGCACCTGGCCCCCGATCGCCGGCCTCTCCCCCGACGCCGAGCCCTCGCCGGCGCACCTCGCCGAGCTGCAGGAGCTGATCCGCGACGAAGGGATCACCACCGTGTTCAGCGAGCGCCTGGCCTCGCCCGAGCTCAGCGAGACCCTCGCCAGCGACCTCGGGATCGAGGCCGGGGTGCTCGACCCGATCGAGGGCCTGACCGACGAGACCGACGGAGAGGACTACCTTTCCCTCATGCAGGCCAACCTGGACGCGCTCCCGCACCGCCAACGGCTGCCGATGACCGAGCCGGCCGTGTCGATCCGCGAGGGGTCGGTGGTCCTCGGGGGACGGCCGGTCCTGCGCAACATCGACCTCGCCGTCAGCGACGGCCAGTTCGTCGCACTGATGGGCGCCAACGGGTCGGGCAAGTCCACGCTCGTGCGCGCCCTCCTCGGCCTCCGGCCGCTCGCGACCGGCGAGGTCCGGCTCTTCGGCACCCCACTCGCCGACTACCGAGCCTGGCACCGCATCGGCTTCGTCCCGCAGCGGGCCAGCGCCGCCGCCGGCGTCCCCGCCTCCGTGTGGGAGCTCGTCGCCTCCGGCCGGCTCACCCGGCGCCGCCTGCTCCGCCCCCTCACCCGCGCCGACCGGGCGGCCATCGACGACGCCATCGAGGTCGTCGGCCTCACCTCCCGGCGTCGCGACCCCGTCGGCCACCTCTCCGGGGGCCAGCAGCAGCGCGCCCTCATCGCCCGGGCCCTCGCCGGCGAGCCGGAGCTGTTCTTCCTCGACGAGCCCACCGCCGGCGTCGACTTCCCCAACCAGCAAGCCCTCGCCGACGCCCTCGCCGCGCTCAAGCAGCGCGGCTCCACGGTCGTGCTCGTCGCCCACGAGCTCGGGCCGCTCGCCCGGCTCGTCGACCGGGCGGTGCTCATGCGCGACGGCCGGACGGCGTACGACGGGCCGCCGCTCGGCGACCACGACGTGCACCTCCCGTGGTTCGCCGAGCCCCACACGCACCACCACCACCCCGGCACCGAGCAACGACACCGCCCCGAGCACGCCCCTCAGGTGAGCGCCCCCTCGACCCACCCGCAGGAGACGCACGGTGAGCCCGATCGAGCTGCTCGGCACCGACTTCATGCAGCGCGCCCTCATCGCCGCGCTGCTCACCGGGCTCGCCGCCCCCGCCGTCGGCACCTTCCTCGTGCAACGCCGGCTCTCCCTGATGGGCGACGGCATCGGCCACGTCGCCGTCACCGGCGTCGCCATCGGACTCCTCACCGGCACCTCCCCCACCTGGACCGCCGTGGTCGTCGCCGTCGTCGGCGCCGTGCTGATCGAAGTCATCCGCGAACGCGGCCAGTCCAGCGGCGACGTCGCGCTCGCCCTGCTCTTCTACGGCGGACTCGCCGGCGGCATCCTCATCAGCGGCCTCGGCGGCCAGAGCACCGCCACCCTCTCCCGCTTCCTCTTCGGGTCCATCACCAGCATCTCCGAGGAAGACGTCCTCATCACCCTCCTGCTCGCCGCCGTCGTCGTGCTGCTCTGCGTCGGCCTGTCACCCCAGCTCTTCGCCGTCGCCCAAGACCCCGAGTTCGCCCGCGTCACCGGCCTCAAGGTGCGCGCCTACAACCTCATGGTCGCCGTCCTCGCCGCCGTCAGCGTCACCGTCGCCATGCGCACCGTCGGGCTCCTGCTCGTCTCCGCACTCATGGTCGTGCCCGTCGCCACCGCCCAGCAGGTCACCCGCACCTTCCGCTCCACCCTCACCGGCGCCATGGCACTCGGCGCCCTCGCCTCCGTCGGCGGCCTCCTCCTCACCGCCTTCGCACCCGCCGACGCGCCCGTCGCCCCCGGCGCCACCATCGTCCTCGTCGCCCTCGCCGGCTTCGCCCTCGCCTGGCCCCTCGGCGTCTGGACCCGCCGCCGCGCCCGCCTCCGCGAACCCTTCCCCGGCGGCCTCCCCCGCCGACCACGAACCCGCATCCGACCACCCCCACGAGCACGGCCCCCGCTGCGGCCACCTCGCCGTCCCCCACGAGGACCACTCGACTACGTCCACGACGGCCACCGCCACGCCCCCCACGGCGAGCACTACGACGAGCACTAGATTGGATTGCGCTCGCTTCGCTCGCGCGGTGTCGGGGCGCCTTTAGCGCGTTGTCTTCCTCCGCTCCGGTCGCTCGTTCCTCGCTCCCTCCGCTCCGTCCAGACAACGCGGGCGCCCCGACCTTCGGGATGACGCGGTGCGGCAGCAGCTCGAACCGGCAGGGTCATTCCACGTGGCGTTCGGCGATGGCTGCCGCGCGGTCGCGCACGGCGTGGCGCAGCCACTCCGGTGACAGGACCTCGGCGCCCGAGGCTGCCTGCCACACCGCCCACTCGGCGTGGCGGCGGTCCTGGAAGGTGAGGTCGAGGCGTAGGCGGCCGTCGGGCTCGGGGGCCTCGGTGACGACCGCCAGGGCCGTGGCCAGCAGGTCGTCGCGGCGCGCAGGGTCGAGGCGCAGCGACACGACGACCTGCTTCCCGCCGGTGCGGAACCGGTGGCTGCGCTCCTGCCAGGCCCGGCCCAGGTCGACCTCCTCCGCGCGCTGCGCGGCCTCGGCGAGCTCCTCGGCGGCGAGGATCCGCGACAACCGGTAGGTGCGCTCCTCCCCGACCTCGTCGCCAGCAGGTAGCCCTGCCCGCGCACGGTGACCAGGCCCACCGGGTCCACCGTGCGCCACTCCGCCCGCTGTCCCGCCGCCTCGTAGCGGATCCGCAGCCGGTGGCCGGCAACGACCGCCCGCCGGACCTCCGCCACCACGGCGTCCGGCACCTCCTCGGCGGTTGCCACCCGCCGCGCGAGGAGGTCGGTCTCCGGGTCGACCAGCAACCGCTGCGCCGCGCCGGCCGCCGCCTCGCGGTGACCCGCCGGCAGCGCGTCGGCCACCTTCAGCAGGGCCGACGCGAGCGGGGCGCCGAGGCCGAACGCCGCGGCCCCGCGCCGCGCTCCCGCGACCAGCAGGGCGAGCGCCTCCTCGTGGGTGAGGCCGGTGAGCTCGGTGCGGAACCCGGGCAGCAGCGCGAACCCGCCGTGCCGCCCGCGCTCGGCGTAGACCGGGACGCCGGCCGACGACAGCGTCGACGTCACGCAGGACGGTGCGGGTCGACACCTCCAGCTCGCGGGCCAGCGTCGCCGCCGACAACCGGCCGCGCTGGCGCAGCAGCAGCACCAACGAGACCAGCCGGTCGGCACGCATGCGAGAAACCTAGGCCAGATACCCGACAGGGGATGTCGTGATTGATCGGCAGGCTGCCGCTCGCACTGTTGGACCGACGAGAGGAACGAACGTGACGATGGAGCGAACGGCGGTCGACCCGTGGCCGTGGTCGATGCAGCTGGGCTACCACCAGGGAGAGGTCGTGTCCGGGCACGCGCGGACGCTGTACTGCGCCGGGCAGACCGCGACCGACGGAACCGGGGCCCCGCAGCACGCCGGGGACATAGAGGCGCAGCTGGCGCTGAGCCTCGACAACCTGGAGGCGGTCCTCGCCGCCGCCGGCATGGGCCTCGCGAACCTGGTCCGGCTCGGCGTCTACACCACCGACGTCGACCTGCTGCTGCAGCACTACGGCGTGCTGGCGGGCCGGCTCGGCGCCGCGGGCGTGGCGCCGCCGACGACGATGCTCGGGGTCACCCGGCTGGCGCTGCCGCCGCTGATGGTCGAGCTGGAGGGGACGGCCGTCGGCTGACCGCTCCGGGGTCGCCCGCCCGCTACCGCACCCACTGCGCGGCGGCGTCGCGGGCGGCCTCGACGGCCGAGCCGGTCTGGCGGCGAGCCATCCGACGGAGCAGGCGCGGGGTGAGGAGGGCGCCGACGACGGCCCAGACGCCGAGCACCGCCGCCGTCTCCCAGGTGCGCCAGTCGCCGCCGACCTCGACCGACGCCGCGGAGTCGGGGAGGAACGCCGAGCGCATGCCGAGGCCCAGCCAGTACAGCGGGAAGACCTGCACCACGACCTCGACCCAGTCCCAGAGCCGCTGCAGGGGGTAGAAGATCCCCGAGGTGCCGGCGAGCACGGCGACCGGCAGCATGCCCCAGGTGCCGACCTTCTGGCTGTTGGGCACCAGCGCACCGATCGCCATCCCGATCGGCATCGTGGCGAGGGTGCCGAGAACGAGCACCCACATCACCGTGAACCACCCGGACGCGTCGGCCATCAGGTCGTCGAACAGCAGGAAGCTCGGCACGAGGATCACGACCATCTGCGGCACCAGCGACAGCGTCTGGAACACCAGCTGCCCCGCGAAGTAGCCCTTCAGGCCGTGCGGCACCGCCTTGTGGCGGAGCAGCGTCCCGTCCTCCTTCTCCATGGCGAGGCTGTACGCCGGCCCGATGACGAAGCCGAACGCCACCAGCAGGCCGAGGATGCTGGGCAGTGCCACCGACGGCAGCAGCAGGTCGGTGCCCTCGACCTCGGTGTTGCGGCGGAGGAACAGGTAGCCGAGCGTGATGAGCGCCGTGAACAGGTAGAACCCCTGGTCCTGGGTGCTCCGGACGCTCTGCCAGAACTCCCGCAGCCCGCGCCGGACCCCGATGCCGACGGCGTACCTGGCCGGGTTCATGCCGACACCCCCGGCGACGGAGCGGATGGGGCGGACGGAGCAGACGGGGCAGACGCCTCGGAGAACAGCCGGGCCGCCGCGTCGCCGTGACCGGCCTCGTGCTGGAGGACGAGACCGAGGTAGGCGTCCTCCAGGCTCGACCGGCGGACCTCGAGGTCGGTGACCTCGTCGCCGTGCTCGGCGAGCAGCGTGCGGACGAACGCCGTCCCGTCGGGCACCCGCTCGGTGAACGCCTGCCCACCGCGGCGCCACCGCACGACCGTCTCCCCCGCGACCTGCCGGGCCAGCCCGTCGACGGTGTCGTCGGCGACGATCCGGCCGCCGGCCAGCACGAGCACGCGGGTCGCGAGCCGCTCGGCCTCGTCGAGGTCGTGGGTGGTGAGCAGGATCGTGGTGCGGTCGACCCGCGAGAGCCGGCGGATCAGGTCGTGGAACTCCCGCCGGGCCTGCGGGTCGAAACCCGCCGTCGGCTCGTCGAGGAAGAGCAGGTCGGGCCGGCCGACGATCCCGATCGCCACGTCGAGGCGCCGGCGCTGGCCGCCGGACAGCGTCGTGAGCTTCTGGTCGGCCAGTCCACCGAGGCCGACCGTCTCGAGCAGGTCCTCCACGTCGTGCGGACGCGGGCGGTCCGGTGTCGAGTAGGGCCGGTAGTACTCGCCCAGCTGGGTGAGCAGCCGGCGCGCCGTCCACCGCGGGTGGTCGCGCCACGACTGCAGCACGACGCCGGTGCGGGCGCGCCAGTCCTCGGTGGCCGCGGCCGGGTCCTGCCCGAGCACCTCCACCTCGCCCGCCGACCGGATCCGGAAGCCCTCGAGGATCTCGATCGTGGTCGTCTTGCCGGCGCCGTTGGGGCCGAGGAGGCACACGACCTCACCGGCGTGGATGTCGAGGTCGACGCCGGTGAGCACGTCCTTGTCGCCGTAGCGCATCCGCAGGTCGCGGACGCGCACCACGGACTCGGTCACGAGCACCGACGCTAGGTCCGTGGCTCGACCGCCGACAACCTACTTTGGTCGGTCATCGGTTCACCCCGGGACCGACGGCTCAGCCGTTCCTGTCCCTCACGGCCTCGGGCAGGCACTCGGCGACGCCGCCGGTCCGGCCGTCGTTGAACGCGTCGATGCGCTCGAACGAGTCGCCGTGGTCGCCGCTCATGCCCCACGGCACCTCGTCGGCGATCAGGTTGAGGCCGTCGACGATCTCCTTCTCGTCGCCCGCCTCGAACTCGAGGTTGCCGTCGGCGGCCGCGCCGTAGAGGGTGGCGCCGGCGAGGCAGTCGGCCTGCAGCTCGTACTGCTCGGAGTGCAAGTCCATCGACAGCCGCGCCTGCACCGCGTGGCCCCACTCGTGGGCGACGATCAGGTAGGGCCAGGCGTCGCCGATCTCGTAGCCGAGCTCGATCAGCGTCTGGTCCCAGGCGACGTAGTCGCCGTCGGGGCAGTAGAACGCGTTGCCCGGCGGCAGCACCTCGTCGAAGCAGGTGGGTGCGCTGGCCTCGTCGTAGCCGTCGTAGAGGCCCACGACGTTCGGCGGGGCGTAGGAGCCGGTGAAGAACTCGGTCCAGTGGTCGGTCCAGTACCGGTCGGTCACGGCGACCGCGCTGTCGAGGTCCTCGGCGAGCTCCTCGGGGTCGACGGCGCCGGTCGGCTCGATGGTCATCGACGCGTCCGGGTCGGCCGGCGTCGTCGACGGCTCGGCCGGCGTGGTCGGGTCGGTGGGCGACGGCGTGATCGTGGTGAAGACCGTCTCGACGTCCTCGGCCGCGGCCTCGCCGTCCCCGCCGCAGGCGCTGAGCGAGAGGACGAGCAGGACGGCCGTGCCGATGCCGGCGGCCCGGGCGTGGGGGAGACGTCATGGCCGGAGCGTAGGGCGCCCGGCGGGCGGCCATGCCCGGAACGCCGCACAATGCCACCCGGGGACGCAACGCGTTCATCCTTCGGACGGACCGGATGGGCAGACGGACGGACGGGACGGGTCAGGTCGGCTCGGCGCCGCCGTAGCGGCGGTCGCGATGGGCGTAGAGCTCCACGGCCTGCCACAGGTGGCGCCGGTCGACGTCGGGCCACAGCACATCGGTGAAGACGAGCTCGGCGTACGCCGCCTGCCACAGCATGAAGTTCGACAGCCGCTGCTCCCCCGACGTCCGCCAGACCAGGTCGGCGTCCGCGACCTCGGGCACGTAGAGGTGCTTGGCGAAGGTGCGCTCGTCGACGCGCTCCGGGTCGAGGCGGCCCGCCGCGACCTCGCGGGCGATCGACCGCGCGGTGTCGGCGAGCTCCGCCCGCCCGCCGTAGTTGACGCACATCGTCAGCGTGAGCACGTCGTTGTCGCGGGTCAGCTCCTCGGCGACCTGGAGCTCCTTGATGACCGACTTCCACAGGCGCGGGGCCCGGCCGGCCCAGCGGACCCGCACGCCCAGCTCGTGCATCTCGTCGCGGCGCCGCCGGATCACGTCGCGGTTGAAGCCCATGAGGAACCGGACCTCCTCCGGCGACCGGCTCCAGTTCTCCGTGGAGAACGCGTAGGCCGAGATCGCCTTCACCCCGATCTCGATCGCACCCTCGACGACGTCGAACAGCGAGTGCTCGCCCTGCTCGTGCCCCCCGGGTCCGCGGCAGCCCGCGCTGCTGGGCCCACCGGCCGTTGCCGTCCATCACCACCGCGACGTGACGCGGCACCAGCTCCGGCGGGACCGCAGGCGGCCGGGCCCCCGACGGGTGCGGCGTCGGCGGCCGGGGCTCGGTCCGGCGGCCGTCGGAGCGGCCGTCGGAGCGGCGGGCGGCGCGGCGGGAGGCGCGGGTCACGGGCTGCAGCGTAGGGCAGGGCTGGCGGCGGTCACCGGGGCCACGGGCATCACCGCTCGACGTAGGCCAGGGAGCGGAGGCCGCGCTCGAGCTGCCACTGCACGAACGCGGCGACCAGGCCGCTGGCCTCGCGCTCGTGGCGCGGCTCGGCCGCCTCGACGACCGGCCAGTCCCCGGCCAGCAGGCCGCCCAGCAGCACCAGGGTCTCCGGCGCCGGGCTGGCCGAGCCCGGGATCCGGCAGGTGGCGCAGAGCACGCCACCCATGCCGGGGTTGAACCAGCGGTGCCGCCCGGCGTTCTCCGTCGGCGGCCGGCCGCAGTGGGCGCAGTCGGCGAACGACGGCGCGTAGCCGGCGACGGCCAGCGACCTGAGCAGGTAGGAGTCGAGCACGTGGCCGGGCCGGCGCTCGCCCGACGCCATCGCCCGCAGCGCGCCCTGCAGCAGCAGGAACTGCTGGACCGCCGGCTCCCGCTCCTCGACGACCAGCCGCTCCGCGGTCTCGAGCATCGCGGTGCCGGCGGTGTAGCGGTCGTAGTCGGCGCCGATCGCGGCGGCGTAGGCCCCCGGGTCTCGGCCTGGGTGATCACGTCGAGCGAGCGGCCCTCGGCCAGCTGGAGGTCGACGTGGGTGAACGGCTCGAGCCGCGACCCCCAGCGCGAGGTGGTGCGGCGCACGCCCTTGGCCACCGCACGGATCCGCCCGTGCTGGCGGGTGAGCAAGGTGATGATGCGGTCGGCCTCCCCCAGCTTGTGGGTGCGGAGGACGATCGCCTCGTCACGGAAGAGCGGCACCCACCTATTGTGCGCTCATGAGCGACACAACGGCCGCCGCCACCCCGGCCGGGCGGCGCGGGACCGGCCCGGCCCCCCGGCCCGGCCGGCCCACGACGCCGCCGGTGACCGCCGTGGACTGGCTGATGCTGCTGCTGGCCGTCGTCTCCGTGGCGCTGCTGGTGTGGATCACCTTCTGGGACGTCGACCCGGAGTGGGAGCGCCGGGTCGTGGTCGCCGACTACGTCGTCTGCGGCGTCTTCGCGGTGGAGTTCGCGGCGCGCTGGCGCCGGTCCGGCCTGGGCTGGCGGTTCCCGCGCAGGTACTGGTACGAGGTGGTCGGGATGGTCCCGCTGTCGGACCCGGCCTTCCGCAGCTTCCGCCTGATCCGGATCGTGGTGATCGCCGTCCGGCTGGGACGGGCGGCCGACCGGGCCTACGGCGACCGCGCCACGGCGTACGTCGTGGGACGGTTCGCCGACACGATCGTCGACATCATCCGGCGGCCGGTGACCGTGGCGGTGCTCGACGAGGTGATCGCGGTCGTCCAGACCGGAAACTACGCCGAGCACGTCGCCGCCGCGATCGAGCAGAACCGCGCCGAGCTCGACGCGATGATCGTCGAGCTGATCCGCGAGGACCGGACGACAGGGCGGCTGCGGTTCGTCCCGTTCCACGACGACGTCGTGCGGCTGGTGAGCGACACCGTGTTCCGGATCCTGCACGAGGGGCTGGCCGACCCGCGGGTGCACGAGCTGATCTCCGACGCGATCCGCGAGTCCGCGGTCCAGCTGCGCGCGAACGTCCGCGAACGGCTGCACGAGGAGGTCAGGAACGAGCCGGGCAAGGTCGGCGTGCGATAGCCCCGCCGTCCTCCCCGCCACGCGGAGGGCTTCACCGGAGCGGTTCGGGGGTACCGCTTCTCCATGGAACCGATCTCACCCGCCTACGGCTCGGCCGGGCTGCTGCTCGTCGCGGCCGGTGCCGTCGCCCTGCTGCTCGCGCTGATCATGGTGCTGCGGCTGCACGCCATGATCGCGCTCGTCCTCGTGAGCGTGGTGACCGCGGTCGCGGCAGGCATCCCCGATCGGCGACGTCCCGGACGCGCTGTTCGCGGGGTTCAGCGAGACCCTCGGCGAGGTCGCCCTGCTGGTCGGGTTCGGCGTGATGCTGGGGCGGCTGCTGGAGCACACCGGTGGCGCCCAGGTGCTGGCCGACACCCTGATCTCCCGGTTCGGCGAGAAGCGCGCGCCGTTCGCGCTCGGCGTCGCATCACTGCTGTTCGGCTTCCCGATCTTCTTCGACGCGGGGCTCGTGGTCTTCCTCCCGATCATCTTCACCGTCGCCCGCAGGTTCGGCGGCTCCCTGCTGCTCTACGCCTTCCCGGCCGCAGGCGCGTTCGCCGCCATGCACGCCCTCGTCCCGCCCCACCCCGGTCCGGTCGCCGCGGCCGTCAGCCTCGACGGCGACGTCGGCGTCGTGCTCCTCGTCGGCGTGCCGACCGCGATCGTCGCCTGGTACGCCGGCTGCTACCTGTTCTCCCAGCTGATCGGACGACGCGTGCACGTCGACGTCCCGACCGTGCTCTTCGGCGAGGAGAACGGCGGCCGCGACGGGGCCGAGGGCAGCGCCGACGAGCGGGCCGAGGGCGGGGGAGCGTCGCGGACCGAGCCGCCCGCCGCGGTTCGGCACCGTCCTCCTGCTCCTGCTGCTGCCGATGGTGCTGATCTCCGGCAACACCCTGGTGACCACGCTCATCGAGGCCGGCTCGCTCGACCAGAGCACCTTCACCGACGTGCTGGTCCTCCTCGGCAACACCCCGGTGGCGCTGCTGATCACGCTCCTGGCCGCGATCGCCGTCCTCGGCCGCCGGGAGGGCTCGTTCGCCGACACCATGGACGTGCTCGACTCCGCGCTCGGCCCGATCTGCTCGATCATCCTGATCACCGGTGCCGGCGGCATGTTCGGCGGCGTGCTCTACATCAGCGGCATCGGCGAGGCGCTCACCACCTCGCTGGCGGACCTCGGCATGCCGGTGCTGCTGCAGGCGTTCCTCATCGCGACCGCGCTCCGGGTGGCGCAGGGCTCGGCGACCGTGGCGCTCACCACGGCCGCGGGCGTGATCGCCGCCCCGGTGCAGAGCGAGGGCTACGGCGACTTCCGGATCGCGCTGCTCGTCGTCGCGATCGCCGCCGGCGCCACCGTGCTCTCCCACGTCAACGACTCCGGCTTCTGGCTGGTCAGCCGGTTCTTCGAGATGGACCTGAAGCAGACGCTGCGCACCTGGACGGTGATGGAGACGACGATCGGCCTGAGCGCGTTCGCGGTCGCCGCGGTGCTGTGGGGCGTCGCGTCGGCGGTCGGGGCGTAGGGTCACGCCCCGTGACCGATGCGACCCACCTGCACGTCGTCGTCATGGGCGTCTCCGGGACCGGCAAGACGACGGTCGCCGAGACCCTCGTCGCCGAGCTCGACCTGGTGTTCACCGAGGGCGACGACCACCACCCCCGGGCCAACGTCGAGAAGATGCGCTCGGGTGCGCCGCTCGACGACGAGGACCGCGCCCCGTGGCTCGCGGCGCTCGCCCGGTGGACGGCGGAGCAGCACGCCGCCGGGCACGACACCGCGCTGACCTGCTCCGCGCTGCGCCGGCGCTACCGCGACGTGCTGCGCGGCGGCGTGCCGGAGCCGACGTACTTCGTCCACCTGCTCGGCTCGAAGGACGTGCTGGCCGAGCGGATGGCGGCGCGCGAGCACTTCATGCCGCCGTCACTGCTCGACTCGCAGTTCGCCACCCTCGAGCAGCTCGAGCCCGACGAGGACGGCGTGGTGGTCGATGTCGACCGGCCGCTCGACGCCGTCGTCCGCGACGCCCTGGCCGCGGTCCGCGACCGCGCCTCGCGCCTGGGCTGAACGGGCTGGGCTGAACCGCTCAGGACGCTCCCGTCCTGCGCGCCCGGCGGGCCGGTCGCCAGCAGTCGAGCACGAACCGCGTGGCCTCGAGGTCGAGCCGCTCCGGGCGCCGCCGCCACTCGAGGATCCCCCGAGACCGCACGAACCGCGCGTCGGGGAGCTGGTCGGCGAGCAGCGCGGCGTCGGCCGCCGGGTGCAGCGGGTCACGGCCGTGGCCGACCACCAGCGCCGGCACGGTCATCCGCCGCCGCTCGGGCACCGACGGCGCCGTGCGGCCGAAGAACACCCCGTGGACGTAGGCCGCCATCGGCCCCCGGGCGCTGGTCCAGGGTGTCGAGCCCGACGCCGACCCACCCCGGCACGGCACGACGGGGCACCCGCCGGGTGACCTGCCGCACGCCGGAGACCGCGAACGGCACGAAGCGGGCGGTCAGCAGCAGCGGCGCGAACGCGACCACCGCGGCCTCCAGCGCGTTGTCGAGCACCGGCATCTCCACGAGCAGCCCGCGCACCCGCTCGGGGGCGATCGCCGCGACCTCCAGCGCCACGTTGCCGCCGAGCGACGTGCCGCCGACCACCGCCTGCGGCGCACCGAGGTGGTCGAGCAGCGCCACGACCTGCTCGGCGAACGAGGTCACCGAGTAGACCAGCGGGTCCTCCGGCTTGTCCGACCGGCCGTGCCCGAGCAGGTCGAGGGTGACGACGTGGGCGCCGACGGACGCGAGCGACCGCGCCAGCCCGTCGTGCATCCGCCGCGGCACCAGCGGACCCGGCAGCAGCACGACCCACGCGTCGCCGGCGCCGTACTCGGTGAACTCCAGCCGGTCGCGACCGCGGTCGGACTCGAGGAAGAGCTGCCCGACCCGCTCGGACACCAGGACGCGTTCGCTCACCCCGCCAGTGTGGCAGGCGGCCGCCTACACCCCGGGGATCGTCGTGGCCTGCGCGCGGTTGGCCGCGCAGACGACCGCCCGGAGCGACGCGGTGACGATGTTGTGGTGGATCCCGATGCCCCACACGATCTCGCCGGCGACCTCGCACTCGACGTACGCCGCCGCGACCGCGTCGCCGCCCGCGGAGAGCGCGTGCTCGGCGTAGTCGAGCACCCGGATGTCGGCACCGGCGCGCCGCATGCCGTCGACGAAGGCCGCCACCGGTCCGTTGCCCTGGCCGCTGAACGTCTGCTCCTCGCCCCGCACGACGAGCCGGACCTCCTGCTGGTCGTCGCCGTCCTCGTCGGTGGTGGAGGTGAAGCTGACGAGCGAGTAGGGCTCCTCGCGGTCGAGGTACTCGCGGCGGAAGATCGCCCAGATGTCGTCGGGCGTGACCTCGCCACCCTGGGCGTCGGTGTGCTGCTGGATCACCCGGCTGAACTCGATCTGCGCGCGCCGCGGCAGGTCGAGGTTGTGCTCGGCCTTCAGCACGTAGGCGACGCCGCCCCTTGCCGGACTGGCTGTTGACCCGGATCACGGCCTCGTAGGTGCGTCCGACGTCGCGAGGGTCGATCGGCAGGTAGGGCGCCTCCCAGGGCAGCTCGTCGACCGGCTTGCCGGCCTCGGCCGCCTGCCGCTCGAGGTCCTCCAGGCCCTTCTTGATGGCGTCCTGGTGGGAGCCGGAGAAGGCGGTGTAGACCAGGTCGCCCGCGTAGGGGGTGGCGCGGGTGGACCGGCAGCTGGGTGCAGTACTCCACCGTGCGACGGATCTCGTCGATGTCGGCGAAGCTGATCATCGGGTCGATGCCCTGGCTGAACAGGTTCATGCCCAGGGTGACCAGGTCGACGTTGCCGGTGCGCTCGCCGTGGCCGAACAGGCAGCCCTCGACCCGGTCGGCACCGGCCATCAGCGCCAGCTCGGTCGCCGCGACCGCCGTGCCCCGGTCGTTGTGGGGATGGAGGCTGATCGCGCTGACGTCGCGGCGGGTCAGGCCGCGGGAGAAGTACTCGATCTGGTCGGCGTAGGTGTTGGGCGTCGACATCTCGACGGTCGCCGGCAGGTTGAGGATGATCTCCCGCCCCTCCTCCGGCTGCCACACGTCCGACACCCGCTCGCACACCTCGAGCGCGAAGTCGGTGGGGGTCTGGGTGAAGATCTCCGGGCTGTACTGGTAGCCGAAGTCGGTGCCCGGCAGCAGCTGCTCGGCGTACTTCACCACCCACTCGGTGCCGCGCGTCGCGATCGCGATGCACTCGGCCTCGGTCACACCGAACACCACCCGCTGGAACAGCGGGGCGGTGGCGTTGTAGAGGTGGACGGTCGCCTTGTCGGCGCCGACGAGCGACTCCACGGTGCGGGCGATCAGGTCCTCGCGGGCCTGGGTCAGCACCGAGACCCGTACGTCGTCCGGGATCCGGTCCTGCTCGATGAGCTGCCGGACGAAGTCGAAGTCGGTCTGGCTGGCCGCCGGGAACCCGATCTCGATCTCCTTGTAGCCCATCCGGACCAGGAGCTCGAACATCTTCGTCTTGCGGCTCGGCGTCATCGGGTCGATGAGCGCCTGGTTGCCGTCACGCAGGTCGGTCGACAGCCACCGCGGCGCCTTCGTGATCGTGCGGTCGGGCCAGGTGCGGTCGGGCACCGTGACCGGCTGGAACGCCGTGTAGCGGTGGAACGGCATGCCGCTGGGCTGCTGGCTGGGAATCGTGGTCATGTGGGTCCGGTCCTCGGAAGTCGTCTCTGTGCGCTCTGGTCGAGCGGGGCCGGTCGCGCAGGGAGAACTCCGCAGCGAGGGGGTCCGGCCCGGAGGCGATCAGACCTCGCTGCGGCAACCAAGGAGGAGCGCGCGCATCATGACGGGGACAGGCTAGCATCCTCCGGCCTGGAAGATCGGGGGAACCACGTGCGCGGACGATCCATCGGTCGGCGGGTCGCCGCCGTGGTGCTGGTGGCGACGGCGATCGGGGCGGCGCCCGCCGTACCTCCGACCGCCGCGCAAGCGCCGTCGGCCGCCCCACCTCCACCGGAACACACCGACGTCGTCCTCGAGCGTCCGTTCTCCGCACCCACGGTGTTCCGCGGCCGCCTCTACTTCGCCGCCAGGGCCGAGGGCAAGGGATGGGAGCTGTGGCGGTCCGACGGCACCCGCCGGGGGCACCAGGTTGCTCAAGGACGTCTTCCCCGGGCGGGCGAGCTCCTCGCCCACGTTGCTGTTCCCGGCCAGGAAGCACCTCTACTTCTTCACCAACCGCTTGCGCCGGCAGGAGCTCTGGAAGACCGACGGCACGCGCAGGGGCACCGTCAGGGTGGCCCGCCTCGGCTGGCTCAACACCGGTGCGCTCACCGCGGCCACCGTCGGCAACCGGCTCTTCTTCATCTCGCCGACTCGGAAGGGATGGAGCCTGTGGCGCTCCGACGGAACCCGCGGCGGCACGGTGCCCCTCCGGACGCATCTCAAGCCGGCCTGGGAACAGGTCGCCGAGTCACCCCAGATGGTCCGCATGGGAGGAAGGCTGTTCTTCCACGCGGGCGACCGCGAGCGGGGCAAGGAGCTGTGGACCTCGGACGGCACCCGGCGGGGCACGAAGACGCTCAAGGACATCCGTCCCGGCCCTGGCCACAGCATCCCCGACGACCTAGCCGTGGTCGGGCGGACGCTGTACTTCACCGCCGCCACCGACCGCGGCCGCGAGCTCTGGCGGTCGGACGGCACCCGCGCGGGGACGGTGCTCGTCAAGGACATCTCCGCCGACCCCGGCCGCGCCCCGGGGTCCCTCACCGCCGCCGGGCGGAGGCTCTACTTCGTGGCCGCGGACGACCTCCACGGCGTGGAGCTGTGGACGTCCGACGGCACCGAGGCAGGCACGAGGATGGTCTCCAACCTCGCTCCGGATGCCCAGTACGACGCCCGGTCGAGCGCCCCGTTCGACCTCGTGCCCGCCGGCGACCGGCTGTTCTTCACCGCCACCGCGGACGGAGGCCCGCACGAGCTCTGGGTCACCGACGGCACCGAGGCCGGCACCCGGCAGGTCACCGACCGCCCGGTCGAGGGATGCGACGAGCGCGGTCTCTGCGGCGAACCGCGCCCCCTGCTCGGAGCTCCTGACGGCACCCTGCGCTTCGTCGTCCAGGCCCGTTGGGGCGAGGTCGAGGGCCCCGAGCTGTGGTACTCCGACGGGACTCCCGAGGGCACGCGCCTGCTGGACGAGTTCAGCCCCGTGCCGCGGTGGGACCCGGTCATCGACGACCCCCCTGGTCGCGCGCGGCACGATCTTCCTGACCGCGCAGGGGGTCGGTGCGCGGCCAGTGGCTGCTGAAGCTGGTCGACGGCCCGCCGCGGCGGCCCACCTGCCACGGCCTGCCGGCGACGATCACCGGCTCGGGGAGGATCACCGGCACTTCCCGCGCCGACGTGATCGTGGGCAGCAGCGGCGCGGACACGATCGACGGCCGCGGCGGCGACGACGTGATCTGCGCGGGCGAGGGCGACGACACGGTTCTGCAAGGCGACCGGCCCGACGGCTGGGACAGCATCGACGGCCAGGGAGGCGTCGACACGGTCAGCTATGCACGGCGCACGACTCCGGTGCGGATCGACCTGCGGGCGACCGGGCAGCCGCGGAGCGGCGCCACCTCCTCCACACCGAACAGCCCGGACGAGATCGACGCGTTGGTCGCGGTCGAGAACGGGGTCGGCGGCTCCGCCGCCGACATCCTGGAGGGCGACGGTGCGGCCAACCGCCTCGAGGGCGGCCCCGGCAGCGACACCATCACCGGCGAGGACGGTGACGACGTCGAGATCGGCGGTCCGGGCGCCGACACCTTCGAGCAGGGCGTGTTCGCCGGTGGGGGAGCCGACCTCCTCCTCGGCCGAGGAGGTCGCGACACCGTGACCTACTCCCTCTACGGCCCTGCCGTGACGGTCGTGCTGGACGGGCTCGCCAACGACGGCGCGCAGGGCGAGGGCGACAACGTGTCCGTGGAGGTCGTCGTCGGCAGCATCGAGGACGACACCCTCGTCGGCGACGGCTCGGCGAACTGGTTCTACGGCGGGGACGGGGCCGACACCCTCGTCGGCGGGGGTGGCCCCGACCACCTCTTCGGTGAGGCCCACCGCGACGTGCTGGACCTGCGCGACGGCGTCGGTGGCAACGACCTCGGTGACGGTGGCGACGCCACCGACACCGCGACCTGGGACCCGGGCGACCGGCTCGTCGCCGTGCCGTGAGCGGGCCGACGGCGAGCGTCTAGCCTGAACCCGTGGCCCGGCTGCTGATCGTCCACCACTCCCCCCACCCGCTCGACCCAGGCGCTGCTCGAGGCGGCGGTCGCGGGGGCGCGCGACGACGCGATCGAGGGGGTCGAGGTCGTCGTACGCCCCGCGTTGGAGGCGACCGCCGACGACGTGCTGGCCGCCGACGGCTACCTGCTCGGGTCGCCAGTCAACTTCGGCTACATGAGCGGGGCGCTCAAGCACTTCTTCGACAGCACGTTCCTCCAGGTCGGCGGTGCGCTCGACGCGGGCGGCGGGGCCGGGGAGTCGGAGGGCGCGACCTCGGGCCGGCCCTACGGGCTGTGGCTGCACGGTCGCTACGACCTCACCGGCGGCGTGCGCGCCGTCCAGTCCATCGTCGGCGCGCTCGGGTGGAAGCTGTCCTACGACGTGCTGGAGGTGCTGGGCGACGTGGACGACCCGGAGCTTGGGTCGGCGTACGAGCTGGGCGCTACGATCGCCGCACTGCTCAGCAGCTGACCAGCGACACCACCCGGGGAGGACGGCGATGACGCACGCCCGTGCCGTCGTCGCGCGCACGGCCGGCGCTCTCGCCGTCCTGGTCGCGTTGGTCGCGCTGGGTGCGTGCTCGTCGGAGCCGCAGGGCGCCAACGCCGACCCGTCCCTCGTCGACTCGACCGAGGTGCCCGAGCTCGGCACCTGCCGGGTGCTGACCCCCGACGACGTGGCCCAACCCGCCAACGCCACCCGCACCGTGCCGTGCACCGAGCGGCACACGGCGGAGACGTTCGCGGTCGGCGAGCTGCCCGACGAGCTCGACGACGCGGCGTACGACGACCAGGCGGTCGGCCGCTACGCCTACGAGACCTGCTCCACCAGGTTCGCGGAGTTCGTCGGAGCCGACGAGAGCCTGGTGCTGCGCACGATGGTGAGCTGGGCGTGGTTCCGGCCCTCGGAGAAGGCGTGGGACGAGGGCGCGCGGTGGTACCGGTGCGACATCGTCGGCGGCAACGGCGCCAGCGAGACCTACCGGCCGCTGCCGCAGACCGCGAAGGGCCTGCTCGCCGGACGCCCCGCCGACAAGTGGATGGTCTGCGCCGCCGGGCGGACCGTCACGGAGGGCGACAAGGTGCCGTGCTCCCAGCCGCACGACTGGAGAGCGGCCACCACCATCAAGCTCGGGGAGCCGGACGACGCCTACCCCGGCGACCAGGTCGTCGCGAGCCGCACCAAGTCGTTCTGCTCCACCTCGATCGAGGCGTGGCTCAACTACCCCGCGCGGTTCGAGTTCGCCTACACCCACTTCCACCGCGCGGAGTGGGAGGCCGGCAACCGCCGCTCGGTCTGCTGGGCGAGGACCAGTGACTGACCTCGCTCCCGCCCGCCGCGGGCGTCGCGCGGCGCGGGCCGTGGTCGGCGTACTGCTGGCCGTGGCGCTCGCCGGCTGCTCGGGGTCGGAGGAGGAGCAGCCGCCCGACCCCGTGCCGACACCGCCGCCGACCGCCGCCGAGCCGCCCGCGCCGCCCCCGGACGGCGCCTGCTACCGGCTCACCTTCGACGAGGCACTGGCCCCCGCCGTCGCCGGGGAGCCCGTCCGCTGCAACCGGCCGCACACCTCCGAGACCTACGAGGTCGGCCGGCTCGACCTCCTCGTTGACGGCCACCTGGTCGCCGTCGACTCCGCGAGGGCGCAGGCGCAGGTGGCCGAGACGTGCCCCGCGGCGCTCGCCGACTTCGTCGGCGGGTCGCTCGCCGACCTGCGGCTGAGCATGGTGCGGCCGGTGTGGTTCACAGCGAGCGTGGAGGAGTCCGACCGGGGCGCGGACTGGTTCCGCTGCGACGTGGTGGTCGTCGCCGGTGACGGCGAGCTCGCCCGGCTCACCGAGAGCCTCGAGGGGGCACTCTCACGGTCCGCCGACCGCGACCGGCTCGCCATGTGCGGCACCGCCGCCCCCGACGACCGCGGCTTCGAGCGGGTCGTCTGCTCCGCCCGCCACTCCTGGCGCGCGATCGAGGTCGTCCCGTTCCCCGACGGCGACTACCCGGGTGCCGCGGCCGCCCGTGAGCTCGGCCGCACCCAGTGCGAGGAGGCCGGCCTCGACGTCGCCGACGACCCCCCTCGACTACGAGTGGGGCTACGAGTGGCCCACCCGTGACCAGTGGCGGATGGGCCAGACCTTCGGCCGCTGCTGGGCCCCCGCCTGACCTGTCGAATCGGGTGTCGTGGTCGGTCGAATCGGGTGTCGTGGCGGGCCGAATCGGGTGTCGTGGCGGGCCGAGTCGGGTGTCGTGGCGGGCCGAGTCGGGTGTCGTGGCGGGCCGAGTCGGGTGTCGTGGTTGGTCGAATCGGGTGTCGTGGCGGGCCGAGTCGGGTGTTGTGGCGACTCGGTCGTCGTCGCCTGACCACGAGGCCCGATTCGACCAACCACGAGGCCCGATTCAACCCACCACGAGGCCGGATTCGACCGACCACGAGGGCCGACTCGACCGACCACGAGGGCCGATTCGACCTAGAAGCCGAGTCGCCGGAGCTGGCGGGGGTCGCGCTGCCAGTCCTTGGCGACCTTGACGTGGAGGTCGAGGTAGACGGGGGTGCCGAGGAGGGACTCGATCTGGCGGCGGGCGTTGGTGCCGACCTCGCGGAGGCGGGAGCCGCGGTGACCGATCACGATGCCCTTCTGGGAGTCGCGCTCGACGAAGAGGTTGGCGTGCACGTCGAGCAGCGGCTTGTCGGCGGGGCGGCCCTCGCGCAGGCGCATCTCCTCCACGACGACGGCGATCGAGTGCGGCAGCTCGTCGCGGACGCCGTCGAGGGCCGCCTCGCGGACCAGGTCGGCGACGAGCACCTCCTCCGGCGCGTCGGTGAGGTCACCGTCGGGGTAGAGCGGCGGCCCCTCGGGCATCAGCCCGACCAGCAGCTCGGCGAGCAGGTCGACCTGGCCGGCACTGCCGCCGGCGGCGGCCGAGACCGGCACGATCTCGCGCCACTCGGTGCCGGTCTCGCGGCCCAGCTCGGCGATGTCGAGCAGGTGCTCGGCGACCCGGTCCGGAGCGGCGAGGTCGGTCTTGGTGGCGACCGCGATCTTCGTCGTACGCCGCACCTTGGCGAGCTCGTTGACGAGGAACCGGTCGCCCGGCCCGATCTTCTCGTCGCTCGGGAAGCAGACCGCGACGACGTCGACCTCCGCCCACGTCGTCCGCACCAGGTCGTTGAGCCGCTCCCCCAGCAGCGTCCGCGGCTTGTGCAGCCCGGGGGTGTCGACGAGCACCAGCTGGCCGTCAGGCCGGTGCACGATCCCGCGGACGACGGTGCGGGTGGTCTGCGGCTTGTCAGAGGTGATGACGATCTTCTGGCCGACCAGCGCGTTGGTGAGCGTCGACTTGCCGGCGTTGGGCCGGCCGACGAAGCACGCGAAGCCACTGCGGTGCCCCTCGGCCGCGGCGAACGGCGCCGGTGCTGCCGGCTCCGGGGGCGGCCCGAAGTCCTCGTCGAAGTCCTCGTCGACGTCGTCGGGGTCGAAGTCGTCGGAGTCGAAGTCGTCGTCGTGCCCGCTCATCACCGTTGCGCCTCGTCGTAGTCGGCCCAGATCTCCTCGTCGCTCTTGCCGGCCGCCTTGCCCGCCCGCCAGATCGGGCCCGGGTCGACCGAGCGCGGCTGCCGCGCGGCGACGGAACGCCAGTAGCCCATCACGTCGTACGCCGTCGACGGCAGCCTGCGCACACGCATCAGGTGCTTGCGGATCGCGCGCATCTGCGCCGACTCCCCCGCCATCCAGAAGTAGCCCTCCCCCTCGGGCCAGTCCAGGTTCTCGACCACCGCGGCGAGCCGGCTGCCGCCGTCGTCGGCGAGGCCGAGCCAGGTGACGTCGGGCCCGTCGGGCAGGTAGCCGGCGAGCTGCTCGGGGAGGTCGGGCACCTCCGCCCACACCCGGGTCGGCACCGTGCCGGCGTGGGTCTCGGCGATCCGGGCCATCGCCGGGAGCGCGGTCAGGTCGCCGACCAGCAGCAGCCACGCCGCGGTGTCGGGCATCGCGAACGAGCCCTTCGGCTCCGTGATCGTCACCCGGTCGCCGACGCAGTCGCCGCTCGCCCACTCGGTGACGAGCCCGACGTCGTGGACGACGACGTCGAGCACGAGCTCGCCGCCGGACCACGACCGCACGGTGTAGTAGCGGCTCTGGAACTGGCCGGGGACCACCAGCCCGACCCACTCGTCGGGCACTCCGGTCGTCTCGAACCCGGCGAGGCCGTCGCCGCCGAGCGTCAGCCGCACGAGGTGCGGCGACAGCTGCTCGCGGCGCAGCACGTCGGCGACGTGCTGCTCGGCCCGGGTGCTCACCCGGTCAGGCTATCGGCCCCGACGGTGCGGTCGGCGTCCGGTCGACGTCCGGTCGACGGGCGGTCAGAACGGGTGCCGCAGCGGGTAGCCGCTGTCGCCGTCGACCGTCTTGGTGGCGAGCACGTGGTGGAGCTGGATCTCGTTGCGCTCGAAGCCCAGCCGCGACCCGGCCATGTAGAGACCCCACACCCGCGCCGTGCTCTCGCCGACCTCGGCGACGCACTCGTCCCAGTTGTCGACGAGGTTGCGGCACCAGCCGGCGAGCGTGCGGGCGTAGTGGGTGCGGAAGTTCTCCTCGTGCTGCACCTCGAGCCCGACGTCCTGCACGTGCGCGATGATCGTGCCGGAGCCGGTGAGCTCCCCGTCGGGGGAACACGTAGCGGTCGATGAACGCCCCCGCCCGGGCCCGCCCGCGGTTGTCGGCGCGGGTGATGCAGTGGTTGAGCAACCGGCCCTGCGGCTTGAGCTTGTCCCGGATGAAGGAGAAGTACGCCGGGTAGTTGCGCACGCCGATGTGCTCGGTGAGGCCGATCGAGCTGACCGCGTCGAAGTCGGTCTCCTCGACCAGCCGGTAGTCGAGGTGACGCACCTCGGCGAGGTCGTCGAGGCCCTGCCGCTTGATCTCCTGCTGGGCCCACTCCGCCTGCTGCCGCGAGAGGGTCACGCCGAGCGCCTTGACGCCGTACTCCTTGGCGGCGTGGCGCACCATCCCGCCCCAGCCGCAGCCGAGGTCGAGCAGCCGCTGGCCGGACCGGAGCTCGAGCTTGCGGGCGACCAGGTCGTACTTCTCGGCCTGCGCCTCCTCGAGCGTGGCGTCCTCGCGCGGGAAGACCGCGCAGGTGTAGGTCATCGACGGCCCGAGGACGAGCTCGTAGAACCGGTTGGAGACGTCGTAGTGGTGGTGGATCGCCTCGGCGTCGCGGGTCAGGCTGTGCCGGAAGCCCTCGAACACCCGGCGCACCCGTGACGGCGCCTCCTGCGGCGGGGGCGGCGGCGGCTTGAGGTGGGAGATCCCCAGCGACCGCAGCAGCGTCACCAGCTCGCCCGGGCTCGGCCGCCGCAGCTTGATGCCGTCCTTGAGCGCCACCAGCGCCTCGAACGGGTCGCCCGGGTGCACGCCGTCGAGGTGCAGGTCGCCGGCGACGTAGGCGCGGCCGAGGGCGAGGTCGGGGTCGGGCGTGCTCATCAGGTAGCTGAGGCCGCGCTCGGTCGCCAGGTGGAACCGGTAGGGCGCGTCCTCCGGGCCCGCGCTGCTGCCGTCGTAGGCCGTGATCCGCAACGGCAGCGGCTCGCGCAGCAGGCTCTCGAAGGCCTCCGCGATGGAGAGCCTGTGACTGGTCGGCGTGCTCATCTGCTCCTCACTGCCTTGTCGTAGAGGGTGGTCAACCGGTCGTCGGGGTCGTAGCGCCGCTTCACCTCCGTGAGGTGGGCGACGTTGTAGAGATCGTCGAACGTGTCCCGGTCGTAGAACGCCTCGGAGTAGAGCGACTTGTGGCCGCCCAGCTCGTGGACCTTGGCCTCGATCGCCCGGTTGCGGGGGGCGTCGACGGCGTCGGGGCCGACGTGGACGGTGCCCCAGAAGCCGACGTTGACGTAGGTCGTGCCGGGCTCGAGCGGGTACGTCGCCCACGAGCGCTTGGCGACCAGCGGGCACAGCCACACCGGCCGCATGCCGACCTCGGCGTCGAACCAGTCGAGGAACTCCGGCAGCCGGTCGACCGGCACCTCGATGTCCTGCACCACCCGCTCGCGCAGGGGACGGCCGGCCCGGCGGTCGAGCCGGTCGGCGATCGCGAACCGGCGGTCGAGGTGGAGCAGCCGCATGTAGACGTCGGAGCGCCGCAGCCGGCGCGGCCACAGGCGGCGCAGCAGCGGGTGCTGCGCGCCGAACGCGCCCGAGCACCAGAACCAGTCGGTGTCCCACCGCCACAGGTAGTCGTACATGGTCAGCAGGTCGGTGTCGCGCTCGCGGATCGAGCGGTAGTAGACCTGCTGCCCGGCGTAGTCGGACGGCTCGAGCGACATCCCGTCGGTCCACCGGGCGAGGGTGAGGTAGTACTCGCCGGGCGCGAACGCGACGCCGTCGAGGCCGTGCACCGGCTGCCCGTCGTGCTCGCGGGTGGCGGTGATCTCCTCGATCGTCTTGGTGAGCAGGCCGGCGTCGTCGAAGCGCAGGTGGCGCAGCGCGACGTACGCCGGCACGGGCTCGAGCGCGATCCGGAGCCGGGTGGCGTAGCCGAGGCTGCCGTAGGAGTTGGGGAACGCGTCGAACAGGTCGTCGCCCGGTCGGGTGGTGACCACCTCGCCGGCGCCGGTGAACACGTCCATCTCGAGCACGGACTCGTGCGGGAGGCCGTTGCGGAAGCTGGTCGACTCGATGCCGAGGCCGGTCACCGCGCCGCCGAGCGTGATCGTGCGCAGCTGCGGCACGACGTGCGGGACCAGACCGTGCGGGAGGGTCGCGTCGACGAGGTCCTCGTAGGTGCACATCCCCTGGACGTCGGCGGTCGGCGGCCCGTCCGCGGGGTGCGGGTCGACCTCGATCACCCCGGTCAGCCCGCTGACGTCGAGCCCCGGCGCCGCACTCGCGGTGCGGGCGCGGAACAGGTTGGTCGTCTGCTTCGCGAGGCGGACCGGCTCCCCTCGCGGGATAGCGGCGTACGACGAGGCGAGCCTGTCGACGGCCCGCTCGTGCTCCTCCCAGGCACGGTCAGCCATACCGAGAACCTACCGCTGTCCGACCTCGTCCGTCGATGCGATGGTCCCCCGCGGGTCGCCGACGTGGGCCACGACGCCGTCGGCGCCGGCGAAGTCGCGGAGCACCGCGCGGTCGGCGTCGGCGAGGGCGCCGCCCTCCCCCAGCACCACCACGGCGTCCACGCCGGCGGAGCCGGCGGCCACGGCCATCGCCACGCAGGTCTGCACGGCGGAGAGCCGCAGCGAGGGCAGGTCGACGGTCGCGCCGGCGTAGGTGCGGCCGTCGGTGTCGCGCACCGCGGCGCCCTCGGCGGCGCCGACGCGGGCCCGGGTGGCGCGGGCCAGCGTGACGAGCTTCTTGTCCTCGGCGGAGAGGTCGGCCATGACGCGATCATCCCAGGGCGGCGCCCGGCCGCGGGTCGGAGGGTCAGCCGGCGGTCGCGGTCTCCTCGGCCCGGGCAGGGGCCTCGGCGCGGCGGATCCGGACGGTGCCGACCTTGTTGCGGCGGCCGGCGGCCTGCTCGGCCTCGAAGCGCAAGCCGTGGGCCTCGACCGACGAGCCCGGGATGGGGACCTTGCCGAGGTGCTTGGCCATCAGGCCGCCGACCGAGTCGACGTCCTCGTCCTCGATGTCGACGCCGAACAGCTCGTCGAGGTCGTCGATCGGGTAGCGGGAGGAGACCCGCACCGCTCCCTCGTCGAGGTGCTCTACGACGACCTCCTCCTCGTCGTACTCGTCGGTGATCTCGCCGACGATCTCCTCGAGCAGGTCCTCGATCGTGATCAGCCCGGTCGTGCCGCCGTACTCGTCGACGACCATCGCGATGTGCTGGCGGCGTGCCTGCATCTCGCGGAGCAGCTCGTCGACCGGCTTGGAGTCGGGCACCCACACCAGCGGCCGCATGATCTCCTCGACCCGCTGCGTGAACTCGACGTCGGGCGCCTCGAAGTCGCGGCGGACGACGTCCTTGAGGTAGGCGAAGCCGCGGACGTCGTCAAGGTTCTCGCCGATGACCGGCAGCCGCGAGAACCCCGAGCGAAGGAACAGCGACATCGTCTGCCGGAGGTTCTTGTAGGTCTCGATGTAGACGACGTCGTTGCGCGGCACCATCACCTCGCGCACGGTGGTGTCGCCGAGCTCGAAGACCGAGTGGATCATCTTCCGCTCGCCGGACTCGATCACCGCGGACGCCTCCGCCATGTCGACCAGCTCGCGCAGCTCGGTCTCGGTGTTGAACGGGCCCTCGCGGAATCCGCGGCCGGGGGTGATCGCGTTGCCGACCAGGATCAGCAGCCGCGGGAACGGGCCGAGGATCCGGGTCAGCGCCCACACCGGCCACGCCGACCACAGCGCCACGGTCTCGGCGTGCTGTCGGCCCAGCGTGCGCGGCGCGACGCCGATCACCACGAACGAGACGACCAGCATGGAGCCGACCGCGAGGGCGACCCGGGCGAGGGTCGCCCGGTCGACGTGCTCGGAGACCAGCACGGTGACGAGCACGATCGCGGCCACCTCGCAGAGCAGCCGGAGGAACACGACGGTGTTGAGGTACGGCGGCGGGTCGTCGAGCACGACGACCAGCCGCTTCGCCCCCGGGTCGCGCCTGCGACGCGAGCTCCGCGGCCCGGGCCCGGGAGAACGTGCCGAGGGCGGCGTCGGCGGCCGCGAACAGGCCGGCGAGCACGACGAGCAGCGCCGCGAGGGCGAGCAACCAGAGGTCGCCGGTGATCATCGGCCGCCGATCAGCCGGCGACCGGGGCGCCGGCGCGCCACTCGGCCAGCAGGTCGTCCTGCAGCCCGAACATCACCTTGTGCTCCTCCGGCTCCGCGTGGTCGTAGCCGAGCAGGTGCAGGATTCCGTGGACGGTGAGCAGCTCGATCTCGGCCACCGTGCCGTGTCCCGCCGTGGCGCCCTGCCGCTCGGCCACCGCCGGGCACAGGACGAGGTCGCCGAGGACGCCCTCCTCGGGCTCCTCCCCCACCATCCCCGGGCGCAGCTCGTCCATGGGGAAGGCCAGCACGTCGGTGGGGCCGTCCTTCTCCATCCACTGCTGGTTGAGCTGGGCGATGGTGTCCTCGTCGACCGCCTTGATGCAGAGCTCGGCCTCCGGGTGCACCCGCATCCGGTCCATCACGAACCGGCTCAGCCGGGCCAGGTGCTTCACGTCCAGGCCGGCGCCGGACTCGTCCAGCACCTCGATCGTCATCGGCGGTTCGGCCTCCGCGTCAGCCATCGCGGCGCTGGGGACGCGCGACCTGGGCACGACCGACCGGCTCGGAGCGCGCGTCGTAGTCGTCGTAGGCGGCGACGATCCGGCCGACCAGCTTGTGGCGGACGACGTCGCTGCTGGACAGGCGGACGAACGTCAGGTCCTCGACGCCGTCGAGGATGTCCTCGACGACGCGCAGGCCCGAGCTGGTGCCGGAGGGCAGGTCGACCTGGGTGACGTCGCCGGTGACGACGATCTTGGAGCCGAACCCGAGCCGGGTGAGGAACATCTTCATCTGCTCGGGCGTGGTGTTCTGGGCCTCGTCGAGCACGATGAACGAGTCGTTGAGCGAGCGGCCGCGGAGGTAGGCGAGCGGAGCGACCTCGATCGTGCCCGCGGCCAGCAGCTTGGGGATCGACTCGGGGTCGATCATGTCGTGCAGGGCGTCGTAGAGCGGCCGCAGGTAGGGGTCGATCTTCTCGCTGAGCGTGCCCGGCAGGAAGCCGAGCTTCTCGCCGGCCTCGACCGCCGGCCGCGACAGGATGATCCGGTTGACCTGCTTGGACTGGAGCGCCTGCACGGCCTTCGCCATGGCGAGGTAGGTCTTGCCGGTTCCGGCGGGCCCGATGCCGAACGTGATCGTGTGCTTGTCGATCGCGTCGACGTAGCGCTTCTGGTTCAGCGTCTTCGGGCGGATCGAGCGGCCGCGGTTGCTGAGGATGTTGAGCGACAGCACGTCGGCGGGCCGCTCGGTCGTCTCGGCGCGGAGCATGGCGGCCACCCGCTCGACCACCTCGGGCGAGACGCCCTGGCCGGTGCGCAGGATCGCCACCAGCTCGTCGAGCAGCCGCTCGGCGAGCGCGACCTCACCGGGGTCGCCCTGGAGCGTGATCCGGTTGCCGCGGACGTGGATCTGCGCGGCGAACCCGCGCTCGATGATGCCGAGGTGCTCGTCCCCGGGGCCGAGCAGGCTGACCATGTCGATGCTGTTGGGCACCACGACGGTGTGACGGGTCTGGTGCTGGGTGGTGTCGGTCATCCGAGCCCGGGTGGGCGACCTTTCGTTGTGGCGACGGTGCGCTTCTCATCGTACGCCGGATCAACGTCGTCGCCGAGCCGGTTAATCCCTGGAGGTGCTTCCCGGGCGCGTAGGGTGGCGCCCATGGCGGCCGGGGACGAGCACGACGAGCACCTCGTCGAGGACGACCCGGGCGCCGAGCCGATCTGGTTCCCGGGCCAGCACCTCCCCGACCACGCGCGGCGGATGGGCCTGACCCACCACGTCCCCCGACGGCGCCCTGCTCGACTTCGCGGGCACGCTCGACTCCGGCAACCGGGTGCACCGGATCACCGCGTGGGCGCTCCTCGTGGTGTTCGGGCTGCCGGTGCTGTTCGCGGTGCTCCGGGTGCTCACGGCCTTCTGACCCGGACCCTCCGCCCTTTCCAGCCTTCCAGCCGGCCGCCGGCCGGGGACTCAGCCGGGCGGCCAGGTCATCGGACGCCCCGCGATCACGTGCAGGTGGGTGTGGAACACGGTCTGGCCCACGCCGGCACCGGTGTTGAAGACCAGCCGGTAGTCGTCGTGGCCCTCGGCGCGGGCGACCTCCGCCGCGGCGGCGAACAGCGCGGCGAACCCCTCGGCGTCGGCGGCGGCCGAGGCGGCGGCGTTCTCGTGGTGGGCACGCGGGACCACGAGGACGTGGAGCGGCGCCTGCGGGTTGATGTCGCGGAACGCGACGGTCGCGGCGCCCTCGTGCACGACGTCGGCGGGGATCTCACCGGCGACGATCTTGCAGAACAGGCAGTCGGGGTCGGTCGGGGTGGCTGACGTCACGCCCCCACCCTCCCAAACCGGGGCGCGCCGACGTCAACCCGCCGGCCGGCTCGGACGTGCCACTAGCGTGACGATCCATGCAGCCGCTCCTCCGCTCCCGCCGGCCTGGGGACCCGGCGTGAGCGATGCGCAGCGCGGGACGCGGGACGAGGCCCGGCAGGAGACCGCGTCGGCCGACGCCGCCGTGGAGCAGCTCTACCTCGCCCACTGGGACCAGCTGGTGCGGCTTTCGGTGCTGCTGGTGCGCGACCAGGGAACGGCCGAGGAGATCGTCCAGGACGCCCTGGTGGCGGTGCACCAGCGGTGGGACCGGCTCACCGACCACGGCAAGGCGCTGGCCTACCTGCGCCAGGCCGTCGTCAACCGGTCCCGCTCCGCGCTGCGGCACCGGGGCGTCGTCAACCGCTACCTCGCCCGCCAGGCCGCACCGGGCCACCTGCCGGGCGCGGACGAGCCGGTCCTCGGCGAGAGCCGCCGGCGGATGGTGCTCGACGCGCTGCAACGGCTGCCCCGGCGCCAGCGCGAGGTGCTGGCGCTGCGCTACTACCTCGAGCTCTCCGAGGCGGAGATCGCGGAGACGCTCGGGATCAGCCGCGGCGCCGTGAAGAGCCATGCGTCGCGCGGTGCGGCG
Organism: Nocardioides sp. TF02-7; assembly: GCF_022437945.1. Classification (GTDB taxonomy): domain Bacteria; phylum Actinomycetota; class Actinomycetes; order Propionibacteriales; family Nocardioidaceae; genus Nocardioides. Next base: position 106,043 of record NZ_CP092535.1, read on the forward strand.
ACCCTGCGGCCGATGCTCGAGGAGCTCGGCCCCGACCTGAGGTCCGACTGACATGAACCACCACTCGCACCAGCCCGACCGGCCCGGGGACGACCCGCTCCGGGACGACCGGCTCCAGGCGCTGCTGCACGACGCGGTGTCCGGCGTCGCGCCGCGCGACGGCCTGGCCGAGGTACGACGCCGCACCCGTCGGCGTACGTCCTCCCGGCGGTGGGCACCCGCCGTCCTCGGCGCCGGCGCCGTGGCCGCGACCGTGGTCGCCGCGACGTTCGTCGTCCGCGGCTTCGGCGACGCCGCACCGGAGGACGAGCCGTCCGTCGCGGCGAGCCCCGGCGGCGAGGACCGGTTCGTCGCCGGCCTCTACTTCCTCGCCGGCTCCGCCACCGGCGACCGGCTGCACCGGGAGTTCCAGGCGCTCCCCGAGGGTGGCGACCCGGCGGAGCAGGTGCTGATCGCCCTCGAGCGGCTCACCGCCGGCCACGGCCCTGACGACCCCGACTACCGGACCCTGTGGCCCGCGGGCTCGTTCGCCGACGTGGCGGTCGAGGACGACCGGGTCGTGGTCGCCCTCGGCACCACGGCCGCCCTGGAGGGCGGCGACGGGCCGGGTGCGCTCGGCGTGCAGCAGGCCGTCTACACCGCGGAGGCGGTGCTGGGCGAGGCGCTGCCGGTGGCGTTCGAGTGGCAGGACCAGCCCGCCGCCCGGGTGCTCGGTACGCCGGTCGGGACGCTGGTCGAGCGCGACCGCGGCTACAACGTGACGGCGCCGGTCAACATCAGCGACCCGGGCGAGGGCGCCGAGGTCGACGACGTGCTCGTCACCCGCGGCACGATGGCCGAGTACGTGTCGGAGGTCCGCTGGACGGTCACCGCCGCGACCGGCGAGCGCGCTCCGGTCGCCGACGGCGTGCTCGTGCCCGGTGCGGACGGCGAGGCCGCCGGCGGCGCCGGCACCCTCGGAGTATCGGCCTGGGAGACCGAGGTCGACGTCGCCGGGCTGGAGCCGGGCGACTACGTCCTCACCGTGGCGACGACCACGACCGGCCAGACGTCCGACACACCGGCCGACTACAGCGACACGCGGACCTTCACCGTCCGCTGACCACCCGAACCCGAACCCGAGCCCCGATCCCCGACCCGGGAGGACCGAACCATGAAGCGCCCCGCCATCGCCCTCGTCGTCACTGCCGCGCTGTCGGCCGCGCTCCTGGCCGGGTGCGGCGACGACGAGCCCGCCGGCGCCGACGACCCCGCCACCACCGCCGCCCCCGAGGACTCCAGCGAGCCGCCGACGCCGGACGAGCCGGCGACGACCTCGTCGGCCCCGGCCGAACCGAGCTCCGACGCGCCGGCGGCGACGGTGGACGTGCCGGTGTACTTCGTCGGGGGAGACCCCCGCAGGGGCCCCGGCTGTTTGCGGAGGTCCGCGCCGTCGAGGCGGACGACCCGCTCGAGGAGGCGACCGCGCTGCTGACGGCCGGCGACGCCGAGGACCCGGACTACACGACGCTGTTCCCCGGCGACCCGGACGGCATGATCGCCTCCGTCGAGGTCGTGGACGAGACGTTCGTCGTCGAGGTCGACGACGACGGGTGGAGCACGCCCCCGTCGGGGATGAACCGCCGCGAGGCCCGGCTCGCCGTGCAGCAGCTGGTCCACACGCTCCAGGCGGCCGAGGGCCGGCCCTACCCGCTGGTCGTGCAGTCCGGCGGCTCCGCGGTCCCGCTGTTCGGCGTCGCCACCGACGGCGGGGTGACCGCGGCTAAGGAGCTGAACGTCCGTGGTCTGGTCAACGTGCTGTCCCCGGTCGAGGGCACGGAGGTGAGCGGCACCTTCACCGCCGAGGGGGAGGCGAGCTCGTTCGAGGCCACCGTGCCGTGGCAGGTGCGTGACGAGCGGGGGCGTGTCGTGGCCGAGGGGTTCTCGACGGCCGAGGGCTGGGTCGACGGGCTCTACCCGTGGACCGCCGAGGTCGACGTCAGCCGGCTCGCCCCGGGCGAGTACACCTTCGTCGCGATGACCGACGACCCCTCCGGCGGCGAGGGGTTCGGCCCGACGGAGGACACCAAGACCGTCGTCGTCGGCTGATCCCGGCGGTCGGCGGCCCGCCCTAGCCTTCGTCCATGCGCTTCACCCGCCGGCGGCTCAACCGCACGCTGCTCCTGCGCCAGCACCTGCTCGAGCGGACCGACGCGCGGCCCCTCGACGTGGTGCGGCACCTGGTCGGCCTGCAGGCGCAGGACCCGCTGCCGCCGTACCTCGCCGTCGCCGCACGGGTCCGCGAGCTCGACCCGCACGAGCTGAGCGCGGCGCTGGAGGACGGCCGGGCGGTGCGGGGTGCTCAGCCTGCGCGACACGATCCACCTGCACGTCGCCGAGGACGCGGTGACGCTGCCGGTGTGGGCGACCCCGGTGCGGGAGCGGGAGGTCAGGGTGAGCCAGTCGATCGGCGACGCCCGCGAGATCGACCGGGAGGCGTTCCGCGCCGCCGTCGCCGAGGTGCTGGCCGACGGGCCGCTGCCGGTGCGGCGGCTGGGCGAGGCGCTCGCCGAGCGGTTCCCCGAGCACCGGCCGGCGCAGCTCGGGCAGCTGGCGCGCGTCGTCGCGTTCCTCGCCCAGCTGCCGCCCCGCGGCTGCTGGGGCAGCTCGGCAGGGGTCGTCTACGAGCCGGTCGACCGCTGGACCGGGTTGGCGCTCTCCGAGCCGGACCTGCCTGCGCTGGTCCGCCGCTACCTCCGCGCCTTCGGCCCCGCCACCGCTGCCGACGTGACCGCCTGGTCGGGCGTGACCGGCCTGACGCCGGTGCTGAAGGGCATGACCGACCTGGTGCGGCACGAGGACGAGGACGGCAAGCCGCTGCTCGACGTGGCCGACGCGCCGGTGGCCGACGAGGACGCTCCGGCCCCGGTGCGCCTGCTCGGCACCTACGACAACCTCTGGCTGTCGCACAAGGCCAAGGACCGGGTCACCACCCCGGCGGCGCGCAAGCTGTGGATGGGGGCCAACGGCGGCCTCGGGCACACGGTCTTCGCCGACGGCGAGCTGGTGGGCCTCTGGGACGTCGCCGACGGCCGGGTCCAGGTGCGCACCCTGCTGCGCGACCTCACCAGGTCCGAGCGGGCGGAGCTCGAGGAGGAGACCGGCCGGGTGGAGGCGCTGCTCGCGGCCTGGAGTCAGCCGCCCCACCGCGGCGTCCGCGAGAGCAGCGCGGCCGCCGCCGCCACGCCGGCGGTCGAGGTGCGCAGCACCTCCGTGCCGAGCCGGACCACGACGCCCCCGGCGTCGCGGAAGTCCGCCACCTCGTCGTCGGTGAGCCCGCCCTCCGGGCCGACCACGACGACGACCTCCCCGGCCGCCGGCACCTCGACGCCGCCGATCGGGATCGACGCCTCCTCGTGCAGCACGACCGCCAGGTCCGCGCGCCGGACCACCTCTGTGACGGCGGCGGTCGTGGCCAGCGGCTCGACCACCGGGTGCCACGCCCGCCGCGACTGCTTCGCCGCCTCACGGGCGGTGCTCCGCCAGCGTGCGTGCGCCTTCGCGGCGCGCTCGCCCTTCCACACCGCGACGCTGCGGGCGGCGGCCCACGGCACGATCCGGGCGGCGCCGACCTCGGTCAGCACCTCGACCGCGAGCTCGCCGCGGTCGCCCTTCGGCAGCGCCTGCACGACGGTCAGCGACGGCGCCGGCTCGGCGACCTCGTCGACGCCGGCGACCGCGACCGCGAACGAACGCTTCGAGGTCTCGACGACCTCCCCGGTCGCCACGCGGCCCCCGCCGTCGGCGAGCGCGACCCGCTCACCGACGCGGAGCCGTCGTACGACGACCGCGTGGTGAGCCTCGTCGCCGTCGACGGACACCGTCGCGCCCGGCGCCACACCGGAGAGCGACGGCACCACGTGCTGCGGCAGTGTCATCTGCAGGTCACCGGTCAGGTCACCGGTCAGTGGGTGTTGAACGCGTCGCGGAGCCGGCCGAACACCGAGCGGTGGGCCGGCTTCACCTGGCCGGTCGGCTGCTCCTCCCCCCGTAGGGCGGCGAGCTCGCGGAGCAGCTCCTCCTGCCGGGGGTCGAGACGGGTCGGCGTCTCCACGTTGATCGTGACGACGAGGTCGCCACGACCGCCCCGCAGGCCGGGCACGCCGAGGCCGCGCAGCACCGCCTCGGCGCCGGACTGGGTGCCCGGCGGGACCTCGAGCTCGAACGACGTCTCGGGGCCCTGCTCGTCGCCGCCGGCGGCGGCCAGGTCGGCCTCGAGCGTCGGCAGGACGAGCGTCGTGCCGAGCGCGGCCGCCGTCATCGGGACGACGACCGTGCAGTGCAGGTCGTCGCCCTGGCGGGTGAACGTCTCGTGCGGCGCGACGTGGATCTCGACGTAGAGGTCACCCGGAGGGCCGCCACCGGGGCCGACCTCGCCCTGCTCGCTGAGCTGCACGCGGGTGCCGTTGTCGACGCCGGCCGGGATCTTGACCGTCAGCGTCCGCCGCGAGCGGACCCGCCCGTCGCCGGCGCACTCGCGGCACGGCTCGGGGATCACGGTGCCGAACCCGCGGCAGGTCGGGCACGGCCGCAGCGTGCGGATCTCGCCGAGGAACGACCGCTGGACGTGGGCGACCTCGCCCCTGGCCGCGGCAGGTCTCGCAGGGCACGGCGCTGGTGCCGGGGGCGGCGCCGTCGCCGCCGCAGGTGGAGCAGCGCACCGCCGTGTCCACCTTGAGCTCGCGGGAGACCCCGAACGCGGCCTCGGCCAGCTCGACCTCGAGCCGGATCAGCGCGTCCTGGCCCCGCCGGACCCGCGGCCGCGGCCCCCGGGTGGCGCCGCCGGCCGTGCCGCCGAAGAAGGCGTCCATGATGTCGGTGAAGGAGAACCCGGCCCCCTGCCCGCCGAAGCCGCCGCCGAACGGGTCGCCGCCGCGGTCGTACGCCGACCGCTTCTGCGGGTCCGACAGCACCTCGTAGGCCGCCGAGACCTGCTTGAACCGCTCCTGCGCCTCCGGGTCGGGGTTGACGTCGGGGTGCAGCTGGCGGGCGAGCTTGCGGTAGGCCTTCTTGATGGTGTCCGCGTCGGCGTCGCGCGGCACACCGAGGGAGCTCGTAAAGGTCCTGGGGCACTGAATTCCTTTCAGCCCTCGTCGAGGATGCGGGAGACGTAGCGCGCGACGGCGCGCACGGCTGCCATGGTGCTGGGGTAGTCCATGCGGGTCGGGCCGACGATCCCCAGCGACGCGAGAGCGTCGTCGGGGCCGTAGCCGGTCGCCACGACGCTGGTGGAGGCGAGCTCCTCGTAGGGGCCCTCGGCGCCGATCCGCACCGTGACCGCGCCGCCGCTCGTGGCCTCGCCGAGCAGCTTGAGCAGCACGACCTGCTCCTCGAGCGCCTCGAGCAGCGGCCGGACGGCGGAGTCGAAGGAGTCGCCGAAGCGGGCCAGGTTGGCGGTGCCGCCCACGGCGACCCGCTCGTCGGAGCGGTGGTCGCTCATCGCCTCGACCAGGACCTCCACCACGGCCTTCGTGGCCGGCGGCGCCGGCTCGTCGCCGGACACCAGAGCGTCGAGGGCGACGACCGCGCGGGAGATCTGCTCGCCGGTCGCCGCGAGGTTGACCCGCGACCGCAGGGTGGCGAGGTCGTCGTCGGCGAGCTCGGCGTCGAGCTCGACCAGCCGCTGCTCGACCCGGCCGGTGCTGAGGATCAGCACCACCAGCAGCCGGGTCGGCGTGAGCGCCACGATCTCGACGTGGCGCACCGTCGACTTCGACAGGGTGGGGTACTGCACGACCGCGACCTGGCGGGTCAGCTGCGAGAGCACCCGCACCGAGCGGTGCACCACGTCGTCGAGGTCGACCGCTCCCTGCAGGAAGGTCGCGATCGCGCGGCGCTCGGCCGGACTCATCGGCTTGACGGTCGAGAGCCGGTCGACGAACAGCCGGTAGCCCTTGTCGGTCGGCACCCGGCCGGCGCTGGTGTGCGGCTGGGTGAGGTAGCCCTCCTCCTCGAGCGCCGCCATGTCGTTGCGGATCGTCGCCGGGGAGACGTTGAGCCCGTGGCGCTCGACGAGCGCCTTCGACCTGACCGGCTCCTCGGTCGCCACGTAGTCCTCGACGATCGCGCGCAGCACGGCGAGCCTGCGGTCCTCCTGCATCCCGCCTCCTCCGGCTGGTCTGGCACTCCGATCGACTGAGTGCCAATCCTACCGCCGTCCGCCCACCGGACGAGGCGGTGCCGTGGCGCGTCACGTCGCCGTAGGTTAGCCTGGCCTAAGTCGGAAGGAGCACCGTGACCGTCGAGCAGAGCACCGACCGCGTCGACCCCCTGCAGCTCGCAGGTGCCGCACGCAGCATCCTCGCCTGTCCTGCCGACCTCGACCTGGTGGTCGACGGCGTCGAGGACGTGACCGCCGACCTCACCGACGGCGACACGCTCGCCATGCGCGAGGTCGACGGGCGGCCGGTGTTCTCCTGCGCCGCCGGGAGCGCCCTCGCCGCGGCCGCCGCCGAGGGCCGCAGCGCCCTGGTCACCGTGAGCAGCGGGCTCACCGGCGGGCCCCGCCGACGAGGGGCTGCTCACGCTCGCCGGCCGGCTCGAGAGCCTCGGCCCGGCGCAGTGCCGCTGCTGCGACCGCCGGCGGGTCGAGGTGTCGGTCCGGCTCGACTACGTCCAGCTGCGGCCGGGCCCCGGCGCGGCCGGACCCGGCCACCGGGTGCCGCTGCGCGCCTACTCCTCCCCTGCCCACCAGCTCAACCGCGGGTTCCTCCAGCGGTCGGCCGAGCACGCCAACTCCTGCCACCAGGAGGGAGCTGCGGCGCGCGGTCGCCACCACCAGCGACACCCGCCTCGGCGACCTGGTGGGCGTCCAGCTCACCGACCTGCGTCCCGACCGGGTCGAGGTGCGCTGGGTCGACCGCACCGGCGCGCACGCCCGGCTGCTGCGGTTCCCGCGTCCCGCGACCACGGCCGCCGAGCTCGGCGAGCTGCTGCGGCAGGAGCTCCACGCCGGCCTGTGCTGAAGCCCGTGGCATAGCCTGCACGGATGCCGTTCTCCGAGGTCGCCGACCGGGTCTGGATCGCCCACCACGAGTTCATCGACATCAACATCGGGCTGGTCGGCGGCGAGCGCGGCCTGGTCGTCGTCGACACCTACGCCTCCGACGACCTCGCCCGCGCAGTGGTGGCCGACGTCCGCTCGCTCGGCGCGGGCGACGTGGTCGCCGTCGTCAACACCCACGAGCACTTCGACCACACCTTCGGCAACGGCGAGCTCCGGCGCAGCTACGGCGCCGACCTCCCCATCCACGCCACCGAGGAGGCCGCGGCCCGGACCGTGGCCAGCGGCGAGGCGTGGAAGGCGAAGTCGGAGCAGTCGGAGCAGTCGGAGCAGTACGACGACCCCCGGGTCCCCGGCATCCGCGCGACCGAGATCGTGCCGGCCGACCACACCTTCTCCTCCGCCGCCGCGATCGACCTGGGCGACCGCGTGGTCGAGCTGGTCCACCCCGGCCGCGGCCACACCGGCGGCGACCTGGTCGTGCGGGTGCCCGACGCCGACGTCGTGCTCGCCGGCGACCTCGTGGAGGAGTCCGGCCCCCCTGCCTACGGCGCCGACAGCTTCCCGCTCGACTGGCCGCTCACGCTCGACCTGGTGCTCGGGCTGGTGACGCCGGCGTCGGTGGTGGTGCCGGGGCACGGCGGCGTCGTCGACCGGGCGTTCGTGCAGGAGCAGCGCGCCGACATCGGCGTGGTCGCCGAGACGATCCGCGACCTGGCGAGCCGGGGCGTGCGGGTCGAGGACGCGCTGGCCGAGGCCGACTGGCCGTTTCCGCCCGAGCGGCTCGAGGACGCGGTCCGCCGGGGCTACGAGCAGCTGCCCCGCAGCCAGAAGCGGCTGCCGCTGCTCTGACCGCGACTGACCAGCGCCCCGGGATCCGCCGCGGGCGTCAGCCGGCGAGGACCTCCGTCAGCAGCGAGGCCGTGACGTTGCGCCCGGTCACGACCGCGACGACCGGCCCGGGAGCGGGCACCTTCCCCGCCAGCACCGCGGCCACGCCGACCGCCCCGGCACCCTCGGCCACCACGCCGCGCTCGAGGGCGAGGTGTCGCATCGCGGCCCGGATCTCCTCCTCGGTGACCGTGACCAGACCGGCGACGGTCTCGGCGACGACCGGCACGGTGACCGAGCCGGGCTCGAGCCCGCCGGCGAGCCCGTCGGCGAGCGTCGGCGAGAGCTCGACGTCGACCACCTGCCCCGCGTCGACCGCGGCGGCGACCGCCGGGTTGTGCGCGGCCTCGACGCCGACCACGCGGACGTCGGCGCGGCCGGACGCCCACAGGCCGAGGCCGGCCGCCAGCCCGCCGCCGCCGACCGGGCAGACGACCGTCAGCGGCGCGCCCGCGTCGTCACCGAGCTGGACCTCCAGCTCGCGCCCGATCGTCCCCCTGGCCGGCGATGACCGCAGGGTCGTTGTAAGCCGAGACGTAGTGCGCACCGCGGGCCGCGAGGTCGAGCGCGTGCGCCTCCGCGTCGTCGTACGTCGTGCCCACCTGCACCAGCTCGACGCCCCGGCGGCGGATCGCCGCCACCTTCGCCGGCGACGCCGTGCTCGCGGTGACCACCGTCGCGCGGAGGCCGAGCCGAGACGCGGCGTAGGCCACGCCGAGCGCGTGGTTGCCGGCCGAGGCGGTGACCACCGGCGTGCCCCTGCCGACCGCGGCCAGCGCCGCCAGGGCGCCGCGCACCTTGAACGAGCCGGTCGGCTGCCCGGTCTCCAGCTTGAGGGCCGGGCTGCCGTCCTCCGGCGGGAGCAGCGGGGTGGGCCGGAGCTGGGCCGACACCACGCGCCAGGCAGCGTCGAGGTCGTCCGTGGTCGGTCTCCGGACGTCGCGTGGCATGGGAGGACGCTAACCGGCGAGCGGGTGCCGGCGGCAGGTCGCGGGTACCGCGGCGGCATGAGCAACATGGACGAGGAGTCGAAGGAGGTCGGCGTGCCCGACGAGGCGCTGCCGGCCGACCTGGTGCCCGACCAGGACAACCCGCTCGCGGAGGGACTGCCGCCGGGCGAGCGCGCCGGTGACCTGCTCGAGGAGGGCAAGGACCCCGAGCAGACGGCCTACGCCCCCGCCGAGGGCACCGGCACCGACGGCGCGACCGGCGACCCGCCGCCGCCCGAGGAGTCCTCCGAGCCGCAGGAGACCTGACGGCTCGGCCTCCGGCGCGGCAGCCCGGCCGGAGGGCCGGTCGGCCGTACGGTGGCCCGTCGTGAACGACCGCTACGGATCCGACGTCCTGGCCACCGACTGGCGCCGCCCCAAGAACGGCCGCGCCGTGGAGGCCCCCGCCGAGCTGGGGGCCGTCGTCGAGGAGGTCACCACCGACTGGTGCGGCGAGATCGTCGCCGTCGACCGCGACCTGCACACCCTGACGCTGGAGGACCGGCGCGGGAAGCGGCGTACCTTCCCGCTCGGCCCGGGCTTCCTGCTCGAGGGCCGGCCGGTGATCCTCACCGCCCCGGTGCGCCGCGCGGCGCCTGCCGCCCCCACCCGCACGGCCAGCGGGTCGATCGCCGTCCAGGGCGCCAAGGCCCGGGTGGCCCGGGCCAGCCGGATCTTCGTCGAGGGCCGCCACGACGCCGAGCTGGTCGAGAAGGTCTGGGGCGACGACCTGCGGATCGAGGGCGTCGTCGTGGAGTACCTCGGTGGCGTCGACGACCTCGCCGACCACCTGGTGTCCTTCCGGCCCGGCCCGGAGCGACGGGTCGGCGTCCTCGTCGACCACCTGGTGCGCGGGTCGAAGGAGTCGCGGATCGCCGACGCCATCGTGCGCGGCCCGCACGGGAAGCACGTGCGGATCGTCGGGCACCCGTTCGTCGACATCTGGCAGGCCGTGAAGCCGGAGCGGCTCGGCCTCCGCGCCTGGCCCACGATCCCGCGGAACGTCGAGTGGAAGAAGGGCGTCTGCCAGCACCTCGGCTGGCCGCACCGCGACCAGGCCGACATCGCCCGTGCCTGGAAGCACATCCTGTCGCGGGTGTCGTCCTACGCCGACCTCGAGCCGGCGCTGCTCGGCCGGGTCGAGGAGCTGATCGACTTCGTCACCGTCGAGTAGCCGGCCGGTGCCCCGGCAGGGGCACGCCTGCTACCGCAGCACCCGCCCCTGGGCGTCGGTGAACGTCCGGCTGGTCAGCATGACGATGCCGTCGATGATGCCCCAGAGCCACATGCCGATCGCGAGCGGCAGGCCCACCAGGATGCAGGTCAGCAGCCAGCCGACGATGGCGCCGATGAGCTGCGCGAGGCCGACCGCGGTGTGGCCGGTGTAGAGCCGGCCGATGCCCGGGAAGCCGAGGAACGAGATGATCAGCTGCAGCAGGCCGGCGGTCAGCCGCTCCTTGTCGGAGTAGACCAGGCCGGTCTCCGGGTCGACCTGCCCGGGGATCTTCAGCGACGCCGGGACCGGGCCGTAGGGCGCGCCGGGCGCACCGGGTGCGCCGTAGGGCGGGTACGGCGACGGCTCCGGCTGGCCGTACGGCGGCGGCGCCTGCCCGTAGGGCGGTGCCGGCTGGCCGTAGGGCGGCGGTGCCTGGCCGTAGGGCGGGACCTGCGTCTCGGGCGCCGGCGGCTGGGGCGGCCGGGGTGCGCCGTTGTCGTCCTCGGCGGAGCCGCCCTTGTGGAGATCGACCATGGCCGAGACCCTAGGGGATCGCGGGTGCGTGACAGCGGCGGGTCGACGGCGCCCCGCCGCGCGGCCGCAGGGTCGCCCCAGGTGCGCCACCCCCCTCACGGCCCCTCGTTCGCGCTATCGTCGCGGCATGAGCCACCCCGTGCCGTCCCCGCACCACCAGCCGGTCAGCGCCGACGAGCGCAACTGGGGCTGCGCCGCCCACTGGAGCGCACTGGTGGGCGCCGTCGTGGCGATGGCGTTCCTCGGTCCGCTGCTGGTGATGCTCGTGAAGGGCCAGCAGTCGGGCTACGTGCGGCAGCAGGCGGTGGAGTCGCTCAACTTCCAGATCTCGATCCTCATCTACGGCCTCGTCTCGGTCGTGCTGGCGCTGGTGCTGATCGGGTTCCTGCTGCTGCTCGTCGTCGGCCTGATGTGGCTCGTCCTCACCATCCTCGGCACCATCGCGTCGAGCCGCGGGGGAGATCTACCGCTACCCGCTGACGATCCGCCTGGTCAGCTGAGGAGGTCGCGGACGACCGCGTCCGCGAGCAGCCGGCCGGCACGGGTGAGGACCAGTCGCTCGGTGTCCTCCCACGGGGCGGCCGCCACGAGCCCGCGGTCGACGAGCCCGGGCACGGCGCCACGGCCGTCGGCGTCGAGGGCGCGGGCCGGGAGCCCCTCGCGGAGCCGCACCTCCAGCAGCACCCGCTCGACGCGCCGGGTCTCCGGGTCGAGGACCTCCCGCGCGTGGGCGGGGCTGACGCCGGCCGCGAGCCGGTCGGCGTACGCGGCGGGGTGCTTGACGTTCCACCACCGCACGCCGCCGACGTGGGAGTGGGCGCCCGGGCCGACGCCCCACCAGTCGGCGCCGGTCCAGTAGCCGATGTTGTGCCGGCAGCGGGCGGCGTCGTCGCGCGCCCAGTTCGACACCTCGTACCAGCCGAGCCCGGCACCGGCGAGCAGGTCGTCGACGAGCAGGTACTTGTCGGCGAGGTCGTCGTCGTCGGGCATCGGCAGCTCGCCGCGCCGCACCCGGCGGGCCAGCGCCGTACCGTCCTCGACGATGAGCGAGTACGCCGACACGTGGTCGGGACCGCAGGAGAGCGCGGCCTCGACGGAGGTCCGCCAGTCGGCGAGGGTCTCCCCGGCGTGCCGTAGATGAGGTCGAGGCTCACCTGCTCGAAGCCGGCGCCCCGGGCGGCGTCGACCACGAGCGGCACCCGCACCGGGTCGTGCGTGCGGTCGAGCGTGGCCAGCACCTCGGGGACGGCCGACTGCATGCCGAGCGAGATCCGGTTGAAGCCGGCCTCCCGCAGGCCGGCGAGCGTGCGCTCGTCGACCGAGTCGGGGTTGGCCTCCGTCGTGACCTCCGCGTCGGCAGCCAGCCCGAACTCGGCGTCGATCGCCCGCAGCACCGCCCCCAGGTCGGCCGGGTCGAGCAGCGTGGGCGTGCCGCCGCCGAGGAACACGGTGCCCACCGGCAGCTCGGCGTCGCCGAGCACCGCCCGGGCGCGGCGTACCTCCTCGACCGCGGTCGCCGCATAGCTGCCCCGGGAGACCCCGCCCCCGAGCTCCTCGGCGGTGTAGGTGTTGAAGTCGCAGTAGCCACAGCGCACGGTGCAGAACGGCACGTGGACGTAGAACCCGAACGGCCGCTCCCCCAGCCGCTCCAGGGCGGCGGCGGGGGAGGGAGCCGTCGGCCGGGACGGGCTCTCCCTCGGGCAGGGTCGACGGCACCTGACGATGGTAGGGAGGAACCCCTACGCTGACCGAATGGACGAGCGAAAGCGGGTCGCCGTCGTCGGCGGCACCGGCGTCGCGGGCCGGCTGACCGTCGACGCGCTCCGGCGCGCCGGTCACGACGCCGTCCCGCTCTCCCGGGCGACCGGGGTCGACGTGGCGACGGGCAGCGGCCTCCGCGAGGCCCTCGACGGCGCGGACGCGGTCGTCGACACCACCAGCATCGGCACGCTCCGCGCCGGCCGGGCCGTGCCGTTCTTCGAGGCGGCGGCCCGCAACCTGTCGGCAGCCGCGGCCGACGCCGGCGTCGGCCACCTGGTGGCGCTGTCGATCGTCGGCATCGAGCGCGTGCCCACCGGCTACTACCAGGGCAAGCTGCGACAGGAGGAGGTCCTGGCCGGAGCGGCGCTGCCGGTCAGCGTCGTCCGCGCCACCCAGTTCCACGAGTTCGCCGGCCAGTACCTCGACCGCAGCCGCGGCCCCGTCGTCGTGCTGCCCCGCTGGCAGGTGCAGCCGGTGGCCGCCCGCGAGGCAGCCGACCTCCTGGCCGCCGTCGCCGTCGGCGCCCCGGTCGGACGGGTCGAGCTGGCCGGGCCGCAGGTCGAGCGGATGGCCGACCTGCTGCGCCGGACGGCGACCGCCCGCGGCGAGCGGCGGCGCGTGGTCGAGGTCCCGCTGCCGGGCGCCCTCGGGCGGGCGATGGCCCGCGGCGGCAACCTGCCCCAGGGCGACCACCGGCGCGGCGAGCAGACCTTCGCGGACTGGCTCGCCGGCGCCTGAGCTCCGACCGGCTCAGGAGTAGAACGACTCGATCAGGTCCTTGTTCTTCGCCTCGACGATCGCCCGCTTGACCTTCAGCGACGGGGTCAGCTCGCCGGACTCGATCGTGAGGTCGTGGTCGAGCAGCTCCCACTTCTTGACCGTCTCCCCACCGGTTGAGGTGGGAGTTGAGCTCCTCGACGTAGTCGCCGATCATCGCCCGCACCTTCTCCGAGCGCACGATGTCGGTGTACGACGCGCCGGCCATGTCGTTCTCCTCCGCCCAGGCGGCCATGGCGTCCGGGTCGAGGGTGATCAGCGCGACGACGAAGTTGCGCTCGGCGCCGAACACCATGAACTGGCTGACGTAGGGGCAGATCGCCTTGAACTTCGCCTCGATCGCCGGCGGCGCGATGTACTTGCCGCCGGACGTCTTGAACAGCTCCTTGATCCGGCCCGTGATCCGCAGGTAGCCGTCGACCAGCTCGCCCTTGTCGCCGGTGCGCAGCCAGCCGTCGTCGGTGAGCACGTCGGCCGTGGCATCGGGGAGGTTGTGGTAGCCCGCCATCACGTGCGGGCCCTTGAGCTGGACCTCGCCGTCCTCGCTGATCCGCACCTCGGTGCCCGGGAACGGACGGCCGACCGTGCCGATCCGGTTGTCGTCGGGGTGGTTGACCGTGGCGCCGGCCGAGTTCTCCGTCATCCCGTAGCCCTCGAGGATCACGATGCCCGCGGCGTTGAACCACGCGGCGATGTCGGGGTTGAGGGCAGCGGAGCCGGAGATGAAGAACCGGACGCGGCCGCCGAACCGCTCCCGCACCTTGCTGAACACCAGCTTGTCGAAGAGCCCGTGCTGCAGCCGCAGCAGTGCCGGGACCGGCTTGCCCTCCCGCTTCAGCGCGTCGACCTGGAGGCCGACGGCGAACGCCCGCTTGAAGATCTTCTCCTTGGCGCCGCCCTCGGCGGCCTGCATGGTGACGATCCGGGCGTGCGCCTTCTCGAAGATCCCGCGGCGCTGCCCCCCATGAACGTCGGCTTCACCACGCCGAGGTTGTCGACGATCCGGTCGACCCGGCCGTCGATGGCGGTGGCGAAGCCGCACGCGAGCTGCGTCGACAGCAGCACCTTGCCGAACGAGTGGGCCATCGGCAGCCACAGGAACTGGAGGTCGTCCTCGTGGAGGATGTCCTGCGCCTTGATCGCCTCGCCCTCGAACACCCACGCGCGGTGGAGGGTGCGCACGCCCTTGGGGCGGCCGGTCGTGCCGGAGGTGTAGATCAGGGTGGCGAGGTGGTCGGGCTGGATCTCCTTGGTGGTGGTCTCGATGGCGTCGGGGTGGTCGGCCAGGTGGCCGTCGCCGAGCTCGGCGAGCGCGTCCATCGTGATCACCCACTCGCCGTCGGCGGTGGCGTCGTCGAACGTGATCACCCGCTCCACGGCCGGCAGCTCGTCACGGTGGCTGCGCAGCTTCTCCAGCTGGGTGGCGTCCTCCACGAAGACGAAGCGGCAGTCGGAGTCACCGAGGATGTACGCCGTGTCCTCGCCGCCCGTGGTCGGGTAGACGGTGGTCGTCGCCCCGGCCGCGCACATGATGGCGAGGTCGGCGAGGACCCACTCGTACCGGGTCGACGAGGCGATGCCGACGCGCTGCTCCCGCTCGAGCCCGAGGGCGAGCAGGCCCGCGGCGAGGCGGCGTACGCGGGTGCCGGCCTGGTTCCAGGTGACCGACTCCCCAGGCGTCGCCGACCGGGAACCGGAAGGCCTCGTGGTCACCGGAGGCGGCGACCCGGTCGAGGAACTGGATCGCGACGTTCTGGGGAAGGTGATCGAGGAAACTGGTGTCGTGAGTGATGGGCATGACGCTCCTCATGCGCTTCCGAGACCGACGGTGGTTGAACGTAACCTAGATCACGCGGCAACCCGCCGGTAGCCGGACCCTCAGGTGGCGACGTAGTCCTGCGCCTTGCGCCGCGCCTTCTCCGCCAGCCCGTCGATCGCCAGCAGGTCCGGGAGCCGGCTGCGGTCGGTGTTGAGCGCCACGAACATGTCCCGCACGGTCACCCCGTGGCCGGGCTCGTGCACGACCTGAAGGTCGTCCCCGGCGCGCAGCTCGCCCGGCACCAGCACCCGCAGGTAGGGCCCCGGCCGGCCGGCCGCCGTGAACCGCCGCACCCAGGCCCGCGCGTCGTAGCCGCTGCGACCCATCCAGGTCTTGAAGTCGTTGCACGGCGTGCGGGTGAGCGTGACCTCGAGGAGGACCTCGCCGATGCGCCACCGGCTCCCGATCTCGGCCGCGTTGAGGTCGAGGCCCTCGGTCGTGAGGTTCTCGCCGAACTGCCCGTCGCGGAGCTCCTGCCCGAGCTGCTCGGCCCACCAGTCGAGGTCCTCGCGGGCGTAGGCGTAGACGGCCTGGTCGACCCCGCCGTGGTGCCGGGTGTCGGAGACCTGGTCGCCGGCCAGGCCGAGCAGCCCGACCTCGACCGGGCCGCGCACCGGCTGCTTGTCGATCGACGTGCGGCCGATCCCGGCCCAGGCGGCCTCCAGGGGCGTGCCGACGTTGACGGAGACGATGCGGGGCATGGCGGCATCCTCCCAGCGCGCGGCGCCCACCGCGCGCGATTTCCGGACGCCGGCACCACGAGGACGTCAGACGCTCCGTGGGCGATCGCCCACGTCCCGCATGACGTCGTCGCCCCTGGTCAGGTGCCGCAGTAGGTCACGTAGCGACCGAGGTCGTCGGGAGGCGGCTCGGCGTAGCGCTCGAGCCCCGGTCGCGGCTCGAACGGCTGCCGCACCGCCTCGAGCAACCGGCGCACCGGCGCGAGGTCGCCTGCCGTCGCCGCCTCGAGCGCCTCCTCGACGAGGTGGTTGCGCGGGACGTGCACAGGGTTGACCCGGTCCATCGCGTCGGGCTCCGGGCGCAGCGCCCGCCACGCGTCGAGCCAGGCGTCGACGGCGGGGAGGTCGAGGAACAGCTCGCGGACGGGTTCGGCGTCGCCGCGGGCGGCGGTGCCGAGCCGCCGCCAGAACGACGTGTGGTCGACCCGGCTCGCCTGCAGCAGCGGGAGCAGCTGGTCGCAGACCCGGTCGGCGTCGGACGGTGGGGCGGAGGCGAGGCCGAGCTTGGCCCGCATCCCGGCCGACCACGCCGCGGAGTACTCCGGGCGGAACGAGCCGAGGGCCTCGCTCGCCGTCGCCACGGCACGGTCGGTGTCGTCGTCGAGCAGCGGCAGCAGCGCCTCGCCGAGGCGGGCGAGGTTCCACTCCGCCACGACCGGCTGGTTGGCGTAGGCGTAGCGGCCGCCGTGGTCGATCGAGCTGAACACCGTCGCGGGATCGAACGCGCCGAGGAAGGCGCACGGGCCGTAGTCGATGGTCTCCCCCGAGATCGTCATGTTGTCGGTGTTCATCACGCCGTGGACGAAGCCGACGAGCATCCACCGGGCGACCAGCCGGGCCTGGGCGGAGATCACCGCCCGGTAGAGCGCGAGGTAGGGCTGCTCCTGGCCGGCGGCATCGGGGTGGTGCCGCTCGATCGCGTGGTCGGCCACGCGCCGGAGCAGCGCGGGGTCGTCCATCGCCCGGACCAGCTGGAAGGTGCCGACCCGCAGGTGGCTGCTCGCCACCCGCGCCAGCACCGCGCCGGGGGAGCGCGGTGTCCCGGCGGACCCGGCGCCCGGTCGCGACGACGGCGAGCGACCGCGTCGTGGGGATGCCGAGCGCGTGCATGGCCTCGCTGACGACGTACTCGCGCAGCATCGGGCCGACCGCGGCCAGGCCGTCACCGCCCCGCGCCAGCGGCGTCCGGCCCGAGCCCTTGAGGTGCACGTCGCGCAGGCGGCCCTCGCGGTCGGCCAGCTCGCCGAGCAGGAGCGCCCGGCCGTCGCCCAGCCGGGCGAACCCGCCGAACTGGTGACCGGCGTACGCCTGCGCCACCGGCGACGTGCCGGACGGCGGACGGGTGCCGGTGAGCAGGCCGATCCCCTCGTCGGTGCGCAGCCACTCCGGGTCCAGCCCCAGCTCGCCGGCCAGCGGCTCGTTGAGGAGCAGCAGCCGTGGCGCCGGCGTCTCCGCCGCCTGCACCGGCACGGCCAGCTCGGGCAGCTCGGTCGCGAAGCGCGCCTGGAAGGGAGCGACGCCGGTCGGGGCAGAGGTCATGCTTCGAGCGTACGGACCGCACCATTGACCTCAACCACACTTGAAGTACCAAGGTTCTTCCATGACCGAGACCACCACCAGCCCGGACGTCGAGAACGACGTCGCCGCCCTCCACCAGCTCGTGAAGGAGGTCGAGCGGGTCCAGGCCAACGAGCTCGTCGCCGAGTTCGTCGCCCTGTTCCGCCACGACGCGATCTGGACCACCGCGCACGGCAAGCGGCTCTTCGGCCGCGACGCGATCGCCGCGTTCACCGCGCAGGTCCTGCCCGGGTCGAGCGCCCACGGCCGCGCGACGTACGACGTCGAGCACGTCCTGTTCATCCGGCCCGACGTGGCCGCCGTGAAGGTCGAGCAGCGCTACTACGACGCCGACGGTCGCCTCGAGTCGCAGGGCACGCCGATGTACGTGCTCGCCAAGGAGGACGGTCGCTGGTTGCTCACGGCCAACCAGAACACCTCGGTGGTGACCTGACCCGACGGTCGCGGGCTCAGTCCTGCACCGCCTTCGCGACCGTGATGCACCGGGTCACGTGGTCGCGCTCGTCGGGGGTGAGCGGGCGTCCGGCGCGCACGGCGTCGTCATGGGCCCAGTGCGCGTCGAGGACGCTGCGGACCACGACCCAGTCGCGGGCGCGCGGCTCGTCGAGCCCGGCCGTGTCGACCAGTGCGTGGAACCGGCGGCGGATCCCGTCGCGCACCGTCCCGACCGCGCCCAGCTCCTCGAACCGGTCCTTCAGCATCGGCTGGAGCTCGTAGTGCGGGTCGCCGTTGGCCGGCTTCGGGTCGATCGCGAGCCACCGCGGCTCGCCGCTCCGCTCGCCGAGCAGCACGTTCTCGTAGTGCAGGTCGCCGTGGACGACCGCGGTGGCCGGCTCCGCGCACAGGTCGCGAGCCAGCCCGACCACCTGCTCGACGAGCCGGCGCGGCACCGGCACCGCGTGCGCGTCGCGCTCCAGCGCGGCGGTCCAGCGGACGACGTACGCCGCCTGCTCACGCAGCTGCGGCATCGGTGGCACGTGGAGGTCGCCGTAGAGGCTCCCGACGATCTCGCACGCCTCCTGGTCCCAGTGGTCGGTGAGGTCGGTGCGGTCGAGCCGCTCCAGCAGCAGCGCCCGGCGCGCCGGGTCGGCCCGCAGCAGCCGCACCGCTCCCCTCCCCCGCCAGCGCTGCAGCGCGAGGTGCTCGTGCTCGCTCTCGTCGTCGGGCAGGCCGACCTTGAGCACCGCGTCCGCACCCGACGGCGTGGCCACCGGCGCGACCAGCGAACAGAACCCGTGCCACAACGGGCCCTCGAGGACCAGCTCCCACTCCTCGACCACCCCGGCGAAGAGGCCGGGCAGCCGGTCGAGCCACGCCTCCCACGCGGGGCCCAGCGCCCGCTGCCGGTCGAGGCCGGGCGGGATCGTCAGCGGTGGCACCCGCCCATCCCACCAGAGCGTGCCAACGCCGCCTTGCCGCCGGGCTCAGCGGCGTGCAGCGACCCGGACCCGGGGGCCGAACGGCGGGAGCCACCGCGAGAGGCGGGTGCCACCGTCCCACTCGTCGGAGAAGCTGCTCGACGACTCGTCGGCCGGGTCGTCGGGATCGACCCACTGGTGCGCCCGCACGGCGACCCGGACCCAGCGCGGGTCGCGGAGGCAGCGCCGCGGCACCGACACCCGCAGGTAGTCCTCCGCCAGGTGGACCCGCCGCTGGACGCGGCACCCGTCGCCGATCCAGCTGATGACGGAGGACCCGCAGTCGTCGGCCTCGCCGGGGCCGCGGCCCTTCGGATCCCTCCCCAGGAAGACGAAGGTGTCGAACTTCCCGGGCGTCTCCTCCCACCGATAGACCGAGAGCCTCCACCCTGCGCGAGGCGTCCGGAAGTGGATCCACACCGACTGCTCGAGCGCATGGACGAGGTCGCGGAAGCGCACGGTGACCTCGACCGGCCGTCGTCCGTGCCGCACCGTCACCCGGGTGATGTCGGAGTTGACCTCCGCGCTGCCGTCGAGGTCGGTCACGGTGCCGCACGGCTCGGGGTCGGGGTCGAAGTGCCACCCCTCGACGTCGCCGCGCGGGTCGGGGCTCGTCCACCGCTCTGCCTGGGCGGTCGCGGGCAGGAGGAGCAGCAGGGCGAGGGCGGCGGCCAGGACCGCGCGGAGCGAGCGCATGGTCGATTCTGGACCGCCGGGTGCGGGCGCTGCAGCCGATCGGCTGCCCCGGACGCTACTTCTTCGGCTTGTCCCCCGCCGGGCCCGACGTGGAGAGCGCGGCCACGAACGCCTCCTGGGGGACCTCGACGCGGCCGACCATCTTCATCCGCTTCTTGCCCTCCTTCTGCTTCTCGAGCAGCTTGCGCTTGCGGGTGATGTCACCGCCGTAGCACTTGGCGAGCACGTCCTTGCGGATCGCGCGGATGTTCTCGCGGGCGATCACGCGGGCGCCGATGGCCGCCTGGATCGGCACCTCGAACTGCTGCCGCGGGATCAGCTCCTTGAGCTTGCCCGCCATCATCACGCCGTAGCCGTACGCCGCGTCGCGGTGCACGATCGCCGAGAACGCGTCGACCGGCTCGCCCTGGAGCAGGATGTCGACCTTGACCAGGTCGGCCGCCTGCTCGCCCGAGCGCTCGTAGTTGAGGGAGGCGTAGCCCTTGGTCTTCGACTTCAGCTGGTCGAAGAAGTCGAAGGCGATCTCGCCCATCGGCAGGGTGTAGCGCATCTCCACGCGGTCCTCGGACAGGTAGTCCATGCCGAGCAGGGTGCCGCGCTTGGCCTGGCACAGCTCCATGATCGTGCCGATGTAGTCGGCCGGCGCGAGGATCGTCGCGGACACCACCGGCTCGCGGACCTCGGCGATCTTGCCGTCGGGGTACTCGCTGGGGTTGGTGACGGTGATCTGCGAGCCGTCCTCCATGACCACCTCGTAGACCACGTTGGGCGCGGTCGAGATCAGGTCGAGGTTGAACTCGCGCTCCAGCCGCTCACGGGTGATCTCCATGTGCAGCAGGCCGAGGAAGCCGCAGCGGAAGCCGAACCCGAGCGCACCGGAGGTCTCCGGCTCGTAGGTCAGCGAGGCGTCGTTGAGCTGCAGCTTCTCCAGCGCGTCGCGCAGCTCGGGGATACTGGTCGCCGTCGATCGGGTAGAGCCCGGCGTAGACCATCGGCGTCGGGTGCGCGTAGCCGCCCAGTGGGTCGTCCGCCCCGTGGTGCTGGCTGGTGACGGTGTCGCCGACCCGCGACTGGCGCACGTCCTTCACGCCGGTGATCAGGTAGCCGGTCTCGCCGACGCCGAGCTCGTCGGCCTTCAGCGGCTCGGGGCTGATCACGCCGACCTCGAGCATCTCGTGCACGGCCCCGCTCGACATCATCTTGATCCGGTCGCGGTGCCGCAGCGAGCCGTCGACGACCCGCACGTAGGTGACGACGCCGCGGTAGGTGTCGTAGACCGAGTCGAAGATCAGCGCCCGCGGCGGGGCGTCTGCGTCACCCACCGGCGCCGGCACCTGCTTGACGATCTCGTTGAGCAGCGCCTCCACGCCGACGCCGGTCTTCGCCGACGTCAGCAGGACGTCCTCGGGCTCGCAGCCGACGAGGTTCGCCAGCTCGAGGGCGTACTTCTCGACGTTGGCCGACGGCAGGTCGATCTTGTTGAGCACCGGGATGATGTGCAGGTCGGCGCCCATCGCCAGGTAGAGGTTGGCCAGGGTCTGCGCCTCGATGCCCTGCGCCGCGTCGACCAGCAGGATCGCCGCCTCGCACGCCTCCAGCGACCGGGACACCTCGTAGGTGAAGTCGACGTGGCCCGGGGTGTCGATCATGTTGAGGACGTAGGTGCCCGGCTCGAGGTCGGGCCCGTGCTGCTCGGCGGCCTCCTCGGTGATCGTCCACGGCATCCGGACCGCCTGGGACTTGATCGTGATCCCGCGCTCGCGCTCGATGTCCATCCGGTCGAGGTACTGCGCCTTGGCCTCCCGCTCGCCGACGACGCCGGTCAGCTGCAGCATCCGGTCGGCCAGCGTCGACTTCCCGTGGTCGATGTGGGCGATGATGCAGAAGTTGCGGATGACCGCAGGGTCGGTGCGACCGGGCTGCGGAGCGGCGGAGGCGGGCACGGGAGGCATGGTGCGGCCATTGTTCCAGGGTCGGCACCGGTTGCCACATCGGCCGCGGCCCCGCCGGACCCGGTCGGCGACGGCCGGTGGTCGGCGCCGGTCGGTCAGCGCCGGTCGGTCACGGCCGGGGGATCACGGTCAGCACCCGCTCGACGTGGGTGCGGAACTCCTCCATGAACTCGCGCAGGAACGCCTCCGTCGTCTCGTCGCTCACCTCGCCGTCGTCGGCGACCAGGCCCGGACGCATGTGGATGTAGGCCTCCGGTGCGGTCATCTGCCGCGCGTTGCAGAAGCTCAGCACCGCCCGCAGGCTCTGCTGGCCCACCGCCGTGCCGATCGGCCCGATGGACGCCCCGATCACCGCCGCCGGCACGTGGTGGAACGAGTTCTGGCCCCACGGGCGCGACGCCCAGTCGATCGCGTTCTTGAGGGCTCCGGGGATGGAGCGGTTGTACTCCGGCGTCACGAACAGCACCGCGTCGCACGCGGCGATCGCCTCCTTCAGCGCCGCCGGCTCCGGCGGGTAGTCGGCGTCGTGGTCGGGGCTGTAGAGCGGCAGGTTGCCGATCGGCAGCTCGACGAACTCCAGGTCCGGCGGTGCGAGGCGGATCAGGGCCTTGCTGAGGCGCCGGTTGATCGAGGTCGAGGAGAGACTGCCGACGAAGTAGCCGACCCGGTAAGTGCGCATGTTGTTCCTCCTCCGGTCGGCGTACGGCGGCCGGGACCGGTCGCCGTACGCCCGGACGGTTGACCGGTGAGCGGTACCCCGTCGCCGCGCCGGCCATCCGGGAACCGCGGCGACCCCGACCCGGGCTGCCACGATGGGCGGGTGATCCCCACCTCCCTCCCGCACGGCCGGACCGCGCGCCGGCTGGAGTGGGTCCACCTCCCGCCGGCGGTCCGGTCGCTGGTGGAGCGGCGCTGCGGAGCGCCGGTGACCGACGCGGCGTCGCGGACGGCCGGCTTCACGCCCGGGTTCGCCTCGGTGCTGACCTGCGCCGACGGCAGCCGCCACTTCGTGAAGGCGGCGTCGGTCAAGGCCCAGCGGGTGTTCGCCGAGTCCTACCGCGTGGAGGCCCGCAAGCTCGCTGCGCTGCCGCCGGAGGTGCCGGCTCCGAGGCTGCTGTGGGTGCACGACGACGATGACTGGGTCGTCCTCGGCATCGAGCACGTCGAGGCCCGCCACCCGGCACGGCCCTGGCGGGCCGACGACCTCGACGCCGCGCTGGCGATGACGGGCCGGATCGCCGAGGTGCTGACGCCCGCGCCCGCGGGCCTGGCCCTGGAGCCGGTCGAGGTCGAGCTCGCCGGCTGGCCCGCGCTCTGGGAACGGGTCGCCGAGGTGCGGCCCGGCCTGCCCCACCTCGACGACGCGGCAGCACTCGCCGGTCGGTTCGCGGAGGTCGCCGCCGGCGACACCGTGGTCCACAGCGACATCCGGGACGACAACGTCCTGCTGCTCGCCGACGGCTCCGCCCTGGTCTGCGACTGGAACTGGCCGATGCTCGGCGCCGCCTGGCTGGACACCCTCTGGCTCCTCCTCGGTCCCCGCGGCGACGGCCTCGACGCCGACGCGGTGCTCGCGACGCACCCGCTGACCCGTGACGTCCCGGCCGACCACGTCGACGTCGTGCTCGCCCTGCTGGCGGGCTACTACCTCAAGTCGGGCGCCGATCCCGCGCCGCCGACCTCGCCCTACGTCCGCCAGGTGCAGCAGTGGCACGGCCTGGTGTGCTGGGACTGGCTGGCCGAGCGCCGCGGGTGGGCGACCGGCTGAGCCGCGTCACCGCCCGCCGGTGATCTCCGGGTCGACCACGACGACCTCCCGGTCCTCGGAGTCCACCCACACGTCGATGACGGCCTCCCGCCGGATCCGGTGGACCTGCAGCTGCTGGACGAGGGTGCGGTGCTCCACCCGGTAGGAGTCGTCCTCCCCGGGCAGGCGGACGTCGAGCACCATCGCGACGTAGGGGTGGTTGTTGACCGCCCCGTCGGCCCGGGCGCTGACGATGGTGGCCCGCGCGCGGGTGCCCTCCGCCAGGATCCGCGCGCGCTCGCGGCGCGCGGTCGCCGTCCTCCTGCCGGCGACGGTCACCGCCACCAGACCGGTCACGCCGCCGATCACCAGCGCGGCGGTCACCAGCTCCTGCCGGCCCTGGGCCAGCCCGATGACGAGGAACACCCAGAACAGCACGGCACCCGGCACGACCAGGGCGAACAGCGAGGAGCTCGGGCGCACCCGCGAGAATCTGGCAGATCCCGGCCGGCACGGCAAACGGTGGACCCACCCGGCACCGGCTCGATTTTGGGGCCGTCCGGCACCGCTGTTAGCCTTGTCCGTCGCGTCAGCAGCAGGTTCCGGCGTGCCCGGCCACCGGTCGGGAAGCGGGAGCAGGCGCCGACGCTCTCCGGACCAGACCCGACCCACCCCGATCCACGGATCCAGACGACCAGAGGCGTAGTAGTGGCGAACATCAAGAGCCAGATCAAGCGGAACAAGCAGAACGAGAAGCGTCGCGAGCGCAACAAGGCGGTCAAGACCAGCCTGAAGACCGCCGTGCGCAAGTTCCGCGAGGCCGCCGAGGCCGGCGACAAGGAGCAGGCCGTGACGCTCGGCCGCGACGCCGCCCGCAAGCTCGACAAGGCCGCGTCCAAGGGCGTGATCCACAAGAACCAGGCCGCGAACCGCAAGTCCGCGATCATGAAGAAGGCCGCCTCCCTCTGAGGCCTGCCGGCGCTCCGGTCCGGAGCACCAGCGACGGCCCTCGGGCCGTGCACCGAAGGAAGCCCCGCCACGGCGGGGCTTCCTCGTTTTCCAGTCCCGTCGCAGCTCGCCGATGGTGAGCACCAGGCGCTCGAGGGTGTACGACGCGTCGCCCGCGGCGCCCTTGACCTCGGCGTCCGCGCGGGCCACGGCGCGGATCGCGCCGGCGAGGCCGTCCTCGCTCCAGGCGCGGGCCTGGTCGCGGATCGTGCGGACCTTCCAGGGCGGCACGCCGAGCTCGCGGGCGAGGTCGGCGTCGCGCAGTCCGCGGGCCGCGCCCTTGTAGCGCGCGAGGCCGCGGACGCTGCCGGCGAAGGCCGAGGTGACGAGGACCGGCGGCGTGCCGGCGTCGAGCGCCCAGCGCAGCTCCTCGAGCGCCTGCCGCGGCCGCCCGGAGAACGCGGCGTCGGCGACGGCGAACGACTTGGCCTCCGCCCGGCCGGCGAAGTAGCGCCGCACCTTGTCGCCGCTGAGCCGCTCGCCGGGGAAGTCGTTGGTGAGCTGGTGGGCGGCCGCCGCGAGGGAGCGGAGGTCGTGGCCGACCGCCTCCACCAGCGCCTCGGCCGCCTCACGGTCGATGGTCGCGCCGTGGCGGCGCACCTCGGAGGCGACGAACTGGGGGGAACTCCGACGGCTTCAGCTCCGCCGACTTCTCCTCGGTCACGGTGGGGAGCTTGCGCAGCTTGGCGAGCACGCCGGAGCCCTTGTTTCCTCCACCGTGGACCAGCACCAGGGCGACGTCGTCGGCCGGGGCGGCGGCGTAGCCGAGCAGCCCGTCGACCGACTCGTCGGGCAGGTTCTCCAGTCCTCTCACCACGACGCACCGCACGGTGGAGAACAGCGAGGGCGCGCTCAGCTCGCCCAGCGTGGCGAGGGTGAGGTCGGCCGCGGTCGCGTCGGAGACCTCGGCCTCCGGGTCGTGCGCGCGGACCGCCGCGCGCACCTCGTCGACCACCCGGGCGCCGAGGAACTCCTCCTTGCCGGTGACCAGCAGCACCCGCCCCAGCACGTCCTCCACCCGCATGCGTCACACCTTCCCACACGGTGCCGACAGCGCGCGGTCGCGCCGACCCGCCACGACCACAGGTCACCGGCTCACCGCTTCCGGCCCGTCGGGACCGGCCACCACGGCCACGTCGCCCTGCTCGTCGGTGCGGGCCACCTCGGCACCCGCGCGGTCCAGGGCCTCGAGCAGCCGCGGGTGCGGGTGGCCGTAGTCGTTGTCCTCCCCCACGGACACGACCGCGACCCCGGCGCCGAGCGACGTCAGCCACTCCGTGGCCTGGTGGGCGCTCCCGTGGTGCGGCACCTTGAGCACGTCGACGGCCAACCCGGGCAGGAGCGCCGCGAGCCGCTCCTGCCCCGGCGGCTCCAGGTCGCCGGTGAGCAGCAGCCGCAGCCCGTGGGTCTCGACGAGCAGCACGACGCTGGCGTCGTTGGCGGCGCTGCCGTCACCCGGGCCGACCACCGGGGCGGCGAGGTCGGGCCACAGCACCTGGACCGTCGTCGGGCCGATGCGCCGGGTGGTGCCGTGCAGTGCTGACGCCGCCGGCACCCCCGCCCGCCCCGTCAGGCGCCGGACCTCGTCGACCGCCGGGTGCGGGTCGAGCATCGGGCTGACCTCCACCGCGGCCACCCGGCGCTCGCGCAGCACCCCTCCAGTCCGTCGACGTGGTCGGCGTGGAAGTGCGTCAGCACCACGAGCGGCACCGCACGGACGCCGAGCCGGTCGAGGCAGCCGTCCACCGCGTCGGCATCGGGCCCGGCGTCGACGACCACCGCCGCGCCGGGACCGGCCGGGAGCGCGAGCGCGTCGCCCTGGCCGACGTCGCACGCCACCAGCACCCAGCCGTCGGGCGGCCATCCCCCGAGAGCGCCGATCCGGCCGGGCACGCCGGTGACCAGGGCCAGCACCGCGACGCCGAGCACCACCGCCACCGACCGGTGCCGCAGCACGCGCGGGAGGAGCGCCGCCGTGAGCAGGCACAGCAGCGCCAGCCCGCCGATCGCGACCGTTCCGGTGCCCCAGGCGACCGACGCCGCCGGCAGCGCTGCCCCTCGCTCGGCGACCAGCACGATCCACGCCACGCACCACGCCGCGGCCGTGCCGGCGAGCCGCCCCACCGGCTCGACGACCAGGCCCAGCAGGCCGCCCGCCAGGCCGAGGACCGTCGCCGGCCCGACGACCGGCGCCACCAGCACGTTCGCCGCGACGGCCACGAGGCTCACCTCGCCGGCCAGCGCCGCCACCACCGGCGTGCACGCGAGCTGCGCCGACAGGGGCACCGCGAGCGCGACCGCCAGGGGCGCCGGCAGCCAGCGGGACAGCGCCGCCTGCAGGGGCGGGCCGGCCACGACGATCCCCGCGGTGGCGAGCACCGAGAGCGCGAACCCTGCGGACACCGCGAGCGCGGGGCTCACGAGCAGCAGGGCGGTCACCGCGACGCCGAGCGCCCGGAGCCCGCGGCGGCGGCCGTCGGTCGCCAGCGCGAACGTCCCGACGGCTCCCATCACCGCCGCCCGCAGCACGCTCGGCTCGGTGCGGGCGAGCAGCACGAAACCGACGATCCCCACCACCACCACGACGTGCAGCCACCGGCCCCGCACCCCCAGCGGTCGCGCGACCAGCAGGAGGAAGCCCAGCAGCAACGTCAGGTTGGTCCCCGAGACCGCCGTCAGGTGGGTGAGCCCCGTGGTCCGGAAGTCCTGCTCGAGCTCCGGCGGCAGCCCGGCGTCGTCGCCCACGACGAGGGCCGGCACCAACGCCCGCTGCTCCTCCGGACGGTGCGCCACCGACTCCCGCAGGGCCGCGCGGACCGCGTCGGCGCCGCGCCACCACACGTCGGGGCCACGGATCCGCACGGGCTGGCGCGGGCCGGTGACGACGGCCGCCAGCGCCGGGTCGTCCGGAGGCGCGAGCCTGCCGGTGAACCGCAGCCGCTCCCCCAGTGCGACCGCCGCCCAGCGCTCGTCGGCCAGCACGAGCACCGGGGCGCCGAGCCGGTACGTCGTCCCGCGCCCGGTGACCACGTGCGCCTTCGCCCGCACCACCACCTGCTCACCCCACGGGCCGGTCACCGGCCACGGGTCGGAGGTGACCGTCGCCTCCATGGTGACGACCGCCCGCTGCTCGGCCAGGACGGCCACCGGACCGGTCGCGACCGCCTGGTGGCGCAGCAGGGTGCCCCCGGCGACCGCAGCCGCGACCAGGCACCCGGCGACGAGGAGCCCGGGACCGCGCCGCCACCACACGACGACGCCCACCCCCACGGCAGCGCCCACCGGCCAGACGGCGGCGAGGCCGAGCACGTGGGCCACGATCCCGCCGGCCCACGCGGCCGCACCGACCAGCGGCATCCGCAGGTCGTGGCGCCATCGGGCCGAGGGCTCGGTCATGCAGGCGACGCTAGGGGACCGGCGCCCGTCCGACCGGGGACCGTGGGCCGCACCTGTGGAGTGAGCGGGCCGTCGCCCGCCCCTGTGGACGGTTTCGGGCGGATCCCGTCCCGTCCGCTCGCCGGCCCCGTAGGGTGCGCCGGTGCGCTACACCCCTGCCGAGGTCGCCCGCGGCGCGCTCGGTGCCCTCGTCGGCATCGTCGTCGCCGGCGCGACCGCCCGGGTCGTGCCGGGCGGCCCGGACCTGCTGCCGTTCATCGTCGCGCCCATGGGCGCGACCGCCGTCCTGCTCTTTGCGGTGCCCGCCAGCCCGCTCGCCCAGCCGTGGCCGGTGCTCGGCGGCAACGTGGTCTCGACGCTGATCGGCCTCGCCGCGCACGTGGTGGTCGACGACCCGCTGGCCGCGGCCGCGGCCGGGGTCGGCACGGCGATCGGCGCGATGATGCTGCTGCGTTGCCTCCACCCGCCGGGCGGTGCGTGCGCGCTGCTCGCCGCCACCGCCACACCGGTCATCGCCGAGCACGGCGTGGCGTTCGCGGCGCTCCCGGTGGCGGTCAACACGCTCGCCCTGCTGCTGGTCGCCGCCGCCGTCAACAACCTGACCGGCCACCGGTACCCCCACCGCGCGCCGGCGCCCGCCGAGCCGGCGGGAGGCGCCGAGCTCGGCATCGGCACCGGCGACATCGAGGCCGCCATGGCCCGCTACGCGCAGCGGCTCGACGTGCTCCCCGCGGACGTCGCCGCGCTGGTCCGCGAGGCCGAGGAGCATGCCCTCGACCGACGACTGGGATCGGTCCCGGTCGAGCGGGTGATGCACACCGACGTCGCCGTGGTCCGCCCGTTCGAGTCGATCTACCGCGCCCGGACCGTGATCGTGCAGCGCCGGGTGAAGACGCTGCCGGTCGTCGACGAGGACGACCGGGTCGTCGGCGTCGTCTCGATCATCGACCTCTTCACCCGCGACCTGGTCGAGCTCGAGACCGTCGAGACGGTCATGGTCGGCGACGTCACCACGATCCCCGCCGCCACCCCGGTCGCCGAGCTGGTGCCGCTGATGACCCGGGACGGCTACAAGGACGTCCCCGTGGTCGACGCCGAGGGACGGCTGGCGGGCATCATCACCCGGGGCGACCTGATCGCCGTGCTTCACCGCGCCCTCGTGTCCCGCGACGACAGCGTCACCGGCTGGTGATGGCGCGCTCGGACCGCCCGGGTCAGACGGTCACGTAGGGCAGCAGCTTCGCCAGGGTCACCTCGCCGATCCCGTCGACGGCCAGCAGCTCCTCGACGCTGGTGAAGCCGCCGTTGTGCTCGCGCCAGGTGACGATCGCCTGGGCGGTGACCGGCCCGACCTCGGGCAGCGTCTCGAGCTCGGTCAGCGAGGCGGTGTTGAGGTCGACCAGGGCGGCGGGCGCCCCTGGCAGTGCGGACGGTCCGGACGGCGCCGACGGGCCGCTCGGCACGACCGGCGCGCTGGCGGCGGGAACGCCCACCACGACCTGCTCCCCGTCCACGAGGAGCCGGGCCAGGTTGAGACCGGTCAGGTCCACGCCCCGCCGGGCTCCTCCCGCCGCCTCCAGCGCGTCGACCACCCGAGCGCCGGCGTCGAGGACGACGATGCCGGGCCGGCGCACCTTGCCGGCCACGTCGACGGTGACGGTCGCGGTGGTCGGCGCATCGGGGCCGGCAGGCGTGCCGGAACCGGCCGGGTCGGTCGGGACACCGGACGTGGGGGCACCGGACGCCGGCGGCAGCCCCACCAGGGGCGCGGCGGTGCCGCCCGGCCCGGCCGTCGTGACCGGCAGCTGCTCGGCCCGGTCGCGGACCACCCACCAGGTGGTGAGCGCGAGCCCCAGCGCCACCACCACCGCGACCACCGCGAGCTGCGCCGCGCCAAGCCGCGGCAGCGCACCGACGAGCACCGGCCGGCGACGGCGGCGCGCGGCGTGCCGGCCCGGCGTCGGCAGCGGCGGCGGCTCCGCGACCGGTCGGACGGGCGTGGTGCCAGGACGGACGTCGGTGCCGGCGTCGGCACCGACGTTCGCACCGATGTCGGCGGCCAGCAGGGCCAGCCGCCTGGCGGCGGCATCGGCCCGTGCGGACCGCGCCTCCACCCCGCCGGGTGCACCACGGGAGCTGCGCATGCGACGACGGTAGGCGGCCGGGGCGACGAGCGGCACCGCCGGTGCGGCGGCCTGTGGACGACCAGGGTCCCGCCGGGAGGCTGTGGACGGTTGGTGGGCTCAGGCCTGGTGGTCGACCAGCGGCGCCACGCAGATGGCGAGCATGCCGGGCCCGACGTGGGCGCCGAGCACCGCACCGAGCTCGGCGCACCGCACCCTCCCGGCCCTCCAGCTGGTCGGCCAGCCGCTCCGACAGGCTCTGCGTGAGCGCCGCCGCCCGCTCCTCGCTCGCGAGGTGGGCGACGGTGACGTCGACCGGCCCGTCGGCCGCCGCCGTCACGGCCAGCTCCTCCAGCCGGGCGATCGCCCGCCCGCGGGTGCGGACCTTCTCCGAGGTGGTGACCACGCCGTCCTCGATCCCGAGCAACGGCTTCACCGCCAGCGCACCGCCCAGCACGGCCGCCGCCGGCCCGATCCGTCCCCCGCGCCGCAGGTACTCGAGCGTGTCGACGTAGAACACCGACGTCGCGGCAGCGGCACGACGCCGCGCGGCGGCCGCCGCCTCCACCCGCCCGCCGCCCGCCGCGAGCACGTCGGCCGCCGTCTCGACGGCGTAGCCCGTCGCCGCCCCGACCTGCCGGGTGTCGACGCACGAGACCGGGACCGGCGCGTGCCGCGCCGCCACCTGGGCCGACTCGAACGTCCCGCTGATCTCGCTCGACAGGTGCACCGACAGCACCTCGCTCGCACCCGCCTCGGCCAACCTCCGGTAGGCCTCGGCGAACACCGTCGGCGCCGGGCGCGACGTGCTGACCGCACGCTTCTCCCGCAGCGCCGACGCCACCGACGCCGGCGTTGCCTCCGGCGCGCCCTCCTCGAACGACTCGTCGTCGATCACCACCTGCAGCGGCACGACGGTGACGCCGCGACGCTCCACGACCCCCGGCGGGAGGCTCGCGGTCGAGTCGGTGACGAGCGCGACGGTCATGGCTGGCAACCGTAGCCGAGCCCCGCCATCCGTCAGACGACGATACTGACGGTCGCTTCGCCCGGACCCGCTCGTCCCTCGCTCCCCGGGCTCAGACGACGAGCCGACTGTCGCTTCGCCCGGACCCGCTCGTCCCTCGCTCCCCGGGCTCAGACGACGATATTGACGAGCTTCGGAGCCCGCACGATCACCCGCCGCACCTCGCGCCCGTCGAGGAACCGCACCACGTCGGGGTCGGCCAGGGCCGCCGCCTCGAGGTCGGCGTCGCTCACGTCCGGCGAGACCTCCAGCCGCGCCCGCACCTTGCCCTGGACCTGGACCACCGCGGTGACGGTGTCGACGACCAGCAGCTCCGGGTCCGGCTCCGGCCACGCCGCCTGGGCGACCGACGGCTCGTGGCCCAGCCGCTCCCACATCTCCTCCGCCGTGTAGGGCGCGACCAGCGACAGCAGGATCGCGACCGTCTCGGCCGCCTCCCGCACCGCGGGGTCGGCGCCGCCCACACCGGAGTCGATGGCCTTGCGGGTGGCGTTCACCAGCTCCATCACCCTGGCCACCATCACGTTGAACCGGTAGGACTCCACCAGCTGCGCGGCGTCGGCCAGCGTGCGGGCCGTGGCCCTGCGCAGCTCCAGGTCGCCCTCGGCTGCGGGCACGCCGGGCTCCGAGGTGACGTCGCCGGACAGCCGCCAGGCGCGCTGCAGGAACCGCAGCGAGCCGGAGGGGCTGACGTCGGCCCAGTCGATGTTGTCCTCCGGCGGGCTCGCGAACACCAGCGTCAGCCGGACGGCGTCGACGCCGAACTCCTGCAGCTGCTCCCCCCAGGTTGACGCCGTTGCCCAGCGACTTGCTCATCTTGCGGCCCTGGTTGACGACCTTGCCCTGGGACAGGTACGCGGAGAACGGCTCGTCCCAGTCGACCAGGCCCAGGTCGCGCAGCACCTTGGTGAAGAACCGGGCGTAGAGCAGGTGCAGCACCGCGTGCTCGTCGCCCCCGATGTAGAGGTCCACCGGCCCCCACGCCTTGGCCAGGGCGGGGTCGAACGCCTGGGTGTCGTCCTGCGGCGACAGGTACCGGAAGAAGTACCACGAGGAGTCGACGAACGTGTCCATCGTGTCGGTGTCGCGCTTCGCCGGCCCACCGCAGGTCGGGCAGCTGACGTCGACCCACTCCGACGCCGCGCCCAGCGGCGAGGTGCCCTGGGCTTCAGGTCCGAGCCGCGCAGCTCGGGCAGCTCGACCGGCAGCTGGTCCTCGGGGACCGGGACCTCCCCGTCGACCGGGCAGTGGATGATCGGGATCGGGGCGCCCCAGTAGCGCTGCCGCGACAGCAGCCAGTCCCGCAGTCGGTAGTTGACCGTCCCGGTGCCGAGGCCCTTCTCCTCCAGCCAGCCGATGATCGTGCGCTTGGCCTCGTCGACGTCGAGCCCGTCGAGCGACACCTCGTCGTTGGCGGAGTTGATCGCGGGCCCGCTCCCGACGTACGCCTCGCCCTCCCAGTCCGCGGGCGGCTGCACGGTGCGGACCACCGGCAGGTCGTGGGCCTTCGCGAAGTCCCAGTCACGCTGGTCCTGGCCGGGCACCGCCATGATCGCGCCGGTGCCGTAGTCGGCCAGCACGTAGTCGGCCGCCCACACCGGGATCTGCTCGCCGGTCACGGGGTTGGTCGCGTGCACACCCAGGAAGACGCCGGTCTTGGGCCGGTCGGTCGCCAGCCGGTCGATGTCGGACGCCTTCCGCGTCTCGGCCAGGTAGGACTCGTAGGCGGGCCGTTGCTCGTCGCTCACCAGCTCCGCCGCCAGCTTCGCGTCGGCGGCCACCACCATGAACGTGGCGCCGAACAGCGTGTCGGGCCGGGTCGTGAACACCCGGATCGGCTCGTGCCCGTCGACCGGGAACTCGACGTGAGCACCCTCCGAGCGGCCGATCCAGTTCCGCTGGGCGTTGACGACCTTGCCGATCCAGGTCTCCTGCAGCTGGTCGAGGCAGTCGTACAGCTCCTGGGCGTAGGCAGTGGTGCGGAAGTACCACTGCGTCAGCTCCTTCTTGGTGACCTCCGCCCCGCACCGCTCGCAGGTGCCGTCGGCCAGCACCTGCTCGTTGGCCAGCACCGTCTGGTCCTGCGGGCACCAGTTGACCGGGCTGTTCTTGCGGTAGGCCAGACCCTGCTCCCGGAACTTCAGGAACAGCCACTGGGTCCACTTGTAGTACTCGGGGTCGGAGGTGTGCAGCCGCCGTGACCAGTCGAAGGCCAGGCCGTACCGCTTCATCGACTCCAGCTGGGTCTCGATGTTGGCGTAGGTGTACGTCGCGGGGTGGGAGTCGTTGCGGATCGCGGCGTTCTCGGCGGGCAGGCCGAAGGAGTCCCAGCCCATCGGGTTGAGCACCTCGTGGCCGCGCAGCCGCCAGTAGCGGGCGATCACGTCGTGCAGGGCGAGCACCTCGGCGTGACCCATGTGCAGGTCGCCGCTCGGGTAGGGGAACATCGTCAGCGCGTAGCGCTTCTCGCGGCGGCCCGACAGCACCGCCGCGTCGTCGGCGCGGAAGGCGTCGAGCCGCTCCCACACCGGCTGCCACTTCGCCTCGACCGCGTGGACGTCGTACGACGCCTGCTCCTGCTCGCTCATCCCGTCAACCCTTCGTCGCGCCTGCTCCGGACACAAGAAAGCCCCTCGGGCATCGAGGGGCGGCCGCGTCGATTGTCGTCGCTGTGGTCGACGCGGCTAGGCAAGAAGCAGGTTCTTCCGCACGGCACCATGCTACCGCGACCGCTGCGCCGGTCGCACATGGCCGCGACCCTGCGCGCTGGCTAGGGTGCCGGCCATGACGCTCACCGATCTGTTCAGGCTCGACGGCCGGGTCGCCGTCGTCACCGGCGCCTCCTCCGGGCTGGGGGGTGGCGTTCGCGCAGGCCCTGGCCGAGGCGGGCGCCGACGTGGTGCTCGGCGCGCGTCGGGTCGACCGGCTGGCCGACACCGCCCGTCTCGTCGAGGAGGCCGGCCGACGGGCGGTCGCGGTCGCCACCGACGTCGCCGACCCGGCGTCCTGCACCCGGCTGGTCGAGACCGCGGTGGCCGAGCTGGGCCGGGTCGACGTCCTCGTCAACAACGCCGGCGTCGGCACCGCCGTGCCGGCGACCCGGGAGACGCCGGAGCAGTTCCGGGAGGTGGTCGACGTCAACCTCAACGGCTGCTACTGGATGGCGCAGGCGTGCGGCCGGGTGATGCAGCCGGGCTCCAGCATCATCAACATCTCCTCGGTGCTGGGCCTCACCACCGCGGGCCTCCCCCAGGCCGCCTACTCCGCGTCGAAGGCCGGGCTGATCGGCCTGACCCGCGACCTGGCCCAGCAGTGGACCGGCCGCAAGGGCATCCGGGTCAACGCGATCGCCCCCGGGTTCTTCGCCTCGGAGATGACCGAGCAGTACCCTCCGGGCTACCTCGAGCAGCAGCAGGAGCGGATCCCGATGGGCCGCAAGGGCGACCCGCGCGAGCTCGCCGCCGCCGTCGTGTTCCTGGCGTCGGACGCGTCCGGCTACGTCACCGGCCAGACGCTCCCGGTCGACGGCGGGCTCACGATCACCTGATCCGCCGCTGGTCCGGCCCCCGGGGTCAGGCCTGCCTGTAGGCCACGCACACCGACGGGCGCGGGAAGTCGTCGGTGTGCGGCCAGGTGCTCGCCGGCTCCTCGAAGGTGGCGCCGGAGAGCTCCCCCGGGTGCTGTGGCGCGAAGAACAGCGACCGGTCGTCGTCGTAGACGAGCGGGCCGCAGCACTCCGCCCCCTTCGGCACGGTGAGGAACTGCCGCACGTTCCCGCGCTCCGGTCCCGCGACCGGCACGCGGAACAGGCCGTCGTTGGCGCCGAGCGCGTTGCCGTCGGTGGAGATCCAGAGGTTGCCGACCGAGTCGAACGCCAGGTTGTCGGGGCAGCTGATCCGGCTCACCTGGTCCTTCGGGAACCCCGCGAAGTAGGTCTCCGGGGCCTCCGGGTCGCCGCAGACGAGGAACAGGTCCCACGTGAACGACGCGGCGGCGTGGCTCGACCCGTTCTTGGGCGTCATCTCCAGGACGTAGCCGTTGCGGTTGCCGGACGCCTGGGTGAGCGGGGGACGCCGGGCCGGACCGCACCATCGAGGAGGTGACCGGGTTGGCCTCGTCCTGGGGGTGGCCGGCGCCGCGGTTGGAGTTGTTGGTGAGCGCGACGTAGACCTTGCCGTTCACCGGGTTGACCTCGACGTCCTCGGGGCGGTCCATCTTGGTCGGCTCCAGCCGGTCGGCCGCCTGGCGGGTGAAGACCAGCACCTCCTCCACGGTCATGCCCGGGACGAACGAGCGGGTGTCGGTGCAGAGCGGCAGCCACTTCCCGGTGCCCTGGTACGGCGCCTCCGGCGCGCCGTCGTCGTCGCCGGTCAGCCGGGCGACGTAGAGCGTGCCCTTGGTGAGGAGGGTCCGGTTGTGGCGCCGGGCGGCGGCGTTCCTGCGCCGGTCCACCTTGTCGGCGGAGACGAACTTGTAGAGGTAGTCGCCGCGCTCGTCGTCACCCATGTAGACCACCGCCCGGCCGTTGCCGGCCACGACGACGTTGGCCCCCTCGTGCTTGAACCGGCCCAGCATCGTGTGCTTCCGGGGCGGCACGTTCGGGTGCATCGGGTCGACCTCGACGATCCAGCCGAACCGGTGCGGCTCGTTGGGCTCGGCGCCGAGGTCGAACCGCTCCTCGACCGTGTGCCACTTGCGCGGGTCGCCGGCGTTGGGGGCGATGCCGTAGCGGCTGTAGGCGTTGGCGACGGCGCTGCCGTCGGCGAGGGTCGGCGGGGCCGGCAGCTCGCCGTCGGTGTTGAAGTACTGGTTGAAGTTCTCCTCGCCCGACAGGACCGTGCCCCAGGGAGTGGTGCCGCCGGCGCAGTTGTTGAGGGTGCCCTTGACGTTGCGGCCGGTGGGGTCCGCGCTGGTGCGCAGCAGCGGGTGCCCGGCCGCGGGCCCGGTCATCTTGAACGTCGTGTCCGCGTGGATCCGCCGGTTCTTCGGGGCGTTCTTGGTCGCGACCCGGAACCACGATCCCGGCACCCGGCCCTTCTTGATCGTGACCACCGACATCCCGTGGGTGTAGAGGCCGAGCCGGGCGATCTCCTCCTGCGTGTAGCGCCCGGTCGGGTACATCAGCTGCGGGTCGTCGTACTCGTGGTTGACGACCATCAGCGCCGTGTCGTCGTCGAGGGGCACGACGCCGACGTAGTCGTTGTTGTAGCCGAACTGCTTCTTCACCGCCTCGACCGTCAGGTTGTCGACGTCGAACGCGGGTGCGTCGGGCAGCACGGGGTCGCCCCAGCGGATGATCACGTGGTGGTCCCAGCCGTGCGGGAGGACGACCGCGTCGCGCCGGTTGGGAGGTACGGCGGCGAAGCCGGCCCGCGCCAGCGGTCCCGCGCGCCGCGCCCGAGCGGCCGGCAGCGACGGTGCCGCCGCCGCCGGACCCGCGGCCAGGCCGCCCAGCACCAGCGCCCCGGAGCCGGCGGCCGCGCCGGCCAGCAGCGACCGGCGGGCGACGACCTTGGCGATCTCGTCCTGGACGTGACCGGCGCCCGACCGGTTGGGCTCGGGGTGGTCGCAGGCGTTGCCGCAGCGGAACAGGCAGGTGAGGTAGGAGCGCGAGCCGTGGCGGTGGCCCTCCCGGTCGACGGGGGTGAGCGGCAGCAGCGGACGGTTCTCGGGGCGCGTGGCAGTCATGGCCGGGAGCGTCGCGGGACCCCCTGAACCCTCACCGGTGCGGCGGTGACGTGCCGGTGAACGGACGGGGAAGCGTCGGCGCCGCCCCGGCGTAACGCCCGGTGCCTCCCGTCGTTGGCCACACGAACGGGACGAGGGACCATCCGGAGGGGCGCCGTGGAGAAGATCGAGCTCGAGCTGACCGCGTTCACCCTGCGGGCCGGCTCGGTCGCCGTCAGCCACGTCGGCCAGCGCCTGACCCGCGGGCTGGAGCCCGGCGAGCTGGTCCTCCTGCGCGACGTCCGCACCGGACGGCACCACACCGCCGCGGTCGCCGACATCTCCTTCGAGGTCGCGGACACCGTCTACCGGCTCGAGGTGGGCGCTCCGATCTCGGAGACCGAGGCCGCCCGCTGGCTGCGGCCCGCCGGCGACACCGGGCACCTCACGAACGGCGACATCATGGCGCTCCTGGCGCAGCTGCGGCGCGGCCGTGAGGCCGTCCGCGCGATCGCCGACGACGTGGCGCGCTGACGGCCGACCGCCCGCGCATCGTCCGAAGCGGCACGATCCCTAGTCCGAACGGGTGGTGCCCGGCGGGACGAGCGGTCAGATCCGGCCCCGGGACCCCTGATCAGGTCTGATAATCGCCCGCGGCCGGGCGCGATTCTGCAGAGTGGACCCGTGCCAGAACCTCGACCGATCCGGGTGTACCTGCTCGACGACCACGACGTGGTGCGGCGCGGGATTGCCAGCCTGCTCGTCGCCGAGCCCGACATCGAGATCGTCGGCCAGTCGGGCCTGGCGCGCATGGCCCTCCCGGACATCCTCCGGCTGCGGCCCGACGTCGCCGTGCTGGACGCCAACCTGCCCGACGGCAACGGCCTCGACGTCTGTCGCGAGATGCGGGCGGTCGACCCCGACATCAAGGGCCTGATCCTCACCAGCTACGACGACGACGACGCCATCTCGGCGGCGATCCTCGCCGGTGCCGCCGGCTTCGTGCTCAAGCAGATCGAGGGCAGTTCCCTGGTCAGCGGCATCCGCCTGGTGGCCGGCGGCCACTCGCTCATCGACCACGCCGTCGCCGCGCGGGTGATGGAGCAGGTCGAGTTCCACAAGAAGTCGGTGCGGGTCATCAGCGACCTCACCCCCCAGCAGAGCAAGATCCTCTTCCTCATCGCCGACGGGCTGACCAACCGGGAGATCGCCGAGCGGCTGTTCCTCGCGGAGAAGACGGTCAAGAACCACGTCACCGGCCTGCTGGCCCGGCTAGGGGTGTCCCACCGCACGCAGGCCGCGCTCCTGGCGCAGCGCCTGCGCGGGGACGCGCGGTTCGCCGGCAGCGAGCCCGCGCCCGCGGACACGCGGCCGGGCGGCCCTGCCGCCCCGCCGCGCGCCGCGGGCTGACCCCTCCCGGGCCGGTCCGGCCGGTCAGACCTCGAACCGGGCGACGAGCGACCGCAGCTCGGAGGCCATCCCGGTGAGCTGGGTGGCGGAGTCGAGGGTCTCCTGGGCGCCCTGCCGGGTCTCGGCCGCCGCCGTCGCCACCTGGGTGACGTCCTCGGCGATCCCGTTGGCGCCGGCAGCCGCCTCGGTCACCGACCGGGCGATCTCGTTGGTCGTCGCCGTCTGCTCCTCGACCGCGGAGGCGATCGTGGTCTGGATGTCGTTGATCCGGGCGATCACCTCGGCGATCCGCCCGATCGCCGACACCGCGCCCTGGGTGTCGCTCTGGATCGCCTCGATCTTCTGACCGATGTCCTCGGTCGCCCGCGCGGTCTCCTTGGCCAGCTCCTTGACCTCGTTCGCGACGACCGCGAAGCCCTTGCCCGCGTCCCCTGCCCGGGCGGCCTCGATCGTCGCGTTGAGGGCGAGCAGGTTGGTCTGCTGGGCGATCGAGGTGATCACCTTGATGACCTGCCCGATCTCGGCCGACGACTCGCCGAGCGAGGCGACCGTCGTCTCGGCGCCCCCGGCGACCTGGACGGCGTCGGTCGCCACCGACGCGGCCTCCGTCGCGTTCTTGGCGATCTCGCGGATGCTCGCCGTCATCTCCTCCGCGGCGGTCGCGACGGTCTGGATCGAGGCCGAGACCTGCACCGAGGCGGACGAGGCGGAGCCGGCCCGGTCGCTGGTCAGCGACGCACCGTCGCCCATCGACCGCGACAGCCCGGTCAGCTGACCGGCCGACGTGGCCAGCACCTCGGCGGTGCGGCTGATGTCGCCCATGCTCGCACGCATCGTGGACAGCAGCGTGCGGAGCGCGGCGGCGACCTGGCCCACGGCATCGTCGCCGTCGACGTCGAGCTCGCGGGTGAGGTCGCCGGCGGCCGCGGCCTGGACGACGTCGAGGATCTGCTCGACCTTCGCCGCGAGCACCTCGGCGGCCTCGCTCTCGGCAGCGTCGCGCTCGGCCTTCTCCCGCTCGAGACGCACCTTGTCGGTGATGACGTCCCACGTGGCCATCGCTCCGATGTAGCTGCCGTCGGCGTCCCGGATCGCCGAGACGAGGAGGTCCAGCGTCTCGGGACCGACCTGGATGTCCGCCCGGCGGGGCAGCGTGGCGCCGTCGGCGAGGATCGCCCGCTGGTAGCCCGGCTTCTTGTGGAAGATGTCGAGGCTGGAGCCGACGACCTCGTCCGCGCGCACCGGCAGGTGCTGCTCGAGGCGGCGCAGCGTCTCCAGGGACGTGGGGTTCATGTAGGTGATGACGAAGTCCCGGTCGGCGAACATCATGTTCGTCGGGCTGTTCTCCATCATCGACCTGATCCGCGACAGCTCGCGCTCCTCGGCGACCCGCTCGGTGACGTCGGCGAAGATCGCGAGCGCGCCGACGTACCGCCCGGCCTCGTCGTGCACCGCGGTGAACGTCCCCTCGTGCACCCGGCCGTCGACCTCGTCGCGGGTGGAGAAGGGAAGGTAGGCGTCGGTGGCCGTCAGGTCGCGCCCGAGCTCCGGGTGCAGGTAGAGCGCCTCGAAGGAGCGGCCGACCAGGGCGTCGGCGTCGACCTGCGCCGCGGCGACGTGCCGGCCGGCGAGCTCGGCGCGGGCGCTGCGGTTGACGAAGCGGACCCGGTAGTCGGGGCCGAGCACGAACGCCGGGCTGGGCACGGCGTCGAGGAGCGCGTACGACGGCTCGCCGGCGCCGCTCGGCACCTCGCGCGGAGCGGGTGCTGCGTCGGGTCTGGTCTCGAGGTCGGTCATCGGTTCCCTCCGGTGGGGTTGGTGGTGACGTCCAGCGCGCGGTCGGCGTCGAGGACGAGGAGGATGGCGTCAGGGAGCGAGCGGACGCCGTGGACGACGTCGCGGACGACGGCGGGCACGGTCGGCGGCACCGGCTGGAGCCGCAGGCCGGACACGTCGATCACGTCG
The DNA here is from genome assembly GCF_022437945.1 of Nocardioides sp. TF02-7. GTDB lineage: Bacteria > Actinomycetota > Actinomycetes > Propionibacteriales > Nocardioidaceae > Nocardioides. Next base: position 145,799 of record NZ_CP092535.1, read on the forward strand.
CCGATGTCGTCGACGAGCACGCTCACGATCTCGCCGCGGCTGCGGACGATCACGTTCATCGGCAATCGGTCGGCGGGACGGGGCGGCCGTCCGAGCCGGACCCGCAGGTCGATCGCGGTCACGATCTGGCCGCGCAGGTTGATGAGGCCCGCGACCTCCGGCCGGGCGCTCGGCACCGGCGTCATCGGCTGGTGCCGCAGCACCTCCTGGACCTCGTCGACGGCGACGCCGAAGAAGAGGCCGTCGACCCAGAACGTGCAGCACTGGCCGGTCGCGGCGGGCACGGTGGGCACGGTGGGCACGGTCGGCATGGCGGGCGGGGTGGGTGTAGTCATGCGGGCACCTCCGCCGCCGCGACGACCGCGCCGAGGTCGACCAGGTCGGTGACGTGACCCTGCACCACGGCCGAGCCGAGGACGCCGGGGCGACGGCCCACCGAGGACGGGACGACCTCGGTCTCGACGACGTCGAGCACCCGATCGATGACGATGCCGACCGCCCGGTCCGCGACCTCGTGGACGACGACGGCGACGTCTGCGTCGGCGCCGTCGCGTCGGTCGGGGAGGCCGATCCGCGGCGCCAGCCGCACCAGCGGCAGCAGCCCGTCGCGGTACTGGACGACCTCCACCGGGCCGGCTCGCTCCACCCGGCCGGCCGGGAACTCCTCGAGCCGGGCGACCTCGGCGAGCGGCAGCGCCGCCCGCCGACCGCCGCCGACCTCGAGGACGAGGAGCGACACGGCGTCGGGGGCGGTGTCCGTGGCCGTCTCCCCCGCCGGCCGTGGTCGGTGTGTCGACGCCGTGCGAGCGGCCGATCCCGCCGACGTCGAGGATCAGCGCGACCCGGCCGTCGCCCATGATGGTGGCGCCGGCGTAGACCTCGAGGTTCTTGATCTGGCGACCGATCGGCTTCACGACGATCTCCTGGGTGTCGTGCACCTCGGAGACGCAGAGGCCGAACCGCACGTCGTCGCTCTGCAGCACGACCACGACGAGCGAGTCCCGCGAGGGCGCCGGGCCTCCGAGCGCCTCGGCCAGGTCGACGAGGGGAAGCAGGTCGCCGCGCAGCCTGCAGCACCGGGCGCCGGCCAGGTGCTCGACGTCGCGCCGCAGCTCCTCGCCCTCGACGCGGACCAGCTCGACCAGGTTGGCCTGCGGGATGGCGTAGCGCTGGCCCCCCTCGGCCACGACGAGGGCCGGGATGATGGCCAGGGTGAGCGGGATGCGGATCCGGCAGGTGGTGCCGCGGCCGGGCTCCGACTGCACGTCGACGGTGCCGCCGATGCGCTCGATGTTGGTGCGCACCACGTCCATGCCGACGCCACGACCGGAGATGTTGCTGACCGTCGGCGCGGTCGAGAACCCCGGCCGGAAGATCAGGCCCAGGACCTCGCGCGGCTCCATCCGGGCGACCTCCTCGCGGCTCACCGCGCCTCGTCGGACGGCGACCTCGGCGATCCGGGCGGGCTCCATCCCGGCGCCGTCGTCGGTGACCTCGACGACCACCTGTCCGGACTCGTGGCGGGCGCGCAGCAGGAGGCTCCCCCGGTGCGGCTTGCCCAGGGCGGCCCGGTCGGCCGGCGGCTCGATGCCGTGGTCGAGCGCGTTGCGCACCAGGTGGGTCAGCGGGCCCTTCAGGGCCTCGAGCAGGCTGCGGTCGAGCTCGGTCTCGTGTCCCTCGAGGGTCAACGCGACGTCGCGACCGAGCTGGTGGGAGAGGTCGCGGACGATCCGCGGCATCTTCGACCAGACCTGCCCGATCGGCTGCATCCGGGTGCGCATGACCGACTCCTGGAGCTCGCTGGCGACCAGGTCGAGGCGCTGGCTGGCACGCAGCAGCTCCGCGTCGGCGTGGTCGTCGGAGCGCTGGAGGATCTGGTTGCGGGTGAGCACGAGCTCGCCGACCAGCTGGACCAGGTTGTCGAGCAGGTCGACGTCGACCCGGACCGTGGCGTCCACGAGCGACCGGCGCTCCTCACCCCGGTCGTCGTCGGGGGCGGGTGCCGCCGGGTCGTCCGTCGCAGGGGCGACCGTCGGCGGGGTGTCCGTCGGCGGAGCGGGGGACGGTCTGCTCCCGCATCCGGCGTCGCCGCCGCCGAGGGAGCGGCGAGGGAGCGCCTCGATCCCGGCGGCCACGGGCTCCACCTCCACCGCCGGGTCGACGTCGGCGCCGGTGCGCTCGACCACTTCGAGCAGCGCGCGGACGGTGTCGACCATGCGCAGGAGCGCCTCGGCGACCTCGGGGGTCATCTCCCTGCTCGCCGTCGCGGAGCCGCGACAGCAGGGTCTCGCCGACGTGGGTCAGCCGCTCGAGCCGGCCCAGCGCGAGGAAGCCCGACGTGCCCTTGATCGTGTGGATCGTGCGGAAGATCGCCGACAGCAGCTCCCGCGAGCCGGGCTGCCGCTCGAGCTCCACCAGGTCGCGGTCGAGCTGGTCGAGGTTCTCGTGCGACTCCACGAGGAACTCGGCGATGATCTCGGCCTCGTCGTCCATGCGCCCTCCTTCCGACACCACCATCGGCAGCGGAGGAGCACTCCTGAGGAGGTCGGCCCAGTGGTGCAGTGGGGGCGGTGCGGCTCAGCCGCGCCGGCGCAGCGCCTCGGAGAGCGACGCGACGGCGTCCTGCGGCGGCGACGCCGCCTCGGCGTTCGCGTCGGCGAGCTCGGCGAGCAGCTCGGCGCGGTGCACCCGCACCGAGCGCGGAGCATCGATGCCGAGACGCACCACGTCACCCCTCACCTCGAGGACGGTGACGGTGATCTCGTCGCCCACGACGACGCTCTCGCCGATGCGGCGCGACAGAACAAGCACGTGGTGGAGGCTACCGAGTCACGCCACGAGCGGCGCGGCCAGTGGCAGCGCCGGGTCGTCGAGGACGACCTGGCTCGCGCGACGGGTGGCGACGTTGACGACGAGGGGGGCCCGCAGGTTGACGGTCGTGTCGGCCAGTGACGGTCCGGTGCGCACGACCAGCAGCACGAGGACGTCGTCGACCGACTCGATGCCGAGCGACGCGACGAGGTCGTCGTCGACCTCAGGGGCGTAGTCGGGGGTAGAACGGCGCGGGCGGGACGACCACGAACTCGAGGTCGTCGCGGTCGAGCGAGCGCAGGCCGTGGAGGATGCCGTCGTCGTCGAGCCGCACCAGGGCGAACCGGCGGTCGCCGGGGAAGCCGGGCATGGCCTCGACCAGCTCGATCACGGGAAGGTCGTCCACGGGTTCGATCATCGCAGGAAGTCGAGCAGGCTGGGCTGCAGGACCCGTTGGGTCGCGGAGAGCGCCGCCTGGTAGGCCACCTCCTGCAGCTGCAGGTCGACGACGGCCCGCGGCAGGTCGGTGTTCTCGATCTCGGCGAGCGAGCCGGTCAGCGACTGCGCCGCGTCGGTGGCCGCCAGCGCCGCCCGCTCGAGCCGGTCGTAGCGCGTGCCGGCGGCGGTGCGGGCGGCGAGCACCGTGTCGAGCCGGGCCGCGAGGGCGTCGAGGGAGGTCGTGATGCCGGCGGCGTCACCGGCCCGCAGCGCCGTCGCGAGCCCGTCGAGCTCGGCGAAGACCGAGGCGGCGCCGTCGCCGAAGACCGTCCGGCCGTCGACGTCGACCTGGACCGTGACGCCGTCGGCGACCCGCCGTTCCACGTCGCCGGGCAGACCGACGTAAGTCCCGGTCGCGTCGTACGCCGTCCCGCCGGCGCCGACGACGCCGCCGAAGACCGGTCGCCCGAGGTACGTCGCGTTGGCGAGGCTCAGCACGCCGTCGCGGATCTCCTCCACCTCGGTGGCCAGCGCCTCGCGAGCGGTCGCGCCGGCCGTCCCGGAGCTCGCGCCCTGGAGGGCCAGCTCCCGCGCCCGGCGCACGGAGTCGGTGACGGTGCCCAGCGTGGCGTCGACCTGCGCGAGCCACCCCAGGCCGTCCTCGGCGTTGCGGGCGTACTGCTGCTGGTGGGCGATCGACGAGCGCAGCCGCATCGCGGCGGTGGTGTCGGCCGGGTCGTCCGACGGGCGGTTGAGGACCCGCCCGGTCGAGAGCTGCTCCTGGACCCTGGCGAGCCGGCCCAGGCCGTTCTGCAGGTAGTGGAGGGAGCTCTCGGTGAGCATCCGCTGCGTCACGCGTCCGGTGGTCATCTGGTGCTACCTCCCCACGACGCCGGTGCGGTTGATGAGCGTGTCGAGCATCTCGTCGACCGCGGTCATCAGTCGGGCGGCCGCCTCGTAGGCGCGCTGGGCGACGACCAGGTTCACGGTCTCCTCGTCGAGGTTCACGCCCGCGCCCTGCTCCCACGCGGTGTCGAGCGACGAGGTCAGGGCGAGCTGGTTGGCGGTCTGGCGGCCCACGGCGGCGACGTCGGAGGCGAACCCGTTGACCAGGCGCTGGTAGGCGGCGTCGAACCCGTCGACGTCGCTCAGGGCGGAGGCGTTCCGGCCGTCGGCAGCGCCTCCGGGCACCGACGAGGCGGCGACCCGGGCGGGGTCGGTGACGGCGACGGCCAGCGACCCGGCGGCGTCGGCCGGGTCGTAGGTGAAGAACGCACCGCCGGCGACCCCGGCGCCGTCGTAGCCCGCCGCGTGCCGGCCGTTGACGAGGTCGGCGAAGTCCCGGGCGATGGTGTCGAGGCCCTGCCGGTAGGCGGGCAGCGTCGTCGTCAGCAGGTCCGCGACCGCGCCCTGCCTCGCCGGTCAGCCCGGCCGGGAGGGCGGTGACGACGCCCCCGGAGGCGATGCCGAGGGTCACCTCGGCGCCGTCCGCGGTGCCGTCCGGCAGCACGCCGGAGACGACCTGCAGGGTCGCCGCCGTCCGGCCCTCCACCAGCGGGACGCCGGCGACCGAGACGTGGAACATGCCGTCGTCGCCGACCGTGGTCACCGCGCCGGTCAGCTCGGCCAGCCGGAGCGCGAGCCCGTCGCGCTGGTCGCGCAGCGTGCTCGCGTCGGTGCCGTTGACCTCGGCGGCGAGGATCTGCCGGTTGAGGTCCGCGACGCCGGACGCCGCGGTGTCGACCTGCCCGACGACGTCGAGGAGCCGGAGCCGCTGGTCGGACTCCTCGCCGGTGACGTTGCGCACCTGGGCGCGCAGGGGCCTGGACGAGGGTGGCGGCGCTCTTGAGCACCTCCTGCCGCGCGGCGTCGCCGGTCGGGTCCAGGGCGAGGTCCTCCCAGGCGTTGCTGAGCTCCAGCAGGGCGGCGGAGACCCCGTTGGGCCCGGGCTCACCGATCCCGTCGTCCACGCGCTGCAGCGCGGCGCGGGTGGTCTGCAGGTGGCTGAGGACGGCGTGCTCGCGGCGCACGCGCCCGTCGAGCAGGGCGTCGACGTGCCGGCGGGTGCCGGCGACCGCGACCCCGTCGCCGTACCCCTCGTAGCGGGACCACACGGCGGGCTGGCCGACGTGGACGGCGGACGCGACGACGCTGCGCCGCACGTAGCCCTCGGTCCCGGCGTTCGCGAGGTTGTTGCCGGCCACGTCGAGCGCGACCCGCTGGTAGCGCAGCGCCGAGACGGCGGCGCTGATGCTGCCGAACGACCCGCTCATCACAGGGCCTTGTCCAGGAACCCGCTCCGGGGTGCGTCGACGACGGCGGAGCCGTCCTCGGCGTAGCCGTCGGTCCCGGTGCCGGTGATGGAGGAGAGCGTCGCCCGGGCCGAGCGGTAGCCGGCGGTCAGCAGTCCCTTGTTCTGCTCGGAGAGCTCGGCGATCTCGCGGGCCATCGCGACGAAGGCGTCGCGGTGGTCGAGCAGCAGGCCCTGCCAGGGCTCCGGCGCCGCGGCCGCGAGCGCCGCGAGCGACGGGTCCGGTGGCAGCCCGAGCTCGGCGGCGGCCTCGTCGGCGGCGACCGCGCGGAGCACCTCGGTCTCCCGGATGGTGGCGAGCACGTCCTCGATCTCGCGGGTGGCCGCGGCCAGCCACCGGGTGCGGCCGCTCGCCAGCACGAGCCGCTCGACCTCGAGCTTGAAGGAGAGCTGCTCCATCAGCTCGCGCTCGCGCCACAGGATCAGCGACAGCTTCTCCATGGTCCGACCTCTCCCGATCCACCCCCCGGTCGGGGCTCTCGACCGTCCCATCGCCCGGCGCGGGGCCGACCTGAGCGGTTTGCGTCACCCCGGGTCGGTCCGGTGGCGCCGATCGGCCGTCGCCGGTGGTCATTCCCGGTCGGGACCCTCGGCCGGCTGGTCCCGGGTCGCGTGGGAGCAAGGGCCCGATTGGTCCGGGAGCAGGGACCCGTTGTGACCGGATGTGATCACGTGCCCCGTTCGGACCGACGACCCTCGTGCCTCGTGACCGGAGCGAAGAGCCACACCGAGGACCGGATCGTCAGCCACATCCCACTCGTGGGTCACATCGTCCGGGAGACGATGGGCCGGGTCCCGTCGCACGTCAGCCGCGACGACCTCACCTCGGCCGGGCTCACTGCGCTGGTGCAGGCCGCGCAGGCGTTCGACGACAGCCGCGGCGTCCCGTTCGACCGGTACGCCGCCACCCGGGTGCGGGGGGGCGGTGCTCGACGAGCTGCGGGCGGTCGACTGGGCTTCGCGGTCGGTGCGCCGCCGCGCCCGGGACCTCGACGAGACGCGCGGCCGGCTGGCGGCGGCGCTCGGCCGGACGCCCACGGCGGCCGAGGTCGCGACCGCGACCGGCCTCACCGAGCAGGAGGTGCAGGCCAACGAGGACGACATCGCGCGGGCCAACGTGCTGTCGCTGCAGGCGGCCACGTCCTCCGCCCTCGACGAGCTGGTCCCCACGCGCGCGCCGTCGCCCGAGGCGATCGCCGAGCACCGGGAACGGCTGACCTACCTCGTCGAGGCGGTCGCGGAGCTCCCCCGAGCGGCTGCGGACCGTCGTCGAGGACTACTTCTTCGCCGAGCGGCCGATGGCCGACATCGCCGCCGACCTCGGCGTCACCGACTCGCGGATCTCCCAGATGCGTGCCGAGGCGCTCTCCCTGCTCCGCGACGCCCTCAACCACGCGCTCGAGCCGGCCCTCGTGACCGAGGTGGGCAAGCCGGGTGGCTGTGCGAACCGGCGGCGGGAGGCCTACTTCGCCGCCGTCGCCGCCCGCCACGCCGACGGGCTCCGCCGCACGCAGCGCTCCGTCGCACCGCCCCGGGTCGACGCGGCCGGCTGACGGCGCGGGGAGAAAATCCCCCGGGTTTTCCCTCAACCGCCGACGTCCCCCACCGATGGGGTGGGCGTCGGAGCCCACGGACGGGCTCCGGTCCCACCACCAGACCTGTCGTTCCAGGAGGGAAACACCATGGGTCTCCGCATCAACCAGAACATCGACGCCGTCAACGCGTACCGCAACCTGTCGGTCACGCAGGGCCAGATGTCGAAGTCGCTCGAGAAGCTCTCGAGCGGCTTCCGGATCAACCGCGCCGCCGACGACGCCGCCGGTCTCGCCATCTCCGAGGGCCTGCGGTCGCAGGTCGGCGGCCTCAAGGTCGCGGTCCGCAACGCCCAGGACGGCGTCTCCGTCGCGCAGACCGCCGAAGGCGCGCTCACCGAGGTCCACTCCATGCTGCAGCGCATGAACGACCTCGCGGTGCAGTACAACAACGGCACGCAGAACGCGAACTCCCAGGCCGCGCTGTCGGCGGAGTTCACCGAGCTGCACACCGAGATCACCCGGATCAAGGAGAACACCAAGTTCAACGGCGTCGAGCTCTTCGCCGGCGCGGCCCTCACCTTCCAGGTGGGCTACGACAGCGGCGACGAGATCTCGATCTCGGCCACGGCGCTCGCCGACTTCGACGTCAGCGGCGCGCTGATCACCGACAGCAACACGGTCCAGACCGCCATCACGACGATCTCGACGCAGCGCGCCGAGCTCGGTGCCGTGCAGAACCGGTTCGAGCACACGATCAACAACGTGAACGTCGCGATCGAGAACCTGTCGGCGTCGGAGTCGCGCATCCGCGACACCGACATGGCCCAGGAGATGATGAACTTCACGCGTTCGCAGATCCTGTCCCAGGCGGGCACCGCCATGCTCGCCCAGGCGAAGTCGGCCCCGCAGAGCGTCCTGCAGCTGCTGCAGGGCTGACCGACGCGTCCGGGCGCTGACCGGCACGGTCGGCGCCCGGACGCACCACCGAGGAGGACGCGATGGCGAGCGCGAGCATCAGCGGCCTGTCGAGCGGCCTCGACACCGCGACGATCATCAGCCAGCTCATGCAGCTGGAGGCCGCTCCCCCAGACCCGGCTCAAGGTCCGGGTCGGCACCGAGCAGTCGCGGGTCGCCGCGCTGCAGGGCATCAACACCCGCCTCGCCGCCCTCGCCGCCGCGGCCGAGCAGATGACCGCACCGGGCAGCGGCTCCACCTCGGTGTGGCAGTCGCTGCGCGCGACGTCGTCGAGCGAGGCCGTCACCGTGACCGCCTCCCGCGCAGCGAGCCCGGCGACGTACGCCGTCGACGTCGTCGCCACCGCGAGCGCGCACCGGGTCGCCTTCACCGACGCCTCCGCGCAGGACGCCGTCGTCACCGGCGGTGCCACCACCATCGAGCTCGACCGGCTCGACGGCAGCGAGCCCCTGACCCTCGACGTCGGGAGCGGCACGCTCGCCGAGGTCGTCGCCGCGATCAACGACACCGCCAACGAGACCGGCCTCAGGGCCGCGACGGTCCAGGTGGCGCCCGGTTCCTACCGTCTGCTCGTCGAGTCGACGAGCACCGGCGCGGGCGAGGACTTCGCCCTCGGGCTCCCCGGCGGTACGCCGCTCCTGGGCGGGCCGGCGTCGGTGCAGCCCGCGCGCGACGCGGAGATCGGCATCGGGGGATCACGGTCCGGTCGACCACCAACACGTTCACCGACGTGGTCCCCGGCGTGACGATCACGCTGGGCCCCTCCGCGTCGGGCACGGCGGACATCGCCGTCACGCGCGACGCCGGCACCCGCTCCGCGGCGGTGAAGAAGGTGGTCGACGACCTCAACGGGCTGCTGTCGACGATCGCGACCCAGACCGCCTACAACCCGACCTCCGGTGCGTCCGGCGTCCTCAGCGGGACCTCCGCCCTGCGGTCGCTCGCCACCGCGCTGGTCGAGACCGTGTACCCCACCGGACGGCGGGACGCTCTCCTCGTTCGGCGTGGAGCTGGACCGGTACGGCCGACTGGTGTTCGACGAGGAGAGGCTCGCCGCGGCGTTCGCGGAGGACCCCGACGCCGTCGGTGCCGCGTTCGCCGGACCCGAGGGGTTCCTCGCCCGGCTCCAGCAGGTCGCCGAGAAGGCCAGCGACCCGCACACCGGGTCGCTCACCTCGCTCATCACCAGCAGCACCGACGGCATCCAGCGCCTCAACGACAGCATCGCCGCGTGGGACGAGCGGCTTGCGTTGCGGCGCACGACCCTCGAACGCCAGTACACCGCGCTCGAGGTCGCCCTCAACCAGCTCCAGAGCCAGTCGAGCTGGCTCGCCAGCCAGCTGGCCTCCCTCGACAACGACAACGGCTCCTGACCGGAGGACCCCATGCACCTCAAGGACGCCCGCAGCGCCTACCTCGGCAACGCGGTCACCACCGCGAGCCCGGCGCGACTGCTGGTGATGCTCGTCGAGCGGCTCGCCCTCGACGTCGAGCGCGGTCTCGAGGCGCAGCAGGCGTCGGACTGGACCGCGGCGCACCGGCACCTCATCCACGCCCAGGACGTCGTGGTGGAGCTCGCCACCAGCCTCGCGCCCGACGAGATGCCCCGGCGGGGCGGAGCTGGCGATGCTCTACGAGTACCTGCGGGGTCGCCTCGTCGTGGCCAACGTCCGGCGCGACCTCGCGGTCACCCGCGAGGCGCTCGCGCTGGCGCGGGAGCTCGCCGAGACCTGGCGGACCGCGGCGCTGTCGAGCGCCACCTCCTCCCCCCCTCCTGAGGTCGCCGATGTCCGCCACCGAGGACCCGACCGACGTCTGGCACGAGGCGCTCACCCGTCTGGAGCGGGACGTCGCCCGCGTCGAGGCGTTGCTGCCGCCGCCGGCCGGGGCACCCCCGCCGACGCCGCGATGGAGGTCGCCGGCGCCTGGACCGCACCTTCCGACCCGGGCCCGCTCCCGTCGGCGGCGGTCGAGCGCGCCCGTGAGCTCCTCGCCCGCCAGCAACGGGCGATCGCCGCGCTCTCGCCCGCGCTGGCAGCCGCCCGCCGGGAGGTGCGGGTCGTCGGCTCGGTCACCGCGGCGACCGGCCCGGCGGGGGCACCGGCCTACCTCGACGTCCGCGCCTAGCCACGTCAGCGGCTCGGGGTCGTGCGCGCGACGGCGGCGGCGATCCGGCCGGGCACCAGGTCCAGCGGCAGCACCTCGTCCGCGAGACCCGCTCCGGCGACGGCGCCCGGCATGCCCCAGACGACGGACGTCTGCTCGTCCTGGACCAGCACCCGGGCACCGGCCGCCGCCAGCCGGCGACAGCCGGCGAGCCCGTCGTGGCCCATGCCGCTCAGCACCACCGCGAGCACCCGCCCGCCGAACACGTCGCCGGCCGACCGGAAGAGGGCGTCGACGGCCGGGCGGCAGAAGTTCTCCTGCGGCCCCTGGTCGAGCCGCACCCGACCGGAGCCCGGCAGGCCGGCGAGACGCAGGTGGTGGTCTCCCGGCGCGACCAGGACCTCGCCGGCGACGAGCGGCTCCCCCGTCGACCGCCTCGCGGACCGGCAACCCGCACTCCCGGTCCAGCCGCTGCGCGAGCATGGCGGTGAACACCGGCGGCATGTGCTGCACGACGACGACCGGGACCGGCAGGGTCGCAGGGAGCCGCGCCAGCACCCGTGCCAACGCGTCGGGGCCACCGGTCGAGGCACCGACCACGACCACCTGCGGCGGGCCGTCGGCGGCCGGTCGCGGTGCGGCCGGCCGGTCGGGACGGCGTACGGCGTCCCCGGCAGGGCGGCCGGCGGCGACGCGGCGGCGGCCGGCGAGCGCCCGGATCCTCGGGACCAGCTCGTCGCGCACCGCGGCGACGCCCGCTGCGACGCCGCCCGCCGTGCTCGCGGGCTTCGCGACGTAGTCGCTCGCGCCCCGCGACAGCGCCTCCAGCGTCACCGCCGCACCGCGCTCGGTGAGGGGTGGAGAACATGATGATCGGCAGCCGCGGCCGGTCCTTGCGGATCTCGGCGACCGCACCGAGCCCGTCGAGGCGGGGCATCTCGACGTCGAGCACGACGACGTCGGGCTCGAGCTCGGCCACCCGCTCGAGCGCCTCGAGCCCGTCCCGCGCCTGCCCGGCCACCTCGATGTCGCCCGCCTCGGCGAGGGCGGAGGCGACCAGCCGGCGGACGACGGCGGAGTCGTCGACGACGAGCACACGGATCACGCGCTCCTCATCGGCGCGGCCGGCACGGTCCTGAGCGGACCCGGCAACGTGCGCCGACCGCTCAGGAACGCTGCGCCCGGCCCGATGGGAAGGGCATGGTGCCCCCCGTCGACACGTTCGCCGCGGTCGCGGACCTGGTGCGCCGCGAGACGGGGATGGTCTACGAGGCCGGCAAGGAGTACCTGGTCGAGGCCCGGCTGCGACCGCTCGCCGACACCGCGGGCTGCACGGTCGCCGACTACGTCCGCCGGCTCCCCCCGCGACCCGGCCGAGCGACGCAAGGCCGTCGACGCGCTGACCATCAACGAGACCAGCTGGTTCCGCGACCAGGCGCCGTACCGCGCGTTCACGGACGTGCTGCTGCCGGCGCTCCTCGAGGAGCGCGCGGAGCGTCGCCACCTCCGCATCTGGAGCGCCGCCTGCTCCAGCGGGCAGGAGGCCTACTCGATCGCGATGCTGCTCGACCAGCACCTGCCGCCGGGCTGGACGAGCGAGATCGTCGCGAGCGACGTCTCGACCCGGATGCTGGAGCGCGTCCGCGAGGGTCGCTACTCCCAGGTCGAGATGAACCGCGGGCTCCCGGCGTCGCACCTGGTCCGGTACTTCACCCGGGCGGGCAACCAGTGGCAGGTCGTCCCACGGCTGCGGGCGATGGTCACCGTGCGCCACCAGAACCTGGCTGCTCCGTTCCTCGGGCTCGGCGCGTTCGACGTGGTGCTGCTCCGCAACGTCCTCATCTACTTCGACCAGGCCACCCGGCACGACGTCCTCCGGCGGATGCGGCCGGCGGTCGCGCCGGGCGGCTACCTGCTCCTGGGCTCGACGGAGACGACCGTCGACCTGCCACCCGACCTGGAGGCCGCGTGGAGGCGGGAGCAGGTCGGGCGGGTGCAGGTGCACCGTCCGGCCGCCACCGCCCGTGGTGTCCGCCGCCACCCCGCGCCGACCCCGACAGGAGCCTGACATGCGCGCGTTGATCATCGACGACTCACGGGCGATGCGCAGCATCCTGCGGCGCATCGTCACCGGCCTCGGGTTCGAGACCACCGAGGCCGCCCACGGGCAGGAGGCGCTGGACCTCCTCCACGAGGGCCTCGCTCCCGACCTGTGCCTCATCGACTGGAACATGCCGGTCATGGACGGCTACACGTTCCTCACCCGCGTCCGCGACGAGCCTGCATGGCGGTCGATCACCCTGATGATGGTCACCACGGAGAGCGAGCAGCGCCAGATCGTCCGCGCACTCGCGGCCGGTGCTCACGAGTACGTCATCAAGCCGTTCACCCCGGACGCCATCGCCGACAAGCTCGCGCTGCTCGGCCTGCTCCCCGCGGAGGCGGGCGCATGACCACGGGCGCCTCCACCGCCGCTCCGGACCCGGCGGACGTCGCATCGGTGGTCACGGAGGTCTGGGCCTCGTTCGCGGGCGACGGCGCCCCGTTGGCGGCCGGCCGCACCGGCTCCGCGGCCGACCGCACGTGGTGCGGCGTCGTGTCGGTCGCCGGCGGCTGGCGGGGCACCGTGGTCGTCGAGATCGACGACGCCGCCGCCCGCGCGGTCGCCGCGGCGATGCTCGGCGTGGCCGACGATGCCGACATCACCGACGACGACGTGACCGACGCCGTCGGGGGAGCTGGCCAACATGGTGGGCGGCAACGTCAAGGGCCTGATGCCCGGGCCGAGCACGCTCTCGCTCCCCTCGGTCGCGGCCGGTCCCGTGGCCGTCCCCTCCGGTGCGCGTGTGGTCGCGCGCGTCGACCTGCCCCGCGCGGAGGCGCCGCTGCGCGTGTCCGTCCACTGCCCGCACGAACCACGAGGAGCTCGATGAAGATCCTGATCGCCGACGACAGCCGCGTGATGCGGCAGATCGTCATCCGCACGCTGCGTCAGGCCGGGCACGGCGGGCACGACATCCTGGAGGCCGAGAACGGCCGGGTCGCGCTCGAGCTGGTGCGGAGCGAGTCGCCCGACCTGGTGCTCTCGGACTGGAACATGCCGGAGATGACGGGCATCGAGTGCCTGACGGCGCTGCGCGCGGCGGGGTCCCCGGTGGCCTTCGGGTTCGTGACGTCCGAGGGGTAGGAGGAGATGCGCCGCCGCGCGACCGACGCCGGCGCCGCTTTCCTCATCGCCAAGCCGTTCACCCCGGAGGCGTTCGACGAGGCCCTCCGCGGCGTCCTGTAGGGAGGACCTCGGTGCCCGTCCACCTTCCCCGGACCCAAGCAGGTCAAGGACGTCCTCGAGGGGCTCCTCGGGCGCGACGTCACGCTGACGCCCGCCGCGCCGTTCGCGCCCGGCCCCACGACACCGGCCTCGGTCGCGGTGTACGTCGACGACGGTGCGCGCACCTGCGCGGTCGTCGCCTGCGACCTGGCGCTGTCGGCGTACGCCGGCGCCGCGCTCGCGCTGGTGCCGCCGGGCGCCGCCGCCGAGGCGGTCGCGGACGGCAAGCTCCCCGACCCGCTGGCCGAGAACCTCTACGAGGTGCTCAACGTCGCCGCGTCCGCCTTCAACGTGCCCGGCGCCGAGCACCTCCGCCTCCACGCGCTGCACCCGGCCGGTCCCCCGCTCGACCCGGCTGTGCGGCTGCAGACGCTGACGCTCGGCCGCCGCGAGGACCTGGCGGTCGACGTGGCCGGCTACGGCAGCGGTGCCCTGAGCATCGTCCTCCTGGCGTGACCCTCGCGTGACCGGCACCGGGTGATCCAGGCCTCCCGGGACCTAGGTCCTGACTTCGGCCCGACCCGGTCCGAGTTGGTCCGCGCCGCTCAGGTCGCCGGCACGGGCGCCGATCGGAGCGGCGAGCAGGGGATCGCTCACCCCCAGGCCGACGGACCGGCCACCGCCCAGCACAGCGCGCCCCTCCGGGCGTGACTCCCCTCGGAGGTCCTCCCTGGTGTCCATCGCCGGTCCTGGTCCCGTCGGCCCTGATCCCGTCGGCCCTGATCCCGTCGGCTTCGCCCTGCACGCCGCGATGAACGGTCTCTCCGTGCGGCAGCGCGTGGTGGCCGACAACATCGCGAACGTCGACACTCCCGGCTTCCGCGCGACCAGCGTCGACTTCGAGAGCTCGCTCCAGCGGGCGATCGACCGGGGCCGGGTGACGGCCGCGAGCCCGCTGGCGGTCGAGGTCGCGCCCACGCTGACGCCGGTGGGCGCCAACGGCAACAACGTCGACCTCCGCAAGGAGTCGATCGCGGCCATCCAGACCCAGTACCAGTACCAGGTGGTCGGCCGCGCGATCAGCGAGCGGCACGGCCTGGTCAGCAAGGCGGCCCAGGGATGAGCGGCGCCTTCGAGACCCTGCGCATCGCCAACACCGCGCTCGGCGCCCACCAGGTGTGGCTCGACGCCCTGGCCGGCAACATCGCCAACGCCAACACCGTCACCTCCACCGACGAGGAGGCGTTCCAGGCGACGTTCGTCCGGTTCCAGCCGCGTGCGGACGGAGGCGTCGACGTGGCCGGGTTCGCCGGCTCCGACCCCGAGGGCCGTGTGGTGCACGACCCGGGCCACCCGCTCGCCGACGAGGACGGCTACGTCCGCGCACCCGAGGTCGACATGTCGTCGCAGATGAGCCAGCTGATCATGGCCCAGCGCGGCTTCCAGGCCGCCGTGCAGGTGACCAAGACGGCCCAGGACACCTACGACACCGCGCTCCGGATCGGGGGCCAGTGATGAGCACGATGCCGATCGACCCCACCGCCGGGATCGTCGGACCGCTCGGCCCGACCGGACCCGCCGGGATCGACCGCTCCACCCTGGCGCCTGCCGCGCCCACGGACGGCGCCGGGTTCGGCGAGCTGCTGCTCGACGGGCTCGACCGGCTCGAGGGCCTGACCGACCGTGCCGACGGTCTCGCCGTCGACGCCGCGACCGGCCGGCTCGAGAACGTCCACGACTACACGATCGCCGCGAGCGAGGCCTCGGTCGCGACCCAGCTGACGGTCGCGGTGCGCAACAAGGCCGTCGAGGCGTTCAACGAGATCCTCCGCATGCAGGTCTGAGGTCACGATGCGCACCACCCTCACCGGGCTGCTCACCCGCGCCCGCCGGACCATCGCCACCCTCACCGCCGGTCAGCGCGCGATCGCGCTCGTCGGTGCCGCCGCGCTGCTCGTCGGGGCGTTCCTCGTCGTGCGGTGGGCGTCGACCCCGAGCTACGCGCCGCTGTTCTCCGACCTGTCCGGTGCCGACGCGAGCGCCGTCATCGAGGAGCTCGACGCGCAGGGCATCCCCTACGAGCTCAGCAACGGCGGCTCGACGATCATGGTGCCCCGCTCCGACGTCTACTCCACCAGGATCGCGCTGTCCGGGCAGGGCCTCCCTGCGGCCTCGGACTCCGGCTACAGCCTGCTCGACGACGCCGACCTCTCCACCTCCGAGTTCAAGGAGCAGACCGACTTCAAGCGGGCGATGGAGGGCGAGCTCTCCTCGACGATCGAGGCGATCGACGGCGTCGAGACGGCCGTGGTCCGCCTCACCCTGCCGGAGAAGGAGGTCTTCAGCGACGACCAGACCGAGCCGACCGCGTCGGTCCTCGTCGACACCCCGCAGGGCAGCACCCTCGCCGCCGACCAGGTGCAGGCGGTCGTCCACCTCGTCGCCTCGAGCGTCGAGCGCCTCGACCCCGAGCGGGTCACCGTCGCGGACGCCACCGGCACGATGCTGACCGACCCCGAGGCGGGCAACGGCGCCGGGTCCACCAACGTGCGCGCCTCGGCCGTCACGGAGTTCCAGGACCGCATGGAGGCGGAGATCCAGGCCGTGCTCGACCGGGTCGTCGGAGCCGGCAACGCGATCACCGACGTCACCGCCGACCTCAACTTCGACACCTCCGTGACCGACACCCGGACCTACGAGGTGCCCGACGACGACGTGCCGCCGCTGGCGGAGTCCCGCAGCACCGAGACCTACAGCGGGCCGGCCGACGCCGCCGACGGCGGCGGGATCGTCGGCCCCGACGGCCAGATGGACCCGGGCGCCGGCGGAACCGGCGACGACTCGGCGTACGAGAACTCCGAGGTGACCCGGGACAACGCGGTCAACGAGACCCGCGAGCGCCGGGAGGCCGCTCCCGGCGAGGTCGACAGCATCCACGTGGGCGTCGTGCTGGACGCCGCGCGGACCGCCACGATCGACCCCGACCACGTCGAGGAGCTGATCACCGCCGCCATCGGCATCAAGCCGCGGCGCGGCGACACCATCGAGGTGGCCGCGATGCCGTTCGACCGGTCCGCGGAGGAGGCCGCGGCCGCCGAGATCGCCGCCGCCGAGGCCGCCGACGCCCGGGATCGCCGCAACGACATCTTGATGGCGGTCGCCGTGTTCCTCGGCATCGCGCTGCTGGTGCTGCTCGCCTGGCTGCAGGCGCGCCGGCGCACGAAGCGGCGCGAGGAGGCGACGACGTACGTCGTCGAGCAGCTGCGCGCCGAGGCCGCCGCGCGGGCCGCCGTCGAGGCACCCGTGCCCGCGGTCGCCGCGCTCGAGGCCGTCGAGCCGGACGAGAACGCCCAGCTCCAGGACGAGCTGCGTGCGTTGGTGGAGCGGCAGCCCGAGGACGTGGCCGCGCTGCTCCGCGGCTGGCTGGTGGAGCCGCGATGAGCACCGCACCCAGCACCTCGGTGGGCACCTCACTGGGCACCGCACCGGGCGCAGCGGCATCGGGAGCCCCGCTCGGCAGCGCCGGTGTCCGCAAGGCCGCGATCCTGCTGATCCAGCTCGGCAAGGACCGCGCGGCCCCGGTGCTCGGCCACCTCGGCGAGTCGGAGGTGGAGGCGATCTCCGCCGAGATCGCCCGGCTCGACCGGGTCACGGCGGAGGAGACCGAGCAGGTCCTCGTCGAGTTCCGCGACATGGCCACGGCCCACGCGCACGTGACCCAGGGCGGGTTCCGCTTCGCCCAGCAGCTGCTCGAGCAGTCGCTCGGCCCGGAGCGGGCGGGCGAGATCATGCAGCGGCTGCACGCCGCCCAGGTGCAGATGCCCTTCCAGTTCCTGCACCGTGCCGACCCCGCGCAGCTGCGCAGCTTCATCGCCGACGAGCACCCGCAGGTGATCGCGCTCGTGCTCGCGCACATGAGCGCGGACAAGGCGTCCCTGCTGCTCGGCGGGCTGCCCGCGCACCAGCAGGCGGTCGTCGCCCACCGGATCGCGGTGATGGATCGGACCAGCCCCGAGATCGTGCGCACCGTCGAGGCCATCCTCGAGCGGAAGCTGTCCTCGATGCTGCAGCCGGCCGAGGTCTCGCGGGTGGGAGGTGTCGACCCGCTGGTCAACATCATCAACCGCTCCGACCGCCCGACCGAGCGGCAGATCGTCGAGGGCCTCGAGGGCCTGGACCCGTCGCTCGCCGACGAGGTCAAGAGCCGGATGTTCATGTTCGAGGACATCGTCAACCTCGACGACCGCTCGGTGCAGCAGGTGCTCCGCCAGGTCGACACCGCCGAGCTCGCGCTGGCGATCAAGGGCGTGAGCGAGCAGGTGCGCGCCAAGATCACGCAGAACCTCTCCGAGCGCGCGGCCCAGAACCTGATGGAGGAGGTCGAGCTCCTCGGGGCGGTCCGCCTCGTCCAGGTGGAGGAGGCCCAGCAGGGCGTCATCCGCACCATCCGGCAGCTGGAGGAGCAGGGCCTGATCATGATCAACCGGGGCAACGATGACCAGCTCGTCGTCTGACCGCCCGGCGCCGGTCGTCGAGGCGGTCGCCCTGCCCGAGCTGCGCAACGGCCGCTGGACGCGGCTGGGCAGCGACCCGCTGCTCGGCGACCAGGTGACCGAGGCCGTGCTCGGCGAGGTCGCCGAGCGGGTCCGCGCCGCCGCGACCGCCGAGGGGTACGCCGTCGGCTGGGCGCAGGGCCGTCGGGACGCGGCGGCGGCCGCCGCGGCCGAGGCGCGGGACCGGGCCGAGCAGCACGCCGTCGACGACGCGCGGCGCGAGGCCGAGCACCGGGCGGCGGTCGAGGCGCTCGGCCGGGCCGCCGACGACGTCCGGTCGCACCTGGGCCGGTTGGCCGCAGCGTTGGAGGACCAGGCGACGACGCTCGCGGCGGCCCCTCACCGAGGAGGTGCTGGGGCACGCCGTGCGTGCGGTGACCGCACCCGACGTGGTCCGGCGGGTGCTCGACGTGCTCCCCGCGACCGCGGTCGCGCGGGTCCACCTGCACCCCTCGGTCGCCGACGACCCCGCGGTCGGGTCGCTGGCCGACCGCGGACTCGACGTCGTGGCCGACCCCGCCCTCGACCGGGCGGACGCCCTCGTCGACTGCGACGGCTCGATCGTCGACCTGCGGGTCGGCGAGGCGATGGCCCGCGTGCGGGACGTGCTGACCCGATGACGGCGCTCACCGACGACATCCGCGACCGGGCCCTCGCCGCCGCCCGGCCGCGGCGTCTGGGGACGGTGGCCGAGCTCGTCGGCCTCCACCTCGTGGTCCGCGGGATCCGCGCCGGCCTCGGGGACCTGGTCGAGGTCGCGACGGCGGGCGGACGGCCGCTGCTCGCCGAGGTCGCCGCCCTCCGGGGAGACGGGATGGTGTGCCTGCCGCTGGGGCCGACCGCCGGCACCCGGGTCGGCGACCTCGTGCGCCACACCGGCGGACCGCTCCTCGTGGGCGTCGGCGACGCGCTGCGCGGCCGGGTCCTCGACGGTCTCGGACGCCCGGTCGACGGCGGTGCGCCGCTCCCCCGGGCTGCCCCGGGTGCCGGTCGACCTCGACGCGCCCGACCCGCTCTCCCGCCCGCGGATCACCGAACCGCTCGCCCTCGGCGTACGCGCACTCGACGCGCTGGTGCCCTGCGGGGTCGGGCAGCGGATGGGGATCATGGCGGGCTCCGGCGTCGGCAAGTCGTCCCTGCTCTCGATGATCGCCCGCGGCGCCGACGCCGACGTCAACGTGATCGCGCTCGTCGGCGAGCGCGGCCGCGAGGTCCGCGAGTTCATCGAGGCCGACCTCGGTGACGCCGGGCTGGCGCGGTCGGTCGTGGTCGTCGCGACCTCGGACGCCCCCCGCCGTCGAGCGGCTGCGCGCCGCCTTCGTGGCGACCAGGATCGCCGAGTGGTTCCGCGACGCCGGCAACCGCGTGGTGCTGATGATGGACTCCCTGACCCGGGTCGCGATGGCACAGCGGGAGATCGGCCTGTCCGCCGGGGAGCCGCCGGCCACCCGCGGCTACCCACCCAGCGTCTTCGGGCTCCTCCCCCGCCTGCTCGAGCGCGCCGGCACCTCCGCCGCCGGCTCGATCACCGGCCTCTACACCGTGCTGGTCGAGGGCGACGACCTCCAGGACCCGATCGGTGACACCGCCCGCTCGATCCTCGACGGCCACGTGGTCCTCTCCCGCGACCTCGCCACCGCCGGGCACTTCCCCGCGGTCGACGTGCTGGAGTCGATCTCGCGGCTGACCTCTTCGGTCACCAGCGCGGAGGAGGGCGAGGCCGCGACGCGGCTCCGACGGATGCTCGCCGCCCACCGCTCCGTGCGCGAGCTGGTCGAGATCGGGGCCTACGTCGCCGGCGCCGACCCGGACGCCGACGCCGCGCTCGCCCGCCTCCCGCGGATCCACGACTTCCTGCGGCAGCGGATGGACGACGTCACGCCGGCCGCCGACACCTGGCGCCGCCTCGCGGAGCTGGTGGCTCCGTGACCGGGCACAGGGACGACGCCGGCCTCGGCGCGGTGGCGCGGGTGCGCGCCGTGCGCGAGCAGGACGACCGGATCGGGCTCCGGCTGGCGCTGGCCGAGGCCGCGACCCGGCACGAGCGCACGGAGGAGCTGCTCGGCATGCTCGCCCGCAGCCCCGTCACCGGGACCCTGCCCCCCCGGGAGCTGCTCGGGCAGCGGGCCGCGCTGGGCCGGCTCGGTGCCGCCGTCAGCGACGCCGAGGCCTCCGCCCGCACCGCCGACGCGGTGACCGCCGAGGCCCGGACCCGCTGGGAGGCGGCGCGCACCAGGCTGGCCGCCGTCGAACGGCTGCTCGAGGCGCGGGCCGCCCGCCGCCGGGCCGACGCCGAGCGGCGGACCGCGAAGGAGGCCGACGACCTCGCTGCCCAGCGCTGGCTGCGCGCGACCGCGCGCACGGCCCGGCCCGAGGAGCGCACCCGATGAGCATCGACCAGGTGACCGCACGGATCGGGGAGATCCAGACGCAGCTCGCGCGGTTCGTGTCCGTGCGCCCGGCCGCGGGCACGGCGGCCGCCGGCTTCACGACCGAGCTGGCCGCCGCCACCGGCACCGGCGTCACCGGCGCCGACGTGGTCGCCGAGGCGAAGAAGTACCTCGGCCTCCCCTACGTCTGGGGCGGCACGAGCATCGAGACCGGCGTCGACTGCTCCGGGCTGGTGCAGTCGGTCTACCGGGCGCTGGGCTACGACCTCCCGCGGGTCTCGGCGGACCAGGCCCGCGCCGGGACCCCGGTGGCGAGCCTGGCCGAGGCGCAGCCCGGCGACCTGATCGCATGGGACAGCTCCAGCCGCAACAACGGCGCCGACCACATCGCGATCTACATCGGCGACGGCAAGATGATCGAGGCCCCGCGCACCGGGCTCGACGTGCGGATCGTCGACGTCCCGTCGGAGCCCGACTACATCCGGCGGATCATCGAGACCCCGGTGGCGACCGCGCCGGTCTCGGTCCTCGCCCCCCCAACGCGCTCACCATGGCGCAGGTGCCGCCGTCGACGCCGTACGCCGACCTCATCAACGCCGCGGCGATGCGCACCGGCGTCCCCGCCGACCTGATCGCGGCCGTCGCGAAGCAGGAGTCGGGCTTCGACCCGCGGGCCGTCAGCCACGCCGGCGCCCAGGGGATCATGCAGCTGATGCCCGGCACCGCCCGGGGGCTCGGGGTGCAGGACCCGTTCGACCCGGCGCAGGCGATCGACGGCGGCGCCCGGCTGCTGCGCGACCTGCTCGACCGGTTCGGGCGGACCGACCTCGCGCTGGCGGCGTACAACGCCGGCCCCGGCGCGGTGCTGCGCTACGACGGCATCCCGCCGTACGCCGAGACCCGCGCCTACGTGCGCAGCGTGATGGCGCTGCTCGAGGAGAGGTGAGCGACCCGTGAACCTGGCACCGATCCTTCCCGCGCCCGCGACGGCGCCCGCGCCCGACGGGGGGCACGTCGACCGCCGACGGCGGCCCGGCGTCCGACGGCGGCTTCCTCGCCGCGCTCGCCACCGCGCTGGGCGAGGCCGCCGGACCGCTCCCGGCACCCTCGATCGGCCAGCCGGACGCCCATCCGGACGTCCAGCCGGACTCCCCAGCCGGACGCGGGGACCACCGGGGGGTCGCCCACGGACCGGCAGCCCGACGTCACCGTGGTCGTCGCGCTGCCGGCCGTGGTCCCCGGCGCGGCCGGCGTCCCGCCGCTGCCACCGTTGCTCCCGCCGGCCGCCGCGTCGGTCCTCCCGCCGGCCGACCCGGTCGCGGCCGCCGGAGCCGCGCTCGCCGCACCAGCCGACATCCCCCCTCGGCGCGCCGCTCGACGTCGGGACCGCGACCGGGGCTGCCGTCGCCGGGCCGGACGACGCCCGTGCCGCCGCGCCGCCGGCCGGTCGGCCGCTGGCCGCACCAGCCGCGGTCACGGCAGCCGCGGCCACCCTCCCGGTGGACACCACCCCGGCCGTCCCGGCCGCCGCAGCGGACCCGGCGTCGCCGGCAGCACCGGTCGCCGTCCCGCCCGACCAGGGTCCACCGGCCCCCGGTGGTCCGGCAGCCACGACAGCCGCCCCGGTCGCGCCGGCCGGCCCGGTCACGCCGGCCGGCCCGGTCACGCCGGGCGTGCCACCGCCCGAGCCGGGCACCCCGGAGGCCGTGGCACGGCAGCTGTTCCCCGAGGTCACCCGGATCTCGACCGGACGCGAGGGGGACGCACCGGCTCACGGTGACGCTGCAACCCGCGCACCTCGGTGAGGTGCGCGTGACGCTCGTCGTCCGGGACGGGAGCGTCCACGTCAGCCTGGCGGGCGAGCAGGCCACGACCGCCCTCCTCCAGGGCGCGCCGGAGCTGCGCCGGCTGCTCGAGCAGGCGGGAGCGGTCGAGGCCCGCGTCGTCGTGCGCGACGCACCCGCACCCGCTCCGGACGGCCACCCCGGCCCGCGCGACGACGGCACCGCCGCCCGCCACGACGGCGGCGGGCCCGGCGGCCACGACCACGACCGCCGTCCCGGCACCGCTGGCGGCGCCGACGACGGCGCCGCCAGGGCCCCTGGCGCCACCGATCCCGCCGGGACACCGCGACGCGCGGCGCCGGTCCCCCCGATCCCCCACCCGACGACCGGCCGGCTCGACCGGCTGGTGTGAGGAGGCAGCACATGTCCGTCCCGTCCCCGAGGGCGTCACCGCCACCCCGTGGTCGCCGCCACCCCAGGCGAGCGCAGGCCTGGGCGACCAGCAGCTGTTCCTGGAGCTGATGGTCACGCAGCTGCGCTACCAGGACCCGCTCAACCCGACCGACTCCGCCGACTTCCTCGCCCAGACCGCCCAGTTCACCGCCTTGGAGAAGATGCAGGCGGTCGCCGACCAGACGGCGATGCTGGTGTCGACCCAGCTGGCCTTCGGCGCGGGCTCACTGGTGGGCAAGACCGTCCAGTGGGTCGACGAGACCGGTGCGGAGCACACGGGGACCGTGCGCGGGACGACGTTCCTGGCCACCGGCCCGGTGCTCGACGTGGACGGCGAGGACGTCCCCATCACCAGCCTGCTCGGCGTGGGCGGTTCCGACTCCCCCGCCCCGACCGACCCGACCGCTCCCGCGGCCGGCTGAACGACCGCCCCACCCACCCCCCACCGAGAGGAACAACCCATGTTGCGCTCGCTCTTCGCCGGCATCAGTGGCCTGCGGACCAACCAGACGATGCTCGACGTCACCGGCAACAACATCGCCAACGCCAACACCACCGGGTTCAAGGCCAGCACCACGGTGTTCTCCGACACCCTCAGCCAGATGCTGACCGCGTCGTCCGGCCAGAACGCGGGGCGTGGCGGCACCAACCCGATCCAGGTCGGCCTCGGCGTGCAGCTCGCGGCGACCAGCACGAACTTCAACCAGGGCGCGCCGCAGACCACCGGACGGATGACCGACCTGATGATCACCGGCGACGGCTTCTTCGTCGTCCGCGACGGCGGGCAGAGCTTCTTCACCCGCGCCGGCGCCTTCTCCTTCGACGAGTCCGGGCGGCTGTGCGCCCCCAACGGCATGCGGGTCCAGGGCTTCCGGCTCGACGCCGCCGGCGACCCGGTCGGCGGGCCCGTCGACGTCAGCCTCGACACCGCGGGCCTCAGGCTGCCGCCGGGCGTCGAGCTGACGTCGTACTCCATCGGCGCCGACGGCAAGCTGCGCGGCGTGTTCTCCGACGACGTGCAGCGTGACATCGTCCAGCTCGCCATCGCCGACTTCGCGAACCCGATGGGGCTGGAGAAGACCGGCGACACCATGTACCGCGAGTCCGCCAACTCCGGCGCCGCCGACCTCGGGGTGGCCGGGCAGGGCGAGCGCGGCCAGGTGATGGCCGGCGCGCTGGAGATGTCGAACGTCGACCTGTCGGCCGAGTTCACCAACCTGATCCTCGCCCAGCGCGGGTTCCAGGCGAGCGCGCGGGTGATCACCACCTCCGACCAGGTGCTCGACGAGCTCGTCAACATCAAGCGCTGACCCTGGGCAGCGGCGGCGCAGGATCCACGGGAGATCCGGGCTAAGGAGCACGCCGCCGCTGCCGATACCAGTGCTGACGGGCCACGGACGGCCCGTCGACAGCCAGGACCGCCGGCGCGACTGCCGGCGGGTCGACGCACACGGAGGTGCGGACATGATCGAGCTCACCCGGCTCTCCGGGTCGGTGTTCCTGCTCAACGTGGACCTCATCGAGCGGGTGGACCGCACGCCCGACACGGTGATCACGCTCGTCGACGGCAAGAAGTACGTCGTGGAGGAGTCCCTCGCCGAGGTCTGCGACGAGGTGGTGGCCTATCGCGCCTCGATCATCGCCGCCGCCTCCGCCTTCGACGGCCAGGGCACCCCGCTCGGTCGCGACCCCCGCCTCGCGGCGGTCACACCGGTGACGCCGCTCGGCCCTCGCACCCGCGGAGGGGGAGTCGTGAAGGACCCGGCAACCGCGATCGGCATCGGACTCGCGCTCGTCGTCATCTGCGTCGCCAACGTCCTCGAGGGCGGCTCCCCGACCAGCCTGCTCCTCCTCCCCCCGATGCTGCTGGTGTTCGGCACGACGCTGCTGATCACGATCGCCGGTGGCACGATGGCCGACGCCAAGGACGCGTTCCGCAGCCTCCGCCGGGCGTTCACGGGCGGCGCCGAACCGGTCGACGACCTCGTCCCCCAAGTGGTCGAGCTCGCCGACAAGGCGCGCCGGGAGGGGCTCCTCGCACTCGAGGACGCCCTCACCGACCACGACCCGTTCCTCGTCAAGGGCGTGACGATGGCGATCGACGGCACCGACCCCGAGGAGGTCCGGGAGATCCTCGAGGCGGAGATCGACGCCAAGAAGCGAGCCGACCGCCAGGCCGCGAAGTTCTTCCGCGACGCCGGCGGGTACGCGCCCACCATCGGCATCGTCGGCACCGTCATGGGGCTGGTGCACGTGCTCGAGAAGCTCGCCCAGCCCGACGAGCTCGGACACCTCATCGCCGGCGCCTTCGTCGCCACCCTGTGGGGCGTGTTGTCGGCCAACGTGCTCTGGCTGCCGATCGCCAACCGCCTCCGGCGGCTGTCGGAGCTGGAGTGCGCCCGGATGGAGGTCACCCTCGAAGGCGTCGCCGCGATCCAGGCGGGTGCCAACCCCCGGCTGGTCGCGGAGAAGCTGCGCTCGCTGCTCCCGGCGACGCCCACCCAGGAGGCCGCCTGATGGCGCGCCGACGACGCGACGACCAGGACGAGGAGCACACCGACGAGCGGTGGCTGGTGACCTACGCCGACATGGTCACGCTGCTGATGGTGCTCTTCATCGTCATGTTCGCAATGTCCAACGTGGACGAGCGCAAGTACCAGGACCTCAAGTCCTCCCTCGCCGACGGCTTCGGCCGCTCGACCTCGATCCTCAACGGCGCCAGCCCGACGCTCGACGAGCGGGGCCCGACCGAGCCGTCCGCTCCCACCTACGACCGCCTGCTCGAGCAGCTGACGACCTCCGAGCAGCGGCTGGTGGCCGAGTACGTCGCCGACAGGGACCGGCTGCGCCAGCAGCGGGCCCACGCCGGGGCCGCCGACGACGTGGAGCGGTTGCTGGCGGTCCGGCGGAAGATCGACCGCGCGCTGCGGGCCGCGGGCCTGCGCGGCGACGTGAGGACGACGATCGACGAGCGGGGCCTGGTCGTCAGCCTGGTGTCGCGGCACGTGGTGTTCCAGCCAGACGTCGCGCGGCTGACCGACCGCGGCCGCCGGGTCGTCGACGCGGTCGCGCCGGTGCTCGCTGAGCTCACGGAGCCGATCCAGGTCGACGGCCACACCAACCAGGAGCCGGTGCGGCCGCGCTACTTCCCCACCGACTGGGAGCTGTCGGCGGCGCGCGCGGTCCACGTGCTGCGACGGCTCAACGAGGTCAACGGGCTGCCTGCCGACCGGCTCCGCGCCACCGGCTACGGCCACACCCGGCCGCTGGTCGACCCCGACCGGCCCGGTTCCCAGCGCATCAACAAGCGCGTGGACCTGGTGGTGCTCAGCCAGGGACCCGCTGCCACCCGTGCCCGGATCGCGGCCGCCCACGAGGAGGAGACGTCGTGACCACCACCGCCGCCCCGCCCGAGGAGGAGGCGCCGCCCCGGTCGCGCCGGCGGACGCTGGTGGTCCTGCTGGTCGCGCTGCTCGGGGTCGCCGCCGCCGGCTGGTTCCTCGTCCTCGCGCCGTTGCGCGCGGACCCCGGTCCCCGAGCCCGGCGCGGTGGTGCCGCTCGACCCCGTGCAGATCAACCTCGCGGAGGGCCACTACCTGCGGCTCGGCATCTCCCTGCAGCTGACCGCGGAGGCGCACGAGGTCGACGGCAGCCTGGCGCTGGACGCGGCGATCCAGGTCTTCAGCGGCCGCACGGCCGCCGAGCTCGCGAACAGCAACCGGCGCGAGGCGTTGCGCAGCAGGCTCGTGGAGCGCCTGGACGGGGGCTACGACGGCGACGTGATGGGGGTGTACTTCACCGAGTTCGTCACGGAGTGAGCAAGGGGCCGTCCTGACCGATCGGACAGGACCGATCGGATAGGGCGGCCTGGCCCGGACGGGCCATCCGGGACCGACCGTCCGGTCGGCCCCGAACCGCTCAGGTCGGCGTGCCCTCCGACGATGGGGCATCCGTGACCGTCGCTGCCGCCTCCTCGCGCCCCCGGCCGGGCGCCGCGGGGACGCCGGGCCCCGTGCCCTACCGCGCTCGCACCCGCCGGCGCACCGGCCGCACCGAGCCGACCCCCTACGACTTCCGGCGTCCGATCCAGCTCTCCCGCGAGCACCAGCGCACGCTGCAGCTCGGCTTCGACGGGTTCGCCCGGCAGGCGACGACCGTCTTCACCAGCTCGCTGCGCACGGTGTGCGCGGTCAGCCTGGTCGGCATCGAGCAACGGACCTACGCGGAGTACGTCGACAGCCTCGACGCCTCGACGTACATGACGCTCTTCGCGGCCGAGCCGATCCCGGGCACCGGCGTCCTCGAGGTGCCGCTCCTCGCGACGATGTCGTGCGTCGACCACATGCTCGGCGGGCCCGGCGCGGACGACCAGCCGCTGCGGCCGCTGACCGAGATCGAGAGCGGCGTCATCGGCGGCCTCGTCGAGCGGCTGCTCGGCGAGATGCGCTACTCGCTCGCCGCGCTCGTGGCGCTCGACCCGACGGTCACCGGCACCGAGTACAGCCCGCAGTTCGCGCAGGTCGCCGGCGCGTCGGACGTGATGGTCGTCGTCGCCTTCGACCTCCGCATCCGGGACCGCGGCCACCGGATGACGATCTGCCTCCCGTTCACGGGCCTGCTCCCCCACCTCGCCAACGCCAGCGGCGCCGGCGCCGTCTCCGAGCGCGAACGGGCGCAGCGTGCCCTCGCGGCCGAGCTGCTGCACGAGCAGCTGGTCGAGGTGCCGCTCGAGGTCGCCGTCCGGTTCCGGCCCACCACCCTCGACCCGGCCGCCCTCGCCGCCCTGCAGCCCGGTGACGTGCTGCCCCTGCGCCACCCGTCGGACGCGCCGCTCGACGTCACCGTCGCCGGCACCACGTTCGCGCACGCCACGCCCGGCTCCCGCGGGCAGCGGCTGGCGGCGCTCATCGTCGACACCCCCCAAGGAGACCACCGCATGACCGACCCGTCGACCGTCGCCGCCGACGCCGCCCAGGCCGTGGCCGACGTGCTGCCCAGCAGCGCCGAGCTGGTCGTCGGCCCGGCCCAGCCGGGCTCGCCCCACGTCACCGCTGCCTTCTCGGGCGGCGCGCTCGCGCGGCTGGACGGCGTACCCGGGTGCGTCGTCGTGCTCGTCGGACACGAGCTCACCGACGCCCTCGCCGCCGGCCCGCTGGGCGGGCTCGACGTGGCGGCCGCCTGCCAGCCGGCCCTCGACGCCGCCGCCCGCCGGGTGGGCGGGCACGCCCGCGCGGCCGAGTCGCTCGACCTCGCCGCCGAGGGCTTCGACATCACCGATGCCATCGGTGGCCCGTTCTCGACGGTGCCGTTGATCGGCGTCGGCATCGCGGCGGCGGTGCTGGTCGCCGACAGCACGCTGGCGGGCGCCCGTGAGCCGCTCGTCGACGGAGACGGCGGAGGGACGGGGCAGGCCGACGCCGCCGAGCCCCGCCGAGCCGTTCGTCCCCACGTTCGCGCCCGCTCCGCGCGGGCTGGAGCTGCTCCACGGCGTCGACATGGAGGTGACCGTCGAGCTCGGGCGCACCCGGATGACCGTCCGCGACCTCCTCGCGCTCGCCCCCGGAGCCGTGCTCGAGCTCGACCGCGCCGCCGGCAGCCCGGCGGACCTGCTCGTCAACGGCCGCCTCATCGCCCGCGGCGAGGTCGTCGTGGTGGACGAGGACTTCGGCCTGCGGGTCACCGAGATCCTCGACGCCGCTGCCGCGGTCTGACCGGGGCACCGCCATGGCAGGTCTCGGGTTCCAGCTGGTCGCCTCCCTCGCGTTCGTCGTGGGGCTGCTACTCGTCGCCGCCAAACTGACCGCACGGCGGCTCGGCGGCGGTGCCGGGTCGCCGGTGCGCGTCCTCGCCCGGCAGTCGATCTCCCGCGGCAGCGGCGTGGTCGTCGTCCGCGTCGGCGAGCGGGTGCTCGTTCTCGGCGCCACCGAGCAGCAGGTCTCGCTGCTCACCGAGATCGACCCGGCCGAGCTCGACGTCGAGGAGCCCGCGGAGGAGCCGGCCGCCCGGCCGGCCGGCTCACACCGCGCCCCCGCCCAGGCCCTCAACGGCTCGGTGCTCTCCCCCGCACCTGGCAGCAGGCCGTGGCGGCGGTCGCCGGGCGGACCGGCAGCGCGGGCGGGGAGCGGCTGACGTCATGACCGCGCCCTGCACCCGGGGCTGCTCCGTCCGGCGGTGGCGCCGGCACGCCGCGCGGGCCGGTCTGCTGCTGGCCGCGTCGGCCATAGTGGTGACCGTGCTCGTGGCCGGCGCCGGCCCGGCTCACGCCGACCCGCTGGGACCGGGCGGTCCGGACGGACCCGACGGACCCGGTGGACCGGGCGGGACTGGAGGCGGCTCGGTCGAGATCGACCTCGGCGGCCTGACCGACAAGCCGAGCACCAGCCTGCTGCTCATCCTGGCGCTGACGCTGCTGAGCCTGCTCCCGGCCATCCTCCTCACCTGCACCAGCTTCACCAAGGTGCTCGTGGTGCTCGGCCTGACCCGCAACGCGCTCGGTCTGCAGCAGATCCCCAACAACCAGGTGCTCGCCGGCCTGGCGCTCTTCCTCAGCCTCTTCATCATGGCGCCGGTCCTCGGGGAGATGAACGACGTCGCCCTCCAGCCCTACCTGGACGGGACCCTCTCCACGGCACAAGCCTGGGACGCCGGCCTCGAGCCGCTGCGGACGTTCATGCTCCACAACACGGGGGACGAGGAGCTCGCGCTGCTCACCAACGTCGCCGACCGCGAGCTGCCGCCCAGCCGCGAGGAGGTCGGCACGACGACGCTGATCCCCGCGTTCGTCCTGTCGGAGCTCAAGGACGCGTTCATCATCGGCTTCATCGTCTTCATCCCGTTCCTCGTCATCGACATCGTCGTGAGCGGGGCGCTGATGAGCCTCGGCATGATGATGATGCCGCCGGTGATGGTGTCGCTCCCGTTCAAGCTGCTGCTGTTCGTGATGGTCGACGGCTGGGCGCTGATCGTCGAGTCCGTCGTCGCGTCGTACGGCGTGGGCTAGGCGCTGCCGCATGACCGACACCTCGATCATCGAGATCGCCTCGCAGACCATGTGGGTGGCGCTCAAGCTCTCCGCGCCGATCCTGCTCTCGGCCCTCGTCATCGGGTTCGCGATCTCGCTGTTCCAGTCGATGACGCAGATCCAGGAGTTCACGCTCTCGTTCGTCCCGAAGGTGCTGGGCGTCGGTGCGGCGCTGCTCCTGTGCGGGCACTGGATGCTGCACACGCTGGTGCAGTTCACCGTCGAGCTCTTCGCCGCGCTGCCCGCGCTGCTCGGCTGACCACCGTCGTGACCCTCTCCGTCGCCGGTGCGCCGCTCGTCGCCCTGCTGCTGGCGTCGATCCGGGTCGTCGCCTGGCTCGCGCTGGTGCCGCCGTTCGCCAGCCGCGGGGTACCGGCCATGGCCAAGGTGGTGCTCGCGCTGGGGCTCTCCCTGGCCGTCGCGCCCGGCCTGGCGGAGCAGCCGCTCCCGGTCACGACGCCCGACCTGGTGCTCGCGATCGTCGCGCAGGCACTGATCGGGGCCGGCATGGGCTTCGTGACCATGCTCCTGCTCTCGGTGGTGGCCGCCGCCGGCACGCTGGTCGACCTGTTCGGCGGGTTCGCCCTGGCCTCCGCCTGGGACCCGCTGGCCATGAACCTGAACTCGGTGTTCGGACGGTTCCACCAGATGATCGCGGTCGCCCTGCTGCTCGTCTCCGGCGGCCACCTGCTGGTGATCGGTGGCCTGCTCAGCACCTTCGAGCACCTCCCGCTGACCGGGATGCCCGCCCTGGGCGGCTGGGCGGACGTCATGACCACGGCGTTCTCGATGTTCTTCACCGTGTCGGTCCAGATCGCGCTGCCGATGGTCGCCGTGCTCTTCATCGCCGACCTCGGTCTCGCACTCCTCACCAAGGTCGCCCCCCAGCTCAACGCGCTGACGGTGATGTTCCCGGCCAAGGTCGGCCTGACGCTGATGCTGCTGGGCCTCTCCTTCCCGGTGATCCCGGATGCCCTGGAGCGGGTCGTCGGGCTCGCCAACGAGGCGATGGCCGTCATGGCGGGCCTCTGATGAGCGGCGAGAAGACCGAGAAGCCGACACCGAAGCGGCTCAAGCAGGCCCGCAAGGACGGCCAGGTCCCGCGCACCCCGGAGCTCGGCGGCTGGCTCGGGCTGCTCGTGGTCGCGCTCGCCCTCGGTCCGCTCCTCGACCGCGAGGTCGACGCCGTGCGCACGCTGATGGCGGCCCACCTCCGCGCGGTGGAGGACCCGTCGGTCGCGGTCGCCACCACCCTGCTCCGGGAGGCCGGGATCCACGTGGTCGTGGTGTCGGCGGTGCTCGGCTCGATGGTGCTCGTGGTCAGCGTGGTCGCGACCGTCGCCCAGGGCGGCTTCGTCCTCTCCCCCAAGCTGGCCAAGCCGAACCCCAAGAAGCTCGACCCGTTCCAGGGCGCCAAGCGGATCTTCGGGCCGCAGGCGTGGTGGGAGGGGTGAAGGTGTTGCTGAAGTCGGCCGTCGTGGGGGTCCTGGCCTGGTTGTCGCTGCGGGCGATGATGCCGCTCGTGGGTGGGCTGATGCCGATCGAGGTGGTGCTCACCGAGGTCGGCAGCCGGGTCTCCTCGATGATGACCAGCGTCGCCGTCGCCGGCGTGGTGATGGCGGGCGCCGACTACGCGGTGATCCGCCGCCGGATCGGCAAGCAGGTCCGGATGAGCCACGCGGAGGTCAAGCAGGAGCACAAGCAGACCGAGGGCGATCCCCTGGTCAAGAGCGCGATCCGTTCCCGGCAGCTGGCGGCGTCGCGGAACCGGATGATCCAGGACGTCGCCGACGCCGACGTGCTGCTCGTCAACCCGACACACGTGGCGGTCGCGCTGCGCTACCAACCGGAGCTCGGCGCGCCCCGCGTCGTCGCCCGGGGCGCCGGCGTGGTCGCCGACCGGATCCGCACCCGCGCGGCCGAGGAGCGGGTGCCGATGGTGCGCGACGTGCCGCTGGCCCGCGCGCTCTACCGCAGCTGCGACGTCGGCCAGGAGATCCCACCCGAGCTGTGGGCGGCGGTCGCGCAGGTGCTCGCCTTCGTGATCCGCCTGCGCACCCGCGGCCGCGCCGCCGGTGCCCACGCGACCCCGCGGGACGACGCGGACCTCCCGGCCGTGGGCCGCGGCCGGCACCGTCGTGAGCACGGTCGTGGCGAGGTGCCGCCGAACCCCTCAGGTCGCGACGCAGGCCGCCGATGACCCGAAGTGACCGGCGCCAGGACGGCGCCGCCCGCGGTGCCACGGACGGCAGCCACGTCGTCGTCCCCGGAGAGGCCCTGCCCGCCGTGAACCAGCTGACCAAGCTCGGCGTCCCCGTCGGCATCGTGCTCATCGTCGTAATGCTGGTCGTGCCGCTGCCGCCGGTCGTCCTCGACCTGCTCATCGCGCTCAACATCACCGGAGCGCTGCTGGTGCTCCTGGTGGCGATGTTCATCCACCGCCCCCTCGACTTCGCCGCTTTCCCCTCGGTCATCCTGGTGATGACGCTGTTCCGGCTGGCGCTCAACGTCAGCGCGACCCGGCTGGTGCTGCTCGACGGCTACGCCGGCAAGGTCATCGACACCTTCGGCCACTTCGTGGTCGGCGGGTCGCTCATCGTGGGACTGATCGTCTTCGCGATCCTGCTCGTCATCCAGTTCGTCGTCATCACCAACGGCGCCGGCCGGGTCGCCGAGGTCGGCGCCCGGTTCGCCCTCGACGCGATGCCCGGCAAGCAGATGGCGATCGACGCCGACCTCAACTCCGGCCTGATCACCGAGGACGAGGCTCGTCGGCGGCGCGCGGAGGTGCACGCCGAGGCCGACTTCCACGGGGCGATGGACGGCGCGTCCAAGTTCGTCAAGGGCGACGCCATCGCCGCGATCGTCATCACGCTCGTCAACCTGGTCGGCGGCTTCGCCGTCGGCGTCGCCCAGCACGGCATGCCGTTCGGGGAGGCCGTCAACACCTACTCCCTGCTGTCCGTCGGCGACGGCCTGGTCTCCCAGATCCCGGCGCTCCTGCTCTCCGTGGCCACCGGTCTGGTGGTGACCAGGTCGGTCGCCGAGGAGGACATGGGCTCCGACCTGCTCCGCCAGGTGACCGCCCGCCGCACCCCGCTGCGGGTCGCCGGCTTCGGCGCGCTCGGCATCTGCCTGGTCCCGGGCCTGCCGAAGATCCCGTTCGTGGTCGCGGGCGGCCTCATGCTCCTCGCGTCCAGCCGGATCGTCGACGAGGAGCCCGCCCCGGCCGCGCCGTCGGTCGCGGACGACGCCCCGGCGCCCGACTCCGCCGAGCAGCTCGTCTCGGAGATCCGGGTCGACCCGCTCGGCCTCGAGCTGTCGGCCGACCTGGTCGACCTCGTCGACACCCGTTCCGGGGGGCGACCTCCTCGACCGGGTGAAGGCGCTGCGCCGCAAGGTCGCCGGCGAGCTGGGCATCGTCATCCCGCCGGTCCGCACCCGCGACAGCCTGGAGCTGCCGATGGGGACCTACGCGATCCGGTTGTACGGCGTCGAGGTGGCCCGCGGTGAGGCCCCGCGCGGCACCGCGCTCGCCATCGGCGACGTGATCTCCGCGCTGCCGGGCCGGCCGACCAAGGAGCCGGTCTTCGGCCTCGATGCGAAGTGGATCCCCGTCGAGAGCCGGCACCAGGCCGAGGCCGGCGGCGCGACGGTGGTCGACCGCGCGTCGGTCGTCACCACCCACCTCGCCGAGGTCGTGCAGCAACACGCCGCGCACCTGCTCGGCCGCGAGGACGTGCGGCTCCTCGTCGACATCGTCAAGCAGACCCACCCCGTCGTGGTGGAGGAGCTCACCCCGGCCCACCTGTCGCTCGGCGAGGTCCAGCGGGTGCTGCGGGCCCTGCTGGAGGAACGGGTGCCGATCCGCGACCTGGTGCGCATCCTCGAGTCGCTCTCGGTGCGGGCGGCGGTGTCGAAGGACCTGGACGGCCTGGTCGAGGCGGCCCGCGCCGCGCTCGAGCCGGCCCTCGCCGCGCCGTACCTCGACGGCGGCACCCTGCACGCGATCAGCTTCGACCCGCTGCTGGAGCAGCGGATGCTGGAGGGCCTGCGCCAGACCGAGCAGGGCGCGACCCTGGTGCTCGACCCCGAGACCGCCCAGCACGTGCTGCTCACGCTCACCCGGACGGTGACCGGTGCCGAGGACCTCGGCCTGCACCCGGTCCTCGTGTGCGCGCCACAGCTGCGGGCAGCCGTACGCCGCTTCGTGCGGCCCGCGGCCGAGCGGACGCCGGTGCTCGCCTACACCGAGCTGGCCGCGGCACGCACGGTCAGCTCCGTCGGTGTCGTGCAGCCGGCCGGCACGGGGGCGGCGCTGCCGGTGGGTGCTCCGTGAGCGGCCGGGAACCCGACCTGCCGGGCCTGCTCAGCGGGCCGGTGCTGGTGGTGGCCGGGGTGCTGGCGTCGCCGGCGTACCTGCGGCTGGCCCAGGGCTTGCTGACGGTGCAGGAGGCGCTGACCCGGGTGCTGGTCGTCACCGCGGTCTGCATCGCCGCGTGGGGCGCCGTGCGGCTGTCGATCCCGGTCCTGCTCGGCCGCGCCGCACCCGGGGCCGACGTCACCGAGCCGGTCACCGGCGTGGTGGTGGACCCCACGGCACCGACGCAGGTGCTCGACGTCGCCGACCACGGCTCGTCGCCTCCGGCCGGTCCCGCGTAGCGGTCAACCGAGAGCCGGCACCGTCCACGTCAGCCGGGTGCCCTCGCCGGGCGCGCTCGTCAGGTCGACGCGGCCCCCGAGCGCCTCCGCGCGGTGGGCCGCGTTGTCGAGGCCCTGCCCACGCGTCACCGTGTCGGGGTCGAAGCCGCAGCCGTCGTCGGTCAGCCGCAGCGTGAACCGTCCCGGCGAGGCCTCGAGGTCGATGCTCGCCGACGAGGCGCTCGCGTGCCGCGCGACGTTGGAGAGCGCCTCGCGGAGCGTCATCAGCACCCCGTCGGCCACCTCGGGGGCCAGGGCCGTGTCGACCGGCCCCGTGGTGCGCAGCACCGGCAGGAAGCCCAGGACCGGCGCGTACTCGCCGATGAGCGCGCGGACCGCCTCGTGCAGCGACCGGCCGCCGCCCCGTCCCAGCTCGAAGATCGTCGCGCGCAGGTCGTCGATGGCGGTGTCGAGCTCGGCCACCGCCTCGTCGACCCGCTCCCGCAGACCGTCCAGGTCGGCGCTGCTCCGGGCGGCCTGCAGCTGCATGCCGGTGGCGAAGAGCCGTTGGATGACCAGGTCGTGCAGGTCGCGGGCGATCCGGTCGCGGTCCTTGGCCACGAGCAGCTCGTGCCGGTCGCGGATCGCCTGCGCCCGGTCGAGGGTGAGGCCCAGGTGGTCGGCCAGCGCGCCGAGCAGGTCGCGCTCGAGGTCGCGCAGCGACGCCCAGGTCTGCGTGGTGTGGTCGATGAGGAGGACCCCGCGGGCGCCAGCTCGGTGTGGATCGGCACGATGATCGTCGAGCGGCCGTCCGCACTCGGCACCGCGACCACGTCACCGGTCGCAGCCGCGCTCCGCACCTCGCTGTTGAGCCGCTTGAGCGCGCCCGTCACGTGCTCGGCAGGGCCGGCGGACGCGGCCACCTCGAGCAGCTCGCCGTCGCCCTGCACCAGCGCCACCGCGCGGGCGCCGGACAGGGTGCGCACCTCGTCGACCACCGCGTCGAGCGCCACGTCGGCCTGGAGCGACGGCGCGAGCGCGGCGGAGATCCGCACCGCACCCTCCATCCAGGCGCGGCGACGCTCGCTCTCCTCGTAGGCTCGCGCGTTGTCGATGATCACGCCGGCGGCGCGGGCCAGCGCCTCGACCAGCGCCTGGTCGGTCGCGGTGAACGGCTCCCCACCCGCCGGCTTGCCCAGGTAGAGGTGGCCGAACGCCTGCTCCCCCACCAGCACGGGCGCTCCGAGGAACCGCTCGATGGGCGGGTGCCCCGACGGGTAGCCCACCGAGCCGGGGTGCTCCGCGACCCGGTCGACCCGCATCGCGGTGCGCTGCTCCGGCACCATGCCGATGAGGCCGTGCCCGGCCGGCATCATCCCGATCCGCGCGATCTCCTCGTCGCTGAACCCGTGGGCGACGAGGTCGATGAACGCGCCGGACCCGTCCCTGGGGAACGGCTCGGAGGGGATCCACGGTGCCGAGCACGCCGTACGCGGCCCCGGTCACGCGGCAGGACGTCTCGACGATCCGTCGGAGCACCCCGCGGAGGTCGAGGTCCGACCCGATCGCCACCACGGCCTCGAGCAGCGCTCGGGTCTCGGGGGGCAGCTCCAGCTCCATCCGAGCCCTGGTTCCCTTCGCGAGCCGTCGGCCCGGGTCCGCGACCGGTCTGTCCTGTGCGGTGGAGCTGAGGGGACTCGAACCCCTGACCCTCTGCATGCCATGCAGATGCGCTACCAGCTGCGCCACAGCCCCGCGGTGTCGACCCGGGCCACTGCGTGAGCCCTGGGCAACGCGGAGAACCTTACCGAACCGGTGGACCGAACACGAAATCGGCCCCGCCGGCGGCTCACGCGGTGCGGTTGTACGCCGCCAGCCGCCAGGTGCCGGCCGGACGCTCCTCGAGCTCGACCCAGGCGCAGTTGCCCAGCGCCCGCAGGTCGAGGGCGGTCGCCGCGGGCCAGCCGAGCCAGTGGACGGTCGCGGTGCGGATCGCGGCGCCGTGCGCCACGAGCACGGCGGTCCGTCCCTGGTCCAGCCCGGCCGCGGCCTCCTTGAGGACGGCGGTGAACCGCTCGGCCACCTCGGCGGCGGTCTCGGCGCCGGGGATGTCGTCCCAGTCGCCGACGCGGAACCGCGCGTACTCGGCCGGGTCGAGCCCGGCGTACTCCTCGTGGGTGAGGCCCTGCCGCTCCCCCAGGCAGAACTCCCGCAACCGCTCGTCGTACGCCGGCTCCAGGCCGGTGACGCGCGCGACCTCCTCGGCCGTGCGCCGGGCGCGGACCAGGTCGGACGACCACAGTGCGACCGGCGAGAGGGCCGCCATCGCGGGTGCGACCCGGCGGGCCTGCTCGATCCCGGTGGCGTCGAGCTCGGCGTCGGCCTGGCCCTGGATCCGCCGGGTCGCGTTCCACGCCGTGCGGCCGTGCCGCAGCAGCACCAGGCGCCTCGCGTCCGCGGGCTCGCTCACGCCGGGTCGCCGGTGCCCGTCGTGCCGTTGGACCGGGCGACGTCGGCGGGGAGGTCGATGACCGGGCAGTCGCGCCACAGCCGCTCGAGGGCGTAGAACTGCCGCTCCTCCTCGTGCTGGACGTGCACCACGATCTCGCCGTAGTCGATGAGCACCCAGCGACCGTCGCGCTCGCCCTCGCGACGCACCGGCTTGGCGCCGATCTCGCGGAGCTTGTCCTCGACCTCGTCGACGATCGCCTTCACCTGGCGGTCGTTGGCGCCGGAGGCGAGGAGGAAGGCGTCGGTGATCGCCAGCTGCTCGCTGACGTCGAACGCGAGCAGGTCGGTGGCGAGCTTGTCGGCGGCGGCGCGGGCCGCGGTGTGGACCAGCTCGACGGCGCGGTCGGTTGCGCTCATGGGGCTCCGTGATCGATCGGGTGGTCGGTGGGGTGGTCGGTGAGGTGGGTCCTCGGGTCGGGGTCGCCGTTGCGGTAGAGCCGGTGCTTGGTGATGTACTGCACGACCCCGTCGGGGACGAGGTACCAGATCGGCTGTCCCTCCCGCTGCCGCTGGCGGCAGTCGGTGGAGGAGATGGCGAGGGCCGGCACCTCCAACATCGTGACACGCTCGGCCGGGATCGCCGAAAGCGTGGCCGGGTCCATCTCCGCGCCGGGCCGGGTGCAACCGACGAAGTGGGCGAGCTCGAAGAGCTCGTCGGCGTCGCGCCAGCTGAAGATGTCGGTGAGGGCGTCGGCTCCCGTGATGAAGAACAGGTCGGCGTCGGGCAGCTCGGCCCGCAGGTCGCGCAGCGTGTCGATGGTGTACGTCGGCCCGTCCCGGTCGACGTCGACCCGGCTCACCCGGAACCGCGGGTTGGCGGCCGTGGCGATCACGGTCATCAGGTAGCGGTGCTCGGCCGGCGAGACCACGCGGTCGACCTTCTGCCAGGGCTCACCGGTCGGGACGAACACGACCTCGTCGAGGTCGAACCACCCCTGCGCCTCGGACGCCGCGACCAGGTGGCCGTGGTGGATGGGGTCGAAGGTGCCGCCCATCACCCCGACCCGGGGCCGGCGCGCGGCGGTCATCGACGGGTCAGCTGTGGTCGCGCCCGCCACCGAAGAGGACGAGGCCGACCAGCAGCAGGAGGAGGAGCAGCAGCACACCGCCGCCGATGAACCACGGGTTCACGGCGGGCTCGCCGTGCTCCTCGGCGGCCTGGATCACGGCGAGGGCGGTCTGGCTGATCTGCATGCCCGCATGCTACCGAAGCCGGCTGCAACCCCTGCCTGCGCCCAGCCCATCCCCGAGCGCCACAAGTAACGACGCCGCGCAGCTCGGCCCACACCCTCCCGAGCCGTCGCGCCGCCCGCCTTGCCTGGACTGACTGGAGCGAGGGAGCGAGGAACGAGCGACCGAGCGGAGGGAGGGAAGGCAAGGCGTCCAGGGCGGCGCGACACGCGCGAGCGGAGCGAGCGCCTAATGCAGTGCTACGTCCACGCCCAGGAAGAGTGCCGTGAACCGGATCGTCCTCCCGACGAGGACGGTGGGGACGAAGGCCCACAGCGGCATCCGGAGGACGCCGGCGACGGCCGCCACGACGAGCAGGGGCGGGATGCCGGCGGAGGCGGCGACGAACACGACGCCGATGCCGAACCAGGGCCGGCCCTGCAGGCGGTCGACCCACCGGTCGTAGCCGGCCTTGATCTTGGGCTGGGACAGCCGGCGCTGGGCCCAGCGGGAGCCGGCGCCGCGCCGGGCGACCTCGTACCAGATGATCTTGCCGACGGTGGCGCCCGCGCCGGCGGCGATGCCGAGCGCCACGGCGGCGGGGACGCCGGGCTCGGACGCGCCGGCGCCGAGGATGTAGAACTCGATGGGCAGGAAGGGCACGAGCGCCGACACGATGCTGATGCCGAACGTCGTCAGCCACAGGATCATGCGGTGTGGGCCCGTTCGGGGACGGGGAGCCCGAGCTGGAGGAGCCAGCGCAGCGAGACGCACTTGAGGACCAGCAGGGCGACGGCGATGAGGAGCGCCAGCCACCACCAGCCGGTCACGAGGAGCAGCACCGCGAACAGGCCGGAGTTGGCGGCCTTGCCGAGCCGGGACCAGTTCCAGAGGTAGATCCGGCGGTCGACGACGTGGAAGTAGTTGGGGCTGCGGATCGGCCAGGCGAGGAACGCCAGCGACAGG
Organism: Nocardioides sp. TF02-7; assembly: GCF_022437945.1. Taxonomy (GTDB): domain Bacteria; phylum Actinomycetota; class Actinomycetes; order Propionibacteriales; family Nocardioidaceae; genus Nocardioides. The sequence continues at coordinate 184,733 of NZ_CP092535.1, forward strand.
AACATGTCGATGACCATGAACTCGAAGAGGTAGACGGCGACCGGCAGCGCGACGAGCTCCATCGGCTGGTCGCCGAACAGCGGTGCGGGCTGGAGCCAGGCGAGCCCGATGTAGAACGCACCGCAGCTGAGCCGGTCGCAGATCATGTCCACGACGCCGCCGATGCGGGTCTCGCAGTCGAACCACCGCGCCCACTCGCCGTCGAGCGTGTCGCCCACCCAGTAGGTGACGAGGCCGGCGACGAGCAGGGCGAGGCTCTCCTCGTAGGCGCCCCAGAGGCTGAGCGCCAGGGTCGCGACCGTCCGCACGAGCGTGATGACGGTCGCGCCGGTGAGGAGCCGCTCGGTCGCGGGGTCGGCGTAGATCCGCTCCGGGCTGCCTGCCATGGGCCGAAACCTACCGGCGGGCGCGTCGGTGTCCGTCAGCCCCTCAGCGCACGTGGCCGTCGCCGACGACGACGTACTTCGTCGACGTCATCTCCGGCAGGCCCATCGGCCCCCGGGCGTGCAGCTTCTGGGTGCTGATGCCGATCTCGGCGCCGAACCCGAACTCGCCGCCGTCGGTGAACCGGGTCGACGCGTTGACGAGCACCGCGGCGGAGTCGACCTCGGCGACGAACCGCCGCGCGGCGGACTGGTCCTCGGTCACGATCGCGTCGGAGTGCTGGCTCGACCAGCGCCGCAGGTGCTCGAGGGCGGCGTCGAGGTCGGGCACGACGCGGGCGGCGATGTCGAGGGAGAGGTACTCCTCCGCCCAGTCGTCGTCGGTGGCGGGCACCACGCCGTCGTACGCCGCGAACGCCTCGTCGCCGTGGATGGTCACCTCACGCTCCCGGAGCGCCGCGACGACCATGGGCAGGAACGCCTCGGCGACCGCCTCGTGGACGAGGAGGGACTCGGCGGCGTTGCAGACGCTGGTGCGGTGCGTCTTGGAGTTGAGCACGATCGCGAGCGCCTTCTCGAGGTCGGCGGCCGCGTCGACGTAGACGTGGCAGTTGCCGACGCCGGTCTCGATGACCGGCACCGTCGACTCCTCGACCACCGAGCGGATCAGCCCGGCGCCGCCGCGCGGGATCAGGACGTCGACGTGGCCGCGGGCACGCATCAGTGCCTTGACGCTCTCGTGGGTGTCGCCGGGCACGAGCTGGACGACGTCGGCCGGGAGCCCGGCCGAGGTCACGGCGTCGCGGAGCACCGCGACGACGGCCGCGTTGCTGGAGCGGGCGCTGGAGCTGCCGCGGAGCAGCACCGCGTTGCCGGACTTCAGGCAGATGCCGGCGGCGTCGGCGGTGACGTTGGGCCGGGCCTCGTAGATCATGCCCACCACGCCGAACGGGACCCGCACCTGGCGGAGCTCCAGCCCGTTGGCCAGCACGCTCCCCCGCACGACCTCGCCGACGGGGTCGGCGAGCCCGGCGACCTCGCGCAGGCCCTGCGCCATCCCCGCGAGCCGGTCGTCGGTGAGGCGGAGCCGGTCGATGATGTTGGCCGGCGTGCCCCCCTGCTCCGCGCGGGCGACGTCGTCGGCGTTGGCGGCGAGCACCTCGTCGGTCCGGTCCAGCAGCGCCGCCGCCATCGCGTGGAGGGCGGCGTCCTTGGTCGCGCGGGTGGCCAGCCCGAGGTCGCGGCTCGCGACCCTGGCGCGACGAGCTGCCTCGATGACCTGCACGGTGATGCTCACGTGCCCGAGACTAGTGCGAGAACGAACGCAACCCTGCGCCGGTCTCGGGCGTCAGTCAGTTCAGCGGCACTCCGCCGCCCCTGCTCTCGGAGAGGAACACCCCGTGACCGATCGACCCACCCGACGCCGACCTCTGCGTCGCGTCCTCGTCGCGGTGCTGGCGCTCGCAGCGCCCACCGCCCTGACCGCCGGACTCACCACCGGCACCGTCGGCGCGACGCCGATCGCCGTCGCCGCCGACGACGACCCGCCGTTCACGCTCAGCGTCCCGAAGCGCCGCGTCGCCTACGGCGGCGACGACCGGGTCTGGGACGACCTCGGCATCCGGCTGGTCGGCGGCGACCGGCCCACGGAGCTGTGGCTCCAGCGCAGCTCCTACGACAAGAAGATCACGGTCACCTGGAAGGACCCGGAGGGAGACCCGGCCGGCGACGTGGTGATCGGCCGGAACCACAGCAAGTTCAACCGTCTGCAGAAGTTCATCGTCCTCCGCGTCGACCCCGTCGGCCCGCGGAAGCCGTTCCGCGTGGTGCGCGGCGGCTGCCTCGGCGGCGACTCGCAGCGGGTGCGGCCGGACGCGCCGGCGACCTCGCCGTTCCCCGGCCAGTGCGAGTACAACTTCAACCCGTTCGCGACCGGAGCCGTGCAGGGGCTCGAGGCGGGGCACGCGGGGACCGCGATGAACCCCTGGGGCGCGCTCCCGATCGGGCGCGGCCGCTACGACGTCACGGTGCGGATCGCGGACAAGTGGGCCGACGCCTTCGGGCTCTCGGAGGCCGAGCGCACCGCCACGCAGCGCCTGGTCGTCCGTGGGTACGACGAGGGCGAGGGCAAGGGCCGGCAGCGAGCGCAGCAGTCGTCCGGACGCACCGGCGGGATCGCCGAGGACCCGGCCCGACGGGCTCCTTCCCCGGCTGCGGCGGTGACGCCGGACGAGCTCCCCGACGACACTCCGCTGCCCGACCTGCGGGCCCTGCCGGCGTGGGGGATGCAGATCTCCCCCAACGGCAACTTCCTGCAGTTCTCGGCGACGGTGTGGAACGCCGGTGACAGCCCGCTGGTGGTCGACGGTTTCCGGCGGCCCAAGCAGGCCTACATGGACGGGTACCAGTACTTCTTCGAGCCCGACGGGACGCAGCGGCCGGAGTACGTCGCCGTCGGCGGGTTCGAGTGGGACCCGAAGCCGACGCACCTGCACTGGCACTTCCAGTCCTTCGCCCGCTACACCCTGGTGCCGCACGGCCACGACCCGGACCACGGCGACCCCGGCCACCACTCGAAGTCGCGCAAGGAGGCGTTCTGCCTCGCGCCGACCGACGCCGTGGACCTGACCGTCGACGGTGCCGACGTCCACACCGAGGAGGTCGACCTGGGCTCCGCCTGCGGTGACCGCGACTCACGCGCCATCCGCGAGGTGCTGCAGTCGGGCTGGGGCGACACCTACGCCCAGTTCCGCGCCGGGCAGTCGTTCAACCTCAAGAGCCTGCCCAACGGCTGCTACGACGTCATCGTCGAGGGCAATCCGGCGATCGCGGGCTCGCGGATCCTCGTCGAGTCCGACTACACCAACAACGTCTACAAGCGGAAGGTGTGCATCGGAGGCAAGGAGGGCGCCCGCAAGATCCGCAGCATCGAGCCGATCGGGATCGTCACCGAGGGCTCGGAGCACTTCCCGGCGGCGCGGCACCGCCACTGACACGACAGAACGCCCCGGCCGGGAGACCGGCCGGGGCGTTCGTCGTCCTGCGGGGGCTCAGCCCTTGCGCTTCTCGATCTCCTCCGTGGCCTTCGGCAGCACGGCGTGGAGGTCGCCGACCACGCCGAAGTCGACGAGCTCGAAGATCGGGGCCTCCTCGTCCTTGTTGACGGCCACGATCGTCTTCGAGGTCTGCATGCCGGCCCGGTGCTGGATCGCACCGGAGATGCCGTTGGCGACGTAGAGCTGCGGCGAGACCGTCTTGCCGGTCTGGCCCACCTGGAAGGTGTGCGGCTTCCAGCCGGAGTCGACCGCCGCGCGGGAGGCGCCCACGGCCGCGCCGAGGGAGTCCGCGAGCGCCTCGACAGCGGTGAAGTCACCGCCGGTGCCACGACCGCCGGAGACCACGATCGCGGCCTCGGTCAGCTCCGGGCGGCCGGTGGACTGACGCGGCTGCGAGGCGACGACCTGAGCGCCCTTCGCGGCGTCGGAGACGGCCACGGCGACCTCCTCCACGGCACCGGCGCCAGCGCCCTCCTCCGGAGAGGCGGCGTTGGGCTTGACGGTGATGATCGGCGTGCCCTTGGTGACCTTGGCCTTCACCGTGTAGTTGCCGGCGAACACCGACTGGGTGGTGACCGGGGTGCCGTCCTCCACCTGGACGTCGACGGCGTCGGTGATCAGGCCGGACTCCAGCTTGATCGCGAGCCGGGCGGCGACCTCCTTGCCCTCCGAGGTGGACGGCACGAGGATCGCGGCCGGACCCTCGGCCTTGTCGGCGACCTGCGCCAGCGCCTCCGCCTTCGGGGCCACCAGGTAGCCACGGATCTCGCTGTCGTCGACGACGTAGACCTTCTCGGCGCCGTAGGCCTTCACCTTGTCGGCGACCTCGGCGGCCTTGTCGGCGCCGCCGATGAACACCGCCGAGGGGGCGCCGATGCGCTTGGCGATCGCGAGGAGCTCGTACGTCGGCTTGCGGACCGCGCCGTCGACGTGGTCGACCAGAACCAGAACTTCGGACATCTCTACTCAGCTCCTCAGATGAACTTCTTGGAGGCGAGGAACTCGACCAGCGCCGTCGCGCCCGAGCCGTCCTCGTCCTTGACGATCTCGCCGGCGGTCCGCGGCGGCCGTGCCGCGGTCTCCTCGACGGCGGTCCAGGCGGCCTCGAGGCCGACCTGGCCCGCGTCCACGCCGAGGTCGCTGAGCGCGTAGGTCTCCAGCGGCTTCTTCTTCGCCGCCATGATGCCCTTGAACGACGGGTAGCGGGCCTCGCCCGACTGGTCGGTGACCGACAGCACCAGCGGCATCGTGGCGCCGACCACCTCGGTGGCCGTGTCGCCGTCGCGCTTGATGCGCACCTGGTCGCCCTGGGTCTCGACGACCGACGCCAGGGTGACCTGCGGCAGGCCCAGGCGCTCGGCCAGCATCGCCGGCAGCACCCCGCCCGAGGCGTCGGTCGACGCCATCCCGCACATCACGACGTCCGGGCGGCCGACCTTCTCGATGGCCTTGGCGAGCACCAGCGACGTCGCCACGTAGTCCGAGCCCGCGATGGCCTCGTCCTGGACGTGCACGCCCTGGTCGGCGCCCATCTGCAGCGCCTTGCGCACCGCGTCGACGGCCTTCTCCGGGCCCACGGTCAGCGCGGTGACGGTGACCTCCTCGTCGGCGCGCTTCTCCTTCAGCTGCAGCGCCTGCTCGACGGCGTACTCGTCGAGCTCCGACAGGAGCCCGTCGACGCCCACGCGGTCAACGGTGTTGTCCGACTCGAACCGCCGGTCGGCGGTGGCGTCGGGCACGTACTTCACACAGACGACAATGTTCATGGTTGTGGCCGGGCCGGCCCCTTCCTGCACTCGTGAGTCCCCCGTGCGGGGACCAGGTGTGGTCCGTTGCGGACAGCACTGGGCAGGTTACCGCCCGGTTCTCCACGGCGGTGACCGAGCAGGCGTGGACTACCTCACACGGCCGGGCGGCCCCCGGCCGACGGTCAGGGACGGATCAGGCGCTCGAGGAACCGGCCGATGATGAGGTAGACCACAGCGGCGATGCCGTAGTTGAAGAGGGCGGTCTTGACGTGGCCGTTGGGGTCGTCGAACTCCTTGACCGGCTCGTCGAGGTCGAAGAAGCCGAGGTCGAACGCGTCGGCCAGGTCGCCGATGATCTGCACCAGCTGGTTGTCCTGGTTGGCGTCGAGCGCGATCGTGAAGGCGGCCGTCGCGAGGACCAGCGCGAGCAGCAGGCAGACCGTCCACACGACGCGCGACACGATGCTGCGGGACGCGCGCCACCCCGAGGCTCGCCGACCTCGACGGCTTGTCGGGTCCGGAGGCTCCGGGTGTCTTGGTCGTTCGCTCGGTCTTCTCCGCCATGCCGGTCACCGTCCTTCGAACTTCGCCTTGCCGGGGGCCGTTCTCGACGAACGACCGCATGCCCGTGGTCCGGTCCTCGGTGGCGAACACCGCGGCGAACTGCTGGCGCTCGATCGCCAGACCGGTCTCGAGGTCGCCGTCGAGACCGCGGTCGATGCTCTCCTTGGCGGCGCGGAGGGCGTACGGCGCGGCGTGGCGGAACTTCGCGGCCCAGGCGACCGCGGCGTCGTAGACCTGGTCGGCCGGGTGCACCTCGTCGACCAGCCCGATCGCCTTCGCCTCCTCCGCCTTCACGAACCGGCCGGTGAAGACCAGGTTCTTGGCCCGGGCGGGGCCCACCAGGCGGGCGAGCCGCTGGGTGCCGCCCGCACCGGGGATGATCCCGAGCAGCACCTCCGGCTGCCCGAGCACGGCGTCCTCCGCGGCGAACCGCAGGTCGGCCGCGAGCGCCAGCTCGCACCCGCCGCCGAGGGCGTAGCCGTTGACCGCCGCGACGACCGGCTTCGGGATCCGGGCGATCGCGGTCACGGCCCCCTGGACCTGGTCGACCCGGTCGACCATGTCGACGTACGACAGCTCCGCCATCTCCTTGACGTCGTTGCCGGCCGCGAAGACCCGCTCGCCGCCCCACAGCACGACCGCCCGCACGTCGTCGCGGGCGCTCGCCTCCGCGGCGGCCACCAGCAGCTCGTTCTGCACCTGGAAGCTGATCGCGTTCATCTTCGGACGGTCGAGCCGGATGGTGCCGACACCGTCGGCCACCTCGAGTCGCACGAACTCGCCGGTCATGGGGCTCCTACTCGTCGGGAGGGGTGTCGGCCGTGGGTGATGCCCGGGCCACCCTGCTGTCGGGGCTGATCTGGTCTGGTCTGGCCCGTTGGGAGGGCATTGTGCCGTCCCGCACCCTCGCAGGTCACGGAATCGCGGCAGATGGACAAGAGCCGAGGAGGCACCCTGACCCGGTACCCGGCAGAATCGGGCCCATGAGTGCTGGTCTGTGGCGCAGCCTCGGAGAGCGAGCAGCCGTGTGGCCAGGACGCAACTGGCCGCTCGGCGCCACGTGGACCCCGGAGTCGACGAACTTCGCCGTCCACGCCCCGCAGGCGACCGACGTGTGGCTGTGCGTCTTCGACGAGGAGGGCGGTGAGCAGCGCCACCTGCTCACCGAGCAGTCGCTCGGCATCTGGCACGGCGCGCTGCCCGGCATCGCGCCGGGCACCCGCTACGGCTGCCGCGTCGCCGGGCCGTGGGACCCGGCCCGGGGGCTGCGGTTCAACCCGCAGAAGCTGCTGCTCGACCCCTACGGCCTCGCCGTCTCCGGCGACGTCGCCGCCGGCCCCGAGGTGCTCGGCTACGACGTCGCCGACCCGACGCAGCCGAGCCCGCTCGACTCCGCCGGCTCGACGGCCCGCAGCGTCGTGGTCGACCCGGCGTTCGACTGGGAGGGCGACACCCCCGATGCGGCGTCGGTGGCGCGACACCGTCATCTACGAGCTGCACGTCAAGGGCTTCACCGCGCTCCACGACCGGATCCCCGAGGAGCTCCGCGGCACGTACGCCGGCCTCGGGCACCCCGTCGTGACCGACTACCTCACCGACCTCGGCGTGACCGCCGTCGAGCTGCTCCCCCGTCCACCAGTTCTTCTCCGAGCCCGCGCTGCTCGAGCGCGGCACCACCAACTACTGGGGCTACAACTCCCTCGGCTACTTCGCACCGCACGGCGCGTACTCCTCCGCGGGCGACCGCGGCCAGCAGGTCACCGAGTTCAAGCAGATGGTGAAGTCGCTCCACCGCGCCGGCATCGAGGTCATCCTCGACGTCGTCTACAACCACACCGCCGAGGCGGGACCCCAGGGCCCGACCCTGTGCTTCCGCGGCTTCGACGACCGCGGCTTCTACCGCCGGGTGCCGCCCGCCGCCGGCAACGGCGACTTCGACGACACCTACTGGGACGTCACCGGCTGCGGCAACACCGTCAACACCGAGGACCCGCAGGCGCTCCGCCTGATCCTCGACTCCCTGCGCTACTGGGTCACCGAGATGCACGTCGACGGGTTCCGGTTCGACCTGATGTCGGCCCTCACCCGCAGCGGCACCGAGATCGACATGTCCTGCAAGCTGCTCGTCGCCATGGGCCAGGACCCCGTGCTGCGGCACGTGAAGCTGATCGCCGAGCCGTGGGACACCTCGATGGGCGGCTACCTCGTGGGCCGCATGCCCCCGCCGTGGGTGGAGTGGAACGACCAGTACCGCGACACGGTCCGCGACTTCTGGCGCGGCCACACCACCGGCGTCCACTCCCTCGCCACCCGGCTCGCGGGCTCCTCCGACCTCTACGCCGACGACGGCCGGTCGGCGTACAACTCGGTGAACTTCGTCACCGCCCACGACGGCTTCACGGTCCGCGACCTGGTCTCCTACGACCACAAGCACAACGAGGCCAACGGCGAGGACAACCGCGACGGCACCGACGACAACCGCTCGTGGAACCACGGCGTCGAGGGCGAGACCGACGACCACGCGGTCGTCGCGCTGCGCCGCCGGCAGGCGGCCAACCTGATGGCCACCCTCTGCCTGTCCAACGGCGTCCCGATGCTCACCGCCGGCGACGAGCGCGGCCGCAGCCAGGGCGGCAACAACAACGCCTACTGCCAGGACAACGAGACCTCGTGGGTCGACTGGAGCGCCGACGGCGGCTTCGGCGCCTGGCTCGACGTCTACGAGGTCACGAAGGCGGCGCTCCGGCTCCGCCGGGACCACCAGACGCTGCGGCAACGGCACTGGTTCGAGGGGCGGCCCACCATCGTCGGCGGCCCCAAGGACGTCGCCTGGCTGCACCCCACCGGCCGCGAGATGACCGACGACGACTGGCACGACGCGGGCCTGCGCACCGTCGGCATGTTCGTCTCCGGCAAGCCCCTGCGCGAGCCCGGTCCGCGCGGCGAGCAGCTGCTCGACTCCTCGTTCCTCATGTGGTTCCACGCCGGCCCCGAGCCGTGCGCCGTCTTCCTCCCCCGAGAACGACTGGGTCCACGAGGGCCGGGTCGTCGTCTCGACCGACCCCGACCTCCCCGTCGGCACCCCCATCGAGGTCGGCGGCGAGCTGCTCATCGGCCCGCGCTGCGTCGTGGTGCTGCAGGAGGAGTAGCCGGCGGTCATACCTCGACCGTGGAGAAGAACGAGCAGCGTGGGCGCTCGCCGCGGGGGTCGCGGCGCCCGGGGACGTCATGCGGATCGTGGGCGATCGCCCTCGGTGCGTATGACGTCCGCGGCTGGCGCTGGGCGGAAGCGCAGGGGCCCGGGTTGTGCGGTTGATCGCGGTCACCTGGTGACGGGGATCCACCGCGCAGGCCCGCGAGGCGGTGACCGGGCATGCCGCTGGCCCCGCCGAGTCGGGCGGGGGTGCTGGGCGCGGTGCCTATTGCTCGGGCGGGTCGGTGCCGGCGTCGTCACCGGGGTCGAGGGCCCGGGTGACGGCGGCGGTGACGAGGTAGCGGTGCCGAGACGGGCTGGTCCACAGGTAGACCGTCGGGGCGAGGCGTTCGTAGCTCCAGCCGGCATGGGTCTTGGCCCGATGATGACCGCGACACAGGGCTGCCAAGTTGCACGGACACGTCTCGCCACCGTGGGCGTGCGGCTGGATGTGGTCGACGTCGCTGCGTTCGGCGCGCTTGGTGCACCCGGGGAACACACAGTGGTGGTCACGCTGGACCACGATCCGGCGGTGGCGGTCGGGCACTTCGTAGGCGTCGATGGGCTCGCAGTCGGCGAGGTCGAGGACCGGGCGGACGATGATCCGCCCCGCCGCACCACACCACTGACGGATCTGCTCGGCGGTGACGGGAACCTGCAGGTCTTGCAACCGACCGACACACGCCCCTTCGGATGCGGCGGCGTCGTCGCTGAGGGCGGTGTCGGTGAGGTGGACGAACAGCTCGATGCCGCGTCCGGCGACCGGGCGCGGGTGCTCCGGCTGGTCGCCGTCAGCGTCGTCGCCGGCGAGGTCGAGGGTGAGCTGGTCGCGGGCGATCTCACCGACCGCCTTCGCACGGCGGACGTCGAGGGAGTCCTCATCGCCGAGTGACGCGAGCTCCTTCGCCTTCGCGGCAACCGCCCGCTCGAGATCCATCGCGTCGGCGGTGTCGAGGACGCCGTCGACCGGCACCACACCCTCGGTGCCGGCGTGGTCGAGGTCGATGTCGAACCGTCGAGACTCCTCCGCACGCCGGCGGCGGGCTTCGGCGAGATCGGGCTGGAACCGGGTGATCGCCTCCTCGACGAGCCGGTCGATCTGCGCCCACGAACACCCCGCTACGAACGGGGCGAGGTGGTGGTCGACGAACCCGACCGCTTCGTGGTTGAGGAGCCGGGTCTGGTCGGCGATCCGCAGCGCTTTCCACACCGGCACCAGCCCCTCTTCGACCCTGGCCCAGATCTGCGGCAGCCGGTGGCTCAGCTCCACGACGCAACCCACGTAGGAGCGGGCCGAATCGAGGGGGCGGCCGAGGATGGGCGCGAGCTCGATGATCGCGAAGTCGCTGATCAACGGCGCACCCTCACCCGCCACAGGGAGGCCGGTGTCGAGCCCCCGCTCCGTGAGCGTCGCCGCGCCCTCAGCGGAGCTGATGGTGTTGAGGTTGGCCCAGTGCGCGACCTGCTGGACCTTGGCGAGCTCCAGCTCCGCGAGGGTGTGGTGGGTCTCGGCGATGCCGTCGAGGAGCTCGTGCGTGAGCGTCCTCTCCGGTGCGTCCATCCCGAGTTCCATGAGGCCTAGTCAACACGCCGCCACCGACACCGCCCGATGCTCAGAAGCCGTCTGTGGAGAGGGAACCGGCTCATCGGCGCTGTGGACGACGAGTGGGCCGAACACCCTCCTGCCACCCTCGACGCCGCCGGCCGACCGCGGCGCGCACCCCTCGTCGTACCCCGTCTCGGCCCCGACCACAGAACGACGACCCCAACCGACCTCGCGCCCGGTCGGAGCGAGCAACCAAGCGCCGCGACCACCGCGGCGAGCGACCGCGCTCCTCGATTCACCTCATCGAGTCGAGGCTCGCCCAACCGCCTCAGGCGAAGGTGACGACCCCGAGCTCCGCGGGGGCGACGAGCAGCGGGTTCGCGGGGACGACCCGGACGGTGTAGCCGAACGGGCCGGACCGGCCGAGGCCGAGCTCGCCGTCGTAGCGGTGGCGACCGCCCTCGTAGGTCTCCACGGCCTGCAGCTCGGTGACCTCGGGGTCGATGAGCTGGTCCTCGGAGTTCACGAGGCCGTGGAGCAGCTGCACCTGGACGTCGCCGGGGGTGAGGTCGCCGAGGGCGACGTAGGACCGGACGGTGAGCGGCGTGCCGACCTCGGGGGCGTCGCCGACCCCGAAGGACTCGACGTGCTCGACGCGGACGCCCGGCCAGGCGCCGCGCACCTTCGCCTTCCAGTGCGCCAGCTCGCGAGCGCCCGCGTAGTCGCTGTTGAGCGCGCGGGCGTTGACGGTGGCCGGGGTGTAGAGCCGGCGGACGTAGTCGCGGACCATGCGGGTGGCGAGCACCTTGGGGCCGAGCGACTGGCAGGTGTGGCGCATCATCTCGACCCAGCGGCGCGGCACGCCGTCGCCGTCGACGTCGTAGAACCGGGGGGCCACCTCGTGCTCGATCAGGTCGTAGAGCGCGGCGGCCTCGAGGTCGTCGCGGCGGTCGGGGTCGTCGAGGCCGTCGGCCGACGGGATCGCCCAGCCGTTGTCGCCGTCGAACCACTCGTCCCACCAGCCGTCGAGGATCGACAGGTTGAGCCCGCCGTTGAGGGCGGCCTTCATCCCCGACGTCCCGCAGGCCTCGTAGGGCCGCAGCGGGTTGTTGAGCCAGACGTCGCAGCCGGGGTAGAGCGGCTGGGCCATGGCGATGTCGTAGTTGGGCAGGAAGACGATCCGGTGGCGGACGTCCTCCCTGGTCGGCGAAGCTCACCAGCTGCTGGATCAGCCGCTTGCCGCCGTCGTCGGCGGGGTGCGACTTGCCGGCGATCACCAGCTGCACCGGCCGCTCGGGGTGGAGCAGCAGCGAGCGCAGCCGCTCGGGGTCGCGGAGCATCAGCGTGAGCCGCTTGTACGACGGCACCCGCCGCGCGAAGCCGATCGTCAGGACGTCGGGGTCGAGGGCGTCGCCGATCCAGCCCAGCTCGGCCCGGGCGGCGCCCCGCTTCTCCCACGAGCGGCTCAGCCGGCGCCGGGCGTCGAGGACCAGCTTCTCCCGCAGCCGGCGCTTGACCTGCCAGAGGGCGGCGGAGGGCACCTTGTCGACCGCCGACCAGACGGCGTCGGTGTCGTCGCTGTCGAGGTCGGCGCCGTGCGCGGCCACCAGGTCGAAGAGCTCCCGCGCCACCCAGGTCGGCGCGTGGACGCCGTTGGTGATGGAGGTGATCGGGACCTCGGCCTCGTCGAACGCCGGCCACAGCCCGTTGAACATCCCGCGGCTGACCTGGCCGTGGAGCTGGGAGACGCCGTTGGCCCGCTGCGCGAGCCGGAAGCCCATCACCGCCATGTTGAACACCGACGAGTCGCCGCCGTCGTAGTCCTCGGCGCCGAGCGCGAGCACCCGGTCGACGGGCACGCCCGGCGTGGGGCCGGCGTCGCCGAAGTACTGCTCGACGAGCGTGCGGGGGAACCGGTCGATGCCGGCGGGCACCGGGGTGTGGGTGGTGAAGACGGTCGAGGCGCGGCCGACCTCGAGCGCGGTGTCGAAGTCGAGGCGCGGACCGTCCTCGGCGACCGTGAGCTCGCGGATCCGCTCGATGCCGAGGAACCCCGCGTGGCCCCTCGTTGGTGTGGAACACCTCCGGCTCCGGGGCGCCGGTGATCCGGCAGTAGGTTCGCAGCGCGCGCACGCCGCCGATGCCGAGGAGCAGCTCCTGCCGGAGCCGGTGCTCGGAGTTGCCGCCGTAGAGCCGGTCGGTGATGTCGACGTACTGCTGGGGGTTGCCCTCCACGTCGGTGTCGAGCATCAGCAGCGGCACCCGGCCGACGCTGGCGACCCAGATCCGGGCGAGCAGGTCCGGCCCGTCGGGCAGCGGCAGCGAGACGGTGGCGCGGCTGCCGTCGGGCTCGTGGAGCAGCGAGATCGGCAGCCCGTCGGGGTCGAGCACGGGGTAGGTCTCCTGCTGCCAGCCCTCGCGGGAGAGCGACTGCTTGAAGTAGCCGTGCCGGTAGAGCAGGCCGACGCCGATGATCGGCACGCCGAGGTCGCTGGCCGCCTTGAGGTGGTCGCCGGCGAGGATGCCGAGGCCGCCGGAGTACTGCGGCAGCACCGCGGTGATGCCGAACTCCGGGGAGAAGTACGCGACCTGCCGGGGCCAGGCGGCGTCGGGCTCCCGCTCCTGGGAGACCCGCTGGTACCACCGCGGCTCGGTGAGGTAGGCCTCGAGGTCGGCGCGGACCTCGCCGAGGCGGCGGACGAACCCCTCGTCGCCGGCCAGCTCCTCCCACCGCTCGGCGGGCACGGCCCCCAGCAGCCGCGCCGGGTCGTGGGCGCAGGAGGCCCACAGCTCCGGGTCGACCGCCGCGAAGACGTCCTGCGTCTCCGGGTGCCACGACCACCGGAGGTTGGTCGCCAGCTCACCCAGGGCGGCCAGGGCAGGGGGCAGCACGGGTCGGACAGTGAATCGCCTGATCGCTCGCACGGACCGACGGTAGCCCTCGGAACTTGAACGTTCCAAGAAAGCGGCGAACAACGACCGTGATCGTGACAACACCGTCGGCCGCCGCACCGTGCGACCGGGCCGGCTCCGCGCGGTCGCCCCCGACGTAACGCCGGTCACGCTCCGCCGTTGAACGGGGCAACGACGGGCGGGGCGGAGTCATGGGGGCTGCCCCGCCCGTCGTCCGCCGCCAACGGCACCCGGGGGCGGCCCGGCGGCACTAGGGTGGCCGCTGATGTCCGCCCTCGTGCCCGTCCCCGACCACCAGCGCCGCGTCGCCGAGCTGCTCGGCGTCATGCCCGTCGAACGGCGGGGCGTCGACGAGGCCGCCGGGCTGGTGCTGGCCGAGCCGGTCGCCGCCGCCGAGCCGCTGCCGGCGTTCGACAACTCCGCCATGGACGGGTACGCCGTCCGGGCCGCCGACGTCGCCGGCGCCGGGCCCGACCGGCCGGTCCGGCTGCCGGTCGCCGCCGACGTCCCCGCCGGCGCCCCCGTGGGCGAGCTCGCGCCGGGGACCGCCCACCGGATCATGACCGGCGCCCCGGTCCCCCGCGGCGCCGACGCGGTCGTGGAGGTGGAGGCGACCGATGCCGGCACCGACGTCGTCGCGATCGCCGCCGAGCGCGCGGCCGGCACGTTCGTCCGCCCGGCCGGCAGCGACGTCGCCCCGGGCGCCGCCGTGCTCGCGGCGGGGACCGTCGTCGGGCCGGCGCAGCTCGGGCTGCTCGCCGCGCTGGGGATCACCGAGGTCGCGGTGCGCAGGCGTCCGCGGGTGCTGGTGTGCTCCACCGGGTCCGAGCTGGCCGAGGACCCGGAGCCCGGCTCCGGCCAGATCCGCGACGCGAACGGCGCCATGCTGGCGGCCGCGGTCGAGGAGGCGGGCGGGGATCGCGAGCCGCCGGCTGTGGGTGGCCGACGACGTGCCGACGTTCCTCGGCACCCTCGCCGACGAGCTCGGCGGTGGCACCGAGGGCGGCGAGGGCGGGGTCGACCTGCTGCTGACCTCGGGCGGGGTCAGCGCCGGCGCCTACGAGGTCGTCAAGGAAGCCCTCGCCCCGCGCGGGGTGGAGTTCCTGAAGGTCGCGATGCAGCCCGGCATGCCGCAGGGCGCGGGCAGCTACGGGGGCGCCACCGTCGTCTGCCTCCCCGGCAACCCGGTCAGCTCGCTGGTGTCGTTCGAGGTGTTCGTCCGTCCCGCGCTGCGCGCGGCGCTGGGGCACCCGCGGCCGCACCGCCCGGTCCGTCGGGTGCCGATCGTCGAGGACCTCACCTCCCCCCGCCGGGAAGCGCCAGCTCCGACGGGGCGTCCTCGACCGCGACGCGGGCACCGTGGCGCTCTGCGGTCCCGCGGGCTCCGGCTTCCTGGGCTGGCTGGCGAGGGCCGACTGCCTGGTCGACGTCCCGGCCGAGGTCACCGCCCTGAGCGCCGGCGACCTCGTCGACGTGTGGGACCTCACAACCTGACCACTCCTACCCAACGGCCGCCGACTCACCCGGCTTGCACGCGCTGCCCGCTCCCGCTTGGCTTGGGGCCATGGTCGGACGCATTCCGGTGATCGACGTCATGCCCGTGCTCGACCTCGGCCGGCTGCCCGCCAAGGCGACCGTGGGCGAGCCGTTCCCGGTGTCGGCGACCGTGTTCCGCGAGGGACACGACCGGCTCGGGGCCGAGGCGGTGCTGATCGGCCCCGACGGCACCCGGCGGGCGCCGGTGCGGATGCACCGGCTGCCCACCACCGACCGGTTCTCGGTCGACCGCTACGAGGCCTGGGTCGTGCCCGACCAGCAGGGGGGGCCTGGTCGTTCGAGGTGCACGCCTGGTCCGACCCGGTCGGCACCTGGCAGCACGACGCCGGCATCAAGATCCGCGCCGACGTCGACGTGGAGCTGATGTTCACCGAGGGCCGGCTCCTCCTCGAGCGGGTGCTCGGCCTCCCCGGCCTGGACGACGACGAGAAGGGCGTCGTGCACGCGGCGATCGCGGCGGCCGCCGACACCAGCCGGCCCGTCGCCGCGCGGCTGGCGCAGCTGGAGTCGCCGGAGCTCTCCGCGGTCCTCCTCGCGCACCCGCTCCGCGAGCTGGTGACCGTCGAGGGCCCCTACCCGGCGTACGCCGACCGGCAGCGCGCGCTCTACAGCAGCTGGTACGAGTTCTTCCCGCGCTCCGAGGGCGCCCGGGTCGACCCCGCGACGGGCTCGGTCGTGAGCGGCACGTTCACCACGGCGGCCGAGCGGCTGGAGGCGGTCGCGGCGATGGGCTTCGACGTCGTCTACCTGCCGCCGATCCACCCGATCGGCGAGGTCAACCGCAAGGGCCCCAACAACACGCTGACGCCGGGGCCGGAGGACCCGGGCTCGCCGTGGGCCATCGGCAGCCGGCACGGCGGCCACGACGCCGTCCACCCCGACCTCGGGACGCTGGCCGACTTCGACGCGTTCGTCGCCCGCGCCGCCGAGCTGGGGCTCGAGGTGGCGCTCGACCTGGCGCTGCAGTGCGCGCCCGACCACCCGTGGGTCACCGAGCACCCGGAGTGGTTCACCACCCGCGCCGACGGCACCATCGCCTACGCGGAGAACCCGCCGAAGAAGTACCAGGACATCTACCCGATCAACTTCGACAACGACCCGCAGGGCATCGCGCAGGAGGTGCTGCGGGTGGTCCGGCACTGGATGGACCACGGGGTCCGCATCTTCCGCGTCGACAACCCGCACACCAAGCCGGTCGCCTTCTGGCAGTGGCTGTTGGCCGAGATCCGGGGTACCGACCCGGACGTGCTGTTCCTCTCCGAGGCGTTCACGAAGCCGCCGATGCTGCAGACCCTCGGCGCCATCGGGTTCCACCAGAGCTACACGTACTTCACCTGGCGCACCGAGAAGGAGGAGGTCGCCGACTACCTGCAGGAGGTGTCGCAGGAGTCGGCCCACCGGGTGCGGCCCAACTTCTTCGTCAACACCCCCGACATCCTCCACGAGTTCCTGCAGTACGGCGGCCCGCCGGCGTTCAAGATCCGCGCGGCGTTGGCGGCGACCGGGTCGCCGAGCTGGGGCGTCTACAGCGGCTACGAGCTGTTCGAGCACGTGGCGGTGCGCCCGGGCAGCGAGGAGTACCTCGACTCCGAGAAGTACCAGGTGCGGGTCCGCGACTGGGAGGCCGCCGAACGCGAGGGCCGCTCGCTGGCGCCGTACCTCACCCGGCTCAACGAGATCCGGCGCGCCCACCCCGCGCTGCAGCTGCTGCGCAACCTGGTGGTGCACCCGACCGACGACGAGGGCGTCCTCTGCTTCTCCAAGACCGCCGGGTCCGACAAGGTGATCGTCGTGATCAACCTCGACCCGCACGCCACGCGGGAGACCGTCGTCCACCTCGACCTGGCCGCGCTCGGCCTCGACCCGGGCAGCACGTTCCCCGTCCACGACGAGCTCAGCGGCCAGGACTGGCACTGGGGCGCCGACAACTACGTGCGCCTCGACCCGCACGTCGAGCCCGCGCACGTCCTCACGGTCAGGGTGGTGCCGTGAGCGACGTGGTGCTCAACGACGAGCCGGAGTGGTACCGCACGGCCGTCTTCTACGAGGTCCTCGTCCGGTCGTTCCGCGACTCCGACGGTGACGGGGTCGGCGACTTCCGCGGCCTGACCGAGAAGCTCGACTACCTGCAGTGGCTGGGGGTCGACTGCCTGTGGGTGCCGCCGTTCTTCACCTCGCCGCTGCGTGACGGCGGCTACGACGTCGCCGACTACACCAGCATCCAGCCCGAGTGCGGCACGGTCGAGGACTTCCAGGTCTTCCTCGACGAGGCGCACAAGCGCGGCATCCGCGTGATCATCGACTTCGTCATGAACCACACCAGCGACCAGCACCCGTGGTTCCAGGCCTCGCGCAGCGATCCGGACGGGCCGTACGGCGACTTCTACGTGTGGTCCGACACCGACGAGCTCTACCAGGAGGCGCGGATCATCTTCGTCGACACCGAGCCGTCGAACTGGACGTGGGACCCGGTGCGGGGGCAGTACTTCTGGCACCGGTTCTTCCACCACCAGCCCGACCTCAACTTCGACAACCCCCGGGTCCACGACGCGATCCTCGACGCGCTGCGGTTCTGGCTGGAGATGGGCCTCGACGGCTTCCGGCTCGACGCGGTGCCCTACCTCTACGAGCGCCCGGGCACCAACGGCGAGAACCTGCCGGAGACGCACACCTTCCTCAAGAAGGTGCGCAAGTTCGTCGACGACCACTACCCGGGGCGGGTGCTGCTGGCCGAGGCCAACCAGTGGCCGGCCGACGTCGTCGACTACTTCGGCAAGGGCGACGAGTGCCACATGTGCTTCCACTTCCCGGTGATGCCCCGCATCTTCATGGCGGTGCGCCGGGAGTCACGGTTCCCCATCTCGGAGATCCTCGACCAGACACCGCCGATCCCCGACGGCTGCCAGTGGGGGCATCTTCCTGCGCAACCACGACGAGCTGACGCTGGAGATGGTCACCGACGAGGACCGCGACTACATGTGGGGCGAGTACGCCAAGGACCCGCGGATGAAGGCCAACATCGGCATCCGCCGCCGGCTGGCGCCGCTGCTCGACAACGACACCAACCAGATCGAGCTGTTCACCGCGCTGCTCCTGTCGCTGCCGGGCTCCCCCGTCCTCTACTACGGCGACGAGATCGGGATGGGCGACAACATCTGGCTCGGTGACCGCGACGGGGTGCGCACGCCGATGCAGTGGACGCCCGACCGCAACGCCGGGTTCTCCTCGGCCACGCCGGGGAAGCTCTACCTGCCGGTCATCCAGGACCCCGTCTACGGGTACCAGAGCGTCAACGTCGAGGCCGAGCTGGAGAACGCCTCGTCCCTGCTCCACTGGACCCGCCGCATGATCCACGCCCGCAGCAAGCACCCCGCCTTCGGGCTCGGCACGTTCACCGACCTCGGTGGCTCGAACCCGACGGTGCTCTCCTACGTCCGGGAGTACGACGACCCGCAGGACCCCCTCGACCGAGGGCGACGTGATCATGTGCGTCAACAACCTGTCCCGCTTCCCGCAGCCGGTGGAGCTCGACCTGCGGCGCTACGAGGGCCGGGTGCCCGTCGAGCTGCTCGGCGGCGTCCCGTTCCCGCGGATCGGCGAGCTGCCCTACCTGCTGACGCTGAGCGGGCACGGGTTCTACTGGTTCCGGCTCTCCGACCCCGAGCACAACGACAGGCCGGTGCTGTGATGTCCGAGGATGCCCGCGGCCGCGACGGCCACCTCCGCGAGTTCATCGCCGACGCCCGCTGGTTCGGCGGCAAGGGCAGGGAGTTCGACGTCGGCGACGTACGCCGCCTGGGCCTGGTCGGCGACCCGGCCGGCGACCCGGTGGTGGTCGTCGACCTCGTGACCGTGGTCTACGACGACGCCTCCGAGGAGCTCTACCAGGTGCCGCTGGCGCTCTACACCGACCCGGAGGGCCGGCTCGACCACGCGTTCGTGGGCTGGTGGGAGGAGCCGGACCTCGGCTGGCGGCACGCCTACGACGCGCTGCACGACCGGACGGCGATGGCGCGCTTCGTGGAGGCCTTCGCCGACCCGGCACTGGCGGAGGGCGTCGAGTTCGTGCGGATCGGCGACCACGAGCTCGAGCCCGACGCCCACAGCACGGTCTTCAGTGGCGAGCAGTCCAACTCGACCGTCCTCTACGGCGAGGACTCGGTGCTCAAGGTGTTCCGCCGGCTGACGCCGGGCGAGAACCCCGACATCACCACCCACAAGGTGTTGACCGAGGCCGGGTCGACGCACGTGGCGCACCTCTACGGCTGGATCGAGCACAAGGACCTCCACCTCGCGATGCTGCAGCAGTTCCTGCGGACGGCGAGCGACGGCTGGGAGCTCGCCCTGGCGAGCGTGCGGGACCTGTTCTCCGAGGCCGACCTGCACGCCGACGAGGTCGGCGGCGACTTCGCCGCCGAGTCCGCCCGGCTCGGGGTCGCCCTGGCCGAGGTGCACGAGCAGATGCGGGCGTCGTTCGGGACGTCGGCGGCCGGCGCGGCGTCGGTGGCCGACGGCATGAACGAGCGCCTCGACGCCGCCATCGAAGTGGTCCCCCAGCTCGCCGAGCACGCCGATCGGCTGCGGGGCGCGTTCGCCGCGCTGGCCGGGCTCGGCGACCTGCCGGTGCACCGGATCCACGGCGACCTCCACCTCGGGCAGACCCTGCGCACCGTCGCAGGGTGGAAGGTCGTCGACTTCGAGGGCGAGCCCGCCAAGCCGCTCGCCGAGCGGCTGCTGCCCGACTCGCCGTGGCGCGACGTGGCCGGCATGCTCCGCTCGTTCGACTACGCCCCGCACGCGATCGCGAGCTCGCTGCCCGAGGACGACCCCGACGTCGCCGGCCAGCGCGAGCGGCGCGCCCAGGAGTGGGCCGCCCGCAACAAGGAGGCGTTCCTCCGCGCCTACGCCGGCGACCGTGACCTCACCCGCGACGAGGGCGTCCTCGTCGCGGCGTACGTCGCCGACAAGGCGATCTACGAGTGCGTCTACGAGGCGCGCAACCGGCCCACCTGGCTGGTGATCCCCCTGACCGCTATCGCGAGGATCGGCACACCGTGACCCCACGCGTCTTCCCCACCACCCTGGGCGAGTTCGACATCCACCTCGTCAACGAGGGCCGGCACGAGCAGCTGTGGCAGGTGCTCGGCGCCCACGTCAAGGAGCTCCCCGACCCCGAGACCGGCGAGCCGGTGCCCGGCACGACGTTCGCGGTCTGGGCGCCCAACGCCCGCTCGGTGCGGGTCATCGGCGACTTCAACTCCTGGGACGGCAACGCCCACCCGATGCAGCCCGTGCAGCAGTCGGGCGTCTGGGAGACGTTCGTGCCGGGCACCGGGAGCGGCACGACGTACAAGTACCTCGTCGAGGGCTCCGACGGCATCTGGCGGCAGAAGGCCGACCCGCTCGCGTCCTTCGCCGAGCAGCCGCCGGCCACCGGCTCCCGGGTCTTCGCCTCCCAGCACGAGTGGCAGGACCAGGAGTGGATGGCGCAGCGGTCCACCAAGCAGCCCGTCGACGAGCCGATGTCGGTCTACGAGATGCACCCCGCGTCCTGGAAGCGGCACCCCGACGGCCGGTTCTGGAGCTACGACGAGCTCGCCGACCCGGAGCACGGGCTGCCGGCGTACCTCGCCGACCTCGGCTTCACGCACGTCGAGCTGATGCCGATCATGCAGCACCCGTTCGGCGGGTCGTGGGGCTACCACGTGACGTCGTACTTCGCCCCCGACTCCCGGTTCGGCGACCCCGACGGCTTCCGCCGCCTCGTCGACGCCCTCCACCGCGCCGGCATCGGCGTGATCCTCGACTGGGTGCCCGGGCACTTCGCGACCGACGACTGGGCGCTGGTCCGCTTCGACGGGACCCCGCTCTACGAGCACCCCGACCCCACGCGCGGCTGGCACCCCGAGTGGGGTTCCCACATCTTCGACTTCGGCCGCCGCGAGGTCCGCAACTTCCTGGTCGCCAACGCGCTGTACTGGCTCGAGGAGTTCCACGCCGACGGCCTGCGGGTCGACGGCGTCGCCTCGATGCTCTACCTCGACTACGCCCGCAACCCCGGCGAGTGGTCGCCCAACCAGTACGGCGGGCACGAAAACCTCGAGGCGGTGCAGTTCCTGCAGGAGCTCAACGCCACCGTCTACAAGCGGGTGCCGGGCGTGGTGACGGTCGCCGAGGAGTCGACCTCCTGGCCGGGCGTCACCGGGGTCACCTCCGGCGGCGGGCTGGGCTTCGGCTTCAAGTGGAACATGGGCTGGATGCACGACTCGCTCGGCTACCTCAAGCGCGACCCGGTCCACCGCGCCTACCACCACCAGGAGCTGACCTTCGCCCTGGTCTACGCCTACTCCGAGAACTACGTCCTGCCGCTCAGCCACGACGAGGTCGTGCACGGCAAGGGCTCGCTGCTGCGCAAGATGCCCGGCGACCGGTGGCAGCAGCTGGCCAACCTGCGCGCCTACCTCGCCTACATGTGGGCGCACCCCGGCAAGCAGCTGGTGTTCATGGGCACCGAGTTCGGCCAGGAGTCGGAGTGGGCGGAGTCGCGCGAGCTCGACTGGTGGCTCCTCCAGCACCCCGAGCACCGCGGGCTGCAGAGCATGGTGCGCGACGCCAACCACCGTTACGCCGAGCTGCCCGCGCTGTGGCAGCAGGACAACAAGCCCGAGGGCTTCGCCTGGATCGACGCCAACGACGCCGGGCACAGCACCTACTCGTTCGTCCGCCGGGCCGAGGGACAGCGCGACCTGGTGTGCGTCACCAACTTCGCCAACGCCGTCCACGGGCCCTACCGGCTGGGTCTCCCCCGCGCCGGCGCCTGGACGGAGGTGCTCAACACCGACGCCCAGGCCTACGGCGGGTCCGGCGTCGGCAACCTCGGCACGGTCGAGGCGGTCGCCGCCGGCGACCTCGAGGCGCGGGCCCCGGGCGGCAGCCCGGCGTACGCCGAGATCACGGTGCCGCCGCTCGCCACGGTCTGGCTGCTCGCCCCCGAGGACCCCCCGGCTCCCCCGGCTCCCCCGGCTCGCAAGAGCCGGATCTGACAACCCTCCGGCGCCCGGTCGTGCGGGTGCTCCGGCCGGTGCCGGCGTTCTCGTCCGCGCACGCGGTTTCGTTCCTACCCTCGACCCAGGACGGACGACGGGCAGGCCTCGTCCGCCGCCGGGGCGCGGAGCGAGGCACCGATGAACGGAAGCACACCGTGGATCCATCAGGAGGTCCGCGAGCTGGTGGCCCGGCACGGTGGCTACCTGGTCAGCGACCCGACCGAGTTCCGCGCGGCGCTCGAGGACGTCCTCGGTGACCAGCGTGACCTGCCCCCCGGCCTGGTGAACCTGCTGGTCGACGCGGTGCGCCACCAGGTGGCGGCCCACGTCGCCCACCTGGTCGACAACCGGGCCGACCCGGCGACGGCGGTGCGCACGGCGGCGAGCCGGTTCGCCGAGGTCCGCGGCGGCGGCGACTCCGCCCGGTGCACGTGGGCCGCGGCGGTGCTCGGCCATGCCGTCGGCCGGGTGCCCGAGGACCTCGTGCTGCGCACCTACGGCGCCGAGCAGTGGTCGGGCGGCGGCCCGCCCCAGGTGCCGCCCCACCCCGTCCCGCCCCACCCCGTCCCGCCCCCACCCCGTCCCGCCCAGCCCCGTCCCGCCCAGCACCGTCCCGCCGCCACCGCCACCGCCGCGGGTCCCCGACGAGCCGACCCGACCGGCGCCGGTGCCGCTCCCGCCGCCCCCGGCGCCGCCTCGTCGCCGGAGGAGGACCGGGCTGGTCGTCGCGGGCCTGGTGGCGACGGTGCTCGTCGCGACCGGCGGCGGCATCGCCTGGTGGGCGCTCGGCGACGACCCGGCGCCCCAGCGCACGACCTCCGCGGAGGCCGAGGAGCCGGAGGACCCGACCGACCTGGAGGGCGTGGCCGACCGCTACGCCAACCTGGCGGAGGACGTCACGGCCGGCGTGACCGCGTGCGAGCTGGTGGAGGACACGCCCGCCGGCGTCACGGAGCGGCTGCGCTGCAGCCTGCCGGAGGCGAGCCTGGAGCTCACGACCTTCGAGTCCGCCGACGACCTCCTCGCCGCCCGTACCGCGGTCCTCGACACCGAGGTGGGCACGATCAGCGACGTCACCGCGGACCGCGCCTACTTCGGCTTCGACCCGGACAACGGCGGCACCGCCGACCCGGCCGTCGTCTACTGGGACCTCGCCGCCGCGCGGCAGTCGGGCCACGTCGTGGCCGCGACCCCCGACCATCCCTACGAGGACCTCAGCGCCGACGTCGCCGAGACCGGTCCGGTGGTCGGCGAACCGTCCGAGCCCGCGCACCCGCGGCTGATCCGGCTGCTGGCCGGGCTGGGGATCGGCGACTGCTCGCGGATCCCGACCTTCGGGGACGGCGAGACCGAGGAGAACCTCTGCTCGCGGGACGGCTACGACGTCTACGCCGCGGCCTTCGGCACGGAGGCCGAGCTGCTGCGCTACCGGGTCGACGTCCGCAGCCGGCAGCGCGAGGACCGGGTCTACACCGGCTCCAGCGTCTACTGCTACAGCCTCGACGCCGACCCGGTGTGCCCCTCGGTGGAGGGCGAGCGGGTGCTGGGCCGGATCCTCGGCTACGTCAGCGAGGACGGCCAGGAGGACGAGAGCGGCGTCCTCTACCTCGACCACGTGCGGTGCGGCTGCTACGTCGAGGTCTGGGGCCGTGAGGGCGTCGGCCGGGGCGACCCGAACGCCCTGCAGCCCGTGCTGTTCCCCCTGACCCGCGGCGCCGTCGAGGGCACGGCGACCGCTCGGACCGGCTGGCTAGTGTGATGCCGTGCCCGACCAGCCCGCCACGCAACCCGACACCCAGGTCGCCACCGTCGCCGACCGGACCGCCCGGATCAGCTGGACCGACGAGGTGCTGGCGGCCGGGTGGCAGGCCGCCGTCGACGTCGTACGCCGCGACGTGGCCGCCGCCCTGACCGAGCACGACCGCGTCGAGGCCCTGGTTCCGGTCGACGACGACGCCGGGCAGCGGATCGCGACCTGGTCCGGGCTGCGGCGGGAGGGGATCCAGCGCGGTGTCGGGGGGCGACCTGGTGGTCTACGCCCGGCTGGTCGACGACGTCCCGGTGCACGAGCCGGGCGGCTTCCGCGCGCTCCTCAACTCGTTCCTGCCGCGCAAGCGGGCGATCAGCCAGATGCTGGTGCGCGACGACTCGCCCGAGCCGCGGGTGCTGCTGTGCGAGCTGACCTACAAGTCCGACTGGGACCTGCCCGGCGGCGTCGTCGAGGTCGGCGAGTCGCCCCGCCTCGCCGTCGGCCGCGAGGTCCAGGAGGAGCTGGGGCTAACGATCGACCCCGGGCCGGTGCTGCTCACCGACTGGCTGCCGCCGTGGGGGTGGATGGGACGACGCGCTGTGCCTGGTGTTCGACGGCGGGGCGCACGACCCGGCGCTGGTCGACCGGATCGTGCCGCAGGCGCGCGAGATCCGGTCAGCGGCGTTCTGCACGCTCGACGAGGTCGAGGCGCGGGCCGCCGACTTCACCGCCCGCCGGGTCCGTGCCGCGATCGCCAACCTCGGGAGCGGCAGTCCGGCCTACACCGAGTCGGGGCGCTGACGGGCGCAGCGCGACCAGGACGCCGAGCACCAGCACCGCTCCCCCGGCGACCTCGCCCGCCGCGGGCCGTTCGCCGAGCAGCAGCCAGGCCGACCCCATCGCCACCGGCGGCACCAGCAGGATCCACGGGACGACGGCCGCCGACGGGTTGCGCGAGAGCAGACCGTTGAAGATCCCGTAGCCGACGAGCGACGCCAGCACCGCGGTGTAGAGGGTCGAGAGCAGCGCCTCCCACCCGAACGCGGCGGCGGCGTCGCCGAACGCGGCGGGGCCGTCGACCGCGAGGGAGAGGAGCGCGAGCGGCACCGGCACCACCAGCGCCGACCAGACGGTGAGCGCGAGGCCTCCCGTCGCGCCGGAGGCCCGAGACACGACGTTGCCGATCGCCCACGTCAGCGCGGCGAGGAGGCAGAGCAGCAGGGCGGTCGCCGGCACGTGCCCACCCCGCCCCAGCCCGACGACGACGAGACCGGCGGCGCCTAGCGCGACGCCCACGGTCTGAGCGGCCGTCGGCCGCTCGCGCAGCGCCGCGGCCGCGAGCACGATCGTCAGGACGACCTGGGCCTGGAGGACTAGCCCCGCCAGCCCCGGGGGCATGCCCGCCGCCATCGAGAGGTAGAGGAACGAGAACTGCCCCAGCGACATGAACGCTCCCACCGCGAGGAGCACCCGCCACGGCACGTCGGGCCGCGGCAGCAGGAAGACGGCGGGCAGCAGCACCACCGTGAACCGGATCGCCACGAACAGCAGGGGCGGCACGTCGCCCATCCCCCAGTCGATGACGACGAAGTTGACGCCCCACACGGTGGCGACCAGGGCGGCGAGGAGGGAGTCGCGGCGGGTCACGAGGACCAGCCTGCACTCGACGACCATGAAGTTCCAGCGAACGATCGTGCCGCACTTCGTGTAGCGTCGCTTCATGATCGATCTCGACGCCCTCGCGGCGCTGCGGGCGGTGGCGACCCACGGGTCGGTGGTGGCGGCAGCCGCCGCGACCGGGTTCACGCCGAGCGCCGTCTCCCAGCAGGTCAAGCGGCTGGAGCGGCAGACCGGCGTACCGCTGCTGGAGCGGGTCGGCCGCGGCGTGATGCTGACCAGCCACGGGCACTACCTGGTCGGCGAGGCCGAGCGGCTGCTCGCCGACCTCGAGCAGCTCGAGGCCGGCCTCCAGCGCCGGGCCGAGGTGGTCACGGGCAGCGTGCGGCTGGTGGCGTTCTCCACGGCGATGCGCGGCCTGGTGGCACCCGTCGTACGCCGCCTCCGCGACGAGCACCCCGCGCTCCGGTTGTCGCTGGAGGAGCGGGAGCCCTGGGACGCGGTCGACCTGGTCGCGGCCGGGCGGTGCGAGGTCGGCATCGTCCACCGGTGGGGCGGCGTGCCGCTCGACGTGCCCGACCACGTCGTCGCGGCACCGCTGGCCCAGGACGTCGCCGACCTGATCGTGCCGCGCGACCACCCGCTCGCCGGCCGCGACCAGGTGACGCCCCACGACCTGGTCGACGAGGGCTGGATCGCGACCCCGGAGAGCACGATCTGCCGGCAGTGGCTGCACCGGATGTTCGACGGCACCGGGCGCCCGCCCCGCATCGCCCACGTCAGCTGGGAGTTCGAGTCGCATCTCGCCCTGGTCGGAGCCGGCCTCGGCGTCGCCCTCGTGCCGCGGCTGGGCCGGGCGCCGCTCGGCGACGACGTCCGTGCGGTCCGGGTCGTCGACCCGGTCCCGACCCGCGACGTCGACGCGATCCACCGCCGGACGATGGCCGACAGCCCGGCGGTGCGGAGGTGCTGGCGCAGCTCGGCGCCGGGTGAGCGCGCCCCCTGTCGGCGGGTGGGTCGTCGGGTGGGTCGGCGGGGCTCGTCGGCCGGTCAGTCGGTCGCGACCTCGAACGCCGGCGCCGGCTCGGTCTCCAGCACCTGGCGGGCGAGCATGGTCGAGCCGACGACGGCGGCGGGCATCATCAGCACCGCGACGAACGGCACCATGAAGCACACGTGCACGGCCACGCCGAAGCCGAGCATCGTGCTCCGGTGGCCGGCGAGCAGCGCCTTCTGCGCCTTGCAGTCCATGCCCCGCGCCTCGAGCGACCGCGAGACCAGCTCGCCGGCGATCAGCCGGCCGCCGAGCAGCGCGCCGAGCACGGGGCCGGCGACCGCGCCGACGAGCGGGACCAGGCCGACCACGAAGACGACGACGGTGGTCGCGACGCCCAGCACCACCAGGCCCAGGCCGTCGACCGCCGCGCGCACCCAGCCGACGCCGCTGTCGGGCACGTCGCCGCCGAGCATCCGCTCGGTCTCGGCCCAGATCCGCTCGTAGAACGGGTCGCCGACGGCGAGGGTCAGGCCGGCGAAGACGACGACCGACAGCACGACCGAGCCGAGCAGCACCGCGACGTAGAGCCCGATGCGGAGCAGGTCACGCCACGGCTGCGACCAGTCGTCGGCGAACGGTGTCGCCCAGCCGATCAGGTCGTCGGCGAGGAACACCAGCGCCACGAACGCCGCGAGCAGCAGCACCAGCACGACGAGCGCCGGCACCAGCCCGAGCAGCATCAGGCCGGGCCGCTCCCGCCACATCCGCAGTCCGCGGAGCAGGAACCCCGCTCCGTCGGCGAAGGCCATCGCCGTCCGCTCAGAACAGCGCCGAGGCCAGCGCCTGCCGGCCCTTGAGCACCCGGGGGTCGTCGTTGCCGACCGCGGCGAACAGCCCGACGAGGTGCTCCGCGCGCGCGGTCGCGCTCCTTGCCTGAGGTGCGGCGCACGAGCTCGACGAGCCGGGCGAACGCGTCGTCCACGTGCCCGCCGAGCAGGTCGAGGTCGGCGACCATGATCTGGGCGTCGACGTCGTCCGGCGCCGCCGCGGCCGCCTCCCGGGCGGCGTTGAGGTCGACGCCGCGGGTGCGCTGGAGCACCTTGGCCATCGCGAGCCCGGCAGCCGCCTCGGCGTCGGCGGGGTTGGCGTCCGCGAGCTTCTGGTACTCGGCGACCGCCCGGTCGATGTCCCCGGCCTCCAACGCGTCCTGGGCGGGCGCGTAGCGCGGGTCGAGCGCCGCGGACTCGTCGTCGTCGCCGGTGGCGGGGCCGGCGGTCATCGGCTGGTGGCGGCCGGTGATGCCCTGCGCGGTCAGCTGCTGGCCGAGCTGGTTGAAGAGCGCGCTCAGCTCCTCGCGGCCCACCATGCCCGGGATCGGCTGGGTGGCCGGACGGCCGTCGAGGAAGATCATCAGCAGCGGCACGGGCAGCTGCGGCAGCTGGCTGGCCTGCGCGATCGCCTGCGCGATCTGCGGCGCAGCGTCGACGTCGACGAGCGCGGCGAGGAACCGGCCGTCGTACTGCCCGACCAGGTCGGCGACGTCGTTGGCCATCGTGGTGCTCTCGGGCGCCTGCGACGGTGAGTGGAAGACGAGGACGACCGGCGCCGTGGTCGACGCCTGGAGCACCTGCTGGAAATTCTGCTCGTCGACGGTGACGGCGTACGGCGACACCGCGCCGCCCGCCGAGGCCCCGGGCCCGCCCGGGCCACCCGGACCGGCGGCGCCCGCGCCGCCTGCTCCCGCGGCCGGCTGGGAGGGACGGTTCTTGAGCGCCGAGAGGTCGATCGCCCCGCGTGCGAACGGCTGCTGCGTCATGCGGCCGATTCTAGGAGCCGGCGGGAGCCGGCGCCGTGCGGGGCGCTCACTCCTCGGCGACGAAGTCGCCGGCGGCGGCGCGCACCGGGCGCAGCAGCTCGGACAGCTCGCGGAGCCGGTCGTCGTCGAGGCCGTCCATCGCGAAGCCGGCGTCGACCAGGTCGGCGGTGGCGCGCTCGACCAGTGCGCGGCCCTCGTCGGTGATCTCGGCGAGGACGGTGCGGCCGTCCTCGGGGGTGGGGCAGCCGGCGGATCAGCCCGCTCGCCTCGAGCCGCCGGACGATCGACGTCACCGACGTGGGGTGCACCTGGAGCCGCTGGCCCATCTTGCCGAGCGGCAGCGAGCCGCGGAGGAGAAGGTGAGGAGGACCAGCGCCTCGTAGCGGGCGAAGGTGAGGCCGTGCGGCTTGAGCAGGCCGTCGAGCCGCGCGAGCACCAGCTGCTGCACCCGCATCAGGGACGTCACCGCGTGCATGGCCGGCACCGCGTCCCACCGGCGCGCCCACTGGCGGGCCGCCTCGTCGATCGGGTCGAAGGGGGAGGGAGGGAGGCATGGGTGGCATGGTGGCAGCAGATCGGGTTCGCCGGGGCGGGGGGCACGTCAGTTGGGCACGCGGGGGCCGCGGAGCCCGGCCCGCTGGACCACGCGCTGGATGGCGAGGTCGCGCTCGTCCGGCCGGCCGACGTACCGGATGTCGCGCAGGCCCTGCTCCTGGGCCGCGGACTCGAAGCAGAAGTGGCCGAACCCGAGCAGCCGGCCGTGCAGCGGCTTGCGCACCGAGATGTCGAGGATCCGGCTGAGCGGCATCGTCGCGAGGTGCTGCGACAGCACGCCGTGGACGCGGAACACCCGCATGTTGGTGATCACGAACCGGTCGCGGTGCTCGCGCAGCACCCCCCACGTGGCGTGGGCGAGCAGGCCCGCCGCGAGCAGCAGCACGACCCATGCGACGTCGACGTGGACGAACGGGCTGACGGCCAGGAGCGCGAGGCCGGCGACCCCCTCCGCGGCGGGGCGGAGGTAGGCGAACCAGTGGTGACGCACCTCGTCGACCACCACCTCGCCCTCCTCACGGAGCAGGTGCTTGCGGATCCCCGGATCGCCGAGCCACGCGAGGAAGCCCATGCGTCACCAGCTCAGAGAGCGCCGACGAAGTCGATGACGCCGGTGAAGAGCTCCTCGGTGAGCCCCCCACCCCTCGCCACCGGCGCTCTTGGCGTTCTCCGCCAGGCCGGAGGGGTCGGTGAGCATCCAGAAGCCGAGGAAGACGACGACCACGACAGCGATGAGCTTCTTGGCGTCCATCCGGGGGTTCTCCATCCGAGGCAGGCGGGGCATACGTCGCCACATTCGTACCAGCGGCGGGCCTGCTGCCGCGGGAGGCGCGCTGGGCGGGGGCCGGGTGGGGCGAGGAGGTGCCATGGGTCGTCGACGCCCTCTTCGGGTGCGCTCCACTGGCACCTGGTGCCGGCGCAGCGCACCCCAAGCCGGGTGTCGCGCGGATCGGAACCCGCCGACGTACCAAGGCCCACTCATCGCGCTCGCGCAAGGCGGCGGCTGGCGCGATCCGGACTTCGGTACGTCGCCCGGTCGTCACCCGCTCATGCCACAGTGAGGTGCGTCCTCCGGCCGTTGCGGGGGTACTACCGAGGTGCGTGCTCGTCGACGTCATGACCGTTGGGTTGCGACACGCTCACGCCCGCGGGGTGGGAGCGCGGCGAGCACGCGCTCTTGCCCGCGACCGCTGGTGCACCGCGGCGATGCCCCGAGGCCGGGCGTCCGGGCGTCAGAAGCCGAACGCCTCCTGTCGCGGCGGCGGCACCCGGTCGCGGAGCCAGGCGTCGAAGAACGCGTCGAGGTCGGTGCCGGCGACCTCCTCGGCCAGCGCCTCGAAGTCCTCGACGTGCGCGTTGCCGTCGCGGTGGTCGCGCACCCAGGTCCGCAGCAGCGTCCGGAAGGCGCTCTTCCCGATCACGTTGCGCAGCGCGGCGAGCGCCATCCCGCCGCGCTGGTAGATCGGCCAGGCGAAGATCCGGCCGGTGTCGCGGCACGGGGACGTGCACGGATTGGCGACGACGACGTCCCAGAACCACGACTCCGAGCGCCAGGCGTCGTACTGGCCGCGCAGCCACCGGGACGTGCTGCGGCCGCCCCGGGCCTCGGCGTCGTGCTGCTCCAGGTAGGTCGCGAAGCCCTCGTTGAGCCAGATGTCGCGCCACCGCCCGACCGAGACCGAGTTGCCGAACCACTGGTGGGCGAGCTCGTGGACGAGGAGCGAGCGGCCCGGGATCGAGCCGTACGTCGGCCGGCCCTGGTTCTCGAGGGCGAAGCCCACCGGGAGGCCGGTGACCAGGCCGCCGGTGCTCTGGAACGGGTAGTCGCCCAGCTCACGCTGGAGCGACGCCGTGATCCGGGCCGACGGCCGCAGCGCCGCCAGCGCCCGCCGCGCCCAGCGCCGGCCGTTGAGGGTCGAGGCGGCGTTGACGTAGGGGATGCCGGCCGCCTTCCCGCGCTCGACGAGGAAGTCGCCGGCAGCGAAGAACGCGAGGTACGTCGCCATCCGGTCGCTCATCCGCCAGTGCGTGGTCGCGTTCGGCCCGTGCACCCGGCGGCTCACCTGCCGCCCGTTGCTGATGACCTTCTTCTCGCGGGGCACGGTGACCCGGATGTCGTAGGTGGCCTTGTCGCTGGGGTGGTCGTTGCTCGGGAACCACCACGGGGCCATGTGCGGCTCGTTCATCGTGACGACCTCGCGCCGGTCGGCCAGCCAGCTCGACTCGTCGCGCCAGGTGATGTTCCCCGGCCGGCCGTGGTAGCGCACCCGCACCCGCGTGGTCTCGCCCGCGACCAGCGGCCGGGCCGGCACCACCCGGAGCTCGTGGCGGCCCTGCTTGCGGAACCGCGCCGGGCGGCCGTCGACGCGTACGTCGTCGACGGCGAGCAGCAGGTCGAGGTTGAGCGCCGCGAGGTCCTGCCGGGGGCGCAGCCGGACCACCGTCGTGCCGGTCAGCAGCCCGGACCCGAACTTGTAGCGCGTGCGGATGTCGTAGTGGAGCACGTCGTAGCCGGGGTTGCCGTCCTGCGGGAAGTACCGGTCAGGCACCTCCGGCTCGTCGGGCGGGGCGGCGGACGACCCGGCGACGAGGGTCGCGACCAGCACGGTCGTCAGCAGCGGGGCGAGCAGTCGAGCCAGGAGGCGGGGGTGAGGCACCGGGTCAACCTACGGCACCTCGCCGACGAAAACCGGTTGCGACCGCCGGAGAACGTCGCTGATCATGGACGCCGCCCGCCCGCGTCGCCCTGTCCGGCGCCGGCCCGAGTCGAGAGGAGCGTGACATGACCATCGCTGTCCTTGGCCTGTCCGCAGACCACACCCTCTCGACCCGGAGAACCCACCATGTTTCTGGAGCACTCCTCCACCACGCCTGACCCCACCTTCGTCTTCGACTACGTCGCCTACGACGAGGACCTCGCCGACGACCAGCGCTGGTCGACCTGGCTGAGCGTCGAGCCGCTGTGCCGCGGGCCCGAGCCCCGCCCGGACTGGCTCGTGACCTCCCAGGGCGCCGTCGACACCGACCTCGGCATCCTCAAGACCGGCAAGGAGGCCGACGTCTTCCTGCTCGAGCGGGCCGACCCGCTGCGGCCCGACGAGGGCGTCGTGATGGCGGCGAAGCGCTACCGCACGCCCGAGCACCGCACCTTCCACCGCTCGGCCACCTACACCGAGGGCCGCAGCATGAAGCGGTCCCGCGACGAGCGGGCGATCAAGCGCAAGAGCACGTTCGGCCGCCTGGTGGCGGCCGGCGAGTGGGCGGCGTCGGAGTGGACCGCGCTCGTGCGCTGCTGGGGCCTCGGCCTGCCGGTCCCCTACCCGGTGCAGGTCGACGGCACCGAGATCCTCATGGAGTGGATCACGGTCGACGGCGAGGACGGGCAGCAGACCGCCCCGCGGCTGGCGCAGACCCGGCCGTCGCGCGAGCTGCTCGCGTCCTACTACGAGCAGCTCCGCGACGCCCTCACCACGCTGGTCCAGGCGGGGCTCGTCCACGGCGACCTGTCGCCGTACAACGTGCTCGCCGCCGGCGACCGGCTCGTGCTGATCGACCTGCCGCAGGTCGTCGACCTGGTCGGCAACGCCCAGGGGTTCGACTTCCTCCTGCGCGACTGCACCAACATCTGCGGCTGGTTCGCCCGGCGCGGGTTGGAGGCCGACCCGCAGGAGCTGTTCGGCGAGCTCGTCGCGCACGCCTTCTGACCGGGTCGATCAGGGTCGGATCAGGGTCGGAACAGGCTCGGATCAGGCCAGCAGGCCGTCGAGACCGAGCTCGTGGCGCCCGGTCTCGACCAGCGTCGCCTCCGGGGTGAGCGGGTGGAACTTCGCGGCCCGGATGTCGCGGTAGCAGCGCTCGATCACCGAGCCGCGGAAGAACGCCGGCCCGCCGGCCACGTCCATCGCCAGGTCGCAGACCGCGACGCCGGCGGCGGCCACCTCGGCCTTGGCCATCATGACCGCCAGGTAGGTGTCGTGGGACGGCGTCGGGTCGTCGCCCACGGCGGCGAGCGCACCGTCGAGCGCCCAGGAGGCGACCTGGAGCCGGTGTCGCATCGCCCCGAGCTGCCGCTGCACGAGGACGTTGTCGCTCTTGGCGCGGGGCCGTGGCGAGCGCGGCGTCGTACGCCGCCTCCGCGACGCCGAGGTAGGCGCCGGAGATGATCGGGAACGCGATCTCGGAGATCACCTGCAGGGGCCCGTCGACCACGCCGTAGGGCCGGTTGGCGAGCACCCGCTCCGCGGGCACGAACACGTCCTCCACGATGACGTCGTTGCTCGCCGTGCCGCGCATGCCGAGGGTGTCCCAGTTGTCCGCGATGCTGACGCCCTCGGCACTGATCGGGACCGCCATGTTGAGGACGCGGCGGCCCTGCTCGGGGTCGTCGAGCACGAACATCGTCGACATCACGGTGCCGTGGCCGGACTGGCTGGCGAACCGCTTGCGCCCGGAGACGCGGTAGCCGCCGTCGACCGCGACCGCCTCGCCGCGGGGATGGGTGTAGTCGCCGCCGCCGGTCGAGACGAGGAGGATCCCCTCGTCCGCGACCCGGCGGAGCGTGGCCTCCGCGCCCGGCAGGCCGCGGCGGTGGCGCCAGGCCGTGAACGCGACCACGTGCTGGTGCATCGAGCTGGCCAGCGCGGTGGAGCCGCAGTGGCGGGCGAGCTCGCGCTGCAGGGCGGTCAGCTCGGCGATCGTCGCGCCGTCGCCACCGAGCTCGACCGGGACGGCCGCCTTGAGCAGGCCGGCCTCGCGGGAGCGCGGCGTAGGCCTCGGTGACGAAGCTGCCCTCGGCGTCGTGCCGGGCGGCGTTCTCGGCCAGGACCGGCCCGAGGGCTGCCGCCCGGTCGACGAGGGACGGGGTGGGGGTCGTGGTGGACGGGGTCTCGTGCTGCTCGGTCGTGAGCGGTGCTGTTGTCGTCATGTCGTTCACGATCCGTCCGCGCCGCGCGGCGCTGCTAGTCCACGATCAGAACCCTGCTGGTCCAGAACGACGACTACCCCGGGCCCTCGCGCGGTGCGACCATGATGAGCATGCCCGACTACGGTGACTACTGCCCGGTGCAGATGGCGGCCGAGGTGGTCGCCGACCGGTGGACGCCGTTGATCGTCCGGGAGCTCGTGCTCGGCAACACCCGGTTCAACGACATCGCCCGGGCCATGCCCGGCATCTCCCGCTCGCTGCCGGTGCAGCGGCTCCGTCACCTCGAGCGGAAGGGCGTCCTCGAGACGTGGCCGTCGCCGACCGGCCGCGGCTCCGAGTACCACCTCACCCCGGCCGGCAAAGACCTCGAGCGGGTCCTCGACGTGCTCGGCCGGTGGGCGGTCGAGTGGCTCTTCGAGGACCTGCGCCCCCACGACGTGCCGCCGACGACGCTGATGTGGTGGATGCGCCGCCGGGTCGACCCGGAGGCGTTCCCGCCGACGCGGACGACCCTGGAGTTCCGTCACACCGCCCCGGTGCCGCAGACGATCTGGCTGGTGCTCGACCGGGGCGACGTGTCGGTCTGCCAGCAGCACCCCGGCTTCGAGGTCGACCTGGTCGCCACCGCGACGACCGCGGAGTTCGCCGACGTCTTCCAGGGTTACCGCACCTGGCAGGAGGCGGTCGCCGGGGGCCGGATCGAGGTCGCGGGCCCGCCGCGGCTGGCCGCCGCGCCCCCGCTGGTTCGTCTGGAGCCCCCTGGAGCGCGGTCACCCGCGAGCGCGCGGACCGCGCCCAGCGCGAGGCGGCGCTCGCTTCCGCGTCCGACTGACTACCGTCGGTCCGCGTGAGGACCATCCCCGAGCGGGTCGTCGTCGTCCGCGACAGCACCCCGACCGACCCCGGCCGTGACGGGCTCTACTCCGCCGAGGAGCTCTACGACGCCGCGCCGTACGCCGCGCTCGCGCGACGCCCGCGCCTACGCCTGGTTCCTGGAGCGCCACGACCCCGAGGCGCTGCTGAGCCGCGCGCTCCACGACGAGGGCGTCGACCAGGCGCTAGGCCGGTGGTGCGCCGGCCGGAGCCTGGTGGGAGTGATGGGCGGGCACGCCGCCCGCCGCGGCACACCGGCGTACGCCGCCGCCGCGCGCCTCGGTCGCCTGCTGGGCCGCGACCACACCGTCGCCACCGGCGGTGGGCCGGGCGCGATGGAGGCGGCCAACCTCGGCGCCCGCCTCGCCGGCGCGGACCCAGCCACGCTCGACGAGGCGCTCGCCGCCCTGGCCGCCGTACCGGACTTCCGGCCGTCGGTCGACGACTGGGCCGCGGCGGCGTTCCGCGTCTGCGGCGCCCTCCCGGACGCCACGCCCACGCTCGGCGTCCCGACCTGGCACTACGGCCACGAGCCGTCCAACGTGTTCGCCACCGCGATCGCCAAGTACTTCCGCAACGCCCAGCGTGAGGCGATCCTGCTCCACGTCTGCGACGCCGGGATCGTGTTCCTCCCCGGCGCGGCCGGCACCGTGCAGGAGGTCTTCCAGGACGCCTGCGAGAACTACTACGCCGAGCCCGACCGGATCGCCCCGATGGTGCTCGTCGGCCGCCGGTACTGGACCGAGACCCTCCCCGCCTGGCCGCTGCTGCGCGCGCTCGCCCGCGGCCGCCCGATGGAGCAGCACGTCCACCTCGTCGACACGGTCGAGGAGGCCGCCGCCCTGCTCCCGGCGTGACCCCCGTCACGGACCGTCGTTCGAAGGGCGTGACCCGTTCTCCGCTCCCCTTCTCCCGACGTGACCTGCTCCGCGCCGCCGGGCTCGGCGGCCTCGCCGCCGCGGGCGTGGCCGGCTCCGGCGCCCTCGGCAGCGCGGCGTCGGCCGCGACCGGCGAGGTCGCTCCGGTGGCCACGCTCGCGTCCCGGCTGGCCACCGGCGCTGCCGGAGCCGGCGGCTACCGCCCGGTGGTCCGGGTCTCCGGCGAGCCGCACGTGGTGCGCACCGGCGTCGGCGCCGAGGCGCAGGGTGGGCGGGCCGCCCGTCGGCGGGCGGTCACGGCGTTCGCCCAGCTCAGCGACGTGCACGTGGTCGACGCCCAGTCGCCGCTGCGCGTCGAGTGGGCCGACCGGGTCGAGGACCCGTCGCAGCTGCCGTCGATCGGGCTGTTCAGCTCCTCCTACCGGCCCCAGGAGATGCTCACCGGCCAGGTCGCCGCCTCGATGGTCACCGCGATCAACCGGATCGGCACCGGCCCGGTCACCGGGCGGCCGCTCGCGCTGGCCATCCAGACCGGCGACAACTCCGACAACTCCCAGTACAACGAGGTGCGCTGGAACATCGACGTCCTCGACGGAGGGACGCTGCGGGTCGACTCGGGGAGCCGGACGCGGTGGGAGGGCGTCGCCGACGGCGTGCGGTCGTCGTACGACACGGCCTACTGGCACCCCGACGGGACGCCTCCCGGCAAGACCGACGACCGGGCGCGGCGGCTCTTCGGGTTCCCGACCGTGCCCGGCCTCCTCGACGCCGCCCGTCGGCCGTTCGACTCCGAGGGCCTCGCCATGCCGTGGTACAGCGTCTTCGGCAACCACGACGGCCTCGCCCAGGGCAACTTCCCGATGACGCTGCAGCTCGGGCTGCTGGCCACCGGTGCGCTGAAGATCGTGTCGCCGCCGCTGGGTGTCCACCCCGGCGAGCTGGCCGAGAACCTGCTCGCCGACCCGCTCGCCCTCGTCCGGTCGCTCGCGCTCAACCCCGGCGTCCGCCTCGTCACCCCCGACCGGGACCGACGGCTGCTGAGCCGTCGCCAGGTCGTCGAGGAGCACTTCCGCACGAGCGGCGCGCCGGTCGGCCACGGCTTCACCGACACCAACCGCAGCAAGGGGACGGCGTACTACTCCTTCGACAAGGGGCTGTGCCGCTTCGTCGTGCTCGACACGGTCAACCCCAACGGGTACGCCGACGGGTCGATCGACCGGCCCCCAGCTCGCCTGGCTGACCGACCTGCTGGAGCGGTCCCGCGACCGGGTCGTGATGGTGTTCAGCCACCACACCTCCACCACGATGACCAACCCGCTGGTGGTGACCGGCCTGGACGCGTCGCCGCGGGTGCTCGGCGGCGAGGTCCTCGACCTCCTGCTCGCGCACCCGCAGGTCGTCGCGTGGGTCAACGGCCACACCCACCGCAACACCGTGACCCCGCGGGTCGCCCCCGACGGCGGCGGCCTGTGGGAGATCACCACCGCCTCCCACATCGACTGGCCGCAGCAGGCACGGCTGATCGAGATCACCGACAACGACGACGGCACCCTGTCGATCTTCACCACGATGGTCGACCACACCGGCCCGGAGTCGGCCACCGCCGGCACCGCGGACGCCACCGCGCTCGCCGGCCTCTCCCGCGAGCTGTCGGCCAACGACTGGCACGACCACAGCGGCGGCACGGGCTCCGCGACCGACCGCAACGTCGAGCTGCTGGTGCGCAACCCGCTGGCGTGAAGCCCTACTCGGCGGCCGCCAGCTGGCCGCAGGCGCCGTCGATCTCCCGCCCGCGGGTGTCGCGGACCGTCGTCGGGACGCCGCGGGCCTCGAGCCGGCGCACGAACTCGCGCTCGTCCTCGGGGTCGGAGGCCGTCCACTTCGAGCCCGGCGTCGGGTTGAGCGGGATCAGGTTGACGTGCACCCATCCCCAGTCGCCGTAGGAGGTCAGCACGTCGGCGAGCAGGTCGGCCCGCCAGCCCTGGTCGTTGATGCCGCGCATCATGGCGTACTCGATCGACACCCGGCGCTTGGTCTTCTCGGCGTAGTGCCACGCCGCGGCGACCGTCTCGGCGACGGAGAACCGGGTGTTGATCGGCACCAGCTCGTTGCGCAGCTCGTCGTCGGGCGCGTGCAGGCTCAGCGCCAGCGTGACCGGGATGCCCTCCTCGGCGAGCTGCTCGATGCGCGGCACGAGACCGACGGTGGAGACGGTGACCCCCGCGCGCCGACATGCCGAGGCCGTCGGGCGCCGGGTCCGTGAGACGGCGTACGGCGCCCAGCACGGCCTTGTAGTTGGCCAGCGGCTCGCCCATGCCCATGAACACGACGTTCGACACCCGCCCGGGACCGCCCGGCACCTCGCCGCGCGCCAGCGCGCGGGCGCCCGCGACCACCTGCTCGACGATCTCCGCCGTCGACATGTTGCGCTGCAGACCGCCCTGGCCGGTGGCGCAGAACGGGCACGCCATGCCGCAGCCGGCCTGGCTGGAGACGCACATCGTCGCCCGCCCGGGGTAGCGCATCAGCACCGACTCGACGAGGGCGCCGTCGAAGAGCCGCCAGAGCGTCTTCCGCGTGGCGCCGCGGTCGGCCTCGAGCGTCCGCAGCGGCGTCATCAGGTCGGGGAGCAGCGCCGCCACGAGGTCCTCGCGCTGGGCGGCGGGGAGGTCGGTCATCTCGGCCGGGTCGTCCACTAGCCGCGCGAAGTAGTGGTGGGACAGCTGGCGGGCGCGGAAGCCCGGCAGGCCGAGGTCGGCGAGGTGCGCCTTCCGCTCGTCGGGAGCGAGGTCGGCGAGGTGCCGGGGCGGCTTCTTGCGGCCGCGCGGCTCCGCGAGGACGAGGGGCAGCCGGGTCGGCTCGGTGCTGTCGGTGCTGTCGGGCATCCCGTCCAGTGTCGCACCCGCGCCGGGACGGCTCCTAACTGTCGCGGGCGATGAGGATGCCGAGGACGGCGGCCGCCACACCGAGCACGACGACGGCGGTGCTGAGCACGCCGAACAGCATGTAGCCGCCGAACCGCCGCGTGCGCGGCGGTACGATCAGGCCGATCGGGACGGCGAGCGTGAGCAGGACGAACGGGAACAGCTCGTCGCCGCGCTCGAAGCCGACCAGCCGGTTGACGATCGCGACGTAGGTGCCGGGCACGACGATCACGTAGGCCATCCCGACGAAGAACCCCGCCAGCGGCACGAACACCGGGTGGTCGCGGTGCCACCACTCGGGGAGCCGGCGCTTGCGGCCCTCGGGCTCCGGCTGCTCGTCACGACGGTCGGCGCCGGAGGCAGGCCGCTCGGCCGCGACGGCCGCCTCGGGGCCGGTCGCGGCGGCCCCCGGGGTCTCCACTGAGTGCTCCATCCTCGATCGATCGTAGCGGCGGGTCGTCCGACCGCTGGAAACCGGGACCTCCGGGAAAATCCCGGTGACGGTGTCGATCCGGTCGGTTCCCCGTTCGACCTGCGGGTGAGAGGGTCCCAGGGCGACCCACCGACGCAGGGAGAAGACGATGAAGTACATGCTGATCATGCGGGCCACGGACGAGGCGTTCGAGAGCTTCCAGGACGTGGACTTCGAGCAGATGCTCGAGACGATGGGCCGCTACAACGAGGAGATGATCCAGGCGGGGGTGCTCCTCGCCGCGGAGGGCTTGGACGCCGACCCGGGTGCGGGCGTGGTCGTCGACCACTCCGCCGAGCCGCCGCTCGTCACCGACGGCCCCTACGGCGAGACGAAGGAGCTCTTCGGCGGGTTCTACATCCTCGACGTCGCCTCCAAGGAGGAGGCCGTCGAGTGGGCGAAGCGGTCGCCGATCACCGGCCCCGGCCTCAAGACGGAGATCCGCCGCGTGGCCACGATCGACGAGTTCCCGCAGGACAACGAGTGGGTCCAGAAGGAGCGGGCCTGGCGCGAGTCCACCGGTCAGCTCTGATCTGAGGCGGTCCGGTGACCGGCGGTCGGGAGGCGCGGCGCGAGGTCGAGGCGGTCTGGCGGATGGAGTCGGCCCGCATCGTGGGCGCGCTCGCGCGGTATGCGGGCGACCTCGCGCTCGCCGAGGACCTCGCCCAGGAGGCCCTCGCCGAGGCGCTGGTCACCTGGCCGCGCGACGGCGTGCCCGACCGCCCCGTCGGATGGCTCCTCACGGTGGCGCGGCGGCGAGCGATCGACGGCTTCCGTCGGCGGTCGGCCCTCGACGAGCGGTACGCCGCGCTCGCGCACGGCCTGGAGGAGGGCGGCGTGGTGACCGGCGCTCCCCCGCCGGACACCGCCGCCGCCCCGGACCTCCTGTGGGATCCCGACCAGATCGACGACGACGTGCTGGCGCTGGTGTTCACCGCCTGCCACCCGGTGCTGTCGAGGGAGGCGCGAGTGGCGCTGACGCTGCGGGTGGTGGCCGGCCTCTCGAGCGACGCGATCGCGCGGGCGTTCCTGGTGCCGACCGCGACGGTGCAGGCGCGGATCACGCGTGCGAAGAAGACCCTGGCCGCGGCCCGGGTGTCGTTCGAGGTCCCCCCGGCCGCCGAGCGGCACGACCGGCTGGCGTCGGTGCTCAACGTGGTCTACCTCGTCTTCACCGAGGGCTCCACGGCTGCCACCGGCGAGGACTGGCTGCGTCCCGACCTGGCCCACGAGGCACTGCGCCTGGGCCGGGTGCTGGCCAACCTGGTGCCCGGCGAGGCCGAGGTGCACGGCCTGCTCGCGCTGATGGAGCTGACGGCCAGCCGCTTCCCCGCGCGCACCGCCCCGGACGGCGCTCCGGTGCTGCTCGAGGACCAGGACCGGCGGCGGTGGGACCGGTCCGCGATCCGGCGCGGGCGGGCGGCCCTCGCCCGAGCCGCGGGCACCGGCCGGGGCCTGGGGCCCTACGGCCTGCAGGCGGCGATCGCGGAGTGCCACGCCGTGGCGCCGTCGGTGGCGGCCACCGACTGGGACCGGGTCGTCCTGCTCTACGACGCCCTCGGCCGCATCGCCCCGTCACCGGTCGTCGACCTCAACCGGGCCGTGGCGGTCTCGATGGCCGACGGTCCGCGACCGGCCCTGGCGATCGTGGACGGGCTGGCAGCCGCGGGCTCCCTCGCGGGAGAGCCACCTGCTCCCCAGCGTTCGCGGCGAGCTGCTCAGCCGGCTGGGGCGCACCGACGAGGCCCGGGCCGAGTTGGCGCGTGCCGTCGAGCTGTGCGGCAACGAGAGCGAGCGCCGGCTGCTGTCCGCCAAGCGCGCCGCTCTCGGTTAACGGCGAACTTACGGTCCGCGTCGCGCACCGTGTTCCGGCGGTAACCAACCGGAAACGCCAGGACGGTGGACTCCTCGGCATGACCCGCTCCCACGACGCGCACCGCCACATCGGCCGGCTGCCGGCGTACGGGTTCTACGGCGGACCGCCCGTCAACCCCGACACCACCGCTCGCGAGTCGGTGGGGCAGCTGTTCGCCGACCTCGACCGCGAAGGCACGGAGCGCGCCCTGGTGCTGCCCAACTACGGCGTGCCCGACCCCGACGTCGCCTTCGCGCTCAACCACCTGGCGCTCGAGGCGGCGCAGAAGGACGACCGGGTCCGGTGCGGGCTCTGGGTGTCGCCGAAGGCATCGGACGCCGCTCGGAACGACGCCGCCCTGGCGCTCGCCGGCGAGGAGGGCGTGGCCGCCCTCAAGACCAGCTTCCTCCTCGGCGGCGGCGTCGACGACCCCGACTGCGCGGCGGAGCTGGAGCGGATCTTCAGCACCGCGGCCGCGCTCGACCTGGTGGTCCATGTGCACACCTCCCCGGGAGCGGCATCCGACGTCGACCAGGTGGGCCGGCTCGTCGAGCGGTACGGCGCGACGACCCGGATCCACCTCGTCCACCTCGGGGGCGGGATGAGTGGCCACCTCAAACTCGTCGGGGGCCGGTTCTTCGACTGGATCGAACGCGGCCTGAAGGTCTACACCGACACCAGCTGGGCGATCGGCTTCGCGCCGACCTGGCTCTGCCGGGAGGTCCAGCGTCGAGGGATCGGCCACGACCGGGTGCTCTTCGCCACCGACAGCCCGTGGGGGCGACCACGCCGGCGAGCACGCCCGGCTCGCTGCCGCCACCGACGACCCCGCGCTGACGTCCGCGCTCTTCCGAGGGAACTTCGAGGACCTCTACGGAACCTGACCAGCCTCCCGCCTCACCAACCGACCGCAGCACACCGAGGAGCACGCCATGACCACCACCGAGACCACCACCACGCCCACCGACGCCGAGATCGACGCGCTGATCAAGGAGAACATGGCGAAGTCGATGGGTGAGATCCCCCATCCCTCGCTCGCGAAGGGCACCAACCTCTACGGCTCCACCAAGGTCTTCCCCGACTTCCAGGCCGAGGCGGGCGAGGCCTACTTCACGCTCGTCCACGGCGTCCCGCACGAGTCCTCGGTGAGCTTCGTCGCGATCCTCCAGGCGACCCGCGCGCTTCGGAAGGGGCTTCGAGTCCGCGATCTACTTCTACGGCCCCGGCACCCTCGCCTGCATGGCCACCCGCGGCTTCCCGACGACCGGCGATGCCGGCTTCCCCGGCGAGCTCAACGCCAACGGTGCGATCGAGACCTTCGTCGCCGAGGGAGGGACGGTCTACTGCTGCCGGTTCGGCATGGCGTTGCACGGCCTCCGCGAGGAGGACCTGATCGCGGGGGTG
This sequence comes from Nocardioides sp. TF02-7, assembly GCF_022437945.1. Taxonomy (GTDB): domain Bacteria; phylum Actinomycetota; class Actinomycetes; order Propionibacteriales; family Nocardioidaceae; genus Nocardioides. The sequence continues at coordinate 226,804 of NZ_CP092535.1, forward strand.
GTGCCGACGCACCCGCTCGACGTCCAGGACGCCGTCATCTACTACGCCCGCAAGGGCGCGATCATCAACTCGACCTACAACCTCTGAGCGGCCGGGTCGTCATGAGTGCTCCCGAGGCGGCCGGCCGCCGGGTCGACGTCGCCATCCAGGGCATCCGCCTGTTGGACGCGCCCGTCGCCCGCCGGTCAGGCGCGGGGCCGAGCGACGACGGGCACCTGCTGCTCGACGGCGTCGGTGCCGCGGTTCCTCTCAACCCGCGCAGTCCCTACACCGTGCGGGGGCGGCCGACTGCTCCTGGACGGCGCTGACACCGGCGTCGGGGTGGAGGCGGTGGCACGGCCACGGTTCTACGACCTCTCCACCGCCGATGGCGTGTCCTACGAGAAGATCGCCCGGCTCCACGCCGCCGACGTGCTCGCGACGACCGTCGTCCAGACCTGCTCACGGTACGACGAGGCCGAGCGCTGCCGGTTCTGCGCGATCGAGGAGTCGCTGCGCCAAGGCACCACGGTCGCGGTGAAGACACCCGCGATGCTGGCCGAGGTGGCCCGGGCCGCGGTCGACCTCGACGGTGTCCGGCAGATGGTGATGACGACGGGTACGTCGACCGGCCGCGACCGCGGCGCCACCCACCTCGCCCGCTGCGTGCGCGCCGTCCGCGACGCCGTGCCCGGGTTGCCGATCCAGGTGCAGCTCGAGCCCCCGGGCGACCTGGCATCGATCCGCGAGCTGCACGACGCCGGAGCCGGGTCCATCGGGATCCATGTGGAGTCCCTCGACGACCAGGTGCGGCGGCGGTGGATGCCCGGCAAGGGCTCGGTGCCGATGAGCGACTACCGCGCCGCGTGGGCGGAGGCGGTCCGCGTCTTCGGGTGGAACCAGGTGTCGACGTACGTGCTCGTCGGTCTCGGCGAGGACCCCGACGAGCTGGTCCGGGGCTGTGAGGAGCTGATCTCGATGGGCGTCTACCCGTTCGTGGTCCCCTACCGGCCACTCGCCGGCACCCTGGCGAAGGAGGTGGACGGTGTGCCCGCACCGTCGCGCGACGTCGTCCACGACGTCACCAGCCGGGTCGCCGCGGCGCTCCGCCGGGCCGGCATGTGGGGCACGGACCAGGCAGCCGGCTGCGCGGCGTGCGGGGCGTGCTCCGCCCTCGGCAGCGCCTGCGGCGACCGGGAGGGCGGCGTCGTGACCGGGCTGCTCGAGGAGGTGGTCCTGCTCGGGGGGCCGCGACGGGCCGCGGCCGGGACCGGTCTGACCGTCACCGTCGCGGAGTCACCCGCCGACCTGGCGGCCTACCACCGGCTGCGCCGCGAGGTGTTCGTCGACGAGCAGCACCTGTTCGAGGGCTCCGACCACGACGCCGTCGACGACGACCCGCGCACCCGCGTCCTGCTGGCCCGTGCGCCCGGCGGCGAGGTCCTCGGCGGGGTCAGGATCCACCCGATGACCGGGCCCGACCTCGGCTGGTGGCGCGGGAGCCGGCTCGTCGTGGGCCGTGGCGCCAGGATGCTGATGGGCGTCGGCGCCACCCTGGTCCGCGCCGCGTGCGCGGCCGCCGAGCAGGCGGGAGCGCTCCGGTTCGACGCCACGGTCCAGGCCCGCAACGAGCGGATGTTCACCCGGCTCGGGTGGGTGCCCCGCGAGCGGATCGTGCTCCACGACGCCGAGCACGTCCTGGTCGAGTGGCCGGTCGGCCGCGTCCAGCGCCTGGTCGACCGGACGAAGGCCGTGCTCGGACCGCTGGTCGGCAGCCTGCTGCCCCACCACGACGGCTTCCTCGGCGACGACGGGGCCCCGGTGCCGGGGACCGACGTGGTGGCCGCCTGCGACGCCGTGCTGCCGAGCATGGTCGAGCGCGACCCGGAGTGGGCGGGATGGTGCGCCGTGCTCGTCAACGTCAACGACCTGGTGGCGATGGGTGCCACGCCGGTCGGTCTGCTCGACGCGCTGGGCGCCCGCGACGCCAGCTTCGCGCGGCGCGTCCTCCAGGGGTTGCGCTCGGCCTCCGAGGCGTTCGACGTGCCGGTGCTCGGTGGCCACACCCAGCTCGGCGTACCGGCCTCGCTCACCGTCACCGCCGTCGGCCGGGCGGAGAGCCCGGTCCCCGGCGGGGGCGGCACACCCGGCGAGGTCGTGCGCGTGACAGCCGACCTCGGCGGCTCCTGGCGCCCGGGCTACAGCGCCGCGCAAGTGGGACTCCTCCACCCGGCGCTCGCGCGACGAGCTGCGGCAACTCCCCGGCGTCGTGCCGGCGCTGCGGCCGACGGCCGCCAAGGACGTCTCGATGAGCGGCCTCCTGGGCACCACCGGGATACTCGCGGAGGCCTCGGGGTGCGGTGCGGTGCTCGACGTGGCGTCCGTGCCGCGACCCATCGCCGCCGGCGCCGGCGACTGGCTGACGTGCTTCCCGGGGTTCGCCCTCGTCACGACCGAACCGGCCGGCCGGGCTCCGGCACCGCCCGTACCGGGCTTCCTCACCACCGCCGTGTGCGGCGAGCTGGTCCCCGGAGCCGGGGTCCACCTCCGCTGGCCCGACGGCAGGCTCACCGAGGCGGTGTCCGCGGGCGTCACCGGTCTCGGTCCGGCGGGAAGGACCTCGGCATGACCGGCAGCGCCGTCGCCGCCGTCGCCGCCCGTTTCGACCGCGATCTCGACACCGCCCTGGCCTCCGTCGCCGAGCACGTGCACCACGCCCGAGCCCGGGGCGTCGGCCTGCTCGCCCTTCCCGAGGCCGCCCTCGGCGGCTACCTCTCCACGCTCGGCAGCGGCCGGGACGGCCGCCACGGCGACGAGCCCGACTCGCTCCCCCGGTAATCGACGTCGACGGTCCCGAGCTGCAGCGGGTGGCCGAGCTGGCACGGGACATGACCGTCGCCGTGGGCTTCTGCGAGTCCGACGGCCGCCGGCGCTACAACAGCGCCGCGCTCGTCTCCGGGGACGGGGTCCACGGTGTCTATCGCAAGGTGCACCAGCCGCTCGGCGAGAGCCTCTACTACGCCGCCGGCGACGCCCTTCGTGCCTTCGACACGCCGGCCGGCCGGGTGGGCCTCCTGATCTGCTACGACAAGACGTTCCCCGAGGCCGCGCGCACGTTGGCGCTCGACGGCGCGACCACGATCGCGTGCATCTCCGCCTGGCCGGCCTCCCGGACGGCGACCGCCGCCGACCTCGCCGACGACCGTTGGACGCACCGGTTCAACATCCTCGACCAGGCCCGGGCACTGGAGAACCAGGTCGTCTGGGTCGCCGCCAACCAGACCGGCAGCTTCGGCCGTCTCCGTTTCGTCGGCAACGCCAAGGTCGTCGGACCCGGCGGCGAGGTGCGCGCGACGACGGGCGTCGGCGCCGGGTTGGCGGTGGCGCGCGTCGACGTCGAGGCCGACCTCGCGGCGGCGCGTCGTTCGATGTTCTACCTGGGCGACCGGCGTCCCGACCTCTACCCCACCTGGCCACACCCCACCGGTTCGGGTGCCGGCCTCGACGAGGCGGTCGCGCATGCCTGAGATGACGTTCACGGTGCGGTGGCCCGACGGCGAGGTCGACGACTGCTACTCCCCCTCGCTGGTCGTCCACGACCACCTCACCGTCGGCCGGTACGCCGTCGCGGAGTTCCGGCGCCGGGCGACAGCCGCCCTGGACGAGGCCGGCGAGCGGGTCCGCGCCCGGTACGGCTTCGCATGCACGTCGGCGGCGGCCACGCGGGAGCACGTCGAGCGGCGGGCCGCGTCCTTCCCGCCGAACGCGGTCGTCACCGTCCTACGGCTGCACCCGCCGCTCCCGGAGGCGGGCTCGTGACCCCGGCGCGCCGCACGTCCGTGGTGGTGGTCGGCGGCGGGCAGGCCGGGCTCGCCACCAGCTGGTTCCTCGTCCGGGACGGCGTCGACCACGCCGTCCTCGAGGCGGCGACCGCCGGTCACGAGTGGGCCGACACCCGCTGGGACGGCTTCACGCTCGTCACGCCCAACTGGCACTGCCGACTGCCCGGCTACGAGTACGACGGTCCCGACCCGGACGGCTTCATGACGCGCGACGAGGTGGTGGCCTGGCTGGCGGGCTACGCCCCCGGCTTCGGCCCGCCGCTCCGGGAGCACACCCGGGTCACCACGCTGGCGGAGCGGGACGGCGGCGGGTTCCTGGTCGATGCCCTGGGGACGGACGGCCCCGAGCGGTGGCAGGCCGACCACGTCGTGGTCGCCACCGGCGGCTACCACCGCCCGATCGTGCCTCCTTGGGCCGCGGCCCTCCACCCCTCGGTGACCCAGCTCCACTCCGCCGCCTACAAGCACGCGGACCAGCTCCCGCCCGGAGCGGTGCTCGTCGTCGGCTCCGGACAGTCCGGGGCGCAGATCGCTGAGGACCTCCACCTCGCCGGTCGCCGGGTGCACCTGGCGCTCGGCGACGCACCGCGCGTCGCCCGTTTCCACCGCGGGCGCGACTGCATGACCTGGCTCGCCGAGATGGGCCTCTACGACACGGCCGTCGCCCGGTACCCCGGCGGCGCGACCGCCCGGGAGAAGACCAACCACTACGTGACCGGGCGCGACGGGGGTCGCGACATCGACCTGCGCCGGTTCGCGGCCGAGGGCATGGTGCTCCACGGCCTGCTGGACTCCGGCCGGGACCGCCGCGTGACGTTCCAGCCGACGGCGCGGGAGCGGCTCGACGCGGCCGACGACGTCTACCGCTCGATCTGCCGCGACATCGACTCCTACATCGAGCGGACCGGTGCCGACGCCCTGCCGCCGGCGCCGCCGTACCAGCCGGTCTGGGAGCCGGGTGAGGAGCCGACCTCGCTCGACCTCGCCCGCGCCGGCGTCTCCGCCGTGATCTGGGCGATCGGCTACCGGGCCGACCACCGCTGGGTCCGGTCCGGCGTGTTCGACGGGAGCGGTCGGCCGACCCACGCCCGCGGGGCGACGACGGTCCCCGGCCTGTACTTCCTCGGACTGCCGTGGCTGCACACCTGGGGCTCCGGCCGGTTCTTGGGCGTGGCGGCGGACGCCGAGCACGTGGCCGGGATGATCACCGGGCGCCGCGACCGGGAGGTCGAGTCGGCCGCGGACCTCGCCCGGCGCCGCTCTCCCGGCCTGCTCGACCGTGCCGTGGTCGGGGTCGGGTAGCGGCGGTGACCGCGCTGCGGATCGGCGCCGTGGCGGCCCACTTCGGTCGCGACGTGCACCGCGCCCTCGCCAAGATCGAGGGCATCGTGGCGGACGCCGCCGCGGTGGGGGTGCGGCTGCTGGTGCTCCCCGACGCCACGCTCGGTGGCTATCTCTCCGACCTGCGCCATCCCGACCCCCTGTCGCTGCCGCCCGGCCTGAGCGAGGACTCCGCCGAGGTGCAGCGGATCGTCGAGCTCGCCGGCCGTGCCGGCGAGATGGTCGTCTGCTTCGGCTACGCGGAGGAGACGCTCGTGGACGGGTTCCCCCGTCTCCACAACACCGCGCTGTGCGTCAGCGGGGCCGGCGTGCTGGGCCGCCACCGCAAGGTCCACCAGCCGGCCGGGGAGGCGGTCGTCTACGCCGCCGGCGACACGTTCGCCGCGTTCGACACCCCGGTCGGTCGGCTGGGGATGCTCATCGACTACGACAAGACCTTCCCCGAGTCCGCGCGGTCCCTCGCCCTGGACGGGGCGGAGGTCATCGCGTGCCTCTCCGCCTGGCCCGCCTCGGTCACCCACCGCTCCTCGCGGCTGCCGCGGGACCGGCAGTCCCGGCTGTTCGACCTCTACGACTGCGCCCGCGCCGCCGAGAACCAGGTGGTGTGGGTCTCGGCCAACCAGACCGGTGTGATGGGCGGTCTCCGGTTCCTCGGGCAGGCGAAGGTGGTCGGTCCCGGCGGGGACGTCCTGGCCCGGACCGCAGCCAAGGGCGGTCTCGCCGTGGCCGAGGTCGACGTCGACCGCGAGGTCGCGCGTGCCCGTCGCGTCCTCCACCACCTGGAGGAGCGCACCCCGACCGCCTACCGGGCGCTCCGGTGGGCCGACCAGCCCGCCCCGGAGGCATGACCGTGCGGATCGCGTTGCTGACCTACTCCACGAAGCCCCGCGGCGGTGTCGTGCACACGCTGTCGCTCGCGGAGGCCATGGCCCGGGCCGGCGCCGACGTCGACGTGTGGACGCTCGGCCGCGGCGGCGACACCGCGTTCTTCCGGCCGGTCCACCGGCGGGTCGGCGTGCACGCGGTCCCGTTCGAGGCACGCGCCGACGAGCCGGTGGGCGCGCGGATCGTGCGGTCGATCGCGGTGCTGCGCGCGGCGTTCGCCGCAGCGCGAGCGGCCTACGACGTGGTGCACGCGCAGGACTGCATCAGCGCCAATGCTGCGCTGCCCTGTCTGCGCACGGTGCACCACCTCGACCAGTTCAGCACGCCCGAGCTCGTCGCGTGCCACGAGCGCGCCGTGGTGGGGCCGGCCGCCCTGGTGTGCGTGTCGGGCGCCGTCGCCGACGAGGTCGAGCGGGGCTGGGGGCGACGGCCGACGGTGATCCCCAACGGGGTCGACGGCGCCCGGTTCGCGACCGCGGCCGAGGACCGTCGCGGCCAGGAGCGGTGGCGGTCACGGGTCGGGGGACGCTACGTCCTGGCGCTCGGCGGGATCGAGCCGCGCAAGGGCAGCATCGACCTCCTCGAGGCGCACGCGGCCATGGCCCGCGACCGGCCCGCCCTCGCCGACGTACGCCTCGTCTTCGGGGGCGGCGAGACGCTCTTCGACTACCGGCCCTACCGCGCCGCGTTCGACGACCGGGCCCGACGGCTCCGCGCCGAGCCGGTCGTCCTCGGCCCGGTGCCCGACCCGGACCTACCGTCGCTCGTGGCGGGCGCCGCGGCGCTGGGGTTCGTCTCCACCAAGGAAGGGTTCGGGCTCGCCGCCATGGAGGCGCTGGCGGCCGGCGTGCCCGTCGTGGCACGCGACCTCCCCGTGCTGCGTGAGGTCTTCGGCGACGCGGTCAGCTACGCCGCCACCGTCGCCGACATCACCCGGCGGCTCGGCCAGGTGCTCGACCAGCCTCCGGACCCGGAGGCCGGACGCCGGCTGGCCGCCTCCTTCACCTGGGACGCCGCGGCACGTGCGCACCTCGACCTGTACGACCGCGCGCCGTGGGTCAGCTGAAGACGCCGTAGTGCAGCAGCAGCCAGATGGGGGCGATCGTGGCGAGCAGCGAGTCGAGCCGGTCCATCAGCCCGCCGTGGCCCGGGATGATCCGGCTCATGTCCTTGATGCCGAGGTCGCGCTTGATGACCGACTCGCACAGGTCGCCCAGCGTCGCCATCACGACGGCGATCAGGCCGAGGCAGATGCCGATCCACCAGGCCCCGTCGAGCAGGAACACGACCAGCGCCCAGCCCGCGGCCACGGTGGCGACCAGCGAGCCGGCGAAGCCCTCCCACGACTTCTTCGGCGAGATGACGGGCGCCATCGGGTGCTTGCCGAAGAGCACACCGGCGACGTAGCCGCCGATGTCGGAGGCGATCGTCACCAGGACGAAGGTGAGGATCCCGGCGACACCGTCGTCGTCCAGCCCTCCCCCTCGATGCCGCCCTCGGCGAGTATCAGCGCGACGAAGGACCCCAGGAACGGCAGGTACACGAGGGTGAACACCGACGCAGTGGCGTTCTTGACGTAGCCGTCGACGCCGCGGCGGAGCAGCCACAGCATGACCACGAGCGCGGTCACGGCGGTGGCGGTCACCAGCGCCTCGGCGCCGGCGAGGTAGGCGACGACGACCATCACCACACCGCCGACCATCAGGGGCTGCTCGGGCAGGTCGACGCCCTTGGCGAGCAGGCCCTGGCGCATCTCCCACACCGCCGCGACGACGGCGACGCAGACGATGAGCATGAACGCCGGCTTCCAGAAGTACAGCGAGGCGCCCACCGCCGCCAGCAGCACGACGGCGGAGCCCACTGCCGCCTTCAGGTCGCGGCCGGCCCGTCCGTGGTCCTTCTTCGGGGGCTCGGGCACCGCGGCCGGCGTACGGTCGTCGGTCATCGAGGTGTCGTCGTCCAGGAGGTCGGTCAGACCTCGAGGAGCTCGGCTTCCTTGCCCTTGAGCAGCTCGTCGATCGCGTCGGTGTGCTTCTTGGTGACGCCGTCGAGCCGCTTCTCGGCGCCGGTGACGTCGTCCTGGCCGACCTCGCCGTCCTTCTCGAGCTTCTCCAGCGCCTGCTTGGCGGTGCGGCGGAGGTTGCGGACGGCGACCCTGCCCTCCTCGGCCTTGGTGCGCGCCAGCTTGATGAACTCCTTGCGGCGCTCCTCGGTGAGCTCCGGGAACACGCAGCGCAGCACCTTGCCGTCGTTGGCGGGGTTGACGCCCAGGTCGGAGTCGCGGATCGCCTTCTCGATCGCGGCCATCGCGCCCATGTCGAAGGGCTGGATCATGATGATCCGGGCCTCGGGCGCCGTGAACGACGCCAGCTGCTGGATCGGCGTCGGGCTGCCGTAGTAGTCGACCATGATCTTGGCGAACATGCTCGGGTGCGCCCGGCCAGCCCGGATGGTCGCGAACTCCTCGCGGGTCGCCGCGACCGACTTGTCCATCTTGGAGTCGGCCTCGTTGAGGATGTCGTTGATCACTGCGGGCTCACCTCGTCTGGTTCGGATGTGCTGGGGGTCGGACGCCGGTCGGCGGGTCAGGCGTTGGCGACCCTGGTCCCGATCTTCTCACCCGCGACCGCTCGCGCGATGGTCCCGGGGGTGGACAGGTTGAAGAACACCATGTCCAGGCTGTTGTCGCGGGCCAGGCTGATCGCCGTCGCGTCGGCGACCTTGAGGTCGCGCGCGAGGTACTCGTCGTAGGTCAGCTCGTGGAACATCTCCGCGTCGGGGTTGTGCTTGGGGTCGGAGTCGAAGACGCCGTCGACCCCCTGCTTGCCCATCAGGATCACCTCGCACCGCGTCTCCAGCGCCCGCTGGGCGGCGACGGTGTCGGTCGAGAAGAACGGCATGCCGGCGCCCGCGCCGAAGATCACGACCCGCCCCTTCTCCATGTGCCGGATCGCCCGGCGCGGGATGTAGGGCTCGGCGACCTGGCCCATGGTGATCGCGGTCTGGACGCGGGTCTCGACGCCCTGTTTCTCGATCATGTCCTGCAGGGCCAAGCAGTTCATGACGGTGCCGAGCATGCCCATGTAGTCGGCCCGGGCCCGCTCCATGCCGCGCTGCTGGAGCTCGGCGCCGCGGAAGAAGTTGCCGCCACCCACGACGATCGCGACCTGGACGCCGCTCTTGGCGACGTCGGCGATCTCGCGGGCCAGCGCGCTGATCACGTCCAGGTCGAGGCCGACCTGGCCACCGCCGAACACCTCGCCCGAGAGCTTCAGCAGGACCCGTTCGTAACCCGTCACGCAGGCGACCCTACCGGGCGCTCCGCCCCGCCGCTCAACGGATCCGCTGCACCCGCTCGCGGTGCTTGCGGCTGTTGTCGCCGTCGATGTCGGAGTCGCGGGTGCGGGAGATGTGGTCGATCTTCTCCTCGCTGCCCTGCACCGGCTGCGCCTCGATGATGGTGTCCCGCTCGTAGTGGTGGGTCTTGTCGGTGTTGCGGTAGTAGCGGTAGAGCGCCCAGTAGGTGCCGACCGCTCCCGCGGGACCCGCGGCGAGCAGCCACAGGAGGCCCCCCGTCGTCGTCGCCGGCGGCGGCCTGGACGACCGGGGTCGCCGCGTCGGCAAGGGCCAGTGCGAGGTCGAGCATCACGCCACCCCCACCAGGATCGCGCCGGCGATGCCCTCGAGGAAGGTGCCGACCGTGAACGCGGCCAAAAGCAGCTTCCACTGCGCCACCGGGACGCTGCCCATGGTCTCGCCGGTGCGGCCGTTGACCGCGATGTAGTGCAGGAGGCCGCTGCTCTCCTGGCGGTAGGAGTAGAGCCAGACCGGGAGGTACATCGACACCCAGCGGGACCCGCCGACGTCGATCTTCTCCTGCTCCCAGCTCACCCCGCGCCCGAACTTCCCGAGCGTGCCGCTCACCTGCGACCTGCCGATCGAGAGCAGCTGGTCCTCGAGCACCGGCTGCACGCCCGAGACGTCGCGGTCGCGCTTCTCGCTGGTGAACCCGACCAGGTAGCTGGCGTTCCAGCGGACGGCGTTCTTGGTGTCGAACGGGAGGATCGAGTTGATGATGTTGTTGGTGTTGGCGGGGGCCGAACTGCGCCCGCTCCGAGGATCCCTCGAGCGTCAGGTCGTCGACGGTGAACGCCACCTGCCGCGTGAGCTGGTAGACGTCGGCGGCGTAGTAGGTGACGGTGTTGTCGCCGCTCTTCTCGGTCCACCGCCGGGTCTGCACCTCGCCCTTGCCCCAGTACTGCGACTCGGCACGGGCGTCGACCACCAGGTAGGGCAGGTAGACGCCGAGGACGTTCTCCGGCACGAACTCCTTCTTGAACCGGCCGAGCGCGAACAGCCGGCGCTTGGAGGCGAACTCGCGGATCTTCTCGACCGCCTCGTCCTTGGTCAGCCGGAACGGCAGTACGGCGTCCGGGACGGCGCCGTTGGGGACCTGCTGGTTGACGTTCAGCGTGTGGCGGCACCAGTGGCAGCGCGCGTTGAGCGAGTGGGCGGTGTCGACGACCACCTCCGCGCCGCACGCCTCGCACTTGAAGGTCAGCTGGTCGGCGACGTCGGCCTGGATGTCCTGCGCCCCGCTGGCGATGACCGTGCCCTCGAGCTGGTCGATGCCCTCGCCGAGGCCGAACTCCTCCTCGACGCGGTCCTCCTGCCACTCGTGCCGGCAGAACAGGCAGACCAGCTGCCCGGTCGAGCCGCGCAGCCGGACGTCGGTCGACCCGCACTTGGGGCAGCGGTTGAGCCCGTCGCTCAGCGACTCGTTGACGGTGTCGATGTCCGGGCCGGGCTCGGGCTCCGCCCGGGCCGCGGCCAGCTCCTTCCTCCAGCGACAGCGGAGGGCTGTCGAACACCGGGTCCTTCGGACCCGCGGGATCCTGCGTCATGTCAGAGCCCGAGCGCCTTCGCCTTGGCCGCGTCGTAGTCGGCCTGCGTGATGAGGCCGGCGTCGAGCATCTCCTTGGCGCGCTTGAGCACGGTCATCGGGTCCTCCGCGGCCGGCTCCGCGGGCGCAGCCGGAGCCGCCGGGGCCGCCGGCGCGGCCGGGGCTGCCGGCGGTGCCGGAGGGGTCTGCTGCACCGGCTGCTGCAGTCCGCCGAGGCCGCCGGTCGCCATGCCCATCCCGATGATGCCGCCGGGGCCGGCGTTCTCGCCCGCCGCCTCGAGCCCGGCGGCCACCGACGCCTGGAGATTGCTGTTGCCCCGCGAGCCGGAGAGCGCGTCGGCGCGCTGGACGTTCTTGAGCAGCTCGCGGGTGTTGGCGTCGTACTCGATCGAGATGATCGCGGTCTTGACGATCTCCAGGCCGCGGTCGGTCCGCCACTGGTAGTTGGCCTCGACGGCTGCGGACAGCGACTGGGCGAAGCCGATCGAGTCCTGCTGGAGCCGCGTGATCCGGTTGCCCCTTCGCCGGGTCGTTCGTGTACATCGAGAACGCCGGGGCGAGGGAGCCCACGACCTCGTTGAACAGCTGCTCGCCGGCCGGGTTGTCGATGTCGGTGAAGTCGAAGACCGCCCGGCCGCTGATCACGTTGGCGGGCACGAAGTTGCGGATGAAGGTGAGCGGGTCGACGATCCGCAGCGTGTAGGTGCCGCGGGTGATCGCCCCGACCTGCGTGTTGAGGAACGCGTCGTCCCAGTAGATCTCCGACTGGGTGCCGAACCGGTTGTTGGGCAGCTCCTTGAGCGCGACGAAGACCGCCGTCTGCTGGGCGGACGGACGACCGCCGAACTTGAACCGCTCCCAGCTCTGCTTGACGATCGAGTCGACGAGGCCACCGCCGGAGAACACCGACTGCGACGCCGGCTCGTCGGACTGCCAGATGTAGGCACCCGGCTCGGCCGCGAAGCCGGTGAACGCGCCGTCCTCGAGGAGCACCAGGCCGTAGCCCTCGGGGACGATGATCTTCGAGCCGTTGGTGATGATGCCGGCGGAGCCGCTGTCGTTGCTCCCCCGGCCGGCGTTCCGGCCCTTCGGCACCGCAGGGAAGAGCGCGGCCGTCGGGGGCAACCCGTCGGGGAGCCCGTAGAAGTCGAGCCACTGGTCGCCGAGCGTGCCGCCGACCGCTCCGACGGCGGCCTGGATGAGTCCCATCTGCCGATCTCCTTCACCTGGTGCAGGGCGCCCGCGTGACCACGGGCGGACGTCCCGACGCTAGTCGACGCCGGGCGCAGGTGGGTGCATTCCCTGCGACCGGACCGGAAAACCCTCCTCCGGGAGGAACCCCGTCGCCACACGGCCGGAGCCGGGCCCCGAGCGTCTGCTCGTGGACCCGGCTCCGGACCGGTGCTGCGGGGTCGTCCGCGCCGCGCGGATGCGCTCAGGCGCCGACCTCGAAGCGGGCGAACCGCGTGACGGTCGTGCCGGCGGCCTCGAGGACCTGCCGGACCGACTTCTTCGACTCGAACACCGACTCCTGGTCGAGGAGCACGATCTCCTTGAAGAAGGCGTTGATGCGGCCCTCGACGATCCTGGCGACGGCAGCCTCCGGCTTGCCCTCCTCCAGCGTCTTCTTGGTCAGCACGTCCTTCTCGGCCTCGACGACCTCGGCGGGGACCTGGTCGCTCGTCAGGTACTGCGCCTTGAGCGCGGCGGCCTGCTGGGCGGCCTGCTTGGCGGCCGCCTCGTCACCCTCGTACTCGACGAGCACGCCGAGGCTCGGGGGGCAAGTCGGTGGCCTTCTTGTGGAGGTAGACCGCGGTCCGGCCCTCGAAGTACGCGACCTCACCGAGCTCGATCTTCTCGCCGATGGTGCGGGCCAGCTCCTCGACCGTCTCGCCGACGGTCTTGTCGCCGAGCGACACGGCCTTCAGCGCGTCGAGGTCGTCGGTCTTGTTGGCGTCCGCAGCGTCGGCGATGGCCTGGGCGGTGCTGATGAACGCCTCGTTCTTGGCGACGAAGTCGGTCTCGGCCCGCAGGCTCACCAGGGCGTTGCCGGACGCGGCGACCAGGCCGGCCGACGCCTCCCGCTCGGCGGCGCGCGCGGCCGCCTTGGCGGCACCCTTGACGCGCAGCAGCTCGACGGCCTTGTCGAAGTCGCCGTCGGTCTCGTCGAGCGCCTTCTTGCAGTCCATCATCCCGGCCTGGGTCAGCTCGCGGAGCCGCTTGACGTCGGCAGCGGTAAATGCCATGGATCCTCCCTCGGATCTACGTGTGGAAGTGGGGTGGGATTGCGGCGTACGCCGGGCGCTCAGGCCTCGGCCGGGGCCTCGGTGTCGGCGGCCTCGGCCGTGGTCGCCTCGGACGACTCCGTGGTCGCCTCGGCGGCCTCGTCGGCCGCGGCGGCCTCGGTGCCCGCACCGGTGGCCTCGGAGGCCGGCTCGTCGGTCGCGGCGTCACCACCGGTCGCCTCCACGGCGACGGTCTCGGCCTCGCCGCTCAGCAGCTCGCGCTCCCACTCGGCCAGCGGCTCCTCGGCGGCCGGCGAGGCGGCCTCCCCGCCCTTGGCGCCGGAGCGGGCGATCAGGCCCTCGGCGACGGCGTCGGCGACGACGCGGGTCAGCAGGCCGACCGCACGGATCGCGTCGTCGTTGCCCGGGATCGGGAAGTCGACGACGTCGGGGTCGCAGTTGGAGTCGAGGATGCCGATGATCGGGATCCGCAGCTTGCGGGCCTCCTCGACGGCGAGGTGCTCCTTGTTGGTGTCGACGATCCAGACCGCGGCCGGCGTACGGCCCATCTCGCGGATGCCGCCCAGCGACTTGTTGAGCTTGTCGCGCTCCCGCTTCATCTGCAGGAGCTCCTTCTTGGTGCGGCCGCTGCCGGCGACGTCGTCGAAGTCGATGTCGTCGAGCTCCTTGAGGCGGTTGATCCGCTGGTGCACGGTCGAGAAGTTGGTGAGCATGCCGCCCAGCCACCGCTGGTTGACGTAGGGCATGCCGACGCGGGTCGCCTGCTCGGCGATCGCCTCCTGCGCCTGCTTCTTGGTGCCGACGAACATGATCGTCCCGCCCCGGGCCACGGTGTCCTTGACGAACGCGTAGGCGCGGTCGATGTAGGCCAGCGACTGCTGCAGGTCGATGATGTAGATGCCGTTGCGCTCCGTCATGATGAAGCGCTTCATCTTGGGGTTCCAGCGACGGGTCTGGTGCCCGAAGTGGACGCCGCTCTCGAGGAGCTGGCGCATGGTCACGACAGCCATGATGGTCTCCTTGTCAGGTTCTCAGTTGGTCCTGATGTCCACGCGCGACCCGACCGGTCGGACCCTGCAGCTGCAGGGCCCGGACGGACTGAGAGCCGTCGCCCACGGGCGGTCGGGGCCGGAGCGACCCCGTCGTGGTCTGCGGACATGCGAATTCCGGCTCCGAGGAGCCGGTGCTCCCAGGCTACCGGCCACGGCTCCCCGCGGCCAATCGCCGTAGCAGGTCGTCGAACAGACCCGCGGGGCCGGTCGCCGGGCCCGTCGCCGGCGCCGGTCGAGCTGAGCCGGACGGCCCGGCTACCGTCCACAGCCCCGCCACGGGGGTCGCGTCGTCCACAACGGAGCGGGGCACGACTCGCCGTGGTCGGCACCGGCCTGCACCGTGGCGGCATGCGATCCATCGTGCTGCTCCCGGCCGCGCTCGTCCTGGCGCTGCTGCTGCCACCGTCGCCGGCCGGTGGCGCCCCGGTGCCCGTGGCGCCGGGTGTCCCCGAGCCGGCTGCCTCGGGCGTCTGGCCGCTCCGGCCGACGCCCGCGGTCGTGGCGCACCTCGACCCACCGGACTCGCCCTACGGGCCGGGCCACCGGGGTGTCGACCTGCTCGGCTCCCCCGGCCAGCAGGTCCGGGCGGCGATGGCCGGCACCGTGAGCTTCGCCGGCACCATCGCGGGGAGGGGTGTGGTCGTCGTCGACCACGGCACGACGCGCACGACGTACCAGCCGGTGGCGGCCGGTGTCCCGGTCGGGCGGCGGGTGGCGGCGGGCACGCCGATCGGGCGGCTGCTCGTGCCCGGCTCGCACTGCCTCCCGCGCGCCTGCCTGCACTGGGGCTGGATCCGCAACGCCGACGACGTCTACCTCGACCCGCTGCTGATCGTCGGCGCCGGGCCGGTGCGGCTGCTGCCGCTGTGGCGCGACGACCCCGTGGGGGCTGCTCCCCTACGCCCGCGGGTGCGCCTGCTGGTAGGCGCGGCGCAGCCGGTCGGTCGTGACGTGGGTGTAGCGCTGCGTGGTCGCGAGGGGACGCGTGGCCGAGCAGCTCCTGCACGGACCGCAGGTCGGCCCCGCCCTCGAGGAGGTGGGTCGCGGCGGTGTGCCGGAGGCCGTGCGGACCGAGGTCCGGGGCACCTGGCACGTCGGCGATCCGGCGGTGGACGAGGGTGCGCACGGCGCGCTGGTCGATGCGGCCGCCGCGGACGCCCAGGAAGAGCGCCGGACCGGATCCGGGACGGGCCAGCTGCGGGCGGCCGTCGCGGAGCCAGGCGTCGAGGGCCGCGGCGGCGGGGTGGCCGAACGGGACGCTCCGCTCCTTGCGGCCCTTGCCGAGCACCCGGACGACGTTGCGGTCACGGTCGACGTCGTCGACGTCGAGGCCGCACAGCTCACCGACCCGGACGCCGGTGGCGTAGAGCAGCTCCAGCATCGCGACGTCGCGGAGGCCGGTCGGGCTGCCGTCGTCGGCGAGCCTGGTCGCGGCCTCGACGAGCGCTCGGGCCTCGTCGACCCGCAGCACGTTCGGCAGCGTGCGGTGCGGCTTGGGCGAGCCCAGCGCCGCCCCCGGGTCGGCGGGCGTCCGCCCGGTGCGCGCGAGCCACGCGGTGAAGACGCGTGCGGAGGTGGCGCGGCGCGCGATCGTCGTCCGGGAGCGGCCGGTCGTCTGCTGCTTGGCGAGCCAGCTCCGCAGCGCCCGCAGGTCGAGCCGGTCGACGGCGGTGATCCCCAGCCGGTGGGCGTGGTCGAGCAGCCCGGCCACGTCGCCGAGGTAGGCGGTGACGGTGTGCGGCGCGAGGTCGCGCTCGGAGACCAGGTGCCGCTCGTAGGAGGCGAGGAGCTCCGCGAACGCCTCCGGGAGCCCCTGTTCCGGCCCCTCGACGTCCTCGCTCACGGGACCGAGCGTAGGACCGGTGGCACCGGACGGCCGGGAGGCCGGCCGGTGCGCCGGGTCAGCGGCTACCGCGCACCGGCGCCGGCCTCGACGGGCTCGCCCGGCCGGCCGCGGTCAGCACCCAGCCGCCCGGCGCGTGCTCCACGAACCCGCCGGCCTCGAGCCTCGTCAGCGCTCGTTGCACGTCGACCACGTCGAGCCCGGCGACGACCGCGATCGACTCCGCGGTCGCTCCCCGCCCCACCGGCACGGCGTCGAGGACCTGGCGTGCCTTCACGGGCAGCCGGTCGCGTTCGTTCTCGGGCCCGCGCGGTTCGGTGAGCAGGTGCTCGCCGGCGGCGCCGACGAGCTCGAGCACCTCGGCGCCCCGGGTCACCAGGGTGGCCGCTCCCCTCCGGATCAGGCCGTGCGCACCCTCCGACGTCGCGCTCGTCACCGGCCCGGGCACGGCCATGACGACCCGGTTGAGGCGCTGCGCCCAGTGGCTGGTGCTCAGCGCGCCGCTGCGGTAGGCGGCCTCCACCACGAGCGTGCCCCGGGTGAGCGCCGCGATCAGCCGGTTGCGCGCCAGGAACCGGATCCGGTGCGGCGACGCGCCGACCGGTGCCTCGGACACCACCGCGTGCTCCCGGGCGAGGTAGGCCAGCATCTCGCGGTGCTCGAGCGGGTAGGCCCGGTCGGGGCCGCACGCCAGCACGGCCACGGTCGGCGCCCGGACGCTGGCGGCACCGCGGTGGGCGGCGTGGTCGATGCCGTAGGCGCCGCCGGAGACGGTCGGGACGCCGGCGAGCCCGAGCTCGGCCGCGACGTCGCGGGCGACGTCCTCGCCGTAGGACGTGGCCGACCGGGAGCCGACCACGGCCACCGAGCCCGCCAGCTCGTCGAGCCGCATCGGCCCCTTGACCCACAGGCCGATCGGGACGCCGCCCCGCTCGTGGAGCAGGCCGGCGTGGGCAAGGTCGGCCAGCTGCTCCGGCCACTCGGCGTCGGCCGGGGTGACGAACCGGACGCCCACCCGCTCTGCGGTCTCCAGGGCGCGGTGCGGGTCGACCTGCGGCAGCCGCGACGACACCGCGCGGAAGAGCTCGGTCTGCCCGGGCGTCGCGATCGCCCGCAGCGCCTCGACCGCGCCGAGCTGCTCGACCAGTCCCAGCAGCCGGTAGTCCCCCGGCTCGCCGGCCACGCTCAGCGTCACCCGTGCCAACCGCTCCTCGTCGCTCATCGGGCGCCCGTCGCCTCGCCCCGGAACTGCCGCAGGTCCAGCGGCTGGCCCGTGCGCAACCGCAGCGCGGCGTCGACCTCGTCCACCCCCGGACGCACGTCGCGGCCCGAGCGCACCGACCGCAGGTCCGCGATCGTCCACGCCACCCGCATCACGCGCACGGCGCCGCGGGCGCTGAGCCGGCCCTGGTAGGCGTGGTGGTCGACCAGGCGCGCGGCCTCGGGCGTCACCGGCCACTCGCGCTTGAGCACCTGGCTCGGCACGTGCGCGTTGAGCCGCCAGCCGCGGCCGGCGTAGCGCAGGTGCTGGCGGTCGCGCGCGGCCTGGACTCTGCTCCGGACCACCGCCGACGGCTCGGGCCGCACGAACTCGGCGTCGCCCGACCCCCGCACGGGGACCACGTGCCGGGTGATGTCGAGCCGGTCGGCGATCGGCCCCTCCAGCTTGCGCCGGTAGGCGCGGCGGAGCCGCTCGAGGCACTTGCACCGGTCGAGCCCGGGGACACTGGAGTAGTCGCCGCACGGGCACGGGTTGGCGGCCAGCACCAGCAGCGCCCGCGCGGGCAGGGGTCACCGACTCCTCCTGCCGGGCGACCGTGATGTCGCCGCTCTCGAGCGGCTGCCGCAGGGCGTCGACGACGTCGGCGCGGAACAGCGGGAACTCGTCGAGGAACAGGACCCCGAGGTGGGCCCGCGAGATCTCGCCGGGCCGCACCTGGCCGTGGCCGCCGCCGACGATGCTCGCCTTGCTCGCGTCGTGGTGGGGCGCGGCGTACGGCGGCCGGGTGAGCATGCCGCGGGCCGGGTCGAGGGTGCCGGCCAGGGAGTGCACCGCGGTCAGCTCGACCGACTCCTCGCGGGTCAGGTCGGGGAGGATCGTCGGGATCCGCTCGGCGATGCTGGTCTTGCCGGCGCCCTTGGGGCCGGACAGCAGGATGGAGTGCCCGCCGGCGGCGGCGACCTCGACCGCGACCTTCACGTCGTCGATGCCGTGCAGGTCGGCGAGGTCGAGCTCGTCGAGCCGCTCGTCGCCGCGCCAGGTCAGCAGCTGGGTGCCCGACGAGGCGGCGACGGGCGGCGCGTCGGGTCGTTCCTCGTCGTTGAGCAGGGCCACCGCCTGGGCGAGGGACCGGACGCCGTGCACCTCGACGCCCGGCACCATCATCGCCTCGTCCTGCTGCGGCTCGGGCACGAGGACACGGGTGAGACCGTGCTCGACGCCGGCCAGCACCATCGGCAGCACCCCGAACGCCGGCCGGAGGCCGCCGGAGAGGGTGAGCTCGCCGACGAACAGGGTGCGGTCGAGCTTCCCGGGCTCCAGACTGCCGTCGGCGGCGAGCACGCTGAGCGCGATCGCGAGGTCGAGGTGGGTGCCGGACTTCGGCAGGTCCGCCGGCGACAGGAGCACCGTCACGCGGTAGGCGGAGGGCCACTCCATCCCGCTGTTGAGGACCGCCATCCGCACCCGGTCGTGGGCCTCGCGCACCGAGGGCGCGGCCCGGCCGACCAGCGTGAACCCGGCCTGCCCCCGCGACACGTCGGCCTGGACGTCGACCAGGTGCCCGAGGGCACCGTTGAGCACGACCGCCCGGGCGCCGGCGACGCCCATCAGGTCAGCCCCGCCACGTGGTCGACGACCGCGGGTCCGCGCCGGGGTCGCAGCACGGCGACCAGGTCGATCCGGATGCCGTCTGGTTGCGCGCCCCGCTCGTGGGCCCACCGCTCCCCCAGCCGCTTCAGCCGGGCGAGCTTGTCGTCGGTGATCGCCTCGTGCGGTGTGCCGGCCACCGTGCTGGTGCGCGTCTTGACCTCGCAGACCACCAGCGTGGCGCCGTCGCGGAGCACCAGGTCGATCTCGCCCTCGTCGCACCGCCAGTTGCGCTCGAGCAGCACCAGTCCGCGCTCCTGCAGGTGGTGGGCCGCCACGTTCTCACCGTAGGCCCCGAGCGCCTGCCGGGCCGCTGCCGTCGTCTCCGTCATGTCCGACCTCCTCGCCGCCAGCGTGGCGGCGGGCGAGGACGAACGGCGACCGTCCGAGCGCACGGCTGTGGAGAACCCGGGCCCCGGGCCGGGCTGTGGACGGTTGGTGGGCCGTCAGCCGACGAGCCGCACCGCGGTGCAGCCCGGCCGGCCGAGGAGCGACACCTCTGCGACACCCAGCCGGATCCCGAGCAGCTCCAGCAGCGGGTTCAGCACTGCCGAGACCACGGGGTCGACCACCGAGTTCACCAGCGGCCTCACCACACCGTCGAGCAGCGCAGACAGCACGGGGTTCAGGATCCCCGCGAGGAGCGAAGCAAGACCCGCCTGCCCTGTCGCCAGCCGCACCTGGGCGCCGGTCAGGTCGAGCACCGACTCGCTGCCGACCACCACCGGGTCGGGCAGCGCCGGAGCAGGTGGGAAGCTGACCTCTCGATGTCCGCTGGCGCTCGCGACCGAGCCGGTCACGCGTGCGTCGAGCCCGACCTTGTCGAGCCCCAGCAGCTTGATCGCCAGCACCAGCGGCGCTCCGAGGAACCCGAGGGGCTCGAGGAACTTCGCGAGCGTGATCTCCAGGCCCACCTGGCCGAAACGCCCCCTGCTGGGCGGCAGCACCGCCACGCCGGCCGTGGTGACGTCGAGCCCGACCGCCTCCGGCGTGCACGCGAGCCGGGTCAGCGTCGCGGTGCCCGAGCCGACCTCGATCGCGAGGTCGACGTGGCCGCCCAGCAGTCCGGGACCGGTGGGTAGGGCCGCGTCCACGTGCAGCCGGACCTGGGCGGAGTGAGCCCGGGCGCCCTCCTTGCCGCACGCGATCCGCGGAGGCTCGATGATCGACACCTCGGCCAGGCCGGGTATCGCGACCTCGAGCGCGTGGTCGCCGTTGGCAGCGACGACCGCCACCCCGAGGATGTCCAGCAGGTTGATGTCGGCGGTCAGGCCTGCCAGGTCCGTGCCCGTGTCGAGCGCGAGGATCTCGCCGAGGTTGACCGCGAGCCCGGTGACGCCGAGCCGGATCGCCTCGAGGATCGCGGCACTCGCCGGGTCACCGTGCGCCCGGAGCACGTCGGCGGCGGCGACGATGAAGTCGGCCAGCCCGACGTTCGTGGACGCCAGCTCGCCGGGCGACCCCACCTGGAGCTCGACCAGGAGGTCGGCGAGCGGGACGTGGACGTTGCGGAGGTCCACGATGCCGGAGTAGCCGACGGCGGAGAGGTTCACCTTCAGGATGTGGTCGAGGAGCGGCCCGAGCGCGCTCCCGCTGGTGTCGAGGGTGAGCGTCTTGGTGCCGACGGAGAAGCAGACCGCGGGTTCGCCGCCGGTGGCGACCGCCGAGCGCTGGGCGCTCCCGCTGACACCGAGGCCGAAGGCGAAGTCGACCTCGGTGCGGGCGCGGACGACGACCGCCTCGGGCGCGGCACCGGTGGCGACCTCGACCGGCGTGCCGTCGGCGGAGGTCGCGTAGTCGCCGCCGTCGTCGAGGTCGACCAGGTAGGCGGACACGCACGAGCCGCCGCAGTCGGCGACCCCGCCCAGGGTGTGGTCGTCGTTGCGGGCGACGCTCGCGTCGAGCGCAGCCGCGAGGGTCGGCGCGCCGCCGGCGCCCGCGCGCACCTCGCCGGCGGACCGGCCGTCGAGCAACCGCGCGAGGTCGAGGGCCACCACGTCGGCCAGTGCCTGCATGTCCCGCCGGGCCACCCGCTGCACGCCGAGGTCGACCGCCACGGCGGCGACGGCGAGGAGCACCATGCTCACCACGACCGCGGTGATGACGGCGACCGCACCCCGGTCGCCCTGGTCGCGTCGGCTCATCCGGCCAGGTTGGGTCGGCCGCAGACCGCACCGACCGCGTAGACGTCGGCGCCGGCGAACCGCAGGCCGAGCATCCGGGCGACGGGCCCGATCAACATCTCGTCGAGGTTGTCGAGGAGCGGGGCGACGGTCTTCCGGACGAAGTGGTTGCCCACGCCGGTCAGCGCATCGACGACGAGGTCGGTCAGCGGCCGCACCAGCGGCAGGTCCGTGATCGTCTTGCCCCCGATCTTGACCGAGAGGATGTCGGGCAGGATCCGGCTCGGATCAAGGTAGATCGACGAGCCGGTCTCGACCGGGGTCTTGTCGTTGGGCGGCAGCGAGAGGTTCGCGATCGACCCGCCCGGGTCGGCGGTGGTGCCGACCCGCAGCGCGAGCTTGATCTCGATCTCCTTCTTGTTGCCGAGGATGCCGCCGAGGATGCTGTCCAGCAGGTCGCCGAGACCGAGGCCGAGCAGGCTGGAGACCTTGAGGTCGCCCTCGACCGTGAGGTTCATGTCGAGCCGGTACGACGCCAGCTCGGTCAGCACGCGGACGGCGAACCGGTGCGGGTCGGCCGCGGTCCCGGACCCGCAGTAGACCGGCGGCGGCGAGACCAGCTGGCCCGTACCGGTGCCGATCTCGATGACCAGGGAGCCGTCTCCCTTCGCGGTCTGCAGGGTGCCGATGCCGAGGTTGAGGCTCGGCAGGTTGAAGAAGTCCAGGCCCAGCGTCCCGCTGACCTGCGCGTTCTTCGCCGTCGCACCCGTGGAGTTGGGCGTGCCGCACGCCATCTGCGCAGCCGAGACGACCGACAGCGACCCGCTGATGTGGTTGCCGAGTCCGGCGACGCCGGCATGCAGGTTGGGGATGTCGATGAAGTGCTCGCCGGTCGCGACCCGCGCGGAGGCGACCAGGTCGAGCACGCGGAGCGCGACGTCGAGCGCCGCACTGTCGCCCGGGGCGATGTGGAGCACGTCGCCGAGACGGATCGAGCCGACCGAGGCGGCGACGTTGACCAGCGAGTTGAGGGCGGTGATGGCGGCCTGGTTGCCGGTCGCCTCGTTGCGCAGCACGTCGATCGTCGCGAGGAGCAGGTCGCGGAACGTGACCGCGCCGGTCAGGAGCGCGTCGGGGCTGCCGATCCGCGGGTTGGCCGCCAGCTCGCCGAGCGTGACGTCCGCGGCGGCCAGTGCCTTGTAGCTGACGAGGCTCAGGTTGACGCCCAGCAGGTCGTTGAGGGGGCCGAGCACCGTGCCGTCGCCGGAGTCGATCGCCGCGACGAAGGAGCCCAGCCGGAAGCAGGCGGTGCTCGCGGCGGTCGCGTACGCCGTCCGGGTGGCCGACCCGTCGCCGTCCGCGAACGAGTACTCCACGTCGGTCGAGGCGGTGACCTTGACGGCGCTGGGCGGCTCGGTGGCGGTGTTCCACACGCCTCCGGTGTAGGAGCCCCAGTCGACCTCCACGTCGAGACCCTCGCCGACGGCGTGGTCGTTGCGCGCCACGCTCTGGCTCACCGCACTGCCCGGGTTGCCGGGGTCGCCCTCGGCAGCGAGCTGCGCCTGCGTCCGGCCGTTGATCTCACGGGCCAGGTCGAGCGCCAGGACATCGGCGAGCGCCTGCATGTCGCGCCGGGCGACGCGCTGCATCCCGAGGTCGATCGAGATGGCGCCGACGCCGACCATCACCAGCGACAGGAACACGCCGACGAACACGCCGACGGCGCCGCGCTCGTCGCGGTGGACGGCGAGACGCCGTCGTACCGACGACCGGATCCGACCGGTCACGAGATCCGTACCTCGGTGACGTACTCCAGCTGCTCGGGCATGAACATGTTGAGACCCAGGCCCGGCAGCAGGCTGTTGTCGCGGTAGGGGTAGACCAGCGTCACCTCGGCGCACGCTGCTCCCCGCCGGGCCGGACGTGCAGGAGCTCTTGATCTCGATCGAGCAGGTGCCGGACGGGCCGCCGGCGTGGGTGAGGCTGCCGCCGCTGCACGAGACGCCGTAGCTGCCGAGCGCGTCGTCGACCGCGGCGGCGGCGTCGGCCTGGCGGGTGCCGGCCGGCGTGCCCGACGGGGCGACAGCAGCGGCACGAGCGCCCTCCGCGGCCGCCTGGCTCATGGCCTGGCGGAAGCTCAGCATGTAGCCGAAGCTGATGATGCCGAAGACCAGGAACATCAGGATCGGCAGGATCAGCGCGAACTCGACCGCCGCGGCCCCGTCGTCAGAACCCCGACGTCGGCCCGTCCGTCCGGTCACTGCGGACAGCAGCGTTCGACGTGCCATCGGCCCTCCCACCTAGCTCCTTCGACATCCCCCACGTGATGCCGCTGCGAGCGTAGCCACGATGCAGGGCCCCGGACACGCGCTCGCGACGAATATGGCCGCTCGCCACGGCGTCTAGTCAGTAGGGACTACCCCTCGTCAGGCCTTCGGCGGCTCGATGTCGGAGGTCGCCAGCTCCTCGACGTTGACGTCCTTGAACGTCAGCACCTTCACGTTCTTGGCGAACCGGGCCGGGCGGTACATGTCCCAGACCCAGGCGTCGCTGATGGTGACCTCGAAGAACACCTCGCCGGCCTCGGTGCGGGCCTTCACGTCGACGGAGTTGCAGAGGTAGAAGCGCCGGTCGGTCTCGACGACGTACTTGAAGATGCCGACCACGTCGCGGTACTCGCGGTAGAGCGTCAGCTCCTGCTCGGTCTCGTACTTCTCGAGCTCCTCGGCACTCACACCGTCGACTCTAGCCCCGGGTCGTCTGCGTCAGTCGTACCGCCTCGCCACCAGGTCCTGGCGGTCCACCGGCTCGCCGCGCTCCATCGACCAGGCCAGGCGCACGAGCACGGCGTGGGACCAGACGAGCGGCGTGGCGGCACGCGTCCCCTCGCCGGCCGGGCAGCACGGGCGCCCGGTCGGCGGCCGGCCGTCCCACACCTGCTCGGAGATCATCCCGGAGGGGCCGGCCGCGGCGGCCACGGCCTCGAGGAGCGTCGTCGCGTCCTCCCCCGCCGCGACGGCGTACTCGCCGCGCTCGCCGGTCAGGATCGGCCACGCGCGGCCCAGGGTCCGGAAGGTCCCGGGCTCGGTGATCCGCCACTCGCCGCCGCTGCGGGTCTCGCCGTAGCCGTCGTGGTCGAACCGGTGCCAGTAGGGGCCGTGGGGGGTGTCGACGCGCAGCCGGTCGTCGACGACCGCGAGCGTGTTCACGACCGCGGGGTCGTCGGCGGGGACCAGCCCGAACCGCACCGCGGTGAGGAAGCTGGGGTCGACGACCCGGCGCTGGTCGATGCTGCGCGGGCCGCCGTCACCCATCGGGTACCGGGTCCCGCGGTCGGGCCGGCCGTCCTTGGTGAGCCGCAGGAAGTACGGCGCGTCGCTCAGCGGGCCGTTGGTCGTGACCGTCCAGTCGTCGAGGCGCCGCTGCCAGCGGTCCGCCTTCCGCAGCCAGGTGCGGGCCAGGTCGCGCCGTCCGCGGTCGCGGGCGAGGTGGGCGGCACACACCAGCCCGGAGACCTGCGCGGCGATCGAGTTCGGCGAGTAGCCCGCCTGGTTCTCCCACCGCTCCTGCGGGGTGTACGGCGCCCGCCGGCCGGTCTCCTCGTCGCGGAACCGGGTGATGAACCCCGCTGCCTTCCGCACGCCCCGCCAGGTCGCCCGGTCCCTGCTGCCGACGAGGCAGGCGAGCGTGATCGGCAGCGCCACCTCGTCCAGCTGGAGCTCTCCCCAGACCGGGCGCCCCCGGACGTCGGAGTTCTGCGGGAAGGAGCCGTCCGGGCGCTGCTGGACGCCGAACAGCCACCGGACGCTCCGTCGGGCGGCCGCCCGGTCGCCGACCGCCCACAGCGCGGTGGCGAACTCGTAGGAGTCGCGGGCCCAGACCAGGTGGTAGGCGCCGGACGGCGAGCTCAGGTCGGGCACCTCGTTGCCCCAGACCCACGGCGCCGACGGGGAGGCGACCAGCGCCCCGGGGTTGAGCTTGTCCTCCGCGGCAGCGAGCACCAGCGCGGACGCGAGGTACTCGTCCTCGACCGTCGCCGCGCTCTCCGGCAACGTCGCGCAGCGAGGCGAGGTAGCGGTGCCAGCCGCGGTCGTACGCCGTCTCGACGGCGCTGTAGGCCGTCCGCCGGGTCTCGCGGGCGGTGCGCAGCGCGGCGGCGGGCCGCCGGCCGAACCCGAGGGCTAGCGTGGCGGTCCGGCGGCCGGGGAGCCCGTTGACCCGCGGCAGCTCGGCGGTCTGGACGACGTTGCCGGGGCCGGCGGGCCGGCGGCTCTCCCCGCCCTGCCGGCGAGGCCGTTGCGCAGCCGGGCCAGCGGCGGCCGGGCGACCAGCGCGGAGCTCACCCGCTCGTCGTGGGCGACCAGCGCCCTGCCCCGGGCGCGGGCCCGGTCGTCCATCCCGCCGTTGGCGAGGGCCGGGTCGTAGGCGACGTGCAGCCGGTACCGGCCGCCGTCGAGCGACTCCAGCCGCACCCGGACGACGTAGGTGTCGCGGGCGGGGTCGGTCAGGTGGGTCTCGGTGAGCCGGTAGCGGCCGTCCCGGTCGACGTGGACCTGGGTGAACCGCAGGCTGCGGGCGTCGGGGCGGCGCACGGTGGTGCGCATGTCGCGGGAGGCGCGGTCGAGGAAGCTGCGTCGCCGGTCGCTGACCATCAGCTCCAGGGTGCGCACGCTCGGCGTCGAGAGGTCGGGGTAGAAGACCTCGCTGGTCCGGCCCCGCTGCAGCGTGAACCAGACGTTGCTCCGCCGGGTGCGCGCCGTGCCGAAGCCGGTCTTGTCGGCCTCGGTCCACGTGTGCTTGCGGCCGGTGTCCGGGGGCGGTGGTGGGGACGCGGTGCCGACCGGCACGGACAGGACGCCGCTGAGCGCGACTCCGAGGGCGAGGGTTCCGGCAAGCGTTCTCGGCGACATGGGGCCTCCCACCAGTAGGCGTGGGGGTACCCGTGGCGGCGGCGGGCAAACGGCGCGCCCGGGCGCGCGGTCAGCGCAGCGCGTCGACCTCCCCGACCACGCTCGCCGCCGCCTCCTCCGCCTCCTCGTGGACCTCGACGACGACCTCCTCCAGGCCCGCCGCTCGGCGCACGTTGACGAACCGCATCCGGTGGATCGGCGACGGGCCGTGCGCCACCAGCGCCTCGGAGTGGGCGGAGGTGATGTAGCCCTTGTGGGTCCGGAAGTCGTAGGCGGGCCACTGGTCGTGCAGCTCGTCCATCAGCCGGTCGCGGGTGACCTTGGCCAGCACCGACGCGGCCGCCACGCAGGCCGCCACCCGGTCCCCCTTCCACACCGCGAGGCCGGGCGCGCCGAGCCCGTCGACCGGGAAGCCGTCGGTGAGGACGTACGCCGGCGCGACCTCGAGCTTGGCGACCGCCCGGCGCAGCGCCTCGACGTTGGCGACGTGCATCCCGAGCCGGTCGCACTCCTCCGGCGGGACGACGACGACCGACCAGGCGACCGCCCGGCGGACGACCTCGTCGTAGCAGCGCTCCCGTGCCCGGGCGGTCAGCAGCTTGGAGTCGGCGAGGCCGGGCACGATGCCCGCCTTGCCCGCCGGCAGGATCGCGGCGCCGGCGACCAGCGGCCCGGCACACGCGCCGCGGCCGGCCTCGTCGACGCCGGCGACGGGCTCGATGCCGTGCCGGCGCAGGGCGCGCTCGTAGCCGTAGAGCCCGGCGTCCCGTCGTACCGTCGCTCCCCTGGGCAGCGTCGACATCGCAGTGACGGCCCCGTCAGTCGGTCGCCGGGGGCTGTCGGGGACGGCGTCGAACGCGCCCGGGTTGCTCACCCAGGTCCAGCGGTCCTGCGGCCACACCAGCGCGAACACCTTGCCGACCACCAGGTCGGTGTCGACCCACGGGCTCTTCGTGCACGTCTCCGCGTCCTCGGGGCACATGTGGGCACGGGAGTCGGCGGACGCGCCGCGGTTGTCGCCGAGGACGAAGAGCTTGCCCTCCGGGATCGGGCCGACGGACCAGTCGCAGCCGAGGCCGGGGTAGCGGGCGACACAGCCGCCGCGGTCGGCCTTGGGCGGCCGGGCGACGTAGTCGCTCTCGTCGACCGGCTCACCGTTGACGAGGATCCGCCCCTGGTCGTCGCAGCACTCGACGACGTCGCCCTCGACGCCGATCACGCGCTTCACCAGGTGGCCGCCGGTGGGATAGAGCCCGACCTTCGACAGCACCTTGGTGAGGCCGGTGGGCTCGGGCTCCTCGCCGGTGAGCCACTCCCCGGGGTCCTCGAACACCACGACGTCGCCCCGGCTCGGGCTGCCGCCGAACCAGTACGAGACCTTCTGCACGAGGATCCGGTCGTTCTCCACCAGCCCGGGCTGCATCGACGGCGACGGGATGTAGAACGCCTGGACGAAGAACGACTTGATGAC
Organism: Nocardioides sp. TF02-7; assembly: GCF_022437945.1. Classification (GTDB taxonomy): domain Bacteria; phylum Actinomycetota; class Actinomycetes; order Propionibacteriales; family Nocardioidaceae; genus Nocardioides. The sequence continues at coordinate 254,268 of NZ_CP092535.1, forward strand.
CACCGCGAGGACCAGCGCCACCCCGAGCAGCAGGATGCTCTCCTGCCACACCGGGAGGTGTTTGCGGTCGTTGCGGTCCTTGCGCTTCCCGCGGTTCGCGTCGGCCGGCGGCTCCGGGGGGCGCCGGCTCGGCCGCAGGGCGAGCCGCCGACGGGTCGTCCGACCGCATCGCGGAGGGCTCGGCGCCGGCGGGGTCCTTGGTCACGAGGGGAGTCTAGGCAGACGCCGGACGGTGTCCGGCGGCGACGCCGCTCAGGCCTCGCGACGCTCCTTGATCTTGGCGGCCTTGCCGCGGAGGTTGCGCAGGTAGTAGAGCTTCGCCCGGCGGACGTCGCCGCGGGTGACGACCTCGATCGTCTCGAAGATCGGCGAGTGGAGCGGGAAGGTCCGCTCGACACCGACGCCGAAGGAGACCTTGCGGACGGTGAAGGTGCGGCCGACGCCGCTGCCCTGGATGCGGATCACGACGCCCTGGAAGACCTGGACCCGCGACCGGTTGCCCTCGACGACCTTGACGTGCACCTTGACGGTGTCGCCGGCGCGGAACTCGGGGATGTCCTCGCGCTTCGCGGCGTTGCCGAGCTCGGCGACGATGGACGGGGTGGGGACGTTGCTCATGATGGCTCCTCGCGAGTGCCACAGGTCAGCCGCGGATGTCGGGGGCGTGATCTTCGGTGCTGCGGCGCGCGGTACGACGGTTCCCCTGTGGCAGAAGCGTCCGCGGCGCCGACTGGAGATGATCGCACAGCGGCGGGCCGCCGCGGTAATCGGCGGTGCTCCCCCGCGACGGCGGTGGGCCTGGGAGGATGGCGCCCGTGACGGACGCCGGCCCACCGCTCGACTGGGCGCCGCACACGACCGAGCACCGACCGTACCGCCAGCGGGTGTCCCGCGGCCCGCGGGCCGACCGCCGCTTCGACGAGGTCGCCGTCTCGATCCCGCCGATGATCCGCGACCTGGACTACCCGATGGACCGGCCGCTGGCGGCGATGACGACGGCGAGCATCGGCGGGCTCGGCCACCTCGACCTCGTCCACGGCCGGACGCTCGAGGAGCTCAACCACCTCCAGCTGCGCACGGAGTCGGTCGACTCCTCCAAGATCGAGAACGTCGACGCCAGCCTGGCCGACTACGGACGGGCGCTCCTCGGCGTGGGCGCCAACGCGTCCGCGGTGTCGATGGCCTCCGCGACGGCGGCGCTCGCCCGGATGATCCGCGACGCCGACACCACACGTTCGATCCGCCTCGAGGCCGTCCTCGCGGCCCACGGCGACCTGTTCCGCCGGCACCCCGACGAGGCCCCGCGGGCGGGGCGGCTGCGCACGGTGCAGAACTGGATCGGCGGCAGCGACTTCTCCCCGCGCGACGCGCTGCACGTGCCTCCGCCCCCGGAGACGGTCACCGACTACCTCGAGGACCTGGTCGCCTTCGCCAACCGCGACGACATGCCGGTGCTCGCGCAGGCGGCGATCGTGCACGCGCAGTTCGAGTCGATCCACCCGTTCATCGACGGCAACGGACGGATCGGACGCGCTCTCATCCACGCGGTGCTGCGCCGCCGGCGCGCCACCCGCCACCTCACCGTGCCGGTCGCGTCGGCCCTGGTCGCCGACCGCGACCGCTACTTCGCCGCGCTGGGCGACTACCGCCGCGGCCATGCCCGCACGCTCGTGGCGATGCTGGCCTCGGCCACGAGCGTCGCGACCGGCGAGTCGTGGCGCACCGCGGCCAACCTCCGCGACATCCGCGCGCGCTGGCACGACGCCGTCGGCGGCTCCCGGCCGGGCACCCCGCTGCACCGGCTGCTCGACCTCCTCACCGAGGAGCCGATCGTCAACGTCGACCTGGTCGCCGGGCGGATCGACGCGGACGAGGCGACGGCGCAGGACGCGGTCGACCGGCTCGAGCGGGCCCGCGTCCTCACCCGCTCCCCTCGTTCCCGCCGGGCACCCGTCTGGCTGGCCCGCGACGTGCTCGGCGAGGTGCACGACCTCAGCCTCAGGATCCAGGCGGCGAGCCGGCGGCTGCGCGCGACCTAGAGCGACGACAGCAGGCCCGCCCCGGTGTCCGGAGCGGGCCTGCCTGTGTCGGTCCGTGGAGTGTCGGAGCCGTGGATCAGTTGATCGCGTACCCGTCGCCGTGCAGCACCTGGTCGATGCCGGCGAGCTCGTCCTCCTCCTTGGCGCGGAAGCCGACGGTCTTCTCGATCGCCCAGCCGACGGCGAACGCCACGACGAACGCCCAGGCGATGACGATCAGCGACGAGGCGACCTGCCAGAACAGGAACTCGAAGTCGCCGCCCATGAGGACGCCCTCGCCGCCGACGGTGGCGAAGAAGCCGAGGTAGACGCAGCCGATGAAGCCGGCCACCAGGTGGATGCCGACCACGTCGAGCGTGTCGTCGTAGCCGAGGACGTACTTGAGGTCGATCGCGAAGCAGCAGACCGCACCGGCGATGACGCCCAGCAGCAGCGCCCAGACCGGGTCGAGGTGGGCGCAGGCGGGGGTGATGGCCACCAGGCCGGCGACGATGCCGGACGCGGCGCCGACCGCCGTGGCCTTGCCGTCCTTGAGCTGCTCGACCACGAGGAAGCCGAGCATCGCCGCGGCCGGGGTGATCAGCGTGTTGAGGAAGATCAGGCTGGTCTGGCCCAGGTCGGCGCCGTAGACGCCGGTGTTGAACCCGAACCACCCGAACCACAGGATCGAGGCGCCGATGAGGACCAGCGGCACGTTGTGGGGCTGCGCCTCCTCCTTGGAGAAGCCGGCCTTGCGGCGGCCGAGGACCAGCGCGAGCGCGAGGGCCGCGGCACCGGCCGCCTGGTGGACGATCGTGCCGCCCGCCCAGTCGAGGACGCCCTTGCCGAGGATCCAGCCCAGCGGGCCCTCGTCGTCGAACGCCCACACCCAGGCCTGGCCCGGGAAGTAGACGAGGGTCACCCAGATCCCCGCGAAGAGGATCCAGGGCCAGAACCGGGCCCGGTCGGCGACCGCGCCCGAGATCAGGGCGACGGTGATGATGGCGAACGAGGCGCCGAAGGCGATCCCGCCGAACGCGTTCCCGGCCTCGCCCTCACCGATGCCCGACATCAGCTCGGTGAGCCCGAAGTCCTGGAACGGGTTGCCCACCAGCTGGTTGGGCTCGCTGATCGCGCCGATGCCGCTGGCGCCGTAGAGCACCCACAGGATCGTGACGATCATCATCGAGCCGAAGCTCAGCATCATCATGGACACGACGGACTTGGACTTCACGAGTCCGCCGTAGAAGAACGCCAGGCCCGGGGTCATGAAGATGACCAGGGCCGCGCACAGCAGCTGCCATGCAAGATCGAGATCCATTGCCCAACCTCTTTGTGTCTCGGGAGTGGTGCGCGGGGCAGCACCGTTGCTCCTCCACGTTTCGCCGCATGCTTGCGGCGCCGCGTTTCACCGGACGCCGATCGAGGTTTCGGGCGCGTTACAGGTCCTCCGGACGTGTGTCCGTCGTGTGAACGTCTGGCGGGCGCCGGCGGACGCCCGGACGTCGCCCCGGGCGTCAGCCCGCCGCGGGTGCGCGGCGGCGCTTCGACAGCACCACCGCGCCCGGCGGCCCGTCCAGGTCGGGCCGCAGCCGGTAGCCGGCCCTCTTGTAGAAGCGCAGGTTGCGGGTGCTCGCGGCACCCGTGAAGAGCACGTACGACGTCGCCGCGGGCGGCGCGACCGCCTCGACGTGCTCGAGCAGCCGGCGGCCCGTCCCCTGGCCCCTGAGGTCAGGGGCCACCATGATCCGGCCGATCTCCCAGGTGTCGCCCTCGAGGCGGCCCCGGGCAGCACCGACCAGCCGGCCGGCCCGACGGACGACGTAGGTTTCCCACTCCCCCAGCCAGCCGCGCACGTCGGCGACGGTCTCGTGGATGGCGTCGATGTCGAGTCGGTCGTTGGCCACCGCCTCCGACACCCAGCAGGCCAGCTGCAGGGTGTGCAGCTCGCCGGCGTCGGCCGGCGCCGCCCGCACGATCGGGGGTGCCGTCGTCGAGCAGCGACGGGGGCAGCAGGTCGGGCCGGCGCTCGACGGTCCGGTGCAGCGCCTGTTCGCGACGCCAGGCGGCGACGGCCGCGTGGTCACCCGAGCGGAGCACGGCGGGCACCTCGTGACCGCGCCAGCTCTGCGGCTTGGTGTAGACGGGGTACTCCAGGAGCCCGTCCTCGTGGGACTCCTCGAGCAGCGACGCGGCGTTGCCCATGAACCCGGGGAGCAGCCGGACCACGGCCTCGGTCACCGCGAGCGCGGCCACCTCGCCCCCGTTGAGCACGTAGTCGCCCAGCGACACCTCGACCAGCTCCGCGCGCGCCGCGACGTGGTCGAGCACCCGCTGGTCGATGCCCTCGTAGCGCCCGCAGAGGAAGACCAGCCGCTCGCGGGTCGCGAGGTCGCGGGCGGCGGCCTGGGTGAACGGCCGGCCGGCGGGGGTCGGCACGACGACCGTCGCGCCGTCGACGGCCAGCTCGTCGAGCGCCTCGCCGAACGGCTCGGGCTTCAGGACCATGCCGGCGCCGCCGCCGTAGGGCGTGTCGTCGACGGTGCGGTGCCGGTCGTGGGTCCACGTGCGCAGGTCGTGGACGTGGAACTCGACCAGCCCGTCGGCGGCCGCCCGGCCCGGGAGCGACAGCCCGAGCGGTGCGAGGTAGTCGGGGAAGATGGTGAGGTAGTCGATCCTCACCCGGGCTCCTCGTCCGGCAGCGGCCGGACCAGCCCCGGCCGGTCGGCGATCACGACCCGGCGGGCGTCGAGGTCGACCTCCGGCACCAGCGCCGCGACGAAGGGCACCAGCGCCTCGCGGCGGTCGGTCGTGCGGATGCGGAGGAGGTCCTGGGCGCCGTGGACCAGGCCCACCACCTCACCGAGGTGGGTGCCGTCGACGTCGTGGGCCGCGAGGCCCTCGAGCTGGTGGTCGTAGAACTCGTCGGGGTCCTCGGGCCGCTCGTCGTCGGCCACCTCGACCCGCAGCACGACGCCGCGGGCGCTCTCGGCGGCGGTCCGGTCGGCCAGCTCCTCGAACGTCACCAGCAGCACCGACTGGTGCCAGCGGGCCCGCGCGACGGTGAGGGTGGGGTGGCCGAACGCCGACCCGCGCGGCGCCTCTGCGAGCAGCCGCACGCCGGCGGCGTACCGCCGCTCCGGCTCGTCGGTGCGCACGTCGACGGTGACCTCGCCGCGGAGCCCGTGCGGCTTGCCGATCCTGCCGACGACCACCTCGATCATGTCGAGTAGGGACTTTCTCGCTCTCGAGCAGGGGAAAAATCAGCATCGAGTGGGGGCCGGAGCCCCCACTCGACGCTGAGGAAGTCCCTACTCAACAGGTCAGCGCCGGTCGACGTCGACGAAGTCGATCCGGGTGCCGCCGTTGCCGGCCAGGGCCGAGATCACGGTGCGGAACGCCGTCGCGGTGCGGCCGCCCCGCCCGATCACCTTGCCGAGGTCGTCGGGGTGGACCCGCACCTCGAGCACGGAGCCGCGGCGCAGCTGCTTGTCGCGGACCACGACGTCGTCGGGGTTGTCGACGACCCCGCGCACCAGGTGCTCCAGCGCGTCGGCGAGCACGGCCTCAGGCCTCGTCGGTCGACTCGGTCGCGGCGGCGGGCTCCTCGGCCGGCGCCTCGGCAGCCGGGGCCTCCTCCGCCTTCGGCTCGGCGTCGGTCTTCTCCGGCTCGTCGGCCTTCTCGGCCTTCTCGGACTTGTCAGCCTTCTCGGCCTTGTCGGACTTGTCCGACTTCTTGCGGCCGGTCACGGCGTCGCCCTTGGGCTCGCCCTGGGCCTCGCGCAGCGCCTCGTTGAAGATCTCGAGCTTGTCGCGCTTGGGCTCCTTGACCTTCAGCGTGCCCTCGGTGCCCGACTCGCCGCGGAACTTCTGCCAGTCGCCGGTGACCTTGAGGATGGCCTCGACGGCCTCGCTCGGCTGCGCGCCGACGCCCAGCCAGTACTGCGCCCGGTCGGAGACGACGTCGATGTACGACGGGTCCTCCTTGGGGTGGTACTTGCCGATCTCCTCGATCACCTTGCCGTCGCGCTTCTTGCGGGAGTCGACGACGACGATGCGGTACTGCGGCACCCGGACCTTGCCGAGGCGCTTCAAACGGATCTTGACGGCCACGTTTGTGGTGTCTCCTTGAGAACTTGAGGTGGGGTGAGACGCGACCGACCAGGTGGGGAACCGGCGATCGGACTCGGTGGGCGCTGCGCACGGCCGGTTGAGAGGGTCCGTCCGACGCAGAACTCAGCGGCCAAGTGTGCCAGACGCCGTCGGCGAGTCCGAAATCCGGCATCCCACCCCTTCGGCCGGGCATGCTCGGCGCATGAGCAGCAGACCTGGGACCCGCGTCCTCGTGCTCGGCATCGTCCTCGTGGTGCTGGCACCGGTGGTGCTCGTCGGCGGGCTGGTCGTCGCGTGGCGGGCGGTCGTGGGCGAGCGTGTCGACGTGCCCGCGGACGGACGGCCGCACGTGGTGGAGGTCGCGCCCGGGGAGGACCAGGGCGTCTGGACACGGGAGGACGAGCAGGTGGGCTGTGTCGTGCTCGACCCGCCCCCCGGCGAGGAGCCCGACGAGACGCGGCACCTCGTGGACACCGACGCGGTGGGCGGCGAGCTCACGGTCAACGGCTGGACGGCGCGGAACCGGTTCGACTCGGGCGACGGCAGCCTGGTGCTCGTCTGCGAGAGCACCCTTCCCGGGGCCGAGGCCCGGGTGGGCCCGGTGCCGTCCGTGCCGGTCACGGTCGGCCTCACCGTCGGGTCGGTCTTCGTCGCGGTGCTCCTCGGGCTGGCCGGCCTGGTGCTCCTCGTCGTCGGCCTGGTGCGCCGCAGCGGCAGCCGGCGCCCGGCCGCGCCCGGCGGCGCTCAGGGATAGCGGCGCCCGCGCAGGACGACGTACGACGGCTCCGCGAGCACGCCGAGGTCCTCGACGGGGTTGCGCGGGTAGACGACGAAGTCGGCCGGGTCGCCCTCGGCCAGGCCGCCGTTCCACCCCAGCCACGCGCGCCCGCGCCACGACGCGGCGCCGACGACGTAGTCGGCGGGGAGGCCGATGTCGACCATCGCCCGGATCTCCTCGTGGAGGTAGCCGTGGCGCGCGGTGCCGCCGCCGTCGCTGCCGACGTAGAGCTCGATGCCGGCGTCGAACGCGGCCATCAGCACGTCGCGGCGCCGCCGGTGCAGCTGATCCATGGTGGCGGCGTAGGCGGGGAACTTGTCGCGCCCGGCCTCGACGTACTGCGGGAACTTGTCGGTCTGCTGCACGGTCGGCACCAGCGCCACCCCGCCGGCGGCCATCTGCTCGATGTGGTGCTCCCGCAGCCCGGTGCCGTGCTCGATGCAGTCGATGCCGGCGTCGAGGAGCGGGGAGAGCGAGTCGCTGCCGAAGCAGTGGGCGGTGACCTTGGCCCCGGCCTCGTGCGCGGCCTCGATCGCGGCGGCGACCGCGTCGGGCGGGAACGACGGGGCGAGGTCGCCCTCCTCCCGCGAGATCCAGTCGCCGACCAGCTTGACCCAGCCGTCGCCGGCGGCCGCCTGCTCGGCGACGGTGGCGACCAGGTCGGCCGGCTCCACCTCCACGCCGTAGTTGCGGAGGTAGCGGCGGGTCCGGGCGACGTGGCGGCCGGCGCGGATCAGCCGGGGCAGGTCCTCGCGCTCGTGCACCCACCGGGTGTCGGCCGGCGACCCGCAGTCGCGCAGGAGCAGCACCCCCTTGTCGCGGTCGGCGACCGCCTGCCGCTCGGTCTCGGCGTCGTCGACCGCTCCCCCGTCCTCGAGCCCGAGGTGGTTGTGGGCGTCGACCAGCCCCGGGAGGATCCAGCCCTCCGCGGCGGTGTCGGCGCCGCGCTGCTTCTCGTAGGTGATGCGTCCGTCGACGACGAACAGCTCCTGCACCTCGCCGTCGGGCAGGACCGGACCGGTGAACCGCAGCGCACTCACGCCCCCGACCGTAGCGGAGACGCCTCCGGACCGGCCCGGCCCTCAGAGGCGGTCGAGCAGCCAGGTGGGCCGGACGGTGGTGGCGCCGACCCCGGCCACCCGGGCGTCGAGGGCCCGGTCGGCGGTGACGACGGTGACCTGCTCGCCGCGCTCGCCGGCCGCCCGGGCCTCGGCGAGGATCGTGGTGTCGCCGTCCCGGGGCGCGTGGACGGTGCGGACGTGGGCGTCGCGCCCGGCGCGGACGCCGCCCTTCGCACCGCCCTCGAGGACCAGCACGACCACGTCGTGGGGCACGTCGGCGACGAGCAGCTGCTCGTGCAGCCGCCGCGCCGCCCCGGCACGGTCCTTCCACCAGCCGTCGGGCCGCGCGCCGACCACGTTGGCGCCGTCGACGATGAGGACGGTCGTCATCGGGGCGCCCCGCCCTACTTGAGGAACTTCGAGAAGTCCTTGGGCAGGTCGAGGTTGGCGGCCGCGGCCTCGTAGTCGATCTCCTCGCCGGGGAGCCCGAACGGGTTCGCTGCCCGCTCCTCGCTCTTCTTCTTCGCCTCCGCGGCCTGTTGCGCGGCCTTGGCCGGGTTGCCGGACCGGCGCTGGCCGCCCTTGCCCTTCTTCTGCTTGGCCTTGGCCTTCTTGCCGCCCGCGCCGCCCATCGGCATGCCGGGCATGCCCGGCATCCCCCGGCATGCCGGGCATCCCGCCGCCGCGGGCCATCTGGGTCATCATCTTGCGCGCCTCGAAGAACCGGTCGACGAGGTTGTTGACGTCGGAGACGGTGCGGCCGGAGCCCTTGGCGATGCGGGCGCGGCGGGGAGCCGTCGATCATCTTCGGGTTCGCCCGCTCGGCCGGGGTCATCGAGCGGATGATCGCCTCGACCCGGTCGATCTCACGCTCGTCGAAGTTCTCGAGCTGCTCGCGGATCTGCCCCGCGCCGGGCAGCATCTTGAGGATCTTGGTCATCGAGCCGAGCTTCTTGACCTGCTGCATCTGCTCGAGGAAGTCGTCGAGCGTGAACTCGCCGCCCTGCCCGGTGAGCTTCTGCGCGGCCTTGAGCGCCTGCTCCTGGTCGAACGTCTTTTTCGGCCTGCTCGATCAGGGTGAGCATGTCGCCCATGTCGAGGATCCGCGACGCCATCCGGTCGGGGTGGAACAGGTCGAAGTCGGTCATCTTCTCGCCCGAGGAGGCGAACATGACCGGCCGGCCGGTGACCTGGCGGATGGAGAGCGCGGCGCCGCCGCGGGCGTCGCCGTCGAGCTTGGTGAGGACGACGCCGTCGTAGCCGACGCCGTCGAGGAACGCCTGCGCGGTGGTCAGCGCGTCCTGGCCGATCATCGCGTCGACGACGAACAGCACCTCGTCGGGCTGCACGGCGTCGCGGATCGCCGCGGCCTGCGACATCATCTCGGCGTCGACGCCGAGGCGGCCGGCCGTGTCGATGATGACGACGTCGTGGAGCCGGCGCTTCGCCTCGTCGACCGAGGCCCTCGCCACGCCGACGGGGTCGCCGACGCCGTTGCCGGGCTCGGGGGCGAAGACGGGTACGCCGACCTTGTCGCCGTTGACCTGCAGCTGCTGCACCGCGTTGGGGCGCTGGAGGTCGGCCGCCACCAGCATCGGCGTGCGGCCCTGCTCCTTGAGCCAGAGGGCGAGCTTGGCCGCGAGCGTGGTCTTGCCGGCGCCCTGGAGGCCGGCGAGCATGATGACGGTCGGCCCGCTCTTGGCGAACCGGAGCCGGCGGGTCTCGCCGCCGAGGATGGTGACGAGCTCGTCGTTGACGATCTTGACGACCTGCTGGGCGGGGTTCAGCGCCTGGCTGACCTCCTCGCCGCGCGCCCGCTCCTTGACCGCCGCGACGAACTCCTTGACGACGGGCAGCGCGACGTCGGCCTCGAGCAGCGCGATCCGGATCTCACGGGCGGTCGCGTCGATGTCGGCCTCGGAGAGCCGGCCCTTGCCGCGGAGGTTCTTGAACGTCTCGGCCAGGCGGTCGGAGAGGGTGGCGAACACAGGCGGTGCGTCCTCGTCGGGGTCGGAGGGGAGAAGAACAGCGGTCGACCGATCCTAACCGGCCCCTCCCCGACCACCGTCGTCGGCGACGTCTGCCGGCCGCCGCACGGGGTATCGCGCGGGCATGAAGGTCAAGTCGGCCCTGATCTGGGTCCCGGTCGCCCTCGTGGGCGCCGTCTGCTGGACCGTGCTGGCGCTCTCGCGCGGCGAGAACGTGTCGGCCCTGTGGGTCCTGTTCGCCGCGCTGGCGTCGTACGCCATCGCCTACCGGTTCTACGCCCGGTTCATCTCCCACCGCGTGCTCGAGGTCGACGACACCCGCGCCACCCCCGCCGAGCGGATGCAGAACGGGCAGGACTTCGACGTCACCGACCGCCGCGTCCTCTTCGGCCACCACTTCGCGGCGATCGCCGGGGCGGGCCCGCTCGTGGGCCCGGTGCTGGCCGCCCAGATGGGCTACCTGCCGGGGACGATCTGGATCATCGTCGGCGTCATCCTCGCCGGCGCCGTGCAGGACATGATGGTCATGTTCTTCTCGATGCGCCGCGACGGGAAGAGCCTCGGCCAGATGGTCCGCGAGGAGATCGGCGTCGTCGGCGGCGTCGCGGCGCTGGTCGCGGTGTTCGCGATCATGATCATCATCCTCGCGGTGCTCGCGCTCGTCGTGGTCAACGCGCTCGCCGAGTCCCCGTGGGGCGTCTTCTCGATCGGCCTGACCATCCCGATCGCGCTGTTCATGGGCTTCTACCTGCGCTACCTGCGGCCCGGCCGGGTCAGCGAGGTCACCGCGATCGGCGTCGCGCTGCTGCTGGTCGCGATCGTCCTCGGCGGCTGGGTCGACGACACCGCGCTCGGCGAGGCGCTCACCCTCTCCCCGAGACGCTCACCATCTGCCTGGTGGTCTACGGCTTCGTCGCCTCGGTGCTGCCGGTGTGGATGCTTCTGACGCCGCGCGACTACCTCTCGACGTTCATGAAGATCGGCGTGATCGTGCTGCTCGCCCTCGGGCTGGTGCTGGCCCCGCCCCGCGCTGCAGAACGAGGACGTCACGAGCTTCGCCCTCGACGGCGACGGGCCGGTCTTCGCCGGCGAGCTGTTCCCGTTCGTGTTCATCACCATCGCGTGCGGCGCGCTGTCCGGCTTCCACGCGCTGATCTCCTCGGGCACGACGCCGAAGATGATCGCCAAGGAGAGCCACGTGCGGATGGTCGGCTACGGCGGCATGCTGATGGAGTCGTTCGTCGCCATCAGCGCCCTGATCGCCGCCTGCGTCATCGACCAGGGTCTCTACTACGCGATGAACAGCCCGGCCGGCGCCACCGGCGGCACGGCGGAGTCGGCGGCGGAGTTCGTCGGCACGCTCGGCTTCACGATCTCGCCCGACGCGCTCACTCAGGCGGCCGCATCGGTGCAGGAGCCGTCCCTCGTGTCGCGCACCGGCGGCGCGCCGACCCTAGCGCTCGGCATCTCCTCGATCTTCACCGACGCGTTCGGCGGCGGGTTGGCCGCGTTCTGGTACCACTTCGCGATCATGTTCGAGGCGCTGTTCATCCTGACCGCCGTCGACGCCGGCACCCGGGTGGGGCGGTTCATGCTCCAGGACACGATCGGCAACGTCTGGCCGCGGTTCGGCGACACCTCGTGGCGCCCGGCCGCGTGGCTCGCCAGCGCGGTGGTCGTGGGCGCCTGGGGCTACATGCTGTACGTCGGCGTCACCGACCCCCTCGGCGGCATCAACCAGCTGTTCCCGCTGTTCGGCATCAGCAACCAGCTGCTGGCCGCGATCGCGCTGTGCCTGTGCGTGACGCTGATGCTCAAGCACGGCAAGGCGAAGTGGGTCTGGGTGCCCGGCATCCCGCTGGTCTGGGACCTGGTCACCACGATGACGGCGAGCTACCAGAAGGTCTTCTCCGACAACCCGTCGATCGGGTACTTCGCCCAGGCCGACCGCTACCGGGAGGCTCGCGACGCCGGCGAGGTGCTGGCGCCGGCGGCCGACGCCGGCCAGATGGACCAGATCGTCACCAACTCCACCGTCAACGGCGTCCTCCAGCTGACGTTCGCGCTGCTGGTGATCGTGGTCGTCGCCAACGCGGCGGTGGTCTGGGTGCGGGCGGTCCGCGCCGGCAGCCTGCCGACGACCGAGGTGCCGCACACGCCGTCGGAGATCGTGGCGCCGTCCGACTTCTTTCGCCACGGCGGAGGAGAAGGCGGCGGTGCGGGAGTGGGAGGAGTCGCAGCGCCTGACCGGGAGCGCGCGGTGACCGCGCAGGCGGCGGGCGGCGTCGTACGGCGGGCGTGGGAGGGCCTGCGCTGGTACGTGAGGGCCGCGACCGGTGAGGACCGCTGGGACGACCACGTCGCCCGTTGCGTGCGGGAGGGGCGGGAGCCGATGACCCGCCGCGAGTTCGAGCGGCACCGCGCCGACCAGCGCGAGCACGCCGGGGCGGCCGGGCGCTGCTGCTGAGCCGTCACCGAAAGCTGCGGAACCCGACGGCGCCGCGGGCCGGCGCGTAGGCTGGCGCGGTGACGGTGGTGGTGTGGGTCGCGGCAGGCGTCCTGGTGCTCGGGCTCGTGGTCTGGACGGGCACGCGGATGGTGCGGACCAGCGAGGGCGGCGGCGGGGTCGGCAACGGCCTCGGCACGTTCGTCGACGTCTTCGACCCGGCGCGGGCGCGGTCCGACGAGGACCTGAAGTCCAAGGAGCACCAGCGCGAGGCCACCCCCGCTCCCCGAGGACGACGACCGGCCGGTGTCGGTCGACCTGACCGCGGGGCGCGTGCGGGTGAAGCGGCCCCCCGTCAGCCCGGTCGGCCCCGTCAGCCCGGTGCCCGAGGACTGAGCCGGTCGCGCACCGCGTGCGCGGCGTCGGCGGCGCGGGTCTCCGACAGCGCCGCGGCGTGCGCCTCCTGCACGTAGAACACGTCGACGGCCTGCGGGCCGAGCGTCGAGACGTGCGCGGACCGCACCGAGATGTCGAGGTCGGCGAGCGCGGAGCACACCTGGTGGACCACCCCGAGCCGGTCGGCGGCCCGCACCTCGAGCACGGTGGCCTGGTCGCTGGCCTCGGGGCGGACCACGACGGCCGGCGCCAGCTCGCCGGGCGTCGCCCGCGGCCGCAGTCGCGCCGCGGCGTCGACGCGGCGCTGGGCGACGCCGTCGTACTGGTCGCGCAGCCTGCCCGCGTCGAGCCGGTCGTCCGCCACGTCCCACACCGACACCCCGTGGTCGCCCTGCGACCAGACCCGGGCGGCGCGGACCGCCACCCGTTGGAGCGCGAACGTCGCCGCGACGTCGGCGAGCAGGCCGACCCGGTCGGGCGCGACGACGGTGACCCGGCTGCCGTCGCCGACCCGCTCCACGGTGATCGAGGTGCCGCCGGCGCGGACGGCGTCCGGCACCTCCACCTCGTCGACCGGGATCGCCGGCGGCGCGCTCCCCCGCTCCAGGGCGCTCCGGGCGCGGCTCGCGAGGTCGTGGACGAGCCCGGCCCGCCACGAGGTCCAGGCCTGCGGCGAGGTGGCCTTGGCGTCCGCCTCGGTGAGCGCGGCGAGCAGCGACAGCGCCTCGGCCGAGGGCACCAGGCTCGTGACGGCCTCGAGGGTGGCGGGGTCGTCGGGATCGCGGGTGGTGGCGGTGCGGGCGAGCAGAAGGTGCCGGCGCACCAGCAGGGCGACGAGGTCGACCGCCTCGGCGTCGAACCCGATCCGCGTGGCCACGGCCCGGGCGATCGGCTCGCCGGCCACGCTGTGCTCGGTCAGGCTGCCCTTGCCGATGTCGTGGAGCAGCGCGGCGACGACGAGCACGTCCGGCCGCGCGACGTCGCGGATCAGCGCTGAGGCCTCGACGCAGGTCTCGACGACGTGCCGGTCGACGGTGAACCGGTGGATCGCCGACGCGTGCGGCAGCAGGCGGATCCGCTCCCACTCGGGAAGGACCCGGTCGAGGGCACCAGTCTCGTCGAGGGTCTCCCCAGACGGCGAGGAGCCCCCGCCCCGACGCGAGCAGCCGCACCAGCTGGCGGCGGGCCTCGGCGGGCCACGGCTCGGGCAGCGGCGGGCACTCCCGGGCGAGCCGGGCCGCCGTCGACGGCGCCAGCACCACGTCGCGCTCGGCGGCCTCCGCCGCCGCTCGGAGCAGCAGGACGGGGTCGTGGGCGGGCCGGGCCCCGCGGTCGAGCACCACCTCGCCGTTCGCCAGCGCCACGCCGGGTGCCAGCGGCTCGAGGTCGGGGCGGCGGGGCCGTCCGGCCGGTGCGCGGCGCAGCGCGTCGTCGGCGCGGCGCCACGCGAGCCGGGAGAGGTGGGTGAGCCGCCGCCCCAGCTCGCGGACGTGCCGCTGCGCGGCCCGCTCGTCGGGCAGGCCGAGCCCCGCGGCGAGCGTGTGCCCAGTGCTCCGGACCGATCCGGTCGGCCGCGCGCCCGGCCGTGGCGTGGAGCAGGTCGCGCACGTCGAGCAGCTGCCGGCGGGTGCGCTCGAGGTCGGCGGCCGGTACGTCGACCAGCCAGGTCGCCGCCAGCCCCTTGAGGACGGTGGCGTCGCGCAGGCCCCCCTCGGCCTCCTTGAGGTCCGGCACCGACAGGTGCGCGAGCTCGCCGGCGAGCCGGTGGCGGTCCCGCACCTTGGCGCGCAGCTCCGGCAGCCGCTCCCGGGCGTCGCGGCGCCACTGCGCGAGCACCGTGCTCCGCAGCCGGAGGCTGACCCCGGGGTCGCCGGCGACGTGGCGCACGTCGAGCATCCCGGCCGCCACCCGCACGTCGGCGGCCGCCGCGTCCAGCACCTCCGGAAGCGTGCGCACCGCGTGGTCGAGCCGCGCGCCGGAGTCCCACAGCGGGTACCAGACGTCCCGGCCCACCGCGCCGACGTCGACGCCGTCGTCGGACACCAGCACCAGGTCGAGGTCCGAGCACGGCGCGAGCTCGCCCCGGCCGTAGCCCCCCGACCGCCACCAGCGCCACCCCCGCGTCCGGACCTCCCGCGGCGTCGTACGCGGACACGCAGAGGGCGTCGGCCGCCGCCGTCCGCTCCGCCCGCTCGGCAGCCGTCATGACGCGCGGTGGCCGTCAGAGCGCAGCGGAGTCCTTGTCGCCCGTGCGGACCCGGACCACCGTCTCGATCGGGCTCACCCAGACCTTGCCGTCGCCGATCCGGCCGGTCTGCGCGGTCTTGGTGATGATGCCGACGATGTCCTCGGCGTCCTCGTCGTCGACGACGATCTCGATCCGGATCTTGGGGACGAGCGCGATGTCGTACTCGGCACCGCGGTAGACCTCGGTGTGGCCCTTCTGCCGGCCGTAGCCGCTGACCTCGCTGACCGTCATGCCGGTGACGCCGAAGGCCTCGAGCGCCTCGCGGACGTCCTCCCACTTGTGCGGCTTGATGACCGCCGTGACCAGCTTCATGCGCCCACCTTCGACGGGCGAGGTTTCGCGGCGGTCCGGAGGTTGTTTCAGGGATGCAACGAGTTCGGCGCGCGTGTTACGGCCGGGTTTCGGGCGGAGGGGTGCTCAGCCGAGCATCGCGTCGACGAACGCGGCCGCGTCGAACGGCGCGAGGTCGTCGGGTCCCTCGCCGAGGCCGACCAGCTTGACCGGTACGCCGAGCTGGCGCTGCACGGCCACGACGATGCCACCCTTCGCGGAGCCGTCGAGCTTGGTCAGCACGATGCCGGTCACGTCGACCGCCTCGGAGAACACCTTCGCCTGGATCAGGCCGTTCTGCCCGGTGGTGGCGTCGAGGACGAGCAGCACCTCGGTGACCGGCGCCTGCTTCTCGATGACCCGCTTGACCTTGCCGAGCTCGTCCATGAGCCCCTGCTTGTTCTGCAGCCGGCCGGCGGTGTCGACGACGACGGTCTCGACACCGGTGCCCGCGCCGCGCTCGACGGCGTCGAACGCGACGCTGGCCGGGTCGCCGCCCTCGGGGCCGCGCACGACCTCGACGCCGACCCGCTCGCCCCAGGTGGTCAGCTGGTCGGCGGCCGCGGCGCGGAACGTGTCGGCGGCCGCGAGCAGCGTCGAGCGGTCCTCGGCGACGAGGATCCGGGCGAGCTTGCCGACGGTGGTCGTCTTGCCGGTGCCGTTGACCCCCACCACCAGCACCACGCCGGGGTGGCCGTCGGCTCCGGTGACCTGCAGCGAGCGGTCCATCGTCGGGTCGACGAGGGCGATCAGCTCCTCGCGGAGCACGGAACGCACGTCCGCCGGGGCGGCACCGCCGCCGTCGACGCGGAGCCGGAGCCGCAGCCGCTCCACGAGCTCCTGCGTCGGCTGGACCCCGATGTCGGCGCCGAGGAGCAGGTCCTCGATGGCCTCCCCAGGTGTCCTCGTCGAGCCGGTCGCGGCTCAGCAGGCCCAGCAGGCCGCGGCCCAGCGCACCGGAGCCCGCGAGCCGCTGCCGCAGCCGCGCCAGGCGGGACGCCGGCCGCTCCGGCTGCTCGACCGTCGGGACCTCGGGCTCGGGGACGGGCTCCGTGACCGGCTCGGTGACGGGCTCGGTGACCGGCTCCGTGACCGGTGGCGCGGCCCGCTCCTCGGGCGGCGCGATGACGTCGGTCGACGCGCCACGCGGCGGCTCGACCCGCGCCTCGTCGCGGGTCCTCCCCCGCAGCAGGCCGGCGAACCCGGCGCCGAGGACGACGACGGCCAGGACCGCGATCCCGATGACGACGTAGCTCCACTCCATGGGGCTCATCCAACCAGCAGCCGGGTCAGGGCCGGTCGGCCAGGCCGACCTCGACCGGGCTGCCCTCGCCCCGGCCGCTGCGGAGCAGGTCGAGCTCGGTGTCCCCCGATGACCGGGGCCGAGCCGACCGCCCGGCCGAGCGCGTCGCCCAGCCACGGCACGGCGGGCATCCGCTGCCCGCGGTGCGGGGTACGCGACGTAGGCGGCGACCAGGCCGGCGGCGACCAGGCTGACGAGCATGGCGATCACGATGACAAGCACGAGGCGGCTCGACCCTCCGAGTAGTCGTTCCGGGAGCGCCGGACCGCCGGTGAGCGGCGGACGGCGGGCGTGGCGCCGGAGCGAGCGCCACCGGCCCGAGTCTAGGTCCGCGCCCCGGTGGGGCCGGCGGCGGGGCGGCGGTTCCTCGGCACCGGCGCGCTCGCGCGCGCGGTTTCCGTCCGGCCGCGGTCTCGGTGCTAGCATCGAAGGTCCGGCGCGACGGTCGGACCTGTGACCCCTTTCCCTCCAGGAGACCGCAGCAGTGGACTACAGCGACGCGCTCGAGGCGACGCTCACGGTCCTTCGAGACGTCGAGCGCAACTGGGCGCCCGCCGCCCTGGCCAACGCGTTCGGCCCCGAGGCGATGGTGATGACCGACCTCATCGCCCGGCACGGCCTCGACATCGAGGTCTTCAGCATCGACACCGGGCGGCTGCCCGAGGAGACCCACGCGCTGGCGCACAGCGTGCACCGGCGCTACGGCCCGGTGATCACGATGGTCTCCCCCGACCCCGACGAGGTGCGCGCCTGGGTGCGCGACCACGGGCAGAACGGCTTCTACGAGAGCGTCGACCTGCGCGAGGGCTGCTGCGCGGTCCGCAAGGTGGCGCCGCTCCAGAGGTTCCTCCGCGGCAAGCGGGCCTGGATCGCCGGCCTGCGCCGCGAAGCACAGCATCACCCGCCGCGACCTCGAGGTCTCGGCGTACGACGAGGTCAACGGGCTGCAGAAGTTCAACCCGATGCTCGACTGGACCCACGACCAGGTGTGGGCCTACATCCGCGACCACGCGGTGCCCTACAACGAGCTGTTCGACAAAGGGCTACACGAGCATCGGCTGCTCCCCGTGCACGCGGGCGATCTCGCCCGGCGAGGACCAGCGCGCCGGCCGGTGGTGGTGGGAGGTCGACACCGTCAAGGAGTGCGGCATCCACCTCAACCCGCTGACCGGCAAGTTCGAGCGAAACGCCGCCTCCCCCGCCGATCAGGGGGAACCGGCGACCATGACGCACAATGGTCGGGCTCCGGCCGACCAGGCCCGGGCCCCGGAGACGACGGAGCAAGAGCAGGCAATGAACCAGACGAACGACGGAGGGAAGGCAATGCGGGTACTCATCCTGGGAGGGGACGGCTTCTGCGGCTGGCCGACCGCGTTGCACCTCTCGGCACAGGGCTACGAGGTCGCGATCGTCGACAACCTCTCCCGCCGCAAGATCGACATCGAGCTCGAGTGCGAGTCGCTGACGCCGATCCGCCCGATGGGCGAGCGCCTCCGTGCGTGGAAGGAGGTCAGCGGCAACGACATCGCCTTCCACGACATCGACGTGGCGGTCAACTACCAGCGGCTGCTCGACCTGCTCGAGAGCTGGCAGCCCGAGGCGGTCGTGCACTTCGCCGAGCAGCGGGCGGCGCCGTACTCCATGAAGAGCAGCCGGCACAAGCGCTACACCGTCAGCAACAACCTCAACGCGACCAACAACCTGCTGGCCGCGGTGGTGGAGTCGGGCCTCGACATCCACGTCGTGCACCTCGGCACGATGGGCGTCTACGGCTACGGCACGGCCGGCATGAAGATCCCCGAGGGCTACCTCCAGGTGAAGGTCGACGCCGGCGAGGCGGGCCTGATCGAGCAGGAGATCCTCTACCCCGCCAACCCGGGCTCGATCTACCACATGACGAAGACGCAGGACCAGCTGCTCTTCGCCTACTACAACAAGAACGACCACATCCGGGTGACCGACCTGCACCAGGGCATCGTGTGGGGCACCCAGACCTCCGAGACCCGGCGCGACGAGCGGCTGATCAACCGGTTCGACTACGACGGCGACTACGGCACCGTGCTCAACCGGTTCCTCATGCAGGCCGGCATCGGCTACCCGCTGACCGTCCACGGCACCGGCGGCCAGACCCGGGCGTTCATCCACATCCAGGACACGGTCAAGTGCATCCAGCTGGCCATCGAGAACCCGCCGGCGCGGGAGGACCGGGTGCACATCTTCAACCAGATGACCGAGACCCACCGGGTCCGCGACCTGGCCAAGATGATCTCCGACCGCACCGGCGTGGCGATCCACAACGTGCCGAACCCGCGCAACGAGGCGGACGAGAACGAGCTGCACGTCGCCAACGACCGCTTCCTGCACCTCGGCCTGACCCCCATCACCCTCAGCGAGGGCCTGATGGAGGAGGTCACCGAGATCACGCGGAAGTACGCCGACCGCTGCGACGAGACCAAGATCCCCTGCGTCTCGATCTGGAGCTCGGAGGCCCAGGCGGCGAAGACCACGGAGCCGACCGGCTGACGACGGTCGACCTCCGCGAGGGGTGTCCCCGGCTCGGCCGGGGGCGCCCCTCGTCCGTTCTCCGGGGCGGTCAGGCCCGGGGGTCGGGGCGGGTGACCCGCCCCAGGTCCCGCACCCGGTCGATCGCCAGCGCCGGCAGCGCCCGCACGATCGCCTTGCGGGTGTTGCTCTCCACGACCAGCGAGGTGTCGCGGCGGCGCTTGAAGATGATCGTGTCGGGCACGACGACGTGGCGCCACCCGCGGTTCATGGTCTCCACGCTGAACTGCCAGTCCTGGTAGGACAGCCCGCGCGGGATGTCGCGGTGGACGTAGGGCACCTCGAGGTGGGCCGCCCGCGGCGCGAGGCACAGCGAGTCGTAGGTGTTGCGCACGTAGAACAGGTGCGGGTCGAACAGCGGCGAGCCCTGGTCGAGGTTGACGAGCACGTCGTGCTGGCCGTCGAAGACCACGTTGAGCTCGGGGTGGGCGATCACCCGCTCCCCCGCCGCCTCGGCGTCGGCGAGCACCGCCAGCCCGTCGACCAGCCAGTTCTCGCTGAACAGGTCGTCGGCGTCGAGGAAGGCCACGTTGCGGCCCGCCAGCCGTGGCACCACCGCGTTGCGCACCCGGCCCAGGTCGCCCTCGGCCATCGCCCACCGCTCCCAGTGCGCGAACCGCGGCTGGTCGAAGTAGGCAGTGGTGGCCGCCGTGGCCGCGTCGAGCACCACCACCGTCTGCACGCGGTGGCCGGCGTCGCGCGCGGCGGCCACGGCCGCGTCCGCGGAGCGCATCGTCGGGCCGCAGACGGCGGTCTCGTCGTGGGCGGTCACGACCAGCGAGAGGTCGACCTCGGTCATCGCTCCTCCTCCGGCCGGAGCAGCACGGACGCCACGTGGTCGGCGAACGCCTCCTCGGTGCGCTCGGCCAGCAGCCGCTCGCGCAGCGCGGCGGCCCGCTGCGCGGAGCCGGCCGGGTCGGCGAGCACCGCGCGGATCGCGTCGACGTACGCCGTGGCGCCGGCGTCCTCGGGCACCGGCCAGGAGTGCTCGTCGGTGAGCACCTCGCCGGTGCCGCCGACGAGCGTCCCGACGATCGGCACCCCGGTCATGCCCACCTCGAGCAGGACGCTCGGGACGCCGTCCCAGCCCGAGGTGTAGAGCCAGAGGTCGGCGTCGCCGAGGTCGAGCTCGGTGATGTGGTCGTAGCTGCCCTGCAGCGCGATGTTCGGCGGCAGGTCGGCCCGGGTGCCCGCCCCGTCGAGGTCGGCCTGGCCCCACATGAGGAAGTCGACGTCGGGCAGCCGGCGCGCGATCTCGGCCACGAGCCCGACGCGCTTCTGCCGGTCGAGCCGGCCGGCCCAGTAGACGCGCGGCCGGCGGTCCGGGCGGGCCGAGGGACGGCCCGCCGGCTCGAGGGACGGGTCGACGGGGGCCCGGAAGACGTGCAGGCCGGGGAACACGTCCTCGCCCAGGGCGAACTGCTCCCTCAGCCAGCCGGCCAGGTAGGCGCTGTCGGTGATGACGCCCTCGACCACGTCGACGTTGCGGTAGAACTGCCGCAGCGGCAGGCCCACCCAATTGCCGCGTGGCAGCTGCTCGTTGCAGAAGAACAGCAGGAACAGCCGTTCGGAGTCCGCGAGCGCGCTGCCGTAGTGGCCGAGCGCCCGGTAGCCCAGCACCGAGTTGATGTTGACGACGGCGTCCGCGTGGAACGAGCGCACCAGCTCGACGAGCGCCCGCTCCGCGAACGGCTCCTCGAGCCCGGCGACGCTGTCGGCGAACGCGATCTCGCGGACGCCGTCAGGGAACCGTCCGGGCGGCGTGTCGCCGTCGCCGTCGGTGTAGACGACGACGACCTCCTCCGCGGCGACCCGCCGGCTCAGCGCACGCGCGATGTGCCCCCTCCATCCGGGGGCCGCCGCCCCACCGCGGCCGGGGCAGCAGGGAGCACCAGCCGCGCGCGCCGGTGGCCCGCGGCCTCCTGGGCGGCCCTGATCGCCGCGACCTGGTCGACCGCCTCCTCGCTGAGGAGGGGCGGGATGGTGGGCCGCAGCACCCGGCCGGCCACGGAGCCGATCAGCGGCTCGATCTCGGCGGCCTTTGCGAAGACCTCGCCGAGCCGGCCGTGGAGGAACCGCTCCCGCAGGTCGGTGCGCAGCTCGCCGAGGGTGTCGGCCAGCTGGTGCGGAGTCATCCCGAGCGCCGGGGCCGCCTTCTCGACGCCCGGCGCGGGGTCGGCGATCTCGCCGGCGTCGCGGCCGGTGCGCAACCAGGCGGCGTACGGGCTGCGGCCGGGGCCGTGCGCCCGCTCGGGGTGCCGCTCGAGGTAGCGGCTCATCGAGAAGTTCACGTCGGGGCTGCGGTCGAGCTCCACCCCGTCGCGCAGGAAGTGCTGCACCAGGTCGATGCGGTGCCGCTCGATCAGGGGCGGTCCCTGGAGCAGGTAGTGGGCGAAGTCGAAGTTCTCGGCGACCAGCCGGTAGTCGGGGCCGGCGTCGGTGCGCAGCGCGCGCCGCGCCTCGGCGACCCGCTGGTCGACCGCCGGGCCCAGGTGCGTGGGCTCGACCGGTACGTCGGCCCGGGGCGGCGCCGCGGGGAGCCGGAGCCGGAGCAGGGGCCGGGGCACCGACCGGCTCGCCGGTGGTGCGGCGGCCGATGCCGAGGACGCGGCGCACTCCCCGTCGCAGCCGATCCGTCACCCCACGCCCTTCCCGATTCGCGTCGTGGCCCGCACACGATAGCCGGTGGGGACCGGGTAGATTGCGGGCCGCCGTCGGCCCTGCGCCGGCGGGCGTCACGCCATCGGGAGGACCCTATCGACCAGCGCGGCCCGGAGCCGACCGAGACCCGCGGCATCGTGCTCCACATCGGCTCGGGGAAGACCGGCACGACGTCCGTGCAGCGGTTCCTGCGCATCAACCAGGAGCGGCTGCTCGCGGAGGGCGTGCTCTTCCCGCGAGTGCCGGGCGCGCACCGGCACGTCCGGCTGGGCCTCTACGCGACGCCCGACGAGGAGCTCGAGCGGTCGCACGACTGGCTGCGGGGCGACCACCCCGCGCCGGAGGTGTTCCGTCGCCGGCTCCGACGGCGGCTGCGTCGCGAGGTCGACGAGTCGGGGGCGCGGACCGTGGTGCTGTCCGACGAGGCGCTGTTCTCCGCCTCGCCCGCGAAGGTGAGCGGCACCGCCGACCTGGTGCGCCGCCTCGGCGGGAAGGTGCGGCTCGTCGCCTACCTGCGCCGCCAGGACGACCACCTCGCGAGCCGTTACCAGCAGGTCGTGAAGCAGGGGGCGCACCGAGCGGCTGACCGAGTGGTCGCGGTTCGACTTCGGCCACACCTACGACTACCGCGCCCGGCTCGACACCTGGCTGCGGGGCCTCGCGCCCGACAGCTTCGCCGTGCGTCCCTTCGAGCGGGCCCGGTTCGCCGACGGCTCGCTCCTCCAGGACTTCCTGGACGCGGCCGGGCTCGGTCTCCGCGCCGACGCCTTCGAGCAGCCCGGGTCGCAGAACGAGAGCCTCGGCGCCGAGGGGGTGGAGGTGCTGCGCCTGCTCAACCTGCACCACCGCCGCAACCTCGGGCAGCCGGCGTGGTCGATCGCCCACGGTCCCCACGTCCGGCGGCTGCTCGACCACGGCTGCGGGCCGGTGCTGACGCTGCCGCCGGCCGAGCTCGACCGGTTCATGGAGCAATGGGCGGAGTCCAACCGGGCCGTCGCCCGCGACGTCCTGGGCGACCCGACCGGCCGGCTCTTCCACGCGGACCGCAAGGTCGACGGCACCACCACGGTGCAGCGGCTGGAGCCCGACCGTCTCGACCACTACCTCGCGCTGCTGGAGATCCCGGAGGAGCACCACGCGCCGCTGCGACGCCTCGCCGAGCAGGAGGCGGCTGGTTGACGGGAGCGCCGCCCGCAGCAGGTAGGGTCGTGCCGATCCCGAGGCCCCCGGAGGAACGCCCCAGAATGCACCGCATCTCCTACTCGCAGTTCGGCGAGGACATCGTCGCGTGGAACGCGCTGCGCAACGCGACACCCGGGTTCTACGTCGACGTCGGTGCGCACCACCCGATCAAGCTGTCGAACACCGCCCGGATGCACCTCGAGGGCTGGGACGGCATCAACGTGGAGCCGCGGGCCGACGCGATCGAGCTGTTCGAGCGCCACCGGCCGCGCGCGACCAACCTCCGGCTGGCGATCCACAACGAGCTCGACGTGGTCACCCTCCACAAGTTCCGCGGCGGGCGGATCGACACGGTGATCGCCGACCGCGCCCGGATGCTGGCCAACAGCAAGGACGCCGTCGGCGCCGAGGACGTCCCGGCGATGAGCCTCGACCGGCTCTTCGAGGAGCACGTCCCCGCCGGCACCCGGGTCAACTACCTCAGCGTCGACATCGAGGGCTACGACCGCGAGGCGATCCTGGCCTTCGACCTGGACCGGCACCGCCCCGACGTCGTCTGCATCGAGCTCCACGACTTCGACCCGCTGGCCCTCGGGTCGAACCCCGTCGTCCGCCACTTCAAGGACGCGGGCTACCACCCGTTCGCCATCAACATCATGTCGTTCACGTTCGTGCGCGAGGACGCCGCCGGACGGCTCGGGATTCACCGCCTGAACCGGGCCTGACGCAGCCGCTCCAGCGCCGGCACCCGACTGCTCGGCGTACGCCGGGGCGCGGCCGTCTCGACCCACGCGTCGCGCTCGGCGTCGTAGCGCAGGTCGCGGCGCGGGTCCGCGACCCGGAGCACCCCGCCGCGCAGCGGCACGTTGGTCCCGGCGATCCGCACGGAGACCTCCGGCTGCGGTCCGTCGCCGAGCGCCGCCAGCCGCTCGAGGTGGAACCGGAAGCCCCAGGTCCGCCCGTCGTCGGGCAGGTCGTCGCGCCGGGCGCCCTCGGCGCGCCTGGCCGCCAGCCGGCCGTCGACGTGGACGGTGACGGCTGCCGCGGAGGCGGTCGCCGGCGCCCGGTACCAGCCGGAGAGCCAGCCGTCCTCGACGGCCTGCAGCACGCCGTCGGCGCCGAGCTCGGGCAGCAGCTCCGGGCCGGCCGCCGCCCCCGCGGCGAGCAACCCGATGACGCCGAGCGGCCGGACGAACCCGTCACCGGCCGGCCCGGCCACGCCCCCACTCGAGGTCGCGTACGACGCCACCTGTTCCGGAGAGCGCCCCCGGCGAGGTCGAGGGCGAGCAGCCGGGTCCCCGGGGCGACCCGGCTGACCAGGTGGTTGAGCACCGGGCCGACGGCCGTGAGCGGCGCGTCGACGACGGTGGCGTCGGCCGTCCTGCCGACGAGCCGCAGGTCGTGGGCCCGGGCGTGCTCGAGCATCTCCGCCGACATCGTGAGGTGGACCCCTGCGTCGCCGACGTCGACCACCGCGAGGTCGGTCGTCGCCGGTCCGGCGGGCACGCTGCGCCCCGGCGTGCTCGCGCCGAGGACCTCCGCCCATCGGGCGGCCGTCCACGACGCGCGGGGCGCCACCGGCGGCTCGGAGAAGTAGAACTCGCAGCTCACCCCGACCGTCCGCTCCGCCTCGAGCACCAGCTTGCGGTAGAGGCCGTTGTAGAACTCGTCGTCGGGCGACTCCCACGGCTTGATCCGGCCCGAGAAGTGGATCAGGCTCGCGTCGGCGGCGTCGTACTTCAGCCTGGTCAGGTCGCCGTCGAGCACCCGGTCGGACGCGTAGAACTGGGTCATGTAGTTGTAGGTGCTCTCCAGCCGGTGCTTGCGGCCGGTGAAGGCGATGTTCATCGCGTCCTGGTCGCGCTGCTTGAGCGCCCGCCCCTGCAGGACCACCAGCGCCCGGGCGCGCAGTGCGAGCTCGCGGAAGTCGGGGTTGTCGAGGTCGAAGACCAGCACCCCGCCGTTGAGGTACTCCAGCGGGTCGCCGCCGGTGATGCCGACCAGCCGGTTGCGCTGCTCGACGGGCACGTTGGCCGGGTTGGCCACCAGGCGCAGGGCGGCGCTGTCGGACACCCCGGCGAGACAGGCGCCACCGAGGTCGCGGTCGAACAGCTCGGTGAAGTCGCGGGTCGCCAGCACGTCGCCGTCGAGGTAGACGGTGCGCTGCGGCGGGAGGTGGTCGATCAGGTAGATCCGGCCGAACGTCGCCCGCTTGGCGTCCTCGGTGCCGACATCGCGGTCGAGGTCGGCGGTGACGTCGTGGACGACCACCTCGACGTCGTAGCGGGTGTGCTCGAGGGCGCGCAGGCGGGAGACGTCGGCGCCGTCGATGCCGTCGCCGAGCACGACGAACCGGACGCTCCCCCGGTCGCCGACCTGCGAGAGGACCGACGTCATCGTGGCGAAGGTCGGCTTGACGAACCGCTTGTCGCAGACGAGGGCGAACTGGAAGTCCACCCGGTCCCTACGCCGGCCCGGCACCACCGGGGGTGCCGGCACGGCGTCGTCGGGTACGTCGGTCGGGAGCGGCCCCGCGGTCAGCGCGGAGACGTCGACGCGGCGGACCAGCCCCCGCTCGGCCAGCGCGTCGCGTGCCTGCTCGTCGAGGACGTAGAAGTCCTCGAAGAAGGCCCGCCGCTGCGGCGCGGGCATCCGGAGCGCGTGCTCGAAGAGCCGCTGCTGGGCGCGACGGTGGGGCCCCAGACCGGTGGCGACCGTGCCGCCGCCGAGTCGCCCGCCCCACTTCGCCGTCCACGTGTCGACGCTGCCGCTGTCGAAGTGGAGGACCCGTCCGCTCTCCTCCGGGACGTCGACCACGGGGGCGCCCGGGAGGGAGCGGGGACCGTGGACGGTGAGGTCGCCGACGGCGAGCGGCAGCCGGTGGACGGTCTTGCCGGCGTGGTGGCCCAGCACGCCGTTGCGCAGGAACTGGGCCCGCCAGCCGAGGACCCTGCTCCAGTCCATGCGGCCGGTCGCGGGCCGCCCGACCGCCAGGGTGGCGCCGAACGGGTCGGTCACCGGGTCCCCGGCGTCGTACCACATCTCCCGGACGGGGAACCGGAACGCGACGGCGTCCGGCGCCTCCGCCGCCACGGCGGCGAACGGCCGGGACAGGTCGAGCAGCTCGTCGGCGTCGACGAACGCGAGGTGGCGGTGGCCGTCGGCCGCGGCCATCCGTGCGGCGAGCCGGAAGCCGTCGACCTGCTTGCGCTCGACGTTGCGCGCGCCGGGCGGGTAGTGGGTCTCCCACGTCGTCGCGTCGACCGCCTCCCACCGGACCCGCTCGTGCGCCGGGAGCGCAGCCACGAGCGCCGGCGAGGGCCGGTCGAGGAAGACGTAGAGCTGCTCGGCGCCGAGGCCGAGGTGCACGTTGCACCAAGCGAGCAGCTGCCGCGGGTCGCCTCCGAACATCGTGTAGACGGCCAGCCCGGCCAGGCTGCCGCTCGGCGCGCTGGCGCTGGTCACGAGTCCTGCCCGGCCTCGGCGGCCGCGGCGGCCTCGGCCCGCTCCCGCGCCGCCCGGCACAGCGACAGCACGTGGTCGACGTAGTCGACGACCTCCTGCCCGCTCGGCGGCGCCACCGCCGGCGGCTCCGACCGGTCACCGAAGCGCAGCCCGGGGACCGGCTCGGTGAACCACTCCGCCTCGATGCGCTCGTTGACCGGCGCGCACACCTCCTCGATGCCCGCCCGCATCTCCGGGGTCATCAGCTGCAGGTCGCCGGCGGGGGCGGCCTCGTAGACGCGGCGCGCCACCTGGTTGCGCTCGGCGCGGCTCTTGAACCGGTGCGCGTTGAGGATCCGCAGCCCGAGCGTGTCGACGGCGCGGACGCTGTCGTAGCGGGGCACGGGCGTGGCGACCACCTCGTCGACCAGGCCCGCACTCACGCCGGCGAGCTCGAGGACCCGGC
Source organism: Nocardioides sp. TF02-7 (assembly GCF_022437945.1). Taxonomy (GTDB): domain Bacteria; phylum Actinomycetota; class Actinomycetes; order Propionibacteriales; family Nocardioidaceae; genus Nocardioides. The sequence goes on from NZ_CP092535.1 coordinate 281,264, forward strand.
GCCCGATCGCGGCACCGTCGGGCACGTCGTCGTAGGAGATCACGTGGAAGGCGTCGGGGCCGACCAGCTCGCGCCACGGCAGGAACCGCGCGTGGTAGTCGAGGAGTCGCGGCCCCTCGTCCCTGAGGAACTCGTCTAGCGAGCGGGTCTCGCGGTTGCCGAACTGGTCGACCAGCTGCTTGTACCAGCTCTCGATCCAGCGGTCCTGGCGGCGGAGGACGAGGACGACCTTCACCGTGCCGAACGCCGCGAACCGTGCGAGCAGCTGCTCGGGCGTCGGCTCGGCACGCGGCAGCGAGAAGTCCTCGGACGACAGGAGCACCGTCGAGGCGGTGTCGGGCAGCTCGGTGAGCAGGTCGGTGACCAGGCTGCGCTTGTCGCCGGGACGGCTGAACAACGCGTGCCCGGACTGGGCACCCTCGCGGGTGCTCGCGCCACCCTCGACGAGGCCGGTCAGCGGGTACAGCACGCCCTCGCGGAGCAGGTCGTAGCGGTGGACGCCCCACGCGTTCTGGAGGTACGTCGTCGCCGTCTTGTGCAGACCGATGTGCAGGATCAGCGTCCGGTCCCTGGCGGACCTCGCCCCGGCGTCACCCATCAGTCGTGCTCCGCTCCTCGTCGGGGGTGGTGCCGGTCCGCCGGTGGGCGGCCGGGAGGTCGCGGACCCGGTCGATCGCCATCTCCGGCAGCGACCGGACGACCGAGCGCCGGGCGCTGCTCTGCACGACCAGCGAGAAGTCGCGGCGCCGCTTGAAGATGATCGTGTCCTTCACGACCACGTGCTTCCAGCCGCGCCCCATCGTCTCGATGCTGAACTGGAAGTCCTGGAACGACAGCCCGTTGTGCAGGTCGCGGTGCACGTAGGGCACCTCGAGGTGGGCCTCGCGCGGGGTCAGGCACAGCGAGTCGTAGTAGTTGCGCGCGTAGAAGTAGTAGGGCGTGAACAGCCGGGAGTCCTGGTCGATGTTGCGGGTGACCGCGTGGTTGCGGTCGAACAGCACGTTGAGCTCGGGGTGGGCGATCAGCCGCTCGCCCCGGTCGCGGCCGGCGATGACGGTCGCCAGGCCCTCGGCGAGCCAGTTCTCGCTGAAGAGGTCGTCGGCGTCGAGGAACGCGATGAAGTCACCGTCGGTGTCGGGCACCAGCGCGTTGCGGACGCGGCCGAGGTCGCCCTCGGTCATCGTCCGCCGCTCCCAGTGGTCGAAGCGCGGCTGGTGGAAGTACGCCGTGGTCTCCTCGGTGGCGGCGTCGAGCGCGATGACCTGCTGGACGGTGTAGCCGCGGGCACGGGCAGCGGCGACGGCCAGGTCGGCGGAGCGCATCGTCGGACCGGAGACCAGCGTCTCGTCGTGCGCGGTGACGATCAGGGTGAGGTCGGTCATCGGGCCTCCTCCCCCGCCGGCAGGAGCAGGCCGGCGACCCGCTCGGCGTACGCCGCGGGGTCGCGCTCCGCGAGGAGACGCTCCCGCAGGGTCCGGGCCCGGGCGCGGGCGGCCTCCGGGTCGGTGAGGGCGTCGCGGAGCGCCCGCACGTAGGCGGCCGGGTCGTCGGCCTCGGTGACCGACCACCCGTCCTCGCCGCTGACGACCTCGGCGGCACCGCCGTGCGCACCCGCCACCACGGGGACGCCGGTCATCGCCACGTCGAGGAGCAGGTGGGGCGTGCCACGGGCCACCCCGGTGTGCAGCCACACGTCGGTGTCGGACAGGTCGCGCCCGCGGACGTCGACGTGCTCGCCGGTGAGCTGCACGTTGGGCGGGACGGCCGTGCCGCGGAGCGCCGGCCGGAGCCTCGTGCCGTGGAGCCGGAAGTCCGCCTCGGGCATCAGCCGCGCGACCTCGACCGCCAGCAGGAGCCGGCTCAGCCGCGGCGACTCGCCCCCCTCCCACGCCACGACCGGGCGGCGGTCGCCGGCGCCGGCCGGCCCGGCCTCCGGGACGGCGGGGTCGACCGGCGGTGACAGGACCAGCAGCCGGTCCCTGTCGGCGTCGGCCATCTGGAAGTGCTCGGCGAGCTCGCGCCGGGCGGTCTCGCTCTCGGTGACGAACCCGGCGGCGAAGTCCACGCCGGTGTGGAGCCACCGCAGCCCCCAGCTCGTCCAGGCGCCCTGCGGGGGTCTGCTCGGCGGCCGGGAAGTACAGGAAGATCCGCTCCGAGGACGCCAGCGCCCGCCCGTAGGGGCCCAGCGCGCGGTAGAGGACGCTCGAGTCGACGTTGACGATCGCCGCCGCCCTCAGCGAGCGCAGCAGCGAGACCAGCGCCAGCTCCTGGTGCTCGTCGGGCAGCCCGCGGGAGGCCGCGGCGAAGTCGGCCTCGCGGACGCCGGCCGGGAACCGGAGGCCGGGCCGCGTGCCGCTGTCGTCGGTGTAGACCACGACGACGTCCTCGGGGTCGAGCGACGCGGCGAGCGCGTGGGCGAGGTGCCCCTCGGCGCGGCGTACCGTCTCGCGGCGCGGGCGGTCGGTCACGATCACGACCCGCGCCCGGCGCAGGCCGAGCTGCTCGTGGCACGCGTGCACGGCGGCGATCTGGCCAGCGACGTACTCCGCGCCCAGCGGTGGCATCCGCACCCGGGCGGTCTCCGGCCAGGCCGCGCCGATCAGCGGCTCGACCTCCGCCGCCTTCGCGAACATCTCCCCCAGCGTGCCGGTGCGCAGCCGCTGCAGCAGGTCGGTGCGGGCCTCCACCAGCTCGTCGACCACCTCGTGCGGGGTGAGCCCGAGGACCCGCGCCACCTGCTCGATGCCGAGCCCGGGGTCGGCGATCTCGCCGGCGGCGCGGCCGCGGCGGAGCCACTCGACGTAGGGGCTCTGCTCGGGCCCCTGCGCCCGCTCCGGGTGGCGCAGGAGGTAGTTGCGCATCGAGAAGTCGGGATGGGGGCTGTTGACCGCCTCGGCGCCGTGGTTGAGGAACACCCGGATCGGGTCGAAGCGGGGCAGCTCCTGGGCCGGCTCGGCCTGCAGCATGAAGTGGTGGTGGTCGAAGTGCTCGCGCACGAGGTCGTAGTCGGGGTCGGCGCCGAGCGGCTCCTGGTTGCGCCGGGCCCGGTTGACGACGGCGTCGAACTCGGGGCCGACGTGGCTGTGCTCCTCCGGGACGTCGGGTCGCGGCCCGCGACCGGCTCGGGGCTCCGCCGGGGTGCCGTCGCCGCCCGCTCGGCGCAGGCGTCGCCGGACCCTCGCCGTGAGGGTCCGGGCCGGGGTGGGTCGCACGGGCGTCGCTCCTGTCGCGCGTCGTCAGTCGCGCTGCTGCTGGGCGAACCACTCCCAGGTGGTCCGCAGCCCGTCGGGCAAGGGGGTGGCGGGGTCGAAGCCGAAGCCGCTCCGCGCCTTCTCGATGCGGCACCAGGTGTCCTTGACCTCGCCCGCCCGGAAGTCCTCGTAGACCACCTCCAGGTCGCGCCCGGTGGCCTTCCGCATGTGGTCGATGAGCTCGTTGACCGTCGTCGGGACGCCGCTGCCGAGCTGGAACGCGCCCTCGGCGTCGCTCTCGACCGCCCGCCGGATCGCCTCGACCAGGTCACCGGCGTAGAGGAAGTCGCGGGTCTGGGTGCCGTCGCCGTAGACCACGAGCGGCTCGCCGGCCAGGATCCGCTTGTAGAAGTGGGCGACCACCGAGCCCTTGTGGAAGGACCGCGGGCCGTAGATGTTGGAGAACCGCAGCGCGCAGCCGCTGAGCCCGAACGAGCTGGAGTAGGCGCTGAGGTAGCCCTCCAGCATCAGCTTGGACGCGCCGTACGGCGACGTCGGCTGCGGCGCCATCTCCTCGTGCACCGGCGGCTCCACGTCACCGAGGATCGCGCCGCCGGTCGACGCGGCGACGACCCGGCTCACGCCCGCGGCGCGCGCCTCCTGCAGCAGGTTGAACGTGCCGACGACGTTGTTCTCGAAGTTGTTGGCGGGGTCCTCGATGCTGTCCATCACCCGGGTGTCGGCAGCGAGGTGGACGATCGCGTGCTGGCCCGCGACGGCGGCGCGGACGTCGCCGACGTCGCGCAGGTCGCCGGCGATGAAGCGCACGGCGTCGAGGTCGAGGTGCCGGCGGTCGCCGAGCGACTCGTTGTCCAGCACGGTCACGGCGTACCCGCCGTGCCGGACCAGGTGATCGGCCAGGTGGCGCCCGATGAACCCCGCGCCACCCGTGATCAGCAAGTTCTTCATCTACGCTCTCCACTCGCCTGACGTCGAGCACACCTTAACGGCGCCCCAGCCCACTGCTCGCATGACACCCGGAGGACCGACCGTGCCCGTCCAGCCCGCCGTCCGCCCCGACGTCGTCCTCCACATCGGCACGGCCAAGACCGGGACGTCGACCCTCCAGCGCTTCCTGTCCCGCAACCGCACGAGACTGGCCGCCGACGGTCTCCTGTACCCGCGTTCGCCCGGTCGTACCCGGCACGCGGACCTCGGGATGTTCATCCGCTCCGACGAGGAGGTGGAGCTGACCCTGGCGTGGCACCGCTCGGGCCGCACGTCGGTGCCCGACTTCCGCCGCCGGTTCCGGCGGCGGCTGTTCCGCGAGATCGACGAGTGGTCCCCGTCCCGGGTGGTCTTCTCCGACGAGGGCCTCTACGGCGCACCGAAGCCCGCCGTGGAGCGGCTGCGGCGGTTCACGGAGCGCTTCGGCGGCTCCCGGTCGGTCGTGGTCTACCTGCGCCGCCAGGACGACCACCTGGTCAGCCGCTACCAGCAGGAGGTGAAGGTCGGCGAGACCCGACGGCTCACCGACTGGGTCGTCGTCGACTGGAGCGACTTCTACGACTACCGCCGGCGGCTCGAGCGGTTCCGCCGGATCCTGGAGCCGACGTCGTTCGTCGTCCGCAGGTTCGAGCGGGACCGGTTCCTGGGCGGCGACCTGGTCGAGGACTTCATGGACGCCGCCGCCGTCACCACCCCGCTGGCCGAGCTCGAGCGGACGCCGTCGCGCAACGAGAGCATGAGCGCGGAGGCGGTCGAGCTGCTGCGCCTCCTCAACATCCACCGGCGCGAGGCCGACCACCTGCGCAGGGTCGAGATCGACAACCGCCCCTACGTGGAGAGGCTCCTCGACGCCGCCCCGGGGCCGGCGCTCACCCTCCCGGACGACGTGCTCGACGCCTTCATGGCGCAGTGGGAGGAGACCAACCGCGCGGTCGCCCGCGACCTGCTCGGCGACCCGTCGGGCGAGCTGTTCAGCGCTCCGCGACGGTCGCGCGACGTGACCACGGACCAGCGCCTCGACCCTGCCCGCGTCGACCACTACGTCGAGCTGCTCGAGCTGCCCGAGGAGCTGCGGGAGCCGCTGCGGGAGCTGGCGCGGCGCGGCGCCTGATCGACCCGAGCGGTCCCGCCCTTCGGCGTCTCGTCAGCGGACGAGCGGCTCGAGCGCGGCCCGGACGACGTCGGGGATCGGCGTGACCGGACGCGCCGCGTCGGTGTTGTCGACGTAGACGTGGACGAACCGTCCCTCGGCCGCGGCCGTCGCGCCGTCGCCCGCCGGGTCGCCCTGGAAGATCCCCACCCGGTAGACGACCGACGAGGTGCCGAGCCGCTCGAGCGCGATGCCGAGGTCGAGCCGGCCGGGGTAGGTGACCTCGCGGAAGTAGCGGCAGGACACCTCGGCGACCACGCCGATCGCCGGGAGGGCGCGGATGTCGGTGCCCACGGCGGCGGCGAGGTGGTCGTTGACGACCGTGTCGATCAGCTCGAAGTAGCGGGCGTTGTTCATGTGGCCGTAGACGTCGATGTCGGCCCAGCGCAGGGTCGCGGTGTCCCACGCGACGTAGTCGTCCCGGCCCGGCCGTCGGCGCTCCTCAGTCACCGTCGGGAACCTACCGGAACGCCGCGGCCATCTCGTCGTGGAGGTACGGCGCCAGGCTGCGCGCGAAGTAGCCGACGAGGTGGTTCTCGTCCTCGTAGGCGACGACCCCGCCGATCACCGAGTGGCAGCGCAGCGGGCCGCAGAAGAACCGCAGCAGGTCCACCCCGTGCACGCGCGGGTCGTCGGCGGCGCGGGCCGCTCCGAGGAGCGGGTCGGGCGACGCGGCCCGGCGCACCGGCGCGGTGCAGGGCGCCTCGTCGGTGCCGGCCTCCATGACGCAGGTCGGCAGGTCCCCCTGCGCATCCGCGGGACGTCGCCGAGGACGACCACCTCCTTGCCGGCCTCGACCCACTGCCGCCACACCTCGACGTACCCCTCCTCCATGGCGCGCAGCACCGCCGGCGTGGCGAACTGACGGGAGGTGTCGGCGCCGTCGACGGTGTAGTTGCGGCTGTTGGCCGAGGTGATCACGACGTCGATCGTCGGGTCGGCGGCGACCTCGTCGGCGACGGCCTCGTTCCAGGCGCGGCAGCTGTCGACGTACTCCGGGTAGTTGCGGGTCCGCACTGCCGCGGCCGTCACGGGGCACGAGCCCTTGAGCATCGTCACGACGTTCCACCGGTGCTCGACGGCGAGCTCGTCGATCGCGGGCACCCAGTGCCGGCCGTGGGAGTCGCCGACGAGCGCCACCCGCAACCGCGCCTCCTCGCGCGGGACGCCGAACTCGCAGGTCTGCAGCTCGGGCCGGTCGGCCCGCTGCAGGCAGGAGCTGCCCCACGTCGGCTCGTCCTCGTAGGTGCGGGCCTGGAGCAGCGCCGAGTCGGGCCACCGCAGCCGGAACCGGTCCTCGCACCGGTTGGCCATCGCCCGCGCGCCGAAGCACGGGTCGTTGGAGGCGAGCGCCGCCTCGATGTCGTCGAGCACCCGGTCGCGCCGCTCCTCCACCGACCCGCTGCCGAGCTGCGTCACGACGACGACCACCGCCATGCCGATGGCCGCCGGCACGAACGTACGGCGGGCGGGGCCGGTCACCAGCCAGCCCGCGCGGCGCACCGGGTCCTCGACGAACCGGGTGCTGGCCCACGAGACGAGCAGGAGGACGGCGAGCAGCAGGAGCCGATCGGCGGAGTCGAGGGGCGCGCCGAGGGCGTCGGGGAGGATGACGACGGGCGGCCAGTGCCACAGGTAGAGCGAGTAGGAGATCGCTCCGACCCAGAGCCCGGCCGCCAACGCCGGGCGGAGCAGGACGGGCACCCGGGACAGGAACGCGTCACCGGCCCAGATCACCGCGGCGGCGCCGAGCACCGGCGCCAGCGCCACCCAGCCCGGCACCGGGCTGGCCTCGTCGAACACCACGGTCGAGCCCAGCAGCGCCGTCCACCCGACCAGCGCGACCACGTGGCGGCCGCGGACGAGGGTCGGGACGAACGCGAGGAGACCGCCGATGCCGAGCTGCCACATCCGCGCCGGGGTCACGAAGTACGCCGCGGTCGGCTGCTCGGCGGTGATCCACACCGAGTAGGCGAGCGACGCCGCCGCGACCGCGCCGAACGCGGCGGCGACCGCCGCTCGCGGCCGTCCGAGCAGCCGGCCGACGGCGTACGCGCCGAGGGCGACCAGCGGCCACACGACGTAGAACTGCTCCTCCAGCGACAGGGACCAGTAGTGGGTGACCGGCGACGGCGACTCCGTCGAAGCGAAGTAGTCCTGCGCCTCCGCCGCGAGCAGCCAGTTCTGGAAGTACAGCGCCGACGCGGCGATCTCGCGGAGCACGTCGTCCCAGCGGGTGGCGGGGAGGAACAGCATCGTCGCACCGGCGGTGACGACCAGCACCAGGAGGCTCGCCGGCAGCAGCCGCCGCGCCCGGCGCGCCCAGAAGCCACGGAGCCCGATCCGGCCGGTGCGGTCGAGCTCGCGGAGCAGGTGGGCGGTGATCAGGTAGCCGGAGATGACGAAGAAGACGTCGACCCCCAGGTAGCCGCCCGTCAGCCGGCTCGGCCACAGGTGGTTGACGACGACCGCCAGGACCGCCGCTGCGCGGAGCAGCTGGATCTCGGGCCGCAGGCCCGACGACCGTCCGGCCGCCGCCCCGGCCGCCCCGGCGCCCTCGCCCTCGGGACCGGCGACGCGGTCCGAGGCGGCGGGGGCGGTCATGTGGCGCCATTGTGCCAAGATGGTGGGCGGGCCTGACGGCCCGCTCCGACCGAGGACCGAGGGGGACGCCGGTGACCGACGCAGCTGCTGCGCAGGCGGGCGGTCCCACCTTCGCCGACCTCCGTCGCTACTACCGCAGCCGGCTGGCGATGTCGCGCGCGATCGTCGTGCTGCCCGAGCACGGCTGCGTCTACGTGAAGAACCAGAAGGCCGGCTGCTCGACCATGACGCTGTGGCTCGACCGCGTGCACACCGGCGAGCACGACTTCATGACCCAGCGGGTGCACCGCGACAACCGGCTGCCCAAGCCCAAGGACGTCGGCTGGCCCGAGGTGGTCCGGATGCTCGCCGGCGGCGCGTTCCGGTTCAGCTTCGTGCGGGAGCCGCTCGCCCGGGCACGGTCCACCTGGTACGCCAAGGTCGTCCGGCAGCAGCACTACCGCGCGGGGCTGCAAGAGGTGCTCGGGCTCCCCGTCGACCCGGAGAGCCCGCTGACGTTCGAGCAGTTCGTCACCGCGATCGAGCAGCAGGACCCGCTCACCGAGATGGACCCCCACTGGCGCCCCCAGCACGTCAACCTGCTCCACCCGCTCGTCGACTACGACCACATCGGCCGGCTCGAGAGCTTCGACGCCGACCTCGCCGTGATCAGGGAGCACGCCGGCCTCCCGGACGTCCCGGTGACGATCCCCAACTCCCGCAAGGACGGCCAGCCCGACCCCTACGCCGGCCGCCCCGACCTCGTGCGACGCGTCGAGGCGCTCTACGCACAGGACTTCGAGCTCTACGGCTACTGAGCGCGCGGGCGGCGACGCGCCGGCCCGGCCGGCGTACGCTGGTCACGGCCGGCTGACCGGAGGGCGCGCGATGATCGACAACGAGGTCTACGACCGCGACGGCGCCGGCTGGTGGGACGAGGACAGTTCCCTCAACATGCTGCACGGCAGCATGACGCCGGGCCGGCTCCGGTACTTCCGCGGGGTGCTCGACCGGTTGCGGCTCGACCCCGGTGCGCTGCGCGCGCTCGACGTCGGGTGCGGCGGCGGGTTCCTGGCCGAGGAGTTCGCCCGCCTGGGCGCGCAGGTCGTCGGCGTCGACCCCTCCTCGGTGTCGATCGACACCGCGCGCCGCCACGCCGCCGAGGTGGGCCTCGAGATCGACTACCGGGTCGGGTCCGGCGAGAGCCTGCCGGTCACCGACGGGGAGTTCGACCTCGTCTACTGCTGCGACGTGCTCGAGCACGTGTCGGACCTCCCCCGCGTGCTCGCCGAGATCTCCCGCTCGCTGACGCCCCGCGGCGTCTTCCTCTTCGACACCGTCAACCGGACCCGGGCGAGCAAGATGGTCGCGATCAAGACGATGCAGGAGTGGCGGCTCACCCGGATCATGGACGTCCCCATCCACGACTGGGACATGTTCATCACGCCCGACGAGCTGGAGACCGGCCTGCGTGACGTCGGGCTGCAGGTGCGCGAGGTGGTCGGCCTCGGACCTCGCGCGAACCCGCTCGCGCTCGTGACGAACCTCCGCAGGGCGAAGGCGGGGAAGATCTCCTACGGCGAGCTCAGCCGCCGGCTGGACTTCGGACAGGTCAGGAGCACGCAGGTGTCCTACATGGGGTTCGCCGTCAAGGGCGCCTGAGGCCGGACGAAAGAAGACCCGAGAAAGGCCTTGCATTCGAACGTTTGTTCGATCTAGAATGGGTGCAGGTCGCGGACCGGAGCCCCTTCTGGGGGAGGAGGAAGGCGACCGAGTTCTGCGAATCGGACCAACTGTCGCCACCTGCTTCCCACGGCGGGTGGATGTGTCATTGCGCCTGTGAGTGCCTCCGGCAGGATGACTGTGGAAACACACTCGTCTGCCCTGCCTTGGAGAAGATCTCGATGTCGCACTCCCCCACCAGCACCGGCACCCACCCGGTGCTGGCCTGCGCCCGGCAGGTGGCTGCGGCGCTGGACGAGGTGGCCGGGGTGGAGGCGACGTTCATGCCCACGGAGGCGAAGGCGGCGGCGATCACCGAGCTGCACCGGGCCGAGCAGCGGCTCAAGGCGCTGCGGCTGAAGGTCATGGCCGCCTCCAGTGATGTGGCCAGCGAGAACGCCGCCGCGGACGTGGGGTCGTGGTTGGCCCACGAGGTGAACGCCGATCTCCGCGATGCCCGGGCGGACCAGCGGCTGGCGAAGGCGTTGGACGACCGGTTCCCCGTCGTGGCGGCGGCGTTCGCCGACGGCCGGGTGAGTGAGGAGCAGGCGTGGGTGATCGTCCGCGCCGTCGACGCCCTGCCCAAGCGGGTCGGGCTGCAGGTGAAGGCCGACGCCGAGGAGACCCTCGTCGACTGCGCCGCACAGTTCACCCCCACCCAGCTCCGCATCCTCGGCCGCCACATCCTGCACGTCGTGGCACCGGAGATCGCCGACGAAGAGGATGCGAAGAAGCTGGCCGAGGAAGAAGCATCTGCCGAGGAACGGTCGCGGCTCTCGATCCGCGACCTCGGCGACGGGACGTCTCGGATCTCCGGGATCATCCCCACCCCCGCAGCGAAACGACTCGACACCTACCTCGACGCCCTCACCAGCCCCCGCCACCGCGACCCCGCAGACGAGCAGGACGCGCCGGACCCCGACGAGCCGATGGAGCCGACCACCACCCAGCTACCCGACGGGACCGAGATCCTCGGCTGCCACAACGAAGGCGACCGGATCCCCCTACCCCAAGAAGCGCGCCCTCGCGTTCTGCACGCTGCTGGAGCGCCTCGACCCCGACCGGCTCCCCGAGCACGGCGGGGATGCCACCACCGTCCTGGTCACCGTCACCCTCGAGGACCTGCGCTCCGACCTCGGTGTCGCCGGGCTCATCGAGCCCGACCTCGAACACGGACCCAACCTGACCGCCGCCGAAGCCCGCCGCCTGGCCTGCAACGCCGCCATCATCCCCGCCGTCCTCGGCACCGACAGCGAGGTCCTCGACCTCGGCCGCACCCGCCGCCTCTTCACCCCAGCCCAGCGGAAGCTCATCCGAGTCCGGGAGCCTGACCCGGTTCTCCGGACACGGTTGGTTGGGTGATCATGCCGCCGGGGTGGCGGTGGTGTGAAGGGCTTCGAACTCGACGGGGCTGAGCATGCCGAGGGAGGTGTGCCGGCGGCGCGGGTTGTACCAGGCCTCGATCCACTCAAAGATCGCTCCGCCGAGCTCGTCGATGGTCTGCCAGGACTGCTGGTCGAGCAGCTCGCGCTGCATGGTCGACCAAAACGACTCGATCATCGCGTTGTCCACCGAGGAGGCGACCCGGCCCATGGATCCGAGCAGTCCGGCGTCGCGGAGCCGGTGCCCAAAGACCCACGATGTGTACTGACTGCCCCGGTCGGAGTGGACGATGGTGCCCTCCGGACGGCGGCGCCAGGTCGCCATCTGCAGGGCATCGACGACCAGGTCAGATCGCATGTGGTCAGCGATCGACCAGCCCACCACGACGCGGCTGAACACGTCCAGGACCGCGCAGCAGTAGACCTTCCCGCCCCGGGTCGGGTGCTCGGTGATGTCGGTGCACCACAAACGATCCGGCCCCTCGGCAACGAACTTTCGTTGCACGAGGTCCTCATGGACCGCCGCAGCCGGCCGGTGCCGCTTCTTCGGCCGGTGGCTGATCCCGGCCACTCCTAGCATCCGCATCAGCCGCGCGACCCGCTTGCGGCCGACCTTGAGACCCATCCCGAGCCGTAGCTCGGCGTGGACCCGTGGCGAGCCATAAGAGCGGCGTGAGTCGGCGTGGATCGCCACGATCGTGTTCGCCAGGTAGGCGTCGGCGAGGTCACGCTCTGACGGCGGCCGCTTGACCCATTCGTAATAGCCCGACCTGGACACCCCGAGAACCCGGCAGGTCACCGCGACGTCGAACCCGTCGCCGGCGAGCTCACAGACCAGCCGGTACTTCATTTTGGGAGCACGTTCTCCTTGGCGAACAACGCTGCGGCGCGCTTGGTGATCTCCAGCTCCATCTCCAAGCGCCGGTTCTCCCGACGCAGACGAACCAGTTCCTCACGCTCGTGGGTCGACAACCCTTCCTTGCGGCCGGCGTCGACATCGGCTTGGGCCATCCAACGACGCAAGCCGGACTCGCTGATCCCGAGATCCTTGGCGACCTGGGCAACCGACGCGCCCGGCTTGCGGGCCTGGTCGACCGCTCTGCGGCGGAACTCCGGTGGGTATGGTGCAGGCATCTACAGACTCCTCTCCTGCAGCGATCATCGCTACAGATCAGGTGTCCGGGCTACCGGGTCAGGCTCCTCCGCGACAAACGCTGCCGCGCCCGAGGCTGTCGAGTGAAACCCCAGTGGTGCGAGATCCACCACCTCCACCCCTGGCGCAACGGCGGCCAAACCAACCCCCGCCAACGGGGTCTGCCTGTGCGCCTTCCACCACCGCCTCATCGAGAACCCGAGCTATGAGCACCGACGCCTGCCCGACGGCGACCTCCTCATCACCAAACGACGAACCTGACCCCCGCCCCCGGGGCGCCAGGGCGCCGGAACCTAGAAATCACCTTCTCCTCCCGGACCGCAACCACAAGGGTCGACCCGACACAACCCGGCAGCGACCCGCGGACCGCAACCAGGTGCCTCGACCCCCGCGGCGAGCGCCCACGCCTGGCCGTTCGTCCCCACCGCGACCCACGACCACCCGACGCCCCCCGACGACAGCGACCCCCGGCCACCGACGGTGGCCTAGCGTGCGCTCGACCGGCACCAGGTGCCAGCCCAGCGCACCCCAACGAGCTGTCCTCTTGTCGACGGCCCCTCTCTCGACCCCCGACCACAGGGGTCGACCCGAAGCAACCCGGCAGCGACCCGCGGGTCGCAACCAGGTGCCTAGACCCCCGCGGCGAGCGCCCACGCCTGGCCGTTCGTCCCTGCCCCGACCCCACGACGACCCGACGCGGCCCCGACAACGGCGACTCGACTCGATCGAAGGCCTAGCGTGCGCTCCACCGGCACCACGTGCCGGCCCAGCGCACCCCAACGAGCTGTCCTCTTCTCGACGGCCCCTCTCTCGACCCCGACCACAAGGGTCGACCCGAAGCAACCCGGCAGCGACCCGCCGACCGCAACCAGGTGCCTCGACCCCCGCGGCGAGCGCCCACGCCTGGCCGTTCGTCCCCACCACGACCCAAGACCACCCGACGCGCCCCCGACAAGCACGACCCCAGCCACCAGACCCTTAGCGTGCGCTCCCCGGCACCAGGTGCCAGCCCAGCGCACCCCAACGCCGATCACTCCTCGAAGCCACCTCCCACGACGACCCGACCCGCGGCGCGCGCCCAACGCCCGTCCGTTCGTCCCCACCGGCGCGCCGGCACCGGCGTACGCCGTCAGCGCGACGAGCGGTCCCGCCTCGCCGTCCCCGCCCGTCCAGGCAGACCAGGTCGCCACCGGGCCCGAGAGCCCGAGGCCGACCGCCACGGGCTCGCCGTACCCGGCCGGCGGCTCCAGGTCGCCGCGGCGGGTCGCCCGGACCTCCACGGGGCGACGCCTACGCGCTCTCCGCCTCGCGGAGCCGCTGGCTGATGACCGTGGACACGCCGTCGCCGCGCATGGTGACGCCGTAGAGCGCGTCACCGACCTCCATCGTGCGCTTCTGGTGGGTGATCACGAGCAGCTGCGAGTTCTCCCGGAGCTCCTCGTAGATCTCCAGCAGCCGGCCGAGGTTGACGTCGTCGAGCGCGGCCTCGACCTCGTCGAGGATGTAGAACGGCGACGGGCGGGCCTTGAAGAGGGCGACGAGGAAGGCCACCGCCACCAGCGACCGCTCGCCACCGGAGAGCAGCGAGAGCCGCTTCACCTTCTTGCCCGGCGGCCGGGCCTCGACCTCGACGCCGGTCGTGAGCATGTCGGACGGGTCGGTGAGCACGAGCCGGCCCTCGCCGCCCGGGAACAGCCGCGCGAACGTCTGGTCGAACGCCTTGCTGACGTCGGCGTAGGCCTCGGTGAAGACCTGCTCGACGCGGGCGTCGACGTCGCGGACGATGTCGAGCAGGTCCTTGCGGGTGGCGCGGAGGTCCTCGAGCTGCTCGGTGAGGAACTTGTGCCGCTCCTCCATCGCGGAGTACTCCTCCAGCGCGAGCGGGTTCACCTTGCCGAGCATGCTCAGCGCGCGCTCCGCTGCCCGCAGCCGCTTGACCTGCTCGTCACGGACGTAGGGCACGGTGCGCGGCTCCGCCTCCTCGGCGTCACCGCCGGAGGCGTCCCCGCCCGAGGCGTCCGCGCCGGCCCCGTCCTTCGCCGCCTCCCAGGCCGGCACCGGCTGGTCGGGGCCGTACTCCGCGACGAGTGCGTCGGCGGCCAGGCCGAGCTCCTCGAGCGCCTTGGTCTCGATCTGCTCGATCCGCATCCGCTGCTGGGTGCGCGCCATCTCGTCGCGGTGCACCGAGCTGACCAGCTCCTCGTGCTCCCGCGCCAGGTGCCGCAGCCGGCCACGGACGCCCATCAGCTCCTGCTCGCGGCCACGGCGGGACTCCTCGACCTCCTGACGGGCGCGCCGCGCCCGGTCGATCGAGACCTCCAGCCGACCGAGGACGTAGGAGACGGAGGACGCCACGGCCTGGCCGGCGCGGCCCTCCCGCAGCAACCGCTCGCGACGCTCGGCGGCCCTCGCCCGGGCCTGCCGCTCCCCCGCAGCGGCGCGCCGGATCTGGTCGACCCGGCCGTGGAGGGCGCGAGCGCGCTCCTCGGAGGTCCGCAACGCCAGCCGGGCCTCCATCTCCGCCTGCCGCGCGGCGCGGGCCTCGTCGGTCAGGCGCTGCTGCTCGCTGGTGTCCGGCTCCTCGTCGGCGGTCTGCTCCGCGGAGGCCAGGCGTTCCTCGAGCTCGGCGATGCCGGCAGCCGCCTGCTCGCGGGTGGCCGTCGCCTGCCCGATCGCGTCGGCCATCCGCTCCGCCTCGGCGCGCGCCGCACGGGCGAGCGAGCCGTGCTGGCCGAGCTCCTCGGCCACTGCGGCCAGCGTCGCGTCGGACTCGTGCAGCTTGGCGAGCGCGACGTCGACGCGACGCTTGGCCTCCGCCCGCTCGTTCTCCAGCCGGGCGAGGTCGAAGGAGAGCCGCTCGCTGGCGGCGACCGCCTCGGCGAGCGCCGCGGTGGCCTCGTCGACGGCGGCCTGGATCTCGATCATGCTCTGCTTGGCGTTGGAGCCGCCGGCCGCGAAGTGGGCGCCCAGCACGTCGCCGTCACGGGTCACCGCCACCACGTCGGGCAGGTCGGCGACCAGGCTCCGCGCGGCCGGCAGGTCGGCGACGACCGCGGTCCGCTCCAGCAGGCGCGTCAGCGCGGGACGCAGGTCGGCCGGGCAGTCGACGACGTCGACGGCGTACGCCGCCCCGGCCGGCAGCTGCGGCCAGCCGCTGCGGTCCACGGAACCGCCGCCGAGCACCAGACCCGCCCGGCCCAGGTCGTCGTCCTTGAGGTGGCCGATCGCGGCCACCGCGGCGTCGGCGTCGGTGACCGCGACCGCGTCGGCCGCGGCGCCGAGGGCGCCGGCGACGGCCGCCTCGTAGCCGTTGCGGACGGACAGCAGCGCGGCGACCGACCCGAGCAGACCGGCGACGGTGTCGGACGCCGCGAGCAGCGCCCCGGCTCCGTCCTTGCGGGCCAGGCCGATCTCGAGGGCCTCCTTGCGGGCGGCGAGCGCGGACTTGTCGCGGTCGGCCTGCTGGGCCTCCTCGCGGGTCTTCGCGAGGCGGTCCTCGAGGTCGTCCAGCGCCGCGGCCGCCGCCTCGTGCTCGGCGTCGAGACCCTCCTCGCCGGCGGACAGGCCGGCGACCTTCGTCTCGAGGGCGGTGAAGTCGTGCTGGGCGCGCTCGGCCCGGGCGAGGGCGTCGGCCCGGGCGGCCTCGAGCCTGCCGATCTCCTCCTCCGCCGCGGTGGCGCGTGAGCGCAGGGCGTTGACCTGGCCGTGCAGCCGCGCCAGGCCCTCCCTTCGGTCGGCGGCGGCGCGGGAGCAGCCCGGCGACGCGGCGCTCCTCCTGGGCGGCGGCCTCCTCGGCGCCCTTGCGGGCGGCGACCGCCTCCTCCAGCGCCGTCTGCTGCTCGGCGACGAGCGCCCGGATCTCGGCCTCCTGCTCGGCCAACCGGTCGGCCTCGGCGTCGAGCTCGTCGGGGTCGCGCCCCCGGTCGCCCTCGGTCTCGCGGGCGCCGGCGGCGTTGCGCACCCGCTCGGCGGCGAGGCTCTGGGTGCCGCGGAGCCGCTCGCGCAGCGCACCGAGCGACGACAGGGTCTCCTGGGCGGCCGAGAGCGCCGGCAGGTCCTCGCGCAGCGCGGCCTCGAGCGCGGCCTCCTGCTCGCGCGCCTTCGCGACCTCCTGCTCGACCTGCTCGCGCCGCGCGACGAGGAGGTCTCGTCGGCGAGCTCCTGCTCGAGCGCGGTGCGGGCCGTCACCAGGTCGTCGGCGAGCAGCCGGGCGCGGGCGTCGCGGACGTCGGCCTGCACGGTGGCGGCGCGGCGCGCCACCTCGGCCTGGCGGCCGAGCGGCTTCAGCTGCCGCCGGATCTCGCTCAGCAGGTCGTTGAGCCGGGTCAGGTTGCCCTCGGTGGAGTCGAGCTTGCGGAGCGCCTTCTCCTTGCGCTTGCGGTGCTTGAGGACGCCGGCGGCCTCCTCGATGAACCCGCGCCGGTCCTCCGGCGTCGCGTGCAGGATCGTGTCGAGCTGGCCCCTGGCCGACGATGACGTGCATCTCCCGGCCGATGCCGGAGTCGCTGAGGAGCTCCTGGACGTCGAGCAGCCGGCACGGGGTGCCGTTGATGGCGTACTCCGAGCCGCCGGTGCGGAACATGGTCCGGCTGATCGTCACCTCGGAGTACTCGATCGGCAGCGCGCCGTCGGAGTTGTCGATGGTCAGCACCACCTCGGCGCGGCCCAGCGGCGGGCGGCCCGAGGTGCCGGCGAAGATGACGTCGTCCATCTTGCCGCCGCGGAGGCTCTTGGCGCTGGCCTCGCCCATCACCCAGGCGAGCGCGTCGACGACGTTGGACTTCCCCGAGCCGTTGGGACCGACGATGCAGGTGATGCCGGGTTCCAGCTGCAGGGTGGTCGCGGAGGCGAAGGACTTGAACCCCTTGAGGGTCAGGCTCTTCAGGTACACCCAGGCTCCCTTTGCTCGGTCGGTCGGCGGTCGCGAAGGCCCGCATCCTGTCAGATCGACAGGTGCTGGCCGTCGCGGGGGAAGCTCGGCGCCCTCAGGCTACAAGGTGGCGGCGGGCTCGGTGCGCACCCGCGCCGCGCGCTCTGCGGCCCGCCACTCGTCCTGGTGGTCGACGACGACGTCGTCCCACGGCTTCAGCGGGCCGACCCAGTGGACGATCGCTGGGTCCTCGTCGGGGGACGTCGCGGGTCGGCCAGAAGTTCCACCGCCGGTCCAGCGGCGCGAACCGCGCGCCGGCGTACAGGTTGAGCACGTACTGGTCGTTGAGCCCGAACTGCTCGGCGAAGCCCGCGTAGCGGACGAGGAACTCGTCGCTCCGCATCCGCCGCAGGTCCATCAGCAGCACGCCGGCGTTGAAGCCCGCGTCACCCACGTCGCTGTGCCGGTGGACGAGGTTGAGCAGCCGCCAGGCCTCCCGGGAGTCGCCGAGGTGGTGGTGCGCCACCTCGGCGAAGCTCACGACGCCACCCATGGCGTCGGTCGAGGGGCTCTCGCGTGCGGCCAACGGCGCGCCGTCCAGCGGGGTGTCGAACAGCTCGCCCACGTCGGCCCGCGGCAGCAGGTCGAGGTCGAGGTAGAGCACCCTGTCGACGTCGTCCAGCAGCTCGGGCAGCAGCAGCCGGTCCATCGTCGAGACCGTGATCCGCCCGGACCCGACGCTGATCTCGCCGAAGTCGACGGCGTCGCAGGGCAGGAACGTGACGTCGACCTCCGGGAACGCCTCGGCGAAGCGCTCGTAGTCCGCGTCGTCGAGGCCGCGCACCAGCGCCCACACCCGCAGCGGCCGGTCGGTGCGTTCGAGGAGCCGGTGGACGACGGTGCGCAGCTGCGGCAGGTAGTTGCGGTCGAGCCCGAAGCACAGGTCGACCACCCGCTCCCCTGCGGCGTGGGCGACCGGCCGGCGCCAGGCCGCCTCGGTGATCGCCGCCACGGCCTTCGGCACGTCGATCCCCGACTCCGGCCACGGGTACGCCGCCTCGCGGGCGGCGGCGTCGGCGGCCACCATCGGCTCGGTGATCGACCGCCAGAGCCCGTAGACGTCCGCCTCCGGCGCGCCCCGGAGCATCGCGGTGACGACCGGCTCCAGCAGCCGGTCGCGCAGCCGTGCCCGCATCGCGGCCAGGTCGGCCCTCTCGTCGGTGAGCCCCTCGAACCGGACGTCGAACGGCCGGCGGGGACGGAACTCGGTCGGTACGCCGATGCTGGTGGCCGGCAGGTAGCAGTGCAGCCGGCTGGTGGTCAGCGACCCGAAGCCCTGGTGGTAGTGGTCGAGAAGGTCGAGCGCGCGCTCCAGGTTGGCGCCGAGCGACGCGTGGCGCACCTCCGGATCGGCCTGCCGCATCGGCTGGCCCGTCGGGGCCGGGGAGTCGACGTACCCGGCCGGCAGCGCCGTCCGGTCGACGTCCGGCTCGAAGTAGGCGTCGACCGTCGTCGTCAGGCAGCCGGTGAAGAACGCCGGCACGCCGAGGTGGGTGAGGAGGTCGACGGTGTACCAGTCACGGCACCCGATCGGTGCGTAGCGCTTCAGGTACTCGACAGCCGCCTCGTCGAGCATGTCGCGGCGGTTGCAGTGGAACGCCACGAAGACCGGCCGCAGGTTCGGGTGGTACGGGAGCCCGTGGCCGCCCAGCACGTTCGGGTGGATGTGCCACCCGAAGGCGATGTACCAGGTGCGGTCGGGGACCGGGTCGAGCGGGGAGTCGTCGCGGCCGACCTCGACGAGAGCGACGGTGGCGTCGTCACCGTCGACGCGGAGCTCGGGGCGCACGCGGGAGCGGAGCCGCTCCGCGGCGGCGACGAGCTCCGGCTCGCCCGTGAGCCGGACGCCCGTGCGGCGGACGACGTGGCTGAGCGCGGCGATGGTCTGCACGAAGTCGCCGACGTTCTTCGACCCCGTGCGGGCGTCCGGCCGTCGGTAGCCCATCACGCCGAGGGTCACGTCCGCCGCGGGAACAGCGGGCGCGCCCGCGGCCCGGCCGGCCCACTCCTGGAACCGCCGGAGCACGCGCTCCTGGTCGGCGTCCCAGCCGTCGACGCGGGAGGCCGCCAGCTCGGTGGCCTCGGCGAGGGTGGCCAGGTCGCCGGCGGCGCTGATGGCGGCGAGGATGTCGAGCCACTCGTCCGCCGCCGGCGCGGCGAGCCGGCGGAGGTGGTCGAGCACGTCCGCGGCGGCCGTCGGGTCCGCGGCGAGCCGGATCCGGGCGTACTCGACGGGGATCAGGCGGAGCGCGTCGTCGCCGCACCGCTGCAGGTGGTGGCGGGCGAGCTCCGGGTGGTCGGCGTGGAGTCCGTGCACGGCGAGCGCCGCCGCGGCGCCGGGCCCGAAGGCACCCGTGGGCTCGAGGGCGGCGGCCAGCGCCGGCAGCCGGTAGCGGAACGGGTACTGCGGGAGCTCGGCGAGTGCCCGTGCGTAGGCGACGAGGGCGACCGCCGGGTCGGCGCCGCGGCTGATCGACTCCACGAGGGCGGCCGCGGCGGCCCGGGCGCGGACGCCGTGGCCGGCCCGGTGGCCCTCGGTCTGCTGTTCGGCGTCGAGCCACCCGGTCGCCTCGCGCAGCCGTCGCAGCTCGCGTCGGGTGCTGGCGAGCTCGACCCGCACCGCGCCGAGCGCCTCGGTGCGTCGCCGTTCCGCGCGCCTCGCGGCGGCGGCGTCCTTCTTGAGCGTGCGCACCCGGCCCCGCGCCGCCTTGTGGCGCCTCCGAGCCTTGCGCAGCTCCTTCCGCAGCCGGTTCCGCTCGCGGACCAGGCGGGCGTTCTCCTCGCGCAGGCGGACGAGCTCGCGCAGGCCGGGCACCCGGCGGGCCACGGCCGAGCGCAGCCGTGGCGACTGTGACGGGTCCGGCGCGGTCATGCCGTACCTCCGACCCGCACCGCGTGCACGCGCGCACGGTACTCGATCCGGAAGTCGTCGCGGCCGGCGAAGTACTCCTCGGTGGCGCGCCGGCAGCCGCTCCAGTAGTGGTAGTCGTCGAGGACGATCCGACCGCCGGGCACGACCAGCGGCGCGATGCGCTCCAGGCAGACCATCGTCGACTCGTACCAGTCCCCGTCGAGGTGGGCCAGCGCGACCGGCTCGTCGAGGTCGATCGTGTCGGCGAACAGGCCAGGGACGAGCGAGACCCCGGACCGGGCCGGCGGCAGCCCGAACCGCTCGAACGAGGCGGTCACCTCACCGAGCAGGTCCTCGCGGTAGCCGTAGTAGGTGTCACCGCCGACGCCGCGCGACCGGCCGGCGGCGATCTCGGCGTACCGGGCGACCTCCTGCTCGGAGTCCTTGTCGGACGGCGGGGGGATCATGCCGAAGGCGTCGTAGACGACCATCCGCCGCGCCGGGTCCTTGGCCGCGGCCATCGCGATCGCCGACCCGCCGAGAGCGGTGCCCGCCTCGACCACCAGCCCGGGTCGGCCGGCCCGTTCGGCCTCCAGCACGCAGCTGACGAGCGACCGCAGGTGGGGAGCGCCGAGGTAGGTGAGTCGCTCCGCGCGGACCGCGTCGCAGACCTCGCGCACCCGCTCGGGGACCTCGACGTCGGGGGAACACCTCGAGGGTGAACTGCCGCAGCAGCCGGAGCTCCTGGTCCGAGCGCTGCAGCCGCTCGCGCAGCCGGGCTCCGTCGGCACGTGCGGCAGCCAGGTCGGCGCGCGTCGCCCGCAGCCGACGGCGGGTGCGGCGGAGCCGGTCCTCCAGCTCGGCCACGGCCTCGGGAGGTCGGGTCGAACGTCGGCGCAGCATCACGCGGTCACGCTATCGGAGGAGCGCCGGGGGGCGACGACCACCCTCGGGGCACGCTCGACCGCCGCCGAGGACCGGTGCGCTGGAAGCGGGGCCCGCCTCAGGCGGGCTGCATCTCCTGCGCCGAGTCGCTGGTCAGGATCTCGGCGGCGCGCGCTGCCATCAGCTTGTCGTTCTCCTCGCTCAGACGGAGGACGAGCGACTCCAGCTCGGCCACCCGGTTGCGCAGCCGAGCGTTCTCGACGGCGAGCCGGGGGTCGCGGAGGTCGCTGTTCAGGTGCCCGATCAGCGCCTTGGCCATGAAGAACCTTCCGGGGGTTCGGGGAACGCGTCGAGCCCGTTTGCCGGGCCGTCTCCAAGAGTCGCACTTCCGCGCGTCCGGGTCAAATACGAGCGGGCTGCCGGACCGCCCTCGGCACCGGCTGGCAGCGGGGGCAGAAGAACGACGACCGGTTCATGAACGCCACCCTCCGGATCATGGTCCCGCAGCGGGCACACGGCCGGCCCTCCTGGCCGTACGCCGACAGCGACCGGTCGAAGTACCCGGACGCGCCGTTGACGTCGACGTAGAGCGCGTCGAAGGACGTGCCGCCCTGCGCCAGCGCCTCGGCCATGACGTCACGGACGTGGCCGAGCAGCTCGACCACCTGGCCGCGGCGGAGCCGGTCGCCTGCCCGGTCCCCATGCAGCCGGGCGCGCCACAGCGCCTCGTCGGCGTAGATGTTGCCGACCCCGGACACCAGGCCCTGATCGAGGAGCAGCCGCTTGATGCCGGCGGTGCGCCGCCGGACGCGCGCCACGAAGGCGTCGTCGTCGAACTCCGGGTCGAGCGGGTCGCGGGCGATGTGGGCGATCTCCGGCGGCAGCTCCGCTCCCCCGGCGGAGACGAGGAGGCCGCCGAACATGCGCTGGTCGACGAACCGGAGCTCGCCCGACCCGAGCGAGAACCGGACGCGCAGGTGACGCTCGTCGGGCGCACCGGCCGGCTGCACGAGCATCTGGCCGCTCATCCCGAGGTGGCCGAGCAGGGCGTCGCCGTTGTCGAGCGGGAGCCACAGGTACTTGCCGCGGCGGCGGGCCGCCTCGACTCGCCGGCCGGTCAGCGCGGCGGCGAAGCCGGCGGGGCCGCGGGGGTCGCGCCGCACCGGGCGCGGGTGGAGGACCTCGACGGAGGCGAGGGTGGCGCCGACGACGTGGCGGTCGAGACCGGCGCGGACCACCTCGACCTCGGGCAGCTCCGGCACGTCAGTCGGCGCCGGGGACGGTGGCGCTGTCCCCCGCGCGTCGCACGCGGGGCAGATGGGCGCGCTCGCAGCGGAGCCGTGCGCTCACGACGGCTCCCCGGCCTCGGACCGCAGCGGCTCCGCGCGTCGCACGCGGGGGCAGATGGGCGCGCTCGCAGCGGAGCCGCACCGTCACGACCGCTCCCCGGCCTCGGACCGCAGCGGCTCCGCGCGTCGCACGCCGAGGACCCCCACGATCTCCCCGTACGCCGTCTCCGCGGCGCCCTGCTCGGCCTCCTTCTTGGAGCGGCCGGTGCCGTTGCCGTAGAGCTTCTCGCCCACGCGCACCTGGGCGGTGAACGTCTTCATGTGGTCGGGTCCGTCGTCCTCGAGGACGTACTCCGGGACGCCGAGCCCGTGCTCGGCGGCGAGCTCCTGCAGCGACGTCTTCCAGTCGAGGCCCGCGCCCATGGCCGACGCCGCCTCGATCAGCGGGTCGAAGAGCAGGTGGACCACCCGCGACGACGTCTCGATGCCGCCGCTGAGGTGGATCGCGCCGATCACCGCCTCGACGGTGTCGGACAGGATCGACGCCTTGTCCCGGCCGCCGGTCGACTCCTCGCCGCGGCCGAGCTTGATGTACTGACCGAGACCGATCCCCCGCGCGACCTCCGCCAGCGCCCGCGCGTTGACGACCGCGGCTCGGAGCTTGGCCAGCCGCCCCTCGCTCAGGTCGGGGTGGACGCGGTAGAGCGTCTCGGTGACGACCACGCCGAGCACCGAGTCGCCGAGGAACTCCAGCCGCTCGTTGGTCGGGAGGCCGCCGTTCTCGTAGGCGAACGACCGGTGCGTCAGGGCGCGGTCGAGCAGCCCGGGGTCCAGCTCGGGATCCCCGAGCGCGTGGCGCAGGTCGTCGTAGGCGCTGATGCCGGGAGCCCTCGGGTCAGCGACCGGTCTCAGAGGACCTGGCGACGCTCGGCGCGCGCGCCGTACTGGCCGCAGGTGCCGCAGGCATGGTGCGGCAGGTGCTTCGCACCGCAGGCGGGGTTGGCGCAGGTCACCAGCGTGGGGGGCGACGGCCTTCCACTGCGAGCGACGGTGCCGCGTGTTGCTGCGCGACATCTTCCGCTTCGGAACAGCCACTGTTGTCTCCTCTGTGTGTCCTCCGGAGGCCCGGAGGGCTGTGGTTCGCCGTCAGTTCGAATCGTCGGACCCGTCGGGGTCCTGGGCCAGCGCCGACAGTGCCGCCCAGCGGGGGGTCCACGGCCGCCTCGTGCGTGTGGTCCGGGTCGTCGGCCAGGCGCACCCCGCACTCGGGGCACAACCCGGGACAGTCCGGACCGCACAGCGGCTGGAACGGCAGTGCGAGCACCACCGCGTCCCGCAGGAGCGGCTCGAGGTCGACCAGGTCGTCCTCGAGCCGGCTGGTCTCGTCGTCCTCCCCGGAGCCGCCCTCGTCACCGTGCCGCAGGTCGTCGTAGACGAACAGCTCCTGGAACGTCACCTCGAGGTCGTCGTGGATCGGCTCCAGGCACCGCGCGCACTCGCCCTCGACCACGGCTCGCGCCGTGCCGGTGACCAGGACGCCCTCCATGACCGCCTCGAGCCGCAGGTCGAGGTCGACCTGTGAGCCCTCGGGGACCGAGAGGACTTCGATGCCCAGATCTGCTGGGGCCGGGGCCGTGAGCGTCAGCTCCCGCTGGGACCCCGGGCGGCGGCCGAGCTCGCGGGTGTCGAGCACGAGCGGCGCTCTCGGGTCCAGGCTGGTCACGTGATCACTCCCGGTCCGGACACAACAGAACGGATCGATGGTAGTCGGCGGGGGTCGGCGGGACCAAAACCGGACCCGGTGCGGTCACTCCGCGGCGCGCTCGGCCAGGCGCGCGGTGAGCAGGCCGTGCACGGCGGCCGGCACCAGCCCGGAGACGTCGCCCCCGAAGGACGCGACCTCCTTGACGAGGCTCGAGGAGACGAACGACATCCGCGGGTCGGTCATCAGGAACACCGTCTCGACCTCGGTGAGGTGGGAGTTCATCTGCGCCATCTGGAGCTCGTAGTCGTAGTCGCCGGAGCCGCGCAGCCCCCTTCACGATCGCCTGCGCCCCGATCTCGAGGCAGAAGTCGGTCACCAAGCCGGTGAACCCGCGCACCGTGACGTTGGGCCAGCGCTCGACGGTCGTGGCCAGCATCTCCATCCGCTCCTCGGCGCTGAACAGCCGGCTCGACGACCTGGCCTTGGACTTGTTGACCCCGACCGCGACCACGACCTCGTCGAAGAGCGCGGCGGCCCGCTCGAAGATGTCGAGGTGGCCGTTGGTCACCGGGTCGAACGAGCCAGGGCAGACGGCGCGGCGCATGAGGTCACCGTAGTGGCTGGACGGGTCACCGGCCGTCGGGGCCCGTGGCGGCGTACCAGAGCGTCGTCTCGCCGTAGCGCTTGTGGCCGCGCTTGCCGGGCAGCGGCGTCAGCCCCGCCGGCCAGCGCGGCTGCGCGCCGCGGCTGGCGCGCTCGACCACCACGAGCGCGTCGGGCGCGAGCCAGCCCTGGTCGGCGAGGAGGGCGAGGTCGCCGGCGAGCGCGTCGTCGGTCAGCGGGTAGGGCGGGTCGCTGAACACGACGTCGTACGGCGCCGCCGCGGGCGCCGCGAGCACGGTCGCGGCCGACGCCACCCGGACGTCGGCCACGTCGCAGCCGACCAGGCGCGCGTTGCGACGGACGAGGTCGGCCGTGCGCCGGTCGGACTCGACGAACGTCACGGCGGCGGCGCCGCGCGACCAGGCCTCGAGACCGATCGCCCCGGAGCCGGCGTAGAGGTCGAGGAACCGCAGGCCCTCGAGCGACCCGCACCACGCCTCGACCGCCGAGAACAGCGCCTCGCGGACCCGGTCGGTGGTGGGCCGGGTGCGGGCGCCCTTCGGCGTCTCGATCCGCCGGCCGCCGGCGCGGCCGGCGACGATCCGGGTCACGACTTCTCCAGGAAGTCACCCTGCTGGGAGAGCTCGAGCTCGCGGACCGCGTCGGCGAGCAGGGGCGCGCCGGCGAGGTCGGGGTCGCGCTCGAGCAGCGTCTCGGCGGCGGCGCGAGCGGCGACGATGGTGTCCTCGTCGCGGAGCACGCGGAGGTTCTCCAGGCTGGAGCGGCGGCCG
This sequence comes from Nocardioides sp. TF02-7, assembly GCF_022437945.1. GTDB lineage: Bacteria > Actinomycetota > Actinomycetes > Propionibacteriales > Nocardioidaceae > Nocardioides. The sequence goes on from NZ_CP092535.1 coordinate 306,507, forward strand.
GCCTGCGAGGCGCCGAGCACGTCGCCCTCGCGCCGCTGCTCGAGGTCGAGCCGGCTCAGCACGAACCCGTCGGTGGTGGCGGCGACCGCGTCGAGGCGGACGCGGGCGGGCGACGCGGGGTCGCCGACGTGGGTGACGAGGAGGCACAGGCCGGGCAGCCCGCCACGCCCGACCCGGCCGCGCAGCTGGTGGAGCTGGGAGACGCCGAACCGGTCGGCGTCGAGGATCACCATCGTCGTGGCGTTGGCGACGTCGACACCCACCTCGACCACCGTCGTCGAGACCAGCACGTCGATGCCGCCCGCGGCGAAGGCGCGCATCGTCGCGTCCTTCTCGTCGGCGGGCAGCCGGCCGTGGAGACGGCCGAGCCGCAGCCCGGCGAGCGGGCCGTCGGCGAGCCGCTCGACCACCTCGTCGACGGCCGCGGCGGCGCCCGGAGCCGTGACCGGGTTGCCCTCGTCGTCGACGTCGACCGCCTCGACCAGGTCGGCCTCCGCCTCGTCGCCGGAGATCCGCGGGCAGACGACGTAGACCTGGTGGCCCTTCTCGACCTCCTCGCGCACCCGGGCCCACACCCGGTCGATCCACGCGGGCTGCTCGGCCAGCGGCACCACGTTGGTCTGGACCGGCGCCCGGCCCGCGGGGAGCTCGCGCAGGGTCGACACCTCGAGGTCGCCGAACACGGTCATCGCGACGGTGCGCGGGATCGGGGTCGCCGTCATCACCAGCAGGTGGGGCGGGACCGCGGCCTTGTCGACCAGCGCGGCCCGCTGCTCCACGCCGAACCGGTGCTGCTCGTCGACGACGACCAGGCCGAGGTCGGCGAACTGCACCTGCTCCTGCAGCAGCGCGTGGGTGCCGACGACGATGCCGGCCTCGCCGCTCGCGATCCGCAGCAGCGGCTCGGTGCGCTGCGACTTGGTCATGGACCCGGTGAGGAGCTCGACCCGGGTGCCCTCCCCCGCGGCGAAGATCGTGCCGCCCGCGGCGAGGTCGCCGAGCAGGGTGACGATCGAGCGGTGGTGCTGCTGGGCGAGCACCTCGGTCGGCGCGAGCAGCGCCGCCTGGCCGCCCGAGTCGACCACCCGCAGCATCGCCCGGAGCGCGACGAGCGTCTTGCCGGAGCCGACCTCGCCCTGCAGGAGCCGGTTCATCGGGTGGGGCTGCGCCAGGTCGCGCGCGACCTGCTCCCCCCACCTCCCGCTGGCCGGGAGTCAGCTCGAACGGCAGCCGCGCGTCGAAGGCGGCCTGCAGCGCCCCGTCGCCGCCGGTGCGGATCGTCGCGCCGAGCTCGCGGACCGCTCGCCGGCGGCGGGCGAGCACCAGCTGGGTGACGAGGGCCTCCTCGAACCGGAACCGGTGGTGGGCGCGGGCCACCTGCGCGCGGTCCTCGGGTGAGTGCACCCACTCGAACGCGCGGTGGACGTCGAGAACGCCGTGCTCCTCCCGGACCTCGTCGGGCAGCAGCTCGGGCAGCTCGTCGAGCACGACCCGGGCGAAGCGAACCGCCCGGGCGACGTCCCACGACTCGACGCCCTTGGTGAGCGGGTAGATCGGGTAGAGCGCGCCGATCTCGAGGACGTCCTCGCCGAGCTGGCCGTCGTCGCCCTCGGCGGCGTCGCCCATCCCGAAGATCGTGAGCTGCGGGTTGACCAGCTGCCACTGGTCGCGGAACCGGTCGGCGCGCCCGAGGAAGACCCCGCGGTTGCCGACCGCGACCCGGCGGGCGTGCCAGCCGGCCGTGCCCTGACTCTTGGCGAAGAACGTCATCCGCAGGCTGGGGCCGCCGGTGCGGAGCACGGCCTCCACCCGGTAGGCCGGCCGGCCCGAGCGGCGGTCGCGGTAGGTGTGCGTGCGGCACTCGCTGATCTCGCCGACGACGCACAGCATCTGCCCGACCCGGAGGTCGGCGACGTCGGTCAGCGAGCCGGTCTCGAGGTAGCGCCGCGGGAAGTGGCGCAGGAGGTCGCCGACGGTGCGCAGCCCGGAGACCGCTGACGAACTTGTTGCGCTTGGCCGGCGACGCGCTCCCCGAGGACGGCGGCGACGGGCGAATCGAGGGTGATCAGGGTCGGCCTCCGCTCACTCGACGGACATCAGGAGCGGGTAGCGCTCCTGACCACCGTCGTACACCACGGTGTCGACATGCGGGTGCCGCTCCTCCACCCAGGCGGCCGCCCGGGCGCCGAGGTCGCCCGCGTCGCGGCCCTGCACGAGCGTCACCAGCTCGCCGCCCGCGGCGAGCAGCCGCTCGAGAACCTCGACGGCCACGGCGGCGAGGTCGTCGCCGACGACGGCGAAGTCGCCCGCGATCACGCCGAGCACGTCGCCCACGCGGCACGGCCCGGCCATCGTCATCGCGTCCCGCGCGGCGACGGTGACCGCCCCGTGCCGGACGTGGCGGGCGGTCGCGGTCATCTCCGTGACGTCCTGGTCGAAGGTGCGCCCGGGCTCGTGGACGGCGATGGCGGCGAGGCCCTGGACCTGCGCCTCGGTCGGGATCACCGCGATCCGCAGGCCGCGGGCCGCGTGGTCGGTCTCCGCCGTGCTGGCGGCCACCCGGGAGGCGCGGACGGAGTCGGGGTCGTTGGGCAGGACGACGACCTCCTGCGCCCCGCAGGCGGTGATCGCGCCGAGCAGCTCGCCGGCCGACGGGCGACGCCCGGGACCTCCCTCCACGACCGTCGCCCCGGCCTCGGCGAAGAGCGCGGCCAGGCCCGGCCCGGCGGCGACCGCGATCACCCTCCGGCCGCTGGGCGCCACGGGGCCGCGCTGGGCGCCCGGCGTCTCGCTGCCCGCGCGCGCGACCTGCTCGGCGAAGTGGGTGACCCGGATCCGGTGCGGCCGCCCGACCTCCAGACCGGCCTCGATCGCGGCGCCGACGTCGTCGACGTGCACGTGGACGTTCCAGAGCCCGTCGCCGCCGACCACGACGACGGAGTCGCCCAGCTCACCGAGGCGGGCGCGCAGCGCCGGGATGTCGCCGTCACGGGTGTCGAGCAGGTACATCACCTCGTACGACGGCCCGTCGACGCTCAGGTCGCCTGCGCCGTCGTGCGGGAGGTGCGGCACCGGGATGACGTGCCGCCCCAGCGGCTGGGTGACCGGGACCGGTCGCCGGCCGGTCAGCACCGTCTCGGCGGCGTCCAGGATCACGCAGATCCCGCGACCGCCCGCGTCGACGACCCCGGCCTCGGCCAGCACGGCCAGCTGCTCCGGCGTGCGGCCCAGTGCCTCGCGGGCGGCCGCCGCGGCGCCGGCGAGCACGTCGCGGGTGCGGGCCTTCGGGTCCTTCGCCAGCTCGCCGGCCGCGTCGGAGGCGGCGCGCACCACGGTGAGCATCGTCCCCTCGACCGGCTCGCCGACGGCGGCGTAGCTGGCCTCGGTGGCCCGCTGGAGCGCCTCGGCCATCACCTCGGCGTTGCGGTGCTCCCCGCTCGCCGACGCCAGGCGGCGGGCGATCGCCCCCAGCATCTCGCTGAGGATCACGCCGGAGTTGCCCCGCGCCCCGAGGAGCGCACCCCGGGCGAACGCGGCGAGCGCCGCCGCGAGCGGCGCGTCGGAGGACTCCCCGGATCGCGGCTTGGGCGGCGGCGATGGTGAGATACATGTTGGTGCCGGTGTCGCCGTCGGGCACCGGGTAGACGTTGAGCGCGTCGATCTCCTCACGGGCCTCCGCGAGGGCGTCGGCGGCGATCTCGACGAACCGGAGCACGGTGTCGAGCTCGATGCCGCCGGCGGTCATGGGCTCAATGTAGTGCGGCCGCCTCGATTTCCGGGTCCGCCGCCGTGTCGGCTAACCTGATCCGGTTGCCCGACGCTCGGGGCTCCGCCCCCGTGGACCTCGCTGGCCCGCTGGGCACCCCGTACTCGAGTTCAGATCCCGATCCGTAGGAGTCAACCGTGGCTGCCGTCTGCGACATCTGCGCGAAGAAGCCGGCCTTCGGCAACAACCGGCCGTGGTCGCGCAAGATCACCAAGCGCCGCTTCAACCCCAACATCCAGCGCGTCCGCGCGGTCGTCAACGGCACCCCCAAGCGCCTCAACGTCTGCACCGGCTGCCTGAAGGCGGGCAAGGTCACCCGCTGACCCCCTGACACCGGCTCCACGGACCGGCCCGCCACCTCGGTGGCGGGCCGTGCTGGTTTTCGGCTGTCCTTCCGGGGGGCCGGCTCAGAAGTGGGTCCACCCCGTCGGTCCGCCGTAGGGCGCGCCGTCGACCGTGACGAGGGGCGCGTCCTCCTGGGGCGCCTCGGTCACGACGCCGACCTCCCGCCAGCCCTCGGGCAGCGGTGTGCCGGGAGGGAACGTGGCAAGCAGCGAGTGGTCGTCGCCACCGCCGAGCACGAACTGCAGCGGGTCCGCTCCGGTGGCGGCACCCACCGCCACCAGCGGCTCCGGCACCTCGAACGCACCGCTGCGGACGTCGACACCGACGCCGCTGGCGCGCGCCAGGTGGGCCGCGTCGGCCAGCAGCCCGTCGGAGACGTCGACCATCGCGGTGGCGCCCGCCTCCGCGGCGACCGGGCCGGCGTCGTACGGCGGCTCCGGACGCCGGTAGGCGTCGACGAGCACCCGCGGCGACCGGAAGCCCCGGCCGAGCACCGCCAGTCCGCCCGCGGCCCAGCCCTGGCGTCCGCAGAGCGCCACCACGTCGCCCGGCCGGGCGCCGGAGCGCAGCACGGGCGACACCGTGCAGGTGCCGAGCACCGTGACGGCGATCGTCACCTGGTCGGCGCTGGTGACGTCGCCACCGACCACGCCCGCGCCCACGGCGGCGCACTCCTCGGCGAAGCCGCGCACGAAGTCGAGCGCCCACCGTGCGGGGAGCGTCGGCGGCGCCGCGAACCCCACGGTCAGCCAGGCGGCGCGGCCGCCCATCGCGTTGACGTCGGAGATGTTCTGCGCGGCGGCGCGGTGCCCGACGTCGGCGGCGTCGGCCCACTCCCGCCGGAAGTGCCGGCCCTCGACCATCAGGTCGGTCGACACCACGGTGTGGCCCTTGCGCACCCGCAGCACCGCCGCGTCGTCACCCGGGCCGACGAGCACGTCCTCCCCGGGGGGCGGTCGCGGCGACGATCGCGCCCACGTGCCGGATCAGCCCGAACTCCCCCAGGTCGGCGAGCTCGGCGTTCGGGTCGGGGTCGGGGAGCGCGTCGGGCACGAGCCCATCCCACCAGATCGGCCGCCGTCGTCGTGGAGGAGGCCGCGACGGCCCCTCGCCGAGGAGGCGACCTCGGGGGTGGCGCGGTAGGTTGTGTCGTCGCGGCTGCCCTTCTCGGGAGCCGCCGCCCATGACCAGCAAACGTCCCCGGGAGTGCCAATGGTGGTGCAGGCCTACATCCTGATCCAGACCGACGTCGGCAAGGCGGCGGAGGTCGCCAAGGCGATCGCCCAGGTCAAGGGCGTCACCCTCGCCGAGGACGTCACCGGGCCCCTACGACGTGATCGTCCGCGCCGAGGCCCGCAACGTCGACGAGCTGGGCAAGCTGGTCGTGTCGAAGGTGCAGAACCTCGAGGGCATCACCCGCACGCTGACCTGCCCCGTCGTCCACATCTGAGCAGGGTGCGGGGCCCCGCTGCCGTCGTGGCGGCGGCGCTCGTGCTGTCCGCGTGCGGCGGACCGGTCGAGCTCGACGTCCCGGACCTGTCGGGCGCCGACGCCGCGGCCTGTGCCGACCTCGTCGACGCGCTGCCGGCGGAGCTCGCGGACGAGGAGCGGGTGGAGACCGAGCCCGACGACGCGCCCGGCGCTGCGTACGGCGACCCGCCGGTGGTCGTGACCTGCGGTGCCGACGAGCCGGAGGGGTTCGGTCGCGGTGCCCAGTGCGAGCTGGTCAACGACGTGCCGTGGTACATCCCGGCCGAGCAGTACGACGACCTCGGGCTCGACCTGGTCATCACGGCCGCCTGGCACCGGCCGCGGCTCGAGGTGGAGATGCCCGCCGACTACCGCGGGCTCGGCGCCGAGGCGGGCGTGATGGCCGTGCTGTCCGGGCTCGTGGAGGAGCACCTCACCGAGGTCGCCACCTGCGACCTGTGACACCGGCCGACCGTCCCGCGGGACCTGCCCGTCGGCCGAGGTGTGTCAGCGGCCGCCGCTGACGTCGAGGAAGGTGCCGGTCGTGAACGACGCCTCCGGCGAGAGCAGCCAGCAGACCGCCGCCGCCACCTCCTCCGCGGTGCCGACCCGTCCCATCGGCACGCCCGGCCCCAGCCGCTCCAGCCGGCCGGGCGCGTGGATCTCGGTGTCGATCAGCCCGGGCCGCACGCTGTTGACGCGGATGCCGCGGCCGGCGAGCTCCTGCGCGAGGCCGGTCGTCAGCGTGTCGAGCGCGGCCTTGGACGCGGCGTAGTCGACGTACTCCCCCGCCGCGCCCAGCACCGCCGCGCGCGACGAGACGTTGACGACCGATCCGCCGTCGTCCATCCGGCGCACGGCCTCGCGGGCGCAGAGGAAGGCGCCGAGCACGTTGACCTCGAGCATCCGGCGGATCCGGTCGGCGTCGAGCTCGGCCACCGTGGCCGCCGCGCCGACGATGCCGGCGTTGTTGACCAGCCCGCGCAGCGGCCCGGCCTCCTCGGGCAGCGAGCCGAACAGGTGGACGACGTCGGCCTCGTCGGCGACGTCGGCGCGCACGGCGTCGGCCCACCGGCCGAGCGCCCGGCACGCGGCGACGACGGCTGCCGCCTCCTCCTCACCGGTGCGGTAGCCGACCCGGACGTTCCACCCCTGGGCGGCGGCCAGCCGTGCGGTGGCGGCGCCGATGCCGCGGCTGCCGCCCGTGACCACGAGCAGCCCGCGCTCCCCTGTCGACGGCGGCACAGCGACCACGCCCTCAGCGCAGGCCGGTGCCGCGCCGGAGCGCCAGCGAGATGAGCCGGTCGACCAGGGCGCCGTAGTCGAGGCCGGTGGCCGCCCACATCCGCGGGAACATCGACAGCGGGGTGAACCCGGGCATCGTGTTGAGCTCGTTGACGACCAGCGACCCGTCGGGCATCAGGAAGAAGTCGACGCGGGCCAGGCCCTCGCACCCGACCGCACGGAACGCCTGCGCCGCGAGCTCCCGCATCCGGGCGGCCGTGTCCTCGGGGAGCAGGGCAGGCACGTCGAGCTCGGTGGCCTCCTCCGGGAGGTACTTGGCGTCGAAGTCGTAGAACTCGTGGTCGCCGGTGATCCGGATCTCCGCAGGCACGCTGGTCTCGACGTCGCCGTCGAGGGTCTCGAGCACGCCGCACTCGACCTCGCGGGCGCCCTCGGCCGACGCCTCGACCAGCACCTTCGGGTCGTGGACGAGCGCGCCCTCGAGCGCCGCGTCGAGCTCGTCGGCGGCGTGGGCCTTGGCGATCCCGATGCTCGACCCGCCGCGGGACGGCTTCACGAACGCGGGGTAGCCGAGCGCCGCGACCCGCTTCCGCACCGCGTCGGGGTCGGCGGCCCACTCGCGCGCCGTGACGGTGGTCGACGGCATCAGCGGGAGCCCGGCGGCGCCGAGGACCACCTTCATGTAGGCCTTGTCCATGCTGACCGCCGACGCGAGGACGCCCGCGCCGACATAGCGCACGCCCGCCATCTCGAGCATCCCCTGGATGGTGCCGTCCTCGCCCCACGGTCCGTGCAGCAGCGGGAACACGACGTCGACGTCGCCGAGCTCGCGGGGCGGCGCGGCGGCCTCGCTCACCACGAGTCCGGCGCCGCTGCCGGTGCGGGTCAGGGTGACCGGTGCCCGGCTCGCGTCGACCGACGGCAGCTGCCCGGGGCCGCGGATCGCGTGCCGCTCCGGGTCGTCGGCCTCGAGCACCCAGCGCCCGTCGGGGGCGATGCCGATCGGGACGACGTCGTAGCGCTCCCGGTCGATGGCCTGCAGCACGCTGCCCGCGGTGACGCAGGAGATCGCGTGCTCGCTGGAGCGGCCGCCGAAGACGACGGCGACGCGGGTACGGCGCCCGGCGGGCCCAGGTGTCTCTGACATCGGCCTGACCCTACCGTTGTCCCATGCCCGAACTCGGCAACGACCTCAGCCCCGCCACCATCGCCGTCACCGCCGGTCGGCCGCCGCGCGAGCCCGACGCGGCGCTCAACCCGCCGATCACGATGGCGTCGACGTACGTCGCCACGGGCGACGTCGAGTACGGCCGCTTCGGCAACCCGACGTGGACGGCGTTCGAGGACGTGCTCGGCCGGCTCGAGGGCGGCCGCGCCCTCGCGTTCTCCTCCGGCATGGCTGCCGCGACGACCGTGCTCGACCTGGTCGGCCAGGGGGCCGGCGTCGTGGCGCCGCGGCACGCCTACAACGGCACCGTGATGGCCCTCGGCGACCTCGAGTCCCGCGGCCGGCTGCACAGCCGGCTCGTCGACATCGCCGACACCGCCGCCGTCACCGCGGCGATGGAGGCCGACCCCGACTGCGCGCTGCTGTGGATCGAGTCGCCGACCAACCCCGCGCTCGAGCTCGCCGACATCCCGGCTCTCGCGGACGCCGCGCACGCCCTCGGCGTGCGGGTCGTCGTCGACAACACCTTCGCCACCCCGCTCGCGCAGCAGCCGCTCTCGCTCGGGGCCGACATCGTGGTGCACTCCGCGACCAAGTTCCTCTCCGGCCACAGCGACGTGGTGCTGGGCGCCCTCGTGACCGCCGACCCCGAGGGCGACGAGGTGCACACGGCGCTGAAGGGCCGTCGCGACCTCGCCGGCGCGATCCCCGGTCCATTCGAGACGTGGCTGGCGCTGCGCGGGCTGCGGACTCTCCACGTGCGGCTCGAGCGCGCGCAGGCCAACGCCGCCGAGATCGCGCGGCGGCTCGCCGACCACCCCGCGGTCGCGGAGGTGCGCTACCCGGGCTTCGGCGCCATCGTGGCGCCGGTGCTCGCCGGCGGAGCCCCCGCCGGCGACCTGCTCACCCGGCACACCCGGCTCTGGGTGCACGCGACCTCGCTCGGCGGTGTGGAGTCGACCCTCGAGCGGCGCCGGCGCTGGAAGGCCGAGCCGGCGACGATCCCCGAGGGCCTGGTGCGGCTCTCCGTCGGGATCGAGGACGTCGAGGACCTGTGGGCCGACCTCGCCCAGGCCCTCGAGGCCGCCGACGGCGTCACGCACGGCGGCTGACGCGGCGTACGCCCGGACTACTCGATCTCGGCCTTGGTGTCGCGGTTGATGAACGCCGCCATCATCCCCGAGGTCGTCATCCGGCCGGCGACGACCTCGTCGACGTGCTCGGCGATCGGGGCGTCCACCCCGGCCTTCTCCGCGAGCGCGCGGATCGAGGAGCAGGACTTCGCACCCTCGGCGACCTGACGGGTGGAGGCGAGGATCTCCTCGACCGTCATGCCCTGGCCGAGCTTCTCGCCGAACGTGCGGTTGCGCGACAGCGGCGAGGAGCAGGTGGCGACCAGGTCGCCGAGACCGGCGAGGCCCATCAGCGTGAGCGGGTTGGCGCCGAGCCGCATCGCCAGCCGGGCAGTCTCCGCGAGGCCGCGGGTGATCAGCGACGCGGTGGTGTTGTCGCCGAAGCCGAGGCCGACCGCCATCCCGACGCAGAGCGCGACGACGTTCTTGTAGGCGCCGCCGAGCTCGCAGCCGAGCACGTCGACGCTCGTGTAGGGACGGAAGGCCGGCGAGTGGCAGCGTCGCTGCAGCATCGTCGCCACCTCCTCGTCGGCGCAGGCGACGACCGACGCGGCCGGCTCGCGGCGCGCGATCTCCTTGGCGAGGTTGGGCCCGCTGATCACGGCGATCCGGCTCGGAGGCACGTCGGCGACCTCGGCGACCACCTCACTCATCCGCTTCAGCGACCCGAGCTCCACGCCCTTCATCAGCGACACCAGGACGGCGTCGCGCTCGAGGTAGGGCACGAACGCCGGCAGGTTGTCGCGCAGCGACTGCGACGGCACCGCCAGCACGACGACGTCGGCGCCGCTCAGGGCCTGCTCGGGATCGTGCGTCGCGGTGATCGCCGGCGGCAGCTCGATGCCGGGGAGGTAGTCGGTGTTCTCGCGTCGCTCGGCGATCGACGCCGCGATCTCCTCCCGGCGCGCCCACATCGACACCTCGTTGCCGCCGTCGGCGAGCACGATCGAGAACGCCGTGCCCCACGAGCCGGCGCCGAGGACGGCGACCTTGCTCACGAGCGGTCCTTCCGCTTCTTGAAGCGGTCGCCGTGCACCCGCATGTCGTAGCGCTCGGCCGGTGCGTCGGCCTCCCTGATCAGCTCCAGCTGCCGCGTGATCGCCGCCATGATCCGGTCGGTCGCCTCGGTGACGACCTCGGTCGTCACCGGGCCGTCCCGGAGGTCGTCGAGAGGGACCGGCTCCCCCACCCGCATCGTGATTCGCCGGCGCGGGAACAGCCGCGGCCTCTTCGCGTAGGGCGGCAGGATCTCCTGGGCACCCCACTGCCCGACCGGGATCACCGGACACGCGGTCTCGAGCGCGATCCGGGCCGCACCGGACTTCCCGCGCATCGGCCACAGGTCCGGGTCGCGGGTGATCGTCGCCTCGGGGTAGACGACGATCAGCCTGCCCTCACGGACCGCCTTCACCGCCTTCCCGTAGGCCCCGGCGCCGCCGCGCTCGCGCTCGACCGGGATCTGCCCGGCCGCGTCGAGGAACCGGCCGAGCGCCTTGTTCTTCCAGAGCCCCGCCTTGGCGAGGTAGTGCGGCAGCCGGCCGTAGTCGTAGACCAGGTGGGCCGCGGTCAGCGGATCGACGTGGGACAGGTGGTTCATCACCAGCACGCAGCCGCCCTCGGCGGGGATCCGCTCGGGGTCGACCCAGGTGCGCCTGGTCGTCGCGAGCAGGGTCGGCTTGATGATCGACACCGCCAGCCAGAAGGCCCAGCCCCGCTTCTCCCGCATCTTCCGCACCGTCACGGAGGCAGGCTACCGGCAGGTGACGGCCGCCACGTCCCCACCGCGCCCGCTGGCCCGACCGGCCTCCTGGGAGGATCGGGGCGTGGTCACCAATGCGCCCCGGCACGTCGTCGTGGTCCCCGTGAAGCCGCCGGTCGTGGGGAAGTCGCGCCTGCTCGGCGTCCCCGACGACCAGCGCACCGCGCTGGCCGCCGCCTTCGCCACCGACACGGTCGGCGCCTGCCTCGAGACACCCGGCGTGGCGCGGGTCCTCGTCACCACCGACGACGCCCGCTTCGCCGCCGCTCTCGGCGGCCTCGGCGCCGACACGTGTCCCGACGGCGCGACCGGCCTCAACGAGGCCCTGGTGCAGGCGGTGGCGGAGGCGCGTCGGCAGTGGCCGGCACTGCTGCCCGTCGCGCTCTGCGCGGACCTGCCCGCGCTGCGGCCGGCCGACCTCGCGGCCGCGCTCGACGCCGCCGGCGGCCGGTCGGCGTACGTCGCCGACGTCGAGGGCACCGGAACCACGCTCTACACCGCGCCTCACGACGACTTTCGAGCCGCGGTTCGGCGCCGGCTCGGCCGCCGCCCATGCCGCCGGCGGCGCCACCGCCCTGCCCGGCGCCCTGCCCGGGCTGCGCCGCGACGTGGACGACCTCGCCACGCTGGCCGCTGCGGTCGAGGTGGGCGTCGGCCCGGCGACGCGGGCCCTGCTCTCCCGGCTCCCCGCCGACCTGCTCGCACGGGCGCCGGAAATGCCCGACGGGCCGCCCTCCTGAGGAGAGCGGCCCGTCGATGACTAGCCGAAGCGCCTACTTCTTGGCGGTCTTCTTGGCCGTCGTCTTCTTGGCCGGGGCCTTCTTCGCCGCCGTCGTCTTCTTCGCCGTCGAGGCCGACTTCTTCGCCGCGGGCGCCTTCTTGGCGGTCGCGGTCGTCTTCTTCGCGGTCGACGCCTTCTTGGCAGGCGCCTTCTTGGCGGGGGCCTTCTTGGCCGCCGTCGTCGACTTCGCCGGCGCCTTCTTCGCGGTCGTCTTCTTGGCCGCGGTGGAGGCCCTTCTTGGCGGGAGCCGCCTTCTTCGCAGGCGCCGCCTTCTTCGCGGTGGTCGCTGCCTTCTTCGCCGGAGCCGCTGCGCGGGAAGCCGTCGACTTCGACGCCGTCGCCTTCTTCAGCGCCGGGAGCTTCTTGGCGCCGGAGACGACGTTCTTGAGGTCGGCGCCCGCGGTGAACTTCGGCACCGACTTCTTCTTCGTCTTCACTCGGTCACCGGTCTGCGGGTTGCGCACCCACCGCGCGTTGCGCACCGCCTTCTCGAAGGAGCCGAACCCCGTGATGGCGACCTTCTCACCCTTGGCGACCTGCCGGGTGATCGTGTCGAGAACCGAGTCGAGAGCGTGGGCGGCAGCCTTGCGGTTGCCGTCGAAGCGCTCCGAGAGCGCGTCGATGAACTGAGACTTGTTCACTACCTGTCCTTCCACTTGGACCGGCATCCCTGCCGCTCCAGGGCCGTTGTGCCGGGCCCTCCCCGGCTTCCCTTTCCGCGCACGCTAGGCACTCGTGGACGCGGTCACAATCACCACGCCGACATTGACGCAGGTTTTTTCGCTAGAAAATGGCGCAGTTCGGCGAAATGGGCCGCATTGCGCGCCATCCGGGGGATTGTCCGGGATGCGACGGCGCACCTGCGGGTACCGCGACGAAATGGCCGGAGCAGTGCGGATCGGGACATCCGGATGGGCCTACAAGTCGTGGCGCGGTGACTTCTACCCGAAAGGTCTGCGGCAGCGCGACGAGCTCGCCCACCTCGCCGGGCTGATGTCGTCGGTCGAGATCAACGGCTCGTTCTACTCGCTGCAGCGCGCGTCGTCGTACCGGTCGTGGGTGGAGCAGACACCCGAGGACTTCGTGTTCGCGGTGAAGGGCAGCAGGTACGTCACGCACCTGCTGCAGCTGCGAGAACCCGCACAGGCACTGGCGAACTTCTTCGCGTCCGGTGTGCTCGAGCTGCGGCACAAGCTCGGCCCGGTGCTGTGGCAGCTACCCGCCCGCACCCGCTTCGACCCCGACCGGCTGGCGGCGTTCTTCGACCTGCTGCCGCGGACGACGAAGGCCGTCGCCGAGCTGGCCGCCGACCACGACGAGCGCGTCAAGGACCCGGCGCTCGACCCGTACGACGACCGGCCCGTCCGCCACGTCGTCGAGGTGCGTCACGACTCGTTCCGCGACCCCGCATTCCCCGCTCTGCTGCGGGATCACGGCATCGGACTGGTCGTCTCCGACGGCGCCGGCGAGTGGGTGGTGCTCGACGACGTGACGTCCGACGTCGTCTACGTCCGGCTGCACGGACCTGAGGTCCTCTACCACGGCGGCTACGACGACGCCCTCCTCGACGCCTGGGCCGACCGGGTCCGCCACTGGTCCGGCGACGCCGTCGGCGCCGACGTCTACGTCTACTTCGACAACGACGCCGACCGGCGGGCTCCGCACGACGCACTCGCGCTCATGGAGCGGCTGCGCTAGAACCTCGCAGGTGCGGGGGTTCTGGCGCTCCGGTCCTCGCCGGAGGAGACCTCAGGCGTGCTGCGTGACCGGCTTCCAGCTCGGCCGCTTCGCCTCGTAGGCGGCGATGTCGGCGTCGTGGCCGAGGGTGATGCCGATGTCGTCGAGTCCCTCGAGCAGGCGCCAGCGGGTGTAGTCGTCGATGTCGAACGAGTCCTGCACGGAGCCGTCGGGGGTGCTGACGGTCCTCGCCTCGAGGTCGACGACGATCTCGCCGCCGGGGTTGTCGTCGAGGTAGTCCCAGAGCGCCTGGACGACCTTCTCGTCGACCTGCGCGGCGAGCAGGCCGGCCTTGCCGGAGTTGCCGCGGAAGATGTCGGCGAAGCGCGCCGAGATCACGACCTTGAAGCCGTAGTTCTGCAGCGCCCAGACGGCGTGCTCGCGGGAGGAGCCGGTGCCGAAGTCGGGACCGGCCACCAGCACGGAGCCGTTGCGGTAGCGCTCCTGGTTGAGCACGAAGTCGGGGTCGTTGCGCCATGCGGCGAAGAGCCCGTCCTCGAAGCCGGTGCGGGTGACCCGCTTGAGGTAGACGGCCGGGATGATCTGGTCGGTGTCGACGTTGCTGCGCTTCAGCGGGACGCCGACTCCCTGGTGGGTGGTGAACTTCTCCATGTCAGCGGTCCTCTCAGCTCGCGGCGGTCGCGGTGACCGGCTCCAGGTCGGCGGGCGACGACAGCGTGCCCCGTACGGCGGTCGCGGCGGCCACCAGCGGCGACACCAGGTGCGTGCGGCCGCCCTTGCCCTGACGGCCCTCGAAGTTGCGGTTGGAGGTCGACGCGCTGCGCTCCCCCGGCTCCAGGGTGTCGGGGTTCATGCCGAGGCACATCGAGCAGCCCGCGCCGCGCCACTCCGCGCCGGCCTCCTTGAACACGACGTCGAGGCCCTCCTCCTCGGCCTGCAGCCGCACTCGCACCGAGCCGGGCACGACCATCAGCCGGGTGTCGGCGTCGACCTTGCGGCCCTCGAGCACGGCGGCGGCGGCGCGCAGGTCCTCGATCCGGCCGTTGGTGCAGGAGCCGATGAAGACGGTGTCGACCTTGATCTCGCGCATCGGGGTGCCGGCCTCGAGACCCATGTAGGTCAGCGCCTTCTCGGCGGCGACCTGGTCGCTCGGCTCGTCGAAGTCCGCCGGCGCCGGCACCGAGGCGGCCAGCGGCACACCCCTGGCCGGGGTTGGTGCCCCAGGTGACGAACGGTGTCACGTCGGCGGCGTCGAGGACGATCTCCTCGTCGAACTCGGCGTCGTCGTCGGTGACGAGGGTCCGCCAGTGCGCGACCGCGGCGTCCCACTCGGCGCCCTTCGGCGCCTCGGGACGGCCCTCGATGTAGTCGAACGTCGTCTGGTCGGGCGCGATCAGCCCGGCCTTCGCGCCCCACTCGATCGACATGTTGCAGATCGTCATCCGCGCCTCCATCGAGAGCTCCTCGATGGCCTGGCCGCGGTACTCCACGATGTAGCCCTGGCCGCCGCCGGTGCCGGTCCTGCTGATCAGCGTGAGGATCAGGTCCTTGGCCGTGACGCCCTCGGGCAGGCTGCCGTTGACGGTGACCGCCATCGTCCGCGGCTTGGCCTGCGGCAGGGTCTGCGTGGCGAGCACGTGCTCGACCTCCGACGTGCCGATCCCGAAGGCGATCGACCCGAACGCGCCGTGCGTGCTGGTGTGGCTGTCGCCGCAGACGATCGTCATGCCGGGCTGGGTCAGGCCGAGCTGCGGCCCGACGACGTGCACGATGCCCTGCTCGACGTCGCCGAGCGGGTGCAGCCGCACGCCGAACTCCTCGGCGTTGCGGCGCAACGTCTCGACCTGCGTGCGGCTCACCGGGTCGGCGATCGGCTTGTCCCAGTCGACCGTCGGCACGTTGTGGTCCTCGGTGGCCAGCGTGAGGTCGGGGCGGCGCACCTTGCGGCCCGCGAGCCGGAGCCCGTCGAACGCCTGCGGGCTGGTCACCTCGTGGATCAGGTGGAGGTCGATGTAGAGGAGGTCCGGCTCGCCCGGGTTGGACCGGACGACGTGCTCGTCCCACACCTTCTCCGCCAGGGTCTTGCCCATTTTCGCCCTCCAGGCATCTCGAGATTCCGACGGCCGCGGCCGCGATCGGTGGCCGGCTGCGGCCTGCACCACAAGACCTTACGCTTGCATCCCACTTCCTGAGACGGCAGTATTGCATTATGGACAACTCGAGCGGTGTCGGCGTCCTCGACAAGGCGGCCCTGGTTCTGACGGCCCTGGAGTCGGGGCCTGCCACCCTGGCCGGCCTCGTCGCCGGCACCGGCCTGGCCCGACCGACCGCGCACCGCCTGGCGGTCGCCCTCGAGCACCACCGCCTCGTCGCCCGCGACATGCAGGGCCGCTTCGTGCTCGGCCCCCGGCTCGCCGAGCTCTCGGCCGCCGCCGGCGAGGACCGGCTGCTCGCGACCGCCGGTCCCGTGCTGGCGCGCCTGCGCGACATCACCGGCGAGTCCGCCCAGCTGTGGCGCCGGCAGGGCGACCACCGCGTGTGCGTCGCCGCCGCCGAGCGCCCCTCCGGCCTGCGCGACACGATCCCGGTCGGTTCGACGCTCACGATGCGCGCGGGGTCCGCGGCGCAGGTCCTGCTCGCCTGGGACGACCCCGACCGCATCCACCGCGGGCTGCAGAACGCGGCGTTCTCTGCGGCCGAGCTCTCCGCCATCCGCCGGCGCGGCTGGGCCCAGTCGGTCGGCGAGCGCGAGCAGGGCGTCGCGTCGGTGTCCGCGCCCGTCCGCTCCCCCGGCGGCAAGGTGATCGCCGCCGTCTCCGTCTCCGGACCCCTCGAGCGGCTCTCCCGCCAGCCCGGCCGGATGCACGCCCCCGCCGTCCTCGCCGCCGCCGAGCGGCTCTCCGAGTCGCTGCGCCGCGCCGCGGCCGAGTAGGTCGCGCGGGGATCAGAACAGGGCGTCGGAGCGCTCGAGGTCGAGGAGGACCTGCTTGCGGTCGACGCCGCCGGCGTAGCCGGTGAGGGTCCCGTTGGCGCCGATCACCCGGTGGCACGGGATCACGATGGGGATCGGGTTGCGGCCGTTGGCGAGGCCGACGGCGCGGGAGGCGGCGTTGGACTTGCCGAGGCGCGCGGCGATCTCGCCGTAGGACGCCGTCTCGCCGTAGCCGATCTTGCCCAGCTGCTCCCACACCGCGAGCTGCCAGGTCGTCCCGGACGGCGCGAGCGGCAGGTCGAAGTCGGTCAGCTCGCCCGCGAAGTAGGCGCGCAGCTGCTCGACCGCGCGGCGCAGCAGCGGGTCGTCGTCGGTGCGTGCCCCGATCGGCCGGCCGTCCGGGGCGGGACGGTAGGGCGAGAACTCGATCGCGGTGATCGCGCCGCCGTTGGCGACGATCCGCAGCTTGCCGACGGGTGAGTCGGTCTCGGTCCACATGTCAGCTCTCCTCCAGCGAGGTCCACAGGTGTAGCAGGGCGTAGGAGCGCCACGGCGCCCAGGCCTCCGGATCGGCGTCCGCGCCGTCGACCCGGGCGAGCGCGTGCCGCACGCCGAGGTCGGTCGGCAGGAACACGTCCGGGTGCCCCAGCGCGCGCAGCGCGACGTAGTCGGCCGTCCACGGGCCGATGCCGGGCAGCGCCAGCAGCCGCCGTCGTACGTCGTCCCGGTCGGGCCCGTGGTCGAGCACCAGGTCGCCGGACGCCAGCGCCCCGGCGAGCGTCGTGAGCGCCCGGCCGCGGGCCCGCGGCATCGGGAGCCGCTCGGGGTCGAGGGCCGCGACCGTCGCCGCGTCGGGGAACAGGTGGGTGAGCCCCGGCACGTCGGTCTCGACCGGACGGCCGTGGTCGGCGACCAGCCGCCCGGCGACCGTGCGGGCGCCGGCCACGCTGACCTGCTGGCCGAGCACGGCGCGGACGGCGACCTCGTCGCCGTCGACGTGCCCCGGGACCCGGAGCCCGGGCCGGCGCCGCACCAGCGGCCCGACCACGGCGTCGCCGGCGAAGTGGTCGGCCACCGCGACGGGGTCGCAGTCGGCGTCGATCAGCCGGCGGACCCGGGCCAGCGCGGCCGTCGTGTCGCGGAGGTCGTGGAGCTGGAACCGGGCGCGGACGAACGCGGTGCCGCCCGGCTCCGCGTGGTCGGCCAGCTCCAGCCGGACGGTGCCGGGCCCGTGCGGGGAGGTCGAGCGTGCGGGCGTACCAGCCGTCGCCGACCACCTCGACGCCGGCGACGGCCCGGGCCGAGAGGAACCGGTGGAGCGCTCCCCCGGCGAACGGCGTCCGCACCGCGAGCCGCATCTCGATCGCGCCGGGTGTGCGCGCCCCGCCGCGGCGGCCCCGCAGCTGGGTGGGCGTCGCGTCGTAGACCTCGCGCATCGTGTCGTTGAACTGCCGCACGCTGCAGAACCCCGCGGCGAACGCGACGTCGGCGAACCCGAGGTCGGTGGTCTCCACGAGGACCCGGGCGGTCTGCGCCCGCTGGGCGCGCGCCAGCGCGAGCGGCCCCGCGCCGAGCTCGGCGGTCAGCAGCCGCGAGAGGTGACGCGGCGTGTAGCCGAGCCGGCGGGCCAGCCCGGGCACGCCCTCCCGGTCGACCACGCCGTCGGCGATCAGCCGCATCGCCCGCCCGGCCACGGTCGCGACGACGTCCCAGTCGGGGCTGCCCGGCGTCGCGTCGGGCAGGCAGCGCTTGCAGGCGCGATAGCCGGCCGCCTGCGCGGCGGCCGCCGTGCGGTGGAAGCCGACGTTGCGGAGCGCGGGCGTGCGGGCCGGGCACGAGGGCCGGCAGTAGATGCCGGTGGTGCGCACCGCCGTGTAGAAGACGCCGTCGAAGCGGCGGTCGCGCGACTTCACCGCGGCGTAGCAGGACTCGACGTCCAGGCCGGGGATGCCGGAGACGGTCGTGGTCATGCACCCATTCTGGCGGTCGCCACCGACCCATGCTCGCGGAAAAACGGACACCGCCGCCCGGGGGTCCGGGCGGCGGTGCGACGCGTCAGCGCAGGAGGTTGCCGAGGCCGCCGAGCGCGCCCTGCTGCTGCACCTGCTGCCCGCCGTCCTGGGCGCCGCCGAACCGCATGTTCTCGCTCGGCTGGACGATCACGAAGCCCTGGCCGTGGAAGCCGAGCTGGAACTCCTCCCCCGACGTGCGGCCGACCAGCGCCTTCATGCCGATGTCGGTCTTGAGCTGGATCTGCAGGCCCGCTGACCAGCAGACCGCGGCGTCGGGGTCGACGTACGTCTCGGCCTGGCCGGTCTGGAGCAGCAGCGGCGGCCCGTCGGTGACGAGGGCGACCTGGCCGGTGCCGGTGAGCGTGGTGTTGAACAGGCCGCCCGAGAGCATGCCCGCGCCGCGGACGAGCTGGATGTCGTCCTGGAGGGTGTCGGAGTAGGCCAGGATGTTGGCGCCGTTGACGGAGATCGAGTCGTTCTCGAGCTCGATCACGTGCACCTCCATGCCCATCTTGGCGAGGAAGATCTCGCCCGAGCCGCTGATCCGCATGATCGGGAGCCCCTCGCCGGTGACCTTCTGCCGGATCCACTTCCCGACGCCGCCGGCGCTCTGGTGCTCGAACCGGACGTCGCCCTGGTAGGCGACCATCGAGCCCTGGAGGGCCTTGACGGTGCCCTGGGAGAGCTCGACCTTCATCATCTTCGAGTTCTGCTTGACGAAGTTGCCCGGCCCGTCGACCTCGTGGGTCTCCTGGGCGAACAGGTCGCTGCGCATCGTGTCTCGCTTCCGTGTGCTGAGGTGCTGAGGTGTGGCCGCCCGAGAGCGCCGGGGGTCTGGGCCGGCGGCGTGGCCGACGATTGCACACCGCTGCCGCGGACGCATCGTCCGTCGGGACGATCCGGCGCGCCGCGACCCGGGAGGTCATGCGGACGGGGTCACCGGTGACCCTGTCCGCATGACGTCCCGGCCGGGCGCGGCGACCTCAGATCGTGATCTGCCCGGTCCAGAGACCCACCGCGCCGACGATCCCGCCACCGACGACGACCGCGCACAGCACCATCTCGGTGGGGGTGAAGATGCGCCGGCCAGCGCTCGCTGCGGGCCTTCACGTAGAGCAGGGTCGCCGGCGCGAGGACGACGGTCATCAGCAGCACGAACTTCAGCCCCGCCGCGTCGAACAGGAACAGCGTGTACGCCGTCGCCACGCCGGCGACGATCGTCTCCCGGCGGCGGACCCCGTCGGACACGCCGTCGTACGCCTCGCCGGTGAGCCCGAGCTTGAGGGCGTAGGCCGCGGCGAGGAAGTACGGGAGGAGGGCCAGACTGGTGCAGAGGTCGAGCATGAAGTTCAGCGCGTCGGTCAGCACCAGGGTGAGGGCCAGCAGGCTCTGCACCGCCAGCGAGCTCACGACGAGGGCGGTGATGGGCGTGCCGTGGGTGTTCTCCTGGCCGAGGAACCGCGGGAAGTCCTCGTTGCGGGCCGGGATGTACATGACCTCCGCGGCCATCAGCGTCCACGCGAGGTAGGCGCCGAGGACGGAGACGATCACACCGGCGCTGATGAAGACCTCGCCCCAGTCACCCACCACCGACTCGAACACGCCGATCATCGAGGGCTGGCGGGTGTCGGCGAGCTCGGGCTGCGGCACCACCGCATAGCTGGAGAGGGTCACCAGCGCGAAGATCGAGAGCACGCTGAGGAAGCCGAGCACCGTCGCCCTCCCGACGTCCTCGCGCCGCTTGGCGTAGCGGGAGTAGACGCTCGCGCCCTCGATGCCGAGGAACACGAACGTCGTGATCAGCATCGTGTTGCGCACCTGCTCGTCCAGGCCGCCGAGGTCGCCGTACCCGTACGCCGTCCAGTTGTCCGCGAACACCCCGGCGTCGAAGGAGGCGAACAGCACCACGATGAACACCAGGATCGGGAGGATCTTGAAGACCGTGACGATCCGGTTGATCACCGCCGCGTCGCGGACGCCCCGCGCGATCAGGTAGTGGAACATCCACACGCCGGCGGAGCCGAGGGCGGCGGCGAGCACCGTGTCGCCGTCGCCGAAACCGTCGAAGAACGCACCGAGCGTCGCGGTGATGAACACCCAGTAGAACGTGTTGCCCGCGACCGCGCTCGCCCAGAACCCGACCGCCGAGTTGAAGCCGGCGTAGTCCCCGAACCCGGCCTTGGCGTAGATGAACACACCGGAGTCGAGGTCCGGCTTGCGGATCGCGAGGTTCTGGAAGACGAACGCCAGCATCAGCATCCCCGCGCCCGCGACCGCCCAGGCGATCAGCGAGCCGAGGATCCCCGTCGCCACGCCGAACCGGGCCGGCAGCGAGAACACGCCGGCTCCCACCATGCTGCCGACCACCATCGCGGTCAGCGTCGGCAGGCTCATCTTCGCCACGGCACCGCTCGGCGGCGCGTCGGTCTCTGCAGTCATGCCTTCTCCTCGAGTCCGGTCACAGGGGTCTTCTCGATGCGGAAGCCGGTCACGCCGTAGAGCACGCTCAGTGCCGGGCTGGCGTAACAGAAGACGGCGTACGGCGCGTAGAGCAGCGTGGACACGCCGAGCGTGGCTCCCATGAACGCGCCGCAGGAGTTCCACGGCACGAGGGGCGAGGTGACGGTGGCGCTGTCGGCGGCGAGCCGGGACAGGTTCGTCGGGGCCAGCCCGCGGCGGGCGAACTCGGCACGGAAGATCCGTCCGGGCAGCACCAGCGCGATGTACTGGTCGCCCGCCACGAGGTTCAGCCCGAACCCGCACGCGAACACCGTCACGAACAGCCGCCCCGTCGTGCGGGCCGCCCGGATCATCGGCTGCACCAGACGATCGATCAGGCCGAACTCCTCCAGCAGGGCACCGAACGTGACCGCCCCGAGGATCAGCCAGATGGTCAGCAGCATGCTGTCCATGCCGCCGCGCGAGAGCAGCCGGTCGACGTCGGCGATCCCGGTGTCGATCGAGAACCCGTTGCCCATCGCCAGCCAGACCGCCTTGACCGACTCGACGACGACGTTGCCGCTCCCGGCGACGAACTCGGCGTACACCTCGGGCTGGAGGAACGCCCCGACGACGCCTGCGAAGATCGTCGACGCCAGCAGTGCCAGCGAGGGAGGCACCTTGCGGACCGAGAGGTAGGCGAGCAGCACCAGCGGCAGCAGCGCGACGGGGGTGATCCAGTAGACCTCGTCGAGACGGGCCAGGTCGTTGTCGGTCTCGTCCGTGCCGACCGCGTCCGGGCCGGTGGCGCCGAGCAGCGCGAAGACGGCGACCGCGACGACGAACGCCGGGAGCGACGTCCAGACCTGGCGCTTGATGTGCTCGTGCACGTCGACGCCGACGACCTGGGCGGTCAGGACGGTGGTCTCCGACAGCGGCGAGGTCTTGTCGCCGAGGTAGGCGCCCGAGATCACCGCGCCCGCCGTGATCTCCGGCGAGACCCCGATCAGGCTAGCGATGCCGACCAGTCCCACGCCGATCGTGGCCGCGGTGGTCCACGAGCTGCCGATGCTGAGCGCGACGACGCCGCAGATGACCGCGGCGGCCGCGTAGTACCAGCCCGGGGAGAGGATCTGGATCCCGTAGTAGACGAGGGTCGGGATGGTGCCGCTGAGGTTCCAGACCCCGATCAGGGCTCCGACAGCCAGCAGGATGAAGACCGCGCTCGTGACCGACGACAGCGCGCCGCGACCGGTCTCCCGCACCGCCTCGAAGTCGTGGCCGTTCCTCATCGCGATCAACGCGGCGACGGCGCAGCACATCAGGAGCGCGACCTGCACCGGACCGTCCAGCGCGTCGAGGCCGAACAGCCAGAGCGACCCGGCGATCAGAGTGGTCAGCAGGCCCAGGGGGACCAGCGCGTCCGCCAGCGACGGTTGCGCGACGTCGTCGCCCCCCGGTCGCTCCGTCACGGCGTTCCGTCGAGCAGCCTCTTCGCGCGAGCGACCGTCGCGCGCCCCGGCGAGAAGACGACGTCCACGCCCGGGAACCTAGAACCGGGTCCGGGCTGCGGCCTCCCCCGTACCGGGTGAGCGGGGAAATGGCGAAGGGGCCCTGCCTGGCATCTCTGCCGAGCAGGGCCCCTTCGCGGACCTGTACCCCCGACCGGATTCGAACCGGCGCTACCGCCTTGAGAGGGCGGCGTGCTAGGCCGCTACACAACGGGGGCGTGACCGTCCGGGCCGCCGAGGCGGGGCCTCGGGCCGAACGACCTGCGGAACTCTAGCGATCCCCGTCCTGAGCGGCCAAATCGGGGCCCTCCGGAGCGGTTCTCGCGAGAACTCGCTGGTCTACTAGGACTCGAACCTAGACTAACTGGACCAGAACCAGTCGTGCTGCCAATTACACCATAGACCACTGCA
Organism: Nocardioides sp. TF02-7; assembly: GCF_022437945.1. Lineage (GTDB taxonomy): Bacteria > Actinomycetota > Actinomycetes > Propionibacteriales > Nocardioidaceae > Nocardioides. The sequence continues at coordinate 329,177 of NZ_CP092535.1, forward strand.
TCACTGCTGTTCGATCCCCGTCCCAACGGCTCCGGGAACCGACCAGGAACCTTACACGGGCCGCCGCGGCGGTTCCAAAACGGTCGGCGCCGTCACCGTCGAGAGCCCCCCGGCGGCGGGCCACCAGCAGCACCAGGCCGAGGTAGGCCAGCGACTGCGTGAGCGTCACCGGGATGCTCCACCAGGTGCCCTCGGGCGTCACCAGCGCATCCCGGATGTCGCCGAAGGCTAGCACCAGCCCGAAGAAGCCCCAGTTGTTGAGGACGTGCATCGCGACCGCGGCCTCCAGGCCACCGGTCACGAGCGCGAGCACGCCGGCGACGACGCCGAACGCGAACCGGTCGAAGAACACCGGCAGGTCCTGCGACCCGTGGGCGACCGCGAAGAGCAGGGCCGGTACGGCGACCGCGACCGCCGGCGCGGCGCGCCCCCGCGCAGCACGCCGCCGAGCGACTGCATCAGGTAGCCGCGGAACGCGTACTCCTCCCCCCGCCGCCTGTAGCGGGATCAGCGTGACGACGAGCACCGCGAACGCGACGACCTGCCCCGTGGCCACGTCGCCCGCCCCCTCGATCGGCGTGCCGCCGGTCTCGGGGAGCGCCAGCGACAGCGCGACGGCAGCGACCAGCGCGACGAGCGCGAGCCCGGCGCAGGTCAGCAGCCAGGCCCAGCGCACGCGCCCGGCCACGGACACCAGCCACCGGCCCGGGACCTCGTGGGCGAGACGGGTCACCACGATCGTCACCGGCACCGCAGCCGCCAGGCTGAGGCAGACCAGGGCCAGCCCGGGCGGCGTCAGCGGGTCGACCCGCGCCTCGCCCCAGGGCTCGCCGAGCGCCAGGTAGCCGCCGCTGAGCACGACCGGGACGACCAGCACCATCGCCAGGCCGAGGGCGAGCGTCCCGAGCCCGGAGCGGAGGACGCCGGTGCGGCCCAGCCGGTGCAGCTCGTCGTAGCGCAGGCCGGCCGCGCCGCGGTCAGCCGAGGGCACGCTGCAGGCGCCCCAGGCTGCGTTCGCGCCCGAGCAGCTCCATCGACTCGAACAGCGGCGGCGAGACCCGCTTCCCCGTGACGGCGACCCGCACGGGGCCGAACGCGTGCCGGGGCTTGAGCCCGAGACCGTCGACCAGCGCCTCCTGCAGCGCCGACTGGATGGCGTCGGTCGACCAGGGGTGCAGGTCCCGGAGGGCGTCGTACGCCGCCTGCACGACCTGCCGGCCGTCGTCGCCCAGCAGCTTCTCCCGCGTCGGCCGGGTCGACGGTGAAGTCGGCCTCGTCGGCGAACAGGAAGCCGAGCATGCCGGGCGCCTCGGTGAGCTTGTTGATGCGCTCGGCGACCAGCGGCATCGCGAGCTCCAGCAGCTGCGCGTCGGCGTCGGACACCGGGTCCGACACCACGCCGGCCGCCTTGAGGAACGGGAGCACGCGGTGGGTCATGTCCTCCACGGAGAGCAGCCGCATCTGCGCCGCGTTGATCGCCTCCGCCTTCTTGAGGTCGAAGCGGGCGGGGTTGGGGTTGACGTCGCGGATGTCGAACGCGTCGACCATCTCGCTCATCGAGAACACGTCGCGGTCGGGCGCGATCGCCCAGCCGAGCAGCGCCAGGTATTGAGCAGTCCCTCGGGGAGGAAGCCGCCGTCGCGGTAGGCCAGGGCGTGCGCCTGCGGGTCGCGCTTGGAGAGCTTCTTGTTGCCCTCGCCCATGACGTAGGGCAGGTGGCCGAACCGCGGCGTCGCCTTCGCGACGCCCAGCTCCTTCAACGCCTCGTAGAGCGCGAGCTGGCGGGGCGTCGAGGAGAGCAGGTCCTCGCCCCGCAGCACGTGGGTGATCTCCATCAGCGCGTCGTCGACGGGGTTGACGAGCGTGTAGAGCGGCTCGCCGTTGGCCCGGCACAGCGCGTAGTCGGGCACGTGGGCGGTCTCGAACGTGATCTCGCCGCGGACCAGGTCGTCCCACCCGATCGCGCCGTCGGGCATCCGGAACCGGACGACCGGCCGCCGGCCCTCCGCCTCGAACGCGGCGACCTGCTCGGCGGTGAGCGACCGGCAGAAGCCGTCGTACCCCATCACCTTCGAGCCGCTGGCCTTGCGCCGCGCCTCGACCTCGTCGTTGGTGCAGTAGCAGTCGTAGGTGTACGACGTCGCGCGCAGCCGGTCGAGCACGTCGCGGTAGATGTCCGCGCGCTCGCTCTGGCGGTAGGGGCCGTGGGGGCCACCGACCTCGGGACCCTCGTCCCAGTCGAGGCCGAGCCACCGCATCAGGTCGATGATCGAGCGGTAGGACTCCTCGGTGTTGCGGGCGGCGTCGGTGTCCTCGATGCGGAAGACGAACGTGCCGCCGTGGTGGCGGGCGAACGCCCAGTTGTAGAGCGCGGTGCGGACCAGCCCCACGTGCGGGCTGCCGGTCGGCGAGGGCGCCATCCGCACCCGGACGGTCGGGCGGGTTGCGTCGGCTGCGTCGGTCACGTGATCACTCTCGGTCTCGGTTCGGCTGGTGGTGGATCGTCCGGCAGCGGCCCTAGCGCGCCACGACCGTGTTGGTGAGCGCACCGAGGCCCTCGATGGCGACCTCGACCTCGTCGCCGACCTCCATCGGGCCCACGCCGTCAGGCGTCCCCGTGAGGATGACGTCGCCGGGCAGCAGCGTCATCACGCTGGAGACGTGGGCGACCAGCGACGGCACGTCGAAGACCATGTCGGTCGTGCTGCCGTCCTGCTTGACGTCGCCGTTGAGGAACGTCTGGACGCGGCGTCCCTCGACGAAGTCGTGGGGGTCGAGGTCGGTCTCGATCCACGGCCCGAGGGGGCAGAAGGAGTCGAAGCCCTTGGCCCTGGTGAACTGGCCGTCGGAGCGCTGCAGGTCGCGGGCGGTCACGTCGTTGGCGATGGTGTAGCCGAAGATCACGTCGGTCGCCTGCTCCGGCGGGACGTCGCGGCAGATCCGGCCGATCACCACCGCCAGCTCCCCCTCGAAGTGGAGGTCGCTGGTCTGCGGCGGGTAGTGGACCGGGTCGCCGGGGCCGACCACGCTGGTGTTGGGCTTGATGAACATCAGCGGCTCCGACGGGACCTCGCTGCCCATCTCGGCGGCGTGGGCCCGGTAGTTGCGGCCGATGCCGACGACCTTGCTGCGCGGCAGCACCGGCGCCAGCAGCCGCACGTCGGCCAGCCGGTGCTCCTGCTCGAGCAGCTTGAGCCCGACGTACATGGGGTCTCCGGCGAGGGTCACGACCACCGCGTCGTCGGCCGGCTGGCCGAACTCGTCGAGGTCGCCGGTGACGACGCCGTACGACGGCTCGTCGCCGGTCGTGAATCTCGCGATGCGCACCCGCCGAGCCTATCCGCCTACGCTGTCGGCTCGTGACGGTGCGGTCCGGACCAGCTCGGCTCTCGGTGCTCGACGCCGCGACCTGGCGCGAGCGCGCTGCCGCGCACGCCGCGCGCGTCGACCGCTACACCGCCCCGCACCTCGCCCGGCGGGAGGCGAAGGTGAAGCACCCGGTCTTCGACTTCCTGTTCACCTACTACTCCCACCGACCGGCGCAGCTGCGCCGGTGGCACCCGGGGTACGGCGTCGCGCTCGCCGGCGCGACGGAGCACCTCGGGCTGAAGGGATACGAGGACGTCGGTGGCTCCGCGGGTCCGGTCGCGTCGGTGTCCGCGGCCCACGTCGCCTCCCAGCGGCCGCTCCTCACCGCGCTGCACCGGCTGCTGGTCGCGACCGCGGGCCGAGCGCCGCACTTCGGGTGCTTCGGGCTGCACGAGTGGGCGATGGTCTACCGGCTGTCCGAGGACGGCACGCGGCACGCCGACTGGCCGCTGCGCCTCGGCACCGCGGGCACCGACGCCGTCGTCGAGGGCCACCGGATCGCCTGCTCGCACTTCGACGCCTACCGGTTCTTCACCGGTCCCGCGCGGCCGCTCAACACGCTCTCCCCGGCCGGGACGACCGGCCGGCGTTCGAGCAGCCCGCCTGCCTCCACGCCGGCATGGACCTCTACAAGCACGCCTTCCGGCTCTCGCCGATGGTCCCGTCCGAGCTGGTCGCCGACGCGTTCGAGCTCGCCTGGGACATCCGCGTCCTCGACATGCGCGCGGCGCCGTACGACCTGGCCGACCTCGGCTTCGACCCGGTCGCGATCGAGACCCCGGAGGGCAAGGCGCAGTACGTCGCCGCCCAACGCCGGTTCGCGGAACGGGCGGCCCCGATCCGGCTACGCCTGGTCGAGGAGTGCGAGCGGCTGCTCGCCGTCCACGAAACGGAACGTGGTTCGACAGCGTGAACTGGGACCGATAGCCTCCGGCCGGCTGTGGCGCGGGTCACAGCCGGTGACCCGAGGAGCCTGCCGTGCCGCTTCCGTCCTTCGTCCGCCCCGTCACGCTGTTGGTGGTCGGCACCGCGCTCGCCGTCCTCGCCCCGGCCCTCGCCCTCGTGCCCGGGGTGGCGCCACCGGTCGCGGCCGCGGCGGAGGCGGCACCGCTCCACGGGCTGCGCGGCGAGTACTTCGCGATGTCGGAGCCGGGGGCGCGCGACTTCGCCCAGCTCGGCGGGGTGCGGCTGGACCCCGACCTGGACCTCCCCGACCTGACCGAGCGCTTCGCCGAGCTGACCGGGCGCACCGAGCACACCACGGCGCGGTGGACCGGCCAACTCGAGGCCCCGGCCACGGGTGACTACACGTTCCACGTCAGCGCCGACAACGGGTTCCGGCTCTTCGTCGCCGGCCAGAGGCGGATCGACCACTGGCAGCCCGACTGGGACAACGAGCAGCACAGCGCCGCGGTCCACCTCGTCGCCGGCGAGCCGGTCGCCTTCCGCCTCGAGCTGTTCCAGGACTTCGGCGGCGCCAACGTCCACGTCCGCTGGTCGAGCGCCGGCATGCCCAAGCAACCCGTCCCCGGCTCCGCGTTCACCCCGCCGGGCTCGGTGCAGGAGTTCCCCGTCGACCTCACGGTCAGCGCGGACGGGACGACCCTCGCCGCCGACTTCGAGCAGTCCGTCACCGCCCTCGGCAGCGTCGCCGGCCACGTGCGCGTCGAGACCGCCGCGGCCACGCCCGTGGCGGTCGAGGAGGTCGCCACCGACCCCGCCGACAGCTCGCGCCTGCTGCTGACCCTCGCCCGCCCGGTGCTCGAGGGACAGCGGGTGACCTTCGTCTACGACGGCTCCGGGGGCCTGAGCGTCGGCGGCGCCGCCGTTCCGGAGGTCATGCGAGCCGCCGTCAACGGCTCGACGGTCGCGCCGGTCAGCGCCTGCACCGGACAGGCGGAGGACGACGGGTTCGTCCCCGTGCTCCAGCTCGACGTCCCGGTGCTGGCGGCGTGGCGCGGCGCGAGCGCGCCGTACACCTTCGACGACACGGCCGCGATCGGCTCCGACTTCGACCGCGTCGGCTACTGCGTGGAGACCACGACCGGCGGCCAGTCGCAGTGGGTGTGGGCGGCGATGGAGCCGTTCGCCGACCACGCGGCCGACCTGGGCATCCCCCACCCGGCCCGGCACGCTGGTCAGGCAGCGGGTCGACGACCTGACGGTCGCCTCCAACGTCCCGCGGGTCCGCACCGGCACCGACCTCACCGGCTACCTCGAGATGTGGCCCAACACCTACGAGCCGCCGGGCGCGCGCCAGGTCGCCGGCGCGTCCGACACGGCGTTCGACGCCGACGACCGGCCCGCGACCGCGCGGTACGGCAGTTTCCAGGTCCACTCGGTCGGTGACCGGCCCCAGTCGTCGACGCCGCCGTCCACGGTGTTCGCGATCAACCGGTTCGCCGACGAGCCGCAGACGCCGCTCGACCTGGGCATCGGTCCCCAGCCGGGCGGGGGAGCCCGACTGGACGTTCGCGCAGAACGCCGGCAGCTACGACGAGCGGGTGCTCACCGTCTACGCCCGCCCCCGTCGGTGGAGCTGACGGCAGCGCCCGACGACCGCCGCCTCTACCCCCGCGACGCCGCCGACGGCGCGACCGTGCCCGTCGCCGGCACCGTGACCGACCCCGCGGTCGACGCGGTGCGGCTGACCGTGACGTCGACGTCCGGGTCGGTCGTCGAGGAGCAGGCGGGACCTGCGTTCTCGTTCGCGCCGCGGATCGAGGCAGGCCTCCACTCCTACGACCTCAGGCTCGAGGTGCTCGACGGTGACGAGGCCCGCACGGTCGGGCACTGGACCGACGTGGTCTCCGGCGACGCCTACCTGGTGCAGGGGCAGTCGAACGCCCAGGCGGCGCCGCTGACCAGCCACGGCTCGACCGTCGCCGAGTCGCCGTTCATCCGGTCCTACGGCACCAACCACTTCGACGCCGGCATCTCCGGCGCCGACCGCGCCTGGAGCTTCGGAGGCGGTGACCTCCACTACGACTCCGGCGCGGTCGGCCAGTGGCCGCTCCAGATGGCCAACGACCTGATCCGCACCGAGCAGGTGCCGATCGCCGTCGTCAACGGCGCCCACGGCGGGCAGCCGATCGCGTTCTTCCAGCGCGACGACGCCGACCCCGGCGACATCGCCACCAACTACGGGCGGACCCTGCAGCGGCTGGACGCCGCCGGGCTCACCGACGACCTGTCCGGCGTGCTGTGGTATCAGGGCGAGGCCGACGAGGAGAACGCGGCGGTGCACGTCGATGGCTTCCGCGCGCTGCTCGCCGACTGGCGCGACGACCTGGGCGGCGCGCGCGGCGAGGACCCGCCGTACTACGTGTTCCAGGTCCGCACGACCGGCTGCGGCAGCGTCGCCGGCGTGGCCCTGCGCGAGGCGCAGCGCCGGCTCGGGCACACTGACGACGTGACGGTCCTGTCGACGACGGCGACCCCCGGCCACGACGGCTGCCACTTCTCGTGGCCCGGCTACCGCGTCCTCGGCAACCAGGTGGCCGACACGCTGCGGCGCGACCTGTTCGGCGGCCCGAGCGAGGGTGTCGCCGCCCCCGACCCGGTGTCGGCGCGCTTCACCCCGGGCCACGACACCGTCGTGGTGCAGCTCGCCTCGACCGACGAGCTCACCGTCGACCCCGGCGTCGCCGCCGACTTCCGCCTGGTCGGCTCGACGGCCACGGTCACCGACGTCGCGTACGCCGACGGCGGCCGGCTCGAGGTCACCCTCTCGCGTCCCGCACCCGAGGCGACCGGCCTCTCCTACCACGGCCGGATCGGCGACGGGCCCTTCATCACGACGTCGCGGGACGTCGGCCTGCTGGCGTTCGGCTCGCTCCCGATCGCGGCGCCGACGTCGATCACCGCCACGTCGGTCCGGGTCGCCTACGGGAAGGCCGCCACCGTCTCCGTCGAGGCCACCCCCGGCATCGGCCTCCGGCCGGGTCGAGGTGCTCGCGGGTGGGACCGTGCTCGGCTCCGGCGACCTGGCGGCCGGCACGGCGTCGATCGCCCTGCCCGCGAGGTCGCTGAAGCCCGGCCGGCACCGGCTGACGGTCCGCTACGCCGGCGACGCCGGGCACGCCGCCGCCGACGCCGAGGTCACCGCGGTGGTCGCGAAGGCGCGCTCGCGGATCGCGGCGAAGGCCCCGCGGAAGGTGGCTCCGGGGGCCCGCCCCCGGCTGGTCGTCAGGGTCGCGGCGCCCGCGGGCGTCCCGGTCGCGGGCCGGGTCGTCGTCCGGGTGGGCGGGAAGGTGCTCTCCCGGGTGGTGCGCGGCGGCAAGGTGACGCTGCGGCTGCCGCGCGTCCGACGGACCGTGACCGCCCGGGTCCGGTACGCCGGGGAGCGCGCTGACGACGCCGGCGGCGACCAAGGTCACCGTCCGGGTGCGCCGGCGGTGACCCGGGTCCCGGTCCCGGCGGGTGCCGGGGCCGGGGGCGCCGTCGGCGCCGGGGCGGCCGGACGGGTGAGGTTTCCCCGGTCGACCGGGGAAACCTCAACTTGTCGGGCGAAATATTGCCCGACAAGTGGAGGTTTTGCCCGTCACGTCCATCCCGATCCGGCCAGGCCTGTCGTGAACCGGGATCGTCAGATCGAGTTCGTGTCGCGCCAGCCGCGCTCGAAGGGGAGCCGCCAGGCGAACGGCGCGATCAGCTGGTGGATCTGGTTGGGCCCCCAGCTGCCCTGGGGGTAGCGGCGCACGATCGGCGGGTTCTCCAGCAGCGGCGCCGAGACCTCCCACAGCCGCTCGATGCCCTCGGCATCGGTGAACAGCGTGCGGTCGCCGCGGGCGGCGTCGTAGATCAGCCGCTCGTAGGCCTCGAGCACCGAGCCGGCCCAGCCGGTGTCCTGCATGGCGAACTGCATCGAGAGCTTGTCGAGCTTCATGCCGGGGCCGGGCCGCTTGCCGTAGAACGACAACGACATCCGGGCCTCGTCGGCGAGGTCGAACGTGAGGTGGTCGGGACCGTGGTCGCCGACGCCGGAGTGCTTGGGGAACATCGACCGCGGCGGCTCCTTGAACGCGATCGAGATGATCCGCGCGCCCTCGGCCATCCGCTTGCCGGTGCGGAGGTAGAACGGCACACCCGCCCACCGCCAGTTGTCGACGTAGCACTTGAGGGCGATGAACGTCTCGGTCTCCGACTCCGGCGCGACGCCTTCGATCCGGCGGTAGCCGTCGTACTGGCCGCGCACCACGTTGGACGGGTCGATCGGGAGCATCGACCGGAACACCTTGTTCTTCTCGTCGTTGATGGCCTCCGGCGAGAGCGACGTGGGCGGCTCCATCGCGGTGAACGCGAGCACCTGGAACAGGTGGGTGACCACCATGTCGCGGTAGGCGCCGGTGGACTCGTAGAACTGGGCCCGCTGCTCGAGACCGAGCGCCTCGGGAACGTCGATCTGGATGTGGTCGATGTTGTTGCGGTGCCAGATCGGCTCGAACAGCCCGTTGGCGAACCGGAACGCGAGGATGTTCTGCGCGGCCTCCTTCCCGAGGAAGTGGTCGATCCGGTAGATCTGCGACTCCTCGAAGACCCGGTGCAGCTTGCCGTTGAGCTCCTGGGCACTGCGGAGGTCGACGCCGAACGGCTTCTCCATCACGATCCGGCTGCCCTCGGCGAGGTCGGCCTCCTCCAGCGTCTTCACCACCGCCAGCGCGGCCTTCGGCGGGACGCTGAGGTAGTGCAGCCGCACCTTGTCGCCGTCCCAGCTGGCCTCCGCCTTGTCGACCGCGGCGCGGAGCCCGGCCGCGCCCTCGCTGCCCGGCGCCCAGTGGAGGCGCTTGGAGAACTCCGGCCACGCCGCCATGTCACCGTCGTCGCCGGAGAACTCCTTGACCGCCTCGAGCGCCAGCTGCACGAAGGACTCGGTGGTGTGCTCGTCGAGCGAGGTCCCGACGACCTGGAGGTCGGGCAGCAGGCCGGTCTCGAACAGGTGGAGGAGCCCCGGGAGCAGCTTGCGCCGCGCGAGGTCGCCGGTGGCGCCGAACAGGACCACCGTCACCGGGTGCTGCGTCGAAAGTGCCATGTCGTCCACAGTGCCTCCCACCTGTTACGACGACAATAACCAGCAGGAACAGGCGCAACCCGGGGCCGAGGGCGGTGCGGCGCCGAGGCGGTCAGCCGACCGTGACGGCCAGCCGTGCGGAGAGTCCGTCGAGGAGCACGGCGAGCCCGGTCGCGAAGTCCTCGTCCGGGTCGCCGGCGTGCGCGAGGACGAAGTGGAGCAGGAGCCGGGCGCCGAGCCGGGCCAGCCGGTCGTCCGCACCCGCCCGCCGCAGCGCCGCCTCCATCCGCCGCTCCGGCTCCTGCGCGCCGGTGCCGAGGGCGTGCACGGTCGCAATCAGCCGCCCGGCGTCGCGCCGGGCCACCATCGCGTCGCGGAGCTCGACGCACACGAGCCGGAGCTCGGCCTCCCACGTGACCACCTCGGTGGCGCGCCGACCGCGGGCCAGGATCTCGTCGGCGACGGCGGCGAGGAGGGCGGACTTGTCGGCGAAGTGGTGGTAGAGCGCGGCCGGCTGGACGCCCAGCTCGGCCGCCAGCCTCCGCATCGACAGCGCCTCGAGCCCGGTCCGGTCCAGCAACCCGATCGCCCGGTCGACGACGTCGGCCCTCCGGTAGCGCACCTGACCCCCTCGCATTGACGGCTCCGCCCCCGAACCCTAACCTGAACGCCGTTCACCTGACCACTGTTCAGTTTCGAGGCCGCCATGGACCGCCGCTCCCCCACCACCGACGTCGCCCTCGTCGCCGGGTTCGCCGCGCTGATCGCCGTCTGCGCGATCCTCCCGGACATCAAGACCGGCGTCGGCGTGCCCTACTCGCTGCAGACCTTCGGCGTCCTGCTGACCGGCGCCGTGCTGGGCCCGGTGCGCGGCTTCCTCGCCGTGGTCCTCTACCTGGTGGCCGGACTGGTGCTGCCGATCTACTCCGGCGGCGCCTCGGGCGTCGCCCACTACACGGGTCTCACGGCCGGCTACCTGGTCGCGTTCCCGCTCGCCGCGGCGCTCTGCGGGTACCTCGTCCACCGCAACCCGCGCCGGGCGACCGACTTCACGCTCGTGTTCACCGCCGGGCTGCTGAGCAGCGTCGTGTTCGTGCACACGCTGGGGCCGCTCAACCTCGCCTGGCGCGCCGACATGAGCATCCGCGACGCGTTCATCACCGACACGGCGTACTTCCCCGGCGACATCCTCAAGAACGTCGTGATGGCGCTGGTCGCCACCGCGGTCCACCGCGCGTTCCCCGACCTGGTGAACCGGCGCACCACTGCGCCCTCGGCGCGGGAGGCGCAGCCGGCCGACGCCACGTGAGCCGGATCGAGCTCGACCGGGTCGTGGTGCGGGCCGCCACGCCGGGCGGCCCGCAGCCCGAGGTCACCGTCCTGCGCGAGACCAGCCTGGTGCTCACCGAGCAGCGGGTCGCGCTCGTCGGACCGAACGGCTCGGGGAAGTCGACGCTCGCCCGGCTGGTCAACGGGCTGGTCGAGCCCACGGGCGGGCGGGTGCTGCTCGACGGCACCGACGTCGCGCGGCACGGCCGGGAGGTCCGCCGCCGGGTCGGGTTCATCTTCACCGACCCCACCGCACAGGTGGTGATGCCGACGGTCGCCGAGGACGTCGCCCTGTCGCTGCGCCACCACGTCAAGGGGCGCGAGGAGCGGCGCCGGGCGGCGGAGGCGGTGCTGGCGTCGTACGGCCTCTCCGACCTGGCCGACCGCAGCGTCCACACGCTGTCGGGCGGGCAGCGCCAGCTGCTCGCGATCGCCGGCGTGCTCGCGACCGACCCGGACGTCGTGGTGGCCGACGAGCCGACCACCCTGCTCGACCTCGCCAACAGCCGGCGGATCGCCGACCTCCTGCTCGGCCTCGACCAGCAGCTCGTGCTCGCGACGCACGACCTCGACCTCGCACTGCGCTGCGACCGGGTGCTGCTCGTCGACGACGGTGCGGTCGTGGCCGACGGCGACCCGGTGTCGGTGGTCGACCACTACCGGGCCACCGCGCACTGAGGGGCCGGTCGTGACCTCCAGCCCGCTCGGCGACTACCAGCCCGGGTCGACGGTGCTGCACCGGCTCCCCGTGGGCGCGAAGCTGCTCGGCCTGGTCGCGGTCAGCGTCGTCGCCGTGGCCTACCGCGGCGTCCCGAGCACGACCGGCGCGATCCTGCTCGCGGTGCTGCTCTGCGGGGTGGCGCGGGTGCGGCTCGCCCACGCGGTGCGCGCGCTGCGGCGGCTGCTCGTCGCGATGGCGCTGCTGGCGGCCTACCAGGTGTGGCAGCGCGGGGCCGAGCACGCGTTCGTCGTGGTCGGCGCCCTCGCGGCGCTGGTGCTCCTCGCGACCGTCTTCACGACCACCACGTCGGTGGAGCGGATGATCGACGCGATCACCCGCTGGTTGCAGCCGTTCCGGCGGTTCGGGGTGCGACCCGACCTGGTCGCCCTCGCCTTCTCGCTGATGATCCGCGGCATCCCGCTCACCCTGCAGGTCGCCGCGGAGACCCGCGACGCGGCGCGGGCCCGGGGCCTCGAGCGCAACCCGCGGGCCTACCTCACGCCGCTGGTGATCAGGGTCGTCGCCCACGCCCGCGCCACCGGCGACGCCCTCCACGCCCGCGGGATCGGTGACGACTGATCACCACACCGGCGGGTGCCGGTCGCGCCACGGAGCCGCCGCCTCGACCTGCGCGGCGACGGAGAGCAGCAGCTCCTCCTCCGCCGGTCGGGCGGCGAGCATCACCCCGACCGGGAGGCCGTCCGGCGTCTGGTGCAGGGGCAGCGAGACCGCGGGCATGCCGGTGACGTTCCACGCCGAGGTGTAGGGGGTGAACATCATCTGCGCCGCGAAGTCCGCGGCCGGGTCGGCGTCGTCGCGGATCGCACCGACCGGCAGCGGCGGCTGGGCCAGTGTCGGGGTGAGCACCAGGTCGTACGGCGCCAGCGCGACCAGGGCGTCGGCGGCGTACCGCCGCAGGGCGCCGATCGCGAGGCCGAAGGCGGGTCCGCTGACCGCCTCCCCGCGCTCGGCGAGCCACCGCGTGAGCGGCCGCAGCAGCTCCCGCTGCTCCGGGGCCAGCGGCGTGACGGACAGCGCGGTCAGCACCGACCAGCAGGTCTCGAAGACCGGCACCGCGTCCGGCGGCAGCGGCACGGGGACGTCCTCGACCGCGTGCCCGAGCCCGGCGAGCAGCCGCGACGCCTCGTCGTAGGCCACGCGGACCTCGGGGTGCACCTCGGCGTCGGCGATCACCGGCTGCACGAACCGGCCCACGCGGAGCCGTCCCGGATCGCGGCGGGTCGCCTCGAGGAAGGTGCCGCTCGGCTCGGGCGCCCAGGACGGGTCACCGGCCCGCCGGCCGGCGAGCACGTCGAGGAGGGCGGCGGCGTCGGCGACGGTGCGCGCGATGCTGCCGGACGTGGCCAGCCCGACCGGGTCGCCGTACATCGGGAAGCCGCTGATCCGGCCCCGGGTGGGCTTGAGGCCGACCAGGCCGCAGCACGACGCCGGGATCCGGATCGACCCCCCGCCGTCGGAACCGGGCGCGACGGGCAGCAGGCCGGCCGCGACCGCGGCGGCGGCGCCGCCGGAGGAGCCGCCCGCCATCCGGGTCGTGTCCCACGGCGTGACGGCCGGCGGCCGCCCCTCCGGCTCGGTGTAGCAGGGCGAGCCGAACTCCGGCGTGCTGGTCTTGCCGAGGCTGACCATCCCGGCGGCCTCGATCGCGAGCGTGACCGCGTCGGACACGGTCGGGACGTGGTCGGCGAACACCGGAGACCCGAAGCGGGTCGGCACGCCGGCGGTGAGGTTGAGGTCCTTGATCGCCGTCGGGACGCCCGCCAGGGGCGACGCGCCCTCCCCGACCGGTCCGATGGCCGCCACCTCGCGCGCCCGGCGCCGGGCGCCGTCGCCGTCCAGGTGCACGAACGCGCCGCCCACGAGCTCGGGGTCGAGGCGGGCGGCGCGTTCGAGGTAGTGGTCGGTCAGCTCGGCCGGGTCGACCTCGCCCTTCCGGACGAGGTCGCCCTGCTCGAGGGCCGCCAGGTCGTGCAGGTCGGTCACGACCCGACGGTATCGGGCGGCTCGGCTCAGGCGGCCGTCACGTCGGCCTGGTACTCGACCAGCTTGGCGACCGCGTCGCGGAGCTTGGCGTGCACCGCAGGGTCGGTGAGCACGTCGACGTCGACCGCCGACTGGGAGACGGTCACGTCCTCCACGACGACCGCCCCGGCGATCCGGGCGGAGCGGGCGGCGTCGGCGTGCGCCCACTGGCCGCCGTACGGCGTCGGGGTGGCGCCGACGACGCCGAACGGCTTGCCCACCAGGGCACCGGCGCCGTAGGGCCGCGACAGCCAGTCGATGGCGTTGTTGAGGACGGCGGGCATCGTGCCGTTGTACTCCGGGGTCACGGCCAGCACCCGGTCGGCGGCGGCCACGTGCTCGCGGAAGGACGCCGCGACCGCCGGCACCTCCGGCCCGTCGATGTCCTCGTTGTAGAACGGCAGCCGGTCGAGGCCGTCGACGATGTCGACGACCACCCCCGGAGGCGCCTCGTCGCGCAGGAGCTCGGCGAGGCGGCGGTTGACGGAGTCGGCGCGGAGGCTGCCCACGAGGACGGCCACTCGGGTGCTGGTGCTGTTGGTCATGGCGGGCGAAACGGACCGCGGTCCGCTTCTATTCCCGCGCCGCCGGCCCGCCTCCTCCTCGTAGGGTGATCACCGCCATGCCGACCTCCCTGCCGTTCGTCGACGCTCCGCCCCCGGAGCGCCGCGACGCCGCGCGCAACCGTGAGGCGCTGCTCGAGGCCGCGGTGGAGCTGGTACGCAGCCAGGGCGTGCGGGCGGTGACGATGGAGGCGGTGGCCGCCCGGGCCGGGGTCGGGAAGGGCACCGTCTTCCGCCGGTTCGGGAGCCGTGAGGGACTGATGGCCGCCGTGCTCGACCGCTCCGAGACCGAGTGGCAGGCCGCGATCATCGGCGGGCGGCCACCTCTCGGCCCCGGCGCGCCCCCGCTCGAGCGGCTGCTCGCCTTCGGGAAGTCCCGCCTGCTCCTCAACATCACCCACGCCGAGCTGATCGACGCCGCCGGCAACCCGGTGCCGCCGAGCCTCGAGGCGCTGTCGTTCAACACCATGCACGTGCGGTACCTGCTGTCCGAGCTGGGCGTCACCGGCGACCTGCCCTACCTCGCCTCCGCCCTGGTCGCACCGCTCGACATGGTGGTGCTGGGCCGCCGGGGCGCCCGCGCGGACGTGCCGGTCGACCGACTGGACGCCGGGTGGGCCGACCTCGTCCACCGGGTCACCGGCACGACCTGAGCCGGTCGGCCCCGGTCACTCCACCCGTCACTCCACGTGGTGGCGCACCAGGCCGTAGGTGAAGCCGTCGACGAGTGCCTCCCACGACGCCTCGATCACGTTGGCGCCGACGCCGACAGTGACCCACGCGGACTCCCCGTCGGTCGTCTCGATGAGCACCCGCGTGATGGCGTCGGTGCCGTGCCCCTGGTCGAGGATCCGCACCTTGAAGTCGATCAGCTCGAACTTCGCGATCTCGGGGTAGGCCTGGACGATCGCCGAGCGCAGCGCCTGGTCGAGCGCGTTGACCGGTCCGTTGCCCTCGCCGGTCACCACGTAGCGCACGTCCGCCGCGCGCAGCTTCACCGTCGCCTCGGAGACCGCCTCCTCCCCCGGCCGGGAGTGGGTGAGCGTCTCGGTGATGACCCGCCACGACTCCACCTCGAAGTACGACGGGCGCCGCCCCTCGGCCTCCTCGAGGAGCAGCAGCTCGAAGGACGCGTCCGCCGCCTCGAACGTGTAGCCGCGCGACTCCAGCTCCTTCACCCGGTTGGTGACGCGGGTGACCACCTCGGGGTCCTGCGACAGGTCGAAGCCGAGCTCCCTGCCCTTCAGCTCGATCGACGCCCGGCCGGCCATCTCCGACACGAGCAGCCGCATGGTCGTTGCCCACCCCGGCGGGGTCCATGTGCTGGTAGAGGTCGGGGTCGACCTTGATCGCGCTCGCGTGCAGGCCGGCCTTGTGCGCGAACGCCGACACGCCGACGTACGGCTGTCGCGACGCGGGCGGCACGTTGGTGACCTCCGCGACCGCGTGCGCGATCCGGGTCGCCTCCGTCAGCAGGCCCGGCGGGAGCACCTGCCGGTCGAGCTTGAGCTCGAGGTTGGCGACGACGTTGACCAGGTCGGCGTTGCCCGTGCGCTCGCCGTAGCCGTTGATGCAGCCCTGGACGTGGGTCGCCCCTGCCTCGACCGCCGCCATCGTGTTGGCGACCGCGCACCCGGTGTCGTTGTGGCAGTGGATCCCGACCCTGACCTGCGTCGTCGCCAGCACGTCGTCGACCACGTCGCCGACCCAGGGCGGGAGCATGCCGCCGTTGGTGTCGCAGAGCGCGACCACCTCCGCACCGGCCTCGTACGCCGTCCGCAGCACCTCGAGCGCGTAGGCGCGGTCGAGGCGGTAACCGTCGAAGAAGTGCTCGGCGTCGAGGAACACCTGCTGCCCCTCCGCGCGCAGGTGGGGAGACCGTGTCGCGGATCATCGCGAGGTTCTCCTCGGGGGTGGTCCGCAGCGCCTTCTCCACGTGACCGACGTGGGACTTCGCGACCAGCGTGACGACCGGCGCCCCGCTGTCGCGCAGCGCCGCGACCAACGGGTCGTCGGCGGCGGTCAGCCCGGCGCGCCGGGTGGCGCCGAACGCGGCGAGCCGCGCGTGCTCGAGGTCGAGCTCCTGCGCCGCGCGGCGGAAGAACTCGGTGTCCTTGGGGTTGGCGCCCGGCCAGCCGCCCTCGATGTAGCCCACACCGAGACCGTCGAGCTGCCGGGCGATCGCCAGCTTGTCGGCGACGGAGAGGTTGAGGCCCTCCTGCTGCGCGCCGTCGCGCAGCGTCGTGTCGTAGACATGGAAGCTGCCATGCAGGTCGAGGGGGCAGGTCGAGGGGCAGGTCGAGTGTCCGGTCGCTTGCTGGCTGGTTCATCGGTCTGCGCTTTCGGGTCGGCCTGGTTCCGGGCAAAACAAAAGCCCCTCGTGCACGAGAGGCTGGCGCGTCTGCGGGGCGGGCAGACGCGCTAGGTAATGGAGATCACGTGCAGGGGCACGCGGTCAGTGTGCCACAGCGCTCCCCGCGCCGGTGACCGTTTCAGGAGGCCGAACGGCGGGCCCGACGCGGGCGCCCAGCCGACGCCCTGCGCGGCGACGACCAGCCCGCCTAGGGCGGCGGCCACGAGCAGCACGCCGCAGAGCGCGAGCGTCGTGCCCCAGCGTCGCGCCAGCGGGGTGCACGACCCGGGCCAGCGGCGAGCGGAACCTGCTGCCACCGGGGGCCGGACCACAGCGCGGCCCCGAGCGTCGTGCCGCCGGCGAAGAGGGTGGTCGCGGCGTCCATCGCCGCGGCGTAGCACAGCAGGGCCGCGGCGACCGCCAGCCCGCCGCTCCAGAGCACGAGCACCACCGTGCCGGTGACCGCTCGCAGCGCGTGCCACGGCGTCGACAGCGCGACCTGCGGGGCGTCGTACCACCGCGATCCGCGGAGCCCGCGCCGCTGGGCGCCCGCGGTGGCCGCGAGCGAGCCGGTGCGGAGCACCCACACGCCCAGCACGACCAGGACCGCAGCGACGTACGGCGCCACCGCCGTCGCCGCGCCGACGACGGCCGCACCGCAGGCGACGGCCGCACCCCGGCGGATCCGCTCCCCCGGCCGTCGGCCGGGGCGGCGGCGGTGCGAGGTGCTGCTCGTCCCACTCCTGCTCCCACCGGGCCGCAGGGTGATGCGGGTCCGGTGGTGCCGGGAAGCCGTGGTGGCCGGGGCCCACGGTCGGCGCGGCGGGCGCCGGCGGTGGCGGAACCGGGGGCGGCAGGTCGGCCGGAGCCGCCGGCGGCTCCACCCGGGTCGGCAGCACGAGGGTCGGTGGCGTGCCCCGCACCTCGACCGGCAGGTCGTCGGCCAGCGGCGCGGCGGTGGCCGAGGCGGCGAGCGCCAGCGGCAGCGTGAAGTCGTCCTCCTCCGCGGGCCGCTCGACCGGGGGCGGCACGGCCGGCGCCGACGGCTGCGTGCTGAGCGGCCGCAGCCAGGCCAGGACCTCGGTCAGCGAGGGCCGCGCCAGGGGGTCGGGGTCGAGCGCCGCGTCGAGCACGTCGGCCAGCGGCCCCTCGATGCCGGTGAGGTCGTGCTCGCCGCGGCGGGCACGGTCCATGATCGCCATCGCCGGGCCGCGGCCGTAGGGAGGCCGCCCGGTGCCGCCGTAGGCGACCGTCGCCGCCCACGCGTGGACGTCGGCGGCGGCGGTGGCGTCGTCGCCGTAGAGGATCTCGGGCGCGAGGTAGCCGGGCGTGCCCATCAGCCACCCGGTCTGGGTGAGCCGCGGGTCGTCGGCCAGCCGCGCCAGGCCGAAGTCGATGAGGATCGGCGTGCGGCCCTCCATCAGCACGTTCGACGGCTTCACGTCGCGGTGGAGGACGCCGGCTGTGTGGACGGCGGCGATGCCCTCGGCGAGGCAGCCGGCCAGCCACAGCAGGTCGACCCCCTCGACCGGACCCTCCTCGACGACGTGGTCGTGCAGCGAGAACCCGGGCACGTAGCGGGTCACGACGTAGGGCACCGGGGCCCACGGGTCCGCGTCGAGGATCTCGGCCACCCACGGGCTGCGGACCCGGCCGAGCGAGCTGACCTCGCGCGCCAGCCGCGCCCGCGCCTCGTCGTCGCCGACGACGTGCGGCCGCAGCACCTTGAGGGCGACCCGGCGCCCGTCGGCGCCGCGGGCGAGGTGGACGATGCCCATGCCGCCCTCGCCGAGGCGGGTCAGCACCTCGTAGTCGCCCACCCGGGCGGGCTCGGCGTGCGGCTGGCTCGTCACAGGCAGAGGCTACCGGGGCCGCGCCTCCAGCTGGGCCACCAACCGCCTCGGCGCGACGAGCCGGTACGACGCGTCCACCAGCTCGGCGACCTCGTCCCAGTCCACGCCGGGCGCGGCCAGGTCGACCGCCCGGGCGCCGTACGGGCCGTAGTAGGCCGGCACGAAGAACCGCGGGTCCTCGTCGAGGGCGGGGAGGTCGACCGGGTCGGGGGTGAAGATCAGGGGCGCTCGGCACCTGCCGGTGCTCCCCGGGCCGCAGCTTCTCCGAGCCGCCGAACGCCGCGAAGATCTTGCCGGCGCGGAACGTCGGGCGACCGTGCGAGACCCGCTCCTCGGCGCCCGGGTAGGCCAGGCAGATCCGCCGGAGCTCCGCCAGCCCGGGGTCGTCGTCGCGGAACATCACCGGGTGCGCCACAGCGACCTCAGCAGATCCGGCGCATCCAGCCGAACGTGTCCTCCGCCCGGCCGAACTGCACGTCGACCAGCGCCTGCCGGATCTTCGTCGTCAGCTCGGTGCTCGCCGGCGCGGGCACCTCGCCGCCCTGCCACTTGAGCGAGCCGACCGGGGTGACGACCGCCGCGGTGCCGCAGGCGAAGATCTCGGTGATCCGGCCGCTGGTGACGCCGTCGCGCCACTCGTCGATCCCGAACTTCCGCTCGGTGACCTGGTGGCCCATCTTGCCGGCGAGCTCGATGATGCTCGAGCGGGTGATGCCCTCGAGGATGGTGCCCGTCTCGGGGGTGACGATCGAGCCGTCGTCGAACACGAAGTACATGTTCATGCCGCCCAGCTCCTCGACGTACCGGCCCTCCTGGGCGTCGAGGAAGACGACCTGGTCGCAGCCCTCCGCCATCGCCTCCTGCTGCGCGACCAGCGAGCTGGCGTAGTTGCCGCCGGTCTTGGCCGCGCCCATGCCGCCGCGGGCGGCGCGGGTGTACTCCTCGGTGAGCCACAGCGTCACCGGCTTCACGCCGCCCTTGAAGTAGGCGCCGGCCGGGCTGCAGATCACCATGAACGTCACGTGCTGCGCGGGCCGGACCCCGAGGAACGCCTCGGAGGCGAACATGAACGGCCGGATGTAGAGGCTCTTCTCGCCCTCGCCGGTGTTGTCGGGCACCCAGCGCCGGTCGACCTCGACGAGGGTGTGCACGGCCTGGACGAAGTCGTCGGTGTCGAGCACGGGCAGCGCGAGCCGGTGGCTCGAGCGCACCATCCGGGCGGCGTTGGCCTCGGGCCGGAACGACCAGATGGAGCCGTCGGCGTGCCGGTAGGCCTTCATCCCCTCGAACGTCTCCTGCGCGTAGTGCAGGACCGCGGTGGCGGGGTCGAGGGTGAGCGGGCCGTAGGGCGTGATCCGGGCGTCGTGCCACCCGGCGTCGGGCGTCCACTCGGCGGTGAGCATGTGGTCGGTGAAGTGGACGCCGAAGCCGGGGTTGGCGAGGATCTCGGCCAGCCGCGCGTCGTCGACGAGCGACGTCGAGAGCTCGGTGCTGATCTGCATGTCGGACAAAGTAGTCGAACTTCCTAGTAGTTCGGGAGGGAGGGGTCGTGCGGTCCCGCGCCTCCGCGGGCCGACTACCCGGCTACGCGCGCCGCGATCGCGTCGCCCACCTCGGGCGTCGACCGCCGCTCCCCCGGCTGCCGTGCGGCCAGGTCGGCGACCACCGCGTCCTCGACCCGGGCGGCCGCCTCGGGGTGACCGAGGTGGTCGAGCAGGAGTGCACCGCTGAGGATGGCCGCGGTGGGGTCGGCGACCAGCTGCCCGGCGATGTCGGGGGCCGACCCGTGCACGGGCTCGAACATCGAGGGAGCCGTCCGGTCGGGGTTGACGTTGCCGGAGGCCGCCAGGCCGATGCCGCCGGTGATCGCGGCGGCGAGGTCGGTGATGATGTCGCCGAAGAGGTTGTCGGTGACGATCACGTCGAACCGCCGCGGGTCGGTGGCCAGGTAGATCATGACCGCGTCGATGTGGCAGTAGTCGGTGGTCACGTCCGGGAACTCGCGCGCGACCTCCTCGAACAGCCGCCACCAGAGCGACCCGGCGTTGACCAGCACGTTGGTCTTGTGCACCAGCGTGAGCCGCTTGCGCGGGCGCCGCTGGGCGCGGGCGAACGCGTCGCGGACCACGCGCTCGACGCCGTACGCCGTGTTGACCGACACCTCGGTGGCGACCTCGGCCGGGGTGCCCGTCCGCAGCGCCCCGCCGTTGCCCGTGTAGGGACCCTCGGTGCCCTCGCGCACCACGACGAAGTCGACATCGCCGCGGCCGAGCACGGCGTCGCTCAGCGGCGAGGTGGCGCCCGGGAAGATCCGCGACGGCCGGAGGTTGACGTAGTGGTCGAGCTCGAAGCGCAGCCGCAGCAGCAGTCCCCCGCTCGAGGATGCCCGGCGGCAGGTTCGGGTCGTTGGGCTTGCCGCCCACGGCGCCGAGCAGGATCGCGTCGTGCTGCCGCACCTCGGCGAGCACCGCGTCGGGCAGCACCTCGCCGGTCGCCAGGTAGCGCTCGGCGCCGAGGTCGTAGCGCGTCTGCTCGAACTTCACGCCGGCCGGCGCGGCCGCCTCGAGCACCTTGAGCGCCTCGGTCGTCACCTCGGGCCCGATGCCGTCACCGGGGATGACCGCGAGCGCCACGCTCCCCTCGGCAGGGGTGCTGGACGCGGCGCGGGAGGCCGGGGTGGACGCGGGGGTGGGGGCGGAGGTCATGGGCGCAGACGTTAGTTGTCGTCCGGGCGCGAGGCGTCGTCGTCTCGCAGGGCAGTCCCCCCGTTGAACGCGGCCTGGAGGGCGTCGGTCGTCCGGCGGTGCAGGGGGTGCTCCGGGTCGTGCTTGGCCGGGCCCCAGTCGGGATACAGGTCGTACATGGTGGTCTCGCCTTCGGTGCAGGGCTTCTCAGGATGGGAATCCGATGGGAAATGGTGAGAAGCCCATGCAGGCGAGGGGATGCGCCGCTCCACCGCGGCGAGGTGGCCTCTCTCAGGCCTCGCCGCGGCGCTCGATTACTACGAGGACGGTCCGCATGGTGCTGCCATCGTACGACGCCGGGCCGGCCGTGTCAGGCGGATTCCACCGCGTGTTCGGGATTCGAGACCCGCGTACCAGGATGAAAGACTCGCCGCATGAGCGCACCCCCCGAGCTCCCCGACGTCGTGAGCCGCGCCTTCGACGTGTCGCGGCGCGCCGGCTACGTCTCGTTCTGCCGCAACGAGACCGGCCGCCTGCTGGCGGCGCTGGCGGCGACCCGGGCCGGCACGATGGCCGAGTTCGGCACCGGGTGCGGGGTGGGCACGGCCTGGCTGCGCTCCGGCGTCCGCGGCACCGAGGCCCGGATCCTCACCGCCGAGCTCGACCCCCGGCTGGCGTCGGCCGCGGCCGAGATCTTCACCGACGACCCGCTCGTGGAGGTGCTCGAGGCGGACTGGTCGACCCTGATGGACAAGGGCCCCTACTCGCTGCTGTTCCTCGACTCCGGCGAGCCGGGCGCGGTCACTGTCGACAAGCTCGCCGACCTGGTCGAGCCGGGCGGCCTCGTCGTCCTCGACGACTTCTACCCGTGCGAGCAGTGGCCGCCCATCACCGCCGGCCGGGTCGACTCCCTGCGCGAGGAGTGGCTGACCGACGAGCGGTTCACCGCCGTCGAGGTGATGGTCGCCCCCGACTCCTCCGTCGTCCTCGCCACCCGCCGCTGAGGTCGAGTAGGCACTTTCTCACCGTCGAGTGGGCACTTCCTCACCGTCGAGTGGGCACCCGACCCCCCACTCGACCTGGAGGAACTCCCCCACTCGACCTGGAGAAACTCCCTACTCGACGTTGAGGAAGTCCCTGCTCAACGGGTCTCGTCGGGCTGGGCCTTGCGGATGACGATGCGGGTCCAGGCGCCGAGGTAGAGGCGGTCGTCGGGCGCGATCTCCTGCTTCTCCCCCGCCGGTACCGGCGTCACCGGCAGCGGGCCGATCGCGGAGCCGACGTAGGTGCCGTTGGAGGAGCCGAGGTCCTCCACCCACCAGCGGGTTCCGTCGCTGGTGAGCTGGCAGTGCCGGCGGCTGATGCCGGTGTCGGTCGTCAGGTCGATGTCGGGGTGGATGTTGCGGCTGCGCGAGGTGCGGCCGACGAGGACCGAGCTCCGCTCCAGCGGCACGACGACCGGGACGCCCGCCGACGGCAGCGGGTCGGCGCTGTCCTGCTCGGCGTACCAGTCCGGGTCGATCCAGACCTCGGCGACCCAGCGGGTGGCCAGCGTCGGCGCGACCGGGTCGGCCGGAGCGCCGGAGCCGGCGGCAGCGGGGGACGCGGCCGACTGGGGCGCGGGTGCGCCCCCGGCTCCGGGCGGCGGCACCGGCGCGTCGAGGTCGAGCGCGGACGGCTCGACCGGCCGCGGCGCCTGCCCGGTGGTGAAGTCGTAGCCGCACGCCTCGCAGAACAGCGCGTCCGGCGGGTTGCTCGCCGAGCAGTTGGGGGCAGGTGGCCTGCGACCCACCAGCTGCCGGTACGTCGGCCGGAGCCGGCTCCGCCGGCGGTGGGTCGGCCGGCGGTGCGTCGGCCGCCCCGGCCTGCGGGATCGGCAGCCCGCAGAGGTCGCAGTAGTCGTCGGCGG
This sequence comes from Nocardioides sp. TF02-7, assembly GCF_022437945.1. Classification (GTDB taxonomy): domain Bacteria; phylum Actinomycetota; class Actinomycetes; order Propionibacteriales; family Nocardioidaceae; genus Nocardioides. The sequence goes on from NZ_CP092535.1 coordinate 352,011, forward strand.
TCGAGTCGTGGCCGGCGGGGCAGGTGGGCACGGTCAGCTCCCGGGAGCGGGGTCCTTGCGGACCCGGGTGGTCTTGGTGGACGCGGTGTCGAGCGCCATCTCGTCGGCCTTGTCGACCGTCCGCTTGAGCCGCACGGTGCCGTCGGCCTCGCTCTCGACGTCGACCACCTTGCGCAGCTTGGTCGTCGCCTCGCCGTTGCCGGTCTGGGCGGCCAGCTGGACGGCGCGGCCGAGCTTGGTGGTCGCGGTCGCCTCGTCGCCGGCGGCCTTGGCGGCCAGGCCCTCCTGGATCATCGCCGCCAGCTCGGTCTGGCCGGTGTAGTGGGCCACCTGCTGGTCGATCCGGGCGGTGAGCTCGGAGTTGCCGGACCAGGTGGCCTTGACCAGCCCCTGGGTGACGACGTCGTCGCCGATCGCGAGCTGCACGCGGGCGGCGAGCTGCTCCTGCCCGATCGCCTTGGCGGCGACGCGCACCGCGACGTGGTAGTCGCGCGACTCGTCGGCCCAGGCGCCGGTCGGGTAGTCGCCGGTCAGCGGGTTGACCGCCGTACGGCGGTCGGTCAGGTCCTCCAGCGTCGGCGCGACCTGCCGGACGAACAGCACCTGCGCCCCCTGCGGGGTCCACACCCGCAGCTTGGCGTCGGCGACACCGCGCGCCATCGCCGTGCGCATGATCTCCTGGAACTGCTGCCGCATCTGGTCCGGCCGCGGGATGATGTCGACGGTGCCGAGCAGCGCCTGCGCGATCCGCCGGATCTCGGCGACCTGCCAGTCGGTGCCGGCGCCACGGCAGTCGCACTGGTAGTAGCCGGTCGCGCGGTTGATCGCCGCGTCCAGCTGCCCGGGGCGCTCCCGGTTCTCGCCGTCGGTGAGCAGCAGCGCGTGGCGCTGGGTGACCTGCGGCACCGACGCGAAGACCTGGCCGGCGAGGTCGAGCCAGGTCGAGATCGCCGTGCCGCCGCTGCCGACGAACCGGTTGATGGCGGCCGAGGCCTCGGTGCGGGTGGTGGTGTCCATCCGGACCATCGCCGGCCCGCTGGACACCATCGGGTAGGCGAGCATCGCCCGGTCGGCACCGGCGACGACGGCGAACCAGGTGCCGTCGACGATCTCGGCGAGGGCCGCCTGGGCGGCGTCCTTGGCGGCCGCCATCGTCGCGGGCCCCATCGACCCGGAGGTGTCGACGATGATGATCTCGCCGGCGTCGCCGGACCCGCCCTGGCCCGCCGTACCGGCGCCCGCGCAGGTGATCGTGACGATCGCGTTGACGTCGGTGCCGCCGTCGGGCAGGAACTCGTTCTGGTAGACGGCGGTGGTGAACTCAGCCATCGGTCACCCTTCCTCTCCTGCGGTCGCTGCCGGGGTAGCGGCATTGTGCCCGGGCCCCTCGACCCGGGCGAGGGCGGCGGTGATGTTGTCGTGGCCGCCGGCGGCGTTGGCGAACCCGACGAGCCGGAGCGCCAGCTCGGCCGGGTCGGTGGTGCCCGCGGCGCGCACCTGCTCCTGCAGGGCCTCGGGCGTCGACGCGTAGTTCCAGAGGCCGTCGGAGCACGCGAGCAGCCAGCCCGGGCCGGTCACCTCGACGATGCCGACAGCGGGCGTGGGGTCCTCGGAGTCGCGGCCGAGCCAGCGGGTGATCGCGTGGGCCGCCCGGCCCTGCTCCGCGACCTCCTTGGCCACGCCGGCGGCGATCTGCGCCTGCGCCATCGAGTCGTCGACGGTCAGCTGCACCCCGGGGCCGTCGTCGGGCAGCCAGTAGCACCGCGAGTCGCCGAGGTTGGCGTGGTGGACCAGCGTGCCCTCGAGCACGGCGACGGTGAACGTCGCCGACGCCGGGTTGGGCGAGTCGGGGTCGGTGGTGGCGACGATCGCCGCCTGGGCAGCGGCGGTGGCGTCGGTGAGCACCTTCCGCACGGCGGCCTCGCGGCTGCCCGGCGTGCCCATCCCGGCCGGCAGCGGCATCCGGAGCACCTCCCGCGCGGCCCGCGCCCCGTTGAGCGAGGCGACGTCGGAGTCGACAGAGCTCGACACCCCGTCGAGCACCACCAGCACCGCGCGGGAACCCGGCTCGGCGCCGGCGAGGAGCGCCATCGCGTCCTCGTTGCGGCTCTTGCCGACCCCCTTGTCGCAGACGCCGGCGACCCACGAGGCGGGACGCTCCCGGAAGTGGTCGCGCTCGCTGGGGGCCTTCGCCCCGCACTGCGTGCAGTAGAGGTCGGGCCCCACCTCGCCGCCGCACGCGTCGCACGGGCGGCGGCCGGGGTCCGGGGGCGGGTCGGGCAGGGCACCGGCCGGGCGCCTCGTCGGGGCGCTGATCGGCGCCGCGTCCTCGACCGGCGGGGCTGCCGGTGACGCCGGCGCCGCCGGGGCCGTCGCGCCGGCCGCCGGCGCGGCCGCCCCCGCGCTCAGCGGCGTCCCGCAGGACTCGCAGAAGCGGGCGCCCGCGGCGACCGCCGCGCCGCACGAGGGACAGGTCGGCTCGGCGGGGGCGGTCACGTGAGGCTCCAGTTCCGGTAGGAGTTGGCGAGGTTGACGAGGTCGACCCGCGCCTCCAGGTCGCTGGTCTCGCGGGCGAGGGCGCGCAGTGCCTGCTCGAGGCCGTCGCGCACGGCGGTCTCGGTCGCCTCGTAGGAGCCGATCCGCTGACCGCCGCGGGGCGGGCTCGCCGTCACGAGCGGCAGCGCCTCCTCCAGGATGCGGACGACGTAGCGGTGGCGGGTGGCCATGTCGACCGACGCCCCCTGGATGGTGCGCATCGCCTGGTCGAGCACCTGCAGGTCACGGGTGCCGCCCTCGAGCAGCACGTCGACGCGCTGCTGGCGGCTCTGCGTGTAGCCCCGGCTGGTGGTCGGCACCAGGTCGAGGGCCTGCACCGCGGCGAGGGCGTCGCCCCGGGCGGAGCGGACCCGCGCCATGCCGAACGCCGCCGGGGCGACGTACGTCGCGTCCGTGACCGCACACGTCTGGTAGAGGCCCTCCGCGACGTCCGGCTGGCCGCCCCGCTCGCACGCGAACGCCAGTGCCAGCTTGGGCGCGAGCTCGCCCGGGACCTGCTGGTAGACGGCGTTGAACGCCGCCTGGGCGGTGCGCCAGTCCTCGCCCTGCACCGCGGCGAGGCCCTCCATCCAGAGCGCCCGCCACTCCCACGGGTCCTCGGCGAGCAGCTTGGCGGCGAAGCCGCGGGGCGCCCGCCGGGTCGCCGAGCTCCAGCGCCGCCCGGGAGCGGGCCAGCCACACCTCGGCGGAGTCCGCCGGTGCCGCGTCGAGCGCCCCGCAGCCGCAGGCCGGGGTCGTCGTCGCCGATCGTCGACAGCCAGCCGTGCTGGGGGTCGGTCGCGTCCTCGCGGAGCCGGGGCAGCTGCGACCACTCGGTGATCGGCCGGGCCGTCGCCGGCGGCTCGAACAGCACCGACGCGGCCGCCGTCTGCGCGACCCCGCCGCGCCCGCGGGCCACGACCTCGCGGAGCACGCCGAGCACCTGGTTGCGCAGCTCGTCGACCGAGGCGAACCGGTCGGCCGGGTCGGGCGCGCAGCACTTCGCGACCAGGTGGTAGAAGGAGTCGTAGTCCTGGAACAGCGGCGTCGAGTCGACCGGCGGCAGGCTGTGCAGGTAGGTGCCCTGGTAGCCGCGGAACTCCATCGTGAGCACGAGCAGCGTGCGACCGATCGTGTAGATGTCGGAGGCGACGCTCGGCCCGACCTCCGCGACCTCGGGCGCCTGGTAGCCGACCGTGCCGTAGATCGCCGACTCCTGGTCGTCGATCCGCCGGACGCCGCCGAGGTCGATCAGCTTCATCGCGTCGCCGACCTGGATCATGTTGTCGGGCTTGAAGTCGCAGTAGACCAGCCCGAGGTCGTGGAGGTACTGGAACGCCGACAGCAGCTCGAGCACGTAGGCGAGCGCCTGGTCGACCGGCAGCGGGTCGTACTGGCCGTTGCCGGCGGCCATCCGCTCCTTGAGGATCTGCTTGAGCGACTTCCCGCCGACGTACTCCATGACGATGTAGCCGGCGCCCTCGTGGGTCACGAAGTTGTAGATCTCCACGATCGCCGGGTGCTCGACCTGCGCGAGGAACTGCTGCTCGGCGATCGCCGCGGCGAGGGCGTCGGGGTCGCCGGAGTTGAGCAGGCCCTTGAGCACGACCCACCGGTTGGAGACGTTGCGGTCGCGGGCGAGGTAGATCCAGCCGAGGCCGCCGTGCGCCAGCGCGCCGGCGACCTCGTACTGCCCGGCGACCAGGTCGCCGGACTGCAGCTTGGGCGTGAACGAGAACCCGTGGCCGCACTGCGGGCAGAAGCCCTCGCTGCGCCCGGGCTTCCCGTCGATGCTGCGGCCCACCTTCGCGCCGCACCGCGCGCAGTTGCGCTTGTCCTCCGGCACCTGGGGGTTGGCCATGATCGCCTTCGCCGGGTCGACCGGCGGTGCGGGCGGGACCGACGTGAGGCCGGCGCCGAGGCGGGCGCTGCGCATCCGCTGGGGAGCCGGTGCGGGTGCGCAGGGTGGCGCTGGTCGAGCTGCCGGCGCGGCGCGAGCCGATCGGGGCGGACGCGACCCGGCTCGCCGAGGTCGGCACCGAGCCCTCCCGCGCCTGCAGCGGCGCTGCGTCGGCGGGCGTGCCGCAGACGTCGCAGTAGCCGTCGAGGATCTTGCCGCCGCACCCGGGCTGGACGCACGCCGTCCCGTCGGCCACCGGACGCGCCTCCCCGGCGGCGGGTGACGGGCTGCCGACGGACGCGACCGGGACGCCCGCGGTGGCCGGCGTGGCCGAGGCGCCGGCCGTCGTGGCGCTCACGGCGGCGGCCGGGGCGGCGTCCGCGGCCATCCCGCACACGTCGCAGTAGCCGTCGAGGATGGTCCCGGTGCAGCCGGGCTGGGTGCAGGTCGTCATCGGCTCGCGGTCTCCTTCTGCAGCCAGAGCTGGTACGTCGCGACCAGCTGCCGCGCGACGGTCATCGGCGCCGGCGTGCGGGCGAGCACCTCGCGCGCGTGCCGCTCGCTCTCGACGAGGTCCGGCCGGTCGGCCACTCCCTGCGCCCGCGCCTTCGCGACGTAGGCGTCGAGGAGGTCGACGAGCTGCTGGTGCGCGGCGAGCGCGTCGGCGTACTTGTGCTGGGCCAGCTCCAGCGCCTGCGACACCCGGTCGAGCTGGTGCAGGTAGCCGTCGATCTCGCCCGGCGTGACCGGCACCGGGCCGAGCGCCTCGACGTCGGGGACGGCGTAGCGGGGCGCGTCGTCGACCGTGGCCACGCAGGTCGCCGCGAGCTTCTCCAGCGCGGCGGCGCGGGCCTCGAGGTCGGCCCGCAGCTCGCGGGCGGACAGCACCTTCGAGCGGGCGTCGCGGCGACGTGCGTTGCCGACGATCAGGTCGCGCTCGTACGTCGTCGCGTCGACCTCGAGCGGGTCGAGCATGCCGCCCACGTCTCCGCCGCGCTCGGCCTTGGCGCCGATCGCCTCCAACCGGGCCATCAGCTCCGCCAGCCGGGCGACCGCTTGGTCGCGGCTCGTCGCCGGCTCGAGGGCCACCTGGTCACGGATCCGCTCCAGCTGTGCCCGCAGCTCCCTGACCCGCGCCGCCTGCTCGGTGGCGTCGTGGACGAGCGCCAGCTTGGTGCGCAGCTGGGCGGTCAGCGCGTCGTTGAGGCGGCACGCCTCGGGCAGCGAGACGGCGAGCCCGCCGGGCATCTCGGCGGCCCCGTCGAGCCGGCCCCAGATCAGCGCCGAGAGCCGCTCCCGCTCCTGCTGGAGCACCCGCCCGCCGTCCCAGGTGGCGAACACCAGCTGGTAGCGGTCGTGGATCGCCTTCCAGAGCGCGAGGGTGAGCGACATGTCCCCCCGCCACGTCTCCCCCACGGCCCGCCGCCAGCGCGGCGCGGTCGAGCTCGGCCAGCTCGTCCTGCCGGGTGCGCAGCCAGGCGTCGAGCTCGGTGAGGTAGCGCTGCGCCTCTGCCGGGTCGAGCGCCTCGCCGAGCCGGCCGGGGGCGGTGGGTGCGGTGGTCATCGGGCGGCGTCAGCTCCGGTACGGCGTGACGGGCCGCGGCTGGGTGGCGTCGACGCCGAGGTGGGGCCGCAGCCACTTGCGGTAGGACCGCTGCCAGGTGCCGTTGCGCATGTCCTCGAGCACGGAGTTGACGAACGCGACCAGGTCCTCGTCGTCCGCGTTGGCGCCGATCCCGTAGGGCTCCTCGCTGATCGGCTGCTGCTCAGGAACGACGGCCGACGGGTCCTGTGCCGCAAGGCCGGCCAGCACCGTGTCGTCGCCGGTGATCGCGTCGACCTCGCCGCGCTGGAACTTGACCAGGCAGCCGGTGTGGTTGCCAGCGGGCACGAGCTCCGCCTCCGGCTGCCGTTCCTGGATGTTGTCGAGGCTGGTCGACGGATTCGGGGCGCAGACCTTCTTGCCGGCGAGGTCCTCGAGGCCGTGGTACTCCCCGTTGTCCTCGTCTCCGTCGTCGAGCTCCTTGCGCACCAGCACCTTCTGGGTCGCCTCGTAGTAGACCTGCGAGAACGCGATGGTCTCCCACCGGGCGCAGTTGACCGTGAAGTTCCGGATCACCAGGTCGAGCTCCCCGTTCTCCAGCAGCTCGATGCGCTGACCCGAGTTGATCACCCGGATGTGGAGGTCGCGGCCGGCGTTGAAGTTGGGGAAGATCGCCGCGCCGATCGCGCGGGCGAAGTCGATGTCGAAGCCCTCGATCCGGTTGTTCTCCGGGTTGCGGTAACCCATCAGGTACGTGTCCGCCGAGACTCCGACGATGAGCCGCCCGCGTTCGCGGATCTCGTCCACCTTTCCCGAGGAAGGATCGGCGTCGGCAGGGTCGTAGGACGCGAGGTCGGAGTCGGTCGTCTCGCACGTCGGCGGGTCGGCGGGCTCGTACGCAGGCTCGGGGGCCGCCTCGGGCACTGGCGTGGCGTCGTAGCCGCAGCCGCCCGCGACCAGGGCGACCACCGCCGTCAGTGCCGCGAGCCCCATGGAAGGCCTCATGCGTACTCCCTCCGTCGGGCGCCGATGCCCCGCGCCACCGCCACTGCCGCGACGAACCCGAGGGCCAGCGTCAGCAGGCTGCCCGCGAGCGCGAAGCCGCGGCCCGATCGCAGGGCCTCGGTCGTCGTTTCGGCCATCTCGCCGACCAGCGCGTCCGAGGCGTCGTCGAACGCCGCGAAGCGCCGGGTCGAGTCGTCCTCGCCGTCCCCGATGGCGATCTCGCGCGCGAGCAACCACCGGTCCTCGTCGTCGAGGGCCACGATCTCGGCATGGCTCTCGGCGTACGCCGCCCACTCGTCGAGCGTCTCCTCGGCGGCGCGGTCCTCGACCACAGCGGCGGACTCCCGCCACGGCGCCTCGAACACCTCCCCCGACCCGCGCTTGATGAGTCTGAGGCTCTCGTTGGCCTTGGCGTCGTTGGCCGCGGTGCGGGCGGCCGCCTGGTCGACCGCCGACCGCAGCTCGTCGCCGAGGAGGTCGTCGTTCTGGTCGCTTCCACGCGCCGCGGCCGCCGCGCTGACCACGGTCGTGAGGAGGACCACGAGGGCCGCGACGGCGACGCCGACGTTGATCCGCCGCCGGAACTGCCGGGCGAGCACTTGGTTGACGCGGACGAGGACCACCAGCGCAGCGATGCCGATCAGGACGAGCCAGACCGGCTGCTGACCGCCCATGGCATCCTCGGCACGCTCCCCGTTGGCCTCGGCCAGGTTCGCGAGGATCGGGATCGCGTCAGCACGGAGACCCTCACTGGCGAGGTTGAGGTACTCGGCGCCGACCGGGAAACCCTGCCGGTTGTTGACCCGCGCCTCCGCCACGGCAGTGGCGTAGTCGTTGACCGCGACGTTGAGCGCGGCCAGCGCCTCGCGGTCTGCCGACTGCGCCTCGGCCGCCTCGGCGATGTGCGCGAAGACGCTCGCGACCGCGGCGTCGTACTCCTCCTGCTGGTCGCCCTCGGCGTTGGCCCCGGCGAGGAATGCGTTGGTCGCGAGTGCGTCGGCGCGGAGCAGCGACGACTGGATCTCCTGCACCAGAACCAGTTGCTCGGTGTCGTCGGCGGCTCGGCCGTCGGACTGCCACGACCAGAACTGGACGAGGGCGCTGAGCACGCCGAACAGCAGGACCGTGGTCATGCCCACGAGCTGGAGCCGGTTGAGCAGCTTGGGCGTGTCGACGCGCTGCGGCGCAGGCTGGCCGCCCGCTGCGGGTCGGGCGGCGGGCGCGGTGGCCGGCGTCGGGCTCGGCGCCGCCGGTGCGGGGGCTCGGCGCGGTCGCGGACTGGCTCACGGTTGGGCCTCCTCCCCGGGAAGGTCGACCAGGCCGGGGTCGGGCGCGTCGGCCGGCGGCACCAGGGTCCCGTCCTCGGCGACCGGGTCGTCCTCCAGGTCGTCCTCCACGTCGTCCTCGGGGACGACGAGGTCGTCGGGCGACAGGGTGCGCAGCTGCTCCAGCGTCGGCTCGGCGACCTCGCGCAGCCGCCAGGCGTGGTGGCCGATCGCCGCCTCGAGCAGGTTGCGCACGTAGCGGGCGTTTCCGAACGACGGCCCCCGCTCGACGTCGGCCAGGATCTCCCGGAGCCGCTCGACGACGTCGTCGCCGGCGTCGTAGTCGGCGCCCTTCGCCATCAGCCCGAAGATCGCGACCAGCTCGTCGTCGGTGTAGTCGTCGAAGTCGATGGTGGTGCGGAACCGGCTCTCGAGGCCGGGGTTCTCGGAGATGAAGATCGCCATCGGCAGCGGGTAGCCGGCGACGATGACGACGAGGTCGTCGCGCTTGTCCTCCATCTCCTTGACGAGGGTGTCGATCGCCTCCTTGCCGTACTGGTCGCCGGAGAGCGAGTAGGCCTCGTCGATGAAGAGCACGCCGCCCTCGGCCGACTTCACGACCTCGGCGGTCTTCTGCGCGGTCTGCCCCAGGTAGCCGGCGACCAGCTCGGACCGGTCGACCTCCACCAGCTGGCCCTTGGAGAGCAGCCCGAGCGCCCGGTAGATCCCCGCGACCAGGCGGGCGACGGTCGTCTTCCCGGTGCCCGGGTTGCCGTTGAACACCAGGTGCCGGGTGATCGTCGGCGTCTCGAGCCCCTGCGCCTTGCGGAGCCCCTCGATCCGCAGCACCGCGGCCTGCCGGTGGATCTCCGCCTTGACGTCCTTCAGCCCGATCAGCGCGTCCAGCTCGGCGAGCAGCTCCTCGACCGTCTTCGTCGGCTCCTCGGGCTCCTGGTCCGCCTGGGCACCCGCCGACCCGTCGGAGACCTCCGGCACCCCCCGCGGCTCACTCGGCTCCGGCACCCGATCCGCCCCGCCGGAGGTTTGCGACGGGTCGACGCCGGGGGGCGCGTCGTGCAGGGCAGGCGGGAACGACGGCGGCGGGTCGGACACAGGGTCAGTGGCGCCCGAGACATCCCGAACCCCGCCCTGCAGCGCCGCCAGCTGCCGCCGCACCTGGTCGCCCATCCGCCGCACCTGCTCGAGCATCTCGTCTCCCACGCCGGCGACCGGCTCGCGCGCGGGCAGGTCGAACGCCCCCGGCGTGGCGGAGGTCGGGACGGGCGCCTCACCCAGCTGTGCCGCGGTGGCCATGGTGGCGTTGCCGATGGCCTGCGGGTCGGGCTGGCCGAGGAGGGTCGCGGCGAGCGCGACCTCGCCGAGGGCCTGGGCGTACGCCGGGGCGTGGCCGGAGCGCTCCAGCGAGAGCTGGGCCATCACCGGGGTGGGCCCGGCGCGGAACCGGCCGCCGCGGGACGCGGCGTCGAAGAACGCCTCGGCCCCGCCGCCGTTGCCGGTCTGCTCGCCCCACGCGACGAACGCGCCCTTGTTGGGCCGCGCGACGGTCGCGGCGAGCGCCTCGCCCTCGGCCCGGGCGGCGGCCTCGTCGGCGCCGGCGGCCCGCGCCGCGGCGACCAGCTGGTCGAGCGCGGCGGCGAGGTCCGTCGTACTGCTCGTGCTCACGAGCCCCCAGGGACAGGTCGTGGCCACCCGGCGGGTGGCCGAACTTGGTGTCGAGGAACTGCCCGTGCGCGATCAGCTCCTGGGCGTCGGCGCGGTTGGCGGCGTCGAAGATCTTGTCCATCGTCACCGCGAGCAGCTCGAGCTGCTCGATGAGCAGCATCAGCGAGGTCTTGCCGCCCTCCACCGGGCGCGTGTCCGCCCACTCGCGGGGCAGCCGGAGGTAGCCACCGACGGCCTCGGGGAGGTAGTCGGTGGCGGTGGCGACGACGCTGTAGCTCTCCCTGGCTGCCGAGGCCGAGGTTGCGGATCCGCGGCAACGTCTGGTGGATGGTGCGAGCGATGCGGACCACCCGCGAGACCACCACCGGGGGCGCGTTGCCCTCGCGCAGCATCGCGTTGACGCGGTTGAGGGCGGCGAGGATGTCCTGCTCGGTCGGCGGCCCCGGCGCGGGCGCGACATCAGGCCCGTCGTCGCCGCCCCCCACCGTCCGCTTCCACCACGACTTGAGGCCCACTCGTGCCTCAGCCGATGTCGAGCGTGCCGGCGGCGTTGCGCTGGTCGTGCCGCTGGACGCGGTCGAGGTAGGTCTTGGACTTCTCGACCTCGGTCTCGAGGACACCGATCGTCGTGGCCATCGAGTCGAGGGCCTTGAGCTTGAACTCGTCGATGGAGTCCATGGTCTGGTAGATGTTGCTGAACGCCGCCTGCAGCTGCTCCATCCCGATCGTCGACGACGCCGCCTGCTCCTGGATCCGCGCGGAGTTGTCGCGGAGCATCTCCGACGTCTTCTGGATCATGTTCGACGTCGTCGTGTTGAGCGCGGTGATCTGGTCGAGCACGAGCTTCTGGTTGCTCAGCGCCTGCGCCACGATGACGGCGGTGCGCAGGGCGGAGATCGTGGTGGTCGTCGCTCGGTCGACGCCCTTGATGAGCTCGATGTTGTTCTTGATGATGATGTCGATCGCCAGGTAGGCCTGGATCGACACCGCCAGCTGGGTGAGCAGGTCCTGGTGCTTCTGCCGGACGTAGAACAGCACGTCCTGGCTCAGCGTCTTGGCCTGCTCGGGGTCGCTGAGCTCGAGCTCGGCGATCCTGGCGGAGAGCTTGGCGTCGAGCCGCTCGGCGACGTAGACGTACTGGTTGAGCCGTCCCATCACCGCCCACAGGTTCGACTTCTCGAGGTTGAGCGCGACGTTGTCCTTCTGCAGCTCGTCCTGGCCGTTGCGCAGGGAGTGCAGGATGCCGTTGAGCTGGCTCTGGGCGCTCTGGTACTTGCGGAAGTAGTCCTCGATCTTGTCGTTGAACGGGAGCATGTTCCAGAACCGCTTGGTGCCCTTGGCCTGGCTCGGGTCGAGGTCCTCGACCGTGCGGCGCAGCTGGAGCAGGGTCTTGCCGACCGTGGACCCCTCGGAGATGCCGCCCTCCTTGAGGGCGGTGACCGGCTTGTCGAGCATCCGGTTGGACGTCTCGGCGGCCTTCCGGATGTCGGCGTCGCCCATCGTGCGGACGTTCTCCGCCGTCTTGGCGAACTCCGGCGAGCCCACCGCGGTGCTGTCGAGGGAGGCGAGGAAGCTGTCGACCTTCGCGTCGAGCTCGGGCACCTGCTCCGGCTGGACCTGGGGCGCCATCTTGGGCGCCTGCGTCTCGGCGACCGGCTTCGGCGGCTCGGGCGCGGTCAGCGTGAGCACGGGCTCGGGCGGGGCGAGGGGGGCCGGCTGACCGGCGGAGCCATCGGTGGTCATGGCCCCGAGACTATCCACTCAGCAGCGGCCGCATGCACGGTCGGCGGTGCAAATCAGGGGAAGGCTCAGGGAGATCCACGACGTCGGGCCGCTCACTGCCGCATCCCGCGGTCCGGTGGCGGCAGGAACGCCGGGTCGACGTACCGCGAGCGCGGTGGCCGGGAGGGCCGGTCGTCGCGGACCTCGCGCGCCACGCCGACGGCCGCAGCGACGACGACCAGCACGACGAGGCCGACCAGCACGAACGCCGCGGTCATGGCGCGTCCACGGGTGTGGGCGGCTCCAGGTCGACGAGGAACCACGGGAGCGCGAGCTGGGTGAGCGGACCGATCGCGAGGGCGTAGAGCACGGTGCCGATGCCGAGGACCCCGCCGAGCACCAGGCCGACGAGGACGACGCCCACCTCGATCGCCGTACGGACCAGGCGCAGCGACAGCCCGGTGCGCCGGTGCAGACCGGTCATCAACCCGTCCCGCGGCCCCCGGCCGAGCTGGGCGCCGATGTACATCCCGGTCGCGAGGCCGCACAGCAGCACGCCCCCGACCATCAGCGCGACCCGCGCCGCCATCGCCGTCGGCTCGTCGAGCAGCCAGAGAGTGGCGTCGGCGGAGAGCCCGACCAGGACCGCGTTGCCGATGGTGCCGAGACCGGGCACCTCGCGGAGCGGGATCCAGAGGAGGAGCACCACGAAGCTCATCAGGACGACCGCCTGGCCGAGCGTGATCGGCACGTGCCGGATCAGGCCGGAGTGCAGGACGTCCCAGGGGGGCGAGGCCGATGTCGCCGCGCACCATCATGCCGAGGCTGACGCCGTAGAGGACGAGGCCGAGGGTCAGCTGCGGCAGTCGCCGTCCGAGCCGTCCGGCGCGGAGCTGGGCCACCGGGCCCAGGTCGGCGAGGACGGCGGGGCGGGCGGCGGCGGGAGCGGTGGTCACGGTGCAAGCCTGCTCCGGATTGGACTGTCGATGAAGAGCCAATCGTGATCTACTGGCCTGCATGGAGCAGTCCATTTCCGCTGCCCGGGTCGCGACGCTCGTCGGCGACTTCGACCGGTCGCCGGCGTACGCCGGCCTCGCCGCCGCGCTGCGCGAGCTGATCGGCGACGGCCGCATCGGCTACGGCACCCGGCTGCCGAGCGAGCGCGACCTCACCACCGCCCTCGGGGTCTCACGGACGACGGTCACCCGGGCGTACGCCCAGCTGCGGGAGACGGCGTACGCCGAGGCGCGGCAGGGGTCCGGGACGTTCACCCGGCTGCCCGGCGGGCCCACCCGCGCCCACGACCGGGCGCTGTGGCCGAGCGACGTGCGGGGCGGCGTGATCGACCTGGTGTGCGCGGCGGCCACGGCGCCGCCGGGCGTGGCGGCGGCCTACGCCGAGGCCGCGGCCGAGCTGCCCGCCTACCTCGGCAGCCACGGCTACTACCCCGCGGGCCACCCCGAGCTGCAGGCCGCGATCGCCGCGACGTACGACGCCCGGGGACTGCCGACGCGCCCCGAGCAGGTGATCGTCACCGCGGGCGCCCTGGCGGCGACCGCGGTGGTCGGCGCGGCGCTCGCCGGGCCGCGGGAGCGGGTGCTCGTTGAGTCGCCGACCTACCCCAACGCCGTCCAGGCCCTCCGCACCGGCGGCGGCCGGCTCGTGACGATCGCGCTCGACGGGGAGGGCTGGGACCTCGAGGCGGTCGCCGGCGTGGTGGCGCGCCGCAGGCCGCGGCTGGTGCACGTGATGCCCGACTTCCACAACCCGACCGGCCTGGTGATGCCGGCCGAGCAGCGGGCGTCGTACGCGCGGCTGCTGGCCGACCACGGCGCGGTGCCGGTCGTCGACGAGGCCCACCACCTGCTCCGGCTCGACGGCGGCGCCGACGAGCGACCTTTCGGCGTCCATGCCAAGGACGCCGTCACCGTCGGCAGCGCCAGCAAGAGCGTGTGGGGCGGGCTGCGGCTCGGCTGGATCCGGTCGCCGCTCCCCCTCGTCGACCGCCTGACCCGGGCGCGGGTGGGGCTCGACCTCGGCGCTCCGGTGCTCGAGCAGCTGGTGCTGACCCGGCTGCTGCGCGACGGGATCGAGCCGCTGCTCGCGGCCCACCGGCAGCGGCTGGTCGAGCAGCGCGACGTGCTCGTCGCCGCTCTGCGCCGCGACCTGCCCGACTGGACGTTCCGGGTGCCCGCCGGGGGGATGGCCCTGTGGTGCCGGCTCCCCCCACGCCGGCGCGGTCGCGCTCTCGGTGGAGGCCGAGCGGCACGGGGTCCTGCTGCCGCCCGGCCCGGCGTTCGCCCCCGAGGGCGGCCTCGACCACTACGTCCGGATCCCCTACACCCATCCCGCGGCCGACCTCGAGGAGGCAGTCCGCCGGGTCGCCGCCGCATGGCAGGCCCTCGAGGACCGCGGCGCCCCCGGCCTCACCACCGACCGCCCCCGCCGGGGCAGCGTGCTCGTCGCCTGACCCGTCGAATCGGGTGTTGTGGTGGGTTGAATCGGGTGTTGTGGCGCGTCGAATCGGGTGTTGTGGTTGGTCGAATCGGGTGTTGTGGCGCGCCGAGTCCGGTGTCGTGGCGTGTTGGTCAGGTTCCGTCACCACGAGGCCCGATTCAAGGAACCACGAGGCCGGATTCAACACACCACGAGGCCCGATTCGCCAACCACGAGGCCGGATTCAACACACCACGAGGCCCGATTCGACCAACCACGAGGCCCGATTCAACACACCACGAGGCCCGATTCGACGCCGCGGCGCGGGGGTTCAGACCAGGTCGACGGCGCGGATCGTGGTGGCGTCGATGGCGGTCTCGATCTCGGCGAGGGTCTCCGCGGCGATGGCGGAGTCGACCGAGAGCGCGACGAGGGCCTGGCCGCCCTTGGTGTCGCGCGAGACCTGCATGCCGGCGATGTTGACGCCGGCGTCGCCGAGCACCCGGCCGACGGTGCCGACCATGCCCGGGCGGTCGACGTAGGTGAAGAACGCCAGGTGGTCGGTGGGCTCGATGTCGATGTCGTAGCCGTTGACCTCGACCAGCCGCTCGCGCTGGTGGATCCCGACGAGCGTGCCGCTGACCGACACCTGCGAGCCGTCGGCGAGGGTGCCGCGCAGCGTGATGACGTTGCGGTGGTCGGGGCTGTCGGCGTCGGTCACCAGGCGTACGGCGGTGCCGCGCTCGGCAGCCAGGAGCGGCGCGTTGACGTAGGACACCTGGTCCTCGACCACGCTGCTGAAGACACCCTTGAGGGCCGCGAGCTCGAGCACCTTGACGTCGTGCTCGGTGATCTCGCCGCGCACCTCGACGTCGAGCTGCTGGGCCACCTCGCCGGCGACACCGGTGAACACCTGGCCGAGCTTCTCGGTGAGCGGGATGCCGGGCCGCACGTCCTCGGCGATCACGCCGCCCTGGACGTTGACGGCGTCGGGCACCAGCTCGCCCGACAGCGCGAGCCGCACCGACCGGGCCACCGCGATGCCGGCCTTCTCCTGCGCCTCGTCGGTCGAGGCGCCGAGGTGCGGCGTGGCGACGACGTTCTCCAGCTCGAACAGCGGGCTGTCGGTGCACGGCTCCTTGGCGAACACGTCGAGGCCGGCCGCCGCGATCCGCCCGGTCTTGAGCGCGTCGTAGAGCGCCGCCTCGTCGACGATGCCGCCGCGCGCGGCGTTGACCAGCACCAGCGACGGCTTGGCCTTCGCCAGCTCCTCGGCCCCGATCAGGCCGATCGTCTCCGGCGTCTTGGGCAGGTGCACCGACATGAAGTCGGCCTCGGCGAGCAGCGTGTCGAGGTCGACCAGCCGGACGCCCATCTGGGCGGCACGACCCGCCTGCACGTAGGGGTCGTAGGCGATGACGTTCATGCCGAAGGCGCTGAGCCGCTGCGCGACGAGGACGCCGATCCGGCCGAGGCCGACGATGCCGACGGTCTTCTCGTAGAGCTCGATGCCGGTGTACTTCGACCGCTTCCACTCGCCGTTCTTGAGCGCGGCGTGCGCCGGCGAGACGTTGCGGGCGGCGGCGAGCATCAGCGCGACGGCCAGCTCGGCGGCCGACACGATGTTGGAGGTCGGAGCGTTGACGACCATCACGCCGGCCTGGGTCGCGGCCTTCACGTCGACGTTGTCGAGGCCGACCCCGGCGCGCGCGACCACCTTGAGCCGCTGCGCGTCGCCCAGCGCCTCGGCGTCGACCTTGGTCGCGGACCGGACGAGGATCGCATCCACGTCGGCGATCGCCGGCAGCAGCTCGCCGCGGTCGGCGCCGTTGCAGTGCCGGATCTCGAAGTCGGGCCCGAGCGCCTCGACGGTGGCGGGGCTGAGCTCTTCGGCGATGAGGACGACGGGACGGTCAGTCACAGCGATGATCCTTCACGAGGGTTCGTGCGGGTGAGAGGTGCACGACGCTGTGCGTGGCCCTCACCGTACTAGACCCGGCCGCGTGTTACGAACTTGTGTCACGGCTCGGCGGTCGGGCGGCATGCTGGTCACCATGACCGCGCTCCACCTCGCGACCGACCGGCTCGTCATCCGCCCCTGGCGGCTGGAGGAGGCGGAGCGGCTGCTCGACATCCTCGGCCGGATGGAGGTCATGAAGTGGCTCGGTGACGGTGAGGTCCGGCTGATGCAGGACGTCGCGGAGGCGCGCGACCGGATCCAGCGGTACGCCGAGCGGAGCGCGGTCGCCCCGCTCGGGGTCTGGGCCGTCGAGGTCGCCGCGACCGGGCAGGTCGCGGGGACGGTGCTGCTGCTCACCCTCCCCCACGCCGACGCCGGCGAGGTCGAGATCGGCTGGCACCTCCACCCCGACAGCTGGGGCCACGGCTATGCGACGGAGGCCGCCGAGGCCGTGCTGCGGCACGGCTTCGCGCACGGCCTGCCCGAGATCCACGCCGTCACCCACCTCGGCAACGCCCCCTCCCAGAACGTCTGCCGCAAGCTCGGCATGCGCCACCAGGGCGTGGTCCACCGCTGGTACGACGGCCCGTCGGAGCACTACGTCATCACCCGCGACGAGCACGCCGTCAGATAGGGCAGCCGTCGGGGCCGCAGGCGTCGGCGTCGGTGGCGCCGGGGACGGTCTCGAGGACGGGGTGGCTCTCCGTCCACGCGCGGTCGAGCAGCTGGGCGAAGACCTCGGCCGGCTGGGCGCCGGAGACGCCGTACTTGCGGTCGACGACGAAGAACGGGACGCCGGTCGCGCCGTAGGCGCCGGCCTGGGCGATGTCGGCCTCGACGGCGTCGGCGTAGTGGTCGCCGGCGAGCACGGCGTCGACCCGGGCGGCGTCGAGCCCGGCCGCGAGGGCGACCTCGCGCAGCACCGCGTGGTCGGCGACGTTGCGCGCCTCGGCGAAGTAGGCGTGCAGCAGCGCCTCCTTCAGCTCCGCCTGGCGGCCCTGGTCCAGCGCGAGGTGGAGCAGGCGGTGGGCGTCGACGGTGCCGACGTACGGCGACTCCTCGTGCCGCCAGTGCATGCCCTCCTCGGCGGCGAGCATGATGACGCGGCTCTGCGCCTCGGCGGCCTGCGCCGGGGAGAGGCGGTACTTGCGCGCGAGCATCTCCCGGGCCGTCTCGGTCGCCTCCGTCGGGGCGCCGGGGTCGAGCAGGAACGAGTGGTAGACGACCTCCACCTGGTCGCGGTGCGGGAAGTCGGCCAGCGCCCGCTCGAGGCGGCGCTTGCCGATGTAGCACCACGGGCAGACCACGTCGGACCAGATGTCGATGCGCATGCCGGACCAACACCCGGCGACCCTGGTTGCTTCCCCTCCTGTCCCTGAGCCGTCTCGGGGTTCCGCTCAGGGACGGTTCCGGGGACGTGCCGGAAGCGCCGAGGGTCCTCCGGGGAGCAGGCTCCTCGCCATGATCACCATCGAGTCACTGACCAAGAGGTACGGCGCCTACGCCGCCGTCGACAACGTCACGTTCACGGCCGAGCCGGGCCGGGTCACCGGCTTCCTCGGTCCCAACGGCGCCGGCAAGTCCACCACGATGCGCGTGATGGTCGGTCTCACCGAGCCGAGCTCCGGCAGCGTCCGGGTGCTCGGTCGGCGGTTCGCCGACCTGCCCAACCCCGGTCGCGAGGTCGGGGGTCCTCCTCGACGCGTCCGCCCAGCACGCCGGCCGCACCGGCCGCGAGATCCTCACCATCGCCGCGCGCACCATGGGCCTGCCCAAGGGTCGGGTCGGCGCGATGATCACGCGGGTCGGCCTGACCGACGAGGAGGCCGGCCGCCGGGTGCGGAACTACTCCCTCGGCATGCGCCAGCGGCTCGGCATCGCCACCGCGCTCCTCGGTGACCCCGAGGTGCTGATCCTCGACGAGCCGGCCAACGGCCTCGACCCGGCCGGCATCCGCTGGATGCGCGACCTGCTGCGCGGCTTCGCCGACGAGGGCGGCACGGTGCTGCTCTCGTCGCACCTGCTCCACGAGATCGAGGTCATCGCCGACGACATCGTCGTCATCGGCAACGGCCGGATCGTCGCCGGCGGCACCAAGGAGGAGCTGCTGGCGAGCGCCGGCGTGCTCGCCAGGGCGACCGACAACGCGGCGCTGGTGGCGGCACTCGAGGCGGCGGGCCTCACCTCCTCCGTCGCCGACGGCGCGGTGTTCACCGACGCCGACCTCGCCACCGTCGGCCGGGTCGCGTTCGCGGCCGGGGTCGCCATCACCGAGCTCCGGACGGCCGACGGCGCCGGCCTGGAGGAGATGTTCCTCGAGCTGACCGCCGAGAGCCAGCGCGAGCAGACCACCCCTGACCACGCAGACCGACGAAGGAGCAGCGGCATGACCGCCACGACCCTGGAGGCCACCGCCACCACCACGGTGGCCCGCCCCGACAAGCGCGCCGTCCCGGCGCCGATCCCGTTCACCCGGGTCCTCGGCGTCGAGCTGCGCAAGATGTTCGACACCCGGTCCGGCTTCTGGCTGATGGCGAGCATCGTCATCCTCAGCGTCGTCGCCACCGGCGCCGCGATCATCTTCGCCCCGGACGACGAGCTGACCTTCGAGACGTTCGCCGCGGCGATCGGCGCCCCGATGTCGGTGATCCTGCCGATGATCGCCGTCCTCGCGGTCTCGAGCGAGTGGAGCCAGCGCAGCGCGCTCACGACGTTCACCCTCGTCCCGAGCCGCAGCCGCGTCATCGGCGCCAAGGCGCTGGTCGTCGTCGCCGTGGGCGCGGTGGCGATGCTGGTCGCCGGCCTGGTCGGCGCGGTCGGCAACCTCGTGGGTACGGCGATCGCGGACGTCGCCACGACGTGGGACGTCGGCGTCACGGAGTTCGCCCAGATCATCCTCGCCAACGAGGTGGGCATGCTGATGGGCTTCATGCTCGGCGTGCTGTTCCGCAGCTCGCCTGCCGCGATCGTGGGCTACTTCGTCTACGCGCTGGTCCTGCCCGGCATCTCCAGCGCGCTGGCCAGCACCACCGACTGGTGGAGCGAGAACGGCGCGTGGTTCGACCTCAACTGGGCGTCGACCCGGCTCTTCGACAGCGAGATGACCGGCGAGATGTGGGCCCAGCTGGGCGTCACGTCCCTGATCTGGCTGGTCGTCCCGCTCGCAGTCGGCCTGCGCGTGCTGATGCGCGCCGAGATCAAGTAGCCGATCGGGGGATCGCCAACCACTCCGCCCACGTGAGATCGCGACCGACGTACCTCGGGGCCCGCAACGGCCAGTCGTCCGCGATCCACGTGGGCACGAGTGCGTCCAGGGCCGCCTCGACGTCGGTGCCGACGTACTCGTCGCGCACCCACCAGGAGATGTCGGCGTCGGCCCCCGCCTTGTCGGTCGGGTCGATGTAGACGCAGCCGATCAGCTCGGTCTCCTCGGCGTCGAACAGCGCGTAGTTGAACGACTCGTGGGCCAGGATCTCGTCCCAGTGGTGCTGCAGGTCCTCGCGGTCCTGCTCGGCGGTCATGTCGGCTGGCGGCCAGCTCCACGCCTCGCCGTAGATCGCCCACAGCCGCTCGCGGGAACCCATCACCGCGGGCATGTCGAGCCCGGTGTCGTCGGGATGGATCGGCCGCAGGTGGTGGCCGGTGGGGAGCTCGACGCGGGTCGGGTGCTGCCAGTCGGCGGGCAGCCAGGGGTTCTCGGTCACGAGCAGGACGCTAAGCGCCCACCGGCCCCCGGCGCAGCCGATCGCACGAGCTTCGTCCTCCGGGAGGAGAAGCGCAACGACGCCCCCGGCCGGTCGGCCGGGGGCGTCGTACGACGCTGGGTCAGCAGGCGCCTCGGTCAGCGGGCCGCGGTGCCCTCGACGTAGTCGGAGTCGTGGGACTTCACCCAGGCCATCAGCTTGCGCAGCTCGCGGCCGGTCTGCTCGATCGGGTGCTGCTCGCCCTTCTTGCGGAGCTCGGCGAACTCGGGCGCGCCGGCGTCCTGGTCGTCGATGAACCGCTGGGCGAACTTCCCGTCGACGATGTCGGCGAGGACGGCCTTCATGTTCTCCTTCACCTCGGGCGTGATCACCCGGGGACCGGAGACGTAGTCGCCGTACTCGGCGGTGTCGGACACCGACCAGCGCTGCTTGGCGATGCCGCCCTCGTACATCAGGTCGACGATCAGCTTGAGCTCGTGCAGGCACTCGAAGTAGGCGACCTCGGGCTGGTAGCCCGCCTCGATGAGGGTCTCGAAGCCGTACATCACCAGCTGGGAGGCGCCGCCGCAGAGGACGGCCTGCTCGCCGAACAGGTCGGTCTCGGTCTCCTCGGCGAAGGTGGTCTTGATGCCGCCGGCGCGGAGGCCGCCGATCCCCTTCGCGTAGGAGAGGGCGAGGTCCCAGGCCTTGCCGGACTCGTCCTTCTCCACCGCGACCAGCACCGGGACGCCGCGGCCGTCGACGTACTCACGGCGGACGAGGTGGCCCGGGCCCTTCGGGGCGACCATGAACACGTCGACGCCGTCGGGCGGGGTGATGTAGCCGAACCGGATGTTGAAGCCGTGGCCGAACACGAGGGTGTCGCCGGCGGCCAGCGCGGGGGCGATCTCGTCGGCGTAGAGCTTCCGCTGGTGCTGGTCGGGGGCGAGGATGACGATGACGTCGGCCTCCTCCGCCGCCTCGCGCGGGGTCAGCACCTTGAGGCCCTCGGCCTCCGCCTTGGCCCGGCTCCGCGAGCCCGGCTGCAGGCCGATCCGGACGTCGACGCCCGAGTCGCGCAGCGACAGCGCGTGGGCGTGGCCCTGGCTGCCGTAGCCGATGACCGCCACGTGCTTGCCCTGGATCAGGGACAGGTCGGCGTCGTCGTCGTAGAACATCTCAGCCACTGGTGGCTTCTCCTTGCGTGTTGGGGCTCTGGGGCCGGTTGGGGGTCGGTGCTGGGTCAGGATGCCGCGGACGGCGGCGGGACGGGTACGGCGACCGGGCGGCTGCGCTCGGAGATCGACCGCGAGCCGCGGCCGATGGCGACCATCCCGGACTGGACGAGCTCGCGGATGCCGAACGGCTCGAGCACCCGTAGGAAGTCGTTGATCTTGCCGGAGTTGCCGACGACCTGGACGGTGACCGCGTCGGCGGCGACGTCGATCACCTTCGCCTTGAACAGCTGGACGGCGTCGAGCACCTGACCGCGGGTCTCGGGCGTGGCGCCGACCTTGACGAGGACCAGCTCGCGCTGCACGGACGCGGTCGGGTCGAGCTCGACGATCTTGATCACCTCGACCAGCTTGTTGAGCTGCTTGGTGACCTGCTCGAGCGGCGAGTCCTCGACGTGGACGACGATCGTCATCCGCGAGATCTCCGCGTGCTCGGTCGGCCCGACGGCGAGGGACTCGATGTTGAAGCCCCTGCGGCTGAACAGGCCGGCGATCCGGGTCAGGACGCCCGGCTTGTCCTCGACGAGGACGGAGAGGGTGTGCTTGGCCATCGGTTACAGATCATCCTCGTCGAACTGGGGAGCCAGGTCCCGGGCGTACTTGATGTCGTCGTTGCTGGTGCCGGCGGCCACCATCGGCCACACCATCGCGTCGCGGTGGACGCGGGAAGTCGACCACGACGGGGACGTCGTCGACCTCCATCGCCTTCCGGATGGTGGCGTCGACGTCGGAGGGCGACTCGCAGGCGAGGCCTACGCAGCCGTAGGCGTCGGCGAGCTTGACGAAGTCGGGGATCCGCTTGGAGTGCAGGTCGGTGTTGGAGTAGCGCTCGTTGTAGAACAGCGTCTGCCACTGCCGCACCATGCCGAGCGACTCGTTGTTGATGACCGCGACCTTGATCGGGATGTCGTTGATCGCGCAGGTCGCGAGCTCCTGGTTGGTCATCTGGAAGCAGCCGTCGCCGTCGACCGCCCACACCGTGGAGCCGGGCATCCCGACCTGGGCGCCCATCGCCGCCGGGACGGCGTACCCCATGGTCCCGGCGCCGCCGGAGTTGAGCCAGGTGTTGGGCTTCTCGTGCGGGAGGTAGTGCGCCGCCCACATCTGGTGCTGCCCGACGCCGGCGGTGAAGATCGTGTCGGGGCCGGCGATGGCGGCGAGCCGCTCGAGCACGTACTGCGGCGCCAGCCCGCCGTCGACCGGCTCGTCGTAGCCGACGGGGTACTTGCTCTTCACGCCGCTGAGGAACTGCACCCAGCCCTCGTAGTCGCCGGTGTGGCCGGCGTCGGCCTCGGTGCGCAGCGCGGTGACCAGGTCGACGAGGACCTCGCGGACGTCGCCCACGATCGGCACGTCGGCGTGGCGGTTCTTGCCGATCTCGGCCGGGTCGATGTCGGCGTGGACGACCTTCGCGTGGGGCGCGAACGAGTCGAGGTTGCCGGTGACGCGGTCGTCGAAGCGGGCGCCGAGGCTGATGATCAGGTCGCTCTTCTGCAAGGCGGCCACCGCCGCGACGGTGCCGTGCATGCCGGGCATGCCGAGGTGCTGCGGGTGGCTGTCGGGGAAGGCACCGCGCGCCATCAGCGTCGTCACCACGGGGATGCCGGTCAGCTCGGCGAGCGTGCGCAGCTCGCGGTGGGCCCCGGCCCGGATGGTGCCGCCGCCGACGTAGAGCACCGGCTTGCGGGACTCGAGCACGAGCCGGGCCGCCTCGCGGATCTGCTTGGCGTGCGGCCGGGTGACGGGCCGGTAGCCGGGCAGGTGCAGCTCGCTGGGCCACTGGAAGTCGGTGGTGGCCTGCAGCGCCGACTTCGCCACGTCGACGAGCACCGGACCGGGTCGGCCGGTGGAGGCGATGTGGAACGCCTCGGCGACGGTGCGCGGGATCTCGGCGGCGTCGGTGACGAGGAAGTTGTGCTTGGTGATCGGCATCGTGATGCCGCGGATGTCGGCCTCCTGGAAGGCGTCGGTGCCGATCAGGTCGACGCCCACCTGGCCGGTGATCGCGACCATCGGGACCGAGTCCATGTGGGCGTCGGCGATCGGCGTCACCAGGTTGGTGGCGCCCGGGCCCGACGTCGCCATGCACACGCCGACCCGGCCGGTCGCGGCGGCGTACCCCTGCGCGGCGTGGCCGGCGCCCTGCTCGTGCCGGGTGAGGACGTGCCGGATCGGGCTGTCCATGAGCGGGTCGTACGCCGGGAGGATCGCGCCGCCGGGAATGCCGAAGATGTCGGTGACGCCCGCCGCCTCGAGCGACTTCACCAGGCTCTGCGCTCCCGTCACCGTGCTGCCACCGCGCTGCTGCTGCTCACTCATCCGACTTCTGTGTCCTCACATCTCATGACGTCTCGTGATGCTTGCCGGATCCGTCCGGCCCGGCGTGCTGGTCTTGCTCGACAACAAAAACCCCTCGGTTGCGAGGCAACGAGGGGCGGACGCGCGGGGCTGCGGGTCAGCCGGCGCGTCCGATGCGTACGAGAAGGTCCTGGCGCATGGGACCACCGTACGCCGTCGCACGCCGTGCCGTCCCCGAGACTCCCACGGATCCCAAATGGCGGGACGGCCGTCTCACATTTCGCGCGGCTCGTCCGCCGGCAGGACGAGGTCGCTGATCGCCCCCGGCGCCCACGCGACCTCCCACCGGAAGCCGTCGGGGTCGGCGAAGTAGCCCGAGTAGCCACCCCACTCGCGCTGCTCGGCGTCCACAACCGGCTCGGCGCCGGCCGCCGCCGCCGCGGCCAGCACCTCGTCGACCCGCGCGCGGGTGCCGAGGTTGTGGGCGAGCGTGACCGGCGGCACCCCGGCTCCGGACGCCACCGCCCCCACCTCCTCCTCGGCGTGGGCGCGGTCCCACAGCGAGAGCAGCAGCCGCTCCCCCACCCGGAACATCAGCACCTCCCCGGCACGTGCACCTCGGCCGGCCACCCGAGCCCGTCGACGTAGAACCGCCTGCTGCGCTCCACGTCGGCCACCACCAACGTCACGAGACTGATCCGTGGGTCCATGGGCGGAAGCGTGCCAGGGGGCGCCGACAGCCTCACCACGCCGCGCGCAGCGCCCCGTCGACGGGAGACGTCACCGGGTCGTCGGCGGAGCGCACGAACACGGCAGTCAGCTCGCCGCCGCCGGCCGCGTCCATCCGCTCAGCCAGCGCGCGCCACGCCGCGAGGTTGGGGTGCTCGACGTCGGTGCACGCCTCAGCCGGGGCGAGGGCGGTGATCGCCTCGTCGAGCTGTTGCCGGCTCATCGGCAGGGTGGCGGACGACCCGTCGTGCTTGAGCACGGTGGCGAGCACGACGGCCGGCAGCCCGTGGGCGCCGCCAGGCCGGTTGACCAGCCCGATGTCGCCGTCGAGGGCGATGCCGTGGGATACCGGGGCGACCCAGCCGTCGATCTGCGCGCCCAGGCGGGTGCGGACCGCCGCGAGGCCCTCGAGCGTGGACCACTCGTCGAGCGGGTCGTCGTCGAAGGCGGGGAGCCCATCGATGCTGGTGCGGTTCTTGCGGCGCCGGTAGTCGGCCGAGCCGGCCACGCCCCGGCGCGCGAACGCACGCTGGAGGAGGTCGCGCTCCCCCTCGTAGCTCATCAGCGGCACGCCGAACCCGCACGAGTCCGAGACCCGCTCGACGTCGACGACGATGACGGCCCGCGCACCGGGCAGGTCGACGAACCGGGCCGCGAGGCCGGCGTACTCCTCGTCGTAGATCGTCACCACCCGGCCGGTGCCGTGGAACCGGACGATGTTGGGCGCCCCTCGAACGCGCAGAACATGACCGTGATCCGGCCGTTCTCCCGCAGGTGCGCGATCGTCTCGGTGCCGCTGCCGCTGGTGTCGACCCAGGCGAACGTGTGCTCGTCGAGCACCCCGAACGTGCCACGGATGCCCCGCGGCGAGACGTTGATGCGGCCGTCGGCGGCGAGGGGTGCCGTGGCGACGAAGAAGACCGGCTGCTTCTCGACGAACTCCCTCAGCCGCCCCGAGATGCCGTCGTGGACCTTGCCCATCAGGTCAGCCTCCTCTGCAGCTCGGCGAGCCGAGCCGGAACGTCCGGCCACGGTCGTAGGTCGAGCTCCGCGGTGAGCTCGTCCAGCAGTCGCCGCTCGGGCTCGTCCAGTTCGGCGCGCCACGGCGGTCCCTGGAGCTCCGCCAGCTCACTGTCCCAGTCGTAGGCGAGCCCGTCGAGCACGAAACCGTGCTGGGTGGCCAGCGCCAGCCACTCCGGATCCTGCCGCCGACGACGACGTACGGCGTGTCCGCGAGCGGGACGTAGAGGACCACCGCACCGTCGGGCATCAGGTAGAGCTCGCTCTCCGATCCGGTGTCGGCGAACAGCACGCCGCCGTCCGGGGGGCGGCGGGCAGTCGACCCAGGGGTCGCGTCCCTCGGGACCCACCCAGCACAGCGACATCGTGTCGAGGGTGAGCCGGGTGTCCTCGTCGCGCGTCACGAAGCGCCGGAGCCGCTCGAGGTCGTCCACCGCGCCGCGGCTACCCCGTGACCGCGCCGTGCGCGGCGGACTGGACCAGGCGGGCGTACTTGCCGAGGACACCGCGGGTGTACTTCGGCGGCAGCGGCTGCCACCCGACCTTGCGCTTCTCGAGCACGTCGGCG
This sequence comes from Nocardioides sp. TF02-7, assembly GCF_022437945.1. Taxonomy (GTDB): domain Bacteria; phylum Actinomycetota; class Actinomycetes; order Propionibacteriales; family Nocardioidaceae; genus Nocardioides. The sequence goes on from NZ_CP092535.1 coordinate 377,593, forward strand.
TCGATCTCGACCTCGAGGGTGCGGTTGAGCACGTCGAGCACGATCGGGTCGCCGTCCTCGACGAACGCGATCGGGCCGCCGTCGACCGCCTCCGGGGCGATGTGACCCACGCAGAGACCGGTCGTGCCGCCGGAGAACCGGCCGTCGGTCACGAGCAGCACGTCCTTGCCGAGGCCGGCGCCCTTGATCGCGCCGGTGATCGCCAGCATCTCCCGCATGCCCGGGCCGCCCTTGGGGCCCTCGTAGCGGATGACGACGACGTCGCCGGCCGTGATCCGGCCCTCCTCGAGCGCGTCCATCGCGGCCCGCTCACCGTCGAACACCCGCGCCGTGCCGCGGAAGACGGTCTCGTCGAAGCCGGCGCTCTTGACGACCGCGCCCTCCGGGGCCAGCGACCCCTTGAGGATCGTGATGCCGCCGGTGCGGTGGATCGGCCGGTCGAGCGGGCGGAGGATCTCGCCGTCGACGGACGGCGGGTCGAGCTCCGCGAGGTTCTCGGCCATCGTCCGGCCGGTCACGGTCAGGCAGTCGCCGTGCAGCAGCCCGGCGTCGAGCAGCAGCTTCATGACGACCGGGATGCCGCCGATCTTGTCGACGTCGTTCATCACGAAGCGGCCGAACGGCTTGAGGTCGCCGAGGTGCGGCACCTTCTCGCCGATCCGGGTGAAGTCGTCGAGGGACAGGTCGACGTCGGCCTCGCGGGCGATCGCCAGCAGGTGGAGCACGGCGTTGGTGGAGCCGCCGAGCGCCATCACGACCGTGATCGCGTTCTCGAAGGCCTCCTTGGTCATGATCTGCCGGGCGGTGATCCCGCGGCGCAGCAGCTCGACGACCGCCTCGCCCGAGCGGTGCGCGAAGCCGTCGCGACGCCGGTCGACCGCCGGCGGCGCCGCGGAGCCGGGCAGGGACATGCCGATCGCCTCGGCAACCGACGCCATGGTGTTGGCGGTGTACATGCCGCCGCAGGCGCCTTCGCCGGGGCAGATCGCCCGCTCGATCCGGTCGACCTCGTCGCGCGAGATCTTGCCGGCGAGGCAGGCGCCGACCGCCTCGAAGGCGTCGATGATCGTGACGTCGTGGCCGTCGACCTGGCCGGGCATGGTCGACCCGGCGTAGAGGAAGACCGAGGCGAGGTCGAGCCGGGCCGCCGCCATCAGCATGCCGGGCAGCGACTTGTCGCAGCCGGCGAGCAGCACCGAGCCGTCGAGCCGCTCGGCGTTCATCACGGTCTCGACGGAGTCGGCGATCACCTCGCGCGAGACCAGCGAGAAGTGCATGCCCTCGTGGCCCATCGAGATGCCGTCGGAGACCGAGATGGTGCCGAACTCCAGCGGGTAGCCGCCGGCGGCGTGCACGCCGTTCTTGACCGCCTTGGCGAGCCGGTCGAGCGACAGGTTGCAGGGGGGTGATCTCGTTCCAGCTCGAGGCGACGCCGACCTGCGGCTTGGCGAAGTCGTCGTCGCCCATGCCCACCGCGCGCAGCATCCCTCGCGCGGCGGCCCGCTCCAGGCCGTCGGTGACGTCGCGGGAGCGGGGCTTGATGTCGGGGGGCGTCGGTCATGCCCCGAGCGTAGTGGCCGCGCCCGACCGGCTGCCGGGAGTGTCCGAACCTCGCATCCGTTCTTGTATCCGTGGTCACCACGGATGTACGCCGCGCGCCGGCGCTGCAGGGTGAGCGTCGGGGACGTCTCCCGTCCCCACGCCGAGCACCGGAGGAGTGACCGTGGCGACGATGCTGGTGAGCGTGACCGTCGATCCCGCCCGGGCCGACCGGGTCCTCGGCCTGCTCCGCGGCGAGATGGCGCCCTGGATGCGCCGGCAGCCGGGCTTCGTCGCCAGCCACTGGTCCCTCGACGACGACCGCACCCGGTGCACGATCGTCGTCGAGTTCGACGCCGAGGAGCACGCCCGCGCCGTGGCCGAGGCCACCCTGGCGCTGCCGACGCACCCGGCCCGGTCGTGGAACGTCGAGCGGGTCGAGGTGGCGGCCGACCCCGACCTCAGCCGGTGAGGTGGGCGGCGAGACCGCCGCGCTCCGCGCTGCCGGTGCGCTGCAGCAGTCGCGCGACGTGGGTCTCCACGGTCCGGACGGACAGGAAGAGCCGCTCGGCGATGTCGCGGTTGGACAGCCCGGCGACCACGAGCTCGAGCACGTCGTACTCCCGGGCGGTGACGCCGAGGCGCTGCAGGTGCGGCGGCACCCGGTCGCTCCCGGCGGCGCGGCGGGGTACGGCGACGCCCGCCTCCCGCATCGCGGCCCGGCAGGCCGAGGCGGCCTCCGTCTGCCCGAGCCCGAGCAGCCCGTCGAGCGCGTGCCGGAACCACTGCTCCGGCTCGCCCCAGCCGTCGGCCGCCGCGGCGCGGGCGACGAGGAGCCGGGCGTGGATCTCGAGCCACGGCTCGGCGCCGGGGAGGTCCCACCCGGCGTCGGCGAACGTCTCCTCGGCCGCCTCCCTCTCGCCGCGGCGGCCGAGCGCGACCGCGTCGGCGCAGCGCAGCCCGAACGCGTTCTGGGGGCTGCTGGCCTGAGGGCCGGCGCGGACCTCCTCCCGCGCAGCGGCCCCGTCCCCGCCGAGCACCGTCTCCAACAGCGACCAGTAGCCCCGCAGCGACAGCGGGTAGGCGGGGAACCGCCGCGCGCCGGCCATGGCCCGCGCCAGGTGCTCGCGTGCCTCCTCGTAGCGGCCGTGACCGATGGCGACGAGTGACCGCACGTGGGCGGGCACGGCGACCGCCAGCAGCGCCTCGTTGCCCGCGGAGCGCCCCATCACCGCGATGTCGGCCTCCATCTCCGGCATCCGGTCGCAGAGACCGTGGACCGTCGCGCGGATCCCGTAAGCCTGGCCGACCTCGGGGAGGTGGAGCCGCTCCATCATCGTGATGGCGTTGTCGAGGGAGGCCGCGGCGTCGTCGAGCTCGTGGTACTGCAGCCGCGCCATGTCGAGCTCGAGCTCGGCCCGGGCGGCGGTCGCGATCGCGCCGGCGTCGAGCGCGGCCCTGCGGGCGGCGACCAGCCGCTCCTTCGGCGGCCGCCGCTGGACGAGGTCGAGGCTCCCCATCGCCGCCAGCAGCCGGCAGCTCCACAGCACGAGGCCGCGCTCCTCGGCGAGTCGATGACCCTCCTCGAAGGCGGCCTGCGCCTCGACCACGTCGCGCCGGGCGGCGCGACCGAGCACCTCCCACGCCTCGCACGCCACCTCGGGCCGGTCGCGGCCGACCTCCGCCAGCGCCGCCCGCGCCCGCTGCATCGCCTCGTCCTCCTGGTGGCGCCCGAGCGCCAGCCGCGCGGCCAGGACGTGGTCGAGGGCGACGTCGGCGCCGGCCGCCGCCGCGAGCAGCTGCTCCGCCTCGTCCCACCGCCCCCCGGCGAGCAGCGCTCGCGCCAACCGCAGCCGCAGCGCGGCCAGCCGCTCCGGCTCGTCGGCCCGGTCGGCGAGCTCCGCGATCAGCCGCTCCCCCCACCTCCAGCGCCGCGGGCATGTCGCCGGCGAGTGCGTGCGCCTCGACGACGGCCTCCCGCACGTCGAGCCCCAGCGCGGTGCTCGGGAAGACCAGCTGGCCGGCGCGGCCGAGCGCGGTGAGCGCGCTGGTGAGGGCTCCGGTGGCGATCGCCGACCGGCCGACGTCCAGCCAGTGCCGGGCCGCCCGGTCCCGGTCGCCGGCCGCCTCGAACAGCTCGGCCAGCACCTGGTGCGCCTCGTCCGAGGCGTCGGCCGCGGCCCGCTCCTCGACCACCGCGGCCAGGGCCCCGGCGAGCCGGCGACGGTCAGGAGGGAGGAGCGTGTCGAGCACCGCCTCCCGGGTGAGCGCGTGCCGGATCGCGAAGCCCATGCCGTCGGCGACCACCAGCCGCTGCGCCCGGAGCTCGCGGATCGCGGCCGACGTCGTGCGGTCGTCGAGCCCGAGCGCGGCGCCGACCACCTGCCAGTCGAACTCATCGCCGAGCAGCACGGCCGCCTCGACGACCTCCCGCGCGGTGGGCGTCAGGGCGTCGAGCCGCGCCTCGACCGACCGGGCGAAGGAGGCGGGGACCCCCACGACCAGCTCCCGCGGACCAGCCAGCCCTCACCGTCGCGCGCCAGGGCCCCGGACGCCTGCAGGTCGGCCAGCACCTCCTCGACGAGCAGCGGGTAGCCGGCCGAGAACCGGCCGACCAGGTCGTCGAGACCGGGCGGCACGTCCGCGCCGAGGCACGCCTGCAGCATCGCACCGACGTCCTCGCTCTCGAGCGGGTCGAGGTCGAGCACCTCCAGCGAGCCGCGCGCACGGAGGTCGCCCACGAGCCGGGCCACGTCGGGAGCGTCGTGCGGACGCATGGTCGCGACCACCACCAGCGGTACGTCGCGCGCGTTGTCGGCGACGTACTCCAGCACCCCCAGCGTCTCGGGGTCCGCCCAGTGCAGGTCCTCGACCAGCAGCAGCGTGCCGGCGCCGCCCAGCGCGGTGGCCAGGCGGAGCAGCCCCTCGCCGATCAGCATGACCGAGGACGCGCCGTCGGCGGCGGCGGCACCGAGCTGCGGCGCGAGGCGGCCCAGCGCGGGGAGGTACGGCGCCAGACTGCGGTCGTCGGGCACCGTCCCGGTCCGCAGCCACCCGAGCAGCGCCTCGCTCAGCGGACGCAGGGGCACCGACGCGGCCGAGCGCACGGCACGGCCGCAGAGAACGACGGTCCCCGCCTGCTCTGCCTCGGCGACGACGGCCGCCGCGAGCCGGGACTTGCCGACCCCGGCCTCGCCGCGGAGCACCCGCACGCCGCCGTGCCCGGTGGCCGGCCGGCGCAGCGCCTCGCGCAGTCGTGACGTCTCGTCGGTCCGAGAGACGATGACCGGGCATCGCACGGACGCATCCTAGGGCCGTCGGGCGGCGGTGCGGGGGCCAGTTCGGTCGTCGGTTCGGTCCGTGGCCCCGCCCGCTCACTACGTAGCACCGGCCGCGGGCCACTCCTTGTCTGGGTGGTGCTCGCGGATGTCACCGCCCCCGCCACGGACGACGCTGGAGCCACTCCCTCACCCGGGCACCGATTGCCCTCACGAAAGGCGAACCCTCCGATGCGAACCAAGACCACCGTCACGAGCATCTCCCTCGCCGCCGTCGCCCTGGTCGGCGCCGGCGCACTCACCCTCCCGGCCCCGGCCCACGCCGCCGCGTGGATCGACGGGGGGCCAGGTCAGCTTCGCCGGCCCGGAGCCGGCGCACCTGCAGGTCGTCGGCACCGGCCCCGGCGACGCCGTCGCGGCCTGGATCCAGGAGCACAACGGCGTGGACCGGGTGTGGGCCTCGACGGCCGTGGACGGCGACTGGGGTGCCCCCGTGCTCGTCCCGCAGTCGGGCACCGAGCCGCAGAGCCTCCAGCTGGCCGCCGAGGGCGGTCACGCCGTGGTCGGCTGGACCGCCAACCAGCAGGGCACCACCGTGCTCCGCGTCGCGCGGCGCCTGTCCGCCACCAGTTGGGACGGCAGCAGCATCATCAGCCCGCTCCCCCAGGGGACGGTGGCGCAGTACGACCTCGACGTCGACGCCTCCGGCCGGATCCACGCCGCGCAGGAGCTCTCCGCGCCGCAGGCCCGCGTCGTCGTCTCCCGGCTGGCACCGGGGCAGGACGGCCCCGACCACGGCTACTTCGCGGTCGGCACCGGCAAGCCGTCGCTCGACGTCAACGCCGCCGGCGACGCAGTGGTGTCGCTCTACCGCGAGAACACCGACGAGGTGCTCGTCTCCCGGCGCGCGACGGCCGGCTCGTGGACCCAGCCGGAGAGCCTGCTCTTCGAGACCCAGGACGGCGACTCGGTGGCGGCGGTCAACGCCGACGGCCGCGGGCTCGTCGCCTACGTCACCGAGGCGGAGGGCCGCGACGTGGTCCGTGTCGCGAAGGTCGCCGCCGACGGCGACCCGGACGTGCCGGGGATCGTCTCCGACGACGGCGAGGACGCGGCGGCACCCGCGATCGCCCTCAACGACGCCGGCGACGCCGTCGCCGCGTGGCGGACCCGCGTGGGCGGCCAGTACGGCGTCGACCTCGCGGTGAGCAACCAGTACGGCGAGTTCGGGACGTCGACGGAGATCGCCGCCCCCGGCGTGGTCGGCGCCGACGTCGCCCCGGTCACCGCGATCACCCGCAACCGGGTCCGCGCCGTCGGCTACCGCGCCGCGGGCAACCTCGTGCTGCGCACCCGGTCCAACGCCTTCAACGCGCAGTGGACGTCGTACGTCGTCGGCGCCAGCAACGGCGAGCTCGGGCTCGACTCCGACAGCGAGGGCAACTTCGTCGCCGCCGCGATCCAGGGCGGTGCCAACGGGTTCGTCCACGGCGACTTCTTCGACGCCACCGGCCCGACGCTGAAGGTCACCGGGCCCGGCGCCCAGGTCCTCGCGCCCTCCTTCCCGGTCACCTGGACCGCCACCGACTCCCTGTCCGGTCCGGCTCCGTCCACCGCGCTCTACCGCACGTCGGCCGCGTGGAACCAGGCCGCGCACGGGAAGACGAGCCTGTTCGTCAGCGGCCTGCCCGGCAGCAAGGTCACGTTCCCGGGCAAGCCCGGCACGTCGTACTGCTTCCAGGTCTACGCCGACGACCTCGCCGGCAACCCCCGCAGCTCGACCGCCCGGTGCACGACCGTCCCCCTCGACGACCGCAAGCTCACCGGCACCGGCTGGAAGCGCAGCAAGGGCAAGGGCCACTTCCTCGGCACCGTGACCACCACGACCACGAAGGGGAAGACCCTCACCCGCACCGGGGTCAAGGCCAAGCGCCTCGCGCTCGTCGTCGCCAGGTCTCCGCAGGGCGGCAAGGTGAAGGTCACCTTCGCCGGCAAGACGCTCCGCACCGTGAACCTCAAGGGGACGGGCAAGCGCAAGGTCGTCGGCCTCGCCACGTTCGCGTCCGTCAAGGCCGGGACGCTGAAGATCAAGGTCACCAGCGCGAACGGCAAGCGGGTCACGATCGACGGGCTCGTCGTCGCCAAGTGACCCTCCCCCGAGGAGCGGGGCCCGGCCGGCACACGCCGGCCGGCCCCGCGCGTGCGCCGTCAGCCCGTGACGCCCACCTTCACCGCCATCACGTCGGGGAGGCCGGTCACCACCTGCCGCCAGCTCACCCCCTCGTCGCTCGAGGCCCACACCGACCCGTTGCGGGCGCCGAGGTAGATCCCGGCCGGGTCGTGGGTGTCGGCGCACATCGCGTCCCGCATCACGCCGACGTAGAACGGGTGCGGGAGCCCGTCGTCGTGCGGGGTCCACGACGCCCCGGCGTCGTCGGACCGCCACACGCGGGCACGGGCGTCGGGTGGGTAGCGGCCCTCGCCGCCGCCGAGCGGGAACACGTAGATCGTGTCCGGACGGTGCGGGTGCACGACGACGGGGAAGCCGAAGTCGCTGGGGAGCCCCTCGCCGATCGACGTCCAGGTCGCGCCGTGGTCGTCGGACCGGTAGACGCCGCCGTGGTTCTGGGCGTAGAGACGCTCCGGGGCGGCGGGGTGGCGGGTCACCTTGTGCACGCACTGCCCGAAGTCGGGGTAGCGCTGGTCCTCGGGGAGGAAGTCGGCGCGGATGCCCTTGTTGCGCGGTGACCACGACCGGCCGCCGTCGATCGTCTGGTAGACGCCGCCGGTCGAGATCGCCACGGTCAGCGACCCGGGGTCGGTCGGGTGCGGGGAGGACGGTGTGGAAGGCCTGGCCGCCGAAGCCCGCGCCCCACTCCGGCCGGTGCGGGTGGTCCCAAAGCGCCTGCTCGAGGGCGAACGTCTCGCCGCCGTCCGTCGAGGTCCACACCGCGCCCGGCTCGGTGCCGGCGTGCACCACGCCGTCCTCGACGCCCGGGACGAGCTGCCAGACCCGCTCGACCGTCGCGCCGGCGCCCTCGGGGAAGCGGATCGCGCCACCCGGCGTCTCGTGCCAGGTCTCGCCGAGGTCGTCGGACCAGCGCACCTGCGGTCCGAGCCAGCTCGACGAGGCACCCGCGAACAGCCGGGTGCGGCCGCCGCGGGTGTCGACCAGGCAGGAGTAGACCTCCTCCATGTCGTGGTGCGGCCCGGTCCACGACCAGTCGACCCGGTCGTCGGACCGGCCGACCCAGAGCCCCTTCCGCGTGCCGACCATCAGGACCGTGGTCATCTCTCGGCTCATCGCTCGTCCCTTCCGCCGCCGTGCCGGCCGAGACCCGGGCCGGACCTCGGCGACCGACCGGCTGCACCTACATTGACCGAGTGACGCCCCCGATGTCATCGGTCGCCCGGAAATCTGAGGTAGGCACCGGGGCAGCGATCGCCCTGGTCCTGGTCGGCATCGCGTCGGTGCAGCTGGGCGCGGGCATCGCCAAGAGCCTGTTCGACGAGATCTCGCCGACCGGCATCGTGTGGCTGCGGCTGGCCGGCAGCTCGCTGGTGCTGGTGCTGGTGGCGCGACCGCGGCTCTCCGGGCGGAGCCGGGTCGACTGGCTGACCGTGCTCGGCTTCGGTCTCTCGCTGGCGGTGATGAACTGGTCGATCTACCAGTCGTTCGCGCGGATCCCGATCGGCATCGCGGTCACCATCGAGTTCATCGGCCCGCTCACGATCGCCGTCCTCGGCTCGCGTCGGGCCCGCGACCTCGCCTGGGCCGGCCTCGCCGGGCTCGGCGTGGTGCTGCTCGGCGCCGAGCGCGCCGACCTCGACCTCGTCGGCGTTGCGTACGCCGTCCTCGCCGGCGCCGCCTGGGCCGGCTACATCCCTCCCTGAGCGCCCGCACCGGCCGTCGCTGGGCGGGCCTCGACGGCCTCGCGGTCGCGAGCCTGGTCGCGGTGACCGTGCTCTCCCCCGCCCTGCTCCTCACCGACACCGGCCCGATGGGCGACCCGCGGGTCCTGCTCCTCGGCCTCGGGATCGCGCTGCTGAGCTCGGTGGTGCCCTACAGCTGCGAGATCGTGGCGCTGCGGCGCCTCGCGCCGGCGCTGTTCGGCGTGCTGATGAGCCTCGAGCCCGGCGCGGCCGCGCTCGCCGGGCTGCTCGTCGTCGGCGAGGAGCTCGGCGCCGTGCAGTGGCTGGCGATCGGCTGCGTCGTCGTGGCGAGCATCGGCGCCACCCGGTCGACGGCGCCGGAGCACCGACCACCCCTCGCCGACCCGGCTCCGGACTGAGCGCCCGGCCCGCGGATCACCTCAGTCGAGGCAGAACTCGTTGCCCTCGACGTCCTGCATCACCAGGCACGACTCGTTCTCCTCGTCGGCGAGCATCAGCCGCACCCGGCGGGCGCCGAGCGCCTCCAGCCGGTCCGCCTCCGCCTCGAGCGCCGCCACCCGCTCGTCGCCGGTGAGACCGGTGCCGACCCGGACGTCGAGGTGCAGCCGGTTCTTGACCGTCTTGGGCTCCGGCACCCGCTGGAAGAACAGCCGCGGACCGACGCCGTCGGGGTCCTGGCACGCCCAGACCGATCCCTGCTTCTCGGCGGGCAGGGTGGCGTCGAACGCGTCCCACGAGTCGAAGCCCGGCGGCACCGGCGGGTCGACGTACCCGAGCACCGCCTTCCAGAACTCCGCGACCGCACGCGGCTCCGCGCAGTCGAAGGTCACCTGCACCTGCTTCACCTGGGCCATGGCCCCACCCTAGGAACCGGCGCGACAGCGGACCAGCGGGTTTCCGGGCCGCCCGCGGACCGTCGCCGGGGCCGCCGCCGGCCGCTCCGGCACAATCACCCCATGTCGACCTCCGCGCCCGACGCGACCGAGACCCCGCTCGTGGCGTTCCACGACATCCTCTCCGACGACGGCACCCGGATCCGCACGTGGACCAACGACCCCGACGGCCGGATCGACGGCCCCACGGTCGTGCTCTGCAACGGGCTCGGCACCAACGCCTACCTCTGGCCCGCCCTGCTCGACCCCGACTGCGGCGTCCGGGTCGTGTCGTGGAACCACCGCGGCACCGGCGGGTCCGACCGGCCGCGCGACCGCAGGCACGTGGAGGTCGAGCACTTCGTCGAGGACGGGCTCTCGGTGATGGACCACCACGGGATCGACCGCGCCGTGCTCATGGGCTGGTCGATGGGCGTCAACACGATGTTCGAGCTCGCCTCCCGGCACCCCGAGCGCGTCCGCGGCCTGTTCGCGGTGGCCGGCGTGCCCGGCGACACCTTCCGCACCATGCTCGCGCCGTTCCGGCTGCCGCACCCGCTCGCCCGGCTGGCGACGGTGACGCTCTGCCACGCGGCGAAGCTGACCGGCTGGGCGATCAGCCCGGTCACCACCCGGCTGCGGATCGGGCCGCGCACGATGGCCGTGCTGACGCACAGCGGGTTCATGTTCCCGGTCGAGGACCCGGAGCTGGCCGCCCTGGGCATCGAGGAGTTCCTCTCGACCCCGGTCGAGTGGTACGCCCACCTCGCGCTCGGCACGTCCAAGCACGCGCGGGTCTCGCTGAGCGGCATCGAGGCGCCGGCCCGGTTCGTCGCGGCCCGGTGGGACGTGCTCGCGGGGGCTCGCGACATGGCGACGGCCGTCGACCGGCTCCGCGACGCGGAGTACGTCGAGCTCCCGGGGTCGCACTTCGTCCAGCTCGAGCGCCCCGACGAGGTCCACGCGCTGCTGCTGGACTTCCTGGAGCAGGTCGGCGCCGCCGCCGAGTAGGGTCACCGGGCATGGCACGTCAGACGGTCGCCGCCCTGCTGGTCGCCGCGCTCCTCCTCGCCGGCTGCGCCGACGACGACGCCGACCCGGGCGCCGAGGACACGGCGTCGCCGCAGGCACCGACGTCCGAGGCGTCCGCACCGTCGGAGCCGCCGTCGTCCGACGCCTCCTCCGAGCCCACGAGCGAGGCGCCGGCAGGGCCGCCGCGCGTCGTCGGCACCGTGGCGAGCGGCCTGGCCACGCCGTGGGGGCTCGACTTCCTCCCCGACGGCCGGGCCGTGGTCACCGAGCGCGACACCGCCCGGGTGCTGGTGGTCACGCCGCCGGAGGACGGCCGCGGCGAGGGCCAGGTGCTCGAGGTCGGCCGGGTCCCGGAGACCGCTCCGCAGGGCGAGGCCGGCCTGCTCGGCGTCGCCGTCTCCCCCGACTTCGAGACCGACCGGCTGCTCTACTTCTACGTCTGCACCGCCGACGACAACCAGGTCGTCCGCGCCGAGCTCGACGGCCGCCGGCTCGGCGAGCCGGAGCCGGTGCTCTCCGGCATCCCCAACGGGTTCATCCACGACGGCGGACGGCTGGAGTTCGGCCCCGACGGCTTCCTCTACGTCTCCACCGGCGAGGTGGGCGAGCCGGCCCTGGCCCGCGAGCGGGGCGGCTACGCCGGGAAGATCCTGCGGATCACCACCGAGGGCGACCCCGCCCCCGGCAACCCGTTCGGTGACGAGGTGTGGTCGTGGGGCCACCGCAACGTCCAGGGCCTGGCGTTCGACGACGCGGGCCGGCTGTGGGCCAGCGAGTTCGGGCAGGACTCCTCTGACGAGCTCAACCTGATCGAGGCCGGCGCCGACTACGGGTGGCCCGACGCCGAGGGCGAGGGCGGCGGTCCCGGCCAGGTCGACCCCGCCCTCACCTGGTCGACCGACGAGGCGTCGCCCTCGGGCCTCGCCCACCTCGACGGGCAGCTCTGGATGGCGGCGCTCCAGGGCGAGCGGCTGTGGCGGATCACGCTCGACGGCCGCCGGGCGCGGGCGCCACGGGCGTTCCTCACCGGGGAGCACGGCCGGCTCCGCACCGTGGCGGTCGCCCCTGACGGGATGCTGTGGGTGACCACCAGCAACCGCGACGGCCGCGGCGACCCGGCGCCCGAGGACGACCGGATCCTCGTCGTCAGTCCGGGCTGACCGGCTCCCGGCGCTCGACCCGCTCCACCCGCGCCCGCCGCGCGGCGCGGCGCAGCGTGGTGAGCACGGCCGGCCCCAGCAGCGCGATCGCGAGCGCGTTGGTGAGCGCCCGGCCGGTGTCCCAGCCGCCGGTCGAGGTGAGCAGCGTGTAGATCAGGAACCGGTGCAGGTTCTCCCCCAGCGGCGCGCCCGGGTCGTAGGACAGCTCGGTCGAGTCGTGGCCCGGCACCTGGATGCCGAGCACGAACGGCCAGCCCCAGAGGTTCATCAGCATGCCGTAGGCGTAGGCGGCGAGGACGCCGTACGCGACGAGCATCGCGACCTCCCCGCGACCGGTCACGCGTCGCGGCAGCAGGCCGGCCCCCATCCCGACCCAGCCGGCGACGAGCATCTGGAACGGCAGCCACGGGCCGACCCCGGCCGTCATCAGCGCCGAGGCGAACAGCGACGTGCAGCCCAGCACGAAGCCGAACCCGGGGCCGAAGACCCGGCCGCCGAGGATCAGCAGGAAGAACACCAGCTCCAGCCCCGCGGTGCCGGCGCTGACGCCGCGCAGCACCGCATTGACCGCGCTGAGCACGCCGAGGACGGCGAGCACCCGGGCGTCCATCCCGCCCTCGCTGACCTCGGCCAGCACGACCGCGAGCACCAACGGCAGCAGCGCGAGGAACAGGAACGGCGGGTCGACCCGGTCGGTCGGGTCGGCCTCCAGCAGCAGCGGCCAGCCGATCATCATCAGGCCGATCACGGAGGTCAGCGCCAGCACGACCGTGGACCGCGCCCGGAGGGGGTACGGCGGCCCGTCGATCCGCGGCCGCGGTCACCGGTGGGCCTCCGCCCGGCCGGCGGCGCCCGCCGCGTCGTCGGCGCCGAGCGCGGCGGCGACCTCGTCGACCCGCAGCCAGCCCGTGCCCAGGACCTTCGTGACCTGCGGCGCGAACGCCGGCGACTCGGCGACCACCGTGCGCACCGGCCCGTCCGAGACGACCTCGCCCTCGGCGAGCACCACGACCTCGTCGGCGACCTGCGCGGCGAACTCGACGTCGTGGGTGGCGACGAGCACCGCCCTTCCCTCGGCGGCGAGGTCGCGCAGGATCGCGGCGAGCGCGTGCTTGCCCGGGTAGTCGAGGCCGCGGGTCGGCTCGTCGAGCAGCAGGACCGGTGGACCCGCGGTGAGGACGATCGCGACGGCGAGGGCGAGCCGCTGCCCCTCCGAGAGGTCCCGTGGATGGCCGGCGGGCTCGATGCCGGGGGCCAGCCGCTCGAGCAGCCCGGCGCAGGTGCCGGGCGCAGCGCCGGCCGAGCGGTCGGCCGCCGCGCACTCCTCGCCGACGGTCTCCAGGTAGAGCAGGTCGGCCGGGCTCTGCGGCACCAGCCCGGTGCGCTGCCGCCGCTGCTCGGGCTTCAGCGCGTGGGGGTCGTCGCCGCCCACCCGCACCGTGCCGCCGGCCGCGGCGTGCCGGCCCTGGAGCGCCCACAGCAGGGTCGACTTCCCCGCGCCGTTGCGCCCCATCAGCGCGGTGACGGTGCCGGCATGGAGGGTCAGGTCGACCTCGCGCAGCGCGGGGACCGGTCCGTGCGCCACGACCAGGCGGCGCACCTCGACGACCGGGTCCGTCGAGCGGCCGGCCGGGTCGGACGCGACGGCACTGGGCGGGGCGCCCAGCCGGGCCCGCAGGTCGGCCGTGCGCCGTCGTGCGTCGCGCACGGTCAGCGGCAGCGGCGACCAGCCGGCCAACCGGCCCAGCTCCACCAGCGGCGGCGCGATCGGGGCGTCGGCGAGCAGCACGGCGGGGTCGCCGGTGCGGGCCCCGCCGTCGCCGGTCAGCAGGCAGAGCCGGTCGGCGAACGGCACCACCCGCTCGAGCCGGTGCTCGGCGACGAGCACGGAGACCCCGAGGTCGTGCACCAGCCGGGTGAGCGTCGCCAGGACGTCCTCGGCGGCCGTCGGGTCGAGCGCGGACGTCGGCTCGTCGAGGACGAGCAGCCGCGGGTGGGTGGTGAGCACCGACCCGATCGCGACCCGTTGCTGCTGGCCGCCGGAGAGGGTCCGCAGGTCCCGGTGGCGCAGGTCGGCGATGCCGAGCAGGTCGAGCGTCTCCTCCACCCGGCGCCGCATCGTCGGGGCGGCGAGGCCGAGCTGCTCCATCCCGTAGGCGAGCTCCTCCTCGACGGTGTCGGTGACGAACCAGGCCGGCGGGTTCTGCCCGACGTAGCCGATGACGTGCGCCCGCTCGCGCGCCGGCTGCTCGAGGACGCTCTCGCCGTCGACCAGCACGTCGCCGGTCAGCGTGCCGCCGGTGAACGCCGGCACCAACCCGGCGACGACCCCGAGGAGGGTGGACTTGCCGACGCCGGTGGGGCCCGCGAGCAGCACGAGCTCGCCGTGGTCGATCGCGAGGTCGACCCGGTCGAGGATCGGCCGCACCGGCCGGTCCGGCCGGTCGTCGTACCCGAACGTGACGCCACGCAGCTCGAACATCACGCGTCCACCCGCTCCCGCGTCCCCGCAGCGGCCGCCGGAGCGGTCGCTGCCGTGGCCCGGCCGTACGCCGTCACCGGCGGCGGCGCGGCCCACACCGGCACCACGCCGACCAGCACGGCGGCGACCGCGGCCGCGCTGAGCGTCGGCACCGCGAGCACGCCCGGGTGGGCCACGAGCGGCTCCCAGTGCTGCACCGCCCAGAGTCCCGCGCCGACCGCGGCGCCGGACAGCGCGACCAGCACCTCCGCGGCGCGCCACGACTGCGGCCGGTAGCGGCTGCGCTGCACCCGGCGACCGGCGACGACGAACCCGCCGAGGGCGGTCGCCGCCCCCAGCGCGAGCATCGGCCAGGCGAGCACCCGCGGAGCGGTGCTGTCGAGGAACGCGTAGACGCCGACGCAGATCCCGAGCAGGCCGGCGATCATCAGGGTCCCGGTGGCCCGGCGCTGGGCGGCGGTGGCGTGGCCGGACCGGCCGTAGCCGCGGGCGTCCATGCCGGCGGCCAGCGACAGCGACCGCTCGAACGCGTCCTCCAGGACCGGCACGAGCAGCCTCCGCAGCCCGCGCACCCGTGCGAACCTGCCGCTGTCGCCGCCGCGGAGCTGCTGGGCGGCCCGCACCCGGCGTGCGCTGTCGGCCAGCTGCGGGAGCACGGTGATCGCGACCACCATCGCCGTCCCGATCTCGTAGAGCGCGGGGGAAGCGAGCGCATCAGCCGCTTGGGGTTGGCGAGCGCGTTGGCCGCTCCGACGGTCACCAGGAGGCCGGCCAGGCGCAGTCCCTCGTAGAGCGCGGCGAGCAGCTCCTCGCGGCTGAACGGTCCGAGCAGGCTGATCCCGGCCGCCCAGTCAGGCAGCGGGATCTCGGGCAGCGGCAGCAGCACGTGCCCGGCGTCGTTGCCGCCGACGAGGATCCGGAACACCACCCGGACCACGAGCACGATCGCCGCGAGCCAGAGGTAGAGCCGGAACGCCCGCGACCAGGGCTGGTCGCCCCGGCAGGTCAGCACGGTGAGCGTGGTGACCGCGAGGAGCAGTCCGAGCAGGAACGGGTTGGTCGTGCAGGAGGCACCCACGGCGAGGCCGATCGCCCAGCACCACCAGGCCACCGGGTGCAGGTCGCGGGGGATCCTCATGCCGACCGCCGCCTGCGCAGCACCGGCACGGCCGCCGCGGCACCGAGGACGACGACCGCCACGGCGGCCGCCCACCAGGGGAAGCCGGCCCCGTCGTCCGCGGTGTCGCCCGCCGTGTCGCCGGCCGGGTCGCCCGCCGTGTCGCCGGCCGGGTCGTCCCCGGCGTCGGCGGCCGTCGAGGACGGGGTGTCCCTGCCGGGCGCACCCGGCCCGCCGGCCGGCACGTCGGGCGGCGCCGCCTCGGCGTCCCCCCTCGTGCCAGGCGAAGCCGAGCATCCCGCCCTCGGGCACCTCGAGGGACCGGACGCCGAGCGTCGCGTAGGTCCACTCCCCCGCCGGCTCGGCCCACCACAGGCTCCAGTAGGAGTCGCCGGACGTGCACGGCCGGTCGGTCGGCCGGCCGTCGATCCGGCAGACGAAGTCCTGCAGCCCCGGCTGGTACTCCAGGGTCAGCCCCGCCCGGTCGAGCAGCTCGGCGGCCGCGCCGCCGCTCGGCACGCACGTCGTGCGGTCCGGGCCGCCCACCTCGTTGGGGTCGAGCACCACGGTCACGCCGGAGCCGTCGTCGCACCCGGCGGCGGACGCGGGCACTGCCGAGGCTGCGGCGGGTGCGCACAGCGCGGCGCCCGCCACGAGCGCGAGGATCGCGGCGGCGGCGCTGCGCGGCCCGGTCACGGCGTCGGGCAGGGCGCAGGTCCCGCGCCCTCGGGGGTGGCGAGGAGGGCGGGCACGGACTGGGACGTCGCGAGCCGCCACTGGTACGCCGTCTTCTCCGTGATGCCGTTCCGTCCGGCCGCGGCGAGGGTGGCGTCGTCGAAGGCGACCGCTCCCTCGGCGGCTGCGAGCGGCCCCTCGCAGCCCTCGACCTGGTGGGCGCGCACCCACGTGGCGGCCGCCTCCGCGGCGTCGGGCTCGCCGGAGAGGTGGAAGGCCCAGCCGGCCAGCCCGGTGCTGTTGGCGTTGGCTCCGGCCACGCCGCCCCCACCCTCGAACGAGCCGTCGTCGGCCTGCTGGGTGGTCATCCAGCCGACGGCCCGGTCGAGCGCGTCCGCGACCACCGGGTCCTCCGCCGCGAGGCCGTGGAGCAGCACCACCACCAGAGCGGCGGTGTCGACCGGCGGCACCCGCTCGTCGGCCGCGTCGCACGACTGCTCCGCCGCGTCGGGCGCGGCGAAGTCGAGCCGGAAGAACCCCTCCTCGCACTGCTGGAGGAGCAGGAAGTCGCGCGCGGCCTCGGCCTCGGCGGAGCCGGCCTGCGTGAGCCCCCCGGACCGCCCACGCCTGGCCGAACGCGTTGGCGAAGTCGCCGTACTCGCTGACGTCGCTGATCCGGCCGCGGACCGGTCCGGCGTCGGCCGTGCGCTCCTCGAGTCGCGCCACCAGGTCGGTGCCGCCGAAGGACCGCGGGTCGGCTCCGGTGTCGGTCGCGAACGACACCAGCTTGCCCAGCGAGCCGGCATAGACCTCCTCCCCGGGCAGGGCGTACTCCTCCACGCCGGCCTCGAGCGCCGCCGCGACCGGGTCGAGCGCAGCCGCGTCGAAGCCGTCGGGATCGACCGCCGCGAGGGCGTAGGCGACCTCGACGGTGGTGCTGAAGTCGTCGGTGCCGTACTGCGCGTTGTGCAGCACCCCCACCCTCCAGCTGCCCCTCCAACCAGTCCGCTCCGGCCACCGCCGCGGCCGGCGGCCCCGCCGGCCCCGTCGGCCCCTTCGAAATGGCCTGGTCGCGACCTGCGGCGCGGTCGTCGTCCTCCCGCGCGCAGGAGGCGGCACCGGCGGCGAGCAGGACGGTCAGGGACGACCGCCGCCGCGCGACGGGTCCGAGAGGTGACGGTCTCCATGGTTCCTTCCCGCTGCGACAGCGGGAGGCGGCCTGGGCTGCCCGACCCGCTGCTCTCCACGACAGCGTTGCGTCAGGACGCATCGTGACGGGTGCTCCGGCTCGCCGCCGGTCCTGGGGACCGGTCGGCCTACGGTTGCGGGTCAGCGCCGGACTTCGACCGGCTTCCCCCACCACGGGCGTTGTGTTGTCGGCACACCGGGATCGATGTGTCGCTGGCACGATACCGCGCCGCGGCTCACCCGCCGCCGTCACGTCGCCGGAGCAGCGGGACCGCCCCGGCGGCCGCGAGCACCACGGCGGCGAGCCCGAGCACCACCCACGTCGGGAACGCGCCGCCGTCGCCGCCGGCCTGCTCGGCGGAAGCGTCCGGCGGTGGGCCGGCGGTGATGTCGGCGGCGTCGGGCAGCTCGCTCGCGGTGAGGGTGCCGGTCGGGCTGGGCTCCGGCGCTCGTGCGGTGCGCCGGGGTCGCGCCGGTCCCGACGTGGGCGCGCTGCTGTCGGCGCCCGCGCCGGGAGCGGCGGAGGTCGGGGTAGTGGGCGGCCCGGACGGGCCGGTCGGTGTCGACGGGGCCGACGGGGCCGACGGGGCCGGTGAGGAGCTCGACGGGCGCGGCTCGTCCTGGCCACCGGTGCCACCGCGGCCACCGTTGCCCTGGTCGCCGCCGTTGCCGCCGTTGCCCCCCGCTGCCCTGACCGCCGCCGCCCTGGCTCGGCTGCGCGCGCGGGGTCGGGGTGGCGTCGGGCGGAGCCGCGTCGCCGGCGCCCGTGTGCCAGGCGAGGCCGACGTACCCACCGTCGGGGACCTCGAGCTGGGCCGCGCCCACGTTGGCCCACCGCCAGGTGCCGGTCCTGCCGTCGGCCCACCACAGGCTCCAGAACGCGTCCTCCTCGGCGCACCGGCCGTCGGTGGGCTTGCCCTGGACCTTGCAGAGGAAGTCGGGCATCCGAGGGTGCCGCTGCACGGTGTAGCCGGCCGCCGCGAAGACCTGGAACGCCGCCCGACCGGCACCGCCCTCGTCGCAGCCGGCGGAGACGCCGCCGCCCAGCTCGTTGAAGTCGACGACGACGGTGACCCCGACGGCGCCGGAGCAGGCCGCTGCCGCCGCCGGGGCCGGCGCCACCGTCACGGGGACGGCGACGCCGGCGGCCGCGGCGAGGGCGAGGGCGGCGAGCGCCCTCGCGAGTGCCGTGAGCGTGGTCATCGGACGCGGTAGGACGCCTGGTTGCGGCGGTCGCCGAACTGGCCCTGCACGACGACCCGGTGGCGGCCCGGCTTGCGCACGACGCGGTAGGTCGCGACGAACCGCCCGTTCGCGCGGGCCCGCCCCTTGGCGACCACCTTGCCGCGGTCGCGGACCACGACCCGTTCGCCCTTCCACAGGCCACGGACGACGACCCGCTGCTTGCGCGTCGGGGCGACCTTCGCGCGCAGGCGCACCGGGAGCCGCTTGCCGGCGAGCACGACGGCGCTGCGTGCGACGGTGTCGTCGACGACCGACGCCTCGACCAGCGACCGGCGGCTCCGCGCGGGGACGGCGATCTTCGCCGTGACGGCGCCGTCGGCATCGCCGACGACGGCGACCGTGCTCGCGCCGATGCGGACGCAGCCCCGCTCACCGGGGGCGAGACCGGTCACCGCGACCCGGCGCTGCCTCCCGGCGTCGAGGAAGGCGGGCACCTTGCCGAGCCGGAGGCCGCCGCGGGCGGCCGGTGCCGCGAGCAGCGCGGGCAGGGCCTGGATCGCGACCAGCTGCCACTGGGTGGCGGTCACACCGATGCCGTCGGCCACACCGGCGTCGTAGGCCGCCTGGTCGTAGGCGATGGCGCCCGCCTCCGCCGCCAGCCGGCCGTCGCAGCGGGTGCCCGGCACCTGCCGGGCCCGCAGCCAGGTCGCCGCGTCCTCGGCCGCCTCGGTCTCGCCGGCGACGTGCAGCGCCCAGCCGGCGAGGCCGGTGCTGTTGGCGTTGGGGCCCTCGGTCGCCGAGCCGCCGTCGAACGAGCCGTCGGCCGCCTGCGCGCCCCGGATCCACGCGACGGCCTCGTCCAGCGCCGCAGCCAGCTCGGGGTCGCCGTCGGCGTGCTCGTGCAGGTGGATGACGACGAACGCCGTGGTGTCGACCGGCGGCGACGGCTCGGCCGGCTCGGCGCCGTCACAGGTCTGGTCGCCGACCTTGCCGGGGAAGTAGAGGCGGAAGAAGCCCGCGGAGCACTGCTGGTCGAGCAGGTAGTCGACGACCGGGCCGCCTGCCGGGTGGCCCGCCGTCAGCAGCGCCCGGGCGGCGTACGTCTGACCGAAGGCGTTGGCGTAGTCGCCCGTCGGGTCCGGCTCGCCGTCGGCGAACGCGGCGTCGACGATCCGACCGGTGATCGGTGCCTCGTCGGCCACCATCCCCGCGAGCTTGCCGACCAGGTCCTGGCCGCCGAAGTCGCCCGAGTCGTCGCCGGCGACCTGCGCCAGCACGGCCGCCTTCGCCGTCGAGCCGGCGCTGGTGCCCGTGTAGACGACCTCGTCGTACTCGTAGTCGTAGTCGACGTAGCTGCCGACCTCCGCGGCGACGGCGTCGCTGATCTGCTCGACGGTGGCGTCGTGACCGCCGACCGCGTCGAGGGCGATGGCGGCGTCCGCCGAGGTGCCGTACTCCTTGCCGAACGGGCCCTCGACGAGCCCGTCGACGAGCCGGCTCTCCAGCCACGCCGCCGTGGCCGCCGCGGCGGCGGGGTCCGCGGCCGCGCGCGCGGCGGGCGCCGGTCCGGCGACGGTGAGCGCCGAGGAGACGACGGCGCCCGTGATGACGCCGGTGATGAGGAGGTTGCCGGCCCGGCGGAGCGAGCGCGGCGCGACTGCAGGTCGCATGGTGTTCCTTCCCGCTGCAGGCAGCGGGACAGGAAGGCACGGCGGCCGACCCGACCCGCTGCACTCCACGACAGCGATTCGTCAGGACGCACCGCGGCAGGTGCTCCGGCTCGCCGCCGATCGGGATCGGACGGCCTACGGTTGCGGGTCAGCGCCGGACTTCGACCGGCTTCCCCACCACGGGCGTGAGTTTGATGTTGTGGCGGAAACGTAGCGCACCGCGGCGGGGGTGGCGGCGCCGTGTCCATGGACGGGGCACTCCCCTGGTGTTGGGGCTGCTCCCTCGGCGCTGCGACGTGTCACAGCACCGAGGGAGTGCACCGAACACTGAGTTACACCACCCCGAGGAGCCCACGCCCGACCCCGGGCCGGGGCCGGATCAGGTCAGCTTCTCCAGGATCAGCTCCCGCACCCGGCCGGCGTCGGCCTGGCCGCGCATCTCCTTCATGACCGCGCCGATGAGGGCGCCGGCGGCCGCGACCTTGCCGTCGCGGATCTTGTCGGCGACGTCGGGGTTGGCCGCGATGGCGTTGTCGACCGCGGCGGAGAGGGCGCCCTCGTCGGACACCACGGCGAGGCCGCGCTTCTCCACGATCTCGGCCGGGGTGCCCTCGCCGGAGTAGAGGCCCTCGAAGACCTTGCGGGCGAGCTTGTCGTTGATCGTGCCGGCGTCGACCAGCTGCTGGACCGCGGCCACGTCGGCCGGGGTGACACCGAGCGCGTCGATCGCGGTGTCGGTGTCGTTGGCCCGGCGGGCGAGCTCGCCGAGCCACCACTTGCGGGCCGCCTGCGGGGGCGGCGCCGGCCGCCACCGTCTCCGCCACCAGGTCGAGGGCACCGGCGCCGACGGTGTCGCGCATCTCGAGGTCGGAGAAGCCCCACTCCGCCTGCAGCCGCGCCCGCTTCTGCGTCGGGTTCTCCGGCAGCGTGGCGCGCAGCTCCTCGACCCACTCCCGCGACGGCGCGACCGGCACCAGGTCGGGCTCGGGGAAGTAGCGGTAGTCCTCGGCGTCGGACTTCTCGCGTCCCGACGTGGTGATGCCGGTGTCCTCGTGCCAGTGGCGGGTCTCCTGGAGCACCTTCTGCCCGGAGCCGAGCACCGCCGCGTGGCGCGACATCTCGTAGCGCACAGCCCGCTCCACCGAGCGGAGCGAGTTGACGTTCTTGGTCTCGGTGCGGGTGCCGAGCACCTCCGAGCCCCGCGGCGCGAGCGAGAGGTTGACGTCCGCGCGGATCGAGCCCTGCTCCATCCGGGCGTCGGACACCCCGAGCGCGACGATCAGGTCGCGCAGCTGGGCGACGTAGGCCCGCGCCACCTCCGGGGCCTTCGCCCCCCGCGCCGACGATCGGCTTGGTGACGATCTCGATGAGCGGGATGCCGGCCCGGTTGTAGTCGACCAGCGAGTAGTCGGCGCCGTGGATCCGGCCGGTCGCGCCGCCCACGTGGGTCGACTTCCCGGTGTCCTCCTCCATGTGGGCGCGCTCGATGCCGACCCGGTAGGTCTCGCCGTCGACCTCGACGTCCATCCAGCCGTCGAAGCAGATCGGCTCGTCGTACTGGCTGGTCTGGAAGTTCTTCGGCATGTCCGGGTAGAAGTAGTTCTTCCGGGCGAACCGGCACCACTCCGCGATCTCGCAGTTGAGGGCCAGCCCGATCCGGATCGCCGACTCCACGGCCTTGCCGTTGACGACCGGCATCGCACCGGGCAGGCCGAGACAGGTCGGGCACACCTGGGTGTTGGGCTCGGCACCGAACTCGGTGGAGCAGCCGCAGAACATCTTCGACGCGGTGTTGAGCTCGACGTGCACCTCGAGCCCGAGGGCGGGGTCGTACGTCGCCACGACCTCGTCGAACGGGACCAGGGTCTCCTGGGTCTGCGTCATGCCGTGCCTCCCGTCAGCTCCGGGGCCTGCGCCAGCAGCTGGGCCGCCCCACTTCTCGGTGAGCAGCGCCTCGAGCGCCGCTCCCACCCGGTAGCACCGGTCGTCGGCGAGCGCCGGGGCGAGCACCTGGACGCCGGCCGGGGAGCCCGTCCTCGTCCGCCAGGCCCGACGGCACCGAGATGCCCGGCACGCCGGCCAGGTTGGCCGGGATGGTGGCGAGGTCGTTGAGGTACATCGCCAGCGGGTCGTCGACCTTCTCCCCGATCGGGAACGCCGTCGTCGGCGCGGTCGGCGAGAGCAGCACGTCGACCTTCTCGAACGCCGCGGCGAAGTCGCGCGAGATCAGGGTCCGCACCTTCTGCGCCTGGCCGTAGTAGGCGTCGTAGTAGCCGCTCGACAGGGCGTAGGTGCCGAGGATGATCCGGCGCTTGACCTCGTCGCCGAAGCCGGCGTCGCGGGTCGCCTTCATGACCTCCTCCGCGCTCGGCGGCGCTCCGTTCCCGGCAGCCTCCGGCACGACCCGGAGGCCATAGCGCATCGCGTCGAACTTCGCGAGGTTGGACGACGCCTCGGCCGGGAGGATCAGGTAGTACGTCGCCAACGCGTGCACGAAGCTCGGGCACGACACCTCGACCACCTCGGCGCCGGCCCCGACCAGTGCGTCGACCGACTCCTGGAAGCGGGTCATCACGCCGGGCTGCCAGCCGTCGCCGGCGAGCTCGGTGATCACGCCGATCCGCACGCCGGCGAGGTCGCCGCCGGCGCCCTGCCGCGCCGCGTCGACGAGGGCGGGGACCGGGCGGTCGACCGACGTCGAGTCGAGCGGGTCGTGGCCGCCGATCAGCTCGTGCAGCAGCGCCGCGTCGAGCACGGTGCGGGTGACCGGCCCTGCCTGGTCGAGGCTGTTGGCGAGCGCCACCAGGCCGTAGCGCGAGACCCCGCCGTACGTCGGCTTCATCCCGACGGTGCCGGTGACCGCACCCGGCTGCCGGATGGAGCCGCCGGTGTCGGTGCCGATCGCGAGCGGGGCCTCGAACGCCGCCACCGCCGCCGCCGAGCCGCCGCCGGAGCCGCCCGGGATCCGGGTGCGGTCCCACGGGTTGCGGGTCGGGCCGTAGGCGGAGTGCTCGGTCGAGCTGCCCATGGCGAACTCGTCCATGTTGGTCTTGCCGAGGATCGGCAGGCCGGCGTCCTTGAGGCGGCGGACGACGGTCGCGTCGTACGGCGGCACCCAGCCCTCGAGGATCCGCGAGCCGCAGGTCGTGGGCAGGCCGTCGGTGGCGAGCACGTCCTTGACGGCGACCGGCACGCCGTCGAGGGCGTGCGCGGCGCTGCCGGCGGCGCGGCGCTCGTCCGACGCCCTCGCCTGGGCGAGCGCGCCGTCGGCGTCGACGTGGAGGAACGCGTGCACGCCGTCGTCCGCGCCCTCGCCGCTGCCGTCGCTGCCGTCGATGGCGGCGATCCGGTCGAGGTGCGCCCGGGTGAGCTCGACCGACGAGGTCTCCCCCGCCGCGAGCAGGTCGGCCAGCTCCGCGGCCGTCTTCCTGGTCAGGTCGCTCACTGCTCGTCCCCCAGGATCCGCGGCACCTTGAACCGCTGTTCCTCGCTCTCCGGGGCTCCCGCCAGCGCCTGCTCGGCGGTCAGGCCGGGCACCACGACGTCCTCGCGGAACACGTTGGTCATCGGGATCGGGTGGGAGGTGGGCGGCACGTCGTCGCCGGCCACTCCCCGGATGGACGCGACCGACTCGAGGATGACCGCGAGCTGTGGGGCGAGGTGGTCCAGCTCGGCGTCGTCGAGGTCGATCCGGGCGAGGTCGGCCAGGTGGGCCACCTCGTCGCGAGAGATCTCGGGCATGGCGCCCATCCTAGGGAGGCGGGCGGGTCCGGCCGCGGCCGGGCACGGCACATCGGATCCGAGAAGATCGGCGCGAGGTGCGGACCCGGTGGGTCGGTCCGTCGGACCGGTCGGGTTGACTGTGCCCGACCTACTGGGGGGTCTTGGTCCGGGGTTCGAACCGGCCGGCGCTGGGTAGGGGTGGCGCGCCGCCGGACGTCCGGCGGTGCCCGATACACAACTCGTACACCGAAGGGGACAACCTTGAACCGCTCGTCGTTCACCAGGATCGGCGGCTGGGTCGCCGCCGCCGCGCTCACCATCACGACGCTCGGCGTCGTCGGCGCGGCGCCCGCGAACGCGGAGAACGCGAACTGCACGACCAAGGCCACGATCACCGCCAACGGCGCGACCAAGCGCAAGCAGGTCTCGGAATGGGGTGACTTCGGCAGCCTCCGCGCGGAGGTCGACGTCGTCAGCTGCACCGGCGGCACCGCGACCGATTACATCGGCAGCGGCGCCGGCACGGTCCGCATCGAGCGCTCGACCAACGGCGGCCGCACGTGGAGCACGCTGAAGGACGGTGGCTACACCGACTGGGCGTCGCACTACGGCGAGAACATCTTCCGCGCCACCGCCCTCTACCGCGCCGTCTACTCCGGCGGCACCGAGTCGACGACGTACCAGCCGGACACCTTCCAGCCCTCGGTCTCCGCACCGGTCCTGGTCAACGTGATCCGCGACGTGGACTTCACCTACAAGAGCCGCCGCGGCGCCATCGACGCGAAGTTCAAGATCTCCCCGAAGAAGGGCCTGGTCGGCAAGAAGCTGAAGATCCAGGTCAAGCGCGGCGGCTGGAAGGCCTACAAGAAGGCCAAGGTCAACAAGAAGGGCGCCGTCACCGTCCGCCTCAGGGCGGCCGCAAGACGACCGTCTACCGGATCGTGCTGCCCCGCGGCAACGGCTTCACCGCCTCCTGGTCGGGCGTCCGGGTGTACTGACCCGTCTCCGATCCATTCCGAGCTTGCGGCAGGGCGCTCCGGCGCCCTGCCGCTCGTTCGTTTTCCCGCGGCGGGTCGCCGCCGGCGCCCCACCGACGGGCGGTCAGCGGAGGTGGCGGCGCAGGAACCGGTGGGTGCGTTCCATCGACGCGAAGAACTGCGGGCCGAAGGCGTGCCCCTCCCCCTCGTAGACCTCGAGGGTCACGTTGACGCCGGCGCGCCGCATCAGGCGGGTGGTCTCGTGGCTCCACCGGATCGGGCAGGAGTCGTCGAGGGTGCCGTGGTGGATGAGCACCGGCTCGGTGATCCGGTCGAAGTAGGTGCGGGCGCTGATGCCGTCCCAGAACGCGGGGTTGCCGCGCGGCGTGCCGTAGCGGGAGAGGATCTCGTCGGCCATGCCCGCCCGGGTGGGGTCGGGGCGGATCCAGCGGTCGAAGTTGTCGACCGCGTCGGAGCTCACGGGTGCGAAGGAGACGCCGGCGTCGACCAGGCCGGGATGGGCGACCAGTGCGTTGTAGACGACTCCGCCGCCCATCGAGCGGCCGACGATCGCCATCCGCTCGTCGTCGACGGGCCCGTCCCAGCGCCGGAGCGCGTGGACGGCGTTGACGACGTCCTCGGTGTAGCCCATCCGCATGTCGAGCTCGCCGATGCGGGTGTCGTCGGACGCCGCGTGGTTGCGGTAGTCGACGTGCAGGACGACGTAGCCGTGGTCGGCGAGCCACTCCCGCTCCCGGGTCATCCCCTGGCCGTTGACGTAGACGTCGGGGTCGATGTAGCCGTGGGCGAGGACGAGCGTCGGGAACGGGCCGGGACCGTCGGGGATCGCGATCCGTCCCGAGATGGTGAGGTCGCCCGAGCGGTACGTCGCCTCGTGCTGGCGCTGGGTGGCGGTGCGGTAGACCTCGGCGCCGACCCGCAGCCGGCCGCCGTCGGGGCCTTGCCGCATGAGCGTCGGCAGCGACACCCGGTGCGGCGGCTCGGGCAGCGCCGGCTCGGTGCTGGTGTCGGTGCTCGGGTCGTTGGGCGACTCGTCCGCCGGTGACGGGGACGCGCTCGACGCGGACGGGGACACCGGCGGGCCGGCCGCGGCGTCCGACGGCTCGTCGTCGGCGTCCGTGCAGCCGGCGAGCAGCACGGCCAGCGTCGTCAGGACGGTCAACGCGGGCTTCACCCCATCAGTGTGCACCCGCGCGCACGGCCCGTCGTCAGACCGCGTCGGGCCCGCCCTCCAGCAACCTGGTGAACCCGGCCTCGTCGAGGATCGGGACGCCGAGCTGCTCGGCCTTGTCGGCCTTGGAGCCGGCGTTGTCGCCGACGACGACGTAGTCGGTCTTCTTCGACACCGAGCCCGCGGCCTTGCCGCCGCGGGCCAGGATCGCCTCCTTCGCCGAGTCGCGGCTGAAGCCGTCGAGCGAACCGGTGACGACGACGGTGAGCCCCTCCAGCGTCCGCGGCACCGACTCGTCGCGCTCGTCGGCCATCGCGACGCCCGCGGCCTCCCACTTGTCCACGATCTCGCGGTGCCACTCGACGCCGAACCACTCGATCACGGCCTCGGCGATCGTGGGTCCGACGCCCTCGGCCGCGGCG
This sequence comes from Nocardioides sp. TF02-7, assembly GCF_022437945.1. Lineage (GTDB taxonomy): Bacteria > Actinomycetota > Actinomycetes > Propionibacteriales > Nocardioidaceae > Nocardioides. Next base: position 403,999 of record NZ_CP092535.1, read on the forward strand.
AGCTGCTCCTCGGTGGCGGCGCGGATCGCCTCCATCGACCCGAACTCGGTCGCCAGCGCCCTCGCCGCGGTCGGGCCGACGTGGCGGATCGACAGGGCGACGAGCACCCGCCACAGCGGGACGTTCTTGCGCTCGGCGAGGTTGGCCAGCAGCCGCTCGCCGTTGGCCGTCAGCGCGCGCGACCCGTCGGCCGCGACGTGCGGACCCTCCTCGCCCTTCTTGGGCGCCCGGGTGAACAACGGGACGGTCAGCAGCTTGGCGGCGGTGAGGTCGAAGACGTCGCCCTCGTTGCCGATCGCGCCGGCGTCGAGGAGGGGCGACCGCGGCCTCGTAGCCGAGGCCCTCGATGTCGAGAGCGCCGCGGCCCGCGACGTGGAAGACCCGCTCGCGCGCCTGCGCCGGGCAGTGCTGGTGGTTGGGGCAGCGGAGGTCCTTGTCACCCTCCTTCTGCTGGGCGAGGGCGGTGCCGCAGGCGGGGCACTCGGTCGGCATCTCCCACTCCGGCAGCCCCTCGGGCCGGAGGGCGAGCACCGGGCCGACGATCTCGGGGATGACGTCGCCGGCCTTGCGCAGGATCACCGTGTCACCGGGCCGGACGTCCTTGCGCCGCACCTCGTGGGCGTTGTGCAGGGTCGCCATCTCGACGGTGGACCCGGCCACGCGGGTCGGCTCCATGACGCCGTACGGCGTGACCCGCCCGGTGCGGCCGGTGTTGACCCGGATGTCGAGCAGCTTGGTGTTGACCTCCTCGGGCGGATACTTGAACGCGATCGCCCACCGCGGCGCCCGGCTGGTGGAGCCGAGCCGGCGTTGGAGCGACACGTCGTCGACCTTGAGCACGACGCCGTCGATCTCGTGCTCGACGGAGTGGCGCTCCTCGCCGTACTTCTCGATGTAGGCCCCGGCCTCGGCGAGCGTCGCCACCACCGCGACCCGGTCGGAGGTCGGCAGCCCCCAGGCCCGCAGGGCCTTGTAGGCGTGGGACTGGGCGGCGGGCTCGAAGCCCTCGCGGGCGCCGATGCCGTGGCAGACCATGCCGAGGGCGCGGGTGGCGGTGACCCGCGGGTCCTTCTGCCGCAGCGAGCCGGCCGCCGCGTTGCGCGGGTTGGCGAACACCGGCTTGCCGGCCTCGGTCATCGCCTCGTTGAGCCGCTCGAACGCCTCCACCGGGAGGAACACCTCGCCGCGGACCTCGAGCAGGTCGGGCACCGGGAACTCGTCGGTGCCGGTCAGCCGGTGCGGGACGGAGTCGATCGTCCGGACGTTGGGCGTGACGTCCTCGCCGGTGCGCCCGTCGCCGCGGGTCAGCGCGCGGACCAGCCGCCCCCTTCTCGTAGAGCAGGTTGATCGCCAGGCCGTCGACCTTCAGCTCGCACAGCAGTGCGGGGTCGCTGACTCCGTCGCGGGCGAGCCGGGCGTGCCAGCTCTCGAGCTCCTCGAACGAGAAGGCGTTGTCGAGGCTCTCCATGCGCTGCAGGTGGTCGACCGCGGTGAAGTCGGTCGAGACCGCCCCACCCACCTTCTGGGTGGGGCTGTCGGGCGTCTGCAGCTCCGGGAACTCGGCCTCGAGCTCCTCCAACCGCCGCATCCGCTGGTCGAAGTCGGCGTCGGACAGCGTCGGGGAGTCGAGGACGTAGTAGCGCCAGCGGGCCTCCTCGATCTCCTCGGCGAGGCGCAGGTGCTCGTCACGGGCCTCGCTCGTCACCGTCGTCACCGGTTCGGTCATGGGGACATCTTGCCGCCTGCCACCGACAGGGCGCGTGCGGCCGGTGCGGCGTACGTCGCCGCCGCGAGCGTCCTCCTCGCTACGGCGTACGCGCGCGAAGGCCTCACCACGCGGCAGGAAGCGCTGGCCTGGGCAACGGCCTGGCTCGGTGCGGTCGCGCTGTGGACGGTGCTCCTCGGCGCCGCGGCGGTCGTGACCACGCCGGGTTCCCACCTCGCCGCCGTCTCCGGCGGCCTGCTCCCTCGGGACGTCGTGCTTCCTCGGCTGGCAGGTCGTGGCCCTGGCCGTCCGGCAGCTCATCGGCTGGCGATCGGCGCGCTGACCGGCCGTCGGGCCACTTTCCGTCCAGAGTCTGATTTCCGGTGGGAGTTGTCCACAACCCGCGTGGTTGAGCGGGATTCTCGACCGGGCTATGTCGGTGGCGGGTGCTTCGATAGGAGCATGTTCGAAGACCCGCCCGGCACCGGTGCTCCCTCGGGGCTGCACCCGATCCAGGCGTGCGCCCGGCAGGTGAGCGCGGCGCTGGACCGGGTGGCCGGGGGTGGAGGCGACGTTCATGCCCACCGGCGCGAAGGCGGCGGCGATCACCGAGCTGCACCGCGCCGAGCAGCGGCTCAAGGCACTGCGGCTGAAGGTCATGGCCGCCTCCAGTGATGTGGCCAGCGAGAACGCCGCCGCGGACGTGGGGTCGTGGTTGGCCCACGAGGTCAACGCCGACCTGCGTGACGCCCGCGCCGACCAGCGGCTCGCCAAGGCCCTGGATGACCGGTTCCCCGTCGTGGCCGCGGCGTTCGCCGACGGCCGGGTCTCGGAGGAGCAGGCGTGGGTGATCGTCCGCGCCGTCGACGCCCTGCCCAAGCGGGTCGGAACCCAGGTCAAGGCCGACGCCGAGGAGACCCTCGTCGACTGCGCGGCCCAGTTCACCCCCACCCAGCTCCGCCTCCTCGGCCGACACATCCTGCACGTCGTGGCACCGGAGATCGCCGACGACGAGGATGCGAAGAAGCTGGCCGAGGAAGAAGCATCTGCTGAGGAACGGTCGCGGCTCTCGGTCCGCGACCTCGGCGACGGGACCTCGCGGATCTCCGGCATCATTCCAACCCCCGCAGCGAAGCGGCTGGACGCCTACCTCGACGCCCCTCACCTCACCGCGGCACCGCGGCCCCGGGACCGTCGAGGACGAGAACCACGCGACCGAGACCGAGTCCGGTGCAGCCGGCGAGGCGGAGCCGTTGGAGCCGACCACCACCGAGCTGCCCGACGGGACCGAGATCCTCGGCTGCCACGACGAAGGCGACCGGATCCCCCTACCCCAAGAAGCGCGCCCTGGCGTTCTGCGCCCTGCTGGAGCGGCTCGACCCTCACCGGCTGCCTGAGCACGGTGGGGACGCCACCACCGTCCTGGTCACCGTCACGCTCGAGGATCTGCGTTCCGACCTCGGTGTCGCCGGGCTCATCGAGCCCGACCTCGAGCACGGACCCAACCTCACCGCCGCCGAAGCCCGACGCCTGGCCTGCAACGCCGCCATCATCCCCGCCGTCCTCGGCACCGACAGCGAGGTCCTCGACCTCGGCCGCACCCGACGCCTCTTCACCCCAACCCAACGGAAACTGATCCGAGTCCGCGACAAACGCTGCCGCGCCAAAGGCTGCCGGGTGAAACCGCAGTGGTGCGAGATCCACCACCTCCAAGCGTGGCGCGACGCCGGATCCACCGACCCCGACAATGGCGTCTGCCTGTGCGCCTACCACCACCGGCTCATCGAGAACCCGAACTACGAGCACCGACGCCTGCCCGACGGCGACCTCCACATCACCAAACGACGAACCTGAACCCCGCCCCGCAGGGCGCCGGATCCTCCACGACCGCCCCTTCTCGACCGCGACCACAAGGGTCGACCCGAAACCACCCGGCAGCGACCAGCGGGCCGCAACCAGGTGCCTCGAGCACCGCGGCGAGCGCCCACGCCCGGCCGTTCGTCCCTGCCGCGGTCCCACGACCACCCGGCACGCCCCCGACAACGGCGACCCGACTCGATCGAAGGTCTAGCGTGCGCTCCACCGGCACCCGGTGCCAGCCCAGCGCACCCCCAACACCCCGTTCCCTCCTCCGACCCCCCTCCACGACGACCTCTTCTCGACCGCGACCACAAGGGTCGACCCGAAGCCACCCGGCAGCGACCCGCGGGCCGCAACCAGGTGCCTCGACCCCCGCGGCGAGCGCCCACGCCTGGCCGTTCGTCCCCACCGCGACCCACCGACGACCCGGCGAGCCCCCGACGACCCCGGACCCCAGGCCACCAGACGCCTAGCGTGCGCTCCACCGGCACCAGGTGCCAGCCCAGCGCACCCCAACACCCCCTTCCCTCCGAGGAGCCCCTCCACGACGACCACCCGGCAGCGACCGAGCCGTCAGCCCCTCGGCACAAGCCCGGGAACCGGCGAGCACGGCGGGCCGTCGTACCGGTGTGCGCCCGGCCGGTTCCTCGATCCTCCTGGCGGTGTCCGCTGCCCTGCTTCCGCTGGTGGCCCTTGCCGCGTGCGGCTCGGAGCGGTCGCTGGGCGAGGCAGCCGCGACCTCCTACGACGGACCGCTCACCCTCGCGGAGGGAGAGGGCCGGCACCCGCGGGCCGGTGCGGCAAGGGACGTCGTCCAGTGCGACGCGTGGGGCACCGGTGGCGCGTTCCACGGGGACGTGTACGCCGAGGGCGCCACCTCGGACACGCCGGGAGGAGCGGTCGAGACGGCGCACAGCGAAGGGCTGTGGTCGATGCCGCGCGACCTGGCTGTCGCCGCAGAGTCCGACGACCGGGTGCTCTACGTGGCGGAGGTGGCCGGCCGGGCGAAGGCGGCGCTCGTCGTGCACGACGGCGAGGGAAGCGACGGCGCCGGAGGGGACGGCTGGTACGTCGAGTCGTGGGCGGTCTGCGACGTCGTCGAGCTGCCGACCGACTTCGTCGAGGAGCTCGGCTACGAGGTGTGGACCGACGCCGCCGGGCGGATCGTCCCGACGCGCCGCCTGGAGGTGTTCCGCGGCGCGGAGCACTGCGACTGGCAGGACATGACGTTCCTCAGCCTGGGGCGGTGGGACGACCAGGCGCCGACGTTCGTGCGCGACCCCGATCCCGACCCCTACCTGCGCAGGTACCTCGCCGAGCCGTACCTGCCGCACACGACCCTGCCGCCGGACGCTGTCGACACCGGCTTCCGGCGCGGCCAGGCTCGGCTCTGGCTCGCCCCAGACCGGTCCCGCGCCTACGTCGGCACCGCTCCGGACGATGTCGAGATGTGGCCCCGGTTGGTCGAGCGCCTCGGCTGCGAGTGACCGATCGGCGCCCGCCGGTTCGAACTTTTACGAAGAAAGTTCGCTCGGTCAGGAACAGGCAGCCCGATAAATGGCTTGCAGCGGAACGGTACCGTTCCGTACCATCTCATGAAACGAAACCGTTCCGTTCCAACCATGTCTCGGAGATGACCCCTGATGAGCCCCACCTCCTCCACCGCCCCTGAGGCCACGCACCGCCCCCGCGTCGAGGGCGAGCGTGAGCAGGAGATCCTCGAGGCGACCCTCGAGGTGCTGGGCGAGTCCGGCTACGACCGGCTCACCATGGACGCGGTCGCCGCCCGCGCCAAGGCGTCGAAGGCGACGCTCTACCGCCGGTGGAACGGGAAGGCGGCGCTCGTCATCGACGCCCTCTGCTCGCACAAGGAGTGGGAGGAGGACCGGGTCCCCGACACCGGGAGCCTGGCCGACGACCTGCGCGGCGCGTTCTGCGGCATGGGCGGCCTGACCGACGTCAACACCCTCGCCGTGCTCGGCGCGGTGCTGACGGCGATCGGCCGCGACGGCGAGTTCGCCGAGGCGTTCCGCCGCGACTTCATCGCCCCCAAGGAGGCGGCGTCACGCCGCATCTTCGAGCGGGCCGTCGAGCGGGGCGAGATCTCCGCCGACGTCGACCTCGACATCATCGTCCCGGCCCTGCCCGGGATCATCCTGCACCGCGCTCTCTTCCTCGGCGAGCTGCCGACCACAGAGCTGATCGATCGCGTCATCGACAACGTGATCGTCCCCGCCGTCACCCGCGGCTGAACACTCCATCAACACACGAAGGATAGACATGACCGACGTCCGATCCGCGGACGCGCCGGGGACGACCTCCCCTGATGCGCCCGCGCAGCAACCGGCCAGGGTGCCGCACGCGGGCCTGGCCCTGGTGCTCATCCTGGTCGCCCAGCTGATGGTGGTGCTCGACGCCACCATCGCCAACATCGCCCTGCCCTACATCGGCGCCGACCTCGACATCTCCCAGGCCAACCTGACCTGGATCGTCACCGGTTACGCCCTCGCGTTCGGCGGCCTGCTCCTGCTCGGAGGTCGGCTCGGCGACCTCTACGGCCGGCGCCTGATGTTCATGGCCGGCCTCACCGTCTTCGCGGTGGCCTCGCTGCTGGGCGGCATCGCCCAGAACGAGGCGCTGCTGCTCGCCTCCCGTGGCCTCCAGGGCCTCGGCGCCGCACTCGCCGCACCTGCGGCGCTCTCGCCCTCATCACGACCACCTTCCCGGCCGGCCCGCAGCGCAACCGGGCGATGGCGGCGTACGCCACCATGTCCGGCATCGGCGCCGCTATCGGGCTGATCCTCGGCGGTTGGCTGACCGGTCTCGACGACCCGCTCGGCGTCGAGGGGTGGCGGCTGACCTTCCTCATCAACGTTCCGATCGGGCTGGGCGCGGCTGCCCCGCTCCGCGGTTCCTCAAGGAGTCCGAGCGCCACACCGGGTGGCTCGACGTCCCCGGTGCGATCACCGGCACCCTCGGCCTGCTGGGCATCGTCTTCGGCCTCTCGCGGGCCGGCGAGGAGGCCTACGGCTGGGACCACGCGCAGACGATCGGGTCCCTGGTCGCCGGCGCCGTGCTGCTGGTCACGTTCACCGTCATCGAGTCGCGGGTCGACCACCCGCTGCTGCCGATGCGGATCTTCGCCAACCGCACCCGGGCCACCAGCTTCCTCGCCATGATGATCGCCCCCGCGGCGATGTTCGCGATGTTCTACTTCCTGAGCCTGTTCGTGCAGCAGATCATGGGCTACAGCCCGCTGGAGGCCGGCTTCGCGTTCCTGCCGTTCTCGGTCGGCATCGTGATCGGGGCGAGCGTCGCGTCCAACCTGGTGGGCCGGATCGACGCCCGGTACCTCGCCGGCACCGGCACCCTGCTCGCGGCCGTCGCGCTGTTCATGTTCTCGCGGGTGTCGGTCGACGACTCCCCGGGCGCGGTGCTCGCGGCGCTGGGCTCCGGCCAGCCGATCGGTCAGGACGTGAGCTACTGGGGCAGCATCTTCCCCTACGTCGTGCTGATGGCCGTCGGCATGGGCATGGTGTTCGTGCCGCTGACCCTCACCGCGGTGCACCACGTCCAGGCGTCGGACTCCGGCATCGGGTCCGGCGTGCTCAACACGATGCAGCAGGTCGGCGGCGCCCCTCGGGCTCGCGACGCTGAGCACGGTGGCGCTCCACTTCAGCAACAGCCGCGCCGACCAGATCGGTCAGCCCCTCTCGGAGCAGATGACCGCGGCCGGCGTCGACCCCGCGGCCCCGGTTCCGGGCAGCGACCTGTCGCTGTTCGAGGCGGGGCTCTTCCAGGGCACGTTCACCGACGGGGCGACCAACGCCTTCTTCGTCGGCTCACTGCTGATGCTCGCCGCCTCGGCGGTCGTCTGGATCTTCCTCAACGTCAAGCACACCGAGCTGGCGACGGACGGTCCGGAGGGCGGCGTGCACGTCGGCTGACCGCCACGGCACCCGCCACCCACGCCCGGCCCGCACTCCCGACAGGGGGTGCGGGCCGGCGTACGTCCGGATGTGGGACGCGGCCACGGGTACCGCTCCTCCTGACCCAGCTCACGCCGCGACCGCAGCGGCCGCCGCAGAGGACAGGAGGTGCTGACGATGGTGAACCTACGCCGCCGCGACCGGCACGACCCGCACGGCCGGCACCACGGAGACCACGTCGACGAGCAGGCACGCGCCGAGGAGCAGGCCCGGGCCGACGCGCACCGGGCCCACGCCCGCGAGAAGTTCGGCGGCGTCAACGCCGGCGCCGCCTTCTTCGGCTGGCTGGTCGCCATCGCACTCACCGTGCTCCTGAGCAGCATCGTCGGCGCGGTGGCCACCGCCGTGGGCGCGAGCACCGACCTGAGCCAGGACCAGGCGCAGCGGGAGGCGGGGACCATCGGGCTCGCCGCGGCCATCGCCGTCGTGGCGATCATGCTGCTGGCCTACTACGCCGGCGGGTACGTCGCCGGCCGGATGTCGCGCTACGACGGCGGCAAGCAGGGCCTCGCTGTGTGGCTCATCGGGCTCTGCGTGACGATCGTGGCCGTGGTGCTGGGCGTCGTCTTCGGCGACCAGTACAACGTGCTCGACCGCGTCGACCTGCCGCGGATCCCGATCCCCACCGACGCGGCGACCATCGGCGGGATCGTCACCGGCGTGGTGATCCTCCTCGGCACCCTCCTCGCCGCCATGGCCGGCGGGAAGGTCGGTCACCTCTACCACGATCGTGTCGACCGCGCCGCCTATCGGTGAGACCTGGAGGGGGTCAGACGCGGGCGCCGTTGAGCGCCTGGCCGACGGCGGCGACGAACGCCGGGATGTCGTCGGGCTTGCGGCTGGTGATCAGGTAGTCGTCGACGACGACCTCCTCGTCCACCCAGTTGCCGCCGGCGTTGCGGATGTCGTCGGCGAGGCTCGGCCAGCTGGTGAGGCGTCGGCCCTCGACCAGCCCGGCCGACACCAGCAGCCAGGGGCCGTGGCAGATCACGGCGAGCGGCTTGCGGGCCGCCGCGACCTTGCGAGCGATGGTCTGCGCGCGTCCGTCCATCCGGAGGTGGTCGGCGTTGACGGTGCCGCCGGGGACGACCAGGGCATCGATGCCCTCGACGTCCAGGTCGTCGAGGCTGCCGTCGACCGGCACCTTCTCCGAGGCCTCCACGTCGCCGTTGACCGCCTGGATCGGCTCCCCCGACGGGGAGTGCACCAGCACCGTCGCACCCGCCTCGCGCAGCGCGTCGCGGGGGCTTCACCAGCTCCGGCTCCTCGAAGTAGTCGGTGGCGATGATCGCGACGGTCTTGCCGGACAGGTAGGGCACGGGATCCTCCAGGGGAACGAGAAAAAGGGGCAGTGCCCCCGGTACCCGCGCCCGACTCCCGCAGACCGGTCAGGCCGGCACCGTGCCGGTGAGCGCGCGGGCGACCTCGAGGGACAGGTCGACGGAGCGCCGCGTCCAGGTCCCGCCGGCGCCGGCCAGGCCGCACGCGGGCGACACGAGCAGCCGCTCGCCGCCCTGCTCCGGTTCGAGTCCGACCATCTCGAGCCACCGCAGCACCCGCTCCGCGACCGCGGAGACCGAGGGCGGGCGGTCGGGGTCCTGCGCCGGGACGACGCCCAGCGCGACCACTCCCCCGGCCTCGAGCGCCTCCGCGAGCGCGTCGTGGCCGGCCGCGCCGACGAGCGACAGGTCGACCGCGAGGCCCACCGCGCCGGCCCCGCGCAGCAGCGCCAGCGGGGCGTCGGCCGCGCAGCAGTGGACCCAGGGCTCGGCTCCGGCGTCGCGGGCAGCACCGAGCACCCACTCGAGCACCTCGCTGGCCTCCGGCGGGTGGACGGCGCGGTGCTTGCCGAAGCCCGACGCGGTCGGCACGGCGCCGGCCAGCACCGCAGGGAGGGCGGGCTCGTCCAGCTGGAGCACGACCCGGTCGGCGCCCGGCACCCGGCGGCGTACGTCGGCGACGTGGTCGGCGACGCCGAGCGCCAGCGCCTGGGCGAGGTCGCGCCGCGCCCCGTGGTCGGCGACCACCTTGTCGCCGCGGGGCCGCTCGACGGTGGCGGCCAGCGTCCACGGTCCGGCGACCTGCACCTTGACCGGCCCCGTGTAGCCGTCGGCGAGCTCCTCGAACGTGTCGAGGTCCTGCGCGAGCAGGCTCCGCGCCCGCCGCTGGTCGAGCGCCGGGGCACCACTGGTGCCGGTGAGGCGCCACCCGGCCGGTTGGAGGTCGGCGTCGAGCTCGGCGACCAGGCCGATGGCGCGGCCGATCATCCCCGCCGGAGCACCGCGCCCCGGCACCTCCGGGACGAACGGCAGCCCCTGCTCGGTGCCGAGCCGGTCGAGCACCAGCCGCACCGCCTCGTCGAGGTCCCGCTGGTCGGACCCGGGGAACGAGCCGACACCGGTGGCGAGCGCCATCAGGCGGGCACCCGCTCGGTGGCGGCGATCGTCGCCGAGCCGACGACGCGCGTGCCCTGGTAGAGCACCACCGCCTGCCCCGGCGCGATCCCGTACGCCGGGTCGAGCAGCCGGACGTCCACCTCGCCGTCGTCGCCGACGTGGACGACGGCCCGGTGCTCCTCGCCGTGGGCGCGCAGCTGCACGGTGACCTCGACGCCCTCGGGACCGGTCGCCAGCGGCGCGCCGCACCAGCGCGGCCCGTCGGCACGGAGCCGGTCGACCGCGAGCCGCTCCCGGGGCCCCACGGTGACGGTGCCGGACACCGGCTCGATGTCGAGCACGTAGCGGGGCCTGCCGTCCGGGCGCCGGCCGCCCGATCCGAAGCCCCTTGCGCTGGCCGATGGTGAACCCGTAGGTGCCGTCGTGCCGGCCGAGCACGTCGCCGGTCGCCTCGTCGACGACGGCGCCGCCGTGGTTGGGGGCCCGGTCGCCGAGCTTCTCCCGCAGCCAGCCGGTGTTGTCGCCGTCGGCGACGAAGCAGATGTCGTGGCTGTCGGGCTTGTCGGCCACCAGCAGCCCCCGGTCCGCGGCCTCGCGGCGCACGTCCGCCTTCGCGGTGTCCCCGAGGGGGAACAGCGAGTGCCGCAGCTGCCGCTCGTCGAGGACGCCCAGCACGTAGGACTGGTCCTTGCCGGCGTCGACCGCCCGGTGCAGCTCCACGCCGCCGCCGGGCGTCTCGGCCAGGCGGGCGTAGTGGCCGGTCGCGACCGCCTCGAACCCGAGCGCCAGCGCCCGGTCGAGGACCGCGGCGAACTTGATCTTCTCGTTGCAGCGCAGGCACGGGTTGGGCGTCCGCCCGGCCGCGTAGGTGTCCATGAAGTCCTCGACCACCTCGTCGTGGAAGCGGTCGGAGAGGTCCCAGACGTAGAACGGGATGCCGATCACGTCGGCCGCGCGGCGCGCGTCGTTGCTGTCCTCGATGGTGCAGCAGCCGCGTGCCCCGGACCGGTAGGAGGCAGGGTTGCGCGAGAGCGCCAGGTGGATCCCGGTCACCTCGTGCCCGGCCTCGACGGCGCGTGCGGCGGCGACGGCGGAGTCGACCCCGCCCGACATCGCGGCGACCACCTTCATCGCGGCCACCTCACAGGCGCGCGGCGCGGGCGCGCTCGACGCAGGGGCCGATCGCGTCGACGAGCGCGTCGACGTCGGCCTCGGTGCTCGTGCGGCCGAGGGAGAACCGCAGCGAGCTGCGGGCCGCCTCGTCGTCGCGACCCATTGCGAGCAGCACGTGGGAGGGCTGCGGGACGCCGGCGGAGCAGGCGGAGCCGGTCGAGCACTCGATGCCACGGGCGTCGAGCAGCATCAGCAGCGAGTCGCCCTCGCAGCCGGGGGAAGGCGAAGTGCACGTTGCCGGGCAACCGGTCGACCGGGTCGCCGTTGAGGACGGCGTCGGGCACGGCGCGGCGTACGCCGTCGACCAGGCGCTCGCGCAGCTGCATCAGCCGGGCCGCCAGGTCGGCCTGCCCCTTGACGGCCAGCTCGACCGCGGCGGCGAAGCCTGCGATCGCGGGCACGGCGAGGGTGCCGCTGCGCACGTCGCGCTCCTGGCCGCCGCCGTGGACGAGCGCGGTCACCTCGAGCTCGCGCCGCACCACCAGGGCGCCGACGCCGAGCGGTCCCCCCGACCTTGTGGCCGGTGACGGTCATCGCGTCGACGCCCGACGCGGCGAAGCCGAGCGGCACGGCGCCGAGGGCCTGCACGGCGTCGGTGTGCACGGGGATCCCGTGCTCCGCGGCGATCGCGACGACCTCCGCGACCGGCTGCACGGTGCCGACCTCGTTGTTGGCCCACATCACGCTGAGGAGCGACACCGTCGCCGGGTCCCGGTCGACGGCGGCCTCCAGCGCGGCCAGGTCGACCCGGCCCGCCCCGTCGACCGGCAGCAGGTCGAGCTCGGCCTCCTCGTGCTCGACGAGCCAGTGCAGCGGGTCGAGCACCGCGTGGTGCTCGACCGCCGACGCGAGGACGCGCCGCCGCCGCGGGTCGCCGGCCCGCCGCGACCAGTAGAGCCCCTTGACCGCGAGGTTGTCGGCCTCGGTGCCGCCGGAGGTGAAGACGACCTCGCCGGGGCGGCAGTCGAGCGCCTGGGCGATCCGCTCACGCGCCTCCTCGACCACGCGCCGGGCGCGGCGGCCGGAGGCGTGCAGTGAGCTCGGGTTGCCGACGTCGTGGAGGTGGGTGCTCATCGCCTCGACGGCTGCCTCGACCATCGGCGTGGTCGCAGCGTGGTCGAGGTAGACCGTGGGGACGTCGTTCATGGCCTTCCCAGGGTACGGCGCCCGGCCAGGCACCCACGAACCAGTGGTCCGCTAGGACTCCGTCACTTGCCGAAGCCGGCCGTGAGGCCGGACAGCAGGAACCGCCGGCCGATGAGGTAGACGACGAAGATCGGCAGCAGCGAGAGCGCGACGGCCGCCATCAACCCGGGGATGTTGGTGCCGTACTGCCCCTTGAACTCCCACAACCCCTGGGTCAGCACCCGCTGGTCGGGGCTGTCGAGCAGGACGAGCGGGAAGATGAACCCGTTCCACGCCGTGAGCGCGGTGAACACGGTGGCCGTCATGATCGGCGGCTTCGACAGCGGCAGCACCAGCGTCAGCAGGGTGCGCAGCGGCGTGGCGCCGTCGAGCGCCTGCGCCTCGTAGAGCTCGCCCGGGATGTCGCGCATGCCGTTGGTCAGCACGAGCATCGAGGTCGGCATCGCGAACGCCGCCGTCGGCAGCACCACCGCGGTCAGGGGTGTCGTGGAGGCCGAGCTGGCTGATCAGGAAGTAGACCGGGACGATCGTGGCCTGCGCGGGGATCGCCAGCCCGATCAGCATCAACGAGAACGCCTGCTGCGTCACCCGGCTGGTCCCCCGCACCACGGCGTACGCCGCCGGCACGCAGAGCACCAGCACCACCGCGACCGTGCCCACCGTCACGAGCACGTTGTTGACGAAGTAGGTCGGGAAGTTGCCGTCGAGCACCTCCCGGTAGTTGTCGAGCGTCGGGTCGCCGGGGAAGGCCAGCGGGTGCCCGTCGAGGTAGCTCTCCCGGGTCCGGAAGGTGGTCGCCAGCAGGTAGTAGAGCGGCACCGTGACCACGGCCAACCACGCGAGCGCGGCCACGAACGCGATCAGGTTGGGCGGCGTACGACGGCGCGTGCCCCGGACCCGCTCGGGAGGTGCGCCCACCGTCTCCGGCCTCGTCAGCGTCGTCGCCATCACAACCCCTCCTGCTGGCTCGACATCGACCGGTAGCCGGTGAGCCGGACGACCGCGAACGACAGCAGCGCACCGAGGACGACCAGCAGCACGGCGATCGTGCTGGCGTAGCCGGCCTCGAAGCCGCGGAAGCCGGTGATGTACATGTGCAGCGGCGCGATCCGGCTGGCCGTGCCGGGCCCTCCGTTGGTGAGGATCAGCACCGTGTCGAAGGTCGTCAGCGAGCCGACGAGGATCATGATCGTCGACGTGACCATCGTGTAGCGCAGCTGCGGCAGGGTCACCCGGAAGAACTGCTGGACCCGGCTCGCGCCGTCCATCGTCGCCGCCTCGTAGAGCACCTTCGGGATCGCCCGCGCCGCACCCTGGTAGAGGAGCGTGTGGAACGGGACGTACTGCCAGGCGATCACCCACACCACCGTGTAGAGCACCAGCTCCTGGTCGCCGAGGAAGTTGACGTCGCCGACCAGGGGCAGCGACGGCGTCACCCCGAAGTTGAAGTCCACGAACCGGTTCCACAGCAGCGCGACCGCGGCCGTCGACAGCAGCAGCGGCAGGAAGAACAGCGCGGACAGCAGGGCGCGGTTCCGCTGCTGCCCTGCCGCCCACACCCCGATCAGCAGCGCGAGCGGCGTCTGTAGGAGCCAGCTGCCGACCGCGACGAAGATCGTGCGCCGAAGCGCGTCCCACGCCTCCTCGTCGTCGAGGAGGCGCTGCCAGTTGTCGGTGCCGTTGAAGACCGGGCTGAGGAGCGGGTCGTAGTCGGTGAAGCTCAGGTACCCGACCAGCCCCAGCGGCAGCACCGCGAAGCAACCGAAGAACAGGATGAGCGGCAAGGCGTACCAGGCCGAGGGCCTGATGTCGTGTCCCCGCTTCACACGAGTCCCTTCTACCCGATCGGGTGGCGTCCGGCTACTGACCGGACATCGCCTCGACGAACCCCCTCCGGGGTCTGGTCGCCCAGGAACACCGCCGTCAGCTGCTCGAGCATCCGGGTCGCCTGGTCCGAGGGCAGGTCCTGGTCCCACGAGAGCTGGAAGCTCTGGGCGTTGAGGACCAGGTCGTAGACCCAGGTCGCGTGCTCGGCGTTGGCGGTCTCGGCCAGCTTGTCCTCGATCCCGACGACGACCGGGACGTCGCCGATCTCGATCAGCTCGTCGACGTACTCCTCGCTCGCCATCTGCTCGAGCAGGTAGTCCTCGCCGACCTCGGCGTTCCCGGAGTCGGCGGAGATCGAGTACATGTTCGCGGGGTTGCCGACCACGTTGCTCGGGTCGCCGGAGCCGCCCTCGATGGTGGGGAACGGGACCCACCCGAGGTCGCCGCCCTCGACGAACTCCGGCGACTCGCTCAGCTGGTTGGTGTACTCCCACGTGCCCATCAGGTGCATCGCCGCGTCACCGCGGGCGAGGATGGCCGACGCACCACCGGCGTCGTAGTCGACCGACTGGAAGGCGTCGCCGAAGCCGCCGGCGTCGATCAGCTCGCGGAGCATGGTCAGCGCCTCCACCATCGCCGGGTCGCCCCACGCGCTCGCGTCGCCGTCGCGGATCGCCTGGAACACCTCGGGGCCGGCGAGCCGGTCGAGGATGTACTCGATCCACATCAGCTCGGTCCACGCCTGGGTGCCCGCGAGCGCGATCGGTGTGATGCCCTCGCCGGAGAACGTCTCGACGAGCGAGAGGAGGTCGTCCCAGGTCTGCGGCGGCTCGACGCCGGCGTCCTCGAACACGGCCTTGTTGTAGTAGAGGACGACCGGCTGCGTGCCGCGCATGGGGACGCCGTAGGCGGTGCCGTCGAGGGTGGCCACCTCGAGCACGCTCGGGATGAACGAGTCGCGGAAGTCGGGGTTGTCCTCGAACAAGCCGCTGAGGTCGCGGACCTCGCCGGCGTCGACGTACTCCTTCAGGTTGCCGCCGCCCCAGTTGAAGAAGATGTCGGGCGGGTTGCCGGAGCCGAGCGCGGTGCGCAGCCGCTCCTTGTAGGGGTCGTTGCCGTAGGTCTGGAGCTCGACCTCGGCGTCCCGGTCGCCCTCGTTGAAGCGGTCGATCGAGGCCTGCTGGACCTCGTTGACGATGCCGTCCTCGAGGGCCCACAGGCGGACGGTTCCGTCGCTGGCGCCGCTGTCGCCACCACAGGCGGCGAGGGCCGCTGCCAGCCCGATGCCGGTCAACCCGGCGACCACACGAGACAGCCGGCGGTTGCGGACCATCCCCCTCACCCACTTCCTCCTCGGGTTGCGACGCTTTCGAAAACTATCGCAACTTCAACTCGTGTTGTGACAGTATTCACACCGCCAGGTGGTGTCAATGGCGATGTCGGCGCCCCGCTGCAGCGTGGATCGACATCGCAACACTTTCGATACAGTCGGTCGGCAAGCGTCGCGAGCGGCGCCGAGGAGGGGTTCGGATTGGCGAGGTCGGCAGGCCAGCAGGAGTCGCGGGGCGGCAGGGAGCGGATGACCCTCGCCCGGATCGCGGCGGAGGCAGGGGTCTCGCTCCCCACGGTGTCGAAGGTCGTCAACGACCGGCACGACGTCGCCCCGGCGACGAGGGCCAAGGTCCAGCGGCTGCTCGACGAGTACGACTACCTCCCCGTACGACGGCGCGCACCGGTCGACCGGGCGAGCGCCGACCTGGTCTTCACCGCGCTCGACAGCCCGTGGGCGATCGAGATCATCCGAGGTGCGACCGAGTCCGGGCTCGACCTCGTCGTCTCGTCGATGAGCGGCCCGGGCGGGACCCACTGGGCCGAGCGGGTCGCCCGCGCCGGCCGCGGCGGCGCCATCCTGGTCACCTCGCACCTCACCCCGGCCAACCGGCGGGTGCTGACCCAGGCCCGGGTGCCCCTCGTCGTGATCGACCCGGTCGACCTCCCCGAGCCGGACCTGCCGAGCGTCGGCGCGACCAACTGGGCCGGCGGCCTCTCCGCCACCCGGCACCTCATCGACCTCGGTCACCGCCGGATCGGCATGGTCGCCGGGCCGGCCGACTACCTCTGCAGCCGCGCCCGGGTCGACGGCTACCGCGCGGCCCTGGAGAACGCGGGGCTCCAGGTCGACGACAGCCTGGTCCGCAACGGCGACTTCCACCACGAGGGCGGCTACCGGCAGGCGCGCGCCCTGCTCCAGCGCGAGGACCGGCCGACCGCGATCTTCGCGGGGGAGCGACGAGCAGGCGATGGGCACGATCGAGGCCGCGCGGATGCTCGGGCTGAGCGTCCCGCACGACGTCAGCGTCGTCGGCTTCGACGACCTCCCCGCGGCGCGGTGGTCCTCTCCCCCGTTGACGACCGTGCGGCAGCCCCTGGCCGACATGGGACGGCAGGCGGGCCGGATGCTGCTGCGGCTGATCCACGACGAGCCGCTCGACAACAACCGCGTCGAGCTCGCCACCCAGCTCGTCGTCCGCGCCTCGACCACCGCGCCCGCGTCATGACCGGCCCGAACAGCTGGCGGGACCCAGCCGCTCCCCCTCGACGAGCGGGTCGCCGCGCTCCTGGCGCAGATGACGATCGAGGAGAAGCTCGCCCAGCTCGTCGGCGTCTGGGTGGGCGTCTCCGAGACCGCCGGCGACGTGGCCCCGCACCAGCACGACTTCGCCGAGCCGCTGCCGCCGTGGGAGGAGCTCACCCGGCCCGGGCTCGGCCAGCTGACCCGCGTGTTCGGGACGGCGCCCGTCGAGCCGAGGAAGGGCGCCGAGGTGCTGGCGCGGACCCAGCGCTCGCTCGTCGACGGCAGCCGGCTCGGCATCCCCGCGATGGCGCACGAGGAGTGCCTCACCGGGTTCACGGCCTGGCAGGCGACCGTCTTCCCGACGCCGTTGGCCTGGGGGGCGGCGTTCGACCCCGGGCTGGTCGAGGAGCTCGCCCACGGCACGGGGCTGCTGATGCGGTCCGTCGGCGTCCACCAGGGCCTGGCCCCGGTGCTCGACGTCGCCCGCGACCCGCGGTGGGGCCGCACCGAGGAGACCGTCGGGGAGGACCCCTACCTCGTCGGCACCATCGGCGCCGCGTACACCCGGGGGCTCGAGCGGTCGGGCGTCGTCGCGACGCTCAAGCACTTCGCCGGGTACGCCGGGTCGCGGGCGGGGCGCAACCACGCGCCGGTGTCGATCGGGCCGCGGGAGCTGCACGACGTCGTGCTGCCGCCGTTCGAGCAGGCACTGCGGGAGGGCGGCGCTCGCTCGGTGATGAACTCCTACGCGGAGATCGACGGCGTCCCTCCGGCCGCGGACCCCTGGCTGTTCACCACGCTCCTGCGGGACGAGTGGGGATTCACCGGCACGGTCGTGTCCGACTACTTCGCCGTCTCGTTCCTCGAGAGCACGCACGGTGTGGCCGGCAGCCCCGGCGAGGCGGCCGTCGCCGCGCTCCGGGCCGGCATCGACGTCGAGCTGCCGACGGTGCGCTGCTACGGCGCCCCGCTCGCCGAGGCGGTCGATGCCGACCCCTCGCTCGTCGCCCTGGTCGACCGGGCGGTCACCCGTGTGCTGCGACAGAAGGGCGAGCTCGGCCTGCTCGACCCCGACTGGAGCGAGCAGCCTCCGGCGCTGGCCTCCGACGACCCGGTCGACCTCGACCCGCCCGGCCAGCGGCGGCTGGCCCGGGAGCTCGCCGAGCGCTCGGTCGTCCTGCTGGCCAACCACGGCGTCCTCCCTCTGCACGGCACGCGGCGGGTCGCCGTCACCGGCCCCTGCGCCGACGACGTGCTGTCGCTGATGGGCTGCTACGCGTTCCCCAACCACGTCGGGGTGCTGCACCCGGAGGTCCCGCTCGGCATCGAGATGCCGACGCTGCTGGCGGCGCTCCGCACGGAGCTCGCCGGGGCCGATGTCGGGGTCACCCCCGGCTGCCCGGTGCGCGACATCGACGAGAGCGGCATCCCGGCGGCCGTGGCGGCCGCAGCGACGGCCGACGTCTGCGTCGCGGTCGTCGGCGACCGCTCCGGGCTCTTCGGGCGCGGGACGTCCGGCGAGGGCTGCGACGCGGAGTCGCTGGCGCTGCCCGGCAGTCAGCAGGCGCTGCTCGACGCCCTCCTCGGGACCGGCACCCCCGTGGTCGTCGTGGTGCTCTCGGGCCGGCCCTACGCCCTCGGCCGCGCCGCCGACGAGGCAGCGGCCGTCGTCCAGGCCTTCTTCCCCGGCGCGGAGGGCGCTGCCGCCGTCGCCGGCGTGCTCAGTGGCCGGGTCAACCCCTCGGGCCGGCTCCCCGTCCAGGTCCCGCGCCAGCCGGGCGGCCAGCCGTCGTCGTACCTCGCGCCGGCCCTCGCCGGTCACACCGACGTCAGCGCCGCTGACCCGCGGCCACGGTTCCCGTTCGGGCACGGCCTGTCCTACACGTCGTTCGTCTACGACGACCTGTGCGTGGACGACCGGCCGGCCGCCGACCGGCTCGTCGAGGTGCCGGTCGACGGGTCCGTCCGGCTCTCCTGCGTCGTGCGCAACACCGGCGACCGCTCCGGTGCGGAGGTCGTGCAGCTCTACCTGCACGACCCGGTCGCGTCGGTCACCCGGCCGACGCGCCAGCTGATCGGCTTCGCCCGGGTGGAGCTGGACGCGGGGGGCGTCGGCCAGGGTCACCTTCGACGTCGACCTCGACCGCACCTCGTTCACCGGTCGCGACCTGCGGCGCGTCGTCGAGCCCGGTCGGCTCCACCTGCTCGTCGGCTCGTCGAGCGAGGCGATCCGGATGACCGCGAACCTCGACGTGGTCGGCGAGCCGCGCTACGTCGGCCGCGACCGGGTGCTGTCGACACCGGTCACGGTCGAGGACCTCTGAGGCTCACAGCAACACGAGGTCGTCGCGGTGGACGACCTCGCGCTCGTAGGCGGCGCCGAGCTCGAGCTTGAGCTCCTTGGTCGAGCGGCCGAGGAGCGCGGGCAGCTCGGTGGCGTCGAAGTTGACCAGCCCGCGCGCGACGACCGCGCCGTCGGGGCCGACCAGGTCGACCGGGTCGCCGGCGACGAAGGTGCCCGTCACACCGGTGATGCCGGCCGGGAGCAGGCTCGCCCGGCGCTCGACGACGGCGCGGACGGCGCCCGCGTCGAGCTCGACCGCGCCCTTGCCCTCGGTGGCGTGGCGCAGCCAGAGCTGGCGGGTCGGCCGCCGCCGGCCGGTCGCCGAGAACAGGGTGCCGACCTGCTCACCGGCGAGCGCGGCGCCGGCCCGGTCGGCCGAGGTGAGCACAACCGGGATGCCGGCGCCGGTGGCGATCCGGGCCGCCTCGATCTTGGTGACCATCCCGCCCGTGCCGACGCCGGCGGCCCCTGCCGAGCCGATCGTCACGTCGGCGAGGTCGGCCTCCGACCGCACCTCCTGCACCAGCCGGGTGCCGGGGCGGTGGGGCGGGCCGTCGTAGAGACCGTCGACGTCGGAGAGCAGCAGGAGCAGGTCGGCGTGGACGAGGTGGGCGACGAGCGCCGCGAGCCGGTCGTTGTCGCCGAAGCGGATCTCGGAGGTGGCGACGGTGTCGTTCTCGTTGACGATCGGCAGGACGCCCAGCTCGAGCAGCTTGGTGAAGGTCTGGTGGGCGTTGCGGTAGTGGGAGCGGCGGGTCACGTCGTCGAGCGTCAGCAGCACCTGGCCGGCGATCAGTCCGTGCCGCGCGAGCTCCTCGGTGTAGCGGTGGACCAGCAGACCCTGCCCCACCGACGCGGCGGCCTGCTGCGCGGGCAGGCTCCGCGGCCGTCGGGCGAGGCCGAGCGGTGCCAGGCCCGCGGCGATCGCTCCCGACGACACCAGCACCACCTCGGCCCCACGCGCCCGCGCGCCGGCGAGGACGTCGACCAGCGCGCTCATCCGCGACGGGTCGATGCCGCCGGCGGCGGTCGTGAGCGAGGACGAGCCGACCTTGACGACGACCCGGCGGGCGCCGGCGACGGCCGCCCGGTCACTCACCGGGGTCCTCCTCCAGCCACGCCTCGTCGTCGGCGACGGTGTCCGGGTCGTCCTCGGAGCCGATCTCGTAGGTGAGCGGAGCGGCGTCGATGCGCCGCGCCACGTCGGCCCGGGTCTCGCCCTCCTCCCGCTCGGCCATCGCCTCCTGGATCTCGCGCCGCCGACGGGCGGCCGGACGCTCCTCGTGGAACCGCTCGTCCTCGCCGCGCCGCGCCAGGTTGCCCGCGCCGGCGTCGATGCCCGGCTTGAAGTCGAAGACGACGGAGTCGTCGGGGTGCCCGATCAGGACGGTGTCGCCCTCCTCCGCGCCCAGCTCGAGCAGCCGGTCCTCGACGCCGAGCCGGTTGAGACGGTCGGAGAGGAACCCGACGGCCTCGTCGTTGCTGAAGTCGGTCTGCCGGACCCAGCGCTCGGGCTTCACGCCGCGCACCCGCCAACCGGCCCCGGTGCGGGTGACCGTGAACTGGTCGTTGTCGACGCCCTTGGGGCGCAGCACGATCCGCTCGGCGACCGACGTCTCCCGCTCCGCACGGGCGGCCTGGACGATCTCGGCCATCGCGAACACCAGCTCGCGTGTGCCCTCCCCCGAGGCGGCGGAGACGTCGAAGACCCGCAGGCCGCGGCCGCGGAGCTCCTCGACCACCATCGCCGCGATCTCGCGGCCGTCCGGGACGTCCACCTTGTTGAGCGCCACGAGGCGCGGCCGGTCCTCGAGGCCGCCGTAGCGGCGCAGCTCGTCCTCGATGATGTCGAGGTCGTCGACGGGGTTGCGTCCCGGCTCGAGGGTGGCGGTGTCGAGCACGTGCACCAGTGCCGCGCAGCGCTCGATGTGGCGCAGGAAGTCGTGGCCGAGGCCGCGGCCCTCGGCCGCGCCCTCGATCAGCCCGGGCACGTCGGCCACCGTGAACGTCGTGTCCCCCGCGGTCACGACGCCGAGGTTGGGCACCAGGGTGGTGAACGGGTAGTCGGCGATCTTGGGCCGGGCGCGGGAGATCGCCGCGATCAGGCTCGACTTGCCGGCGCTCGGGAACCCCACGAGACCGACGTCGGCGACGACCTTGAGCTCGAGCACCACGTCGAGCTCGTCTCCCGGCTCCCCGAGGAGGGCGAAGCCGGGCGCCTTCCGCGACGCGGAGGCGAGGGCCGCGTTGCCGAGGCCGCCGCGCCCACCCTGGGCGATGACCAGCTCGGTGCCGGCGCCGACGAGGTCGGCGATGACCTCGCCGCCGGGGTGGCTCACCACGGTGCCGTCGGGGACGGCCAGCACCAGGTCGGCGCCGTGGGTGCCGTTGCGTCGGCCGCCGGCGCCGTGCCCGCCGGGCTCGGCCCGGCGCTTCGGGCTGTGGTGGTAGTCGAGGAGGGTGGTGACGTCGGGGTCGACCCGCAGGATCACCGACCCGCCCGGACCGCCGTTGCCGCCGTCGGGGCCGCCGAGGGGCTTGAACTTCTCCCGGTGCACCGACGCGACGCCGTTGCCCCCGCGGCCGGCGGCCACGTGCAGGGTCACCCGGTCGACGAAGGTGGGCACGGCCATGGGGATCAGTCTCTCAGTGAAGGTCGAGGAGGGGGTTCCTCGGGCTCGAAAATGGCAGGAGCGGCGCCGAACCGGCGCCGCTCCACGCGTCTCGAGCCCGAAGGACTGCCTACTCGACGGGAAGGATGTTGACGACCTTCCGGCCGCGCCTGGTGCCGAACTCGACCGAGCCGGGGGCCAGCGCGAACAGCGTGTCGTCGCCGCCGCGGCCGACGTTGTCGCCGGGGTGGAAGTGGGTCCCGCGCTGGCGGACGATGATCTCGCCGGCATTGACGACCTGGCCGCCGAACCGCTTGACGCCGAGCCGCTGGGCGTTGGAGTCGCGGCCGTTCTTGGTGGACGCCGCGCCCTTCTTGTGTGCCATCTCTTCAGTCCTTCGGAAGTGGTGAGACCCGGTCGGGGACTCAGAGCTTGATGTCGGTGACCTTGACCTGGGTGTACTTCTGGCGGTGGCCCTGCCGCCGCTTGTAACCGGTCTTGTTCTTGTACTTCTGGATGACGATCTTCGGGCCCTTGGTGGCGCCGAGCACCTCGACGGTCACCGCGGCGTCGCCGAGACCGCTGGTGGTGACGGACTCGCCGTCGACCGCCATGACCACGGGCAGCGTCAGGGTGTCGCCGACGGGCGTGGAGACCTTGTCGATCTCGATGACGTCGCCGACAGCGACCTTCTGCTGCTTCGCGCCTGCGCGCACGATCGCGTACACCGCGGTCTCCGTTCCTAGTCTCACTTCACGGGTGTCACTTCACGTCTTGGTCTGCGGCACACGACGGTCCACGGCCCGCGAGGGCCCCGGATCGCGATGCCGGGCAGAAACGGGCGCGACCAGCGCGCACCGACGTTCCATAGTACGGATCCCCGTCGACCACGGCAAAACGCCGTGGCCCACCGCGCCCGGGTCAGCGCTTGCGGGTGCCCCGCTTCTTCACCGGCACGTGCTCGACCTGCGGCTCGTCGGACACCTCGGCCCCTCCGGCCCCCTCGGAGCCCTCGGAAACCTCGGAAACCTCGCCGCCGTCGGCCGCGTCGCCGTCGGAGGCCGCCTGTCCGTCGGCCGGTGCCGGCTCCCCGGCCGGCTCCTCGGCCGGCTCCTCGGTCACCACCGGCGGGCCGGCGGGGCGGCTGGCGGCGCGGCGCCGGGTGCGGGTCACGACCTTGGTCACCGGAGCGGGCGGGGCCTCCTCCGGCTGCTCCTCGGCGGTGTCCTCGGCGGAGTCCTCCGCGGTGGACGGCTCCGTCGCGGGCGCCTCGGCCACCGGCTCGGGCTGCGCGGGTCCGGGCTGCTCGGGCTGCTCGGGCTCGGTCTGCTCGGTCTGTGCCTGCTCAGGTCGTTCGGCGGGCTGCTCCGGCCGGTCGGCGGGCTCCCCGTCCTCCGCAGGGGGCTTCGCCATGGCGGCGATGTCCTTCGGCGACGGCACCGCCTTGGGGCTCGCGCTCTCGTCGGCCTGGTCGGGCTGGCCGCCGCCCTTCCCGCGCCGGCGGCGTCCGCCGCCGCGCCGGGAGGACTCCTCGTCGCCACCGCGGCGCGGCTCGACGGGCAGCTCGTGGACGATGAGGCCGCGGCCCTGGCAGTGGTCGCAGGTCTCGCTGAACGCCTCGAGCAGCCCGGTCCCGATCCGCTTGCGGGTCATCTGGACCAGGCCCAGGGAGGTCACCTCCGCCACCTGGTGGCGGGTGCGGTCGCGGCCGAGGCACTCGACCAGACGACGCAGCACCAGGTCGCGGTTGGACTCGAGCACCATGTCGATGAAGTCGACGACGATGATGCCCCCGATGTCGCGGAGCCGGAGCTGCCGGACGATCTCCTCGGCCGCCTCGAGGTTGTTCTTGGTGACGGTCTCCTCGAGGTTGCCGCCCGAGCCGGTGAACTTGCCCGTGTTGACGTCGATGACCGTCATCGCCTCGGTGCGGTCGATGATGAGCGAGCCACCCGACGGCAGCCAGACCTTGCGGTCGAGGCCCTTCGCGATCTGCTCGTCGATCCGGTACGCCGCGAAGACGTCCGGTCGGGTCTCCCCGTCGACGTCGGTGCGGTAGTGCTCGAGCCGGTCGGCGAGGTCGGGCGCGACGTGCTCGACGTAGCCGTGCACGGTCTCCCAGGCGTCGTCGCCCTGCACGACGAGCTTGGCGAAGTCCTCGGTGAACAGGTCGCGGACGACCTTGAGCGTCAGGTCGGGCTCGCCGTACAGCAGCTGCGGCGCGCTGCTGCCCTTCTTGGACTTGGCCTCGATGTCCTCCCACCGGGCCTTGAGCCGCTCGACGTCACGAGTCAGCTCCTCCTCCGAGGCGCCCTCGGCGGCGGTGCGGACGATCACGCCTGCGGACTCGGGGACGATCTCCTTGAGGAGGGTC
The DNA here is from genome assembly GCF_022437945.1 of Nocardioides sp. TF02-7. GTDB lineage: Bacteria > Actinomycetota > Actinomycetes > Propionibacteriales > Nocardioidaceae > Nocardioides. The sequence goes on from NZ_CP092535.1 coordinate 428,000, forward strand.
TTGAGCCGGGCGCGCTCGGTGTCGGGGAGCTTGCGGGAGATGCCGCTGGTGGTGCCGTCGGGCACGTAGACCAGGAACCGTCCGGCGAGGCTGATCTGGCTCGTGAGCCGGGCGCCCTTGTGCCCGACCGGGTCCTTGGTGACCTGGACCAGCACGGTCTGGCCGGACGTCAGCACCGACTCGATCTTCCGCGGCTCGCCGTCCTTGTGACCGAGGGCCGACCAGTTGACCTCGCCGGCGTACAGGACCGCGTTGCGGCCCTTGCCGATGTCGATGAACGCCGCCTCCATCGAGGGCAGCACGTTCTGCACGCGCCCCAGGTAGACGTTGCCGATCAGCGAGGTCTGCGACTCGCGGGCGACGTAGTGCTCGACGAGGACCTTGTCCTCGAGCACACCGATCTGGGTCAGGTCGTTGCGCTGGCGGACCACCATCACCCGCTCGACCGACTCCCGGCGGGCGAGGAACTCGGCCTCGCTGATGATCGGCGCCCGGCGCCGCCCGGCCTCCCGGCCCTCACGACGGCGCTGCTTCTTCGCCTCCAGGCGGGTCGAGCCGGAGACCGCCGTGATCTCGTCCTCCGCGGAGCGGGCCTTGCGGACCTTGGTGACGGTGCCGGGCTCGTCGGAGCCGTTGTCGGAGTCGCCCTCCCGACGGCGCCGACGACGGCGGCGCGAGGAGCTCGACTGGCCACCCTCGCCGGCGTCGCCGTCGGCGGCCGACTCGTCCTTGGGACGGTCGCCCTCCTGCTTGTCCTGCTTGTCCTGCTTCTGCTTTTCCTGCTTGCCCTGCGCCGCGGCACCGTCGGTGGCCTGCTCGGCTGGGTCGTCCTGGCCGGTCTGGCCGTCCTGACCGGCCTGGTCGGAGCTGCCGCCGCCGGACTTGCGGCGACGACGCCCGCCGCGGCGGCGACGCCGCCGGCCGGACCCATTCCCGCCCTCGTCGCTCTCGTCGGCCTCGTCGTCGTCGCTCTCCGACTTGTCGTCGGTGTCGGTGTCGGCGTCGGGCTCCGTGGTCTCGGCGTCGGTTTCGGCGTCGGTCTCGGGCCGGAGGTCGGGCTCCGTGGTCCCACCCTCGGCAGCGGCAACGTCCTCAGCCACCTCTGCGGCCCCGGTGTCGTCGGGGGGCTGCGTCGGCCGCCGCGGTCGGGTCGGCGTCGGCAGCCGGCGTCTCGGCCGGCTCGACGGGCTCGGCGGCGACCCGCTTGGCGGCCGGCTTCCTCCGGCGGCGGGTGGTGGTGACCGGCTCCGGCGCCTTGAACAGCGGCATCGTGACCGCCTGGTCCTCCTCGGCCGGCGCCTCCTCGACCGCGGGCTCCTCGGCGGGCGGCTCCTCGGCCACGGGCTCCTCGGAGGGCGGCTCGTCGGCCACGGGCTCCTCGACCACGGGCTCCTCGGCGGCCGCCTTCGCCTTCGGCTTGGCCGTCGTCTTCTTGGCCGGCTTCCGCTTCGCCGCGGCCTTCTTCGCCGGCTTCTTGCGCGCCGGCTTCTCGGGGGCCGTCGTCTCGGAGGCCGTCGTCTCGGGGGCGGCCTCACCGCCGGGCGCCGCGGCTGCGACTGCCTCGTCGGGGCCGGGGGTCGGGTTGTCGACGGTGTCGCTCGGGTCGACGGGCGTGTCAGCCATGTGCTGCTCCTCCGCCCCGGCCGCCTCGCGGCGCCCCGGGGCGTGTCCATCGCCGTCCGGAACCGGGCAGGCCGGGTCCGACAGGCGCAAGCCTTCGGTTGGACGACACCCTCCGCGGAGCGTCACTGGGGACCGACCCCCCACCTACCGCGGTCGCGCTGCGCCGGAGGGTTTCCCCGGTCACGGACCGCTGTCACCGATCCGTCCGCCCGCGTCGCGGTCTGGTGAGGTCTCGACCTCCACCGTGCCGGCCCCGCATTCCACTGCGGACCCGGCGAGAACGTCGTCGAACCGGTCCGTACGGTTCCTCGTCGGAGGGTCCGCCGTACGAGCCGATCTGTGCCGAGTATCGCACAGGGCCCCCACGGGCCCGGTATCCCCGGCCCCCAGGCGTGGCGCCGCGCGCGTCGCCGCCCGCTATCCGAGCGGGTCGCCGACCGCGTCCGTCGCCTCGTCGAGCGGCCCCTGCGCGAGCCTCGTGAGCAGCGGCGGCGCCGGGGGCGTGAACCCGGCGACCTCGGCCAACCCGCGAAGCACGTCGTCGGGCCGGACGGCCGGCTCCGTGTGGCGGAGCACGAGCTCGAGCGCCGGCGCACCGGTCGCCTCCTCCCCGGCGGTCGCCACGGTCAGGACCGCCACCGCTGCCCGGCAGTCGAAGCTCCGCAGGCCCTTCTTCGTCATCCGCTCCACCGTGACGCTCTCCGCTGCGACGAATCGGGCCACGGCCTGCTCGAGCCCGGCGCGGTCGGCGTCGCGGAGCTCCACCACCCAGCGGCTCGCGGTGAGCCGGTCGGCGAGCGCCCCGCCGGGCGACTCGACCACGGCGAGCACGTCGAGCCCCGCGGGCAAGGCCTCGTCGAGCGCCCGCCCGACCTCCGCCGGCTCGCGGCGGTCGGCGAGGCCCAGCTCGAGGTACTCGGCCTCGCTCGCGGCACCGGTCGGTGAGGCGCCGGCGTAGGAGATCCTCGGGTGCGGGTGGAAGCCGGAGGAGTAGGCCATGGGGATCCCGGCGCGGACCACCGCCCGCTCGACCGCCCGGCTCACGTCACGGTGGCTGGTGAACCGCAGGCGACCGCGCTTGGCGTACCGGACCCGCAGCCGCTGGACGGGCGGGGCCTGCTGCTCTGGCTGCTGACGGGGCACGGCCGAGAATGCTAGGTCAGGTGAGCTCGAGGCCCTTCATCTGCGGGGAGGCGTAGACGTTGACGATCCGCACCCCGTCGAGCCAGGCGGTCAGCCGCTCGGCCTGTGCGTCGAGGGCGGCCCGGGCCTCCTCGCCGAGGTCGTGCCGGAGCAGCACGCGCACCGCGGCGTCGTCGTCCTGCACCCAGCAGCCGACGACCCGGCCGTCCCACCACGCGGTGTTGCCGGCGTTGCCGTTGGTGTCGAAGAGGTAGGGGACGTCCGCCGGGTCGAGGTAGAACCCACGCTCCTTCCAGCCCATGACCGTGGGGTCGAGGGTCGGCAGCAGGGCCGCCCACGGCTCGACCGGGTCCTCCTCGTCGAGGTCGTCGGCGAGGACCCACCCGGTGCCGCCGCCGTCGAGCGTGACCGACACGGCGCCCACGTCGGCCAGCGCCCGCCTCACCGCGCCCTTGGTGGCGCCCAGCCACCACACGATGTCGGCCTCGGTGCCCGGGCCGAACGTCGCGAGCCAGCGACGCACGAGCTCGGCGTACCCCTCCGGCTCCGGCAACGGCACCGGCTCCTCCCCCAGCCACAGGTCGGTGCGGGTCCAGCTCGGCCGGTTGAGCCGCCAGTGGCCGGCGTTCGCCGCCCTGCAGCACCCGTCCCTCCGCCCCGAGCAGCGTCAGCACCCGCGCGCCGATCGGGAACTCGCCGCTCCACTTCTTCCCGGGCGTGCCGATGGCGACGCGGCCGTCGAGCGCCGGCACCTCCGCGCGCAGCTGCTGGGTGGTGCGTGCCTCGCCGTCGGCGAGCCGGTCGAGCACTGCCCGGCACGCGTCGGCGATCCATGCGTCGGCGTCGTCGGCGAGGCCGGCCGCGACGACGTTCTTCGCGAGCTGGTTGCGCTGCTGGAGGGCGGTGCGGGCCGCGGCGCTCCCCCAGGCGGCGGGGAGCAGGTCGCGCGGGAACGCGAAGAGGGTGCGCCGCATGGCGAGCTGCTTGACCACGCTGCGCTCGTCGTAGAGCGCAGCGTCGACGTCGGCGACGCTCACGCCCGGCACCCGCGCCCACAGCGCGAGGTGGACGGTGGCCGCCTCCGTGGCGTGCAGCACCGTCATCGCGCGGGTGGCGCTGAGGACGTCGGCATGGCCGCTGGCAAGGCCGTGCCGTCGCGCGAGACGAGCTCGTCTCTCAGTGTCGGTGATGTGGCGCACGCGGCCCATCGTGCACCCGAACCACCGACAAGGCGGCACCGCTCCCCTAGGCTGCAGGCCGTGACGACTCCCCCGAACGACCCGTACGGCCAGCAGCCCCAGGGCCAGAACCCCTACGGCCAGCAGCCTTCGAACCCCTACGGCACGCCGTCCTACCCCGGCTACGGCGCCCCGGGCGGCGCTCCGGGCGGGCCGCAGACCACCAGCACCGACGGCGTCTCGATCGGGGCACTGATCAGCAGCCTGGTCTGCTGCGCACCCGTCGGGGTGATCCTCGGCTTCATCGGCCTGAAGCGGACCAAGGGAGGGGCAGCGCAAGGGACGTGGGCTCGCCATCGCCGGTCTCGTCCTCGGAGTGCTGGGCCTGGCGGCGTGGGTGGCCGCCGGCATCGGCCTCGCCGCCGGCGTGAGCTTCCTCAACAGCTACATCTCCCTCGAGGAGGCCGAGGTCGGTCAGTGCATCGACGTCACCGACGACGGCGGCGACGTGCTGCTGCGCGAGAAGGAGTGCACCGAGGAGCACGACGGCGAGATCGTCCACGTCGGCACCATCGGCGAGGACGGCGCCGGGACCGAGCTGACCACCGCGGTCTGCGTGGAGGCCCTCCCCGTGGAGGACCTCACGGCGATCGGCGAGGCGGTCGGCGGCGACGCTCTCACCGCGCTCGAGGTCGTCACCGAGGACCCGAGCAGCCCGGACGCCGGCGACGAGTTCGTCTGCTTCGTCGAGTCCGACGAGAAGCTCACCGAGCCGATCCTCTGACGGGTTGCGGTCGCCGTCGGGCGGTCGTGGGGCCGCCGCCGGGGGGGACTGGGGCGCCGTGTCGCTCGGCCCGCGCCTACACCACGCTGAGCGGCAGCAGCTTCTTCCCCGTCGGCCCGACCTGGATCTCGGTGCCCATCTCCGGGCAGACGCCGCAGTCGTAGCAGGGCGTCCAGCGGCAGTCCTCGACCTCCACGTCGGCGGACCCGTCGGCCACGGCGAGGGCGTCCTCCCAGTCGGCCCACAGCCAGTCCTTGTCGAGGCCGGAGTCGAGGTGGTCCCAGGGCAGCACCTCGTCGTAGTCGCGCTCGCGGGTCGTGTACCAGTCGAGGTCGACACCGGTGCCGGCGAGCGCACGCCCGGACGCGGCGACCCAGCGGTCGTAGGAGAAGTGCTCGCTCCAGCCGTCGAACCGGCCGCCGTCGCGCCACACCTCCTCGATGATCCGGCCGACCCGGCGGTCGCCGCGGGACAGCAGTCCCTCGACGATGCCGGGCTGGCCGTCGTGGTAGCGGAAGCCGATGGCCCGTCCGTACCGCTTGTCGGCGCGCACCGTCTCGCGCAGCTTGCGGAGCCGCTCGTCGGTGGTCTCGACGTCGAGCTGCGCCGCCCACTGGAACGGCGTGTGCGGCTTGGGCACGAACCCGCCGATCGACACGGTGCAGCGGATGTCGTTGCGGCCGGAGACCTCGCGACCCTTGGCGATCACCTTCTTCGCAAGCTCGGCGATCTGCAGCACGTCGTCGTCGGTCTCGGTGGGGAGCCCGCACATGAAGTAGAGCTTCACCTGCCGCCAGCCGTGGGAGTACGCCGTGGCGACGGTGCGGATCAGGTCCTCCTCGGTGACCATCTTGTTGATCACCTTGCGCATGCGCTCGCTGCCGCCCTCGGGGGCGAAGGTGAGGCCGGAGCGGCGGCCGTTGCGGGAGAACTCGTTGGCGAGCGTGATGTTGAAGGCGTCGACCCGGGTGGAGGGCAGCGACAGGGAGACGTTGGACCCGTCGTAACGGTCGGCGAGCCCCTTGGCGACGTCGCCGATCTCGGTGTGGTCGGCGCTGGACAGCGAGAGCAGGCCGACCTCCTCGAAGCCGGTCTTGCGCACGCCGTTGTCGACCATGTCGCCGATCGTCGTGATCGACCGCTCGCGGACCGGCCGGGTGATCATGCCGGCCTGGCAGAACCGGCAGCCGCGCGTGCAGCCGCGGAAGATCTCCACCGAGAACCGCTCGTGCACGGTCTCGGCGAGCGGGACCAGCGGGTTGGCGGGGGTAGGGCCAGGCGTCGAGGTCCATCAGCGTGTGCTTGCGCACCCGGTCCGGCGCCCACGGCTGGTTGGGCACCACGGCCGAGATCCGGCCCGCGGCGTCGTAGCGCACGTCGTAGAACTGCGGCACGTAGACGCCGCCGCTCACCGCGAGGCGGCGGAGCAGCTCGAGCCGGCCCGACGGCATGTCCCCGGCCGGGCAACCCTCGGCCTTCCACTCGCGCACGACCTCGGAGATCGCCAGCACGACCTCCTCGCCGTCGCCGAGCACGGCCGCGTCGACGAAGTCGGCGATCGGCTCGGGGTTGAACGCCGCGTGTCCGCCGGCGATCACCACCGGGTGTTCGTCGGTGCGGTCGACGGCGTGCAGCGGGACGCCGGCCAGGTCGAGGGCGTTGAGGAGGTTGGTGTAGCCCAGCTCGGTGGAGAAGCTCACGCCGAGCAGGTCGAACGCCCCCACGGGTCGGTGGCTGTCGACGGTGAACTGCGGGATGCCCTGCTCGCGCATCACCCGTTCCATGTCCGGCCACACCGCGTAGGTGCGCTCGGCGAGGATCCACGGCCGCTCGTTGAGCACCTCGTAGAGGATCTGCACGCCCTGGTTGGGCAGACCGACCTCGTAGGCGTCGGGGTACATCAGCGCCCACCGCACCCGCGGCGCGCCCGTCGGGGTCGTCCCACTCCTTCGCGACCGAGTTGAGCTCGCCGCCGACGTACTGGATCGGCTTCGAGACCGACAGCAGGTGGGGTTCGAGACGGTCGAACACGGACTGAGCAGACATGGGCTCCAGCGTACGGCGGCCGCCCCGCCCCGGCCGAGTCGGCGAGCCCTCCTAGACTCGCCGCCATGAGCGCGACCACGCCGGGCCGCTCCCGGGCGCTGCTCGTCGCCGCGGCCTCGCTCCCCCTGCTGCTGGCGGCCTGCGGCGGCGACGACGACGCGGCGGAGCCCGACTCCGACCGGATCGTCCTCACCCCCCGCCTCCGAGGGCGCGGGCCACACCCACGCCCCCCGGCGAGAGCGACGCCGAGCCGCACGGCGACGGCTCGACCGCGGCGGCCGGCGGCTACCGGATGGCCGGCGTGCGGCTCACCGGCTCGGCCGGGGGCACCGGTGAGGTGAGCTTCCGCATCCTCGACCGGGCCGGCGATCCGGTCACGGCGTACGTCCTCGAGCAGACCAAGCCGCTCCACCTCTACGTCGTGCGCACCGACCTCGCGGAGTTCCGCCACCTCCACCCGGTGCTCTCCCGCGACGGCACCTGGTCGGCGCCGGTCGACCTCACCCAGCCGGGTGACTACCGCGTGCTCGCCGAGTTCGTGCCGGAGGAGGGCGACGGCCGCCCGGTCGCGCTCGGTGTCGACCGGACGTTGCCGGGCCGCTGGCGGCCCGCGACCGTTCCCGCCGGCACGCAGGGCGCGTCGGGCGACGACGGCACGGTCGAGGTGGCGGTCGACGGCACCGGCGAGGTCGGTCCCGACGGCCGGCTGGCCCTGACCGTGCGCCGGGTCGGCGCCGAGGGCGCGGTGTCCCTCGGCAGCTACCTCGGCACCTACGCCCACCTCACCGGCTTCCCCACCGACGGCAGCGCCGGCTACGTCCACGTCCACCCGTACGGCGAGCCGGAGCAGACCGAGGACGGCACCCGGCTCACGTTCCACACGACCTTCGACGAGCCGGGCGAGTTCCGGTTCTTCGTCCAGGTGCGGCTCGACGGGTTCGTGCACACCGTGCCGGTCACGGCGGCGGTCCGGTAGCCGCTCAGCCGGCGTCGACGGTCAGGGTGGTGACCGGGTTGTCGAACTCCCCCGACGGGGAGGCTGACCTGCACCTCCCACTCGCCGGACGTCGGCAGGGTCACGTCGCCGGCGTAGGTGCCCGCCGCGACGGGACGGACCGGCACCCGGCCGAGGTCGACGGCGTCGGCTCCCCCGCCGCCGTCCGAGCGCGCCGACACCTGCGGGGCGCCGGCCAGGTCGACGGGCTCCCCCGTCTCGTCCTGGACCTGCACCTGCAGGGTGCGGCGGGCACCCTCGCCGGTCAGCAGCACCAGCACCCGGTGGTCGCCGGCGGTCCCGACCGCCACGCCGCCGCCCGCCGCGACCGGCGGGGTGGTCTGCTCCGCGCGCGGCGGCTGCTCGGCGAGGAAGCCGGTGACGCCGAGCAGCGCGACGATCACCAGCGCCTCCGCGCCGGCGGTGCGGCGGACGGCGTACGCCGTCGCCCGGCGCGCGTCGTGCGGACCGGCGACGACCCGCGGGAGCAGGCGGAACCGGTTCCAGGCGGCGATCGCCACCACGACCAGCGCCAGGCCGACCTTCACCAGCAGCAGCCGTCCGTACGTCGTGTCGACCAGGCCGCTCCACGAGCCGAGGATCCGCCACCCCAGCACGACGCCGGCGGCGGCCATGACGAGGAGCAGGCCTCCGGCCGCGGTCGAGAAGCGGCTGAGCAGCCGGGCGCCGTCCCGCTCCCGGCCCGCCAGCGACGGCAGGGTGAGGGGCGAGGCCGGTCAGGCCGCCGAGCCAGACCGCACCGGCGGTCAGGTGCAGCGCGTCGGTCAGCACGAGCAGGCTGGCCGGCTCGTAGGCCCGGGTGTGCCCGACCAGCGCCGGCGACCACACCGCGAACGCGGCACCGATGTCGGCCAGCGACGGCGGTGGCGTGCGCTCGTCGCGCGGCCGCCCGATGAGCACGCACGCGAGCCCCAGCCCGATCGCCTGGTGGGCCAGGACGATGAGGCGGCCGCTGACCAGGTCGGGGTCGTACGACGCCCCCTCGAGCAGGCCACCGAGCCCGACGCCGCGCTGGTAGGCGCCTGCGACCGGGACGGCGACCGCGGCTGCGACGACCGCCACGGCGCCGGCCCACCGGAGGACTCGCACCAGGCGTCGCCGGACGGTGTCGCGCACCCGGATCCCGCGCAGCGTCCACCCCAGGAAGACGACCAGGCCGACGCAGAGGAGCAAGCCGACGTAGGAGACCGCCTGGACGAGGCTCGCCACCGACCGCATCGAGCCGGAGCCCTCCGCGGCCGTCTCGGGCGGGACGACCTCCTCACTGGGTGCGCCGACGTGGAAGGTCAGCGACCCGGCGATGGGGTGGCCGTCGGAGGAGACGACCCGCCAGACGACGACGTACGTGCCGTCGTCGAGGTCGGCCGGCAGGCCGGCGGTGACCACCTCGTCCTGGGCCGCTGCCTCGACCTCGAGCGGCGCGCCGGAGGCGTCGTAGGCGGCCACGCCGTTGTCGACGACCGACACCGGCTCGTCGAAGGTGAACGTCACCTCCGCCGGCGCCTCGGGGACCACTGCCCCCTCGGCGGGGTCGGTGCCGACCAGGCTGGCGTGCGCCGACGCCGGCGCCGCCACCGCGCCCACGAGGAGCACGGCGAGCAGCGCCGCCGCCGACGCACGCGCCAGCACGGTCAGGCCTTCCGCCCCCGCAGGGAGCGCGACGCCGCCGACGACGATCCCGAGGATCCCGGCGACCAGGCCGGCCAGGGCCAGGCCGGAGCCCTCGTCGTCGGCCTCCTCGGCCTCGGCGGCCGACTGCTCCGACTCGCCGGTCTCCTCGGGCTCCTCGGTCGCCGACGCCGCGTCACCGTGGCCGCCCTCGCCCTCGGTCAGGGTGATCAGGGGGCGCCGGGTTGTCCAGCTCGTCGGGGTCCTGGCCCTCGGCCGCCGTCTCCGTCCACGGGCTCTCGCCCTCCACGCACTCCTGGACGACCGGGAAGGTGAGGGTCTCACCGGCCAGGTCGGGGAGTTGCACGGAGATGGCCACGGAGTCCCGCACCCCGTCCTCGAGCGGCTGCCGCGAGGTGTAGACGACCTCGCTCACCCGCTCGGTGATCTGGTTGCCGTGCGAGTCGGTGATCGGCTCGTCGAGGGTCTCCTCCACCGTCTCCACCTGCCACAGCGGGTGGCGGGTCGGCGTCGGCTGCGGGATCTCCTCCGGGAACGCGATGCGCAGCCGGGTCGTCGGCGACCCGTCGCAGCCGTGTCCCAGCGCGAAGGTGAGCACCGCGTAGGAGCCGGCGGCAGTGGTGTCGGGGCTGACGGTCACGTGGGCGCTCGCGGGTGCGGCCGCCATGGCGACCACCGCTCCGGTCGCCACGGCGACAGCGGCAGCGCGGGTGGACGTGCGTCGTACGGTCATGGTGGTTCCTCGTCTCGTGTCTCTGGTTGGTCCGGGTCGGCAGGCGCGCGCGACCGCAGGACCGGACCCGAGGGACCGGTTCAGGCAGCCGCGACGACCACCCGCGGCGGACCGCGCGTCGGCGCGACGACGAGGTCGCGCCGCCGCGGCGCCGCGCCGCCCTGCCGCAGGGGCCCGCTCCCGCAGGAGCGGCGGCACGGCCCGCGCCGGGTCGAGCCAGGCCAGCAGTACGTCGACCGCACGCCGGCGCAGCGCCCACGCCAGGGCCGCCACGGCCCCCGCCGCGAGGTGGGCGAGCAGCATCGGCCAACCGAGCCCGAGCGGACCGTCCTGGGCACCGTGCGTGGTGCCGTGACCACTCAGCGTCACCAGCCACGCGTGCAGCAGGACCTGGGCGCCCACGAGCGCCGGCAGCACCACGCGGATCCGCACGTTGCGCCGCAGCACCAGCCGCGAGGCGCCGTAGACCATCGCCGCCACCACCAGCAACCAGCCCGCCGACGGCCGCTCGCCGCCCGCCGCCGTGTGCGCGATGCCGAGCGCCGCCGTGGTCTCCGTCGCGACGAGCAGCGAGGACAGGGGACTCCCCCTCGCGGCGCACGACGGACCATCAGCACGGTCTCATGATGGCGGAGGGGTGGTCGGCGTGGCGCGGCGGGCCAGGACGAGGCGGAACTCGTTGCGGTCCTCGACCACGCCGTCCACGAGGTGCGATGCCAGCACGTGGCGCACCCGGTCGCGGAACTCGTCCACCCGATCGCCGAAGAGGTGCTCGGCGGCGAACGAGGTCGAGTGGAGGTAGCCGATCACCGACTCGACGTCACGCGGCCGGCAGGTCTCGACCACGTGCTCCTCGACCTCGGGGAACCCGGAACCGGCCAGGACCTCCGCGAACGGCCGGTGCCGGCCGGCCGGGAAGCTCCCGCGGCCGGCCCTCCGTTCGACGCCGAGGAAGTCCTGGATCACCTCGCGGACGGCCACCTTCCAAGGCTGCGCCGACGTCCAGACGCTGCCGTCGCCCATCACCGCCACCGCCGTGCCGGCGCCGCCGTAGGAGTCGATCCGGGCGGCGACGGCCTCCCTGGTCCATCCAGTGGAAGGCCCGGCAGATGGTGACCAGGTCGGGCTCCCCAGCCGTCCGGTGGGGAGAAGTCCTCCGCCCGGGCACGCACCCACGTCACGTCGCGAGCGTCCGGGTGCACCTTCGCCTGCTCCAGCATCGCCGGATCGGGATCGACCGCGATCACGTCGTCGAACGCCGCCGCCAACGCAGCGACCACCATCCCTGTGCCGGTGCCCAGGTCGAGGAGGCGACCGCGCCGGTTGCCGAGGTCTGCTGTGAGGAGCCGGACGACCTCGTCCGGCACCTCCGACCGGAACCGGTCGTAGTAGGCGGCCGCGCCGGCGAACAGGTCCACGGGGTCGAGTATCGCTGGCGGCTGCCGAAGGACGAGGAGGCGCGGCTTCCCGCCGCGGTGGTCGCGGCGGTTGGCTGGTGGCTCCGACCGCGTGCCGGGTTGCTTCGGGTCGTCGTTCTGTGGTCGGGGTCGAGACGGGTACGACGAGGGGTTGCGCGTCGCTGTCGGCTGGCGGCGTCGCAGGTGGCAGAGGGGTGTTCGGCCCACTTGTCGTCCACAGGCATCGATGGGCCGATTCCCTTTCCACAGCAGGGTTCTGAGCATCGGGCGATGTCGGTGGCGGCGTGTTGACTAGGCCTCATGGAACTCGGGACCGCGCCGCTCTTCGACCTCCCCGCCGCGACTGCGGCGCGGGTGGTCGAGACCGAGCCTGCCGGATCCGAGGTGCCGGTGAAGACGTTCACCCACGAGCTGCTCGAGCTGGTCGCGGAGGACCGGGCGGTGATCGCGGCCCGCGAGCTCGCCCTGGTCCAGCGGATCGCGCACTGGGCCAACCTCAACACCATCCCCACCACCGACGGCGCGGCGACCCTGACCGAACGGGGCCTCGACACCGGCCTCCCGGTCGCGGGTGAGGGGGCTCCGTTGATCAGTGACTTCGCGATCATCGAGCTCGCCCCCATCCTCGGCCGCTCCCTCGACTCGGCCCGCTCCTACGTGGGTTGCGTCGTCGAGCTGAGCCACCGACTCCCCGAGATCTGGGCCAAGGTCGAAGAGGGGCTGTTGCCGGTGTGGAAGGCGCTACGGATCGCCGACCAGACCCGCCTCCTCAACCACGAAGCGGTCGGGTTCGTCGACCACCACCTCGCCCCCCTTCGTCGCGGGTTGCTCGTGGGCGCAGATCGACCGGCTCATCGAAGAAGCGATCACCCGGTTCCAGCCCGACCTCGCCGAAGCAAGGCGCCAACGCGCGGAGGAGACGCGGCGCTTCGACATCGACCTCGACCACGCCGGCACCGACGGCGTCGTCGCGGTGGACGGGGTCCTCGATGTCGCCGACGCGATGGATCTCGAACGTGCGGTCAGCGGCAAGGCCCAGGAGCTCGCCGGCCTGGGTGATGAGGACCCGGTGGACGTGCGGCGGGCGAAGGCGGTCGGGGAGATCGCCCGCGACCAGCTCACCCTCGACCTCACCACCCTGGACTCCGACGAGGAAGAGACGGGCCGACCGAGCGCGAGTGGCGGGCGTGGGGTCGAGCTGTTCGTCCACCTCACCGACACCGCCCTCGGCGACGACGCCGCCGCGTCCGAAGGGGCGTGCGTGGGTCGGTTGCAGAACCTGCAGGTCCCGGTCACGGCCGAGCAGATCCGCGCCTGGTGCGGGGACCGCGGGGCGGATCATCGTCCGCCCGGTCCTCGACCTCGCCGGGTGTGAGCCCATCGACGCCTACGAGGTCCCCGACCGCCACCGCCGCATCGTCGTCCAGCGCAACCACCACTGCGCGTTCCCCGGCTGCACCAAACGCGCCGAACGCTGCGACGTCGACCACACCGTCCCCCACGCCCAGGGCGGCGTGACCTGTCCGTGCAACGAAGCCGCCTTGTGCCGGGGGCACCACCGCGCGAAGACCCACGCCGGCTGGAGCTACGAACGCCCCGCCCCGACGGTCTACCTGTGGACCAGCCCCTCCGCGCACCACTACCTCGTCACCCCCGCCGGCACCCGAGCCCTCCACCCCGCTGACGAGGCCGGCACCGACCCACCCGAGGAGTAGCTGCCGCGCCCCCGCACCCCGCCGTCTCGGGCGGGGCCAGCGGCATGCCAAGACACCGCCTCGCGGGCCTGCGCGGTGGATCCCCGTCACCAGATGACCGCGATCAACCGCACAACCCGGGCCCCTGCGCTTCCGCCCAGCGCCAGCCGCGGACGTCATACGTGCCGAGGGCGATCGCCCACGATCCGTATGACGTCCCCGGGCGGCACGCGGCCCCCCGCGACGCGGGCCCGCGCCGCCCGATTCCTCACTCCTCGCCGAGGTAGCCGGTGGCCGGGTCGATCTGGGAGAGGAAGTCGCGGATGTTGGCGACGTGCTGGTGGGCCGTCCAGCCGGTGGTGGGGCTCGAGCTGAAGCCGTAGTCGGGGTCGGGGCCGGTCAGCCAGGTGTAGTGGGTGCCGCTCGAGCCGTCGGGCTGGAAGGAGAACCGCTCCCCGTCCACCTCGACGATCGCCTCGACGGGCGTCTCCTCCGCAGCCGGAGTGAGGCCCGGCTCCGCGCCGGGGTCCGGGTCGCCGCCGCGGTAGGTCTCCTTCACCGGATCGTCTCCTGGCGTCCCAGCTCCGCCACCAGGTCGGCCCGGAGGTCGTCGTGCTCGGGGCCGAGTGCGTGCCGGGCCGGGTCGACCAGGCCGGTCCAGTGGTGGAGGGCCGCCGGCCAGCCGACGACGTCGGCGGGCTCCCAGTCGTAGCGCGGCGTCACGTGGGCGTGCAGGAAGGCGTCGGTGTTGCCCTGGATCTCGAGGTTCACCCGCCGGAAGCGGGGTTCGCGGCGTCGGCAGACGGCGGCGACCGCCCGGCCGAGCACGGCCATGTCGTCGAGGAAGAGCAGCTGCCGGTCGGGCGGCAGGTCGGTGAGCTGGTCGGCACCCGGGGTGTCGGTGATGAGCACGCAGTAGCCGGGAAGGTGCTGGACGTCGCCGATGACGGCGAACCCGGCGCGCAGCCGGCGCAGCACCGTCGGGTTCGTGCCCGCCAGGGCGCTGCCGACCCGGTCGGCCCGGAAGTCGCCGGCCGTCACGAGCGGACCAGCACGCGGGTGGCGGGCTGCAGGCGCGCCGCCGGCCCGGTGACGGTGCGCCGGTGGATGTTCTGCAGCAGGCCGACCGCGAGCATGCCCGCGAACATCGACGACCCGCCGTAGGAGACGAACGGCAACGGCACGCCGGTGACGGGCATGATGCCGACGCACATCCCGATGTTCTGGAACGCCTGGAAGCCGAACCAGCAGGCGATGCCCGCGGCGGCGATCCGGCCGAACACGTCGTCGGCTCGGCTCGCGATCAGCAGGGCGCGCCACAGCACGATGCCGAGCAGCGCGATCACCAGGCCCGCGCCGACCAGGCCGAGCTCCTCACCGGCGACGGTGAAGACGAAGTCGGTGTGCTGCTCGGGCACGAAGCCGGAGCCGGTCTGCGAGCCGTCGAAGAGGCCCTGGCCGAAGATCCCGCCGTTGCCGACCGCGATCCGCGCCTGCTCGACGTTGTAGCCCGCGCCCCGGGGATCGAGCGTCGGGTCGGTGAACGCGAGGAACCGGTCGACCTGGTAGTCCTCGAGGAAGCCGGTGGTCACCGCGAGCACCGCCACGGCCACGCCGCCGCCGGCGAGGACGGCGAGCCACCGCCGGTGGGCCCCGGAGGCCGCGACCACGCCGAAGACGGTGGCGGTGAGGACGAGCATCGTGCCGAGGTCGGGCTGGGCGAGGATCAGCGTCGCGGGTACGGCGGCCACGGCGAGCATCAGCAGCACGTCGACGGTGCCGACGCGGTCGCGCCACCGGCCCTCGCTCCGCTCCGCGACGACCAGTGCCATCCCGACGACGACGGCGAGCTTGGCGAGCTCCGACGGCTGCAGCGACAGGCCGCCGATCATCAGCCACGACCGCGAGCCGTTGACGGTGGTGCCCATGACCAGCACGAGCACCAGCCCGAGGACGGCGAGGCCGTAGCCGACCGGCGCCAGGATGCGCACCCACCGGTGGTCCGTCGCCGCGACGGCCGCCATCAGCGCCAGCCCGATGCCGAGGTTGAGCACCTGCTTGGCCAGGAACGCGCGCGGGTCGCCGCCGGTGAGGTCGTCGCGGTTGACGGTGGCCGACCAGACGAGCAGGCAGCCGAGCAGCCCGAGCGCCACCACCGCACCGAGCAGCACCAGGTCGAGGTCGGCCCACCGCGACCAGGCGCTGGGCCCGGTGCGGCGCGAGCGGGCGGAGACGCGGGTGGTCGGGCTGCTCATCGCTCCTCCTCCCGCACGGGCGGCATGATCGAGCCGTCGCGCCCGAACCGCGGGAGGCCGTCCGGCGGGACGGTGCCGGGGATGGCGGCCGCGGCCGGGACGACCCGGTCGCCGCGGACGCCGTAGAGCGCCTCCCAGATCTTGCGGATGCCCGGCCCGGACGTCCCGGAGCCGGTGCCGCCCTGGCTGACCATCATCACCACCACGTAGTCCTCGGTGTAGGACGCCACCCACGACGTCGACTGCTTGCCGTAGACCTCCGCGGAGCCGGTCTTGGCCCGCACCTGCACCTCGTCGAGCGGGAAGCCGCCGAGCCGCCACGCCATCGTGCCCTGCCGGCTGACGTTCTTGAGCGCCTCGTCGATGTAGCCGAGCACCGGCGCCGGCACGTCGACCTCGCCCTGCTTCTCCGGCTTGATCCGCCGGATCACCTCGCCGTCGGGCGACACGATGGCCTTGCCGACCCGCGGCTCCCCACAGGACGCCGCCGTTGACGAGCGCGGCGTACGCGCGGGCGAGCTGCAGCGGCGTCACGATGGTGTCGCCCTGGCCGATGGCGAAGTTGACCGCGTCGCCGGCGCGGTAGGCGTAGCCCTCGATGCAGAACTCGCGCGCGAACGTGTAGACGAAGTCGCTGGTGTCGGCGTCCTGCGGCTTGTCGGCGATGCCGCAGTAGTAGTCCTTCTGCGACTTGTAGTAGGCGCGCTTCCACGTGCGGTCCGCGATCCGGCCCGAGGCCTCCCCGGGATATCGACGCCCGTGGCGCTGCCGAAGCCGAACTCCTTGGCCTCGGCGACCAGCGGGTCCTTCGCGTCGACGTCGGAGACGTCGGAGCCGAAGCGCTGCCAGTAGTCGTAGCCGATCCGGTAGAAGAAGGTGTTGCAGGAGACCTCCAGCGCCTGGGCGAAGGAGATGTAGCCGTAGGCGCCGGACTCGTAGTTCTTGAAGTCGCGGTTGCCGACCCGGAACGCGGAGGAGCAGCTGAGGCGGGTGTCGGCGTCGTAGCCGTTGGTGAGGGCACCGGCGGTCATGAACGGCTTCCAGGTGGAGCCGGGCGCGAACTGGCCCTGGGTGGCGCGACCCAGCAGCGGCGTGCCGGCGGCCTCGGAGTAGAGGCGCTTGAGCTGCTTCTGGGTGATCCCGCCGACCCACACCGAGGGGTCGTACGTCGGCTGGCTGGCCATCGCGACGATCCGCCCGGTGTCGGCCTCCATCACGAGCGCGGCGCCCGAGTCGGCCACGTAGGGCCGACCGGTCACGGGGTCGACCGTGGCCCGCGCGGTCTCGATCATCTCGTGCAGCTGCTCCTCGACGACCGCCTGCACCTTGGCGTCGATGGAGGTGACGAGGGTGTCGCCGGGCTGGGCCGCGAGGTCGCCTGGGTCGCCGCGGTCGCCGATCACCTCGCCGTTGGCGTTGACCTTGACCTGCTGGTAGCCGGGCTGGCCGCGCAGCCACTCGTCGTACTCCTTCTCCACGCCCGCGCGGCCCACCACCGACGCTCCGTTGACGGAGGTGTCGCCGGCGTCCTCGGCCGCCTCCAGCTCGCCCTTGGTGATCGGGCTGAGGTAGCCGAGCACGTGGGCGGCGTTGACGCCGAACGGCCGGGGGGTACTCCCGCAGCGTCTGCTGCTCGACGACGACCCCCGGGAAGTCCTCGGGCTGCTCGTTGATGCGCAGCGCGGCGGCGTCGCCGACGTCGTGCGCGACCGGCACCGGCTGGTAGGGCGAGCCGTTCCAGCACACGCCCTCGACCGAGCCCTCGCGTCCGCAGAGCACCAGGCGGCGCTCGATCTGACGGGGCTTCTTGCTCACGACCCGGCCGACCCGGCGAAGCAGCGTGCGCCGGTCGGCCTCGTCCATCCGCCCGAGCATGGTGGTGTCGATCGAGACCACCCAGGTCAGCCGGTTGGTCACGAGCGGCCGGCCCATGGCGTCGACGATCAGTCCGCGCTGCGGCTGCACGACGATGTCGCGCACCGACTGCGACGCCGCACGGCCCTGGTACTCCTCCCCCGTCACCACCTGCAGGTAGTAGAGGCGGGCCGCGAGCGTGGCGAGCAGCGAGAACACCAGCGCCTGGATGACGATCAGCCGGAGCCGGCTGCGGTGCGAGGCCGTCATCGCAGCGCCGGCGCGGTCCGACGACCGGGTTCGCGGGTGAACAGCCAGACCGTCGCGGGCACGACGACGAGGGCGGCCAGCGCGTCCCAGGCCAGGGCCGTCAGCACGACCTCGAGCAGCTGGCCGACCTCGACCACCGGGTCGCGCAGCAGCACGCCGGTGAGGGCGAACACCGAGGTGCCGACGAAGGAGCCGCCGGCACCGGCCACGACCATCAGCCCGTACGACGGCCGCCCGGTCAGCGCCTGGTGGTCGTGGGCGAGCCGCCCGACGACGTAGCCGACGACGAGCAGCGCGAGCGTCCACCGGCCGGCGACGTGGTCGGCGGGGGGTGCGAGGTCGAGCAGCAGGCCGGCGCCGAAGCCGAGCAGGGTCGCGAACCGCGGGTCGGTGACCAGGGCCGCGCCGACCACGACGAGCAGCACGAGGTCGGGCACGACGCCGTTCCAGGCGAGGTGCGGGAAGACGGTGACCTGCAGGAGCAGCGCCGTGAGCAGGGTGAGCAGGGCGGCGACCAGCCGCGGGGTGCCCCTCATCGGATCCTCACGCTCCCGTCGACCTCGATCACGCCCTCGCCGGACGGGACGACCACCCCGACCAGGTCGAGGGCGGTGAAGTCGACGTACGGCTCGACGCCAGCGCGGTAGGTGCCGTCACGCAGGGGACTCGTAGACGTCGGCGACCTCGCCGATCGGCACGCCGGAGACGTAGGGCGCGCCGCCCTCGCTCCCCAGGTCACGACCTCCTGGCCCTGCCGCGGCACCACGCCGCGGTCGATGAGCTGGAGGTCGAGGCGCCCGTCGTCACCGAGCTCGCCGCGGCCCTTGACGAACCCGAGCTCCATGTTGTCGCCGATCCGGCCGCCGACCTCCGACCCGGGGTCGACGAGGAGGCGGACGGTCGCGGTGTGGCTGGTGACGGCCGTGACCCGGCCGACCAGGCCGTCGTCGTTGAGCACCGTCATGTCGGGGCGCAGCCCCGCGTCGGAGCCGGCGTCGATGGTCACCGTGTGGGAGAACGACTGCGCCGGGCCCACCGCGACGACGCGCGCGGGCACCAGGGCGTAGCCGAGGTCGCCCGCGACGGCGCGGAGCCCGTCGAGCTCGGCCAGCCGGTTGTCGTCGTAGCCGCTGGTGCGCAGCTGCTCCGCGAGCGCGGCGTTGCGCGCCTCGAGGTCGGCGACCTCCTCGCGCAGCGTCGCGTTGCTGCGCAGGGCGTCGGGGGACGCCGACCACCGGGCCGAGCACCGCGGACGCGCCGGCCTGGGCGGGTCCGAGGACCTCGCCGGCCACCCGGCGCGCCGGCTCGACCGGCGAGTCCTCGCCGCCGGCGCGGTCGACGACCATCAGCGTCACGCAGGCCAGGACGAGCGCGGCCAGCAGCGAGCGGGACGGCAACCCGCGCTGCTCCTCGCGGCGGTCGCGCGGCGCGGCGACCTTCCGGACCGGCCGCGGGTGGAGGGTGTCGAGCGCCATCAGAAGCGCCTCGGGTTGGTGACGAGGACCTGCTGGAGCGCCTCGAACTCCTCCACGCACCGGCCGGCGCCGAGCGCGACCGACACCAGCGGGTCCTCGGCCACGTGGACCGGCATCCCCGTCTCGTGCCGGATCCGCTCGTCGAGGCCGCGGAGCAGCGCACCGCCGCCGGTGAGGACGATGCCGCGGTCCATGATGTCGCCGGCCAGCTCGGGCGGGGTCTGGTCGAGCGTGCCGCGGACGGCGTCGACGATGGCGTGCAGCGGCTCCTCGAGGGCCAGCCGTACGTCGGCGCTGGTCACGGTGACCGTCCGGGGCAGGCCGGAGACCATGTCACGTCCGCGGACCTCGCCCTCCGGCTCCCCCGGCGCCGGGAACGCCGACCCGAGGGTGACCTTGACCTCCTCGGCGGTGCGGTCGCCGAGCATCAGCCCATGCTCCTTCTTCATCCAGGCCACGATCGCCTGGTCGAGGTCGTCGCCGGCCGTGCGGATGCTGAGGCTGGTGACGATGCCGCCGAGGGAGATCACGGCGACCTCCGTGGTGCCGCCGCCGACGTCGACGACCATGTTGCCGGTCGGCTCGTGGACGGGCAGCCCGGCGCCGATCGCCGCGGCCATCGGCTCCTCGACGATGTAGACCCGGCGCGCGCCGGCCTGGTAGCCGGCTTCCTTGACCGCGCGCTGCTCGACCGGCGTGATGGCGCTGGGCACGCAGATGACCATCCGCGGCTTGGCGAAGTAGCGGCGGCGGTGCACGCGGGCGATGAAGTGCCGCAGCATCTGCTCGGTGGCCTCGAAGTCGGCGATCACGCCGTCCCGGAGGGGGCGCAGCGCCGTGATGTTGTCGGGCGTGCGGCCCACCATCGCCTTGGCCTCCTGGCCGACGGCGATGACGTCACCGGTGGTGTCGTTGAGCGCGACCACGCTGGGCTCGTCGAGCACCACGCCCTTGCGGCGGACGTAGACCAGCGTGTTGGCGGTGCCGAGGTCGACCGCCATGTCGCGGCCGATGATGCTGTTGGCCCTCACGCATGCCTCGCAGACGTCTCCGGGTCCGCCCGTGGACCCGACCGTGCGCGACGGGGAAGCCGGCGGACGCCCTCACGGACGGACGCCGGGAGGAACCTCGGGCGCACATCCGGGGCTCCCCGCCTGCGAGCGTAGGTAAATCACCCGTCCCGGCTGCGCGGACACGCCGTGACGGGTGGTACGGATGTGATCAGTGGGACAGCCGGATCAGAGGTCGGGGAACCAGAGCGCGATCTCGCGCTCGGCCGACTCCGGCGAGTCGGAGCCGTGCACGAGGTTCTCGCGGTTGGAGAGCGAGAGGTCGCCGCGAATCGTGCCCGGCGCGGCCTTCCGGCCGTCGGTGGCGCCGTTGATCGCCCGCACCACCTCGACCGCCTGGTCGCCCTCGAGCACCAGGGCGACCAGCGGCCCGCCGGTGACGAAGGCGCGCAGCGGCGGGTAGAAGTCGCGCTCGACGTGCTCGGCGTAGTGGGCGTCGGCCTGGGCCGCGTCGATCGTGCGGTGCTCCATCGCGACGATCGTCAGGCCCTTGGCCTCGAACCGCGAGAGCACCTCGCCGACGAGGCCGCGGCGGACCGCGTCGGGCTTGATCAGGACGAGAGTGCGTTGGGTCACGCCCGGAACACTAGCGGGGCCTCATCCGGGCGCGGGCACGGCACCGGCCCCGGCTGCGGCCTCGGCCCGCAACGCGGGAGCCAGGTCGCCGCGGGCGCCGACCTCGACCCGGTCGAGACCCAGCCAGCCCGCGAGCCGCCTCAGCTCGGCGGCGAGCTCGGACGCGGTCTCGGGCGGTGCGGTCGGCTCGGCGAACGCGGCGGGCACGAGCAGGGTGCCGGTGGCACGGTCGGCCTTGAGGTCGACCCGGCCCACCACGCGGTCGCCGAGGAGGAACGGCAGCACGTAGTAGCCGTGCACCCGCTTCGCCGCCGGCGTGTAGATCTCGATGCGGTAGTGGAAGTCGAAAAGCGCCTCGGTGCGTGCTCGCTCCCAGACGACCGGGTCGAACGGGCTGAGCAGGGTGCGGGCGGCGACCCGGCGTGGCAGCCGCGCGTCGCGGTGGAGGTAGGCCGGGCGCCGCCAGCCCTCCACCCGCACCGGCTCCAGCTCGCCCGCCGCCACCAGCTCGGCCGCCGCGGCCTGCGCGTCCTTGACCCCGATCCGGTAGTAGTCGGCGAGGCAGTGGGCGCTCGCGACGCCGTGCGACCGGGCAGCCCGACGCACCAGCTCGACGACCGCCTCCGCCCGCGGCACGGGCGGGGTGTCGAGCACCTCGGCGGGCAGCACCCGCTCGGGCACGTCGTACTGCACCTCGAACTGGCCGTTGCGGCCCGCGACCGCCACCTCGCCGCACATGTAGAGGTAGTCGAGGGCGACCCGGGCCTGCGACCAGTTCCACCCCCAGTGCTCCTTGGCCCGCGGCGCACCGTCGTCGAGGTCGCGGGCGGTCACCGGGCGGCCGCGCCGCCGCACCTCGGCGAGCACGGCGGCCACCTGGTCGTCGTCGAGCGCCTTCCACCACTTGCCGCGCTGGTCGCGGTAGTGGCGCCGGCGGAACTCCATGACCGGCCACAGGTCGACCGGCATGAACGCCTGCACGTGCGCCCAGTACTCCACCAGCCGGCGCCGCCGCCCGGTCGCGGCGCGGCGCAGCAGGTCGACGTCGTAGGGGCCCATCCGGGAGTACAACGGCATGAAGTGGGCGCGCTGGAGGACGTTGACGGAGTCGACCTGGAGCACGCCGGTGCGCCCCACGGTGCGCGCGAGCGTGCGCAGCGTGGGCGCGGCGTGCGACGGGTCGGTGAACCCCTGGGCGGCGAGGGCCACCCGTCGGGCCTGGGCGAGCGAGAGCGACTGCACGAACCCGAGCCTAGGGATCCGCACCGACAAGGCCCACGTGCCGCGGCCGCCTAACCCAGGTCGACCAGCTTCTCGCGGACGGCGTACATGACGGCCTCCATCCGGGAGTGGAGCTGCAGCTTCTCCAGCATGTTGCGCACGTGGTTCTTGACCGTGTTCTCGCTGATGGCGAGGCGCTGAGCGACGTCGCGGTTGCTGAGGCCCTTCGCGACGAGGCGCAGCACCTCGAGCTCACGGTCGGTGAGCTTGAGCGCCGGCCCGGAGGCGCGCTCGGGCTTCGACATGGTCTTGAACTCGTCGATGAGCTTGGCCGCCATCGACGGGCTGATCAGCGACTGGCCCTCGGCGACGACGCGGATGCCCTGGGCGACCTCCTCGATCGAGGAGTCCTTGAGCAGGTAGCCGGAGGCGCCGCTCTTGACGGCCTCGTAGAGGTCGGCCTCCTCGTCGGAGGAGGTGAGCATGACGATCTTCGTCGTCGGGAGCGCCTCCTTGATCGCGACGCACGCCTCGATGCCGGACTGCTTCGGCATCCGCACGTCGAGCAGGACCACGTCGGGTGCGGACCTGATCGCCAGGTCGGTGCCCTCGGTCCCGTCGCTGGCCTCCCCCACGACCTCGATGCCCGGCTCGGTGCCGAGCAGCATGGTCAGGCCGCGACGGAACAGCTCCTGGTCATCGACCACGAGCACCCGCACCGGCTCGTTCGGACTCACCATTGCCGCATCATCACACAGGGATCCGGCAGAACGTGACCTTGCCCACGTGCGGGACCGGAGGTCTAGTCGTCGGCGCCGAGGTCGAGGGAGATCACGCCGTAGTCGTATCCCCTTCCGCCGGTAGACCACCGAGGGCCGCTCGCTCTCCTTGTCGACGAACAGGTAGAAGTCGTGCCCGACGAGCTCCATCTCGTAGAGCGCCTGGTCGAGCGTCATCGGGGTGGCGTGGTGGGTCTTCTCGCGCACGACGAGCGGGCCGTCGCCGGTGACGGTGATCGGCCCGACCTGCCGCTCCTCGACGTGGTCGCCGGTGTCGGTCGCCTCGTCGTCGGCAGGGGTGCCGTCGACGGGCACGGCGGCGAGGGCCTTCCCGACGGAGACGGGCGTGCGGCGGCCGCGGTGGACGCGGCGGCGGTCGGCCGCGCGGCGCATCTGCGCGGCCATCTTGTCGAGGGCGAGGTCGAGGGCCGACATCTTGTCGTCGGCGGCGGCCTCGGCGCGGATCACGGGGCCCTTGGAGTAGGCGGTGAGCTCGACGTGCACGGCGTGGGGGTGCTGGCGGCGGTTGGGCTCGTAGTCGACCTCCACGTGCACCCGCATGATCCGATGATCGTGCTTCTCCAGCTTCGTCAGCTTCTCCGCCGCATGAGCCCGGAACCGGTCCGAGATCTCGCAGTGCCTACCGGTGACGACGACGTCCATCTGTACCTCCACATGGTGTTGATGGGACCTGCTGGATGGGATCACTACGTCAGGTCAGCGCACCCTCCCCACGCTGACCCGGCCCGCCCTCGCTCCACGCGACCCGGCGGACGACAAGCGCCGGCACCCCACGCCGACGAGAAGAACAGAGGGTGCGACCGCGACCCGCCAGCGAACCCCGCACCGTGCCGCGGCCGTGCGCCGCCAGCGGACCTCGCACCGAGCTGCGGCCGTGCGCCCGCCAAAAACCTCGCACCGGGGAGACCTCGACTGCGGCGCGGCAGCGTGTCGCAAGGCGGCGAAGCCGCCGCGGTGCGCAGCCCCCGGGGCCGAGCTTGCGAGGCTCCGGGCGGCAAGCACCGCCTGCGACACGCTCGCGCAAGTAAAACAGGAGTCCGCCCGGCCGACCTGGTCTTCTGCCCCACACCCGCCTGCTGGGGCGCTCGCAGCTTGGGTGCCACTACTGACCCTCTCCCACGGTCGGCCACATCTGGTGGCCGGCGCGAGGCAGGACTTACGACTAAGCCGCACCGTGATCGTCGCCGCGGTGGGCGACTTACGTGGGCCGTTTCGCCTGCGACTGGCATCGGCTTGTCGTCCTGGCCCGGGCTTCGCCCGCGGCGTCGGGACGACGCAACCACGGACCCGGGCGGACTCCATGATGAGACGGTAGTGCGTGGAGTCAAGCGTTCAAAGCGCTGCCCCGGCGGAACGGCTGTGGCACGGGTGTGGCAGGGGGTGTGGCGCGGCCGTCGGGGGGCTCAGGGACCGGCGCGGCGGGCGGTGGCGGCGACGGTGGCGACGGCGAGGACGGTGACGCCGGCGGCCTCGAGGGCGCGTTGTGCTTCGCGGGCGGTGGCGCCGGTGGTGAGCACGTCGTCGCAGACGACGACGTGGGCGCGGGGCGACCGGAGCCGGCGTACGACGGCTGCGGGGCAGGCCATGGAGCCGGTGAGGTTGGCGTGCCGCTCGGTGGCGGTGAGCCCGGCCTGGTCGATGACGCCGGGCCGGCTGCGGAGGAGCCGGGCGACGGTGGTGGGTCGGCCGGCGGCGCGGGAGGTGGTCGGCTGCGCGGCGGGTGGTGGTGAGGGTGGGGTCGTGCCCGCGTTGGCGGACGGCGGCGGGCCGGGAGGGGACGGGTACGAGCAGCGTGGGGGGCGTTCGGGCGCGCGGTGAGGTCGGTGAGGGCGGCGGCGACGGACGTGGCGAGCAGCCGGCCGAGGGGGCGGGCGAGCGCGAGCAGCCGTCGTTCCTTGTGGCCGAGGACCATGGCGCGGAGGGTGTCGGCGTAGGGGCCGGTGGCGTAGGGCGGCGCGAGGCCGGTGGGGGTGGGTGTCGGCCACGCGGGCGCGGCGTGCCGTGGGAGCGCCGCGCAGCAGGTGGGGCACAGCGGCCGGCCGGGGCGGGCGCAGCCGACGCAGGCGGAGCCGAGGACCAGGTCGAGGAAGGCGTCGACGAGGCCGGGCGGGTCGGGCATCCGTCCATGGCAGCACCGTCAGCTGGCTGCGGCAACGTGGTGCGGGGCGGCCTGTGGAGAGGGGCTCAGCCGGGGTAGTCGAGGGCGCGGACGCGGCCGGCGTAGGGCAGCCGTTCGCCGGTGCGGACCTCGATGAGCCCGTCGCCGGCGATGGCGTAGGCGGGCGACTCGACGAACGGCTCGCCGGCCAGGCCGACGATCCGTCCGGAGACGACGGTGGAGAACGTGTCGACGCCGACGGTGGCGCCGTCGACGGGCACGGACTCGATCTCGAACAGCTCGCCGGGCCGGACGGGGGTGAGCACGGCGACCTCGAGCTGTCCGGTCCAGGCCACGTCGACGACCCGGGTGTCGGGCTCGGTCCAGATGACGGTCGACTGCGCTCCGCGGGCGGCGCGGCCGCGGGCGTCGAGGACGACGCGGGAGGCGACGAGGCGGTCGCGGTCGGGTCCGCCGACGAGGGCGATCAGCCGGCTGCCGTCGCGGGAGACCAGCAGCTGCCGGGCGGCGGTGCCGGTCACGCCCGGGACGGGGACCTCGCGTGGTCCGCGGGCGGTCATCACCAGGACTCGGGCGCCGTCGAGGGCGCCGCGCTCGAGGAGCCACAGCCGGCCGAGGCCGTCCCAGGCGGGGCGGGACAGGTCGGCGCCGCCGGTCATGAGGGTGTCGACGTCGGTGCCGTCGGCGGTGCGCAGCGCCGCCAGCAGCACCCGCCCGTCGGCGGTGACCCCGGCGACCCGGCTCGTGGAGGGGCTGACGGCAGCGGAGACGAGGTCTCGGTCGCCGCGGCCGAGGGGGGCCGTCGACCGGTCGGGGCTCGGTGAGCCCGCCGGTCACGAGCCGGCCGCGGAGCAGCCCGTAGAGCGTTCCGTTGGAGGGCGTGTCGGCGACGTCGTACGTCGCGGCGTTGACGACGTCGTACTCCGCGGCGCCGCCGGCGGCGGCGACCTCCTCCCCGCCGATGGTCACCCGCACCGAGCGGATGGTGGGCTCCTGCCGGAGGGTCGCGGCGATCTGGGCGAGCATCAGCTCAGCGGCGTCCTCGGAGACCCGGCCGGGCGCGCCCTGGAGGTCGACGGTGGCGACGCCGTCCTCGCTGACGGGCACGGAGAGGCCGACGGCGAGGCGGGGGCGGGACGAAGGTGCGGACGACGTCGCGCAGCCGGGCGGGCGGACCGGCGACGAGCGCCGACACCAGGCTGGTGGCGAGCTGGTCGCCCGCGGGGACGAAGACCGGCTCGGGCACGAGCACCCGGCCGGTGGCGTCGAAGTAGTAGAGCGCGACCTGGCGGTAGCGGCGCTGGAACCAGGTGGCCCGCACGACGAGGGTGTCGATCGGGTCGAGGATCCGGAACTCGCCGTCCTCGACGGTGAGCCGGAAGTCGAGGGACCGCTGCGGCTCCGGCGCCGGCCCCTGCCAGCCGCCGGACTCGTCGAGCCGGGTCGCGTCGCGGAGCCGGACCGTCACCGTGCTGCCGTCCTCGCGGTAAGGGAGCAGGTCGGAGTAGACGAGCGTGCCGCGAGGCCGCCACTCCTCGGCGGCGGCCGTCGACAGGTACTCGCGGGCGACGCTGGTGTTGACCGGCCACGCCATCATCGCCTCGAGAAACCCGTTGACGACCTCCACCCGGCTCGCGCCGGGCGCGGGCGGGCGGGCGTCGATCTCCGAGGCGCTCTCGAGGTCGCGGTCGGTGCCGAGGCGGGCCTCGACGACCGGTCCTTCCTCGGGCAGGCCCACGCACCCGCCGAGCAGGGCGGCGACCAGCACGGCGACGAGCGCGGCCGTCGTACGCCGGCTCACGGCGCCGCTCCCCGGGCCGGGTGGCCGGCGTCGGCCGTGGAGGCGGGCTCCTCGTCGCCCGGTTCGGCCGGGAGGTCGGCGGCGACGTGCTCCCCGGTCTCGGGC
Source organism: Nocardioides sp. TF02-7 (assembly GCF_022437945.1). Lineage (GTDB taxonomy): Bacteria > Actinomycetota > Actinomycetes > Propionibacteriales > Nocardioidaceae > Nocardioides. The sequence continues at coordinate 454,809 of NZ_CP092535.1, forward strand.
AGCTGGCCGGCCGGCACCAGCGGCAGCGGGCTGTAGCGCAACGGCTGCCCGGCCCAGCGGGGCAGGGGTGAGCCGGAACTGGGCGCCGTCGCCGGGTCGGCCCCACGCCTGCAGCCAGCCACCGTGCAGGTGGGCGTCCTCCAGCGAGATCGCCAGGCCGAGGCCGGTGCCGCCGCTGCTGCGGGCGCGGGCCGGGTCGGACCGCCAGAACCGGTTGAAGACCATCGCCGACTCACCGGGCGAGAGCCCGACCCCGCGGTCGCGGACGGTGATCGCCGCGGCGTGCCCGTCGGAGGCCATCCGTACGACGATCGGTCGCTCGGGGTCGTCGGGAAAGGCGTGGTCGATCGCGTTGGTGACGAGGTTGCGGAGGATCCGCTCGACCCGGCGGACGTCGACCTCGGCGCGCACCGGCCGCTCGGGCTGCTCGACGACCACGACCACGCCGCGCTGCTCGGCCAGCGGGCGGGCGGCGTCGACGACCCGGTGGGCGACGTCGAGCAGGTTGGTGTCCTCGAGGTCGAGGACCGCCGCGCCGGCGTCGAACCGGCTGATCTCGAGCAGGTCGACGAGCAGCGTCTCGAACCGGTCGAGCTCGACCTGGAGCAGCTCGGCGGCCCGCGCTGTCGCGGGGTCGAAGTCGCCGCGCGCGTCGTGGAGGACGTCGCCGGCCATCCGCACCGTGGTGAGCGGCGTCCGCAGCTCGTGGGACACGTCGGACACGAAGCGACGCTGGACCCAGCTGAGCTCCTCGAGCTGGCGGATCTGCTGCTGGAGGTTGGAGGCCATCTGGTTGAACGACATGGCCAGGCGGGCGAGGTCGTCCTCGCCGGTGACGAGCATCCGGTCCTGCAACCGGCCGCTCGCGAGCCGTTCGGCGACCTGCCGCGCCATCCGCACCGGCGTCACCACGTGGCGGGTGACCAGCCAGGTGAGGCCGGCGACGAGCACGAGCAGCAGCCCGGCCGCCGTGAGCAGCGCCCGGGTCACCAGGCCGAGCGTGTCCTCCTCCTCGGTCAGCGGGAAGAGGAAGTAGAGCGTGTAGGTCTGGCCGTCGGCCGGGAGCTGGATCTGGGAGCCGACCACGACCCCCGGGCTCGGTGACGGTGGCACCGTCGTCGGTGGTGCGGACGATCTCGGTGTAGGTCCAGGCCGTGCTGCGGTTGACGCCGTCGAAGTACTCCTCGAGCCGGGTCGGGACGCTGGTCCGCTCGAGGCCGCTGGTGCGGTGGGCGCCGCCCTCGGCGAGGGACGGTCCGTTGCCCTCGGGGCCGCCCAGCACGACGTAGTAGCCGCGGCTCTCCCCCGTCTCGATGACCGGGTCGATCAGGTCGGCCCGCTGCTGGCCGGCGTCGACGCTGGTGCCGGACGCCGCCTGGAGCCGCTCCTGGATGGCCGTCGCCTCCGCCTCCACCTCCCCGACGACCACGTCGACCCGGTGCTCGAGGAGCCCGTCGCGGGTCTGCTGGAGCAGCAGCCAGCCGACGCCGCTGATCACGACCGCGGAGAGCAGCAGGGTGAGCAGCACGACGCGGGCCTGGACCGAGCGACGCCAGAAGGTGAGCGCCCGGCGCACCTCGGCGGGCAGTGCGATCCGGGGCCGCGCGGCCACCCGGACCACTAGCTCCCGGCCTTGTAGCCCACGCCGCGCACGGTGAGCACGACCTCCGGGTGCTCGGGGTCGTGCTCGACCTTGGAGCGGAGCCGTTGGACGTGGACGTTGACGAGGCGGGTGTCGGCGGCGTGGCGGTAGCCCCACACCTCCTCGAGCAGCACCTGCCGCGAGAAGACCTGCCACGGCCGGCGCGCGAGGCAGAGCAGCAGGTCGAACTCCAGCGGGGTCAGCGCGATCTCCTCGCCGTCGCGGGTGACGCTGTGGCCGGCGACGTCGATGGTGAGGTCCTTGACCGTCAGGGTCTCCGACGCGACGCCGTCGGTGCGGCGGACCCGGGCCCGGATCCGGGCGACCAGCTCCTTGGGCTTGAACGGCTTGACGACGTAGTCGTCGGCGCCGGACTCGAGGCCGACGACGACGTCGACGGTGTCGCCCTTCGCGGTCAGCATGACGATCGGGACGCCGGACTCCGCCCGGATCTCCTTGCAGACGTCGATGCCGTCCTTGCCCGGCAGCATCAGGTCGAGCAGCACCAGGTCGGGCCGGTAGTCCCGGAACGCGGCCAGCGCCTGGTCGCCCCGCGCGCAGACCCGGCTGTCGAAGCCCTCCTGGCGCAGCACGATCTCGAGCATCTCCGCGAGGGGCGCGTCGTCGTCGACGACGAGCACCCGCCCCTTCGTGGGGTACGACGCTCCCCTGGGCTGCATGGCTCACGCGGCAATCCTAGGTGCGGGAAGCACCGGGCCCCGCACCTCCGGGGGAGATGCGGGGCCCGGGCAGCGTTGCTCAGTACCGGTAGTGGTCCGGCTTGTAGGGACCCTCGACCGGGACGCCGATGTAGGCGGCCTGCTCCTCGGTGAGCTCGGTGAGCTCGACGCCGAGGGCGTCGAGGTGCAGCCGGGCGACCTCCTCGTCGAGGTGCTTGGGCAGCACGTAGACGCCCACCTCGTACTCGTTGGTCTTGGTGAAGAGCTCGATCTGGGCGAGCACCTGGTTGGTGAAGGAGTTCGACATCACGAACGACGGGTGGCCGGTCGCGTTGCCGAGGTTGAGCAGGCGGCCCTCCGACAGGACGATGACCTTCTTGCCGTCGGGGAAGATCCACTGGTGGACCTGCGGCTTGATCTCGTCCTTGACGATGCCGGGGATCCGGGCCAGGCCGGCCATGTCGATCTCGTTGTCGAAGTGGCCGATGTTGCCGACGATCGCCTGGTTCTTCATCCGCTCGAAGTGCTCGGTGCGGATGATGTTGAAGTTGCCGGTCGTCGTGATGAAGATGTCGGCGTGGTCGACGACGGAGTCGAGCCGCTTGACCTCGTAGCCGTCCATGGCGGCCTGCAGCGCGCAGATCGGGTCGATCTCGGTGACGATCACCCGGGCGCCCTGGCCACGGAGCGACTCCGCGGAGCCCTTGCCGACGTCGCCGTACCCGCAGATGACCGCGACCTTGCCGCCGATCATCACGTCGGTGGCGCGGTTGATGCCGTCGACGAGGCTGTGGCGGCAGCCGTACTTGTTGTCGAACTTGCTCTTGGTGACGGAGTCGTTGACGTTGATCGCCGGGAAGAGCAGCGAGCCCTCCTTGAACCGCTCGTAGAGGCGGTGGACACCGGTGGTGGTCTCCTCGGAGACGCCCCTGATGCCGTTGGCGATGTTGGTCCACCGCTGCGGGTCCTGCTCGAGGGAGCGGCCGAGGACCCGGAGGACCTCCTTGTACTCCTCGTTGTCGGTGGTCTCGGGGCCCGGGACGGCGCCGGCCTTCTCGAACTCCACGCCCTTGTGGACGAGGAGGGTGATGTCGCCACCGTCGTCGAGCAGCATGTTGGGGCCGACCGGGTTGCCGGACTCGTCGGTGAAGCCGAAGACCTGCTCGGCGAGGTCCCAGTACTCCGCGAGCGTCTCGCCCTTCCAGGCGAAGACAGGGGTGCCGGACGGGTTGTCGACGGTGCCCTCGGGGCCGACGACGATCGCGGCGGCGGCGTGGTCCTGGGTGGAGAAGATGTTGCACGACGCCCAGCGCACGTCGGCGCCGAGGGCGACGAGCGTCTCGATGAGGACGCCGGTCTGGATCGTCATGTGGAGCGAGCCGGCGATGCGCGCGCCGCGCAGCGGCTTGCTGTCACCGTAGCGCTCGCGCAGCGCCATGAGGCCGGGCATCTCGTGCTCGGCGAGGGTGAGCTCCCTTGCGGCCGTAGTCGGCCAGGCTCAGGTCAGCGACCTTGTAGTCCATGGGTCGAATCCTCTGCGGAACTTGGAAGGCTGTCTGCGGCGCATCTGCACTCTTCGGGATCTCCCGCGCAGGACGGGATCCAGCCTACAAGCGGGTCCGGCCGTCCGCTCAATCAATGAGCGGCCTGCTCCTCCCGCCCGCCGAACGGCAGCAGCGCGACCACGGCGACCACGACGGCACCGACGACGAGGCCGATGACCGCCGAGATCGCGGTGTTGGCGAGCCAGCCAAGGACGGCGCCGACGAAGCCGTGGACGGCGTGCTCGATCTCGTGCTCGAGGTCGTGGACCAGGTCGTAGGGGGCGTCCCACCAGCCCACCTCGTGCAGGTTGACGAGCAGGATGTGGCCGCCCACCCAGAGCATGGCGACGGTGCCGACCACCGAGATCACCGCGAGCAGCCGCGGCATCGCCGCGACCATGGCGCGGCCGACCCGCTGCGCGACGGCCGCCGACCGCTGCGACAGGCTCAGCCCGGCGTCGTCCATCTTCACGATCAGCGCCACCAGCCCGTAGACGGCGATGGTGATCACGAACGCGACGACGACGAGGATCGCCAGCTGGCCCCAGAACCCGAAGCCCTCGTCGACGACCTGGTCGAGCGCGATCACCATGATCTCCGCGGAGAGGATCAGGTCGGTCCGCACGGCGCCGGAGATCATCGACCTCTCGGCCTCGGGACCGACCTCGGCGACCGGCACGTCGTGGTGGTCGTGGCCGGAGACCTTGCCCCAGATCTTGTGGGCACCCTCGTAGGCGAGGAACGTGCCGCCGGCCATCAGGATCACCGGCAGCAGGTCCGGCAGGAGCGCGTTGAGCAGCAGCGCGGCCGGGAGGATGACGAGCAGCTTGTTGCGGATCGACCCGACGGCGATCTTCTTGATGATCGGCAGCTCGCGCTCCGCGGCGATCCCCTGGACGTACTGCGGGGTGACGGCGGTGTCGTCGATGACGACGCCGGCCGCCTTGGTGGTCGCCCGGCCGGCAGCCGCGCCGACGTCGTCGATCGAGGCGGCCGCCAGCTTGGCGAGGGTGGCGACGTCGTCGAGGAGCCCGAAGAGGCCCGCACTCACCGGGAGGCCGCCTCGGTCGGCTGCGTGCTCTGCATGGGCGGAAGGCTACCGGTCTCCTGGGCCGCCGCCGTGAGACCGACCGCCTCGTCGACCCGCCGCTGGGCCGCGCCGAACGGGTCGACGACCACCTGGAGCCGCCGCGCCACCGGCGGAGCGGCCAGCGCGAGCGCGATCGCGACCGACCCGACGACGGTCACCGCGACGGCGACGTCCGGGCGCGCGGCCGCCCACTCGGCGTACCCGGCGTACTCGGCACCCCGGACGAAGAAGCCGTGGAACAGGTAGACGACGAGGGTCGCCGCACCCATCCGCGCGAACCAGCCGCCGCGACGCGGCACCAGGGCGAGGAACGCCAGGCTGGCGACCGCGCCGATCCCGAGGAGGAACAGCCGCGTGGCAGCGCCCCGCAGGTCGCTCGCGCCGAGCTCGTCGTACTGGGCGCTGTAGTAGAGCCACTCCGCCGACAGCTCCTCGTGGAAGTGGCCGGCCAGCTGCCACACCAGCACCAGGACCGCCAGCGCGATCCACCGGGCGCCGGGGGCGCGGAGCAGCTCGAGCCGCTCCTTGGTGAGCACCGTCCCCAGCACGAAGAAGGGCAGCAGCCCGAGCACCCGGGACAGGTCCAGCAGCTCGAACCCGTCACCCGACAGCGTCCCCGCGGTCACGCTCAGGACCACGGCCGCGGTCACCGCCAGCACCGCCGGGAGCGGCCGGAACAGCGGCGTCATCAGCCGCCAGCAGAGCAGGGCGGTGAGGTACCACAGCGGCCAGTGCGGGTCCTTGAACAGGTCCTCGAGCTCCTCGCCGCCGACGTGGATGCGGAACAGCGCCATCAGGCACTCGAACAGCACGTAGGGCACCGCGACCGTGCGCACCAGCTGCCACATCCGCTCGGGCGCGTAGGTGAACGCGCGGGAGAGGTAGCCGGTGACGAGCACGAACGCCGGCATGTGCCAGGCGTAGAGGAAGTCGTAGAGCCGGGCGCTGAGCTCGTCGACCGGGAGCATCGTCCACGCGTGCCCGATGACGACCAGCGTCACCAGCGCCATCTTCGCGTTGTCGAGCCACGGGTCCCGGGCGACCTTCGATGAAGCCATGGTCCTGGTGCGGTACCCACATCGCGGGATCGCACAAGCGGAGCGGCTCTAGTCGGCGACGAGGCCCAACCGCAGGTACTCGGCGGCGTAGGTGCCGTGCAGCAGCAGGGACGCGTAGCGCGCCACCTCGCCGCCGGTGTCGGCGGTCACGGCCTCGACCCGTACGTCGCGGGCCAAGGCCGCCTCCTCGAGCCGGGCGCGCTGCTCGGCGCCGACCGGGTCGGCGACGCCGTCGTCGAGGACGACCAGCAACGGCCGCCGGTCGCTGCCCGCGCCGTCGGCGTACGGGTCGGCGAAGACGTTGCGGGGCCGGGCGGCCTCGATCACCGGGAGCAGGTGCTCGGCGTCCCCCGCGAGCGCGGTGCGCCCGGAGGTGCGCCGGATCGACTCCGCCACGCGCCGGGCCGCGCGAGCGGCGAGCACCGAGCCTCCCCAGACCAGCGGGTTGGCGTCCGCGAGGCAGATCGCAAGCATCTTCGCCGGGTTGATCGAGATGTCCCGGTGCGGCGAGCAGGCGATCGCGACGGCGTCGAGCGCCTCGGCCACCTCCGTCGGGTCGGACGACGGGCCGAGGTCGACCCGGTGGAGGAACGACAGCATCACGACCGCGGTGGCGAGCTGGTCGCCGGTGCTGGTGGGCAGCACCGAGCTCCACCGGCCGGCGGCGTGCTCGGCAACCATCGAGTCCCGGGGGCACGCCACGACGACCTGGCAGCCCCTGCGCGCCGCCTCGGCCACCGCCGACGCGCTGCCCGTGTCGGAGCCCTCGGGGGCGAGCACCACGACCAGGTCGAGGCTGCCCGCCCACCCCGGCAGGCCCGCCGAGGGCCAGGCGACGAACGGCACCGGGCACCACGGCTCGAGCACCGCTCGCAGCAGCCGCGAGTCCGGCCCCGCCGCGATCACCGCACGGGGACGCGCGTCCGAGGCGCGCTCGACGGCCTCCGCGATCGCCTCGGCCGCGGCACCGGCCTCCCGGCGGATGCGGGAGCCCGACTCGGCCAACGTGCGCAGGCGCAGGTCGGCGGCGCCGAGGGCGATCTCGTCGTCGAGGCGGGACTCGTCGAACCAGGTCATCGGCTCAACGGGTCTGACGGGCCTCGTCGACCAGCAGCACCGGGATGCCGTCGCGCACCGGGTACGCGAGCCCGCAGCCCTGGCACACCAGCTCCGGCTCGGCGCCCTCGGTGAGCGCCAGGTCGCCGTGGCAGGCCGGGCAGACGATGATCGCCAGCAGCTCCTCGGAGACGCCGGCGCTCATCGTCCGCTCCTGATGATCGCCAGCACCTCGTCGCGGATCGCGGCCATGGTCGTGGAGTCCTTCCCCTCGGCGTTCAGCCGCAGCAGCGGCTCGGTGTTGGAGGCGCGCACGTTGAACGCCCAGTCGGCGTGGCTCGCGCTGAGGCCGTCGAGGTGGTCGACCTCGACGCCGTCGCGACCGCCGTACGTCGCCTCGAGCTCGGCCAGCACCGCCGCCTGGTCGGCGACCTCGCTGTTGATCTCACCGCTCATCGGGTAGCGCTCGTAGTCGGCGAGCAGGCCCGAGAGCGGCTTGTCGCTCTCCGCCAGCGCCGCCAGCGCGTGCAGGGCGGCCAGCATGCCGGAGTCGGCGCGCCAGAAGTCGCGGAAGTAGAAGTGACCGCTGTGCTCCCCGCCGAAGACCGCGTCGGTCTCGGCCATGGTCGCCTTGATGTAGGAGTGGCCGACGCGGGTCCGGACCGGCTTGCCGCCGAGCTCGGCGACGATCTCGGGCACCGCGCGGCTGGTGATCAGGTTGTGGATGACGGTGGCACCCGGCTCCTTGCGGGAGCTCGCGCGCGGCGATCAGCGCGGTCAGCGTGGACGGCGACACCGCCTCCCCGCGCTCGTCGACGAGGAAGCAGCGGTCGGCGTCCCCGTCGAACGCCAGGCCGATGTCGGCCCCCTCCTCGACCACCCGGCGCTGCAGGTCGACAAGGTTGGCGGCCTCGATCGGGTTCGCCTCGTGGTTGGGGAAGGTGCCGTCGAGCTCGAAGTACATCGGGACCAGCTCGACCTGGTCGGCGAGCCGGTCGAACACCGCCGGGGCGGTGTGACCGGCCATGCCGTTGCCGGCGTCGACCACGACCTTGAGCCGCCGCCCGCTGACCGGAGCCAGGGACAGCAGGTGCGTGGCGTACGCCTGGAGCACGTCGTGCTCGCTGACCGAGCCGGTGCCGCCCGTCGCGGGCGCCTCGCCCCGCGCGACCAGGTCGCGGATCTCGGCCAGCCCGCTCTCCATGCCGACCGGCTGCGCGTGGGCGCGGCACATCTTGATGCCGTTGTACTGCGCGGGGTTGTGGCTGGCGGTGAACATCGCCCCGGGCAGCCCGAGGTGGCCGGAGGCGAAGTAGAGCTGGTCGGTGGAGGCGAGTCCGATCATCGTCACGTCGGCACCGGCAGCCGTCGCGCCCTCGGCGAACGCGCCCGCGAGCGCCGGGGAGCTCGGCCGCATGTCGTAGCCGATCACCAACGCCGACACGTCCAGCACCCGGACGTAGGCGTGCCCGGTCGCGCGGGCGAGGTCCTCGTCGAGCTGGTCCGGCACGGTGCCGCGGACGTCGTAGGCCTTGAAGACCGCGTTGAGGTTGTCCGGCGAGCAGGTCGACGACATGGAACCGGACCCTAGTGCACCGGGTGGCACCGGGGCTCCTCGCACCGACCCGGCTCATCTCCGCACGCAGAACAGCCCGACCCGGCTCATCTCCGCACGCAGAACAACCCGACCCGGCCCATCTCCGCACCCAGAACAGCCCGACCCGGCCCATCTCCGCACCCAGAACAGCCCGACCCGGCCCATCTCCGCACGCAGAACAGCCCGACCCGGCCCATCTCCGCACCCAGAACAGCCCGACCCGGCCCATCTCCGCACCCAGAACAGCCCGACCCGGCCCATCTCCGCACGCCCGGGCTGCAGAAACGCGCCGGGTCGACGCTCTCCGCGTGCAGGAACGCGCCGGGTCGAGGCTCTCCGCGTGCAGGAACGCGCCGGGTCGAGGCTCTCCGCGTGCAGAAATGCGCCGGGTCGAGGCTCTCCGCGTGCAGGAACGCGCCGGGTCGAGGCTCTCCGCGTGCAGGAACGCGCCGGGTCGAGGCTCTCCGCGTGCAGGAACGCGCCGGGTCGAGGCTCTCCGCGTGCAGGAACGCGCCGGGTCGAGGCTCTCCGCGTGCGGAAACGCGCCGGGTCGGGGCTCTGCAGGCGCCGGAATGTGCCGGGTCGATCAGTCCGTCAACACGCGCAGGTGGCCGCGGCGGGCGACCTCGCGGGCCGGGCCGCGGGGCGGCTCGGGCGGGGGCGGGGCGGGACGGGCGGCCTCGCGTACGGCGTCCGCGAGCGCGAGCAGGTCGTCCTCGCTCGGGCCGGGGGCGGACTGCTCGAGCGAGAGCCGCAGCACCTCCCAGCCGCGGGGTGCGGACAGCCGCTCGCTGTGCAGCGCGCACAGGTCGTAGGCGTGCGGCTCGGCGTAGGTGGCGAGTGGACCGAGGACGGCGGTCTGGTCGGCGTAGACGTAGGTGAGGGTCGCGACGGCGGGACGCGAGCACGCGGTGCGGGAACAGCGCCGGGCGAGACTCACGCGGCAGACGGTACAACCCGCGGTCACCGGACGCGGATAGGCTCGCTGGTCGTGGAGGACGCCACCCCCGAACCGACCCCGGGCCCCGGCGAGCCAGGCGGCTCCGAGGGCGCAGGCGGGTCCGCGCGGCGATCCCGACGCGACCGGCGTGGCCGGGGACCCCGCGGGCCCGCGGTGCTGGGCCACCCGCGCCACGGCCGCCCGCCGCGGCCGCGTTCCCGGCGCGAGTCCTTCGACCGGCTCGTGCTCGACGTCGTGACCGAGATCGACCGGCGGTGGTCCGACCGCCTCGGGCTGGTCGAGTACGCCGTCGAGGACACGCCGCAGATCCCCGACGACTGGGACCCGGGCACGGTGCCCCCTGGCGTCGCTGGTCCGCGGCTCGGGGCCGACGCCGACCCGGCTCGTGGTGTTCCGGCGGCCGATCGAGCACCGGGCCGCCGACCGCTCCGACCTGGAGGCGATGGTCCTCACCGTCGTCGTCGAGCAGGTCGCGGACCTGCTGGGCCTCCCGCCGTCGGAGGTGGACCCCCGCTATCCCGACGACTGACCGGCGCCCGGCCGGACCGCGGGCACCTCGGCGTACACCTCCGGCTGCCGCAGGCGGAGGGTGCCGGTGCGGCCGCCGGTCAGCTCGACGGTCGCCGACACCGGGGTGTTGCGCGCGTCGACGGTGACGAGCACCGCCTCGTCGGGCAGGTCGACGGCCACCCCGTGGTCGGCGCCGATCTCGAAGCGCTCCTGCTCCAGCAGCGGCTCGCCCTCGGCGTCGGCCGCCGACACCCGCACGACGCCGGCGCGCTGCGCCCCGCCGAGCACCAGCCGCTTCGCCCCCCGCCGGTACGACGGCCGGCACCGGCTCCCCGTCGGCGAGCGCGAGTGCCGGGCCGACGAAGCCGGGGTCGTCGTCGCGGAGGATCCGGGCGGTGGCGAGCACCGGCGTGGTCGACTCGACGTGGAGCCCGACGACGCCGTCGCGCGCCTCTGCGGTGAGCACCTGTGCCAGTGGCAGGGCGCGGACGGTGCCGGGCGGGACCGCCACCTCGTCGAGCCCGGCGGGTGTGAACGTCGCCTCCCCGGACACCACGCGCACGGTGGCGCGGGCCTCGTCCTCACCGGGGTTGACGAGGTAGACCGATCCGCCGGCCCGCTCCGGCACGCCGAGGAGGACGGTCTCGGTCACCGGCTCGGCCTGGGCGGGCACGAAGTCGGTGCGCGGCCGGCTCCGTCCGAGGGGGTCGTAGGTGTGCCGCACGGTGGTCACGACCCGGCCGCGGGCGACGAGGACGTGGGCCGCCAACGGGCCCCGTCGGGGTGCGACCTCGGAGAGGTCGAGCCGGACGACGCCGTGGCCGGGCACCCGGATGCCGTGGAGGTCCTCCTCCTCGATCGGGCCGCGGCGGCCGTGGAGGGCGATCTCCACGACCGCGGGTGCGGTCTCGGGGTTGACCAGCTCGATGGTCGACGACTGCCGGGCCGCGGCGCCGAGGCCGGTGAACCACTCGTCGTAGGCGGCCGGGCGGCACTCGGCGGCCGACTCCGCCTCGCCCGCGCGGCCGGCGTGCAGGCCGGGGGGCGGCGGCCCCCTCGCCGCTCAGCACCACGTCGGCGTCGGAGTCGACCTCGGTGAGCTGCTCCGGCCCGATGCTGGTGGGAGCCGCCTCGGCGAGGGTCTCGTCGGCGTCGTCGGCCGTCAGGACCGTGACCGTGCCCTCGTCGAGGCCGGGGGCGCGGCCGGCGAGGACGCTGCCGGCGGAGCGACCGGGTGCGGCCGGGCAGACCAGCGAGGCGTCGTGGAGGACGGCGCGCACCGGCGCCTCCGACGGGAGGCCGGGCGGCTCGTCACCGGCGGTCAGGGCCAGCGCGCCGGCCACGACGGCCGGGAGCGCGATGCCGAGCGCGACCAGCACGTCCACGCGGCGGCCGCCGCGGGTCCCGCGCCGCCCGGGCGCGGAGCCGGGCCGGTCGCCCCGCCGGTCGCCCCGCCGGTCGCCCCTCCGGTCGGTCGCCCGGCGCCCAGCGGACGGTCGCGGCTGCTCGTCGGTCATCGCCTGCTCCTCCGCACGGTCGGGAGGGTGAGGACCAGGACGACCAGCACCGCCACCCCCTGCAGCACCAGCAGCCCGGTGCGCCACGCCGGGGCAGGGCCGTCGAGCGCCTCGGCCGGCGGCGCGTCGGTCGTCGCCCAGGCGCGGGTCGCCCGGTCCTCGGCGCTCGCCGGCTCGAGCCCGCCGGTCGCGTCGAGCCGGGCGGCGACGGCGCCGTCGGCGGGCGCGGGCAGCACCACGAACCCGACGCCCCGCTCGCGCAGGGCGTCGACGGTCTCGGGGGTCGGGGCGGAGGCCAGGGCGCCGACCAGCTCGGTGACGGCCGGGTCCTCCGCGGTGAGCGCGGCGATCTCGTCCTCCCCCCACGGTCGGGCCGGTCCCGCGCTGCAGCTCGTAGGCGAGCCCGTCGGCGACGCTCCCCCCGGACCACGAGGATGCCGAGCTCGGGCGAGGTCTCCGACTCCTGCGCCATGTAGACCGGGACCTCGGTCGGCTGCTCGGAGGCCAGGTCGTCACCTCCCCAGACCGCGAACCACACGAGCCCCGCCAGCGGGACGAGAGCGGCGACGACGCCGAGGCCGGCGAGCACCGGCTGGACCGGCCGCGGAAGCGTGACCGGCACCGGCGACCGGCCGGTGAGCGCGAGCACCCCGAGCAGCGCGGCGGTGACCCACGCCCCGTGCAGCACCAGCAGCACCGGTCCGAGGCCGGGCTGCTGCTCCACCGCGCCGGCGAGGTCGAGCGTCGCGGCGCCGAGCGGGAGCGCGACGAGCGCGGCGACGGCGGCCACCAGCCAGCAGAGCACGACGCCGATGCGCGTCGAGCGCGGCACCAGGGCGAGCAGGGCGAGCATCGGGACCAGCAGGCCGAGCCACCACGGCGCGCCGGCGTCGCCGAGCCGCCCCACGACGAGGTCGGCGCCGTCGGTGGCGACGGTCGGCCAGCGTCCGACGTCGAGCAGCAGCGCTGCTCCCGCGTCCTCGACGAGCGCCGGAACCCACCACGGCGCGAGCAGCACGGCGGGTACGGCGAGCGCGGTGACGGGCGGCCCCCACACCGACCGGCCGCGCACCGCGCCGCGCAGCACCAGCCCGGCGGCGGCGAGGACGACCGCGCCGAGGGCGAGGAACAGGAGCCACGTCACCGGCGCGACGGCGGTGGTCAGCGCGAGGAGGAGCCCGGACCGCCAGCCGGCGCGCCACCGGCGCGACGCCTCGGGGTCGGCGAAGCCGAGCGCGGCGTGGGCCAGCCACGGCAGCAGGGCGGCCGCCACGACGACGCCCCCACCGGCCGTCGCTCCAGGCACCGGAGACCAGCGGCACGAGCGCGTACGTCGTCGCCCCCCACAGCAGCAGCCACCGGGGGGCGCCGTACCTGCTGACCAGTCGCCCGACGACCCGCAGGAACCGCCAGGCACCCCAGAGCGCGAGCGGCGCGGCACCGACGAGCAGCGCCGACATCGCCGTCTCGGGGGTGAGCAGCGAGCCGAGCAGCGCCAGGGGCAGGACGTACGCCGGCGCCGGCACCGCGGACCCGAACCCGACCGGGTGCCAGCTCTCGACGTGCAGCCGCCACCACTCGCCGGCATCGGCGGGCACCGGTGACAGCGCGCCGCCGCTCACGGCGCCGAACGCCTCCCGGGCGCCGACGACGAACACGATCGCGACGACGGCGAGGACGACAGCGACCGGGTCGGTGAGGAACCGGACGGCGAGACCGTTGTCGGCCAGGTCGTCGTCCTCGTCGGTGCGGTGCCGGGCCTGCGGGGGCGACGGGTCGCGCTCGGCGGCGGCCGCGCGGCGCCGCTCGGCGACGTCGGCGGCCTGGTTGGTGGCCGCGGCGACGAGGTCCTCGAGGAAGTCGAGCCCGTGCCGGTAGGGCAGCCACCACGGCGCGAGCAGCCGGCGGACCCGTTTGCGGTCGACGCCGTCACGGCGGCGCGACCGCCGGGCGGCGCGCACCTGGCCGGGTCGGGCGTAGACCGCGAGCAGCGCCGCCAGCTCGTCGAGGGCCTCTCCCGCGGACCGGACGAGGAGGAACCCCAGCACGCGGAGCAGCGAGCCGACGGCGAGCCGGACCACCTGCCACGGCAGCGCTGCGGTGCGGCAGTTGGCCAGCAGCGTGTAGAGCGCCGCCCGCCGCTCCTGGTAATGGGTGTGCCGGCCGGTCAGCGGCGTTCGGCGCACGCCCCGGTGCGCCGCCTCGGCGTGGAAGACGACCGCCTGCGGCACGACCAGCGTGGTGCGGCCGGCGGCCGCGGCGCGCCAGCCGAGGTCGAGGTCGTTGCCGAACATCGCCAGCTGCTCGTCGTACCCACCGAGCTCCTCGAGCACCGCCCGCCGCGCGAGCAGGCCGGCGCTGTTGACGGCGAGCACCTCGCGCACCTCGTCGTGCTGGCCCTGGTCGTACTCACCACGCTCCAACCCGGTCTCCCGCCGGCCGGTGCCGCTGATCGTCACGCCGACCTCGAGCAGGCGCTTGAGCGAGGGCCACTCGCGGAGCTTGGGGCCGAGGAAGTCGACGTCGGGCCGATCGGCGGCGGCTGCGAGCAGGCAGGCGAGCGCGTCGGGCGCGGGGTTGCTGTCGTCGTGGAGCAGCCAGACCCACTCCGAGGTGCTGCCCTGACGACGGAGGGTGTCGAGGGCCAGCGCCACCGCCTGGGGGTACGTCGTCCGGCCCGACTCGCGGAGGACGGTGACCGCGGTCGTGGGCAGGGCGGCGAGGGTGGACTCCACCAGGTCGGCGCTGCCGTCCTTGCTGCCGGTGTCGACGGCGACCACGGCGTCGAGGGCGTCGCCGGCGACCGTCTGCTCGCTGATCCCCCGGAGGACGGCGCTGAGCCACGACGAACCGTCGTGGCTGACGAGCACCACCGAGACCCCGGACACGAGGGGCGAGCCTACCGACCCGCCGCGCGCGACCGGCCGCTCGTCGACCGGACCGCCGGGCGCCCGTGGTGCGCGCCCGGCTCCCGGTCAGACGGCGCGCTTCTTCAGCTTGCGGCGCTCCCGCTCGGAGAGGCCGCCCCAGATGCCGAACCGCTCGTCGTTCATCAGTGCCGCTTCGAGGCACTCCACCCGGACCTCGCAGGTCTGGCAGACCTTCTTGGCCTCGCGCGTCGACCCGCCCTTCTCCGGGAAGAAGGCCTCGGGATCGGTCTGCGCGCACAACGCGCGCTCCTGCCACCCCAGGTCGTCGGTGCCTGCATCCTCGACCAGGAAGAGTTCTCTCACCGTCTCCGCCCCTTTCGACCCCCATTTGTCGCCGCCCCGGCCCCTGCCCGGCAGTCCGGTGCTCACTCCCTGATCGGAAGTGGGAACCGCTACCTGAGTCGGAACGACACTTGTGGAATTACATGCATGTCATACCCACTGAGTCAAGCCTGAGTCTGCTATATGCGGATCTTCTGCACCGCCCTCGCGTATCGCCTGGTGCCCCCGGGGCCGGGCGCGCCGCCGCGCGCGGCAGAGTTAGCCGCATGAAGAAGCTGACCGTCCTGTCCGGGGGCATGGGCGGCGCCCGGTTCCTGCAGGGCCTGCGGCACGGGATCGCCACCGGGGCCATCCCGGGCGTCGCGCCGGACGCCGAGGTCACCGTGATCGCCAACACCGCCGACGACTGGTGGGTGCACGGGCTCAAGGTCTGTCCCGACCTCGACACGGTGATGTACACCCTCGGCGACGGGATCGACCCCGGTCGCGGGTGGGGCCGCCGCGACGAGACGTGGAGCGTGCGGGCCGAGCTCGAGGCCTACGGCGTCGAGCCCACCTGGTTCGGGCTGGGCGACCGCGACATCGCCACCCACCTGGTCCGCACCCAGCTCGTGGACGCCGGCTACCCGCTGTCGAAGGTCACCGAGGCCCTCTGCCGGCGGTGGCTCGCCGGTCTCCCCGGCCCGCCCGTGCGGCTGCTGCCGATGACCGACGACCGGGTCGAGACCCACGTCGCGGTGGCGGACGAGGCCTCCCCGAGCGGCAGGCGGGTCGTGCACTTCCAGGAGTACTGGGTACGGCTGCGGGCCGAGGTGCCGGCGGAGACGGTGGTCGTCGTCGGCCTCGACGACTCCTCCCCCGCCCCCGGGGTCGTCGAGGCGATCACGGAGGCCGACCTGGTCGTGCTGCCGCCGTCGAACCCGGTGGTCTCGGTCGGGACGATCCTCGGCGTCCCGGGCGTGCGGGACGCCGTGCGGGCCACCGCGGCGCCGGTCGTGGGCCTCTCCCCCATCGTCGGCGGCAGCCACGTGCGCGGCATGGCCGCCCAGCTGCTGGCGTCCGTGGGCGTCGAGGTGAGCGCCGGGGCGGTGGGCCGCCACTACGGCGCCCGTGCCGCCGGCGGCGTGCTCGACGGGTGGCTCGTCGACGAAGCGCGACGCCGCCCAGGTGGCGGCGGTGGAGGAGGCCGGCATCCGGTGCGCCGCGGTGCCGCTGATGATGACCGACGCCGACGCGACCGCGGCGATGGCCGCGGCCGCGGTGGACCTGGTGGCCGGCTGATGCCGACGCTGACGGTGACCGCGCCCGACGGCGTGCCGGAGGTGCGGGCGGGCGACGACCTGGTCGCGCTGCTGGAGCCCCTCGTCGAGCTGGTCGACGGTGACGTCGTCGTGGTGACGAGCAAGGTCGTGAGCAAGGCCGAGGGCCGCGTCGTCGACGGCGACCGCGACACGTGGGTGGATCGCGAGACCGTGCGGCCGGTGGCGCGCCGGGGCGGCACCCGGATCGTGCGCAACCGGCTCGGCCTCACGATGGCGGCAGCCGGTGTCGACGCGTCGAACGTCGCGGCCGGCGAGGTGGTTCTGCTCCCGCTCGACCCGGACGGGTCCGCGCGGCGGATCCGCAGCGCCGTCGCGCGGCGGCTCGGCGTCAACGTCGGCGTCGTCGTCACCGACACCGCGGGCCGCGCGTGGCGGGAGGGGCAGACCGACATCGCCATCGGCGCCGCCGGGCTGGTCGTGCTCGAGTCCTTCGCCGGCCGGGTCGACGCGCACGGGAACGAGCTGGCCGTCACCGCGCCCGCGGTCGCCGACGAGCTGGCCGGCGTGGCCGAGCTCGCCCAGGGCAAGCTCGGGGCCCGCCCGTTCGCCGTGGTCCGCGGTCGGGCCGACCTGGTCCTGCCGCCGGGCGACGACGGGCCCGGCGCCCGCTCGCTCGTGCGACCCGACGGCGCCGACCTGTTCGGCTACGGCGCCCGCGAGGCCGTCGTACGGGCCGTGGCGGGCGACCCCGCGGACCGGGCGCCGTTCGGGTCCCCCGTGCCGCGGGCGGAGCTGCTGGAGGCCCTGGCCCGCGCCGGCATCGAGGCGTTCCCCCCCACGACGGTCCCGAGGACGGCCCCGAGAGCGGCGGGGTCCGCTGCCCGGCCGACCGCGCCGGCCTGGCCGCCGTCGTGGCGTTCGCGCACGGCTGGGTCGCCGAGACATCCAGCGACGGCCTCGATCTCCGGTTAGGCTCCGGGACTCCGTAGACTCACCGCGTCCGAGCCGCTCCGGGTGCGCTCCGACGCGTCCTTCTCCCACGACATCGAGGTACCCCGCACCGTGGTCAAGACCACCAAGTCCGCCAAGTCGGACCGCCAGAAGGTCATCGACGACATCCGCCGCAAGCAGCGCAGCGCCGACAAGCGGCAGGGCCGCATGATCGTCGGCGTGTGCGTGCTCGTCGCGGTGGTCATCGTCGGCGCTGCGGCATGGAGCCCGGTGCGGTCGTGGTGGGAGAAGCGCCAGCACTCCGGCGAGGCGCTGGCCGACATCGGCGCACCGGCGTCGGCGTGCGGGGAGATCACCACCAAGGACGCGGAGGGCAACAACGACCACCGCGACGAGGACGAGCAGATCACCTACGAGGACGCTCCGCCCGCGTTCGGGCCGCACTGGAACGTCGGCGGCCTCGCGCCCGTGCCGATGGAGGTGCGGTTCTACAACGAGGACACCCGGCCCGAGCTCGAGGCGCTGGTCCACAACCTGGAGCACGGCTTCACCGTGCTCTGGTACGACGAGAAGGCCGCCGACGACGCCGCGATGATGGGCCAGATCAAGGCGATCGCCGACCGGCTCGACGACAGCGACACCAACAACCGGCTCGCGTTCAAGGCGGTGCCGTGGACCAGCGAGGACGGCGACGACTTCCCCGACGGCCAGCACATCGCGCTCACCCACTGGAGCATGGTCGACGACACGAAGTCCGTCGGCGTCTGGCAGTACTGCTCCGAGCCGAGCGGCGAGGCGCTCGACGCGTTCATGAAGAAGTACCCCTACACCGACGCGCCCGAGCCGATCGGCGGCTACCAGGGCTGACGGTACGGCGGCCGCCCGGCCACCCAGGTCGGGTCAGGTCAGGTCGTCGCGACCGCGGTCGCGGAGGGCCGCGACGACGGCCTTGACGTCCTGCGCCCGGTCGCGGGTCGTCACCAACAGCGCGTCGGGGGTGTCGACCACCACGACGTCGTCGAGCCCGACGACGGCCACCACCCGCCCGGAGCCGGGCACGACGAGGCCGGTGGCCTGGTGCGCCACGACGGCGCCGCGGTCCCCCAGGACGGTGCAGTCAGCGGCCTCGCCGACCAGGCCGGCGAGCGAGTCGAAGTCGCCGACGTCGTCCCACCCGAAGCCGCCCGGCACCGTCGCCACCCGGCCGGCGGCCGCGGCCGGCTCGGCGACGGCGTGGTCGATCGCGATCCTCGGCAGCGTCGGCCAGAGGGCGTCCAGCGACCGCGGCTCGGCGGCGATCCGGCGGAGGGTCGCGGCGAATGCCGACGCCTCGGCGGCGAGCAGGTCGAGCAGGACGGACGGGCGCACCACGAACATCCCCGCGTTCCACCGGTAGCGACCGGTGGCGAGGTACTCCTCCGCGACCGGGACCGAGGGCTTCTCGACGAACGCCCGCACCTCCCGCGCCTGCTCGAGCCCTGGGAGCGGGTCGCCCTGCTCGACGTAGCCGAACGCGGAGCTGGCGAAGGTCGGCTCGATCCCGATGGTCACCAGCCAGTCCTCGCGGGCGGCCCGCGCCGCGTGGCGGACGGTGTCGAGGAACGCGTCGGCGTCGGTGATGACGTGGTCGGCGGCGAAGGAGCCCATCACCACGTCCTCCCCCGTCTCCGCGGCCCGGCGCTCCAGCCGCGCCGCAGCGAGCCCGATGGCGGCCATCGAGTCCCTCGGCGAGGGCTCCGCCAGCACCTCGGTGCCGGCCGGCAGCTGGCGGCGCACCGCCTCCTCGTGCGGCCGGCCGGTCACGACGAGGAACCGGTCGCCCGCGAGCGGCGCCAGCCGGTCGTGGGTCTGCTCGAGCAGCGTCCGGCCGCTGCCGGTGAGGTCGTGGAGGAACTTGGGGGACCCGGCACGCGAGAGCGGCCACAGCCGGGTTCCCGCGCCGCCGGCCGGCACCACGGCCCAGAAGCCATCCATGGCGGGCAACCCTAGGGCACGGTGGCTCTATCGTGGGGGCCCGTGACCACCTTCGCCGACGTCCTCGCCGAGCGGCTCCGCCGCGACCCCGGCCGCCCGCTCGTGACGTTCTACGACGACGGCGCCGGCGAGCGGGTGGAGCTGTCGGTGACGACGTACGCCAACTGGGTCGCGAAGGCCGCCTCGCTCCTCGTCGACGAGCTCGACCTCGAGCGCGGCGACCGCCTGCGCATCGACCTCCCGCCCCACTGGCTGACCACCGTCTTCCTCGGCGCCGCGTGGCAGGCCGGGCTGGTCGTGACCGGCTCCGAGGAGCCCGCGGCGGTGGTCTGCGGGCCGGACACCCTGGACGTCTGGGCCGGGCGGGTCGACCGCACGGTCGTGCTCGCCTGCTCGCTGCTGCCGCTCGGGGTGCGCTTCGCCCACCCGGTGCCGCCCGGGGTCCACGACGTCGGGGTCGAGATCTGGTCGCAGCCGGACGCCTTCGTCCCCTGGGACCCGCCGGGCGCCGACGACCCGGCGCACGAGCTGGACGGTGTCGCGGTGAGCCACCGGACGCTGTGGGAGGCGGCCGCCGGGGGGAGTCTCCTCGACGGCGGCGGCCGCCTCCTCTCGGTCGCGAACCCGGCTTCCCCACCGGGACTCGCGACCTTCGCCGAGCCGCTCGCGAAGGGCGGCTCGCTCGTCCTGGTGGCTCAGGCCG
Organism: Nocardioides sp. TF02-7; assembly: GCF_022437945.1. GTDB lineage: Bacteria > Actinomycetota > Actinomycetes > Propionibacteriales > Nocardioidaceae > Nocardioides. Next base: position 474,566 of record NZ_CP092535.1, read on the forward strand.
GCCGGGAGCGGCTCGAGGCGACGTACGTCGCCGAGCGCGCCACCGCCCGCTTCCCCGCCTGAGCACCAGGCACGTCGTCCCTCCTCACCCCATGAGGTTATAGACGGAGATCTTGCCCGTGATCCGGACGCGGGGCTGGAACTGGCCGGTGCTCCCGGGGACGAGCCACAGCCGGTCGTTGCCCTTCGTGCGGACCACCAGGTCGCTGTGGCCGCCACCGTCGACGTCGTCGATGCCGACCATCCAGTTGTAGCCGCTGATCGGGATCTTGAGGGCCGTGCCGCGGACGAACCCACCAGGTCCGTTGCCGCGGTAGAGCACGAGCGCCGAGTCGGTGCGGACGATCGTGTCCGGCGCGCCGTCGCCGTCCCACCGGCCGATGCCGAGCTGACGACGGCCCTGGACCGGCGAGTAGGCCGGCAGCGCCGCCCGCAGCCCCTTCACGCCCCCTGCCGGGGTAGACCTGCATCCTGCCGCCGATCGGCTGCCCCACCAGGTCCGGGAAGCCGTCGCCGGTGTAGTCGCCGACCGCTGCGAGCAGCCGCACCTTGCCGAACCCCTTCGCGAGCAGGCTCTCGGGTGCGAACTTGCCGCCGCCCAGGCCGCGGTGGAGCCAGAGCCGGCCGTGGTGACGGACGATCAGGTCGCCGTGACCGTCGCGGTCCCAGTCGCCGGCGCGCAGCAGCGCCCGCGCCGAGGAGAGGTCGAGGCCGGTGTTGAGAGGCTTGCCCAGCCGGAGCCGGCCGTCGGGGCGACGCTCGACCGAGCGCAGGATCGCCCGGCCGTCGGACTTCCGGCGGAACACGAGGTCCGGACCGGGGTCGCCGACCAGGTCCGACTCCAGCTCGCGCCCCTCCCAACCCGTCTGCGCCGCGGCGGCGAGGTTCCGGATCCGCCCGAGCTTGGCGTAGAGGTAGCGGCCGGGGCACGCGGTCGACCCGGCGTCGCGGTGGCCGTTGATCGCGGGGAAGTTCCGCGACCCCACCCGCTGCTTCTGGTCGGCAGCGTCCACGCCGTGCAGGCCGAGCTTCCACGCGAACAGGGCGCCGTACGCACGGATCATCGCCGCGGTCGGCCGCGCGGTCTCGAAGTTGCCGATCGCCGACATGGCGAACGACTCCTCGTTGTAGCCGAGCGTGTGGGCGCCGACGACCGGGCGGTCGACGCCACCGGCGCGGCCCTCCCAGACCCGGCCGAACCGGTCGACCAGGAAGTTGTAGCCGATGTCGCTCCAGCCGCGGGACCGCGTGTGGTAGGCGTAGATGCTCCGGATGATCCCGGGCACCTGCGCGCGGGTGTAGTCGTTGGTGTTGACGGTGTGGTGCACGAAGCCCGCGTGCACCTCGTAGTAGTGCAGGGAACCCGGGTCGCGGAGGCGCTCGTTGGCGCCCCACTGGGCCCGCGAGAAGATCGTCGGCCGCGGCGCCGCGACCTTCGCCTGCAGCGTGATCGCCCCGTCGCCGCCCTGCGTCGGGCTGGTCCGGTCGGCCTGGTCGGACTGGTCGGACCGGCTGCCCGGGGCGCTCCCCGGCAGGGTGCTGGTGTCGATGCTCGGCAGCTCGCGGGCGGTGCTCGACGCGGTGCCGGGTTCGATGACCGCGAGCCGCATGTCGGCCGGCACGCCGGCGTCGGCGACCACCCGCACCTGCACCCGGTCGGCGTCGCCCACCACGAGCGGCTCGGTGCCCGGACGCGCCCGCCGGCCCTCGCGGCTGTCGGGGTCGGGGCCGTGCTCGTCGTGGAACGGCACCTCGGCCCATCCCGACCAGCGGCCGTCGCGCAGCGTGCGCGCTCGGACCGCGAGGGCGTCGTCCTCCACGCGGGCCCCGGCGCCCCAGGTCACCCCGACCGTGCCGTAGCCGTCCACGGGCACCGCGTCGCTGGTGAGCCGGCTGCCGCCCGCGGTGCGCTGCACGGTCGAGCGCAGCGCCCGTGGCGCGACCCGCGCACCCTTCGGTGCGGTGAGGGTGTACTCCTCCACCGCCGGGTCGACCGGCGCGGTCGGCACCGTGGACGGCACCTGCGCCGACCGCAGCGAAGCCGGGCCGCCGACGTCCGCCGCGCCCGGACCCGCCGGACGGACGTCCATGGTGATGGTCCGCGCCGCCGGGGTGAGGACGGCGCACACGAGCGCCAGCGCCAGCACCTGCTGGCAGGCGACCACGAAGTGCTGCCGGCGACGCGCGGGGTCGGCGACGGCTGGTCGGTCGGAGGATCGGGACGTGCTCGAACGCATGAGTGGCTGCTCCAGTCGTGTGCGGGGAAGGAGTCACACGAGAAGCAACTTTCACATGAGTCACAGGCACACGGAAGAGTTCGTGAGTAACTACAAACGTGTAATTTCCACTCGACACGCCGCAACATCCCAACTCGTCGAACATCGGGGCGAGACCGTCGCGCCGCCCGCCTCGCCTGGACTGACTGGAGCGAGGGAGCGAGGAACGAGCGACCGAGCGGAGGGAGGGAAGGCGAGGCGTCCAGGGCGGCGCGACACGCGCGAAGCGAAGCGAGCGCCAATGGCGTGAGCCACCCCGTGGCACAGGGGCCATGGGGGTGAGCCGGGATCTAGATGTCGTCTCCAGTGTCTGCGTCGACGAGCTCTTCCTCGTCGTCGCCGTCGTAGTGGAGGTAGCGGATGCCCTCGTCGACCGGGCCGTCGAAGCCGAGGCGGCCGTTCTCGAGGACGATCACGCGGTTGCACATCCGGCGCACCTGCCCGGCGGCGTGGCTGACGTAGAAGATCGTCCGGCCGCTGTCGCGGATCTCGGCCATCTTGGCCAGGCACTTCCGCTTGAACGGCTTGTCGCCGACGGCGAGTGCCTCGTCGGCGAGGAAGATGTCGGAGTCGACGTGGATGGCGATCGCGAAGCCGAGCCGGGCGCTCTGGCCGGAGGAGTAGTGCCCGACCTGGGTGTCGAGCCGGTGCCCCAGCTCGGCGAACTCGACGATCTCGTCGAACTTGCGCAGCGTCTCCCGCTCCCCCATGCCGAGGATCGCGGCGTTGAGGAACAGGTTCTCGCGCCCGGTGAGCTGGGGGTGGAAGCCGGCACCGGTGGCGATCAGGCCGGCGATCCGGCCGCGGGTGAGCACGGTGCCGGAGTCGGGGCGCATCACGCCGCTGATCATCTTCAGCAGCGTGCTCTTGCCCGACCCGTTGAGCCCCATCAGCCCGATCGACTCGCCCTGCTGGACCTCGAACGAGACGTCGTCGATGGCCCGGAAGGTCGAGCTGGTCTCCTCGCCGCGCATCTTCGCGACCGACACCTGCTTGATGGTGCGGTGGTAGCGCAGCGTGAACGTCTTGGTGACGTTCTCGAGCACGATCGAGGTGGTCATCAGAGCCGCTCCGGGATCTTGTTCTCGAGCCGGCTGAAGACGAGCTGCGCGACGACGAGGAGCAGCAGCCCGACGGCGAGGACACCGACGCCCCAGACGAGCAGGTGGTCCGGGAAGTCGCTCGGGTCGCGGTCGGCCTCGGGGACGGTGCCCCGCCAGAACGCCCGTTGGACGAGCAGGACGGCGTCGGCGAGCGGGTTGAGCAGGTAGAACTGGGCGGCGCTGCCGAACCGCTCGTCGACCATCGAGAACGGGTAGATCATCGGCACGCTGAACCGCACGAACATCTGCGTGATGTTGACGATGTTGCCGAAGTCGCGGAAGTACACGTTGGCGACGCTGAACATCAGCGCAGCGGCGGTGCCGAACGCCATCGCGATCAGGATCGCGATCAGCAGCGACAGCATCCCGATCGGGTCGGGCACCCAGCCGTAGAACAGGCAGGCGATCGTGAGGATGATCAGCTGCGGCCCGACGTGGTAGAGCGACACCAGCATCGAGGCGACGGGGAACATCTCCCGTGGCAGCGGCATCTTCACCACGACCGACTTGTTGCGGACGATCGACCGGGTGCCGGCGCCGAAGGTCTCGGTGAAGAAGTGGACGACCACCAGCCCGGCGAAGATGTGGATGCCGAAGTTCTCGACCTGCTTGTGCAGGCCGAGGATGGTGCCGATCACGAACCAGTAGACGAAGAACTGGCACAGCGGCCCGATGTAGGACCACAGCAGCCCGAGGAACGACCCCTGGTAGCGGGCGCTGATCTCGCGGCGCACGAGGAGCCGCAGCAGGTACCGCCGCTGGAAGACCGCGAGCAGGCCGTTGTTGGCCGACGGCGGCGTCAACGGCACCGTGCTGAGGTCGCGCTCCCCGTTGCCGTCCGACGGGAGCGCGTCCCGCAGGGTGGTCATTCCGCGTCGATGCCTTCGAAGGTCAGCTTCCAGCGCTCGGGCGAGGTGAGCTCGGGGAGCGCGGAGCGCCAGCGCTCGGCGAGCTCGTCCCACTCCTTGTAGAGCCGGGCGTGCATCGCGACCGAGCGGGTCATCTGGTCGCGGAACTGACCGGGGTCGCGGCGGTACCACGAGGCGGCGACGCCGTCGGCGGTCGACACGATCGCGGAGTCGAAGTGCGCGAGCCGGTACCACCGCTGGTCGACGTGGGGGACGATGCCCTCGGGGTGCTCGGCCGACAGCTCGCGGGTGGGCAGCGCCTGGCGGACCAGGCCCATGGCGGCCATCTTCGCCTTGCCGACGGTGGTCGTCGGGACGGGGGATGCCCTTGCCCCGCTTCGGCGGCTTCTGCGCCGCGGCGACGGGAAGGCGTCGAGCTCGGACTGGAACTGGCCGTCGTCGTACCGGTCGCGCAGGGCGCGGACCTCCTGCAGCCGGTTGAGGATGTCGTGGTGCATGCGGTCGGGGCCGTCGAGGACGTCCTGCAGCGCCATCAGGATGATCTCGCCGGTGCCGTACTGCATCGACATCAGCCGCTTGACGTGGTTCTCGAGGCTCTCGCGGACCAGCTTGCCGCCGTGGGGGTACGGCGAGTGGAGCAGCGCCGAGACCAGGCGGTTGCGCTCGTGGAAGTAGGCCTGCCAGTCGAGCGTGTCGTCCTTCTCGGTCCACGGCACGTGCCAGACGGCGGCGCCGGGGAGGGTCACCGTGGGGTAGCCGTGGGCGCCGGCGCGGAGGCCGAACTCGGCGTCGTCCCACTTGATGAACATCGGCAGCGACAGGCCGATCTCACGGATCACCTGCGTGGGGATCAGGCACATCCACCAGCCGTTGTAGTCGACGTCGATGCGCCGGTGCATCCAGCTGGTCGACCGCAGCGACTTCTTGGCGAAGTCGTGGCCGTGGACGCTCGGGGCGACCGGGCCCCAGAACCAGCGGTACTTGGCGATCGACTCGCCGTAGGCGTGCATCACCGACCGGTCGTAGAGGCTGAACATCTGCCCGCCGACGAGGGAGGGCCGCTTGACGAGGTCGGCGAACGCCACGGCGCGCAGGATGCCCTCGAGCTCGCACACCACGTCGTCGTCGAGCAGCAGGACGTAGTCGGACGCCCCCATCGACACGGCCTCGTTCATCGCGCGGGAGAAGCCGCCCGAGCCGCCGAGGTTCGGCTGGTCGATGATCCGCAGCTTGCTGCCGAGGCCGGCCGCCGCGTCGGCGTACCCGGCGTCGTCGACGACCTTGTTGGTCCCCTGGTCGACGACCACGACCTCGTCGAGGATCTCGAGGACCGCCGGATTCGTGGCCAGGTTGGCGAGCTGGGCGACGCAGAACTCGGGACGGTTGAACGTCGTGATGCCGATCGTGACCCGGCCGGACCGAACCCGGTCGGTCTCGAACCCCCACTGGGCGTCCTCGAGGACCAGCTCGGAGTGGCCGCCCTCGACGTCGAACCAGTACCAGCCGCCGTCGATGAACGGCTTGAGCGGGAGGTCGAAGGAGACCGTCTCGCCGGCCGTCGCGTCGAAGCGGCGCGAGTCGGCGCGGACGACGTGCCCCTTGGAGGTGGACCGGTAGACGATCACGGATCCGCTGCCGCGCACCGTCACCGTCAGCCGCACCGAGGTGAACTCGGTCCAGCGACGCCAGTAGCTGGCCGGGGAACGCGTTGAAGTAGGTGCCGAGTGTGACCCGCTTCTCGGGGTCGACGGCGACGCCGGAGACGTCAACCCGGCCGAAGCCCGCCATGCCGGTGGTCTCCGAGGACCGGTCGGCCTCGCGCTCGTTGCGGTCGGCGTTGTCGTGCTCGCCGCCCGACTGCCGCTGCATGGCGTCGGAGCCGGACGAGAACGCGGTGACGCCGCTGACGTAGAGCGACTGCATCGTCGAGCTCCTGGTCGGACGGGACCACCAGGCGCTGCACGACACGGAAGCCGCCGCCGTCGGACGACCCGGCAGCGGCGCCCACGGGCGTCGGGGACGGGGAGGCAGTGGAGGCTTCGCTCACGTGGGCGCATTCCTTCGACTCGGCCGAGTTTCGGACGGGATCAAACTACCAGCGGGCCCGGGCCGGCCCGGCATCCGCCGGAGCCGCCGGCGGGTGCCGACTGCGTCACACCCGGGGTCACCCACCCGCGCGCACCCCGGCCCGCCGGCACCCGCGGTGGTTGCTAGCCTTCGCGCCATGGCCCAGCCCTGGCCGGACCGTGCGCCTGCTCCCGTCTACCTCCACATCGGCGGTCCGAGCACCGGCACCACCTACCTCCAGCGACTGATGACGGCCAACGAGCGCACGCTCGCCGACGCCGGCCACCTGCTGGCCGGGCGCAGCTGGTCCGACGTCGTCCTCGCCGTGCACGACGCGCTCGGCACCGCCCAGGACCCGGCGATGAAGCAGGCCGCACGGGGCCGGTGGGAGCGGCTCGCCGGCGAGGTGCTCGCGCACCGGGGCCGCGGGACGGTCGTCTCGATGGAGTTCCTGTGCTGGGCCTCGCCGGAGGCGGCCGCACGGATCGTCGCGTCGCTGGCCGGCGCGGAGGTGCACGTGGTGCTGACCGTGCGGGACACGGCGGCGGTGCTCCGCTCGCAGTGGCAGACCAACTGCCGCAACGGCGCGCCCGTGCCGCTGCCACGGATGATCCGCGCGCTGCGCCACGTGGTGGAGAACGACGGCGCCGCCGGGCAGCGTGCCGAGAAGATGGTCGACCGGGCGCTCGGCGTGCCGCGCGTGCTCGACACGTGGGTGCCCCTGGTGGGGCGGGGGCGGGTTCACGTCGTGACGGTGCCGCTGCGGTCCTCCGACCCGGACCTGCTGTGGAAGCGGTTCGCCGGGGTGATCGGAGTCGACCCGGCCCTCTGCACCGAGCGGGCGGTCGAGAGCAACACCTCCCTCGGGCACCCGTCCAGCGAGCTGATGCGGCTGCTGAACCTGCGGATCGGGCCGGTGCCCCGGCAGGACTACGTGCGCACCATGAAGTCGCTGCTCGCCCGGGACGTCCTCGGTGCGCGCGCCCACCTCGAGCCGAAGGTGACGCTCAACCGGCCGGGCCGCAACCACTCGGCCCGCTGGAACGCCAAGGTGCGTACGGCGGTCGAGGCGAGCGGCGTCCCGGTGGTCGGCTCGCTCGACGACCTCCCCACGACGCTGGTCGGCGACGAGGTGCCGCTCCACCTGGCCGAGCCGACCGACGACGAGCTGCTGGCAGCGGCGGCGTGGGCGCGCGACGGGCTCGACGAGGCGACGGCGTCCCTGGAGCGCCAGGTGGCCGGGCTGCGGGCGGCCGGCGCGGACGCCGCCGACACCGGCGACGAGCCCCGGGACGACGAGGAGGCGGCAGCCGCCGGCGACGGGGAGCAGCCGGATGACGACGGCGGTGACGACCCCGCGCTGGCCCGTCAGCTCGCCCGCCGCTCGCCGGAGGTGGGCACGGCCGTGGAGGAGGTCGCCGTCCGGGCGGAGCGGGCGCTGGCGCTCGGCAGCGAGCTCGCGCGGCTCAGGCGGACCCGGGGCCGTCAGCCCCGGCGACCCCGCCTGACGTAGGCGGCGACGCGCTCCCGCACACCGGCCTCGTCGAGGCCGAGGTGCTCGAGGATGGTGTACCGGTCGGGCCGGGTGGCCGGCGCCGCCAGGACCGCGGCGACGAACTGCTCCTCGCTGAGCCCGATGTCGGCCGGCGCGGTCGCGAGGCCGTGCCGCGCGAGCGTGCGCCGCATCAGCTCCAGGCGCGGCTCGTCCCCGCGGAGGAAGGTGGCGAAGAGCGCCCCGATGCCGGCCAGCTCGCCGTGGTTGCTGACCCCGGGGAAGAGCTGGTCGACCGCGTGCACGATCTCGTGGCAGGCCCCGCTGCACGGCCGGGACGTCCCGGCCACCGACATCGCCATGCCGGAGAGCACCAGGGCCTCGGCGAGCGCGATGAGGAACCCGTCGTCCCCGATCCCGTCGGTCCGGTGCAGGATCGCCTCGCCGGCGGTGCGGGCGAACGCCAGCGCGAGGCCGTCGACGGCCTCCCCACGCTCGCGCTGCGCCAGCAGCCAGTCCTCGATCGCGGACAGGTTGCTGATCGCGTCCCCCGATCCCGCCGCGGACCATCGGGGGCGGGCGCGGTGCGGACGTAGTCGAGGTCGACGACGACCGCGAGCGGGAGCGCCACGCCGTAGGAGCCCTTGCCGTGCGGGTGCTCGAGCGAGGCCACCGGCGAGCAGATCCCGTCGTGGGCCAGGTTGGTGGCGACGGCGACCATCGGCACCGCGGCCCGGGTGGCGGCGTACTTGGCGACGTCGATCGTCTTGCCGCCGCCGATCCCCACCACGGCGTCGTAGCCCTGCTTGCCGAGCTCCGCCTGCAGGTCGCCCGCCGAGGCGAGGCTGCCCTCCTCCACCTGGAACACCGTGGCGTTCGGCAGCGAGGGACGCACCCGGTCCCAGATCGCGGTGCCCTGGCCGGTGCCGACGGCGACCATCACGGTGCCGCCGGAGGTGATCGACCGCTCGTGCAGCAGCGACGCGAGGGCGCCGACCGCGCCGGCCCGGATGTCGAGGTGCAGCGGGCTGGCGAGCATCCGGGCTAGTACCGGCATGCGATCTCCCGGGCGAGGGCCAGGTCCTCGTGGTTGTCCACCTCGACCCACGGGGTGCCGGCGGGGATCGGTGCGACGTCGATCCGGTCGCCCCGGTCGACCATCTCCTGGTAGCCGTCCTCGTAGTAGAGGTCGGGGTCGCGCTCGAAGGTGGTCCGGAGCGCGTCGGCGAGGCGCGGGACCGCCGTCGGCTCGATCAGCGTGGCGCCGATGTACTCGCCGTAGGCGGTGGCGGGGTCCATCAGCTTGGTGATCCGGGTGAGCGCGCCGTCGTCGGAGACCTGCACCTTCATCTCCTCCTCGGCGAGCTGCTTCTCGGTGTCGACCGCGAGCAGCACGTCGGGGCCGCGGTTGGCCAGCAGCGTCTCCTCGACCGACACCGGGTGCACGGTGTCGCCGTTGACCATCAGCACGCCGTCGGCGATGTGGTCGCGTGCGAGCCAGAACGAGTAGGCGTTGTTCCAGATCTCGGCCTTGTCGTTGTGGACGAGCGTCAGCCGGACGCCGTACCGCTGCTCGAGCTCCGCCCGTCGCTCCTCGACCGCACCGGCGGCGTAGCCGACGACCACCACGACGTCGCGCAGGTCGACCGCGGCGAGGTTGGCCAGCGCGATGTCGAGGATCGTGGTCTCCTCGCGCACCGGCACCAGCGCCTTCGGCAGCGTGTCCGTGTAGGGCCGCAGCCTCCGGCCGGCACCGGCCGCCAACACCATCCCGATCACGTGGTCATCCCTTCGATCCGCTCGCACGACGCAACGGGCAACGGTATCGCGGGGGCCGGTCGCCGCTGCCGGGGTAGTAGCCTGCCGACCCATGAACGACCGACTCCGCGAGGCCGGCCGCCGCACCCTGACCCGGGTCGCGCCCGGCGCGACCCGCCACGAGCTGGCGCAGCTGCGCGAGCGGGTGACCGAGCTCGAGGCCGAGGTCCAGGAGGCGCGCCGGCTCAACCGCCGGGTGGCCGAGCTGCTCGACGTCGTCGAGGAGCTCCTCGTGCCGCTGTCGCTGCGGGACGAGGAGAAGGTCAAGGCCTACCTCGACGCCCACTCGCTGGCGCCGTGACGGCGGCGCCGGACCGGGCGGAGGAGCGCTGATGGCCCGCACCGTCCACCTCCACATCGGGTTGCCCAAGACCGGGACCACGTTCCTGCAGACCACCATGTGGCAGAACCGTCCCGCGCTGCGCAGGCAGGGCTTCCTCTACCCCGGTGCCAGCCGGATGGACCACTACCACTCCTCCCAGGAGGTGCGCGGCGCGTCACCGGCCCGGATGGGCCGCAACGCCGGGGCGTGGAAGCGGCTGGTGGGCGAGCTCGCCGCCTGGGACGGCGACGGGCTGGTGTCACACGAGTTCTTCAGCATGGCGACCGCCGACCAGGCCCGCGCCGCGGTCGCGGCGCTCGCACCGGCCGAGGTCCGGCTGGTCGTCACCGTCCGCTCCTACGTGCTCCAGTTCCCCGCCGTTTGGCAGGAGGCGCTCAAGATGCCGTCGGACCTCGGCTTCGACGCGTTCATGGACCGCGCTCTCGCCGGGCGGCTCCGCGGCGGGTGGAGCTGGCAGTCGCAGGACATCCCCCGCGTGCTCGGCCACTGGGCGCAGGCCGTGCCGGCCGACCGGATCACCGTGGTCACGGTGCCGCCGCCCGGCGCACCCCGCGGGTTGCTCTGGCAGCGCTGGACGGAGGCGATCGGCATCGACGACAGCGCGTTCGACCTCGACGTCAGCTATGCCAACGAGTCGCTCGGAGCCGCGCAGGCCGCGCTGCTCACCCGGGTCAAGCCGTACCTGTCCGGGCCTCTCGAGCAGGGGCCGGTGCGGCACCGGTGGGTGCGGAAGTACTTCGGCCACGAGGTGCTCGTCCCGCAGCGCGGCGAGCGGTTCGGCCCGCGACCGCACCACGTGACCGAGCTCGCGGCCCGCTCCACGCAGGCGCGGGACTGGCTCGCCGAGCGCGGGTTCCGCGTCGTGGGCGACCTCGAGGACCTCGCGTCGACCACCACGCCCGGCGGTCCCCACCCCGACGACGTGCCGGACGAGGAGATCGTGGAGGTCGCGGCCCGCGCGATCGAGCGGATGATCCGCGACGTGCGCGACCTCACCATGGAGCGCGACCGCCTGCGCGCCGAGCTGCACCACCACCGGGTGCGGCACGAGCCGGTGGCCGGCGCCCGCGCCGTCCTCCGCCGGGTCCGCAGGGCGCTGGGCCGGTGAGCGGCCCCACGGCGGCCGGCCCGCGGCCGGAGCGCCTGGTCGTCGCCGACGACCGGCTCGTGCTGCCCGAGGACGTCGACCCCGAGGCGACGTACGACGTGCTCCTCAACGACCGCCACGTGTGGTCGCTGCAGCCCGCGACCGACAGCCGCCCCGGCCGCGGCGGCTCGGTCGCGCGGTGGCCCAAGGCGTTGCACCGCTACCTCGCCGGTCACGCCGACGTCGATGCTGCGCGAGCACGTCTCGGGCACGGTGGTCGGGCGCACCCACCACGTCTTCGGCGGTGTCGACGACCGCACCGTCGACGTCGTCGACCGCCACGGCGACCCCCTGATCCTCGACAAGTACGGCCGGCTGATCCGCCCGCTGTCGCTCGAGGGCGGCAGCACCCTCGACGAGCTGATGGACCAGGTGGAGGCGCTGCTCGCGACCCTGCGCGACCGGTGCGGCGTGCCCGCGTTCATCGCCTACGGCACGCTGCTCGGAGCGGTCCGCAACGGGCAGCTGATCGGCCACGACAACGACCTCGACATCGCCTACGTCAGCGACCACGCCTACCCGGTCGACGTGGTCCGCGAGGCCTACCGCATCGAGCTCGCGCTCCTCGCCGACGGTTGGGCGGTACGCCGCGGGTCGGGCTCGCGGATGAACGTCCGGCTCCGGCTCGGCGACGGCTCCACCCGGTTCGTCGACGTGTTCACCGCCCACTGGGTCGAGGGCGTCCTCTACATCCCGCAGGACACCGGCTTCGAGCTGCCCCGCGAGACGATCCTCCCCCTCACCACCGTCGACCTCCTCGGCCGGCAGGTGCCGGCCCCGGCGGACTACGAGACGCTGCTCGCGGCGACGTACGGGCCCGGGTGGCGCACACCCGACCCGTCCTTCCGCTACGAGACGCCCCGCTGGCTGGCGCGCCGGATCGGCGGCTGGTTCGGCGGGCTGCGCACGCACCGCAAGCAGTGGGACACCTTCTACGCCGCCCAGCGACGCGCCCTCCCCCGCAAGCCGTCGCCGTTCGCGCGCTGGGTCGCCCGCCGCTACCCCAGCGACCGGCCGCTGGTCGACGTCGGCACCGGCAACGCCCGCGACGCCCAGTTCTTCGCGGTCCGCAAGGGGCGGCCGGTCACCGCCGTCGACTACACGATCGGGTCGATGCTCTGGGCCCGCAAGCGACTGCCCGACGACGCCCCCGTGACGTTCCAGGTCATCAACCTCTACGACGCCCGCCAGGTGCTCGCGTTCGGCTACGGGCTCAGCCGGTGGGACACCCCACCCGACCTCTACGCGCGGTTCCTGCTGCACGGACTGGAGGACGTCGGCCGCGACAACCTCTTCCGCCTGGCGTCGATGTCGCTGCGCGCCGGCGGGCACCTGTTCCTCGAGTTCCGCACCGTCGAGGACAGGGACCGGCCGCACCACTTCGCCCAGACGGGCCGGCGCTACCTCGACCCCGACCGGGTGGTCGCGGAGATCGAGGCCCGCGGCGGCCGGGTCCTCCACCGGGAGGAGGGCACCGGGCTGGCGCCCTTCCGCACCGAGGACCCGCACGTGTGCCGGCTCGTCGCCACCTGGACCGACTGAGGCTGGGGCGGCTGGTCGGTGGCGGCTGGCCGGCCGGCGGCGCGGGGCCGGTGGCGGCGCGGGGCCGGCGGCGTGAGGTTTCCCCGGCCGACCGGGGAAACCTCAACATGTCGGGCAAAGCAATGCCGGACAAGTGGAGGTTTTGCCCGTCACGTCGCGCGTCAGCGGCGGCCGAACAGCCCCCTTGGACCGCGCGGGGGCGGGTGCGGGCGCCGGCGGCTGCTCCGGGCGGGGGAGCACGCACCACCGCGCGCGGGTAGAGCGACTCGGCCTCGGCCAGCTTCTGCTGGTGGAGCCGGCCGGCCTGGAGGCGGAAGTCCGGGTTGCTCGCGGGCGCCGGCAGCTCCGACGCACCCACGCGGGCCAGGCCGAAGCCGGTGCCGAGCTCGAGCAGCGACTCGTGCTTGGTGCGGTAGTAGTCGTCGTCGATCTCGAGGGCGATGCCCTCGGCGCCCACGGCGGCCGCGAGCTGGTGGAAGTGGTAGCGGGTGGTGATCCAGGTCTGCAGCGGCGCGCCCGGGAAGCCCTCCTGCCACAGCCTCAGGAACGGCATCACGTTCTCGGCGGGGACCAGGTCCGCGAGCGCCTCGTAGCCCCGGTAGTCGCCACCGGGAAGGGCCTCGACGTAGCGCAGGGTGCGCCCCTCGAACCGGCCGCTCTCGATCAGCGCGCGCACGGCCGCGACGGCGGCGTCGAACGCACCCGGGGCGGCCAGGTCGCCCTGGATGCTGATCCAGACGTCACCCGGCCGGCCGGTCGGGTCCGGCCGGGCGCCGAAGCCGGGCAGGTCCGGCAGGCCGAGGAAGGCGTCGCTCACCCCGGGCTCGACGCCGGCCACCTCGGCGCTCGGCCGGTCCCGGACCGTCGCGTGGTCGCAGGCGCCGAGGTCGTCGCGGAGCCGGGCGGGGTCGAGGGCGGGGGATCAGCCCCAGGCCGGTCGTGACGAACCGGGCGCCGCTCACCTCCGCGAGCCGACGCGCCGCGCGGACCAAGCGGCCGTGGTGCTGCCACTTCGCGGTGACGTAGCCGCCCCCGAGCAGGTGGACGGTCGTGGCGTCGCGCAGCGCGAGCAGGCCGAGGTCGTAGCGGGGGTGCCGAGGTCGGTCACCACCCGGTCGACGTATGCGTCGCCGGTGTCCGGGTCCATCTCCATGGTGTCCCAGGCCACCCGCCAGAGGAGGTTCGTGTGGCGGATCTTCGGGTGGAGCCCGTCGAGGAGGTACGTCGCCAGGCCGGGGTCCGGGCTGTGCAGGACGACCTCGGCGTCGGGCCGCTGGTTGGCGAGGAACCTCAGCCACGACGCGGTGATGAACTCGTCCCCGAAGTTCGGGTGCCCCGCGGAGGAGACCAGGTGGAACTGCTCCCGTCGCTCCGGCTGCTGCGCTTGCTCCGACACCCGGTCAACCTAGCAGGGGAAGACCGCCTCTCCCGTCAGCAGACGACCGTGCGGTTCTGGTAGCAGCCCTTGCCCAGGACACGGAAGTCCGTGACCAGCGGACGGTGGTCGGAGTGGAGGCCGCGGAGGATCCGGTGACCCACCACCTGGAGCCGAGCGGGAGCCGTGCGGTGGTGCACGTAGTCGATCAGCCGCTTGTCGAAGCCGTTGCCCAGGACGTGGGTCCCGGTGCGCGGCTCACCGACCGAGCCGTAGGTCGGCGTGAGCCCCGCAGCACCGAGCGCGACGTAGGGGGAAGACCGGGTCGCGGGCGACCTTGTCCTTGCGGTAGTTGACGTTGAAGTCGCCGGTCACGAACACCAGGCCCTTGGTGCGGAGGCCGGCGACCATCGACGCCAGCGACGTCATGTGCTTCGAGTAGAGCGCGATCCGGCGCTTGTTGGCGTTGCGCCCGCCGCTGGACTTCTGGACCGTCGGGACGAAGTGGGTGTTGAGGATCCAGATGTTGCGGCCGGTCGCGAGGTCCTTCAGCCGCACCCGGACGACGTACTTGGCGTGCATCGTGCTCGGTCCGGCGCCGCGCGCGCCGACGTAGGTCTCGGGGGCGGCGAGGACCCAGTCGTGCCCCATCAGCTGGAACTTGTCCTTGCGCCACAGGATCGGCAGCCCGCCCTGGACCGCCGGGATCGGCACCCAGCCGGCGTAGGCGCAGGTCGTCGGCACCTCCGCGCCACGGTCGACGCCGTTCTCCCCGCAGATGACCTGGTCGATGACCCGCTTGCGCTTCTTCCAGCTCGACATCTCCTGCAGCGCCACGACGTCGGGCTCCTGGGCGAGCACCGTCCGCAGGTCCGCCATCGCCTTGGCCGGCCCCACGCCCGCCGCGGTGTTGAACGTCACGATCCGCAGCGAGGTGGCGACGGGTTCGGTGTCCCGTGCCTGCGACGGCTGGGTCGGAGCGGCGTTGCCGCCGGCGGGCAGGCTCAGGACGAGGGCGAGCGCGCCGACGAGGAGGACGGCTCCTGCCCGGCTGCTACGGCGGAGGTTCCGCATCGGAGAAGTGCCTCTCACTCGGCGTGTCGCCGCGATCGACGCGACGGAGCATGTCAGGGTGGGAGTTTCACATCAGTTTCACGTTCCCCGCAAGTCCCCTGCCGTCACAGGGGTCCCAGGCGTGCCTCGAACCGGGACCCATCAGGGACCGTCCCAGGACCTCGCGCGAGGGACGATCAGCCGCGGAGGCGGGTCTTGAGCTGTCGGTAGCCGCTGCGCGCCCGGCGCAGCAGCGGACGCTGCTCCGCGGCCTGCACGAGGGCGAAGCGCACCGGCTTCGTGCGCGCGGTGGTGACCACGTCCTCGGCGCGCGCAGCGGCAGCGCGACGCTCGTCGAGCACCACCATGAGGTCGGCGATCGCGGCGACGCTCTCGTCGAGCAGCCGCTCCGCAGGCGGTACGGCGTACGCCTGCGCCGCGGGGGCGGCCGAGGCGGCGGGCACCAGCTCGCCGAGGTCGCCGACGACGTCGACGCCGCTCGCCCGCAGCCGGTCGGCGACCGCCTGGGACTCCGCGACGGCGAAGGCGGCGTCGTCGTCGCTGAGCGCGAGCCTGGTCCCGGACCGCGGTTCGAGCACCCGGTGGGCGAGCACGTTCTTGACGACGACCGGGTAGGGACCGGGCAGCGGCAACCGGTCCCCCAGCGCCACGTTGACCCGGCGGAGCAGCTCGGCCTGCTCGAGGCCCAGGGAGGTGTTGGAGCGTTCGAGCCGGGTGTCGAACGACGTCGGGTCGAGGCCGAGGAGCGTGGCGAACCGGCCCCACAGCACCGCCGGGTCCGCACCCGGCTGCGGCACCGTGACGACGTGCAGCCGCTCCGGCGGGAGCCCGCCCCCCAGCGCTCGAGGACGGCGGCGAAGTCCTGCACCTGCCAGAACCAGCTGGTCCGGGCGCTGTCGTCGCGCAGTCCCGCCACGAACTCCGGGAACGACGCGGTCGCCCGGTGCTTGACGTGCTCCTGCCACTCCGCGCTGACCTGGCGCACCAGGTCGCGGGCGGTGACGACGACGTGCACCTCGGCCCGGTCGGACAGCGCCGCGACCGCCGCCCTGGCCTGCTCGGCCGTGGCGCCGGCGAAGAGCTCGTGCGAGACGAGCACGGTGCCGTCCCAGGCGAGCGCCTCGTCCACCATCCGCTGCCACGCGCCGGCGGCCTGGGGTGGGTGCACCGCCTCGTCCACCAGGCCGCGTACGTCGAGCGTGGCGAGGTAGTGGTCGTGGAACCGGCCCAGCGGGAGCAGCAGGCCCTGCTCGCGGGCGAGGGCCCGTTGGGCCCAGAGGACGTTCTGGAGGAACGTCGTGCCGGTCTTGGGGCTGCCGACGTGGAGGAAGACCCGCGGACGCATGCGCGGAACCCTATCTACGCGCGCCGGCCGGCGAGCCGCGCCACCCGGCTCCGGGCACGGCCGCCGAGCCGGCGCACGGCCGAGCGGAGCGTCACCTCGTGGGTAGCCTCCGCGGCCAGCCGTTCCTCGAGCAGGCGCGCGATCGCCTCGGCAGCAGCGGCGACCTCGTCCGCCGGCTCGACCTGGTCGGGGTCGACCCAGCCGGCGCGGTCGGGTGGGGGGCGGCACCAGCTCGGCGAGGTCGCCGTGGACGCGCCACCCGCGGGCACGGATCCGCTCGTTCTGGCGCTCGGCCGTGCGGCGGAGCTCGTCGACCAGGTCGGGAGCGCACTGCGCGGGCCGCGACGACTGCTCGGCGAGGATGGTCTGCGCGAACTCCCGCTTGACGACCCGGCCGTAGCCGGGCTGCTGGATCCGGCCGTCGAGCGCCTGGTTGACCCGCCGGAGCAGCGCGACCTGCACGGCGCCGAGGGTCTGGTTCGCGGTCGGCTCGGTCGACGTCGGGTCGAGCGCGCCCGCGTCGAAGCCCACCGCCTCGCCGAACCGCCGCCACAGCACGTCGGGCGCGGCACCCGGCGGCGGGCCGACCACGACGTGCACCCGTTCGGGCGGAAGCCCCGCTCCCCACCGGTCGAGGAGCGCGACCACGTGCTGGTTGCGCCAGAACCCGCTCGGCCGGCGCTCGGCGACGGCGGCGCTGAACGCGGCGAAGGTCCGCGGGTTCCCGTTCTTGACGCGCTCCTGCCACTCCGAGGCGGTCTGCCGCGCGAGGTCGCGCGCGGTCAGCACCACGTGCACCTCGACGCCGTCGAGGTGGTCGAGCGCCCACCGGACCCGTTCGGCCTTGGCGGCGCCGAGGAGCTCGTGGCTCATGACGGTGGTGCCGTCGAACGCCCGGGCCTGGTCGCACAACCGGGCCCAGGTGCCGGCGAGCGCCTCCCGGTCGCGTCCCCAGAAGTCGTAGGCCTCCCGCACCTCGATCGCGGCGTGGAACATGTCGTAGTGGTGCTCGCCCGCGGCCTCCACCCCGAGCCCGTGCAGCTCGTCACGATGGCGCCACAGCGCTCGTTGGAGGAACGTCGTCCCGCTCTTCGGCGTGCCGATGTGCAGCACCACCCGTCGGGCCACTCAGCCCACCCTGGGGGGATACATGCTGTAGGGCAGCCGGCGCGAGTGCTTGCGGATCTGCTTCCAGTTGCCCAGGTAGCTCTTGTAGGCCCCGCGCTTGGCGATGTTGAGCGTCAGCTCGTCGCTGCGGAAGAGCGAGCCGCCCACCCAGTTCTGGGAGCCGGTCCACACCTGGTGCGCCCGCCGGTTCTTGCCGACCGTGCCCTTGACCAGGACGTACTTGGCGTGGGTCCGCACCTCGTTGAACCCGTCGTCGTTGTGGTCCCAGCGGCTGTCCCACAGGTCGATCACCCGGTTCCGGGCGAGGTTGCGCATCCGCTCGGCGAGCGCGATCGACGGCGCACCGTAGATGATCCGCACCTTGCAGCCGCTGCGGGCGAGGCTGACCAGCTTGTTGAGGATGTAGGACCCGCGGGTGCCCTTCCAGTAGAACATCGACACGTGGATCTGCGTGCGGCCGAGCGCGCTCGAGCACCGCACCCGGCGCAGGTCCTGCATGGTCGGGTCGGTCCGCTTGTTGGCGTTGCGCATGGGGAAGAACCGCGCGATGTACGGCCCGTCGCGGACCTCGACCTTGTCGGCGGTCGCCTTGATGTCCTCGGTCATCGCCCGGTGCATCCGCTTGAACCCGTTGTAGAGCTTCTTGCGGCCCTTCACGACGAACATGTCGTTCCAGCCGAGCCGGGCACCGCCGCGGTTGAGGTTCGACGAGCTGACCATCACGACGTGCCGGCCGGTGCCGCTGTTGGTGAAGAGGAAGAACTTGCTGTGCATGTTGCCGCCCTTGCCGCGGCAGGCACCCTTGCAGACCTTCACGTAGCTGCCGTCGCGGCCCCAGGTGACCGAGTCGTTCGTGGGGGACCTTGACGCTGCGCCGCGCCTGGCGCGGCGTGAACAGCGGGTTGGCGGTCGCCCGCATCCGGGGCGAGCTGACCTCGCCGCGCAGCGGACGGTTGCACGGGCCGGTGTGCGGACCCCGGTCGCGCTTGCCGTCGCGGTTCTTGTCGGGGACGTTGTCGCTGTTGAGCGCCGTGATCAGGCGCCGGGAGTTCCGGTTGTCGATGTCCTCGTCGAGGATCACCCGGACGGCGACGCCGCGGCGGCAGGCGGCGATCATCGCGTCGACGCTGGGCGCGCGGTCGAGGAGGTAGGTCGAGATGTGGATGACCGGCTTGCGGATCTTCTTCGTCTTCCGGGTCTGCCGGATGGCCTTCTCCACGGTGGCCACGATCCGGTTGTTGGCGTCGGCGCCGCCCCACGGGCGGGGCACGTTGAACACCCCGCCGCCGGGCGGGGGCGTAGGCAGTGGCCGGGACGACGACCAGCGCGAGCGGAAGGACGACGGCGAGCAGCAGACAGACGCGGCGCACGGATCTCCCCGGACTAGACGACATGGTCGGGTTCGGCGGAACCCCGTCGGAGCAGGATAACCCTTGACCGCGGCGGAACACCGATCCGCGGCACGGGCGTGGCGGGGGCCCTCGGTTACGATGGCCCGGTTCTGTCGCCACGGGCGGCACCCGGCGCCGGAGAGGGACCAGGGTGGGGGAAGCACGAGCTGCCACGTCGCAACCTGCTGCCCGTCCTCGGCATCTTCGCGCTCGTGGCCGCGCTCCTCGCGGTGGGCAGGTTCGCCATGGCCGACCGCGGCACGGAGGGCACCGACGCCACCCCGGCCTCGCCGTCGGTCACGGTCGCCCCGTCCGCCGACGATCCGACCACCACCGCGAGCGACGACGGCGACGAGGGCGACCAGGACGAGCGCGGCGACCGCCGCGGCAAGGACCGCAACCGCGACAAGGAGAAGGGACAAGGCCGCGGAGCGGGAGAAGTCGCGTCGGCTGCGCGAGAAGGTCCAGGTCGCCGCCGACGGGCTGGCCCCGGACCCCGCGACGTTCCGGGTGGCGAGCTTCAACGTGCTCGGCGACTCCCACACGGGGCGCGGCGGCAACAAGCCGCACTTCGCCGACGCCCGGCCCCGGATGTCGTGGACCGTGCAGCTGCTCCGCGGCAACGAGATCAGCGTCGTCGGCCTCCAGGAGTACGAGCCGAGCCAGCACGGCATGTTCACGTCGATGACCGGTGGCTCGTGGGCCGTCTACCCGGGCCTCCAGCTCGGCCGCAAGGGCGTGCGGAACTCGATGGCGTGGAACACGTCGGTCTGGGACCTCGTGGAGGCCCACACCACCACGATCCCGTACTTCCACGGGAACCCCGCGATCATCCCCTACGTGCTGCTGGCCCACCGGGAGACCGGACGGCTGGCGTGGTTCATCAGCGTCCACAACCCGGCGAGCACCCGCGGCCCGGCGCAGCACTGGCGCAACCAGGCCACCGCCAAGGAGGTCGCGCTGATGAACCAGCTCCAGGCTCCGGCCGGGCCGAACGAGCCCGGCACACCCGTCTTCCTCCTCGGCGACTTCAACGAGAAGGCCGAGGCGTTCTGCGCCGTCACCAGCGGCGCCGCCGCCCAGGCCGCCAACGGCGGCACGGCGTCGCCGTGCTCACCGCCCGGCAACACCGGCATCGACTGGATCTTCGCGTCGACGCCCGGCGTGACGTTCGCGAACTACGTCCGGATGGACGGCGGCCTCGTCAACCGGGCCTCCGACCACCCGCTGATCTTCGCCGACGCCACGCTGGAGGGCGAGGCGCCGACCGTCGACGCCGACTGACCCGCGAGCCCGGGCCGACCCAGTCGACCCCGTCGGCTCAGTCGACCCAGCCGGCTCAGGCCTCGTCGACCCCGCCGGTCCGCAGCGGCACGCCGTCGCGGAAGTGCGGCACCAGCTTGTTGTCGAACATCGACAGCGCCGACCCGATCGCCATGTGCATGTCGAGGTACTTGTAGGTGCCGAGCCGGCCGCCGAAGAGCACCCCGTGCCGGGCCGCCTCCTTGTTGGCGAGGTCGCGGTACTTCAGCAGCTTCTCGCGGTCCTCGGCGGTGTTGATCGGGTAGTAGGGCTCGTCGCCCTCCTCCGCGAACCGGCTGTACTCGTGCACGATGACCGACTTGCCCGGCAGGTGGGTGCGCTCGGGGTGGAAGTGCTTGAACTCGATGATCCGCGTGAACGGCACTTCCTGGTCGTTGTAGTTGACGACACCGGTGCCCTGGAAGTCGTCGGTCTCCACCACCGACTCCTCCAGGTCGACGGTGCGCCACGACAGCCGGCCCTCGCGGTGGCCGAAGTACTCGTCGACCGGGCCGGTGTAGACGATCGGGACCTTGCCGAGGTACTCGTCGCGGACCGCGAGGAAGTCGACGTCGAGGCGCACCTCGATGTCGGGGTGGTCGGCCATGCGCTGCAGCCAGGCGGTGTAGCCGTCGACCGGGAGGCCCTCGTACTTGTCGTTGAACCACCGGTTGTCGAAGGTGTAGCGCACCGGCAGCCGCGTGATGATGTCGGGGCTCAGCCGGGTCGGGTCGGTCTGCCACTGCTTGGCGGTGTAGCCCTTGATGAACGCCTCGTAGAGCGGCCGCCCGATCAGGCTGATCGCCTTCTCCTCGAGGTTGGTGGCGTCCTCGGTGCGGATCTCGCTCGCCTGCTCGGCGATCAGCGCGCGCGCCTCGTCGGGCGTGTGCGACTTGCCGAAGAACTGGTTGATGAGCGCGAGGTTCATCGGGAGTGAGTAGACCTGCCCCTGGTACTTCCCGAACACCCGGTGCTTGTAGTCGGTGAACGACGTGAACCGGTTGACGTACTCCCACACCCGCTCGTTGGAGGTGTGGAACAGGTGGGCGCCGTACTTGTGCACCTCGACGCCCGTCTCGGGCTCGCGCTCGCTGTAGGCGTTGCCGCCGATGTGGGAGCGGCGCTCGAGCACCAGGACCTTGAGGCCCAGCTCGTTGGCGCAACGTTCGGCGATGGTCAGGCCGAAGAAGCCGGAGCCGACGACCAGGAGATCAGGGTTGGACACGATCGGGGGAGTCTATCGGGGGAGGGTCGGCATCGAATTATCCTGACCCGGTGAACACCCGGTTCGGCGCCGTGCTGCAGGCCGCTCGTCAGTTCTGGCTGGCCTGGGTGCTGGGCGCCGCGATGGCCGTGACGATGGTCGTGCTGGCGGCCCTGGAGGACCTGCCGGTCCGCGACCCCGACGACGACCTGCTCCCGAGCTACGTCCGGATGCCCCTGATCGTGGTCGGCACGATCCTGGTCGACATCGTCCCGCGGGTCGTCCACCGGGCCCGGCGCCGCGGGTCCCTCTCGCCCGCCACGCTGGCCGCCCTGTGGCGCGAGGTCGTCGCCGAGCGGTGGCCGGCCTCGCACTGGTGGTTCGCGGTCAACGGCGCGGTCGCCTGGTACCTCACCTACGCGACCTTCCGCAACATCAAGAGCATGGCGCCGTTCGTCAACGGCGCCGAGTGGGACTCCGCGATGGCGGAGGTCGACCGGTTCCTCTTCGCGGGCCACGACCCCGCGGCGGTCCTGCACGCCTGGTTCGGCACCGGGCTGATGGCGCACCTGATGTCGGCGGTGTACGTCGTGTGGATCGTCATGGTTCCGGCGTCGATCGCGATCGCCCTGGTGTGGACGCGGCACACCAGGGCCGGCTCCTGGTACGTCACGGCGGTGGCGGTGGACTGGTGCCTCGGTGCGGTGATCTACCTGCTGCTGCCGTCGCTGGGACCGATCTACGCCGACCCCCGCGAGTTCGCCGACCTCCCGCACACGTTCAACACCACGCTCCAGGAGGGGCTCTGGACCGACCGGGTCGCGGTCATGGCCGACCCCTGGGCGGCCGGGACGCTGCAGACGATCGCGGCGTTCGCGTCGCTGCACGTCGGGATCATGATGACGATCTGCCTCGTGGCCCGGCTGGTCGGCCTCCCCCGCTGGGTGCAGACCGCCGCCTGGGTGTTCCTGGCGCTGACCGTGCTGGCGACCGTCTACCTCGGCTGGCACTACGTCGTCGACGTCCTCGGCGGCCTCGCGCTCGGCGCGTTCGCGGTCTGGGTGGCCGCGCTGGCCACCGGCAACCGGGTCGGCTGGCGCCCGCGCCTCACCTCGCCGGCGGAGCCTTCATCCGCCGCGCATCCCGCAGCGCTCGCGTCACGTTCCGGGCCTCTGCCCGACCGCCACGCAGCGGACTGAGCACGACCACCGCCACCGTCAGCAACCACGGCTTGAGCCGCACCAGCGCCGTGCCGCCGTAGCGGAAGTGCACCGCGAACAGGTTGCGGTACATGTAGTAGCCCTTCCAGCCGGCGAGGTCGTGCTGCTGGTCGAAGTCGAGCTGGCGCACCAGGACGGCGTCGCGCACCGCCTTGATGGTGAACCCCGCCCGCCGGGCCCGGATGGCGTAGTCGCAGTCGTCGTAGAAGATGAAGAAGGTGTCGTCGGGCAGCCCGATCCGGTCGACCACCCGGCGGCGGACCATGAACCCCTCGAACGCCACGTTCTCGAGCGGCACCGTCGGCGGCATGTCCGAGCGCCGTGCGTAGGTCGTGACGACGCTGGCGGTCTTGGGCCGCAGCACCCACGGGTGGTCGAGGTCGAAGCGGGTCGCGGCGTACTCGGCGAGGTTGCCGCGCGCGTCCTCCCGCACCGCCATCAGGCAGTCCTCGTCGTGCGACAGCAGCACGCCGAGGCAGTCGGGCGCCGGCACGACGTCGTCGTCCATCAGCCAGATCCGGTCGTGTCCCTGCTCGTACGCCGTCCGGACGCCGAGCCGGAACCCGCCGGCGCCGCCGAGGTTCTCCTCGCTGCGGACGACCTGGACGTCCGCGGCGGCGAGCACCTCCGGGGTCCGGTCGCTGCTGGCGTTGTCGACGACGATGACGGTGTCCGGAGCGGGGTCCAGCCGGGCCAGGCCCGCCAGCATCGTCTCGAGCAGCTCGGCGCGGTTGTAGGTGACGACGACGACGGCCACCGTCTCGCGCGTCACCGCAGGTACCTCTCGTGGCCGGTGAAGTCGCCGCGGAGGCCGGCCCAGGCGGCGCGGGCGCTCATCGGGATCCGGGCCGGCCGGGGCCGGGTGAACAGGTAGAACCACACGGTCTTGAGCCAGAACAGCAGCACGAACGGCCAGCCGCGGTAGTCGCGCAGGTTGAGCACGTTGTTGCGGGCCATGCAGTAGTGCTTGAGGTCGCTCGGCGTGTGGTTGTACGTCGTGCGCCCGAACATCATCGGCGTCCCGAGGTCGTCGGTGGCCGGGTGGAGGAACCGGGCGTCGACCACGGTCGCGATCCGCGCCCCCGCGCGCTGCGCGCGCCAGAGGTACTCGACGTCGTCGCCCCAGATGAAGAACTCCTCGCGCGGCAGGCCGATCCGGTCGACGAGCGACCGCGTGACCAGCACGCCGTTGAACGGGATGACCACGTCGTCGATCAGGCCCGCCACCGCCGCGGCGGTGACGTCGTCCATCGCGTGCACGACCCGGGTGCTGCCGGGCAGCCGGATCGGGAAGCACAGCCGGGCCGGGTCCTGCTCGGCCAGGACCGCGGGACCGGCGAACTCCAGCCGGTCGCGCTCCACCCGCTCGAGGAGCGCCGCCAGGCAGCCGGGCTCGGGCAGGCCGTCGTCGTCCATCAGCCAGACCAGGTCGGCACCCTCGCGCACCGCCTGCTCGAGGCCGTGGTGGAAGCCGCCGGCGCCGCCGCGGTTGCGGTCGAGCGTGCGGTGGGGGACGCCCTCGCTGGCCAGCCACTCCCCCGTGCCGTCGGTGGAGGCGTTGTCGACGACGAGGACGTCGGCCAGCTCCGGGACCTCACGGAGGCGTGCCACGAGCCGCCGGAGCAGGGTGAGCCGGTTGTAGGTCACCACCACCGCCACGACGCGCACGGCGGCCACCCTAGAGGACCGTCGGACCGCTCCCCGCCCACCGCACCGCGCCCGCCGTGGCGAGGGTGGCTAGGGTCTGGTGTCGTGGACACCGAGGCGGTGCTGAGGCTGATGCAGGACGTGGCGGAGGAGGTCATCACCCCCGCTTCCGGTCGCTGCAGACCGACCAGGTCTCCGAGAAGAACCCGGGCGACCTGGTGACCGTGGCCGACCACGAGTCGGAGCAGCTGCTGACCGAGGCGCTGACCGCGGCCTACCCCGACGCCGTCGTGCTCGGCGAGGAGGCGCACGCCGAGGACCCCGGGCTGCTCGACCGCTTCAACACGGCCGACCACGGGTTCACCGTCGACCCGGTCGACGGCACCAAGAACTTCGTCAACGGCTCCCCGGACCACGCGGTGATGATCGGGGGAGGTGCGGGCCGGTGAGGTGGTCCGCGGCTGGATCTGGCAGCCGCAGCACGAGGCGGCGTACGTCGCGGAGCGCGGGGCCGGCGCCTACCGCAACGGCGAGCGGCTGGCGATGGCCGACGGCGTGGACACGGCGCCCTACCGCACGGCTCGCCGGCAGTGGGTCGGGCGGCACCTGGCCGGGCTCGGCACACTCGAGCTGAGCTGGGCCTGCTGCGGGGTCGACTACCCGCACCTCGTCGCCGGCGACGCGCGGGCGCTGGTCTACAACCACAGCAAGCCGTGGGACCACGTCCCCGGGTCGCTGCTGGTGGCCGAGGCGGGTGGCTGGATCGGCACGATCCGGGGCGGCGCGTTCGACCCGCAGCAGCTGGGCGGCGGGCTGGTGAGCGCACCCGACCGGGCGACGTACGACGCCGTGGTGGGCGCGCTCGCGGCCTAGCCGCCAGGGGTCGCTCGGGAGCCGTCTGAGGGGCCGCTCGAAGGTCGCCGCGAGATACCCAATCTGTGTCATGCGCGACGGCTCCGGTTGTGCTTGCGTGGCGAGACACCCCCAACTCGAGGAGTCGCCATGTCGAACCTCCGCAAGATCTCGGTGCTCGCGGGTGCGCTGCTCCTGGCCGCCCCCTTCACCCCTGCCTCCGCCGGCCACCACCACGGTGACGACGACACGCTCGACCCGCTCGTGGAGGGCCTCGACGGCCCGCGCGGCGTCGACCACCTCGGCCACGGCCTCACCCTCGTCACCGAGACCGACGGCACCTTCAGCCTCGTCGTGGAGCGCCGCCGCAAGCACGCCGAGCCGCACGTCGTCGAGCTCGGCAGCGTGCCGGGCGAGTTCGCGCCGGCGATCGCGGCCGGCCGGCACGGCAAGGTCTACATCCTCACCGGCGCCGGCGCTCCGGGCACCGGTGCGGCCACGCTCTACGTCTGGCGCTGGGGCTACGACGAGCCGCGACCGGTCTTCGACGTCGCCGCCTACCAGGCCGACGACCTCGACCCCGACGACCTCGAGGACGCCCCCGACGAGAGCAACCCCTACGGCCTGGCCGCCCTGAAGGACGGGAGCGTGCTGATCGCGGACGCGGCCGGCAACGACCTGATCCGCGTGTGGCCCCGCGGGTACGCCGTGACCGTCGCCCGGTTCAAGCCGCGCGTGGTCGAGGTGCCCGACGGGCTGCCCGCGACCGACCCCGACGGCAACCCGCTCCCGCCGGCGGGTGCGGAGATCCCGAGCGAGAGCGTCCCCACCTCGGTGACCGTCGGTCGTGACGGCTACTGGTACGTCGGCGAGCTCCGCGGCTTCCCGGCCACCCCGGGGACCTCGGAGATCTGGCGGATCAAGCCCGGCTCGGTCGACGCGACCTGCGACCCCGAGCGGCCGTGGAACCGCAAGTGCTCGCTGTACGCCGACGGGCTGACCTCGGTCGTCGACCTCGCGGCCGGCGACCGCGGGATCTACGCGGTGTCCCTGTCGAAGCAGGGCTGGCTCGCCTGGGAGCTCGGTGCCGAGGACTCCGAGATCGGCGGCCTGTTCAAGGTCACCCGCCACCGCCACCACGCCCACATCAGGGAGCTCGCCGAGGACCAGCTCGTGCTCCCGGGCGGCGTCGACGTCGGCAGCGGGCACCGCAACCGCGGCTGGGACCGGCGCTACCACGGTCACGGCCACGGCCACCGGCACGGTGACCGGCTCTACGTCACCGGCCCGGTCTTCGGCCCCGGAGCGTTGAGCACGGTCGGCTGAGCCGCCACGGCCTCGTCGCAGCCGGTCAGCAGGCTGCGGCGAGGTCGTCGGCCTCGTTGGCGGCGTACCCCTCGCTGAGGGACCCGATCGAGCCACCGGTGACGGACGCCCGGCGCTTGCGCTTCTCCCCCGGCGGCGGTGCGTCGCCCTCGGCGCGGTCGATCGCCTCGGCGACCTTCTGCTGGATCAGGTCGATGTCGGGGTCGGCGGTGTCGACGAGCGGCGGCACCAGCGAGACCGTCGACATCCGCTGGCCGCGTGCCTTGAGCGCGAGGTCGGCGAACCGGCCGAACTCCGAGGACGGCATGTTCGTGGAGAACATCGCGGTCGAGGCGTCGGCGAGGTCGCGGAAGTTGGTCAGCACCCGCTGCGGGCTGATCTGCTGCAGCATCGCGTTCATCACGCACTTCTGGCGCGCCATCCGCGAGTAGTCGTCGGAGCCCTCGCGGGCCCGGGCGAACCAGAGCGCCTCGAACCCGTTGAGCCGCTGCTCGCCCGGCTCGATGTAGCCGGTGACGTCGTCGCCGAGGCCGCCGACCGGGATCGGCTGGCGCACGTTGAGCGTGACGCCGCCGACGGCGTCGACGAGCTTCTTGAAGCCCGCCATGTCGACGATCGCCCAGTAGTTCACGCGCAGCCCGGTGATCCCCTCCACCGCCATCACGGTGGCGTCGGCGCCGGGGTGCTCGGAGCCGTCGAAGAGGTCCGCGTGGTCCTCCGCCCAGGTGCTGACGCCGTTGAGGTAGCACCCGTCGCAGTCGAACCCGTCGGGGAACCGCTCGGCCATCACCGAGCCCTCGGCGAACGGGAAGTCGGCGAGGTTGCGCGGCAGCCCGACCAGGACGGTGCGGCCGGACTCGGCGTCGACGGAGGCCAGGGTCATCGAGTCGGGCCGCAGGCCCCAGCGGCCGGCACCGGAGTCGCCGCCCATGAGCAGCACGTTGTAGCGCCCGTGGTGGGCGCCGGTCACGTCACCGTCGCCGCCGAGCGTGATCATCAGGTCGCGGTGCACCCCCACCAGGTGGGCACCGAAGAGCAGCGTCCCGGCGACGGAGAAGCAGAGCACGCCGTTGATCCCGACGACCGCCCTGCGCTGCGGGAGCCGGAGGCTGAGGGGGGAGCCGATCCGCCAGGCGTCGACGAAGAGCGCGGCCCAGCCGACCGCCGCCAGGAGCAGCACGGTGCGGAGCAGCAGGAGCAGGTCGGTGTTGGCGGCGAGCCGGAACGCGACCGCGCGCGGCAGCAGCACGAGGAGGGCGAGGACGGCGACGGTGGCGACCAGCAGCACCAGCCAGGTGCGTACGGCGACCCGGCCGACCCGCCGGTTGCCCGCCACCAGCTGCGCCGAGCCCGGGACCAGCAGCGTCATCGTCATCAGCGCGAGCGCCCGCCGGAACCGCACCCGGGCGGCGCGGTCCGCGAGCGACGACCGGGTCGCCGGCGCCGCCTCTCGGGCGGCGCGCGGGGACGGCGCGGTGTGGTCGGCCATGCGCGGTGTCTCTCCTGCTGGGGAAGGAAGCAGTGACCGGCTCAGTATCACCAGTCACACCAGCAACAGCGGGCGCGACGCGCCGAACGGTCCCCGCCCGCGGGGACGCGGTGCTCAGCCGGCGGCCAGGCGCGCGATCTCGTCGACGGAGGCGTTGCCGCCGGTGCAGACCACCGCCACCGGCCCGTCCGCCACCGACCCGTCCGCCGACCGCGACACCGGCGAGGCGACCAGTCCGGCCAGCGCCGCGGCTCCGGCGCCCTCGGCGAGGGTGTGGGCCGTGGTCGCGAGCAGCCGGGCGGCGGCGTCGATCTCGTCGTCGGAGACGAGCACGAAGTCCTGCAACCCCCGGAGCAGCACGGGCAGGGTGCGCGGGTAGCCGCTGGCCGTGGCCAGGCCCGAGGCGCGGGTGGTCGCCGGCGCGCTCTCGACGCGGCCCGCCCGCCACGACCGGTGGACCGCGGGCGCGGCCGACGACTGCACGCCCACCACGCGGCACCCGGGTGCGAGCGCGTCGCGCACGAGGCACGCCCCGACGGCGCCGGTGCCGCTGCCGACCGGCACCAGCACGGTGGCGAGGTCCGGGGCCTGACGGAACAGCTCGAGGTAGGCGGTGGCGTGGCCGAGGATGATCCGCGGGTCGGTGGTGTCGACGTACGCCGGCGCGGCGCCGGCGGCGTCGGCGGCGCCCGCGAGCCGCCGGGCGTGGGCGGCCGCCTGGTCGAGGCTCTCGCCGTGGACGACGACCCGCGCGCCGAGCGCGTCGACCGCGTCCCGCTTGACCTGCGGCGCCGACGCCGGCATGACGACCGTCACCGCGCAGCCGGCCAGCCGGGCGGCGTACGCGACCGACTGGGCGTGGTTGCCGGTCGAGCAGGTGACCAGCCCCGCGGACCGCTCGCGGTCGGTGAGCGACGCGGCCAGGTGGACGCCGCCGCGGACCTTGAACGACCCGGTGGGGAGCACGTGCTCGTGCTTGACGAGGACCGCCGTGCCCACCGCCCGGTCCAGCAGCGGGTGGGCGCCGAGCGGAGTGGGGGCGAGGTGGCGACCGACGACCTCACCGGCGGCGACGACGGCCTCGAAGGTCAGCGGTGGCTCCACGGCCGGCGCCTGGGTCGTGGAGCGGTCGTGCGTCGCGGTGGTGGTGCTCATGCGTCCAGCCTCTCCCGGGCACGATCCATCGGTCCAATAGTTCTTCTCGCTCGATCCCATTCACACCATCGATGCAACGGTCTACCCTCGGTGCGTGATCGACCTCCGCCGCCTCGAGGCCCTCGTCGCGCTCCGCCGCGCGGGCACCGTGTCCGCCGCCGCGGCCCAGCTGCACTACGGCCAGCCGACGCTCTCCCACCACCTGCGCCGGCTGGAGGCCGAGACCGGCAGCGTGCTGCTGCAGCGGGTGGGCCGCGGCGTGCGGCTGACGCCGGACGGGGGAGCGGCTCGCCCGCCGGGGCGAGGAGGTCCTCGCGCTGCTCGCGCGGGCGGAGAGCGAGCTCGCCGCGTCGACCGGGCTCCGCTCGGGCCGGGTGCGGCTCGCGGCGTTCCCGTCCGCGGCGGCGACGCTCGTCCCCGCCGCCATCGCGCTGCTGGCCGAGCGCCACCCCGGGCTCACGCTCGACCTCGCCGAGGCCGAGCCGCCCGAGGCGGCCGCGCTGCTCCGCTCGGGCGCGGTCGACGTGGCGCTGACGTTCGGCTACCCCGACCAGGCCGAGCCGGAGGGCCTGACGTCGACGCCGGTCCGCGAGGACCCGCTGTTCCTCGTCGGTCCCCGCGACCTCGACCTCGGCGGCGCGAGTGCCGACCTGGCCCGGTTCGCCGACGCCCGCTGGGTGACCGGCTGCGAGCGCTGCCGCCGCGAGCTGCTGGCGCTCTGCGCCCGCGCCGGATTCACGCCGCGGATCGCGTTCGCCAGCGACGACTACGTCGCCGTGCAGGCGCTCGTCGCCGGAGGCCTCGGGGTCACCGTGCTGCCGGGCCTCGCGCTGCGGGCCCACCAGCACCCCGACGTGGCCCGGCACCCGGTGCCGGGCGCGAGCCGGCGGGTCCAGGTCACGACGTACGGCGCGCCGCCGCTGCCCGCCGCCGTCGGCGCGGTCGCGGAGGTGCTGGCGGAGGTGTCGGCCGTCGGCTGAGGCCGGCGAGCCCGGTCCTCGAGCCTGGTCCGCGAACACCGCGCCACGCGAGCCGCAGCAGCGACGACCTGGCCCTGCCGGTAGCGTCGGGGACCATGGCAGACCGCCCAGGAGGGGACCAGGGTCCCGACTTCGACTGGCTCTACGGCAAGCAGGGCGGGGAAGTCCGTGCCACCCGGTGGTCCGCCGCCCGCACGCCCGCCGCACCACCCCGGGCCGGACGACCGGCCGGAGCCGACGATGCTGCTGCCCCAGCAGCCGCGACCCGGCGCCGGGCCGGCACGTCCGGCTCCCCCGCCGGCGGCACCACCCGCCGGCCCCACCGCTCCGCCGCGCGGCCGGTCGCGCGGCCGGCGCTGGCGGCGCCCCGGCCTGTGGGTCAAGGTCGTGGTCGCGCTCCTGGTGCTGTGGCTCGTCTACGTCGTCGCCGTTCCGCTGGTCACCTGGAGCCGCGTCGACAAGATCGCCTTCGAGCCCGACGGCGACCGGCCGGGCGACCAGCCCGGCACGACGTACCTCATGGTCGGCAGCGACTCGCGCGCCGGGCTGACCGAGGAGGAGCGCCGGCGGTTCAACACCGGCAACCCGAGCAGCACCCTGGCCGACACGATCATGATGCTGCATACCGGCGCCGGCCCGGACGTGCTGCTCTCCTTCCCCGCGACTGGACGATCGACGGGAGCAAGATCAACGGCTACTACGACCCCGGCGACCCGACCGGGCTGGTCGCGGCGCTGGAGCGCGAGACCGGCATCCGGATCGACGAGTACGTCGAGATCGGTCTCGGCGGCGTCGCCGGCGTGGTCGACGCCGTGGGCGGCATCGAGATCTGCCCCGAGGACGCGATCGAGGACCCCAAGGCCGGGCTCGACGTCGAGGAGGGCTGCCAGGAGGCCGACGGCGAGGTCGCCCTGGCCTACGCGCGCACCCGCAAGGGCGGTCTCGGCGACCTCGACCGGGTCGGTCGCCAGCGCGAGGTCGTCGCGGCGATCGGCGACGCGGTGCTCTCGCCGTGGTCGGTGGTCAACCCGCTGCGCTGGTGGCGGCTCAACAACGCCGTCCCCGACTTCTTCGCCTTCGGCGAGGGCACCGGACCGACGGCGGTCGCCCGCTGGGCCTACGCGATGACCAAGGTCGGCGGCGACGACGGCCTCACCTGCACGATGCCGGTCACCGACGGGTCGGCCACGACCCTCGACGAGGAGCGCGGCCGGCCGCTGTTCGACGCGATCATCGAGGACCGCACCGACGACATCACCCGCCGGCAGTGCACACCCGCGGGGGTGGCGCGGTGACCTACGAGACCCTCGACTGGGCGGTCGGCGACGACGGCGTCGCCGTGCTGACGCTCGACCGGCCCGACGCGCTCAACGCGTTCGACCTCACGATGGCGCGCGAGCTGGAGCAGGTGTTCCTCACCGACGCCCGCTCCGACGACGTCCGCGCCGTGGTGGTCACCGGAGCCGGCCGCGCGTTCTGCGCGGGGATGGACCTCTCGGCCGACGGCAACGTCTTCGGGCTCGACGAGTCCCTCGCCCCGACGCCGGAGGACTTCCGGCAGCGGTACGACGAGGCGCCGTACGCCGACGGCGTCCGCGACACCGGCGGCCGGGTGACGCTCGCGATCCACGCGCTGCCGAAGCCGGTCGTCGCCGCCGTCAACGGCCCGGCCGTCGGCATCGGAGCGACCATGACGCTCGCCATGGACGTGCGGATGGCGTCGACCGCCGCCCGGATCGGGTTCGTGTTCGGCCGGCTCGGGATCGTCCCGGAGGCGTGCTCGTCGTGGTTCCTGCCGCGGATCGTCGGCATCCAGCAGGCCCTCGAGTGGGTCTACTCTGCCGACGTGCTCGACGCCGAGCAGGCGCTGGCCGGGCGGCTGCTGCGCAGCGTGCACGAGCCCGACGAGCTGCTGCCCGCGGCGCTCGACCTCGCCCGCTCCTGGGTGGTCGGCCGCTCCCCCGTCGCCCTCGGCCTGGCCAAGCAGCTCCTCTACCGCAACAGCGCCGCGGCCGACCCGCTGGAGGCGCACCTGTCGGACTCCCTCGCGATGTTCTACACCTCGATCGCCGACGGCAAGGAGGGCGTGCGCGCCTTCCTCGAGAAGCGCCCGCCGGAGTTCAGCGGCCGGGCGTCGGAGCTGCCGCGGGTGTTCTGAGTGGCCGCCCCGGCCACAGATGGCCCCTCAGTTGGCCCGGCCTCAGGTGCTCAGGAGGAGGATCTCTTCGCGCGAGTACTCCCGTCCGGGGTGCTCGGCGGCGAGGTGCTCCTGCACCTTCGCGACCAGCTCGTCGTCGTCGGCCCCCCGGAGCGTCACGTCGCAGGGGCAGCGCAGCGAAGGCATGCTCGGGCTCGGTGTCGGGCTCAGGCGACCGCGGCGGGCTCGCGGCGCCGGGAGCGGGCGACGACCACGGCACCGGTGCCGACCATGCCGATGCCGAGGAGCAGCCAGAGCAGGTCCGGGCCGCCGGTGTCGGGCAGGAAGCCGCCGGCCGGGGCGTTCTCGTCGTTGTCGTCGCTGCCGCCGGGACCCTCGGGGTCGTCGTCGGGCAGCTGCCCGCCGACGGTGACGACGGCACGGCCGTCGCAGTCGGCGAACGACGCGTCGTCGGGGTTGAACTGGGAGGTCACGACGTAGCGCCCGTCGGGCAGCGCCGGGCCGCGGAGCCGAAGGGGCTCGCCCTCGTAGCGGACGGTGCGCGACCACAGCACCGCGGCGCTGGACCGCAGCGCGCCGTCGTCGGCGCCGCGGACCTGGACGCGGACGTCACCGACGCAGTCGGCGCCGCTGTTGGCCGTCACGCGGAGGCTGATGGCGAGCCGCGCACCGGACGACACCCGGGTCGGCACGGTCACGCCGCACTCGGTGGAGACGCTCGGGTTGTAGGGGTCGGGCGCAGCCGCGCTCGCCGCGGGCGCACCCCAAGCTCCGAGCAGGACGAGCGCCACCACGACGGCGCCCGAGACGACGGCCGACCTCATAGTCCCCATGCGGACCCCCTGTTCAGTCGGACGTACAACGTGCGAGTCCGCGAGAAGTCACTCAGCCGGCCCGCCACTGGTCCAGACCACCGCGGCGCGGGCGGAGCGGCCGCCCGTGGGCGGAGGGTCAGCGCTCGATCGGGGTGGTCCGCACCAGGTGCCCGAAGACCACCGACCGGTCGTCGGTGTGGAAGATCTCCGAGCAGGTGACGAGGGTGATCAGCCGCTTCCCGGTGCCCCGCGGCGGCTCGGGGCCGCCGTCGGGGTGGCGGGGACGGTCGGCGAGGACCCAGTCGTCGGTGAACGGCACCTCGAGCTCGGTGCCGTCGAGGTCGAGGACGTAGGTGTAGGTCGCCGTCCGGGTCTCGACGTGGACCAGGTCGCCCTCGCGGAGCTCGGGGAAGTCGGCGAACGGCTCGCCGTTGGTCACCCGGTGGCCGGCGAGCACGTAGTTGCCCGCCTGCCCGGCGTCGGCCGTGTCCTCCATGTGGCCGATGCCGGAGGACAGGACGTCGTCGGACGACCCCTCGAGGACCGGCACGGCGTAGTCGTCGCCCCACCGGGGCACGCGGAGGATGGCGGTCGCGCGGCCGAAGTCGGTGCGCACGGCGTCCTGGCCCTCGGCCCACCCGGCCTCGAGCTCGGTGCTGACCTCCTGCTGGTGCCGCTCGGCCAGCCAGTTGGTGCCCCAGAACTGCCAGGCGAGCCACCCGAGGACGACCAGCCCGCCGACGACGAGGCCGCAGCCCACGACCAGCATCGGGTTCGCCCGCTTCCGGGCGGCCGGCCGGCTGCGCCGGACGCGCTGCCGCGGCCCGTCGCCGCGGTCCTCCCCCGTGCCGGTCCCGGCGGGACCGGTGCCTGCTGGACCGGTCGCCGCGGAGCCGGACTCCTCGGTGGTGCTGATGTCGCCTCCCCTGGTCGTGCGCTCAGTCTCTCAACGCGGGACCCCGGGACCGGTCACGCCCCGTCGCGCGCGGGTCAGCGCGGCGCGATGACCCTCAGCTGGAGCATCGCCGCGAACCGCGCCTCCGGGTCGGCGAGGTCGAGCCCCGCGACCTCGCCGACCCGGCGCAGCCGGTAGCGGAGCGTGTTGGGGTGGACGTAGAGGGCGGCCGCGGCCGCGGCGACGTCGCCGAAGCTGTCGAGCCACACCTCCAAGGTCTCGACCAGGTTGCCGCCGGTCTGCTCGTCGTAGGCGATCAGCCTGCTGATCGGCCCGACCGGCCGGTCGCCCCGCGCCGAGGCCAGGTCGCGCAGCTCGAGCAGCAGCGACGAGGTCTGCACGTCGGCCAGGCTTGCCACCCGCCTGCTGCTGAGCCCGTTCCGCAGCACCCGGAGCACCCGGTCGACGGTGGCCCGGGCCGCCACCACGCCGGAGACGTCGCGGGCGGCCGGGCCGACGGCCACGACCGCACGGAGCCCGGTGCCGAGCCGGTCGCAGAAGTCCTCGGCGAGCCGGGCGGCCCGCTCCTC
This sequence comes from Nocardioides sp. TF02-7, assembly GCF_022437945.1. Taxonomy (GTDB): domain Bacteria; phylum Actinomycetota; class Actinomycetes; order Propionibacteriales; family Nocardioidaceae; genus Nocardioides. The sequence goes on from NZ_CP092535.1 coordinate 509,168, forward strand.
CGCGTCGGCGACCGTCGGCGGGAACGGGAACAGGGCGTAGGCGGCGTCGCCGACCAGCCCCACCGCGGCGGCCGGGTCCGCCGCCGCCAGGTGCACGCCGAAGGCGTCGGCCAGCCGCTGCCACTCGGCCGCCCGCTGCTCGTCGGCGGCCTCGTGCGGTGCGTGCGGGAGGGCGGCCGCCACCAGCACCAGGCACCGGCCGGCGAGGCCGAGCCGGCCGAGCGCCGCCTGGGCGCCCGCCCCACCCTCGAGCACCGTCGCCACCAGGTCGGTGCGCAGCCGGCGGCGCACGTCCGCCCCGGCCCGGGCGCGGAGCATGTGCACCGCGACCAGCTTGGCGGCGTCCCGCAGCGCGGCGGTCCACTCCTCGGTGACCGGGCCGTCCATCGCCGCCCAGACGGAGCCGAGGACCTCGTCGCCGGCACGGACGGCGATCGCGATCCGTTGCGTGCGCAGGCCGTCGTAGCCGATCTCCTCCGGGTCCACGACCACCGGCCGATCGAACCGGTAGAGGTCGCTGAACACGCCGCGCTCGGTCAGCATCCGCGCGTAGCGCTCGGGCACCTGGCGGCCGATGACCGTCTCGACGCGGGACTCGTCGGCCTCGTCCTGCCGCCCCGAGAAGGCGAGCACCCGCGAGCTGCGGTCCTCGATGGTCACCGGGGCGTCGAGCAGCGCGGCGACGGCGTTGGCCACCGCGAACAGGTCTCCGGAGGGCAGGCCGCCCAGCGTCTCCTCGTCGGTGGCGGGCAGGTCGTCCTCGGCGAGCAGCGACCGGAGCAGCGCGGTGAGCTGGGTCCACGTCGCCCCGCGCCGCAGTCCGAGGAGCGCGATCCCCGCCTCGTCGACGGCGGCCGCGAGGTCCTCGCCCGCAGGCACGGGGGCGCGCACCACGAGGCCGACGGCACCGCGCCGCCCCAGCTCGGTGACCAGCGGCACCAGGTCCGCGCCCCCGACCCCGACGCCCAGGACCAGTGCCCCCGGCGGGAGGACCGGCTCGTCGTCGGGGTCGTGGATCACGACGCCGCCGATCTCCGCGGGGTGGTCGACGTCGCCGCGCACCAGCTCGAGCAGGGTGTGGCCGAGGTCGTCCAGGACGCGGCCGAGGCTGGCGCGGGGTCGCTCGGTCACCCCGCGAGGATAGGGCGGCAGCAGCCCGGTCAGAACGAGATCCACTCGGTCGACGTCGTGACCTCCGCGAGCCGGTCCGGCAGCGGGGGCGACCCCGAGGCCGGGGCCGTCCGGGACCGGCAGGTGGCCGTCGCGGACCACGAACGGCTCGGTGACGTCGTCCCGGTAGAACCGGTCGGAGCCGGAGACGTCGCCGGGCAGCGTGAACCCCGGCAGCGCCGCGAGCGCGACGTTGGCCGCCCGGCCGAGGCCGGTCTCGACCATGCCGCCGCACCAGACGGGTACGCCGTGCGCCTGCGCGAGGTCGTGGATCCGCCGGGCCTCGAGGTAGCCGCCGACCCGGCCGGGCTTGATGTTGATCACCTGGCAGGCGCCGAGCCGGATCGCCGCCGCGGCGCTCTGCGCGGACACCACGGACTCGTCGAGGCAGACCGGGGTGCGGATCAACCGGGCGAGGTCCGCATGGCCGACGACGTCGTCCTCCTCCAGCGGCTGCTCGATGAGGAGCAGGTCGAACGGGTCGAGCCGCGCCAGGTGGCGGGCGTCGCGGAGCGTGTAGGCGGTGTTGGCGTCGACCTGCAGCAGCACGTCGTCGCCGAACCGCTCGCGCACCGCGCGCACCGGCTCCACGTCCCACCCGGGCTCGATCTTGAGCTTGATCCTGACGTAGCCGGCGTCGAGGTAGCCGCCGACGACGTCGAGCAGCTCGGGCACGCTCCCGAGGATGCCGACCGAGACGCCGCTGGGCACCCGGTCGGCCACCGCCCCGAGCTCCCGCGCGAACGAGCGGCCGGCCGCTCGCAGCTCGGCGTCGAGGAACGCCATCTCGACGGCGGCCTTCGCCATCCGGTGTCCCTTGACCGGGTGCAGGACCTGCGCGACCGCCGGGGCGCCGTGCCGGTCCAGCGCCGCCGCACCGGCGTCGGCGGCGAGGGCGGGCAGCAGGAACCGGCGCAGCACGTCGGCCGCACCCTCGACGTGCTCGGAGGAGTAGAGCGGGTCGGCCATGGCGACGCACTCCCCCCAGCCCTCCGCCTCGTCGGTCTCGACCCGCAGCAGCAGGATGTCGCGCTCGGTCTGGGTGCCGAACGACGTGCGGAACGGCGCGACCAGCGGCATCGCCACCCGTCGCAGCTCCACGCCCCGGACCTTCACGACCCACCTCCCGTCCGGACGACGTAGCCCGCCGTCCTCTCGAACCCGACGATCCGGCCACCGGCCGCCAGCAGCGGCGCGAGCTCGTCGCGGACCCGCGCCCGCCACCGCCGCGCCTGCACGGGGTCGGTCGCACGCATCGACTCGATGTCGTCGGGCACGGCGACCCGGACCACCCCCGGTGCTCCGGCGCGGGGCGGGGGCTCCGGCGGCACCCCCGAGCAGGCGGCGGCGACGACCGGGGCGTCGAGCAGCCAGCGCACCAGCAGCCGGTCGGTCTGGTCACCGGCGTTGATCGCGTCGCCCATCGCACCGTAGAAGTCGGTGAGGTACTCCATCGGGCGGGCGGCCAGCTTGACCACGTTGAAGTAGGCGTTGCGGGAGACGAGGGGGTCGAAGGTCCACTCGACCGCCTCGACGCCGCGGGCGAGCGCCCAGGCGCGCTGGTGCACCTTCAACGCGAAGCCCACGCTGCGGCCGACCAAGCCAGGGGCGACGCCGGCGATGTGGCTGTGCAGCGTCCGACGCGGCGGACCCGCGTGGAACCCGACGCAGGCGCCCACCAGCCGGTCGCCCGCGAAGGCGCCGCTGACGTAGTTGTCGGTCTTGCCGAAGGCCCGCAGCAGCTCCGGCGTGACCGGCGGGTTCCCCGGCCGCCCCCAGATCTCGACGAGCAGGTCGCACACCGCCCGCACCTCCGCGGTGTCGCGCGGCGCACGGACGACGACGCTCGCGGAGGCCGCGGCGCGCTCCGCCTGCCGCGTCGCCTCCGCCGCGACCGACCCGGACTCGGGGGTCGGGGTGCCGATGCTGGTCACGACGCCGCCTCGAGGGGCTGGTCCGCGAGGAGCTCCGCCAGCAGCTCGCGCACCAGCCGGGTGCGGTCGCAGAGCCGGTCGGCCAGCACGTGCTCGTCCTCGGCGTGTGCGCCTCCGCCGACGGCGCCGAGGCCGTCGAGCGTCGGCGTGCCGACACCGGCCGTGAAGTTGCCGTCGGAGGCTCCGCCGACCGCGGTGCCCGCGACCGGGGGGAGGCCGAGCCGCTCGGCGATCCCCACCGCCCGCGCCAGCAGGCCGGCCGAGGCCGCGGCCTCGAGCGGCGGCCGGTTCGGGCCGCCCGTCACGGTCACCCCCGCACCGGGGAGCACCGGCCGCAGCGACCGCAGGGCGGCGTCGACCCGGTCCTGCTCGGCCACCGTCCGCACGCGGACGTCGACCATCAGCCGCGCCGCGGCGGCGACCGTGTTGGTCGTCGTGCCGGCCGACACCACGGTGGGAGTGACGGTCGTGCCCGCGGCGGCGTCGGCCAGGGCCGCCACGGCGAGCACCTGGTGGGCGACCTCGACCGCCGCGTTGACCCCCCGCTCCGGCTCGAGGCCGGCGTGGGCCGCCCGGCCGGTCACGCCCACCTCGTAGAGCGACACGCCCTTGCGCTCGGTCTTGAGCAGGCCGCCGTCGGCCGAGGCCTCCAGCACCAGCGCGGCCCGGGCACCCGCAGCCTCGGTCTCGACGAGCGCCCGGGAGGTCGGGGACCCGAGCTCCTCGTCACCGGTCACGAGCAGGGTCACGCCCTCCCGGTCGGGCAGGTCGGCGAGCGCGTGGAACGTCATCACCAGGCCGGCGAGCATGTCGAAGCACCCGGGTCCCCGGACGACGCCGTCGACGACGGAGAACGGGATCCGCTCGAGGGTGCCGAGCGGCCACACGGTGTCGTGGTGGCCGAGGAGCAGGACCCGGCGCCCGCTGTGCTGCGGGCCGAGCCGCCAACGCAGGTGGGTCCACCCGTCCACCACCAGCAGCTCCGGCTCGACGCCGAGCCGCTCGGTCCCGAGCCGCGCCAGCACCTCGGCCGAGCGGGCCACCGCGGCCCGGTCGGCCGACGGCGACTCGCACTCCACCAGCACCCGGAGGTCCTCGAGCATCGCCGCCGCGCTCATCCGTCGGCCGGCTTCCTCGGCGTCGCCCGCGCCCCGAAGTGGACGTACTCCTCCCCCGTCGGGAGCGCGTAGAACGTCACCGGCGCCCAGGTCTCCATGCCGGGGGGACGGACCGCGAACACGCCCGGCGACACCGGCGACATCGGGTAGGTCTCGACCGGCTCGGGCTCGAGCTCGGCGAGCGGCCCCATCAGCGTCGTCCGCAGCACGGGCCGCTCGTCCTCGAGCAGCACCTCCATCCGGACCGACGCACGCTCGTAGGTGCCGAGGTAGGGCGTGACGTCGACGTCCACCGGCTCCTCCGGCAGCACGAGCGGGTCCTGGATCCGCACGTCGGCGAGCTCCTCGAAGATCTCGCGGTAGAGGTCCTCGTAGAGGTCCCGGGTGTTGCCCCCGTTGGTGAGGAGCACGACCGCGAGCCCGGCCTCGGGCAGCACGCGCAGGAAGGCCGCCTGGCCGATCGTGTTGCCGTCGTGGCCGTAGAGCAGGTGCCCGTGCCAGTCGAAGCGGATCCAGCCGAGGCCCCAGGAGTCGCCGAGCAGGTACTTCTCCGGGCAGTCCACCTGCCACTCGGCCATCCTCCGGGCGCTCTCCTCCGAGAGCAGCCGGGTGCCGTCGGCCGCGACGCCGCCCGACAGGTGGAGCCGGGCGAACGCGAGCACGTCGGCGGCGTCGGCGTTGATGAGGCCCGCGGGGCCGGCCGAGCGCGGCAGCCCCCCAGACCGGCGCGACCTGGGGCTCGGGCAGGCCGGTGACGTGCCCGGTCGCGAACGCGTGGAGCATCGCCTCCTCCGGCAGGGTGCCCGTGCGCCGGAGCCCCAGCGGCGTGAAGAGCCGCTCCCCTCATCGCCTCGTCCCACGTGGTGCCCGTGACCTTCTCGATCACCCGGCCCAGCAGCGAGAACCCCGAGTTGCAGTAGGACCAGGTGGCGCCGATCGGGTGGTTCTGCGCGGCGTCGGCGAGCTCGCCGACGTACTTCTCGAGGCAGTCGTCGCCGCGGCCGGTGTCGGTGAAGATGTCGCCGTCGATGCCGCTGGTGTGGGTGAGCAGGTGCCACACGGTGACCTGCTCGGTGAGGCCCGGGGCGGACAGGCGCAGCTCGGGGATGATCTCGCCGACGGGCGTGTCCAGTGCGATCTTCCCCTCGTCGACGAGCATCATCACGACCGTCGCGGTCCACACCTTGGAGATCGAGCCGATCTGCCACACCGAGTCCTCGGTCGCCTGCTGTCCCGTGGCGGCGTTGAGGACACCGGTCGCCGCGCGGACGACCTCGTCGTCCCCGCCGCCGCTCCCGAGGCGCAGGATGCCGAGCTGGGCCCCGGGCACCTGGTGCCTCCGCGCCAGCGCGGCCAGCCGGCGCGACCAGTGGCCGCCGTCGATCCGTGCCGGCCGGGAGCCGGTCGCGTCGCCGGCGTGCTGCTCGACCCACTCGACCACCCGCCGGTAGTAGTCCAGGCGGTGCGACGGCCGGCCGGCGAGGATGAAGACGTGGCTCGCCCCCGGGTAGAGCACCATCCGGGTCGGCACGCCGCGCTCGCGCAGCGCGTGGTGCCACTGCTGTGCCTGGCCGACCGGGCAGGTGCGGTCGTCGGCGCCGTGGAGCACGAGGGTCGGGGTCGTCACCCGGTCGACGCCGGAGTACGGCGACAGCCGCGCCAGCCGGTCCCGGTCGCGCCACGGGTAGAGCTCCAGCTCGAGGGCGTTGAGGAGGTGCGCGTCGTCGCTGCTGCCACCGATGCTGCTGAGGTCGGACACCACCCCGCCGGGCACCGCCGCGGCGAACCGGTCGTCGTGGGCGGTCAGGTAGCAGGTCATGTAGCCGCCGTAGCTGTAGCCGGTCACCGCCAGCCGGTCCGGGTCTGCGATGCCCTCGGCGACCAGCGCGTCGACCGGCTCGAGGAAGTCCCGGGCGTCGGCCTCGCCCCACGCGCCGCGGACGGCGTCGTAGAACGCCTCGCCGTAGCCGTCGGAGCCACGCGGGTTGACCAGCAGCACCGTCCACCCCCGGCGGACCAGCTCGTGGTGGTAGAGGTGCATCTCGTCCGCGGCGGCGTTCCAGGCGTTGTGGGGTCCGCCGTGGATGTCGACGAGCAGCGGGCCCGGACCGGTCGTCCCCCGCCGCCCGCATGAGCCACGCCTCGACGACCGTGCCGTCGCTGATGGTGAACTCGCGCGGCAGCCGCTCGAAGAGCTCCACCTCCGCCAGCGCCGCGCCGTGGGCGGTGACGACCGTCTGCTCGCCGGTGCCGAGGTCGACCTCGACGATCTCGCCGAACGAGGTCGCCGTGGTGAGGGCGACCGCCGCGGTCGGCCCGGCCACGGTGAGGCCGCTGACCACGTTGCCCGCGCCGCCGAGCACGGCCCGCGGCTCGCCACCCTCGAGCGGCACCGACCAGAGGTGGGTGCACCCGCGGTCGCGGACGCAGAACAGCACGGACTTGCCGTCGGGCGTGACCTGCGGCAGGGCACCCGGGTACGCCGGCGCGCCGGGCATCACGTTGCGGTCGAGGCCGCCGGCGATGTCGGTGACCGCGCCGGTCCCGATCTCGATCGACAGCAGGTGCGCGTGGCCGCGGAGGTCGCCGGGCCAGCCGGTGACGAGGAGCCGCTCCCCGTCGGGGGTGTAGGAGGCCGAGGCCGCGAAGCCGTCGGCGAGCGCCACCAGCCGCGGCGACGCCTTCGGGTCGTGCGCGGCGACGACGTGCACCGCGTTGCGGAGGTCGAGCTCGGTGGTGCCGTCCGGCCGCGCGGTGAACACCAGCCGGGCGCCGTCCGGCGACCAGGAGGGGTTCTGCGCGTGCACGGGGAGGTCGGTGACCTGGCGCACGGCGCCGGTCGCGACGTCGACGACGTGGACCTGGGAGACCACGGTGCGCAGGTACCCGGCCCCGTCGGCCTGGTAGTCGAGCGCCTCGGCGACGATCGGCGCCTCCTGGCGCCGGCGGCGGGCGTCCTCGTCCTCGTCCGGCTGCGCGAGGGCGTCGACCCCCGCGGTGAACGCGATCGCCGAGGAGTCCGGGCTCCACACCGCCGGGCCGGCGCCGAGCGGCAGCGACGTGAGCTGCCGCGGCTCGCCGCCGGCGGTCGGCAGCAACCACAGCTGGCCCTCGCGGAGGAACGCGACGCCGCTGCCGTCGGGCGCCCACGCGGGCGAGTCGTCCGCCGTCCCGTGGGTGAGCCGGCGCGGCTCGCCGCCCCGGTCGACGGCCCAGAGCGCGGTGACGGCGGCGTCACGCTCGAGGTCGTGCTCGCGGAGCACGTAGACCAACCGGCTCCCCGTCGGGTGAGAGCGCCGGCTGGGAGGGGACGGCGATGTCGGCGAGGTCGTCGATGCTCAGGCTGCGGGTCACTGGGGGCTCCTTGTGGGTTGCCGGGTGGTGGGCGCGGGGGGCGCGGCGCCGGCCGGGGACGGCGTCGAGCAGCTCCTGGGTGTAGGAGTCACGGGGGTTCCCGAGGACCTCGGCGGTCGGACCCTGCTCGACGACCCGGCCGTCGTGGAGGACCGCGACGTGGCCGGCGACGTAGCGCACGACCGCGAGGTTGTGGGAGATGAAGAGCATCGAGAGACCCAGCTCCCGCTGCATCTCGCGGACGAGGTTGAGCATCGCCCCCTGCACGGAGACGTCGAGGGCGGAGGTGATCTCGTCGGCGATCACCACGTCGGGGCGGGCCGCGAGCGCCCGGGCCAGCGCCACCCGTTGGCGCTGGCCGCCGGACAGCTGGGCGGGCCGGTCGTCGGCCCGGGCGGGGTCGAGGTGCACCAGCTCGAGCAGCCGTGCGATCTCGGCCCTCCGCTCGGCGCGCGGCGGCCGGCCGGGGACCACCTCGGCGATGCTCTCCCCCACGGTCATCCGCGGGTCGAGGGAGGAGGCAGGGTCCTGGAACACCATCTGCAGCGGCCGGCGCCCGCGCCGGGGCAGCGGCCGTCCGCCCACGGTGATCGTGCCCCGGGTCGGCTGCACCAGGCCGGCGGCCGCGCGCGCCAGCGTCGACTTGCCCGACCCGGACTCTCCGACGAGGCCGACGATCTCCCCGACGGGACGGTGAGGCTGACCCCGTCGACCACCGTGCGGTGCCCGTAGCGCACGGTCACGTCGTCGAACACCAGCGCGCTCACCGGCGCACCTCCGCCGGTCCGGTCGCGACCGGGTCGGTCGCGACGGGGTCGGCCGCGGCCGCCGTCGCGGGCGCGGGCACCTGCGGCACGGGCAGCAGCGCCTCGCCCGCGTGCCAGCACGCCACCCGGTGGTCCGAGCCGGCGTGGTCGAGCGCGGGCTCCTCGGTGCGGCACCGGCCGTCGGCCAGCGGGCACCGGGCGGCGTACGCGCAACCGGTCGTGACCGTCCGTGGGTCGACCGGACGCCCGGGGATCGTCGCCAGCGGCTGCTCGACGTCGGTCTCCATGTCGGGCACGGCGGCGACGAGCGCCCGGGTGTAGGGGTGCCGGGCACCGTCGTGGAGCTCGGTCGCCGGCAGCTCCTCGACCACCCGGCCGCCGTACATCACGACCACGCGCTCGCACACCTCCGCGACCACGGTCACGTCGTGGCTGATCAGGACGAGCGCGGCGCCCTCGCGCTCGCGGACCTCCTGCAGCAGCGACAGCACCTGCTGCTGGACAGTGACGTCGAGCGCGGTGGTGGGCTCGTCGGCGACGATGAGGGCGGGCGACCCCATCAGGCCCATGCCGATCATCGCGCGCTGCCGCATGCCGCCGGAGAACTCGAACGGGTACTGCCGCGCGCGGCGCTCGGGGTCGCCGATCCGCACGGCCCGCAGCCGGTCGACCGCACGCGCCGCGGCGGCCCGCCGGCCCAGCCCGTGGTGACGGCGGGAGACCTCGGCGAGCTGCGAGCCCATCCGGTGCACCGGGTTGAACGAGGTCATCGGGTCCTGGAAGACCAGCGCGAGCGACGTGCCGAGCAGTCGGTCGGTGGCCGCCGACCGGCCGCGGACATCGGTGCCGAGGAGCTCGACCCGCTCCGCCTCCACGGTGCCGGGAGGCTCGACGAGGCCGGCGACGGCCAGGGCGGTGAGCGACTTGCCCGACCCGGACTCACCGACGATGCCGACCGCCTCCCGCTCGCGCACGCGCAGGCTGACACCCCGCACGGGCTGCGACCCGGGGAAGCCGACGTGCAGGTCCCGCAAGTCCAGCACGACACCGGGCTCACGCCCGGGAGCCGGCTGCTCGACCCCGGCAGGAGCGGTCGCGGGGCGACGCCGGGCCAGCCGGTGCGCCGGACCGAGCACCAGGTCGGACGGCACGCCGAACCGGCGGGCCACGGCCTCGCCGCTCAGGTTGAACGCCAGCCCGGCGAGGACCACGGCGATGCCCGGGCCGAGTGCGGCCAGCGGGTCGACGTAGATGCGGCCGAGGCCGTCCTGCATCAGCCGGCCCCAGTCGTAGGAGGACCGGTCCTGGACGCCGAGCCCGAGGAACGAGAGGCCGGCGAACGTGAGCAGCGCGCCGCCCGCACCGATCGTCGCGTTGACGACGAGCGGCTCCGCGATGTTGGGCAGCACGTGGCGCAGCAGGATGCGGAACCGGCCGACGCCGGCGATCCGGGCGGCGAGCACGAAGTCGCGCCCGGCGACGCCGGCCACGAGCGTCTGGCAGAGCCGGCCGAACATCGGGGCGCCCGCGACGCCGACCGCGAGCACCGCACCCGTGGCGCCGACGCCGAAGACGACCGCGAAGAACAGCACCAGCAGCAGAGCCGGGAACGCCACGGCGATGTTGACCGCCGCCACCACGAGGCGGCCCCGCGGTGCCGCCGAGGAGCAGCGGCGCCGCGCCGAGCAGCAGCCCGAGCACCACGGCGATCGCCGTCGCGAGCAGCGCGAGGGCCACCGACAGCCGGGTGGCGACCAGCACCCGCAGGAAGATGTCGCGGCCGGCGTTGTCGGTGCCGAACCAGTGCTCCCCCGACGACTCGGCGAGGATGTTGCCGGTGTCGCGGGCGGCGGCGTCGTCCGCCCACAGCAGCGGCCCCACCACCGCCAGGCCGAGCACGAGGATCATCAGCACGGCCGCGACGACGGCGGTCGGCGTGCGAGGGAGCCCGATCCGCGTCATCACGACTCCCCGATCGTCGACCGCGGGTCGATCAGCGCGAGGATCACGTCCACCGCCGTGTTGACCAGCAGCACGGCGACGCCGTAGACGAGCACGGTGCCCTGCACGAGCGGATAGTCCTTGAGCAGGATCGACTGGACGATCGTGCTGCCGAGACCGGTCCAGGCGAAGACGTTCTCGACCAGGACGGTGCCCGCCACGAGCGAGGTGAGCATCAGCCCGCCCAGCGTGAGGCTGGCGGTGAGCGCGTTGGGAAGAGCGTGCACCAGGTAGATCCGCGGCGCGGACAACCGCTTCGCGCGGGCGGTGCGGACGAAGTCGGCATCGAGCACCGCGAGCATCTCCACCCTCACGATCCGCGCGAGCACCGCGGCCGGGCCGGTCGCGAGCGCGAGGACGGGCAGGACGTAGGACTCCGGCCCGAACCGGCCGGCCACGGGGAACCACCCGAGCCCGACGGCGAACACCGACACCAGGCCCACACCGAGGAGGAAGTCGGGGATGGTGCCGGCGACCACGCTGGTGCCGGCGAAGCCGAGCTCGAGACCGCGCCGGCGACCGCGTCGGGTGGCGGCGGCGACCGCCGCCCCGAGCGGTACGGCGATCGCGAGCGCGACCACGAACGCGGCGACGGCGAGCGACGCGGTCGCCGGCAGCCGCTGACCGATCACGTCGCTCACCGGCAGCCGGAGGCTGAACGAGGTCCCGAGGTCGCCGGTGAGCAGGCCCTGCACGAACTCGACGTACTGCCGCCACAGCGGGTCGTCGAGCCCGAGCTCGGTGCGGCGCGCAGCGACCAGGTCGGCGGGTGCCGTCGGTCCGAGCGAGGGCCCGCACCGGGTCGCCGGGGACCAGGTGGATCATCAGGAACGACGCGGTCACCAGGACCCACAGCGACACCAGCAGCCGGCCGGTCCGCCGGACGGCGAACCGCACCCAGCGGTTGCCCCCGGACCGCCTGCCACGGGGTGCGGCCCGGCGCCGGGACGGTTGCGGGGACGGTGGTCATGATCAGCCTGGTCTGTCCTGGTCTGTCCTGGTCGGGCCCGGTCAGCCCAGCATCCGGATGCTGGTCGGCACCAGGCTCCCGGTGACCTCGAACTCGGCGCCGTTGCCGAAGGTCCGCACCAGGTTGCTGGCGAACGGCACCACGTCGGCCGAGGCGAAGAGGGCCTCCTCGGCGGCCATCCAGTCGTCACACCCCTCGGCGCCGACCTTGCCCGTGGCCGTCTCGACCGCTGCGCTGTAGTCGGCGTTGTCGATGGCCGCGAAGTTCGTGCCGCCGTCGGCGATGCCCGGCCCGGAGAGGAACGGCACCAGCTGTTCGGGCGTGCTCACGTTGACCGGCTCCCAGGCGACGTCCCAGTCGCCGCTGCCGAAGAGGATCTCCGACATCTGCGCCTGCGGCAGCTCGGCGGCCTCGACCTCGACGCCCAGCGCGACCCAGGCCTCCTCGGCGATCTCCGCGGCGGCGCGGCCGCCGGGGCCGAGGGTGGCGTCGTGGATGAACCTGACCCGCAGCTGCTCGCCGTCCTTGGTGCGCACGCCGTCGTCGCCGACGGTCCAGCCGGCGTCGTCGAGCGCCGCCGCGGCGCCCTCGGGGTCGTGGTCGGGAAGCGCGTCGATCGAGCCGCCGGGGCAGCCGGTGGGCGGCAGCACGGCGAGCTGGTCGGGCTCCGCGCCGTTGCCTGCGGTCACGACCTGCTGCAGCTCGGACAGGTCGACCGCCTGGGTGAGCGCCGTGCGGACCACGGGATCGCTGGTCGGCCGGCCCGCGGCGTGGTTGTGCCACTGCTCCCCGATGATCGCGGGTGTCTCGACCGCGAACAGCCCGGCGGACTGGAGCCGGTCGGTGTCGGAGCCGACGACCTGGGCGGCGTTGACGGTGCCCGCCACGAGCTCGTTGGCCGACGTGGTCTCGTTGGGGATCACCCGCACCTGGATCGTCTCCGGCGTCCCGGTCTCGTCGGTGGAGGCGCCGTCGGGCCCCCACGAGTAGCCCTCCCGGACCTGGTAGGTGTAGTTCTCGCCGGGTGCTGCCTCCTCCAGGACGAACGGCCCGGTCCCCGCAGTGCCCTCGGCGAGGCTGTCGCGGTCGTCGAGCCCCGGCTGGCAGACCATCGGCAGGTTGGCGATGCTCTCGAAGAGGAACGGCGCCGGCGAGGCCAGCTCGAGCGTCAGTGTCGAGCCGTCGGCCGTCGCCTCGGCCCCCCACCGGCAGGAAGACGCCGAGGAACGGGCTCTGGTTCTTCGGGTCGCCGACGTAGGCGAGGTTGGCCGCCGCGGTCTCCGCCGTGAATTCCGAGCCGTCCGAGCAGGTGATGCCGTCCTGGATCTCCATCGTCGCCGTGGTGCCGTCGAGCTCCCACGACGACGCGAGCTGGGAGACGATCCGGCCCTCCCCGTCGATGCCGACCAGGCCGTCGTAGGCGAACTGCGACAGCTGGAAGTGGGCACTGCTCACCGATGACTGCGGATCCAGCGCTCCGGGGTCGTTGGTGATCGCGAGCGTGAACGTGGCGCCGTCGACGTACTCACCGCCACCGCCACCCGACGACGACCCGTCGCCGCCGCACGCGGCCAGGCCGACGCCCGTCAGCGACAGCGCGAGCGCTGCCACCACCCTCGTGTTCTTCGATCCCATGGGACTCCTCTTCCTCCGGTGGGCTGGTGGTCAGGACGGGTCGTCGGTCCGGGCGACGGCGCGCCCGTGGTGCAGGTAGGCCGCGCGGCCGGAGCCGTCGTCGCCGAGGAACGCGTAGACCGGGTGCATGCCGTGGCTCTGCTCGAGCGCGATCAGGGAGTCGCCGCGCAGGGGCACCAGCCCCGTGCGGAAGGGTGGTTCGCCGATCTCGGCGAGGATGCCCTTGGGCGTCTGCTCGAGCCACAGCGTCCCGTCGGACTCCTCCCGGACCTCGACGTCGTGGACGGCGTCGGCGTACCGGCCGGTGTAGCGCGCCGGGTCGGCGACGGGGAGTGGGTCGGCCGGCGGCTCCGGCCGCGCGGGGAGGGTGATGCCGGTGAGCTCGCGGACCAGGTGGACCACGACGTCCTCGTAGGAGCCGAGGACGTCGCCGCCGTTGGTCAGCAGCGCGACGGCGACGCCGTGCTCGGGGACGACGCGGAGGAACGCCGCCTGGCCGATCGTGCCGCCGTCGTGCTCGACGACGGTGCCGCCGTCGGTCTCGGTGATCGACCAGCCGAGACCCCAGGCGCTCCCCATCGTCCCGACGTCGGGGACGGCGGTCTGGCGCTCCTGCATGGCGGCCACCGCCGCGGCGCCGAGGACCTGGGTCCCGTCCGGGGCGCGCCCACCGGCGAGGTGGAGGCGGACGAAGCCGAGCAGGTCGCGGGCCCGCATCGCCAGCATCGACCCGGCCGGGGCGTTGGAGCGGACCAATGCCCACTGCCGTGCGGGCTCCGGGGTGCCGTCGGGTCGCTCGCCGACGTGACCGACCGCGGCGCGGTGGAGGATCGCCTCGTAGGGGCTGGGTGCGACGTGGGTGAGCCCGAGCGGCTCGACCAGCCGCTCGGTCAGGACGGCGTCGAACGGCCGGCCGCGGAGCACCTCCACCAGGCGGCCGAGGACGACGTAGCCGGCATTGTTGTAGGAGAACACCTCGCCCGGCGGCACGAGCTGCGGCGTGCCGGCGATCGCCGCGACGTACTTCTCGACGGCGTCGTCGCCGCGCCCGGTGTCGGTGAAGACGTCGCCCTCGAACCCCGCGGTGTGGCAGAGCAGCTGGCGGGCCGTGATCCGCTCGGTGGCGACCGGGTCGGAGGTGCGGAAACCGGGCAGGTGGTCGCGCACCGGTGCGTCCAGGTCGAGGAGCCCCTCCTCCACCAGCTGCATCACCAGCGTCGCGGTCCAGAGCTTGGTGATCGACCCGACCTGGAAGACCGAGTCGGCGGTCGCCGCGACGCCGGTGCCGGTGCTGAGCACCCCGGCCGCCGCGTCGACGACCTCGTCGCCCACCAGCACGGCCGCTGCGGCGCCCGGGACCCCTCGCGCCGCGACCACGCGGCCGAGCTCGCTCCCGAGCCAGGTGGCGACCTCCGACGGCTGCATGGGGCGAGACTAGGAACACACCGGCTCGAGGCGCCTCGTCGGATCACACGAACGACGCCCCACCCGTTGGTGCATCCCGACAAGGCGCGGGCCCGCTAGCGCCCGTCCAGCCAGGCGAGCACCGCGAGCACGCGCCGGTTGTCGTCGGGGGGCGGGCGGCAGGTCGAGCTTGGCGAAGATGTTGCTGGTGTGCTTGTCGACGGCCTTGTCGGTCACGACGAGCCGGGCGGCGATGGCGGCGTTGGACCGCCCCTCCGCCATCAGCGTCAGCACCTCCCGCTCTCGGTCCGTGAGCCGGTCGAGCGGTCGGCTGCGGGCAGACACCAGCGTGGCCACGACCTCGGGGTCGAGCACGGTGCCGCCGTCCGCCACCTGGCGCACCGCGGCCAGGAACGCGTCGACGTCGGAGACCCGGTCCTTGAGCAAGTAGCCGACCGCGCCCTCGCCCCCGGCGAGCAGGTCGCGGGCATAGATCGGCTCGACCCACTGGCTCAGCACGAGGACCGGCAGGCCCCGTCGCTCCCGGCGGGCAGCGGTCGCCGCCTCGAGCCCCTCGGTCGTCTGCGTCGGCGGGGAGCCGGACGTCGACGACGGCGATGTCGATGTCGTCGCGTCCGAGGGCCCGGACCAGCGAGGGCGCGTTGTCGACCGCCTCGACCACGTCGATCCCGCCGGAGTCGAGGATCCGGGTGAGCCCGACGCGCAGCAGCGCCTGGTCCTCCGCGAGGACCGCCCGCAGCCGCGGCGGACCGGTCACGTCGTCGGGCACGGCACCTCGATCCGCACGACGGTGCCCGCTCCGGGCGGGCTCTTGACGACGAGGTCGCCGTCGAACGCGTCGAGCCGCTCGGCGACCCCGGTCAGTCCCGACCCGCCGCGGTCGGCGCCGCCACGGCCGTCGTCGCCGACCGTGATCCGCAGCCGGTGGCCGTCGTGGCTGCCGGTGACCCAGGCGCGACCCGCCGCGGCGTGCTTGGCGGTGTTGGCCAGGCACTCCGCCACCGCGAAGTACGCCGCCGACTCGACCGGCGCGGGCAGCCGCGGCACCGACATCGCCACGGTGACCGGCACCGGCAGCGCGACCGCGAGCGCCTCGACCGCCCCCCGCCAGGCCGCGGTCGGCCAGCACCGGCGGGTGGATGCCCCGCACCACGCTGCGCAGGTCGTCGAGCGCGTCCATCGTGGTCTCGCGCGCCTCCCGCAGCAGCGCGGCCGCCGCGTCCGGGTCGCTGCGGACCAGCTTCTCCGCCAGGCCGACGCTCATCCCCACCGATGCGATCCGCGCCTGCGCACCGTCGTGCAGGTCGCGCTCGATCCGGCGTACCTCCGCGGCGTTGTGGTCGAGCGTCCCCCGGCGCGACTCCTCGACCTGCTCCACCCGCTGCTCGAGCCGGGTCACCCGGCCGTGGCCGAGGATGCCGCGCTCGGCCAGCGCCCGGGCCCGGACCAGGGCGGGAGTGGCCGACCACCACGCGAGCAGGACCGGTCCGTCGATGGCCACCAGCAGGAGCCACCACCAGCTGGTGTCGACGACCAGCCCCACCAGGTGGACGACCGGTGCCACGAGCAGGAGCACCGGCAGCGCCGCCATCACGAACCCGCCGGTGGCGGCGAAGAACAACCAGCCGACGTCGCGCCAGCGGGCCGGGTCGCGCAACCAGCGCAGCGGACGGCCCAGCACGGGGACGTCCGCGGTCTCCGCGTAGCCGGGCTCGATCACCTCGTCGAGGAGCGCGCCGCTGATCCGGCGGCTGCCCCGGGCCAGCAGCGCGGTGGCCGGGACGACGCCCAGCGCGAGGATCAGTCCCGAGCCGGCCACGAGCGTCAACGGGATGCTCAGGACGGTGAGGACGGCCAGCGGAACCGCGCCGACGAAGGTCGACGCGTACGCCGCCGAGACGAGCGTCAGCCGCAACCGCTCCGTCAGGCCGGCTCTCGTGACCGGGAGCGGCCGCACTTCCCTGATCGGCGCCAGCACGTCCATCGGGGCGAAGTCTGTCACCGGCCGGCCCCGGCCACCACGCGCCGCCCCGCCCCGCCCAGGTCGCGGACCGTTCCGGCGACCGCCCCTGCCGGCGGCGAGGGTGAGGAGCACGACGCAGGCGACGACGACCGGCGGGATCCAGAGCTGACCGTCCGGGACGACGCCCTCGTCGCGCGCCACCGCGAACGGCACCACCGTCGCGAGCGAGGCGAGCGTCCCGACCACGACGCCGACCACGGCGACGATCCCGGCCTCGGCGACGACCGACCGCTGCACCTGTGTCGGCGTCGCGCCGAGTAGCCACAGCCTCCGCAGCTCGGCCTTCCGGTGGGCGGTCGTCGCGACGAAGGCGTTGACCACCATGATCGCCGCGAACAGCGAGATCATCCCCACGACCACGTTGTTGAGCAGCGTGAGCATGCCGCTGTCCGGCGTGCCCGCCGGCAGCGTCCGACCGTCGATGCTGACCAGCATCAGCGTCCCGACCGCGGCGGACGTCAGCACCACCACCGGTGCGAGGACCCCGGAGAGCAGGTGGGCCCGCCGGGGAGGCGTTGAACGCCGCCAGGTGGCCGCTGGCCGACCTGCCCGCCACCACACGGGTCGGCGCCCACCGCAGCAGCACCGGAGCCAGCACCGCGAGGCCCACGCCGACCAGGATCGAGCTGGACCCGCTGGTCGCCATCGCCGCGTACGGATCCGGGTCGTCGGCGGTCACCGTCACCGTCACCACGGCCATCGCCACGCCGTAGCCGACGAGGAGCACGGCGACCGCGACCCGCCACCACCGCATGCGGCCGGTCGCCGCGGCGCTCTCCCGCACCAGCAGCCCGGCCGGCCCGCGCGTCGCCCTGTGGGCGGCGACGGTGGCTGCGAGCGCCGACACGACCAGCACCAGCGACGCTGCCGCGGCGACGGACGCCGGGCCGGCGTCGTACGCGGTGCGGTCGGTGACCAGACCGCCGGACCGCAGCAGGGCGAAGAGCATCCGGCCGGTGACCGAGGCGACCAGGGCGCCGAGGGCGACTCCGACACCCGCGACGGCGACCGCCTCGCGGACCACGAGCCGGCGTGCCTGCCGCGGCGTGGCGCCGACGGTGCGGAGCAGCGCGACCTCACCATCGCGTTGGTTCGCGGTGATGCCCACGGTCGAGACGACCGAGAACAGCACGATCACCGACCCCCAGGCGCCGACCACCACTCCCATGGTGAAGAGCGTGTCCGCGTCAGCCCCCGAGGCGCCGCCGGCGGTCTCCGCGAGCGTGGCGAACGATCCGATCAGGACGGTGCCGAGGAGCGCGGCGAGGAAGGTCGCCGTCGCGGCGAGCGGCCGGTGGCGCAGGCTGCGCCAGGCGAGCCCGGTCATCGCGCCACCACCAGCTCGTCGAGGTGCGCCATCTGGCCGGCGACCGCGTCCGCCGTCGGGTCGGGCATCCGCCCCGCCACCCGGCCGTCGACGAGGAACAGCACCTCGTCGGCGTACGCCGCCGCCACCGGGTCGTGCGTCACCATCACGACCGTCTGCCCGAGGTCGGTGACGCTGGTGCGCAGCAGCGCCAGCACCTGGCGCGCGGTCGCCGAGTCGAGCGCCCCGGTCGGCTCGTCGGCCAGCACCACCGCCGGCTCGCTCACCAGCGCCCGCGCGATCGCCACCCGCTGCTGCTGCCCGCCCGAGAGGCTGCCGGGGAGGTGGTGGCCCCGGTCCCCCAGGCCGACCAGCTCCAGCAGGCCCCGGACCCGCGCCCGGTCGACCCGCCGGCCGGCCAGACGCAGCGGGAGCGCGACGTTCTGCTCGGCGGTGAGGTAGGGCATCAGGTGGAAGCCCTGGAACACGAACCCGATCCGCTCCCGGCGGAGCCGGGAACGGCGCCCCTCGTCCCAGTCGGTGACGTCCTGCCCGTCGACGAGCACCCGGCCGCCGGTCGGGCGGTCGAGGCCGGCGGCACAGGACAGGAGGGTGGACTTCCCCGACCCGGACGGGCCCATCACCGCGGTGAAGGTGCCCCGCCGGAAGGCGAGGTCGACGCCGTCGAGCGCGGTGACGGTCGTGGCATCGGTGCCGTAGGTGCGGGTCAGCCCCTGCACCTCGAGGGCGCTGGTGGTGCTCTCCATGAAGACGCTCCTGGTGAGGTCGGATCGGATGCCTCCGACGCTAGGAACGCCTGCGCCCCGCGGCGATGGGGCTGAGTCGCTCTTCGGGGGTGGGGTTTCCCCTACCCTCTCTTCTTCGAGGGCCGGCACGCTCGGACGCGCCTCATGGGCCTGCGCGGTGGATCCCCGTCACCGGGTGACCGCGATCAACCGCACAACCCGTGCCTCTGCGCTTCCGCCCAGCGCCAGCTGCGGACGTCATGCGCCCCGAGGGCGATCGCCCACGATCCGTATGACGGCACCCACGACCCGCAGGGTCGCCGTCGCGTTGCTCTTGGCCTGCGTCGGCCTCGGCGGCCTGGCGCACCGGCGCGGAGCAGTGACGCGGACCCGGTGCGGACGGCGGTGGCGGCGACCGGGCGGGAGCAGGCACCGCGGCCGTTGCGGGGGGTCACGCTCGAGTCCGTGGAGCGACTCGTCGCGATCGAGCGGGCGCTCGCCGGGCACCGTCGCCGGCCGACGGCACGGATCGTGTTCCAGCACGGGACGGGTCCCGGGCACTACGCGCGCGCCGTCCGGCGGCTGGCCGACGACGCGGACCTGATGGGGCAGGTCCTGGACTCGACCGCGGTCCGTCGCACGACGCTGCGGCAGTACCGGGAGCGGACCCGCGCGTTCGTCCGCCGCTTCGGGCGGAAGCTGGACTTCTACGAGATCGGGAACGAGCTGAACGGCGAGTGGCTGGGCCGGCCACGGGCCATCAACGCCAAGGTCGCGGCGGCCTACGACGTCGTCGAGCGGGAGCACGCCGAGTCGCGACTGCTACGCCCACGGTTGGGAGGCCACGCTGCCCTTCGCCCGGAGCATGCCCCGGCGCGTGCGGCTCGGGCTGGACGTCGTTCTCCCTCAGCTTCTACGAGACGGCATGCTCGCCCCGGGCCCGGCCCACGGCCGCCCAGATCGCCGCGACCCTGCGGTCGCTGCAGCGCATCTTCCCGCGGGCGCTGGTCGGGATCGGAGAGGTCGGCGCGCAGGGACGCGCCGACGGACTCCCCCGCGACCCGACGTTCGCCGAGAAGGAACGGATCGCCCGCCGCTACCTCGGGATGCACGACCGGCTGCGGCAGGCCGTGGGCCGTCGGTTCATCGGCGGCTACTTCTGGTGGTACTACGCCACCGACGCCGTCCCGCGAAGCCGGCCGGGCTCCCTGTGGCCGGTGCTGGAGTCGTTGTACGCCGACATCCGAGCACGCTGAGAGCGGCTACAGCTCGCTCTGCACCCCGTTGAGCAGCTGCCGGGCGATCACGATCCGCTGCACCTGGTTGGTGCCCTCGTAGATCTGGGTGATCTTGGCGTCGCGCATCATCCGCTCGACCGGGTAGTCGCGGGTGTAGCCGTAGCCGCCGAGCACCTGGACGGCGTTGGTGGTGACCTCCATCGCGACGTCGGAGGCGAAGCACTCCGCGGCGGCGCCGAAGAAGGTCAGGTCGTCGTCGCCGCGCTCGGAGCGGCCGGCGGCGGCGTAGGTCATCTGGCGGGCGGCCTCGACCTTCATGCCCATGTCGGCGAGCAGGAACTGCAGGCCCTGGTTGTCGGCGATCGGGCGGCCGAACTGCTGGCGCTCCTTGGCGTAGCCGAGCGCGTAGTCGAGGGCGCCCTGGGCGACGCCGACGGCCTGGGCGGCGATGGTGATCCGGGTGTGGTCGAGGGTCCTCATCGCGTACTCGAAGCCCTTCCCCTCCTCGCCGATGAGGCGGTCGGCGGGGATCCGGACGTTGTCGAGGTAGACCTCGCGGGTCGGGGAGCCCTTGATGCCGAGCTTCTTCTCCGGGGCGCCGAACGAGACGCCCTCGTCGGACTTCTCGACGACGAACGCCGAGATGCCCCGCGAGCGCTTCTCCGGGTCGGTGGTGGCCAGCACCGTGTAATACTCGGAGACCCCGGCGTTGGTGATCCACCGCTTCACGCCGTTGAGGACGTAGTGGTCGCCGTCGCGCACCGCGCGGGTCTTCTGGTTCGCGGCGTCGGAGCCGGCGTCGGGCTCGGACAGGCAGTAGGAGAAGCCGCCCTCGCCGCGCGCGAGCGCCCCGAGGTACGTCGCCTTCAGCTCCTCCGAGCCGCCGATCTGCACCGGCAGCGACCCCAGCTTGTTGACCGCCGGGATCAGCGACGCCGCCATGTCGGCGCGCGCGACCTCCTCGATCACGATCACCGTGGCGAGCGCGTCGGCCCCCGCGCCGCCGTACTCCTCCGGCACGTGGGGTGCGTGGAAGTCCGCCGCGAGCAGCGCGTCGGCGGCCTCCTGGGGGTAGCGGGACTCCTCGTCGACGGCGGCGGCGTGCGGCGCGACCTTCGCGTCGCAGATGTCGCGGACCGCCTCGCGGATCGCCCGGTGCTCCTCGGAGAGGCCGTAGTAGGGGAAGTCGGGGTTGGTCACGGGAAGAATCCTAGGTAGTCCTACGTTCTTCCCCCATGGCGACCAAGGACTGGCAGGACCCCGATGTGATCCGCGCCATGCTCGAGGACTCCGAGACCTGGGCGGTCGTGGGCCTCTCGGGCGACCCGACGCGGACGGCGTACAGCATCGCGCGGCTGCTCCAGCAGCGCGGCAAGCGGATCGTGCCCGTGCACCCGACGGCCCCCGTCGTGCTCGGCGAGCAGGGCTATGCGTCACTGGCCGACGTGCCGTTCCCGTCGACGTGGTCGACGTCTTCCGGCGCTCCGAGACGGCCGGGCAGTTCGCCGACGAGGCGGTGGCCGTCGGCGCCAAGGGTGTGTGGTTCCAGCTCGGTGTGGTCGACGAGGCGGCCTTCGAGCGCACCACCACGGCCGGTGTGCCGATGGTGATGGACACCTGCCCCGCGATCGAGTGGCGGCGCCTCGCCGCCTGACCCTCGGGCTCAGAGCGGACGGTCCGGCCGGCGCAGCGCCCGCGCCGGCCCGCCGACCAGCTCCTCGAGCGGCCCCCGCCGGCCGAGCGCGACGAAGACCGCGCCGATCGCCAGCACCACCAGCACGTGCCACACGTAGCTGTCCGGCTCCTCCGGCGGCCAGACCGCGTCGGTGCGCATCACCACGTGCAGCGAGTACAGCGTGAGCGTCATCGTCCCGGCGCCGAACAGCACGGCCACGGCCACCCGGCCCGTCGGCGGCAGCAGGTCGACGACGAGCAGGCAGGCGCCGATCACCAGCAGCGCGCTGCCGATCGTCTGCGCCAGGTCGAACGGCGTCCCCGAGTGAGGCGAGACGACCACCAGCCACTCCCACGGCCCTCCGGTCGGCGTGGTGCCGTGCTGGCTGCCGCTGATCGCGTCGAGCAGGTCCGCGTGCCGCACCTCCGGCGCGTCGGGGAACAGCGCGGTGCGCACCCGCTCGGTCGCGGTGAGCGCCCGCGACCCGGCGTACGCCGCCACGGCGAGCGCCGCGCCGCCGGCGGCGACCAGCGCCGGGACCAGCCGGCCACGGAGGTCGGTGCGACCGAGCGCCATCCCGGCGAGCAGGTAGGCCAGCCACGGGACCGCCGGGTAGTAGCCGGTGAACAGCAGCTCGCTGGCCAGCCGGCCGGGCTCGGCGAGCTGGGCCAGGTCGGGGCTCGCGAAGCCGCGCGGCGGCAGCTCGGGGCGCACCAGGTGCGACACCACCGGCCCGGCGACCACCCACCCGGCGGCGAGGACGGCGAGCGGGCGCGCCCGCAGCGCGAGGAACGGCAGGCCGAGCAGGAAGAGCACGCCGTAGTAGGCCAGGATGATCGCCAGCCCGCTGTCGAGGTCGCCGAGCGCGAGACCGAGCAGCGCGATCAGCACCGCCCGCACCGCGATCCCCGCCGCCGACCGCAGCCGGTGGCCCTTCGCCGGCGGTCGTGGCCCGCCGGTCATGAGCGCCAGGCTGACCCCGGCGAGCACCGCGAACAGCGCCGAGGCCCTGCCGCTCGCGAGCGTGTGGGCCAGTGACGGCTCGCCGGCCGGCGTCCGCGGGTCGAGGACGTGGGTGGCGATCATGCCGAGGAGCGCCAGGCACCGGGCGACGTCGATCCCGACGAGTCGCCCGGGTCGGACCGGCTGCGGCGCTCGCACTCGGCCGGCCCTCCGTCGGCGTCCTACTCGACGACCGGCGGCAGCGAGGCGGCGCCCCGCACGACGGCGCCCTTGGCCTCGGCCGTCGCCCGCAGCTGCTGCTGGAACGACGTCATCCGCTCGCGGAGAGCGGGATCGGTGGCCCCCAGGATCCGTACGGCGAGCAGCCCGGCGTTGCGGGCGCCGCCCACGGCGACCGTCGCGACCGGCACGCCGGCCGGCATCTGCACGATCGAGAGCAGCGAGTCGAGGCCGTCGAGGTTCTTGAGCGGCACCGGGACGCCGATGACCGGGAGCGGCGTCACCGACGCCAGCATCCCCGGCAGGTGGGCGGCGCCGCCGGCGCCGGCCACGATGACCGACAGGCCGCGACCGGCCGCCTGCCGGCCGTAGTCGAGCATCTCCTCCGGCATCCGGTGGGCCGAGACCACGTCGGCCTCGTAGGGGACGTCGAACTCGGCCAGTGCCTCGGCCGCGGCCTGCATCACCGGCCAGTCGGAGTCGGACCCCATCACGATGCCCACGCGCGCGCTCACACGCCGGAGCCTAATGGCGTCGTTTGCGGACCCGTCGCCCCGGGGAAGGTGCCGGCGTGCGCCGATCGACGACCGTTGCCGCCGCGGTGCTCGTCCTCGCCCTCGGCGGCGTCGGCGTGGCGGGCGTGCTCCTCCAGGACGGGGACGCCGATGCGGGGCCCGCGCCGGACCCGAGCCTCGACCCGGCCGCGCTGCTGCCGGTGCTGTGCGGGCTGCACGAGGAGCAGCGCGACCTGAGTGGCTACGAGCTGGCCAGCGACGACGACCACAACGCCCTGTGGGACCTGCAGGTGGTCGTGAGCAGCCGGCTGTCCCCGGAGGTCGCCGAGGCGGTCGACCACGCGGACTTCGCGGTCGGCGAGCTCGACGTGGGCAACGAGCCGAACGAGGAGAGCGTCGAGGAGGGCCGCTCGGTCGTCGACGACGCCTGCGCCGGCGTGGACGGGGTCGAGCCGGACGCGGGCCTCTTCGCCGGCACCGGCTGCCTGGCCGCCCGGGCGGTCACGACCGTCGAGGGTGCCCGGGGCTCCCGCGCGGTCTGGAGGACGTACGTGTGGTTCCGCGCCGCGGCCGCCCTCGACGACGAGCACGACGAGACCGCGCGGCTCGCCGAAGAGGCCCTGTACGGCGACCCGGTGGACGGGTCCGACGTGCGCGAGGAGCGGGTCGACCGGATCGTCGAGGGGCCCTGCGCCGACGGGTGACCGCTACTCGCTCTCCTGCCCCAGGTCGCCGCGGAACCAGGCCGCGGCGTGGCGCGCGCGCTCCAGGCAGTCGTCGAGGTCGTCGCCGTAGGCGTTGACGTGGCCGACCTTGCGGCCCGGTCGCAGGTCCTTGCCGTAGAGGTGCACCCGCAGCAGCGGGTCGCGGGCCAGCGCGTGGGGGTAGCCGTCGTAGAGGTGCCCGACCTCGGGGTCGGCGGAGCCGAGGATGTTGACCATCACCGTCCACCGGGCGCGCGGTTCCGGGGAGCCGAGCGGCAGGTCGAGGACGGCGCGGAGGTGGTTCTCGAACTGAGAGGTCACGGCCCCGTCCTGCGTCCAGTGCCCGGTGTTGTGCGGGCGCATGGCGAGCTCGTTGACGAGGATCCGGCCGTCGCGGGTCTCGAACAGCTCGACCGCGAGCACGCCGGTCACCCCGAGCTCGCCCGCGACCCGCAGCGCCAGCGACTGGGCGTCGCCGGCGAGCGCCGGGTCGAGGTCGGGCGCGGGCGCGACGACCTCGTGGCAGATCCCGTCGAGCTGGGTGGTCGCGACGACCGGGTACGCCGCCGCCTGGCCGCTGGGTGCCCGGGCGACGACGGCGGACAGCTCGCGCCGGAAGTCGACGAGCTCCTCGGCGAGCAGCCCGACGCCGGCGCGCGCGGCCGCCCGGAGCGGCTCGCGTACGTCGGCCGCCGTACGGACCACCCAGACCCCCTTGCCGTCGTAGCCGCCGCGCCGCACCTTCAGCACGCACGGCACGCCGAACTCCTCCACGTCGGCGGCCGTCTCGACGAGCGCCCACCGCGGCTGGGGCGCGCCGAGCCGCTCCATCGCCTGCCGCATGACGCCCTTGTCCTGGGCGTGGACGAGCGCCTCCGGCCCCGGGCGGACGGCGACGCCGGTCTCCGCGAGCGCGTGCAGGTGCTCGGTGGGCACGTGCTCGTGGTCGAAGGTCACGACCGCGCACCCCTCCGCAACGCGCTGCAGCGTCGGGAGGTCGCGGTAGTCGCCGACCGTGTGGTCCGGGATGACCTGCGCGGCCGAGACGCCCTCGGCCTCTGCCAGCAGGCGCAGCGGCACGCCCATCGCGACCGCGGGCTGCGCCATCATCCGGGCCAGCTGGCCTCCGCCGATGACGGCGACGCGCGGGGCGGACTCGTGGCTGGTCGGCTTCCCCTGGGGGCACGGGCGCACCCTACCGAGGGACGCTCAGGCCTCGACCGCGGTGCTGTTCTGGTGGGGCGCGCCGGTCTCGAACCGCAGCCCGCGACCGCGGATGGTCGTGATCAGCGTCGGCTGCCGGGTGTCGTCGCCGAGCTTCTTGCGCACCCAGCCGAGGTGGACGTCGATGGTCTTCGAGGAGGTCCAGAACGTGGCGTTCCAGACGTCGCGCATCAGCTCGTCGCGGGTGACCACGGAGCCGGCGCGGGCGATCAGCGCCTGGAGGAGGTCGAACTCCTTGCGGGACAGGCGGATCTCCCGACCCGCCCGCCAGGCACGGCGGTTGTGCGGGTCGAGCCGCACGTCCTGCACCTCGAACACGTGGCCACCGTAGGAACGACGCGACCCCGGGGCCCGGCAATCCGGGCAAACTTTGCCGATGTCCCCCACGCACGTATCGGATCCGCGAACCTTTTTCGCGGTTCGCCGCCGTTCGTGGCCGGTCCGGCTTACACCCGACGCGCCGCGAGCGGCTCCACGACGCCGAACCCGCGGACGGGCCGCGGCGGCAGCGGTCGCGCCTCGACCTGGTCGACCGGGAGCCGGTCGGCGGTGGCGCGGTCGACGATCACCCGGTTGCGACGGGCCACCTGGGTGAGCCGCGCCGCCAGGTTGACCGGCGGCCCGAAGACGTCGCCGAGCCGCATCACGACCGAGCCGCTGGCGAGCCCCACGCGGACGTCGGGCATCCGCTTGTCGCGGCCGATCACGTTGATGATCCCCTCGGCGGTGGCGAACGCGGCGAGGGGATCGTCGTTCACGAACAGCACGGCGTCGCCCATGCTCTTGATCAGCCGGCCGCTGTGGGTCGACACCACGTCGCTGCAGCGCGCCTCGAACAGCTCCACCAGGTCGCCGATCTTCTCCCGGGTGAGCTCGTTGGAGAGCGCGGTGAAGCCCACGATGTCGGCGAAGCCGACGGTCAGCTCGTTGGTGTGCGGGTCGTCGTCCATCGCCCGCACCGACTCCATCCGCGCCAGCGCGGCGGCGAGGTGCCGCCGCCAGGCGTAGATGAGCAGCCGCTCGAACCGCTCCCCGTAGTTCTCCAGCAGCCACACGGTGGCGGCCGCCCGGTCGGTGGCCTTGCCGCCGCTGGCGGCGAACACCTCCTCGACGCGCTGCACCATGGCGCCGACCTCCCAGTCGGCGAGCCGGGCCATGTTGAGGCCGGCGCCGCGGGCGACGGCCAGGGCGAGGTCGAGGTCGACGAGCCCCCTCCTCGATCGTCTCGGCCACGATCGAGAGGGCGTCGACGTCGGCCTGGGTGTACGCCGGCTCGTCGCCGTGCTCCGGGAACCCGAGCGTGCGCCACAGCTTGCGCGCCTGGTCGAGCGGGATGCCGGCGAGGGTGGCGACGTCGGCGGCGGTGAGCCGGGGCGCCTGCCCGAGGAGGGCGCGCTCGAGGACGCCGTCGCCGGGCAGCGGGTCGTCAGACACCGTCGTCGGACCGCCGCGCGTGCAGGTTGTGGAGCAGCTCGTTGATCCGGCGCTGCGTCTCCTCGACGTGCGGCACGTCGTTGAGGCGGATGTTGCCCGAGGTCGACGGGTCGGTGATCAGCAGGCTGCCGCAGCCGAACGGGCGGTCGATCAGGTTGATCTCGATCGAGATGTCGGCGACCCGGGTGAGGGGGACGTCGTGGCCGCGGCGGGTGATGATCCCCCAGCGGGTGATGATCCGGCGGTCGGTGATCCCGTGGACGGTGGTCAGCCAGACGACGAACGGGCGGACCGTCCACCACAGGATCCCGACGGCGCAGAGCGCCCAGACCACGAGCGCCAGCCAGTCCCAGCTCTCGCCGCCGACCAGCACCTGGACGGTGACGCCGACGGCCAGCAGCAGCACCAGCACGAGGATCGGGACGAACAACGCCTTGGGGTGCTGCCGGGTCGAGATGATCAGGTTCTCGCCCGGGTTCAGGAGCTTCTGGGAGATGGCCACGGGAGGATCATCCCACCGATCAGGCCTGCGCAGGGCGCACGTGCACCACGTCGCCCGCCCCGACCTTCTCCGGACCCGCGGCGGTCTCGACGACCAGGCGGCCGTCGGGGGTCGATGTCGATCGCCCGCCCGGTGACGCTGGTCCCCCCGGGGAGGTCGACCCGCACCTCCTGGCCGAGCGTCGCGCAGTGGTCGGCGTACGACGACCGCAGCCGGGCCGAGGCGTCGGGACCGCCGGCCCGCCACGCGTCGTACCCCTCGCGCACGGCCTCCGCCACCGCGGCCAGCACGTCCTCACGCGCCGGCACCGCGTCGGGCCGGGCGACGGCGAGCGACGTGGCGGTCGCGACCGGCAGCTCCTCGGCGGTGAGGCCGACGTTGATCCCGATGCCGACGACCGCGGCCGGGCCGCTGTCGGTCTCGACCCGCTCGACGAGGATGCCGGCGACCTTCCGGCCGTCGAGCAGCACGTCGTTGGGCCACTTCACCCGCGCGTCGAAGCCGAGGGCGGTGAGCGCCTTGGCGACCGTGTGGCCGGTCAGCAGCGGCAGCCACGGCCACGAGGCGGGCGGGACGTCGGGCCGCAGCAGCAGCGAGAACGTCACCGCGCTGCCCGGAGGCGTCTGCCAGGTCCGGTCGAGCCGGCCCCGCCCGGCGACCTGGTGGTCGGCGACGACGAGCAGGCCGTCGGCGGCCCCGGACCGGGCCCGCTCGGCGGCGACCTGGTTGGTGGACGGCGCCTCGGCGAGCAGCTCGAGGGTCAGGTCGGGGGTCGGTCCGAGCAGTGCGGTGAGCCGGCTCTCGTCGAGGGGTGGGCGCAGGTCCGGGTCTCCGATCACGGCCACTACCCTGTCGCACGACGTCAAGGAGGCCAAGCACGTGACTGCCGAACCGACCAGCACCGACGCGACCGGGACCGACCGGGCCGGGGACCTGCCGGACATCCACACCACCGCGGGCAAGCTCGCCGACCTCGAGCGCCGCCTCGACGAGGCCGTGCACGCCGGGTCGGCGAAGGCGGTGGAGAAGCAGCACGCCAAGGGCCGGCAGACGGCCCGGGAGCGGATCGAGATGCTCTTCGACGAGGGCTCTTTCGTCGAGATCGACGAGCTGGCCCGCCACCGGTCGACGAACTTCGGGCTGGAGAAGAACCGGCCCTACGGCGACGGCGTGGTGACCGGCTACGGCACCATCGACGGCCGCCAGGTGTGCGTCTTCTCCCCAGGACTTCACCGTGTTCGGCGGCTCGCTCGGCGAGGTCTACGGCGAGAAGATCACCAAGGTCATGGACCTCGCCGTCAAGACCGGCTGCCCGATCATCGGCATCAACGAGGGCGCCGGGGCGCGGATCCAGGAGGGCGTGGTCTCCCTCGGCCTCTACGGCGAGATCTTCCGTCGCAACGTCCACGCCTCCGGGGTGATCCCGCAGATCAGCCTGATCATGGGCAACTGCGCCGGCGGTCACGTCTACTCCCCCGCGGTCACCGACTTCACCGTGATGGTCGACCAGAGCTCGGCGATGTTCATCACCGGTCCCGACGTGATCAAGACCGTCACCGGCGAGGACGTCTCCATGGAGGACCTCGGCGGCGCCCGCGCCCACAACACCAAGTCCGGCAACGCCCACTACATGGCCTCCGACGAGGCCGACGCGCTGGAGTACGTGCGCGCGCTGCTGTCCTACCTGCCGCAGAACAACCTCGACGAGCCGCCGTCGTACGACGACCCCCGCCGACCTCGACGTCACCGACGAGGACCGCGAGCTCGACACGCTGATCCCCGACAGCCCCAACCAGCCCTACGACATGCACACCGTGATCGAGCACGTCGTCGACGACGGCGAGTTCCTCGAGGTGCAGGCGCTGTTCGCACCCAACATCATCGTGGGCTTCGGCCGGGTCGAGGGCCGCTCGGTCGGCGTCGTGGCCAACCAGCCGATGCAGTTCGCGGGCACCCTCGACATCGACGCCTCGGAGAAGGCCGCCCGGTTCGTGCGCACCTGCGACGCGTTCAACATCCCGGTGCTGACCTTCGTCGACGTGCCCGGCTTCCTGCCCGGCGTCGACCAGGAGCACAACGGCATCATCCGGCGCGGCGCCAAGCTCATCTACGCCTACGCCGAGGCGACCGTCCCGCTGGTCACCGTGATCACCCGCAAGGCCTACGGCGGCGCCTACGACGTGATGGGCTCCAAGCACCTCGGCGCCGACATGAACGTCGCCTGGCCGACCGCCCAGATCGCGGTGATGGGCGCCCAGGGCGCGGCCAACATCGTCTACCGCAAGGAGCTGGCGGCCGTCGCCGACGCCGGCGGCGACGTCGACGCCCGGCGGGCGGAGCTGATCGACGAGTACGAGACCACGCTGGCCAACCCCTACATCGCCGCCGAGCGGGGCTACGTCGACACCGTCATCCACCCGCACGAGACCCGGGTCGAGATCGTCCGGGCGCTGCGCCTGCTCCGCACCAAGCGCGAGACCCTGCCGCCCAAGAAGCATGGAAATATCCCGCTGTGAGCGCTGACGAGCACCCAGAGCAGCCTGCCCCCGCCCGTCCTGAGGGTGATCACCCCGGACGCGACGCCGGAGGAGGTCGCCGCCCTGGTGGCGGTGTTCTCCGCCCTCGGAGGCGGCGCGCCGGAGCCGGAGCGGCCGCGCTCGGAGTGGGCGCACCCGGCCCGGCGGGTGCGGCAGCCGCTGCATGCCGGCCCGGGCGGGTGGCGGGCCAGCGGCCTCGGCCGCTGAGGCCGTGTCGGGACGGGCGCATAGGGTCACCGCATGACCCGCCCCGTGGACGCCCGCACCGACCAGTTCGTCGACGACTACGCCGCGCTCGACCCGCTCACCGCCACCGAGGCCGGCATCGCCGGCCACGACCACGAGCTGCCCGACCTGTCGCCCGACGGCTACGCCGCTCGTGAAGCGCTGCTGCGGGACGCCCTGGCCGACGTGGCCGCCCTCGAGCCGGTCGACGAGCGCGAGCGCACCGCCCGTGAGGCGTTCCTCGAGCGCACCGGCCTCCTCGTCGAGAAGGCGCCGTTCGACCGCAGCTCGTTCTCGGTGATCAGCAGCGCCCTGCACGAGGTCCGCGGCGCGTTCGACCTGATGCCGACCGCGACGGCCGAGCACTGGGAGGTGATCGGCGAGCGGCTGGCCGCCGTGCCCGCCGCGCTCGAGGGCTACCGGACGACCCTGCGGGAGGAGGCGGCGGCCGGCCGGGTCGCGGCCCGCCGGCAGTACGTCGAGGTGGCGAGCCAGGTGCGCGGCTGGACCGGCCAGGAGGGCACCGCAGGGTCGTACTTCGACAAGCTGGTCGCCCCCCGCCCCCGAGGGCGTGCGCGAGCGACTCCGCGCCGCCGCGGCGAGCGCCACGGCGGCGTACGCCGACCTGGGGCGGTTCGCCGAGACCGAGCTGGCGCCGCTGGGCCGCGAGGTCGACGGCGTCGGCCGCGACCGCTACGAGCTCGAGTCCCGGTTCTTCCTCGGCGCGGCCGTCGACCTCGAGGAGACCTACCGCTGGGGCTGGGAGGAGCTGAAGCGGATCGAGGACGACATGGCCGCCACTGCCGGCCGGATCGTGCCGGGCGGCTCGGTCGACGACGCGGTGAAGGCGCTCGACGCCGACCCGGCGCGTGACTGCGGCAGCCGGGAGGCGTTCGAGGCGTGGATGCAGGAGCGGTCCGACCGGGTGCTCGCCGACTTCGACGGGGTCCACTTCGACATCGCGGAGCCGATCCGCACCCTCGCCTGCAAGGTCGCGCCGGTCAACGACGGCGGCGCCTGGTACACGCCGCCCTCGGAGGACTTCTCGCGCCCGGGCACGATGTGGTTCTCCTTCACCGACGACAACACCTACTTCTCGACCTGGCGCGAGACGACCACCGTCTTCCACGAGGGGGTTCCGGGTCACCACCTCCAGTGCGCGCAGGTGGTGCACCGCGCCGACGTCCTCAACCGGTGGCAGCGGCTGCTGTGCTGGGTGAGCGGTCACGGCGAGGGCTGGGCCCTCTACGCCGAGCGGCTGATGGACGAGCTGGGGTACTTCGACGACCCGGGCGACCGGCTGGGGTTCCTCGACATGCAGGGCTTCCGCGCGGCGCGGGTGGTCGTCGACATCGGCGTGCACCTCGGCCTCCGGATCCCGGCCGACAACCCGTTCGGCTGGCGGCCCGGCGAGGTGTGGGACGCCGACCGGGCCTTCGAGTTCATGCGTGCCCACTCCCGGATGGACGACGGGTCGCTCCGGTTCGAGGTCAACCGCTACCTCGGGTGGCCGGGCCAGGCGCCGTCCTACAAGGTCGGCGAGCGGATCTGGCTGCAGGCCCGCGACGAGGCGCGCGCCCGGCAGGGGGCCGCCTTCGACCTCAAACGGTTCCACACCGACGCGCTCGACCTCGGCGCCCTCGGTCTCGACCCGCTCAAGGCGGCGCTGGCCCGGCTGTGAGCGTCCGGGTCCTCGACCGCCGCGAGGCGCGCCGGATCGCCGTCCGGGCGCAGCTGCTCGACGCCCGCCGGCCGCCGGCGCTGGTGCCGATGGTCGACGACCTCACGCTCCTCCAGATCGACCCGACGGCCGCGATCGCGCCGAACGTCGACCTGGTGTCGTGGAGCCGGCTGGGCGACGCGTACGCGCCGTCCGACCTGCGGTTCGCGCTCGAGGAGGAGCGCTCGCTCGTCGAGCACGGCTCCTACGTCCGGCCGATGGACGACGTCGGGCTGGTCCTCGCGACCGTGCGCGACTGGGGACGTCACGAGCGCGCCCGGGAGTGGCTGGCGGCCAACGCCGGCTTCCGGGCCGACGTGCTGGCCCGGTTGGCCGACAGCGGCCCGCTCACCGCCGCCGACGTCCCCGACACCGCCGCGGTGCCCTGGCAGTCGACCGGCTGGACCAACGACAAGAACGTCGTGCTGATGCTCGAGTTCCTCATGATGGTCGGCGAGGTCGCCGTCGCCGGCCGGCAGGGGCGGCTGCGGCGCTGGGACCTGGCCGAGCGGGTCTACCCGGCGGACCTCGAGGTGCCGGCGTACGACGTCGCGCGGGCCGAGCTCGCCCGGCGCCGGCTGGCGTCGCTCGGCGTCGCCCGGACCCGTGCGGCGGCGCAGTTCGCCGAGCCGGTCGACGTGGGCGAGATCGGGGTGGAGGTCGAGGTCGCGGGGCTGGCGGGAAGGTGGCGGGTCGACCCCGACGCCGTGGCCGCGGCCGAGGAGCCGTTCGAGGGCCGCACCGCGCTCCTGTCGCCGTTCGACCGCCTGGTCTACGACCGCGACCGGGCGCTCGAGCTGTTCGACTTCGAGTACGTCCTCGAGATGTACAAGCCGGCCGCCAAGCGGCGCTGGGGGTACTTCGCGCTGCCGGTCCTCCACGGCGACCGCCTGGTCGGCAAGCTCGATGCGAAGGCCGACCGCAAGGCGGGCGTGCTGCGGGTCCACGCGGTCCACGAGGACCACCCGTGGGAGCCGGAGGTCGGCGACGGTGTGGAGGCGGAGGTGCAGGCGCTCGCCGACTGGCTCGGGCTCGACGTCGTGCGCGGCTGACGGTGCCGTCCTGGCGGGGCGGCCCCGGTCGGCTGGGTCTTCAACCGACCGGGGCCTTGCCGACAGTCCTCGCACGCGCGCATCTCGTCAGCCGACCCCGCGTTACCCCGTGCCGGGTGGCGGCAACCCGGGTCGTCGTGCAGCTCGCCGCTCCCCCGACTAGGTTGGGGTGATGGACGACCAGCGGATCCTCGACGTCGCGCAGAGGCTGGCCACTGCTCTGGAGCCGGGCGACCTGGACGCGACCCTCGACCGGATCACGGCAGCCGCCGTCGAGGTGCTCCCCGACGTGCAGCTCGCCAGCATCACCGTCAAGCACGCCGACGGGCGGCTGGAGACGTTCGCCCCCACGGACGACGTCCTCCTGGGCGTCGACGCAGCGCAGTACGAGCTGCAGGAGGGCCCGTGCTACGAAGCCGCGGTCGACGCGGTGCACGTCACGTCGCCCAACCTCGCTGCCGACGAGCGGTTCCCGCGCTACGCACCGATGGCGGTCAAGGCCGGGATCCGCGCCCAGGCGGGGATCCGGCTGTTCGACGCGCGCGGGTCGCAGGGGGCGCTGAACATCTACTCCGAGCACGTCGGCGCGTTCACCGACCTCGACGCGCTCGGCCGGCTGTTCGCCCACCAGGCGGCGATGGCGCTCGACTACGCCCGCGAGATCCAGGACCTCCGCGAGGCCATGCGCAGTCGTGGCGTCATCGGCCAGGCGGTCGGGATCACGATGGAGCGGTTCCAGCTCGACGAGGCACGCGCGTTCGGCTTCCTCGTCCGGATGTCGCAGCACGAGAACGTCAAGCTGCGCACCATCGCCGAGGAGCTGGTCGCGAAGACCGAGGCCGAGCACGGCGCCGGCTGACCCGAGCGGCGCCCGGGTCGCACTACGCTGCGGCGGTGCCGGTGACGCTCGCCCACCCCGCCGCCGTGCTGCCGCTCGGCCGGCTCGGCCTGCCGATGGCCGCCCTGGTCGCCGGGTCGATGGCGCCGGACCTGCCGGTCTTCCTGCAGTCGTGGGGCGCGTACGGCGTCACCCACAGCGCGGTCGGGGTGGTGACGGTCGACGTGGTCGTCGCGATGGTCGCCCTGGTCGCCTGGTCCGTCGTCGCGCGTGACGCCGTCGTGGACATGGCCCCTGACCGGGCGCGGTCGCGGTTGGAGCCGTGGGTGCGGCCGACCCGCCGCGAGTGGCTGCTCGCCGTCCCGGCCGCCTGCCTCGGCGCGGCCACGCACGTCGTGTGGGACGCGTTCACCCATCCCGGTCGATGGGGACCGCGCCACGTCGAGTGGCTGCACAACGACCACGCCGGCCTGCCGGGTTCGAAGTGGCTGCAGTACGCGTCCGGCGTCGTCGGCCTGGCAGTCGTCGCCTGGGCCGCGCTCCGCCACCTCCGGTCCCGCGCGCCGCGCCCCGGTCCTCGAGCGCCGCGGGTGCTCCCTCCCGCGACGCTTCCGGCCGCCGTGGCGGGGGCCGCCCTCGTCGGGCTCTCCTCCGGCGCCGTCCACGCACCGGATCTCCACGACATGGCGTACTTCGCCGTGGTCCACGGGCTGATCGCCCTCGTCGTCCTGTGCTCGGTCGCGTGCGCCGCCTGGCACGGCGTACGCCGGCGACGCGTGGCCGGCGCGGACCGCTAGCGGGGTCGGGTCAACCGGCCCAGATGCCGACTGCCGCCCAGATCGTCGGACCGGCAGGGACGTCGTCGATCGGCGTGCAGTCGCGGGCGGCCACGTCGCAGCGCACCAGCCACTCGACCAGTGGCAGGCCGGACGGATCGGGCTCCTCGGCGGGAACGACGAGCACGACCTGCGTGGGCGACTCCCACCCGACGGGCTGCCACCGGGCGTCGCGCAGCGGCAGTCGGTCCGGCTCGGCACCCGACCGGAGCACCCACACGGCGTCCGCGCCGTCGCGGGCGAACGCCGCCGGGTCCGCACGCGACGCGCTGAACACGTAGGTCCCACCGTCCGGCGACCAGAGGCCGGTCTGCGCGCTCGGGACCCGGTCCACCTCCTGGAAGGCGCCCGAGTCGTCGACGGTGCCGTAGACGCCGGCCGGGGAGGTCCTGGCCCTGCTCCCACTCCTCGTACATCAGGCCCCCGGGCCACGGTTGCGCCCGGTTCAGGGTCGCCTCGACCCCGACCGTCACCGGTTCGGTGCCCGCCGACCACATCCGCACCGCGTCGTCGACGAAGAACAGCCGGCCGTCGAGGTCGAACCCGTCGAGGAACAGCTCACCGGTGGCCGCGCTGTCGGGGCCCCGGACCGTCGCGTCGAGCTCGACGTGGTCCTCCGCGTCCCAGAGCGCGACCCGGAAGCCCTCGTCGCCGGGCAGCACCTCGGCGTAGGCCACCAGAGTGCCGTCGGGCGAGACCACCACCTCGGACACCGCGTTCCCGGTCTCCACGACGGGCACGAGCTCGGGGCCATCGACGAGGTACCACGCGGCGTCCTCGCCGTACTGGGTGCCGACAACGGTGGTGCCGCCGCCGTACCTGATGTTCCGCAGGTCGGTCTCGACGGTCACGTCACCGACGTGCAGCGTCCCGTCCCGCCAGGACGGCAGGATCGTCGGCTCGCCGCCCGACGGCAGCTCGGTCGTGGGCTCCGGAGCCGGTGCCGGCTGCGGGCGGTTGTCGCCCGGCCCGGCAACGACCTGGCTCAGTCCGACGACCCCGGTCACCGTCAGCACCGCGACGCCGGCCGTGACCGCCTGGCGGGCCGTGCGGCGCCGCTCGCCGCGGCGCGCGAGCGCCGTGTAGTCGGGCACCTGTGCGGCGTCGGCCGCGGCCTGCGCGATGTCATGCATGGGTTCCTCCCAAGACCTCCGAGTCGCCCCCGCTCGATCACGGCAGCCAGCGCTGCGCGTCCTCGGCTGAGGCGTGCCTTGACGGTGCCGACCGGCACCCCGAGCGTGGTCGCGACCTCGGCGACCGGCAGGTCGGCGAGGTAGTGGAGCGCGAGCGTCTCCCGCTGCGCCAGCGGCAGCTCGCGCAGCGCCTGCACCAGCGCCATCCGCTCGTCGCTGAGCGCGGGGGCGTGCTCCTCGCCGACCGGGTGGGTGCGGCCGAGGAGCCGCTCGCCCAGCACCCGGCGGCGGTGGCGGGTGCGGGCCACGTTGACCGCGACCGTGCGGAGCCACGCCTCGGGCTGGTCGAGCCGCTCGAACGTCCGGCGGCGGCTCACCGCCCGGGCGAACGCCTCCGCGACGACGTCCTCCGCCTCCGTCAGGTTGCCGCAGACGCCGTAGAGCTGGCCGACGAGCCGGCGGTACGACGCGTCGAAGCACCGCTGGATCGGGTCGTCCCCGTCACCGCTCATGGCGCCTCCTCTCGCTGGTCACACCCCTACGACCCACGGGTGCCCGCGCAGGTTGCACCCACATCGCACCTCATCGGCGGGGGACGCGACGGCGTTTCCAGCGACCTCGCGCAGCACTACCCGGGAGTTCGAGCCACTCCCCGGGCGCTGTTGCCAGTCACAGCGCCCGGGTAGCGTCCGTAACACTGAGTTACTCGAGTTTGCGACCGGCCCTAAGGTCGCCTCGTGCCCCACCTCGTGCTCGCCTCCGCCTCCCCCGCCCGGCTGGCCACCCTGCGCAACGCGGGGATCGACCCGACGGTCATCGTGTCCGGCGTCGACGAGTCGCAGCTCGACGGGCTGCCGCCGGCGCGGCTCGCCGAGGACCTGGCCGACCTCAAGTGCGCCGCGGTGGCCGCGCGCGACGACGTACCTGCCGGGGCGCTGGTGCTCGGTTGCGACTCCGTGCTCGACCTCGACGGGCAGGCGCTGGGGAAGCCGCGCGACGCCGACGAGGCGAGGGCGCGGTGGCGGGCGATGCGCGGCCGGGCCGGCGTGCTGCGCACCGGTCACGTGCTGCGGGTCGCGGGCAGCGACCACCCCGGCGCCGCCGGTGTCGCGTCCACCGAGGTGCACTTCGCCGACGTCACCGACGCCGAGATCGAGGCGTACGTCGCCACCGGCGAGCCGCTGCACGTCGCCGGCGCCTTCACCGTCGACGGCCTCGGCGGCGCGTTCGTGACCCGGATCGAGGGCGACCACCACAACGTCGTGGGGGTCAGCCTCCCGCTGCTCCGCGACCTGGTCCGCTCCCTCGGTCACGAGTGGACCGACCTCTGGTCCTCCCCGACCGGCGGCTGAGCCAGCCGGGTCGACGTCTCACTCGACGGGGAGCCCGAGGCCGCGGGCGATGAGCATCCGCTGCACCTCGGAGGTGCCCTCGCCGATCTCGAGGATCTTCGCGTCGCGGTAGAAGCGGGCGACGGGGTACTCCTCCATGAACCCGTAGCCGCCGAAGACCTGGGTGGCGATCCGGGTGCCGGTGACCGCCGACTCGGTGGCGTAGAGCTTGGCGACCGAGGCGGCGTGCTTGAAGTCCCGGACGCTCGGGCCGCCGGGTGTGCCCATGGCGTCCTTCATCGCCGCCGCCCGGTAGGTCAGCAGGCGCGAGGCGTGCAGCATCACCTCGAGGTCGGCGACCTGGAAGGCCACGCCCTGCTTGCGGCCGATCGGGCCGCCGAACGTCTGCCGGTCGCCGGCGTAGGCGACGCACTGCTCGACGCAGGCCTGGAGCAGGCCGACCGCGAGCGCCGCGATCGCCACCCGGCCGTCGTCGAGGGTGGCGAGGAACTGCGCGTAGCCACGGCCGCGCTCCCCCAGCAGGTTCTCGGCCGGCACCCGGCAGCCGGTGAACGTCAGCGGGTGGGTGTCGGAGATCCGCCAGCCGAGCTTGTCGTACGCCGGCTCCACGACGAAACCGGGCGTGCCGGCGGGCACGACGATGGTCGAGATCTCCGGCCGACCCGTCTCCGACGTGCCGGTCCGTGCGGTGACGGTGACCAGGCTGGTGATCGCGGAGCCGGAGTTGGTGATGAACTGCTTGGCGCCGTCGACCACCCACTCGCCGTCGTCGAGCTCGGCCTTCGTGCGGGTGGCACCGGCGTCGGACCCGGCGCCGGGCTCGGTGAGCCCGAAGCCCGCGAGCCGCCGGCCCGCGACCAGGTCGGGCAGCCACCGCTCCTTCTGGGCGTCGGTGCCGTAGGTGAGGATCGGGTTGATCCCGAGCCCCACTCCGGCCTCGAGGGTCACGCCGAGGGACTGGTCGACGCGGCCGAGCTCCTCGATGGCGAGGCAGAGCGAGGTGAAGGGTCCGTCGGCCGGGTCGAGCCCCGCGCCGCCGTACTCCTCCGGCGCGGTGAGCCCGAACAGGCCGAGCTCCCCCATCCGTTGCACCACGTCGGTCGGGAAGTGGTGCTCCTTGTCCCACTGCGCCACGTGCGGCGCGATCTCGGCCTCGGCGAACTCGCGCACCGTCCGCCGGAAGTCCTCGTGGTCGCGGGAGAGCTCGAACGCGGTCATGCCGGCGATCGTAACCCGCGAGGTTAACGTTTGTTAACCACCCGGCCGGACCATGGCGCGACGGCCGCGGAAGCAGCACGATGACGACATGCGCTACGCGATGACCGGAGCCACCGGCTTCCTCGGCGGCGAGCTCGCCCGCCAGCTGCGCTCCTCGGGACACGACGTGGTCGCGCTCGTGCGTGACCCCGCCAAGGCCGGGCCCCTGCAGGCGGACGGGGTCCGCCTGGTCGAGGGCGACCTCGGCAACGCCGACGCGCTCGACCGGCTGCTCGAGGGAGCCGACGGGTTCTTCCACGTCGCCGGCTGGTACCGGCACGGCCGCCGCGAGCACGCGGCGCTGCGGCGGGCCAACGTCGAGGGCACCCGAGAGGCGCTGGAGGCCGCCCGGCGCGCCCGGGTGCGCACCGTCTACACCAGCACGATCGCGATCAACTCCGACACCCGCGGGCAGGTGCCCGACGAGACCTACGAGCACGCGGGCCCGTGGGCGGCCGAGTACGACCGCACGAAGTGGGAGGCGCACCGGCTGGCGCGGGAGTACGCCGCCGCGGGGCTTCCGCTGGTGGTCGTGCAGCCGAGCGTGGTCTACGGCCCCGGCGACACCGGCAGCACCCTCGGCCAGCTGGTGCGCCAGGTCGTCGCCGGCCGGACCGTGCTCGGGCCCCGGGGCGGCGGCGCGTGCTGGGCGCACGTGGCCGACGTCGCGCGCGGTCACGTGCTGGCCATGGAGCTGGGCCGCACGGGTGAGTCGTACTTCCTCAGCGGCGAGCGGGCGACGTACGACGAGGTGCTCGCCCTCGTCAAGGAGGTGGCGGGCAGCAGGTCGCGGGTCGTCCTCCTCCCCCGTCCCCTGGTGCGGGCCAACGCGCTCCTGACGGCGCCGCTGGAGCGGGTCGTCCGGCTGCCGCAGACGCTGACGGCCGACGCCGCGCGGGCCGGTTGCGCGACCTACTACGGCGACGCCGCCAAGGCCCGGGCCGAGCTCGGCTGGTCGTCGCGTCCGTGGCGCGAGGGCATGGCCGCGACGGTGCGGGCGGAGCTGGGCCTCGTCCACGGCGGGAACCCCTGAGGGGCGCCGCGCACGGCTGGCCCTAGACTCCCCGAACGGCCGCCGCAACGTCCCGAAAGGAGTCGCCCGTGCCCGAGCCGACGAGCAAGCCGCTGCAGAAGGTCCTCATCGCCAACCGCGGCGAGATCGCGGTGCGGGTGATCCGCGCGTGCAAGGACGCCGGCATCGGGAGCGTCGCGGTCTACGCCGACCCCGACCGCGACGCGGTGTTCGTCCGGCTCGCCGACGAGGCCTACGCCCTGGGCGGTGCGACGCCGGCGGAGTCCTACCTCGACATCGCCAAGATCGTCGACGTCGCCCGCCGGTCGGGCGCCGACTCGGTGCACCCCGGCTACGGCTTCCTCGCCGAGAACGCCGACTTCGCCCGCGCCGTCATCGACGCCGGGCTGGTCTGGATCGGCCCGCCGCCGGAGGCGATCGACGCCCTCGGCGACAAGGCCCGGGCCAAGCAGATCGCGCAGAAGGTCGACGCTCCGCTCGCGCCGGGCCTCAAGGACCCGGTGAAGGACGCCGACGAGATCGTCGAGTTCGCGCGGGCCAACGGGCTCCCGGTGGCCATCAAGGCGGTCTTCGGTGGCGGCGGCCGCGGCCTGAAGGTCGCGCGCACCATGGAGGAGATCCCCGAGCTCTACGAGTCGGCGGTCCGCGAGGCGGTCACGGCGTTCGGCCGCGGCGAGTGCCTGGTGGAGAAGTTCCTCGACCGCCCGCGCCACGTCGAGACCCAATGCCTGGCCGACCAGCACGGCAACGTCGTGGTGGTCTCCACGCGCGACTGCTCGTTGCAGCGGCGGCACCAGAAGCTGGTCGAGGAGGCGCCCGCGCCGTTCCTCAGCGAGGAGCAGGTGACCCGGCTCTACGAGTCCTCCAAGGCGATCCTGAAGGAGGCGGGCTACGTCGGTGCGGGCACGTGCGAGTTCCTCGTCGGCCGCGACGGCACCATCTCCTTCCTCGAGGTCAACACCCGGCTCCAGGTCGAGCACTGCGTCTCCGAGGAGGTCACCGGCATCGACCTGGTCCGCGAGATGTTCCGCATCGCCGCGGGCGAGGAGCTCGGCTACGACGACCCCGAGGTCCGCGGCCACTCCATCGAGTACCGCATCAACGCCGAGGACGGCGGCCGCAACTTCATGCCCGCCCCCGGCACGCTGACCGAGTGGGCGCCGCCGCAGGGGCCCGGCATCCGCGTCGACGGCGGCTACGAGAAGGGCGAGACCATCCCCGGCTCGTTCGACTCCCCTCATCGCCAAGCTGATCGTCACCGGTCGCGACCGCACCCAGGCGCTGGAGCGCTCGCGCCGCGCGCTCGAGGAGTTCCGCGTCGACGGCATGCCGACCGTGATCCCGTTCCACCGCGCGGTCATCGACGACCCGGCGTACGTCGGCGCGTCCGACCCCGCCGGCGAGGGCGAGTTCGGCGTCTACACGACCTGGATCGAGACCGACTTCGACAACCAGATCCAGCCCTACGACGGCGTGGTCGGCGAGCCTGCCGAGCAGGCCGAGCGGCAGCAGGTCGTCGTCGAGGTCGGCGGCCGCCGGCTCGAGGTCGTCGTCCCGGCCGGCCTCGGCGGGCTCGCCGCCGCGGGGGTGGCGGCGCCAAGAAGCCCAAGCGTGCGGCCGGCAAGAAGGCCGGCGCCGCCGCCAGCGGCGACGCCGTCACCAGCCCGATGCAGGGCACCATCGTCAAGATCGCCGTCGAGGAGGGCCAGACGGTCGCCGAGGGCGACGTCGTCGTCGTCATGGAGGCGATGAAGATGGAGCAGCCGCTCAAGGCCCACAAGGCCGGCACCGTCACCGGCCTGAAGGCCGAGGTCGGCGCCACCGTCGCCAACGGCGAGGTCGTCTGCGAGCTCAAGGACTGACCATCCGGCCGGTCACCGCGGTCGCCTAGGGTCGGTGCCGTGACGGGAGCTCCGCGACCCCGCCCACCGCGTCGACCCGCGGGCCCGCTCGATGTGGCGCCTGGAGTGCGCGACCGAGGCGGCCGTGCTGGCGGTGGTCGCCGTGGTCGTCGCGGTGCTGCGCGACGACGGCTGGTGGTGGGTGGTCGTCGCCGGCGTGGCGGTCCTGGGCGCGGTCTACGCGGTCGGGGTGCCGCAGTGGCGCTACCTCGTCCACCGCTGGGAGGTCACCGACTCGGCCGTCTACACCCAGCGCGGCTGGTGGGCCCGCGAGCGCCGGATCGCGCCGATGTCGCGGGTCCAGACCGTCGACTTCTCCCAGGGCGTGCTGGCCCGGCTCTTCGGCCTCGCTGCGGTCACCGTGACCACTGCGTCGGCCGCCGGCGCGCTGCGCATCGACGGGCTCGACCGGGCCGTGGCGCTGCGGCTGGTCGACGAGCTGACCCTCAAGGCGGACCTGGTGGAGGGCGACGCCACGTGACCGACCCGGCGTGGTTGCGGCTCGACCCGCGGATGCTGCTGGTGCACCCGGTCCGGGAGGTGGGCCGGTTCCTCCCGGCGCTGGTCGCCCTGCTGGTCGCCGGCGGCGCCTCCGGGCTGGGGCCGTGGTCGCTGTTCGCCGTCGCGGTGCCGGTCGGCCTCGGCGTCGTCCGCTACCTGACCACGAGCTACCGGATCACCGCGGGCCGGGTGGAGCTCCGCCGCGGCCTCCTGCAGCGGCACACGCTCTCCGCGCCGGTCGACCGGGTCCGCACCGTCGACCTCACCTCCTCCCTCGTGCACCGGCTGCTCGGCCTGACGACGGTCGTGGTCGGCACCGGGAGCGTGGCCACCGACGCCGGCGAGCGGCTCGAGCTCGACGCGCTCCCCTCGCGACCAGGCGACCGCCCTGCGGGCGGAGCTGCTGCGCGCCGGCGCAGCCGCGGCCGCGCCCGCCGAGGAACCCGCGGCGGCAGCAGCGGAGCAGGTCCCGCCGGTCGCCCGGTTCGAGGCACGCTGGCTGTGGTACGCCCCGTTCACCAGCGCCGGCGTCGTCGCCGCCGGCGCCCTGCTCGGTGCGGTCGGCCAGGCCGGCGAGTCGTTCCGCCTGCGGGTCGAGCTGACCGAGGACGACCTGGCGGCGCTCACCGGGCTCGTGGTCACGGGCGTGCTGCTCGGCGTGGTGGTCGTCGCGGCCGCGCTGGCCGTCGGCGGCTATCTCGTCACCAACTGGCGGTTCACCCTCGCCCGGGAGGGGTCGGCGTGGCACGTGAGCCGTGGCCTGTTCACCACGCGGGAGACCAGTCTCGACGTGGCGCGGGTCGCCGGGGTGACCCGCGGCGAGCAGGCCGCGCTGCGGCTGGCCCGCGGGGGCCGGCTCTCCGCGATCGTCACCGGCCTCGGCGCGGGGCGGGGCAGCTCGGCGGTGCTGGTCCCGCCCGCACCGGCCGGCGTGGTCGCGCAGGCCGCCGGCGCCGTGCTGGCCAGCGACCTGCCGATGTCGGCCCCGCTGCGCGGCCACGGCCCGGCCGCCGTACGGCGCCGCTACACCCGCGCCCTGCTCGGTGCGGTTCCGTTCGTCGCCGTGCCGGTCGTGG
This sequence comes from Nocardioides sp. TF02-7, assembly GCF_022437945.1. GTDB lineage: Bacteria > Actinomycetota > Actinomycetes > Propionibacteriales > Nocardioidaceae > Nocardioides. The sequence goes on from NZ_CP092535.1 coordinate 551,552, forward strand.
CGGTCGCCCTCGGCGCGCCGCCGTGGCTGCTCGTCGGGGCCGCCGTCCCCGTGGCCGCCGCGCTCGCCCTGGCCCGCGACCGGGCCCGCGGGCTGGGGCATGGGCTCGTCGACGGGTTCGTCGTCGTGCGCTCCGGCTCGATGCTCCGCGAGCGCGACGCGCTCGCGACCGGCCACGTGATCGGGTGGACGTTCCGCGACACCTGGTTCCAGCGCCGGGTCGGGCTGACCACGCTCAGCGCCACCACCGCCGGCGGCAAGGGCGCGGTGCACGCCCCGGACGCGCCGGCGGGCGACGCCGTGGCGCTGGCCGTCGCGGCCACGCCGGGGCTGCTCGACCCGTTCACGGCCTGATCGGCGGCAGGCCCAGCTGGTCGGCCAGCGACGCGAGGTGCCGCTCGAACAGCTCCTCGGCGTCGCCCAGGCCGTCGGGACCGAACTGGCCGAACACCTCGAAGCTCACGATCCCGAACACGCTGGTGAAGGCGAGCACGCCCCGCACCAGGAGCCGGTCGGGCACGGCCGCGTCGAGCTGGGCACGCACGTCGGCCAGCCCGGCCGCGAGCGCCTGCCCCGGTGCGGGGTCGTCGGGGTCCGCGACGACGCCGGCGGCGTGGGCGTCGGCGAGGATGCCCACCATCGCGCGGGCCACCCGGGTCCCCGGCCCGGTCGTCTGCTCGCCCGGCGCGGCGTAGCCCGGGACCGGCCCGCCGTAGAGCAGGGGCGTACGTCGCCGGCTCGGCCAGCGCCCACGCGCGGACCGCCCGGCCGAGGGCGAGGAACCGCTCGCGGTGGGCGTCCGCCGGCACCGCGGCGACGGCGGCGTCGACGGCATCGCCGAGCTCGTCGTAGCCGTCGACGACGAGGAGCGTCAGCAGCTCGTCGCGGCTGCGGACGTAGCGGTAGACCGCCGAGGAGACCACGCCGAGGTCGCGGGCGACCGCGCGCAGCGACAGGGCGGCGGCACCGTGGCGGCTCAGGTGGTCGCGGCCGATGCGGGTGATGTCGCGCAGCGTCTGCGCACGGGCGCGGTCGCGAGGGGTGCCGGGCATGGAGGTCATCCTGCCCAGGGCCGCGAGCACCGTCAACAAAGTGAGCACCGCTCTTGCGTCAGAGCGGCTCCGCGTGCAATGCTCGTTTTTCGAGAGCGGTGCTCTCATCCCTGATCCGATCCAACCGGAGGCATCCCATGCAGCTCCACGTCGTCACCGGCGCCGGCCCCGTCGGCACCACCCTCGCGCTCCAGCTGGCCGAGGCGGGCCATCCCGTCCGGCTCCTCACCCGCTCGGGCAGCGGGCCCGAGCACCCCCTCGTCGAACGGCGCCGGGTGGACGTCTCCTCCGAGGACGGCCTCGACGAGGCCTTCGCCGGCGCCGTCGCCGTCCACCACTGCATCCACGCGTCCCGCTACGCCGCCGCAGCCTGGCGCGCCGAGCTCCCTCGCGCGGAGCAGGCCGTGCTCGCCGCGGCCGGCCGGGCCGGCGCGGTCGTGGTGTTCCCGGAGAGCCTCTACTCCTACGGCGAGGTCGACGGGCCGATCACCGAGGACCTCCCCCGCGCGGCGTCCCGCGGCAAGCAGGGCGTCCGCACCGACCTGCTCCGCGCGCGGGCCGCCTCGTCCACGCCGACGGTCAGCGTCGCGGCCTCCGACTTCATCGGTCCGTTCGTGCGCACCGCCCACGCCGGCGCGCGGATGGTCGAGCCGATCCTGGCCGGTCGCACCGTCCGGGTCGTCGGCAGTCTCGACCAGCCGCACTCGTTCACCTACGTGCCCGACCTGGCCGCGGCGATGGTCCGGGCGGCCGCCGACCCCGGCCTGTGGGACAGCGTCCTGCACGCCCCCCACGGCGCCGCCGGTCACCCAGCGCCAGCTGGTCGGGCTGCTCGCCGACGCCGCCGGCGTGCCCGCGCCGCGGCTCGGCACGATCCCCGGCTGGCTGCTGCGCGGGCTGGGCGCCGTCCACGGCGGCACCCGGGAGCTCGCCGAGCTCGCCTTCCAGCTCGAGCGGCCGTTCGTCCTCGACTCCTCCGCCAGCGAGCGTCGGCTGGGGCTCGCACCGACGCCGCTTCACGACCGTCGCGGCGGAGACGGTCGCCTGGTGGCGGACCGCCGGGACCGCAGCGGCGCCGCAAGCGACGGCAGCGGCACAATGAGCGCGTGACCACCGCCGACTACCGCCCGCGGCCCGACGGCCGCCCCGACCCCGGCGAGGTCTGCTGGGCCTGGGTCCCCTACGAGGACGACCCGAGCCGCGGCAAGGACCGGCCGGTGCTGGTGATCGGCACCCGCACCGACCCGGCCGGCGTCGAGGTCGTCGAGTGCCTCGTGATGACCAGCAAGGACCACGACCGCGACGCCGCGCAGGGAGGCCGCCGCCGGCCGGCACTGGATGGACGTCGGGGCCGGCGGATGGGACCGGGAGCGGCGGCCCAGCGAGGTGCGCCTCGACCGGCTGGTCGTGCTCGCCGTGGCCGACGTACGCCGGGAGGGCGCGGCGCTCGACCGCGGTCTCTACGCCGAGGTGCTCGCCGCCCGGGCGGCGCTCGGCGCCTGACGAGCCGGGGAGCCATCCGGAGTACGTACCGGTAACAACCGACCGGGCACCCCCTAGGTACCTTGCTCGCATGTTCTCCAAGGTGTTGGTGGCCAACCGGGGCGAGATCGCGATCCGAGCGTTCCGCGCGGCCTACGAGTTGGGCGCCCGGACGGTCGCCGTGTTCCCCTACGAGGACCGCTGGTCCGAGCACCGGCTGCGGGCCGACGAAGCCTACGAGATCGGCGAGCGCGGCCACCCCGTCCGGAGCTACCTCGACCCCGACGCCATCGTCGCGGTGGCCGTGCAGTGCGGCGCCGACGCCATCTACCCCGGCTACGGCTTCCTGTCGGAGAACCCCGCGCTGGCCGAGGCCTGCGTCAACGCGGGCATCACCTTCGTCGGCCCCGGCGCCGACGTGCTCGAGCTGACCGGCAACAAGGCGCGGGCGATCGCCGCGGCCCGGGAGGCCGGTGTCCCGACGCTGCAGAGCGTGCCGCCGTCGACCGACGTCGACGAGCTCCTCGCCGCCGCCGAGCAGCTGCCGATGCCGCTCTTCGTCAAGGCCGTGGCCGGCGGCGGCGGACGCGGCATGCGTCGGGTGGACCAGGCCGCGCAGCTGCGCGAGGCGATCGAGACCTGCATGCGCGAGGCCGAGGCCGCGTTCGGCGACCCGACGGTCTTCGTCGAGCAGGCGGTCGTCGACCCCCGCCACATCGAGGTCCAGATCCTCGCCGACGGCACCGGCGACGGTGAGGACGGCGGCGTCCTCCACCTCTACGAGCGCGACTGCTCGGTGCAGCGGCGGCACCAGAAGGTCATCGAGATCGCCCCCGCACCCAACCTCGACCCCGACCTGCGCGACCGGATCTGCGCCGACGCGGTCCGGTTCGCCCGCCACATCGGCTACAAGAACGCCGGCACCGTCGAGTTCCTCCTCGACCCGCAGGGCAACTACGTCTTCATCGAGATGAACCCGCGGATCCAGGTCGAGCACACCGTGACCGAGGAGGTCACCGACGTCGACCTGGTGCAGTCGCAGCTGCGGATCGCCGCCGGCGACACCCTCGCCGACCTCGGCCTGACCCAGGACCGGATCCGGCTCCGCGGCGCCGCCCTGCAGTGCCGGATCACCACCGAGGACCCGGCCAACGGGTTCCGGCCCGATACCGGCAAGATCACGACCTACCGCTCCCCCGGCGGACCGGGCGTCCGCCTCGACGGCGGCACGATCTACACCGGCGCCGAGGTCAGCCCCCCACTTCGACTCGATGCTGGCCAAGCTGACCTGCCGCGGCCGCACCCACGAGCTCGCCGTGGAGAAGGCGCGCCGGGCGGTGGCGGAGTTCCGGATCCGCGGTGTGGCGACCAACATCGGGTTCCTCCAGGCCGTGCTGGCCGACCCGGACTTCACCGCCGGCGACGTCACCACCTCGTTCATCGAGACGCACCCGCAGCTGCTCGCCGCCCGGCCGGCCGCCGACCGCGGGTCCAAGCTGCTCAACTACCTCGCCGACGTCACGGTCAACAAGCCGTACGGCGACCCGCCGGTGTCGCTCGACCCGCAGACCAAGCTGCCGGAGCTCTCGCTGGACGTGCCGGCCCCCGACGGCACCCGGCAGCTGCTGCTGCAGGTGGGCCCGGAGGAGTTCGCCCGCCGGCTGCGCGAGCAGAAGCAGGTGGCGGTCACCGACACCACGTTCCGCGACGCCCACCAGAGCCTGCTGGCGACCCGCGTCCGGACGATCGACCTGCTCGGCGCGGCCGGTCACGTCGCCCGCACGACGCCGCAGCTGTGGTCGGTCGAGGCCTGGGGCGGGGCGACGTACGACGTCGCGCTGCGCTTCCTCTCCGAGGACCCGTGGGAGCGGCTCGCGCGGCTGCGCCAGGCGATGCCGAACATCTGCCTGCAGATGCTGCTCCGCGGCCGCAACACCGTCGGCTACACGCCGTACCCGACCGAGGTGACGGCGGCGTTCGTCGAGGAGGCGGTGGCGACCGGTCTCGACGTGTTCCGGATCTTCGACGCGCTCAACGACGTCTCCCAGATGCGGCCCGCGATCGAGGCGGTCCGCGAGACCGGGACCGCGGTCGCCGAGGTCGCGCTCTGCTACACCGGTGACCTCTCCGACCCGGGCGAGAAGCTCTACACGCTCGACTACTACCTGCGGCTCGCCGAGGAGATCGTGGAGGCCGGCGCGCACGTGCTGGCGATCAAGGACATGGCCGGGCTGCTGCGCGCCCCGGCGGCCCGCCGCCTGGTCACGGCGCTGCGGGAGAACTTCGACCTCCCGGTGCACCTGCACACCCACGACACCCCGGGCGGCCAGCTCGGCACGCTGCTCGCCGCGATCGACGCGGGCGTCGACGCCGTCGACGCCGCCGCCGCGTCGATGTCGGGCACCACCTCCCAGCCCTCGCTCACCGGTCTCGTCGCCGCGACCGACCACTCCGAGCGGGAGACCGGGCTCGACCTCGCGGCCGTCAGCGCGATGGAGCCCTACTGGGAGGCGGTCCGCCGCGTCTACGCGCCGTTCGAGTCGGGGCTCGCCTCCCCCCACCGGCCGCGTCTACCGCCACGAGATCCCCGGCGGCCAGCTGTCGAACCTGCGCCAGCAGGCGATCGCGCTGGGCCTGGGCGAGAAGTTCGAGCAGGTCGAGGACATGTACGCCGCGGCCAACGACATCCTCGGCAACGTGCCGAAGGTGACGCCGAGCTCGAAGGTGATCGGCGACCTGGCGCTCGCGCTCGTCGGGCTCGGCGCCGACCCGGCCGACTTCGCCGAGAACCCGGACAAGTACGACGTCCCCGACTCGGTGGTCGGCTTCCTCAACGGCGAGCTGGGCGACCCGCCGGGCGGCTGGCCGGAGCCGTTCCGCAGCAAGGCGCTCGCCGGGCGGTCCTGGACGCCGCCGGCCGCCGAGCTGACCGAGGAGCAGCGCAAGGGCCTGGCCGAGGACCGGCGGGCCACGCTCAACCGGCTGCTGTTCCCCCGGCCCGACCCGCGAGTTCGAGGCGGCGCGCGCCTCCTACGGCGACCTGTCGATCCTGCCGACGCTCGACTACCTCTACGGCCTCCGCCCGGGTGACGAGCACGAGGTCGAGATCGAGGAGGGCAAGCGGCTGATCCTCGGGTTCCAGGCGATCAGCGAACCCGACGAGCGCGGCTTCCGCACGGTCATGTGCACCCTCAACGGCCAGCTCCGGCCGGTCAGTGTCCGCGACCGCGGCGTCGCGGCCGAGACCGCCGCCCAGGAGAAGGCCGACCCCGGCAACCCCGACCACGTGGCGGCGCCGTTCCAGGGCGCGGTCACCGTCGTCGTCGCCGAGGGCGACCAGATCGAGGAGGGGCAGACGGTCGCGACGATCGAGGCGATGAAGATGGAGGCCTCGATCACCGCCCCCGCGCCGGCACGGTGTCCCGGGTGGCGATCAGCGAGACCCAACCGGTCGAGGGCGGGGACCTGATCCTGGTGCTCGACTGACTGCCGCGAGCGGCGGAGGCCGGCGTCACCTCACCTCGCAGGTGAGCGCCACCTCCGTCGCGCACACGTCGCCGCCCGGCCCGCCGGAACCGCGGTCGAACCCGCGACGACCGAGGAGGATGTCGTTCCCGGCGCCGCCCCGCAGGACGTCGTCGCCGCCGCGACCGTCGAGGAGGTTGCGCGCGCCGGTGCCGACCAGCCGGTCGTCGTACCGGGTGCCGCGCACCACCTCGACCGACACCACGGTCACGGCGCCGCCTCGCCACGCCGCCCGGCGGCGGGGCAGGTCGACGCGGACGCCGGTGCGGAACCGCGGGAACAGGAGGGTGTCGGTGCCGCGGCCGCCGTCGAGGCGCCCGGCGCGGCGCGAGCGAACCTCGAGCACGTCGTGCCCCGCGCCCCCGAGCGCAGTGGTCCGGCCGTCGGCACGCATCCGGTCCTTGCCGCCGTCGCCGGTGGTGCGGGCGCCGGCCGAGCCGACCACCCGGTCGTGCCCGCCGTTGCCGTGGCCGCTCCCGCCGACGACCACGACGTCGTCCGCCCCGGCGCCGCCGCTGACCGTCGCCCCCCGGCCGCGCAGCACGTCGTCGCCACCCCGGCCCCGGACCACGTCTGCTCCGCCGCCGCCGTCGAAGACGTCGGCGTCGGGGCCGCCGACCATCCGGTCGGCGGCCGGCGTGCCGCGGACCATCTCGACCTGGCCGTACTGGTCGTGGCCCGCGCCGTCCACGGTCGCGCGCGCCCCGTCGACGCGCACCGGTCCACCGTCGAAGTCCTCGTAGCTGAGCAGGTCGTGGCCGCCACCGCCCGCAACCCGGTCGTCGCCCGGCCCCTCGCCGATGCCGTCGGCGCCGCCGCGCCCCCACACCCGGTCGTCGCCGTCCCCGCCGATGAGGGTGTCGCCGCCGGCCCCGCCGTCGAGGACGTCGTCGCCGGCCCCGCCGAGCAGCAGGTCGTCACCGGGACCGCCGCAGACGACGTCGTCACCGCCGTGCCCGTTGAAGACGTCGTCGCCCTCGCCGAGGTGCACCACCTCGGGCAGGAGGTTCCCCTCGAGGACGTCGTCGCCGTCGGTTCCGGTCAGGGTGGCCGGCCGACCCTGGCAGGTGGTGGGCGGGGCGGCTGCGGACACACCGACGAACGTCACGGGCGCCACGGCGGCGGCGAGGACCAGGGTGAGAAGCGATCTGCGCATGCCCCGGTCAACGACGGAAAGGGCAGATTGACACCCCGATCGGGCAGTCCTGCCGCTCGCCGCGCGGGGCATGCACCGTCCGGACCGGCGTCACCCACTTTGCCGAGGACGAACCGTCATACGCTCACTGACCCTGGGTACCCCGGGTAGACGCCAGGCCGCCCAACCGCCCCGATGACGGTCCCATGGGGGACGACCTCGCGGACTCCCTTCTCGGAGGACGTGGCATGAGGACCAGACGAACGACAGGGGCGACGGTGCTGGTCGCCGCCCTCGCGGTGATCACCAGCATGGGGTCGGCGGTCGGCGAGGACGACGACCCGACCGACCCGAGGACCCGCTTCGAGGGACCCGGGTTCGAGCCGGACCGAGTGGCGGTCCGGCCCGACGGCCAGCGGTACCAGGCACGGCGGTGGGACGACTCCGGACCGGTCGAGCGGCGGGTGCAGGAGCTGCTCGACCAGATGACGAACGAGGAAAAAGGCCGATCTCGCGACCGGCGACCTCAACAACTTCTTCGGCTTCTACAACGCGCCGATCGAGCGGCTCGACATCCCGGCGCTGACGATGGCCGACGGCCCGATCGGAGTCCGGGTGGCGAACCCGGAGGTCGACCGGTCGACCACCCAGCTGCCGTCGGGGTCGGCACTGGCCTCGACCTTCGACCAGCGGCTGGCCCGGCGGTACGGCGACCTGCTCGGCCAGGAGGCTTTCGACACCGGGCACAACGCGCTGCTCGGCCCCACCCTCGACATCGCGAGGACGCCGTTGTGGGGACGCGCGTTCGAGGGCTTCAGCGAGGATCCACTGCTCTCGGGGCTGATGGGCGCCGAGGTGGTGCGCGGCATCCAGAGCCACCCGGTGTTCGCCACCCTCAAGCACCCGTTCGCCTACACCCAGGAGACAGACCGGTTCGACGTCTCGGCCGAGATGAGCGAGCGCGTGCTGCAAGAGGTCTACACCCGCCCGTTCGCGATCGCCCAGGAACGCTCGCACCCGGGCTCGATGATGTGCTCGTTCAACCGGCTCAACGGCGTGCACGCCTGCGAGCACCCTGCCCTCAACCGGATCCTCAAGCAGCAGCTGCGGTTCCGCGGGTTCGTGATGAGCGACTACAACGCCACGCCCAGCACGGTCCAGGCGGCCAACAACGGCCTCGACCAGGAGCAGCCCGGGGACCAAGGGCCCGGCACCGCGAACTTCGGCGAGCGGCTGCTGCAGGCGGTGGCCGACGGCGAGGTCTCCCAGGCACGGCTCGACGACATGGCTCGCCGGATCCTGCGCACCATGGTCGGTCTCGGCCTGTTCGACACCCGCCCCGGCTACAACCCGTGGAACAAGGAGCGGAACAGCGACTTCGCCCGGCGGGTCGCCGCCCGCGCGATGGTCCTGCTGAAGAACCGGGGCGGCGTGCTGCCGATCGCCGATCGGGTGCGCTCGATCGCGGTCATCGGCCCCGACGCCGACAACATCTCCGCCCAGGGCGGCGGGTCCTCGGTCGTCAGCGTCCCCACCCGGTCGGTGAGCCCCCTGCAAGGCATCCGTCAGCGCGCTGGTGACCGGACCCGCGTCCGGTACGCCCAGGGCGTCGACGGGATCTCCGAGGGCGACCTGCTGCCGGGTCCTGCTCCCGTGCCGTCGTCCGTCCTGAGCTCGGCGCCCGGCAGCCGCGAGGACGGTCTCTCGGCGCAGTATTGGACCGACGACGGGTTCCCCGGTGGAGAGCCCTACCGCAGCGTGGTCGACCCCAACGTCAACGTGAGCTTCGGCTTCCAGACGTTCCCGGGGTTCAACGCCACCTCTCCGAAGATCCCGACGCCGGTCGGCGAGTTCCCGCTCTTCGGCGACCTCTCGGCCCGGTGGACGGGCGTCCTGACGGCTCCGGCGACGGGGGTCTACACGCTCGGCCTCACCGCTCGTGGGGATGCCACCCTCGCGATCGACGGTGAGACCTTCGTCGAGCACACCGGCGACCTCTCGTCGGTGGGCAAGCGGATCCGGCTGCGGCAGGGTCAGGAGGTCGAGGTCGAGATCGAGTACTCCGCACCGGCGCTCAACACCTACCAGGGCGGGCAGGTCCGGTTCTTCTGGAGGCACCCGGAGCGGGTGATGAGTCCGATGATGCGCGCTGCGGTGCGGCTCGCCGACCGCTCGCGGATGGCCGTCGTCGTCGTCCGCGACTACGAGACGGAGGGCGTCGACCGACCCGGCATCCACCTGCCGAAGGAGCAAGAACAGCTCATCCGACGGGTCGCTGCGGTCAACCCGAACGTCGTGGTGGTCGTGGAGACCGGTGCGGCGACGCGGGTGACGCCGTGGATCCGGGCCGTCGAGGGAGCTGTCCAGGCGTGGTACCCCGGCCAGGAGCAGGGCGCGGCCATCGCCGACGTGCTGTTCGGCGACGTCAACCCGTCCGGGCACCTGACGGCGACCATCCCCCGCAACGGAAGCGTCATCCCGGGCACCCCCGCCGGCACCGCCCGGTTCCGCGAGGGCGTCTTCGTCGGCTACCGCGGGTTCGCTCGCCGAGAGGTCAGCTACCCGTTCGGCCACGGGCTGTCGTACACGTCGTTCGACTACCGGCGGTTGCGGGTGCGCGACACGAGGGACGGCCTGCGGGTCACCTTCCGCGTGGCCAACACCGGCGACCGAGCCGGCATCGACGTGCCGCAGGTGTACGTCGGCCGGCTGCCCACCGACGCGGTGCGCACACCGCCGCGCCAGCTGGCCGGGTTCGACACGGTGCTCGTGCGGCCGGGACGCTCGGCACGGGTCCGCATCGACGTGCCGGACCAGGCGCTGTCGTACTGGGCCAGTGCCAGGGACCGGTGGGTGAAGACCCGTGGGCCGGTGACGGTCCGGGTCGGGCACTCCGCGCTCGACACCGAGCTGCGAACGCGGGTGCGGGTCCGCTGACCTGCGCTCCCGGGGACCGGCCGGCGGCCGGTCCCCGGGTTGCACCCGTCGGTCAGCGCACCCGGAACCAGGTGGAGCGCAGCCCGAAGATCGACCGGAACGTGTCGCCGGTGGGGGTCGCCGTCGCCTTGCTGCCGACGATCCGGACCTCGAGCGCGCGGCCGCCCCACCCGCCGTTGCCGTCGCGCTCGACCACGCGCAGGCGGCGGAAGTCGCCGATGTGGGGGGAACGCCTCCTCGATCGCCGTCGCCCGGAGGGTCACCCGCCACCGCCGGTTGGGGTTGCCCGACCAGGTGTCCCACGGGTCCTGCTTGGCCACCAGGTAGGGCCGGCCACCGTCGACGGTCCAGCCGCCGGTGCTGGCGGAGAACTGGGTGAACGCCGGCCGGCCGCCGTGCACCAGCACCTGGCCGCGGGTCGCGCGGATGGCGCGGTCGGACGCGGGGTGCGCGGCGGAGACGCCGCCGTAGACCTGGGACTGGGTGGTGTCCCAGACGTCGAAGTAGCCACCCCGGTCGCGGCGCTCGAACGCGGCGTAGGTCCGCGCGGCGACCGCCTGGGCCCGGACGGCGTGGGGGTGCCACAGCGCCGGCACCTCGAGCGGCACGACGCCGCGGAGGTAGGCCTCGAGGGACACCACGTTGACGGTGTTGCGGCGCTTGCCTGCGACGGCCGACCGCACCGCCCCCTGGTAGCGGGTCGCCCCGCCGGGCTTGACCAGCGTCACCACGCCCCCCGACGAACTCGGCCTCGCCCGCGACCGTGCGCACCGCCCGCCACCGGTCGGTGCGCTTCCACAGCGTGGTCGCCGCACCGCCCCTCGCGGCGGTGAGCCGCCACCGGCTCGGCGCCTGGCCGAGCTTCCAGGTGCGGCCGTTCGCCACCCGCCGCATCCGCAGGCCGGGCGTCGCCCGCACCACGACGTCGTCGCTGGTGTCGCCGGTGATCAGCACCTTGACCTTGCCGCGCGCCGTGCCCCACGTCGTACGGGGGTAGTAGAACCGCAGGATCTGGCGGTAGGTGCGCCCGTGCTCCGACGCAGCGCCCTGCGCGCCCCACTGCGACATCCCCTTGCCGTGCCCGTAGCCGCGGCCCTCCAGGGTCACCGAAGCCGGGCCGGCGGCCGCAGCGGCGGTCGACGCCCCGGACGGCGCGGACGTGGTCGTCGCGGTCAGCACGGTCGCGAGGGCGGTGGCGCAGAACGCGGCGGCGAGCACGCGGATCCGAGGCGCGGTGGTCGCAGTCATCGCTCGACCGTAGCCCGGGGCGGGTAACCAGATCCAACCGTGACGTCGTGTCCGCCTAGGATTTGGCCATGACCGAGACCCCGCAGCAGGCCCCCGACCCGACCAGCACCGGCACCGGTGCGGTCGAGGTACCGGACCGCCCTGCCCTCGAGGGCCTCGAGGCGAAGTGGGCCGCGCAGTGGAAGGACGAGCGGACCTACGCCTTCGACCGCAGCCAGCCCCGCGAGAACGTCTACGCGATCGACACCCCGCCGCCGACCGTCAGCGGCAGCCTCCACGTCGGCCACGTGTTCTCCTACACCCACACGGACCTCATCGCGCGCTACCAGCGGATGCGCGGCAAGGCCGTGTTCTACCCGATGGGCTGGGACGACAACGGGCTGCCGACCGAGCGCCGGGTGCAGAACTACTACGGCGTCCGGTGCGACCCGTCGCTGCCCTACGACGCCGACTTCACCCCCGCCCGCGAAGCCGGACCCGAAGCGGCAGATCCCGATCAGCCGCCCCAACTTCGTCGAGCTGTGCGAGCAGCTCGTCGAGGAGGACGAGAAGGTCTTCGAGTCGCTGTGGCGCACACTCGGCCTCTCCGTCGACTGGGACGTCAACTACACGACGATCGGCGCCAAGGCGCAGCGGGTGAGCCAGCGCGCGTTCCTGCGCAACCTCGCGCGCGGCGAGGCCTACCTGCAGGAGGCGCCGACGCTCTGGGACGTCACGTTCCAGACCGCGGTCGCGCAGGCCGAGCTCGAGGCGCGGGAGTACGCCGGCCACTACCACCGGGTCGCCTTCCACCGGCCCGACGGCACCCCGGTCCACATCGAGACCACCCGTCCCGAGCTGATCCCGTCGGTGGTGGCCCTGATCGCGCACCCCGACGACGAGCGCTACCAGCCGCTGTTCGGCACCACGGTCACCTCGCCGGTCTTCGGCGTCGAGATCCCGGTCCTCCCCCACCCCGCCGCGGAGAGGGACAAGGGCGCGGGCATCGCGATGTGCTGCACGTTCGGCGACCTCACCGACGTCCAGTGGTGGCGCGAGCTGCAGCTGCCGGTGCGCACCGTCATCGGCCGCGACGGCCGGTTCAGCCGGGAGACGCCCGAGTGGCTGGCCGGCGACCGCGCCGCGGCGGCGTACGAGGACCTCAAGGGCAAGACGGTCCACACCGCCCGCGAGCTGGTGGTGGCCAAGCTCCGCGAGACCGGCGACCTCGTCGGCGACCCGACGCCGACGCAGCGGATGGCGAACTTCTACGAGAAGGGGCGACAAGCCGCTCGAGATCGTCTCGACCCGCCAGTGGTACGTCCGCAACGGCGGCCGCGGAGGCCCCGGTCCGGGACGCGCTGCTCGCCCGCGGCGCCGAGATCGAGTGGGTCCCGCCGCACATGCGGCACCGCTACGACAACTGGGTCGGCGGCCTCAACGGCGACTGGCTGATCTCGCGGCAGCGGTTCTTCGGCGTGCCGTTCCCGGTCTGGTACCCGCTCGACGCCGACGGCGAGCCCGACCACACCCGGCTGCTGCTGCCGACCGAGGAGCAGCTCCCGATCGACCCGTCGACCGACGCGCCCGAGGGCTACAGCGAGGACCAGCGCGGCAAGCCGGGCGGCTTCATCGGCGACCCCGACGTGATGGACACCTGGGCGACCTCGTCGCTCACGCCCCACATCGCCGGCGGCTGGGTGGACGACCAGGACCTGTTCGACCGGGTCTTCCCGATGGACCTGTGCACCCACGCGCACGACATCATCCGCACCTGGCTGTTCGGGCGGGTCGTCCGCGCCCACTTCGAGAACGGCGTCGCGCCGTGGTCGCACGCGATGATCTCCGGCTTCATCGTCGACCCCGACCGGAAGAAGATGTCGAAGTCCAAGGGCAACGTCGTGGTGCCCAACGAGATCCTCGACAAGTACGGCGCCGACGCCGTCCGGTGGCGGGCCGCCATCGCCCGGCCGGGCCTCGACTCCCCCGTTCGACGAGACCCAGATGAAGGTCGGCCGCCGGCTGGCGATGAAGGTCCTCAACGCCTCCAAGTTCGTGCTCGGCAGCGTCGGCGCGACCGAGCTGAGCACCGTCGCCGTCACCGAGCAGGTCGACTGCGCCCTGGTGGGCCGGCTGGCCAACGTCGTCGTCAAGGCCACCGACGCGTTCGAGGCCTACGACTACACGACGGCGCTCGAGGTGACCGAGAAGTTCTTCTGGGAGTTCTGCGACGACTACCTCGAGCTGGTCAAGGAGCGCGCCTACGGCAGCGTCGAAGGTGGTGGCGGTGCCGCGACCGAGTCGGCTCGGGCGACCCTGGCGCTCGCCCTCGAGGTGCAGCTGCGGCTGCTCGCGCCGTTCCTGCCCTACGTCACCGAGGAGGTCTGGTCGTGGTGGCGGCCGGGCTCGGTCCACCGCGCCTCGTGGCCCACGGTCGCCGAGCTGGGCTCGGCAGCGGCCGAGGACGCCCGGATCATCGACGGCGTGGCCGCCGCCCTGGCCGGCGTCCGCGGCGCGAAGTCGCAGGCCAAGGTCGGCATGAAGACGCCGCTGACCCGGGTGGAGGTCCGGGGTCCGGAGAAGCTGGTCCGCGACGCCGAGCGGGCGGCCTCCGACCTGCGGGCCGCGGGCCGGATCACCGGCGACCTCGTGTTCACCGTCGACGACGCCCTCGCCGAGATCAGCGTCGACGCCACGCTCGCCGAGCAGGACGCGTAGGACCGTTCCGCCCCGGGGCGGCTCCCGCGTCCCCCTCGTTCGCGGGGATGAAATCGGTCGTCCCCGAGGACGAACCGCGTGCCCGAGCCGGCGGGTCCGCGCTGCGGGGCTCCTAGCCTCCGCGGCATGAAGACGAACACGAGACCCCGCGTCACGCCCTCCTTCGTCGTCGCCTGCGCCGCACTGGTGCTGGCAGCGATCACCGGCGTCGCCACGGCCGCGCCGCTGATCAGCGGTCGCGACATCGCCAAGAACGCGATCACGACCAAGCACATCAAGGACAAGGCGGTCCAGACCGCCGACCTCGCGCCCAAGACCCGGAAGGCGCTCCAGGGCCGCAAGGGCCCGGCCGGGCGCGACGGCGTGAGCGGCTACCAGGTCGTCACCGGTGACAGCGCGGCCTCGGAGGGCACGGAGGACTGGATCCACGTCGACGTCGCCTGCCCCGAGGGCAAGAAGGCGCTCGGCAGCAGCGTGACCTGGGTCTACGTCGGCAACGACGCCTACAGCCCCGCCGTCCTCTACCGCTCGCCCAGCACGGCGACGCTCAACGCGACCGCCACCGGCTACTCGTTCCGCGGCTCCCCGCTCTGGGACGACTTCGTCCTCCGCGGCAGCGTGACCTGCGCGACCGTCCGCTGACCCGACGACCGACAACTACCCGACGACCTCGAGCGCGAGCCGGTAGGCGCGCTCGAGGTCGTCGGCACCCCGCACGACTGAAATCTCTACTCTCGAGGCGTCGACAATCGAACATGCGTTCGATAGGATGGGCGCATGCCTTCTCCCGACGCCCGCTCCTCGGCCGCTGCAGCGGTCGAGGCTGCCGCGGCGGTGGCACAGGTCGACTTCGACGCCGTGGGCGGGCAGGACCTGCTCGAGGTCGCGGTGCTGCTGGGAAAGGTCAAGAACCAGGCCGACGCCGCCCTGGTGCGGATCACCGAGCGGCTGGGTGCCACCGGCTCAGCCGAGGCCGCCGGCTGGGCCTCGACCAAGGACTTCCTCACCCACGCCCTCGGCGGCCGCAAGGGCGCCGGCGCGGCCTACGACCGGGTCGCCAAGCAGACCGCCGAACTACCGGCGGTGCGCGCGGCCATGGCCGCCGGTGACCTCTCCCTGGCCCAGGCCGGCGCGATCGGCGGCCGGGTCGCGACCCTGCCCCGGGTGCCCAAGCTGCGCACCGGTGCGGCCGCGGTGCTGGTCGACCTGGCCCGCACCGAGGGCCGCGACGCCACCGACCTCGACCAGGCGTTCCCCGGCGTGGTCAACCAGCTCGACCCCGAGGGCCGGGTGCTGGGCTCGGACCGGGACAAGGAGCTGGAGGAACGCGGTGTCCACCACGCCCGGTTCCTCTCCTTCACCAACGACACCCTCGGCGGCGTGCGGATCAAGGGCTACGCCAGCCTCGAGGAGGCCGAGCTGGTCAAGGCCACCCTGATGCCGCTGGCCGCACCCGTGGTCACCGACCGCGGCGCCTGCGGCGGCGACCCCGACAACATCAGCCGCTTCGACGACCAGGGCCGCCGCCTCGGACGCCCCTGCCCCACCCCCGGCTGCGCGCACGACGGCAAAGACCCCCGCGACGCCGGCGCCCGGATGTGGGACGCACTGGTCGAGACCTGCGACCGGCTCCACGCCACCGACTCCCTGCCCCACGCCCACGGCTCCACCGCCCGGATCTTCGCCACCACCACCCTCGACGACCTCCGCCAACAACTCCCCGACGACCGGCGACCGCGCCGCGGACGTCAACCCGGCATCGGCGGCACCCTGCCCTCCGGAGAGACCCTGTCCGCAGCCGCCGTACGCCGCCTGGCCTGCGACGCCGAGATCATCCCCGCCGTCCTCGGCAGCCAGAGCCAGGTCCTCGACGTCGGTCGCGCCAGCCGCCTGGTCACCGCCGCGATCTGGCTCGCCCTCGTCCTGCGCGACCAGCACTGCGCCTTCCCCGGCTGCAACCGCCTCCCCATCGCCTGCGACGCCCACCACATCCTCCACTGGGCCGACGGCGGACCCACCAGCCTCGACAACCTGGTGCTGCTGTGCCGCAAGCACCACACCCTCGCCCACCGCACACCATGGCAAGTCCAGATCCACCCCGACACCCGCCGACCCATCTGGACCCCACCACCACCAGTCGACGACACCAGCAGGTGCCCCTACCGCCCCGCCCAACGACCACCACCCAAGGCCGCCTGAGGGACGACCGCACCCGCGCCCGCGGCCGCCCTACCGGACCACGTAGGCGCGGACCACCTCCTGCTCCGCCGTGCTGACCTCGGCGTCTACCCGACGACCTCGAGCGCGAGCCGACAGCCGCGCTCGAGGTCGTCGCGGTCACCGAACAGCTGGAACCGGGCGTTGCCCGCGTCGAGGTAGGCGTCGATGCGGAACGCGGCGTCCACAGGGTCGGCCACGCCGGCGGCGCGCAGCTCACCCTCGAGCAGGTCGAGCCACTCGCGCTTGAGCCGTCGTACGGCGTCGGCAACCGGTCCCTCACGGTGGCCGTACTCCACCGACGTCGTCGCCAGGAAGCAGCCGCCGGGGAACACCGCCGACCCGAGGTAGGCGCGCCAGGACTCGAGGATCCCCCACGAGCCGGTCCCGCCCTGCGGGGCGCTCCCACGCCGGACCGATCACGTGCTCCTGGTAGATCCGCCGCGCCTGGGCGACGGCCGCGACCTGGATCGCCTCGCGGGAGCCGAAGACCGTCATGATGCCGCTCTTGCTCACCCCGGTGCGCTCGGCGAGCCCGCCGACACTGATCGAGTCGAGCCCGCTGACCGTCGCGATCATCGCCGCCTCGCGCGCCACCCGCCGCCGCGTGACGTCGCCGCGGGCCCGCCGGCCGTCGGTGGTGGTGTCGGTCGTCACGCCGACCAGTTTATACGACCGACTGGACGCAAACCACGGCTCGACGCTACGCTCCTCTCACAACACGACCGATCGGTCGTAGAGTTAGGAGGGAGCCCTCATGATCGACACCAGCACCGGCGTCGTCGTCCGGCAGCGGGTGCACGTCGCCGACCTCGACGCGTTCGGCATGCTCTACCACGCGCGCTTCGCCACCCTCTTCGACAACGCCGTCCAGGACTTCTGGCTCGACGCCGGGTGGCAGATCGACCCGGCCGAGGCGGTGCTCGTCATCCGCGACCTGCAGCTGACCTACCACCAGCCCGTGCTCGGCATCGGCGACGTCGACGTGCACTTCTGGGTCGAGCGCGCCGGCACGACCAGCGTCACCTACCGGTTCCAGGTCCTCTCGGCCGACCGCACCGTGCGTCACGCCGACGGCCACCGGGTCGTCGTGTTCCTCGACGGCCGGACGCTGCGGCCGACACCGATCCCCGACGACGTCTGGGACCTGGCTGCCCCGCTGCTCGCGCCGGGGGTCACCCGGCGGCGTGCGGCCTGAGCGTCAGGCGGACTTCTTCTTCTTGGTCTCGCGGAGGACGAGCGTCGGGGCGACGTCGTCGTCGACGACCTCGCGGGTCACCACGACCTTGGCGACGTCGCCGCGCGACGGGACGTCGTACATCACGTGGAGGAGGACCTCCTCGATGATGGCGCGCAGGCCGCGGGCACCGGTGCCGCGCTCCATCGCCTTGTCGGCGACGGCCTCGATGGCGTCCTGGGTGAACTCCAGCTCGACGCCGTCGAGCTCGAAGAGCTTCTGGTACTGCTTGACCAGCGCGTTGCGCGGCTCGGTGAGGATCTGCACCAGCGCCTCGCGGTCGAGCTTGGACACGCTGGCGATCAGCGGGAGCCGGCCGATGAACTCGGGGATCAGGCCGAACTTGGTGAGGTCCTCGGGGCGCACCTGGGCGAGCAGGTCCTCGGCGTCGCGCTCCTCCTTGCCGCGGACCTCCGCGGTGAAGCCGAGCGTCTTCTTGCCGACCCGCTGCTCGATGATGTGCTCGAGCCCAGCGAACGCACCGCCCACGACGAACAGGATGTTGGTCGTGTCGATCTGGATGAACTCCTGGTGCGGGTGCTTGCGACCGCCCTGGGGCGGCACCGAGGCGGTGGTGCCCTCGATGATCTTCAGCAGCGCCTGCTGCACGCCCTCGCCGGAGACGTCACGGGTGATCGACGGGTTCTCGGCCTTGCGGGCGACCTTGTCGATCTCGTCGATGTAGATGATGCCGGTCTCGGCCTTCTTGACGTCGTAGTCGGCGGCCTGGATCAGCTTGAGCAGGATGTTCTCGACGTCCTCGCCGACGTAGCCGGCCTCGGTGAGCGCGGTCGCGTCGGCGATGGCGAACGGCACGTTGAGCATCCGCGCCAGCGTCTGGGCGAGGTAGGTCTTGCCGCAGCCGGTGGGGCCGATCACCAGGATGTTGGACTTGGCGACCTCGACCACCTCGTCCTTGCTGTGCTTGCCGGAGACCGGCTGCACCCCCGCCTGCACCCGCTTGTAGTGGTTGTAGACCGCGACCGCCAGCGACTTCTTCGCCTGCTCCTGGCCGATCACGTAGGAGTTGAGGAAGTCGAAGATCTCCTTCGGCTTGGGCAGCTCGTCGAGACCCACCTCGGTGCCCTCGTTGAGCTCCTCCTCGATGATCTCGTTGCAGAGGTCGATGCACTCGTCGCAGATGTAGACACCCGGACCGGCGATCAACTTCTTGACCTGCTTCTGGCTCTTCCCGCAGAAAGAGCACTTCAGCAGGTCGCCTCCGTCACCGATGCGTGCCACGGGTGGAACTCCTCACGTCGATCGAACTCTCCGACGGTACCCCGTGCCGCCCCCGGCGTGGGGACGGACACGAGGTGCGGGTCGGCGCGGTCATGGTCGCTTCCGGTGGTCGGGGCAGCGCCGTGGACGCCGCCCCGGACGGTCAGGTGAGTGCGGGCACGCCCTTGAGCGAGGCGAGCACCGAGTCGATGAGACCGTACTCGATCGCCTGCTCCGCGGTGAGGATCTTGTCGCGCTCGATGTCGCGGCTGACCTCGTCGGTGGACTTCCCGGTGTGGTCGCTGATCATCTTCTCGAGCAGCTCACGCATCCGGATGATCTCGTTGGCCTGGATCTCGATGTCGGAGGTCTGGCCGAACGTGCCCTCGGTGTAGGGCTGGTGGATCAGGATCCGGCTGTTGGGCAGCGCCAGCCGCTTCCCCTTGGCGCCGGCGGTGAGCAGCACCGCGGCCGCGGAGGCGGCCTGACCGATGCACACCGTCTGCACGTCGGGCTTGATGAACTGGATCGTGTCGTAGATCGCGGTCAGCGCGGTGAACGAACCGCCCGGGCTGTTGATGTAGATGCTGATGTCCTGGTCGGGGTTCATCGACTGCAGGCACAGCAGCTGGGCGATCACCGCGTTGGCCACGTCGTCGGAGATCGGCGTGCCGAGGTAGATGATCCGGTCCTCGAACAGCTTGGCGTAGGGGTCGATGCGCCGGAAGCCGTACGACGTCCGCTCTTCCCACTGGGGGATGTAGTAGTTCATGTCCTCAGTCCTTCTTGTGGGCCGGACGACCCTCGTCGGAGGCTTCCTTGGCGCTGGCGATCACCTTGTCGATGAAGCCGTACTCGAGTGCCTGGTCGGCGGTGAACCAGCGGTCGCGGTCGGCGTCGGCGGTGACCTGCTCGACGCTCTGACCGGTGTGCTTGGAGATCAGCTCGAGCAGCACCTTCTTGATGTGCAGCGACTGCTGGGCCTGGATCTTGATGTCGGAGGCCGAGCCGCCCATGCCGGACGACGGCTGGTGCATCATGATCCGCGCGTGCGGCAGGGCGTAGCGCTTGCCCTTCGTGCCGGCGCAGAGCAGGAATTGGCCCATCGACGCCGCGAGGCCCATGCCGACGGTCGCCACGTCGTTGGGGATGTAGTTCATGGTGTCGTAGATCGCCATGCCGGCGTCCACGGAGCCACCCGGGCTGTTGATGTGGAGGAAGATGTCGGCCTCGGGGTCCTCCGCCGACAGCAGCAGCAGCTGGGCGCAGATCGCGTTGGCGTTCTGGTCGCGGACCTCGGAGCCGAGGAACACGATGCGCTCGCGGAGCAACCGGCTGTAGATGTTGTCGTCGAGCAGGTTGAGCCCGGCCGCGCCGTTCATCTCGGGAGCACTGGGATTCTGAGTCACGGGGCCGACCCTAGCCGTCCCCGGACCCGGATCCACGGGATCTCGGCCCCTGTTCGCCGACAGCGGACACGGGCCGCGGCCGGACGTCATACGCCCGGGGCCACCGGTGGCCCGGGGCGTATGACGTCCCGAGGGTCGCCGTCACGGGACCTGGCGCCGCACCTCGCAGGTGTCCGCCCGGTCCCGGCCGGCACCGCCGATGCAGGTGTCGCGTCCGGCGCCGCCGGACAGCCGGTCGGCACCGCCCCTCACCGAGGAGCCGGTCCTTGCCGCCGCCACCGCAGATCACGTCGTCGCCCCCGCGGCCGCGGATCGTCTCCGCCCGCGGGGTGCCGAGGATGACGTCGCGGCGGGCGGTCGGTCGCTGGCCCTTCGCGAGGTCCACGGTCACCCGCAGGCCCTTGCAGGTGGCCGTCGGCTGGGGGTTCGGCTGGGGGTTCGGCTGGGGCTCCGGGTCGGGATCCGGCTCGGGCTCCGGGCCCGGCCCGCCGCCCGGCACCGTGAACGACTGCACCGGGCCCGAGCGGGCGTCGCCGCCGCCGGGCTGTCCGGGGTCGAAGACCCCGCGCCAGTAGTAGGTGCGGCCGGCCCGCAGCGTCACCCCGGGCTCGTCCCAGTCGGTCCAGGCGGACGCGGTGGCCTGGCCGGCCTGGAGCGGGACCGACGCGACCGGGCTCAGGTCGTTCGCCGCAGTGCCGAGCTGGAAGGTCAGCGTCCCGGCGACCCCGCGCAGGTCGGTCACACCGAACTCCGAGTAGAGGCCGTACCGCGTCGGCTGCCCGCCAGGCGTCTGCGCTGCCTGCTTGGTCGACGGCGTCGGGTAGGTGACCTTCGGGTCCGGCGGCGGCTGGGGCGCACCGAAGACGAACATCGTGGCCGGCAGCTGGAGCGTGGGGCTCGCGTTGCCGTCGGCCGTCCACAGCGTCACCGACCAGTTGGTCCCGGTGTGTGGCCGGTCGGCGCGCACGGGCACCCGGATCTCGAAGTCGACGCCCTGCGGGATCGGCCAGACCGAGGGGTAGTCGCCCTGGTTGCGGTTGTAGTAGGCGCCGTTGGCGTCGAGGTGGTCCCAGCCGGGGCAGTTGTTGTTGGGCGCGTTGCCGCCGGCCCCGTTGACGTAGCACTGGATCGGGTGGTCGCGGGCGAAGCTCGCCCCCGCGGGCAGGTTGAACGTCGGTTGCACCAGGGTCCCCGCGCACGGGTTGCCGAGGCCGAAGACCTGGACGTGGACGTAGAACACCTCGCCCACCTTGGGCTGGTCGGTAGCCAGGTCGACCGCGTGCCCGGCGTAGGCCCCGATCCCGTTCTCGTAGTACGGCGAGCCCCAGATCACCGACGGGCAGTTGAGCACCCGCGTGTAGCGGGCCGCGCCGTCGTTCCACTCCACCGCCGCCTGCGCGGTCGGGGCGGCGGGGATGCCGAGCACGGTGAGCACCACGGCGAGCAGCGCCGCGGCGCCGAACCGCCGCTGCCGGGTCCTGGGGTTCCTGGGTCGCTTGGTCACGGCGTGACGGTAGGGACGGAGGGGCACCCCGCGCCTCGTCCCACGGACGCAACCGGGTGCGCCTCAGGGATGAAAAACGTGCGCCGGACCGCCCGAAAACGCCGGTACGGCGGCCCGCCGGGGCCGCCGTACCGGTTCGCTGCTCTAGGGAGCGGTCACTCCTTGGCGTCGCCCTCGGCGGGCTCGTCGCCCCTCGGCCGCCTCGTCGGCGACCAGCTCGGCCGGGGCGTTGACCGGGGCCTCCGCGGCCTCCCTCCTCGGGGTCGCCGATGCTGCCGTCCGAGCGGAGGTTCTGCAGCTCGACGACGTTGCCGGAGGCGTCCTTGACGGTGGCGCCCTCGACCAGCTGGGCGAGCGCCTTGCCGCGGCGGATCTCCTGCACCAGCTCGGGCACGTGGTTGTGCTCGAGCATGTGGTTGACGAACTCCTGCGGGTCCTGCCCGGACTGCTGGGCCCGGCGCATCATGTGCTCGGTGAGCTCCTGCTGGTCGACGCCCACCTCGGCCTTGTCGGCGATCTCGTCGAGGAGGAACTGGGCGGCGACGGCGTCGCGGACCCGGCGCTCGAGGTCGGCCTCGAACTCCTCCTGGGTCTGGCCCTCGTCCTCGAGGTACTTCTCCAGCGTCATGCCGGCGAACGTGAGCTGCTGCTCGACGCTCTGGCGGCGGGCGTTGAGCTCCTCGGTGACGATGCTCTCCGGCAGCGGCACCTCGACCCGGTCGAGCAGCGCCTCGAGCACCGCGTCGCGAGCAGCGGCAGCCTGCTCCAGCCGCTTGCCGCGCACCAGGCGCTCGCGGACGTCGTCCTTGAGCTCGTCGAGGGTGTCGAACTCCGAGGCCATCGTGGCGAAGTCGTCGTCGAGCTCGGGGAGCTCCTGCTCCTGGACCTGCCCGACGGCGACCTGCACCTCGACGTCCTCGCCGACCAGGTCGCCGCTGACCAGCTGGGTGGTGAAGGTCTTCTCGTCGCCGGCGGACATCCCGACCAGCGCCTCGTCGAGGCCGTCGATCATGCCGCCGCGGCCGACCTGGTAGGAGAAGCCGCTGATCTCGGCGCCCTCGACGGGCTCCCCGTCCTTGGTCGCCCGCAGGTCGATGACCACGAAGTCGTCGTCCTGGGCCGGCCGCTCGACGTCGATGAGGGTCGCGAACCGCTCCCGCAGCGCCGACACCTGCTCGGTGACGTCGTCGTCGGAGACCTCCACGTCGTCGACCGTGGCCTCGAGGCCCTCGGTGTCGGGCACGGTGATCTCGGGGCGGATGTCGACCTCCGCCACGAACTCCAGCGTCTCGTTGTCCTCGAACTTGGTGACCTCGATCTCGGGCTGCGCGAGCGGGGTCAGCGAGTTCTCCTGGAGCGCCTCGACGTACGCCTTCGGCAGCACCTCGTTGACGGCCTCGTCGAGGACGGCGCCGCGGCCGACCTGGCGGTCGATGATCTGGGGGCGGCACCTTGCCGCGGCGGAAGCCCGGGATGTTGATCTGCTGGGCGATCTTCTTGTACGCCGCGTCGAGGCTCGGCTTGAGCTCCTCGAAGGGCACCTCGACGGTCAGCTTGGCCCGGGTCGGGCTCAAGGTCTCGACGGCGCTCTTCACAGGTTGTCTCCTACGTGTTGCTGGTGTGTTCGGACGGCGTGGCTGCGCTCAGCGCTGAGCGGGTCGGGGCGACAGGACTCGAACCTGCGATCTCCTGCTCCCAAAGCAGGCGCGCTAGCCACTACGCTACGCCCCGCCAAGAGGCACCCGACCGGGCACCGGTGGGCCCTGGGGGCGGTCCCGGCGAGCCCGGCGGAGGCTCCTTGGAGCGGATGACGGGAATCGAACCCGCGTAGCCAGTTTGGAAGACTGGGGCTCTACCATTGAGCTACATCCGCGACGCGTCGGAAAACGCGAGTGCCATCGTGCCACAACCGCGTCCTCCGGCCCGAACCGGCGCCCGCGGGCGACCCCGTCCGGGGCGGACCGGTACGCCGTCGCTAGCGGCGGTGCACGAGCAGCAGCGCGCGGTCGTCGTCGCGCGAGCCGACCTTCGCCGCGAGCCGGTCGGCGAGCCCCTCGAACGACGGTCGGAACAGGTGCTCGGCCACCCCGAGCATCTCGTCGATGCCGAGCTCGATGTCGCGCCGCGGCTCCTCGACCATGCCGTCGGTGTAGAGCAGCAGCACGTCGCCGGGGCCGAGCCGGCCGCGCAGCGGCTCGTAGGCGACGTCCTCGAGCAGTCCGAGCACCGGCCCCTCGGTCCGCAGCACCTGCCACCGGCCGGAGCCGGCGAACCGCTGCACCGGGGGCGGGTGGCCGGCGGTGCGCAGCTCGTAGTCGCCGGTGCGCAGGTCGAGGGAGAGGTGGGCGGCCGTGGCGAAGCCCTCCTCCCAGTCGCGCTGGAGCAGGTAGTCGTTGGCGGCCGGGAGGAACCGGTCGGGAGGCAGCGCGCCGATCAGGCCGCCCATGGCGCCGGAGAGCTGGAGCGCCCGGGTGCCGGCGGCCTCGCCCTTGCCCGACACGTCGACCAGCGCGACCTCGAGCCGGTCCACCTGCCGCCGCCGGGTCGCCACCAGGAAGTCGCCGGCGAACGGCGAGCCGCCGGCCGACGACAGCGCCGACTCCACCAGCCACGACGGGGGCAGGTCCGGGATCACGCCCTGGGCGAGGATCCGGTCGCGGAGGTCGACCAGCATCGACTCGCCGCGGTTGATCCCCACGCCGAGCGGCACCCGGCGGGCGTTGATCATGATCGACACGACGCACAGCAGGACGAGCACGACGAGCGCGATCACCGACCGCGCCCCGTCGGCCGGTCGCACCGTCTGGGCGACGACGATCATCAGGATCAGGAACGCCAGCAGCGACACCAGCATCCGCGGGCCGAGGAGGAACGCCCCGATCACCAGCGGGACGCTGAGAGCGGTGAACGGCACGTAGTCGGGCGCGACCCGCACGCCGACGACCACACCGACCGCCAGCAGCGCGAGGCCGGTGACGATCCGCTGCTCCCGCCCGAAGGCGCGGGCCAGCCTGCGCCAGGCCCTCATCGCGCCGCCCTCATCGCGCCGCCCTCATCGTTCCGCCCTCATCGGCCGGCTCGCGAGCGGAAGGCGGGCTGGCAGCGGGTGCACCAGAAGAGGTTGCGCCCGCCTAGCACCGCGGTGCGGACGGCGCGTCCGCAGACCAGGCAGGGCTGGCCGTGGCGGCGGTAGACGTAGACCTCTCCCCCGTGGTCGTCCTCCCGGGGCGGGCGCCCCATCGCCTCGGGGGTGTGCTCGGGACGGACGGTGTCGATCCGTCCCTTCCGCACGCCGTCGGCCATGAGCTCCACCAGGTCCTCCCACATCGCCCGCCACTGTCCCACGCGGAGGGTGCGGCCGGGGCGAAGTGGATCGATCCGGTGCCGGAAGAGCACCTCGGCCCGGTAGACGTTGCCGACGCCGGCCAGGACGGTCTGGTCCATCAGCAGGCCACCTATCGGCGCACTGCTGCGGCTGATCCGTCGCCAGGCCCGGTCGGGCTCGGCGTCGGCCCGCAGCGGGTCGGGCCCGATCCGGGCCACCACGGCGTCGCGCTCGGCCCGGGTCACCAGGGCGCAGGTCGTGGCGCCGCGCAGGTCGGCGTACGCCGTGCCGTCGCCGCGCACGAGCCGCATCCGCACCTGCCCCACGGGGTCCGGCACCGCCGCGACCGGGGCGTGGACGTCGAACGTGCCGTAGAGGCCGAGGTGGACGTGGACGAACCGCTCGCCGAAGCGGATGAACACGTGCTTGCCCCAGGCCTCGGCGTCCTCCAGCACCGCCCCGTCGAGCAGCGCGGCCGCCTCGGCGAACCGTCCCTGGGGGCTGGTGACCCGGACCGGCCGGCCCCCGAAGACCTCCGTGACCTGGTGCGCGAGGCGGTGGAGGGTGTGCCCCTCAGGCATCGCCCGGCTCGGGAGCGGACGGTCGCGCCGACGGGGGCAGCGGCGGGAGCTCGCCGCTGGCCTCGTAGGACGACATCTGCGCGATCCGGCGCACGTGCCGCTCGTCCCCCGGGAACGGCGTGGTGAGGAACACCTCGACCAGCCGGGTCATCTCGTCGAGGGGGGTGCATCCGGCCGCCCACGGCGACGACCCAGGCGTCGTTGTGCTCCCCGCGCGAGGGTGGCGGTCTCCTCCGACCAGGCGAGGGCGGCGCGGACGCCCTTCACCTTGTTGGCCGCGATCTGCTCGCCGTTGCCGGAGCCGCCGATGACGACGCCGAGGCTGTCGAGGCCGGCCGCCCGGTCGGCGGCGACCCCTCGGCCGCCCGGAGGCAGAAGACGGGGTAGTCGTCGACGGCGTCGTAGACGAAGGGGCCGTGGTCGACGGGCTCGTACCCGTGCTCCTCGAGCCACCCGATCAGGTGGTCCTTGAGCTCGAGCCCGGCATGGTCGCAACCGAGGTGCACGCGCATGGCGCACATCTTCTCATCAGCCGGTCGCGGTCAGACCCGGTGGAGGCGACGGGCGGCCTCGGCGACCGACCCGCTCATCGAGGGGTAGACCGTGAACGCCTGCGCGAGCTGGTCGGCGGTCAGCGACTCGGCGACGGCGAGGGAGACGGGGTGGATCAGCTCGCTGGCCCGGGGCGCGACGACCACGCCGCCGACCACGATGCCCGTGCCGGGTCGGCAGAACAGCTTCACGAACCCGTCCTGGACCCCCTGCATCTTCGCCCGCGGGTTGCCGCGCAGCTGGAGCATCACGGTCTCGGCCTGGATCTCGCCGGCGTCGACCGCCCGCTGCGACCAGCCGACGGTGGCGATCTCGGGGGCGGTGAACACGTTGGACGACACCCGCTTGAGGTCGAGCGGCGCGACGGCGTCGCCCAGGAAGTGCCACATCGCGATCCGGCCCTGCATCGCCGCGACCGAGGCGAGCATGAGCACGCCGGTGCAGTCGCCGGCGGCGTAGACCCCGCGGGCGGACGTGCGGGAGACCCGGTCGACCTTCACGAACCCGCCGTCGTCGGTCACCACGCCGGCCTCCTCGAGCCCGAGCCCGCTGGTGTTGGGCACCGAGCCGAGCGCGAGGATGCAGTGCGATCCCTCGACCACGCGCCCGTCGGAGAGCGTGACGGTCACCCGGTCGCCGTCGCGGGTGACCGACGCCATCCGCGACTGCGACAGCACGGTCATCCCGCGCCGCTTGAGGACGTCCTCGAGCACCTGTGCGGCCTCGGCGTCCTCGCCCGGCAGCACCCGGTCGCGGGAGGAGACGAGGGTGACCGGGATGCCGAGGGCGAGGTAGGCGCTGGCGAACTCGGCGCCGGTCACGCCCGACCCGACGACCACCAGCTCGGTCGGCACCTCGGTCAGGTCGTAGACCTGCTCCCAGGTGAGGATCCGCTCGCCGTCGGGCCGGGCCGACGGCAGCGTCCGCGGCGACGCACCGGTGGCCACCAGCACGGCGTCGGCGGCGAGCACCTCGTCGGTGCCGTCGGCCGCCGTGGCGACGACCCGGCCCGGTCCGTCGAGCCGGCCCCGCGCCTGCACGACCCGCACGCCCTCCCCGCTCGAGCCGCCGGGCGATGTCGGCGCTCTGCTCGGCCGCGAGCCGCTTCACCCGCCCGTTCACGCGGCTCAGGTCCACCCGGATGCCGGTCGCCTGGTCGCCCTCGGCGTCGTGGAACACCACGCCGAGCTCGGGGGCGTCGGCCATGTCGGTCATCAGCTCGGCGGTGGCGATCAGCGTCTTGCTCGGCACGCAGTCGGTGAGCACCGCGGAGCCGCCGATGCCGTCGGAGTCGACGACGGTGACCTCCGCCCCGAGCTGGGCCGCGACCAGGGCCGACTCGTAGCCGCCGGGGCCGCCGCCGACGATGACGACGCGTTCCATGAGAGGCCTCTCAGACATGGTCGGGCTGGACGGGCTGGACGGGCTGTCGGGCTGGTGAGGGTGGGTCAGAGGTTGATCATGTGGCCGGCGATGCCCTCGACGGCTTCCTTCATCGCCTCGGACAGCGTCGGGTGGGCGAAGATGTTGCGGGCGACCTCGTCGGCGGTGAGGTCCCACTTCTGGGCCAGGGTCAGCGCCGGCAGCAGCTCGGTCACCTCGGGGCCGATCATGTGGGCGCCGACGATCTCGTTGTGCTCGGCGTCGGCCACGATCTTGACGAACCCGACGCCCTCGGCCATGCCGCGCGCCTTGCCGTTGGCCGAGAACGGGAACGACGCGGTCTTGACGTCGTAGCCCTTCTCCTTGGCCTGCGTCTCGCTGTAGCCGAACGACGCGATCTGCGGCTGGCAGAACGTCGCCCGCGGGATCATGTCGAAGTCGATCTCGACCGTCTCGGCGCCGGCGATCGTCTCGGCGGCGACGACACCCATCGCCTCGGCGGTGTGCGCGAGCATCAGCTTGCCGGTGCAGTCGCCGATGGCGTAGACGCCGTCGACGTTGGTGCGCCCACGCGCGTCGACCGCGATCGCGCCGCGATCGGTGAGCTCGACGCCGGTCGACTCCAGGCCGTAGCCCTCCACCCGCGGGGCGAAGCCGAAGGCCGCGAGGAACTTGTCGGCCTCGAGCACCTCCTCCTCGCCGCCGCCGGCCGGCGCGACCGTCACCCGCACGCCGGACCCGGTGTCCTCGACGCCCTTCACGGCGGTGGAGGTCAGCACCTTCACGCCGAGCTTCTTGTACTGGCGGAGCAGCTCCTTGGACACGTCGGCGTCCTCGGTGGGCACCATCCGGTCGAGGAACTCGACGATGGTGACGTCGACGCCGAAGTTCTTGAGGATGTAGGCGAACTCGACGCCGATCGCGCCGGAGCCGCCGATGATGATCGAGCCGGGCAGCTGGTCGGTGAGGATCTGCTCCTCGTAGGTGACCACGTTGTCGCTCAGCGTGACGCCCGGGACCAGCCGCACTGTCGCGCCGGTCGCGATGATCAGGTTGTCGCAGGTGTACGACGACGTCTGGCCGTCCCGCTCGACGTCGACCGTCTTCGGCCCGGTCAGCGTCCCCCCACCCGTCGATCTCGGTGATCTTGTTCTTCTTCATCAGGTAGTGGACGCCCTTGGCGCTGGCCTCGGCCACGCCGCGGCTGCGCTTGTGGGTGGTGCCGAAGTCCATCGTCGCGTCGCCGCTGATCCCGAAGGTGTCCTTCTCCTTCGTGATGATGTGGGCGATCTCGGCGTTGCGCAGCAGCGCCTTCGACGGGATGCAGCCGACGTTGAGGCACACCCCGCCCCAGTACTGCTTCTCCACCACCGCGACGGACTTGCCGAGCTGGGCGGCGCGGATGGCGGCGACGTACCCACCGGGACCGGCGCCGAGGACGAGGACATCGAAGTGCGTGGTCACGTCCTCAGCCTAGTGGTCGCCCCCGCGGGCCCGGCGGGTGAGCCCCGGCGACCGTGACCGGACGCACTAGCCTGACGCCGTGACGTCGTACGCCGCCTACGGGACCAACCTGGACCCCGCCCGGATGAACGCGCGGTGCCCGCACTCGCCGCTGCAGACGACGGGGTGGCTGACCGGCTGGCGGCTCACGTTCGGCGGCGAGGAGCACGGCTGGGACGGCGCGCTCGCGACGATCGTGGAGGACCCGATCGAGCAGGTCTTCGTCGCGGTCTACGACGTGAGCCCGCTCGACGAGGCGGTGCTCGACGAGTGGGAGTCGGCGGACTCGGGTCTCTACCGCAAGACGAAGGTCCGGGTGGCGACGCTCACCGGCGAGGTCGTGGCGTGGACGTACGTCCTCGACGCCTACGAGGGCGGCCTGCCGTCGGCGTCCTACCTCGGCGTGCTCGCCGACGCAGCGGAGGCCGCCGACGCACCCGTCGACTACGTGGCCGCCCTGCGTCGGCGTCCGTGCCGCTCGATCGGTCTGTGACCCGGCTCGGCGGCCGTCACCCGTCGCCCTGGGCCAGCTCGGCGACGTGCTGCCACTCCTCCCAGGTGGCCAGCCGCGACTCGTAGTCGGCCCTGGCCACACCGAGCGGCGCGGAGCCGAGGAAGACCCGCAGGGGCGGCCGCTCGGCGTCGACGACCGCGAGCACGGCGCGGGCCGACGCCCGCGGGTCGCCGGGGCCCACGGTGCGGCGGGCCCGTCGCTGCCGGGCCTCCTCGCGCACGCCGTCGTACGCCGGCAGCGGCGTCGCGTGCCGCGCGGAGGCGCCGCTCCAGTCGGTGGCGAACCCGCCGGGCTCGACGAGGGTGACGTGGATGCCGTGCCCCGCGACCTCCTGGGCGAGCGCCTGGGAGAAGCCCTCGAGCGCCCACTTCGACGCGTGGTAGGCCCCGAGGTTGGCGTAGGCGGTGATCCCGCCGACGGAGGAGACCTGCAGCAGGTGGCCGGAGCGCTGCTCGCGCAGCAGGGGCAGCGCGGCCTGGGTCACCCAGAACGCACCGAGGACGTTGGTCTCGAGCTGGGCCCGGAGCTCCTCCTCGGTGAGCTCCTCGACCATGCCGAACTGCCCGTAGCCGGCGTTGTTCACGACGACGTCGAGCCGGCCGAGGCGGCGGTGTGCCTCCTGCACGGTCGCGAAGCAGGCGGTCCGGTCGGTGACGTCGAGCCGGAGCGGGAGCAGGGCGTCGCCGAACCGCTCCGCGAGGTCGGCGAGGGAGCCGGTGTCGCGAGCCGTGGCGGCGACCCGGTCGCCGCGCTCGAGGGCGGCGACGGTCCACTCCCGGCCGAAGCCGCGGGACGCGCCGGTGATGAACCAGGTCTTGGCAGTCATGGCCGGGACCCTAGGGCCTGCCCTCCGAGCAGGGCAGCCGACCTGCTGCCGCCGTAGCCTCGCGGCACCGGCACTCGTTGGCCGGTGAGCCGCACCGAACCCAGGAGCTGATCGTGCGCCTCACCCCCAGGCTGGCCCTCGCCGGCGCCGTCGCCTGCGCGGCGACCGCCGCGCTCACCGTCCCCACGCCGGCCGCTCCGGCCTCTCCCGCCGCACCCGCTGCGGTCGCGGCGGCGGCTCCGGCGGCCCCGACCCCCGCGACGCGGGCGGCGGTGGCCCGGCGCGGGCTGCGTGACGTGATGTGGGTGGGCAACAACTGGGACGGCACCGCCAGCGTCGTCGACGCCCGCACGTTCAAGGTCCTCAAGCGCGGTGTGGACCTGATCCCCGACAAGCAGCAGGAGCTCGCCGACATCGCGCGGAACCCGCTCGCGCTCGCGATGTACCTCGCGATCAAGGTCGGGCCGGGCGAGGGCCACGACCAGTACGTCGACGACATGTTCACCACGCTCGACGGGCGGTACCTCGCCGTCTCCCGGCCGAGCTTCGCCGACGTCGTGTGGATCGACGTCCGTCGCGCCACCCTCGGCCGCCCGGGCGCGATCGTGCGCGAGCAGCAGATGGACGGCTACCGGACCGACCACATGGGGCTCTCGCGCGACGGCCGCCGCCTGCTGGTCTCCGACTCCACCTCACGGCAGGTGATCGAGTACTCCATGGTCGACGAGCGGCTCGCCGACGGCACCCGGGTGCGGATGGGTGACCGGCTCCGGACCTTCGAGTCCGGCGAGACGCCGCACGAGAGCAACTTCTCCCGCGACGGCCGCCGGATCTACCACGCCTCCATCGGGCGGGTCTACACCCCCGGCGACGGCACCGAGGCGCTCGACGCGCTGCTCGACCCGATCTCCGACCTGGTCAAGGGCGACCGGTGGTTCCAGGTCGTGCGCGACCGCGACTTCAGGGTGATCCGCCGCTGGGAGATCGGGCACGAGCTCGCGGAGGCCGGCTACCCGCACATGAGCAGCGCGGTGCGGCCGATGGCGGTGACGCCGAACGAGCGGTTCATCTACTTCCAGGTGTCGTTCTTCCACGGGTTCGTCGAGTTCGACACCCGGGCGCCCGACCTCAACGGCCGGGTCGACTACACCCTCGGGCAGCGGCAGAAGGTCGAGGAGCCGCGGGTCGGCGCGGTGACCCGGCTGGTCCGGCTGCCCAAGCACACCCGGCTGCCGCGCGACCTCTACGTCAACGACTCCGCGCACCACGGCCTGTCGATCGACCGCCGCGGCCGGACGCTCTGCGTCGCCGGGACGATGGACGACTACGCCGCGCTCGTCGACCGCCGCACCGGCAGGCGCACGCTGTTCAACGAGAAGACGACCGGCCGCTACTACGGCAAGCCGTACTGGACGACCGAGGGACTCGGCGACACCTGCTGGGTCTCCCTCAGCGACGCCGACGCGCTCGCGGTGCTCGACACGAGGACCGGGAAGCAGCTGGCCTACCGCAAGGTCGGCAACCACCCGCAGCGGGTCCGTCACGGCTACGTGCGCAAGAGCCTCGTCCGGCAGTGGTGATCTAGGCTCACGCTTCGTGAGCGACTCCCCCACGCCGTACGACCTGGCCGACCAGGCCGCCGCCCGCCTCGCCGAGCTGACCGGGGTCGCCCGGCACGACGTCGCGCTCGTCCTGGGCTCGGGGTGGCTGCCGGCCGTCGACGCGCTCGGCGAGGCGACCGCCGAGATCGCGGTGACCGACCTGCCGGGGTTCAGCGCCGCGGCGGTCGCCGGCCACAGCGGCCGGATCCGCTCGATCCGGGCGGAGGGTGCCGACGGCGAGCGACGGCTGCTGGTCTTCCTCAGCCGCACCCACTTCTACGAGGGCCACGGCGTCGAGAAGGTCGTCCACGGCATCCGCACCGCAGCCGCCGCCGGCTGCCGGGCGGTCGTGCTGACCAACGGGTGCGGCGGGCTCAGGACACCTGGCGGCCCGGCCAGCCGGTGCTGATCAGCGACCACATCAACCTGACCGGGCGCTCCCCCATCGTGGGCGCCAACTTCGTCGACCTCACCGACCTCTACTCCAGCCGGCTGCGCGCCCTGTGCAAGGAGGTCGACCCGACCCTCGGCGAGGGGGGTCTACGTGCAGTTCCCCGGTCCCCACTACGAGACGCCCGCGGAGATCGGGATGGTGCGCGCGATCGGTGGTCACCTCGTGGGGATGAGCACCACGCTCGAGGCGATCGCGGCCCGCGAGGCCGGCATGGAGGTGCTCGGCATCAGCCTGGTCACCAACCTCGCCGCCGGCATCACCGGCGAGCCCCTCGACCACGCCGAGGTGCTCGAGGCGGGCCGGGCCGCGGCGTCGCGCATGGGCGGGTTGCTGAGCCAGGTCGTGCCGCGGATCTGACCGCGGTCTGCTCATCTAGGCTCGCTCCGTGCCCCGGATCGCCGCCGACTCGCTGCGCAAGCACCGCGCGCACGTGCACCGCAAGGTGTTCGACGCGTTCGTGGAGCTGATGGGCGAGCGCAGCTACGACGCGATCACGATGGCCGGGCTGGCCGAGCGCGCGGGCCTCGGCCGCACCGCGATCTACCACCACTTCCGCGACAAGGAGGCGGTGCTGGTCGCGTTCGCGACGCACACCACCACGGCGTACGTCGCCGAGCTGCGCGAGGCGCTCGCCGGCCGTGACGACCCGGCCGCGGAGCTGCGGACCTACGTCCGGCACCAGCTCGAGGCGGGCGAGCGGTTCCACATCGGGCTCGGCCCCGCCTTGTCCGGTTCGCTGTCCGACACCGCGCGCCGTGAGATCCGGCAGCACGTCGTGGCGGTCGAGACCGTGCTGCGCGACATCCTCGGCCGGGGCCGCGCCCAGGGCGCGTTCACCTACGACGACCTCGACGCCACCGTGTCCCTCCTCCACGCGTGCCTGAGCCCCCGGCACCTCCCCGCCCGCAGCGATCGAGTCGTTCGTGCTGCGGGCGGTCGGCGCCGGGGGCCCGGCTCAGTGACGCGGACGGGGCGTCAGCGGGTCACGCGGACGGTGCGCTTGACCTGCACGGCCTTGTAGACCGGGTTCTTCGCGGTGCGCATGGTCAGCTTCCACTTGCCCTTGGGGGTCTTGGGCAGCACGACGGCGGCCTTGCCGTTGCGGAGACGCGGGCTCCACGTCTTCCGCTTGGCGCCCTTGGCCCAGACGACCGTGACCTTGCCGAACGGCTTCACGTGGGCGCCGGAGAGGGCGATCGTCACCTTGCCCTTGCGCTTGGGGGTCGGCTTCTTCACCTTGACCGCGGCCTTCGCCTTCAGCGGGAACCCGAGCGCCTTCCAGCCGATCCGCACCGGCGTCTCGGTGCTGGTGTCCGCGCTCCACGAGGTGTGGCCGGGCCACACGTAGACCGCGTACTTCTTGCGCGGGTCGAGCTTCGCGCGCGGGACGTCGAGCGTCGTGGTGAACGAGCCGTCGGTGATCTGGTGCTGCATCACCCAGTCGACCGCGGTGAAGTAGGCGATGCCCTCGGCCTGGCCGAGGCCCGGCGGCACGCCGCCGGCGGGAGCGATCCCGACGTAGCCGCCGTTGCCACCGGGCAGCACGTCCTCGGTGAAGCCGGAGCCGGTGACGGAGACGGTGACGCCCGACTTGTTCGCCTTGGTGACGGCGGCCTCGACCTCGCCGGGCGCCAGGGGGCGCGGTCGCCGTGAACGCCGACGGGGCCTTGGCGTCCGGACCCGGTGCTGAAGTAGAAGTGCGCCCGGAGCGACCCCGGGAGCGCGGCGAGCAGGTCGGTGCTCCACGCCTTGCCGTCGACGGGCTGCCCGGCCGGGATGCCGAGCTCCACGGACTCCGGGCCCTCCGGGAGGACGGCCGCCCAGGCGGGGGTCGCGGTCAGCGTCCCGACTCCCTCGGCGACGGCCCAGTCGGCCGCGTCCGCCTCGAAGGTCGTGAGGACCACGCGGGTCGGCGTCGTGGCGTTCGGCCCGACCGACGTGGAGACCAGCGCGGAGATCTCGCCGGCGCCGGACGCGTCGACCGACACCGCGGGGTCGGCGATCGTCATCGTGTAGACCGGCGTGCCGTCCGGGACGCAGGCGCCCCTCTCGCCGGGCGCGAACCCGCCCTCGACCGACCCGGCGTACTGGATCTCGGTCACGCCGGTCTGGGCGTCGAACGTGCCCTCACCCTCCGGGAAGGTGACGACGCCACCCTCGCTCTCGGTCGCCCCGTCGTCGAACGTCTGCACGCACAGGTGGTTCTGGAACTGCTGCGAGACCTGCCACTGCAGGGCGACGGGTGCCGGTGCGGCGCTCGCCGGCGCGGCCGGGAGCATCGTCAGACCGGCGCCGCCGACGCCGACGGCGACGGCCGCTGCCAGCGCCCGGCGCAGCGGGCTGGGGACAGAGGAGGACATGCGGATCTGCCTTTCTGTGGAGGGGTCCGAGACGGTGGTCAGGACGATCGGGAGGAGCGTGCGGAGCGCGGCGGCGCGAGGACGAGCGTCGCCGCCGCGAGCAGCAGCAGGCCGCCGCCGGCCCACCAGGGCCAGCGGAGGGGGTCGTCGGGGGCGTCCGGCGTCGCGGTCGCAGCCGCCGCGGAGGTCAGCCGCAGCTGGGTGGCCGGCTGGTTCGGCATGGCCGGCGGGGCGAGCGAGGCCGGCTGCTCCGCGTCGGGCGGAGCGACGGCGA
Organism: Nocardioides sp. TF02-7; assembly: GCF_022437945.1. Lineage (GTDB taxonomy): Bacteria > Actinomycetota > Actinomycetes > Propionibacteriales > Nocardioidaceae > Nocardioides. The sequence continues at coordinate 586,588 of NZ_CP092535.1, forward strand.
CCGGCCCCGGCGGCGGCGCGGCCGGCGGGGGCTCGGCCGCGGGCGGCGGGGGGCGCGCTGTTGTCGACCGTGGGCTCGGAGGTCGGCGGGTCGGTCGGGGAGGGGACCACCTCACCGTCGCCCGCGAGCGCCACGGTCAGGGGCAGCGCGACCTTGTTGGGGTCGGCGGCGCCGCCGCTGGAGTACCAGAACGAGCCGGTCCCCAGCCGCTCCATGTAGGTCACGAACGTCTGCGGGAACGCTCCCCAGTCCGGGCCGGTGCGCACCTGGGTGCCCTCGGCCAGCTCGACCCGGACGCCCCGGTAGGCGGGCGTGGCGGTGAAGCCGTCGGGGTCGGCGAGGTCGACCTTCCGCAGCACGGCGACGGTCACCTCGGCGTCGGGCAGCGGCTCCCACGCGGTGGGATCCTCCCGCGACGAGCCGAAGCCGCCGACCGTGGCGGTCACCACCCCGCTGCCGCCCGCCACCTCGAGCACCGGGTCGGCGAGGTAGAAGAACGACTGGCCCGAGTAGTAGAGGACGGTGACGTCGCCCTCCCACGCGATCCGGGCGGTGCCCGCCTCCCGGTCGAGGGTGCCGACGCCGCCGGAGAACACCACCTGGTGGTTGCTGAACGTGGTGCCGATCCGCAGCGGCTTGCCCGTGCTGTCCCGGGCGCGACCGGCCCAGGTCGCGGGCCGCCACCGCTTGCTGCGGGCGTCCCACTTCTCGATCGCGACGTCGCCCGCCGCGCGGCGCCAGTCGCGCCGCTTGATCTCCTGGCCGCCGCGACCGGGGTCGCGCAGCCGCCCGGCGGAGAAGAAGTTGAAGGTGCCCGGGTCGTAGGCCGCGGTGTTGGACTCGTTGTTGATCCCCCAGCGGAGCACGGCGCCCTCGACGGCATCGGCGGCATCGGCGGGGTCCGTGGGGTCCGTGGTCGTCGGCTCGTCGGTCGGATCCGTCGTCGGGTCGCCGGTGTCGTCCGGGTCGTCGGGGTCGTCCGGGTCGTCGGGATCGTCCGGGTCGTCGGGGTCCGTGGTCGGCGACGCCGGCGGGGGGCACCTCGCCGTCGGCGTACGCCGCGGGGAGCCCGGCCGGGAACGACGAGACCGTCAGCAGCGCCGCGGCGACCAGCGCCACCACGCCCGCGACGGCCAGCAGCACGCCGGCGGTCCGGCGAGCCTCAGCCACGCGCCCGCCTCCCCCGTGCGAGGAGCAGGAGCCGCAGCAGGGCCGCGAGGAGCACCACGCCGGCTGCGACGAAGAACCCGACGCCTGCGGCGTCGGCGGTGCCGGACTCGTCGTCGGCGGACACGCCGGCGGCCGGCGCGGGCGCGGCCGTCGGCGTCGCCACGTCGTCGGCCGGCGCCACGGCGAAGCGCACGACCGGCGTCCGCTTCGGCAGGTCGAGCCCGAACAGCCGCAGCTCGTGGGTGCCGGGCGGGAGGTCCTCGGGGAGGGTGATCACGCCGGTCATCCGCCCGTCGTCGCCGACCAGGAACGGCCCGGCCGCCGCGAGCCCGTCGTCGAGCACGGCCGAGACCTGGCTCCGGGGCCGCAGCCCCTGGACCGCGAACGGCAGCACGCGGCCCGCGGTCGCCGACGCCCGGTCGACCGTGAACCGCACCGGACCGAGCCGAGCCGGGAGCTCGACACCGGGGTCGGCCGTCTCCGGCGCCTCGACGGTGCCGTCCGGGAGCTCGGTCGCCGTCCCGTCGTCGGCCGGCGGGTCCGCGAGCTCCTCGACGCGGACCGGCGTGAAGCTCTCGTTGTTGGCGTTGACCACGCCGTGGGCGCCGATGGTGATGATCCCGCAGGTGACCTGCCGGCAGTCGACGGTCTCGACGGCGCCGTTGCGGCCGATCGCCTGGAACCGGGCACCGGGCACGGTGATCGTCGCCGACCAGCTGCCGTCGCCGGACATCACGGACTGCGCCGAGCCGGCGGTGTCGGAGCCGGGGAACGCGACGTAGCGCTGGTAGCCGCGGTTGTCGCGCGCCTCGCTGTCGGGCAGGTAGCGGTAGTCCACGCCGGAGGAGCCGCCCTGGCTGGGCCGCCACGACCCGCTGACGGTGCCGAAGAAGACGTAGACGCCGCCGCGGCCGCCGCGCACCACCTGGAACCCCGACCCGCTCACGCGCAGCTCGGTGGCGTAGGTCGGGTCGATCGCGGGAGCACCGTCGGCGTTCGTGATGGTGACCCGGCCCTGGGCGTGGGCGGCGGGCACCGGCCCGACGACGAGCCCCGCCGCGGCCGCGAGCACGGCGGTGGCGAGGAGCAGCCTCAGGGGACGCACGGCACCTCCTGGCGGACCGGCACCACGACCGGCGTGCCGTGGTGGTCGATCACGTGCACGGGGTGCTCGTAGACCTCGGTGAGCAGGTCGGCGACCAGCACGTCGCGCGGTGCGCCGTCGGCGCGGACCCGGCCGTGGTGGAGCACGCAGACCCGGTCGGCGTAGGCCGCGGCGAGGGAGAGGTCGTGGAGCACCACGACCACCGCGGCACCGCCCCGGGCCACCTCGCGGGCGGTGGCGAGCACCGACTCCTGGTGCCGGATGTCGAGGGCCGCGGTCGGCTCGTCGAGCAGGAGCACCGGGGTCTCCTGGGCGAGCGCGCGGGCGAACGCGGTGCGGGCCTGTTCGCCGCCGGACAGGGGTCGGGAACAGGCGCTCGGCGAAGCCGGTGACGTCGGCGCGGAGCATGGCGTCGGCGACGACGGCCTCGTCGTCGGCCGCGCGGTCGGTGCGGTGCCACGGGGAGCGACCCATCCGCACCACGTCGTCGACCCGGAACCCGAACGCGAGCCGCTGCTGCTGCGCCAGCACCGCCCGCTCCCGGGCCAGCGCCCGGGCGGCGTACGACGCCACCGCGCGGCCGTCGAGCTCGACCGCGCCGTCCGCGGGGGCGATGTCGCCGGCCAGCACCCCGAGCAGCGTCGACTTGCCGGCGCCGTTGGGGCCGACGAGCGCGACCAGCTCGCCCCTCGCCGACGGCGAGGTCGACCCCGTCGAGGACCGGGCGGCCGCCGAGCACGACCGTCACGCCGCGTGCCTCGAGCCGGCTCATGCCCAGCCCCCGGCCGTGCGGCGCGAGCGCCGGATCAGCCAGAAGAAGAACGGCCCGCCCACGATCGAGGTGAGCATGCCGATCGGCAGGTCGGCGTTGACGACCGCCGTGCGCGCCCAGACGTCGGCCCAGACGAGCAGCGCGGCGCCGCCGAGCGCGCTGACCGGGATCAGCATCCGGTGTCCCCGGGCCGGCCGCCATCCGCACCAGGTGCGGGACGACCAGCCCGACGAACGCGATGATGCCGCAGAAGCTGACGGCGGCCGCGGTCAGCACCGCGACCACCACGATCGCGACCAGGCGCAGCCGCTCGACGTCGACGCCGACGTGGCGGGCGGCCCGGTCGCCGAGCGCCAGCAGGTCGAGCGGGCGGCTGAGGGCGAGGGCGACGCCGAGGCCGACGACGACCAGCGGCAGGACGACGGCGACCTCGGCCCACCGCGAGCCGTTGAGGCTGCCGAGCGTCCAGAACACGATCTCCTCGCGCGCCTGCTGGTCGCCGAGGAACATCAGGAACGCCAGCCCGGCGCTGGTCATCGCGTTGAGCGCGATGCCGGTCAGCACCAGGGTGACGACCTCGGTGCGGCCGCCGTCGCGCGAGAGCAGGTAGACCAGCAGGGTCGTGGCGAGACCGCCGAGGAACGCCGCGGCGGCGATCGTCCAGGTGCCGAGCACGACGACGTCGAAGACGACCACGGCGCCGGCGGCGACCGCGGCGCCGGAGGAGACCCCGACGACGGCCGGCTCGGCGAGCGGGTTGCCGAACACGCCCTGCATCACCGCACCCGCGGTCGCGAGCGCGGCCCCGACCAGGGCGGCGAGCACCACGCGGGGGAAGCGCACGTCCCACAGGGTGTCCTCGCCGCGCGGGTGGCTCGGCAGCGGACCGATGTCGAGGCCGATCCGGTGCAGCAGCGAGCCGACCACCTCGTCTGGGGCGATGTCCATCTGGCCGTGGCCGGCCCCGACGACCATCGCGACCACCAGGGCCGCGGTGATGCCGCCGACCAGGCCGACCCGGCGGCCGCCGCGGCCGCGCGGCGCGCGGCCGGTCCTGGCGGTCGGTGCGGCGGTGGGCGGCGCGACGGTCACGAGACCGCCTCCGGGGCGTAGACCGCGACGGCGAGCGCCTCCAGCACGGCGGCCGTCTCCGGCCCGAACCCGAGGATCTGGCTGTCGGCCATGTGGACGAAGCGCTCGTTCTCGCCCGCCGGCGTGTTGGCCAGGGCGGGCAGCCGCTCGAGCAGCCCGTCGACGCCGCCGGCGGACTCGAGCCCGCCGCTCATCATCAGCACCAGGTCGGGCTGCGCGGCGACGAGTGCCTCGTCGGTGATCGGCCGCATGCCGTTCCAGCCGATCTCCTCCGCGACGTCGTAGAGGCCGAGCGCGTCGATCAGCGAGTCGGCGCCGGACTCCTCGCCGAACAGGTAGTAGATGCCGGACTGCCCGCGCACGTAGAGGAACAGCGTGCGCAGCTGCCCGCTCAGGTCGTCGGGAGCGACGTCGGCGATCCGGTCGACGGCCGCGTCCAGCTCGCGCTGGGTGCGCTTGGCCAGCCGCTCCCCCTCGTCGGGGACGCCGAGGGCGGTCGCGATCTCGCGGGTGAGGTCGCCGACCCGGTCGAGGCCCCGCTCGGACTCGACGACCACCACGGGGATGCCCGCGTCGCGCATCTGCAGCACCACGTCCCACGGCCCGAGCGAGGTGTCGGTGACGATCACCGACGGGTCGGCCTCGAGGATCGCCTCGGCGGCGAGGTCGTGCCCGTCGTGGGTGACGAGCGGCAGGTCGCGCGCCTCCTCGAACTGGGTGGAGACGTCGCGCCCGACGACGTTGTCGCCGAGACCGAGCTCGAACACGGTGCGCGCCAGCGTGCCGTAGACGTCGAGGGCGAGGATCCGGCTGACGTCGGAGACGGTCACCTCGGTGCCCTGGGCGTCGGTGACGGTGACCGGGAGCTCGGGCTCCGGCCGGTCGGTGACCGGGTCGACGGCCTGGTCGGCGGCCACGGCCTGGACGTCGCCGCTCCACGCCCGCGGGTCCGCGAGCGGCGTCACCTCCGCCAGCGACGGGGCGACGACGCCGGCGTCCGCGCCGCCGTGCGGATCGTCGGACGAGGCGACGTCGATGCCGCAGGCGGCGACGAGGAGTGCGGGCAGCAGGCCGGCGACGGCACCGCGATGACGCATGGGCTGTCCTTCACTGAGGTCCACCGAGTCCACGGGGCCACGAGGGTCCGCGAGGGAGCGAGAGCGTTCGGCCCCGAGACCGAGCGAGGTGAGGCTACCATTATCTAGGGCAGCCTCACCTATCGCTTGACAGGATGTCAGCATCTTCCTGACAATGTGTCAACAAGTTCTCGGGCCGCCAGCCCTCGCGGGCCGACCTCAGGAGGAACCCCAGGTGACCGCAGTCGTTCCCGAAGCCGGCCTGCAGCCGTCGCTGTCCACCGCCATGCGCGAGGGCTCGCGCGCCGAGCACGAGGCAGCCGAGAGCTCGGTGTTCATGGCCGAGCTGCTCGACGGGCGGCTCAACCGGACGGCGTACGCCGACCTGCTGCTGCGGCTGCGCCGGGTCTACGCCGCCCTCGAGGAGACCGTCCGGGCGCAGGCCGGCGACCCCCTCGTCGCCGCCGTCCACGACCCGGCGCTCGAGCGTCTCGCCGCGATCGACGAGGACCTGCGGCACTGGGCGCCGGACCGGTCGGCCGACGCCGTCGACTCCCCCGCCGCGACGGCGTACGTCGAGCGCGTGCGCGGCGCCGCGTGGGGCGGTGCCCTGGTGGCCCACCACTACACCCGCTACCTCGGCGACCTGTCCGGCGGCCAGGCGATCGGCCGGGTGCTCGAGCGCACCTTCGACCTCCCCGCCGGTGTCGGCGTGGGGTTCTACGCGTTCCCGGCGATCCCGAAGCCCAAGCCCCTACAAGGACGGCTACCGGGCACGGCTCGACGCCCTCGGCCTCTCGGCCGAGGACGTCGAGCGGGTGGTCGCCGAGGTGAAGGTCGCGTTCCGCCTCAACCAGGCGCTCTTCGCCGAGCTGGGCGAACGGATCGACGACTACCGGGCGGCCTGACCGACCCCGGTCACGCGGCCCGGTTCATCGTCCGCACCCCGACCCAGAGGCCGAGGGCGCCGACCAGCACCGAGGCGGCCAGGCCGGCGCCGACGGTGTCGACCGGGAACGAGCCGGCGAAGAGGGCGCGCTCGGCGTCGACGACGTACTTGAGCGGGTTGGCGTCGGCGGCGGCCTCGAGCCAGCCCGGAGCGCCGTCGAGCGGCAGCAGCACGCCGGCCAGCAGCAGCAGCGGGAAGATCGCGGTCTGCTGCACGGTCCAGAACACCCACGACTGGTCCTTCGCGGCGACCGCCAGCGCCAGGCTGAGCGCACCGAGGCCGACGCTGAACGGGACCAGGACCACGATCCCCGCGAGCACACCGGCGGGGTGCAGCTCGAAGCTGAACGGCGTCACGACGGCGACGATGATCAGCGTCTGCAGCACCAGGGGCACCAGCTCGCGCAGCGCCTTGCCGACCAGCAGCGACGAGCGCCGCACCGGCGAGACGAGCAGGCGCTCGAACGACCCGCTGATGATCTCCTCGCTGAGGTTGGCGCCGGTGAACGACGCGCTCATCAGCGCCGTCATCGACACGATGCCGGGCACGAACCACTGCAGCGCCGAGCCGGCGCCCGTGTCGGGCAGGAGCGGGGCGAACAGCCCGAGGAAGACCAGCGGCTGCACCATCGCGAAGAGCACCGACGCCGGCTGCCGCAGCACCGGCTGCAGCTCGCGGACGAAGACGTTGCGGATGTCGGCGAGCACGCCGACCGGTCGTGACGGCACCGGCTCGCGGCGCGACGGCGCGGCCGCGGCGGGCGCTCCGGCCTGGATCTGAATGGTCATGCTGCCTCTCCTCGGGTCTCGGTGGCGCCGTCCTCGGCGCCGGTCTCGTGGTGGTCGGCGGACTCGCGCAGGCTGCGTCCGGTCAGGTCGAGGAAGACGTCGTCGAGCGTCGGCCCGACGACCTCGATCCGGGTCACCGGCGTGCCGGCGGCCGCGAGCTCGGCGACCAGGGCCGGCGCCGCCTCCCGGCCGTACGGCGCCCGCACGGCCACCCGGTCGTCGGTCACGACGACCTGGGCGCCGGGGATCCGGTCGGCCCGCTGCGCGGCGGCGTGTGCGGCCTCGGGGCTCGCCAGCTCGAGCGACACCAGGTCGCCGAGCGCCGACTTGAGCCCGGTCGCGGTGTCGTCGGCGATCACCCGGCCGTGGTCGATGACCACCACCCGGCCGGCGAGCGCGTCGGCCTCCTCCAGGTAGTGGGTGGTCAGCACGATCGTCGTGCCGAGCTCCTGGTTGAGCCGGCGCACCTGCTCCTGGAGGTTGACCCGGTTCTGCGGGTCGAGGCCGGTCGACGGCTCGTCGAGGAACAGGATCCGGGGCTCCTGCACCAGGCCGATCGCCACGTCGAGCCGCCGCCGCTGTCCGCCGGAGAGCTGCGAGACGGGACGGTCGGCGTGCTCGGCGAGGTCGAACGCCTCGAGCAGCTGCTCGGTGCGGGCCCGGGCGTCGCGACGCGACAGCCCGTGGGCCCGGGCCTGGCACATGAGCTCGTCGCGGCCGCGGTACTGGTGGCCGGCGGCGTTGCCCTGGCCGACGTACCCGATCGCCCGGCGCACCGCGGCGCGCTCCGCGACCACGTCGTGGCCGGCGACCTCGGCGGTGCCGGCGGTCGGCGCGATCAGCGTCGTCAGCATCCGCAGGGTCGTCGACTTCCCGGCGCCGTTGGGGCCGAGGAACGCCACCAGCTCACCGGCGGCGACCTCCAGGTCGAGGCCGCGCACGGCCTCGACCGTCTGCTTGTTGCGCGTGTAGTGGCGGGTGAGCCCGGTCGTCCGGATCACCGGGCCACCCCTTCGTCCATCTCGGTTCGTGTCCATGCCCACCAGGCTAGGAACCAAAGCGGTCAGTTCTTGACCGCATTCAGAACTAATCTGGACGACATGAGCACGAGCGCGCGGGATGCTCCGCCTGTTGTCCCTCCTCCAGACGCACCGGTTCTGGCCCGGCGCCGAGCTGGCCGACCGGCTCGAGGTCAGCCCGCGCACGCTGCGCCGCGACGTCGACCGGCTCCGCGAGCTGGGGTACGACGTCGACGCGCTGCGCGGGGCCGCCGGCGGCTACCAGCTGCGGGCCGGCAGCGCGCTCCCGCCGCTGCTGCTCGAGGACGAGGAGGCGGTGGCGATCGCGGTCGGGCTGCGCTCCGCGGCGGGTGGCAGCGTCGCGGGCCTGGAGGAGACGTCGGTGCAGGCGCTGACGAAGGTGGTCGCGCTGATGCCGCCCCGGCTCCGGCGCCGGATGGACGCGCTCGCCAGCCAGACCGAGGGCCTGCCGTGGAGCGGCGGGCCGGTGCTCGACGCGGCGGTGCTGACCACGCTCGCCCAGGCCTGCCGGGACGACGAGGCGGTCACCTTCGACTACACCGCCGCGGACGGTACGCCGACCAGGCGGCGGGTGGAGCCGCACCGGCTGGTCACCCTCGGCAGCCGGTGGTACCTCGTCGCCTACGACCGCGACCGGCAGGACTGGCGCTCCTTCCGCGTCGACCGGGTCGCCGGCACCCCGGAGCTCACCGGCCAGCGGTTCCGCCCACGGGCGCTCCCGGGGGGCGACGCGGTCGCCTACGTCCAGGCGGGGCTGCGGTCGCGGCCGCAGCGCCACCTGGTGCGGGTCCGGCTGGCGGCGCCCGCGGAGCAGATCGAGCGGATCATGGGCCGGTGGGGCACGGTCGAGCCGGACGGGCCGGAGGCGTGCACGATGACGATGAACACCGACACCCTGGACTGGCCGGTCCTCGTCCTGGCGCACGCAGACTGCGACTTCGAGGTCGAGGAGCCGGCCGAGCTGACCGCGCTGCTGGCGCGGCTCGGCCGCCGGGTCGCCAGCGGCGTCGGCTGAGCCGGCTACCGCTGGTCGCCGAGCACGGCAGCGGCGGCCGCCGCGCGGGACCGCACGCCGAGCTTGACCCGCGCGTTGGCGACGTGCCGGTGGACGGTGTGCGGGCTGATCACGAGCCGCTGGCCGATCTCCGCGTCGGTCAGCCCCTCGGCGACCAGCCGCAGCACCTGCCGCTCCCGGTCGGTGAGCGCGTCCCGGCCGGGGGCCGCCGGGGTGCGCGGTACCAGGTGGCCGAGCCCGCGCAGGGGTCGCGTCCGCCACCGAGCGCGCGTTGCCGCGCCACGGGAAGTGGTCCTCCCCCTCGAGCGCGACGAACGTGGCGCTCGGGACCCGGCGGGCCACGTCGACGCCGAGCGCGAACGGCACCGCGCGGTCGTCGCGGCGGTGCAGGACCGTGGTGGGCGTCCGCACGGCGGCCAGCTGCTCCCGGGCGTCGACCCGGTACGCCGCGGCGAGCGCCGCCCGGGCCTGGTCGCGGGTCGCGGACCGGCGCTGGAACGCGGCGAACTCCTCACGCTCGGCACTCGACGCCCCGGGCACGAACACGTCGGCCAGCAGCCGGGAGCCCAGCCCCCAGTGGCCGCCGATGGTGTCGAGCATCGCGTCGCGGGCCGCAGCCGGCGCGATCTCGGAGCCGACGGCGAAGGCGCCGTAGAGGACGAGGTGGCTCACGCGGCGCGGGTGGCGGGCCGCGAACGCCGCTGCGACGGCCGCGCCCGACGACGCGCCGACGACGTCGACCCGGTCGAGGCCGAGCGCCTCCACCAGCCCCGCGAGCACGTCGGTCGCCTCCCCCAGGCCCTCCGGTGGCCGGCCGTCCGGCGACGAGGCGCCCCGGCCCGGTTCGTCGTAGCGGATCACCCGGTGCCGCTCGGCCAGGAGCGAGAGGTAGGACCGGAACGCCGGGTCCTCCCAGTTGAGGCCGAGGTGGCTGCACCACCAGCCGCCGACCACCAGCGGCGGCCCTTCGCCGACCTCCGCGTAGGCGACGTCCTGGCCGAGCACGTCGACGTGCCGCACGAGCTGGTCGGTCGCCTCGAGCATCGTCAGGACCCCTCTCAGGACACCAGGCGCGCCATCACCCGCACGAGCCGCTGGTGGCGCACGGCCACCCACACCGCCCGGGCCGAGGCGACGACGGAGCCGTCGTCAGCGATCATCGCAGAGAACGTGCGGGTGGAGCGGGTGCCGGCGCTGCCGGTCCAGCCCACCACCACCAGCCGCTCGCCGGGCAGGACCGGCCGCACCTGGTGCGCCTCGAGGTTGCCGAGCAGGCAGAACCGTCGCTCTGCCAGCGCCGCCGCCGGGTAGCTGGGGCAGTCGAGCGCCCCCCACACCGCTGCGGCCCGGACCTCGCCCCCGGCGGCCCAGCCCTCCCCCGGGTGGAAGGGAGCAGCGAGCACCGCGTCGTCCGTGGCGAGCGGGCCCGGCGTCACCCGCAGCCCGTCGTGGCGCCCGGGGCCGCAGACGACGCAGCCGGACAGCGGGTGCCGGACACCGCGGAGCGGGTGCCGGTCCCGCGCCACCTCCGCCTCGGCGTACGACGGCCGCACCGGCGGCTCGAGCACGAACGGGTCCACCGCCTCGACGGTGGCCAGCACCGTGCCGCGCCGGTCGCCGGCGCGCACCTCGGCGCGGCCGTCGCCGACGGCTGTGGCGAGGTCGGTGGCGAGCGGCACCTGGGCGCGCAGGGTCACCTTCGCCGTGCCGCCGACGAGCTGCGCGAAGGTCCCGCAGGCGAAGCCGCCGTTGGCCGCTCTCCTCGGGCCGTTCTCACGTGGGTCCAGCCGCAGCGGGCTGGTCGTCGAGCTGGTCATGGGACCAGCGAACCCGGTCCGCCGGGTCCACGCATCTCACGTTCCGGCCATCCCCAGATGGCCCGAACCGGCCATGCGGTCGGCGGCGGAGGGGCGCATGCTCGTCCCATGACGACGATGACGACCGGCACCTCCCGCGGCCAGCGGGTCTTCGCACGGTGGTACCCCCGGATGATGCAGCGCGTGGAGGACGCCGGCCAGGCGGACGTGCGGCGCGACCAGCTCGCCCAGGCCCGGGGCCGGACCCTCGAGATCGGGGCCGGCACCGGCTTCTCGGTGCCGTTCTACACCGGCCTGGTCGACGACCTGACGCTGCTGGAGCCCAACGCCGCGCTCCGCACGGCCCTCGAGGGGCGGGCCGGCGAGGCGGCGGCCCGCTCGACGACCGTCACCGACGGCGACGCTCACGCCCTCGCGTTCCCGGACGCGACGTTCGACACGGTGACCGCCTCGCTGGTCTTCTGCTCCCTGGCCGACCCGGCCCGGGCCCTCGCGGAGGTGCACCGGGTGCTGCGTCCCGGCGGCCGGTTCCTCTTCCACGAGCACGTGCGCGGGAGCGGGTTCCGCGGCGTGCTGCAGGACCTGGCCACGCCGCTCCAGCGGCGGCTGGCCGACGGCTGCCACGCCAACCGCGACTTCGTCGGGCTGCTCCTCGACTCACCGTTCGAGCTCGACGAGCTGGCCCACCTGCGGATGCCGACGGTGGTGCCGACGATCGTCCCGCTCGTGGTGGGCGCCGCCCGCCGGGTCTCCTGAGCCCGCCCCTGACCGACCTCGACCGACCCTTGACCTGGAGCGCACTCCAGGAGTGACACTGCAGGGGTGACCGTCGAGGGACTGCCCATCGCCGAGGCCGCCGCGCGGCTCGGCCTCACCACCGACACCCTGCGCTACTACGAGCGCGACGACCTGCTCCTCCGGCCGGTGCCGCGGGCGAGCAGCGGGCACCGCCGCTACGCGTCGACCGACCTGCGCTGGATCGAGCTGGTGACCTGCCTCCGGGCCACCGGCATGCCGATCCGCGACATCCGGCGCTACGCGGCGCTCGTCCGCGCGGGCGACGGCACCGAGCCCGAGCGGCTGCGGATGCTGCATGCCCACCGGGAGCTGGTGCTCCGCCAGCTGGCCGAGGTGACCGCCCACCTCGACGCGATCGACCACAAGATCGGCCTCTACGAGGACCGGTTGCAGCAGCTCGCCGGTGCGGCGGAGGTCCCTGCTTGACCTGGAGCGCGCTCCAAGGGGTTCTCTGGTGGGCATGACCGACTCGAACCCCACTCTCGGAACCACCGCCCCCATGACCGTGTCGCGGCTCGGCCTCGGCTGCATGGGCATGTCGGAGTTCTACGGCACCCCCGACGAGGCCGACGGCATCGCCACCATCCGGCGCGCGCTCGACCTCGGCGTGACCTTCCTCGACACCGCGGACATGTACGGCCCCTTCACCAACGAGCGACTGGTCGGCCGGGCGATCGCCGACCGCCGCGACGAGGTGCAGCTCGCGACCAAGTTCGGCAACGAGCGGCGGCCCGACGGCAGCTGGGTCGGCGTCAACGGCCGCCCCGACTACGTCCGGCGGGCCTGCGACGCGTCGCTCGAGCGGCTGGGCGTCGACCACATCGACCTCTACTACCAGCACCGCGTCGACCCGGGCGTGCCGATCGAGGAGACCGTCGGCGCGATGAAGGAGCTGGTCGAGGCCGGCAAGGTCCGCCACCTCGGGCTCTCCGAGGCGTCGGCCCGGACGATCCGGCGCGCCCACGCCGTGCACCCCGTGACCGCGCTGCAGACGGAGTACTCGCTCTTCACCCGGGACGTCGAGGACGAGGTGCTGCCGACCCTGCGCGAGCTCGGCATCGGCCTCGTGCCCTACTCCCCGCTCGGGCGGGGCCTGCTCACGGGCAGCATCTCCCCGGAGACCCTGGCCGACGGCGACAGCCGCGCGACGGGCTACTTCCCGCGCTTCCAGGGCGACAACCTGGCCGCCAACCTGCGGCTCGTCGACCGGGTCCGCGAGCTCGCCGAGCAGAAGGGCTGCACGCCGGGTCAGCTGGCGCTGGCCTGGGTGCTCGCGCAGGGCGGCGACGACCTCACCGTCGTGCCGATCCCGGGCACCAAGCGGGTGCGCTACCTCGAGGAGAACGTCGGCGCGCTCGACGTCACCCTCGGCGCCGACGACCTCACGGCGCTGGAGACGGCGGTGCCGCGGGGCGCGGTGGCCGGCGAGCGCTACCGCGACATGAGCACGATCGACGCCTGAGGCCACCCGGCCCGGGTCGGGACCCCGGCCGAAGGTCCCGGAACCGCGAGACCTTCGCCACTGACCGCGAGGGCCGCGACGGTGGAGGGTGGAAGCGGTCGGACGGCCACGCCGGAGTGGGTGTCGCACCGTGTGGTCGCCACGACCGACCGCAGGGCTGAAGGGATGTGTTCCCGATGCGGACACCCACATCGAACCCGCAGGACGAGGTAGACCCCCGGTCGCGGAGCCGGCAGCGCGGTACGTCGAGGACCCGGCTCGCGGCCTTGGCGCGTCCAGCAACTTCCGCGAGCCGTCGAGCCGGCGTGGTGATCGCCGTCCTGCTGGCCGCGGCCTACGGCGCCGCCGTGGGCGTCACGCTCCCGCGGGGCCCGGTGACGACCGGTGGGGCGCTGACGACACTGGTGGTGAGCGTCGCCGTCGGCCTGGTCGCCGGCTACCTCACGCGTACGCGGTGGGCGATGCTCATCGCTCCGCTGGTGTTCGCCGCGGCGTTCGAGCTGGTGCGCGCCGGCGCGAGCGGCCCCACCGTCGACGGCATCCGCCTGACCAGCACGTACGGCGCGCTGGCGTTCGTTGTTGGGCGGGGCTTCTTGGCACTGATGACACTGGCGCCGATCGCTCTGGGCGCCGTTATGGGCGCCGGCGCGGCCCGAGCGCCCCGGACGACTCCGACGTCGCACGGATGGTCGAGGTCGGCGCTGTACCTGCGCCGGGCGATCACGGCGACCCTCGCTGTCGCGCTCGTGGCGTTCGGAGCCCTGTTGGCTCGACCCGCACAGACCGAACCGATCCTCGGGGTCGACGGCGAGCCGCTTCCCGACAGCGTCGCGGAACTGACGAGCGTCGAGATCGACGGGCACGACCTGGGGCTGATGATCCGCGGCCACGACGTCGACAACCCGGTGCTGCTCTTCCTCGCGGGTGGACCGGGTGGGAGCGAGCTCGGCGCGATGCGCCGTCACGCCGAGGGCCTCGAGGAGGACTTCGTCGTGGCCACCTTCGACCAGCGCGGCACCGGCCGCTCCCACGGCGAGCTGGAACCCACCGACACGCTCACCTTGGATCGCGCGGTAGCGGACGTCATCGAGGTCGCCCACCACCTGCGCGACAGGTTCGACCAGGAGCAGATCTACCTCGTAGGCCAGTCCTGGGGCGCCACCCTCGGCGTGCTCGCAGTCCAAGCCGACCCCGCCCTGTTCGAGGCGTTCGTCGGTGTCGGCCAGATGGTCAGCCAGCGCGAGACCGACCGAATCTTCTATCAGGACACCCTCGCGTGGGCGCAGCGCGAGGGCGACCAGGACCTCGTCGATCAGCTCACCGAGATCGGGCCACCGCCCTACGACGACGTGGCGGACTACGAGATCGCCCTGTCCCACGAGCACCAGGTCTACAGCTACGACCACAGTGCGAACGCCGAGGGCCAGGGCGGGTTCTCCGAGAACCTGTTCGTCGAGGAGTACACGCTGCTGGAGCAGGTGCACGCCCTCGGAGCATTCCTCGACGTCTTCGCCACGCTGTACCCGCAGCTGCAGGACATCGACTTCCGGGTCGACGCCGTCGAGCTCGACGTCCCGGTCTACCTCGTGCAGGGCAGGCACGAGGCCCGCGGCCGCTCCGAGCTGGCCGAGGAGTGGTTCGGGATGCTCCAGGCACCGCACAAGGAGCTGATCGTGCTCGACACCTCCGGTCATCGACCGATCTTCGAGCAGCCCGACGAGTTCCACGACGTGATGGTGAACGACGTCCTGCCCGACCGGCTCACCTCACCATGAGGCGCAGACCGGAGAACCACGCAGGAGAAGGAGTGGAGATGAGGATCACAGAGGTGCTCGGCGCGGCGAGCGACGCGATCACCGTCGAACGGGTGTTCGCGAGACTCTACGAGAAGGACGGCCTCACCGTCATCGCAGCCGCCGCCGTGTCCGGCGGCGCAGGCGGCGGCTCGGGGACCGACCCGAACGGACAGCAGGGCGGGGGCGCCGGCTTCGGGGCCAACGCCAGACCGGTCGGGGCATATGTCATCGAGGACGGGAGCCTGACCTGGCGACCGGCTGTCGATCCGAACCGGATCATCACCATGGTCGGCCTGATCGTCATCGTCTGGCTCCTTCGCCGGCCGCGACCGACGAAGGCTCGGCAGACCGGGGCGCGGTGGCCGGCGAGCGCTACGGCGACATGAGCACGATCGACGCCTGAGGCCACCCGGGAGGCCACCGGGACGGCGGTCCGGCGCTACCGTGCCGTCCATGACCACGCCCGACGTCGACGTCCTGCTCACCCGCGCCCGCAGCTGGGCGGCGCAGGATCCCGACGAGCAGACCCGCGGCGAGCTGGAGGACCTGGTCGACCGGGTGGCCGCCCGGCAGGCGCCGGACGACGTCGCCGAGCTCGCCGACCGGTTCCGCGGGACGCTGCAGTTCGGCACCGCCGGGTTGCGGGGCGCGCTCGGCGCCGGGCCCAACCGGATGAACCGCGTCGTGGTGATCCGCGCGGCGGCCGGCCTGGCGTCGTACCTCCTCGACGAGGGCGCCGCGCCCGGCAGCTCGGTCGTCATCGGCTACGACGCCCGCCACAACTCCGACGTCTTCGCCCGCGACACCGCCGAGGTGATGGCCGGCGCAGGGCTCGTGCCGCTGCTGCTCCCCCGGCCGCTGCCGACCCCGGTGCTCGCCTACGGGATCCGGGAGCTCGGGTGCGTGGCCGGCGTCATGGTCACCGCCAGCCACAACCCCCGCAGGACAACGGCTACAAGGTCTACCTCGGCGACGGCACGCAGATCGTCCCGCCCGCGGACACCGAGATCGCCGCCCGGATCGCGGCGGTCGGCTCGCTCGCGTCGGTGCCGCGCACGCCGCTCGGCGCGGCCGGCGGCCGCGTGCTCGGCGAGGACGTCGTCGACTCCTACCTCGACACCGTCGCGGCGCTCGCCGCCGACGGGCCGCGCGACCTCGACGTCGTCTACACCCCGTTGCACGGGGTGGGTGGTTCCTCGGTCGTGCAGGTGCTGGAGACCGCGGGCTTCGCCGCCCCCGCGTCGTCGAGGCGCAGGAGCAGCCGGACGCGGACTTCCCGACCGTCGCCTTCCCCAACCCGGAGGAGCCGGGGGCGATGGACCTGGCGATCGACCTCGCCCGCAGCAGCGGCGCCGACCTCGTGGTCGCCAACGACCCCGACGCCGACCGGTGCGCGGCCGCGGTCCCCGGCCCGGACGGCTGGCGGATGCTGCGCGGCGACGAGGTCGGCGCGCTGCTCGCCTCGCACCTGCTGCGCCGCGGCAAGCAGGGCACCTACGCGACGTCCATCGTGTCCTCCTCGCTGCTCGGCAAGCTCGCCGCCGCTGCCGGCCAGGACCACGTCGAGACGCTCACCGGCTTCAAGTGGATCGGCCGGCTCCCCGGGCTGGCGTTCGGCTACGAGGAGGCGCTCGGCTACTGCGTCGACCCCGAGCACGTCGCCGACAAGGACGGCGTCTCCGCGCTGCTCATGCTCTGCGAGCTGGCGGCGGAGGCGAAGGCCGACGGCCGGTCGCTGCCGGACCTCCTCGACGACATCGCCGTCGAGCACGGCCTGCACGCCACCGATCAGGTCTCGGTGCGGGTCACCGACCTCGCCGAGATCGGCCGCGCGACGACCCGCCTCCGCGAGGCGCCGCCCACGACCCTGGGCGGCCTGGCCGTGGAGTCCGCGGAGGACCTCAGCGAGGGCGTCGGCGACCTGCCGCCGACCGACGGCCTGCGCTACCGCCTCGCCGAGGGGGGCCCGCGTCATCGTCCGCCCCAGCGGCACCGAGCCGAAGGTGAAGTGCTACCTCGAGGTCGTGGTGCCGGTCGACGGCGGCGACGTCGCTGCGGCACGCACCGTCGCGGACGAGCGGCTGGCCGCGATCGGCGCCGACATCGCCGCGGCGGCCGGGCTCAGCGGGTAGCGCTCGGGCCCCGGTCAGAGCACCAGCGCCACGACGAACGCCACCGCGAGCACCGCGAGCAGCGCGATCTCCACGCGCGCCGGCTCGCGGCGTACCTCCGCGGCCAGCGCGGCCTGCTCGTCGGACATCAGGCGTACGCCGCGGACGGCGCGGGCGTCCTCGGCGAGCCGGCCGATCCGGCTCTCCAGCAGGCCGCCCGGGGAGAGGTTGGCGAGGTCGTCCTCGCCGCGGCCGGAATCCTTGCGCGACTGGCGCCTGCTGCGGCTGATGCCGGTGCCGGTGTAGCGCTTGTCGCCGACCCGGACCGCGATCATCTGGCCCACGCCGACCTGCTCGATCGCGGCCATCGGGATGGTCACGGTCTCGAGCATGTTGCGCAGCACCAGCCGCTCCCGCTCGACGGTGACCGAGGGCCGCACCAGCGCGACCCAGAGCACCACGGCGACCAGGCCGCACAGCGGCCACGCCCACGCGGCGTAGCCGAGGTCGCGGTCGACGATCCCGAGGACGACGGCCACCGCGACGGCGGCCAGCCCGATCCACCCGAGCACCTGGCTGCCGGTCGAGCTGAACCGCTCGGTGCGCTGCTCGGCCACGCTGCTCCTCGGCTCCTCGATGTTTGTCGGTGGGCGACCCCTCAACCCTATGCTGGTGAGGTGACAGCCACTGCACGCACGGACCCCGCTCAGGGTCTCGCGGCCTACGCCGAGGTGACGGCCGGCGAGGCGTCGCTGCGACGCTTCCTCCACGGCCTCCCCGGCGTCGACCAGGTGGGTGCCGAGGCGCGTGCGGCAGCGCTCGGCACCCGGTCGATCAAGACCACCGCCAAGGCCTACGCCCTCGACCTCGCGATCAGCATGGTCGACCTCACCACGCTCGAGGGCCAGGACACCCCCGGCAAGGTGAAGGCGCTCGCCACCAAGGCGCTGCGCCCCGATCCGGCCGATCCCGGCTGCCCGAAGGTCGCCGCGGTCTGCGTCTACGGCGACCTCGTCGCCACCGCCAAGGAGGTCGTCGGCGACCAGGTCAACGTCGCCGCGGTCGCCACGGCGTTCCCCAGCGGCCGGGCGTCGCTGGAGGTCAAGCTCGCCGACACCCGCGACGCGGTGGCCGCCGGCGCCGACGAGATCGACATGGTGATCGACCGCGGGGCGTTCCTCGCCGGCCGCTACCTGCAGGTCTTCGAGGAGATCGTCGCCGTCAAGGAGGCCTGCCGCCGCCCCGACGGCAGCCACGCCCACCTCAAGGTGATCTTCGAGACCGGCGAGCTGCAGACCTACGACAACGTCCGCCGCGCGTCGTGGCTGGCGATGCTCGCCGGCGGCGACTTCATCAAGACCTCGACCGGCAAGGTGCAGCCGGCCGCCACGCTGCCGGTCACGCTGGTGATGCTGGAGGCGGTGCGCGACTTCCGCGAGGCCACCGGCGTCCAGGTCGGCGTCAAGCCGGCCGGCGGCATCCGCACCGCCAAGGACGCGATCAAGTACCTCGTGATGGTCAACGAGGTCGCCGGGGACGACTGGCTCACGCCGGAGTGGTTCCGGTTCGGCGCGTCCACGCTCCTCAACGACCTGCTGATGCAGCGCACCAAGCTCGCCACCGGCCGCTACAGCGGGCCCGACTACTTCACCCTGGACTAGGTCATGGCATTCGAGTACGCACCCGCGCCGGAGTCGCGCGGCATCGTCGACATCAAGGCGTCCTACGGGCTGTTCATCGACGGCGAGTTCGTCGACGGCCACGGGGCGTCGTTCAAGACCGTCAACCCCGCCAGCGAGGAGACCCTCGCCGAGGTGGCCGAGGCCGACGAGAAGGACGTCGACCGGGCGGTCCGGGCGGCCCGCAAGGCGTTCCGCACCTGGTCGCGGATGCCGGGCCGCGAGCGGGCGAAGTACCTGTTCCGGATCGCGCGGATCATCCAGGAACGCAGCCGCGAGCTCGCGGTGCTGGAGTCGATCGACAACGGCAAGCCGATCAAGGAGAGCCGCGACGTCGACGTCCCCCCAGGTCGCCGCCAACTTCTTCTACTACGCCGGGTGGGCCGACAAGCTCGAGCACGCCGGCCTCGGGCCCGACCCGCAGCCCCACGGCGTCGCCGGACAGGTCATCCCCTGGAACTTCCCGCTGCTCATGCTGGCGTGGAAGGTCGCCCCCCGCCCTCGCGTGCGGCAACACCGTCGTGCTCAAGCCCGCCGAGACCACCCCCTGACCGCGCTGCTGTTCGCCGAGATCTGCCAGCAGGCCGACCTGCCGCCGGGCGTGGTCAACATCGTCACCGGCGCCGGCGCGACCGGGGAGGCCGTGGTCTCCCACCCCGACGTCGACAAGGTCGCGTTCACCGGCTCCACCGAGGTCGGCAAGGCGATCGCCCGCGCGATCGCCGGGACCCGCAAGAAGGTCACGCTCGAGCTCGGCGGCAAGGCCGCCAACATCGTGTTCGAGGACGCGCCGATCGACCAGGCGGTCGAGGGCATCGTCAGCGGCATCTTCTTCAACCAGGGCCACGTCTGCTGCGCCGGCTCCCGGCTGCTGCTGCAGGAGTCGGTGGCCGACGAGGTGCTCGCGCGGCTCAAGCGGCGGATGGCGACGCTGCGCGTCGGCGACCCGCTCGACAAGAACACCGACATCGGCGCCATCAACTCCGCCGAGCAGCTGGCCCGGATCCGCGCGCTCACCGAGATCGGCGACCAGGAGGGCGCCGAGCGCTGGTCTCCCCCGTGCGAGCTGCCCTCCTCCGGCTACTGGTTCCCGCCGACCGTCTTCACCGGCGTCTCCCAGGCCCACCGGATCGCGCGCGAGGAGATCTTCGGTCCGGTGCTGTCGGTGCTGACCTTCCGCACCCCGGCCGAGGCGGTCGAGAAGGCCAACAACACCCCCTACGGCCTCTCCGCCGGCGTCTGGACCGAGAAGGGGTCGCGGATCCTGCACATGGCCGACCGGCTCCGGGCTGGCGTGGTGTGGGCCAACACGTTCAACAAGTTCGACCCGGCCAGCCCGTTCGGCGGCTACAAGGAGTCCGGCTACGGCCGCGAGGGCGGCCGGCAGGGCCTCGTCTCGTACCTGAAGGGAGCCGAGTGATGGCGCGGGTCGAGGTCCGCAAGACCTACAAGCTCTACATCGGCGGCGCGTTCCCGCGGTCGGAGTCCGGCCACTCCTACGAGGTCGCCGACAGCAAGGGGCGGTTCGTGGCCAACGCCGCGCTGGCGTCACGCAAGGACGTGCGTGACGCGGTCGTCGCGGCGCGCAAGGCGTTCC
Source organism: Nocardioides sp. TF02-7 (assembly GCF_022437945.1). GTDB lineage: Bacteria > Actinomycetota > Actinomycetes > Propionibacteriales > Nocardioidaceae > Nocardioides. Next base: position 606,855 of record NZ_CP092535.1, read on the forward strand.
CCGGCTGGTCAGGCCGGACGGCGTACAACCGCGGGCAGGTGGTCTACCGGGTCGCCGAGGTGATGGAGGACCGGCGGCCCCAGTTCGTGCAGGCGGTGCAGCAGTCGGAGGGCGCCTCGTCGTCCGCGGCGTCGCGCCAGGTCGACGAGGCCATCGACCGGCTCGTCTGGTACGCCGGCTGGGCCGACAAGCTGGCCCAGGTCGTCGGCAACGCCAACCCGGTCGCCGGCCCGTTCTTCAACCACACCGCGCCCGAGCCGACCGGCGTCGTCGGCGTGCTCGCACCGCAGGCGTCCTCGCTGCTCGGTCTGGTGTCCGTAGTCGCTCCGGTGGTCGTCACCGGCAACACCGCGGTCGTCGTGTCGTCCTACGACCGCCCGCTGCCGGCGGTGACCTTCGCCGAGGTGCTAGCCACCTCCGACGTGCCCGGCGGCGTGGTCAACCTGCTCACCGGCGACGCCACCACCCTCGGCCCCTGGCTGGCCGCCCACATGGACGTCAACGCGATCGACCTCGCCGGCGCCGCCGGCCAGGAGGAGCTGACCACCGCGCTCGAGGTCGCCGCGGCCGACAACCTCAAGCGGGTCCGCCGCGCCCCCGACGCCGAGCCCGACTACACCGCCGCGCCGCCGCTGTCGACGATGACCGACTTCCTCGAGACCAAGACCGTCTGGCACCCGGTCGGCATCTGAGCCTCACCGCAGCGCGGCGGGACCGCCGCGCCACGTCCGGAGGCACGGCGCCCACCGCGTCGGCGTCGGGCACCGGGTCGCCGGCGACGCGGGACAGCGGGATGTGGCCGCCCCAGCCGCCGGCGGCGACGTCCTCCGGCTCGTCGCCCGGGCCGCCGGCGCGGGCCTTCATCGACGCCTCGGCGAGCGGCACCGCGAGCACCGCGGTGGCGGCGAGCTCCTTGCGGGTGCTCGCCCGCAAGGTGGCGGAGCGACCGGGGATCATGTGGTCGACGATGAGGTCGAGCGCGCGGCCGCGCTCGTCGGGGTCGTCGACGAGCCGGGCGGTGCCGATCACGACCGCCGAGCGGTAGTTCATCGAGTGGTGGAACGCCGACCGGCCGGCGACCAGGCCGTCGAGCTCGGTCACCGTCACGCAGACCGTCGCGCCACCGGCGTGGCGCAGCCAGCCGGCGGCGACCGATCCGTGCACGTAGAGGCTGCCGCCGTCGTCCGGCCCCGCGGGGTCGACGCCGAACGCGGTGGGCAGCACGAGCGGGTGCGCCTCCGCGCCCTCGCCCACGACGACCCCGAGGTGGGCGACCAGCGCGTCCGCGAGGAGCTCGTGCAGCGCTGCGCGGTCGGCGACCGCCCGGTTGCGGCCGCGGGTGACGGTGGTGCGGGCGGTCGGCGAGAGCGGCAGTGTCGTCATGGGACCAGCCTGGCGTCGAAGTGGCCTAGACTCATGGGCCAATCCCGATCGATTCAGGCAGGACACCTTGACCGCTGCGCTCGCCGTCGTCCTCGACCGCGCCGACCGCCGCCCGCTCGGCGCCCAGCTCGCGGACGAGGTGCGCCGGCAGGTGACCGACGGCCGGCTCTCCCCAGGCGCCCGGCTGCCGAGCAGCCGCGCGCTCGCCCATGAGCTCGGGGTCGCCCGGGCCGTGACCGAGCAGGCCTACGCCCAGCTCGTGGCCGAGGGCTGGCTGGAGGGGCGACGCGGGTCGGGGACGTTCGTGTCGGCCGCCGCGCCGTTGCCGCCCACCGCCCGGCGCCGCCGTACGACGGCCGCCGCGGAGCGGCCCCTCCTCCGGCTCGACGCGGGGACGCCCTGGATCGACCCGCGGCACACGGCGACCTGGCGCCGCGCCTGGCGGGGAGGTGGCGAGCAGCCGTCCGCCGGCGGGGTACGACGACCCGCGAGGCCTCCCCGAGCTGCGGGCGCTCGTCGCCGAGCGGCTCGCCCGGCTCCGCGGCGTCGACTGCGACCCCGACGAGGTGCGGATCACGGCGGGGACGACCGCCGGCCTGCGGCACCTGCTGCCCGCATTGCCCCCGGGGCCGGTCGCCGTCGACGACCCCGGCTACCGGGCGGCCGCCGCCACCGTCGTGCTCGGCGGCCGCGGCGTCGTCGACGTGCCGGCGCCCGGCCCGCCGCCGTCCGCCGACGTGCTCGCCCGCTGCGCCGCGGCGTACCTGACCCCGGCCCACCAGCACCCGTTCGGCCCGACCATGTCCGGGGCCGACCGGCTCGCCGTGCTCGCCGCGAGCCGGAGCACCGGCGCGCTGCTCGTCGAGGACGACTACGACTCCGAGTTCCGCTACGACGTCGCGCCCGTCCCGGCCCTGGAGTCGCTCGACCGCGACCGGGTGGCCTACCTCGGCACCGCCAGCAAGACCGTCGCCCCGAGCATGCGGCTCGGGTGGCTGGTCGCCCCGCCGGCCCTGGTCGGCGAGGTCGACCGGATCCGTCGCGTCACCCACGACAGCGCCGCCTGGCCGGTGCAGCGGGCCTTCCTCGCGCTGCTCCGCGACGGCTACGTCGACAAGGTGGTGCGCGCCGCCCGGCGGGTCTACGCCGAGCGTGCCGCCCGCGTCACCGCCGCGCTGGCGACGCACGGACGCACCCACGGCCCGGTCGCCGGCATGTACGCCACCGTCGAGCTCTCCGCCGACGCGACCCGGCGGGCGCAGGAGGCGGCCCGGCGGGCGGGGTACGACGTGCCCGGCCTGGCCGACTACTGCCGCAGCCACGTGCGGCACGGTCTCGTCGTCGGCTTCGGCGGCTGCACCGACGAGCAGCTCGACGCGGCGCTGGCCGCGCTGGTGCGCGGGCTGGAGGGGTGACGGAGCGGCGCCCGTGACCGTCGTGCCCCGTCCCGCCGTCTAGGCTGGTTCGGTGCCCGCCCGCGTGATCGTCCTCGCCGGCCCGTCCGGGGCTGGGAAGTCGCGGCTCGCGGAGCGGCTCGAGCAGCGGTTCGGGTGGCCGACGCTGCGGCTCGACGACTTCTACCGCGACGGCGACGAGCCCGGTCTCCCGCTGATCGGCTCCGGCGCCAACGCCGGCCTCGTCGACTGGGACCACCCGGCGACCTGGCACCGCGACGACGCGGTCGCGGCGCTGCTCGCCCTGTGTCGTGCCGGCGCGACCGACGTGCCCGACTACTCGATCGCCGAGAGCCGTCGCACCGGCTCCCAGCGGCTCGACCTCGCCGGTGCGCCGGTGTTCTGCGCCGAGGGCATCTTCGCGCCCGAGGTCGTGGCGGGCTGCCGGGCCGCGGGCGTCCTGGAGGCGGCGTACTGCATCACCCAGCACCCGCTCCTCACGTTCTGGCGACGGCTCACCCGCGACCTGCGGGAGCACCGCAAGCCGCCGCCGGTGCTGGTGCGCCGCGGCCTGGCCCTCGCCCGCGCGCAGCGCAGGTCGTGCGGCGCGCGACGGAGGTCGGCTGCCGGGTCGCGACCGGCGACCGGGCGTACGCCGAGATCGTCGCGGCGCACGAACGCAACGGTGAGCGCACCGACGCCGATGGACTGGCCCGCTGACGTCCGGCCCGCGGCGCTCGAGCAGCCCGACGGGTTCACCTGCGGCGCGGCCACGGTCGTCGCCGCGCGGATGCTGCTCGACCCGTCCTACCGGCCCGACGACCTGGGCCGCGAGATCACCGGCACCCACCGCCGCCTGACCTCGACCCACAGCTTCCGCGAGCGGTTCCAGCTGCCCTGGCCGCGCCGCCTCGGCACCCCGCCGTGGGCGGTCGCCAACGCGCTCACCTGGCTGACCGGCCGGCGGATCGCCACCGTCCACGCCCGTTCCCGCCCCGAGGCCGGCTACGACGTGCTGGTCGAGCAGCTCCGCACCCGCCCGGTCGGCGTCTACGTCGGCAACCGCTGGCTCCCCCGCCACGTCGTGCTCGCCTTCGCCGCGACCGACGACGGAGCGACCGGCTCCGCGGTCCGCCTCCTCGACCCCGCCCACGGCCGCCTGCTCACGATCCCGCGCGACCGGTGGACCCACCACCAGGTCGGCGTCGCCGGCTGGTCCCACCTCTGGTTCGTGGTCTAGGCGCGGGCTGAGGAGGAACGGGCAGCGTGGCGCTCGCCGGGTCGCCCGTGCCGCGCCGCCCGGGACGTCATGCGGATCGTGGCGATCGCCCTCTGCACGTATGACGTCCGCGGCTGCGACCCGACCGGCCGCGCCGACGAGCCGAGCGAGGAGTAGCTCGGCAACCGTCAGGCCCGGGGACGTGCGCGGGCGACTGAGGAAGAGCGAGCAGCGTGGGCGCTCGTCGCGCCACCCGGGGACGTCATACGGATCGTGGGCGATCGCCCTCGCGGCGTATGACGTCCAGCAGCTGGCGCTGGGCGGAAGCGCAGGGGCCAGGTTTGTGCGGTTGATGGCAGTCACCAGGTGACAGGGATCCACCACAGAGGCCCTCGAGGCGCGTCGAAGCCAGCCCGCACCGGCACCCCCATGCCCAGAACCCGCGTGGGGACAGGGAATCAGCCCACCCGGGTCTGTGGACGACAAGTTTGGCGAACACCCCTCTGCCACCTCCGACGCCGCCAGCCGACAGCGACGCGCAACCCCTCGTCGTTCCCGTCTCGACCCCAACCACAGAACGTCGACCCCAAGCCACCTGGCACCCGGTCGGAGCAACCAGCCAACCGCCGCGACCACCGCGGTGGGTGACCGCGTTGCTCGTCGTTCCTCGGTCACCGAGGACGCAGGCTCCGGCTACACCGACCACCGAGGGCGTCGATTCCACGGCCGAACCCGGCCGATAGGTTCCTCCGCATGCGACTGCTCCGCTCCCTCCTCGTCGTCGCCCTGGCTCTGCTCCTCGTCCCGATCGGCGCCTCACCGGCGCGGGCCGACGACAGCAGCGTCACCGGTATCGCCCTCGACCCCACGGGGAAGCCGCTCCCCAACGTCCACTGGGAGCTCTACACCTGGGAGGGCGGTGAGTGGACGACGCTCCAGTTCGGGCCGAAGCTCACCGACAGCGAGGGCCGCTTCACCTACGACGGGGTGGAGGTCGGCGGGCAGTACCGCATCTGCTTCTCCGACTCCTACTACGACGTGGACTTCGACGCGAGCGACGGCGAGCAGGTGACCCTCTGGCAGCCCGAGGTCCGCCACCGCGACACCTGCTGGCGTGACGCCGACTCGCACGAGACGGCGGAGACCTGGAGCCCGCCCGCGGACGAACCCTCCGCGACGCTCCCGGTCACCCTGCCGGAGCAGGGCTTCGGCATGGCGGCGGTCAACCCGTTCGTCGTCGGCACCTACCTGCCCGGTGAGCCGCTCACCGTCGTCGGGCAGGAGCTGTGGCAGCCGACGAACGCCGCGTTCAGGTACCAGTGGATGGCGCAGCGTGACGGCTCGCTCGCCGAGCCGATCCCCGGCGCGACCTCGGCGACGTTCATCCCCACGGCGGAGCTGACGGGGGCCTGGGTCTTCGCCCGGGTGACCGCCAGCCGTCCCGGCTACAAGCCGGTCACTCTCCCGACGCCCTTGTCGCAGGTCGGCACCGACCGCGTGCCGGCAACCGCGCCGCTGACGGTGAGCGGCGCTGCGGAGCCCGGCTCGACGCTCACCGCGAGCTTCGGCCTGCCTGCGGGGACGAGGAGCGAGCTGACGTGGTACGTCGACGGCGTGCCGCAGCCGGCCGCCACGGCGTACGACTCCGAGACGTCGACGTTCCAGGTCTCCGCCGCCCATGCCGGTGCTCGCATCGACGCCCGGCTGCGGATCCACGAGACCGATCCCGAGGGCAACTACGACGGCGGGACCGACACCTTCCAGCGGGTCCAGGTGCAGGTCGCCGGCAGCCGCCCCGTCGAGCAGCTGCCTGAGGCGCCGGCCCCGACCGGCCGGGCGGAGGCCGGACGGTTCCTGGCGGCGCCCACGGGCCTCATCGCCGACCCGGAGGCGACGGCGCGCTACCAGTGGCTGCGGGACGGGGCGCCGATCGAGGGCGCGACCGCGAGCCGCTACCAGGTGCGACGCGCCGACGAGGACAAGCAGCTGAGCGTCCACCTGACGATCAGCCGCCCCGGCTGGTGGACCGAGCACGTCACCACCTCGGCCGCGACGACCGTCGCGCGGACCCTCCAGCAGGGCAAGGTCGCGGTCGTCGGGAAGGCGCGGGTCGGCAAGCGGCTCACCGCACGCACCCCCGGTTGGGGGCCGAGGCCGGTCAAGGTCCGCTACCAGTGGCTCCGCAACGGGAAGCTGGTCCGCGGCGCCACCAAGGCGCGCTACCAGGTCCGCAAGGTCGATCGCCGCAAGGTCCTCAAGGTCCGCGTGACCGTGACGAAGCCGGGCTATCCGGCGGTCACCAAGGCCAGCAAGGGCCGCAAGATCAAGCGCTGAGCGCCTGCGGACGGTTCAGCGTCGACCCGACGCCCGCTGCTCGGCGTACCACGGCTTGATCACGTCCATGATCAGCCGGTAGCGCTCGTCGTAGGGCAGGAACGACGACTTCATCGCGTTGACGCTGAACCACTCGACCTTGTCGAGGTCGTAGCCGAACGCGTCGCGCAGCAGCGCGAACTCGTTGGTCAGCGACGTGCGGCTCATCAGCCGGTTGTCGGTGTTGACGGTCACGCGGAACCGCAGGTCGGCGAGCAGCTTGATCGGGTGCTCGTCGATCGAGGCGGCGGCACCGGTCTGCACGTTGGACGAGGGGCACATCTCGAGCGGGATCCGCTTGTCGCGGACGTACGACGCCAGCCGGCCGAGCCGCGCGGTGCCGTCGTCGCCCACCTCGATGTCGTCGACGATCCGCACGCCGTGGCCGAGCCGGTCGGCGCCGCACCACTGCACGGCCTCCCAGATCGACGGCAGCCCGAAGGCCTCGCCGGCGTGGATGGTGATGTGGCCGTTCTCGCGGCGCACGAACTCGAACGCGTCGAGGAAGCGGGTCGGCGGGTAGCCCGCCTCCGGACCGGCGATGTCGAACCCGGCGACGCCGCGGTCCCGCCAGGCGATCGCGAGCTCAGCGATCTCCTTCGAGCGGGCAGCCTGCCGCATCGCGGTGAGCAGGTGGCGGACGACGATCCGCCCGCCACTCGCGTCGACGCCCTGCGCGAAGCCCTCCTGGACCGCGGCGACGACCTGGTCGAGCTCGAGGCCGAGCTGGACGTGGAGCTCGGGGGCGTAGCGGATCTCGGCGTAGACGACGCCGTCGGCGGCGAGGTCCTCGACGCACTCGCGGGCGACCCGGGTGATCGCCGCGGCGGTCTGCATCACGCCGACGGTGTGGGCGAACGTCTCGAGGTAGCGCACCAGCGAGCCCGAGTCGGCCGACTCGGCGAACCAGGTGTCGAGCTCGTCGGCGTCGGTGGTCGGCAGCTCGTGCCCCACCTCGGCGGCGAGCTCGACGACCGTCGCGGGGCGCAGTCCGCCGTCGAGGTGGTCGTGGAGGAGGACCTTCGGCGCTTCCCGCAGCAGCTCGGTCGAGGGCGCGCGTGTAGGTTCCATGACTGCATTCTTCCAGGGACGCCCTGGCTGGGCGGTCGACGCACGAAGGAGACGTGACGGATGAGGGTGTTCTCGACGTTCGAGGAGATCGAGGCGGCTGCCGGGGAGGAGCTGGGCACGAGCGATTGGGTGACGATCGACCAGGAGCGCGTCGACCGGTTCGCCGACGCGACCGGCGACCACCAGTGGATCCACGTCGACGTCGAGCGGGCGAAGGACGGCCCGTTCGGCGGCACCATCGCCCACGGCTACCTGACGCTGTCGCTCGTGCCCTGGCTGGGCAGCCAGGTCTTCTCGCTGGAGACGCCCGGAGCGAGGCTCAACTACGGCGTCAACAAGGTCCGCTTCCCCACCCCGGTGGTCGTGGGCTCGCGGATCCGCTGCCGGGTCGCGGTCGCGGGCGTGACCGACGTGCCCGCCGGCAAGCAGCTCACCCTGCGGCACACGGTCGAGATCGACGGCCAGGACAAGCCGGCCTGCGTCGCCGAGACGGTCGTGCTGCTGCTCCCCCGCCTGACCCGTAAGGGTCGGAGCGTCAGGCTCCCGGTGCCCGGCGCGAGCCCGGCATCAGCTCCTCGACGAGTGCCTCGGTCTCGGGCTCCAGGTCGGCGCCGCGCTCGGAGAGCGCGAGGAGCATCTCGTCGGTCGCCGCGGTGACGCCGGGCCCGCCCGGGCCGTCGTCCTCCACCCGGAGCAGGTCGCGCCACAGCAGCTGGGAGCCGGGCACCGCCCGGAGCCCGGCGCGTGCGGCGGCGGCCGCTCCGTCGGGGTCGTCGGTGGTCGACAGCTCGACCAGCCGGTGGGCGGCGGCCTCGACGGTGTCGGCGACCGTGGAGTCGAGCCGGGTGCGGGCGAGCCAGGAGTAGCGCCCGGCCGTGCGGTCGTCGAGGAACGGCCCCCGCACCAGCTGCAGCGCGCGGCGGAGCAGCTCGCGCTCGGTCTGCGGGGCTGCGTCGCGGGACCGGTGGACGAGCGTGCAGAACGCGTGCCAGTCGACGGCGACCTCGTCGGCGAGGAACAGCCGGCCCTCGTCGGTCTCGCGCAGCAGGTAGCTGCCGTCGACGGCGTGACCGAGCCAGTCACGCACCCGCGCCACGGTGGCGTCGCGGACCTCGGTGGTCACGCCGCGCGGCCAGATGGAGGCGGCGAGCACGTTGGGGTGCACGGGCCCGGTCTGCAGGGCGAGGAAGGTCGCGACCTCGGTGGCGAGCGCGAGCCGCTCCCGGTCCATCTGGCCCGGCACCCGCGTCTCGAGCGGTCCGAGGACGCCGACGCGGACCGGCGCGGGAGGCCCACTGCGCGTCGTCGCCGGGCCGCGGCGATCGCGGCACGGCGACGCCGGAGCCGGTGGCCGGCGTGCGCTGCTCGCGCGCCTTGGCGAAGATCCCGGCCAGCTGGGCGGCAGTGCGCTCGGTGAGCCGCACGGCGGTCACGGCGACGTCGAGCAGCGGCAGCTCGAGGTGGCCGGCGTCGTCGACGGTCAGCTGCCAGCGGGTGCCCGGCAGGGTCGCGGCAGCCACGACGCCGAGCCCGCGGTCGCCGGTGCGGGTCATCGGCTGCAGCCGCTCGACGACCTCCTGGTCGGGCGCGGACCCGAGCAGGAGGTACTGCGGGGTGATCCCCGGCCGCCGGCCGGCGCGACCGGAGAGGACGTCGGGCCCGCTGCGGTCGGGGCGCCCGCTCTCGAACCCGGCCACCAGGGCGGCCAGGTCGTCGACGAGCGAGAGGCTGCCGTCGGAGACGTCGCGGAGCACCGGCGACAGGTCGTAGCCGTGCACCTTCTGCTCGTCGGCCCACGGGGCGGTCACCAGCTGCACGGCGATCGCGGAGAGCACCTCGCGAGCCACGGCGTGGGGAGCCGGTGATCGACGCCGGACCGCCCACCGCCTCGAGGTCGATGAGCACGTCGGCGTCGTCGGCGTCGCGGCCGATGCACACGAGGCCGGGGTACGGCGCGTTGCCGAGCGGTCCGTCGTCGGCCGCGGCCGCGTCGCGGTCGAGCCGCCACCGGCGGCCGTCCTTCAGCGGCGTCCACGGGGTGGGGGCGGTCGGGGCGGCGGGGGCGATCCGCAGCTCGATCGCGTCGTCGTCGACGGTGAGCGCGTAGACCGGCGGCAGCGGAACGCCCTCGGCGCGGGCGCTGACGGCGAGCCGGCGCAGGGCGCGGTCGACCCGCTCCGCGCGCTCGAGGTCGGCGCCCACCAGCAGCGCGACCTCGGTGTCGACCTCGTCGTCGGCGAGGTCGAGGCCGCGGCGCCGGCGCCGTTCGGCGAGCAGCGCGCCGGCCAGGGTGGCGGCGAGCAGGCCGCCGCCGAGGAGGTCGCCCGCCAGCCCCTGCACCGGCGCGTCCGCCACCACGGCCTCGGTCCCCGGGCCCCGGTCGTCCGCGCGGTCGGCCCGACGCTCCGCGGCCTCCCGGACCTGCTCCTGCCGCTCCGTCCGGTCCGGATCCTGCCGGCTCATCCGCTCCGCGCCGACCGCGTCGTCGGGGAGCACGAGGATCCACCCCGGCTGGATCAGCCGGCCGATGACGAGCTCGCCGCCGTCGGGCTGGGGCCGCCCCTTGTTGAGCTCGTAGATCTCCTTCCAGCGTCGCCCGTCGCCGAGGTGCTGCTCCGCGATGTCCCACAGGTTGTGGTGGTAGCGGCCCTGCGGCGGCTGCACCACGACGACCTTGCGGCCGAGGAAGTCGTCGGCGGTCTGCCCGACGGCGTCCTGCACGCCGCTGACGACGCCGGCGACCGACGCGGCCGGGCCGGAGGGGACGGCGCTCTTCCGGTCGCCGGTCGCCTCCTCGGCGGCCTGCGACTGCCGGGCGACGTCCTCGATCGCCGCGGTCGTGGCGACCACCGGGTTGCGGTCGCGGCCCGCCGCACCGTCGTCTGCGGACGCCGCGCCGGCGCTGCCGAGCACCGAGGACCCGACGAGCACGGTGCCGACCAGTGCCCGCGCCAGGGCCTGGGAGCGCCCGGAGAGCGGCACCGGCCGGGGCAGGCCGCCGCCGCGCAGGAGCGCCACCGCCTCGACGACGACACAAACCGCGAACTGCAACCACGCCAGCCAGACCACGACCAGCAGCACGACGACCAGGGCGTCGAAGGTGAGCGGCTGGGTGAGGTCGTCGCGCGACGGCAGGCCGGTCGGGTACGGCGGCGGGCCCTGCCACAACCACAGCCCGGCCGGCACGCCGACCAGCAGCACCGCGAGGGCGAGCACCGCCCCGACAACCGCGAGTGGCGACGTCTTCTCCTTCACCGGCGCGGGGGCGGTGAACCGCTCGGGTCCGCGCTGCGCGCTGCCGGGCTGGTCGGTGAGGCTCATTGCAGGGTCTCCGTGTTCGCGGTCGCGCTCGCTTCGAGCGTGAACTCTGGGATTCCGATCAGGTTCAGGGTCTTGGTCCTGACCACCAGCCGCGCCCGCACCAGCACGCCGTCCTGCGTCAGGTCGTAGACGATCGACTCGTAGCCCTTGCCGGCGAGGTGGTCGCGGATCCGCTGCTCGGCCTCGACCGGGTCGATCCGCAGCTCGCCGGTCGCGCGCAGGTGCTCCTCGTCGGTCGCCTGCGCCCCGGCGATCGCGGCGCTCTCGAGGTCGTCGGCCAGCCGCATCCGGGCGTTGAGCGCGCCGCCGCCATCGGCGACGAGCCCGGCCAGCACGACCAGCACGACGGCCACACCGACGACGAAGGCCGAGGTGGCCCCTCGGTCGTCGCGAGCGGCGCGGACCCGCATCACTCGACCTCCCCCAGCTGCCGGTAGGGGTCGAGCGGCACGGTGCTCTCGGCGGTGATGCCGGTGCTGCCCGGCAGCCCGATCAGGCCGAGCCCCTCGTAGGAGACGGTGCAGTCGAGCCGGATCGTCACCTGACCGCCGGGCCGCCAGTCGCCGCCGAAGTGCATTGCGCCGCAGTAGTCGTCGTCGAGCGACGCGGTGACCGCGGCACGAGCCGCGGCCTCCGCCTCGCCGCGGGTGTCCTGGAGGGACGCGGCCCGGGCGGCGTCGCGGACGGCGGCGTCGATGTCGCCCTCGACGGCGACGTAGCGACCGGCGGCGACGACGAGGACCGACATCATCATCAGCACCGGCACGAGGATCACCACCTCGACCGCCATCGAGCCTCGCTCGTCGCGCGTCCGCACGCTCACTCCTCGAACTCCTCGATCGGGCCCTCGACCGTCTCGCGGACCCGGGGCACACCGATCGGTGAGAGCTCCTGGGCCCGGCCGGTCACCGTGACCCGCACGGTGTCGCCGGTGATCTGGATGTCGATGTCGACGTCCTCGAGCACCCCCGGCCCGACCTGGTCGGCGAGCCGCTGCCCCGCCTGCAGGGCCAGCCCCTGGTCCTGGTGGATCCGGGCGATCCGCGCCGTCTCCCTCGCCACCGAGTTGGCGGCCTGGTTGCCGAACCAGACCAGCGCGAACTGCACGACGAGGAAGATGATGAAGACGAGCAGCGGCATGAACAGCACCAGCTCCACACTGCTGGCGCCGCTCTCGTCGTCACGGCGGCGGGCCCGGAGGCGGGTCATTCGTTCAGGTTGATCTGGCTCGACTTGTCCTCGACAGCGGACCTGATCACGGCGACCAGCGCCAGTGCGATCGCCGCCACCGCGACCGTGATGATGACCCACTCGACGGCGGACACCCCCCGCTCGTCGTCCTTGGCCCGGGCGAGGTGGCCGCGGAGCAGGATCACCGCGTACTGCAGCTCGGGAGTCATCATCTGGTTCCTTTCATCGGTGGGAGCGTTCCCCGGCGCCTCGCGGGCTATGCCAGGAGCCGGGCGGCGGAGGGGTAGACGAGGAAGATCAGGAAGCCGAGGCACATCAGCAGCTGGGCGACGAGCATCGACTGCGAGCGGGTCTCCGCCTTGGCCTCGGCGTCGGCGAGCTCGCGGTGCCGCATCGACGCGGCGCGGGCGGTCAGCGACTCGCGCACCTTGGCACCGTCCTCGGCGACCAGCGCGAGCGCGGCGGCGAGGTCGCGCAGCTCGTCGACGTCGACCTCGTCGCCGAGCTGCCCGAGCGCCGCCCACGGCGTGATGCCCTGCAGCTTGGCGGCCTCGAGGGTGTCGCGGATCCGCAGCATGCCCCAGCTGTCGCTGATGCTCGACGCGGCCTGCAGCGCCTCGGGCACGCCGCGGCCACCGGCCAGGTTCATCGCGACCAGGTCGAGGAAGGCACTCACCATGTGCCGGAACGCGCGGCGCCGGTCGTCGGCCTTCTGGCGCACGCCGAAGTAGGTGAGCAGGGAGGCCGACGACCGCGCCGATCAGCACCAGCCACAGCGGGATCGTCAGGCCGACGTAGCCGAACAGCGCGAACGGGAGCAGCGCGGCGTTGGGGAGCACGGCGCCGAGCAGCGCGCCGCCGACCATCCGGGCGAAGAACATCTCGCGGGACTGGCCGACCATGCCGAGGTCGGCCTCGAGGCCCCGGGGCAGCTTCCACCCCTGGGCGTCGACGAGCTCGCCGATCCGGGCGCCGAGGCGCCGGGCCCGGGGCGACTCCTCCAAGTGCCGGCGGTCGGCGGTCAGCACCGCCTCGCGACGGCCGCGGGCCAGCCGCGCGTCGAGCAGCGCCAGCGCCACCGGGCCGGAGGGCCGCGGCTGCATGACCACCCAGGCAAGGAGCAGGGCACCGGCGCCGGCGAGGGCGCCGGCGAGCATCACCAGCGTCAGCGTCATCGCGCCGCCTCCGTCCGCTGGAAGTGGAGGAACCGCTCGGGGGGCGTCGTCCTTGGCGAGCGCCCGCAGCCAGAGGATGCCGAGGGTGAAGATGCCCAGGATGAAGACCAGCACCAGCTGGCCGACCGGCGTGCCGTAGGGCTCGACGTAGTCGCGGTTGAAGAGCGCCAGGCCCACCACGACGAGGACGGTCACGCCGACCACGATCTGCACGCTGCGCCGCGTCGACGCGCGGCTGGCGTTGACGCGCTGCCGCATCTCGAGCTCGAGCCGCGCCGACCGGGCCAACGAGCCGAGCACGTCGCGGAGGCCCGGGCCGCGGAGCCGGGCGTTGAGGATCAGCGCCGCGATGATCAGGTCGGCGCCCGGGTCGTCGAGGTCCTCGGCGAACCGCTTGAGCGCCTCGGGCAGCGGCATCCGCACCCGCAGCCGGTCGGAGAGGACGGTGAGCTCCTTCTGGATCGCCGGCGACGCGGCGTACGCCGTCGCGGGGGATCGCCTGCTCGAGACCGACCGCGCCCGCCACGGTGTCGCGCAGCGACTCGGTCCACGCCGCGAGCCCCTCGATCCGCGCGATGCCCTGGCGCGCCGCCCGGGCACCGCCGAACAGCCGGTCCCAGAACAGCACGAGCAGGCCGCACGCCACGGCGAGCACCAGCCAGCGGGTGAGCAGCAGCACGAGCAGGAAGGCGAGGACGGCGAACGGGACCATCCGGCCCGACGCCTGCAGCCGGGCGGTCAGCGACGACGGCGCGCTCGCGACCCGGTCGTCGACCTCGACGCCGACCACGGCGCGCACGAGCAGCACCAGGCCGGCCCCGACGACGGCGCCGAGGAGGACGATCAGCAGCAGGGTCGGGGAGAGGGTCATCCCACCCGCTCCACCCACGGCGAGGCGGCGCCCGGGACGTAGCCGGCCGCCTCGAGCTCGTCGAGGCACGAGATCGCCGCGGCGGGCACCGCCACGCCCTCCGGCCCCTGCGCGAACACCTCGCTGGAGAGCACGCGACCGTCGACGCCGTTGACCTCGCGGACCGACGTCACCATCCGGCGCAGCGTGCCGCCCTCGGCGAACTGGTTGACGCGCTCGATGAAGATCACGAAGTCGATCGCGCCGCCGATGAGCATCATCGTCGCCTCGGCGGGCAGCCGCTCGGCGCTCTGGATGGCGTAGGTGCAGATCCGGTTGAAGACCTCGGCCGAGGAGTTGGCGTGGATGGTCGACAACGAGCCGTCGTTGCCCTGGCTCATCGCGTTGAGCATCGTGACGATCTCGTCGCCGAGCACCTCGCCGACGATCACTCGGCTGGGGTTCATCCGCAGCGAGCGCCGCACCAGCTCGGCCATCGCGATCGCCCCGGTGCCCTCGGAGTTGGGCAGCCGCTCCTCGAACGCGACGACGTTGGGGTGGAGGTCGGGGAACTCCCCCAGGCCGAGCTCGAGCGCCCGCTCCACCGTGATCAGCCGCTCGGACGGGTCGATCTCGTTGGCGAGCGCCCGCAGCAGCGTCGTCTTCCCGGCGTTGGTGGCGCCGGCGATCATGATGTTCTTGCGTGCCCGCACCGCCGCGGACAGGAACGCCGCGAGGTCCGGGGTGAGCGTGCCGTAGTCGACCAGCGTGTCGAGCGAGACCCGCGAGAGCCGCGCCCGGCGGATGGAGACCGACGGCCGCTGGCAGACGCCCATCACCGCGGAGAGCCGAGAACCGTCGGGCAGCCGGATGTCGAGCTGCGGGTTGGCGGTGTCGAAGGGGCGGCTGGTCAGCCCGGAGTAGGCACCGAGCGTCTGCACCAGCTCGATCAGCTCGTCGTCGGAGTCGGCCACCGGGCCGCCGCGCTCCTCCCGGCCGTCGGCGTAGCCGATGAAGACGTTGTCGCAGCCGTTGATGTCGATGTTCTCGACCTCGGGGTCGTCGAGCAGCGGCTGCAGCCGGCCGACGCCGAAGAGCGCCGCGTGGATGCCCTCGGCGAGGCTGGTCTCCTCGTCGGGGGTCGGCGGCGTCCGGCCCGAGCGGACCTCCTCGCGGGCGTACTGGTCGAGCACCCGGCCGATCACCGCGCGCGCGAACTGCCGCTCGTCCTCCGCCGACATCGGCGGCAGGTTGTTGTCGGCGTCCTCGCGCCGCTGGCGGGAGATGATGTCGGCGACCTGCTCGCGCAGGCCGCGCACCAGCTGCTGGTCGATCACGGCCATCACCTGCCTCCTGCCGCGTCGGTCGTGCGGATGCCGGCGGCCAGCCGCTGGGCGAGCTGGAGCCCGGACCTGCCGAGCAGCGTGCGGCGGAACTGCCCCGCCCGCTCCCCCGCCAGCACGGCGGCCCCCTTGTCGTCGTCGGCCGCGATGCCCAGCACGACGACGTGCAGGCCGTCGGCGTCGAGCAGCTGTTGCAGGTCGGCGGGGCTGCGGGTGTCGCGGTAGGACGTCGTCACCACCACGCCGACCGGCGTGCCGCCCGGGCTGCCCAGGCCGAGCGGCTGCCGCAGCGACCGCAGCCGCTCGCGGAGGTGGGCGACGCCGGAGATGTCGGGCCGGGTCACCATCACGACGGCGTCGGCGCCGGTCAGCACCGGCATCGAGGAGGTCCCGGGCACGAGCCGCCCGCAGTCGGCCAGCACGTCGGTGCGGTGCTGCCGGAACACGGCGGGGAGCTGGCCCCAGGCGCCGCCCAGGCCGCCGCCCTGCTCGGGGGCGGTGAGGCCGACCAGCACGTCGGCACCCGTCGCCGTCTGCTGCAGGTGCTCGGCGAGGTCGGTCTCGGAGACGCCCCGGCGCACCGCGGCCCCGAGCGACAGCAGGCCGCGGTCGGGGTCGAGCGGGCCACCCGCCACGGTGCGGTTGCGCCACAGGACGTCGCCCCCGGCGGGGTCGACGTCGGCCAGCACGACCGGCGCGGGCCAGGTGGCCGCGAGGGCGGCGGCCACGGTCGACACGCCGGGCGACCCCTTCGCGGAGGCGAGGGCGAAGACCGTCACTCGCCCACCTCGAGCTCGACGTCGGGGTCCTGCCCGGAGGCGACGATCGCGACGCCCGCCTCGCCGGCGCTGGCGGCGGCGATGACGTCGCCCGAGACCTCGGCCGGCACCAGCAGGTAGGCCGACGACACCCGGTCGGAGACGAACTCCTCGTCCTCGGCCCGCTCGATCGACAGGACGTACGCCGTGCCGATGAACTGCGGCTTCGAACCGGCCCCGGTGGTCTTGCTCGCCCGCCACAGCTGGACGAGGTCGCCGGGCCGGACCTTGCCGGCGGCGGAGCGGGACGGGTCGAGCGGCACCGACACGACCGCCTTCTCCGCGTCGATCGGGTCCTCGGTGGTCACCATCCGCTCGTCGAGGAGCGTGTTGGCGGAGATGCTGCTGGCGGCGTAGGCACCGACCACCTGGTCGGCGTACTCCTCGCCGATCAGGTCCAGGCCCTCGCTGGCGACCTGCGCCACCTCGAGGTCGTCGGCGGTGATCTCGGCGCCGGCCTCGATGTCGCGGGCGGCGACGAGCACCGGCACCCGGCTGTCCATCCGGACCGCGAGCAGACCGGCGACGAGGGCGCCGCCGACGATGAGCAGCAGCGCGAGCGCCGCCAGCGCAGGGCGCCGCTGCCGGGGCGGGCTGACCTGCTGCCGGCCCGCCGGGCCTCCGGCCGCGCGGGCCGCCCGGGAGCGCTGTCGGTCGGCGAGGTTGCCGCTGATGTCGGTGCTCACATGTCCTCCTGAAGCCGGAACGGCCTCTTCCTACCCCATGTCGTCCGGAGTCACGCCTGGCCGGACACCATCTTCCGTCACTCGTCCGCCCGCGGGGACGAGGGGTGCGCGGCGACGCCCAGCATGGTCAGACCGGCCGGGTGGATGCAAGGCGACGACCACGGGCCGGCGGCAGCCGGCCGGGACCGTCGAGCCGATTTCCCGGGTCCCGATGTTTCGGGGTATCGGGGGCGGGTAGGCCGGTCCCGTCAGGGTTTACATCTCACCTACAGGAGTTCGACATGGCTGGACCCGACGGCAGCATCTCCATCGACCACGGAACCATCGAGGCTCAGGCCAAGAACCTCGGCGACCTCAAGAACGAGCTCGAGAACGCCGTGCAGACCACCAGCGGCCAGATCCAGAGCCTCTACGACTCCGGCGCCTTCAAGGGTCTCTCCGGTACGTCGTTCCAGGGAGATCTACTCCCGCTGGCAGAAGGAGTCCGGCGACCTGTTCGCGGTCATCGACGAGTTCGTGACCTACCTCGGCAAGGCGTCCTCCGCGTTCTCGGAGGTCGACCAGGCGTTCACCATCAAGCTCTGAGCCCGTCCGCGGCGGACGACCCGCCGCACCCCACGGCCCGGCACCACCTCGGTGCCGGGCCGTCGTCGTGCAGAGCCGTCGTCGTGCAGGGGCACCTCAGTCGACGAGCGGCACCTGGACGCCCACCTGCTCGCCGTTGCCCGGGAACACGACGCCGCGGCCGGGCTGCACCCGGGCCACCAGCGAGGTCCGCGACACCCGGCCACCGAACACGTCGCCCTGGAGCGGCTCCTGCGGCGACAGCAGCAGGCCCTTGCGCCCGGCCCGGGCCTCGACCACCCACCCGGAGAAGCCCGCGCTGAGCTCGCTGACCCCGCCACCCAGCACCACGTTGAACCCGCGGTCGCGCGCCTGCCGCACGAGGGCGCCCATCACCGGCGCCAGCGGACCCTCCTTGAGCCGCTCGCCGTCGTCGATCAGCACCAGGGAGCCGTTCTGGAGGGCACGCAGCCGCTCCACGACCGCCTCCTGGGCGTGGTCCACGCCGACCAGGGCGTCGTCGCCGAGGTCGTCGGAGAGGGCGTTGGCGGTCGGGGTGAACCCCAGGATCTGCCGGCCCTGCCCACGCGCCCACCGCGCCACGAAGCGCAGCGCGTTGGTGCGGCCGCTGGAGGGCGGCCCCACGACCAGGACCGGTGTGGTCGCGTCCACCGCGACCAGCTCGAGCCGGTCTCCGCCGATCGCCAGCGGCACCAGGGCCGGCCGCAACGGGGCCGGGTCGGCGAGCACTTCGGCGGCGGCGACCCTCGGCCGGCAGCGCCGCCAGCCGGAACGGGACCTGCGCCGGCGGGACCGGAGCGTCCGCCTCCTCGGCCGCGGTCAGCTTGGCGCCCAGCTCGCGGACGTACGCGCTCTGCGCGGCGCCGGCGACGTCGTCGCCGAGGACGGCGACCTGGGCCTCGATCCCCGAGTCCGCCCACAGCCCGCGGCCGTCGGCGAGGTGCTCGGGCACGTCCTTGGCCTTGAGGCCGCCGCTCGTGTAGTCGCTGCGGTCGGGCAGGCGGAGCAGCAGCTTGTGCTCGACGAGGGGAGGCCACCCGGCCGGAGAGCAGCGAACGGTCGCCCGACACCATGACCTGGACGCCGACGCTGGCGCCCTCCCGGAGCAGCCCCAGCATCCGGTCGTTGAGGCGGCCCACGTCGACCTCGGACAGGTCGGAGACGAAGCCCTCCCAGCGGTCGAGCAGCAGCACGACGTAGGGCAGCCGCTCGTCGGCCGGCACGGCCCGCCGCTGCTCGTCGATGTCGGCGAACCCGGACCGGCCGAGCACGTCCTGGCGTCGCTTGACCTCCTCGCCGAGCCGTTCCAGGAGCCGGCTCGCGCGCTCGACCTCGGTGCGCTGCACGACCGCGCCGGTGTGCGGCAGCGCGGTCAGGGGGCAGCAGCGCGCCGTTGCCGCAGTCGAGGCCGTAGAGGTGGAGGTCGCGGGAGCGGGTCACCTCGGCGAGCCCGGCCGCGATCGTGCGCAGCGCCGTCGAGCGTCCCGACCGCGGCCCGCCGACGACGTAGAGGTGGCCGGACCCGCCGAGGACGAACTCCCGGGGCCGCTGGGCCTGGTCGGCGGGGTGGTCCTCCAGCGCCCAGGGCGCCCCCCAGCCCACCACCCGGTCGTCGTCGGGCGTGCCCGCGAGCTCGCGCAGCCGCGCCAGCCCGACCGGGGTGGGAAGCTCGGGCAGCCAGGGCGAGTGCTGCTCCGTGATCCCGCGCAGCCGGGTGGCGCCGCGGACCGCGTCGACGAGGACGGAGAGGTCGGTGTCGCCCTCGTCGGTCTGCTTGCCCTCCTTCTTCGGCCGGGCGGGCGCGGGGTGGCCGACCACGGTCCAGCCGACCGGCCACACCAGCGGCTCCTCGCGCTCCGCCTCCGCTGCCACGACCGCCCCCGGTCGCGCACCGCCGACGCGGCCGGCCTGGAACGGCAGCAGGGACGAGTGCCCCAGCCGCGCGTAGCCGCGTCCGGGCTGGTCGGCGCCGATCGTCGCGGAGTCGGGCGCGTCGATGACGTCCTTCGACTCCGACTCGTCGGTCACCCGGAGCGCGATCCGCAGGTTGGTGTTGGCGCGGATGTCGTTGGAGATCACGCCCGAGGGCCGCTGGGTGGCCAGCACCAGGTGGATGCCGAGCGACCGGCCGCGCTGGGCGATGGTGACGAGCCCGGTCACGAAGTCGGGCAGCTCCGCCTTGAGACTCGCGAACTCGTCGATCACGATCGCCAGCCGCGGGATGGTGGGCAGCGTGGGGTCGCGCCGCTGCAACGCCCAGTAGTCCTCGAGGTCCTTGGCGCCGGGACCCGCGAGGAGGTGCTCGCGCCTGCGCAGCTCGGCCCCCAGCGAGGTGAGCGCCCGGGCGACCAGGTGGGTGTCGAGGTCGGTCACCATGCCGACGGTGTGCGGCAGCCGCGCGCAGTCCTTGAACGCCGACCCGCCCTTGTAGTCCACGAGCACGAACGTCATCTGCTCCGGGCTGTTCGCCACCGCCAGCGAGGCGACGATCGTCTGCAGCAGCTCGGACTTGCCCGAGCCGGTGGTGCCGGCGACGAGCGCGTGCGGGCCGTCGCGGCGTACGTCGAGCCGGAACGGACCGTCGAAGCCGACCCCGATGACGACGTCGGTGCGCGCCTCCGGCCCCCACCGCCGGGCGACGAGCTCCGGCGTCGGGTCGGCGAGCCCGATGCAGTCGAGCAGGCGGGCCGAGGACGGCAGGCCGGACACCTCGACGTCCGGCGTGGTGTCGCGGACGGGGGCCAGCGCGCGGCCGAGCCGGGTCGCCCAGGCCGGCTCGACGAGGTCGGGGCGGATCCTGGCGACCGCTTCGGAGCCGGTGCGGCGCAGCTCGACGAGCCCCTCGCGGACGTCGAGGACGGCACGGCACTCCTCGGGCAGCGACCGCTGGTCCTCGTCGAGGCAGACCACCCGGACGCCGACGGCGGGGCCGTCGCGCAGCACGCCGACGATGCCGGGCAGCGCGCGCAGCCGCCGCGCGCCGTCGAGCACCACCAGCACGTCGGGGGCGCGGCGTCTGGTCGCCGGGCAGCGCGACCCGGTGCTCGTCGCCGGACCGGTCGGCGATCAGCTGGCCGAGCTCGGCCAGCCGGCGGGCGACGGAGTCCTGGTCGGTGCCGAGCGTGGCGCCGACCGGCTCCCCGGCCGGCGGCAGTGCGGGAGCCAGCGCAGCCAGCCCCACTGCTGCTCGCGCTCCGCGCCGGTCAGCACGACCAGGTCGAGGTCGCCGGGCGCGTGCAGCACCGCCGCCTGCCCGAGCAGCCACCGGGCGAGCGAGTCGACCCCTGCCTGCTCGCCGCAGAGGCCGATGACAGGGACGTCCCGCATCGAGATGGCGACCGGGACGTCGCCGATCACGTCCGGCTCCGGCGGCTCCTCGGTCTCCTTGCGTGCGCGGTCGGTGATCGTGATCGGCGACGGCCGGTCGGCGACGCCGACGCGCAGGGTGAGGTAGTCGGGGTCGGAGCGCCGCCGCATCCACAGCTCGTGGCCCGGCCCCACGGCGTCGAGGAGGACGCGCGCCGGGTCGGGCCGGTCGGCGCGCAGGTCCTCCCGGAAGAGCCGCTGCGCCCGTGCGATCCGGCGCCGCACCGAGAACGTGTCCGACCGGAACTCGATCATCTGCTCGCGGTAGGTGCGGGCGGCGCCGCTGCGCTGCGAGATCAGGTTGAAGATCGCGAGGAACGGTGACAGCACCGCGAACATCATGAAGCGCCAGTTGTCGAAGACCAGGCACATCGGGACGGCCATGAAGAGCGGCGCGATGACGATCGGCCACGGCACGGTCTGCCGCCGCGGCTTGACCGGCTCGGCCGGCAGCACGAACGCGTTCTCCCGCTCGGGCCGCAGCAGCCGCGGCGGCCGGTTGAAGTCGATGCCGAGCACGTCGTCGCTGGGGCTGGTGTCGGCGTCGGGCTGCCACACCCGCCGCCACTGCAGGAGGGTCTCGCCGATCCGCAGGTCGGCGCCCTCGGCCCAGACCAGGTCGCGCGGCTCCGGATCCGGCTCGGCCGGCCGGACGCCGCGGCGCTCGGCCCTCCGTGCCGCTCGCCGCTCCCGCCGCCGGGACCGCTTCCGGCGGCGGCGCTCGCGACGGGTCAGCGCCTCGTCGGGGGAGCAGCTCCACCGCGGCGGCGTCCTCCTCGTCGTTCTCCGGGTCGGGCCCGAACGGGTCGCGACCGTCGATCCGTACGTCGAGGGCGTGGGCGACGACCTCGACCTCGGCGTCGGTCGTCACCCGGATGACGAGCGCGTCGGCGGGGGAGGAACAGGTCGGGCAGCGACATGCCGGCCGCCCCGTTGCCGACCTGGTGCTCACCGATGCCGAACCGGTGGACCCGCCCCGCGCCCGGGCCCGAGACCACCCGCAGCTCCACCACGCCGTGCGGCAGCGCCGCGTCGTAGCCGTCCGGCTCGTGCAGGGCGACGACGCACCCGGGACGGACGCCCGCCTGGCGCAGCGTCCAGCCGACGTCGACGCGCCGTCCGTCGACCCACACCGCGACCTGCCGGGCGAAGGCCGGGTGCATCTCGCCGCCGGTGGCCGCCAGCAACCGCGGCAGCAGCTCGGCCACCTCGGTCTCCGGGTCGGCGTCGACGAGCACGTCGCACCGCGCACCCGTGGCGCCGTTGGCGAGGCTGAGGCTGAATCGCACCGGGATCCCTTCCGTCGACGGCAGCGCCGTCCCGACATCCTAGGGAGGACTTCCCGGGCAACCGCGTGCCCACACGTTTGACCCCGGCAGCAGCGGGAAAGGCGCAGGCATGGCCATCCGGATGAGCGCTGAGGTCGCTGCCCGCGTCAAGGACCGGTTCGACAACCTCAGCAACGAGTTCGACGAGACCGCGCCGCTGTTCGGCGCGCAGGTCAGCCACCTGGAGTCGGCGTGCGGCGAGTTCTCCGACGAGGTGGCGACCGGCTGCGACACCATGCGGATCGGCTGGCGGACCGTGCTCGAGACCGGCACCACCAGCGCGGGGCTGATCGCAGGCAACACCAACGCCCTCCACGTCGACCTCACGGCGATCGACCAGGACTACTCCTGGCAGTTCGACCTGTCCGGCACCTCCACCGCCGCGCCGCCACGCAACCGAGGGATGTACTGATGGGCGACGACCACTACACGCTCGACATCGACCCGGACGGCCTCAAGTACGCCCGGGAGTGGTTCGGGAAGCTCAGCGACCACCTGACCACCAAGGGCACCACCGTGGGTGGGACGCCCGGTGAGATCGGCGACCAGTGGACGGGTGACGCCGCGGTCTCGATCAAGAGCGAGATGACCGGGCTCGGCCGGGTCATGAAGAACCCGATGGCGAGCGACCTCGACGACATCGCCGACGCCATCCAGACGCTGGAGAACCGCTACCGCACCGCCCTCGACACCGACCTGCCCGACCTCAACCGGCGCTGGCGGGACGCCGACGACGCCTACGACACGGCGGTCACCGCCGCCGACAACGCCTACGAGCGGGGCACCCGCACCGAGCCGGGTCAGCCGCCGGTCAACCAGGCGATCCGGGAGGAGTACGCCGACATCCGCGCGGGCGCGCGCTCCGACGCCGCCGACGCCCGGGAGACCACCCGTGCCGCCATCGACGCGGACTTCCAGGACCTCAAGGACGAGCTGCGGCGCAAGACCCGGACGCTCGGGAACGCGCTGGTCACCCACACGCCGGTCGACGTACCCGCATCGGCGCTCGACGACTACCGGAACCACGGGCGCTACCCGGAGCGGCCGCTGACCGCGGACGCCTCCGTCCTCGACGCGCTGGCGCTGGCCGGGCAGTACGTCCGGGACCAGCAGGAGGCCTACGACGAGCGGAAGCGGCGGGAGGCACGGGACCGCGCGGAGGAGCACCTCGAGGACCTGCAGGAGGCCCTCGAGGACGGCGACGAGGAGGCGATCAACGAGGCGCTAGCCGCGATCGGAGAGCACCCGACGACCCCTACTACCCCGGCCAGCTGGTCGACGTCCTCGGCCCCGACGGCGTGCTCGAGCTCTACAACCAGATCGAGGGCGTCATCGACCGCGGCTACGCGTCGGTCGAGGGGATCCAGGAGGACCTGCTCCCGTTCAACGACACCATCGCCGCCGGCATCGAGTCGCTCGACGACCCGGCCTTCGCCCGCTTCGCCGACGACTTCATGGAGAACGACTACTCCGCGCGCATCTGGGCGATCATCGCCGGCTCCGACAACGCCGGCGGACGCACCAACGCGATCGCCATCGCCTACTTCAGCGAGGTCTACAACGGCCCTCCGGCCGGCCTCGGCGGCGCGTCGCTCGTGCCGCACATCTTCCACTACGTCTACGACCTCGAGGCGACGTCGCTCCTCGAGCAGTGGGACGAGCGCAGCTCCGGCTCCGACCTGGCCGACGTCTTCACCCACTTCGACGAGGAGCAGCGCGACGAGGTGCTCCAGCGCCTGCTCACGATCCAGACCGACGGCGGGACGCTCAACGACGAGGAGTGGCAGGTGAAGGCCGACCTCTACGGCGAGACGCTCCAGGCCTACCGCGACCGCGGCAACGAGGTGGCGGGCACCGAGGGCGCGCGGTACCCGAGCCGGGAGATCGAGGACCTGCTGGAGTACGCGCACTTCCCGCACAGCCCGCTGTACTGGGACCACTACCGCGAGCACCTCGAGGACGTCGTCACCGATCCCGAGATGCTGCGCTGGTACCTCGAGGACGTGATGGAGGACGGCGTCAGCCACCGCGGCCTCACCGACGCGCTGCGGACGGTCGACGCCGACGCCGAGGAGCTGATGAACCAGATCATCGAGACGCGGGTCGAGGCCGGCGACAACCCGGACGCGATCGCCGAGATGATCGGCTACATGCTGCGCACCGAGGAGCTCCTCGGCAACCAGATCAAGCTCGACGGCGTGCTGAAGAGCATCGTCGAGAGCGGCATCAGCGCCGGCGTCAAGCACCCGCTGACCGGCCCGGTGATGGGTGTCTTCAACGCCCTCCTCTCCGAGATGGAGCGGCTGGAGAAGGAGGACGCCAGCTGGGACGAGGCGATGGGCGACAACGCGCAGCACAACCTGCTCGGCTTCGCCCTCTACGTCAAGATCCACGGCGTGCCGCCGGAGTTCGAGGGGTGGCTCGAGCGGACCGGACGCGGCGACGCCGACGACCCGGAGGCGATCATCGACTTCTTCCAGGAGCAGAAGGCCGAGGGCACCGACCTCTACGACGACATCAACGACTACGTCGTCCTCATCGACGAGAGCAGGGACGAGGAGTGACGCGGTCCGGCTCGCCCACAGCCGGGTAGGCCGGGTAGGGCCGGGCCGGGGTCAGCCGACCCGGTCGATCACCAGCGGCCGCGCGTCGTACGCCGTGCCCGGCGGGTCGACGCGGAAGCCGCCCTCGAGCGCGGCCAGGGCGCGCTCGAACCGTTCCGGGGTGTCGGTGTGGAGGGTGAGCAGCGGTTGACCTGCGGTGACCTCGTCGCCGGGCCGGGCGTGCCACACGACGCCCGCTCCCGCCTGCACCGGGTCCTCCTTGCGGGCCCGGCCGGCGCCGAGCCGCCAGGCCGCGGTGCCGACCGCCAGCGCGTCGAGCCGGGTCAGCACCCCGTCGCTCGGCGCGGTGACGACGTGGGACTCGCGCGCGGTCGGCAGCGGCGCGTCGGGGTCGCCGCCCTGGGCGCCGATCATCGACCGCCAGACGTCCATCGCGGAGCCGTCGGCCAGCCGGTCGGCGGGGTCGACGTCGTCGCGACCGGCGGCGGCGAGCATCTCGCGGGCCAGTGCCAGCGTCAGCTCGACCACGTCGGCCGGGCCGCCGCCGGCGAGCACCTCGACCGACTCGGCGACCTCGATCGCGTTGCCCGCGGTGCGGCCCAGCGGCACGTCCATGTCGGTGAGCAGAGCCACCGTCCGCACGCCGGCGTCGCTGCCGAGCGCGACCATCACCTCGGCCAGCTCGCGCGCCTTGGCGAGATCCTTCATGAACGCACCGCTGCCGACCTTGACGTCGAGGACCAGCGCGCCGGTGCCCTCCGCGATCTTCTTGCTCATGATCGAGGAGGCGATCAGCGGGATCGCCTCGACGGTGCCGGTGACGTCGCGCAGGGCGTAGAGCTTGCGGTCGGCGGGCGCCAGGCCCTCCCCCGCGGCGCAGACGACCGCGCCGACCGACTCCAGCTGCCCGAGGACCTCCTCGGTCGACAGCGTGGCTCGCCAGCCGGGGATCGACTCGAGCTTGTCGAGGGTGCCGCCGGTGTGTCCGAGACCGCGACCCGAGAGCTGCGGCACCGCCACGCCGCACGCCGCGACGAGCGGTGCGAGCGGCAGCGTGATCTTGTCGCCCACCCCGCCCGTGGAGTGCTTGTCGGCCGTCGGCCGGGAGAGCGCGGAGAAGTCCATCCGCTCGCCGGACGCGATCATCGCGGCGGTCCAGTCGGCGATCTCGCGCCGGTCCATGCCGTTGAGGAGGATCGCCATCGCCAGCGCCGACATCTGCTCGTCGGCCACGTCACCGCGGGTGTAGGCGCCGACGACCCAGTCGATCTGGCTGCGGCTGAGGGTGCCGCCGTCGCGCTTGGCGCTGATCACTTCCACCGCGTCGTGGCTCATGGCGCGCACCCTACGGGCACGGTCTCGAAGCCCCGCAACACGAAGGTGCCGCGCGACACCGGCTCGCCGGCGAGCCCGAGACCGGGGAACCGGTCGAAGAGGGCGGTCACCGACTCGTGCAGCTCCATCCGCGCCAGCGGCGCCCCGAGGCAGAAGTGCACCCCGGCGCCGAACGCCAGGTGCGGGTTGGGGTCGCGGTCCACGCGCATCTCGTCAGGAGCATCGAAGACGGCCGGGTCGCGGTTGGCGGCGCCGAGCAGCGCGGCGATCTTCTGCCCCTCCCGCACCGTCACGCCGGCCACCTCGACGTCCGTGGTGGCGGTGCGCTCGAAGAGCTGCAGCGCGGAGTCGAACCGGAGCATCTCCTCCACGGTGACGGTGACGTCCGCAGCCGGCCGGAGGCCCCGGCGCAGCAGCGAGACCAGCCCGTTGCCGAAGACGTTGACCGACGCCTCGTGCCCGGCGTTGAGGAGCAGGACGACGGTGGCGACGACCTCGTCCTCGGAGAGGTCGGTCGCGACCAGGTCGCTCGTGAGGTCGTCGCCGGGCTCGACCCGGCGCCGGGCCACCAGCTCGCGCACGTAGCCGGCGAACGCGTCGGCGGCGGCCACGGCCTCGGCGACCACCTGCTCCGACGGCGCGACCTCGTACATCCGGACGATGGCCTGCGACCAGCGCCGCAGGTCGTCGGCCCGGTCGGCCGGGACCCCCAGCAGCTCGGCGATCACCAGCACCGGCAACGGCTCGGCGTACTGCCCGATGACGTCGAACCCGGACGGGTCGACCTCGTCGAGCAACCGGGCCGCGAGCTCGCGGACCCGGGGACGGAGCCGCTCGACGTGGCCGCGGTTGAACGCCGCGGACACCTGGCGCCGCATCCGGGTGTGGACCGGCGGCTCGTTCTCCATCATCTGGTTGCGGTGGAGCAGGTTGAACGGCTCGAGGTAGTCGGCCGGCTCCTTGTCGCGCCAGATCCGGCCCAGCCGCCGCTCGCGCAGCACTGGCGCCGGCCGCGGCGTGACCGAAGGTCAGCCACCTCCCGGTCGGCTCGTGCCACGCCACCTGGTGGCGCGCCCGCTCCTCGGCGAGGAACGGGTAGGGGTCGGCGACCAGCGCCGCGGCGGTCAGGTCAAGCGAGGTCGTCGGGCCCGAAGGCATCCGGCAGCACCTCCGTCATCGTCCGCACACCCGACACCGTCATCACCAGCAGCTCCGGGCCGCCGTTCTCCCACAGCAGCTGCCGGCAGCGCCCGCACGGCATCAGCACCGCGCCGGCACCGTCGACGCACACGAAGTGGGTGAGCCGGCCGCCCCCGCTGGCGTGCAGCGCGCTGACCAGGCCGCACTCGGCGCAGAGGGCGACGCCGTACGCCGCGTTCTCGACGTTGCAGCCGACGACCACGCGGCCGTCGTCGACCTGCGCCGCGGCGCCCACCGGATAGCCCGAGTACGGCGCGTAGGCGCGGCCCATCACCTCGGTGGCGGCGGCCTGCAGCGCCGCCCAGTCGAACTCGTCGTCCCGTCCGGTCATCGCTAGCCCGCGCTCCCCGCCGGTAGATCTGACCGTCGGCCTTGGGCATCCGCAACCGTTGAGCCGCGAACGCCAGCACCAGCAGTGTCGCGAGGTAGGGCGTCATGCTGGTGAAGTCGCGGGGCACGCCGTCGGTCAGCAGCCACCACAGGAAGAAGCCGACCGCCGCCGTGAGCAGCGCCGCGTGGCCGACGACGTCGCGCCGGGAGAGGGTCGTGCTCGCGCGCACCGCCTTGACGACCCGCCACACGCCGATCACGAACAGCCAGAACGCGATGAGCAGCAGCAGCGCGTGGATGGTGTCGGGGTTGCGCAGCCGCAGGCTGTCGGTGTAGCCGAACATGCCGGAGCCGAGCAGGACACCGCCGGGACGCCAGTTGCCGAAGATCATCGCGGCCAGGCCGATGTAGCCGCGGCCGTTGGTCTGGTTGGTGTGGAAGCCGGGCGACGACACCAGCGCCAGGTAGGCACCTCCGAGGCCGGCCAGGCCGCCGGAGATCAGCACCGCGGCGTACTTGTGCCGCAGCACGGCGACGCCGAGGCTCTCCGCGGCCTGCGGGTTCTCGCCGCACGACCGCAGCCGCAGCCCGAACCGGGTGCGCCACAGGATGACCGCCGTGGCGACGACGAGGAGCAGCACCAGGATCGTGACGACGGAGATGCTGGTCGTGAGGGTGGCCACGACGCTGGCCAGGTCGGAGACGACGAACCAGTGCTTGTCGGCGAGGTCGTTGGCCGCGTCGGAGATCCCCGGCACCGTGACCGAGTCCGGCTTCTCCAGCCCGGTCAGCTGCTGGCGCCGCCGCGCCCGCGCTCGGAGTTGAGGTCGGCGAAGAACGCCTCGGCGAGGAACGTGGTGATGCCGAGCGCGATCACGTTGAGCGCCACGCCGGAGACGATGTGGTCGACGCCGAAGGTCACCGTCGCGACCGCGTGGATCAGGCCGCCGAGGACACCGAAGGCGATGCCGCCGAGCAGCCCGATGTACGGGTCGTAGTGGTAGGTGAAGAACGCGGCGCCCCACGTGCCGAAGAGCATCTGGCCCTCGAGGCCGATGTTGACGACGCCCGCCCGCTCGCTCCAGAGCCCGCCCAGCGCGGCGAGCAGGATCGGGCAGGTGGCCGTCAGCGCGGCGCGCAGGCTGCCGGGCGAGTCGAGGTCGTGGGCACCGGTGAGCAGCCGCACGGTCGCGACCGACAGCAGCACGGCGACCGCGACCAGCGCGACCCGCGCGCCGCCGGTCACCTGGAGCGCCGCGGCGCCCCCGGCGTCGTCGACCTCTCCGAGGCGGTGGCGGTCATGCCGACGCTCCTTCCTGGGCCGCGTTGCGGTCGAGCGCCCGGCTGAGCGCCCGCTGCTCCTGGGCCGCCCCCCAGCGCCGTACTGCCTCGTAGGCGATGACGACGGCCAGCACGACGACGCCCTGGGTGACCTGCACGACGGACGGCGAGATGTCGGCCTTGAGCTGCAGCGGGTTGGACTGCACGCTCAGCCACGCGAACAGCAGGGCGCCGACGGCGATCCCGAGCGGCCGGTTGCGCCCGAGCAGCGCGACCGCGATGCCGGTGAAGCCGAGCCCGCGCTGGAACGTGGTGCCGTAGTAGTCGGCGCCGCCGAAGAGGGCGGGCATCCAGATCAGCCCGGCGATCGCGCCGGAGATCAGCATCGCGACGACCACCATCTTCTTGATGCCGACACCGGAGGCGACCGCGGCCTGCTCGTTGCTGCCGGTGGTCCTCAGGTCGAAGCCGAACCGGGTGCGGTTGATGACGACCGCCATCACCACACCGACCACCACCGCGAGGAAGGCCAGCGCCCAGACACCGGTGCCGCGGGTGTCGAAGTAGCCGAAGTGCTGGTCGAGCAGCTTGCTGCTGTCGGGGATCGGAGACGTACGACGCCCCTGGCCGGCCTGCTCGCCGTAGCGGTTGAGCAGGTAGCCGACGAGGGTGAGCGCGATCGAGTTGAGCATGATCGTCGAGATCACCTCGCTGACGCCGCGGGTGACCTTCAGCAGGCCGGCGATCCCGGCCCAGATGCCGCCGACGCACATCGCGACGACGAGCGAGGCCCAGATGTTGAGGGTTCCTGGCAGCAGCGCCGCGCCGGCGAACACCGCGGCGCAGTAGGCCGCCAGCGTGTACTGGCCCTCGACGCCGATGTTGAACAGGTTCATCCGGAACCCGATCGCCGCCGCCGCCCCCGCGAGGAACAGCATCGACGTCTGGTTGACGATGTTGACCCAGTTGCGCTTGTTGGGCGCGTCGAGCATGACGCCCCCAGAAGTCCGACACCGAGCTGTCGGCGACCCAGACCACCGCGCTCGACCAGCATCGCCGCGACGACCGCGATCAGCGGCGCCAGGACGACCTGGGCGAGCTTCCGCAGCAGGACTGCGCTCTTCACGCGTTCTCCTCTCCACCGGTCATCGCCGAGCCGAGCTGCTGCGGCGTGACCGTGTCGGGGTCGAACTCGCCGACGAGGCCGCCCCCCGCAGGATCACCTGGATCCGGTCGGAGAGCCCGATCAGCTCGTCGAGGTCGGCCGAGATCAGCAGCACCGCGAGACCCTCGCGGCGCGCGGCCTTGATGTAGTCCCAGATCGCCGCCTGGGCGCCCACGTCGACGCCGCGGGTGGGGTGCGCGGCGATGAGGAGGATCGGGTCGCCGCTCATCTCGCGGCCGACGATCAGCTTCTGCTGGTTGCCGCCGGACAGGGGCCCGCGCGTGGGTGTTGATCGACGGCGTGCGGACGTCGTACTCCTCCACGATCCGGCGGGTGTCGGCCTTCGCGGCGCCGCGGCGGATGAAGCCCAGCTTGGACATCGCCGTGCTGGTCTGCTGGCCGAGCACGCGGTTCTCCCAGAGCGGGGCGTCGAGCACCAGCCCGTGGCGGTGCCGGTCCTCCGGGATGAACCCGATCCCGGCCTCGCGCCGCCGCCGGGTCGACCAGTGGGTGATGTCCTGGCCGGCCAGCACGATGCGCCCGGCCGTCGCCCGGCGGATGCCCATGATCGTTCTCGACCAGCTCCGCCTGGCCGTTGCCCTCGACGCCGGCGAGGCCGAGGACCTCGCCGCGGTGGATGGTCAGGTCGACGTCGCGCAGCAGGTGGCGGCCGCCGCGGTCGACGAGCCGGACCCCTCCATCGTCAGCATCGACGTCGTGGTGACGGTCGACTCCTCCGTCTGCGGCGAGGGGCAGCTCGGAGCCGACCATCAACTCGGCCAGCTGCTTCTTCGTCGCGGTCGCCGGGTCGGCCTCGCCGACGGTCTCCCCCCCGCCTCATGACCGTGATGTCGTCGGCGATCGCGAGGACCTCGTCGAGCTTGTGGGAGATGAAGAGCAGCGTGTGGCCGGTGTCGCGCAGCTCGCGGAGGTTGGCGAACAGGGCGTCGACCTCCTGCGGCACCAGCACCGCGGTCGGTTCGTCGAGGATGATGGTGCGGGCGCCGCGGTAGAGGACCTTGAGGATCTCGACCCGCTGCCGCTGGCCGACGCCGAGGTCCTCGACGAGGTCGTCGGGGTCGAGCTCGAAGCCGTAGGCGTCGGAGATCCGCCGGATCTCGGCGCGCGCGGCGGACCCGATGCCGTGCAGGCTCTCGGCGCCGAGCACGACGTTCTCGAGCACGGTGAGGTTGTCGGCCAGCATGAAGTGCTGGAAGACCATGCCGATGCCGGCCTTGATGGCGTCGGTCGGCGAGTGGAAGGTCACCGGCCGGCCGTCGACCAGGATCTCGCCCTCGTCGGGCCGCTGCACGCCGTAGAGGATCTTCATCAGCGTCGACTTGCCGGCGCCGTTCTCACCGATCAGCGCGTGCACCGTGCCCGGCTTGATGGTGACGTGGACGTCGTGGTTGGCCACCACGCCGGGGAACCTCTTCGTCACGCCGCGGACGGTGATCCCGCCGGAGCCGGGGCCGCTCCTCCGGCGACGTCTCGACCTCGGTTGTCACATCCACCCTCCCTCGTCCGCGGGCCGCCGTGGCCCGCGGTCAGACCGAGGGCCCGGGCCAGGACGCTAGCGCCTGGCCCGGGCCCCGTGTACTGCGCTGGTGCCGCGGCTCAGCCGGCCGGAGCGGTCGGGACCTCGATCTCGCCGTTCACGATCTGCTCGCCGTAGCCGTCGATGTCCGAGGCGATGTCCTCGACGAAGCCACCCGACGTCGAGTACGCGACGCCGTCGACGGACAGGTCGTAGACCTGGTAGCTCGACAGCGGCTCACCGTCGGCCACCGACTGGATCATGTCGAAGGTCGCCACGTCGACGCGCTTGAGCATCGAGGTGAGGATGTGCTGCTGCTGGTTCTTCGGTGCGGTCAGGTACTGGTCGGAGTCGACACCGATCGCCCAGGCGTCGGCCTCGGTCGCGGCCTCGAACACACCGGAGCCCGAGCCACCGGACGCGTGGTAGACCACGTCGGCGCCCTGGTCGTAGGCGGCCGCGGCCGCCTCCTTGCCACCGGCCGGGTCGGCGAACCCGGCGAGGTCGCTCTCCTCGATGTAGTTGACGATGACCTCGATGTCGGGGTTCACGGCCTGCACACCGGCGGTGTAGCCGGCCTCGAACTTCTTGATCAGGTCGTTGTGCACACCACCGACGAAGCCGACCGTGTCGCTCTCCGTCTTGAGCGCGGCCGCGACGCCGACCAGGAACGAGCCCTGCTCCTCGGCGAAGCCGAGGTAGGCGACGTTGGGGTTGGGCTCCTCGTCGGGGTCGAAGCCGTCGATGACGCCGAAGCAGGTGTCGGGGAACTCCGGCGCGACGACGTTGGTCGACTCGCTGTAGGCGAAGCCGACGCCGATGATCGGGTTCATGCCGGACTCGGCCATGGTGCGCAGCCGCTCCTCGCGGGCGGACTCCGCCTCGCCGTCGCTGGCCTCGGCCTCGGTGGCGCTCACGCCGAGCTCCTCCTGGGCCCGCTCGAGGCCGGCGTAGGCGGAGTCGTTGAACGACTGGTCGCCGCGGCCGCCGACGTCGTAGGCCAGGCCGACCTGGATGTCCCCGTCGGGGGCGACGCAGCCCTCGGCTGCAGCAGTCGTGTTGTCGTCGCTGCCGCTGTCTCCGCCGTCGTCCTCGGTCGCGCAGCCGACCAGTGCGAGCGACGCGGCCGCGGCCAGCGCGGCGATCCTGCTTCCCTTGCGCAAGATGCTCCTCCATCCATCCAGGCGCCGGGGTCGACGCACATTTTCCGCGCCACCCTAGAGCCTGTCGGCGCCGCGTCAGGCGATTGCGCGAAGTTGTTACCAAGTCGAGTCCGGGCGGCTCAGGAGCGCCGGAGCCGGGGTCCGCCGGGCTCCCCCGGGCTCAGCAGGACTCGGTGGGCTTCGCTGCCAGGGTGCCGACCAGCCAGGCACCGTCCGCCACCTCGACGAGCGTCGCGGTGACGTCGTACGCCGCGGGCGGGGACTCGACGGCACGGCCGCGGCGGTCGACGTCGACGGTCGCGTTGTCGACGCAGGCGTCGAGCGTCGCCTCGCCGCCCTCGGTCTCGACCTCGTCGACGTGCACGACCATGTCGCCCACCGTGCGCAGGCCGAGCTGGTTGAGCTCCGCCGCGCGTCCCTGGACGTCGGTCAGCGCCTGGCCGGTCGCGACGCCGGCGAGCGCCGGCGAGGCGACGCCGGTGTTGAAGGAGGCCACCCGCACGTCCATGTAAGTGACGAGGACCTTCGCGACCTTGCGGTCCGGCCGGCTCTCCGGCAACCGGCCGGCGACCACCGAGTAGCCGTCGCGGACCTTGTCGCCCTTCTCGGGCGGGGCGGGCAGCTCCGCGGGGAGCGGGTCGTCGCCGCCCGTCCGGCCGTCGGTGGCGTCGTCGCCGCTCTCGGAGGCGTCCGCACTGCTGCCGCCGAGGTCGGGTGCGGGACTCGACGGCTCGTCCGAGCCGCAGGCTGCGGCCGTGGCGGCGAGGGCGGTCGCCGCGAGCAGGGGCCGCCAGGCGTCGGGCCGGCATCACTCGATCCCGGTCACCAGCGCGCCCGCCTCGACCACCGGCACGTCGACGGTCGACCCGTGGGTCTGGGTCTCCAGCTCGCCGCCCTGGGCGCCGTTGTGGTCGGTGCCCTGCCACGAGCCGGTCCAGGTGATGGAGGCGGTCACCGGCCAAGCCGCCGGGTTGGGCTCACGGAACGCCAGGGTGCAGGCGCTCTCGTCGGAGCCGCCGCGCTCCCAGGCGGTCTTCGCCTGCTCGACCGTGCACGTCCGGGCGCCGGCCGACGGGGCGGAGACCTCCATGCCGGTCGTGGCCGCGTCGAGCGTCGCCTGCACCGGCGTGCCGGGGATGTGCACCTCGAGGTGGATCTCCCCGTCCTCGGCGAGCGCCTCCTGCTGGTTCTCGACCCAGAACCAGGTCGGGATGTTGACCAGCGTGGCCTGCCCGGCCTCGGCGATCTCGGGGTTGCGGGCTAGCTCGGGCGCGCCGAGCCCCTGGACCGCCTCGTCCCACAGGGTCTCGACGACGTCCTCGACCTCGACCATCGGCGGTTCGGGCTGCCCGGTCACCGCGATGTAGCTGATCGGCGCCGTCCGCGAGCCGTCCTGCTCCCAGTCCGGGGGCAGCTGGCCGCCGTTGCGGGCGAAGCCCTCGTCGGCGCAGTTGACCCCGTCGGCCTGGCCGAGGTGGTACCACTGCACCGGCTCACCGGCCTGGTGCCGCCGCATCGCGTCCTTGAAGTCGGCGACCGTCGGCAGGAACAGCCGGGCCGGGACGAACGTGCTCGTGTACTTCCGGATGTGGTCCTTGTACCACTCGTCGAACTCCTCCGCGTCGGAGGGATCGACGCTCTTCCACCCGGCGAAGATGCTGTCGCCGTCGACCGGCTCCCACCAGCAGACCGGCGGGACCGAGAGCGAGATCGAGCCGCCGGACACGGGGTCGCCCTCGCCGCCGCTGACGACGGCGGTGACCGAGACCCGGTAGCCCCCACCGCCGGGGTTGGAGAGGCCGTCGGCGTGCGCCGCGGCCGGCAGCAGGAGCGCCGCGGTCAGCGCGCCGAGCGCCGCCACGACGGCCCCAGCGGCCGTGCGGGCAGAGATCCGAGAAAGCAAAAGCACCGTTCCCCCATGCGAATCGGTCGTCGTGCTGGAGCCCATGGTGTCACGTCTTCCCACGGGCACGACAGTTCATGCCTCCCACGCGCCGTGACGGGCGCGCCGACGGGGTACGGGTCACGAGCGCGTGCCCGCTCCGTGCCCGACGGCCCGCACCGCGATGCCGGCGAGCATCGCGGCGCCGACCGGGACGGCCCCCTCGTCGATCCGGAGGTCGCCCTGGTGGAGGTCGTACGTCGCGCCGCCGGGCGTGCGCGTGCCCAACCGGAACATCGCGCCCGGGACGCCCTCGAGGTACCACCCGAAGTCCTCACCGCCGAGGCTCTGCGGCACCTCGCTGCGGTGGTGGGGCCCGAGCTGCGCGTCGGCGGTGTCGGCGACGATCCGCGCGCTGGCGGCGTCGTTGACCACCGGCGGGACGCCCTGCAGGTAGTCGACGGTCGCGGTCACGCCGTAGGGGCGCACGATGTCGAGGACCGCCTCGCGGACCACCGCCTCGCACCCCGCCCAGGCGAACGCGTCGAGGATCCGCACGGTGCCGGCGGCGATGCCCTGGTCGGGGATGACGTTGGGCGCCGCGCCGGCGCGGAGGACCCCCCACACCACGCTGACCCCCGACCGGGGTCCATCCGGCGGCTCAGCACCGCCGGGAGCTCGCTGGTGACCTTGGCGAGGGCGAAGGTGAGGTCGCCGGTGAGGTGCGGCCGGGAGGTGTGGCCGCCCGTGCCCTCGACGCGGACCTCGATCCGGTCGGCGGCGCTGGTGATCGCCCCGGTGCGGACCCCGACCGTGCCGACGTCGACGGACGGCTCGGCGTGCAGGGCGAAGATCCGGTCCACGCCCTCGAGCGCTCCCTGGTTGACCAGGTGCTTGGCGCCTCCGGGCATCACCTCCTCCGCCGGCTGGAAGAGCAGCCGCACCCGGCCGGGGAGCAGGCCGCGCTCGTG
Source organism: Nocardioides sp. TF02-7 (assembly GCF_022437945.1). Lineage (GTDB taxonomy): Bacteria > Actinomycetota > Actinomycetes > Propionibacteriales > Nocardioidaceae > Nocardioides. Next base: position 642,386 of record NZ_CP092535.1, read on the forward strand.
CACCTCGGCGAGGGCGAGGGCGGCGCCGACGAGGGCGGTCGTGTGCAGGTCGTGGCCGCAGGCGTGGGCGACGCCGGGCACCTGGCTGGTCCAGGGGTCGTCGGTGAGGTCGTGGACCGGCAGGGCGTCGAGGTCGGCGCGGAGCGCGACCATCCGGTCGCCGTCGCCGATCTCGGCGACGGCGCCGCTGCGCGGGGCCGGCGAGACCCGCCAGCCGGCCCGCTCGAGGACCTCCACGACCCGGTCGGTGGTGCGTCGCTCCTCCCAGGAGAGCTCCGGGTGGCGGTGCAGGTCGCGGCGCAGCTCGACGAGGTCGTCGCCGAACTTGCCGACGACGTCGCCGACGACGCGGTGGGCGTCGTCGCCGGCGGGGTCGAGGGGGGCGGTCATCAGGTCGAGCCTAGTCCCCGCAGACCGAGGCGGCCCGCCCGGTGCGCACCGGGCGGGCCGCGTCGGCGGCTGGTCAGGCTGGTCGGGTTGGCCAGGCTGGTCGGCTCACCGTCGGTAGGCGACCACCCGGCCCGCGGGGGCGTCGCCGGGCTCGCCGGACAGGCCGCTCAGGACGTTGAGCGTCGCGTAGACCTTGCCGGCGTGCAGCTCGACGGCGGCCGGGAGGGGCGCCTCGACGAAGGTGCGCGGGTCGCCGCCCTTGGCCGGGATGCGGGTGATCCGGCCGGCGAACAGCTCGGAGACGAACACGTCCCCGTTTCGCGCCACGTCGAGACCGGTGGCGCTGACCAGGCCGGTGGCGATTCGGCGGGTCTTGCCCGACTTCGCGTCCACCGTGAACACCCCGCCGGGGGACGCTGCCGTCCTCGGGGCCGCCGGGAAGGCTGCTGACGTACAGCCGGCCCCGGGGGCCGACCTCGACGTCGGTGGGCACCGGCTCGAAGAAGTAGTCCTCGCCCACGGCGCACTCCGGCAGGCCGGCGCCGCCGGCCATCTCGGCGGTGATCTCGACCTTCACCCGCGGCAGCACCGCGACGGTGCGCACCTTGCCGTTCGGCCCGACCGAGAGGATCGTGTTGCCGGCGGCGTCGGCGACGTACACCTTCTTGCCGACGACCGCGGTGCCGTAGGGGTGCGACTCGACGATGCCGCCGGAGCTCGGCGGCGGCCCCTCGGCCGGCCACTCGGCGAGGCACTCCTCGGAGAGCCCGGGCGCGCCGTACTGGACGTTGCGGTCGGGGTTGCGGGACTTCTCGTGGGCCCCGAGGTTGGCCACCTTGCGGATCACGCCACGGGGGTGCGCTTCATCAGCGCCGCGGCCCGGACGAAGTAGACGGTGCCGTCGGAGGCGACCGAGATGGCGCCGACCTCACGGCCCTTGTCGTCGGCGTAGAGGACCTTGGCCTTCTTGCCGGGACGCTTGACCAGCAGCTTCCCGGCGAAGTTCTCGCTGTAGTAGACGGCGCCCTTGGCGTCGACCTCGACGCTCAGCGGCGACAGGAGGTCCTTGGCCACCGTCGAGGCCTTCGGCGGCGCCTGGGCGACGGTCGCGGAGGGGGCCAGCGTGGCGGCGGTCGCCGCCAGGGCGGTGATGCCGGCGGCGATCAGCCGGCGCTTGGTCGTGGATGTGGACACGTTCACCTTCTCGGGTCGGAGCGGGTTCGGGGGTCGCAGCGGTGCCGACACCGGTCCTCGTCGGCGCCGGCACCTGTCTCCTGCTGGAGCTGTCCCTGACCCGAGTACAGGGTCGTCCAGGAGGACGGAGATGCGAGCCATGGCTTGGTCGGGACGCTAGGTGACGCGTGGGAACGGCGCCGTCCGAGCCGGACCGAATTCATCCTCAGGACGGAGAAGAGTGGTCCGTGAGGCCTACGGCGTCGGCTCCTGGTCGCCGCCGCCCGGCTCCGGCCGGCCGTCGTACGCCGCCAGGATCCGGTCGGCCGCCAGCGGCGCGGCCAGCTCCCCCCGCCAGCACGGCGGAGCGGATCTCGTCGCGGACCGCACGGACCGCGGGCGACTGCCGCAGCCGCTGGTCGAGCTCGTCGCGCACGAGCGCCCACGTGAAGTCCAGCTGCTGCTCGGCGCGCTTGCGTGCCAGGCCGTCCTCGCCGAGGTGCGTGCGGTGGGCGAGCACCTGCTCCCAGACCTCGTCGACGCGGGCGCCGGTCAACCCCGAGCAGGTGACCACCGGCGGCGACCAGCCTGCCCCGTCCCGTGGTTGGCCGCGGACCAGCCGCAGCGCGCCGGCCAGCTCGCGGGCGGCGCTGCGCGCCTCCTGCTCCCGGTCGCCGTCGGCCTTGTTGACCGCGATGACGTCGGCGATCTCGAGGATCCCCTTCTTGATGCCCTGGAGCTGGTCCCCGGTCCGCGCGAGGGTGAGGAAGAGGAACGTGTCGACCATGCCGGCGACGGTGACCTCCGACTGGCCGACGCCGACCGTCTCGACCAGCACGACGTCGTACCCCGCCGCCTCGAGGACGGTCATCGCCTGGGTGGTCGCCCGGGCGACGCCGCCGAGGGTGCCGGCCGACGGGGAGGGGCCGGATGTAGGCGTCCGGATCGGTGGAGAGCCGGGCCATCCGGGTCTTGTCGCCGAGCACCGACCCGCCCGTGCGCACGCTCGACGGGTCGACGGCGAGGACGCCCACCCGGTGCCCGGTCGAGGTCAGCGCGGTGCCGAGCGACTCGATGAAGGTCGACTTGCCCACGCCCGGCACGCCGGAGATGCCCACCCGGACGGCGGGCCGCTCGGGACGCAGGGCGTCGAGCCGGGAGAGCAGCTCCCGCGCGTCCGCCCGGTGCCGCGCGCTGGTCGACTCGACGAGGGTGATCGCCCGCGACACCTGCGCTCGACGGCCCTCGCGGATCCCGTCGAGCAACCGCTCGAGGTCGACCGCCATGCGTTCAGTGGCCGAGCTGGTCGCGGAGCCTCGCGAGCAGGTCGAGCGCCGACTCGGCGATGACCGTGCCCGGGAGGAAGACGGCGGCCGCCCCCATCTCCCGCAGCGTCGGCACGTCGTCGGGCGGGATCACGCCGCCGACGACGACCATGATGTCGTCGCGGTCGTGCTCGGCCAGCGCCGCCTTGAGGGCCGGCAGCAGCGCGAGGTGTCCGGCCGCCAGCGAGGAGACGCCGACGATGTGGACGTCGGCGTCGACCGCCTGCTGGGCGACCTCCGCGGGCGTGGAGAACAGCGGACCGACGTCGACGTCGAAGCCCATGTCGGCGAACGCGGACACGACCACCTTCTGCCCGCGGTCGTGGCCGTCCTGACCCATCTTGGCGACGAGGATCCGGGGCCGCCGGCCCTCGGCCTCGGCGAACTCGTCGGTCGCGGCGCGGACCTGCGCCACGAGGGAGTCGCCGCCGTCCTCGCTCCTGGCCGCCTCGTCGCGGTACACGCCGGAGATGGTACGGATCACCGCCTGGTGCCGGCCGTAGGTCTTCTCGAGTGCCGCGGAGATCTCTCCCACCGTCGCCTTCGCGCGGGCGGCGTCGACGGCGAGCTCGAGCAGGTTGCCGTCACCGGTGTCGGCGCTGCGGGTGAGCGCCTCGAGCGTCGCGTCCACCTCCCGCTGGTCGCGCTCCTCACGGAGCCGCTCGAGCTTGGCCAGCTGCTGCCGGTAGACCGCGTCGTTGTCGACCTTGAGCACGTCGAGCCGGTCCTCCGCCGCCAGCCGGTGGGTGTTGACGCCGATCACCTTCTGCGCACCGGAGTCGATCCGCGCCTGGGTGCGCGCGGCGGCCTCCTCGATCCGCATCTTCGGGATGCCCTGCTCGATGGCGGCCGCCATGCCGCCCGCCGCCTCGGCCTCCTGGATGTGCTCCCAGGCCCGCTCGGCGAGGTCGTGGGTGAGCCGCTCGACGTAGTAGGAGCCGGCCCACGGGTCGATCGTGTGGGTCGTGCCGGACTCCTGCTGCAGCAGCAGCTGGGTGTTGCGCGCGATCCGCGCCGAGAAGTCGGTGGGCAGGGCGATCGCCTCGTCGAGCGCGTTGGTGTGCAGCGACTGGGTGTGGCCCTGGGTGGCCGCCATCGCCTCGATGCAGGTGCGGGCCACGTTGTTGAAGACGTCCTGCGCGGTGAGGCTCCACCCGCTGGTCTGCGAGTGGGTGCGCAGGCTGAGGCTCTTGGGGTTCTCGGGGTCGAACTGCCTGACCAGCCGGCTCCACAGCGCCCGGGCGGCCCGGAGCTTGGCGACCTCCATGTAGAAGTTCATGCCGATCGCCCAGAAGAACGAGAGCCGCGGCGCGAACTGGTCGATGGTCAGCCCGGAGTCGAGGCCGGCCCGGATGTACTCCACGCCGTCGGCGAGGGTGTAGGCGAGCTCGAGGTCGGCGGTCGCCCCGGCCTCCTGCATGTGGTAGCCGGAGATCGAGATCGAGTTGAACCGCGGCATCCGCCGGCTGGTGAACGCGAAGATGTCGGAGATGATCCGCATGCTCGGCGCCGGCGGGTAGATGTAGGTGTTGCGGACCATGAACTCCTTGAGGATGTCGTTCTGGATGGTCCCGCTCAGCTGCTCCGGCGCGACGCCCTGCTCCTCGGCCGCCGCGATGTAGAGCGCGAGCACCGGCAGCACCGCGCCGTTCATGGTCATCGACACGCTCATCCGGTCCAGCGGGATGCCGTCGAAGAGCGTGCGGGTGTCGTAGATCGAGTCGATCGCCACGCCGGCCATGCCGACGTCGCCGCGGACCCGCGGGTGGTCGGAGTCGTAGCCACGGTGGGTGGCGAGATCGAACGCGACGCTCAACCCCTTCTGGCCGGCCGCGAGGTTGCGGCGGTAGAAGGCGTTGGACTCCTCCGCGGTCGAGAACCCGGCGTACTGCCGGATGGTCCACGGCTGGGTGGTGTACATGGTCGGGTAGGGCCCGCGGAGGAACGGGCTCAGGCCGGGCCAGGTGTCCAGGGCGTCGAGCCCGGCCAGGTCGGCGGCGTCGTAGCGCGGCTTGATCTCGATGCCCTCCGGGCTCTGCCACGCGACGAGGTCGCCGTGCAGGTCGCCGGTCGAGGCTGCCTCCTGCGCTCGGCCCTCGGTCAGCGGCAGCCCGGCGAAGCTCTCCGGGACGGTCATGCCAGCTCCTCCCTCGTGCGGGTCAGGAAAGCGAGCGCGTCGACGCCCGTCGCGCAGGCGTCGTCGGCGTAGTCGGCCGGCTTGCCGGCGACCACCACCCGGCGCGCGCCGGCCTCCCGGAGCGCGGACGCGGCGGCGGCGCCCCAGGCCGCGTAGGCGTCGTCGGTGCCGGCGAGGCAGACCACCGGCTGGCCGCCGTACGCCGCGACCAGGTCGTCGACGCCCGTGGTGGGCCCGGCCGGCTCGACGGTGATCCCGCCGGCGGCCAGCAGGTTGGCGGCGAACGTCGCCCGAGCCGTGTGCTGGGCGACGGTGCCCATCGTCGCGAGGAACACCGGCCGGGAGGCGGGCACGTCGCGCAGCGCCTCGAACGCGGCGCCGTAGCGGCGCACCTCCGGCTCCGCGGGGTTCGGCTCGCGGGTCGGCAGCGTCTCACCGGGGTTCGGGAACTCCGAGAGTCCCGTGATCGGTCGCTGGCGCCGGGCGACCTCGGCGTCCCGGGCAGCGACCGTCGCCTCGATCATCGGGGCCAGGTCCTCGCCCGCGTCGAGGCGGCCGAAGAGCTCCCACGCGGCGACGGCGAGGTCGTCGGTGAGCTTCTCGACGGCGTAGGCGCCGCCGGCCGGGTCGGCCACCTCGTGCACGTGCGACTCGTCGATGAGCAGGTGGGAGACGTTGCGCGCGATCCGCCGGCCGAACGCGTCCGGCTGACCGAGCGGGGTGTCGAACGGCAGCACGGTGACCGCGTCCGCGCCGCCGACGCCCGCGGCGAACGCGGCGACCGTCGTGCGGAGCATGTTGACGTAGGGGTCGTACTTTGCTGAGCATCGGCCGGCTGGTCACGGCGTGCTGCCGCTGGCCGATCCCGGCGTCGGCCGGCACGTCCGAGAGCTCCAGGACCCGCGCCCACAGCCGGCGCGCGGCCCGCAGCTTGGCGATCGTCGGGAACTGCTCGCCGGTGGCGGCGTAGCGGAACTCCACCAGGCGGGCGGCGTCCGCGGCGGAGAGGCCTGCCGCGGTCAGCACCCGCAGCGCCCGGACACCGGCGGCGAGGGTGTGGGCGAGCTCCTGCACGTCGGAGGCGCCGCGGTCGTGGACGGCCAGTCCGTCGACGACGATGCCGAGCACGCCGTGCTCCCGCGCCAGCTCCGCCACGGCGGCCAGCGCACCGGGGTCGGCCTCCGCCGCGTCCGCGCCCAGGTTCGTGCCCGGGTGGAGGTCGGCGTACGACGCGTGGTCGAGGAACGCCTCGGCCACCGCGACCGGGTCGCCGACCGGCTCGAGCACGACCGGGGCTAGGTCGAGCAGCACCTTGTCGAGCAGCGTGCCGAGGTCGCTCGTCGCGCCCGCCCGCACCCACAGCGACGTCGCGCCGCCGTCGAGGTCGACCAGTGCGTGCTCGTTGAGCTGCTTCGCGTCGTCGCCCGCGAGCCGGGTGCGGATGTCCCAGGCCCCCGCCCGGGTCGGCCGGCCGGCCGTCCGCAGCCCCTCGAGCTGCGCCGGGGTGCCGAGCGGCGTGACCGGGATGCCGTCCAGGGTCGTGCGCGCCAGCCGCTCCCAGACCAGGTCGTCGGGCTCGTCGTCCGCGAGCCTCCGGCTCTTGCGGAGCACGGCCGCAGCCGCGGCCTCCCACTCCTGCTGGTCGTGGGCGTCCTCCGGCTGGGCCAACGAGAGGCCGTCGGCTTCGGTCATGCGCGCACCCTATGAACTGCTGTGTGGCGTCCGCTACACAGTGTGATGTTCTCGACTCGGTGACCGCGCGTTGCGGGCCGGGTAAAGAAGTACTCGTTTCCGGTACAGAGTCGCTCGTCCGTCGCCATACTGCGCGGCTGTGACCCAACTCACTGCGCGGACCCGCCTCCTCCGCCGCTTCCTCGCCGCCCCCGTCGCCCTCGCCGCCGGACTCGTCGGCCTCGCTCCAGCCGCCCCGTCCGGCGCCGCCGACATCGGCACGCCACCGGTGCGCAAGATCGCCGTCCCCTCGGGCAACGTGTCCGGGGCGGCGATCGCCAACGACGGCCGGGTGTTCGCGCTCGACGGCAGCGACCTGGTCGTCTACGCACCGGGCGCCAAGGGCGTCGCGACGCCGCAGAAGGTGATCACCGGCCTCGGCTCGTCGTTCCTCGCGATCCCCTCCTACCACCCGGCGCGCGGCATCGTGCTGGCCAGCGGAGCGCCCAGCGGCGTCGTGGTCGTGGACCCGGGCCAACCGGACGGCCCGGTCGCGCCCACCCGCACCATCACCGGCCCGGCCACCCAGATCGAGGACCCGTTCACCGCCACCTGGGCGCCGGACGGGTCGATCTGGGTGCTCGACACGCAGGTCGACGGCGCCCCCGGTCTCGAGCTGTTGAGGTTCCCGGCGGGAGCCGACGGCGACGTCGCGCCCAACCGGTCGATCTCCGGACCCCGGACCGGGCTCGACGAGGTGGCCGGCTCCATCGGCGGTGGCGGCCTGGACGTGCTGTCCAACGGCTCCGTCGTGGTCGGCTCGTTCGGCTGGGAGCCGCTGGTCCACGTGTTCGCCCCGAGCAAGAACGGCAACGCGGCGCCGTCGCGGACGCTCTACCCGCGGATGGAGGGCCCGTCCTGGGTGCAGTACGGCATGGCGGTCGACTCGGCCGACCGCATCTACGTCACCACCGGCGACTTCTCCGGCAACCAGTGGGGCAGCGTGGCGGTCTACGCCGCGGGAGCGAAGGGCAGCGCCCGACCGGTCCTCGAGCTCACCGGGTCCGGCCCGGCGTTCGGCGTCCCTGCCCTCCCCGCGCTCGCGGCCGACGACACCCTCGTCGTCACCGACGTGAAGATCCTCTTCGGCGAGACCGGTCCCGGGTCGATCAAGGTCTTCAAGGCCCTTCCCAAGGCGCCCGGCGCGCCCCGCTCGCTCAAGACGGCCAAGCGTGGCAAGTCGGTGACGCTCGCCTGGAAGGCCCCGGCCAAGAGCGGCGGCGCCGCGGTGCGGCGCTACGTCGTGCAGGTCAAGAAGGGCGGCCGGACGGTCCTCTCCTCGAGCGTCACCGGGACCCGGCTGACGGTGCGGCGCAGCAAGCTGCCGGCCGGGAAGCTGACCGCGGTGGTCACGGCGGTCAACGTGGCCGGCGCCGGCCCCGCTGCGACCAAGTCGTTCCGGAAGTAGCCCTCAGGCGGAGGCCCGGCACCGGGGCGCCCGCTAGGTTCCCGGCCGTGAAGGTACGCAGTCCCGACGGCCGGACCTGGCGGGTGTCCCGGCGGTGGGTGCCCTGGCGGCGACGTCTCAAGGGCGCCCTCGACAGTGCGCCCGACCTCCCGAGCGGGCTCGGCGACGACCCGGTCAGCGCGATCATCGGCCTCGTCTTCCTCGTCATCCTGCTGCCGTTCCTGCTCCTGGTGCTCGTCGCCGGGCTGGAGCTGCTCGTGCTGCTCGTCGTGATGCCGTTCGCCGTCGGCGCGCGCATCGTCCTCGGCCGGCACTGGTACGTCGAGGTCCGCCGCGGCTGGACGCCGTACCTCGAGGAGGAGGCCGGCGACTGGCAGGCGAGCGGGGTGCTGATCCACGACCTGGCCGCCCGGCTCGAGCGGGGCGACGTGCCCGAGCCGAACCTGTCCGAGGCCTGATCCTTCCCGCTGGCCCGGGCCTGCTCCTGCCGGTTCGCGGTGTTCACCGTCCGGCCATCCGCAGGTGGGCGCCCGGCAACACCCGTGGCGGACGGTGGGGCACATGAGGATCGCGCTGGTGACCGAGACCTTCTATCCCGCGACCGACAGCACGACCACGACGCTCAAGGCGACCGCCGACCGGCTGGTCGACCTCGGGCACACCGTGCGGATCATCGCGCCCGGTCCCGGGCTGTCCACCTACCGCGGTTGCGACGTCGTCCGGGTGCGGCCGCTGGAGCCGACCGGCAGCCAGGTGCGGGCGGCGATCGACGAGCTCGCCCCCGACCTGGTGCACGCCCTGTCGCCACGGGCGGTCGGCCGCAAGGCGCTCAAGCACGCGCGCCGCCACGGGGTGCCGACGCTCGTGGTGGAGCAGTCGCCCGTGCTCGACCTGGCCGCCGACTACTGGCGGGCCAAGGTCGCCGAGCGCGCCGACACGCTCCTGGTCACCTCCCGCTGGATGGTCGCCCGTGCCGCCGATCTCGGGGTGGACGCCGAGCTCTGGACCCCGGGCGTCGACCCGGTCGCGTTCACGCCCGGCCTCCGTGACCAGTGGCTGCACGACTCGTGGGCCCGGGCCCGTTCGGCGGCTGGACCCAGAACCGTCGTCGGCTACGTCGGCAGCCTCCACAAGCGCAACGGGGCGCGGCGCCTCGCCGAGCTGGCCGAGGTCGCCGGCACGCGGCTCGTCGTCATCGGCGACGGCCCGGAGCGCGAGTGGCTGCAGCGGCGGCTGCCCGACGCCCGGTTCACCGGCCCGCTCCAGACCGGCGACCTCACCGTCGCCCTCCCCACGCTTGACCTGCTGGTCCACCCCGGCGAGCAGGAGACCTGCTGCCACGCCCTCCGCGAGGCAGCGGCCTCGGGCGTCCCGGTGGTTGCCCCACGAGCCGGCGGGGCGACGGACGTCGTCCGCCACCTCGAGACCGGCCTCCTCTACGACCCCGCCGACCCCGGCGACCTCCGGCGCGCCGTCGCTGCCGTGGCCGGCGACCGGCACCGCGGCCTGCTCGGAGCGCAGGCTCGACAGGTGGCGGCGCGCCGCACCTGGCGGGACGCCGTGGACGAGCTGGTCGCCCGCTTCTACCCCGCCCCCGCGACGCTCGGCGCCGGTCAGGAGCGGCCGTCGTAGTCCTTGCTGCGGACGCCGATCTTGCTGCCGAGCCACACCAGCGGGTCGAACTTCTTGTCCACCACCCGCTCCTTCATCGGGATGATCGCGTTGTCGGTGATCTTGATGCCCTCCGGGCACACCTCGGTGCAGCACTTGGTGATGTTGCACAGGCCGAGCCCGGCGGCGCCCTGGGCGAGCTCGCGACGGTCGTGGGTGTCGAGGGGGTGCATGTCGAGCTCGGCGTACCGCAGGAAGAACCGGGGACCGGCGAAGGCCGGCTTGTTCTCCTCGTGGTCGCGCACGACGTGGCAGGTGTCCTGGCACAGGAAGCACTCGATGCACTTCCGGAACTCCTGGCCCCGCTCGACGTCGACCTGCGCCATCCGCCGCTTGCCGTCGGCGTCGCGCGGCGGCGGCGCGAACGACGGCACCTGCTTGGCCTTCTCGTAGTTGAAGGAGACGTCGGTGACGAGGTCGCGGATCACGGGGAACGCCCGTAGCGGGGTCACCGTGATCGTCTCGGACTCGTCGTAGTCCGACAGCCGGGTCATGCACATCAGCCGCGGCCGGCCGTTGATCTCCGCGCTGCACGAGCCGCACTTGCCGGCCTTGCAGTTCCAGCGGACGGCGAGGTCGCCGGCCTGGGTCGCCTGCAGCCGGTGGATCGCGTCGAGCACCACCTCGCCCTCGGTCACCTCGACGGTGTAGTCGCCGAGGTCGCCGCCCGACTCGTCGCCCCGCCACACCCGCATCTTCAGCTGGTAGCCCATCAGGGTGCCTCCTACTCGAAGAACTGCTTGAGGTCGTCGGGCATCGTCGGGAGCGGCTTCTCGGTCAGCGCGACGCCGGTGCCGTCGGCGTCGAGGCTCAGGACGAGGTTCTTGGTACCCCACTCGGGATCGGTCTGCGGGTAGTCGTCGCGGGTGTGGCCACCGCGCGACTCGGTGCGGGTGAGCGCCGCCCGCGCGATGCACTCCCCGACGAGCAGCATGTTGCGCAGGTCGAGGGCGAGGTGCCAGCCGGGGTTGTACTGCCGGTGGCCCTCCACGGTCATCCGGCTCGCCCGCTCCTTCAGCCGCTCGATCTCCGCGAGCGCCGCCTCCAGCTCCGCGCCCTCGCGGATGATGCCGACCAGGTCGTTCATCGTCTGCTGCAGGTCCTGCTGGATGGTGTAGGGGTTCTCACCGCCCTCGACCGCGAACGGCGCCAGGGCGCTGCGGCCGGCCGCCGCCAGGTCGTCGTCGGCGACGGTCGGCGGCGACCCGAGGCCCGCGGCGTGGTCGGCCGCCGCCCGCCCGGCGCGGTTGCCGAAGACGAGGAGGTCGGAGAGCGAGTTGCCGCCGAGCCGGTTGGACCCGTGCATGCCGCCGGAGCACTCGCCCACGGCGTACAGGCCGGGCACCGCCGAGACCTCGGTGTCGGGGTCGACCTCGATGCCGCCCATCACGTAGTGGCAGGTGGGTCCGATCTCCATCGGCTCCTTCGTGATGTCGACGTCGGCCAGCTCCTTGAACTGGTGGTACATCGACGGCAGCCGCTTCCGGATGAACTCCGGGCTGCGCCGGGAGGCGATGTCGAGGTAGACGCCGCCGTGCGGGGTGCCGCGGCCGGCCTTGATCTCGGCGTTGATCGCGCGGGCGACCTCGTCGCGCGGCAGCAGCTCGGGCGGGCGGCGGTTGTTCTTCTTGTCCTCGTACCAGCGGTCCGCCTCCTCCTCCGTGTCGGCGGTCTCCGCCTTGAAGAACTCGGGGATGTAGTCGAACATGAACCGCTTGCCCTCGGCGTTGCGGAGCACGCCTCCGTCGCCGCGGACCGACTCGGTGACCAGCAGCCCCTTCACCGACGGCGGCCACACCATGCCGGTGGGGTGGAACTGCACGAACTCCATGTTGATGAGCGTCGCCCCCGCGCGGAGCGCCAGCGCGTGGCCGTCGCCGGTGTACTCCCACGAGTTCGACGTCACCTTGTAGGACTTGCCGATGCCTCCCGTGGCGAGCACGACGGAGGGGGCGTCGAACACGATGAACCGGCCGGTCTCGCGCCAGTAGCCGAACGCGCCCGCGATCGCTCCGTCGGCCTTGAGCAGCTCGGTGACCGTGCACTCCATGAAGACGTCGATCCCGAGCGCGACCGCCCGCTGCTGGAGGGTGCGGATCATCTCCAGGCCGGTGCGGTCGCCGATGTGCGCGAGCCGTGCGAACCGGTGTCCGCCGAAGTCGCGCTGGCTGATGAGGCCGTCGGGCGTGCGGTCGAAGAGCGCTCCCCAGTCCTCCAGCTCCATCACCCGCTCGGGCGCCTCCTGGGCGTGGATCTGGGCCATCCGCCAGTTGTTGAGCATCTTCCCGCCGCGCATGGTGTCGCGGAAGTGGACCTGCCAGTTGTCGTCGGGGTAGAGGTTGCCCATCGCCGCGGCGCAGCCGCCCTCCGCCATCACCGTGTGCGCCTTGCCGAGCAGCGACTTGCAGACGATCGCCACCCGCGCCCCGGCCTCATGGGCGGCGATCGCGGCCCGCAGCCCGGACCCGCCGGCGCCGATGACGACCACGTCGTACCGGTGCCGCTCGACGCCGCCGGTCGCCTCGGCGGACATCTCGTTGCCCGTCATCGGGTGTCGTTCGCTGGTCATGCTCAGAAGAACCTCACGTCCTCGATCACCCCGCGTGCGAGCAGGAAGATGTACAGGTCGACGATCGCCACCGAGAACAGCGAGTACCAGGCGTACTGCGGGTGCTTGCGGTTGAGCCGGGACACCCAGGTCCAGAGCCGGTAGCGCACCGGGTGCTTCGAGAAGTGCCGCAGCCGACCGCCGACAATGTGGCGGCAGGAGTGGCAGGACAGCGTGTAGAGCCAGAGCAGGATCGCGTTGGCCGCCATCAGGAGGGTCCCGAGCCCCATGTGGCCCCACTCGTGGTGCTCGTCGCGGAACGCCAGCACCACGTCGAAGGTGAGCACGGAGGCGATGACGACCGCGGCGTACCAGAACCAGCGGTGCGCGTTCTGGAAGATCAGCGGGAACCGGGTCTCGCCGGTGTAGCGGGCGTGCGGCTCGGCGACGGCGCAGGCCGGCGGGCTCAGCCAGAACGACCGGTAGTAGGCCTTGCGGTAGTAGTAGCAGGTCATCCGGAACCCGAGCGGGAACACCAGGATGATCAGCGCGGCCGACAGCGGCCACCACTGGAACGGCTGCCCGAAGTCGGACGCCCCCTCGACGCAGTCGCCCAGGCACGGCGAGTAGAACGGCGAGAGGTACGGCGAGGCGTAGTAGTCGCTGCCCATGAACGCCCGGACCGTCGCGTAGACGACGAACGCCGCGAACACGACGAACGTGGCGAGCGGCGACAGCCACCACCGGTCGGTCCGCAGGGTCCTCTCGTCGATCGCGGCCCGCGTCGGGCCTGGACTCCGGTCGGTGCACCTGTCGCCATCGGGTCTCCTCGTCGTCGAGCGAGCGGGACGAAGTCTGCCGAGTCGGAGAGAAATGTGAAAGGGGCCACACCGGAGGGTGGGCAAACGGCGCCGGCGGGCGGTCGGCCCGCGGGGCCGGACGTCGTACTAAGGGTGCCCTAACGGGCAAATGTCACACTCCCCCGGAGGTCGAGGGGCGCTCGACTGGGAGTAGCGTGACCGATCGTGGCTGCTCACACGAATCGCCCCGTCCTGGTGAGGGACGCGCGGGCCTTCCGGACCACGATCGCCCTGAAGTTCCTCATGACGGCGAGCGGGCTGGTGTTCATCGGCTACGTGCTCGCCCACATGTACGGCAACCTCAAGGCGTTCTCGGGCGAGGCCGCCTTCAACGAGTACGCACACCACATCCGCGAGCTCGGCGAGCCGCTGCTGCCGCACGAGGGCTTCCTCTGGCTGATGCGCGTCCTCCTCGTCGTGGCCCTCGTGGTGCACGTGTGGAGCGGCTTCGCGCTGTGGCGGAAGGCCGCGAAGGCGCGCCCGGTGAAGTACGCCGTGAAGAAGCACACCGGCGCCATCCCCGCGGCCCGGATCATGCGCCTGGCCGGCGTGTGGGTCCTGGGCTTCACCATCTGGCACCTGCTGAACTTCACGATCGTCAAGGTCAACCCCAGCAACGGCGAGACCGGCGGGGACAACCCGTACGCGCTGCTGGTCGACTCCTTCGACCTGTGGTGGATGACGCTCATCTACCTGGTGTCGATGGCCTTCCTCGGCGCCCACCTCCACCACGGCACGTGGAGCTCGCTGCAGACGCTCGGTTGGACCAGCACCGCCCCCGCCCGCGCCCGCGCCAAGGCGTTCGCGCTCGGGTTCGCGATCGTGGTGGCCGGCGGCTTCTCGCTCGTCCCGCTCGGCGTCCTCGTCGGCATCATCGACTGACCCCCCTACCCGGAGGATCCCCTCATGACCGACATGCCGGACACCACGCTGACGTCCGACCGTTCCCACGACGAGCCGAGCCCCGGCGACTACGACGACGCCGCCGGCTACTACGTCCTCGGTGACCCGGTCGCCGACGCCAAGGCACCCGGGGGGCCGATCGCCGAGCGCTGGCAGACCCGCAAGTTCGAGGCGCGGCTGGTCAACCCGGCCAACCGGCGCAAGCTCTCCGTCATCATCGTCGGCACCGGCCTCGCGGGCGCCTCCGCGGCCGCCACCCTCGGCGAGGCCGGCTACAACGTGAAGTCGTTCTGCTACCAGGACTCCCCCGCCGCGCGCACTCGATCGCGGCCCAGGGCGGCATCAACGCGGCGAAGAACTACAAGGAGGACGGCGACTCCGTCCACCGGCTGTTCTACGACACCGTGAAGGGCGGCGACTACCGGTCGCGGGAGTCGAACGTCTACCGCCTCGCCGAGGTCAGCACCAACATCATCGACCAGTGCGTCGCGCAGGGCGTCCCGTTCGCCCGTGAGTACGGCGGCCTCCTCGACAACCGCTCGTTCGGCGGCGTCCAGGTGTCGCGGACGTTCTACGCCCGCGGCCAGACCGGCCAGCAGCTGCTGATCGGCGCCTACCAGGCGATGGAGCGGCAGGTGCGCGCCGGCACGGTGACCGAGTACACCCGCCACGAGATGCTGGAGCTGATCGTGGTCGGCGAGGGCGAGGACAGGCGCGCCCGCGGCATCATCGCCCGCAACATGGTGACCGGCGAGATCGAGACCCACCTCGCCGACGTCGTCGTCCTCGCCACCGGCGGCTACGGCAACGTCTTCTATCTCTCGACCAACGCGATGGGGTCCAACGTGACCGCCGCGTGGCGGGCGCACCGCAAGGGCGCCTACATGGCCAACCCGTGCTTCACCCAGATCCACCCGACGTGCATCCCGGTCTCGGGCACCCACCAGTCCAAGCTGACGCTGATGAGCGAGTCGCTCCGCAACGACGGCCGGATCTGGGTGCCCAAGCGCAAGGAGGACTGCGACAAGGACCCGCGGGACATCCCCGAGGAGGACCGCGACTACTACCTGGAGCGGATCTACCCGTCGTTCGGCAACCTGGTCCCCCGCGACATCGCCTCGCGCGCGGCCAAGAACGTCTGCGACGAGGGCCGCGGGGGTCGGCCCGCTGGTCGGCGACTTCCGGCGCGGGGTCTACCTCGACTTCGCCGACGCGATCGAGCGCCTCGGCGAGGACACGATCCGCGAGAAGTACGACAACCTCTTCGACATGTACCACCGGATCACGGGCGAGAACCCGTACGAGGTCCCGATGCGGATCTACCCGGCGGTGCACTACGTCATGGGCGGGCTGTGGGTCGACTACGACCTGCAGGCGAGCATCCCCGGGCTGTTCGTGACCGGCGAGGCGAACTTCTCCGACCACGGCGCGAACCGGCTCGGCGCGTCGGCGCTGATGCAGGGCCTGGCCGACGGCTACTTCGTGCTCCCCCACACCATCCGCGACTACCTGGCCGAGGGGCCGTTCGAGAAGCTGGACGAGTCCCACCCCGCGGTGCTCGAGGCCAAGCAGTCGGTGGAGCAGCGGGTCGGCAAGCTGATGTCGGTCAACGGCAACCGCAGCGTCGACAGCTACCACCGCGAGCTGGGCAACATCATGTGGGAGTACTGCGGCATGGAGCGCTCGGCGGAGGGCCTGCGCAAGGCGATCGACATGATCCGCGAGCTCCGCGCCGACTTCTGGTCCAACGTCAAGGTCCTCGGCAGCTCCGACAGCCTGAACCAGAGCCTGGAGAAGGCCGGCCGGGTGGCCGACTTCCTCGAGCTCGGCGAGCTGATGTGCATCGACGCCCTCAACCGGCGCGAGTCCTGCGGCGGCCACTTCCGGGCCGAGTCGCAGACCGAGGACGGCGAGGCGCTGCGCCACGACGACGAGTTCGCGTACGTCGCCGCGTGGGAGTGGACCGGCGAGGGCGAGACGCCCGTCCTCCACAAGGAGGACCTGGTCTACACGGCGATCGAGATGAAGCAGCGCAGCTACAAGTGACCGTCCCGCCCGCCACCGCCGCGTGCGGCCACTGTCCAACGGCATCCACCACCGGAAAGAGTCACAAGTGAGACTGACCCTCAAGATCTGGCGCCAGGCGAATGCCGATTCGCAGGGTGCGATGCACACCTACGAGATCGACGGCGTCTCCGAGGACATGAGCTTCCTCGAGATGCTCGACGTGCTCAACGAGCAGCTCAACGACCAGGGCGAGGAGCCCGTCGCGTTCGACTCCGACTGTCGCGAGGGCATCTGCGGCACCTGCTCGCTGATGATCAACGGCGAGGCGCACGGTCCGGAGGTCGCGACCACGTGCCAGCTGCACATGCGGTCGTTCAAGGACGGCGACACGATCACCATCGAGCCGTGGCGCTCCGCGGCGTTCCCGGTCATCAAGGACCTCTGCGTGGACCGGGCGGCGCTCGACCGGATCGTCCAGTCCGGGGGCTACATCTCCGCCAACACCGGCTCCGCGCCCGAGGCGAACTCGGTGCCGGTGCCCCGCGACGACGCGGTCCGCGCGTTCAACGCGGCGACCTGCATCCAGTGCGGCGCGTGCGTGGCGGCCTGCCCCAACGGCTCGGCCTCGCTGTTCGTCGGCGCCAAGATCACCCACCTCGGGGGAGCTGCCGCAGGGCCAGCCCGAGCGCTACACCCGGGTGGTCGAGATGGTGGCCCAGGCCGACCACGAGGGCTTCGGCGGCTGCACCAACATCGGCGAGTGCACAGCGGCCTGCCCGAAGGGCATCCCGCTCGACGTGATCAGCCAGATGAACCGCGACCTGCGGACCGCACTGATCCACAACCGCTGACGCGGGGCCGCTCGCCCCTGACCAGCGGGGTGAGGACCAGCAGCAGCGCACCGAGCACCGCGACGGCCACCATCGCGCCGCGGATCCCGAGCGCTCCGGACCACACGCCGACGTAGACCGGGCCCAGGACGAAGCCGAGGTAGGCCACCGTGGTGACCACGGAGGTGGCGCGTCCGCGGTGGCGCTCGTCGGTCCGCGCGGCCACCACCGCCAGGACGGTCGGGAACAGCACCGCCGTGCCCGCGGCGGCGACCACGAGGCCGAGCAGGCCCAGCACCAGGCTCGGCGCGCCGGCGACCAGCAGCGCACCCCCGGCCGCCGCGGCGGAGCCGGTCGCGAGCACGGCCCGGGCGTGCGCGGTGCCGATCCCACCCGCCGCGAACCGGGTCGCCGCGACCGCCGCAGCGAACACCGCGGGGGCCAGCGCACCGACCCCCTCACCCGCCCCGATCGCGTCGGTCAGGAAGATCGCGCTCCAGCTCTGGTGGGCGTTCTCGCTGGCGTAGGCCAGCGCGCCGAGCAGCCCCAAGCCGACGAGCGTGGCGGTCGGGACCGCCCGTTCCCTCCCCTGCCCGCCTGCCTGTCCGAAACCCGGGTCGCTCCCGGTGGCCGGGCCGCTGGGGCCACGCATGACGGACCGCTGCACGGCCGCCGCAGCCGCGACGGCCACCAGTCCGGCACCGGCGAACCCGATGACGGGCGGCGCCCCGGCGCCGGCGAGGAGCCCGGTGCCGAGGCTGGCGAGCACGACGAACGTCGAGAAGACGCCGTGCACCCGCGTGATGACCGGGCGGCCGGCCGCCCGCTCGGCTCGCCCGGCGAGGGTGTTGATCGCGACGTCGGCGGCGCCGGACGTGACGCCGACCAGCGCCATCGCTGCCGCCAACGACACCACGCCCCGGCCGGCTCCCGCGACGACCACCCCGGCCGCGCCGAGGGGAGGCAAGGGCGAGCGCGGCCACCCGGTGCCCCCAGCGGTCGACGGCCCGGCCCGCGACCAGCATCGCGGGCAGTGCTCCGCCGCCGACGAAGAGCAGGGCCAGGCCGAGCTGGGTGTCGTCGACACCGGCCTGGTCCCGCAGCCGAGGGATGGACGCACCCCAAACGCCCCAGAACGTCCCGAACGCGGCGAACGCGACGGTGACGGGCGCGACGAGCACGCGGACCGTGGCGGTGTCGGAGGTCATTTGTGTAACGTTACACATATACTGGTGACATGCCTTCCCAAGGACGGCGCGCGACGCTGGCGCAGGTCGCCGAGCGCGCCGGCGTGTCCACCATGACCGCGTCCTACGCCTTCGGCCGCCCGGAGCGGGTGTCGGCCGCATCCCGCGAGCGGGTGCTCACCGCCGCCCGCGAGCTCGGGTACACCGGTCCCGACCCGTCGGCCCGTTCACTGCGCCAGGGCCGCGCCGGCGCCCTCGGTGTGGTGCTAGGCGAGCACCTGACCTACGCGTTCGACGACCCGCAGGCCGCCGCGTTCCTCGCCGGGATCGCCGAGGTGTGCGCAGCCGCGGGCACCGCCATGACGATCCTCCCCGTCGTCGACTCCGCCGAGGACGTCGGCCGCGTCGCCGCCGCCGCGGTCGACGGCCTCGTGCTGTGGACGACGTACGACGACTCCCCTGTCGTCCGCGCGGCGCTCGCGACCGGCCGGCCCGTGGTCGTGCACGGAGGTCCGGCCGTCGACGGCGCGACGCTGGTCGGCATCGACGACCGGGCTGCGGCACGGGCGGTGGGCCGGCTCGTGCTCGCCGGCGCCGCCCATCCCGCGGTCCTGGCGTTCCCCACCACCGCCGAGCGGGCCGTCGTGCTCACCACCGGTCCCGACCCCGACGCGGCGACGTTCCCCGTCACGCGCGCCCGGCTGCTCGGCTACCGGGACGCCGCGCAGGACCTCGGCCTCGAGTGGTCGCGCGTCCGCGTCGCGACCTGCACGACCAACAGCGCGGTCGAGGCGCACGCCCAGGCCGGACGGCTCCTCGAGGAGGGACCCGTCGACGCCGTCGCCGCGATGAGCGACCAGCTGGCGCTCGGGGTGCTCGGCGCGCTGGCCGACCGGGGACGGGCCGTCCCGGGCGACGTCGCCGTCAGCGGCTGGGACGACTCCCCCGTCGCCGCGGAGCGCTAACCTGACGACCGTGGCGCAGTCGCTCCGCGAGCAGGGCGCCGCCTGCGCGCGCGCCGCGCTGGCGGACGAACGACCCGACTTCCGCGACGCCTGGGAGGTGGTCCGCCGCGGCAGCACCCCGGCGGCGTGAGCACGCTCAGGAGCGGGTGGCGCGCCAGGCCCTCCAGCCGAGCGAGCCGAGCACGGCGGCGATGAGGAAGTTCACGACGATCAGCACGGAGTGGGCGACCCAGTAGCCGGTCGTCCGCTCCTCCCCCGCGTCGTAGGCGTTCCAGAGGTTCTTGGCGAAGTTGCCGAAGCTGATGACGTTCCACGCCGCGACGGCGAGGAGCAGCACGGCATGCCTGCGCTCGAGCTTCATCGGTCCCTCCTGTCGAGCTTGCGGATCAGCGCGAGGGCGGCCACGGTGGCGGCGCCGCCGGCTGCGAACGGGGCCGCCCAGCTGCGGGCCCCGGGCTCCCGGGCCGGCCCTGCGACGCGACGGTACGCCGGCGGCGACTTCGGGCCCTGCACCGGGGCCGCCGCCTCGGGTCGCAGCGCCCGCGAGGCGGGGTGCACGAACGCCCATGCCGCGGCGTACATGACGACCCGGGAGAAGTAGTTGATCCACACGACGAGGATCAGCGCGATGCCGAACGCCTGGAACGCAGGGGCGTTCTTGGTCGACGCCAGCAGCAGCTGGGAGACCTGCTTGAGCACCTCGAACCCGATCGCGCCGAGGAGGGCGCCCGACAGCAGCGCACGGGTGGGCAGGTCGGGCTCGACGAGGACCTTGAAGAGCGAGAAGAACAGCACCGTGTTGGCCACGACACCGACGAGGACCGCGACCAGCCCGAGCAGCCACCCCAGGCCGTCGGCGAGACCCAGCCACTCGAGGATCTGCTCCGACGACCCACGCGCCACGCCGGAGACGCCGACCGCGACCAGCAGGACCGCGCCGAGCAGCGCGAGGGCGAGCAGGTCGCGCAGCTTGCCGACCACGAAGTTGGGGTGGGTCCACTCGGGCATCTCGAACATGACCAGCAGCGAGTCGCGCATGCTCGAGAGCCAGCCGAGGCCGGAGTAGAGGACGACCAGGATGCCGACCGACAAGATGCCGGGGGCGGCGTCGCGGATGCTGTCGATCGAGACCTGGTTCTCACCCTCGCCGACCAGTCCGGGCAGGAGGCTGTTGATCGCCTTGACCAGGTCCTCGTTCGCGTCCGGGTAGATCTTCGCGAGGTAGCCGATGACCGCGAAGGCGAGCGCCACCACCGGGAAGAACGAGATGAACGCGAAGTAGGTGACCGCCCCCGCCTGCAGGTTGCCCTTGACGTCGCCGTAGTGCTCGACGGTGCGGATCAGCTGGTCGAGCAGCGGCCGCCGCTCACGGGCGTCCGCGAGCCGCTCCTTCAGCCGGTCGACCACGGCGGGCACCGGCGGTCAGCCCCTCGCCGCGCCCAGCGGGTAGGTGCTGGTGACCTTCCAGCCCGCCCGGCCCTGGTGGACGTAGAGGTGGAACCGGGTGACGTCGAACTCGCACTCGAAGCCGCCCAGCTCCGCGAACGCCCGGTCGAGCTCGGCGTCGCTCAGGTGGTGGGCCACCGTCACGTGCGGGTGGTAGGGGAAGTGCAGGTCGACGGCCAACGGGCCGCTGCGGACGGCGCCCGCCAGCTGCTCGCACTGCGAGATCCCCTCGGCGAGCCCGATGAACACGACCGGTGACACGGGCCGGAAGGTACCCGTCCCCCGCAGATGTACCCGGAACGGCTCCTGGGTCACCGCCGCCCGCGCCAGGTGCTGCTCGATCTCGTCGAGCCGCCCGGTCACCTCGGTGGGCGGCACCAGGGTGATGTGCGTCGGCACCCCGACGGCCGTGGGGTCGCCGATGCCGAGGCGGTACTCCTGCAGCTCGGTGGCCCACGGCTCGGGGATCGGGATCGCGACCCCGATCGTCGTACCACCCGAGCCGGCCACCTTCTGGGCGAAGGTGGTCATCGGCCGCGCTCGTCCTCGACCGCGGCGACGAAGCCGACCCGCTGGTAGACGTCCCGCAGCGTCGCCTCCGCCACCGCACCCGCGGTCTCGGCGCCGTCGCGGAGCACGCCCATCAGGTAGGACTGGTCGTCGAGCAGCTCGAGCGTGCGCTCGCGGAACGGCGTCACGAACGAGACGACGAGGTCGGCCAGGGCGCCCTTGAGGTCGCCGTAGCCCTTGCCCGCGAACTGCTCCTCCAGCACGTCGACCGGATCGCCGCTGAGCGCGGAGTAGATCGTCAGCAGGTTGCTGACGCCGGGCTTGGCCTCCGGGTCGAACCGGATCTCGGAGCCGGAGTCGGTGACCGCCGAGCGGATCTTCTTGGCGCTCACCCGCGGGTCGTCGAGCATCTCGATGATGCCGCTCGGCGACGACGCTGACTTCGACATCTTCGCCGTCGGCTCCTGCAGGTCGGCGATCTTGGCGGTCGCCTTGAGGATGTAGGGCTCCGGCAGCCGGAAGGTCTTCTTGTAGCGGCTGTTGAAGCGCTGGGCCAGGTCGCGGGTGAGCTCGAGGTGCTGGCGCTGGTCCTCGCCGACCGGCACGAAGTGCGGCCGGTAGAGCAGGATGTCGGCCGCCTGGAGGATCGGGTAGGTGAAGAGGCCGACCGACGCGGCCCCCCTCCCCCTGCTTGGCCGACTTGTCCTTGAACTGCGTCATCCGGCGCGCCTCGCCGAAGCCGGTGAGGCAGTTGAGCACCCACGCCAGCTGTGCATGGGCCGGCACCTGGCTCTGGACGAAGATCGCCGACCGCGCCGGGTCGATCCCCATCGCCAGCAGCTGCGCCGCCGCGCGCAGCGTGCGCTCGCGGAGCACCTTGGGGTCCTGCTCGACCGTGATCGCGTGCTGGTCGGCGATGAAGAAGAACGGCTGGTGGTCGCGCTGGAGGTCGACCCACTGCCGCAGGGCGCCGAGGTAGTTGCCGAAGTGGAACGAGTCCGCCGTCGGCTGGATGCCCGACAGGACCCGGGGCTTGGCGCCGCCCGCCGTGCCACCGGACTGCGCGGTCGCGGGCACGGACTGCTGCTCGGTCGTCGCGGACATGGGGAGGATTGTGGCAGGGATGGCTTCGTGCGCGGTCAGCGGGATCGGGCCGGGGTGCGGCGGTGCACGGCGGCCGACCACAGGAGGATCAGCAGGCCAAGGACGGCGAGCCCCGCGCCCACGAGGGCCGGCGACCGGTAGCCGTGGCCGGCGGCGATCACGACGCCGCCGAGCCAGGCGCCGAGCGCGTTGGCGACGTTGAGCGCCGCGTGGTTCATCGCGGCACCGAGGGTCACCGCCCCGCCGGCGACGTCCATCAGTCGCAGCTGGAGGTTGACCACCAGCACCGAGCCGGTCGCGGTGACGAGGAACGCCACCGGGAGCAGCAGCCAGCCACCCGGCGCCGCGAGGAAGTAGACCACCATCACGACCGCGCCGGCCACGGCTGCGAGCACCATGCTGCGCATCACCGACCACGCGGCCAGCTCGCCGGCCAGCCAGGTGCCGACCACCATGCCGAGCCCGAGCGCGAGGACGAACAGCGGCACCGTGCCGCGGTCGAGGCCGCCGACGACCGTGACCGTCTTGGCGATGTAGGAGTAGACGGCGAACATGCCGCCGAAGCCGACGGCGCCCGCCGCCATCGTCAGCCACACCTGGAGGCTGCCGAAGAACTCCCGGGCCTCCTTCCGGCCGCTCGTCCCCGGGTCGCCCGGCACGCTCGGCACGGCGGCGAGCACCAGCGCCACGGTGAGGACGGCGAGCACGGCCGCGAGGAGGTAAGTCGAGCGCCAGCCCAGCTGCTGCCCGAGGAACGTCGCCACGGGCACGCCCGCCACGTTGGCGACCGAGAGACCCAGCATCACGCTCGCCACGGCCCGCCCGCGCCGCTCGGGGACGACGAGGCTGGCCGCGACCAGGCTCGCCACGCCGAAGTAGGCGCCGTGCGGCAGGCCGTCGAGGAACCGGGCGAGGGTCAGCACCTCGTAGGTGGGTGCCGCGGCGCTCGCCAGGTTGAACGCGGCGTAGGCGGCCATCAGCCCGACGAGCATCGCCCGTCGCGGCAGGGCGGCCCCGAAGAACGCGAGGATCGGGACGCCCACGACGACGCCGACGGCGTACGCCGAGATGACGTGGCCGGCGGTCGGCACCGAGATGTCGACGCCCTCCGCGATCTCGGGGAGCACGCCCATCGTCATGAACTCGGTCGTGCCGATCGTGAAGCCGCCGACGGCCAGGGCGAGGATCGCCAGCGCCGGTCGCCGGGTCGCCACGGCGGGCGTCGGGGACGCCTCCTGGGTGGCGGTCATCGGGCGGTCGTCGGCGCGTGGGTCACGTGGGGGGCCAACCGGGCGGCGGGGCCGGCTATTCCGGCGCCCGCCTAGCCCGCGAGGTGACCCCACTCACCCACCAGGGTCCGCCACGGCCCGTCGGCGGCGACCTTGCCGTCGACGAGCACGACGACCCGATCGGCCTGCGCCAGCGCCGCCCGCTTGGAGGTCGCGCCCACGACCGTCGTGCCCCGCGCGCGCAGGGCCGACCACAGCTCGATCTCCGTGGTCGCGTCGAGGGCACTGGACACGTCGTCGGCGAGCAGCAGCTCGGTGTCGGCGGCGAGCGCGCGAGCCAGCGCGAGCCGCTGGACCTGGCCGCCGGAGAGCCGGACCCCCGGTGGCCCACGACGGCGTCGGGACCGCCGGCCTCGCGGACGTCGTCGGTCAGCAGGGCGTCGGCCGCCGGCCGCTCGAACTCCCGCCGGTGGCCGAGCCGGACGTTGTCGGCGAACGTGCCGGAGAGCACCCGGGGCACCTGGGCGACGTGGGCGACCTGGCGCGGCCGGAGGAAGCTCTCCGGGTCGTCGACCTCCCGGTCGTTCCACCGCAACGAGCCGCCGTGGTGGAGCAGCCCGGCGAGCGCCGCCAGCAGGCTGGACTTGCCGGAACCGACCTGGCCGAGGAGCAGCACCAGCTCACCCCGCTCGACGGTGAGGTCGACGTGCTCGACGCCGATGGTGCCGTCGTCGTGGACGGCGCTGAAGCCCGCCAGCGAGAGCCGCTCGAGACGCGTCGGCTCGGGCTCCACCGGGTCGGGCGCCTGCCCGGTGACGAGGTCGACGCCCGGCGGGAGGGTCATCAGGTCGGCGCCGGCGGCGAACCGGGCGGTGGCCCGCTGCCACGCCCGGGTGCCGGGCGCCTCGGTCACGACCGCGCCGGCGACCCGGCCGAACCAGTCGAACCCGTTGACCGCGTTGGCGACGAGCAGCGCGGTGGCCAGGCCCCAGGCGTCCCAGAGGAAGAGCGCCCACGCCGCCACCACGCCGACCTGCACCATGACGATCGGCACGCCGTCGAGCACGGCCTGGACCCGGTGCTCGAACACGGCGGCCTGGACCCGACCGCCGTCGACGCGCCGCAGGTGGGCGTGCACCTGCGGGGTGCGCCCGGCGAGCTTGACGGTGCGGGCGGACTCGACGGCCGACACCAGGGCGCGGCCGAACCGGGCGCGCGCGGTGGACGACCTGGCCGCCGAGCGCCCCGCGATCGGCCGTCCGAGCGACGACGCGAGGGCGCTGGTGACCATGACCGCGAGCAGGATCGCGCCCGCGAGCCAGGTGCCGCCGACGAGCATGGTGACCCCGGCGATCGCGAGCCCGTTGACGAAGTCGACCCAGCGGTCGGTGTAGCGGGCGAACCGGTCGGCGTCCATCGACCGCGCCACCACCTCGCCCGGCGGGTTGCTGGGCAGCCGGTGGGTGCGGATCTGCCCGTTCAGCACGGCCATCCGGACCCGGAGCTTCACCTCGATCCACCAGCGGGGGTAGCGCCGGAAGGCGTCGGCGAGCAGCAGCGGGGCGAGCAGCAGGCAGCCGCCGAGGGCCGCCGTGAGCGGGGTGGGCGTCACCCCCGCCTGGAGGTCCTCGACCACCTTGCCCCACAGGAAGCCGGTGATCGCGCCCAAGGGGGCCAGCAACGAGCCGGCGAGGAAGAGCAGCACCGACCAGGCGCCCCACCACGGCTTGACCCAGAACGCGTGCCAGATGCCGCGGCTGAGCGAGGGTCCATCGCCCACCGGCGCGCGCTCCGGCGGTGGGCCGACGCGGCGCTGCGTGCCGATCGAGGTGCCCTCGACGAGGTCGTCGTCGACCTCCGCGGTGGCGTCGTCGGCGGCGTCGTCGGTGGCGCTCGCCTCGAGCAGCCGTCGGAACGGCCCGCCGACCGCCGCCAGCGTGTCCCGCGGACCGTGCTGGACCACCCGGCCGTGGTCGAGGACGGCCACCATCTCCGCCCGCTCGATCGTGCTGAGACGGTGGGCGACCAGCACGCCGGTGCGGCCTCTGATCAGCCGGTCGGCGGCGGCGACGACCCGCGCCTCGGTCACCGGGTCCATCCGGGCAGTCGCCTCGTCGAGGACCACCACCTGGACGTGGCGGACGAGCAGCCGGGCGAACGCCACCAGCTGCTCCTCGCCCGCCGACAGCGTGGTGCCGCCCGGGCCGAGCAGGGTCTGCAGCCCGTCGGGCAGGCCCGCCACCCAGTCGGTCAGGCCGAGCTCCTCGACCGCCGCCTCGACCTCCGCCACGGGTGTGTCGGCGAACAGCGTGATGTTGTCGGCCAAGGTGCCGGCGAGGATCTCGGTGCGCTGGGTGACGACGCCGACCCGGCGGCGCAGCTCGTGGAGGTCGAGGGTGGTGATGTCGACGCCGCCGAGGAAGATCGTCCCCGGCGGGGGCTCGACGGCCCGCGACAGCAGCGAGGCCAGCGTCGACTTGCCCGAGCCGGTGCGGCCGACGAGGGCGAGCGTGTGGCCCTCCTCCACGTCCAGCGCGACGTCGCGCAGCGCGAACGTGCCCTCGGCGTACGCGAAGTCGAGGCCGCGGATCGAGATGTCGAGGCCACCCGGCGGCACCGGCTCGCCGCCGACCGGCTCCGCCTCGACCGCCAGCATCTGCCGCAGCCGGAAGACCGCGCCCAGCCCCGCCTGGATGTCGGGCAGGTGGTGGGCGAGCTGGTTGACCTGGCCGACGAAGCTGGTCGTGATGAGGAACAGCGTGACCAGCCGCGCGACCCCGAGCTGGTCGTTGCTGACGAGCGCGACGCCGGTGACGGCGATGCCGACCAGGAACGCGTGGAGCAGCAGGCCGACCCGCACGGCGAGGGCTGCCTCGACCCGGAGCACGCGGGCGAACTTGTCGTGGACGGTCGCCGACAGCCGCGCGAGCCGCTGCACCGCGAACGACTGGCCGAGGCTCGTGCGGAGGTCGTCGCGGCCGGCGACCCCCTCCTCCAGCGCCGCCGCCTGGTCGGTCCACGCCGCCTCCTCGATCACCTTGAGGCGTGCGATCTCGGAGAGGTAGGGCCGCAGCACGAAGAAGGCGACGGCCGCCACCATCGGGAAGAGGAAGAACGCCGGCCACCAGGCGAACGTCGCGATGATCCACATCGGGATCGCGCCGAACGCCGTCCGCAGCGCAGGCCAGATCTGCATCCGCAGCAGCGTCCCGACCTCGTGGGTGTCGTCGTCGACACGGTCGAGGATCTCGCCGACCGCCTGCTCGGTGAGGTGGTGCAGCGGCTGGTGCAGCGCGGCGTCGAGCAGGTCGCCCCGGAGCACGCCCTCGGCGCGGTCGACGACACCCGCCCACGCGACCCGGGCCCCGGTGTCGAGCAGCGCGCCGCCGACCACCGCGCACGCCAGCAGCACGACCAGCGTCGACGTCGGCCCGTCGGCCAGCTGCCCGGCCACGACCGTGCCCAGCGCCTGCGCGACGGTCGCGGCCGCCAACGCCGTCATCGCCGCCCCCGCCACCGGGTGCCGGAGCCGCCGCCAGTCGACGCGGCGGGCAGGGTCGTCGGGCGGCGCCGACGACCGACCGACACCGGTGGGCGCGGCCGAGGTCGGGGGGTGGGAGCGTCTGGGTCATCGCTCGAGAAAGGCTACGGCGCGGCGCCGACCATCTCCTCCGAGTTTCCGGCCCGTGTGACCACGGCGACGTGGATCGTCCCGGTGAGGTTGGTCACGGGCGACCGCTGGGCGTGGCGTCGCTGCGGGCACCCGGGGACGTCATACGTGCCGAGGGCGATCGCCCTCGGCACGTATGACGCTGTTCGTCCGCGGTGCGCGGCTCCCCGGCTTGCGGCTTCGCGGCTCCGGCTCAGAGCGAGGCGAGCGCCTCGTTGAAGGTCGTGCTGGGGCGCATGACCGCCGTGACCTTCTCCTCGTCGGGGCGGAAGTAGCCGCCGATGTCGGCGGGCTCGCCCTGGACGGCCTTCAGCTCCTCGACGATCGTCTGCTCGTTGGCGCGCAGGGTCTCGGCGAGAGGCTTGAACTGGGCGGCGAGGTCGGCGTTCGACGTCTGGTTCGCGAGCTCCTCGGCCCAGTAGAGCGCGAGGTAGAAGTGCGAGCCGCGGTTGTCGATGGTGCCGAGCTTGCGGCCCGGGGAGCGGTCCTCGTTGAGGAACGTCTCGGTCGCCTTGTCGAGGGTCTCGCCGAGCACCTTGGCGCCGGCGTTGTCGAAGGTGTCGGCCAGGTGGTCGAACGACGCGGCGAGGGCGAAGAATTCACCGAGGCTGTCCCAGCGCAGGTAGTTCTCCTTGACGAGCTGCTGCACGTGCTTGGGCGCGGAGCCGCCGGCGCCGGTCTCGAACAGGCCGCCGCCGTTCATCAGCGGGACGATGGAGAGCATCTTGGCCGACGTGCCGAGCTCGAGGATCGGGAACAGGTCGGTGTTGTAGTCGCGGAGCACGTTGCCGGTGACGGAGATCGTGTCCTCGCCGCGACGGATCCGCTCGAGCGAGTAGGCGCAGGCCTCGGCCGGCGCCATGATCTCGATGGTGAGCCCGTCGGTGTCGTGCTCGGTGAGGTAGTCGCGGACCTTCGCGATCAGGTTGGCGTCGTGGGCGCGGGTCTCGTCGAGCCAGAACACGGCCGGGGCGCCGGTCGCCCGGGCGCGGGTGACGGCGAGCTTGACCCAGTCGCGGATCGAGGCGTCCTTGGTCTGGCAGGCGCGCCAGATGTCGCCGGCGGAGACCTGGTGCTCGATGAGGGTCTCCCCCCGCGCCGTCGACCACGCGGATGGTGCCGTCGGCGGGCGCCTCGAACGTCTTGTCGTGGGAGCCGTACTCCTCGGCCGCCTTCGCCATCAGGCCGACGTTGGGCACCGAGCCCATCGTCGCCGGGTCGAAGGCCCCGTTGGCGCGGCAGTCGTCGACGACGGTCTGGTAGACGCCGGCGTACGACGAGTCCGGGATGACCGCGAGGGTGTCGTGCTCCTCCCCGTCCGGGCCCCACATGTGGCCGCCGATGCGGATCATCGCCGGCATCGAGGCGTCGACGATCACGTCGGAGGGGACGTGCAGGTTGGTGATGCCGCGGTCGGAGTCGACCATCGCCATCCGCGGCCCCTCGGCGAGGGCGGCGTCGATGGCGGACTTGACCTCCGCGCCGTTCTCGAGCTGGTCGAGACCGGAGAGGATGGCGCCGAGGCCGTCGTTGGGCGAGAGCCCCGCGGCGGCGAGCTGGTCGCCGTACTTCTCGAAGACCGGGCGGAAGAAGGTCTTCACGACGTGGCCGAAGATGATCGGGTCGGAGACCTTCATCATCGTGGCCTTGAGGTGCACCGAGAACAGCACGTCCTCGTCACGGGCCCGCTGGATCGCGCCGGCGAGGAACTCCTCGAGCGCGGCCACGTCCAGGAACGTGCCGTCGACGACCTCGCCGGCCAGCACCGCCACCGACTCCTTCAGCACCGTCACGGTGCCGTCGGCGGCGACGTGCTCGATCCGGAGGGTGTCGTCGGCGGGGACGACCACCGACTTCTCGTTGGAGCGGAAGTCGTTGCGGCCCATGGTGGCGACGTTGGTCTTGGAGTCGGAGGACCAGGTGCCCATGCGGTGCGGGTGGTTGCGGGCGTAGTTCTTCACCGCGACCGGCGCACGCCGGTCGGAGTTGCCCTCGCGGAGGACCGGGTTGACCGCGGAGCCCTTCACCTTGTCGTACTTCGCCCGGACCTCCCGCTCGGCGTCGTCGCGCGGGTTCTCGGGGTAGTCCGGGATGTCGAAGCCCTTCTCCTGCAGCTCCTTGACCGCGGCCTTCAGCTGCGGGATGGAGGCGGAGATGTTGGGCAGCTTGATGATGTTGGCCTCGGGCTTCGTCGCCAGCTCGCCGAGCTCGGCGAGGGCGTCGTCGACGTGCCCGAACTGGGCGAGGATCCGGCCCGCCAGCGAGATGTCCCGCGTCTCGACGGTGACCCCGGCCTTGGCGGCGTACGCCTCGACGACGGGGAGGAAGGAGTACGTCGCGAGCAGCGGCGCCTCGTCGGTGTGGGTGTAGATGATGCTCGACATGTTCGGGCGGTACTCCCTGTGACGTGACGGACGATGAAGTTGCTTGACGTCAAGATATCGGACGGCGGGTGACCGGCGGCTCCCGGCCAGCCTCGCATCCCGCTCCTGAGCGCCGCAAATGGCTAGAGTTCGGAAGGCCCGTGCTGGTTTTCGGGGAGCCGACGAAGGGGAGTTGATCACTCATGACCATCACTGACACGCCGGCGGCCACCGCGCCGCCGCCCACCCTCATCCAGAAGCTCGCCGCCGAGGCGTGTCGGCACCGCCGTGCTCGTCTTCATCGGCTGCGGCGCCGCCGTCGTCGCCGGAGGTGACATCACGAGCATCGGCCTCAGCTTCGGCATCGCGGTCCTGATGATGGCCTACGCGTTCGGCCGGCTCTCCGGCGGACACTTCAACCCGGCCGTCTCCCTCGGCGCGGCGCTGAGCGGCCGGCTGTCGTGGAAGGACTCCGGCCTCTACGTCGCCGCCCAGGTGGTCGGCGGCGTGGTCGGCGGGCTGCTGCTCGCGATCGTCCTGCTCGCCAGCGACGTCGGCTGGGACATGGGCGAGCCGATGGGCAGCAACGGCTACGGCGACCACGGCGGGGTCGAGCTGTTCGGGGCGCTGCTCATCGAGATCATCCTGACCTTCATCTTTCTCATGGTGATCCTCGGCGTGACCGACGAGCGCAACGACACCGTCGCCTTCGCCCCGCTCGCGATCGGCCTGTCGCTCGCCGCCATCCACTTCGTGGGGATCCCCGCGACCGGCACGTCGGTCAACCCGGCCCGGTCGATCGGCTCGAACCTGTTCTCCGGCGGCGACGCCATCCTCCAGCTGTGGCTGTTCATCCTGGCCCCGCTCATCGGCGGCGCGATCGCCGGTCTGCTGTACCCGTTGCTGTTCGGCCGAGGCAGCGACCCGGTGCCCGGCTCCGGGTTCGGTGGCCGGTCGACGGTGGC
This sequence comes from Nocardioides sp. TF02-7, assembly GCF_022437945.1. Lineage (GTDB taxonomy): Bacteria > Actinomycetota > Actinomycetes > Propionibacteriales > Nocardioidaceae > Nocardioides. Next base: position 672,808 of record NZ_CP092535.1, read on the forward strand.
CGTGCCCGGCTTCGGTGCACCCGACCAGTTCCAGCAGCAGTGGAACCAGCAGACCGGTCAGCCGGCCGCCCAGCACGGGGGTCAGCACGGGCAGCAGGGTGGTCAGCACGGCGCTCAGCAGGGCGGGTACGGCGCCCCGCAGGCCGCGTCGCAGGAGCAGCCGATCATCCAGGACGGCTGGCAGTGGGACCCGGTGGCCCAGCAGTGGATCCCGGCGCAGCAGCAGCCGCCGGCCCCGCAGGCGCCGCAGTCAGGGTCCGCCCCGCAGCCGGGCACCGGCCAGCCGGGCGGCTGGGCGCCGCCGGCGGGCGGTGACCCGCACACCCAGGTGCGGCCGCCGGACGCCTGATCCGGCCGGCCTCACCAGGAGGCGTCAACGGGGCTCGTCGTGCGCGACGAGCCCCGTCGTCGTTCCGGGGCCGTCCGGTTCGCTGCTCACCAGGCCGACGTCGCGGGCGTAGAGCTCCCCGGCGGGCCGGGTCGTCCGGCCCGCCGCGCACGTCGAGGGCGAGGAGGTCGCCGTACTCCCCCGCCGGCACCGTCGTCGTCGCCGACACGTCGGTGACCTGCGCGCGGACGAGCCCGCCGACCGGCTCCCCCATGACGAAGCCGTCGCCGAGCCGCGGCCGGGCCGGCATCGCCAGCCCCGGCTCGGCGAACCAGTCGTCGTCGCGGCCGAACCACCAGACGTTGCCGGCCCGGTCCTGGGCGTAGTGGTCGGCGACCCGCCCGACCTCACGGCCGCGGTCGTCGCGGGTGACCCGCAGCAGGGTCGTCGTGGCGATGCCGTCGCGCACCGGCCCGGCCGCCGCCTCCACGACCACCGTGAGCGGATCGCCGTCCGGGCCGGTGCCGTCGTACTGCCACCGGGCTCCGGCGGCGAGCGGCAGCCACCGGTTGTCGACCGTCTCGACGAAGTCGGCGGCGTCGGGAGCCGGGGTCGGGACGACCAGCCCGTCCACCCCCCGCCGGGGGCTCGACTCCGTCGCACTGCCGCAGCCGGCGAGCGCGACACCCGCCAGCACGGCTGCGGCGGCGAGCCGGACACGCGGGGTCATGACGGTCATCGTCTCGCACCCGTGCCCGCGTGCGGCCGCGCCCCCCGGCGCTGCTAGCGTCCGAAGCACTCGCACCGCGCACCCATCGAAGGAGTCCTCGTGAGCGACACGCCTCTGAAGGTCGCCGTCACCGGCGCCGCCGGCCAGATCGGCTACAGCCTGCTCTTCCGCCTCGCCAGCGGCGCCCTCGCCGGCGACCGCCCGATCGAGCTGCGGCTGCTCGAGATCACGCCCGCGCTCAAGGCGCTCGAGGGCGTGGTGATGGAGCTCGACGACTGTGCCTTCCCCAACCTGGCGGGCGTGGAGATCGGGGACGACGCGGAGAAGATCTTCGACGGCGCCAACCTCGCGCTCCTCGTCGGGGCCCGGCCGCGCGGCCCGGGCATGGAGCGCAGCGACCTGCTGTCGGCCAACGGCGCGATCTTCACCGCGCAGGGCAAGGCGCTCAACAAGGTCGCGGCCGACGACGTACGGATCGGCGTCACCGGCAACCCCGCCAACACCAACGCGCTGATCGCGATGAAGAACGCTCCGGACATCCCGGCCGAGCGGTTCTCGGCGCTGACGCGTCTCGACCACAACCGCGCGATCTCGCAGTTGGCGGCCAAGACCGGCGCCAAGGTCTCCGACATCAAGAAGATGACGATCTGGGGCAACCACTCGGCGACGCAGTACCCCGACATCTTCCACGCGGAGGTCGCGGGCGAGAACGCCGCTGCGGTCGTCAACGACCAGGAGTGGCTGGAGAGCACCTTCATCCCGACCGTCGCCAAGCGGGGCGCGGCGATCATCGAGGCCCGCGGCTCGTCCTCGGCCGCGTCGGCCGCCTCCGCCACCATCGACGCGGCCCGCGACTGGCTGTTCGGCTCGCCCGACGGCGACTGGGTCTCGATGGCGGTCGCGTCCGACGGCTCCTACGGCGTCCCCGAGGGGCTGGTCTCCTCGTTCCCCGTCACCACCGCCAACGGTGACTGGACGATCGTGCAGGGGCTCGAGATCGACGACTTCTCGCGCGGGAAGATCGACGCGTCGACCGCCGAGCTCGCCGAGGAGCGCGACGCGGTGACGGAGCTCGGCCTGATCTGACCGGCGCTTGCGACGGACCCCGGGCTGCGGCCCGGGGTCCGCTGCTTTTCAGGACGGCTGGTCGGGGATGCTGGCGACCAGCACGAACAGCGCGGTCGCCACGGAACCGACGAGCAGGACGTCGACCAGCCGGTGACGGACGGCCAGCATGCCCGCGTCCTTCTGCGGGAGCACGAGGCGCAGCGCCGCGGCCGCGGCGAGCGCGCCGGCGACGACCCGCACGCCGAGGCGCCAGTCGTCGGAGCGCCACGTCATGGCGATCCCGGTGGCGGTCGCCACCAGGATCAGGATGTAGAACGCGCCGCCGAGGGTGGAGGGGTAGCGCCGGGGCTCCGGCGGAGGCGGCGGAGGCGCGGCCGGGTCGCTCAGGGCCGCACCTGCTTCTCGGCCATCGCCACGACGTTGGCGAGCAGCATCGCGCGGGTCATCGGGCCGACTCCCCCGGGGTTGGGCGAGACCCAGCCGGCGACGTCCCACACGTCGTCCGCGACGTCGCCGGCGATCTTGCCGTCGACGCGGGAGACGCCGACGTCGAGCACGGCGGCACCGGGCTTGACCATCCCGGCGGTGACGATGCCCGGCACGCCGGCGGCGGCAACCACGATGTCGGCGTTGCGGACGTGGGCGGCGAGGTCGACGGTGCCGGTGTGGCAGAGCGTCACCGTCGCGTTCTCCGAGCGGCGGGTCAGGAGGAGGCCGAGCGGCCGGCCGACGGTGATGCCACGCCCGACCACGACGACCTCGGCGCCGGCGATCTGCACGCCGTGCCGGCGTAGGAGCTCGACGATGCCGTACGGCGTGCACGGCAGCGGCGCCTCGTTGCCGAGGACCAGCCAGCCGAGGTTGGTCGGGTGGAGGCCGTCGGCGTCCTTGGCCGGGTCGATCAGGCCGAGGACCCGGTTCTCGTCACGGCCGCGCGGCAGGGGCAGCTGGACGATGTAGCCGGTGCAGGCGGGGTCGGCGTTGAGGTCGGCGACCGCCTGCTCGATCTCCTCCTGCGTCGCGGTCTCCGGCAGGTCGACGCGGATCGACGCGATCCCGACCTCGGCGCAGTCCTTGTGCTTGCCGTTGACGTACCACCGCGACCCCGCGTCGTCGCCGACGAGCACCGTGCCCAGCCCGGGAGTGACCCCCTGCTCCCGCAGCTTGGCGACGCGCTCGCGCAGCTCGTCCTTGATGGCCCTCGCGGTGGCGGTTCCGTCGAGCTTCTGTGCGGTCACGCTGCTCATCCTCCCAGACGTCGAATCGGGTGTCGTGGTGTGTCGAATCGGGTCTCGTGGTTGCTCGAGTCGGGTGTCGTGGTTGGTCGAGTCGGGTGTCGTGGTTGCTCGAATCGGGTGTCGTGGTTGGTCGCGGTCACCACGAGGCCGGACTCGACGCGCCACGGGGCCGGACTCGACACACCATGGGGCCGGACTCGACACACCACGAGGCCCGATTCGACGCGCCACGAGGCCCGATTCAACCCACCACGAGGCCCGATTCAACCCACCAACCCACCTGCCCCCCAGGCTCAGTGGGCGAAGTGGCGGGTGCCGGTGAAGTACATCGTGACGCCGGCGGCACGGCAGGCTGCGATCGTCTCCTCGTCGCGCACGGAGCCGCCGGGCTGGACGATCGCCGTGACGCCGGCGTCGAGGAGGATCTGCGGGCCGTCGGCGAAGGGGAAGAACGCGTCGGACGCGGCGACGGAGCCGGCGGCACGGTCGCCCGCCCGGGTGACGGCGAGGCGGCAGGAGTCGACCCGGTTGACCTGGCCCATGCCGATGCCGACCGAGGCGCCGTCGTTGGCGAGCAGGATCGCGTTGGACTTGGCGGCCCGCACGGCGCGCCAGGCGAAGGCGAGGTCGGCAAGCGTGTCGTCGTCGGCCGCGTCGCCGGTGGCGAGGGTCCAGCCGGCGGGGTCGTCACCCTCGGCCTGGAACCGGTCGACGTGCTGCATCAGCAGCCCACCGCTGATCGGACGGGTCTCGACGCCGCCGCTCGTCAGGTCCTCGGCGAGCAGGATCCGGATGTTCTTCTTCCCCTGGAGGACCTCGACCGCACCCTCGTCGTACCCGGGCGCGACGATCACCTCGGTGAACACCTCGGCGACCTGCTCGGCCATCGCCCGCGACACCGGGCGGTTGACGGCGATGACGCCGCCGAACGCCGACACCGGGTCGCACTCGTGCGCCCGGCGGTGGGCCTCGGCCACGTCGGCACCGACCGCGATCCCGCACGGGTTGGCGTGCTTGATGATCGCCACCGCCGGCTCGTCGAAGTCGTACGCCGCGCGCCGGGCGGCGTCGGTGTCGACGTAGTTGTTGTAGGACATCTCCTTGCCGTGCAGCTGCGCAGCGGCGGCCAGGCCGCCGGGTCCGAAGCCGGAGCGGTAGAGGGCGGCCGGCTGGTGCGGGTTCTCGCCGTACCGCAGCACAGCCGACCGCTCCCACGTCGCGCCCGCCCAGGCCGGGAAGCCGGAGCCGTCGGAGGTGTCGGTCAGCACGTTGCCCATCCAGGACGCGACGTGCACGTCGTACGTCGCGGTGTGGACGAACGCCTCGGCCGCCAGGCGCTGCCGCTGCGCGAGCGTGAACCCGCCGGCCGCCACGGCGGCCAGCACGTCGCCGTACCGCTGCGGCGACGTCACGATCGCGACGCTCGGGTGGTTCTTGGCGGCCGCGCGCACCATCGAGGGCCCGCCGATGTCGATCTGCTCGACGCACTCGTCGGCCGTCGCCCCGGACGCCACGGTCTGGGTGAACGGGTAGAGGTTCGACACCACGAGGTCGAACGGCTCCACACCGAGCTCGGCGAGCTGCTCCACGTGGCTGTCGAGGCGACGGTCGGCGAGGATCCCGGCGTGCACCTTGGGGTGCAGGGTCTTGACCCGCCCGTCGAGGCACTCGGGGAACCCGGTCAGGTCCTCGACCCTGGTCACCGGCAGCCCGAGGGACTCGATGAGCGCGGCCGAGCCGCCGGTGGAGACGAGCTCGACGCCGGCCTCCGCGAGCCCGCGCACCAGGTCGTCGAGGCCGGTCTTGTCGTAGACGGAGACCAAGGCGCGCTTGATCGGGATCTGGTCGGTCACGGGACGGTTCTCCTCATCGGTCGGCGGATCTCGATGAGGGGCACCCAGGCGGTCGATGCCGGCTCGCACTCCCTGGTGGTGACCCACCTGCGCCAGTCGTGTACGCCAATCCTAGGGCGGCTCAGCGGCCGAGGCGAACCCGCCGGCCCTCGAGGCGGAAACCCTCGCGGGCCATCCGGCCCACGGTCGTCACGAGCATCGCCCGCTCGGCGACCTTGATCCGCTCGTGCAGCGTCGCGACGGTGTCGTCGTCCTCGACCGGCACCACGGTCTGGGCGACGATCGCGCCGGTGTCGACCCCCGCGTCCACCACGAACAGGGTGGCGCCGGTGACCTTGACGCCGTAGTCGAGCGCGTCGCGCGGCCCCTGCATCCCCGGGAACGACGGCGACAGGGCCGGGTGGGTGTTGACGGTGCGACCGCCCAGCACCGAGAGGTACGCCGGCCCCACCAGCTTCATGAACCCCGCGAGCACCACGAGGTCCGGGTCGTGGTCCGCGACCCGAGCGGCCAGCGCGCGGTCCCACTCCTCCCGCGTCGCGAAGTCGGCGACCCTGAGCACGAACGTCGGCACGCCGGCCCGCTCCGCCCTGGCCAGCCCCTCGACCCCGTCGCGGTCGGCACCGACGGCGACCACCTGCGCACCGTAGGCCGGGTCCTGGCAGGCGTCGAGCAGCGCCTGCAGGTTGGTGCCGGCGCCCGAGACGAGCACGACGAGGCGTGCGGGAGCGGCAGGCACGGCGGGGAGTCTAGTGAGTGGGCCGGCGCCTCAGCGACGTGGCCGGACCCGGGCGACCCAGCCGCCGAGCAGCGCCGCGCCCGCGCAGCTGCCACCAGGTCATGCCGAGGGCGCCGAGGAGGCCGCCGATGCCGAAGGCGGTGACGGCGTGGAGCACGACGTCGACGGTCGCGGGGCCGACGTCGGTCATCCGGCCGGGGCCGACGGAGCCGCCGGCGACGGCGGTGAGGAGGCCGAGGAGCAGGCCGGCGGCGAGTCCGCCGCCGCAGCCGCGGACGGCGGCGCGGTCCCAGGCGCGCGTGGGGCGCCGGTGCAGCGACCGGGCGGCGGCCAGCGCGGCGACGAGCACCGGCGTGGCCATCAGCCAACCGGCCCAGCCCGGGATCGGTCCTCCGTCGGGCAGCGCCGCGAGCAGCGGGAACATCGGGAGCGGCCCGAGCACCACCGCACCGGGCGACACCAGGGTGCCGGTGCCGACCGCGAAGCCGGGGCCGAGCAGGTAGGCGCTCGCGAACAGCACCGCGTTGGGGACCACCGCCAGCGTGAGCAGGCCCAGCAGCGCCGTGTCGCCGGCGTCGGTGTGGAGCTGGGAGACGATGTTGGCCGCGGTCGAGAAGTCGAGGGCCAGCGCCACGAGCAGCGTGAGCGTCGCGACGGCCAGCCAGCCGACGAGGATCGACCGGCAGAGCGCGAGCGCGTCGCGGGCCGCAGGCGGTACGCCGGGCAGCCAGACCGCGGCGCGGCCACTGCCCCGCGCCAGCGCAGGGAGCCCGGCTGCTGCGGACAGCAGCACCGACCAGAGCACGACCCGCTCGACGCCAGGGGCGGTCTCGACCGTGGCGGCCAGCGAGGTCGCGGCGACGGCCACGACGGTGTAGCCGGCGGCGAAGACCACGCCGGCGACCGGCACGGTCCAGTCGCGCTCGCCGTCGGCGATCCGGTCGGCGTCCGGGCCGTGGCCCGACACCGACTCCCCCACGCGCTGCCCGACCCGCCAGACGGTCCAGGCGCACAGCAGGGTGAGGCCGAGCGGGACCGCGGTCAGCCGCACCCCCTCGACGGTGACACCGGAGCCGTGGGCGGTCAGCCAGCCGAGCGCCCCGACCCGGAGGGCGCCGCTCGGCGACCCGTGCGCACCGGCGTCGGTCACGAACCAGCCGACCAGCGCCGCGGCCATGCAGACCACCAGCGGAGCGGCCGCCGCGACCGCGCCGCCCAGGGTCGCGGTGAGCACGAGCGGACGGCGCGTCGAGAGCTCGCGCCGCAGCTCCGCCTCGCTGCGCGCGGGCGCACCGGCCCGCGCGGCGGGCGGTGAGTGCAGCGACGTCATGGTGCTCCCCATGATCGTCCGGCGCCGCGGCGTCTGGGCGGTGCCACGCCGGTCGGAGCGGCCACCACCCGCCCGGCCGTCCACGGCGGACGCTGGTGACGACGACCGCGGCCGGGCGTCGTACGGTGGGTCGCGCCATGACCGCCCTCGACCAGCAGCGCGACCTCACCGAGGAGTTCGACGCGTTCTACAAGGACGCGCGCGACCGGCTGCTGCTGCAGGCCTACGCCCTCACCGGTGACCTCGGCGCCGCCCGCAGCGCGGTGCGCGACGCGTTCGTGGTCGCCTGGCACCACTGGCGCAAGCTGTCGCGGCTCGACGACCCCGAGAGCTCGGTGCGTCCGCACGCGTGGCGGATCGCCCAGCGCCGCGCCACCACGCGGCCCTTCCACAAGGAGAAGAACCTCGGCGAGACCGAGCGGGCCACGCTCGCCGCACTGGCGAGCCTCACCGTGCAGCAGCGACGGGCGCTGCTGCTGACCTACCTCGCCACCGCGTCGATGAGCGACATGGCGCGGGAGCTCGGGCTGACCGTCGACGCCGCGCAGCGCGAGCTGCAGACCGCCGCCTCCCAGGTGGCGATGCAGCGCGACATCCCCGGCGCCTCGATCCCGCTGGCGCTCGCGGAGCTCGGCGAGGTCGCCCGGCAGGTCACCTGGCCGCGGGTGACGATCATCCGGCGCGCCGGGGCCGCCCGCCGGCGGATGCACACGTTCGTCGGCGCGGTCGGGGTGGTGGTCGTGCTCGTCGGCAGCGGCGTCGCCGTGACCGACGCGACCGGGGTCAGGCCGACGCTCGACCGGGAGCCGCCCCCGCCGTCCACGGCCGGCGCGGTGACCGCGGGCCCCGACGTCACCCTGCCCCAGTCCGGCCTGCTCCCGCCGGAGGCGACCGACGTGCTGAGCGGCGACTGGATGATGGGCCAGACCCACGACAACTCCGCCGGCACCGGGCTCGTCCTCCCCTGCCAGCCGGCCGGGGTCAGGTACGCCGACCCAGCGGGCGAGGCGGCCTGGGTCCGCAACTTCCGCAACGGGCCGCCGCGCGAGGCGACCCGCCGGGTCACCCAGCTGGCGGAGGCGTCCCGCAACGACCGCCGCGCCCGGGCGGCCTACCGCGAGGTGCGCGACTGGGTCGCCGACTGCCAGACACCGGGAGTGCGGCTGGAGGCGACGGAGGCGGCCCGGCGGGTCGGCGACGACTCGGCGCTGCTCGTCCTGCACGCCCAGGAGCCGACGACCAGGACGTACGTCGTCGCCCTCGCCCGCACCGGCCTGTACACGACCGCGGTGGCACTGACCACCGACGTCGGCCCGGGCCGCGCCGACCGCACCGGTGTCGCGACGCTCCTCGGCGAGGCGGTCGACCGGCTCTGCAGCCTCCCGGACGGGGGGACGGTGCGCCGGCGACCCGTCCGACCTCCGTCCGGTGCCGCCGTTCCCCGCGGGTGAGGTCACGGCGATGCTCTCGCCCGTCGACATGCCGTTCGTCGGCCGCCCGGACGAGCCGTGGATGGGCACGCCGCCGCGTCAGATCACCGGCGCCCGCACCGAGATCGGCGTCCTGGGCTGCCGCCCCCCGACGCTGGCCGAGCGCTTCCGTGGCAAGCGGTTCCGCACCGACCTGGTCCGCACGTTCCTCAAGGTCGGCAACACGCTGCCGCCCGAGTTCGGCCTCACGCAGGCGGTCGCGGCGCTGCCGCGCAAGCGGGCCGGCGCGCTGCTGGAGGCCTACCGGGGAGGCGATCGCCGCCTGCCCCGAGCTCGACGCGAGCGCCGGCACCCAGGTCGAGCCCCTCGAGACCTTCGACGACGGCGACCGCTCCTTCAGCGCCTGGCACCTCAGCACCCGGCTCCCGGGTGAGCGCACGGTCGAGTACGACGTCGCCGTGGTCCGCGACGGCTGGGCGGTGTCGCAGCTGGTCTTCGTCTCCGCCCCTGACGCGCGGATGACATCGGCCCAGTTCGTCGACGTGACGCGCCGGGCGCTCGAGCGGCTCGCGAGCCTGCCGCCGTACTCCCGCTGACCGGTCCCGCAGGAATCGCCGGAACCGGTGCAACCGGGACGGGTCCCCGGGCGTACCACCATCGTCAGTGCAGATCCCGGGCAGGTCGGCAGGTCCGACCGTCGCTCGCGGGACGGGAAAGGGGGACCTCGTGGAACCGCACGAGTTCGACGAGCTCTACGCCACGTCGTTCCGCCGGATCACCAGCCAGGTCTACGCCATGATCGGCAACCTGGACGAGGCGACGGAGTGCGTGCAGGAGGCCTTCGCACGCGCCTGGGCCCACCGGCGGAAGCTCGACCGGGCCGAGCACCCGGAGGCGTGGGTCCGCACCACGGCCTACCGGCTCGCCGTCAGCAGGTGGCGTCGCACCCGGCTGGCCCGACGGCCCCAGGACCGCGCGCTCGGCGCGCGCACCGAGGCCCCCGCGGTCGACGAGTCGCACGTCGCCCTCGTCGCCGCGCTGCGGAAGCTGCCCGAGGCCCAGCGACAGGCGCTCGTCCTGCACCACATCGCCGACCTGCCGGTCCACCAGATCGCCACCGAGGTCGGCGTCGCCGAGGGCACCGTCAAGGCCCGGCTGAGCCGTGGCCGGGCCGGCGCTCGCCGCGCTGCTGGCCGACGACAACCCCGGCGGTCTCCAGGGAGGAGTGAGCCATGTCTGACCCGATCGAGGAGCTCAACCGTCTCGGCGACGCGTTGGAGGGGGCCCCGATGCCACTGCCCGCTTCCGAGATCCGCGCCCGCGGCGACCGGATCCGCCGGCGGCGCCACGCCGCCATCGCCGCGGGCAGCGCCTTCGTCGTGGCCGCCGTGGCGGTGCCGGTGGTCGCGCTGACCGCCGGTGGGCCCGGGTCCCGCGACGACGACCTCGCTCCGCAGCCCTCCGTCACCGACCCCGTGCCCCGGGCGCCGCTGACCGCGGAGAACCTGCTGACCGACGACGACGCCGGCACGGCGTACGGCGGCGCCGGCGAGTGGCGCACCACCCACACCGGACCCGGCGACGGGCAAGACGTCTACCACCCCTGCGCGACCACGTCGCTGGCCCGCACCGGGGCCGACGCCGTGTTCCGGCGCAGCTTCACGCTGGAGCCCGCTCCGGCGTCCGGCGGCTGGATGACGGCGATCGTCGGCGAGTTCGCCGACGCGGACCGCGCGCGCTTCGTCTACACGGAGCTGACCGCGGAGCTCGGCGAGTGCCTGACCGGCGTCCCCGGGACCGGCTACGAGGTGGTGAGCGAGGAGCAGGTTGAGGTCGACGTCGACGCGGAGGCGCAGCGGATCCTGGCCACGTACGTCGCCGACGGCACCGAGGGGTTCGTCACCGCCATGGAGACCGGGCTGGTGCTCGCCGGCAACCGGCTCGAGGTCGTGGTCTCCGGGATCGGGGTGCAGGACCACGAGACCGAGGACCCACCGATGGAGACCATCCTCCCGAAGGCGGCGGCGCGGCTCGTGCTCGGCCCCTCGGTCGACGCCGATGCCGACGACCCGGCTGCAGGGGCGGACCGCATCCCCGACTCGTTCCCGCTGACCGCGGGCTGGCCCGACGACAGCGAGGCCGAGCCCGGACCGGCCTTCGGCCTCACCGGGCCGTCCCGCGAGCTCGACGAGCTCGACCTGACCACCGCCTGCCGGGACCGGGTCGACGACCTCGCCCATCTCGACCGGCTGCACGCCCGCTGGTCGGACGTGGAGGACGGGCGGGCCCGCCAGCTCACCCTCTACGCCACCGAGCAGGAGGCGCAGGCGGCCACGGCGATGCTGGTCGAGGCCTACCGGGCGTGCCCGGTGGCACCCGAGCGGGAGGACGGCTACGTCCCGCGGACCGAGGTGCGCGAGGTGGCGGCCGGCGACGAGGGCTGGGCCTTCCTCGAGAGCGACACCCTCGACGGGGCGCCGTCCACGTTCGGCGAGACGATCGTCGTCGTCCGCACGGGCGCGGCCGTCCTGGTGGTGGTGCACAGCGGCCACGCGGGCAACCCGCAGGGCAACGAGGACGGCGCGGTCGCCGCCGCGGTCGACCAGGCGGCCGACGTACTCGCCGCGATGGCGGACCTCTCCGGCTGACCGACCCGGCGCATCTCCGCACGAAAACCCCGCCGACCCGGCGCATCTCCGCACGAAAAGCACGCCGACCCGGCGCATCTCCGCACGAAAAAGACGCCGAGCCGTCCCGAGAAACGGGACGGCTCGGCGTCGTCAGCTCGCCGGAACGAGCCGGCTCACTTGCCCTGCAGGATCTCCCGCATCAGCGCGGCGGTCTCAGACGGGGTCTTGCCGACCTTGACGCCGACGGCCTCGAGGGCCTCCTTCTTCGCCTGGGCGGTGCCCGACGAGCCGGAGACGATCGCGCCGGCGTGGCCCATCGTCTTGCCCTCCGGCGCGGTGAAGCCGGCGACGTAGCCGACGACCGGCTTCGTCACGTGCTCCTTGATGTACGCCGCGGCGCGCTCCTCGGCGTCGCCGCCGATCTCGCCGATCATCACGATCGCCTCGGTCTCGGGGTCGTTCTCGAACGCCTCGAGCGCGTCGATGTGCGTGGTGCCGATGACCGGGTCGCCGCCGATGCCGATGGCGGTGGAGAAGCCGAAGTCCCGCAGCTCGTACATCATCTGGTAGGTCAGCGTGCCGGACTTCGACACCAGACCGATCGGCCCCTTGCCGGCGATCGTGTGCGGCGTGATGCCGGCCAGCGACTCCTCGGGCGTGATGATGCCGGGGCAGTTGGGCCCGATCATCCGGGTGGACTTGCCCTGCAGGTAGGCCCACACCTCGGCGGTGTCCTGCACCGGCACGCCCTCGGTGATGACGACCAGCAGGCCGATGCCCGCGTCGATCGCCTCGATGCAGGCGTCCTTGGTGAACGCCGGCGGCACGAAGACGACCGAGACGTCGGCGCCGGTCTCGGCCATCGCCTCCTTGACGGTGCCGAAGACCGGCAGCTCCTTGCCGGCGAGCTCGACGCTGGTGCCGGCCTTGCGGGCGTTGACGCCGCCCACGATGGTGGAGCCGGCCTCGAGCATGAGGGTGGTGTGCTTGGAGCCCATGCCACCGGTCATGCCCTGGACGATGATCTTGCTGTCCTTGTTGAGGTAGATCGACATCTGCTCTATCCGTCCTTCCGCGGCTCAGGCGCCCTGAGCGGTGTGTGCCAGCTCGGCGGCCTTGTCCGCGGCGCCGTCCATGGTGTCGACCTGGGTGACGAGCGGGTGGTCGAGCTCGTCGAGGATCCTGCGGCCCTCGGCGACGTTGTTGCCGTCGAGACGTACGACGAGCGGCTTGGTCGCCGCGTCGCCGAGGATCTCGAGCGCGCCCTTGATGCCGTTGGCGACCTCGTCGCACGCGGTGATGCCGCCGAAGACGTTGACGAACACCGACGTGACGTCCGGGTCGTTGAGGATCACGTCGAGGCCGTTGGCCATCACCTCGGCGTTGGCGCCGCCGCCGATGTCGAGGAAGTTGGCGGGCTTCACGCCGCCGTGCTTCTCCCCCGGCGTACGCGACGACGTCGAGGGTCGACATGACCAGCCCGGCGCCGTTGCCGATGATGCCGACCTGGCCGTCGAGCTTGACGTAGTTGAGGTTGAGGTCCTTGGCCTTCGCCTCGAGCGGGTCGGCCTCCTCGCGGATGACGAACGCCTCGTGGTCGGGGTGGCGGACCTCGGAGGCGTTGTCGTCGAGCGACACCTTGCCGTCGAGCGCCTCGAGCTTGTCGCCGGCCAGCCGCGCGAGCGGGTTGACCTCCACGAGGGTGGCGTCCTCCTCGACGAAGACCTTGTAGAGCGCCTGGATCAGCGCGACGGCCTGCTCGAGCACCGGCTCGGGGAACTTGGCCTCGGTCGCGATCTCGCGGGCCTTCGCCTCGTCGACGCCGGTCCCGGGGTCGACCGGGATCTGCTTGACAGCGTCGGGGTTGGTCTTGGCGACCTCCTCGATCTCGACGCCGCCCTCGACGGAGGCGATGCAGAGGTACTGCCGGTTGGCGCGGTCGAGCAGGAACGAGAAGTAGTACTCCTCCTCGATGCTGGCCGCCGGCGCGATCAGGACGCGGTTGACCGTGAGCCCCTTGATCTGCATGCCGAGGATTGCGGTGGCGTGCTCGAACGCCTCGTCCGGGGTCTTCGCGAGCTTGACGCCGCCCGCCTTGCCCCGGCCGCCGGCCTTGACCTGTGCCTTGACGACGACGACGCCGAGCTGCTCCGCGGCCGCCCTCGCCTCTTCGGGGGTGGTGGCGACGATGCCCTGGGTCACCGGCACACCGTGCTTGGCGAAGAGCTCCTTCGCCTGGTACTCCATCAGGTCCACTGATCCATGTCCTTGCTGGTCGGGGTGCGGGCTCGCTTCCTGCGGGTCCCCGGGCACCCTAGTCCGGCCGACGTACGCCCGACGAGGGTCCCCACCCCCGACGTGACCGGGCTAACACGTTCATCGAAGAGTTTCCGGGCAGGTGGCCGATCCGTTAGTGTCTCCACGTTCGTTTCACCCGGCCGTCATCCGGCGGCCACCTCGACAGTGGATCCGTGGGGGTCAGCTCCGGCGAGGGGTGCGGTGGAGCGAGGGACCAGATCGTCGACACGGGGACACTTCAGCCGATGGGCAACCACCGAGCGGACCGCCGCGCTGGGTCGCGACGACGCTCGGAGCAGGCAGAGCGGTACGTCGGTCGACGTGTCGCGGGCCGTTCCGAGCCGAGCACTCCTCCCGCGAAGGTCCCCGTCGCTGCTGCGGCCGCGCAGCCCGCGCTGCCGGCGGCGCCCGTCCTCGCCACGGAGACCGTGACGCACCCCGCCGTCGTGCTGGCCGCCTCCGACGCGACCACCACCGGCTCGCTGAAGCCGGCCGTCCCAGGCAAGCGCCGGGCCGTGAAGCCCGCCGCCCGCACCGCGTTGTTCCGGGGGCTGCCGACGATGCCGGTCGTCGCCGGCGTGGCCACGCTCGCGGTGTCCGCGGGCGGCGTGCTGACCTCCACCCAGCAGCCCGCCCTGGTGGGCGCCGACTCCAGCCGGATCGCCGCGCCCAACGCCGCCACCGGCACCAGCGGGACCGGCATCCACAGCGAGGTCGAGCGCTCCCCGTCGTGAGCCGCGACTCCGACCGCGACGCGCTCGAGGACGCCAGCAGCGTCGACCTGGTCCAGGAGGTCGAGCAGCAGGCCGAGCAGCGCAACGCCGCGCTCGGCGAGCTGGCCGAGCAGGCGGAGAAGGAAGCCAAGCAGATCAACCTCAACCGGTGGGTGCTGCCGGTCGCGGAGGGCGTCTACCGGCTCAGCGCCGAGTTCGGCCAGGCCGGCGGCTACTGGTCGAGCGGCTACCACACCGGCCTCGACTTCGCCGCCCCCAGCGGCACCCAGATCCGGTCGGTGGCCAACGGCGTCGTGACCGAGACCGGCTACGACGGCGCCTACGGCAACAAGACGGTGATCACGCTCGAGGACGGCACCGAGATCTGGTACTGCCACCAGACCGCGTTCGCCATCTCCGAGGGCGACACGGTCACCGCCGGCCAGCTGATCGGCTACGTCGGCTCCACCGGCAACTCGACCGGCCCCCACCTGCACCTCGAGGTGCGGCCCGGCGGCGGAGACCCGACCGACCCGTACGCCGCCCTGTCGGTCAACGGCGTCACGCCGTAGGGCTCGGTCCGCCGGCTCGGTCGAGCCGGGCGGTCGCCCTCAGTTGCGGAGCGCCTCCGCGAGGTGGGGGACGTCGACCATGTCCGCGCGCGCGGCGATCGCCACGTCGAAGGCGCGCTCCAGCACCTCGTGAACCTGGTGAAGCAGCTCACCCCCTGCGCGCGCCGTCGCGACGACGTGCTCGATCAGGTCCTCAGCCATCTGGTCGAGGTGCTGGGCGACCAGCATGGCATCGGGGATCCGGTCGCGGACGTCCGGGTGGGCGGCCTTCAGGGTGGCGGGGGGCGCTGGAGGGGCAGCGTGAGAAAGTTCGTCGCACCTCTTGTGTTCGAACGTTTGTTCGATTTATAATGGGTGCAGGTCGCGGACCGGAGCCCCTTCTGGGGGAGGAGGAAAGCGACCGAGTTCTGCGAATCGGACCAACTGTCGCCACCTGCTTCCCACGGCGGGTGGATGTGTCATTGCGCCTGTGAGTGCCTCCGGCAGGATGACTGTGGAAACACACTCGTCTGCCCTGCCTTGGAGAAGGTTCTCGATGTCGCACTCCCCCACCACCGGCACCCACCCGGTGCTGGCCTGCGCCCGGCAGGTGAGCGCGGCGCTGGACGAGGTGGCCGGGGTGGAGGCGACGTTCATGCCCACCGCGGCAAAGGCGGCGGCGATCACCGAGCTGCACCGGGCCGAGCAGCGGCTCAAGGCACTGCGGCTGAAGGTCATGGCCGCCTCCAGTGATGTGGCGGCCGAGAACGCAGCGCCGGATGTCGGGACCTGGTTGGCGCACGAGGTCAACGCCGATCTGCGTGACGCTCGGGCCGACCAGCGGCTCGCGAAGGCACTCGACGACCGGTTCCCCGTCATCGCGGCGGCGTTCGCCGACGGCCGGGTCTCGGAGGAGCAGGCGTGGGTGATCGTCCGCGCCGTCGACGCCCTCCCCAAACGAGTCGGAACCCAGGTCAAAGCCGACGCCGAGGAAACCCTCGTCGACTGCGCCGCCCAGTTCACCCCCACCCAGCTCCGCATCCTCGGCCGACACATCCTGCACGTGGTCGCACCCGAGATCGCCGACGAAGAGGACGCGAAGAAGCTGGCCGAGGAAGAAGCCACCGCCGAAGAACGGTCCCGGCTCTCGATCCGCGACCTCGGCGACGGGACGTCTCGGATCTCCGGAATCATCCCCCACCCCCGCGGCGAAGCGATTGGACACCTACCTCGACGCCCTCACCAGCCCCCGCCACCGCGGCCCCGGGACCGTCGAGGACGAGAACCAGGACACCGACACCGACACGGCGCCGTTGGAGCCGACGACGACCGAGCTTCCCGATGGGACCGAGATCCTCGGGTGTCACGAGGAGGGCGACCGGATCCCCCTACCCCAGAAGCGCGCCCTCGCGTTCTGCGCCCTGCTGGAGCGGCTCGACCCCGGCCGGCTCCCCGAGCACGGCGGTGACGCCACCACCGTCCTGGTCACCGTCACCCTCGAGGATCTGCGTTCCGAGCTCGGTGTCGCCGGGCTCGTCGAGCCCGACCTGGAGCACGGACCGAACCTGACCGCCGCCGAGGTCCGCCGCCTGGCCTGCAACGCCGCCATCATCCCCGCCGTCCTCGGCACCGACAGCGAGGTCCTCGACCTCGGCCGCACCCGCCGCCTCTTCACCCCAGCCCAGCGGAAGCTGATCCGAGTCCGCGACAAACGATGCCGCGCCAAAGGCTGCCGGGTGAAACCGCAGTGGTGCGAGATCCACCACCTCCACCCCTGGAGAGGCGGCGGATCCACCGACCCCGACAACGGGATCTGCCTGTGCGCCTACCACCACCGGCTCATCGAGAACCCGGCTTATGAGCACCGACGCCTGCCCGACGGCGACCTGCTCATCACCAAACGACGAACCTGACCCCCCGCCCCCGCGAGGCGCCAGGGCGCCGGAACCTAGAAATCACCTTCTTCTCCTGGACCGCGACCACAAGGGTCGACCCGGAGCAACCCGGCAGCGACCCGCGGGTCGCAACCAGGTGCCTCGACCCCCGCGGCGAGCGCCCACGCCCGTCCGTTCGTCCCTGCGTGACCCGACAACGACCCGCCGCGCCCCGACGACAGCGACCCCCAGCTGACCAGACCCTTAGGGTGCGCTCCCCCGGCACCAGGTGCCAGCCCAGCGCAACCCAACACCCCTTTCCCTCCTCGGAGCCCCTCCACGACCGCCTCCTTCTCGACCGCAACCGCCGGGGTCGACCCGAAGCCACCCGGCAGCGACCCGCGGGTCGCAACCAGGTGCCTCGACCCCCGCGGCGAGCGCCCACGCCTGGCCGTTCGTCCCACCACGACCCACGACCACCCGCCGCGCGTACGACAAGCACGACACCAGGCCACCAGACCCTTAGCGTGCGCTCCACCGGCACCAGGTGCCGGCCCAGCGCACCCCAAACGCCGATCACTCCTCGGAGACGCCTCCGGCCTGTCCCGCGCCGCTCAGAGCTTCTCCACCGGCGCGTACCTCAGCAGCAGCCGCTTCTGCCCCTCCGTGCCGAAGTCGATCGACGCGACGGACTTGTCGCCCTGGCCCTCGACCGAGACGACGGTGCCGAGGCCGAACGAGTCGTGGGTGACCCGGTCGCCGGGGGCGAGCACGGGGATCGCCCGGCTGGGCTTCGCCTTGGCGGCGGCGTCGGCGCGGGCTGCGGCGGCGGTGAAGTTGCGGCGGCCCGAGGCGGTGGGGGCGCCGAGGCGCGTGCCCCCGGAGTCGGCGTCCAGGTCACGAGCGAACGTCGGCCGCGACCAGCGGGTCTGGTCGGCCTCGGTGCGGCGCCAGTCGACGAGGTCGATCGGGAGCTCGCTGAGGAAGCGGGAGGCGGGATTGTGGGCGGGCGCCCCCCAGGCGGAGCGGACGACGGCGCGGGGAGACGTAGAGCCGCTGGCGGGCGCGGGTGATGCCGACGTAGGCGAGCCGCCGCTCCTCCTCCAGCTCGGGGCGGTCGCCGAGCGCCCGGGAGTGGGGGAACACGCCGTCCTCGAGGCCGGTGAGGAAGACGACGGGGAACTCCAGGCCCTTGGCGGTGTGGAGCGTCATCAGCGTCACGACGCCCTGGTCCTCGACCGCCTCCGGGTCCTCGGGGTCGGCCTGGTCGGGGATCTGGTCGGCGTCGGCCACCAGGGCGACCCGCTCGAGGAAGTCGCCGAGACCCGGCTCGACGAGGCCGGCGTCGACGTCGGCGGGGTCGGCCGACGGGCCGGCGACGGGGTCCTCGGCGAACTCTCGTGCGACGGCGACCAGCTCACCGAGGTTCTCGACGCGGGTGGCGTCCTGCGGGTCGGTCGACGCCTCCAGGGAGGCGAGGTAGCCCGAGCGGTCGAGGACCGTCTCCAGGATCACGTCGGGCCGCTCCCCCGCCGCCACCATCGACTGCAGCTCGGTCACCATGCCGACGAACGACTCGATGTTGCTCTGGCTGCGGGTGGCCAGGCCGGGCGCCTCGTCGGCGCGCTGCAGCGCCTCCCAGAACGTGATCCGCTCGCGGGTGGCGAGCTCGTTGACGCTCTCGACGGCACGGTCGCCGATGCCGCGGCGCGGCGTGTTGAGGATCCGGCGGAGGGAGACCTGGTCGTCGGGGTTGACGAGCATCCGCAGGTAGGCGAGCGCGTCGCGGACCTCGCGCCGCTCGTAGAAGCGCACACCGCCGACGACCTTGTAGGGCATCCCGGTGCGGATGAAGATCTCCTCGAACACCCGGGACTGGGCGTTGGTGCGGTAGAACACCGCGACGTCGCCGGGGCGCTGCCCGCCGTCGGTCAGCTTGTCGATCTCGTCGGAGACGAACCGGGCCTCGTCGTGCTCGTCGTCGGCGACGTAGCCGACGATCCGCTCGCCCCTCGCCCGCGTCGGACCACAGCCGCTTCGCCTTGCGGCCCTGGTTGTGGCCGATCACGGCGTTGGCGGCGGTGAGGATCGTCTGCGTGGAGCGGTAGTTCTGCTCGAGCAGGATCGTCCGCGCGTCGGGGAAGTCCTTCTCGAAGTCGAGGATGTTGCGGATGTCGGCGCCGCGGAAGGCGTAGATCGACTGGTCGGCGTCGCCGACGACCATGAGCTCGGCCGGCGGCACCCGCTCGTCGGCCTCCTCGGCGGGCGCGGCGTCGTACGACGGCTCGAGGTGCTCCTCGAGGTCCTGGCCGCAGAGCTGGTGGATCAGGGCGTACTGCGCGTGGTTGGTGTCCTGGTACTCGTCGACCAGCACGTGCCGGAACCGGCGGCGGTAGGTCTCGCGGATCTCGGGGCGCTCCTGGAACAGCCGCACCGTCTCCATGATCAGGTCGTCGAAGTCGAACGCGTTGGCCTCGCGCAGCCGCCGCTGGTAGAGCTCGTACGCCGCGGCGTAGCTCTCCTCGATCGTGTTACGGGCGTCGGCCTTGACCTCCTCGGGGTCGCGGAGCTCGTTCTTGTGCCCGCTGATCACGTGGAGGACCGGGCCCGGCTGGTAGCGGCGCGGGTCGAGGTCGAGGTCCTGCAGGACGAGCGTGATCAGCCGCTTCTGGTCCTGCGCGTCGTAGATGGAGAAGTTGGACCGCACGCCCACGTGCTCGGCCTCCTTGCGGAGGATCCGGACGCAGGCGGAGTGGAAGGTGCTCACCCACATCACGCGGGCCCGGTTGCCGACCAGGTCGGCGACCCGCTCCTTCATCTCGGCCGCGGCCTTGTTGGTGAAGGTGATGGCGAGGATCGAGCCCGGGTGGGCCTTGCGCTCGCTGATCAGCCACGCGATCCGGCGGGTGAGGACGCGGGTCTTGCCGGAGCCGGCGCCGGCGACCACCAGCAGCGGCGGCCCCGCGTGGGTGACCGCGTCCTGCTGGGGACCGTTGAGACCCTCGAGGAGCGGGTGCATCAGCCGAGGACCCGCCACGCCTCGTCGACCTCGCGGGGGTCGGTGCCGGTGATCATGTGCGGGATCGCGTCGACGGCGAGCAGCACCCGGGAGCGCTCGGACGCGTCGGCCGGAGCGTGCTCGGGGCCGGCGACGTCGAGGAGGCGGCGTACGGCGACCGCGAGCCAGGGCGCCACCTGCTGCACGAGTGCGACGTCGGCGTCACCCACCGACTCCTGCTCACGGGCGCGCTCGAGCGCGGCGGCGACCCGGTCGCGCCACTGTGCGACACCGTCGAGCCAACGCGCCGCGGCTGGCCGGTCCTCGGCCTGCGCCGAGGCGACCTCGAAGTCGTGGAGCGCTGACAGGTGGGTGTGCGCGGTCTCCAGCGCCTCCCGCTGCCAGGCCGCAGGGGTCACGAGTGCACCGGCGACCAGAGCACGGCGACGCAGACGTTGGCGACGGAGAGGACGAGGAGGCCGGCCCACAGCCCGTTGGGGATCCGCTCCTTGCGGACGTTGGCCATAACGAGGACGAGCAGCACCAGCCCGATCGCGAACTTCACGCCGATCTTGGCGTGGTTGACGTCGCCGTCACCGGCCTCGAGCACCCCGACCAGGGCCAGGCCGGCGAGGAAGGCCGTGCCGGTGCCGTCGCGCATCGCGCCGTTGACCTTCTTCTCCGGCGACCCCGCCTGCGCTAGGAGACCTCCGATGAGGGCGGCGAAGCCCAGGATGTGGAGGACCAGGAGGATCAGGCGGAGGGTGTCCATGGGCGCAGTCTATGAGCGGCCCCGGACAGTCCCGCGCACCGGTCACCGCCCCGTCGCGGAGAAGTGCTGGTAGTCCTTCAGGCTGTTCCAGTCGCCGCCCCACGACCACCCGATCCGGGCGAACTCGCGCACCGCCACCGACCCCGGCAGCACCATGCCGGGGCGCCGCCAGGACCGGTCGAGGTACGCCGAGGCGAGCTCGGGGAGGACCAGGTCGCCCCGGTGGTAGGGGTTGTGGAACGGGTTGAGGTCGATGGCGAGCCCGTACGCGTGGGCGGACCAGCTGGTCGCACCGCGGGCCGCCCGGCAGACCAGCCCGGCGGTGTTGTTGCCGTCGCCCGTCGGCGGCGCCTCGAGGTCGGCGGTGGTGGGCAGCCGCATCTCCTCGATCGGGAAGTCGGCGGCGTAGAGGGCGCGGAAGACCGAGACCACGTCACGGGCCTCGCTCGCCGCGACCACCAGCTCGCCGGTGTGCGCGAGCCCGTCGAAGCCGCGGAACGTCAGGGTCAGGTGGCGCAGGTCGGCGAGCGCCACGGGGCACGCCGGCGACCAGGTCTCCCCCATCCGGCGCCGGGTCTCCGGCGTCACCGGGCGGACACTCGCCCGGAACCGGTCGTCCGGCGGCCGGGGCAGCGCGTCGGCGGTCGGGAGGCGCCGGTCGCGCAGCTCGGCCGGCGTCGGCCGTACGACGCCGAACCCGTCGGGCCGCAGCGGGAGCGGCCGGGCGCCGACGTCCCAGTCCGACAGCCGTACGCCGTCTCCGTCGTCCCCGTCGACCCCGTCGTCCCGGTCGCCCCCGTCGGTGGCCGGGCCGGACCCCTCGGCACTCGACGGTGTCGACATCGTCGTCGGCGGCGCGCCACGCGACGGCCCCTCCGAGGAGGGCCCCTCGCCCCCGATGTCGAGCACGAGCCGGCGGCCAGCGCAGCGAGCAGGACGCCGGCGGTCGCGACGACGCGAGCGGACCGCACGCCGGAACTTTACGCGCGGACGGGTTGCCGACCCGGGGCCACCGGCTCTAAGTTTCGTTACGACGTTCCGTAACGGCGGAACGTAATACCCGTTCCTCCGAGAGAGATCCATGATGCGTCCGTACTCCCCTCCAGTCCTGCTGGCCGTGCTCGCCCTCGCCGCTGGCCTGCTCACCGCCGTCGCTGCGCCGGCCGCCGCCGACCAGTCGTCCTCGGCCCACCGCCGGGTCGCGGCCGCATCGGTCGCAGCCGGCGATCGCCACACCTGCGTCGTGACTGCCGCCGGAGCCGTCCGGTGCTGGGGCGACGGCGCGAGCGGTCGGCTCGGCTACGGCAACACCATCGACCGTGGCGACAACGAGCACCCGGCGCTCGCCGGTGACGTCGACCTCGGCGGCAAGGCGCTCGCTGTCACCGCCGGGTCCGAGCACACCTGCGCCCTCCTCACGGCCGGACGGGTGCGGTGCTGGGGCGAGGGCAGCTCGGGTCAGCTCGGCTACGGGTCGGTGACCGACGTGGGCGACAACGAGGCGCCGGTGTCCGTGGGGAACGTGCCGCTCGGCGGCAAGGCGGTCGCGGTCGCGGCGGGAGCCGCGCACACGTGCGCCGTGCTGACCACCGGCAAGGTCCGGTGCTGGGGCGAGGGCGACCACGGCCGGCTGGGCTACGCGGCCACCGACGACATCGGCGACGACGAGACGCCGGGCTCGGTCGGCAACGTCCCCCTCGGCGGCAAGGCGACCGCGGTCACCGCCGGCGCCGAGCACAGCTGCGCGCTGCTGACCACCGGCAAGGTCCGGTGCTGGGGCCGCGGGTTCGCCGGCCGGTTGGGGTACGCCGCCGAGGACGACCTCGGCGACGACGAGAGCCCGGCCTCAGCGGGTGACGTCGTGGTCGGCGGCAAGGTGGTCGCGATCAGCGCCGGCGCCCGCCACACCTGCGCGGTGCTCGCCGGCGGCCGTGTGCGGTGCTGGGGACAGGGCCTGCACGGACGGCTCGGCTACGGCAACGGCACCAACATCGGCAACAACGAGACGCCCGCCTCGGCGGGCGACGTCGAGCTCTACTCCGCGGCAGCCGCGGTGGCGGCCGGCGGCGAGCACACCTGCGTCGCCCTGGGGTCCGGAAAGCTCCACTGCTTCGGGCGCAGCCTCTACGGGCAGCTCGGCTACGGCAACCAGGACGCGGTCGGCGACGACGAGACTCCCGCGGACGCGGGCCTGGTGCCGGTCCTCGAGTCGGTCCGCGCGGTCGCTGCCGGCACCGACCACACCTGCGCGATCGTCGCCGACGGACACGTCCGGTGCTGGGGGGCGGGCGACGACGGCCGGCTCGGCCTGGCCGACACCGACGACGTCGGCGACGGCGAGCTCGCCCTCGAGGGCGGCCGGGTGCAGGTGGGAGGCACCGTCCGCGCCGTCGCGGCCACGACGCTCACGCTCACCCGCAAGCCGGGGCGGGACCGGAAGGCGCCGTACGTCTACCGGGTCCGCGGCCGGGTGAACGGTGCCTTCGTCGTCGACGCCGCGACCTGCGCCGGGAAGGTGCGCGTCACGGTGACGCGCAAGAACGGCATGAAGGTCGCCGGCAGGACCGTCCGGCTGAACCCGACCTGCCGCTACCGCGCGAGATTGACCGTCGCGGGCGGGAAGGTGCCCCCGGGCAAGCGGGTCCGGCTGACGGTGCGGGCGCGACTGCTCAGCACCCCGGACCTGGCGCCGGCCACGCGGACGACCACGGTCCGCGCGCGATGACCGGGCGCGTCACGGGAGCGGGCCGGCGGTCGGGATAATCGCCCGGTGGCCCGCCCCCGTGACGCCCGGATCGACGCCCTCCTCATCGAGGCGTGGCACGACCTGGTCACCGAGCACGGGTACGACGGCGTGACGATGGAGGCGGTGGCGGCACGGGCCGGTGTGGGCAAGCCGACCCTCTACCGGCGGTTCCGGACGAAGGCGCACCTGGCGTTCGCCGAGTCGGTGGCGCTCTCGGCCCCGCCAGAGGTCCCCGACCTCGGCGACGTCCGCGCCGAGCTGCTGGTGTGCGTGGCGCACCTCGCGGAGGCGCTGCAGCGGGTGCCGCGACAGGCGTTCGCCGACCAGGTCGCCGCCGTGGTGGTCGACGCCCCGTTCGCGGCGGAGGTCGCGGCGTACCACGCCCGCAGCGACGCGACCGTCCGCGGCGTGCTCGAGCGGGCAGTCGACCGTGGGGGAGATCGACGCCGGCTTCGACCTCGAGGCGGCGGTCCTCGACCTCGGCGGGGCGATGATCTTCCACCTCATGGTCCGCCACCGGCCCGTCGACCGGGTCTACCAGGAGCAGACCGTCGACCGGCTGCTGCGCGGCCTGCTGTGCCGCGACGGCGGGTGACTTCTCAGAGCAGCCGCCGGTCGCTCGCCCACCGGGTCAGCTCGTGGCGGGACGAGAGCTGCAGCTTGCGGAGCACGGCGGACATGTGGGTCTCGACGGTCTTGATCGAGATGAAGAGCTCCTTGGCCACCTCCTTGTAGGAGTAGCCGCGGGCGATCAGCCGCATCACCTCGCGCTCGCGCTCGGTGAGGCGGTCGAGGTCCTCGTCGACGGTCGCGACCTCGATCGACCCGGCGAAGGCGTCGAGGACGAACCCGGCGAGCCGCGGCGAGAAGACGGCGTCGTCCTCCGCGACGCGCTTGATGGCGTCGACCAGCTCGGGGCCGGTGATCGTCTTGGTGACATAGCCGCGCGCCCCACCGCGGATGGTGCCGATGACGTCCTCGGCCGCGTCGCTGACCGAGAGCGCGAGGTAGCGGGTGTCGGCCGCGGTCGAGCGCCGCATCACCTCCACGCCGCCCCCGCCGGGTAGGTGCACGTCGAGCAGCACCACGTCGGGCTGGTGCTCGGCGACCGCCTTGACCGCCTCGTCGACGTCGGCGGCCTCACCGACGACGTCGACCACGCCCGGTCCCCCGGTCGCCAGCTCGGCGATCACCCCACGGCGGAACATGGCGTGGTCGTCGACCACCACCACCCTGATCGGTCCGGTCACTTCTCTCCCTCTGCTCTCTGTCGGGCGAGGTGCAGCCGCACCTCGGTGCCCTCGCCGGGGGCGGACCGCACCTCGGCGGTGCCGCCGTGCCGCTGCATGCGGTCGATGATGCTCCGCCGGACGCCGAGGCGGTCCTCCGGGGTGGCGCCCGGGTCGAACCCGGCGCCGCGGTCGCGGACGAAGACGTCGACCGCGTCGGCGGACACCTCGGCGTAGACGTCGACCCGCGGCACGCCGGCGTGCTTGGCGGCGTTGGTGGTGGCCTCGCGCGCCGCGGCGACGACGGGACGGAGCGTCTCGTCGAGGTCGCCGTCGCCGACGGCGACGACGTCGACGGTGATGCCGTAGGCGTCCTCGATCTCGCCCGCCATCGACCGCAGCGCGCTCGCGACGGTGCTCTCGTCGGTGGACTCGGCGGAGAACAGCCAGGCCCGCAGGTCGCGCTCCTGGGCGCGCGCCAGCCGGGTCGCGTCGGCGGGGTTCTTCTGGATCAGCGCCAGGGTCTGGAGCACCGAGTCGTGGAGGTGGGCCGCCACGTCGGCGCGCTCCTGGGTGCGCACCCGCTCCTCCCGCTCCGCGCTGAGCTCGGTGGTGAGCCGGTAGATCCATGGCCCGACGACGATGGCGAGGCCGCCCAGCGCGAGCACCACCGCGATCGTGACGTCGCGCGCGACCGCCAGCGACCCGCCCTGCAGCGCGAACAGCACCGACGCCACCACGACCAGGCCGAGCCCGGCGGCGAGCCGTGCGTACGACGCCCAGCCGCCCTCGCCGAGCACGATCCGCACCGGGTCGATCCGGCCGGTCGCGTCGAGCCACCGCTCGCGCTGCGCCTCGTCGGCCTGGCGCCACAGGAGGCCGACGCCGACGATCGCGATGCCCAGCGGCCAGACCCACCAGCCGTTGCCGAGGACCGCCTCCAGGGCGAGCACCGCGCCGACGCCGAGGGCGTGCAGCGCGATCACCGGGCCGACGTCGGCGAGGCGGCGGCCCTGACCCGGCCGGCGGCCGCCGCGGGTCGCGCTCTCGATCCCGGGCGCCTGGGCGCTGGGCGGCGGGCCCGCGGGCAGGGAACGCCCACAGCGCGCCGTACATCGCGACGCCGACGCCGCCGACCACCGTCCCGATGACGAACGCGACCCGCACGTGCAGCACGGGGAGGCCGAGGTGCGCGGCGAGTCCCGCGGCGACGCCGCCGATCATCGGCTCCCGCAGGTCGCGGTAGGCGCGTCGGACGTCGCGCGGCGCCTGCGTGCCGGGAGTGGTCGCGGTGGTGGTCATGATGCCTCCATCGTCACACAGCGGCGCCGGCCGGAGCAGCGGGAAGAACCCTGACCCGACCCTGAGCGTCCCGCCGTGGCGGGCGGGCAAGATCAGGGCGGTCCCCGATGGTCCCGGCGCCCCGCGGACGGGAGAGTTGGGGTCATGAACGCACCAGCCGACACCGAGCCCACGGGCCCCGGCAGCTCCAGCAGCGCCGGTGGCCCGGGAGGCCCCGACCGCCCGGACGAGCCGGGTCCGCGCGTCACCCGCGACGAGGTCCGCGACCTCGGGCGGATCCGCCGCTCGCGCACCGACCGCAAGCTGGCCGGCGTCGCCGCGGGGGTCGCCCGGCACTTCGACATCGACCCGCTGATCGTGCGGGTGGCGTTCGTGGTGCTGGTCTTCTTCGGCGGCGGCGGCGTGCTCGCCTACGCCGCCGGCTGGCTGTTCATCCCCGAGGAGGAGACGGAGGACGCCAACGTCCGCCTCGACGACCGGTCCCGGACCGTGGTGCTGGTCGCCGCGGCGGGGCTGTGCGCCCTGTCGCTGGTCGGCGACTCCTTCGGCGGCTGGGACTTCCCGTGGCCGCTCGCGGTGGTCGGGATCGTGGTGGTCGCCGTGCTGGCCGCCAAGGGCAAGCTCCCGGCACCCCCGCCGTCCGCCGCGCCGGGCGCGCCGCAGGGCCCTGGCGGAGCGACGTACGCCGGCTACGAGCCCGGCCCCCCGCCGCCGGCCCCGGCCAGGGCGCCGCGGCCCGCTGCTCTTCTGGTTCACCGGCGCCCTGGCCACGCTGCTCCTCGGCGCCCTCGGCACCGTCGACCTCGCCGGTGCGGACGTGCCGATCGCCGCCTACCCGGCGACCGTGCTCGCCACCTGCGGCGTGATGCTGCTCGTCGGCGCGGTCTACGGCCGGGCCGGTGGCCTGATCTTCGTCGGGCTGCTCGCGGCCGTCGCCACCGCCGCTGCCACCACGGTCGACGACGTCAGCGCAGGCAAGGTGGGTGTCGAGCCGACGAGCGCCGTCCAGCTCGACAGCGGCTACGACCACGGCTTCGGGGAGATCGAGGTCGACCTCACGGGGATCACCGACCTCGACGCCCTCGACGGCCGGACCCTCGACCTCGACCTCCGGTTCGGGCGGATCCACGTCATCGTCCCGGAGGAGGGGCTCGACGTGGTCGTCGACGCCGACATCGAGGGCGCCGGTGAGGCGAGGGTCTTCGACGCCCGCACCGACGGCAGCACGGAGGGCGCCCACGACGGCGGCCCGGACGCGCCGGAGCTGACCATCAACGCCGACCTGTTGTTCGGCGAGATCTACGTCCACACCGAGGAGGTGGCGGCATGAGCGCCTACGAGGTGCCGAAGGAGTCCCGCGACGAGGCGCGCGCGGGCTGGCACCCGGTCAACGTCGGGCACCTGGTGATGGGGGTCGCGTTCGTCGGCCTGACCGTGGTCTGGCTGCTCGTCGACCGGGACGTGGTCGCGGTCGAGGAGCACGGCTGGGTGCTCGGGCTCCCGTGGCTGATCGCCGGGGGGATCGGCCTGCTCGCGAGCGTGCTGCGGCACAGCGCGGGCGGCCCCTCCGGCAGGATGAGGGGATGGATCGGCTCGAAGGACTCCCCGACTCCCCGGCCTGACGTCGCTCCCGGCCACGGAGCACCCGGACCTGGTCGCACCGCCCGTCGCCGCCGCGCTCGCCGCGTGGCCGGAGGCGGGCGGTGTCGCCGTCGTGGAGATCGACCCGGACCTCGCCGACACCGCCGCGATGAGCGCGACCTACGGCGTCCCGATGGAGGCCGGCGCCAACTGCGTGGTGGTCGCCGGCAAGCGGGAGGGCGAGGAGCGCGTCGCGGCCTGCGTGGTGCGCGCCGACACCCGGGCCGACGTCAACCACACCGTCAAGCGGCTGCTCGACGTCCGCAAGCCGTCGTTCCTGCCGATGGACAGGGCGGTCGCCGAGTCCGGGATGGAGTACGGCGGCATCACGCCGCTCGGGCTCCCCGACAGCTGGCGGCTGCTGGTCGACGCCCGCGTGCTCGACGTCGAGGTCGCGGTGGTCGGCTCCGGCCTGCGCCGCTCCAAGCTGCTGCTGCCCGGCGCGCTGGTCGGGCGACTCCCCCGCGCCGAGGTGGTCGACGGGCTCGCCGGCTGACAACCTTCCGCGGCCCTCGACCGCTTCTTGCCGGTGAGAGGAGTCCGATGGACGGTACGGTCGCCGGCGTGGCCCGGCAGGCACGAGGGGGTCGACGACGGGTTCGAGGCGTTCGTCGCCGCGCGCGGCGACGCGCTCTGGCGCTCGGCGTGGCTGCTGACCGGCGACCACCAGCTCGCCGAGGACCTGCTGCAGACCGCGCTCGCCAAGAGCTGGCGCGCCTGGACGCGGGTCGGCGCCGACGGGTTCGAGGCCTACGTGCGGCGCGTGCTGTTCACGACGTACGCCGCCTGGTGGCGGCGCCGCTGGCGGGGCGAGCGGCCGACCGCGGAGCTCCCCGAGCGACCGGCCGCCCGTGACGACACGGCCGACAGCGACACCAGGGGCGACCTGGTGGCCGCGCTCGCCGAGCTCCCGCGCGGCCAGCGGGCCGTCGTCGTGCTGCGCTACTTCGACGACCTCACCGAGGCGCAGGCCGCGGCGGCGCTCGGCGTGAGCGTCGGCACCGTCAAGAGCCAGTGCGCCCGGGCGCTCACCACGCTGCGCTCCTCTCCCCGCCTGCGACGAGAGGAGCTCCCCGATGAGTGACGAGCAGTGGCTGCGCGAGCGGCTGCGGCACGCGGTGCCCGAGCCGCCGGCCGTGCCCGACCGGGCCCGGGCCGCCGAGCGCGCCGCCCGCCGGCGGCGCCGGCGGACCACCGGCCTGGTCGCGGCGGGTGCGGCCGCAGCCGTAGCCGCGGTGGCGGTGCTGACCACCGTCGTGGGCGGCGGCGAGGACGGGCCGGAGCCGGCCGCCGGACCGTCCGACGCCGCCAGCGACCCCGCCTTCCCGACCGATCCCGCCACGGTGCCGGAGTGCCCACCCGCACCGAGCGACCTCGACGACCCGCTCGACCTGCCCGATCTCGCGGAGCCGGCCGCCGTGCCCGAGGGCGCCGTCTCGGCCCGGCTGTGCCAGGGGCCGGGCAACCCGATCGGTGCGCCGGACGACGCGCTGGTCACCGACGTCGGCGTGCTCGTCGAGGCCGTGAACGACCTTGCGGAAGGGCACCACGGGGAAGGGTTCCCCTGCTCGGCCGACCTCGGCCCGGGCTACCGGATCGTGTTCCGCTACGCCGACGGGTCGCGGTTCATGGTGTCGGGTCAGCTCTTCGGCTGTCGCACCGTCGTCGTCGGGAGCAGCACCCGCACCGGTGCGGACGAGCCGTGGGACGTGTTCGCCGATCTGCTGCGCACCCAGCGAGCCGCGAGCGAGCCGCCGGCCGCGCCGGTCCTCGACCCGGAGGCGTGCACCATCGCGACCCAGCCGTCGCCGGTCGCGGAGGTCGCCGACCTGGCGGTCGCGGCACTCTGCATCGGCGAGGGCCGCGACGCGCGGCGGGCCGACATCGCGCCCGCCGAGCTCGAGGCGCTGCTGGAGGACCTCGAGGCCAACACCCGCCGCGGCGGGGTGCTGCGCTGCGGCGTCGCGCCGCCGTTCCCACGCATCGTCGGCGAGACGACCTGGGGCGACGCGATCCTCCTGCGCTCCGACTGCGGGACCGCGTGGTTCGCGGTCGACGACAGCGCCGGGCTGGTCTGGCAGCCCGGCCGGTGGGCGGTCGCGCTCCTCGACCGGCTGGTGACCGAGGCCCGCTGACCAGCCGGCCGGGCCGCCGCAGGGTCAGTGCCCCTCGAGCCCCGTGATCCGCAGCCCGGAGTTGACCTTGTACTTGCGGTTGATCGAGATCAGCACCGCGGTGAACGGCTCGAGCACGCGGGCGAGCCGCAGCTTGCCGCCGTCGATCCCCGGCCGGCCGACCACCGACTCGGCGAGGTCGATCGCGACCTGCTTGGCGTCGACGACGTCGCCGACGACGACCACGTCCTCGTCGAGGTAGTCGTCCTCGCCCCAGAGCAGCACCGCCGAGACGTTGTGGAAGGCGCCGACGACGGTGGCCTCCGGCGCGAGCTCCTGGGCCGACTCGGCCGCGGAGCCCTCGCCGCCGTTGACGACCCGGCCGTGCGCTCCGCGCTTGTCGAAGGCGAGCGGGTTCACGCACGAGACGACCGTCTTGCCGGCCAGCGGCAGGGAGGCGACCAGCTCGTCGTGGCCGTCGTACGGCACCGCCAGCAGGACCACGTCGCACGCGGCGACGGCGTCGGCGTTGCTCGCGCCGCTCACCTCGCCCGCGCCGGCGACACCGGCGAGCCGCTCGGCGACCTCGGCGGCGACCGCCTCGGCCTTGTCGGCCGTGCGGGACCCGAGGACGACGGTGTGGCCGCCGCGCGCGAAGCGGTAGCCCAGCCCCTTCCCCTGCGGGCCGGTTCCGCCGATCACGGCGACGCGGTACTTGGTGGTCACGCTGTCCTCCTCGGAGTGCCTTGCCATCGTGACAGTAATACTGTCACAGTTGGCGTCATGCCGATGAAGCTGTCCATGCCGTTGATGTACGCCGGGAACCCCCGCGAGTCGGCCGACCAGGTCGCCGCCCTCGAGAAGGCCGGTCTGGACACGGTATGGGTCGCCGAACCGTACGGGTTCGACGCCCCCCACGCTGATGGGCTACCTCGCCGCCAAGACCGAGACCGTCCAGATCGGCTCGGCCATCCTCAACGTCTACTCGCGCACCCCCGGCGCGCTGCTGCAGACGGCCGCCGGCCTCGACAACGTCTCCGGCGGCCGGGCGGTGATCGGCCTCGGCGCGTCGGGGCCGCAGGTGATCGAGGGGTTCCACGGCCTGCCCTACGAGCGCCCCCTCGGCCGCACCCGTGAGGTCGTCGAGATCCTCCGGATGGGCATGCGGCGCGAGCCGCTGGAGCACCAGGGCCGCAGCTTCACCCTCCCGCTGCCGCCCGACCAGGGCCTCGGGCTCGGCAAGCCGCTCAAGCTGCTCAACAAGCCCGAGCGCTCCTCGGTGCCGATCTGGATCGCGAGCCTCGGCGACAAGAACGTCGAGATGACCGCCGAGATCGCCGACGGCTGGCTGCCGTTCCTCTACTACCCGGAGAAGGCGACCGACGTCTGGGGTGCCGCGCTCGAGCGCGGCCGCGCCAAGCGCGACCCGGGCCTCGGCCCGCTCCAGGTCTCCACCGGCGGCCTGGTCGCGATCGGCGAGGGCCCCGAGACCAAGGCGCTGCTCGACTTCGCCCGGCCCGTCTACGCCCTCTACGTCGGCGGGATGGGCGCGAAGGGCAAGAACTTCTACAACCAGCTCGCCCGCGAGCTCGGCTTCGAGAAGGAGGCCGAGGAGATCCAGGAGCTCTACCTCTCGGGCCGGAAGAAGGAGGCCGAGGCGCTGGTCCCGCTCGAGTGGCTCGAGGCGGGCAACCTGGTCGGGCCGGAGTCCTACGTCAAGGAGCGGATCGCGGCGTTCGAGGAGTCGGGGGTCACCCACCTCAACGTCACGCCCGCGGCGCTGGACACCGACGGCCAGCGGCGGATCGTGGAGCAGATGAAGGAGTGGGTCTCCTGATGGCGGTCCCCGCGCACAACTCGATCTACGAGACCGAGCACGAGGACTTCCGCGCCACCGTCCGCACGTTCCTCGAGCGCGAGGTCGTGCCCCACCACGAGCAGTGGGAGAAGGACGGCGTCGTCGACCGCGAGGTGTGGCGCAAGGCGGGCGCGGCCGGGCTGCTGGGGTTCGACGTGCCCGAGGAGTACGGCGGTCCCGGCATCCGCGACTTCCGCTACCACGTCGTCCTCGCCGAGGAGGCCGCCCGCGTCGGCGCCACCGGCCCCGGCTTCACGCTGCACAACGACGTGGTCGCGCCGTACCTCACCGGGCTCACGACCGACGAGCAGAAGCAGCGCTGGCTGCCCGGCTTCGTGTCCGGCGACATCGTCACGGCGATCGCGATGACCGAGCCCGGCGCCGGCTCCGACCTGCAGGGCGTCCGCACGACCGCCGTCGACAAGGGCGACCATTACCTCCTCAACGGCTCCAAGACGTTCATCACCAACGGCATCCTCTCCGACCTGGTCGTGGTCGTCGCCCGCACCGACCCCGACGCCGGCCACCAGGGCATCAGCCTGCTCGCCGTCGAGCGCGGGATGGAGGGCTTCACCCGCGGCCGCAACCTCGACAAGCTCGGCCTCAAGGCGCAGGACACGGCCGAGCTGAACTTCGAGGACGTGGTGGTCCCCAAGGCCAACCTGATCGGCGAGGAGGGCCGCGGCTTCGTCCACCTCATGGAGAACCTCCCCCAGGAGCGCATCTCGATCGCCTGCATGGCGGTCGCCGCGATCGAGGCGGTGCTCGAGCTGACGCTCGACTACGTCAAGGACCGCGAGGCGTTCGGCCGGCCGATCGGGAAGTTCCAGAACACCCGGTTCACGCTGGCGGAGATGGCGACCG
Organism: Nocardioides sp. TF02-7; assembly: GCF_022437945.1. Classification (GTDB taxonomy): domain Bacteria; phylum Actinomycetota; class Actinomycetes; order Propionibacteriales; family Nocardioidaceae; genus Nocardioides. The sequence goes on from NZ_CP092535.1 coordinate 705,114, forward strand.
AGGCGTACGTCGCCCGGTCGTTCGTCAACCACGCGGTCGAGCGGCTCAACGCCGGCACCGCCGACGCCCCGCTGGCCGCGATGGCGAAGTGGTGGACGACCGAGCTGCAGAAGAAGATCGTCGACCAGGGCCTGCAGATGCACGGCGGCTACGGCTACATGACCGAGTACCCGATCTCGAAGGCCTACGCCGACACCCGGATCCAGACGATCTACGGCGGGACGACCGAGATCCAGAAGGAGATCATCGGCCGCAGCCTCGGCCTCTGACCCGGCGGCTGTCACACCGACGGCCGCGGCGGCGTCTCGTGCTCGGGAGCGATGACTTCCGGGAACGTCCCGGGTCATCCCGGGGGTAAACCCTGATGCCGTTGTCCGTGGTCGCTGGGAGGCTGCCGAGATGCACATGAAGATCGCCGGGAAGCTCACCGGCAGGGTCACGAAGTGGATCGTGCTCGTCGTGGCGCTGGTCGCCGCGGGCGGGATGAGCACGCTCAACGCCAAGCTGATCGACGTCCAGGAGAACGAGGCGTCGGCCTGGCTGCCGGAGTCGGCGGAGTCGACGAAGGTCCTCGAGGAGCTCTCGGGCACCGTCGACCCCAACGACATCCCGACCCTGGTGGTCTACCACCGCGACGGCGGCCTGACGGAGGCCGACCTGGCGGCGATGGACGAGCACGCCCGCGAGATCGCCGGGACCGACGGCGTCACCGACGAGGGCGTCCTGACCCCCCAACGCCGCCGAGGCGGCCGGGAGCCCGCAGCCGCTGGTCTCGGCCGACGGCGAGGTCGCCTACCTCCACTTCACCTGGAACTTCGGCGACGACGGCTGGAACGCGGTCCCCGACGCCGCGGAGCAGGTCCGTGACATCGCCGGGCTCGACGGGGCCACCGTCCACCTCGCCGGCTACGGCGGGCAGGCCGCCGACGCGGCGGAGTCGTTCGAGGGCATCGACAGCAACCTGATCCTGATCACGTTCGGCGTCGTCATCGTGATCCTGCTCTTCACCTACCGCAGCCCGGTGCTGTGGCTGCTCCCGATCATCAGCGCCGCGGTCGCCTACACGATCGCCGGCGGCGTTGTCTACCTCCTCGCGCGGTACGCCGACCTGACGGTCAACGGCCAGAGCCAGGCCATCCTCGGCATCCTCGTGATCGCGGCGGGCACCGACTACGCGCTCCTCCTGGTCGCCCGTTACCGCGAGGAGCTCAGACGCCACGCCGACCGGCACGAGGCGATGGCCTACGCGCTGCACCGCGCGGCCCCGGCGATCATCGCGAGCGCGGCCACCGTGGTGGTCGGCATGCTGTGCCTGGTCTTCGCCGACCTCAACTCCACGGCCGGGATGGGCCCCGTGCTGGCGATCGGCATCGCGGTCACCACCGTGGTGATGGTGACCCTGCTGCCGGCGCTGCTCGTGATCGTCGGCCGGTGGATCTTCTGGCCCAAGCGGCCGGCGTTCGGTTCCGACGAGCCGACCCGGTCCGGCCTCTGGGCCCGGCTCGGCAACGCGATCGCCCCGCGGCCCCGGCTCGTCTGGTCGATCACCGCGGGCCTGCTCCTGGTCGCCTGCCTCGGGCTGTTCCGGCTCGACACCGCAGGCCTGTCGACCGAGGACACGTACACGAAGGAGTTCGACTCGATCAAGGGCCAGAAGCTCCTGGAGGCCCACGACCTCGTCGACGGCTCCAACACCGTCCAGGTGGTCGCCGACGAGGACCGGATCGACGCCGTCCGCGACGCCGTCGCGGGTGTGGAGGGTCTGGGCGAGCCGGGCGACGCGACGCCGATCGGCGGAGGCCGGTCTTACTTCGAGTCCGTCCTGTCCGCCGACATCTCCTCGACGGCGGCGTTCGACATCGTCGAGGCGACCCGCGACGCGGTGCACGGGGTCGACGACGCCGACGCACTGGTCGGCGGCGGCTCGGCCTTCTACCTCGACACCAAGACGGCGGCCAACCGCGACAACGTCGTGATCATCCCGATCGTGCTCCTGGCCGTGTTTCTGATCCTGATGGTCCTGCTGCGCGCGGTGCTGGCCCCGGTGCTGCTGATCGGGACGGTGGTGCTGTCCTTCGGGGCCGCCCTCGGGATCTCCGCGCTGCTGTTCGAGTACGTCTTCGGCTTCGCCGGCACCGATCCCGGCTTCCCGCTGTTCGCGTTCGTGTTCCTCGTCGCGCTCGGCATCGACTACAACATCTTCCTGATGACCCGGGTGCGGGAGGAGACCGTCGAGCTCGGCACCAGGCGGGGGTCGTTGGTGGCCCTCTCCTCGACCGGCGGAGTGATCACGTCGGCCGGTGCCGTGCTGGCCGCGACGTTCCTGGTGCTCGGCACGATCCCGGTCGTGTTCCTCGCCGAGATCGGGATCGCCGTCGCCCTCGGCGTGCTCCTCGACACGATGATCGTCCGCTCGGTGCTCGTGACGGCGCTCAACCTCGACCTCGGCGGGCGGATCTGGTGGCCGAGCCGGCTCGACCGCGGAGCGGGGCGGAAGCCCGACCTGCCGCCGGAGCCCGAGCACGAGAAGGTGCCGGCGCTCAACTGAGCCGACCCGGACCACGCCGGCCCGGGCGCGCCTAGGATGCGTGCCACGGGCCGGAGGGGCGGCCCCGCAAGAGCCAGGAGGCGCCCGTGTCCGAGCCACCGACCCAGCCCGGCGGCTGGCCGCTGCCCGACCGACCGCAGGGTGCTCCCGGACAGCCCGGGCCGCGTCCGTGGGAGGCGCCGACGCAGGTGCCCGGGCAGCCGCCCGCCTGGCCGCCGGCTCCGCCGACCCCGCCATCGGGCCCGCCGGGCGGGCCGGGAGGTCAGGGTCCGTACGGCGGGCCGCCGCCGGGTCCTCCGTCCGGGCCGCCACCCGGCCCTCCGTCCGGACCGCCCGGATGGGGCGGACCGCCCGGATGGGGCCCGCCGCCGCGGCGGCGACGCCGCTGGCCGCTGTTCGTCGGCCTCGGCCTGGTGCTGGTGCTGCTCGCCGGCGCGGGGGTCGGCGCGTGGCTGTACACGACCGGTCGGCTCGGCATCGGCCCGCTCAGCGCGGACGACGAGGCGGCCGCCGACGCCGTGGCCGAGGGCGTCGGCGCGCCCACCTGGGCCGGCGACGACGACATCCGCTGCGCCGTCGACGAGCTCACCGAGGAGTGGCGCGCCGACGGGCTGCGCGACCGGGGCCTCGTCGAGCGCGACGGCGACGACTGGGCCTACACCGAGGAGTGGGAGAGCTCCGACGCCACCCGCTACGTCGAGCAGGTCCTCGACTGCTCCGACGACTGGGCCGACACGGTGGCCGAGGAGTGGGCGCTCGACGACCCGGCCTGCCTCGAGGACATCGACGACGCCACCCTGGCGGCGTACTTCGCGTCGGAGCAGCTGCCGGTCGCCGACCCGGCCGACCTGGAGAGCGGGAACGCCGACGCGGTGGCGGCGCTCGACGAGTGCTACGTCACCGAGCCGCCGGCTCCGACGGCCGTCGCCGAGCCGGCCTACCGGGCGGTGCGGTTCACGTTCACCCTCCCCGAGGCCGGCGCCGGCGACCTGGAGGTCAACGTCGACAGCGGCGACGGCTGGCGCCAGCTGCGCGGCACCACGGTCAAGGTCGACACGCTCGAGGGCGGTCGCAAGGGGCTGCGTCAGCGCCCAGGCGGTGACGACGTTCGCCTGGGGCACCACCGCCACCGCGGAGGACGAGTTCTGCGGGAAGTCGAAGCCGCGGCGGCTCTGGTGGTCGCGCGTGAAGAACTGCACGGCCTCGCCGGGGTGCGACTCCTGGGCGCTCAAGTACGAGGGGTTCCGGGCGTTCGAGTCGATCACGGCCGTCTACACCAGCGACGGCGGCAACTGCCTGTCGGTGAGCGGCTCGTGCTCCGACACCGTGCTCGCCCAGGTCACCGGGCGCGGCACGATCGTGACCTGGTCGTTCCCGGCCTCCTACAACGGCACCTTCGCCGGCCGGGTCGGCAAGCTCGAGGCGGTCATCCCGCGCTGAACGAGGGGTCGGTGACCGGGACCGGCCCCGCCCCGGCGCCGGCAGCCGATACCCTGAGCGCGATGTCCGACGCGCCCACCCCGCAGCAGGTGCGTCGAGCCCTGGTCCGTGCAGAGCGCGGCGCCGCGCTCGACGTGGCCGAGGCGAGTGCGCTGCTGGCGGCGCGCGGCGAGGAGCTCGACCGCCTGTGCGCGGTCGCGGCGCGGGTGCGCGACGCCGGCCTCGTCTCGGCGGGCCGGCCCGGCGTGGTGACCTACTCGCCGAAGGTGTTCATCCCGGTCACCCGGCTCTGCCGCGACCGGTGCCACTACTGCACGTTCGTGGAGACCCCGCGGCAGGCCGAGCGCGCCGGGCGGGCGCCGTACCTCTCCCCCCGACGAGATCCTCGCGATCGCCCGCGACGGCGCGGAGCTGGGGTGCCTGGAGGCGCTGTTCACCCTCGGCGACCGGCCCGAGGACCGCTGGCCCGAGGCGCGGGCCTGGCTCGACGAGCAGGGCTACGACTCGACCCTCGGCTACGTGCGGGCGATGGCCGTGCGGGTGCTGGAGGAGACCGGGCTGCTGCCGCACCTCAACCCCGGCGTGCTGTCGTGGGAGGAGCTCAACCGGCTCAAGCCGGTCTCCCCTCGCTCGGGATGATGCTCGAGACCACCTCGCGCCGGCTCTTCGAGACCAAGGGCCTCGCGCACCACGGGTCGCCGGACAAGGACCCCGAGGTCCGGCTGCGGGTGCTGGACGACGCCGGCCGGTTGTCGGTGCCGTTCACCAGCGGGCTGCTGGTCGGGATCGGCGAGACGCTCACCGAGCGCGCCGAGACGATCTTCGCGCTGCGCCGCACCATGCGCGCCTACGGGTCGGTGCAGGAGGTGATCGTCCAGAACTTCCGCGCCAAGCCCGACACGGCGATGCGCCACACCGACGACCTCGGCCTGGAGGAGTACCGCGCCGCGATCGCGGTCACCCGGGTCGTGCTCGGTCCGCGGGCGCGGGTGCAGGCCCCGCCCAACCTCGTCGACCTCGCGGAGTGCCGTGCGCTGCTCAAGGCGGGCGTCGACGACTGGGGCGGGGTGTCGCCGTTGACGCCCGACCACGTCAACCCCGAGCGGCCCTGGCCGTCGCTGGAGCGGCTGCGCTCGATCACCGCCGACTGCGGCTTCGAGCTGCAGGCCCGGCTCACCGTCCACCCCGAGTACGTCGTCGGCGCGCTGCAGCGCGGCGAGCCGTGGCTCGACCCTCGCGTCGCCGGCCACGTCGCGGCGCTTGCCGGCCCCGACGGGCTCGCGGTGCCGGGCGTGCGCCCCACCGGCCGGCCGTGGCAGGAGCCCGACGGCGGGTTCGAGACCGGCCAGAGCCACGGCCGGGTCGACCTGCACGCCACCGTCGACACCGACGGCCGCACCGAGCAGCGCCGCAGCGACTTCGCCACCGTCTACGGCGACTGGGACGCCGTACGGGAGGCCGCGGCCAGCACGGGCGCCCCCGCCGTCCTCCACGCCGAGGGCGGGGCCGCGCTGCGCGCCGCCGAGGCCGACCCCGGCGGGCTGTCCGACGAGCACGCCCACACGCTGATCACCGCCGAGGGCGACCTGCTGGCCCAGGTGGCGCGGCTGGCCGACGACCTGCGCAAGGAGACCGTCGGCGACGACGTCACCTACGTCGTCAACCGCAACATCAACTTCACCAACGTCTGCTACGTCGGCTGCCGCTTCTGCGCCTTCGCCCAGCGCAAGACCGACGCCGACGCCTACCAGCTCTCCTACGACGAGGTCGCCGACCGCGCCGAGGAGGCCTGGCGGCTCGGCGCCACCGAGGTCTGCATGCAGGGCGGGATCGACCCCGAGCTCCCGGCGACGGCGTACTTCGACCTCGTCGCCGCGGTCAAGCAGCGGGTGCCGGAGATGCACGTCCACGCCTTCTCCCCCATGGAGGTCGTCAACGGCACCGCCCGCACCGGCCTGTCGGTGGAGGACTTCCTGATCAAGGCGCGCGAGGCAGGGCTCGGCTCGCTGCCCGGCACCGCCGCGGAGATCCTCGACGACGAGGTCCGATGGGTGCTGACGAAGGGCAAGCTGCCCGCCCGCACCTGGATCGACATCGTCTCCACCGCGCACCAGGTCGGCCTCCCGACCACCTCGACGATGATGTACGGCCACGTCGACAACCCGCGGCACTGGGTGGCCCACCTGCGCGTCCTCTCCGGCATCCAGGACGCCGCACTGGAGAGCGGCGTCGGCGGCTTCACCGAGTTCGTGCCGCTGCCGTTCGTCCACACCAGCGCGCCGATCTACCTCGCCGGCGTCGCCCGCCCCGGCCCCACCATGCGCGACAACCTCGCGGTGCACGCGATGGCCCGGATCCTCCTCCACGGCCGGATCCGCAACATCCAGACCAGCTGGGTCAAGCTCGGCGTCGACGGCACCCGCGCCATGCTCCAAGCCGGCGCCAACGACCTCGGCGGCACGCTGATGGAGGAGACCATCTCCCGGATGGCCGGCTCCGAGCACGGCTCCGCCAAGACCGTCGCCGAGATCACCGACATCGCCGCCGGCATCGACCGGCCCGTCCGCGAGCGCACCACGACGTACGGCGAGCGCACGGTTCACGCCGCCGCCGGGGGGTAGCATCCCGCCACCTTCCCCCCATCTCAGGAGGCAGACATGGTCGTGCGGTCGATGGGACGGGGCGTCGTGGCGCTCGCAGCCGTCCTTGTGCTCGCGTGCACCCTTCTCTCACCCGGCACCGCACTGCCGGGCCCGGCATCGGCCGTCGACGGCGCGCGCGAGCACGTCGAGCGCGGCGGGACCAACCCGTGGCACTCCAAGACCTTCACCTACCGCAAGAACTGGGTGATGCGCTCGACCAAGCTCCGCAAGTGCGCCTTCATCGAGGTCAGCGGCAAGCTCGTCACGAAGTGGCGCTACACCTACGACATCCCCAGCGGGGACCCCGACCCCAACACCAAGACCTGGCGGGTCAAGGTCCGCAACCCGTCGATCCACGTGACGGGCTGGCCGATCCTGGGCGCCGGGTGCGACAGCACCTCGCGGTGGCGGGTCAAGGCGACGATGAGGCAGGGCTGGTTCCAGTCCTCCTGCGGCATCTCGGTCGACATCGGGGTCGGCTACCCGTGGAGCGTCCAGGCGACGCCGCACTACAACTGCGGGACCAACCGGGTCGGCCACACCGTGTCCACCGAGGGCCCGAGCCGCCAGACCCTCCACCAGTACAACAGCGGCACCCCGGTCCACTTCGAGGAGGAGATCGCTCCCTCCCGGACCGGCATGTACTTCACCGGGCGGATCATCGTCCGGGTCCACACCGGCCGGGCGTCGGACAACTTCACCGGCAAGGTCAACGTCCGGGTGAAGTGACCAACCGGCGTACCGGAGGCGCACCCGCTGATCCGGCGCGCCGGTTGATCACGGCCGGGTCACGGCCCGGCAAAACTGACGAACACCTCTTTACGTGACCTCGGTCACTCCATATGTTGTCCGGAACAACATATCGCCCGGACGGCTCCCAGCCGTCGGCAGGAGCGGACCGGGCACCGAGATCGCTGAGGAGGCGGTTGGCGTGATGCGCAGGCAGGGCGTGATCATCGCGGCGGGGTTGGGGCTCGCCCTCTCCCTCACGGCATGTGGGGACGACGACAATGGCGGCGGCGGCGGGAGCGGCGGGGACGGCGGCGGTCCCTCGGTGGGGATCATCCTCCCCGACACCGAGTCGTCGGTGCGCTGGGAGAGCGCCGACCGGCCGGCGCTGGAGGCAGCGTTCGACGAGGCCGGCATGGAGGCCACCATCCAGAACGCCGAGGGCGACCGGGAGCGGATGGCGCAGATCGCCGACCAGATGATCGCCAGCGGTGTCGCCGTTCTCGCGATCGTCAACCTGAGCGACGCGTCGGGCGCCGCCATCCACGAGGAGGCCGCGGCCCAGGGCGTCGTCACCCTCGACTACGACCGGCTGACCCTCGGCGGCTCGGCCGAGGCCTACATCTCCTACGACAACGTCCGGGTCGGCGAGCTGCAGGGCGAGGGGCTCGCGGGCTGCCTCGGTGACGGCCAGCAGAACATCGTCTACCTCAACGGCTCGCCCGACGACAGCAACGCGACGTCGTTCGCCCAGGGCGCCCACAACGTGCTCGACCCGATGACCAACTACCAGGTCGTCGGCGAGCAGGCCGTCCCCGGCTGGGACGGCGGCGAGGCCAGCACGATCTTCGAGCAGCTCTACACCCGCAACCGCGGCAACGTCGACGGCGTCCTGGCCGCCAACGACACCCTCGCGGCGTCGGCGATCGGCGTGCTCGAGGAGGACGGTCGCGCAGGAGAGGTCCCGGTGACCGGGCAGGACGCGACGGTGCAGGGCCTGCAGAACATCCTCGCCGGACGTCAGTGCATGACGGTGTTCAAGTCCGCGACGCAGGAGGCCCAGGCGCTCGCCGAGGCAGCGATCGCCCTCGCCAACGGTGACGAGCCAGAGACCACCGGCACCGTCGAGGACACCGAGGCCGGCCGCGACGTGCCGGCCATCCTGCTCGAGCCGGTGTCGATCACCGCCGACAACATCGCCGAGGAGATCGGGGCCGTGTTCGAGGACGGCGGCGTCACCTACGACGACGTCTGCAGCGGTGAGTACGCCGCCATGTGCGAAGAGGCCGGCGTCACCCAGCCGTAGCCGCGCCACCCGCCATGGGGTGCCCGCGCCGCTGGGCGCGGGCACCCCGCTCGACCGTCCCGGGGAGAGAACCGATGTCCGACAACCAGGCCGCACCACTGCTCGAGCTGCGCGGCGTCAACAAGAGCTTCGGCGTGGTGCACGTGCTGCACGACGTCGACTTCGCCGTACGTCCCGGCCAGGTCACCGCCCTGGTCGGTGACAACGGCGCCGGCAAGTCCACGCTGATCAAGGTGATCGCCGGCATCTACGGCCGCGACAGCGGCGAGTACCTCTTCGACGGCTCCCCGGTCGCGGTCCACGGGCCTCGCGACGTCGCCCGGCTCGGCGTCGAGGTCGTCTACCAGGACCTCGCGCTCTGCGACAACCTCGACGTGGTCCAGAACATGTTCCTGGGCCGCGAGCCGCGGCGGGGCGTCGTCCTCGACGAGCTGACCATGGAGAAGCGCGCGCGGGGAGACGCTCGCCTCGCTCTCGGTGCGCACGGTGAAGTCGGTGCGGCAGCCGGTCGCCAGCCTGTCCGGCGGTCAACGGCAGACGGTGGCGATCGCCAAGGCGGTGCTGTGGGACTCGCGGGTCGTCCTCCTCGACGAGCCGACGGCCGCCCTCGGCGTGGCCCAGACGCGACAGGTGCTCGACCTCGTCCGACGGCTGGCCGACCGCGGCATCGGCGTGGTGCTGATCTCCCACAACCTCAACGACGTCTTCGAGGTGGCCGACCGGATCACCGCGCTCTACCTCGGCCGGGTCGCCGCCGACGTCGCGATCGGCGACGTGAGCCACAGCCAGGTCGTCGAGCTGATCACAGCCGGCCGCTCGGGCGACCTCGGCATCAGCGACGTCGCGACGGCAACGATCTGAGGAGGCGACGATGACGCTGCGCACCGACCCCCGGACCGGTCGACGAGGACTCCGCCTTCTCCCTCGACGACCGGCACGCGGCCTCCCTCCGCGAGGCCGTCCGCGACTACCTCCAGCGGCTCCGCGGCGGGAACATGGGCTCCCTCCCGGCCGTCCTCGGCCTCGTGGTGATCTTCGTGGTCTTCGCCGTCGTCGACGACAGCGGCACCTTCATGACCCGCATCAACCTGGCCAACCTGCTCACCCAGGCTGCCGCGATCTGCGTGCTGGCCATGGGCCTGGTGTTCGTGCTGCTGATCGGTCAGATCGACCTGTCGGCCGGCGTCACCGGCGGCGCCGCGGCGACGATCGCCGCCTGGGCGATCGCGGACCAGGGGTTCCCGTGGTGGGTGGCCGTGTTGGCCGCCCCTCGGCTTCGGCGCACTGGTCGGTGTCGTCGTCGGCGTGCTGGTCTCGATGCTCGACATCCCGTCCTTCGTCGTGACGCTCGCGTTCTTCCTGGGCCTCCAGGCGGTCGGGCTGGTCATCCTCGGCAACGGCGGCGACCTCGCCATCCGCGGCGTGCTGCGCGACATGGCGATCAAGAACGTCCCGGTCGCGGTCGGCTGGATAGCAGCCGTGGCCATCACCGTCGGGTACGCCGCCCTCCAGCTGCTCCGCCATCGCAGCCAGGTGCGACGGGGCCTCGCCCACAAGCCGATCGCGCTGGTGCTGCTCCAGGTCGCCGTGGTGGCCGCGGTGGTGCTGGGGCTCACCGCAGTGCTGAGCACCAACCGCGGTCGCAGCCCCGCGTTCCCGATCGAGGGCGTCCCGTGGGTGGTGCCGATCGTCGTCGTGCTGCTCCTGCTCTGGACGTTCGTGCTGCGCAGCACCCGCTTCGGGCGGCACCTCTACGCCATCGGCGGCAACGAGGAGGCGGCGCGCCGGGCCGGCATCAAGGTGGTGCGGATCAAGATCGCGGCGTTCGTGATCGGCTCCAGCATGGCCGCGGTCTCGGGCCTGCTCGCCGCCGCCGACACCGGTGGCGTGTCCACGGGCGACGGCGCCGGCAACGAGCTGCTCTACGCCGTCGGAGCCGCGGTCATCGGCGGCACCAGCCTCTTCGGCGGCCGTGGACGGGTGATCGACGGCGTCATCGGCGGTTTCGTGATCGCGACGATCCCCAACGGCCTGGGCCTGCTCGACCAGGGCAGCGAGATCAACTTCGCGGTCACCGGCGTGGTGCTGCTGCTCGCGGCATCGGTCGACGCCATCTCCCGTCGACGCCGCTCCTCCAGCGGGGTCTAGCCGATGTCCGGCCGCTCCGGCGGCACCGGCACCAACCAGGAGGCCGTCCGCCGGCACAACCTCGGGACCCTGCTGCGCCACGTCCACCAGCACGGGGAGATCTCCCGCGCCGAGCTGACCAGCCGGATGGGCCTCAACCGGAGCACGATCGGCGACCTGGTCGGCGCCCTCGAGGAGCTCGGCCTGATCGAGCACGCGCTGCCCGCGGCCGGACGGCGTACCGCTGGGCGGCCGTCGGCGGGGGTGCGGATCGCCGGCAGCGGGCCGTACGTCGTCGCCGTCGACCTCGGCGTCGACCGGGCGGTCGTCGCGCGGGTGGGCCTCGGCGGCCAGGTGTGGGAGCGGGCCCAGGCCGCGATCTGCACCGAGACCGAGGCGTGGCAGGTCGGCGCGACGGTCGCGTCGCTCGTCCGGCACGTCGTGTCGTGGGCCCCCGAGGACGCGGTGCTGCTCGGCATCGGCATCAGCGTTCCCGGCCTGGTCCGGCGCAGCGACGGGCTGGTGCGCCAGGCCCCGAACCTCGGTTGGCGCGACGTCTCGTTCGGGTCGGTCCTCCTCGCCGCCCTCGACCTCGACGTCCCCGTGCGGCTCGCCAACGACGCCGACCTCGGCGCGCTCGCCGAGCACAACCGCGGCGCCGGTGTCGGCGTCGATGACCTGGTCTACGTCTCCGGCAACGTCGGTGTCGGCGCGGGCGTCATCACCGGTGGCGTGCGGCTGCAGGGTGCCGGCGGGCACGCCGGCGAGGTCGGCCACCTGGGCTTCGACCCGGGCGGCAAGCCCTGCCACTGCGGCAGCCGCGGCTGCTGGGAGACCGTCGTCGGCGCGCACGCGATCGCCGCCGCGATCGACCTGCCTCCCGAGGAGGCGGTGCGGCTCGGCGAGGCGCTCGACGAGCACGACGTACCGCCCGCGGCCCTGCGCCCGATCGCCGCCAACATCGGCCGCGGCCTCGCCGCGGTCGTGAACGCCTACAACCCGAGCCTGATCATCCTCGGCGGGTACTTCCGGCCGCTCCACCGGCTGTTCTCGGTGGAGGTCGGCAAGGGGCTCGCCGAACGGGCGATGGCGCCCAACCTGGAGTCGGTGCGGCTCACCGTGCCCGGCCTCGGCACCGACTCCGTGCTCCTCGGCGCGGCGGAGATCGCGCTCGAGCCGGTCTTCGTCGACCCCGTCGCCAGCGTCGCGGCCGGCGTGGTCGACGCGGGCGCGCGGGTCGCCGGCTGACCGACCCGGCGCATCTCCGCAGGCCCAACGCCCCGACCCGGCTCATCTCCGCACGCCCAACGGGCCGACCCGGCCCATCTCCGCACGCCCAACGCCCCGACCCGGCTCATCTCCGCACGCCCAACGGCCCGACCCGGCCCATCTCCGCACCGAACGCCTGCGGAGATGCGCCGGGTCGGCGCTTCTCAGGTGCAGGAACGAGCCGGGTCGGCGCTTCTCAGCTGCCGGAATGCGCCGGGTCGGTGCTTCTCAGGTGCGGAGATGCGCCGGGTCGGCGGTCAGGAGAGGCCGAAGCCGAGGCCGACGCGGCCGTCGAAGACGGCGCTGAGGGCGCGTTCGGCGGCGCCGAGCGCGGCGGACTCGGTGCCGAGGGCGCCGACGCGGAGGTCGGGGCGGGCGCGGGCACTGGTCGCGAGCGATGCGGCGAGCGCGTTGCAGGCGGGCGCGAGCACCAGGTCGGCGAGCGGGCCGAAGTAGCCGCCGAGCACGACGACACCGGGGTCGAGGACGCCGGTGAGGACGGCCAGGCCGCGGCCCAGGCGGCCGCCGATCTCCTCGACGGCGGCCCGCACCCGGTCGTCGGCGGCCGCCCGGCCGGCGATCGCGGCGGCGGTGCGCTCGGGGGTCGCGAGCTCCGGCATCCCGACCGCGTCGAGCAGCGCGTGCAGCCCGATCGACGCCTCCCAGCAGCCGGTGCGGCCACAACCGCACCGCGCACCCTCCTCGCCCAACGGGAGGTGGCCGACCTCCCCCGCGAAGCCGTGGGCGCCGCGGATCAGCCGGCCGTCCTCGACCAGTCCCGCACCGATGCCGACGGTGCCGGTCAGGTAGAGCAGGTGGTCGGCGCCGCGCCCCGCGCCGTAGCGGAGCTCGGCCAGCGCCGCGCAGTCCGCGTCGTTGCTGACGCACGCCCGCCGGGACCAGCCGAACGCCGCGTCCACCGCGGCGGCCACGCCGCCGCCCGTGACGTCGAGGTTGGGGGTCCAGGCGATGGTGCGGTCGTCGCCGTCGATCAGCCCGGGTACGGCGACCGTGGCGCCCACCGCGGTGAGGCCGGCGTCCCGGACGTGGGGAGGCCACCTCCGCCGCCAGCCGCTCGAGGGCCTGCTCGACGCCGGACACGTCGGCGACCTCGCGGGTCACGCGGTGCCGGACGTCGCCGGCGAGGTCGACGAGGACGGCGGCGACGTACTCGACGTTCGCCTCGAGCCCGACGCCCACCGGCCGCCCGCCGGCCAGGCTGAGCCGCCGGCCGGGGCGCCCGCGGTCACCGCTGCGGACCTGCTCCTGCTCGGTGACCGCGCCCGCCTCCTCGAGGCCCGCGACGATCGTGCCGACCGTGGCCTTGGCGAGGCCGGTGCGGCCCGCGAGCTCGGCCCGGGTCGCCGGGCCGTCGCTCCGCAACGAGCGGAGCACGGTCGCCGCGTTCCTCCGGCGCAGCGACTCCGACCCGGCGGGCTCAGCCACGGACGCCGTAGAGGTGCTCCAGGGCGAGCTGGTCGAGGCGCTCCATCGCGACCTCGCGGGCGGCGAGCACCTCGGGGTCGGGCAGCTCCCACTCCAGCAGCTCGCGCCAGCCCTCGCCGTCGGCCAGCGTGGGCTGCGCCAGCTCGGGGAGCGCGGCGTCGACCAGGGCCTGCTGCACCTCGGGGTCGGCGCGGTAGGCCTTCACCTTCTCCCGGAGGATCAGGTAGTTGTCCATGCACGCCTTCGCCGAGACCCACACGCCGGTCTCGGTCTCGGGCCGGATCGGTTTGTAGTCGAAGTGCACCGGCCCGTCGTAGCCGCCGGCGAGCAACGTGTCGACCACCCAGAACGCGCCGCGGACGTTGCCGGCGCCGAACCGGAGGTCCTGGTCGTAGCGCGGGCCGTTCTGCCCGTTGAGGTCGATGTGGAAGAGCTTGCCGTGCCAGAGCGCCTGGGCGTAGCCGGCGGCGGCGTTGAGGCCGGCCATCTCCTCGTGCCCGATCTCCGGGTTGACGCCGACGAGCTCGGGCCGGTCGAGGGTCTCGATGAACGCCAGCGCGTGCCCCACCGTCGGCAGCAGGATGTCGCCGCGGGGCTCGTTGGGCTTCGGCTCGATCGCGAACCGCAGGTCGTAGCCCTGGTCGACGACGTACTCCCCCAGGACGTTGAACGCCTCCTGGTAGCGGTCGAGCGCGGCGGCGACGTCCTTGGTGCCCTGGAACTCCGCTCCCTCGCGGCCGCCCCAGGCGACGTAGACCCGGGCGCCGAGCTCGGCGGCGAGGTCGATGTTGCGCATCACCTTGCGGATCGCGAAGCGGCGCACGTCGCGGCTGTTGGAGGTGAGGCCGCCGTCCTTGAAGACCGGGTGGGTGAACAGGTTCGTGGTCGCGGTGGTGACGACCAGGCCGGTGTCGGCCAGCCCCTGCTTGAAGCGGGCGATGATCGCGTCCCGGGTGGCGTCGTCGGCGCCGAACGGGATCACGTCGTCGTCGTGGAAGTTCACGCCGTAGGCGCCGAGCCCGGCGAGCTGCTCGAGCGAGTGGACGAGGTCGAGCTCGGCCCGGGTGGCGTCGCCGAACGGGTCGCGGGCCTGCCACCCGACGGTCCACAGCCCGAAGGAGAACTTGTCGGCGGGGGTGGGCTTCGGGATGTCGATCGTCATGGGCGGCCTCTCGGTGGCGGTGGGGGTCAGGCGGACGGTCAGGCGAAACGGTCGCGAAGCTCGGCGTACCGGGCCCGTACGCCGGGCGCGGGCTCGGCGGTGAGCGTCTCGGTGTCGCCGAGCGGCCAGGCCGGCGGCTCGGCGGAGCCGGCGAGCGCCCAGGCCGCCTGGCGGGCCGCCCCGCGGGCGACGTACTCGCCGGTGGGAGGCAGCAGGACGGGGCGGCCGAGCACAGCCGGCGCGAGGGCGCGGACGGCCGGGCTGCGGGTGGCGCCGCCGACGAGCAGCACCCGGCGCGGCTCCTCCCCCGTCGCGGCCAGAAGGGCGTCGACGGCGTCGGCAAGGGCGCAGAGCATCGCCTCGAACGCCGCGCGCGCGAGGTCGGCGCGGGTGGTGCGGGGGTGAGGCCGGTCCAGGTCCCGACGGCGTCGGGCCGGTTGGGGGTGCGCTCGCCGCCGTAGTACGGCAGCAGGGTGACCCCGTTCGCCCCCGGCGGCGCCTGCAGGGCGAGCGTGGCCAGCTCGGTGTGGTCGACGCCGAGCCACCGCGCCTGCAGGTCGAGGATCCCGGCGGCGTTCATCGTCGTCACCATCGGCAGGAAGCCGCCGCGCGCGTCGGCGAATCCGGTGACGGTCCCGGTGCCGTCGGTCATCGGTCGGGTGCTGACCGTCGACGCGACGCCGGAGGTGCCGATGGAGACCAGTACGTCGCCGGGTCGCAGGTCGAGCCCGAGGGCGGCGCCCATGTTGTCGCCCGTGCCGGCGGCCACGACGGCTCCGCCGGGGGTCGCGGCGGCGACGGATCCGGGGCCCACCACGGTGGGGAGCGCGGGCTCGTGGCCGAGCGCGAGCTCGGCGAGGTCCGGCCGCCAGGCGCCGTCGGGGGTCCCGAAGTAGCCGGTGCCGGAGGCGTCGCCGCGGTCGGTGAAGGCGGGGGGTGCCGGGGGCGCTCGCGTGCCGCGAGACGTAGTCGTGCGGGAGGAGCACCTCCGCGACGCGGGCGGCGTGGTCGGGCTCGTGGTCGCGCAGCCAGCGGAGCTTGGTGGAGGTGAACGACGCGACGAGCACGCTGCCGACGGCCGCGGCGCAGGCCTCGGGGCCGCCCATCTCCTCGATCAGCTGCACCGCGGCGGACGCGCTCCGGGTGTCGTTCCACAGCAGCGCGTCCCGCACCGGCGTGCCGTCGGCGTCGAGGGCGACGAGGCCGTGCTGCTGGCCTCCGACCGCGACGGCGCCGGCGCGCTCCAGCAGCCCGGCGGTGGCGGTGTCGAACGCGGTCAGCCAGGCGCGGGGGTCGACCTCCGTGCCGGGTGGGTGCGGCGCCGTCCGCTGGTCGACGACGGTGCCGTCGTCGGCGTCGACCAGGACGGCTTTCGTGGACTGCGTCGAGGAGTCGACACCGAGGACGAGGGCCATCCCCCCAGTATTTAGTACGAGTCTCGAACTAAGTCAATGGGGCCGGCTCAGAGGTTCACCTCGCCGTGGTCGGCGTCGAAGGTGTCACCGGTCAGCTTGGTCTTGGCGAAGCTGACGAGCGAGGCCACCTTGCCGCCCGGGGTGTCCCAGTACTCCGCCTCCTCCACCCGGAGCAGGAGCAGCACGGCGTTCGGGTCGTCCGGTCCCTCGGGCATCCACGCCTCGGCGAACGTGTTCCACAGCTCCTCGAGCTTGCCGCGGTCGTCGACCAGCTCGGCCCGGCCGGTCATCGCCACCCACGAGTCCCGGGCGGAGAAGGTCACCGAGACCCGCGGCTCGGCAGCGAGCGCCGCGGCGTGGCGCGTGTCGCGAGCGGTGATGAACCACAGCTCCGCGTCCGGCTCCACCTCCTGGCGCGCCATCGGGAAAGCTGCGCGGCTCCTCGGGCCCGTAGGTGGTCATCATGCCGATCGGCATGTCCTTCATCAGCTCGACCAGCTTGTCCTTCTCGGCGGTCATGGGTCGGTCGCTCCTCCCTCGTCGGCAGTTGCTCGGAGACGTCGTGCGGTACCCCCGGCCGACGCGCCGATACCGGCGCCCGCACTCGGTGGGCGGAGGCGTCTGGCGGGTGCGGCAGGGGGTATCGCCCCCGCCATGACGACAGGCAACGACACCGGCCCGGACCCCAGCGAGACCTACGGCGACTACAGCGTCGACGACGAGGACCAGCCGGCCGCCGAGGACTTCATGCTCGACGACGAGGTCGACGAGGCCGAGCGGGGCCCTACTCGCCGCCGGAGCGGTACTCCGCCGCCCAGGGCTACGGCAACACGCCCCTGGAGGAGGAGCTCGGCGAGACGCTCGACCAGCGGTTGCAGCAGGAGCAGCCGGAGCCCGACCCGTACGCCGAGGCGGAGGCCGCCCCCGACGCCGAGGCGAGCGACAGCGACGGCGAGGTCGGCGACCAGCGGGCCGGTCGGCTCGTGGAGCCGGACCAGGGCGGCACCGAGGACACCGAGTCGGACCTCCTCGCCCGCGACGTCGGCATCGACGGCGCCGCCGCGAGCGCCGAGGAGGCGGCCGTGCACGTCGTGCCCGAGGAGGGCGACGAGCGGCTCTAGCGGCCCGCGGGCCCGCCCCACCCACGACGCCCGGCGTCTGCGGGCGGCGGGCCCGGGGTACTGCTCACCCGACGGCCCGGAGGTGGACCGTCACGAGGAGAGGGAGTGGACGATGCTTGCTTTCATCCTGTGGATCCTGGCCGTGGTGCTGGTGATCTCCGGAATCTTCAGCCTGTTCCGCGGCGAGCTCCTGTGGGGCATCGTCCTGATCGTCGTCGGCCTCCTGGTGGGCCCGGGCGGCGTCAGCATCTTCACCTGATCCGCAGGTCCACCCACACCAACCGGTGGTCCGACGTCGGGAACGGGAAGACCCCGGTGAGCCGGACCAGCGGGTGGTCGGTGGTGGGCCAGAAGACGCCGGACCGCACGATCTCGGTCCGCCGCCTCGACGGCAGCACGTAGTCGACCCGGAGGTTGCCGGGCGCGTCGTCCGCGAAGTCGGCGGTGTCGTGCGCCGGGTCGCCCTCGTGGGCGACGTTCGCCCCGCCCTGCAGGGCCGCCGCCTCGACGGCGCCCCCGCGACCGGGGCGGCCGCCGGTCGTCGACCAGCGGGTGGTCGAGCAGCTGCTCGATGGCTGACGCCACCGAGTCACCGTCGTGCGGGTCGGCGTTCTGGTCGCCCGCGACCACGAACGTCGCGCCCCGCGGCAGGCCGCCGCGCCGCCCACGGTCGTCGTAGATGTAGGCGGCGTGCCGCCCGCCCCGGACGTAGTCGGCCCAGAACCTGATCTCGTCGTGGTTGCGGCGGCCGTTGCGGTCCTCCGGACCGTCGAAGGTCGGTGGCGTCGGGTGGGAGACGAGGAAGTGCACGACCCGCCTGCCGACGAGGACCGGCACGTCCCAGTGCGACTTGGAGGAGAGCCGCACGACGGCCTTCTCGGCCCGGGAGTACCAGTCCGCGGGACGCGCCGTCGCGGGGTCGTCCGACAGCAGCGCACCGGGCATGTCCCTCCACCGGAAGCGCTGGAAGGTGCGCACGTGCCGGGTGAGGATCGGGTACTTGGAGTAGACGACCATCCCGTACTGGCCGGGGAACAGCCCGAAGCCGAACGCGTCGTCGCCGCCGCCGACGCTGCCGTCGTTGTTGAGGTCGTGGCCGCTCGGGATCCCCGTGTTCGAGGGCGCGACGAAGGCGTACGGGTACCGGACCGGGTCGGCGCCCCGCTGACCCACCTCGAGGTAGTTGTCGCGGAACAGGTCGACGGCCTCGGGGTCGTGGTCGAACTCGTTGACGAGCACGACGTCGGGGTCGGCCCGCTGGATGGTCTCGGCGACGTTGCGCGCCTGCTCGTTCCCCGCGTGTCGACAGGTCGGCCACCAGCTAGGCCGGCGGCGCCCCGGTTGAGGGAGGCGTTGAACGTCGCGAACCGGACCGGGTGGGTGACCCGGTCGTGGCGCGGCCCCGCCGTCCCCGGCGCGGGGGTCGCGACCAGCGCGCCCGCGGCGAGCGCGACGGAGAGCAGGGCGGTGGCGACGGTCGTACGACGGCGCATGGCGGGCTCCGGTCAACGGCGACGGGTCCGTCCGACACTAGGCCGGGTCCCCACGTCGCCACCACCGGCGGTGAAGAGCGGGTGAACCGTCGGCGCGCGTCAGCCCCGCGGCAGGTCGCGGAACCGCACGCCCGGCGCCGACCGGTCGAACCCGGCCACCTCCCACAGCCGCCGCAGCCGCGGGGCGCGCCGCGCAGCTCGAGGTCGGAGCCCACCTCCGTGGCCACCGTCGCGATCGCCCGCATGCCCGCGACGTCGGCGAACAGCAGGCCCCCGACGTCGACCACCCAGGGGTCGCCGGCCGTCGCCCGCAGCGCCGCGGCCAGCACGGGGGCGCACTCGAAGTCGACCTCGCCGGAGAGCACCCAGCCGGCGTCGTCGCCCGCGACCAGGGTGAAGGACGGTGGCACACCACCGGCGAAGGCGGTGTGCAGCGACGCCACGGCCCGCAGCACGTCGGGCCCGAACGACCGGCGGCGGTAGGCGCAGAGGACGGTGGCGTCGAGGTCGGCCACGGCCCGCCCGAGGAGCACCTCCAGCGCCACGATCTCCTCGAGGGTCGGCGAGGTCGGGAGCAGCCAGTCGAGGTCGGCGACGACGCGGAGCCGGCGGTAGCCGTCGGCGGCGGCCGCCGCCGCGTCGTCCCGGAGCCGGGCGATGAGCCGGCCGGGCTGCAGCGCACCCCGGCCGAGCAGGTCGTCGTAGGGGTCGATCACGTGGCCGGCGGTCGATGCCGGCCTGCGTGCCCCGCTGCCGAACGGCCCGACGACGACGTGCTTCTCCCGCGCCGCGCGGTCGTGGCGCAGGAACCCGGCCGCGAGCTCGTCGTAGGCGGCCTCGTCGTCGACGACGAGGCAGACGTGGCCGCCGCTGGCGAGCGCGGCGTGGACCGGGTCGAGCTCCGGCGCCGCGCTCACCGGGCCACCTCCGCCCACACGACCTTCGCGTCGGCGGACCGGTCGACGCCCCAGTCGCGGGCCAGCTCGTCCACGAGCCTGGAGACCGCGTCCGGGCCGCAGACCGGGTCTGTCGACGAGCAGCACCGGCGCCTCGGCCCGGTCGTCGCCGACCCGCACCCGCACCTGGGCGGCATCGACGAGGACGGTGAGGTCGACCGGCGACCCGGCGTGTGCGAGCGCGTTGGCCACCAGCTCGGTCACGACACTCTGGGTGGAGTAGAAGGCGTCCTCCTCGACTCCCCGGACGCGCAGCACGTTGCCGCAGAGCCGGCGGGCGCGCGAGGCGGTGTCCTGGTCGGCGTCGAGGCGCCACGATCGCTCGAAGGGCGCGTCGGCGAGCACCGCCGAGTGCATCCCGCAGACCGCGGCGAGCTCACCGGAGCGCTCGACGTCGTCGACGAGCTCCGCCGGGTAGGCGCACAGCAGCGACGACGAGGTCTCGCGCACCAGCGCGTCCCACGCCGACTCCAGCTCGACCGCCTCGTGGGGCCGGTCGTCGTACCACAGCAGCGCCACCATCTCGCCGAACGCGTGCACCGACCGCTCGCGACGGGCGCCCCGCACGACCGAGCCGACGACGTCGGAGAAGGCGGCGGGGTCGAACCGGCCGTCCGGTGTCATCTGGTCGAGGGTCTCCGCGGCGTCGAGGCTGACCAGCGCCCCGTGCCGGGCGGCGGCCTCCGGGTCGACGCCGCCCGCGGCGATCCGCTCGGCGATCGTGTGCTGGTGCTCCGGCGTGGCGATCACGACGGCGGCGGACCCGCCCGTCAGCGCCGCGGCCAGCCGGCCGCCTGCGACGTCGGTGACCTCGTCCTCGCTCCGGGCGAACAGGACGTCGTGGGCGACCTCGGCGGTGGCGGCGACGTTCATCCCGTCACCCTAGGACGCGGTGCCCCCGGCGTGCGACCTCACTCCCACTCGATCGTGCCCGGCGGCTTGGAGGTGATGTCGACGGTGACCCGGTTGACCTCGGCGACCTCGTTGGTGATCCGGGTCGAGATCCGCTCGAGCACGTCGTAGGGCAGTCGCGCCCAGTCGGCGGTCATCGCGTCCTCCGACGTGACCGGTCGCAGGACGACGGGGTGGCCGTAGGTGCGGCCGTCGCCCTGAACGCCGACGGAGCGGACGTCGGCGAGGAGGACGACCGGGAACTGCCAGATGTCGCGGTCGAGGCCGGCGCGGGTGAGCTCCTCACGGGCGATCGCGTCGGCCTCGCGCAGGATGTCGAGCCGCTCGCGGGTGACCTCGCCGATGATCCGGATGCCGAGGCCGGGGCCCGGGAACGGGTGCCGCCACACGATCTCCGGCGGCAGGCCGAGCTGCTCGCCGACCAGCCGGACCTCGTCCTTGAACAACGTCCGGAGCGGCTCGACCAGCTCGAACCGGAGGTCCTCGGGCAGGCCGCCGACGTTGTGGTGGGACTTGATGTTGGAGGCACCGGCTCCCCCGCCCGACTCGACGACGTCGGGGTAGAGCGTGCCCTGCACGAGGAAGGCGACCTGCTCATCCTGCTCCGCGACGGCGCCGGCCAGCACCTCCGCCTCGGCCGCCTCGAAGGTGCGGATGAACTCCCGGCCGATGATCTTCCGCTTCTCCTCCGGGTCGGTCACCCCGGCGAGCGCCTCGAGGAACTGCTTCTCGGCGTCGACGACCTTGAGGTCGGCGCCGGTGGCCGCGACGAAGTCGCGCTCGATCTGCTCGGTCTCGCCCTTGCGCATCAGGCCGTGGTCGACGTAGACGCAGGTCAGCCGGTCGCCGATCGCGCGCTGCACGATCGCGGCCGCCACGGCGGAGTCGACGCCGCCGGACAGCGCGCAGATCGCCTGCCCCCGGTCGCCGATCTGGTCGCGGATCTTCTCGATCTGCTCCTCGACGATGTTGACCATCGTCCAGGTGGGGCGGCAGCCGGCGATCTTGTGCAGGAAGTGCTCGAGCACCTGCTGCCCGTGCTCGGAGTGGAGCACCTCCGGGTGCCACTGCACCCCGGCCATCCGGCGGTCGGGCGCCTCGAACGCCGCGACCGGCGTGCCCGGCGTGGAGGCGAGCACCTGGAAGCCGTCCGGCGCTGCCGTCACCGAGTCGCCGTGGGACATCCACACCGTGTGCTCGCCGGGCATCTCCGCGAGGAGCGTCCCTGGGTCGGCGACCGTCACCGGGGTGCGGCCGTACTCGCGGACGCCGGTCGCCGCGACCTCGCCCCCGAGCCCCTGCGCCATCAGCTGGAAGCCGTAGCACATGCCGAAGACAGCCGGCCCGGCGTCGAAGATCGCGGTGTCGATCCCGGGCGCGCCCTCGGCGTAGACCGACGACGGGCCGCCGGAGAGGATGATCGCCTTCGGCTCTTTGGCGAGCATCTCCTCGACCGGCATGTGGTGCGGCACGATCTCGGAGTAGACCCGGGCCTCGCGCACCCGTCGCGCGATCAGCTGGGCGTACTGCGCGCCGAAGTCGACCACCAGGACCAGGTCGTGCTGAAGCGGGGCGGGCGCCGTCATGCCCGGATCCTATCGACCCCGGCGCCGGGAAAAACA
Source organism: Nocardioides sp. TF02-7 (assembly GCF_022437945.1). Taxonomy (GTDB): domain Bacteria; phylum Actinomycetota; class Actinomycetes; order Propionibacteriales; family Nocardioidaceae; genus Nocardioides. The sequence continues at coordinate 727,302 of NZ_CP092535.1, forward strand.
CCAGAGCCCGGCCGGGGAGGGAGGGTGGCCGGGCTCTGGTCGTCCACGCAGCTGCTGGACAGTGCCTGGACCGAGCCCGGGCTTCGGGAGGGAGCGTGAATCTCCGGGCTCGTTCGGTCAACGAGGGCCTGCGGAAGGGGTTACGCGGGTTCCGGCATTCTCGGCAGGTTTTCTGCGAGGGCCCCGGGTCGGCCGACCCGGTCAGCCGACCTCGACGATCGGCAGCCGCAGCGCCGCGGGCGCGTCGTCGGGCACCACCGGCGCGGCCGGGGCGACCGGCTCGATCCGGCGGTACGGCGACCCCAGCGGCGGCCGCGGGTCCGGCTCGCCCTTGTTGGGCCACATCGCCATCGCCCGCTCCGCCTGCGCGGTGATCGTCAGCGACGGGTTGACGCCGAGGTTCGCCGAGATCGTCGAGCCGTCGACGACGTGGAGGCCGGGGTAGTTGTAGACCCGCTGGTAGGGGTCGACGACGCCGGTCTCCGGGCTGTCACCGATCGTGCAGCCGCCGATGAAGTGGGCGGTGAGCGGCCGGTTGAACGGCTCGCCGATCGTGCCGCCCGGCTCCCCGCCCATGATCCTGGCCATCCGGCGTACCGCCTCGTTGGCGACCGGGATCCAGGTCGGGTTCGGCGCGCCGTGGCCCTGCCGCGACAGCAGCAGCCACTTGCCGGCGACCTTCTTCGGGAAGGTGGTGATGGAGTTGTCCACCGACTGCATGACCAGGGCGATGACGACCCGCTCCGACCAGTGCTTGACGTCGTAGAAGTCCAGCGCCCGCCGCTTCTGCGACCACATCTCCCGCATCCAGGTGCGCCACCGCGGCAGCGGGCCGTCGCCGTCGGTCAGGACGGTCTGGAGCAGCGCCATCGCGTTGCTGCCCCTGCCGTAGCGCACCGGCTCGATGTGGGTGTCCTCGTCGGGGGTGCCAGGACGAGGTGATGGCGACGCCCTCGGTGAAGTCGATCGGCGTGCCCTTCGGCACCATCGCGCCGAGCAGCGACTCGGAGTTGGTGCGGGTCAGGTGGCCGAGCCGGTCGGAAATGTCGGGCAGGTCGCCGGTGACCTTGAGCTTGTGGAGCAGCTTCTGGGTGCCGAGCGCGGCGGCGGAGAAGACGACGTGCTCGGCGGTGAACGACGTCGTCGCCCGCCGGCCCGGCTTCCGGGAGAGCCTCGACAGCTTGGCCTTCGTCCACCGGGCGTCGACCCGGTAGCCGCCGCCGGGCAGCGGGCGGACCCGGGTGGCGGTCGTCAACGGGTGCACGACGGCGCCGTTCTGCTCGGCGAGGTAGAGGTAGTTCTTCACGAGCGTGTTCTTGGCGTTGTGCCGGCAGCCGGTCATGCACTCGCCGCACTCCAGGCAGGTGTTGCGCCGCGGGCCGGCGCCGCCGAAGTAGGGGTCGCCAGTTTTCGCTGCCCGGCTGTGCGCCCGGGCCGCCGAAGAACACGCCGACCGGCGTCGGGTGGAAGGTGTCGCCGCGTCCCATCTCGTCGGCGACCTGCTTCATCACCTGGTCCGACGGCGTCATCCGCGCGTACTCCACCACGCCGAGCATCCGCTTGGCCTGGTCGTAGTACGGCGTCAGCTCCGCCTTCCAGTCGGTGATGTGGGCCCATGCCTTGTCGGAGTAGAACGGCTCGCGCGGCTCGTAGAGCGTGTTCGCGTAGACCAGCGAGCCACCCCCGACGCCGGCGCCGGCCAGGATCAGGCAGTCGCTGACCATGTCGATGCGCTGGATGCCGTAGCAGCCGGCGGACGGGGCGAACAGGTAGCGCTTGAGGTCCCACGACGTCTCGGCGAAGTCCTCGTCGCGGAACCGCGCGCCGGCCTCCAGCACGCCGACGCGGTAGCCCTTCTCGGTCAGCCGCAGCGCGCTGACCGAGCCGCCGAAGCCGGACCCGATGACGAGGACGTCGTAGTCGAACTCCCCCATCACGCCCGCCCGAGCTTGTTGAGCACCCGCAGCCCGGCCGTCATCAGGCGGGCGTGCGTCTCGGCCTTCATCCCGAGGTTGGGCGCGATCCGGAGCACCCGCTGGGTGCCGACGGCCTGGGTCTCGGTGTAGCGGTGGATGCCCTCCGAGCCCTGGCGGCGGCCGGCGCCGGACTCGCGCATGCCGCCCATCGGGGCGTCGACGCTGCCGAACGTGGCGCCGAAGCCCTCGTTGATGTTGACGGTGCCGCACCTGATCCGCCGCGCGATCGCCCGGGCGCGGGCGCCGTCGCGGCTGTAGATGGCGGCGTTGAGCCCGTAGTCGCCGTCGTTGGCGCGCTCGATCGCGTCGGACTCGTCGTGGAAGCGGTAGAGAGACACGACCGGCCCGAACGTCTCGTCGCCGAAGCAGGTCATGTCGGGGGTGACGCCCTCGAGGATCGTCGGCTCGTGGAAGTACGGCGCCAGGTCGGGCCGCGCCTGTCCCCCGGCCAGCACCCGGGCGCCCTTGGCCACCGCGTCGTCGACGTGGGCGCGGACGGTCTCGAGCTGGTCGGCCGAGATCAGCGGCCCCATGTCGTTCTCCCAGTCGAGGGTCGCCCCGAGGGTCATCGCCTGGGTGCGGGCGACGAACCGCTCGACGAACCGGTCGTAGACCTGGTCGGCCACGAAGAGCCGCTCGGTGGAGACGCAGAGCTGACCGGCGTTGGAGAACGACGCGCGGACGGCGCCCTCGGCGGCCTTCTCGACGTCGGCGTCGCGCAGGACGAGGAGCGGGTTCTTGCCGCCGAGCTCGAGCGAGCAGCCGATCAGGCGCTCGGCGCACTGCCGGGCGATGATCCTGCCGGTCGCGGTGGAGCCGGTGAAGCAGACGTAGTCGGACCGCTCGATCATGGGGGTGCCGAGCTCGCGTCCGGGGCCGGCGAGGACCTGCCACAGGTCTCGCGGGAAGCCGGCCTCCTCGAGCAGCTGGACGCCGAGCAGGGCGGTGAGCACGGTCTGGGCGTCCGGCTTGGCGACGACGGCGTTGCCCGCCATCAGCGCCGGGAGGCCGTCGGAGATCGCCATCGTGAACGGGTAGTTCCAGGGCGAGATGATGCCGACTACGCCCTTGGGGACCCGGTTGACGTCGATCCGGGTCAGCACGGGCAGCACGCCCGGCCGCCGCTCGGTGTCGAGGTGCCGGTGGGCGGTGCGGGCGTAGTAGCGCGCGGTGAGGGCGGTGTGCGCCGCCTCGTCGTAGGCGTGCTTGCGCGCCTTGCCGGACTCGAGCCCGATCAGGTCGAGGATCTCCGGCAGCCGGTCGAGCACCAGGTCGTGGAACCGCAGCATCGCCGCCGAGCGCTCCGCGAGCGGGGTCCGCGCCCACGAGGCCTGCGCGGCCCGGGCCCGGCGGAACGCCTCCTCGACGTCGGCGGGGCCCGACTGCGGCACCTGCGCGAGCGGCGCCCCGTCGAGGGGCGAGCTCAGCGGCACCGTGCGGCCGGTCGTCGCGACGATCCGGCTGGTCAGGCTGGCGACGTACGCCGGCTCCAGGACGTACGACGCCCGCGGGTCGTGCTCGGGGTCGTGCGGCCCGTCGACGAGGGGACCGCCGGCACCCGAGGCGGGGTTCGAAGCGCTCATGGCGCCGAGCCTAGGTGAGCGCCGTCACCGGTGCCTACCGCCCGGTAGCAAGTGTGCTCCTTTACACACCCGGCTCGCCTGTCAAGCGGCCGGACGGCGGCGGCACGGTGAGCGGACGGCGGACCGCCACCGCCGACAGCACGGCGGCGGCAGCGAGCAGCCCCGCGCAGATCAGCATCCCGCGCACGTAGCCGGCGCTGAACGCGTCCGGGTCGGTGTAGTCGGCCCCGCCGATCCCCGCCGCGGCCGGCACCACCGCGACCGCGAGCAGGCCGGCGGTCCGGGCGACCGCGTTGTTGACGCCCGAGGCGGTGCCTGCGTAGCGCTCGGGCGCGGAGGCCAGGACCGTCGCGGTCAGCGGCGCGACCATCAGGGTCAGGCCGGCGCCGACGACGGCGGACGGGAGGAGCACGTCCGCCACGAACGCGGCGCCGGCGTCGATCGCGGCCAGCCACAGCACGCCCGCCGCCGCGACGAGGAGCCCGGCGGCCATCGGGAGCCGGGGCCCGATCCGCTGGGCCAGTGCGCCCGCCCGCGGTGAGAGGAGAAGCATGATGACGGTCACCGGCAGGATCGCGGTCCCGGCCACCAGCGGCGACCGGTCCGCCACGACCTGGAGCTGGAGGACGACCAGGACGAACAGGACGCCGAGCGCGGCGTAGGCCAGGAGGGTGACCGCGTTGGTGGCGCTGAACTGCGCGTCGCGGAAGAGGCTGGTCGGCACCAGCGGGCTCGGCGACCGCTGCTCGACCCGGACGAACGCGACCAGGGCCGCCGCGCCCAGCACCAGCAACGGCACCACGAGGCCCGTGAACCCGTCGTCGCCGGCGGCCGTCAGGCCGTAGGTCAGCAGGCCGAGGCCGACCACCGCGATGACGGTGCCCGGCACGTCGAGCCGCGGCACCGCGTCGGGATCCCGGCTCTCGGGGACGTGACGCACCGTCACCACCACGATCAGGGCGGCCAGCGGCACGTTGACGAGGAAGACCAGCTGCCAGCCGATCTCGACCAGGCCGCCGCCGACGAACGGCCCGACCGCCCCGGCCACCCCGCCCAGCCCGGCCCAGGCGCCGACGGCCGCCGCCCGGTCGTCGCGGTGGAAGGAGGAGGAGATGATCGCCAGGCTCCCCGGGGTGAGCAGGGCGCCGCCGACGCCCTGCAGGGCCCGGGCGGCGACCAGGGTGCCGATGTCGGGGGCCAGCGCGCAGAGCATCGACGCCGCGGCGAACCAGACCACGCCCACGAGGAAGACCCGCCGCCGGCCGAACCGGTCGCCGAGCGAGCCGCCGAGGAGGATCAGCGCCGCGAGCGTGAGGGCGTAGCCGTTGATCGTCCACTGCAGACCGGCGAAGCCGGCGCCGAGGTCGTTCCCGATGCGCTCGAGGGCGACGTTGACCACCGTGGCGTCGAGCATGGCCAGCCCGGAGCCGAGGACGGTCGCGAGCAGGACCCACCGGCCTCGCGGCGTGCCCATCCTCAGCGCCTCGACACCCGGCTCCATGACAGCCGCAGCCCCGGCGCCGCGCGGGTTATTCCGCCGGCCGGCTCAGACCCGCACCCGCGGGCCGAGGTCCGCGCGGTGGTCGCCGTGCATCGTGTGGCGAGCACGGGTCTCGGCGACCAGCTCGGGGTCGAGCTCGGCGATCGCGATGCCCTCCTCCTCGTCGAGGCGGGCCAGCGGCCGGCCCTCGGGGTCGTAGACCGCCGAGCCGCCGATGAAGGAGCTCGACCCGCAACGGCCGGTCAGCCCGGAGACGACCACGTAGAAGCCGTTGTCGAGGGCGCGCGCGGCGTAGTAGAGGTCGCGGCGGTGGGCGCCGCCGGGGAAGTAGGCGATCGAGCTGAGGTAGCCGAGGGCGCCGTCGGCGGCGGCCGCGCGGGCGTGCTCGGGGAAGCAGCCGTCGTAGCAGATCGACAGCCCCAGCTCGTGCCCGCCGACCGCGAGCGACGCGCCGTGGTCGCCGACGGCGAAGTGCTGCTTCTCGGCGCCGTCGAGGTGCTGCTTGTCGTACGGCGCGTCCACGCGGCCGTCGGGCCGCACGACCACCGAGCTCAGCGTCCGCCGGTCCTCCCGCTGGAGGGCGGCGCCGACGACCACCACCGTGCCGGAGCCGGCGCTGGCCTCCCGCAGCGGGTCGAGCGCCGGCGCGTCGAGGTCGGTCACCGACGGCAGCGGACCGGCGAAGACCGCCTCGTCGTAGCCGGTGAGGAACGCCTCGGGCAGCACCAGCAGCGCGACGCCCTGCGACCCGGCGAGACGGGTCAGCCGCGCCGCGGTCAGCGCGTTGCCGGCGAGGTCGCCCGCGACCGACGCGGCCTGCCCGGCCGCGACCAGCAGCGGCCCACCGGTCACTCGACGACGACCTCGACCCGCTGGAACTCCTTGAGCTCGGTGTAGCCGGTGGTGGCCATCGACCGCTTCAGCGCGCCGACGAGGTTCATGGTGCCGTCGGCGACGCGGGAGGGACCGAACAGGATCTCCTCGATCGTCCCGATCTGCTCGAACTGCACCCGCTGCCCGCGCGGCAGGTGCTGGTGGTGTGCCTCGGCCCCCAGTGGAAGCCGCGCCCCGGCGCGTCGGTGGCGCGGGCGAACGGCGAGCCGACCATCACCGCGTCCGCCCCGCAGGCGATCGCCTTGGCGAGGTCGCCGCTCTTGCCGATCGAGCCGTCGGCGATCACGTGGACGTAGCGGCCGCCGGACTCGTCGAGGTAGTCGCGCCGCGCGGCGGCGACGTCGGCGACCGCGGACGCCATCGGCACGGCCACGCCGAGGACCGTGCGGGTCGTGTGGGCCGCGCCGCCACCGAAGCCGACGAGCACACCCGCCGCACCGGTGCGCATCAGGTGCAGCGCCGCCTGGTGGGTGGCGCAGCCGCCCACGATCACCGGGACGTCGAGCTCGTAGATGAACTCCTTGAGGTTGAGCGGCTCCGCCTGGCTGCTCACGTGCTCGGCGGAGACCGTCGTGCCTCGGATAACGAAAGAGGTCGACGCCGGCGTCGGTGACGGTCTTCGCGAACTCCTTCGTGCGCTGCGGCGACAGCGACCCGGCGACCGTCACGCCCGACTCCCGGACCTGGCGCAGCCGCTCGGTGATCAGCTCGGGGCGGATCGGTGCGGTGTACATCTGCTGCAGCCGGCGGGTCGCCTCCTCGCCCTCGAGGCCGGCGACCTCCTCCAGCAACGGCTCGGGGTCGTCGTACCGCGTCCAGAGGCCCTCGAGGTTGAGGACGCCGAGGCCGCCGTAGCGCCCGAACGCGATGGCCGTCGACGGCGACATCACCGAGTCCATCGGGGGCGGCGAGGATCGGCAGCGAGAACCGGTAGGCGTCGATCTGCCAGTCGACGCTGACCTCCTCGGGGTCGCGCGTGCGCCGCGAGGGCACGATCGCGATGTCGTCGAAGGAGTACGCGCGCCGGCCACGCTTGGCCCGGCCGATCTCGATGTCGGTCACCGCTCCAGCCTATCCGCGCCGCGCCGCTCCCCCACCTGCCCGCCCCGACCCGCGAACCGGCGGCCGGCCGGCGGGGTCAGCCGCGGTTGTAGTTGGGGGCCTCGACGGTCATCTCGATGTCGTGGGGGTGGCTCTCCTTGAGCGAGGCGGAGGTGATCCGGACGAACCGGCCCTTCTCCTGCAGCTCGGGCACCGTGCGGGCGCCGACGTAGAACATCGACTGCGACAGGCCGCCGAGCAGCTGGTGCGCGACGCTCGCCAGCGGACCCTTGTAGGCGACCCGCCCCTCGATGCCCTCGGGCACGATCTTGTCGTCGCTGGCCACCTCGGCCTGGAAGTAGCGGTCCTTGGAGTAGGACTTCCTGCCGCGCGAGGACATCGCGGCCAGCGACCCCATGCCGCGGTAGGCCTTGTACTGCTTGCCGTTGTGGAACACCACGTCGCCCGGCGCCTCCTCGCAGCCGGCCAGCATCGAGCCGATCATCACCGACTCGGCGCCGGCGACGATGGCCTTGGCGATGTCGCCGGACTGCTGGAGGCCGCCGTCGGCGATCACCGGTACGCCGGCCGGCCGGGCCGCGAGCGACGCCTCGTAGACCGCGGTGACCTGGGGCACCCCGCAGCCGGTGACCACCCGGGTCGTGCAGATCGAGCCCGGGCCGAAGCCGACCTTCACCGCGTCGGCGCCCGCGTCGACGAACGCCTGCGCGCCCTCGCGGGTGGCGACGTTGCCGCCGATGACCTGCACGTGCCGGGTCGCCGGGTCGGCCTTGAGCCGGCGGACCATGTCGAGGAGCAGCGTGACGTGGCCGTGGGCGGTGTCGGCGACGAGCACGTCGACGCCCGCCTCGACCAGCGTCGTCGCCCGCTCCCACGCGTCGCCGAAGTAGCCGATCGCGGCGCCGACCATCAGCCGGCCCTGGGAGTCCTTGGACGCGTCGGGGAACTGCTCGGACTTCACGAAGTCCTTGACCGTGATCAAGCCGCCCAGCCGGCCCTCGTCGTCGACGAGCGGCAGCCGCTCCTTCTTGTGCTTGCGCAGCAGCCGGGTGGCCTCCTCGCGGCTGATCCCCACCGGGCCGGTGACCAGCGGCATCGGCGTCATCACCTCGTCGACCTTGGTGGCCGCCCACTCCGCGACGGGCGTGAACCGCAGGTCGCGGTTGGTGCAGATGCCGAGCAGCCGGTTGTCGGCGTCGACGACGGGGAGCCCGGAGACCCGGTACTCGCCGCAGATGCGGTCGAGGTCCTCGAGCGTCGCGTCGGGACCGATCGTCACCGGGTTGGAGATGATGCCGGTCTGGGTGCGCTTGACCAGGTCGACCTGGTAGGCCTGGTCCTGGATCGCGAGGTTGCGGTGCAGCACGCCGATGCCGCCCTGGCGCGCCATGGCGATCGCCATCCGCGACTCGGTGACCGTGTCCATCGCCGCGCTCACGAGCGGCGACCGGAGGCTGATCTCGCGGGTCAGCCGGCTGGTGGTGTCGATCTCGTCCGGGGCCAGGTCGGAGTGACCGGGCAGCAGCAGGACGTCGTCGTAGGTCAGGCCCAGCGGCGCGAACTTCTCGGGTACGGCGGTGACCTCCATGACGAGATCCTACGGCGGCCTCCGCCGCTCCCACGAACCGGCGACCTCCACGGACGGTGGCGCCGCTCCCAGCCGTACGCGACGCTGGTCCCGTGAACCCCGAGCTGCCCCCGCACGTCCTCGTCCTCTTCGGCGCCACCGGCGACCTCGCCGCGCGCAAGCTGTTCCCGGGCCTCTACCGGCTGGCCCTGGCCAAGCGGCTGCCGGAGCACCTCGCGGTGATCGGCAGCGGCCGCCGCCCCCCGGCAGCGACGACGACTTCCGGGGCCGGGTCCGCGAGGCGCTCGACGAGTTCGTCGGCGACGTGGAGGAGGAGGTCGCCGCGCGGTTGCTCGAGCGGATCTCGTTCCGCACGTCCTCCGCCGACGACGGCACCGAGCTCGCGGAGGCGGTGCACGCGGCCGAGGACCGGCTCGCGCTCGACGCGGGCGTCACCCTGGGCGACGTACGCCGCCTCCTCTACCTCTCCGTCCCCCCGCAGGCCGTCGAGGACATGGTCGGCATGCTCGACCGGGTCGACCTCACCGACCGCGCCCGGCTGGTCGTCGAGAAGCCGTTCGGCACCGACCTGGCCACGGCCCGCGAGCTCGACGCGGTGCTCGGGTCCGCGTTCTCCGAGAGCGACATCTTCCGCATCGACCACTTCATCGGCAAGGAGGCCGTGCAGAACCTGCTCGCGCTCCGGTTCGCCAACGGCCTGTTCGAGCCGGCGTGGAACCGGCACAGCATCGAGTCGGTGCAGATCGACGTGCCCGAGAAGCTGACGGTCGAGGGACGCGGCAGCTTCTACGAGGGCACCGGCTGCCTGCGCGACATGGTGACCACCCACCTGTGCCAGCTGCTCGGGTTCGTCGCCATCGAGGACCCCCACGCGTTCCGCGAGGGCGCGATCCGCGCGGCGAAGTCGGCCGCGTTCGCGGCCGTCCGCCCGCTCGACCCGCAGCGCGTCGTGTTCGGCCAGTACGACGGCTACCGCGACGAGCCCGACGTCGCGCCGGACTCCGACGTCGAGACGTTCGTCGCGATCGAGGTGTGGATCGACAACGACCGGTGGCGCGGGGTGCCGTTCTACCTGCGCACCGGCAAGGCGATGGCCGAGGGGCGGCGGACGATCACGATCCGGTTCACCGACCCCCGGCACCGCTGGCTCAAGCCCGCCGGCGGGGCGGCGGCGCAGCCCAACGAGCTGGTCATCGAGCTCACCGACCAGCCGCGGATCGCCATCGACGTGCGGGCCAAGCGGCCCGGCCCCGACATGGCCCTGGTCGAGGGCGTGTTCCGCCTCGACCTCGCCTACGACGCCCCGGACGCCGGGCCGCTCGAGGCCTACGAGCGGCTCCTGCTCGACGTGATGCGCGGCGACCGCACGCTGTTCACCAGCGCCGCCGAGGTGGAGCGGCTGTGGGAGGTCTGCCAGCCGGTGCTCGACGACCGGCCGCCTGTGCAGTCCTACCCGAAGGGGGTCGTGGGGACCGCAGGACGCGCTCGACCTCCCCGCGGGCGGCTGGCGGCTCGGCAACCACCCGCCCGACCGCGGCCTGCAGGGCTGACCCGCGACCGGGCCGGCTGCCGGCCGCAGGTCAGTGCCGGCTCCACTCCTCCGACTGGGTGAGCCGCAGCAGGTAGACCAGCGGCGGCAGCACGACCACCGCGGCGAGACCGACGGCGACCAGCAGCGCCTGCAGGGTGGCGTCCGCGCCCGCCGCGTCGGCGATCCGCATCTCGTCGACCAGCAGCCACGGGTACTGGCCCACACCCCAGCCCGACACGACGGCGGCCACCGCCAGGACCGCGGGGAACCGCGCCAGCGCGTAGCGGCGCCGCCACAGCAGCACCAGCGTCGCCAACCCCGCGAGCGCCGAGAGCACGACGAGCGGCGCCGCGCGGCCGGTCAGCCCCTCGGCGAGGGTCGGCGCGTCCTCGTGGATCGGCCACAGCGCCGCGAAGACGACCAGCCCGGTCACCACACCGACGACGAGGGCCCGGCTGCGCAGCTCCTCGGCCAGGCGGTCGCGGCCGCCCCGCGCCGCGTCGGCGACGAGGAACGCGCCCGCCAGGAACGCGCAGGTGCCGACGGCGACCACCCCGCCGAACAGCGAGGTCGGGTTGAGCCACGACGACCACCGGTCGCCGGTGCCGTCGGCCGGCACCCGTCCCGACGCGATCGCGCCGGCGACCGCGCCGAGGAAGAACGGCGTCAGGATCGAGGAGGTCGCGAACACCACCCCGAACAGCCGCGCCTGCCCGAGGGTCGCGGAGAACTTCCGGAACGCGAAGCTCGCGCCGCGCAGCACGATGCCGAGCAGCGCCAGCAGCAGCGGCAGCACCAAGGTCGTCATCGCCGCCGCGAACGACTCCGGGAACGCCGTCCACCAGATCACCAGCACGTAGATCAGCCAGACGTGGTTGGCCTCCCAGACCGGGCCGATGCTGTGGTCGACCAGCGTCCGCAGCTCGGCACCCCGCCGGCTGTCGCCCGCGGTGAGGTCGAAGAACCCGGAGCCGAAGTCGGCGCCGCCGAGGACGGCGTACGCGACGACGCCGACGAAGAGCGCCGCCGCGACGGCCACCTCGAGGCTCACGACCGACCCTCCACCCGCTCCGTCGCGCCGCGCTCGGGTGCGTAGGGACTGGGCAGGTCGGCCTCGCCCGCCCGCCATCGCCGGGTCATCGAGCGGATCACCACGACGGCCCCGACGGTGAGCGCGCCGTAGACGACCGCCGTCGAACCGAGCAGCCACCACAGACCGGAGTAGCTCGCGGCGGCCTCCTCGGTGCGCATGAACCCGTAGACGATCCACGGCTGCCGGCCGACCTCGGTGGCCACCCAGCCCGCCTCCAGCGCGACCACGGCCAACGGCCCCGCGGCGGCCGCGGACCGCAGGAACCAGCGCTTCGTGAGCAGGTCGCGCTGCCGCCACCGGGCGACCCAGAAGACCACGACCAGCAGCGCCAGCAGCGTGCCGAGGCCCACCATGGTCTGGAACGCCCAGTGGGTGATGTTGATCGGCGGGTGCTCGTCGACGGGGATGGTGTCGAGGCCGCGCACCGGCTCGGTGAAGGAGTTCTGGGCGATCAGCGACCCGAGGTAGGGGATGTCGATCGCGCCGCGCACCTCCCCGTCGATCCAGATGCCCCCCGATCCGCAGCGGCGACGGGCTCTCGGTGGTCTCGGCCAGCTCGAACGCCGCGAGCTTGGCGGGCTGCCGGTCGCCGAGGTTGCCGCCCAGCAGGTGGCCGACGACCGGCTGGGCGACGGCGGCGACGCTGGCGAAGACGAACGGCACGAGGAACCCGAGCCGGTGGTGCCGGTCGGTCCGGCCGCGGAGCAGGCCGACGGCGTAGACCCCGGCGATCGTGAACCCGGCCACCATGTAGGCGGCGAGCCACATGTGCCCGAACTGCAGCAGCACCAGGTCGTTGAACATCGCGCGCCACGGGTCGACGTCGACGACCTCGCCGTCGACCACCCGGAAGCCGGTCGGGGCATTCATCCACGCGTTGACCGCGATCACGCAGAACGTGCCGACCACGCCGGCGACCGCCATCGGCACCACCATCAGCAGGTGCCTCCGGGGCGGCATCCGGTCCCAGCCGTAGAGGTAGATGCCGAGGAAGATCGCCTCGACGAAGAACGACAGCCCCTCGAAGGCGAACGGGGAGCCCGAGGACGTCGCCGTAGGTGCCCATCAGGCCCGGCCAGAGCAGGCCCATCTCGAAGCTGAGCACCGTGCCGGAGACCGCGCCGATCGCGAACAGCACCGCCGACACCTTCGCCCACCGACGGGCGAGGCCGAGCGCGACGGGGTCGTCGCGCCGGATGCCGATGAGGTGCGCCACGAAGATCATCGCCGGGAACGCGACGCCGAAGCAGGCGAGGATGATGTGCCAGCCGAGGGAGAGCGCCATCTGCTGCCGCGCCGGGCGGAGGCCCTCCGGCTCGGCAGCGAGCTGCACGACGGCCTCGGTGACGACATCGGAGGTCAGCACGAGGCCGACGCTACGCCCCGGGCAGGCATCCGGTCACGACCTTGTGAACGTTTTTCACGAAGCGGTGGTGGCGAGCTCGGGCGGCGGCGTCATCGCCCACCGGATGGTGCCGACGGCGGCCGCCCCCGCCGCACGGACGACGGTGCGCTCCGCGACCGGGACCCACGGGAGGACCAGGTGGCGACGGGTCCACACCGGCATCAGGCCGACGCCGGCCGCGCACAGCACGCCGTACGGCGGGCGGGCGGCGAGCGGCAGCGGCGGCCGGACGAGGAGGTAGCGGACCGCCTCCCGGGCCGCCGGCGTTCCCCGGAGCTCGGGGCGGAAGGCCGCCAGCGTCTCCCGCAGGCCGGCCTCGGTGGTCGGCGGGTCGACGACCCCGAGCCGGCGGGCGACCTCGGCGGTCTGGGCGACGTACTCGTCGCGCTCGGCGGCGTCGAGCGGCCGGCGGCCGTAGGTCTGGTGGGCGAGGAGGAAGCTGTCGATCTCGGCGACGTGGACCCACAGCAGCAGGTGCGGGTCGCTCGCGTGGTACGGCGTCCCGTCCGGCGTGGTGCCGGTGATCCGGTCGTGGATGGCGCGCACCACGTCGACGGCCTGCTGGGCGTCGTCGGCCGTGCCGAACGTCGTCACCGCGAGGAACCGGCTGGTGCGCGCCAGCCGGCCCCACATGTCGCCGCGGTAGCCGGAGTGCTCCGACACCGCCTGCATCGCCACCGGGTGCAGCGCCTGCAGCAGCAGCGCGCGGATGCCGCCGACGAACATCGCCGCGTCGCCGTGGACCCTCGTGATCGGGCTGCCCGGCTCGAACCAGCGCGGTCCGGGGGTGCCGTGGATCCGGTCGCGGTGCACGGCCCCGTCGGGGCCCGCCACGCGCAGGAACAGCGCCTCGCCGAGCCGCCTGCGGATCGTCTCCATCCGCGCTCCCTCCCGGGCCGCCAGCCGGCCTCTGCTGCCGACGGTAGCAACGCCGACCGCAGCGGCCGGGCGTTCGCCGGCAGGGTCGGGGGTCGGCGGGGGGCGTGGCGGGGTCGGGCAGGTCAGCCGGCGCGCAGCTCGCTGACGGCGATCCGGACCGTCACCGTCTCCCCCGCCATCCGGATCCGGCCCCGCATCCCCGCCGAGAGCACCATCGGCAGCACGGCCTGGCTGTCGGCCGGCGCCGTGAGCACGATCTCGGTGGCGCCGCGCGACCGGGCCAGCCGGGCAACCTCGCCGAGCAGGCGGGTGCCGATGCCGCGGCGCTGCCACGACGGGTCGACCCACAGGTCGACCGGCCACGGGTCGTCCGGCGTCGCGCCTGCGGTCACCGACGCCCGGCCGGCGACCCGGCCCGACGACAGCGCCGTGACGGCGTCGCCGGACGCGACGTACTCCGGCTCGCCGCCTTCGCCGCCCGCGGTCGGGCCGGGCGGCACCTCGCGGTGCAGGACGTGGCTGACCAGCTCGGCCATCGCGGCGCCGCGCTCCCGCTCGGTCGCGGTGAACGGGGTGTCGCGGCGTACCTGCACCACCGCGTTGCCGACGGTGAGCTCCAGGACGTCCTCCGTCCCACCGGACGGCGCGACGTCGGCGTCGAAGAGGTGGGCGACGACGTCGGGGAACGACGCCGGGTGGTCGATGATCTCCTGGGCCGCGCGGACGAACCGGGTCGGCTGGTCGTCGAGCGCCGCCTCCGAGCAGGTCAGCCCGACGACCGATTCGGCACCGGCCCGCTCAAGCACCGCGGCCAGGTCGCGCTCCTGCCAGTCGTCCGGCGTGCTCACGACGAGCTCGTCGGTGACGGTCGCCCGGCCGGGGAAGACCTGGATGCGCAGGATGTTGACCCCGGCGCGTCCGCATTCGTGCGCTACGGCGCCCAGGGCGCCCGGGCGGTCGGGCAGGTTGGCGCGGACTCTCCAGAGCATGGTGCCCATTCTCGTCGATCCAGGTTTCGTCGGTGTGGCGCGGACCGCTCAGCGGTCGGCGGGAAGCCGCTCCCCCGCCTCGATCCGGACGGTCAGCCGGTTGGCGGGCGGCGGCAGCGGGCAGGTGGAGAAGTCGGTGTAGGCGCACGGCGGGTTGTGCGCACGGTTGAGGTCGAGCACCAGCGTGCCGTCGGGCGCCGGGGCGCCGACGGCGAGCTGGCGGCAGGTGTACGTCGTCTCGCCCGAGGTCGCGTCGGCGAACAGCAGCCACAGCTCACCGGCGTCGCCGTCGGAGAACGCGACCAGCCGCTGGGGCGTGCCGGCCACCTCGAACTCCACCTCACCGACCGCGTCGACCGAGTCCGCCAGCCAGTCGACCACCGTCTCGATGCTCACCGGCCGCGGCTCGTCGTACGGACGGAACCGCGCCGGCACCCGCCACCGCGGTGACGGCGGGTAAGTCGGCGTCCGCACGTGCCGCCGCAGCAGCTCGCTCTCCGGGTGCCGCGGCCGGAGCATCGGCCGGCCTCCCCGCGCCGCGACCTCCAGGGGTCGCGTCGCCCGCCAGCGCGCGCACCGGCCGCCGGTCGAGCCCGGCGAAGACGTGCCGCCCGGTGAGCTTCTCGTCACCCACCTCCAGCCACTCCGCCGGCCCCAGCGCCACCTCCGCGCCGTCGCCGGCCGCGCGCCACTCACCCGGCGCGTCGTCGAAACGCTGCCACCGCTCGTCGAGCCAGTACAGGCCGGTGATGGCGAGGTAGCCGTCCGGTGCGGTCAGTCGTCGTTCGCGGGCGTCGTGCCACGCCCGCCACTCCCCGAGAAAGTGGTCCACGGTGGCATCCTGCCGACCGGCGCAAGGTCGTGCAGGCGAATCGGCGGGTCGGGGGGTTCCGGTCGGCGGGGTCGCGGTGCCGGGCGGCGCTGGTCGCGTGCACAGTGCCAGGCCCGCGCCGCGGGGGTCGAGACCGACAGGCAGCGACGGCGACGGGAGGTCGACGGTCGGGCACTCCGGCCGGGCGGCGGGGTCGCGGTGCCGGGCGGCGCTGGTCGCGTGCACAGTGCCAGGCCCGCGCCGCGGGGGTCGAGACCGACAGGCAGCGACGGCGGCGGGTGGTCGCCGGTCGGGCGGTCCGGCCGGGCGGCGGGGGTCGCGGCCGGTGAACCCTCTCACGCACGATTGGTCACGAACCGCAACGATCCGCCGCGGGAAGCTGCGTTCTCTGACCAAACGTCGCGCAAGCTCGACGTGACGGGCAAAACCTCCACTTGTCCGGCATTGCTTTGCCCGACAAGTTGAGGTTTCCCCGGTCGACCGGGGGAAACCTCACGCTGCACCTCCCCCCGCCTCCCCCAACCCCACCCCCAGAAACCCACCGGGCCGCCGCGTTCCCGCGACGGCCCGGTAGGTGCTCGGTGAGGAGGCGACGGATCAGTGGCCGTGGCCGTGCCCGTGGCCGGTGTCGGGCTCCTCCTCCTCGGGCTTGTCGACGACGAGGGTCTCGGTCGTCAGCAGCATGCCGGCGATCGAGGTCGCGTTGACCAGCGCGGAGCGGGTGACCTTGACCGGGTCGAGGACGCCCTGGGCGACGAGGTCGCCGTACTCGCCGGTGGCGGCGTTGTAGCCGTTGCCGACGCCGAGCTCGCGGACCTTGGTCGTGACGACGTAGCCGTTCTCGCCGCCGTTCTCGGCGATCCAGCGCAGCGGCTCGTCGGCGGACTTGCGGACGATGCGTACGCCGACCGCCTCGTCGCCGGTGAGGCCGAGGTCCTTGTCGAGCGAGGACACCGCGTGGATGAGCGCGGAGCCGCCGCCGGGGACGATGCCCTCCTCGATCGCCGCGCGGGTCGCGGAGACAGCGTCCTCGATGCGGTGCTTCTTCTCCTTCAGCTCCACCTCGGTGGCGGCGCCGACCTTGATGACGCACACGCCGCCGGCCAGCTTGGCGAGCCGCTCCTGGAGCTTCTCGCGGTCCCAGTCGGAGTCGGTCGACTCGATCTCGGCCTTGATCTGGTTGACCCGGCCCTCGACCTCGGCGGCGTCGCCGGCGCCCTCGACGATCGTGGTGTTGTCCTTGGTGACCACCACGCGGCGGGCCTGGCCCAGCACGTCGAGACCGACCTGGTCGAGCTTGAGGCCGACCTCGGGCGCCACGACCTGGCCACCGGTGAGCACCGCGATGTCCTGCATCATCGCCTTGCGCCGGTCACCGAACGCCGGGCTCTTCACCGCGACGGCGTTGAAGGTGCCGCGGATCTTGTTGACCACGAGCGTCGAGAGCGCCTCGCCCTCGACGTCCTCGGCGAGGATGAACAGCGGCTTGCCGGCCTGGATGACCTTCTCCAGCAGCGGCAGCAGGTCGGCGACGGCGGAGATCTTCCCCTGGTGCAGCAGGATGTAGGGGTCGTCGAGGACGGCCTCCATCCGCTCGGGGTCGGTCACGAAGTACTGGCTGATGTAGCCCTTGTCGAACTGCATGCCCTCGGTGAACTCGAGGTCGGTGCCGAGGGTGTTGGACTCCTCGACGGTGATCACGCCGTCCTTGCCGACCTTGTCGAAGGCCTGGGCGAGCAGGTCGCCGATGTGCGAGTCGCGGCTCGAGATCGTCGCGACGGAGGCCATGTCCTCCTTCGACTCGACCTCGCGGGCCGCGGCGAGCAGGGCGTCGGACATCGCCTGGGCGGCGGCGTCCATGCCGCGCTTGACGCCCATCGGGTTGGCGCCGGCGGCGACCGCCCGCAGCCCCTCGTGGACCATCGCCTGGGCGAGGACGGTCGCGGTCGTGGTGCCGTCACCGGCGACGTCGTTGGTCTTGGTCGCGACCTCCTTGGTGAGCTGGGCACCGAGGTTCTCGAACGGGTCGTCGAGCTCCACGTCGCGGGCGACTGTCACGCCGTCGTTGGTGATGGTGGGGGCGCCCCACTTCTTGTCGAGGACGACGTACCGGCCCTTGGGCCCGAGCGTGACCTTGACGGCGTTCGCGAGCGCGTCGACGCCACGCTCGAGCGAGCGCCGGGCGCTCTCGTCGAACTCCAGGATCTTCGGCATTGCTGCTCCTTCAGTGGAAAGTCGGAGGCGCCACGCGCGGCGTCGGACCGTGGTCGAACGCTGCGGCGTGGCGCCCCTCGGACGGCGTCAGGAAACGACGGCGAGAACGTCGCGGGCGCTGAGGATGAGGTACTCGTCGCCCGAGTACTTGACCTCGGTGCCGCCGTACTTGCTGTAGATGACCTTGTCACCCACCGCGACGTCGAGCGGGACCCGGTTGCCGTTGTCGTCGATGCGACCCGGGCCGATCGCCAGGACCTCGCCCTCCTGCGGCTTCTCCTTGGCGGTGTCCGGGATCACGAGGCCGGACGCCGTGGTCTGCTCGGCCTCGAGCGGCTTCACCACGATGCGGTCCTCGAGAGGCTTGATGTTGATCGACACTGGATCGACCTCCACTTTCTCTGTCTGATCAGTTCGGGACTGATGGAGGGCCGCGCCCTCCCACGTAGGGGGCTTGCTCGAGGAGTACGCCGTCGCGGGTGCCGCACACCTTCACAAGCGCTGGCACACTCGGGTCGAGAGTGCCAATGACGAAACTAGCACTCTGCGCCAGCGAGTGCCAGAGGCACCCGACCAGGGACGGCCACCGGAACCGACGAAAGTCGGTTGACCGGGTGTCGGTGCCCCTCGATAGCGTCTCCGCCGTGTTCGGTGCCCTTGGTCGTCTCGTGTCCCGTCGTCCCTGGTTCGTCATCGCCGCGTGGGTGGTGGTCGCCGTCGCGGTGATCGTCACCGCGCCCGGCCTCGAGACCACCAGCGACGAGGCGGAGTTCCTCCCCGACCACTACGAGTCGATCCAGGCGGCCGAGCTGCAGTCGGAGAAGTTCTCCGACAACGCCACGCCGGCCGCCCTCCCTGGTGTTCGAGCGCGAGGACGGCGGCGAGCTGACCGCCGACGACCAGGCCGAGGTCACCCGGATCGGCGAGGAGCTCGGCCCGCGGCTCGGCGAGGAGACGTTCGTGCAGCAGGTGCTGACGGTCGACCCGCAGGGCCAGCCGAACGTGTCCGAGGACGGCCAGGTGCAGATCGGCATCATCGGGCTGGCCGAGGGGGCCACCGGCTTCGACCCGACGGCCTTCGAGGACGCCGAGGACCTGCGCGACTCCCTCGCCGAGCTCAGCGACGGCACCGGCCTCTCCGTGCAGGCCACCGGCTCCGTCCCCCAGGGTCTCGACTCGCAGGAGTCGAGCGAGCAGAACCCTCGCCATCGTCGGCATCGCGACGATCGTGCTGATCGTCGTGCTGCTCGCCCTCATCTTCCGCAGCGTCATCATCTGCCTGCTGCCGGTGCTGGTCGTCACCCTCGTGTCGATGGTGGCCAACGGCATGATCGGCTGGGCCAACGAGCTGTTCGACCTCAAGGCCGACCCGTCGATCGAGACGATCCTGATCGTCGTCCTCTACGGCATCGGCACCGACTACATCCTGTTCTTCCTGTTCCGCTACCGCGAGCGGCTGCGGGAGGGCGGCGACACCCGCGGTTCGGTGGCCCACGCCCTCGAGCGCGCCGGCGAGGCGATCGCGTCCGCCGGCGGCGCCGTGATCGTCGCGTTCCTGGCGCTGGTGCTGAGCTCGCTGAGCATCTTCCGCGCCATCGGCCCCGCGCTGGCGATCGCGGTGTTCGTGACGCTGGTCGCCGCGCTCACCCTGGTGCCGGCCGTCGTGACCGTGCTCGGACGCGCCCTGTTCTGGCCGTCCCGCAAGTGGCGGCAGGAGCCCGAGCGGGCCCGGTTCGCGCGGATGGGCGACGGGCTCGGCCGGCGGCCCGGCGTGTTCGCCGCCGTCTCCGGGCTGGTGCTGGCTGCGCTCGCGGTGTTCGCCCTCGGCTTCAACCCGTCCTTCGACTTCAACTCCAGCCTGCCCGACGACGTGGAGTCCACCGAGGCGCTCGAGACCTTCCAGGAGCACTTCGCCGACGGAGCGGCCGAGCCGGTGCCGGTCCTGCTGTCGTCGGAGGACGGGGAGCCGCTCGACCAGGAGCAGTTCGAGGCCTTCGCGAAGGCGCTCGGCGAGGCCCGCGGCGTCGACTCGGTCTACCCCGCCCAGCCCTCCGAGGACGGCACGGCGGCGCTGTTCAGCCTGGTGCTCGAGCACGACCCCGTGTCCGACCAGGCACTGGAGGACGTGAAGGGCCCCATCCGCGACGCCGCCCACGGCGCCGCGCCCGACGGCACCGAGGCTCTGGTGGGCGGCACCCCGTCGGTCTTCGCCGACCTGCAGGACGCGATGGAGCGCGACTACTCCGTCGTGTTCCCGGCGGCCGCGCTCGTCATCATGCTGATCCTCGCGCTGCTGCTGCGCAGCCTGGTGGCGCCGTGGTACCTGATGGCGGCGGTCGGCCTCGGGTTCGGCGCCACCCTCGGGGCGACGGTGATCGTGTTCCAGCACGTCCAGGGCGAGCCCGGGCTGATCTTCATGCTGCCGATCTACATCTACCTGTTCGTGACCGCGCTCGGCACCGACTACAACATCCTGATGATCGCCCGGCTGCGGGAGGAGGGCGCGCGGCGGCAAGACGCCGCGGCTCGCCGCCGCGGGAGGCGGTCAAGCACGCCGGCCCGACCATCGCGGCCGCGGGCGTGATCCTCGCCGGCACCTTCGCCTCGCTGATGCTCGGCGGCAACAGCCTGTTCGTGTCGATGGGCTTCGCGCTCTCCTTCGGCATCTTCGTGGCGGCGTTCGTGATGTCGATGTTCTTCACGCCGGCGCTCACCGCCCTGGTCGGCCACGCGGCGTGGTGGCCCGGCCACGGCGACGAGACCCCGGAGGAGCACGACGCCCGCGTCGGCGAGGCCCAGAAGGAGCTCGCCTGACAGGATCGGGGCGTGGACCTCGACGCGTTCCGGTGGCTGCTGACCGACGAGGGGCAGGCGCTGCTTGCCCGGGCCGCCGCCCTCGCCGGGACCGCTGACGAGCTCCACGTCCAGGCCGAGCTGCGGCGTACGGCGTCGGCCGCGCAGGTCGCGGCCGCGCTGACCCAGGTCGAGCTGCGGCGGAGGGCGGAGGCGAAGTTCGGCGACGCCGCCGGCCGGATGTACTTCACCCCCGACGCGCTGGAGCAGGCGACCCGCCCCGCGGTGGCCGCCCACCGGGCGGGCCGCTACGCCGCCTTCGGCGCGCGGACGCTGATCGACCTCGGCTGCGGCATCGGCGGCGACCTGGTCGCCGCGGCCCGGGCCGGGCTGGTCTGCGCCGGCGTCGACCTCGACGCGGTGCGGGTCGCCGTGGCGGAGGCCAACCTCGCCGCGCTCGGGCTTCCCGGAGCGGTCCAGGTGGCCGACGTCGCCGCCGTCGACCACGCCGGCTTCGACCTCGCGTTCGCCGACCCTGCGCGGCGCAGCGGGGCCGGGCGCAGCTTCCGGGTCGAGGACTGGTCACCGCCGTGGACGTGGGTCGAGGAGCTGCTGCGACGCGACGCCTGCGTCAAGACGGCCCCCCGGGATCCCCCACGCCCTGGTGCCGGCCGGGGTCGAGGCCGAGTGGGTGAGCGACGGCGGCGAGGTCAAGGAGGCCGCGCTCTGGTCCGGGCGCACCGCGACCACCCGACGCCGCGCGACGGTCATCGGGTCCGGCGGCCTGGCCACCATCACGGACGAGGAGGACCCCGGCCTCGACGCGGTCGGCGTCGGCCCGGTCGGCGGGTTCCTCTACGAGCCCGACGGCGCCGTCGTCCGCGCCGGGTTGGTCACGGCGGTCGCCGCCGGCGTCGAGGGGCGGCTGGTGGACGCCAAGATCGCCTACGTCACCTCCGACCGGCCGTTCCGGTCGCCGTTCGCGCGCGGCTACCGCGTGGTCGAGGAGCTCCCCTACCGCGAGAAGCCGCTGAAGGCGGCGCTCCGCGAGCGCGGGGTCGGCCGGCTCACGATCAAGAAGCGCGGCGTCGACGTCACCCCGGAGGTGCTGCGCAAGCGGCTGGAGCTGCGGGGCGACGCCGAGGCGACCCTCGTGCTCACCCGGGTCGGGGGCCACGGCAGCGCGTTCCTCGTCGCCCCGTTCTGAGACGCCGCGCCACGGGTACCAGGAGGTCGGCGCCCCCGGCGCCGCGCACTGCCGCGCGGCCGCAGCGGGGCGTCCCGCCCGTTCCCCGGGCGGCGTACCGACAGGAGTGACACATGCAGACCGACCAGTTCAAGCCCAGGGTCAAGCACCGGGCCACCCAGCCCCCTGCCCGCCGTACCGCGGACGGTGCCCGCCGGCGTCCACCGCGCCGGCCGCACGGCCGACCGGCTGGTGGCGGGCGCCCTGCTGCTCCCGCTGCTGCTCCTCGTCGCCTTCCTCGTCGTGCGGTGACGAACGTGCGCCTCTCGATCCCCTCGCTCGCCGCCGTGCTCGCCGACTTCGTGATCGCACCCCTGCGCGGCGCTCCCCGTCACTGACGCCCGAGCGCCTCCGCCTCGGCCCCGATCGTCGTGTCGTCGCCGTGGCCGGTGTGGACGACCGTGTCGTCTGGCAGCGCGAACAGCTTCGCGCGGATCGACGCCTCGAGGGTCGGCCGGTCGGAGTACGAGCGGCCGGTCGCCCCGGGGCCGCCGTTGAACAGCGTGTCGCCGGTGAACACCCGCCCCAGGTCGGGCGCGTAGAGGCAGACCGACCCGGGCGCGTGGCCCGGCGTGTGCAGCACCGTGAGCGTCGTCCCGGCCACCTCGATCCGCTGGCCGTCGGCGAGGTCGACGTCCCAGAGGTGGTCGCGGTGGGTCAGCTCCCACAGCGGCCGGTCGTCGGGGTGCAGCAGGATCGGCGCCACCACGCGCTCGCGCAGCGCCGGCGCCACCCGCACGTGGTCGTCGTGGGCGTGGGTGCACACGATCGCCCGGACCGTGCGGTCGCCGACCGCCGCGAGGATCTCGTCCACCGAGTGCGGCGCGTCGATCACCACGCACTCGGCGTCGTCGCCGACGACCCAGATGTTGTTCTCGACGTCGAACGTCTCGCCGTCGAGGCTGAACGTGCCGCTCGCGACGCCGTGGTCGACCCGTGCCACCATCAGAGGATCACCACCGAGCGCAGCACCTCGCCGTGGTGCATCTTCTCGAACGCCGCCTCCACGTCGCCGATCCCGATCTCCTCGGTGACGAACGCGTCGAGGTCGAGCCGGCCCTGCTGGTAGAGGTCGACCAGCATCGGGAAGTCCCGCGACGGCAGGCAGTCGCCGTACCAGCTGGACTTGAGCGCGCCGCCCCGCCCGAAGACGTCGATCAGCGGCAGGTCGGGGACCTTCATGTCCGGGGGTCGGTACGCCGACCAGCACGAGCACGCCGGCGAGGTCGCGGGCGTAGAACGCCTGCTTCCACGTCTCGGGGCGGCCGACGGCCTCGACGACGACGTCGGCGCCGTCGGCGCCGGGGAACGTCTCGGCGCAGATCCGCCGGATCTCCTCGACCGGGTCGGTCGCGGAGGAGTCGACGGTGTGGGTGGCTCCCATCCGGCGGGCGACGTCGAGCTTCTTGGCGTCGATGTCGACCGCGATGATCGGGCTGGCGCCGGCCAGCCGCGAGCCGGCGACCGCCGCGACGCCGACCCCGCCACAGCCGATGACGGCCACGCTCCTGCCGCGGGTCACCGCACCGGTGTTGATCGCGGCCCCGATGCCGGCCATCACACCGCAGCCGAGGAGGCCGACCGCGGCCGGCCGGGCCGACGGGTCGACCTTGGTGCACTGGCCGGCGGCGACCAGCGTCTTCTCGGCGAAGGCCCCGATGCCGAGCGCGGCGGTCAGCTCGGTGCCGTCCTCCAGCGTCATCCGCTGGTTGGCGTTGTGGGTGTCGAAGCAATAGTGCAGGTCGCCGCGCTTGCAGGCCCGGCACTCGCCGCAGACCGCGCGCCAGTTGAGGACGACGAAGTCGCCGGGTGCGACGCCGGTGACGTCGGGGCCGACCGCCTCCACCACCCCGGCCGCCTCGTGGCCGAGGAGGAACGGGAAGTCGTCGTTGATGCCGCCCTCGCGGTAGTGCAGGTCGGTGTGGCACACCCCGCAGGCCTGGACCGCCACCACCGCCTCCCCCGGTCCGGGGTCCGGGACGTTGATGGTGACCAGCTCCACCGGGGCTCCCTTGGCACGGGCGACCACGGCCTTGACCTGCTGCATCGAATCTCCTCCTGGAGGGTCTCTGGGGACGGTCTCCAAGCCCATCCCAGCGGGGTTGGCGGACGGTTGGTCGAATCGGTCGGGGGGCGGGGCGGGTGAATCCACAGGAGTACCCACCCCGGTTGCAACCAATCTCCGACGGTTCGCGTCCTCCTCGCGACAGAGTTCCACCAGGGCACGCCCGACGAACGGACGGAGACCAGGATGACGGGGAAGACCACACCCCGAGGGGAGGTCGGCGGATGAGCCGGAAGGACCGCGACGCACAGCGGGACACCGAGTTCACCGAGTACCTCGCGGCCCGGCAGCCCAGCCTGCTGCGGACGGCGTACCTCCTGACCGGTGACCGGCACCAGGCCGAGGACGTCCTCCAGACGTCGCTCGCCAAGCTCTACCTGGCGTGGGACAAGGTGCACGACCGCGGTGCGGTGGACGCCTACGTCCGCCGGATCATGGTCAACGAGAACAACTCGCTGTGGCGGCGGGCGTGGAAGAAGCGCGAGTACGCCACCGAGCTCGTCCCCGAGGGCGACCCGCACCACGATGCCTACGACGACGGCACCAACGACGAGCTGTGGAGAGTGGTGCAGACCCTCCCGCCGAAGGCGCGCTCGGTCGTGGTGCTCCGCTACTACGAGCAGATGTCGGAGGCCGAGGTCGCCGACGCGCTCGGCATCTCGACCGGAACCGTCAAGTCCCAGTGCAGCCGGGCACTCGCCGCTCTCCGTGAGCGCGTCCCGGCCGAGCTCCACCCCCGCTACGGCGAGGAGACCCGATGAACACCCACCACCCCGACAACCGTGCCTGGGAGGCAGCGATGAGCCGCGACTTCGACGCGCGCGTCCGTGACCTCCACGAGGCACCGCTGGACCTGACCGTCGTCAAGGGCAGGGCCCGCCGGATCCGCCGCAACCGCCGCGCGGCCGTCGCCGGGGGCGTCCTCGGCGTCGCTGCCGTGGTCACCCCGATCGGCGTGCTCGCCGGCGGCGGCGACACCGACAGCCGGCAGCCCGACTTCGCGCCCGAGCCCACGGAGCAGGTCAGCGGACCCGACTACGTCATCGACCGCGTGTGGCACCAGGCCGACGGCGACGTCGTGGCACTGCCCGACCGCGACTACACCAACATGGTGCTGTGGGACGACCAGCTGGTGGCCACGGCCTACAGCGGCGAGGTGTTCTCCACGGCCGACGTGATCTCCGGCGAGGGCGAGGTCGTCGACTCGTTCGAGACGACGTGGTCGCCGGTCGTCGACGAGGCCGGCGCGACGCTCGCCTGGGTGGGCGTCGACGGCTCGGTGACCGTCGCCTGGGACGGCGGCGAGGCGGTGCTCGGCACCGTCGACCTCGGCGCCGCCGGCGAGGGCATCGCCTGGGAGGCGACGGCCGTCACCGGCGGTCCGGACTGCGACGCGGCCGACAGCGCGTGCACCGTCTACGTCGACAACAACTCCGGCGGCCGGCCGCTCGCGTTCCGTGCCGACGGCACCTCCGACAACCCGGTGCCTGGCGCCCTCTCCTACAAGGACGCCACCGAGGACGGGCGCGTGACGGTGATGGACGAGATCACCGACTTCGAGACCTGCAGCGGCGTCTACGACCTCGCGGCCGGCGACCACGTGTGGCGGGGCTGCGAGTTCCAGGCCTGGCAGGTCTCCCCCGACGGCGACCACGTCGCCGGGCTGCCCAGCTACTTCGACGGGCTCGGACCGACGTCGATCTCCGTGCTCGACGCCGCGACCGGCGAGGAGACCGGGCGCTGGGCGGCCGACGGGGCGTTCGTGGCCGACTGGGCCTGGACGGCCGACGGCCGCCTCGCGTTCACGGCGTACGACGGAGCCCGCTGGCACCTCTACGCGATGGCGCCCGACGGGGAGGTCGAGGAGCTCGCGCCGGCGTTGAGCGGCAACGAGATGGACAGCCCCTTCCGGCTGATCCACCGGTGACCGGCTGACGTCATGCGGGGCGGGCCACGGGTGGCCCGCCCCGCATGACGTCACGGTGCCTCA
This sequence comes from Nocardioides sp. TF02-7, assembly GCF_022437945.1. Classification (GTDB taxonomy): domain Bacteria; phylum Actinomycetota; class Actinomycetes; order Propionibacteriales; family Nocardioidaceae; genus Nocardioides. The sequence goes on from NZ_CP092535.1 coordinate 752,943, forward strand.
CGAGGCGAGCTCGGCCGCCCACGGCAGGTCGGCGCCGGCCCGCGAGCAGGTGAGGGCGGCGGCCGCGGCGGCGTAGTCGCCCAGCTCCGCCAACCCGGCCGCCCCCAGGCCGGCGGGATCGGGCCAGTCGCGCCGGGCGAGCCACGCGACCGTCGCCGCCATGAACGAGTCGCCGGCGCCGATCGTGTCCACCACGTCGGTGGGCGGGGCCGGCACGTGGGCCCGCGCCGACGGGGTGGCCGCGTGCGCTCCTCGGCTGCCGGCCGTCACGACGACCAGCCGCCCGCCCGCCGCGAGCCGGCTCGCGACCTCCGCGGGCGACACTCCCGGCAGCAGCACCGACGCGTCCTCGTCGCTCATCTTCACCACCGACGCGTGCGGCAGGATCGCGGCCAGCGCCGCCCGCCAGGCGTCCGCGTCCGGCTCGACGGCGAGCCGCACGTTCGGGTCGAAGCTCACGGGGAGCCCCCGCTCCCCTCGCGGCGGCGGCCAGCCCGACCACCCGGTCCGCGCCCGGCCGGACGACGGTGGCCACCGACCCGACGTGCACCGCGTCGTACGCCGCGACGTCCGGCAGGTCGGCCGGGTCCCAGGTCACGTCGAACTCGTAGGACGCGCTGCCGTCACCGGCGAGGGTGGCGACGGCGGTCGAGGTCCGCACCGGCGTCGGCGGCAGCGCCGCGAGGACGACGTCCGACCGCTCCAGGTGACCGACCACCTGCTTCCCGTGCTGGTCGTGGCCGACCTGGGCGGCGAAGGTGGTCGGGACGCCGAGCCGGCCCAGCCCGACGGCGACGTTGAGCGGCGACCCGCCGACGTGGGCGACCTGCGGCCGGTCCGGCGCCACGACGACGTCGACGAGGGCCTCGCCGACCACCAGGACCCGCTGGCGGTCGGGCGTTCCCATGGGACCGGAGCCTAGTCCGCGCCCGGCCGCCGGGGCGACGGTCGGCGCGGGGGCCGGACGGTCGGCTACCGTCCGGCCTCATGGTCGAGACGATCGAGGTCGCCGCACCTGACGGCACCGCCGAGGCCTACCTCGCCGGGTCCGGCCCTGGCGTCCTGCTCCACATGGACGCGATCGGGCTGCGCCCGAGGATCGCCGCGATGGTCGAGGAGATCGCCTCCTGGGGCTACACCGTGCTCGCCCCCAACGTCTTCTACCGCGACGGGACCGCCACCGAGCTGGCGCCGACGGCCGACCTGCGGGTCGCCGAGAACCAGGCCGCGTTCCTCCGCGGCGCGATGGCCCGGGTCGCCCGGCTGACCCCCGACCGGGCCGAGCGCGACGCGGCGGCGTGGGTCGCGGCCCTCACCGAGCACGCGACGGAGGGGCCGATCGGGACGACCGGCTACTGCATGGGCGCCCGGTTGGCGCTGCGCACGGCCGGGTGGCACGCCGACCGGGTCGCGGCCGTCGCCGGCTTCCACGGCGGCCGGCTGGTCACGGAGGAACCGGACAGCCCGCACCTGGCGATCGCGACCTCCCGGGCGTCGTACGTGCTCCTGCACGCCGACCGCGACCGCAGCCTGACCCGCCGGCACGTCGCGGTCCTGGAGGCCGCGCTCGCCGAGGCCGGCCGCCCCCCACGTCAACGAGATCGTCCCGGGCGCCCCGCACGGCTACACGATGAGCGACACCTCGTCGTGGGACGAGGGCGCCGCGCAGCGGGCGTCCCGCGAGCTGCGCGCGCTGCTGGACCGCGAGCTGCGCTGACGGCGCACCCGCAGCGCACCGCTCAGCGCGCCTCCTCCAGGTAGCCCAGCATCCGGTCGAACAGGGCCGACGCCCGGGCCAGGTCGGGCGATGCGCGGGGCGGGTCGCCGACCGGCTCGACCAGGTCGGCGGGGCGCCAGCCCGGCGCGTACTCGTCCGCCAACGCGCCGGCGGCGCGGGCGGCGTCCCGGACGACGAGCGGTTCCACCGACCAGACCACCTCGAACCGTCGGTGGGCCTCGGCCCCGCCGCTCTGCCCCGGACGCTCCACGGCCAGGAGACAGGCGGGCAGGTCGCTCGCGTCGCAGACGATGAGCCACTCCCGGTTGAGCGCCGCCTCGTCCGGGAGGACCGCCTCGACCAGGGCCGACCCTGCCCGCTGCGCCGGCTGGTGCGCACCGAACGCGACGGCGACCCGCGCCGTGCGCGCGAGCTCGACCCACCGCGCGTGCGCGGCCCGGAGGTGCTGCGGCTGCTGGAAGCCGCCGAAGAGCACCGGGCGCGCCGCCCGGGCGCAGCACTCGTCCTCGATCGCGTGGCTCAGGGCGACCATCGTCGGCTTCGACAACACCCGCGGCACCAGCTGCTGGTGGCGACGGCGCACCTCGGCGAAGACCGACCGCGTGGGGAACGGCTCCGGGCCCGCCGCCCGCACCGCGGCCCGGAGCGGCACCCCTCGCGGCGGCGGCGCACCACCTCGAGCACGGCGTCCACGTCGGCCTCGGAGTAGCGGCGGTGCCCACCGCCCTGGCGGGCCGGCGCCGGAAACCCGTAGCGGTTCTCCCAGCTACGCAGCGTCGCAGTGGGTACCCCGGTACGGAGAGACAGCTCACCGATCGTCAGTGCGCTGCGGGACGGGGAGGCCATGCGGACATCTCCTCACCTTGCCTAGACTCAACTTGTGCAGTGTGCATAGGTTAGTCCCACGTGCGGCACGAGGTGGGAGGACCCATGACCGTAGGCACCGACGAAGCCCTTCGCCGGCTGCTCGACGACGGCCGGGCTTCCGCGCAGGCGGTCGGCGCCGACCAGGCGCGGCTCTGGGACGCCCTGTGCAGCGCCACCGAGGGCGGCAAGCGGTTCCGGCCCGTCCTGGTCACCACCACGCACGCCGCGCTCGGTGGCACCCGGGCCGAGGCGGCTGCGCTGGTGGGTGCGGCGGTGGAGCTGCTGCACACCGCGTTCGTGGTCCACGACGACGTCATCGACGGTGACGACGTCCGGCGGGGGGCGGCTCAACGTCAGCGGCACCTTCCGCGCCGAGGCCGCGGCCGCCGGCGCCACGACCGAGCAGGCCGGCGCGTTCGGCGCCGCTGCCGGGATCCTCGCCGGCGACCTCGCCCTGGCGGCAGCGGTCCGGGCGGTCGCCACCTGCGGCGCCCCGGTCGCCACGGTGCACCGGCTGCTGGACCTGCTCGACCTCGCCCTCCACACCAGCGCGGCCGGCGAGCTGGCCGACGTACGCCTGGCCCTCTCGAGCGCCGCGCCGTCCTTGCAGGCGAGCCTGGCCATGGAAGCCCAGAAGACCAGCGCCTACTCCTTCGTGCTCCCCCTGCAGGCGGGCGCCGTGCTCGCCGAGGCCGACGATTTCACGGTCGAGCGCCTCGGCGACGCCGGCCGGGCGCTCGGTGCCGCCTTCCAGCTCACTGACGACCTGCTCGGGGTCTTCGGCGACCCGGCGATCACCGGCAAGAGCGCGACCAGCGACCTGCGGGCCGGCAAGCAGACCCCGCTGCTGGTCCACGCCCGCTCGACCCCCGGAGTGGGAGCAGATCGCCCCCCGTCTCCGGGCGCGAGCTCGACGACGCGGAGCTCCAGGAGGTACGCCGACTGCTCACCGCGGCCGGCTCCCGAGACTTCGTGGAGCAGCTCGCCGACCGGCAGCTAGCCGCTGCGCGGGCCACTCTCGACGACCTCGGCATCGCTGTCCCCGTCCTTGCCGACCTCTCCCTCACCTCGATCCCGACCCAGAGCCCGGAGGTCGCAGCATGACCCTCTTCGTCCGCAGCACTCCCCCGCGCAACCTCTACGACTGCGTGTCCGAGGGCAGCGCGGCCATCGTGATCCAGAAGTACTCGAGCTCGTTCGGCCTCGCCTCCCGCCTGCTGGGCGAGCCGGTGCGCACGCACGTGCGCAACATCTACGCCCTGGTGCGCGTCGCCGACGAGGTGGCCGACAACCCCGACCCCGCGTTCGGCGCGGAGCCGCGGGCCACCCTGCTCAGCTGGCTGCACGAGGACGTCCGGCACGCGCTGCGGACGGGCTACAGCGCCAACCTGGTGGTGCACGCCTTCGCCCGGACGGCCGCGGAGGTGGGCGTCGACGACCGCCTGGTCGCCCCGTTCTTCGCGTCCATGCGGATGGACCTCGACACCACCAGCCACACGCCCGAGTCGTTCGCGCGGTACGTCTACGGCTCGGCCGAGGTGGTCGGCCTGATGTGCCTGCGTGCCTTCCTCGCCGCGCCCGACGGCCCCGCCGACCGGGCAGCCGCCTACGAGGCGCTCGCCCCCGGCGCCCGCCGGCTCGGCGCGGCGTTCCAGAAGGTCAACTTCCTGCGCGACCTGGCCGACGACCACGACGTGCTGCGCCGCGACTACTTCCCCGGCCTGGTCGCCGACCGGTTCTGCGACGCCGACCGCGACCGGATCCTCGACGACGTCGACGAGGACCTCGCCGCGGCGGACGCCGTCATCCCCGACCTGCCTCCGAGCAGCCGCCGCGCCGTGCGCGCCGCTCACGCGACCTTCGCCGAGCTCACCTGCCGGTTGCGGCGCACGTCGGCGGCCGAGATCCGCCGTACCCGGGTCCGGGTGCCGACGCCGGTCAAGCTGCGCCTGGCGGCCGGGGCCATCTACGGGGGCCGTTCGTGACCCTCGACCTGCCTGCGGTGGTGCCCGGTCCCGACGCGGTGGCAGCGCCGGGCCCGCGCCGGGTCGTCGTGGTAGGCGGCGGCGTCTCGGGCCTGGCCACCGCGGCGCTGCTCGCCTCCCGTGGGGACAGCGTCGACCTCCTCGAGCGGAACGACGCGCTGGGAGGCCGGGTCGGGAGTGTCGAGCGCGACGGCTTCCGCTTCGACACCGGCGCCTCGTGGTACCTGATGCCGGAGGTCTTCGAGCGCTTCTTCTCGCTGCTCGGCACCTCGGTGTCCGCCGAGCTCGACCTCACCGTCCTCGACCCCAGCTACCGCGTCTTCTTCGAGGGCGAGGCCGACCCGGTCGACCTGCGGCCCGACCGCGCCCACAACCGCGCCCTCTTCGAGGCCCTGGAGCCCGGCGCCGCGGCGCGCTTCGACGCCTCACCTGCGGTCGGCGGACGAGACCTACGACCTGGCGCTGCGCCGGTTCCTCTACACCAACTTCGACTCGCCCGCGGCCTTCCTCCACGCCGACGTCGTACGCCGTGCCCCCCGGATGGGCCGCCTGCTCACCCGCTCCCTGGAGCGGCACGTCGCCGCCTCGTTCTCCGACCGCCGGATCCGCCAGGTGCTCGGCTACCCGGCGGTCTTCCTCGGCTCCTCCCCGAGCCGCACGCCCAGCATCTACCACCTGATGAGCCGGCTCGACCTCGGCGACCGGGTGCTCTACCCCCAGGGCGGCTTCACCCGGCTGGTCCAGGTGCTGGCCGACCTCGCCACCCGCCACGGCGTCCGTGTGCACACCGGCGCCGAGGCGACCGCGATCGCCACCCGTCCGCGGGCCGGCCGGCGACGCGCGAGCGTCACCGGCGTCGACTACACGGTCGCGGGCCGGCCGCGGAGCCTGCCGGCCGACGTCGTGGTCGGGGCCGCCGACCTGCACCACCTCGAGACCGCACTGCTCCCCCGCGAGCTGCAGACCCACCCGGAGCGCTCCTGGCGGCGCCGCTCACCCGGACCCGGCGCGGTGCTGGCCATGCTCGGCGTGGAGGGGCGACTGCCCCAGCTCGCCCACCACACCCTCTTCTTCACCGCCGACTGGGCCCAGAACTTCGGCGACATCTTCGGGCCGGCGGCCAGGATCCCCGACCCCGCCTCGATCTACGTCTGCAAGCCGTCGGCGTCCGACGCGACCGTGGCACCGGACGGCTGCGAGAACCTCTTCGTCCTGGTGCCCGTGCCCGCCGACGTCACCATCGGGCGCGGCGGCGACGACGGAGCGGGGTCGCCCCTGGTCGAGCGGACGGCGGACGCGGCCATCGACCAGGTGGCGGCCTGGGCGGGCGTGCCCGACCTCCGCGCGCGCATCCGGGTCCGGCACACCGTCGGTCCCGAGGACTTCGCGCGCGAGCACCACTCCTGGCGCGGCGGCGCGCTCGGCCTCGAGCACAACCTGCGCCAGAGCGCGTTCTTCCGGCCCCGCAACGTCTCCCGCAAGGTCGACGGGCTCCTCTACGCCGGCGCGAGCACGGTGCCCGGCGTCGGCCTGCCGATGTGCCTGATCAGCGCCGAGCTGGTCCTCTCCCCGCCTGGCCCGCCACCGGGCGACAGCGCAGGTGCGCCGATGAGCCTCCCGCACTGGTCCTACGTCGCGATGCTCGCCTTCTGCCTGGCCGGCACGCTGCCTCTCGTCCCCGCGTTCCGGCTGCGCGTGCTCGACCAGCCGCGCCGGCTGCTGCTGACCATCGCGCTGGCCGGGACGCCGTTCCTGGTGTGGGACCTGTTCGCCACGCACGCCGGGCACTGGTGGTTCGACGCCGACCAGACGCTCCCGTGGCGGGTGGCCGGGCTGCCGTTGGAGGAGATCGGCTTCTTCGTCGTGATCCCGCTGGTCGCCGTGCTGACCTTCGAGGGCGTCAGGACGGTCCGCGGGCGCCGGGAGACGCCATGACCTACACCGCCCTCGCCGTGACCGGCGTCGTGGTCGCGGTCGTCGTGGACCGCTGGGTGGCGCGGACCCGGCTCACCGGCACCGCGGACTGGTGGTCGGCGTACGCGATCATCGTCTTCTTCCAGCTGCTCACCAACGGCTGGCTCACCGGCCGCGAGATCGTGCGCTACGACGGCGACCGGATCATCGGCAGCGGCGAGCCGACCCCTCGTCGGCGACGGCCGGCTCGTCTACGCGCCGGTGGAGGACCTGGCGTTCGGCTTCGGGCTGGTGCTGCTCTCCTGCGTCGCGTGGACCTGGCTCGGCCGCCGGTCCGGCGAGGAGCGGGTGTGAGCCTCACCGACCGGCTGCAGCGCCTGCAACCGACCGACATCGGCGTGCCCGGCCCCACCCCGCTCGACATGGCCCGCGCCTTCCGCTCGGTGCGGCGGGACCCGCTGACGTTCCTCGGGCGGGTCGCGGAGGAGTACGGCGACCGGGTCGCCTTCCCGGTGCCGGGCACCCCGGCCCTGCTCCTCAACGACCCGGACGACGTGCGGCACGTGCTACAGATCTCGGCGCGCGGCTGGAGCAAGCGGACGGTGCAGTACGCCGCGCTGGCCCGGGTGACCGGACCGGGCCTGCTCGCCGCCGCGGAGCCGAGCTGGATCGAGCACCGTCGCGCTGCCGCTCCGGCCTTCCACCACGAGCGCCTGGCCGCCGTCAGCGACCAGGTGCGCGCCGCGGCCGACGACGTCCTCGCGACGCTGCCGAGCCGCGACGGTGCGGTCGTCGACGTCGCCGCGGCGATGCACCGGATCGGGCTCGACGCGGTCGGCCGGGCGCTGTTCTCCGCCGACCTCAGCGCCGACGCCCACGACCTGCTGCGGGCGACGAGCGAGGCGGCCGAGCTGGTGGTCCGGCTCGGCCGGGCGATCCTGCCGACGGCGGCGTGGACGCCGACCCGGACGAACCTGCGGCTGCGCCGGGCGCGGCGGCGCCTCGACGCGATCACCGCCGACCTGGTGGCGCGGCGCCGCGGCACCGGCGGTCCCGGCACACGGGGCACACCGCGGGGCGGCCACCACGGCGACGACCTGCTCGGGCTCCTCCTCGACACCGGGTTGACCGACCAGGAGATCCGCGACGAGCTGGTCACGATGGTGATCGCCGGGCACGAGACGGTGGCCGCGTCGCTGACCTGGACGCTGATGCTGCTGGCCGAGCACCCCGAGAGCCAGGACCGCGCCCGCGCCGAGCTGACGGCGCGGGCGTCGCCGGTCTCGCTGCTCGACCACCGCGACGGGCTCCCGTGGACCCGCGCCGTGATCGACGAGGCACTGCGGCTGTGCCCACCGGCGTGGGTCGTCTCCCGGCGAGCCGACGCCGCGGACGTCATCGGCGACCTCGCGGTGCCCGCCGGCACCCTCGCCATCGTGAGCCCCTGGCTGCTGCACCGCCGGAGCACCGAGTGGCCCGACCCGGAGGAGTTCCGGCCGGAGCGGTTCCTCGACGACGGCGCGGGTCGCCGCGCCTACCTCCCGTTCGGCCAGGGACCCCGGCTGTGCATCGGCCGCGACTTCGCCCTCGGGGGAGATGGCGGTCGTCCTCGACCGCCTCCTGAGGAGCCACCGGGTCGAGCTGCCGCCGGGCTGGCGCCGGCCCCGTGCCCGGGCGGACGTGGCCGTGCACCCCGACGGCGGCATGCCGCTGCGTCTCGTCCCGCTGACGGGGCGCACGTGACCGGGGTGGTCGTCGACGCCGTGCTGGTGGTGCTGCTCGTGGCCTCCGCCGGTGCGGCGCACCTGCTGCTGCGCAACCTGCGCAGGGTGCCGGCGGGAGCGGCTGCTCCGGCCGAGCCGCCGGCCGTCTCGGTCGTCGTCCCGGCCCGCGACGAGGAGGATGCCCTCCCCGCCCTGCTCACCTCGCTGCGCCACCTCACCGTGCCGGTGGCCGAGGTGGTGGTCGTCGACGACGAGTCGCACGACGACACGGCCGCGGTCGCCCGGGCCGGCGGCGCCACGGTGCTCTCCCCGGCGCCCCGCCGCCCGGGTGGACGGGCAAGGCGTGGGCCTGCGACCGAGGCGTGCGGGCCAGCTCCGGCGAGGTCCTCGTCTTCCTCGACGCCGACACCACCTTCACCAGGCCGGACGCCCTGGCCGGGCTCCTCCAGCTGCACGACCGGCACGGCGGGCTGGTCTCCGTGCAACCCTTCCACCGGGTCGAGCGCCCGCACGAGCAGCTCTCCGCGTACTTCAACGTGGTGTCCCTGATGGCGAGCGCGGCCTTCACCGGCCGCCGGGAGCCGCCGGCGATGGCCTTCGGCCCCTGCCTGGTGACCAGCCGGGAGGACTACCGCCGCGCCGGCGGCCATGCCGCCGTACGCAGCGAGATCCTCGACGACGTCTCGCTCGCCGGCGCCTACCGCCGGGCCGGCCTGGACGTGCGCTGCGTGGCCGGGGGCGACGCGGTGGCGATGCGCAGCTATCCCGCCGGCCTGCGCCAGCTGGTCGCGGGCTGGACGAAGAACATCGCCTCCGGCGCCGCAGCCGCCTCCCCGGCCGCGACCGCCGGCGCCGTCGCCTGGGTCTGCGCCCAGCACGCCGTCGCGGTCGGCGCGCTCCTCGCGCTCGTGGAGGCGGCGACCGGCTGGGGCGCGCTGGCCGCCGGACGGCCGCTGCTGTGGGCCGTGGCCTGGGTGGCGGTGGCCGTGCAGCTGCGCCTGCTCCTGCGCCGGGTCGGCTCGTTCCGCTGGTGGACCTGGGCGATCTTCCCGGTCCCCCTCCTCGCCTTCGACCTCGTCTTCGCCCGCTCGGCGCTGCTGACCGCCGTACGCCGCTCCGTACGCTGGCGAGGACGCGAGGTGGACCTGCACCGACGCGGTCCTGGGCAGGAGGTGACCTGATGCTGCGGCTGCTGATGCCCGAGGCCGTCACCGTCGCCGTCGACATCGTCGCGTGGGGGGTGCTTCCACGCCGGCACGGGGTACGCCGCCCACCGCTTGAGTGACGAGCGGCTCAGCCGGGACGGGTGGCTCCTGCGGATCCGGCCGTTCGAGGCGCGGGGACGTTGGTACCGGCGGTGGCTGCGGATCCACAGGTGGAAGGACCGGCTCCCCGAGGCGGGTGCCCTCTTCGCGGGCGGCATGAGCAAGCGGCAGCTGCCGGCGCTCGACGTCGCCGGTCTCGAGCTCTTCGTCCGCGAGACCCGGCGCGCGGAGCTGGCGCACTGGTGGGCGCTGTGGTGCGGCCCGGTCTTCGTGATCTGGAACCCGCCGCTGGCCGCGGCGTTGCTGATCGGGTACGGCGTGGTGGTCAACCTGCCGTTCATCCTCATCCAGCGCTACAACCGCGCGCGGACCCAGGGCCTGATCGAGCGGATGACCCAGCGGACCGGCGGCGCATGAGCAGCGAGGCGGCGGCCCGCGCCGGGGACCGGGTCGGGGAAGCCGGGACCGGCGCGCTCGCCGTCGGCGACCGGCGAGGAGGACGCGGGGGAGTCCCGGCACGGCCCGATCGCGCAGCTGCTCATCGCCTGGTCACCGCTGAGCGCGATCCTCGTCGGCTACTGGGTGGCGCAGTGGGTCACCGCGCCGCTCGGCCTCGGTGACGGCGCGGCCACCAACCGGGTCGGGGCGGGCCTCGACATGGTCGGCCCGGCCCGCGCCGACGAGTGGCTCTTCGGGGCCGTGCCGACGGTGTGGCTGCAGGAGCGGCTCGTCGACGGCTCCACCCACTGGTACGACGCGGCGGCGGCGCTCGTCTACGTCACCCACTTCGTCTCGATCCCGCTGGTGACGGCGGCGGTCTGGTTCCTCCTGCGCGACCGCTTCCGCGCCTGGCTCGCGGCGGTCCTGACGATGACCCTGCTGGGGATCGCCGGCTACGTGCTCTATCCGGCCGCCCCGCCGTGGCTGGTCTCCGAACGCGGAGAGATCGGTGCCGTCGAGCGGATCTCCCACCTCGGCTGGGAGCACCTGCGCCTCGACGGCGTCGCCGAGCTCGTCCTGTGGGGGCAGCAGGGCAGCAACCCCGTCGCCGCCATGCCGTCCCTGCACGCGGGCGCCGCCCTGCTCGTCGCGCTGTTCCTGTGGCCCTGCGTGGGTCGCCTCGCCCGCACCGCGCTGTCGGCGTACGTCGTCGCGATGGCCTGGACCCTCGTCTACACCGGCGAGCACTACGTCGTCGACGTCCTGGCGGGCTGGCTCGTCGCCGCGCTCGGAGCCGTCGCGGCGGGCCTCGTCCTGCGCCGCGGGCGGACGTGACGGGCAAAACCTCCACTTGTCAGGCAGTGCTTTGCCCGACATGTTGAGGTTTCCCCGGTCGGCCGGGGAAACCTCACGCGGCCCAGGCCCGCGCCGACCCTCCGCGTCACACGTTGAAGCGGAACTCCACCACGTCGCCGTCCTGCATGACGTAGTCCTTGCCCTCCATCCGGACCTTGCCGGCCTCCTTGGCCTTCTGCATGGAGCCGAGCTCGACGAGGTCGTCGAAGGAGACCACCTCGGCCTTGATGAAGCCGCGCTGGAAGTCGGTGTGGATGACGCCGGCGGCCTCGGGGGCGGTCGCGCCCTTCCGGATGGTCCAGGCGCGGCTCTCCTTGGGGCCGGCGGTGAGGTAGGTCTGCAGGCCGAGGGTGTCGAAGCCGACGCGGGCGAGGACGTCGAGGCCGGGCTCGTCGACGCCCATCTCGGCGAGCATCGCGCGGGCCTCGTCGTCGTCGCCGAGCTCGACCAGCTCGGCCTCGAACTTCGCGTCGAGGAAGATGGCCTCCGCGGGGGCGACCAGGGCGCGCATCCGGTCCTTGAGCTCCTCGTCGGCGAGCTCGTCGGCGTCGCAGTTGAAGACGTAGATGAACGGCTTGGCGGTGAGCAGCGACAGCTCGCGGACCAGCGCCCGGTCGATGTCGGTCTGGATGATCGGCGTGCCGGCGGCGAGCGCCTCCTGCGCCTCCTTGGCGGCGGCGACGACGGGCAGCAGGTCCTTCTTGCCCTTCGCCTCCTTCTCCAGCCGCGGCACCGCCTTCTCCACGGTCTGCAGGTCGGCGAGGATCAGCTCGGTCTGGATGGTGTCGATGTCGGAGGCCGGGTCGACCGCGCCGTCGACGTGGGTGACGTCCTCGTCGCGGAACACGCGGGTGACCTGGCAGATCGCCGCCGACTCGCGGATGTGGGCGAGGAACTTGTTGCCCAGTCCCTCCCCCTCCGACGCGCCGCGCACGATGCCGGCGATGTCGACGAACTCGACGGTCGCGGGCAGCACCCGCTCGGAGCCGAAGATCTCGGCGAGCCGCGGCAGCCGGTCGTCCGGCACGCCGACGACGCCGACGTTGGGCTCGATCGTGGCGAACGGGTAGTTCGCCGCCAGCACGTCGTTCTTGGTCAGCGCGTTGAAGAGCGTCGACTTGCCCGCGTTGGGGGAGACCGACGATGCCGATGGTGAGAGCCACGTGGGCGGAGTCTACGGCGCGCGGCGGGCGGCCGGAGAATCAGGAAGGGTCGCCGCTACTCGACCTTCCGCTCCACCACCGTGGTCTCCTCGACACCGGAGCCGGCGCCGGCACCGGCGCCCGCCTCGCGGGTGGTGACCTCCCGCCGCCGCACCAGCGACCGCGCGACGAAGGCCAGGCCGCCCAGCATCAGGATCAGGCCGAGCACCCGGGTGTCGAGCCACGACGACTCCGCCTTGACCGCGAACGCGAAGATCGCTCCGACGATGACGAGGACGATTCCGGCAGCCATGCCCGCCAGGTACCCAGCGCCGGGGCGCCGACACGACGACGGCCCTCCCGCGGGTCGCGGGAGGGCCGTCGGGTGAGGACGCCGTGCCGGCTCAGGAGCGGCTCAGGAGCCGTAGAGGGCGCGCACGCCTTCGGCGTCGGAGGCCTGGAACTCCAGGTCGGAGGAGCCGCCGTTGCACTGCGGGTAGTGCATGATCGAGGAGTCGTCGTACGCCGTCAGCGGCCGCCAGTTGTTGTCCTCGAAGCAGGTGCCCGCCTCGGGCCGGGTGTGCTCGTGGCGGAAGCCGAGGGCGTGACCGAGCTCGTGGGCGAGGATGTCGACCGGCTCCCAGCTGCCGGAGCTCCAGATCGAGTCGTCGATGAGCACGTTGCGTGCGCTCTTGGGGCTGCTCGGGAAGAACGCACGCGCGATGTACTGCGTCGTGCTCACCGGCTCGACCGAGAACAGCACGTTGTTGTTCCGCGTGTTGCAGCTGCCGTCCTGGGAGGCGTCGTAGCGGAAGTCGAGCGCCGAGGTGGCCGACTCCCAGATCGCGGCCCCGCCGGCCATCGCGTCCACGATCGCCGCGTGGTCGCCGGCGAAGGCGGTGCTGACGCAGTAGGTGAGGTTCCGCGCCTGGGTCGCGCTCCACTTGTCGTCGTAGCCGCCGACGGTGTTGACGACCAGGCTGGTGTCGCCCTTCTTGACCTTCCGGGGCTTCACCATCCGGTCGTAGAAGTCGCGCAGCGCGCCGGTGGTGGCGACCGGCTCGTCGCCGTTGACGATGTACTGCCCGTCGGTGTCGACGTACGTCGAGGCCTTGAACTCCTTGAACGACGGCGTCGAGGTCTGGCCGGCCGTGGCGGTGCCGGCGAGGGAGGCGGCGAGGGCCGCGCCGCTGACCGCGGCGAAGATCTTGCTGACCCGAGAGCGGAACATGGGAAACCTTCCGAGAGGGAACGAGGTGGACACATGGAACGCGTCGCTCGTCCGCCCGGGCAACCGATCCCCGCCCTCAGATAGTGGCAACCCTCCCGGCTGCAGGGTTCTGACCCGCGGCTAGCGTTGCCCGGGTGCGGATCGCCACCTGGAACGTCAACTCGCTGCGCTCACGGATCGACCGGGTGGAGGCGTTCCTCGACCGGCACGACGTCGACGTCCTCGCGCTCCAGGAGACCAAGGCCCGCGAGGACCAGCTGCCGCTGATGGGCCTGCAGGCACGGGGGTACGACGTCGCCGCGGTCGGCGTGAACCAGTGGAACGGCGTCGCCGTGGTGAGCCGGGTCGGGCTCGGCGACGTGGAGATCGGCTTCCCCGACATGCCCGGCTGGGGCGACCCGGTCGCGGCCGAGGCGCGAGCGATCGGCGCCACCTGCGCCGGCGTGCGGATCTGGAGCCTCTACGTGCCCAACGGCCGCAAGCCCGACGACCCGCACTACGTCTACAAGCTCGACTGGATGGCGCGGCTGCGCGTCGCGGCCGCGGGCTGGCTCGACGGCCAGACCGCGCTCGTCGGCGACTGGAACGTGTGCCCGACCGACGACGACGTGTTCGACGTGAAGCAGTTCGCGAAGTCCACCCACGTCACCCCGGCGGAGCGGGAGGCGTTCCAGGCGTTCCTCGACGACGGCTACGTCGACGTCGTCCGGCCGCACTGCCCGGGCCCGGGCGTCTACACCTACTGGGACTACTACCGGCAGCGCTTCGAGCGCAACCGCGGCCTGCGGATCGACTTCGTCCTCGGCTCCCCCGCGCTCGCCGCGCGGGTGACCGGCGCCTTCATCGACCGCGACGAGCGCGCCGGGCAAGGCGCCTCCGACCACGCGCCGGTGGTCGTCGACCTGGCCGACTGAGCGCCCGGCCGGCCGCGCGGTCGACAAGGGCCGGGCTACAGGCCCTGCCACGCCGGCTTGCCGGCGTGCACCTCGGCGTAGTGGTCGCGGCGGCGCAGCCGCGTCGCGGCGGCCTCGTCGACCAGCACCGAGACGTGCGGGTGGAGCTGCAGCACCGACGCCGGGCACGAAGCGGTGAGCGGCCCCTCGACGGCGGCGGCCACCGCCTCCGCCTTGGCGGCGCCGGTGGCGAGGAGCAGCAGGTGGCGGGCGCGGCGGATCGTCCCCAGCCCCTGGGTCAGCACGTGCCGCGGCACCTCGTCGACCGACCCGAAGAACCGGGCGTTGTCGAGGCGGGTGCTGTCGGCGAGGGTCTTGAGGCGGGTCAGCGAGCCGAGCGAGGAGCCGGGCTCGTTGAAGGCGAGGTGGCCGTCGGTGCCGATGCCGAGCACCTGGACGTCGACCCCGCCGGCCGCCTCGAGCGCCGCCTCGTAGCGGGCCCCCGCGGTCGGGGAGCCCGTCCGGGCTCGGATCGGGTCCGTGCACCCGGTCGCCCGGGATCCCCAGCGGGTCGGTCAGCTCGCGGGCGATCGTGGCGCGGTAGCTCTCGGGGTGGCCCGGCGGCAGGCCGACGTACTCGTCGAGGGTGAAGCACCGGACCCGGTCGTAGCCCGGGCCGCTGCCCCCGCGGTGCCGGCGGACGAGCTCGCGGTAGGCGGGCAGCGGGGGTGGAGCCGGTGGCCAGACCCAGCACGGCGTCGGGCCGGGCGCGCACCAGGGCCTCGAGCGTGTCGGCGGCGAGCCTTCCGACCGCGTCGGCGTCGGCGAGCGGCACGACCTCCATCAGCGTCCCGCCTCGTGGACGACCCGGCCCCCGACGACGGTGGCGACGACGGCGAGGTCGGGCGAGAGGAGGGTCAGGTCGCCCCGCGCCCCGGGAGCCAGCCGGCCGAGGTTGGTGCGGCCGAGCAGGTCGGCCGCCGTCGTCGTGCACGTGGCGGCGACCTCCGCCACCGTCGCCCCCCGTGGCGGCCGCCAGGACGCGCAGGCACTGCGGGAGCGACGCGGCCGAGCCGGCGAGGGTGCCGTCGGCGAGCCGCACCGTGCCGTCGCGGACCACGACGTGCTGGTCGCCGAGGCGGGCGGGGCCGTCGGGCAGCCCGAGCGCCGCCGTGCCGTCGGTCACCGACAGCAGCCGGCCGGGGCCGAGCGCGCGCCAGTACGCCGCGAGCGTCGCCGGAGCCAGGTGGTGGCCGTCGGCGATCACCCCGGCGACCAGGCGCGGGTCGCCGAGCGCGGCGCCGACCGGGCCCGGCTCCCGGCCGCCCAGCGGCGGCATCGCGTTGCCGAGGTGGGTGACCAGGCGCGCGCCGCGGCCGACGGCGGCTGCCACCTGCTCGGCGGTCGCCTCGGTGTGGCCGACGGCGACGACCACCCCCACGGCCCACGAGCGCGTCGACGACGTCCAGCGCGCCGGGCAGCTCCGGCGCCAGCGTCACCACCGCCACGCCGGCCGTGCGCGACCAGCCGGCGACCAGCTCCGCCGACGGCGGGCGCAGCCAGCGCTCCGGGTGGGCGCCCTTGCGGGCCGGCGCGATCATAGGGCCCTCGAGGTGCACCCCGAGCGGCCGGGCACCCGCCCAGCCGTCGGGGGGCCCGGCGCGGAGCGTCGCCAGCGCCTCCTCCCGGGCCGCCGGCTCGGAGCTGACGACGGTCGGCAGGAAGCCGGTCACGCCGTACGCCGGCAGCGCGGCCGCGACGTCCCAGAGCCGGTGCGGCTCGAGGGTGAGGTCGATGTCGGCAGCGCCGTTGACCTGCAGGTCGAGCAGTCCTGGGAGCACGAGCAGCCCGTCCGCGTCGTACGTCGGCCCGTCTGCCACCTGGCGCGGGCCGGCGGCGATCCGGCCGTCGGCGATGGCGACGTCGACCCGGTCACCGTCGGCGGTCGTGGCCCCGCGGACCACCAGCTCGGTCACCGCTCGCTCCCGAGCAACGAGGCGCCGAGCGCGGCGACCGGGACGTCGGTCGGGACCGTCCGGAGCCGCCCGGGCAGGTCGAGCGCCCGCAGGAAGGGCGACCCCGCTGCTTGCTCGGCGAGGGCGTGTGCCACGGCCACCCGCAGCCGGTCGCCGACCTGCGCCACGCCGCCGCCGAGCACGACGTGCGCGGGGTCGACGGCGAGCGTCACCAGGCGCACGGCGTCGGCCACCCGGGCGGCGAACCGGTCGCGGACCTGGACCGCCTTCACATCGCCCGCGGCCGCGGCCTCGAACAGCGCCTGCGCCGGCGGGACGTCCGTGGCCGGCCACGCCTCGGCGAGCGCCGAGCCCGACGCCTCGGTCTCCAGGCAGCCGGTCTGGCCGCACTGGCAGCGGCGGCCGGCCGGGTCGACCGGGATGTGCCCGATCTCGCCGGCCGCCCCGGCGGCCCCGCGGCGCAGGTGACCGTCGAGCACCGCTGCCGCCGCGAGACCGGTGCCGAGGCTGACGTAGACCAGGTCGCGCAGGCCGGTCACCGCGGCGACACCGAGCGCGGCGGCGTTGACGTCGTTGTCCACCACGACCCGTGCGCCGGTCCGCCGGGCCAGCCGGTCGCCGATCGGGAACCACTCGTCGTCGACCCCGAGGTTGACGGCGTGGGTGACCGCGCCGCGTCCGGCGTCGACCAGGCCGGGGATGCCGACGCCGAGGGTTCCGGTGAGGGGGTCGCCGGTCCGCGCGCGGAGCTCGTCGACCACCGCGCCGGCCGTCGCGACCACCTCCTCGGCGCCGGTGGGGGTGGTGGCCAGCACCTCGGCCAGCACCCGGCCGCCGGGACCGACCGCGACCCCCAGCGTCTTCGTCGCCCCGATGTCGATCCCGACCCGGGTCGCCCGCTCGGCGCTCACCTGCCCCACCCTGCCTCTCCGATGACGTCCTCGACGGCGGCGACCGCCGGGCCCGAGCTGCCCCAGGTGCAGATCCGTGGCACGTTCCTCGCTCCGGCGGTCGTGGGGCCGGCCAGCCCCACTCGACCTCGACGACCGGAGCCCTCACCGCGGCGACGGCGGCCGCCACCTCGGGGGTGGCGGTGGGCGTCACGGACCTGGACCACCAGCGGTCCGGGTGGCAGCGCCTCCCCCGGCCCGACGACGACGTCGGGCGCGATCCCCCACGCCCGCTCGCCGACCGCGATGTTGGCCGGTGTCGCGACGCTCACCACCCGGGCGCCGGTCAGGTCGGGCAGTAGACCCTCGACGCGCAGCGCCCGCCGGGCGGCGGCCGCGAGTGCCGTCGGTGCGGGCGCCGGTTCGGGGGTTCGCGACCGCGCGCGGCCGTCGTACGGGGAGCACTGTGCGGAGCCGGGCGACCCGCCCCGCAGCCTCGACCAGGCGCTGCTCCGGGAGCCGTCCGGAGCCGACCGCCGCGACCACGGCCGACCCGATGTCCCGCACCAGGGCGGGGTCCTTGTCCGGGCCGGTGCACAGCAGGTCGGCGCCGGCGGCCAGCGCCAGCACCGCGGCCTCCGGGACGCCGCGACCGGCCGACGCGCCGGCCATGTCGAGCGCGTCGCTGACGACCAGCCCGTCGAAGCCGAGCTCGTCGCGCAGCAGACCGAGGACCGTCGGGCTGAAGGTCGCCGGCCGGTCGGGGTCGAGCGCCGGCACCACCAGGTGCGACGTCATCACCGCCGCCACCCGGGCGTCGACCGCCGCCGCGAACGGCACCAGCTCGCGCCGGCGCACGGTCGTCGCCGGCGCGTCGAGCACCGGCAGCGTGAGGTGGCTGTCCTGGGCGGTGTCGCCGTGGCCCGGGAAGTGCTTCACGCACGCGGCCACGCCATGCTCCTGCACCCCGCGGGACCAGGCGGCGACGTGCCGCGCGACGAGCGCGGGGTCGGCGCCGAAGCTGCGGGTGCCGATGACCGGGTTGGCCGGGTTGCTGTTGACGTCGGCGACCGGACCCAGGTCGAGGTCGACGCCGGCCGCGGCGAGCTCGGCGCCGACCGCCCGGCCCGTGGCGGCGGTCAGGTCGAGGTCGTCGAGCACCCCGAGCTGGGCCGCCCCCAGCACCGGGCTGCCGCTGGGGCACGCGGCGTGCAGCCGGGTCACGTCGCCGCCCCTCCTCGTCGACGGCGACCAGCGCCCCCGGGCGGGCCGCGTGCACCGCGGTGGTGAGGGCCGCGACGTCCTCGAGACGACCGGTGAGGTTGGAGCCGAACAGGCAGATCCCGCCCAGGCCCTCCTCGAGCAGCCTCGCCCACGCGGCCGGGAGCGTCGGGCCGGCGAACGACGGCAGCAGCACCCGCAGCGCGAGCTCGGCGAGCGGAGCGGTCATCCCTTCACCGCGCCCGCGGTGAGCCCGGCGACCATCCGGCGCTGCACCAGGAGGAAGAACACGATGACCGGGATGGTGATCAGCGTCGACGACGCCATGATCGCGCCCCAGTCGACGCCGCGGCTGCGGGACTCGCTGAACGAGATCAGCCACACCGGCAGCGTCTCCTTCGCCGGGTCGGTCATCACGACGAGCGCCAGCGTGAACTCGTTCCACGCCTGGATGAAGCCGAACACGCCCGTGGCGACGAGGCCCGGCGCGAGCAGCGGCAGCGTCACCCGGAAGAACGCCTGCATCCGTGAGCAGCCGTCCATCATCGCCGCCTCCTCCAGCTCGCGCGGCACGCCGTCGACGAAGCCGCGCAGCGTCCACACCGTGAACGGCAGCACCGCGGCGACGTAGACCAGGGTCAGGCCGAGGACCGAGTTGAGCAGGCTCATCCCCTCGAGCATCTTGTACTGGCTGATGAACAGCCCCTCCGCCGGGATCATCTGGATCACCAGCAGCGTCAGGACGAACGACTTCCGGCCGCGGAAGCGGAACCGGCTGACGGCGAGCGCGGCGAGGAACGCGAAGAGCAGCGCGACGGCGACCGTCAGCAGCGTGACGCTGAGGCTGGTCATCAGCGCGTCGCCGAAGGTGCCGCCGGAGAACACCCGGTCGTAGTTGGCGAACGTGCCGTCGAGCGGCAGCCAGGTCGGCTCGGGGCTGCGGATCTGGTTGCGGGGCAGGAACGAGCGGGTGACCATCCAGTAGAACGGCAGCAGGCAGACGAGGAGGACCAGCAGGCCGACCACGTCGGCGGCGACCCGCACCGGCCTCGACGTACGGCGCGGCATCAGTCCTCCTCCGTCTTGAGCATCATCCGGACGTACGGCGCGGTCAGCACGACCGTGAGCGCGAGCATGAACATGGCGGCTGCGGCTGCCGTGCCGAAGTCGCCGCCCTTGATCCCCAGCGTGTAGATGTAGGTGCCGAGCAGGTTGGTGTCGCGGGTGATGCCACCGGCCTTCTGCAGCGCGTAGATCTGGGTGAAGACCCGCAGGTCCCAGATCACCTGGAGCAGCAGCACGACCAGCAGCACCGGGCGGATCGTCGGCAGCACCACGTGGGCGAACCGCTGGCGGGCCGAGGCGCCGTCGATCTCGGCGGCCTCCAGGACGTCGTCGGGGACCTGGGTCAGCCCGGCGTACAGCGTGAACGCCACGAACGGGACGCTCATCCAGACCACGACCATCGTGGCGACCGCGAAGAACGACAGCGGCTCCTGCAGCCAGGAGTGCCCGCGGAAGTCCCCGCCCAGCTCGGTCAGCAGCCAGTTGACGACGCCGTACTCGGTGTCGAAGAGGAACTGCCAGACCGTGAGCGCCGCGACGACCGGCATCGCCCACGCCAGCAGCAGGCCGCACTGCGTGGCCACCCGCACCCACCGGCTCATCCTCGTCAGCAGGAGCGCGATGCCGAGCCCGATCGCGAACGTCAGCCCGGCGTTGACGAAGCAGAACGCGACCGTGCGGGAGCACGACCTGCCACAGGTAGGGGTCGGTGACGAGCTCGCGGTAGTTGGCCACGCCGACCCAGGTCGGCGGCTGCCCGAACTGCTGCGCCAGCCCGAACTCCTGCAGCGACAGCACCACCTGGCGCAGCAGCGGGTAGCCCAGGGCCAGCGCGAGCAGGCCCACCGACGGCAGGACGAGGCCCAGCGGGAGCGTCGTACGACGCGCGCGGGCCCTGCGCGCCACCGGTGGCCTCCTTCCGCCTGGTGCGTCGGGGGCGGCCGGGGGCGGGCGCGACCGCGGCACCCGGCCGGGTACCCGCATCATCCCGGTCGGGTGCCGCTGCCCTCATCAGTTCAGGACTTCTGCGATCCGCGCGTCGGCGTCGGCCGCGAGCTGCTCGACGTCGCCGCCCTGGGCGATCTGGCTGAACAGGTCCTCGAGGATCCGCTCGCCCTCGACGGCTGCCCAGCTCTGGGCGGCCGGCGTGAGCTTGGCGTTGGACGCCGCCTCGATGGTCGCGCGGGCGAACTCGTCGTCGCCGAGCAACGACGTGAGCGACTCCTTGGCCGGCGTGAGGCCGGCCTCGGCGAGGATGCCCTGGTAGTCGTCGCTGAGCATCAGCGCGACCACCTCGCGGGCGAGGTCCTGGTGGGGGCGACTTGGCCGGCACGGCGATGTCGGAGCCGCCGAGGAGCACCGGGGCGGGCTCGCCGTCGGAGCCGGGCAGCGCGAACACGCCGACCTGCTCGGCGAGCTCGGGGCAGCCGGCCTCGGGGTCGGTGAGCATCCCGTGGACCCAGCCGGGTCGCGACATCATGCCGATCTGCCCCGCGCAGAACGGCGTGACCGGGTCGGCCTCGTTGGCGTCGGCCGGCGCGCCCGACGCCTCCTCGAACACCTGCTGCACCCGCTCGAGGCCCGCGATCGACTCCGGGGTGCCGAGGGCACCGGCCCAGCCGTCGCCCTCCTCGACGGCGAAGTCGCCGCCGGCGTCCCAGAGGAACGCCGCACCGTCGCGCCAGTCCTGGCCGGGCAGCCAGTAGCCGGAGAACGCCTCGTCGTCGCTGGCCCGCTTGAGCTCGATCGCGGTCTCGACGAACTCGTCCATCGTCGTCGGTACGCCGTCGATGCCGGCCTTCTGGAAGAGGTCCTTGCGGTAGAAGACGTAGGTGGAGCCGGCGTAGTAGGGCACCGCGTAGGTCCTGCCGTCGACGGTCGCGCCCTCGACGAAGCCGGGCAGCAGGTCGTCGCCGCCGAGCTGGTCGAGGTCGTCGGTGAGGTCGCTGAACGCGCCGACGGTGGTGAAGGTCGGCGCCTGGGTGTTGCCGACCTCGACCACGTCGGGGGTCTGGTCCTCCGAGGAGAGGGCGGTGGTGAGGCGCTCGACGAGGCCGTCCCACTCCTGCTCCTCGATGGTGAGCGTGGAGCCCGGGTGCTGCTCCTCGAACGTCTCCTTCAGCCAGTCCCGCGCCTCCTGCGGGGTGTCGGCGCCGTTGAGCCAGACGACGATGTCGGCCGTCTCGGGTCCGCCGGAGCCTTCGTTGCTGCTGTCGTCGTCGGAGCCACAGGCGCTGGTGATCCCCCAGCAGGGTGGCCACGGCCGCGAGGGCCACTGATCTCTTGGTGCGCACCGTTCGTTCCCTTCGGTTCATCGTGTCTTCGAGGTGGACGCGGACCCGCCCGGGGCCGCTTGCTCTGCGTGGCGGCCGGTCACGAGACCCCCCAGCTCGCCGGCCAGGACCAGGCCGGTGGCACCAACCAGGACCCCGTCGTCGCCCAGTGCCGTCGGCCGGACCACGAAACCCTCCGCCGAGACCGGCATCACCCGGTCGCGGACGACGGTCGCCGCGACCTCGGCCAGGGGCGCGACCAGGTCGGCGGGGCCGCTCAGCACGACCTCGCCCAGGTTGAGCGTCCCCACGACCGGCGCCAGCGCGGCGCCGAGCCGGTGCCCGGCGTCCGCGAGGGCGGTCCCGGCGTCGCCCTCGGCCATCCGGCGGCGCAGCCGCGGGACGGCGACGTAGGTCTCGAGGCAGCCGCGCCGGCCGCACGCGCACTCGTCGCCGTCGGGGTCGACCACGACGTGACCGATCTCGCCGGCGGCACCGCGGTGGCCGTGGAGGACGTTGCCGCCGAGCACCAGCCCGGCGCCGACGCCGGTGCTGAGCCGCAGCAGCATCAGGCCGCCCTCCGCACCGCCGCCGAAGGTGTACTCCCCCATCACCGCGGTGTCGGCGTCGTTGGCGACGTAGACCGCCAGGTCCAGCGCGTCCTGGAGGACGTCGGCCAGGGCCGCTCCGTGCCAGCCGAGGTTGGGTGCGTCGAGCACGACCCCGTCCCGCCCGACGATGCCCGGCGTCGCGACGCCCACGCCGAGCACCGGCCGGGTCGAGCGGCCGACCAGGTCGGCGGCCAGGTCCCGCACCGCGGCCACCGCGTCGTCGCCGCGCCGTCCCTCCAGCGGCCGGGCGCTGCGCGCGACCACCTGACCGGTCAGCGTGAGCACCGCACCGGCCAGCTGGTCGTCGACCGAGAGGTCGACGGCCACCACCTGCTTGGCGTCGGCGACGAGGCCGACCAGGGTGGGCGGCTTGCCGACGCGACTCTCCTGCGGGGCGCCGAGCTCCTCGACGAGGCCCTCGGCGAGCAGGTCGGCGACCAGCTCGGAGACGGTGACCCGGGTGAGCCCGGTGCTCCGGGCGAGGTCGGCGCGGCTCGCGGGGCCGTGGCCGAACAGGTGCTGCAGGAGCATCGAGCGGTGGTGGCGACGGGAGTCGGCGCGGCGCAGCTTGGTGCGGCTGCGGAGGGGGCTCGGGCTGCTCCAGGACACATTTGTTAGTTCAGCATACTTACATATGCCGTGGCAAGGGGTTCGTGCGACCTGGGTCACACCCGGGCAGTCGTGGAGGCCGACCGGCGCGTCGGCGCGTCCTCCGGAGTCGGCGTCGGAGGCCGCTAGCGTGGGTCGCGTGACGAGCCCGCAGGCGCGGCCCTCCCGGTCGCGCACGCTCTGGGACGAGGGGGCGGACCCCCGGTCGCGAGGTCGCCGCCCTGCTGCTCGCCGTCCTGCTCACGGTCGTGGTCGTCGACCTGCTGCTCTCGGCCCGGCTGGGTCTGCTCTTCGACCTCGGCTTCGTGACGCTGAGCCTGTTCGCCGCGATCGCGGTCCGTCCCGGCGACTTCTTCGTCGTCAGCGTGCTGCCGCCGCTGGCGATGCTGGCCGTCGTGGTGCTGCTCGCCGCGGCCGACCCGGGCAGCGTCGCGCACGCCCGCGACGGGGTCGTCCAGGCGACGGTCTCGGGCCTGTCGACCCACGCCGTCGCCCTCGCGGTCGGCTACGCGCTCTGCCTCGCCGTGCTCGGCGTACGCCGCCGGGTCGATCCGGCCGCCTGACCCCCCGCCAGGGCCGGTCGGAGCCGCTGGCTCAGGCCCGGAAGCCGGCCGTCTCCTCGGCGGCGAGGCAGGTGGCGCGCCCGTCGCCGTGGCCGACGATCCTGCGCGGGACGGTGGCCCGGTACTCGCTGGTGATGTAGGACCCGGTCGGAGCACCGTCGAACTCCAGCACCCACTCCCCTGCCCGGCCGGTGCGGGTCGATCCCACGAAGACGTCGTCGTTGGTCGCGTTGTGGACGCGGATCACGCGGTCCCGCCGGCAGGCGAGCACCCGCGGCGCGACGATGTACCCGGGGACCACGAGGTCCTGCGGCCGCTCCCCGCCGCCGAACGGAGTCATCTCCACGTCGACGCGCACGCTCGTCATCACGGCGGCCCGGCAGACGACCTTGCGGCCGGCGACCCGGACCACCTTCCGCATCGCCCGCACCTCGAACACCAGGTCCTCGACGGCGCCGAGACGAGCGCCGGTGAGCTCAAGCTCCACCGCCCGCGGCCGTCGGTGCGCGTCCCCCGGACCCGCTGACCGCTCTCCACGGCGGTGAGCCGGACGTTCCGGCGGGCCGCGCACCTGGCGACCTTCGACCGCACCTCGCCCCAGACCTGGTAGCGCTCGGGTCTGGGTTCGTCCCACCGCTCCTCGCCGGCGTCGTCGCCGACGACGACCACACGCGCGGCCACCTTGCGCACCGGCGCCGGGCGGTCGGCCCGGTCGGCTGCCGACGGCGCGGCCGCACCAGGAGCGGTCGGGGCCAGCAGCAGGGCGGCGAGCAGGAGGGCAAGGCTGGTCGTACGTCGACGCATCGGGTCTCCTCGGGAGGGAAGCGCGACCACGATGCCAGATCGTGCGGCCGGTGCGCAGCCGAACCGCGGCAGGAGGGTCAGGCGAAGCGGTCGGGGTCGCCGGCTCCGCGGCGGAGCACCTCGGGGGCGCCCTCGGACCAGTCGACGACGGTGGTGGGCTCGGCGGGGGTCTCCCCCGCCTCCACGACGACGTCGACCTGGTGGTCGAGCTCCTCCTTGACGTCCCAGCCGAGGGTGCGCGGCTCGGTCTCGCCGGGGAGGATCAGCGAGCTCGACAGCAGCGGCTCGCCGAGCGCGTCGAGCAGCGCCCGGACCACCGTGTGGTCGGGGATGCGGACGCCGACGGTGCGCTTCTTGGGGTGGAGCAGCCGGCGCGGCACCTCGGGCATGCCCGGGAGGATGAACGTGTAGGGACCCGGGGTCGCGGAGCGGATCGCCCGGAAGGCGGCGTTGTCGACGTGGACGAGCTGGCCGAGCTGGGAGAAGTCGCGGCACACCAGCGTGAAGTGGTGCCGGTCGTCGAGCCCGCGGATCCGCAGGATCCGGTCGCGACCGTCGCGGTTGCCGATCCGGCAGCCCAGGGCGTAGCCGGAGTCGGTCGGGTACGCGATCAGGCCGTCGTCGTTGAGCGCGTCGACGACCTGTTGCAGCAGCCGCGGCTGCGGGTTGTCGGGGTGGACGTCGACGTAGCGGGCCATCGGAACCTGGGACGCGGCGCGGTCAGGCGCGCCCCGCCGCCTTGAGGTCGCGGCGCAGCTCCTTGGGCAGCGCGAAGGTGAGCGACTCCTCCGCGGTGAGCACGGCGCGGGCGTCGGGGTAGCCGCGCTCGGCGAGGTAGCCGAGCACGCCCTGCACCAGGTCGTCGGGCACCGACGCGCCGGAGGTGACGCTGACCCGCTCGACGCCGTCGAGCCAGGCCTCGTCGATCTCGGAGGCGTCGTCGACGCGGTAGGCCGCCTTCGCGCCGGCCTCGAGGGCGACCTCGACCAGCCGCACGGAGTTGGAGGAGTTGCCCGAGCCGACGACGATCACCAGGTCGGCGTCGGCGCCGATCTCCTTCACCGCGACCTGACGGTTCTGGGTGGCGTAGCAGATGTCGTCGCTCGGCGGGTCCTCCAGCTGCGGGAACTTCTCACGCAGCCGGCGGACGGTCTCCATGGTCTCGTCGACGCTCAGCGTGGTCTGGGACAGCCACGCGAGCCTCGCGTCCGCCGGGAACTCGAGGGTGTCGACGTCCTCGGGGCGCTCGACGAGCACGGTCTGCTGCGGCGCCTCCCCCGCGGTGCCCTCGACCTCCTCGTGGCCGGCGTGGCCGATGAGCAGGATCGTGTAGCCCTCCCGCGCGAACCGCTTCGCCTCGTGGTGCACCTTGGTCACCAGCGGGCAGGTGGCGTCGATCGTCTTGAGGCTCCGCTCGGCCGCCTGGGCGTGCACCGCGGGCGAGACGCCGTGGGCGGAGAACACCACGGTCGCGCCCTCGGGGACCTCGTCGAGCTCCTCGACGAACACCGCCCCGCGCTGCTCCAGGTTGGCCACCACGTGCTTGTTGTGCACGATCTGCTTGCGCACGTAGACCGGTGCGCCGTAGAGGTCGAGCGCCTCCTCGACGGTCACCACGGCCCGGTCGACGCCCGCGCAGTAGCCGCGCGGGTCGGCGAGCAGCACCTGCCGCTCGGCGTCGTGCGGGGACAGCACGCGCGGCGTGCCGAGGTCGATGCTCATGCCGCCAGTCTACGGGCGCGGCTCGTTCCCCCCGAAACCTCGCCGACCCGGCTCGTCTCCGCACGAAAAAGGGGCCGACCCGGCTCATCTCGGCGCGCAGAACACGCCGACCCGGCTCGTTCCGGCACTAGAAACACGCCGACCCGGCTCGTTCCGGCACGAAAACACGCCGAGCCGTCCCGAGAAACGGGACGGCTCGGCGGCTTGGACGTGCGGAGAAGCGCCGGGTCAGGCCTTCTCGTCGGTCTCGGCGGCCTCAGCGGCGGGGGCCTCGTCGGCCTCCGCGGCCTCGTCGGCCTCGGCGGTGGACTCGGCCTCGGCGGTCTCGACCTCGGTGGCCTCGGTGGAGAGCACCTCGGTGTCACCGGCCTCGTTGTCGGTCTCGACCTCGGCGGGGGCGTCGTCGGCGGGCTTGGACACCTCGACGGCGGGGGCCTCGGCCGTCCGGCGCGTGGAGGCCGGCTTGGGGTCGTAGGCCTCGGTCACCAGCTCGATGACGGCCATGGGGGCGTTGTCGCCCTGCCGCGGTCCGATCTTGGTGATCCGGGTGTAGCCGCCGGGCCGCTCGGCGTACGCCGGGGCGATCTCGGTGAAGAGGTGGTGCACGACGCCCTTGTCGGTGATGCTCCGGAGCACCTCGCGGCGGTTGTGCAGCGGGTTCTCCCCCAGGTGCGCCTTCTTGGCCTTGGTGATCAGCTTCTCGGCGTACGGCCGCAGCGTGCGCGCCTTCGCCTCCGTGGTGGTGATCCGGCCGTGCTCGAAGAGCTGGGTGGCCAGGTTGCGGAGGATGAGCCTCTGGTGGGCCGGGCTCCCGCCGAGGCGGGGCCCCTTCTTGGGCTTGGGCATTGCTTCTCTCGTTTCTCCCCGGCCGTACCAGGTACCGGGGGTAGCGGGAAGGACGGGGCGGATCGCCCCGGCCAGTAGGTGACCGCCGACCTCGACCGAAGTGTCGGTCGGCTGCCGCCAAGGAATCTGTAGTTGTGCCTACCTCGACTGCGGGCCGGCAGCGTGTCGCACGCGGCGAAGCCGCAGGTGGCGACGTCCCCGGGGCCGAGCTTGCGAGGTCCCGGGCGGCGTCGCTACCTATGCGACACGCTCGGCCCGACTAATACTGCTCGTCCTCGACGAAGGTGTCGTCGTCGTCCTCGCTGTACGACGCGAGGGCGGCGTGGGGGGTCGAAGCCGGGGGCGCTGTCCTTGAGGGAGAGACCCATCTCGTGCAGCTTGGCCTTGACCTCGTCGATGGACTTGGCGCCGAAGTTGCGGATGTCGAGGAGGTCCTGCTCGGAGCGGCTGATGAGCTCGCCGACGGTGTGGATGCCCTCGCGCTTGAGGCAGTTGTAGGACCGCACGGTGAGCTGGAGGTCCTCGACGGGGAGGGCGAGGTCGGCGGCGAGCTGCTCGTCGACGGGGGACGGGCCGATGTCGATGCCCTCGGCCTCGACGTTGAGCTCGCGGGCGAGGCCGAAGAGCTCGACGAGGGTCTTGCCGGCGGAGGCGATGGCGTCGCGGGGCAGGATCGACGGCTTGGTCTCGACGTCGATGACGAGCTTGTCGAAGTCGGTGCGCTGCTCGACTCGGGTGGCCTCGACCTTGTAGGTGACCTTGAGGACGGGGCTGTAGATGGAGTCGACGGGCATCCGGCCGATCTCGTTGTCGGCGCCCTTGTTCTGGACGGCGGAGACGTAGCCGCGGCCGCGCTCGACGACGAGCTCCATCTCGAGCTTGCCGTTCTCGGCGAGGGTGGCGATCTTGAGGTCGGGGTTGTGCACCTCGACGCCGGCGGGGGGCGCGATGTCGGCGGCGGTGACGTCACCGGCGCCGGACTTGCGGAGGTACATGGTGACCGGCTCGTCGTGCTCGGAGGAGACGACGAGGCCCTTGAGGTTGAGGATGATCTCGGTGACGTCCTCCTTGACGCCCTCGATCGTCGAGAACTCGTGAAGGACACCGTCGATCTTGATGCTGGTGACCGACGCGCCGGGGATGGAGGAGAGCAGCGTACGCCGCAGCGAGTTGCCGAGGGTGTAGCCGAAGCCCGGCTCGAGCGGCTCGATGACGAACCGCGACCGGAACTGGTCGACGACTTCCTCCGAGAGGGTGGGGCGCTGTGCGATGAGCACTGTGTTCTTTCCTTTCCGGGCCGACCGCTATATGAGGACCCAGACGTGGTGCGGAGGTTGGAGAAGTGGTGCTGTGCCGTCCGCCGGGGGCTTCCGCCGGGACCGGGGTCCGGGGGCGGGGCCCCCGGCGGGGGCGTGTGGGGGCGGGGCCCCGACCGTTACTTCTTGGAGTAGAACTCGACGATGAGCTGCTCCTGGACAGGGACGTCGATCTGCTCCCGGACCGGCCGCTGGTGGACGAGGATCCGCATCCGCGACGGGATGACCTCGAGCCACGCGGGGACGATGCGCTCGCCGTGGGTCTCGCGGGCGACGATGAACGGCGTCATCTCCAGCGACTTCTCGCGCACGTCGATGATGTCGTACTGGCTCACCTGGTACGACGGGATGTCGACCTTGTGGCCGTTGACCAGGAAGTGACCGTGGGTCACGAGCTGGCGGGCGTGGCGGCGGGTCCGAGCGAACCCGGCGCGGTAGACCACGTTGTCGAGGCGGCACTCGAGCAGCTGCAGCAGGTTGTCACCCGTCTTGCCCTGCCGGCGGGCGGCCTCGACGTAGTAGTTGTGGAACTGCTTCTCCATGACGCCGTAGGTGAAGCGGGCCTTCTGCTTCTCCTGCAGCTGGTTGCGGTACTCGCTCTCCTTGATCCGCGCGCGGCCGTGCTGGCCGGGCGGGTAGGGGCGCTTCTCGAACGCGGCGTCGCCGCCGACGAGGTCGACACCGAGACGGCGCGACTTCTTGGTCATGGGGCCGGTGTAGCGGGCCATTTCCTTCGCTCTCCTTCTTCAGTCTCGGGTCAGACGCGCCGGCGCTTGGGCGGGCGGCAACCGTTGTGGGGGGCGGGGGTCACGTCCTGGATGGTGCCGACCTCGAGGCCGATCGCACCCAGGGACCGGATCGCCGTCTCACGGCCCGAGCCGGGGCCCTTGACGAAGACGTCGATCTTCTTCATGCCGTGCTCCATGGCGCGGCGGCCGGCGGCCTCCGCGGCCATCTGCGCGGCGTACGGCGTGGACTTGCGGGAGCCCTTGAAGCCGACAGTGCCGGCGGACGCCCACGAGATCACCGCACCGGTCGGGTCGGTGATCGTCACGATCGTGTTGTTGAACGTGCTCTTGATGTGGGCCTCGCCCTGAGCGACGTTCTTCTTCTCCTTGCGGCGGACCTTCTTGGCGCCCGCGCGAGCCTTGGGAGGCATGCGTTATCTCCTGAAGTAGCTGGTCGATGAGGTCAGTGAGACGCCCGGGGGCGTGCGATCACTTGGCCTTCTTCTTGCCGGCAACCGTGCGCTTGGGACCCTTGCGGGTGCGAGCGTTGGTCTTGGTGCGCTGCCCGCGGACCGGGAGGCCCTGGCGGTGGCGGCGACCCTGGTAGCTGCCGATCTCGATCTTGCGACGGATGTCGGCCTGGACCTCGCGACGGAGGTCACCCTCGATCTTGAAGTTCGCTTCGATCTCGTCGCGGAGCTTGACCAGCTCCTCGTCGCCGAGCTGGTGGACGCGGAGGTCCGGGCTGACGCCGGTGGCCTCCAGCACCTGCTGGGCGCGGGTACGGCCGATGCCGTAGATGTAGGTGAGAGCGACCTCGATGCGCTTGTCGCGCGGCAGGTCGACTCCGACGAGGCGTGCCATGGGTGGCGGTTCTCCTTGGATTTCACTCTGAGGTGTCGGGCGTGACGCGTCCGGGACCCGGTGGACCCGGCGCCGGCCTCAGTTCCGGCGGTTGCGGGGAGCGGTTGCTCCTCGTGCGGTCACGCTGCGAGGTGTTCAGTTGTCGGTGCGGCGGGCTCAGCCCTGGCGCTGCTTGTGGCGCGGGTTCTCGCAGATCACCATGACGCGGCCGTGGCGACGGATCACCTTGCACTTGTCACAGATCGGCTTCACGCTCGGGTTGACCTTCATGTCAGCCCTTTCTCCTCTTGTCGGCTGCCACACGGGGGCGGAGCCCCCGTGTCGGGTTACTTGTAGCGGTAGACGATCCGGCCGCGGGAGAGGTCGTACGGCGAGAGCTCCACCACGACCCGGTCCTCGGGGAGGATCCGGATGTAGTGCTGGCGCATCTTGCCGCTGATGTGAGCGAGGACCTTGTGGCCGTTGCTCAGCTCCACGCGGAACATGGCGTTGGGAAGGGCCTCCACGACGGAGCCCTCCATCTCGATGACGCCTTCTTTCTTCGCCATGTCCTCACAATCTGGCTCGGGGGTGCTGTCTACCGGTGGCCCGGGAACCTCCGCCGCCGCCCGGGGGCGGTGCCGGTGGACCTCGTGCAGCCGTGTCGTGAGCCTCTCCCGGCGCACCGTGACCTACGCTGTCGGAACACAGCTCCTCCACGGTGACCGGGCAGCCGCGAGGCAGCACGACACAGACCCACGTTGGGCCGACATGCCAGTCTAGTCCGAGCGCCGTCCGATCCCCAACTCGGCGGAGCCGCGGGCAGCGGCCAGGGGCTACGCCGCGAGCAGCCGCAGTGTCTGCTCCCGCGCGGGCGCGGTCGCCGGGTCGGTGCCGACGCTCGCGCTGGCGACCGGGTTGACCATCACTTCGTCGACGTCGTACGCCGCGGCGAGGCGCCGCAGCTCGGCGCGGGCGGTCGCGGGGTCGCCGACCACCCACCGCTGCCGCATGGAGTCGATGACCTGCCGGTGACCGGGCGGCAGCCCCTCGGCGACGAGCTTCTCGGCTTCCTCGACCAGTGGCTGCGCCTGCATCGGCCGGCCGGTGCGGAGGTCGGCCATCTGCAGCAGCTGCGGAAGCGCGAGCCGCTCGGCCTCGGCGGTGGTGTCGGCGACCGCCGCGTTGACGGTGAGGAAGGTGCGCGGCTCGGTGAGCTCGGGCGAGGGCTGGAAGCCGGAGCGGTAGATCTCGAGGGCCTGCTCGGTGCCGGAGCCGGAGAAGTGGTGGGCGAAGACGTAGGGCAGGCCCTTCTCGGCGGCCAGCCGGGCCGAGTAGTCCGACGACCCCAGCAGCCACACCGTCGGGGAGGACGTGGCGGCCGGCGTGGCCCTCAGCAGGTGGGTGCGGCCGCGCAGCGCCAGCCCGACACCGCCCGGGTCCATCATGGCGAGCACGTCGTCGACGTACTGGGGGAAGCGGGCGACCGCCTCGTCGGTGACGCCTCCGGCGCCGTGCCGCAGCGCCCAGCTGGTGACCGGGTCGGAGCCGGGCGCCCGCCCGATCCCGAGGTCGATGCGGCCGGGGAAGGCCGCCTCGAGCAGCGCGAACTGCTCCGCGACGACGAGCGGCGCGTGGTTGGGCAGCATCACCCCGCCGGAGCCGACGCGGAGCCGCCGGGTGTGGGCGGCGACCATCCCGATCAGGACGGGCGGGTTGGTCGCGGCGACCGCAGCCATGTTGTGGTGCTCGGCCAGCCAGTAGCGCCGGTAGCCGAGGTCGTCGGCCGTCCGCGCCAGCGCGATCGTGGCGGCGAGCGCGTCGCCGGTGGCCTGGTCGGTGCGCACCGGCACCAGGTCGAGCACCGAGAGGGCAGGCAGGGACTGATCGGTGAGGGCGTCGTCGGTCATCACAGGGACAAGGCGCCGGCGCCGCCCGGCATTCCCGCCGCCGCCGACGGCGGCGGGAATGCCGTCGCCGCTAGCGGCGGCGGACGACGCGGAACGTCCAGGTCCTCACCGTGCGGTTGCCCGCGCGGTCGACCGCGACCACCTTCACCCGGTGCCGGCCGGGCCGGAGCCGGTTGCGCACCTGCGCGGTGACCCGGTCGCGCCGGTCGTCGTAGGTGATCTTCCGTCGCTTGCCGTCGACCAGGACCTTGATCCCCCTTGCGGGCCACGCCCCGGCCGCGGTCGCTGACCTTGGCGACTACCTTCGGCGTCCGGTCGGCCGTTCGGCCCTTGGGCGCCAGCGCCTTCACCTTGGGCTTCCACCGGTCCTTCGGCTCCGGCTCCGGTTCGGGCTCCTCCTCGCCAGTGACGCGGAAGTAGTCGAACGTGACGTCGCGGTCGGGCTGGTTGACGCCGAAGGCGGCCAGGCCGAACGACATGGCGGCCGTCGGGTGGGAGACCGTGGAGATGGTCTGCCAGTCGGCGCCGTCGAACGCAACCTCGCCGGTGTAGTCGGTGCCGACCTTCGTCAGCCGGAGGCGGTACGCCGACACGTTGGCCGGCGCTTCGACGTCCAGCTGCGGGTCCTGGATGTCCGAGCCGACCTCCGACCGCACCTCGACCCGGTTGATGCGGCCCTGGCCCTCGTCGGCGATCACCACGAGCTTGACGTAGTTGTCGGGGTCGCCGACGACCACGAGGCCGGCCTGCGAGTAGCCGGTGGTGAGCTCCGCAGCGGTGATCCGCGTCTCCAGGACGTAGTCCTCGGAGGTGTGGTCGGCCGACTGGAGGAACACGTTCCGCACCGCCGCCGGGTCGGCGTCCTGGTAGAACTCGCTCGGCGTCGTGGTGATCGTCAGCTGCCCGTCGGCCAGCTCGTAGAGCTCCGGGTCCTCCTGGAAGATCATGTTCCACCGGCAGGTGTCGATAGTCTCGCCGTCGAACTCGTCGCTCGGCTCGGCCTCGCCCGGGCACTCGGGCAGCACCTGCACCCCGACGCTCGCCGTGCGCGAGGCCCCCCGGGCGTCGGTCACCGTCAGCCGGGCGGTGTAGGTGCCGGCCTGCTGGTAGGTGTAGGTCGCCTCGAGCGTGTCCGCCGTGTCGTCGTCGGTGCCGGCGACGCCGAAGTCCCATGCGTAGGTGAGCTCGTCGCCGTCGGCGTCCTCGGCGGTGCCGGTGAACGCGACCTCGAGCGGCGCCTCGCCCCGCACCGGCGAGGCCGAGGCGGTCACGGTCGGGCGGGAGTTCTCCGAGACGCCGCGGCCGACCGCGTCGAAGAAGTTCACGTTGAACAGCCCGGTCTGGCCCGCGCTCGGGGCCTCGAAGACGAGGAACAGCTCGTGCGTGCCGGCCGAGCGGGCCGCCTCCGGCACCTCCATCTCGACCCAGCCCCAGTTCTGCCACCCGCCGGTCGGCGTCACCGGCACCGAGCCGACGAGCTCGCCGGTGGGCGAGTCGAAGCGCGCCTCGATCGTGCCGCCGACGCCGCCGGAGGAGACGCGGAACCGCAGCTTCTCCACGCCGGTCAGGTTCACCGGCGCGTAGGAGACGTGGTCGCCGTCGTCGATGAACGCCACGCTGCTCGCGCCGCCCTGCGGGTCGTTCACGGCCTCGAGCTGGACGCCCTGCTGGCTGGTGAAGTGCTCGGCCTGCTTGCGCTTGGGCTGCAGCACGACCTCGTCCTCGCCGGTCAGCGGCGCGACGCCCGAGCCGCCGTCGGTGTAGCGGACGTTGATCACGCCGAAGACGTTGGCCGACGCGTCGTGGCCTTCGTCGGCGACGGTCGGGAGCTGCACGTCGCAGCCCGTGGCCGAGCTCAGCGGGTGGCCGTGCGTGTCGTGGCCGAGCACGTACTCCACCCGCACGTCGGTGCAGTCGATCTCCTGCTCCTCCGGGTCCGTCACGTTTACGGTCACGTGCACGGTGTCGCCGAACTCGAAGAACCCGCCGTCGGGCGGCGTCTGGATCTCGACCGTCGGCCGGGTGTTGCCGACGGTCACCACCACGGTGGCGTTGCCGGTGCGGCCGGTGGTGTCGGTGACGGTCAGCCGGGCGTCGTACTGACCCTCCTCGGCGTAGGTGTGGGTCGGGTCCGGGGCGGTGGAGTCGGTGGTCCCGTCGCCGTCGAAGTCCCACGCGTAGGAGACGATCTCGTCGCCGGTGTCGGGGTCGGTCGAGCCCTCGCTGGAGAACTCCACCTCCAGCGGCGGCTGCCCGGAGTCCGGGGTCGCCGACGCCTCCGCGCGCGGTGCGCGGGTGCCGTCCTCGACGTAGTTGATCTTGTAGACCGCGGAGTTCTCGTTGCCGGTGAAGTAGCCGCCGTTGCCGTAGTCGAGGACGTAGAGCGACCCGTCGGGGCCGAACTCCATGTCGATGACGGCATAGAGCGTCGAGGACTCGAAGAACGGCCGGATGGCGGTGATGTCGCCCTCCGCGTCCATCGCGATGTCGCGGATCCAGCCGCGGGTCCACTCGCCGGCGAAGAAGTGGTTGTCGTAGTACTCCGGGAACTTCACGTCCGACGCGAGGTCGGCGTCGTAGTCGTAGACCGGGCCCG
This sequence comes from Nocardioides sp. TF02-7, assembly GCF_022437945.1. Taxonomy (GTDB): domain Bacteria; phylum Actinomycetota; class Actinomycetes; order Propionibacteriales; family Nocardioidaceae; genus Nocardioides. Next base: position 786,971 of record NZ_CP092535.1, read on the forward strand.
CCATCGGGCCCTCGCCCCCGCTCCCGAACTCGTCGGTGGTCTTGCCGTTGTAGGTGACGTTGCCGCCGTCATAGTGGATCCACGCCGGCTGGGCGGGCGGGAGCTCGGTCAGCCCGGTGTTGTTCGGCGAGTCGTTCACCGGGTTCGCACAGTCGAACCGGTCACCGGACTCGCCGGTGGCGAAGTCGTGGTCGACGTACGTCGTCTGCTCGGTGTTGGGCCCGGTGCAGTAGGGCCAGCCGAAGTTGCCGGCCTCGCGGACCTGGTCGAACTCCACGATCCCCTGCGGGCCGCGCTGCGGGTTCGCCGCGCCGGCGTCGGGGCCGTATTCGCCGACGTAGACGTAGCCGGTCTCCTTGTCGACCGTCATCCGGAACGGGTTGCGGAAGCCCATCGCGTAGATCTCGGGCCGCGTCTTCTCGTCCGGGTCGTCCGCCTCGGGGAACAGGTTGCCCTCGGGGACGGTGTAGACCGCCTCGGTCGGGTCCGGCGTGATCCGCAGGATCTTGCCCCCGCAGGTCGTTGGTGTTGGCCGACGTGCGCTGGGCGTCGTACGCCGGGTTGCGGTCGGCGCGCTCGTCGAGCGGTGCGTAGCCGTCCGAGGCGAACGGGTTGCTGTCGTCGCCGGTGGAGAGGTAGAGGTTGCCGTCGGCGTCGAAGTCGATCGCGCCGCCGGCGTGGCAGCAGATGCCCCGGTCGGCGTCGACACGGAGCAGCTCCTGCTCCGTGCTCAGGTCGAGGTCGTCGTCGACGAACCTCACGCGCGACAGGACGTTGTGGCCCTTCCACTGCTCGAAGGTGGCGGCGGTGCCGGTGTTGGGGGCGTCGCCGGCCGGGGTGTCGAGCGGAGGCGCGTAGTAGAGGTAGACCCAGCCGGTCTCCTCGAAGTCCGGCGACACCGCCAGGCTCTGCAGCCCGTCCTCGTCGTGCTGGTAGACCGGCACGGTCGCGATGTGCTGCGTGCCGCCCTCGAGGTCGGTGAGGAAGACCCGGCCGTCGCGGGCGTTGTGGAGCACCCGGCCGTCGGGCAGCACCGACAGGCTCATCGGCTCGCCCACCTTGTCGACACCCTTGGCCAGGGTGACCTGCTCGAAGTCGCTCTCGCTGGGCGGAAGCTCCGCGCAGCCGTCGGGCTCCTGGCCCGCGGCGTACTGGATGCCGCCGAGGAGGTGGAGGGTGAACAACGGGTCGCTGAACGACTGCTCGGTGTGGCCGCCGCCGGTGTACCAGCTGCGACCGCCGTTGAACTCGTGGTACCAGGCGATCGGGTGGTCGTCGTCGGTGGCGTTGCCGTCCTGCTCGTCGTAGGTGCTCTCGTCGAGCGTGGCGATCACGTTCACGTGGTCGCGCGGGCTGTAGTCCTCTCCCCCGCCGTTGACCACCGGGTCCTCCGGCGACTGGAAGTTGTACCACTCGTCGGTGCGGGTCCAGGTCGACGGCAGGAAGCAGCTCGACGCCGTCTCCGGGTCCTCCACCACCACGTCGGCCGCGGTGGTGCCCGGCGGGTGGTTCTTGAAGTAGGCCCCGACGAGGTCGCCGTACCACGGCCAGGTGTACTCGGTGTCGGACGCCGCGTGCACACCGACGTAGCCGCCGCCGGCCTGGACGTAGCGCTCGAAGGCGCCCTGCTGCGCGTCGTCGAGGACGTCGCCGGTCGTGGAGAGCCACACCACCGCCTCGTACTGCTCGAGGTTGGCGTCGGTGAAGGCGGCGGGGTCCTCGGTCGCGGTGACCGAGAAGCCGTGCTCCGCCCCGAGCTGCTCGACGGCGGCGATGCCCTCGTCGATCGAGCTGTGGCGGAAGCCCGCCGTCCTGGAGAAGACCAGGACGTCGTACGCCGGCTCGGCGGCCTGGGCGGCCTGGGCGGGCGCCGCCGGCGCCGCGGTGGTGGGTGCGGCCGGCACGAGCAGGGTGCCGGAGACGACACCCAACCCCGCGACGGCCGCGAGCAGTCGCTGGTGCATGTTCACTCCTCGTCGTCGTCGACAGTCGTGAGCCGGTGGCGGTGGGCTACCGCACGATGCGGAACCGCCAGACCTTGACCGTCCTGTTGCCGGCGCGGTCGACCGCGACGACCTTCACCCGGTGCCGGCCGGGCTGGAGCCGCTTGCGCACCTGCGCGGTGACCCGGTCGCGCCGCTCGTTGTAGGTGAACCGCTGCCGCTTGCCGTCGACCAGCACCTTGATGCCGCTGCGGGCCACCCCCTGCCGGCGTCGCGGACTATCGCGACCACCTTCGGGGTGCGGTCCTTGGTGCGGCCCTTCGGCGAGAGCGCGCGCACCGCCGGGCGCCGGTTGTCGGCCGGCGGCCCGGTGACCCGCACCCGCACGGTGTCGGTGACCTCGCTGCCCGACTCCGGGTCGGTGACCGTGACCCGGGCGGTGTAGGTGCCCCGCTTGCGGTAGCGGTGGTCGGGGTCGGGACCGGTGGCGGTGCCGCCGTCGCCGAACGTCCACGCGTACTCCAGGCCCCCGCAGGTCCGGCGCCAGGTCGACGCACCCGATCCGCAGCGCCGGGTTGTCCGGGTCGTGGATCACGATCGACAGCGCCTTCGCTCCGGCGCGCTGGGTGCTCTCCACCGTGACGGTGCCGCTCGCGCCGGACGCGTCGGTGGTGAACATCGGCCAGATCTCGTTGTCCTCCCCGAAGTTCTGCGACTCGTCGAACCGGAAGTGCGCGCCGCCGTCGTTGGACGAGCACGGCTCCTCGTGCACGTGCACCATGTGGTGGACCTCGGGCTTGAGACCCGTCACCTCCACCGTCGTCGTCGTGGCGCCACGGCTGCGCACCATGGTCGCCGTACCGGCGAGGTCGGGGTACGTCGTCGTGCCCGCGGCGAACGGCTGGAACTCACCGGAGGTGGTCACCTCGGTCGAGAACCGCACGTCGAGCGGCGCCTTGCCCTTCGCCGGCCGCGCGGAGGCCTCGATCTCGGGCATCGGCGTCTCCCCCGCCGCCCTCGGTCACCTCGATGTCGAGGGTGTCGGAGCCCTCGTTGCCCTCCGGGTCGGTGACCGTGAGCGTCGCGGTGTAGCTGCCGGGCTCCTGGTAGGTGTAGCCCTTGCGGCCCGGCCCGGTCGCGGTGTCCTCGTCGGTGCCCGGGACGCCGAAGTCCCACTCGTAGGTCAGGTCGCCGCCCTGCGCGTCGGTCGCACTGCCGATGAAGTTGACGTTGAGCGGGGCCGGTCCGGTGGTGTTGCTCGCTCCGAGCGTGACCACCGGAGCCTCACCGGTGACGGTGATCGGGAACTCCTCCTCGTAGACCCCGCCCTTGCCGTCGGAGACCGTCAGTGTCGCCGTGTAGTCGCCGGCCTCCTCGTAGAGCATGTGGGCGTGCGCCGCCGTCGAGGTGTCGGACGGCTCGTCCGACATCCCGAAGTCCCACAGGTAGGTCAGGTCGTCGCCGTCCGGGTCCTCGGCACGCGCCTCGAAGTGCACGTAGAGGGGAGCGGCGCCGCTGCGCGGGTCGACGAACGGGTCGGCCGTCGGCGGCCGGTTGCCCGGGACGTCGTCCTCCTCGACCACCACCGTGCCGGTCATGATGCTGCCGTGGATCGCGCACCAGTACTCGTAGACACCGGGTTCGGTGAAGGTCCACCGCACCGGCTCGCCGCCGGGCTCGCGGTACTGGGCGATGTCCCAGTTGTCGCTGCGGGCGGTGATGTCGTGGGCCATCGTGGCCTGGTCGAACTGCCACTCCACGGTGTCGCCGACCTCGACGTTGACCGTCGAGGTCCCGTTGTCCGCCGACACCCACCGGCTGGTGCCCTCGTCGACGGCGTCGACGACCCACGTCCGGGGACCGGGCTCCTCGTCGCCGGCGAACCGGAAGAAGTCGTAGTCGGCGACGACCGGCGACGCGTTGCCGCGCAGCGCCATCACACCCACGCGCGGTGAGCTGATCCCCGCCAGCGCCCGCGGGTCCCCGACCTGGGTGAACTCGTCACCGTCGGTGGAGTAGTAGCCGCGCAGGCTGGTGCCGTCGGAGGTGAGGCGCAGCCAGAACGTCGTCGGGAAGTCCGCCGGCAGGAACGGTCCGTCGAACGAGCCGCCCCCGGTGTGCCAGTCGCCCTCGAAGTCGAAGGTGTTGTTGGGGTCGCTGCTCTTGAGGAACTCGATCCACTCGTTGCCGCTGCCCTTGTTGACGAACATCAGCTTCGCGAAGCCGGAGCTCCCGCTGCCCGCGACCACCAGGCCCGCCTGCTGGCCGCCCTCGCTCGGGTCGAAGGTGAGCTTCGACGTCACCGTCCACTCACCGTCGGGCGCCGCCTGGGTGATGATGTTGGGCGCGTCGGCGTACTCGCCGGACCCGGCGGTCAGGTGCAGCGCGCCGTCGGAGACCGAGTACAGCGACGGGTCGGCCCGGCGCACCTGCCAGTTGCAGTTGTCGTCGAGCGCGTCGTCGTCGAACTCGTCCGACCGCCGGTCGTTGCACGGCTCGGGCTCCTCGACGTTGACCGCCGAGATCGCCAGGACGTGCAGTCGCTCCTCGTCGGGGAGCGTGATCGACGCCAGGTCCTTCTCCGGGTCGACCTCGAGGGTCTGGATGAACAGGTAGACCCGGGGACCGGTGTCGCCGGCGGGGTCGTGCCGGTGCTGCATGTTGACCGCGATCGACTCGCCGTACTTGGGCGTCTGGGCCCAGTCGGTGAACTTCAGCGGCAGCTGCTCGCTCGTGCCGTCGGTGTAGGTCACCGTGACCGGGGCGTCCACGTCACCGTGGTGGGCGGAGCCCAGCACCTTCAGCTGCTCGAAGCTGCCCGACGGGAGCGCGATCTCCTGGCCCGCCGCCTCGACGGTGTTGAGCTCGCCGTCGGCCGGGCTGGGGAACTCGAAGTCCACGCCGTCGAGCTCGACCGGCCCGCCGTTCTCCCGCACCGACGAGGGCAGCAGCTCCGCGGCGAACGACCAGCCGCCGTCGTCGAAGTTGCCGTCACTCGGGTTGGCGTGGGTGGAGATGCCGTCGTTGTTGAAGTGGGCGCTCAGGTCGGCGACCGGCCGGCAACGACCGTCGGCGAGCACCTGGACGGCCAGCGTGCGCACGCCGGTGTTGCCGTCGGGGTCGGTGACCGTCAGCCGCGCGGTGTAGTCGCCCGGCTCGGCGTAGGTGTACGACGGGCTCGGCTCGGTCGACGTGTCGTCGTCGGTGCCGTCGACGCCGAAGTCCCAGGCGTAGGTCACGTCCTGCCCCTGCGGGTCCACCGCGGAGCCGGTGAACGCCACCGTGAGCGGGGCGATGCCGCACCGCGGGACCGCGGTGGCGCTCGGCACCGGGTCGACGAGGACCGTGATCTCCTGCGTCGTCCGCGGCGCACCGCGGTTGCCCTCGCTGTCGACCGGGGTGACCGTCGCCCGGTAGGTGCCGCCCTCGGTGTACTCGTGGCTGATCGTGGCGCCGCCCGTCTCCTCGGTGCCGTCGCCGAAGTCCCACTCGTAGGTGATCTCGTCGCCCTGCCGGTCGATGCCCTCGGCCTCGAGGTCGACCGTCAGCGGAGCGGCGCCCCGGACGGGGTCGGCCGTCACCGTGTTGATGAACGGCTCGTCGACCTCCAGCTCCTGGATCTGGATGTTGCGGAAGGAGACCGTGTCGGCGTCACCGTGGTTCTGCAGGCCGACGTAGCCCTCGCTACCGCGTGAGCCGTCGGAGGTGTACTCGTTCACGACCTCGCCGTTGAGCAGCATCGTGTAGGTCTGCCCGACGACGCGGATCTCGTAGTCGTTCCACTCGCCGGTGGGCCGCGCGTTGCGCCGGTCCTCGCGGTCGAAGTTGTAGACCGAACCCGTCTTCTGCGGCTCGTCGTTCGGCTGGCCCTCCTTGATCTGGATCTCGTGGCCCTCGTCGACCGCCACCCACGGGTCGGTGCCCGGGTCGGGGAACCGGTGGAAGACGCCGGAGTTGTCGCCGTCGTCGGAGAGCCGGAACTGCAGCTTCATCGAGTAGTCCTCGAAGCTCTCCGCGGAGTACCAGAACAACCCGAGGCCACCGCGCGAGGTGAGCGTGCACTCCTCGACGTCGAACCCACCCGGACCGGCCTGCGACCAGCCCTCCGTGGTGGTGCCGTCGAACAGGAGCCGGTAGCCCTCGTCGGGCGTGGGTGCGGTCACGCACGGCCGGCGCACGGTCACCGGCACGGTCGCGCTGGTCGACTTGTCGGTGGCGTCGGTCGCCGTGACCGTCGCCGTGTAGCGGCCGGGCTCGGCGTACGTGTACGTCGCGTCCGCGGTGTCGGCGACGTCGTCGTCGGTGCCCTCGACCCCGAAGTCCCAGTGGTAGCTGATCTCGTCGCCGTCGCCGTCGACCGCCTCGGCCGAGAAGTCGACCTCGAGCGGCGCCTGGCCGTCGTTCGGCGTCGCCTCGGCGGACGTGATCGTCGGCGACACGTTGGCCGCGATGCCGCGGCCGGCGAACCGGACCTGGTCGAAGTTGATCTCGCCCGGACCGTCGTAGACGAAGTAGAGCGGACGGCCGCCCTCGTCGGCGTCGCGGGCGGTGATGTCGCCCCCGACGGTCTTGTAGAAGTACAGGCCCTGCGTGCCGCCGTCGAGCGGGACGTCGGCGACCACCGGCCCGTCGGGCGTGCCGGTGCGCAGCTCGATCGAGGCGCCCCCCGCCGGCGTTGCCGGAGTAGGTGAGGGACACGCCGGTCATGTTGAGCAGGCTCATCGGCTCGAAGCCGACCCAGTCGCCGTCACCCATGCCGGTGATGAGCGACCCGCCGCCGGGACGGGTGCCGCTCTTGTCGTCGTAGCCGGTCTGGCCGACGCCCGAGCGCAGCGACGCGTGCTCGGCCTGGCGGAGCTTGGGCTGGAGCGTGATGAAGTCCTGCCCGGTCAGCGGCGCGTTCGCGCCGCCGTTGGCGCCACGGTCGCTGTAGCTGGCGGAGATCACGCCGTAGGTGTTGGCGTCGGGGCCGTGGTCGGTCGACTCGGCCGTGGTCATCACGCCCTCGCAACCGTTGACGCTGAGGTTGGGGTGCACGTGCCCGTCGTGGCCGAGGCCCTCGGAGACGACGACCTTCGAGCAGTCGACGGTCTCCTCCGCGTCGGTCACGTCGACGTCGAACGCGATGTCGTCGCCGGAGTCGAAGAACCCGCCGTCGACGGGCAGCTGAATGTCGACCTTCGGCCGGGTGTTGCCGACGTTGACCGTCACCTGCGCGGTGGCGGACTTGCCGGTGCTGTCGGTGACCGTCAGCACGACGGCGTAGTCGCCCACCGCGTCGAACGTGTGCGTCGGGTCCGGCTCGGTGGAGTCGGCCGTCCCGTCCTCGTCGAAGTCCCAGGCGTAGGTGAGGTCGTCGCCGTCGGGGTCCTCGGTGCCCTCGCTCGAGAACGCGACCGTCAGCGGCGCCTCGCCCTCGGTGACGTCGGCCGACGCCTCGGCGGTCGGCGCGCGCCCGTCGACGGCGTAGTCGATGCGGACCAGCTTGGTGTCGGGCGAGCCGGAGAAGAACCCGGAGCCGTACTCGAGCACGTAGAGCGAGCCGTCGGCGCCGAACTCCATGTCACCGGGGGCGTAGAAGCCGCTCATGAAGTCGTTGATCGACTCGATGTTGCCGGACTCGTCCATCCGGACTTCCTTGATCCAGCCGCGGCTCATCTCCGCCATGAAGTACGAGCCCTCGTAGTACGCCGGGAACGCGGTGTCCTTGGCGGCGGTGTTGCGCGACTGCCGGTAGACCTGGCCGCCGATCGGGGTCGAGCCCTCGACCTCGGGGTACTTGAACGGCGCCGACGTGGAGTAGGGGGATCCAGGCGTCGGTCATCGGCGGCAGGTCGGTGAGGCCGGTGTTGTTGGGCGAGTCGTTGGTGTCGGCCATGCCGTCGGGGTCGTTGCACGGGAACCGCTTGGGCGTCCCGTCGGGGTTCTCCCGCCAGGTGTTCGCGACGAAGTCCCAGTCGACGTACGCCCCGCCGATCCCCTGCGCGGTCAGGTCGTCGCCGACCTCGCCGCCGCAGTAGGGCCAGCCGCCGTTCATCGGCTCGGTGGTGCGGTTGAACTCCTCCTGGTGCCGCGGACCGCGGTTGGGGTCGTTGGACCGCGCGTCGGGGCCGACCTCGCCCCAGTAGAGCGCGTCGGACTCCGGGTCGACGCCGAGCCGGTAGGGGGTTGCGCAGACCCATCACGTAGATCTCGGGGCGGGTCTTCGCCGGGTCCGCGTCGGGGTACCGCGCGGTCGGGTACTGACCGCCCTCGCCGAAGAGGTTGCCCTCCGGGATGTCGTAGGAGATGTCGTCGCCCGGCGTCGGGTCGATGTCGCCGTCGTCGTCGGCGCGGGGCAGGACCCGCAGGATCTTGCCGCGCAGGTCGTTGGTGTTGCCCGAGGACTTCTGCGCGTCGTAGTCGGAGCGGCCCGGCCGCTCGTCGTGCGGGGAGTAGCCGCCGTTGTCGGAGGACGACGTGTTGTCACCGGTGGAGAGGTGCAGGACGCCGTCGCTGTCGAACTGCAGCGAGCCGGCGGAGTGGCAGCAGATGTTGCGCTGGGTCGCGACCTCGAGGACCACCTTCTCCGAGCTCTTGTCGATGTAGAGCTGCCCGTCCTCGGACTCCTCGAGGGTGAGGCGCGACAGCCGGTTGCGGTTCAGCGACTCCGGGAGCGGCGCGTAGTAGACGTAGATCCAGCCGGTCTCCGCGAAGTCCGGCGACAGCGTGATGCCGAGGCCGCCGTCCTCGAGCCCGCTCCACACCCCGAGCTCCGGGTTGTTCATCACGACCTCGATCGCACCGCTGGTCGGGTCGTAGACCTGGATGTCGCCGGCGCGGGTGATGAAGAAGACCCGGCCGTCCTCGGCGACGGTGAGCTCCATGACCTCGCCCAGGTGCGTGCCCTGGCCGAGCACCACCTTCTGGAACTTGTCGAGGTCCGGCGGGTCCTCCGCCGCCGCTGCGACCGAGGTCGCCGGGTCGGCGGCCGCGGCGTCGGGCGCGGCTGCCGGTGCTGCCGGTGCCGCCGCCTCCTGCACTGCGGTCGCCGGGGCCGCCCCCAGGACTCCGGCGGCGAGTGCCAGTCCGAGAGCCGCCGCGACCATGCGAACCCGACCGAGCCTTGCGAGCATCCCGCTGCCTCCTGCACCTGGGGCGCTGTGGCCCCGTTCCCGAAACGACGCTGATGTGGCGTCCGTCACGTTGGCAGAAGACTTCTGTCGCCGTCAAGGCAAAAGTCGTCGGCGTCCCACCAAAACCTGTCGGACCCGCCGCAGAAGTCGACCCGGCTCATTCCGGCACGCAGAACGGCCCGACCCGGCTCATCCCGGCACGGAAAAACAGCGCGACCCGGCCCATTCCGGCACGCTAGAAGGCCCGACCCGGCTCATTCCGACAAGGCGCAGTGCGGAGATGGGCCGGGTCGGCGCTTTTGCGTGCGGAGATGAGCCGGGTCGGCGCATTATGCGTGCGGAGATGAGCCGGGTCGGCGCGTCACGCGTGCAGAGATGAGCCGGGTCGATCAGTCGTCGGTCGCGCTGCGGTAGGTCAGCCAGAGGCCGAGGGCGAGGACGAGCAGGCACAGGCCGCCGAGCACGCCCATGTCCATGACGTAGTGGTCGGCGCCGGGCTCGGCGATCCAGTCCGAGCCGCGCTCCGGCTCGAGCGCGGGCTGCAGGCCCATCGCGGAGGCGGACGCGGCGTAGGCCCACCGGGAGGGCGAGAGCCAGGCGATCTGCTCGAGCACCGGCCGGCCGGCGATGGCGAACAGCGAGCCGGAGAGCACCAGCTGCACCATGATCACCCCCACCAGGGTCGGCATCGTCTGCTCCGTGCTCGTGACGAGCGCCGAGAGCGCGAGGCCGAGGACGGCCATCGTGAACGCCAGCAGCGCGACGGCGAGCGCGACCCGCAACGTCCCGAGGTCGCCGTCGGCGCCGGGCAGCCCGACCGTGGCGATGAACGTGACCGCGAGGCCCTGGGCGAAGGCGGCGGAGCCGAGGACCAGCACCTTGCTGGCGAAGTAGATCCCGGGCGAGAGGCCGACGGCGTACTCACGCCGGAAGATCGGCCGCTCCCCCACCAGCTCGCGGATCGCGATCGCAGTGCCCATCAGGCAGGCCGCCACGATCAGCACGATCAGTCGCTGCGTCGACTCGCCCGCGTCGAAGAACTTGGCCACCACGTCCACCCCCCGCCTGGGGGTTGCGCGGCTCGCACGTCTCCGGGCCGGCGGAGCGGAACCCCTCCCGGCAGAACCGGCCCGCGGCGAGCGATAGGCCGTTGTCGCCGGGCACCAGCCTGCTCAGGCCGCCGAGGATCAACGGCAGGAGCAGCAGCATCCCGAGCAGGAGCCGGTCGGCGACCACCACGGCGGCGTTGCGCCGCACCAGCGTGGAGAGTTGCCGGCCCGCGGACTGCCGCGGCGGCGCAGGTACGCCGGCCGCCGGGGCCGACGGGATCCCGCCGGTGGCGCCGGCCTGGTCGGGCACCGGGATCCGCTGCCAGAGGTCCGGCTCGTCGAGCAGGTCGAAGACCTCGGGGGTAGTTGCGTGCGCCGAAGTGCGCGAGCACCCCTCCGGCGGCCCGAAGTAGGCGATCCGGCCGCCCGGGGCCAGCACCATGACGTCGTCGCAGACGTCGAGGGCGAGCACCGAGTGGGTGACCACCATGACGACCCGGCCGCCGTCGGCCAGCGACCGCAGCTGCTTCATCACCTCGAGGTCGAGCCCCGGGTCGAGCCCGGACGTCGGCTCGTCGAGGAAGAGCAGCGGCGGCGCCGTCAGGAGCTCGGTCGCGATCGACACCCGCTTCTTCTGGCCGCCGGAGAGCTGGGTGCCGATCCGGTTGTCGAGGCGCTCGGTCAGCTGCAGCTGCTGCGCGACGGCCAGCACCCGCGCCTCCTGCTCCTCGCGCGTGGTGTCGGGAGGGAGCCGCAGCTGCGCGGCGTACCGGAGCGCCTGGCGCACCTTCAGCTGCGGGTGCTGGATGTCCTGCTGCGGCACCAGGCCGATCTGGAACCGCAGCTGGTCGTAGTGCGCGTAGAGGTCGTGACCCTGCCAGATGACCCGACCGTGGGTGGCCGGCCGCAGGCCGGTCAGCGCACCGAGGAGCGTCGACTTGCCGGCGCCGGAGGGGCCGATGACGGCGGTCAGGCTCGACGGCTCGAGCTGGAAGGACGCGTTCTGGAGCAGCTGGCGGCCGTCGGGCAGCACGGTGGTCAGGCCGTCGGCGTAGAGGGTGAACTCGTGGGTCGTCGCCGACGCCAGCAGCTGTGTGCCGTCCCACCGGAACGTCTGGTTGCCGAAGATCACCTCGGCGCCGGCCTCGAGGGTCACCGCGCCCTGCACCCGGTGGCCGTTGACGAACGTGCCGTTGAAGCTGCCGAGGTCGTGGAGCACCGCCGCCCGCCCGGGCGCGCCCGGCTCGAGGCGCGCGTGCCGGCGGCTGACGAGCGGGTCGTCGAGGACCACGTCGTTGGTGTGCTCGCGACCGATCGTGAGCACCCGGCCGGCCTGCACCTGTTGCGGCAGGACGACGGAGGTGCCGTGCTGCAGCTGGCCGGGAGGTACGACGGCCTGCGGCTGCCAGGCGTCCTGCGGCCCCGCTCCCGCGGGCAGCTGCGGCGGCGGGAGGTGCTGCCACCAGTCCTGCGGCGGCTGGGCCGACGGGGCCGACGGGGCCGGCTGGGCCGACTGGGCCGGTGCCGGTGGCGGCACCGCCGGCGCCGCGGGCGCCGGTGCGGCGGGGACCGGCCGCGACGGCACGGGGCGGCTCCCCGCGCCCGGCACCGGGGCCGGCGCGTGCGGCACGGACAGCACCGTGACCACCACCGGTTCGCCGGCGGGGCCGCCGAGGTGGAGGCTCAGCGGGTTGGGCGGCACCGGCATCCGGGTGATCCGCCGCCCCTGCACGAACGTGCCGTTGGTGCTGGTGTCGACGACGACCCACGCGCCGGCCTCGCGCTGGAGCAGCGCGTGGTGGCGCGACGCCTGGCCGTCGCGCACGACGACGTCGCAGTCGGCCTCGCGGCCGATGACGACGCGGTCGCCGTCGAACGTCCTCGTCGTCCCCGCCCACTGCACCTGGAGGTGCGGCTGACCGCCGCGGGGGCCGCTCTGGTGGTTGCTCATGGGCCTCGTCGTGGCTCGGGGACGGACCCGAGCACCCTAGACGAGATCATCCCGCCGTACGTCGGATCCTCGCTCTTCGAGCGCGGCTTCATCCTCGCGACGGAGGCGCCACACGCTGGCGGCCGCGGTGAGGCCCAGGGTCACCAGGATGACGGCGAGGCTGAGCGTCGACGACACCTCCGGTACGTCGACCGGCCGGCCGCCGTTGACGAACGACAGCTCGTTCTCGTGCAGGGCGTGCAGCACCAGCTTGACGCCGATGAAGGCGAGGATGAAGGCGAGGCCGTAGGAGAGGTAGATCAGCCGCTCGAGCAGACCGCCGAGCAGGAAGTAGAGCTGGCGCAGGCCCATCAGGGCGAAGACGTTGGCGGTGAAGACCAGGTAGGGCTCCTGCGTGATGCCGAAGATCGCGGGGATCGAGTCGAGCGCGAACATGACGTCGGTCAGGCCGAGTGCGACGACCACGACCAGCATCGGCGACGCCACCCGGACGCCGTTGTCGCGCCACCACAGCCTCAGTCCGCGGTACTCGTCCGCGACGTTGAGGTGGCTGCGGGCGAAGCGCACGATGCGGCTGTCCTCGGGGTGCTCGTCCTCGTGGGTGGCGTGGTCCCTCACCAGCTTGATCGCCGTGACGACGAGGAACGCGCCGAACGCGTAGAAGACCCAGCTGAAGCTCTCGATCAGGGTGTAGCCGAGCGCGATGAAGACGCCCCGGAGCAGCAGCGCGAGCACGATGCCGACCATCAGCGCCTCCTGCTGGTACTTCCGCGGCACCTTCAGCGCGGCCATCAGCACGAGGAAGACGAAGAGGTTGTCGACGGAGAGGCTCTTCTCCACGAGGAAGCCGGTGACGAAGTCGACGCCGTGGCCCTGGCCGTGGGCGAGCACGACCCACCCGCCGAAGGCGAGTGCCGCCCCGGTGTAGGCGGCGAACGCGATCGCGCACTCCCCGCATCGTCGGTTCGTGCGGGTCACGGGCGATGACGACGAGGTCGATCACGATCACCCCGACGGTGACGGCGAGGGTGATGGTCCATTCCAGGGTCGAGACGTCCACGGGGTTCCTCCGGCTTCGGGCTGGCTGACGCGGCCCGAGGTCTCTTCCGGTACGGCGACCCGCGGCTCCGGCCCGGCCAGCGCCGGGCGTGATGACGAAAGCACGCGCGGAGGAATACTCCCCTCGTGGTGACACCATCGTGCCACACCGGCGGTGAGCCGCGGCGTGGGCTCAGGCCAGGCCGGTGACCCGCATCATCGTCCCGAGCTTGGCGCCGGTCTCGAGCACCTCGAGCTCGGGGTCGGAGCCGGCCACGATGCCCGCGCCGGCGAACAGCCGGAGCCGGGCGCCGTCGATCACCGCGGCGCGGATGGTGATCGCGAAGACGCCGTCGCCGGAGCCGTCGACCCAGCCGACGCAACCGGCGAAGTAGTCGCGCAGGTCGCCCTCGAGGTCGGCGATCGCCTCCGCCGCGGCGGCGGCCGGCACCCCGCCCACGGCGGGGGTCGGGTGCAGCATCTGGGCCAGCCTGAGGGCGCTCGGGCCCGACGCCGGGGCCTCCAGCCGGGCCGTGATCGGCGAGGCGAGGTGCCACAGGGTGTCGGTCGACAGCAGCGTGGGTGCGGCCGGCGGCTCCATCGTCGACGCACACCTCCTTGAGCGCGCTCACGATGGCGTCGACGACGAACGCGTGCTCGGCGAGGTCCTTCTCGGACGCGCGGAGGCCGGCCGCCCGGCGCTCGTCCTCGGCCGGGTCGGCCGCCCGGGGCACCGAGCCGGCCAGAGGGGTGCAGGCGATCCGGTCGCCCTCGCGGCTGACGAGCAGCTCCGGGCTGGCGCCGACCAGGAGCGGTCCGTCCTCCAGGCTCGCGGTGAGCGGGACCGAGAAGACGTAGCGGCCGGGCCGGGTCTGCAGCAGCCGGTCGATGACGTCGGCGGGCTCCAGCGGCGGGTCGCTCGTCACGTCGACGCAGCGGCCGAGGACGACCTTGCGCACCACGCCGGCCTCGATCTTGTCGAGCACCGCCCGCACCATCCCGGCGTACTCGTCGGCCGTCGGGAACTCACGAACCTCGTAGGTGCGGTCGCGGACCGGGAGGCCCGGACCGACGAGCGGCCGCTCGGAGCCGACCACCTGGTGCATGATCCCCGGCGCGCCGGCGGCGAAGGACAGCGCGCCGATCGCCCGCTCCCCCGGCGCCAGCGCGGCCACCACGTCGTCGGCCCACGCCTCGTCGGCGCCGTCGGGCGTGGTCCAGGTGCGCAGCACCCGGTCGGCCAGGTAGGCGTCGTCGCCGGAAGCGAGGAGCAGCGGCCGCCGCGGCATCGAGGTCACACCCCCATCGTAAGCAACGCGCCTGCCGGCCCCGCATCGCGACCGGTCCCGGCCGCTCAGCTCCCGCCGTACGGCGCGCCGAGCCGCTCGAGCTGCTCACGGCCGCCGTCGGGGGCGGTGAGCACCCACAGACCGGACCCGGTGAACGCGAAGGTGTGCTCGAAGTGGGCTGCCCACGACCCGTCGGTGGTGACGACGGTCCACTCGTCGTCCGCGACGGCCGTCTCGTGGGTGCCGAGGGTGACCATCGGCTCCACCGCCAGCGCGAGGCCCTTCTTGAGCCGCGGCCCGCGGCCGGGCCGGCCGTAGTTGGGGACGTCGGGCGCCAGGTGCATCGCGGTGCCGATGCCGTGGCCGGTGTAGTCCTCGACGACGCCGTAGTCGCCCCTGCTCCCGCACGTGGTGCTCGACGGCGTGCGAGATGTCGCCGACCCGGCCGCCCACCCGGGCGGCGGCGATCCCCCGCCACAGCGCCTCCTCGGTGACCTGCAGCAGCGCCGCCACCTCGTCGGAGACCTCGCCGACCGGCACGGTGACCGCGGCGTCGCCGTGCCACCCCTGGCCGGCGTCGTCGGTCACGATCGCGCCGCAGTCGATGGAGACGACGTCGCCCTCGGCGAGCACCCGCTCGCCGGGGATGCCGTGCACGACCTCGTCGTCGACCGAGGCGCAGATGGTCGCCGGGAACGGCGGGTCGCCGTAGCCGAGGAACGACGGGGTGGCGCCGTGCGCGCGGATCACCGCCGCCGCGACCCGGTCCAGCTCGGCGGTCGTCACCCCGGGTCGTACGGCGTCGCGCGCGGCCTCGAGGGCGGCGGCCACCACGAGCCCCGCCTCCCGCATCCGGAGGACCTGGTCGGGGCTCTTGATCTCGAGCCCGGAGCCGAACACCGGCCGGGCGTCAGCTCTGGGGCACGACGTCGAGGGCGGCGAAGATCCGCTTGGTGACGTCCTCGACCTCGCCCATGCCGTCGATCTCGTGGACGATGCCGCGGTCCCGGTAGACCTGGATGAGCGGCTCGGTCTCCTCGGCGTAGACCGCCTGCCGGCGCCGGATCACGTCCTCGGTGTCGTCGGCGCGGCCCTCGACCTGCGCGCGCTGCGTCAGCCGCTGCACGACCTCGTCCTGGTCGACGCGGAGCACCACGACCGCGTCGAGGCGGTGGCCGGAGGACGCGATCATGCCGTCGAGCTCCTCGACCTGGGCGAGCGTCCTCGGGTAGCCGTCGAGGAGGAAGCCGGGCGCGGCGTCGGGCTCGCCGATCCGGTTGCGCACCATCTGGTTGGTGACCTCGTCCGGGACGTACTCGCCCTTGTCCATGAACCGCTTGGCCTCGATCCCGAGCGGCGTTCCCTCGGACACGTTGGCCCGGAAGATGTCGCCGGTCGAGATCGCCGGGATGCCGAAGTGGTCGGCCACGAACTTCGCCTGGGTGCCCTTGCCGGCACCCGGCGGGCCCATGAGGATCAGTCGCATCAGCGCAGGAATCCTTCGTAGTTGCGCTGCTGGAGCTGGCTCTCGATCTGCTTCACCGTGTCGAGGGCGACGCCGACCATGATCAGGATCGACGTGCCTCCGAACGGGAAGTTCTGGTTGGCGTCGATCAGCACCAGCGCGATCAGCGGGATCAGCGAGATCAGACCCAGGTAGAGAGCGCCCGGCAGCGTGATGCGGGACAGGACGTAGGACAGGTAGTCCTGGGTCGGCTTGCCCGCCCGGATCCCGGGGATGAAGCCGCCGTACTTCTTCATGTTGTCGGCCACCTCTTGCGGGTTGAAGGTGATCGACACGTAGAAGTAGGTGAAGAAGATGATCAGCAGGAAGTACGTCGCCATGTAGACCGGGTGGTCGCCCACGACGAAGTAGTCGGCGAGGAACGAGACCCAGCCGGAGTTGCTGTTCTGCTGGAACTGCACCGCCATGGCCGGCAGGTAGAGCAGCGACGAGGCGAAGATGACCGGGATGATGCCGGCCTGGTTGACCTTGAGCGGGATGTAGGTCGAGCTGCCGCCGAACATCTTGCGGCCGACCATCCGGCGCGCGTACTGCACGGGGATCCGGCGCTGGGACTGCTCGATGAAGATGACGCCGGCGACGATGACCAGGCCGATCGCGATCACGACGCCGAAGGTCCACCAGCCCTGGCTCTTGCCGACCTGCCACAGGGCGGTCGGGAAGGTCGCCACGACCTGGCAGAAGATCAGGATCGACATGCCGTTGCCGATGCCGCGCTCGGTGATCAGCTCGCCGAGCCACATGATCACGGCCGTGCCGGCCGTCATCGTGATCACCATGATGAGGAACGTCGTGGTGCCGTTGTCGTGCAGCAGGTCCTGGGCACAGTTCTGCAGCAGGTTGCCGGAGCGGGCGAGCGCCACGATGCCGGTCGCCTGCAGCACGGCCAGGCCGAGCGTGAGGTACCGCGTGTACTGCGTGATCTTGGTCTGCCCGGACTGGCCCTCCTTCTTGAGGGCCTCCAGCCGCGGGATCACGACCACCAGGAGCTGCAGGATGATGCTCGCGGTGATGTAGGGCATGATCCCGAGCGCGAAGATCGTCAGCTGCAGGAGCGCGCCACCGGAGAACAGGTTGATGAGGGTGTAGATGCCCTCCTGGTTCTCCCGCGTCGCCCAGGCACTGCTGCACGTTGTAGACGTGCACGCCCGGTGCAGGGATCTGGGAGCCGAGCCGGAAGATCACGATGACCAACAGGACGAACAGCAGCTTGCGCCGCAGGTCCGGAGTCCGGAATGCGTTCACGAACGCGCTGAGCACACGATCCTCATTTCCCTACTGACTGACCGCTCGAACGGCCGCCGGAAGCCTAACAGGGGTCCCGCAACCAGGTGCGGGGGTCCGTCGGGTACGACGAAGGGCGCGACACCCGTCGGGTTGTCGCGCCCCCGGTCACGATCGGACGGTCACGTTCAGAGAACGGTGACGCTGCCGCCGGCGCTCTCGATCTTCTCCTTGGCGGAGCTCGAGAACGCGTCGGCGCTGACCGCCACCTTCACCGTGAGCTCGCCCTGGCCGAGCACCTTGACCGGCTGGCCCTTGCGCACGGCGCCGCGGGCGACCAGCTCGGCCGGCGTGACGTCGCCGCCGTCGGGGGAAGAGCTGGCTGATCCGGTCGAGGTTGACGACCTGGTAGGTCACCTTGAACGGGTTGCGGAAGCCCTTCAGCTTCGGCAGCCGCATGTGCAGCGGCATCTGACCACCCTCGAAGGCGGCCGGCACCTGGTTGCGGGCCTTGGTGCCCTTGGTGCCGCGACCGGCGGTCTTGCCCTTGGAACCCTCACCGCGGCCGACCCGGATCTTGGCCTTCTTGGCCCCCGGCGCCGGGCGCAGGTGATGAAGCTTGAGCGTCATCTCACTCCACCTCTTCAACCGTCACGAGGTGACGGACGGTCTGGACCATGCCGCGGATCTCGGGCCGGTCCTCCTTGACGACGACGTCGCCGATGCGCTTGAGACCGAGGCTGCGCAGGGTCTCGCGCTGGTTGGCCTTGCAACCGATCGACGACTTCTTCTGCTGGACCTTGAGCTGCGCCATCAGACGGTCCCCCGGCCAGTGCGGCCTCGGAGTCCTTGGCCTTGTCGCGCGCCTCGGCCTCGCCCTCGGCCTTCGCCTTGAGCAGCGCCGCCGGGGGCGACGTCCTCGACCGGCAGGCCGCGGCGGGAGGCGACGGCCTCCGGCTGCTCGAGCATCCGCAGCGCCTCGACGGTCGCGTGGACGATGTTGATCTGGTTGGACGAGCCCAGCGACTTGCTGAGCACGTCGTGGATGCCGGCGCACTCCAGGACGGCGCGCACCGGGCCACCGGCGATCACACCGGTACCGGGCGCCGCCGGGCGCAGGAAGACGACACCGGCCGCCTTCTCGCCCTGCACCGGGTGCGGGATGGTGCCCTGGATGCGGGGGACGCGGAAGAAGTTCTTCTTCGCCTCCTCGACACCCTTGGCGATCGCCGCCGGCACCTCCTTGGCCTTGCCGTAGCCGACGCCCACCAGGCCGTCGCCGTCGCCGACGACCACGAGGGCGGTGAAGCTGAAGCGACGACCACCCTTCACGACCTTGGCGACGCGGTTGATGGCGACGACGCGCTCGACGTACTGGTTCTTGTCCGCGCCGCCGCGACGGTCGTCACGACCGCGCGACCCGCGGTCGCCACCCGAACGCTGTCCGCGCTGGGCTCCGCTCATGATTACTCCTCAGTCCTTGTGTTCGCTGTCGCGGCCGTCAGAAGGCCAGGCCGCCCCTCGCGGGCGCCATCGGCCAGGGCCGCGATGCGACCGTGGTACTTGTTGCCGGCCCGGTCGAACACGACCGACTCGACACCCTGCTCCTTGGCGCGGGCGGCGACGAGCTCGCCGACCTTCTTCGCCTTCGCCGTCTTGTCGCCGTCGAACGAGCGCAGGTCGCCCTCCATGGTGGAGGCGGAGGCCAGCGTCTTGCCGACGACGTCGTCGACGACCTGCACGGTGATGTGCTTGGTCGACCGGGTGACCACCAGGCGCGGGCGCTCGGCGGTGCCGGAGATCTTCTTGCGGCCCCGGATCTGCCGGCGCAGCCGCGACTTGGCGCGCGCCGAGAGGTGCCGCTCGTGCTTGAGCGTGATCGCCATGGTCACTTACCAGCCTTTCCGACCTTGCGACGGACGTGCTCGCCGGCGTACCGGACGCCCTTGCCCTTGTAGGGCTCGGGCTTGCGGAGCTTGCGGATGTTGGCCGCGACCTCGCCCACGAGCTGCTTGTCGATCCCCTGGACGCCGAACTTCGTCGGGCCCTCCACCTGGAAGGTGATGCCCTCCGGGGCGTTGAAGGTGATCGGGTGCGAGTAGCCGAGCTGGAACTCCAGCTGGGTCGGGCCCTTGGGCAGGACACGGTAACCGACGCCGACGATCTCGAGCTTCTTCTCGTAGCCCTCGGTCACGCCCACGACCATGTTGTTGATCAGGGTGCGGGTGAGGCCGTGGAGGGCCTTCGAGCGGCGCTCGTCGTCGGGGCGGCGTACGTCGAGCACGCCCTCGCCCTGCTCGACGACGATCGGCTCGGCGACGGTGTGGCTCAGGGTCCCCTTCGGGCCCTTGACGGTCACGACAGGACCGTCGATGGCCACGTCGACCCCGGTCGGGACCGGGACGGGGAGCTTGCCGATGCGAGACATAGCTGTGCTTCCTTTCCTGGTCCTCGTCACCAGACGTAGGCGAGGACTTCCCCACCCACGCCCTTCTGGTTGGCCTGGCGGTCGGTCAGCAGGCCCTGGCTCGTCGAGATGATCGCGACGCCGAGGCCGCCGAGCACCTTCGGGAGACCCGTGTGCTTGGCGTAGACCCGCAGACCGGGCTTGCTGATGCGGCGCACGCCGGCGATCGAGCGCTCGCGGTTGCGGCCGTACTTCAGCGTGATCGTCAGCGTCTTGCCGACGCCGTTCTCGTTGTCGGCCACGTCGAAGGAGGTGATGTAGCCCTCCTGCTTGAGGATCTCCGCGACGCCCTGCTTCAGCTTGCTGTACGGCATCGACACCGCGTCGTGGTACGCCTGGTTGGCGTTGCGCAGACGGGTCAGCATGTCTGCGATCGGGTCGGTCATCGTCATGATGTGTGCATTCCTTCTGCTGCGGTTTCCGCCCGCTCGAGCGGCGAGTGGACCTGTCAGCTCAGTTGAGTTGTCCCGTTCGGGGGTCTGGAGGCGGCGCCCCTGGTCGGGGGCACACGGGGGCGGAGCCCCCGTGCGTTCACCAGGAGGACTTGGTGACGCCGGGCAGCTCGCCGCGGTGGGCCATCTCCCGCAGGCAGATCCGGCACAGGCCGAACTTGCGGTAGACCGCCTTGGGACGCCCACACCGCTGGCAGCGGGTGTAGGCGCGCACCGCGAACTTCGGCTTGCGGGCCGCCTTGACCTTGAGCGCAGTCTTCGCCATGTCAGTTACCTCTTCCTCAGCGCTCGGCGAACGGGAACCCGAGCGCCTTGAGAAGCGCCCGTCCCTGCTCGTCGTCGGTGGCGGTGGTCACGATCGTGATGTCCATGCCGCGGGTGCGGTCGACCTTGTCCTGGTCGATCTCGTGGAACATCACCTGCTCGGTCAGGCCGAAGGTGTAGTTGCCCCGGCCGTCGAACTGCTTGGGGTTCAGCCCGCGGAAGTCGCGGATACGCGGCAGCGCCAGCGCGAGCAGCCGGTCGAGGAACTCCCACATCCGGTCGCCGCGCAGCGTGACGTGCGCGCCGATCGGCATGCCCTCGCGGAGCTTGAACTGCGCGATCGACTTGCGGGCCTTGGTCACGGACGGCTTCTGGCCGGTGATCGCGGCCAGGTCGCGGATCGCGCCCTCGATCAGCTTCGAGTCGCGGGCCGCCTCGCCGACGCCCATGTTGACGACGATCTTGGTCAGGCCCGGGACCTGCATGACGTTGGCGATCTCGAACTCCGACTTCAGCGCCGGGAGGATCTCCTCGCGGTACCGCGTCTTCAGCCGGGGGTCACCTTCTCGGCAACAGCCTCACTCATCAGATTTCCTTCCCGGTCTTGCGGGAGATGCGGACGCTGCGCGTCGCGGTGTACTCGGAGCCGTCGGGGGCGCCGCTTGGTCACCTCGACCCGCTTGAAGCCGATCCGCGTCACGCCGTCACCCTCGACCAGCATCACGTTGGACACGTGGATCGGGGCCTCGGTCGTGATGATGCCGCCGGTGCTGCCGGCACGACCGCCCTGGTTGACGACCTTGGTGTGCTTCTTGATCCGGTTGACGCCCTCGACGACCACCCGCTGCTCCTCGCGGAGCACCTTGATGACCTTGCCCTCGGCGCCCTTGTCCTTGCCGGCGATGACCTTGACGGTGTCGCCCTTCTTGATGGCGACCTTGGGGGTCTTCCTCGACGCAGCCATCACAGCACCTCCGGTGCGAGCGAGATGATCTTCATGAACTTCTTCTCCCGCAGCTCACGGCCGACGGGGCCGAAGATGCGGGTGCCGCGGGGCTCGCCGTCGTTCTTGAGGATCACGGCGGCGTTCTCGTCGAAGCGGATGTAGGAACCGTCGGGCCGGCGGCGCTCCTGACGGTGCGCACGATGACGGCCTTGACGACGTCACCCTTCTTGACGTTGCCACCGGGGATCGCGTCCTTGACGGTGGCGACGACGACGTCACCGATCCCGGCGTAGCGGCGACCGGAGCCGCCGAGCACGCGGATGCACAAGATCTCCTTGGCTCCGGTGTTGTCGGCGACCTTCAGTCGCGACTCCTGCTGAATCATCGATTTCTCCTGGTTGTCGTGCCGGTTCTCGTCCCCTCGCTGGAGGACGAGCCTGGCCGAACGGGTGGACTACTTGGCGCGCTCGAGGACCTGCACGACCCGCCACCGCTTGGTGGCGGACAGCGGCCGGGTCTCCATGAGGAGGACGCGGTCGCCGATGCCGCACTCGTTGGTCTCGTCGTGGGCCTTGAGCCGGCTGGTGCGGCGCATGACCTTGCCGTAGAGCGGGTGCTTCACGCGGTCCTCGACGGACACGACCACGGTCTTGTCCATCTTGTCGCTGACGACGAGGCCCTCGCGGACCTTGCGCGAGTTCCGCTGCTCGGTGGTGTTCTCCGGCTGCTCGGTCATGCCGTCTCCTCCGTCTCCGTGCCCGGGGCGGTCCGGATGCCGAGCTCGCGCTCGCGCACCACGGTGTAGATCCGGGCGATGTCCCTCTTCACGCTGCGCAGCCGACCGTGGCTCTCCAGCTGGCCGGTGGCCGCCTGGAACCGCAGGTTGAACAGCTCCTCCTTGGCCTCGCGCAGCCGGGCCTCGAGGTCGATGTCGTTGAGCTCGTCCAGCTCATGGGCACGAGTGGCGTTGATGGCCATCAGAACTCACCAGCCTCTCGGGAGATGAAGCGGCACTTCATGGGCAGCTTGTGCATGGCGCGGCGCATCGCCTCGCGGGCGACGGTCTCGTCGACGCCGGACAGCTCGAACATGACGCGGCCGGGCTTGACGTTGGCGACCCACCACTCCGGCGAGCCCTTGCCGGAGCCCATCCGGGTCTCGGCAGGCTTCTTGGTCAGCGGGCGGTCGGGGTAGATGTTGATCCACACCTTGCCGCCACGCTTGATGTGACGGGTCATGGCGATACGGGCCGACTCGATCTGGCGGTTGGTCACGTAGTGACCCTCGACCGCCTGGATGCCGAAGTCACCGAACGCCAGCGTGGTGCCGCCCTTAGCAACGCCACGCCGCTTGGGGTGGTGCTGCTTGCGGTGCTTGACGCGACGGGGCATCAACATGACTCAGGACTCCGTTCCGGGGTTCTGCTCGGCCGGACCCTCCGCGGCAGCGGTGTTGCCCGCGGCCGCCGGGTTCTCGCGCTCGGAGCGGGTGGGACGGTCGCCGCGCGACCCACGGGTCGGACGGTCACCGCCGCGGCTGGGACGACCGCCGCGGCCGGGGGACGCCGGCGCGGGCAGCGGCCTGGGCCTGGCGCTCGGCACGGGTGCCGGCGACCTCGCCCTTGTAGATCCACACCTTCACGCCGATCCGGCCGAAGGTGGTGCGGGCCTCGTAGAAGCCGTAGTCGATGTCGGCACGCAGGGTGTGCAGCGGGACGCGGCCCTCGCGGTAGAACTCGGTGCGCGACATCTCGGCGCCGTTGAGGCGACCGGAGCACTGGATCCGGATGCCCTTGGCACCGGAGCGCATCGAGGTCTGCATCGCCTTGCGCATCGCGCGCCGGAACTGGACCCGGCCCGACAGCTGCTCGGCGACGCCCTGGGCGACCAGCTGGGCGTCGACCTCGGGGTTCTTGACCTCGAGGATGTTGAGCTGGACCTGCTTGCCGGTGAGCTTCTCGAGCTCGCCGCGGATCCGGTCGGCCTCCGCGCCGCGGCGGCCGATGACGATGCCCGGCCGGGCGGTGTGGATGTCGACGCGGACCCGGTCGCGGGTGCGCTCGATCTCGACCTTGGCGATGCCGGCCCGCTCCATGCCCTTGGAGAGCAGCTTGCGGATCGCGACGTCCTCGCCGACGTAGGACTTGTACAGCTTGTCGGCGTACCACCGCGACTTGTGGTCGGTGGAGATGCCGAGACGGAAGCCGTTCGGGTTGATCTTCTGGCCCATTACTTACCCGCCTTCTTGCTCTGGGCGACGACGTCGGCCGGCTGGACCGCGATCGTGATGTGGCTGGTGCGCTTGTTGATCCGGGTGGCCCGGCCCTGCGCACGCGGACGCCAGCGCTTCATCGTCGGGCCCTCGTCGACGTGGGCGATCGACACCACGAGGTCGGCGGTGGACAGCCCCTCGGTGGTCTCGGCGTTCGCCACGGCGCTCGCGAGCACCTTGCCGACCGTCTTGGCGGCGGCCTGCGGGGTGAACTCGAGGATGGTGGCCGCCTCGTCCACGGGCAGCCCGCGGACCATGTCGACGACACGACGGGCCTTCATCGGGGTGATCCGGACGAAGCGGGCGCTCGCGAACGCACCCGGCTGGTCGCCGAGCAGCGACTCGCGGCGGGCGCTGACGCGCCGGCGGTCAGTGGTGGTCATCGACGACGTCCCTTCCGGTCTTCCTTGACGTGGCCGCGGTAGGTGCGGGGTGGGCGCGAACTCGCCCAGCTTGTGGCCGACCATCGCGTCGGTGATGAAGACCGGCACGTGCTTGCGACCGTCGTGGACGGCGATCGTGTGACCGATCATCGCCGGGACGATCATCGAGCGGCGCGACCAGGTCTTGATGACGTTGTGGCTGCCCTTCTCGTTCTCCGCGTCCACCTTCTTCATCAGGTGGTCGTCGACGAAGGGGCCCTTCTTCAGGCTGCGAGGCATCTCTCGTCTACTTCCCTACTCAGCGCTTCTTGCCGGTCTTGCGGCGGCGGATGATCTGGGCGTCGCTGGCCTTGCGCTTGCGCGTGCGGCCCTCGGGCTTGCCCCACGGCGAGACCGGGTGGCGACCACCCGAGGTCTTGCCCCTCACCACCACCGTGCGGGTGGTCCACCGGGTTCATGACGACACCGCGGACGGTCGGGCGCTTGCCCTTCCACCGCATCCGGCCGGCCTTGCCCCAGTTGATGTTGGACTGCTCGGCGTTGCCGACCTCGCCGACGGTGGCGCGGCAGCGGACGTCGACGAACCGCATCTCGCCCGACGGCAGTCGCAGCGTCGCGCGGGAGCCCTCACGGGCGACCAGCTGGGCGCTGTTGCCGGCCGAGCGGGCCAGCCGGCGCCGCCGCCGGGACGCAGCTCGACGCAGTGGATGGTCGTGCCGACCGGGATGTTGCGCAGCGGCAGGTTGTTGCCGGGCTTGATGTCGGCGTTGACACCCGCCTCCACGCGCATGCCCTGCGACAGGTCCTTCGGCGCGATGATGTAGCGCTTCTCGCCGTCGGCGTAGTGCAGCAGCGCGATCCGCGCGGTGCGGTTGGGGTCGTACTCGATGTGCGCGACCTTCGCCGGCACGCCGTCCTTGTCGTAGCGACGGAAGTCGATGATCCGGTAGGCCCGCTTGTGACCGCCGCCCTGGTGCCGGGTGGTGATCCGGCCCTGGTTGTTGCGGCCGCCCTTCTTGGGGAGCGGACGGGTCAGCGACTTCTCCGGCGTGGTCCGGGTGATCTCGACGAAGTCGGCCACCGACGCGCCGCGACGGCCCGGGGTGGTCGGCTTGTACTTGCGGATAGCCATGTGTCTTCAGTCCTTTGCCAGGCGCCCGGTCAGGAGACCGGACCTCCGAAGATGTCGATGCGGTGACCCTCGGCGAGGCTGACGATCGCGCGCTTGGTGTCCTTGCGCTTGCCGATGCCGTAGCGGGTGCGCCGGGTCTTGCCGGCCCGGTTGAGGGTGTTGACCGAGGTGACCTTCACGTTGAACACCTTCTCGACCGCGATCTTGATCTCGGTCTTGTTGGCGTCCGGGCGCACCAGGAACGTGTACTTGTTGGCGTCGAGCAGGCTGTAGCTCTTCTCCGACACCACCGGTGCGATGAGGATGTCGCGGTGGTCCTTGTGGAGCGTGCTCACTTGTCGCCCTCCTTCTTGCCGTAGGCGGCGCCGCTGACGAACGCGTCGTACGCGCCCTTGCTGAAGACGACGTCGTCGCTCGCGAGCACGTCGTAGGTGTTCAGCTGGTCGACGGCGACCAGGTGCACCTCGGGGGCGTTGCGCAGCGACAGCCAGGTGACGGTGTCGGTGCGCTCGAGCACCACGAGGAAGTTGTTGCGGTCGGTCAGCCCGCGGAGCGCGGCGAGCGCGGCCTTGGTCGACGGCTTGTCGCCCTCGACCAGCGCCTCGACGACGTGGATCCGCTCGTTGCGGGCCCGGTCGGACAGGGCGCCGCGGAGCGCGGCGGCCTTCATCTTCTTCGGGGTCCGCTGGCTGTAGTCACGCGGCTGCGGGCCGTGGACGGTGCCACCGCCTGCGAACTGCGGCGCCCGGATCGAGCCCTGGCGGGCGCGGCCGGTGCCCTTCTGGCGGTAGGGCTTCTTGCCACCGCCGCGGACGGCGCCGCGGGTCTTGGTGGCGTGCGTGCCCTGGCGCGCGGCCGCCTGCTGGGCGACGACGACCTGGTGGATCAGCGGGACGCTGACCTCCGCGTCGAAGATCTCCCCCGGCAGGTCGACGGCGACCACCTTGACGTTGTTGTCGGCCATGACGATCAGCCCTTCCGAACCATCGGCTCGGCCGACTTCGCGGCCGAGCGGAGTACGACGACGCCGCCCTTGGGGCCGGGGACGGCGCCCTTGAGCAGGATCAGGCCCTTCTCGACGTCGACCGCGTGCACGGTGACGTTCTGGGTGGTGACCGTCTCGCTGCCGAGCCGGCCCGCCATCCGCATCCCCTTGAAGACGCGGCCCGGGGTGGCGCAGGCGCCGATCGAGCCGGGCTTGCGGTGGTTGCGGTGGGCACCGTGGGAGGCGCTCACGCCGGCGAAGCCGTGGCGCTTCATGACGCCGGCGAAGCCCTTGCCCTTGCTGGTGCCGGTCACGTCGACGACCTCGCCGGCCTCGAACGTGTCGACCGCGAGCTCCTGGCCCACGGTGTAGGTGGCGGCGTCGGCGGTGCGGATCTCGAAGAGGTGCCGGCGGGGCGTGGTGCCGGCCTTGGCGAAGTGACCGGCCTGCGGCTTGTTGACCTTGCGGCCCTCGATCTCGCCGAAGCCGATCTGGACGGCGTTGTAGCCGTCGGGCTCGGGCTGGCGGACCTGGGTCACGATGTTGGTCGCGGCGGCGATCACGGTCACGGGGACGACGCGGTTGTTCTCGTCCCACAGCTGGGTCATGCCGAGCTTGGTGCCCAGCAGGCCCTTCACGTTGCGTTCAATGGTCATGGCGTCACAGGCTCCCTTGGACCTAGAGCTTGATCTCGATGTCGACACCGGCCGGCAGGTCGAGCCGCATCAGGCTGTCGACGGTCTTGGGGGTCGGGTCGATGATGTCGATGAGGCGCTTGTGGGTGCGCATCTCGAAGTGCTCGCGGGAGTCCTTGTACTTGTGGGGCGAGCGGATGACGACGAAGACGTTCTTCTCGGTGGGCAGCGGCACCGGGCCGGCCACCCGGGCACCCGTGCGGGTGACCGTGTCGACGATCTTGCGCGCCGAGGTGTCGATCACCTCGTGGTCATAGGCCTTGAGCCTGATGCGGATCTTCTGTCCCGCCATAGGTCTCTCTCGTCCTTACTTCTGTCCGCGTCCGCTGGTTCGAGACGTCCTCGGGCTTGAGTCGGTCCCGGTCACTCATCCCCCGCAGCTCCGACCCCCGCGCTCGGGCGTGTCGCGCTTGTCGGACGCGCACGACCACCCGTGGAGGTCTTGCTGTGTTGTGGGGCTGCCCGACGGTTCTCCGGGCTGATCGGGTCTCCCCCGGGTCCGGCGCACTCGCACCACCGACCTCGGTCAGAGCGGCGGTGAGGACCGGGTGGGACCTGGTCCTGCGCGCCGACTCGGGAGACGCGATTCAGTAGTCAAGATGTGCCGAACCCCGGCGACCCGCCGGAGCAACCTGGATATCTTGGCAGAGAACGGCACGGGCTCACAATTGCCGGAGCCCCCGCGCCCGCGGAGGGGCGCTCGGCCCGCACTCCTCACGGCCGCTCTGAAAAAGATGCTCCCAGGCCGCGCGGCCGCCCGGTCGTCGGGTCCGCCGTCCAGGATCCCGACCAGCACGACGAACGAGGGAAGAGGAGTGCGATGACCGACGGTCCACCGCACCACTACCCCCCGCCCGGGGCGCCGCCACCGCCCGACCCCCCGGCTGGCCCGGCTGGCCCGGCGTACCCGCCGCCCGGCGCGCCCCTCGCCACCGGCGGTCCGTCCGGCCCGGGCGGGCCCTTCCCTCCCGGCGGTCCGGGCGCGGTGCCCGGCATGCTCGGGGGCGGCCCACAAGCCGGGGGCGATCCCGCTGCGGCCGCTGACGCTCGGCAGCATCTACGACGGCGCGTTCCGGATCATCCGGTTCAACCCGCGGGCGACCGTGGGGTCGGCCGTCCTCGTCACCGCCGTCGCGATGCTGCTGCCGGTCCTGGCCACCGCCGTGCTGACGTTCACCGTCGGCGTGGCCTCCGACGCCTCCGGCGACGTCGACCCCGACGCCACCGACGGCGAGGTCCTCGGCCTGATCGGTTCCTACGGCAGCCTGCTGCTCGGCGTCGCGCTGAGCTGGATCGGGCTGGTGTTCGTGACCGGGATGATCGCGCACGTCGCGCACGCCGCGGCGGTCGGTCGCCGGCTCACGCTCGCGCAGGCCTGGGCGGCCACCCGCGGGAAGCGGTGGCGGCTGCTCGGCCTGACCCTCGTCGTCACCGGCGGCTGGTTGCTGGTGACCACCGCCTACGTCGCGCTCTTCGTGCTCGTGGCGGTGACCGCCGACTGGGTGGCGGTCCTCGTCTGGTCGCTGATCACGATCCCCGCCTACCTGTGCCTGATGTTCTGGTACTGGATCCGGGTCTACTACCTGCCCGCGCCCGCCCTGATGCTCGAGCCGATCGGCGTCTTCCGGGCGATCGGCCGCGGCTACGAGCTGACCGCCAGGCAGTTCTGGCGCACGTTCGGGATCGCCCTGCTGACCTACCTGATCGCCACGGTCGCCGGTCAGGTCATCGCGACTCCGCTCAGCCTCGCCGGCGCCGGCGTCACCCTCGCGTTCCCCGAGTACGCCGCACTCTCCTTCGCCGTCGTCCAGGCGCTGGCGATGGTCGTCCAGACCGCGTTCGTCGCGCCGTTCTCCGGCGCGGTGACGTCGCTGCAGTACCTCGACCAGCGGATGCGCAAGGAGGCCTACGACGTCGAGCTGATGCGTGAGGCGGGGCTGATCCCACGGTGACGCCCCCCGCTGCCGGCGGTCCGCGCCGCCGACCCCCCGCTCGACCCGAGCCCCGACGACGCGCGCTCGGCCCTGCGGCGCGAGCTCGCGCGGCCGGAGTACCACGAGGTGGACTGGCAGCAGCGGATCCAGGACTGGATCAGGCGCCGCTTCGACGACACCGTCGGCTCCGCGGGCGACGTCCCGGCACTCCAGGCCTTCCTCTGGATCCTCATCGTGCTGGTGCTGCTGCTCGGGGATCGCGCTGATCGTCTCGCGGGCGCGCCGCACCGCCCGGGTCCGGGAGGCGGGCCGGCCGGCCCTCACCGACGAGCGCCTGACCGCGGCCCAGCTGCGGGAGCGTGCGGAGACGGCGCTGGCCGACGGCCGGCACGACGAGGCCCTCGTCGACGCCTACCGCGCACTCGCCGTGCGCCAGGTCGAGCGCGACCGGGTCGAGGACCTCCCCCAGGCCACCGCGCACGAGCTCGCCTCGGCGCTCGGGGCCGAGTTCCCGGCACACCGGCACCTGCTCGACCGGAGCGCCGACCTCTTCGACGCCGTCCTCTACGGCCACCGGCCCGCCACGCGGGAGCAGGCGCTCGACGTGCTGGCGCTCGACGACGAGCTCGCCGGCCGGAGGGCACGACGATGACGACGCCGACGGCAGCGCCGGCCGCACCGACCGCGACCGCGGAGCCGGCCGCGCCGGGGTTCTGGCGGCGCCACCGGGTGTGGGTGCTCGCGGCGGTCGCGCTCGTGCTGGCGGTCGTGGTCGCGGTGTGGATCGGCGGCGACGACGAACGCCACGACGGCCGCTACGACCCGCAGAACCCCGGCCCCGAGGGTGCCCGGGCGCTCGCGCAGGTGCTCGAGGACGAGGGCGTCGACGTCTCCGTGGTGCGCTCGGCCGACGCGCTCGCGGCGACCGACGCCGGCCGCGGGACGACGGTCGTCGTCACCAGCGCCGAGCAGCTGGCGCGGAGCACGCTGGAACGGCTGGTGCGCGACACGCGCGGGGCCCGCGTGGTGCTGGTGGAGCCGCCGTACCACCTGCTCGGCGAGCTGGAGGCCGGGCTGGACACGGCGTACTCCGACGGCGAGGAGGTGCGCGGCGACTGCGCCGACCAGCGGTTCGACGACCTCGCGATCACCGTCGACCGGGCCACCGCCTACACCACCGGGAGCGGGTGCTTCCCCGGCGAGGACGAGGGCTACCTGCTCGCGTCGGGACGCGACGGGCTCTCGCTCCTCGGCGCCGGCGAGGCGCTCACCAACGACCAGGTGCTCCGCGGCGACAACGCCGCCGTCGCGCTGCGACTGCTCGGCGACGAGCCCGAGCTGGTCTGGTACGTCGCCACCATCGACGACGCCGTCGGCGAGGAGGCCGTCAGCATCTGGTCGTTCGCGCCCGACTGGCTGGTGCCGGCCGTGTGGACGGTGCTGCTGGCCTGC
The DNA here is from genome assembly GCF_022437945.1 of Nocardioides sp. TF02-7. GTDB lineage: Bacteria > Actinomycetota > Actinomycetes > Propionibacteriales > Nocardioidaceae > Nocardioides. The sequence goes on from NZ_CP092535.1 coordinate 817,086, forward strand.
GTGGCGCTGCTCGGCTGGCGGTTCCGGCGGCTCGGGCCGCTCACGACCGAGCCGCTGCCGGTGGTGGTCCGCGCCGTGGAGACGACGCTGAGCCGGGGCCGGATGTACCGCCGTAGCGACGACCGCGCGCACGCCGCCGCCGCCCTGCGCGCCGCGACCCGGCGGCGGCTCGCCGCCCGCCTTGCGCTCGGCCGCCCCGCCACCGAGGCCGACGTCGTCACCGCGGTCGCGCACCACCTGGGCCGGCGCGAGGACGAGGTGGCCGTCCTGATCAGCAGCACAGCACCCGAGCCCACCACCGACCACGACCTGGTGCGGCTCGGGGAGGAACTCGACCGGCTCGACAGAGAGGTACGCCGCGGATGACCGACAGCCACGAGGTGCTGAGCAAGCCCGAGAGACGCGACCACCAGGAGGTGCGGGAGCGGCTGCTCGCCGTGCGCCACGAGGTGGGCAAGGCCGTCGTCGGCCAGGATGCCGCGGTCTCGGGCCTGATGGTCGCGCTGCTCTGCGGCGGCCACGTGCTGATGGAGGGCGTGCCGGGCACCGCCAAGACCCTGCTGGTGCGGACCCTGGCCGCGACGCTCACGGTCGAGGCGCGTCGCGTGCAGTTCACCCCCGACCTGATGCCCGGCGACATCACCGGCTCGCTGGTGATCGACAGCTCCCAGGGCGAGCTCACCTTCCGCGAGGGACCGGTCTTCACCAACCTGCTGCTCGCCGACGAGATCAACCGCACGCCGCCGAAGACGCAGTCGGCGCTGCTCGAGGCGATGGAGGAGGGCCAGGTCTCCGCCGACGGCGTCACCCGCCCGCTCCCCCGCCCGTTCCTCGTGGCCGCCACCCAGAACCCGGTGGAGTACGAGGGCACCTACCCGCTGCCCGAGGCACAGCTGGACCGGTTCCTGCTCAAGGTGGTGCTGCCGGTGCCGCCCCGCGACGACGAGATCGCCATCCTCACCCGGCACGCAGCGGGCTTCGACCCGCGCGACGTCGCCGGCGCCGGCGTGCGACCGGTGGCCACCGGGGCCGACATCGAGGCCGCCCAGGCCGCGGTGCGCACGGTGCAGGTGGCGCCCGAGGTGGCGACGTACATCGTCGACATCGCGCGGGCGACCCGCGAGTCGCCGTCGCTCTCGCTCGGCGTCAGCCCCCGCGGCGCCACCGCGCTCCTCCGCGCCGCGCGGGCGTGGGCGTGGCTGTCGGGCCGCGACTTCGTCACCCCCGACGACGTGAAGGCCCTGGCCCACGCGACCCTCGTGCACCGGCTCGGACTGCGGCCCGAGGCCGAGCTCGAGGGCGTCGACGTCGGCAAGGTGCTCAGCGCCGCGCTGGGCTCGGTGCCGGTGCCGCGCTGACGCGATGGCGATCTCCGGACGGGTCCCCCCTCCTGCTGGCGCTCGGCGTCGGCGCCGTGCTGCTGCGCCCGGCGGGCGGCACCGTCGTCCTGTGGCTGCTCGCGGTGCTGCTCCTCGCCGGCGCCGACCTGCTGCTGGCCCCGGGTCCCGCTGCCGTCGCGCTGCGGCGCCGGCCGCCGGGCACCGTGCGGCTCGGCGACCCGGCCGAGTCGGCGCTGACCGTCGTCAACGAGCGCGGCCGGTCGCTGCGGCTGGAGGTGCGCGACGCCTGGCAGCCGACCGCAGGAGCCTCCGGCAACCGGCACCGGCTCCGGCTCCCGGCCGGCGAGCGCCGGGTGCTCCGCACGCCGCTGCTGCCGCGGCGCCGCGGCGACCTGCGCGCCCACGGCGTCACGGTGCGGTCGTGGGGCCCGCTGGGGCTGGCCGCCCGCCAGCGCACGTACGACGTGCCGGGCTCCGTGCGCGCCCTCCCCCGTTCGAGTCGCGCAAGCACCTGCCCTCACGGCTGGCGCAGCTGCGCGAGCTCGACGGCCGCGCGGCGGTGCGGGTCCGCGGGCAGGGGACCGAGTTCGACTCGCTGCGGGAGTACGTGCGGGGCGACGACGTCCGGTCCATCGACTGGCGCGCCTCCGCCCGCACACCGCACGTGGTGGTGCGGACCTGGCAGCCGGAGCGCGACCGACGGGTGGTGCTCGTCCTCGACACCTCGCGGACCGCGGCCGGCCGGGTCGGCGGCGAGGACGGCGTACCCCGGCTCGACGCGGCGATGGACGCCGCCCTCCTCCTCGCCGCCCTCGCCTCCCGCGCCGGCGACCGGGTCGACTTCGTCGCCGGCGACCGGCGGGTGCGCGCGCGGCTCCGCACGGCCGGCGCGCGGGACGTCGCGGCGCGGTTGCAGGAGACGATGGCCGACCTCGACGCGGTGATCGTGGAGGCCGACTGGGACGCCCTCGCCGGCGCCGTGCACGGCCTGGGCAGGCAGCGGGCCCTCGTCGTCCTGCTCACCCCGCTGGAGCCGGCGGCCGTCGCGCAGGGCCTGCTGCCCGTCCTGCCCACCCTGACCCGCCACCACCGGGTCGTCCTCGCCTCCGTCCGCGACCCCGAGCTGACCCGTCTCGCCGGCCGCCGCGGCACCATCGACGACGTCTACGCCGCGGCCGCCGCCGAGCAGGAGGTCCGCCGCCGCGACTGGACCACCGACGTGCTCCAGCGGCTCGGGGTCGACGTCGTCGACGCCGACGCCGAGCGCCTGCCCCCCCGCCCTCGCCGACCACTACCTCGTGCTCAAGGCCCAGGGACTCCTCTGACCTGTTGAATCGGGTGTCGTGGTGGGTTGAATCCGGCCTCGTGGTGGGTTGAATCGGGCCTCGTGGTCGGTCGAATCGGGCCTCGTGGTGGGTTGAATCCGGCCTCGTGGTCGGTCGAATCGGGCCTCGTGGTCCGTCGAATCGGGCCTCGTGGTGAGACGGAATCGCCACGAGACCCGACTCGGCCCGCCACCACACCCGATTCGACACACCACCACACCCGAATCAACACACCACGAGACACGATTCGACGCGCTACGGGGGCCGATTCAACCTTGGGTGGCGACCCGGTCCTCGAGGAGGTCGGCGGAGATGTCGCCGGTGTGGCCGGCGCGGGCGGCCTGGCGGCCGAGGACGAAGACGTAGAGGAAGAAGGCGACCTCGGCCAGTACGCCGATCGCGATCCGCGCCCAGGTCGGCAGCGGGGAGGGCGTCACGAAGGCCTCGATCACGCCGCTGACGAGGAGCACGACCACCAGGCCGAGGGCGACGGTCACCATGGTCCGCCCGGCGGCGGCGAGCGCCTTGCCGCGGCTCAGGTCGCCGGGCTCCACCCACGACCAGAACAGCCGGAGCCCCACCCCGCCAGCGACGAACACCGCCGTCAGCTCGAGCAGCCCGTGCGGGAGGATCAGCCCCCAGAACAGGTCGCCGCGGTCGTGCCGGGTCATGATCGACCCGACCGCGGCCAGGTTGAGGATGTTCTGGAACAGCAGCCACACCACGCCGATCCCGGTGATGCCGAGCGCCATGCACAGCGCGCTGACCCAGGCGTTGTTGACCCACACCCGCGCGGCGAAGGCGCCGGCCGCGTCCTCGCTGTAGTAGCTCTCGAAGTCGTTCTCGACCAGCTGCTCCACCTGCTGCGGCGACATCAGGCCCTGTTCGACCTCGGGGTGGTCGAGGAACCACAGCATCAGCACGCCGGTCACGACGACGTTGGCGGCCAGGCAGCCGAGCCACCACCAGCGCAGCCGGTAGAGCGCCGCAGGGAACTGCAGGGTGAGGAACCGGCCGATCCCCCGCCAGCTCAGCACCCGCGAGCCGACCATCCGGATCCGCGCCCGGGCGAGCAGCGACGACAGGTAGGCGACGACCTCGGCGTCGGGGGCCGACGTGCGGATCACCGACAGGTGCGTCGCGACCTGCTGGTAGTGGTCGACGAGCTCGTCGGCCTCCGCGCCGGTCGGCCGCCGCGTCCGCACCAGCTGCTCGAGCCGCCCCCCACTCGCGCGAGTGCGCGGCGACGTAGGCGTCGAGGTCGATGCGCGGCACGGGCCAAGGGTACGGCGTCCGCGCACGGCCTAGGCTGGCCCCGATGTCGGGCCAGGGGGCGGCCGAGTTCGCCGCGATCACGAGCGACGACCTCGTCACCGGCGAGGGCGTGGCGCTCGACCTGCCGCCGGCGGGCCTCGGACTGCGGATGGCGTCCGGGTTGCTCGACCTGCTGGTCACCGCCGTGCTCTACGTCGCGGTCCTCCTGCTGCTCGTGCTGGCGACGGTGGGCGTGGACAGTGCGCTGTTCGCGCTCTCGTTCGTGGCCACGACGGTGATCGTCTTCGTCGTCTACCCCACCCTGCTCGAGACCCTGACCCGCGGCCGCTCCCTCGGCAAGCTGGCGCTCGGACTGCGCACCGTGCGCGACGACGCCGGTCCGATCACGTTCCACCACGCCCTCGTCCGGTCGCTGATCGGGTTCGTCGAGATCTATGCGACCTCCGGCGTCCTCGTGTTCTTCGCGATGCTGCTGAGCGCCAAGGGCAAGCGGCTCGGCGACCACGCCGCGGGCACGTACGTGATCCGCGACCGGGTCACGCTGCGGTTGCCCTACCCGCCGCCGATGCCGCCCCAGCTGGCGTCGTGGGCGCGGCAGGCCGACCTGGCTGCGCTCCCGACCGGGCTCGCGCTCGGTGTCCGGCAATACCTCGGCCGGGTCTCGGCGCTCGACCCGCAGACCCGGCACCGCGTCGGCACCGCGCTGCTCGAGGAGGTACGGCGGCACGTCGCGCCCGCGCCGCCGGCGAGCGCGCCGCCCGACCAGGTGCTCGCCGCGGTCGTGGCGGAGCGGCGGGAGCGCGACCTGGCCCGGCTGCGGCGTGAGGGACGAGCTCCGCGGGCGGTTGACGGCCCGCGACTGAGGCGCGACGGGGCCGCGCGCGGCCGCCGTACCGGGCTCGGTTCGGGCGCCCGGCCCGCGGGTAGGTTGTGGCCGTGAGCGTCACCCCGACCGTGCAGCCGGCCCCTCCCCTGACCGCTGAGGAGGTGGCGCGGGCCAGCGAGAGCGTCGAGCGCATCACCGCGACGTTCGCGAGCCGGGTGGTCGGCCAGGAGCGGGTCCGCACGTCGCTGCTCGTCACCCTCCTCGCGGAGGGCCACGTGCTGCTCGAGAGCGTGCCGGGCCTGGCCAAGACGCTGGCGGCCACGACCCTCGCGCAGGCCGTCAGCGCCCGCTTCTCCCGCATCCAGTGCACGCCCGACCTGCTGCCCTCCGACATCATCGGCACGCAGGTCTACGACCCGCGGCGGCACGAGTTCGAGACCCAGCTCGGCCCGGTGCACGCCAACTTCGTGCTGCTCGACGAGATCAACCGGGCCAGCGCGAAGACGCAGTCGGCCCTGCTGGAGGCGATGCAGGAGCGGCAGACGTCGATCGCCGGCACCGTCCACCGGCTGCCCGACCCGTTCATGGTGCTGGCCACCCAGAACCCGATCGAGGAGGAGGGCACCTACACCCTCCCCCACGCGCAGATGGACCGGTTCCTGCTCAAGGAGGTCGTCGACTACCCGGCCGAGGCCGAGGAACTGATGGTGCTCGACCGGATCGGCGACGACACCCTGGGGCAGCACGCCGAGCGGATCACCGCCGCCGCGACGGTCGCCGACGTCGTCGCGCTGCAGGACCTGGTGCGCCGGGTCTACGTCGATCCCGCGATCCGGCGCTACGTCGTGTCGCTGGTCCGCGCGACCCGCCACGTCGAGCAGCTGCTCGGTCCCGAGCTCGGGGCGTACGTCGAGATCGGCGCCAGCCCGCGCGGCAGCATCGCGTTCTTCCAGGCGGCGCGGGCGATGGCGGTGGTGCAGGGCCGCCACTACGTGATCCCCGAGGACGTGCGCGAGCTCCGCCACAGCGTGCTCCGCCACCGGATCCACCTCAGCTTCGAGGCGCTGGCCGACCGGGTGCAGCCGGAGACGGTGATCGACGCGGTGTTCCGCGCCGTCCCGACGCCCTGAGGAGCCGCCCGCAGTGCCGCACCTGACCCGGGTCAAGTCCCGCCTCTCCATCCACGCGCACCGGAAGGTGCGGGGGCTGCTGGAGGGCGAGTACGCCGCGATCCACGTCGGCCGCGGCATCGACTTCAACGACCTGCGGGAGTACGTGCGCGGCGACGACGTGAAGGACATCGACTGGAAGGCGTCGGCGCGGAGCCGGACGCTTCTGGTCAAGCGGTACGTCGCCGAGCGCAAGCACACCGTCGTCCTCGCCGTCTCCACCGGGCGCACGATGGCCGCGATGAACGACGCCCGGGTCGCCAAGCGCGACCTCGCGGTGTTCGTCGCCGGCGTGGTGGGCTACCTCGCCACCCGCCACGGCGACCTGGTCGCACTGGTCCACGGCGACGCCCACCGGCAGCATGCGCGGCCGCCGGGCAACGGCGAGCTGCACCTCGAGCGGCTGCTCGGCGTCGTCCACGACGCGATTCGTCCCAGCGGTCCACCGAGCGACCTGGCGGCGGTCCTCGACTACGTCTCCCGCGCGATCCGACGCCGCACCATCCTGGTCGTGGTCTCCGACGAGACCCACGTGTCCGAGCCGGTGGCGGCGTCGCTGCGCCGGCTGACCGCCCAGCACGAGGTGCTGTTCCTGACGATCGGCGACCTCGACCCCACGGTGCCCGGCACCGGTCACGACGAGCCCGGCGGCCGGCCGGCGCTGCGGCGGCTGGTCGACGTCGATGCCGGTGACGAGGTGCCGGACTGGCTGCGCGGCGACGTCCTGCTGCAGCAGGAGTACGCCGCCCTGGTCGCGAGCGAGGAGTCGCAGCTGCGGCGCCGGCTCGAGCAGCTCGGCGTCGTGCACGAGCGGGTCCACGACACCGACTCCGCGATCAGCGCGGTGTTCCGGCTCCTGGAGAGGCACCGGCATGCCCGCCGTCGATGACCTCCAGGGCGAGTTCTCGGGCCCGGTCGCCTACGACGGACGCTGGTTCTGGCTGGCGCTCCTCGGCATCGCCCTCGTGGTCTTGTACTACGCGGCGGTGCTCGTCCTGACCCGGCGCCGGGCCCGGCCGCCCGACGAGGACGCCGTGACCGCGGCGCGCCGTGAGCACCTCGAGCGCATCGACCGGATCGAGGCGGCGGTGCGCTCCGGCGGGCTCCCCGCACGCGACGGGCACCAGCAGCTCAGCGAGGCGGTGCGCTCCTACGTCGGCACGGTGAGCCCGTTGCCGGCGCCGACGATGGCGCTGGCCGACTTCCGGGCCCGGGCGCCGCGGCCGCTCACCGACGCGATCGAGCTGATGTACCCGCCCGAGTTCGCACCCGACGACGTCGGCCGCGCGCGCGAGCGGTTCGACGACGCGGTCCGCGAGGCGCGAGGACTGGTCGCGACATGGGCGTGAGCTGGGTCCCGGGCGAGTCCGAGCTGCGCTGGCCGTGGCTGGTGGTCGCCCTCGGCGTCCTCGTCGCCGTGCTGCTCCTGGTGTGGCTGCGCGTGTGGTGGCGGCGCCCGCCGCGCTCCGCGGCGTACGTCGCCCACGCGACGCGGCTACGCCGCCTCCCCCGCTACCGGGCGCTCGTCCGCCGCCGCGCCCTGCTCGGCGGGCTCGGCTCGGCGGCCGCGCTGGTGGCCTGCGCCGGCGCGATCCTCCTCGGCGGCCGGCTCCAGCAGGCGCAGACCCTCGAGCGCGACGACGTCGCCCGCGACATCATGCTGTGCCTCGACGCGTCGGGCTCCACGGCGCCGTGGAACGTCGACGTCGTCCAGGAGCTGCGCGACATCGTCGAGGACCTCGAGGGCGAGCGGATCGGGCTGACGGTCTGGAACAACGCGGCGATCACGAAGTTCCCGCTCACCGACGACTACGAGTTCGTGCTCGAGCAGCTGGAGCAGGCGGAGCTGGCGTTCTCGGGGTGGACCGACTACCTCGCCACCGAGGAGTACTACGCCTACACCGCCGGCACCTTCGTCTCGGAGTTCGACCGTCAGTCCTCGCTCGTCGGCGACGGCCTGGTGTCGTGCGTGCAGCGTTTCGACCGCCCCGACGAGGACCGGGGCCGGGCGCTGGTGCTCGCCACCGACGGCGAGCAGCGCGGACGCGGGGTGTTCTCGATCGAGGAGGCCGGCGCGTACGCCGACGACCAGGGTGTGGTCGTCCACACGATCGCCAACCCCGGGGAGCCGGCCGAGGACGGCGACCTCGACGAGCTGCGCGCCGCCGCGCGGGCCACCGGCGGCACCTACGCCCTGCTCGGCTCCGACGGCACCGCCGAGGAGGTCGTCGACTCGATCGACGACCTGCGCGCGGCGCGGATCGAGCGGCCGCCGCTGCGCCAGGTGGTCGACCGGAACGGGCCGGGCACGGTCGTCGCAGGGATCGGCGTGGGGCTGCTGCTCGTCGGCTGGGCGGTGGAGTGGCTGGTGGCCGCGCGCGGACGGAGGCCCGGGCGGTGAGGCCGCTGACGGCGGCCCGCCGGGTCGGGATCGTGGTGGCGTTCGTGCTGGTGCTGCTCCAGCCCGGCTTCGGCGAGCGGGCGGCGCCCACGCAGGTCGCCGACCTGCAGGTACTGGTCGTCGTCGACCGCACCCGCTCGATGGCGGCGCTCGACCACCAGGGCGGTCCCCGGGTCCACGGCGTGCAGCGGGACCTCACCGACCTGGCCGCCGCGCTGCCGGGGAGCGCGGCTCGCGCTGCTCACCCACGGGCGGGAGGCGACGCTCGAGCTGCCGTTCACCAGCGACACGGCGACGTTCACGACGGCGGTCGAGACGATGCGCATCGAGGGGATCTTCGACGGCGCCGGGTCCATGGTCGACCGGCCGCTGGACGCCATGGCGGAGGTCCTCGAGCGGGCGCGCGAGCAGCACCCCCGACCGGCGCCGGATGGTGGTCTTCGTCAGCGACGGGGAGAACACCGCCGACGGCGCCGACCAGGCGTCCTTCGAGCAGCTGGCCGACCTGGTCGACGGCGGCGTGGTGCTGGGCTACGGCACCGCGGACGGCGCGCGGATGCCCGAGGCCGACGACCTCTCCGAGGACGAGGGCTACGTCTACGACTTCGAGACCAACGACGACGCGATCTCCCGGATCGACGAGGAGAACCTGCAGCGCGTCGCCGACGAGATGGGGATCGACTACGTGCACCGCACCGGGCCGGGCGGCATGGCCGCCATCGCCGACGGGTTCGAGGCGTCGTACTCGCTCGACGGCGAGGGCCGGACGGCGCAGAACGACCTGACCTGGGTGTTCGGCCTGGTCCTGCTCGGCCTGGTGCTGCTGGAGCTGCGCACGCAGTGGCGGGCGCTGTGGACCTCCCACCGGGTGCTGGCGCCGCGGGACGGGAGCGGCACGTGAGGACGCTGCGTCGGGTCCTGCTGCTGCTCGGGGTGCTGCCTGCGCTGCTGGCGGTCGCGTTCGCGGTGAAGGTCGGGGTGATGCTCGACCACGACCGCGACGGCCGCGGGCTCTTCGGCGACGGCGACCACGCGGCGGCCGCTGCGGAGTTCGGCGCCAACGACCGGTTGAACCTGCTGGAGCCGTGGGTGGCGCGCTTCGACGAGGGCGCCGCGCTGCACGCCGACGGGCGGCCCGAGGAGGCGATCGGGCGCTACGAGGCGGCGCTCGCCGACGTGCCGGTCGAGGAGGAGTGCACCGTCCGGATCAACCTGGCGCTCGCGCACGAGACCCTCGGCGACGCCGCGGCGGCGGACGAGCAGGGCGCCGCGACCGCGGCCGAGCACTGGCAGGCCGGCATCGACGTCCTGGCCGAGGGCGGCTGCCCCGAGGAGTCCGGCCGCGGCGAGGAGCAGACCGCCGACGCCGCCGAGGTCGACCGCCGGCTCCGGGAGAAGCTGCAGCAGCAGGAGCAGGAGGAGCGCGAGCGCAACCGCGACCCCCAGGACCAGCGGGACCGGCAGCGCGACCGGCAGCAGGAGCGGGAGGAACGTGAGCGGCAGCAGCGCGAGCAGCGCCAGCAGGAGCGCGAGCAGCGTGAGCGCGAGCGCAAGGAGCGCCGCCTCGAGGAGCGCAACGACGAGGGCCGCGAGACCCAGCAGGACTACGACGACACCACCCGCGACCGCGACTACTCCGAGTACCAGTGGTGAGCCGGCTCCGCGACGGGGTCAGGGGCGGCGGAGCACGCGGACGACGACGGCGACGCCGAGGAGGGTGAGCACGGCGGCGGCGACCTGCTTGCCGTAGGTCCGCAGCAGCACCGGCAGCACCGCGGCGCCGAGGTCGAGCGCGTCGTCGACACCCTGATCGGCGGCTCCGGCCGCGGCGGCCCCGCTGCTGGTCGCCGGGGCCCGCGCGGCTGCCGCCGGGGTGGGCGACGAGGCCGGACCGGCGTCCTGGTCGCCGGACCCGGACGGGGCGGCGGCGGCGCCGACGGCCGCGGAGGCCGGACCGGCGTCCTGGTCGGTGTCCTGCCCAGTGTCCTGCCCAGTGTCCGGCCCGGTGTCCCCGCCCGACAGCCGCTGCTCGAGGCAGACGACGAACTGCCCGAGCAGCTTGTCGGACACGTCCTGCATGACGCCGCGGCCGAACTGCGCCGGCTTGCCGGTGATCGCCAGGTCGGTCACGACGACCACGTCGGTGCCGTCGGCGGACCCGGTCATCGTGAGCGTGACCGTCGCGCCGGCTGTGCCGTTGCCGCGCTTGTCCTTGCCCTTCGCCTCGACCACGAACCGGTGCGCGCCCTCGTCCCGCTCCACGAACGTGCCCGACCCCTGGTAGACGAGCGCGATCGGCCCGAGCTTGACCTTGCAGGTGCCGGTGAACGAGTCGCCCTCCGCCGAGGTGACCTGGGCGCCCGGGAAGCACTCCGCGACGGAGGCGATGTCCTGGAAGACCGCCCAGGTCTCCTCGACCGGCGTCGGGACCGAGAACTGGTGGGTGAGCTCCATGTCAGCCGGGCACCGTCGCGCCGTTGCGGCCGGCCGCGGTCAGCACCGCCCGCCGGGTGAGCACCGTCGCGAGGTGGCGGCGGTAGTCGGCGTCGCCGTTGAGGTCGCTGGGCGGGTTGGTGCCCTCGGCGGCGAGCGCCGCAGCGTCCCGTACGCCGTCCGCGGTGGCCGGCCTGCCGACGAGCGCCTCCTCGACGGCCGTGGCCCGCAGCGGCGTGTTGCCCATGTTGGTCAGCCCGATCCGTGCCTCGGCGATGGTGTCGCCGTCGAGCCGGACCGCGGCGGCGACCGCGACGATGGGCCACTGGTGGGCCACCCGGACGAACTTCTCGTAGTGCGCGCCCCAGCCGGCCCGCTTGGGCAGCCGGACCTCGACGAGGATCTCGTCCTCGCCGATCGCCGTCTCGAAGAGGTCGACGAAGAAGTCCGTGGCCGGCACCTCGCGGGTGCCGCCGGGACCCTGGACCACGAACACCGCGTCGAGCGCGAGCGCGGGGGCGCCGAGGTCGCCGGCGGGGTCGGCGTGCGCGAGCGCGCCGCCGAACGTGCCACGGTGGCGCACCTGCGCGTCGGCGAGGTGCTCCACCGCCTTGCTGACCAGCAGCGCGTGCTCGCGGACCAGCGGGTCCTTGCCGACCTCGTCGTGCGTGGTCATCGCCCCGACCACGAGGTGGTCGCCGCCGTCGCGGACCCCGCGCAGCGACGGGATCCGGCCCAGGTCGATGACCCACTCGGGCGCGTTGAGGCGCATCCGCAGCACCGGCAGCAGGCTCTGCCCGCCGGCGATGATCTTGGCCTCGTCGCCGTGCTCGGCCAGGGCCTGCAGCGCCTCCTCGACGCTGGACGGGGCGACGTACTCGAACGGTGCCGGGATCACTGCTGTCCTCCTTCGCTCGCGCCGTCGGTGCGATCGACGGTGCCCTGCATGCCGGTGGCCGGGCTCATGTGCGGCGCGGCCGCGCCGGTGGTCTCGCCGCCCGCGCCGGCCTCGTGGATCGCGCGCCACACCCGCTCGGGGGTGCACGGCATCCGGATGTCGTCCACCCCGAGGTGCCGCACCGCGTCGACCACGGCGTTGACCACCGCCGGGGTGGAGGCGATCGTGCCCGCCTCGCCCACCCCCTTCGTGCCCAGGGTGTTGGTGGTGCTCGGCGAGGTGGTGTGGTCGATCTCGAAGCTGATCGTGTCGGCGGCCGTGGGCAGCAGGTAGTCGACGAACGACCCGGAGACGAGCGTGCCGTTGTCGTCGTAGACCGCCTCCTCCCACAACGCCTGCGCGATGCCCTGCACGAGCCCGCCGTGCACCTGGCCGGCGACGATCAGCGGGTTGACGATCGTGCCGACGTCGTCGACGCAGACGTACTTGCGCATCTGGACCCGGCCGGTCTCGGTGTCGACCTCCATCGCGCACAGGTGGGTGCCGTGCGGGAAGGAGAAGTTGACCGGGTCGTACGACGCCGACGCGTCGAGGTTGGGCTCGATCCCCTCGGGCAGGTCGTGCGCCGCCCACGCGGCGGTCGCCACCTCCTGGATCGTCACGCCCTTGTCGGTGCCGCGCACCTGCAGCCGGCCGCTCGAGAACTCCAGGTCGTCGGGCGACGCCTCGAGCATGTGCGCCGCCAGCGGCTTGGCCCGCTCGACCACCTTGTCGGCGGCGCGGACCAGCGCCTCGCCGCCCACGACGAGCGACCGGGAGCCGTAGGTGTCGAGGCCGCGGACGGCGACCTGGGTGTCGCCGTGCAGCACCTCGACGTCCTCGAACGGAACGCCGAGCCGGTCGGCGACGATCTGCGACCACGCGGTCACGTGGCCCTGGCCGTGCGGCGACGTACCGGTGATCACCTCGACCTTGCCGGTCGGGAGCATCCGGATCTCCGCGTTCTCCCAGCCGCCGGCGCCGTAGTTGAGCTGCCCGAGCACCCGCGACGGCGCCAGCCCGCACATCTCGGTGAACGTCGAGATGCCGATCCCGAGCTGCACCGGGTCGCCGGACTCCCGGCGGCGGCGCTGCTCCTCGCGCAGCTCGTCGTAGCCGAACATCTCCTTGGCCTTGGCGGTCGCCGCCTCGTAGTTGCCGGAGTCGTAGGTCATCCCCGCCACGGTCGTGAACGGGAACTCCTCGTGCTTGATCCAGTTCAGCTCGCGCAGCTCGAGCGGGTCCATCCCGACCTCCGCGGCCAGCTCGTTCATCAGCCGCTCGATGGCGTACGTCGCCTCCGGCCGGCCGGCGCCGCGGTAGGCGTCGACCCACGCCTTGTTGGTGAGCACCTGCGTGGTGGTGAACCGGTAGGCGTCGAACTTGTAGATGGCGTTGAACATCCACGCGCCGAGGACCGGTACGCCGCCGCCGACGATGCCGATGTAGGAGCCCATGTCGGCCAGCAGGTCGACCTTGAGGCCCGTGACGCGGCCCTCCTTCGTGGCCGCGAGGGTCAGCCGCTGCCACTGGTCGCGCCCGTGGTGGGCGGCCATCAGCGACTCCGACCGGGTCTCGGTGTACTTCACCGGCCGCCCGGTGCGCTTGGCGGCCAGGAACGTCAGCCACTCCTCCGGCGTCGTCTGCAGCTTGCCGCCGAACCCGCCGCCGACGTCGGGGGGCGATCACGCGGATCTTGGACTCCGGCGTGCCGGTCGTGGCCGCCAGCAGGAACCGGGTGATGTGGGGGATCTGCGTCGACGACCACATCGTGATCTGTTCGCCGGTCGGGTCGACGACGGTGGAGCGCGGCTCCATGAACGACGGGATCAGCCGCTGCTGGCGGTACTCCCGCTCGATCACGATCCCGTCCTCGCGGGCCCGGGCGATCGCCTCGTCGACGTCGCCGCCGCTGCCCGCCTCGGCGGAGTCGAGGGTCCACACCGAGGAGATGTTGGTGCCGAGGTCGGGGTGGGCGAGCACCCGGTCGGCCGCGGCCTCCTTGAGGTCGACGGCCGCGGGCAGCTCGTCGTACTCCACGTCGACGAGCTCGGCCGCGTCCCGCGCGGCGGCCGCGTCGCGGGCGACGACGACGGCGACGATCTCACCGGCGAAGCTGACCCGGTCGACCGCCATCGGCGGGTGGGCGGGCGCCTTCTGCTCCTCGTTGAGCGGCCAGGCGTTCGCGATCACGCCCTGCGCGTCGGCGACGTCGCTGCCGACGAACACGTCGACGACGTTGGGCACGCCCTTCGCCGCGGCGGTGTCGATGCTCGTGACCCGGGCGTGGGCGAACGGGCTGCGCACCATGGCCAGGTGCAGCATCCCGGGGAGGGTGATGTTGTCGGTCCACCGGGTGCGGCCGGTGATCAGCCGCTGGTCCTCCTTGCGACGGCGGTCGCGGCCGATCTCGGCGGCGGGGGCGTCGGTGCCCTCTTGGGTGGTGGTCATCAGGCCCCCACCCCTCGGGGTGCTGGCCGGACGTGGTCTGCGCCGCGTGCTGCACGGCCCGCACGATGTTGTGGTAGCCGGTGCACCGGCAGAGGTTGCCCTCCAGCCCGAGCCGGATCGCCTCCTCCGAGGGGTTCGGGTTCTCGTTGAGGAGGTCGATGCTCTGCATGATCATGCCGGGCGTGCAGTAGCCGCACTGCAGGCCGTGGCACTCCCGGAACGCCTCCTGCACCGGGTGCAGCGTGCCGTCGGCGCCGGCCAGGCCCTCCACGGTGGTGACCTCCGCGCCGTCGGCCTGCACGGCCAGCACGTTGCACGACTTCACGCTGGTGCCGTCGAGGTGCACGGTGCACGCGCCGCAGTTGCTGGTGTCGCAGCCGACGACCGTTCCGGTCTTGCCGAGCCGCTCCCGGAGGTACTGGACGAGCAGCATCCGGGGTTCGACGTCGTCGGTCACCTGCTGGCCGTCGACGGTGAGGTTGATCCGGGTCATGACACTCCCTTGGGTCACGGTTGGCGGTGAACGTGTGACCCGGCTCACGCTAGGTGCCCCCGGTTGGCCCTTGGTTGGGTGGCGCCGGAACCGGTCGAATCGGGTGTCGTGGTGGGTTGAATCCGGCCTCGTGGTGGGTTGAATCGGGTGTCGTGGTGTGTTGAATCCGGCCTCGTGGCTCGTCGAATCGGGTGTCGTGGTGTGTTGAATCGGGTGTGGTGGCGCGCGCCGGTCCGCCACGAGGGCCGACTCGACCGACCACGGGGCCGGACTCGACCGACCACGAGGCCGGATTCGACCAACCACGAGGCCCGATTCAACACACCACGAGGCCCGATTCAACACACCACGAGGCCCGATTCAACACACCACGAGGGGCCGATTCGACCAGGCCGGGGAGGTCAGGCGTACGCCGCGGCGTACCGCTCCTCGAGCGCCGCGACCGCGGCGCGGTCGACCGGGCTCGCCGTGCCGGTGTCGAGCAGCTGCTCGAGGTGGTCGAGGCAGATGTGGTAGCCGGCGGCGGTGCCGGGGGTGCCCTTGGGGCCCTGCTCGCCGAGCAGCCAGGTGGTGAACACCAGGCGGGTGCCCGCGCCGTCGGCGTGGAGCTCGAAGCGGAGCCGGTCGGTGTCCCAGGTCAGCTCGAGGACGCGGGGCGGCTCCCAGGTGAGCAGCTCGCCGGTCAGCACCGCGTCGGCCGGGTCGATGCCCAGCTCCGCCATCTCCTCGCCGGCCTGCTCGACCGACTCCGGCCAGAACGGCAGGGTGAGCGGGGCGCCGCTGCGGCGCTCCCCCGACGATGTCGGCGGGGAACCAGTGCCGCAGGTGCTCGGACTCGGTGAGCGCACGCCACACCTTCTCCGGCGGGTGCGCCAGCCGGCGCTCGAACCGCAGGCCGACCCGGTCGCCGTCGCGGAGGAGCACGCCCGTGCGGTCGGCGGCGTTCGGTGTCTCGGTGGTCATCGGCCCTCCCCGGTCTCTTCAGGTCTGGTCTCGTCGGGTCCGGTGTCGTCGTCGGGCATGGCAGCCAGGTGCCGCTCGAGGGCGTCGAGCCGGTCCGCCCAGATCTCGCGGAACGGCGCCAGCCACGCCTCGAGCTCGCGGAGCCGGTCGGGCCGCAGCGCGTAGGTGACGCCGCGGGCCCTCGACCCGCACCCGCACCAGCGCCGCCTGGTCCAGCACCCGCAGGTGCTTCGACACGTTCGGCTGGGCGACCCCGAGCGCGGCGACCAGCTCGCCGACGGGCCGCTCGCCCTCCCGGAGCAGGTCGAGGATCCGGCGTCGCGTCGGGTCCGCGACCACCTCGAAGACGTCCCGCACCACCATGCCCCGAACATGCCATCCCAGGCATATGCCTGTCAAGGCATGTCAACCCCGGGCGACGGCCAGCCGTCCCTTCAGCAGCGCGACGGCCGGGTGCGGCCGCCCGTTGACCGGCCGCAGGTGGTCGAGGCAGACCTCCAGCACCTCGGTGTCGTACGGCGCGAGCTCGCTGTAGTGGATCACCGCGTCGGGTTGCGGGTCCGAGAGCAGCGCCTCCCGCACCGCGACCGCGACGTACTCCCCCATCTCGATGAGCGCCGGGCTGTTGGTGCCGGGCAGCAGGTCGCCGCCGTAGGCCTCGACGGCGGCGCCGACCTGGCCGCGCCGCAGCAGCGCGAGCACGTGGTCGACGTCGGTGGCGACCGGCATCAGCAGCCGGTAGGGACGGGAGGCGAGCTGGCCGCCGAGGGCGTGCCGCAGGTGGGAGACCTCGGCCTTGAGCGTCGAGAACGTGACGGCCTGGTCGCCGTAGAGCATCGCGTGCAGCTGCTCCAGCGACAGGCCCTCGGGGTGCAGCGCGAGCAGGGCGAGCACCTCGGTCTGCCGGCGGCTCAGCAGCAGCCGCTGGCCGTCGAGGCGGGTCTCGGCGGCCCCGAGCAGCGTCATCACCAGCCCCGGGTCAGCGGTGACCTCGCCGCTGCCCGCGAACTGCTGCGTGCGCGGCAGCGCCTGCTCGACCAGCCGCGCCAGCACCCGGGCGGTGGCCAGCCCGATCGGGTGGGTGCGGTCCCACGTGGTCGAGATGTCGAGCACGCCGATCCGCGCGCCCGAGGCCGGGTCGTGCAGGGGCGCGGCCCAGCACACCCAGTTGTGCACGATCGGGGCGTAGTGCTCGGCGCTGAACACCATGGCGGGCGCGGCGAGCCGGTTGGCGAGGTCGAGCGCGTTGGTGCCGACCGAGCGGTCGTCCCACCGCCCGGCGGGCACGAAGTTGACCGTCTCGGCACGGCGCCGCATCACCCGGCCGCCGTAGGTCCACAGGATCCGGGTCTGCGGGTCGGTCACCGCGACGACGAGGTCGCCGTCCTCGGCGGTCCGGCGCAGCTCCTCCTCGACCCGCTCGACCGCGACCTGCAACGGGGAGTCGCGCCACGCGGCCGCGGTCTCCGACTCGTCGGCGAGCGGTGCGGCCGGCACCGAGGTGGGCACCGCGGCCTGCGACCGGTTCCAGCTGTGCAGGATCTCCGGGCGCACCAGCCGGTCGACCGTCGCCGCCCGCTCCACGAAGGAGGTCCAGGCGCGCACGGCCTCCACCCGCCTCGCCTGCAGCTCCGCACGCGCCATGCCGCCCACCATAGGCGGGGAACCAGCGGGCGTCATCAGGTTCCCGCAGCCAGCTCGGCCGGGCCGTGGTGGTGGATGCGGCCCTCGGTGGTGCCGAGCGGCTCGCCCGTGCCGCCCCAGCGGCCGGCGATGATCTCGGCGGCGATGCTGATCGCGGTCTCCTCGGGCGTGCGGGCACCGAGGTCGAGACCGATCGGGCTCGACAGCCGGGCCAGCTCCTCGTCGGTGAGGCCGGCCTCGCGCAGCCGCCGCATCCGGTCGTCGTGGGTACGCCGGGAGCCCATCGCGCCGACGTAGGACAGCTCCGGCATCCGCAGCGCCCGCTCCAGCAGCGGCACGTCGAACTTCGGGTCGTGCGTCAGCACGGTGACGACGGTCCGCGGATCGATGCGCCCCGCCTCGTGCTCGGCGGCGAGGTAGCGGTGCGGCCACTCGACGACGACCTCGTCGGCCTCGGGGAACCGGCTCGTGGTCGCGAAGACCGGGCGGGCGTCGCACACGGTGACGTGGTAGCCGAGGAAGCTCCCCACCCGGGCGACCGCTGCCGCGAAGTCGATCGCACCGAACACCAGCATCCGGGGCCGCGGCGCGAACGCCCACACGAACACCCGCGTGCCCTCGCCGCGGCGCTCCCCGTCCGGCCCGTAGGAGAGCGTCCCGGAGTGGCCGGCGGCGAGCAACCCGAGGGCGTCGTCGCGCACCGCGTCGTCCATCCGCCGGCTCCCGAGCGACCCGTCGACGCGGGCCTCGGCCGGCTCGCCGCTGGCGTCGCCGCCGTCGCCGGGGCCGCGACCGCCGGGCGTGGCCGGGCGGAGGAACATCCGGCGGCCGACCCGCGCGGCGTCCGGATGCTCGACCACCGTGGCGATCGCCACCGGCGTCCCGTCGGCGAGGTCGGCGGCGACCTCGCCGAGCTCGGGGAACGTCTCCCGCGACACCCGCTCGACGTACACGTCGAGGATCCCGCCGCAGGTCAGGCCGACGGCGAACGCGTCGTCGTCGGAGACGCCGTACCGCTCG
The DNA here is from genome assembly GCF_022437945.1 of Nocardioides sp. TF02-7. Classification (GTDB taxonomy): domain Bacteria; phylum Actinomycetota; class Actinomycetes; order Propionibacteriales; family Nocardioidaceae; genus Nocardioides. The sequence goes on from NZ_CP092535.1 coordinate 835,363, forward strand.
AGCACCGGGGCTCCGGTCCCGACGACCTCCTGCGCCAGCTCGTAGACCGCGCCCTCGACGCAGCCGCCGGAGACCGACCCGACCGCCGACGCGTCGGGTCCGACGAGCATCGAGGCGCCCGGCGGCCGGGGCGCCGACCGGAAGGTGGCGACGACCGTGCCCATGCCCACCGTCTCGCCGGCCTCCCACCACTCGAGGAGCTGGGGCAGCACCTCACGCACGACCGATCACCTCCACCAGGTCCGCGAACGTGGCCAGCGAGTGGCCGGCCAGGAAGTCGTCGACGTGGGGCAGCGCGGCGACGATCCCGCCCTGCAGCGGCAGGTAGCCGGCCTTGCCGCGGTGCGGGTTGACCCAGACGACGCGGTGGGCGACCCGGTGCAGCCGCTCCATCTGCCGACCCAGCAGCGCGGCGTCGCCCCGCTCCCAGCCGTCGCTGAACACCACCACGACCGCGCCGCGTGCGACGCCGCGCCGGCCCCACCGGTCGAGGAAGGCCTGGAGGGTCTCGCCCAGCCGGGTGCCGCCGGACCAGTCGGGCACGGCCTCGCCCGCCGCGGCGAGGGCGCGATCGGGGTCGCGGAGCCGCAGCGCGCGGGTGACGTGGGTGAGCCGGGTGCCGAGGGTGAAGGTCTCCACCTGGCCCGGGCCCGACCCGTGACCGATCCGGTGCGCGAGGCGGAGCAGCGCGTCGGTGTAGCCGCTCATCGACCCGGAGACGTCGACGAGCAGCACCACCCGGCGCGGCCGGGTGCCGCGCCGCCGCCAGCGGATCTCGGCCGGCTCACCCATCCGGCGCAGGCTCGCGCGCAGCGTGCGCGAGGCGTCGACGGCGCCGCGGTGCGACGCGACCCGGCGGGCCGTACGGCGGCGCGGGCTGCGCACCGGCAGCGTCGCGAACAGCGCGGCGAGACGTTGCCGCTCCCCCGCCGACAGCTCGGCCACGTCGCGGTGCCGCAGCACCTCGGTGGCGCTGGCGGCCACCCGCAGCAGCTGGTCGCCGTCACCGCCGGTGCCGTCCTCGGCGTCGTCGAGGACGGGGGCCGGCTGCGGCGGCCGCTCACGACCGCCGGCGCCGGGCGCCGGCAGCTCCTCGCCGAACCAGGCGTCGAAGACCCGGTCGTGGCGCTCGACGTCGTCGGGCGAGGAGCAGAGCGTCGCGCGGCCCGCCGACCGGGTGGCGCGGCGGTCGCCCAGCCCGACGACGGCGACCGCGTCGAGGTAGGCCTGCGCGCGGTCCTGGGTGACCGGCACTCCGGCGGAACGCAGCGCCCGGGTGAAGCCGAGCAGGACCTCGTCGGCCTGGTGGAGGACCGTCATGGCGTGAGCATCCGGTCGAGCGCGGCGCGCACCCGGTCGGCGTCGTCGCGGTGCTTGACCAGCGCCCCGAGCGAGGCCGCGGCGGTGCCGAGGTTGAGGTCGGTCGTGCCGAGGTGGTGGAGCGCGCGGGCCCAGTCGATGGTCTCCGCGACGCCGGGGGGCTTGGCGAGGTCGTCGGCCGCGCGCAGCTGCTGGACCACCTCGACCACCTGCCGGGCGAGGGCGGCGCTCACCTCCGGCACCCGCGACCGGACGATCGCGACCTCGCGCTCGAGGCCCGGGTGGTCGATCCAGTGGTAGAGGCAGCGGCGCTTGAGCGCGTCGTGCAGCTCGCGGGTGCGGTTGGAGGTCAGCACGACCGTCGGCGGCGTGGCGGCCTGCACGGTGCCGAGCTCGGGGATCGTCACCTGGTAGGTCGACAGCACCTCGAGCAGGAACGCCTCGAACTCGTCGTCGGCCCGGTCGACCTCGTCGACGAGCAGCACGACCGGGCTCTGCTGCAGCGCCGCGAGCACCGGGCGCGCGAGGAGGAACCGGGCGTCGTAGAGGCTCTTCTCCGCCTCCTCGACGTCGCGCGTGCCCGCGGACGAGCCCGACGCGACGGCCTCGAGCGCCCGCAGGTGCAGGATCTGGCGGGGGGAAGTCCCAGTCGTAGAGCGCCTGGGTCGCGTCGATGCCCTCGTAGCACTGCAGCCGGATCAGCGGCTGGCCGAGCGCGGTGGCGACCGCCTCGGCGAGCGCCGTCTTGCCGGTGCCGGGCTCCCCCTCCAGGAGGAGCGGCCGGCCCATCCGGAGCGCGAGGAACAGCACCGTGGCGAGCTCCTCGTCGCAGAGGTAGCCGGTGGCCTCGAGACGGCCGGCCACGTCGGCGACACGCGGGTCCATGCCGTCGAGACTAGGTCGGTGCATGTTGGTCCGAGGTTGGCTCGGCGCCCGGGCGGCCGCCGGGGGCGTCAGCGGTGGTCGACGTCGTCGCCGGTCGCGAGGTCGCCGCACTCCACGAGCGCGGCGCCGTGGGCGGCGAGGTAGGACCGTGCTCCCCTCGTCGCCGGCGAGGATCGCGGCCAGCGGCGCCCAGTGTTCGCGGCCGAGGAGGACCGGGTGCCCCGGCCGGCCGTCGTACGACGCCCGGGCGAGCGCCGCGGGCCCGGTCGCGGCGGCGACGACGCGGGCGACGACCGCCGCCGTGACGTCGGGCAGGTCGACGAGGTGGACGAGCGCCGCGTCGGGCTGCGCGTCGTCCCCGTCGCTCGCAGCCAGCGAGGCCAGCCCGGCACGCAGGGAAGCGGCCATGCCGTCGGCCCAGTCGCGCGCGACCACCACGGTCGCCCGCGGGTCGGCCGGGAGCAGCTCCGCTGCCTCGTCGGCGGCCGCGCCCAGCACGACGGTGACCGCGGCGCACCCCCGTCGACGAGGGTGGCCACCGAGCGGGCGAGCCACGGCTCACCCCCGGCGTCGCGGACCAGTGCCTTCGGCATGCCCATCCGCGAGCCGGCACCGGCCGCCAGCAGCAACCCGCGCACGGCCGTCATCGGCCCGTGCCGGCGGTCCGGGGCCCGACGTGACGGGCAAAACCTCCACTTGTCCGGCATTGCTTTGCCCGACAAGTTGAGGTTTCCCCGGTCGGCCGGGGAAACCTCACGACCCCCGACCCCCTCAGTTCGCCACGGTGAGCAGCACCACCGCGTCACCGGTGGCCTCGAGGTCGTGGCGCTGCTGGGGGATGGTGACGTGGTCGCCGGCGGACCCGGTCCACGTCTGCTCCCCCCGCGTGCAGCGCCACCGACCCGGAGAGCACCTGGAGCGTCGCCTCCGGGGGCGCCTCGTGCTCGCCGAGGCGGGCGCCGGCGCGCAGCGCGATCAGCGTCTGGCGCAGCCGGTGCTCGCGGCCGCCGTAGACCGTGACCGCGGACCGGCCGCTGTGCGCCTCCCGTGCCGTGGTCAGCTGCTCCTCCGCGAGCTCGGTCAGTGACCTGCCCTCCATCCGACGTCTCCTCTCGACTCCCGGCCGTCCGGCCCGTCTGGCCGTCCGGCGGTTCCTGCCCACTCAAACACCCGTAGCCGCCACTCGACAGGGACCATCTGCCCACTCGACACCGAATTTCTACCCCGTCGACGGCCGCCGCGCCGGGTCACCCCACCCGGTCCCAGCCCCGCCGCGGCCGGTGGGCGCCCAGCTGGGCGTCCTCGCGGCTGCGGTAGACGATGTAGGGGCGGGTCAGGTAGCCCAGCGGCGCGCTGAAGACGTGGACCAGCCGGGTGAACGGCCACAGCGCGAAGAGCAGCATCGCCACCAGGCCGTGGGCCTGGAACCCGATCGGCGCCTCCGCCATCAGCTCGGGGTGCGGGTCGAACCGGAAGATGCCGCGGAACCACACCGACACCGAGTCGCGGTAGTCGAAGTGGTCGAGGATGTTGGAGGCGACCGTGTTCCACAGGCCGAGCAGGATGACCACGGCGAGGAAGACGTACATCACCTTGTCCATCGCCGTGGTCGCGGAGAACACCGGCCCGACCGTGCGGCGCCGGTAGATGAGGATGGCCATCCCGACGACGGTCCCGAACCCGGCGAGCGCCCCGAGGGAGACCGCGAGGAAGTGGTAGATCTCCTCAGAGATCCCGACCGCCTCGGTCCACGACTTCGGCACCCCCAGCCCCATGACGTGGCCGAGGAACACGAAGAGGATGCCGAAGTGGAACAGCGGGCTGCCCCACCGCAGCAGCCGGTCCTCGTAGAGCTGCGAGGACCGGGTGGTCCAGCCGAACTTGTCGTAGCGGTAGCGCCAGTAGTGACCGACGACGAAGGCGGTCAGGCAGACGTAGGGCACGACGACCCAGAGGAAGGTGTCCATCAGCGCGCTCCGGGGAAGCTCGGCGTCGGCAGCAGCACCGGCCCGTCCGGTGCCGCCGCCGGTGCGGCGGCACCGGGGTCGAAGGCCGGCGTGTCGTAGGGCGTCATCCCGACCTCCTCCTCGGGTGGTCCCTCGGCGGCGAGCCGGCGTACGGCGGCCCACTCGTCGTCGCCGAGGGGCGGCAGCGTCGCCGACACCGCGGTCACGGCGCCCGCCCACGGCGACCCGGCCTCGCCGAGCGAGAGCCGGAGGAGCTCCAGGCCGGCGCGGTGGTCGAGCAGCAGCCGCCGGCCGCGCTCCTGGTCGATGGTGGCGGCGAACTCGAGCACGACGCACAGGTGGTCGGGCAGCTCGCTGTCGTCGGGCACGAACCCGCTCTCGAGGTAGGTCTGGCGGAACCGCAGCAGCGCGACGCCGCGCTTGCGGGTGTCGCCGTGCGCGAAGTAGGTGAGGAACAGGTTGTGCCGCCGTCGGGTGTCGAACGTCTCGACGTACTCCTCCCACAGCGCCTCCGGGGCCGTGGTGGCGAGGTGGTCGAGGGTGGCCGACAACGGCCCCGCGATGGCCGGCGGCAGCTCCGCGACGACGCGGCGCACGACCGGCAGGTTCGCCAGCAGGTCGTCGTCGGGGTAGCCGAGCAGGAGCGAGGCGGCCTGCCAGGTCCAGCCGAGCCGCTCGCGGTCGAGGCCGCCGGTACGCCGGCGCAGCGGGTTCACGGCTCCTCCGTCCCGCCGGTGCGCCGGTCGGCGACGTTGTCGCCCGATCCCTCGCCGATCGGCCCGGCCTGGGTCTCGGCCTCGCTGCCGAGGACGCCGGTGCCGCCGGTGAGTCCCGCGGCCGGCCGGTCGCCGGTCGCGTCGGGGCGCGGTGGGAACAGGCCGGTCGGGGAGCCCTTGCCGTCCCAGTTGAGCAGGTTGACCCGCTGTCCCTTGTCGGGCGGGGCGGCGAGCGTGTCGGAGGTCTGCCGGTCCTGGAGCATCTGGAAGTTCTCCACCGCGATCGGGCTGACGCCGCCCGAGCCCTCGCCGAACGGCCCCCAGCCGCCCATGCCCGGCCCGCCGTCGTAGTCGAGCGAGCACTCGGTCGCCAGCTCCTCGAGCGAGTGCGCCTGCTCGGCGTGGGCGGGCGGGATCACGTAGCGCTCGTCGTACTTCGCCAGGGCGAGCAGCCGGTACATGTCGTACATCTGCTCCTCGCTCATCCCGACCGACGCGGGGATCTCGCCGTTCGGCTCGCGGCCCAGGTTGATGTCGCGCATGTAGGAGCGCATGGCGGCGAGCTTGCGGAGCACGCCGTCGACCGGGGCGACGTCACCGGCGGTGAACAGCTCGGCGAGGTACTCGATGGGGATCCGCAGGGCGTCGATCGCTGCGAACAGGTTGTGCGGGTCCTCCGCGTCCTCGCCGGTGTCGCGCACCACGTCGACGACCGGCGACAGCGGCGGGATGTACCAGACCATCGGCATCGTGCGGTACTCCGGGTGGAGCGGCAGCGCGACCTTGAACTCGTTGATGAGCGCGTGGATCGGCGAGCGCTGCGCGGCCTCGACCCAGTCGTGCGGGATCCCGGCCTGCTCGGCGGCGCGCTGCACCTCGGGGTCGTGCGGGTCGAGGAAGACCTGCCGCTGCGCCTCGTAGAGGCCCTTCTCGTCGGGGTGGGACGCCGCCTCCAGCACCCGGTCGGCGTCGTAGAGCACCAGCCCGATGTAGCGCAGCCGGCCCACGCACGTCTCCGAGCACACGGTGGGCATCCCGACCTCGATCCGGGGGAAGCAGAACGTGCACTTCTCGGCCTTGCCGGTGCGGTGGTTGAAGTAGACCTTCTTGTAGGGGCAGCCGGTGACGCACATCCGCCAGCCGCGGCAGCGGTCCTGGTCGACGAGCACGATCCCGTCCTCGGACCGCTTGTAGATCGCCCCGCTCGGGCAGCTCGCCGCGCACGAGGGGTTGAGGCAGTGCTCGCAGATCCGCGGCAGGTAGAACATGAAGGTCTCCTCGAAGGAGCGCTTCACGTCCGCGGACACCTTCTGGAGCACCGGGTCGTTGTCGTACGACGCGCGCGACCCGCCGAGGTTGTCGTCCCAGTTGGCCGACCACTCGATCTTCATGTCCTTGCCCGACAGCAGCGACTTCGGCCGCGCGACCGGCGTGTGCTCCTGCGCGGGGGCGTCGGTGAGCGTGGCGTAGTCGTAGGTCCACGGCTCGTAGTAGTCCTGGATGGAGGGCATCTTCGGGTTGGAGAAGATGGTGGCGAGCTTGCGCAGCCGGCCGCCGGCCTTGAGCTTGAGGCGGCCGCGCCCGTTGAGCTCCCAGCCGCCCTTCCACTCCTCCTGGTCCTCGTAGGTGCGGGGGTAGCCCTGCCCGGGCCGGGTCTCGACGTTGTTGAACCAGACGTACTCGGTGCCGCTGCGGTTGGTCCACGCCTGCTTGCAGGTCACCGAGCAGGTGTGGCAGCCGATGCACTTGTCGAGGTTCATCACCATCGCCATCTGGGCCATCACGCGCATCAGTACGTCACCTCCTGCGACCGCTTGCGGATCACGGTCACCTCGTCGCGCTGGTTGCCGGTCGGACCGAGGTAGTTGAAGGCGAACGCCAGCTGGGCGTAGCCGCCGACCAGGTGGGTCGGCTTGATCAGCAGCCGCGTGAGCGAGTTGTGGATGCCGCCGCGCTTGCCGGCGGTCTCCGAGATCGGCACGTCGATCAGCCGGTCCTGGGCGTGGTGCATGTAGACGGTGCCCTCGGGCATCCGGTGCGACACGATCGCGCGGGCGACGACGACGCCGTTGCGGTTGACGGCCTCGATCCAGTCGTTGTCCTGCACGCCGACCTTCGCCGCGTCCTGCTCGCTCATCCAGATCGTCTGCCCGCCGCGGGAGAGCGAAAGCATGAACAGGTTGTCCTGGTACTCCGAGTGGATCGACCACTTGTTGTGCGGCGTGAGGTAGCGGACGGTCACCCCCAGCTCGCCGACGTCGCCCACGCCCGGCTCGGCGAACAGCGCTCCCATGTTGAGCGGTGGTCGGTACACGGGCAGGCTCTCTCCGAGCTCGGCCATCCAGTCGTGGTCGAGGTAGAACGTCTGCCGGCCGGTGAGGGTGTGCCAGGGCTTGAGCCGCTCGACGTTGATGGTGAACGGGCTGTAGCGGCGGCCACCGCTCTCCGAGCCCGACCACTCGGGTGAGGTGATCACCGGTGTCGGCGCGGACTGCGTGTCGGCGAAGGTGATCTGCTTGCCCTCGTGCTCGGCGGCGAGGTCGTGGAGCCGGGTGCCGGTGCGCTTCTCGAGGGTCTTGAAGCCCTGCGTCGCGAGGTGCCCGTTGGTGGTGCCGGAGAGGGCGAGGATCGCCTCGCAGGCGTGGACGTCGCGGCGCAAGGAGGGACGGCCGTCCGCGGCGCCGCCGCGCACCGGCCCGTTCTTGGCCCGCAGGTAGTCGACCGAGGCACGCACGTCGTAGGTGATGCCCTTGGTGGTGGTGCCGAGCTTGTCCAGCAGCGGCCCCAGCGCGGCCATCTTGTCGGCCACGGCGCCGTAGTCGCGCTCGACCTCGACCAGCTTGGGCATCGTGACGCCGGGCACCGGGTCGCACTCGCCGGCCGCCCAGTCGCGCACCGCGCCGTGCGGCGTGGCCATCGCGTCGGGGGTGTCGTGCAGCAGCGGCACCGCGACGACGTCCTTGCGGACCCCGAGGTGGGTCGCGGCCAGCGCGCTGAACTTCCGGGCGATCTCCTGCCAGGCGTCCCAGTCGGTGCGGGTCTGCCAGGGCGGTGCGATGGCGGGGTTGAACGAGTGCACGTAGGGGTGCATGTCGGTGGTGTTGAGGTCGTGCTTCTCGTACCAGGTGGCCGCCGGGAGCACGACGTCGGAGAACACCGTGGTGCTGGTCTGGCGGAAGTCGAGGGTGAGCAGCAAGTCGAGCTTGCCCTCCGGCGCCTCGTCGTGCCAGACGACGTCGCGCGGCCGGGCGCCCTCCGGCGCCTCGGTGGCGCGCAGCGAGGAGTCGGCGCCCAGCAGGTGCTTGAGGAAGTACTCGTTGCCCTTCGCCGACGACCCGAGGAGGTTCGCCCGCCAGATGGCCAGGACGCGGGGGAAGTTCTCGGGGGCGTCCGGGTCCTCGCAGGCGAACCGCAGGTCGCCGGCGGCGAGCCGGTCGACGACGTGCTCGGCGACCGGTCGTCCGGCGGCCGCCGCCTCGTCGGCGAGGTCGAGCGGGTTGCGGTCGAACGTCGGGTACGACGGCATCCACCCCAGTCGTGCGCTCTGCGCGATCACGTCGGCGGTCGCCTTGCCGGCGAGCTGGCCGTGGCCGGTGCGCGCGGAGAGCGTGTCGGCGCCGAAGTGGTCGTAGCGGAACTGGTCGGTGTGCAGGTACCAGTAGGCGGTCTGGATCATCTGGCGCGGCGGCCGCGACCAGTCGAGCGCGGACGCCAGCTGGGCCCACCCGGTGACCGGCCGGCACTTCTCCTGGCCGACGTAGTGCGCCCACCCGCCGCCGTTGACGCCCTGGCACCCGGTGAGGGTGGTCAGGGTGAGGAACCCGCGGTAGATCGTGTCGGAGTGGAACCAGTGGTTGGTGCCGGCGCCCATGATGATCATCGACCGCCCCCGCGACTCCTCGGCGTTGGTCGCGAACTCGCGGGCGATCCGGGCGGCGGCCTCGGCCGGGACGCCGGTGATCGCCTCCTGCCACGCGGGGGTGTAGGGCGCGGAGGCGTCGTCGTACGACGCCGGCCACTCCCCCGGCAGCCCGGGCCGCCCGACGCCGTACTGCGCGAGCATCAGGTCGAGCACCGTCGTCACGACCCGGTCGCCGATCCTGCGCACCGGCACCCCCCGCGGCAGGTCGGCCGCGGTGCCGTCGGGGTTGTCGAAGCGCGGGAGGTGCACCAGCCCGGTGTCACTTGTGCCGTCGATGCCGCCGGTGCCGTCGAGCATGCTGAGCGCCGGCTCCACGTCGCCGAGGTCGAGGTTCCAGCGGCCGGCGTCGGCGTCGCCGAACCGGTGGCCGAGCGCGCCGTTGGGGACGACCGGCCGACCGGTCCGTGCGTCCCACACCACGGTCTTGAAGGCCGCGTTGGCCTCGCCCGCGGCGTCCGGGAGGTCGGCGGCGGTCAGGAACTTCCCCGGGCGGTACGCCGTCGGCCCACCCGCGTCGGCGGCCACCGGCTCCAGCGTCACCAGGTGCGGCAGGTCGGTGTACTTCTTCACGTACTCGTCGAAGTACGGCGTGGTGCGGTCGACGAAGAACTCCTTCAGCACCACGTGGCCCATCGCCATCGCGAGCGCGCCGTCGGTGCCGGGGTGCGGGGCCAGCCACTCGTCGGCGAACTTGACGTTGTCGGCGTAGTCCGGGGCGACCGCCACCACCTTCTGGCCGCGGTAGCGCGCCTCCGCCATCCAGTGCGCGTCGGGCGTCCGGGTGACCGGCAGGTTCGACCCCCACATGACGAGGTAGCCGGCGTCCCACCAGTCGCCGGACTCCGGCACGTCGGTCTGGTCGCCGAACACCTGGGGCGAGGCGACGGGGAGGTCGGCGTACCAGTCGTAGAACGACAGCATCGAGCCGCCGACCAGCGACGTGAACCGGGCACCCGAGGCGTGGGAGACCATCGACATGGCGGGGATCGGCGAGAACCCGGCCACCCGGTCCGGTCCCCACTTGCGGATGGTGTGCACGTAGGCGGCCGCGACCATCTCGGTCGCCTCGTCCCACGTGGCGCGGACCAGCCCGCCCTTGCCGCGCGCCGACTTGTAGGCGCGGGCGCGCCGCGGGTCGTCGACGACGTGCGCCCAGGCCTTCACCGGGTCGCCGCCGTGCTGCTTCTTGGCCTCGCGGTACATCTGCAGCAGCACGCCGCGGACGTAGGGGTAGCGGATCCGCGTCGGTGAGTAGGTGTACCAGGAGAAGGCGGCTCCGCGCGGGCAGCCCCGGGGCTCGTACTCCGGCCGGTCCGGGCCGACCGACGGGTAGTCGGTCTGCTGGGTCTCCCAGGTGATGATCCCGTCCTTGACGTAGACCTTCCACGAGCAGGAGCCGGTGCAGTTCACCCCGTGGGTGGACCGCACCACCTTGTCGTGGCTCCACCGGTCGCGGTAGAAGTCGTCGGCCTGCCGGCCGCCCTTCTTCGTCAGCGAGCGCAGGTCGGGCGACACCTCGCCGCGGGTGAAGTAGCGGCGGGTGCGGACCAGGGCCTCGCTCAGCGAGCCGTCGAGTCCGGGGGTGGTCATGCGGCGGTCCTCTCCTGGGCGGTGCGGCGGACGATCGTCGTCGTGAGGATCAACGCGAGGGCGGCGGTGGCCGCGAGCAGCCACAGGCCGATGGCGTAGGAGTCGGTGCGGCCGTAGACGTAGCCCATGATCAGCGGCGGAACGAAGCCGCCCAGCCCGCCGGCGGCGCCCACCAGCCCGGTGATGCCGCCGACCCGCGACGGCTCGCTGACCTGGGCGATGAGAGCGAAGACCGCGCCGCTGCCCGACCCGAGGGCGGCCGCCATGGCGAGGAAGGCGACCGTGCCGATGCCGTCGAGCGGCGGCGTCCCGGCCGAGATCGCGGCACAGACCGTGACGACGGCGAACCCGGCCGTCAGCACCGGGATCGCGCCGACGCGGTCGGACAACCAGCCGCCCACGGGCCGCATCAGCACCGCGACGACGACGAAGCCCGCCATCCGGTTCGACGCGTCGGCGGCGGACAGGTCGTGGGCCGTCTTGAGGTAGGCGGGCAGGTAGACGGAGAACGCGACGTAGCCGCCGAACGCCACGGCGTAGAGCACGCACGCCTGCCAGGTGATCGGCAGCCGGCTGGTCGCCACCAGCCGGCTCCCCAGCGAGGTGGTCGGCACCGTCCGGCCCGGTGCGTCGCGCAGCACCAGCCAGGCGAGCACGGCGTAGCCGGTGAGCACCGCCGCGGTGATGAGGAACGGCGCCCGGTGGCCGAGGCCGTCGTAGAGCTTCACCGTGGTGAGGGCGCTGATCGCCGTGCCGCCCATCCCGGCGCCGAACACGCCGACGGCCAGCCCCCGCTTGGCCGGGGGGAACCAGGCGTTGACGAACGGCACGCCCACGGCGAACGCGGTGCCGCCGATGCCGAGGAAGAACCCGCCGACGAGGAGCAGGGCGTAGGAGTCGAGGGCGAAGAACGCGACGAACAGGACCGGCACCACCGTCGCGGCCGACACCAGCGGGAACATCACCCGGCCGCCGTACCGGTCGGTCAGGGCGCCGACCACGATCCGGCCGAGCGATCCGACGATGACCGGGACCGCCACCATCAGGGAGACGTCGCCCTCGCTCAGCTCACCGAGCGTGCCCTCGTCGCGGAACAGCGGGCCCAGCGGGCTGAGCAGCGCCCACGCCCAGAAGTTGACCGCGAACCCCAGTGTCGCGACCGCCAGCATCACCCATGCCCGGCCGTCCACCGCCTCGGCCCGGCTGCCGCTCACGCCTGCTGGTGCCGTCATCCGACCTCCTGCGAGTGTGACCCGTCACGTCGCTCTTGGTCCGCCCACCATGGCACAGACCGCATGGCCCGCGCGACGGACACGGCGGGCCGCTCGCTCGGAACCGGGCTCCCCGGTGCGGCTACGACGACCCGCCCTGGGCGGCACCCGGCTGCGAGGCCGGCCCGGCGTCCGGGTCCTCCTGCTCGGCCGCCTCGGTCTCCTCGGCGGCCCCGGTCGGCTCCGACGCCGGTCCGGCGTCGGGGTCGGTGTGCTCCGGGTCGTCGGCGTGCTCGGGATCGGGGATCGTGCCGTCCATGGCCCCCTGGTACCCATCCGCACGGTTCTATGCCCCCGGCCCGGGTGCCGGGTCAGTGCCGGGGCACCAGCCGCGGTCCCACGACCGAGCCCACCATCCCCCGACCCGGCGGCAGGACCACCCGGTAGGTGCGGCCGAGGTGGGCGCGCGGAACGTGCGCGGTGACCGTGCCCCCGCCGTGACACCCGGGCCCGGAGGTAGGGCCGCCACCTCCCGTCCCGCTCCACCTGGTAGCGGACCTGCAGTCCGCGGATGCTCGCAGCCGGACGCACCCGGACCCGGACGTCCGCGCCCCGCCCGGCCTTCGAGACCCGGACGGTCGCCTGCCGCCGCACCGAGATCCGCACCGGGGCGGAGGTCGACCCGTACCACCGGTCGTTGGCGTACGACGTGCCGCCGGGGTAGCTGATCCGGAACCAGCCGGAGCGCTCGACGATCCCGGCGCCCTCCCACCAGACCTGGTGGTGCCGGAAGACCGTGCGCCAGCTCCTGCCGCGGTCGCGGGAGACCTGGATGCGCGGCTCCCCGGGCCGGATGATCCCCTCGACCGGGTCCGTGCCGCCCGTGCACCGGGCGACGACCTCACCGACCAGCGCGGCATAGCCGCCGTGGGCGATGGTCATCGACCGCGGCATCGGGCGCCACGGCGTGTTCGGCGCCGGCCGGGTGACCGTCCAGCGCGCGGTCGTCGTGCAGGTCGCGTCGGTCGCGGCGGAGGGCGCGGCGGCGACGCCGGTCACCCCGGCGGCCACCACCACGAGGACGCAGCAACGGGCAACGGCGGCACGCAGGATCCTCATCCAGGTCCTTCTCGACGGGCAGCGCGGTGCGCTGCGGTGGAGGGAGCACCGCGATCCTGCCCGACGCGGCTGCGCCGCGAAACGTCCCGGGAACGGCACAGGGCCCCTGCCGGAGCAGGGGCCCTGTGGTTGTCGCTCGGACGAGCGGGGTGGATCAGAAGTCCATTCTCGACGGACTTCTTCACTCCGGCCGGAGCCTCACGGTCCGCAGCAGCGCTGCGGACCGATCCGGCCTCCGATCAGAAGTCCATGCCGCCCATGCCACCGTCGCCGCCCGGCATCGCCGGGGCAGCCTTCTCGGGCTTGTCGGCGACGACGGCCTCGGTGGTGAGGAAGAGCGCCGCGATGGAGGCGGCGTTCTGCAGCGCGGAGCGGGTCACCTTGGCGGGGTCGATGATCCCCTCGGAGATCATGTCGACGTACTCGCCGGTGGCGGCGTTGAGACCGTGACCGGCCTCGAGACCGCGCACCTTCTCCGCCACGACGCCGCCCTCGAGGCCGGCGTTGACCGCGATCTGCTTGAGCGGCGCCTCGGTGGCGGCGCGCACGATCTGCGCACCGGTCGCCTCGTCACCCTCGAGCTCGAGCTTGCCGAACGCCTGCTCGGCGGCCTGCAGCAGGGCGACGCCGCCACCGGCGACGATGCCCTCCTCGACGGCGGCCTTCGCGTTGCGGACGGCGTCCTCGATGCGGTGCTTGCGCTCCTTCAGCTCGACCTCGGTGGCCGCGCCGACCTTGATGACGGCGACGCCGCCGGCCAGCTTGGCGAGCCGCTCCTGCAGCTTCTCGCGGTCGTAGTCGGAGTCGGAGTTCTCGATCTCGGTGCGGATCTGGTTGACCCGGCCCTCGATCTGGGCGGAGTCGCCCGCGCCCTCGACGATCGTGGTTTCGTCCTTGGTGATCACGACCTTGCGCGCCTGGCCGAGCAGCTCGACGCCGGCGGACTCGAGCTTGAGGCCGACCTCCTCGGAGATGACCTGGCCACCGGTCAGGATCGCGATGTCCTGCAGCATGGCCTTGCGGCGGTCACCGAAGCCGGGCGCCTTGACCGCGACGGACTTGAAGGTGCCGCGGATCTTGTTGACGACCAGGGTCGACAGCGCCTCGCCGTCGACGTCCTCGGCGATGATGACCAGCGGCTTGCCGGTCTGCATGACCTTCTCGAGCAGCGGCAGCAGGTCCTTGACGCTGGAGACCTTGGAGTTGACGACGAGGATGTAGGGGTCCTCGAGGACGGTCTCCATGCGCTCCGGGTCGGTGACGAAGTACGCCGAGATGTAGCCCTTGTCGAAGCGCATGCCCTCGGTGAGCTCCAGGTCGAGGCCGAACGTGTTCGACTCCTCGACCGTGATCACGCCCTCCTTGCCGACCTTGTCCATCGCCTCGGCGATGATCTCGCCGACGGTCGGGTCGGCGGCGGAGATGGACGCGGTGGAGGCGATCTGCTCCTTGGTCTCGATCTCCTTGGCCATGCCGAGCAGCTGCTCGGCCACGGCGTCGACGGCGGCCTCGATGCCGCGCTTGAGGCCCATCGGGTTGGCACCCGCGGCCACGTTGCGCAGACCCTCGCGGACCATCGCCTGGGCGAGGACGGTCGCCGTCGTCGTGCCGTCACCGGCGACGTCGTCGGTCTTCTTGGCGACCTCCTTGACCAGCTCGGCGCCGATCTTCTCGTAGGCGTCCTCGAGCTCGATCTCCTTGGCGATGGAGACACCGTCGTTGGTGATCGTGGGAGCGCCCCACTTCTTCTCCAGCACGACGTTGCGGCCCTTGGGGCCGAGGGTGACCTTGACGGCGTCGGCGAGGGTGTTCATCCCTCGCTCGAGACCGCGCCGGGCCTCCTCGTTGAAAGCAATCAGCTTCGGCATAACTCCTGCGATCCTTCGCATCTGAGTTCGTGGGCAGCCCGGTTCGTCGCCCGCGACGGACGGCCAGTCCGAGCCGGCGGACCCTTCCCGCCGTCGCTGCTGGCCTCGACTCCCCGGACCGGGGTGCGTTGTCACTCTCCAGGGGAGAGTGCCAATGCCATGTTTAGCACTCGACCCCTGCGAGTGCAAGGAGGAGGTACGGCGGCACGACCGGTATGCGGTCCACGGACCGGCCTACCGGGAGGCGAGGCGGTCGCGGACCATTGCCACGAACGGGCCGGCGATCCCGGGGTCGACGTCGAGGTAGAGCCCCGGCTCGATCAGCTCCACCTCGCTGACCACCCACCGGTCCTCGTGGCGCATCTGGTCGACCCGCGCGTAGGAGAGGTCGGCGCCGGTGATGCCGGCGGCGGCGCGCACGGCGTCCTCCGCCAGCCGCGCGCGGGGCGGGTCGAGCGGCACCGGTCGGCTGGAGCCGCCGTAGAGCTCGTGGACGCGGACCTCGTCGCCCGCCGCCGACCCCTGCCGCTGACCCTGCCACCGACTTGTCGACCTGGGCCACCGCCCGGCCGTCGATCACGAACACCGAGGACTCGCCGACCGTGCGCACCGACTCCACGACCGGCTGCACGACCCACGGACCGGCCGTGAGCCCCTCGAGCCGCGGGTCGTCGACCCCCTCGGCCACGACGACCCCGACGCCGCCCGCGCCGGTGCGCGGCTTGACCAGGACGCGGCCGCCCCAGCGGGCGAGGGCGGCCGTCAGCCCGGGCACGAGGTCGCTGTCGTCGAGCAGCTCGGTGGGCACGGTCGGCACCGGGAGCCGGCGCAGGTAGGCCTTGTCGGCGTTCCAGGCGAACACCTCGGCCCCGTTGAGCAGCTGGGTGTGCCGCTCGATCCCCCGCGCCCAGGCGAGGAAGTCGGACAGCCGGCGGTGGTAGTCCCAGGTGGACCGGACGGCCACCAGCTCCGCGGAGCCCCAGTCGACCGACGGGTCGTCCCAGCAGGCCCAGCGGGCGTCGACGCCGTGGTCGGCGAGCGCCGCCACGAGCGCGGCGCCGCCGCTCTCACCCTCGGGCAGCAGGTTGAACGTCGCGAGCAGGACCGTCGGCACGAGGGCGACCCTAGAGGGGGAGTGCTAGTGGCGGCGTGGCTGCCCACCCTCCGCGACGAGCGTCACCGGCTCGTGCGTCACCGGGAAGCCGACGGATGCCGCGATGAAGCAGTTGGCGCTGGCCTCGCGGTGGATCGACCCGGCGAGCTCCACCTGCGCCGGGTCGGTGATCGTGACCCGCGGCCGGAGCACCACCGAGGTGAACCGACCGCCCTGGCCGACCTGGCTCATCGTCCCGACCGGCGTGTCCGCGTAGTCGACGACGACGATCCCGTGGTTGACCGCCGAGTGCAGGTAGGACAGCAGGTGGCACTGCGAGAGCGCGGCGACCAGCAGCTCCTCGGGGTTCCACCGCGACTCGTCGCCGCGGAACGGGACGTCGGCCGACCCGAGCAGGTCCGGCTTGCCGGCGGCCGTGACGAGCACGTCGCGACCGTAGTCGCGGTAGCCGCTGGTGCCGGTCCCGCGGTTGCCCTGCCAGGTGAGGCCCAGTGCGTAGTGGTGGTCCATGGCCCCAGCATCCCCTGGCACGAACCGCCGGGCGGCCCGCCCAGGGGGTCCGGGAGTGGTTTTCGTCACCGCTTCCCGTCTCGGGCGCCGATCGAGGGGTATCAGATTTTGTAACACTCCGGGGCGCCCCGCATGGTGGATCTCTCCGCCGAGCGGGCCCGGCCCGCCCATGCTCTCGGCGCCCCCCACGACCTCTCGGGAGGAACAATGCTGCGTCATGCCCTCGTGGCGGCCCTCGGCGCCGCCGCCCTCGCCGTCGGCGGCTCCGCCGCCGCCGTCCCCACCACCGCCGCACCGGCGGGCGACGGTCCCACCGACCGCCTCACCGAGCGCCTCGCGGACCGTGGTGGCTACTGGTACGACACGCCGCCGGACGGTCGCTACACCGCCGGGCCGCCGTACCGCTTCGTCACCTCGATCATGACCGACAACGTGGAGCCGATGAAGAACGCCGCGGTGATCGGACGGACCAAGCACGGCTACCGCTACATCAGCGGCCAGCAGCACAACCGGCTGCGGGTCACGATGACCGACAACGGGAAGATCCGGTTCGCCGACACGGGCACCCGGAAGCTCAAGCGGGTGGCCAAGGGCTGCAAGCGGGTGAAGGCGGGCAAGGGCGTGGCGGCTGTGTGCGCGATGCCGTCCGCCACCCGGGCCCGCCCGGTGCTGCTCGAGGTGTGGCCGCGGCTGGGCAACGACCACGTCGACGGGTCGACGCTGCCGGCGACGATCGCCATGAGCGTGCTGGGCGACCGGGGCAACGAGAACGTGCGCTTCGGCCGGGGCCCCGACTTCTTCAACGGTTTCACCGGCGTCGACCGGGTGAGCGGCGGGGCGGGCAAGGACTGGATCCGGCTCGGCCAGGACCGCGACTTCGCCTACGGCGGCCCGGGCGCCGACCAGATCATCGGCACCGACGGCCGTGACCAGATCAAGGGTGGCGGCGGCGCCGACCGCCTCGACGGCAACAACCACGACGACCGCCTGGTCGGTGGCGCCGGCCGCGACCGGATCAACTGCGGCGCCCACCGCGACACCGCGATCGTCGAGCGCGGCGACCGTCGCACCCAGTGCGAGAACACCGTCCGGCGCTGACCCGGGACCGGCGATCGCCGCGGCGGGCTCAGCAGCCGCCGGCGACCGCCGGGATCACCGAGATCTGCGAGCCGTCGGGCGTCGGGGTCGCGAGGTCGTCGAGGAAGCGGACGTCGTCGTTGCCGACGTAGACGTTGACGAAGCGGCGCAGCCGCCCGTCCTCGTCGACGACCCGGCCCTTGATGCCGGCGAACCGGGCGTCCAGGTCGTCGAGCACGTCGGCGAGCGTGGCGCCGTCGGCGGTCACCTCCGACTCGCCGCCGGTGTAGGTGCGGAGGATGGTGGGGATGCGGACGCTGACAGCCATGGGGGTTTCCTTCGTGCGTTGCTTCGAGCTCGTGGCGGGTGAGGGTCAGGCGATGCCGGCGGCCTTGAAGGCGTCGTACGACGGCGCGATGGTCGCCGCCGCGCCGACCCGGCCCGACACGGCGTCGAGGGTCTTGAGCCCGTGGCCGGTGTTGATGACGACCGTCTCCTTCGCGGGGTCGAGCCGCCCGCTCTCGACCAGCTTCTTGGTGACGGCGAGCGTGGTGCCGCCGGCGGTCTCGGTGAAGATCCCCTCGGTGCGGGCGAGCAGGACGATGCCGGCGCGGATCTCGTCGTCGGTGACCTCCTCGACCGCGCCGCCGGTGCGCCGGGTGATGTCGAGGACGTAGATGCCGTCGGCGGGGTTGCCGATCGCGAGGCTCTTGGCGATCGTGTCGGGCTTGACCGGGCGGATCGCGTCGACGCCCGCCTTGAACGCGGTGGCGACCGGTCCGCACCCCTCGGCCTGCGCGCCGAACACCGTGTAGGGCTTGTCCTCCACGAGCCCGAGCCGGATCAGCTCCTGGAACGCCTTGTCGACCTTGGTCAGCTGGGAGCCGGACGCCACCGGGATCACGACCTGGTCGGGCAGCCGCCACCCGAGCTGCTCGGCGATCTCGTAGCCGAGGGTCTTGGAGCCCTCGGCGTAGTAGGGCCGGACGTTGACGTTGACGAACGCCCAGCCGTCCTCCTCGCCGGCGATCTCGGAGGCGAGCTTGTTGACGTCGTCGTAGTTGCCGTCGACGGCCACCAGGTTCTCGGTGAAGACCGCCGAGTTGACCTGCTTGGGCTGCTCGAGGTTGCTCGGGATGAAGACGACCGTCCTGATGCCGGCCCGGGCGCCGGCGGCCGCGACCGCGTTGGCGAGGTTGCCGGTGGACGGGCAGGCGAAGACCTTGGCGTCGAGCTCGCGGGCGGCGCTCAGGGCGCACGCGACGACGCGGTCCTTGAAGGAGTTGGTCGGGTTGGTGGAGTCGTCCTTGACCCACAGCCGGTCGATGCCGAGCTCGCGGGCCAGGTTGTCCGCCCGCAGCAGCCGGGTGAAGCCGGGCTCGGTGTTGGGGCTGGTCTCGATGTCGGTCGGCACCGGCAGCAGCGCCTTGTAGCGCCAGATGTTGCGGGGGCCGGCCTCGATCTGCTCGCGGGTGACCGCGGGGAACTCGTAGGCCACCTCCAGCGGCCCGAAGCACTCCGGACACGCGTAGAACGGGCCCAGCGCGACCCGGTGGCCGCACTCGCGACACGCCAGGGCGACGGCGTTGCCGAAGGCCCCCTCGCGGGGACCGGCCTGACCCGCCTGCCCCTCGGTGGTACCCGGCTCGGTGACGACAGCGCTCACAGGAATCCTCCTTCTCATCTGTCCCGTCACGTCCGTCGTGCGGGCCGGATTTGGCACCGTTTCCGCGTCTGCCGCCGTCGTCCCCGATCTCGGATCGGAGCGGCGGCAGGGAGCACGCGGCGGTTGCCGGGACTTCTCAGGGCCGTTCCCTCAGTCCCTCTGGATGAGCAGGCTCAACCTAACGGTTCGGTCCGCTCCGGGCCGAACCGGATCCCGACATCCGAGATCGCTGTCCGCCCACTGAGACGCCCGGCTCGGGCCACGGGGATCCTCCAGTGCATCCGTAGCGCCGTTGTCGAAACGCGGCGCGCTCGCGCGTCATCCCCGTGACAGACCCACCCGACAGCGGAAGGATCACACCATGAGCACCTACGTCGTCCTGCTCCCCGGTGACGAGAACGCCTGGGAGGCGGCCAGCGCGGAGGAGCGCGCAGCGATCTTCGCCAAGCACGACGAGTTCTCCCGGGCGCTCGCCGAGCGCGGGCACCAGGTGACCGGCGGGGCCGAGCTCACGCACTCGCGCACCACGCGGAAGGTGGCCCGCGCCGACGACGGCGCGGTCGTCGTCACCGACGGGCCCTACGCCGAGACGGTCGAGCAGCTCAGCGGCTTCTACGTCGTGGAGTCCGACGACCTCGACGACCTCGTCCAGGTCTGCGCGATCCTCGCCGAGCCCGGCAGCGCCGCGGTCGAGGTGCGGGCGGCGGTCGACCACGACGGCGACGGCGAGGCGTGACCTGACCGCGGCGCACGACGCGCTCGACCGGGCGCTGCGCGAGGAGTGGGGCCGGCTGCTGGCCCTGCTCGTCGCGCGGTTCCGGCGGCTCGACCTGGCCGAGGACGCCCTGGCCGACGCGTTCGAGGCGGCGGCGCGCAGCTGGCCGGGCGAGGGGGGGTGCCGGCCAACCCGGCGGCCTGGCTGCTGACGACCGCGCGCCGCCGGGTGCTCGACCGGCTGCGCCGCGAGCAGGTGCTCGCCCGGTCGATGCCGCTGCTCGAGGTCGAGGCCGGGCTCGCCGAGCGCGCGCAACGGGTGATGGCCGACGGCGGCGAGCCGCTCGTCGACGAGCGGCTGCGGCTGGTCCTGCTCTGCGCCCACCCGCGGCTGTCGCGCGAGGCGGCGGCCGCGCTGACCCTCCGGCTGGTGATGGGCGTCAGCACCGACGACGTCGCCCGGCTGTTCCTCCAGAGCACGCCGACGATGGCCGCGCGGCTCACCCGGGCCCGCAAGAAGCTGGCCGGCGAGCGGTTCGACCTGCCGTCCGGGGCCGAGCTGCACGCCCGGGCGGCGGTCGTCGCTGACGTCGCCTACCTCGCGTTCACCGCCGGCTACGCCCCAGGCTCCGGCGCCGACGTCCTGCGGGCCGACCTCGCCGGCGAGGCGGTCCGGCTGGTGCGCGTGCTCCGGTCGGTCCTCCCCTACGACGACCCCGAGCTCGACGCCCTGCTGGCGCTGGTGCTCCTCCAGCACGCGCGGCGCGACGCCCGCGTCCGGCGCCGCGGCGACGAGGTCTCGTTGGTGCTGCTGCCCGACCAGGACCGCGCGCTGTGGCGCCACGACGAGATCGCGGAGGCGCTCGGGCTGCTCACCCCGCTCGCCACCGCGCCCCCGGCGCCCTACCTCCTCCAGGCGCTGATCGCCGCCGAGCACGCGATCGCCCCGACCGCCGCGGACACCGCCTGGCACCGCATCGTCGCCCGCTACGACGAGCTGCTCGCCCTCGCCGACACCCCCCGTCGTCCGGCTCAACCGGGCGGTCGCGCTGGCAGAGGCGGAGGGGCCGGCGGCCGGGCTCCGCGCGCTCGACTCGGTCGCCCTGCGCGGCCACCGCCTGCCCGCGGTCCGCGCCGAGCTGCTGGCCCGGCAGGGCGAGACCGCCGCCGCCCGGACGGCGTACGACGCCGCGATCGCGCTGTGCGGCAACGACGCGGAGCGCGCGCACCTGCTCCGGCGCCGCGCGGCGCTGGGCTGAGACCGGTCAGCTCTCCGCGGCGGCGGCCCGGATGTCGTCCCGGAACCGGCAGAGCAGCCCGAGCACGCCCTCCGGTCCGTCGACGACGACGTCGGCGAGCGGCTGCAGCGCGCTCTCCTCGGCCGAGGCCGAGCACACCCGGAGCGTCGCGACGTCGCGCTTCTCCAGCTCGGCCACCGCCTCGAACGCGTCGAGGTCGCCGAGGTCGTCGCCGGCGAAGAGGAAGCCCCGGGCGTCGAGGTCGTGGGCGAGCTTCTCGACCACCTGGCCCTTGTCGGAGCCCGGCGAGCGGACCTCCACGACGTTGCGGCCGGGTTCGGTCACCAGCCCGTTGCGGTCGGCGAGGTCGCGCAGCACGGGGAGCAGCCGGTCGAACGCGCCGCGCGGGTCGGGCAGCCGACGGGTGTGGACGGCGACCGCGAGGCCCTTGTCCTCGACGTAGGCGTCGACCGCGTCGGCCTGCCGGAGGGCACGAGGGAGGTCGCGCTCGAACGTCGCGAGCCCGCGCGGCGGGCGCGGGCCGACGATCCGCCGGTGGCTCGAGCTCCACCGCTCGTTGCCGTACTGGCCGAAGAGGAACAGCTCGCGGCCCGCTGCCTGCACCGCGTCGCCGACCTCCTCCAGGCCCCCGAGGTCGAGCGCCTGACGGGCGGGCCGGCCGGTGATGACGGCGATCGCCGCGACCTCGCGGGCCAGGTCGACGAGCACGTCGGCAGCGTCGGGATGGATGCGCGCCTGGGTGGGGTCCTCGACGATCGGGGCCAGGGTGCCGTCGAAGTCGAGACCGACGACGGCGCGCGGCGCGGCGCGGACCAGCGCGGCGTAGCGGTGTTCACCCTCGATCGACGAGAACTGCACGCCTCCACCCAACCACGGCCCGCAAGCAGCGGTCAGGCGAGCTCGCCGGTGAGGATCACCGTCAGGTCGGTGTCGCTCATCTCGCCGTCGGCGGGCATCAGCCGCTGGATGCCGAGGTCGAGCGCGAGCTTCTGGGCGGCGTCGCGCATGCCCGGCGGGAAGTAGACGGTGGTGGCGGGGATCGTGCCGTACCAGTTGTCGGCGGCCACGCCGTTCCACCCGACCTCGTCGACGCGGGCGAGCACGTCGGCCGCCAGGCCGGTGATGCCGGAGTTGTTGAAGACCACCACGCCGACGTCGCTGCGCACGACCGGCGGCTTGGTCTTCTTCGGCTTCTCCGGCTTCTCCTCGTCCTCGGCGCCGTCGCTGGGGGCGGTGACCTCGGGGCTCTCCTGCTGCTGGGCGGCCTGGGTGATCTCGCGCTCGGTGGGCTCCTCGCCGCGGGTCGCGAAGAAGGTCACGGCGGCCAGGGCGACGGCGACGACGCTGAGGAGGACGACCGGCGAGGGCAGGACGGCGCCGCGCTCGTCGCGGCGGGGGTGCGGGGGCCAGGTGGGGAAGGACATGGCCGGTCCGCTCAGAGCTCGAAGCCGAGGCGGCGCGCCGAGCGCTGCCGCTGGCGTTGGGAGCGCAGCCGCCGGAGGCGCCGCACGAGGAGCGGGTCGGCGGCGAGGGCCTCGGGCCGGTCGATGAGGGCGTTGAGGACCTGGTAGTAGCGGGTGGAGCTCATGTCGAACTTCTCCCGCACGGCGGTCTCCTTGGCGCCGGCGTACTTCCACCACTGACGCTCGAACTCGAGGATCTCGCGGTCGCGCTCGCTCAGGTCACCCCCTGGCGATGCGGCGGCGGGGGGCCTCGGTGCTCCGCTGGGGATCCATGCTCACCCGCTGGCTCGTCCGACTCTGCTTCCAGGCTCCACTGTAGACGGCGAATCACAGCGATGTCATTCAGGCCCTCGGGGTGTTGCGGGCGGATTCGGCGGACCTGGCCCGGCTGCCCGGACCGCTAGGGTCCGGCGCATGACCGACACCGTGCGGTGGGGCATCCTCGCGCCCGGCGCGATCGCGGGGCTGCTCGCGCGCGACCTCGCCCTCGTCCCCGACGCCGCGATCACCGCCGTCGCCTCCCGCGACCGCACGCGGGCCGAGGCGTTCGCGGCCGCGCACGCGCCGGGAGCCCGGGCGTACGGCGACTACGCCGCGCTGGTCGCCGACCCCGAGGTCGACGTGGTCTACGTCGCCTCCCCGCACGCGCTGCACCTGGAGCAAGCGACGCTGGCGCTGGCGGGCGGCAAGCACGTGCTGTGCGAGAAGCCGCTCACCCTCGACCGCGGCACGGCCGAGGCGCTGGTGGCCGTGGCCCGGGCGCACGACCGGTTCCTCATGGAGGCGATGTGGAGCGCCTGCCACCCGGTCTGGCGCGACCTCGCGCGGCGGCTGCGGGCCGGGGACTTCGGCACGCCGCGGCAGCTCGCCGCCGACCTGTCCTTCGTCGCCGACGTCGGTCCCGACCACCGGCTGCGCAACCCCGCGCTCGGAGGCGGGGCGCTGCTCGACATCGGCGTCTACCCGCTGACCTTCGCCCACGTGCTGCTGGGCGAGGCACTCGAGCTGCGGGCGACCGGCGTGCTCGACACCCGTGACGCCGCGCCGGGCGTCGACCTCGACGTGGCGATCGCCGGCCGCTACCCCGGCGAGCCCGAGGTGGTCGCGGCGCTGCGCACCAGCCTCACCTCGCACTCGCCGTGCACGGCGACGATCGCGACCGACGAGGGCTGGGTCGAGGTGCCCACGGAGTTCCACTTCCCGAGCCACTTCACGTTCCATCCGCGCGATCCCCGCCGCGGAGCCGACGGCGGCACCGCCGAGCCGGTGCGGTTCGACCCGCCGGAGCCGGTGGTCGGGACCGGCTACGGCAACGAGGTCGCCCACGTCGGCGACTGCCTGCGCCGCGGCCTCCGCGAGTCGCCCCTCGTCCCGCACGCGCAGACCCTCACCGTCCTCGGGCAGATCGACGACCTCCGTCGCCAGCTCGGCACGCACCCCGGGCTGACGGCTGGCTGACGGGCCGACGGCCGGGCTCAGCCGCCCGCCCGCAGGAACCGCACCACGGCCAGCACCCGCCGGTGGGCGCTGTCGTCGTCGGGGCTGAGGCCGAGCTTGGCGAAGATCCGCTGGGTGTGCTTCTCCACGCCGCCGAGGGTGACGACCAGCTCCTCGGCGATCGCCGCGTTCGACCGGCCCTCGGCCATCAGCGCCAGCACCTCGCGCTCCCGCGGGGTCAGCGCGGTCAGCGGGTCGCGGTGCCGGCCCATCAGCTGCCGCACGACGAGCGGGTCGAGCACGGTGCCGCCGTCGGCGACCCGGGCGACCGCGACGAGGAATTCCTCCACCTCGGTGACCCGGTCCTTGAGCAGGTAGCCGATGCCCTGCTCGCCGGTCGCGAGCAGGTCGTCGGCGTAGGCCACCTCGACGTACTGCGACAGCACCAGCAGCCTGGCCTCCGGCCACGACCGTCGTACGTCGACCGCGGCACGCAGCCCCTCGTCGGTGTGGCTGGGCGGCATCCGCACGTCGACGATCGCCAGGTCCGGCCGATGCCCGAGGACCGCCTCGACCACGCCGGGGCCGTCGGCGACCGCCGCGACGACCTCGTGGCCGGCCTCCTGGAGCAGCAGCTGCAGGCCCTCCCGCAGCAGCACCGAGTCGTCGGCCAGCACGATCCTCACGCGGCGGTCCTCACGGGCAGATCCTCACCCGAGCGGGACCTCGGCCCGCACCCGGGTGGGTCCGCCGTCCGGCGAGGCGACGACGAGGCTGCCGTCGACGCCGTCGAGCCGCTCGCGCAGACCGTGCAGCCCGCGGCCCGGCGCCGGGCCGGCGCCGCCGCGGCCGTCGTCGTCGACCGTCACCACCAGCCGGCCGTCGACGACCTCGACCCGCACCTGCGCCCGGGTGGCGCCGCTGTGCTTGGCGACGTTGGTGAGGCTCTCGGCGACGACGAAGTACGCCGCGGTCTCCGCGGCCTGGGGCAGCCCGTCGGGCACGTCGACGACGACGTCGACCGGGATCGCCTGGCCCGCGGCCATCTCCCGCACCGCGACCGCGAGCCCGCGGTCGACGAGGAGCGGCGGTGCGATGCCGCGCGACAGCGCCCGCAGCTCCTCGACCGTCTCGCGGGTCTGGGCCAGCGCGGCGTCGATGGTCGCCGCCGCCCGGGCGGGGTCGGTCGTGACCTGGCGGCGGGCCCGGCCGAGGTCCATGCCGAGCCGGATCAGCCGCTGCTGGGGCCCGTCGTGGATGTCGCGCTCGAGCCGCCGCAGCGACTGCGCCTCCGCCCGGTGCGCCGACTCGCGGCTCTCCTCCATCCGCACCAGGCGGCCGACCATCTCCACCCGGCTGCACAGCAGCATCCGCGCCACCGACGCGTGGGTGCCGGCCGCGAGCCGCACGGCGAACGGCAGTGTCACCAGTGCGACCACGCCGATCGCCAGGTTGAGCAGCGACTCCGGGGTCCGCCCCTCGCCGAGGCCGAGGAGCTCGGCCAGGCCGACGTTGTCCTCGTCGAACGGGATGTAGCGCTGCCAGAACCAGTAGGTGAGCCCGCCGAGCACGAGCGACCACCAGACCACGGTCACCACGAACGCGAACAGAGCGGTCGCCAGCGCCACCAGGCTCCACAGCACGTCGAGCCAGGTCTGGGCGTCGCGCAGCGGGGTGAGGACCGCGCGCACCCGGCCGTCGCCGGGCGCCGGGCGCAGGTAGGCCGGGAACGGCGCGTCGAGGCCGAGCATCGACCGCAGCCGGACCCGCTCCGCGTGGGCGAACCCGCGGGCGACGTACGCCGTCCCCAGCAGCACCGCCAGGCCGACGCCGGCCACGACCAACGTGCCGAGCCCGGCCGCGAGCCCGGTGAGGACGACGGAGAACGACGGGACGGCCAGGACCAGCGCCGTCACGCCGTAGCCGCTGTCGAGCAGCAGGCGACGGACGAAGCCGTCGCGCCCCTGCGGGGCGGGGCGCCGGGCGGCGTCGTCGGGCGACTCGGTCGCACCCGGCTCGGGGGTCGGGCTCACGGGCACCAGCATCGTCTCGGTCATGGCAGCAACGCTAGGAACGCGCCGGGCCCCGCACCATCCGGCCAGCCCGACAGCCGGTGTCGGGCCAGCCCGACAGGCGGGCGCGGCCGCCCGGCCGGGCGCGACGGTCCGGCTAGATGAGTAAGTCCAAGGGGTCGTGCAGGTCGCGCAGCGTGCGAACCCTTGGACTTACTCATCTAGGGGTGGGTCTCGTGCCGAACCATCTCGTGATCGTCGCCAACCGCCTGCCGGTCGACCGCATCACCGAGGAGGACGGCAGCACCTCGTGGCGACGCTCCCCCGGCGGTCTCGTCAGCGCCATCGAACCGGTGATGCGGGCCAACGACGGCGTCTGGATGGGGTGGCCGGGCGGCACCGACCAGGACCTCGAGCCGTTCGAGGACGACGGCCTCCAGCTGGTGCCGATGACGATGACCCAGGAGCAGATCGAGGGCCACTACGAGGGCTTCTCCAACGCCACGCTGTGGCCGCTCTACCACGACCTCGTCGCCAAGCCGGAGTTCCACCGCGAGTGGTGGGACGAGTACGTCAAGGTCAACCGGCGGTTCGCCGAGCGGGCCGCCGAGCTCGCCGCGAAGGGCGCCACGGTGTGGGTGCACGACTACCAGCTCCAGCTGGTGCCGCAGTACCTCCGCGAGCTGCGGCCCGACCTGCGGATCGGCTTCTACCTCCACATCCCGTTCCCACCCGCCGAGCTGTTCCAGCAGCTGCCGTGGCGCCGGCAGCTGCTCGAGGGCCTGCTCGGTGCCGACCTGGTCGGCTTCCAGCTGCCCGGCGCGGCGCAGAACTTCGTGCGGCTCGTGCGGCAGCGGGTCGGCCACAAGACCCACCGCGACCTCGTCTACCTGCCCGACGGCCGCACCGTGCGGGCGGCGGCGTTCCCGATCTCCATCGACGCCGCGGGCTTCGAGGAGCTCGCCCGCTCCGAGGCGGTGGTCGAGCGGGCGAAGGCGATCCGCGAGGCGCTCGGCAACCCGCGCAAGATCTTCCTCGGCATCGACCGGCTCGACTACACCAAGGGCATCTACGCGCGGCTGCGCGCCTTCGGCGAGCTGATCCGCGACGGCCACGTCGACGTCGAGGACGCCGTCTTCGTGCAGGTCGCGGTGCCGTCGCGGGAGCAGGTGGAGCAGTACAAGCTGCTCCGCGACGAGATCGACCGGCTGGTGGGCCGGCTCAACGGCGACCTCGGCCGGATCGGCCGGCCGGCGATCAGCTACCTGCACACCTCCTACCCGCGCGAGGAGATGGCGGCGCTCTACCGCGCCGCCGACATCATGGTGGTGACGCCGTACCGCGACGGGATGAACCTGGTGTGCAAGGAGTACGTCGCGTGCCGGGTCGACGAGGACGGCGCCCTCGTGCTCTCGGAGTTCGCCGGGGCGGCCGACGAGCTGCGCCAGGCGTGGCTCATCAACCCCTACGACATCAACGGCATGAAGGCGGCGCTGCTCGAGGCGCACCGGGCCGAGCCCAAGGAGCTCACCCGCCGGATGCGGGCGATGCGCAAGACCGTGACCCAGCACGACGTCAAGGCGTGGGCGGCGAGCTTCA
The DNA here is from genome assembly GCF_022437945.1 of Nocardioides sp. TF02-7. Taxonomy (GTDB): domain Bacteria; phylum Actinomycetota; class Actinomycetes; order Propionibacteriales; family Nocardioidaceae; genus Nocardioides. The sequence continues at coordinate 862,812 of NZ_CP092535.1, forward strand.
TGACCGAGCTCGACGACATCGGGAGCCACCGCAAGATGGTGCGGCCGGCCACCCGCTCCTGAGCAGCCGCTCATGGATCTGGTGCCGAAGCCCGATCAGGTCGTCGCCGCGGCCGGCAACGTGGCGCACAAGCTGCTCTACGGCGGGCTCGCCGACCTGCGCCCGATGCCCCGGACCCTCATCGACGAGGGCCGGCTCCGCGAGGTCTACCACTACCGCCCGGCCGGCGCGGTGCAGGAGACCGGCGACCCGGTGCTGCTCGTCACGCCGCTCGCGGCGCCCTCGCTCTGCTACGACCTGCGCCGGGGCTGCTCGCTGGTCGAGCACCTCGTCACCGGCGGCCGGCCGACGTACCTCGTGGAGTACGGCGAGGTCTCCTTCCGCGACCGGGACCTCGGGATGGAGCACTGGGTCGACGAGGTCGTGCCCACGGCGGTCCGCGAGGTCTCCCGGCACGCCGGCGGCCGGCCGGTGCACGTGGTCGGCTGGAGCCTCGGCGGGATCTTCTCGCTGCTCGCGGTCGCCGACGCCACCGACCTCCCGGTGGCGTCGCTGACGGTCGTCGGGTCGCCGGTCGACGTCAGCCTGGTGCCGCTCGTCGCGCCGTTCCGGCCGCTGCTCGACCTCGGCAACGGCCGCGGGCTCGTCACCCGTGGCTACCGGCTCCTCGGCGGCGCCCCGAAGCCGCTCGTCCGCTGGGCGTTCCAGCTCACGTCGGTGCAGAAGCTGGTCACGAAGCCGGTGGCCATCGCGGCCAACATCGACGACACCGACTTCCTCGCCCAGGTGGAAGCGGTCGACCGGTTCACCGACAACATGATCGCCTACCCCGGCCGGACGTTCGGCCAGCTCTACCACCGGTTCGCGAAGGGCAACCAGCTCGCCTCCGGCGAGCTCGCGCTCGGCGACCGCACCATCCGGCTGTCCGACGTCGCCGTGCCGGCGCTGGTCTTCGGCGGGGCCACCGACCAGATCGCGCCGGTGCCCGCGGTGAAGGCGGTGGTCCCGATGCTCAGCGGGTCGCCCGAGGTGCGGTTCGAGGTCGTGCCGGGCGGCCACCTCGGGATGCTCACCGGCCGCGCCGCGCGGCGGAGCACCTGGCAGGTCCTCGACGAGTGGCTCGACGAGTGGTCCACCGACCCGGCGCCGCCGGAGCCGGCGATCGGCACCAACCCCGAGCGGCGGCACCGCTCGTCGGCGTCCCGGGCGCTGGGCCGCTGAGGGGTGTCGGGTCTGGTGCGGGGAGCGGGTAGGCCGGGTGAGGTTTCCCCGGCCGACCGGGGAAACCTCAACTTGTCGGGCAAAGCAATGCCGGACAAGTGGAGGTTTTGCCCGTCACGTCCGCCCCGACGCATACGCGCGCCTGGTCAATTGTGACCAGACGGACCTGTCCTGCCGCCCGATGCGCGACCGGGCCCGCGACTCCTAGAGTCGGACCTGCGTCGCCCCTGGGAGGGAGAGGGGCGACGCGGGCACTTCTCCCGGAGCGACCGTGGTCAGGCCACGAGGTCGGCGTAGTCGGGGTGCTTGTCGATCCACCGCTTCACGAACGGGCAGCTGGGCACGACCCGCAGCCCCTCGGCCCGGATCTGGTCCAGGGCGCCCCGCGCCAGCCTGCCGCCGACGCCCTGCCCCTCGAACTCGTCGCGGACCACGGTGTGCGTCAGCTCCATCGCACCGTCGCGCTCGCGGTACTCGGCGAACCCGGCGAGCCGCCCGTCGTCGGTGCGGATCTCGAAGCGGCGCCGCTCGTCGTTGCGCGTCACCGTGGTCGTGTCGGTCATGCGGCCGAGGCTACCGACCGGCCAGGGGCTCGAAGGCTCAGAGGCGGCCTACCGGACGCGGGCGTACTCGTTGACGACCACCCCGGTCTCGAACGTCCGGCTCGCCGTCAGCCGCTGGAACCGGGGCGCGTAGCCGCCGTCGAAGAGCGGCACCCCGGCGCCGAGCACGACCGGGTTGACCTTGAGGACCATCCGGTCGACCTCCTCCGCCAGGACGCCGGCGAGCCGACCGCCCCCGCACAGCCAGATGGCAGTGCCGTCCTCCTTCTTCAGGCGGCGCACCTCGGCGACCGGGTCGTCGGCCACCAGGCGGATCCCCGGGGGTACGTCCTCGTCGACGTGCCGCCGGGTGAAGACCACCTGCTCGAGGTGGGGGTAGGGGTCGCGTACGCCGTGCTGGAACCCGGCGGCGTAGGTGTTCCAACCCATCACGACGGTGGAGAACCGGGACCGGTCGGCCTGCAGCCCCGCCGCCTCCAGTCCGACCGCGGGCACCGTGTCGGCGTACTCGCGGAAGATCCAGTCGATGTGGTCGCCGGTCACGGGGAAGGCGGAGAAGTCGTCGTCCGGGCCGGAGATCCGGCCGTCGAGGGAGACGGCGACGAAGTAGACGAGCTCACGCATCAGGACTCCAATCACTACAGATGTCGTGATCCACACAGTACGACGTCTGTAGTGGTTCGCGCTAGGGTGCGGGCATGGTCCGCAACGAAGGCCGCCGCACCGCGCTCGCCGACGCGGGCCTCGCCGTCCTGGCCCGCGAGGGAGCGCGCGGGCTGACCCACCGCGCCGTCGACCGCGAGGCCGGCGTGCCGACCGGCACGGCGTCGAACTACTTCCGGTCGCGCACCGAGCTCGTCGAGGCGCTCGCCCACCGGATCGGCGAGCGGCTGGCGCCCGAGCCGAAGGTGCTCGAGCGGCTCTCCCGCCACCCCCGTCGCGCGCCCTGTTCGCGACCTACGTCCGCGACATCGTGCGCCGGTTGACCACCCACCGCGACGTCACCCTCGCCCTGCTCGAGCTGCGCCTCGAGGCGGCGCGGCGTCCCGAGGTGGCCGGACCCCTCGGCGACTGGCTCCGCGCCGGGTTCGCCGCCGACGTCGCGTTCAACACCCAGGCCGGCCTGCCCGGCGGCGCGCGGGAGATCGCGCTGTTCCACTACGCGGTCGACGGCCTGCTGCTCGACCGGCTCACGACCTCGATCGACCCGGCGACGCCCACCGACGAGGTGGTGGACGTCCTCGTGGAGCGACTGCTCCCCGACTAGATGAGCAAGTCCAAGGGTCGCGCAGCGTGCGAACCCTTGGACTTGCTCATCTAACGTTCGGTCCCGTGAGCGCGTTGGCGGGACTCGTGGACAAGGGCCTGGTCGCCCCGGACTGGGCGGAGGCGCTGGCGCCGGTCGACGACCGGATCGCGGCGATGGGGCGCTTCCTGCGGGAGGAGCTCGCGGCCGGCCGGCCGTACCTGCCGCACGGCGACCACGTCTTCCGCGCCTTCCACCGCCCGCTCGCCGAGGTGCGGGTGCTCGTCGTCGGCCAGGACCCCTACCCGACGCCCGGGCACCCGATCGGCCTGTGCTTCGCCGTCGACCCGCACGTCCGCCCGGTCCCGCGCAGCCTCGCGAACATCTACCAGGAGCTCGCCACCGACGTCGGGGTCACTCCCCCGCCCCACGGCGACCTCACCGCCTGGACCGAGCAGGGGGGTGATGCTGCTCAACCGGGTCCTCACCGTGCGGCCCGGCGCACCGGCCTCCCACCGCGGCAAGGGGTGGGAGCACGTCACCGCCTGCGCGATCGCGGCCGTCGTACGCCGTGCCGAGGCCGGCGCGCCGATCGCCGCGATCCTCTGGGGTCGCGACGCCGCCGGGCTCAAGCCCCACCTCGGGCCGATCCCCCTGCGTGGAGTCGGCCCACCCCTCCCCGCTCTCCGCCCACCGGGGCTTCTTCGGCTCCCGCCCGTTCAGCCGGGTCAACCAGCTCCTCGTCGAGCGCGGCGGTGCGCCGGTCGACTGGACCCCTCCCCCACGACCCTGCCTGACGCCCCCCGCGAAGGTCCTCGTTCTCGGCGCGCAGCCGGTCGACCTCGGCCTCGAGCTCGAGCACGCGGGCGATGCCGGCGAGGTTGAGGCCCTCGCCGAGGAGGTCGCGGATCCGGTGCAGCCGGTCGATGTCGGCGCGGCTGTAGAGCCGCGAGCCACCGGCCGTGCGGGCCGGCTCGAGCAGGCCACGCCGCTCGTAGACCCGCAGGTTCTGCACCTGCATGCTGACCAGCTCGGCCGCGACCGAGATGGCGTAGACCCCGCGGTAGTGCTCGGCCACCGTCCCGCCCCTTCCGCTTGAAACTTCGGGAATACGTAATCTATAACAGTCATTACAGGTAGTGAAGCGTCGGGCAACCCGCTCGACCGACTCGGAGGAGGAACCATGTTGCTGCGAAACACCGACCCGTTCCGCGACTTCGACCGCCTGGCCAACCAGCTCCTCGGCTCGACCCTGGGCACCACCAACCGCCCCGCGGTCATGCCGATGGACGCCTGGCGCGAGGGCGACACGTTCGTCATCGAGTTCGACCTCCCCGGCGTCAGCCGCGAGAGCATCGACATCGACGTCGAGCGCAACGTCCTGACCGTCAAGGCCGAGCGGGTGGCGCCCAACGGCGACTGGCAGCGGCTCGCCACGGAGCGGACCCACGGCCAGTTCACCCGCCAGCTCGTGCTCGGCGACAACCTCGACCTCGACCGGATCGAGGCGGCCTACGACAGCGGCGTGCTGCGCCTCCTCGTCCCGGTCGCCGAGAAGGCGAAGCCGCGGCGGATCGAGGTGGCCGGTGCCGCCCCCGCGGTCGGCCAGAAGGCCGAGGAGAAGGCGATCGAGGCCTGACCGGACCGCACGGGCAGCACGTCCGCGCGACCGACGACGCGCCCCGGGGCACCGCGCCCAGGGGCGCGTCGCTGCGTCTGCAACCGCCGGGACGAGCCCGGGTCAGCGCACCCGGAGCCGCTTCATCAGCTTGAGCGAGCCCAGCATCTGCTTGACGTAGGCGTCGTAGTCCTGGCCCGGCCGCGCGCCGAGGACCTGCTTCTTGAGGACGGCGACGTTCTTGACGTCGGTGTACTTCAGCAGTCCCTGGTCACCGTGGCGGGCCCCCACGCCCGAGCTCTTCACCCCGCCGGACGGCGTGCCCTTCGAGGCGTACGCCGTCGCGAGGGCGTCGTTGATGTTGACGTTGCCCGACTCCAGCCGGGCCGCGACCGCCTCCGCCCGAGCCAGGTCGCTGCTCCACACCGACGCGTTGAGGCCGTAGTCGGTGTCGTTGGCCAGCCGCACCGCCTCGTCGACGCTGCGGTAGCGGTGGAGGCCGACGACCGGCCCGAACGTCTCGGTGCGCCCCGCGAGCATGTCGCCGGTGACGCCCTCGAGCACGGTCGGCTCGAAGAACGCCGGCCCGAGGTCGGGGCGGGCCCGCCCACCGGTCAGCACCGTCGCGCCCTTGGCGACGGCGTCCTCGACGTGCGCGGCGACCCGGTCGCGGTGGTCGGGCGAGACCAGGCTGCCCAGCTCGGGCCCGAAGTCGTACGACGCGCCGATGCGCAGCGACCGGGCCCGTTCGACGAACGCGTCCCGGAGCTCGTCGTACCGCGCCTCGGGCAGGTAGATCCGCTCGATGTGCATGCAGATCTGCCCGGTGTTGCCGAACACGCCGAAGATCGCGCCGTCCACCCACTCGTCCACGTCGACGTCGTCGAGCACGATCATCGGGTTCTTGCCGCCGAGCTCGAGGCAGCAGCCGATCAGGTTGCGGCCGGCCCGCTCGCCGATCACCCGGCCGGTGGCGGTGGACCCGGTGAACATGACGTAGTCGGCGTTGTCGATCAGCGTCGGCCCGACGTCGGGCCCCTCTCCGCAGACGACCTGGAACAGGCCGCGGGGCAGGCCCGCCTCCTCCAGCAGCGCGACGCCGTAGAGCGGGCTGAGCGCGGTCTTGTTGTCGGGCTTGACCACGACCGCGTTGCCCGCCATCAGCGCCGGGATGGCATCGGAGAGGCCGGTCGCGAACGGGAAGTTCCACGGCGCGATGATCCCGACCACGCCCTTCGGGACCCGCACCTCGGTCGAGCTCGACAGGAACGGCACCGGCCCGCCGCGCCGGGTCGGGCGGAGCAGCTTCTCGGCCCGGCGCAGGTAGTGGCTGATGACCATCGGCGGGTCGCAGGTCTCCTCGACCGCCATCCGCCGGTTCTTGCCGCTCTCGGCCTGGATCAGGTCGGCCGTCGTCAGCGCGTTGTCGACGAGCAGGGTGTGCGCCCGGGAGAACACCTCGAGCCGCTTGGCGACCGGCCACTCCGCCCACAGCCGCTGAGCGGCGCGGGCCTCGTGGAAGGCCCGCTCGATGTCGTCCGGGGTCGACTGGGGCAGCTCGACGAGCACGTCGCCGGTGTAGACCTCGGTCAGCTTCCAGGTGGCGCCGGTCGTGCCGGGGACCCGGGCGACCAGCCGCTCGAGGAGGTCGTCGGTGAGGGTGGCCGGACGCGTCGTGCTCACGGTTTCCTCCTCAGCTGCCGGCGAGGACGGCCTCGGCGGCCTTCTCGCCGATCATGTAGCACGGGGCGTTGGTGTTGCCGCCGGTGATCGACGGCATGATCGAGGCGTCGGCGACCCGGAGACCGTCGATGCCGCGGACCCGGAGGTCGGGCCCGACGACGGCCCGGTCATCGCCCCCCATCCGGCAGGTGCCGACGCCGTGGTAGACCGACGTGGCCCGGTTGCGGATCGCGTCGCGGAGCTCGCGGCCCCGCAGGCCGGCGCCCGGGTGCACCTCCTCCTCCACCGTGCCTCCGAACGCGGCGCCGGCCATGATCTCCCGGATCATCTCGGTGCCCTCGGCGAGCACCTCGAGGTCGTCGCCGACGTCGAGGAACCCGAAGTCGATGAGCGGCGGGGCGGCGGGGTCGGCCGCGGCGAGCCGCACCTGGCCCCCGGCTGCGCGGGTAGATCAGCGTGGAGAAGACGGTGATGCAGGGCCGCAGGTCGACCTTGTGGCGCACGGCCTCGTCCTGGTTGGGGCTCGGATAGCTCCACGGGAGCATGTGCAGCTGGAGGTCCGGCACGTCGGTGGCGCGGGACGTGCGGACGAAGCCCACCGACTCGAACACCGAGTTGGCGAGGAAGGAGCCGCCGCGGGTGAGCTCGACGAGCAGCCCCTTGGCGAAGTACGACGCCTTCCCGCGATGCAGCACCGACGGCACGTGGAACGTCATCGCGTGGAACAGGTGGTCGTGGAGGTTGTCGCCGACGGGCAGGTCGGCGACCACGTCGATGCCGAGGCTGCGGAGGTGGTCGGCCGGCCCGACGCCGGAGAGCATCAGCAGCTGCGGCGAGCCGAAGACGCCCGCGGAGAGGATGACCTCCTTCCCGGCCCGTACGTGCCGGCGTACGCCGTCCTTGTCGCGCACCTCGACACCGGTGGCCCGGCCGTTCTCGACGGTGACCCGGGTGACGTGGACCTCGGTCTGCACCTCGAGCGTCGGCGGGGCGAGGTGGTGGACGTAGCCGCGCGCCGAGCTGTAGCGCAGGCCGTCGGCAGCGTTCTGCTGCATCCGGCTGATGCCCTCCTGCTCGGCTGCGTTGTAGTCGTCGAGGACCTTGACGCCGAGGGTGTCCGCCGTGGCCTGGATGAACTGGAGGGTGGCCTCCTGCGGCGTCTTGTTGCGGGTGATGCGGATCGGGCCGCCGGCGCCGCGGTACTGGTTCTCGCCGTCCTCGAAGTCCTCGTAGCGCTTGAACGCGGCGTTGACGCTGTCGGCGTCCCAGCCGGTGTTGCCTTCGTCGGCCCAGGCGTCGTAGTTGGCGCGGTTGCCGCGCACGTAGACCATCCCGTTGACCGAGCTGGAGCCGCCGAGCACCTTGCCCCGCGGCGCCGGCATCCGGCGGCCGTCGAGGGACTTCTGGGGCACCGAGTAGTAGCCCCAGTCGTTGAGCCTCTTGATCCGGGGCTCGGCGTGCATCGGCCCGATCATCCCCGGGACCTTGGTGAGCAGCTGCTCGTCGGACTTCCCTGCCTCGAGCAGGATCACGCTGGCACCCGACTGGGCCAGGCGCGCGGCCACGATCGACCCGGAGCTGCCCGACCCGGCGACGACGTAGTCGGCCTCGTTGCTGCGCTGCCTGCGCTTGCCCATCCCGCACTCCTGATCGCGCTCGTCCACGGCTGGCCCGACAACTGTAACGCGTTCTAGTTTCGGGCGTACAGGTCTCGCGTACGGACGAAGCCCTTTCGCCCGCTGGGCCCGCCCCCCTCCACGGGCGGCCGAGCCTTGGGCGACCGCGGAGGCTGGGAGCGTGCAGACCTTCCTGCCCTACGCCGACTTCGAGCGCTCCGCCCGCAGCCTCGACCCCAAGCGGCTCGGCAAGCAACGGGTCGAGACGATCCAGGTGGTGCGGGCGCTGACCCGGCCCGGCTACGGCTGGGCCAACCACCCGGCCGCGTTGATGTGGAAGGGCTTCGAGGAGGCGCTCGGCCGCTACGGGTTCACGTGCTGCGCGGTCTGGACCGAGCGCGGGTTCGGCGACACGTGCGCGGCGACGATCGCGGCCGACCTGCGCGCGGCAGGCGTGACCGCGGTGCGCTCGCAGGAGGAGCTCGCGGCGGCCGGCGCCCTTCCGCCGTGGCTGGGCGACGAGGAGCTGCACCGCAGCCACCGCTCGGCGCTGGTGCGCAAGGACCCCGACCACTACCGGCCGCTGTTCCCCGACGTGCCGGACCACCTGCCCTACGTCTGGCCGGTGCGCTCCGAGGCGGTGGTCGAGGCGGAGCGGCGGCGCGCGGAGAACCGGGCCCGCCGGCAGGCGTGTGAGCTCGAGCGGCGGGCGCTCGAGGTGGAGCGGCAGCGGCGCCGCCGCAGCCGCGCGGCCAGGAAGGCCTGGGAGACCCGGCGCCGGCGGGCGGCGGAGGAGGCGGCCCGGGCACAGTGGCGGAAGGAGGGTCGGGGCGGCGACGACGCCGTGGACTAGGGTCGCGTGATGGACGTCCACAGTCGGCTCAACGTCACCCTCTCCGGAGTGCCGGACGGGCAGCCGATGCTGTTCGCGCACGGCTTCGGGTGCGACCAGCACATGTGGCGGCTCGTCACACCCGCGTTCGCCGACGCGTTCCGCCTCGTCCTCTTCGACCACGCCGGGTGTGGCGGCACGCCCGCGGCCGCCTGGGACCCGGAGCGCTACTCCTCGCTGCAGGGGTACGCCGCCGACGTGCTCGACCTCGTCCGCGAGCTCGACCTCCGTGACGTCGTCCTCGTGGGGCACTCCGTCTCGGCGATGATCGGTGCGCTGGCGGTGATCGAGGAGCCCGAGCGCTTCGACCGGCTGGTGATGGTGGGCCCCTCGCCCCGCTACGTCGACGACCCGGCCGCCGGTTACGTCGGCGGGTTCGGCGCGGAGGACATCGACGAGCTCCTCGACTCCCTCGCCAGCAACTACCTCGGCTGGTCGGCGGCGATGGCGCCGGCGATCATGGGCAACCCCGACCGGCCCGAGCTCGGCGCCGAGCTGTCGGAGAGCTTCTGCCGGATGGACCCGGCGGTCGCCCGCCGGTGGGCCGAGACCACGTTCCTGTCCGACAACCGCGCCGACCTCCCGCGGGTGGGCGTCCCGACGCTGGTGCTGCAGTGCCGGGAGGACGTGATCGCGCCGGTCTCCGTCGGAGAGTACGTCCACGCAGCGGTCCCGGGCAGCGAGCTGGTGCTGCTCGACGCCACCGGCCACTGCCCGAACCTGAGCGCACCCGACGCGACGGTCGAGGCGATCCGCGGCTTCGTCAGGGGCAGCAGGGCGGCCGGGTGACGGAGCCCGCTCGCGACGCGTTCCTCGACGCGCTCGTCGAGGACGACCCGGTCCGGCTCTACGACCGGGCGCCCTGCGGCTTCCTCTCCACCACCCCGGACGGGGGTGGTGGTCAAGGTCAACGCGACCCTCTGCACCTGGCTCGGGCGCTCGCGCCAGGAGCTCGTCGGCGTCCGGCTGACCGACCTGCTGACGCCCGGCGGACGGATCTACCACGAGACCCACTACGCACCGATGCTCCGGATGCACGACACGGTCCGCGAGCTGGCGCTGGAGCTGGTGCGCCGCGACGGCCGACGCCTCCCGGTGCTCCTCAACGCCTCCCTCGAGCGCGACCCCGCCGGGGCACCGTCGGTGATCAGGGTCGCCGTCCTCGACGCGACCGAGCGCCGCCGCTACGAGCGGGAGCTGCTGGTCGCGAAGGAGCGCGCCGAGGCCTCGGAGGAGCAGGCGCGCGCGCTGGCCCGGACCCTCCAGCAGACCCTCGTGCCGCCGGCCGAGCCCCGGGTGCCTGGCCTGGAGGTGGCGACCGCCTACCGGCCCGCGACCGACGGGCTGATCGTCGGCGGGGACTTCTACGACGTGTTCCCCGTCGCCCACGACGAGTGGGTCGTCCTGCTCGGCGACGTCTGCGGCAAGGGCGCGGAAGCGGCCGTCATCACCTCGCTCGCACGGTGGACCGTACGGGCCGCCAGCGTGACCTTCGCCGAGCCGTCCCGCACCCTGGCCAACCTCAACGAGGTCCTCGTCCAGCACGAGACCGAGCGGTTCTGCACCGCCGTGCTGGTCCGGCTGCGCCGCGACGGCGGCTCGTGGCGGGCCACCCTGAGCGTCGGCGGGCACCCACCGCCGGTGCGGGTGGCGGCCGACGGCGGCGCGGAGCCCGTCGCCGCCGCGGGGCCGCTCATCGGCGTCTTCGACGATCCGGGGTTCGCCGACCACGACCTGGTGCTCGCCCCGGGCGAGGGCCTCGTGCTCTACACCGACGGCGTCACCGAGGCCCGGCGCGGCACCGCGTTCTTCGACGAGGCCGGGCTGCTGGCGTCGGTCGAGGCGCACGGCCCCGACCCCGCGAAGCTGGTCGACGGGCTCGTCGACGACGTCGCCGATTTCCGTGCCGGCGATGCCGACGACGACGTCGCCGTGGTGGCGCTCCGGGTGCCCGCCACCTGACGCTCGCCGACCTGGGACGATGGGTGCGTGCGCATCCTGTCGATCCAGTCCTCGGTGGCCTACGGCCACGTCGGCAACTCCGCCGCCGTGTTCCCCCTGCAGCGGCTGGGGCACGACGTGTGGCCGGTGCTCACCGTGCACTTCTCCAACCACACCGGCTACGGCGCCTGGCGCGGGCCGCTGCTCGACCCGGCCGACGTACGCGCGGTCATCGGCGGGATCGAGGACCGGGGCGTGCTCGGGCAGGCCGACGCGGTCCTGTCCGGCTACCAGGGCGACCCGGCCATGGGTGCGGTGATCCTCGAGGCGGTGGCGCGGGTCAAGGAGCTCAACCCCGACGCCGTCTACTGCTGCGACCCGGTGATCGGCGACGTCGGACGCGGCGTGTTCGTGCGCCCGGGCATCCCGGAGTTCCTCCGCGACGAGGTGCTGCCGAAGGCCGACGTGCTGACCCCCCAACCACTTCGAGCTCGACTTCCTGTCCGGCCGCACGACGCGCACGCCGGAGGAGGTCCTCGCGGCGGTCGACGAGGTCCGGGCGCGCGGCCCGCGCAACGTCCTGGTCACGTCGGTCGTGTACGGCGACCCGCCGCCCGCCGCCGCGGCCGGGCCGCGCCCGGGGCAGACCATCGACGTGGTCTCGGTCTCCGACGAGGGCGCCTGGGCGGTCACCACGCCGCTGCTGCCGATCACGCCCAACGGGGGCGGCGACATCACAGCCGCGCTGTACCTCGCGCACCTGCTCGACACCTCCTCCCCGGCGGCTGCGCTCGAGCGCACGACCGGCACCGTGTTCGCCGTGCTGGAGGCGACGCTGGCGGCCGGCACCCGGGAGCTGCAGATCGTCGGTGCCCAGGAAGCGATCGCCCACCCGCCGACCGGGTTCGAGGCGCGCCGGCTGCGCTGACCGCGGGCTACCGGGCGTGGGCGGCGCGGGTCCGCGGGTTCTCGGCGAACCACTGGCGGAACGTCAGCTGCTGCTCCAGGTCGACGTCGCGGTTGCGTGCGGCGAACGCGTCGATCGCGAGGTCCACGTCCTTGCCGCGCCCCTCGATCACTTCCTGGTAGCTCAGGAACAGGCGGCGGCTGAACGTCTTGGCTGGTGTGGACACGAGGGACCCTCCCGAGAGGCGCTTCGTACTGGTGACCATGGTGCACCAGGGCTCCCGGCCTCCGCACATCGGTCCGGACGTCGGGAGGGCGGGTCGGTCGCGGGCCGCGGCCTCCGGTGCCTGCGGTTCGTGACCAATCCGCACTCCCTCGGTGTTCGGGTGACTCCCTCGGTGCTGTGACTGCCCACAGCACCAAGGGAGTCAGCGCAACTCCGAGGTAGTGCGCTCCCGGCGGCGCATAAGTCCTGCACCATCAAACGGAGCCGGTGACAGGGATCGAACCCGCGACATCCTCTTTACAAGAGAGGTGCTCTACCAACTGAGCTACACCGGCCGGCGACCCGGTCATGGTAGTCGGCGGACCGGCCGTGGTGGTGGGCGGCCGTGGGCGGCGAGGAGCACAGCCGTCCCGGACCTCAACCTCGCTTGAAGTCGAGGTCCGTTCGCGGCACGATAACGGCATGGCCCTCCTCACGATCGGGCAGCTGGCGGAGCGCGCGGGCGTCGCGACCAGCGCCATCAGGTTCTACGAGTCCAAGGGCCTGATCCGGTCCACCCGCACCGCGGGGAACCAGCGACGCTACGAGCAGTCGACGCTGCGCCGGGTGTCGTTCGTCCGCGCCGCGCAGCGGGTCGGGCTGACCCTCGACGAGATCGCCGAGGCGCTCGCCGGGCTGCCGGAGAACCGCACGCCGACGAAGGCCGACTGGCACCGGATCAGCCGCGAGTGGCGCCCGCGGCTCGACGAGCAGATCCGGCGGATCGAGCTGCTCCGCACCCGCCTGGACAGCTGCATCGGCTGCGGCTGCCTCAGCCTCAGGAGCTGCGCACTGATGAACCCCGGCGACATCGCCGCCGAGCACGGCCGGGGCGCGGTCCTCCTCGAGCCCTGACCGGCCGCCACCGCGCCCTCCGGCAGCGACGTCGGCGACCCGCGTATGTTGCTGTCATGGCGCTGCACGTGGTCGCCAGCAGGACCGACCCCGCCCTGCTGACGCTCCCCTGGTCGACGCCGCTGGCTGAGTGGCCGGACGAGTACGTCGTACCGCTCCCCGCGGCCTGTCGCGGCACGTGGTGCGGATCGTCCGGGCGCGCGACCAGACGCTCGCGGTCAAGGAGACCCAGGAGCCCATCGCGTTCCGCGAGTACCGGATGCTGCGCGACCTGCGGCGCCTCGACCTGCCCACCGTGGTGCCCAGGGGCGTCGTGACCGGCCGCGTCGACGCCTCCGGGGAGCCGCTGCCCGCCGCACTGCTGACCGAGCACCTGCAGTTCTCGCTGCCCTACCGCAGCCTGTTCCGCCACGGCCTGCGGGCCGAGAACCTCCCTGAGCTGCTCGACGCGCTCGTCGTGCTGCTGGTCCGGCTGCACCTCGCCGACTTCTACTGGGGCGACGTGTCCCTGTCCAACGTGCTGTTCCGGCGCAGCGCCGGCGGGTTCGCGGCGTACCTCGTCGACGCCGAGACCGGCGAGCTGAAGCCGACCCTGTCCGACCGGCTGCGCGAGCACGACCTGACCGTCGCCGGCGAGAACGTCTTCGCCGAGCTGCTCGACCTCCAGGCGGGCAACGAGCTCGACCCGGACGTCCAGGCGCTCGAGATCGTCGACCTGCTCGCCGAGCGCTACGACGCGCTGTGGAGCGAGCTGACCGCCGAGGAGGAGTTCGAGCAGGCCGAGATGTGGCGCATCGAGCAGCGGATCGAGCGGCTCAACGACCTCGGGTTCGACGTCGACGAGCTCGACATCGTCACCGACCTCGACGGCGACCGGATCCGGATCCAGCCCAAGGTCGTGGAGGCCGGCCACCACACCCGCGAGCTGCAGGCCCTCACCGGCCTCAGCGTCGAGGACGCCCAGGCCCGCCGGCTGCTCAACGACATCGCGGCGTACACCGCCCACCAGGACCTCGGCCGCGAGGACCGGGCCGTCGTCGCCAACCGCTGGCTGCTGCAGGTCTACGAGCCGCTCGTCGCGATGCTGCCCGACGACCAGCGCGGCAAGCTCGAGCCGGCGGAGTTCTTCCACGAGGTGCTCGTGCACCGCTGGTACCTCTCCGAGCGCGCCGGCCACGAGGTCGACATCTTCGAGTCGGCCGCCGACTACATCAGGAACGTCCTGCCGCAGCGGCCCGATGAGCTGATGGCGCCGGACTAGTCTCACCTGTCGTGGACCTGCCCGTGATGCCGCCCGTCCAGCCGATGCTCGCGAAGGCCGTGAAGGGGGTGCCCGACCCGGCCGCGTTCGACCCCGACGGCGCCTACGACGGGCAGGGGCTGAGCTTCGAGCCGAAGTGGGACGGCTTCCGCTGCATCCTGTTCCGCGACGGCGACGAGGTGGAGCTGGCCAGCCGCAACACCAAGCCGCTCACCCGCTACTTCCCCGAGCTGGTCACCGCCGCCCGCGAGCAGCTGCCCGAGCGGTGCGTGCTCGACGGCGAGATCTTCGTGGCGCTCGGCAGCCGGCTGGAGTTCGAGGTGCTCCAGGAGCGGATCCACCCGGCTCGGAGCCGGATCGAGATGCTGGCCGAGAAGACCCCGGCCGGGTTCGTGACGTTCGACCTGCTCGCCCTCGGCGACACGGCGTACGTCGACCGGCCGTTCGCCGAGCGCCGGACGGTCCTCGAGGACGCCCTCGCCGGGCTCGCCGGCCGCCCGGCCGCCGGCAGCTGCCACCTCACCCGCACCAGCCGCGACCGCGCCGTGGCCGAGCAGTGGTTCCACCAGTTCGAGGGCGCCGGGCTCGACGGCGTGATCGCCAAGCCGATGGGCGCGCCCTACTCCCCCGGCGCCCGCACCATGCTCAAGATCAAGCACGAGCGCACCGCCGACGTGGTGGTCGCCGGGATGCGCGAGCACAAGACCAGCACGCCCGAGCGGCCGCTGCTCGGCAGCCTGCTACTCGGTCTCTACGACGACGGCGAGCTGCAGCACGTCGGCGTGAGCGCCAGCTTCACCGAGAAGCGGCGCGCCGAGCTGTGGCAGGAGATGCAGGCGCTGGTGTGCCCGATCGAGGAGCACCCGTGGGGGCGGTGGAGCGAGTTCCTCGTCGCCAACCCGGGCCGCCAGCCCGGCACCCAGAGCCGGTGGAGCCAGGGCAAGGACCTGTCGTTCGTGCCGCTGCGGCCGGAGCGGGTGCTGGAGGTGAAGTACGACGCCATGGAGGGGCGCCGGTTCCGCCACACCGCGCACTTCAAGCGGTGGCGCGACGACCGTGACCCGGAGTCGTGCGGCTACGACCAGCTCGAGCAGCCGGTGAGCTACGACCTGGCCGACGTCCTCGGCGGGTGATGCTCGACCAACCCTCAGGCGGGGTGTAGGACTGGGGGGCATGGAGACCTCAGCCGAGCGGTACGACGTGGTGCTCCTCGTCGAGCAGCCGCTGACCGCCGTCGACGCGGAGCAGGTGCGCTCGCTGCACGCCGGGCTCGACGCGCACGTCGTCTACCACGTCCTGCTGCCGATGGCCGACGCCGCGGCGGCGGTCGAGGCCTCGCTCGGCGCGATGGGCGGCGCCGATCTGCTGTCCCCTCCGATGACGCCCACGCCCGACGAGCTCGCGGCGCTCCGGGAGGAGAACCGCGGTCGGGCCGAGCGCGAGCTGGCCAGCACCGCCGGTGCGCTCACCGCGGCCGGCGCCGAGGTCGGCAGCGGCACGATCGTCAGCGAGCCGCCGGTCGACGCGCTCGCGGCGAAGGTGGCCGAGGTCGACGGCCGGGGAGGCGATCGTGCTCACCCGCCCCCACGTCGTCGCCGAGTTCTTCCACGTCGACTGGACGTCGCGGGCGCGCCGCCGGCTCGGCGTACCGGTGCTGCACCTGCTGGAGCACGAGACGTTCGACGAGCAGGCCGGCGGCGGCGAGGGCGTCTCCGGGGTCTGACCCTCACGCCCCCGCGGCGCCCTGCTCCACGACGATGTCGAGGTGGCCCGCGTGCCGGGCGTACTCCGCGAGCACGTGGAAGCAGATCCACTCCAGCGTCGGCGGGTCGGCGTCGAAGCGCCCGCCGACCCGGGCCACGGCGTCGAGCGGGTGCGACGCCAGCACCGCCCGGGTGCGCTCGCCGACCGCCTCGAGCCGGGCGGCGAGGTCCTCGGCGGTGACGCCGTCGGGCACGTGCCAGCGGCCGCCGGCGCCGGGCTCGGTGGGGTCGGCGACGTCCCAGTCGCCCCACGGCGCCGCGACCGGCTCCCCGAGGAACCCCCACACGAACCACCGCTGCTCCATGTGCAGGACGTGGCTGAGCAGCTCCAGCGGTGTCCAGCCCGACGGCACCAGCGACGCGCGCTGCCGCTCCGGCGGCAGGGCGAGGACACCGCCGACCATCTCGGAGCGCACCCAGTCGAGGTACGCCGCCCACCGCGCCGCGCCCGCGGGTCCGCTCTTGGCCGGCTCGGTGTCGTCGCGCGCCATCCGCTTGTCCTCGGTCGTCACGGCCGCAGCCGCTCCGGGCCGACCCAATTGCCCTTGTCGTCCCAGTGCTCGGCGACCTTCTTGCTCGGCTGCACCCGGGGCGGCTCGCCCGGCATCTTCGGGTAGTCCGGCGGGAAGCTCAGCTCGCCGCCCGGCAGCTCCTCCCACAGCTCGAGCAGCGGCTCCAGCGAGAACGCCTCGTCGTCGATGGTCGCCCACGGGTCCCCGGCGGCGACCCGGTCGGGCACGGTGAACAGGTTGTGTTCGCGGGGGTCCTCGACCTCCGCGATCTCCGCCCAGGTCATCGGCGTCGACACCGGGGCGCCCGGGAGCGGGCGCAGGAGTACGCCGACGCGATCGTGCGGTCGCGGTTGTTCTGGTTGTAGTCGACGAAGACCCGCTCGCCCCTCTCCTCCTTCCACCACGCCGTGGTGACGCCGGGGTCGCGGCGCTCCAGCTCACGGCCGAAGCCGATGGCGGCGTGCCGGACGTCCTCGAACGTCCACCGCGGCTCGATCCGCACGTAGACGTGGATGCCGCGGTTGCCGGAGGTCTTCGGGTAGCCGCGGATCCCCCCGCTCCTCGAGGACCTCGCGGGCCAGTCCCGCCACCCGGACGACGTCGGCGAACGAGGTGCCCGGCTGCGGGTCGAGGTCGATCCGCAGCTCGTCGGGCCGGTCGAGGCTGCCGGGGTCGTCGGTCCGGCGGACCGGCCACGGGTGGAAGGTCAGCGCGCCCATCTGCGCGCACCACGCGGGGGACGGCGATCTCGGTGGGACAGATCTCGTCGGCGGTGCGGCCGGAGGGAAGGTGATCCGCACGGACTCGACGAAGTCGGGCGCCCCCTTGGGGACCCGCTTGGTAGAACGCCTCGGCGTCCTTGTCCCAGGGGCCGGTGGCGAGCTTGAAGCCCTCGCGGACGCCGCTCGGCCACCGCTCGAGCGCGGTCGGCCGGTCGCGCAGCGCGCGCATCAGGCCGTCGGCGACGCTGACGACGTACTCCACCACCATCAGCTTGGTGACCTCCGGCGTCCGCTCGGTGGCCTCGTAGATCACCCGGTCGGGGCTGGAGACCCGGACCGTGCGGTCGCCTGCCTGCACCTCGGCGGCTGCGGTCTTCGCCATGGCCCGACCCTAGCCGCGGTCGCCCCCCGCTGCCGCGAGGTGACAGGCGGCGACGTGGTCGTCGACGGCCGGCAGGACCGGCAGCGGCGTGCCGCGGCACGCGTCGGCGACGCCGTTGGCCCGGCCGGCGGCGAGGGCCGGGCAGCGCGGGTGGAACCGACAGCCGCCGGGGATCCGGGTCGGGTCGGGCACCTCGCCTGTCAGCACGACGGGGTCGGGCCGGCCGGCCTCGGGGCAACACCGAGAGCAGCGCCTTGGTGTAGGGGTGCCGCGGGTCGGAGAGGACCTCCTCGGTCGGGCCGGACTCGACGATCCGGCCGAGGTACATCACCGCGGTCCGGTCGGCGACGTTCCACGCGAGCCCGAGGTCATGGGTGACCACGAGCACCCCGAGACCGCGCTCCTCGCGGAGCCGCAGGAGCAGGGCGAGCAGCTCGCCGCGGATCGAGGCGTCGAGGCTCGACACCGGCTCGTCGGCGATCAGCAGCGCCGCCTCGAGCGCGAGCGCGCCGGCGAGCAGCACCCGCTGCCGCTGCCCGCCCGAGAGCTCGTGCGGGTAGCGGAGGAACCAGCGCTCCGGGGGTCGCAGGCCGGCGGCGGCGAGGGCGTCGGCGACCCGCTGCTCCTCCGAGCCGCCCAGCCGGTGCAGCCGGATCCCCTCGGCGACCGACTCGTAGACGGTGTGCCGGGGGTTCAGCGCGCCTGCGGGGTCCTGCAGCACCATCTGCACCGTCCGGCGCAGCGACCGGAGGTCGCGCGGCCGCCGCCCGACGGGGGCGCCGTCGAGCAGCACCTCGCCGCGGGTCGGCGGCTGGAGCCCCATCAGCGTCCGGGCGAGCGTCGTCTTGCCCGACCCCGACTCGCCGACGAGCGCGACGATGTCGCCGGAGCGCACCACGACGTCGGCGCCGTCGAGCGCGGTCGCCACCTGGCCGCCGCGGGTGGGGAGCTCGACGGCCAGCCCGCGCCCCTCGAGGACGTGGTCGCCGGCGCTCACGGCTCACCGACCCGGATGCAGGCGGCGGCGCGATCGGGCGCGTGCTCCTCGAGCGGCGGGTCCACGGCGGTGCACCGGTCGACGGCGCGCGGGCACCGGGGCGCGAACGAGCAGCCCTCGAGCGCCAGCCGCAGGTCGGGCGGGTCGCCCGCCAGCCCGGCGGGGGCGTAGCGCGACGCCGGGTCGCCGATCCTCGGGAACGCCGACGACAATGCGGCCGCATAGGGGTGGAGGGCCGCGCCGAAGACCTCCTGCGCCGGTCCCTCCTCGACCACCCGGCCGGCGTACATCACGGCGATCCGGTCGCACACCTGGCGCAGGACCGCGAGGTCGTGGCTGATCAGCACCATGCCGACCCCCAGCTCGCGCACGAGGCCGGACAGCAGTGAGAGCACCTGCGCCTGCACCATCACGTCGAGCGCGGTGGTCGGCTCGTCGGCGATGACCAACGACGGCCGGCAGGCCAGCGCCATCGCGATCATCACCCGCTGCCGCTGCCCGCCCGAGAGCTGGTGGGGGTACGCCGTCCGGCGCGAGGCCGGCAGCCCCACCTGCTCGAGGAGCTCGCCGACGCGGCGGTCGAGCTCGGCCCGGCCGACCTCCGGCTCGTGCAGCCGGATCGGCTCGGCGATCTGGGTGCCGATCCGCCGGACGGAGTTGAGCGAGTGCAGCGCGCCCTGGAAGACGATCGAGGCTCCTGCCCAGCGCAGCGCCCGCAGGTCGCCCCAGCGCATCGTGAGCACGTCGGCGCCGTCGACGAGGACCGACCCGCTGACCCGGGCGGTGGCGGGGTGCAGCCGGAGCACGGTGCTGGCGAGCGTCGACTTGCCGCACCCGGACTCGCCGGCCACGCCGAGCACCTCGCCGCGCCGCACGTCGAGGTCGACACCGCGCAGCGCCACCACGTCGCCCTCGTCGGTGCGGTAGGCGACCTTGAGGTCGCGCACCGACAGCAGCCCGCTCACCGGCGCTCCCGCAGCCGGGGGTCGAGCACGGCCTCGAGCGCCTGCCCGACGAGGGTGAACGACAGCACGACGAGCACGACGCAGATGCCGGGCGGCACGATGAACCACCACGAGCCGGTGGTGATCGCGCCGGCACGGAAGGCGTCCTGGAGCATCGACCCCCACGAGACCCGGGTCGGGTCGCCGAGGCCGAGGAAGCTCAGCGTCGTCTCCGACAGGATGGCGACGGCGACGGTCAGCGTGGTGTTGGCGAACACCAGCGGCATCACGTTGGGGAGCACGTGCCGGCGCAGCAGGTGGCCGTGCCCGGCGCCGAGCACCCGCGACCGCTCGAGGTAGGCGCGCTCCTTGACCGACAGCGTCTGGCTCCGGATGAGGAGCGCCGTGCCTGGCCAGGAGGTCACCCCGATCACGATCGCGATGTTGAGCAGCGACCGCCCCATCACCGTGGCCAGCACGATCGCCAGCGGCAGGAACGGGATGACGAGGAACCACTCGGTGAGCCGGAAGAGCACCGCGCCCGGCCAGCCGCCGAAGTAGCCCGAGAGCAGCCCGACGACGGTGCCGATGACCATCGAGATCACGGTGGCGAGGACGCCGACCAGCAGGCTGATCCGCGAGCCCCAGATGAGGAGCGTCAGCACCGAGCGCCCGTTGTCGTCGGTGCCGAGCGGGTACGACGCGCTCGGCGGCTCGAGCACCCCGCCGGTCGCGCGGGTGACCGACAGCCCGTCGGCGTCGGCGACGACCGGCGCCAGCAGCGCCAGCAGCACGAACAGCAGCAGGACGGCCGCGCCGACGAGGCCCGAGCGGTGCCGGCGGAACTCGCGCCAGCCCCGCTGCCGGGCGGCGGCCCGGCGGCGGCGGGCGACGGTCCGCGCCGACGGCGCCGCGCTGCCGGTGGGGCTCGTCGTCGTCATGCGCGCACCCGCGGGTCGAGCAGGCCGTAGACCAGGTTGGCGGCCAGGTTGGCGAGGATCACTGCGGCGGACGCGACGAGGAACGTGCCCTGCAGCACCCAGTAGTCGGGCACCGAGAGCGCCTCGGTGGCGAGCAGCCCGAGACCGGGGATCGAGAAGACGGTCTCGACGGTGATCGCCCCGGCCACGACGAACCCGAAGTTGAGCGCGACGACGGTCGTCGTCGGGAGCAGCGCGTTGGGCACCGCGTGCCGGTTGCGCACGGCGACGTCGCGCAGCCCCTTGGCGCGGGCGGTCGTCAGGTAGTCCTCCCCCATCTCGTCCAGCAGCGAGCTGCGCATCACCAGCGCGTAGTCGGCGAGGTAGGCCAGGGTGAGCGTGAGGACGGGCAGGGCGAGGTGCCGGGCGGTGTCGAGGACGCCCGCGACCGACCAGGGGTCGGCGTCGACGGAGTGCAGGCCCCCGGTCGGGAAGAGGCCGGGGAGGGGCCCGATGCCGACGGCGAGGACCGCGATGAGGAGCAGGCCGAGCCACCACTCGGGCATCGAGTAGAGCGTCAGCGAGGCGCTCGTCGAGAACCGGTCGAACGCGCCGCCCCGCCGCCAGGCGCCGCGGATGCCGAGCCAGATCCCGATCAAGGCGGCGAGCAGCGTGGAGGTGCCGACGAGCAGCAGCGTCGGGCCGAGCCGGTCGACGATCAGGTCCGAGACCGGCACCCGGTAGCGCAGCGAGACGCCGAGGTCGCCGGAGAGGGTGTTGCGCAGGTAGGTCAGGAACTGCTCGCCGAGCGGCTGGTCGAGGCCGTAGTTCCGGTTGAACGCCTCCAGCTGCTCCTCGGTGGTGAACCGGCCGCGGCCGAGGGTGCGGGCCGGGTCGCCGGGCAGCACGCGGAACAGGAAGAAGTTCACGACCAGCAGGAACACCAGGCTGCCCAGGGAGCCGAGCACCTTGCCCAGCGCGTAGCGCCCGAAGCCGCCGCCGCGCGGACGGCGCGGGGCCGCCCCCTCCTGGACCAGGTCGGCCCCCGCGACGAGCGTCATTCACGGTCCCCGGCGGTGGCCCGGCGGCGCGCCAGCACCACGCCACCGGCGACGACGACGAGCAGCGCCACGACCCCGGCGCCCACCACGAAGCCGGTGCTCACGCCGTCGGACCCCGAGCCCTCCTCGGCGGTCGTCGCCTCGCTGAGCCCGTCGCAGTCGCCGGCCTCGTCGGCCGGCCGGACCGAGAGGTAGGAGTGGATCCCCCTGCTGGAAGAGCCACAGGCCGTCCGGGCTCGGCTGGTTCTGCAGGCAGGCGAAGCGGTCGCTGCGCACCGCCTGCCCGGTGGTGTTGTAGGCGGTCAGGAGGTAGGGCGCGTCGCGCCACAGGATCTCCTGCATCCGGTGGATCTGCTCGACCCGGGTCTCGTGGTCGAGCTCGGCGCCCTGCGCCTCGAACAGCTCGTCGTACTCCTCGTCGCAGTACCACGAGTCCGACCAGCTGCCGCGCTGGTCGCAGGTCATGTAGCTGAGCATCGACGTGGGGTCGGCGTCGACGTACCAGCCCCACTCGAAGGCGTCGAACTCGCCCTCGAGGATCACGTCGGTCAGCTTCGACGACTCGACGCTGGTGACCTCCGCCTCGATGCCGAGGTCGGCCAGCCACTCCTGGAAGTACGTCATCACGTCGGTGGAGGTGTCGGAGTCGGAGCGCGCGAACAGCCGCAGGGTCCCCCATCGGCGACCCGTCCGGCAACGTCCGGAGACCGTCGTCGCCGACGGTGTAGCCCGCCTCGTCGAGCAGCTCGGCCGCCCGCTCCGGGTCGTGGCCGAGCTCGTCGGCCGGCGGCTCCCAGTGGTACTGCGCGAGGCCGGGCGGCACGATCGTCGAGCCCGGCTCCCCGGCGCCCTGGTAGACCGTCTCGACCAGCCGCTCCCGGTCGACGGCGAAGCCCAGCGCGTAGCGGAACTCCGGGTCCAGCACCGCGGGGTTGGGGTCGCCGATCGGCTCCCCCGTCTCGAGGTCGACCGACCCCGCGTTGAAGGCGATCTCGTCGAACCCGGTGGTGCTGGCGTTCTGGGCGAGGATGCCGTCGCGCCCGCCGAGCGCCTCCACCTGCAGCGCCGAGATGCCCTCGACGTAGTCGACCTCGCCCTTGACCAGCGCCTGCACCGCCGGGTCCTCGCTCTGGAAGACCCGGAAGACGACCTCGTCGACGTGCGGCGCGCCGCGCCAGTAGTCGGGTTGGCCTCGAAGCGGTACGTCGACCCGCCGGCGGTGCCCTCGACCAGCCGGAACGGCCCGGAGCCGACGACCGGCCGACCGTCGGTGGGCTCCGCCGCGAACGACCGCATCTCCTTGCCGTCGACGTCGCCCCAGACGTGCTCGGGGACGATCGGGATCGGCACCATCGGGAGCACGCTGTTGGGCCGCCGGAGGCGGAGCTCCAGCGTCGTCGGGTCGGGCGCCGTCGCCTCGGTGACGCCGGCCAGCCACGACGACCAGGTCGCCGACTCCGGGCCCTTGCCGAGCACCCGGCTGTAGGTGAACGCGACGTCGTCGGCCGTCAGCGGCTCGCCGTCGGACCAGGTCACGTCGTCGCGGATGGTGAAGGTCCAGGTGAGCCCGTCCTCGCTGGTCTCCCACTCGGTGGCGAGCGAGGGGCTGCACCGACAGGTCGTCGACCGCCAGCGTCGTGAGCGTGTCGTAGGTGAGCGCCCACATCTCGTAGGACTCCACCTCGATGCCGAGGAACGGGTTGAAGCTGTCGACCTCGTTGAGCAGGGCGACGGTGAACCGGGTCGGCTCGTCCTCGGCCGCGGCCGGTCCGGCACCGGGCCCGGCCAGCCCTGCCAGCCCGAACGACGCCACCAGGACCGCTGCCGCGACCGGCCGGACCGGCGTACGTTGACGCCCGTGCAGCCACCCCTCGCCCCGCAGCGCCCGGACCAGCACGTCGAGCACGGGACGGCGCGACCCGACCCGTGGTCGTGGTTGCGCGACACCGGCGCCGGCGACGTCGTGGACCACCTCACGGCGGAGCGGGCCTACTACGACTCTGCGTGCGCCCATCTGGACTCCCTGGTGTCCGAGCTCGGCTCCGAGATGGCCTCGCGGTTGCCTCCGACGGAGCTGTCGCCCCCCGTGGCAGCGTTCCCGCTTTCCTACTACACCGAGCACGCCGCTGGTGAGGAATATCCGGTTCTGCACCGACGATTTCGCACCCCCGGCCCACATGATGAGACGAATTCCCTCTTCAG
Source organism: Nocardioides sp. TF02-7 (assembly GCF_022437945.1). Classification (GTDB taxonomy): domain Bacteria; phylum Actinomycetota; class Actinomycetes; order Propionibacteriales; family Nocardioidaceae; genus Nocardioides. Next base: position 886,382 of record NZ_CP092535.1, read on the forward strand.
AAGGCAAAATCTCAACGATTTTCGCGTCGAGGCGGTGCTCGACGTCGGAGCGCTCGGCGACGACAGCGGCTACCTCGCCCTCGGCCTGACCATCGTCTCCCCCGACGAGGACCTGCTCGCCTACTCCGTCGACACGGTCGGCGACGAGGTCTACCGGCTCCGGTTCCGCGACCTGCGCACCGGCGAGGACCTGCCCGACGAGGTGCCCCGCACCTACTACGGCGGCGCCTGGAGCGCCGACTCGGCCACGTTCTTCTACACCGTCCACGACGAGGTCTACCGGCCGTTCCAGGTCTGGAGCCACCGGATCGGCACCCCGGTCGCCGACGACCGGCTCGTGCTCGAGGAGCCAGACCGGGCCTACGAGCTGCACCTGCGGGCCAGCCGCAGCGGCGACCTGGTCGTCGTCCTGAGCGAGAGCCGGACGACGAGCGAGGTGTGGTGCATCGACGCGCACCGGCCCGACGCCCGGCCGTGGTCGGCCGGTGGCCGGCGCCACGGCGTCGTCTACCGCGCCGAGCACGTCCGCGACGACGCCGGCGGCCCGGGCCACCTGCTGCTGGTGACCGACGACCGGGCCCCCGGAGCTCCGGGTGGTGCGCGCGCCCCGTGCCGCTGGCCGGCGACCAGGACTGGACGACGTGGACCGAGGTCCGCGCCGGGCGGCCGGACGAGCGGGTCGAGCGGGTCGACGCCTTCGCCGGCCACGTCGTCCTCAGCGTGCGCTCGGGATGGGAGCACCGGCTGCGCCTGCTGCCGCACGACGACCTCGGGGGCGACGGCGTCCTGGTGAGCAGCCGGTTCCCGTGCGGCGCGGTGCACCTCGCCCGCAGCACCGACTACGCCGCCACCGCCGTCGTTGTCGTCGACCGCGCGCACGTGCAGCCGGAGGTGTGGCGCCGGGTCGACCTGGCCACCGGCCGCGAGTCGGACGTCGGCGGGCAGGTGGCGCCCGGCCACGACCCCGGCCGCTACGTCACCGAGCGGCTCGCCTTCCCCCTCCGCCGACGGCACGGCGGTGCCGGTGACGGTGGTCCGCCACCGCGACGTGCCCCTCGACGGGACGGCACCCGCCCTGCTCTACGCCTACGGCGCCTACGAGTACACGTTCGAGCCCGACTTCGACCCCGCGCTGCCCAGCCTGCTCGACCGCGGCGTGGTCTTCGGGCACGTCCACGTGCGCGGCGGCGGCGAGGGCGGGCGCCGGTGGTGGCTGGCGGGCCGGCTCGAGCACAAGCAGAACACCTTCACCGACCACTGCGCCGTCGCCGACGGCCTCGCCGGAGGCCACGTCGACGGGCGCGGATCGCGACCCGGGGCCTCAGCGCGGGCGGCCTGCTCCAGGGTGCCGTCCTCAGCCAGCGGCCCGACCGATGGCGGGCGGTCGTCGCGGAGGTGCCGTTCGTCGACGTCGTCACCACGATGCTCGACGACACGGTCCCGCTCACGGTCAACGAGTGGGAGGAGTGGGGCGACCCGCACCGGCCCGAGGACCACGCCTGGATGCTCGCCTACTCCCCCTACGACAACCTGCCACCGGTCGGCGTACGACCCGACCTGCTGGTGACCGGTGCCCTGCACGACCCGCGGGTGGGGGTGCACGAGCCGGCCAAGTGGGTCGCCGCGCTGCGGGCGAGCGACACCGCGTGGGCGCCGCGGTGCCTGTTCCGCTGCGAGGTCGGTGCCGGCGCCCACGACGGGCCGTCCGGCCGCTACGGCCACCTGGCCTACGAGGCGGAGGTCTACGCATGGGTGCTCGACCGGCTCGGGGTGGTCGCCCCGTGACCGGCTCGACGGGCCCCACGGGCATCGATCTGGCCGAGGAGACGCTCCGGGTCGCGCGCGACCTGATCCGCATCGACACCAGCAACGCGCCCGCCGAGCACCTGGGCCGGCCGCCGGGCGAGGAGACCCTGGCCGCGGAGTACCTCCACGGCTACCTCACCGGCCACGGCGTCGAGTGCGAGCTGGTCGCCCGGGACGAGCGGCGGGCCAACCTCGTGGCGCGCATCCCGGGGTCCGGCGACGCCCCGTCGCTGGCCTTCGTCGGCCACACCGACGTGGTGCCGGCCGACGCCCGCGACTGGACCCACCCGCCGTTCGCGGCCGTCGTCACCGACGACGGCTGGCTGCACGGACGCGGCGCCGTCGACATGAAGGGCGAGGTGGCCGCCCGCGCGGTCGCGATGGCGGCGCTCGCGCGGTCCGGCTTCCGGCCGCGCGGCGACCTGTGGCTGCTGGCCGTCGCCGACGAGGAGGACGGCATGTACGACGTCGGCATGCGGTGGCTGCTCGAGGAGCGACCCGACATCCGGCCGGCGATGGCCGTCAACGAGGGCGGCGGCGAGCGGCTGCCGCTCACCGACGGCCGGGTGGTCGTGCCCGTCGGCGTCGGCGAAGGGCACCTACCCCGTGCGGGTCAGCGCCGTCGGCGAGGCCGGCCACGCGTCGACGCCGTCGATCGGCCGCAACGCCGTGCCGCTGCTCGGGAGGTGCTGCGCCGTGTCGGCGCGGGGATGCCCGCCGCCCAGCCCTCGCCGCTGCTCGAGCGCACCCTCGAGGTGCTCCTCGGGTCGGTGCCGGCCGACCTCGCCGAGGGGGCGGAGCGGGCCGGCAGGCTGCACCCGGCCCTCGCCCACCTGCTGCCCGCGCTCACGGGCACCACGATGGCGCCGACGATGGTCGGCGGGTCCAGCAAGCGCAACGTGATGCCCGCCCGGGCCTGGGTCGAGCTCGACTGCCGGATCCTGCCGGGCACGACCGCCGACGAGGTCGAGCGGGCCGTCCGTGACCGGCTCGGCCACGACCTGCCCTACGAGCTCGACTGGCCCGAGCACCTCGTCGCGGGCAGCAGCTCGCCGGAGTCCCTCCCCGCTGATGGACGCCATCGCGGCGACGATGGCGGAGGTGGCGCCGGCCGGGCCGGACGGGTCGCCCGTGGAGCCGGCCGCGCTGCTCCCGCTGCTCGGCACCGGGTTCACCGACTCCGTCTACCTGCGCGCCGGGGCCGGCACCACGGCGTACGGCTTCAACCCCTACGTGCACACCCCGGCCGACGTGCTGGAGGCCGGCTACCACAACGCCGACGAGCGCATCCACGTCGCCGACCTGGCCCTGTCGGCCCGGTTCCACGTCGCGCTCGCGCAACGGGTGCTCGGGTGAGCGCGGCCGGCTCGGTGATGACGGTCCGCGGGCCGGTCGCCGCGGACGCGCTCGGGGTGGTGCTGCCGCACGAGCACCTCTTCAGCGACCTGCTCGTGGAGTACCGCGCGGCCGGCCTCCTCGACGACGAGGCGCTGGCCGTGCAGGAGCTCGGCCGGTACGCCGCCGCCGGCGGCGGCACGCTCGTCGACCTCACCACCGACGAGATCGGGCGCGACCCCGCCGCGCTGCGGCGGGTGTCGGAGGCGACCGGCGTGCACGTCGTGATGGGTTGCGGGCACTACCGCGACCCCTACCTCGACCGGGCCTGGTTCGACCGCACCTCGGTCGACGAGATCGCCGCCGCGATGGTCGCGGAGATCACCGACGGGGTGGGCCCGGAACGGGTCCGGCCCGGGATCATCGGTGAGATCGGCTGCGACCAGGGCCACCTCTCCGCGGCGGAGGAGCGCTCGTTCCGGGCGGCCGCCCGCGCCCACCTGGCGACCGGGCTGACCATCTCCACCCACGCCGCCCGCCGGCCGGTCGGGCTCGACCAGCTCGCCGTGCTCGAGCACGAGGGCGTCGACCCCCGCCGCGTCGTCGTCGGGCACTGCGACACCGTGCCGCGGCCGGCGTACCACCTCGAGCTCGCGCGGAGCGGCTGCTTCGTCCAGCTCGACGGCTTCGGCTCCGACGGCGGCCACTACGAGGACCGCGCCCTCGGCTACCTCGAGGCGCTGGCCGAGGCCGGCCACCTGCGCCAGCTGCTCCTCAGCCACGACGTCTTCCTCCCGCAGCACCTGCACGCCCACGGCGGCACCGGCTACGACCACCTCCTCGTCGAGGTCGTCCCCCGCCTCCGCCAGCGCGGCTTCACCGACGACGACCTGCACACCCTGCTCGTCGACAACCCCCGCCGCGCTCTGACCGGCGAGCCGTAGGCGGCGGACCGAGCAGCGCGGACGCTCGCCCGTGCCACCCGGGGACGTCATACGGATCGTGGGCGATCGCCCTCGGGGCGCATGACGTCCGCGGCTGGGGACGGTTGTCGGCGACTGAGGAAGAACGAGCAGCGTGGGCGCTCGCCGCGGGGGTCGCGGCGCTTGGTTGATTGCTCCGACCGTGCGCCAGGTGGCTTGGGGTCGTCGTTCTGTGGTCGGGGCAGAAGCGAGGGGTTGTGCGGTTGATCGCGGTCACCTGGTGACGGGGATCCACCGCGCAGGCCCGCGAGGCGGTGACCGGGCATGCCGCTGGCCCCGCCGAGTCGGGCGGGGTGCTGGGCGCGGTGCCTATTGCTCGGGCGGGTCGGTGCCGGCGTCGTCACCGGGGTCGAGGGCCCGGGTGACGGCGGCGGTGACGAGGTAGCGGTGCCGAGACGGGCTGGTCCACAGGTACACCGTCGGGGCGAGGCGTTCGTAGCTCCAGCCGGCATGGGTCTTGGCCCGATGATGACCGCGACACAGGGCTGCCAAGTTGCACGGACACGTCACGCCACCGTGGGCGTGCGGCTGGATGTGGTCGACGTCGCTGCGTTCGGCGCGCTTGGCGCACCCGGGGAACACGCACTTGTGGTCACGCTGGACCACGGTCCGGCGGTGGCGGTCGGGCACTTCGTAGGCGTCGACCGGCTCGCAGCCGGCGAGGTCGAGGACCGGGCGGACGATGATCCGCCCCGCCGCACCACACCACTGACGGATCTGCTCGGCGGTGACGGGAACCTGCAGGTTCTGCAACCGACCGACGCACGCCCCTTCGGATGCGGCGGCGTCGTCGCTGAGGGCGGTGTCGGTGAGGTGGACGAACAGCTCGATGCCGCGTCCGCCGACCGGGCGCGGGTGCTCCGGCTGGTCGCCGTCAGCGTCGTCGCCGGCGAGGTCGAGGGTGAGCTGGTCGCGGGCGATCTCACCGACCGCCTTCGCCCGGCGGACGTCGAGGGAGTCCTCATCGCCGAGTGACGCGAGCTCCTTCGCCTTCGCGGCAACCGCGCGCTCGAGATCCATCGCGTCGGCGGTGTCGAGGACGCCGTCGACCGGCACCACACCCTCGGTGCCGGCGTGGTCGAGGTCGATGTCGAACCGTCGAGACTCCTCCGCACGCCGGCGGCGGGCCTCGGCGAGGTCGGGCTGGAACCGGGTGATCGCCTCCTCGACGAGCCGGTCGATCTGCGCCCACGAACACCCCGCCACGAACGAGGCGAGGTGATGGTCCACGAAACCGACGGCCGCCTCGTTCAGGAGGCGGGTCTGGTCCGCGATCCGCAGCGCCTTCCACACCGGCACCACACCTTCTTCGACCTTGGCCCAGACCTGCGGCAGCCGATGGGCCAGCTCGACGACGCAACCCACGTAGGACCGAGCCGAATCGAGAGACCGGCCGAGGATCGGTGCGAGCTCGATGATCGCGAAGTCGCTGACCAACGGCGCACCCTCACCCGCCACAGGGGAGCCGGTGTCGAGCCCCCGCTCGGTCAACGTCGCCGCGCCCTCGGTGGTGGGGATGGTGTTGAGGTTGGCCCAGTGCGCGACCCGCTGGACCAGGGCGAGCTCGCGGGCCGCGATCACCGCCCGGTCCTCCGCGACGAGGTCGAGCAGCTCGTGGGTGAACGTCTTCACCGGCACCTCGGCGACCGCAGGCTCGGTCTCGACCACCCGCGCCGCAGTCGCGGCGGGGAGGTCGAAGAGCGGCGCGGTCCCGAGTTCCATGAGACCTAGTCAACACGCCGCCACCGACACCGCCAGGTGCTCAGAACCCCGCTGTGGAAAGGGAATCGGCACATCGATGCCTGTGGACGACAAGTGGGCCGAACACCCCGTCGTCACCCCCGCGACGCCGCCGGCCGACAACGCCGCGCAACCCCTCGTCGTACCCGTCTCGTCCCCGACCCCAGAACGACGACCCGAGGCAGCCCGGCAACCGGTCGGAGCAATCAACCAAGCGCCGCGACCACCGCGGCGCGCAACCGGCTTCCTCGTCCTAGGACAAGATTCAGCTAGCGTCAGCCGGCTCGAGCGTCAGGCTGATCGAGTTGATGCAGTAGCGGTCGCCGGTGGGGGTGCCGTAGCCGTCGGGGAAGACGTGACCGAGGTGGGAGCCGCAGTTGGCGCAGCGCACCTCGGTGCGGACCATGCCGTGCGAGCGGTCCTCGATGTACTCGATGGTGTCGCTGACCGGCTGGTAGAAGCTCGGCCACCCGCAGCCGGAGTGGAACTTGGTGTCGGACTCGAACAGCTTGGCCTGGCAGGCCTTGCAGCGGTAGACGCCCTTGGTCTCGGTGTCGTTGTACTCACCGGTGAAGGCCCGCTCGGTGCCGGCCTGGCGGAGCACGGCGTACTCCTCGGGGAGTGAGCTCCTGGCGCCACTCCTCGTCCGTCTTCTCGACGTTGTAACCCATGGTGTCGAGGCTACCCGCGCACACCAGTGACGGGCACCACGCCGGACGGCCGCTCAGCCGTCGACCGGGACCAGCGCGGAGCTGATCACGACCGTGCCCTCCCCGTAGGTCTGGTCGGCCCACGCCTGCAGCGTCCCGTCGTCGAACACCACGGAGGCGTCGACCGGGTGGGAGCTGCCGCCGTAGGACAGGACACCGGGAAGGTCACCGAGCTCGTGCCCGATCCGGCGGATCTCGTGGGCCGTCATCGCCGCTTCCGAGACGCACAGCGGGCCGCCCCAGACCTCACGAATCGCCGCCTCGGCAGCGGCGAGGTCGTCGGTGACGGAGACGTTGAGGATCGTGTGCCGCGGGTCGTTCATCGCGAGCTCCCCCTCGATGCCGCTCGGCCCCGCGTCGGCTGCCGGGTTGATCGACTGGTCGAGCCACAGCCCGCCGAAACCCGGCAACCGCTCGGCGAGGCGGATCGCCGCCTGCTGCGCCCGTTCGGTCGTCGTCGCCTCGTCGACCGGCGCCCAGCCGCCCGCGGGCTCCGGGCACGGCGTGTGCCAGACGGGCTCGTCGGGGACGGGAGGGGTGTCGTGCTCCCTCGCCGGGACCACCTCGGTCGGGGTGAGCGCGGTCCCGTCGAAGCTGCCGGTGACCACGAAGTCGCCCCAGCGGGTGCCGGAGCGGGCCTCGAAGTCACCGCGGTGAGCCGCCCAGTCCCAGCCGAGGAGGCGTGGTCCGCCGCACTGGGGCGGCAGCGACTCCATCACCCCGGCCAGGCAGAGCTCCGGGCCGTCGCCGTCGTCGAGGACGGTCACCGGTCCCCCGGTGGTGACCACGCCGTCGGCGGCAGGGACCTCGGTCGGCATCGAGGCGGGCGGGGTCGGCGGGTCCGACGCAGCGGGAGCGGACGGCTCGCTGCCGCAACCGGCGAGGGCGAGGAGGACGACGAGCGGCAGCAGCCTCATGGTCGTACGACGCCGCGGACCGGCTGCCGGTTCCCGCTAGGGCAGCCGGTCGACCAGGTCGCCGACGGTGACCCGCCGGCCGGTGTAGAACGGCACCTCCTCGCGGACGTGGCGGCGGGTCTCGGAGCCGCGCAGGTGCCGCATCAGGTCGACGATCCGGGTGAGGTCGTCGGACTCGAACGCGAGGATCCACTCGTAGTCGCCGAGGGCGAAGCTCGGCACGGTGTTGGCGCGGACGTCGGGGTAGTCGCGGGCCATCCGGCCGTGCTCGGCGAGCAGCCGGCGGCGCTCGCCGTCCTCGAGGAGGTACCACTCGTAGGAGCGGACGAACGGGTAGACCGCGACGTAGGCGTGGGCGCGCTCGTCGGCCAGGAACGCCGGCAGGTGGCTGCGGTTGAACTCGGCCGGGCGGTGCAACGCCATCTGGGACCAGACGGGCGCGAGCCGCGAGCCGAGCGCGGTGCGGCGGAGCCGGTGGTAGGCGTCCTGCAGCTGGTCGCTCGACGCGGCGTGCCACCAGACCATCAGGTCGGCGTCGGCGCGGAGGCCGGCGACGTCGTAGGTGCCGCGGACGACGACGTCGTCGGCGGCGAGGTCGGCGAGGAGCTGCTCGACCTCGGCCGCCTCGTTCTTGCGGACCACGTCGTCCTCGCCCAGCGGCCGATCGAGCCGGAAGACCGACCACATGGTGAACCGGACGGTCTCGTTGAGCTCGTTGATCTTCGCTGCGTTGGACTTGATGTCGGCCTGCGGGTCGCTCATGCCGTCATTGTCCCCCCGCGCCCATGACGAGCGGCACCCGCGTCGCCCGGCCGTCGATGCCGACCCGGTCGCGGGGGCCGGGGTCGGCGGGAGCCGTCCGGCGGGCACCGCCGGGGCACATCCCGGCGAAGGCCGTGTGGACGAACCCGTGCAGCAGCCGCTGCTGCCGGAGGAAGCGCTGGGTGCCGTAGGCGCGGCCGGTCATCGCGATCGTCACCTGCCGGTGGCGTCCTGCGGCGAACGACCACGTGAACGTCCCCCAGGAGGCGCCGTCGTGACCGTGGAGGACGTCCGGGCCGGTCCGGCAGGGACTGGGCAACCGGTAGCTGCCCAGGCCGTACTCGCCCTCGATGGGATCGGGGGTGACCACCGATCGCATCCGCTTGCGCATCTCCGGTCCGATCAACCGGCCGCGGACGAGGGCACGGTGGAACCGGTCGAGGTCGTGGGCGGTGGAGACCAAGGCGCCGGCGGCGGAGAACATCGACGGGTGGCTCCGGCGCAGGTCGAGCACCCGGCCGCCGCTGTGGGCGTACTCGGCGAGCCGCGGCGGGCCCAGCCCGCGGGTCCGGGCGTAGTAGCTGTCGCGCATGCCGGCCGGACGCAGCACCCGGTTGCGGAGGAGGCGGGGGTACGGCGTGCCGGTCGCGCGCTCGAGCATGAGCGCGACGACGACGTAGCCGGTGTTGCTGTAGTGGAAGTCGGTGCCCGGCTCGAAGACCCAGGGCTCCTGCTGGGCGCGGGCCACGAGCCCGCGGTCGGTGTAGCGGCGGCTGATCACCCGCAGGAGCTCGCGGTCGGACTCCACCGAGGAGACGAGCGCGCTGACCGCGTCGGGCATGCCGCTCGTGTGGCTCAGCAGCTGGCGGAGCGTGACGTCGCCGCGGCCGGGCCAGAGGCCGGGGAGGACGTCGCCGATCGTGGTCCGCAGGGTCCACCGGCCGCGCTCGACCAGCTGCAGAGCCAGCACGCTGGTGAGCATCTTGTTGACGCTGGCGGCGCGGAACCGGGCATCCGCACGCGCGGGTCGTCGCGGGTCGCGGTGCGCGGCACCCCAGGCCTCGTGCCAGTGCCGCCCGCCCCACACCACCTCGGCGGTGACGCCGATGGCACCGGCGTCGCGGAGCCGCTCGGCGATCCGGTGCAGCTGGCGCACTGGGATCCCCGCCCTCGGGGCGCTGCGCTCCCTGCGTGTACGCCGGGTCGGCCGCAGCCGGCCGGCTCGCGGGGGGCGCCGGGGTCGGCGTGGGCGGTGGTCGCGGCCGCGGTGGCCACGAGGGCGCCGGCCACCAGCGCGACCACCGGCCCCTGCGGACGGCGGACGGGTGCTTCGGTGCGGTCACTGGGTCATCGCTTGGTCTCGAAGAAGCTGCGGAGATGCGCCGGGTCGGCGCCTCACAGCTGCGGAGATGCGCCGGGTCGGCGTCTTACAGCTGCGGAGACGCGCCGGGTCGGCGCCTTACAGCTGCGGAGATGCGCCGGGTCGGCACCTCACGGGTGCGGAGATGCGCCGGGCCTCAGCCGGACTCGCGCGCGGCGATCCCGTCGAGGCGCAGGACGGTGGACTCGTCGCGGTGGCTCCCGGTGGAGCCGACGTGCTTGTCGCTGATCTCCGGCCCGTTCTTGATGACGTGGACCAGCGCCATGCCGTGGCCGCGGCCCAGGCCGAAGTCGTCGGCGAGCCAGGCGAGGATCTCGCCCGCCTTGGTCTCCGCGCCGAACCCGCGGGCGTGCGCCAGGTCGACGATCTCCTGGGGCGTGCGGCCGGTCTTCTCCTCGGCCTTGTCGAGGTATGCCTGGAACGACATCGGTGCTCCTCCTGCTCGGGTTTCTGCTCGGTTCTCGCTCGGTCTGGTCACGGGGTCCGACCGGTGACCGGACCGTTCCTCATCGCTCGCCCGCCGAGGTGCCGTAGCCCGCCTCGCGGGCCCGGACGATCGCGTCGGCGCGACCGGAGACGCCGAGCTTGGCGTAGATGCCGGACACGGTGTTGCGGACGGTCTTGTTGGAGACGTAGAGGCTGGCGGCGATCTCGTCGTTGGAGCGGCCGGCCGCCACGAGCTGCAGCACCGAGCGCTCCCGCTCGGTCAGGTCGGGGAACGGGTCCGGCTCCGACCGCTGTGCCGTGCCGCTGGCCAGCAGCGCCGCGACCTGCTGGGCCATCGACGCGCCGAACACCATCCCGCCGGCGGCGGCGGTGCGGATGGCGTTCTGGACCTCGTCGGCGCCGGAGCCCTTGACCAGGTAGCCGCACGCGCCGGCGCGGATCGCGCTGAGCACGGTGTCGTCGTCCTCGTTCATCGTCAGCATCAGCACCCGCAGGCCGGGGTCGCGGCCGACGAGGAACCGGGTGGCCTCGATGCCGTCGAGCCGCGGCATCTGGATGTCCATCACGACCACGTCCGGGGCGACCTCGCCGACGACGTGCAGCGCCTCCCTTGCCGTCCGCCGCCGAGCCGACGACCGCCATGCCCGGGAGGGCGCCGAGCAGGGCGGTCAGGCCGTCGCGGACGATCTGGTGGTCGTCGACGACGACCACCCGGATCGGGTCGGGGCTGGTCATGCGGGGCTCCTCAGGGGCAGTCGGGCGCGGACGACGGTGCCGCCGCCCTCGGGGCAGGTGATCTCGACCCGGCCGCCGAGCTCGGCCGCGCGCTCGCGGAGGCTGACCAGGCCGACGCCCGCCTGCCGGTCCGGGGCGATGCCGACGCCGTCGTCGGCGATGCGGACGGTGAGCGCGTCGCCGGCCAGGTCGAGGGTCAGCTCGGTGCGGGACGCGGAGGCGTGCCGGGCGACGTTGGTGAGCGCCTCCCCCGCGATCCGGTACGCCGCCACCTCCACCGCGGCCGGCAGCCGGCCGTCGAGGTCGGGCGCGGCGACCTCCAGCGGCACGTCGAGCCGGTCGGCCTGCTGCTTGATCGCGCCGACCAGGCCGCGGTCGTCGAGGGCGGGGCGGCCGCAGGTCGTGGACGAGCCGGCGCACCTCGGCGACCACGGTCTGCACGTGCCGGCTGACGCCCGCGATCTGCTCCTTGGCCGCCTCCGGGTCGGTGTCGACCTGCATCCGGGCGGCCTCCAGCTGGAACACGATGCCGCTCAGCGACGGGCCGAGCCCGTCGTGCAGGTCGCGGCGGATCCGGCGCCGCTCCTCCTCGCGGGCCGTGACCAGCCGCTCGCGGCTCTGCTGCACCTCCTCGGCGAGCTGGCCGGTGCGCACCGCGGTCGCCGCCTGGCGCACCAGGTCGCCGAGCAGCTGCTCGTCGCGGGCGGTCAGCCGGCTGCGCACGCCGCGCGCCGGGAGCACGAGACGACCCACGTCCGCGCCCCGGTAGGTGATCGGCAGCGTGCGAACCGCGCCGGGCCGGTCGCCGTACGTCGTGACGGTGCGGTCGCCGCTGGGCCGGTCGACCTCGAGGCTGACGAACCGCACGCCGAACGCGGTGGCGACGGCGCGGGCCACCGCGGCGAGCTGCTCCTCCCTGGTCGTCGGTGTTCTCCAGCGTCGACGACAGGGCCGCGAGGGCGCCGTAGGGGGTTGCTGCGGCCGCCGAGCATCCACCGGCGGGCCGCCGCCGACAGCCGCTGGCGCAGCGGACCATAGAGGAGCACGGCGACGAGCAGGACGACGGTGACGACCTGGGCCTGCGTCAGGTCGTCGTCGAGGACGAGGGTGAGCAGCGCCAGCACGCCGACGTCGGCCGCGAGAAGGACGAGCACCAGGGCGGCGAGGACGACGGTGCGGGCGAGCAGATCCTGGATCGGCAGCACCTGCGGCCGCACGATCGCGACGGTCATCGCCGCGGTCGGGAGCACGATGACGACGAAGGTGTAGACGATCTCGAAGCCCGGGACCTCGACGACGGAGCCGGTCGCCAGGGTGACGGCGATGACGACGACGCTCCACAGCAGCCACCGCATCCGGTCGCGCATCAGCCCGCGGGAGCGGCGGTAGCGCACCACCACGACGACCAGCGAGAGCAGGAAGCAGACGACCCCCGTCGCGACGGCGCCGGACAGCACCTGCTCGCCGTGACCGGACAGCAGGCCGATCGAGGTGGGGTCGGGGTCGACGCCGGGTGGGAGGTCGACGGCCTGCTCGCCCTCCGCCGGCGCGACGAGCACGCCGAGGCCGGCGACCACCATGACGGCCACCAGGCCGCGCGAGAGCGTTCCCCCACCGGCCCGGCAGGAAGCGGCCGGTCGGGAAGACCAGGGAGGAGCACCGCGGTGACCACGGCGAGGTAGGAGCCGAACCGGTTGAGGAACCAGAGCGCCCAGGTCATCCCCGGCCAGGACCCGTCGTCCCGCAGACCGGCGTTGACATAGCTCTGGGCGAACCCGTCGAGCGCCCAGAACAGACCGAACGCCGCGAGCGCCCAGCCGAACATCTGCGTGCGGTCGCGCACGAGGACGAGCGCGGAGAGGACGCCGAGGACCGCGCCGTGCACGGCCCACGGCCATCCCGGCCCGCCGGTGACGTCGACACCCGGTCCGTGCGCGGGTGCTGCCGCGTCCACCCAGGCCGAGAGCGGCAGGGCCAGGACGCACAGGGCGGGCACGGCGAGCACCAGGACGACCTGGCGGCCGCGCGGCCGCGCAGCCGGATCGGCCGTGGCCGCGTCGTCGTCGGCCGTCGCGCCGGCGTCGCTCGGGGCCGTCTGCACCGGCACATTGTGCAGCCGACCCGGCCCGTTCGGGGCCGGATCGGCTGCGGTGGGGGCGGCACGGGTCGTACGTCGGCTCAGCGGCCGCGGTAGGCCCGGTCGCCGACCAGGAAGCCGAGCGACGCGACGACGACGGCGATCGGGCCGATCATGCCGGCGATGTACTGCTGCGGGGCGATGCCGAGCAGCAGGGTGAGGCTGCCGCCGACCAGGCCGCAGATGCCGAGCCAGCGGGGGACACCGCCGGTGCGGGACACGACGAAGACGGCGATCGCCGAGAGCCCGGCGAGCACCCAGCACCACCAGATGGTGCCGACCCAGGTGTTGTAGAACGCCTGGTTGTCCGGCGTCACGAACTCGTCGTGGCCGACGGCGAACACCAGCTCGGTGTCGAGGCCGGTGCCGAGCACCATCACCACGGCGGTGCCGAGCAGGCCGGCAAACGCCACGAGCGGGGCGACGCTGTCGGCGGGCGCGGTGGCGCGCAGCCGGCGGTGGAGCCCGGCGGCGAAGACGACCAGCAGCACCGCGGCCAGCGTGCCGAGCACGTGGAAGGCGACGATCTGCGGCACCTGGTCGCCGAGCTTGTCCGCGATCGCCTCCGGGTCGCCGTCGAGGTCGGGGTCGTAGACCGCGTCGACCATGAACGCGGACACGAGGGCGCCGAGGCTGGCGACGCCGGCGGCGAGGCCGGCCCACGCCCACCGGGTGCTCGGGCGGCTCGCGCCGGGGGCGTGGCCGGTGCCGGCCGGGTCCGGCAGGTCGGACCGGACGGGGTGCCGGGTCAGGGGTCGGTCGAGGTCCTGGCTGAGGTCGTGAGTGGTCATCGCTTCGTCTCTCTCGTTCGTCGGTGGGGCGATGACCCGACGGTGCCGGTCCGGCTGTCCCGTCGCCGAGGGACAGCGCGGCACACTCGGTGGGACCCGCGGCCGCTACGTCGTGAGCCGGCGCGCGGCGGCGTGGGCGGAGGCGATGCAGGCGGCGATGCCGACGCCGTCGTAGGCGGCGCCGCAGACGGCGAGCCCGGGGACCTCGGCCACCGCGGCGCGGACCCGGGCGACCCGGTCGAGGTGGCCGACGGCGTACTGCGGCAGCCCGCCGCCCCAGCGCTGGACCACCGCGTCGACCGGAGCGGCGTCCAGGCCGGTGGCCTCGGCGAGGTCGGCGAGCGAGGCGCGGACCAGCTCGTCGTCGGGCACCTGCAGGGCGAGGGCGTCGCCGTGCCTGCCCAGCGAGGTCCGCAGCACCAGCAGCTCCTGCTCCTCCCCCGCCGCGCGCACCCAGGCCCACTTGGCGAACGAGAACGTCGACGCCTTGATCCGGCGGCCGTCGACCGGCGGCACCAGGAAGCCGGAGGCGCCGACGTCGAGGACGGCCGCGTCGGCGGTGTGGAAGGCGAAGGTCACCACCGCCATCGAGGCGTGCTCGACGCCCGCCAGCTCGTCGGCAGCGGCCGGGGCGACGTCCGCGAGGATCCGTGCGGTGGGCGCGGCCGGGGTGGCGAGGACGACCGCGTCGGCCGGCTCGGTGCCGTGCCGGTTGCCGGCCTCGACGGCGACCTCGAACCCGGTCGCCTGCCGCCGCAGCGCGCGCACCGTGGCGCCGGTCCGGACCTCGACCCCCGGCGTCGCGCGGAGCGCCGCGGTGAGCGCGTCGGCCAGCCGCCACATCCCGCCCTCGACACCGGCGAACACCGGCGGCGCGTCCGCGGGCGGTGGCGGCAGCTCGAACCGGTCGCGGGTGGCCAGGTCGACGAGCTGCGGCACCGCCGCCCGGACCGAGATCCCGCGGGCCCGGCCGGCGTAGACGCCACCCAGCAGCGGCTCGACCAGCCGGTCGACCACCTCGTCGCCGAACCGCTCCGCGACCAGGTCGCCGACCGAGACGTCGCCGGCGACCCGCGGGACCTGCTGGTGCCGGACGCGGGCCACCCCCTCGGGCGAGAGGATGCCGGACTCCGCGAGCTGGTCGAGGTCGAGCGGCGCACCCATCAGCGTCCGCGGCAGCGGCCGCAGTGCGCCGCGGGTCCAGACCCGGGAGGTCGCCGCGGTCGGGTGGGTGACCGGGAGCCCCAGGTCGCGGGCGAGCGCCACCCCCTCCGGCCGCCGGTTGACGACGGCCTCCGCGCCGACGTCGACGGCGACCCCGGCGACGTCGCCGCGGCGCAGCTTGCCGCCGGTGCGGTCGGTGGCCTCGAGCAGGAGCACCTCCCAGCCCTGCCCGGCCAGGTCCCGGGCGGCCGTCAGGCCGCTGATCCCCCCGCCGACGACGACCGCACGCACCCTCCCAGGGTGGCAGACGGCCGGAGGATGACCGGGAGGAGGACCGGAGGCGCTACCGCAGCCGTCCGAAGCCGGACCGGTGGAAGACGAGGGGGGACGACCCGTCGGCGAGGTCGCCGCTGTGGTCGACGGCGTGCAGCTGCAGCAGCACGACCAGGTGGTCGCCGGCCTCCACCTCGCGGTGGACCGTGCAGTCGAACCGGGCCAGGCCGTCGTCGACGGTGACCGCGCCGGCGGACGTGACCGACACCGCGATCCCGTCGAACCGGCTCTCCACCGGTCCGGCCAGCCGACGGCAGGCCTCGCCGTGGTGGTCGGCGAGGACCGTGACGCCGAGGTGGTCCGCCCGGCGCAGGTCCGGCCAGGTCTTCGAGGTGCGGGCGACGGAGAAGGAGACGAGTGGAGGGTCGAGGCTCACCGAGGTGAAGGAGCTGGCGGCCAGGCCGACGGGCCGGCCGTCGACCACGGCGGCCACGGCGACGACCCCGCTGGGGAACACCCCGAACGCCTGCCGGAGGCGCACCGGGTCGAGGTCCTGGTTGGTGGGGAACCGGGCGGCGCGGGGCTCGGCCGGGACGACGGTGGGCTGGGCGGTCATGCGGGGGCTCCTTCGGGACGGGTGAGCAGGGCGGAGACGACAGGCCGCGCACCGGCGAGCCAGTCGGCGTAGGCGTCGGGGTCGTCGTGGTCGCTCTCGAGCAGGTAGAGGCCCGGCGTCGGCACGGTCGCGCCGAGGTGGGTGAGCAGGGAGCGCAGGCCGAGCTCGGGCGCCAGGGCGTGCGCGGGCCCGGCTCCGAGCATCAGCGGCACGGCGACGCCGGTGAGCCCGCCCACGGGGAACCGGTCGAGGAACAGCTTGAGCAGACCGGTGTAGGTCGCCTTGTACGTCGGGCTGGCGACGACGACCAGCGCGGCCCGGCCCACCTCCTCGACGAGGCGGTCGACGGACGCCGCGCCCCAGTCGAGGAGGTCGCAGCCGAGCGTCGCCAGGTCGACGACCACCTCCGGGCCGGCGCCGGTGAGCTCACGCGCGACGTACGTCGCCGCGGCCAGGGTGCGGCTGGCGGGCTTGGGGTTGCCGACGACGACGGCGGTCCGCGGCGCGGCGGCGGGCACGGTCACGACGCCGCCCTCCCCCGCCGCGGCGAACGGGACCGCGGCGTTGACCGGCCGGGGCGGCCGCGGGTCTTCCCAGAGGCCACGCTCGGCGAGGATCGGCAGCACGCCCTCGCCGAACCAGTAGGCCCCCTCCAGGTGCGGGTAGGCCGAGAGCACGAACTCCTCCACGCCGATCTCGGCGTACTCCTGGATCCGGTCGGCGACCTGCTCGTGGCTGCCGACGAGCGCGGTGCCCGCGCCGCCGCGGACCAGGCCGATGCCGGCCCACAGGTTCGGGTGGACCTCGAGGTCGTCGGCCCGGCCGCCGTGCAGCGCCAGCATCCGCCGCTGGCCCTCCGACTCGCTGCGGCGCAGGCCCTCCTGGACCCGGTCGACGACGTCCTCCGGGATCCCGGCGAGCAGCCGCCCCGCCTCCTGCCAGGCCTCGTCGGCGGTGTCGCGGGTGATCGTGTGCACGCGCATGCCGAACCGGATCGGCCGGCCGGCCCGGTCCTCCGCGGCGGCCAGCCGGCGGATCCAGCCGATCTTCTCGGCGACCGCGTCGGGCGGCTCGCCCCAGGTCAGGTAGACGTCGGCGTGCTTGGCCGCGACGGCACCCGCGGCCGGTGAGGAGCCGCCGAAGTAGATCGCGGGCACCGGGTCGGGGACCTGGCCCAGCCGGGCGCCCTCGACGCGGAGGAACTCGCCGTCGAGGTCGACGGTCTCCCCGGCCCACAGCCGGCGGACGATCTCGAGGAACTCGTCACAACGCCGGTAGCGGGCGTCCTTGTCGAGGAAGTCGCCGTACATGCGCTGCTCGTGGCCCTCGCCGCCGGTGACGACGTTGAGCAGCAGCCGTCCGCCGGAGAGGTTCTGGAACGTCCCGGCCATCTGCGCCGCCAGGAAGGGGGCGACCACGCCGGGCCGGAACGCGACCAGGAACTTCAGCCGGTCGGAGGTCTGGCTGAGCATCGCGGTGCTGATCCAGGCGTCCTCGCACCACGCCCCGGTCGGCGTGAGCGCGGCCTCGAAGCCGTTGTCCTCGGCCGCGCGGGCGACCTGGGTGAGGTAGGGCACGTCGCCCGGCCGGCCGGCCGGACCGGGTGCGAGTCCGTGCCCGCCGCCGACGACGTGGCGCCCGTCGCCGCCGTTGGTGGGCAGGAACCAGTGGAACTTCAGGGACATCGGAGTCCTTTCGGGTGCGGAGTGGAGCCGGGTCGGTCGGGTCGCCGGAGGGCTAGACCTGGCCGTGCCGGGGCGGGAGGGTGCCGTCGATGGCGTAGCGGCCCAGGTGGTGGACCTTCCACGCCGCCGGGTCGTGCAGGGTGTGGGTGCGGGCGTTGCGCCAGTGGCGGTCGAGACCCAGCGACGCCAGCGCGGACCGGGTCCCCGACACCTCGAACAGCCGGCTGCCGGCGTCGACCGCCGCGGCCGTCGTCGCCGCCCGTGCGGCGGCGACGGCGAGGCTGGCCCGACCGGCGCTGTGCTCGTGGAGGTCGGCGTTCGCCCGGTCGACCGCGCGGCCCGCCTCGGCGAGCAGCGCCTCGGCGGCCCGGACCTGGAGCTCCAGCTCGCCGAACGCCTGCACGACCAGGGGGTCCTGCGCGGCGCGCTCCACCCCGGCGTCCGGGTAGGGGCGGCTCCTGGTGGTGACGAACTCGGCGGCGTCGGCGAGGGCGGCGCGGGCGATGCCGGCGTCGATGGCGGCGTGCAGCAGCTGGGCGAACGCGCCGTAGGTGCCGGGCTTGTCGAAGGTCAGGTGGTACGGCGTCAGCCGGTCCGCCGCGACCCGGACCGCGTCGAGCCGCACGGTGCCGCTGGCGGTGGTGCGCTGCCCGAGCCCGTCCCAGTCGTCGACCACGGTGACCCCGCGTGCGGTGCGCTCCACCCACGCGACGTGCAGCGGCCCGTCGTCGCCGAGGTGGGCCAGGACGGGGATCCAGTGGGCGAACAGCGCGCCGGTGCAGTAGCCCTTCTCCCCGTCGAGCACCCACTCGCGCGGCCTGCCGTCGGCGCCGACCGGTCCGATCGGGCGGAGGGTGGTGGCGTGGTCGCGGACGTGCCGGCTGCGGGTCTCGGACTGGGCGTTGCCGAACCGCCTGCCGGCGAGCACCTCCCCGAAGAAGAACGCCTGCTGAGCCGGGGTGCCCTGGTCACGCATCGCGTTGACGTAGACGAAGTGGCTGTGGGGGATCTGGGCGACGTTGGGATCGCCCGCGGCGAGCAGCCGCACCACCTCGGCGAGCGTCTCCGCACCGAGCCCCGCCCCGCCGTGCTCCTGCGGGACGGTGACCGCGAGCAGCCCCGACGCGGACAGCTCGTCGACCTGCTCGACGGGCAGGACCCGGCGTCGGTCCCGCTCGGCGGCGCCCGCTGCGAGGCGGGCGCCGGCCCCCCGCGCCACCTCGACCGCCTCATCGGCGGTCAGGACGGGGACACCGGTCACCAGGCTCTGCTCCGCTGCCGTCACGAGGCCCGCTCCAGCTCCGCGGCCTCGAGCTCGCGCACGATCGGGAGCACCTCGCGGCCGAAGTACTCCACGTCCTCGTGGTAGTGCAGGAAGCCGAGCAGGAACAGGTGCACGCCGCGCTTCTTGTACTCGAGCATCCGGGTCGCGACCTGCTCGGGCGTGCCGACCAGCCCGGTCCGGAACCCGTCGTTGTACTGGACGAGGTCGGCGAACTCGGAGTCCTGCCACATCCCTCTCTTGTCGCCGGTGGACTGACCGGCCTGCTTGACGGCCGCACCGAAGCCCTCGACCGCCTCGCGGTCGGCCTTGTCGATGATCTCGCGCAGGACGTCGCGCGCCTCCCGCTCGGTGTCGCGGGCGACCATGAACCCGTTGACGCCGAACCTCACCGTCCGGCCGTGGACCGTGGCCACCTCCGTGACGTCGCGCACCTGCTCCTCGATGCCGTCCGGGGTGTTGCCGTTGGCGAAGTACCAGTCGGCCACTCGGCCGCCCATCCCGCGGGCATCGGTGGAGTTGCCGCCCATGAAGATCTCCGGATGGGGCCGGGCCGCCGTGCGCACCGGCTTCGGCTTCAGGTCGAAGTCGTGGAGCCGGTAGAAGTCGCCGGCGAGCTCGGCATGGTCGGAGGTCCACATCTCGCGCACGTACCGGATGAACTCCTCCGACCGGCGGTAGCGCTCGCCGTGCTCGAGCCAGGGCTCGCCGAGCTTGGTGAACTCGTCCTTGAACCAGCCGCTGACGACGTTGATCGCCGCCCGGCCCCGGGAGATCTGGTCGGCCGTGGCGATCCACTTCGCCAGCACGCCCGGGTGCCACAGGCCCGGGTGGATCGCGGCGATCACCTTGAGCCGCTCGGTCGCGAGCAGCAGGGCGAGCGAGAACGCCGTCGACTCGTGCTGGTAGGCGGCGCCGTACGACGCGATGTAGCGCACCTGCGACAGCGCGTACTCGAAGCCGTTCTGCTCGGCGAGCCGGGCGAGCCGGACGTTGTAGTCGTAGCCCCAGTCGGTGCGCTGCTCGATCTTGCTGACGACGAGCCCGCCGCTGACGTTGGGCACCCAGTAGGCGAACGCGAGCGGCTCGTCGACGGCCGGGGCGCCGGGCGGTGAGCCGGCGGGCACGTGAGTGGTCATGGGTTCCTCCCTGGACGCGGTGACAACTGCTAGTGTTTGTATACCAAGTTACTCCACTTTAGACCCCGGCCCGGGTCACCCGACCCCAGGAGTCGTCGACCGCCTGCTCGGCGGCTCCTTCCACTGCGGCCGGACGACCGGGTCGCCCGCGGGCGGCCGAGAGGACGACGCATGCGGATCGAACAGCTCGAGTACCTCGCCGCAGTGACGCAGCACGGCTCCCTCCGCCGGGCCAGCGAGAAGCTCCACCTCTCCCAGCCCGCACTCAGCGAGGCCGTCACCAAGCTGGAGCGGGAGCTGCGCGTCACCCTGCTCGAGCGGCGGCGCTCCGGGGCGCGGATCAGCCGCGAGGGGCGCGAGCTCCTCCCCTACATGGCCGAGGTGCTGGCCGCGGTCGACCGGCTGCGCGCCGCGGCCGGCGACCAGCGCGCGGACCGCCGCCTGGTCCGGCTCGGCACCGTCCACGCAGCCACCTCGACGCTCCTCGTCCCGGCCGTGCGCCGTTTCCAGGAGCGGCACCCCGGCACGACCGTCGAGGTGCTCACCCTCCGGTCAGCCCAGATCGACGAGGCGTTGACCGAGGCCACCCTCGACCTCGGCCTCGTCAACGTCTTCGACGGTGACGACGCACCCACCGGACTGGTGGACGCCAAGCTGGTGCCGGGCCGCCCGGTCGTCGTCCTCCCCGCCGGCCACCCCCTCACCGCGCGGAGCCACGTCGGCGTCGACGACCTCCGTCCCGAGCCGTTCGTGATGATGCGGCCCGGCTACCTGATGCACCGCTACGTGCACCGGCTGTTCGGCGGCGACCTCCCCCGGGTCTGCCAGACGACCGACGGAGCCGAGATGGGCAAGGCGCTGGTCGCCGAGGGCCTCGGCGTGACCGTGCTCCCCCGACTACAGCGTCGAGGACGACCCGCTGCACCGCTCCGGCCTGGTCGAGCTCCGCCCGATCACGGGCGACCCGACGGTGGTCACCCTGGCCGTGCGCCAGCGCCGCGCCCTGCAGCAGCCGGTGCAGGTCCGCGAGCTGCACGCGAACCTCGTCGCCCGCGCCGAGCGGTACGTCGCGGAGCGGGCGGGCTGAACGCGCGAGCGCCGGCCGGGACCCGCGGGTCCCGACCGGCGCCCGGGCGGCCGTCGGCGTCTCAGGCGGCCGCCGGGGCAGGCACGTCGGTGGCGGGCGCCGGCCGTTCCTGCGGCGTACGCAGGGCGATCGGCACGACCACCGCGGCGGTGGCCACCATCGACGCGAGGACCGCCCAGACCGGCACCCGCCCCCACTCGCCGAGCAGGAGGAGGAAGCCGGGGACCGTGCAGGTCGTGAAGGACAGGATGAGCGTGAGCCACCCGGCCGCGGGCGTCAGCCGCTCCACCCCGAGCGCGAGCACCACCCAGAACACCGCCCAGAGCGCCGACCACTGCAGCCACAGCAGGCCCGTCGTCGGGTCGTCGAACCGGACGATGTTGACGACGCCGAACCCGGCCGCGAGCAGCGCCACCCACGCGGAGTACCAGCCGAGCCCGCCGCCGTCGTGGCCGGCCAGGTTGCCGATGCCGACGTAGAGGTAGGTGAACCCGAACAGGAAGATGCCGGCGGCTGCGAGGACCTCGTCGGGCGTGGCGGCGGTCGCGACGAGGTAGAACGGGACGGCTGTCTGGAGCGCGCCGACGAAGAGGTTGAGCAGGGCGGCGCTCCTGGGGTCGACCCGGCCCAGGAAGAGCAGGCCGTTGACGAACAACACGGCGCCGACGAAGAGGAGTCCCACGGACGACATGGCGGCAACCCCTCAGAAGTAGGCGTTCGCCGGGAACGGCGTGCCGTTGACGACGTGGCCCCCCACGGCCGACGCCTTGAGGAACGTGGGGTTGTGCGTCGAGATCGTGCGCACGTTCCGCCAGTGCCGGTCGAGGTTGTACGCCGACTGGGTCGCCGACGTGCCGCCGACGTCGAAGAGCCGGGCAGCGGTCGCGTAGGAGAACCGGTCGACCGCCACCTTCGCCTGCGCGGCGGCGAGCTGGGCCGCTTCCGCGGCCTCGACGGTGGGGTTGCCGTCGACGACCGAGTCCGCCGCGTCCTGGAGCGCCTGGGCCGCACGGAGCACGATCGCCTCCGCCGCGAACGCGTCGGCCGCGATCTCGCCGACGACCTGGAGGACCTGCGGGTCCTGCGCGGGCGTCTGCGGGGCGTTGGCGTGGCTGTAGCTGCGGGCGCGCCGCCTCACCAGGGCCGCCGCGTCGTTGCGCACGCTGCGGAGGATCCCGGCCGTCACCGCCTGCAGGAACAGCTGGAGGAAGGCACCCTGGTAGCCGGGCGGCTGCTCGCCGTCGGGCTCGCCGAGGTCGAACAGCTCGTCCTCGGCGATCCTCACGTCGTCGAGGTGGGTGGTGCCGGTCCCGGTGAGGCGCTGCCCGAAGCCGTCCCAGTCGTCGAGGATCGTGACGCCCTCGCGGTCCACCGGGATGACGGCCCCGGCGATCCGGCCGCCGGGCGCGGCCGCCCAGATCTGCGTGTAGTCGGCGTAGATGCTGCCGGTCGAGTAGAACTTGGTGCCGTTGAGCCGGTAGCCGCCCTCGGGGTCGGGGGTGAACGCCGTCTCGAAGTACAGGCCCACGGGGCGCTTGCTCTGCTCGCTGAACCCGTTGCCGACGATCTTGTCGGCCGCCGCGAGCGCGATCCCGCGGCTGCGGAACACGGGGTCCGCGCTCTGTAGGTGCTGCTCGACGAACCAGTAGTGGGTGCGCAGGATGTGCGCCACCGCGGCGTCCGCCTCGGCGAGGTCGATCAGCGCGGCGAAGAGCTCCGGCAGCGTGAGTCCGGCCCCGCCGTCCTCGACCGGCAGCCGGAGGCGGCCGAGGCCGGCCTCCTTGACCCAGCCGATGACCTCGTGCGGAGCCACCAGCTCGCGCTCGCGCTCCTCCGCGCCGGCCGCGATGCGCTCCAGCAGGGCGGTCCAGGCCGGCGTGCCGGGCCGCACGACGTCGGTGGCGGGTGGCGGGACGGGCCAGGCCTGCGGCCCGCCGGGAGGGGTGGTGGTGGTCATGGCGAAGGTCGCTCCTCGGGAGTCGGGACTGTCAATGTTTCTATACTGACTTAATGCACTTTAGGAGACCGCGCGCCGTCCCGCTCCCTCCCGGTGATCGGTTCTGCCGACATCCCGCCCGGATCCGCCCGGAGCCGCCCGTCGTGCCGGCGCCGCCGCCGGTCATCATGGGTCCATGACGACTCCCCGGACCCGCGTGGCGGTGCTGATCGACGCCGACAACACCTCTCCCAAGCACGCCAGCGCGCTGCTGGACGAGCTGGCGAAGTACGGCGTCGCGACGGTCAAGCGGGCCTACGGCGACTGGACGACGACCCAGCTCGGCGGCTGGAAGGCCGAGCTCAACAAGCACGCGATCGCGCCGGTGCAGCAGTTCTCCTACACGACCGGCAAGAACTCCACCGACTCCGCGCTGATCATCGACGCGATGGACCTGCTCTACTCGGGCAACCTCGACGCGTTCGCGATCGTCTCCAGCGACAGCGACTTCACCCGGCTGGCCACCCGGCTGCGCGAGTCCGGCAAGACGGTCTACGGCCTCGGCCTCCGCAAGACCCCTGCCTCGCTCGTCGCGGCCTGCGACAAGTTCATCTACCTCGAGGTGCTCGGCGACGGTCCCGACGGCACCGACGACGACGGGGGACACCGCTGGCAGCAAGCCGCCGGCCGTCGCCGGTGCGCCGGGCGACGACGGCCCACCGCTGCCCGACCTCCGCCGGCTGCTCACCCGCGCCGTCAACAGCACCTCCCTCGACGACGGCTGGGCCCACCTCGGTGCGGTCGGCACCTACCTGAGCTCGGCCGTGGCGTCGTTCGACCCGCGCAACTACGGCTTCCCCAAGCTGATCGCCCTGGCGGAGGCACAGGACTACCTCGAGGTCGAGAACGAGGGCAGCATCGCCCGGGTCCGGCTCAAGCCGACCGGCCGCCGGCGGAGCACGACGCGCAAGGCCGCCGCCAAGCAGGGCTGAGCGCCCCGACGACGTACGCCGCGCTCAGCCGCGCGCCGGCTCGGACGACCGCCGGTCGCGGGGCACCTTGGTGATCAGGGTCAGCACCACGGAGGCGAGGGCGACGATGCCGATGACGGTGTAGGCCAGGGTGTAGGACTCGTCGTCACCGATCAGCCCGGCGGCCACGACCGGTCCGATCACGCCGCCGAGGCTCCAGCCGATGAGCATCAGGCCGTAGATCGCACCGGCGTTCTTGACGCCGAAGTAGTCACCGGCGGTCGCCGGCATGGTGCCGAACCCGCCGCCGTAGCAGAGGTAGACGACCGCGGCGAGCACGAAGAACAGGACGGCGTTGGACGCGTGCGGGATCAGCACCAGGCAGACGCCCTGCAGGCCCAGCATCGCGGCGAACGCGGGCATCCGGCCCATGTAGTCCGAGGCGGCGGCCCACACGATCCGGCCGGCGCCGTTGAAGATCGCCAGCACGCCGACGACGCTGGCGGCGGCGGTCGCGCTGAGCCCGGCGATGTCGGCGCCGCTCGCCTTGGCCTGCGAGATCAGCGCGATGCCGGCGGTGACGTTGAGGGTGAGGATCGCGGTGAGCAGGAACCACTGCGGCGTGCGGAGCGCCTCGCCCTGCTCGTACTCCTTCCCGGCCGGCCGGGCCCCGGCGCTCCCGCCGCCGGCGCCGGGAACCTGGTAGTCGGCGGGCGGGTTGCGGAAGACCGACGCCCCGAGCAGGGACATCACCAAGTAGGCGACGCCGAGCGGGAGGAAGGCCTGGGTGGGGTCGTCGGGGTCGGCGTCGATCAGCGCCTGCGCGACCGGGGAGGTGAGCACCGCGCCGAACCCGAAGCCGCCGACCGCCAGGCCCGTGATCAGGCCCGGCTTGTCGGGGAACCACTTCTGCAGCATCGCGATCGGCACGATGTAGGCGAAGCCCAGCCCGAAGCCGCTGATCACGCCGTAGCCGAGGATCAGCAGCCAGTAGTCGCCGCTGTCGTTGGTGAGCCCGGCGAGCAGGATCCCCACGGCGTAGACGACACCGCCGATCAGCGCCACCAGCCGTGGCCCCCTGACGTCCTGGAGCCGGCCGCCGAGGTAGCTGCCGATGAAGATCATCGCGATCGTCACCGTGAACGGCAGCGACGCGCGGACCTTGCTGAGCTCCCACGGCTCCGCTTCCTCCAACGCCCCGCCGAACACGCTCCACGCGTAGACGGCGCCGATCGAGAACTGCAGGAGCAGCGCCCCGACGACCAGGACCCACCTGTTCATCCGCATTCGTGCCTCACCCCGAGTAGCGCACCGGACCTTCTTCTTCGAGCCGTCGCCGCTGGGGGACGACGGTGTACTTCGGGTCGCGGGCCGACTCCTGGCCGGCCTCGAAGATGCCGAAGCGCGTGCACCAGGAGCCCGCGAGCAGGGCCGCCCCGGAGGCGGCCGCGACCAGCCGGCTGCGACCGGCCAGCAGGGCGCCCGCGGCCCCGGCGGCGGTCAGCACCTTGGCGGCCCTCATCAGCCGCCCGGGCCGCCCCTGGTGCAGCGGCTCCGCGGTGATGCCCATCGACTGCTCCATCCGGTGCTCCATCGTCAGCTCGAGCACCGCCCCGGCGACGGCCAGCCGCCGCGCCGGCCCGTTCTCGGCGAGCGGCGCCGTGACCAGCCCGAGCCCGGACGCCGCGGCGGCCGCGGAGCCGACGAAGACGAACGGCAGCTCGCGGTAGGCCTCGTGCCACGACGGTGTCGAGGTGTCGGAGAGCAGCACGGCCGTGTAGGAGGCGACCGGCGGCGCGAGCAGGGCGGCGAGCAGGCCGGCCGGCCGGTCGACGTACCTGGCCAGGCGGAGCGGTCCCCGACGGGCCTCGGGCGGCAGCATCCGCACCACCTCGGCGGCGGCGGCGAGGCCGGCGGGCGGTCCGTAGGCGGAGAGGATCCAGGTGCCGACCGACATCGGCGAGGTCAGTTTGGCGACCCGCAGCATGTTGAGGAACCGCGACGGCTTCCCGAGGTCGTGCACCAGCGCCGCCATCGAGAACGAGAGGCCGCCGAGGGCGGCCAGCCGGGCCGAGCGCCGCAGCACCGGCCGGCCGGTGAGGTCGGCGCCGGCGGCCAGCAGCGAGGACCCGGCAGCGAGACCGCCGGCGAACAGGTACGCCGGGATGTCGGCCTCCCACGGCGCGGGCTTCACGATCGGCCGGCCGTAGTAGGAGACGAAATCGGCGTCCGGCACCATCGTCCGCTCGCCGCGGCCGCGGCGCCGGCCGCCGTGGGCGGGTACGCCGGGCACGGCCGTGGTCTGCGACCGGACGCCCTCGGGGCCGTCGCGCCCGACCGCGGTGTCGCCGCCGCCGGTGCTCATCGCCGCCGCCCCAGGAACACGACCGCCGCGCCGACGGCTAGCGTGACCGCCGCCCGCGAGGCCTGGCGGAACATGTGCGGCAGGTCGCGGGTCGGCACCACCGGGTCGGGTGGGAACCCGTAGACCTCCGGCTCGTCGAGGAGCAGGAAGAACGCGCCGGTGCCGCCGACGCCGTCGTCCGGGTCGTTGCCGTAGAGCCTGGCGTCCATGACGCCCGCCTCGTGCAGCCGCTCGACGCGCTGGTTGGCGCGCTCGCGCAGCTCCTCGACGTCGCCGAACTGGATCGACTGGGTGGGGCAGGCCTGCGCGCAGGCCGGCACCTTGCCGGCGTCGAGCCGGTCGTAGCAGAGCGTGCACTTCTGCGCGATGCCGACGTTCTTGGCGCCCTCGGGCTCCTTGCGCCGCTCGATGACGCCGTACGGGCACGCCGGCACGCAGTAGCCGCAGCCGTTGCAGACGTCGTCCTGCACGACGACGGTGCCGAACTCGGTGCGGATCAGCGCCCCGGTCGGGCAGACGTCGAGGCAGCCGGCGTGCGTGCAGTGCTTGCACACGTCGGAGGACATCAGCCAGCGGAAGTCCATCGGGGACGCGTCGGGGTCCTCGCTCGCCGCGGCCCCGTAGGCGCCGGCGCCGTCGCCCGAGCCGGGCGGACCGACGTCCGGCATCCCGAGGTCGACGGTCGCCCGGCCTCGGCTCGACGGCTGCTCGATGAACGCGACGTGCCGCCACTGGTTGGCGTTGAGCGAGTGGCTGTTGTCGTAGGAGGAGCCCAGCATGTCGAAGTGGTCGGCCGGGACGTCGTTCCACTCCTTGCAGGCCACCTCGCACGCCTTGCAGCCGATGCAGATGCTGGTGTCGGTGAAGAACCCCTTGCGCTTGGGCCGGTCCTCGCCGTAGCCGGCCTCCGCCGACGGGTCGAGGGGGCCCCACAGGTCGTTCTCCTTGAAGAGGCTGCTCATCGTCCTCCCCCCTCCGGGTCGGCGGTCACGATCGGTCCGTGCGGGACGTGGTCGGAGCCCGAGCGGTCGACGTAGCCGGCGACGAGCGCCCGCAGCTCCGGTCCGGTGGGGCGCCGCCCCGGGCGTACGTCGCAGGTGCCGACCTTCGACTCCTGGATCAGCACGTTGGGGTCGAGCGTGATGCCGAACAGGTCGTTGGCCGAGTCGCCGGTGACCAGGCCGCCCTCGCCCCAGTGGTAGGGCAGCCACACCTGGTGCACGACCCGGCCGTCGACGCGCAACGGCGTCAGCCGCTCGGTGACGAGCACCCGCGCCTCGATCGCCGAGCGGGACGTGACGATCGTCGCCCAGCCACCGTGCTCCAGCCCGCGCTCGTGGGCCAGCTCCGGCGACACCTCGACGAACATCTCCGGCTGCAGCTCCGCGAGCCGGTGCACGAACCGGCTCATCCCGCCGGCCGTGTGGTGCTCGGTGAGCCGGCTCGTGGTGAACACGAACGGGAACACCTCGCTGTGCCCCTGCGGCGGCGAGGGGTGCATCGGGTTGTCGTCGCGGTCGTACTCCTTGCGGGTCGGGTTGGCCTGCTGGCCGTAGAGCGGGTTCGAGAACGGCGACTCGACCGGCTCGTAGTGGGTCGGCATCGGGCCGTCGATGAGTCCCTGTGGCACGTAGAGCGCGCCCTTCCCGTCGCCCTGCATGATGAACGGGTCGTTGCCGGCGATCCCCGCGACACCGTCGGCGTCCTCGGGCGGCACGTACGACGGCGCCTTGCCCTTCTCGAAGTCCGGCACGTCGAGGCCGGTCCACTCCCCGCTCTCCTCGTCCCACCAGACGTAGGCCTTGCGCTCGCTCCACGGCCTGCCGTCGGGGTCGGCCGACGCCCGGTTGTAGAGCAGCCGCCGGTTGGCCGGCCACGCCCAGCCCCCACTCCGGCGCGACGTAGCTCTGCTCCGAGGCGGGCTTGCGGCGCCGCGCCTGGTTGACGCCGTCCTTGTAGACGCCGGTGTAGATCCAGCAGCCGCCCAGCGTCGAGCCGTCGTCCTTCATCTCGTTGAAGCTGGCGAGCGGCCGGCCGGTGGCGATCTCGTAGCCGTTGATCTCCTTCAGCACCGCCTCGGCGCTGGGCTCGTCGTGCTCCCCGTGGGTCGGGTAGTCCCAGGCGAGGTCGAGGACCGGCCGGTCCCGCTCCTCGCTCGACCCGGCCAGCCGCTCCCCGCACCATCCGGCCGAGGTGGTAGAAGAACCACAGCTCCGAGCGGCAGTTGGCCGGCGGGTCGACGGCCTTGTCCCGCCACTGCAGCATCCGCTGGGTCTGCGTGAACGTGCCCTCCTTCTCGGCGTACGAGGCCGCCGGCATGAGGAACACCTCGGTGCGGCACTGCTCGGGCACGATCTCGCCGGTGGCGACCTCCGGCGAGCTCTTCCAGAACGTCGCGCTCTCGATCTCGAACAGGTCGCGGACGACCACCCAGTCGAGGTTGGCCATGCCGAGCCGCTGCGCGCGGCCGTGGGCGGAGCCGACCGCCGGGTTCTGGCCGAGCAGGAAGTAGCCCTTGACCTTCCCGTCGATCATGTCCATGACGGTGCGGTAGGTGCCGTGGTCGCCGGTGATCCGCGGCAGGTAGTCGAAGCAGTAGTCGTTGTCCGCCGTCGCGTGGTCGCCCCAGTAGGCCTTGAGCAGGTTGATGCCGTAGGCGCCGGCGTTGGACCAGAACCCCTTCGACCCGGGCTTGCGGACCGCGTCGATCCACTCCTGGATCGTGTGATGCTGCCCGCCGTTCGGCATCGGCAGGTAGCCCGGCAGCAGGTTGAACAGCGTCGGGATGTCGGTGGAGCCCTGGATGCTGGCGTGGCCGCGCAGCGCCATGATCCCGCCGCCGGGGCGGCCCATGTTGCCGAGCAGCAACTGGAGGATCGCGCCGGTGCGGATGTACTGCACGCCCACGCTGTGCTGGGTCCAGCCGACGCTGTAGACGAGCGCCGTCGTCCGGTCGCGGCCGGAGCTCTCCGTCCAGGCACGGCACACCTCGAGGAACTGCTCCTCGCTGACACCGCACGTGCGCGCGACCATCTCGGGGGTGTAGCGCGCGAAGTGGCGCTTGAGGACCTGGTAGACGCACCGCGGATGCTGCAGGGTCTCGTCGCGCGGCGGGTTGCCGGTCACCTGCATCCCGTGGGACTCGTTCTGCAGGCCCGACGCCGTCTCGCGCTGCTCCTCGGTGTCGCCGGAGTCCTCGGCCTGGGCGTCGCTCAGCCGGGACTCGTCGTCCTCGGAGGCGTACTGCCACGACTCCGGGTCGTAGGTGCGGGACTCGGGGTCGAAGCCGGAGAACAGCCCGTCGAGGTCCTCGGTGTCCACGTAGTCCTCGCTGAGGATCGTGGCCGCGTTGGTGTAGTTGACGACGTAGTCGCGGAAGTCGAGCTCGTTGCTGAGCACGTAGTTGACGATCCCGCCGAGGAACGCGATGTCCGTCCCCACGCGCAGCGGCACGTACGTGTCGGCCAGCGCGCTGGTGCGGGTGAACCGCGGGTCGACGTGGATCACCTTCGCGCCGCGGGCCTTCGCCTCCATCACCCACTGGAAGCCCACCGGGTGGGCCTCGGCCATGTTGGAGCCCTGGATGACGATGCAGTCAGCGTTGGACAGGTCCTGGAGGAAACCCGTGGCGCCGCCGCGCCCGAACGAGGTCCCCAGACCGGGGACCGTGGCGGAGTGTCATATCCGCGCCTGGTTCTCGATCTGGATCGCGCCGAGCGCCGTGAACAGCTTCTTGATGAGGTAGTTCTCCTCGTTGTCGAGGGTCGCTCCTCCGAGGCTGGCGATGCCGAGCGTGCGGCGGACCTTGTTGCCGTGCTCGTCGATGTCCTGCCAGGTGTCGTTGCGGGCCCGCACGACGCGGTCGGCGATCATCTCCATCGCCGTCTCGAGCTCGAGCTCCTGCCACTCCGTGGCGTACGGCGCCCGGTACTTGACCGTGGTGACCCGCAGCGGGCTGGTGACCAGGTTCTTGCTGGCAGCGCCCTTGGGGCAGAGCCGTCCGCGGTTGACCGGGCTGTCGGGGTTGCCCTCGATCTGGACGATCTGCTCGTCCTTCACGTAGACGTCCTGCGCGCAGCCGACGGCGCAGTAGGGGCAGACGCTCTTGACGACGCGGTCGGCGGTCTCGGTGCGGGACGTGGTCTCCTCGGTGCGCCGGGGAGCGCGCGGCCTTGCCGCGGCCGAGCGGATCGCCGCCGGTGAGCTGTCGCACCACCGGCCAGTCGAGGAAGGTCTTCGCCACCGGGTCACCTCCGTGGCTCGGACACTACCCGCGGTTGTCGGGAACAGACCCCCCCGTTCTCGGAGGCCCTCGCTCAGCGGACGACGACCGGGTGCGGGCCGGCCGCGACCAGCTCCCCCACCACCGGGTGACCGGGCAGCTCACCGGCGACCAACAGCCCCCCGGAGGTCTGCGCGTCCGCGAGCAGCACCAGCTCGTCCTCGGACACGTGGGCGTCGAGGTGCGGCCGCACCCAGTCGAGGTTGCGGCGGCTGCCGCCCGGCACGAACCCGTCGCGCAGCGCGGCGCGGGCACCGTCGACGTACGGGACCGAGGCGGCGTCGACGACCGCGGTGACGCCGCTGGCCCGGCACATCTTGTAGAGGTGGCCGAGCAGGCCGAAACCGGTCACGTCGGTGGCCGCGCGGTGGCCGGCGGCGACGGCTGCGCGGGCGGCGTCGCGGTTGAGGGTGGTCATCACCGCGACCGCCTCCTCGAACCGCTCCCCCGTCGCCTTGTGCCGGTTGTTGAGGACGCCGAGGCCCAGCGGCTTCGTGAGCGTGAGCGGCGTGCCCGTCGCGGCCGCGTCGTTGCGCAGGGAGCCGGTCGGGGTGGGCGAGCCCGGTGACCGCGAGACCGTACTTCGGCTCCGGGTCGTCGATGCTGTGGCCGCCCGACAGGTGGCAGCCGGCGGCCGCGCACACCTCCGCGCCGCCGCGGAGCACCTCGCGGGCGAGCTCGAACGGCACCCGGTCGCGCGGCCAGGCCAGCAGGTTGAGCGCGACCAGCGGCTCCCCGCCCATCGCGTAGACGTCGGAGAGCGCGTTGGTCGCGGCGATCCGGCCCCAGTCGTAGGGGGTCGTCCACGACCGGGGTGAAGAAGTCGGTGGTCGCGACCACGGCCCGGTCGGCGTCGATCCGCACGGCAGCGGCGTCGTCGCCGTGCTCCAGCCCGACGAGGAGGTCGTCGCCCGCCGGCCCGAACGGCAAGTCCGCGAGCACCCGCTCCAGCTCGCCGGGCGGCACCTTGCAGGCGCAGCCGCCGCCGGCGGCGTACTGGGTGAGCCGGACGGCTCCGGACGGGACCGCGGTGTCGACCATGCGGCCACGCTACCCACGGGCGGTTGGCGGAGGCGGACGGGAATCGAACCCGCCTGGCCGAGGTGCTCGGCCACAACGGTTTTGAGGACCGCGCCCGTCACCAGACGAGGTACGCCTCCCCGCAACCCGCGCGGTCACCGTAGCAACCGGCGCCCGGGCCTGGTACGCCACAATGCGGGGGAGGCCGACGAGGGAGGCGCGTGGATGAGCGGGACGGACCCCGGCGTGACCGACCCGCGGCGCTCGACGCCGCGCACCGACCACGTGCTCGCCGACCCGCGGCTGCGGGCGGCGGCCGACCGGCTCGGTCCGCGACTGGTCAAGGACGTCGTGGTCACGGTCCTCGACCGGTGCCGGGCGGGCGAGCTCGCCCCGGAGCAGGTGGCCGACGCGGCCGTGGCCGCGCTGCCGACCGGCGTCACCGGTCTCCGGCGGGTCGTCAACGCGACCGGGGTGGTCGTCCACACCAACCTCGGCCGCGCGCCGCTGTCGGCGGCCGCGGTGGACGCGATCGCCCTCGCGGCCGGCGCCACCGACGTCGAGCTCGACCTGACCACCGGCCGCCGCGGGCGGCGGGGACGGTCGACCCTCGCCGCGCTGCAGGAGGCGGTCCCCGGTGCCGGCGGGGGCACACGTCGTCAACAACGGTGCGGCCGCCCTCGCCCTGGTCACCTCGGCCCTGGCCGTCGGCCGCGAGGTCGTCGTAGCGCGCGGGGAGCTGGTCGAGATCGGCGACGGGTTCCGCATCCCCGAGCTGCTCGAGTCGGTGGGCGCCCGGCTGCGCGAGGTCGGCACCACCAACCGGGTGCGGGTCGACGACTACGCCGCCGCGGTGGGCGACGAGACGGCGTTCGTGCTCAAGGTGCACCCGTCGAACTTCCGGGTCACCGGGTTCACCTCGTCGGTGCCGGTCGCGGAGCTGACGGCCCTGTCCGTCCCGCTGGTCGTCGACATCGGGTCCGGCCTGCTCGCCGCGCACCCGCGGCTGCCCGACGAGCCCGACGCCGCCACCGCGCTCCGCGACGGAGCCGACCTGGTGACGGCGTCCGGCGACAAGCTGCTCGGCGGGCCGCAGTGCGGCCTGATGCTCGGCCGGGCCGACCTCGTCGAACGGCTCCGGCGGCACCCTCTGGCCCGGGCGCTGCGCGTCGACAAGCTCACGCTCGCGGCGCTCGAGGCGACGCTCCGCGGGCCGACCCCGCCGGTCGCCGCGGCACTGGCGGCCGACGCCGCGGACCTCCGGGCCCGGGCCGAGCGGCTGGCGGCCGCCGTCGCCGACGTCGCCGCGGCCTCGGCGGTCGCCTCCGTCGCCGCCGTCGGCGGCGGCGGCGCCCCCGGCGTGGAGCTCCCGAGCGCCGCGGTCTCGCTGCCGCACGACCTCGCCGCGGCCCTGCGCACCGACGCGGAGCTGCCGGTCGTCGGCCGGGTCGAGGGCGGCCGGCTGCTGCTCGACCTGGTCGCCGTCGCACCCGACGACGACGCCGCGCTGGTCGCCGCCGTGCGCCGGGCCGCGGCGGGGAGAGGCTGACCGGGTGCACGTCGTCGCCACCGCGGGCCACGTCGACCACGGCAAGTCGACGCTGGTCGCCGCACTGACCGGGATGGAGCCCGACCGGCTCGACGAGGAGCGCCGGCGCGGGCTGTCGATCGAGCTCGGCTACGTGTGGACCGACCTGCCCGGTGCCGGGCAGGTCGCGTTCGTCGACGTCCCCGGTCACGAGCGGTTCGTCACGACGATGCTCGCCGGCGTCGGCCCGGTGCCGGTGGCGATGCTCGTCGTCGCGGCCGACGACCCCTGGATGCCGCAGGCCGCCGAGCACCTCGCGGCCCTCGACGCGCTCGGCGTGGCCCACGGGCTGGTCGCCGTCACCCGCTCCGACCTGGCCGACCCAGGCCCGGCCGCGGCGCGGGCGGAGGCGGAGGTCGCCCGGACCTCCCTGCGCGGCGCACCGGTGGTGCCGGTCAGCGGCCGCACCGGGGCCGGGCTCGACGAGCTCCGGAGTGCGCTGGCCGACGTGCTCCGCGCGCTGCCCGGTCCGGCGCCCGCGGCCGACGTACGGCTCTGGGTGGACCGGCGCTTCGGCGTGCGGGGGCGCGGGCACCGTGGCGACCGGCACCCTGCCCGCCGGCACCGTGCGCCGCGGCGACACCCTCCAGGTCGTCGCCGAGGGCGGCTCCGGCACCGTGCGGGTGCGCGGCCTCCAGTCGCTGGGCAGCGACGCGGACGAGGTCGCGGGCGTCGCCCGGGTCGCGCTCAACGTGGTCGGTGACGACGTCGCCCTCGTCGACCGCGGCGCCGCGCTGGTCACCCCCGACGCCTGGCAGCCGACCACCACGGTCGACGCCCGGGTCGCCGGCGACCTCGACGCGCTGCCCGAGCGGCCGCTGCTGCACGTCGGCGCCGCGGCCGTCGCCGTGCGCACCCGGCCGCTCGGCGGCGACGCCGTCCGGCTGGCGCTGCCCTGGCCGCTCCCCCTCCGGGTGGGTGACCGCGCCGTGCTCCGCGACCCGGGCAGCCGCCGGCTCTGGGGCCTCCGCGTGCTCGACCCGGCGCCGCCGGCACTCCGCC
This sequence comes from Nocardioides sp. TF02-7, assembly GCF_022437945.1. Classification (GTDB taxonomy): domain Bacteria; phylum Actinomycetota; class Actinomycetes; order Propionibacteriales; family Nocardioidaceae; genus Nocardioides. Next base: position 920,536 of record NZ_CP092535.1, read on the forward strand.
GACGCGGCGCGGCCGCGCGACGGGCGGCGGTGCTCGCACGGCTGACCGGCACGCCGGACGCCGCCGAGGAGGTACGCCGCCGCGGCGTGGTGCGCGCCGACCTGCTGCCGCGGATCGGGGTGCCGGTCGCCGGACCGCCCGACGGGGCGGTGCTCGCGGACGGCTGGCTGATGAGCAGCGAGCGGCGCGAGCGCGTCGCCGCTGCGGTCGCCGACGCCGTGGCCGCGCACGCCGCCGCCCGGCCGCTCGACCCCGGCATCCCGCTCACGGCGCTCGCGGAGCGGCTCGGGCTGCCCGCCCCCGCGCTGGTGGCGGCGGCGGTGCGGCCCCGCTGCGCGTCGCCGACGGCCGGGTGCAGCCACCCGGCTCCGCGGCCGGCCTGCCCCCGGAGGTGGAGCGGGCGGTCGCGACCCTCGAGCGCGAGCTGGCCGACACGCCGTTCGCCGCACCGACGGCGGACCGGCTGGCCGAGCTCGGCCTCGACGACCGCCGCGCCGCCGCGGCCGCCCGGGCCGGGCGGCTGCTCCGCGTCGCGCCCGGGGTGGTGCTGCCGAGCGGCGCCGACGAGCTGGCGGCGTCGTGGCTCGCCGACCTGCCGCAGCCGTTCACCGCGGCGCAGGCCCGGCAGCGCCTCGGCACCACCCGCCGGGTGCTGCTCCCGCTGCTCACCCACCTCGACCGGGCGCGGCTGACCCGCCGGCTCCCCGACGACCGGCGCGAGGTCCGGCGCCGCTGACCCCCGACTCGACGGCGAGGAAGTGCCTACTCGGCCAGGAGGAAGTGCCTACTCGACGGGGTAGGACTGGACGAACTCGGTGAGGCGCTTCAGCTGGTCGGGGTCGGTGGAGGGGATGACCCCGTGGCCGAGGTTGAAGACGTGGCCGCGGGCGGCGCGGCCGGCCTCGACGATCTCGGCGGCGCGGGCCGTCATCACGTCCGCGGGGGCGAAGACCAGGGTCGGGTCGAGGTTGCCCTGCACGGCACGGTCGCCGACCAGCGGGATCGCGTGCCCGAGCGGTGTCCGCCAGTCCACGCCCACCACGTCGGCACCGGCCTCGGCCATGAGCGGCAGCAGGTTGGTCGTGCCGACGCCGAAGTGGATCCGCGGCACGCCCAGCTGGCCGACCCGGGCCAGCACCCGCGCCGAGTGCGGCATCACGTACTGCTCGTAGTCGGCCGGCGTCAGCGCGCCCGCCCACGAGTCGAAGAGCTGCACGGCCGAGGCGCCGGCAGCGACCTGAACCTCGAGGAACGCCGCCGAGATGCCCGCGATCTTGCGCATCAACGCGTCCCAGACGTCGGGGGCGCCGAACATCATCGCCTTGGTGCGGGCGTGCTCCTTCGACGGGCCGCCCTCCACGAGGTACGACGCCACGGTGAACGGCGCTCCGGCGAAGCCGATCAGCGGCGTCCCGCCGTTGGTCACGGCGAGCTCGCCGACCAGGCCGCGCACCGCCTCGGTGATGAACGGGACGTGCTCCGGGGTGAGGTCGGGGATCCGCTCGACGTCGGCCACCGTGCGGACCGGCTCGGCGACGACCGGCCCGACGCCGGGCTTGATGTCGAGGTCGACGCCGACCGCCTTGAGCGGCAGCACGATGTCGGAGAAGAAGATCGCGGCGTCGACGCCGTAGCGGCGGACCGGCTGCAGGGTGATCTCGACGACGAGGTCGGGGTCGGCGCAGGCGTCGAGCATGGCGACGCCCTCGCGGACCCGCAGGTACTCCGGCAGCGAGCGGCCCGCCTGCCGCATGTACCAGACCGGCGTGTGCGGCACCGGCTCCCCGCGCACCGCCTTCAGGAAGGCGCTGCCGGCGAGGGGGCCGGCGAGGGCGTCGGCGGGACGCGTCAGCGAGGGGGGTCTGGGATGTTCACGGCCGGCTCCACACCTCCCAAGGCTGACAGGTCGACGGCGTGTACGCACATCGCGCGGGGCCCGAGGGCTTAGTGTGACGTCCATGGTGGCGCGGCACGAGACGCACCAGGGGGCCGGCATGGCCGGGGAGCCCCCGGAGTTCGTCGCGGCCGTGACCAGCCTGCGTGCGGCGGCGCTGCGCCCGGAGGTCTTCTGCGAGGAGATGCCGGCGCCGCAGCGGATCGCCCCGTTCGCCACGGCGCTGTCGGCCGACGTGACCGTCGACGACGAGGACGTCGCGACCGGTCGGCTGGTGCTGCTGCACGACCCCGCCGGCAACGAGGCCTGGAACGGCACGTTCCGCTGCGTCGCCTACTGCCGGGCCGAGATCGACCTGGCCCTCGCCGCCGACCCGATGCTCGCCCACGTCGGCTGGACCTGGCTGACCGACGCGCTCGGGTCGCACGCGGCGTCGTACACCGCCCTCTCCGGCACCGTCACCCGGGTCACCTCCGAGGGCTTCGGCGCGATGGCCGACGACGGCGGCTCCGCGCAGCTGGAGGTCCGGGCGTCGTGGACGCCGGTCGACGCGCCCGAGCTCGACCCCCACGTCCAGGCGTGGGCCGAGCTGCTCTGCACCGCCGGCGGGCTCGAGCCGGTGCCCGAGGGCGTCGCGGTGATGCCCTCCCGACGGGGCCAGCGGGGCGCCGGGCTCTGATGCCGGAGAGCCCCGAGACCGACGCACCCGGGGGGCGCGGTCGGCGCGACGGACCAGCAGCGCGAGCCCGAGGTGGCGCTGCTGGCGCTGTCGGACGGGCTGCCGCCGGTGATCGACAGCGACGAGGCGCTGGCGGCGTACGCCGCGAAGGTCGGAGCCGGCTCCGGCCCGGTGGCGATCGACGCCGAGCGGGCGTCGGGCTACCGCTACTCCAACCGCGCCTACCTGATCCAGGTCCGTCGCGACGGCGCCGGCACCGGCCTGGTGGACCCGATCCCGCTGAGCACGCTCGCGCCGCTGCAGGAGGCGATCGGCGACGCCGAGTGGATCCTGCACGCCGCCACCCAGGACCTGCCCTGCCTGGCCGAGGTGGGGCTGCGGCCGGCCGCGCTGTTCGACACCGAGCTCGCCGGCCGGCTGCTCAACTACCCGCGGGTTGGCCTGGCGACCCTCGTCGAGACGCTGCTCGGCGCGCGGATGAAGAAGGAGCACTCGGCGGTCGACTGGTCGACCCGGCCGCTGCCCGAGCCGTGGCTGGAGTACGCCGCCCTCGACGTCGAGGTGCTCGGCCAGCTGCGCGACGTGCTGGCCGCCGAGCTCGCCGAGAAGGGCAAGGCCGACTGGGCGCGGCAGGAGTTCGAGCACCTGCGGGCGTTCGAGCCGGTGGTGCGCACGGAGGGCTGGCGGCGTACGTCCGGGTTGCACAAGGTGCGCGGCCGGCGCGCCCTGGCCGCGGTGCGGGCGCTGTGGGAGGCCCGCGACGCGGTCGCCCGCGAGCGCGACGTCACCCCCGGCCGGCTGATCCCCGACTCCGCGATCGTCGCCGCCGCGACCGCGCTGCCGACCAACCGCGCCGGCCTGATGTCGACCCCCGGCTTCCACGGCCGCGGCGCGTCCCGCCACGCCAGCACCTGGCTGCAGGCGCTCCGTGAGGCCGCCGAGATGCCCGAGAAGGACCTCCCCGACCGGACCCCGCGCGGCGACGGCCCGCCCACGCCGCGCGCCTGGGCCGAGAAGGACCCCGTGGCCGCCCGGCGCCTCGAGCTCGCCCGCGCGGCGATCGCCGGCCTCGCCGAGCAGCACGACCTGCCCGCCGAGAACCTGCTCACCCCCGACCATCTGCGGCGCGTGATGTGGACCCCGCCCCGCACCCGCGACCCCGTCGAGCTGCTCGAGCAGGTCATCGACCAGCTCACCGGCCTCGGCTCCCGCAGCTGGCAGATCGGCCTTACCGCCTCGGCGCTCGCGAAGGCGGTGCTGGACGCGGAGCAGGTGGCGGCGAGCTGAGGCCGGAAGGGTCGGGTCGCGGTCCCGTCGCGGTAGGCGGGGGTCGGGTCGCGGTCGGCGCGGGGCCGACGTGACGGGCAAAACCTCCACTTGTCGGGCAATATTTCGCCCGACATGTTGAGGTTTCCCCGGTCGGCCGGGGGAAACCTCACGTCGCGCAGCCCCGCAAGATCGCGCAGACGCGCCTATCGCAAGCCCCGCCGACCCGCCTACTCCTCCTCCCCCGGCGTCTCCTCCGGGGCGTCGGTCTCCTCGGAGTCCTCGGGGTCGAGGACGGCGCGGGAGGCCTCGTCGATGGCGGCGAGGACACCGTCGAGGTCGGAGAGCACCGGTTGGGTGAGCAGGGCGCGGAGGTCGCCCTCGACGGCCTGCTCGAGCTCGGTCCAGGAGTCGAGCAGGGGCATCAGCTGGAGGGCGCGGGTGGAGTCGACGAAGATGCGGGCGTTGGCGGGCTGGCGGTGCGGCTGGAGGAACGCGTCGTCGTAGCTGACCTGGTTGCTGGTGGGCACGAGGTAGCCGGTCTCGGCGACGGCCTTGACCGACTCGTCGCTGACCACGTGGACGAGGAAGTCGGCGGCCTGCTCGACCCGCTCCTGCTGACCCTCGGCGACGCAGAGGCCGACGAGGTCGCCGACGGTGGCCGCCTCGCCGAGGTCGGGCATCGGCAGCACGTCGAAGCTGAGGCCGATGGTGCGGCGGAGCTCGGGGGTGAGGTCGCGGTAGCCGGCGATCATGCCGAGCCGCCCCTCCTTGAACCAGTCGAGAGCGGGCTTGGCGCGCAGCTGGCGGTTGCTGAGCGTGATCGTGGGGTCGCGCAGCACCTCCAGGGTGGCGCGCAGGGTCTCCACGTTGCCGTCCTCGGAGAGGGCGAGGGAGAGCGGGTTGTCGGTGTCGTCGAACAGCTCGCCGCCGCCGGAGAGGACGAACGGCGCCAGCCCCTCGATCGTCGGCTGGATGAAGACGCCGCGCGCCTTGCGCCGGGGGCGGCTGGCGAACTCGGCGGCGGCGCGGAAGTCCTCCAGCGACCAGGAGCTGCGGTCGTCGTTGGGCACCGGCAGCCCGCGCGCCTCCATCCGCTCGAAGTCGATCAGGTCGGTGTTGTAGTAGACGACCATCGGCGACGTCCCGTAGGGCATGCACTGCAGGTTGTCGTCGGCGGAGAACGCCGTGATCGCGTCGCGCTGGTAGTCGTCGCCGAAGGAGATGTCGCGGGCGTCGAGCAGGTCGAGCAGCGGCCGGTTGCGCTCGGCCTCGAGGGTCTCGGCGAGGCCGCTGCGCGGCAGCAGGAACAGGTCGGGCTTGATGCTGCCGTTGCGGATCGCGGCGAGCATCCGGTCGGAGTCGGGGTACGGCGCGAGCTGCACGTCGACGCTCATCGACTCGGCGTTGTAGCCGGCGGCGACCCGGGAGTAGGCCTCGATCTCGTCCTGGCTGCCCCACACCGCCCACACCAGCGACATGGCCGGCCCCTTGGTCGGCTGCCGCTTCGGGGTCGCCTTCTCCGGCTCACCGGAGACCAGCAGCATCCCGACGACCACCGCCACGGCGACGACAGCGACGGTGGCGTACGTGCGCCAGTCCAGGCGCCCTGAGCTGTCCATCGGTGACGGTCTCTCCTGTCGTCGTGAGCCGTCACCCTATCGAGTCGCCGACAGCGGCGAGCCGCGTGCTGCCGCGTGGAGTGTCGAGTGCACCGGGCCGGGAGCGCCTCACGGCGCGTGGCCGCTCGTAGCGGCTTGAGTTGGGACCCGGGGCTGCCGCGGCCCGGCGCACTCGGGTCCCAACTGTAGGTGACGTCCGGTCATTCCCGAAGGGTTTGCCGCAGGCCGGTGGGCCACCTCACAGGCGCCCGGGCCGGGGCCGAGGAGCGGCCCGGTCAGCCGAGCCCGCGCCCGAGCTCGAGGTGCCCGGCGGCCTCCAGCTGCTCGGCCAGCGCGAGCATCCGGCGTACGTCGTCGTGGCTGGCGCCGGTCATCGTCGCGCGCCCCGCCGCGACGACGCGGGCGAACGCCGACGCCCGGAACAGCACGTCGGCGAAGTCGCTGCCGGCGATCCCCCCGCAGCACGCTGTCGATCATCGCTCGCAGCTCGTCGGGGCCGGGCGGGTCGGCGACACCGGCGACGACGCGCGCGACCGGCGCGCTGGTGCGCCCGGCCTCGAACTCGCGGGCGACCTGCACCGGGTCGGCGTGCACCCACGACCGCAGCACGTAGAGCCGCCACAGGCAGCCGGACAGCGAGTCGGCCGGCGCGCCGGCCCAGACCTCGGCGATGGTCTCGATGCCCTCCGCCTCCGCCAGGTGCACCAGGCGGTCGGCGACGGTCGCGTCGCCGCTCTCGCGGGCGCCACGCACGAGCAGGACCGCGGCGCGCTCGGCGGCCTCGCGCAGCCGGGCGGGGTCGCCGACCTCCGACCCGGGGACGGACGCGAAGAAGTCCGCGGCGCGTGGTGAGGGCCGGTGGTGGGCGCGTCCGGGTTCCGACATCGCCGCCACTGTACGACGCCCTCGGGCGCCCGCGGTCCTACTCCGCGCCGTCGAGGACCCGGCGGATCCGCACGTCGCTGACCTTGCCGGCCGTGCCGAGCTGCGGCGCCCACAGCGACACCCGCAGCTCCTCCAGCAGCCACCTCAGCTGCCGCAGCGTGGCCCCGGGCGGCCGGCCCTCGGGCAGCGCGGCGACCCGCTGGAGGTAGGCCTCCTGCAGGGGCTGCACCCGGTCGAGGTGCTGGCGGTCGCGGGCGACGGCCGCGCCGCCCTCGCCCAGCGCCTCGCGCCGGCGCCGGATCGCGGCGAGGTAGACGGGGTAGCGGCGCAGCTGGGCGGCGCCGGCCTCGCCGACGAACCCGTCGTGGACGAGCCGCCCGAGCTGCGCCTGCATGTCCGACAGCGCCGGGAGCAGCGCCAGCTCGGCCCGACCGCTGAGCAGCCGGTCGGCCTCGCGCCAGCCGTCGAGCACCCGGAGCAGGTCGGCCAGCACCGCGCGGGTGGCGTCGGCCGCCTGCTCGCGGAGCCCGGCGAGGAGCGCGTCGTACGCCGCCTCGGTGCGCACGATGCCGTCGCGCTGCGCGTCGTCCACGGCGTCGAGGACGACCGCGCGGAGGCAGTCGGCGGCCAGGGCCTGCACCGACGGGTACGGCGTGCCCGCCAGCGCGAGCTTCTCGGCGTTGGAGAGGCCGTCGACGAGCCCGGCGACCGGCCGGCCGCCGAGGGCCAGGAGCAGGAGGCGAGCGAGCCCGAGCCGGTGCCGGGCGTCGCGCTCCTCGGCGGAGCCGAAGACCTGCAGCCCCACGGTGCTGCCCTCGTCGACGAGGCCCGGGTGGGCCGCCACCTCGTGGCCGGCGCGGGTCCAGGTCGCCGTCCCGGCGATCTCGCCGAAGACCCACGCGGTCTCCCCGGAGCGTGCCACCCCGCTGTCGGCGGCGACCTCGGCCATCGCCTGCTCGAACCGCGGCCGCAGCGGCGCCTTGAGCGTGCCGAGGTCCTTGCCGCGAGCCTGCTCGTGCCCCTTGTCGTCGACCACGCGGTATGTCGGCCGCAGGTGGGGCGCGAGGCTGCCCGTGCCCCACGCGTCGCGGGGCACGTGCACGCCGGTGCGGGCGCGCAGGTAGCGCTCGAGGGCGTCGAGCAGCGGCTCCTCCCCCGGCGGCACGGCCGCCAGGAACTCACGCGCGGTGTTGGGCGCCGGGACGAAGTTGACCCGGAGCTGCTTGGGGAGGCTGCGCAGCAGCTCGGTGACCAGCTCCTCCCGCAGCCCGGGCACGTTCCAGGAGAAGTCGTCGTCGCCGACCCGGTTGAGCGTCGAGACCGGGATGTCGATGGTGATGCCGTCGTCGGCGGCACCGGGCTCGAAGTGGTAGCTGATGGGGAACGTGAGCCCGCCCTCCGCGGCCGACCACCGCTCCGGGTAGTCGTGCTCGGTGACCTCGGCCGCGGCGTCGTGGGTGAGCATCGTCGGGTCGAAGGTCAGCAGGTCGGGCCGACGCCGCCGCTCCTGCTTCCACCACTGGTCGAAGTGGGCGCCGCTGACGACGTCGGGCCCCACCCGGGCGTCGTAGAAGTCGAAGAGGGTGTGCTCGTCGACGACCAGGTCGCGGCGGCGCGCGCGGTGCTCGAGCTCCTCGGCCTCCGCCAGCAGCTTGCGGTTGTGGTGGAAGAACTCGTGCCGCGTCGACCACTCGCCGTAGACCAGGGCGTGCCGGATGAAGATCTCCCGGGCCAGCGGCTGGTCGACCCTGCCGTAGGACACCAGGCGGTCGACGGCCAGCGGCACCCCGTAGAGCGTCACCCGCTCGCGTGCCATCACCGCCTGCCGCTTCCGCGACCAGTGCGGCTCGGAGTAGGTGCGCTTGACCAGGTGCTCGCCGAGCCGCTCCGCCCACTCCGGCCGGATCGCCGCGTTCTGCCGCGCCCAGAGCCGGCCGGTCTCGACCAGCTCGAACGCCATCACGTACGGCGGGTTCCGCCGCGCCAGCCCGCTGCCGGGGAAGATCGCGAACCGCGCCCCCCGGGCGCCGAGGTACTCCCGCGGCCCCGGCCGCCGCCCCTGCTTCTGCCCGGGCCGCGGCTTCTCCCGCTCCTCGAGCAGGCCGATGTGGCTGAGCAGGCCCGCGAGCAGCGCCTGGTGGATGCCGTCGGCGTCCGGCTCGGCGTCACCCTCGGGGCGCGGACCCAGCCGCAGGCCCACCTCCTTCGCCACCTGCCGCAGCTGGCCCTCGAACTCCTGCCACTCCCGCACCCGGAGGTAGTTGAGGTGCTCGCGGCGGCACATCCGGCGGAACGCGCTGCCCGACAGCTCGCGTTGCTGGTCGCGCAGGTAGCGCCAGAGGTTCAGCCAGGTCAGGAAGTCCGACCCCTCGGCCTTGAACCGGGCGTGCGCCTGGTCGGCCTGCGCCTGCTCGGCCGGCCGGTCGTTGCCCGGCCGCTCCCGCGGGTCCTGCAGCGACAGGGCGGCGACGACCACCAGCACGTCGCGCACGCAGCCGAGCCGCTCGGCCTCGATCAGCATCCGCCCCAGCCGCGGGTCGATCGGCAGCCGGGCCAGCCGCTGCCCGGTCTTCGTCAGCCGCCGCCCGGACCCCTTCTCGCCGCCGATCGCGCCGAGCTCCTCCAGCAGCTGCTGCCCCGCCTGCACGTTGCGCCGGTCCGGCGGCTCGACGAACGGGAAGCCCGCCACGTCGCCCAGGCCGAGCGACGTCATCTGCAGGATCACCGACGCCAGGTTGGTGCGCAGGATCTCCGGGTCGGTGAACTCCGGCCGGCTCTCGAAGTCCTCCTCCGAGTAGAGCCGGATCGCGATGCCCGCCGCCACCCGGCCGCACCGGCCGGAGCGCTGGTTGGCGGAGGCCTGGCTGATCGCCTCGATCGGCAGCCGCTGCACCTTCGTCCGCGCGGAGTACCGCGAGATCCGCGCGACGCCCGTGTCGACGACGTACCGGATCCCGGGCACGGTCAGCGACGTCTCGGCGACGTTGGTCGCCAGGACCACCCGGCGCCGCGAGCCCGGCGCGGGTCGGAAGACGCGATGCTGGTCGGCCGCGGAGAGCCGGGAGTAGAGCGGCAGCACGTCGATCCCCCGCGGGCTGCGCTCGTCGCCGGCCAGCGGCGCCAGCGCCTCCGCGGTGTCGCGGATCTCGCGCTCGCCGGGCAGGAAGACGAGCACGTCGCCCGGGCCCTCCGCCGACAGCTCCTTGACCGCGTCGACGATCGCCTCGGTCTGGTCGCGGACGATCGGCTCGCCCTCCTCGTCAGCCTCCGGCAGCTGGACGAGCGGGCGGTAGCGCACCTCGACGGGGTAGGTGCGGCCGGAGACCTCGACGATCGGCGCCGGGCGGCCGTCGCGGTCGGCGAAGTGCTCGGCGAACCGCTCGGGGTCGATGGTGGCGGAGGTGATGACCAGCTTGAGGTCGGGCCGCTTGGGCAGCAGCTGCTTGAGGTAGCCGAGGAGGAAGTCGATGTTGAGGCTGCGCTCGTGCGCCTCGTCGATGATGATCGTGTCGTAGCGCCGCAGCATCCGGTCGCGCTGGAGCTCGGCGAGGAGGATGCCGTCGGTCATCAGCTTGACCCGGCTCGTCCGCGACGTCTTGTCGGTGAACCGCACCTGGTAGCCGACCAGGTCGCCCAGCTCGGTGCCGAGCTCCTCGGCGATCCGCTCCGACACCGACCGCGCCGCGATCCGCCGCGGCTGGGTGTGGCCGATCATCCGCGGCCGGCCGTCCTTCGTCGGCCGCCCCCGCCCCAGCTCGAGGCAGATCTTCGGCAGCTGGGTGGTCTTCCCCCGACCCGGTCTCGCCCGCGACGATCACGACCTGGTGGTCGCGGATCGCCTTCGCGATGTCGTCGCGGCGGGCGCTGACCGGGAGGTCGGGCGGGTAGGTGATGTCCACGGCGTCACCGATTGTCCCCCTACCGCCCGAGGGCGGGGCGAACCGATGGCGGCGGGGCCCGCACGCCGCAGGGTCAGTTCGCAGCGATCAGGAACCCCTGCTCGTCCCCGCCCTCGAACGCCAGGGAGCCGGGCTCGGCGCCCTCGACGTGGCCGACCGTCAGCACGACGACGCCGCCGTCGAACTCCGCGACCACCTGGGTGGTGCCGTCGGTCACGGCACTGCGGGCGCGGGCCGCGCCCTCGACCGTCACGTCCTCGCAGGTCCAGCCGGACGCGCAGCCGGTCGCCCCCGACTCCTGCCACGACCCGCCGCTGCCCATGGCGATGCGGAACCACGGCTGGTCGCCGGCGACCGCCTCCGCGGCTGCCGCCGCGGCCTCGAGCTCGCCGATCGAGACCTCCGTCCCCGCGCCGCCGGGGGCCTGCTGCGTCATCTCGCTCAACAGCTGCTCGCGGTCGGGCGCGGCCCGGCTGCGGTCGCCGGGGACGGGCGCCGCCACCGCGGCGTCGTCGGCGACCCGCTCGGCCGGCGGCTCCGCGGGTCCTGCGGCGATCGGGCCGGCCAGGCCGAGCCCGCCGGCGACGCCGGAGACGGCGAGCGCGGAGCCCGCCACCACCGTGCCGCGGTGGCGCCGCAGTCGCCGGCGCCCGCGGCGTACGTCGGCCGAGGGCGGTGCCGTCGGCAGGTCCAGGTCGTCGCCGATCCGGCGCAGCCGCTCGGTGAGGTCGTGCTCGAGGGTGTCCATCGGTGCTCCTTCGTCTGGTCGGGGCTAGTGGAGGTCCGGCTGCAGGGCCGTGCGGAGGGCCGCGAGTGCGGCGGAGGTCTGGCTCTTGACCGTGCCGGCGCTGACGCCCAGGTCGGCGGCGGTCTCCTCGACCGACAGCCCCCAGTAGTGGCGCAGCACCACCACCCGGCGCTGGCCCGCCGGCAGCCGCCGCAGCGCGGCGTAGAGCGCGTCGGTCTCCTCCGGCGCCGGGCCGGTTGCCGCCGCGACGTCGTGGTGCTCGTCGGTGGGCCGCTCCCGCCGCCAGGGCCGCCGGGTCTCGTCGAGGTGGCTGTTGACCACCGCCCGCCGCACGTACGCGTCCACCGAGTCGGCCCGCTCGACGCGCGGCCAGGCGACGTACAGCCTGGTCAGGGGCCGCCTGGACGACGTCCTCGGCCCGGTGCGGGTCGCCGCAGAGCAGGTAGGCCGTCCGGTAGAGCTGCGGCCGTCGCGCTGCGACGTACGCCGCGAACGCCTCGTCGCGCCGCGCCATTCGCCTCCTCCTCACCCGACCGGCACGGTGCCGGTCTGCCTGGTTGACGGAGCCGGACCATCATCGGTTGGGAACGGTCGCGATTGGTGGGTTCCGGGGGTTCGTGGGCTACGGTGATGCCACGATTGTCAGACAATCTCGCGCACACCGAAGGAGGCGACCGATGAGCATGACGACCGGTACGACGGCGAGCGTCCCGAGCGATCCGATCGGAGGGCTCGCCGGCACCCCTGCGGAGGTGCAGCGCGCCGAGGCACGCACCGCGCACAACTACCACCCGCTGCCGGTCGTGCTCGCGCACGGCGAGGGCGCCTGGATGACCGACATCGAGGGCAACCGGTTCCTCGACCTGCTGGCCGGCTACTCCGCGCTCAACTTCGGCCACGGCCACCCGCGGCTGCTCGCCGCCGCCCACGCCCAGCTCGACAAGCTGACGCTGACCAGCCGCGCGTTCGTCCACGACGCGTTCGCCGACTTCTGCGCCACCCTCGGCGACCTGTGCGGCAAGGAGCTCGTGCTGCCGATGAACACCGGCGCCGAGGCCGTCGAGACCGCCGTCAAGCTGGCCCGCAAGTGGGGCTACGAGGTGAAGGGCGTCGCCGCCGACCGGGCCCGCATCGTCGTGGCGAGCGGCAACTTCCACGGCCGCACGACGACGATCGTCGGCTTCTCCGACGACCCCGACGCCCGCGACGGCTTCGGGCCGTTCGCCCCGGGCTTCGACACCGTCCCCTACGGCGACCTCGCGGCGCTCCGGGCGGCGATCACGCCGGAGACGGTCGCGGTGCTCGTCGAGCCGATCCAGGGCGAGGGCGGCGTCATCATCCCGCCCGACGGCTACCTCCGTGGCGTCCGGAAGATCTGCACCGCCGAGAACGTGCTGTTCGCCGCCGACGAGATCCAGGCCGGTCTCGGCCGCACCGGCCGCACCTTCGCCTGCGACCACGAGGAGGTCGTGCCCGACCTGTACGTGCTCGGCAAGGCGCTGGGCGGCGGCATCGTCCCGGTGTCGGCGGTGGTCGGCGACCGCGACGTGCTCGGGGTGCTCCGGCCGGGCCAGCACGGGTCGACGTTCGGCGGCAACCCGCTCGCCTGCGCGGTCGGCCGCGAGGTCGTCGCCATGCTCCGCACCGGCGAGCCGCAGGCGCGGGCCGCCGAGCTCGGCCTGCTGCTGCGCGAGCGGCTCGACGCGATGGTCGGCCACGGCGTGGTCGCCGTACGCTCCCGCGGCCTGTGGGCCGGCGTCGACATCGACCCGGCGATCGGCACCGGCCGCGAGATCTGCGAGCGGCTGATGGCTCGCGGCGTCCTCGCCAAGGACACCCACGGCTCCACCATCCGGCTCGCTCCCCCGCTCGTCGTCACCCCCGACGACCTCACCTGGGGCCTCGACCAGCTCGCCGCCGTCCTCACCTGATCCCCCTGCACCTGGCCGACCCGGCTCATCTCCGCACCACAAACGCGCCGACCCGGCTCATCTCCGCACCTCAAACGCGCCGACCCGGCTCATTCCTGCTGCGGAGATGCGCCGGGTCGAGCCATCTCAGCTGCCGAGATGCGCCGGGTCGAGCCTGTTCGGCTGCGGAGATGCGCCGGGTCGCGCGATGCGCCTCACGGACCGGCCCGGCTGCTCTCACGCCCTGTCATGTCCGGCACCACCCTCCCGGTTCCCGGTCGGTCGCAGGTCAGTCGCAGGTCAGTCTGGGGGGAGGCTGGCGACCAGCGCCGGCAGCCCCTCGGTGAGGAGCGCGACCACCTGGTCGCGGCTCACGCCGCCGGGGTCGTCGCACCAGGTCAGCACGGTCTCCTCGGCCAGCGCCGCCCAGCCGCGCACGACCAGCCGGGTCGCGGGCGTCTCGGCGATCACCTCGCCCAGGGCGTCGGAGGCGAAGATCCGCTCGAGCAGGGCGGTGCGCGCGTCCTCGTAGATCCCGCGCAGCGTCTCGTTGCCGCCGGCGGCGGCGCGCACCAGCGAGCGGTAGCCGGCGAGGTTGGCCTCGACGTAGTCGACGTACGCCGCCATCGACGCGCGCAGCCGCTCGATCGGCTCGACGGTGTCGTCGGGGGGCGGTCTGGTCGAGCAGGTCCGCCGCCGCGCGTCGTACGACGGCCTCGTGGAAGCCCTGCTTGCTGTCGAAGTAGTGGTAGAGCAGCCCGCGGGACACGCCCGCCTCGTCGGAGAGCCGGTCGATCGAGATGTCGTCGACCGAGCCGCCGGCGAACAGCCGCAGCCCGAGCTCGAGCAGCTGCTCGCGACGCTGGTCCGGGCTCAGCCGGGTGCGGGTGGGCGCGGTCACGCCACCACTCTATTGACACTTGTTCAATAGCCGCAATAGCGTCGGCGCATGACACCGAGGAACGTCGACCACCTCATCGTCGGCGCCGGCTTCGCCGGCCTGTGCGCGGCCATCAAGCTCGACGAGGCCGGCGAGCGCGACTTCGTCGTGATCGAGAAGGACTCCGACGTCGGCGGCACCTGGCACGTCAACACCTACCCCGGCGCGGAGTGCGACGTCCCGAGCCAGCTCTACTCGTTCTCCTTCGCGCTCAACCCGGACTGGTCGAAGGTCTACTCCCCCCAGGGCGAGATCTGGGCCTACCAGCGCCGCGTCGCCGAGGAGGCGGGCGTCCTCGACCGCTTCGTCTTCGACACCGCCGTCGAGGACGCCGTCTGGGACGAGACCACCCGACGCTGGAAGGTCACCACGACCGACGGCGTGTACGCCGCCCGGACGCTGATCAGCGGCTCCGGCGGCCTCTCCGAGCCGCGGCTCCCCGACATCGACGGCCTCGGCTCCTTCCGGGGCGAGGTCTTCCACTCCGCCCGCTGGCGGCACGACGTCGACCTGACCGGCAAGCGGGTGGCGGTCATCGGCACCGGCGCGTCGGCGGTCCAGCTGGTGCCCGAGGTCCGGAAGGTCGCCGAGCACGTCGACGTCTACCAGCGCACCCCCAACTGGGTGATCCCCCCGCAACGAGCGCTCGTTCACCGCGCTGGAGAAGACCGCGTTCCGCACGGTGCCGGGCCTCCAGCGGGCGGTCCGCGCGGCCGTCTACGCCAAGCTCGAGGCGCGGGTGCCGGCGTTCGCCCGGGTCCCCGCACTGATGCAGGCCGTCGAGCTGCAGGCCAAGCGCCACATGCGCAGGGCGATCAAGGACCCCGAGCTGCTCGCGAAGGTCACCCCGCGCTACCGCGCCGGCTGCAAGCGGATCCTGATCTCCAACGCGTGGTACCCCGCGCTCGCGGCGGACGACGTCGACCTGGTCACCGACCCGATCGCCCGGGTGACAGCCGACGCGGTGGTCACCGCCGACGGCACCGAGCGGCCGGTCGACGTGATCGTGGTCGCGACCGGCTTCCACGTCACCGACCCGCCGATCGCCGCGCACGTCACCGGCCGCGACGGCCGCACCCTCGCCGACCACTGGGCCGACCACGGGATGGCGGCCTACAAGGGCACCACGGTGCACGGCTTCCCCAACTACTTCCAGGTCGTCGGCCCCAACACCGCCCTCGGCCACAGCTCGATGATCTTCATCATCGAGTCGCAGGTCCGCTACGTCGTCGATGCCGTGCGCACGATGCGGGCCCGCGGGCTGGCCGCCGTCGAGCCGACCGCCGAGGCGGAGCGCTCGTGGACGGGCGCGGTGCAGGAGCGGATGCGGCCGACGGTCTGGACGACCGGCGGCTGCGCGAGCTGGTACCTCGACCGGTTCGGCAACAACACCACCCTGTGGCCGGGCCAGACGTTCACGTTCCGCCACCACCTCGCGCGGTTCGACGCCGAGCAGTACGCCGTCGCCCCGCTCGACCCGTCCACCGCGCCCGCCACCGCCCCCAGCACCGAGAAGGAGAACCAGCCCGCATGAAGACCCTCGAGGACAAGGTCGTCGTCATCACCGGCGCGGGGTCCGGCATCGGCCGTGCCCTGGCGCTGGAGTGCGCGCGGCGCGGCTCCCTGATCGCCCTCTCCGACGTCGACGAGGACGGTCTCGCCGAGACCGTCGAGCTCGTGAAGGACGCCGGCGTCCGGGAGGTGCGCGCCGACCGGGTCGACGTCTCCGACCGCGCCGCGGTGGCGTCGTACGCCGCGTCGGTCGCCGACCAGTTCGGCCGGGTCAACGTGGTCGTCAACAACGCCGGCGTCGCGCTGGCCGGCGACCTCGCCGACCTCGACTACGCCGACATGGAGTGGATCGTCGGCATCAACTTCTGGGGCGTGGTCCACGGCACCAAGGAGTTCCTCCCCCACCTGATCGCCTCCGGCGACGGGCACCTCGTGAACCTGTCGTCGCTGTTCGGACTGGTGTCGATGCCCGGGCAGAGCCTCTACAACGCGACGAAAGTACGCCGTCCGCGGCCTGTCCGAGGCCGTGCGCGAGGAGATGCTCATCGCCGGGCACCCCGTCGGCGTGACCGTCGTGCACCCCGGCGGCATCAAGACCGCGATCGCCCGCAACGCGCGGGTCTCCCACCGCGAGGACAAGGCGGCCACCGCCCGGCTCTTCGACAAGCGGCTCGCGCGGATGTCGCCGGAGCGGGCGGCCGAGGTGATCGTCCGCGGCGTGCTGCGCAACCAGCCGCGGGTGCTGGTCGGCATCGACGCCCACGTCGTGCACCACTTCGCCAAGCTGGCCGGGGCGCGCTACCAGGACGTCTACGCCGCGGTCGCCAAGCGGGTGCTGCCGAAGAAGGCCGTGCCCGGCGCCCGCCACCCGTAGGGCGGGGAGGCTCAGGCCGCCCGGCCCTGCTCGCGGGTGCGGTTGCGGCGCCGGCGGAACCGGGTCACGCCGACCAGCCGCGGTCCCGCGAGCCGGGTCTCGACCCGCCTCGCCTCGCGCTTGACCGGCTGGGCGACGTACTCGCCGAGGATCACCCCCGCGGCCAGGGCGATCGCCACCGACGCGGCGGTCACCATCGCGAGCAGGCCGCCGGCGATGGCGCCGCGCTCGGCCTCGCCGAGCAGCGACAGCCCGCGGTAGATGGACAGGCCGGGCAGCATCGGAACGACGGCGGACACCACGATCACCAGCGGCGGCACCCGCATCCGCCCGGAGACCGTGAAGCTGACCAGGCCGACGGCGAACGCGGCGATCCCGACCGCCCACGGCCGGCCGAACTCGCGGACGTCGATCACGCTGCTGATCACGATCGCCATCGCGGCGAGGAGGCCGATCGGGGCGAGGATCCGCTTGGGCGAGTAGGACGCGTAGGCGAAGGCCGCGGCGGCGATCGCCGCGCCCAGCGCCGCCACGCCGAGCGTGACCAGGTCGGACCGCGCGGGCTCCAGCCGCGGCAGCTCGAGCCCGACCGCGCCGGCGAGGCTGATGCCTCCGCTGACGCCGGCGATGATGCCGGCCGTCGCGAGGATCGCCTCCAGCAGCCGGGCGCTGCCGGTGACGTAGAAGCCGGACAGGGCGTCCTGGATGGCGCCCATGAACCCGATGCCGGCCAGCAGCATGATGATGTTGGCGGTCACGACCAGCGACGCGTCCAGCCGGGCCACCGGCTCGAGCGCCCGGGTCGCGACCGCGGCGATCAGCGTCGCGACCGCCCCGCCGGCGACCTGTTGGTAGAAGAACGGCGTCCGCTGCCGGGTCATCAGGTGCTGGAGCCGGTCGATCGACACCGCCGCGACGAACGCGACCGCGACGACCGCCGCCGTGCCCCCCGAGCTGCAGCGCCACGCCGGCGCACATCACGCCCCAGCCGGCGGTGACGGCCCAGCGGCGCCGGGCGTGGCCGGAGGAGAAGATCCGCGCGATCTCGGACCGCGCCTCCTGCAGGCCGGTGCGCTCGGCGACGATGTCGCGGACCAGGTGGTCGACCCGGGTGAGGTCCTCGTAGTCGATCTCGCGCTGGCCCACCGAGCGGATCTGCACGATCGGCAGCTCGTCGCCGTCCTGCACGGTCATCGCCAGCGACGTGAACGTCACGTCGACCTGCGGGTTGCGCACCCCGAGCGCGTAGGAGACCGAGCGCATGGTCGCCGTGACGTCGGCGGCCCCGGCACCGGAGGAGAGGAGCATCTCGCCGATCCGGAGGCACAGGTCCAGGGTCTGCGCGAGCTGCTTCGGGTCGGCCATGCGCGTCATGCTGGCACGGCTCTGGTAGACACCTGCGGGTGACACCCGGAGAGCCGATCCACGTGCGGATGACCAAGTGGGGCGACCGCCCGCACTGGGCGTACGACGCCCGCTACCTCGGGTCCGACGACCACGGCGACTGGGTCGGTTGCCCCGCCGGCACCCGCTACCGGCGGCCCGGGAGGGACTTCGTCGCGGGCTTCGCCGGCGTGGTGCTGGTGCCCGCCGGGCACGCGGCCCACCTTGCCGCCTTCAACGACGAGCACGCCGAGGCGGCCGTCTACGTCGACATGACGACCCCCGCGGCGTGGGACGACGGCACGCTCCGCTCCGTGGACCTCGACCTCGACGTCGTCCGGCTCCAGGACGGGACGGTCTACCTCGACGACGAGGACGAGTTCGCCGAGCACCGGGTCGCGTTCGGCTATCCGCCGGAGGTGGTCGCGATGGCCGAGGAGTCGGCCGCCCAGGTGCTCGCCGCGGTGCGGGCCGGCCGGCCGCCGTACGACGGCACGGCCGGGCGCTGGCTCGACGCGCTCGGCCGGCTCACCCGGCGCTGAGCAGCGAGTTCGGCTGGAACGTGGGCCTCCGGTCGACGTCCTCCCGGGCCGGCCGCACGAACTCGAACCCGGCCGTCGCCACGACCTGCCAGCGCGGGTCGGCGCCCGGGTGCGCGAGCAGGTCGCGGGCACAGTCCTCGTGGAGCGGCGGCACGTGGAAGGCGTTGCGTCCGACCTCGTCCGCGGTGCCGACGAAGACGACCGGACGACCGAGCGGGTCCGCGCACACCCCGCAGATCCGGCTCAGCGCGCACTGGGTGACCCGGCGCCCGACCAGGACGCCGAGCGCCGGCGGCGCGCTCCCCGGCTCCGGCTCCCACGCGAACGGGCCGTCCATCCCGAGCGGCGTCCTCATCCGCGCGCCCCTGCCCAGGAGCGCGACCACCCGCCCAGCTCGGTGCGGCGCGACGGCCGCTCGTCGTCGGTGCGCCGCTTGCGGTCGCGCGACGGCGACGGCGGCTCGGGCTGGTCGCTGCGCGTCCACGAGTTCGGCAGCGACAGCTTGAGGATCGTGCGCAGCGCCTGGCCGTACTGCCGGTGCAGCGGGCCCGTCGTGTAGGGGATCTGGTACTTGTCGCACAGCTCCCGCACCCGGACCGAGATCTCGGCGTACCGGTTGCTCGGCAGGTCGGGAAACAGGTGGTGCTCGATCTGGAAGCCGAGGTTGCCCGACATGACGTGCAGGAGCGGGCCGCCGTCGAAGTTGGCGGCGCCGAGGATCTGCCGCAGGTACCACTCCGACCGGCTCTCGTCCTCGATCTCCTCCTCGGTGAAGTGCACCGCCCCGTCGGGGAAGTGGCCGCAGAAGATGATCACGTAGGCCCACAGGTTGCGGATGACGTTGGCGGTCAGGTCGGCGGTCAGCACGGTGCGCCACTGCCGTCCGGCGAGGGCGGGGTAGACGACGTAGTCCTTGACGATCTGGTTGCGACCCTTGCGGAAGATCTGCTTCAGCTGCCGCTTCATCTCCCGCGGGTCCTTCTCGCCCTTGCGGATCCGCTCGATGTCGAGGTCGTGCAGCGCGACCCCCCACTCGAACAGGAACGCCAGCAGGCTGTTGTAGAGCGGCTGCCCGAGGTTGGCCGGCGACCACTTCTGCTCGCGCGCCATCCGGAGGATGCCGTAGCCGATGTCGTTGTCGTAGCCGAGCACGTTGGTGAACTGGTGGTGGATGTAGTTGTGGGAGTGCTTCCACTGCTCGGCGGGCTGCGCGGTGTCCCACTCCCAGTTGGAGGAGTGGATCTCGGGGTCGTTCATCCAGTCCCACTGGCCGTGCATCACGTTGTGGCCGATCTCCATGTTCTCGAGGATCTTGGCCAGGGCGAGGAAGCCGGTGCCGAGCGCCCACGCGGGCGTGCGCGTCCTCCGGAACTGGGTGCCGGCGAGCAGCGTCACCCGGCCGGCCGTGGCGAGCCCGCGCTGCACCTTGATCAGGCGGTTGATGTACGCCGCGTCGGCGGCGCCGCGGGACTCCTCGATGTCCGCGCGGATCTTGTCGAGCTCGCGCCCGATCTGGTCCACCTCCTCCTCGGTGAGGTGGGTGTACTCCTTGACGTCCGAGATGGCCATCGGGGTCCTTCCGGGTGGTCGGTGGTCAGATGTCGAGGGTGCAGTCGCCCACGGCGGCGGTGACGCAGGTCTGCACCGGCTCGTTGGGACTGTCGTACTCGTCGCCGTTGCGCAGGTCGCGGACCTTGCCGGAGACGAGGGTGAGCGTGCAGGTGTGGCAGATGCCCATCCGGCAGCCGAACGGCATCCCGACGCCGGCCTCCTCACCGGCCTCGAGCACGGTGGTGGCGCCGTCGGCGTCGATCGACTTGCCGGAGGTGCGGAACGTGATCGTGCCGCCCTCGCCGCCGTCGCCGCCGAGCTCGAGCGAGAACCGCTCGAGGTGCAGCCGCTCGGCGGCGCCCTCGGCCTCGTAGTGCTCGGTGATCGCGTCGAGCATCGGCGCCGGCCCGCACGCGTAGGTGTCGCGGCCCCGCCAGTCGTGGCAGATCGTGTCGAGGTCGGCGAGGTCGAGCAGGCCGTCGACGTCGGTGTGCAGCCGGTGCACGGTCAGCCCGTCGTGCTCGGCCTCCAGCCGGTCGAGCTCGTCGCGGAAGATCATCCGCTCGGCCGTCGGGGGAGGAGTAGTGCAGGACGACGTCGGGCATGGTGCCGCGGCGGTCGAGCGTGCGCAGCATCGCCATCACCGGCGTGATGCCGCTGCCGCCGACGAGGAACAGCATCCGCTCCGGTGGCGGGTCCGGCAGCACGAAGTCGCCCTCGGGCAGCGCCAGCCGGACGATCGTCCCCGGCGCCAGGCCGTTGACGAGGTGGCTGGAGAGCAGGCCCTCCGGCATCGCCCGCACGGTGATCGCGATCGTGCCGCGCCGGCGCTTCGGCGGCGAGCTGATCGAGTACGAGCGCCACTGGAACCGGCCGTCGACCTGCACGCCGATGCCGACGTACTGCCCGGGCCGGTGGTCGTAGCGCCACCCCCCACCCCGGGCGGATCACCAGGGTCGCGGCGTCCTCGGTCTCGGGCACGACCTTCTCGACCCGTCCGCGCAGCTCGCGGGCCGTCCACAGCGGGTTGACCAGGCGCAGGTAGTCATCGGGGTGTAGCGGGGTGGTGAGCTTGGCCGCCGACCGGCGCACCCGCTCCCACGGGATGGTGCTCGCCATGAGCCCAGAGAACAGTCGTGCACCGAACAGGTCAAGCGGTATGTCCACCCGAGCGCTGGGTAGTCCCCGCCGGCTACCGGGAGGGCGGCGGTGGCAGCGCGTCGGTCGCCTCCAGCTGGCCCATGCCGGTGACGAGCAGCAGGTCGACGACGATCGAACGGAGCTGGGCGAGGATCGCGTGCGGCGTCATCTCGTCGGTGCGCTCGACCCGGCCGGTGGCCTCGCCGACGGCGAGCACGGCCGGGCGGGCATCGGCCGCCATCCGGTCCGCGGCCAGCTCGTCGGCGATGGCGTCGACGGCGTCGGCGAGGTCCACGGTGAGGGCGGCGTACGACGGCGGCACCGGGCGCCGGCGGTAGGCCGCCACAGCGGTCTGCCGCACCAGCACCCTCGTGCTGCGCAGCGCCCGGTCGAGCGGGTCGACGAGCTCGACCATCCGCCGCAGCGGCTCCCGGTGCCGCACGCGGAACGGCGACGAGGCCACCACCGACATGCCCTCGGCCGCCGCGGCCTGCAGCTCGCGGATGAGCCGGTCGGTCGCCCGCGCGTCGGCGAGCAGTTCCAGCGCCGGCTCGGACTCGCCGTCGACCATCGCCTGGCCCGCCGCGCGCAGCAGCTCGGCGATCTTGCGCGCCACCGTCGCCGCCTGCTCGCGCGGGCGGCGCAGCGGCGCGGCCGGCACGACCGCCGCCGCGACCAGCGCCACGCCGCCGCCGATGAGGGCGTCGGTCCACCGCACCAGCCCCGCGCCGGGATCGGGGATCAGCGTGGCGACGACGATCGACTGCACCGCGGCCTGGGTGACGAAGAGGGTGCCGGCGTCGAGCAGCAGCGCGGTCGACATCGCCAAGGCGACCACGAGCGCCAGCTGCCAGGCGCCGGAGCCGATCCACGCGACGAGCAGGTCGGCCACCAGCACGCCGATCGCCACGCCGACGGTGACCTCGGCGACACGGCGCAGCCGCTGCCCGTAGGACGTCCCGAGCGAGACCACCGCCGCGATCGGCGCGAAGAACGGGGTGTCGTGGCCGAGCAGGTCGGCGGCGATCCACCACGCGACGCCGGCCGCGAGCGCACACTGCACGACGACGAACAGCTTGCCGCGCCAGCGTCGGACCCGGCCGCTGACCGAGAGCCGGCTGCGCTCCCACATCCGGTCCAGCGGCGCCTCCACGGCCCGATCCTCCCACCTCGGGCCGCTCGTCCGGAGGTATGGGGCGGACACTTCGTGGAACCCTTGAGGTGTGCGCATCGACTTCCGCGGCTCCCCGAGCCGACGCTCGGGGTGGAGTGGGAGTTCGCGCTGGTCGACCGACGCTCCCGCGACCTGCGCAACGACGCCTCCCACCTGTTCGCCCGCGCGAAGGCGCGGATGCCCGACCCGACCCGGCTGCACAAGGAGCTGCTGCGCAACACCGTCGAGGTGGTCACCGGCGTCTGCCACACCGTGCCGGAGGCGATGGCCGACCTCCGGCGCACGCTCGAGCACGTCGTCCCGGCGTGCGACGAGCTCGACCTCGACCTGTTCGGCGCGGGCACCCACCCGTTCGCGAGCTGGACCGGCCAGCAGCTGACCGAGGGCCACCGCTACGAGGAGCTCATCAACCGCACCCAGTACTGGGGGCGCCAGATGCTGATCTGGGGGGTCCACGTCCACGTCGGCGTGCCCGGAGAAGGAGCGGGTGATGCCGGTGCTCTCGGCGCTGCTCAACTGGTACCCCCACCTCCAGGCGCTGTCGGCCTCCTCGCCGATCTGGGCCGGCGTCGACACCGGCTACGCCTCCAACCGGGCGCTGATGTTCCAGCAGCTGCCGACCGCCGGGCTGCCGTTCCAGTTCGAGCGGTGGTCGGAGTTCGAGTCGTTCTGCGACGACCAGCTGACGACCGGCGTCATCGAGGAACTCACCGAGATCCGCTGGGACATCCGGCCCGCCGTCGCCCACGGGACCATCGAGAACCGGGTCTGCGACGGGGTCTCCACGTTCCGCGAGATGGCGGCGCTGGTCGCCCTCGTCCACTGCCTCGTGGTGTGGCTCGACGAGCGCTGCGCCGCGGGCGAGCAGCTGCCGACGATGCCGCCGTGGCACGTGCAGGAGAACAAGTGGCGGGCCGCCCGCTACGGCGTCGACGCGATCGTGATCCTGGACGCCCGGTGCGAGGAGCGGCTCGTCACCGACGACCTCGCCGACCTGGTCACCGCCCTGGAGCCGGTCGCCGAGCGCCTCGGCTGCTCCGCCGAGCTCGCCTCGGTGCTCGACATCGCCGCCCGCGGCGCGTCGTACCAGCGCCAGCGGGCCGTCGCCGAGCGCACCGGCGGCGACCTGGTCGCGGTCGTCGACTCGGTGGTGCGCGAGCTGCGCGAGGACCTCCGCTGACCTACCCGTCCGCCGCCCCGTCCGCCGCCCCGTCCGCCTTCCCGGCCGCCGCCCCGTCCGGGTCGGCCATCTCGTAGCGGACCCCGATCAGGCGCACGGCGCGCTCCTTGTCGACCCGGTCGAGGAGGGCGACGGCCTCGTCCGCGAGGAGGCCCGGGTCGGACGACGGCTCCGCGAGCTTGTGGCTGCGGCTGATCGTCGTGAACGGGCGGTAGCGCAGCTTGAGCCCCACCCGGACCGCCGGCCGGCCCTCCCCGACGATGTCGGCGATGGCGCGGGCGGCGATCCGGCGGGTCGCCTCCTCGACCTCGGCCCAGTCGGTGAGGTCCTTCTGGAAGGTCTCCTCCCGACCGTGGCCGCGGGCCACCCACGTCGTCGGGTCGACGGTGCTCGACGCGACCCCGCGGCCGAGGCGGCGCAGCCACGGGCCGGTGGTCGGCCCGATCCGCTCCGCGAGCAGGGCAGGATCGGCGCGGGCGAGGTCCTCGACGGTGTCGATGCCGAGCGCCGCCAACCGGGTCGCCGTCTTCGCGCCGATCCCCCACAGGGCGCTGGTCGGCCGGTCGCCGAGCTCGGCGAACCACGTCTCGTCGCTGATCAGGTAGGTGCCCTGCCCGCGGAGCCGGCCGCCCGGGCCGGGCTCGTCGCCGCGGCCCCCGGCACCGGCCTCGCGGGCCACCGCCCCCTCGACCCGGCGCTTGGCGAAGCCGGTCGCGAGCTTGGCCTGCAGCTTGTTGTCCCCGACGCCGACCGCGCTGCGCAACCGGGTCGCGGCGAGCACCTCCGACCGCACCCGCTCCGCGAACGCCACCGGGTCGCCGAGGTCGCCGTGCCCCGGCCCGGGGCCGACGAACGCCTCGTCCCACCCCAGCACCTCCACGAGCACCGGCACGCCACCCCACTCCAGGCCGCGCAGCACCGCCATCACCTCCGCCGACGCGGCGTCGTACGCCTCCGCGTCGACCGGCAGGAAGACGGCGTCCTTGCACTTGCGGGCCGCGAGCCGCAGCGGCATCCCCGAGCCGACGCCGTGCTGCCGGGCCTCGTAGGACGCCGTCGAGACGACGCCCCGCTCCGTGGGGTCGCCGCGACCGCCGACGATCACCGGGCGGCCCGCGAGCTCGGGTCGGCGCAGCACCTCGACGGCCGCGATGAACTGGTCGAGGTCGACGTGCAGCACCCGGCCCATGGGCCGATGGTGCCACCAGGGCGGCCGCGGGGTGGCGGCTCACGCGCGCTTGGCCCGCCAGTAGGCGATCGTGTCCTGCATGTTGGCGAGGTCGCGGTACCACGTGCGCACCTCGACCCGGCAGCGCACCCGCTGGACGCGGCGGTCGTACTCGTTGCACTCCGCCACCGCCTCGGAGTCCGTGGGCGGGAACAGCCAGCTGCCGTCGAGCATCTTGATGCCGAAGCCGTTGGCGGCGTCGCCCTCGACGTGGACGATCGTGTCGGGCGGGAACCGCACCTCGCGCACCTCCTCCGGCGCTCCGGCGTACGACGACGCCACGGCGCCGCCGACCGCGGCGAGCGGCACCAGGAGGCCGGCGGCGAGGGGTGAGGGGCGCGGCGGCGCCGGGTCTGTCGGGTGGACGGGGTCGGTTGGTGCTCGTGCATGGTTGCTCCCGAGGTCGTGCGCCGGCGGGTCCGACGTCGCGAGGGACGCTAGGAGCCCGGCCCGACGACGCGGTCCCGCCGCGGCCCGGCCTGTGGAGGGACGCGGGTCCGCCGGCGGGCTGTGGACGGTTCCCGGGCCGTCCTCTTGTGGCGACCGCCGCGGTCAGGCGAGGATCGGCCGCCTGACGAAAGGGGCTGCGTTGGTCTCCCTGCCGAACCTCAAGCCGATCGACCCGACGTCCACGGCGTTCCTGCTCGCGGAGAGCAAGACCCAGCTGATGCACGTCGGCGGGCTGCAGCTGTTCGAGCGGCCCGCGGACGCGGGACCGGACTTCATCCGGGAGATGTTCGAGCAGATGCGCGACGTGCCGGAGGTGTCGCCGCTGTTCCTCAAGCACCCGCACCGCAGCATCCGCACGGCCGGCCAGCTGGTGTGGCGCGAGGACGAGCAGTTCGACATCGAGCACCACGTGCGCCACAGCGCGCTCCCGGAGCCGGGCCGGATCCGTGAGCTGCTCGAGCTCTGCTCCCGACTGCACAGCACCCGGCTGGCGTGGGAGCGGCCGCTGTGGGAGGCCCACGTGATCGAGGGGCTGGCCGACGGCCGGGTCGCGCTGTACACGAAGGTGCACCACGGCCTCGTCGACGGCGTCTCCGCGATGCGGCTGCTCCAGAGCGTGCTGAGCACCGACCCCGACCAGCGCGGCATGCCGGCGCCCTGGGCCCGGCGACCGCGGCGCGGGGCCGCCGACGGCTCCGGTGCCGACGCCGCCGGCCCCGCGGACCCGGCGACCGAGGCGGTCGAGGCGGTGCGGGGGCTGGCCGAGCTCCCGGCCGACGTGCTCCGCACCGCCCTCTCCCTCAGCGCCGACGCCGCCGGCATGCCCTCGGCGCTGGTGCGGACGCTCCGCAAGGGGGTGCGCAACGAGACGTCGGCGGTGTCGTTCTCCGCGCCACGCACTATCTTCAACCAGAACATCACCGGCAGCCGCCGGTTCGCCGCCCAGGACTGGCCGGTCGAGCGGATGCGCGCGATCGGCAAGGCGACCGACACCACGATCAACGACGTCGTGCTCGCGATGTGCAGCGGCGCGCTCCGCACCTACCTGCTCGAGCTGGGCGCGCTGCCCGACGCGCCGCTGATCGCGATGGTCCCGGTCGGGCTCAAGGCCAAGCAGGCGCACGTCGCGTCGGCCGAGGGAGGCAACGCGGTCGGTTCGGTGATGGTGCGGATGGCGACCGACCTCGTCGACCCCGCCGACCGGTTGCAGACGATCCACCGGTCGATGCGCGACGGCAAGGAGGCGCTGTCGTCGATGACGCCGGCGCAGATCGTCGCGATGAGCGCGCTCGGCCTCGCCCCCGCGATCGTGTCACCCGTGCTGCGCGTGCAGGGGCGTGGTCAAGCCGCCGTTCAACCTGATCATCAGCAACGTGCCGGGCCCGCGCTCCACCCACTACTGGAACGGCGCGCCGCTGGTCGGCACCTACCCGCTCTCGATCCCGATCAACGGCATGGCGCTCAACATCACCTGCACCTCCTACGACGGGCGGATGTGCTTCGGCCTCACCGGCTGCCGCCGTACCCTCCCCCACCTCCAGCGGCTGCTGACGTTCCTCGACGAGTCGCTCGCCGAGCTGGAGGAGGCGGCGGGGGTGGCCTGAGCCGGCTGGAATTGCCGCCGCGGGTCGCAGGTCGACGCGGGGTGGGCGCCGCGGCCGGAGACAGGCCGTGGGAAGCCCACCGCAGGCCACGATTGGTCACGAACCGCAGCTCCAGAGGCGGATTTGCTGCGGTTTGGGACCAAACCGCAGCAAAACCTCCTCGGCGCGAGCCCACCCGCGCACCGCGACCCGTGACTCAGCCGCCGCCCAGCTCCCCAGCCCCCAGCTCCACATATCCCCCGCCCACCAGCTCGGCGACCGCCCGCAGCCGGGCGCGGGTGATGTCGGCGACGGTGGCGAAGCCGGCGAGGGCGGCGTTGGAGCCGGGGCGGACGGGCTCGGCGTGGTTGACGGAGAGGCAGGTACGCCGTCCGCCGTCGGCCGCGTTGGCGAGGGCGACGGCGTGGCCGGTGGTGCCGCTGCCGGCGAAGAAGTCGAGCACCCGCGCGTCGGGCGGCATCGTGTCGAGGATCCGTCGCACCAGGCCGGTGGGCTTCGGTGACTCGAAGACGTGGCCGAGCACGTCCTTGAGCTCGGCGACCGCGGTGTCGGTGGAGCCGACCTCGTCGGCGAGCCAGATGGTGCGCAGCTTCTTGCGCCGCCGGCCGACGGCCGGGTGCAGCCAGTCGCGCTGGTAGACGTCGACCCGTTCGCCGTTCCTCCCCCGCACCCGCCGGCACACCAGGTCGCCGGGACGCTCGTCGATGCGCGGGCGCGACCAGCGCCAGACCGCCGGGGAGCCGTCGCCGAAGACCGGCTTGACCTCGACCGCGCCGGGGAACGGCTCGGTGCGCACCTCGCCGGTGTCGGGGTCGCCCCAGATCGCGAAGTGCAGGGTCGGCGCGGTGAGCGGGTTGAACCGCTTGTTGGTGTTGCGCAGCGGCAGCCGGCGGTAGCGCCGACCGTCGTCGGCGACCAGGGGGAAGTCGGCCTCCACGACCAGGTCGGGGCTCGACGCGTCGAGCACGCACCGCCGCGGGTCCCGGGCGTAGACGAGGAGGTACTCGTGGCTGGTGGCGAAGCCGCTGCCGAGCTGCCGCCCCCTTCGGGTTGAGGTTGACGACGACCTGGGCGAGGAAGCCGGCCTCGCCGAAGACCTCGTCCATCAGCAGCCGCAGGTGCGCGGCCTCGTGGTCGTCGATGCTGACGAAGATCGCGCCGCGGTCGTCGAGCACCCGCCGCGCCGCCTCGAGCCGCGGTCGCATCATCGCCAGCCACGCCTCGTGCCGCCCCGCGGCGCCGGCGCCGCGGGCGCCGCGGAAGTCGTCGCGGTAGGCGAACGCGCTGCCGGTGTTGTAGGGCGGGTCGATGTAGACCAGGTCGTACGACGCGGGCGGGAGCCGGCCGAGCACGTCGAGGTTGTCGCCCTCGGCGAACGTGTTCCAGACCTCGGCGGGCGTCGGCACCCGCCCATCATCGCCGTCCGCGGGCCGCCGGCGTGGCAGGCCGGGCCTGCCACGCCGATCATCGGCGCCTCCCGGATCCGGCGGCCCGGTTTTCCTAACCTCGACGACATGCGTCTCTTCCCCGCGCTGCTGCTGACGTCTGCCCTCGCGACGACGGGTGCCCTCGTCCTCGTCGACCGCGACTCCTCCCCCCTCCGCCCCGCCGGCGGCCGAGCAGGCCGCGGCGCCCGACGCACGGCGTACGCCGGAGCGCGCGGCCGCGCCCGACCCCGACGACCCGCACACCTGGCAGACCTCGGACCGGGCGCCGGGCGAGGTGGTGCGGCCGGCGCGGCCGGGTGAGCGGGCGGTGATCTCGCAACGGATGCGCTTCAGCTACCAGCCGGTGAAGGGGGTCACCGTCACCGGCTGGGACGCCCGCACCCACCGCGGGCCGGTGCGCTACTACGTCACCCGGGTCAGCTGGCGCCGGCCGGGGATCACGGTCGACTACGCCCACGGCGGCCGGGTGCGGCGCACCGCCACGCTCACCGGGATCCTGGCCCGCACGCCCGGCGTGGTCGCCGGCGTCAACGGCGACTTCTTCGACATCAGCGACACCGGCGCACCGCTCGGCATGGCCTTCGAGCGCGGCGGCGTGCTCTGGAAGGGCACCGCGTCGGGCTGGAACAACTCGGTGTGGGCCAACGCCGACGGCAAGCGGTGGCACCTCGGCGAGCTGCCGATGGCCACCTCGATCAAGGAACGGCCCGACATCACGATCACCAACTACAACGCGCCGCGGGTCGTCATCGGCGGGATCGGCGTCTACGACTGGCGGTGGGGGCGCTCGGTCGCCGTGAGCCGCTGGGTCGACGGCCAGAAGCGGCACGTCCGCTGGGCGCGCGTCCTGCGCGGCCGGATCGTCGCCAACCGTCAGTCGAACTACCCGCCCGAGGGCACGAAGATCAAGGGCTTCTACCTGATCGCCCGGGGCGACAAGGCGGAGGACCGGCTGCAGGAGCTGAAGGTCGGCACCCGGGTCACGATCCAGCGCCGGGTCGCCGGTCCGGTGGCGATGGCGATCTCCGGCAACACGGTGCTGCTCAAGCGCGGCAAGGTGCTGGTGACCGACGACCGCGAGCTGCACCCCCGCACCGCCGTCGGGATCGACCGCGACATCAAGCAGCTGATCTTCCTCACCGTCGAGGGCCGGCAGGACTTCAGCCGCGGCCACACGATGGTCGAGCTGGCGCGGCTGATGAAGCAGCTCGGCGCCGAGGACGCGCTCAACCTCGACGGCGGCGGCTCCACGACGCTGGCCGCTCGGCGCAACGGCCGGGTGCGGGTGATCAACTCGCCCTCCGACGGCGTCCAGCGCCGGATCCCCAACGGGATCGAGGTCGTCTACCGCCGGCCCCGCTGACCGACTACGCGGGCAGCTCGACGACCGCCACGCTCGCGAACGGCACGTAGCACTGCTTCGGGGCGCCGCCCGGCTTCACCGGCGTCACGACCCACCGCCCGTCCTGCTCGGCGACCGTCGCGTCCCGCGGCACGTCGCAGCCGACCGCGACCACGGCGGCCGCGACCACCCTGCCGGGCGCGGCGCGGTGCGCCTCGACCGCGCGGGTGACCTCGTCGGCGAGCGCGCCGGAGCCGAGCCCGGCCACGTAGTCGGCCAGCGCGCCGGCGTCGTCGAGCACGGTCGGCTCGTCGGTGCTCACGACCCGTTGCGGTGCCGGCGCCGAGACGACCGTCACCACCTCGGGCGGTGAAGGAGCGTCGGACGTCGGCCCGGCCGACGTCGAAGAGGACGGGTCGCGGGCCTCCCGGTCGGGCGCGCCCCGGTCCTCCCCGCACGCGGTCAGCGCGGCGAGGAGGGCGAGGGCGACGAGGGTCCGGCGCATGTCACTGGGACGCTAGCGCGCGCCCCCGGGTTCCCCCGGTCGGTCACACTGGCCCGCGTGCGTCGTACGTTCACCCGGGCCGAGCTCGATACCTTCCGTGGCACCACCGTCCCCGACCTGCTGCCGACGTCGCCGGAGCACGACCTGCGGCTGCTCTTCGTCGGGATCAACCCGGGCCTGTGGACCGCGGCCACGCAGACCCACTTCGCCCACCCGGGCAACCGCTTCTACCCCGCCCTCCACCGGGCCGGGATCATCCCCGAGCCGATCGACCCGGCAGCCGGGATGACCGACGCGCAGCGCGACCTGCTCCGCGGGCGCGGGATCGGCATCACCAACGTGGCGCCGCGCGCGACCGCCAAGGCCTCGGAGCTGACGACCGAGGAGCTGCGCGAGGGCGGCCGCCGGTTGGTCGCGCTGGTCGCCGAGCAGCGGCCGCGGGTGGTCGCGGTCGCCGGGATCACCGCCTACCGGACCGCGTTCGCGCAGCCGCGGGCGGTCATGGGCCGGCAGCCGGAGGCGCTGGCCGGCGCCGAGCTGTGGCTGGTGCCCAACCCGAGCGGGCTCAACGCGCACGAGACGGTCGCGTCGCTGGCGGAGGCGTACGCCGCCGCCGCGCGCGCCGCGGGCATCGTCCAGGGCGTCTAGGCCGACGGGGTCCGGCCAGGGCCGGTCGGGCGGTCGGTCACGGCTCGTGCCGGGCCACCTCGTTGCCCTCGAGGTCGTACTCCACGGTCGCGCTCTGACCGAACTCGTTGCTCGCCATCGTCCGGATCCAGGTCCGGGAGGCGAAGGTCGGGTCGGGCTTCTCGATGAAGATGTAGCAGTCCTGGGGGTCCTCGACCATCGCGAGCACCTCGTCGCACATGCCGTCGACGACCGCGGGGTCGACGTCGGCGAGGTCGAACCGCTCGTCGGTGCTCGTGCCCTTCCGCGGCTCGTCGAAGCCGCCGTCCCAGCGGTAGCTGAGCTCGCGGTCGTCGTCGGCGAAGGGGACGTCGACGACGGCGAACCCGTCGTAGAGGCCCACCCAGAAGACCGTCGTGCCCCCGGTCTCCTCCTCGATGTCCCGCACCAGCTCGGCGAACCCCTCGCTCGTCTGGGCGTCCGGGTTGCCGCCGATCGCGCCGTCGCCACGCAAGGACATGATCAGCGTCCCCGCCCCCCACGGCCAGCGCCACCACCACGACGGCGATGACCAGCGCGACCGTCACCGACGGCCCCCGGAGGGGGTCGCCGCGGCCGGGGGTGCCGGACGCGGGTCGTCGGGAAGCCAGGTGGCGGCGGCCACGGGTCCCGGGTCGTCGCCCGGCTCCGGCCTCGGCGCCCCCTCCGGCTCGTCGTAGACCCGCCACCGGTCGGGGACCTCCGGGCCGGTGCCCTGGTCGTTGGCCATGCCGGAAAAGTAGAGCCTCCGCCGGCGACCCGCCATGGCCCGAAGGGACCACGGCAGGCCGCCGGCCGACTGTCCCCGTCTCAGACGATCCCGGTGGCCGCCCAGGCGACGGCCTCGACGTCGATCGGCCCCGGCCCGACCTCCTCCCGCAGCACGCCCTCCAGGCCGGCGCGGGAGATCTTGTTGAGCCCCGCGACGTAGGCGCCGGCCGGCCCCACGCCGTAGGTGAACGGCCGCCACCACTCCTCGAAGGTGGCGAACGAGAGCCGCACCTCGAGCGTCGTCTCCCTCCACCTCCAGCAGCCCCGCGGCGGTGAGGAACCGGCCGAGCTCTCCCTCCACCGTGCCCGGCAGCCTGCCCTGATCGCGGGCGTCGGGATCGTGCTCGGTGACGATCCGCCAGAACGCGGAGACCGGGCTCCTGCCGCCGGCGTGGTCCCACACGCACGCCGACACCCGGCCCCCGGGAGCGGTGACCCGCGCCATCTCCGCCAGGCCCGCGACCGGCTCCTTCATGAAGTGCACGACGAGCTGGGCGAGGGCCGCTCCGAAGACGCCGTCGTCGTAGGGCAGCGCCTCGGCGGACGCGGTGCGCACGTCGGCGTCCGGGTACGCCGCCGCGGCGGCCTCGACGAACGCGTCGGCCGGGTCGACGGCGCTGACCAGGCCCGCCCCGCGGCGACCGACCAGCTCGCCGGTGAGGACGCCCGGGCCGCAGCCGACGTCCAGCACCCGCGCCGACCGGTCCACCCCGGCGAGGCCGAGGTCGGCGAACGGTCCCGAGAGCAGCGTGGAGAACCGGCCCATGAACGCCACGTACGCATCCGCCGCGACGTCGAAGAAGGCCATGCGGCGATGGTCGCACCGGGCGCGGCCCGGGGACCATGGTCACTTCAGGCTGGCCGGATCGGGCCATGCCGCGGCGGGCGGAGAGGCCCGCCCGGGTCAGTCGTCCTCGTCGTCCTCGTCGTCGAGCAGCCCGTCGGCCTCCGCCTGCCGGACGATGCGGCGTACGTTGTCGGCCGCGCCGCAGCCCTGGTCGATCAGCTGGTTGCGGCGGGCCGCCCACTTCTCGCCGAGCTCCTCGCGGATCCGCGGCCCGACCGACTCCCGCGCGGGGCTGAGGATCGTCAGCTCCTCCTCCGCGATGTGGTGGGCGATCAGGTTGCTGAGCTTCTCGACGGCGTCGGTGAACGCCTGGGTGTCGGTGCCCTTGAGCTCCAGCACCTCCAGCAGCGCCTCGTTGCCCTCGGCGTGCTCCTCGTGGCCGTGGTGCACCTCGTGCTCGCCGACCTCGGCGGCCTTGCGCCGCAGCACCGGGTAGACCAGCTCCTCCTCGGCCTCCCCGTGCGCGATCAGCACGTCGGCGAACGCGCGGCGCACGGCGTCGCGGTCCTGGGTGGTGTCGCGCAGCTGCGCCAGCAGGCGCTCGAAGCGGCGGTGGTCGTCGATGATGAGCTCAATGACGTCGCCCTTGGTGGGGCGACCGACGTCGATGGCGGATCCCATGCGGCGCAAGTTACCCGCAGGTGGCGGTGCGCATGCGCGCTCACCCGGTGACGTCGCCCCACCGCAAGCCGGCCGCCCCGGCCCGGGTGCCCGCCTCGAGCAGCCGCGCGACGTCGGCGGCCAGCGCGACGGAGAGCCGGTGGTCGGCCGGCTCGGTGAGCAGGACGTCGTAGAGGCCGGTGTAGTGGGCGTCCTTGCGTGACAGCGCGCCGGAGTAGCCGGCGTGGGCGGTGACCCGGCCGTCCTCGACGACCAGGCCGGTCATCGACGTGTGGTCCATCCGTAGCCGGACCGACCCGCCGCGGAACTCGAGCGTCGTCTGCTTGCTGGTGTCGCCGGCGAGCCAGTTGGAGGCGAGCACGCTGGTGCCGCCGTCGTGGTCGAGGGTGACGACCGACCGCATCGGCTCGTGCGCGGCGGCCGCCGGGCGCCAGCCGCTCACGAAGGCACCGAGCATGCTGAGCTGGTTGGGGCCGGAGTCGACCCACGGCGTGACGTAGCTGCGCAGCTGCTCGGGCGGCTTGCCGGCGTAGGCGTCGTTGAACACCGACAGCACGTGCTCGGGCGCGCCCCCACCCGGGGTGGGCGGCCACCTGTCGGCGGGCCCAGGCGACCTCCGGGGAGAACGCGAAGTGGTGGGCGACGGCGACCCGGGCGTCGAGGTCGGGGCGGACGGCCCGCAGCCGCTCGATCTCCTCCAGGTCGCGGGCCAGCGGCTTCTCCGACAGCACCTGGGCGGTGGTCGCGTCGAGCACCTCGGCGACGATCGCGGGGTGGGTGTCGGTCGGGGTCGCGACCACCACCAGGTCCGGCTCGGCGCCGGCGGTCAGCGCGTCGGCGACGGTGGCGTGGACCGGGAGGCCCGGATCAGCCGGGTCAGGCCCGCGCGCGGGGTCGACGCCGCCGACCACGGTGACGCCGGCGCGTCGCCGCAGCACGCCGAGGTGGGTGCGGGCGATCGTGCCCAGGCCGACGAGGAGGATCCGACGGTCGCTCACCTGCGACATCCTGCCCGGTCAGCCCCGTGAGCACCGTGAGCCCCGGGCGCCGGTCCGTCCGGGTCGACCGCCGGCAGTCGCGTCGGGAGCCACTCCGACGCACCGGGTGGGCAGGCGTCCCCACGAGGCTCACCCTCCCCTGTGCTGCCGCTCCCCCGGGCGACCCCGGAACGGCGCGGCGCCCGAGGCTTGGCACCCGATGAAACCCCGACTCGCGCCACCTGTCGCCCCCGACCGCTCATCTCGCAGCCAGCGTGCCTATGCGTCGCCGCACAGGTGGCCTCCGGTCAGCCGCCCTCCTCGCGCTCGGAGCCGGCGCCGAACCCGCCGAGCGCGTCGACCAGGGGCTCCCACGCCGGGCCGGCGTCCCGGGCGCGGGCGTGGACCTTGCGCGCGGCCCGCACCAGGGCGGCGTCGGTGTCGATGAGCGCGCCGAACCGCTCGTCGAGGAGCCACGACGTGTCGCTCGACGCGTGGGCGGCCACCGCGTCGAGGAAGATCTCGAGCGTGCGCGACCGGTCGAGCACGTCCCGCCCGGCCATGGTGAGCCAGCCGAGCTTGCCTCGCCACAGCCGGCGCCGGACGTCGTCGCGGTCGACGTCGAGCAGCGTCCCCTGCGTCCCGGGCAACCGGTGCTGCTCACGGAACCGGTCGACCTCGTAGGCGAGCCGCACCACGTTGTCGTCGGTGAACGACGCCCCGACGAACAGCACGTGGCGGGTCAGCAGCAGCGACTGCAGCAGTGCGCCGGCGGGCCGGGTCTCGGCGTCGTAGCTCACGAACTGCCGTCGGGTGAGGACGATGCTGTCGGGGCGGCGTACGTCGCCGTGCATCTTGAGCACCCACTGGCGGCCCGGCTTCGGCACCTCCCACGGGAGGACGGCGGCCGCGTCGTCGGCACCGCGTTGCACCTCGACCGCTGCCTCGTAGAGGGCGTCGTAGTTGGTGGTGACCGCCTCGCGGCACCGCAGCGAGGCCAGGAAGCCGTGGCTCAGCGACGGCACCGCCGCCTCGCGCACGATCTTGGCCACCGCGCGGCCGAGGTCGGGGATCGCGTCGTTGAGGTACTGCGCCTGGTCGAGCGGCGCCAGCGCGCCGAAGCCCTCGCCCGCGTCGACGCCGGCGTCGGCGGCGAGCCGGTCGAGCAACTGCCGCCACGGCGGCACACCGGCCGGGATGCTCACGCCGGCGCCCATGAACAGCGCCAGCTGGCCCTGCGCCGCGAGGGTGCCGAGCTCCTGGGCCTTGCGCAGCTGGCGGGCCGGCAGCGGCCATGACGAGGTCTGCCGGCGCAGGTGCTGCGCGGCGCCGTAGACCGCGGGATCGGGCGTGACCAGGGCGACGTCGACGTCGTGCTCGGCAGCCGCCGCGGCCAGCGCCTCGAGCAGCTGACGCACCACCTCCCCGCGCCGCGCGCCGAGTCCGCCGCCCTCGATGCCGAGCACGGGCACCGCCACCACGGGCTTGCGGCGGTTGCGTCCCGGCGCGGGCGACCCGGCGGCGATCTCGGCGATCACCGCGACCGCCCGCTCGAGGACCACCTCCGGTCCCGACCCGCGTTGGACCCCGACGTCGACGAACCACACCCGGTCGTCGCCGGGCGCCCGCCCGTAGCCCTCGCCCGGCCACCCGTCGGGCCGCAGCCGCCCGACGTCGTCGGTGCCGACCACCGGGTGCCAGTACGGCCGCACGTCGAAGTCGCGCCAGGTCGGCACGATCGCGTAGTCGTGCACCACCGACTCGATCCGCCCGTGCAGGACGAAGACGTGGCCACCACGACCGGGCATGCGGCGATCGTATAGAGCAGCCGCACGCCCGCCGCGGGCTCAGGCCGTGATGCCGGCGTCGACCTCCACGGTCGTCCCGGTGATGCTCCGGCCTCCCGGTCCGGCCAGGAAGCCGACGGTCTCGGCGACGTCGTCGGGGGTGACGTAGCGGCCGAGGGCGGTGAACCCGCGGATGGTGTCGGCCATCGGACCGTCGGCCGGGTTGAGGTCGGTGTCGGTGGGGCCGGGGTTCACCAGCACCGCGGTGATGCCCCGCGGCCCGAGGTCGCGCGCCAGTCCCTTCGTCATCCCGGCGAGGGGCCGCCTTCGACATCGCGTAGAGGGTCAGGCCGGGGAACGGCAGGCTGCGAGTGACGTTGCTGCCGATGGTGATGACGCGGCCGCCCTCGCGCAGGTGCGGCAACGCCGCCTGTACCGCGACGTACGGCGCCCGCACGTTGGCCGCGAGGGTCCGGTCGAGCTCGACCGTGGTCACGTCCTCGACCGGCCCGACCGGGTAGGCGGCGGCGTTGTTGACGAGCACGTCGAGGCGCCCCAGCGTCCCGACCGTGTCGGCGACCGCGCGGCGGACGGCGTCGGCGCTGACCGCGTCGGCCCGCACGGCGACCGCCCGCCGGCCGGCCTCCTTGACCCGGTCGACGACCTCGGCCGCCCGGTCGTCGCGGTCGAGGTAGGTGAAGGCGACGTCGGCGCCCAGCCGGGCCAGCCGCACGACGACCGCGGCGCCGATGCCGCGGCTCCCGCCGGTAACGAGGGCGACGCGGTCCTGGAGAGGAGTGGTGGTGTCCATGCCGCAGATCCTTCCGGCGCCGGCGTTGCGTCGCTGGCGGCAATCGGACGGGGCGCCGGTCGCGCCGCGGCGGGTCCCGGCCGGCGGCTCACGCCTCCCGCTGCGCCAGGTAGGCCGCCCGTACGTCGGCCGGGACGCGGCCGCGGTCGGAGACGGCGTAGCCGTGGGCGACCGCCCAGGCGCGGATCTCCTTCGGCGTCGGCTCGCGCGGCGGGAGCGGCCGGGCCTCGGCCAGGCCGGAGACCGCGGTGGCGCCGAACCCGTCGAGCTCGCGCGCGGCGTAGGCCGCCGCGAGGAACCGGTAGGTCCACTCCTGCGCCAGCTTGCGGGTCTCGCAGAACATGATCGGCACGCCGGGGAACGCGACCTGCGCCTCCGCCAGCCCGTCGGCGACGACCGCCGCGCGCACCATCTCGTGCTGGAGCGCCCGGCTGTAGCGCTCCTCGACCACGACGGCGGCCCGAGGGACGGAGGAGAGCTCGGTCAGCTGGTACTTCAGCTTGCCTGCCGTCAACGAGCTCACCAGGTCCGGCAGGCCCTTGCGCTCCACGGCGGCGACGACGAGCTCCCCGTCGAGGACGGCGTAGTCGCCGACCGGCAGCGACTGCCGGCGGGTGGTGACCTGCTGCTCGCCGAACGACCACGGGTAGCGCTCGTGGCTGTCGACGACGATCTCGAGGCCGGCGATCCCCTGGGCGCGCGCCGACGACACGGTCGCCCGCGGCCGGGCCTGCTTGGCGGTGCGGGAGGTCTGCCAGAAGATGGCCTGCCGACCGCCGCGGATCATGGTGATCACGAACTGCGAGCGGTTCTCCCGCGCCCGGTCGAGCACCAGGTCGATCGCCGCGCCCCGGCGCACGCACGAGCGCACCGGCACCCGCTCGACGACCTCGGCGTCCTCCGGCCACTCCTCGACCCGGTGGCAGTAGACCTTCGCGGTGCGCGGCCAGGTGTCCCGGGCCTTGAGCAGGATGCCGTCGCCGAGCGGGGATCCGCAGCACGTACGGCAGCGTCGAGTCACCGTCCGGGTTGCGCGCGATGACGAAGTCGTCGGGCATGCGGCCAGTCTGGCACCGGGCCGGCGCCCGACCGTCGCAGCCGCGCGGCTACTCGCAGGCGATCCCGTCGCCCTCGCCGTCGAGGCCGTGCGGGTCGGAGCCGGTCACCGTGATCGGCCCGGCGACGTCGCCGCAGTCGACGTCGGGCGGGTAGACCGGCACGCACGGCTTGTAGCCGGGCTCGCAACCGGGAGCCGTGTCGCCCCCGCCGCGGTCGGCGTCGTCGCTGGTGTCGCCGTCGTCGCCGGTGTCGACGAAGGTGCGCGGCGGCCGCGGGCACCGCAGCCGCGGCGAGCCGCGGTCGGCGCGGATGTAGCGGCGCTCCCGCGGGTGGGCGCCGTAGCCGTCGCGGGAGTCGTAGCGCGCCCGGGCGAGCCCG
Organism: Nocardioides sp. TF02-7; assembly: GCF_022437945.1. Lineage (GTDB taxonomy): Bacteria > Actinomycetota > Actinomycetes > Propionibacteriales > Nocardioidaceae > Nocardioides. Next base: position 958,229 of record NZ_CP092535.1, read on the forward strand.
GCCTCGAGCAGCTCCAGGCCGGCGTCGACCCCGTCGAGGTCGACGTACCGCAGCAGCCGGCCGTAGCCGTCGCGGTCCTCGTCGGACTCCCCCAGGGTGACCCGCTCGCCCTCCACCAGCCCGGCCAGCCGGTCGCGGGCCTTCTCGTAGCCGCACTCGCCCCGCTCCGGGGTGTCGATGCCGACCAGCCGCACCCGCTCGCCGTTGCCGAGCTCGAGCGTGTCGCCGTCGACGACGTAGGTGACGACGTACGTCGGCGCCGACGCCTCGACGTCGCGGCCGACCTCCGCCGCCCCGCCGGTGGCGCAACCGGCAAGGCCGAGCGCGACGACGGTGGTGAGGGCGGCGAAGGTGCGGTTCCGCGACGTCAGTGTCGGCACGTCAGCACATGCCCCAGGTGCCGCGGTCCTGGTTGCGGGCGATCCGCTGGGAGGTGCGGTAGGCCGCGACCCGCTTGAACGGCCGGCCGACGACGTAGACCGTGGCCCACCCCCTGGGCGACCTGCGCCCGGCTGACGTCCTTGCCGTTGCGCATCACGTAGCGGAGCAGCCGGCCGTAGCGGTCGGTGTTGCGCTGGGTGCCGTCGCGGAGGAGCAGCACCCGCTTGCCGCGCGGCATCAGGGTCCGCGCCGAGGCGGTCGCCTGGCGCCCGCCGCACTCCGCCCGACCCGAGACCTCGGGGGTGTCGATGCCCAGCAGCCGCACGCGGACCTTCGGCCCGCGGACCAGCTTGACCACGACGGTGTCGCCGTCGATCACCCGGACCACCTTCGCCCAGCGCCGCTTGTCGTTCGGCGCCTGGTTGCCGCCGTTGCCGCCGTTGCTGCCGTTGTCGTGGCCGCCGCCGGTGTCGTTGCTGCACGGGCAGGGGTTGGAGTCGCACGCGCGGCCGTCGCCGTCGGCGTCGAGCCGGTGCGGATCCCGGTGCGGGCCGCCGTGGTTGAGGTAGAACCGCTGCGCGGCGGCCTGGGTGGCGAAGTCGCTGCAGTCGCGGTCGGCGACCTGGGCGTGGGCCGGGGCGCCGGCGGGGATCAGGGTGGTGAGGACGAGGAACGCGCTCACCGCGAGGGCACAGAGGTGTCGGACCATGGGCGGGACGCTAGGAGCCCGCACCACTCGACGGCGGCGGTTTCGCCCGAAGATGGCTCGGAGTGACTAGGGATCCTGGACGGCCGCTGGTCCTGGGAGGTCATACGGACGGGGTCACCGGTGGCCCCGTCCGTATGACGTCCGGCCGTCCCCGGCGTTCGCCGACGGCGAACCGCGGAATCCGCCCCGCTCCCCCGCACGTTCCCCCGGTGATGAGCACCGACCCCGACGCGGACCCGGGCGCCCTCGACGCCTACTCCGCGATCGTCACGTCCGTGGCGGCCACGCTGACGCCGCGGGTGGCTGCGCTGCGCATCCGCTCGCGTCGTGGCGAGTCCGGCGGCTCGGCCGTCGTGCTGTCCGGCGAGGCGCACCTGGTCACCAACGCCCACGTGGTCGGCGGCGCTGACGGCGGGACGGCGGAGTTCGCCGACGGCACGACCGCGCGGTTCGAGGTCGTCGGTCGGGACCCGCTGTCCGACCTCGCGGTGATCCGTGCCGACCGCGAGCTCCCCCGCGCCACCGGAGTACGGCGACGCCGACGGGCTGCTGGTCGGGTCGCTCGTCGTCGCGGTCGGGAACCCGCTCGGCCTGTCGGGCACGGTGACGGCCGGTGTCGTGAGCGCGCTCGGCCGGAGCATGCCGGCGCGCACGCAACGGGCCGCGCGGCTCATCGAGGACGTCATCCAGACCGACGCCGCGCTCAACCCGGGCAACTCCGGTGGCGCGCTCGCCGACAGTCGCGGCCGGGTGGTCGGCATCAGCACCGCGGTCGCCGGCGTCGGCCTCGGTCTCGCGGTGCCGATCAACGACACCACCCGCCGCATCATCCACGCCCTGCGGCAGGACGGGCGGGTCCGGCGCGCCTACCTCGGCCTGGTCAGCACCCCCCGCCCCGCTGACGCCGGCGCAGGCCGAGCGGTTCGGGCAGCGGCGCGCGCTCCGCGTCGTCGAGGTCGTCGAGGCCAGCCCGGCGGCGCTCAGCGGCCTGCGGGCCGGCGACCTGGTCCTCGCCGTCGACGGCGCGCCGCTCGGCGACGCCCAGTCGCTGCAGAAGCGGCTCTTCGCCGACGCGATCGGCGAGCGGATGGAGGTCACCGTGCTGCGCAACGGCGCCCTGGTCGACGCGGTCGCCGTGCCGACCGAGCTCGCGGACTGAGCAGGGCAGGTCGTCAGGGTGAGAGTGACCTCTGGATCACTCTCACCCTGACGACCCTCAGGCCGCCCCCTTCGCCGAGCGTCGCCAGGGCCCCGCAGAGGCCGGCCGCGGGCTCGGCCAGCGTGCCGGCGAGCCCGAGCAGCACCTCGGCGCCGCCGGCGTCGACGCCGTGCGCGAGCTGGCGGAACACCTCGGGGTGGAGGACCTCCGCCGCGAGGCACGCCCAGACGTCGACCTGCTCCGGGTCGTCCGGCGGCTCGTCGAGCGCCGCGCGCCGCCGCCAGGAACGACCGCACCCGCCGCGGGTAGTCGGTCAGCACGGTGCGGTCGTCGTGGAGGGTGATGGTGCTGACCTCGAGGGGGACGTCGGTGACGAAGCCGAACCGGTGGCCGCCGGTCCAGGCCGGATCCCCCGCGGCGCGCGCGGCACGCAACGCGTCGATCCAGGCGCCCGGGTCCTCCGCGACGTCGCGCGCCACCCGCTCCGGCACCCGCAGCGGGACGGTCTCGAACATCCGGCCGCCCTCGATTGGCACCAGCCGCCCGATCACGTGCTCGCCCGGCATGACCAGCACGGCGCTGCCGATGTTGGTGGTCTCCACGAGCTCGCCCGACGCGAGGTCGCACCACACCGTGACCGCGGGGCGCCGCTCGGCGAGCCGGTAGCCCCCGATGGGCGTCCGGGCCCACTCCGCGACCTGGTCGGCGCGGGTGACGAGGTCGACCGACGCCCGGCGGAGGTATGCCGCCAGCCGCCCGTGCTCGTAGAGCAGGCACTGGCGGAACACCCAGTCGTGGTCGATGACCTTGGTGCCCGCGTCCTCCCCCGGTGGCCGGAGCACGTTGGCCTCGCCGCCCTGGAGCTCGATCGCGGTGGCCAGCGCCGCGGCCATCGCCCGGTCCTCGGCGCGGTCGAGGTCCTGCAAGGCCTGCTCGACCAGCCACCGTGACGTCACCCAGCTCGGCAGCAGCGGGCCGAACGTCGACAGCTGCGCCAGCCGCATGATCCGCCAGGGGCCGCCAGAACACCTTGCCGTCGGGCCCGTGGAGCCAGCGGTCAATCAGGTCGAGGGCGGCCTCGGCGTCGCCGCGCCGCTCGGCATCGTCGACGGCGACGATCCGCCCCAGCAGCCGGCCCTGCTCGGCCGACACGGCGGGCGGCCGGGGACGGGGACGACTGCTGCGCTTGGGCTTCCGCGTGTTGGACATGGCTCGACTCTGCGCTCCCGACGGGGCGCTCCGCCAGTGCCCTCCGCCGGCCTGTGGACAACCGTCCGGGCCGCCACGAACCACCCGGTTGACCCGGCGGCGGGAGGCCGCGCTACCGTCGCAGGAAGCCATGGACGAGACCACCCCCGACGTGCCCCCCGCCCACCTCACCGCCGCGGCCGACCTGCTCCGCGACGAGGGGTACGACGTCACCTTCCCGGTGCCGGGCGTGCTCCACGTGACCGGCCGGTTCCAGAACCCCGAGCGGATCGCGCTCCGCGCCGCCGGCCGGCTCGGCGACAACCCCGGCGCCGTGTGGGCCGTGGGCACCACCAACGACTGGGCGCTGGTGGGGTGGAACCGGCCCGACCTGGTGACCATCACCCAGCGCGGCGCCGCGCCGCAGCGGTGGCGGCACCGGCGGATCCCCTCGCAGCTGCACCCCCGACGCGCAGGCCTTCCTCGAGGGCGGCGCGTCGCCCTACGACATCGTCACCAAGCCCAAGCACCGCCCGACCGCCGAGGCGGCGGCGGTGCTGGCCGGTCTCGGCGTCGACGACCCGGTGCCGCCGGGCTGGGTGCCACCGCCTCCGCCGCCCCCGCCGCCGGTGGCCGAGCCGAAGCCGGTCCGGGTCCGGCAGCCGCGCGCTCCCCGGCCGAAGGCCGAGCCGAAGCCCGCCGCGCCGACGGTCAAGGTCTGCCCCACCTGCTTCATGGTGCTGCCCGCCACCGGCATCTGCGACAACTGCGGCTGACCGCCAGGCACACCACGGCACCTAGTCACATCGGGCCGGTCGGTCCGCCGATCGGTCCGCACCTCGCCGAACGCCGGACGCGCCGCGCAGTGGCAGCGACACTCGTGAGGTCCGCGCACCGTCTCGGTTGGGATCCTCCGTTGCCCGCTCCGCCCGCCCGCTTCCCCACGTCACGCAGCTGGTGGTTCGACCTCGCCGTCTTCGCCGCCGGCCTGGCCGTCCTCGTCGCCACGCTGGCCGGCGTGGCGCGCGACGGTTTCGAGCCCTCCCTCCTCGGGGCCCTCGGCGTCCCGCTGATCGTGCTCGTCGCCCGGTTCCCGATGGTTATCGACAGCCGCGACGGCGGGATCGAGGTCGGCTTCGACTCGTGCATCCTGATGTTCCTCCTCTGCACGCTCGACGCCCACGACGCGCTGCTCGTCTGGTCGGTCGGCGTGATCCTCACCCAGCTCCTCACCGGCAAGCGGTGGACCTCGAAGGTCTTCAACATCGGGGTCGGCATCGCCGCGGGCGGGCTGGCCTCGACGGTCCTGACAGCGGTCCGCGGCGACACCCTGACCACGCCGCGCGAGCTCGGGGCCGTGCTGCTCGCGGCGTCGGCGTACTTCGCCACCGACTACGTGACGTCGGCGGTGTCGGTCGCGATCGACTCCGCCACGCCGGTGCAGCGCCACCTCCTGCAGCGCGGCACGCTGATCGCGGTCGCCGGCTTCGTGCCGTTCGACACCCTGGGCTACCTCGGCGCCGTGGTGCACCGGTCGGCGCCGGAGTGGATGCTCGTCCTGCTGGCGGTGCCGCTGGTGACGCTGCTCGTCGCCACCTGGGGCGTCAACCGGAGCCGGGAGAACGCGCGCCGCCTCAACGTGCTGTTCGCCGCAGCCGTCCGCGCCCAGACCCTCGACGACCAGGGCGAGGTGCTCGACGCGCTCGCCGAGGACGCCCGTGAGCTGCTGCACCTCAAGCGGGTGCACGTGCGACCGACGCCGCCGGGCCGCAACGAGGTGGGCGCGGAGGTCCACGGCGGCACGGTGCCGCTGTGGGTGGTCGCCAAGGCCCTCGACCGGGCCCGGTCGACGGTCACCGCGGACGAGGAGGCGCTGCGGGCGCTGGCCGCCGTCGCCTCCGACGCGCTCGCCCGGCTCGCGCTCACCCGCGAGATGGTGCACGTCGCGCGCCACGACCCGCTGACCGACCTCCCCAACCGCGGCATCCTGCTCGACCGGCTCACCGACGCCCTGGCGGCGGCGCGACGCGACGGCACCGGGGTCGCGCTGCTCTTCGTCGACCTCGACATGTTCAAGCCCGTCAACGACCGGTTCGGGCACGCCGCCGGCGACACCGTCCTCGTCGAGCTCGCCGGCCGGCTGCGCTCCTGCGTGCGCTCGACCGACACCGTGGCCCGGCTCGGCGGCGACGAGTTCGCCGTCCTGTTCGAGGACGCCGACCCGCGCCGCGTGCACCAGGTCTGGGACCGGCTGCTCCGCGCGGTGCAGGCCGGCGTCGTGGTCAGCGGCGAGCCGGTGCGGCTCGGCGCCAGCGCCGGCATCGCGTACGCCGAGCCCGGCGACCGCGCCACCGACCTGCTGCGCAAGGCCGACCTCGCGATGTACGAGGCCAAGGCCCGCGGCAAGGCGCGCGTCGTGGAGTACGAGGACGCGATCGGTCACTCCCGGCTCGAGCGGCTCGCCCTGGTCGAGGACCTGCGGGACGCGGTCGCCGCGGAGCAGATCGAGGTGGTCTACCAGCCGGTCGTGGAGGCCGGCACCGGCCGGATCATCGGCGCCGAGGCGCTGGCCCGGTGGCAGCGGGACGGCAGCCCGGTCGCGCCGGACGTGTTCATCAAGGTGGCCGAGGAGACCGACCTCATCGTCGACCTCGGCGAGGTCGTGCTGGCGCGGGTCGCCGCCGACGCCGTCACCCTCCGCAGCCGGGTGGCCGGCGACTTCCTGATGGGCGCCAACATCTCCGCGCGGCAGCTGAGCGACCCGTCCTTCGTCGACACCGTCCGGCGCACCACCCAGCGGATGGGCGACGTCGGCCTGGTCCTCGAGATCACCGAGCGGCAGGGCATCGAGATCGACGCGACGGTGCTCGCGTCGATGCACGCCGTCGCCGCCATGGGCGTGCAGATCGCGATCGACGACTTCGGCACCGGGTTCTCCTCGATCAGCTATCTCCACGACCTGCCGGTGCACTTCATCAAGGCCGACGCCAGCCTGTCGCAGGGCATCGACACCGACGAGCGGGCCGCGGCGCTGCTCCGGTCGGTCACGCTGATGGGCCGGTCGCTCGGTCTCGGCGTCGTCGTCGAGGGCATCGAGCGGGAGTCGCAGCTCGCCGTCCTGCGCGCGGACACCGACGGGCTGCTCGCCCAGGGCTACCTGCTGCACCGGCCGATGCCGCTGGCCGACCTGCTGACCGTGCTGCGCCCCTGGCCCCGCCTCGAGGTCGTCCCCGGGTAGGAGTCGCGCCGCCCTCGCTCCTACGTGAGTCGGACCTGCCCACTACCAGAACCATCCGAAAGTCGGTAGTGGGGAATAAGGCCGCGACCCTAGGCTCTTACCACGAGCACAGGTCGTCCGTCAGCAGGACCGAGGAGAACGATGACCACCCAGGAGAGCAGGCGCCTCGCCCACCGCACCTCGGTGCGGGCGCTGCGCCCCGCCCGGGTGGCGCTGATCCTCGAGGTGGAGTACCGCCGCGCCCAGCGCGACCTCGAGCGCGAGCGCCTGGCGCGCCGCCGCTCCGCCTGACGGCTGCTCGACCCGCCTTCTCAACCCAGCGGCCGTCCGGTCAGGTCGGCCCACCGGCCGGTGCCGGGCAGGTGCGGTCCCCACGCCCGGAACCCGACTTCCGTCGTGCCCGGCACCACCAGGACCTCGGCCCAGCAGTCGGCCGACGGCTCGCTGGTCCCGTCGGCCGTGCAGAGCCCGGCGAGTGCCGCTCCGTCGACGGCGGCGAGCTCGAACGACCGGCCCCGCGTCAGGGCGGCGTCCGACGCCGTGAGCCGCCGGCCGTCCCAGTAGTAGCCCCTCGGGCCGTCCCCGCGCGGTGGCATCATCACGAACGCGTAACCCCGGTGGACGACCGCGCCCGTCACCGTCGACGAGCCCGCCTCCTCCCGCAGCGCCGCGACCAGGGCCGCCGTACCGTCGGTCGTGAACAGGTCGGGCGTCGTCGCGCCCGCCGGCGCCTCGACCGCCTCCGCCGCCTCGGCCGGAGCGGAAACGTCGTCGGCGCCGAGCAGCGCCGAGACACCGAGCCACCCGACCGCGCCCACGCCTCCGACCGCCACCGCGACCCCGGCGGCGAAGGTGGCGACGCGACGACGCAACCGCCAGCGTTCGCGTTGCGGGTCGTAGCGCCGGTAGGTCGCGGGCGACGGGTACGGCGAGGGCCGCGGCTCGGTCTCGCTCATCGGGTCAGCTTCCCTCGACCGGGCGCCGTCAGGCCCGGCCGGCCTCCTCGACGAGCGCCCGCACCCTCTCCGCGAGCGCGTCGTCGAAGGCGCCGGCCGGCGCCTGCCAGGCCCAGTTGCCCTCGTCGGTGCCGGGGGTGTTCATGCGGGCCTCGCTGCCGAGGCCGAGCAGGTCCTGGGCCGGTACGACGGCCAGCCGGGCGGTCGAGCGCAGGGCCAGCCGCACCAGGGCCCACGGCATCGGCTCGCCGGGTTCGGGCAGCTGGCCGCGCACCTGCTGCCGCACGGCCTCGTCGAGCTCCTCCCACCAGCCGAGCGTCGTGTCGTTGTCGTGGGTGCCGGTGTAGGCGACGCTCAGCTCGCCGTGGTGGGCAGGCAGGTGGGTGTTGCCGGGGTCGCCGTCGAAGGCGAACTGCAGCACCTTCATCCCCGGCAGCCCGAACCGCAGCCGCAGCGCGTCGACCTCGGGGGTGATCAGTCCGAGGTCCTCGGCGACGAGCGTCCCGGGGCCGGCCGCCTCCAGCAGCGCGGCGAGCACCTGCTCCCCCGGCGCCGGCACCCACCGGCCCTCGCGGGCGGTCGGGGCGTCGACGGGGATCTGCCAGGCGGCCTCGAACCCCCGGAAGTGGTCGATCCGCACCAGGTCGAACAGGTCCCGCTGCCGCGCGATCCGGCGCCGCCACCAGGCGAAGCCGTCGGCGGCCATCGCGTCCCAGTCGTAGTGCGGGTTGTTCCAGCGCTGCCCGTCCTCGGCGAAGTAGTCCGGCGGGCAGCCCGACACCGTCACCGGGCGACCGGTCGCGTCGAGCTGGAACAGGTCGCGGTGGGCCCACACGTCGGCGCTGTCGAGCGCCACGAAGATCGGCAGGTCGCCGAAGAGCAGCACGCCCCTGCTCGCGGCGTAGCCGCGGAGCCGGCCCCACTGCTCGGCGAACACCCACTGCTCGAACCGCAGCTCCTGGAGCCGGCCGGCCAGCGGGGCGAGGGCGGTGGCGACGGCCCGCGGGTCGCGGTCGCGCAGCGGCGCCGGCCACCGGTGCCACGGCGCACCGTCGTGGAGCTCGCGGAGCGCGGTGAACTCGACGTAGGGCTCCAGCCACTCCTGCTGGTCGGCGCACCACGACCCGAACGCGGCAGTGCGCGCCTCGTCGAGGTCGGCCAGCCGCGCCAGCCCCTGCGCCTCCTGGTCCGCCCGGCTGACCAGGTCGGGGTTGCCGGCCATCGCCGACAGCGACTGGTAGGGCGAGCCCTCCTCGTGGGTCGGCACCAGCGGCAGCACCTGCCACACCGAGCACCCGGCGGCGGCGAGGAAGTCGACGAACCGGTAGGCGTCCTCACCGAGGTCGCCCGACGGGAGCGACGTGACGTGCAGCAGCACACCGGCGCGGCGTACGGCGAGCGGTCCGGTCGGCTCGGGCATCGCGCTCCTCGGCTCCTCGGGTCAGGGGCTGTCGAGGGTAGCCGGGAGCCCAGCGGCTCCCGGCGGCCGCCGGCGGTCAGCCGCCGAGCAGCCGCCGCCGCTCGGCCTGGACGCCGGCCTGGAAGCGGGTGCGCGCGCCGAGCGTCTCCATCAGGTCGGCGACCCGGCGCCCGACCGTTCGGCTGCTGAGCTCGAGCTGGCGGGCGATCGCCTCGTCCTTCATGCCGGAGGCGAGGAGGGTGAGCAGCCTGCTGTCGGTCACCGGCTCGCCGTCGGCCGTCCCCGGCACGATCGGCACCGCCTGCTCCCACAGCAGGTGCCACAGCTGCACCAGCGCCTCGACGAGCGCGCTCTCGCGCACCACCAGCGCGCTGCCGCGCACCTCGTCCATCGCGAGCGGCAGCAGCGCCACCGACCGGTCCGAGATCGTCAGCTTGATCGGCACCTGCGGGTGCACCCGCGACTCCTCGCCGTCCTCGGCCGAGCGGATCGCCTCCTCCAGCGCGCCCGGCAGCTCCAGCGACTCCGGTGCGTAGATCCCGCGCACCCGCACCCCCACGCCCAGCCGGCCGCGGACGTGCGGGCCGGCGTCCTCCTGGCGGACGGCGTACGGCGGCCGGTCGAGCGCCAGCACCTCGCTCTCGGTGCCGTTGACCAGCTGGACGAACCGGTTGGCGATCGCCTGCTGGCCGACGATGACCTCAACCAGGTTCTCGGGCCGCAGCCGGGCCGGCGACCGCATCTCCGCGACCAGCGCGCGGGCGGCCGACCGAGTGCGCTCCAGCTGGGCCTGCTGCCGGGCGACGAGCACCTCGACCGCGACGTCCGGGCGGGCCGGGATCAGCCGCGCCGGGCGGTGGGCGGTGCGGCTGAGCAGGCCCAGGTCCTCCAGCCGGGTCAGCGACCGTCGGAGGGCGGTCCGGTCGCGGCCACTGGCCTCCACGAGCTCGCGCACCGTGCACTCCGGCGTGCGCAGCAGCGTGCGGTAGACCGCCTCGTCCTCGGCCGACACCCCTACCGCCTGCAGCACACCGCCATGGTCCCACGATGGCTGCTTCTCGTCATGACCGGAACCGGACACCGCCAGCGATGGACCGGCGGGACCTCCGGCCACTAGACCTCCCCTATGCGTCGCACCCTCGCGTGCCTCTCGGCCGCCGCAGTCACCCTCGTCCTCCTCTCTCCCCGGCCTCCGCGCCACCGGCCGGCGGCCACGCGCCCGCCGGGGCTTCCGCGCCGACACGGCCGGCAGGGCCGGCAGCACCCGCCGCTTCCCCCACGAGCGGCGCGAAGCAGGTCACCCTGGTGACCGGCGACGTGGTGACGGTGACCGAGCACCCCGGCGGACGGCGTACGTATGACGTCGCCGCGGCGCCCGGCACCTCGACCGGCTTCCTCACCATCGAGCGCGGCGACGACCTGCTCGTCGTGCCCAACGACGTGCAGGCCCTGGTGCCGGAGCGGCTCGACCCCGAGCTGTTCAACGTGACCGGGCTGATCGAGCAGGGCTACGACGACGCGACGGTCGAGGAGCTGCCGCTGATCGTGACCCACCGCGACGGCGCGCAGGCCGACGTGCCGACCACCGACGTCACCGTGCGGCTGGAGAGCATCGACGGTGTCGGCGTCGAGCTCGACAAGGAGCGCGCGGACACCTTCGGCGACCGGCTGGCCGGCCTCGCCGCGGCGGTCGACCGCGGGCGGCAGCGCGCCACCGCGCTCGGCGACGTCGACAAGGTCTGGCTCGACGGCCGGGTCGAGATGACCCTCGACGAGAGCGTGCCGCAGATCGGCGCCCCCACCGCGTGGGAGGCCGGGCTCGACGGCAGCGGCGTCACGGTCGCCGTGCTCGACACCGGCGTCGACCGCGAGCACCCCGACCTCGCCGAGGTCGTGACCGGCGAGCAGAACTTCACCGACACCGAGACCGCCCGCGACGGCGCGGGCCACGGCACCCACGTCGCCTCCACCATCGCCGGCACCGGCGCGGGGATCCGACGGCCGGCTGCGCGGCGTCGCCGACGGCGTCGACCTGGTCAGCGGCAAGGTGCTCAACGACAAGGGCGAGGGCTACACCTCCTGGGTGATCGCCGGCATGGAGTGGGCGGCCGCCGAGCAGGACGCCGACCTGGTCAACATGAGCCTCGGCACCACCGACCCCGCCGAGGGCGAGATCATGGACGCCGCCGTCGAGCGGCTGACCGCCGAGCACGGAACGCTGTTCGTCGCGTCCACCGGCAACGCCGGCTGCGACGAGTGCATCGGGCACCCGGCCGCCGCGCCGTCGGCGCTCGGCGTGGGCGCAGTGGACAAGTCCGACCGGCTCGCGTGGTTCTCCAACCGCGGCCCGGTGGCGGTGACCTACGGCGTCAAGCCCGAGGTCACCGCGCCCGGCATCAGCATCGTCGCCGCCCGTGCGCAGGGCACGTCGATGGGCTTCCCGGTCGACGACCTCTACAGCGGGGCGGACGGCACCTCGATGGCCGCGCCCCACGTCACCGGCGCGGCCGCCCTGCTGCTGCAGGCGCAGCCCGACCTCGGCCCCGAGGAGCTCAAGGGCTGGCTGATGGCCACCGCCCGCCCCCACCCCGACTACACGATCAACCAGCAGGGCACCGGCCGGGTCGACGTCGAGCGGGCGCTCGAGCAGCCGGTCTTCGCCGCGCCCGGCAACGTCGGCTTCGGGCTGCTCCGCTGGCCGCACGACGAGCGGCAGCCGGTGCGCCGCACGGTCACCTACCACAACAACGGCGCGACGGACGTCGAGCTGGAGCTGGCGGTCGACGTCGCGATGGCCACCGGCAAGCCGGCACCCGCGCGCACGGTCACCACGTCGGCGCGGTCGGTCACGGTGCCCGCCGGCGGCACCGCCGACGTCGACGTCGTGCTCGACACCTCGACCGGCCAACCCGGCCGCTACAACGGCCTCCTGGTCGCGGAGGCCGCCGACGGCACCGTGGTGCGGACGCCGGTCAGCTTCCACCAGGAGCGGCAGCTGTTCGAGCTGCGGGTCGAGGGCATCGCCCGCGACGGCCGCAAGGCCCGCGGCACGGCGAGCATCGTCAACGTCGACGACGGCACCGTCAGCGCGCTCCGCAGCTTCACCGGCGACCCGGCCGCGCCGTGCGACGAGAACCCCTACGCCGGCTCGACCTGCGTCCTGGTGCCGCCGGGCACCTACTCGGTGATGGGCATCGTCGAGACGATGCCGTCCGACGTCGCGCCCGACAGCTGGGGCCCGGCGCTCAACCGCAGCCTCGCGGGCGACCCCGAGATCGAGGTGACCGGTCCGACGACGGTCGTCCTGGACGCGCGGAAGGCGAAGGAGGTGAAGGTCCGCACCCCCGACCACCCGACCAAGGCCAACGTCGGCGGCGCGATGGAGATCGCCTTCCACCGGACACCCGAGTACGGCGCCGACGTCGAGGTCGGTCTCTCCAACTGGCCCGGCGCGGTGATCGACGAGCGACTGTTCCTCCAGCCGACCGAGCGGGTGGCGACTGGTGAGTTCGACGCCTACACCCGCTGGCGGCTCGAGCCCCCGCAGCTGACCCTCGACGTGCGCGGGAAGCGGCCGGTGCCGGTCGACCCGCAGTACTACCCGCAGACCTCGTTCGCCGACTTCTCCCACCAGCTGCCGATGCTCGAGGGCCGGCTGCGGGCCGACGTCGTCGACGCCGGGCTCGGCCGCGAGGAGGACGTCGCCCGGCTGCGGCTGCAGGGCCGGATCGCGCTGGTCGAGCGCTCCGACGAGATCCCGGTGGCGGAGCAGGCCAACAACGCCGCCGGGGCGGGCGCCGCGCTGGTGCTGGTGCACCACGACCGGCCGGGGTCGAGCCTCGAGACCGGCCCGACGACCGAGCCGCTCGCGGTGCCGACCGCCCGGATCTCCCACGAGGAGGGGACGGGCGCTGCTCCGGGCGCTGCGGTCCGGCCGGGTGCGTGCGGACGCCCGCGGCGTCGCGGCGCCGCCGTACTCCTACGAGCTGATGGTCACCGAGCGGCGGGAATCTCCCGCGACCTGCGGCACGTGGCCCGCACCCGCTCCCTGGCCACGGTGACGTCGGCGCTGCACAGCCAGGTCGCGGCGACGGCGTCGATGGAGCAGACGTGGTATCCGTTCCAGCCGTGGCAGCGGAGCTCGGGGTCGCAGATCGTGCCGGTGCGTGACGCGCCGCGCAACCAGGTCACGTACCTGACGCCGAGCCGCGTGCGGTGGTCTCGCCACCTGACGACGCCGGAGCGGCAGAACGGCGGCCTGTTCGGGCCCTACGACCCGGTCCACCACCTCCACTTCTCCGCTGCGCCGCGCTCGTACGCCGCCGGCCGCCGCTACCGGCAGTCGTGGCTGGAGCAGCCGGTGGCGCTGGGCGTCGACCGGGCCTACCCGCCGACCCGCGTCGGGGACGTCGTCGAGCTCTCCCTCGGTTTCGTCGACAGCGGCGGCCACTTCGCCGGCGCGGGCAGCGGCTGGTTCGAGGAATCGGTGGCCGGCGAGGCGAAGGTGTTCCGTGGCGGTGAGCTGGTCGCTTCGACGACGATGGACGCGACGCCGTTGACGTTCGAGGCGGCGCCGTCGCGGGCGACGTACCGGGTGGTCTACGACGCGGAGAACCGCTCGGTCGGGACGCGGTTGTCGACGCGGACCCGCTCGGAGTGGACGTTCGTGTCGCGCCGGCCGGCCGAGGGTAAGAGCCGGGTGGAGCCGATGCTGTCGGTCGACTGGGACCTCGACCTCGACCTCCGCAACCGCGCTGGTCGCGGCCGGCACCGGATCGGGTTGTCGTTCAGTCGTCCCGGTGGTGCCACGAAGGTGCCGGTCTCCCGGGCGGTGCTGTCGGTGTCCTACGACGACGGCCGGACGTGGCAGCGCGTGCGCGACCTGCGCCGGGCGCGCGGCGGTGACTACACGGCGTCGGTGCAGCACCGCCGGTCGGCGCGCTTCGTCTCGCTGCGGCTGAGCGCGACGGACCGTCGCGGCAGCACGCTTCGGCAGAAGGTGATCCGCGCCTACGTCGTCCGGTAGGGCGGGCGGCCGCGCCCGCGTCCACGGGCGCGGTCGTCCCTCATGCGACCTTGGGTGGTGGTCGTTGGGCGGGGCGGTAGGAGCACCTGCTGGTGTCGTCGACTGGTGGTGGTGGGGTCCAGACAGGTCGGCGGGTGCCGGGATCGATCTGGACCTGCCATGGTGTGCGGTGGGCGAGGGTGTGGTGCTTGCGGCACAGCAGCACCAGGTTGTCGAGGCTGGTGGGTCCGCCGTCGGCCCAGTGGAGGATGTGGTGGGCGTCGCAGGCGATGGGGAGGCGGTTGCAGCCGGGGAAGGCGCAGTGCTGGTCGCGCAGGACGAGGGCGAGCCAGATCGCGGCGGTGACCAGGCGGCTGGCGCGGCCGACGTCGAGGACCTGGCTGTCGCTGCCGAGGACGGCGGGGGATGATCTCGGCGTCGCAGGCCAGGCGGCGTACGGCGGCTGCGGACAGGGTCTCCCCGGAGGGCAGGGTGCCGCCGATGCCGGGTTGACGTCCGCGGCGCGGTCCCCGGCCGTCGGCGGTGTGGCCGGTCGCGTGGGCGGCGTGGTCGGCGAGTTGTTGGCGGAGGTCGTCGAGGGTGGTGGTGACGAAGATCCGGGCGGTGGAGCCGTGGGCGTGGGGCAGGGAGTCGGTGGCGTGGAGCCGGTCGCAGGTCTCGACCAGTGCGTCCCACATCCGGGCGCCGGCGTCGCGCGGGTCCTTGCCGTCGTGCGCGCAGCCGGGGGTGGGGCAGGGGGCGTCCGAAGCGGCGGCCCTGGTCGTCGAAGCGGCTGATGTTGTCGGGGTCGCCGCCGCAGGCGCCGCGCTCGGTGACCACGGGTGCGGCCAGGGGCATCAGGGTGGCCTTGACCAGCTCGGCCTCCTCGAGGCTGGCGTAGCCCTTGATCCGCACGCCGCCGAGGGTGTCGTTGGTGAAGGAGAGGAACCGGGCGTGGTGGACGCCGCGTTCCTCCAGCTCCTTATCGCGGTCCGAGCCCAGCACCCGGCCGTCGGGGTCGAGCTCCTTGACCACGCCGGGGAACGCCTGGTCGAGGTCGGTGGCGTCGCGGCCCTTGGTGCGGGCCAGGTCGACCAGCACCTCCGCCGCGCCGATGCGCAGCTTGGGTACCTGGGGGCAGGGTCGCGACGCGCCCGCCGATCGCGCCGGCCTGGGCCAGGGAGAGGTCGCCGGCGCTCATGGCCGCGCGCACCACCGGCAGGTCGGCGGTCTGCTTGGCGACCCGGTCGTAGGCCGCGCCGGCACCCTTGCGGCCACCGAGGGCGTGGGTGAGGAAGTCCTTGGTCGAGGCCCAGCCCGCGGCCTCGGCGGAGCCGGTGGCACCCAGCCGCTCGGTGATCCGCACCAGGGCGGCGTCCGCCTGGTTCTTGACCTTCCCGAGCAGCACCGCGACCTCGAGCAGGTCCTGCCCGCCCACGGCGTCCCAGTCGACCTGCGCCACCGCCGCGGCAGTCTCGACCGCTGCAGCGGCCGAGGAGCGGGCGTCGGGAGTAGGCATGCGCCCATCCTACCGAACGCGTGTTCGATTGTCGACACTCCGTTTGGTTAAGAAATCAGGCCCTGCTGCCCCGGACCTCGTCCAGGTACTCCGCCCGCAGCTCCGCCAGCCGCGCGCGCAGGTCCAGGTCGCGCATCACCTCCGCGACCGTCGGGCAGTCCTGCGGTCCCGTCGCCCCGGGCACGCACAAGGTGCACATGTCCCCCGGCCGCAACGGGCACTTCGCATCCGGCGCCATCCCACTCCCCTCGCGTCGTCTCCATCGTCGCCGGCCGCGCGGTGGCGCCGTAGGGGCGAAGGTCCTGAGTGGCCGGGCCGGGCGGCGGTGGGGTTTGCGGAGGGGCAGGCGCGGCCCGGGACGCGGGGTCTCGTCAGGCGGCACCCGCCCCGCGGATGCGCAGGTTCATCAAGGGATGTCGACGAATCTGCACTCCCCACGGTGGGTACGCCGTGGGAGGCGCAGGTCGAGCGACATCCCTTGATGAACCTGCGCCACCGCCGCACCCGGTGGACACGATCCAGCAGCAGTCGCACGATGGGTCGATGACCTCGGTCCGCTACCTCGTCGACGACGTCGCAGAGGCCGTCCGGTTCTACACCGACGACCTCGGCTTCACGGTGCGCGAGCTCCACGAGCCTGCGATCGCGATCCTGTCCCGCGCCGACCTCACCCTGTGGCTCGCCGGCCCGACCTCCTCAGCCGCCCGGCCGATGCCCGACGGCCGCCGGCCCGCACCCGGCGGCTGGAACAGGTTCGTGCTCGAGGTCGAGGACCTCCCCGCCCTGGTCGACGCGCTCCGCGACAACGGCGTCCCGTTCCGCAACGACATCGTGACCGGCCCTGGCGGTCAGCAGATCCTCGTCGAGGACCCGTCCGGCAACGTCATCGAGCTGTTCGAGCCAGCGGCGAGGCGCTGAGCTGCAGCGAAAGCTGAAGTCGTCGCCGAGGTGCGCCGCAGCTCCGCCGACCACTCGAGTCGTCAGATTCATCAAGGGATGTAGGTGACCCGGCGCTTCCCATGGCGGGTACGCCGAGGGAGGTGCGAGTTCGTCGACATACCTTGATGAACCTGCGCCGCGTGATGATCCCGGCGAGCCTCACCCCGACACACCTCCGACCAGCGCGACGATCGCGCTCACCAACGCCTCGAGCCCGTCGTGCGTCGCACTGCCCGGCTCTCGCATGTAGACGTCGCGCCGCACCTCCACCATCAGCGACGCGACCCGGAGGTCCCGCCGGTGGTGCCGAGACGGCACGTAGGTCCCGGCGAACGGCTCGTCGACGACCACGTCGTACGACGCGAACGCCCTCTCCGCTGCCTCCAGCAGCCACGCCGGCGTGTGCTGCTCGTCGACGCCGAGGCAGACCTCCGGCCGGCGCTGGTCTCCGTGCAGCTCGTAGGGCAGCGGCTGGCTGGGGTAGGAGTGGAGGTCGATGATCACCGCACGGCCGGCGACGGCGAGCCGCTCGTCGACCAGGTCGGCGAGGGCGGTGGCATAAGGCGCGAAGTACCGCTCGACCAACCAGGCCTCACCTGCCGGGTCCGGCTCGCGGAGCACGCGGCCGTGCGACGTACGGGTGTAGACCGCACCCATCCCGACCGCGCGCATCTCCTCCCGTTCGTCGGTGAACCGCTCCGGGTCGACGACCAGCCGCGAACGCTCGTTGACGAACAGCCACGGCTCCGCGCCACTCGTCGTCGCGGCCACCGCCTCCGCCATCGCGTCCGTGTGGAGGTCGGTCATGTGCGCGAGCTCGACCGCCAGCTCTTCGTGGTCGAGCATGATCGAGCGGCGCGCGTCCGGCGAGACGTACGTCGACGCGTGCGGCACGTGCAGCACCACCGGCGAGGTCAGCGCACCGACGCGCACCCTCGCCGAGGCGTTCCCCGCCCCTTCGAAGTCGAGGACACGGTCCAGGAACAGCGACGTCTGCTCCTCCGTCAGCAGTCCGCGGTCGAGCGCTCTGCGCAGCGCCTGCACCCGGGCGAGCCGCGTGTCCGGCGCGGGCGGCCCATCGGCCAGCTCCGCCCCCCAGCACGATCGCTCCGAACCGCACCGCCTCGTCCCGCCGACGCCGCTCCTCCTCGGACATTCCGCTCATCTACGCCTCCTCGGGCCTCGTGGACCCGGGCAAGCCCGCGGTCCGTCGTTCCGCGGCCGGGTCGGCCGCGGCAGGTCGTCGCCCGGGGCACCCGCGACGGTGGCGGGTTGCCGCCCAGCGAGCCGGGGCTTGGCGCTGGGACTCATGACCTGCCGAGAAGGCTACGAGGACGCTCCGACACAACACGTTCACCGGAGCGCAGACATCACCGGTTTCGCTGATTCCGTCGACCGCGACCGCCATGCTGCCCGTCGTGGATTCACCAGAACCGAGCACGACCGAGGCGCAGCCCGCTCCTCCCCCGCCGCCGACCCGACCGGCGATGACGACGATCCCGACGGCCCGCCGGGTCCTGCGCTCCTGCGTCGAGCCGCTGCTGGCGTACGCCGTGGCGTTGGCGGCCGCGGTCGGCACCGCGGTCCTGCTGGTCGCCGCGCTGGCCCTGCAGTCCGACGGCGGCGCGACCGAGGACGACCCGACCGAGGGCATCGATATCGAGGCGATCGGCACGCTCGTCGGGATTCCGTTCCAGCTCGCCGGCATGGCGTTGGGCGGACCCGTCAAGCTCGGCGACGACGAGTTCAGCATCTCGCTCTACGCGCCTCCCCTGTTCGTGACGGCCGTCTTCGCCGTCGCCGCCTTCTGGCTGTCGAGGCGGAGCGAGAGGGCGGCGCCGTCGCCGAGCGCCGCGGAGCGAGTGATCCTCGCCGTCTCGGGAGCCTTCGTCACCGCGGTCGTCGTCACGGTCGCGACCCGGGTGCTGGCCATGCGCAACGACGGGGCGGTGATGCACGCCGCGAGCGTCGGCCTGTTCTTCGGCGCGTTCTCGCTCGCAGGGGTGGCGGCGGTGCTCGGCCGGTTCGCGGCCCACGGATCGCTCTGGCCGCGTTGGCTGCCGGCCGACGGCCGCCGGGCTGCACACCTGGTGGTCCAGCACGTGCTGCTGTGGGTCGTTGTCGCGATCCCGGTGGCGGTGGTGTGGTTCGGGGTGGAGAGCAGCCTTGCAGCGGGCTTCTACGCACTGGTCTGGGGTCCGACGGTGGGGTTCGGGGCGTTCACGCTGGGGCATCTCGGTGCGCTCACGACGCTCGGACAGCACGCGTTCGCGTGGGACCTGGGCTGGTTTCCCGGGGTCGTGCTGCCGCTCCTCGCCGTCCTCCTCACCGTGATCGCCTCGATCGCGTGGCACCTTCGGCGCGGTCACGATCGCGGCCTGCTGGCGCAGCCGGCGTCCTGGGTCGCGCTGCCGGTCGCCTACGCCGGCGCCGCGCTCGCCGTCTGCCTGCTGTCGACGGTCGGGGTCTCGGGCGCGTTCTTCGGCGCCAGCGCCGGCGTCACGTTCCACGGCGCCTACTGGCTGATCCCGGTGCTCGCCGTGTGGGGGTGCGGCGGTCGAGGTGCTCTCGCGGTACGTCGCTCCCGCGCTCGCCGGCGCCTTACCGCAGTCCCTCGCACGTCGGCTCGCCCGCGGACCGGCCGAGCTCGCGTCGCCGCCTGCTCCGTCCGTGCAACGGCTCCCGATGACGCCGGACGACCGGGCCCGTGCGAAGCGGGCGCTGATCGGCGTCGGCGTCGTGGGCGGTCTCGGTCTCGTCGGCTTCGTCGCGGTCAGCGTCGTCGGGTCGACGATGTTCGACCCGGAGCAACGGGCCGAGGCCTACCTCGACGCCCTGGTCGACGGCGCCGCGGCGGAGGCCCTCGAGCTGGCGCCGGTGGACGGCGACGAGGCGGCGGACGCGCTGCTGACCGACGAGGTCTACGGCGCTGCCGACGACCGGATCACCGGCTACGAGATCACCCAGGTCGAGGAGCTCGGCGACACCGTGCTGGTCACGGTCGACCTCGAGGGTGTCGAGGAGGGCGACGACGTCACGTTGACCCTGGAGTCCGACGGCCGCAGCGGCCTGTTCTTCGAGGACTGGAAGCTGGTCGACGGCGGACTCGCCACCGAGGTGACCGTCTCCGTGCCGGAGGACAGTGCGTCGCTGCAGGTCAACGGCGTCGAGGTCGAGGCGAGCGCCGGCACCGACGTCGATCTGTGGGCCCTGCCCGGCTCCTACACCTTCGACCCATACGGCGACAGCGAGTGGTTGACGCCCGTCGACGCGCCGACGACGGTCACGCCCGGTTATGGAGGCACCTACGCCGAGATCCCCGAGCCCGAGCCGTCCGCCGCGCTCGAGGAGCTCGTCGACGCCGAGCTGGCCGCGTGGGTCGAGGGCTGCATGGCCGCGACGGAGGCCGCCCCCGCCGGCTGCCCCTCAGGAGATCTACCCCTATGGCGACGAGCAGCGGAACCTCACCTGGACCCTCGTCACGATGCCGTCGGTCTCGTGGGACGGCTTCTACGGCACCTTCCCCGCCGACCTCTCGACCGAGGAGGGCACGGCGACCGCCACCTACGAGTACGACGAGTCCTACGGCTTCGGCGCGCCCGAGTGGACCACGGAGACCGAGGAGTCGTCGCTCTACGTCGACGTGACGGTCGACCTGGTCGACGGCGAGCCGGTGGTCTCCTTCGAGGAGTGGTGACCGCCCCCTGTGGATGACCGGATGCGCGCAACGAGAGATGGCCGGATCATCGCTGCATGACCCCGAGCATCGACATCACGACCGACCGGCTCCACCGCGCGGTCCTCGACCTGGTGACCGAGCACGGCCCGCAGCATCCCGACTGGTTGGCCGCGCGGGCGCGGAAGGTGTTGCGTGATGCGCGGGTGACCGACGGGTCGGTGCTCGACGCGGTGGCCGTGTCGACGGTGCTCATGCAGCGTCCGGACGGCACCGTCGACCAGGTGCTGGCGCTGCTCGACGACAACGTGCTCACCCATCGGGTGCGGGCCCGCACCGGCGGCCGTACGGACCTGTGGCTCGGCGTCGGCGTGCAGCCGCTCCTCAACGTCACCGCCTTCCGGTCGATCCCGCTGCTCGACGGCTCCGGATCGGTGGGCCGTCCCGAGAGCGGGCACGAGGTGCTCGTCGGGCCGCCGGGGTGGCTCCCGGACGTCGACCGCTACGAGCTGGTCGGGCTGCGGATCACCGGCGGCCGGTTGTCGGTCGAGCCGGTCGCCGAGGACGACCTCGCCACGCCCGAGCAGCAGCTACAGGTCCGGCGGATGGTGTCGAGCATCTACCAGGTGGAGAAGCAGCACCACTGGCCGAAGCCGCTCGACGTCTACGAGGACGAGCTCCTGGCCCGGCCCGAGCTGGTGGCGCTGGCGATCGCGCGGGCGCTGCTGGAGGACCCCGCGCTGTTCGTGACGCCGTACCCACCTCTCGACGAGCTGCTGCACAACCCGCTCAACCGCGACGTCGACCTCGACCACTGGCGCGACGTCGCCGTCGGCCAGCAGATCGAGACGCTCGGCTTCTGGGTCGACGGCTTCCCGCCGGGGCTGCACATGGAGCTGGAGGCGCGGGCGCGGCGCTACGGCATGACGACGGCGCAGTTCATCGTCGCCCTCCTCGGCACGCTGGCGTGGCGCACGCCGTTCGCCGAGGACATGGAGCCGTGGGACGACTGGGACCCGGACCGGCAGCTCGCGAAGGTCTCCAACCTCACCGCCGAGGACGAGCAGTGAGCCGCGTCCTCATCCGCGCAGCAGCCGCGCCCTGATCAGCGCCGCCCGCCGGGCGGCGACGAGGTAGCCGGCGTCCCCGAGAACGACCGGGTCGCCGGACATCCGCTCGCCCGGAATCCCCAGCATCCGCTCGAACCGCCGCGCCCGGTCGCCGACCGACGTCACCCCGAACACCTCGAGCAGCTCGCCGGCGGTCACCGGTCCGTACTGGCTGATCGAGTCGTTGGCCGCCGCCACCAACCAGGCCACCGCGGCGGCGTGGGTGCGGGCCTGCGCACGGCCGCGGAAGTACGCCGCGTCGGCGGCCAGCAGGTCGCGGAGCAGCCGGCGGTTCGCCGTGCGGTGCTCGACGTCGAAGAGCTCGTCCGCGGCTCGATCGCACAGCTCCAGGATCTCGCCGACCTTCGGCCGCAGGTCGTCCGGGACGCCGGACCAGTCGAATTCCTCGTCGGGCAGCGGGTCGGTCGTCAGCGCGGCGAGCGCCTCGGGGCCTCCCACCGCCCGCTCCTCCTCGGGTCCGAGGTCGAGCCCTCCGACGTGCGCCATGGCCAGCTGCGCCAGCTCCGTCGCCGCGTCCCGCGCGGGGCCGCCCAGCGCCTCGAGGTACACCGGCTCCCACTGGTCGATCGCGGCGATCGTGGGCTCGGTGCGGTACGACGGCACGCCGCGCTCCGCGTGCGCGTAGCGGACGAAGCCGCGCAGGACCTCGGGCAGCCGCGACATCACGGCCCGATCTTCGATCACCTTGCGGGGGATCCAGTCGGCGAGCGCCACCTCCACCGACACCGGGCTCCAGCGCAGCGGGTCACCGGTGCCGGTCGCGGAGCCGAACCACACCAGCGACTCGGCGAGGGACCGGGCGTCACCGTCACCACGCCACGGCGCGCCGTGGGGGCTGGCGAGGAACGCGTCGACGATCTCGGCGTACTCCTCGTCCGTCCAGTCCTTCACCTCCGGCACGGCGCCGCCGGGCGGCATCGTGCGCAGCAGCCACCGCACGAGCGGCCGGCCGACCGGCCACGCCTCCTGCTCCGGCATGCCCAGCGTGATCGCACCCCGCTCCAGCGCCTGCTCGAGCAGCGCGCGGGCGTCGGCGGGGTCGACCGCCGCATGCGTCATGTCCCCGTCCTCGTCGAGCATCCGGAACTTCGCCGTGACCGACTCGAGCGGTTCCTCGGCCGGGAAAGCGTCCTTGACCACGCCGCCCATGTTGTTGTCGACGAGGACCACGTAGGTCATCCGCTGCCCGTCGGCGAACCTGACGTCGAGCAGGTAGTTGTCGCCGTCGCGCAGCGGCTCGGTGATCGACACCACGCCCTCGACCCTGGTGTCGCCGAGCGACCGCAGCCATTCCGGCATCGGCTGGGTGCGCTCCAGCAGCGTGGTCCGGACCCGGGTGGCGAGGGCTTCGTCGTCGGTCAGCTCGGCGATCACGTGGAGCGCCGCGGTCGTGGCCGCCACGTCGAAGGTCTCGAACGACGCGACGAGCTCGTCGAGGTCGTACGTCGGCTCCTCGAGCGGCGCCGGCTCCGCCAGGTGGACGACCCCGGAGACCAGGGCGAGCAGGTCGAGCGGGTGGTCGGCGTACAGCGCACGCTTGATCTCCTTGATCAGCGGTAGCTCGTCGGCGACGGATCTGGCGTCGTGCTCCCGGCGCACGATCGTCGGCCGACGGGGCTCGCGGGCGCGGTGGGGCTTGCGTCGGTTCTTCGCCACCGGACCAACGTAGCCGTCGGTGCCGGGCTCTCGTCCTCGCCCCGCGCCGACGCGGGCGGTTGACCGGCTGCCCTGCGGGCACCTGCCTCGCGTGCACGCCGTCCTGCTGACGTGGAACCCGGGCCGCGACGACGACTACGTCTGGACTCCCG
Organism: Nocardioides sp. TF02-7; assembly: GCF_022437945.1. GTDB lineage: Bacteria > Actinomycetota > Actinomycetes > Propionibacteriales > Nocardioidaceae > Nocardioides. The sequence continues at coordinate 981,357 of NZ_CP092535.1, forward strand.
CCGCGTGGGACGCCTCCGTGGTCGCCCCCCTGCTCGGACGGTCGCCCGGTCGCGACAACCTGGGGCGTGGCGCACCACCACAACGGCATCGAGCCCGGCGGCGACGCCTTCCTCTACCGGCAGGGCGCCCACGGCCGCGGGATCGTCGCCCGCGGCACCATCCACAGCCACCCGGCCCCTGCCCCGCACTGGGACCCCACCCGTTCGCGACGAGGCGCGACCACCAAGATCGTCGACGTCGAGCTCGTCGAGGCCGTGCCGGTCGAGCACGCGCTCGGCGTCGACCAGCTCGAGGCCGTCATCCCGGACTTCGCGTGGCGCAAGGTCTACAGCTCGGGGCGGCTGGTCGCCGCGTCGCCGGCGGAGCGGCTGCGGCGGCTCTGGGACTGGCACGTCGCGGAGGAGGCGTGATCGTCCGACGGATGCGGAAGCCGCGGATTATCCGGGAGCCGGCTCCGATCCGCTGACTTATCGAGTTTCTCGGACGAGGTCCTCGACTCCCTGATATTCGTGATCGCGATCCAGGGAGAGAACGTGATGGCCGACTCGACATCCACGCCCGGCGCGGGCGCACGCGCCGACTGGTACGCCGACCCCCACAACCCCGCCCAGCTGCGGTACTGGGACGGTCGCCGGTGGACCGCCCACATCGCGCCACGGCCCGCGGACTGGGGCGGTCCGCAGTGGACGACGTACGCGCCCCGACCGGGCGACCGCCGCACCGGCGAGACGGGGCGCCGCCGGTCCGGCCTCCCTGGCTGGGCGATCGCCGGCCTGGCCGTGTTCGTCGGACTCGTCGGCCTCGTCGTGGTGGGGTCCGTGCTGTCGGTGGTGGCGCCGGAGCCGGAGCAGCCCGGGAACGCCTCGGCCGCCGACCCTGGTTCGCCGACCCAGGAGCCCTCGTCGACGCCGACCTCCACCACGCCGGCACCGACTCCCACGGAGACCGAGACAGAGCCGCCCACGTCGGTCGTGCCGCGCCTCGTCGGCCTGACCCGGGCGAAGGCCGAGGCACGGCTGACCGCTGTCGGACTCGACGTCGGCGACGTTCGGCAGGCCTACTCGCGCAAGGCGCCCGGAACCGTGCTCCGGCAGAGCGCGGAGGTCGGAGCGTCCGTCCTCACCGGGACCTCGGTGGTGCTCGTCGTCGCCAAGGCCTATCCCAAGGTCCCTGGAGTCGTCGGACGACGGAAGGCCGCGGCCGTGGCGCGCCTGCGCGACGCCGGGTTCAAGGTCGACGTCACCACCGAGAAGCGCTCCTCCGGCAAGGACGGCGTCGTCCTCCGGCAGACACCGGCGGGCGCCGCCCGCGCCAAGCCGGGCTCCTCCGTCTCCATCGTGGTGTCGAACGTCGTGCGACCGGCCCCGACCCACAACTGCACGGCCGGCTACGACCCGTGCCTCCCCGCCCGCCTACGACTACGACTGCGAGGGCGGCTCGGGCGACGGCCCGGCCTACACCGGGTACGTCGTGGTGACAGGCTCCGACCCCTACGACCTCGATGCGGACGGCGACGGCGTCGCCTGCGCGAGCTGACTGCCGTCGGCGGTCGTGACCGAAGCGACCAGCATTCCGCGTCGCCGATCGCCATGCCGCCCATCCTTGGTCCTGGGAGCGGGACCGTACGGCGTACCTCCGACACGAAGGTGGGGGCGGCCTCGCGCGCCTACCAGCGGTGCGCCACGTCGACGACCACGCGATGGCCCCCGTCCTCACCAGGAAGCCGGAACACCCGCATCGGCAACCGCGCCCGAACCCCGAGCCCGATGATGGTCTGCCCCTCGAAGCTGCTGGCGAACGCGACCTGGCGGAACGTCTCGTAGCCCGCGACGTCGACGAGCTCGCGCCACTTCTCCGGCTGGTAGGTGTAGCTGCGGTCCTCGTCGAGCACGGAGGCGTTGACGACGACCTGCAGTCGGGCGGCGCCGCGGAGCGGCACCCGCTGGCCCGAGCCGTCCGCGACCACGCGCCGGACGTACCTCACGCCGAAGCCCGGCTTGTCCTTGCCGGCGCTGTTGAGGTCGATGACGAGCCGGTCGAAGCAGGCGTGCCGGCCGGACCGGACGTCGGTGATCTGTCGCCGGGAGTAGTGCTGGGCGCTCTGTTTCATGAGCGAGCCCCACGTCGCCGTGCAGTCCGGGGCCGGTGCTGTTGATGGCGTGGCTGCGGCGGCCGCGGTCGTGCCCGGCGCCAGGGTCAGCGCGAGCCCGAGTGCCAGCGGTGCGGCGAGGCGTCGACCTCGCGAGATGATCGTCGTCATGGCGTCCTCCTCGTGAACACCCGTTGGACGTCGATCGGGCCCGTGTGGTTGACAGCCCGTGCGGCTACGCCCTGGGCGCCTGCTCCTCCAGGAAGTCCCACCAGGTCCAGAAGAAGTCGTCGCCCGCGTCGGTCAGCCTGACCGAGTCGTGGTCGAGGACGAGGATGCCGAGGTCGGCGACGAGGCCGAGCGCTGCGTTGACCCTGCCTCTCCTGTGGGTGCGCCGCAGGGCGCCGTCGGCGCCGGACATCCTCCGATCTTCCGGCGGGGTCAGCCACGCTTGGCAGAAGCGGTCCATCTCCTCGAGGCTGACCGGGCGACGGCCGTGGACCAGGGACCGGAGGATCGCCTGGGTGACGATGGCGGTGGAGAGCTCCCTCTCCCGCAGCCACTCGAAGACCCCGATGGCCGCCCGGATCCCGAGGTCGCGCCAGCCCTTCGCGGTGGGCTCTTCCTCGACGGGCCGACCCACGATCCGTCGTCCTTCGTCGACGAGGAGGCCGGCAGCCCCGCCACCTGCGAGGAGGCGCTCCAGGCCCACGCTGTCGCCGGCGCTCCGCGTCGGCCGGTCCCGAGCGACCTGCTGCTCGATCCAGGCCTCCATGCCCATCGCGGCGGGTCCCGGCAGCGGTGGGTCGATGTCGTACTGCAACCGGGCGAGGTCGCGCGCCCACTGCTCGAGCCCGAGCGCGTCGTAGGCCTCGCGCGCCGGCGCCACCCTCAGGTTGCCGGTCGCTGTGAGCGGCACGCCGTCGCGGGCCCAGGTGGCGAAGTCGAGCAGCGTGCGGAGGTACGGCGACGCCGCGAGGTCGTCGGCCACGCCCTGGAGGGGCGTCGAGTATCGCTCGTCCGGCAGCTCTCCTGCCATCGAGCTGATGAGCGCCACGACCGGGTCGTCGGTGTAGTAGGCGGCGTAGAGGCGATCCTGCTCCGAGAGACCCTCCGAGTCGGGCGACGGCAGCAGTCGCTGGCGCTCGAACACCGGCAGGTCGTTCCAGCGGCGGTTGATCTCCTCGAGCCGTGCTTGCAGCGTCGCGGTGTCGGGGGGCGTCGTCGATGTCGATGCCCTGCGAGCGCCCGAACTCCAGCAGCGTCCTCGTCTGCGAGTAGTGCTCCGGGTCGTCGCGTGCCTTCTCCATCTGTGGCGCCGCGCGGCGACTACTCCTTCACGAGCGCCTTGACCTCGGCCGAGCGCGCCGACATCCGCCCGGTGTTGCGGAGGAACTTGAACCACGCCTCGAGCGCCGCCACGAGGACCTCCGGATCGGGAGGCGCGACGTGGTCGTTCGCCGACCAGCGCCGCAGCAGCAGGTCCTCGACCGAACCGCTCGGCCAGTAGGTGGGCTCGAGGTCGTCGTAGGTGCCGCGGAGGTCGAGCAGCCTGCCGACCAGCGCAGTGTCCACCTCGCGTTGCTGCTTCTCCAACCAGCCCTCGAAGTGGCGCAGGATCAGGCGGTGGTCGGACACGCGCCCACCCTAGGAGGCGGGGGCGACAGGCGTGGTGCCCCACGACGAAGCATGTGGAGTCGCGTCAGCCCTTCCCGCGCTCCCGGGTGAGCTCGAACCCCGCGCACTCCGGAATGCGGCCAGTGAGCACGTCGGGATCCTCGGCCGCGACGGCAGCCTCGAACCCGATCGCCGTGTACCCCGGCGGTCGCTCGATCCACTTCCCTGGTCGCAGCGTCAGTACGCCGTCCCGATACGTCCCGGTCAGCCGGTAGCTCCCCTCCGCCAAGGCCGCATCCTCGGCCGACGGCCCGAAGCCGAACACCGCGCGCACCTTCGACGGGCTGCCCTCCACCGGCTGGATCACCAGGCGGCCGGCAGCGACGTTGCCTCCGCACGTGTAGTCGCCGCTCCACCGCCCGAGGACGGACCGCCGGTCGAGGTCGCGACGCGGTTCGGGCTGATCGGCGTCCGCCTCAGAAGCGGCGATCTGTTGGACGAACTCGCCGAGGATCTTCGAAGCCGGGACGACGAGCACGGCCAACGCGACCGCGACGCCGACGACAACGGCGAGGAGGCGCGCGAGGCCGGACGACTTCTTCGTACGCCGCGCGGCCGGCGTCGCTGCTCGTCGCGGCCGAGCGTTCACCGGACGCCTCGGCTCAGGTGCCGTCGCCGACCGCAGCGCGGCATCGAGCTCGAGGCACGTCATCCGGCGGCTCGCCTCGTCCAGGACGGCAGGACGTGTCGTCAGCATCTGGACGACGTTGCTCAGCGAGCAGAGCATCACGTCGCGCGTCCACCCGGTGACCGGCTCCTCGCGGGCAAAGCAGAGCACAGGGAAGACCTGCGTCGGTGGCACCGCCCTCGTGAGCCCCGCAACCGCGAGCGCCGCCTCGGCCACCCCGTTGACCGCCGGCTCGCGGCGCCGCCCGTTCAGGCGGAGCGCGTCGTACTGCACGTCGATCCGCCCCGACCAGTTCTTGCTGTCGATGACGAACACACCCGGCGGACCGACGACGACGTGGTCGACGTTCGCGAACCGTCGCCCCGGCCAGCGGAGGTCGTGGAACACCGTCCACGAGTCCGCCGGCAGTGCCGCCAGCGCCGCGGCCGTCGCGCGCTCGCCCTCCGCACCCTTGTCGTAGTGCGCGGCTGCGCGGCTCAAGCGCTCGGCCTTCTCCCGCATCCGACGAGCAGCCTCGCTCGCTGACTCCCCTGCCACCGCTCCCACCTCCCGCGGGAGGTTACGTGCGGCGGTCGCCGTCGGTCGCCCGTTCGCCGAAACCGGCCGCTGCCGACCGAAGCGAACAACGGGAGTCGCGCGATAACCCGGGTATGCGCCGGCCGTGCCTGGCAAGCTCCTCGCCGTGGAACCAGGGCTCTACGAATCACTCGTCACGCAGGCACTGCACGGCCAGCTGGCCACGACGACGCTCGAGTCCACGATCCGCGCCGTGGATGCGGCAGAGGAGCCTCACGTCCTGGCTCGTCACGTCGGCGCGGTGGTTCAACGGCACCTCGAGTCGATCACTGACCCCGACGCCCGGCTGCGCGCTGTGAACGACGTTCTGGCGGCGTTGGAGCCCGCCGAGACGGTGCTCCCGCCCAGTCGTGAGCTGATCTCGGCGCTCGAACCAGTCGACCTAGGTGCCGCGCGGCGCTTCGACACCCGACCACGGACGCCGCTGTCCGAGCCGGCTCTCCTCACCAACGCCCGCGACGAGCCGAATCTGGCAGCTGAGCTCAAGGCAGAGATGGCTTCTGCCGACTCGGTCGATCTGCTCTGCGCCTTCGTCAAGTGGTACGGCGTCCGCCTGCTGGAGGCCGAGTTGACCGAGTTGCGCGCGGCCGGAATCCCGTTGCGAGTCGTCACGACCACCTACTTGGGATCGACCGAACGTCGAGCCCTCGATCGCATGGTCCGCGACTTCGGCGCCGAGGTGCGCATCCAGTACGACGCACAGCGCACTCGGCTGCACGCCAAGGCGTGGCTGTTCCGTCGGGCCACGGGCTTCGACACGGCATACGTCGGATCGTCCAATCTCTCGCGCGCCGCGCTCCTCGATGGAGTGGAGTGGAACGTCCGGCTGTCCCGCGTGTCGACGCCCACCCTGCTGCAGAAGTTTGAGGCGACGTTCGACTCCTACTGGAGTGACTCCAGCTTCGAGCGCTATGACCCCGACCTGGATCGCGATCGGCTTGACGATGCTCTCGCCGAGGCGGCCGGCCGGAAGACGCACGACAACGTCACGATCTCGCTGTCGGGTCTCGAAGTGCGGCCGTTCTCCTATCAGGCGGAGATGCTTGAGGCGATCGAGGCCGAACGCGTCGTGCACGACCGGCACCGCAACCTCGTTGTCGCCGCCACCGGCACTGGCAAGACCGTCATTGCCGCGCTCGACTACCGACGGCTGTGCGAAGCGCAAGCTGGAGCCCGCCCCTCGCTCCTCTTCGTTGCTCATCGCAGGGAGATTCTTGACCAGTCCCTACGGACCTACCGGGAGGTGCTGGCGGACGGCAGCTTCGGAGAGCGGTACTTCGGCAATATGAGGCCGGAACGCTGGCAGCATGTCTTCGCGAGCGTGCAGTCGCTGACGTCGTACGGCGTCGCGAACCTGCCGCCGGACCACTTCGAGGTCGTCGTCATCGACGAGTTCCACCACGCCGCGGCGGCGACGTACCGTCAGCTCCTCAACCACCTTGCGCCTCGGGAACTTCTGGGACTGACGGCGACACCTGAACGAGCCGACGGGATCGATGTCCGGGCGGAGTTCTTCGACGGGCGCACTGCGGCCGAGCTCCGCTTGTGGGACGCACTCGGGGCAGACCTACTCTGCCCGTTCCACTACTTCGCGGTCTCCGACAACACCGACCTGACGGCCCTGACGTGGTCACGCGGTCGCTACGACGAGACCGAGCTGTCGAATCTCTACACCGGCAATCGGGCACGAGCCGAGATCATCCTGCGGGAGTTGCGCGACAAAGTGCTGGACCTCGGCAGCATGCGGGGGCTCGGGTTCTGCGTCGGTGTGCAGCACGCCCGCTACATGGCTGAGGTCTTCAACGAAGCCGGCATCCCGGCGGCCGCGGTGAGCGGCGAGACGTCGCCAGCAGATCGACAGCAGGCGCTGGCTGATCTACGTGCCCGTCGGTTGAACATCCTCTTCTCCGCGGACGTGTTCAACGAGGGACTGGACCTTCCCGAGGTCGACACTGTCCTGCTGCTCAGGCCGACCGACAGCGCGACGATCTTCCTGCAGCAACTCGGTCGTGGGCTTCGCCGAACGCGCGACAAGGCCGTTCTCACGGTGCTCGACTTCGTCGGCTACCAGCACCGCCAGTTCAAGTGGGACCAGAAGCTGCGTGCTCTCACCGGCCACACCAAGAAGCGCTTGACGAAGGACATCGAGGATGGCTTCCCGTTCCTGCCGTCCGGCTGCCAGATCGTCCTCGACCGGCAGTCGCAACAGACGATCCTGGAGAACATCAGGTCGCAGATCACGACGCGGTGGAGCCAGATCGTCGGCGAACTGCGCACTGTCGGCGACATCGACCTGGCGACCTTCCTCGACGAGTCCGGCATCGAGCTTGCCGACATCCTCCGCCGCGGCAGCCACTCGTGGACCCGCGCTCGCCGCGACGCCCGTCTGCCGACCCCGCCCGGCAGCGCGTTGGAGGAGAAGCTGCTCCGACGGGTTCGGGCCTTCGCGCACATCGATGACCGACTGCGCCTCCAGGCCTACAGCCGCGTGCTCGACGACAACGCCCCGCACTACTCGGAGATGTCGCCGCTCGAGCAGCGAATGGCTCAGATGCTCTTCTTCTCGCTCTGGCCCGACGGCGGAGGCCACGCGACGATCGACGAAGGACTCGCCGCCCTCCGCCACGAGCGAGCGACGCGCGAGGAACTTCGCAGCGTCATCGACATCTCCTTCGACGCCGCCCGCCACCAGGCACTCGAGCTGACCGGCTCGCTCCTCGACGTCCCGCTGCGTGTCCATGCGCGCTATCAGCGCGAGGAGGTGCTCGCCGCCCTCGGCTACGCGTCCCTCCAGCGCCGCCCGAACTCGTTCCGCGAGGGCGTCCTCTACGTCCCCGAGCGCAACGTCGACGCCTTCTTTGTCAACCTGAAGAAGTCGGAGGAGGAGTTCTCGCCGACCACGATGTATCGCGACTACCCGATCAGCCCGACCCTGTTCCACTGGGAGTCGCAGTCGGGCACGAGCGTCGCCTCACCAACCGGGCACCGCTACCTCAACGGCACGAGCACCGTCCTGCTGTTCGTCCGCGAGACGAAGAAGGACGACTTCGGCACCGCCCCTTACCTCTTCCTCGGGCCGGCCACCTACGTAAGCCACCAAGGCGAGCGGCCGATCGCCATCACGTGGAAGCTCGAGCACGCCATGCCGATCGACTTCTACAACGCCGCGGCGGTGGCGGCGCAGTAGGCATCCGTCGGCGATCAGGGAGCGGGCCACCCAGGTCATACCGCCCAGAATGACGCAAGAAGCCCTCGTCACGGCACCAGCTGTGTTGCACGGTCACTGTCGCACCGCAACTGGCTATGGTTCGGAGAACATCAATCACTGGGGTACCGATGACTGAAATAGTTGAGTTCGAGACTGCCGACGGACCTGTGCTGGTCGAAGTGCATGACGCAGACAGGGGCGGCTATGAGCGCGTCGCTCGCGATTCAGACGTGATCTTCCGTGCCAGCGCGACGTTCAATGAGGCACTGCAGACCATCCGCGCGGCCGCAGAGGCGGTATCAGACACAGCACATAATCTGGCCCGAGCGCCGGAATCACTCGAAGTCACATTCGGAATCAAGTTCACTGCCTCCGCAGGGGTTATCGTCGCGTCCGGCTCAGGTGAAGCTAGCCTCGTGGTGAAGATGACGTGGTCGAGCTCGCGTTCATAGCCGCACCCTCGTCGGATAGTCACCCGCTGCACTCTGTCGCTCAGGTGCTTAGTCCCTCGGGCGGCCATGTCGGCATGGCGACGCTTGTCAACGACCGCGTCCTGTTGACCTGCGCCCACGTCGTATCCGCCATCGTGGGGCCGAACTTCCACCCCTCGAGTAGTCCGAGCACGACAGTTCAAGTGAGGTGGCCGACGCGCCCTGATCACGTTCAGAGGGCACAGGTCCTCGTCGAGGGATGGGCTGCCGAAGACGAGTTCGGGCGCGGGGATCTCGCCGTCCTCAAGCTCTCGGAGGCTCCGCCTGCGGAGGTAGGCGCGGCGGACTTCCTCTACGGGTCGAATCTCGAGTCGCACCCGTTTCGAGCATATGGCGCGCAACGGGACGGAACGCCAGTTCGCTGCGACGGCACCATCAGGGGTCGAGAGGGCCCAGGAGGCACCTGGATTCGGATCGAGTCGAGAGCTGGCGTCGGGCCGACCCTCTCGCGCGGATTCTCTGGCACGGCAGTGTTTGACGCCGAAGCGGGTGGTGTCGTAGGGATCGTTGTTGCGCGCGACACGGAGGAGGAGGCGCGTTCTGCCTTCTTCCTACCGTCTGAACAGATCGCCGCGATATGGCGACCGCTCGAAGCGCACGTGCTGAGTGACTTCGAGCGCAGCATCGAAGCGCGTGAGCACTGGCTTCCCCGGGCCAGGGGGGTCGGCAGCAGCGCAGAGGACGGTTGGTTCTTTAGTGGTCGGCGCGCAATAGTCGACGAACTGACCGCAAGTGCTAGAGGTGTTCGGAGCCGAGGCAACTACTTCTGCGTTGCTGGTTCACCTGGAGCGGGCAAGTCTGCAATTCTCGCACGGCTACCGGTGATCGCGGATCGCAGATTGGCGACAATGGCGGCGCCCGGTATCGACGACCTCCGCCTGTCTGGCATAGACGTGATTGCCATCTACATGCGCCAAATGTCGTTCGCCGAAGTGCTCACCACCCTCGCGCGAAAACTCGGCACGGTTGCCGAGAGTGCGGAAAGGGATCATCGACGCCGTTCGCCGGCGCAGACGCGCGGGCCGGGCCCTAATCATCGTCTTAGATGGCCTCGACGAAGCGGCGGACACCGACGCCCGGAAACGAATCGCTCGGGACCTGATTCGACGGCTTGGTAACGAAGCCCAGCGTCTCGGCATCACGGTGATCGTCTCGTGCCGATCCGGCATTCCTGCGAGTGAGAACGAAGAACTTATTCGCCTACTCGGTGGAAGTTGCGTGCGCGTGCAAGCCGATAGCGAAGAATATGTGTCGCTCGAGGATTTCATTGCATTCGCCGAAGCGCGTCTCCTCGACCATGAGGATAAAATGCCCATCTGGCGCGATGAAGACCGCGTTGTGGAGATTGCCGAAAAGGTCGCCAACGCGGCCTATCCCGTGTACTTGGTTGCTCAGCTAGTGACCCGCTCACTGATCGATGATCCTAACCTGACCGAACGGGAGCTCGAGAATCGCACCTTTCCGCGCACGGTGGGCGAGGCTTTTGAGGAGTACCTTGCTCGATTCGGCGATGACGAACAGAAGCTACGCGACCTTTTGGCTGGATTGAGCCACGCCCGCGGAGCGGGCTTCACCCTAGGGGCAACCTGGCTCGAGGTTGTGACGTGCGTGTCGGGCCGAACCTACAACGAGGAAGACCTGAACTGGCTCCTTAGGTCAGGAGCAGCCTTCCTGATTGAGACGGTGGCAACCGACGAGGCTCCGCGATATCGCCTCTATCACCAAGCGCTCGTCGACATGCTTCAAGAACCCGAGGATGCCCCAGCGGTCTACCGCCTGATGCTGGGTCGGGTTGCGGCTAGCGCCGACGACGGGTACCTGCGAACCCACCTCTCAGGGCACGCCGTTGCTGCTGGGATGATTTCTGAGTTTCTTTTAGACCCCACCGCAGTCACTGCTTGCGACATCACCGTCGCATTACGGGATGCGGCACGCGCCGGACGGGGAATTTCTGCCGCGGCCGACAAGGCGCGTCTGGCGCTATCAAGCGTCGCGTTCGAGCTCGAGACACGGCCCGACAGCGAACGTCGGGCGTACTTGAGCCTCGCGGGTCACCAGTACGACGTCCCTAGCTTCCGAGGACGAGCCGAGCACTCGTGGTGGAACGCATGGTACGCAGACTGGGACGTAGCGAGCGAGCACATGCTTGTTGAGCGCGGCCGTCCCTATACCGAAGTCACGGTCGTAAAGTCCGGAAACGACGACTTGATCGTCGCGGCAGATGCGGATGGCGTGGTGAACTTTCGATGGGCGGACGACCGAGCGGAAGCGTTCAGCCAACTCTCGCTCGGCGCGGTGATCACATGCTTGACCGCTTCTGCCGCCGGCGATCAGTTTGTTGTCGGCGTCGGCACTGACATCGGAGACGTCTATGTCTGGGACAGCCGGCATCAGACAGCACGCAGAATCACGCAGCTCGATGGAAGTGTCACTTCCATCAGTATCCGGCAGCGACACCAGACTAGGTTCGAAGTACTCGCAACGAGTAGCGACGGGTCGGTCGAAAAACAAGAGCGCTCACTAACCCGCCGCATCTCGCGTGCGACTGGTCATATTGGAATCGCTGCAATGTCATGCTGCTTTGTTTCGGCCCGGGACACGTTCATTGCAGTGGGCACGGCTGGGTCCGGGATCAAAATGCTCCGTCACGAGGACTTATCCGCTGACTCAGCACTTGGAGCACCAGATGCCGGATACGTCGATGCCCTGTACCCAGCGAGATTTGCGGCAGACCAGGAACTCTCGGTAGTCGCCGCGGGTACCGCAGCGTTTGGCGTTTGGGGGCTCGAGTTTGGGTTCTTGCGTGAGCAGTTCTTGGACAGTTCATGGTCGGGCCGCGGCTCGACGCTTTTACCGAGAAAGTAGACAGGTTGGCCGCCGCGGCCAGTGGCCGGTCTATCTATGCGCAGTACGGGCCCGCCGGGGCTATCCACACACTGCGCGGACATGAAGACGAGGTTCGCGGGATGGCGCTCCTCCGCCCCGATGGCCGGGTTGAGTTGGTTAGCGTTTCTAGCGATGGCTCTATGCGGAGGTGGCCCCTCAGCATTGACGCGGCCACCTCCGACCGAAGACGGGACGCCACGCGCCATCGACTCCTTGCGCTGAGCGGCCATGACACTGAAGCCGTCGTGTCGAACAGCAATGGAGAAACTCTCGTCGTCTCTCGAGGAGGCGCGGCCACGCTGAGCGGGCTACCTGAGATCAAGTCGGCCCACTTCGTTTCGAGTGATCAACTGATGATCCAAGAGTCGACTCTCGCGATACGGGAGATCAAACGGGAACGTGGAACTTGGTCAGTTCAGTCTTCGTCTATTGACCCGGCAGCTGGCGTCCATGTAGAAGTTCCTCAAGCCGAAGGTTCCCCCTGGCACTTTGAGCAGCCCCTTGAAGTAGATGATGGCTATGTAAGCATCGGAGATAGCGGCGATTCGGCGACCTTCGTGAGTGAGCTCGCGAATGTTGTTCTTGCGCAGGACATAGACGCCCTCTACCGACTTGATTCGTCCGATTCGACAATTGTGCTTCTTGTGTGTGACCCAGATGGTGTCGCGATCGTGAAGGGCAGTGTCTCAAGTGCCGCCTACTCCGGCTGGCAGTGGCACGTGGTCTGTCAACGTCGCGACTTCTCCATCAACGACTCCGATTCGCTGGCGACGACGGTGTTGTCGAACGGTGCGGAAATCCGCGTCATCGTTGCCGACACCAGCGCAATGAGCGTCTTGGGCCCAGAGTTGGAAGAACTGGGACGGATCGAGATCGGCGGGGGCGCAGCGCGTGGTCTCCACATCACGCCGAGACTTGATGATTACAACCGATTCAATTTCGCATTGCAGAAGCGCGCGGGCTTGATCATCGGTGAGTTCCTTCTTGAATAGCCGATGAGCGCAAGTCGCAACTGTTCTCCGCGACAAGACATCTTCTGACAGGCCCTGGGCGTTGCATGAGCCATCGAGCAGGGGCACCCACGACGAACTCCCTCTCGCTCGTGAACAAGGGGTCCGCTGCGCAATCCAAACGTCATCTACGCTGACGAGCTCGGGAAGTTGATCCCAGTTGGCTATCGAGCACGATGCGATCGTCGCCCGATTGAGGAGAGCTAAGCGGCGAACGGCGGAATACCTCCAGGCGAGGTTGCAAGCCGCGTCATACCGCCGCGTGATGGCGCTGAGATTGTCGCTCGCAATAGAATCAAGGCCTCGCGACCGCATCCCAGCGAGGATTGGTGTTCTGACATGCTCAGCGGCGTGAAGTCGGAGGGAGGCAATGCCGTGGTAGCGGAAGACTCGATGGATCCGGCTCCTCGTGTAACCGTTCATGACTTGAGAGGCGGGGTGCGAGGGCTGTGTGCTCTAGTTGGCATGGGTGGCCTGATTGGCGGTGCCATCGCTGTCTTCGAATCGAAGAATCAAGCCGGAACCGTCGCGCTGCTCGCAGTTGGTGGCATCGCGTCTTTGCTCACAGTGGCGGGTAAGGTGCCGCTTCGGTGGGTGATTGGCGGCAGCGAGTTCGACATGTCCGAGGCCGCTGCGCAGGACATCGCCGACGCAGTCGCTTCTCAACTCGACCCGGCGGGCACGGCAGAGGTTGCTGGACGACTTGCAGGTTCAGAGGCTGGCGCAAGGAGCGCGGTAAGCAATGCAATGCACGAGTACGTGGTCTTCGAACAAGCGGCTATCGGTCGTGTGATGCAGGCCATCGCACCCAGGGGCTGGTCCTACGCGCACGCCACCAGACCCGAGGATCGCAAGTTCGACGGCTTCGTGGTCATGCGAGATGGCGTCCAGGTTCCGGTTGAGTACAAGCTCGTCCGGTCTGTCGCCGCACGACGGCGCTTCTTGGCTCTGCTGGCTCAAACCTTCGGTTCCGCTGCACCGACAGCCAAGGTCGTCGTGGTCTCGACGGCTCCGACGGTGCCAAACGTGGTGACGCTCGGACAACGAGCGGAGCTCGCCCCTCTTGGGGTTCACCTAGTCGACGCCGACGCTCTCGACTTCGAGCGGCGCTTTATCGCCGCCTGCGAAGATGCACTCTCCCAACTACAGAGTCGGGAAGTACACCCCGATTGACCAGGTCCACGGCCGGCACGGACAAGCGAACGTCTTTCCACCGCGTGGGCGCCGATCGAGATCCAGAATTCGGGAGCTTGCAAAACGAGTAGCCTGCGGTCGTGGATGAGACATGGGCGCTGCTGATCGGTGGCATATTCGGCCTAGCAGCATCGTGGGGCCCTATTGCTTTCACCTCACAACGGGATCGCCGGCGCCATGCTGCAGCGACCGCAGGACGGTTCCTGTCAGAGTGCGATCGCCTCATGAGGGCAACGCTGGAACGCCGGTCACTCATCGAGAATGGACGATTCGACCCCGCTGAGGCAGATGCTTCCTTCGAGGAGATCCTCGTCGGCTTGCATGCCGCTGGTTATGAACTCGCGCTGGCAGGTGGATCGCGGCTGCAGGCCACCGTTTACCACATGCTCGAGACAGCCAGGGAGCTCGTGTTCGCCACGCTCCCGGCCCTGGCGCCTGAAGACGAGCGTCGACGCACTGTCTCGAGATTCACTGACTGCAAACTCGAGGTGCTCGGGGGAACTTGGGTCGCACAAGGCGCTGCTGATCAAACGATCTTGAGCCCAGGTCGGCCTTTCTCAGGCAGCGTCTTACCGCCGCGTTCAGACTGCGTGAGAAGCGGCCGCTATACCGACCGGGCGAGCCGACTCGGTTCGCCTGCGGACGCAATCACCTCCCGAAGGTCGGAGTACGGGATCGGATCTCCGGTGACTCTTCCCAGTGTGGTCAAACCCATCGAAGCGCCGGCCCGCTCCTCGATCGCTGCTCGTCCCGCGACATAGAACCTCCATTGGGCAATGACGAGCGGGTCGTACTCCTCATGACTCTTGGCCGTGTGGAGGCAGAACACGTACGCGTCTGCGTTGAATCCCTGCTTCCCCGACCATTCGCCCGTCGCGGTGTCCCACCCATAGGCGGGCGCGACCCGGAACGTCGGACTGCTCAGCTTCTTCTGAGCCCACGCCTGCAGGAAGCCCGACGACTTGACCTCGATCCTGGTCCCGTCTGGCGCCGTCACATCCCAGGGGTCCCACTCCACTCGCGGCGCCGCGGAGCCGACGGCACGCGCCACCAGGAACTCCGCCAGGTAGCCCCGCACGTTGTTGGTGCGGAGGTCGTTCATCGCGAATCGCCAGAAGTCGATGACCGACGCGTCGAGACCATCAAACGGCTCCGCGCCGGACAGACCCTGGGCAGCAGGTGGGTCGAATGCCATCGGCTGATGGAACCAGACCGAGCCGAGTCACGCGGCCGCGCCACGGATATCCGGATCACCCGGCCGTACTCGCCGCAGGTGAGAAGCAACCTCGCGGGCGCAGCTAGGCGTCCTCGGCCACCCCAATGGCCAGTGGCCGGCACCCGAAGGTGCCGGCCACTGGGTTGATCTACAACGTAAGCGTCAGCTGCAGCCCGAGGTGCTCCCGCACCCCTCGCACACGTAGCAAGACCCAGCAGGCCGCATCTTCGTGCCACACGTCATGCAGAGCGGGCTGTCGACGGCGTGGCCGGTGATCTGCTCCATCAGCTCCGCAGACGTGTGGGCGGTCTTGACCTCGGCCTTCGGCGAGCCGATGTCGATGATCTCCTCCTCCACGACCGGCGCGGCCTCCGCCTTGGGGGGCGGGCTCGGGGTCGGTGGCGACGAGCTCGCTGGCGCTGCCGGTCTCCTCGAGGGGCTCGTAGGAGCCGGTCTCGAGGTGGCGCTGGCGCTCCTCGGCGGAGTAGATGCCGAGCATAGAGCGCTCCTCGAAGGACAGGTAGTCGAGCGCCAGGCGGCGGAAGATGTAGTCCATGATCGACTGCGCCATCCGCACGTCGGGGTCGTCGGTGAGGCCGGCGGGCTCGAAGCGCAGGTTGGTGAACTTCGAGACGTACGTCTCGAGCGGGACGCCGTACTGCAGGCCGATCGACACCGCGATCGAGAACGCGTCCATCACGCCGGCGAGGGTGGAGCCCTGCTTGCCGAGCTTGAGGAAGATCTCGCCGAGCTCGCCGTCGTCGTGGGCGCCCGAGATCATGTAGCCCTCGGCGCCGCCGACGGTGAACGACGTGGTGCGGGCCTGGCGCGACTTCGGCAGCCGCTTGCGGGTCGGGGCGTAGACGACCTTCTCCACGACCTTCTCGACGACCTTGGTCTCCGCCTCAGCGTCGCCCTCCCCCTTCGAGTCAGCCTTGGCGTCGCCGAGCGGCTGGCCGACCTTGGAGTTGTCGCGGTAGATCGCGGTGGCCTTGAGGCCGAGCTTCCACGACTGGAGGTAGATGTCCTCGACGTCCTCGACGGTCGCCGTCGACGGCAGGTTGACCGTCTTGGAGATCGCGCCGGAGAGGAACGGCTGGGTCGCGGCCATCATCTTCACGTGGCCCATCGGGCCCAGCGCGCGGGTGCCGACGGCGCAGTCGAAGACCTCGTAGTGCTCCGGCTTGAGGCCGGGGGCGTCGACCACGTGGCCGTGCTCGGCGATGTAGGCGACGATCGCCTCGACCTGCTCGTCCTGGTAGCCGAGCTTGCGCAGCGCCCGCGGCACCGTGTTGTTGACGATCTGCATCGAGCCGCCGCCGACCAGCTTCTTGAACTTCACCAGCGAGAAGTCGGGCTCGATGCCGGTGGTGTCGCAGTCCATCATGAAGCCGATCGTGCCGGTCGGCGCGAGCAGCGAGGCCTGGGCGTTGCGGAAGCCGTTGTCCTTGCCGAGGTCGACGACCTTCTGCCACTCCGCGGTCGCCGCCTTGTGCACCTCGGTGTCGGCGATGTGGAGCGGGCGGAGCACGTCGTTGGCGGCCTGGTGCTTGCGCATCACCCGCTGGTGCGCCTCGGCGTTGCGGGCGTAGCCGTTGTAAGGGCCGACCACGGCGGCCATCTCGGCGGAGCGACGGTACGACGCACCCGTCATCAGCGAGGTGATCGCGGCAGCCATCGCGCGCCCGCCCTCGGAGTCGTAGCCGAGGCCCATCGCCATCAGCAGCGCGCCGAGGTTGGCGTACCCGATGCCGAGCTGGCGGTAGTCGCGGGTGGTCTGCCCGATCGCCTCGGTCGGGAAGTCGGCGAAGCTGATCGAGATGTCCATCGCCGTGAACACCAGCTCGGTGGCCTTGGTGAACCGCTCGACGTCGAAGGTGTCGTCGTCCTTCAGGAACTTCAGCAGGTTGAGCGAGGCCAGGTTGCAGGAGGAGTTGTCGAGCGACATGTACTCCGAGCAGGGGTTGGACGCGGTGATCCGCCCGGTCTCGGGGTTGGTGTGCCAGTCGTTGATGGTGTCGTCGTACTGCAGGCCCGGGTCGGCGCACGCCCACGCGGCCTCGGAGATCTTGCGGAACAGCGACCGCGCGTCGATCGTCTCGATGACCTCGCCGGTCATCCGCGCCCGCAGGCCGAACTCGGTGCCGTCCTCGACCGCACGCATGAACTCGTCGCTGACGCGGACGGAGTTGTTGGCGTTCTGGTACTGCACGGACGTGATGTCCTTGCCGCCGAGGTCCATGTCGAAGCCGGCGTCGCGCAGGACCCGGATCTTCTCCTCCTCGCGGACCTTGGTCTCGACGAACTCCTCGATGTCGGGGTGGTCGACGTCGAGCACGACCATCTTCGCCGCGCGCCTCGTGGCGCCGCCGGACTTGATGGTGCCGGCCGAGGCGTCGGCGCCGCGCATGAAGGAGACCGGGCCGGACGCCGTGCCGCCGCTGGAGAGCAGCTCCTTCGACGAGCGGATCCGCGACAGGTTGAGGCCGGCGCCGGAGCCGCCCTTGAAGATGAACCCCTCCTCCTTGTACCAGTTGAGGATCGAGTCCATCGAGTCGTCGACCGACAGGATGAAGCAGGCGCTGACCTGCTGGGGCGACTTGGTGCCGACGTTGAACCAGACCGGGGAGTTGAACGAGAAGTACTGGTGCACGAGCAGCCAGGTCAGCTCGTGCTCGAACGTCTCGGCGTCGGCCGGGGAGGCGAAGTACCCGTGGTCGACACCCGCCTTGGTGTAGGTCTTCACGACCCGGTCGACGAGCTGCTTGAGGCTCCACTCCCGCTCCGGGGTGCCGACCGCGCCACGGAAGTACTTCGTGGTGACGATCGTCGAGGCGTTGAGCGACCAGAAGTCGGGGAACTCCACGCCCGACTGCTCGAAGACGACCTCGTCGGTCTTCCAGTTCTTCTGGAGGACGTCGCGCCGCTCCCAGGTGATCTCGTCGTAGGGGTGCACACCCTCGGTGCTGAACACCCGCTCGATCTTGAGCCCGTTGCTGCGGCCGGTCGTCGCGCCGGTCTTGCTGCTCACCGTCTCGGTCATGTGCTCCTGGTCCCCTCGGTTCCTGGCTGTGCGGGCGGTCGGTCGATTCCAGTGTTGCGGTGGGCGCCGACACTCCGGTGGGGTGCGGCGGCCCGAATGGTGGGCCCCGGCAGGCAGCTTCCCCACTACCTGCCGGGGCTGTCTGTGGTCAGCCGGTCTCGGCTGGGGAGAGCTCGCGCTCGGCGCGCATGAGCTGGATCTCGGACTCGAAGTCGGCCGCGGACTCGAAGCCGCGGTAGACGCTGGCGAAGCGGAGGTAGGCGACCTCGTCGAGCTGGCGGAGCGGGCCGAGGATCGCGAGCCCGACCTCGTGGGCGGCGACCTCGGGGCTGCCGGCCAGCCGGAGCTGGTCCTCGACGACCTGCCCGAGGCGGGCCAGGTCGTCCTCGCTGACCGGGCGGCCCTTGCACGCCTTGCGGACGCCGGCGACGGCCTTCTCCCGGTGGAAGGGCTCGGTGGCCCCGGAGCGCTTGAGCACGGTGAGCTGCATCAGCTCGACGGTGGTGAAGCGCTTCTCGCAGCTCTGGCACACCCGGCGGCGGCGGATCTGGGCGCCGTCGTCGGCCACCCGGGAGTCGAGGACCTTGGTGTCGCAGTGCTTGCAGTAGGGGCAGTGCATGCTGGTCCTCCTCCCTTCGGGCAGGGCTCGACCGGCCCGGGTGGGGCTGGTCGCGGCTGTGGATATCCGGGTGGTTCGCTGTGCAGATCCAGTGGTCCGCTGTGCACTCGCGCTCCGCGATCTGTGAACTAGATGTGGAGAACTACACGGCTGTAACTACTAGATGTTGTGGTAACCGTACGCCCCCGGCACCACTGGTGCAAGGCCCGGGCGGTATCAGTTTCGACATGGGTCGGCGGTGGGGGTGTTTGTGCAGGTCAGGGCCGGTTCGACGGGTTCGGTACGGCGTGTCGGGGCGGCGCGTCGGCGGGCCCTGAGGCCTCGTCAGTAGAACCTCCGCGGACCCGCAATTCATCCCTTGGGCCACTGCAAACGGGCGCCGCGGATCACTACTGTGGGCGCCGGCCTCGGGGCCGCACCCACTGCTCCCTCGACCCCACCGGAGGCCTCATGAAGACCCCGCGCCCGCTCGCCGTACGACTCCTCGCCACCGCCGCCGTGGTCGCCGTACCCCTCACCCTCAGCGCCTGCGGCGAGGTCACCGAGCGTGCCGTCGAGGAGAGCATCGAGCAGGCGGCCGAGCAGGACGGCCAGGACGTCGAGGTCGACCTCGACGGCGACGGCGGGGGTCAAGGTCGAGAGCTCCGACGGCACCTTCGAGGTCGGCGACGACGTCGCGCTGCCCGACGACTTCCCCTCCGACGTGCCGCTGCTCGACGGGCAGCTGATCTCCGCGTCGTCCTCGCCGGCCGACAGCGGCAGCGAGGGCTGGTACCTGCTGATGAACGTCGAGGGCGACCCCGACGACCTCTTCGCCGACGCCACCGGCGAGCTCGAGAGCGCCGGGTTCAGCGCCGACGGCGAGTCGTTCGGCGGCGCCGGCAGCTGGAGCAGCGCCGACTGGACGGTCACGCTCACCGTCGCCGACGGCGGCGGCGGTCTCACCAGCGTGCAGTACGTTGTCGCGCCCGCGCTGACCTGAGCCGGCCGGCTCGATGGGGGTGACGGGGGTCGGCGGGGTCGGCGGGGTCGGCGGGGCGACCCGCGGGAGGCTTGGCGGATCGGACACAATGACGCCCGTGGCGGGCGGAAAGCGGGCGGGTGATCGTCCCAAGCAGACGTTCCGCCCCGTGCTGCTCGCACTCGCCCTCGGCATCACCCTCTGCGTCGTCGCCTGGGGCTACCTCGTCTACGCCGCCATCGACTTCGGCTCCACCGCGCGCCAGGACGACTCCGACGAGGCCTGGTGGTACCTCGGCATCGCCTCCGTCGGCGCCGTCGCCTGCCTCTTCCTTGGCTTCATGCTCGTCGTCCGCTTCTCCCGCGCCATCGGCCTCACCACTCCCCCGGAGCCCAAGCCGAAGCGCGACCCCGACGCGCCGAAGGGCGGGAAGCGGGCGGCTCGGTAGGGCGGGCGGGGTGTGCGCTGAGTGGCGGCGGGCGGTGCGCGCCGCGGCGGGCGGCTGGGCCGCGGCGGGCGGCCGGACGTCATACGGACGGGGCCACCGGTGACCCCGTCCGTATGACCTCTTCGAGTCCTCAGGCGACGCGGCGCTGCGCGGCGGCGATCGCCTCGGCGATCTGGCCGTAGAACGCGTCGGGGTCGACCCGCAGGCCGAGGAGCGGGACGCGGAGGACGGTGTCGCCGGCGAGGGCGAGGGAGTTCTGGCGGAGCGCGTCGCCGACGACGTTCTCGGCCCACGTGTGGTGGATGCCGTCGATCTCCACGACGAGCCGGAGGTCGGGCCAGTGCAGGTCGAGGTAGTAGCGCCCGCGGCGGTCGCGTCGCAGCGCCTGCTGGCTTGGTGGCGGCAGGCCGCGGCGACGGAGCTCGCGCACGACGTCGATCTCCCCCAGCGACCGGCCCCCGTCGAGGAGGTCGTCGACGGTCGCCTGGACGAGGAGGCGCCGCTTGTCGCGGCGGATCCGCAGCGCCTCGCGGGCGAGGTCGGCCGGCCGGGCGAGGCCCTGCTGCACCACGAGGGTCAGGACGTACGTCGCCTGGCGGTCGGTCCGCGCCCACAACGCCTCCCGCACCGCGGCGACCGCCGGCCGGGTGCGCGGGATGCCGGAGCCCACCTCGTCGTCGCGCGACCAGCGGCGGGTCTGCCGGATGTCGTAGCGGCTGCTGCTGCGCACCCGCGCGCCGCGAGGCACCGACACCCGGATCCGGGCGACGTCGTAGCGCTGCAACCCCGAGGCGACCAGCGACGCCGCGCCGTCGAGCTGAGCACGCGGCCCGCCGGAGAAGACCGCCGCCCAGCGGTGGCCCTCGTCGGAGACCGCGCCGTTGTGGAGCACCACCGCCTGGTCGCCGATCAGCTGCCACCGACCCGCACGGACCTGGCTGCGCACCTCGTACCGGGTGACGCCCAGCCCGTAGAGCTGCCGGCGCGACACGACACCGCCCTGCCGCCGCGCGAGGGCGCGGGCCCGGCGGAGACGAAGCGGGTCGGTCATGGGAGCAGCGTGGGACGGACCGACCACCCGGTTCAACGGCTCCGACCGTTCTCCACAGGCTGCGATCGACGCTGGCCGGGCGGGGCGGAGGCGCGGTACTTTCAGGTCCTCGCCACCGGGTCCGGGCGAGGAAGCATCTCGGGAGGCCTGCATGGGGTCACCACCCCGCCGACCAGCCGCCGCAGCCGCCGCTGCGGTGCTCACGCTCGCGCTCGTCGCCTGCGACGACGAGCCCGAACCCACACCCGAACCCACCGCGCCGTCGAGCACCGCGGTGTCGGAGACGAGTACGCCGACCGAGCCGACGCCCACGGGACCGGTCGAGCCGACGCTGCCGGCTGCGGCCGAGGAGGCGACGAAGGCGGGGGCCGAGGCGTTCGTGGAGTACTACGTCGCGCTCATCAACTATGCGCAGAAGACCGGCGATGTCGCGACGCTGACCGATATAGCAGAGCCGGCGTGCGAGGGGTGTCGTGCCGGAACTGACTCGATCGCTGAGATCTATCGCCGTGGCGGACGGATCACCGGAGGTGCGTACGAAGTCAGACGCCTGGAGACGTCGAGGGCCACGAAGGAGTCGTGGACGGTCATCGCCCACCTGCGCGTTGGGGATCAGACTGTGCGGGGGAGCCGGCGATCTGGACCAGACCTACCCCGGTGGACGCAGCAAGCTGCTATTCGGCACCTGGCATCGAGCGGGCCGATGGACCGTTTCCACCTTGGAGACACCGTGATTGCAAGCCTGGCGATCGTGGCTCTCGGGCTCGTCATGAACGCGTCGTCTGCGGACGACACAGATGTCGATACGCAGGCTGGCGACGGCCAGTTCGTGACGGAAGTTCGCCACGAAACCGAAACCTCCGACGGTGGGCGTTTCTCGTCGACGTCGGAGCCCGCGGGCACGTATCACCAGGCGCCAGCGTGCGAAGGGATATGCACCGGGGAACTGACGTGTCCGGACGGGACCTTTGAGACGCGGTCTTGGCTGGAGGGACCGAACGGCGAGGTGCTGTCGGAGTCGTATTGGTGTCCGACCGAAACAACCCCTGTCGAAGTGACGACCACCATGATCGCCAACGCCCTTCGCCGCGTCCCTCTCCCGCCGTCAGAGCTCACCATCCAGCCGCCCGGCGGCCAGACCCTCGTCAACTTCCGCACCAACTTCTTCACCGAGGAGCGCACCCTGCGCCGCACGGTGCGCCTCCTCGGGCAGCGCGTGGACCTGCGGATCGAGCCGCATTCCTACACCTGGCACTTCGGGGACGGGGAGTCGGTGACGACGGAAGAGCCGGGGGCGCCTTATCCCCGGCTGCGGATCACCCACTCCTACCTCCGCACCGGCGACTACGCGCCGTCGCTCGACACGACCTGGGTCGCGGACTTCCGGGTCGGCGGCGGTGCGTGGCGGCCGGTGCCGGGGAGCGTGACGATCGCCGGGGCGCCGGTGACCCTCGAGGCGATCGAGGCGCGGCCCACGCTCGTCGGCTACGGCGGCTGACGACCAGGCACGCCAACCCGCCATCGAGCCGCCTCCCGAAAACGGCGCGAGGGGCGGGCCTGTGGGTGGCAGGTCCGCCCCTCGTCTTCCCCAGTGGGCCCGGGCAGTGGGCCCCTGTCGTCCGCCGGGGTCGAAGCGGCGGACGAAGTGTGCGGCGACCTACTCGGTCGGGACGCGGAGCTCCTGGCCGGCGTAGACCATGCCGGAGTCGAGGCTGTTCATCTCCTGGATGCGCTCGACGACGTCACCGACGTCGCCCTCACCGGTGTCGGCGGCGACGTCGGACGCGATCGCCCAGAGGGTGTCGCCGGGCGCGACCGTCACGAGCTCGGCCTTCGACTCGCCGGCCTCCTGGCTCGCCACCGACCCCGACGCGAACCACACGCCGAGCGCGAACGCGACCAGCACGCCGAGCGCGAACACCACGACCCGGCCGCGGCGGGTGAGCCGGACGCCGGCCGACGGGCGGCGGGTGCTCGGGCGGGCTGCGGCGCGGGCAGTCCGGACGGCGGTGCGCGGGGCGAGGGTGGTGGTGCTCATCGTGACCTCCGGGGGAAGTGGCTCCAGCGGAGCCCTGGGTCGTTGTCGTGTTCGGCCCGATGTCTACCGAGACCCTCCGACGCAACCGGCCACAACCGGCGCGGAGTCGATCAGACGTTCGATCGAACACGTGTACGAGGCTAGATCACGTGTTCGAACAGATCAAGGACCTGTTCGAAAATCCGTTCGAGCGTGTCGCCGCGCGGCTCAGCGCGTCCGGAACCGCCACCCGGTCGGCCGGAGCGTGTTGCCGGCGAGGTCCTTCGGGAGCGCCGTGACGACGACCCGGTAGGCCGTGCGCGCCCTCAGCCGCCGCTTCGGGTCGAGGATCGCCCGGTAGGTGCGGCCGCGACGCACGTAGCGCACCGTGGCGGCGACCCTCTTCCTCCCCTGCAGCAGCTGCACCGCCGGCTTCCCCCGCCGGACGACCAGCGCCTTCTGCATCGGCTCGCTGAAGAACAGGGTCACGTTCGCGGTGCGCGACACCCGACGCCCGGTCGGCGCCTTCCGCCGCACCCGCGGGCGCACGGTGTCGACCTGCCAGGTGTACGACGCCGACGCGGTGTTCTTGGCGGCGTCCTCGACGGTGACCACGAAGGTGTGCCGCCCATTCCGAACCCGGATGCTCTGGCACGGGATCTCCTCGCCGTCGAGCGAGCAGGACTTGACCGCACCGTCCGTCCAGTACCCGAACACCGGGGTGGTCTCGGTGGAGTACCGGGCCGGCCGATCCTCGAACCGGACGGTGGGCGGCACCCGGTCGTAGGTCCAGGCGACCGCTGTCGGCTCGGAGCGGTTGCCGTAGAAGTCCTCAGCCAGCACCCAGAGCAGGTGCTCCCCGTCGGGCAGCGTGTCGGTGACCGTGTGGCCCAGCACGGAGGGGTCCTCGTGCCGGCACGGCACGAAGCTGTCCCCCGCCGGGGCGCCCCCCTGGACCGGGCCGACGGCGCAGCGGAACTCGTGGAAGGTGGCGTCCTCATCGTGCACCGTCGGGTCGGCGAAGACGAAGGACGGGGGCCGGTTCACCGGGCCCGCCGGCCCGTCCTCGACGACCGGCGCTTTCGGCGGGTCCGGGTCGACGAACTCCGCCGTCAAGTCCACCCCTCCGGCCGGCACGACGAAGCTGCAGTTCTCGCCCGCCCAGGTCGTTTCGCCCCCGGCCTCGACGCAGGGCACCGCGCCGCCCGCGCTCCTCCAGCCCGCGAAGTCGTAGTCACTGTCGGGCTCCGCGCGGTAGGAGACGCTCTCGCCGGGGTCGGCCTCCAGCTCCTCGCACAGCCGCGGCTCCTGGTCCCGCTCGCCGTGACACTCGGTGCCGTCGTCGGCGAAGACGCTGCCCCCGGGGTGACCGTGATCCCGACCGGGGCGGCGTGCGCCGGGCCGGCGACGGTCAGCACCGAGAGCACGAGCGCGGCCACGACCACGCCGATGCCGGCGGACCTCCGCAGCATGAGCACCCCTCCCGAGTCGTCGGCCGAGCAGGACCGGGCCTGTCTAACAGAACGCCCCAGCAACGCTCGGGGTAACAGCAGGAGGCCTTCCCACATCCGACAGTCCGACACGCCCGTTCGAACAGATGTTTGATTCGAACAGGTGATCGGGCTACCGTCGCCCCATGGCGGACAAGAAGGTCAGCGAACTGCCGGACGGCCCCCCGGACGCGACCGGGCTCACCCCGCGGCAGCAGCGGGTGCTGCAGAACATCAAGGACAGCATCGAGCAGCGCGGCTACCCGCCGAGCATGCGGGAGATCGGCCAGGCCGTCGGCCTGACCAGCACCTCCAGCGTCGCCCACCAGCTGCGCGTCCTCGAGGAGAAGGGCTACCTCAAGCGCGACCCCAAGCGGCCGCGGGCGCTCGAGGTGTTCCTGCCCGAGATCATGCGGGCCCGCCAGTCGATCGGCGCCGCCGAGGAGACGACGTACGACGAGACCGGGATCGGCGACGCCGCGCCGGTGCCGACCAACGTGCCGGTCGTCGGCCGGATCGCTGCCGGTGGCCCGATCCTCGCCGAGGAGCGCATCGAGGACGTCTTCCCGCTCCCCCGCCAGCTCGTCGGCGACGGGCAGCTGTTCCTGCTCGAGGTCTCCGGCGAGTCGATGATCGACGCCGCGATCTGCGACGGCGACTACGTCGTGATCCGCCAGCAGCCGACCGCCGAGAACGGCGAGATCGTCGCCGCGATGATCGACGGCGAGGCCACCGTCAAGACCTTCCAGCGCAAGGACGGCAAGGTCTGGCTGCTGCCGCACAACGACGCGTTCGAGCCGATCGACGGCACCAACGCGACCGTGCTCGGCAAGGTGACGGCGGTCCTGCGGCGGGTCTGATCCCGCCCCACGGGGGCTGTGGACGACGATGTGGCGCCGTCGGCGTGACCGCATAGGCTCGCGGCCATGCCTCGGGCTCTCCTGATCCGCCTCCTGCCCGCCACCGTCGCGTCGCTGATGGCGGCGACCCTGCTGACGGCGGCCCCGGGCGGCCCGGCCACCCCCCGCCGCGGCAGCGCCCGCCACAGCCGGCGACACCACCGACCCCAGCAACCCGGCGCCGGTGGCCGAGGAGGCGCTCGAGGTCGTCGAGGACCTCCTCGACGACACCGCCACCACCCTGCAGCAGCCCACGCCGACGACGCCCGCGACCCGCGAGGACCTCACGCTCGCGCTGCGCGACCTCGCCCTCGTGCAGGACCAGCTGCCCCCGGCCGAGCGGCGACAGGCGGCGGCCTACCTCGCCCGCCCCACCGACCCGCCGGACCCGAGCGTGCCCGACCACCAGCAGGACCCGACGTACGACGGCCCGTCGAGCGCCGTCTGCTCCGCGGTCGTGTGCGTCCACTACGTCCGCAAGGGCGTCGACCCCCCGCCACGGCGTGCCGCGCGGCGACGACGGCACGCCCTACGGCACGGCCGGCAACCAGGTGCCCGACTACGTCGACCTGGTGCTCGCCGAGCTGACCCGCATCCACCGCAAGTACGTCGCCGCCGGCTACGACGCGCCGCTGCCCGACGACGGGATCGGCGTCGGCGCCCCCGACGGGCCGCACGCCGACAAGACCGACGTCTACCTCGCCGACATCGGCGGCAACGGCATCTACGGCTACTGCACCACCGACGACGAGGACGCCGGCCGCTGGAACAAGCACATCGGCGTCCACGCCTACTGCGTGCTCGACAACGACTACCGCACCGGCCAGTTCCCGTTCCACACGCCGCGGCAGAACCTGCAGGTCACCGCGGCTCACGAGTACTTCCACGCCATCCAGTTCGGCTACGACATCGCCGAGGACGGCTGGTTCATGGAGGCCACCGCCACCTGGGCCGAGGACGAGCTCTACGACGCTGTCGACGACAACGTCTCCTACCTCGCCCGCGGCCCGATCGGCCGGCCGCAGCAGCCGCTCGACTCCTTCCGCGGCCTCTACCACTACGGCGCCTGGATCTTCTTCCGCCACCTCACCGAGCGCTACTCCGCCAAGCAGGGCCCGCTCCCCCGCCTGGTGCGCGAGATGTGGGACCTCGCCCGCGGCGACGGCCAGAACCTCTACTCGCTGCACGCCATCAACCGCGCCCTGACCCGGCGCGACACCACGCTGCGCCAGCAGT
Source organism: Nocardioides sp. TF02-7 (assembly GCF_022437945.1). Taxonomy (GTDB): domain Bacteria; phylum Actinomycetota; class Actinomycetes; order Propionibacteriales; family Nocardioidaceae; genus Nocardioides. The sequence goes on from NZ_CP092535.1 coordinate 1,008,097, forward strand.
TCGTCCGGTTCGCGACGAAGAACCGGCGCGCGCGGCAGGCCTACGCCGAGGGCCGGGCCAACCGGTATCCCTTCACCAAGCTGGCCGGCCGCGCCGTCCTCACCCCCCGGCGCCCCGAGCGCACGGGCCGTCGCGCGGCTCGACCACCTGACCAGCCGCACCCACCGGTTCCTGCCGGGCCAGAGGCTCGGCAAGGGCCGCTTCCTGCGGCTGCAGCTCGACCTGCCCCGCGCCGCACGCGGCGGTGCGGCGACCTACACCGTCAAGCGCACCGGTCGCGCCCCGGTCACCCGGCAGGTCCGGCTCGGCCCGAAGGGCAACAAGGTCATCGGCGGCAAGCGGATCCCCTTCACCCGCGGCCGCGTGCAGTGGGTCGAGGTCACCCTCGTCAACGCCAGCCGCCGCTACGACTGCAACTCCGGCTTCGGTCGCGGCCGCACCTGCCGCGGCCGGGCGCTCGACGACAACCGGCGGTTCGTGCTCCGGGCGACCGTCAGGTGAGGTCGTCAGGGTGAGAGTGACCTATGCATCACTCTCACCCTGACGACCTCCGGTTCAGAGGGCGCGGAGGTACGCCGCCAGCTCTGCGGGCCGGCTGAGCGCGTTGAGGTGCCCGCCCGGCACCACGTCGACCTCGATGCCGAGCCGCTCCTTCGCCACCCGGCGCTGGAACTCCACGGGGAACAGCCGGTCGTCGGCCCCGACCACCACCCGGGTGGGCACGTCGGGCCACCGGGTCAGCGGCCACGGCTCCTCGAACGGCGTCCCCGACTGGTCGACCGGGTCGGCGGCGAACGCCTCAGCCGTGATCTCCGGCGGCACGTCGTGGAAGAACGTCTCGCGCTCGTCGAACGGCCCGATCATCGCGGCCGCCTGGTCGGTGGCCTCCCACCACTCGCCGCCGGTCTCCCCGGGCTTCGCGATCATCGGGTTGAGCAGCACCAGGTGCCGCACGTCGAGCCGGTCGCAGAGCAGCGGGCCGGTCAGCGCGCCCATCGACTGGGCGACGACGACGTAGCCGTCGGGCGGCGGCTCACCCGCCGCGTCGACCAGCACGTCGACGTAGTCGTGCAGGCCGGCGGTCTCGTCGGCGGCGGGCAGGTCCGGCGCCACCGCGTCGTCGAGCAGCGGGACCACCCGGTGGAAGATCCAGCCCTGACCGCCGGCGCCGGGCACGAAGAGGTAGCGCATGCCGGGAACGACCCCGCACGCGGCCGGAACTCATCGGCGACTCATCGACGGCTCACCGACGGCCGGTCGCCCCCGTGCGGCGCGGCGCCGCGCCTCAGCCCGCGGCCGCGGCCAGCCGGCCGAGCGCCTTCCGGGCGACCTCGGGGTCGGTGGTGGTCCACATCGGCGGCAGGCTGGCCTTGAGGAAGCTGCCGTAGCGCGCGGTGGCCAGCCGGGGATCGAGAACGGCGACCACGCCGCGGTCGGCGCTGGTGCGGATCAGCCGGCCGGCGCCCTGGGCCAGCAGGAGTGCGGCGTGGGTGGCGGCGACCTGCATGAACCCGTTGCCGCCGGCCTGGTCGGCGGCGCGCTGCCGGGCGCTCATCAGCGGGTCGTCGGGGCGCGGGGAACGGGATCCGGTCGATCATCACCAGCTGGCAGGTGTCGCCCGGGACGTCGAGGCCCTGCCACAGCCCGAGGGTGCCGAACAGGCAGGTGTGGGGGTCGGCGACGAACTGCCGCGCCAGCTCCGGCAGCTGCGCGTCGCCCTGCGCGAGCGTCGTCAGGTGCGGCAGCTTGGTGCGCACGTGCTCGGCGGCCGTCTCGGCCGCGCGCCGGCTGGAGAACAGGCCGAGGGTGCGGCCCTCCGCGGCGTCGACCAAGTCGGTGATCTCGTCGAGCTGGGCCGGGCCGAGTCCGTCGCGGCCGGGCGGGGGGGCAGGTGGCGGGCGACGTAGAGGATGGACTGCCGGCCGTAGTCGAACGGGCTGCCGACGTCGAGGCCGGTCCACGGCTGGGCGTCGTCGCTCTCCGAGCCGCCGGGCGAAGGGGCGGCCACTCCGACCCGCTCGGACGGCTTGAGGCCGACGCTGGTGGCGAGGGAGGTGAAGTCGCCGCCGAGCATGAGGGTGGCCGACGTCATCACGACGGTCTTCTCGGCGAGCAGCTTGTCGCGCATCGGGCCCCCACACCTGGAGCGGCGCGACGCAGAGGTGCGGGGGAAGCCGGTCGGTGCCCTCGGTCAGCCAGAGGACGTCGGAGTCGGCGCACGCGGCCATCCGCTCGGCGGTGGCGAACAGCTCCTGCACGGCGCCCTTGGCCTGGGTGAGCCCGGCGTCGGGCTCGTCGGACCCTCCGGAGGAGTCGGCCTTGGGGAACGCCGAGACCAGCGCCCGGGCGGCGTCGCGGACCAGCGCGAGCGCGTCGGCCAGCTCCTCGGGCAGCGCCTCGAACCGGCCCGGCCGGGCGTCGGCGACCGCCGCCCGCAGCGCGTCGGCCGCGTCGGCCAGGTCGTCGGCCTCCCCGCCGTCGACGTGGCGCTGCGAGCGCCGGGCGGCGCGCTCGACCTCCGAGGCCCACAGCTCGTCGGTGGCCGCCTGGGTGACCCGGGCGGTCAGCTCGTGCGCCTCGTCGATGACGACGACGTCGTAGTCGGGGATCATCGGGATGCCCTCGATCGCGTCGATCGCGAGCAGCGAGTGGTTGGTGACGACCAGGTGGGAGCGCTGCGCCTTCTCGCGGGCGCGCTCGGCGAAGCACTCCTCGCCGAACGGGCACTTGGCGGCCCCGAGGCACTCCCGGGCGGTGACGCTGACCTGCCGCCACTCGCGGTCGGTGTGGCGCGGCGCGGCGTCCTTCTCGCCGGTGCCCTCGGCGCCGGCCTGCTCCTCGGCCCACTCCCGCAGCTCGAGGACCTTCTTGCCCATCGCCCCCAGCGCGGCCTCGGCCTGGATCAGCTCGCCCTGGTCGTCGGGCACGCCCTCGCGGACCCGGTGGAGGCAGGCGTAGTTGGAGCGGCCCTTGAGCACGGCGTACGACGTGTCGACACCCTTGCGGCCCGAGACCGCCTTCGTCAGCCGGGGGGATGTCGCGCTCGACGAGCTGGTGCTGCAGCGCCAGGGTCGCGGTGGCGACGACGACCCGCTCGTCGTGGAGCAGCGCGGGCACCAGGTAGCCCAGCGACTTGCCGGTGCCGGTGCCGGCCTGGACGAGCAGGTGCTGCTTGCCGGCCATCGCGGACGCCACCGCCTCGGCCATCGCCACCTGACCGGCACGCTCCTGGCCGCCGAGCGCCTCGACGGCCGCGGCGAGCAGGTCGCGGACCGGTGTGGAGGCGGAGGACTCACCGGGCTGGTCGGGCACCCGAGCACCCTAAGGCAGCCCGCCGACGCGCCGGGGACACCCTCCACAGCGCCGCTCCACCACCGCTCCAGCGCCGCTCCCTCACGCCGCGCGCCACCCGCCGTTCACACAGCTCCCGGGTTCGTAACACGGCCGACGCCGATGCCGGACCTCCGCGAAACCCGCGCTTCCTACGGTCGCCGGTGCCCGCAGCGCGCGACTCGGGGCCGCGCACCACTCACCGAGCAGCAAGGAACCGATCTTGCGTCCACCCAACCCTGCCCTGCGCGTCGTCACCGCGATGCTCCTCGCCTCGCTGGCAGCGGCCGTCCTGCCTGTCACGCAGGCCACCGCCGCGCCGGTAGCACCGACCCGGGCCGCGGCGGCCGCCGCACCCGAGGACCTGCCCGACCCGATGGAGCGCGGCGACTACACGCCCGCCACCGTCCAGGAGGCCAAGCTGGGGCTGGTCGCCCTGCAGGAGCCGGCGTCCAACGGCGCCGCGCCGCAGCCCGCCACGTCCTCGGCCGCGGAGGAGATCGAGGTCCGCGGCGCGCTCTACTACCCCGAGGACCGCACCGAGCCGTCGCCGGTCATCGTGCTCGTCCACGGCAACCACGGCTCCTGCGACACCGGCCAGGACTCCGCCAACCTCACCTGCGCACAGTTCAAGCGCAACGAGGCCGGCTACGCCTACCTCGGGGAGAACCTCGCCACCTGGGGGCTACACGACCTTCTCGGTCAGCCAGGACCAGCTGATGATGCGCCAGGACAACCCCAAGGGGAAGGGCATGCACCAGCGGCGGCTGCTGATCGCCGCGGCGCTCGACGCGCTCGCCGCGGCCAACGCCGAGGGCGGGCTGCCGGTCGACGAGCACACCACCATCGGCACCACCCTCGTCGGCAAGCTCGACATGACGCGGATCGGCCTGATGGGCCACTCCCGCGGCGGTGACGCGGTCACCAGCTTCATCGACTACAACCGGATCCGCACCGACGGCCCCCGCTACCCCCTGCGCGGGGTGATCTCGCTGGCGCCGGTCGACTACGAGCGCAAGGCGCCGTACGGGACGCCGTACATGGCGATCCTCCCCTGGTGCGACGGCGACGTGTCCAACCTGCAGGGCGCCCGCTTCTACGAGCGCGGTCAGTACCGCAACGGCAACGACCCGTTCCCGCGGATCCAGTCCTCGCAGCTGGGCGCCAACCACAACTGGTACAACACCGTCTGGTTCGCCGACGGCCAGGACGGTGGCAACGTCGCCGACGCGGCGTGCGGCGACTCGCGGCCCACCAACGGCAACAACGTGCAGCCCCACAACCTGCGGCTGAGCGGCGCGGCGAGCTATGACCCGCCGTCGTACGTCCTCGACAACTCCGACACCTACAACCCGCTGGTCAACACCAAGATCTCCGGCGACCCGGAGCGGATGGGCGACCAGGAGAAGATCGGCCTGGCGACGATGGCCGCGTTCTTCCGGCGGTACGTCGGCGGCGAGGGCGCGTTCGAGGCCTACATGACCGGCGAGCTGTCGGACACCGAGACCCACGAGCAGATCCCGGCCTCCGCCTGCCCGACCAGCGAGACCGGCACCCGGATCGCCTGCGCCGAGCGGGTCTCGACCAGCTACTTCGCCCCGCCGGAGGAGCGGGTCGACGTGATCCGGCCCGAGGCCACCAACCCGCTCGGGCTCAACGCCCTCGGCGGGTCGCTGTCGGGCAGCGGGTTCGTCAACCCCTACCTCGACAACGGCGCGGTGACGCCGCTGCCGAAGACGACCGCCGGCGGCTACGACTGGTGCAACCCGGAGCCCGACCACTTCGCCCCCGTCCCAGCTCGGGATCGGCACCCAGCCGACCGGCGCGAAGGCCTGCCCGCTGCCGGGCAAGGCCGAGCTGGGCGGCCAGAACGGCATCCGTGAGAACGCCCCCGTCAACCACTCCTACGGCCGCCAGCTGGCGCTGGCGTGGAGGGGGGACGCGGACGCCGTGCTCACCGCCGACATCCCGGCCGCCTCCGGCGACGTCAGCGACCTGAAGGCGCTGGCGATGGGCGCCGACGTCAACTTCTTCGACCCCCGCAACCCCGGAGCCCTGTCGGAGGAGCGCACCTACGACCCCGCCTCGACCAGCCAGGACTTCGAGATCGTGCTGGTCGACGCCGACGGCAACGAGGGCGTCGTCAACGCCGGCGACGAGCGGTGGGGCAACGCCCTGCACATGTCGACCGGCACCCAGACGTCGCGCACCCACATCGTGCTCGACCAGGTGCGGGTGCCGCTGACCGAGTTCGAGGCGCAGGGCGTCGACCTCACCTCGCTCGACACGCTCGAGCTGCGCTTCGGCGGAGAGGGCCTGCCGCAGTCGGGCTCGATCCAGCTGGCCGACGTGCGGTTCCAGGAGGCCGACGTCGCCGAGCCGCTCGTGCTCTCCGACGGCACCGACCCCGACCAGGGCGCCGGATGGGGCCCGCCGGCCACCGGCCCGGACCCGGCGGAGGTGCTGGCGTCGTACGACAACACGCCGGGCGCCGCGCGGCTCGTCGACACCGTGGGCCACGAGGACTCCGGCAGCGCCTGGGTCGTCGACGACGACCGGGCCGAGTGCCCCGACGCCGGGTTCACCTCCATCCAGGACGCCGTCGACCACGCCGCGCCGTGGGACACGATCGTGGTCTGCGCCGGCGTCTACGACGAGCGGTCCGAGCCGGTCTTCGGCCCCGGCAACCCGGTCGCGACCGGCGCGCTCAACGGCCTGACCATCACCAAGCCGCTGACGATCAAGGGCGCCGGCGCCGACCTGGTCACGATCCGGCCCGACCAGTCGCTCGACTCGCTGGCGGGGCTCGAGCCCTACCTGCGCGACGGCGGCGGCAACGTCATCACCGTGTCGCGGCAGTCGCTCGGCTCGACCGACACCAACGAGATGTTCGTCGACATCTCAGGCGTGACGGTGACGTCGGGGTCGACGTACGCCGAGGCGGGCATCGCGTTCTTCGGCGCCGCCGGCCGGGTCTCCGACAGCGTGGTCGGACCGCTGGCGACCGCCACCTCGGAGGAGGAGCTGGCCGACGCCCCGCACGGTTGGGGCATCGTGCAGACCGGCGTGATCCAGGGCTCCGGCCCCGGCACGGTGGAGACCGAGGTGACCGTCAGCGGCAGCCTGGTGACCGGCTACCAGTCCGGCGGCATCCTCTTCGACGGCGCGAAGGGCCCCGACGGGGCACCGGCCAACGTCGAGCGCACGGGGATCCGCCAGCACGGGTACGTCGTCGACACGGTCGTCCGCGGCCGGCCCGGCCGGGTCGTCCCGCAGACCGGCATCCACTACGCCAGCGGCGTCGACGGGTTCGTCCGGGGCAGCCGGGTCACCGGCAACTACTTCCGGCCCGACCCGGCTCAGTCGTTCGGCATCCTGCTGACCGACGCCGGCACCGAGGACGGCGGGCTGCTCGCCGAGGGCAGCGTCGTCACCGGCAACGGCTGGGCGGCGTACAACGCGAACGCCGACGGCACCGCGGTGCGCGAGGGTGCGCCGTTCACGGTGCGCGGCAGCTACCTCGGCACCGGCAACCCCGTCGTCGGTGGACCGGCCGACCCGAGCGAGGGCCTCGAGGCGGTCTCGGGCCCGGACAGCGGGGCGGCGGCCACGGTGGTCACCCCGCAGCGGCAGTCGGCGCCGATCCCCGGCGTCCCGACCGGACCGGGCTCGATGACCGACGAGGCGCCGGTCGCCGCGCTGGTCGACCCGGCGGGCGGCACCGAGGTGCTCGTCGGCGAGACGCTCTCGCCGCTCGTGCTCGGGCGGGACGACCACGCCGTGCGGTCGGCGACGCTGCTCGTCGACGGCGTCGAGATGGCGACCGACGACTCCGCGCCGTACTCCTTCGCCTGGACACCGGGCGCCGCGGAGGCCGGCGAGGACGTCACGCTCGAGGCGGTCGTGACCGACTCCGCTGGCCAGACCACCACCGCGCCGGCGCTGACCGTGACCGTCACTGAGGAGACGGTCTCCCCGCGGGTGAAGGTCGCCAAGGTGGTGAAGCGGAAGGGCAAGGGCACCGCGACCCTCGTCGTCGCCGTCAACACCCCCGGCCGGGTCACCCTGACCGGCGGCAAGGTGGTGCGTACGTCGACCACCGCCACCGCACCCGGCCGGGTGCGGCTCACGGTGAAGGCCAAGCCGGCGTTCCGCAAGGTGCTGCGCCGCAAGGGCCGACTGCCGGTCGCGGTGCGGGTGACCCTCGCCGCCACGTCCGGCGACGCGGCCACCGCGCGGAGGAGCGTGGTGCTCGTCAAGAAGTGAGGTGACACCGCCGGCGGCCCGCCCTCGGGGGCGGGCCGCCGGTGTTTTTGGGGCTGGTGTGAGGGGTGCGGGCACGGGGGGCGTCGTGCGGCCGGCGGTTCGGCGCGGGGGGCGCGGCAGCCACAGCCGGCGCAGATTCATCAAGGTATGCAGGCGAGTTGGCGCTCCCCACGGTGGGTACGCCGTGGGAGGCGCAGGTTCGTCGACATACCTTGATGAATCTGCGGCAGCCGGGGCGCGAGAGGGCAACAAGCTCAGCCCACCCCAACACCGGGCCCGCCCCACACCGGCCCGACACGGGGCCCGCCCCACACCGGCCCCACACCCGGCCCCAGCCTCAGCCCACGACAGCCTGGGCGGCGCTCCGGTCGACGGCCCGGTCGATCGACTCGGGTGAGAGGACGTGGCCGATCGCGAGGGCGGCGGCGCCGATGACGCCGGCCCGCTCGCCGGCGCGGGAGGTCGTGATGTGGAGGTGCTCGGTGGCGAGCGGCAGCGAGCGCTGGTAGACGACCTCGCGGATGCCGGCGAGGAGGCCCTCGCCGGCCATGGCGAGCCCGCCGCCGATGACGATCACCGACGGGTTGACGAGGTTGACCAGCGCGGCGAGCACCTCGCCGAGGTCGCGGCCGGCCTGCCGCACCACCTGGACGGCGGTCTGGTCGCCGCCGCGGACGAGGGCGACGACGTCCTCGCCGTCGGGCAGCTCGATGCCGGCGGCGCGGATCGCGTCGGCCAGGGCGGGCACGGCGGCGATCGCCTCGAGGCAGCCCTGGTTGCCGCAGCGGCAGGTGACGTCGGCGCCGCGGGCGACGTGGACGTGGCCGAGGTCGCCGGCGGTGCCCTGGGCGCCGCGCTGCAGGGCGCCGCCGGAGATGATGCCGGCGCCGATGCCGGTGCCGACCTTGATGAACACGAGGTCGTCGACGTCGCGCAGGTGGGCGTGCTGCTCGCCGAGCGCCATGATGTTCACGTCGTTGTCGACGAGCACCGGTACGTCGAACGCGCGCTGCACGTGCCCGGGGACGTCGTAGCGGTCCCAGCCCGGCATGATCGGCGGGTTGATCGCGCGGCCCGTCGAGTGCTCGACCGGCCCGGGCAGGCCGATGCCGATGGCGACCAGCTCGTCGGGGTCGCGCTGCTGCTCGGCGAGCAGCTCGTGGACGACCTCCTCGACCCAGCCGAGGACGCGCTCGGGGCCGAGCGCGATGTCGAGCCGCACGCCGCGCTCGGAGAGGATCCTGCCGTCGAGGTCGGCGATCGCCGCGCGGGCGTGGCTGGCGCCGAGGTCGACGCCGGCGACCACCCGGGCGCCGGGGTTGAAGGCCAGCAGCGACGGCGGTCGGCCGCCGGTCGAGACGCCGCCCACGGGGACGACGAGGCCCAGCCGCATGAGCGCGTCGAGACGCGCGGACACGGTCGACCGCGCCAGCCCGGTGACCTCGGCGAGCTGGGCCCGGGTGCGCGGCTGACCGTCCCGCAGAAGGTCGAAGACGTCACTGGGCCGCACGGGCCGAAGTCAAGCACGAGCCACTTCGGTACGTCCAGCGAACGACTTTTGCCGGACACTCGACAGAAGTGGGTGACGCGTGCCACAGTGACGCCGTGCCGCACCTCGTGGAGACCCCCCAGACCGCGGACCGAGGCGAGGAGCCCTCGGTGCTGCTGCGTGCCCGTGGGCTGACGAAGAGCTTCGTCGGCCACACCGTGCTCGCCGACATCGACCTCGACCTGCGCGCCGGGCAGGTGCACGGTCTGGTCGGCGAGAACGGCGCCGGCAAGTCGACCCTGATGAAGATCCTCGCCGGCGTCCACACCGCCGACCGCGGGACCGTCGAGCTCGACGGCCGCCAGGTCAGCTTCCACCACCCGCTCCAGGCCCAGGCCGCCGGCATCTCGACGGTGTTCCAGGAGTTCAACCTCCTCCCCGAGCGCACCGTCGCCGAGAACATCTGGCTCGGCCGCGAGCCGCGCCGCCGCGGCCTGGTCGACGTCGGCCGGATGCACCGCGACACCCAGGCGCTCCTCGACGACCTCGGCGTGACCGGGCTCCGGCCGCAGCAGCGGGTCCGCACCCTGTCGGTGGCCGAGCAGCAGGTGGTCGAGATCGCCAAGGCGGTCAGCTACGACGCCCGCATCATCGCCATGGACGAGCCGACCGCAGCGCTGGCCGACCACGAGGTCGCCCTCCTCTACTCGATCATCCGCGGCCTCACCGCCCGCGGCGTGGCGATCCTCTACGTCTCGCACCGGCTGAAGGAGATCTTCGACCTCTGCCAGACGATCACCGTCCTCAAGGACGGCCGCCACGTCGCCACCCGCCCCGCCACCGAGCTCGACGACAACGAGCTGGTGCGGCTGATGGTCGGCCGCGAGATGTCGGCGTTCTTCCCCGACCCGGTCGAGGGGACGTCGCTGGGCGAGCCGCGGCTGCAGCTGCGCGACGCGGGCAACGGGTACGTCGACGGCGTCGACCTCACCCTCCGCGCCGGCGAGATCGTCGGCATCTCCGGGCTCCAGGGCTCGGGGCGCACCGAGCTGATGGAGGCGATCTTCGGCGTCACCCCGTTCACGCGCGGCGAGATGCTCGTCGACGGCCGGGCCACCCGCCCGCGGTCCCCGCGCGCCGCCGTACGCTCCGGGATCGCGCTCGTCACCGAGGACCGCAAGGCCACCGGGCTCGCCCTCAACCAGTCGATCCTCGACAACGCGCTCGGCCCGGTCCGCGCCGTCTTCGCCCGCCGCTCCGGACGGGCCCGCCGTGAGGTGCCCGGCCTGCTGACCAACCTCGAGGTGGCCGCGCGGGCGCTCGACCAGGAGGTGCAGTTCCTCTCCGGCGGCAACCAGCAGAAGGTGGTGCTGGCCCGGTGGCTGGCCACCGACCCCAAGGTCGTGCTGATGGACGAGCCGACCCCGCGGCATCGACGTCGGCGCCAAGCACGCGATCTACGAGCTGATGCGCGTCCTGGCCAAGGAGGGCGTCGCCGTCCTCATGGTCTCCAGCGAGCTGCCGGAGGTGATCGGCATGTCCGACCGGATCCTCGTCATGCGCGACGGACGGCTGGCCGGCGAGCTGCCGGCGGGGTCGTCGGAGGAGGCGGTCCTCCAGGTCGCGACCGGAGCCTCGGAGGGAGCCCGATGAGCACGACGCACGCCGGCCGCCGGGTCGGTCTCCCCGACCGGTTCCGCAACCTCACCTCGACCGGGATCGTGCTCATCGTCCTGGTGGGTGCGGTCGTGCTCGGGTCGATCCTGACCGCCGTCGAGGGCCGCAACTTCTTCACCACGGGCAACCTGCGCGACATCCTGACCGCCACCAGCATCCTCGGCTTCATCGCGATCGGGCAGACGCTGGTGATCCTCGGCGGCAGCCTCGACCTGTCGGTGCCGTTCGTCGCCAGCCTCACCGGCGTGATCGCCGGTGGCATCATGGCCGGCGAGACCGGAAACGTGCTGCCCGGCATCCTGGCCGCGGTCGCCGTCGCGGCGGTGATCGGACTGGTCAACGGCGTGGTGGTGAGCATCTTCCACGTCCACGGGTTCATCGCCACCCTCGGCATGGGCCTGATCATCAGCGGCTACATCGCGACCAACTACCAGGGCAACCACGGCTCGGCGCCCCAGTCGTTCCGCTCGATCGGCATCTCGTTCATCGGCCCGCTGCCGGTCTCGACGCTGCTGATGCTCGGCTGCGCCGCGCTCGCGATCCTGCTGCTGCGCCGCACCCGCGTCGGCCACCACCTCTACGCCGTCGGCGGCAACCCGGAGGTCGCCCGGCTCTCCGGCGTACGCACCTCCGTCCCGATCATCACCGCCCACGTCCTGTGCTCGGTGCTCGCCGCGTTCGCGGGCCTGCTGCTGCTGGCCCGGCTCTCGGTCGGCAACCCGACGATCGGCAGCCAGGGCCAGTACGACCTGATGTCGATCGCCGCCGTCGTCCTCGGCGGCACGCTGCTCGCCGGCGGCAAGGGCAACATCACCGGCACCGTGGCGGGCGTCGCGATCTTCGCGGTGATGGACAACGTGATGGCCGTGATGCAGACCGACTCGTTCCTGCGCAACGTCGTCCGCGGTGTGGTGATCGTCGCCGCGGTCGCCGTCTACGCCCGCCGCGACATCGACCGCCGGCCCGCCCGGTTCGAGCGACCCGGCGTCCTCGACGCAGCCCTCCAGGAGGCGAAGTGAGCACGACCACCGCGACCCGCGCGTCCGCGCTGCCGCGCCACTCCCACGGCCTCGCCGGGCGGTTCGCCGCCACGGTGAGCACGCCGGGCGGCGCGATCTTCGTGCTGGCGATCGCGCTGCTGGTCGCCACGATCGTCGCCAACCCCAACTTCGGCGACCCGGGCGTGATCATCCGGTTCCTCGGCCGCACCGCGCCGATCGCCATCGCCGCGATCGGGCAGTACTACGTGATCGTCTCCGGCGAGTTCGACCTGTCGATGGGTGCGGTGATCGCGGCGCAGGTCGTGGTCGCGGGCAACTACATCGGCGACGACACCGGCCGCAACGTCACCGGCCTGGTCTTGATGCTCCTGCTCGGCGCGTTCATCGGACTCCTCAACGGGCTGGCCACGACGCTGCTCAGGGTGCCGAGCTTCATCGTCACGCTGGCGATGATGCTCGCGCTCACCGGCCTCGTGCGCTACCTGTCCGGAGGTGCGGCCGACGCGCCGCCCAACGAGGACTTCCGCCAGCTCGGCCGCGGCATCGTCGAGGACGTGCCGGTCGTCGAGGTGATCCCCTACCCGCTGATCATCCTCACCGTCCTCTGCGTCGCCGCCACCTGGCTGATGCGCCGGCCGTTCGGCCGCACGCTGCTCGCCGTCGGCGACAACCCCGACGCCGCCCGGGTCTCCGGCGCCCGCGTCTGGTGGGTCAAGACCCAGGCGTTCATCCTGTCCTCGCTGGCCGCCACCGTCGCCGGCATCATCCTCGTCGGCTACGCCGGCGTGCACCCCACCGTCGGCGAGGGCTACGAGTTCGCCGCGATCACCGCGGTCGTGCTCGGCGGCGTCGTGCTCGGCGGCGGCCGCGGCTGGGTGCTGTCCGCCGTCGCCGGCGCGTTCGCCCTCGAGCTGCTGTTCACCCTGCTCACCGTCCTCGAGGTCGAGTCCACGTGGCGCGACACCGTGCAGGGCGTGATCATCATCGTCGCCGTCGCCTTCGCCGCCCGCGCCTGGACGCTGGGCCGCCGTACGAGCACCCGGTCGACGACCCCCGGATCCTCGGGACCCGACAGTCCTTCTCCCACCACCGAGCCCACCCCGGGCACTCACACAGGAGGAAAATTGATGCGCAGAACCCACCTCAGGGGCGTGCTCGCAGGCGCGGCGGCTCTCGTCGTGCTGACGGCGTGCTCGACCGACGACTCGGGCACCGACTCCACGAGTGGTGACGACACCACGAGTGAGAACACCGGGGGGCTCGGAGGGCGACAGCGAGTGGTTCGTCCAGGCTGACTTCGACGAGCAGGAGTCGCAGATGGACGCCACGTTCGAGGGCAACCCCGACGAGCCGTGGCTGCAGTACATCGACGGCCCGATGACCGACACCCAGCAGTACGCCACGGACAAGCCGATGAAGGCGTGCTTCGCCAACGCCTCGATCTCCAACCCGTGGCGCCAGACCGGCTGGATCACCATGAACCAGCAGCTGAAGGTGCTCCAGGACTCGGGCGTGATCTCCGAGATGGAGACCCGCGACGCCGGTGACGACGACAACCAGCAGATCGCCGACATCGACTACTTCATCTCCGAGGGCAACTGCGACGCCTTCATCATCTCCCCCAACTCGACCGCGGCCCTGACGCCGGCCGTCGAGCGGGCCTGCGAGACCGGCAAGCCGGTCGTCGTGTTCGACCGCGGCGTCGAGACCGACTGCGCCACCACGTTCATCCACCCGATCGGTGGCTACGCGTGGGGCATCGCCACCGCCAACTTCCTCGTGGAGAACCTCGAGGAGGGCGACAAGGTCGTGGCCCTGCGGATCCTCCCCGGCGTCGACGTGCTCGAGACCCGCTGGGGTGCGGCGAAGCAGATCTTCGACGAGAACGGCATCGACGCGGTCGACTACTTCACCGAGGCCAATCCGGAGACGATCAAGCAGATCATCACCGACGAGCTCACCAAGGGCGAGGTCCAGGGCGTGTGGATGGACGCCGGTGACGGCGCCGTCGCCGCGATCGAGGCGTTCGAGGACGCCGGCATGGAGCTGCCGGTCATGACCGGTGAGGACGAGATGAGCTTCCTGCGCAAGTGGGAGGAGACCGGGCTGACCGGCCTCGCCCCCGTCTACTCCAACTTCCAGTGGCGCACCCCGCTCCTGGCGCTGGAGAAGATCGCCGCCGGCGAGCCGGTGCCGACCGAGTGGGTGCTCCCGCAGGAGCCGATCACCGAGGACCAGCGCGCTGACTACCTCGAGGCCAACGAGGGCATGCCCGACGGTCACTACGCGAAGTTCGGCGGCGAGGACCTGCCGGGCTACCCGGAGGTCTGGCAGGAGCGCCAGATCCCGTGACCTGAGTCCCGGTGACCACCGGGACGCCCCCCGCCCCGCCGGCCCGAGCACCGGCGGGGCGGGGCGGCTCCGGTCGCCCTGGCTCCTCCTGCCCGCCCCTGCCCCCGCACCGGGCGCACCCCGCCGCCCGGGACCCCCATCGGAAAGGCCTCGCCGTGAGACCCGTCGGCGTCAACACCTGGGTGTGGACCTCCCCGCTCACCGACACCAACCTCCCCGACCTGCTGCGCCACGTCGCCGCTCTCGGCTTCGACGCCGTCGAGCTGCCGCTCGAGAACGTCGGCGACATCAGCCCCGGACCCACCCGCACCGTGCTCGACGAGACCGGCCTGACGCCGTACGTCGTCGGCGCGATGGCGCCGGGCCGCGACCTGGTCGCCACGACCCCCGCGACCGTCGCCGCCACCCACGACTACCTGCGGGCCTGCATCGACCTGGCCGCCGAGATCGGCGCCGCCTCCGTCTGCGGGCCGTTCTACGCACAGACCGGCCGGGTCTGGCGGATGACCCCGGACGAGAGGACCGCCGCCTATCGGGAGTGGCGGGACAACCTGGCCCCGGTCGTCGAGCACGCCGCCGACCGCGGCGTGCAGGTCGGCATCGAGCCGCTCAACCGCTACGAGACCTCCCTGGTCAACACCGTCGACCAGGCGCTCGACGCCCTCGACCCGCTGCTCGGCCCCTCGCTCGGCCTGGCGCTCGACACCTACCACCTCAACATCGAGGAGCGGTCGAGCGCCGACGCGGTCCCGCCGCGCCGGCGCGCACCTGGTGCACGTCCAGGTCTGCGGCAGCGACCGCGGCGCCCCCGGCGGCGACCAGACCGACTGGCCGGCGCTCCTGGCCGCCCTCGACGAGGTCGGCTACGACGGCGCCGTCAACATCGAGAGCTTCACCCCCGACAACGCGGCGATCGCCGTGGCGGCGTCGATCTGGCGCCCGCTCGCAGCCACGCCCGACGACCTGGCCCGCGACGGGCTGGCGTTCCTGCGCACCCTGAGCCCGCGCACGACCCCGACCACCCCGACCACCCCGACCACCCCGACCACAGAGCCCGCAGGAGGCGTGCGATGACCGAGCCGATCCGGGTGGCCGTGATCGGCTACTCCTTCATGGGCAAGGCCCACTCCAACGCGTGGCGCAACGTCGGTGCGTTCTTCCCCGACGCACCCTCGGTCGAGCAGGCGGTGCTGGTCGGGCGCGACGTCGCGGCCGTGAAGACGGCCGCCCACCAGTACGGCTGGGCCGAGGCGGCGACCGACTGGGTCGAGGTGGTCCGACGCGACGACATCGACCTGGTCGACGTCTGCACGCCGGGCAACAGCCACTGCGAGATCGCCCTCGCCGCGCTCGAGGCCGGCAAGCACGTGCTGGTCGAGAAGCCGCTCGCCAACAGCGTCGGCGAGGCCGAGCGGCTCGTGGCCGCGGCCGACCGGGCCCGCGCCGCCGGCGTCCGTTCCGCCGTCGGGTTCAACTACCGCCGGGTCCCCGCGATCGCCCTCGCCCGCGAGCTGATCGCCGACGGCGTGATCGGCACCGTGCGGCAGGTCCGCGGCGCCTACCTCCAGGACTGGCTGGCCGACGCGTCGGCGCCGATGACCTGGCGGCTGCGCAAGGAGTCGGCCGGCTCCGGCGTCCTCGGCGACCTCGGCTCGCACGTGGTCGACCTGGTGCAGCACCTGCTCGGCGAGCCGGTGGTGTCGGCCCAGGGGCGGCTGCGGACGTTCGTGCCGACCCGCCCCGGTCCGGACGGGCCCGAGGAGGTCACCGTCGACGACGCCGCGTGGGCGACCCTCGAGACCGCCTCCGGCGCGGTCGCCAGCGTCGAGGTCAGCCGGATGGCCACCGGCCGCAAGAACGGCCTCACCCTCGAGGTCTACGGCGACCGCGGCGCGCTCGCGTTCGACCTGGAGCGCCTCAACGAGCTGCACGTGCAGGACCGACCCGACGGGAGGGCCACCGGGCTGCAGCGGGTGGTGGTCACCGAGCCCGACCACCCCTCGATCGGGGCGTGGTGGCCGCCGGGGCACGTGCTCGGCTGGGACCACACCTTCACCATCCAGGCCGCCGACCTGCTCGGCGCGATCGCCGCGGGCACCGACCCGACCCCGACGTTCGCGGACGGGCTCGCCGTGCAGCAGGCGCTGACCGCGATCGAGGCGTCGTCGGACCGCGACGGCGCCCGCGTCGCCGTCCGACCCGAGGAGCACTGATGGGCAAGCGCTTCACGCTGTTCACCGGCCAGTGGATCGACCTCACGCTCGAGGAGGTCGCCGGGCTGGCGGCCGGGTGGGGCTACGACGGCCTCGAGATCGCCGTGTCCGGCGAGCACCTGGACCCGTGGCGGGTCGACGAGGAGGGCTACGTCGAGGGCCGGCTCGAGATCCTGCGCAGGCACGGCCTCGAGTGCTGGGCGATCTCCAACCACCTCACCGGCCAGGCCGTCTGCGACGACCCGATCGACTTCCGCCACCAGGCGATCGTGCGCGACCGGGTGTGGGGCGACGGCGACCCCGAGGGCGTCCGGCAGCGCGCGGCCGAGGAGCTGAAGCTGACCGCGCGGCTGGCGCGGAAGATGGGCGTCGACGTCGTGGTCGGCTTCACCGGCTCCTCGATCTGGCAGTACGTCGCGATGTTCCCGCCGGTGCCCGGCGACCGGATCGACGCCGGCTACCAGGACTTCGCCGACCGGTGGAACCCGATCCTCGACGTGTTCGACGAGCACGGCGTCCGGTTCGCCCACGAGGTGCACCCCTCGGAGATCGCCTACGACTACTGGTCGACGAAGCGGGCCCTCGAAGCGGTGGACAACCGGGCGGCGTTCGGGATCAACTGGGACCCCAGCCACATGATGTGGCAGGGACTCGACCCGGTCGCGTTCATCACCGACTTCGCCGACCGGATCTACCACGTCGACTGCAAGGACACCCGGATGAGGATGGGCGGCGGCCGCAACGGCATCCTCTCCTCCCACCTGCCCTGGGGCGACCAGCACCGCGGCTGGGACTTCGTGTCGACCGGCCGTGGCGACGTACCGTGGGAGGACGCCTTCCGCGCACTCGCCGCGATCGGCTACACCGGCCCGGTCTCGGTCGAGTGGGAGGACGCCGGGATGGACCGGCTCCACGGTGCGCGTGAGGCGCTGGAGTTCCTCAAGCGGTTCGACTACGACCAGCCGGCGGCGTCGTTCGACGCGGCGTTCTCGAAGCAGAGCGAGGACTGACGCGGGACGACCGGCTGCAGCGCGCAGGGCGCGCAACCCAGACGTCGGGACCGCATCGGGTGGTCCTGCGAGGAAGGAGCTGTCATGTGCTTCGGTTTCGACGGTGAGACCGCGCTCCAGGAGTCGCTCGCCCGCAAGGGAGCCAAGCGACGAGGGTTGCTCACCGCTGCGGCGGGTGGCGCGGCCGCGCTCACGGTCGGCAGCCAGACCGCTGCGTCGGCGCACCGTGGTCGGCCGCACGGCGGGCCGTGGGGCCACGACCACCGCCGCCGGTCGATCCCCCACGACAAGATCTCGATCCAGCTCTACACGCTGCGCGACGCGCTCGGGGGCGAGCCCGGCTTCGACGTCGTGCTGCAGCGGCTCGCCCAGTACGGCTACGAGAAGGTCGAGCTGGCCGGCTACTACGGCCGCACCGCCAAGGAGCTGCGCAAGTTCCTCGACGGGCTCGACATCCGGGCGACGTCCAGCCACGACGGGATCAGCAGCTCGCGCTCCGCGCTGCGGACCAAGCTCGAGAACGCCGCGACCCTGCGCCAGCGCTACGTCGTCGTCCCCTACCTCGCGTCCGACTCGCTGAGCGACTGGCAGCAGTGGGCCGACCAGATGAACGAGGAGGCGGCGCTCGCCCGTCGCTACGGGCTCCGCTACGGCTACCACAACCACGCCCACGAGTTCACGACCGACCTCGGCGGCGGCGTCACGCCGTGGGAGGTGCTGACCGACCGGCTCGACCCGCGGCTCGTGCACCTGGAGGTCGACCTCTACTGGGCGTTCACCGGCGGCGTGAACTCCGGCGCCTCCGACCCCCACCGGTTCACCATCGACGTGATCCGCGACGCCCCGCAGGCGGTGCGGCAGTACCACGTCAAGGACCGCGACGGCACCACCGGCGACATGTGCGACCTCGGCACCGGCGTCATCGACTTCCCGCGGATCTTCCGCAAGCACCGCGTGGAGGAGTACATCGTCGAGAACGACACCCCCGACGTCTCGCCGCTCACCTCGGCTGCCGTCGGCCACCTCTACCTCGACCACCTGGAGTACTGAGACCCGACCGGGGGGACGGGCCGGGTCCCGGCCCGTGGGGCGAAGGGCCCCGGACCTGCACGAGGGCGCGGGTCCGGGGCCCTTCCGCGTCGACAGTGGGTCGGCCGGGCAGGGATCGATCCCGCGCGGGTGTCAGCCGAGCAGGTCGGCGACGTGGCGGGCGACGTGGTCGCCGAAGAGCCGGTGCCCCTCGGCGGTGAGGTGCAGGCCGTCGGCCAGGAACGGCAGGTCGAGGGCGACCATGGAGAGGTACGTCGCCCCGTGGCGGCGGGCGAGACCGGACAGGAGCCGGTCGACGTCGGGCACCCGGCCGGCGCGCGCGGGCGCGAGCACAGGGCCGACGACGAGGACCGGCCGGTCCCCCACCGCCGCCATCAGCGCCTCGAACCCCTCCACGACCGCCGTACGCGGCTGGTCGACGTCGTTGAGCCCGCCCTCGACCACGACCAGCGCCGTGTCGGCCTGCAGCGAGCGCGGCGCCCGGCGTGCGTAGGACAGGTCGCCGCAGGGGCTGGCCCCGCGGCTGAACCCGGACCCGGAGAACCCGTCGACCCGCACCGTGCCGGGCAGCCGCGACGGCCACGACTCGGGGGAGCCGCACACCCAGCCCGGCGGCGTAGGAGTCACCGATGACGAGCACCTGGTCCTCGGTGCGCACCGTGCGGGTGACGACCGCGGCGCGGTCGCGGGCGGCCTCGCGGTAGCGCGTGCAGCGGTCCTCGTCGGCGCCCGCCTGGGTGGTCACGATCGTGAAGGTAGCCGCGATCCCCGCGGCCATACCGGCCGCGGCCGCCAACGCTCCCCGGATCCGCACCCAGCGATGATCGACGCCCGGCCCCGCCCGTGTCAGGCGATTTCCGCAACCGTTGCCGATCCGTCACCGCGGCGGCCGGCGGAACACCACCACCGCGACCACGAGCGCCGCCGCCATCATCGCCACCGGCAGCGCCAGCGCCACCTGCATCGCCTCGCTCACCTGCGGCGCCACGGCCGCGCGGTCGGCCGTGGGCAGTGCCTGGAGGTCGCCGATGCCGTCGCCGACGGTCGCCGGGAGGCGCGAGGAGAGCGCCGTCGCGAGCACCACCGCGACCGCCGCCGTGGTCACCGACGTCGCCAGCTGGTTGAGGACGTTGATCATCGTGGTCCCGGACGGGATGTCGGGGTCGTCGAGGGTCCGGGTGGCCATCGTGATCGTGGGGAGCATGGTGGCGCCGGCCCCGGTCGTCGCCACCGCCAGGAACGGCAGCAGCTGCCAGTAGGGCGTCGTCGGGCCGAGGAGCAGCGCGAACCCGGCGTACCCCACGACGGCGAGGCAGATGCCCGCGCCGATGACCCGCAGGGGGCGGCACCCGGTCGACGAGCCGACCGGCGACCTGGATGGACACGCCGGCGAGGACGGCCTGCGGCACCATCAGCAGCCCGGCGGTCGTGGCGGTCTCGCCCCGCGCCACCTGGAAGTACAGCGGCACCAGCACGATGGTCGAGAAGTACGCGCCCGCGAAGAGCACCAGCAGCAAAGCCCCGCCGCCGGTGTGCCGGCGCGCCAGCAGCCGGACGTCGAGGAGCGGTCGCGCGGTGCGGAGGGCGTGGCGGGCGAAGACGGCGAGCAGGACCAGCGCGCCGGCGACCGGGAGGACGACCGACGCACGCAGGAGGTCGCCCTCGGCCAGCGAGGTGCCGAGCACGAGCATGGCCATGGCGGGCGGCAGGAGGAGGAGACCGCGACCGTCGAGCCGCACGACGCGGTCCCCGGCGACCCGCGGGAGGTTGCGGCGTGCCAGCCAGATCCCGAGCAGGCCGACCGGCACGTTGACGAGGAAGATCCACCGCCAGGAGAGATGGTCCAGCAGCCAACCGCCCATCGGCGGGCCGAGCACCGGACCGACCAGGACCGGCAGGCCCAGCAGCGACATCACCCGGCCGCGCTCCCCGCCGGGGCCGCCCGCAGCGCGAGCGTCATCGCCGCCGGCATCACGAAGCCGCCACCGAGACCCTGCACCACCCGGAAGGCGATCATGCTCGGCGCGTCCCAGGAGCACGCCACCAGCACCGACCCCAGCGTGAAGACGCCGAGCGCCGCCAGGAAGACGGTGCGCGCCCCGTGACGGCCGATCGCCCACGCCGCCGCCGGGATCACCGTCGCGAGCGCCAGGGTGTAGCCGGTGCTCACCCACTGGATGACCGGCAGCGACGCGCCGGTCTCCTGTGCCAGTCGGGTGAGCGCGACCGCCACGACGGTGATGTCGAGCGGGATCAGGACCGTCCCCGCGACCACGGTCAGGGCGACGACCGTGGCCCGGCGAGACCGGTCCTTGTCAGTGGACGGGAGGGGGTTCTCGGTCAGCGAAGGCATGCGCCCGAGTCTTCAAGTTGAACCTAACTTCAGGTCAAGACCTGCGACCGACCTCCGCTTGCCCGACCGCCTCTTCGAAGCCACTCGGTGCCTCAGCTGCGCGCCCGAGACCGAACTGGGGAAGATCGGATGAGCTATCGCAGTCCGATCTTCCCCACTCCCGCTCTCCGGTGCCGGAACTCCGGTCAGACGGCGTACGCCGCGAGCTCGCCGGCGAGTGCCTCGGTGGCGCGACCGCTGATCCGGGTGCCGTCGGCGGTGTGCTCGAGCGAGGTGATCTCGCCGTGCCGGTGGATCTGGTCGACGAGGTCGCCGCGGGCGTAGGGCAGCAGCGCGTCGAACTCCACCTGCGGGCGTGGCAGGTCGGCCTCGATCGCGGCGAGCGCCCCCTCGATCCCCTCCCCCGTGCGGGCGGAGACGGCGACCGAGTGCGGCTCGCGCTGCTTGAGACGGGCCACCGCCATCGGGTCGGCGACGTCGACCTTGTTGACGAGGATCAGCTCGGGGATGTCGGCCGCGCCGATCTCGGCGAGCACCTCGCGGACCGCGCCGATCTGGCCCTCGGGGTCGGCGTGCGACCCGTCGACCACGTGCACGATGAGGTCGGCGTCGGCGACCTCCTCCAGCGTGCTGCGGAACGCCTCGACCAGCTGGTGCGGGAGGTGCCGCACGAACCCGACGGTGTCGCTCATCGTGTAGATGCGGCCGTCGGAGGCCTGCGCGCGCCGCGTGGTCGGGTCGAGGGTCGCGAACAGCGCGTCCTCGACCAGCACGCCGGCTCCGGTGAGCCGGTTGAGCAGCGAGGACTTGCCGGCGTTGGTGTAGCCCGCGATGGCGACCGACGGCACGGCGTTGCGGCGCCGCTCCTGCCGCATCGTGCTGCGGGTGCCGGCCATCGCCTTCAGCTCGCGGCGGAGCTTGGCGATCCGGTCGTTGATGCGGCGCCGGTCGGTCTCGATCTTGGTCTCACCGGGACCACGGCCACCGATACCGGCGCCGCCGGCGACGCGGCCACCGACCTGGCGGGACAGGTTGCCGCCCCAGCCGCGCAGCCGCTGCTTCATGTAGTTGAGCTGGGCGAGCTCGACCTGCGCCTTGCCCTCCTTCGACTTCGCGTGCTGGGCGAAGATGTCGAGGATCAGCGCGGTGCGGTCGACGACCTTGACCTTGAGCCGGTCCTCCAGGTTGCGCAGCTGCGACGGGGCGAGCTCGCCGTCGCAGATCACGGTGTCGGCGCCGGTCGCCAGGACGATCTCCTTGAGCGCGTCGACCTTGCCGCGACCGATGTACGTCGCCGGGTCGGGGTACTGCCGGCGCTGGTAGATCGCCTCCAGGACCTCGGACCCGGCGGTCTCCGCGAGCAGCGCCAGCTCGGCGAGCGAGTTCTCGGCGTCGGTGACGGTGCCGTCGGTCCAGACGCCGGCGAGCACCACCCGCTCGAGGCGGAGCTGGCGGTACTCGACCTCGGTGATGTCCTCGAGCTCGGTGCGCAGGCTCGCCACGCGGCGCAGGTCGTGGCGCGCGGCGAGGTCGAGGTCGCCGGTGGTCGGGTCCTCCGGGTCGGGGTCGGCGTACCCGGACTCGAAGCCGTCGTCCTCGGCCTGGTCGGTGTCAGCGGCGTCGGCGGTGTCGTAGGGGTCCTCGGCCTCCCAGCCCGCGGTGCGCGCGAGCTCGGCCTCGAGGGAGAAGTCTTCAGCGTGGTTCGTCATATGCCTGCCAGCGTAGGTCGGTTGCGTCCACCTGTGCGAACAAGTTTCCGCGGCCCCCTGTTCCGACCCCGCGACGCACTATTTGCGGGTCCGCACTTTCTGCGGCATCCTGGTGCGGTGACCAAGGACGACGACCCGGCCGCAGGGCCTGGCACGGAGCGGCTGGCCGCCGTACGCCGGGCGCTCGACGAGGCCGAGGGCCGGGATTCCGTCGGTGCCCTCCCCTACCTTCGGGAGGCGGCCGACCGGTTGACCGAGCTGATCGACGAGTCGATGGCGGTCGCCGTGCTGTCCGGCGGGGCGTCGCTGCGCAGCGCCGGCGCCAGTGCCGGGCTGACGGAGAACGCCGTCGGCCCGCGCCTCGCCCGCACGCGTGCTCTCGGGGCGTACGCCGACGAGCGCGGGCGGGTGACGGCGGCGGCGGTCGAGCGGGCCAAGTACGACCTCGAGTCCGGGGCGCCGCGGCAACCGGCCGCGGCGCCGCCACCGATGCGGTTCAAGCCGCGTCGACCCACCCAGTGACGGGACCTGCCGAGCAGGACCCGGGAACGGAGCAGCGATGACGCGAGCCGACCTCACCCACCTGTACTTCCTCCTCGACCGCAGCGGGTCGATGCAGTCGATCAAGTCCGACACCGAGGGCGGCTTCGCGGCGTTCGTCGACGAGCAGCGCAAGGCGCCCGGCGAGTGCCGGGTGACGCTCGCCCAGTTCGACGACCGCTACGACGTCGTCTACTCCTCCGTCCCGCTGGCCGACGTCCCGCCGCTCGTCCTCCAGCCGCGCGGCAGCACCGCCCTCCTCGACGCGATGGGCAGGCTGGTGACCTCGGCCGGCGACGAGCTGGCCGCGATGCCGGAGGACCAGCGGCCCGGCACCGTCATCGTCGCGGTCATGACCGACGGCCACGAGAACGCCAGCCGCGAGTGGACCCACCCGGCGATCAAGGCGCTCGTGGAGCAGCAGACCACCGACTACGCCTGGCAGTTCCTCTACATGGGCGCCGACCAGGACGCCATCGAGGTCGGCACCAGCCTCGGCGTCGCCGCCGGCGCCTCGGTCACCTACGGCCGCGGCAAGACCCGCGACGCGATGCGGCTCAACGGCGAGAAGCTCGGCAAGATGCGGGCCGCCCGCGCGGCAGCTCCGGCCGGCGCACCGGCGCCGATGATGGAGGAGTTCAGCGCCGCCGAGCGGCGCTCGGTCGCGGACTGAACGCCCCATTGCTCGGCCGCCGGTCGGCCCCCGGTCCCACGGCGGCCGACCGGCCGCGGAGCACATTTGTTAGGTTGCTGTGCGCAACCAAGCCGGGACGGCGGCCGCTCGGGGCCCACCGGCAGGGGTTGCTGACGAGGACGCCGGCGTCCGAGCCGGTGTCCGTGGCCCACCGGAAGGTGTGACCGGGCACGTGCCTTTGATCGAGTTCGCGGACGTCCACAAGATCTTCGGACGCCGGCCACTGCGGGCTGCCCAGAGCCTGCGGGAGGGGGCGACCAGGGAGGACCTACGACGGCAGGGTTACACCGCCGCCGTCATCGACGCCTCCTTCGCCGTCGAGCCGGGCCAGATCTTCGTGGTGATGGGACTGTCGGGTTCCGGCAAGTCGACGCTGATCCGGATGGCCAACGGGCTGCTGGAGCCGACCACCGGCACCGTCACGGTCGCCGGCTCCGACCTGACCGCGCTCGACGCGCGCGGCCTGCGCGCCGTACGCCGCGAGAAGGTCAGCATGGTCTTCCAGCACTTCGCGCTGCTGCCGCACCGCACCGTCGGCGAGAACGCCGCCTACGGGCTCAAGGTCCGCGGCCTCAACCGCGCCGACCGCGAGCGCCGCGCCGAGCGGGCGCTGGGGCTGGTCGGGCTCGGCGGCTGGGGCGGCCACCTGCCGGGCGAGCTGTCCGGCGGCATGCGGCAGCGGGTCGGCCTCGCCCGCGCGCTGGCGGCCGAGACCGACGTGATGCTGATGGACGAGGCGTTCAGCGCGCTCGACCCGCTGATCCGCCGCGAGATGCAGGACCAGCTCGTCGAGCTGCAGCACGAACTGGGCAAGACCATCCTGTTCATCACCCACGACCTCAACGAGGCGATGCGGCTCGGCGACCGGATCGCGATGATGCGCGACGGCCGGATCGTCCAGCAGGGCACGGCCGAGGAAATCCTCAACGACCCGGCCACCGACTACGTCGCCCAGTTCGTGCAGGACGTCGACCGCACGCGGATCCTCACCGCGTCGTCGGTCATGGAGCCCCCGGTCGCCGTGCTCGGCGCCGAGCAGGGCCCGCGCGCCGCCCACAAGCTGATCCGCGAGAACCAGCTCAGCGGGCTGATGGTCGTCGACCGCCACCGCCGCCTGCGCGGCGCGGTCACCGAGGGCGCGGCCGCCGAGGCGGTCCGCGCCGGCCGCGACGACCTCGCCGGCATCGTCACCGAGCCCGCCACGGTCGCGCCCGACACCCCGGTCGCCGACCTGTTCACCGCCGCCGCCGAGAGCCCGCTGCCGCTCGCCGTGGTCGACGCGGACCAGCGGCTGCTCGGCGTCGTCGCGCGGGTGACGCTGCTCAGCGCGCTCGGCAGCGTCGCCACCGCACCCGACACGCCCCCTGCCGGGGAACCGGCGCTCGTCGGGGTGGAAGGAGCGTGACCGGGATGACGACGATGACCGTGACCATGACGAGGACGACGGCCGCCGAGCTCTCGCTCGACGAGCGGGTCGACGGCGTGCCGCGGCTGCCGGTCGGCGAGTGGGTCAACGACGGCTTCCGCTGGATCCAGGACCACTGGGGCGAGTTCCTCCGCACCGTCGGCGACACGATCTCCGAGTCGGTGGACTGGATCGTCGAGCTGCTCAACGGGCCGGCGCCGCTGGTCGTCGCCGTCGTGTTCGCGGCGTTGGCGTGGCTGGCCAAGGACTGGCGGCTCGGGGTCGGCACCTTCCTCGGGATGGCGTTCATCATCTCCATGGAGCAGTGGGAGAACGCGATGCAGACCCTGGGCCTGGTCGCGTTCGCGACGCTCGTCGCCCTGGTGCTCTCGATCCCGCTCGGCATCCTCGCGGCGCGGTGGGGAGTGGTTCAGCCGCGTGGTCCGGCCGGTGATGGACCTGATGCAGACCATGCCGGCGTTCGTGTGGCTGGTGCCGGTCGTGTCGTTGTTCGGGCTCGACATCGCCGCCGGCGTCGTCGCCACCGTGATCTTCGCGCTGCCGCCGGGGGTGCGGCTCACCGAGCTCGGCATCCGGCAGGTCGACGCCGAGGTCGTCGAGGCCGGCCACGCGTTCGGCGCGACGCCGCGCCAGATCCTCCGCGAGGTGCAGCTCCCGCTCGCGATGCCGACGGTGATGGCCGGCGTCAACCAGGTGATCATGCTCGCCCTGTCCATGGCCGTCATCGCCGGCCTGGTGGGCGCGGGCGGCCTGGGTGGCGCGGTCACGACCTCGATCTCCCGGCTCGACGTCGGCCTCGGGTTCGAGGCCGGGCTGTCGGTCGTCGTGCTCGCCATCTTCCTCGACCGG
The DNA here is from genome assembly GCF_022437945.1 of Nocardioides sp. TF02-7. Taxonomy (GTDB): domain Bacteria; phylum Actinomycetota; class Actinomycetes; order Propionibacteriales; family Nocardioidaceae; genus Nocardioides. The sequence continues at coordinate 1,034,056 of NZ_CP092535.1, forward strand.
GTCACCGCCGGCGCCGGGGGGCGCAAGCCCGGCCAGGGCCGCCTCCGGTCCCTGCTGGTCCGCGCCACCGGCCGTCGTACGCCGGCCGAGGCGGCGCCCGCGGCCGAGGTGGTCGCCGACGCGGAGCCCGTGCGCGTCGGCTGACCCCTGCCCGGTCCCCTCAGCGAGATCGACGGAAGGAGCCTGCCCACCCCGACCATCCATCTGCAAGGAACCTCTCTCGGGAACCGAGGGCGGGACGCGCCCGCCCGGAGCAAAGGAAACGACGAATGAAGCGCAAGAGGACGACGAACCGAGTCGTGGCAGCAGCGTTGGCGGCCACCGTGGGGCTGACCCTCGCCGCCTGTGGGTCCGACGACAGCGACGGCGGCAGCGACGACGGGGGCGACACGATCACCCTCGGGATCATCCCCTCGTGGACCGACGGCCTGTCGATGGCCTACCTGTGGAAGAACGTGCTCGAGGACGAGGGCTACACGGTGGAGATCGAGGAGGTCACCGAGGCGGCGCCCCTCTACACCGGGGTCGCCCAGGGTGACGTCGACGTCTACCCGTCGGCCTGGCCGGAGGTCACCCACGCCTCCTACATGGAGAAGTACGGCGACGACCTCGAGGTCCTCGGCACCTACTACGACGACGCGAAGCTGACGTTCGCGGTGCCGGAGTACACCGACATCGACTCCATCGAGGACCTGACCGGCGAGGCCGACCGGTTCGACGGCCGGATCGTCGGCATCGAGCCCGGCGCCGGCCTGACCGAGGTCACCACGAACTCGGTGATGCCGGAGTACGGCCTCGACGGCGACTACGAGCTGGTCACCTCCTCCACGACCGCGATGCTGGCCGAGCTGGAGACCGCGGTGAACAACGAGGAGGACATCGTGGTCACGCTGTGGCGGCCGTTCTGGGCCAACAGCGCCTACCCGGTGAAGGACCTCGAGGACCCGAAGGGCGCGCTCGGCGAGCCCGAGGGCCTGGCCGCGGTCGCGACCGACGGCTTCTCCGACGAGTTCCCCGACGTCGCCGAGATGATGGCCAACGCCACGCTCGACGACGACCAGTACGGCAGCCTCGAGGACCTCGTCGTCAACGAGTTCGGCGAGGGCAAGGAGGAGGAGGCCGTCGCGCAGTGGCTGGAGGACAACCCGGACTGGGTGGAGAGCCTCAGCAGCTGACCGGCTGACCGGCTGACCGGCTGACCGGCTGACCGGCTGACCGGCTGACCGACGCCACGGAGCCGGGGACGTCATACGGAGCGAGGGCGATCGCCCACCGTTCGTATGACGTCCCCGGCTCGCGCTACTTCGGGGGCATCCGGATCCCGCCGTCGACGCGCACGACCTCGGCGTTGAGGTAGGGGTTGGTGAGGCACTCCACCACCATCGAGGCGAGCTCGTCGGGGCGGCCGAGCCGCTTGGGGAACAGCACGCTCTCGCCGAGCTTGGCCTTGAACGCCTCGGCCTGCTCGCCCTCGCCATAGATCGGGGTGTCGACGAGACCCGGCGCGACGGTGCTGAGGCGGATCCCGGCGGCCGCCAGGTCGCGCGCCACCGGCAGGGTCATGCCGACGACACCGCCCTTGGAGGCGGAGTACGCCGCCTGGCCGATCTGGCCGTCGAACGCGGCCACCGACGCGAGGTTGACGATCGCACCGCGGCAGCCGTCGGCGTCGGGTTCGTTGCCGTTCATCGCCGTCGCCGCCTGCCGGACCATGTCGAAGGTGCCGATCAGGTTGATCTGGATGACCTTCGTGAACGCCTCGAGCGAGTGCGCGGACTCGAGGGTGCCGTCGCGGCCGATGGTGCGCTGCGCCCACCCGATGCCGGCGGAGTTGACGACCGCGCGCAGCGGCGCGATCTCGGTCGCGGCCCGGACGGCCGCGCCGACCTGCTCGGTGTCGGTGACGTCGACCAGGGCGAACACGCCCCCGATCTCCTCGGCGAGCGCCTCGCCCTTGTCGGTCTGCAGGTCGGCCACGACGACGGTCGCGCCGAGTGCGGCCAGCCGGCGGGCGCACGCGGCGCCGATGCCCGAGGCCGCGCCGGTGACGATGGCGGATGAGCTGGTGAGATCCATGCCGGGACTGTAGCGACCCGGGTCAGCGGGGGTCAGGCGGTCGGCACCGCCTCGTCCACCTCGGCCGGCTCGTCGAGGGGACCGGGGGCCCCGAGGAGGAAGCCCTGGCCCAGCGTCACGCCGAGGGCGGAGAGGCAGTCGCGCTCGGCCGTCGTCTCGATCCCCTCCGCCACGACCCGCGAGCCGGTGCGCTGTGCGAAGAGCATCGCGCCGGCGACCACCGCCTGCAGCATCGGGTCGGTGTCAATGCCGCGGATGAGCGACATGTCGAGCTTGACCAGGTCGGGCCGGATCGTCACGATCCGCTGCACGTTGGAGAACCCGACCCCGAAGTCGTCGATCGCGATCATGGCGCCGCGGTGACGCAGGTCGTCGATCGCCAGCATCACCTCGGCGGTGTAGTCGACGAGGTCGGACTCGGTGACCTCGATGACGATGCCGGTGAGGTCCCTCGGCAGCGCCTCCTGCAGCTCGGTGGTCAGGAGCGTCGCGAGACCGGCGTTGAGCGTCAGCAGCCCCGACCCGGTCCACCCGGCCAGCGCGCTGCGGACCGCGGCGGCCTCCAGCAGTGCCGTGCTGCCCTCACGCGCTGCCCGGGCGAAGGCCTCGCGGGGTCCCTCCCCCTCGAACCGGCTGAGCGCCTCGTGGCCGAGCACCTCACCGGTGCGCAGGTCGACGATCGGCTGGTAGACGGCCCGCGGCTGGCCGACGACAGGTTGCCCGGCGGTCGACGGGGTGACCACGCTGGCGCCGGCCCCGTCGTGGAAGGCGATCCGGTTCCGACCGGCGTGCTTGGCGTGGTAGAGCGCGACGTCGGCCCGGCCCACCAGGTCGGCGGGGTCCTCGACGCCGTCCCACACGGCGTACCCGATCGAGCAGGTCTGGCCGTGCGGCACCGACCTGCGCAGCCGGTCGAGGAGCGCCCCCGGCGTCCGCGGAGGTCACGTTGGGCACGAGCACGGTGAACTCCTCGCCACCGAACCGGGCCAGGAACCCGTCGCCGGCCAGGATCCCGGCCCACGCGGCGGCGGTCTCCTTGAGGACGAGGTCGCCCCGCACGTGCCCGTAGGTGTCGTTGAACAGCTTGAACCGGTCCATGTCGAGGACGGCGACGACCAGCGGCTTGCCGGCGTCGCGGGCGTGCGCGCAGGCGCGGGACAGCTCGTGGTCCCACGAGCGCCGGTTGGCAATGCCGGTGAGACCGTCGCGGCGGGCCAGGGCCGCCAGCTGCACGGCGTTGGACTGGAGGTCGCGGATCAGGTCGCCGAGCCGGACGACCACCAGCACCGCCGCCACGCAGCCCGCGACCAGCACGGCCCAGGACCCGCGGCCCCACCCGGTCAGGTGGTTCACCTGGTCGGTCACCGGCGCGAGCATCAGCGCGGTGCCCAGCCACACCATCCGGGCGACGGTGATGCGCTCGCGTCGCTCGGGAGCCGGCTCGGACAGCGCGTGGGCCGAGGGGTGCAGCGCGGCGAAGCCGAGCAGCACGTACCCCAGCAGGTAGCCGACGTCGACCCACGGCGTGTACTCCACCCCCGGCGAGGGTGCTGGTCACGTAGCCCAGGTCGGCGACCAGAAGCACGCCCACCGAGCCGATGATCGCCCAGAGGGCCCGGTTGCTGGCCATCCCGCCGGTCAGCATCCGAAACACCAGCGCGAGCACGAGCAGGTCGGCGGCGGGGTAGGCGCCCGCCACCACCTGCCCGAACAGGGTGGTCCCGCCCTCCGCGGCCGCGGGGGGCGATCAGGAACACGATCCCGACGGCGGTCGCGCCGGTGGTGAGGATCGCCGCGTCGAGCACGGCCGCGCGGTCGCGGCTGCGCCGACGGCTGCGGACGAGCCAGAGGATCCCGAGTGCGAGCGCCGGGTAGCTGGCGAGGTAGGCGACGTCGGCCAAGGACGGGTAGGGCTCGATGTGCAGGACGTTGTCGTAGAGCACCCAGAGCGCGTCGGCGCCGAGGAACAGCGCCTGGGCGGCGAAGAACGCCCACCAGATCCGCCGCCGGGCCGGTGGCATCCGCAGCGCGCCGACGAGCGACAGGGCCGTGCCGTAGCCCGCCGCCACCAGGTAGACGACCGCGTCGCCGACGAGCGTGCCCATCGTCAGCGCGAACGCCGCGACCAGCACCAGTCCCACGCCGAGCGCCACGTACGCCGACCGCACGGCCGCCGCGTCACCGGACGGGCGGACGCCCGTCTCCTCATTCGTCCCCATGTCGGCCTCGTGCCCTCGCGTCCTGCTCCTCGGGGCACCCGGACGGCTGCCCGGCCAGAGCATCGCACCGAGGCCGGCTCGGCGCCGCACATCGGCCGGAATCGGACCGATCGGAGGAGCGGGCCCCTCCTTCGTGCCTAGTCACCGCCGGCAGCCCGCGCGGCCGGCGGTGACCGGCCGGGTCCCGTCAACCGCGCTCGACGGGCAGCCAGAGCTCGCAGGTCGCGGTCGTGAAGTCGGCGTCGTGCTCGAGCACGGCGACCAACGACGGACCGGGCCGCAGCCGCCACGGGTTCGACGGGAACCACTCGGTCGCCGTCGCCGCCCAGGTGTCCTGCAACACGCGCGGGTGCGGTCCCTCGGTGGTGAACACCGCCCAGCTGCCCGCGGGTGCGGCGATGGCGTCGAGGTCGTCCGGCGTCGGGGTGTCGTCGGTGACCGCCACCCCGTGCAGGTAGGTCAGCTCGCTGCCCTCCTCGTAGGCCGGCTCGGGCTGGTGGCTGACCTGGAGCAAGCCGCCGGGGGTGGCGTTGCCGAGGTCCTTGAGCCGCTGGTGCTCGGCCATCGGGATCGCCGCGACGTGGTCGCGGACGTGGGGGGTTGACGCCCTCGTGGACCAACGGCACCTGGGCGGCGTGGCCGACCAGGCGGAACGAGGGCTGCTCGGTGATGCGGACGTGCACGGGGTCTCTCCCTTCGACGGTCAGGCGGAACCTGAGCGGTTGCTGGGTCCGGAGCGGGCCGCCCTTCCGACGCGCGTCGGAGGGACCGACGCCGTGCACCGCGCGGAACGCGCGGCCGAACGCCTCGGTCGAGCCGTAGCCGTGACGGACGGCGATCGTCAGCAGGTCGTCCGTCGAGCCGGTGACGTCCGCGGCTGCGAGCGTCATCCGGCGCCGGCGGACGTACTCCGACAGCGGCATCCCGGCCAGCGACGAGAACATCCGCCGCAGGTGGTACTCCGTCGTCCCGTGCCGCGCCGCCACCGCGGCGACGTCGGTCTCCTCACCGGCGGCGTCCTCGACGGCGTCGACGAGCTGGTTGAGCGCTGCGAGCATCCGGACCCCCTTTCGTCCATCCAGTCTCGGGGGACCGAGGCCGCGCGCGCCCGATCGTCGCGGACCGGTGCGATCGGCCGCACCGAGCGCCGTCAGAGCGCCGTGGTGCCCTCCGCCACGACCACCGCGGGGCCGGTCATCAGCACCCGGTCGTCGGCCGTCCACCGGATCCGCAGGGTGCCGCCCGGGAGGTCGACCCGGTAGTCGACGTCGCGCGCGCCGCCGTCGGCCTCGGCGGCGGCGACCATCACCGCGCACGCGCCGGTGCCGCAGGAGCGGGTCTCCCCCGACCCCCGCTCGTGCACGCGCATCGCGACGTGCCGAGGCGCGCGGCGTACGACGAACTCCACGTTGACGCCCTCGGGGTAGACGGCCGGGTCGTACGCCGGCGGGTCGAGGAGCGCGCCGGCGTCGGCGAGGTCGTCGCCCTCGGGGAGGAGGACGACCGCGTGCGGGTTGCCCATGTCGACGTGCCGCGCGCTCCACCGTCGCCGCCCGCCATGGTCGGTGACGGCGACCTCGGTGTCGCCGAGCAGCTTGGGCGCGCCCATGTCGACGGTGATCTCCCCGTCGGCGCGACCACCCGCGAACTCCAGGGTCTTGACGCCGGCGCGGGTCGCGACCGGCACTGGCGCGGACGGGTCGACGAGGCCGCGCTCGGCGAGGTGGCGCCCGAACACCCGGACTCCGTTGCCGCACATCTCGGAGAACGAGCCGTCGGCGTTGCGGTAGTCCATGAACCACGCGGCGTCCTGCCCGCGACCGGCGGCGACGTGCTCGGTGCGGATCACCCGCAGCACGCCGTCGCCGCCGATGCCGGCCCGGCGGTCGCAGAGCGCGCGCACCCGCGCCGCCGACAGCTCACCGTGCACGACTCCGTCGTGGTCGGGCAGCAGCACGAAGTCGTTCTCGGTGCCGTGGCCCTTGAGGAACGGGTAGGGCGTGCCGGGCAGCTCAGCCATAGAGCCGCTCCTCGTAGCGCGGGCCGTAGTGCGCGTCGAGCACCTCGAGCGGCACGTCCGGGGCCTCGTGCTGCTGGGCGACGACGGCGCGGCGCGGGACGCCCGCCTCGGGTGCCCAGGTCTCCGGCTGCCAGAGCCGGGAGCGGAGAAAGGCCTTCGCACAGTGGTGGAAGACCTCCTCGACCTCGACGACGAGCGCCAGCGCCGGCCGGTGACCCTCGACGACCATCGCGTCGAGGAGGTCGGCGTCGCGGACGAGCCGGGCGCGACCGTTGACGCGCAGCGTGTCGCCGCGGCCGGGGATCAGGAACTGCAGCCCGACGTGCGGGTTGGTCAGGACGTTGCGGTAGCCGTCGGCCCGCCGGTTGCCGGGCCGCTCCGCGAGCGCGATCGTCGTGTCGTCGACGACGTGGGCCAGCCGTCCGGCCGGGTCGCCCTTCGGCGAGACGTCGCACCGTCCGTCGGCGTCGGCGGTCGCGACCACGCAGAACGGCGACGCCGCCAGCCAGGCACGGTCGGTCTCGGTGAGTGCGGAGCGCACCTTGTTCGCGACCCGCTCGGTGGGCTCCCCGAGGAGCGCCGTGAGCTCGGCGGCGTCGGTGATCTCCGTCCAGGCGCTGGTCGTCACCCCCTCCAGGGTAGGGCTCGGCGGCTACCGGTGCCCGGGCCAGCGCCAGGGGCGGACGACGAGCGCCGACCCGCCGCCCCGCCGGCGCGGCTCGGCGACGGCGACCATCGTGCCGTGCCGCCGGAGCTCGATCGCCGCCACGGCACCGATCTCGGCGGCGCTGGTGCCGGGTGCGCCGGCGACCGACAGCACGTGCCCGTAGTCGTCGAGCACGGACCCGTAGGCGTCGATGAACGCCTGCTCCGCGGTGACCGCCGCGGTGTTGCGCTGCGCGGCGCGCGGCGCCGCCACGGCCTCCCGCAGCGACATCCCGAGGTCGAGCCGGTTGAGCAGCACCTGCAGCACCGTGGTGATGATCGTCGAGCCGCCCGGCGAGCCGAGCGCGAGCACGGGCCGGCCGTGCTCCAGCACGATCGTCGGCGACATCGAGCTCCGCGGCCGCTTCCCCGGCTCGATCCGGTTGGGGTCGTCCTCGTCGTAGACCGTCGTGAAGTCGGTGAGCTCGTTGTTGAGCAGGAACCCGCGGCCGGGCACGACGATCCCCGACCCGCCCGTCTGCTCGATGGTGAGCGTGTAGGCCACCACGTTGCCCCCACCTGTCGGCGGTCGTGAGGTGGGTGGTGGAGAGGCCCTCGGTGTCGGGGGTGTCGTCGTCCGGCGCGGTGGTCGGCGGGCACGCGCCGTCGTACGACGTCACGTCGCCGGCGGGGACCGGCTTGGGCGCCGCTGCGTCGGGGTCGATGCCGCACGCGCGCTCGGCGGCGTAGTCGTCGTCGAGGAGGTCGGCGACGGGCACGTCGACGTACGCCGGGTCGCCGACGTAGGCGCCGCGGTCGGCGAACGCGAGCGCGGTCGCCTCGAGGTAGTGGTGCAACGCCTCCGCGGGCTCCATCGACCGCAGGTCGAACCGCTCGAGGATGTTGAGCGCCTCGCCCACCGTCGTGCCGCCGGACGACGACGGCGCCATCCCGTAGACGTCGTGGCCGCGGTACGTCGTGCGCGTCGGCCGCTGGACGAGGGCCCGGTAGCCGGCGAGGTCGGCGGTCGTCATGCTGCCCGGCGGCGCGGGGAGGTCGGTCTGGCCGCTGAGCGGCGGCGCCTGCACGACGCGGGCGATCTCCGCCGCGAGCCGGCCTTCGTAGAACCAGTCGACGCCGCGCTTGCCGAGGAGCCGGTAGGTGCGGGCCAGGTCCGGGTTGCGGAACCGCGACCCGACCCGCGGCAGGCCGTCGTCGAGGAACAGGTCGATGGTCGGCGCGAACGTGCGGAACCGCTCCGCGTTCTCCCGGGTCTGCAGCCGGAACGTCGGGTCGACGACGAACCCGCGGCGCGCGAGCCGGGCGGCCGGGGCCAGCGCGCGGCGCAGCGACAGCCGGCCCCAGCGGTCGAGCGCCTCCTCCCACGTCGCCGGCGTGCCGGGCACGCCGACCGAGACGCCGCTGGTGACCAGGTCGGGCGTGAACGGGTAGGGGCTCGCCGGTGGCCGGGTCGATGAACGCGTCCGGCGTGATGCCCGCCGGCGCCGTCTCCCGGCCGTCGATCGTGTGCACCCGGCCCGACCGGGCGTCGTAGACGACGAAGTAGCCACCGCCGCCGATGCCCGCGCTGTAGGGCTCGGTCACCCCGAGCGCGGCCGCCGTGGCGACCGCCGCGTCGACGGCGTTGCCGCCCCTGCGCAGCACCTCGATCCCCCACCCGCGACGCGTCGGCGTCGACCGAGCTGACCGCCCCGCCGTGACCGACCGCGGTCGGGGTCTTCACCGGCGGCCACGGCGGGCCGCCGCGGTCTCGGGCGGCTGGGGTGGTGGCGGTGGTGGCTGTGGTGGGTGCGGTGGTGGCGGTGTTGGTCGCGGTGTTGGTGGCCGCAGTGCCGGGGCCGGTGGCGGCGCCGAGCAGGGTCAGGGTGAGCGCGGAGGCGGCGACGGCCGCCGCGACGGTGGTGCGACGAGACATGGGTCCTCCCGAGAGCCGAACCCCTTCACCATGCCACGCGGACGGCGGGTGTGTCTCGGGGCGGCGGGCGGTCGTCGTACGGGTGCGGGCGGGGCCGCTGTCCCGCCGTTGTCGGTCGGCGACGTGACGGGCAGAACCTCCACTTGTCCGGCAATGCTTTGCCCGACAAGTTGAGGTTTCCCCGGTCGACCGGGGAAACCTCACGTCGCGGCGCGACCCACCACCCCCACCACCCCCATCAGCCCCAGCCCCCGCCCAGCCTCACCGGTCCTCGAGCAACCGCCCGTCGACCCGGTAGCGCGCGCAGACGAAGCCGGCGTTGCGGGCGGTCTCGAGGAGCTCGAGCTCGAGGCGGCGCGGGAGGAGGGGGCGGCCGGCGCCGAGGGTGACCGGCGCGATCGTGGCGACCACCTCGTCGAGCAGCCCGGCGTCGGCGAACTGGCCGGCGAGGTCGCCGCCGCCGACGACCCAGAGGTCCTTGCCGCCGGCGGCGGCCACCATGTCGTCGTACACCCGGCGGACGTCACCGGAGGCGAAGCGGACGTCAGCCCCGTCGACCGCGGGCATCGCGAGGTCGCGGGTGGTCATCACCCAGGCGGGCATGTCGTAGTACCACTTGTCGGGCTCGTGGGCGAGGACCCACTCGTAGGTCGTCGAGCCCATCACGATCGCTCCGATGTCCTTGATGAACGCGTCGTAGTCGAAGTCGCCGGCGGCCGCGGTGTCCTGCGGCTGGCGCAGCAGCCAGGCGAGCGAATCGTCCGGGTCGGCGAGGAAGCCGTCGAGCGTGGTGGCGGTGTAGTAGACGGCCTTGGGCATCAGGTTCCTGCTTCCTCCCCGCGGCGGGCGCGGAGCCAGTTGATCGGGTCGCCGCCGTCGCGCGCGATCGGGGCGCCGGCGGCGACGAGCATCTGTCGGGCGAGCTGCCGCCGGTGGGCGGCGTAGGTGAGGACGTGCGCGACGACGGCGCTCACCACGAAGCTCTCGGGCGGGTCGCAGAGGGCGTCGATCAGCCGGTCGTCCCAGGCGTTGCGGCGGTCGATGTCGCGTACGGCGGCCAGCCACCGCGGTGCGACGGCGTCGTGCCGGTCGAGCAGCGCGGCCGCGTCGGGGTCGGGTTCGTGCCCGGGGCAGTCGGCGCCCTCGATCGCCGCGACCCACACCTCCTTGGACCGCACCTGGTGCTCGAGCACCGCGGCGACCGACTCCTCCGGGCCGTCCCAGTCGAGCACCGTGAGGCCCGGGAGCCGCGGCTGACGGAACGCCGCTTCGCCGAGCCCCTTGGCCACCTCGATCAGGTCACGGGTGTCGTCGAGGTCGTGCTCGAGGAGCTGGCCGGTGAGCGGGTCCATGGGCTGCTCCTTCGTGTGCACCCACAGCGACATCGGCGGGTGGAAGTGGATCCCGTTGGGGGCCGGCAGCCAATGGCTCTCGGCCGGCGTGCTCGGCGGGTGCCCGAACGCGCGGGTGAACGCCCGGCTGAACCCCTCGACCGACTCGTAGCCCGCCGCCCACGCGGCCTCGGTCACCGTCGCCCCACCGCGCAGCTGCCACGCTGCGCGCTCGAGCATCACCCGGCGCCGCATCGCCACCGGCGCCTCGCCGGCGGCGCGGGAGAGGGTGCGGTTGAAGTGGTACGGCGACGCGTAGGCGTCGTCGGCCATGTCGGCCAGCGTGCGGTTGTCCTCGTCGAGGACCGCGTCGAGCAGCTCGCGGAGCCGGTCCCGCGGGGTGTCGGTCATGACGACGATTCTGGCGCGCGGGCGAGGCCGGCGCCTGACCGTTCTTGCTCAGCCCGCGACGACGGCGAGGGCCCGCTCGACCCGGTCCGGGTCGTCGTGGTCGACCCAGTGGATCCGCGGGTCGTTGCGCCACCACGCCAGCTGGCGGCGGGCGAACTGCCGGGTCGCGACCACGGTCCGGTCCCGTGCCTCCTCGAGGGTGAGCTCCCCCGCGAGGTGGGCGACCACCTGGCGGTAGCCGATGGCCCGCGATGCCGTGCGGCCCTCGGCGAGGCCCTCGTCGAGCAGCCGGCGCACCTCGTCGACGAGCCCGGCGTCGAACATCGCGTCGACGCGCTGCGCGATCCGCTGCTCGAGCAGGTCGCGGTCGATCCGCACGCCGACCTGCACGGTGGCGGGGTCGGCGTACTCCAGCTGCGGGAGGGTCGCGGAGAACGGCCGCCCGGTGATGTCGATGACCTCCAGTGCCCGGACCACCCGGCGTCCGTTGTCGGGGAGGATCCGTGCCGCGGCCTCCGGGTCGCGCTCGGCCAGCAGCGCGTGCAGCGCCGCCGGTCCGCGCTCCTCGAGCTCGGCCTCCCACCGGGCCCGGAGCGTCGGGTCGGTGCCGGGGAACTCGAACCGGTCGAGCACCGCCCGCGTGTAGAGCGCCGACCCGCCGACGAGCACCGGCACCCGCTCGCGGGCCCGCAGGTCGGCGACCACCTCCCGCGCCCACCCCTGGAACTCCGCCACCGTCGCCGGGTCGCGCACCGTCAGCCGGTCGAGGAGGTGGTGCGGGATCCCGCGGCGGTCGGCGGCAGGCAGCTTCGCCGTGCCGATGTCCATGCCGCGGTAGAGCTGCATCGCGTCGGTGTTGACGACCTCGCCGCCCAGGGCCTCGGCGAGGTCGAGGGAGAGCCCCGTCTTGCCCGCGGCCGTGGGGCCGACGATCGCGACGATCGGCACGGGTCGCGGCGCGGCGGGCATGGGTCCAGTCCCCCGCCGGTGGCTAGGTGGCCGCACGCGGCCCGGGTGGGGCCGACCGGTGCGGGGGCGACGCGTGCGGGACGGAAAGACCGGGAGGCCGACGCGATGACGGTCCACGACCCGGCGACGGGCGCCGAGCGGTTCGTGGTCGTGCCGGCGGCGTACGTCTTCCTGCTGCGACCGGTCGACGGTGCTGATGGTGGGTACGGCGGCACGGAGGTGCTGCTCCAGCTCCGCCGCGGCACGGGCTACATGGACGAGCACTGGGCGGCCGCGGCGGCCGGGCACGTCGAGCGCGGCGAGACCGCGGTGGCGGCCGCGCGCCGGGAGGCCGCCGAGGAGGTCGACGTCGCCGACCTCGAGCTGGAGTTCCTCACCGCGATGCAGCGCACCGCCCACGACCTGCCGATCGACGAGCGGATCGACTTCTTCTTCGCCGCCCGGTCCTGGCGCGGCGAGCCGCGGATCGTCGAGCCGGCCAAGTGCGCCGACCTGCGCTGGTTCCCGCTCGACGCGCTGCCCGAGCCGGTCGTGCCGCACGAGCGGGTCGTGCTCGAGGGGCTGCGCGACGGGACGCTGGCCCCGTTGACGGCGTACGGGTTCTGACGCGCGGCAGCTGTCGCAGCCGCCGCAGCAGGTTGCACCGCATGAACCGCGCGCCTGCGGGCACCACCCCTCGGGACGAGGAGGGGAGACACGTATGAGTGAGCAGTCGACCGAGGAGTCCGGGCACTCCGATCCGGAGCAGTACCGGCCGACGTCGGACCTGCCGAAGCCGAAGATCGAGCAGCCGGACCCGCCGCCGGGCGGTCCGCACGCCGTACCGGGCGTGGGCGGCGACGGCGCCTACAGCACCCTGGGCCGCGACCCCGACCCCCTCCCGCAACCCCGCCACCGACGACGAGCTCCCGGCCGAGACCACCGAGCCCGACGACACGGACACCGAGGCGACCCAGGAGAACGAGGCCCAGCCCCGCCCCGACCAGGAGTCGACCGCCTGACCCCTGCGGCGACGAGGTCGAATCGGGCCTCGTGGCGCGTTGATTCGGGCCTTGTGGCGTGCCGAATCGGGTCTCGTGGTGTGCCGAATCGGGTCTCGTGGTGCGTCCAGTCGGGCCTTGTGGTGATCCGCGCTCGCCACGACGTACGAATCAACCCACCACAAGGCCGGAATCAACACGCCACGAGGCCCGAATCAACCCGCCACGACGCCGGATTCAACACACCACAAGGCCGGATTCAACACGCCACGAGGCCCGATTCAACCCACCAGGGCATCGTCGGTCACCGGCTCGTCGGCCTCCGGTTCCTGAGTCACCGGCTCGTCGGCCGCCGGCTCGTCGGCCGCCGGATCCTCGGTCACCGGCTCCTCGACAACGGGCTCCTCGACCGCGGGCTCCTCGACCGCGGGCTCCTCGACCGCGGGCTCCTCGACCACGGGCTCCTCGACCACGGGCTCCTCGACCACCGGCTCCTCGACCACCGGCTCCTCGGGCGCCGGCGGGGCGGGGGCAGCAGCGGGCGAGGAGGCACGCTCGCCACGCTCCTCCGACGGCGTGCGGAACAGCCGGAGGAACGAGCGGGAGTCCACCTCCACGCCGTCGACGAGGAGCGTCATGGTGCCGGCGATCCACGGGAGGCCGCTGGCGACGATCGACACCGGGCCGGGGGCGGTGCCGGCGTAGTCGAAGGTGCAGCTCATCATCTCCAGCGCGACGCGGGTGCACGTCCAGCCGTCGCCGCCGGCCTGCACCAGGCCGGTCGGGGTGTCAGTGAGGTCGAGGAGGAGCTCGATCGCGCGCGGCCCGCCGGCCGGCACGTCCACGCCCGTGGTGATCCGCCACTCCCCCGACCCGGGGGTCACCTGCGACACCGACGTCCGGCCCAGCGTGACGTCGCACGCGAACCACGGGCCGAGGTCGCCGCTCCACCGGGTCTGCGCGCCCTCGGCCAGGACGTAGCCCGGCTGCGCGGCGGCCACCACCGACCACGGGCCCTCGCGACCACCCTCGAGCCGGTAGGTCACCCCGGTCGTCGACGGCAGCCGCACCGAGCCGTAGGTCTCGCACACGGTGATCGGCTGCACCGCCGGAGCGACCGGCCGTACGACGACCGGCACCGGGTCCGGGTCGTCCGGCGTGTCATCCGATGGGGTCGCGGGATCAGTGGGCTCGTCGGCCGGCGGTGTCGTCGGCAGCACCGGGTCGACCGGGCCGTCGGTCGTGACGACGGGGGCCTCCGGCGGCCGCTCTTCCCGCTCGTCCCGCTCCCGAGGATCCGGCCGGTTGCCCGGGTCCGGCCGCTGCCCGGGATCGACCCGCGGCGGCGTGGTCGACGGGACGGTCGGCATCACCGGCGACGGCTCCTCGGCCGTGCTGCGGACCCGCTCGCGCTGGTCGCCGCTGGCGGCAGTGAGACCCCACACGGTCGCGGCGACCGCGGCCACGACGGCCACCGACGCCGCCACCGCCGGCCCCGGGTTGCCCAGGCTGCGCAGCGGTCCACCGCTGACGGTCCCACCCGACGTACCGCCCGCCGAGCCACCGCCGGCCGCGGCCAGGCCACCGGTCCCCCACAGCCACAGGAACGCCTTGCCGGACCCGGGGGCCACCGCGACGAGGACGACCGGCAGCACGTACGCCGCCAGCTTGCGGTTGACCTCCTCGACGGTCGCGAACGCCGTGCTGCAGGTGACGCACCCGGACACGTGCGCCTCGAACCGCGACCGCGCCTTGTCGCCGAGGTCGCCGCGCGCGTACTGGCTCATCCGGGCGTGGGTCCACCGGCACTGCTGCGCGGCGGGGCCGGGGCCGACCTGCAGGTCGAGGTAGGCGCGCTTCAGGCCCTCCCGGGCGCGGTGCGCCAGCGAGGAGACGGCGCCGGGCCGCATGTCCAGCATCGTGGCGACCTCGCCCGGCTTGCGTCCCTCGACCTCCACGTGCCAGAGCACCCGCTGCCAGCTCTCGGGAAGGCTGGAGAGGGCGTCGACGGCGACGGTCTCGTCGAAGCCGTCGACCATCTCCTCCGCCGCCGGCTCCGCGTCGTCGAAGAGCCACGGCTGGTCCGACGCCGGCGCCTCGCGGGTCGCGCGCAGGCCGTCGCGGTAGCCGTTGCGGATCGTGACGTGGAGGTAGGAGCGGAAGTTGCTGGTCGGGCCGTTGCCTGCCCGCAGCTGGGCGAGCACCCGCGCGAACGACTCGGCGGTCAGCTCGTCGGCGTGCTCGGTGCCCACCAGGATGCGCGCGAGGTGCCGCGCTCCCTCGACGTGCGCGCGGTAGAGCTCCTCGAACGCGCCCGTGTCGCCGGCCCGTGCCCGGGCGAGCAGCACGTCGTCAGCCGGGCGGTTCTCTGCGGACGTTCCTTCCGACACGGTTCAGCCTCTTGGTCTCTCGGCGCGACACCCCTGCATCACGCCGGCGAGGCGGCCCGCCCGGTCGATCCGCCTCACCATGATGAACCTCATCTAACCCGGAAAAAGAAAAATTCGAGAAACCGCGTGATGTTCACGTGGTGCGTGCGTCTGGTTCGGTGACGCGCTCGCGAGGAGCGCTGCGGAGAGCAACAACCGAACGGACAGAAGATGACGACGTCACACCCCAGCACCGACCGGCCCGGCAACGCGTCGGTGGTGCCGTTCCGACCGCGACCGGGGGCGAAGCCGCCCACGGCGACGGCAGCGGCCCTGCGGCGGCACTTCGCCGCGGCCCGCTACGCCCGGCCCGAGCAGGCGCCGCTGGTCGACATCGTCTGCGACGTCCTCGACCGGGACGACCGCAGGATGCTGCCGGCGCACCGGCAGACCTGGCACCGGTTCCTCCAACTCCTCGCCCAGCACGGCAACGACCCGCGGGCGGTCCGCAACTGCGCCGTGATGGCCAACCTGGTGGCCGTCGCGCTCTTCGACGAGCCCGCCGACCACGCCACGACCGCCGACCTCGCGGACCAGCTCGGCCACCGACGGCTGGCCGGGGTCCACCACCGCTGCGGCCAGGTCCTGGAGACGAACCCCGGCCTGCCCCTCACCACGACGGCGGTACGCCGCCTGCTCGCGGCCGACCTCGCCGACCGGGTCCCCGACGACGTGGCCGCGGCGTCCGCCGCGACCGGTCACCACCTGCTGGTCGCGGGCATCGACGAGAGCTGGACGGTCCCCCACGCTCGACAGCGTGGAGGAGTTCGTCGACATCGCGGAGCGCGGCACGGTCGTGGAGTGGCGGCACCACCTGTCGATGGTCGTGGCGGGCCCCTGGTCGCCGTACTCCTACCGCCTGGTCGAGCTGGCCCGCGAGCTGGGCCCGCACCTCGAACGCGTCGTGGCCGACGTGATCGAGCTCTGCCGCGAGCTGTCGAAGGAGCGGGAGCGCGAGCTGGTCGCGAAGGAGATCAGGAGCCTGGTCGCGCTGAGCGGGGTCACCCAGCGCGAGTTCGCGGAGTGGCTCGGCACCTCGCCGTCGCGGCTCTCGACGTACGTCTCGGGCGCCGTCACCCCGTCCGCAGCGCTGCTGCTGCGGATGAAGCGCACGTCCCTGGCCCTGCAGCGCCGAGGTGAGGCACGGGACGCGGCTCCAACGCGCCCTGTGCTGCTCTCGGTGCCCTGCGGCGACGACCGGACCGCCCGCGTGGCCGACCACGCCACGGGCTGAGGCGGACCGACGGGGCCACCGGAGGGAGACCGGAGGGAGCGATCCCGGGAGGGCCGATCGGTCCGGGGCGTCTGGGGGGGCGTCACGGGCCGATCGGGGGTCGGCGGTGTCCGTCGCCTTCGTGGGGGAGGCGACGGACACCGCAGGGAGGTGGCGCGGGCCCCGGCCCGCGCCACCTCCCGCAGCTCACCTCCCGCAATTCATGGCCCGCAGGTCACGCCACGGCCGACAGGTCGCCGGTGCGAGCGACCTCCCGCAGCAGCGCGGCCGCTCGGTCGGCCACCGGGTTGGCGCCCTCGCGGGAGGCGAGCTCGACCAGCGCCGGCAGGTCGGCGGCGCGGGCGAGCTGCAGGAGGTCGGCTGCCGGCGGCGGGCCGGAGGCGTCCGCAGAACGGCGTTCGGCCCAGGCCTCGAGCACCGCGTCGACGTACGCCGGGTCGCGGTCGAACCGCAGCACGTTGCCGAGGTCGGTGAACGGGCTGCCGCTGTGGGCGAACTCCCAGTCGACGACCCCGGTGACCTGCAGCGACGTCGGGTCGAGGAGCAGGTTCTTGGGGTTGAGGTCGCTGTGCACCAGGCAGGTGCGGTCGACGGTGTCGAGCAGGGCGTGGGCGTCGCCGCAGACGCCGAGCAGCCGATCGACGTCGGCGGCCGACCAGCCGCGGTCGGCCAGCGCCGGGTGGTGCCGCTCCACCCACTCGGACAGGTCGAGGTCGAACGGGTCGATCGCCAGGTCACCACCGGCGAACGTCCCCGCACGCACGGTGGGCATGCCGGCGAGCGCGGCGGCGACCCGGCCGACCGCCGCGCCGGCCGTGCGGAGCGCGGCGGCGTCGAGGGTCGGGAGCAGCAGGTCGCCGCGCACGCCGGGCAGCAGCTCGGTGACCAGCAGGGCCGGCGTACCGGAGGCGGCGTCGGCACGGCGCACCTCGCGCACCGCGGGCACGGGCAGCAGCCCGCGCACCAGCCGCAGCAGCGCCGCCGTCGTCTCGGCGGCCTCCGCCGGATGCCGCGGGTCGGCGTAGACGCGCACCACCGTGCGCTCACCGCCGGCCTCGGCGAGGAACGTCTCGCCCGACCAGCCGCCCTCGAGCGGCTGCAGCGAGACGCCGGCGTCCAGGAACGGGTCCACGTCAGCGGAGACGCCGGGCGTCGAGCCGGGTCTCGGTGGCCCTGCCGTCGGGTCCCCGCTCGACGAGGTACGCCGCGGCGCCGTCGCGCTCGGTGAGCGCCTCCACCATGGTGGTGCCGCGGTAGAGGACGCCGGCGCCGTCGTCGGTGGCGTAGCCGGTCGGCAGGGTGCCGTCGGCCACCAGCGACCGGAAGACCGGACGGCGCTGCTCCTCGGAGTCGTGGTGGACGCCGTTGGCGTAGGGCAGCAGCGCGAGCCCGTCGGTCACCGGTCGCAGGTCGGGGCCGAACGAGTCGGTCGTGCCGCCCACGTGCCAGCAGATCGACCCGGCGGAGACACCGGTGAGGACCACGCCCGCCTCCCACGCCTCGCGCATCACCGCGTCCACCCCGTGCAGCCGCCACATCGCCAGCAGCCCGGCGACGCTGCCGCCCCAGACCCAGATCACGTCCTGGCCGAGCAGCAGCTCCCGCACGTCGGCGACGTTGGGCATCGTGAACAGCTGCAGGTGGCTCGCCGACCAGCCCACGAGCTGGGCCATGTCGTAGAAGTCGCGGATCACCTGCGGGTTGTCGCCGCACGCGGTCGCGAGGAAGCACACGCGCGGCGCCCGTCCGCTGACGCCGGCGAGCTCGACGGCGTACGACGTCAACGGCCCCACCTCCCACCTCGTGCGGGTGCCGCTCACGGCGCCGCCGGACGTGGCGAGGATGGTGGGTGCGTCAGCCGGCATGGACCGATCCTGGCACGCCCCGGTGGCTCAGAGCCGCCACCGGGTGCGGCTGTCGGGCACCGCCCGCGACGGGTCCGGCGGCGGGCCGACCTGGATCTCCTCGCCATAGCTCCAGCCGGGCTGCAACGGCAGGTGGGCGCCGCTCCAGAACGTGCCGGGATCGAACCAGTGCGCCTTGCGGTCGTCGGCCACGACGCCCATCTCCTGCAGGGTCAGCGCCACCGTCTCGGCGCAGAACGCCGCCTCCGGCCGGACCCGCCGACTGCGGCGCCGCCGCGGGAGGTAGGCACCGCGGCCGCGGAGCCATCGCGTCGCCAGCCGGGTGGTGCTCGGGAACGACACCCCGTCGAGCCGGGCGACCGCCCGGAGCGCGGCGTCCTCCTCCGCGCGACCGACCTCGGGCGCCAGCTGCCGCATCCAGGAAGCCTGCCCGTAGGTGTCGCGCCACCGCCGCACGGCGTCCCCGAGGTCGTGCAGCTGGACGCCGCGGTGGTGCGACCCGCTCCAGACGTCGAGCAGCGCCTTGCTGAGCTCGGCGTGCCACATCAGCGGCGGCAGGTCGTCCACGACGATCGCCATCCCGACGTGGTTGACCGGCGCGTTGGTCACCGCGCGGATGGCGCGGTCGGCGGCGGTGCGGCCGCGGAACAGCCACAGGTCGCCGGTGCGCGTGATCCGGACCGCCTCGTCGATGTCGAGCACGCTCGCATCATGCCTGCCACCGGCCCCGCTCCGGGCTAACCTGCCCGCATGCGGCTGTGGAAGTGGCTCGGCCTCGCCGGGGTCGCCGGCGTCGCGGCGACCGGCGTGGCGATCGCCCGCCAGGAGCGGGAACGCCGCTCCTACACCCCCGACGAGGTACGCGCCCGGCTGCACGCGCGGCTGGACGAGGCGGAGGGGTCAGGGGGCGGGGTGGGCGCGGGGACGTGAGTTTTCCCCGGTCGGCCGGGGAAACCTCAACATGTCCGGCAATGCTTTGCCCGACAAGTGGAGGGATCCCCGGTCGACCGGGGAAACCTCAACGTGACGGGCAATCCCGACACCCCACCGACCTCACCCGCAGACGGGCGCGTCCGGCAGCGGAGCCGGTACGCCGACCGCGGGCATGCCGAGGGAGACGCCGGCCGGGTCGGGGGTCGGGGCGGCGGTGCGCCGTTCCCATGCGTCGCCGGAGCGGGTGCGGCGCAGAGCCTTCACCGGGCCGTCGGCGACGAGGTGGTGCGGGGCGGCGTAGGTGACGCCGACGGTGACCATGTCGCCGGGCCGGGGGGCGGCGCCGCCGATGGCGGAGAAGTCGGCCTCGAAGTGCACGAGCCGGTTGTCGGGGCCGCGGCCGGAGAGCCGGTGGGTGGCGGCGTCCTTGCGGCCCTCGCCCTCGGCGACCATCAGCTCGACCTCGCGCCCGACCAGTCGCTTGTTCTCGTCCCAGGCGATCTCGTTGACGACGTCGACGAGCCGCTCGTAGCGGTCCTTCACCACCTCGGGCGCGACCTGGTCGGGCAGCTCGGCGGCCGGCGTACCGGGGCGCTTGGAGTACTGGAACGTGAACGCACCGGCGAACCGGGCCTGCCGCACGACGTCGAGCGTCGCCCGGAAGTCCTCCTCGGTCTCACCGGGGAAGCCGACGATGATGTCGGTCGTGATCGCCGCCTCGGGCATCGCCGCGCGCACCCGGTCGATGATGCCGAGGTACTTCGACTGCCGGTAGGAGCGGCGCATCGCCCGCAGCACGCGGTCGGAGCCCGACTGCAGCGGCATGTGCAGCTGCGGCATCACGTTCGGCGTCTCGGCCATCGCCTCGATCACGTCGTCGGTGAACTCCGCCGGGTGCGGGCTGGTGAACCGCACCCGCTCCAGCCCCTCGATCGTCGCCGCAGGCGTGGAGCAGCTTGGAGAACGCCTGCCGGTCGCCGAACTCGACGCCGTAGCTGTTGACGTTCTGCCCGAGCAGCGTGACCTCCGAGACGCCCTCGGCGACCAGCGCCTCCACCTCGGCCAGGATCTCCCCGGGCCGGCGGTCCTTCTCCTTGCCGCGCAGGCTGGGGACGATGCAGAACGTGCAGGTGTTGTTGCAGCCGACGCTCACCGACACCCAGGCGGCGTACGCCGACTCCCGCTTGGTCGGCAGCGTCGACGGGAACACCTCGAGCGACTCGAGGATCTCGACCTGCGCCTCCTCCTGCACCCGGGCCCGCTCGAGCAGCACCGGCAGCGACCCGATGTTGTGGGTGCCGAACACGACGTCGACCCACGGCGCCTTCCGGGTGATCGTGCTGCGGTCCTTCTGGGCGAGGCAGCCGCCGACCGCGATCTGCATGCCGGGCCGCTTCGCCTTGACCGGCGCCAGGTGCCCGAGGTTGCCGTAGAGCCGGTTGTCGGCGTTCTCCCGCACCGCGCAGGTGTTGAACACCACCACGTCGGCCGTCTCGCCCTCGGGCGCGGCGACGTAGCCCGCGTCCTCCAGCAGCCCGGAGAGGCGCTCGGAGTCGTGGACGTTCATCTGGCACCCGTAGGTGCGGACCTGGTAGGTGCGGGGCAGGGCGGTGCTGGTCATGACCGGTCCAGGGTACGGCGGCCGGCCGCTGGGCGAAGAACTCAGCCCGGCTGCGCGGGGTCGAGGTGCCCCGACGCGATCTGCTCGCCGAGACGCTCGAGCAGGGGACCGGGCTCTGCGATGCAGCGATCGACGTCCGGCTCGAGGTCGAGCAGCGCGTGGGCGGTCCCGATGCCCGCGGCGCGCAGGTCCGCGTCGGGCACGGCGAGCCGGCCGCAGACCGCGACGACCGACGCGCCCGCTCGTCGCGCCCGGGCGGCGACCCCGACCGGAGCCTTGCCGTGCAGGCTCTGCTCGTCGAGCGCTCCCTCGCCGGTGACGACCAGGTCGCAGCCGGCCACGGCATCGTCGAAGCCCACCAGGTCGAGGACCAGGTCGATCCCGGGCCGCAGCGTGGCGCCGAGCACGGCCACCGCGGCGAACCCGACGCCTCCGGCGGCGCCGGCGCCGGCGGTCGCCCGCCGGTCGGCGCCGGTCGCCTCCGCCACCAGGTCGGCCCAGTGGTCGAGCGCGCCGTCGAGCAGCACGATGTCGCCGGATCCTGCGCCCTTCTGCGGCCCGTAGACGTGCGCCGCCCCGGTCGGGCCGGTCAGCGGGTTGTCGACGTCGCACGCCACGACGAGCTCCGCCGAGAGGAGCGCCGGGTGCAGCCCGGCCAGGTCCAGGCGCTCCACGTCGCGCAGGGCGGCGCCACCCTCGGCGACCGGACGGCCGTCGGCTCCGAGCACCCGAGCACCGAGGGCCCGCAGCAGGCCGGCACCGCCGTCGGTGCTGGCGCTCCCGCCGATCCCCACGACCAACCGGCGGCAGCCGGCGCCGAGCGCGGCCGCGACCACCTCGCCGAGGCCGCGCGAGGAAGCCCCGAGCGGATCGGGCCGGCCGCCGGGGAGGCGATCGAGCCCGCAGGCGTCGGCCATCTCGACCACGGCGGTGTCGTCGTGCCGCCCGTACGCCGTCCGCACCGGAGCCCCGGTCGGGCCGGCGACCGTGACCTCGACCCGGTCGAAGCCGGCGGCCAGCGCCGCGGCGAGAGTGCCGTCGCCGCCGTCGGCGACCGGCAGGCAGCGGACCTCGGCATCCGGACGTGCGCGGCCGACGCCCCGCGCGACCGCCGCGGCGACGCCCGCCGCGTCGAGCGATCCCTTGAACTTGTCGGGTGCCACCAGCACCCGCGGCGCCCGGGTCATGCGGGGGGCGGGGCGGTCGAGTCGCGGACGACGAGATCGGCCCCGGCGACCCGGCGCCGGGGCCGCACGGCCGGGTCGCGCAGCGCGAGCTCGAGCGCCTGCTCCCCCATGTCGACCATCGGGAGCCGCACGGTCGTCAGCGACGGCGCCAGGTCCTGCGCCACGGTCACGTCGTCGAAGCCGGCGACCGAGACCTGCTCCGGCACCCGGATGCCGCGGGCGCGCAGCACCGACAGGATGCCGATGGCCATGTCGTCGTTGAGCGCCAGCACCGCGGTCACCTCGGGATGGTCGGCCAGGATCCGCTCCGCGGCGAGCTTGCCGCCCGCACGGGTGAACTCGGCCTCGACGACCGGCACCCCGGAGAAGTCGAGCCCCGCGCCGGCGAACGCCTCCGCCACGCCGGCCAGCCGGTCGACGATCGTCGTCAGCTGCCGGGAGCCGGTGGCGATGGCCATCCGGCGGTGGCCGAGGTCGAGCAGGTGCTCCGCGACCGCGCGCCCGCCCCCGACGTTGTCGGGGAGCACGGCGTCGACACCCAGGTGGTGTCGTCCGATGACCGCGACCCGGCCGCCGGCGGCCCGGTAGGCCTGGAGGTCCGACTTGGCCGCCGCCTGCAGGGCGGGGTCGACGAAGCCGGAGCCCGCGACCACGATGGCGCCGACCCGGTTGGCGACGAGCATCCGGATCTGGTCGAGCTCGCGCTCGGAGTCGCGCCCGGTGTGGCAGATCTGGACGGTGAGGCCCTCCCGTGCCCCGACCCGCAGCACCCCGGTGGCGATCTCGGCGAAGTAAGGGTCGCCGATCTCGTGCACGACGAGCCCGACCGAGCGCGAGGTTCCCGCCGCCAGGCTGCGGGCGTGGACGTTGGCGACGTAGCCCATCTGCCGGGCCACCTCCCGCACCCGCTCGGCCACGGCCTCGCTGACTCCCGGCGCCCCGGACAGGCTCCGCGACGCCGTGGCGATCGACACCCCGGCCTCCGTCGCGACGTCCTGCAGCCGCAGCGTCGTCCTGTTCCTCTCCACGCACACTCCCCTGCTGCTGGCTCGGCTGTCCGGGTTCGGCCGCCTGTGACCCTTGCCACAGCCGCCCGGCCGTGCTTAGAGTACCAGAAAGCGCTTACGAAAGCGCTTACGTCCGCACCTCGAGGAGCGTCATGAAGGTTCCGACCACCCTGCGCATCTCTGCCGCCGCGATCGTCGGCAGCCTCGCCCTCACCGGCTGCATCAGCGGCGGGGCCGACGACGGCGGCGACGACGACGACACGATCGACATCGGCATCTCCCTGCCCCTCACGGGCGACTTCTCCGAGCCCGGCAAGGGCGTGGAGCGGGGCTACGAGGCATGGGCCGCGTACGTCAACGAGAACGGCGGCCTGTTGGGCAAGCAGGTCGAGCTCACCATCCTCGACGACCAGTCGAACGCCGACCGGGTCGCCTCTGACTACGAGAAGCTGATCAACCAGGACGGCGTCGACCTGGTCTTCGGCCCGTTCTCGACCCGGCTGGTGATCCCGGCCGCGCAGGTCGCCCAGGACTACGGGTTCCTGTTCGTCGAGCCCGCGGGCGCCGCCCCGGAGGTGTTCGAGCAGGGCTTCGACAACCTCTTCTACGCCGCGCCCGCCGTCGCCGACGACCACTACGACCACCTCGCCGACTACATCGAGCAGATGCCCGCCGGCCAGCGGCCCGAGACCGCCGCGGTGGCGTCGATGGACGACCCGTTCGCCATGGGCACGGCGTACGGACTGCGGGACCGGCTGGAGGAGATGGGCGTCCGGCTCGTCGTCGACGAGGTCTACCCGCCCAACACCACCGACTTCAGCAGCATCGCGGCCAAGATCGCCAACAGCGACGCCGACATCGTCATCGGCGGCACGCAGTACCAGGACGCGGTCAACCTGATCATCGCGCTGCAGCAGCTCGACTACCAGCCGAAGATGGCCGCGTTCTCGACCGCGCCGACCAACCCGGAGTTCCCGGAGGCAATCGGCGAGCAGACCGAGGGCATCCTCTCCCCCACGGGCTACACGCCCGAGGCGCCGTTCCCGGCGAACCAGGAGTTCGTCGAGTTCTACACCGAGATGCACGGCAACCCACCGGGTGAGGACGAGGCCAACGCCTGGAGCACCGGCGAGGTCGTCGCCGCGGCCGTCGAGGCCGTCGGCTGCGCCGATCCCGACCCGGAGTGCCAGCAGGAGCTGATCGACTGGCTGCACGAGAACGAGGTCGACACGGTCGTCGGGCCGCTGTCGTGGGACGAGACCGGCAAGCCGCAGGGCGCGCACCTGATCCAGCAGTACGTCGACGGCGAGATCCGCATCGTGCTGCCCGAGGACCAGGCCGAGGCGGACATCGTCCCGGTCAAGCCCGAGTGGTGACCCGGAAGCCCGGAAGGAGAGCCTGACTCCCCATGTCCCTGCTCCTGCAGAGCATCGTGCTCGGCGTGCTGCTGGGAGGGCTGTACGCCCTCCTCGCGGCCGGCCTCACGCTCTACTTCGGCGTGATGCGGGTGGTGATGATCGCCCACTCCGCGTTCCTCATCCTCGCCGCCTACCTCGCCTGGTGGTTCTCCACCGAGACCGGGATCGACCCGCTCGTCTCGCTGGTCGCCACCGTCCCGCTGTTCTTCCTCGTCGGCGTCGGCATGCAGCGCCTGCTGATCGCGCGGCTCCGGCCGGCGACGATGACGATGATGTCGGTGCTGCTGACCTTCGCCATCGCGCTCACCATCGAGGGGCTGCTCGGCTACGTCTTCACCGGCACGCAGCGACGGGTGCGCCTGTCCTACGGCGGCGGCGACTTCGAGGTCCTCGGCGCCAACATCGCGGTGGTGAAGCTGATCGCGTTCGGGCTCGCGGCTGCGTCGCTGCTCGCCCTGTTCCTGGTCCTCACGAGGACCAAGTTCGGACAGGCGCTCCGGGCGACGATCCAGCACCCCGAGGCCGCCCGGCTGGTCGGCATCAACACCGAGCGGATCGCCGGCTACGGCTTCGGGATCGGCCTCGCCACCGCCGCGGTCGGCGGCACCGCGCTCTCCCTGGACTCCACGATCTACCCGTCGCTGCACTGGCACTGGATCGGCCCGCTGATGGCGATCATCGTCGTCGGCGGCCTGGGCAGCATCCCGGGCGCGGCGATCGCTGCGATGGTGCTCGGGCTCGGTCAGAGCCTGCTCCAGATCCCGCTCGGCACCACGTGGGCGCAGACGTTCTTCTACGTCGCGCTGTTCCTGACCCTGATGCTCCGCCCGCAAGGATTCTTCGGAGGTCGTCTTGCCCAGCGCTTCTGACACCGTGCGCGCCCCGCGCGCCGGCCTCGCCACCGCGCTCAAGGCCGTCGGCCTGCTCGCCCTGGTGGTCGCGGTGGTCACGTTCCCGATGCTCGCCGCCAACCCGTTCATCCTGTCCGTCGGCGTCGTGATCATGAGCTACGCCGTGCTCGCGACGTCGTGGAACTTCGTCGGCGGCTTCACCGGCTACATGTCGCTCGGCCACGCGTCGTACTCCGGCCTCGGCGGCTACGCGACCGGCCTGCTGGTCATCCACACCGGCATCAACCCCTGGCTCGCCCTGCTCGCGGGTGGACTCCTGGTCGCCGTGGTGGCGGTCCCGGTCGGCATCGCCAGCCTGCGGGTGCGCGGCGCCTCGTTCGTGATCGTCTCGATCGCCCTGGTGCTGATCATGCTGCTCGTCTTCCAGTCGTGGAGCGAGCTCACCGGCGGCTCCAACGGACTGCGGGTCCCGCGGCCGTTCGGCCCCGACGTGCTCCGACCCGAGCAGCACGAGCGGTTCTTCTACATCCACGCCGGCCTGCTGGCGGTCGCGCTGCTGCTGTGGTGGGTCATCGACCGCTCCCGGTTCGGCATCGGCCTCAAGGCGATCCGTGAGGACGAGGACAAGGCGCAGGCGCTGGGCGTGCCCACCTTCTCCTACAAGCTGGTGGCGTTCGTCATCTCGGCGTTCTTCACGGCGCTGGGCGGCGGCCTGTACGCGCTGTGGTTCGGGTTCCTGGACCCGATCTTCCAGTTCTCGATCCTGGTCGGCGCCTACATGGTCCTGATGAGCCTCCTCGGCGGCATCCGCAGTCTCTTCGGCCCGTTGCTGGGCGCGGTGATCGTCGGTTACGCACTGGAGTTCTTCAAGGCCGAGTACGGCGACACCCAGTTCCACCTGGTCGCGCTCGGCCTGCTGCTCGGCATCGTCGTGCTGTTCATGCCCGACGGGATCATCCCCGCGCTCACCGGCCTGGTGAAGCGCTTCACGCCGCAGGCCTCCTCGATCCGCGAAGTCACCCAGGCCGAGCTGGCCGAGCAGCGGCGGCTCGGCCAGGCGGGCGAGGAGCCACCGGGCGGCCCGGGCGACACCGCCCGCAACGTCGCGGAAGGAGCGCGGTCGTGACCACCACCCAACACCAGACCGGCGGGTCGACCCCCGCCGAGCCGGCCGAGGTCGGCCTCGCCACCGAGGGCCTGAGCAAGGCGTTCGGCGGCGTCCAGGCCGTCGACGACGCGACCGTGCGCTTCCACCACGGCAAGGTCAACGCGCTGATCGGTCCCAACGGCTCGGGCAAGACGACCTTCTTCAACTGCGTCACCGGCATGATCCGGCCCGACGCCGGCGCCGTCTCCTACCGCGGGCGTGACGTCACCGGGAGGGCCCCGCACCGGATCGCACGGGCGGGGGATCGGCCGCAGCTTCCAGCTCTGCCGGGTCTTCCCTCGGATGACCGTGCTGGAGAACGTGCTCGCGGCCGTGCGCCCCGGCGGCCTGTCGCGGATGCTCACCTCCGCCCACCACGCGGACGACGTCGAACGGGCCCGCGAGCTGCTCACCCGGGTCGGCATCGAGCACCTGGAGCGGGCCGAGGCCCGCGACATCTCCTACGGCCAGCAGAAGCTGCTCGAGCTCGCCGGCGTGCTGATGGCCGACCCGGAGACGATCATGCTCGACGAGCCGGCCGGCGGGGTGAACCCCGCGCTCATCGACCGCATCGCCGGTCTGGTGCGCTCCCTCAACGCGGAGGGCCGGACGTTTGTCGTCGTCGAGCACAACATGGAGCTCGTCATGAGCCTGTCCGACCACGTCGTCGTCTTCGACCGCGGTCGACCGATCTGCGAGGGCCCGCCCTCGGTCGTGCAGAACGACCCCCGAGTCCTGGAGGCCTACCTTGGCATCTGAGTACCTGCTCGAGCTCGACGACATCGAGGCCGGCTACGGACGCGCCGCCCTGGTGCTGCGGGGGCTGACGGTCAAGGTGCCGCCCGGCACGATCGTCTGCCTGGTCGGCCCCAACGGCGCCGGCAAGTCCACCGTGCTCAAGGTCGCCAGCGGGATGCTGCCGCCCAGGGCCGGCACCATCCGGGTCGCAGGCACCGACGTGACCGGGTGCAACCCGCAGAAGATGCTGGCCGCCGGTCTCTCCCACGTGCTGCAGGGCCACAGCGTGTTCAAGGAGATGACCGTCGAGGAGAACGTCCTCCTCGGCGCCTACTCCCTGGGCGACAAGGCGGAGATCGCCCAGCGGATCGACTTCGTCAAGGGGGCTCTTCCCCGTCGTCGCCGACCGCTGGGACGCGCTCGCCGGCGCCCTCTCCGGCGGCCAGCAGAAGCAGGTGGAGTTCGCCCGCTCGCTGATGGTCAGCCCCCAGGTGGTGCTGCTCGACGAGCCGTCGATGGGCCTGGACCCCAAGGCGACCGCCACCGTGTTCGAGCAGGTGGTGCGGATGCGCGACGCCGGCACCGCCGTCCTGCTCGTCGAGCAGAACGCCCGCCGGGCGCTGGAGACCGCCGACCTCGGCTGCGTGCTCGACCTGGGCCGCGTCCACATCTCCGGCCCCGCGCCCGAGCTGCTGGCCGACCCGCAGCTCGCCGAGCTCTACCTCGGTGGCCGGCCCGCGACCAGCCCGACCCTCTGACCTACCCAGCCGACCGATCCAGCCGACCGATCCAGCCGGTCGACCAGCCCGCGACACGACGAGGACCCCATGCCCGACACCACGTACCGCATCCTGATGAACGGCGTCACCGGCCGGATGGGCTACCGACAGCACCTCCTCCGCTCGATCCTCGCGATCCGCGAGGACGGTGGGATCGTGCTCCCCGCCGGTGGCCGGCTGCAGGTCGAGCCGGTCCTGATCGGGCGGAACGCCGACAAGGTCGCCCGGCTCGCCGGGCAGCACGGCGTCAGCGACTGGACCACCGACCTCGACGAGGCACTGGCCGACGACCCCGCCCCCATCTACTTCGACGCCCAGGTCACCAGCGAGCGGAAGAAGGCGATCCTCAAGGCCGCCGCCGCCGGCAAGCACGTGTTCACGGAGAAGCCGATCGCGGAGTCGGTCGACGAGGGCCTCGAGCTGGTGGAGGCCGCCGAACGGCACGGCATCATCAACGGCGTCGTCCACGACAAGCTCTACCTGCCCGGCCTGATGAAGCTCAAGCGGCTGGTCGACGGTGGGTTCTTCGGCCGGATCCTCTCCGTGCGGGGAGAGTTCGGCTACTGGGTGTTCGAGGGCGACTACCTCCCCGCCCAGCGGCCGAGCTGGAACTACCGCGCCGAGGACGGCGGCGGGATGGTGCTCGACATGTTCTGCCACTGGAACTACGTGCTGGAGAACCTCTTCGGCCGGGTCGAGGCGGTCACCGCGAAGGCGGTCACCCACATCCCCGAGCGCTGGGACGAGGACGGCCGGAGGTACGACGCCACCGCCGACGACGCGGCGTACGCGATCTTCGAGCTCGAGGGCGGCGTGATTGCGCAGGTGAACTCCTCGTGGGCCGTGCGGGTCGAGCGGAAGGAGCTCGTGGAGTTCCAGGTCGACGGGACCCACGGCTCCGCCGTCGCCGGGCTGTTCGGCTGCCGGGTCCAGCCGCGGGAGCTGACGCCGATGCCGGTGTGGAACCCCGACGTGCCGACCAGCGAGGACTTCCGCGCACAGTGGGCCGAGGTTCCGGACAACCAGCAGTTCGGCAACGGCTTCCGCGCGCAGTGGGAGCAGTTCCTGCTCGACGTCCACCACGGGCGGCCACACCCCTACGACTTCGCCGCGGGCGTCCGGGGTCTCGAGCTCGTCGACGCCGGGTTGCGGTCCTCCGCCGAGGGCCGCCGCGTGGAGATGCCGGCCCGATGAGCGGACACGTCGAGGTCCCGCTGGCAGGCGGGGGCTGGGAGCGGGTCGAGCTGCGCGAGCCGCGGCGGTGGAAGGACCACCCCCGGCCGTACGCCCGCCGGGTCGCGTTCGCCGCCGCGCACGTCGTCGCCGACCCGCGCGGGGAGAACGTCCCGGGTGCACCGGCCGTCGTCGACTGGGGGTCGACGCTGGCGTTCCGCCGCGAGCTGTTCCGCTACGGATTCGGCGTCGCCGAGGCGATGGACACCGCCCAGCGCAACATGGGACTCGACTGGCCCGCCGTGCAGGAGCTGGTGCGCCGCAGCGCCGAGCAGGCCCGCGACTTCGGCGCCCGGATCGCCTCCGGCGCCGGCACCGACCACCGCGACCGGCTGACGACACCGGCCGAGGTGCGCGACGCCTACCTCGAGCAGGTCGGGTTCGTCGAGTCCACCGGTTCCCAGGTGATCCTCATGGCCTCGCGCCACCTCGCCGCCGTCGCGACCGGGCCCGACGACTACCTGGAGGTGTACGCCGACCTCCTGCGTCAGGTGCGCGAGCCGGTGATCCTCCACTGGCTCGGAGAGGTGTTCGACCCGCACCTGCGCGGCTACTGGGGCTCGGTCGACGTCGACGCGGCCACCGCCACGTTCCTCGACCTGGTGCGGGCGCACGCGGACAAGGTCGACGGGGTGAAGGTCTCGCTGCTGTCCGCCGAGCACGAGCTCGGACTCCGGGCGGCGCTGCCCCGGGGCGTCCGGCTCTACACCGGCGACGACTTCAACTACCCCGAGCTGATCCGCGGCGACGGCCGGCACCACTCCGACGCTCTCCTCGGGGCGTTCGCCGCGATCGCCCCCGCCGCCGCGGCGGCGCTCACGGCGCTCGACGACGACGACCTGGCGACGTACGACGCGGAGATGGCGCCGACCCTGCCGCTCTCGCGGCACGTCTTCGAGACACCCACCTGGCACTACAAGACCGGGATCGCATTCCTCTCGTGGCTGTGCGGGCACCAACCGGGCTTCACGATGGTCGGCGGCCTGCAGTCGGCCCGCAGCGTGGTGCACCTCGGGCGGCTGTTCGCGCTCGCCAACGACGCGCAGCTGCTGCCCGACCCGGAGCTCGCCGCCCACCGGCTGCGGCTCTGGCTCGAGGCGGCGGGAGCCGCCCGATGACCGACATCGACGTCCCGTCCGGGATCGCCGCACGGACGGAGACCCCCGCGCCCGGCGACCCACGGCTCGCCCGACTGTCGCTCAACCAGAAGACCGTCGACCGGTGGTCGCTGCAGGAGGCGGTCGACGCGTGCGTGCAGCACGGCGTGCCGGCGATCGGCGTCTGGCGCGAGCCGGTGGCCGCCGTGGGCCTCGCCACGGCGGTGCGGATGGTCGGGGACTCCGGCCTCCGCGTCTCGTCGCTGTGCCGGGGTGGCTTCTTCACCGCCGCCGACCCGGCCGAGCAGGACCGGGCACACGACGAGAACCGACGCGCGCTCGACGAGGCCGCCGCGCTCGGCGCTGCCTGCCTGGTGCTCGTGCCCGGCGGCCTCCCCGCAGCCGATCGCGACCTCCGCGGCGCCCGGGGCCGGGTGGGGGGATGCGGTCGAACGGCTCGTGCCACACGTCTCGACACCGGCGTCCGGCTCGCGATCGAGCCGATGCACCCGATCTTCGCCGCCGACCGCGGCGTCGTCTCGACGCTGGCCCAGGCGCTCGACATCGCCGAGCCGCTGCCGAGCGAGGCGGTCGGCGTCGCCGTCGACACCTTCCACGTGTGGTGGGAGCCCGGTGTCGAGGAGCAGATCGCCCGCGCGGCGGGCCGGATCGCCTCCTACCAGGTGTGCGAGTGGATCACGCCGCTCCCGCCCGACGCCCTGCTCTCCCGCGGGATGATGGGCGACGGACACATCGACTTCGGGCACCTCTCCCGCTGCGTCGCCGACGCCGGCTACCGCGGCGACGTCGAGGTCGAGATCTTCAACGCCGACGTGTGGGCGGCCGACGGGCACGCCGTCCTCGACACCCTCGCACGTCGCTACGTCGAGCTCGTGGAGCCGCACGTGTAGCTCCCCACCGCAGGCACCTGACTCGGAAGGAAGAAGCCATGCACCCGACCCGCTCGAGGATCGTCGGCGTCGTCGCCGGAGCCGGCCTGGCAGCCACGATGCTGACCGGCCCGCCACCGGCGACCGCCGGCCACGACCACGGACCACGCGTCGTCCGGGTTCACGCCGCACCCACGCCCCGGCACTGGGACCCGCTCATCGACGCCAAGTGGGCGTTCGAGCGCGGCCAGGTCGTCCTCACCGAGCCGGGCGAGGCGCCGCCCGGTCCGCGCCGGCCGTTCGAGTACGCGATCGTCACCAAGGGTCCCGAGCTCTCCTCGGTGCGGATCTCGGCGCAGGTGCGGATCGACGAGCCGGTCGAGGTCGACAACCGCGACGTCATCATCGTCTGGAACTACCGGTCGCCGACCCGCTTCTACTACGCCCACCTCTCGCAGGACAACACGATCTACCCGCACAACGGGATCTTCGTCGTCGACGACGCCGACCGCCGGCGGATCGACGACCAGTGGGACGGCGCCGTCGGCGCCCCACCCGCGATCGACGACACCGACTGGCACGACGTCCGCCTCGACTACGACGCGAGGACCGGCGCGATCGCCGTGCACGTCGACGGCGCGGACGAGCCGCTCATGACCGCCACCGACACCACGTTCTCCGGCGGCCGGGTCGGCTTCGGATCGTTCGACAACCACGGCCGCACCCGCCACTTCTCCGTCGTCGGCACCGCCCGGTGACCCCGCTCTTCCCCACCTCTCGGAAGTCTCGGAAAGGAAACCGTTCCATGCGCACCTCCCGCCAGTGGGTGGGTGCCGCGGCAGCAGCCGTGCTCGCCGTGACGCTCACCCTCTCGCGCCCTCGGCCACGGCCGACGGCGCCGACGACCCGATCACCGACCCCATCCCCGCCGAGATCGAGCAGTCCACCCTCGGGCTGGTGCTCGAGGAGCACGCCCAGCTGCCGGCGTCGGAGCCGAACGGCCCCTGGACCGACGCGCGGATCGGCGACCGCCACAACCGGATCAACTACATCGGCGAGGTGCCCGACGGCTCCGGGCGGCAGTACGTCCCCGACCTCAACGGACCGCTCTACCTGCTCGAGGACGGTGACCACACCGAGTACCTTGACGTGCGCGACCAGTTCCCGCACTTCTTCTCCTGGCGCGGCATGGGCTCCGGCTTCGGGTTCGTGGCCTTCCACCCGGAGTTCGAGGAGAACGGCAAGCTCTACACCGTCCACACCGATGCCGGCGACGCGCCGTTCGAGTCGACGTACCCCGCCCAGACGCCGTCGACCGTGCAGAGCGTGGTCACCGAGTGGACCGCCGACGACCCGTCGGCCGACACGTTCGCCGGCACCAAGCGCGAGCTGTTCCGGTTCGGGTTCCGGACCCAGATCCACGCCATCCAGCAGATCGACTTCAACCCGACCGCCGAGCCGGGCGACGAGGACTACGGCCTGCTCTACCTGGCCGTCGGCGACGGCGGCATCGGCGTCAGCAGCGACGTGCCGCAGGACCTCGCGACGCCCGCGGGCAAGATCCTGCGGATCGACCCGCTCGGCGACGACAGCCCCAACGGGCAGTACGGCATCCCGGAGTCGAACCCGTTCGTCGACGAGCCGGGCGCGCTCGGTGAGATCTACGCCGTCGGCATGCGCGACCCGCACCGGTTCAGCTGGGACGTGAAGGGCAGGAACCGGATGTTCCTCGGCCACATCGGCCAGCACGCGATCGAGGCGGTCTACGACGTCGACGCCGGCGACAACTTCGGTTGGCCGGTCATCGAGGGCCGGCTGGCGTACCGCAACGAGAACCAGTGCTACCTCTACCCGCTCACCGACGAGATGGCCGAGGCCGGGTACGACTACCCGGTCGCCTCCTACGACCACGACCCGCCGGCCAACTGGCCCTGCAACTCCGACTCCGGTCACGCCATCTCCGGTGGCCTGGTGCACCGCGGCGACCTGCGCGGGCTCAACGGCAAGTACGTCTTCGGCGACCTCGTCGAGGGCCGGGTGTTCTACACCGACGTCGCACGGATGCGGGACGAGGCGAGAAAGGAGGCGCCGATCCGCGAGCTCGCGCTCTACGACGCCGACGGCACCCGGATGCGGATGACCGACTTCGTCGGCGACGGCCGGGTCGACCTGCGGTTCGGCACCGACTCCGACCGCAACCTCTACCTGCTCGCCAAGGCCACCGGCACCATCTGGAAGGTCACCGGCACCCGCCGGGCACCGGTCCCGCAGGACGTCGAGCCCGGGCTGCGCGACGACCTGGTGGCGGCGTACGACTTCGAGCACCCGTTCGCGGCGAACGACGCCTACGAGGAGGACCAGGGCGGTTCCCGGACGCTGCTGCACCTGGTCAACGGAGGCGAGGACATGCGGGTCGACGACGGGGCCCACCCGGGCAGCAACAACGCCCTCCAGGTCCACAGCGCCGCCGAGTCCCCCACCGGCGAGCCGTGGAAGGCCGGCGTGTGGGACGAGGACGGAGCCTCGTCGCTGCGCGCCTTCAACGGCGCCGAGGGGATCACGGTGATGGGCTGGTTCAAGATGACCGGCAACAACCCCACCGCGGGCTACAACGCGATCGGACTGGCCGGGGTGCTCAGCGGCAACTCCGACGGGCACGGGGTCCGGGCGCTGCTGGAGCTGATCGAGGTCGACGGCGAGCTCCGGCTGGTCGCGCTCGGCCGCCGGATCGACACCGGCGCCTCGCAGACCTTCGCCGCCACGCGCGACTGGCAGGACCTGCTGCCCCAGGACGAGTGGGTCCACCTGGCCGCGACGTTCGACTACACGACGGGCCGGATGGCGCTCTACCGCAACGGCAAGCGGCTCGACGGGTCCTACACCAACGCCGGTGACCCCTGGCAGGTCGACGGCACCGGCACGTCGCCCACGGACCCGCGCGGCATCAAGATCGGCGGCTCGTTCCCTGCAGGACGGCTCCGAGCGCAACCCGTGCAACTGCCGGATGGACACGCTGATGTTCTTCGACACCGACCTCTCCGCGAGCGAGGTGAAGCGGCAGCACCGACGGCTCGTCCGCCGCTGACCAGGGTCCGCCCACGACGTTCCGGCGCGGGAGACCGCGCCGGAACGTCGGCTCATTTCCAGGGGACCGCTGCTGGTCACAAGATGATCACCGGACGGCGCGTGGTCTGGCCGATCTGTCTAGTCGGGTCTAACGTCGCGGCATGCAGGAGACCACCGACGCTCCCCTGGTGCGCCTGAGCGGCGTGCAGAAGTGGTACGGCGAGCTGCACGTGCTGCGGGACATCGACCTCTCGATCGCCCGGGGCGAGGTGGTGGTCGTGATCGGCCCCTCGGGTGCCGGCAAGTCGACGTTGTGCCGGGCGATCAACCGGCTCGAGACCATCGACGAGGGCGAGATCTCGATCGACGGCCAGCCGCTGCCCCAGGAGGGCAAGGCCCTGGCCCGGCTGCGCGCCGACGTCGGCATGGTGTTCCAGAGCTTCAACCTGTTCGCGCACAAGACCGTGCTCGAGAACGTGACGCTCGGGCCGACCAAGGTGCGCAAGCAGTCGAAGGCCGACGCGCAGGCGCGCGCCAAGGAGCTGCTCGACCGGGTGGGGGTCGGCCACCAGGCCGCGAAGTACCCCGCCCAGCTCTCCGGCGGCCAGCAGCAGCGGGTGGCGATCGCCCGCGCGCTGGCGATGGAGCCGAAGGTGATGCTCTTCGACGAGCCCACCTCCGCGCTCGACCCGGAGATGATCAAGGAGGTGCTCGACGTGATGGTCGACCTCGCCGAGCGCGGGATGACCATGGTCGTCGTCACCCACGAGATGGGCTTCGCCCGGACCGCCGCCAACCGGGTGGTCTTCATGGCCGACGGCGCGGTCGTCGAGGAGGCCGACCCGGAGACGTTCTTCACCAATCCGCAGAGCGATCGCGCCAAGGACTTCCTCGGCAAGATCCTCAAACACTAGGAGGAGTTGGGTTATGCGCAGAATGAGGCTCGGGGCGTTCGCATCGACGGTGCTCCTTGCGGCGACGCTCGCAGCGTGCGGCGACGCCGGCGACGACGAGGGCGGCGACGGCGGCGGCACGCAGGTCGAGGCGGAGTCCGACTGCGACGACAAGTTCGAGCAAGGCACCCGGATGGCGGAGCTGGCCGAGGCCGGCACGATCAACGTCGGCGTCCGGTTCGACCAGCCCGGACTCGGGTTCAAGGGCGCCACCGACGACCTCCCGTCCGGGTTCGACGTCGAGATGGCCAAGCTGCTCGTGGCCGACCTCTGCATCGACCCGAACGACACGGGCGCGGTGAACTACGAGGAGACGATCTCCGACAACCGCGAGCCGTACCTCCAGAGCGGGCGCGTCGACATCGTGGCCGCGTCGTACTCGATCACCGACGAACGCCGTCAGGTCGTCGGCCAGGCCGGGCCGTACTTCATCACCGGCCAGCAGGTGCTGGTCCCGACCGACAGCGACGTGGAGTCGATCGACGACCTGCAGGGCCAGGAGGTCTGCTCGGCGTCCGGGTCGACGTCGCTCGAGAACGTCACCAAGGCCGGCGCCGTCGGCGTGCCCGCCGACACCTACAGCATCTGCGCCGAGCAGGTGGCCGACGGCTCGGTGCCGGCGATGTCCACCGACGGCTCGATCCTCCTCGGTCTCGCAGCGCAGTACGACGGCGAGCTCAAGGTGGTCGGTCCGGAGTTCTCCGAGGAGCGGATCGGCATCGGGTACGGCAAGGAGTACCCGGAGATGTGCGAGTGGATCACCGGCGTCCTCCAGGAGGCCATGGACGACGGCACGTGGGCCGAGGCCTTCGAGACCACGCTCGGCGACTCCGGGGCGGAGACGCCCGAGCCGCCGTCGATGGACTCCTGCAGCTGACCCCCGACCGCGTCGGCCGGGGCGGCCCCAGCGCTGCCCCGGCCGACGCGGCGCACCGACCCGACCCGAGAGGAGCTCCCGCGTGGACGTCGTCGTCGACAACTACCAGTTCATCGGCATCGGCTTCGCCGCCACGGTCCTGCTGTTCCTGATCTCCGGGATCGGTGCGCTGCTGCTCGGCACGCTGCTGGTCGCGATGCGCGTGGGCCCGATCGCCGTCATGCGGCGGGCGGCGGCGACGTACGTGACCCTGGTGCGCAACACACCGCTGCTCCTGATCCTGGTGTTCTTCTCGCTCGCGGCGCCGAAGATCGGCATCAACTTCCAGTTCGTGAAGATCGTCATCTCCACCGGCTGGGGCGACATCCGGATGACCAACGCGTTCGCCGGCGCAACCGTGGGACTCATCCTCTACACCGCCTCGTTCGTGTGCGAGTCGCTGCGGTCCGGGGTCAACGCGGTGCCCGTCGGCCAGGCCGAGGCGGCCCGGGCCATCGGGCTGCCGTTCGGAGGCGTGCTGAGCAACGTCGTCCTCCCCCAGGCGCTGCGCGCGGCCCTCCCGCCGCTGGCCAGCACGCTGATCGCACTGCTGAAGAACACGACGGTCGCGGCGAGCGTCCTCGTGCTGGAGTCGGCCTACGCCCTCAAGCAGATCCTCGACAAGACACCGGGAACCGTCGAGAAGCTGTGGCCGATCGGCGTCTTCATCCTCGTGTTCGTGATCCTGGTCGAGCTGCTGTCGTTCGCCAGCGGCCGGCTCGAGCGCCGGTGGAGGGTCGCGCGATGAGCCAGAGCGTCCTGTTCGACGCACCCGGGCCCAGGACGGTCCGGCGCCACCGCCTCTACACCGTCCTCACCGTTCTCGCCCTCCTCGCGCTCGTCGCGTTCGCCGGCTACCGGCTCGACCAGGAGGGTCAGTTCGAGGGCGACAAGTGGGAGGTCTTCGTCACGCCGTCCTACGTCGAGTTCATCCTCGTCGACGGCCTGCTCGAGACCCTCAAGATGGCCGTTGGCGGCATCGTCGGCGCGATGGTGCTCGGGGTGGTCCTCGGCGTCGGCAAGCTCTCCGACCACGCCCTGGTCCGGGTGCCTTGCTGGGCGGTGGTGGAGCTGTTCCGCGCCATCCCGGTGCTGATGCTGATGATCGTCCTCTTCTTCCTCTGGGGCATCTACCACGGGTCGGCGGGACCGTTCTGGTGCGTGGTCGCGGCGCTGACCCTCTACAACGGGGCGGTGCTCGCCGAGGTGTTCCGCGCCGGCATCCTCGCGGTGCCGGCAGGCCAGGCCGAGGCCGCCTACGGCATCGGCATGCGCAAGAGCCAGGTGATGTCGGTCGTCCTGCTGCCGCAGGCAGTGAAGATCATGATCCCGGCGATCATCAGCCAGTGCGTCGTCACGTTGAAGGACACCAGCCTGGGCTATGCGATCGCCGCACCCGGACTCACCGCGGTGGCGCGCCCGATCTACCTCGAGTTCCAGAACCACGTGCCGGTCTACGTGGTGATCGCGGGAATCTACGTCGCGGCCAACCTGCTGCTCACCGTCGTCGCGACGTTCGCGCAGAAGCGCTTCGTCGGCGAGAAGAAGGTGCTGGACGTGCCGATGGTCGGCGAGGCCCAGGCGACCGAGAAGGCCTGATCCAGCCCCGGTCAGCCCGCCGACACCGCGCGCGCCTCGGCAAACCTGCGGCCGGTGCGGGTGATCCGCAGCATCATCGCCGCGGACGGCACGACCGAGCCGGTGACGTAGGTCGACAGGCGGGAGGCCGAGGTCCCGACGGCGGACGCGAACGCGCGCTGGCTGAGCCCGGACTCGGCTACCAGCTTGCGGATCTCGCGCGCCACCGCGCGCCGCTCCGCCTGCTCGGCGTCGGCCCGGCACAGCTCGGCCACGAGCGCCGCACCGGCGCCGAAGTGCGGCTTCCCTGCCCGGTCGGCGAGCTCACGGAGGTGCTTGGGATAGGGCCCCCACGGGTGTGCGGCGATCGCGGCGACGTGGGCGCGCCACACCGCGGCGTTGCCGTGCTCGTGGAGGTCGTGCATCTCCTCGACCGACGCGATCGGCCGCACGTCCGGCAGCGGCTCGGCCGGCAGGCCGGCGAGCAGCAGGTGCACGACACCCGCGCCGCAGGTCGAGACCACGTCCGCGGTCGTCGAGATGCCGACGGCGTCGACCAGCGCGGACTCCACGCGGAACGCGCCACCGAGCCGGCGTACGACGGCCGTGGTCATCGGCAGCCCCTGGCCGTCGCCGGCCAGGTCGAGCGCCTCCTGCTGCCGCCGCGCGACCTCGGCATGACCGGCCGCCTTGGCCAGCTCGTGGTAGACGAGCAGGTCGGCCGGGTCGTCGAGCGTCGCCAGCGCGAGCAGGTTGGCGACCACCGCGCTGCGGAAGCCCGCGGGCCGGCCGTCGAGCTGCGCCGCGAGCCGGCGCCACACCACCGCCTCCGGCCCGCGTGGCACGCGGTCGGCGCGCGCGAGTACGTCAGTGATGATCCGGTCGGCGTCCTGGAGCCGGACGACCGACGTCATGGCATGCATCAGCGAGATCCCCCATTTCGCTGCTGAAGCTTCCCCCTGGGCGGCACCGCCCGACAACACACCCCCAAATTGCGCGCTGCCGCGCGGTGCCCAACTGCTAACGAGCGACCCGTCCCCGGGTCACCCGGTCGCCCGAAACCTTTACCTTCCTCGCGGACGGAGGCCGGGCAGCGGCCATCCTAGCCAGTCACCGGCCCGGCCGGGCGGTGACCCACAGCGTGATGACCCCCTCGACGACGACCGTGCCGTCGTCGCGGACCCCCCGGACCCGGACCGGGAGGTCGCCGTCGGCGGCGTCCCACTGCTCCTGGTCGGTCTCCGCGATGCAGGTGATGTCGCTGGTGGCCTTGGCCGTGTAGGCGACTTCCATCCCCTTCGGGATCCACCGCTTGTCGCTGGGAATGGTCGCCTCGGCGAGCGCGCCCATCGCCATCTCCAGGCCGTTGCAGAGCGCGATCGCGTGGACGGTGCCGATGTGGTTGTGCACGCTGCGCCGCTTGGGGATCACCAGCTCGGCGCGGTTGGGCCGGAGCTCGGTCATCCGCGGGTGGATGGAGGCGAAGTACGGCGCCTTGCGGGTGAAGGCGAAGGAGAAGACCCGCTGGCCGACCGGGCGGCCGATCACCGGTGCCCGCGTGAGGGTCGTCCAGAGGCTGAGGAGGTTGGTCACGAGCCGACATTACTGGCGGGTAACCACCGGCGGCAACCCGCCCTTCCTCTGCGGAAGCGCGTGTCGATGCGGGCCGCCGGCGGCGGAATCCGTCGTCGCAGGCGAGCCTGACGACCGGGTCCGTCGGCCGTGATCGGCAACACGCTGTCTCGATTACCGAATGTGAAACCCAAATGCCACGGACCGGTTGGCTGTCGTCGCGGCCCCCGTTAGCGTCGTCGCAGCAACCACGGGGACATCCGGTTTTTGCTTGGCGTCCGACTCCGGTCCAACCGACGGTCGGGCGTTGGCAGGCGAGCACCGGTGCGGCTCCAACGTAGTTCCCGGGGCGGCGTCGCGCGCAGCGCAGCGTGCAACCTCGGCCTCCGATGCTCCCGGAGGCCGGTGCCAAACGAATCGTGGGGGATCCGTCAGCATGCAGGGATGTGCGACCGGTGCGTGTCCGGCGGCGCGCCGCGGCCTGTCCGTCGAGAGGCCGCGGCCGGCCGCCCCGGCGCACCGGCACCTCGGTCGTCACCTCGCTCGACGCACAGCCCGACCGGCCACCGCTCGCGTCCACCTTCACCGTGACCCCGCGCCCCGGACCGTCACCCGACCAGGAACCTGACCCAGCCTTTCCACACCACCGGGTCTCCCTCATTCGGGTCGAGTGACGCAGAGAGCGCCCGTGACCGCTTGCCCCGCGGTCACGGGCGCTCGGCGTCCCCCGGCACTGGCGCCGGCGCGGGCGTCATCACCTCGACCCGGTTGCCGGCGCCGTCGACGGTGTGGAACCGCTCGAAGCCGGTGAACGACCGGCGCTCGCGCCAGTCGACGGCGAACCCCGCGGCCTCCAGCCGGGCCGCGGTCGCCTCGAGCTCGGCGACCGATTCGAGCACCAGCGCGGGGTGGGCCTTGCGAGCCGGGGCGAACGGCTCCTCGACGCCGACGTGGATCTCGGCGGTGACCGCGCCGCCGCCGTCGTACGCCCGGAACCAGGCGCCGCCCCGGCCGGCGAGCTCCGGCGGCTTCGACACCTCGGCCAGACCGAGCCCGTCGGCGTAGAACCGGCGCGCCCGGCCCTCGCCGCCGGGCGGGCAGGCGACCTGCACGTGGTGGAGCCTCACGCGGCACCTCCCACCCGGGCGACGGCGAACACCCGCCGGAACGGCAGCACGACGCCGTGGCCGTCGTCGGGGTAGGCCGCCCGCAGCCGGCGCCGGAGCTCGTCCTCGAACGCCGGCCGCAGGTCGGCGGGAAGCGCCTGGAGGGTGGGGCGGGCACCGGTGCCGGACACCCAGGTGAAGACCGGGTCGGGGCCGTGGAGGACGTGGAGGTACGTCGTCTCCCACGCGTCGACCTCGCACCCCAGGCCTTGGAGCGCGCGCAGGTAGGTCGCGGCGTCGTGGGACGAGGGCGCGGCGGCGCCGGCCGTGTGCGCGGCGTACGGCTCCTCGGCGGCGAGCCCCGCGCGGATCGTGTGGCTCGGCTCGTCGAAGTTGCCGGGCACCTGGAACGCGAGCCAGCCGCCCGGGCGCACCAGGCCCACCAGCCGGCCGAGGAGCTCGAGGTGGTCGGGCAGCCACTGCAGGGTGGCGTTGGAGACGAGCACGTCGACCGGGTCCGCCGGCGCCCAGTCGCGCAGGTCGCCCTCGACGAAGGAGACGCCCGGCACGTCGCGCCGGGCCCGCTCGAGCATCTCCGGGCTGCTGTCGACGCCCGCCACCTCCGCGCCCGGCCAGCGCTCGGCGAGCAGCGCCGTCAGGTTGCCGGGGCCGCAGCCGAGGTCGACGACCGTGGCCGGTGCGGTGGCGGCGACCCGGCCGAGGAGCTCGACGAACGGGCGGCCGCGGTGGTCGGCGAAGGCGAGGTAGCGGTCGGGGTCCCAGGTGTGGGGTCGGGTCATGGGAGGTTCCCTTCGGCGAGGAACTCGAGCACGCGGTCGGCGACGACGTCGGGCCGCTCGAGTTGGAGGAAGTGGCCGGCGTCGGCGACGACCGCGGCCCGGCTGCCGGCCGGCAGCCGGGCCGACAGCGCCGACAACCGAGCCGTCCAGGCGGGGGCGAGGCATCCGTCGTCGGAGCCCTGCAGGTAGAGCAGCGGGACCCGCGGCTCGGCGAGCCAGACCCGGGCGAGGTCGCGGTAGCGGGACGGCAGCTGCCACGGGCGGGCCTGGGCGCGGTAGTAGCCGATCGCCGCGGCCCGGCGCTCGCGGGTCGGCAGCGCAGCGGCGAGGTGCTCGAGGTCGGCGGTGGCGTCGTACGCCGGCGACCATCGCCGCCACAGGTGGGCGGCCAGGCGCTCGAACGACCGCTCCGGCAGGGCGGGGAGCTGGTTGAAGGCGACGTACCAGCTCAGCGCGGCCTGGCGCGGCAGGATCCGCGCCCACCGGGACACGTCGGCGGCGGCGGGACGCAGCGCCGGGACCGGCGGGACCGCCATCGACACCACGCGCGCGAACGGGCCGTCGGGCAGCGCCGCCAGGCCGTTGGCGGTGATGGCGCCCCAGTCGTGGCCCACGACGACCGAGCGACCGTCGCCGCCGAGCGCGGCGTGCAGCTCCAGGACGTCGCGCATCAGCGCCGGGACGTGGTAGCTGCCGTCGGCGGGGAGGCCGCTGGGCGCGTAGCCGCGGGTGAACGGCGCGACCACCCGGAAGCCGGCGCCGGCGAGGGCCGGGCCGAGATGGCGCCAGGTGTGGGCGGTGTCGGGGAAGCCGTGGAGCAGGACGGCGAGCGGCCGGTCGCGGTCGTCGACCGGGCCCCACGTCAGGGCAGCGAGGCGCAGCTGCTCGAGGTCGGCGGCCAGCGTCTTCACGTGGCCGACCCTACGCCGTCATATCTTGATGTCAAGATTCTCGATGGTCCGGTAGCCTGGAGGCATGGCGAGGGACGAGGTCGACGACCTGCTCGACGCGTGGGCGCGCGAGCGGGGCGACCTCGACCTCGGCCCGGTGTCGGTGTTCAGCCGGATCTCGCGGCTCGGCCACCACGTCGACCGGGCCCGTCGCCAGGCGTTCACCGCCCACGAGATCGAGCCGTGGGAGTTCGACGTCCTCGCCGCGCTGCGCCGCGCCGGGTCGCCGTACGAGCTGTCGCCGGGGCGGCTGCTCCGCGAGACCCCTGGTGACCAGCGGCACGATGACCAACCGGGTCGACCGGCTCACCGCCCGCGGCCTGGTCGAGCGGCACCCGGACCCCTCCGACCGCCGCGGCGTGCTGGTGCGGCTCACGCCCGAGGGCAAGGCGGCCGTCGACGGCGCGTTCAGCGCGCTGCTCGAGGCAGAGCGCGAGCTGCTCGCCGACCTCTCCCCCGACGACCAGGCGACGCTCGCCGCGCTGCTGCGCCGCCTGCTGCTGCCGTTCGCCGCGACCGGGTAGCGGAGTCAGACGACCAGGACGTCGGGCATCCGCAGCGACGCCCACCGCTCGAGGTCGGGCGGCGCGCCGGTGAGCTCGGCGACGAGCACCGTCCAGGCCGTGCCGTGGCCGACCAGCACCAGGTCGTCGGCGGGGTGCTCGGCGAGCAAGGCGCGGACGGTGCCGGCGACGCGGTCGCGGCAGGCCGCCAACGGCTCCCAGCCGTCGTACGCCGGCTCCTCCGGCCGCGCGAACGCCCGGCGTACCGTGCCGGCGAAGTCGTCGATCCGGTCGGCGGTGTCGCGGACGTGCTCGCGCAGCCCCGGGACGACGCCGACCTCGCCCTCGGTGAGCAGCTGGGCGGTCTGCACGGCCTTCGGCTCCGGTGAGGTGAACCACCGCGCGGCGGCCGGCAGCCGGCCGGACGTCCGCAGCGCCCAGACGTCGTCGTAGCCGGCGGGGTCGAGGTCCCACTCCGCCGGGCGCCTGGCCGGGTCGGTGAGCGGGCGACCGTGCCGCACCAGGTGCAGCGTCACTCCAGCACCTCGGCCGCCTCGAGCCACTCGAGCTCGGCCGCCTCCTTCTCCTCCAGCAGCGCCGTCATCTCCGCCGCGAGCCCGGTGAGCCGCTCGGGGTCGGTCGCGTGCTCGGCGATCGCCGCCGCGAGCTCGGCCTCCCGGGCCGCCAGCCGCTCCAGCTGCTTGTCGATCCGGGCCAGCGCCTTGCGCGCCGCCCGCTCCTCCGCCGACCCCGCCCGCGCCCTCGGCTGCGGCTGCTCCTGTGGTCGCGGCTCGTGTTGATTCGGGTGTCGTGGTGTGTCGAATCGGGCCTCGTGGTCGGTCGAGTCCGGTGTCGTGGCGGCCGGCTCGCGCCACGACACCCGACTCGACGCGCCACGACTCCCGATTCGGCCCGCCACGACACCCGATTCGACATCTCGGGTGCGGCGCTCGAGGTACTCGTCGACACCACGGGGGAGCATCGAGATCTGGCCGTCGCCGAGGAGGGCCCAGACGGAGTCGGTGACCCGCTCGAGGAAGTAGCGGTCGTGGGAGACGACGACGAGGGTGCCGGGCCAGCCGTCGAGGAAGTCCTCGAGCACGTTGAGGGTCTCGATGTCGAGGTCGTTGGTCGGCTCGTCGAGGAGCAGCACGTTGGGCTCGGTCAGCAGCAGCCGCAGCAGCTGGAACCGCCGCCGCTCCCCACCGGACAGGTCGCCGAGGCGCGCGGTGAGCTTGTCGCCGGTGAAGCCGAATCGCTCCAGCAGCGCGGTCGCGCTCACCTCACCGTCGAGGGTCTTGGTGACCCGGCGGATCGACTCGACAGTCGCCAGCACCC
The DNA here is from genome assembly GCF_022437945.1 of Nocardioides sp. TF02-7. Taxonomy (GTDB): domain Bacteria; phylum Actinomycetota; class Actinomycetes; order Propionibacteriales; family Nocardioidaceae; genus Nocardioides. The sequence goes on from NZ_CP092535.1 coordinate 1,077,854, forward strand.
GCGCCTCGGGGTCGTCGACGTCCACCTGCTGCGACAGGTGCCGCAGGACGACCGTGCGCCCGTGCCGCACCTTCCCCTTCTCGGGCGCGAGCTCGCCGGCGAGCAGCGAGAGCACACTGGTCTTGCCGGCTCCGTTGACCCCGACGATGCCCACCCGGTCCCCCGGGCCGAGCCGCCAGGTCGCGTGGGAGAGCAGCTGCCGCTCGCCGCGACTGAGGTCGACGTCCTCGACGTCGATCACGTCCTTGCCGAGCCGCTGGGTCGCGAACCGCTGCAGCTCCAGCCGGTCGCGCGGCGGCGGCACGTCCTCGATCAACGCGTTGGCGGCGTCGATGCGGAACTTCGGCTTCGACGTGCGCGCCGGTGCGCCGCGGCGCAGCCACGCGAGCTCCTTGCGGACCAGGTTCTGCCGGCGTACCTCCGAGGCCGCCGCCTGCCGCTGGCGCTCGGCCTTGGCGAGCACGAACGCGGCGTACCCGCCCTCGTAGGCGTCGACCCCGCCGTCGTGGACCTCCCACGTCTGCTGGCAGACGGCGTCGAGGAACCACCGGTCGTGGGTGACCACCACCAGCGCCGACGGCCGGGCGGCGAGGTGGGCCGCCAGCCAGGCCACCGCCTCGACGTCGAGGTGGTTGGTCGGCTCGTCGAGGACGACCAGGTCGTGGTCGCCGATCAGCAGCCCGGCGAGCGCGCAGCGGCGCCGCTCACCGCCGGACAGCCCGGCGACGGCGCGGTCGAGCTCGACGCCCGCGAGCAGCACCGTGACCACCTCGCGCAGCCGCGCATCCGCCGCCCACTCGTGGTCCGACCGCCCGCCGAGCACCACCTCGCGCACGGTGTGGTCGTCGCGGAAGTCGTCGGCCTGGCGCAGGTAGCCGACCAGCAGCCCGCGCTGCCGGGAGACCCGACCGGAGTCGGGCTCCTCCTCCCCCGTCATCACCCGCAGCAGCGTGGTCTTGCCGTCGCCGTTGCGGCCGACGATGCCGATCCGCTGGCCCGCGCCGACGCCGAGCGAGACGTCGTCGAGCAGCGGGCGGACGCCGTAGGACTTGGAGACCCGCTCCAGGTTGAGGAGGTTCTGGCTACTCATAGCGCACCACGTGCGCCCCGGCGACCGGTCCGTGCACCACCGCGACCGCGTCGTGCCCGCGCTCGCGCAGCTCGTGGGCGATCGTGCGGGCGTGGTCGGCGTCGCGGGCCAGCCCCAGCACCGTCGGCCCCGAGCCCGAGAGCACGGTCACCAGCGCGCCGCACTCCAGGCCGCGCTCGCAGATCCGCTCCAGGTCGGGCCGCAGGTCGAACGCCGCCGGCTCGAGGTCGTTGTAGACGTAGACGGCCAGCCGGTCGGGGTCGCCCTCGACGAGGGCGTCGCGGAGCCCGGGCCGGATCGTGTGGTCGTGGTCGCCGCGCTCGACGACGTCGTACGCCGCGTAGACGCTCGGCGTCGAGAGGCCCCTCCTCGTTGAAGATCACGACCCACCACCACGTGCCGTTGTCGGGGAGCGGCTCGACGACCTCCCCCGCCCGGTGCCCGCCGCCGTGCCGCCGAGGAGCGCGAACGGCACGTCGGAGCCGAGGTCCGCGGCGATGCCGAGCAGCTCGTCGTCGGTCGTGTCGAGCTGCCACAGGCGGTCGAGGGCGAGCAGCGTGGCGGCGGCGTCGGCGGAGCCGCCGGCCATGCCGCCGGCGACCGGGATCCCCTTGTGCACGGTGATCGCGGCCGCGCGGTCGACGCCGTGGTGGGCGGCGAGGGCGCGGCCGGCGCGGACCGCGATGTTGGTGTCGTCGTCGGGCACGGCGGCCAGGTCGACGTGCGGCTCGCCGACGGTGCGCACCGACCACGCCGCGGCGTCCTCGACGGTGACGTCGTCGTAGAGCGACACCGCCTGGTAGACGGTCTCCAGCGGGTGGAAGCCGTCGGGTCGCAGCCGGCCGACGCCGAGGTAGACGTTGACCTTGGCCGGCGCCCGCACGGTGACCGTGCGCGGCGCGAGCTCGGGCAGCAGGCTCATCGAGGCACCTCCCCCATCCGTTCGGGCCCTTCTCGTCCGGACTCGAGCTGCTCGGCGATGCGGACGAACGCGTCGATGCCGAGCGACTCCCCCCGCGCCATCGGGTCGACGCCGGCGCCGGCGAGCGCCGCCGCGGCCGCCTCCGCGGAGCCGGCGAGCCCGCGCAGCGCACCGCGCAGGGCCTTGCGGCGCTGGGCGAACGCCGCGTCGACCACGGCGAACACCTGCTCGCGGCTCACGGCGCTGGTCGGCGGGTCACGGCGGGTCCACGCCACCAGTCCCGAGTCGACGTTGGGGGCGGGCCAGAAGACGTTGCGGCCCACCGCGCCCGCCCGGCGTACGTCGGCGAACCAGGCGGCCTTCACCGACGGCACGCCGTAGGTCCGCGAACCCGGCCCGGCGGCGAGCCGGTCGGCGACCTCGGCCTGCACCATCACCAGTCCGTGCTCCAGCGACGGCAGCAGCGCGAGCAGGTGCAGCAGGACCGGCACCGACACGTTGTAGGGGAGGTTGGCCACCAGCGCGGTCGGCGGCGGGCCGGGGAGCTCGGCGACCTGCAGCGCGTCGGCGGGCACCACCCGGACCCGGTCCTCGCACCCGGGGGCGTGCGTCGCGATCGTCTCCGGCAGCTGCTCCGCGAGCAGCGGGTCGACCTCGATCGCCGTCACCTCCGCACCCGTCTCGAGCAGCGCCAGCGTCAGCGAGCCCAGGCCGGGACCGACCTCGACGACCACGTCGGCACCCGTCACCCCGGACTCGCGCACGATCCGGCGCACCGTGTTGGCGTCGATGACGAAGTTCTGCCCCCGCTGCTTGGTCGGCCGCAGGTCGAGCCGCGCCGCGAGCGACCGCACCTCCGCCGGCCCGAGCAGGCGCGGCGACGACGGCGGGGTGCTCATGTCCCAGGAGGCTATCCGTGCCGCCAGGGACCGGCGGGCAGGGGACCCGCGAAGGCCAGGATGGTCAGAGCCGGTCGAACGGCTCGGCGTAGCGGAAGCGACCGGGCCGGCCGTCGTACCGGCTGAGGGTCCGGACCTGGAAGTGGTCGCCCCACGCCGGGTCCGGTGCCACGACGCCGACGGTGTGGGCGGGCGCGAACCCGAAGCGGCCGTAGTACGCCGGGTCGCCGAGCAGCGCGACCAGCGGCTCGTCGAGCGCGTCGGCCGCGCCCAGCACCGCGTGCACCAGGGCCGACCCGATGCCGGTCCGCTGCCGGTGCGGCAGCACGCTGAGCGGCCCGAGACCGAGCGCCGGCCGGTCGTCGACGCGGGCGCGCGTGGCGACCACGTGGCCGACGACGGCGTCGTCCTCGACCGCCACCAGGGACAGCGCGGGGATCCAGCCGGCGTCGTCGCGGAGCCACGACAGGAGCGTCGCCTCACCGGGTTCGCCACCCGGCTCGACCGGCGGCGCGCTGTGCGCCGCGCCGTCGAACGCGGCGGCCGTGACCGCCCGGACCGCGTCCACGTCGGCGGGTTGCTCGCGACGGACCAGCACGGTGGCACCCTCCGGCCCACCGCCGCTCGGCGTCAACCGGTTTCCCGGCGTCGACGCGCAGAACCGGCAGTCACGGAGTCGTGACTGCCGGTTCTTCGGGCGCCTCGTGAGTTACTGCGGCAGGCCCAGGCTGGCGGAGCAGGCCGGCCAGGAGCCGTAGCCGCCGGTGGCGGCGCGGAGCTTCTCGGCGATCGCGATCTGGGTCTCGCGGCTCTGCTGGTGCGGGTAGCCCGGACCGCCGTAGGCGCGCCACGTCGACAACGAGAACTGCAGGCCGCCGTAGTAGCCGTTGCCGGTGTTGATCGCCCAGTTGCCGCCGGACTCGCACTGCGCGAGGGCGTCCCAGACGGTGCCGCCGCCGGCGACATCGGTGGTCGGCTCCGGCTCCTCCTGGGTGCCGACCTCGACGATCTCCGCGACCGGCTCCCGGGTCACCTTGTGGCGGACGAGCTCGCGCTCGACGACCTCGCCGTTGCGGACGACGACCCGGTACGTCGCGTTGCGCGCGCCCGCGCGGCCCTCGCGCACCACGGTCTCGGTGCCCTCGGGGGAGGCGTCGTCCTCACGGGTGATCGTGTCGGCGTGGAAGGCCTCGCCCTCCACCCGCTTGGTGCGCACGTCGATGTCGACGTACTCGATCTCGTCGCCGTCGGTGATCCGCGCCCCGCGCTTCGGCGTGGTGCGGTCGTGGCGGTCGAGCTCGACGTCGAGCTGGGTGAGCGCCTGCCGGACGGTCAGGGCGGGCACCTCGACCTTGCGCGGCTTCTTGCCGGCCAGGGTGACGGTCAGCTTCTTGGGGGTGACGACCTCCAGGGGACAGCCCGCCGCGGTCGATCTCGGTGCCGCGGCTGGTGGAGAGCCGGGCGTCGCGGTGGACGGCGCCGACCTGCGCGAGGGCGTCGTCGACCGACAGCGCCGTCACCCAGTGGGTGCTCGTCCGGCCGTCGACGGTCAGCTCGAGCTGGCGGGCGTAGCGCACCGCGATCCGGCTGCCGTCGTCGACCTCCGCGTCGAGCGCGGGCTGCACGAGGTCGTGCTCGCCGATCTCGATGCCCTCGGCCTCGAGCACCTCGCCGACGGTGTCGCCGAGCCCGGTGACCTTCCCGCTCCTCGCCGTCGACGGCGAGGGTGACGGTGGTGCGCATCGACTGGTAGCCGAACGTGGCGCCGGTGACCGCGAGGAGCACCACGGCGACGGTGGCCACCAGGACGACCCGGCTGCGGCTGGCCCGGCCGAGGAGGGCGGCTGCTCTGGCCCTCGGGGAGGGGCGAGGGAGTGGTGGAGGGGGACTGCGGGGTGTGCTCGTCGAGCGGCACGATTCTCCGAACGTCGTACGTCCCGGGCCTCGGGAGGCGCGGCGCGCACAGCGCCACACGCGGGCCACGGCCCCGCCGTACGCACGGCGGTCGCGACCGTCCCGATCCCGGCCTTCGTCCCTCCACCAGAACAAGAGACCCGGGTGGGATGCAACTCCTGGGCCGCCGATCCCGGCGGTGGCGTGAGCCGATTCACGCTGTCGGACCACACCGGTCACACCGGCACCAGCGGTGCGCTACCAGGTGCCGCCGAACGCGATCTCCGTGTTGGCGTCGACGGCCGCGCACAGGTCGCCGAGGTCGTCGCCGCGCTCGGCCGCCATCAGCCGCATCGTGAGCGGCACCAGGTAGGAGGCGTTGGTGCGGCCGCGGTGGGGGTGCGGGGTGAGGTAGGGCGCGTCGGTCTCGACGAGCAGCCGGTCGCGGGGCGTCACGCGCAGCGCGTCGCGCAGCGGGGCGGCGTTCTTGAACGTGACCGTGCCGGCGAAGGACAGGTGGGCGCCGCGGTCGAGGCAGGCGCGGGCGAAGTCGGCGTCGCCGGAGAAGCAGTGCATCACCCACCGCTCGGGCGTGCCCTCGGCGTCGAGCACGTCGAGCACGTCCTGGTGTGCGTCGCGGTCGTGGATGACGAGGGTCTTGCCCAGCCGCTTGGCGAGGTCGACGTGCCACGCGAACGACTCCACCTGGACCGCCCGGCCGTCCTCGCCCGTGCGGAAGTGGTCGAGGCCGGTCTCCCCCACCGCCCGCACCCCGTCGTGTGCCTGCGCGAGCCGCTCGATCTCGGCGAGCGCCTCGTCGAGCAGGCCGGCGGCGGCCAGCCGGGGTGCCTCGTTGGGGTGCAGCGCGACGCCGGCGACGAGCTCGGGGTGCTCCGCGGCCGCGGCGACCGCCCACCGCGCGCCCGGCAGGTCGCAGCCGATCTGCACGATGCGTCGTACGCCGACACCGGCGGCGGCGTCGATGGCCGCGCGGGGGTCCCAGGGCTCGCCGCCGCGGCCGATGTCGAGGTGGCAGTGGTTGTCGACGACCGGGTGCGGCAGCGGCTCCGGGACGGGCGGCAGGTCGCCGGGTCGGGCGTCAGCGGCCACGGACGCGCTCCAGGACCGCGGCGGCCAGCGCCTCCGGGGCGTGGGTGGGGATCCAGTGCGAGACGCCGTCGAGGGTGACGAGGCGGTAGGGCGCGTCCACCCACTCCTCGGTGCGGCGGACCGGCCACGGACCGACGAACGCGTCGCCGTCGCTCCACACCATCGTGGTCGGCACCGTCACCTTGCGCGGCGTCGCGCGGGGGTCGGGGAACGGCATCGCGCGGTACCAGTTCAGGGCCGCCGCGCAGCGCGTCGTCTCTGACCATCTCGCGGCGGAACCGGGCGACGTCGTCGTCGGTCATGCCGCTGCGCCGCAGCGACCGCTCCCAGAGGGGGCTCGCAGCCGCCTTCTCGGGCACGAACGGGAGCTGGAAGAAGCCCATGTACCACGACCGGAGGACCTGCGGCGAGCGCACCAGCGACGCGGCGAACGCACCCGGGTGGGGCACCGAGACGGCGGTCAGCGAGCGGACCCGCTCGGGTGCTCCGGCGGCGAGCAGCCAGCCGACGACGGCGCCCCAGTCGTGCCCGACGACGTGGGCGGTGTGGTCGGGCAGCCGGTCGACCACGGCGACGACGTCGTCGACCAGCTCGCTGAGGCGGTAGTCGCGGCGCCGGCGTGGCCGCGCGCCCGGGCTGTAGCCCCGCTGGTCGACCGCCAACGTCCGGCAGCCGGCGTCGGTGAGCAGCGGCACCACCCGCCGCCACGCGGTCGCCCGCTCCGGGAAGCCGTGGAGCAGCACCACCGGCTCGCCGTCGAGCGGTCCCTCGTCGCGCACGTCGAACGTCAGGCCGTCGCGCTCCACCCGCGTGATCCGGTCAGTCATCGTCGTCCGCCTCCCGCTCGACGTGCACCACCTGGTAGACCTCCCGCTTCGGCAGGCCCGCCTGCCGGGCGACCCCCGCGATCGCGTCCTTGCGCCGCAACCCGTCGCGCTCGAGCGCCGCGACCGCGGCGCGCAGGCTCGCGGGGTCGGTGTCGACGGCCGCCGCCGGCGCCGCCCCGGCCACCACGATCGTCACCTCTCCGCGCACGCCCTCGGCGGCCCACCGGGCCAGCTCGGCGAGCGCGCCACGGCGTACCTCCTCGTAGGTCTTCGTGAGCTCGCGGCACACCACCGCGGGGCGGTCGTCGCCCCACGCGTCCGCCATCGCGGCGAGGGTCGCGCCGGTGCGGTGCGGCGCCTCGAAGAACACCATCGTCCGAGGCTCGGCGGCGAGCTCGGCCAGCCGCCGCGACCGCTCGCCGGCCTTGCGGGGCAGGAAGCCCTCGAAGCAGAACCGGTCGACCGGCAGCCCCGACACCGCGAGCGCGGTGAGGACGGCGCTCGGGCCGGGCACCGCGGTCACGTGGATGCCGGCCTCGACCGCGGCGACGACCAGCCGGTAGCCCGGGTCGGACACCGACGGCATGCCCGCGTCGGTCACCAGCACGACCCGCTCGCCGGCCTGGAGCGCCTCGACCAGCTGGGGCGTCCGGCCGGTCTCGTTGCCCTCGAAGTACGACACCACCCGGCCCCCCACCTCGACCCCGAGGTCGGCCGCCAGCCGGCGCAGCCGCCGGGTGTCCTCGGCCGCCACCACGTCGGCACCGGCGAGCTCCTCCGCGAGCCGCGGCGGGGCGTCGGCGACCCGGCCGATCGGTGTCGCCGCGAGCACGAGCACGCCGCTGGAGGTCACGCGCCGATCATGTCAGGCCGCCGACCCGGCCCATCTCCGCACCGCGAACCCGCCGACCCGGCCCATCCCCGCACCTCAAACCCGCCGACCCGGCCCAAACCCGCATCTCAAACTCGCCGACCCGGCCCAAACCCGCACCTAAATCCCGCCGACCCGGCCCAAACCCGCACGCCAAACCCGCCGACCCGGCTCCAATCTGCAGACGGCTGTGCGGAGACGCGCCGGGTCGAGCCCTTCTGCGCGCCGGAACGCGCCGGGTCGAGCCCTTCAGCGTGCGGAAACGCGCCGGGTCGAGCCCTTCAGCGCGCCGGAACGCGCCGGGTCGGGCCCTTCTGCGTGCGGAGATGCGCCGGGTCGAGCCCTTCAGCGTGCGGAGACGCGCCGGGTCGAGCCCTTCAGCGTGCGGAGACGCGCCGGGTCGAGCCCTCCTGCGTGCGGAGATGCGCCGGGTCGGCGTGGGGGGCGGCCGTAGAGTTCAGGCTCGTGACCGCGACCGACGAGCACCCGCCCGACGCGGAGGAGGCCGGGAAGGAGCCGCCGGGCGGGCAGGAGCCGCCGGGCGGGGGAGAAGCCGCCAGGCGGGCAGGAGCCGCCGGGCGGGGAGAAGCCGCCGGGCGAGAAGGAGCCGCCGGGCGGGGAGGAGTCGGCATCGGACGAGGGGACGGGGCCGGTGGCCGTGGAGACCCGGCCGCGCTGGACCGGCCTGTCCCGGACGGCGTACGGCGGGCCCGTCCCGCTCGCGCTCGACCGGGCCCGGGGCGCGCTCGCCGGGCTGCGCCGCAGCGAGCGGCTGGTGGGGTGGCTGGCGCCGCTCGGCGTGACGCTGCTCGCGTTCGGCCTCCGGATCCACCACCTGGGCAACCCGGACCGGTTCGCGTTCGACGAGACCTACTACGCGAAGGACGCGTGGTCGCTGCTCAACAACGGTTACGCGCGGTCCTACCTCGCCGATGCCGACGGCGACCCCGAGACCGAGATCGACGACGACATCCTGGCCGGGCACACGCTCGACGTGTGGGGCACCGAGCCGTCGATGACCGTCCACCCCGACGTCGGCAAGTGGCTGATCGCGCTCGGCGAGAGGGCGTTCGGCATGGAGCCGTTCGGCTGGCGGGTGGCGTCGGCGGTGGTCGGGGCGCTGATGGTGCTGGTGATGTGCCGGCTGCTGCGGCGGATGACCGGTTCGACGCTGCTCGGCTGCGTCGGCGGCCTGCTCCTGATGCTCGACGGCCTCCACTTCGTGCTCTCGCGGCTCGCGCTGCTCGACATCTTCCTGGCGTTCTTCCTGCTCTGCGGCGTCCACTGCGTGGTCGCCGACCGCGACCACTTCCGCCGCCGGCTGGCCTCGCCGGGCGGCCGCGGCGCAGTCGGCCGATCCGGACGCGCCGACGCCCACCCCCGGCTGGCGCTGGGGCCCGCTCCGCGCGTCCCTCCTCCGGCCCTGGCTCCTCGCCGGCGGCGTCAGCTTCGGCCTCGCGATCGGCACCAAGTGGGCCGCGGCCTACCCGCTCGCGGCGTTCGGGCTGCTGGTGTGGCTGTGGTCGGCCGGCGCGCGGCGCAGCTTCGGCGTGCGGTGGCCCGTCCTCAAGTCCGCGGTGCTCGACGGCGTGCCGGCGTTCGTGCACCTCGTCGTCGTCGCCGGGCTGGTCTACGTCGCGACCTGGGGCGGCTGGCTCGCGCACGCGGGCGAGTACGAGGAGCACCTGAGCTCCACGCAGTACCGCCAGTTCACCGGCGAGGGCCACTGCGCCGAGGACGACGACAGCTTCGTGCCGACCGGCCTCGACGCCGACCGGCGCTGGCCGACGGCGACCGAGCCGGACGCCGACGGGATCGGCGAGGCGTGGCAGTCGCTGCGATCGCTCTGGTACTACCACCAGGACGTCTACACGTTCCACACCCACTTCCTGAACTGCTCCGAGCACACCTACCAGTCCAAGCCGCTCGGCTGGCTGGTCCTCAACCGGCCGGTCGGCGTGGCCGTCACCAACGACATCCCGCCGAGCGCACCCGGCTGCGACGCCGCCGAGGGCAGCGACTGCATCCGGCAGGTGCTGCTGATCGGCACCCCGACGATCTGGTGGGGCGGGTGCCTGGCGCTGCTGCTGGCGGTGGCGCTGTGGCTCGGCGCGCGGGACTGGAGGTACGGCGTCGCGGTGGTCGGCGCACTGTCGACCTGGCTGCCGTGGCTGCAGTACGACGACCGGCCGATCTTCCTGTTCTACGCGGTTGCGATCCTGCCGTTCGTCGTCATCGCGCTCACCCTCGCGATCGGCCACCTGATCGGGCCGTCGCGGGCCCCGTCGGCCCGTCGTACGGCCGGGGTGGTCGTCGGCGGCGCGTTCCTCGTGCTCACCTTGGTCAACTACGCGTGGTTCTGGCCGATCTGGACGAACGGCCTGCTGACCAACGCGGAGTGGCTCGACCGGATCTGGTTCGCACGCTGGGTTTGACCGGTCGCGGTTCCCCGGCCCACCGTCGGGGTACCGCCCGGCCATGGACGGCACCGACTCCACGACCGGCTCCCCCGTCGACGCCCCGACCGACGAGACGTTCCTCCGCACCTTCGACGGCGCCCGGGTGCTGGTGACCGGCGGCGCCGGGTTCCTCGGCTCCTGGGTGTGCGAGCGCCTCGTGCGGGCGGGGGCGCACGTGCAGTGCGTGGACTCGATGGTCACCGGAGACGCCGGCAACGTCGCGCACCTCCGCGACCACGAGCGGTTCCGGCTGGTCGAGGCCGACGTGACCGACGGGATCCCTGCCGAGGGGCCGCTCGACCACGTGCTCCACCTGGCGTCGCCGGCCTCGCCGGTGCACTACCGCCGGCTGGCGCTGGAGACGCTGGCGGTCGGCTCGACCGGCACCCGCAACGCCCTCGACCTGGCGGAGCGGGAGGGCGCCCGCTTCCTCCTCGCCTCGACGTCGGAGGTGTACGGCGACCCGGAGGTGCATCCGCAGCCGGAGACCTACCGCGGCCGGGTCGACCCGGTCGGTCCGCGCAGCTGCTACGACGAGGCGAAGCGGTTCGGCGAGGCGCTGACGGTGGCGCACCGCGAGCAGCGCGGCACCGACACCGCGATCGCGCGGATCTTCAACACCTACGGGCCGCGGATGGCGGCCGCCGACGGGCGGGTGGTCTCGACGCTGCTGCACCAGGCGCTGACCGGTGCGCCGATGACGGTCGCGGGTGACGGCACGCAGACCCGGTCGCTGTGCTGGGCCGGCGACACCACCGTCGGCCTGCTCCGCCTGCTCGCCTCCGGGGAGGCCGGCCCGGTCAACATCGGCAGCGAGGACGAGTGGCGGATCATCGACCTGGCGGAGCTGATCAGGGAGCTGACCGGCTCCTCCTCCCCCGATCGTCTACGTCGACCTGCCGAAGGACGACCCGGTCCTCCGGCGCCCCGACCTCACCCGCGCCCGGCAGCTCCTCGGCTGGGAGCCGCGGACGCCGCTGCGGGACGGGCTGCGGCAGACGATGCACTGGCTCGCGTCCCAGGAGGCGTCCCGGGAAGCAGCTGGGGCCGCCCGAGCAGGCTGACCGCCGCGGCGACCACCTCCTCCGGGGTGATCCGCAGCAGCCGCTCGTCCGGCTCCGCCCCGTGCGGGTCGCCCCGCTCCCCCGGCCGGCCGTGCCAGAGCGCGAGGTGAGGCCCGTCCTCCGGCGGGCCCCACCACGCCGGCGGGATCGGGCCGAACAGCACCACCGACGGCGTGCCGAACGCCGACGCCAGGTGCGCCACGCCGGTGTCGCCGCACACGACGAGCCGGGCTCCGGCCACCAGCCCGGCCAGCCGCAGCGGGTCGGTGCGGCCGGCCAGCACGGCGAGGTCCGGCAGCCCCGCGAGCCGGCGCACCTCCTCGGCGAGGGGCCGCTCGTCCTCGGAGCCGGTGATCAGCACCGGCGCGAACTCGCTGGCCCACGCCGCCACCGCGGCGAAACGCTCCGCGGGCCAGCGGCGGCCGGCGTACGCCGCGCCGGGATGCAGGAGCACCGCTCCCGGACCGCGGTGGCACGGCGCGCCCGGAGGGGGCTCGACCCGGAGGTCGGTGGGATAGGCCGGCAGCCCGAGGCCCTCCTCGAGGAGGCGGCACCAGCGGTGCCGCTCGTGCTCGTCGGCGCGCCACTCCGGGCCTGCCACCGGCTCGCCGTCCGGCCCGGGCCCGGCGAACGCGACCAGTCGCCCCGGCCGCAGGGCGAGCAGCGGCGCCTTGCTGGCCGGTCCGTTGCCGTGCAGGTCGACGGCGACGTCGGGTGGCGGTCCGGTCCAGGGCACGCCCTCGAGCCCGACGGTGGGGACGACCCGGTCGCACACGCCGGCGAGCTCGGCCAGGGGTGCCAGGCCGGCCGGCATCGCGAGGACGACCTCGTGGTCGGGCAGGCCCCGCCGCAGCGCGCGCAGCGCGGGCACGCCGGCGAGCAGGTCACCGAGCCCCAGGGCGCGGAGCGCGACGGCGGTGGGCACGGTCGCTACCCCCGCGCGGCGGCGCGGGCCTCCGCGACCAGCCGGGTCGTCGAGCGGCCGTCGAGGTAGGGCAGGACGACGGTCTGGCCACCCCACTCGGCGAGCACCTCGGCCTCGGGCAGCTGCTGCACGGAGTAGTCGCCGCCCTTGGCCCACACGTCCGGCCGCAGCCGGCGGATCGCCTCCACCGGCGTCTGCTCGTCGAACACCACGACGGCGTCGACGGGGTCGAGCGCCTCGAGCACGCGGGCCCGGTCGGCCTGCGGCACGATCGGCCGCTCGGGCCCCTTCAGCCGGCGCACCGAGTCGTCGGAGTTGAGCAGCACGACCAGGCAGTCGCCGAGCGAGCGGGCCGCGCGCAGGGTCTCCACGTGGCCGGCGTGCAGCAGGTCGAAGCAGCCGCCGGTCGCGACGACCGTGCCCCCGGCGGCGCGCACCCGGTCGACGACGGAGCCCGCGGTGTCGGCGTACCCGGCCGCCGGCTCGAGCGCGGAGGCGCCGCCGGCGTGCACGAAACGGGCGGCGGCGTGCACGGCGGCCTCGACGGCCTCCGGGACGACGGCGCCGCCGGCGAGGGCGAGGGCGGCGGTGGCGGCGAAGCAGTCGCCGGCGCCGCAGGGGTCGCCGTCGGCGGCGGTCAGCGCGGGCGGTACGACGACCGGCGGCTCGTCGCCGCGGCTGAGCAGGGCGCCGCGGCGGCCGAGGGTGACGCTGACCGCGCGGGCGCTCCAGTGGTCGACGAGCGCGGCGCCCAGGGGCGGCGAGGGCGGCGAGACCGGCCCGCTCGGCACGGCCACCGTCGGCGGCGGCGGCGTCGACCAGCCCGTCGCCGAGCGCCCGGGCCTCGGCCTCGTTGGGCGTGACCAGGGCGGCGCCGGCGACGGGGGCGGCGCCACGGGGGTGGGGGTCCCACACGACGGGAGCGCGCACCGCGGCGAGCGCGCCGCGCACCGCGGGGCTCGCGGTCGCGCCGGTGCCGTAGTCGGAGACGAGCACCGCGCCGGCGTCGGCGAGGACGTCCCGGGCCGGAGGAGGCAGGTCGTCCACCCGGCCCGGTCCGCCCTCGTCGAGCCGGAGCAGCGACCGGCCCTGCACCCGGACCCGCCGCTTGACGACGGTGCGGCCGGTTCGGGGGACGGCGACGAGCCGCACCCCCGCCTCCCGCACCAGGTCGGCGAGCCGCTCCCCGTCGGAGTCGCCGGCGACCGGCGCCACGAGCACCACCTCGCGGTCACCGGTGCGGGCGGCGAGCGCGGCCGCGAGCCCGGCGCCGCCGGGGCGCAGCACCTCCTGGTCCACGTCGACGACCGGCACCGGCGCGTCGGGCGCGAGCCGGCTCGCGGTGCCGACGACGTCGGCGTCGAGCAGCAGGTCGCCCACCACCACCAGCGGGCTGCTGGTCACGGCGCCTCCCCGTCCATCGGCACCGCACCGAGCCAGCGGTCGACGGCGGCGCAGAGGACGTGGACGGCGACCAGGTGCAGCTCCTGGACGGTCGCGGGGTAGGCGGCGTCGACCGCGCAGTACTCGTCGGAGTGCTCGGCCAGCGGGTTCGGCGCCGGTCCGGTCAGCGACCACACGGTGGCACCGGCGCCGTGGCCGCGTCGGGCGGCCTCGACCAGGTTGGGGCTGCGTCCGCTCGTCGAGAGCAGCACCAGCACGTCGCCGGGGCGCGCGTGCGCCTCCACCTGCCGGGCGAACAGCTCGGCGGGGTCGTAGTCGTTGCAGATCGCCGTGAGGCTCGACGTCTCGGCGCTGAGGCAGATCGCCGACATCGGTGCCCGGTCGTTGCGGTAGCGGCCGACCAGCTCGGCGGTCAGGTGCTGGGCCTGGGCGGCACTGCCGCCGTTGCCGGCGGCGAGCAGCCGCGCCCCGTTCTGCAGGCGCGGCGCCAGCCTCGTCCCCCAGTCGTCGACCAGGTCGACGCAACGGGTGAAGGCCGGGAGCGCGTCGCGCAGGCTGGCCAGGTGGTCGTGGTCGCACAGGGTCGGGCGGCGCACGCCGGCCTGCGGGGACATCTCGAGGGTCATGACCTCACCTCCTGCTTGCGGTCGGCCGCCCCGACGGCGGCTCGGTAGACGAGCTCGGTGCGCTCGACGATCGTCGACCAGTCGTAGAGCTCCTCGGCGCGACGCCGGCCGGCGGCGCCGTACGCGTGCCGCCGTCCGGGGTCGGCGAGCAGCCCGCGCACGGCCCGGGCGGTAGCGTCGACGTCGTGCGGCGGCACCAGCTCGCCGGTGACGCCCGGCACGACCGTGTCCCGGTGCCCGCCGACGTCGGTCGCCACCACCGGCACGCCGCAGGCCATCGCCTCGACGGGCACGATGCCGAACGGCTCGTACCAGGCGCCGGTCACCAGCACGTCGCTGCCCGCGAGGTACGCCGGCACGGCGGCGCCGGCGATCCCGCCGAGGAGGCGGACCCGGTCGGCGACCCCCAGCGACTCCGCCAGGCAGCGCAGCCGCCGCGCCTCCGGGTCGCCCTCGACGGCCTGGCCCGGCGGCCCGCCGACGACGAGCAGCTCGGTGTCGGGCAGCTGCGGGAGCGCCCGCAGGACCGTCTCGAACCCCTTGCGCGGGACCAACCGGCCGATGCACAGGACCCGGTGCTGCCGGCGCCGCGGCGGCACCCTCCCGTCGGCCTCGCCGTTCCCCTCGGGCCCGCCGTTCGTGTCGGCCCCAGCCCCGGGCCGGCAGCGGGCGACGTCGACACCGCACGGGATCACGCTCGAGCCGCCCGAGCGCAGGCCGAGCGCCCGGAGCTCGCGCACCTCGTCGCTGCAGGTCGCGATCACGTGGTCGACCTCCCGCAGCAGCCGCTTCTCGCAGGCGATCCGCTCCGGCGGGCTGGTGTCGTCCTCGCCCTGGTGGCGGCGCTTCACGACCCCGAGCGCGTGGAACGTCTGCAGGACCGGCACCGGCGCCGCCAGCTGGCGGACCGCCGCCGTCGACGCGACCCCGCTCATCCAGAAGTGGGCGTGCACCAGGTCGACCGGGTCCCGCGCCCAGCGGCGGGCCAGCCCCGCCGCGAGCTCGTCGAGGAACGGCGGCAGCTCGTCCTTCGGCACGGGGACCGGCGGCCCCGCCGGCACGTGGTCGACGAGGTAGCCCGCGTCGGTGCGCACCTGGTCGGGCTGGTCGTCGCTGTCGCGGCGCGTGTGCACGACGACGTCGTGGCCCCGTCGGGCCAGCCCGGCGGCGAGGTGGGCGACGTGGACGTTCTGCCCACCCGCGTCCTCGCCACCGAGCGTGGCGAGCGGGTTCGCGTGTTCGGAGACGAGAGCGATCCTCATCGTGCTGCAGCACCACCTTCCAGGACCCCGGAGGCGACCGGAGCGGCGGCGCCTCGCCGGATGCGCCCGACGGCGCGGACCACCTCGGCCGGGGTGACCGAGGCGAGACAGGGGTGGCCCGGGACCGGGCACACCGTCGCGCGGGTCGCGCGGCACGGCGCCCAGGCGTCGCCGAGCAGCTCGACCGGGACGCCGTACGGCGCCCAGCGCGCGGCCGGGACGGTCGGCGCGAAGAGGGAGACGACCGGCGTCCCGACCGCGGCAGCCAGGTGGGCGGGACCGGTGTTGCCGACCACGACCGCGTCGGCGTCGCGGAGCACGGCCGCCAGTCCCACCAGGTCGGTCCGGCCACCCAAGTCGCGGACGGCGGCGGTCCCGCCCGCGACGTGGGCGGTCAGCCCCGCCTCGTCGGGGGGCGCCGGTGACCACGACGTCGTAGCCCTCCTCGGCGAGGAGGGCGGCCGCTGCCCGGAAGTGGTCGGCCGGCCACGCCCGGGCCGGCACCGAGGTGCCGGGGTGGAGCACCACCCGCGGCCGGCCGGTCGCCGGACCGGGCACCGCGTCGTCGCCGCTCGCCTGCTCGGGCAGGTCGACCCGCAGGCCGCCGTCGTCGCCGGGCGGCAGCTCACCCCCGCAGGCGCGCGCCAGGCGGAGCGCGGCCTCCGGCTCCGGGACGTCGCCCGCCGGTGCGAGTCGCACGTCGAGCAGCGATCCCGGGTAGTCCTCGCTGACGGCCCCGATCCACGGCACCCCGCGAGCCGGAGGGCGAGGGCGGTCGGCAGCGGCGACTGGTGGAAGGACGTGAAGACGACCGCCTCGTCGATCCCGAGCGCGGCGACGGTGGCCACCAGGTCGTCGAGAGCGCCCGGCCGCACCGGGTCGGGCTCCGGGTCGATCCAGGGAGCGCGCCAGCACACGACGTCGTCGATACCGGGCAGCAGCGGTGCCACGGCCCGGCCGCGCGGGCCGCAGAGCAGTGTCAGCCGGTCGCTCGTCGCGCGCAGGGCGCGCAGCGCGGGACCGGTGACGAGGAGGTCACCGATGTTGTCGAGCCGGACGGCGAGGCGGTGGGTCACCAGCGCCCCCCGAGGATCCCCCGAGACCGCGGCCGCGAGGTCGGGGGGCGACCCGGTCGGCCGCCGCCACCTCCTCCGGGCGGGTCTGCGGCGTCGGCACCAGCACGCCGGTGGCGCCGGCGCCGCGGGCGGCCTCGACGTCGGAGCCGATGTCACCGACCACGACCGTGCGCTCGACGCTGACGCCGAGCTCGCGGCAGGCGCTACTTGACCAGCCCCGGCGCCGGCTTGCGGCAGGCGCAGCCGGCGTCCGGGGCGTGCGGGCAGACGTAGATCCCGTCGAACGGGCCGAGCAGCTCCTCGACCCGGCGGTTGACTGCCGCGACCTGCTCCGGCTCGAGCCGGCCGGTGCCGATCGCCGACTGGTTGGTCACCACCCCGACCCGGACGCCGGCGGCGCGCAACCGGTCGAGCACGTCGCGGGCGTGCTCGGTCGGTCGCACCAGCGCCGGGTCGCCGTTGTAGGGGACGTCGTGGACCAGGGTGCCGTCGCGGTCGAACAGCACCGCGTCGGGCAGCCCGCGCCAGGGCCCGGCGGTCCGGTGCCGGACCAGCCCGCGCAGCGAGTGCCAGACCGCGACAGGTGGGATCGCCGCACTGGTGACGACCATCCGCCGGACCTCCCGCGCGGTGCGCGGTCCGGGAGCGATCCGCGCCCACGCGAGCTCGCCGGTGCCGAGCAGCCACCCGGCCACGCCGGCGCCGGCGAGCGCGGGCCGCCGTGCGAGCACGCCGCCGAGGCCCGCGAGCCCCGCGGCCGTGACCAGCGCGTGCCGCGGCAGCCGGCCGAGCGGCGCCCGGGCGCGCGCCCGCCAGTCCGGGCCGTGCAGCCGCCGCATCAGCCGGTCGTCGGCGTTCCCGGCCTGCTGCCGCACGCTCGACCAGGTCCCGGGGTCCGGGCGCAGCGGGTGCGCCGTCTGCCGGACCCCCGTGCGCACGGTGCCGCGGTCGGCCCCCAGGCGGAGCGCGATGTCGGAGTCCTCCCGGAAGGCCCTGGTGAAGCGCTCGTCGAACCCGCCGACCGCGGCCAGCGCGTCCCTGCGGTAGGCCATGTCGGCGGTGATCCATGCCGCCCCGACCAGGCCGATCGTCACCCGCTCGTCGTCGGTCGGGCGCCGGTCCGCCGGCAGCGGCACGACGATCCGGCCCTGGGAACCGACCTGCCCCTCCGACTCGGCGATGGTGAGGTCGGTCAGCAGCAGCTGGTACCAGTCGCTCTCCGGCAGCACGTCGTCGTCGAGGAACGCGACCCACCGGGTCCGGGCGTGCCGCCAGCCGACGTTGCGGGCCCGGGCGGGGCCGCCGCCCCCGCTGCGCAGCACCTCCAGCACCATCCCGCCGCCGGGGGTCGAGGTCGGCGACGTGCAGCGGCGGCCCGGCGCCGGGTCGGTCGTCGACCACGAGCACCGGGGCGTCGACCCGGTGCTCCTGGTGCGCGAGGGCGCGGAGCAGGGCGTGGAGCGACGGACGCCCCACGGTGGGGATGACGATCGTGACGTCGCCGGTCACGGGCGCCACCCGGGCCGCCGGACGACGTACGGCCCGATCGCGAGCATGGTGATCGGCGACGCGCCGAAGCACTCGAGGGCGTCCCTGGGGGTGTCGACCATCGGCCGGCCGGCGGTGTTGAAGCTGGTGTTGACGACGACCGGGAGCCCGGTGCGGCGCTCGAACGCCGCCAGCATCCGCGCCGTCAGCGGGTGCTCGTCCTCGGCCACGGTCTGGATCCGGGCGGTGCCGTCGACGTGCACGACGGCCGGGATCCGGTCGCGCCACTCCGGCGCCACGTCGTGGACGAAGAGCATGTACGGCGACGGCACCGGCCCGCGGCCGAAGATCGCGGTCGCCCGCTCCAGCCGCACCATCGGCGCGACCGGGCGGAACTGCTCGCGGCCCTTGACGTCGTTGAGGCGCTCGAGGTTGCGCAGGTGGCCGGGGTGCGCGAGCAGCGACCGCTGCCCGAGGGCCCGCGGCCCGTACTCGCTGCGACCCTGGAACCACCCGACGATCCCGTCCGCGGCGAGGTGCTCGGCGACCGCCTCCGCGACGTCGGCGGGCTCCTCGTAGGGCAGCCCGGCGACGTCGAGCGTGGCCCGGACCTGCTCGGCGCTCCACCCGCGGCCGAGCGCGGCGCCCGGCATGGGCTCGACCGGGTGGCCGCACTCCGCCGCGTGGTGCAGCGCCGAGCCGAGGGCGGTGCCCGCGTCGCCGGCGGCGGGCTGGACCCACACCTCGTCGTAGCCGGACTCCTCGTGGAGCCGGGTGTTGGCCACGCAGTTGAGCGCGACCCCGCCGGCCAGGGCCAGCCGGTCGCCGCCCGTGCGCTCGCGCAGCCAGCGCGCGAGCTCGAGCAGGGTCTCCTCGAGGCAGGCCTGGGCGGAGGCGGCGAGGTCGGCCCACTCCGTCTGGTCGGGCGTCCACTCCTGGTCGGCGGGCCGGGGCTTCGTCAGCGCCGACCAGTCGACCGGCCCGGCACGGAAGCCGCCGTCCGGCGTGATCCCCACGCTCGCCCGCAGCTCGCGGAGGAACCGAGGCTCGCCGTACGACGCCAGCGCCATCACCTTGTACTCGTCGCTGGATCGCTGGAACCCGAGGTGCGCCGTGAGCTCCTCGTAGAACAGGCCCAGCGAGTGCGGCAGCGCCTGGCCGGCGTGGACGGTGAGCCGGCCGCCCTCGTAGCGGCCGGCGAGGTGGCTGCGGCACTCCCCTCGCCCGTCGAGGACGAGCACGTCGCTGTCGGGGTGCGGCGCGGCGAGCGCGGCGGACCCGGCGTGGGCCACGTGGTGGGGGACGAACCGCACCCGCTCGGGGTCGAGCCCCGGGAGCGCGTCCGCGATCATCGTCGGGGCGTGCCGGGCATAGCGCTGCCGCAGCTCGTCCCAGGGGTCGTCGAGGCCGAGCTCGTCCGCGGGCCGGGCGAGCGCGGGGTCGAAGGAGTAGGTGACCGCGTCGAGGTCGCCGGGCTCGAGGCCCGCCTCCTCGAGGCACCAGGGCGCGGCCAGGAACGGCAGCTCCCAGGCCGCGAACGGCAGGTTGGGGGTGGCCGTGCTTGCGCCGCGAGAACCGCTCCTCCTCCGCGGCCGCGACCGTGCGGCCGTCGACGACGAGCGCGGCAGCCGGGTCGTGGAACAGCGCGTTGATCCCGAGTACCCGCACGTCTCCTCCTGGTCGAACGCATGTCCGGTCGGCGCGTCGTCAGCCCCACGTAGGGAGAAGCGGTACCCACCAGCGCTTCCACAAACGGTTCTCCGCGCGCCGGGTTGGACCCCCCGCCGATGGGCACCGCACGACCCATGAGGATCTCCGTGCTCGGGACCGGCTACCTGGGGGCGACGCACGCCGCCTGTCTCGCGCGCGAGGGGTACGACGTCGTCGCGGTCGACTGCGACCCGCGGAAGGTCGCCTCGCTGGCGGCCGGTCGGGCGCCGTTCCGCGAGGACGGCCTCGACGACCTCCTGCGCGCCGGCATCGACGCCGGGCGGCTGTGCTTCACCACCGACCTGCACGAGGCCGCGGGCGCCGACGTGCACTTCCTCTGCGTCGGCACGCCGGAGACGACCGACCCGCCGGGGCGCCTCGACCTCTCCGCGCTCTGGGGCCTGGTCGACGACCTGGCCCCGCTCCTCCGCCGACCCTGCCTGCTCGTCGGCCGGTCCACCGTGCCGGCGGGCACCGCCCGCGAGGTCCGCGACCGCGTGCAGCGGTCGGCGCCGGCCGGGCCGGAGGTGTCGGTGGCGTGGAACCCGGAATTCCTCCGCGAGGGCCACGCCGTCGCCGACTCCGTCGACCCGCACCGGATCGTCGTCGGGACCGAGGACGCCGCCGACCTGGTGTCCCTGCGCGAGGTCTACCGACCGTGGCTCGACCGCGACGTCCCGTTCGTGACCACCGACCTCGCCACCGCCGAGCTCGCCAAGGTGTCGGCCAACGCGATGCTCGCGACCCGGATCTCCATGGTCAACGTCCTCGCCGAGCTCTGCGAGCAGGCCGGCGCCGACGTCGACGGACTGGTCGAGGTGCTCGGCGGCGACCCTCGGATCGGGCGCGACTACCTCGAGCCCGGGCTCGGCTTCGGCGGCAGCTGCCTGCCCAAGGACCTGCGCGGGCTCACCGCCTCGGCGCAGGACGCCGGGCTCGCCGTCGCCGCCGACTTCCTCCGCCAGGTCGACCGGGTCAACGACCACCAGCGCAGCCGCACGGTCGCACTCGCGACCGACCTGCTCGGCGGCGACGTCCGCGGGCGTCGGATCGCCGTCCTCGGCGCGGCGTTCAAGGCCGGCTCCGACGACCTGCGCGAGTCGCCCGCGGTCGACGTGGCCGGCCGGTTGGCCGGCGCCGGGGCGACCGTGCTCGTCCACGACCCGGCCGCGCACGACGTACCGTCCGACCGGCCGTGGCAGCTCGTCGCCACCGCGGCCGAAGCCTGCACCGACGCCGAGCTGGTGCTCGTGCTGACGCCGTGGCCGGAGTACGCCGACCTCGACCCCGCCCGGTTGCGGCGGCGGGTCCGGTTCCCGCGGGTGATCGACGCCCGCCGGGCGCTCGATCGGGAGCGGTGGCAGCAGGCCGGCTGGCAGCACTGGGCGCCCGGCGTCGACGCAGCGACGCTGCCCGCGGACCACCGGAGCGTGGCCACGGCATGAGGATCCTGATCTGGCACGTCCACGGCTCGTGGACCACCGCCTTCGTGCAGGGCCCGCACGAGTACCTGCTGCCGGTCACCCCCGACCGCGGCCCCGACGGGCTCGGCCGGGCGCGCACCTGGACCTGGCCGCACACCGCCGTCGAGGTGCCGCCCGAGCGGCTCGCCGACGAGCACGTCGACCTGGTCGTGCTGCAGCGGCCGCACGAGCTCGCGCTCGCCGAGCAGTGGCTGCGCCGCCGGCCGGGGCGCGACGTCCCGGCGGTCTACCTCGAGCACAACACGCCGCTCGCCGACGCCCCCGGCGGCGTGCCCGACTCGCGGCACCCGATGGTCGACCAGGACGCGATCCCGATCGTGCACGTCACCGGGTTCAACGAGCTGATCTGGGACAACGGCCGGGCGCCGACGACGGTGGTCGAGCATGGCGTGATCGACCCCGGCCACCGCTACACCGGCGAGGTCGCCCGGGCGGCCGTCGTCGTCAACGAGCCGGTGCGCCGGGGTCGCACGGTCGGCACCGACCTGCTGCTGCGGCTGGCGCGGCCGCGCGGCGTCGACCTGTTCGGCATGGGGGTGGAGGAGCTGCGCAGCGCCGACGGCGCGATCGCGACGTACGAGGACCTGCCGCAGAGCCGGCTCCACGTCGAGCTGGCTCGCAGGCGGGTCTACCTGCACACGGCCCGCTGGACGTCGCTGGGGCTGTCGCTCATCGAGGCGATGATGCTCGGGATGCCCGTCGTCGCCGTCGCGAGCACCGAGGCGCACGCCGCGGTGCCGCCCGGCACCGGCGTGCTCGCGACCCGCCCGGACGACCTGGCCCGGGCGGTCGACCGGTTCCTGGCCGACCCGGGCCTGGCCCGCGCCACCGGCCGCGTCGCGCGCGACCACGCCCGGTCGCGCTACGGCCTCGAGCGGTTCCTCGCCGACTGGGAGGCGGTGATCGGGTCGGTCACCGGGGTCACCGGCGCCGACGCCACTGGGGTCAGCGCGGGAAGTACTCGTTCCGCAGCGTCGGGATGACGTTCTGCAGCACCGTCTCGGGCGGCATCGTGACCGCCACCTCGATCAGCCGCGCGACGATGTCGGGGTCCATCATCCGCTCCTGCGGCAGCGACCACTGCTCCATCATCGGCGTGTTCATCGCCGCCGGGTGGATGGCCGAGACCCGCACCGGCCAGCCGTGCTCGCGTGCCTCGGTCTGCATGACCTCGGTGAGCTTGCCGAGCGCCGCCTTCGACGCGTTGTAGGCGCCCGCGCCGGCGCCGACGGTCAGGGCGCTGATCGAGACCACGTTGACGACGTCGGCCAGCAGGTCGGCGCGGCCGAGGGCGAGCCGGCCGCGGACGAACGCGCGGCCGGTGTGCATCGGTCCGTGCACGTTGACGCCGAACACCTGGTGCCACCGCTCGTCGTCGATGTCGACCAGGTCGGCGCCGCGGTCGGTGCCGGCGTTGTTGACCAGGCAGTCGAAGCGCTCGCCATGGGTCTCGAACGCCGCCCGGAACGCCTCGTCGACGGCGGCGCTGTCGGCGACGTCGAGGGCCACCGGCTCCGCCGACCCGCCGGCGTCGGCCGCCAGCTCGGCGGTCCGCCCGGCCGAGCCCTCGTCGATGTCGGCCACCAGCACGTGCGCGCCGCCGCGCGCGAAGCGCAGGCAGGTCGCGCGGCCGAGCCCGCTGCCACCCCCGGTCACGAGGGCGACGCGGCCGGTCAGTTCCTCACCCATCCGGTCCTCCTGTCGTCGGTGGCGGGGCGGTACCCGGTACACCGGCTCGGATGCGGGGGTGGCGGCCCGGCCGGCCGCGCCCGCCCCGCGATTGCCGGCCACTAGGCTGCGGAGCGGCCGGACACCAGGAGGAGCCGATGCACGGAGCGGGGCGCCGCGCGCGGCGGTCGGGCTCGGTGTCGTGGTCGTCGTCCTGCTGGTCGCCCTCGGCCTGAGCCGGGCGGCCGACGACGGCTCCGACGCGGCGCCGGAGCCGTCCGCGTCGTCGGAGTCGTCGGAGTCGTCGGCGCCGGCTGCGACGGTTCCGGACGAGGAGTGGTGCGCCACCTGGCGAGCCACCGTCCAGGTGCAGGCGCAGTACGTCGCCACGCAGAGCGCCGACGACGCGGCCACGCTGCTGACACTGGTCGAGCGGCTCCGGTCGATGGGCTACCCCGAGAGCCTGGCCGAGGCCGGCCGCACCGAGCTGACCGCCGTCCTCGACGACCTGCGCGCCTCCGCCGACCCGTCGTTCACCCCGAGCGTCGTGCCGTCGGAACCGGCCGACGTACCGGCCGGTGGCCATGCTGCCGACGACGGCCACGACCACGCCGGGGCGGACGAGGCGCCGTTCGGGTTCTTCCTCGCCGAGCACTGCCCGGCCTGAGCGCGCACGCGCAGACCTCGGCCGGGCCGGCGCGAGCGATGTAACTCAGTGTTCGGTGCACTACCTCGGGTGCTGGGACCGGTCAGAACACCCGGGAAGCAGACCGAACACCGAGTTAATCACAGTCCCGTCAGTCCTCGCTCTCGTCCCCGCGCCGCCCGGTCGCGACCAGGGGCACCATCAGCCACAGCGTGACGAAGGCGACGAGGACGAGCGCGGACGCGACCACGCCGGCGGTGGGCCCGACGACGATGTCGAAGACCAGCAGCACGACGCCGGCGGAGACCAGGCCGAGGCCGGCGAGCCCGACCCGGGCACACACGTTGGCGGCCGCCACCAGCCACGGCCGCTGCCGTTGGCGGAACAGCACCCGGTGGAAGGCCACGGGGGCGACGATCAGGCAGGTCGTCAGCACGGCGCCGACGAGGACGCACAGGTAGATGATGCGCTGCCGCTCGACCAGGTCCTCGAACCGGTCGCTGAACGGCACGGTGAGCAGGAAGCCGGTGAGGATCTGCACACCGGTCTGCACCACCCGGAGCTCCTGGAGCAGCTCGTTCCAGTTGCGGGTGATCTGCGACGGCGGCCGGCCGTGGGTGCCGAGCCCGGCGTCGGCCTGGGCGCTCATCGTGGCGCCCGCTGCCCGCCTTCCCGGGTGTCGCGGACCCGCCCGATGTGGACGAGCAGCCCGCCGGGACGGCAGTCGCGCACGTCGAGGACCTCGTGCCGGGCCTCCTGCGTGCTGCCGAGGCCCTCGACCACCGAGCGCACGACGGCCACCTGCTCGTCGGTGCCGACCTGCAGCACCACGTGGCCGGCCGGGTGGAGGTGGCGGAGCGCGACGCCGAGGTTGAGCGCGATCTGGTCGGTGCCGTCAGCACCGCCGTCGATCGCACCGACCGGGTCCTCGGGGAAGTCCCCGACCTCGGTCGACGGCACCCACGGCGGGTCGACGACGACGAGGGGGAACACCTCGTCGGGGCGCAGCGCACCGACGACGCTGGCGGTCCGGACGTCGGTGGCGACGCCGGCGGTCGCCGCGTTGCGGCGGGCGTAGTCGGTGGCGACCGGGTCGCGGTCGACCTGGACCAGCTCGCGGCCGGTGAGAGACGCGGCGAGCAGCCCGATGTGTCCCGCGCCGCAGCACAGCTCGAGGATCGGCCCGGGAGGCGTGTCCTCGGCGAGCTCGGCGACCCACCGGCTCTGGGCGGCCGTCCATCCGCGCGGCCGGAGCACCCGCCGGTCCCAGTCGATCGGCAGGCCGCTGAACTCGATGGTCTCGGTCGTCGTGTCCACGGCTGTCATGGCTCGCCGGTACCCACGCGCCGACTCGCTCATCCGCGAGCACGGGGGCGGGGCGGTGCGGGACGGGGGACGTCATACGAGCCGAGGGCGATCGCCCACGGGGCGTATGACGTCCCCGGCCTGTCGCGCGGCCCGGCGCGCCACCTGCGCACCCGTCAGAACACCGGCTTGCCGCCCGTCACCCCCAGCACCGTCCCGGAGACGTACGACGCGTCGCTGGGCGAGGCGAGGAACACGAAGGCGGGCGCCACCTCGGCGGGCTGCCCGGCCCGTCCGAGCGGGGTGCTCGCCCCGAACTGCTCGACCTTCTCCGGCTCCTGCGTCGCCGGCTGCAGCGGCGTCCAGATCGGTCCGGGCGCGACCGCGTTGACCCGGATCCCGTCGGCGCCGAGCTGGGCGGCCAGGTTGACGGTGAAGTTGTTGATCGCGGCCTTGGTGGCGGCGTAGTCGAGCAGCGTCGAGGACGGCTCGTAGGCCTGGATCGACGTGTTGTTGATGATGCAGCCGGTGCGCTCGCGCAGGTGCGGCGCCGCCGCCCGGCACAGCCACACGAGGGCGTAGAGGTTGGTCTTGAAGGTCCGGTCGATCCGCTCGTCGTCGAGCTCCTCGATGCTGTGCTGGCGCGCCATCTGGTAGCCGGCGTTGTTGACCAGCACGTCGAGGCCGCCGAGCTCGTCCACCGTCCGACGGACCGCCTCGTCGCACGCCGACCGCTCGCGCAGGTCGAGCTCGAGCGGCAGCGCGGCGCGGCCGGCGTCCTGGACCAGCGCGGTGGTGGCGTCGGCGTCCTCCTTCTCCTCCGGCTGGTAGGTGAAGGCGACGTCGGCGCCCTCGCGGGCGTACGCGATCGCGACCGCCCGTCCGATCCCGGAGTCGCCGCCGGTGATCAGGGGCGACCTTGCCCTCCAACCGGCCGTGGCCGACGTAGCTCTCCCTCACCGTGGTCCGGTTGCGGCCGCATCTCGCCGGTCAGGCCGGGCGGCTCCTGCTGCTGGGCGGGGAACTCGGTGTCGCTCATGACGAGCGCGGTACCCCACGTCCGGTCGTTCACCCCGGGATCGGGCGCAGCACGACGGGTACTTCCCGGGCACTGCCGAGCGTGAGGAGCCTGCGATGCCCGGACCGACCGGCCAGACCGGCCTGATCCGCGACGACCTGGCCTGGCGCCTGCTCCGCGACGGCTACCGGGCGCTCGACCGGGAGCGGCGGCGACACGACGGCCGCGACGCCTTCGCGACCCGGATGCTCGCCCGGCGCACGGTCGTCGTCCGCGGCGAGGAGGGCGCGCGGCTGTTCTACGACGAGGCGGTGGTCGCGCGCACGCGCGCCGTTCCGCCGCCGCTCGCGTGGCTGCTGTTCGGCCGCGGCGCGGTGCACGGGCTCGACGGTGCGGCCCACCGCGAGCGCAAGCGGCTGTTCCTCGAGGTGCTCACCCCCGAGCGCACCGAGCCGCTCGTGGCCGCGGTGCGGGCGCGGCTGCAGGACCGGGTGCCGTCGTGGAAGCACGGCACACCGGTCTTCGACGAGCTGGTCGAGGTGTACGGCGGCGCCGTGCTGAGCTGGGCGGGCATCCGGCTCGACGACGTCGAGGCCGCCCGGGTCAGCCACCGGCTGGCGGAGATCGTCGACGGCTTCGGGTTCGCCGGCGTCGCCTACGCCCGCGGCTGGCGGTCGCGGCTCGTGGCGAACCGCTGGGCCCGGCGGTTGGTCCGTGAGGTGCGGGAGGGGTCGTCGATCGTGCAACGCGACCGGCCGCTCGGGATGATCGCCGCCCGTGCCGACCTCGACGACCGCACGGCGGCCGTGGAGCTGCTCAACGTGCTGCGCCCGACGGTGGCCGTCGCCTGGCCCGCGACGCTCGCGACGGCGCAGTTGCTGCGGTCGCCGGAGCCTGCGACCGTCACGTCCGACGAGCTGCTCCGGCCCTACGTCCACGAGTGCCGGCGGCTGCAGCCGTTCGCCCCCCGCACTGACCGGCCTGGTCCGCCGCACCGCGACCGTCGGCGGAGCGGTGCTGCGCCCGGGCGACCGGATCGTGCTCGACGTCGTCGGCACCCACACCGACCCGCGCACCTGGTCGCCCGGCCCCGGCGACCCCCGCCCCCCTCCGCCTTCGAGCCGCGACGGTTCGCGGACGGCGAGCCCTCGCCGTACGCGCTGGTGCCGCAGGGTGGCGGCGACCCGGCGACCGGCCACCGCTGCCCCGGGGAGCCGCTGACCGTCCGGCTGCTGGAGGTCACCCTGCGCGAGATCGCCCGCCACGGGCTGCGCCCGGTGGCCGGTGGCGAGCCCGACCTGCGCCGGATGCCGACCCTGCCCGACCCGCCGCTGCGGGTGACACGGACCTCACCGGATGCGGCCGGGACGCCCGGGTACTGGCACGGTGGCGGACGACCGGTCGGCGACTGACGGGCCGGCGAGGCCGTCCGAGGAAGGCGACTGAGAGGAGCAGCCCCCCATGGCGGAGTGGTCGAGCAAGCGCCCGGTGATGATCATCGGGTTCGTGTCGATCCTGGTGCTGGTGCTGGCGGTGTTCGTCCTCATCGGCATCGTGCTCTGACCGCATCCTGACCCGGCGCAAGGCGCCGGCACCCCACGGGCAGTCGGCCGATCACCCGGACAGGGGGGACTCGATCGCCGGACCCTGCGTCCGCGTCGGTCTCAGCCCTGGTTGGCACCGGAGTGGTCGGCCGGCGCCCGGGCGGCCACGGGCCGCTGCGGCGCGGGCACCCGGGCGCGACGCTCCGCGGTGAGGTCGTCGATGAGGGCGTCCAGCAACCGTCGGAGGCCCGGGTGGCTGACGTGGCCCTCCCGCGCGACCGTGAGCAGCCGCTCGGCGATGTCCCGGACCTTCACGTTGCGGTTGCGCGACCACCAGCGGAGCATCGCGAACGCGGCGTCCGCGTCGAGGCCGTAGCCGAGCATCAGCACGCCCTTGGCCTGCTCGATGGTGTCGCGTGCCGCGGCCGACGCGGCCACCGCCTCGTCCGCGGCGGCGGTGAACTCGGGGGTGAGGTCGAGGTAGTAGCCCACCAGGTGGGTCACCCGGCCGGAGTCGTCGCGCTCACCCTCGCCGACGACGACCACGCGTCGCTCCGCGCCCCGGGCACGGATCCGGTAGTAGATGTTGAACGGCTCGCCGGTCTCCGCTGCGTCGAGGAACGCCTGCTCGACGCGCTGCCGGTCGTGCTCGTGCTTGTGGCGGAGGAACAGGTCGGTCGTGGGCTCGACCTCGCCCGGCTCGTAGCCGTGGATGGCGTAGACGTCGTCGTCCCACGTCCAGCGCGCGGCGGCGACGTCGTAGGTGAACCGCCCGGTCTGGCGCTCGCCAGCCTGCTCCTCGACACCCATGGGGCCTCCCTCACCTCGAACCGGTCACGCGTATGCGGCCGCAGCCGCACGGGTATTCAGACGGCACCAGAGGAGGCCCCCCACCACATGAGCAGCCGCCACACCCTGCACGAGAAACTATCCCGAACTTCTCACGGTAGCGATATCCCGGGTACACCCGGGACCCTCCCGGAGCCGTGCGGCCCGGTGAGCGAGGCCGTCATCCGGGCGCTGACCGTGCCGACCGGCCCCCGGCCGGTGCCCTCACCCGACGACGCGCGGCGGGTGACCGACCCGCTGACCGACCGCGACTTCCAGCTCGCGCTGTGGATGCTCTACGAGCTCCACTACCGCGGGTTCGACGGCATCGACCCCGACCTCGAGTGGGACCCGCTGCTCATCGCCGCGCGACGCCCGATGGAGGCCGCGCTCGAGGCCGCGGTCCGCGAGCTCGCCGCCGTGGACGACGAGCCGACCACGGCCAAGGAGGTCGCGACCGCGCTCACGCGGATGACCAACGGCTGCGGCGCCGGCGAGCTGGCGACGTTCCTCGGCCGGCACGCGACCAAGACGCAGTTCCGCGAGTACCTCGCCGAGCGCGCCGTCTACCACCTCCACGAGTCCGACCCGCAGAGCTTCGTGCTGCCCCGGATCGACGGACCGGCCAAGGTGGCGCTCGCCGAGCTGCAGTACGACGAGTACGGCTCCGGCCGCCCCGACCGGATCCACGC
This sequence comes from Nocardioides sp. TF02-7, assembly GCF_022437945.1. GTDB lineage: Bacteria > Actinomycetota > Actinomycetes > Propionibacteriales > Nocardioidaceae > Nocardioides. The sequence continues at coordinate 1,106,665 of NZ_CP092535.1, forward strand.
CGGTCTCTACGCGAAGGCGTTGACGAGCCTCGGCATCCCGACCGACCTGCTCACCCACGTCGACCGGGCCGAGGCGACCACGCTCGCCTCGGTCAACACGATGTCCCTCTTCGCGCTCAACCGCCGGTTGCGTGGCGCGGCCCTCGGGCACCTCGCCGCGTTCGAGGCGACCAGCTCGCTGCCGTGCGCGGCGATCGCCGAGGGCGCCCGCCGGCTCGGCCTCCCGCCGGAGGTCGCGGACTACTACGACGAGCACGTCGAGGCCGACGCGGTCCACGAGCAGCTCGCCATCCGCGACATCTGCGGCGCCCTGGTCGAGAACGAGCCCGCGCTCGGCGCCGACGTCGTGCTGGGCGCTGCCGCGTGCCTCGCCGTCGACGGCCTCGCGGCCGACGTACTCCTCGACCGCTGGCGCGACCTCCGGAGCGCGGCGTCGTGACCGGCGACGGACGGGTCACCGTGCAGCTGTGCCCCGGCGGGCCGATGCTGCTGCGCGGGGCGGACGAGGTCGTGGCCGACGACGGCACGGTGCACCCGGTCGGCCGACCCGTGGTCGCGCTGTGCCGCTGCCGCCGCTCGCAGCGGATGCCGTGGTGCGACAACTCACACAAGGCCCGCCGGACCGATCGCGCCGACCGGGCCGATCGCCCGGAGCGGTCCGACGAGAATTGACGAGCCCTGACGAGCCCTGACGAGCGCAGTCACCCGTCAGCGACAGCGACGCAGCGACAGCCACCAGACGCCGAAGCGGCCCGGACCTCGATGGGGAGAGGTCCGGGCCGCTTCGTATGACGGCGCCGGGGGCGGTGCGCCGACCGCCCCCGCGCGCCTCCCTAGGCAGCCTTCGCGGCGGGGGGTGTGGCGGCGGCTGCCGGTGATGGATCCGCGGAGGTCCGCGAGGATCCGCTGGAGCAGGCGGGACACCTGCACCTGGGTCACGCCGAGCTCGTCGGCGATCTGCTGCTGGGTCATCTGCTCGTAGAACCGCAGGTGCAGGATCTTGCGGTCCCTGCTCTTGAGCCGGCGGCAGGCCGGCGCGAGCACGGCGACGGCCTCGGTGCGGTCGAAGCCGAGCTCCTCGGCCGGCAGCCGGTCGATCCAGGCGAACCCGGACTCGCCCGGCGGCGTCTCGTGCAGCGAGTCGGGCGACGCGCAGTCGCTGCAGTCGAGCGCCTCGAGGACGTCGTCCTCGCTGCAGTCGACCTCCTTGGCGAGCTCCGACGGCCGCGGCGGCCGGCCGAGGTCCTGGGTGAGCCGCTCCTCCGCCTCGGCGAGGCGGGGCCGGAGCTCCTGGAGCCGGCGCGGCGGCCGGACGGTCCAGGTGGCGTCGCGGAAGTACCGCTTGAGCTCACCGAGGATGCTCGGGACGGCGTAGACCAGCAGGTCGTCGCCGCGGTCGGGGCGGAAGGCGTGCACCGCCTTGGTGAGCGCCAGGCAGGCGACCTGCTGGAGCTCCTCGAGCGGTTGCCCGCGGTTGCGGTAGCGCGCCGCCAGGGAATGGGCGACGGGGATGTTCAGCAGGATGACCTCGTCGAGGATCCGCTGACGCTCCAGGCCCTCGGAGACGTGGGCCTTGGCGACGAGCTCGGCCGTGCGTCGCTTGCGCTCGTCGGAGGGGACCGACGGGACCGAGCCGATCTCGGACTTGCGATGGGTGGTGGGGGACGCCGTGGTGGCGAGAGAAGACACTTGATCAGACTCCCGGTGTCGAGAGCGGTCGTGGCGGTTGGCTGGGCCACGGATATTGCGTCTGGGCCGACCGGTACCCGGTGGCTCCAGCGTCATACCTTCTCGTTCTCCGACCATAGCCCGGGGGCGGTCGAAACACCATGTCGAGGCGATGTTCAGGTTCGTGCAACCGCGCTGACCTGCACTGATACGCATTCCGAGGGTCCCGGGGTCCTGGGACGGTCCCGGGACCCCCGGGGACCGGAACGGCCCGCCGCCGGGTGGCGACGGGCCGTCCTCGGCCTGGGGGTGAACCCCGTGGTGCCTCGGTGGGTCAGCTGCGGGTCAGCGGAGGTCGAACCGGTCGGCCTCCATCACCTTCACCCAGGCGGCGACGAAGTCGCGGACGAGCTTCTCGCCCGCGTCGTCGCTGCCGTAGACCTCGGCCAGGGCCCGCAGCTGGGAGTTCGCCCCGAAGACCAGGTCGACGGCCGTCGCGGTCCACTCCACCTCGCCGGAGGCCAGGTCGCGGATCTCGTAGACGTTCTCCTCCGACTGCGACGCCTTCCACTCCTTGCCGGGCGAGAGCAGGTTGACGAAGAAGTCGTTGGTCAGCACGCCGGCCCGGTCGGTGAGCACGCCGTGCTCCGCGCCGCCGGCGTTGGCGCCCAGCGCCCGCATGCCACCCACCAGCACGGTCATCTCCGGGGCGGAGAGGTCGAGCAGGTAGGCCTTGTCGAGCAGGAGCGTCTCGGCGGACACCTTCTCCCCCGGCCGCAGGTAGTTGCGGAACCCGTCGGCCCGCGGCTCGAGGTACTTGAACGAGCTGACGTCGGTCTGCTCCTGGGTCGCGTCGGTGCGGCCCGGACGGAACGGAACGGTGACCTCGACGCCGGCGTCGCGCGCGGCCTTCTCGACCGCGGCGCAGCCGCCGAGGACGATCAGGTCGGCGACCGAGACCCGCTTGTCGCCGGTCTGAGCGGCGTTGAACTCCTGCTGGAGCTGCTCGACCGCCTGCAGCGCCGCCTGGACCTGGGGGTCCTGGCTGATCGGCCAGCTGCGCTGCGGCTCGAGCCGGATCCGGGCGCCGTTGGCGCCGCCGCGCTTGTCGGTCTTGCGGAAGGTCGAGGCCGACGCCCACGCGAGCGACACCAGCTGGGACACCGATGCCGCGTCGAGCAGCTTCGCCTTGAGGTCGGCGACGTCCTGCTCGTCGATCAGCTCGTGGTCGACCTCCGGCACCGGGTCCTGCCACACCTGCGGCTCGGGCACCCACGGGCCGAGCATGTGCGGGCCCACCGGCCCCATGTCGCGGTGCAGCAGCTTGTACCAGGCCCGCGCGAACGCGTCGGCGAACTGGTCGGGGTTCTCGTGGAACCGGCGCGAGATCTTCTCGTACTCCGGGTCGACCCGCAGGGCGATGTCGGAGGTCAGCATCCGCGGCTCCCGGCGCTTCGACGGGTCGTGCGCGTCGGGCACCATGTCGCTGCCGGCTCCGTGCTTGGGCCGCCACTGGTACGCGCCGGCCGGGGACTTCATCAGCTCCCAGTCGTAGGCGAAGAGGATGTGGAAGAACTCGTTGTCCCAGCGGGTGGGGTGGTAGGTCCAGGTGACCTCGATCCCGGACGTGATCGTGTCGCCGGCCTTGCCGCTGCCGTAGGTGCTCTTCCAGCCGAGGCCCTGCTCCTCCAGCGGCGCGGCCTCCGGCTCGGGACCGACGTGCTCGGCCGGGCCGGCGCCGTGGGTCTTGCCGAAGGTGTGACCGCCGGCGATCAGCGCGACCGTCTCCTCGTCGTTCATCGCCATCCGCGCGAAGGTCTCGCGGATGTCGCGCGCCGAGGCCAGCGGGTCGGGGTTGCCGTTGGGGCCCTCGGGGTTGACGTAGATGAGGCCCATCTGGACGGCGCCCAGCGGCTCGGAGAGCTCGCGCTCACCGCTGTAGCGCTCGTCGCCCAGCCAGGTGTCCTCCGGGCCCCAGTAGATCTCCTCCGGCTCCCAGATGTCCTCGCGCCCGAACGCGAAGCCGAACGTCTTGAAGCCCATCGACTCGAGCGCGACGTTGCCGGCGAACACCAGCAGGTCGGCCCACGAGACCTTGTTGCCGTACTTCTTCTTCACCGGCCAGAGGAGCCGGCGGGCCTTGTCGAGGTTGGCGTTGTCGGGCCAGCTGTTGAGCGGCGCGAACCGCTGGTTGCCGTCGCCGGCGCCGCCGCGGCCGTCGTGGACCCGGTAGGTGCCGGCCTGGTGCCAGCTCATCCGAATCATCAGGCCGCCGTAGTGGCCGAAGTCGGCGGGCCACCAGTCCTGGGAGGTGGTGAGCACCTCCACGATGTCCTGCTTGAGGGCCTCGACGTCGAGCTTGGCGAACTCCTCGCGGTAGCTGTAGCCCTGGCCGAGCGGGTTGGTCGCCGGGGACTGGGTGTGCAGGACCGAGAGGTCGAGCTGGTTGGGCCACCAGTCCTTGTTGCTGCGCGGAGCGTGCGCCTTCGGCTGCGGCGAGTCGATCGCGGGGTTCTCGCTCTCGCTGCCGTGCTCGGTCACGCCGTCGTGCATGACCGGGCACCCCGCCTCCGCCTTGCGGTCCACGCCCTGGGGGCTCTCGGGGGTCGGGTTGTCCGTGCTGTCGGTCATCTGCTTCCTTCCGGGAGGCGAACTAGTTGACTTGTGCGGTGCGGGGTCGTGCGGACGAGCAGGCGGGGCAGGTGCCCCAGTAGATGACCTCGGCCTCGTCGATCGAGAAGCCGTGGTCGTCGGAGGCGGACAGGCACGGGGCGTGCCCGATGGCGCAGTCGACGTCGGCGATCGCTCCGCAGGAGCGGCACACGACGTGGTGGTGGTTGTCCCCGACCCGGGCCTCGTAGCGCGCGACCGAGCTGGCCGGCTGGATCCGCCGCACCAGCCCGGCGTCGGTGAGGGCGCGGAGCACGTCGTAGACGGCCTGGTGCGACACCTCGCCGAGTCGTTCGCGGACCGCGCCGATGACGGTGTCGGTGTCGGCGTGCGGGTGGGAGTGGACGGCGTCGAGGACGGCGAGCCGCGGCCGGGTCACCCGGAGGTCGGCGCCCCGTAGCATCTGCTCGAAGTCGCGGGTGGTGGACACGTGCGCAGTCTTCCGCCTTTTCTTGAACGAGTCAAGAGAAGCGGTTCGCGGGGGTGAGGTTTCCCCGGCCGACCGGGGAAACCTCAACATGTCGGGCAAAGCAATGCCGGACAAGTGGAGGTTTTGCCCGTCACGTCAGCCGGCGCCGACCCGACCGACCCACTCCCGCCGACCAGCACCCGAGTGCGGCAGCCCCGCCTCAGTCAGCGGCCTCGACCGCGAGCACATCGTGGCGCGGCGCCGGGTTGGGCCGGTGCGCCTTGCAGGTGAGCCGGTGCGCGACCGACGGGTCGCTGGTCGTGCGCACCCGCACCGCGTGGTGGGCGCCGTCGGGGGGCGGCGAAGGTCGCGGTGGTGACGTCGCCGTCGACCCGGCGCCGGACGAGGGTGAGGTCGTCGACGCCGTCGAGGCCGAGGTGACGCAGCAGGTGGATCTCCGCCGCCTGCACCGGCATCGGGTACGACGACCGCCCGCGCAGGTGGTCGAGGAGCAGGCGGCGCCGGCCGTGGGCGTCGGCGACGGCGAGCCCGGCACCGACGTCGAGGCGGCCGTAGTAGAGGCCCTCCGGCAGCACGACCAGGTTGCCGGCGAACCGGTCTCCGCCGATGTGCGAGACCTCCCAGGTCTCCTCCGGCCGGGCTGCGTCGAGCGCCATCGCGACCGGCCGCCCGAACTCCGCGCAGCACGCGTCGTGCCGGCCGTTGGTGCAGACGCAGTGCAGGGTCTCCTCCGACGGCGGCAGGCCGGTCGAGCCTCCCGGCCCGCAGGGCGCCGAGGTCGAGGTCGAGCACCTCGCGGAGGTCGGCCACCGTGCCGTGCTCGAGCCGCGGCGCCCGCGGGTCGGCGTACGCGGCGAAGACGTTGAGCCGCTCCGGGTCGCGGGCCGCTCGCGCCCGGCGGACGAGCAGCACCTTCGCGCGGTGCTCCTTGGCGCGGCGGCGCAGCTCGGCACCGAGGCCCTCGGGCAGCCGGGCGTCGAGCAGCGCCGTGTTGCCCCACGGGCCCGAGTGCTCCAGCAGCAGCCACGTGCGGACGTGCGTGGCGGTGCCGGCGACCGGCTCGTCGCGGCCCAGGCTCGCGGCGGCACAGCTGAAGCGCTCGGTCGTGGTGGTCAACGGGTCAGCGCACCATCTCGAGCAGTCCCTCGCGGACCAGCCTCCGGCACAGCACCAGCCGGCTGCCGGCATCGAGGTGGTCGGCGAGGTCGGCCGGGGTGAGCTCGGTGCGCGCGCGCACCTCCTCCAGCGCCGGCCGGACCCGGGCGGGGGACCGTCAGCGAGCGGTCGCCGAGCAGCACCTCGACCCGGTCGCCGCGGTCGAGCAGCACGCACGGGTGGCCGGGGCGCCGGCGCAGCCGGGTGCCGTCGGTGAGCTCCTCGCGCAGCCCCAGCACGTCGGTGAGCCCGCCGGCGAGCCGCGCCGGCCGGGTGGTGAGGAAGCGACGGACCTCGGTCTCCACCGCGGCGCCGGTGTCGAGGCGTCGTACGTCGGCCGCGAGCTGCTCGAGCCGGTCGGCCAGGCCCTCGCGGAGCTGGCCGGGGTCGTCGAGGTAGCCGGCGGGCAGGTGCTCGTCGGCCACCGCCGCGAGCAGCGGCTCGACCGAGCGGCGGACCAGGCCGCGCCAGGTGAGCTGGTTGATGCCGACGGTGACGTGTAACGACACGGTCTGCTGCGCGCGGGCGGCGTGCGGCGTCCCGGTGGGCAGGTACATCGACAGGCCCGGCTCGAGCAGCACCTCCTCGGCGCCGTCGCTGCCGTGGACCTCCCACTGCTTGAAGCCGGCGGTCTGGAAGACGAAGACGTCGTGACTGTCGGCGTGGACGGCGAACCCCTGCGACCCCGGCGGCGTCAGGTAGGCGTTCGCCTGGCAGGGGTGGCCGAGCTCGAGCTCGAGCTCGGCGACGAGCCGGGTCAGCGGCGGCCAGTAACGCTGCAGGCCCTGCAGCACGACCGTTGCGCCCTCGTCGAAGAGCGCGAGCGTCTTGCGGGCGTCGACGAGGCCGGTGAGCGGCTTGCCGGCGAGGCTGGCGCCGCTCCGGGTGTACGCCGACTCCGGCAGCACCGCGCCGTCCTTGGCGAGCCGGACCGACGGGGTGCGGATGGCGCTGCCGGTGAGGGAGCTGGTCGACGTCGTCGAGCGACAACAGGCCGACGAGCAGCTCGGGGTCGGTGCGGTGGAGGTGCACGCGGGACGCCCAGACCTTCGCGAGGAAGGTCTGGGCGTCACCGCTGAGCAGGTCGAGGGCGCTCACTCAGGATGCGTCCCCGTCGGTCGCGTCGCCGTCGGTGCCGTCACCGTCGGTCGCGTCGCCGTCCGTGGCGTCGCTGTCGGTGCCGTCGCCGTCGGTGCCGTCGCCGTCGGTCGCGTCGCCATCGGTCGCGTCCCCGTCGGTGCCGTCACCATCGGTCGCGTCGCCGTCCGTGGCGTCGCCGTCGACGGTGTCCGTGGCGTCGCCGTCGGTGCCGTCGGCGTCGCCGCCCGCGCCTCCTCCGGTCCCACCGGCGGAGGTGGTGGTCATCTCGTCGTCGCTGAGCGGCTCGTCGGGGGTGCTCGTCATGTCTCCTCCTGAAGGGTGGCCGTGCTGGCAAGTGTCCTGCCGCGGCCATGGCGCGGCAAGGGCGCTGGCGCCTCGGTACCCAGCCCCACGCCGTCCACTCGTCGGCCTGGGGCCTGGTGGGCTCGTCGTAGCGGCGGGCGCGCTCGCTCAGTCGGCCTGGATCCGCCCCCGCAGCGCCTTCGTGCGTCCGCGCCGCTTCTTCCCCTCGACCCGCCGACGGCGGGCGGCTCGACTGGGCCCGGTTCGACGGCGCGGCGGCGGGGTCGGGGCCAACGCCTCCTGCAGGAGCTCGACCAGCCGCTCGCGGGCGGCGATCCGGTTGCGGAGCTGGGAGCGGTGCTCCGAGGCCACCACCGACACCGCCCCGTCGCCCGTCGTCCGGCCGGCGAGGTTCGTGACCAGGCGGGTGCGTTGCGCATCGGTGAAGCCGGTCGACGACGCCGGCGCGAAGACCAGCTCGACGCGACTGTCGCTGGTGTTCACCGACTGGCCGCCCGGGCCCGGTGAGCGGGAGAACCGCTCGACCAGCTCGGCGGCCGGGATGGTGGTGCCCGACGGGAGCCCCGGACCCGCTGGTAGCCGGAGGTCCTGACCCGGCCGGCTCATGACTCGCTCGCCACCAGGAGCAGGCCGCCGGCGAGGCCGAGGTTCTTCAGGCACTGGATCCGGTTCGCCTTGCGGGTGGCCGGGTCGTCGTCCTTCCAGAACGCGTGGCCGGCGACCGTGGTGGGGACCAGGCTCGCGACCAGTCCCCACGCCGCGGCCCTGGGCAGCACGCCGGTGACCAGGGCGGCGCCGCCGAGCGCCATGGCAGCGCCGTTGAACCGGACGGCCGCCTCCGCCCGCGGGAGCCCGAGGTCGGCCGCTGCTGCGACCCGGCCGCCGGGCTCGGCGGCCGCCTCGTAGCCCAGCCACAGGAACGGGACGCCGAGGGCGGCGCGGGCGACTCGGCTGGTGGTCGTGGTCAGGGGGTGCCTCCGGTGGGGTGCGGGCTCAGCGGCGGACGAGGACGCCGTTGCCGGTCGGCACGGCCACGGGCTCGGACGCTGGTCCGGTGGGGAGCGAGTCGGACGTGCTGAACAGCACCTCGGCCGCCGGCACGTCCCAGGGGTCGTCGCCGAGGTTGAGGTGGATCGCCAGCCGGCCGCGGTCGAGGGTCAGCCGGCGGCGGTCGTCGTCGACGGTGGCGTCGCCGAACCGGGGGTCGGTGAGCTCGGGGTGCTCGCGCCGCAGGGCGGCGAGCCGCCGGTAGCCGGTGAGCACCCGGGCGTGGTGCCCGTCCCCGACCTCGTCCCAGCGCAGGACGCTGCGCGCGAAGGTGTCGGGGTCCTGCGGGTCGAGCACCTCGTCGGGGTCCCAGCCCATCTGCTCGAACTCGGCGAGCCGGCCCTCAGCGGTGGCGGTGCCGAGCTCGGGCTCGGGGTGGGAGGTGAAGAACGCGAACGGCGTGCTCGCCGCCCACTCCTCGCCCTGGAACAGCATCGGCGTGAACGGCGAGCCGAGCGTGAGGAGCGCGGCGCAGAGCAGCCGCTCGGGGTCGAGGTGCTCGGCCGTCCGGTCGCCCCGGGCCCGGTTTCCGACCTGGTCGTGGTTCTGCGCGCACACGACCAGCCGCCAGGCGGGCATGCGCTCGGTGTCGACCGGGCGGCCGTGCGGCCGGTCGCGGAAGCTGGAGTGGGTGCCGTCGTGGAAGAAGCCGCGGTCGAGGACCTTCGCCAGCGCACCAAGCGGGGCGAAGTCGGCGTAGTAGCCGTGGGTCTCGCCGGTGGTCGCGACGTGCACCGCGTGGTGGAAGTCGTCGCTCCACTGGGCGTGGATGCCGTAGCCGCCGCCCTCGCGCGGCGTCACCATCCGGGTGTCATTGAGGTCCGACTCGGCGATCAGGGTCAGCGGCCGGTTGAGGTGCGCGGACAGGGCGTCGACCTCGACCGCCAGCTCCTCGAGCAGGTGGGTGTCGGAGGAGTCGACGAGGGCGTGCACCGCGTCGAGCCGCAGCCCGTCGACGTGGAAGTCCCGCAGCCACAGCAGCGCGTTGTCGAGGATCAGCCGCCGCACCTCCGCCGAGCCCTCGGCGTCGAGGTTCACCAGGTCGCCCCAGGTGTTGCGGCCCTCCTTGAGGTACGGGCCGAACCGGGGAGGTAGTTGCCCGACGGGCCGAGGTGGTTGTAGACGACGTCCTGGACGACGCCGATCCCGGCGCGGTGACAGGCGTCGACGAGCCGCTGGTACGCCGCCGGGCCGCCGTACGGCTCGTGGACCGCCGACCACAGCACGCCGTCGTAGCCCCAGCCGTGGACGCCGTTGAACGCGTTCACCGGCATCAGCTCGACGAACCCCACGCCGAGCGAGGCCAGGTGGTCGAGCCGCTCGGTCACGGCGTCGAGGGTGCCGGCCGGGCTGAAGGTCCCCACGTGGAGCTCGTAGACGATCGAGCCCGCGAGCTGGCGGCCGGTCCAGTCCTGGTCGGTCCAGCCGAACGCGGCGGCGTCGAACGTCGCGGACCGCTCGTGCACCCCGTCGGGCTGCCGCCGGGACCGGGGGTCGGGCAGCGCCGTCGGGTCGTCGTCGAGCAGGTAGCCGTATCGGGTGCCGTCGGGCACCGGCCCCGGGTCGCGCTCGGGCACCCACCAGCCGTCGTCGGCGCGGGTCATCGGCAGCACCTCCTCGCCCAGGCTGAGCCGCACCCGGCCGGGCCGCGGCGCCCACACCTCGAACGTCACCGGGCTCACCCCTCCTCCTCCACCAGCAGCGCGACGGGCAGTACGTCGAGCAGGTCGGCGAGCCGCTCGGCCGCGGGGCGGTCGGTCAGCAGGTCGCGCCAGCGGCCGGGCGGCAGCTCCAGGCGGGTGTCGCCCCACCCGCCGCCGCGCTCGAGGCCGAGCGGCAGCCGGGTGACGACCGTGACGGCGCCGCCGCGGTCGAACGCCAGCACGTGACCCGCGGCGCTGCCCGTGGCGCCGACCGGCCGGTAGTCGTCGAAGCGCCCGGGGTGCTCGCGGCGCAGCCGCAATGCCGTGCGCACGACGTGGAGCTTGGCCTGGCCGTCGTCGGCGGGACCGCCGGGCGGGGCCGCGACGGTGCCGGCGGCCAGGAGCTCGCGGCGCAGCCCGTAGTCCACCGGTCGCCGGTTGTCGGGGTCGACCAGGCTCTGCTCCCACAGCTCGCTGCCCTGGTAGACGTCGGGGACGCCGGGGGACGGTGAGGCTCAGCAGCTTCGCCGCCAGGGCGTTGCTCCAGCCCGGTCGGGCGACGCGCTCCGCGGCGCCGTCGAGCAGCGCCCGCACCGCCGGGTCGTCGTAGGCCGCGTCGACCGAGGCGTGCACCGCCCGCTCGTGGTCATGGTCGGGCTCGGTCCACGTCGTCCGGTCGCCCGCCTCCCGCATGGCCTTCTCGGCGTAGGCGTGCAGCCGCTCCCGCGAGATCGGCCACGACCCCAGCGCCGCCTGCCAGAGCAGGTTGGCGAAGCCGGGGTCGGGGGCCGGCGCGGCGGCGATCAGGGCGTCGAGGGTCTCCGCCCACCACGCCGGGTCCTCGGCGAGCACGGCCAGCCGGGCGCGGACGTCCTCGCCGCGCTTGGTGTCGTGGGTGCTGAGCGTGGTCATCGCCGTCGGGGACGTGCGCTGACGCTCCTGCATCGCCTCGTGGAATCCGGCCGGGTCGACGGCGAAGTGGTCGGGGTCGGCGCCCACCTCGTTGAGCGACGTCAGCCGGCTCCACCGGTAGAACGCCCGGTCCTCCACGCCCTTGGCCATCACCATCCCGCTGGTCTGCTGGAAGCGCAACGACGGGAGGCGCACCCGGTCGGCCAGCAGCGGGAGGACCACGTCGAGCGCCCGCACCAGGTCGGGCCGCTCCCTGCGCACGGTGTCGGCGGCGAGGTCGAGGTGCTCACGACCGTCGGGGGAGATAGCTGCGGTAGACCGGGAACGCGGCGAGCAGCTCGACCAGCACCGCCTCGACCGGGCCCCGCCACTCCTCGTCCGCGGCGACCCCGAGCTCACGGGCGAGCTCGCGCGCGATCCGGCGCACCTCGGCGTTCAGGATCGTCTCCGCGACCTCCCGCTTGTTCGCGCGCACCAGGTCGGGCCACGGGGGCACCCCGCCGCGCAGGCGGTCGTCGAGGTCGCCGAGCGGCTGCTCGCCCGCCGGGTCGACCAGCACCCGGTCGACCAGCGCGAGCACGTCGTAGCCGGTGGTCCCTGCCGTGCGCCACCGGTCGGGCAGCCGCTCGCCGGGCTCGAGGATCTTCTCGACCACCACCCAGGCGGAGTCGGTGAGGCCCGCCAGGTCGTCGAGATACGCCGCGGGGTGGCGCAGTCCGTCGGGGTGGTCGATCCGCAGCCCGTCGACCAGCCCCTCGCGAAACCAGCGGCCGATCTCGACGTGCGTGGCCTCGAAGACGTCCCGGTCCTCCACCCGCACGCCCGCGAGCGTGTTGACCGAGAAGAACCGCCGGTAGTTGAGGTCGTGGTCGGCGGTCCGCCAGCCGACGAGGCGGTAGTGCTGCCGCCCGTGCACGACCTGCGGGTCGTCGGTGCCGTCGGCCGTTCCGGGCGCCACGGGGAACCGGTGGTCGTGGTAGCCGAGCTGCCCGTCGACCAGCCGGAGGTTGCCGATCCGGCCGTCGTCGCCGAGGTCGTCGTCGCCGACGACGGGCACCAGCACCCGGCCCTCCCCCGCCTCCCAGTCGACGTCGAAGAACGAGGCGAACCGGGAGCCCCGTCCGTGCCGCAGCAGGTCCCACCACCAGCCGTTGGTGGCCGGGCTCTCGATGCCGACGTGGTTGGGCACGACGTCCACGACGACGCCGATGCCGCGCCGGTGCGCCTCCTCCGACAGCCGCGCCAGCGCCTCCGGCCCACCGCGAGCCGGGTCCACCCGGCTCGGGTCGACGACGTCGTAGCCGTGGTCGCTGCCGGGGTGCGCCTCGAGGAGCGGCGAGAGGTAGACCCACCCCACCCCGAGGTCGTCGAGGTAGGGCAGCACCTCCCGGGCGGCGTCGAGGTCGAACCGCTCGGTGACCTGCAGCCGGTAGGTGCTGCTCGGCTCGCGGTGCGCGCGGTGCTTGCCGGGCATCACTCGCCCGCCATCGAGGCGACCGACGCCGCGGGCCCGGAGTCCGGGTCGGGCTCGGGCCCCCGCCACTGCTGGAGCACCACGACGCTGCGGTAGGGCAGGCCGAGGACGCTCCCGGCCGTCAGCTGCGCGTCGTGGTCGAGACTCCCGGTGGTGTCGACGACGACCTGCCACCCGGCGGCGTACTCGTCGTCGGGGAGCGTCGCCTCGACGTCGTCGCCGCCGTTGAAGTACAGCAGGAAGTGGTCGTCGCGGATCGGCTGGCCCTGCGGGTCGCGGCCGGCGATGCCGTCGCCGTTGAGGTACATGCCGAGCGTGCGCAGGCCGCCGTTCCAGTCCCCCTCCTCCATCGGCCGGCCCTCCGGGTGCAGCCACACGATGTCGTTGAGCCGGCCGCCCTCCTCGGTGCGCACCGACGTGCCGGTGAAGAACCGCTGGCGGCGCAGCGACGGGTGCTCGCGGCGCAGCCGGCTGACCTCGGTGACGAACTCGCACAGCGGGCGGTCGACGTGCTCCCAGTCGATCCAGCTCAGCGGCGAGTCCTGGGCGTAGGTGTTGTTGTTGCCCTCCTGTGTCCGGCCGATCTCGTCGCCGTGCAGGAGCATCGGCACGCCCTGGCTGAGCAGCAGCGTCGCGAGCAGGTTGCGCTGGTCCCGCGCCCGCGCCTCGTTGATCTCCGTCCGGTCGGTCGGTCCCTCGACGCCGTGGTTCCACGACCGGTTGTCGTCGGCGCCGTCACGGCCGTCCTCGCCGTTGGCCTCGTTGTGCTTCTGCTCGTAGGAGACCAGGTCGCGGAGCGTGAACCCGTCGTGGGCGGTGACGAAGTTGATGCTCGCCACCGGCCGCCGGCCGGAGTGCTCGTAGAGGTCGGCCGACCCGGCGATCCGGCTGGCGAACTCCCCGAGGTTGGGCTCGCCGCGCCAGAAGTCGCGGACGGTGTCGCGGTAGGCGCCGTTCCACTCCGTCCACTGCGGTGGGAAGTTGCCGACCTGGTAGCCGCCGGGGCCCACGTCCCACGGCTCCGCGATCAGCTTCACCTGGCTGACGACGGGGTCCTGCTGCACGAGCTCGAAGAACGTGGCCAGCCGGTCGACGTCGTAGAACTCCCGCGCGAGCGCCGAGGCCAGGTCGAAGCGGAAGCCGTCGACGTGCATCTCGGTGACCCAGTAGCGCAGCGAGTCCATGATCAGCTGCAGCGAGTGGGGGTGGCCGACGTTGAGCGAGTTCCCGGTGCCGGTGTAGTCCATGTAGTACTGCGGGTCGTCCTCGACCAGCCGGTAGTACGCCGGGTTGTCGATGCCCTTGAAGCTGAGCGTGGGGCCGAGGTGGTTGCCCTCCGCGGTGTGGTTGTAGACGACGTCGAGGATGACCTCGATCCCCGCGTCGTGGAACGTCTTCACCATCGCCTTGAACTCCTGCACCTGCTGCCCCGGGGCAGCACCGGACGCCGAGTAGCCGGCGTGCGGGGCGAGGAACCCGATCGTGTTGTAGCCCCAGTAGTTGCGCAGCCCCCGCTGGACCAGCACGTCGTCGTGCACGAACTGGTGCACCGGCATCAGCTCGATCGCGGTGACGCCGAGGCCCTGGAGGTGCTCGACGACGGAGCGGTGGGCGAGGCCGGCGTAGGTCCCCCGGAGGTTGTCCGGGACGTCGGGGGTGGGTCGCGGTCGTCCCCTTGACGTGGGCCTCGTAGACCAGCGTCTCGGCGTACGGCGTCCGCGGGGGGCGGTCGCCCTCCCAGTCGAAGTACGGGTTGACGACGACCCCGAGCATCATCTGCTGCAGGGAGTCCTCGTCGTTGCGGGCGTCGGGGTCGTCGAACTGGTAGCCGAACAGCGACGGACCCCAGTCGATGTCGCCGACCGTCGCCTTGGCGTAGGGGTCGAGGAGCAGCTTGGCGGGGTTGCAGCGCAGCCCGCGGTCGGGGTCCCACGGCCCGTGCACGCGGTAGCCGTAGCGCTGTCCGGGCTGGACGCCCGGCAGGTAGGCGTGCCATACGTAGCCGTCGACCTCGGTGAGCTCGACGCGGGTCTCGCTCCGCTTCCCGTCCTCCGCGACGTCCACCAGGCACAGCTCCACCCGGTCGGCCACCTCGCTGAACAGCGCGAAGTTGGTCCCGCTGCCGTCGAAGGTCGCGCCGAGGGGGGTACGCCGACCCCGGCCAGGTCTCGGGGACGTCGGGCACGTCGGGCCACCTCTCTGCAGGTCGGACGGGACGTCGGACGACGTCACCTCTCCCCTGGTACCCCGACGTCCCGCGGTTGACCGGTGTCGACCGGGTGAACTTGACGACACCGGTCCTCACCCGCGGCGGGTCGTCACCGCTGCTGCGCCGGGACCTCCTCGAGGAGGCCCAGCTGGCGGGCGGTCTGCAGGGCGGCCGACCGGTTGCTCACGCCGAGCTTGGCGTAGACCGACCGGAGCTGCTTCTTGACCGTGTTGACGGACACGCTGAGCTCGCGGGCGAGCGAGGCGACGGTGTCGTGGCGCGGCAGGCGGCGCAGCACCTCCCGCTCGCGCGGCGAGAGCCGCACCAGCTCGACCCGTCGCGGGTAGACCGGACGTGCCGCGTCGAGACGGCGCACCTCCTCGTCCTCCAGGTGCTCGCCAGAGGCCACGAGGAGCCGGCGCCGCACGTCCGGGTCCAGCAGGAGGAGCGGCTCGAGGTTCCCGCTCTCCCGACCGATCGCCGCTGCCTTGCGGAAGCTGTCGACCGCTGCTGCCTCGTCACCGCCGGCGTGGAGGGCCGACGCCTGCGTGACGAGCAGCTCGAGCCGGTCGCGGGTGTGCAGCTCGGGGGCCCAGGTCGCGACCGAGGCGATCCGAACAGCCGCCGCTGCGTCACCGGCCGCGAGGCGGAACCGGGCGGCGGGCGCGAGCAGCCAGGGTGGCGGGTCGGTGTCCGCCCCGAGGAGTGTGGCGGTCCGGTCGGCATCGCCGACCGCCATCGTCAGGTCGACGCGGCACCGGTCGAACGCCTGGCGCGGAACGCTGCGCTCCTCCGCCAGCTGACGGGCCGTGGCGCGACCGACGTCGTGGAGCCGGGACAGCATGGTCGCGGGGGCGTCGACGAGCAACGCGTGGCGGGTGTGCGCCATCACCGCGAGCGGCCAGAGCCCGCTCGCGTCGGTCTCGAGCGGCACCTCGGCGAGCTGGGCCGCGGCCGCCGCGGTGTCGAGCCTGTCGAGCGCGAGCATCGCTCGGGCGATCCGCGCCGGCACCCGGGCCAGGTCCGCCGCCCAGCAATCGGCGACGTCGATGTCGTCGTGCGCGTCGAGCCAGCGGCGGGCCTGGGCGGACTGGCCGCTGATGGCGTGCATCGCCGCCAGCAACCCGGCGGCGCCGGAGCCGGTCAGCCTGCGGCCTCCGGCGTGGTGCGCGGCCGCGGCGAGGTCGAGCGCGGTCGTGAAGTCGCCCGCGAGGAGGTGGGTGAGCGCCCCCTGGAGCCGGGCCCAGGCGGCCTGCGAGGTGCGGGCGCTGCGCGGGTCGGACCCGCGCAGTCGGCCCAGCTCGACCTCCACCTCGACGGCGAGCTCGACGGCGCCGACCAGGTGGCCCGCGGCGCGGCGGGCGACCATCGCGGCCGTCAGCTGCTCCACCCGCAGCAGACCCCTGGCCTCGGAGGCGACCGGTGTCCCGGCGCCGATCTCCGCGTAGTGGCGGAGCAGGTCCTCCACCAACTGCTGCCAGGGTGCGCCTTCGCGGGTCGCGGCCAGCGCGTCGCCCATCGCGGCGGCGATGCCCAGCGTCGGGTGGTCGGCGACCGCGGCGGCGGGGAGGCCGCCGTACGCCTCGTGGAACAGCGCCGGGTCCCCGCCGAGCAGCATCCAGCCGTCCTCCGTCCACGCCTCGGCGAGCCGGCGCCAGTCGCCGGCGGCGCGGGCGTGCCGCACCACCTGCCGCCAGGGTCGGTCGTCGCTCGCGGTCAGGACCCTGGCGACCTCACGATGTGCGTCAGCGTGCGTTTCGGGCGCGGTGCACTCGAGCAGCCGGCGCAGCCCGTTGCGCACCAGGACGGGGAAGCGCCACTGGGGCTCGCCGTCGTCGCGGGGCGTGCGCCACAGGACCCCGAGCCGCTCCAGCGCGGCGACGGCCGCCCGGCTCCCCTCCGGCGACGGGTCGCCATCGGGCATGAGCGCCGCCGCGAGCGGGAGGTCGAGCTCGTCGGGCACGGCGAAGCGGGCGGCGGTCGGGAGCGCGGTCGCGTCGGCGACCACCGGGAGCACCCGGTGCTCGAGGAAGTCGTGGGCTGCGTGGGTGGCGAGCTCCTCCTTCCCGGGTGGGGTCGCGTCGAGCACGAGCCGCAGCGCCAGTGGCCACCCGCCGACGAGACGGTGCAGCCGACCGGCGACCGCGGTGTCGACGTCGTGACCCCAGGACGCGGCGAGCTCGGGGATCCGGTCGACCGGGACGGCGAGGTCGGCGCCGCGCAGGACGTTGGTCTCCACGCCACGCTCCTCGGCGACCTCGTGGAACAGGTGTCCGGGCTGGCAGCAGACGACCAGGTGGAGGCGGTGGTCGAGCTCGACCGCACCGACCAGCCGCTCGACGACCGACCGGTCCCCCAGGCGGTGGGCGTCGTCGACGACCACGACCACCGGCGCCTCGCCCTCGGCGAGCGGCCCGTCGAGGGCCGCCGTCACGTCGTGGCCGAGCGAGGCCTGCACCCACTGCACCGACACCCCGCGGGCGTGCTGACCGCGCGCCCAGCTCGCGGCCAGCGTGGTCTTGCCGAGACCCGGCAGGGCGTCGAGGATCGTCAGCGGTGCCATCCGGTCCAGCCGCCGCAGCAGCTCGGGCCGGTCGACCGAACGGGTCGGCAGGCGGGGCGGCCGGACCACGACGCCGGACGCCTCGGGGCCGTGCCCGCGCTGCGGCGGAGCCGACTGGCACGCCGGCTGCGCCGCGGTGTTCTTCCTGGAGCTGCAACGCGTACCCGGAACGACGTCGCTCAAGGGGGACCGAGCCTCCTCCTGCGGGGACCGCTCCGCGACGGAGCGGCCCTCGTGGTTGTTCAGTTGTGGCCATCCCGGCTGGCCGCACTGCCGTCCCTCTCCCGGGAGGGATCCTCTCGCAGCCGTCGGGACCGCGGGACGAGAATTGTCGAACTTTGCACTTCGGCGCCGCCCCCGGGCGGTCGCCGGGCTCCCTCAGCGGTCCGGCTGTGCGAACCACAGGGTGCGGTGGCTCCAGTCGCCGGGTCCGCGCCGCTTGCCGGAGCAGACCAGGATCGCCAGCCGCGACGGCCCCGAGTCGGAGTAGTACTGCGGCAGCGCCCGTCCCGCCGGGACGCGGGTACGCCGGGTGACCCGGTAGCACTGGCGCCGGCCGCCGGAGCCGGTGACGACGATCCGGTCGCCCTTGCGCAGCTTCGCGAGGAGCCGGTTGCCGAGGGCCGAGCCGTAGGCGCCGCTGCGCGGGTAGGTGTGCGCGTTGAGGCGGACCACGCCGTACCGGCCGCCCGGCCGGATGCGGGACGCCCGGTCCCACGCCAGCTGCCACTTGCCGCGGTCGGTCAACGGCGGCGTGCGAGGGGCGCCGTTGCGGTCGCGCCCGAGGGCGAGCACCTTGGTGCGGCCCACGACGCCGGGGACGGCGAGGTGCCGGGGCCGGAAGCCCCGCTCCGCCGTGGGACAGGCAGCCCCCCGAGCCGCCTGTCCCACAGTCTGTGCGTGGGCCGGCTCACCGGCCGGGCCCGCGCCGGGCGCCACGAGGGTGACGCCCAGCACGAGCCCGACGGTGAGCAGGCACAGCCGGCGGGACAGCGTCCACCGGAGCGTGCTCAGGGCTCCGCCCTCAGAGCATGCTCGGCATCGGCCGGAACCCGGTGTTGGGCGCCGGAGGCACCCGCACCACGCTGACCCGCGCCTTGTCGCGGTTGTTGGACCGGACGGTGTCGCCGTTGGCGCTCACCTGGGCCGTGTTGACCAGCCGACGACCCACCGAGGCCTTCGTGGTCTTGGCGACCACGAACACCGGCGGTGCCTTGCGGTCGTCGCCCAGCGACTTGTTCCGCTCGCAGGTCACGACGTCGGCCCGCTTGTCCACCTGGCAGCGCCACGCCTTGCCGTTGGCGGACACCAGCTCCAGCCCGCGCGGCAGGCGGTCGACCATGGTGATCGGCCCCGGCGCCCTCGCCGGGCCCCGGTTGGTGACCTGGATCCGGTAGCGGACGTTGCCGCCCACCACCGTGCGGTCCCGGCCGACGACCCGCTTGTCGAGCTTGAGGTCGAACTTCGGCACCTCGTGCTCGGTGTCGCAGTTGACCGTCTCGCCGTCGCGCACCTCGCAGCCGGGCGAGGTGACCGCGTTGACCAGTCGGTGGTTGCCGAGGTTCTTCTTGGCCTTCACCGTCACCGAGTAGGTGATCCGGGCGACCTCGCCGACCGGGATCACCCCGTTCCAGATCAGGTGGCCCTGGCGGACCCGGGCGGTGCCGATGGTGGCCTCGACGTCGCGGTTGTAGCGAGCGTCGTCGAGCACCCGCGCCAGGTTGTCGCTGAGCTCGGCCTCCGCCGGAGCCGTGCCCTGCTGGGTCACCGTGATCGTGTAGTTGATCACGTCACCCGGCACGACCGGCTTGCCCGGCCGCGGCACCGACGACTTCACGGTGGTGTAGTTGGCCACCTCGAAGCCGGCGGGGTCGGGCGGGATGTTCGGCGGCGGCGCGTCCGGCGGCGGGTCGGTCGTCGCCGAGGCGGTGTTGACCACGGTGCCGTTGGTCGACTCGTCGAGCACGAACTCGAACTCGTGGGTCTCCGACTCCCCGGCGGCCAGCTCGTCGACCACGAAGTTGCCCAGGTCGGGCCGCTGGTCGTCGGTCACCTCGATGTTGCGCAACGTGCCCTGACCGACGTTGGTCACGACGATCCGGTAGCGCACGGTGTCGCCGTAGCGGAACGACGGGTAGTCGGTCACGTCCTGCGCGTCGCGCCACCGGCCCTGGTTGTCCTGGACGTACTTCTTCAGCGTCGCCGCGTAGTAGTACGCCATGGTCATCGGCTCCGAGGTGCGCATCGCGAGCCGGGTGTGCTCGGCACGGCCCTGGGCCCGGTTGACGTAGGAGTCCTCCGGGTCGGCGCCGTCGGTGGCGATGTGCACCTGGAACTGACGCACCCCACCGGGCTCGAGGACGCCGCCGATCACCCGCACCGCAGTCGCGTCGGGGGTGAACGTCGTCGACCAGATCGCCGACGGCGCGTTCGGGGCGCCGTTGGCCGGGTCGGCGGGGTCGTCGGTGAGCGTCGCCGGGTCCTCGGTCGTGTAGTAGACCGTGCCGGTCGATCCCGCCGGGAACGTGACCTCGGCCAGCTCGTAGTCGCCCGCGTAGTCGGTCCCGCGCTCGTCACCCTCCCACGGGAGGATGTCGATGACGTCGGTGTAGGCCTGCGGCAGCGGGTCGAACGACCGCATCGTCACCGTCCACGAGCCCGCGCCGTCACCGGAGCCGTCCACGTTCGGGATGAAAGGCGTGTCGGCGGTCTTGCTGATCTCGGTGTAGCCGCTGGTCGAGACCGTCACCTGCCGCGCCGCCGGACGCGAGGTCTCACCGCGCAGGCTCGAGGTCACGGTGTTGGTCAGCGCCTGGCCCGGGGTCACCGAGTCGTCCGCCACCGCCTGGTAGGTGAGCGTCTGCACCGCGTTGGTGGGCACCCCGTCGAGGTTCCAGGTCAGGACCCGTCCGTCGGGGCTGATGGCGGGCTCCGGCGTCGCCGAGCCGGGCACGTAGGTCATCCCCGCCGGAAGGGTGTCGATGATCGTGTAGTCGTCGACCGTGGGCGGCATCGTCCCCGACCCGTTGGCGGAGTAGCGCAGCGTGAACGTGGCCGGCTCACCGGGCCGGATCACCTGTCGGTCGGCCAGCTTCTGGATGGCCGGGGTCGCGAAGACGACGTGCAGGATGTCGCGGGCGCCGTTGGTGCCGTTGTAGCGCTCGCCCGGCGTCGGCGTGTAGTTGTTCGGGAAGACGCCGCGTCCCGGGTACAACCACGCCCCGTCACGGATGGTGGCGCCCCAGCTCCAGATGTCCTGGCCGATCGGCGCGTCCTGCTGGATCGTCACGTTCATGCGCATGGCGATGGCCTGGTGATCGATCGCACCTGCGGTGCCGGTCCAGCGCACCGCCTTCACGGTGGTGAGGTCGGCCGGCTCGGCGTTGACCCAGCCCGCCGCCCCGCCGCAGCCGGTGAAGGCGTCGGGGTTGTAGCCGCCGCTGCCGGGCGTGACCGTGGGGTCGTTGCCGACGTAGAACTGGAGGCTTCCCCGGCAGCGCGGTCTCGGGTTCTCCGACGGGATCACCGGCGGCCCACGCGAACAGCTCGACACTGTGGTAGTCGACGAAGGCGGTGTCCAGGATCGCGCAGTCACCCATCGGCGTGTTGTCCGGCACGCCGCTCAGGGCGATCGTGTCGGCGGTCTGGTCCTTCACGACCGTCCCCGGCGCCACCTTGAAGGTGTTGTCCCACGAGGTTCCCCCGTTGGTGCGCCACCACTGGTGGTGCCAGGTGCCCGGGAACACGATCACCTTGCTGGACGTGTTGTTGCCGGGCTCGTCGGGGTCGGTCTGCCCGGTCACCGACTGGTAGGTCGGCGCACTCGCCGTCAGGCTCGCCGACGTTGCTGCGGTGAGGTCGCGCACCTCGAGCCAGATCGAGCCGCTGGCCACGGCGACCTGGTCGGTCGGCAGCGGGTTGCCCGCCGAGTCGTGGGTCGGCACCTGGGTCAGGGAGTAGTCGATGCCGGTGATCGTCATCCGGAACGTGTTCGGCCCCGTCTTCTCCAGGGTGCAGCTCTCCACGAACGGCGCACGGCGTTCGGGCGTGGAGCCGGCGGAGTAGGGATGCCCCTCGGCGCTGTTGCTGTTCTGGAACGGGGTGCAGGGCTGGTTGAACGGCGCCGAGTTGTTCTGCTGACCGAGGAACAGCTGCTGCCCGTTGGCGAGCGGGATGTTGAGGTTGTAGGTGACCGAGTTCGGGCCGGCGTCGCTCCCCACGTCCTGGAACAGCGTCCACTCGAAGTCGAAGGCGAAGTCGCCGGTGTTGCCCGACGACGACGGGATCACGGAACCGGTCGGGATGCCCCAGAGCATGTCCATGCCGAACGTGTTCTGGATGTCGATCGGGTCCAGGTCGGCGGTCTGGCCGGCGATGGTGCCCGACGCCGTGATCTGGTCGCCGGTGATGCCGTCGGCGACCACCGGCGCCTGCACGAGGAGGGCCGTGCCCTGGGTGACCGTGCCGAGGTTGCAGACCATGGTGCGGCCGTCGTCGGAGATGCTCGAAACGGGGTCCAGCTCCGCGGCCGTGCGGCACAGGTCCGGGAGAGCCTGGAACAGGCCGTTCTCCAGCGTCACCGTGAAGTTCACGTTGTCGACAGGGTCGTTGGACGGCGCGGGCTGGTCGTCGTTGACGTTGACCCGCCACTCGCTGGTGACGACGTCACCCTTGCCGACGCTTGGGGGGTGCCCGGCGCCCAGTCGCCCTCGATCTCGTAGACCGTCGCGGCCATCGCCGGGCTGACGAGTGCTCCGAGGCCGGTGACCGCGAGCACCACCGACAACAGTCCGACGAGGCCGGCCCGGAGCCGGCGACGGCTGCCCGGTCCGGACCTCCGTGGTTGGCGCGTGTGATTGCTGGACCCCATTAGATACCCCATGTCCATCTCCGCTCCTCGAGAAAAGCTGTCGCAGCGCAGGTGTGGGCTGCGGCGGAGACGATGCCGCACCAGGGGTCACAGCGGTATCAGGTGCGGTAGCGAATGGTCCGTCGGTGGTCCTCGAATGGTCCGTATGTGGCCCGTCTGAAGGAGGGGCCGTCGCGGGCCACCCCCGGCTGGGGCGGCCCGCGACGGCTCTGAGCTCGACCGAGCGTCAGGACAGCGACAGCGGGGTCGCGAACTGTCCCGGGGCCACCAGCGGCGGCAGCCCGACCGAGGACGGGGTCGCCGGCTCGAGCCGCCACCCGTGCATGGTGCCCGAGGCCGGGCCGCAGGTGGGGTTGTCGATCGTCGCGGCCGGCATCGACGTGCTGGGCGCGTCGACGGCACCGGCGGGCACGTCGGGGACGGCGAGGGTGTTCGGCGTGCCGAGGTAGACGACGGTCCGCGCGAAGATCGAGCCCTGGCCGGGTCCGCCGGCGTTGAGCAGCGCCGTGCCGGTGCAGCCGGCTCCGGAGTAGTAGGCCTGTGCCGGGTAGAGCGAACCGTCCCAACCGACGTCGACCAGGTAGCCGGTCGGGCTCAGGACCGTGACGCCGTACGACGACATCGCCACCACGTCGCCGAGCAGCCGCCCCTGGCCGTCCTCGACGGTGTGGCCGCCTGCGCCGGCCGGGCCCTGCGGACCAGCCGGTCCGGCGGGACCGGCGGGGCCGGTGTCGCCGACGGGCCCCTGGGGGCCGACCGGACCGGCCGGACCCTGCGGGCCCGTGGGGCCCTGGGGACCCACGGCGCCGTCGCGCCCGTCGGCACCGTTGACCCCGTCGGCACCGTCGGCACCGTTCGCGCCGTCGGCACCGTCACGACCGTCGGCACCGTCGGCGCCCTGGAGCGAGGCGAGCCAGTCGGCCTCGGTGCCGGCGTAGCCGTGGGCGACCGCGATGTCGTAGGCACTGAGCCCGTCCTCGCCGTCGGCGCCGGGCGCCCCGGCCAGTGAGTCGAGCCAGGCGACCTCGTCGCCGGTGAAGCCGTAGGAGACCGCGACCTCGTAGGCGCTCATCCCGTCGGCCCCGTCGGCCCCGTCGGCGCCGTCTGCGCCGTCGGCCCCGTCGGCCCCGTCCAGACCGTCAGTGCCGTCCACGCCGTCGGCGCCGTCAGCACCGGCCGCGCCGTCGCGGCCGTCGGCACCGTTCACGCCGTCGATCCCGTCGCGGCCGTCCTTGCCTTGCAGGGACGCCAGCCACGCCTCTTCGGTGCCCTGGAACCCGTGGGCCACGGCCAGCTGGTAGGCACTGCGGCCGGCGGTCCCCTTCGGGCCGCGGGCGCCCTTGTCGCCGGTCGTCTGCCACGTCAGCAGCGTCTGGCCCTTGGGGCAGCGCTTCGTGCTGTTGGGCACCAGCCGCAGGTGGTCGAGCTTGGAGCCGACGCACACCGTGATCCGGGCGCGGTTCGACGGCCTCTCCTGCGTGTTGGCCGCCACCGCCGTGCCGGCGACGGCCGCCGCCAGTGCGACGGCGGCTACGCCGGCGCGCGCCGACCTGGACTTCCACACCTTCATCCCGATCCTCTCAGTCGAGCGCGGCCTCCAGCTGGGTCGGGGACCGGCACCGTCCTATCGGCTCGGTGGGGGGCGGACCTGAGCAAGGTGCGGAATACCCGGCCGACCGGGTATCCCGCGGGTTGTCCGCCCTTGCAGAAGCCGACAACCCCGAGAAGAGGCCGACAACCCCTCCGGCCCGACCGAGGCGTCACCCCGAGGCGGGGAATACCCGGCCGACCGGGTATCCCGCGGGTTGTCCGCCCTTGCAGAAGCCGACAACCCCGAGAAGAGGCCGACAACCCCTCCGGCCCGACCCGGCCCGACACCGGCCCGACCCACCCGACCCACCCGACCCACCCGACCCCACCGGGCCGCGCCGACCGCTACTCCTCGGCAAGCGCGTCGAGGACCAGGTCGGCGACGACCTCCTGCTCCTCGGCGTAGGGGTGCCACTGGGCGCCGCCCCACCGGGGGCCGGATGCCGGCGACCCACGGGTCGTCGGCGCACAGGTGGTGGCCGCGGGTGGCGGCGAAGACGTCGACGTAGCGGACGCCGGCGCGCGACGCGGCGGTCTCGAGGGCGGCGTTGATCCCCTCGAGCACGTCCCGCGCCCAAGCGTGGTCGCCCTCGGTGATCGGCAGCTGGTCGCAGCGCTCGTCGTCCGGCGGGACGACCTCGGGATAGCCGACGACGAGCACCTCGGCGTCGGGGGCACGCTCCTCGACCTCGGCGAGCCGCTGCCCGAGCCGGGCCTCGACCTGGGCCACCCGGTCCGCGGCGAGGCTCCGGCCGCCGGACCGGTCGGCGTCGGTGCACGGGGGTCTCGTCCGGTTCGGCGTCGACCGAGAGCCGGACGCAGGTCACGACCACGCTGCCGATCAGGTTGAAGTCGTTGGCGCCGATGCCGACGGTGACCAGGTCGGTCTCGGCGGACAGCGCGTCCAGCTGCGGCGGCGCGCCCACCTGCTCGTACGCCGTCACCAGGTGGTCCGACGTCGCACCGGAGCAGCTGACGTCGCCGAGGTCGGCGCCGGTCGCCCGCGCCACCAGCCGGGGATAGCTGCGCGCGGAGCGGAAGCACGGGTCGTCCCGGTCGTAGCGGCCGGACCCGACGCCCGCGGTGTAGGAGTCGCCGATCGCGACGTACTGGTCGCCCTCGCCGACGACGAAGTCGCGGGCCTCGACCCGGCAGCCGGCCACGAGCCCCGCCAGCGCCGTCAGCCCCATCAGCACCGCCAGCGCCGGGAGCAGCGCGGTCGAGAGGATCACCGGACGCCGACGCACGGCGCACACCGTACCGGCGCGGCCGCGCGCCGGGGCCCGGGTCAGGCCTCCCGCAGCGCGCGGGCTGCGGCCGTCACCTCGGCCAGGTAGGCCGCCGCCCGCTCCGCCGGGCGCCGGGAGCCGCGCAGGTAGCGCAGGCCGTCGTCGGGCAGGGCGAGGAGGTCGGCGACCACGGCCGCCGCCCGGTCGTCCAGCGCCGCAGCCGGCACCACCTCGGCCACCGCCCCCACCTCCCGCAGCCGGTCGGCACCGAGGGTGGCCCCCGTCGCGAGGGCGTGGGAGACCAGCGGCGGCGGGAGGAAGCCCTCCAGCAGCGCCGCGCCCATCGGCGCCCCCACCCGCAGCTCGGGGAACGCGACGCTCGCCGCGGGGCCGGCCACCACCAGGTCGGCGCAGGCCACGAGCAGGCCGCCGGCGCCGACCGCCGGACCGTCGACGACGGCGACGACCGGGACCGGGCACCGCGCCACGGCCGCGACCCCGCCGCCCGCACGCTCGAGGTACGCCGCCCGGTCGGTGACCGCGGCCAGCTCCCGGACGTCCTGGCCGGCGCACCACGCCCGCCCCTCCGCCCGGAGGACGACCAGCCGCGGCCGGCCCGCCGCCCCGACCGCGTCGAGGTCGAAGGCCCCCCGGAGCGCGTCGTAGACCTTGAGCGAGAGCGCGTTGACCGGCGGCCGCGCCAGGGTGACGTGCCGCGCCCCGTCGCGGTCCTCGACCCGCAGCCCGCCGGCCGGCTCCCGGAGCGGCATCAGTACGACTTGGGCAGGCCCAGCTCGTGCTGGGCGATGTGGTTGAGCACCATCTCCTCGCTCACCGGCGCGATCCGGAACAGCCGGACCAGCCCGGACAGCGTGGCCAGGCCGTACTCCGTCGCCATCCCGTTGCCGCCGTGGGCCTGCATCGCCGCGTCGAGCGCGTGGCCCGCCGCCTCCGCGGCGAGGTACTTGGCCATGCTCGACGCCCCGCCCGCCTCCGGCGAGCCGGCGTCGTAGAGCGCCGCGGCACGCGCGGTGAGGAGCCGGGCCGCCTCGACCTCGACGTGCGCCTTCGCCAGCGGGTGGGCGACCGCCTGGTGCGCCCCGATCGGGACGCCCCAGACCTCCCGCTCCCCGGCGTAGCGGGCGCCCTTGTCCAGCGCGTAGCGGGCGATGCCGTTGAGCAGCGCGGCGCTGCCGATCCGCTCCGGGTTGAGCCCGCTGAACAGCGCGCCGAGACCCTTGCCCTCCTCGCCCACGAGGGCGGACCCGGGCACCCGCACCCCGTCGAAGGTGAGCACGAACTGCCGCTCGGGCGAGGTGATCTCCACCGGGATCGGCGACGCGCCGATGCCGGGCGCGTCGGACTCGACGACGAACAGCGACAGCGACCCGCGGCCGCGGTCGTCGACCTCCCCGGTCCGGGCGACCACGAGGATCGCCTGGGCGTTGTCGACGTGGGAGACGTAGTACTTGCTGCCGTCGAGCACCCAGTCGTCGCCGTCGCGGGTGGCGGTGGTGCGGATCCGGTGGGCGTTGGAGCCGGCGTCGGGCTCGGTGATCGCGAACGCCATCACGGTCTCCCCCGACGCCAACCCCGGCAGCCACCGGCCGCGCTGCGCGCCGGTGCCGTGCTTGCCGAGGATGGTCGCGCACACCGCGGGCGAGAGCGCCAGCAGCATCAGCGGCACGCCGGTGGCGGCCAGCTCCTCGGTCACCACGGCCAGGTCCGCGATGCCGGCGCCGCCGCCGCCGTGCTCCTCGGCGATGTTGACCCCGAGCAGCCCGGCCTCGCCGAGCTCGCGCCACAGCTCGCGGGGGTTCCCGCCCTCGCGCGCGGTCCGGACGAAGTAGTCGTGGCCGTAGCGGGCGCCGATCGCCCGCACCGTGCCCCGCAGGGCGACGACCTCGGGCGGGTCGACCAGCGGCAGCGCCGGAGCGGTCACGCCCACGCCGCGACCACCTCGTCGGTCGTCGCCAGCCACCCGAACGCGAAGCCGATGGTGCCGAGCGCGACCTCGTTGCGGGTCGGGTCGTACTCCGCGACCGCGTCGCTGACGACGTGCACCCGGTAGTCGCGCTGGCCGGCGTCGCGGGCCGTGGTCTCGACGCAGATGTTGGTGGTGACGCCGCAGATCACGAGCGTGCGGATGTCCTGGCTGGTGAGCACCGGCTCGAGCTGCGTCCCGTAGAACGAGCTCGGCCGCGACTTGTCGATGACGACCTCGCCGGGCCCGGGCTTCAGCGACGGCACGATCTCGGCGTCCCAGGTGCCGTCGACGAGGGCCTGGACCTCCGCCATCTGCGGCACCAGCTCGTTGGGCAGCAGCCCGCCGTCGACGTAGCCGGGCTGGTAGACGTAGCGCGTGTAGATCACCGGCACGCCGGCCTCCCGCGCGGCGGCGACCAGCCGCTCCGACCCGGGCAGGGCGGGCGTCAGCGCCTCGTGCGGCATGCCGATCCGCGCCATCGACCCCTCGGCGTCGAGGAAGCCGTTCTGCATGTCGACCACGAGGAGCGCGGTCCTGTCCTTGGTGAGCGTCATGTCGTTCCCTTCTGTTGGTGGTCGGTCGGCACGGGGTGCACGATGCACACCTCGCAGTCGTCGGTCCCCGGCGACGACGCGCCGCCGGCCGCAAGGCAGGCGTCCACGAGCCCGGTGGCCAGGCCGGTGTGCCGGGCGACGCCGGTGCTGGGCGGCGTGTGGGTGCCGGAGAGGGCGGCGGCGTGGGCGGCGGTGAGGCCGATCGCCGACGGCTCGAGGACGGGTACGTCGACCTGTGCGGCGACGGCGTCGGCGGCGGGCGCCATGCAGGTGCAGCCGAGCAGCACCGCGTCGGAGCCGTCGGCGGCGACCGCCCGGCGGCACAGGTCGGCCAGCGCGGTCAGGACGTCGGCCTCCTGCCGCCGCATCCGCGACTTCACGCCGTCGGGACGGCCGACCCGGTCGAGCTCGTCGTCGCCGCTCAGGTGGTGCACGCCGCGGCAGCGCTCGCCGCCCGGCGTCGACCGCAGCCGGTCGGCGTAGAGGTAGCCCATCGAGCGCGGCCACACGGTGACGACGGAGAACCCGGCATAGAGCGTCGCCGCGAACTTGATGCTCTCCTCCCCCGCCCCGACCACGGGCACCGAGGTGGCCGCCCGGGCCCGGTCGACGGCGTAGTCGCCGAAGGTGTCGACGTAGACGGCGTCGCACCCGGCGGCCACCGCGCGCTCGACGGCGTCGAGGGTGCCGAGCTCGGTGACGAGGTGCTCGTAGGGGGTGCGCGCCAGCAGCCGCAGCCGCAGGTCGTGCAGCGTCGTCTCCACACCGGGCGGGTCGGCCACCGTCGGCGCCGACTTGCCGTCGGAGTTGATCATCGCCACCCGGCGGGGCTCGGTGCTCACGCCGACTCCTCGGTCCCGGCCGGCGGCCACCACACCGCCCGGGTCTGCCGCAGCGTCGCCAGCAGCCGGCCGTCGGCGGTCCAGGCGTGCACCTCGTCGACGCAGTGCTGCCGGGTCGCCCAGGCGGTGGCGTGGTCGAGACGCAGCCACCCGGCCGGGTCCCACTCCCCGGCGTCCGGCGCGAGGTGGACGGCGTAGTCGATGGTCGGCACGAACGCCGGCGGCTCGGGCTCGCCGAACAGTCCGGGGGTCGGCGCGTCCAGGAGCGCCGTCGCCACCGCCTCGGCCGAGCGGAGGCCGCCGCCGGCGGCCTCGGGACGGATCCGCGCCCACGACGTGGCCGGGTCGGCCATGCGCGGCACGGAGGTGCGCCGGAGGTCGATCACGTCGTCGAACGGCAGCCGGCCGCGTCCGACGTCGAGGGAGGGCGCGGCGACCGCGCCCGGGGAGGTGGTGCGCACCCACGCCGGCGCGTCTGCCGACGCCGGAGCGGGTGCGGGATCGGGGGGAGGTGCAGGAGCTCGGCGGTCGCGTGCACCCGCACGCGACCGTCCTGCTCCAGCAGCAGCCGGAGCAGCTCCGTGGACCGGCCGCGGTGGAGGGTCTCGGTGCGCACCGCCACCGGTCCGACCGCGACGCGGGAGACGAAGTTGGCGGTCAGCGACACCAGCCGGTACGCCGACCGGGCGACCGCCGTGTCGGCCAGCAGGCCGACGACGTAGCCGCCGAAGAGCCCGTCGAACCCCGACCAGCGGGGGTCGGTCTCGCGCGCGTCGGGGTCCCGGGTGACGGTCACGGCCGCTCCCGGCGCACCAGGTCGTCCGGCAGCGGCGCGGCCTCGGGCTCCCGTGCCCAGCGGCGCAGGTCGGCGCTCACGACCTCGACCGAGCCGGCGCCGTCGGGCACCGTGCCCCGCGACCACTGCGCCAGCGGCGACGGGGGGGCAGCGCGACCATCTCGTCGACGTGCACCGACCGGACCGGGACGTCGACCGGTGGCAGCGCCGAGGCCGGGAGGTAGTCGGGAAGGCCGCCGAACCAGGCGAGGACGCGGCAGCCGGCCGGCGACCGCATGCCGGTGCGGACGTGGCCACCGGGGATGACGGTGAGGTCGCCGCGCCGGTAGGTCGCGCCGTCGATCTCGAGCTCCCCGTCCAGCACGAGGAACTCCTCGGCGGCGAGGTAGCCGCCGGGTCCCGGGCGCTCGAAGCCGGCGGGGGAACCGGCCGTGGATGGTGAACCGGTTCCACGGCGAGGCGAGCCGCACGAGGTCGAGCGGCAGGTTGGCCCCCGGCATCGGCGCCGGGCGCCACTTCTGCGGTGCCTCGAGGTCGAGCGCGTGGGGCGCGGTCACCGGGCTCACGGGACGGCCCCGTTCGAGCGCTCGGCGAGCTCGTGCAGCGCGAGCACCCGCCGGGCCGCGTGGACGACCGCCGGGTCGACCAGCCGGCCCTGCGCGTCGAGGGCGACCCCGGAGCCGCGGCGCTCGGCCTCGGCGAGCAGCTGCAGCGTCGCGCGCGCCTCCTCGACCTGCTCGGGCGTCGGCGTGAAGACGTCGTGCACGACCGGCAGCTGCGCCGGGTGGATGCAGGCGCGGCCGACGAAGCCGAGCCGCGCGACCGCCCGGGTCGAGGCGGTGAGCGCCTCGACGTCGCTGGTGATCCGCGAGACCGGTCCGACCGGCGGCTCGATGCCCGCTGCCGCGCTGGCCAGCACCACCATCGTGCGGATCGCGAGCAGCTCCCGCTCGTCGGGTCCGGGGTCGATGCCCGCCTCCCCGGTGAGGTCGACCTCGCCGACCTGGAGCCGGTGCACGCGCGGCCCAGCGGCGATCGCGCGGACGTCGAGCACCGCCGCCGGCGTCTCGACGAGCGGCATCAGCCGGGTGGTGCGGTCACCGAGGTCGTCGAGCAGCTGCGCCACGGCGGCGACGGTCGCCGCGTCGGCCTTCGCCAGGGCGAGGCCGGCCAGGGCCGGCGACCCGGCGAGCCGGCGTACGTCGTCGAGGCCGCGGTCACCGGGGTTGACCCGCACCCAGAGCTCCAGCGGTCCGTCGGCCGGCTGCTCGGCCAGCCAGGTCGCCACCGCCTCGCGGGCGGCGTCCTTCTCCGCCAGCGGCACGGCGTCCTCGAGGTCCACGATCAGCGCGTCGGCGCCCCGCCGCGCCGCCTTGGCGAGCTTGTCGCCCGCGTTGCCGGGGGACGTAGAGGTAGGACCGCGGGAGCGAGGTGGTCATCCGACGACCGTCTCCCCGCGCTGCAGGGCCTTGGCCACCACGGTGCGCAGGATGTCGTTGGTGCCCTCGCCGATGCTCATCAGGATCGCGTCGCGGTAGAGCCGCTCGACCTCGAACTCGGTGGAGTAGCCGTAGCCACCGTGGATCTTCATCGCGTCGATCGCGGCGTCGAGGGCGACCTCGGAGCAGAAGATCTTGGCCATGCCGGTCTCGCCGTCGGCGCGGCCGGAGCGCACCGCGTCGGCCGACCAGTAGGCCATCAGCCGGGCGGCCTGCAGGTTGGTGGCGAGCGTGGCGAGCTTGAGCTGGATCGCCTGGAAGTCGCCGATGACCTTGCCGAACGCCTTGCGCTGCTGGGCGTAGGCGAGCGCCTCCTCGTGCGCCCGCTGGGCGATGCCGACCGAGCGGGCGGCGATGTTGACCCGGCCCCACTCCAGCGCCGACAGCACCTGCTGCATGCCGCGTCCCTCGACGCCGCCGAGGAGCTGCTCGCGCGGCACCCGGACGTTGTCGAGGACGATCTCGCACGACTCGGTGCCCTTGTAGCCGAGCTTGGGGATGTCCTTGGTGACCTCGAAGCCGTCGAGCGACGGGTCGACCAGCAGCACGCTCATCCCCTTGTGCGCCGGGGAGGCGCCGGGGTCGGTCTTGACCAGCACCGGCAGCGGGTCGGCGTAGCGGGCGTTGGTGATCCACATCTTCGCCCCGGACACCACGTAGTGGTCGCCCTCGAGCCGGGCGACCGTGCGGATGCCCTGCAGGTCGCTGCCCGCGTCGGGCTCGGTGAGGCCGATGCCGGTGCGGCGCTGGCCGGTCGCGAGCTCGGGCAGGTAGGCCTGCTTCTGCTCCTCGGTGCCGTGCATGGCGATGAGACGGCAGGCCAGCGAGTGGCTGCCGAGGATGCCGGCGATGCCCATCCAGCCGCGAGCGATCTCCTCGAAGACCAGCGCGAACGAGACCGGGTCGAGGTCGAGGCCGCCGTACTCCTCCGGCACGGTGATGCCGAAGAGCCCCATCTGCTTCATGCCGTCGACGATCTCGGTCGGGTAGCGACCGCTCTGCTCCCACTCGCGGGCGACCGGGATGATCTCCTTGTCGACGAAGCTGCGCAGCAGGCTGCGGAACTCGCGCTGGTCCTCGGTGAGCTGGAAGTCCATGTCAGGCCTCTCGGTCGGGTGCTGGTCGGAAGATCGGGAGTGCCCGGCCGTCGGGGAGGTCGTGCCAGGCGACCTCGACCGGGTCGTCGAGCCGTGGCTCGTCGGGGCTGTCGATGACGGTGAGCAGGATCGGCCCCTCGGCCAGGCGGACCCGGGCAACCGTGTAGGGGACGGGGACCTCCGGGCGGGGCGCCCGGTGGACGACCGTCCAGGAGTCGACGGTGCCGCGGCCCTCGGCGTCGACGAGCTCGAGCGCGTCGGTGGCCGAGCAGGCCACGCACACGGCGCGCGGCGGGTGCTGCGCGTGGCCGCAGCCGCGGCAGGTCTGCACGACGAGCCGGTGCTCGGTGGTGGCCTCCCACCAGCCGGCGGTGGCGTCGTCGGGAGCGGGTACGTCGGGATTCATCGGTCGACCCCCAGGACGACGGTGGCGTGGGCGGACAGGATGCCGCCGGTGCCGTGGGCGACGGCGACCTCGGCGCCGGGCACCTGGCGCTCGCCGCACTCGCCGCGCAGCTGCCGGACGGCCTCGACGAGGAGGAGCACGCCGTACTGGCCCGGGTGGCAGTAGGACAGGCCGCCGCCCGAGGTGTTGAGCGGCAGCTCGCCGCCGGGCCGGATCCGGCCGTCGGCGATGAAGTCGAGCACCTCGCCGCGGCCGCAGAAGCCCAGGTCCTCCACGGACAGGGCCGCGGTGATCGTGAACGAGTCGTAGACCTCGAGGACGTCGACGTCGGCGGGGGTGATGCCGGCGCGGGCGAACGCGTCGGCCCCGGACCCGGCGGCGCCGGTGGTGGTGAGGTCGTCGACGGCGGTCATCGAGGTGTTGGTGCTGCGCTCGCCGTAGCCGAGGACGACCACGGGCGGCCGGGCCAGGTCGCGGGCCCGCTCGAGGCTGGTCAGGACGACGGCGCCGCCGCCGTCGGTGACCAGGCAGCAGTCGGCGGCGGTCAGCGGCGTCGAGATCATCCGGCTGCCGACCACGTCCTCGACGGTGAGCGGTCCGGCGCCGTAGCGGAAGGCCTTGGGGTTGAGCAGCGCCCACTCCCGGGCCGCGACGGCGATCTCGGCCAGCTGCTCGCGGGTACCGCCGAACCGGCCGAGGTACTGCTGGGCCGCCATCGCGTAGTAGGAGATCGGGTTGAGCGGGTCGTACGGCGTCTCGAACTGCGCCTCGGGCGTGTTCTCGAAGACCACCCCGCCGAGCTTCCGCGACCGCGCCGAGCGCTGGTTGGAGGCGAAGCTGATGACGATCGTGCTCGCCTGGCCCGCGGCGATCGCCTGGGCGGCCCGCGCGACCATCATCTCGTAGGCGCAGCCGCCGGCGAAGGTGCTGTCGGTCCAGGCCGCCTCGACCGCGAAGTAGTCGGCGAGCTGGGTGGCGGAGAACCGGGACACCCCCGTCGTCGCGAACCCGTCGACGTCGGCGAGAGTCAGGCCTGCGTCGGCGAGCGCACGGGTGACGGCCTGCGCCTGCAGGGTGAGGATCGACTTGTCGGTCACCCCGAGGTCGCACTCGGCGGCACCGACGATCGCGACGGCGGTCATGCCGCCGGTCCGTCCGCCCGGCCGAGCAGGACCACCGCTCGGGCGGGCGCGGCGGCCACCCGGTCGGGTGCGCCGTCGCGGCCCACCACGGTGGCGGTGAGCTCGACGGTGACCTCGTCGACCTCGTCTTCGGGGGCCTCCACCACGCGGCCCTCGCAGCGCAGCGTCTCCCCGACGAACATCAGGTTGCGGAAGGAGAACTCCAGCGTCCGCACGAAGCACCGCGGGCCCAGCCAGTCCTGCAGCATCTGCACGAACCAGGCGCCGTAGACCTGCCCGTCCACGATCGGCGCCGGCAGCCGTTCTCGGCCACGAACGCCGCGTCGTAGTGGATGCGGTGCCAGTCCCAGGTGGCGCCGGCGTAGGCCACCAGGTCCGCGGCCTCGGCGGTCTTCTCCAGCGGCGGCACGACGTCGCCGACCTGCGGGCGGACGGCGGTCATGACGCACCCTCCAGGGCGACGAAGATGATGGTCTCCTCGTTCTCGGCCAGCGGTCCGCCGTCGGCGGCGGTGTAGGTCGCCTTCGAGTGCACCACGAGCATGTCGGCGCCGCTGCGGCTCTGCTTCTCCTCGACCCGCGTGATCTCCCAGGTGGCGGTCACGACGTCGTCGGGGCGGATCCGGCGGTGGAACGTGTAGCGGTTGCCGCCCCGCACCTGACGGGTGCCGGGGATGTCGAGCCGCCACGTGTGGCCGGCGTAGCCCTCGGCGTCGCGGGGCAGGTCGGCGTACTGGTTGGTCTCGCACACCAGCGTCGGCGGCACCGTGACGCCGGGCAGCCCGGCGGCGCGGGCCGCCTCGTCGTCGGTGTAGAGCGGGTTGCGGTCGCCGGTCGCGATCGCGAAGTAGCGGCCGGCCACGCGGCCGAACGGCTCCGGCGCGGTGTAGACCCGGGTGGTGCCGACCAGCGACCGGATCTCGTCGGTCAGCAGGCTCACGCCTCCTCCCGGAACAGCGCGTTGGGGAACACCTCGAGCAGCAGCCCCGGCTGCTCCAGGCCCCTGGCACAGGGCGCCGGTCGAGGCGGGCCACGGCGGGCTGAGCCGGCGCTCGCGCACCGGAGCGACCACCCGGTACTGCGGGATCGCGTCGACGACGCAGTACTCCGTGGTCTCGAGCAGGTCCACGGGCTCGAGGCCGACGTGGCCGAGCAGGTCGAGCATCTGCTGGTAGAGCACCTCTGCCTGCGCCTCGAGGTCGCCGGGGTGCAGCACCTCGCCGGTGGTGGTGTCGCGCGCGGCGAGGCCGGAGATGAACAGGCTGCGGCCCGCGCGGACCGCCGGGGAGCGGGTGGCGCCGTCGTACGCCGACCAGCCGGGGTCGACCCGCTCGCGCGGGTGCCGCGACGCCGTGACGTCGAGCGCGACCAGCACGCCGTCGCGGTGCAGCTCGCTCATCACGATCCGCCCGCCCGCGGGGAAGGTGCCGCCGCCCCCGAGCCGCTCACGGCGCACCTCCTCGGCGGCCGCCCGGTCGGCGTCGGTGCTGGCGGGGGTGACGTAGTCGTAGGTCGTCACGGCGTGGTCGAGGGTGAGCCCGGCCTCGGCGAGCATCTCGGCCGCCCGGTCGAGGCACCAGGCGTACTGCCCGGCCAGGTCGCCGGGGTGGACCACCTCGCCGGCCTCGTCGACCGGCACGAACGTCGGGAGGTAGACGATGCCGTCGTGCCCCCTCGGTCACCGGTGCGGCCTGCCAGCCGCCGGCCGGCCGGTCGCCGCTGGAGACGACCAGCTGCTTGCCGCCGCCGCGCACGGCGTGCAGCTCGACCTCGAGGAACGCGGCCCGGCGCACCAGCCGCTCGACGACCACGGTGCGCACGGTCGGCTGGTGGTCGCCGAAGAGCTCGGTGCGCACCGCCACCGCCTCCTCGTAGTGCGGGAGGCCGCTGAGCGTGACGTTCTCGGTGACCCGGGTGACGTCCTCCGGGCCGAAGCCGGCCGCGGCGAGGATCGCGAGCACCTTCGCGTACGCCGTGCGCGCCTGCTGCTCCATCGAGCCGCCGACGGTCATCTTGCCGACCGACTCGTCGTAGGTGCCGGCGGTGTGTCCGGACGTCCAGGCGGAGTCGCCCTCGCTCAGGCCCAGGCAGAAGGTGAAGCCGTCGTACGGGAACCAGGGGAACGTCTCGGGGCGGATCGCCTGCAGCGTCATCGGTGGCCCTTCCTCTCGAACAGGTGTCAGTGGTGGTGCGTGGCGGCGAGCAGGGGGCTCGACCGAGTCCAGGTCGTCCAGGCGCTCGACCAGCGCGACGACGTCGGCGGCGCCGTCGCCGCCGTTGTCGACCGCCTTCTCGACCACCTCGTCGCGGGTGAGGGGGTGGTCGGGGCCGCCGCCGCTGCGGGCGACCGCGCCCTCGACGACGGAGCCGTCGGCCAGCGTCACGCGCACCCGGCCCGCCGCGTCGGCCGCGGGTCCGCGGTCGTCCGTGAGGCGCCAGGTCACGCGCGCGGCGAGCTCCTCCACCTCGGGGGCGGTGCAGCCGGTCGGGCGCGAACGCGTCCAGCCCGAGCGAGCCGTCGACGACGAACGCGGCGACGCACCAGGGCAGGGAGAACTTCGCGGCGTACTCCGACGCCGGGCGGGTGAGGTCGCGGGAGTCGTCGCAGACGACGGACGCGGAGTCGGGGTGGACGTCGGCCTCGATCTCGGCGACGTCGGCGGCGGTGAAGCCGCGGGCCTCCCGGGCCGCGCCCACGGCGTCGACGGTCGCGTGGCTCAGCTGGCAGACGGGGGTAGGGCTTGATGCCGATCCGCTCGGTCTCCCAGGTGGAGCCGAGCCCGGCGACGATCGAGGCCGGGTCGGCCTGCCCGCCGGCGAGCGCGTCGAAGACGCCGTGCGGGCCGTCGAACACGGTCTCCGGGCCGGTGGCACCGGCGGCGGCGAGCCGGGCGGCCAGCACCCCGGCGTGCGAGGCCATGCCCGGGTGGAGCTGCTTGGTCGACGCGGCGCTGCCGAGGAACGCGAGCAGGCCGCCGGCCTGGCTGCCGGCGATGCCGAGGGCGGCGGTGGCCTGCTGCGGCGAGAGGCCGTAGAGCCGCGCGGCGACCGCCGCGGAGGAGAAGACGCCCGCGACCATCGTCGCGTGCAGCCCGCGGGCGTGGAAGCGGTGCGGCGCGGCAGCGGCCACCCGGCAGGCGACCTCGTAGCCGACCACCGCGGCGTCGAGCACCTCACGACCGGACGCCGCCCGCTCCTGGCCGACGGCGAGGGCCGCGGGCAGAACGACCGCCGTCGCGTGCACCAGCCCGCCGGCGTGGGTGTCGTCGAAGTCGAGCGCGTGCACCAGCGTGCCGTTGGCCAGCGCCGCGGCGGGCGCGCTCACCCGCGCGTCGGTGCCGATGATCGTCGCCTCGGCGGGTCCGCCGAGGCCGCGCGCGACCGTGACGGCCGGCTCGGCCGCCCCGAGACGGACCGCGGCCAGCGCCGTTCCCGTCCCGTCGACGAGGTGCCGGGTCGCGCAGGCGCGCACGGCGTCGGGGACCGTGACCGGTCCCGTCGCCCACGCGGCCAGCTCCTCGGCGATCATCGTGCGGCGGCCTCCGTCTCGCTGATGCCCTCGTCGCTCGGTGCGGCCACCACGTGCTCGTTGCCGAACGCCCCGGCCGAGCGGAGCTCGGCCAGCCGCTCGTCGTCGAGCGACAGCAGCTCGCGGGCGACGTAGTCCATGTCCTCGTTGCGGTGCGGGGCCCGGCGGTACTCCGGCGTCTCGCTGCCGACCCGCACCGGCGAGGCCAGCTGCTCCACGGTGCCGAAGCGCGGGTGCTCGGTCGTGACCACCAGGTTGCGCGCGTGCGTGTGCTCCTCGCGCAGCGCGGCCGGCACGTCGTTGATCGGACCGCACGGGATCGAGGCGGCGTAGAGGTCCTCGAGCCACTCGTCGACCGTGCGCTCCAGGAAGATCTCCTCGAGCTGGCCCAGCAGCTCGGCGCTGCGCTGCTGCCGCTTGGAGAAGTTGCCGTACGGCGACTCCTCGGCGCCCCACTCCGGGCGCCCGACGACGACGGCGAGCCGCTGCCAGAACTTCTCCTTCGCACAGCCCACGACCATCCAGCCGTCCTTGGCCTGGAACGCCTGGAACGGCACCAGCGAGGGGTGGGCCGAGTGGTGCGTGCGGGCCGGCTCGTAACCGGCGTTGAGGTGCCAGGTCGCGGGGTACGTGAGCAGCGAGATCGCCGTGTCGTAGAGGCTCACGTCGCAGTCCATGCCCTTGCCGTCGCGGCGGGCGGCGTGGACGCCGGCCAGCAGCGAGATCGCCGCCACGAAGCCGCCGGAGTAGTCGACGAGCGACAGGCCGGACTTGGTGGGCGGCCCGTCGGGCTCGCCGGTGAGGTCCATCCAGCCGGCGAGGCCCTGCAGCACGTAGTCGTAGCCGGGCTCCTTCTGCCGCGGACCGGTCATGCCGAACCCGGTGAGGGAGACGCAGACGATCTGCGGGTTGAGGTGCTTGAGGTCGTCGTAGGTGATGCCGATCTTGGCCGGCACGTCGCCGCGGAGGTTGGAGTAGACGACGTCGCTGACCTTGACCAGCTCCTCGAACACCGACCGCCCGGCCGGCGTGCTGAGGTCGAGCGACACCGAGCGCTTGTTGCGGTTGAACGTCTCGAAGAACAGCGAGTCCTCGCCCTCGCCGTAGGGCGGGACGTAGCGGCCCACGTCGCCGCCGGCGCGCGGGTCCTCGATCTTGATGACCTCCGCGCCGAGGTCGGCGAGGTGCATGCTGCCGAACGGTCCGGCGCCGTACTGCTCGACGGCGATGATGCGCAGGTCGGAGAGCGGCTTGGCGTTGGTGCTCATCGGGTGGCTCCGGTCAGGTCGGCGATCATGGCGAGGATTTCCTCCTGGGCCGCACGGGTGTCCTCCGCGGGGAGGCCGTGCGTGGGCGGGCTGAGCTTCACCGAGTCGGCGATGCCGTCGTACGCGGCGAGCTGGGCGGTGACGTCGTCACGGGAGCCGACGAGCGTGAGCGCGTCGACCATCGCGTCGCTCACCGTGTCGGCGAGGTAGTCGGCGCCGGCGCCGCCGCGGAACGCGTCGATGACGCGCTGCTGGTCCTCGGCGAGGCCGTGGAAGCCGAAGAAGTCGGCGTAGGTGCGGACGCTGGCGTAGAACCCGACCAGCCCCGCGACCCGGCGGCGGGCGACGGCCAGGTCGTCGGCGATCGAGCAGCAGGCCGACACGACGACGTCGAGGTCGGCGCGCTGCTTGCCCTCGGTGCGCCCGATCCCGGCCTCGAGGTCGGGCAGCACCCGCTCGGCGAGGTAGGAGGGCGAGCACAGCTCGTGGCTGATCCAGCCGTCGCCGACGGCACCGGCGAGCCGGGTCATCAGCGGGCCCATCGCGGCGAGGTAGACGGGGATGTCGGTGCGGACGATCGGGAACGGCCGCTCGTAGCCGCGGATCCGCATCGGCTCCCAGTCGCCCTCGACGGCGATCGGGTCGCCGCTGCGGCAGGACTCCCAGAACAGCCGGATGTTGCGGACCGTCTCACGGATGTGGGCGACCGGCTTGCCGAAGGTGGCGTTGTGCCAGTCCTCGTTGAGCCGCTGCACGCCCGAGCCGAGCCCCAGCACGAACCGGCCGTCGGAGAGCTCGTCGAGGTCGAGGGCCTCCAGCGCCGTGACCATCGGGCTCCGGGTGAAGGCGAGCAGGATGCTGGTGCCGACGCGGGCCCGCTCGGTGCCGGCCGCGAGCGCGGCCGCCGTACCGGTGGCGCTGCGGTGCAGCTCGGAGACCCACAGCGTCTCGGCGCCGGCCTCCTCGGCCCGGCGGCCGGCGTCGACCAGCTCCGCGAGGGTCTCCCCCCACGGCTGGTACGTGATGCGGAGGGTCACCGGTCCTGCTCCGCCTCGAGCGTCAGGGGTCGCTTGCCCTCGGGGAAGATCCCCTCGACCTGCTCGGCGCCGCGCTTGTAGACCAGGAACATCCGCTTGAACGAGCAGACCTCGTCGCCGTCCTGGTTGATCGTCCGGGTTCGCACGGTGACGATGCCGGCGTGCGGGCGGGACGAGGACTCGCGCTTGTCGAGGACCAGGCTCTCGCTCCACAGAGTGTCACCGGCGAAGACCGGGTGCGTCATCTTGATGTCGTCCCAGCCGAGGTTGGCGAACGCGTTCTGGGTGAGGTCGGTGACGCTCTGCCCGACCGCGATCGCGACGGTGAACGTCGAGACGACCAGCGGCTTGCCGAACTCCGACTTGGCGGCGTACTCGGCGTTGAAGTGCATCTGGTTGGTGTTCATCGTCAGCAACGTGAACCAGGTGTTGTCCGCCTCGCTGACCGTCCGGCCGAGCGGGTGCTTGTAGACGTCCCCGATCTCGAAGTCCTCGAAGAACCGGCCCGTCCAGCCGTCCTGCACCGCCATCACTGCCGCCTTTCCCGATCCGGTCCTTGTGACTCGAATCCTAAATGTCCGACATATTCTGGTCAAGCCCCTTGAGTGGAGCGAAACCGCGTTCTGATCTGCGCTTCTGAATGTTCTGATGTATTTCGCCAGCAGGGCTGGCTCCGCCCGGGTCCCGGCGCCCGGTCCGCTACCTCGGCTCGTGGTAGAAGGCCCGCAGCCGCACCAGGTGCTCCTGCATGGCCGTGGCCGCGGCGTCGCCGTCACCGTCGCGGACCGCCTCGGTGATCGTGCGGTGGTCGGCGTCCACGTCGGCCCAGAACGCCTGCGGGACGTCGGGGTCGAGGAACTTGGCCTGGAGCACCCGGAAGACCGGCTCGGTCATCAGCTCCAGCAGGCCGTTGCCGGCCGCCTGGACCACGATCCCGTGGAAGTTGCGGTGCTCGCGGAACTTCAGCCCGCGCCCCCGGCTGTGGGTCTCGCGCTCGATCGCCTCCCACAGCTGGTCGACGTGGCTGTCGTCGCGCCGGGTGGCCGCCATCCGGGCAGCCGGCACCTCGAGCACCTCGCGCGCCTCGAGCATCTCGACCACCGAGATCGCGTCCCCTCCGGACATCAGCCCGATCGAGGTCTCCAGGTACTCCCGCACCTGGCCGACCTCCACCTTGCGCACGAACGTGCCGCCGGTCGTGCCCCCGGGTCGTCTCCACCAGGTCGCGCGAGGCGAGGGAGCGCAGCGCCTCCCGCACCGTGCTCCGGCTGACGCCGAAGCTCGCCGCGAGGTCGGCCTCCGACGGCAGCCGGTCGCCGGCGGAGAGCTCGCCGCTGAGGATCAGGTCGAGGAGCTGGTCGGCCACCTGCTGGTACGCCGGCCGCACCCGGCTGACGCCGAGGGTGCCGTTGCTGCTCGCGGTGCGCGCGAGCGTCACAGCACGGGTGTCTTCGCTGGCCATCGGGTCTCCTCCGAGTCCTCGTTCACGATGTCGTTCGCGATGTGGGTGCCGTGCGGTCCGGGGCGTCGCCGGTCGCCTGCCCCGTCGCACCCGGGTGCTCGGCAAGGTAGCGGTCGCGGATGTCCCGCTTCAGCACCTTGCCGCTCGCGTTGCGGGGCAGCGCCTCCACCACGTGCCATTCTCTCGGCAGCTTGAACTTCGCCACCGACGCCCGCACGTGGTCCTCGAGCGCCGCGACGTCGAGGCCTTGGCGGCGGCCGACGACGAACGCCGCGACCCGCTCGCCGTACACGTCGTCGGGCACGCCGACCACGGCGACCTCGTCGACCTGCGGGTGCCGGGCGAGGACCTCCTCGATCTCCCGCGGGAAGATGTTGACCCCGCCGGCGATGATCATGTCCTTCTTGCGGTCGACGATGGAGATGAAGCCCTCCTCGTCGGCCACGGCGATGTCGCCGACCGTCACGAAGCCGTCGTCGGTGAACGCCTCCCGCGTGGCCTCCTCGTTCTTGAGGTAGCCGGTCATCAGCATCGGCGACCGCGCGAAGAGCTCGCCCGGCTCGCCCGGGCCGACCTCGTTGCCGTCGTCGTCGAGCAGCCGCACCTCGTTCATGAACCACGGGTGCCCGACGCTGCCGGGCTTGCGCAGCGAGTCCTCGGGGCGCAGGTCGGTGACCACCGAGCACCCGTCGAGCCGTAGAGCTCGTGGACGCCGACGCCCGGGAACGCCTCGTGGACCCACTCCTTGAGCGCGATCGGCAGCGCCGCGGCGTTGAAGTAGAGCGTCTCGAGCGCGGACAGGTCGAAGGAGCGGGCGGGCTCCTCGAAGACCCGGCGGATCTGCTGGGCGTGGGTCGGCACGAGGAACACCGTGTTGACCCGGTCGCGCTCGAGCCCGCGCAGGAACTCCTCGGGGTTCCACGACCGGAGCACGGACACGCAACCGCCGACCTGCGGGCCGGCGTAGGAGAAGGAGAACCCGGCGCCGTGGTACATCGGGGGAGACCGCCATCGTCTCCCGGCCGGGGCCGAGGCCCCACTCCATCGCCGTGGCGTACGCCGTCAGCACCCGGCCGCGGTGGGTGAGCAGGACGCCCTTGGGGAGCCCGGTGGTGCCGGAGGTGTAGCAGATCGCGAACGGGTCGGTCTCGGCCACGGCCACCCGCGGGTCGCGCTCGTCCGCGGCGTCGACGAACGACTCGTAGTGCCGTCCGGCGCGGCCCTCGAAGCCGAGGACGACGTCGAGCCGGTCGACCAGGTCGCCGGCGTTGTCGGCGAGCGGGTCGTCGATGATCAGCGCGCGCGCCTCGGAGTGGCCGACGATGTAGGCGTTGTCGGAGGGGGAGTTGCGGCTGTTGAGCGGCACCATCGGCAGCCCGGCCTTCGCGAGGGCGGCGCCGATCTCGACGTACTCCATCCGGTTGCCCGAGAGCACGGCGACCGGCTCGCCCGGACGCAGGCCGGCCGCGAGCAGGCCCGACGCGAGCCGGTTCGACCGCGCGTCGAGGGCGGCGAACGACAGCGTCCGGTCGCCGTCGCGCACCGCGGGCGCGTTGGGCCGCGACCGGCCGAACTCGCGGATGCCGCCGGCCATGTTGAGGGGCGTTCCCGTCATCGTGCTTCTCCTTGCTCGGGGCCACGCACCAGCATGAGCGCATCTGCCTGCGCCACGAGGGTGCCGTGGTCGTCGTACGCCGTCCAGGTGGTGTCCTGGCGGGCCCTGCCGTCGGTGGTGGGGGTGGCCGCGCCCAGCTCGACCTCGACGTGGAGGCGGGTGCCGGGCCGGACCATGGCGTGGAACCGGATCCGGCGCAGCTCGAGCAGCGCGACCGCGTGGTCGAGGGCACCGGACTGCTCGACCAGTCCGCCCATGAGCAGCAGCACCGCCTGGCCGGGCAGCGGGCGCTGGGCCGGGTCGTCGGGGTGGAACAGGGGATGGGTGTAGCCGCCGGCGTCGACCAGGTCGTGGGCGAGCGCCTCGGTCACGAGGACCGCCGGGGTGGTGGTCGCGGCCATCAGTAGCTCCGCCCCAGGCCGAGCGCCTCGCCGGACAGGTTGCGGGCCATGTCGTTGCTCACCGGGCTGAACAGCTGGAGGCGCGCGTCGCGGAAGAGCATCTGCATCCGGCTCTCGGCCGCGAGCCCCATCGCCGCCATCGTCCGCATGCCGACGTCGACAGCGACGGCGGTGGCCTCGGCCGCGTGCGCCTTCGCGAGCGTGGCGGCCGCGGTGGCCTCCACGCCGTCGTCGATGGCGCGCACCGCACGCTCGACGAGCAGCTGGGCGGCGGCGACGCCGGCGACCGCGTCGACCAGGCGGTGCTGGACGGCCTGGAACGCCCCGATCGGGCGGCCGAACGCCTCCCGCTCCTGCGCGTAGGCGATCGCGAGGTCGAGCGCCTGCCGGCCGATGCCGTTGCTGATCGCCGCGGACAGCACCCGCTCGATCGCCAGCGACGTGCGCAGGCCGTGGAAGCCACGGCCGCGCTCGCCCAGCACGTTGCCGAGCGGGGCGACGGCGTCGTCGAGCACGACCTCGCAGGTGCCGGCCGCCCGCATCCCGGCGAGCGGCACCCG
Organism: Nocardioides sp. TF02-7; assembly: GCF_022437945.1. Lineage (GTDB taxonomy): Bacteria > Actinomycetota > Actinomycetes > Propionibacteriales > Nocardioidaceae > Nocardioides. Next base: position 1,149,723 of record NZ_CP092535.1, read on the forward strand.
GTTGACGGTGATGCCGGGCTGGTCCATGGGGACCTGGATCAGCGAGATCCCCCGGGCGCGCCGCGCCGGGTCGTCGGGCTCGTCGGTGCGGGCGAGCAGGAGGATGTGGTCGGCGTGGTGGGCCATCGAGATCCACAGCTTGCGGCCGGTGATCCGCCACTCGCCGTCGACCTCCCGCGCGCGGGTGCGCAGCGCGAGCGCGTCGGTGCCGCCGTCGGGCTCGGAGATCCCGAAGGAGCAGATGACGTCGCCGCCGGCCAGGCCGGCGAGGAGCTGCTGCTGCTCGGGGGTGCCGTGCTCGACGTAGGTCTGCGCGGTCATCGCGATCAGCACGTAGTCGGTGGCGAGCGAGGGGAACCGGCGGGCGATCTCGGAGGTGACGATGAACGCCTCCGCCGCGCCACCGCCCGAGCCGCCGAGCTCCTCGGGGACGCCGATCCCCCAGCAGCCCCAGGTCCGCGAGTCCGCGCCACACCTCCAGCGGCAGCTCGCGCGCCTCGTCGAGGGCGAGCACCCGCTCGTCACCGAGGTGCTCGTCGAGGTAGCGGGCGACGGTGCGGGTGAAGTCGCGCTCCTCGTCGCTGCGGGCGAACTCCGGCAGCAGCGGGAGGCTCTCAGACGAAGGCTTGGACATCGGCGTCTCCCCAGGTCGCGGGCCGCTTCTCGCGGAAGGCGGTGAACCCCTCGGCGGCGTCGGGCACCTCGTGGATGAACCGCTCGAACAGGGCGCGCTCGAGGCGCAGGCCCTCGTCGAGCGTCACGTCGGTCGCGCCGCCCACGAGGCGCTTGACGAGCGCGATGACCGGGCGGGAGCGGCCGCGCAGGCCGCCCAGCAGCTGCTCGACCTCCTCGTCGAGCCGGTCGCGGGGCACGGTCGCGAGGGCCAGCCCCCACGTCACGAGCTCGGGCCCCTGGAGCCAGCGCGGCGTGAGCATCAGAGCCTTGGCCCGCTGGTCACCGAGCTTGCGGGCGGCGCGCTGGCTGGAGCCCGCCCCCGGCGGGACCCCGAAGTCGAGGTGGATGTCGCCGACCCGGGCCTCCTCGGCGGCAACGACCAGGTCGCAGGCGAGGATCAGCTCGAAGCCACCGGCCCGGGCGAGCCCGTTGACCTGCGCGACCACCGGGACCGGGAGCCGCTCCAGACGCCGCAGAACGGCGTGGAAGCGCTCCAGGAACGGCACGAAGACCCCGTCGGGGTCGCCGAAGCAGCGCTCGAGGAAGTCGAGGTCCATGCCGACGCTGAACGCCTTGGTGCCGGCGCCGGTGATGACGACCGCGCGCAGCGACGGGTCGGCCTCGACCGCGTCCATCATCGCCTCGAGGCCGTCGAGGACGACGGGGTCGATGGAGTTCATCGTCGGCTCACCGTCGAGGACGGCGCGCATCACCTGGTCGTCGGCCTTCCAGCGGACCTCGGTCATCGGGACGCCCCTTCCGCGGCCAGCTCGCGGGCGAACGCCAGCAGGTGTCGGGCGTAGTCGCCCGGCGCCCGCAGGTGCGGCTGCCCGTGCAGCCCCTCGAGCACCACCAGCCGGGCGTCCTTCGCGAGCTCGAGCGCGCGGGGGTCCTTGTCGGCGAGGAGGTCGAACTCGGCGTCGAGCAGCAGCACCGGCACGTCGAGCGCGGCCAGCGGCTCGGCCGGGTCGTGGCGGAACGCGGCCTGGTAGCCCCAGTGGTAGCGGTCCTTGACCCGCAGCAGCTCGACCGCCGCGGTGTGGAGCAGCCCGGGGGTCAGCTCCGGCCAGATCCGCTGGTAGCGCTCGACGGCCCACCGGAACTCGGCGCCGTCGGTGTCGCTCGGCACCGGCGGCGTCCAGCCGCGCAGGTGCTCGGCCCGCTCGGCCTCGTCGTAGAGGGCGACGCCGCTCAGCACCACGCCGCGCACGCCGTGGGCGAACCGGTGGGCGACCTCGATCGCGATGGAGGCGCCGGTGTGGACGCCGCCGAAGACCGCGTCCGACATGCCGAGCCCGGCGGCCGCCTCCGCCAGCACCGCGGCGTACTCCGGGATCTCGTGGCCGGGCCCGTCCGGCGGCGTGGAGGCGCCGTAGCCGGGGGTGTCGAACGCGACGACGCGGGCGTCGGGAGCCAGCGCCGCCAGCACGTCGACCCAGACCTCCGACGACAGCGGGGACTCGTGGAACAGGCCGATCCACGGGCCGGTCGTGCCGGCGGTGAGAGCGTGGACCTGGCCCCAGGCGGTGTCGACGTAGTGACGACGGACAACCGTGCTCATCGGGGTCCACCGACCTTCACCAGCAGCTCGACGTCGCCGTCGGCCGCGATCGCGGGCGGCGCCGCGTCGGGTGCGACGCGCACGAGGGAGCGCGGCGAGAGCCCCTGCCCGTCGACGACGAGCGTGCCGGTCGTGGGCACCAGGAACCGCTCGCGGTCGACGGTGCTGCCCGACGACGACCAGCCGTCAGGGGAGCCGCACCAGGACGCTGCGGGCGCCGGTGTGCTCGTTGTGGCTGAGGACCTTGCTGGTCAGCGGCTCGCCCGACGCAGCGGTGGCGCCGGCCGCCCCCCGGCCAGCGCGGTGACGGTGTCGTCGTGGGCGCGCCAGACCTGGTACCGCGTCTCGACACGGCGGACGTAGCCGCGGGGGCCGATCGCGCGCTCACCGGACGCGGTGGGGTTGTGGCCGGCCTCCTCGTCGGGCCGCACCACCCGGGACACCCGGCCGCTGCCCTCGGAGGCGTCCTCGCCCTCCATCATCAGGATGCACTCGAAGCCCTCCGGCGCCTCGGCCATGTGGACCCACCCCGGCGGGCGCCAGAAGTAGTCGCCCGCCACGAACGTGCCCTCGGCGCTCAGCGTCGCCTCGCCGCCGAGGAAGTACGCCTCCTCGACGCTGTCGTGGTAGGCCTCGCTGAGGTCGACGTAGCCCGGGTCGGTGCGGACGTGGTCGATGCGCCGCGAGCTCCCGTCGATCCAGAGCTGCTTCATCCAGTACCGCGACAGCAGCCGCTCCACCAGCTCGGGGTCGTCGCCGAGGTTGTCGCGGAACGCCGGCTCCATCGACGCGAACACCTCGCCGCCGTTGACCCACGGCAGGGACTCGTTGTCGACGACGGTCACGGGCTCGGACATCAGGCTCCTTCGGCTCGGACGGCGACGACGTCCTCGTCGCCGGGGAACGCCTTGTACGCGTGCTTCTCCCGCGGGTCGGCGGAGAGCCGGGCGGAGAGCAGGGTCTTGCTGTAGGCGTGGTGCGGGTCGGCGAACAGCTCGGCGGTCGGCCGGGTCTCGACGAACCGGCCGAGGTACATCACGGCGACCCGGTCGCTCACCCACTCCACGGTGTGCATGTCGTGGGAGACGAACAGGTAGGCGAGGCCGAGGTCCTCCTGCAGCTCGGCGAGCAGCGCGAGGATCTGCGCCCGGATCGACAGGTCGAGCGACGACGTCGGCTCGTCGAGGACGACGAACCGCGGCCGGCTGACGATCGCCCGGGCGACGCCGACCCGCTGCTGCTGTCCTCCGGAGAGCTCACCCGGGAGCCGGGTCGCGGCGTCCGCGGGCAGGCCGACCCGGTGCAGCGCGTCGCGCACCTGCCGGCGGGTCTCGGCGGTGCCGAGGTCGGGCCGATGGATCTGCAGCGGCTCCGCGACGATCGCGCCGATCGACATCCGCGGGTTGAGCGACTCGAACGGCTCCTGGAACACGATCTGCATCTCCGCGCGCTGGGCGCGCAGCTGCTTGCGGTCCATCGCCCCGAGGTCCTTGCCGTCGAAGGACACCGTGCCGGAGTCGACGTCGAGCAGCCGCAGCACCGCCCGCCCGAGCGTCGACTTGCCGGAGCCGGACTCGCCGATGATCGCCAGCGTCTCGCCCTCGTCGACCGTCAGCGAGACGCCGCGGAGCGCGTGCACCGGGTCGCCGCCCCGCTGCCGGGACGGGAAGGTCTTGTGGACGTCGTGGACCTCAACGAGCGACATGGAGCTTCTCCCCCGTCTTCGGCACGGAGCCGATCAGCTTCTTGGTGTAGTCGTGCTGCGGGTCGACCATCACGTCCATCACGTCGCCCTGCTCGACGACGAGGCCGTCGTACATGACCACCACCCGGTGGCAGTACTGCGCGATCACGCCGAGGTCGTGGGTCACCAGCAGCATCGAGCGCTGCTCCTCGACGACCACCTTCGCCATCAGGTCCATGATCTGGGCCTGCACGGTGGCGTCCAGACCGGTCGTCGGCTCGTCCGCGATCAGCAGCTCCGGCGACAGCGTGGTGGCGAGCGCGATCACGACCCGCTGCGCCATGCCGCCGGACAGCTGGTGGGCGTAGCCGTCGAGGACCCGGGCCGGGTTGACGATCCCGACGCCCTCGAGCATCCCGAGCGCGACCTCGCGGTTCTCCGCCTTGCTGAGCTTGCGCCCGTGCGCCTTGTGCAGCTCGCGGAACTGCCGCTCGATCGAGTAGATCGGGTTGAGCGACCCGAACGGGTTCTGGGCGACGAAGCCGATCCGGTTGCCCCGGATCTCGCGCATCTTGGCCGGCTTGGCCGCCAGCAGGTCGGCGTCGCCACCCAGGATGATCCGGTCCGCAGTGACGGTGCTCGTCGGGCCGAGCAGCTTGAGGATGCCCTTGATCGTGGTCGACTTGCCGCAGCCGGACTCGCCCCACGATGCCGACGATCTCGCCGCGGTGGACGTCGAGGTCGACGCCGCGGACGGGGTTGACCTCGCCCTCGGGGGTCGCGATCCGGACGTCGAGGCCGGCGACCTCGAGGACCGTCTTCCGGTCGGTGCTGGTCATCGGAAGCTCCTCGACGTCTTGTCGCCGATCGCGTCGGCGAGCAGGTTGAACGAGAGCACGCAGAGGATGATGAAGATGCCGGGGAACGTGGTGATCCACCACTCACCGGACGACATGTTCCCCGAGCCGTCCCGCACCATCGAGCCCCACGACGCCGTGGACGCGCTCACGCCCACCCCGAGGAACGACAGCGACGCGATGACCACGATCGCGTTCGCGATCGTGAGCGACGTCTGGACGAGGATCACGCCCCACGTGTTGGGCAGGATGTGGCGGAACGTGATGCGGAGCGGGGAGGCGCCCATCGCCGTCGCGGCCTCGATGAAGCGCGACTCCCCGCAGCGACAGGATCTCGCTGCGCAGCAGCCGCATGTACCGCGGGACGTTGATCAGCGCGATCGCGACCACGACCATGTAGAGCTTGTTGCCCGACAGCGAGACCAGCGCCAGCGCCAGGATCAGCAGCGGGAAGGCCTGGAACGCGTCGAGCCCGCGCACCACCCGCTCGCTGCCCTTGCCCTTCAAGTGCTCGCCGCGAGGCCGAGCAGGACGCCGACCACGAGCGACAGCACGGTGCCGAGCAGGGCCAGGGACAGGTCGGTCCGGGCGGCGACGATCACGCGGGAGAAGATGTCGCCCCCCGCGGCGTCGGTGCCGAACCAGTGGTCCCCCGACGGTGCCGCGAGGCTGCTGGAGGAGTCGGTGTCACCGGCGCCGTAGGGCAGCGGTGCGAACAGGCTGGCCAGCACGAGCACGACGAGGAACGCCAGGCCGGCGGTCGCCGCCTTGTGCTCGCGGGCGAGCCGCAGCAGCCGCCGCCCGCGGGAGACGCGGTCCGGCTCGGGCAGGGTCACGGTGGCGGGCTCGGCGTCGGGCCCGCCGGCCGTGGGGACGGGTGCGGTCACTTGCTGTTCAGGCACGGGAGATCCTCGGGTCGAGCAGGCCGACGACGATGTCGAGCAGCGTGTAGGTGACGAGGGTGATGGCGCCGGCAACGAGGACCATGCCCTGGACGACGGGGACGTCCAGCCGCAGGATGCCCTGGAGCGCCCACTGGCCGAGCCCGTCCCAGGCGAAGATCCGCTCGACGATCGCCTCGCCGCCGAACAGCGTCGCGAAGATGACGCCGGCGTAGGTGACGATCGTGGTGCGGGACTCGACGAAGGCGTAGCGGACCACCGTCCGCTCCGGGAGCCCGAGCGCCCGGGCGAACTGCGCCTGCTGGGAGTTGAGCGCCTTGCCGACCGTGCTCCGCGCGGTCTTGGCGAAGTACGCCGCGTAGACCAGGCCGAGGGTCAGCACCGGCAGCAGGTGGTGGCTCATCGACGAGCTGAACGTCGCCATGTCGCCGGCGATCAGTGCGTCGACCGGGATCATCCCGGTCACCTTCGGCGGCGGCAGGTCGGCCAGCCCGAGCTGCCCGGTCGGCGACGGCGCCACTCCCAGCATGAAGAACAGGAAGTAGATCAGCAGCAGGCCGAGCAGGAAGTCGGGCACGGCCTGGAACACGCCGGTGCCGAGCCGCGCCACCTTGTCCGGAAGCCGGCCGCGGAAGTAGGCACCGGTGGTGCCGACCGCCGTACCGACCAGCGCGGCGAAGATGATCGACAGCACGATCAGGAGCAGCGTCGGGGGGAGCTTGTCGGCGATCTCGCTGGTGATCGACTGCTTCGAGTAGTACGACGTGCCCAGGTCGCCCTGGAGCAGGCCGCCCATGTAGTCGAGGTACCGCTCCCCCACGGGCTTGTCGAGCCCGAGCTCCGCGCGGATCGCCTCGACCTGCTCGTCACCGGCCAGGGGTCCGGCGATCGTCTCGGCGGGGTCTCCGGGGGTGACGCTGACCAGGAGGAAGGACAGCGTCACCACCCCGAAGAGTGCAGCGACGAGGAAGAACAGCCGTGAGAGCACCAGGCGCAGACGCCCCCCTGGTCCTGCTCGGCTTGACCGGAACGGTCGGTGCCGTCGTGCTCGCGGCCATGTCCGTCACTTGTCCGTCACTTCCCGTCCGTCACTTGCGGCTGAGGTCCTGGAAGGCCCAGCCACCCGTGGGCAGCGCGTGGTAGCCCTCGATCGACTCGGCGATGCCCACCAGGTCGGGGATCTCCACCAGCGAGACCAGCGGGTTGTTCTCCGCCAGCACGTCGAGCGCGTCGCCGATGATGCCCTGCCGCTCCTCGCCCGCCGGGGTCACCAGCACCTGCTCGGCGAGCTTGTCGAACTCCGGGTTGTCGTAGCCGGAGCTGTTGAGCGCCGACTCCGAGTGCAGGTAGAGGAACAGCGTGTAGCCGATCTCGGGGAGCGCCGGGCGCTCGGTGTAGAGGTAGGCCTCGTACTTCTGCTCCGCCACGCCGGCCTCGAAGTCGGTGTTGGACGGGACGGCCTGGGTCTCCACCTCGATGCCGACCTCGGCGAGGTCGCTCTGGATCAGGCGGGCCAGGTTCTCGGCGAACGGACCGGGCCGCTCGCTGTTGTAGGCCAGCTGCATCGTGAAGCCGTCGGCGTAGCCGGCCTCCGCGAGGAGGTCCTTCGCCCGCTCGGGGTCGTGCTCGGCGACGGTCGGCTGGTCCTCCCACAGCGAGCTGGCGACCGGGTTGGTGGCCGGCTCGGCGTAGCCGTGGTAGATCGAGTCGACGATGCCCTGGCGGTTGATCGCGTAGTTGAGCGCCTGCCGCACGAGCGGGTCCGCCAGCACCTTGCTCTTCTCCGACACCGTGAAGTTGTGCCGGTTGGTGTCGGGCATCTGCGAGACGACGGCGTTGTCGCTGTCGTTGATGGTGTCGAGCTGGTCGATCGGCGGCTCGGAGATCATGTCGACCTCACCGGACGCGAGCAGCTGCACCCGCGAGGAGCCCTCCGGGACGGCGCGGATGACGATGTCGTCGAAGCTCCGCTCGCCGTAGTAGTTCTCGTTGGCGGTGAACCGCACCTCGGTGCCGGGGTCGAGCGACTCCAGCTGGTAGGCGCCGAAGCTCGCGGTGTTCTTCGCCAGCCACTCCGCGGCCCACGGGTCGGCGTCGGTGGCGTGCTTCTCGACCTCGGTGGAGTCGAGGATGCCGACCAGCGGGTAGGCGAGCACCGACATCGCCAGCGCCGACGGCGCGGTCAGGTTGTAGCGGATCGTGTAGTCGTCGATCTTCTCGACCGGCTTCTCCGGGTCGACGTTCGCGGTCTTCAGCAGGATCGCGGCCTGGAGGCTCGCGGGGTTGCTGTACATCCGCTCGAAGGAGTAGACGACGTCGTCGGCGGTCATCTCGTTGCCGTAGGGGCTCTCGACGCCCTTGCGCAGCGTGATCGTGTACGACGTGCCGCCCTCGTCCTCCTCCCAGCTCTCGGCCAGCGCCGGGACGATGTCGTCGGTGCCGACGAGCTCGTCCTCCGACACGGTGGTGTCGTACTCCAGGAGGGTGCCCATCGCCGCGTCGAGCGCGTAGACCCAGGTGAGCCCGGTGAACTCGTTCGGGTCCATCTGCGTCGGCGTCGACGACCAGGCGACCGTCAGGGTCGTGTCCGACCCCGATCCGCCGCCGCTGTCGTTGCCGCCGCATGCCGCCAGCAGCGCGGCGGCGGTCAGCGTCGCGGTTGCGACGCCCACGCGCCGTGTGAATCTCGAACCCATCAGAATCTCCGTCCTGCGGTCGAACGCCCGAGCCAAGGGGATATGTCGGACATTACGGTAGAGTGGTCCAGGTCACCAAGGCAAGACCATCGTGTGACAGATCTGTGAAATCTTCCAGCGCGCGGTTCTCCGCGGGGTGGCGCCGCTCGTCGAGTCTCCGCGCGGAACCATTGACAGGATCCGACGTTCGCGGGACCGTGGCCCCGCGCGCCGTTCCGGCAATCGTCCGACGTTTTAGAGAACCGCGCAGTCGCTGAGCAGAAGGAGTCGGTGTGTACGACGGGCAGTTCGACGGGCTGGACGCGGTCGTCCTGGTGATCGCCGACGCGACTCCCCTGGTCGCGCTCTACGGCGACCGGTTCGGGTTCACCGTCGTGGCCGACGAGCCCGGCGCTGACGACCTGGGCCCGCTGCTCGGGCTGTCGGCACCGGTGTCGCGGGTCGTGCACCTCGCGCGCGCCGAGCACGTCGGCGGCGCGGTCGTGCTGGTCGAGTCGCCCGGCGCCCCGACCCCCCACCCCGGCGCCGCTCCCACCCACCCGGCCGGGGCCCTACGCGCTCGACTTCTACCTGCGCGACTCCGCCGCGACCGAGCGGGAGCTCGAGGAGGCGGGGTGGGCGTTCACCTCCGACGTCGTGCACTACGACCTGCCCGGCACCACGATCCCGGTGCGGGAGCGGATGCTCGTCCAGCCCCACAGCGGGCTCCTCCACGCCTTGGTGCAGCACCGGCCGCGCGGCACCCGGTCGGTGCTCGGCGAGGACGAGACGGGCTGGTGCAGCGAGGTCGTGGCCGTCGTCGTCCTGACCCGCGACCTCCCCGGCGCCCGGGTGTTCGCCGCCGAGGTGCTCGGGGGCCACGAGTACTACCGCGGCACCTTCGCCGGCCCCGCGATGGAGACGATGCTCGGCTTCGGCCCGGGCGCCGGCCTCGAGGCCTCCCTCTTCCGCGGACCGGCGTCCCGCAACGCCCGCCTCGAGTTCGCCCGCCCGGTCGACGCCGACGGCGAGGAGCTGGCGTGGGACGACGCCCCCCGCCCGGCCGTCCTGCCCCGCGCTGGTCGTCCACGACCTCGACGCGCTGCTCGCCCGCCTCCGCGACTCCGGGCACGGCGAGGTCGGCGCCGACGACGAGGTCGGGTGGCGGGGGGCAGCGGGTCCGCGCGGTGCGGTTCGACACGGCGTACGACGCCAACCTGCTGCTGCTCGACCGCGGCGCGCAGTGACGAGGTCGGTGCGGGGCGGTGGCGGCGACCGACGTCGCCCGGACCCGGACCGTGCAGGCGGTCACCGCCCTCCTCTTCTGCTCGATGGTCGGCACTTTCACCCCGACCCCGCTCTACCCGAAGTACCAGGAGCTGTGGTCGCTCTCCTCCGGCCAGGTCAGCGTGGCCTTCGCGGCCTACGCCGCCGGCGTGCTGGTGGTGCTGGTCAGCCTCGGCGGCCTGTCCGACCTCGTCGGCCGGCTGCCGACCCTGCGCGGCGCCGCCGTCCTGGTGCTGGCGTCGCTGGTCGCGCTCGCCGCCGCCCCGACGTACGAGGCCCTCGTCGGCGCCCGGTTCCTGCAGGGCCTCGGCACCGGTGTCGCGTCGAGCGCCGGCGCGGCCGCGATCATCGAGCTGCACCCGCGGGGCGTGCGAGCCGGTGCGTTCCGGTTCACGATCGTCATCTCCGCCGGCGTCGCGGTCGGACCGGTGCTCGCCGGCCTGGTCGCCGACCGGCTGCCCGCTCCTCTCGTCGTCCCCCTACGCCGTCGTCGCGGTGCCGACGCTCGTCGCCGCCGCCCTGCTGGTGCGGGCACGGGTGCCGTGGACCCGAGGGACCGCGCGCGGGCTGGTCCGCCCGGTGCGGGTGCCCCGCCGGCTCCGGCTGCCGTTCGCACCCGCGGCCGCGGCCATCACCTCGACCAACGTCGCGTTCGGGGCGTTCGGGAGCTTCGGCGCCGACCTGGCCCGCGGCGCCGGGTGGACGTCGCCCCGCCGCCGCCGGCGCGCTGGTGTCCCTCATGCTCCTGGCGGTCGCCACCGCCCAGGTCGCCCTGCGCCGGCTGGCCGTTCGCCCGGCCCTGGTCACCGGCTGTGCGGCCGGAACCGTGGGCTGGGCGCTCACCTGGGGCGCGCTCACCGCCGAGCACCCCGTCGCGCTCGGCGTCGGGGCGGTGGTCGTCGGCGCCGGCGCGGGTGTCTGCCTGCTCGCCTCCGCCACCGCGATCGGGGCGATCGCCCCGGTCGACCGCCGCGCCGAGCTGCAGGCGGCGTACCTCACCGTCGCCTTCCTCGCCGTCGGCCTCGCCTCCCTCGGTCTCGGCGCGGTCGTGGAGGCGGCGAGCGTGCGCTCCGCCGTCGCGATCGCCGTCGCGGTCGACCTCGTCCTGGCGCTCTTCTGCGCCCTGCTCCTCACCCGCAACCCCGCCGTCCTCGGAGGACTCGATGAAGCACCCGCTGGCTGAAGGCCCCCGCACCATCACCGACGCGCGCCGCGCGCTCGACCGTGGCGAGGTGACCGCCGTCGACCTCGTCGAGCGCGCCGCCGCCGGCGTCGCCGAGCACGACCGCGACCTCGGCATCTTCCTGAGGACCACGCTGGACACGGCGGCCGAGGCAGCGGCGCGGGCGGACGAGCGACGCGCGGCCGGCCGTGTGCTCGGGCCGCTCGACGGCATCCCGGTGGTGGTCAAGGACATCGTCTTCACCGCCGACGCGCCGACCACCGGGCAGAGCCTGCTGCGCGACGCGACCCCGACCGGCGACGCGCCCGCGTGCACCGGCCTCCGGGAGGCCGGCGCGGTGTTCCTCGGCAAGACCTCGACGATGGAGTTCGCGCTCGGGTTCACCGACCCGGAGAAGCCGTTCCCGCTGCCGCGCAACCCGTGGGACCGGCAGCGGTGGACGGGCGGGTCCAGCTCCGGCACCGCGTCGGCCGTCGCGACCGGCATCGCGCTCGGCGGGATCGGCACCGACACCGCGGCGTCGATCCGGGAGCCCGCGGCCTGGTGCGGGATCACCGGCCTGAAGCCCACCCACGGCCTGGTGTCCCAGGAAGGGGTGCTCCCGCTCGCCTGGTCGTTCGACCACGTCGGGCCGATGGCCAGGTCGGCCGAGGACTGCGCCCTGCTGCTCGACGCGATGACCCGGCACGGGTCGTCCGGTCCGGCGACCGACCCGGGCGCCGTCCCCCGGTCGCTGCGCGGTCTCCGCGTCGGCGTCGCGGTGGAGCCGCTCGAGCGCTCGTCCGACGCCGTCCGGGCCCGCATGGCCGACGCGGTCGCCGTGCTCGCCGACGCCGGCGCCGAGGTGGCGAGGTGCGGCTGCCGCACTACGACGCAGCCAACGACACGGTGATGCTGGGCCTCGCCGCGGAGGCACTGGCCTACCACCACGACGACGCGCGGGAGCGCTGGCAGGACTACGGCCGGGTCACCCGGGCCGCCCTCCCCTGCCCGGGCTGCTGCTGACCGGCGCCGACGTCGTGCAGCTCCAGCGGGTCCGCCGCCACGTGCAGCGCGCCGCCGCGGCGCTGTTCGACGACGTGGACGTGATCGTCGCCCCGACCGCGGGCGGGCCCGCCCCGCTCGCCGACGACCTCGACTTCCAGGAGGTCGTCGACCTGCTGCAGACGCAGTACTGGAACGCCACCGGCGAGCCCGCGCTCTCCGTCCCCGTCGGCACCGTCGACGGCCTGCCGGTCGGCATGCAGCTGATCGGGCCGTCGTACGCCGACCAGCGGGTGCTCGCGGTCGGCCGCCTGTTCCAGGAGCTCACCGACCACCACCTCGCCCACCCGTTCGACCGGCAGGGAGGCCGCCCGATGACCGACCCGACCCGCACCCTCGTCGAGGCGCTCGTCGCCCGCTCCGGCATCCCCGCCGACCCCGCCGAGGTCGACGCGCTCGTGGCGGGCGCACCCGCGATCGCCGACGCCGTGCGCCGCCTCTACGACCTGCCGATGGACCACGAGACCGAGCCGGCGGTCGAGCTGCGGGTGGTGTGAGGAGGTCGTCATGGTGAGAGTGATCCCTGGGTCACTCTCACCATGACGACCGTCAGCCGGCCGCGCCCGGTGGACCGGCATCAGTCGCCGGCCGCCCGGAGCGGTGGTTCCTTCGACCGCGCGACGGACCCCGACCGCGCCAGGGTCGTGACCCGTGTGTGGAAACGCAGGCCCTGGTCGTCGTGGCGGAAGCTGAGCACCGCGAGACCGTCCGGCTCGCGGACGACCGCCACCAGCTCGCGGCTGTTGAGCCGGATGTTGACCACGTCGTCCGGCGAGCACCCGATCTCCTCGCACAGCTGGGTGAAGACGTCGGCGGGACCCCCGCCGGTCCCCCTGGGAACGGATGGCACGACGTCCTCCCGCTACCAGGCGCCGACGAGCGAGGCCGCCGTCTGACCCATGACCCGCGGCGCGAGCTCCGGTCCGAGCTTCTGGGCCTTGGGGAGATAGTCCCGGGGGTGCGCCATGCCCTCGGCGTGGGGCCAGTCGGACCCGTAGACGATGTGGTCGGCGGGGGAACTGCTCGGCCAGCGCGACCAGGTCGTCCTCCCAGTGCGGTGAGATGTAGAGGTGCTCCTTGAGCAGCTCGCTCGGCAGGGCTCCGAGGTCGGGTGCGAGTCGGCTCCGCCGGCCGAGCAGGACGACGTGGTCGAGCTCGTGGAGGAGGTGGCCGAGCCAGCTCGAGCCGCTCTCCACGCTGGCGACCTTGAGCCCGGGGAACCGGGTGAACAGCCCGTGCAGCGTGAGCGCTGCGAGCATGTCGGCCATCGGCCGCTCCCCCATGCCGATGAACATCTGGAACGGCGTGATGTCACCGAACGTCGGGTGCGGCTCCTCGCCCCACAGGCTCGAGACCTGGGCGTGGTAGATGTTCGACGACGCGTGCATCGACACCAGCACCCCGGCCTCGTGGACCCGGGCCCAGAACGGGTCGAAGTAGGGGTCGGCGGGAGATCGGCCGTTGATCGGGCTGGCCCGCAGGTGCACCGCCTTGGCGCCGAGCCCGAGCACCCGCTCGAGCTCCGCGACCGCCCGGTCGAGGTCGAGCAGGGACAGCAGCGGGACGGCGTAGATCCGGCCGTCGTCGTAGCCCCAGTCGTCCTCGAGGAACCTGTTGAAGGCGTGCAGGTTCGCGTAGGTGGCGGGGACGTCGTCGACGAGGGTCTGCTCGACCTGGACGCCGAGGCTGGGGTAGAGCATGCAGCCGTCGATGCCCTCCTCGTCCATGAACTTCAGGCGGGCTTCGCGGTTGATGAACGCGGGGTTGTCCGAGCCCTTCATCCGGAACTTCTTGTTGGCCCGGTCGACGACGACGCCCTCCTCGAACATGGCCTGCAGCGAACCCGGCGCGCTCACGAAGTCCATCGGGTGCGCGGGGCTGTAGCGCATCGGCGTCTTGCCGATGCTGACGACGTTGCGGCCGTTCTCGGCGCGGACGACCGTGACCGCGCGATCCGCGAAGTCCGGGTCGATGTGCCGGGTGAAGGCGTCGTAGGGCTCGTAGTAGTGGTTGTCGGCGTCGAAGAGACGCACGTGCTCGGGGCTCGCTGCGGGGGCTGTCATCGGGTGACCTTTCGTTGGGTTCGTTCGGTTGGGTGTTCAGACGGCGCCGGCGGCGCGCAGGGCGGCGACCGCGGCGTCGTCCAGGTCGAGCAACTCGTGGAGCACCTCGGCGGTGTGCTCCCCGAGCGCAGGCGGGTGGCGCGCGTAGGTGGGCGGGGGTCGCCCCCAGGCGCAGGGGGGCTGGCGAGGACCGGCACCGAGCCGCCCTCGGCCCACGGGTGGGCGAGGTCGACCCGGCTGCCGCGCTCGCGGACGTGCGGGTCGTCGAACAGCTCGTCGTAGTCCTTGACCACCGAGCACGGGACCTCCGCCTCGAGGAGCCGGTCCATCAGCTCGAACTTGGCGAACGGCGCGATCCGCTCGGCCAGGAGCGGACCCAGCTCCTCGGTGTGCACGCCACGACTGATGACGTCGGCGAAGCGCGGGTCCTCGGCCAGGTCGCTCGCGCCCAGCACCTTGCACAGGGCCAGGAAGGCGGCGTCGGAACCTGCCGAGACGTACAGCGGACCGTCCGCGCACTCGAACACCTGCGCCGGACCGCCGCCGTTGCCCTCATTGCCCTTCCGGCTGGGAGCGACCCCGCTGAGGAAGTACTCCGAGACCAGGTGGGTCTGGCTGGCGACCGCGCTGTCCATCAAGGACACGTCGATCGACTGCCCCTTCCCCGACACCCGGTCGCGGTAGGAGAGCGCGGCCAGGACCGCGATCGCGGCGTTGAGGCCGGTCATCACGTCGACCAGGCTGGGCCCGGTCTTCATCGGCCCCCCGCCGGGCACGTCGTCCGGGAGGCCGGTGACGCTCATCAGCCCGCTGTGCGCCTGGAACACGGCGTCGTAGCCGGGGCGGCCGGCGTACGGACCGTCCTTTCCGTAGCCGGTGATCGAGCAGTGGACCAGCCGGTCGTTGACGGCCGCGAGCGAGGCGTGGTCGAGCCCCAGCCGCTCGGCGGTGTCGCCGATGAAGTTCTCGATGAGGACGTCGGAGACGGCGACCAGACCGCGGAGGACGTCGCGTCCCTCCGTGGTCTGGAGGTCGACGGTCACCGACCTCTTGTTCCGGTTGGTGCTCACGAAGAACGACGAGTCGCGGCCGCCGGCCGGCCACGAGGTGGGCAACGCGGTGCGTCCGTAGAGCCGACCGATGTCGCCGGCTCCTGGCCGCTCGATCTTGATGACGTCGGCACCGAGGTCGCCGAGGACCTGGGCAGCGAAGGGTGCAGCCAGGACCCTGCCGAGGTCCAGCACCCGCACTCCCTGGAGTGCTCCGTTTCCGTCGGGCATCGCTTCCTACCTCCCGGTGAACCGGGGCGGCCGCTTCTCACGCAGAGCGGTCATGCCCTCGACCTGGTCGTCGGTTCCGGCGACGACGGGCACGAGGTCGACCTCGGCCCGCATGGCGTCCTCGATCGTCGTGATGCCGTGGGCCAGGGCCCCCTTGGTCAGCGCCATGGCGAGCGGCCCGTACGACTCGAGCTCGGCAGCCAGGTCGAGCGCGGCCCGGCGGGCGGACCCCGGTTCCACCAGCACGTCGGCCATCCCTCTGCGGTGCGCCGACTCCCCGTCGACGACCGCCGAGGTCAGCATCATCCGCTTGGCAGCACTCGCACCGACGCGCTGGCCGAGCGTGTGCAGCAGGCCCATGTCGGGCACGAGCCCGATCCGGGTGAACGCGATGCCGAAGCGCGAGGCGGTCGTCGCGACAACGACGTCGCTCGCCATGGCGATGGAGCAACCGGCCCCGTAGGCGTCGCCCTCCACCGCGGCGACGACCGGCTTCGGCCCGAACACGATCCGCCGGAGCAGGTCGTGCACGTCACGCATGTTCTCCCGCAGCTCCAACGCGGTCGGCGGGGTGGTCCGGGCCTGGATCCGCTTCACGTCGGCCCCCGCGCAGAAGTGCTCACCGTCGCCGGTGATCACGACCGCCCGCACGTCCGGGTCGTCGTGCGCGTCCTGCAGCCGCGCTGCGAGCGACCGGCGCATCTCCGGGTGGAAGGCGTTGCGGCGACCCGGGTTGGAGAGCGTGAGGACGCGACAGGTGCCGTGGTGCTCGACCACGACGCCGTCGCTGGTCGCGACGTCAGTCACGGAGCACCACCTCGCTCGCGCCGTACGGCGCGTCCCTGCGGTGGACGGCGGCGCGGAACCCCTCGCTCGAGGCAGTCGCGATGAATTCCTTGTTCGCCGCGGACTGGTGCGCTCGCACGTCGGTGTCGGCCGCCATCCGCTGGAGCACGTCCCAGCCCATGAGCTCGAGACCGGCGTTGACCACCCGCTTGTGCGCGGCCGCCAGGGCCGGGTCCATCAGCGCGATCCGCTGCGCGAGCTCGTCCACCCTCTCCCCCAGCTCCGCTGCCGGGTGCGACTCGAGAGCCAGTCCGAGCCGCGCCGCGGTCCGGCCGTCGACCACGTCGCCGGTGAGGAGCAGGCGCTTCGCCCACTGGGGGCCTACCAGGTAGAGCCACATGTGGTTGGCGGGCGATCCCAGCGACCGGGCGGCCGGGAAGCCGAAGCGGGCGTCGTCCGCAGCGACGACGAGGTCGCAGTTGAACGCCACGTCGGTCCCGGCCGCCAGGCAGTTGCCCTGCACCTTGGCGATGACCGGCTTGTGCATCCGGAAGATCGCGAGCCGGAGCTCGCTGCGCAGACGCACCTGCCAGAGGTCGTCCTCGACCGTGTCGAACGCGCGATAGTCGGCGGGGTCGTAGGGCAGGTCTTCGCCGACCGGGGTCATGTCGGCACCGGAGCAGAAGTCCTTGCCCGCTCCCTCCAGGACGACGCACCGGACGGCCTTGCGGTCGTCGCACTCGAGCATCGCGTCGCGCAGCTCGGTGAGGGTCCCGAGGCTCATGGCGTTGCGCTTCTCGGGCTTGTCGATCGTGATGTAGGCGACGGGACCTTCCGTCCGTAGCCGGATGTCACAGGGGTCGGCGAGCCACTTCACGACCGACCACCGCCGACGAGCAGGTTGACGGCCGGTGCCCAGCACCGGGCCTCGGGGTACGACGACAACGAACGATCTCCTTCGATAGGCGGGGCGGGAGCTGCTCCCGACCCGGTCGGGACTGTCAGCGGATGCGGGTGCTCGACTGGTGCCAGGGCGTCAGCCATCGGCCGACCGCTCCGATCAGTGCGGTGAGGAGCATCCCGAGCAGCGCGACCACCACGATCCCGACGTACATCCGGTCCACGGCGAACAGCGCACGAGCGTTGAAGATCAGGTAGCCGATGCCGTCGTCGCCGACGATGAACTCCGCTGCGGTGTTCACCATCACGGCGACGCTCATCGCGACCCGGAGTCCGACGAAGATCTGCGGGAGCGCCGCCGGCCCGAGGACGTGGCGGAGCATGCCGAGTTGCGAGACCCCGAACGAGCGCCCCGCCTCCCGGAAGCCCTCGGGGACGTTGGCCATCGTCTCCATCGTCTCGACCCACACGAAGAAGAAGACGGTCACGCCCACCAGGGCGAGCTTCGGCGCCTCCCCGAGCCCCAGGATGGTGAGGAACACCGGCAGCAGGGCGATCTTGGGCACCACGTAGATGGCGTTCAGCGTCGGCTCCAGCGCGGCTCGCAGCGTCCTCGACACCCCCATCGCCGTGCCGACGACCAGGCCGCAGGTCGCGCCGATCGCCAGCCCGACCAGGATCCGGTAGAGCGAGGCCTGGATGTCGCCGAGGAGCCTGCCGTCGACGAGCAGGTGCCAGCCCTCGTCGACGATGGTGGTCGGCGCCGGGTAGAGCCGGCTGTCGATCCACGCCTGGTCGGACGCCAGCTGCCAGAGGGCGATCGCCGCGAGCGGGAGACCGATCGCGAGCCCCCGCTCGAGCCACACCTGACGGCGTACCCGCGACTTGCTCGCCTCGAGGCCTACCCGCGGGCGCACCGTCTCGATCAGGGTGACCTCCGAGGGGGCGGTCCGTTGGTCCACGGTCACGGACGCACACCTCCAACGGCGTGTGCGGCACGCTGCGGCTCGACCTCGCCGCGCAGCAGGTCCCAGAGCTCCGCCCGCATCGCACCGAACTGCGGCGACTCACGCAGGTGGCGGTCGCGGGGCCGCTCGAACGGCACCACCCGCTCGGCGAGCAGCCGGCCGGGTCGCGCGGACATCACGCACACCCGGTCGCCCAGCACGAGCGCCTCCTCGAGGCTGTGCGTGACGAAGATGACGGTGCGCCGGTCGGCCTCGCAGATCGCGAGCAGCTCCTCCTGGAGGATCTCGCGCAGCTGGGCGTCCAGGGCCGCGAACGGCTCGTCCATGAGGAGGACCGCGGGCTCGACCGCGAGGGCCCGGGCGATCCCCACCCGCTGCCGCATGCCGCCCGACAGCGTCGCCGGGTAGGAGTCGGCGAAGTCCGACAGTCCGGTCCGGCCCAGCCAGTGACGTGCTCGCTCACGGCTCTCCCGCCGCGCGACCCCGTTGACCCGGAGGCCGAACATCACGTTCGAGAGCACCGTCTTCCACGGAAAGATGCCGTAGTCCTGGAAGACGGTCGCGATCGGAACGATCGCGTCGGAGCGGGTCCGGAGCCGCAGGGTGCCGCTCGTCTGCGGCAACAGTCCGGCGACGATCCGCAGGAAGGTCGACTTGCCGCAGCCGGACGGGCCGACGATGCAGACGAACTCACCCTCGCGCATGCGGAGGTCCATCGACTGGAGCGCCTCGACGCTCCGCGACGTGGTTCGGAACGTCTTGCCGACGCCGACCGCGTCGACGGCCCACGGCGCCGCCTCCGGGCCGCGCTTGTCCAGACGAACCGTTCCCACGGCGTCGACCCGCTCGGGAGCGTGCCGACTGCCGATCATGCCCCGTCCCCGTGGATGCAAGCAGCGAAGGAGGGATCGACGACCTCGTCGTAGCCGATCGCCTCGTCGTAGGTCAGGACGTCCCCGACCTCCAGCCAGGCGGTCTGCAGCTCCTCGAGGACGGCGCCCCACTCCATGTCGGGGGCGGGGTCGAACTGTGCAGCCGGCATCTGGGCGAGGTCGGCGGCGTCGAGCTCCATGCCCTCGGCCAGCGCCTCGCGCACCTCGGTGTTCTCGAGGTAGTCGCCCTGGAGGTGGTCGCGCTCGGTGCGCGCCAGGGCCCGCAGGAACGCCTGGCCGACCTCTCGGTCCTCCCCGAGGAGCTGCGGTCCGAAGATGTAGCCGCCCGTCGGGGGGCTCCATCGAGAACGCGAACTCCGCGAACCCGGCGCCGTCCATGTCCGACCAGAACGGCGAGGACACGTAGGCGCCGTCGACAGCGCCGTTCTCGAGCGCCAGGGGAGGTCCGGCGTGGGCACGACCTGGAACTCGACGTCCTCGAGCGTCAGCCCTCCGTCCTCCAGGTGGTCCAGCAACGGCAGGACGACGGGCGAGCCCACACCGACGGCCGACGCCAGCACGGCACCCTCGAGCGCCTCGGGGCCCTGCGCGGCGATCTCCGAGCTGAACCACCAGCCGGACTTGTCGTCCGGCGACGGGTAGCCGTTGGGGTACACGAAGCGCATCTCCAGGCCGGCGTCCAGGGCATTGAAGGCGCCCGCGTCGAGTCCGCGACCCATCACGTCGATGTCGCCGCTGGCCACCTGCGGCGCCGCGTCCGCCGACGGCAGGGTCAGGATCTCGACCGAGATGTTCTCCTTCTCGAACTCCCCCAGCGCGTCGGCGAGGAGCAGTGCACCGAAGATGTCGATGCGGGCGGGGAGGTTGACCGTGAGGCTGGCCTCCTCGTCCAGCGGGGCTGGAGCGAACGGGTCGCCGGTCGGGCAGGAGCCCTTCGCTGACCCGTCATCGGCCTCGGCGTCGTTACTGCCTCCGCCGCAGGCACTCGCGACGAGGCTCGTTGCCGCGACGAGCGCGGCCAGCTGGGTGAGGTGACGGCGGACCGCCCGGTTCGAACGTGGCTGCATGTGGAGTTCCCTTGAGCGATGGCCTCCGGCCGACGCCGAGCGCGGCTGCGTGCTCCTGCGTCGGTGGAGGAGGCGGGCTGACGACGCGCCGACCATAAACCTTGGTTGACGTCAACTTCAAGCATTGAGGTCACTGTTTTTGCCGCTTGAGCGGCAGTCTAGGACGTTTCAGTGCCGTGGACCACATATCTGGACACATTAAGGATCCTGATTTACGGTGTGTGGGCTAGCCCTTCTCCAGATACGAGGTGCAGATGAGAGACACCGACATGACGTCGGGGACCGCGCGCAGCGCCGCGTCCGACGTCCTCGCCCGGTTCGCGGTCGAGCCGTCGGCCAAGCGCGCCGAGCACGTCGCGGCGGCGATCGCGAGCGACATCGTCCGCTCCGGCTGGCCGGTCGGCGAGACGCTCGGCACCGAGCCGGATCTGTTGCGCCAGTACGCGGTCAGCCGCTCCGTGTTCCGCCAGGCCGTCGGCCTGCTCGAGCACCACGGTGTGGCCGCGATGCGGCAGGGACCGTCCGGCGGCCTCGTGGTGACGGCGCCCGACGGCGGCTCGTTCCGCAGGGCGGCGATGCTCTACCTCGACTACCAGCAGGTCTCCGCAGCCGACCTGTTCGAGACCCGGATCGCGATCGAGTCGCTTGCGATCGACCTCGCCGGACGGCACCTCGACGAGGCAGGCATCCGGAAGCTGCGACGCTCGGTCACCGAGGACCGCGACCCGGAGCGGGCCTCGGACCAGGCGGCCGGTCACCCGCACGGGCACACGCTGCACCTCGTCGTCGCGGACCTCTCCGGGAACCCGGCGATTCGCCTGTTCGTCGACATCCTGCTCAGCCTCACCGAGCGCCAGTTCGGCCCGGACGAGGTCACCGATGCCGCGGACCGGTGGGGAGGCCTCCCAGCACGCGCACGACGCGATCGCCGAGGCGCTGGTCGCGGGCGACACCGCGCTGGCCCGCTACCGCATGGTGCGGCACCTGAAGGCGATCGAGGAGTTCCTGCTGCGCTACGAGTGAGCGGGTGAGGAGGTCGTCATGGTGAGAGTGACCCCTGGGTCACTCTCACCCTGACGACCCTCGGATTGCGGTGGAGCTGAGGGGATTCGAACCCCTGACCTTCTCATTGCGAACGAGACGCGCTACCAACTGCGCCACAGCCCCGTGTTGAGTTGTGCGACCGGCCGTCCGGCGGCCCGATGCGAGGAGAAACGGTAGCAGGCGCCCGCCGGGGCGGCCGAATCGAGGGTGTGCCCGGCGGCCGCTGCAGGGCCGGCCGCCGGGCACCGCTCCGCGTGGCGGAGCTGCACTTCCACCTGGGCCAACGGAGCAGGGCGGCCGGGGTTACCCGTGCGCGCCCTCAGCCGTAGAAGCCGGACTCCTGGTCGGGACCGTCGGAGACGCTGTCCGCGTCGGTGCCCTGCGGGCCGGGGTCGTGCTCGGTGCGGGAGAGGCCGTCGCGCTCACGGGCGGCCCGGTCCTCGTCGGCCTCGTCGGCGCCGTCGGCGTCCTCGTCGTCGATGTCGGCCGAGCCGGCGGCGTACGTCGCGTCGTCGCGGTCGGCCGGCTCGGTCGGCGGGTGTCCGTCGGTGGGGTCGGAGAGCCGGGTGTCGGGCGACACCGACACGCTCGAGTCGCCGTCGTCCTGGTGCCGGTCGGCGGGGTCCTGCGTCATCGTCGCTCCCGGAGGTCGTCGCGGCCGGGACGGTCCCGGCCCTGGGCGGGAGGTACCCGGACGTCGCCGGATGACGCGGGTCAGCGGATCCGGCGGCGGACGGCGCGCCCGCTGTCGGAGGCGAAGAGGTCGGCCTCGAGGATGACGAACGTCTGCAGCCGCGCCGTCCGGCCGGCCGGGAGGCAGCGCAGCGGGAGCCAGAACCCGCCGACGTCGCGGCGCCGGTCGCTGAAGCCGCCGAGGCCGCGGCACCGGCGCTCGTCGGCGCCGATCCAGAGCTCGACGCCGGTCGGGCCGCGGCCGACCCGGCTGACGTCGACGGTGAAGCTGCGTCCGCCGACCCGGCCCTCCACCTCGAGGATCGGCGTCAGCGGCACGGTCATGTCGACCACCCGCCAGGTCACCCGGAGGGTGCGGTCGACGACGGCGTAGCGCGTCCACAGCAGGTCGGCGGCCCGGCGGCCGCGGCGCTGGTCGCCCTCGGCATCGCCGCGCGGGTCGTCGACGACGAGCGGCGGCGCGGGGCGGGCCGGGCTGGTCAGGCTGGCCAGGTCGGCCCGGGCGGGCGCCGGCTCGGCGGTCGCTGGGCTGCCGAGACCGAGGGCGAGCGCGGCGACGGCGAGGAGGGCGACGACGGTTCGCAGGATCTGCACCCGTCCAGTGTGGACCCCGCCGAGCCCGCTGTCAGGCCCCCGAGACGCGTCGCTGCTCGGCGGAGTCCGCCTGCGCGGCGCGCTGCTGCTCGGCCTCGCGGGCGAGCGCGGAGTCCGAGGCGTTGCGCCCGGAGCTCCACACGCCGGTGGCGTCGAGGTCGATCGTGCGGACCGACCGGCCCGCCGGCGCCTTGGCGACGTACGTCGGCAGCGTCACCGGCACCGGCTCCCAGCCGCCCGGCTGCTCGACCGGCTCCTCGGCGGCGACGACCGGGATCTCCTCGGTGCCGTCGGCGGCGTCGGCGTCCGCGCCGTCGTCGGGGGCGTCCTCCTCGGCGAGCACGACGTCGGCGATCGTGGTGCGGCGCTTGCGCACCCGCACGGTCGCGGTGCGGGCCGCGCGCTCCCCGACGCACCATCAGCCGGCAGGCGACCAGCCAGGCGACCAGCAGCGTGGCGGGGGCGGCCACCCACGCCCAGGGCGAGCACGCCGGCAGCGGCGAGCCCGAGCACGGCGAGGTTGGCGAGGAGGAGCAGGCCGAGGACGCGCCGGCGCCGCTTCGCAGCGCGGGCGGCGGCGGCCCGGCGGGCGCGCCGCTGCGCGGGGGCTGAGGGCCGTGCGGACGACCTCGGCGGCACCGGTGTCGGCCGGGGCCGCGTCGGGGGGTGGCGGCGTCGGCGGTGGGGGTGGTGGCGGCGTCGGCGGCTCCGGTCGCGCCGGCCGGCTCGGCGGGGGCGTCGGCGTCCGGTGCCGGGGCCTTCCGCTCGACGACGAGCGCCGCCCGGTCCGCCGAGACGGCCTCGCGCCGGGCGAGCACCCGCATCCGGTTGGAGAAGCTCTCGACGGGTCGCGTCGCGCGGTCGATCTCGTGGTGCTTGAGCGCCTTGGGGATCAGGTAGACGGCCCAGGCGACCGCCAGGGCGACGAAGATCAACGCGCTCATGTCCACGGACGAGAGGCTAGGTCCGCTAGCGCAGGATGGGACGCAAGTCCAGCGGTGTGTCACGGAATGACTTGTGTGACTGGTGTGACGAGTGGGTCGGCGGTGGCGGTCGGCGCAGATTCATCAAGGTATGCAGGTCAGTTGCCGCTTCCCATGGTGGGTACGCCGTGGGAGGCGCAGGCTCGTCGACATACCGTGATGAATCTGCGGCTGCCGAGGCGACCCGCCCGCCGGCCAAGGCACCGAGACCGCCCACCGGCACCGGCGGGAGAGCGCCCCTCACCGCGGGTCCGACGCGTCCCCCGCCCGCTTCCGTCAGCCGCGCGAGGAGGCCCCGCGGCGCGTCCTCCTTGGTGACGGCGAAGATCCGGTGGTCGCGCCAGTCGCCGTCGATGTGGAGGAACCGCGGCGCGTAGCCGATCTCGCGGATGCCGAGCTTCTCGACGACGCGCAGCGAGTTGGTGTTCTCGGGCCGGATGCAGACCTCGACCCGGTGCAGCCGGGCGGTGAAGAAGCAGTGGTCGATCGCCATCGCCACGGCGCGCGGCATCACGCCGCGGCCGGCGAACTGCTGGTCGATCCAGTAGCCGACGGAGGCGAACTGCGCGGAGCCGCGGACGATGTTGTTGATGCTGACCTGGCCGGCGAAGCGGCCGTCGACCTCGATGACGAAGGGGTACGTCGTCCCGCGCCGGGCCGCGCGGTTGAGCCGCCGCACGAGGGCGCCGAACGTCGTCGGCCGCGCCTCGCCGCCGGGCGGGACGGTGGCGTCCCACGGGGCCAGCCAGGCGGCGTTGCGCCGGCGGGCGGTGCGCCAGGCGCGGGCGTCGGACCGGCGGATCGGGCGCAGCGTGACGACCGGGTCGGTGCCGGAGATGAGCACGTTGGGCCACGCCCGGCCCGGGGTGGCGGTGGTCATCCGCTCGCGGGGGCGGCTGCGGAGCGGCTCGTCGGGCCTCAATGGTCGCTCCCCGCACCTGCTCCACGGCGTGCACCAGCACCGGGGTGAGAACCTCGAGCGCGTCCTTCACCCCGCCGCGCGAGCCGGGGAGGTTGACCACCAGGCAGTCGCCGGCGACCCCCGCGAGCCCGCGGGAGAGCGCCGCGGTCGGCACGCCCTTGGCGATGCCGGCGGCGCGGACCGCCTCGGCCAGGCCGGGGACCTCGCGGTCGAGGAGGGGGGCGGGTCTCCTCCGGCGTGCGGTCGGTCGGCGTGAGCCCGGTGCCGCCGGTCGTCAGCACCACCCGCGCGCCGGCGGCGACCGCCGCCCGGATCGCGTCGCCGACGGGCGCGCCGTCGGGGCGGACGACGGGGTCGCCGACCTCGAACCCCAGCTCCCGCAGCGCCGCGACGATCAGCGGGCCGGTCGTGTCGTCGTAGACGCCGGCGGCGGCGCGGTTGGAGGCCACCACCACGGTGGCCGGCAGCCCGGTCACCGCGCCCAGTCCCCGGACTTGCCCCCCGGTCTTGGTCTCGACCCGCACGTCGGTGATCGTCGCCCGCTTGTCGACCGCCTTCACCATGTCCACCACCGTGAGGGCGGCAACCGACACCGCCGTCAGCGCCTCCATCTCGACGCCGGTCCGGTCGGTGGTGCGCACCGTCGCGCGCACCTCGACCGCGTCGTCGGCGACCGCGAGGTCGACCTCGACCCCGGCGATCGCGAGCGGGTGGCAGAGCGGCACCAGGTCGGGGGTGCGCTTGGCGCCCATGATCCCGGCGATCCGCGCGACGGCGAGCGCGTCGCCCTTCGGCACCCCCTCGCCGCGCAGCAGGGCGACCACTTCGGGCGCGACCAGCACCCGCCCGGAGGCGGTGGCGGTGCGGGCGGTGACGTCCTTGCCGGACACGTCGACCATCCGCGCGGCGCCGCGCTCGTCGACGTGGGTCAGTCGCTGCTCGGTCATCGGTCCTCCGGCTCCAGGGGGATCACCTCGACGTCGGTGCCCGCTGGGAGCAGCCTCCCCTGTGGCGGCACGAGGAGCAACGCGTCCGCGGCCGCGAGCATCCGCAGGGAGTGCCCGGCGCCGGGCGCGGGGTCGGCGGACGTCATCCGCTGCGGGCCACCGGCGGCCCCGTCCGTACGACGTCCCGCCGGCGCCACCGTCCCGGTCGCGCGGTCGACGGTGGCGGGGAGGACGGAGGTGCGGTCGGGGCCGGCGGTGACCGGCACCCCCAGCGGCAGCCGGCGCGCGACGCCGGCAGGCCGTCCGGCGAGCCGGCGGACCGCCGGCAGCGCGAACAGGCACCAGCTCGTGAACGCCGCGACCGGCGTGCCGGGGAGGGCCACGACCGGCACCGTCCGGCCGTCGCCCGACCGCACGGCACCGCAGCCCTGCGGCCGCCCCGGCCGCACCGCGACCGGGCCGAACCAGAACTCGTCGCGCCCGCCGAGCGCCGCCTTCACCACGTCGTGGTCGCCGGCGGAGATGCCGCCGGTGGTGACCACCAGGTCGGCGGCGTCGGCGGCCCGCTGCAGCCGGTCGAGGAAGAGGTCGGTGTCGTCGGGCGCCGGGCCCGGCAGCACCGCCCGGGCGCCGGCCCGCCGCACCGCGGCGACCAGCGCGACGGTGTTGCTGTCGACCACTTGTCCCGGCAGGTCGTCGAGCTGCGCGCCCGCTCCGACCAGCTCGGCGCCGGTCGCCAGGACGGCCACCCGCGGCGCGGGGTGCACCGGCACGTCGGGCAGTCCGGCCGCCGCCAGCAGGCCCAGGTGGTGCGGCCCGAGGACGGCGCCGGCCGCGGCCACGGCGGTGCCGCCGGCGACGTCCTCACCGGCGCGGCGGACGTGCCGCCCGGCCGGAGCCGCGCGCAGCACCCGCACCGGACCGGTGCGGCCGGTGCGCTCGTCGGTCCACTCGAACGGCACGACGGTGTCGGCCCCGTCCGGCACCGGGGCGCCGGTCATGATCCGCACCGCGGTGCCCGCGGCCAGCGCCGGCACCGCCGCGTCCCCGGCGGCCACGGCACCGACCACCGGCAGCTCGACCGGGGCGCCGTCGCCGGCGGCCGCGACGTCGGCGGCACGGACGGCGTACCCGTCCATCGCGGCGTGGTCGAAGCGCGGCACCGGCACGGCCGCGTGGACCGTGGTCGCGCAGACCAGCCCGAGCGCGTCCGGCAACGGCACCGGCGCCGGGGGAGCGGCGCGACCGTCCCGAGGACCCGTTCGAGGTGCTCCCCGACCGGCGTCCCGGGGTGGCTACCCATCCCTGCCGGAGACGACCTCGCCGGCGGCGATCCGCTTGGACTGGTTCGACCGCAGCTCCACGTCGCCGACGACCTGCACGCCGTGGCAGAAGGTCCAGTCACCCTCCACCCGCAGCGACGACGCCTTCACGAGCGACGGCGCGCCCTCGGGGAAGCGCTTGTCGAACTCGCCGACGAGCTTGTAGTGCTCGGCGTCGAGCTCGACGTACGGCACCCGCTCGCCCACCAGGCGGAGCGCGAAGTCCTGGCCGATCTCGTAGACGTCGGAGCGCAGCACGAGCAGGTCGTTGGTGGTCTTGACCGGCACGAACCGGTCGCGGTCGACCTCGATCAGCGTGGCGCCCTCGAACACCTCGATCGCCGCGCCCATGGCGGTCTCGATCTGCACCACCTCCGGCGTGGAGGGGTCGCTCGGGTCGAGGTGCTTGACGTTGCGGATCAGCGGCAGCCCGAGCACCCCGTCGCGCTGGTCGAGGGTGTCGCGCAGGGCCCGCAGGTCGATCCAGATGTTGTTGGTCGAGCAGAACCGGTGCCGCTCGAGGTCCGCGAGCGCCGCCTTGTCCTCGTCGGGGGTCTGCGCGGTCTCGCGGAGCACCAGCCGGCCGTCGGTCTTGCGGCGCGCGAAGTGGCCGCCCTTCTTGTCCATCGGGGTGCGCCGGACCGCCTCGATCGCGAACGGCGCCCCGGACTGCGCGAACCAGCCGGCGACGCGGGCGTCGGGCACCGCGCCGAGGTTGTCGGAGTTGGAGATGAACACGTACCGGTAGCCCTGCTCGAGGAGCCGGTCGAGCAGGCCGCTGCCCCGCAGCGCGGTGTAGACGTCGCCGTGGCCGGGCGGACACCACTCGAGGTCGGGGTCCTTGGGGTGGCTGGCGGGCATCAGGTCGGCGGCGAGGAGCTTGGGCTCCTTGTTCTGCAGGAACTCCAGCGGCAGTCCCTCCACCTGGAGGTCCTCGTAGCGGGCGAGCGCCTCGAGGGTGTCGGCGGAGGTGCGGAAGCTGTTCATCAGGATGAGGGGCAGCGGCGCGTCGTAGGCCTGGCGGAGGTGCAGCGCCTGCCGGGCGATGATGTCGAGGAACGACAGCCCCTTGCGCACGCACAGCAGCGACTTGGCGCGCTCCATGCCCATCGACGTGCCGAGGCCGCCGTTGAGCTTGATGACCGCGGTGTGCCGCACCGCCTCGGCGGCGGCGTCGTCGGGCACCTCGACGTCGGCCAGCCGCTCCATGTCGACCGGCTCGATGGTCGACTCGGGGATCATCCCGGTCTCCCCGTGCTCCAGGAGCCGGTAGTAGTGGGCGAACGTCTCGATCGCTACCGGATCGACACCGGCGTCGACCATCTTCGCCCGTGCCTTCTCCAACCCTGCGCTACCCATGTGCCGATCGTAGGCTTGCCGTGTGCCGAGTCCGCAACCGCGCCCGGGTCCCGGTGGTGAATCCGGTCACGCCGTCGCCAAGCTCGCCCTGCGCGACCAGCTGCTGGCGGCGCGGCGCCGGCGGCCGCTGACCGAGGTCGGGGAGGCGGCGCGGGCGATCGCCGCTCACCTGCTCGCGACCCCGGAGGTACGCCGGGCGGCCACGGTCGCCTGCTACGTCTCGGTCGGCTCGGAGCCGGGGACCTCGGCCCTGCTCGACCGGCTGGTCGACCTGGGCCGGCGGGTGGTGCTGCCGGTGCTGCTGCCCGACGGCGACCTCGACTGGTCGGCGTACCGCGGCCCCACGTCGCTGGCCCCGGCCCGCCGCGGCCTGCTCGAGCCGCTCGGCCCGCGCCTCGGCACGGACGCGGTCGCGACCGCCGACGTGGTCCTCGTCCCCGGCCTCGCCGTCTCCCCCCACCGGCCTGCGCCTCGGCCGCGGCGGCGGCTCCTACGACCGGGCGCTGGCCCGGGTGCCGGTGGGCACGTTCACCTGCGTGCTGCTCCACGACGACGAGGTCGGCCTGCCCGTCCCCGCCGAGCCGCACGACATGCCGGTCGCGGCCGCCGCGTCGCCGGCCGGCGTGCGGCGGTTCTGACCTGGTCTGGGGGCGGCCGAGCCCCTCAGCCCGCCGGCAGCAGCGCCAGCTCGTCCTCCGCGGCCGCGTCGACCGCGGCCCGGCCGAACGGCCACGGGAGGGTCTCGCCGCGGGCCCACAGGTCGGTCTGGTCGGTGTAGTGCTCGTGGAAGGCGTGGCCCGAGACGCCCGTCATCGAGATCCAGCGCGCGGCGTCGAGGTCGTCCAACGGCACCACCATCCGCATCGACGGCGCCCACGACACCTCGTAGCCCTCGACCGCGTCCCACCCGGTCGCGTTGGGGATCGACCCGCCGCCGGCGACCTCCCAGCCGCCGCGGTTGAAGAGCCGCTCGACCGGGCCGATCCCGGACTCGCCGAGGGTGCTGTTGCGCAGCTCGAGCCGGTGCAGCCGGCCCCACGACCACTCCTCGGCGTTGGGCGAGAGCCGCGCGGTCAGCTCGTCCCGGGCGGCGCGCATCGCCTCCTCCAGGACCTGGTCGCGGGTCTCGACCTCGGTGGTCGTGTCGACGTCGTCCCACCAGGGGTCGCCGGGCCGGGTCACCAGGTCGGCCACGACCGCGAACCACCGCTCCCCGCCGTCGGGCCACAGCTCCTCCGGCAGCTCGTCGTGGAACGTGAGCTCCAGCAGGTGGCGCCACACCGCGTTGAAGTAGGCCGCGGGGGCGCTGTCGGAGGGCTGCTGGAAGTCCCAGCGCCGCAGCAGCTCGCGACCGTCGGAGTAGTAGCCGCGCGGCAGCTCGACGCGGAGCAGGTACGGCGTCAGGACCGGCGCCAGCGGGTTGCGGTCGTCGAGCTGCACCGCCGTCATGTCGTCGACGCTCAGCGCGTCGTCGGCCTCCAGCAGCGCGCTGATCCGTGCGGACCGGTAGCCGCGGTCCCAATCGTCGGTGAGGTGGTAGGGGTAGCCGCTGCGGTCGCCGACCACCGCCTGGTTGGCGGTGACGACGAGACCGGACTCCGGGTCGAGCACCCGCGGCAGGGCGTCGAACGGCACGTAGCGGCCGGTCCAGTCGTTGCGCGGCAGCCAGCCGGCGGTGGGCAGCCGCCCGTCGTTGCCGGCCCGCCGGACCGGCACCCGCCCGGTCGCCTGGTAGCCGACGTGGCCCGCGGTGTCGGCGTACACGACGTTCTGGCCGGGGGCCGCGAAGTCGGCGAGGGCGGCGCGGAAGGAGCGCCAGTCGTGGGCGACGTTGAGCGCGAACAGCGCGTCGGCCGTCGGGTGGGGGTCGAGCGCGGTCCACGCCAGCGAGACCGCGTGCTCCCAGGAGCCCCGGTGCGGCACGACGCCGCTCTCCCCCGCGTCGGTCACCAGCTCGCCGAGGTCGCCCGCCACGTCGGAGAGGATCGGGCCGTGCGCGGTGGCGCGGACGGTCAGCTCGACGTCGTCGCCGCCGCGCACCTCGATCGTCTCGACGCGGGTGGCGAGCCGTCGCAGCCGCCCGCCGTGCTGCCAGCGGTCGCCGCGGATCCGCTCGACGTAGAGGTCGGTCGTGTCCGGCGCGAGGTTGGTGAACCCCCAGGCGATGTCGGCGTTGTGGCCGATCACCACCCCCGGCACGCCGGAGAAGCTGAAGCCCGCGACGTCGAGGGGGGCACTCGCGGGTGACCGCCCGGCAGTGGAGCCCGACCTGCATCCACACGCCCGGCACCGAGACGCCGAGGTGCGGGTCGTTGGCGAGGATCGGCGCCCCGGTGGTGGTGCGGTCGCCGGAGGCCGCCCAGGCGTTGCTGCCGACGCCGTCGCCGCGGCCGAGGAGCGGAGGCACGGCGGCGGCCGCCTCCCGCACCGCCGCGAGCGCCTCCTCCACCGCCGGACCCGTGGGCGGCCGCTGCGCCGCGGCGCCGCCGGCGTCCTGGTCGAAGACCCGGCCGACCACCGCGCCCTGCTCGACGATCGGCGGGTGCTGGTCGTAGGGGTAGCCGGGGGAACAGGGCGGCCGCCCGCTCCTCGCCGACCGCCGCCGCGGTCAGCGCCCGCCCGATCTCGTCGTCGAGGTTGCCCTTGAGGTCCCACGCCATCGCCTTCAGCCACGCGATCGAGTCGACGGCGGTCCAGGCGGCCGGCGTGTAGTCGAGCCCGGAGAGGTCGAGGACGGCGTACTCCAGCGAGATCTCCGACAGCGACCGGTCCTCGAGGTAGGCGTTGACGCCCTCGGCGTAGGCGTCGAGCAGGTCGCGGGTCGCGGGCTCGAGCATGGTGAGCTCCTGCTGCGCGACCTGCCGCCAGCCGAGCGTGCGCACCACCCGGTCGGTGTCGAGCCCCGCCTCGCCGAACAGCTCGGAGAGCCGGCCGGCGGTGGCGTGGCGCCGCACGTCCATCTCGAAGAACCGCTCCTGGGCGTGCACGAAGCCCTGCGCCAGCATCAGGTCGTGCATCGTCCCGGCGTAGATCTGCGGGATGCCGTGGTCGTCGCGCAGCACCTCGACCTCGCCCTCCAGGCCGGAGATCTCGACCTCGCCCGAGGTCTGCGGCCACGGCCGGCGCACCAGCGCCACGGCCAGGACCAGCGTGAGCACGAGGACCAGCACCAGCCCGGCCGCGACGTACGCCGTCCACCGCAGCGACGCGGGAAGCGCGCGGAAGCCGCCGGGACGGGCAGCGGGTGGGGTCGCGGCGGGGCCGCTCTCGTCTGCGTCGACCATGGTGGGCGTCATTGTGCCGCCCGCCTCGGGCTGCCGTAGTATTGGCAGTCGTCACGCGAGAGTGCCAACGGAGATCCGATGCCGACCTACCAGTACGCCTGCACCGACTGCAGCCACGCCTTCGAACAGTTCCAGAGCTTCTCCGACGACGCGCTCACGGTCTGCCCGGAGTGCTCCGGCCGGCTCCGCAAGGTGTTCAACGCCGTGGGCGTCGTCTTCAAGGGCTCCGGGTTCTACCGCACCGACAGCCGCAGCACCGCGGGCGCCGGCAGCTCCGGGGGCTCGTCCTCGAGCAGCTCGGAGAGCTCGTCGTCCGGCTCGTCGACCAGCTCCTCGAGCTCGTCGAGCAGCTCCTCCTCCGGCTCCAGCAGCAGCGCGGCCGCGGCCGCCCCCGCCTCCAGCTGACCGGCCGGCGGCCGGTCGAGGCGGTCTGATCGAGGCGGTCTGATCGAGGCAGGCTGATCGGGGCGGGCTGATCGGGGCCGGCCGGCCCGGACTGTCGGCCCGCCTGTGGACAACCGCGCCGGCGGGTGCGGAGCGACCCCGCTGCCGCCTAACGTCGCCGCATGCGACCTCACCCCGACCGGGCGTCGGCCCGTGCCCGGCTCCGCGACCGGCTGACCGAGCTGCGGCGCGCGGTGCTGCGCCGCCGCCGCCTCCTCGCCGTGCTGTGCACCGCCGGCGCGGTCGGTGCGGGCGTGCAGGCCGCCCGTCCGCCGGAGCCGCCCGGCGCCTCGCTGCTCGTGGCGGCCCGCGACCTGCCTGCGGGCACGACGCTGGCCGACGACGACGTCCGGCTGACGACCGTGCCGCCCGACGCCGTGCCCGACGGCGCGGTCGAGGCGCCGGCCGGGGCCCTGCTGGCCGCGCCGCTGCGCGCGGGTGAGCCGGTGACCGACGTGCGGCTGGTGGGTCCGGGGCTCGCGGAGGGAGCGCCGGGCACGACCGCGATGCCGGTGCGGCTCTCCGACGCCGACCAGGCGGCGCTGCTGACGGTGGGCGACCGGATCGACGTCCTCGCCACCGACCCGCAGACCGGCAGCACCGACGTCGTGGCGCCCGGAGCGCTCGTCGCGGCGGTGCCCGAACCGGCCGGCGCGGCCGCCGACCCGTTGTCGGGGCGGCTGGTCGTCCTCCTCGTCGACGACGACGAGGTGGCCCGGATCAGCAGTGCCGCCGCCTCGTCACTGATGACGTACGCGTGGGAACCCCGCTAGGTTCGGGCCAGCCTAGAGCCCTGGCGACGCAGGGCGCCGATCCCCGAGGAGGAGTGGGATGGACGGATTCAAGAATTTCCTGATGCGCGGCAACCTCATCGAGATCGCCGTGGGCCTGATCATGGCGCTCGCCTTCACCGAGGTGGTCACCACGTTCACCGACATGTTGATGGGCTTCATCGGCAAGATCGGCGGCCAGCCCGACTTCAGCAGCGCGGAGCTCGCCGGGGTCAACGTCGGCCTGTTCATCAACGCCGTGATCGCGTTCCTGATCCTCGGCGCGGTCGTCTACTTCCTGATCGTGGTCCCCTACACCAAGGCGAAGGCCCGGTTCCTGCCGGAGGAGATCGCCGGCCCCACCGAGGTCGAGCTGCTGATGGAGATCCGCGACTCCCTGGCGGCCAGGGGCGACAAGGGGGTCTGACCGGACGCCGGCCGGGGCGCGCGGCCGACGCTCAGCCGTGGTGCGGCGGCACCTGCGACCGCAGCCACCGCTCCGACGCCGGCTCCTCGTCGGGCGCCTCGGCGTCCCGCTCGTCGCGGGTGGTCTCGGGCAGCACGTCGCCGAAGACCTCGGCCAGCCGCCGGCGGCGCTCCCAGTCGGCCTCCCGGCGCGGACGGCGTACGTCGTCGCGGCGTTGCTCGTCGGTCACGGCGCTCCCGTCAGCACAGGCCCGCCCGCTCGCGGGCCTCGTCGGAGAGCCCGTCGTCGGTGTCGTCGGTGCCCGTGTCGGACCCGTCGGTCCCGTCCGTCCCGTCCGTGGCGCTCGGGTCGTCGGTGCCGTTGGGGTCATCGGTGCCGCTGGGGTCGCTCGCCTCGCCGCGCGGCGGCTCGGACCCGTCGGGCCGCTCGGCGGCGCTGATCGACTCGTCGGTGAACTGCTCGGTCAGCGGCCTGTCCTTGCGCACCAGCCGCCACAGCTTGCCGACCTCGGGGAGCCACTCGACGCGATTGGGGTCGATGGTGGAGTACTGCCACGGCGTGGTCACGAACCGGACGTTGTCGAGGCCGACGCCCTGGAAGCTGCGACCCAGGCTGACCAGGTCCTGCGGGTCCTCGTAGTCGGTGGTGATCGAGTCGGTGACCGCGTTGACGAACCCGACCAGCCGGTCGAGGCGGGTGAGCATGCCGGCCGACACCGCCTTGTTGATCATCGCGGCCATGAACGCCTGCTGGCGGCGGATCCGGTTGGGGTCGGTGCCGTCGCCGACGTTGCGGACCCGGACGTAGCCGAGCGCCTCGTCGCCCTTGAGCTCACGGGTGCCGGCCTCGAGGTGGATGTTGGCCTTGTCGTCGTCGATCTCCTCGGGGATGCAGACCTCCACCCCGCCGAGGGCGTTGACCATGTCGCGGAAGCCCTGGAAGTCGATGACGAGGTAGTTGTCGACCCGGATGTCGGTGAGCTGCTCGAACTGCTGGATCGTGCACGCCGGCCCGCCGAGCGAGAACGCCTCGTTCCACATGGCGTTCTCCGCGCCCGGGATCTCGGTGACGCCGTCCTCCTCGTAGCAGGTGGGGCGGTCGACGAGCGTGTCCCGCGGGATGCTGATGCCGTAGGCGTCCTGCCGGTCCGCGGAGAGGTGGAGCAGGATCGTGGTGTCGGAGCGCTCGCCGTCGCCCACCAGCCCGTCGATGTTGTTGCCGGCCCCCTCACGGGTGTCGGAGCCCATCACCAGGATGTCGAGCGGCTCCTGCGGCCCGGCGACCTCCTCGTTCTCCGGCCGGTCCTTCAGCTGGGAGGAGAGGTCCTTGCTGTCGAGGTTGCCGCTCCAGTTGTTGTAGACGAGCACCGTGGCGCCCGCCGTCCCCGTCCCGAGGGCCAGCAGCGTCGCCGTGATCACCCGGGCGACGGTGCGCCGCTTCCGCGCCCGCCGCTTGCCCCGGCCCTGCCGGCCGGCGACCGAGGTCGCCGTACGCCGTGCACGCGGCCCCCCGACGCCCGCCGGGCGCGGCTGCGGGGACGTCGGTCCCTCCGGTGCTCTCAGGGCTGCCGGGGTTGTCGGTCATCGATCACCTGGTGATGTCAATCGGGGCGCTGCGCTCCGTGGCGCGTCCAAGGTACGGGGACGCCCAGCCGACCCCTCCGCACCATTGTGCGTCGCGGGGGCGCGGGGTGAAAACTCGGGCGGGTGTACGGGTGTACGGGTGTACGGGCGGGTGGGTGGTGGGATGAGTGGGATGGCCGGGTGGCGGGGGTGGCGGGCGACGTGAGGTTTCCCCGGCCGACCGGGGAAACCTCAACTTGTCGGGCAAAGCAATGCCGGACAAGTGGAGGTTTGCCCGTCACGTCGCCGTCCAGAGCCGACGCGGGCCCGGATCCGGCGGGCTCGGGGTCGACCTGCGAGAATGCGCGGGTCCCGCCCCCGTAGCTCAGTGGATAGAGCAGCCGCCTCCTAAGCGAAAGGTCGTAGGTTCGACTCCTACCGGGGGCACCGGGTGACGCGCGAGCTCGTACGCGGGCCGGCGGCGCCGGCTCACCGCCGGCAACCCCACCGGCAACCCCGCCGGCCGCCGCAACCCGATCGCCCTCCGGCGCGTCGTAGAGGCATGGTGCTCTGGACAGCGGCAGCGGTGATGTGGGCGGTCGTGCTCGTCGTGGCGGCGGTGGCGGTCGCGCGGAGGTAGCCCGCCGAGCGGCCGCACCTCGCGCCGGGCGCCTACTCCACGCGCTCGAACCTCATCCCGGCCGCCTGCAGCCGCCCCAGCAGCGCGTTGCCCATCGCCTGGGCGGTGGTGACCTGACCCGCGGTCGGCGGGTTGTCGTCGAGCGCGAGGCAGAGCGCGGCCTCGCCGAGCATCTTCGCGGTCTCGGTGTAGCCGGGGTCGCCCCCGGACACCCGGGTGTGCACGGTCGCGCCGCCGCCCTCGGCGACGAGGTCGACGGTGAACCACGACCGCTCCCGCTTCCGCTCGCTCGGCCCGCTGCCCTGCGGCACCCGCTTGCCGAGCTGCTCGCGCAGCGGCCGCACCTGCGCAGCGAGGGCGAGTGTCGTGGCGCCCACGGCACCGCCGACGGCGTAGGGGAGGGTCTTGGTGCCGGCGTAGTGGGAGTAGCGGAAGTCCGGGCCGTACGCCGCCAGCGCGGCGCCGCTGCGCGCCACGACGAACGGGTCGATGGTGGGCAGCGGGAGCAGCCAGTAGCCGAGCAGCTTGTCGCGCCCCGGCTTGCCCGACACCGCCCGGGACCGGCGGCCCTGGGGGCGCGGCTCGACCCGCCGCCGCTCCTGCATCGCCGCCCGCATCTGCTTGGCGCGGGAGAACGCGCCGAGCGCGGAGTGGAAGGTGCCGCCGGAGACCGCGCCGCCCGCGCGCACCACGCCGCGCATCCGCACCGGCACCGTGACCGGGCCGCCGAGCGCCTCGGTGAGCTGCTGCACCGTGAAGTAGGCGCCGAGGTCGTGCGGGACCGAGTCGAAGCCGCACGCGTGCACGAGCCGGGCGCCGCTGGCCTCGGCGGTCGCGTGGTGCTCGAGGTAGGTGCGGTCGACGAACTCCGGCTCGCCGGTCAGGTCGACGTAGTCGGTGCCCGCCCGGGCGCACGCGGCGACGAGCGGACCGCCGTGCTGCAGGTAGGGGCCGATCGTGGTCGCGACCACCCGGGTCCGGCCAACGACGTCGTCGAGGGCGGCGCCGTCCGTCAGGTCGACGACGAGCAGGTCGAGCCCCGCCCATCGCGGATCCGTCGTGGCCAGCCGGTCGCGCACCGCCTCGAGCTTCTCCCGGCTGCGACCGGCGAGCGCCCACCGCAGCCCGTCCGGCGCGTGCGCCGCGAGGTAGTCGGCGGTCAGCCCGCCGGTGAAGCCGGTCGCCCCGAAGAGCACGACGTCGTACGTGCGCGCGTCAGCCATGCCGGCCATCGTGCCAGCCCCGCACGACCTGCCGAAGCCGTCGTGCCGCCCGCCTCGTCTGGACTGACCGGAGCGAGGAAGCGAGGAACGAGCGACCGAGCGCAGGGAGGGAAGACGAGGCGTCCGGGGCGGCACGACACGCGCGAGCGGAGCGAGCGCAATTGGATCGTCCGGGGCGGCACGACACGCGCGAGCGGAGCGAGCGCAGTTCAGATGGAACCTCCGGCGCCGGACGTGCCGTCGTACCGTCAGCAGCCCACCACCGACGGAGAGCACGTGGACAGAGACAGCGAGCAGGCGTACGCGGCGTACGTCGAGCAGGCGTGGGGGTGCGCTCGTGCGGGCCGCGGTGTTCCTCGGCGCGCAGCCGCACGAGGCGGAGGACCTGGCGCAGACCACGCTGGTGCGGTGCTACACCGGTTGGGACAAGGTGAGCCGTGCCGACAACCGCGACGCCTACGTCTACCGGATGCTGCTCAACTGCCTGCGCGACTCCCGGCGCACCCGGTGGTGGAAGGACCGGGCGAGCACGGGGGGCGCTCGACGACGACAGCCGCAGCCGCGCCGCGGGCCGGGTGGCGGACGCGGCCGACGCGGCGGAGGCGGTCGCGGTGGCCGACGCCGTGCACCGGGCGCTGGCGTGCCTGACCAAGCCCAACCGGGACGTGGTGGTGCTGCGGTACTTCGTGCAGCTCAGCGAGCGGCAGACCGCCGACGTCCTCGGCGTGCCGCCCGGCACCGTGAAGAGCCGGCTCTCGCGCGCCCTCGCGCAGCTGGCTGCCAACGACCATCTCCTCGACCTCAGCGGAGGGACCTCGCGATGACCGACCTCGAGCGCCTGTGGGACGACCTGCCGGTCGGGAAGGCACCCACCCACGACATCCTCCGGGAGGCGCGGATCGCGGCGGGTGCGCAGGCCGCCGCGCGGCGCCGCCGCCTCGTGCTGCGTCCGCTGCTCACCGCGGGCGTCGCGACCGGCCTAATCGGCGCGTTCGTGCTCGGCACCACCGTCGGCGGCGGCTCGGGCGGCCCCGCCGGGCCGGGCGGTTCGGGGGACGGGGGCGAGGCCGGGCAGGCGCCGTCGTACGCCGCGTTCCAGGCCGACCTCGAGCCGGCGGAGTCGTGCGAGGACCTGCTCGGGGCCTATGTCGACCGTGCGCTCGCACGGGTGACGGCCTGGGGGTGGGCCGCTCGCTACCCCCTCTACGACGACGTGATCCTGCGGGACGGGGCGGTGGACGCCGAGACCCCGCTCTCGAACCGGGTCGCCAAGTACAGCGCCGACGCGCACACCGTGCGCCAGCAGAACAGCGACACCGGCACCAACGTGCAGGAGATCGGCGTCGACGAGCCCGACGTGGTGAAGACCGACGGCTCGCTGCTGGTGCGGCTGCGCGACGACGAGCTGCAGGTGCACGACGTCGCAGGCGGGGAGGTCGACCGGCTGGCGACGCTCGACCTGCCGGGCCTCGAGGGCGGCGAGATCATGCTGGCCGGCGACACCGTCGTCGCGGTCGGCGTCGACGAGGAGGCGCCGCGCGAGCGGACGCCGTACGGCCGAGCGGAGCGGCGCGCCACCCGCGTCGTCACCGTCGACCTCACCCGGCCGGAGGCGCCGGAGGTGGTGGCGGAGGCGACGTACGACGCCCGCCTGCTGTCGGCGCGCCAGCACGGCTCGACGGTGCGCCTGGTGCTCTCGAGCGGGCTGCCCGACCTCGGGTTCGTGCACCCGGGCCGGAAGTTCAACCGCCGGGCGGCGCTGGCGCACAACCGCGACCTGGTCGAGCGGTCGACGATCGACGACTGGCTGCCGACGATCACGACGGACGGGGCCAGCGAACGACTGCTCGACTGCCGCGGCGTGGCCGTCCCGTCGGACGAGCTGGCGCTCGACACCGTGGCCGTGGTCGGCTTCGACGCGTCCGCCCCGGGCGAGGTCGACGCGATCGGCGTCGCCGGCGCCACCGACATCGCCTACGAGTCGGTCGACCACCTCTACCTCGCGGCGAGCCCGGCGTGGGGCGGCTGCTGCTTCGCCGACCGGCCGAGCGTCACCGGCGGCACCACCCACCTGTTCGACTTCGCCCTCGACGGCACCCGCGCCACGCACGTCGCCTCGGGCGAGGTCGAGGGCGCGGTGGCCGACCGGTGGGCGATGGACGAGGCCGACGACGTGCTCCGCGTGGCCGTCGGCCCGACGTCGGAGACCGGGCCGTTCAACTCCGTCGTCACCCTGCGCCGCGACGGGCAGGACCTGGTCGAGGTCGGCCGGCTCGACGGGCTCGGGCGCAACGAGGACATCACCTCGGTGCGGTGGTCCGACGGACTGGCGATCGTGGTGACCTTCCGCCGGGTCGACCCGCTCTACGCCGTCGACCTCACCGACGTCGACCGGCCGCGCCTGCTGGGGAAGCTGAAGATCCCCGGGTTCTCCTCCTACCTCCACCCGCTCGGCCCCCGCCGGCTGGTCGGCGTGGGCGAGGGACCGACCGGCCGCGGCTGGGGGGCGCAGGCCGGTCTGTTCGACGTGAGCGACCTGCGGGCCGTGCGGCGGATCGACGTCCACCACTACGCGCCCGGCACCCAGCCGCTCGCGGCCCGCGACCCGCGGTCGTTCACGTTCGTCCACGACGCCCGGACCATCCTCACCGTCGTCGAGCACCACCGCGGCAGCCGGGTCGGCTACCTCTCCGTGCTGCGGATCGACGGTGGGCGGCTGCACGACCAGCGGATGCAGCGGGTGGAGTACGGCTCCGACGTCGAGCAGGTGCGCGCCGTGCCGCTGCCCGACGGGCGGATCGTGCTCGTGACCGGCGAGGACGTGGAGCTCCTCGAGCTGCCCGCGCACGTCGAGTAGCGGCGTACGCTCGGGCATGTGCCGCAACATCCGGGTCCTCCACAACTTCGAGCCGCCGGCGACGCAGGACGAGGTCGCCGCGGCGGCGCTGCAGTACGTGCGCAAGGTCAGCGGGGCGACCCGGCCGTCGCAGGCCAACCAGGAGGCGTTCGACCGGGCGGTGCGCGAGGTCACCGAGGTGACGCAGCGGCTGCTCGACTCCCTCGTCACGACCGCGCCGCCGAAGGACCGGGAGGTCGAGGCGGCGAAGGCGCGGGAGCGGGCGCGGCTCCGCTACGGGTGAGCCGGTGCCGTCCGACGGTCGGCTGGCCGACGCGTTCGCGGCGGTGCCGCGGCGCGACTTCCTGCCTCCGCACCAGCGCGGCAGCGCCGACCTCGACCAGGCGCTCGACATCGGCTACGGCGTCACCAACAGCCAGCCGCGCACCGTCCGCGACATGCTGCGGCTGCTCGACCCGCGGCCCGGCGACCGGGTGCTCGACGTCGGCTCCGGCTCCGGATGGACGAGCGGGCTGCTGGCGTGGCTGGTCGGGCCGGAGGGGTCGGTGACCGCGGTGGAGCGGATCCCGGAGCTGGTCGACGCCAGCCGGGAGGTCCTCGCCGGCCGGTTCCCCGGCGGTGCGGGTGCACCGTGCGGAGCCGGGCGTGCTCGGCCGGCCGGCGGACGCGCCGTACGACCGGATCCTCGTCTCCGCCGCCGCCGACACCCTCCCCAGGCCCTCGTCGACCAGCTGGCCCCCGGCGGCGTCCTGGTCGTGCCCGCCGACGGCGTGATGCTGCGCGTCACCCGCGACGACGGCGGCACCCGGATCGAGCGGCACGGCCGCTACCGCTTCGTCCCCCCTCATCACCGATGGTTGAATCGGGCCTCGTGGTCGGTCGAGTCGGGTCCCGTGGCGCGCTGGCCGCACCACGACCCCGACTCGTGCCACCACGACACCCGATTCGACCCCTGGTCCGGCAGGGGATGCGGCGCCGGCCCTCGAGCTGTGCGCGGCCGGGCCGCTGGTGGTGCTGACCGGGGCGGGGCTGTCGACCGACTCGGGCATCCCGGACTACCGCGGACCGGGCGCCCCCGCCCGGATGCCGATGACCTACCAGGAGTTCGTGGCCGGCCCGGAGCCGCAGCAGCGGTACTGGGCGCGCTCGCACCTCGGCTGGTCCCGGATGCGGCAGGCCGAGCCCAACGCCGGCCACCGCGCGGTCGCGGCGCTCGGCGCCGAGCTGGTCATCACCCAGAACGTCGACGGCCTGCACGAGGCCGCCGGCACTCCCCGGCTGGTCGCGCTCCACGGGCGGATCGCCGAGGTCGTCTGCCTGTCCTGCCGGCGTACGACGCCGCGCGCGGCGCTGCAGCAGCGGCTGGCCGACCTCAACCCCGGGTGGGCGGAGCGGCACGCCTCCGTCGAGGTGCGGCCCGACGGCGACGTCGCGCTGGAGGACACCGACGGGTTCGTCGTCCCCGCGTGCGAGGCGTGCGGCGGCGTGCTCAAGCCCGACGTGGTGTTCTTCGGCGAGAACGTGCCCGCGCCGCGGGTCGAGCGGTGCTACGCCGCCGTCGACGCCCTCGCGGGCACCGGCGGCACACTGCTCGTCGCCGGTTCCAGCCTCACCGTGATGAGCGGCCTCCGGTTCGTGAAGCGCGCAGCCAAGCTCGGCGTGCCCGTCGTGATCGTCAACCGCGGCAGCACCCGCGGCGACGACCTGGCGACGTACACGGTCGACGCCGGCACGTCGGAGTGGCTCCCGGCGCTGGCCGCGCGACGGGGTGGGTGACGGGCGGGGCGAGGGGCGGCCGGAGAGTCGGGTCTCAGGCCGCGTCGCTCCTGGGCGTGCTCAGTCCCAGGTGCGTGCAGATTCATCAAGGTATGTCGACGAACCTGCGCCTCCCACGGCGTACCCACCGTGGGAAGTGCGGACTCGGCGACATACCGTGATGAATCTGCGGCAGCCGTGACCCGAGCGACCCGGGTGACCACCGACCGCGGGTGACCAGACCCGACCCCCTCGGACGCGCCGCGCCGCCAACCGACCCGCCCCGCACCGCCCCTCAGAGCCGCTTGACGAAGATGTGCGCGGCGGCCTCGGGGAAGATCTCCGCGCTCTCGCCGCCGGCGCCGACGAGCACGCCGTCGGGGGTGGCCTGGATCGTGATCGTCTTGTCGGGCAGGGCGCCGACCCGGCGCATGGCGCTCATCAGCGCCTCGTCCTTCTGCATCTCCTCGGAGATCCGGCGCACCAGGGCGCGGCTGGTCTCCTCGCCGGCGGCCTTCGAGAGCGGCTCGACGCCCTCCATGAAGTGCTCGCTGGGCCGGGCCTCGCCGAGCTCGTCGAGCCCCGGGATCGGGTTGCCGTACGGCGACTCGGTCGGGTGGTCGAGCAGCTCGAGGAGGCGGCGCTCCACGGTCTCGGAGATGACGTGCTCCCAGCGGCAGGCCTCCTCGTGCACGAGCTCCCACTCGAGGCCGATGATGTCGGTGAGCAGCCGCTCGGCGAGCCGGTGCTTGCGCATGACCCGGGTGGCGAGCCGCTTGCCCTCCTCGGTGAGCTCGAGGTGGCGGTCGCCCTCGACGGTGAGCAGCCCGTCGCGCTCCATCCGGGCGACGGTCTGGGAGACCGTCGGGCCGCTCTGGTGGAGCCGCTCGGCGATCCGGGCGCGCAGCGGGACGATCCCCCTCCTCGACCAGCTCGTAGATGGTGCGGAGGTACATCTCGGTGGTGTCGATCAGGTCGCTCACCACTTCATTCTCCCCCATCGACCGAACCCGGTGCACCCACCCGTCCGGGGTGCGCGACCGCCCACCGGTTTGGCAGGCTCGGACCCATGCCGCCGCCCACCTCGACCCCGAGCACCCTGAGCGTCCCGCGCCGGTTCAACGGCCCGCCCCGCTCGGGCAACGGCGGCTGGACGGCCGGCGCGCTCGCCCAGACCCTGCCGGGCGCCGGCCTCGGCGGGCCGGTGACCGTCACCCTCCGGCAGCCACCGCCGCTCGACGTGCCGATGCCGCTCACCGAGACCGCCAACGGCGCGGTCGCCCACCACGACGGCCGGCCGGTGGCGGAGGCGGCCCTGGCCGACCTCGACCCGGTGCCGGTGCCGGGGGTGCCGATGACGGAGGCGGCGGCGGCCGAGGAGCGCTACGCCGGCCACCACCGGCACCCGTTCCCGACCTGCTTCGCCTGCGGCCCCCAGCGTCGCCCCGGTGACGGGCTCCGCATCTTCCCGGGCCGGGTGATGTCC
Organism: Nocardioides sp. TF02-7; assembly: GCF_022437945.1. Lineage (GTDB taxonomy): Bacteria > Actinomycetota > Actinomycetes > Propionibacteriales > Nocardioidaceae > Nocardioides. The sequence continues at coordinate 1,191,860 of NZ_CP092535.1, forward strand.
GCCGACGACAGCGGCGGCAGCCGGCCGGCCGAGGAGGGTGATCCGCTGGTGGCCGCGACCTGGACGCCGTACGAGGTCGGCGTCCCGATCACCTGGGCTGCGCTCGACTGCGTCGGCGGCTGGGCCAGCGACATCGACGAGCGGCCGATGGTGCTCGGCCGGATGACCGCGCGGATCCACCGGCTGCCGACGACGGCGGAGCGGTACGTCGTCGTCGGCACGGTGCGCGGCGTCGAGGGGCGCAAGACGTTCACGGCCTCGACGCTCTACGACCCCGCCGGCCGGGTGACGGCCGCGGCCGAGCACGTCTGGGTGGCGGTCGACCCGAAGGCGTTCGCGTGAGCTGGTGGCAGGAGGCGGTCGTCTACCAGGTCTACGTCCGCAGCTTCGCCGACGCCGACGGCGACGGGGTCGGCGACATCGCCGGGATCACCTCCCGGCTGCCCTACCTGCGCGACCTCGGCGTCGACGCCCTGTGGGTGACGCCGTTCTACCGGTCGCCGCAGAAGGACCACGGCTACGACGTCGAGGACTACACCGACATCGACCCGCTGTTCGGCACCCTCGCCGACGCCGACGCGCTGCTGGCCCGCGCCCACGACCTCGGGCTGCGGGTCGTCGTCGACCTCGTGCCCAACCACACCTCCGACCAGCACCCGTGGTTCCGCGCGGCGCTCGCGGCGCCGCCCGGCTCGCCGGAGCGGGCGCGCTACCTCTTCCGCGACGGCCGCGGCCCCGGAGGCGGCGAGCCGCCGAACAACTGGGGAGTCGGTGTTCGGCGGTCCGGCCTGGACGCGGGTCACCGAGGCGGACGGCCGCCCGGGGCAGTGGTACCTCCACCTGTTCGACGCCACCCAGCCCGACCTCGACTGGCGCAACCCGGAGGTGGGCGCGATGTTCGAGGACGTGCTGCGGTTCTGGCTCGACCGCGGGGTCGACGGCTTCCGGGTCGACGTGGCGCACGGGCTGTTCAAGGAGGCCGGCCTGCGCGACCAGCGGCGACCGGAGCGGAGCGGGGCCGACGGGGGCCGACGCGGCCGACGGGGCGGAGGCGTCGTCGATGGTGGAGCGGGTGCTGCGCGACGAGCCGATGTGGGAGCAGCCGGAGGTGCACGACGTCTACCGCCGCTGGCGCCGGCTCCTCGACTCCTACGCCGACGACCGCGGCGACCGGATCGCGGTCGCCGAGGCCTGGACGCAGACCGCCGAGTCGATGGCACGGTTCGTCCGCCCCGACGAGCTGCACCAGACCTTCAACTTCGCCTGGCTCACGACACCGTGGTCGGCCCGCGGCTTCGCCGAGGTCGTCAACGGCTCGATCGCCGCGCTGGCCACCGTCCAGGGGTCGCCACCGACCTGGGTGCTGAGCAACCACGACGTGGTGCGGCACCCGACCCGGTACGGCGGCGGGCCGGTCGGGCTGGCCCGCGCCCGCGCGGCGACGCTGGTGATGCTGGCGCTGCCGGGGTCGGCGTACCTCTACAACGGCGAGGAGCTCGGTCTCCAGCAGGTCGACGTGGCACCCGGTGCGCGGCAGGACCCGTCGTGGCTGCGCGGCGGCGAGGTCGGGCGCGACGGATGCCGGGTGCCGATGCCGTGGGAGGGCGACGCACCGCCGTACGGGTTCAGCACGACGCCCGAGCAGCCGTGGATCCCGCAGCCGCCGGACTGGGCGGCGTTGACGGTGGTGGCGCAGGAGGCCGACGAGCACTCCACCCTGTCGTTCTACCGGCGGGCGCTGGTCGCGCGTCGCAAGCACGTGGTCGGCACCGACCTGGCGTGCGTCGCCGAGGCTCACGACGACGTGCTCGTCGTACGCCGCGGCGCGCTCACCGCGGTCCTCAACGCCGGCCGGGGGCCGGTGCGGCTCCCCGACGGCGAGGTGCTGATCAGCAGCGGCCCGGTGGGCGACCGACTGCCGCCCGACACCGCGGTGTGGCTGCGCACCGGCTGAGCGCCGGGTGGTCGCTCAGTCGGCTGCCGAGCCGAGGGTCTCGTTGTAGCGCTGCAGCGCGTCGGTGAACCCGGCCAGGTCCTCCGCCGTCCAGCCGGACAGCCGCTCGTCGAGCAGCTGGCGGCGCAGGTCCGCGACCTGCGACATCCGTCGGGCTCCCCTCCTCGCTGACGCTGACCAGGGTGGCCCGGCCGTCCTCGGGGTCGGGCGTGCGGTCGACGAGGCCGAGGTCGAGCAGCGTCTGCACCTGGCGGCTGATCGCGCCCTTGTCGATGTCGAAGACGGCGCTCATCGCCGAGGCCCGCACCGGCCCCTGCTCGACGAGGTAGGCGAGCATGAGGTACGTCGACGGCTGGAGGTCGGGGTGCACGGCGCGGGCGCGCTCGCCGATCACACGGCGTACCCGCCGGATCATCACGCTCACCTCACGCTCGAGCCGACGCAGCGCGTCGGTGCGTTCGGTCATCGGGCGACCCCTTCCTCCAGCTCCTGCTCCTCCGCCGCCTGCGCGAACGTCGTGCGCAGCGGCACCTCCTTGATGAGGAGGATGCAGAGGAACGCTACGACGGCGAACGGCACCGAGATGAGGAAGAGGTGCCCGACGGCGTCGCCGAAGGAGTGCTCGTAGAGCGCGCGCAGCGGCAGCGGCAGCGTGCCGAGGTCGGGGATGCTGCCGGTGTCGTGCTGCATGGCGCCGAGCTGCTGCTGGGTGATGTCACCGCTGCGCAGCAGACCGGGCACGCCGCTGCGGACGTGGTCGGCGACCTGGTGGGCGAGGACCGCGCCGAGCGCCGAGACGCCGGCCGAGCCGCCGATGGAGCGGAACATCGCGACCACCGAGCTCGCCGCACCGAGGTCGGCCTGGGAGACGTTGTTCTGCACGGCGAGCACCAGGTTCTGCATGGTCGCGCCCATGCCGACGCCGGTGACGGCCATGAACAGGCCGACCAGCCACAGCGGCGTCTGCGCGTCGATCATGCTCAGCAGGGCGATGCCGACCACGACGAGCGCCATGCCGCCGACCAGCCACCGCTTCCAGCGGCCGGTGCTGGTGATCACGCGGCCGCTGACGATGCTGGAGACCAGCAGCCCGCCGACCATCGAGATCGACATCAGGCCGGCCTCGGTGGGGGTCATGCCGCGGCTGAGCTGGAAGTACTGGCTCAGGTAGACCGTGGTGCCGAACATGGCGACGCCGATGAGCACGGAGGCGACGGTGGCCAGCGACACGGTGCGGTCGCGGAACAGCCGCAGCGGGATGACCGGCTCGACGGCCACCCGGGCCTCGACGTAGCAGGCGGCCGCCACCAGCACGACGCCGCCGACCACGAGGGCGGCCGAGGTGGTGGACACCCAGTCGAAGCTGCTGCCGCCGAGGCTCACCCAGACCAGCAGCGCGCTGATGCCGGCCATCACGAGCGTGGCGCCGACGTAGTCGATCTGCACCTCGCGGCGCACCACCGGCAGGTGCAGGGTCTTCTGGAGCACGACGAAGGCGAGGGCGGCGACCGGCAGCCCGACGAAGAAGCAGCCGCGCCAGCCGAGGGCGCTGTCGACGATCAGGCCGCCCAGCAGCGGCCCGCTGACCGTGGCGGTGGCGAAGACGGCGCCGATGTAGCCGCTGTAGCGGCCCCGCTCGCGGGGCGGCACCATCGACGCGATGACGACCTGCACGAGGGCGGTGAGACCGCCGACGCCGAGCCCCTGCACCGCCCGGGCGCCGATCAGGACCTCCATGCTGGGCGCGAACGCCGCGGCGAGCGACCCTGCGGTGTAGATGACCAGCGCCGCCTGCACCAGGACCTTCTTGCTGAACAGGTCGGCGAGCTTGCCCCAGATCGGGGTGGTCGCCGTCATCGTGAGCAGCGTGGCGACGACGACCCACGTGTAGCCGGTCTGGCTGCCGTGCAGGTCGGTCACGATCGCGGGCAGCGCGTTGCTCACCACGGTGCTCGACAGCATCGCGACGAACATCGCGAGGAGGAGCCCGGTCAGGGCCTCCATGATCTCGCGGTGGGTCATCTGACCCGGCTCGGTGGTGACGGTGGTGGAGGTGGTCACGAAGGGAACGGCTCGCTTCCGGAGGTTTTGGTTGACCTTGTCAACTATACGTCGGTTCGTCCCCCCTCTCCAATTCGCCGACCCGGCTCATCTCCGCACGCAGAAGGCGCCGACCCGGCTCATCTCCGCACGCAGAAGGCGTCGACCCGGCTCATCTCCGCACGCAGAAGGCGTCGACCCGGCTCATCTCCGCACCGCCAGCTGCAGGAATGCGCCGGGTCGGCACGTTTCAGGTGCGGGAATGCGCCGGGTCGGCACGTTTCCGGTGCGGGAATGCGCCGGGTCGGCGCCTCTCAGCTGCCGGAACGAGCCGGGTCGGCGCCTCTCAGCCGCCGGAACGAGCCGGGTCGGCGCCTCTCAGCTGCCGGAACGAGCCGGGTCGGCGAAAATGGACGATCCGCAGGTGTGGCCGTCGGGGCCTCCCCGGGTGGACGTCGCCCGGGTCACCTGCGGATCGGGTGACTGCGGTGGATTCGCCGCAGCACCGCGCCCAAGAGCCTGACCCCACGGAGGGTGGTCCCGGCTCGACAGCGGGGCTGCTAGCGCGCAGCCACCTCACGCGTCCTGAAAGAACTCATTCTTCGGACCACCTCCTTTCCCGTGTGCGACAACCGTAGGCGGTGGTCCCAAATCCGGACAACGACTTTTCGGTCCGCTCACACCTCGGCCGCCGCGAACTGCGCCGCGTGCAGCCGCGCGAACGCTCCCCCGCGCCCGAGCAGCTCGGCGTGGCTGCCCTGCTCGACGATCCGCCCCTCCTCCATCACGAGGATCAGGTCGGCGTCGCGGATCGTGGAGAGGCGGTGGGCGATCACGAACGACGTCCGGTCGGTGCGCAGCGCGGCCATCGCCTTCTGGAGCAACAGCTCGGTGCGGGTGTCGACCGACGACGTCGCCTCGTCGAGGATCAGCAGCGCCGGTCGCGCGAGGAACGCCCGCGCGATCGTGACCAACTGCCGCTCCCCGGCGGAGAGGTTCGACCCCTCGTCCTCGACGCGGGTGTCGTAGCCGTCGGGGAGGGAGTGCACGAAGCGGTCGACGTACGTCGCCCTCGCGGCCTCCCGGATCTCCTCCTGGGTGGCGTCGGGCCGCCCGTAGGCGATGTTGTCGCGGATCGTGCCCTCGAACAGCCAGGTGTCCTGCAGCACCATCCCGAGCCGGCTGCGCAGCTGCGCCCGCGGCATCGCGGTGATGTCGACGCCGTCGAGCGTGATCCGGCCGCCGTCGAGCTCGTAGAACCGCATCACCAGGTTGACCAGGGTGGTCTTGCCCGCGCCTGTGGGCCCGACGATCGCGACCATCTGGCCGGGCTCCGCGACGAGGGAGAGGTCCTCGATCAGCGGCTTGGCGGGGTCGTAGGAGAACGAGACGTGCTCGAACCGCACCTCACCGGTCGCGGTGGCGTCCGCCGCCGGCCGCGCGCCCCCGTCCACCCCGACCTCGGCGCCGACCGGGTCGGCCTCCTCCTCGGCGTCGAGCAGCTCGAAGACCCGCTCGGCGGACGCGACGCCCGACTGCAGCAAGTTGGCCATCGAGGCGATCTGCGTGATCGGCTGCGTGAACATCCGGGTGTACTGGATGAACGCCTGCACCTCCCCGATCGTGATCGCGCCGCTGGTGACCCGCAGGCCGCCGACGACGGCGATGACGACGTAGTTGAGGTTGCCGATCAGCATCATCACCGGCATCACCAGACCGCTGATGAACTGCGCTCGGTACGACGACTCGTAGAGCTCCTCGTTGGCGGCGTCGAACTCCGCCTCCACGGCCCGGCGCCGGCCGAAGACGGTCACCAGCGCGTGCCCGGAGATCGCCTCCTCGACCTGCCCGTTGAGCCGGCCCGTCTGCCGCCACTGGCTGATGAACTGCTTCTGGGAGCGCTTCATGATCTGCGCGGTCGCGAACATCGCCACCGGGACCGACACCACGGCGATCAGCGCCAGCAGCGGCGAGACCCAGAACATCATCCCGAGCACGCCGACCACCATCAGCAGCGATGTCAGCAGCTGGCTCATCGTCTGCTGGAGGTTCTGCGCCACGTTGTCGATGTCGTTGGTGACCCGGCTCAGCAGCTCGCCGCGGGGCTGGCGGTCGAAGTACGCGAGGGGGAGCCGGTGCACCTTGTCCTCGACGTCGGAGCGCATCCGCCGCACGGTCTGCTGGACGATGTCGTTGACCAGCCAGCCCTGGAGCCAGCCGAGCACCTGGCCGCCGAGGTAGATCACGAGGGTGAGCAGCAGGACCTGGCCCACGGCGCCGAAGTCGACGCCCTGCCCGGGCACCACGTCGAGGCCGCGGAGGAAGTCCGCGAACTGCCCGTCGCCGCGGGCCTCCGCGTCGGCGACGGCGTCGGCCTTGGTGGTGCCGGCCGGGAGCCGGTCGCCGATGAACCCGTTGAACACCTCGTCGGTCGCGCGCCCCAGCAGGTAGGGGCCCGATCGCCACGGAGGCGACCGAGCCGGCGGCGAGGGAGAAGTACGGCGACCGCTCGCCCGCGGGCCGGGCGCAGCAGGGTCAGCAACCGGCGCGCGGAGCCCCGGAAGTCGTCGGCCTTCTGGCCGACCATGCCGCCGCCCATCGGACCGCGACCGGGACCGGCGCCCTGGACGACCCGCTCGGTCTGCTTCATGGTGCGGGTGCCGCTCATGCCGCCACCTCCCCCGTCACGCCCTGCGAAGTCCGCGATCTCCTGGTACGTCGGGTTGTCGCGCATCAGCTCCTCGTGCGTGCCGCGGCCGACGACGCGGCCGTCCTCGAGGACGAGGATCAGGTCGGCGTCGCGGATCGTGGCGATCCGCTGGGCGACGACGAGGACGGTCGCGTCGGTGGTGATCGGCTCCAGCGCGGCCCGGAGCCGGGCGTCGGTGGCGACGTCGAGCGCGGAGAACGCGTCGTCGAACAGGTAGATCTCGGGTCGCCGCACGAGGGCCCGGGCGATGGCGAGCCGCTGCCGCTGGCCGCCCGAGACCGTCGTGCCGCCCTGGGCGACCGGCGTGTCCAGCCCCTCCGGCATGGCACGGACGAAGTCGACCGCCTGCGCGACCTCCAGCGCCTCCCACAGCTCCTCGTCGGTCGCGTCGGGGCGGCCGTGCCGCAGGTTGGACGCGATGGTCCCGGAGAACAGGAACGCCCGCTGCGGCACCAGGCCGATCCGCGACCAGAGCAGCTCGGGGTCGAGACGTCGTACGTCGACCCCGTCGACCCGCACGACGCCCTCGGTCGCGTCGAGCAGCCGCGGCACCAGGTTGACCAGGGTCGTCTTCCCGGCGCCGGTGGAGCCGATGACGGCGACGGTCTGCCCCGGGCGGGCGCTGAAGGTGACGTCGGAGAGCACCGGCGCCTCGGCGCCTGGGTAGGTGAGGCCGACGCCCTCGAGGTCGAGGTGGCCGGCGACCTGCACCTCGGTGACGGGGTCGGCGGGCGGGACCACGCTGGAGGCGGTGTCGAGCACGGCGGCAATCCGGTCCGCGCTGACCGACGCGCGGGGGATCATCATCAGCATGAAGGTGCCCATCATCACCGACATCAGGATCTGCATGAGGTAGGCGAGGAACGCGGTGAGCGCGCCGACCTCCATCTGCCCGTTGTCGACCCGGTGGCCGCCGAACCAGATCACCCCGACGCTGGCGACGTTGGCGACCGCCATCACGAGCGGGAACAGGGTCGCCATCCACCGGCCCGCGGTGACCGACACCTGGGTGAGGTCGTCGTTGGACCGCGCGAACCGGGCGGTCTCGTGCGGCTCGCGGACGAACGCGCGCACGACGCGGATGCCGGTGATCTGCTCGCGCAGCACCCGGTTGACGTCGTCGAGCCGCTCCTGGACCGACCGGAACGCCGGCACCATCCGGGAGACGACGATGCCGATGCAGACGAACAGCACGGGCACCGTGGCGACGACGATCCAGGACAGGCCGAGGTCCTCGCGCATCGCCATGACGATCCCGCCGACCATCATGATCGGGATGGTGACCGCCATCAGGCAGGTCATCATCGCCAGCATCTGCACCTGCTGGACGTCGTTGGTGGCCCGGGTGATCAGCGACGGCGCGCCGAAGTGGGAGACCTCTCGGGCGGAGAAGGCGCCGGTGCGCTTGAAGATGTCGCGGCGCAGGTCGCGGCCGAAGGCCATCGCGGTCCGGCCGCCGAACCACGCCGACGACATCGAGCACGCCGCCTGGACGAGCGTGACGACGAGCATCACGGCGCCGGTCCGGACGACGTAGCCGGTGTCGCCGCGAGCGATCCCCTTGTCGATGATGTCGGCGTTGAGGCTCGGGAGGTAGAGCATCGCGACCGTTGCCGTGAACTGCAGGACGACGATCGCGCTCAGCCAGCCGCGGTAGGGCGCGAGGTGGTCACGGAGCAGGCGGAGGAGCATCAGGGTCCTTCCTCGGCGTCGCGGACGACGCCGTGGAGCACGGTGTCGACGACCTGGGCGGGAGTCAGCAGCTCCCCCGTCGGCGATCTCCGCGTGGGAGCCGGCGAAGGTGAGCATGCGCAGCAGGTGGAGCACCTGCCGCGGAGGTACGGCGAGCCGGTGGGCGTCCGGCTCGATCAGGGCGAGCATCCGGGCCTGGGCCTCCCCCAGGCCGTGCGCGAGACCAGGGTGTTCACGCAGGTGCTGCGGAGGAGCGACCAGCCCCATCGCCCGCATCAGCCCGAAGATGGCGAGGAACCGCTGCTGCAGGATCGAGGTCATCGCGAGCAGCCGCTCCTCCAGGGGCGCCCCGCGGTCGATCTCGTCGAGGCGGCGGAGGAACTCGGTCGGCTCGAAGCACCGCGCGAGCGTCGCGTCGACGAGCTCCTCCTTGGAGGAGAAGACCCGGAAGATCGTGCCCTCGGCGACCCCCGCGGCTTCGGCGATCAGCCGGGTGGTCACGGCGCGGCCGTGCTCGTAGAGCAGCGGGCGGGTCGCCGCGATCAGCGCCTCGCGGCGCTCGTCGGGCGACAACGGGCGGGCGCGCGGAGACATGCCGCCAGACTAAGTGAGTGAGCGCTCACTCACAAGCGGGGCCGCCCCCTTCGGGCGCGCCAGAGCAGCGGCCGACCTGGGTTGAAACGTTTCGGCCCATCCGTTGAAACGTTATAGCGAAAGTGTTGCCGTCGTCACATCCCGGCCTCTAACGTCCGCGGCGACGAAAGGACGCCGCTCGATGCTCCCGACCCGCCATGCCCGCCGTACCCGTCGTACCCGCCGTTCCCGCTCGGTCCTCGCCCCCGGCCGCTCTCGCCGCCGCGCTGGCGATCACCACGGTCGCACCCGTCGCTGCGCCTGCAGCCGCGGTGGAACCGGCCGCGCCCCGTCTCGCTGCTGCCGCGGCGCCGGTCGCGGTCGGGTCCCTGACGACCGAGCACCTCGACCGCCCGCTCGGCATCGACGCCGAGCAGCCTCTCCTGGCCTGGCAGCTGACCGGCCGCCCCCGCGGCATCGTGCAGTCCGCTTACCAGGTCCAGGTCGCCACCACGTCCGACTTCGCCGGCGAGCTCGCCTGGGACTCGGGCCGCGTGGCCTCCGACCGCTCCGCCGGGGTGGAGTACGCCGGCGACGCGCTCGCGTCCGCCACCCGCTACCACTGGCGGGTCCGGGTCTGGGACGGCGCTGGTCGTGCCTCGTCGTGGAGCGACCCCTCGTGGTTCGAGACCGGGCTGCTCGCCGCGGAGGACTGGCAGGCCGCCTGGATCGCGCCGGGCACCGAGCGGACCGGCGGCTCCTACCTGCGCGGGGAGCTCGCGCTGCCCGACGACGTCGCCCGGGCACGGCTCTACGTGTCCGGACGGGGCAGCTTCGAGCGCGGCCCCGACGGGCAGGGCATCTGCTGCGAGCAGCAGTTCGGTCTCGCGCGCGGCATCTACGAGGCCTGGATCAACGGCGAGCGGGTGTCGGACACCGAGATCGAGTCGACGAGCGTCGACACCCGCGTCCGGGCCCTCTACCGGACCTACGACGTCACCGAGCTCGTCGGCGAGGGTGACAACGCCCTCGGCCTGATGATCGGCGAGGACTCCGACGTGCTCGCGCAGCTGGCGGTGACCCTCGCCGACGGCACCTCACACGTGCTCGCGACCGACGGGACGTGGCGCTCCACCGTGGGTCCGGTGACCCGTGCCCACCGCTTCCACGGCGAGAAGTACGACGCCCGGCGCGAGGTGGACGGCTGGTCCGAGCCCGGCACCGACAGCGCGGGCTGGGAGCAGGTCCGGGTGACCGACGAGGAGCCCGGGACCATGGCCGCCGCGGCCTTCGAGCCGATGGAGGTCGTCGCCGACCACGACCCGGTCGCGGTCACCGAGCCGGCGCCGGGGGTCTACGTCCTCGACTTCGGCCAGAACCGCAGCGGCTGGACGCGCATCGACGTCGACCTCCCGGCCGGCACCGAGGTCAGTCTCAAGCACGGGGAGCGGCTCACCGACGGCCGCGTGGACAACGGGGTCATCGGTGCCGCCCAGACCAACACCTACCTCGCCGCGGGCGGCCGCGCCGTCTGGGAGCCGTCGTTCGTCTACGCCGGGTTCCGCTGGGTCGAGGTGACCGGGCTGCCGCACGCGCCCGAGCCGGGCGACGTCGTCGCCCGCGAGGTCCACAACGCGGTGGCGCCCACCGGCTCCTTCGACAGCGACGACAGCATGCTCGACCGGCTCCACGCCGCCGACCGGCAGACCCAGGTCAACGGGCTGCACGCCGTGCCCGAGGACACGCCGACCCGCGAGAAGCGCGGCTGGACCGCTGACGGTCACATCGCGGCGGAGGCGACGATCAACAACTACGGGATGGCCGCCTTCTACACGAACTGGAGCGAGGAGCACGTCGCCGCCCAGCGACCCGACGGCCGGATCCCCGACATCATCCCCACCGAGCCCAGCGACCCGTGGGAGAACCGGTCGGATCCCGCCTGGGGCGCCTCGCACTACCTGATCCCGCTCTACGTCTACCAGCGCTACGGCGACGCGCGGCTGCTCACCGAGCAGTACCCGTCGCTGCGGGCCTACGTCGACTACCTCGGCACCACCACCGAGGACCACCTGGTGACCGATCCCGCACACCGCTGGGGCAACGACTGGCTCGGCGTGGAGCAGACCGACTCGACGCTGTTCCGCTCCGGGTTCTACTACTGGGCGCTGCAGACCGTCGCGCTCGCCGCGGAGCTCACCGGTCGGGACGACGAGGCAGCCGAGCTGGGCGACCTGGCCGCCGATGTCGCGGCCGCGATCAACCGGGAGTTCCTCGACCCGGTCGCCGCGAGCTACGGGCCGAGCCAGTTCGCCAACGCCTTCCCGCTCACCCTCGGGATCGTCCCCGACGAGCACGTCGACGGCGTCGTCGAGACCCTGGTCGCCGACGTGGTCGACGAGCGCGGCGGCCACTTCACCGGCGGGCTGCCCGGCATCCGCTACATCCCGCAAGCCCTCGCCATGCACGGGCGGTCCGACGTCGTCCTCGACGTGGTGCGCAGCACGGAGCACCCGGGGTGGGGCTACATGCTCGAGCACGGACCCGGGACGATCTGGGAGGACTGGAACGGAGCCTCGAGCCTGAACCACCCCATGTTCACCTCGATCGACGACTGGCTCTACGCCGACGTCGCCGGGATCCGGCAGCGGCCGGGGTCCGTCGGCTACCGGCGCTCGGTCATCGACCCGCAGGTCACCGACGAGGTGCGGTCGGGGAACGCGACGGTGGCGACGCCGTACGGCGACCTCAGCAGCTCGTGGCGGACGGTCCGCGGCTCCGTGGTGCAGCAGGTGACGGTGCCGCCCAACACGACGGCCACCGTCCACGTCAGCGCCGGGAGCCCCGGCTGGGTGCTCGAGAGCGGCCGGCCGGTCGCGGGTCGCCCCGGCGTGGTCGACGTACGCCGCGCCGGCGACGACGTGCTGGTGGAGGTCGGCTCGGGCACCTACACCTTCACCGTCGACCGGCTCGGTGGGCTGCTCCGCCAGGCACGCACCGCGGTCGTGGCCGCCCGCGCCGACCTCGCTCGGCCGGGGGTGCGGCCGGCCGCACGGCGCGTGCTCCGGCCCGCGCTGCGACAGTCGCTGACCGCCGTCGACGCCGCGCTCCGGGCCCACCGGGCCGGTGCGTCGGGGAAGGCGCAGGCCCGGGCGGCCCGCGCGCTCGGCGGACTCCAGCTCCTGCTCGACCGGCTGGGCCGCCAGCAGCGCCGCGGGGCCGTGTCGGCCAAGGCCGCCGCGGCGGTGCGGGCCGACGTCCGTCGCGCCCAGACCGCGCTCACCGCTGCGGTGGCCGGGCGCACCAAGGTGGCGGCGTCGATCGAGACCGACGGCCTGACCGCGGGAACGACCTCCGAGGTGCGGCTGCGGCTGCACAAACGACGGCAAGGTGCCGCTGCGGCGCCTGGCGTCCCGGCTGGCCCTGCCCAGCGGGTGGACGGCGCGGACGACCAAGACGCTGCCGAAGCGGCTCCGGGCAGGTCGTCAGGCGGTCGCGAGGTTCGAGGTGTCGGTGCCGGTGACCGCGCAGGGTGGGCACACCCTCAAGGCGACGGTGACCGCCCGGCGCTCCGGACGCGGGCTCCGCGTCCCGGTCGCGCTCCCGGCGCAGGTCGCGGCTCCGGTGGCGGTCGTCCGGCTCTCAGGCACCCGGGTGGTGGAGCCGGACGCGACCGAGGTCGAGGTCGCCGCGACGATCGGCAACCGCTCCGACCGGCCGGCCACCGTCACGGTCGCGGTGACCGCTCTCCCGGAGGGCTGGGGAGACCGCCGGACCCGCTCGGGTGACGGTCCCGGCGCGCGGGCAGCGGGTCGTGCCCCTCACGGTCACCCGCGCCGTCGACGCCGCGGGCGGTGAGCTCGAGGTCGAGCTGCGCGCGTTCGGCTCGGTGTCGGAGACCGCCTCGACGCGGGTCTTCGTCCGCCACCTCGACTGCACCGCCGACGTCACGGAGGAGGCGTGCCTCGACCCGCGGGTGGAGCTGATCCACAACTTCGAGGACGGCACCGACGGTTGGACGGCCGCGGAGGGCTCCGCGTCGGTGGCGGCGGTGACCTCGACCGCCAACGGGCCGGGGATCGCTCGTCTCGGCCGCCGGCTGCTGGAGGCCACGCCTACTCCGGGCATCGCTGCGAACGAGTGGCGCACCGCGTCGGTGCGGCTCGACCAGCCGCGCGCCTTCACCCCCGACCAGGCGCTGGTCGTCCACCTCAACGGCTACGGCGGTGGCTCCGGCCCCTTCTTCGGCCGGCTCCGCGTCACCGACAGCACCGGCACCGTGCTCGAGGTCGAGCAGGGGGTCACGCCCGACGCGTGGAACCAGCTGCGGGCGCCGCTCGGCGACTGGGAGGGCATCGACGTCGCCGCGATCGAGGTCGGCTTCCGGGGTCTGCCACCGGGCCGTGGCCCGGCCGGTTCCAGGTCGACCTGGTCGCCCTCGACGCGACCCCGCCGCCTCCCGACCCGGCCGACAACCTGGCGGCCGGGCGCCGGTCACCGCCCGGGCCACCATCGACTGCTGCTCCTGGGGCCGGGCGAACCTCGTCGACGGCCTCCGGACGAGCACCGAGGCGTCACGCGGCTACACCAGCGACCCGCCGCGGAGCTCGCGCGACGCGGAGGAGTGGGTGCAGGTCGACCTCGGCTCCGTCCAGGAGGTCGGGCAGGTCTGGCTGTGGCCCCGTACCCCCACCGCGGGCGAGCCGGCCGGCAACGGCGGTGCGGGCTTCCCGGAGGTGTTCCAGGTCGAGCTCTCCGACGACGGCGAGACCTGGACGACGGTGGGCTCCTTCACCGGGCAGGTCTCCGACGGCTCCACCGGGACCGGGTACGACGTCGAGGGCTCGGGCCGCTACCTGCGCGTGCGCGCCACACGGCTCGGCCCGGCAGCGCCGGACGAGGCGGGCAGCGGCCTGTTCCGGCTGCAGCTCGCGGAGCTGGAGGTGTACCCGCCGGCCGGCTGACGCGCTACGGCGCCAGCCGCTCGACCACCCAGGCTCCGCTGCCGTCCCGGCGGTAGCGGAGCCGGTCTGCATCCGTCCGGGCCGTCCCTGCCAGAACTCGAAGGTCTCGGGGCGGACCCGGTAGCCGCCCCACTCCGGCGGCACCGGCACCTCGCGCCCGGCGAAGCGGCGCTCGGCGGCCGCGAACCGCTCGGCGAGGTCCTCCCGGCTCGGGACGACCGTCGACTGCGGCGAGGCCCAGGCGCCGAGCTGGCTGTGGCGGGGCCGGGAGGCGAAGTACGTCGCCACCGCGTCGGCGTCCAACGGTGCGGCCACCCCCTCGACCCGCACCTGCCGCTCGAGCGGGTGCCAGGGGAAGAGCAGGGCGCAGCGGGGCTCGTGCGCGAGCGCCTCGCCCTTGCGGGAGGCGGTGTTGGTGAAGAACGCGAACCCCTCCTCCGAGACGCCCTTGAGCAGCACGGTCCGGGCGGAGGGCCGGCCGTCGGGCGAGACGGTCGCGACCACCATCGCGTTCGGCTCGTGCAGGTGCGCCGCCTGCGCGTCGGCGAACCAGCGGCGCCACATCAGCCACGGGTCCGGGTCGGCGTCGGCCTCGACCAGGCCCGCGGCGCCGTACTCCTGCCGCAGCGCGGCGAGGTCGGGCTCCTCCATCGCGGTCACGCCACGGAGTCTGTCACCCGGCCGGGTGCGCGCGGCAGACCGTCGTCCGTCCACCACCGCCGCCCCCGTCCGGCGGGCGCGGCAGGTGGTGCAGAATGCGGCGAGACCCGCCGCCCCCCCCGTCCCGGGACGTCCGCGGCGGCACTGGACGACAGGAGACGCCGGATGACCGAGGTACACCACGGACTGGAGGGCGTCGTCGCGTTCGAGACGCAGATCGCGGAGCCGGACAAGGAGGGCTCCGCGCTGCGCTACCGCGGCGTCGACATCGAGGACCTGGCCGGCCGGGTGCCGTTCGAGCACGTGTGGGGCCTGCTGATCGACGGGTCCTACACGCCCGGGCTGCCGCCGGCGGAGGCGTTCACGCTGCCGGTGCACACCGGCGACGTGCGCGTCGACGTGCAGGCGGCGATCGCGATGCTCGCGCCCGCGTTCGGCTTCGGCCAGACCTACGACATCAGCGACGAGCAGGCGCGCAACGACCTCTCCCGGGTCGCCGTCATGGTGCTGTCGTACGCCGCGCAGTCGGCGCGCGGGCTGCACCTCCCGGTCGTGCCCCAGAAGGAGGTCGACGAGGGCCGCACGCTGGCGGAGAAGTTCCTCATCCGCTGGAAGGGCGAGGCCGACCCCAAGCACGCGCACGCGATCGACGCCTACTGGTCGTCGGCGGCCGAGCACGGGATGAACGCCTCGACGTTCACCGCGCGGGTGATCACGTCGACCGGCGCCGACGTGGCGGCCGCGTTCTCCGGTGCGATCGGCGCGATGAGCGGCCCGCTCCACGGCGGCGCGCCGTCGCGGGTGCTGGGCATGATCGAGGACGTCGAGAAGAGCGGTGACGCCCGCGCCTACGTGAAGAGGCTGCTCGACGACGGCGAACGGCTGATGGGCTTCGGTCACCGGGTCTACCGCGCGGAGGACCCGCGCGCCCGGGTGCTGCGCCGCACCGCCCGCGAGCTCGGCGCCCCGCGCTACGAGGTCGCCGAGGCGCTCGAGCAGGCCGCCCTCGCCGAGCTCCGCGAGCGCCGCCCCGACCGCGTGCTCGAGACCAACGTGGAGTTCTGGGCCGCGATCGTCCTCGACTTCGCCGAGGTGCCGGCGCCGATGTTCACCTCGATGTTCACCTGCGCCCGCACCGGCGGCTGGTCGGCCCACATCCTCGAGCAGAAGCGCACCGGCCGGCTGATCCGGCCCTCCGCGGTCTACGCCGGACCGTCCGCCCGGAAGGCCGACGAGGTCGAGGGCTGGAACCCCGACTGGTCCGCCTGAGCCGGTCGCGCTCGCGACTCCTCGCGGGACGTCATACGGACGGGGTCACCGGTGGCCCCGTCCGTACGACGTCCCCGGTCGCGGTGGCTGCGCCGGTTCTCAGCCGCTCGAGTGCCGCGGCGTCTCGGTGTCGGGGTCGACCTGGTCGGCCCGGTGCAGCTGCTCGTCGAGCGTGCTGCGCTCGCGCCGCACCTCGTCGCGGTGCTCGCCGGCCACCATGTCGAGGCGGTCGGCCTCGGCGCGCGCCCGCTGCGCCTCGGCCTCGGCCAGCTGCGCCTCCGCCTCCCGCTTGCGCAGCTCCGGCTCCCGGTGCGCCGCCTCCGTGCGGATGGTGGCGGCCTCCTCCCCGGCCGGCGCGGTGCTTCTCGTGGGTCACGTGGCGCTTCCTCCGCGCGGCCAGCGCGGCGAGCGCCGCGATGACCAGCAGGGCCACCACGATGGCGATCACGATCCAGACCCAGGTGTCCATGGTTCCTCCTCGGGGTTCCCGGAGCGGTAACCGCTCGGCGCTGCGGCAAACGCGCCGCGGGCGCGGACGGAGCGGGATGCGACAATCGCCGTTCTCGTCGTTCGATTCGCACCAGGAGCTGGCATGACCGAGGCCGTCGTCGCCCGGTACCCGACCCCGCCCGTCGTACGGGCCGCGGACGTGACGGCGAAGTTCCTCCTCGTCTGGATGCTGCTGAGCGCGCTCGTCGACCCCGACGTCGCGAACCTGCGGGACAAGGGCGCGGAGGCGCGGGCGGTCGCCTACCCGCTGCTCGCCTTCACCGTGCCGGCGATCTGGCTGCTGTGGTGGAAGGAGCGGGCGTCGTTCCCGTGGCTGGCCGACCTCCTGGTCACCATCACCTGCTTCTCCGACATCCTCGGCAACCGGATGGACCTCTACGACGCGATCACCTGGTTCGACGACTGGATGCACTTCATGAACAACGGCCTGCTGGCGGCCGCGGTGATCCTGCTGACCCTGCACCGGTCGACCTCGCTCGTGCGCACCGTCGAGCGGGCGCTGGCCGTCGGCGCGACCGGCGCCATCCTGTGGGAGCTGGGTGAGTACGTCGCGTTCATCCGCGGCGGCACCGAGCGGCAGTTCGCCTACACCGACACGCTCGGCGACCTGGTGCTCGGCACCCTCGGCTCGGTGGTCGCAGCGCTCGTCGTCCACGCCCTGTGGCGACGCGGCCACCTCACCTCCGCCGCACCGCAGCTCGACCACGCCGCCGCCTGAGCGGCGGCGGGCTCGGGCCCGCCGTCAGATCCGCTTGCCGAGGTACCGCGACAGGGGCTGTCGCTGTAGTGCCCGAAGCGCTGCACCTCGACGTAGCCCGAGCTCGTGTAGAGCCCGATCGCCTCCGGCTGCCGGAGGCCGGTCTCGAGCACCACCAGGTCGTGACCGGCGGCACGCGCGGTGTCCTCGAGCTCGGCCAGCACCCGGCGGGCGTGACCGGCGCCGCGGGCCTCGGGCACGACGTACATGCGCTTGACCTCGACCGCGTCGGTGCCGCCGAGGGCGCGCACCGGCGACCGGCGCCAGGCGCCGGTCGCGACGGGCGTGCCGGCGACGTAGCCGACGAGGAACAGCCCCTCCGGCGGCTCGAACATCGCCGGGTCGAGCGGCGACTCGTCGGGCGAGCCGTAGCGGACGACGTACTCCTCCTGGACCCGCTCGACCAGCGCGAGCGCGTCCGGGTGCCCGTAGCCGACCGTCACCAGCTCGAGCGCCGCAGGCTGGTCGACGGGACGGCGGTCGGCAGTCGTCATCGGCCCCTCCTCGCTCGTACGCCGGCGGCCCGGTGTCCGCGCAGCGTCCCGATTCAACATCGCCGTGACCTGGCTGTCACACTGGTGCCGTCTCTGACAGCGTCGTCAGCATCACGCCACCCCGACCGAAGGTAGCCACATGACCGACGCCCTCACGATCCCCGCCGACCTCAAGCCCGCCGACGGCCGCTTCGGCGCGGGGCCCTCGAAGATCCAGACCAGCCACCTCGACGCGCTGGCCGCGACCGGCGCGACGCTGATGGGCACGTCCCACCGGCAGGCGCCGGTGAAGAACACCGTGGGCCGGGTCCGCGAGGGCCTCGCCGCGCTGTTCGAGCTGCCCGAGGGCTACGAGGTCGTGCTCGGCAACGGCGGCGCGACGGCGTTCTGGGACATCGCGACGTTCGGGCTGATCGAGCGGAAGTCGCAGCACCTCAGCTTCGGCGAGTTCTCCTCCAAGTTCGCCAAGGCCGCCGAGCAGGCGCCGTGGCTCGACGCGCCGTCGGTCGTGAAGTCGGAGCCGGGCAGCCGACCGGCCCCGGTCGCGGAGGCCGGCGTCGACGCCTACGCCTGGGCCCACAACGAGACCTCGACCGCCGTCATGGCGCCCGTGGTGCGCCCCCAGGGTGCCGACGAGGGCTCGCTGGTGCTCGTCGACGCCACGTCCGGTGCCGGCGGTCTCCCGGTCGACCTCACCCAGGTCGACGCCTACTACTTCGCGCCCCAGAAGTGCTTCGCCTCCGACGGCGGCCTGTGGATCGCGCTGATGTCGCCGGCGGCGCTCGACCGGGCGCAGCGGATCGCGGCGTCGGAGCGGCACATCCCGGCGTTCTTCGACCTGCCGACCGCGATCGACAACTCGGCGAAGAACCAGACCTACAACACCCCGTCGGTCGCGACGCTCTTCCTGATGGCCGAGCAGCTGGACTGGATGAACAGCCAGGGCGGGCTCAAGGGCATGGTCGAGCGCACCACCGAGTCGTCGTCGATCCTCTACGGCTGGGCGGAGAAGACCTCCTACACGACGCCCTACGTCGCCGACCCCGAGCACCGCTCGCTCGTCATCGGCACCGTCGACCTCGACGACGCGATCGACGCCGCCCAGGTCGCCAAGGTGCTACGCGCCAACGGCATCGTCGACACCGAGCCCTACCGCAAGCTCGGCCGCAACCAGCTGCGGATCGCGATGTACCCCGCCGTCGACCCCGCCGACGTCGAGGCCCTCACGCGGTGCATCGACTTCGTGGTCGAGAACCTCTGACCGGCTGACCCCCGCGCGGTCGGGGCCGTCGCCCCGCACGGCCTCGACCCCGGGGGCGGCGCGGGTGTCTCATGGACCATGGCCCTGCGCATGAAGCGACACCTCGGTCAGTCGATCTCCGAGCTGCGGTTCGAGCCGGTCGCGGTGCGGCTCCGCGCGTACGTCGACGGGCGGCCCGCGCTCGACACCGTGCGCGCCGCGCTGGTCTGGGAGCCGCGGCGGCTGGTGCCGGTCTACGCCGTCCCGGAGGACGACCTGCTGCTCGCGGTCGAGCCGACCGAGCCGCCGCCCGCGGCGCCCGACCTCGCGGCGTACCCGCCGATGCTCGGCCCCGACAGCTTCGAGCCGCACACCACGCCCGGGACGGTCGTCGACCTCGTCGGGCCGGACCGGCGGCTCGACCGGGCCGGGTTCCGGCCGGACGACCCCGTCCTGGACGGGCTGGTCGTGCTCGACTTCGCGGCCTTCGACCGCTGGCTGGCCGAGGACGAGGAGCTCGTCGGCCACCCGCACGACCCGTTCAAGCGGATCGACGTCCTCAGCAGCCGCCGGCACGTCGAGATCAGCCTCGACGGCACCGTGCTGGCCGCGACCGACCGGCCGCTGCTGCTGATCGAGACCCACCTCCCGGTCCGGTACTACGTCCCGCCCGCCGACGTCGCGACGTCGCTGCTGCGCCCCAGCGACACCCGCAGCACCTGCGCCTACAAGGGCCACGCGACGTACCTCTCGACCGCGGACGGCTCCGCGGCCGGCCGTGACATCGGCTGGACCTACCGGCAACCGCTCGACGACGCGCTCCGCGTCAGGGACCACGTCGCGTTCTGGAACGAGCGCACCGACGTCCGGGTCGACGGCGAGCTCCTGCGCCGGCCGGTCACGCCGTGGTCCACACCGGCCGAGCAGCGGGGCGCCGACGCCGACAGCCTGGAGTTCGGCTGACCGGCGCCCGAGGATGAGCGAGGCCACATCGCGACCTGCTGCGTCTCGGAATCCCCGGCCCCGCGTGCGGGTTGGGGCGGTGGACACCCGCTCGCCCGAGCCCAGGAGGCACCGCCGCCGTGAGCCACCTCTTCGCCCCGATCACCCTGCGTGACGTCACCATCCGCAACCGCGTGTGGGTGGCCCCGATGTGCCAGTACTCCGCCGTCGACGGCGTGCCCAACGACTGGCACCTCGTGCACCTCGGCTCGTTCGCGCGCGGCGGCGCCGGTCTCGTCATCACCGAGGCGACCGCCGTCGTGCCCGAGGGCCGGATCTCACCCGAGGACGCCGGCATCTGGAACGACGAGCAGCAGGCGGCCTGGAGCCGGATCGTCGCGTTCCTCCACGGCCAGGGCGCGGCCGCCGGGATCCAGCTCGCGCACGCCGGCCGCAAGGCGTCGGCGTACTCCGGCTTCACCGGGCGGCGCGGCGGCGTGGACGACGCCGACGGCGGGTGGCGCCCCGTCGCACCCTCGGCCGTCGCGTTCCCCGGGTTGCGCGAGGACCCGGAGCCGCTGGACACGGCCGGCATCGACCGGGTCGTCGCCGGCTTCGGCGACGCGGCCGAGCGGGCGCGTCGCCGCGGGCTTCGACGTCCTGGAGATCCACGCGGCGCACGGCTACCTGCTGCACGAGTTCCTCTCGCCGCTGTCCAACCACCGCGACGACGAGTACGGCGGCGCGTTCGACAACCGGGCGAGGCTGCTGCTGGAGGTGGTGCGGGAGGTCCGCGCGCGCGTCAGCGGCGTGCCGCTCCTCGTCCGGCTGTCCGCGACCGACTGGGTCGACGGCGGCTGGGACGCCGACGACACCGTGCGCCTGGCCGCGCTGCTGCGTGACGAGGGCATCGACCTGATCGACACCTCGACCGGCGGCAACGTGCTCACCGACATCCCGGTCGGGCCGGGCTACCAGGTGCCGTTCGCGCGGCGGGTCCGCACCGAGGCCGGCCTGCCCGTCGGCGCCGTCGGCCTGATCACCGAGCCCAAGCGGGCCGAGGACATCCTCGCCGACGGGTCCGCCGACGTCGTGCTGCTCGGCCGCGAGCTGCTGCGCGACCCGCACTGGCCGCTGCGCGCCGCCCGCGAGCTCGGCGAGGACGCCGAGGAGCTGTGGCCGGTGCAGTACCGGCGGGCGATCCGGTAGCGCTGCGGGGGCTCAGTCCGCGGCGTCGCTCCCCTCGTCCGCGTCCGAGCGGGGCATCCCCGCCTCCCGGTCGCGGGTCGGGTGCGTGCCGCTGTCGGGCGACCCCTGCGCCGCGTCGTACTCACCGGCCGCCGCCGGCCCGTCCGTCGTCGACGACGTCTCCTGCCGCTCCTGATCGTCGTCGAGCCGTCCCCTGTTGTCCGCGTTCATCTCTCGCCTCCGTCGTCGGGCGTCTCGGTGTGGTGGACGGGTACCCGGCGGGCGGGTGGGCATCCGGCGGGGGCGGGCGGGGCGCGGGGGGTCCGAGCGGGCGCGAGGGGTGAGGTTTCCCCGGCCGACCGGGGAAACCTCAACATGTCGGGCAAAGCAATGCCGGACAAGTGGAGGTTTTGCCCGTCACGTCGGCCCCGGAGATGCGACCTCCCGCCCCGCCGGGAGAGCGACGCCGAGACCGGATGTCCCCCCGCCCCACGCCGCTCCGGTGGAAGGCTGTCCGCATGACCGGCCTGACCATCCAGTGCTTCAACCTCGACACGACCGACCCCGACCGCATCGCGACGTTCTGGCAGGAGGCGCTCGGTTGGCGGCGGACCCACGACACGCCTGACGAGGTCGTGCTCGAGCCGCCGGCCGGCAGTCCGCAGGACGGGGTCGCCCCCGACCTGCTGTTCCTCCGCGTGCCCGAGGGCAAGACGGTGAAGAACCGGTGGCACCCCGACCTCCGGCCGGAGGACCAGGCCGCCGAGGTGGCGCGGCTGGAGAGCCTCGGCGCGACGCAGGTCGACGTCGGGCAGCGCGCCCGCGACGGGGTCTCCTGGGTGGTCATGGCCGATCCCGACGGCAACGAGTTCTGCGTCCTGCGCGCCTACACCGAGGAGGAGCTGCGGCGGTGGGCGGCGGAGGAGGCGCAGGCGCGGTACGCCGTCTAGTCGCGGTCGCCCGGGGGTACCCCTCGTCCGACCAGGAGGTGGAGAGATGGCGCGCGCGATCTGGACCGGCTCGGTGTCGTTCGGGCTGGTGAACGTGCCGGTCGGACTGTTCTCGGCGACCCAGGACCACGAGGTGCACTTCCACCAGTTCGAGAAGGGCACCTCCAACCGGATCCGCTACCAGCGGGTCAACGAGCAGACCGGTGACGAGGTCGCCTACAAGGACATCGTCAAGGGTGCCGAGGTGGGCGACGGCGATTACGTGATGCTCACCCAGGAGGAGCTGGAGTCGGTCGAGCCGGGCCGCAGCCGGACGATCGACATCACCGACTTCGTCGACGCCGCCGAGATCGACCCGACCTACTACCAGAAGTCCTACTACCTCGCGCCGTCCGACGACACCGCGAAGAAGCCGTACGCCCTGCTGGTGCAGGCGATGGAGCAGGCCGAGCGGATCGGTGTCGCGACGTTCGTCATGCGCGGCAAGCAGTACCTCGCCGCCATCCGGCCGCACGACGGGGTGCTCGTGCTGGAGACGATGTACTTCGCCGACGAGGTCCGCGACCCCGGCAAGGAGATCGACAACCTCCCCACCCGCACCAAGGTGTCGAAGAAGGACCTCGACATGGCGGTCAGCCTGGTCACCTCGCTCACCACGAAGTGGGACCCGAAGAACTACGAGGACACCTACACCGAGCGGGTGCAGAAGCTGATCGACGCCAAGAAGAAGAACCGCGAGATCGTCCGGGAGGAGACCACGGAGGAGACCTCGGAGAAGGTGGTCGACCTGCTGGCCGCCCTCCAGGCGTCGGTCGAGCAGGCGAAGGGCCACAAGCCGGGCAACGCCCACCGCGTCGACAAGCTTCGCACCCGCAAGGCCGACGACGACACCTCGAAGGGAAGGTCGAAGGGAACGTCGAAACGCCCGTCGAAGAAGGAGCTCTCCAAGCGCGCGTCGGAGCTCGACATCCCCGGCCGCTCCAGCATGTCGGCCGACGAGCTGGCCGACGCGGTCGCCGCGGCGGAGAAGGGCAAGGGCCGCAAGAAGGCGTCGTGACCAGCGGTCAGCGCGTCGCCGTCAGCTCCGCCTCGCCGGCGGGCTCCGCCGCACCGGCGGTACGACGCCGCTCCCACCAGGCCCAGAAGCCCATCGCCGCCGCCACCAGCAGCGCGCCGGCGATGGCGTCGACGACGTAGTGCTCGGCGTAGTAGACGAGCATCAGCGTCATCGTCAGCGGGTAGAGCAGCAGCAGCCACCGCCACCCGCTGCGCATCTGGCTGATCCCCCACCACGCGACGAGCACCGCGAACCCTGCGTGCAGCGACGGCATCGCCGCGACCTGGTTGCCGACCGCCGAGACGCTCTGGTGGGCGGCAGCGCCGCCACCTCCGCCGTCGCCGGTGGTGAAGTCCCAGCCCCGGCCCGTGATCCGGGAGATGTCCTCGGTGATGTAGCCGTCGCGCGACGCCATCCACGGCGGGGCCATCGGGTAGACGACGAAGCAGACCACGGCGGCGACGATCACCGTGAGCCAGCGCCGCATGTAGCGGACCCACTGGTGCCGGTTGCGCTTCCACAGGTAGGCCGCGACACCGATCGCCGCGAAGAAGTGGGAGTAGTAGACGGTGGTGAGGAGCACGTCGTACCAGTTGGGCGGCATCGACCGCTCGCACGGCACCCCGCACAGGTGCGCCTGCAGGAACTCCGTCGGCAGCGTGCCTCCGAACAGCCACTTGTCGGCCTCGATCGGCTCGGTGACGTGCACGCTGAAGATGCCGAGGTCGTCGGAGAGACCGCGGCTGTAGAGGTAGAACGTGAACACCGCGAACGGCGGCCACCAGTCGCGGAGGAAGACGAGGTGCTCGCGCAGCGGTCGCCGCACGTCCCACGCGACCGTGCCGAGGTAGATCCACAGCACCGCCTCGACGGTCTGCTTCGGCAGGCCGAAGTACTCGAGGTAGACGATGACGCCGACGACGTACGCCAGCACACCTGCCACCCTCACCGCGTCGACCGCCCGCCGGGCAGGTTGCAGCGCCTCGTCAGTCATCACACCTCCAGTGCGTGAGGATAGTGGGCCGCACCGACGGCGGCCTCCGGTTTGTCGTCAGAGCCGGCCGGCGACGAGGTCGTGCCGTCGCCCGGCCGAGCGCCACGATCCGGGCCTCGGCGACCTGCGTGCGCGTGCCGCGCAGCGTCTCGACGGCCGCGTCGACCGCGTCCTCCTTGGGCCAGCCGTAGATCCCGGCGGGAGACCAGCGGGAACGCGACGGTGCGGGCGCCGAGCTCGTCGGCGACCTCGAGCGCGCGGCGGTAGCAGGAGGTCAGCAGCGACCTGTCCCGCTCGCCCGCGGCGTGGTTGGGGCCGACCACGTGGATGACCCACCGCGTCGGCAGGTCGCCGGCCGTGGTCCAGCCGGCGTCACCGGTGGCGAGCCCGTCGGGGAACCGGCGGATGCAGTCCTCGAGCACCGCGGGGCCGCCGGCGGCGTGGATGGCGCCGTCGACCCCGCCGCCGCCACGCATCCGGCGGTTGGCCGCGTTGACGATCGCGTCGACCTGCTGCCGGGTGATGTCGCCCTCGACGACGGTGACCTCCATGGGAGGAGCCTCCCACGGGCCGGTCCGTCACCTGGAGAGGACCAGCCGAAGGGTCGCCCGCTCCAGTGCGGCCTGCCGGGCGTCGGGGTCGTCGAAGGTCCGCCGGGTGGCGGCGCGGATCGTGCGGCCCTCCTCGTAGGCGTCGACCACCCGCGGGTCGACGTACGCCGACCGGGCGAGCGCCGGGGTGTTGCCGAGGTAGTCGGCCACCTGGCGCATCACCGCGGTGACGGCGCGCTTGCGCGCGGTCTTGGTGGCCTCGGGGCCGGGTGCCTGCGCGAGGGCGGCGGCGGCGATCACGGTGGCGTGCCAGGTGCGGAAGTCCTTGGCGGTGGCGTCCATGCCGCTGACCTCGCGGAGGTAGCCGTTGACGTGGGTGGGAGTGAGCGAGCCCCAGCCGCGGCCGTTGCGGAAGACGAGCAGCGACGGGTCGGTGCTGCGGCGGCGGCGCATCCGCTCGAGGGTCTCGACGATGAGCGGGTCCTCGATCTCGATCCGGTGCTCGATGCCGGACTTGCCGGTGAACTCGAAGACGAGCGAGCCGCCGCGCCGGCGCACGTGCTGCCGCTCGAGCGTGGTCAGCCCGAACGACCCGTTCTCCTCGGCGTAGACGTCGTTGCCGATCCGGAAGTAGCCGACGTCGAGCAGTCGCACCGCCAGCGCACAGGCGTGCTCGACCGACAACCCCTCCTCGCGCAGGTCGCCGAGGACCCGCTCCCTGACCTGCGGGAGGCGCTTGCCGAACCGCAGCACCCGGTCGTACTTCTCCGCCGCCCGCTTCTCCACCCACACCGGGTGGTAGATGTACTGCCGCCGGCCGGCGTCGTCGGTGCCCACGACCTGGAGGTGGCCGTTGGGGTGGGGGGCAGATCCAGACCTCCTGCCAGGCCGGGGGGATCACCAGCGCCCGGCACCGCTCGGCGAGCTCCGGCGCCAGCCGCCGGCCGGACTCGTCGAGGAAGACCCAGCCCTTGCCGGCACGGCGCCGCGTCCAGCCGGGCTGGTCGGGCGAGGAGCGGCGCAGGCGGGGCACCCCGTGCAGGTACCCCGCTCAGAGGGGTCGCAACGTCACCCGGCAGCGGCGGCCGTCGACGAGGCGCTCCCGGTCGCGCACCTGCTTCTTCACCGGGAGGACGTAGGTCTTCTCCTCGCTGCTCGGGAAGACCGAGGTCTGCCAGGTGGTGGCGCCGACCGTGACCTCGACCCGCACGCTGCCGAACCCCTTCGGCGGTGCGGTCGCCTCGATCTCGTCGGCGACGTCGAAGGGCAACGAGACGAAGAACCACCCGCCCGGCTCGTCGCGGGCCTGCCACTGCCACAGCGGCGCCTCGAACTCGTACGACGTCACGCGGTGATGCTCGCAGGTCCCGCCGACGTCGGCCCGGTCTCAGCCCGTCAGCGCGCGGTACCGCTCGAGGAACACCGGCCAGCCGTCGTCGGCGGCGAGACCCTCGCGGTAGCCCTCCCAGCCGTCGCCGTGCCGCTCGAGGTGGCGGTGGACGAGGTCGACCCGCGTCTGCTCGGGGCCGAGCTCGACGAAGGTCACCTCGACCTCGCTGGTGCGGTCGGGGTCGGTCTCGAGCTGCCACCGCAGGTCGATGTCCCAGCTGATGACGAACCGCTCCGGCGGCTCGAACGCGAGCACCCGCGCCCACCGGCACTCGCTGCCGTCGACGCCGCGGTCGTAGACGTGCCCGCCGACGCGGGGCTCGAAGACGGTCTCCTCGACGTCGACCGCGAGCAGGTTGTACTCCCGCGGCTTGATCTGGTCGAACCGCTCCACGAAGTCGGCGAAGGCCCGCTCGCGCGGGACGTCGACCACGATGTCGAGCCGCACCTCGGCGGCCTCGGCGTCACTGCTTGCGACGGTCATCGTCCTTGCTCCTTCTCTGTTTCTCTCCGGTGGGCTTCCTCGGTGACCTGCTTGAAGTTGGTGAGCGCGTGCCGCCAGAACGTCTCCAGCTCGCGGCGCAGCTCGTCGAGGCCGTCGAGCCGCGCGGCGTAGATCCGCTCCCGCCCCCTGCGGCCGGACGTCGACCAGCCGCGCCTGGAGCAGCACCTGCAGGTGCTGGGAGACGGCCGGCCGGCTCACCGGCAGCTCGCCCGCGATCGTCGTCACCGAGCTGGGCCGGTGCGCGACCCGCGCGAGGATCCGGCGCCGGGTCGGGTCGCCCAGCGCGGTCCACGGGTCGATGGTCCTCATAACGCGTAAGTGTTCACTTACACGTCGGCCCGCGTCAAGACCCGTGGGCCACCGCCCGGGGTCAGCGGATTCAGCGCGGCCGCAACGAGCGCAGCAGCACGACGATGATCACCGCGCCGGCGATCCCGCCGAGCAGCCAGCCCCACGGCGACCCACCGTCGCCGGCGGGCTCCTCCCGGGCCTCACCGTCGACGCCGGTGCCCCTCGGGTCGTCCTCACTCCCGTCGGAGGAGGCGTCCGGCGACGGGTCGTCCGCCCCGTCCGCGCCGCCGTCGTCGCCGTCGACCGCGGCCTGCACCTCCGGTGGCAGCCGCACCTGCAGCACCTCGGCGAACTGCCCCTCCGAGCTGAGGAACACCCGGTCCTGCTCGTCGACGGCGATGCCCTCCTCCTGCCGCTGCCTGGGCAGCGGGAACTCCCCGACCTCGCGCAGCGACGGCCACTCGTAGACCGCGGCGGTGGTGTAGCCGCGCAGCACGAAGTGGTCGCCGTCGGGGGAAGAACGCGCCGTCGGTCGCGACCGGCAGCACCTCGCCGACCTCGGCCAGCCGGTTGGGCCGGTCGTCGGCGAGCTCCTCGGGCGCGACGTAGAGGCGGCCGATGATCTCCTTGGCGACGACCATCACCTGGCCGGTGCCGGGGTGGACGAGCAGCGACTCGGCGTCGTGGCGTCCGTCCGGGTAGACCAGCTCGTACGTCGTCACCGGCCCGCTCGGCGTCCCCTCGCCGACCGGCAGCCGGGTGACGCTGATCGAGTCGCGCTGGCCCGGGTTGTCGCCGATGTCGCCGACCAGCACCTCGCCCGCGCCGACAGGGGCCATCGCCTCGAGGTCGACCGGGTCGGCGTCCCACTCGGTGACGCCGACCGTCTCGCCGGTCGCGGGGTCGAGGGTGAACACCCGGGCGGAGTCGCCGGAGTCATTGAGGGTGGCGAACAGCCCGTCGCGGGCCACCAGCCCGCTGGACTCGATGATCTCGGGGTCCTGGAACGCGAAGACGACGTCGGGCGCCGGCTCCGGCTCCTGGCCGACGGTCACCCCCACGGCGAACGGCATCGCCGCCAGCGCCGCGAGCAGCCCGACCACCCGGCTCACTCCCCCTCGTCCAGCAGCGTCGCCAGCCGCGGCGTGATGCCCCAGGTGGCGACGAGGTCGTCGTACTCCTTGCGGACGCCCCCGCCCTTCACCGGCCCGCCGGTCCGCACCGCTCGCAGGAGGGTGTTGCGCGGCGTGTGCTGGCTCTCGACGAACTGCATCACCTCGACCCGGTAGCCCTGCAGCCGCAGCAGCGTGGCGCGCAGCGCGTCGGTGAGGGTGTCGGCGAACCGCTCCCGCAGGATGCCGTGCCGGGTGAGGGCGGCGTACGGCGCCGGCGTGGGCGTCCGCCGCAGCTGGGCGGCGACGTCGTGGTGGCAGCACGGTGCGGCGAGGACCAGCGGGGCGTCCCAGGCGACGGCCCGGGCGAGCGCCTCGTCGGTGGCGGTGTCGCAGGCGTGCAGGGCGAGGACGACGTCGGGGCGCTGGTCGCGGTCGGGGGAGCTCGGCGCCGTCGATGGTGCCGACGACGAAGTCGGCGTCGATGCCCAGCCGCTCGGCGACGGCGGCGTTGTGCTCGCGCGACTGCTCCTTGACGTCGACGCCGACCAGCCGCACGGGCAGGCCGCGCCGATCGGCGAGGAAGCGGTGGGCGGCGAAGGTGAGGTAGCCGTTGCCGCAGCCGAGGTCGACGATCCGCAGCGGGTCCTCCGGCGTCGGGCGGCGCAGCTGGTTGCCGAGCGCGTCGGTGATCGACGCGTCGAGGATCCGCAGGAACTCCTCGACCTGGCGGTACTTCGCCTGCCGGCTGGGCTTGATCCGCCCGTCGGCGTCGGCGAGCCCGAGCGCGGCGAGCACGGGGTCGTCCTCCGGCAGCAGCCGCTCCTTGTCGCGGTCGTGCGCGCGCTCGGCAACCACCGGCCGGTCCCGGTCGCTGACGTGGGTGACGGCCTCGAGCTTCTTGGTGACCCGCAGCTGCAGCACCTGCGTCGTCGTCTCGACGTGCCAGTTGCCGAACGGCTCGTCGAGCAGCGCGTCGACGGCCTCGCGTGCGGGGTCGCCCGCCCGGTGGTTGGCGGTGTGCGCCTGGGTGGCGTCGTACGTCGTCACCTGCAGGTGGCGCCCGGCCTTGAGGTCCACCCAGCGGAGCTCGGCCCGCCGCCACCGCGGCTGCGCGCCGCGCTGGCGTCCGGACGCGACCGCGCGGACCAGCAGCTCGGGGTCCAGCACGTGGCTGCGCACCCGCGCGAGCCCGCGGAGCAGCGGGTCGGTGGTCGTCGACTTGCCCATCTCAGCCCGTGCGCGTCACTTGAGGATCGCGGCCACGACCACGATCGCCAGCAGGCCCACCAGCGCGACCGGGATCACGAGTCGGCGGTGGCGGGGGGTTCACCCACCCAATCTAGCGAGGGGCCTGTGGCCGCGACGCTCAGGTCGGCTCCTCCTCGCGCAACCGGTCGAGGTCGGCGCGGAGCGCCTCGGCCCGACCGGGTCCGAGCAGCCGCTCGATCTCGGCCTCGATCTCCGGCACCAGGTTGCGCGCGATGGCGAACACCTCCTCACCCCTCGCCGTGGCGACCACCAGCTTGGCGCGCCGGTCGCGTGGGTCGGGGCGCCGCTCGACGTACCCGTGCCGCTCGAGGTGCGCGACCAGCTCGGCCATCGCCTGCTTGGTCATCTGCGCCCGCTCGGCCAGCCGCGCCACCGGCGTGCCGGTGTCGTCGAGGTGCTCGAAGACGGCGCTGTGCGCCGGCCGGACGGCGCGGTGGCCACGCTCGGCCAGACGCGCGATCACCCGGTCGTTGAGGGTGACGAAGGCCTCCCGGAGCAGCACGACCGTGTTGACCGGTCGGTCGCCACCGGCGAGACGGGGCCGTTCCCTTGACATCAGACAGGCTCCCTGTCCATACTCCACATATGGACATGCTACCTGTCGATCAGCCCGCCGACCCCACCAACGCCGAGCGGATCGCCCTCGGCACCGACGAGCTCGTGGTCCTCGCCGACTGCGCGCACACCAACGGCGACATCTTCGCCGTCCTGCTCCGGATGCCGCCGGGCGGCGGACCGCCGGTGATGCACCGGCACGCGCCCAGCGAGGTCTACCACGTGCTCGAGGGCGAGCTCGTGTTCTACGTCGGCCGTGCCGACGGCGCCGTCGACCGGGTGCCCGTGCGCGCCGGCCAGACCATGCCGCTCGCCGGCGGCACGCCGCACACGATCCGCAACGAGGGTGAGCGGGAGGCGGTCGCGTTCGGCGTGCACTCACCCGGAGCGGCCATGGAGGGCTTCTCCCGGGCCGCTGCCGCCCTCGCGGCCGAGGGCAGTGCCGGTAGTGCCGGCAGTGCCGGCATGGAGGCCGTGCTCACCATCGCCGAGCAGCACGGCATCGAGCTGCTCGGCCCCGTCCCGGAGCCGGCCTGACGCCTGCGCCGTGCGGTGGGGCCGGACGCCGTACTCCCACGGCGTTCGGTCGCTCCCCTCGGCGTTGCGGTCGCTTCCTCGGTGTCCTGACCGGTCACACCGCCCGGGGAGCGCCCCGAACACTGAGTTACCCCACCTCCGCGGCAGGACCCGCGGCGCGCCCCGCGAGCAGCTCCGCCAGGTGTCGCGCCCGGACGTCGGCGAGGTCGTCGAGCTGCAGCGAGCACGAGAGCCCGTCCGCGAGCACGACGGTGGCGGGGTCGGCGGCGAGCGCCTCCCGCACCGCCGGCAGCAGGTGGGTCTCCGCGACCGCGACCGACGTCTCGTGGTGCCCCTTCTCCACGCCCCAGTTGCCCGCCAGTCCGCAGCAGCCGGGCACCTCGGTGACGGCCGCGCCGGCCCGCTCCAGGAGCGTCCGGTCGGGTCCCCACCCCAGCACCGACGCGTGGTGGCAGTGCGGCTGGGCGACGACCGTGGTGCCGGTCAGGTCGGGCAGCGGCAGGTCGAGCCGGGTCACCAGCTCGGCGAAGGTGAGGACACCGGCCGCCACGCGGGCCGCGGCCGGGTCGGCCGTCAGCTCGCCGAGGTCGGAGCGCAGCGCCGCCACGCAGGACGGCTCGAGCCCGAGGACCGGAGCCCCGGAGTCGACGTACGGCGCGAGCCGGGCGACCGTGCGGCCGACGATCAGCTGCGCGGCGGTCAGCTGGCCGGTCGTGATCCACGGCAGCGCGCAGCACGCCGTCTCGTCGATCACGCGCACGCCGAGCCCTGCCGACTCCAGGAACGAGATCGCCGCCCGTCCCGGCCCGGTGCGGAAGTGGTCGGTGAACGAGTCGGCCCAGACCCACACGTCCGGGGCGGCATGGCCGCCCTGCGACCGTCGCGCCCAGCGGCGCAGCGTCGGCGACGCGAACAACGGCACCGACCGCCGCTGGTCCATCCCCGCGGCCGCCTTGGCGACCGCCGCCAGCGGTCGCACCCGCAGGCCGAGGTCGGCGGCCCGCGCGACCGGCGCGGCGAGCCGCGCCCAGAGCGGCAGCCGGCCGAGCAGGTAGTGGCTGCGCGGCCGGAGCCGCCGGCGGTAGGTCTGTTGCAGGACCTCGGACTTGTAGGTCGCCATGTCGACCCCGGTCGGGCAGTCGGAGGCGCAGCCCTTGCAGGACAGGCAGAGGTCGAGCGCCTCGTGGAGCGACGGGTCGGCGAGCCCGTCGACGAGGGATCCGTCGAGCGCCTCCTGCAGTGTCCGGGCCCGGCCGCGGGTGGAGTCCTTCTCCTGCCCCGTCGCGAGGAACGACGGGCACATCACGCCGCGCCCGGGCAGCGCCGGGACGACGCACTTGCCGACGCCGGTGCAGCGGTGGGCGGCGGCGCCGAGCGACCCGTTGTCGTGGACGAGCCGCAGCACGGGCCGCAGGTCGGCGACCGGCCGCACCGGCCGCAGGTCGGCGTCGACGGGCCGCGGGTCGACCAGCACTCCCGGGTTGAGCAGGCCGTCGGGGTCGCACGCGTGCTTGACCGCGGCGAAGAGCGCGAGCGACCGGTCGTCGTACATCAGCGGCAGTAGCTCCGAGCGCGCCCTGCCGTCCCCGTGCTCGCCCGACAGCGAGCCGCCGTGCTCCCGCAGCCGGGTGGCGCAGGCGACGAGGAACTCCCGGAACCGCTGCGGCCCGTCGCGGAAGTCGAAGTCGACCCGCACGTGCACGCAGCCGTCGCCGAAGTGGCCGTAGGGGCACGCCGTCGAGGCCGTGCTCCTTCAAGAGCTCGTCGAAGTCGCGCAGCCAGGCGCCGAGCCGGTCGGGCGGGACGGCGGCGTCCTCCCAGCCGGAGTACGCCGGCCGGCCCAGGCTGCGCGCAGCGAGCCCGGCGCCGTCCTCGCGGATCCGCCAGAGCGCGGCCGCCTCCGCGGCCGACCCGACGGTGCGGGCGTCGAGCGCCCCGGAGGCGGCGACGACCGCGGCGACTCCGGACTCGTCGCCGGCGACCTCCACGAAGAGCCAGCCCGAGCCGCGCGGCAGCTCCGGCACGCTGCCGCCGCGAGCCCGCACCAGGTCGACGATCCGGGCGTCGAGGCCTTCGCAGGCGACCAGCCGGGCGCCGCTCGCCAGCAGCGCCGGCACGGCGTCGGCCGCGTCGACCATCGAGGGGTAGCCGAGCACGACCAGGTCGCGGGGCTCCTCTGGCACCAGCGCGACCGTGACCTCGCGCAGCAGGCCGAGCGTGCCCTCCGATCCCGCCAGGAACCGGGGCACCGAGCGCCGCTCCGGCAGCAGGTGCTCCAGCGAGTAGCCCGACACCTGGCGGGAGAACCGCCCGGACGTCGTCCGCACGTGGGCCAGCTCGGCCTCGACCACGGCGGCCAGCCGGGCCTCGACCTCGCCCGGCGCGGCGGCGCGGTCGCCCCACAGCACGTCGGCGTCCAGCACCGTGTCGGCCGTGCGGCCGTAGCCGAGGGCGCGCGAGCCGCAGGCGTTGTTGCCCACCATCCCGCCGATCGTGCAGCGGGTGTGGGTGGAGGGGTCGGGGCCGTAGCGCAGGCGGTGGGGCGCGGCCGCGCGCTGCAGCTGCGCGTGCACGACGCCGGGCTCGACCCGCGCCGTCCGGGCGTCGGGATCGACGGCGATCACCCGGTCGAGCCGGCGGGTGTCGACGACGATGCCCTCCCCCACGGCGTTGCCGGCGATCGACGTTCCGGCCCCGCGCATCGTCAGCGACGTCCCTGCCTCGGCGGCGACCTCGAGCACGGCCTCCAGCTCGTCGCGGTGCCGCGGCCGTGCCACGGCCGCGGGGAGCACGCGGTAGACCGAGGCGTCCGACGAGTAGAGGGCCCGGGTCAGCGTGGAGGCGTCGGCGTCCACACCCCGGCGGCGCAGGGCGGCGACCAGGTCGTCCCCCGCCACAGCAGCCATCGCGCCAATCTAGCGACGCGCGGCCCCGGGCCCGTCGGCGGCCGGCGCCTCCTCGGCGAGCGGGCGGGCGCCCTGGTCGGGCGGACCGTGGGAGGACCGCTGACTTCGTGTATTCCGCTCACGGACCGGTCCTGACCTCCCTATCCTTCCGG
Organism: Nocardioides sp. TF02-7; assembly: GCF_022437945.1. GTDB lineage: Bacteria > Actinomycetota > Actinomycetes > Propionibacteriales > Nocardioidaceae > Nocardioides. The sequence goes on from NZ_CP092535.1 coordinate 1,225,121, forward strand.
AGGCTCTCTCGGCGGACGCGAGCCACGGGATCCCAAGGAGAGAGTGGCATGCAGCACGACAAGCTCCGCCGAGGACTGGCGGCGAGCGCCGTGGGTGCACTGGCGGTCACCGGCCTGACCGTCGCGACCAGCCCTGCGCACGCCGCCGAGGGCGACGGCGCCCGGATGGTCAGCCAGAGCACCGGCACGGCGTCGCTGCGGGTCGACATCGCCTGGGACATCGGGGAGCGGCCGCCCACGGTCGAGCTCGTCGCGGAGCGGCTCGACGCCGACGCGACCCTCCGGTTCGAGGTGAACGCCGACCCGGGCGCCGCGGACGACAGCCCGGGCTGGACGCCGGTGGGCGACTCCTTCGCCCCGCCGGGTCGGTTCGTGCGCCACGAGTGGGACGGCTTGATCGGTGCCCAGAGCGCGGCCGGCTCGAGCGTCGCGATCCGGGTCGCGGCGACCACCGGCGACGGGACGACGTACTCCACGGTCCGCGACGTCGCCGTCGAGGGCCTGGACGGCGACCACAGCGTGCGGTTCAGGACCGCCGAGCTCAGCTACTTCACCCAGCCCTACGCCGACTCGTCCCGCACCTCCACGCTGGCGGTGGTGCGGGGAAACACCTCGGCGACCGACGGGGCCGTGCAGCTGTCGTGGTGGCACTCCGGCGCCGGGGAGTTCCGCGGCACCACGGCCGCAGCGGTCAGCCCGGCAGACCTGAAGTACTTCGACGGCACGGACAGCACGACGGTCCCCGGCGGTGCGTTCGACGCCGTCCTCGACATCACCGGCTACGACGCGGCGTCACCCGACGGCTCGTTGGCCATCCGTGCGGTGCGCGACTCCGACGGCTTTCTGTTCGCTGACGTCCCCGAGGCGCAGGTCATCACCAGCGTCTCGGTCCCCACGGCGGGTCCGGTCGGCTCCAAGGGCATGCCGGTGCGCATCGAGGTGGCCGACCAAGACCTCCGCTCCATCCCCGGTGCCGAGGTTCGGCGGACGTCGGACGGGTCGCTGGTCGGCTACACCGACGGCCGGGGTGCGGTCGTGGTCCTGCAGCCGACCGAGACGACGGAGTCCTACTACGTCAACGCCACCGACGTCGACGCCTACGAGGAAGGCGTCGACGTCGTGACCGCGGACATCGTCGCCCCGGCGTACCAACCCATCCCGAGCGGCACCCGGGCGGTCCTCGCCGACGGCGACGTGTTCGATGACGACGAGTACCGCGAGGGCGACGTCGCGATCCAGCTCCTCGACCAGGAGGGCACACCGCTGCGGCAGGCAGGCGTCGAGCTCGGCTACGCGCTGCACCGCGCCGGGACCCAGCAGCCGGAGCTGACCTCGGCCACGACCGACGCTCGCGGCCGCGTCGTCGTCCCGTTCGACCCCGAGGGCGAGGACGGGCGCTACCGGCTCGTCCACACCGTTCCCGGCGCCGACGTCCCCACCGAGGCAACCGCGACCTTCGTGGCCGGCGACGCTCGGCTCCGGCTCACCCCCGCCAAGGGCAAGACCCCCTCCGGCGGGAAGATCAAGTACGTCGGCCGGCTCACCATCGGCAAGCTCCCGCTCCCCCGGCCGCCGCATCGACCTGCGCTACCTGCGCGGCACCGAGACCAAGCCCGGTCGCAAGGCCGACGCCGGCATCAAGGCCGGCGGCAAGCGCAAGCTCACCGCGAAGGCCCGCACCCGCAAGAACGGCACCTTCACCGTCGTCGTCACCGACAAGGCCGAACGCGGCCGGCCCGCCGAGAACGGCCGGCTCCGCGCCACCGCCAAGACCGCCAAGGAGCAGCCCACCGCCCGCGCCACCTTCACCCGGAAACGGCGCAGCGGCTGACCCGGCGTACCGATCCGTGGGGTTGATTCGGGGAATCGACCACCGGAGGAGGACCGGTTCTCCTATCCTGCCGTGGGCTCTCTCGGGACAGCGAGCCATGGGGATCGAGGAGAGAAGCCATGCGGACCGACCTGCTACGCCGAGGACTCGCCACCAGCGCCGTGGGCGCGCTCGCGATCACCGGCCTGACCGTCACGACCAGTCCCGCGCACGCGGCCGAGGGTGACGGCGCCCGGCTGATCACCCAGGCCAACGGCAAGGCGTCGCTGCGGGTCGACGGGAGCTCCACACCGAGCATCGAGCTGGTGGCCGAGCGGCTCGAGGCCGGGGCGAGCATCGACTTCGAGGTGAACCCCAACCCCGAGGCCGGCGACGACAGCGCCGGGTGGACGTCGGTCGCGGGCTCGAACACGTGGACCGGCCGGTACGCGCGCAGGTACTGGGACGGCACCGTCGGCGGGCAGAGCGCGGTCGGCTCGAGCGTCGCCCTCCGGGTCGTGGCCACCGTCGGGGACGACACCACCTACTCGACCCGCAACGACGTGGCCGTCACCGGCCAGGACGACCCCGTGCACAGCGTCTCCATCGGAGCCCAGCGGGGCTACTTCGTCCAGCCCTACGCCGACTCTTCCCGCACCGGGACCATGATCGCGGTCAACGGCACCACCTCGGCCACAAGCGGCAACGTCCGGCTCTCGCGGTGGCGCTCGTCCGACGGCACCTTCCAGGGCGGCACCAACGTGGCGGTCAGCCCCACCGAGTTCAAGATCCTCGACATCAACGATCCCGACAACTCCCCTACTACCCGGGTGGCGAGTTCTCGGTCGCCTACGACATCACCGGCTACGACGCCGCCGCCGAGGGCAACGACCTCGCCGTGCGCGGGCTGCGCGGCACCGACAGCGTCTCGGTGGTGACGGACGTCTTCGAGATGCAGGTCGAGCGGATCCTCACCGAGTCGGTCGAGGTGACCTCGAAGGGGACGTGGGTCACGGCCACGGTCCGCGACACGGTCGGCGACTACTTCATCGCCGGCGCCGAGGTCCGCCGCCTCTCGGACGGGTCGCTGGTCGGCTACACCGACGGCCGCGGAAGGGTCCGCGCCCTGCAGCCGAACGAGACCACCGAGTCCTACTACGTCAACACCACCGACACCGACGCCTACGAGCCCGGGGTCGACCGGATCGTCGAGGTCACCACCCCCGCCTACGTCCCGGTGGCCACCGACGCAGAGGCCGTGCTCGCCGACGGCGACGTGTTCGACGACGACGAGTACCGCAAGGGCGACATCGCGATCCAGCTCCTCGACCAGGAGGGCACCCCGCTGCGCCAGGCAGGCGTCCCGATCAGCTATGCCCTCCACCGGGCAGGCACACCCCGCCCCGAGCTGACCGACGCCGAGACCGACGCCCGCGGCCGCGTCGTCGTCCCGTTCGACCCCAAGGGCGAGGACGGGCGCTACCGGCTCGTCCACGCCTTCGGCGGCCCGGACGGCGAAGCCGTCACGACCACCTTCGTCGCCGGCGACGCCCGGCTCCGGCTCACCCCCGCCAGGGGGCAAGGCGCCCTCCGGCGGGAAGATCAGGTACGTCGGCCGGCTCACCATCGGCAAGCTGCCGCTCCCCGGCCGCCGCATCGACCTGCGCTACCTGCGCGGCACCGAGACCAAGCCCGGGCGCAAGGCCGACGCCGGCATCAAGGCCGGCGGCAAGCGCAAGCTCGCCGCGAAGGTCCGCACCCGCAAGAACGGCACCTTCACCGTCGTCGTGACGGACAAGGCCGAACGCGGCCGGCCCGCCGAGAACGGCCGACTCCGCGCCACCGCCAAGACCGCCAGGGAGCAGGCCACCGCCCGCGCCACGTTCACCCGGAAGCGTCGTGGCTGAGCCGATGGCCGCCCCCGGCCCGTCGGGGGACGAGGCGTGGCTGCTGGTGCCGACCGGCGAGATCGGCGCCGGCGGTGTCGTGCGCGTGGCGAACGGTGACGGCTCGAGCCACGAGGTCCGCCTGGTGCCCGGCAAGCCGGCCCGGCGCCCGGCGAGCGCGCAGCACCGTCCGTGATCACCGCCCGCCTCCGGCCGATGCCGGCGGCCGAGCTCGCCTCGTGGCGCTCGGCGCGGGAGGCGGACGGCACCCCGCTGCCGGCGCCCGACGAAGGTCACCGGCAGGGAGGCGGTCGTCGTCGAGGTCGACGACGTCGCGGTGGGAGGGGCGCTGCTGGAGCAGCACGGGGCCCGCTGCCTGGTGCGCGTGCTTCAGTGCACGCTCCCCCACGACGCGAGTCCGCAGTGGAGGGCGGTCGTGGCCGCGCTCGAGGCGCACGCCGCGTCGCGGGGCGCCGCGACCCTCGTCACCGCAGTCGCGCCGCAGCTCGCGCCGGTCTTCGGCGCGGCCGGGTTCCGGGCGACGATGACCACCGTGGGCAAGCGGCTCGACCCCGACGCCGCGCCGGAGCTGCAGGACGACCGGCGGGTCGCCGTACGACCGATGGTCGACGAGGAGCGGCGGCGGTTCGCCGCTGACGCCCGCGACCTGCTGGTGGCCGGGATGGAGCGGGCCGGTGTCGTCGACCCGGGCGCCATCGGCCTCGCCGGGCTCGACGACCGGCTCGCCGGTCTCGCCGCGGACCCGCCGCCCGCGGGCGAGCTGCTGATGATGGGCTCCGTGGACGACGTGGTCGTCGGGCGCGCGTGGGCGACGCTGGTGCGCCGGGAGGACGGCCTCGACTTCCACGGCAACACCATCGAGCTCTTCCCCGAGCACCGCGGGCAGGGCCTCACCAAGTCGTTCCTCGGCGCCCTGCGCCCCTACGTCCAGGAGCTCGGCGTCCGGGAGGTGCGGCTCCGGGTCTACGGTCACGACGAGCGGGCGCGGCGGACGTTCCTCGCCGAGGGCGCCGGCGTCGCCGACGTGCACCTGCGCAAGGACCTGCTCTGATCCAGCACCGCCCGTCGCCTCAGCGCGGGTCCAGGTCCGGCTCGAGCCCGGACTCCAGGCCCGCTCCCGGGGCGGCGCGGCGCCGGGTCGACGCGAGCAGGCCGAGCACGAGCGCCAGCCCGGCCGCCGCCGTGGCGACGACGAGGGCCCGCCGGTAGTCGGCGACCGTGGCCTCGGCGGAGTCGGTCGCCGCCAGGGCCACGGTGACGGCCGCGAGCCCGAGGGCACCACCGAGCTGGAACGCCGTGAACACGACGCCACCGGCGGCCCCCTGCTCGGCCTCGGCCACGCCCTCGGCGGCCGCGGACGTGAGCGGTCCGTAGGCGAGGGCGAACGCCGTCGCGACCAGCAGCAGGCTCGGCAGCAGGTCGAGGTAGGTCCAGTCGTCCTCCAGGCCGAGCAGCCGGGCGTACGCGAGCGCGGCCGACACGAACCCGACCGTCATCACCCGGACCGTGCCGAACCTCCGCACGAGCAACGGCGTGACGAGGGGCGCCACCACGAGGTCGAGACCCATGATCGCGAACGTCAGGCCGGCCTCCAGCGGGCTCCAGCCCCGGAGCTCCTGGAGGTACAGGGTGACCGCGAACTGGAAGCCGAAGAACGCGCCCATGAAGAGCAGTCCCGCCCCGCTGGCGTAGGGGCAGCAGTCCCTCGCGCAGCAGGCCGAGCCGCAGCAGCGGCGAGCGGTGGCGCGACTCGATCACGACGAACACCACGAGCAGCGCGACGGCCGCAGCGACAGCGACCACGGCGTCACCCGCACCGTGGCCCTCGCCGACCGCGATCACGGCGTACACGACCGCCACCATGCCGGCGGTGACCGTGAGCGCTCCGGCGGCGTCGAACCCGCCGCTCCTCGGCACGCGGGGCCCGTCCGGCCGGATCAGGAGCGAGCCGGCCGCCAGGGAGGAGGAGGCCGAGCACGGCCGGCCCGAAGAACACCCAGCGCCAGCTCACCGTCGTCAGCAGGCCGCCGGCGACCATGCCGAGGACGAACCCGGCGGCGCCGACGGCGCCGTAGACCACCAGCGCCCGGTCGCGCAGCGGCCCTCGGGAAACGAGGTCGTGACGATGCTGAACCCGGCCGGGGTCAGGAACCCGGCTGAGACGCCGGTCGCGAACCGGGCGAGGACGAGCACCTCGTCGGCCTGCGCCAGCCCGCCGACGACGGAGAAGGCGACGAACACGGTGAGGGCGACCAGGAACACCCGCCGGCGCCCGAGCAGGTCGGCCGCACGACCGCCGAGGAGCATGAAGCCGGCGTAGCCGAGCACGTAGGCGCTGATCACCCAGTGCGCGGACCCGGCGCTCAGCCCGACGTCGTCCGCGATCGCCGGGACGGCGACGTTGAGCATGGCGATGTCGATGCCCTCGAGGAACAGGGCTCCGCAGACCACGAGGAGGAGCCCCCAGGCTCGCGGCGTCATCCGGGTCTCCGGGCTGCTGGACGGCGGTGGTGCTCACGCTTCCACTCCTGGTTATCAATCGTTGGTTGGTTACCTCTTGTAACCGATCTCCATCGTGAGGAAGATGGAGCCATGGCGGAAGTAGGCACTTTCACCTCACCCGGTTCCCCCGGAGGTGACCACCGGCCCTGTCGAGCCCGCGGGCGCCGCGGGGTGCCGCCGACTGCGGCTGCGTCGACGCGTTCCAGTGGGACGCGCGCCAGGGCTGCGAGGTGCGCCAGATCCTCGACCGGATCGCCGACAAGTGGTCGCTGCTCGTGATCGCGCTCCTCCAGCGCCGCACGATGCGCTTCAACGAGCTGCGCCGCGAGATCGACGGCATCAGCCAGCGGATGCTCACCGTCACGCTCCGCCACCTCGAGCGCGACGGGCTGGTCTGCCGGACCGTCCACGCCGAGGTGCCGCCGCGGGTCGAGTACCACCTGACCGACCTGGGCTGCACCCTCCTCGACATCATCCAGCCGCTGGTCGACTGGACCGAGGAGCACCAGCACCAGATCGCCCACGCCCGGGCGGAGTTCGACGCCCGCGAGGGCGGCTGACGCCTCCGCGGGTCTCAGCGCCGCGGGTGCGCCGCCAGGCAGTCGGCCTTCAGCACCCGGTCCGTCGACGGGGGGTTGGCCGCGAGCAGGTGCGCCGGCCGGACCGGCCGGGGCGCCAGGTTGCCGCCGCAGTTGGGGCAGGTCCCACCGAACCGCTCCCGTGCGCAGTCGCCGCACCAGGTGCACTCGAAGGTGCAGATGAACGCGTCGGCGTCCGGCGGCAGGTCACGGTCGCAGCACTCGCAGTTGGGGCGGAGCTCGAGCATGCGGTCACGATCCTCCCTCCGCCCGGAGGACGGCAAGCGGGTTGTCGGGCCAGTTCGAGCCGGCTCGGTGAGCCGGCGCCGGGGTCCGGCGTCCCCCGAACTGGTTCCACCGGTCCCGCGCTTTCCCCGATTTCGAGGATTCGGACCGGCCCCGGCCGGAGCTACCGTGCCGCATGGCCGAGCTCACCCTGCTCCTCGTCTTCGCGCTGTTCGCCGGCGTGATGGGACTGATCTTCCAGGTCTTCGGGCGGTAGCCGCCCGCAGCCTCACCCGGGCCGCACGAGGTGCACCAGCGCGCCTCGGGTCCACCGCCCGCTCGCGTTCGGGGCCGACGTGACGGGCAAAACCTCCACTTGTCCGGCATTGCTTTGCCCGACATGTTGAGGTTTCCCCGGCCGACCGGGGAAACCTCACGTCGCCGACGCCCCCCGTCCCGACCCGCAACCCCACGCCCACCGACACCCGCCCCACCCCCAAACCGCCGAGGCTAGGCACTCGCGGGTTGGGTACGGCCTTCGCGTGCCCCGGAGCCGGATCCTCCTGCTGCTCGCCGTGGCTCTCGGCCTGCTGCCGGGGCTCGCGAGCGCGACGACCGCGGCGAGCCCGGCGACGGCCGACGACGACGGTGCGACGCGGGTGGTGCGGGTCGGCACGGAGGGCGTCTACCCGCCGTTCACCTACCGCGACCCGGAGACCGACGAGCTGACCGGTTTCGACGTCGAGGTGGTGGAGGCCGTCGGCGCGGAGGCCGGGTGGGACGTGGAGTTCGTGGAGGCGCCGTTCGACTCGCTGTTCCCCGCGCTCGACTCCGGCCGGGTCGACGTGATCGCCAACCAGGTGACGATCAGCGCGGAGCGGCAGGCGCGCTACCTGTTCAGCACGCCCTACACCTACTCCCACGGTGTCATCGTCACCCGCACCGACACCGACGACATCACCACGCTGGCCGACCTCGAGGGCCGGACGACGGCGCAGACGTCGAGCAGCAACTGGGCGGAGGTGGCCCGTGAGGCCGGCGCGGACGTGCAGTACGTCCAGGACTTCGGGCCGGGGGTCGAGCTGCTCGTCCAGGGCCGCGTCGACGCGATCGTCAACGACAACATCGCGGTGCTCGACTACCTCGCCACCTCGGGCACCGACGAGGTGCGGATCGCCGGCGACGCGGGCGAGGAGACGCTGCGGCAGGCGCTGGCCTTCCGGCAGTCCGACCCGGTGCTCCAGCAGGAGGCGGACGCGGCGCTCGCCAGGCTGGCCGAGGACGGCACGCTCGCCGAGATCTCGGAGCGGTACTTCGGCGCCGACGTCACCGTCGAGGAGGGCTCGGGGGACGTCTCCGTCGGCGGTTCCGACACGGCGCGGTCGACCTGGGAGGTCGTGCAGGACACCGCCTGGCCGATGTTCCGAGGACTGCTGAAGGGCACGATCCCGCTCACCGTGGTCAGCTTCGCCGTCGGGCTGGCGATCGCGCTCGGCGCCGCGCTCGCCCGGCTCTCCTCCATCCGGCCGCTGGACTGGTCGGCGCGCGCCTACATCTCGGTGATCCGCGGCACCCCGTTGCTCGTGCAGCTGTTCATCGTGTTCTACGGCCTCGGCCAGGTCGGCATCAAGCTCGACCCGTACGTCGCCGCCGGCATCGCCTTCAGCCTCAACGTCGGCGGCTACGCGGCCGAGATCCTGCGCGCCGCGATCCTCTCCGTTCCGCGTGCCCAGTACGAGGCGGCGACCGTGATCGGGATGGAGTACTGGCAGGGGATGCGCCGGATCGTGCTGCCGCAGGCCGCACGCATCGCCGTACCCCCGCTGTCGAACACCCTGCTGTCGCTGGTCAAGGACACCTCGCTCGCGTCCCTGGTGCTGGTCCCCGAGCTGTTCCGCGAGGCGCAGGTGGCGGCCGCGCTGAGCACGGAGTACCTCCCGCTCTACGCGCTGGCCGCGCTGTACTACTGGGTGGTGTGCCACCTGGTCGCGCGGGCGCAGGGCCCGCTCGAGCGACGACTGAGCAGGTTCACGCCATGACCACCGACCTGATCGAGGTGCGCGGGCTGGAGAAGGCGTTCGGCGACCACCGCGTGCTCCGGGGCGTCGAGCTCACCGCCGCCGGCGGCACCGTCACCGCGCTGCTGGGCCCGTCGGGGTCGGGCAAGACCACCGTGCTCCGCTCGTTGAACGTGCTCGAGACGCCCGACCGCGGGCACGTGCGGATCGGCGAGACGAGCCTCGACTTCCCGGCGCCGGCAGCGGACCGCGCCGGCCGCCGGCGTGCGGTCAAGGCGCTCCGCGCCCGCAGCGGGATGGTCTTCCAGTCGCACAACCTGTTCCCCCCACAAGACGGTCCTCGGCAACCTGGTCGAGGGCCCGGTGCAGGTGCAGAAGCGGGGACCCCGAGGAGGCGGCGGCCGACGCCCGGTCCCTGCTGGAGCAGGTGGGTCTCGCGGGCCGCGAGGACGCCTACCCGTCCCAGCTCTCCGGCGGTCAGCAGCAGCGGGTCGGGATCGCCCGCGCCCTCGCCCTCCGGCCGGAGGTGCTCCTGCTCGACGAGCCGACCTCCGCGCTGGACCCCGAGCTGGTCGGCGAGGTGCTGGCCGTGGTGCGCGACCTCGCCGAGCAGGGGTGGACGATGCTGATCGTCACCCACGAGGTCCGGTTCGCCCGTCAGGTGGCCGACCAGGTGCTGTTCCTCGACCAGGGCGTGATCGCCGAGCGCGGCGGGCCCGAGGTGCTCACCGACCCGCGGGAGGAGCGGACCCGCCGGTTCCTGCGGCGGATGCTCGACGCGGGCTGAGAGCCGCCGGTCAGCCGGCCGCCAGCGTGGCCGCGGCCTCGGCGATGTCGCGGGGCAGCGGCCGGGCTCCGGTGGCCGCGATCGCGTCGTCGTCGACCGGGGCCAGCACCCCCCACCGGCGCGACCTCGGTCAGCCCGGCGACGGCCGCCGCGTGCTCGCGGAACACCGCCGCGTCGTACGTCGTCAGGACGACGAGGGTCGGCTGCAGCTGGCGCGCCGTCACCGCGAGCGTGTCGACCGGTGTGTCGGCGCCGAGGAACGTCACTCGCCAGCCGCGGCGCGCGAGCAGCACGTGCAGGAGGACGAGCCCGAGGTCGTGGTCCTCGCCGGGCAGGCAGGCGAGCACCGCCGACGAGGGCCCGCCCCCGGGCCAACCCCGTGCCAGCCCGAGCAACCGGCCGCGGACCAGGTTGGACGCGAAGTGCTCCTGGGCCACCGACACCTCGCCGGTGGCCCAGCGGTCGCCGATCCCGCGCAGGTAGGGGATGAGCACCTCGGTGAGGGCGTACTCCACCGACACGGCGCCCAGGACGCGGTCCAGTGCCCCGTGCGCCGCGGCACCGTCGAACCGCAGGACCGCCCGGTCCAGCTCGGCGACGAGCTCGGTGACCGCGGCCGGCGGCGGCGCGGCCGCATCGGCAGCGGGCGGCGCCGCCGGAGGTTCGACGGATGCCGCCCGCGCCGCCTCGGCGGTCGAGAGCCCGTCCTCGAGCAGGGCGGTCGTCCGGCGTACCCGCGCCTCGTCGTCGACGGAGTAGAGCCGGAAGCCGCCGGGCGACCGGGTGGGGCGGAGCAGCCCGTAGCGCTGCTCCCACGCCCGCAGCAGCTCCGGGGACACGCCGGTGCGCCGCGACAGCTCCCCGATCCGCATCAACCCGTCCACGGCGCTCACTGTACACACCTTGAACGTTCTTTAGACAAACTCTTGACAGTTGCCCCCGGCGCGAGTCACGCTGAACCCTCCACAGACCCTCGACAGAAGGAGCATCCGATGGACAACGTGAACGCCGGCCCGGGCCGGCGGCAGGGCACGCGGCGGCGCGGCTGGTGGCGGACGGCGCTCGGACTGACCGTCACGGCGGTCGCCGCGGCCGGCGCCCTCCAGGCCGAGCCCGCCGGGGCGGCCGCCCGCACCGCGACGGTCACCGTGGCGCACGGCATCCCGGGCGTCGCGGTCGACGTGTGCGTGGACGGCGACAAGGCCATCCGCGACTTCCGCTTCCGCGAGCGGGTCAAGGGCGTCGCCCTGCCCGCCGGGCGCCACCGGGTGCAGGTCGTCGCTGCCGGCGACCGCTGCTCCGGGACCGCCGTGCTCGACGAGCGGCTGCACCTGCGGGCGAACAAGAGCTACACCCTGCTCGCGGCGCTGCGGCCGTCCGGGGCGCCCGCGCTGCCGGCGTTCACCGACAAGGTGCGACCGACCGAGCGCGGCACGGCGCGGATCACCGTGCGGCACGCCGCCCAGGCCCCCGCGGTGAACGTCTGGGCCGGCCGGACGAAGCTGATCGGAGGCGAGCGGTTCACGTGGCGGGACGAGCGGACCCTGACCGTCCCGGCCGGCACGTACCGCGTCAAGGTCACCCTCCCCGGCTCGCGCCAGGCGGTGATCGGGCCGCGGGAGCTCGTCCTGCGCCCGGGCCGCGCCTACCAGGTGCACGCGGTCGGCAACGCCGACCGCTACGGCCTCCCTGGTCGTCCGCAACCGGGTCGGCACCCACTAGGTGTTCTCGCCGGTGACCGGCACATCCCGGCCCCGGCCTCTCACGCAGAGGCCGGGGCCGGGTGCGTCAGGAAACCGCCTGCGGGCCGACCGCCCTCACCAGTGCTCCATCGACCCGCCGACGATCCCGGCGAGGTCGTCGGCGCCGACCGGCTTCGGGGCGGTCGCGAGCAGCCGTTGCTGCTGGAGCGCGCCGGCGACCAGGTCGTCGACGTCGTCCGAGCCGTAGCCGACCTCGGCGAGCCCGTTGGGCAGGCCGACGTCGCGCATCAGCGTCCGCAGGACGCCCGGGAGAACGTCCGGACCGTTCCCCTCGGCCGTCGGGTCGAGGAGCCGGGCCGCGCGCAGGTGCCGCTCCGGCGCGGCGTCGAACGTGAAGCCGAACGCCGCCGGCGCGGTCAGGCCCACGGCCATCCCGTGCGGCACGATCGGCTCGTCGGCCGGGTAGTCGGCCGGCCGGAACTCACGGACCCGGCCGGCGATCGGGTAGGCGTTGGCGTGCGGGATGTGCACTCCGGCGTTGCCGAAGCCCAGGCCGGCGAAGGTGGCGGCCATCGCCATCTGCTCGGCGACCTCGGGCTCCATCCCCCCCGACCCGCACCGCCCGCCGGAACGCGCCCGCCAGCAGGCCGAGCGCCCGCTCGGACCAGAGGTCGGCGATCGGGTTGGCGCCGCAGTAGGGCACCCGCTGCTCGGGCGTCTTGGCGTCGAAGTCGGCGTACCACCGGGCGGTGTAGCTCTCCAGCGCGTGGCAGAGGATGTCCATCCCCGACGCAGCGGTGACCAGCGGCGGCTGCGTCGCGCTCAGCGACGGGTCGACCACGGCCAGCCGGGGCCGCAGCGCCGGGTGGCTGATGCCGGTCTTGACCTTGAGCGCCAGCACGTCGAGCACGCAGATCGTGGTGCTCTCGCTGCCGGTGCCGGTCGTGGTCGGCACGGCGACCAGGGGCAGCAGCGGCTGCTCGGGGGCGCGCGCCTTGCCGACCGGCGCGTTGACGTAGTCCATCAGCTCGCCGGGGTTGGTCACCAACAGCGCCACCGCCTTCGCGGTGTCGATCGCCGAGCCACCGCCGACGGCGACGACGGCGTCGAACGGCCCCTCCTGCCGGGCGTGGTCGACGGCGTCGGTCAGCGAGGCGTCGGTCGGCTCCACCCGCACCCGGTCGTACGTCGTCACCGCGAGCCCGTGCCGCACCAGCGCGTCGCCGACGGTGGCGGCGTGGCCCACCGCCGCGACGCCGGGGTCGGTCACGAGCAGCACCCGCCGGGCGCCCCACGAGGCGACGTCGTACCCGACCTCCTGGGCGGCGCCCCTCCCGAACTTGAGCCCCGGTGCCGCGTAGGTGAAGACCGTCTCGCTCATCGGGCCAAGGTAGCGGTCGTCAGAGTGAGGGTGACCTGGAGGTCACGCTGACCCTGACGACTGCGCTCGTCGGCGCTGGTCGGCGTCGATGGCGGCACGAACGACGTCGTAGACCGGGAGCCGGCCCTCCGCGATGTCGGTGAGGGGCACCCAGGCGACGGCGTCGGTGGTGCCGTCCTCCTCGACCACCCGGGGCTCGACGCCGTCGGGCACCGTGGCGCGGTGGACCAGGTGGATGCCGTGGAAGTCCTCGTTGCGGCCGGTGGGTGCGGTGCCGGTGAAGTGCACGTCGTGGACGGTGAGCAGCTCACCGACCTCGCCCTCGAGGCCGCACTCCTCCCGCAGCTCGCGGCGCACCGTGTCCTGCGGGGCCTCGCCGTGGTCGATGCCGCCTCCGGGCAGCGTCCAGGTGCCCGGGCCCACGCCGAGCGGCGAGATCCGGGTGAGCAGCAGCGCCCCGTCGCGCTCGACGTAGGCGTAGGCGGCGACCCGCTGGTGCTGGTGCGGCTGGTGCACGGCCAGCGCGTCGCTCACCAGGCTCACCGTCGGCAGCGACCCGTCGAGCACCTTCGCGATCGGCTGCCACGCCGCCTCGGCGGTCGACCCGTCGACCTCCTGCACCTGCGGCTCGGGCGAGTCCGGCGGCACCCAGCCGTCGTACACGATCCTGACCGAGTGGGCGTCGACCCGGCGGCCGCGGCGCCAGGTGTCGGAGAGGTGCAGCGAGAAGACGTGTGCGGTCTCGCCGACCTGCGCGCGCAACCCGGTCTCCTCGAACACCTCGCGCACGACGGCGGCGCGCGGGTCCTCACCGTGGTCGATCCCGCCGCCGGGCAGGGTCCACAGCTCCTGCTGGGTCACCCGCGTCGACAGCCGGCTGAGGAGGATCCGGTCGCCACGGACGATCACGGCGTACGCCGCCAACCGCTGCACCCGCTGCGTCATCTCGTCCTCCTCTCACCCAGCCTACGGATCCCGGTCCTCCCGACGGACCGGTCGTGGGTGCGTCAGGAGAACGGTGGTCGGTGGTCGCGCGCGATCGACCGGCGACCGGCCCAGCGCCAGACCCGCGCGGCGCGGTCGCGGTCCTCGTCGGTCACCAGGTTGCCCATCCAGCGCAGCGCCAGCGTCATCAGCAGGTCGGAGCGCATGCCGACCGGTCCGAGCGACGGCAGCAGCCGCGGCACCGTCACCAGCCCGGCCAGCCGGCGCGCGATCGAGAACGCCTCGCCGTAGTGGTCGCGCAGCAGCGCCGGCCAGACCGCGGCCAGGTCGGCGCCGGGCCGCTCGGCCATCAGCTCGGCGACCAGCCGGCCGGTCTCGAGGCCGTAGTCGATGCCCTCGCCGTTGAGCGGGTTGACGCAGGCCGCGGCGTCGCCGATCAGCGCCCAGTTGGGACCGGCCACGCCGGTGACCGCGCCGCCCATCGGCAGCAGCGCGGAGGTCGGCATCCGCAGCTCGTCGCCGAGCCCGAACTCCTCGCGCCGCTCGTCGGCGTAGAACCGCATGAGCGGCTTGATCGCCACGTCGGCCGGCCGCTTCGCGGTCGCGAGGGTGCCGACGCCGAGGTTGACCCCGCCGGCGCCCTCGACCCCGCCCGGGCCGAGGGGGAAGATCCAGCCGTAGCCCGACAGGATCTCGCCCTGCTCGCCACGCAGCTCCAGGTGCGAGCTGATCCACGGGTCGTCGGCGTGGGTCGCCGAGGTGACGTAGCAGCGGCCGGCGACGCCGTAGACCGTGTCCCGGTGCCACGTGCGGCCGAGCACCTTGCCCAGCGGCGAGCGCACGCCGTCGGCGACGACCAGCCGCTCGCAGCGGATCTCGAACCGCTCCCCGCCGCGGCCGCCACGCTCGAAGACGACGGCGACCACCCGGCCGCCCTCGACGCGGGCGTCGACGGCACGGGCGCCGTCGACGCCGGTCGCACCGGACTTCAGCGCGGTCGTGCGCAGGTGGTCGTCGAGCTCGGTGCGGGCCACCGCGCTGCCCCAGTCGGGCAGGCTGCCCCCGGGCCACCGCAGGTGCAGCGTCTGGCCGAAGCCGTGGGCGCGCAGGCCGCCGTTGACGGTGTGGGCACGGACCCAGTCGGTGAGTCCGAGCCGCTCGAGCTCGCCGATCGCCCGCGGGGTGAGGCCGTCGCCGCAGGTCTTGTCGCGGGGGGAACACGGCAGCGTCCGCGAGGACCACGTCCGCGCCGAGACGCGCCGCCCACGCCGCCGCCGCGGACCCGGCGGGACCCGCGCCGACGACGAGCACGTCGGTGCGCTGCGGCGTCGTGACCTCCATGCCCGGATTGTCTCAGCCGGGCGTCGCCGCGGCCGGACCGGCCCGCCCCGGGCAGACTGTCCGCATGATCGCCGCCCTCGTCCTGACCGTCGCGCTGACCCTCACGCCCGCGCCGGCCCCGACGCCCGCCCCGGGGCCCGCCTCCGGCTCCGAGCGGGTCACGCCGCCGCCGGCCGACGTCGACGTGGACTACCAGCTCGGTGGCGCCGCACCGCCCGCCGCCCGCGTCGGTGTCGTGGTGCGCGACCGCAACGCCCGCCCGACCGGCCGCTACGACGTCTGCTACGTCAACGGCTTCCAGACCCAGCCCGACGAGCGCCGGTTCTGGCGCCAGCGCTCGGCACTCGTGCTCAAGCGCGACGGCCGGCCCGTCCTCGACGAGGCCTGGGGCGAGTGGCTGCTCGACATCCGGACCCCGCGCAAGCGGCTAGCGGCTCGCCGGGATCGTCGGCCGCTGGATGACCGGCTGCGCGCGCGACGGCTTCGACGCCGTCGAGCTCGACAACCTCGACTCCTTCGCCCGCAGCCGCGGCCTGGTGAAGCAGCGACACGCCAAGGCCTTCGCCCGGCTCCTCGTCCGCCGCGCCCACCGCGCGGGACTCGCCGTCGCGCAGAAGAACTGGGCCGAGCTCGACGGCAGCCGCCTCGGCTTCGACTTCGCCATCGCCGAGGAGTGCGGCCGCTACGACGAGTGCGGCCGCTACGTGGCGTCGTACGGCGGCCGCGTGCTCGTCGTCGAGTACCGCCGCGCCGACTTCCGCCGCGCCTGCCGCACCCACGGCGACCGGGTCGCCGTCGTGCTCCGCGACCGCGCTCTCACGCCGGACGGCGTGCGGCGGTGGTGCTGAGGGGGCTGGTGGGGCTGGTGGGCTCGCGCGCGGCGTGAGGTTTCCCCGGCCGGCCGGGGAAACCTCAACATGTCCGGCATTGCTTTGCCCGACAAGTGGAGGTTTCGCCCGTCACGTCGCCGCCCGGCCGCCTACCGTTCCGACATGGAGACCTTCCTCGGCCCGGCACCGGACTCCGACGGCGCAGCGGCGTTGTTCGCGGAGGACCGCGCGACCTGGGGGTTCGAGATGAACCTGTCGCGCCTCTGGGCGCACGACCCGCAGTCGCACGACGACCTGTTCGCGCTCGCGGCACACGCGGCGGCCGTGGGTGGGTTGTCGGTGCGGCAGCGGGCGCTGCTGGTGCTGGCGACCTCCGGCGCGCGCCGGAGCTCGTACTGCCCGCTGGCGTGGGGCACCAAGTTCAGCCGGCAGCTGCCGCCGGAGAGCGCGGCGGGCGTGATCACGGGCGAGGAGCGCCCGGCCGGGCTCGAC
The DNA here is from genome assembly GCF_022437945.1 of Nocardioides sp. TF02-7. GTDB lineage: Bacteria > Actinomycetota > Actinomycetes > Propionibacteriales > Nocardioidaceae > Nocardioides. The sequence goes on from NZ_CP092535.1 coordinate 1,241,640, forward strand.
GACGGCGAGGTGGCGCTCGTCCACTGGGCGCGGCAGCTCGCGACGCGGCCGCAGGAGGCCACCGCCGGCGACGTCGATGCGCTGCGGCGGGCCGGCTTCACCGACCGCGCGATCCTGGGCCTCACGCTCTACGCGGCGCTGCGCGTGACGTTCTCGACGGTCAACGACGCGCTCGGCGCCCACCCCCGACGCCGCGATCGCCGAGCGCGCGCCCGAGCCGGTGCGGACGGCGGTCGACTTCGGTCGCCCGCCCGCCTGACTCCTCCCCGGCGCGTACCGCGCACCCATGGCGACCGGGTCGCCGCCGTGTCCCGCGACCGCGCGCCCGCACGGGACGGCGTGCGGCGGTGGTGCTGAGGGGGCTGGTGGGGCTGGTGGGCTCGCGCGCGGCGTGAGGTTTCCCCCGGCCGGCCGGGGAAACCTCAACATGTCCGGCATTGCTTTGCCCGACAAGTGGAGGTTATGCCCGTCACGTCACCTCCGGACACCCCGCCGACCGCAGGCACCGTCCCGGATGTTCAGGACCGCGAACCCGCCACCTCGGGCCGCGCCAGCGGCCATGATGTGCCGGTGTCAGCAGCACCGGCCGGCCGGCGACAGGCCCAGGAGCGCGTCGCCGTCGGTCTCGGCGTCGCGCTCGTCGGGCTGGCGCTGGCCACGCTCGTCGCCCTGCTGCTGACGGCCGGGACCCCCGACCCGGCGTACGAGATCCGCCGCGAGCTGGCTCCGCTCGACCTGGTGATCAGCATGGTCTACGGCCCGGTCGGTGCGCTGGTCGTCGCCCGCAGCCGGCACGCCGTCGGCTGGGTGTTCCTCGCCATCGGGTGGGGGTACGGCGTCACCGCGGCCGCCATCGCCTGGACCCTGCTGGCGACGGCTCACCCGGGCCTGGCCGGTGAGGCGTGGTCGAACCCGGTCACCGTGACCGGATGGACGACGGCCACGCTGCTCTCGCTGCTCGTGCTGCCGTGGCTGCTCACGCCGGGGCGGCCCGGCCGGGGCGCCCGCGGAGCGGCGCTCGCCGGGGCGGCGGTCGTGCTGCTCGCCACCACGCTGCGGATGCTGCTGCAGGTCGAGGGCGCCCCCACCCAACCCGATCACCGGCGGCACCCGGCTCGCCGGCCTCGCCCACGACGTCGACGGCTGGCTGATCCCGGTCTACTTCATGCTGGGCCTGCTGGTCGTCGCGCGGCTGGCGTTCCGGCTGCGCAGCGGCACGGAGCGGGAGCGCCGCGGCCTCGCGTGGTTCCTGGGCGCCCACGTCCTGGTCGCCGTGGGCTACCTGGCGTTCGAGATCGGGCTGAGCCGCGAGGGCCGGTGGCTGCTCGCCGGTGTCGCGCTGATCTTCCTCGCGGAGGTGATGCTGCCCGCGTCGGTCTTCGTCCTCATCCGCCGCCAGACCTCGTGGCGGGTCGACCTCGCCGTCTCGCGGACGCTCGTCTGGGCCCTGCTCACGGCCAGTCTCGTGGCCGCCTACGTGCTCGCGGTCTGGGGCCTCAGCATGGTCGCGCCGTGGGACGAGGAGTCCTCCGGTGTGGTCGTGGTGGCGGGTCTGGCGCTCGCCGTGCTGCCGCTGCGCGACCTGCTGCAGCGGCAGGTCGAGCGGCTGGTCTTCGGCTCCGGCGCGGACCCCTCGGTGCTCCTCCAGCGGGTGGCGCACGCTCTCGACGCGGCCGACGACGACAGTCCGCTGCTCGCGGGCCTGCTGGCGAGCCTGCGCCGCGCGCTGCGGCTCGGCCACGTGGCGGTGGCCCTCCACGGCACCCCGGTCGCCAGTGCCGGGCGGTGGGACGCCGACGCCGACGGCCGGGCGGTCCGGATCGAGCTCGGGTCCGGCGGGCGCGTCGCGGGTGTGCTCACGGCCGCCGCTCCGCGCGGCGAGCGCCTCGACCCGCGCAGCATCCGGCTGCTGCGCCAGATCTCGGGCCTGGTGGCGGTGGCGGCGCAGCTCGACGACACCAACCGGGCGTTGGAGCGCGCGCGGGCGCGGCTGGTCGAGGTGCGGCACGAGGAGCGACGCCTGCTGCGCCGCGAGCTCCACGACGGGCTCGGGCCCGCCCTGTCCGGCACCGCCCTCGCCCTGGCCGCCGTCCCCCACACGTCCGCCCTGAGCCCCGACGACGCGGTGCTGCTGCGCCGCCTGGGCGAGGAGCTGACCCGGCGGGCGGAGGACGTGCGGCAGATGGCCCGGGTCCTGCTGCCCCCGGTCCTCGACGACGGCCGGCTCGGCGAGGCGCTCCGGTTGCTGGCCGAGCGGCACTCCACCTCGCGGTTCGCGGTCTCCGTGGACGCGCCGTACGCCGACCGGCTCGACGGGATCCACCAGGTCGTGGTCTACCAGGTCGCGGCCGAGGCGGTGCGCAACGCGTGGCGGCACGCCGAGGCGCACCGCTGCCTGGTCCGGCTGGAGCTGCCGGCCGCCGGGGGTGTCCGGCTCGAGGTCTGCGACGACGGCCGCGGCATCGGCGACGGCGTCGAGCCGGGCGTCGGCATGCGGTCGATGCGGGGAGCGCGCCGAGGAGCTCGGCGGCACGGTGACGGTCGACGGCGACCAGGGAGGGACGCGGGTGGCGATGGTGCTCCCATGACGGCGGTCGGGTCGATCAGGGTCCTGGTGGTGGACGACCACCCGGTGTTCCGCCTCGGGATGGCGGCGCTGCTGCGCACCCTCCCCGACGTCGAGCTGGTGGCCGAGGCCGCCACCGGGGCGGACGCGCTGGCCGCGGCCGAGCGCGACCGGCCCGACGTCGTGCTGATGGACCTCGACCTCGGTGCCGACTCCGGCGTCGAGACCACCCGCGAGCTGCTGCGCCGCGACCCGATGATCGGGGTGCTCGTCGTGACGATGCTGGGCGACGACGACTCGCTGTTCGCCTCGATCCGCGCCGGTGCCCGCGGCTTCCTGCTCAAGGGCGCGTCGCCGGAGGAGGTCGAGCGGGCGGTGCGGTCGGTCGCCAACGGCGACTTCCTGATGGGGCCGCAGCTCGCCCAGCGGGCCGCGGTCTACCTGTCCGGTGCCCGCACCCGCGGCGCGGTGCCGTTCCCCGAGCTGACCGACCGCGAGCGCGAGGTGGTCGACCTGGTGGCCCGCGGCTACGACAACGCCACGATCGCCCGCCGCCTCGTGCTCAGCGCCAAGACCGTCCGCAACTACGTCTACGGCGTGCTCGCCAAGCTCGACGTCCCCGACCGGGCGCAGCTGATCGTCCGGGCCCGGGAGGCGGGGCTCGGCGGCGACGAGACGGACTGACCCGGGCGGTCGCGCGCCGACGCGTCCCGGCCGGGGTGCCCGGCAGCTCGGGCCCTGGCGACCTGGCACCCGGGCTGCGCGCGCCGCGACGCTCGGCGCATGACGAACACCTCACCGCTCACCGAGCCCGGCATCCCGGACGCCCCCTCCCCCGCCCGTCGCTTCGCCGCCTGGCCGCTGCTCATCACCGCGTGCGGCGTCCTCGGCCTGGTCGCGCTGTTCCTCGAGGGCCGCCCCGAGACCAGCATCGAGGACTTCGAGTACCCGGTCGAGGCTGCCGACGTGCTCGCCGTCGACTGGCTGCCCTACCGGATCTCCGGCGCCCTCGGCTACCTCCTCGCCCTGCTCCTGCTGATCACGGCCGCGGTCTGGCGACACCGGGTGGAGCGCCGCTTCTCCGGCTCCCTCGGCGCCACCGTCGTCTCGTTCGGCGTGCTCGCCACGGCAGGCCTGGTGACCCTCGCCTACGGCTGGCGCGGCGCGCTCGGCGACTACCTCCCCGGCGCCGCGGAGGAGGACACCTACGACGCGGAGGGGCTCTACAACTACTTCATCCTCACCGACTTCAGCCCCTTCATCGCGTTCGTGCCGCTGCTCGCGTCGGCCTACGGCCTGGCCTGGATGGCCTTCCACGAGCGGCTGGTGTCCCGTGGGCTCGGCGCCTGCGCGGCGCTCCTCGCCACGGCAGCGCTCGGCGGCTGCCTGGCCACCGGGGTGCCCGGCATCGCCGGTGGCGCCGTGTTCGGCCTGGTGCCGGCCGGCGTCTGGCTCGCGTTCGGCAGGAGCGCGGTCACCGGCCGCTGACGCGTCACCCGGACAGCAGACCCGCCGCCCGGAAGGCCCGGTCGTAGATCTCACGGATCACCCGGGCCTTCCGGGCGTTGTACTCCATCACGTGCTCCCCCGCCGCGTTCGCCGCCTCCGCGGCCGCGAGCTTGGTCTCGCGGTAGAGGGCGAGGTCGTCGGGGTTGCCGGCCAGCCAGTCGCGGAACAGGCGGTTGCGCCACGGCTCCGGCGCGTCCGGGCCGAACACGTGCAGGTTGCAGCACGGCTGCTCGTGCCGCAGCAGGCGGTGCTCCCACCACCACGGCTCGCGGACCCGGAGCACGAAGCCGGCCGCCTCGAGAGCCGGCACGTACGCCGCCTCGTCGGCCGGGTCGGCGACCACCAGGTCCACGTCGACGATCGGCTTCGCCGGCAGTCCCGGCACCGACGTCGACCCGACGTGGTCCAGCGCCAGCACACGCCAGCCGAGGGCACCGCGGACCCGGTCGGCCAGGACGGCGTACCACTCCGTCCAGGCGGGGTCGGGGTCGGCGATGCTGATGCCGACCTGGGGCGCCGCACCCTGCACCCACGGGCTCGCTCCCGGCGGCGGCGGCGCCGCGTCGTGGCTGACGATCTGCTCCGGCGTCGGCACGCCGGGATCCTACGCCGGCGTCGCCGGGCGCCACGGCCTGCGTCGGGGTCTCCCGGAGATGCCGAAGGCCCTCCCGAGCAGTGCTCGGGAGGGCCTTCGTGCTCCGCTCAGTTCTGGTAGGAACCGAAGTCGAAGTCGTCCAGGGCCACCGCCTGGCCGCCGCCGCTGCCGAACTCGTAGTCGTAGGACTCGTAGCCGGTGACGGCGTAGGCCGCGGCGCGCGCCTCCTCGGTCGGCTCGACCCGGATGTTGCGGTAACGCTCCAGGCCGGTGCCGGCGGGGATCAGCTTGCCGATGATCACGTTCTCCTTCAGCCCGCGGAGCGAGTCGGAGCGCGCGTTGATCGCGGCGTCGGTGAGCACCCGGGTGGTCTCCTGGAAGGAGGCCGCCGAGAGCCACGACTCCGTGGCGAGCGACGCCTTGGTGATGCCCATCAGCTCGGGGCGGCCCGAGGCCGGCTTGCCGCTCTCGGACACCACGCGCCGGTTCTCCTCCTCGAAGAGCACCCGGTCGGTGAGGTCGGAGGGCAGCAGGTTGGTGTCGCCCGACTCGAGCACCGTGATCCGGCGCAGCATCTGCCGCACGATGATCTCGATGTGCTTGTCGTGGATCGACACGCCCTGGCTCCGGTAGACCTCCTGGACCTCGTCGACGAGGTGCTGCTGGGTCCGCCGGACACCGAGGATCCGCAGCACCTCCTTCGGGTCCGGGGTGCCCTGCGTGAGCATCTGGCCGACCTCGATGTGGTCGCCGTCGCCCACGAGGAGCCGCGAGCGGCGGGAGACGACGTACTCCTTGACGTCGCTGCCGTCGTCGGGGGTGACCAGGACCTTGCGGGCCTTGTCGGTCTCCTCGATCTGCACCCGGCCGGCGACCTCCGAGATCGGGGAGACGCCCTTGGGCGTGCGGGCCTCGAACAGCTCGACGACACGCGGCAGACCCTGCGTGATGTCGTCGGCCGACGCCACACCACCGGTGTGGAAGGTCCGCATCGTCAGCTGCGTGCCGGGCTCACCGATCGACTGGGCGGCGATGATGCCGACCGCCTCGCCGATGTCGACGAGCTTGCCGGTCGCCAGCGAGCGGCCGTAGCACTTCGCGCAGGTGCCGGTGCGGGCGTCGCAGGTCAGCACGGAGCGGACCACGACCTCCTCGATGCCGGCGGCGATCAGCTCGGCGATCTTGACGTCACCCAGGTCGTCGCCGGCGGAGGCGAGCACCCTCCCCGGAGTCGGGGTGGGTGATGTCGACCGCCGCGGTCCGGGCGTACGCCGAGGTCTCGACGTTCTCGTCCTTGAGGACCACGCCCGCCTCGTTGCGGACACCGATCCGCTTGGGCAGGCCGCGCTCGGTGCCGCAGTCGTCCTCGCGGATGATGACGTCCTGCGACACGTCGACCAGGCGCCGGGTCAGGTAGCCCGAGTCGGCGGTGCGCAGCGCGGTGTCGGCCAGGCCCTTCCGGGCGCCGTGGGTGGAGATGAAGTACTCCAGCACGGAGAGACCCTCGCGGAAGTTCGCCTTGATCGGCCGCGGGATGATCTCGCCCTTGGGGTTCGCCACCAGGCCACGCATGGCGCCGACCTGGCGGATCTGGTTGAAGTTTCCGGAGGCACCGGAGATGACCTGCATGAAGATCGGGTTCGTCTTGTCGAACGCCGCCTCCATCGCATCACCGACCAGCTTGCCGGCCTCGGTCCAGATCTCGATGAGCTCCTGGCGACGCTCGTCGTCGGTGATCAGGCCGCGCTCGAACTGCTTCTGGATCTTCGCAGCCTTCTCCTCGAACTCGCCGAGGATCTCCGCCTTGTTGGGCGGCGTCGTCACGTCGGCGATCGACACCGTCACGCCGGACCGGGTGGCCCAGTGGAAGCCGGTGTCCTTGAGCGCGTCGAGCGACGCGGCGACCTCGACCTTGCCGTAGCGCTCGGCGAGGTCGTTGACGATCTGACCGAGCTGCTTCTTGCCGACCTCGTAGTTCACGTACGGGTAGTCGGCGGGCAGGGTGTCGTTGAACAGCGCCCGGCCCAGGGTGGTCTCCATGGTGACCGGCTCGCCGGGCTCGACGCCCTGCACGACCGCGTCGGTGAACCGGATGCGGACCTTGCTCTGCAGCGTGATCTCGCCCCGGTCGAACGCCATGATCGCCTCGGCCGGCGACGAGAACACCCGGCCCTCACCGGCCGAGCCCTCACGCTCGGTGGTGAGGAAGTAGAGGCCGATGATCATGTCCTGGGTCGGCATGGTGACCGGCCGGCCGTCGGACGGCTTGAGGATGTTGTTGGTCGACAGCATCAGGATCCGCGCCTCGGCCTGGGCCTCGGCCGACAGCGGCAGGTGCACCGCCATCTGGTCGCCGTCGAAGTCCGCGTTGAACGCGGTGCAGACGAGCGGGTGGATCTGGATCGCCTTGCCCTCGATCAGCTGCGGCTCGAACGCCTGGATGCCGAGACGGTGCAGCGTGGGCGCCCGGTTGAGGAGCACCGGGTGCTCGGTGATGACCTCCTCCAGCACGTCCCACACGACCGGGCGGGCCCGCTCGACCATCCGCTTGGCGGACTTGATGTTCTGGGCGTGCGACAGGTCGACCAGCCGCTTCATCACGAACGGCTTGAACAGCTCGAGCGCCATCTGCTTCGGCAGGCCGCACTGGTGCAGCTTGAGCTGCGGACCCGACACGATGACCGACCGGCCGGAGTAGTCGACGCGCTTGCCGAGCAGGTTCTGGCGGAACCGGCCCTGCTTGCCCTTGAGCATGTCGGACAGCGACTTCAACGGCCGGTTGCCCGGGCCGGTGACCGGACGGCCACGGCGGCCGTTGTCGAACAGCGAGTCGACGGCCTCCTGCAGCATCCGCTTCTCGTTGTTGACGATGATCTCGGGCGCGCCGAGGTCGAGCAGCCGCTTGAGCCGGTTGTTGCGGTTGATGACCCGGCGGTAGAGGTCGTTGAGGTCGGAGGTCGCGAAGCGGCCACCGTCGAGCTGCACCATCGGCCGCAGGTCCGGCGGGATGACCGGCACCGCGTCGAGCACCATGCCCTGCGGCTTGTTGCCGGTCTTGCGGAACGCCTCGACGACCTTGAGCCGCTTGAGGGCACGGACCTTGCGCTGGCCCTTGCCGTTGGCGATCGTGTCGCGCAGCGAGGCGACCTCGGCGTCGATGTCGAAGTTCTCGAGGCGCTTCTGGATCGCCGTGGCGCCCATGTAGCCCTCGAAGTACTTGCCGAACCAGGTCTTCAGCTCGCGGTAGAGGACCTCGTCGCCCATCAGGTCCTGGACCTTGAGGTTCTTGAAGGTCTCCCAGACCTCCTCGAGCCGGGCGATCTCGGCGTCGTGCCGGGCGCGGAGCTTGTCCATCTCGCGCTCGCCGCCCTCGCGGACCTTGCGCTTCTGGTCGGCCTTGGCACCCTCGGCCTCGAGCTGGGCGAGGTCGGTCTCCAGCTTCTGCGCCCGCTCCTCGACGATCGAGTCGCGGCGCTTCTGGATGTTCTCGCGCTGCATCTGGATCTTCGACTCGAGCGAGGAGAGGTCGCGGTGGCGCGCGTCCTCGTCGACGCTGGTGATCATGTAGGCGGCGAAGTAGATGACCTTCTCCAGGTCCTTCGGCGCCAGGTCGAGCAGGTAGCCGAGCCGGCTGGGCACGCCCTTGAAGTACCAGATGTGGGTCACCGGGGCGGCGAGCTCGATGTGGCCCATCCGCTCGCGGCGCACCTTGGAGCGGGTCACCTCGACGCCGCAGCGCTCGCAGATGATGCCCTTGAAGCGGACCCGCTTGTACTTGCCGCAGTAGCACTCCCAGTCCCGGGTGGGACCGAAGATCTTCTCGCAGAAGAGGCCGTCACGCTCGGGCTTGAGCGTGCGGTAGTTGATGGTCTCCGGCTTCTTGACCTCGCCGTGGCTCCACGTGCGGATGTCGTCCGCGGTGGCCAGGCCGATCTGAAGCTGGTCGAAGAAGTTGACGTCGAGCACTTGGCTGATTCCCTCGATAGTTCTGAAAAAGTCAGTGATGGGGGGCGGGGCGGGGCGGCCGGCGCGACGAGGCGCGCCGGCCGCTCCTCGTCACACCTCTTCGACGGACGACGGCTCGCGACGGGACAGGTCGATGCCGAGCTCCTCGGCGGCGCGGAAGACGTCCTCCTCCGCGTCGCGCATCTCGATGGCCGTGCCGTCCTGCGACAGCACCTCCACGTTGAGGCAGAGCGACTGCATCTCCTTGACGAGCACCTTGAACGACTCCGGGATGCCGGAGTCGGGGATGTTCTCGCCCTTGACGATCGCCTCGTAGACCTTGACCCGGCCCGGCACGTCGTCGGACTTGATGGTCAGCAGCTCCTGCAGGGCGTAGGCGGCGCCGTAGGCCTCCATCGCCCAGACCTCCATCTCGCCGAAGCGCTGGCCACCGAACTGGGCCTTACCGCCGAGCGGCTGCTGGGTGATCATCGAGTACGGACCGGTCGACCGCGCGTGGATCTTGTCGTCGACGAGGTGGTGGAGCTTGAGGATGTACATGTAGCCCACCGACACCGGGTCCGTGAACGGCTCGCCGGAGCGGCCGTCGAAGAGCCGGGCCTTGCCGTCGGAGCCGATCATCCGCACGCCGTCGCGGTTGGGCAGCGTGGAGCCGAGCAGGCCGGTGATCTCGTCCTCGCGAGCGCCGTCGAACACCGGCGTCGCCAGCTTGGTGTCGGGCTCGGCGCTCTCGGCACCGATCTCGATCAGCCGCTTGGCCCAGTCCTCGTCCTGCAGGTCGGCGTCGATGTGCCAGCCCTGCTTGCCGAGCCAGCCGAGGTGCAGCTCGAGGATCTGGCCGATGTTCATCCGTCGCGGCACGCCCAGCGGGTTGAGCACCACGTCGACCGGGGTGCCGTCCTCCATGAACGGCATGTCCTCGACCGGCAGGATCTTGGCGATGACGCCCTTGTTGCCGTGGCGGCCGGCGAGCTTGTCGCCCACCGAGATCTTCCGCTTCTGCGCGACGTAGACGCGCACCAGCTGGTTGACGCCCGGCGGCAGCTCGTCGCCCTCCTCGCGGTCGAAGACCCGCACGCCGATGACGGTGCCGGACTCGCCGTGCGGCACCTTCATCGAGGTGTCGCGGACCTCGCGCGCCTTCTCGCCGAAGATCGCGCGGAGCAGCCGCTCCTCGGGGGTCAGCTCGGTCTCGCCCTTGGGGGTCACCTTGCCGACGAGGATGTCACCGGTGGTCACCTCGGCGCCGATCCGGATGATGCCGCGCTCGTCGAGGTCGGCGAGCATCTCCTCGCTGACGTTCGGGATGTCGCGGGTGATCTCCTCCGGACCCAGCTTGGTGTCGCGGGCGTCGACCTCGTGCTCCTCGATGTGGATCGAGGTGAGGACGTCCTCCTGCACCAGCCGCTGGCTGAGGATGATGGCGTCCTCGTAGTTGTGGCCCTCCCACGGCATGAACGCCACGAGCAGGTTGGTGCCCAGCGCCATCTCGGCGTTGTCGGTGCACGGGCCGTCGGCGATGGGCGAGCCCACCTCGAGCCGGTCGCCGGCCGAGACCAGCGGCCGCTGGTTGATCGACGTGCCCTGGTTGGAGCGACGGAACTTCGCCAGCTTGTAGGTCTGGTAGGTGCCGTCGTCGTTCATCACCTCGACCAGGTCGGCGGAGACGTCCTTGACCACGCCGGCCTTCTCGGCCACGAGCACGTCACCGGCGTCGACCGCGGCGCGGTACTCGATGCCGGTGCCGACGATCGGGCTGTCGCTGCGGATCAGCGGCACGGCCTGGCGCTGCATGTTGGCGCCCATCAGCGCACGGTTGGCGTCGTCGTGCTCGAGGAACGGGATCAGCGCGGTCGCGACCGACACCATCTGCCGCGGCGAGACGTCCATGTAGTCGACCTCGTCGCGGGAGATCTCCGAGACCTCGCCGTTGCGCTGGCGGACCAGCACCCGCTCCTCCACGAACCGGCCCTCGGCGTCGAGCGCCGCGTTGGCCTGCGCGATGACGTAGCGGTCCTCGTCGTCGGCGGTGAGGTAGTCGACCTGGTCGGTGACCTGACCGTCGGCGACCTTGCGGTACGGCGTCTCGACGAAGCCGAACGGGTTGATCCGGCCGTAGGACGCCAGCGAGCCGATCAGACCGATGTTGGGACCCTCAGGGGTCTCGATCGGGCACATCCGGCCGTAGTGCGACGGGTGGACGTCGCGGACCTCCATGCCGGCGCGGTCGCGCGACAGGCCGCCGGGGGCCCAGCGCCGAGAGGCGGCGCTTGTGGGTCAGGCCCGCGATCGGGTTGGTCTGGTCCATGAACTGCGAGAGCTGCGAGGTGCCGAAGAACTCCTTCAGCGCCGCCACGACCGGGCGGATGTTGATCAGCGACTGCGGCGTGATCGCCTCGACGTCCTGGGTCGTCATCCGCTCGCGGACGACCCGCTCCATGCGGGCCAGGCCGGTGCGCAGCTGGTTCTGGATCAGCTCGCCCACCGTGCGCATCCGGCGGTTGCCGAAGTGGTCGATGTCGTCGGCGCCGATCTCCATCGGGTGACCGTCGGCGTCCAGCACCTCGTTGCCGTCACCGTCGACGAGCCGGTCGTCGCCGTTGTGCAGCTGCACGATGAACCGGACCGCGGCGAGGATGTCCTCGAGGGTCAGGGTCTGCTGGTCGAACGGCTGGTCGAGGCCGAGCTTCTTGTTGATCTTGTAGCGGCCGACCTTGGCCAGGTCGTAGCGCTTGGGGTTGAAGTAGTAGTTGTTGAGCAGCGTCTCCGCGGCCTCCGGCGTCGGCGGCTCGCCCGGGCGCAGCTTGCGGTAGATGTCGAGCAGCGCGAGGCGGCGGACCTCGGCGTCGACCTGCTCCTGGGTGGGCTCCTGGCGCAGCTTCTTGGTGAGGTCCTCGCGGACGGAGGTGGTGTTGATGCTGTCCTTCTCGAGGGTCAGCATCATCGACTCGTAGTTGCCGAACTGGCGGCGGATCTCGTCCTCGGCCAGACCGAGCGCCTTGAGCAGCACGGTGACGTTCTGCTTGCGCTTGCGGTCGAGGCGGACGCCGACGATGTCGCGCTTGTCGATCTCGAACTCGAGCCAGGCACCGCGGCTCGGGATCATCTTGGCGGTGTAGATGTCCTTGTCGGAGGTCTTGTCGGCCGCGCGCTCGAAGTAGACACCGGGCGAGCGCACCAGCTGGGAGACGACGACCCGCTCGGTGCCGTTGATGACGAAGGTGCCCTTGGGGGTCATGAGCGGGAAGTCGCCCATGAAGACCGTCTGGCCCTTGATCTCACCGGTCTCGTTGTTGGTGAACTCGGCCGAGACGTAGAGCGGCGCGGAGTAGGTGAGGTCCTTCTCCTTGCACTCGTCGACGGTGTACTTCGGGTCGTAGAAGACCGGGTTCTCGAACGACAGCGACATGGTCTCGGAGAAGTCCTCGATCGGGGAGATCTCCTCGAAGATCTCCTCGAGGCCCGACTTCTCGGAGGCGTCCTCGCCGGCCTCCCTGCGGGCGGCGATGCGCGCCTTGTGGGCGTCGTTGCCGACGAGCCAGTCGAAGCTGTCGGTCTGGAGGGAGAGGAGCTGCGGGAGCTCGAGCGGCTCCTGGATCTTTGCGAAAGAGATGCGGGACTTACCGGGAGTGGTGCGCGCGGCCAAGAGTTGTCCTTCGACGGGTTCGCTCTCTGAGGCGCCAGGCCCACCACATCATCGGCCACCGGGCAGGCCGAAGCGCATCTGAGGGCAGGCGCAAGGCGCCACGATACACGAAATCCGGGCGCAAACCAATCGCGGCGCCACCCGCTGGCGAGGCCGTGAACCACCGGAGCCTCCAGCCAGGGACGAGCCCTCCCGGGATCATGCTGTGCGCACCGGCTCAGGTCAAGCGCGCCACCCCGGCGGGGCCTGTCCGTCTACTGTCCGTCAACTGTCCGTCAGCAGTCCGGCGGGCTGCTCACCCGCAGTCGCGCTCGGTGCAGGCAGCGTCGATCAGCCACTCCCCGCCCTCCCCGTCCTCGCGCACCATGGTCAGGTTGGCCCACATCCGCAGCGTCCGCGCGGCCGCGTCGCCCTTCTGGCTGTCCTGCTCGAGGTAGACGAGGACCTCCGCCCGGTCACCTGCTGGGGCGACCCGGGTCAGCCCGGTGCCGGAGACGGCCGCGGTCACGACCACCTGCTCGGCCTCGACCTGCTCGCGGATGTCGTCGAGGAGCGCCGACCGCTGCTCTGCGAAGCCGTCGGTCAGGTGCGGCCGCGCCCGCTCGAGGTCCTCGTCGAGCGTGCGGTAGTCGTAGGAGAACACCTCGGGGACGGCCGCCGCGGCCGCGTCCTCGGCCTGCTGGCCGGCCGCCTCCGCGGCCACGGCCTGCTCCTCCTGGTCCGCCGGCGAGTCCGCCCCGCGGCTGCCCGGCCACGACCACACCACCACGAGGAGGACGAGGGCGACCACGGCGACGACGGCGGCGGCCGCCAGCGCCCACCTCGGTGGGCCGGACCGGCGCGGACGCTCGGCAGGCTCGCCGTCGGGCTGGTGGTCGGGCTCGCCGTCGGGGTGGTCGACGGGCTCCTGGTCCGGGTCGACCGGCTCGTCGGGGGGCGCCGTCGTCGTCGACGGCGGGAGCCGGCTTGGTGAGGTCGACCTGCGGGGCGCCGTCCGCGTCGTCAGCGGGCTCCTCCTCGGCACGCGCGGCGGCCAGCTCGGCGTCGTACGCCGCCCGGCGGTCGGCGTCGAGGAGCACCGCGGCGGCGTCGTTGAACGCCCGGAACCTCCGGTCGGTCGGCTCGAGGTCGGCGATCGCCGCCTTCCAGGCGGCGCGGATCTCGTCGGTCGTCGCGTCCTCGGGGACGTCGAGCAGGTCGTAGAGGTTGGGGCTCACGGTGTCGTCGCCTCGCTCGAGGGGCTCGCAGGGCTCGAGGGGCTGGAGGGGCTGGACGGGCTCGCCGGGCTGGACGGGGTGGGTCCGCCGCTGTCGTCCTGCGGTGCCTGCTCCGGGATCGAGGGCTGGGAGAACGGCGGGAGCCCGTCGTCGACGTCGTCGAGGTCGTCGACGAGCCACCGGCCCTCGACCTGGACCAGCGACACCTCGTAGCGGAACCGCTGGGGCCCCGAGGTGAGCCGCGGCCCCTCCCCCGTCCCCGCGCTCATCGTCACCGGTCGCGTCGTCGTCACCGGCGCCCGGGTCGGGCGCGGGGTAGGAGAGCTCGACCGTGCCGGCGACGAGCACCTGGGCCGAGTCGACGTCGTGGGTCGCGACGCCGACGCCCCACACCGTGGCCTCCCGCGACGCGCCGAGCTGCTTCACGGTCTCCTCGGCGTAGCCGACGTTCTCGGTGAACACGTCGGCGAACCGGGCGGTCATCAGGTCGGCGACCGCGGCGTAGTCGGGCATCGTGCCCTGGTCGTCGAGCAGGTCGGGGCCGTAGGTGTTGAAGCGGGTCACGAACTCGCGGGCGAGCGCGAGCAGCTGCTCGCGCTCGTCGGCCTCGGGTCGGTTCGGGGGCGCGTCGTCGCGCAACGACTGGAGGCGCTCGCCGATCCCGTCGCCGGCGGCCCGGGTGGCGACGACGGTCGCGACCGCGGCCAGGCACCCGACCGTCACCAGGAGGAGGACGGCGAGGACGACCCAGCGGACAGCAGGAGAGGCCGTCACCCCTGAGCGTCCAGCAGGGGTTCCAGGTAGAGCCACTTCCACGAGTCCTCTCCGAGCGACGGCGGCGCCACGTTACCGCCCACCGGCAACCCGGCCTGCGACCCGTCCGGCGACCCCGCCGACGATGGGGCCGGCGTCGTGGACCGGGCAGGGCCGGTGGCGTCCCAGTCGAGCTCGCCGGTCTCGGGGTCGAACGACGCGAGCACCTCCTCGCCGGCGTCCGGGACGCCGTCGAGGTCGGGCGTCACCCGCGGGAGGTTCTGGAAGCCGCGCGGGTTGCTCTTCGTCGGCGGCTCGGTGCACTGCGCGTCGAGGTTGAACAGCCGGTCCTCGCGGTCGTTGGGCCCGCGGGTGACGGTGCCCTCGTAGCCGGCGTAGCACGGCGGCGTCGTGGTCAGGATCAGGCCGATGTGGGTGTCGTAGAGGTTGGTCCCGGGGCTCTTCGCGATCACTCCGAACGCCCCCTCGAGGACGATCGGGTAGGCGATGAGGAGGGTCCGGATCCCCGGGATGTTCTTCACGACCACACGCCCGGTGGTGATGACGTTGTTGAGCAGCTCCGCGAGCGGCGCCTCGTTCTGCTCCAGGAACGTGCGCAGCTGGTTGGCGGTGAACGAGCCGCTGTCGATCACCTTGCGCAGGTGACGGTCGGCGCCGACGAGAGCCGTCGAGAACGACGACAGCCGGTCGGCGAACATCCGCAGCGACGACTCGGAGTCGCGCTGGCCGCGGAGGACGACGTTGGCGTCGCGGATCAGGGCGGTGGTGAGCTCGAAGTTCGCATCGGCGGTCTCGATGAACGAGTTGCCGGTGTCGATGATCTGCTGCAGGTCCTCGCCGGTGCCGCCGAACGCCTCGCCGAGCTCGTGGATCGTCGTCCGGAGCGCCTCGCGGTCGACGCTGTCGACGGTCGTGGCGATGTCGCCGAGGAGCTTCTCGGTCGCGATCGGAGTGGCGACGTCGGTGATCCGGTCGCCGTCCTCGAGGTAGGGGCCGTCGTCGGTGTGGGGCTGGAGCTCGACGTACTGCTCGCCGACGGCGGAACGGTTGCCGACCAGCGCCCGGGAGTCGGCCGGGATCTCGTCCCACGCGTTCTCGATCTCGAGGTGCACGTCGACACCGTCGTCGGTCAGCTCGAGCTCGGTGACCTTGCCGATGCCCACGCCGCGGTAGGTGACCTCGCCGCCGACGAAGATGCCGCCGGACTCGGGGTAGTGCGCGACCACGGTGTAGGACCGGTCGAGGAGGACCCGGTCGAGCTGGGCGTAGCGCGCGCCGACGAACGACACCCCGACCAGGGTGATGACCGCGAACACCAGCAGCTGGATCTTCGTACGCCGTGTGATCACCGGGCACCGCCTCCCCGAGCGAGCCCGCGAGCAGGCTGACGAGCGCCGGGTCGTGGTCGCCGGCGATGCGCGGCGCGGAGGGCTGGTCCGGCGCGCCGACCGGCGCGCGGGCCAGTCCCAGGCCCTGGAGCAGCTGGTCGAGCTGCAGCCCGCCGAGCCCGAGCTCGTCGGCCAGCGCGGTCACCGTGCTGGCCGACGCCTGGCCGCCGCGACCGCCGGACCGGCCGCTGAGGACGTCGCAGAGGACCGGCAGCTCGGCGGCGTCGCAGATCGCCCCGATGACGTTGCCCGGCAGGGACGCGCAGTCGGGGTTGCTGAGGCGGATGCACTGCTGCAGCGCCTTCCCGATCTCGTCGCAGAGCTTCACGAGGTCGAGGAGGGGCAGGTTGGCGGGTGCCAGCTCGGTGCACGGCAGGCCCGGGAGCTCCAGCGTCTGCAGGTCGAGGTCGAGCTCGACGGAGAGGTTGACGTAGTCGCCCATGTGGATGTTGCGCGCGACCGCGGGGTCGCGGCCGATGACGTCGTCGGCGAACGGGAAGCTGTAGAAGATGTTGAGGGCGTCGACGAACGACTTCCCGGCGCGGTTGAGCTGGAGCAGCACCGGCTCGAGCAGCCGGAGCGTGCTCATGGTGGAGTCCTTGGTCTGCCGGATCACCCGCACGCCGACGTCGCCGAGCCGCTCCAGCCCCTCCAGCATCGCCACCAGGTCGGAGCGCTGCCGGTCGATGGAGTCGAGCGCGCTCGGCAGCTCCTCGAGCGCCCGGTCGATGCTGTCCATGTGGCGCCGGGCGCCCACGGACAGCCGGTTGAGTGACCGGATGGCTCCGACGATGTCGGCCTTGCGGTCGTCGAGCTGGCCCATCAGCGACTCGACCTGCCGCAGGACCGACCGTGCGGAGTCCTCCCGGCCCTCGAGCGCGAGGTTGAGCTCGGTGGTGATCGTCTTGAGCTGGGCGACACCGCCGCCGTTGAGGACCAGGCTGAGCGCGCCGAGCACCTCCTCGACCTCGGGGTTGCGGCCGCCGTTCTCGATCTCGTCGCCGTCGCCGAGCGGGTCGCCGGAGGGGGTCGGCGGGCATCTCGAGCGAGACGAACTTCTCGCCGAGGAGGCTGGTCTGGCGGATCTTGGCCTCGGCGTTGTCGGGCAGGCCGGTGTCGTCGCGGAGCTCCAGCGTGACCTCGGCGGTGTAGCCGTCGAGCTCGATGTCGCTCACCTGCCCGACGGTGACGTCGTTGACCTTCACCGACGACTTCGGCACCAGGTCGAGCACGTCCTCGAAATAGACCTTCACCGTGATCGGGTCGTCGCCCACGTCGGCGCCGCCGGGGAGCGGGAGCTGGTAGACGTCGAAGTCGCAGCCGGTGAGCAGCACCGAGCCCGCCAGCAGACCGGCCGCGGCCCGGGCCATCGTGCGGAGCCTCGTGCGCATGTCAGTCGACCTCCACGAGCCCGTTGAGCGTGGGGTCGTAGTCGGCGTCGTCGCTCCACGACCCGGTCCCGAGGCCGAAGGGCACGTCACGGGGCAGCAGGTTGTCGAACAGGCCGCACAGCTGCCCCTTCGGGTCGTTGGACGCGAGCAGGGCGCACAGCAGCTGGGCGGGGTCGTTGACCAGGTTGTGCGCCAGGTTCGCGATGTTGGCGTTGGTGTCGAGCGTTCCTGCCTGCGGGTTGTAGGCGAGCCCCAGGTTGTTCAGCGCCAGCGGCGCGGCCCGCAGCAGCATGTCGATGTCGTCGCGGTGCCGGGCCAGCAGCCGGGTCACCCGGTTGAGCCCGGTGATGTTGCGGCCGAGCGAGGCCCGGTTCTCCTGCACGAAGTCGCCGACGACGTCGAGGGCGATCCCGAGGTGCCGCAGCGCCCCGGTCAGCTCCTGCCGCTCGTCGTCCAGGAGGTCGGAGACCCGGCCCAGCGACCGGTTGAACCGGCGGACGGTGCCGTCGTTGTCGGCGAGGGTCTCGACGAACGCCTGCAGCTTCTCGGCCGAGGCGAACAGCTCCTCCTTGTTGTCGTCGAGGGTCGAGCTGAGCCGGCCGAAGTCGCGGATCGTCTGCTTGAAGTTGGCGCCCTGGCCGCCGAAGTTGCGAGCGGTCTGCTCGAGCAGGTCGGTCAACGCGCCCTCTGAGTTGGCGCCCTCGGGGCCGAGCGCGACGGCCAGCTTGTCGAGGCTGCCGTAGATCTCGTCGAGCTCCAGCGGGATCGCGGTGCGCTCGGTGTCGAGGACGCCGCCGTCCTCCAGCTCGGGACCGCCCCGGTAGGCGGGGGTGAGCTGGATGAACCGGTCACCGACGACCGACGGCGAGACGATCACCGCCTGGGCGTCGGCCGGGACCTCGACCTCCTCGTCGTAGTGCATGACGACCTTGACCCGGGTGCCCTCGGGGGTCACCTGGTCGACCTTGCCGATCGGGACGCCGAGCACGCGGACGTCGCTGCCCTCGTAGACGGAGACGGTGCGCGGGAAGTAGGCCGTCACCGTCTTCGTGCCGCCGTCGCCGCCGACCCACCAGACGACCGCGGCCGCGAGCAGCAGGCCGATCACCACGAGCGGGAGCACCCGCTGGAGCCGGGCGCTCATCAGCCCCTCCCTCCTGGTCCGGGCACCGGCGGCAGGTTGGAGACGTAGGTGTCCCACCACGGGCCGTTGCCGAAGACGTTGGCGAAGACCCGGTAGAACGGGCCGGCCAGCCGCAGCGACAGGTCGAGGTTGTCCTCGTTCTTGTTGAGCACCGCGACGACCGACTGCAGGTGGTCGAGCGCCGGCTTGAGGTCGGCCCGGGAGTCCTCGACGAGGCGGGTCAGCTCGCGGCTCAGCGTGATCGTCGACTGCAGGATCTGGTGGATCGCCTGCTTGCGCTGCAGGAGCGCCCGGAACAGGACGTCGGCGTCGCGCATCAGCGCGACGATGTCCTCGTCGCGGTCGTCGAGCACCGTCGAGACCCGCTGCAGGCTCTGCAGCAGCCGGTTGATCTCCTCGTCGCGGGAGACGACGACCTCCGACAGGGCGGAGATGCCGTCGAGCGCCGCGCGGAACTCCTCGGGCGTGTTGCGGGTCAGGTCGGCCAGCGTGGTCAGCGCCGCCGCCAGCTGGTCGGTGTCGGTCTCGGCGGAGGTCTCCGCGAGGCCCTCGAACGCGTCGATGACGTCGTACGGCGAGCTCGTGCGCGCGACCGGGATCGTGCTGCCCTCGTCGAGCTGGCCGGAGCCGGCCGGCTCGAGGGAGAGGAACATCGAGCCGAGGATCGTCTTCACCTTGATCGCGGCATGCGTCTCCGCCCCGAACCGGGCGTCGGTCTTGATCTGGAACCCGACGCGCACCAGCCCGTCGGTGAGCTCGATCGACTCCACCTTGCCGACCCGGACACCGGCGACGCGCACCTCGTCGTTGACCTTGAGGCCGCCGGACTCGGTGAACTCGGCGTAGTAGGTGTCGCCGCCGCCGATCAGCGGCAGGTCCTGCGCCCGGAAGGCGCCGACCATGAGCAGCGCGAGGACGACGAGGCTCACGGCCCCGACGGTGACCGGGTTGCGCTCCCGGAACGGTTTAGCCATCGCCCGTCACCCCAGACTGCACCGGTTGTTGCCCGCGGCACCCGGGAAGGTGCTGTAGGGGGACGTTGAGGAGGATCCGGTCGCCGTTGCGGAGGGTCACCTTGAAGTGGCAGAGGTAGAAGTTGAACCACGAGCCGTAGGTGGCCACGTTGCCGAACTTGTTGAGCTTGATGGGCATCACCTGCAGCGCCCGGTCGATCTCGGCCCGGTTGTCGTCGAGCGTGCCGGCGAACTGGCGCAGCTCCTTGATGTCACGGACGAACGGCTCCCTGATGTCGTCGACGAGGCCGGCCGTCTCGACCGCGAGGTCGGAGATGCCGTCGAGCGAGGCGAGGATCGCCTGGCGGTCGTCCTTGAGCCCTCCCACGAGGCCGCGGAAGCTCTCGATGAGCCGGCTCAGCTGGGCGTCGCGGTCGGCGACGTGGTCGAGGACGTGGTCGAGGTTGGACAGCAACCGGCCGATCACCCGGTCGTTGTCGGCGAGCGTCTGCGTGAGGGAGGCGGTGCTGGCGAGCAGGCCCTCGACGGTGCCGCCCTCGCCCTGGAACACCTGGACGATCTCGTAGGAGAGCTTGTTGATGTCGTCGGGCGACAGCGCCTCGAAGAGCGGCTTGAAGCCGTTGAACAGCGCGGTGAGGTCGAGCGCGGGCTGGGTGCGGGTGACCGGGATCGTCTCGCCCTCCGTGAGCACGTCGTCGCTCTGCCCGTCCTGGCCGAGGGAGATGTAGCGCTGCCCGATCAGGTTGCGGTACTTGATCGTCGCGTGCGTCGCCGCGTCGATGCGGGTGTCGTCGGCGACGGTGAACGTCACCAGCGCGCGGTTGTCGTCGGCGATCTCGACGTCCTGGACGTTGCCCACCTTGACGCCGGCGATCCGCACGTCGTCTCCGGAGACCACCCCGGTGGCGTCGGAGAACTCGGCGCGGTACTCCTTCGTGCTCCCGAAGGAGAGGTTGCCGATCGTGACGACGAGGACGCCCGTCGCGAGTCCGGTCGTGATCATGAAGACGAGCAGCCGCACCAGGTCGCTGGTCGTCTTCTTGTCGAGGCCCGCCCGCGGCATCAGGAGTCACCCCTCTCGGCGACGACCGGTCCGGCGAGCAGGACGCCGAGGTCGGACCCCGCGTCGGCGCCGTAGCGGTCGTCGAGGAGCTGGCGGAGCACGGCGACGTCCTCGGTGGTGCCGCGGTAGCCCAGCGGGTCCTCCTCGAAGCCGGGCGCCACCCGCATGATGCCCTTGCCCGTCGGCTCGTCGACGCCGTCGTCGAAGTTCGGCGGGTTGCGGTAGGGGTTCTTCTGGTCCCACGGCGGGTTCGGCAGGTTGTAGCACTCCGGACCGCGGGTGTCGCCGAACCGGGGCTGGTCGTTGGCGTTGTAGCGGCGCGGCTGGGTCGGGATCGGCTCGAGAATGATGTGGAGCTCGTAGCCGCGGAACGCCTCCGCGATGCGGGGGACGTAGTTGACCAGCGCCTTCGCGATGCACGGGATCTCGGGCGAGTAGCGGGCGAAGAGCTGCAGCATGCTCGTGCTGATCTCGCCCGCCTCCTCGAGCAGGTCGCCGTTGCGGGCGAGGAAGCCGCGGGCGGTGTCGGAGAAGCTGCGGATGTCGCGCAGCGCCGCGTTGAGCACGACCTCCTTCTCCTCCAGCGTCTGCGTCGTCGTCACGGTGTTGTCGAGCACCTGCGCCACCTCGGGGAGGATGTCGGCGTAGGTCTCGGACACCTGGGCGGTCAGTCGCAGGTCCTCCAGCAGCGCCGGGATCTGCGGGTTGATCCGCTTGAGGTAGGCGTCGACGGTCTCGAGGTTCTCGCCGAGCTGGGCACCCCGGCCCTCGAGCGCCGTGGCGAGCGCGGTGAGGGTGAGGTTGAGGTCGGCCGGCTGCACCGTGCGGAGCAGCGGGTAGAGGTCCGACAGGACCTCCTCGACCTCGGTGCTGAGCTCGGTCTTGGTGATCCGTGCGCCCGCCCGGATGGTGCCCGACGGCCCGGTCGAGGGGGACCACGAGCGAGACGTACTTCTCGCCGAAGAGCGTCTTGGGCACGATCGCGCCGGTGACGTTGGCCGGGATCGTGTCGATCTCGTCGGGGTAGATGCCGAGCGTGAGCTCCGCGCCGTCGCCGCGCGAGTCGGCCTCGAGCACCTCGCCCACGATCACGCCGCGGATCTTCACGTCGGCGCGTTCGGGCAGCTGGAGACCGATCGAGGTGGTCTCGAGGGTGACCTCCTCGTAGTCGGAGAACTTCTTCGTGAACACCGCGTAGGTCAGCCAGACGCCGACCAGCAGCAGGCACACGAACACCACGCCCAGCGTCTTGTGGGCGGCCAGGACCCGACCTCTCATCGCCGCGTCACCCCGCCAGCCTGACGGTCGTGGTGGTGCCCCAGATCGCCATCGAGAGGAACAGGTCGATGACGTTGATCGCCACGATGCTGGTGCGGACAGCGCGTCCCACAGCCACGCCCACGCCGGCGGGCCCGCCCGAGGCGGTGTAGCCGTGGTAGCAGTGGATCAGGATCACGACCACCGAGAACACCAGGACCTTCCCGAACGACCACAGCACGTCGCCGGGTGGCAGGAACTGGTTGAAGTAGTGGTCGTAGGTGCCCGAGGACTGGCCGTAGAACTGGGTGACGACCACCCGGCTGGCGACGTACGACGACAGCAGGCCGACCACGTAGAGCGGGACGATCGCGATCATGCCGGCCACGACCCGGGTGGTGACCAGGAACCGCATCGAGGGAATCGCCATCACCTCGAGCGCGTCGACCTCCTCGGAGATCCGCATCGCGCCCAGCTGGGCGGTGAAGCCGCACCCGACGGTCGCCGCGAGGGCGATGCCGGCGACCAGCGGCGCGATCTCGCGGGTGTTGAAGTAGGCCGAGACGAAGCCCGAGAACGCCGCGGTCCCGAGCTGGTTGAGCGCGGCGTACCCCGACAGCCCGACCTGGGCGCCGGTGAAGAACGTCATGCCGACGATGACCCCGACCGTCCCGCCGATGACCGCGAGCGCGCCGGAGCCGAGGGTCACCTCGGCGAGCAGCCGCACGATCTCGCGCGGGTAGTGCGCGATCGTCCGGGGCAGCGCGAGCAGGACCTTCAGGTAGAAGGACAGCTGCTGCCCCAGGGTGTCGAGCCCCTTGAGCGGCCGTTCGTAGACCGCCTTCACGTTCGCCATGACCGTTCGCCCCGCTAACCGGTCTTGGCGGCACGACCTGCAGGTAGATCGTGCTGATGATGAAGTTGACGACGAACAGGAGGAGGAAGGTGATGACCACGGACTCGTTCACGGCGTCACCGACGCCCTTGGGTCCACCGCCGGCGTTCATGCCCTTGTAGGCGGCGACGACCGCGGCGATCAGCCCGAAGACCAGCGCCTTGACCATGCCGACCCAGACGTCGGGCAGCTGGGCGAGGGGCGGTGAAGCTCTGCAGGTAGGCGCCCGGCGTGCCGTCCTGGAGGATCACGTTGAAGACGTAGCCGCCGGCGACGCCGACCACGCTGACCATCCCGTTGAGGAACACCGCGACGAGCATGCAGGCGAGGACCCGGGGCGCCACCAGGCGCTGGATCGGGTCGATGCCCAGCACCATCATCGCGTCGAGCTCCTCGCGGATCTTGCGGGCGCCGAGGTCGGCGGCGATCGCCGAGCCGCCGGCTCCGGCGATCAGCAACGCCGTCGCGATCGGGCCGGCCTGCTGGATGACGGCCAGCACCGACGCGGAGCCCGTGAACGACTGGGCGCCGAACTGCTTGATCAGGCCGCCGACCTGCAGCGCGATGACCGCTCCGAAGGGGATCGCCACCAGGGCGGTGGGGATGATCGTGACCGACGCGATGAACCATGCCTGCTGCAGGAACTCGCGGAGCTGGAAGGGGCGCCGGAACAGGCCTCGGGCGACGTCGAGACCGAAGGCGAAGAGCTTGCCTGCGGTGCCGACGGGCGCGAGGACGCGGGCCGCCGTGGGAGATGACACCAGATGCCGATCCCTCAGGCCCCGGCTGCCGTGGCGGCCTCGGCGGTGAACGACCCCGGCGGCGGGGGTGACCCCGTGCTCCCGGCACCACTCGCCCGGCGGCCGCTGGCTGCGCCGCGGGATGCCGTTGGAGGGCTCGAGCTGCAGCGCGATGGGCGGCAGCGGCGGCAGGTCCATGTCCTTCTCCGCCTCGAGCTCGTTGGCGTCCTTCTCCTCCGACATCCCGATCGGCCCGACCCGCTGGGCGTTGAGGAACTGGCGCACCACCGGCTCCTCCGAGCTCAGCAGCATCTCGCGCGGGCCGAACATCGCCAGGTGCTTGTGGTAGAGCAGGCCGATGTTGTCGGGCACCGTCCGGGCCGTGTTGATGTCGTGGGTGACGATGAGGAACGTCGCGTCGATCTGGGCGTTGAGGTCGACGATCAGCTGGTTGAGGAACGCCGTCCGGACCGGGTCGAGGCCGGAGTCGGGCTCGTCGAACAGCACGATCTCGGGGTCGAGGACCAACGCCCGGGCGAGGCCGGCGCGCTTCCGCATGCCGCCGGAGATCTCGCCGGGCAGCTTGTCCTCGGCGCCGAGGAGGCCGACGAGGTCCATCTTCTCCATGACGATGTCGCGGATCTCCGACTCCGACTTCTTGGTGTGCTCGCGGAGGGGGAAGGCGACGTTGTCGTAGAGGTTCATGGAGCCGAACATCGCGCCGTCCTGGAACAGCACGCCGAACAGCTTGCGGATCTCGTAGAGCTCCTTCTCGGAGCAGGAGGCGATGTCGGTGCCCTCGATGACGATCGAGCCGGCGTCGGGCTTGAGCAGGCCGATGAGCGCCTTGAGGAACACGGACTTGCCGGTGCCGGAGGGGCCGAGCATGACGCAGATCTCGCCAGCGGGGACCGTGAGCGTGACGTCCTGCCAGATCAGCTGCTTGCCGAAGGACTTCGTCAGCCCCTCGACAGCGATCTCAACACCCATGTCGCCTCTCCCTCATCGCTTCCCCGGCGCGGGCCCCGTGACCCAGGAACCTGCCGGCCGCCCGCCCGTCCGCACCGGTCGGACGTGTCGCGGCCCACCTTGTTCCTCTGGAGTAACAACGCGGGCCCGGCGGGCAGGTTACGCGACTCGGTGTCGCGCGTCACCCGGGGGCCGCGTCCGGTGCCGTGCGACGAAAAACGGCCGGAGGCGGGCTCCCCGTGGGGAGCCCGCCTCCGGGCGAGCTAACGTCGAGGGGCGGCCGGGCCGCCCCTCGCTCCCGGGTCACTCCGGATCTCTCCGGGTGACCCCGGAGGTCACTTGAGGGTGACGGTGGCGCCGGCGGCCTCGAGCGACTCCTTGGCCTTGTCGGCGGCCTCCTTGTTGACCTTCTCGAGGACCGGCTTCGGGGCGCCCTCGACGAGGTCCTTGGCCTCCTTCAGGCCGAGCGAGGTCAGCGCGCGGACCTCCTTGATGACGTTGATCTTCTTGTCACCAGCGGCCTCGAGGATGACGTCGAACTCGTCCTGCGCGGCCTCCGCGCCGGCGTCGCCACCGGCGGCAGCGCCACCGGCGGCCGGGGCGGCGGCCACGGCGACCGGGGCAGCGGCGGTGACGCCGAAGGTCTCCTCGAACTGCTTCACGAACTCGGACAGCTCGATCAGCGTCATCTCCTTGAACGCGTCGAGCAGCTCGTCGGTGCTGAGCTTCGCCATGATGGCGGTTCCTTTCTCGGGTGGCCCGTCGGGTCGTCGTACGGGCCGGGGGTTTTCAGGTGGTGTGTCGCCGGGGCCCCCCAGGCCTCGGCGTTGTCGCCCTCGTCGGAGGCCGGAGCCTCGTCGGCGGGGGCCTCGGCCTCGGCGGCAGCCTCGGCAGGGGCCTCCTCGGCGGCGACCTGTCCCTCCGCAGCGTCCGCTGCGGGGGTACCGGCACCACCTGCGAGGATCGAGGGGTCCTCCTGCGCCTTCGCCTCCAGGGCACCGGCGAGCCGGGCCGCCTGGGCGAGCGGGGCGTTGAGGAGGTAGACGGCCTGGCTCAGCGAGGCGAGCATCGCGCCCGCCAGCTTGCCCAGGAGCACCTCGCGCGACTCGAGGTCGGCCAGCTTGGCGATCTCGGTCGGGTCGAGGGGCTTGCCGTCCAGGACGCCACCCTTGATGACCAGGGTGGGGTTGGCCTTGGCAAAGTCACGCAGGCCCTTGGCGGCCTCGACGACGTCGCCCTTGATGAAGGCGATCGCGGTCGGACCCGTGAGGAGCTCGTCGAACCCCTCGATGCCCGCCTCCTTGGCGGCGAGCTTGGCCAGCGTGTTCTTGACCACGGCGTAGTTGGCGTTCGCACCGAGGGAGCGGCGCAGGTCCTGCAGCTCCTTGACGGTGAGACCGCGGTACTCGGTCAGCACAGCGCCAGCGGCCTCGCTGAACGACTCAGCGATCTCCGCGACGGCGGCCTGCTTGTCTGCCCGCGCCATGGGTCTCCTTCCGGACGTTGAGCCCGCCGCGACGACCCCGGAGAAGACGAACGCCCCGAGCGCAGGCGCTCAGGGCGTGGACACCGGCTCGGCCCCGGAGGGACGTGCCCGGTCTTGCTCTGTCACCTGCGCAGGTCGCCCGCTTCCGCGGGACCTTCGGTCAGGGCTGAGGCAGCCCGGACGACCGGCGGTCTCTGGTTTCACGGGCCACCCTACGGCGCCCGCGGCGCGGCTCACAAATCGGCGTCCGCCGACTGCCGGCGGTCGTCGTCAGACCAGCCCGAGCGAGCGGGCGGTGGCGCCCGCCGCCTCGACCAGCGCGGGCGCACCCAGGGTCTGCCGCTGGCGGCGCACCGTCCAGCAGGCGGCGAACCCGTCGACGACCTCCGCCCACATCCCGGTCGCGGCGTCGAGGCTGCCGCCGCGCCTGGTCCGGGCACCCGGGCGGGCGGGGAACAGGACCGCCCCGCGCACCCAGCCGTCGACCGGCCGCGCGTCGTCGGCGAACCACGCCAGCCGGCCGTGGGAGGCGAGCCCGCGCACCGGCCCGGCCAGCACGCCCTGGGCCCGTCCCGGCACCGGCTGGTGCGGCAGCGCCCGGTGGAAGGCGTCCGGGTCCTCCAGGGTCATCCCCAGCTCGTGGGCCACCTGGCGGTAGCCGCGCCACCAGGGCTCGGAGGTGAGGTCGAGGCGGTCGGACGGCTGTCGGCCCGGGTCGCTCCACGGGGGCGGGGGCAGCTCGGCGCCGAAGCCGGCCGGCGCCGGCCTGCTGTCGCACGCCTCCCGCAGCCCGCGGGCCACCGCGGCGAGCGTGTCGGCCAGCAGGTCGACCTCGTGCGGCGGCGCGAACCCGTTGCGCACCACCGCGACGTGCCCGGCCCGGACGACCACCTCGACGTACGGGTGGGTGAGCTTCCGCAGCGCCGGGCCCGCCTCCGTCGCGAGCCACCGGCCCACCAGGTCGCCGAGCGCGCCGTCCGGACCGGCCCCTGCGCCCCACAGCCGGTAGCCGGGCAGACCGAGCCCCGACAGCTCGGGGTTGCCCGCGAGCGGCAGCCGGTCGGCGCGGCGCAGCGTGAGCCGCGGCACGAGGGCGGCCTCGGGGACCCGCGCGGCCGCCCGCGTCGCCGGCGCCCACACCGCGTCGGTGCCGAACGGCCGGTCGTGGCGGTCCCACGACCACCACGACGGGAGCAGCAGCCGGCGCAGGCTCGTCCCGCGGACCGCGGCGAAGCTGCCCGGCATCGCCGGCCGGCCGCGGCTGGTCAGCGCCACCTCGTAGAGCTCGTGCAGGACGGTCGCGAACACGTCGCCCGGCAGGACGCCGCGGGCGCAGTTGAAGACGTACTCCGGCCAGGCCGGCACCACCGAGACGAACCCCGACGGCACCCGGGAGCCGAGCAGCTCCCAGAACCGGGCGGCCGCCCAGGGGCCCAGGTCGTGGGTCGGAGCGGCCCGCTCGGAGTCGGCGACGTCCTCGGGCGCGAACGCCAGTCGCCGCCAGCTCACGCGAGCACCTCGTACGTCGCCCAGCCGGTGGCGACGCCGGCGGCGAGCACCACGACGGCGAGCGCCCACCAGGCCCGCCCTGTCCACCGGGTGCCGCCCGGGTCGTCGGCGACCGGCGCGACCTGCCGGCGTACCCCGCGCCGGCGCGAGGAGGAGCACCGCGGCCGGGAGCGCCATCGCCCAGAAGAGGACGCCGGTGACGATCCAGCCGGCGTCGGCCGTGCCGTCGAGGAGGCCGGCGTCGAGGAAGTTCCACCCGCCGGCCCCGAACACGAGCACCCACATCAGCAGCAGCGGGCTGGGGGCGCCGGTGCCCTTGACGACCACCGACCCGACCATCGCCGGGAGCATGGCCAGGGGGAACCCGGCGAGCACCAGGCCGGTGCCGTCCGGGCACTCGGCGCGGACGACGTAGGGACCGCCGGAGGCTGAGGCGCCGCCGAGGTCGAGCACAGGGCGCATGCCCAACGCGAACCAGGTCACCCCGACGCCGAGCAGCAGGAGGACGACGGTCTGGGTGAGGACGGCATGGCGGGGACCGATCATGGCGCCGATGCTCGCGGGTGGACCGGCGCCGAGGATCGGGGTTTCCCCCTGTTCTGCTCCGCCGGTCGGTCATGGAGCCCGGGTCGACCGGACCCGGGTCACGGAGCCCCGTGTCCGGCGGGCGCCTCGTCGCTCCCGAGCCGGGCGGCGAGCTCGGCCCGGCCGCGGACCCCGAGCTTGGCGTAGATCCTGGTGAGCGTCGCCTCGACCGTGGACTCGCTGACGAAGAGCTCGGCGGCGACCTCCTTGTTGCGCCGGCCGCGCGCCACCAGCCGGGCGACCTGGAGCTCGGCGTCGGTCAGGCCGCTGCCGGCCCGGCGGCCGCCGAGGCGGGCCAGCTCGGCGGCCGCCCATGCCTCCCACCCGGGGCTGCCGAGCCCGCGGAACGCGGCGACGGCCGACTCCAGCGCCTCCCGCGCGTCGCGCACCCGGCGCCGCGCGCGGAGCGCGGCACCGGCGAGGGCGAGGCACCGGGCACGGTCGAAGGCGAAGCCGAGGTCGGCGTAGGCCGACGCGGCCGCGGTGAGGTGCGGCACCGGGTCGTCGCCGGCCGCCGCGGCGAGGTGGCCGCGGGCCCGCAGGGCGGACGCCGCCGCCCAGGGGTGGTCCTCGGTGCCGGCGAGCGCGTCGAGGACCTGGCGGGCCCGGTCGGGGTCGCCGGTCGCGACGAGGGCCTCGACCAGGTCGGGTGCGAGCGGGAACGCGCCCGGGTCGGCGAAGCCCGCGCGGCGGAGGTGCTCCCAGACCGGCAGCAGGTGGCCGACCGCCGCGGCGGAGTCGCCGGCGAGCAGGGCGGCGAGCCCGCGGGACCGGCCGATCTCGAATCGGGGCCAGCGCAGCATCTCCGCGTCGCCCGCCTGCTCCTCGGCCGCCGCGGCGAACCGCTCGGTCGCCGCGACGTCGCCGCGGCCCGCGGCGACGGCCGCCCCCCAACGCGGGTCGGAGATCGCGCCGCCCTGGTAGAGGGTCACGTTGGTCATCTCGCCGGTGAGCCGCAGCACCTCGTCCCAGCGGCCGGCCCGCAGCTCGAGCTCACACATCTGCGTGAGCAGGATCTGCACGGCCTCGTCCTCCCCGCGCTCCTCGCTGGCCGTCAGCAGGCCGCGGAACGCGTCGCGGGCCGCGTCGAGCTCACCGCGCCACATCGTCCGGATGGCGGCGACCCGCTCGACGGAGAAGGCGTGGGTCGGCACCCCCGCCGCCGGGCGGACCCCGGGGTCGAGGAGGTCGGTCACCGGCCGGTTGAGCTCCGCCCGCGCCCAGGCCACCTCGAACAGCGCCAGGTTGCGCACGACCGGGTGGTCGGCGGCGAGCCGCGCCGCCTCCCTCCGCCCACCCGCAGGCCTCCTCGACGTCGCGGATCAGCCCGCGGAGGGCGTACGCCGCGCGCTGGGTGAGCACCCGGGCCCGGGTCTCCACGTCGTCGGCCTCCGCCAGCGCCCGGTCGAGGTGGTCGACCAGGGTGGCGAACGGCACCAGCTCGACGTCGGTGCGCAGGAGGTAGGCGCGGGCGCGGAGGCTGCCGGGCGGCAGCCGATCGGGCTCCGCCGTCAGCTCCAGGCTGCGCTGGTTGTTGCCGGCGGCGGCGTGGAAGTGGGCGAGCGCGACCTGCCGGGCCGGCCGCTCGGCACCGGCGGGAGGGGTGAGCAGCAGCGCCAGCTCGCCGAGCTCGCAGGCGAGCCGGCGGTCGAGCCGGGCCGCCGCCTGCTCGGCGGCGGCGTGGGTGCGTGCAGCCAGCTCCTCGTCCGGCCCGTCGGCGGCCAGTGCCCGGTGGCGCGCGCTGCGGAGCGGGTCGGCGACGGCCGGCGCCAGCAGGCCGTGCAACGCTCGACGCCGCGCGGGCGCGGCGAGATCGAGGGCCGCGGTCAGGAGCAGCGGGTGGGTCGCCCGCGCCAGGTCGCCGTCGACCTCCAGCAGGTCGGTCGCGACCGCCTCGTCGACCGCTCCCGCACCCACCGCCGCGAGCAGCTCCGACCGGTGGGCACCGGGACTCAACGCAGCCGCGGTCAGCGCCGTGAGCGCGGCCGGCGGCGCGGCGGAGAGCCGGGCGAGGAGGAGCTCGCCCACCTCGTGCGGGAGCGACGGTCCGCCACCGCCGTCGACGATCATCCGGCCCAGCTCGAGCGCGAACAGCGGGTTGCCGGCA
Source organism: Nocardioides sp. TF02-7 (assembly GCF_022437945.1). Taxonomy (GTDB): domain Bacteria; phylum Actinomycetota; class Actinomycetes; order Propionibacteriales; family Nocardioidaceae; genus Nocardioides. Next base: position 1,271,421 of record NZ_CP092535.1, read on the forward strand.
GCGGCCTCGACGACGCTGCGCACCTGACGCGGGCGGAGCCCGTCGTACCGGCCGAGGAGCCGCCGGGTGCTGTCGTCGGGGAGCGGACCCAGCTCGACGGTGGTCACCCGGTCGCGCAGGCCCCGCTCGAGGCGGGTCGGCTCCGGCCCCCGCCGGGTGAGGAGGAAGCGGACCTGCGCGTCGGCGAGCCGGCGCACCGCGAACCCGAGCGCCACCGCCGACGGCTCGTCCAGCCACTGGACGTCGTCGACCGCCACGACCGTCGGCCCGGTGAGGGACCGGAGCACGGCGAGCACGGCGGCGGCGACCGTCCGCTCGTCCACCTCGCCCTCGTCCCGGCGCCGGACGGCGTTGTCGAGCGCCCGTCGCTGGCCCTCGGGGAGCCGGGCGATGTCGCGGCCCAGCGGCTCGCAGAGGTCGGCGAGCGCGGCGTACCCCAGGTCGGCCTCGCCCTCGAACGCCGCCGCCCGCAGCTGCCGCTCGCGGACGTCGCGCTCGGCCAGCACCGCGCGCCACAACGCGGTCTTGCCGATGCCCGCCTCGCCGGCGACGACGACGACGCTGCCGGCCCGGTCGAGCGCCTCGGTGACCCGCTCGAGCTCGGCGTCCCCGCCCGACCAGGTGCTGCGTGGCCGTCATGGGGCTCATCCTGGCGGGGCGGGCGGGCAGACGTGGGGGTTTCCGCATTCCTGCCGCGGGCCGGTGGCGGGACCGTCGGTACGCCGCACGGCGCTCCGGCGCGTCCACACCGGGCGGCGCTCCCTCCACCGAAAGGACAGCCACACATGTTCAGCCCGTCGTCCCCGCACGAACGCGTCCGCTGGGCCACCGCGTCCGTGTTCCTCCTCGTGGGCCTGGTCACCGGCCTCCTCCTGTTGCCGGCTCCCTCGGCCACGGCCGAGCCCGGTGAGAACCTCCTCGACCCGCGGGCCGCCGCCGCGCTGACGGCCGGGTCCTTCCACTCCTGCGCGCTGGGCGTCACCGGCGAGGTCCGGTGCTGGGGGGTCAACGGCAACGGCCAGCTGGGCACCGGGAACGAGGAGCCGGTCGGCGACGACGAAGCGCCCGGCGACCTCCCCCCGGTCGACCTGGGACCCGGCCGGACGGCGCGCGCCGTCAGCGCCGGGGGGCAGCACACCTGCGCGATCCTCGACACCGGAGCGGTCCGGTGCTGGGGCTTCAACGCGTCGGGCCAGCTCGGCACCGGGAGCACGGACTACGTCGGGGACGACGAGCCGGTGGCCGACGGCGTCGACGTCGCCCTCGGCCCCGGTCGGTCGGCGGTCCAGCTCGCCGCCGGCGGCAACCACACCTGCGCGGTGCTCGACAACGGGCAGCTCCGCTGCTGGGGGGACAACGCCCACGGCCAGCTCGGGCTCGGCTCGACCACCGCCCTCGGCAACGACGAGCCGGTCGCGTCCGTGCCCCCGGTCTACGTCGGGGCCGGGCGCACGGTCAGGGCCGTCGCCGCCGGCGTCGACCACACCTGCGCCGTGCTCGACAACGGGCGGCTCCGCTGCTGGGGCGACAACAGTCGCGGTCAGCTCGGTCTCGGCAGCACCGACGACCACGGGGACGACGAGATCGTCATCGCCCGGAGCCCGGTCGACCTCGGCGCCCGGACCGTGACGGCCGTCGCGGCCGGAGAGCGCAACACGTGTGTCGTCCTCGACGACGGCTCCCTGCGCTGCTGGGGTCGCAACAACAGCGGGGAGCTGGGGCTCGGCACGACGACGGACCTCGGCGACGACGAGGCGGTGACCACCGGCGGCCCGGTCTACCTCGGCCCCGGGCGCACAGCGGTCGCCGTCAGCCTCGCCGGCAGCAACACCTGCGCGCTGCTCGACACCCAGCAGCTGCGCTGCTGGGGCGACGACGGCAACGGCCAGCTCGTGCTGCCGGGCGAGGAGACGATCGGGGACGACGAGCTGCCGATCCTGCCGACCATCCCGCTCGGCACGGACCGGATGGTCCGGGCCGCGGCGGTCGGCGGTCACGACTTCGTGTGCGCCACCCTCGACACCGCTCAGGTGCGGTGCTGGGGCCGGGGCGCCTACCTCGGGCTCGGCGGCTCCGAGGACGTCGGTGACGACGAGCTGCCGACGGCGGTGGCGCCCGTGGCCACCGGGTTCGCCGTCGGCAGGAGCCCCGCCGCCACCGCGCTGAGCGTCGCGGCGTCGCCCACCAGGGACCAGAAGCGTCCATACGTGTTCACGGTCCGCGGTCGGCTCACGGGAGCCCTGGTCCCGGCGGCCTGCGCCGGCCGGGTGACCGTGTCGGTCACCGGCAAGGCGCGGGTCGCGGGCACCCGCACCCGGGTCGCCGTGCGCGGACGCGCGCGGGTTGCGGTCACCGAGTCCGGGGACCGGTGCCGCTACCGGGCACGGGTGACCGTGCGTCCCGGAGCCCGGCGGCTCGCGCGCAAGGCCCTCGTGGGCCGCGTCCGCGCGACGGCGACGTACGGCGGTGCCCCGCTGCTCCGGCCGTCGAAGACGTCGGTCCGGCTCCGGCTGGGCTGACTCCCGGGCGCCCGGGAGGGGCCGCCGCCCCGTGTGGGGGCGGCGGCCCCGTGACGGGTCGGCCTGCCCCGTGGACCGTGGCTCCGCCGCGGGTCGCGGCACTGGCACGATGGTGCCCGTGACGACGCCGCTGACCGACCTGTCCCCCGACCAGCTGAGCGAGCGCCTCGAGGCGCTGCGGGCCGACTACGAGGCGCTGAAGGCCGAGGGCCTGAAGCTCGACCTCACCCGGGGCAAGCCGGCCGCCGACCAGCTCGACCTGTCCGAGGGCCTGCTGGCGCTGCCCACCGGCCACACCGACCGGTCCGGCGCCGACGTGCGCAACTACGGCGGCCTCGACGGGCTGCCCGAGCTGCGGGAGATCTTCGCCGACCTGCTCGGCGTGGACGCCTCGGCGGTCGTCGCGGGCGGCAACTCCAGCCTGACGATGATGTACCAGGTCATCAGCTGGATGCTGCTCAAGGGCGGTCCCGGCTCGCCGCGCCCCTGGGCGCAGGAGCCGGTGGTCAAGTTCGTCTGCCCGGTCCCCGGCTACGACCGGCACTACACGATGCTGGCCGAGCTCGGGATCGAGATGCTCACCGTGCCGATGACCGCCGACGGGCCCGACCCCGACGCCGTCGCCGCCCTGGTGAAGGACGACCCGGCGGTGAAGGGACTGTGGGTGGTGCCGACGTACGCCAACCCGACCGGGGCGGTGTGCTCGACCGAGGTCGCGGCGGCGCTGATGGCGATGCCGACCGCGGCGCCCGACTTCCGGATCCTGTGGGACAACGCCTACGCCGTGCACCACCTCACCGACGACGAGACCAAGAGCGCCGACGCGCTCGGGCTGGCGTCGGCCTCCGGCCACCCCCGACCGGCCGATCATGTTCGCCTCGACCTCGAAGATCACCTTCGCCGGCGCCGGCGTGGCCGCGCTCGCGACGTCGGCCGCCAACCGCCAGTGGTACCTGGAGCGGCTGTCGTACGCCGCGATCGGGCCCGACAAGGTCAACCACCTGCGGCACGTCGAGTTCTTCGGCGACGCCGACGGTGTGCGGGCGCACATGCGCAAGCACCGCGACCTGATCGCGCCGAAGTTCGAGGCGGTCGAGGAGGCGCTGCACTCGCGGCTCGCCGGACTCGGGATCGCGGAGTGGACCACCCCGACCGGCGGCTACTTCGTCAACCTCGACGTGCTCGACGGCACGGCGTCCCGCGTCGTGCAGCTCGCGAAGGAGGCCGGGATCGCGCTGACGCCTGCCGGCTCGGCCTTCCCCCACGGCGACGACCCCGACGACCGCAACATCCGCCTCGCGCCGACCTTCCCCGTGCTCGAGGAGGTGCGGGCCGCGATGGCGGGCGTCGCCGTCTGCGTCGAGCTCGCCGCCCTGGAGGCCCTCGTCCGCGGGTGACCCGCGACCTCCCGGACGAGCTGCGACGGCGCGGCCTCGGCCGGTGGCGGATGGCGGCCATGGCGGGTGATCGCCAGGCGGTGGGACTACCCGGGACGGGCGGCCGCGGGCTATCAAGAGGTGCCCGCACCCTCACCGCCCGGAGTCCTCATGCCGCGTGCCCGTGCCGCCGCCCACCTGACCACCGCCCTCGTGGCCGCCGGGCTCACCCTCGGCGGGACCGTGCCCGCCACGGGCCGGCCCCCAGGATGGACCGACGACCCGGCCCGATCGGCGAGCCTCCGCACGGTCACGGTCGGCGACGACCAGGTGCGACTGGTGGAGTCCGCCCACGGCAGGACGCTGGTCGAGCCCCTCCCGCGTCGGGACGGCACGTCGCCCTCGCTCGTCCTCGCGAGCGGTGCGAGCGGGACGACGCTGCGGGAGCCGGGCGAGCCGGTCCCGACGCTCCTCGAGGGCTCGCGGCCCCCGGCCACCGCGTCGACGGGCTCGGAGGACCTCGTCGAGCTGCGGTTCGCGGCGGTCGACAGGTACGGCCGGCCGGCGCCGGCCGACATTGCGGTCTTCGAGGTCGAGAGGGGCGCGGTCGACGCCAGCCGCTGGCTGCCGGCGGACACCGACGAGTGCACGACCGAGGCGTGGGCGGCGAGCACCTGCCTGCTCGTCCCGCCGGGGAACTACGCCGTGATGGCGCTCGTCACGACGAACCCGGCGGACCAGCCGAGCACGGCGAGCGGGTTCGCCGCGCAGAGCGTCGCCCTCGTCGGCGAGCCCGAGGTGCGCATCACCCGCGACCGCACCTTCACCTTCGACGCGCGCCGGGCACGCCACGTGCGGGTGCGGACACCCGGCCGGCCCACCAGCGTGGTGCCGGGCGGTGCGCTCGAGCTCGGCTTCTCGCGCACCGCCCGCAACGGGCGCACCGCCAGCCGGACGGCACTGCCGGCCAGCCTCCTCGACGAGGCGTTCTACGTGCAGCCGACCGCTCGCGTCCGCGCGGGCTACTTCCGGACACTTGCCCGGCTGCGCCTCGAGGCGCCGGACATCACCTTCTCCTCACGTCGGCTGCGCGGTGCCGTCGTACCCGAGTACTACGACGCCCACTGGTTCTCCGACGTCTCGGCGCAGTGGCCGGTGTGGGACGGCAGGGCGCGCCTACGCGTGGTGCCCGTGGGCGACCTCGCCCCTCGCCGGATCGCCCGGCTCGACCTCCGGCGCTCGATCGCGGTCGTGCGGCGCAGCGACGTCCACGGCGTCGCCGCGCTCTCCAACGCGGCTGCGGCCGCGGGTGCCCGGCTGGTCGCGGTCGCCAACGACGGGCCGGGCGACAACAGCGAGCCCGGTGCCGACCCGCAGCGGCTCCGGGTGCCCACGGTGCGGCTCAGTCGGGCGGAGGGGCGGGCACTGCGACGCCTGCCGCGCGGCGCCCGGGTCGTCGTTCGCGGTGAGTCCGCCAGCCCGTACGTCTACGACCTCGTCATCAAGGAGGAGGGCGAGGTCCCCGCCCGGCCGACCTACACATACAGCCGTGACGAGCTCGCCACCCAGGTGCGCTCCTTCCACGGCCAGCCGTCGCTCGCCCGGACCGCCAGCGAGGCGGCCTACCACTACCAGCCGGGCGACACGTTCTCGATCTCGCGCACCTTCCCGCTCCGGCAGCCGGTCAGGACCCGCACGGAGTACCGGATCCCCGACCGCCGCACACGGTGGACCTACGGCGTCTCGTTCCCCGAGTTCCCCTACAACCACCAGTTCCCCGGCCCGCCGGTCACGCACCTCCAGCTGGGGAGCACCGGCACCGAGCACTACCGCTCGGGCGAGCGGGTCGAGCACCACTACGGCACCGGACCGCTGGTCGCGTCCCTCGACGAGCCGGTGGAGCGGTCGGGCGACCTGGTCCGCGTCGACCTGCACGGCCTCGTCGACGGCGCCGGCAACGTCGGGCCGGCGTACTCCGACGAGACCACCGGCTACGCCACGCTGCTGACCGTCCTCGCCGACGGCCGCGAGGTGGGCGGCACCACCGCGGACCCGAGTGGCATCGCCGCGGTGCCGACCGACACCGCCACGGTCGAGATCGTCTTCCGCACCGAGAACCCGCAGTCGTGGGCGGAGCTCGCGACGCGCACCGAGACCCGGTGGACCTTCCCCACGGCGCCGGTGCCCGACGACCGGGTGCGGCGGGAGCCGGTCCTGGTGGCCGACTACGACGTGCCCGTCGACCTGCGCAACCGGCTCACCGCGCCGCCGCGCGGCCGAGCCGCGTTCACGATCGCGCTCGGCCACCACGCCTCCCGGTCGGGGCCGGCGATCGACCGTGTCAGCGTCGAGGCGTCCTACGACGGCGGGATGACGTGGCGGCCCGCGAGCGTCGGCCCAGAGGTCTCGGGGCGCCGCCGGGTGGAGCTGCCGCGCGGCACGGGGCTGGTCTCACTCCGGCTGCACGCGGCCGACACCGGGGGCTCGACGCTCGAGCAGGTGGTGGTCGACGCCTTCGCCGTCCGCTGACGCGGGCAGCCAGCCGCGGTGGACCGCCTGCACCCCGGCCTGGAACCGGGTGCGGACATGCAGGGCGTCCATCATCTCCGCGATCCGGCGGCTGAGGGTGCGGTTGCTGGTGCCCAGGTGCCGGGCCACCACGTCGTCCTTGGCGCCGGACGCGAGCAGCGCGGCGAGGTCGCGGTTGCTGACGACCCCCTCCTCCGGCGGCGCCGTGATCGGCAGCGCCTGCTCCCACATCAGGTCGAACAGCTGCACGAGCGCGTCGAGGAGCGCGGACGGCCGGATGCACAGCGCGGCGTCGACCGCGTCGTCCGCGTCGATCGGGAGCAGGGCGAGCCTGCGGTCGGAGATGGCGAGCTTCATGGGCAGCCCAGGGTGCACGCGTGAGCGCTCGCCCGCGCGGACGGCATCCTGCGCCGCCTCCAGCGCTCCCGGCAGCTCCAGGGCCTCCGGCGCGTAGATCCCTCGGACGACCACCTCGTCCCGCAGCAGGTCGCGGACGGAGGACTCCGACCGCGCGGCGTCGGCGACGTACGGCGGCCGGTCGAGCACCAGCAGCTCCTCACGCGTCGCGGCGAGCAGCTGCTCGAACCGGGCGGCGATCGCGTCCCTGCCCGCCACCACCTCGACGATGTCCTCGGGTCGGTGCCGCTCCTCGGCCGGCATCACCGCCACCAGCTCCCTGGCGGCCGCCTGGGCCCGCGTGAGCTCCTCCCGGCGGCGCGCTGCGAGCACGTCCACCGCGACGTCCGGCCGGACCGCGCGGAACCGGCCGCGGGCCCCCGGTACACGCGTCACCAGGCCGAGCTCCTCGAGCGCCGCGAGCGAGGCCGCCACGTCCGGCTCGGGCTGCCCCGACGGCCCCGTCAACTCGGCCGGTGCGGCCGCCGTCCGCGCCAGCAGGGCGCGGTAGACCGCTTCCTCGACGGGCCGCACCCCCCAACGGTTCCAGCACCGGACCATCCTGCCAAGACCGGCGAGCACACCGTCGCCGCCCTCCGAGAAGTCGGGTGGCGAGTTCCTCCCCCTCAAAATGGCAGGAAGTCCGGGACGAACCCGGACTTCCTCACATCTCAATGGGGAGAAAGCCCCCCACTCGGCCTCAGGCGGAGGCGGCAGCCTCGTCGTCGGCCGCGACGTTCTTGGTGCGGTTGGGGTCGACCTGGATGCCGGGGCCCATGGTCGTGGAGACCGTGACCTTCTTGATGTAGCGGCCCTTGGAGCTGGCCGGCTGAGCCGCAGCACCTCCTCCAGCGCCGAGGCGTAGTTCTCGGCGAGCTGGGTCTCGGAGAAGGACGCCTTGCCGATGATGAAGTGCAGGTTGGCGTGGCGGTCGACGCGGAACTCGATCTTGCCGCCCTTGATGTCGGTGACGGCCTTGGCCGGGTCGGGCGTGACGGTGCCGGTCTTGGGGTTCGGCATCAGGCCGCGCGGGCCGAGCACGCGGCCGAGGCGGCCGACCTTGCCCATCATGTCGGGCGTCGCGACGACGGCGTCGAAGTCGAGCCAGCCGCCGTTGACCTTCTCGATCAGGTCGTCGCCGCCGACGAAGTCGGCACCGGCCTCACGGGCGGCCTCGGCCTGCGCCGCGTTGGCGAACACCAGGACGCGGGCGGTCTTGCCGGTGCCGTGCGGCAGGTTGACGGTGCCGCGCACCATCTGGTCGGCCTTGCGGGGGTCGACGCCGAGCCGCATGACCACGTCGAGGGTCTCGTCGAACTTCTTCTTGCTCGACGCCTTGGCGAGCTTGATCGCCTCGAGCGGGCTGTGGATCGCGTTGCGGTCGAACGTCGCGGCCGCGGCGCGGTAGGACTTGCTGCGCTGCATGGTGGTTCCTCTTCTCAGGAGTGCGTGGTCGTCGGGCCAGCGCGGCCCTGCCACTGGTGGGGTGGGCTCAGCCGTCGACGGTGACGCCCATGGAGCGGGCGGTGCCCTCCACGATCTTCATCGCTGCGTCGACGTCGTTGGCGTTGAGGTCGGGGAGCTTGGTCTGCGCGATCTCGCGGACCTGGTCGCGCGTCAGCTTGCCGACCTTCTCCTTGTCCGGGACACCCGAGCCCTTCTGCAGACCGGCGGCCTTCTTGATCAGCTCGGCGGCCGGCGGGGTCTTGGTGATGAAGTCGAACGACCGGTCCTCGTAGATCGTGATCTCGACCGGGATGACGTTGCCGCGCATGGACTCGGTCTGGGCGTTGTACGCCTTGCAGAAGTCCATGATGTTGACGCCGTGCGGACCGAGGGCGGTACCGACCGGCGGCGCCGGCGTCGCAGCACCGGCCTGGAGCTGGACCTTGACCAGCGCGGCAATCTTCTTCTTGGGAGGCATGCTCGTCTCTTTCTTCTCGTGGTCATGACGAGGGCGTACGACGCCCTCTGCCACCTGTGTTGCTGGGCAACCTGTCTATTGTCCGGCTCCCGGGCGGGCTTGTGAAATCCCCGCTCCCGGACCCGGTGGTCCCGGCCTCGGCGCCGCGAGCGGCGTCAGACCTTCTGCACCTGGCTGAAGCTGAGCTCGACCGGCGTCTCGCGGCCGAAGATCTCGACCAGCGCCTTGACCCGCTGCGCCTCGGCGTTGATCTCGGTGATCGTGGCGTGCAGCGTGGCGAACGGGCCGTCGACGACCATGACCGAGTCGCCCTCGGAGAAGTCGGCGACCTCGATCGGCTTCTTGGCGGTCGGGGCGGCGGCGCCGGTGGCGGCGGCCCCGGCCTCGGCCTCGGCCGGGGCGGGCGCGACGATCGTCGGGGCCAGCATCTTCTCGACCTCGTCGAGGCTGAGCGGCACCGGCTGGTGGCTGTGGCCGACGAAGCCGGTGACCGACGGGGTGTGCCGCACGGCGGCCCACGACTCGTCGGTGAGGTCCATCCGGACCAGGACGTAGCCGGGGAGCACGGTGCGCTTGACCATCTTGCGCTGGCCGTTCTTGATCTCGGCCACCTCCTCGGTGGGGACCACGATCTCGTGGATGAAGTCCTCCATGTTGAGGGAGTGGATCCGGTTCTCGAGGTTCTGCTTCACCCGGTTCTCCATGCCGGAGTAGGTGTGCACCACGAACCAGTCGCCGAGCTTCATCGCGAGCTCGCGGCGGAACTCCTCGAGCGGGTCGGCCGGCTCCGCGGCGCCGTCGGCCTCCCCTGCCCCACCGGCTCCCTCGACACCGTCGAGGTCGTCGGGCAGCGCCGCGTCGGGCGCCTCGACCGGGACGGCCTGGGTGTCGTCGAGGCCCATCTCGGCGTCGGTCGTCTCGTCGGTGACCTCGGCGTCGAGCCGCGGGTCGTCGAGGACGTCGGGCCCGTCGTTCGGCTCGCCGTACTGGTCCTCGAGGGACTGCTCGGTCGAGTCGGTGGACTCGGGGAACTGCTCCGACACGTGCTGCTCCATCAGTTGCTGTTCGGTGGGGTGGACGCCGCGCTGGGAGCGGGCGTCACACGCTGTCGCCGCCCGTGAAGATCTCGAAGACCGCCTTGCCGAACCCGAGGTCGAGCAGCGAGACGATCGCGATCATCACGAGGACGAAGGCCATCACGACCAAGAAGTAGGTCACCAGCTGGTCGCGGGTGGGATAGACCACCTTGCGCAGCTCGGCGACGACCTGCCGGTAGAAGGTCACCGGTCCGGTGCGCTTGTCGCCCGCCTTGCCGGCGTCGGACGTGCGACCCTTCTGGGTCGCGCTGCTGTCCGACACGCTGCTCACCACCTTGAGTCCGCTTCTTGTCTGGTCCTGCAGGGCACGAGGGACTTGAACCCCCAACCTTCGGTTTTGGAGACCGATGCTCTGCCAGTTGAGCTAGTGCCCTCCGACGGCGATCCCGGTCTCCCCGCGTCACCGTGAACGAACCGTCACGAGGGCGCGACCGACCATGGGGGAAAGCCACCGAGGGATGAGTCTACGCATCCCCTGCCAACCGGGCCAAAAGCAGTCCGCCGACGAACGTCCGACACGGGCCGGCGCCGGGGGCCCGCGGTCCGGCCCGGCCGCCCTCTACGATCGCCGGGTGCGCGACCTCCACCGGCTCCCGAAGGCGCACCTCCACCTGCACTTCACCGGCTCGATGCGGCACGCCACCCTGCTCGAGCTCGCCGCCCGCGACCGGATCCACCTGCCCGACGCGCTGGTCGAGGAGTGGCCGCCGCGGCTCACGGCGGCCGACGAGAAGGGGGTGGTTCCGCTTCCAGCGCCTCTACGACGTCGCGCGCTCGGTGCTGCGCACCGAGGACGACGTACGCCGCCTGGTCCGCGAGGCCGCGGAGGACGACGTCGCCGACGGCGGGCGGTGGCTGGAGATCCAGGTCGACCCGAGCGGCTACGCCGCGCGCTTCGGCGGCATCACGCCGTTCACCGACCTGGTGCTCGACGCCGTCCGCGACGCCTCTGCCCGCACCGGGCTCGGGATCGCGGTGATCATCGCCGCCAACCGGACCCGCCACCCGCTCGACGCCCGCACCCTCGCCCGGCTGGCGGCGCAGTACGTCGACCGCGGCGTCGTCGGCTTCGGGCTGTCCAACGACGAGCGGCGCGGGTCGACCCCCGACTTCGGCCCCGCGTTCCGGATCGCCGAGCGGGCCGGGCTGATGCTGGCGCCGCACGGCGGTGAGCTGCGCGGGCCCGAGCACATCCGGACCTGCCTCGACGCCCTGCACGCCGACCGGCTCGGCCACGGCGTGCGGGCCGCCGAGGACCCGGACCTGCTCGCCCGCATCGTCGACGCCGACATCGCCCTCGAGGTGTGCCCGGTGTCCAACGTCGCGCTCGGCGTCTACTCCGACCCGTACTCGGTGCCGCTGCCGACCCTCCTGGAGGCCGGCGCGACGGTCGCGCTCGGCGCCGACGACCCCCTGCTCTTCGGCACCCGCCTGGCCGGCCAGTACGCCACCGTGCGGGCCGCGCACGAGCTCGCCGACGAGCAGCTCGCCGAGCTGGCCCGGATGTCGTTCCGCGCCAGCCGGGCGCCCGCGGAGCTGCGCAAGCAGGCACTCGCCGACATCGACGCCTGGCTGGCGGCCGACCCGGGCCGGTGACCTGGTCGGCGCCGCCGAGCCGGGTCGGCGCTGCGTTTCAGGGCCCGGTGGTTGACTGGCGAGATGGGCGACCAGTACCCGCCGTACCAGCCGCCGTCCGACCCGGAGCCCGAGCCGGAGCGGCCCGACGACGGCGGGGGCTCCCGGGACCCGCGGTTCGACCCCTACGACCCACCACTCGGCGCGCACGACCTGGCGGCGATGGGTTTCGCGCCCGCCCACGCCGGTGCGTTCCGGGCGATGTCGCTGGGCGGCGCCAGCCTCTTCCTGGCTGTGTTCAACCTCTTCTGCTGCTTCAGCGGGATCATCAGCCTCGTGATCGGGCCGATCGCGGTGGGGACCGGCCTCCGCGCTCGCCGCGAGATCGACGCCGACCCCGGCCGCTACGGCAACCGCAGCATGGCCGTGTCGGGCATCGTGACCGGCGCCCTGGGCACCGTCGTCGGCGCGCTGACGACGGTGTTCTACCTGTTCTACGTCGGGCTGGCGTTCAACGCCGGCTTCGTCTATTGACGACGCCCGCCGCTCCGACCCTCCTGGCCGGGCCGGTGGGCTAGAGCTCGCAGCCGACCAGGACCGGCTCGTTGACGAGCCGGATGCCGAAGGCGTCCTCCACGCCGTCGCGCACCTCGCGGGCGAGCTCGACCAGCTCGGCGGTGGTGGCGCCGCCGCGGTTGGTGAGCGCGAGCGTGTGCTTGGTCGACAGGGAGACCCGGCCGTGGTCGGGGCCGTGGCCCTTGCCGAAGCCGGCGTGCTCGATCAGCCACGCGGCGCTGGTCTTCACCCGCGCGGGGTCGGCGGTCGGCCAGGTCGGCGCACCCGCGGGAACCGCCCCGAGGGGGACGACAGGATTGGTGAAGAACGAGCCGGCGCTCCAGGTGTCGGGGTCGGCCTCGTCGAGCACCATCCCCTTCCCGGCGCGCAGCCCCAGCACGGCGGCGCGGACGTCGGCCAGCGGCGCCCGGTCGCCGGGCTCGACTCCCAGGGCGCGGGCGAGCTCGGCGTACGCCACCGGCGCGCCGAGGTCGCCCTGCCGCAGCTGGAACGTCACCGACAGCACCAGGTGGCGGCCGCCGAAGGCGTCGTAGCGGTCGACCTTGAACCGGGACGTGCGGTAGCCGAAGCCGCAGTCGGCGCCGGCGAAGGTTCGTACGCCGCGCAGCTTGCGGTCCCAGACCCGCACCGAGGCGATGGTCTGGGGAGACCTCCCTGGCCGTAGGCGCCGACGTTCTGCACCGGTGTCGCCCCCACCGACCCGGGGATGCCGGAGAGCGCCTCGACCCCGACCCAGCCGCGCTCGACGGCCCGGGCGACGAGGTCGTCCCACGACTCCCCCGCTGCGACGGTCACCAGGACGCCTCCGCACGTGGGGTCGTCGCCGTCGTCCTCGTCGGCGGCGATGCCGCGGGTGGCGACCTCGACCACGGTGCCGGCGAAGCCGTCGTCGGCGACGACGAGGTTGCTGCCGCCGCCGAGCACGAGGACCGGCTCGCCGGCGGCGTCGGCCGCCGAGACCGCGGCGACCAGCTCGTCCTCGTTGGTGGCCCGCACCCAGGTGCGGGCCGGGCCGCCGAGCCGGAGCGTGGTGTGGTCGGCCAGCCGCCCCTCCGGCTCCGGTTCAGGCACGGACGACTGCCTTCGGCGCCCCCAGCACCTTCCGGCCCTCGCAGGTCACCTCCAGCACCAGCGTCACCCGGTCGTCGGCGACGCTCTTGACGACGCCGCCGACCCGGATCGTGGCTCCGCCGTCCTCGGGGACGACCACCGGGTGGGTGAACGTGCAGGACAGGTCGAGGACCTCCGCGTCGCCGGTCCACTCCGCGACCGCACGGGCGGCCAGCGCCATCGTGTACATCCCGTGCGCCACCACACCGGGCAGGCCGACCGCGACCGCGACCGCCTCGTCCTGGTGGATCGGGTTGTGGTCGCCCGACGCCGCGGCGTAGGCGACCAGGTCGCTGCGGCGCACCACGAACTCCTGCGCGTGGAGCTCGGCGCCCTGCACCAGCGGTGTCATGCGTTCCCCCGGTGGACCAGGGTGGCGCCGGTGCGGCACACGAGACCGCCCTCCGCGTCGGTGATGGCGCTGGTCGTGCGGAGGATGTCGGCGCCGTCGATCTGGCGCAGCCCGGTCACGGTCAGCGTCGCGGTGAGCTCGTCGCCGACCCGCACCGGCCGCTCGTAGCTGAACTTCTGGTCGCCGTGCACGATCCGCGACAGGTCGACCTGCTCGGCCTCGAGGAAGTCGAGGAGCGCACGGAAGGTCACGACGATGGGGAACGTCGCCGGCACCCGAGCGCTGCGGGTCCCGGTCGCCGCGGCGAAGGCGGCGACGTCCTCCTCGGTCACGACGAAGGGCCGGGTCGGCGGGAACTCCCGCCCGACCAGCGAGGCGTCGATCGGCATGGGCCCAGCCTAGGGGGCCCGGGGGCGCGGGTCGCTGGACGGTCTCGGGGGTGCTGGGTCGGGCTCCGGGGCGGGGCTGGTCGCGGCGCAGCAGGCGCAGATTCATCACGGTATGTCGGCGAACCTGCGCCTCCCACGGCGTACCCACCGTGGGAAGCGGCGACTCGGCGACATACCTTGATGAATCTGCGGCGGCTGTGGCCCGACACCTCCCCGGAAACACCGCGGCCCGGCCTCCCTCGACGGGAGCCGGGCCGTGCGGGCAGTGCCGACGACTGCGGGGCTCAGCGGGTCTCGCGGTGCGCCGTGTGGGTGCGGCAGCGCGGGCAGAACTTCTTCAGCTCGAGCCGGTCAGGGTCGTTGCGGCGGTTCTTCTTGGTGATGTAGTTGCGCTCCTTGCAGTTCACGCAGGCGAGCGTGATCTTGGGGCGAACGTCGGAGCTCTTGCTGGCCACGGGAAAGTCCTCTGCTGCTGGTCTTCGCTGCTGGTCGTCTGGCGTAGCGGGGGCGGGACTCGAACCCGCGACACCACGATTATGAGCCGTGTGCTCTAACCACCTGAGCTACCCCGCCAGGGGTTCGGGGCGAGCCCCGTGCTCCCAGAGCCCCTTTACGGAATCGAACCGTAGACCTACTCCTTACCATGGAGTCGCTCTGCCGACTGAGCTAAAGGGGCAACGCCGGAGAACTATACGAGGCTCGGGCAACCAACGAGAAATCGGGGCGCACCCGCCGTCGACGGCGGCCGTCCCGGAGGTCGCTCAGCCGGTGATCCGCGGGAACGGACGGGCCTGCTCCAGCTCGTAGGCGAGCTCCAGCAGCGCCGCCTCCTGGCCCGCCCCGGCGCCGAACATCATCCCCTGCGGCAGCCCCTCCGCCGTGGTCGCGAGCGGCAGCGACACCGCCGGGGTGCCGGTGACGTTCTGCAGCGGCGTGAACGCCACCCAGGTCAGCAGCCGGTCCATGACGGTCTCGTAGTCCTGGGTGGGGTCGAGGTGCCCGATCCGCGGCGTCGGCGTGGCGACCGTCGGGCTCAGCGTGGCGTCGTACTTCTGGAAGAACAGCTCGGCGTCGCGGACGCAGCGCCGCAGCCGCAGCACGGCGCCGGGCAGCCGGTGGGCGTTGCGGCGGGCATGGGTGGCCAGCCCGGTCGTCAGCCGGTCGTGACGGGCGCGGTCGAAGCTGCGGCCGTGGACCAGCCGGCCGGTGCCGAGCATGGCGACGGCGAGGCTGGCCCAGTAGAGGAGGAAGTCGTCGGCGAAGCCGGCGTGGACCGGCGGGTCGACCTCGATCACGGTGTGGCCGAGGTCCTCCAGCAGCCGGGCGACGTCCTCGGTGAGCGCGGTGACCTCGGCGTCGGCGCCGCGGGAGAGACCGGTGGTGTTGAGCGCCACCCGCAGCCGTTTGCGGCCCGGCCGGGTGATGTCGCCGACCGGCGGCAGCGCCAGTGGCCGGTAGACGCGCTCGGCCTCGCGGAAGAAGGCCGCGGTGTCCCGGACGCTGCGGGTCAGGACGCCGTCGTGGACGATGCGCACCGGCATCTGCCGCATGGCGGCGTCCTGCGCGAGCCGGCCGCGGGTCGGCTTGAGGCCGACCAGGCCGTTGACCGACGCCGGGATGCGGATCGAGCCGCCGCCGTCGTTGGCGTGCGCGATCGGCACCGCACCGGCCGCGACGAGCGCGGCGGAGCCGGCGCTCGAGGCGCCGGCGGAGTGGTCGGTGCTCCACGGCGACCGCACCGGCCCGAGCCGCGGGTGCTCGGCGCAGGCGCTGAAGCCGTACTCCGACAGCTGGGTCTTCCCGAGCGGGAGCAGCCCGGTGGCGAGGTACATCCGGGCGAAGTCGCCGTCCTTCTTGGCCGGGTACGGCGTCCACGCGTCGGTGCCGTGCATGGT
Source organism: Nocardioides sp. TF02-7 (assembly GCF_022437945.1). Taxonomy (GTDB): domain Bacteria; phylum Actinomycetota; class Actinomycetes; order Propionibacteriales; family Nocardioidaceae; genus Nocardioides. Next base: position 1,287,159 of record NZ_CP092535.1, read on the forward strand.
CGGCATGCCGGCGACGTCGACGTTGTCCTTGACGAACGTCGGCACCCCTGCGAAGTACCCGCCCCGCGGGTCCGCGGACTCCGTGCGGGCCCGGTCGAACGCCTTGTGCGCGACCGCACCCAGCTCGTCGCAGACCTGCTCGGTGCGGGCGATCGCCGCCTCGACCACCTCGACGACGGAGACCTTCCGGGCCTGGATGTGCTCGACGAGCCCGACCGCGTCGAGGTCGCCGAGGGCGTCGTCGGAGAAGGCGTGCACGCGAGGCATGCGGGCACGCTACTGGCCGCGGCGGTGGCAGCCCAGCAGGTGGGGGTCGAAGACGCCGATCGCCTCCATCAGCGCGAACATCGTGGTCGGGCCGACGAACGCGAACCCCCGTCGCTTGAGCTCCTTCGACAACGCCACCGACTCCGCCGAGGTGGTGGCCAGCTCCTCGGTCGTCGCCGGGGCGGGCGGCTGCTCCGGCGTGAAGCCGAGCACCAGCTGCTCCAGCCCGCCGTCGTCGCGCAGGTCCACGGTGGCGCGGGCGTTCTGGACCGCGGCCTCGATCTTGCGGCGGTTGCGCACGATCCGCGCGTCGCCCATCAGCCGCTCGACCTCCGTCGCGCCGTAGCCGGCCACCACGTCGGCGTCGAACCCGGCGAACACCTCGCGGAAGGCCGGGCGCTTGGCGAGGATCGTCGCCCACGACAGCCCGGACTGGAACGCCTCGAGCGTCAGCCGCTCCAGGTACGCCGCCTCGCCGGACACCCGCCTGCCCCACTCCTCGTCGTGGTAGTCGCGCATCACGCCGGGTCCGCCTGCCCACGGGCAGCGCGCGACACCGTCCTCGCCGACGACCGGCCCCACGGTCAGCTCCGCTCCCGGAGGCGGGCGTTGGGCAGCACCGGCGCGGGGATCGGCGCCAGGTGGTCGCCCGCGACGACCCCGAACCGGCCGGGCCGCACCTGCTGCGCGTCCTCGACGACGCGGAGCGGCTGCTCACCCTCCTCGCGGAGGCCGCCCGCCTGCCCGGGGCTGCGCTCGGCCCCGCCGGCCCCGGCCGCCCCGTCGTCGGCCAGGACCTGCGCCTGCCACTCCTCGCGGTAGCCGACGACCTCCTCGTGGGTGCGGCCGACGAAGTTCCACCACATCACGATCGCCTCGCCGAACGGCGGGCCGCCGATCACGAGCACGCGGGCGCCCTCGTCGCCCGCCGTCAGGACCAGCGTCCCGTCGCCGGGCGGGGCGTAGGCGAGGTCGGCCCGGCCGGCGGTGACGCCGTCGACCACCACCGAGCCGAGGTCGACGAGGACGCCGTGCTCGAACGACGCGTCCACCTCCATCGGGAGGACGACGCCCGGGTCGAGGACGACCTCGGCCCCGAGCAGTGGCGTGTACGTCGTCACCGGCGACGTCTCGCCGAGGAGCGTGCCGAGGAACACCCGGCCGCGCCAGCCGTCGCCGGCGACCTCGGGGGGCGCGTAGTGCTCGAACCCGGGGTCGGTGTGGCGGCTCTCGTCGGGCAGCGCCACCCACAGCTGCGCGCCGTGCAGGTCGGTGGTCGTCGCCGTCGACACCTCCGAGTGGCTGATCCCGCGGCCGGCGGTCATCAGGTTGACCTCGCCGGGCCGCACCAGGGCGTGGTTGCCGGCGCTGTCGCGGTGCTCGATCTCGCCCTCGAACAGCCAGCTGACCGTCTGCAGCCCGGTGTGCGGGTGCGGCGCGACCTTCATCCCGCCGGTCTGGGCGACCGGGTCCGGGCCGTAGTGGTCGAGGAAGCACCACGCGCCGATCAGCGACCGCTGCCGCTGCGGGAGGGTGCGGCGCACCGTCATCGCCCGCGGCCCGCCGAGCGGCACCTCCCGCGGCGCCATCACCTCCACACCGGCTCCCTCGGGCACGGCGCTCGTGCAGGTCAGCTGCTGGGGTCGCTGCTCGGGGTTGCTCACGCGGCCATCCTCCCGCGCACGTCAACGCCGCCCCGTGCGCAACGGTGACGCGAGCGGGCGCGTCAGCAGGAGCCGCGCGGCTCGACCTTCGTCACCCGCCAGGGGCCGGAGAGGTTGGTGACCGTCACCTGCTGGGAGACCCGGTCGGCCGTCCCGAGCAGCGCGGGCGCACCGGCCGGCACGTCGAGCTCGCTGCCGTCGACGCACACCTCGAGCCGCAGCACGGTGTCGCGCGGCTTCGCCGAGCGGACCTCGAGCACCACGGTGCCGTCGTACGTCGCGCCCTCGTCGCCGAGCCGCTCGGCGGCGGCGACGACCCGGTCGGCCACGGCCCCGACCGCGCTGAAGGTGAGCAGCTCGTTGGCCCCGCCCTCCCGCGCCGCGAGCTGACGGCCGCGCTCGAAGTCGACGTAGACCTGCAGCGCGTCGGCGTAGACGCCCTCCAGGTCGGGCTCGTGGGCCAGGTCGACGCCCTCGTCGGGGTAGTCGATCCCGTCGTCGCCGGACGGCGCCGACGCCTCCTGCCCGTCCCCGGGCGCCGACGGCTCGTCGTCACCGCACCCCGCGAGCAGGAGGGGCACGACCGCGAGCGCGGCCAGGCCGCGACCCAGTCGGTGCATGGTGCTCCCTCCTCCGGCGCGCGGCTGCATGCCTGCCGTCCACGCTAGCAACCGGTCGCAGCGCCGCTGCTGGGGCCGGTGTCCTCGTCCGGAGGGATGAACCCACCGGGCAGGGTCGCGACTTCTCGGGACTTCTCGCCGTCGGGGAGGCCCCGGACGGTCTAGATTGTGCCGCGACCATCGGCGCCCCGCGTCGGTGACCGAACTCGAAGGAGAAACGACCATGTCGGCAAGCCAGCCTCCCCCGCCGCCTCCGGGCCCTCCGGGTCCCCCCGCCGCCGTCCGGCGGGATGCCGCCCGGCGGCTACGGCGCGACGCCTCCGGGTGGGTACGGCGGGCCGCCCCCGGGCGGGTACGGCGGCGGGATGCCGCCCACCGGTCAGCAGCCGTGGGACCTCGGCAGCGCGGTGAGCTACGGCTGGAGCAAGTTCCAGCAGAACATGGGCCAGATGATCATCGCGACGCTGGCGATCTTCCTCGGCGCCGTGGTCATCCTCGGCCTCGGAGTCATCCTCACGACCGTCGTCCTCTCCGGTGACACCGAGTGCCGCTTCGACGACGACGGCGTGTGGACCTGTGACACCGGCGGCCTCGGCTTCTTCGGCACGATGCTGATCTGGGCCGTCACCTTCGGCCTGTTCTTCATCTACGCCCAGGTGGTCGGCGCGGGCATCATCCGCGGCTGCCTCGGCATCACCGACGGCCGGCCGTTCAAGGCCGGCGAGGTCTTCAAGTTCGACCGGCTCGGCCCGGTGCTCGTGACCTCGATCATCGTCGGCGTCGGCGTCATGATCGGAACGGTGCTCTGCTACCTGCCGGGCATCGTCATCGGGTTCGTGTGCAGCTATGCGCTCTACTTCGTCGTCGACAAGAACCTGGCGCCGATGGACGCGATCAAGGCGAGCTTCGACCTCGTCAAGAACAACCTCGGCACCACGCTGATCTGGTACATCGTCGGCGGCCTGATCGGCGGCGCGGGCGCCATCGTCTGTGGTGTCGGCATCCTCTTCACGCTGCCGATCATGCTGATCGGCACCGCCTACACCTACAAGAAGCTGACGGGCCAGCCGGTCGCTCCCTGACCCCGGCCCCCAGCCCTGCGACGGGGCGTCACCCGCACGGGTGGCGCCCCGTCGTCGTCCACGAGGTCCGCTGCCGGGGCAGGACCCGTGCCGTCAGCCGGGCGCGACGTCGGAGCGCTCGAGGAATGCCAGCTGGGCGGGCTTCGTCCCACCGCCGGGCATCGGCAGGTCCGGGACCACCGGCCCCAGCCGGAAGCCGACCCGCTGCATCAGCGCGACCGACTTGGCGTTGCGGACGTCCGGCTCGGCGACCAGCCGCCGGACCGCGGGGTCGGCGAAGCAGTGGCCGAGCAGGAACGCCAGCAGCTCCGGCGTGCGGCCGGCACGCGCGGGGTCGCTGGCCAGCAGCAGGTGCACGCCGAGGTCGCCCTCGCGCCGGTCGTAGTGCTCGCCGACCTCGTCGACCGCCGGGTCGTAGGTCTGGAAGAGGGCGAGCGGCGTGTCGTCGTGGTGGACGAGGTACGCCGCCACGTGCGGCTGCTCGTCGATCCACCGGTAGACGGTGACGACGCGCTCGCGATCGACCTCCTGCATCCCCCCAGAACACCGCGCGGTCCTCGGTGACCCACTGCAGGAGCAGGTCGGCGTCGCGCTCGGGAGCGACCGGGCGCAGCGAGAACGGCGACGTCATCGCTGCGGCCCTGCGATCGGGTTGCGGAGCGTGCCGGCGAAGATCAGCGACTGGGCCTGGTCGGCGAGGTCCACCATCTGCAGCGTGTTGCGCAGCTGCAGGCGGTTGAGGCAGCTGTGCCGGAACTCCGGCCGGCACAGGTCGTAGCGCGCGGCCGTCTCGGCGAGGTGCGGGTGGTCGGCCTCGTGCTCGAGGACGACCTCGCGCACGACCGCCCAGAACTCGGTGTCCGCCAGCACGCCGTCCTCCGCCAGCACGGCGGCAAGGTGGCGCAGGAACCCGTCGAAGACGTCGGTGTGGACCGCCAGCGCCTTCACGTCGTCGGGGAAGTCACCACGGATCCGCTCGACCTCCGGCGGCAGCGGCAGGTCGCCCATCACGGCGACCTCCTCGCCGATGTCCTTCATGAAGACCCGCACCGGCACGTGGTCGCGGACGACCAGCACCAGGTTCTCCCCGTGCGGCATGAACGCCAGGTCGTAGGCGAGGAGGCAGTGCACGAGCGGCCGCAGGTAGGCGCGGAGGTAGGTGCGCACCCACTCCTCGGCGGTGAGCGGCGAGGCCTTCACCATCGCGGTGGCGAGCGCGCCGCCGTCGCGGTCGCGGTGCAGCAGCGACGCCATCGTCACCAGCCGCTCCCCCTCGCCCACCCGGGTCACCGGGCTCTCCCGCCACAGCGCGGCGATCATCTTGCGGTAGGGCGACGGCCCGCCCCCGCGGTGGAACGCGTCGCCGGTGTAGCCGACCGACGCCAGCTCGCGGAGCACGCCGAACCCGCACGCGCGCAGGGTCGGGTCGCCGGCGACCGTCCGCGCCACCCAGTCGTTGATGGCCGGCGTCGCGGCCATGTAGGCGGGCGACAGGCCGCGCAGGAAGCCCATGTTCTGGATCGCCAGCGCGGTCTTGACGTAGTGCCGGTCGGGCCGGGAGGCGTTGAAGAACGTGCGGATCGACTGCTGCGGGCGGTGGTCGTCCTCGCCCTCGCCGAGCAGCACCAGGTCGCGACGGGCGACGTCGGGGGCGAACGTGACCGCGATCTTGTTGGTCCACTGCCAGGGGTGGACCGGCACGAACAGGTAGTCGTCGGGGTCGAGCCGGTGCCCCTCGAGGACCCGGCGGAACCGCCGTACGGTCGGCTCGCCGAGCTGCTCGGCGTAGAGCTCCTGCTCGTCGACGCCGGCGCCGACGGCGAGGTGCGTGTGCTCGCGCCGGGCCGCGACCCACAGCAGCCGGACGGGGCGCCCCGCCTCCGGCGCGAACCGCAGGTAGTCGTCGATGCCGAAGCCGATCCGGCCGTTGTTGGCGACGAACGCCGGGTGGCCTTCCGTCATCGCCGCCTCAACCGCCTGGAAGTCGGCGCGGAGCAGGTCGTCGGCCGTCGCGGTCGAGCTGCGCAGCTTCCACGCCGAGGAGGCGAGCGTCGACGCGACCTCCTCGAGGTAGGTGGGCAGCAGCTGGTCGGGGGATGCCGAGCCGCGGCGCGAGCTCGGCTACCAGGTCCTGCGCGTCGACCGGCGCGGGGCGGCCGGCCACCGTGCGGGTGAGCGAGCCGGGGTCGACAACCCAGTGGTCGAGGGCGTGCACCCGGGCCGTGAAGGTGTACGTCGACCCCGGGCCGTCGAGCACGTAGGCGTCGGGCCCGACCCGGCGCGGCGCCAGCAGCCGCTCGTGCGCGTACTCCGCGATCGCCTTCGCCACCAGGCGCCGCTGCGCCTGCTCCATCGGCTCCGGTGCCAGGTGGGCGACGGCGCGGGCGCGCTCCCAGTCCGCGCGGGTGCAGACCGACAGCATCGCCGTCTTGCCGGGCAGCGCGACCTCGCGCAGCTCGACGAACCCGGCCGCGACGTTCTTGGCGCGGATCCGGTCGTTGCGGGTGTCGGGCTCCACGACCACCCGGCGTGCCGCGGGGTCGGCGAAGCACTGGTCGAGCGCGGCGGCGAACGCCGCGTCCGTGAACCCGGGGCGCGGCTCGCCCTCCGGCGGGGCGACGAGCACGTGCATGCCGACGTCGCCCTCGCGCAGCTCCGGCAGGGCGGCGAGCGGCGAGCACGCCGGGTCGTAGCGCTCGACGAGGAACGCCGGCTCTCCGTCGACCCGGCCGAGGAACGCGTCGTGGTGGGGGTCGTCGGCGATCCGGCGGTACTCCGCCGCCACCTGCTGCACGCTCGCGCCCTGCATCCCCCAGAACACCGACCGCGGGTGGGTCACCCACCGGTGCAGGCGCCCGAGGTCGCGGTCCACGTCGAGCGGCTCGGTCGTCGTCCTCACCGGCCCACCACCGCCGGGTCGGTCCGCCGCAGGTGCTCGGGCACGCCGAAGGTCTGCACGGCGATCCGCTTCTCGACGGGGTAGACCTCCCGACCGGTCATCGCCGCGATGATCACCGAGTTGCGGTAGGCGCCCATGCCGAGGTCGGGCGCGAGCAGCGAGTGGGTGTGCTCCTCGGCGTTCTGCACGAACACCTCCCCGCCGGCGAGGTCGACGGAGTAGTCGGCGGCCACGTCGTACCTCCCCCGGGGGTCGTGCCGGATCCGGGTGCGCACGGGCTCCAGGAACGCCGGCACCGTGGGTGCGTACCCCGTCGCCAGGACCAGCCCCTCGGTGCGCAGGCCGAACGCCTCTCCCGTCTCGTCGTGGTGCAGGTCGAGGTCGTACGCCGACCCGTCCCACCGGCCGCCGACGACGGACGTGTTGGTGACGAGGGTGGTGCGCGGCCCGTCGCCGCTGACCCGCAGCCGGTAGTGCAGGTCGGAGATCGCGTCGACCAGATCGCCGCTGATTCCCTTGTAGAGGTGGCGTTGCTCGCGGGCGAGCCGCTCGCGGGTCTCCAGCGGGAGCCGGCGGTGGTAGGCGCCGTACTCCGGCGACGTCATCTCCAGCGTCAGCTTGGTGTACTCCATCGGGAAGAACCGGGGGCTGCGGGTCAGCCAGGTCAGCCGGTAGCCGTGGTCGGGCGACGCGGCCAGGAGGTCGTGGTAGACCTCCGCCGCGCTCTGCCCGCTGCCGACGACCGTGACCGAGCCGAGCCGCTGCAGCCGCTCCCGGTGCGCCAGGTAGTCGGCGGAGTGGAGGGCGACAGCGGGGCGGTCTCCCGGGGCGGCGTCGAGCAGCGGCCGCAGGCACTCCGGCACCCGCGGCGACGTGCCGATGCCCACCACGAGCCGCCGGGCGCGGAACACCTCCCCGCGCGAGGTGGTGACGACGTAGGCGGCGCCGTCGTGCTCGACCCGCTCGACCCGGCGCCCGAACCGGATGCTCGGCAGCCGCTCGGCCGCCCAGCGGCAGTAGTCGTCGTACTCGCGGCGGAGCGGGTAGAACGACTCGCGGATGTAGAACGGGTAGAGGTGGCCGCTCTCCTTCAGGTAGTTGAGGAACGACCACCGCGACGTCGGGTCGGCCATCGTCACCAGGTCGGCGAGGAACGGCACCTGGAGCGTGGCGTCGTCGAGCAGCATCCCGGGGTGCCACGCGAAGCGGTCGCGGGCCTCGAGGAAGACGCCGTCGAGCTCGCCGGACTCGCGCAACGGTTCGGTCAGGCAGGCGAGCCCCAGGTTGAACGGCCCCAGCCCGATCCCGACGAAGTCGTGGGTGCGGGTCATCGGGCGGCTCCCGCGGACGTCAGGGTCGGGCGCAGGGCTGACGCGGCCACCGCCGGTGCGGCCAGCTCACGGCCGACGTCGCAGACCTCGCCGGCGATCGCCAGCACGTCGGCGAGCGTCGCCTTCGGGTTGAGCAGGGTGAGCTTGAGGAACTGGCGCCCGTCGACCTTCGTCGCCGCCACCACGCTGGTGCCGCGCTCGAACAGCGCCGCGCGGATGCGGCGGTTGAGGCGGCCCAGGTCGGCCTCGCCGAGGGCGGCGCCCGGCGGTCGGTAGCGCAGCACGAGCGTCGAGAGGTGCGGCGGAGCCGCGATCTCGAGGGCCGGCTCCGCGCGGAGGGCGTCGTACGCCGCGTGCGCGAGGTCGACGACAGCGTCGACGTAGTCGCCGACCAGGTCGGGACCCATCGTGCGCAGGGTGAGCCACAGCTTGAGCGCGTCGAACCGGCGCGTGGTCTGGAGGCTCTTGCCGACCTGGTCGGGGTTGGTCGAGCCGGCCGGGTTGAGGTAGTCGGCGTGCCAGGTGACCGGCGCCAGCGTGGCCCGGTCGCGCACCACGACCGCGCTGGAGGAGACCGGCTGGAAGAACGTCTTGTGGAAGTCGACCGTCACCGAGTCGGCGCGCTCGATGCCGGCGAGCAGGTGCCGCCGGCGGCGCGAGACGAGCAGCCCGCCGCCGTAGGCCGCGTCGACGTGGAGCCACGCGCCGTGGGACGCGGCGGCGTCGGCGACCTGCGGCAGCGGGTCGATCGCGCCGAAGTCCGTCGTCCCGGCCGTCGCGACGACGGCGATCGGCGCCTGCCCCTCGGCGACGCACCGGGCCATCGCCGCGGCGAGCGCGACCGGGTCCATCCGCCGGGTCCCGTCGGTCGGCACGGTCACGACCGCCTGCTCCCCCGAGACCGAGCAGGCGGGCGGACTTCTGCACCGAGAAGTGGCCGTCGGCGGAGGTCAGCACGCGCATCCGCGGCAGCGGGGTGCCGGCCGCCTCGGCCCGCCCGCGGGCGAGCAGCAGCGCCTGGAGGTTCGACTGCGAGCCGCCGCTGGTGAAGACGCCGTCGGCGGTGCCGGCCGGGAAGCCGATCCGGCCGGCGGTCCACTCGACCAGCCGCCGCTCCACGAAGGTCGCGCCGACGCTCTGGTCGTAGGTGTCCAGCGAGCTGTTGACCGCCGCGACGTAGAGCTCGGCGAGCAGCGCGGGCACGACGACCGGGCAGTTGAGGTGGGCGGCGTACCGCGGGTCGTGGAACCACACGGCGTCGTCGAGCCACAGCCGGCTCATCTCCTCGATCGCCGCCGCCGTGTCGCCGAGCGGCCGGTCGAGGTCGACGTCGGCGACCGGCTTCGCCGCCTCCGCCGGGCCGACGCCGGTGACCGGTCGGCGTACGGACGCCAGCCGGTGGGCCAGGTGGGTCAGCCCCTCGGACAGCACCCGCGCGTACTCGTCGGCGTTGTCGGGGTGGAAGAGGTGGTGGGTGGGCGGGCCGGTGACGGGTGGGGTGGATGGCAGGTGCGACAAGAGCCGAGCCTCTCGTGTTAGGGCAGCCTTAGTTAGGCAGACCTTATCGACGGCCGCGGCGCCGGTGTCCACCCGGTGTGGCCCGGCTCACACCACGCCCCGGGCCTAGGCTGGTCGGCATGGGCGGGATCGAGGTGCTGGCCGGCGTCCTGGTCGACGCGCGTCCGGTCGACGCCGACGGCGGGGGCGGAGCCGTCGCCGCTGGTCGGCGCGCGGCGCGTGCTCGACACCGACCTCCCCCACGTGTCCGGCGGGGGGCCCGCCGCTCGTCGTGCGGCTGACCGGCGGCGCCGGGCAGCTGGCGGGGCCGGCGGCGCTGTGCGGGCGCAAGGGGCTGCCCCTGACCGCCCTGACGGTGCCGGTGCGCGACCTGGACGACCTCGCCGGCAACGTACGCCGCGTGGTCGCGGCCGTCGACGCGGCGCGCGCCGACGGCGCGCTGGCCGAGGACGTCACCGTGCGGGTGGCGCTGCCGCCGGAGCCGGCGGCGTACGCCTGGCTGACGGCGGCCGACGAGGTGGCGGCCGCGGAGCTGGGCCTGGCGCTGCCCCTGGCCGCCGGTCCGGTGCCGGTGGCCAGCCCGACGCTCGCCGGGTGGATGGACGCCGCCCTCGACCGCGAGGTCGCCTTCGCCGCCACCGACGGCGCGGCGGCGACCCGGTCGGCCGACGGCCACGGCGTCCTCAACGTGCTCGCCGCCACCGCCGCGCTGTGGGACGGCCACGGCCCCGACGCGGCGGTCGCCGTCCTCGAGGCCCCGCACCCCGACCCCGCCGGCCTCGACGCTGGCCGCCGCTGGTGCCGGGCCGTCGAGGTCGCCGACCCGGCCGCGACCGTCGCCGCGATCGAGGCCGCGCTCGTCTGAGGCGGCTGCGCTCGCGGCGGTGCTGGGGGCGGCGTCGCTGGGGGCGCTGGGGGGCGCGGACCGCGTGAGGTTTCCCCGGCCGACCGGGGAAACCTCAACATGTCGGGCAAAGCAATGCCGGACAAGTGGAGGTTTTGCCCGTCACGTCGCCCGCGACACCCATCGAACAGTCGGCACCCCGGCCCCGACCCCGCCATGCCCTAACGTGCCGCCATGGGTCTGCTCACCCCTGTCGCCGTCCGGCTCGGGAAGCTGTCGTGGATGCCGCGGTTCCTGCCGCAGATCGCCTGGCTCGACGACCGGCTCCAACGGCTCACCCGCGGCCGGGTGGGGTTCCTCGAGCTCGCCGGGCTCCCCGGCCTCGTGCTGACCGTGCCGGGCCGGAGGTCCGGGATCCCGCGCTCGACCAACCTGCTGACCGTGCCCTACCTCGGCGGCTGGCTGGTGGCCGGGTCGTCCTTCGGCGCGCCGGAGCCGCCGGCCTGGGCCGCCAACCTGCGCGCCGCCGACACGGCCACGGTCCGCTACCGCGGCAAGGACGTCACCGTCCGGTGGGAGGAGCTGGCGGGTGACGAGCGCGCCAGCGCCTGGGCCGCGATGGTCGAGGTGTGGCCGAACTTCGACCACTACGCCGCGCGCACCGACCGGGTGATCCCCGTCTTCCACCTCACCCGCGCCTGACCGCCGGCCCGCCTGCCCCCCCAGGGGCCCCGGACCCCCGGGCCCCCTGGCCGACGGCCATTCACGAGTAGTCGGCGACGACCCTCCGCTCAGCGCCGTCGACGGTGATCGCGCCGCCGTGCGGGAGGATCCACTGCGGCCGGGTGTGGCCGAACGGCACCCCGACGCACACCACCGCGCCGGGGTTGTAGCGCTCGACCTGCTCGAGCACCGCGTCCCGCTGCGCCGCCCGCAGCCGCGCGCGCTCCTCGGGTGCGGGCTTCGTCTCGAAGTCCGACACCGGCGGCCGCGCGAGCAGCACGGCACCGACGGCGCCGAGCAGCCCGCGCTCGCCGAGGGACCGGACGATCCAGGCCACCTCGCGCGCCGGCATCAGCTCCTCCGACGTCTCGAGCAGGAGTACGCCGCCCTCGAGGTCCTCGGGACCGGCGGTGAACCGCCCGGCGGTCAGGACCCATTGCAGCACCTCGACGCAGCCGCCCCAGCTCGGGCCGGTCACCCGGCGCGCCGGCCCCGCCCACGTCCAGGGCTCGGTGGGCTCGCGGTCGCCGTACTCCGTCAACGCCCGCGGGTCGCCCCAGTCGCGGCCGACGTCCTCGGACTCGCCGGGGTCGGTCACCTCGAGCGTGTCGCCGGTCAGCAGCGCCGCCCGCAGCGACCGGGCGTGCACGTCGTCGACGGCCGGCCCGGGGCCGAGGTGGACCTGGGTCGAGCCGCCGTAGAAGCTGGCGACGCCGTTGCCCCAGAGCCACTGGTGGAGGTTGGTGTTGTCGCTGTAGCCGAGGAACGGCTTCGGATCGCGGCGCACCGCCTCGGCGTCCAGGTGCGGCACGACGGTGATCTGGTCCTCGCCGCCGACGACCGCCAGCACCGCCCGGACCTCGGGGTCGGCGAAGGCGGCGTCGAGGTCGGCGGCCCGCGCCTCCGGGCTCGCGCCCAGCTGCCGGGTGGTGGGGTACTCGACCGGCACCAGGCCGGTCAGCCCGGCCAGCCGGTCCAGCGCCTGCTCGTGGACCTCGGGCCCCACGGCGGGCGCGGCGAACGACGGCGAGAGCACCGCGACCTTGTCGCCGGGGCGGGCCTTGGGCGGGTGCACGAGCGGGGCGGGCATGAATCCAGCACATCACACGGTTGCGTCAGGCATGGATAGCCTTGCGCCCGTGAGCGGGCAGTCGGCCACCGACGGCGAGGACTTCGAGGTCCAGGTACGCGGTCCGCTCCGCAGCTTCATCCGCACTGAGGCGGCCAGTGCCGGGCTGCTCGTCGCGGTCGCGCTCCTGGCCCTGCTGTGGGCGAACTCGCCGTGGTCCGACGCGTACGTCGACCTCTGGCACACCGAGCTCGACATCACCATCGGCGGCAGCGGGCTCACGATGGACCTGCACCACTGGGTCAACGACGGCCTGATGGTGGTGTTCTTCTTCGTGATCGGGCTGGAGGTGCGCCGGGAGTTCGCGGTCGGCGAGCTCACCGAGCACAGCCGCCTGGTCGTCCCGGTCGTCGCCGGCATCGGCGGCATGCTCGTGCCGGCCGCGATCTACCTGGCGGTCAACTCCTCCGGTGACGCGGCCGCCGGGTGGGGCGTCGTCATCGGCACCGACACCGCGTTCCTCCTCGGCGCCCTCGCGCTGGTCGGCCCCGCGGTCTCCACCCAGCTGCGGATCTTCCTGCTCACGCTGACCGTCATCGACGACATCGTCGCGGTGTCGGTGATCGGCGTCGTCTACTCCGACGACCTCGACCTCGTGTCGCTCGCGGTCGCTGCCGTCTGCCTCGCGGCCCTCGCAGGCCTCGACCGGGTCGGCGAGTGGCGGGCGTCGCCGTACGTCGCGGTCGTGGTGGTGCTGTGGGTCGCGACCCTCGAGTCCGGTGTGCACGCCGCGATCGCGGGCATGGTGTCGGGCCTGCTGGTGCCGGCGCAGGAGCCGAGCCGGGCGCTGGTCGAGGAGGCGGCGACCCGGTTCCGGGCGTTCCGCCAGTCACCGCTGCCGCAGGTGCAGCGGACGGCACGGCTCAGCCTCAACCGCGCGGTCTCGGTCAACGAGCGGCTGCAGGAGGCGCTGCACGGCTGGACCAGCTATGTCGTCGTCCCGGTGTTCGCGCTGGCCAACGCGGGCGTCGACCTCCGCGACGGCATGCTCGGCGACGCGCTGCGCTCCCCGATCACGTGGGGCGTCGTCGCCGGGCTCGTCCTGGGCAAGCTCGTCGGCATCGGCGCCACCGCGATCGCGACCGTCCGCGTCGGCCTGGGCCGGCTGCCCGAGGGCGTGGGATCCGGCCACGTCCTGGGCGGCGCCGCGCTGTCCGGCATCGGCTTCACGGTGTCCCTGCTCATCGCCGAGCTCGCCTTCGACGACCAGCGGCTGGTCGACCAGGCGCGGGTCGGCATCCTGCTCGCCGCGGTGCTCGCCACGGCCGTCGGCTGGCTGGCGTTCCGGGTCGCGGCGTCGATGTTCGACCAGCGCGACGCGGCCCTGCCGATGGTGCTCAGCGACCCGGTCGACCCCGAGCACGACCACATCCTCGGCCCGGTCGACGCGCCGCTGACGCTCGTCGAGTACCTCGACTTCGAGTGCCCGTTCTGCGCCAAGGCCACCGGCGCGGCGCACGAGGTCCGTGCCCACTTCGGCGACCGGCTGCGCTACGTGTCCCGCCACATGCCGCTCGCCGTCCACCCGCACTCCGAGCTCGCCGGCGTCGCCGCCGAGGCGGCCGGCCGGCAGGGCCGCTACTGGGAGATGCACGGCCTGCTCTTCCGCAACCAGGACCGCCTCGAGCTCGACGACCTGGTCGCCCACGCCGCCGAGCTCGGCCTCGACGTCGACCGGTTCGTCACGGACCTCGACGACGACGACCTCCACGAACGGCTCCGCCGCGACGTCGCCAGCGCCGAGACCAGCGGCGTCCGCGGCACGCCGACCTTCTTCGTCGGCGACCGCCGGCACGTCGGCCCCTACGACGCGCAGAACCTGATCGCGGCGCTCGAGGAGCTCGACCGCGGCCGCCGGGTCTGACGGCAGGGAGCACGGCGTGGGCGGGGTGGAGGACGAGCGGCTCCGGGCGGCGGTCGCCACCAGCCGGCAGTGGTACGACGAGGTGCACGCGCTGCACCACCGTCCCGCACTCGTCGAGGACGACGTGTGGCGGACCGGCCGGCCCCTGCCGTGGCACTCGCAGGTGGTGACCCTCGCGCCCACGGTCGGGGCCGGCCACGTGCTCGCGGCGTTCGAGGGCGACGAGGGCTCGGTGGCCGACTCCTTCGCCCGGCTGGACCTGCGGCCGCAGGGGTTCGACGTGCTGTTCGAGGCGCGGTGGCTCCACCGCGACCCGCCGGCCGCGCCGCCGCCGCTGCCGGACGGGTGGTCGGTCGTGCGCTCCGCCGGCGTGCTCGCCGAGTGGGCCGACCGCCACGACTACCGCGGGGTGCTGACCGAGGACGTGCTCGACCACCCGCGGCTCTGGGTCCTGTCCGGTCGCCGGAGCGGGCGGCTGGTGGCCGGGGCGGTCGTGCACGACACCCCTGCGGCCGTCGGCCTGTCCAACGTGTGGGCCCGCGAGCGGTCCGACGTCGGCGACGCGGTGCGGGCCGCGCAGGCGCTGCACCCCGGGAGGCCGCTGACCGGCTACGCGCGCGGCGAGCAGCTGGCCCGGTTGCTCGCGGAGGGGTTCGCCGAGGTCGGCACCCACCGGGTGTGGGTGCGCAGCGTCAGGCCCAGCGCACCGAGCCGGTGACCCGGACCGCGTTGACCGCCGACTGCATCGGGAGGTCGAAGGTGACCACGCCGTCGCCGACCTCGATCCAGGCGGGTCCGGCGTCGCCGGACAGGTCGGCGTACCAGGTGCGGTCGTCCACCTCGTCCGCCGGGCACAGGTAGAGGTCGAACGGCTCCCAGGGCTCGATCTCCCCGGCCTCGCCCCGGCGCATCAGGTCCACCAGGTCGTAGCGCCCGGGGCCGGTGTGGCCCGGCACCGCCAGTGACAGCTCGCCGAGGGCGGTGGTGCCGAGCGGCACCGGGTCGGGCGTCTCGACCCGCACCACCAGCCAGGCCAGCGGTGCCGGCCCGTCGTCGTACGGCGGCTCGGCGGGGCGCTCCTCGCCGGTCACCGGGAGCTCGGCGACCAGCGTGCCCTGCTCGTCGCCGGAGACCTCGAGGGAGACCGGGGCTCCGGCGGTCGCCTGCAGCCGCTGGCGGCGCTCGGCCGCCTCGCGCTGCCGCGCGGTCTCCTCCCGCGCCGCCCGGTTCTCCGGCCGGGCGTCGGTGACCCGCTGCGCCCACGCGGGCGGCAGCACGCCCTCGAGCAGGGACGTGCCGGCCTCCCGTTGCGCCGCGCGGTCGGCGTCCTCCTGCGCCGCCCGGGCCTGCTCGCGCGTGCGGTTGTCGGTGGTCAGCAGCTCGGTCTTCTTGGCCTCGGCCCAGTCCCGGCCGATCTTGGCGATGTCCTTCCAGCCCACGAGCGCGACCCTAGGCGCAGCGACGGCCCGGACGTTCGCGTTTCCCGCCGAATCAGTCTCAGGGACGAGGGCGCCGGACGAGCGGGGACGTCATACGACGCGTGGGCGATCGCCCTCGCCCCGTATGACGTCCTCGGATGCGCGACCGCCCCTGCCCGCGGCTGGCGCAGGTCAGGGGCGGTTGCTGTCCCGGTGGCAGGTAGTGGATTCGAACCACTGTAGGCAATGCCGGCTGATTTACAGTCAGCTCCCTTTGGCCGCTCGGGCAACCTGCCGGGGGTGTGTCGCGACCCATGTTGGCCGGGGCGACGACGACGCGAAACAATAGCGCAGCACGTCCCCGACTCCTAAACCAGCGCAGGTGGGTTCCATGGCCGACTCCTCGTTCGACATCGTCAGCAAGATCGACCGCCAGGAGGTCGACAACGCCCTCGGGCAGACCGCGCGCGAGGTCGCGACCCGGTTCGACTTCAAGGGCACCGGGGCGAAGATCGAGTGGCGGGGCGAGGAGGCGATCGAGATCGAGGCCTCGGCCGACGACCGGGCCAGCGCGGTGCTCGACGTGTTCAAGCAGAAGCTGATCAAGCGCGGGCAGTCGCTGAAGATCCTCGACGCCTCCGAGCCGCGCCAGTCGGGCCAGGTCTCGAAGATCTCGATCGCACTCAAGGAGGGCATCTCCTCCGAGAACGCGAAGAAGATCAGCAAGCTGATCCGCGACGAGGGCCCGAAGGGCGTCAAGGCCCAGATCCAGGGCGACGAGCTGCGTGTCTCGTCCAAGAAGCGCGATGACCTGCAGGCCGTCATCGCGCTCGTCAAGGAGCAGGACTACGACTTCGCGGTGCAGTTCACCAACTACCGCTGAGGCCCGTCGGCGGGGCGGGCCTCCCGGCCCGCCCACTCCTCGGCGAGGATCGCGTAGCCGTAGCCGTCGAGCCACCCGCCCGAGCGGTGGAGGGCGCTCCTGAGCTGGACGCTCTCGCGGCGCATCCCCAGCCGCTCGAGCACCCGCCACGACGGCGCGTTGTCGGCGAAGCACGCGGCGGTCACCCGGTGCACGCCGAGCTCGTCGAAGCACAGGCGCAACAGCTCGCGCCCCGCCTCGGTGGCGTAGCCGCGGCCGGCGTGGGCCGGGTCGAACGCGTAGCCGACCTCGGCCTGGCGGCCGGCCGCCTGCTCGGCGACCTCCACCTGCGCCCAGGCGTCCTCGAGCCGCACCATCAGCTCGCCCACGACGGCGCCGTCGCGCTCGCACACGAGCATCGAGCTCACGGCCAGGCGCTCGAAGCGCTCCTGGAACGCGTCGTACGTCGTCGGTGCGGACGGGAGCCACTCGGAGACCTCCGGCAGCCGCCGGTAGCGCCAGATCGCGGCGCCGTCCGCGGCCGTCGCCGGCCGGATCGACAGCCGTTCGGTACGCCGCGGCCAGGCGAGCCGGTGGAGCGGGGACGACGGCGGCATCGCTCTCCTCGAGGGGTGGGCGTCCATCCTGGCCCGGGCGGCCCGTCCCCGGCCACTCCCGCACCCGTCGAGCCGGGCCCTCCTCGACCTAGACGGCGACCATGGCCGGGACCGTGGCCGCACCGACCGCGGGGGTGAGCCAGACCCGGGACCCGAGCTCGAGGTCGAGCGACCGGGCGTGGGCGCGGGAGAGGACGACCGAGACCGGCTCCGGCCCGCCGCCGTTGCCGCCGGCGGTGGGCGAGGCGTCGGGCTGGACAGTGAGCCGCACCTCGAAGCCCACCCGCAGCAGCCGGGTGACCGTGCCCTCGAGGGCGCCGGCGCTGCCCGGCGTCACGGCGACCTCGATGTCGTGCGGCCGCAGCCGCACGGGACCGAGCCGGGTGACCTCGCCGAGGAAGCCCATCACGAAGTCGTTCGCCGGCTCGTCGTAGAGCTGGTCCGGCGTGCCGACCTGCTCGACCCGGCCCTGGTTGACGACGACGATCTCGTCGGCGACCTCCATCGCCTCCTCCTGGTCGTGGGTGACGAACACCGTGGTCACGTGCACCTCGTCGTGCAGGCGGCGCAGCCAGTCGCGCAGCTCCTTGCGGACCTTCGCGTCGAGCGCGCCGAACGGCTCGTCGAGCAGGAGCACGCTCGGCTCGACGGCGAGGGCGCGGGCGAGCGCCATCCGCTGCCGCTGGCCGCCCGAGAGCTGCGACGGCAGCCGGTCGGCGAACTGGGACAGGTGCACCAGCTCGAGCAGCTCGCCGACCCTGCGGCGCACCTCCGCCTTCGGGGTCTTCCTGATCTCGAGGCCGAACGCGACGTTCCTGGCCACCGACATGTGCTTGAACGCGGCGTAGTGCTGGAAGACGAAGCCGACGTTGCGCTTCTGCACCGGCAACCGCGTGGCGTCGGTGCCCTCGATCACGACCCGGCCGCTGTCGGCCTCCTCGAGCCCGGCGATGATCCGCAGCAGGGTCGTCTTGCCGCCGCCGCTGGGCCCGAGCAGCGCCGTCAGCTGGCCGGTCGGCAGCGTCAGGTCGATGTTCTCGAGGGCGACGAAGTCGCCGTACTTCTTGTTGACTCCGGACACTTCGATGCTCATGGACTACCTCGTTGCTTGGCGTGCGCCGATCGCGCGGAGCACGGAGACGATCAGGATGGCGAGGACCGAGACGCTGGCGAGGAGGAAGGCGATCGCGTACGCGCCCTCCTGGTCGAAGTTGAGGTACTTCTCCTCGACCGCCAGCGTCGCGGTGCGGGTCTCGCCGAGGACGTTGCCGGAGACCACCTTGACGGCGCCGAACTCGCCCAGCGAGCGGGCCAGCGTGAGGACGACGCCGTAGACGACCGCCCACTTGATGCTCGGCAGGGTGATCCGCCAGAAGGTCTGCCACCCGCTGGCGCCGAGGCTCCGGGCGGCCTGCTCCTGCTCGGTGCCGACCTCCTTCAGCACCGGCACCACCTCGCGGATCACCAGCGGCAGGGCGACGAACGCCGTCGCCATGACGATGCCGGGGGTGGAGAAGATGACCTCGATGCCGGCGCTCTCCAGGGTCGGGCCGAACCACCCGTCGCGGCCGCCGTAGACGAGCACCAGCGCCAGGCCGACCACGATCGGCGAGACCGAGAGCGGCAGGTCGATGAGCGCACTGAGCACCCGTTTGCCGGGGAACTCGTTGCGCACCAGCAGCAGCGAGACGGCGACGCCGAAGACGGTGTTGATGGCGGTCGCCACGACGGCGGCGACCGCGGTCAGCCGGAGGGCCGCGACCATGTCCGGGTCCTCGAAGATCCCCCGGATGGCCTCGGTCCCGTTCTCGAACGCGTGCGTGCCGACCAGGGCGAGCGGCCAGCCGATCAGCAGCACCAGGTAGGCCACGACGGCCAGACGCAGCGCGTAGGTGACCGGCCCGTTGCGGTGCCGACGTACCTCAGCCACGACGCGCCACCCTCCGCTGGATGATGTCGAGCGCGACGATCACCAGGAGCGAGATCAGCAGCAGCAGCGACGCGATCGCTGCCGCGCCGGCCCGGTTGTCGTTCTCGATGGCGCTGAGGATGCGCACCGACGTCACCTCCGACTCGAACGGCAGGTTGCCCGACAGCAGCACCAGCGAGCCGTACTCCCCCATCGCCCGGGCGAAGGAGAGCGCGGCGCCGGCTGCGATCGCGGGCACCAGGCTGGGCAGGACGATCCGCCGGAACACGGTGAACCGGCTCGCGCCGAGCGAGGCCGCGGCCTCCTCGACGTCGGCCTCGAGCTCGTCGAGCACCGGCTGCACCATCCGGACGACGAACGGCAGCGTGACGAACGCGAACGCGAGCCACACCGACATCGACGTGTTCGCCCAGTGGAGGCCGAGCGGGCTGTCCACCCCGTAGAGCGACACCAGGACCAGGCCGGCGACGATCGTGGGCAGCGCGAACGGTACGTCGATCACGACCTCGAGCAGCCACTTGCCGGGGAAGCGGTCGCGCACCAGCACCCAGGCGATCGCGGTGCCGGTGACCACGTTGAACAGGGTCACGCCGGCGGCTGCCGTGACGGTCAGCCGGATGGCCGCGGCCGTCTGGTCGTTCGTCACCACCGACCAGAAGCCGCTCCATCCCGTGGTCGACGCGGTGACCATCACCGCCGCCAGCGGGATCAGCACGAGCAGGCTGAACCAGGTCATCGCCAGGCCGAGCCCGATGCCCGATGCCCGGGTCAGGTCGTGGCCGAGGGCCGGCAGGGCGATGCCCCGCCGGCTCTCGGCGACCGTGCTCACGAGGGGGCTCCCGCAGGGACTCCCCGCTCCGGACCGAGTCGTCGAGCGGTCACTCGGTCGCCTGCCCCGACTTGGCGATGGCCTCGGTGATGATGCCGAGCGGGTTGCCGTCCTCGCCGTCACCGAACAGCTTGTCCTTGACGCCGTCCCAGCCGGGACCGCCGAAGTCGTTCTCCAGCGTCAGCAGGTGCGGGACCGCGGGGAACGGGTCCGCCGGGTCGGGTGCGCCCTCGATGTCGCCCGGCTCCAGGCCGACCGCGTCCCAGTCGACGGTGCCGGGCTGCTCGGTGTTGACGGGCCGGAAGCCGGTGAGGGCGAACTGGCGCTGGCCCTCCTCGCTGAGCACGAAGTCGAGCCAGTCCTCCGCCGCCGGCGTCGCGTCCTCGAGGACGGCGCCGGGGTTCTCGATGAGCAGCGTGGTCTCCGGGATGACGTAGTCGAAGCCCTCGCCGTTCTGCGCGGCGAGGATCGCCTCGTTCTCGTAGGCGAGCAGCACGTCGCCGTTGCCCTGCAGGAAGCTCTGGGTGGCGTCACGGCCGCTGTTGGTCAGCGAGACGACGTTGGCGAAGAGCTTGTCGACGAACGCGGTCGCCTCCTCCTCGGAGCCGCCGTTCTGCGTGACGTGCCCCCATGCCGCGAGCGCGTTCCAGCGGGCGGCGCCGGAGGAGGCCGGGTTGGCGGTCACGATGCCGACGCCCGGCTCGACCAGGTCGTCCCACCCCCTGGATGTCGAGGGGGTTGCCCTCCCGCACCCCGAGCACGACGACCGAGGTGGAGACGATCCCCTTGTTGGGGCCGTCGTCCCACGACTCCGCGACCAGGCCGGCGTCGACCAGGCGGTCGACGTCGCTGCCGACCGAGAGGTGCACGTAGTCGGCCTCCAGCCCCGCCTCGACGGCACGGCTCTGGTCACCGGACGCTCCGTAGGAGGTGGAGAAGTCGACGTCCTCCCCGGCGTCGGTGCCCTGGAACTCCTCGGCGATCGCCTTGTTGGCCGCCTCGGGCACCGCGAAGCCGACGATGTGGATGGTCTCGCCGTCGTCGGCGTTCGCGCTGCAGGCAGTCGCCGCCAGCACGACGGCCATTCCTGCCACTGCCGCCTTGATCGTCCTTCTCATCTCGTCACTCCCTCTTCGGGCAGGCTCGCGCCGTGCCCCTCCGTACGCCGGACCCCGAGCGGCGCGCCTTCTGGTCAATGCCGAGTAGATTACTCATGTTTAGTTGATTAGCAAGTGAAACCGCGAGGCGTGTCGGCAACACCGCACACGTAGGTGATTGACATCACCCCGCGGAGCACTCTCAGCAGTTGGCGCGAAAATCGGGACGCGTCCGGAGCGCGGACTACCCTGGAGGCCTGACCGTGACGATCCGGACCGAGCGCCCGGACGACTCCGGCAAGAAACTGGAACAGGTTCTAGGATCGGCCCGGCGGCCGGTCCTTCCCCCGTCACGGCCACCTCCGCAGCACCTCCGCAGCCGCGCACCGACGAAAGTGGACCGAACGTGAGCCAGACCAAGCAGGTCAAGCAGCTGGACCGGGTGATCATCCGGTTCGCCGGCGACTCCGGTGACGGCATGCAGCTGACCGGTGACCGGTTCACCCAGGAGTCGGCGGTGTTCGGCAACGACCTGGTGACGCTGCCCAACTTCCCGGCCGAGATCCGGGCCCCCCAGGGCACGCTGCCCGGGGTGTCGTCCTTCCAGGTCCACTTCGCCGACCACGACATCCTCACCGCCGGCGACCGGCCCGACGTCCTGGTCGCGATGAACCCGGCGGCGTTGAAGGCCAACGTGGGCGACCTGCCCAAGGGCGCCACGATCATCGTCGACACCCACGACTTCACCAAGCGCAACCTCGTCAAGGCCGGCTACGACGCCAACCCGCTCGACACCGTCGAGGAGCCGGGCAGCGAGCTCGCCGAGTTCGCCGTGCACCCGGTGGACCTGACCGGGATGACGGTCGAGGCGGTCAAGGAGTTCGGGCTCTCCCGCAAGGACGCCGCCCGCGCGAAGAACATGTTCGCCCTCGGGCTGCTGTCGTGGATGTACGGCCGGCCCACCGAGCCCACCACGACGTTCCTCGAGAGCAAGTTCAAGAAGAACGAGTCGATCCGCGACGCCAACATCACCGCGTTCAAGGCCGGCTGGAACTTCGGCGAGACCACCGAGACGTTCGTCGTGCGCTACGAGGTGAAGCCGGCGCGGCTGCCGGCGGGGACCTACCGCAACATCACCGGCAACCTCGCGCTCGCCTACGGCCTGATCGCGGCCGGCGTACGCTCCGGGCTGCCGGTGTTCTTGGGCTCCTACCCGATCACCCCGGCCTCCGACATCCTCCACGAGCTGAGCAAGCACAAGGCCTTCGGCGTCACCACCCTGCAGGCCGAGGACGAGATCGCCGGCATCGGCGCCGCCATCGGCGCCTCCTTCGCCGGATCCCTCGGCGTGACCACCACGTCGGGCCCCGGCATCGCCCTGAAGAGCGAGGCCATCGGCCTGGCGGTCATGACCGAGCTCCCGCTCCTGGTCATCGACGTCCAGCGCGGCGGCCCCTCCACCGGCCTGCCCACCAAGACCGAGCAGGCCGACCTCCTCCAGGCGATGTACGGCCGCAACGGCGAGGCCCCCGTGCCGATCGTCGCCCCGCAGTCACCCGGCGACTGCTTCGCCGCCGCCGTCGAGGCCGCCCGCATCGCCATCACCTACCGCACCCCCGTGATGCTGCTCTCCGACGGCTACCTCGCCAACGGCTCCGAGCCGTGGCAGGTCCCGGCCGTCGAGGACCTGCCGGCCATCGACCCGGCCTTCGCGACGAGTCCCAACCACGTGTCCAAGAAGGCCGCGAAGGCGGCCGCCGAGGGCGGCGAGCAGGCCGAGGCCGACGAGTTCTGGCCCTACCTTCGCGACGAGGCGACCCTCGCCCGCCCCTGGGCGGTCCCGGGCACTGCCGGGCTGGAGCACCGGATCGGTGGTCTGGAGAAGGCCGACGGGCACGGCAACATCTCCTACGACCCGGCCAACCACGACCTGATGGTCCGCACCCGGCAGGCCAAGGTCGAGCGGATCGCCGAGAGCCTGCCGCCGCTGGAGGTCGACGACCCCTCCGGCCCCCCAGGATCAGGAGCGAAGGTCCTGGTCATCGGCTGGGGCTCGACCTACGGCCCGATCGGCGCCGCCTGCCGGCGGGTGCGCCGCGCCGGCTACCACGTCGCGCAGACCCACCTGCGCCACCTCAACCCGTTCCCCAGGACCTCGGCGACATCCTGAAGCGCTACGACAAGGTCCTCGTGCCCGAGATGAACCTCGGCCAGCTGTCCAAGCTGCTGCGCGCCGAGTACCTCGTCGACGCCGTCGGCTACAACCACGTCCGCGGCCTGCCGCTCAAGGCCGTCGAGCTCGCCGAGGCCATCGGCCAGCTCGTCGGGCAGGCCGAGGGCATCACCGTCGACCTGGGCGAGCACGGTCTCCACGCTCCCGCCGACCACGAAGAGGCACCCCTGTCATGACCACGACCAACACCGGCACCGACCTCGGACTGCCCACCTTCCGTTCCGGCACCGAGTCGGTGCCGGCCGCCGAGGGCCCGCAGACCGCCAAGGAGTTCGCCTCCGACCAGGAGGTCCGCTGGTGCCCCGGCTGCGGCGACTACGCCGTCCTCAAGGCCGTCCAGTCCTTCCTGCCCGACCTCGGCCTGCGCCGGGGAGAACATCGTCTTCGTCTCCGGGATCGGCTGCAGCTCGCGCTTCCCCTACTACCTCGACACCTACGGGATGCACTCCATCCACGGCCGCGCCCCCTCCATCGCCACCGGCATCGCCACCGCCCGCGAGGACCTCTCGGTCTGGGTCGTCACCGGCGACGGCGACGCGCTGTCCATCGGCGGCAACCACCTCATCCACGCCCTGCGCCGCAACGTCAACATGACGATCCTGCTGTTCAACAACCGCATCTACGGCCTCACCAAGGGCCAGTACTCCCCCACCAGCGAGATCGGCAAGATCACCAAGTCCACCCCCGTCGGGTCCCTGGACCACCCCTTCAACCCGGTCTCCCTGGCCCTGGGCGCCGAAGCCACCTTCGTCGCCCGCACCATCGACAGCGACCGCAAGCACCTCACCACCGTGCTCGCCGCCGCCGCCGCCCACCGCGGCACCTCCCTGGTCGAGATCTACCAGAACTGCCCGATCTTCAACGACGGCGCCTTCGACGCCATCAAGGACCCCGACACCAAGGACCACGCCATCATCCCCCTCGAGCACGGCCAGCCGATCACCTTCGGCACCCGCGGCACCGACGGCCACGGCGACAAGGGCCTGACCCGCAGCCCCGGCGGCAGCATCGAGGTCGTCGACGTCGCCCAGACCGGGCTCGAGGCGCTCCTGGTCCACGACGCCCACCACCCCGACCCCTCCACCGCGTTCGCGATCAGCCGGCTCACCGACAGCGGCTACCTCAACCGCTCCCCCATCGGCATCTTCCGCCAGATCCAGCGACCCACCTACGACGACCTCGCCCGCCAACAGGTCACCGACGCCCGCGCCACCGCCGAGGGCAGCGACACCGACCGGCTCACCCAGCTCATCAACGCCGGCGACACCTGGACCGTCGTCTGAGCGCGTCCACCCCGCCCTCTAGGCTCCCGGCGTGAAGGAGTCGCGGACCGGGCTGCTGCTGGGGGTCACGGCGTACGTCCTGTGGGGCGCGTTCCCGTTGTACTGGCCGCTGCTGGAGCCGAGCGGGGCGGTCGAGATCCTCGCCCACCGGGTCGTGTGGTCGGTCGTCACGATGGCGGTCATCGTCGTGCTCACCCGGCGGGCGGCGGCGTTCCGGGCGCTGCTGGCCGACCGGCGTACGACGCTGCTCCTCGTGGTCGCGGCCGTCGTGGTGACCGTCAACTGGGGCACCTACATCTACGGCGTGAACTCCGACCGGGTGGTCGAGACGTCGCTCGGCTACTTCATCAACCCGCTCGTCACCGTGCTGATGGGGGGTGCTGATCCTGCAGGAGCGGCTCCGTCCGCTGCAGTGGGTGGCGCTCGGTGTCGGCTTCGCCGCGGTGGTGGTGCTCACCTGGGGCTACGGGCGGCCGCCGTGGGTGGCGCTGGTGCTCGCGTTCTCGTTCGGCACCTACGGTCTCGCGAAGAAGTCCGCCGGGGTGGGTGCGGTCGAGAGCCTGACGTTCGAGACGGCCGTGATCGCGCCGTTCGCGCTGGTGTTCCTGCTGTGGCTCGGCGCCGACGGCGGTGCCCACTTCACCGGCGAGGGCGCCGGCCACGTGCTGCTGCTCGTGTCGTCGGGGATCGTGACCGCCGTGCCGCTGCTGTGCTTCGGCGGCGCCGCCACCCGGATCCCGATGACGTCGCTCGGGCTGCTGCAGTACCTCGCGCCGATCCTGCAGTTCGGCCTCGGCGTGACGGTGCTCGGTGAGCACATGCCCGCGGAGCGGTGGATCGGCTTCGGCCTGGTCTGGCTGGCGCTCGCCGTCTTCACCTTCGAGGCGCTCCAGCACCGGCGCCGCCAGCTCACGCTCGTCGCGGAGGCGTCGGCCGCCTGAGGCGCGGGCGCCTCGCTCGAGGGACGAAGGCCGGAAGCCGTCAGCACGCCGGGCGCGTCGGGCCCGTCGGGTCGCGGCGGGTGACGTGACGGGCAAAACCTCCACTTGTCGGGCATTGCTTTGCCCGACATGTTGAGGTTTCCCCGGTCGGCCGGGGAAACCTCACGTCGCCGGCCCCCCCGATCCACCGATCCCGCCGCCCCCCGACCCCCTACGCCGTCCGCGTCGCGACGCCGTCGGCGAACGCCTCGAGGGCGTCGCGCACGGGGCCGTGCGGGAGGGCTTCGAGGCGGCGCTTGGCCTCGCGGGCGCGGGCGACGACGAAGCTGCGGGCCTCGTCCATCGCGGGGTGCTTGCGGAGCAGGTCGAGCGCCTCGGTGTGGAGGGCGTCGTCGGTGAGGTCGGCGGCGAGCAGCTCGCGGAGCCGGGCGTCGGCGGGGTCGGTGGAGGCCCGGGCGTAGAGGACCGGCAGCGTCGGCACGCCCTCGCGCAGGTCGGTGCCGGGCGTCTTGCCGGACTCCTCGGACTCGGACGCGATGTCGAGGATGTCGTCGGAGAGCTGGAAGGCGGTGCCGACGAGCTCGCCGTAGGCCGTCAGCGCCTCGACGACCTCCGCCGGCGCGCCGGCGAACATCGCGCCGTAGCGGGCCGAGGTGGCGATCAGCGAGCCGGTCTTGCCGGCGACGACCTCGAGGTGGTGGGCGAGCGGGTCGTCGTCGGGGCCGGGCTCGACCGTCTCCAGGATCTGCCCCTCGACGAGCCGGGTGAACGTCTCGGCCTGGATCCGCACCGCCTCCGGACCCAGGGTCGCGGTGAGCTCCGAGGACTTCGCGAACAGGAAGTCGCCGGTGAGGATCGCGACCAGGTTGTCGAAGCGCGAGTTGGCGGAGTCGGCGCCGCGACGCAGCGCAGCCTCGTCCATGACGTCGTCGTGGTAGAGCGAGCCGAGGTGCGTGATCTCGACGATGCACGCCGCGGTCACGACCTCGTCGGCCTCCGGCCGCGGCCCCGTCTCGGCGGCCAGCAGCACCAGCAGCGGCCGGAACCGCTTGCCGCCGGCGTCGAGCAGGTGGCGCGCCGCCTCGGTGACGTACGGCGCCCGGCTGGCCGTGTGCCGGTGCAGGGCGTCCTCGACGACCGCGAGCCGCGACCGCAGCCGGGTCGCGAGCGCCTCGTCGACGACCGGCAGGGCCAGCTTGCCCGGCTCGGCCGGTGTCGCGGGGTCGCCCGGGCTCGAGGTCATGTCGGAGCTCACCTGATGAAGTCTCCCGCACCCACCACGAGGTCGAGAACCGGGCCCGGCACGACACCGAGCAGCACCGTCGCCGCGGCGCAGACCGCGACCGTGCCGACCGTCAGCAGCGACGACTGGCTGACGGCGACACCGGAGTCGGGGTCGGGCTCGGCGAAGTACATCACCCGGATGTAGCGGATGTAGAACGCGACGGCCACGATGCTCGACACGATCGCGACCAGCACGACCGGCCACGCCCCGGCCGACATCGCCGAGGTGAACACCGCCCACTTGCCGACGAAGCCTGCCGTCAGCGGGATGCCCGCCATCGAGAGCAGGAACAGCGCGAACGCGCCGGCGACCAGCGGCGACCGCCGGCCGAGCCCGGCCCACGCGACACTGCTCGTGGCCTCGCCGCCCGCGTCGCGCACCAGCGTGACCAGGGCGAACGCCCCGATCGTCGCGAACCCGTAGGTGGTCAGGTAGAACAGCACCCCCTCGAGCGAGGTGTACTGCCCCTCGGCCAGCTCGCCCGACGCCTGGGCGCCGAGCACGCCGGTGAGGATGAAGCCGGTGTGCGCGACGGAGGAGTAGGCGAGCATCCGCTTCACGTCGGTCTGGACGACGGCCAGCACGGCGCCGACGAGCATCGACGCGATCGCGATCACCCACAGCATCGGCTGCCAGCTCCACCGCTCGCCGTCGAGGGCGACGTAGAACAGCCGCAGCAGCGCGCCGAACGCCGCGACCTTGGTGGCCGCCGACATGAACGCCGTCACGGCGGTGGGGGGCGCCCTGGTAGACGTCGGGGGTCCACGCCTGGAACGGCACGGCGCCGATCTTGAAGAGCAGGCCCACGGCGAGCAGCCCGATGCCGGCGAGCAGCAGGCCGTGGTTGGCCGAGCCCTCGCGGACGGCGGCGTCGATCTCGGCGAAGGACACCGAGCCCGCGTAGCCGTAGACCAGTGCGGCGCCGTAGAGGAAGAAGCCGGACGAGAACGCGCCGAGCAGGAAGTACTTCAGCGCCGCCTCCTGGCTGAGCAGCCGGCGCCGCCGCGCCAGGCCGCAGAGCAGGTACAGCGGGAGCGAGAGCACCTCGAGCGCGACGAACATGATGAGCAGGTCGCCGGACGCCGGGAACAGCAGCATGCCGCCGGTCGCGAACAGCAGCAGCGGATAGACCTCGGTGTGGTCGAGGCCGCGGGTCGCCGCCTGGCGCTCCGCCTCGGTGCCGGGGAGCGCGGCCGCCTGGCCGGCGAACGCCGACAGCCCGCCCTCGAGCCGGCGCTCGGCGAAGAGCGCGGCGCCGAGGATGCCGAAGACCAGCAGCACGCCCCACAGGTAGACGGTCGGGCCGTCGACGACGATGCCGCCCTCGGCGGCCACCAGGCCGCGCGCAGCCCCGTCGCCGTGCTCCTCGAGGTCGGTGGCGATCCAGACCGTGGCGACGAGGGCGGCGACCAGGGCGCCGACCGTCAGCACGACCTGCGGCACCCGCCGGCGCTCGCGGGGCAGGAACGCCTCGAGCAGGATGCCGACGCACGCGCCGCCGAAGACGAGGAGCAGCGGCAGCAGCTCGGCGTACTCGATGGTGGGCTTGCCGAACTCGGGCATCAGTGGTCACCCTCCTCGCTGGTGCTGCCGGTGTGCTCGGCGTACGGGACGTCCGGTCCGTCGTCCTCGGCCCCGACGTGGACCAGCAGGTCGTCGACCATCGGGTTGCTGACGTCGAGCAGCGGCGCGGGGTAGAAGCCGAACAGCACCAGCGCGACCATCAGCGGCGCGACCGCCACGACCTCGCGGACGCCGAGGTCGGCAGCGACTCCCGGACGGGCCGGCGGTGCCTGCGTCGGCCGCTCCGGACCGGTGAACGTGCGCTGGTACATCCACAGCACGTAGATCGCCGCGAGCACGATGCCGGTGACCGCGACCGCGCCGGCCCACCAGGCGTAGTCGAACGCCGACAGCAGGACGAGGAACTCCGACACGAACGGGCTCAGGCCGGGGAGGCCGAGGGTCGCGAGCCCGGCGACGAGGAACAGGCCGGCCAGCACCGGTGTCGCCTTCTCCAGGCCGCCCATCCGGCTGATCAGCGTGGTGCCGCGGCGGTGGATGACGTAGCCGGCGAGCAGGAACAGGGCCGCCGTGCCGATGCCGTGGTTGACCATGTAGAGCACCGCGCCGGAGCCGCCCTGGCTGGTCATCACGAACACGCCGAGCGTGATGAAGCCGAAGTGACTGAGCGAGGTGAGGCCGATCAGGCGGAGGATGTCGTCCTGACCGATCGCGACGAGCGCGCCGTAGACGATCGAGATCAGCGCGAGGACGACCACGAGTGGCGTGGCCCACTGGGACGCCTCCGGGAAGATCCCCAGGCAGAACCGCAGCATGCCGAACGTGCCGATCTTGTCGAGGACGCAGACCAGGAGCACCGAGGTGCCGGGCGTCGCCTTCTCCGTCGTGTCGGCCAGCCAGGTGTGCAGCGGGAACAGCGGCGCCTTCACCGCGAAGGCGATGAAGAAGCCGGCGAACAGCCAGCGCCCGGCGGTGGTGTCGATGTCGAGCGCCATCAGGTCCGAGAGGAGGTACGACGGCTCGCCCTGCTCGGCGGAGACGACGTAGAGGCCGATGACCGAGCCGAGCAGCACGAGCCCGCCGCCGAGCTGGAACATCAGGAACTTCACCGCGGCGGCGCTGCGGCCCTCGCGGCCGAACCCGCCGACGAGGAAGTACGCGGGCACCAGGGTCGCCTCGAACACGACGTAGAACAGGAAGACGTCGGTGGCGCAGAACACCGCCAGCGACAGGCCCTCCAGGGCGAGCGTCCACGCCACGAACGCGCGGGCCCGCTCACCGTCGAGGTCGCGCCACTCCGCGAGCAGCACCAGCGGCACCAGCACGACGGTCAGCAGGACCATCAGCAGGCCGAGACCGTCGAGGCCGAGCGCGTAGTGCACGCCGAACGCCTCGATCCAGGCGTGCTCCTCCTCGAACTGCATGCCGCCACCGGTGTCGTAGCGGAAGGCCAGCACGACCGCGATCACCAGCGGCACGGCGGCCAGCGCCAGCCCGAGGTGGCGTACGTCGACCCCTCGGAGCGGCACCAGCGCCAGCGCGAGGGCGCCGACCAGGGGGGACGGCGACGAGCAGCGTCAGTTCCATCAGAGGTTCACCGCCACCAGGGTCAGGACGAGGAGCAGGGCCCCGCCGAGCACGGACAGCGCGTAGGGAGCGCACGTAGCCGGTCTGCAGCCGGCGCACGCCCTGGCCGACCCCGGCGACCGTCGCGGCGCCACCGGTGAAGGTGCCGTCGACGAGGGTCCGGTCGGCCGCGGTCAGGGGCGGTCACCAGCTGGCCGCCGGGCCGCACCACGAGCGCGTCGTTGATCGCGTCGCCGTAGAGGTCGGCGCGGGCGGCGCGGGTGACGAACGAGACGTCGGTCGGCGCCTCGCGCGGCACCTCGCGCTTCTGGACGAGGAGGAAGGCGAGCGCGACGCCGACGGCCACCACGGCGACGATGATCAGCGTGATCACGATCGCCGGCACCGGCGGCTCGTGGTGCTCGGCGTGGCCGACCACCGGGCTGAGGAACTCGACGATCCAGTCGCCGGCGAGCATGAGGCCGCCGAGCACCGAGAGGGCCGCGAGCACGACCAGCGGCACGGTCATCACCGCGGGCGACTCGTGCGGGTGCACGCCCTGTGACCACCGCTTCTCGGTGAAGAAGGTCATCAGCATCAGCCGGGTCATGTAGAAGCCGGTGATGCCGGCGCCGAGGATCGCGCAGACCCCGACCACCCAGTTCTCCACGAGGGCGGTCTCGATGATCTTGTCCTTGGACCAGAACCCGGAGAACCCGGGGAAGCCGATGATCGCGAGGTAGCCCATGGCGAACGTGAGGAACGTGACCGGGAGCATCTTCCGGAGCCCGCCGTAGTGGCGCATGTCGACGTCGTCGTCCATCGCGTGCATCACCGAGCCGGCGCCGAGGAACATGTTGGCCTTGAAGAAGCCGTGGGTCAGCAGGTGGAAGATCGCGAACGCGTAGCCCGCCACGCCGAGCCCGGCGCCCAGCATCATGTAGCCGATCTGGCTCATCGTGGAGCCGGCGAGCGCCTTCTTGATGTCGTCCTTGGCGCAGCCGAGGATCGCGCCCCACAGCAGCGTGACGGTGGCGACGACCACGACGGCGGTCTGGGCGGCCGGCGCCAGCTCGAACACGAAGTTGGAGCGGGTCACGAGGTAGACGCCGGCGGTCACCATGGTGGCGGCGTGGATGAGCGCCGACACCGGGGTGGGGCCCTCCATCGCGTCGAGCAGCCAAGCCTGCAGCGGCACCTGGGCGGACTTGCCGCACGCGCCGACGAGGAGCAGCACGCCGATCCAGTTGAGCGTCGTCTCCGACGCCCCTCCGGACACCGCGCTGATCTCGCTGAAGCTGGTCGAGCCGAACGTGGCGAACATGAGGAAGATCGCGAGCGCCATGCCCATGTCGCCGACCCGGTTGATCACGAACGCCTTCTTGGCGGCGGCAGCCGCCGACGGCTTGTGCTGCCAGAACCCGATCAGCAGGTACGACGCCAGGCCGACGCCCTCCCAGCCGAGGAACAGGCCGACGTAGTTCTCGCTGAGGACCAGCATCAGCATCGCGGCCACGAAGAGGTTGAGGTAGCCGAAGAACCTGCGCCGGCGCGGGTCGTGCGCCATGTAGCCGATCGAGTAGACGTGGATGAGCGACCCCACGCCGGTGATCAGCAGCAGGAACAGGGCCGACAGGGGGTCGTAGAGGAGGTCCATGCCGACCTCGAGCCCGCCGACGTGGATCCAGTCGTAGAGCTGCTGGGAGACCTGGCGGTCGCCCTCGTCGCGGCCGAGCAGCGAGAAGAAGCAGGCCAGGCTGATGGCGAACGAGCCGATCGGGAGCGCGGTGCCGAGGTAGTGACCCCACTTGTCGGTGTAGCGGCCGCCGAGGAGCAGCACCGCGGCGCCGAGCAGCGGCAGCGCGATGATCAGCCACAGCAGGGAGAACACCCCGTCGGCGGCGCCCGGGTCGACGACCGGGACGTCGTGCTCGGTCTGGGCCGCGGCAGCGGCCAGCAACGCGTGAGAACTCATCGGCCCCTCAGAACTTCAGCAGGCTGGCGTCGTCGACCGAGGCCGACCGACGGGTCCGGAAGATGGTCATGATGATGGCGAGCCCGATGACGACCTCGGCCGCGGCGACCACCATCACGAAGAAGGCGGCGACCTGGCCGTCGAGGTTGCCGTGGTGGCGGGCGAACGCGACGAACGCCAGGTTGCACGCGTTGAGCATCAGCTCGATGCACATGAACACCACGATCGCGTTGCGCCGCGTGAGCACGCCGACCGCGCCGATGGTGAACAGGATCGCCGAGAGCATGAGGTACTCGGTCATGCCGGATCCTCCTCCGAGCTGGTCACGGCGGCGTCCTTGCCGGCGGTCTCGGGCTTGCGGCCGGGCTCCTGGCCCAGCTGGGCGGTCACCTCGTCGATGTCGTCGGCGACGTCGTCGGCCGACCGCACCGAGCCGCGGGCGGCGAGCACCCGGGGAGACCGACGCGGCGGCCGGCCGGCCGTCGGGCAGCAGGGCCGGGGTGTCGACGGCGTTGTGGCGCGCGTAGACGCCCGGCGGGGGCAGGGGGCCCGAGCGGGGCGCCCTTCTCGGTGAAGTCGCGGACCCGCTGGGCCGCGATGTCGGCCTGCCGCGCCTTGGGCGTCAGCCGCTCCCGGTGGGCGAGCACCATCGCGCCGACGGCCGCGGTGATCAGCAGGGCGCTGGTCACCTCGAACGCGAAGATGTGGCGCGAGAACAGCAGGCTCGCGAGGGCCTGGACGTTGCCGCCCTCGTTGGCGGCCTCGAGCCCGACGGCCGCGCCGAACGTCAGCTGGGCGAGACCGAGGGCGAGCAGCACCGCGAAGCCCGCTCCGGCGGCCCAGGCGAGCCAGCGCTGGCCGCGGATCGTCTCCACGAGCGAGTCGGACGCGTCGACGCCGACCAGCATCAGCACGAACAGGAACAGCATCAGGATCGCGCCCGTGTAGACGATGATCTGGACGGCGAAAAGGAACGGCGCCTCGAGCACGGCGTACAGGATCGCGAGGCTGATCATCACCACCGCGAGCAGCATCGCGGCGTGCACGGCCTTGCGGACGAACAGGATGCCCAGCGCCGCGAGGACCATGACCGGCGCCAGGACCCAGAACGCGATCACTGGTGCTCCTCCCCGGTCGGCTCCTGCGCGGCGCGGGAGGCCTCCGGCCGGTGCTCGGCGTCGACGGAGACCGCCGCGTGCTCGCCGCGGTAGTAGGCCTTCTCGGTGTCGCCGAGCCGCATCGGGTGCGGCGGCTGCTCCATGCCGGGCAGCAGCGGGGCGAGCAGGTCGGACTTCTCGTAGATCAGGTCGGCGCGGTTGTCGTCGGCCAGCTCGTACTCGTTGGTCATCGTCAGCGCGCGGGTCGGGCACGCCTCGATGCACAGTCCGCACAGGATGCAGCGCAGGTAGTTGATCTGGTAGACGCGGCCGTAGCGCTCGCCGGGCGAGAACCGCTCGTCCTCGGTGTTCTCCGCGCCCTCGACGTAGATCGCGTCGGCCGGGCAGGCCCAGGCGCACAGCTCGCAGCCGACGCACTTCTCGAGCCCGTCGGGCCACCGGTTGAGCTGGTGCCGCCCGTGGAACCGCGGCGCGGTCGGCCGCTTCTCCTTCGGGTACTGCTCGGTGACGACCTTCCGGAACATCGTCCGGAAGGTGACGCCGAAGCCGGCGACCGGGTCCCAGAACTGCTCCTTGAGCGACTGGGTCCCCGACGTGGGGTTGTCAGCCATCGTGCGCCTCCCCGGCACTCGTGGGGTCGGTGGTGGTGCGGACGGGTTCGTTCGACGCGAACACCAGCGGCTGGGCCGCCCCGCGGACGGCCCCGCCCGCCGGCATCGGCGGCACGGGGAAGCCGCCGGACCGCCGGGCGGTCGTGCCCGCCGGTGCCTGCTCCTCGTCGTCCCGCTTGCCCTCGGGGACGAGGAACAGGACGAGGAAGACGACGAGCAGCACGCCGGCCGCGATCATCGCGGTCTGCCGGTCGAGCGCCAGGTCGTCGCGGGCGACGCGCATGGTGGCGACCGCGACCGTCCAGATCAGCGCGATGGGGATGAGCCGCTTCCAGCCGAACGCCATGAACTGGTCGTAGCGCAGCCGCGGCAGCGTTCCCCGCAGCCAGATGAAGATGAAGATGAAGAAGAGGACCTTGCCGAAGAACCACAGCAGCGGCCAGTAGCCCTCGTTGGCGCCGGCCCAGACCTCGTCGATCCAGAACGGCGCGTGCCAGCCGCCGAGGAACATCGTCGTCGCCAGCGCGGAGACGGTGGCCATGTTGATGTACTCGGCGAGGAAGAACAGCGCGAACTTCAGCGAGGAGTACTCGGTGTGGAAGCCGCCGACCAGCTCGCCCTCGGCCTCGGGGAGGTCGAACGGCGCACGGTTGGTCTCACCGACCATCGCGATCACGTAGATCACGAACGACGGCATCAGGATCAGGCCGAACCAGAAGTCGTCCTGGGCGGCCACGATCTCGCTGGTCGACATCGAGCCGGCGTACATGAACACGGAGACGAACGCCAGACCCATCGCGACCTCGTAGGAGATCATCTGGGCGCTGGAGCGGGAGGCCGCCGAGGAGCGAGTACGTCGACCCGCTGGACCAGCCGGCGAGCACGATGCCGTAGATGCCGATGGAGGCGATCGCCAGCACGAAGAGCACGGCGACCGGCATGTCGGTCAGCTGCAGCGGCGTCTCGTGCCCGAAGAAGTTCACCTCGGGACCGAACGGGATCACGCTGAACGTGACGAACGCCGGCACGGTCGCGATCACCGGCGCCAGGAGGTAGACCGCCTTGTCGGCGGCCTTCGGGATGATGTCCTCCTTGAGCGCGAGCTTCACGCCGTCGGCCAGCGACTGGAGGAGGCCGAACGGGCCGTTGACGTTGGGGCCGATGCGGTGCTGCATCCGCGCCACGACCCGGCGCTCCCACCAGATGTTGAACAGCGTGAGCAGCACCAGCACGACGAAGATGAACAGCGTCTTCAGGCCGATGACCCACCACGGGTCGTTGCCGAACGCCTCGAGGCCGTTCACACCTGTGCTCCTTCCACCCGCACCCGGCTGCCCGGCGACGCGAGGTCGGCGAGCACGCCGTTGCCGAACGAGTTGGCCGGCACCCACACCACGCCGTCGACGAGGTCGTCCGCGAGCGCGGCCGGCAGGGTCACCGACCCGCGGTCGCCGGTGAGGGTCACGGTCGGCCGGAGCTCGTCGTAGGCGCGCCGGCCCAGCAGCGCGACGGGCTGCCGGGCGGTCGCCTTGAGGTACTTGTCGCCGTCCTGCATCCGGCCGTTGTCGACCGACTGCTTCCACGTCGCGAGCACGAACCCGTCGCCGGAGGTCGCGGCGGGCGCCCCGCCGGCGCCCGTCGTCGTCCGGGGGCCGGAGGAGTCGTCGAGCGCGCTCCGTCCGCCGTCCCAGGGGCCGAGCTGCTGCATCTCCGCACGCGCCTGCTCGACGGTGCGGAAGCCCAGCGGGCGGCCCAGCTCCTCGGCGATGCCGGCCAGGATCCGCAGCTCGGGCAGCGACGACGGGTTGCGCAGCGCGGCCTCGAAGGGCCGCGGCCGGCCCTCCCAGTTGACGAACGTGCCGGCCTTGTCGGTCACCGGCGCCACCGGCAGCACGACGTCGGCGACCCGGGTGACCTCGGACTCGCGGAGCTCGAGGGCCACCACGAAGCCGGCGGCGGCGATCGCCGCGCGGGTGGCAGCGGGGTCGGCGGTGTCGATCGGGTCGACGCCCGCGACCACGAGTCCGCCGAGCTCGCCGGCGGCGAGCGCCGCGACGATGGCGTCGGCGTCACGGCCCGCGACCTCGGGGAGGGCGTCGACGCCCCAGGCGGCCGCGACGTCGACCCGGGCCGACGCATCGGCCACCGGGCGGCCGCCGGGCAGCAGGCCCGGCAGGCAGCCGGCCTCGACCGCGCCCCGGTCGCCGGCGCGGCGCGGCACCCAGGCCAGCCGGGCCCCGGACCGCGCCGCCAGGTCGGCGGCCGCGGTGAGCGCGCCCGGCACGGCGGCGAGCCGCTCGCCGACCAGCAGCACCGCGGTGGCGTCGAGCTCACCGGCGAGCCCCGCGAGCGCTGCCGGCTCGTCGCCGGGCACCGTCGGGACCAGCCGGGCCCGCAGCTTGCCGAGGCCGCGCGAGGTGTACGGCGCCACCGCCACCACCTCGGTGCCGCCGGCGCGGACCGCCTTGCGCAGGCGCAGGAAGATCGCGCCGGCCTCGTCCTCCGGCTCCAGCCCGGCGAGCACGACCGTGGACGCCGACTCGAGGTCGTCGTAGGTGACGCCTCCGCCACCCGGACCGGTGGAGACCACGTGGGCGGCGAGGAACGCCGCCTCCTCCGCGGAGTGCGGGCGCGCCCGGAAGTCGATGTCGTTGGTGCTCAGCGCGACCCGGGCGAACTTGGAGTAGGCATAGGCGTCCTCCGCGGTCAGCCGGCCGCCCGTCAGCACGCCGACGCCCCCGGCCGCCTGCAGGCCACGCGCGGCGACGGCGAACGCCTCGGGCCACGACGCGGGGCGCAGGGACCCGTCGTCGTCGCGGACCTGGGGGTAGGTCAGCCGGTCGTCGAGCTGGGCGTAGGTGAAGGCGAACCGGTCCTTGTCGGTGATCCACTCCTCGTTGACGGCCGGGTCGTTGCCGGCGAGCCGGCGCATCACCTTGCCGCGACGGTGGTCGACCCGGATCGCGGAGCCGCAGGCGTCGTGCTCGGCCACCGCCGGGCTCGACACCAGGTCGAAGGGCCGGGAACGGAACCGGTAGTCCTCGGAGGTGAGCGCCCCCACCGGGCAGATCTGGATGACGTTGCCGGCGAAGTACGAGAGGAACGGCGCGTCCTCGGCGATGCCGATCTGCTGCTGGGCGCCGCGCTCGACGAGCGCGATGAACGGGTCGCCGGCGATCTCGTCGGCGAACCGGGTGCACCGCTGGCAGACGATGCAGCGCTCGCGGTCGAGCAGGATCATCGGCGAGAGGTTGATCGGCTTGGGGAACGTGCGCTTCTCGCCGCCGTAGGGACCGCCGGAGAACCGGGACTCCCCCGCGACCGTTGGACATCGCCTGGTTCTGCAGCGGGCACTCGCCGCCCTTGTCGCAGACCGGGCAGTCGAGCGGGTGGTTGATCAGCAGGAACTCCATCATGCCCTGCTGCGCCTTGTCGGCGACCGGGCTGGTGACCTGCGTGTTGACCACCATGCCGTCGGCGACCGGCAGCGTGCAGGAGGCCTGCGGCTTGGGGAAGCCGCGGCCGTTGCCCGCGTCGGGCACGTCGACGAGGCACTGGCGGCAGGCGCCGACCGGGGCGAGGAGCGGGTGGTCGCAGAACCGCGGGATCTGGACGCCGATCTGCTCGGCGGCGCGGATCACCAGGGTGTCCTTGGGGACGGACACCTGGATGCCGTCGATCGTCACGGTGACCAGGTCGGCCTGGGTGACAGCCTTGTCGGTCGTCATGGCTACGCCATCACCTCCTCGCCGGCCCACGCCGTCGACCGCGCGGGGTCGAAGGGGCAGCCGCCGTTGGTCAGGTGCGCGAGGTACTCGTCGCGGAAGTACTGGATCGAGCTGGTGATCGGGCTGGTCGCACCGTCGCCGAGCGCGCAGAACGCCCGGCCGAGGATGTTCTCGCACTGGTCGAGCAGGAGGTCGAGGTCGGCCTCGGTGCCCTCGCCGCGCTCGAGCCGGGTCAGGACCTGCACCAGCCACCAGGTGCCCTCGCGGCACGGGGTGCACTTGCCGCACGACTCGTGCTTGTAGAACTCCGTCCACCGCAGCACGGCCCGGACGACGCAGACGGTCTCGTCGAAGACCTGCAGCGCCCGGGTGCCGAGCATCGAGCCGGCGGCCCCGACAGCCTCGAAGTCGAGCGGGATGTCGAGGTGCTCGGCGGTCAGCAGCGGGGTGCTCGAGCCGCCCGGTGTCCAGAACTTCAGCTCGTGACCCTTGCGGACGCCGCCGGCCAGGTCGAGCAGCTCGCGCAGGGTGACGCCGAGCGGCGCCTCGTACTGCCCCGGCCGGGTGACGTGGCCGGAGAGCGAGAAGATGCCGAACCCCTTGGACTTCTCGGTGCCCATCGAGGCGAACCAGTCGGCGCCGTTGCCGACGATGCTCGGCACCGACGCGATCGACTCCACGTTGTTGATGACCGTCGGGCTGGCGTAGAGGCCGGCGACCGCGGGGAACGGCGGGCGCAGCCGCGGCTGGCCGCGCCGGCCCTCGAGACCCTCGAGCAGGGCGGTCTCCTCGCCGCAGATGTAGGCGCCGGCACCGGCGTGGACGACGACGTCGAGGTCGTAGCCGGAGCCGTGGATGTCCTTGCCGAGGTGGCCGGCGGCGTACGCCTCCTCCACGGCGGCCTGCACGCGGCGGATCACGTGCAGCACCTCGCCGCGGATGTAGATGAACGCCTTGTGGGCCCGGATCGCGTAGGAGCTGATGATCACGCCCTCGACGAGGACGTGCGGATTCCCCATCATCAGCGGGATGTCCTTGCAGGTGCCCGGCTCGGACTCGTCGGCGTTGACGACGAGGTACTTCGGCTTCGGGTTGTCCTGCGGGATGAACGACCACTTCATGCCGGTCGGGAACCCGGCGCCGCCCCGGCCGCGCAGGCCGGAGTCCTTGACGGCGGCGATCACGTCGTCGGGCGCCATCGCGAACGCCCGGTCGAGCGCCCGGTAGCCGCCCTTGGCCTCGTAGGCGGCGAGGGTCCAGGACCGGTCGACGTCCCACATGTCGGTGAGGACCGGGGTCAGGGTGGGTGCGCCGCTCACTGCGCCTCCTTCTTCTCGGCGCCGGACTCGCCGGAGGGGCTCTGCTCCTCGACGGTCTCGGACTCCGCACGACTCGTGTCGGCCTCGGCGGCCGCGCCCTCCTTGGCCGGCGCGGAGGTCGCCGCGGCCCCGCCCTCCGCGGCGGAGCCGACCGCCGCGGGCTCGGCGGCGCCTGCCGGGGCGGTCCAGCCGCGCTCACGCGCGACCTGCAGCCCGGCCAGGCTGGCCGGACCGGCGGCAGGGCCCCTCGTCGGCACGGCCGTCGGGGAACCCGGCGA
This sequence comes from Nocardioides sp. TF02-7, assembly GCF_022437945.1. GTDB lineage: Bacteria > Actinomycetota > Actinomycetes > Propionibacteriales > Nocardioidaceae > Nocardioides. Next base: position 1,325,714 of record NZ_CP092535.1, read on the forward strand.
GCACCCGCTCCGCCTCGCGCCACGTGCACACGCGCGGGCCGCGGGTCGAGCGCACCTCGTTGCCGGCGCGGAGGTCGTCGACCATGGCCACGGCCGACTCCGGGGTCATGTTGTCCATGAACTCCCAGTTGACCATCACCACCGGGGCGTAGTCGCACGCCGCGTTGCACTCGACGTGCTCGAGCGTGATCTTCCCGTCCTCGGTGGTCTCGTCGTTGCCGACGTCGAGGTGGTCCTTGAGCCGGGCGAAGATCTCGTCGCCGCCCATCACCGCGCATAGCGTGTTGGTGCAGACGCCGACGTGGTAGTCGCCCACGGCGTGGCGCTTGTACATCGTGTAGAACGTCGCGACGCCGCTGACGTCGGCCGCCGAGAGGCCGAGGATCTCGGCGCACGCCTCGATGCCCTCGGGCGTCACCCGGCCCTGCACCGACTGCACCAGGTGGAGCATCGGCAGCAGCCCGGAGCGCTTCTCCGGGTAGCGGGCGGCGATCTCGTGCAGCTCGGCGAGGGTCTTCTCGTCCAGGGGAGTGCTCGTGCTCACCGGTCCACACCTCCCATCACGGGGTCGAGGCTGGCGATCGCCACGATCACGTCGGCGATCATGCTGCCCTCGCTCATCACGCCCATCGCCTGCAGGTTGTGGAACGAGGGGTCGCGGAAGTGGGCGCGGAACGGGCGGGTGCCGCCGTCGGAGACGACGTGGGCACCGAGCTCGCCGCGCGGCGACTCCACCGGCACGTAGGCCTGCCCGGCCGGCACCCGGAAGCCCTCCGTCACCAGCTTGAAGTGGTGGATCAGTGCCTCCATCGACTCGCCCATGATGTGGCGGATGTGGTCGAGGCTGTTGCCCATGCCGTCGCTGCCGATGGCCAGCTGGCTCGGCCAGGCGATCTTCTTGTCGCCGATCATGACCGGGGCGCCCTCCAGCTTGGCGAGCCGGTCGGCCGCCTGCTCGATGATCCGCAGGGACTCCCACATCTCGTTGAGACGGAGCCGGAACCGGCCGTAGGCGTCGGCGGTGTCCCAGGTCTGGACGTCGAAGTCGTAGGTCTCGTAGCCGCAGTAGGGGTCGGTCTTGCGCAGGTCCCACGGGTAGCCGGTGCTGCGCAGCACCGGGCCGGTGATGCCGAACGCGAGGCAGCCCTCGAGGTCGAGGTAGCCGACCCCCTCCAGGCGCGCCTTGAAGATCGGGTTGGCGTTGCACAGGGCGGCGTACTCGGGCAGCCGCTTCTTCATCAGCGCGACGAAGGAGCGGATCTCGTCGAGCGCACCGGGCGGCAGGTCCTGGGCGACGCCGCCGGGCCGGATGAACGCGTGGTTCATCCGCAGGCCGGTGATCAGCTCGAAGAGGTCGAGGACCAGCTCGCGCTCGCGGAACCCGACCGTCATCACGGTGAGCGCGCCGATCTCCATCCCGCCGGTGGCGATGCACACCAGGTGGGAGGAGAGCCGGTTGAGCTCCATGAGCAGGACCCGCATGACCTGGGCCTTCTCGGGGATCTCGTCCTCGATGCCGAGCAGCCGCTCGACGCCGAGGCAGTAGGTGGCCTCGTTGTAGAACGGGCTCAGGTAGTCCATTCGGGTGCAGAACGTGACGCCCTGCACCCAGGAGCGGTACTCCATGTTCTTCTCGATACCGGTGTGCAGGTACCCGATGCCGCAGCGGGCCTCGGTCACCGTCTCGCCCTCGAGCTCGAGGATCAGCCGCAGCACGCCGTGGGTCGAGGGGTGCTGCGGGCCCATGTTGACGACGATCCGCTCGGCCGCGTCGCCGCCCTCCTCGCCCAGTCCGGCCGCGATCTCGTCCCAGTCCTGGCCGCTGACGGTGAAGACCTTGCCCTCGGTGGTGTCCGAGGTGCCGGCGTACATGTCCTGCGTCATGCCACACCGCCCCGAGCCCTCGGGGTCCCCGCGGCGTTGTCCGCCGGAGGAGCGGAGCGGGGAGGCGGAGAACGCCGTGGGGTGAGGTTGTAGTCATGAGTAAGACCTCCGCTGATCGGGCGGCTGGATGGTGCCGCCCTTGTACTCGACCGGGATGCCGCCGAGGGGGTAGTCCTTGCGCTGCGGGTGGCCCGGCCAGTCGTCGGGCATGAGGATCCGGGTGAGCGCGGCGTGGCCGTCGAAGACCAGCCCGAACATGTCGTAGGTCTCGCGCTCGTGCCAGTCGAGGGCGGGGTAGACCGAGGTCAGCGACGGGAGGTGCGGGTCGGCGTCCGGCACGCTCACCTCGACCCGGATCCGGCGGTTGAAGGTCATCGACACGAAGCCGTAGACGGCGTGCAGCTCGCGACCGGTGTCGCCCGGGTAGTGGACGCCGCTCACGCCCGTGCAGAGCTCGAACCGCAGCGACGGGTCGTCCCGGAGCAGGCGGGCCACCTCGACCAGGTTGCCGGGCGAGACGTGGAAGGTGATCTCGCCGCGGTGGATGACGACCTCGTCGATGAGCGGGTCGAGCCGGTCGGCGACGACGTCGAACCAGCCGCCGTAGGGCCGCTGCGCCGCACCCGGGAAGACGATCGGCGCGACCAGGCCGCCGTAGCCGCTGGTGTCGCCGGTAGCCGCGGGCGCCGAACATGCCGTGCCGCTCGCCGACCTGGCGCACCTCGCCGGTCGGTGCCGGGACGTTCTCGGGCGACTGGTCGACGGCGGGCTGCTCGACGGCCTTGTCGAGCTGGTCCCCGGCCTTCTCGTCCTTCTTGTCCTCGCTCACCGCAGCAGGCCCTTCTGGTCGCTGGTCGGCAGCGCTGCCAGGCCCTCGGCCTCGAGCTCGCGGATCTGCGCCTGCCGGTTGGCACCGAGCGGGGCGTGCTGGACCTTGTCGTGCAGCTTGAGGATCGCGTCGATGAGCATCTCCGGGCGGGGCGGGCAACCGGGGAGGTACATGTCGACCGGCACGACGTGGTCGACACCCTGCACGATCGCGTAGTTGTTGAACATGCCGCCGCTGCTGGCGCACACGCCCATCGCGAGCACCCACTTCGGCTCAGCCATCTGGTCGTAGATCTGCCGCAGCACCGGGGCCATCTTCTGGCTCACGCGGCCCGCGACGATCATGAGGTCGGCCTGCCGCGGACTGGCGCGGAACACCTCCATGCCGAACCGGGCGAGGTCGTACTTGGGCCCGCCACTGGTCATCATCTCGATCGCGCAGCACGCGAGGCCGAAGGTCGCCGGCCAGAAGCTCGCCTTGCGCATGTAGCCGGCGACGCCCTCGACGGTGGTCAGCAGGACGCCGCTCGGAAGCTTCTCTTCAAGTCCCACAGGTGGTGCCTCTCAGTCCCAGTCCAGCCCGCCGCGGCGCCACACGTACATGTAGGCGACGAACACGGTGGCGATGAACACGACCATCTCGGCCAGCCCGAACCAGCCCATCGCGTCGAAGTAGACGGCCCAGGGGTAGAGGAAGATGATCTCGATGTCGAAGATGATGAACAGCATCGCGGTGATGTAGTACTTCACCGGGAAGCGGCCGCCGACCGCCTGCGGGGTCGGCTCGATGCCGCACTCGTAGGAGTCGAGCTTGGCGCGGTTGTAGCGCTTGGGGCCGACGAGGGCGCTCATGACCACCGAACCGACGGCGAAGACCGCGGCGAGAGCGGCGAGGACCAGTACCGGCGTGTAGAGCTCCATGCCGTCCCTTCCCTGTGCGGCGGATCGTGACCTTGTGAATGGAATCACGTAGTGGCGCGCCCCACATACTGCCACCCGGGGCGGCGCCCGCACAGGGGGTGGGGTGCCCGGGCCGGCCCGCGGCCGGCACCCCGCGCGGAACGCCGTCCGGACGCCCGGATCCGGTCTGACCTGCGGATTTACCGCACGATCGGCTTGCGAAAAGCGACCCGGCGCTCAGGCGGTCGCGCGGTGGAGCGCCACGATGCCGCCCGAGAGGTTGCGCCACTGCGGCGCCTGCCAGCCGGCGCTGCGCACCAGCGCGGCGAGACCCTCCTGGTCGGGCCAGGCGCGGATCGACTCGGCGAGGTAGACGTAGGCGTCGGGCGCCGACGACACCGTGCGCGCGATCGCCGGCAGCGCCCGCATCAGGTACTCGAGGTAGACCGTGCGCCACGGCCCCCAGGTGGGGTGGCTGAACTCGCACACGACGAGCCGGCCACCCGGGCGGGTGACGCGGCGCATCTCGGCGAGACCGGCGAGCGGGTCGACGACGTTGCGCAGGCCGAAGGAGATGGTGACCGCGTCGAAGGTGTCGTCGGGGAACGGCAACCGGGTGGCGTCGCCGGCCGTGAACGGCAGGTGCGGCAGCGATCGCTTGCCGACCTGGAGCATCCCGATCGAGAAGTCGCACGGCACCACGGTCGCCCCGGCGTCAGCGAACGGCTGGCTCGACGTCCCGGTGCCGGCGGCGAGGTCGAGCACCTTGTCGCCGTACGCCGGGTCGACGGCCTGCAGCACCTCGCGCCGCCACCGCCGGTCCTGGCCGAAGGACAGCACGTCGTTGGTGAGGTCGTACCGCTTCGCCACGGCGTCGAACATCCGACGGACGTCGGAGGGCTGCTTGTCGAGCGCTGCACGGGCCACCCGCGCAGCCTAAGGCCCCGTCGTCGCAACCAAAGGGGCGGCTGCTGCGTCAACCCTGTCGAGGACGTCGGCACCGACGGTCACCACGACCCGGGCACGGCCCTCCCCATCTCTCCCGTCAGCCCTGCACCCCCGAGGAACCCGTCATGTCGATCGTCCGCCGCCTCACCGTCGTCGCCGTCGTCGCGGCGCTCTGCTGCGCCCTCGCCTACGGCGTGGGCCGGGCGAGCCACACCGGCGACCTGCCGTGGGAGGTCGCGGCGGGCGACGGCCCGACCGTCGCGGCCGACCGGCACGGCGGCGGCGGGACGACCACCGCCGACGACGCCGGGAGCCGCCGGGACGGGGACCGGCCGGCCCGACCCGAGCAGCGCGAGCAGCCCGAGCAGCGCGAGGAGCCCGAGGAGCCCGCGCTGGTCCCGGGTCCGACCCTGGTGGGCCCCGGCGACTCCGGCCGCGACGTCCGCGAGCTGCAGGCGCGGCTGGCGCAGATCGACTGGTTCGCCGCCGACGTCACCGGCTTCTACGGCGACGTCACCACCGAGGCGGTGCGCGGCTTCCAGGCCAAGCGCGGCTTCCCGGTGACCGGGGAGGTCGACCGGCGCACCCTCGACCGGCTGCACGAGATGACCAGCGAGCCGACCCGCGCCGAGCTCACCAACCAGCCGACGACCAACGCCCCGGGCGCGCTCGACCCCCGCTGCCGCACCGGCCGGGTGCTGTGCGTCGACAAGACCAGCAGCACGCTGCGCTGGGTGGTCGACGGCGAGGTCCGCAAGAGCGTCGACGTGCGGTTCGGCTCGCAGTACACCCCGACCCGTGAGGGCGTGTTCAGCGTCTACCGCAAGAGCCGCGACCACGTCTCGAGCCTCTACGACACCCCGATGCCCTACGCCCTGTTCTTCTCCGGCGGTCAGGCGGTGCACTACTCCGCCGACTTCGCCGCCGTGGGGTACGCCGGGGCGTCCCACGGCTGCGTCAACGTCCGCGACCTCGACGCCGTCGCCTGGCTCTTCGACCAGGTCCAGGTGGGCGACCGGGTCGTCGTCTACTGGGCCTGAGCAGGTGCGGCGGCCGGACCTGCCGACCGCGTGTCACACCTCCTCAGGGTCCGGTGTCTCCATGGCAGCCATGCCACCGGAACACACCCACCGAGGAGGACGACATGACCGAGACCCGCATCCCGCCGGCCGAGATCACCGGGCTCAAGGGCGCGCTGCTCAAGCGGATCATGAAGCGGACGCTGGGCCAGGTGCCGTCGTCGCTCGGCGTCTACTGGCACAACGAGAAGGTGCTGACCGCCATGGGCGGCCTCGGCGGCAAGCTGAGGAAGTGGGACGCCTGCGACGAGGGCCTCAAGACGTTCGCCCACATGGCGGTGGCGTCGTACGTCGGCTGCACCTGGTGCCTCGACTTCAACTACTTCGAGGCCCGCAACAAGGACCTCGACCTCGACAAGGCGCGGGAGGTGCCGCGGTGGCGGGAGTCGGCGGCGTTCACGCCCCTGGAGCGCGAGGTCATGAGCTATGCCGAGGCGATGAGCACGACTCCGCTGACGGTCACCGACGAGATGGTGGCGAGCCTGCGTCAGCAGCTCGGCGACCCGGCGCTGGTCGAGCTGACCGCGGTGATCGCCTTCGCCAACTTCACGACCCGGCCCAACGTCGCGCTCGGCATCGAGTCCGACGGCTTCGCGGCCGCCTGCGGCTTGAAGCCGCTCGCCCCATCGACCGCCCCATCGACCGGCCGATCGACCGGCCAGCCGACGGTAGCGTCGGCGTCATGACCGACCCGGTCGACCCGTTCGTCACCCACCGCAGCCTGCTCTTCACCGTCGCCTACGAGATGCTCGGCTCCGCGGCCGACGCGGAGGACGTCGTGCAGGAGACCTGGCTGCGGTGGGCGGACGTCGACCACGCCGAGGTGCGCGACCCGCGGGCCTACCTGGTGCGGATCGTCACCCGGCAGGCGCTCAACCGGCTGCGGACCCTGTCGCGGCGCAAGGAGGACTACGTCGGCGAGTGGCTGCCGGAGCCGTTGCTGACGACGCCGGACGTGGCCGAGGACGTGGAGCTCGCCGAGAGCATCTCGATCGCGATGCTGACGGTGCTCGAGACGCTGACCCCCACCGAGCGTGCCGTGTTCGTGCTCCGGGAGGTCTTCGACCTGGCCTACGACGAGATCGCCGCCGCGATCGACAAGACGCCGGCCGCCGCCCGCCAGGTCGCGCACCGGGCGCGGGAGCACGTGGCGGCCCGGCGGCCGCGGATGGCGGTCGACCAGCAGCAGCAGCGGCAGGTGCTCGACCGGTTCCTCACCGCCATCACGACCGGCGACGTCCAGTCCTTGATGGACGTGCTGGCGCCCGACGTGGTGCTGGTGGCCGATGGCGGCGGCTTCGCGGCCGCGGCGCGGGAGCCCGTCGTCGGGTCGGAGCCGGTGGCGGCGTTCCTCGGCAACCTCCGCCGGATCACCGACGAGCTCGAGGTCAGCGCGGTGCTCATCAACGGCGCCCCGGCGCTGCGGGTCGACGCCCCCGAGCCGTGGGGCAGCACGGCGATCAGCCTCGCCGTCGAGGGCGGCCGGGTCGTGCGGCTGTTCGCGATGCGCAACCCGCACAAGATGCAGCGGCTCGCGGAGGCGACCCCGCTGCAGCGGTGAGTCAGCCCGCCTGGGCGACGACGTCGGCGAGAGCCTCGGCGGTCTGCTCGAGCGTGTAGCCGCCGCCGGCGTGGGCGTTGAAGGTGCGGCCGTCGACCACCCGCTGGCACTGGTTCTGGAACGGCGCGCCGCCCTGCTGGTAGGCCTGGGCCTGCCACTGCCCGGTGCAGACCGCGTCACCGACCTGCTGCACGTCGTTGACGAGCCCCTGCTGGGCGCTCAGCTCCGGCGGGATCGGCGGCCCGGTGGGCAGGAAGAACGTGGACTCCCCGTCGTAGACGGTGATGCTCACCTCGGTGTCCAGGCCGGAGGTCGCGTAGCGGGCGACCGCGACGTCGCCGCCGAAGGCCTCCGACAGCCGGTCGGCGCCGTAGGACTCGACCTGGTCGGCCATCTCGGTGAACTGGGGGCTGATGGCGCCGATCCGCTGCAGCTCGCCGTCCAGCAGGTCCTCGGGGAGCAGCTCGGCGACCGGGCGCCGGTCGGTCGCGGCGGCCACGTCGCTCCCCTCGCCGACGACCTCGGGCAGGCCGACGGCGAAGCCGACGATGCCACCGAGCAGGACCACGCCGGCAGCGGCGCCGATGATCGAGGAGCGCATCGCTCCATCATGCCTCCCGCGCCGCAGGCGGACGGGCGCGGGCCGGTCAATGGGCCGGTCGATGGGCCGGCCAGCCGGTCGGTCAGCGGGGGAGGTCGGCCCCGTCGGGGAGCCGCACGTAGTCGAGACCGGCGGCGCCCAGGATCCGGCCGAAGTGGGTGTCGGCGATGGCCAGGCCGACGTCGGAGTAGACCCGGTCGTGGATCGCGACGTTGCGGGCGGCGCCGACCGACCGGGCGTAGTCGATGCCCTCGGCCGCCTTCATCCAGGGCGCGCAGACCGGGGCGAGCAGCACGTCGACCGGGACGCTCGGGTGCTCGGTGAGGGCGTCGCCGGGGTGGAACACCGTGGTGTCGCCGGCCTCGAGGAGGTAGCCGCTGTTGTCGAAGTGCGGGAGGTCGGGGTGGATCACGGCGTGCTTCTCCCCCACCGCCCTCACCGGGAGGCCGCCGACCTCCCAGGCCTGGCCGGGCGCCACGACCGTGACCCGCTCCGCGAGGTCGGGCGCGTCGTCGCGGATCCGGTCGGCGACGGCGGCGATCGTGAACACCGGCGCGTCGCAGCGGCGCAGCCGGTCGGCGTCGTAGTGGTCCGGGTGCTCGTGGGTGATGAGGACGGCGTGGACGCCGTCGGCCGCATCCGGCTCGGTGAAGGCGCCGGGGTCGATCACCACCGTCACGCCGTCGTGCTCGATCCGGACACAGGAGTGGCCGAGCTTGGTCAGGCGCATGCGCTCACCGTAGCCCGCGGACCGCACCTGCAACGGGCGTCGCGGCTGCCGCGGCTGCCGTCGGTGCCATCCGAGCGACCGGCCCCGGACGCGGCGTCGCCCCCGCGGTGGGGACCGCGGGGGCGACGACGGTGGTGGAGCTGCTCAGTTGGCCGTGCAGATCGACGCGCGGATCTTGCCGCCGCCGTTGCGCTTCTTGGCCTTGCGGTTGGCGACGGCCTTGCGGTTGGCGTAGCCGGTGGCCCAGCTGGTGATCCAGCCCTGCGAGTTGGTCTTGATCGCGACCGCCATGCAGCCGTTGCGCACCCAGCCGAGCTTGCGGCACTGGCCGGGGTAGTTGGACAGGCTCTTGCAGCGCTTGTGCGCCCGCTGGATCGCACCCTTCCGGGTGGGCGTGTTGATGTAGCCGCCCCACGCCTGGTCGCGGGACATCGAGACCGCGCCGAAGCACTTGCGGAAGCAGCGGACGGCGCGCTGGGCGTCGCGCTCGGCCTTGGCGACGAGGGCGGGCGTGGTGGCGCGCTCGGAGGGAGCAGCCGGCGCCGCCTGCGCGGAACCGGTCGCGGACATGATGCTGCCGACGATCGCGAGAGCAGCGAACGCGGCGATGATGCGGAGGAACGGCTTCATCGGTTTCCTTCGGCTGGTTGGTGCTGGTCGAGCGCGATCCTCCCCCTGCGTCCGGACCTCAAACAAGTGGACCGCCGCAGCGGGCTCGCGGGTGGTCAGCCGGCGAGCCCGCGGATGGCCGCGTCGAGCTCGCGGCGGTCGGCCCGGCCGACGACCGCCTCCACGACCTCCAGCCCGCCGTTGGGCGAGGCCAGCGCCTGCTCGAGCTCGGGGAGGGAGGTGACCCCGCAGGTGCGGGGTGCGGGTGGCGGCGCAGAGGGAGCCGAGGTCGACCCCGTGCGGAGTGCCGAAGAGCCGCTCGAAGGAGTCGGCCAGCTCCGGGGCGCCCTGCTCGAGGACCGCGAAGATCGAGCCGCCGTCGTCGTTGACGACGACGACGGTGAGGTCGGGCCGCCGCTCGTCCGGTCCGAGCACCAGGCCGGTCTGGTCGTGGAGGAAGGTGACGTCGCCGAGTAGGGCGAGGTTGCGGGTTGAGTGCGGCCGGCCGAGCGCGGCACCGACGGCCGTGCTGACGGTGCCGTCGATGCCGGCCAGGCCACGGTTGCCGACCACCCGGCGCCGCTCCCCCCACCGGCGCCGGCCGCGCCATCAGGTCGAGGTCGCGCACCGGGTTGGAGGCGCCGACGACGAGCAGGCCGCCGGGGGGCAGCGCGCGCGACACCGCGCCGGCGACGTCGTACGGCGTCATCGCGGGCTGCCCGGCGAGCAGCAGGTCGACCCGGCGGCCGACCGCCCGGTCGGCCTCGCGCCACCGCTCGAGCCACGCCGGGTCGTCCGCGCCCTCGGCACGCGGGACCCGGGCGAGGAGGGGTGGCGCCGAGCGGCCGCACCGGCCACACGCCGGCCGCGGGGACGACGAGCACCTCGACGTCGGGCCGCTGGAGCAGCTCGGTCACCGGCCGGGAGATCGTCGGCCGGCCGACCACGACCACCCGCTCGACCTCGCGGCCGAGGTCGGTGCCGAGCAGCAGCCGGTAGCAGCGCAGCGCGTTGTGGCCGGTCCGCGCGCCGCTCGTCGGCTCGGCGAGCAGCGGCCACCCGCCCGCCTCGGCCAGCACCCGCGCCGGCGGCCCCGCCTCGTCACCGGCCACCACCACCGTCCGCGGCCCCTGCGGCAACACGTCGAATCGGGCCTCGTGGTTGGTCGAATCGGGCCTCGTGGTTGCTCGAGTCGGGGGTCGTGGTGACGGAGGGCCCGCCACGACACCCGACTCGGACGACCACGAGGCCGGACTCGACGTGGGGACGAGGGGGAGGTCGAGCTGCACGTTGACGTGCAGGACGCCGGGTGAATCCCAGGGGACACCGTCGAGGTCGGCGGGCGCGGCGACGTCGTACGTCGTGACGAGGCGGCCGAAGATCCCGACCTGGTCGGTCGTCTGGTTGGCGCCGGTCCCCCGCAGCCGGGCCGGCCGGTCGGCGGTCAGGACGACCAGCGGCAGGCCGGCGTGGGCCGCCTCGAGCACGGCCGGGTGCAGGTTGGCGACCGCGGTGCCGGAGGTGCAGACGACCGCGGCCCGGGCGCCGACCTTGGTGAGGCCGAGCGCGAGGAAGCCGGCGGTCCGCTCGTCGATCCGGGTGTGCAGCTCGAGCCGGCCCGGCCCGTGCACCTCGCCCCAGACGGCGTAGGCCAGCGGCGCGTTGCGCGACCCCGGGGCGAGCACCACGTGGCCGACCCCGGCCGCCACCAGCCGGGCGACGACGGCGTCGGCGAGCGCGGTCGCCGAGGGCGGGGTGGGGGCAGGGGTCACGGACGCCGATCCTGCCGCAGCGCGGTCACCTCCGCGAGCCGGGCCTCCCACCAGGCCACCCGGTCCGGCGGCGCCGGCAGCCGGTCGAGCGCGCCGGGGTCGACGGCCGGCCGCCGCACGGGCAGCGCCCCGTCGACCGGCAGCAGCGGCGCGTCCACCACGTCGTCGGTGAGCAGCTGGACGGTGGCGAGGCCGCAGGCGTACGGCAGCTCCGGCAGCGCCGCGGCCAGAGCCACGCCGGCGGCGATCCCGACCGACGTCTCCAGCGCCGACGACACGACGACCGGCAGCCCGATCTCCTCGGCGATCCGCAGGCAGGCGCGGACGCCGCCCAGCGGCTGCACCTTGAGCACCGCGACGTCGGCGGCTCCGAGGTCGCGCACCCGGTAGGGATCCTCGGCGCGGCGGATCGACTCGTCGGCGGCGACCGGCACGTCCACCCGCCGCCGCACGGCGGCGAGCTCCTCGACGGTGGCGCACGGCTGCTCGACGTACTCCAGCCCGCCGGCGGCGCGGTCGAGCACGCCCACCGCGGCCACCGCCTCGTCGACCGACCAGGCGCCGTTGGCGTCGACGCGCAACCGGCCGCCGGCGCCGAGCGCGTCGCGCACCGCCTCCAGCCGCGCCTGGTCGTCGGCCAGCGCCTGGCCGGGCTCGGCGACCTTGACCTTGGCGGTGCGGCAGCCGCCGCGCAGGACGATGCCGTGAGCGGTCGCAGGGTCGACGGCGGGCACGGTGACGTTGACGGGTACGGCGTCGCGCACCGCCGCCGGCCAGTCGCCGGCGGCGGCCTCCTCCGCGGCCCGCAGCCACGGCTCGGCGACCCGGGCGTCGTACTCCAGGAACGGGCTCCACTCCCCCCAGCCGGCCGGCCCCGGCAGCAGCGCCGCCTCCCGGACGGTGACGCCGCGGAACCGGGTCCGCATCGGGACCGCGACCACCCTCACCGGGCGTCCTCCGCGACCAGGCCGAGGAGCGCCCGCCGGTCCGGCTTCCCGTTGGGCAGCAGCGGGACGTCGTCGACCACGACGAGCTGCCGCGGCGCCCACGACCGCGGACAGGCGGCGGCCACCCAGTCGCGGAGCTCGTCGAGCCCGAGCGGTCGGCGCGGCGCGACGAACGCGACCACCCGGTTGCCCCACTCCTCGTCCGGCACGCCGAGCACCTCGGCGCCCGCGACGGCGGCGTGCTCGCGCAGCCGCGCGGCGACGGCGACCGCCGGGACGTTGACCCCGCCCGAGACCACGACGTCGTCGACCCGGCCGAGGACGACCAGCCGGCCGTCCTCGTCGAACCGCCCGGCGTCGGAGGTGAGGTACCACCCGTCGACGAGCGCGGCCGTGGTCAGCGCCGGGTCGCCGACGTAGGACTCGAAGAGGGTCGGGCCGGCGATCCGGATCCGGCCGCCGTCGCCGAGCGCGACCGCGACGCCGTCGAGCGGGACGCCGTCGTAGACGCAGCCGCCGGCGGTCTCCGCCGCGCCGTACGTCGTCACCACCCGCACCCCGGCCTCGGTCCAGCGGCGGCGCAGCGCGGGGTCGACCGGGCCCCCGCCGAGCAGCACGGTGTGCGCGCGGCGGAGGGCGGCGGTGGCCGCCGGGTCGTCCAGCATCCGGCCGAGCTGGGTCGGCACCAGCGACACGAACCAGCCGTCGGCGTCGGGCCAGCCGTCGCGGTCGAGCAGCACCGGCGGGTGGCCCGCGACCAGGGAGCGCACGACGACCTGCACGCCCGCGACGTACGTCGGCGGCACGGCGAGCACCCAGCGGCCGGCGGCACCGAGCCGGCGCCGGCTCGCCGCCACCGACGCGAGCACCGCTTCGCGCGGGAGCGCCACCCGCTTGGGGCGGCCGGTGGAGCCGGAGGTCTCCACGACCAGCCGCACGTCCCCCGGGCCCTCGAGCCAGCCCTGGAGGGTGGCGACGATGTCGTCCGGATCACCCTGCGGAACGACGTAATTCATGCGACAGACGCTAGCGGCCGGGCGGAGAATGTCCGGCGATGTCCACCACCGTCTCGGGGGACCGACGGGGCTTCCTGCGCCGCCTGGTCCCGCCCACGCAGCTGTCCCCGGCGCCTCGCCACCCAGTCGATGCTCTTCTCGACCGGCGAGGGCACGTTCATGACGGGCAGCGCGGTGTTCCTCACCCAGGTGGTGGGGATGTCGGCCGGCAAGGTGGGCCTGGCGATCACCATCGCCGGCGTCGCCGAGTTCCTCTTCGCCTACCCCGCCGGCCGGGTCGTCGACCGGCTGGGCCCGAAGCGGGTGTGGGCGGCCTCGGGCATCGGCCGCGCCGCGGCGTTCCTGGCCCTGCCGTTCGTCGAGGGCTTCTGGCAGTACGTCGCGGTCGCCGTCGTGTTCTCCGCGTTCGAGTCGCTCGGCGGCTCGAGCCACCAGGCCTACGTGCTCGACGTGCTGCCACCGAAGGAGCGGGTGGAGACCCAGGCGTACATGTACTCCTCGCTCAACGTCGGCTTCACCCTCGGCGCCCTCATCGCCGGTGTCGCCCTGGCGTTCGACGACCCCGAGGTGATCCGCTGGACGCCCTGGTTCGCGGCGGCGCTGATGCTGCTCAACGCCTACGCGATCACCCGGCTGCCGGCGGCTCCGCACGACCTGCGGGTGGCGAGCGGCGAGCGCCGGCAGCGTCCGAGCGGACCGGGGCCGGTGCGCAACGTCGGCTGGGTGCTGGCGATGTTCTTCCTGGGCACGCTCTGGACCAACCAGGTGCTGCTCCACACCGTGATCCCGCTGTGGCTGGTCGAGGCGACCGACGCGCCGACCTGGCTGCTCGCCTGGCTGTTCGGCACCAACACGGTGCTCTGCATCTTCCTCCCCGCCTACACCTCCCGCGGGGTGCGCAACGTCCACGACGCGATCCGCTACGCCTGGGTGTCGACCGGGTTCTTCGTCGTCTCGTGCGTGATCACGATGGCGACCCACTCGACCGCGGGCCTGCTCACGGTGGTGCTGGTGTGGCTCGGCCACGTCACCGTCACCGGCGCCGAGCTCGCGATCTCGGCGGCGAGCTGGTCGTTCCAGGCCGAGCTGATGGACCCGCGCCGGCGCGGGGGAGTACCAGGGCATCCAGGAGGTGAGCAGCGCGCTCGGCTCCCGCTGGGCGCCGGCGCTCTTCACGTTCCTGGCGCTGAGCTGGTCCGGCCCGGGCTGGCTGGTGATCGCGGCGATCATCGTCGCCGCGACCGCCGGTCTCGGCCCGTCGGTGCGGCTCGCCGAGCGGTTCCGCGACCAGCACTTCCCGCCGGAGGCCGAGACGCCGGTGACGCCGGCCGAGGCCCTCGCGGAGCAGCCACCGCCCTCCGCGCCGCTGCCGGTCGAGCCGGCGTAGAGTTGTCTTGATGTCAAGACACTTCTCGGAGCGGGCGCTCCGGCTCGCCGGCCCGACCTCGCTCGTCCGCCGGCTCTCCGCGCAGTCGGTGCTGTCGGCGTTCGGCGACGGCGTGTTCCTCACCGGCAGCGCCGTCTTCTTCACCCAGATCGTCGGGCTCTCCGCCTCCCAGGTCGGCCTCGGGCTCACCTTCTCCGGCGTGGCGACGTTCGCGCTGGCCGTGCCGCTCGGCAAGCTCTCCGACCGCTACGGCGCCAAGCGGATGTGGGCGCTGAGCTCGCTCGTCGAGGCGGTGCTCTACCTCGTCTGGCTCGTGGTCGGCGGGTGGTGGACCTTCGTCGCGATGATGGTGGCGCTGGGCCTGGTGCAGACCTCGGCCCGGTCCTCGCGCAACGCCTACCGGTTCGACGTCTTCCCCCGCGAGGAGCGGGTGCGGTCCAACGCCTACTTCCGTGCCGCCCGCAACGTCGGCTACACCCTCGGCGCCCTGCTCGCCGGCATCGCGCTGGCCACTAACAGCGACGACGTGGTCCGGGCCGTCCCGGTCGCGACGGCCGCCCTCCTGCTCCTCAACGCGGTGCTGGTCTCGCGGTTGCCCTCGACCGCCCACCACGTCGAGCGCGAGGCTCCCCTGGAGGAGGCCGTGGAGGCCGCCGGGGAGCGGCGCAGCGCCCTCCGCAACCGCGGCTTCCTGCTGATGTCGATCTGCGGCGGCGTGCTCGCCACCCACCAGGTGCTGCTCAACGTGGTGATCCCGCTGTGGCTGGTGGAGGCGACCGACGCACCGCGGGTGCTGCTGGCCTGGCTGTTCGGCACCAACACCGTGATGGCGGTGCTGCTCCAGGTCGCCGCGGCCCGCGGCATCACCACGGTCGCCGACTCCCTGCGCGCCCAGCGGCGCGGGGCGTACTTCTTCGTGCTGTCGTGCGGGATCGTCCTCGTCACCCACGACACCGTCGGCTGGGTCACCATCGCGCTGGTGTGGATCGGCCACGTGACCGTCACCGGCGCCGAGCTGTTCCAGTCCGCCGGCGAGTGGGGGCTGCAGGCCGAGCTCTCCGACCCGGCCCGCCGCGGTGAGTACCAGGGCGTCTCCCAGCTGGGCTACACCATCGGCTCGGTCTGGGCGCCCGCCGCCTACACGTTCCTCGCGATGGAGTGGGGGACGCCCGGCTGGCTGGTGATCGCCGCGATCGTCGTGGTCGCCGCCGTCGCCATCCACCCCGCCTCCCGGATGGCCGAACGGCACCTGCGGCAGCAGGGCGTCGCCGTACCTGCTTAGATCGCCGGTCATGGCCACTCCCGCCCACTGGCTCGCCGGCGCCCGCCCGCGCACCCTCCCCGCCGCGGTCGCCCCGGTGCTCGCCGGCACCGGCGTGGCGGCGTACGACGGCGACGCGGTGTGGTGGAAGGCGTTGCTCGCCCTCGTGGTCAGCCTCGCCCTGCAGGTCGCGGTCAACTACGCCAACGACTACTCCGACGGCGTCCGCGGCACCGACGACGAGCGGGTCGGCCCCCTGCGGCTGGTCGGCTCCGGCCTCGCGTCGCCGGGCGCGGTCAAGCGGGCGGCGTTCCTCGCGTTCGGGGTCGCCGCGGCCGCCGGGCTCGTGCTCGCCGCCACCACCGCCTGGTGGCTGGTGCCCGTCGGCGCCGCGTGCGTGCTCGCCGCCTGGTTCTACACCGGCGGCTCGAAGCCCTACGGCTACCTCGGGCTCGGCGAGGTCATGGTCTTCGTCTTCTTCGGGCTGGTGGCCGTGGTCGGCACGACGTACGTGCAGACCGAGGAGCTCGCCGACAGCGGCTGGCCCGCCCTCCTCGCCGGCACCGGCGTCGGCGCGATCGCCTGCGCGCTGCTCGTCGCCAACAACCTCCGCGACATCCCGACCGACCGGGTCGCCGGCAAGCTCACCCTCGCAGTCCGGCTCGGCGACCGCCGCACCCGCGTTCTCTACGCCGCGCTGGTGCTGGTGGCCGTCGCCGCGCTCGCCGGCCTCGCCGCGCTCACGACCTGGTGGGCGCTGCTCGGCCTGGTCTTCCTCGCCCCCACCGTCCCCGCGCTGCGCACCGTGCTCGGCGGCGCCGGCGGACCCGGCCTGATCCCCGTGCTCCAGCAGACCGGCGTCGCCGAGCTGCTCTGGGCGGCCGGGGTGTTCGGCGGGCTGGTCGTCGGGGGGTGAGGGCGGGGCTCATTCCGTCACGGCCGGCGCAGATTCATCACGGTATGTCGACGAACCCGCGCCTCCCACGGCGTACCCACCATGGGAAGCGGCAACTCACCGACATACCTTGATGAACCTGCGGCAAGTGGGACCGACCCCACGATCAGTCCGTGTCCTCCCTGGACCGCGACTCCTCGAACCGCCGGGCGGCGCGCTGGGCCCGGCCCTCGACCTTGACGGCGAACTGCTCGCGCTGCCGCTGGAGCAGGAAGTACGACGCCACGCCGCTGACGACGAAGGCCAGGACCATCGCCCACAGGACCGGCACGTCCTCGGTGACCGCGAACCACAGGCCGAAGACGACGGCGAACGAGGCGACGAAGACGGCGGCCCGCATCAGGGTGTAGACCCAGAACTCCTTCACCGCTCCAGCCTAGGTCGTCACCCGGGTCGTGTCCGATTCGTGACCCGCGCCGCCCACCCACGACCTACGCTGGACGTGTGCTGAAGCTGTTGCTGGTGGTCGCGATCTTCGCGCTGGTGACCTACCTGGTCACGCGTGCGCTGCAGGAGCGCGGCGGGCCCGGCGGCCAGCCCGTCCTGCCCCGGCCGAAGCTGCCCCGGAAGCCCTCGCGGCCGGTCGCGCCGGACGACGACGAGGACTTCCTCCGCGAGCTCGAGCGTCGCCGGCGGCGGGCGAAGAAGCCACCCGAGGACGGCTAGCGCCGCGCCGCCTCCGCGGCCCCGCTCCTCCCGGCCCGCTCCTTCCGGCCCCGCTCCTCCGGCCCCGCTCCAGCCGCCGAGCGCGACCCTCAGCCCCGATCCTCAGAGCTGCCGCACGACCGCAGGCGCCTCGCCGGCGTAGGAGTGCTGGCTGGAGGAGGAGAAGTAGTTCACGCCGATGAAGTTGAACCACAGCGTGGCGAGCCCGACGAGGGCGATGATCGCGGCGTTGCGGCCCTTCCAGCCGGCGGTGGCCCGGGCGTGGAGGTAGCCGGCGTAGACCACCCAGGTGATGAACGCCCACACCTCCTTGGGGTCCCAGTTCCAGTAGCGCGACCAGGCCTCGTGCGCCCAGATCGGCCCGGTGATCAGCACGGCGAACGTCCACACGGGGAACGCGAAGGCGTGCACGCGGTAGGCGAGCTTGTCGAGCGCGTCGAGCGACGGCACCCGCGCGAGCCAACCGGTCGCGGTCTCGCCCTTGCGGGCCTTGACGAGGTACATGATCGACGCGATGCCGCCGAGGGTGAACGCACCGGTGGCGATCACGGCGGACACGACGTGGATCACCAGCCAGTAGGAGTTCAGCGCCTCGGTGAGCGGCGCGACCGGCTCGTGCAGCCAGATCACCGCGACCATCAGCGTGGTCACGACGAACCCGACGACGAGCGGGGCCATCCAGCCCAGCCGGAACCGGCGGTGCAGCGCGAGGTACATCACCGTCACGACGAAGGTGCCGGCGAGCGTGAACTCATACATGTTGCCCCACGGCACCCGGTTGGGGTCGGCGGCCATCCCGCGGCCGACGAGCGAGACCAGGTGCGCGGCGGCGGCGATCGCGGTGAGCAGGAACCCGAGCCGCCCGAGGAAGGCGATCCGCTCGGCCGGCGTACGACGGCCGGTCGCCGCCGCGTCGACGTGCGCGGTCACCGGCGGCTCGGTGCCCTCGGCCCCGCCTGCACCGACGACGACCGCCTGCGGCGCCTCCTGCCGCTGGCGCAGGCTCGCCCACTCGGCGAGGTGCACCAGCAGTGCGACGAAGTAGACCACCCCTGCGGCGGCCACGGCCTGGTTGCTCAGCGTCTCCCACGCGGCGTCGGTCACGTGCTTCCCTTCTCGTCTTGCCGGAGGGCGGTGACCACGTCGGCCAGCACCTCGGCCATGTCGCCGTTGCCGGACCGGTCGAGCCCGGCGACCTCGACGACCGTCCGGTCCATTGTGTCCCCCGCCCCGGTGCCGGCGGCAGCCTGGGCCCGCACCCACACCCGGCGGGGGCGCACGAACAGCGAGCCGCACAGCCCGATCAGGGCGAGCACGACGCCGGCCAGGGCGACCTCCTTGCCGGGGGTCTGGCTGATCTGCACCCGCACCCAGGGGTCGACCCGCTCGAACGTCACCGAGCCGAGCCCGTCGGGCAGCTCGATGGTCTCGCCGACGGAGAGGTCGAGCCGGAACGGCTTGCCGTCCTCGCTCTCCAGCTGGGTGGCCGCGTCCTTGTCGAGGACGTAGACCGACTGCGGCTCGCCGTCGTCGAGGCCGAGGTCGCCGGTGTAGGCGAGCATCGACAGCAGCGGGTTGCGGTCGTCGGGGAAGACCGTGACCGGGTCGCCGTCGAACATCGCGAACGTCGGGTAGAAGACGCCCTCGAGCCCGATCGGGGTCGGCTTCGCCGCCCGGGCCTTCACCACCCCGAAGGACAGGAACGACGAATCCTGGGGCAGGAACACGGTGGGGGCCGGTCCAGGCGACGTCGCCCTCCCCGTCGCGGATCGTGATCACCGGGGCGTAGCCGTGGCCGATGAGGAACACGTCGGTGCCGCCGATGGAGAGCGGGTGGTTGACCCGCAGGTCGTAGTCGTCGGCCGGCCCGTCGTCCTCGCGGTAGGAGAGCCCGGCGGTGAACCCGCGGGCGGTGCCGGCGCCGGCGCCGCTCTCGAGCCACTCGACGTCGAACTCCTCGACGGTGAAGTCGAAGTCGTCGAGCTGCTCGGGCGTGAACAGCCCGCCGGGGTCGAAGTCGTCGTACTGGGTGAGGCTGTTGCCGAAGGTGGAGCCCTGCACGAGGATCACGCCGCCCTGGTAGCCGAACAGCCCGCCGACCGCGAAGCCGGCCAGGACGACCAGCACCGAGAGGTGGAAGAGCAGGTTGCCGGCCTCGCGGAGGTGGCCGCGCTCGGCGCTCACCGAGTCGGTGAGGTCGCCGACCGTGCGCAGCCGGTGCCGCCGGCCGAGCACCTCGCGGGCGCGGGCCAGCACCTCCTCGGGCGTCGCCGAGGTCTCGTACGTCGTGTGCTCGGGCAGCCGGGCCAGGTTGCGCGGCGTCGTGGGCGGCTGCGCCCGGAACGCGCGGGCGTAGACCGCGCACCGCGGCACGATGCAGCCGACGAGGGACAGCGCCAGCAGCAGGTAGATCGCGGAGAACCAGATCGAGTCGTAGACCGAGAACAGGCCGAGCTTCTCGTAGACCGGCGCGAGGTCGGGGGTGCTCCTCCTTCCACCGGGTGACCGCCAGCGCGTCGACGCCCTTCTGGGGGATCACCGAGCCGGGGATCGCGGCGAGCGCCAGGAGCAGCAGGAGGAGCAGCGCGGTGCGCATCGAGGTCAGCTGCCGCCACGACCAGCGCAGCAGCTCGCGGGCGGTGAGCTCGCCCGGCCGGCGCGTCGGAGGCGTCCGGGTGCGGGTCTGGGTCACAGGGGGTCTCCCCGTACTCCACGACCTGCAGCTGCACCCACTGCACCAGGTGGTCCCAGGCGCCGGTGAGCATCAGGACGCCGATCACGACCAGCATCAGCCCGCCCAGCCGCATCACCCACGCCTGGTGCCGGCGGACCCACGCGACGGCGCCGAGGGTGCGGCGGTAGGCGAGCCCGGCGAGGATGAACGGCACGCCCAGCCCGACGGCGTAGCAGAGGGAGAGGAAGGCGCCCCGCATCGCGGTGGCGTCGGAGAAGGTGAGGCCGACGATCGCGCCGTACGTCGGGCCGATGCAGGGCGTCCACCCGATCGCGAACAGCGCGCCGATCAGGGGGGCCGCGCCGAGCCCGACGCTGGGCAGCTTGTGCACCCGCCAGTCACGCTGCAGCCACGGCACGAGGCCCGAGAACACCAGCCCGAGGACCACGAGCAGCACACCCATGCCCGTCGTCAGCTCGTCCTGCCAGCGACGGAGCCACGACGCCACCCCCGCCGAACGCGGCGCCGAGGAGCACGAACACCACCGCGAACCCGAGCACGAACAGCACCGAGCCAAGCAGCATCCGGCCGCGGTGCCGCGCGGCCTCACCGGACGCCAGGTCGGCGCCGGAGAGGCCAGTGGCGTAGGAGAGGTAGCCCGGCAGCAGCGGGATCACGCACGGGGAGAAGAAGGACACCAGGCCGGCGATCACCGCGACCGGCACCGCGAGCGCGAGCGACCCGGCCGCGGCCTGGGTCTCGAACCACTCACTCATCGAGCAGGTCCTCGACGATGGTGACCAGCGTGCTCTTCGACGGGATCGCGCCGCTGATCAGCGCGGCGACGCGGCCGTCGCGGTCGAGCACAGCCGTCGACGGCATCCCGGAGGGCCGGTAGCGCCCGAACGCGTCGAGGGTCTCGCTGCCCGGGTCGTAGATCGAGGGGTAGTCGACGCCGCGGTCGCGCTCGAACGCCGCGGCGTTCTCGGGGGCGAGGTCGCGGATGTTGATGCCGACGAACTCGGTGTCGGCCGCAGGCAGCTCGGCGGCCGCCTCGACCAGCATCGGCATCTCCTCGATGCAGGGACCGCAGAGCGACCACCACACGTTGACCACCACGACCTCGCCGCGGCTGTCGGCGAGGTCGAGGGGGTCGCCCTGCACGGTCTCGCCGACGAGCTCGACCGGCTCGTCGCGCTCGTCGGCGGGGATCTCGACGATGTTGCCCGCGCCCGGGACGTACTCCAGCTCACCGGTGCCCGCGAACCCGGAGCAGCCGGTGAGGAGGGAGCACGCCGCCGAGCAGGAGCGCGACGGGTGCGGCGGGACGGCGGACGCTCAGGACTCGGGCTCCTCGGCGGGCAGGG
This sequence comes from Nocardioides sp. TF02-7, assembly GCF_022437945.1. GTDB lineage: Bacteria > Actinomycetota > Actinomycetes > Propionibacteriales > Nocardioidaceae > Nocardioides. Next base: position 1,346,899 of record NZ_CP092535.1, read on the forward strand.
AGCCCTCGGGGCGCCGCTCCTCGGGCGCGTCGCCCGCCGAGAACGGCGCGTGGACGTCGCGCGCGGGGGATCAGGTCGATCGCCGGCTCGTGGTAGGAGACCTGGGCGATCCGGTCGTCGACGAAGTGGAACGACGTCACCGAGCACAGCGTGCACTGCCGTCGCCGCGGGTCGTGGAGGAACGACCGCCCCTCGACGTGCAGCCGGGTCGTCCAGATCGGCAGCTGGTGGGAGACGATCACGCCCTCGTGCCCGGCGGCCGCCCGGCGTACGTCGTGGACCGCCGACATCATCCGCGTCACGATCGCCCGGTAGGGCTCGCCCCACGACGGCTTGAACGGGTTGTAGAGGTGACGCCACAGCAGCGGGTTGCGCAGCGCGTTGTTGCCGCGGCCGAACGTCAGCCCCTCGAACCGGTTGGTCGACTCCAGCACCCGCTCGTCGATCTCGATCTCGAGCCCGAGCTTCTCGGCGAGCGGCGCGGCGGTCTCGCGGGCCCGCTCGAGCGGGGAGGACCGGACCACGGTGACGTCGCGCCCGGCGAGCGCTTCGGCCGTCTTCTCCGCCATCCGCCGGCCGAGGTCGGAGAGGTGGAAGCCGTCGCGCCGGCCGTAGAGGATGCCCTCGGGGTTGTGCACCTCGCCGTGGCGGACGAGGTGGACCGTGGTGTCGGGTGTGCTCACTGGTCGGCCTCCGCGGGTCGGGCGGCAGCGGCCGCCTGCGCCGCCGCCGGCAGCGCGTCGAGGACGGCCTGCACCGCCCGGTCGTCGTGGGCCGCGGACACGAACCACGCCTCGAACGCCGAGGGGGGCAGGTGGACACCGCGGTCGAGCATCGCGTGGAAGAACGCGGCGTACGCCGCCACGTCGGTGCGGGAGGCACCGGCGAAGTCGCGCACCGGCTCGTCGGTGAGGAACACCGAGAACATCGACCCGGTCGACTGCACGACGTGCGGGACGCCCGCGGCGGTCAGGGCCTCCGACACCGCGGGGCGCAGCACGTCGGCGACCCCCGCCAGGTGGTCGTAGACCTCCGGTGTCGCCAGCCGCAGCGTGGCGAGGCCGGCGGCGGTGGCGAGCGGGTTCCCGGACAGGGTGCCGGCCTGGTAGACGGGGCCCTCGGGCGCGAGGTGGTGCATCACGTCGGCGCGGCCGCCGAACGCCGCGGCCGGCAGGCCCCCGCCCATCACCTTGCCGAACGTCATCAGGTCCGGCCGCCACCCCTCGGCCGCGCCGTCGGTGCCCCACTGGCCGCTCCGGGACACGCGGAAGCCGGTCATCACCTCGTCGCTGACGAACAGCGCGCCGTAGCGGCGGCAGGTGTCGGCGAGGAACGCGTTGAAGCCCGGCTCCGGCGGCACCACGCCCATGTTGCCGGGGGCGGCCTCGGTGATCAGGCAGGCGATCCGGTCGCCGTGCTCGGCGAACGCCGCCTCGACGGCGGCCCGGTCGTTGTAGGGCAGCACCAGCGTCAGCTCGGTCGAGCTGGCCGGCACGCCGGGGGTGCCGGGGATGGAGAACGTGGTCAGCCCCGAGCCGGCGGAGGCGAGCAGCGCGTCGAGGTGCCCGTGGTAGCAGCCGGCGAACTTCACCACCACGTCGCGGCCGGTGAAGCCGCGGGCCAGCCGGATCGCCGACATGGTCGCCTCGGTGCCCGACGACACCAGCCGCAGCCGCTCCACGGGCGTGCGGTCGATGATCTCCTCGACCAGCGCGACCTCGCCCTCGGTGGGCGTGCCGTACGACGTGCCGCGGGCCGCGGCGGCCTGCACGGCCGCGACGACCTCGGGGTGGGCGTGGCCGAGCAGCATCGGGCCCCACGAGCCGACGAGGTCGACGTACTCGTTGCCGTCGGCGTCGGTGAGCCACGCGCCCTGCGCGGACGCGACGAACCTCGGCGTGCCGCCAACGGCGTTGAAGGCCCGCACCGGCGAGTTCACCCCGCCGGGGGTCACCGCCCGGGCCCGGTCGAAGAGCTCGGCCGACCGGCGTACCGACGTGGTCGGGCGGGTCGCGGAGCCGGGGCCGGACGGGGCAGGAGTCACCGCTCCATTGTCACCGATCCACGTGCGCGGATAGCCCTCGGGGGCCGCCTGTGCGGTGCGCCACGCCGGTCAACCCGGAAATTGGCTCATGTGACACCCGTAACGCGGGTATGACAAAGTTCGTTGGGCCGGTTGTCGCTCCCTTCGGGAGGTGGGGGCGACGTCACACGGGTCCGGTTCGACGGAGGCCCGGGTGATCGACGGGCCCGGCAGGGCAGGGGAGAGAGAACGGACATGTCGAGGAAGCGCCTGGGGCGGCTGCAGCGCGCCGCCACCATCGTCCCGCTCGCCCTGCTGTCGGCGGCCTGGACCGCGAGCGTCGCGGGCATCGGCGGCGTCCCGACGGTCGCCTCCGCCGAGGAGCAGCAGCCCGAGACCTCCCTCCCCGACGGCACCAGCGTGCCCAACCAGGCGATCGAGGCCCCCGCCAGCGTCTCCGACGCCGACAGCCTCACCGGTGGCAACGACCAGACCGTCGTCGCCACCGCCTCGACCAACCAGATCCCGTCCGCCGCGCTCGCGGCGTACCAGCGCGCCGAGACCGTGATCAACGCCGCCGACAAGAGCTGCAAGCTCACCTGGCAGCTGGTCGCGGCGATCGGCCGCGTCGAGTCCAACCACGGCCGCTACGGCGGCAACGTGCTCGACGACGACGGCGTCGCGCAGCCCGGCATCTTCGGCGTGCCGCTCAACGGCAAGCGCGGCACCAAGGCGATCAGCGACACCGACGGCGGTCAGTTCGACGGCGACACCCAGTGGGACCGCGCCATCGGCCCGATGCAGTTCATCCCGTCGACCTGGTCGGTCGTGGGCGTCGACGCCGACAACGACTCCAAGCGCAACCCGCAGGACATCGACGACGCGGCCCTCGCCAGCGCCGTCTACCTCTGCTCCGGCAACGACGACCTCTCCACCGTCGTCGGCCAGCGCGCCGCGGTCCACCGCTACAACCACAGCCAGTCCTACGTCGACCTGGTGCTCTCGATCATGGACGCCTACCTCGAGGGCGACTTCTCGACGATCCCCAACAACACCACCTCGGCCGGCTACATCGTGCCGCAGGCCCCGACGTACAACCCCGGCAGCCACGACACCGGCTCCGGCGACAAGGACCGCGCGCCGAACCCGGCCGGCGACAGCAGCGGCACGGACGACGACGGCGGTGACGTCACCCCGCCGACCCAGCCCGAGGACGAGACGCCCGGCGGCGGCAACGACAACGGCGGCGGCAACGACGACGGCGGGAACAACGGCGGCGGCAACGACAACGGCGGTGGCGGCAACAAGGGCCCGCTCGGCCCCGTCACCGACGGGCTCGAGGAGGTGGCGCCCGACCTCTGGACGGTCGCCGAGGCCACCGTCGAGTGCACGACCCGCCTCCTGGACAACGTCACGAACCCGCTGGGCCTCAACCTCACCAGGCTGCTGCAGCAGCTGGGGCTGCTGGACGACCGGGACGCCTGCGTCGACCGGTTGGCCGGCACACCGCAGAACTGAGGCGCACTGCCCGACCGGGGCGCCCCTGTCCGCCGCCGGGAGTGCAGTAACTCAGTGTTCGTGACACTTCCTCGGTGCTGTGACAGGTCACACCACCGAGGGAGCGTCCCGAACACCGAGGTAGTGCGGCGCCGGCAGCCCCCGGGCCGCCGGACTGCTCAGCCGGACTGCGGCCCCAGCGGCCCCTGACCGTCCGCGGCGCCCGGCTCGTCGACGTACTCGAGCACGCGGACCCGCTCGTTCTCGAACAGGACGCGGTAGTGCTCGGGATTGGTCACGACCGGGTCCGTGCTGGTCACGTCGCGAGCGTCGCACCCCCCGGTCGGTGCGGCCAGTGCCGACGGGACCACTTCCGGTGTCAGCGCAGCAGCCGCGCGGCCTCGACGGCCCAGTAGGTGAGGATCACGTCGGCACCGGCACGGTGGATCGAGGTCAGCGTCTCGACGATCGCCGGCTCGCGGTCGATCCAGCCGTGGGCGGCGGCCGCCTCGACCATGGCGTACTCGCCGCTGATGTTGTAGGCCGCCACCGGCACCCCCGCAGCTCCGGGGCGTCGCGCACCTGGCGGAGCACGTCGAGGTAGGCGAGCGCCGGCTTGACCATGACGATGTCGGCGCCCTGCTCGACCTCGAGCACCGCCTCACGAACGCCCTCGACGCCGTTGCGGGGGTCCTGCTGGTAGGTGCGGCGGTCGCCCTGCAGGGAGCTGTCGACGGCCTCGCGGAACGGGCCGAAGAACGCGGAGGCGTACTTGGCGCCGTAGGCGAGGATCCCGGTGTCGGTGTGGCCGGCCTCGTCGAGCGCCGCGCGGATCACGGCGACCTGGCCGTCCATCATCCCGCTCGGGCCGACCAGGTGGACGCCGGCGTCGGCCTGCACGCGCGCCATCTCGGCGTACGCCGCGAGCGTCGCGTCGTTGTCGACCCTGCCGTCGGCGGTCAGCACGCCGCAGTGGCCGTGGTCGGTGAACTCGTCGAGGCACAGGTCGCTCATCACGACCAGCGCGTCCCCCACCTCGGCGACCACGTCGCGGATCGCGACGTTGAGGATGCCGTCGGGGTCGACCGCGCACGACCCCGTGGCGTCCTTGGCCGCAGGAATGCCGAACAGCATCACGCCCTTGACCCCGGCCGCCGCGGCCTCGGTGACCGCCTTGCGCAGCGAGTCGCGGCTGTGCTGCACCACGCCGGGCATCGACGAGATCGGCTGCGGCTCGGCCAGCCCCTCGCGCACGAACACGGGCAGCACCAGCTGCTCGGGCCGCACCCGGCTCTCGGCCACCAGCTCCCGCATCGCGGGCGTGGTGCGCAGCCGGCGCGGCCTGACGACGGGACGCTCGATCTCGCTCATCCCACCATCCTCCCCGATGGTCGAGTAGGCACTTCCTCACGCTTCACTGGGTGGTTCCGCCGGCTCGAGGAGGCACTTCCTCGCACTGCGCGCTCGCAGCCCGGCCGCTCGAGGGCCGCGGACCCCCACTCGAGGCCGACGAAGTCCCCACTCGGCGGTGAGAAGTCCCTACTCGACGTCACTCAGCTTTACGGCGGCGGCCCGTGGGCTTGCGGTCGCTGGGCTTGGTGACCGGCTCGCCGGCGTCGAGCAGCGCCTGGCGGCGCGCCGCGCCGAAGTCGGCGAGGGCGTCGACGAGCAGCTCGACGTCGGGCTTGGGAGCCAGCACGTCGACCCGCAGGCCGTGCTCCTCGGCGGTCTTGGCGGTCGCGGGGCCGATCGCGGCGATCACCGTCGACGGGTGCGGCTTGCCGGCGATGCCGACCAGGTTGCGCACGGTCGAGGACGACGTGAACACCACCGCGTCGAACTTGCCGGTCTTGATCGCGTCGCGGGTGGGCGCCGGCGGCGGCGCCGCGCGGACGGTGCGGTAGGCGGTGACGTCGTCGCACTCCCAGCCGAGGTCGATCAGCCCGGCGACCAGGTTCTCGGTCGCGATGTCGGCGCGCGGCAGGAAGACCCGGTTGATCGGGTCGAGCTGCTCGTCGTACTCCGGCCACTCCTCGAGCAGGCCGGCGGCCGACTGCTCGCCCGACGGCACCAGGTCGGCGCGCAGGCCCCACGCGGCGATCGCCTGCGCGGTCTTGTCGCCGACCGCGGCGATCTTGAGACCGCTGAACGCCCGGGCGTCGAGGCCGTACTCCTCGAACTTCTCCCGCACCGCCTTCACCGCGTTGACCGAGGTGAACGCGATCCACTCGTAGCGGCCCTCGACCAGGCCGCGCACGGCCTTGTCCATCTGCTGCGGGTTGCGCGGCGGCTCCACCGAGATGGTGGGGACCTCCTCGGGCACGGCGCCGAAGTGGCGCAGCCGGTTGCACAGCGACGCCGACTGCTCCTTGGTGCGCGGCACCAGCACCCGCCAGCCGAACAGCGGCTTGGTCTCGAACCACGACAGCGTCTCGCGCAGGTCGACGATCTTGCCGATCACGGTGACCGCCGGAGGGGCGACCCGCGCGGCGCGGGCGTCGGCGGCGATCTGCTCGAGGGTCGAGGTCACGGTCTGCTGCTCGGTGGTGGTGCCGACCCGGGTCATCGCCACCGGCGTCTGCGGCGAGCGGCCGGTCGCGATCAGCTCCTTGGCGATGTCGCCGATCTGGCCGACGGCGGAGAGCAGGACGAGGGTCGGGGTGTCGCAGTAGCGCGTCCAGTCGATCTTCTCGCCACAGGTGACCACGGCGACCTCGCGGTGGTCCTTGTTGGTGAGCGGGATGCCGGCGTACGCCGGGACCGCGCTGACCGACGACACGCCGGGGACGATCTCGAAGCCGATGCCGGCCTTGGCGACCGCCTGGGCCTCCTCGGGCCCGGAGGCGTAGAGGAACGGGTCGCCGCCGAGCAGGCGGACCACGCGCTTGCCGCGCTTGGCCTGCTTGACGACCACCTTGGCGCGGGCGGCGTGGGTGAGCGGCTGGCCGTCCTCGCCGAAGCCGCCGTCGACGACCTCCGGCGCGCCGTCGGCCTCGAGGTCGCCGCGCAGCGCGGCGACCAGCGTCAGGTGCTCCGGCGCCTCGGTGACCAGCACCTCGGCGTCCTCGATGAGGCGCAACGCACGCACGGTCAGCAGGTCGGGGTCACCGGGGCCGGTGCCGACGAACGCCACGCCGCCGGTCGCGGAGACGGCGGGGGGCGGTGGGACGCACAGTCTTGGCCTTGGTGGCCGGCTGTGCCGATCGGGCTCGCGTCATGCGTTCTGCACCTCTGTCGATCCTGCGGGGGGTTCGTTGTCGCCTGGGGAGTCGGGGGCTTCGGAGCGGAGCTCGGCGGCGCCGTCGTCGAGCATCTCCTGCGCCAGCCGCGACCCCAGGTCGGCTGCGGCGGCGCGGTCGGTGAGCGGGGCGGAGGCCGAGCGTCGTACGGAGAGCGCGCCGTCCTCGGAGAGCACGACGGCCCGCAGCCACAGCTCGGGGCCCTCCTCCCCCTCGGCGACCTCGGCGAGGGCGCCGATCGGGGCCGAGCAGCCGCCCTCGAGCGTCGCCAGCGCCGCGCGCTCGGCGACCACCGCCGCATGGGTGGCGGGGTCATCGACGAGCGCGAGCCGCTCGGCGAGCGGGTCGTCGGAGCGGCACTCGACGGCGAGCGCGCCCTGGCCGGGCGCGGGAAGCACCTGGAGCGGGTCGAGCACCTCGCTCACCTCGTCCAGCCGTCCGATCCGGGACAGCCCGGCCCGCGCCAGCACCACCGCGTCACACTCTCCAGCTCGCACCTTGCCGATCCGGGTGTCGACGTTGCCACGGATGCCCACCACGACCAAACCGAGGCCGAGGGCGTGCAGCTGCGCGGCCCGTCGGGGCGAGCCGGTGCCGACGATGCTGCCCACCGGCAACTCGCCGAGGGTGAGCCCGTCACGGGCGACGACGACGTCGCGCGGGTCCTCGCGCGGCGGTACGGCGGCCACGGTGATGCCGTCGGCGGCGTACGTCGGGAGGTCCTTGAGCGAGTGGACGGCGAGGTCGATCTCACCGTCGAGCAGCGCGTCTCGCAGCGCGCTGACGAACACCCCGGTCGTGCTGCCGCGCAGCGGCGTTCCGGCGGCCTGGGTGCGGTCGCCGTCGGTCGTCACCTCGACCAGCTCGGTCTCGACGCCGAGCCGCTCGCGCAGCATCGCCGCCACGTGCTCGGACTGGGTCGTGGCGAGCACGCTGCGGCGGGTGCCGACCCGGAGCGTGCGGGTGCCGGAGGCCGTCACGACGATCCCTCCTCGGGCACGCCGATCGGACGGGTCACGGCGTCGACCGCCTCCGGGTCGAGCGCGAACAGCTCCGCGAGCGCGGCGGCGTAGGACACCGCGCCCTGCTCGTCGGCGAGCTGCTTGACCCGCACCGTGGGCTCGTGGAGCAGCTTGTCGGCCACCCGCCGCACCGTCTGCCGGATCTCCGCGCGCACCGCGTCGTCGAGCTCGGGCAGGCGGCTCTCGAGACGGGTCATCTCCGCATCGACGACCGAGGTCGCCATCGACCGCAGGGCGACCACGGTGGGGGTGACGCTGGCCTGCCGACGGGCGGCGAGGAACGCGGTGACCTCCTCGCCGAGGATCCGCCGCACCTCCAGCACCTCGGCGCCGGACTCGCTGCCGTGCAGCGCCTCGGCCAGCTCGGCGAGACCCACCAGCGCGACCCCGGGCAGGTCGCCGACGGCCGGGTCGACGTCGTGGGGGCAGCGCGAGGTCGATCACCGCGAGCGGCCGGTCGGTCCCGGCGCGGGCCGACCGCACCAGGTCGGCCCCGACCAGCGTGCCGGCGGGAGCCGGTGCAGGTGATCAGCACCTCCGCGTCGGCCAGTGCGTCCGCGAGGGCCTCGATCCCGAGTGGGCGGGCGTCGTACTGCTCGGCGAGGTGGCGGGCCCGGTCGGAGGACCGGTTGACGACCGTGATCCGGCCGGCGCCCATCCGGCTCACGGTCGCGGTGGCGAGCCCCGCCATCGCGCCGGCGCCGAGGACGACGACGTCCTTGCCGGCGACCGCGCCGGCGGTCGCGTCCGTGTGGGCGAGCGCCGCGCTGACGAGCGTGGGCGCGACCTGGTCGATGCCGGTCTCGGCGCGGGTGCGCTTGCCGACCCGCAGCGCCTGCTGGAACAGCATGTTGAGGGCCGGCCCCACCGTGCCCAGCTCCTGGCCGCGGCGCAGCGCCTCCCGCGTCTGGCCGAGGATCTGGCCCTCGCCGACCGCCATCGAGTCCATGCCCGCGGCCACCTGGAACAGGTGGGAGATCGCGCCGTCGTCGTAGTGGACGTAGAGGTGGGGCAGGATCGCCTCGGTCGTCTCGCCGGCCCGCTCGACGAGCAGCCGGGAGAGCGCCTCGACGCTGCCGTGGAACCGCTCGACCTCGGTGTAGATCTCGACCCGGTTGCACGTCGAGATGACCGTCGCCTCCGCGACGTGGTCGCACGAGGAGGCGTCGGCGATCAGCTTCTGGATGCCGTCCTCGTCGAGCGCGACCCGCTCGAGGAGCGCGACGGGGGCGGAGTTGTGGGAGATGCCGACGACGAGGACGCTCACTTGTCCACTCCGATCGTTGCTCCGTCGAGCTGGCCCGAGCCGACCCCGGCCGCCCCGTCGAGCCCGTCGAGCCCGTCGACCCCGTCGACGCTGGCTGCGGCCTGGCCGACCTGCGCCTTCCGCTGCTCGTGGTAGGCCAGGATCTGCAGCTCGATCGACAGGTCGACCTTGCGTACGTCGACACCGTCGGGGACCGCGAGCACGGCGGGCGCGAAGTTGAGGATGCTGGTGATGCCGCAGGCGACCATCCGGTCAGCGACGTCCTGGGCGGCCGCCGCGGGCGTCGCGATCACGCCGATCGCCACCGCGTGCTCGTGCACGATCGCCTCGAGGTCGTCGAAGGGCCGCACCGCCACCCCGGCCACGACCTCCTGGTGGCGGGAGCGGTCGGCGTCGAGCAGCGCGACCACGCGGAACCCACGGCTGCGGAACCCGGAGTAGTTGGCGAGCGCGTGGCCCAGGTTGCCGATGCCGACGATGACGACCGGCCAGTCCTGGGTCACCCCGATCTCGCGGGCGATCTGGTAGCGCAGGTAGTCGACGTCGTACCCGACGCCCCTGGTGCCGTAGCTGCCCAGGTAGGACAGGTCCTTGCGGAGCTTGGCGCTGTTGACGCCGGCGGCGGTCGCGAGCTCCTCGCTGGAGCAGGTGCGGATGCCGCGGTCGGCCAGCGCGGTGAGCGCCCGCAGGTACACGGGCAGCCGCGCCACCGTGGCCTCAGGGATCACCCGGGCCGTCTCGCTCGAACTCCGTGCGGTCACAGCTCTTCTTTCCAGCCGCAGCCCCTGCCGGTGGTTGGCGCGGCCCGATCACCATAGGAGCTTGTGAACGCGAGAACAAAATCTCGGCCGGGCGGTCCCGGCGGGGTCGGTGACGAACGCCACGAGGCCGGACTCGACCGACCACGAGACCCGATTCGACCCACCACGAGGGCCGATTCAACCCACCACGAGGGCCGATTCAACCCACCACGAGACACGATTCGACCCACCACGAGGGCCGATTCAACGAGCGGCGGGGGTACGGCGGTGGGTGACGGGCCACACGACGTAGCGGTAGGCGGCGAAGTTCAGCACCAGGCTGCAGGCGATGGCGGCGAGCTTGGCGGCGCCGAGGCGCCAGTCGTCCGAGGCGACGGCCGGCCCCAGTCCGTCGAGCAGCCACAGCCAGCCGTGGATGAGCAGCGGCTGGGCGACCCACATCACGGCGCCGGTGGTGAGCACGAACAGGCCCGCCTGGCGCAGGGTGAGGCGGCCGGCGCGGAACGTGAACAGCCCGTTGACGACGAAGCTGAACGCCATCCCGGCGCTGGAGGAGCAGAGGTTGGCCAGCGTGATGCCGAGCCGGTCGTGCAGCGCCAGGAACAGCGCCCAGTCGATCGCCGTGTTGCACAGGCCCACCCCGGCGAACCGCACCGCGGTCCACGAGAGGCGGCCGCTCAGCGGGGCGCTCCCCGGTCGGTGTCGGTGAGGTCACGGGGCCGGCGCGGAGCCGGTGTCGACGGGCCCGAGGGGACCGGGCCGTCCCGGGCGACCAGCGCGAGGGAGTACAGCGGCCGGTCCTGGGCCTCGATGTAGACCCGGCCGAGGTACATGCCGATCACGCCCATCATGATCAGCTGGATCCCGCCGAGCATGAACATGCCGACCGCGAGGAACGCCCAGCCGGGCACCGTCTGGTCGGGCTGGAAGACCCGCACGTAGACGACGTACAGCGCCATCAGCACGCTCAGCAGCGAGATCGCGATGCCGAGCCGCGAGATCAGCCGCAGCGGCGCGGTGGAGAAGCCGAGGATCCCGTGACCGGCGAAGCTCAGCATCTTCCGCAGCGGGTAGCCGCTCTCCCCCGCCCGCCGCTCGTCCCGGTCGAACAGCAGCGCCTCCTGCCGGAACCCGACGTGCGCCACGATCCCGCGGAGGAACCGGCCGTGCTCGCGGTAGCGGGCCACCTCGGCGACCACCTGGCGGTCCATCAGCCGGAAGTCGCCGACGTTGCGCGGGATCTCGATCGACGCCAGCCGGCTCAGCGTCCAGTAGAACGCGAAGGCGGTGGTGCGCTTGAAGAACGTGTCCCTGCGGGTGCGCCGCTGGCCGTAGACGACGTCGACGCCGCGCTCCCACATCGCGATCATCTCCAGGCTGACGCGGGGCGGGTCCTGGAGGTCGGTGTCCATCACCACCACCGCGTCCGCGAGACCCTCCTCGGCGACCAGGTCGAGCCCGGCGGTGACCGCCAGCTGGTGGCCGAAGTTGCGCGAGAGGGAGAGCACGGTGACCCGCGGGTCGTCGGCGCGCAGGCCGAGCAGCCGCTCCAGCGACTCGTCCCGGCTCCCGTCGTCGACGTAGACGAACTCGTAGTCGAGGTCGGGCCGCTGCGCGGTGGCCTCGACGAGGGCGGCGTGGAAGGCGGCGAGGCCGTCCGCCTCGTCGTAGACCGGCAGCACGTACGCCACCCGACGGCGCCCCGAGTCCGTGGGATCGGGCATGGCCGAGATGCTAGTCACCCCCCACCGTCCGCGCTAACGACTTGCCCGCCGGCTCAGATCGCCATCAGGCCGAGCACGACGCCGACGGCCACCGTCGCACCGACGAGCGTGCGCTGCACGACGGCGAGCCACCGGTCGAGCCGTGCGTCGAGTTCGGCGAGCCGCTCGGGCGGCTCCGGCGCCTCGCGTCGGCGTACCTGCCGCTCCCGGAGGAAGCTCGCCGCGGCGATCACAAACAGCGGGCCCGCCGTCGTCCAGTAGCGGGAGCCGGCGATGTGCACGAACGGCTGCACGAACAGCGCACCGAGGCACAGCTTCGTCACCACGTCGAGCAGCCGCGCCTCCAGCGACCGCCGCTGCACGCTGAACATCGACGCCAGCATCGCCAGCGCCACGGGCGCGTAGAGGAGGTACGTCGTCACCCACGCGACCCGCTCGCCGACCTCGCCGACGGGCCCACGGCCCTCCGGCGGGGTGATGTAGCGCAAGAAGTTCGCCGGGATCCCGAAGTAGGCGGCGATGTTGCGCCACGCCCGGCGGGCGTAGTCCTGCCGGGTCAGGTCCCGCAGCGCGAAGTCCGACATCTGCTCCTGCACCTCGACCTCGCTCGTCCCGGTCGCCCGCGCGACCTCGCGGGAGTAGCGCAGCGGCTCGAACCAGGTGGGGCTGTCGGGGTCGCACGGCCCGAAGCACACCTGCTCCTCGTCGCCGAACGTCTGGGCGAGCGAGACCGGCACGGTCGTGGTGGTGACGACCCGGGCACCGAGCACGTGCGACGCGGCCAGCGACCAGGGTGCCAGCAGCACGAGGAACACGGCCGCGGCCAGGCCCGCCTGCAGCAGCGCGCGCCACCGCAGCGCGCCGCGGAGGAGGAGCACCGTCGCCAGCAAGGCGACCGCCCCGACTGCCGCGAGGACCGGCAGCGTGCTCGAGCGCAGGTAGAGCACCGCGATCGCCAGCACCCCGAGCCGGACCGCCTCACGCCACCCGGGCGCCTCGCCGCGGCGCAGCGTGCGGAGCACGCCGACGACGTGCGCGACCAGGGCCACCAGCACCAGTCCGCTGACCGGGTCGCCGTAGGCGGTGAACGACATCAGCACCCAGCTCGGCAACAGCGCGGGGAACACCAGCACCAGCGCGGCGTACCCGGGCCCCAGGTGCCGCCTGACCGAGCTCACCGCCCACAGCAGCACGACGAGGTTGGCCGCGCCGAGGTAGGCCCGCGCCACCGGCTCGGAGGCGTCGGGGACCAGGAGGAACAGCGGCGTCATCAGGACCGACATGCCGGGCATGAACCAGCCCGACGCCACCACGTTGGCCTCGAGCTCGCGGGTGTCGGGCACCTGGAACGCGAACAGGTCGCGCAGGTAGTTGGAGAGCGCCCGGGCGCCGTCGTAGTACTGCTGCTCGTCGCCGAAGGGCGGCGCCTGCATCGCGAGCGGGTAGATCAGCAGCTTGAGCACCACGTGCGCACCGACCAGCCACCCGATCGCCCGTTCCGGCCGCGGCAGGAAGGGGGGCGACCCGGTCGACGACCGCGCCGAGGCTCATCGGTCGGCCGTCCCCGACCAGCGCTTGGTCGTCTTCGCGTCGTGGCACACGGCGGGCGCGTCCGGGGGCAACCGGTGCACGGGCAGGTCGAGCTCGAAGGTGCCGCGCACCAGGCTCTCCTCCCCGACCCCGGGGAACGGCTCGACCCGGATCCGGACCACCGCGTCCGGCCCGCCGCCGGGGCGGCGCAGCACGGCGTCGTGATCACCCGGGTCGGCGAGGCTCCGGAAGCCGACCGCCTCGAAGTCGGCGACGAGGGCGGCGAGCGCCTCCTGCTCGTCGACGACGTCGTACTGGCCCTCCAGGCGGCGCCGCGGTCCGGCCTCGGTGGTCACGTCGCGGTCGCGGCGCACCTGGTAGGGGAAGTCGGGTCGTACGCCGCCCGGCAGCGGGTAGCAGCCGGTCGTGAGGGCGTCGGGCGGCAGCTCCGGCCGGTAGTCCTGCGTGGGGTCGGCGCGGCCGAGCTGCTGGCTGAGCAGCAGCACCACCAGGCCGGCGAGGAGCGCGCCGGTCCGTGCCCACCGCCTCACCGGGTCGGCGCCAAGGCGCGGCGCAGGCGCACCGGGTCCACCCGCCAGAAGTCGTGCTGGCGGCCGTCGACGAAGGTCACCGGGATCTCCTCCCCGAACCGCTGCTCGAGGTCGGGGTCGCCGGCGATCGAGACCTCGGCGTACGCCTCGCCCAGCTCGGCGCAGACCGCCTCGATCACCGCCCGGGCGTCGTCGCAGAGGTGGCAGCCGGGACGGCTGTAGAGGGTCACCCGGGGCTCGCGCACGCTCACTCCAGGATCCCCAGGGCCCGGCGCCGCTCCCGGCCGCGCAGCCGGCCCTTCTGCACCTTGCCGGTCACCGTCTGCGGCAGCTCGGCGACCACCTCGACCCGCTCCGGCCGCTTGAACCGGGCGAGCCGCTCGGCGCACCGGTCGGCGACGGCGGCGGCCAGCGCGGTCGCGGCGACGGAGTCGGCGTCGACGGAGGCGTCGGCCGGCACGACGTAGGCGTCGGCCGGCACGACGTAGGCCACAACCGCCTCGCCGGTCTCCTCGTCGGGCACCCCGATCACGGCCGCGAGCCGCACCCCCTCGACCTCCTCGATGACGGCCTCGACCTCCGACGGGTAGACGTTGAAGCCGGAGACGATCACCAGCTCCTTCACCCGGTCGACCAGGTGCAGGTCGCCGGCGGCGTCGACCACGCCGACGTCGCCGGTGGGCCACCAGCCCTCCTCGTCGGGCCCGTCCGCCCCGTCGGGCCAGTAGCCGCTGAACAGGTTGGCGCCGCGCACCTGGATCTCGCCGGGGTCGCCGACGGTGTCGCCGTCGAGCGGGCGGCCGTCGTCGTCGACGAGGCGGAGCTCGATCCCCGGCAGCGGCGCGCCGACGGACGCCGGGTCGGGGGCGGCGGAGCACAGCGTGCTGGTGACGACCGGCGCCGCCTCGGTGAGCCCGTAGCCCTGGTGGACCGGGACGCCGGTGCGGGCCGTGAACTCCGCGACGTCCTCCGGCGCCAGCGGCGCCGAGCCCGACAGCACCAGCCGCACCGGGCCGAGCCGCTCCGCGAGCGCCTCCACCCGCCGCCACTGCGCGAAGACCGGCGGCGCGACCGGCACCACGCTGCAGGCCTCGTCCTCGATCAGGTCGAGCGTCCCCTCGGGGTCGAACCGCTCGGTCAGCACCAGCTTGGCCCGGTGCCGGACCACGGCGCCCAGCACGGCGTTGAGCCCGTAGACGTGGAAGAGGGGCAGCACCCCGAGCACGACGTCGTCGGCGTGGATCATGGGCGGGTCGACGGCCGCCACCTGCTCGACGTTGGCGAGCAGGGCGCGGTGGGTCAGCATCGCCGCCCGCGGGAGCCCCGACGTGCCGCTGGTGTAGAGCAGCACGGCGAGCTTCTCCGGGTCGGGCAGCGGCGGCACCGGCCGCACCTCGGCCGCGCGGAGGTCGTCGTAGGACTGCTCCCCCGGCTCCGGCGACGTGCCGACCGCGACCACCCGCACCCGGTCGTTCCCCGCCACCGCGGCGCGGACCGCGGGCAGGGTCGCGGCCTCGCCGACCACCAGGCGCGCTCCGGAGTCACCGACCATCCGGGTGAGCTCGGCGACGGTCGACTCCGGGTTGACCGGCACGGCCACGGCCTGCGCCCGGAGCACGCCGAGGTACGCCGTCACGAACTCGAGCCGGTTGCCGAGCGCCAGCATCACCCGGTGCCCGGCCACGATCCCGGCGGCGCCGAGGCCCGAAGCGACGCGGCTCACCTCGAGGTCCAGCCCGGCCCAGGTCATCCCCCGGCCGCCCGCCTCGACGACCGCCAGCCGGTCGCCGTGCTCGCTCGCGGCCTCCGCGACCAGCGCGGCGACGTCCGGGGAGAGCATGGGGGCGATCCTACGCAGGGCCGACGACGACGCGACCGGCCCTCGACGGCGTCCCGGCCCCACCGGGACGGCCTAGTCTTCTGGCATGGCACCGCCGTCGGACAGGGGCCGGCGACCCAACCTCCGCCAGCGATCGAGGCTCGCCGGCGAGGCCGCCGCTGCCGTCGCGGAGGTCGAGTCGGCGCTCGCGCTGCCGTCCGACCCGGGCGCGGCCGCCTTCTTCGACGTGGACAACACCGTCATGCAGGGCGCCAGCATCTACCACCTCGCCCGCGGCCTCTACCGACGGAAGTTCTTCACCACCCGCGACCTGCTGGGCGCGGCGTACAAGCAGGCCTACTTCCGGATCGCGGGCGTGGAGGACCCCGAGCACGTCGCCGAGGCCCGCAACTCCGCGCTGGCGTTCATCGCCGGCCACACGGTGACCGAGCTGGAGGAGCTCGGCGAGGAGATCTTCGACGAGGCGATGGCGCACCGGATCTGGCCGGGCACCCGGGCGCTGGCCCAGATGCACCTCGACCAGGGGCAGCGGGTGTGGCTGGTGACCGCCGCGCCGGTCGAGATCGCCGGCCTGATCGCCCGCCGGCTCGGGCTGACCGGGGCGCTCGGCACCGTGGCCGAGCACGTCGACGGCGTCTACACCGGCCGGCTGGTCGGCGACCTCCTGCACGGGCCGGCCAAGGCCGAGGCGGTGCTCGCGCTCGCCGACCGGGAGGGGCTCGACCTGGCCCGCTGCTCGGCGTACTCCGACTCGATCAACGACCTGCCGATGCTGAGCCTGGTCGGGGGACCCGTGCGCCATCAACCCCGACCCCCGGCTCCGCGCCCACGCCCGCGAGCAGGGCTGGCGGGTCCGCGACTACCGCACCGGGCGCAAGGCCGCCCGCGCCGGCCTGGTGCTCGGGTCGGCCGCGTCGGGCGCCGTGGTCGCGGGGGTCGTCGTCAAGCGGCAGCTGCTGCGCCGCCTCCGCTGAAGGGCCGCCGAGAACAACCGCCGCCCCGCTTGTCAAGCCAGGACTGGCCAGATCCGGGAACTCGATACGGGTGTTCACCGGTTTTCGTTCCCTCCGAGGCCCCGGAGCCGTACCATCCCCGTGAGGGAGACACAGAGGGAGGGCCCGGGATGTCCCGCGACCACGACGTCATGCGCGGCCTCGCGGCCCTGCGTGCTGCCGTCGCGGCCCTGCTCCCCCACGCTCCCTGTGCTCCCCCCTCCCCCGGCGCTCGCGGCCGCCGGTGCCGCGGACACCGGTCCGCGCCGCCCGTCCCCGCTCGGATGGCTGCTGAGCGAGGCGCACGCCGAGGAGTCCTTCGACGCCGGCGGCGGCTACGGCGACTCCCGGCTGGCCACCTCCTCCGAGGACAGCGCCGAGGACCGCGAGCGGCTGATCGGCCTCGTCGAGCTGGCGCGCGGGGGCGACGCCGACGCGTTCGGGCTCCTCTACGACCACTACCAGCCCTCGGTCTACCGGTTCCTCTACTACCGCACCCGCTCGGTCGTCGTGGCCGAGGACCTCACCTCCGAGACGTTCTTCCGCGCCCTGCGCAACATGGCGTCCTTCCGGTGGCAGGGCAAGGACTTCGGGGCGTGGCTGATGACGATCGCCCGCAACCTGGCCACCGACCACTTCAAGGCCGGCCGCACCCGCCTCGAGCTCACCACCGAGGACATGGGCCAGCACGACGACGCGACCGAGGGCCCGGAGTCCGCGGTGCTCGCCAGCCTCACCAACGAGATCCTGCTCGAGGCCCTCACCCGGCTCCCCAACGAGCAGAAGGACTGCCTGGTCATGCGGTTCCTGCAGGGGCTGAGCATCGCCGAGACCGCCAAGAGCCTGGGCCGCAGCGAGGGCGCGATCAAGCAGCTCCAGCTGCGCGGCGTCCGCAACCTGGCGAAGCTGATGCCGGAGGGCGTGCGATGACCGCCGCCCACCGGACGACCCGGCAGCCGACTCCCGTAACCAACGCTCGCGAGCGGTCGTTGACGGTGTGGGACCGGCCGGAGCTCCACCGCGCCGCCGACCGCGGCAGGCACCGGCAGACCAGACGAGGACGAGACGCATGACGGGGGGTTTCGTGAGCAAGCGACGCGCCGACGAGTTCGACGCGCTGCTGTCGACCCCCGCCGCGGAACGCGACGAGGCCGCGGCGGCGGCGTACGCCGACCTGCTCGAGGTCGTCGGCTCCCTGCGGTCGGCTCCCCCGGTCGAGGCCCGGCCCGAGTTCGTCGCCGACCTGCGCTCCCGCCTGGTGGTGGCCGCGGCCCGGCAGCCGTCGACCCGCCCGGTCGACGCCGCCACCGTGGCCCGCCTCACGCCCCGCCAGCGTCGCGGGTCCCGCGAGCGCCGGCTCGCGGCCGTGCTCGGCGGGTTCGCCGTCGTGGCCGCGTCCGGCTCGATGGCGATGGCGTCCCAGGCGGCCCTGCCCGGCGACGTGCTCTACCCCGTCAAGCGCGCGATCGAGAACGCGCAGACCAACGTCCAGTCCAGCGACGCCGAACGGGCCGAGACGCTGCTGGCCCACGCCGAGCGCCGGCTGCAGGAGGTCGAGGAGCTCAGCGCCCGCGGCGACGACGCGAACGCCGACGAGATCGCCGCGACGCTCGAGGACTTCGGCGAGCACGCCCACCAGGCGGCCGAGCTGGCGATCGACGACTACACCGAGACCGGCGAGCAGGCCGGTGTCGACCGGCTGCGGACGTTCACCGGCACCAGCATGGGCGAGCTCGACGCGCTCGGCGACCGGATCCCGGCCGACGCCCGCCCGGCGCTGATCACCGCCGCGCAGACGGTGCGCAACGCCGACGACGCGGCGTTCAACGCCTGCCCGACGTGCGGTGACGGCGCGGTGACGGAGCTGCCGGAGTTCGCCGCCAGCGTCACGGCCCTGCCCTCCACCCTGCTCGGCCTCGAGACCACCAGCGACTCCACCGTCGCGCCCGCCCCCCGACTTCATCGCCCAGGTCGAGGAGAAGGCCGGTCAGGTCGACCGCGACGGCGGCTCGTCGACGTCGGCGCCGGACACCTCGCCCCCCCACCACCACCGACGAGACGGCGCAGCCGCCCCAGCAGCAGCCGCCGGCGCAGCAGCCCGGCGACACCACCGACCCCAGCGGCCCCGGCGCACCCACCACCCCCGACAACCCGATCAAGGTGATCGAGGACAAGCTGCGCGACACCCTCGGCGGCAAGCCGTCGAAGGAGCACCCGCCGCGAACGCTGCAGGAGACCACCTCCGGCCTGGTCACCGGCCTGGTCGGCCTCGTCGACGGACTGCTCAGCCCCTGACGGCGGCTCGGTCCCGGGCGCCCGTCGCGGCGGTCGCGGGGGTGCGGACGGCGTGAGGTTTCCCCGGCCGACCGGGGAAACCTCAACATGTCGGGCAAAGCAATGCCGGACAAGTGGAGGTTTTGCCCGTCACGTCCGCGCGCCGACCCGGACCGACCGGCCCTGTGGCTCGTCGACCTCGGGTCGCGATTCGCGGTCGAGGCGGGGGTGCGGACGGCGTGAGGTTTCCCCGGCCGACCGGGGAAACCTCAACATGTCGGGCAAAGCAATGCCGGACAAGTGGAGGTTTTGCCCGTCACGTCCGCCCGCCGACCCGGACCGACCGGCCCTGAGGCCGCCGTCCACCGCCGACCACCCCGACCGCGCCGATCAGCTCGACCACGCCGACCACCGTCGACCACACCGGCGGCCCGGCTCAGCGGAAGACCGACTGGCGCTGCACGAGCAGGCTGTAGAGCGTCTGCTGGATCGTCTCGCGCACCTGGTCGGTGACGTCGAAGACCAGCATCGGGTCGTCGGCCGCGCCCTCGTCGTACTCGTCGGTGCGGATCGGCTCGCCGAACTCCAGCAGCCACTTCGACGGCAGCGGCACCATGCCGAGCGGGCCGAGCCAGGGGAACAGCGGCGTGATCGGGATGTAGGGCACGCCGAGCAGCCGGGCGAGCGAGGGCACGTTGCCGACGAGGGGATAGATCTCCCTCCGCACCCACGACCGACAGCGGGACGATCGGTACGCCGGTGCGGATCGCGGCCGACACGAAGCCGCCCCGGCCGAAGCGCTGCAGCTTGTAGCGCTCGGAGTAGGGCTTGCCGATGCCCTTGAAGCCCTCCGGCCACACGCCGGCGAGCTCGCCGTTGCGCAGCATCCGCTCGGCGTCCTCGTGGCAGGCGAGGGTGGCGCCGCCCTTGCGCGCGACGGTGCCGACGAACGGCAGGCGGAACACCAGGTCGGCGCCGAGGGGACGCAGGAACCGGCCGGTGTGGTCGTGCACCGAGACCATCGTCATCAGCCCGTCGACCGGCACCGTGCCCGAGTGGTTGGAGACCACGAGCGCACCACCCTCGGCGGGGATGTTGTCGGCGCCGCGCACCTCGATCCGGAACCACTTGCTCGCGATCGGCCGCAGCGCCGCGAGGAAGAACCGCTCGGTGATCTCGCGGTCGAAGCCGTATTCATCGACCTCGTAGTCGCCGGTCACCCGCCGCCGCAGCAAGGCGAGGAACCGTGCCAGCTTGGGCTCCCACTGCTCCCCGAACACCTCGCGGGCGGCCAGCTGCAGCGCCTCGAGCCAGTCGCCGACCGGGATGCCCTGCGGCTCCCGGACCTCCGCACGGGGTACGGCGGCCGTCCCGGCCGGCTGCCCGGCCGCCTCAGCCGGCTGCCCGGCCGGCACGGCCTGCTCCTCGGCTGGCTCCCCCGTCGCGGCGTCGGAGGTCTCGCCGGCGGGCTCGTCGGCCGCCGGGTCCGGCCGGGCGGCGCCGCGCCGTGCGTTCGGCGCCAGGCTGCGGGCGGCTGCCGACGGGCGGGTGCCGGTGCCGCGGCCGGGGCGGCCGCGGGTGCCGATCGGGATGATCTCCGCGTCACCCATCGCGACCTCCGCCGACGGCCACCGGTCGGCTGCCGGACCGCTCGGGCCCGGGCTCCGGCAGGTGCTCGGCGACCGCGGCGAGGAGCCGGTCGGCGTGGCCGCCGGTCGGTGGCAGCGTCGCCGCGAACTCGGCGACCGCCGCGGCGGTGGAGTACGCCGGCTCGAACCCGAGCCGGGTGCGCATCCGGGTGGTGTCGACCCCGCGACCGAAGGTGAGGAACGCCAGCAGCTCCGGGGACAGGTCGGCGAGCCGGGCCGACCGCAGCGCCGGGCCGAGCGCGCCGACCGCGAACCCTGGCAGCGACACCGTCGGGCGCTGGAGCCGGCGCAGCGCCTGGGAGAGCACCATCACGCCCTCGCCGGCGACGTTGAAGGTGCCGGTGACCGGCGTGGTGACGGCGTGCCGCAGCACGCGGGTCAGGTCGCTCTCGTGGAGGAACTGCAGCCGGGGGTCGAACCCGAGGACGGTGGGGATGACCGGCAGCCGGAGGTACGACGTCAGCGGGCTGACGACCTGCGGGCCGATCACGTTCGCGCACCGCAGCAGGGTCACGGTCACGTCCGGCCGGCGGCGGGCGAACCCGCGCACGTAGCCCTCGACCTCGGCGACGTCCTTGGCGTAGCCGCTGCGCGCGGGGCGGCGCGGCTCCATCTCCTCGGTGAACATCGCGGGGTCGCGGCTGCTGGCGCCGTAGACCGTGGTCGTCGACTTCACGACCAGCTGCCGCACCCGCTCGGCCTTCTGGCAGGCGGCGAGCAGCTGCATGGTGCCGATGACGTTGAGCTCCTTCATCGTGCCCCGCCCGCCGGCGGAGCCGGGGGTGGCGATGACGCTCATGTGGACGACGGTGTCGACCTCCTCCCGGTCGATCACCTTGGCGATCACCGGGTTGCGGATGTCGGCCCGCACGAAGTGGACGTCGCCGATGTCGCCGCGCGGCGGCATGACGTCGACGCCGATGACGCGGTCGACGCCGGGCTCGGCGGCGAGGGAGCGCGCGCAGGCACGGCCCAGGTCACGGGACACCCCGGTGACCAGCACCGTCCGACCGCTCATCCCCGCTCCCCGACTCCTGCCGTCGACCAGATCCCGCGCGGGAGGCGTGCGCTACTTGCCGAGCTTGCGGCGCTGCACCCGCGTCTTCTTCAGAAGCTTGCGGTGCTTCTTCTTCGCCATGCGCTTGCGCCGCTTCTTGATGACAGAACCCACGTGGACCTCTCCAACACACCGGACCGGGGCGGCCCGGTCTTCGACCTTCACGCTCCGGCAGGTGGCCGGAGGGCAGTGTGCAGCCTATCCGGGCCCGTCACACGGCGTGGAATCGGTGCCCGGGCGCGGGACCGGCCGGACCCGGGCCGGGATCGCGCGCACCGGGGCCGGGTCGGGCTCAGCCGGCGTTGTAGAAGCTCTTGCGCAGGTACTCGTCGACGTCGTCCTCGTGCACGCGGAACGAGCGGCCGACGCGGACCGCGGGGAGCTCTCCGTTGTGCACGAGGCGGTAGACCGTCATCTTGGAGACGCGCATCATCGCCGCGACCTCGGCGATGGTGAGGAACTTGGGGTCCGGGCGCGACTCGGAGCGCTCGTGCGACGTGGGAGTCATGACAACCACACTTTCTGGAAGCGCCCGTCACCGCCTTCCCCAGCAGTGATCAGCGGACGCCCTGGCGTGAGAATAGGGCCAGATGTGACTCGTGGGAAGAGATGGACGCCTGCAACTTCCCGCAGCGACGGCGTGTCGACTTGACCCGCGCGGCGGGCCGACGTCCCACCCGGCAGATTTTACCTTCTCGGCTCACCAGGCGGCCGGGTCGAGCCCGTGCAGGGGGAACACGCTGGTCCGCGTCGCGTGCACCGCCCGGTCGAGCCAGGTGCCGGGGTCGTAGCCCTCCTCCCACGGGCGGTACGTCGCCCGGGCGCCGTCGGTCATCCGCTGCGGCGCGGGCGCGTCGAAGCGCTCGCGGAGGTAGTCGCGCCAGCCCGGCGGCACGGGTGAGGCGGGGTCGACCGGGTGCCCCGCGACGACGGCCAGCAGGTGGGTCCAGGCGCGGGGCACGACGCCGAACACGGCGTACCCGCCGCCCCCGGTCGCGACCCAGCGGCCGCCGGCGACCTCGTGCGCGAGCTCGTGGAGGGCGACGTACGCCGCCCGCTGGCCGTCGACGCTGAGCGTGAGGTCGGCGAGCGGGTCGTCGGCGTGGGAGTCGCACCCGTGCTGGGTGACCAGGACCTCGGGCGCGAACTCGCGCAGCAGCGGTGGCACGACGGCGTGGAAGGCCCGCAGCCAGCCGCTGTCGCCGGTGCCCGGCGGGAGCGCGACGTTGACGGCCGACCCGGCAGCACCCTCGCCCCCGGTGTCGTCGGGGAACCCGGTGCCGGGGAAGAGGAACTGGCCGGACTCGTGCAGCGAGATCGTCAGCACCCGGGGGTCGTCCCAGAAGATCCGCTCGACGCCGTCGCCGTGGTGGACGTCGACGTCGACGTAGGCGACCCGCTGCGCGCCCCGGTCGAGGAGCCAGCGGATGCCGACCGCGACGTCGTTGTAGATGCAGAAGCCGCTGGCCCGGTCGGGCATGGCGTGGTGCAGGCCGCCGGTGATGTTGGCGCTGTGGAGGCTCTCGCCGGTCCACACGCGCCGGAACGCCTCGTGGGTGGCGCCGACGACGTGCGCCGAGGCACGGTGCATGCCCGGGAAGACCGGGTTGTCCTCGGTGCCGAGGCCGCGGTCCTCCGCGACCCGCCCGGGCTGCTCCCCGACCCGCACGACGGCCTCGATCAGGGCGGGTTCGTGCACGGTGGCGATCAGGTCGTCGGTCGCGATCGGCGCGTCCACCACCTCGAGGTGGTCGAGCACCCCGGCCTCCTCGGCCAGCCGCATCGTCAGGTCCACCCGCAGGGGCGACATCGGGTGGCGGGGCCCGAAGTCGTAGGCGCCGAGCGTCCGGTCGAACACCACGCTCGCCGGCCCCGGGCAGCGGGCAGCCGAGCCCGTGGTGCCGGCCGTCGTCATGCAGGGACCGTACCCGGCGGCGCTGTGGGATGATCGTCGGGTGCTGAGCAGTCGTACGACGTCGTGGTGGCCCGCCTGAGCGGCGGCCACCCTTCCAGCACACCCATCCGACGGCCGCCCACGGGCGGCCGTTCGTCGTACCCGGCCTGGTCGTCCGTGGGCTCACTCATCGAGGAGCGGACCCATGACCACCACCCGACGACTCTCGCTGCTGACCCCGAGCGGCCGGCTGACCCTCGGCAACCTTCTCGGGGCGCTGCGACCGATGGCCGCCGCACAGGACGGGGCGGACTGCTTCTACGGCATCTCCGACCTGCACGCGCTCACCACACCGCGCGCGCCCGACACGCTGCGGGCGGCGGTCCGCGAGCAGGCCACGCTGCTGCTGGCGGCGGGCCTGGACCGGAGCACGCTCTTCGTGCAGAGCCAGGTGCCCGCCCACGCCCAGCTGGGCTACCTGCTCGAGTGCGTGGCGACCACGGGCGAGCTGGGTCGGATGATCCAGTTCAAGGAGAAGGCGCGGCAGGGTGCGTCGGTGCGGGCCTCGCTGTTCACCTACCCGGTCCTGATGGCCGCCGACATCCTGCTCTACCGCACCGAGCAGGTGCCGGTCGGCGACGACCAGCGGCAGCACGTGGAGCTCGCCCGCGACCTGGCGCTGCGGTTCAACGGCACCTACGGGCCGGTGTTCACCGTGCCCGAGGTGACCGTCCCCCCGGCCGGCGCACGGGTGATGGACCTGGCCGACCCGGCCCGGAAGATGTCGAAGTCCGGCGCCGACGCCGGGGTGATCGCCCTTCTCGACCCGCCCGACGTGGTGCGCCGCAAGGTCGCCCGCGCCGTCACCGACTCCGACACCGGTGCCGGCGCCGTCCGGCGCGACCGCGACGCGAAGCCCGGTGTCACCAACCTGCTGGAGATCCTCGAGGCGTGCGGCGGCTCGGCCGACGGCATCACCACCTACGGCGCGCTCAAGAAGGCGGTGACCGACGCGGTCGTCGCCGAGCTCGAGCCGCTGCAGCAGCGGTACGCCGAGCTCTCCGCCGACCCCGCCCACGTCGCGGCCGTCTACGCCGAGGGCGCCCGGCGCTGCCGCGAGGTCACGGAGCCCGTCCTGGCCGCCGCCCAGGCCGCGGTCGGTCTCGGCTGAGCGACCACGGTCGGCCGTGCCGCCCTGCCGCCCGCGGTCGACCGCGGGCGGCAGGGGGCAGCAGGGGATGCCTCAGGCCAGGCCCTCACGCCTCCGGCGCGAGCGGACCACGAGCACGCCGCCGCCGACCAGGAGGGCCAGGCCCGCGACCAGCGCGAGCACGGTGGGACCACCCGTGTCGGGGGAGCAGCGGGTTGTCGTCCGGCTCGTCGGGCGTGACCGGGTCCTCCGGCGGATCGACCGGGTTCCTGGTGCACATCGGGTCGCCCGCGGTGCAGCCGCTCAGCCCGCTGCCGGGTGCGGCGAGGACGTTCTCCAGGACGTGGTCGCCCTGGTCGTCGTACGCCTTGACGCGGACGGTGTAGGTCACCCGCGCCGTCGTCCCCCCGGCCAGCTCACCGGTGATCCGGAGCCTGCCCTTGCGCACCGACAGGTCCAGGCCCGGGTCCGACGACCGCGGCTCGCGGACCATGGTGGCGTCGTCGAGCACGCCACGCAGGTCGTCGACGTAGTCCACGGCGCCGGCACCCTGGCCGCGGTTGCGGAAGGTCAGCGTGTAGGTGAGCTCGTCGCCCGACGCCACCTCCGAGCCGTCCTCGGGGTCGACCGACTTCTCGGCCACGACGTCACTCACCGGGTTGCAGGTGACGTCCTCGCCCATGGCGGGCAGGCACTCGGCCGGCGGTTGCTCACCGGGCTCGAGCAGGAAGTTGCCGAGCATCCGGTCGCCCAGCCCGTTCGGACCCTTCACCCGCACCGTGTAGCTGACCGTGACCGTCTGGCCGGCAGCCAGCGTGCCCTGCACGGTGAACCGGCCGTCGACGATCGCGGAGACCGTCAGAGCCGGGTCCGAGGACGTCGGCTGCTCGGTCACCTTGGCGTCGTCGAGCACCTGGGTGAGGTCGTCGACCTTGTCGACGGCACCCGGGGCGGTGCCCGCGTTGGTGAAGGTCAGCGTGTAGGTCAGCGACTGGCGGGGGGCCCACCGACGTCCCGGACGCCGGGTCGACCGACTTGGAGTCCTCGACGACGGGTACGCCGAACTCCTCCTCGGCGCACGGCCGGCCGGTGTCGGGGTCGAAGCCGTCCGCGGTCGGCGGGGAACAGGCCGGCTCGTCGCCGCCGCCGCCCCAGGCGACGTTGCGGACCTGGAGGTCGCCGCCTGCCTGGAGGGTGACGGTGTAGGCGATCGTCACCGTCTCGCCGACGGCGAGGGCGCCCTCCCAGCTGATGACCGGCTCGGTGTAGTCGAGCGTCCCGGTCCGGTCGGCGGTCGCGTCGTCGTTGTACGTCGCGTCGTCGAGCACGCCGGCGAGCGTGTCGCGGACCTGCGCCGGGTCGGCGGCGGTGTAGTCGGCGGCACCCACGTTCTCGGCGGTGACCGTGTAGGTGACGGTGTCGCCGATCTCGGTCTCCGCGGTGCGGTCGGAGGTCTTGTCCACGTCGAGCGCCCGGACCGGGTTGCAGGTGGAGTCCTCGTCCGCGGTCGGGAGGCACTCCGTCGGCGGCTCCTCGTCGGGGTCGACCAGGAAGTTGCCGAGCACGTCGTCGCCGTCCTCGACCCGCTGCGCGTCCGGCTTCACCCGGACGGTGTAGGTCACCGTCGCGACGTCGCCGGCACCCAGGGTCCCGCGGACCTGGATCCGCCGCCCGTCACGGGTGGCGGTGAGGCTGCCGTCACCGGCGACGGTGGGACCGTCGACCAGCTCGGCGTCGTCGAGCAGCATCCCCAGGTGGTCGTCCCTGGCCACCGTGCCGTCGCCCTGGCCGAGGTTCTCGAACCGCAGGGTGTAGGTCAGCTCGTCGCCGGCCTCCACCGAGGTCCCGTCGGCCGGGGACACCGACTTGCTGTCCACGATCCGCGGCACCGGGTTGCACGTGGAGTCCTCGTCCGCGGCGGGCAGGCACTCCGTCGGCGGCTGCTCGTCGGGATCGATCAGGAAGTTGCCGAGCACGTCGTCGCCACCGTCGGCCTGACGGTCCGCGTCCGACTTCACCCGCACGGTGTAGGTCACCGTCGCGACATCGCCCGCACCCAGGGTGCCGCGGACCTCGATCCGGTCACCCTCGACCTCGGCGGTGAGATCACCCTCACCGCCGACGGTCGGTCCGGCCATCAGCTCGGCGTCGTCGAGCAGCATCCCGAGGTGGTCGTCCCTGGCCACCGTGCCCTCACCCTGGCCGAGGTTCTCGAACCGCAGCGTGTAGGTCAGCTCGTCGCCGGCCGCCACCGAGGTCCGGTCGGCCGGGGACACCGACTTGCTGTCCACGATCCGGGGCACCGGGTTGCACGTGGAGTCCTCGTCGGCCTCCGGCAGGCACTCCGTCGGCGGCTGCTCGTCGGGACCGATCAGGAAGTTGCCGAGCACGTCGTCGCCGCCGTCCTCGACCCGTTGCGCGTCCGGCTTCACCCGCACCGCGTAGGTCACCGTCGCGACGTCGCCGGCACCCAGGGTGCCGCGGACCTCGATCCGGTCACCCTCGACCTCGGCGGTCAGGGCGCCGGCACCGGCGACGGTGGGTCCGTCGACCAGCTCGGCGTCGTCGAGCAGCATCCCGAGGTGGTCGTCGCGCGCGACGTCGCCCTGGCCCTGGCCGAGGTTCTCGAACCGCAGCGTGTAGGTCAGCTCCTCGCCCGCGGTGACGACCGTGCGGTCGGCCGGGGAGACGGACTTGCTGTCCACGATGCGCGGCACCGGGTTGCAGGTGGAGTCCTCGTCCGCGGTCGGGAGGCACTCCGTCGGCGGCTCCTCGTCGGGGTCGACCAGGAAGTTGCCGAGCACGTCGTCGCCGCCGTCCTCGACCCGCTGCGCGTCCGGCTTCACCCGGACGGTGTAGGTCACCGTCGCGACGTCGCCGGCACCCAGGGTCCCGCGGACCTGGATCCGCCGCCCGTCACGGGTGGCGGTGAGGCTGCCGTCACCGGCGACGGTGGGACCGTCGACCAGCTCGGCGTCGTCGAGCAGCATCCCCAGGTGGTCGTCCCTGGCCACCGTGCCGTCGCCCTGGCCGAGGTTCTCGAACCGCAGGGTGTAGGTCAGCTCGTCGCCGGCCTCCACCGAGGTCCCGTCGGCCGGGGACACCGACTTGCTGTCCACGATCCGCGGCACCGGGTTGCACGTGGAGTCCTCGTCCGCGGTCGGGAGGCACTCCGTCGGCGGCTCCTCGTCGGGATCGATCAGGAAGTTGCCGAGCACGTCGTCGCCGCCGTCCTCGACCCGCTGCGCGTCCGACTTCACCCGCACCGTGTAGGAGACGACGACCAGGTCGCCGCCACCCAGGGTGCCGCGGACCTCGATCCGGTCACCGTCGAGCTCGGCCGTCACGCCGGGCGCGCCGACGACGTCCGGACCGGCGACCAGCTCGGCGTCGTCGAGCAGCATCCCGAGGTGGTCGTCCCTGGCCACCGTGCCCTCGCCCTGACCCAGATTCTCGAAGGTCAGCGTGTAGGTCAGCTCCTCACCCGCGGTGACGACCGTGCGATCCGCCGGGAAGACGTCCTTGGAGTCCACGATCCGCGGCACCGGGTTGCACGTCGAGTCCTCGTCGGCCTCCGGCAGGCACTCCGTCGGCGGCTGCTCGTCGGGGTCGACCAGGAAATTGCCGAGCACGTCGTCGCCGGCGTCCTCGACCCGCTGCGCGTCCGACTTCACTCGCACGGTGTAGGTCACCGTCGCGACGTCGCCGGCACCCAGAGTGCCGCGGACCTCGATCCGGTCACCCTCGACCTCGGCGGTCAGGTCGCCGTCACCGCCGACGGTGGGTCCGTCGACCAGCTCGGCGTCGTCGAGCAGCATCCCGAGGTGGTCGTCGCGCGCGACGTCGCCCTCGGCGGTGCCGGTGTTCTCGAAGCGGAGGGTGTAGGTCAGCTCCTCACCCGCCGCCACCGAGGTCCGGTCCGCCGGGTCGACCGACTTCGAGTCGATGATCCGCGGCAGCCCGAACTCCTCCTCGGCGCACGGCCGTCCGGTGTCGGGGTCCATGCCGTTCTCGTTCGGCGGGTCGCAGGCCGGGGTGGTGTCGTCTGCAGTCCACGTCCGTGGGGTCGCAGGCGGCGAAGGCCACGTTGCGGACGGCGAGGTCGCCGGCACCGGTCAGCGTGACCGTGTAGGTCAGGGTGATCCGCTCGCCCTGGGCCAGCTCGCCGACCCACCCGAGGATCGGCTCGGCGTAGGTCACCGTGCCGGCTCCGGCCGGGTCCGCGACCGCGTCGTCCTCGTACGTCGCGTCGTCCAGCACGCCGGACAGGTCGTCCTGCACGCGCGCCGGGTCGGCCGCGGTGTAGTCGGCCTCGCCGATGTTCTCCGCCGTCACCGTGTAGGTGACGGTGTCTCCGACAGCGGTCCCGGGAACGTGGTCGGACGTCTTCTCGACGGCGAGCGCCCGGACCGGGTGCTCGGTGACCTCCGGCTCGCACTCGGGACCGTCACCGGGCTGGCACTGCAGCGCGTTGCGCAGCACGTGGTCGCCCTGCAGGGCCCACCGCTTCACCCGGACCGTGTAGGTCACCTCGAGCGACTCGCCGACCGGCACGGTGCCGGTGATCACGAGCTGTTGCTGGTCCGGGTCGAACGTCGCGTCGAGACCGCCGTCGGCGGTGATCGAGCCGGTCAGGAGGTCGGCGTCGTCGAGCACGCCGGACAGGTCGTCGACGGTGTCGACGGTCGCCGCGGTCTGGCCGGTGTTTGCGAACCGCAGCGTGTAGGTGATCTCGTCGTCCACCTCGACGGCGGTGCCGGACGCCGGCGAGGCGACCTTGACGTCGTCGAGTCCGGAGCCGGGGACCGTCACCTGGCGACAGGGGTCCTGCGGGTCCTGCGCCTCCTCGACCGGGACGCAGGCGTTGTTGACCAGGCGCTGGTCGCCGCCGCCGGTGTACGTCGCCTGATAGGTGATCGTGGCGGACTCGCCCGCGGCGAGCGCGCCTTCCCAGACCAGCTGGTCGGCGCCGTCGTACGACGCGGTGCCGGTGTCGGCGACGATCGTGGCCTCGTCGATGGTGGCGTCGTCGACGACGTCGGACAGGTCGTCGGTGATCCGCCCGGGCGCGGCCGCGGTGTAGTCACCGGGACCCTCGTTGGTGACCACCACCGTGTAGGTGACCGCCTCGCCCACCGCGGGCAGGTCGGTGCGGTCCGCGCTCTTGGCGATCGTCAGCTTGGGAAGCTCGATCTCCTCCTCCGCGCACACCTTGCCGGTCGCGGGGTCCACGCCGTCCTCCGGCGGGTCGCACTCCGGGGTGGTGGTGTCGCAGTCGGGGTCGGCCGGGTCGCACTGCGCGAAGGCGACGTTGCGGACGAGGCCGTCGCCGCCGCCCTGCAGGGTGACGGTGTAGGTGATCGTCACCGACTCGCCCGCCGCCAGCGGTCCGGTCCAGGAGAGGACCGGGAGGGCCCACACCGGGTCGTCGCCGAGGTCGGCCGCGGCGTCGTCGTTGTACGTCGCGTCGTCGAGCACGCCGGAGAGGTCGTCCCACACCCGCGCCGGGTTGGCGTCCGTGTAGTCGCCGACCCCGGTGTTGGTGGCGGTGATCGTGTAGGTCACGGTCGCCCCGGGCCGGGGCTCGGCGGTGAGGTCCGAGGTCTTCTCGATCTCCAGGCCGGTGGCGAGCACCGTCACCGGGTAGTCCTCGACCTCACCGGCGCCGGCGGGACCGGTCGGCCGGGCGTCGGGGCCTGTGACCGTTCCGGGGAACAGCCGGAAGCGGGCGAAGGTGTCGCTCGTCGTCGTGCCGGCGGGGAAGGTCAGCTCGTAGTCGGCCGTGCCGGAGCCTGCCGGGACCGGGACGAGCACCCGCTCGGGACCGTTCCCGAACTGCCCGTCGCCGTCGAGGTCGATCCAGCCCACCAGGGTCGCGGGCTCGTCGGTGTCGTTGGTCGCCGTGACCGTCACCGTCGTCGGGGACCCGGTGTCGACCCGGATCGGGTCGGCCACGGCGTCCTCGTCGTCGGCGTCGGTCGTGTCGTCGCCGTCGGCGGCCGGACCGGGCCGGCCGTCGTCCTCGTGGTCGATGCCGGCGCCGAGCATCAGGGGCGCGGTCCCGGTGTTCTGGTTGTAGCCCAGCGCCCGGTGCGACGGCCCGTCGTCCTGGGCGGTGGTGCCGTAGGAGGACGGAGCGTCACCGAAGTCGTCGCAGGGCTGACCGAAGTTGTCGAAGGCGGTCGTGTCGGTCCCGAGCCGACCCTCGATGGAGAACGAGAACCGGTCGACGTCCGCCAGGGCCGCCGCGAAGTCCGCGTCGGTGGGCGCCGGCCCGGTCGGCCCGGTCTCGTTGTCGAAGGCGGTGTGCCACTGAGCGGCGTCCATCGGCACGATCACCCGGGTCCACTGGGTGGAGTCGGTGATCTGGGGCCGGAAGTTGTACCAGTAGTGCGACCCGTTGGCGCCTACGACGCCGACGTAGACGTCGTAGCCGATGCCGGTGTTGTTCCTGTAGTCGAACTGCAGGCTCTCCCCGACCGCGAACGAGTAGTCGGTCGCGTAGCCGTAGGCGGCCAGCAGCGGGGTCCACAGCTCGGTCCAGTTGCCGTCGATGTCGTCCTCGATCACCGCGCCACCGGGGTTGCCGGCGTCGGGGGCCCAGCCCACGGGTTGCGGCGCCTGCACCACCTCGGTGCCGTTCCTCGTCGTCGCGGCCCGCCACCCGGCGTTGCCGTCGTCGAAGGACACGAGGGTGGAGCAGCCCAGGAAGATCGGCGGACCCTGCACGTAGGTCACCGGGTGGTCCTCGACCTCGCCGGCGGCCGCGGCACCCACCGGCTGCGGGTCGGCCGGGGAACCGGGGAACAGCCGGAACCGGGCGTAGGTGTCACCGGCGACCGCGGGCACGGGGAAGGTCAGGTCGTGGTCGGTCGTGCCCGAGCCCGCCGGCACCGCGGCGGTGCGGCGCTCGTCGTCGTCGAAGGTGCCGTTGCCGTCGAGGTCGATCCAGCCCACCAGGGTGGCGTCGTCGTCGGTGTCGTTGGTGGCCGAGACGGTGACCGTGGTCTCCTCGCCGGCCACCACCTCGATGTCGCCGGCCACGCCGTCCTCGTCGGCGAGCCGGTCGGTGTCGTCGCCGTCGGCGCCCGGGCCGGGTCGCCCGTCGGTGTCGAAGTCGATCGTGGAACCGAGCAGCAGACCCGGGACAATCCGGTGTCGCGGCCCGTCCTCGGCGAGCGTGGTGCCGTAGCCGTCGGGGGCGTCGCCGAAGTCGTCGCACGCGGGCTGGATCCCGATGTCGCCGTCACCGTCGAACCCGAACCCGGAGTTGGAGCCGCCGGCCCACGGGACCTCGAAGGTCGAGGTGCCCTCGAGGACGACCTGGAAGCGGCTCGGGGGGTCGCCGGCGTTGTTCCCGTTCCCGTGGAACGTCACGGTCTCCGCGTCCTCGGTGACCGTGACCGAGCTGCCCTGGCTGATGGCGTAGTCAGCGAGGTCGGCACGGGTGAACGTGGCGCTCTCCTGCATGTTCGGGATGCCGTCCATGTCGTTGACGGTGAACACGGCGTTGACGTCGACCGGCGTCGTGGTGCCGGTCGCGTAGAAGGCGTACCGGATCGTGGCGTCGCCCGTGATCTGCCACTGCGCGTCGTCGGGCCCGATCACGCCGGGCGCCGTACCGGCTCCGCCGTAGGTGAAGCCGTTGGGCGGCGCGGTGCTCGGGTTGAGCGTTCCGTCGACCAGCTCGGTCACCAGGTCGACCGCCACCCCGCCGACGACCGTCACACCGCCGTACCGGGCCGTGCTGCCGACCTCACCGGTGCCCGTGGTCTGCGGCTCGGCGAAGGTGATCGCGTAGTACTCGGTGCCGTCGACGACACAGGTGTCGGGCTGCACGAGCCGCTCCACCAGGACGCGGTAGTCCTCGACCTCGCCGTCGGGCGCCTCGCCCCGGGGCGTGGCGAGCGAGGCGGCGTCGGTGCTGTAGCGCACCCGGACGTAGGTCTCGATCCCCGCCGGGTTCTCGGCGCGGGAGAAGGTGATGTCGTTGGGACCGGCGGTCACCGGCTGGGCGTCGACCTCCTGGTCGTCGGCGTCGTCGAAGTCGCCGTCCTGGTTCCAGTCGACCCAGACGCTGACGAAGCCGTCGGCCGAGGCGTCGACCTGCAGGGTGTTGTCGACCGGCTGCTGCGCGACGGGGTCGATGCCGGTGCGCAGCGTCGGGGCCGGGTAGCCGAGCGCGGGGTTGAAGGCCACCCCGTCCTCGTCGGCGCCGTCGCCGTCGGCGGCCGGGCCCGGCTGGCCGTCGGCCTCGATGTCGACGTCCTCGCCGAGGAAGACGTCCGGGCGGACCTGGTGCCGCGGGCCGTCGCCCGCCGCGAGGGTGCCGTACGTCGCGGGTGCGTCGCCGTAGTCGCGCGCCTCGAGCGCGACGACGTGGTCCTCGACCTCACCGTCGGTGGTGACGCCGGTGGGAACGGCGACCGCGTCCTCGTCGCTGGCGGTCCGGAGCCGCAGGAAGCTCTGACCGCCGGCGACGTCGGCCGGCACCTCCCACTCCAGTGCGACCGACCCGCCGGCGCACTGCTGCGGGCCGGCGATCTCGTCGTCGTCGAACACGCCGTTGCCGTCCCAGTCGATCCAGCCGGCGACGTAGCCCGGACCCGTGCAGGCGATCCCGTCCTGGGTGTAGGTGGTGCCCGGGCGGGCGTCGATCGGCCCGGGCGCGGTGATCGCGTCGTCGCCGCCGTCGGCGTCGGCGGCGTCGCTCGGCTGCGGGGCGTCCTCCGACGTCACGGTGCCGCCGAGTCGCGGCCGGGGCTGTCCCGGCGTCGCGAGCGGCTGACCGAAGGCGGTGGAGGTGCCCGGGGGCACCTCGCCCCCGCCGAACGGCGGGGAGTAGAGGGCGCCCGCCTCGCCGTACTGCTCGGGCGCGTCGCCGAAGTCGGAGAACAGCACGACACCGAGGGCGATCGCCGAGACGCCGCCCCCTGCACCCTGACGTCGGCGGAGCTCGCACCGTCCATGAAGCCGACCGCCGTCGGGTACGTCGCGCAGACCGGCTGCGTCGACCCGGTGAACCGGAGGGTCTGCCCGGTGCGGTCGATCACCGCGTCGGCGGTGCAGCCCTCGGGCCGGTAGCGGTCGATCACGCGCCAGGTCGCCCCGGCAGGGGCGGTGGCCTGGACGAACTCACCCTGCGCGCTGCCGGCCACGCTGGCCTCGGCGTCGGCGATGACCAGACCGGCCAGCGGGACGGCCTCCCCGTCGCGGGTGACCGAGCAGTCGAAGTCGAAGTCGACCAGGCCGCCGTTGCGGGTGCTCAGCCCCGCGATCAGCTGGTTGTTCGAGCCGGTGCCGCCGATGTTGTAGAGGTCGTCCAGGCCGTCACCGCTGTACGAGCCCGGCCGGTAGGCGAAGATCTCTCCGGCGAGGTCGGAGATCGTGCAGCTGGTGACCAGCTCCTGGCCGGCGACCGTGCGCGTGTTGGTCCGCGTCGCTCCGTTGCTGATCGACTGGCCGTGCGAGCCCCACTCGAACCAGTCGATGCTGCCCTGGTAGAGGCCGGCACCACCGTCGGCGAACCTCATCGGCGCCACGCCGGGCGCACCGGCGTCGGTCTCGGTGGTGGCGTCGTCCGACGCCTCCGCCGTCGCGTCGTCCTCGGTGCCCTCGTCCGGGTCCTGCGTCTCCTCCGAGGTCGGCTCGGTGTCCTCGTCGGTCGGTGCGGCGTCCTCGTCCGGAGCCGCGTCGTCGGACGACTCCGCGTCGCCGTCCGTCGGCTCGTCCTCGACCTCGGGCGCCGGCTCCTCGCTGCCGTCGGCCGTCTCGACCACGGGCGGCGGGTCGGTCGGCGGCAGCTCGCCGTCGGCCACCGCTCCGGGGGCCGAGGTGAGCAGCCCTGCGGAACCGACGACCAGGGCGGTGACGATGCTCGCCCACCGCCGCGGTCGGGGGTCGGGGTGTCCCCGGTGGTCCCCGGCACGGTGCCGAGCACCGTCCGCACGACGAGCAGGAGAGAGGATTCGGTGACGCCCGAGACGGCGCGAGCTGCGCATGTTGTTGTCGTGACCCTTCGTTGCCGCGGTGTTCGGAGGGAGCGGTGGCGGCCGCGGCGGGCAGGCACCCGCCGTACGGCTCCCGCAGGAGCCTGGTGGCATCCGAACGCTCGTTGTCGGCGGAACGGCCTGCAATTCACCGGGCAGTTCACCGGGATGACGGGCCGCCGCGCATGGCCGTGGCGGGCGTTCCGTCGACGTCACCGGGCGTCTCACCGGCTTCGCGCCCGCGCCGTACTCGCTAGGGTTGCCGCTCCTGACGGACCGGAGGAGGTGACGGTGGGGGGCCACCCGGCGCAACCCGAGGGCGATCGACCCGACCCCGGGCCGACCGACCCGGCCGACCGGCCGCACCGCCGGATCCGCCGAGCACCACGGCTTCCCTCGGTCGTCATCGAGCGGCCGCGGCTGCTCACCCGGCTCGACACCGGGTCGCCGCTCACGCTGGTGCGGGCGCCGGTCGGCTTCGGCAAGACCACGCTCCTCACCCAGTGGGCCCGACGTCTGGACCCGGCCGCAGTCACCGCGGTCTGGTTCCGCGTGCGACGGGGCGCCGCCGACCCGGCCGCGTTCTGGGCAGGCCTGCTCGAGGTCCTGGCCGACGCCGGGCTCGCGGTCCCGCCCCGCAGGTCGTGGCCGACCGGCTCCTACGACCTGGCCGGCCTCGTCGAGCGGGCCCTGCTTGCCGCCCACCGCCCGGTCGTGCTCGTCGTCGACGGCTTCGACCGGGCCGGTGACGCCGAGGTCGAGCTCACCCTGGTCGACATCGTGCGGCACGTGCCCGACCTCCGGCTCGTCGTCACCTTCCGCGACCACCGCTCGTTCACGGCCCCGAGGCACCTCGACGTCGACACGGCCGTGGTGACGGCGCGGGACCTCCGGTTCACCGTGGACGAGACGGCGGAGCTGCTGGCTGTCGCGGGCCGGGCCCCGTCATCGGTGCTGGCGTCGACGCTGGCGTCGACGCTGCACGGCGCGACGGCCGGGTGGCCGGAGGTGACCCGCGCCGCCGTGCTGCGGCTCCAGGACGACCCCACTGCCGATCCCGCGGTCGTGCCGGCCGTGGTCGACCGGGTCGCGAGCGACTACCTCGAGCACCGGTTGGTGCCGCAGACCCGCGGCGCCCGAGGGACCGACCTCGCCCTCGTCACCTCCGTCGCCGACGGGTTCACCGAGGAGCTCGCGGCGGTGCTCACCGGCGGCGACGACGTCAAGCCCGACATCGAGGCGCTCGTGGCCGACGGGCTGCTCCTCGCCGAGCGTGTCGACGGCGACTGGGTCTACCGCTGGCCGACGCATGCCCGGGCAGCGCTGGAGCGCGAGCTGGCGCGCACCTCGCCCGAGCGGGTGCCCGGGCTGCACACACGCCTCGCGCAGTGGCACCTGGAGAACGCGGAGCCGGCCGCCGCGCTGCACCACGCCCGGCGCTCCGGGGACGCTGCCCTCGTCGTCCGCGTGATCGAGGAGGCGTGGCTGACGTTGGCGATCCAGCATCCCGACGACCTCCACCGGGCGTTCGTCGAGACGCCGCTCGAACCGATCGCCGCCAGCAGCCGCGCCCTGGCGGCGCGCGACATCTACATCGGCCTCCCCGACGGCTACCTGCCCGAGATCGCGCGGCTCCCCGCGCGCGAGGACGAGCTGACCGCTCTCGCCGTGCGGTCCGATGGTGCGGAGATCGTCGACAGCGGCCTCGCCGTGCTGGTCGCGCTGCGGCGACGGGGCGCGCTGGCGGCGGCGACGGCGTACGGCGACCGGCTGGTGCGGCTGGCCGCCGCGGCGCGCGCCGCGCACCCGGCGCGGGTGGTGCCGCTGCACCCGTCGGTGCGGGTGCAGGTCGGCATGGCCGAGCTGCTCGTCGGTGACCTGCCGGCAGCGCAGGAGTCGCTGCGGGAGGCCCACGCCCTCAGCGGGGACGACCCGTTCGGGTACGTCGAGGCGACCGCCGCGGCCCATCTCGCCCTCTCCCACGCGAGCGTCGGGGACCTGCGGCAGAGCGCGACCTGGCTCGAGCGCTACGACGCCGCGCCCGACCCGCCGCGGTCGACGGCGCCGGTCGTCCGGGCCACGGTGGCGGCGGCGCGGCTGTTCGACGCTCTCGACCGGCTGGACCTCGACCGGGCTCAGGAGTGCGAGCGCGTGCTCGCCGGACGGACAGGGCGCGAGGAGACCTGGCCGTTCCTGACCGCGGCACTGTGCTCGCTCGCCCTCCACACCGGGACCGCCCAGGACGCGGTCGTGGAGCTGCGCCGGCAGCGCGAGGCCCGTGGCGAGCTGACCGCAAGCGGTTCCTTCGCCGGCGCCAGCCTCGCCGCGGTGGAGGTCTCCCTCCTGCTGGCGCTCGGCCGCGGGAACTCCGCCCGCGCCGTGCTCGAGGGGCCGTTCCGCGACCACCCGCTCTTGCGGGCCGGGCGGGCCCGGCTGGCCCTGATGGCCGGCGACGCCGCCGAGGCGCTGCGGATCGCCACCGACATCGGGTGGGAGGAGTCGGCGATCCCGCGGCACCGGCTGGAGGTCCTGCTGCTGCGGGCGGTCGCGGCCCACCGCCAGGGCGAGCAGGCGCACGCCAGGGAGGCGCTGCGCCGGGCGGTCGCGACCGGTCGCGCCACCGGCTCCGTCCGGGCGTTCACCACGGTGCCGCGGGCGGACCTCCTCGACCTGGCCCGCCACGACGAGGACGCACGGGACTTCGTCAGCCAGGAGCCGCTCGCCTCCGCACCGGACCTGTTCCCCGGGTCGGTGTCGCTGGTCGAGCTCACCCCGCGGGAGCGCCAGGTGCTCGCCGGCCTGGCCGCCGGCCTCACCACCCAGCAGGTCGCCGACCGGTCGGTCGTGTCCTACAACACCGTGCGGACCCAGCAGCGCAGCCTCTACCGCAAGCTCGGCACCAGCGACCGCGCCGACGCGATCGCCCGCGCCCGCGCCCTCGGCCTCCTCCCCGCCCGACGCGTAGCTCTCCGCTGTGGCCCGTGATGTTGATTCGGGTGTCGTGGTGGGTCGAATCGGGCCTCGTGGTTGCTCGAATCGGCCCTCGTGGTGGGTTGAATCGGCCCTCGTGGTGGGTCAAATCGGGCCTCGTGGTTGCTCGAATCGGCCCTCGTGGTGGGTTGAATCGGGCCTCGTGGTCGGTTCATTCGTACGTCGTGGCGACGGCCGGCACCACGACGTACGACTCGACGCACCACGACACCCGACTCGAGCAACCACGACACCCGACTCGACACACCACGACACCCGATTCGACGCACCACGACACCCGATTCGACCGTCGGTGGCGGCTGCGAGGATGGGTCCGTGACGGGGACGGGGTGGCGCGCGAGCAAGCTGACCGGCGTGCTGTTCGACCTCGACGACACGCTCGTCGACCACCGGGGCGCCGTCGACCGGGGGCTCCGGGTGTGGCTCGGCGGGCTGGGGCTCGACGGGTCGCTGGAGGAGCACGTCGAGCGGTGGTTCGCGTTGGAGACCCACCACTACGAGCGGTGGCAGCGCCGTGAGATCGGCTTCCGCGAGCAGCGGCGCGCCCGGATCCGCGCGTTCCTCCCCCACTGCGACCTGCGCGACGACGCCGTCGCCGACGACGTGTTCGCCGGCTTCCTCGCCTGCTACCGCGCGGCGTGGTCGGCGTTCGCCGACGCCGGCCGCGCGCTCGCCGGAGCGCTGGAGGCCGGCCTCCGGGTCGGCATCCTCACCAACGGCGACCAGGTCGCGCAGGAGGACAAGCTGCGGCGCACCGGGCTCGCGACGTACGGCGTCCCGGTGTTCGCGTCCTCCTCGCTTCCGGCGGCGAAGCCCGACCCGCGCGCCTTCCACCGCGCCTGCGCTGCCCTCGGTGTCGAACCCGCGGGCGCGGTGATGGTCGGCGACTCCCTGCGCCACGACGTGCGGGGCGCCCGTGCCGCCGGGCTCGAGGGTGTGCTGGTCGACCGGCTCGGCCGCTACGACCGGCGCCCGGCCGGCGTCACCCGGGTCCGGTCGCTCGCCGACCTCGCCTGGTAGGCCACCCCCGGCCGTCCCCGCGCCCGATCAGCTCCCGAGCGCCCGCGACCGGTCGCGGGCGGCCTCGAGCGCGGCGAGGAACGCCGCCCGCACCCGGTGGACCTCCAGCTCGCGGACTGCGGCGGCGGTCGTGCCGCCGGGGGAGGTGACCTGCTCCCGGAGCACGGTCGGGTGCTCCTTGGTCTCCTTCAGCATCTGCGCCGACCCGACCAGCGTCTGCAGCACCAGGTCGTGCGCGGTGACCCGGGGCAGGCCGAGGTGCACGGCGGCCTCGATCATCGACTCCACGACGAAGAAGATGTACGCCGGGCCCGACCCGCTGACGGCGGTGACCGCGTCCTGCTGCTTCTCCGGGACCCGCACCACCTTGCCGACCGACGCCATCAGGTCCTCGGCCTCGGCCAGGTGGGCCTCGTCGCAGTGGGAGCCGGCCGAGATCGCCGACATGCCCTCGTCGACCAGCGCCGGCGTGTTGGGCATGACCCGCACCACCGCCACCCCGTCGGGCACCCGCGACTCGATGAAGCCGGTGGTGATGCCGGCCGCGAGCGAGACGACCAGCTGGCCCGGCCGGAGCACCCCGGAGATCTCGTCGAGGAGCTCGGCCATGTCCTGCGGCTTCACGACGAGGGCGACGGTGTCGGCCTTGGCGGCCGCGTCGACGTTGGACACCACGGCGACGCCGTACCGCTCCTCGAGCTCGGCGGCGCGCGCCTCGCGCTTCTCGCCGACGAG
The DNA here is from genome assembly GCF_022437945.1 of Nocardioides sp. TF02-7. GTDB lineage: Bacteria > Actinomycetota > Actinomycetes > Propionibacteriales > Nocardioidaceae > Nocardioides. The sequence continues at coordinate 1,386,104 of NZ_CP092535.1, forward strand.
GAGCTGGTCGACCCTGCGGCCGGCGCGGACCAGCCCCGAGAGCAGGGTCTCGCCCATCACGCCCGCGCCGATGACGGCGGTCTGCTTCATCCTGCTGCCCTGTCCTGCCTAGCTCTTCTTCACCAACGACGTCAGGAAGAATGACAGGTTGCGGGGCCGCTCGGCGAGCCTTCTCATGAGGTAGCCGTACCACTCGGTGCCGTAGGGGATGTAGACCCGCACCGACTCCCCCGCGGCCGCGAGCCGGCGCTGCTCGGCCGGGCGGATGCCGTAGAGCATCTGGAACTCGTAGGTGCCCTGCGGCCGGCCGTAGCGGCTCGCGAGCGCCGACGCGATCTCGACCAATCGCGGGTCGTGGGTGGCGATCATCGGGTAGCTGTGCCCGTGGGCGGTGCCGCTGGCGAGGAGCAGCTTGAGGCAGCGCACGTAGGCCCGGTCGACCTCGTCCGGGTCGGTGAACGCCACCTCGCCCGGCTCGTCGTACGCGCCTTTGCACAGCCGCACCCGCGACCCCTCGTAGGCCAGCTCGCGGCAGTCGTCCTCGGTGCGGCGGAGGTAGGACTGGAGGACGGCGCCGGTCTCGGGGAAGTCCTTGCGCAGCTCGCGCACGACCGCGAGCGTCGCGTCGGTGGTGGTGTGGTCCTCCATGTCGATGGTCACGGTGGTGCCGGCGTTGCGGGCGGCCCGGCAGATCGCCCGGGCGTGCTCGAGGGCGATCTTGCGGCCACCGCCCGGCACCGCCTCCTCGTCGAGGGCGAGGCCGATCGCGGTGAGCTTCACGCTGACCTCGGCGCGGCCGGCGAGGCCACGGGCGGCGATCTGGCGGAGCAGGTCGAGGTAGGCCTCGACGGTGGCCTCGGCCTGCGCCAGGTCGGTGGTGTCCTCGCCGAGGTGGTCGAGCGTGACGTCGATGCCGTCGGCTGCCAGCGCGGCCGCCGCGTCGAGCGCCTCCTCCGCCGTCTCGCCCGGCACGTAGGACCGCACCACCGCGGCGGAGACGGGGAGCGTCGTGATCGTCCGCTTCACGGCGCCGCTCCGCGACAGGAGCAGCAGCGCGTCACGCAGGGGTCGCATGGGGCCACGGTACGACGGCCGCGGGCGGGTCCCCGCACCCGCTGCGGCCGCCACGCCTCACGCGCTCCGGCGGCGCAGGGTGGCCGCCCCGAGCGCCAGCCCGGCGACGGCGTACCCGGCCACGACGGCGAGGTCGCCCCACACCTCGGCGGTCGACGTCGAGCGGGTGAGGTGCTGCATGGCGTCGACGGCGTACGACAGCGGCAGCACGTCGCTGACCGCCTCGAGCACGTCCGGGAGCGCCGACCGGGGCACGAACAGGCCGCACAGCAGGATCTGCGGGATCACCAGCGCCGGCATGAACTGGACGGCCTGGAACTCGGTGCGAGCGAACGCGCTGACGAACAGCCCGAGCGCGCTCCCGAGCACGGCGTCGGCGACCGCGACCACGGTGAGCAGCCACACCGGGCCCGCGATGGTCAGGTCGAGCAGGCCGACGCTGAGGGCGACGGCGGCCGCCGACTGGACGGCCGCGACGACGCCGAACGCGACCGCGTAGCCGAGGAGGAAGTCGAGCTTGCCCATCGGCATCGCCAGCAGCCGCTCCAGGGTGCCGCCCGACCGCTCCCGCAGCGTCGTCACGCTCGTCACCAGGAACATCACGATGAAGGGGAACATCGCGAGCAGACCGGGTCCCAACCGGTCGAAGTTGTCGCCGGGCAGGTCGTCGAACATCCACCACAGCAGGCTGATCAGCAGGCACGGCAGCACGAGCATGATCGCGAGCGTGCGGTGGTCGCGCCGCAGCTGGGTGAGCACGCGCGCGGCGATGGCGGCGGTGGTGCGGGGGGTCATGCCGCCCGCCCCCGGACGATGGCGAGGAACGCCCGCTCGATGTCCGGCGCACCGGCCTGCTCGGCGATCTCCCGGGGTGTGCCGGCGGCGATGAAGACCCCCTCGCGCATCAGCAGCAGCCGGTCGCAGCGCTCCGCCTCGTCCATGACGTGGCTGGAGACGAGGACGGCCGCACCCTCGTCGGCGAGACGGTGGAACGTCGCCCACAGGTCCTCGCGGAGCACCGGGTCGAGGCCGACGGTGGGCTCGTCGAGCACGAGCAGGCCGGGGCTCCCGAGCAGCGCGACGGCGAGGCTGGCCCGCGACCGCTGCCCCCCGCTGAGGCTGCCCACCACCTGGTCCGCCTGGTCTCCGAGGTCGACGACCTCGACGCACCGGTCGGCCTCGGCCCGGTCGACGCCGAGCACCCGGGCGAAGAACGCGAGGTTCTCCCGGACGGTGAGGTCGTCGTAGACGCTCGGCGCCTGGGTGACGTAGCCGACCCTGTCGCGCAGCGTGCGGGAGCCGGCGGGCTGGCCGAGCACCGTCACCGAGCCGAGGACGCCGGCCTGCACGCCGACCAGGACCCGCATCAGCGTCGACTTCCCGCAGCCCGACGGGCCGAGCAGGCCGGTCACCCGGCCCGCCTCGACGGTGAGGTCCAGGCCGTGCAGGACCTCGCGCCCGCCGCGCTCGACGACCAGGGCGGTGGCTTCGACGGCATTTTTCATCATGTGGTGAATTATGCGGCGGGCGCCGGGATGGATCAAGGGGTTGCGGGCGCAGGTTCATCAAGGGATGTCGACGAACCGGCGCCTCCCACGGTGGGTACGCCGTGGGGGAGCGCGGGTTCGGCTGCATACCTTGGGAAACCTGCGCCGGGAGGGGCCTGCGCGACCTACCCGAGCGGCCCGGACAGGTAGCGCTGGACCGCCGGTGCGTACGCCGCGACCAGGGCGTCGACGTCGAGCGACGCGAGCGGCTCGAGGCGCACGACGTAGCGCAGCACGATCAGGCCGAGCACCTGGCTGGCCACCAGCGACATCCGCAGCTGCGGCCGGTCGACGCCGATCGCCTCGCCGAGGGGCAGCAGGACGACGCGGACGAACCCGTCGCGGAACAGCTGCTCGCCGCCGGGCTCCATGACCCGTCGCACCATCGCGAGCAGCGCGGGCCGGGCGCCGGGGTCGTCCCACACCGACAGGACCCCGCGGAGCAGCAGCTCGCCCGCTCCGTCGGGCCGCCCGGCGGAGGGACCGACGACCCGCTCGGCGATCACGACCCGCGGGTCGACCGGCAGCTCGAGGGCGGCGACGAACAGGTCGTCCTTCGAACCGAAGTAGTGGTGCACCAGCGCCGCGTCGACGCCGGCGTCGGCCGCGACGGCGCGGATCGTCGTACCGCCGAAGCCCGCGGACCCGAACCGCTCGCGCGCCGCGGCGAGGATCGCGGCCCGGGTGTCGGGTCGTCCGGGCCGGCGGCCACGGCGGCCGTTGCCACTCCCGGTCAGCCCTGTCGCTCCCGTCATCCCGTCACCCCGGCCGCTCCCGTCACGACCCGGCGACGGCGTCGCGCGTCCGCGCGGACAGGTGCTCGCGGGCGAACTCCAGCGACTCGCGCAGGTCCGCCTCCCGCTCCTCCCGCGTCGTGCAGCGCCGGGTGTTGATCTCCAGCACCACCTCACCGGTGAAGCCGGTGTCGACGAGGTGGTGCAGGAGCTCCGCCGCTCCCGCCGACCCGCGACCCGGCACCAGGTGCTCGTCCTTGGCCGACCCCGACCCGTCGGTGAGGTGGATGTGGCGCAGCCGCGGCCCGAGGCGCTCGGCCATCGCGACCGGGTCGTCCTGCGCGATCGCGGCGTGGGAGAGGTCGATCACGGTGTTGGCGTACGGCTCATCCGACGGGTCGCGGCCCGGCAGGTACATCTCGAGCCGCCGGCGGGTGGAGGCACGCCAGGGATACATGTTCTCGACGGCGAACGCGATGCCGGTCGACTCCTCGAGCGCCGCGATGCCGTCGACGAAGTCGCGCGCGTAGTCGCGCTGCCAGCGGAACGGCGGGTGCACCACCACGACCTCCGCACCCACCGCGGCCGCCATCTCGGCCGACCGCTCGAGCTTGCCCCCACGGCTCCAGCCCCCAGACCCGCTGGGTGAAGAGCAGGCAGGGCGCGTGGATGGCGCTGATCGGCACCTCGTGGTGCTCCATCAGCTGCTTGACGGCGGTCGTCTGCTGCGACAGCGCGTCGATGCCGACCATCACCTCCACCGCTTCGTAGCCGAGCGAGGCCGCCCAGCTGAAGGCGTGGGCGGTCGACTCCGGGTAGACCGACGACGTCGAGAGGCCGATCCTCGGCCGAGGGGGCGGCTGGGCCCGCTGGTCGGGCTGGGCCGGCTGGTCGGGCTGGTCGGAGCGAGGAGCGTCCACGGTCAGGCCTCGTCCGCGGTGCCGAGCTGGTCGATGCGCTCGAGGATCACACCCTCCCGCAGCGCCCAGGGGCAGATCTCCAGCGCGGGCAGGTCGAAGATGTCCATGCACGCCTCGGCCACGAGCGCGCCGGGCACGATCTGGTGCGTGCGGCTCGGCGAGACGCCGGGCAGCTCGGCCAGCTCCTCCTGCGTCATCGCGGCCAGCTTGGGGATCCACGCCCGGAGGTCGGCCAGCGCCAGCGACCGCGGCACCAGCGGCCCCTGGTCGGCGGGCGCGGCGCCGCAGATGCGCGCGAGCGACCGGAACGTCTTGGAGGTCGCGGCGGCGCGGTGCGTCGTACCGGCCCGCAGCACCTGGCCGGCGTCCTTGGCGATCGCCGCGCGGATCGTGCGGCGGATCGTGCGGAGCGCGTCGTCGTCGACCGGCTCCGAGAAGTACGTCGCCGCCAGCCGCGCCGCGCCCAACGGCAGCGACTGCGCGACGGTGGGGTGCTCGTCGGTGCCGGCGGCGATCTCGAGCGACCCGCCTCCGATGTCGAACACCGTCATCCGGCCGGCCGACCACCCGAACCAGCGCCGCACCGCGAGGAACGTCAGCCGGGCCTCGTCCTCGCCGGGCAGCACCTCGATCCGCACACCGGTGCGGTCGTGCACGTGGTCGAGCACGGCGTCGGAGTTGTCGGCGTCGCGCACCGCCGAGGTCGCGAACGACAGCAGCTCCTCGCAGCCCTTCTCCTCCGCCACCACGAGCGCGTCCGCCGTGAACGCCGTCAGGGCGTCGATCCCGTGCCGGCTCACGCCGCCGCCGCCGTCGAGGTGCTCCGCGAGACGCAGCGGCTGCTTGAAGGAGTACGCCGGGAGCGGCGCGGCGCCGCGGTGCGCGTCGACGACGAGCAGGTGTCCGGTGTTCGAACCGATGTCGAGCACGCCCAGGCGCATGCGTCCACCGTATCGCCAGGTGCCTGGCCCGCCGCGGACGGCGAGTACGTTGGAGCACGTGCCCGAGGTCTCCCTGGACTTCCCCCGCGCCTTCGTGGAGTTCGTCAACCCCGACGACGAGACCGAGGTGATGCGCTGCGACCTCACCTGGCTGACGTCGGGCTACACCTGCATCTTCGGCCGCGGCTGCCGCGGCATCTACGCCGACTCCCCCGACACCGGCTGCTGCACCCTGGGGGGCGCACTTCAGCGACGCCGACGACGAGCAGCGGGTGGCGGCGTACGTCGGCCAGCTGACGCCCGACCTGTGGCAGCTGCACCCCGGCCGCCGGGTGCGGAAGCGGGACTGGATCGAGACCGACGAGGACGGCGAGCGGAAGACCAAGGCCGTCGAGGTGGCGGGGCAGCGCGGCTGCGTCTTCCACAACCGCCCCGACTTCCACGCCGGCGCCGGCTGCGCGCTCCACGGGCTGGCGCTGCAGCAGGGACGCAACCCGCTCGAGACCAAGCCCGACGTGTGCTGGCAGCTGCCGATCCGCCGCACCTACCGCACCGTCGAGCGCCAGGACGGCTCGTCCTACACCGAGGTCACCATCACCGAGTACGACCGCCGCGGCTGGGGCCCCGGCGGCCACGACCTCGACTGGTACTGCTCCGGCAACACCGAGGCCCACGTCGCCGTCGAGCCGCTCTACGTCACCAGCGCCCCCGAGCTCGTGGCCCTCATGGGCCAGGCGGCGTACGACGAGCTGGTGCGCCACTGCGAGGCCCACCTGCGCAGCCGGTCGGCGCTGGCGCTGCATCCGGCGGACCGGGGGTAGGACACGTGAGGTTTCCCCGGCCGACCGGGGAAACCTCAACATGTCGGGCAAAGCAATGCCGGACAAGTGGAGGTTTTGCCCGTCACGTCGCGTCCAGCGGCGGCGAACCGCCCCCTGACCCTCTCGACGTCAAGAGACCAGCACCCCGCCGACACGTGGCGGTGACCACAGGCCGAGAATGTCGACATGCGCCTGGACCACCTCTCCTACGCCGCTGGACCGGACGGCCTCGAAAGCACGGCAGCCCGCCTGGGCGCTGCGCTCGGGCGCGAGTTCGTCGACGGGGGTGTCCACCCGCGGTTCGGCACCCGCAACATGGTCCTGCCGCTCGCCGACCGCACCTACCTCGAGGTGGTCGAGGTCCTCGACCACCCGGCGTCCGACAAGGCGCCGTTCGGCCAGGCCGTCCGCGCGCGGTCGGCGCTCGGGGGCGGCTGGCTCGGCTGGGTGGTCTGCGTCAAGGACATCACCGTCTACGAGGAGCGGCTCGGCCGCGCAGCCGTCGTCGGCAGCCGGCACCGGCCCGACGGCACCGAGCTGCGCTGGAAGCAGATCGGCGTCAACGGCCTGATCTCCGACCCGCAGCTGCCGTTCTTCGTGCAGTGGGAGATCAGTGACAGCCTGCACCCGTCGGCCGGCGCCGACGGGTCGATCTCGCTCGCCGGGGTCGAGATCGCGGGCGACCCGCAGCGGGTCAGCGAGTGGCTCGGCGAGCCGGTCGAGGCGCCGCTGGAGGACGTCAAGGTCGAGTGGGTGGCGCCGCACGGCACCCCCGGCATCCTCGCCGCCCAGGTGCAGACGCCGGACGGCATCGTCCGGATCTGAGGCCGCGCTGAGCGGCCGGCCGGCCCGGGGCGCGATCCCGAGCCCCAACATCTGGAAGCACACCGCCACCTACGAGATCGAGAACCGCGCCGCCGACCCCGACGCGCGGCTCTGGGCCGCGATGGAGCAGCGCACCTCGTGGCGCGACCGCACCGTGCTCGACCTCGGCTGCGGCACCGGCTTCCACCTGCCGCGGTTTGCCGAAGCCGCCGCCCGCGTCGTCGGGGTCGAACCGCACCCGGCGCTGCAGCGCTTGGCCGGACGGCGTACCCGGCGGCTCCCGAACGTCTCCGTGCTGCTCGGCACCGCCCAGGAGGTGCCGCTGCCGGACTCCTCCGTCGACGTGGTCCACGCCCGCTGGGCCTACTTCTTCGGCCCCGGCTGTGAGCCCGGACTCGCCGAGCTGGAGCGGGTGGTACGTCGGGGCGGGACCGCGCTGGTGATCGACAACGACGGGTCCCGCTCGACGTTCGGCGCCTGGTTCCGCCGCGGCTACCCCCCACCTCGACCCCCCTGAGGTGATCGAGCGGTTCTGGGCGCAGCGTGGCTGGACGCGCACGCAGGTCGACATGGGGTGGCGCTTCGAGAGCCGCGCCGACCTCGAGGCGGTGGTGCGGATCGAGCTCCCACCCGCGGTCGCCGAGCAGGTCCTGCGCCACCACGAGGGCCTCGAGGTCGACTACGCGGTCAACCTCTGGTCCCGGACCTTCGACTGACCTCGGCCCGCCGGCCCGTCGAATCGGGTGTCGTGGCCCGTCGAATCGGGTGTCGTGGCGGGCCCCGTCACCACGAGGCCGGACTCGACCGACCACGAGGCCGGATTCAACCCACCACGAGGCCCGATTCAACCCACCACGAGGCCCGATTCAACGTGAGGCGGTGGAGCCGCGGACGGCGAGGGTGGGGCGGAGCAGGACCCCGCGGCCGTCGTGGGGCTCGCGCGCGAGCAGCGCCTCGAGCACCCGGACCAGCTCGACGGCGACCTGCTCGAGGGGCTGGCGCACCGAGGTGAGGCCGGGAGGCACGACCTGGGCGACCTGGGAGTCGTCGAAGCCGACCACCCCGACGTCGCGGCCGGCGCGCAGCCCGCGCTCGTCGAGGGCGTGGAGCACGCCGACCGCCAGCGTGTCCGAGGCGCAGACGTACGCCGTCGGGCCGGCCGTGTCGAGCAGGCGCGCGGCCGCCTCCCGTCCGCCGGCGACGGTGTCGTCGACCCGGGCGTCGAGGCCGTCGACGTCGAGCCCGCGGCCGGTCATCGTCCGCACCCACCCGGAGCGCCGGTCCTCACCGAGGTGGGAGCCGGCCGCCCAGCCGATCCACGCGATCCGCTCGTGGCCGAGCCCGAGCAGGTGCTCGGTGGCGAGCGCGACCCCGGCGGCGCCGTCGACGTCGACCCAGGGGTGGGTGGCGGTCGGGTCGTCCCACGGCCGGCCGAACGCGACGAACGGCGCCCGGCGGGCGGCGAGCCACCGGGCCTGCGGGTTGCCGAGGTAGGTGTCGGTGACGACGAACGCATCGACCGCCGTCGACCGGAGCAGGTCGTCGTAGCCGGCCACCAGGTCCGCGGCAGCCGTCGCTCCCGGCCCGTCGGGCCCTCCGGAGAAGAGCAGCAGGTGGTAGCCCGCCTCCCGCGACGCCTCGACCAGGGCGTGCACGAACCGGTCCATGGCGGCGTTGGCGGTGTACTCCTGCGCGGCCGCCGGCATCCGCAGCCCGATCAGGCGAGAGGTGCGGGTCCGCAGGTGCCGCGCGGCGCGGTTGGGCAGGTAACCCAGCTCCTCGATCGCCTGCTGCACGCGGGCGAGGGTGTCGGGACGCAGCAGGTCGGGGTTGTTGATCGCGTTGGAGACGGTCTGCCGCGACACCCCGGCGATCTCGGCCACGTCGGCGAGCGTCGGCGGCAGCGTCGGTGGCGGCGTGGGCGGTGCCGTCGGTGGTGCCGTCGGTGGCAGGGACGGCGCGTCGTGCTCTGCCACCCACCACCTCCTCTGATCGACCGGCCGGACGCCGGCCCGACCTGCTCGTCGGCAACCTGTCGCAGCCGCCTGGAGTGTCGAGGATACGACTGTCGGAGGGGTCACCTAGCGTCTCGGTCATGGCCTCCACCCGATCCGCCCGCGCCGCGGCGCCGCGTCCGTCGTTCCGGTGCTCCGAGTGCGGCTGGACGACGGCGAAGTGGGTCGGCCGCTGCGGCGAGTGCCAGGCGTGGGGCTCGGTCGCCGAGGCGCAGGCGACCGCTCCCTCCGGGCGCACGCAGGCGGCCCCGGTGACCACGCGCGCGGTGCCGATCGGCGCCGTGCCCGCCGACGCCGCGGTCCACCACTCCTCGGGCGTGCCCGAGCTCGACCGGGTGCTCGGCGGTGGCCTGGTGCCGGGAGCGGCGGTGCTGCTCGCGGGCGAGCCGGGCGTCGGCAAGTCCACCCCTGCTGCTCGAGGTGGCGGCGCGCACGGCCGAGCGCGGCCAGCGCACGCTCTACGTCACGGGCGAGGAGTCCGCCGCCCAGGTGCGGATGCGCGCCGACCGCACCGACGCGGTCCACGACGAGCTGTTCCTCGCCGCCGAGACCGACCTCGGCGCGCTGCTCACCCACGTCGAGGACGTCCGGCCCCGGCTGCTGGTGGTCGACTCGGTGCAGACGATCGGCGCGTCCGGTGTCGACGGCGTGCCGGGCGGCGTCACCCAGGTCAAGGAGGTCGCCGCCGCGCTGGTGCGGGTGGCCAAGACCCGCGACATCACCGTGGTGCTCGTCGGCCACGTCACCAAGGACGGCTCGATCGCCGGTCCCCGCGTGCTGGAGCACCTCGTCGACGTCGTGCTCCACTTCGAGGGCGAGCGCAACTCCCGCTTCCGGATGGTGCGGGCGGTGAAGAACCGGTTCGGCCCGGTCGACGAGGTCGGCTGCTTCGACCTCGGCTCCGAGGGCATCACCGCGGTCCACGACCCGACCGGCATCTTCGTCGAGCGGCACCACGGGCGGGTCGCCGGCACCTGCGTGGCGGTCACGATGGAGGGCCGCCGCCCGCTGCTCGCGGAGGTGCAGTCGCTGGTCGCGAAGTCGCCGCAGGACCGACCACGCCGTACGACGTCCGGTGTCGACTCGTCGCGGCTGGCCATGGTGTTGGCGGTGCTCCAGCAGCACGTCGGGATCCAGCTCCACCAGCAGGACGTGTTCGCCTCGACCGTCGGCGGCGCGAAGGTGACCGAGCCCGCCGCCGACCTGGCGCTCGCCATCTCGCTGGTGTCGTCGCACTACCTCTCGCCGACGCCCGCCGGCGTGGTGGCGATCGGCGAGATCGGGTTGTCCGGCGAGCTCCGGCGGGTCCGGGACGTGCAGCAGCGGGTGGCGGAGGCCGCCCGGCTCGGGTTCAAGATGGCGCTCGTGCCGGCCGAGTCCAGCGGCCCACGGCCGCCCCGGTCGGTCGACGGGATGCGGGTCGTGGAAGCCCCCGACGTCGCCAGCGCCGTCCGCCTGCTGCAGCTCGACCGGCCGCTGCGGGTCGTCGACGCCTGACGGGCCGCCTGAGGGGTCGCCCGACGAGTCACATCGAGAGTGGTGGCCGGCGGCCGGGTCCGGTCTAAGGTACGTGCGACGACCCTGACCGCCCGACGGGTCGGTCCGGCTGGGAGGAGACCCTGTGGTGACGGAGCGGCCCGGCGACCCGCAGCTGCGGGAGACGCTGGCCTCGATCGCGCCCGGCACCGCCCTGCGCGACGGCCTCGAGCGGATCCTCCGCGGCCGCACGGGCGCCCTCATCGTGCTCGGCCGCGACCGCACGGTCGACGAGATCTCGACGGGCGGCTTCGAGCTCGACGTCCCGTTCACCGCCACCGGCCTGCGCGAGCTGGCGAAGATGGACGGCGCGATCATCCTCGACGGCGACGTCACCCGGATCATCCGCGCGGCCGTCCACCTGATGCCCGACCACTCGATCCCGTCGGAGGAGACCGGCACCCGGCACCGCACGGCCGACCGGGTCGCGCGGCAGACCGGCTTCCCCGTCATCTCGGTCTCGCAGTCGATGCAGATCATCGCGGCGTACGTCGGCGAGACCCGCCACGTCCTCGAGGACTCCGGGCAGATCCTCTCCCGCGCCAACCAGGCGCTGGCGACGCTCGAGCGCTACAAGCTGCGGCTCGACGAGGTCTCGTCGACGCTGTCCGCCCTCGAGATCGAGGACCTGGTCACGGTGCGCGACGTCGCCGTCGTGGCGCAGCGGCTCGAAATGGTTACCCGGATCGCCCGCGAGATCGAGGACTACGTCCTCGAGCTCGGCACCGACGGCCGGCTGCTCGCGCTGCAGCTCGAGGAGCTGGTGACCGGCGTCGACATCGAGCGCGAGCTGGTGATCCGCGACTACGTGCCGTCGCGCCGGCGCAGCCGCGACCCCAACGAGCTGCTGGCCAAGCTGGAGGGACTCTCGGCGACGGAGCTGGTCGACCCCGCCTCGGTCGCGCGGGTGCTGGGCATCGGCGCCGGCGAGCACCTCGACGGCGCGGTCGCCCCCCGCGGCTACCGGCTGCTCACCAAGGTGCCCCCGCCTCCCCGCGGGCGTCGTCGAGGGCCTGGTCGACCACTTCGGCACGCTGCAGAAGCTGTTGTCGGCCGGCATCGACGACTTGCAGGCGGTCGAGGGGGTCGGCGAGCTGCGCGCGCGCAGCGTCCGCGAGGGCCTCTCCCGCCTCGCCGAGTCGACGATCCTCGAGCGCTACGTCTGATCGTCAGCGCGTCGGCTGGTCGTCGCCGCCGTCGCCCTGCGCGTCCTCGGACCGCCACTCCCGCTCGTCCCGGTCGCCGCGCCGGTCGCCGCGCTGGTCCCGGTCCCCCCGCTGGTCCCGGTCGCCGCGCCGGTCGCCGCGCTCGTCCTGGTCGCGCTTCCCGTCCCCCTCCGGCGGCACCGTCACCGTCTCCGGCGTCGGCCGCACCAGGTCGAACGTCGACTCCGACGGCTCCCCGCCCAGGGCCGCGGCGGCGATGGTGAAGTCGCCCCAGCGCACCCAGTCGCGGCGCTTGGTGCAGCCGTCGTCGGACTCGCGGGCGTCCCAGCCCATCTCGAGTACGGTCGCGACGACGCGGCGTACGACGACCGACTCGTCGGGCACCGCGTCGGGGCACTCGCGCGAGGTCCAGACCTCGCGGCTGCCGTCGGTGATCTTGACGGTGACCTTGTCGGGACCGACCCGGAAGTAGCAGGCCTCCGCCTGGATCGTCTGGAGGTTGAGGCCGATGGTGACCTGGTCGCCAGCCTCGGCGGTGGCGACCTCCGGGGTCACCCGCACGTCGGCGGGGTCGCAGTTGCCGTCGGGCTCGGCGAGCACGCCGGGGTCGTAGGTGGGCCCCTGCGTGGGTCCGAGGCCGTTGCGGGTCTTGCGCCCCTTGCGGCCCTTGGCCTTGCGGTCCTCCGAAGGCGCGACGGTGATCGTGGCCGAGGGCTGCACCTCGCCGGCGGCCTGCCGGGCAGCGGGAGCGTCCGACCCGTCGCTGCCGCCGCCGAGCCAGCTGCCGAGCACGAGCACCAGGCTGGCGGCGAGCCTGAGCACGAACAGCCGGCGTCGCCAGTAGACGCCCGCCGGCAGCGGGCCTCGCGTCAGCTGCGGCATGGATCCGGACGTTATCCGTCCATCGCCCGGGTTGGGCGGAGGCGCACCGGGGACGCACCGGGAACGGGTGTGGGCGACAATGACGGCGATGTCCGCCACCGCCCTCGCCGCCCCGCAGCGGCTGGTCGCACCCGTCCTGGAGTGGTACGACGAGCACGCCCGCGACCTTCCCTGGCGACACCCGTCGGCGTCGGCGTGGTCGGTGCTGGTCTCCGAGCTGATGCTGCAGCAGACGCCGGTGTCGCGGGTGCTGCGGGTGCACGAGGCGTGGCTCGACCGCTGGCCCACGCCGGCGGCGCTGGCCGCGGAGCCGAGCGGCGAGGCGGTGCGGGCGTGGGGTCGGTTGGGCTACCCCCGCCGGGCGCTGCGGCTGCACGCCGCGGCACAGGCGATCGTCGCCGAGCACGGCGGCGAGGTGCCGGCCGACCACGACGCGCTCCGCGCGCTCCCCGGCGTCGGTGACTACACCGCCGCGGCGGTCGCGGCGTTCGCCTTCCGGCAGCGCCAGGTGGTCCTCGACACCAACGTCCGTCGGGTGCTGGCTCGCACGGTCGGCGGGGGCGGAGCTGCCACCCCGGTCGGTGACGAAGGCGGAGCGGGAGGTCGCGGCGGCCCTGCTGCCGGAGGACCCGCCGACGGCGGCGACCTGGTCGGTCGCGGTCATGGAGCTCGGCGCCCTGGTCTGCCGCGCCGACCGGCCCCGCTGCGGCGACTGCCCGGTCGCCGACCTCTGCGCGTGGCGCGCGGCCGGCCGGCCGGCGTACGACGGCCCGCCCCGCCCCGTGCAGACCTACGCCGGCACCGACCGCCAGGTGCGCGGCCGGCTGCTCGCGGTGCTCCGGGACGCTCCCGGCTCGGTGCCGCGGGACCGCCTCGACGCCGTCTGGGACGACCCCGTGCAGCGGGAGCGCTGCCTCGACTCGCTGCTCGTGGACGGGCTCGTCGTCCGGACCGGCGACGGTCGCTACGCGCTGCCCTGACCGGTGCCGAAGCGCGCCGCCGCGGGCGAGACGCAGCCGCCCGCCCCTGCCGGGAGCGGCAGGAGCGGGCGGCCGTGCTCGACGAGCTCAGCGCCGCCGGGTCACCGGCGCACCTTGCCCACCGCGACCGTGGTCCGCAGCGGCGTGTAGCCGGGCTTGCGAGCCGTGATCACCACCTTCACCGACATGCCCGCCCACTGCTTCCGCAGCTTCAGCCGCTGCTTCGTGGCACCGGCCACCAGCCGGCCGTCGACGTACCAGCGGTAGCCGATCGTCGCCGCCCTCGGCGCGACCGAGCCGGGCCGGGCGGTGAGCGTCCGGCCCACCTTCACCACCCCGCGCACGGAGGGGACGCCGGCTCTGCGTGAACGTCCGCGGCACCGCCCCGACCGTCGTGACGGTGGTCAGGGACGCGTAGCCCTCCTTGCTGCTGACGATCGTGACCGAGATCTTCTGGCCCGCCCACGCCTTCTTGAGCGTGAGCCGCGGCGCGGTGGCGCCGCGGATCGCGGTCGCGCCGCGGTACCACTGGAACGAGACCGCGTCCGGCGAGGGGCTGAGGGCACCCGGGTGGACGGTCAGCCTGCGCCCGGCCTGGAGCACGCCGGAGACGGTGGGCTCGGAGATCGTGACGAACTCCTCCGCGCCCGGCCCGGCGGACGGCTCGCCCTCCGACCACCACGCGTCGCCGTAGGTCGTGTCCCGCAGCGTGTTGGTGACGCAGTGGATCTGGCCGCTCCGGCTGGTGTAGAAGTAGTCCTCCGCCCACTGGATCTCGGTCCCGATCTCCGCGAACCGGCCCTCGATCTCGGCCTGGAACAGGTCCTGGCCGTCGACCGCCGGCACGTGCTGCTTGGGGATGAACACCACGTCGTGACCGGTGCCGATCAGGTTGGCGGCGTTGGGGATCAGCACGCCCACCCGGCCGTAGCCGTTGTCGCGGTAGAGCACCGGGACCCGGATGATGTCGTCCTCGGTGAGCCCGACCTCCTCCTGGAGGACCCGCAGCCCGCGGTTGACGCCGGCGTGGCCGATCCTCACGCCGCTGAGGACCCGCTCGTCGCTGACCGCCTCGGCCACGGTCATGGTCGGCGGGTTCGAGCCCTCCGGCGGGACCAGCCCGTACGGCGTGTAGAGCTGCTCGCCGCCACGACCGGCGTCGACGAGCTCCTGCAGCATGTCGAGCGCGAGCCTGGGGTCGGCGGCGACGAGCGCCCAGCCGCGGTCGGTGTCGGCGGGGACCACCGAGATGAACTCGTCGATGTGTCCCACGCTGAGCCAGCTGGTGTCGAGCGTGATCGGGTCCTGGAAGCCCTGCAGCGCCAGCATCTCGTTGAAGGCAGGGTCGGCGGTGTACTCCGTGCCCGGCACGGCGCCGAGGACCTTCCGGCCGAGCGGGTAGTACTCGCCGTCGTGCTCGTACGCCGGGATGGTGCCGTAGTTGCCGGTGGAGCCGCGGCTGTCATAGCTCATCCCGGGAATGGTCGGCGGAACGTACGCCGGGTCGAAGTGCTGCACGCCGGCGACGTCGGGTCCCCGCAGCTCGGTGAAGACGACGCGACCGGTCTGCCGGAACGGGTTCGTGCCGGCGTTGTCGCGGCCGTCGCGCACCGGCGCCCGGACGAACACCCGCATCTGCTGCTCGCCGTCCGGTGACGGGATCGACATCAGGCCGGGCTCCATGACGTCCTGGGTCCAGATGTCGGTGCCGTTGCCGCCGCCGCGCGCGCCCTGGAGGCTGGGCAGCCGCACCAGCTCGACGTCGGCTCCGATCCGTTCCAGGCCGGCCAGGAAGTCGGTCGCGAGCGCCTCGGCGTTGCGCTGGGAGCGCACCAGCGACGCGGACGGCTCGGGGAGCTCGGCGCCCTCGTAGACCGACGTCTGGTTGTCGGCCATGTAGAGCTTCTCCATCGGCATCCGGTCGGTGGCGAACAGCAGCGGGGCGACCCGCATCTCCACCTGGTCGGTGCCGACCTGCGTGCTGCCGCTGCGGTGCACCACGCGCAGGATGACCGTGCCGTCCCAGGACTCGTCGCGGATGATGTCGCGGCCCTCGATGCCGAGCTCGACGCCCTGGCCGATCAGGTCGCCCGGCAGCGCGCCGTTCGCGGGCAGCGGCGCCCAGTCCGTCGCCGACGTACCGTCGCCGCGCTTGACGAAGACGTTGACCTTCGCAGCGCCCACGCCGCGGAGCTCGACCCGGACCGAGCTCACCTCGGCGGTGTCGACGGGCAGCACCCGGACACGGGCGAGGTCCAAGGTGTCGCTGTCCCCGTTGACCACCCGGTCGGCGGCGTCGTTGCACGCCGCCAGCTGGACGTCGCTGAGCTGGCTGCCATCGGCCGCGACGGTCGGGCACCGGCCGGTGTCGTCGTCGAGGTTCGCGAGGAAGAAGGCGCCGAGGTCCTTCGTCCACGACCGACGGCCGTCGGCATCGGCCGCGGTGACCACGCCGTCGCGGTCGGTGTCCGCCAGGACCAGCGTCGCCGGTTCGGGAGCTCCGCTGGCGGGTGCGGCCGACACCGCGCCCAGCGCGCCGGCCGCCAGGACCGACCCGGCGAGCAGCGCGAAGCCGGCGCCGCGCGCCCGGCCGCGCAGCTGGGGAGATCGTCTGTACATGGACCCTCTTCCTCCTCGATGGGCGTCGACCTGCTCGGCCGACGGGTCCGTAGTCGACCATCGCCGCATGGCGGGACGGTTCCACCGGGGATACGGACGCGTGAGTCCAAATGAGACGGCCCGGCGGTCAGCTCCGACCGGTCAGCTCCGACCGGTCAGCTCCGGGCGGTCAGCTCCGGGCGTCGGCCCGGTCGGCGGGCGCGAGGACCGCGGCCGCGTTGCCGAGCGCCCGCACGCGTGCGCCCAGGGCGAATCCCCGGAGGTCGGGGGTCCGGACGAGGTACTCCTCGGCGACCAGGTGCTTGAGGATCCGGTAGACCGTCGCCCGCGACATCGGCAGCACGTCGACCAGCTCCCGCGTCGTCACCCCCGCGCCCAGCTCGGCCACGGCCTCGAGCACGGCGAACGCGCTGTCGACGGCCGCCGGTTGCCGGGCGACGTAGCCGTCTCCCCGGTCGCGCCGGTCACGGGTCGCCACGGTGGTCCTCCGCTGCCGTCGACACCAGGACGTCGGCGACGAGCGTCTCCTCGTGCGCGCCTACCCGGCGCAGCCGCCGGGGCGCGGCTGCGCCCAGGACGGCGCTCCAGACCAGGCCCACCGTCACGACGCCGCCCAGGAGCGGGAGCACCAGCTGGGCGTCGCCGGACGCCCACCGCCAGATGACGCCGGCGACGCCCACCACAGCCGCCACCGCCAGCACGGTCGTCGCGGGACGGAGCTCGTCGAGCGAGCGCAGGAACGGCACCAGGGCCAGCGCGGCGCAGCCGTAGGCGACGCCCATGAGGAGGGTCGTTGTCTGGAGCAGGTCCCCCGGCACGGACGGCGTGCCTCTCCCCGTCAGCCAGGCGACCAGCGGCCCGACCACGACCACGGGGGAGCGCGCACCAGGTGGCGACGACCGGTACGCCGTGACCGTTCGTGCGTCCCACGCCCGCCGGGAGGACGCCCTCACGGGCGAAGGAGAACAGCAGCCTCGAGAGCGCCATCCAGGCGCAGACGGCCAGCGCGGCCATCGACACGGCGAGCACGACGAGGGCGGCGGCGTCGGCCCGGGACACCTCCTGACCGACCGCGAACCAGCGCCACGTGTAGCCGGCCTCCCGGTCGGGCTGCACGGTGCCCACCAGGTTGGCGGCGAGGAAGAGGCAGCCCGTGACGAGCAGGCTGGTGCGCATCGACCCCGGCACCGCCCGCAGCGGGCGGTCGGTCTCGAGCCCCACGGTGGCGCAGCTCTCGAAGGCGACCGTGAGCGTCGCGATCAGCGCGGCGCCGGCCAGGACCCGCTCCGATGACGCCCCCGACAGCGAGAGCACCTCCGGGCCCGGCGCGCCGTGCCGGACCAGCCAGAGGGCCAGGATCGCGCAGAGCAGCACGACGCTCGCCGTCTCGGCGACGAGCACCGCGCGGGTCGACCAGTGGACGCCCCGGTGGATCGCGGCCACGCAGCCGACCACCAGCAGCGTCAGCAGCACCCACCCCACCGGCGCGCCGGGCTGGTCGCCGCCGTTCGCGACCCACGCCGCCTCGAGCCGGCGGACGCCGCCGGTCAGGCCGAACCCGGCGAGGACGCCGTACGCCAGGACCATCGCGACGCCCACGACCAGCGCGACGGCCGGACCGAGCCCCCTTGGCCACGTAGGTGTAGACCGATCCCGCGGCGGTGAAGCGGGACGCGAACTGGTCGAACACCAGCGCCAGCAGCCAGGCGAGCCCGAACCCCAGGAGCGTGCTGACCCAGAAGCCCGGGCCCACGAGGGCCGGCAGGGCGAGACCGGTCCCGAGCGCACTCAGCGACGGGGTGAGCACCGCCAACGAGTGGGCCACCAGATCGGTCTGGCCCACCTGGCGTCGGGCCAGGCCGTCGAAGACCGAGCGCTCACGGAAGTCCGGACGCTGCCGTCTGCGCTCCCGCACCCGCCGCCCTCCGTCCGTCGGGGCCGGCTCCGCCGACCTGCCGGCGCGACGCTAGCGGCGGGGTGGGGGCGGCGACGCTTCGGCCGTGTTTCGGCGATGTTGCGCCCCGTCCGGTCCACCTCCACGGCCCGGGTCCGGCGGAAATGCCCCGCGCCTCCCCGCCGGAGCGGGAGGAGGCGCGGGACGTGCGTCAGGCTGCGGTCACTCGCCGCCGGCGCGCGGCACGTCGGCGCCGGAGCCCGCGTCGGACGGGCCCTCGGTGCCGCCACCCTCGACCACCGTCTCGAACGGCGGCAGGTCGGGCAGCTCGGAGACGCGCTGACCCTCGAACGTGAACGTCGCGTCGGGGCCCTCGCCCTCGACGTCGACCAGCACGATCTGGCCCGGGCCGACCTCGCCGTAGAGCATCTTCTCGGCGAGCACGTCCTCGATCTCCCGCTGGACCGTGCGGCGTAGCGGCCGCGCGCCCAGCACCGGGTCGAAGCCCCGCTGGGCCAGCAGGTTCTTCGCGCCCTGGGTGAGCTCCAGACGCATGTCGCGGTCCTTCAGCCGGACCTCCACCGCGGCGATCATGTTGTCGACCATCGCGACGATCTGCTCCTGCGACAGCGGCGGGAACACGATGATCTCGTCGACACGGTTGAGGAACTCGGGCCGGAAGTGCTGGCGCAGCTCCTCGGAGACCTTGGCCTTCATCCGGTCGTAGGAGCCCTGGGTGTCACCGGCCTGCTGGAAGCCGAGGTTGACGCCCTTCGCGATGTCCCGGGTGCCGAGGTTGGTCGTCATGATGATGACGGTGTTCTTGAAGTCCACGACCCGGCCCTGGGAGTCGGTCAGGCGACCCTCCTCCAGGATCTGCAACAGGCTGTTGAAGATGTCGGGGTGGGCCTTCTCGACCTCGTCGAAGAGCACCACGGAGAACGGCTTGCGCCGCACCTTCTCGGTGAGCTGGCCGCCCTCCTCGTAGCCGACGTAGCCCGGAGGCGAGCCGAACAGGCGGGAGACGGTGTGCTTCTCGCCGAACTCGCTCATGTCGAGCTGGATCAGCGCGTCCTCGTCGCCGAAGAGGAACTCCGCGAGCGTCTTCGACAGCCACGTCTTCCCGACGCCGGAGGGGCCGGCGAAGATGAACGAGCCGCCGGGCCGCTTCGGGTCCTTCAGGCCGGCACGGGTACGCCGGATCGCACGGCTGAGGGCCCGGACGGCCTCCTCCTGGCCGATGACCCGCTTGTGGAGCTCGTCCTCCATCTTGAGCAGCCGGGTCGACTCCTCCTCCGACAGCTTCACGATCGGGATGCCGGTCGCGACCGCCAGCACCTCGGCGATCAGCTCCTCGTCGACCTCGGCGACCTCGTCCATGTCGCCGGCGCGCCACTGCTTCTCGCGCTCGGCCTTCTTCAGGATGAGCTGCTTCTCCTCGTCGCGGAGAACGCGCGGCGGCCTCGAAGTCCTGGCCGTCGATGGCGGCCTCCCTTGCGCTGGCGCACCTCGGCGATCTTGTCGTCGTACTCGCGCAGGTCGGCGGGCGCCGTCATCCGACGGATCCGGAGCCGCGAGCCGGCCTCGTCGATGAGGTCGATCGCCTTGTCGGGCAGGAACCGGTCGGAGATGTAGCGGTCGGCCAGCGTGGCGGCCGAGACCAGCGCCTCGTCGGTGATCGTGACCCGGTGGTGCGCCTCGTAGCGGTCGCGCAGGCCCTTGAGCATCTCGATCGTGTGGGCGATCGACGGCTCGGCGACCTGGATCGGCTGGAACCGGCGCTCGAGCGCGGCGTCCTTCTCGAGGTACTTGCGGTACTCGTCGAGCGTCGTCGCGCCGATGGTCTGCAGCTCGCCGCGGGCCAGCATCGGCTTGAGGATGCTGGCGGCGTCGATCGCGCCCTCGGCCGCGCCGGCGCCGACGAGGGTGTGGATCTCGTCGATGAACAGCACGATGTCGCCGCGGGTGCGGATCTCCTTCAGCACCTTCTTGAGGCGCTCCTCGAAGTCGCCGCGGTAGCGGCTGCCGGCGACCAGTGCGCCGAGGTCGAGGGTGTAGATCTGCTTGTCCTTGAGCGTCTCGGGCACGTTGCCCTTGACGATGTCCTGGGCCAGGCCCTCGACGATCGTCGTCTTGCCGACGCCGGGCTCGCCGATGAGGACCGGGTTGTTCTTCGTCCGGCGCGAGAGGATCTGCATGACCCGCTCGATCTCCTGCTCACGCCCTATCACCGGGTCGAGCTTGCCCTCGCGGGCGTCCTGGGTCAGGTTGCGGCCGAACTGGTCGAGCACGAGCGACGACGACGGCGCGTCGCCACCGCCGGCCGTGGCCGCCGCGGCCTGGCCGGACTCCTTGCCCTGGAATCCGGAGAGCAGCTGGATGACCTGCTGGCGGACCCGGTTGAGGTCGGCGCCCAGCTTCTGCAGCACCTGGGCGGCGACGCCCTCGCCCTCGCGGATCAGGCCGAGCAGGATGTGCTCGGTGCCGATGTAGGAGTGGCCGAGCTGGAGCGCCTCGCGCAGCGACAGCTCGAGCACCTTCTTGGCTCGCGGGGTGAACGGGATGTGCCCGCTCGGCGCCTGCTGGCCCTGGCCGATGATCTCCTCGACCTGGGCGCGCACGGCCTCGAGCGAGATGTCGAGGGACTCCAGCGCCTTGGCGGCGACCCCCTCGCCCTCGTGGATGAGGCCCAGCAGGATGTGCTCGGTTCCGATGTAGTTGTGGGAGAGCATGCGGGCCTCTTCCTGGGCCAGCACGACCACCCGTCGGGCTCGGTCTGTGAACCGCTCGAACATCCGTTGCTCCTCACACGTCACGGGGGCTGTTCGTACAGGGGTACAACCCCGCAGACAGCCTACGCGTTCCGCGGGAACCCACGATCCCGTCCGCTCTCAGCGAACAGGCCGCTGGTCCCGGCGCCGACCCGGCTCATCTCCGCACCTGAAACGCACCGACCCGGCTCATCTCCGCACCCGAAACGCACCGACCCGGCTCATCTCCGCAGGGGACAGTGCGGAGATGTGCCGGGTCGGCTGCTCTGAGGTGCAGAGATGCGCCGGGTCGGCCGCTCTGAGGTGCGGAAATGCGACGGGTCGGCCGGTTTGAGGCGCGGAGATGTGCCGGGTCGGTCAGTGGACGGCGAGCTGGACGCGGCGGTGGGCGTTGCGCAGGTCGCTGCCGGCGGGGTTGCCGACCACGCGCAGCACGCGGGGGCCGGTCTGGCCGAGGACCACGCGCACCCGGTAGTCGCCGTCGCCGTCGGTGGAGACCCGGGCGCCGGTGAGGTCGACGAAGGTGCCGCCGCGCAGGGTCTGGACCTTGACCACGCCGGCGCGGCCCTGGCCGAGCGGGCCCGTGAGGCGACCGGTGAGGACGAACTGCTCCCCGGAGGCGGGCGTGGTGTCGGACGCGGCCACGGAGACGCGGGCGTGGGGCGCGGCGGCGTCGGCCGGTCCGGCGGTGACGGTCAGCGCCCCGAGGGCGGCGAGGCCGAGGCCGGCCGCGACGACGCGGGGAGCGGCCGGGAGAACGGGGAGGACGGGTAGGACGAGAAGGCGTGGTCATGGCGGGTTCCTGTCGGTCGTGGTGACGTGTGACAGGTAGACACCTCCGGTGCCGCGCAGGTTGCAGTCGCGGCGCCGGGTTCATCCTTTCGGACCTACGCCGGCCGTGCGAACCAGATGGTGCGGTGCGACCAGTCCCCGGGCCCGCGCCGGCGGCCCGAGCACACGAGGATCGCGAGCCGCGACCGGCCGCTGGAGGAGTAGAAGCCGGCCATCGCGGCCGTGGCCCGCACCCGGGTACGCCGCTCCACGCGGTAGCACAGCCGCTGGCCGCGGGGCCCGGCGACGACGATCCGGCCGCCGACGCGCAGCCGGTCGAGCAGCCGGTTGCCGAGCGCGGAGCCGTAGGAGCCGTCCCGCGGATAGGTGTGGGCCAGCATCCGTACGACGCCGTACCGGCTCCCCGGACGGATGCGGGACCGCTTGTCCCACGCGAGCTGCCACTTGCCGCGTGCGGTCAGGGGCGGCGGCAGCGGCGCGCCGTTCCGGTCACGGCCGCGGGCCAGCACCCGGGTCCGCCGGGTGACGCCGGGGATCCGGACCGACGCGGGCCGGAACGGCCGAGCCGCCTCCGAGCACGCCTTCCGCGGTGTCGCCCCCGATTGCCCCGCCTGCCCCGACTGCGCCACCGGGGTCACCGGCGCCACCGCCGGCACCGCCGGCACCGCCCCCTCCGGCGCACCGGACGCCGGGCCCGGCGCCGCCACGAGGACGGCGCCGAGCACGACCCCGGCGGCGAGGAGGGAGCGCACCCGAGGTGGGTGCGCGACCCTGCTCACGCCCCGTGCGGCTCGCGGGGGAGGTGTCCCCAGCGGAACCCGGTCGAGGGCAGCGGCGGCACCTTGACGACGCGGATCCGGGCGGTGTCCGAGTCGTTGCTGGTCCGGGTGTCGGGCGACCCCTTGATCACCGCGGTGTTGACGACCCGCTGGCCGACGACCGCGCGCGTCGCCTTCGCGACCACGACGACCGGAGCCGCCTTGCCGCTGGCCTTGATCCCGCCCGCGCGCTCGCAGGTCGCCACGTCGGCGCCCTTGCGGACCCGGCAGTCCCAGCCCTTGCCCCGGGCGGTGACCAGCTCCAGGCCCCGCGGCAGGCGGTCGGTGACCCGGATCGGTCCCGGCGCGGCGTCCGGGCCCCGGTTGGAGACCTGGATGCGGTAGCGCACCCGGTCGCCGACGGTGACCCGCGTGCCGCCCGCGACCCGCTTGTCGATCGCGAGGTCGTGGCGCTTCACCCGGTGGCAGGTGCTGTCCTCGTCGTCGGCGCAGCGCGCCCGGGCGGTCTCCCCCGGGTCGACGAGCGCGTTGGCGAGCATCCGGTCGCCCTGCCGGCGCACGGGCTTGACCCGCACGGTGTAGCTGACCGTCACCGTCTGTCCCGGGGTGAGGACGCCGGTGACGGCGAACCTCCCGCCCCGGATCGGGGGAGACGGACAGCGCGGGGTCGGAGGCACGGGGTGTCCGGACGACGGTCGCGTCGTCGAGCACGCCGCTCACCACGTCCTCACGGTCCACCGCGACGTCGGCAGTCCCGGTGTTGGTGAAGTGCAGCGTGTAGGTGACCCGGTCGCCGGTGGCGACCGCCCTGCCGTCGGCCGGCGTGGCGCTCTTGCGGTCGGTGAGCTCGCCGATCGGGTGCTCGGTGGCCGGCGGCTCCACCGGCGTGCACGCACCGGCCTCGCACTCGACCTGCGGCGTGTCGGGGGTCAGCACGTTGGCGAGCGCGTTGTCCCCGCGCTCCCCGTCGAGCAGGACCCGCACCCGGTAGGTGACGGTCACCGTCTCCTGGACCCCGATCGGGCCGGTCACGCGGAGGGTGGCTCCGGTGAGCCCGGCCGTGACCGCGGGCGTGGACACGGTCGGCCCGTCGACGACCTCGGCGTCGTCGAGGACGGCGGAGAGGTCGTCGGTCGCGTCGACCACACCGGCTGCCTGGCCGTCGTTGTGCCAGGTCAGGGTGTAGGTCACCTCGTCGCCCTCGGCCAGGCCGGTGCCCGCAGCGGGGTCGGCGGCCTTGTCCGGTACGACGTGCGGCAGCGGCGTCTCGACCGGCGGCGGCGCGCACGCGTCGTCGCCGGCGTCGCAGCGCACGCCGCTGACGGCGTTGACGAGGTCGTGGTCACCGAGGTTGGTGACGGTCACGGTGTAGGTGATCGTCACCTCCGCACCGGCGGCCAGCGGCCCGGTCCACACCAGGTCGGTCCCGGTCAGCTCCACCGACCCGCCGCCGGCGACGGTCACGTCGTCGACGTCGAGCGTCGCGTCGTCGAGCACGTCGGACAGGTCGTCCACGGCCGACGCGGGGTCGGCGGCCGAGTAGCTGCCGGCACCGTCGTTGCGCACGGTCACCGTGTAGGTGACCTCGTCGCCGGTGTCGACACCGGTCGCCGCGTCGCTGGTCTTGGTGAGGCGCAGGTGCCGCACCCGGTGCTCGGTGACCTCCGGCTCGCACCCGGCCGGCTCGCCCGGCTGGCAGGCGAGGGCGTTGGTGAGGACGTGGTCGCCCTGGTCGGCGAAGGGCAGCACGACGACGGTGTAGGTCACCGTCGCGGTCTGGCCCGCCGGCACCGTCCCCGTGACCGGCAGCAGCCCGTCACCGTCGGGAAGGTCGACGGTCAGGCCGTTGTCGGCGGTGGGCGGACCCACGAGCTCGGCGTCGTCGAGCACGCCGGACAGGTCGTCGACCGTGTCGACCCTGGCCGGGGCCAGGCCGTCGGTGTTGTCGAAGGTCAGCGTGTAGGTGATCTCGTCACCGGGCTCCACCGACGACCCCGGCGCGGGGACGGCCGACTTCGACTGCACCAGCGCCGACCCGGGGGTCTCGGTGGTGCTGCACTCCTCGCCGCCCGGCGGGACGTCGGCGACGGGGACGCAGGCGCTGTTGAGCAGCACCCGGTCGCCCGCGCCGGTGTAGCGCACCGTGTAGGTGACGGTCACGCTGTCGCCCGCCGGCAGCGGCCCGCTCCAGGCGAGCTCGTCCCCGGTCACGGTGGCGCCGCCGGTGACCGAGCCCGCCACCAGCTCGGCGTCGTCGAGGACGTCGCCCAGGTCGTCGGTCAGCGACGCCGGCGCGTCGGCCGTCCAGTCGCCGGGCCCGGGGTTGGTGAGCTCGATCGTGTAGGTGAGCTCCTCCCCGACGGCCGGCAGCGTCGCCTGCGAGGTCTGCTTGGTCACGGTCGAGCGCGGCAGCAGCAGCTCCTCGCTGTCGCACGGGACCGTGGTCGCCGGGTCGTCGCAGTCGGGGGGTCGCACCCGGCGGGGAGCCGACCGGCGGCGCCCAGGCGACGTTGCGGACCGTGCCGTCGCCGCCGCTGGCGAGCCGCACCGTGTAGGTGATCTCGACGGCCTCGCCGGCCGCCAGCGGGCCCGACCAGGTCAGCCGCGGCTCGGCGACCGTCACCGTGCCGACGGGATCGCCGTCGACGGTGGCGGTGGGCTCGTCGTTGGTCACGTCCGCGTCGTCGAGCACCGCGGTGAGGTCATCGACGACCCGGGCGGGGTTGGCCGCGCTGTAGTCGCCGTCGCCGGTGTTGGTCGCGGTGATCGTGTACGTCACCGTGTCCCCGGGGCGGGAGTCCGCCGTGGCGTTCGAGGTCTTCTCGATCTCGAGGCTCCTGGTGAGGACGGTGACGGGGTGGTCCTCCACCTCGCCGGTCGCCGCCGCGCCGGTCGGGGACGGGTCGGCCACCGCACCGGGGTAGAGCCGGAACCGGGCGTACGCCGTGGTCGTGCCCACCGGGCCGGCGGGGAACGTCACCTCGTGGCTCGCCGTACCGGGGGCGACCGTGACGACGACCCGCTCGGACGCCTCGAACGTGCCGCTGCCGTCGGTGTCGAGCCAGCCGGCCAGCGTGGCCGGCGCACCGGTGTCGTTGGTCGCGGTCACGTCGACCGTCGTCGGGTCGCCGGGCGTCATCTCGATGGCGCCGTCGATCCCGTCCTCGTCGTCGGACCCGGCGAGGTCGTCGCCGTCGGCACCCGCACCGGGACGGCCGTTGCTCTCGATGTCGGAGTCGGCGCCCAGCCGGAGGCCGGGTGCGACCGTGTGCCGCGGGCCGTCGGACTCGAGCAGGGTGCCGTAGCTGTCCGGGGCGTCGCCGTAGTCCTCGCACGACTGGGGCAGGGAGAGGTCGTTGTCGCCGTCGATGAAGAACCCGGAGTTGGAGAACCCGCGCCAGGTCGCGGTGACCTCGGACTGGTCCCGGAACCACGCCTGCCAGCGGCTCCGCACGTCACCGTTGCCGGAGACGGTCCCGCGGAAGGTCACCTGGCCGCTGGCCGGGTCCTCGGTGACCGCCACCTGGCTGCCGGGCGTCACGGCGTACCCCTCGGGCGTGGTCGGCGGGAGGAAGTCCGCCCGCTCGCCGTTGTCCATGTCGTTGATCGTCCAGATGCTGCTGAACGGCACCGGGGTGTCGGTGCCGGCCTGCACCCAGCGGAACGTCACCGCGACGGGGGAGCCGGAGCCGTTGAGGTTCCAGATCGCGTCGTCGCCGCTCACGTAGAAGCCGTCGGCGTTGATGGTGCCGCCGGCCGTGGTCGCGATCATGTCGACGACCTGGCCCTCGACCACGGAGACGCCGGTGTAGCGGGCGGTGGTGCCCGGGGGCGCCGCCGCCGGCCTGGTCGACGACGTCGCCGAAGGTCATCGCGTAGTACGGCTGGGTGGTCGGGGAGCACGCGGCGGGGCTGATCAGCCGCTCCAGCAGCACCCGGTAGTCCTCGACCTCGCCGTCGGGCGCCGGCCCGGTGGGCGAGGCGACCGCCGTGGCGTCGCTGCTGACCCGGACCCGGACGTGGGTGCGGATGTCGTCGGGGTTGACCGCGCGGCTGAACGTGACGTCGTTGTCGCCGGCCGTGACCGGCTGGGCCGCGGCGACCTGCTCGCCGTCGTCGGCGAAGTCGCCGTCGAGGTTCCAGTCGACCCAGACGCTCGCGAAGCCGTCGTCGGACGCGTTCACCGTCAGGTGGTTGACCACCGGCGCGGCCGTGACCGGGTCGGGGCCGGTGCGGGAGGGTCGGGTTCGGGTAGCCGAGGTCGGGGTTGAACTCGACCCCGTCCTCGTCGTCGGTGCCGTCGGTGTCGTCACCGTCCGCGGCGACGCCCGGCAGGCCGTCGGCCTCCCCCGTCGCGCTCGTCGCCGAGCATCGGGCCGGCGAGGGCGTGCACCGGCCCGTCGTCGGCGGCAGTCGTGCCGTAGCTGGCGGGGGCGTCACCCCAGTCGCACGCCAGGTTGAAGGCGATGTCGTCGATGGCGAGGTCGTTGCCGTTGCCGCCGGCCGCGTTGTTCATCATCAGGACCCGCACCTCGGACAGCGGCGCGACGAACTGGAGCCCGTAGCGGTTCCACTCGAGGCTGGAGGTGTTCGGGATGTCGCCGGTGCTGACCGACCTGATGAGGTTGCGCGTCTCGGGGTCGACCAGGACGAAGCTGACGTTCGGCACGATCGCCGAGCCGGCGTTGTTGGCGTTGGTGATCCATGCCGAGAAGTCGTAGGTGGCGCCGGGCCGCAGGCCGGTGAACGTCTTCTGGAAGAAGGTCCCCGCGGTCAGGTCGGCGTTCACCAGCATCATCCGGCCGTCGGTGTCGCCGGGCGTGCGGTCGCCGCCCTCGTGCCACCAGGGCCCGGCCGTGCCGGGGAGGCTCGAGACCAGCGCGTACTCCCCGTCGTTGACGAACTCCACGCTCTCGTGGGCGTACGTCGTCTGGCCGGCGGGCAGCGGCGGGCCGTAGCCGGTGCCGGTGCCGAACGTCTCGACGAACGGGTTCGCGCAGCCGTCCGCGACGTCGGTGCCGACCCGCGCGCGGTGGTCCTCCACCTCGCCGTCCGGCGCCGGTCCCCGGGACCGCTCGTCGAGCCCGGCCGTGGCAGGGGCGTCGGCGAGGGCGGCACTGGTGAGCCGGAGCCGGATCATCGGCCGGGCACCGTCGGGGAGCGCCAGCAGGCCGGTCCACTCCAGCGTGGCGGAGGTGGCGCCGGCGGGCACCTCGACGGTCGCGGCCTCGCCGGCCTGGAACGAGCCGTTCTCGTCGGCGTCGATCCAGCCGTAGAGCGTGGCGGGGGCGCCGAGGTCGTTGACGACCGGCACGGTGAGGGGCCACCGAGGTCGCACCGGGCGGGAGGACGACGTCGTCGAGGGCGTCCTCGTCGTCGGACCCGGTCGTGTCGTCGCCGAGGGCGTTGGCGCGGGGCTGCCCGTCGTCCTCCGCGTCGACGGTGGCGCCGAGCATCAGGTCGGCCGTGCCGGCTGCGGGGTCGTGGCCCACCAGCCCGTGCACCGGGCCCTCCGCGGCGAGGCTGGTGCCGAAGGTGTCGGGGGCGTCACCGGCGTCGCTGAACGGCTCGACGCGGACCCGGTAGTCCTCGACCTCGCCGGCGGTCGTCACGCCGGTCGGCTCGGCGACCGACGCCGCGTCGGGACCGATCCGCAGCCGCAGGTAGGACGTGCCGGTGGCGACGTCCGCCGGGACGTCCCAGGTCAGGTCGACCGCCGGTCCCGCGCAGGCGGGGGCGGTCGGAGCGCTCGTCGGCCTGGAAGGCGCCGTCACCGTCCCAGTCGATCCAGCCCGCGACGTTCCCCGGGCCGGTGCACGCGACGTCGGGGGAGCGTGTACGTCGTGCCGGGGCGGCCGGCGATCCGGGCCGGCGGCGTGATCGCGTTCTCGTCCGACCCGTCGGCGTCCGCGGCGGCACTCGGCTGGTGGGCACCCTCGGAGTCGACCGTGGCGCCCAGCCGGGTGGCGGGCTGGGTCGGGGTGTTGAGCGTGCTCCCGAACAGGCTGCTGTCGCCCTGGGGCACGGGACCGCCGGTGAACCCGGGCGAGTAGAGGGCGCCCGCGGCGCCGTAGGTCTCGGGCGCGTCACCGAAGTCGTTGAAGAGCATCACGCCGAGCGCGATCGCCGAGACGCCGCCGCCCTGGAGGGTGACCTCGGCCGAGGTGGCGTCCTCCATGAAAGCAACGCCGGCGGGTCCGGTCGGGCACACGGCGGCCGGGCCGGTCAGCCGCAGCGTCTGGCCGGTGCGGGTGACGGTGGTGTCGGAGATGCAGCCGTCGGTGCGGAGCCGGTCGATCATCCGCCACTGCGCGCCAGCGGGGATCGTCGCCTCGACGTACTCGTCGCCGCCGCTCTGCTCGGCATCGGCCATCACCAGGCCGGCCAGCGGCACGGGCGCGCCGCCCAGGGTCGCGGAGCAGCTCAAGGGGAAGGAGATCGTGGTGCCGTCGACGGCGTTGGCGAGACCCGAGATCAGCTGGTTGAGGTTGCCGGGCTCCCCGATCCGGTACAGGTCGTCGAGGGCGTCCCCGCCCCAGTTGCCCGGCCGGTAGGCGATCAGGTCGCCGCCCGAGACGGCGCCGATGGTGCAGGTGGTGCGGAGGGTGCCGCCCGCCACCTCGCGCTCGTTGGTGCGGGTGAGCCCGCCCGCCGGGATCGCCTCGCGCGGGCCGCCCCACTCGAACCAGTCGATCGCGCCGAGGTAGGCGCCGGAGCCGTCGGTCGCGTACCGGGCCTGGGCCGGCGTCGCGACCGCGAGGGCGCTCAGCAGGCCCGCGACGAGGGCCAGGGGCTAGTCCGGCGAGCGTGGAACGTCGGGCGGTCGTGAGCGCGCGCAAGAAGATCTCCCCATGTGACGTGTGCGAGCCGCGCGAACCAGCGTGCGCGGCCCGTGCAGCCTAGGGGAGGTCGGCGATGCTCCGTGCCTGGTTCTCGAGGTGATACAGGAGATTTCACTTCCGATACGCCGGCGGCAGCGCCCGCGCCGCCGCTGGCGCTAGTGCGCGGACTCGTACGCCGAGCGCACCTCCGCCGGGATCCGGCCGCGATCGGGGACCTCGTGGCCGTTGGCGCGGGCCCACTCGCGGATCTCCCGGGCCGACGCACCGCCACCGCTGGCGCCGCTGCTGCCGGAGCCGGCCGAGCCGCCGGACCGGCCGGCGCCGCGGCCCCGCCGGCCGCCGGCGACCTTGCGCGCGTGGCCGACGTACGTGGCCAGCGCCTCGCGCAGCTCGCCCGCGTGCTCGTCGTTGAGGTCGATCTCGTACGACGTCCCGTCGAGGCCGAACGACACCGTCTGCGTCGCGTCGGAACCGTCGATGTCGTCGACGAGGACGATGTTGACCCGCTGCGCCATGGGATTCTCCTCCTGAATGCGATAAATACGATCGGGAGCCGGATATCCCGGCACTTCTGAGGCGAAAGACTGCCACATTGCGGCAAGGCCCGGCGACTCGGATCGACGGGTTATCCGGAATACCCGTGGAATAGCGGTCCGATTATCTCGCGTTGCGGCGGAAGACCTTTTCCAGGCCGCGGAGCGTGAGGTCCGGGGAATGGTCGGTGAAGCAGCGGCAGTCGTCGAGCACCAGCGGCGCGAGGTGACCGGTGGCGACCACCCGCACGTCCGCCCGGTCGGTGCCGAGTGCGGCCACGATGCGCTCGACCATCCCGTCCACCTGGCTGGCGACGCCGAAGACCACGCCGGCCTGCAGCGCCTCGACGGTGTTCTTGCCGATCACGCTGCGCGGCCGCACGAGCTCGACCATCCGCAGCTGGGCGCCGCGGCGCCGCAGGGCCTCGAGCGATGTCTCGATGCCGGGCGTGATCGCGCCGCCCACATAACGGCCGTCGGCGTCGACGACGTCGAAAGTCGTCGCGGTCCCGCCGAAATCGACCACGACCGCCGGCCCGCCGAATTCGTCGGCCGCCGCCAGCGCATTCACGATCCGGTCGGTGCCGACCTCGCGCGGGTTGTCGACGAGGATCGGGACGCCGGTGCGGACACCGGGCTCGACGACCACGACCGGGACACCGGGAAAGGAGCCGCCGAGCATCTCCCGCCACGCGTTGAGCACGGCGGGCACGGTCGAGCAGACCGCCACTCCGTCGACCTCGGACGCGTGGTCCTGCAGCAGCCCGCTCAGCAGCACCGCCCAGTCGTCGGCCGTGCGGTGCTCGTCGGTCGCCACCCGCCACCGGTGGCGCACCTCGCCGGGGGCGTCGGCGCCGGCGGGCACCAGGCCCAGCACGGTGTGCGCGTTGCGGATGTCGACGGCGAGCAGGCTCATGTCACGGCGCCCGGAAGTCCAGCCCGAGGTCGAACACGGTCACCGAGTGGGTCAGCGCCCCGACGGAGACGAAGTCCACCCCGGTGGCACCCACCTCGCGCGCCCGGTCGAGGGTGAGGCCGCCGGACGCCTCGAGCGTGGCGCGCCCGTCGGTGATCCGAACGGCCTCGGCCATGTCGTCGGTGCTCATGTTGTCGAGCAGCACCTCGGTGCACCCGGCGTCGAGCACGGCGCGCAGCTCGTCGAGGTCGGTGACCTCGACCTCGACCCGCAGCCCCGGGGCGGCCGCGACCACCGCGCGGTACGCCGCCACCACGCCGCCGGCCGCGACCGCGTGGTTGTCCTTGACCATCGCCCGGTCCGCCAGGCTGAACCGGTGGTTGACCCCGCCGCCGCAGCGGACGGCGTACTTCTGCAGGGAGCGCCAGCCGGGCAGCGTCTTGCGGGTGTCGAGGACCCGTGCGCCGGTGCCCTCGAGGGCGGCGACCCAGCGGGCGGTCGCCGTGGCGACCCCCGACAGGTGGGAGGCGAAGTTGAGCGCGGTGCGCTCGGCCGTCAGCACCCCCGCGACCGGCCCCTCGACCGTCATCACGACGTCGCCGGCCGCCACCGCGGAGCCGTCGGGGGACCCGTCCGCTGACCCGCACCTCCGTGCCGAGGGCGTAGCGGAACGCGAGCTCGGCGACGCCCAGCCCGGCGACGACCCCCGGCTCGCGGGCCGCGACGTCGGCGACGGCCCGCCCCATGTCCGGCATCGCCGCCGAGGTCACGTCGGGAGCGCCGCCGGGCAGGTCCTCCTCGAACGCGACCGCGACGTGGTCGTGCACCGCCTGCGGGTCGAGGCCGGCGCCGGCCAGCTCGTCGCGGAGGCCGGCGGGGAGGTCGGTGCAGGGCGTGCGGGCGATGCTCATGCCGGTTGCTCCTGTCGGCCGGGGTCGGTCGGCTCCGCCGGCGCGAACACCACCGTGGTCGTCCCGTCGTCCATGACGACGTCGAAGTGCCCCGACCACCGCTGGTCGTCGCGCTCGGGGAAGTCCTCGCGCCAGTGGGAGCCGCGGGTCTCCTCCCGGAGCGCGGCGGCGTCGGCGAGGGCGGCGCTGATCGTGAGCAGGTTGGTGGTCTCCCAGGAGTCCTGGTCGACCTGCTCGGCCGCGTGCCCGGCGAGCTTGTCGAGCACGGCCGACGCGTCGGCGAGCCCGGCGGCGGAGCGGAGGACGCCCACCCGCGACGACATCGTCTCCTGCAGCTCGCGCCGGACCGCCCCGGAGACCAGCCCGGGGGTGCGGGCGTCGGGGACCGGGTCGGACCAGGGCCGCAGCTCGTCGGGTAGCACGGTCGCGATCCGCCGCGAGAACACCAGGCCCTCGAGGAGGGAGTTCGACGCGAGCCGGTTGGCGCCGTGCACGCCCGAGCACGCCACCTCGCCGGTCGCGTAGAGGCCCGGCAGGTCGGTGCGGCCGTCGAGGTCGGTCCGTACGCCGCCCGAGGCGTAGTGGCAAGCGGGCGCGACCGGGATCAGCCGGGTGACCGGGTCGATGCCGTGCGACCGCGCCGTCGCGAGGATCGTGGGGAAGCGGCGCTCCCAGAACGCGGCGCCGAGGTGGCGCGCGTCCAGCCACATGTGCGGGCGTCCGGTCTCGAGCATCCGCTTCATGATCGCCTTCGCCACCACGTCGCGCGGGGGCGAGATCGGCGAGCGGGTGCTGGCCCTGGAGGAACCGGTGACCGTCGTCGTCGACGAGGAACGCGCCCTCCCCCTGACCGCCTCGGAGATCAGCGGCTGCTGCCCGCGCGACTCCGGGCCGAGGTACATCACGGTCGGGTGGAACTGGACGAACTCCAGGTCGCGCAGCGTCGCCCCGGCCCGGAGCGCCAGCGCCATCCCGTCGCCGGTCGCCACCGCCGGGTTCGTGGTCTGCGAGAACACCTGCCCGAGGCCGCCGCTGGCGAGCACGACGGCCCGGCAGAGCACCGCGCCCACGCCGTCGCGCTGCCCCTCGCCCATCACGTGCAGCGTGACGCCGGCGACGCCGCCGTCCTCGGCGAGCAGCAGGTCGACGGCCAGCGCGTGCTGGACCACCTCGATGTCGGGCGCGGCCGCCACGGCCGCCGTGAGCGCCCGTTGGATCTCGGCGCCGGTCGCGTCGCCCCCCGGCGTGCGCGATCCGGTCGCGGTGGTGGCCACCCTCCCGGGTCAGGGAGAGCAGCCCCTCGGCGTCGAGGTCGAAGTTCGTTCCGAGCGCGATCAGCTCGCGCACCGCCTCCGGGCCCTCGGTGACCAGCGCCCGGACGGCGGCCCGGTCGCAGGCGCCGGCCCCGGCCACGAGCGTGTCGACCTCGTGCTCCTCCGGGGTGTCGCCCGGGCCGAGGGCGGCCGCGATGCCGCCCTGCGCCCACTGGGTGGACCCGGCGGCGAGGACGTCCTTGGTCACCAGGAGCACCTTGTCGACCCGCTCACGCAGCCGCAGTGCCGCGGTCAGCCCGGCGATGCCGGAGCCGACGATGACGACGTCGGCGCGCGTCGTCCACCCGGGCTCGGGTGCGGCGAGCCGGCCGGGCACGCGGCGGGTGCTGGCGGGCGTGGGCATTGCCGCAGGCTATCGGTGCCCGGTCAGCCCACGGCCGTGACGTCGCCGCGCGCGAGCGCCGGGTCCCCGAAGGTCTCCGCGGCGTCGGACCCGGTCGCGACCACCTTGTTGTCCGCGTCGACGAAGACCACGTGCGGTCGGTGGGCGCGGGCCTCCTCGGTCGTCATCTGGCCGTAGCCGATCAGGATGACCAGGTCGCCGGGGTGGACGAGCCGCGCGGCGGCGCCGTTGATGCCGATCACGCCGGACCCCCGCTCCCCCGCGATCGTGTAGGTCTCCAGCCGGGCGCCGTTGGTGATGTCGACGACGTGGACCAGCTCGCCGGGCAGCAGGTCGGCCGCGTCGAGCAGGTCCTCGTCGACAGTCACCGAGCCGACGTAGTGCAGGTCTGCCTGGGTCACCGTGGCGCGGTGGATCTTGCTGGTCATCATGGTCCGAAGCATCAGCTGCTCCCCTCCGTCGGCGGCACCCCGAGGGTGAGCGCCGTGTTGTCGATCAGGCGGGTGGAGCCGACCCGGGCGGCGATGAGCGCGCGGGCGGGGGTGCCCGGCGGGGCGTCGTCGGTGAGCTCGCCGAGGTCCGGCGCCCGGACCTCGAAGTAGTCCAGGTCGACGCCCTGGGCGGCCCGCAGCTCGGCGCGGCCGGCGCCGAGCGCCCGCTCGAGGCCGTAGACCGCGTCGCGCCGGGCGGCGACGAGCACCCGGTGGAGCACGGTGGCCTGCAGCCGCTGCTCCTCGTCCAGGTAGCGGTTGCGGCTGGACCGGGCGAGCCCGTCGGGCTCCCGGTCGGTGGGCGCGCCGACGACCTCCAGCGGGCCGACGCTGCCGCTGAGACACAGGTCCTCGGCCATCCGCCGGATCAGCACCAGCTGCTGGTAGTCCTTCTCACCGAACACCGCCAGGTCGGGCCGCACCAGGCCGAACAGCTTCGCGACGACGGTCAGCACGCCGCGGAAGTGCCCGGGGCGGGTGCGCCCCTCGAGCACACCGGCGAGCGGACCCGGGTCGAGGGTCACGGCCGGGCTGTCCTCGCCCGTCGGGACGCCGCCGGGATACATCTCCGCGACGGTGGGCGCGAACACCACGTCGACGCCCTCCCGCGCGCAGACCTCGAGGTCGGCGTCGAACGTGCGCGGATAGCGGTCCAGGTCCTCGCCGGGCCCGAACTGGAGCGGGTTGACGAAGATCGACACGACGACGGCGCCGTCGTCGCCGGCGCGCCCGCGGGCGACCCGCACCAGGCTCGCGTGGCCCTCGTGGAGGGCACCCATCGTCGGCACCAGTGCCAGCGACCCCTGCGACCGCCGGGGGCCGAGGGCCTCGGCGAGCTCCGCGCGGGTGCGCGCGACCGCGGGCGTCCGCCCGGCGACCGCCATCAACGCTCCACGGCGTGCGCGACGGTGCCGGGAGCGGCCGGGCGGTCGTGAAGGGCGGTCGCGCCGTCGAGGAGCGCCTTGATCCGTGCGGCGCGGATCGGCAGCACCCGGCCGTCGGTGACCGCGCGGTCGAGGGTGGCGCGCGCCATCGCGACGTACGACGGGATCGTGTCGGGCTGGTTGGCGGCGATGTCGTCGAGGTGCGCGGCGACGGTCTGCACGTCGCCGCGGACGATCGGCCCGGTCAGGGCCGCGTCGCCGTCGGCGAGCGCGTTGTCGAGAGCGGCCTGCAGCAGCGGGCGGAGGGTACCCGCGGGGTCGTCGGACCCGGCGGCGGCGAGCAGGCCCATCGCCTCGCTGACGAGGGTGACCAGGTGGTTGGCGCCGTGGGCGAGCCCCGCGTGGTAGAGCGTCCGCATCTCCTCCGGGACCCACGTGGGCCGGCCGCCGAGGTCGGCGACCAGCTGCTGCGCCAGCCCGCGGTCCGCGGGCCCGGCGGTCAGCCCGAACACGCAGCCGTCGAGGCGGTCGAGGTCGACGGCGGTGCCGGTGAAGGTCATCGCCGGGTGCAGCGCGACCGGCCGGGCGCCGGCGGCGGCCGCCGGCTCGAGGACGGCCAGCCCGTGCCGCCCGGAGGTGTGCACGACGTACTGCCCCTCGCGGACGGCGCCGGAGTCGACGAGGACCCGCACCACGTTGGGCAGCATGTCGTCGGGGACGGTGAGCAGCAGCAGGTCGCAGGCGCGGGCGACAGCGCTCGGCTTCAGCAGCGGCACCCCCGGCAGCAGCGCCGCGGCGCGTTGCCGGGAGGCGTCGGACTCGCCGGCGGCGGCGGTGACGGTGTGGCCCGCGGCCCGGAGCCGGGCCGCCAGGACGGCGCCGACCCGGCCGGCGCCGATGACGCCCACGCTGAGGCGGGCGGACGACGGCAGCGTCATCATCTCGAACCTTTCCGTTCCAATCCCGCCGACCACCGGCGGCGTGCGCCGCCGGCCGGTGTGGGTACCGGACGTGTGCTCATTCGATGCAACAACGAGCCTAGGCGCGATCCATCCCGCCCCGACACCCCGTGCGGACGTGACGTGGGCTACACCGGCCGGATCACCGGAGGCCCGCCGGGTGGGCGCGCTGAGTACCGTTCCGCGTGTGTTCAGGCGTCGCAGGTCACTGCTGGTCAGCATCGTGGTCCCGGCGTACGACGTCGCCGCCTACCTGCCGGCGTGCCTCGACAGCCTGCTGGCGCAGACCCACCGCGACCTGGAGGTGGTGGTCGTCGACGACGGCTCGCCGGACGAGTCGGGCGCGATCGCCGACGCCTACGCGGCGCGGGACGGGCGGGTGCGGGTCCTCCACATCGCCAACCGCGGGCTCGGCGGTGCCCGCAACGAGGGGGGTCCGCCAGGCGCGCGGCGAGTTCCTCGGCTTCTGCGACGCCGACGACCTGATGACGCCCCGCGCCGTCGAGCTGCTGCTCGCCCACGCCCGCGCGACCGGCGCCCCGCTGGTGACCGGAAACGTCGTGCGGCTCGACGGCGACCGCCGCCCCGGGCTGCGCTGGATGAACCGGCTGCACGCCGACCGGGCCGCGATCGCGATCGACGACCTCCCCGAGCTGCTCGGCGACGTCTTCGCGTGGAACAAGCTCTACCGTCGGGACTTCTGGGAGCGCGCCGGCCTGTCCTGGCCCGAGCGGGTCCGCTACGAGGACCAGCCGACGACCACCGAGGCCTACCTGCGGGCCGGCCGGGTCGGCGTCCTGCCCGAGGTCGTCTACCAGTGGCGGGTGCGCGGCGACGGGACGTCGATCACCCAGCAGCGGGCGACGGTCGCCGACCTCACCGACCGGTGGACCACCAAGCGGATGGCGCTGCGCTCGGTCGAGGAGTACGACGCCGCCGCGGTGACCGCGGTCTTCCGCGAGCGGGTGCTGCCGGGCGACATGTGGCAGTACTTCGTCAACATCCCCGAGGCCTCCGACGAGTGGTGGCAGCTGCTCGTCGCCGGCGTCCGCGACCTCTGGGGCCCCGGCCGCTCGCTGACCGGCACCACCCTGCCGCCGGCGCACCGGCTGACCGGCTGGCTGGTCGAGCAGGACCGCCGCGCCGACGCCGCGCACGTCGTGGGCTACGCGCGCAGCCTGGGCGCCCCCGCTGCCGCGGGTCACGCTGCCCGACGGCTCGGTGCGGGTGGACGTGCCCGGTCTCGACCCCGCCACGGTGGCGCCGGAGGCGCTGCTGCTCCGCGCCGAGGAGCGCTGACCGGCGGCGCTGCCGGGCGCTGCCTACGTTGCTGGTCCTGCCGGTGCTGCCGGTGCTGCCGGCCGGGCTACTCCTCGACCAGCCCGGCCTCGGCGAGGAAGTCGGCCGCGACGTCGGCCGGCTTCTCCCGGTCGACGCTGACCCGGGCGATCAGCTCGGCGAGCGTCTCGTTCTCCAGCGCGGCCATCAGGTCCTCCAGCAGCGGCCGGACGTCCTCGTGGTCGCTGAGGAAGCCGCTGGACACCGCCGGCACCAGGTTCTGCGCCGGCTGGATGCCGCGGTCGTCCTCGAGCAGCACCAGGCCCTGGTCGTCGAGGGTGCCGTCGAGGGTGCCGGTCTGGCCCAGCTCGGACTCCCCGTCGAGGACCGACTGGTAGGTCTCCGGGCTGGCGTAGCCGAGCGGGAGCAGCTTCTCGATCTCGATGCCGTAGACCTCGCGCAGCCCCTTCTCGCAGTCGTCGCGACCCTCGCAGTCGGCGTGGGCCGCCAGGGTGACCGGCTCGCCCTCGAGGTCGGAGAGCCGCGTGACGCCGTTGGCGTCGGCGAACTCCTCGGTGACGAAGAACGCGTTCTGCGACGCCGCCGGCGACGGCTCCAGCAGGGTGATGCCGGCCTCGTCGGCCAGCGGCTCGATCGCCGCGAGCGACTCGTCGACGTCGTTGGTGGTCACCGGGGCCGCGTCGGGGCCGTTGGTCCGGGTGTTGAGGAAGTCGCCCAGCCCGGCGACGTACTCCGGCACGATGTCGATGTCGCCCGGGAACTCCGCCATGTAGGCGTCACGGGTGTCGACCAGCGTCGTCTCGACGTCGTAGCCGCCGGCCTCGAGCAGCTGGGCGTACATCTCGGTCACGAGCGCCGCCTCGTCGAACGACTGGCTGGCGATGGTCACGGCGCCCCCACCGTCGGCGTCGCCGCCGGAGCCGCCGTCGTCGCCCGCGAGGTCGTCGCCCGCGCAGGCGGAGAGGGGACAGGAGCGCGCCGGCCGCGAGAGCGGCGGCGAGCCGGCGTCCGGGAGCGGGGAGCTGCTGGGTCATGAGGCCACCTTCTGTGTCCCGTGGCCGCAGCCACGCGTGTCCGGTCGGATCAGTCGCCCACCCTAGGGGCGAGCGCCGACATCTCGTCGGGACGTCTCACCCGCTCCCGGCGCTGGGTGCGCTGCTCGGGCAACCGGACCCGGCGCTGCACCGCGGCGCCGGCCAGCTCGAGGACCAGCGCCACCAGCGCGACGACGGCCGCGCCGGCCAGGCCCTGGCCGTAGTCCTGGTTGGCGAAGCCGAGGGTGATCACGTTGCCGAGCCCGGGACCGGCGACCAGCGCGGCGATCGTCGCCGTCGCCCACACCTGCACCAGCGCCAGCCGCACCCCGCTCACCACGAGCGGCAGCGCCAGCGGCAGCTCGACCCGCCGGAACAGCTGCCAGCCCGACATCCCCAGCCCGACCGCCGCCTCCTTGGTGTCGGCGGCGACCCGCGCACGGCGACGTAGGTCTGGGTGATCAGCGGCGGCAGCGCGAACAGCGCCAGGGCGACGAGGGTCGCCAGCCCCGCGCGACCGTAGGGCCCGAGGTACGCCGTCCCTGGCCACTCCGCGCGCACCAGCAGCGCCAACAGGGCGAGGATGGGCACGGCGCGGCCGACGTTCGAGACGCCGGCCGCCAGGAACCCGCCCCGGCCCAGGTGGCCGAGCCAGCACGCGAGCGGGATCCCGACCACCACGGCGAGGAGCAGCGCGGTGACGGTGAGCAGCAGCTGCTCGCCGAGCAGGTCGAGCATCCCGCCGTCGCCGGTCCAGTGGTCGCCGGTGGTCAGGTAGGCCCACATCTCACGGAAGACGTTCACCGCGCCACCTCCAGGCGGGCGCGGGTCCACGGGGTGGCCAGCCGCTGCACGAGCAGCACGAGCAGGTCCAGGGCCAGCGCCAGCAGGACGCAGAGCACCGACGCGGTCAGCAGCTCGGCCTTGAAGTCGGTCGCCCGGCCGTGGTTGATCAGGTCGCCGAGGCCGCCGTGGGCCACGATCGTCCCGACCGTCGCGAGTGCGACCGTCGAGACCATGGCCACCCGCAGGCCGGTGAGGACGACCGGGAGCGCCAGCGGCAGCTCGACCCGGGTCAGCAGCCGGAACCCGTCGTAGCCCAGACCGACCGCGGACTCGCGCACCTCCGCCGGCACCGAGCGCAGCCCGTCGAGGAACGCGCGGACCAGGATCGTGAGGCAGTAGAGCGCCAGCCCGATCACCACGGTGGTGGCGGTGAGCCCGGTGAACGGCACCAGCAGCGGCAGCAGCGCGAGCGAGGGCACCGTGTAGAGGCTGGTGGCGAGGCCGAGCACCAGGCCCTCAAGCCGCTCCCACCGCCGGGCGACGAGCGCGAGCGGCAGCGCCAGCAGCAGCCCGAGACCGACGGCCGCCAGCGTGAGCACCAGGTGGTCGACGGTCGCCTGCTGGATCTCCTCGCGGTAGTCGCGCAGGTAGTCGACGCACACCCACTCGTTGCCGGTGAACCGGCCGTAGCAGGTCTCCGCCCTGGTGGCGGCGCCCCCCGGTAATGTCACGGGCATGGACGCTAGCGCGCCCTCGTTGCGGAAGGCGGACGACGAGCGGCCGATGATCCGGCTGCGGGGCGTGAGCAAGACCTATCCCGGCGGCACGGTCGCGGTGCAGCAGCTCGACCTCGACGTACGACGCGGCGAGCTGGTCTGCCTGGTCGGCCCCTCCGGCTGCGGGAAGTCGACGACGCTGAAGATGGTCAACCGGCTCGTCGAGCCGACGACCGGCGTGATCGAGATCGACGGCGTCGACGTCACCCACAGCGACCCGGTGCGGCTGCGCCGCGGGATCGGCTACGTCATCCAGCAGGTGGGGCTCTTCCCGCACCAGCGGGTCAGCGCCAACGTGATGACGGTGCCGCTGCTCTCCGGGACGTCCCGGTCGGCCGCGCGGGCGCGGGCCCGCGAGCTGCTGGCACTGGTCGGCCTCGACCCCGACGAGTTCGGCGACCGCTACCCGCACCAGCTGTCGGGCGGCCAGCGGCAGCGGGTCGGCGTGGCCCGGGCGCTCGCCGCGGACCCGCCGGTGCTGCTCATGGACGAGCCGTTCGGTGCGGTCGACCCGGTGCAGCGTGCCCGGCTGCAGGAGGAGTTCCAGCGGCTGCAGCGCGAGCTGGGCAAGACCGTCGTGCTGGTGACCCACGACATCGACGAGGCTGTGCTGCTCGGCGACCGGGTCGCGGTGTTCGCCGCGGGCGGCCGGCTGCTGCAGCACGACACGCCTGCCGAGCTGCTCGCCCACCCGGCGGACGAGGAGGTCGCCACGTTCGTCGGCGCCGAGCGCGGCCTGCGGCGGCTCTCGGTCACCGCCATCGACCCCGCGCACCTCGAGCCGCTCGACGGCGTCCCTGCCGGCGACCTCGGCGCGACCGTCGACGTCCGCGCCTCCCTCGAGGAAGCGCTGGCCCTCCTGCTCCGCGACGACCGCCCGATGATCGGGGTGACCGACGGCCCCCGCTTCGTCGGCGTGCTCACCCCCACCGGGATCCACCGGGCGCTGCGCGCCTCCCTCCGCGGCGAGTAGGCACTTCCTCACCCTCGAGTAGGCACTTCCTCACCCTCGAGCAGGCACTTCCTCACCCTCGAGTAGGTGATTTCCCGACGTCGTGGCCCGAGAATCCCCCCACTGGCGGACGAGGAACTCCCCACTCGATGCCGAGAAGGTCCCTACTCGACGGGTACGTCGCGGTGCCAGCTCTCGGTGACGTACGACGTGCGCCAGCCCAGGCCGAGGTAGAGGTCCGTCGCGCCGGTCGGCGAGTCGGCGTCGACCTCGAGGCCGACCCGGTCGCGGCCGCGGGCGGCGGCGTCGGCGATCACCGTGCGGAGCAGCCGCTTGCCGACACCGCGGCCGCGGGCGGAGCCCAGCACGCCGATGTAGGAGACGTAGGAGCCGCTCGGGCCGCCCGGCGAGCTGGTCTCGGTGCCGACGAGGGGCCCCGACGGGCTGCGGTCGGCCGGGGTCGTCGAGGAGCTCGGCCACCCACCAGTGGTCCCACCGGTGCCCGGGGTCCTCGCGGAGCCGGTGGACGAACTCGTCGAAGGTCTCCTCCCACGAGTTGAAGTGGTCGCGGAACGCCTGCTCGAGCACCTGGTGGACCTCGCGCAGGTCGTCGACGTCGGGCAGCCCGTCCGCCCCCCGGCGCACCTGCCGGACCCGGACGCCGTCGGCCTCCCACAGCTCCGGCGACGGCACCAGGTCGGCGTCGTCCGGCGCCACCGGCCGGCTCATCTGCCACCAGTGGCGCACCCGCTCGAAGCCGGCGGCCGCCAGCCAGCGGTGCTGCCGCTCGTCGTCGGCGTACGCGCCGGTGTCGATCTGCTGCACGGCGAGGCCGCGGGCGGCGCCCACCTGGCGGGCCTGCCCGACCGCCCAGTCGACGAGCACGCCGGAGCAGGCGTCGGCGAGGCCGTCGGGCAGGTCGCGGTCGACGATGTGGATGAGCAGCATCCGGCCGCCGGCGCGGTCGTGGGCGCTCGCCCAGGCCCGCACCTGGCCGGCGGGGGTCGCGCACGACGACGTTCTCGCGGGTCCGCAGCCCGGGTTCGGCCACCTCGACCAGCACGTCGTCGAGGCCCGCCCCCGCCCAGCCGCGGCCGTGCCGCTGGTGGGCGCGCAGCAGCTGCGTCAGCCGGGCCAGGTCGAACCGGTCACGCGGGTCGGGACTGTCGACCAGCCACCCCTCCGGCAGTGCGGGTGGCGCACCGACGACGGCGGCCGGGTCGCTCTCGAAGCGGGACTCGTCGGGGAGGGGCACCCCGCGATTGTGCCAACCGGCGGGTGCGGCCGGTCGCGCCGGTCCGCTCAGGCGGTGTTGCGCATCCGCGCCTCGGCGAGCGCGGTCTCCGCCGCCGCCCGCTCGGCGGCGAGGGTGTCGACCTGCGCCTCGAGCTCGGCGACCCGGACGACGGCCTGGGTGGCGCGCTCCTCGGCGTCGGAGAGACGCTCGCCGAGCCGGGCGTTCTCCTTCTCGGCCCGCGCCGCCTGCTCCCGTACGTCGGCCAGCTGGCGTCGCGCGTCGGCCAGCTCCTGGGCCGCGTCGGCCAGCCGCTTCTCCAGCCGCGAGACCGTCGCGTCGCGCTTGGCGATGCGGCCCTGCATGTCGGCGGCGAACTCGACGCCCTCCGCGGAGCGGCGGACGTCGAGGTCGCGGTAGGCCCGGGCCTGCTCGGCCCGGTCGCGGGCGGCCGCGCGCCGCGACTCCGCCAGCTCGGTGTGGACGATCTTGGTGGCGGCAGCGCCCAGGACCACGGCGAGGCCGGCGGCGACGGTCACGGCGAGCCACTGCCCGGTGACCGCGGTGCCCGCCACCGCGACGGCGGCGACGAGCAGCAGGAGCACGGCGACCACGAGCCGGGTCGACCGCTGACGGCGGCGGGAGGAGCCCGCAGGGGAAGTCATGTGACCGAGGTTAAGTGCTGTGGTCCCTGTTGCTGATGCGACACGCGCGCTCGAGCAGCAGAGCCGCGGCGACGCCGAGCCCCGCCGCGAGCGCCGCGACCAGGCACCGCCACAGCCGCTCGTCGGCCAGCTCGGCGACGTCACCCACCCAGCTCAGCCCGTAGCCGAGGTAGCCGCCGCCGACCAGCGCCGCCGCCAGCGCGCTCGCCCGCGCCAGCACCAACCGGTTGACCGCCTGGTGCGGCAGCAGCCGCTCGCGGCGCACGTGCACGGTGCGCCAGGTCGCCCACGCGGCGTACCCGAGGATCGAGGCCAGCAGCAGCAGCGCCAACGGCTGCGTCCAGGTGACCAGCGGCGGGACCCGGTCGAGGCGGTCGCTCACCGGGTGCAGCGCCCAGCCGAGCACCAGGCCGGCCAGGGCCCAGCCGGTCACCACGCCGGGCTGGGTCGGGCGCAGCGACCCCTCGGGGCGCCCGGTGTCGTCCTCGTCGTCCGGCTGCGGCTGGTCCCTCACCCGTCGTGCTCGAGGGCCACGTCGTCACGTCGGGTGAGGCCGTCGGTGCCGACCTTGTCGAGCAGGTCGGCCACGGCGCCGTGGTCGGGGAGGTAGGCGTCGGGCTCGAGGTCCAGCCACGGCTGGAGCACGAACGCCCGCTCGTGGGCGTTGGGGTGGGGCAGCTTGAGCGCGTCGGTGTCGCTGCGCCGGTCGCCGACCACGATCAGGTCGACGTCGAGCGTCCGCGGGGCGTTGACGCCCTCGCTGCGGTCGCGGTCGTAGGCGTCCTCGATGGCCAGCGCCCGGTCGAGCAGCCGGTGGGAGGACAGCGTCGTGTCGGCGAGGACGACGGCGTTGAGGAACGAGGGGGACCCGGGCGGGCAGCCGACCGGCTCGCTCTCGTAGACCGGCGACACGCCGGTGATCCACACGTCGGGGGTGTCGGCGATGGCGTCGACGGCGCCCTGGAGGTTGGCGGCCCGCTCGCCGAGGTTGGACCCGAGGGCGAGCACCACCCTGCGGATCGGCCGCATCTCCCCGGTGAGGGTGTCGGCATCGATGATGTTCGGGTTGGGCGTCTCGGTCATCGGTGGCCTTCTCCCTTTCCGGCAGGATCTGCACGTCGGTGGCGAGTGATCGTGAGCCGTACGTCCCCGAACGTCGTCCGGATCGGCGCGTCGGGCTTGTGCACCGTCACCCGCGCCCATTCAACACGAGCATCCAAGAGGCACACGTCGGCGATCCGGCTGGCGAGCGTCTCGATCAGGTCGACCGGATCCCTCCGCACCGCGTCGGCGACGCCTTCCACGAGGCTCCCGTAGTCCACGGTGTCGCGCAAGTCGTCCGAGGCCGCCGCGGGAGCGGTGTCGACCCCCAGCACGAGGTCGACGACGAACCGCTGGCCGTCGCGGCGCTCGTGGTCGAAGACGCCGTGGTGGCCCCAGCACTCGATGCCGAGCACGGCGAGCTCGTCGGTCATCGGTCGGCTCTCTCCTCGTCGGTCGTCCAGCGGGCCGCGACCCGCAGCGCGTCGCGGTGCGCACGGACGTCGTGGACCCGGACGCACCACACCCTCGCACCACCCACCCCCGCCGCCAGCAGGGTGGTGACGGCGACCCCGGCCGCCTCGCGGGCGTCGACCGCCCGGGGCGCGCCGTCCGCACCGGCGAGCAGGCGGCCCAGGAACGTCTTGCGGCTCGCGCCCACGAGGAGCGGGTAGCCCAGCTCCGCCAGCCGGTCGAGGTTGCGCAGCAGCGGCCAGTTGTCGTCGGGCTCCTTGGCGAAGCCCAGCCCGGGGTCCAGGACGATCCGGTCGTCGGCGACACCGGCGGCGCGGATCGCCCGCACCCGGGCCAGGAGCTCGGCCCGCACCCCCTCGACGACCCCGCCGGGGACGTCGTACGCCGTGAAGCGCTGCATCCGGTCACTGTGCGCGCGCCAGTGCATCGCGACGTACGTCGCCCCGGTCGCGGCGACGACGTCGAGGATGCCGGGGTCGGCCAGCCCGCCGGAGACGTCGTTGACGATGCTGGCCCCGGCCCCCAGCGCGGCTGCGGCGACCTCGCTGCGCATCGTGTCGACCGAGACCACGGCACCGTCCGCGGCGAGCGCCTCGATGACCGGGACGACCCGGTCGAGCTCCTCCTCCAGCAGCGGCCGGGTGGCGCCGGGACGGGTCGACTCGCCGCCGATGTCGAGGATGTCGGCACCGTCGGCGAGCAGCGCCCGGCCGTGGGCGATCGCACGCTCGGTGTCGAGGAACCGTCCGCCGTCGGAGAACGAGTCGGGCGTGACGTTGACGACGCCCATCACCTGCGTCCCCGCGGCGGGGTCGACGACGGGCTCGAGCATGCGCCCGAACCTACTGCGTGTCCCCACGGCCCTCCACAGCCCCACCCGGCTGCGGTTGCCGCTGTCGGCACCCGCTGCTTCGCTGCACGTCTCGGACCGCCGGCGCTCGGGCCGGCGGCGATGCAGAGTCGGGGGGTTCCCATGCGTCGGATCCTGTTGTCCGTCATCGCGGCCACGTTGCTGCCGCTCACCGTCACCGCCGCCCACGCGGCCGAGCCCGACCCGCCCGGGCCCGCAGAACCACCGCGAGCGGTCGCCGCCGAGCGGCCAC
Organism: Nocardioides sp. TF02-7; assembly: GCF_022437945.1. Classification (GTDB taxonomy): domain Bacteria; phylum Actinomycetota; class Actinomycetes; order Propionibacteriales; family Nocardioidaceae; genus Nocardioides. The sequence continues at coordinate 1,430,977 of NZ_CP092535.1, forward strand.
CGGCCAAGAAGCACGTCGTCCAGCGGCAGAAGGAGTGGATCCGCGTGAGCTTCAAGATCCGGCGGCACCGTCCCCGGATCGTCGACCGCCGGCTCCGGACATCCGTGCGTCACCTGCAGCTGGCCCGGACCGCGAGGCCCGGCGACGCCTACTCCTGCGTGGTGCGCACCCGCGGCCGCCGTGCGGTCGCCTACCCGGTGGTGCGGAGCTACGGCCGGGGCAGCTCCTTCTACCACCGCTGGTCGCTCCACACCTACCGCATCGACCGGGCCCGCCGGCTCACGACCGGTCCGCAGCAGCAGTTCGAGCTCTGCGCGGTCGGCGGCGGCCACACGTGGAACAAATGGGCGTCGAATTTCAACGGCGCCAGCATGACCGTCGACCACGGCGCCGACATCCGCATCGGCCAGGACTGGGGCGAGCGGGTCACCGACGACGGCGGCATCACCTCCGACCTCACCTTCAAGCTGTCGGCCGGGTTCGCCGAGGTCAGCGCGACCCACCCCGTCGGGATCCGCGACGACCACCGGTTCACGGGCAGCGAGGGGCACGACCCGCGGATCGACCTCCCCTCGGGGTGGGACAACGTCAACCGGGTCAACGCCTACTACGAGTCCGGCGACGACTGGACGTTCCAGGGCACCGACCGTCACGTCGGCAACACGATGCAGGCGCTCTACGAGGTGCCGCAGGCGGGCAGCCGGTCGCTGCGCTCGGTGATCTCGACCAAGATCCGGGCCCACTGCACCAAGTGGTTCCAGCTGCTGGGCCGCCGCTGCGAGGCGTTCGATTGAGAGGGGCCGGGTGGGGCGGCCGACCCTGGGCTGCCCGGGCCGCGGTCGCCGTCGTCGTCCTGGCGGCGGCCGCGGCCTGCTCGGACGGCCCGGACGAGCCGGAGGATCCGGGTGACCGGTCCTCCGCCGCATCGCCGCGTACGTCGGCCCCGGCGGGCGACCCGGACCCGCGCGGGGACACGGAGACGGATCCCAGCGGGGCCGGCGACTGGAGCGGCGACTGGAGCGGGCTCGGCGCCCGCGGCTTCGTCTACCTCCTCGCCGGCACCGGCGGGCGGCACTACGAAATCTTCCGCGTCGACCCGGCCGCCGGCGAGGTCGACCAGGTCACCGACGTGCCGGGCCCGTTCGGGGGTCTCGTCGTTCTCGGCGAGCCGCGCCGGGCTGGTCGTCGCCGAGGCGTCGAGCCTGGTCGACCACGTCGCGCTCCTGGGTCGCGACGGCCGGCTCACCCCGCTCCGGCCCTCCCTCGGGTCGTCGCCCGACATCAACCACCGCGGCGACGTCATCGCCTACCGGCCGACGCCCGACGGGTCGGCCGACCGGGTCGTGCTCCGGCGGCGCGACGCCGACCGGTGGGAGGAGGTCACCGAGCCCACCGCCGCCTACACGACCGCGCGCTGGCTCGGTCCCGGCACGCTGCTCCTCGTCCGCCCCGGGCGGCCCACGACGTGGTCCACGCTCGGGCTCGACGGCCGGCCTCCGCGCGTGGGCCCGCCGCGGCCGGAGCGGCCGCTCGCCCGGCGTCGGCTCGCGCCCGAGCCCGGCGCCGGACGCTACCGGCAGCCGGTGGTGCTGCACGGCTGGGGCCGGACGCCGCCCGCGCTGTGGACGCCCGGCCGACGGCCGGTCCCGCTGCCGCGGGGCTGGACCAACGCCTGCCTGAGCCCCGACGGCCGGCGGGTGCTGCTCGTGGGCCGCGACCGGATCGGCGTGACCGACGCCGCCGGGCGCGGCGGACGTGCGGTCGCGGTGGTGGCCGACCCGGCGCCGCACGTGCTGTCGTGCGCCTGGGTCGACCGCCGGTTCGGGGCCGGCTAGGTGCGGCGTCGGGCGACATATCCCGGCGGCTCGGCTGCGCCTCGGGTCGGGCGCGCTAGCGGTGGAGCCGCGGGCTGTGGATGAGCGCCATCGCCTCGGAGCGGGTCGCGGCGCTGTGCAGCATCGTGCCCCGCACGGCCGAGGTGATGGTGCGGGCGCCGGCCTTCCGGACGCCGCGCATCGTCATGCACAGGTGCTCGGCCTCGATCACCACGATCACGCCGCGGGCCTCGAGGATCCGCATCAGGGCGTCCGCGACCTGGGTGGTCAGCCGCTCCTGCACCTGCGGGCGGCGGGCGTAGAGGTCGACCAGCCGTGCCAGCTTGGACAGGCCGGTGATCTTCCCGGTCTCGGCCGGGATGTAGCCGACGTGGGCGACCCCGGTGAACGGCACCAGGTGGTGCTCGCACATCGACCACAGCTCGATGTCGCGCACCAGCACCATCTCGTCGTGCCCGAGGTCGAAGGTGGTGGTGAGCACGTCCTCGGGCCGCATCCGCAGCCCGGCCGTCAGCTCGGCGTACGCCCGGGCGACCCGGGCGGGGGTGTCGCGCAGGCCCTCGCGGTCGGGGTCCTCGCCGATGGCGGCGAGCAGCTCGCGCACGGCCGCCTCCGCGCGCGCCTGGTCGAACGGCGGGACCTCCGCGGGGTCGCGGTCCTCGAGGTGGATCGGGTCGGACACGCGGGCCTCAGGGGCCGCTCGGCGGAGCCGGCGGGTTGGGGTCGGACGGCGGCGAGACCTGCGGACCGCCGTGCACGTCGCCGCCGGGGCCCGGCGGCGTCAGCACCGCGCCGCCCTCGTCGTCGTCGGGCACGGCCACGCCGGTGCCGTTGGCGTTGCCGTTGGCCGCCGCACGCTGGCGGATCTCCTCGGGCACCTCCACCGGCGGGATCGTCGACGGCACCCGCGTGGGCGACCCGGTCCACGCCGGCCGCTCCGGCTGCTTGCGCAGGGCCTCGAAGATCTCCGCCACCTCGGCCTTGTCGAGCGTCTCCCGGTCGAGGAGCGCGAGCACCAGCGCGTCGAGGACGTCCCGGTTCTCCTCGAGGATGTCGAACGCCTCCTGGTGGGCCTGGGCCAGCAGCTTCTTGGTCTCCTCGTCGACCGCCGCGGCGACGTCCTCGGAGTAGTTGCGGGAGTGCCCGAGGTCGCGGCCGAGGAACGGCTCGGAGTTCGACTCGCCCAGCTTGATCGCGCCGAGCCGCTCGGTCATGCCGTACTGGGTGACCATCGCGCGGGCGAGGTTCGTGGCCTTCTCGATGTCGTTGCCGGCGCCGGTGGTGGGGTCGTGGAAGACCATCTCCTCCGCCGCCCGGCCACCGAGCATGTAGGCCAGCTTGTCGAGCATCTCGCTGCGGGTCTGGCTGTACTTGTCCTCGTCGGGCAGCACCATCGTGTAGCCGAGGGCGCGCCCGCGGGGCAGGATCGTGATCTTGTGCACCGGGTCGGTGCCGGGGAGCGCCGCCGCGACGAGGGCGTGGCCGCCCTCGTGGTAGGCGGTGATCAGCTTCTCCTTCTCCGTCATCAACCGGGTCCGGCGCTGCGGACCGGCGATCACGCGGTCGATCGCCTCGTCGAGGGCGGTCGCCACGATCACCTTCGCGTTGTTGCGGGCGGTGAGCAGCGCCGCCTCGTTGAGCACGTTGGCGAGGTCGGCGCCGCTGAAGCCCGGCGTCCGCCGGGCGACGTTCATCAGGTCGACGTCCTCGGCCAGCGGCTTGCCCCGGGCGTGGACCTCGAGGATCCGCTTGCGGCCGGCGAGGTCGGGGGCGTCGACCTGGATCTGCCGGTCGAAGCGGCCGGGCCGGAGCAGCGCCGGGTCGAGCACGTCGGGCCGGTTGGTCGCGGCGATCAGGATCACGCCGCCGCGCACGTCGAAGCCGTCCATCTCGACCAGCAGCTGGTTGAGGGTCTGCTCGCGCTCGTCGTGACCGCCGCCCATCCCGGCGCCGCGGTGGCGACCGACGGCGTCGATCTCGTCGATGAACACGATCGCGGGCGCGTTCTCCTTGGCCTGCTCGAAGAGGTCGCGCACCCGGGAGGCGCCGACGCCGACGAACATCTCGACGAAGTCGGAGCCGGAGATGGAGTAGAACGGCACGCCGGCCTCGCCGGCGACGGCGCGCGCGAGCAGCGTCTTGCCGGTGCCCGGGGGGCCGTAGAGCAGCACGCCCTTGGGGATCTTGGCGCCGACGGCCTGGAACTTCGCCGGCTCGGAGAGGAACTCCTTGATCTCGCCGAGCTCCTCGATCGCCTCGTCGCAGCCGGCGACGTCGGAGAAGGTGGTCTTCGGCATGTCCTTGGTGATCATCTTCGCCTTGGACTTGCCGAACTGCATGACGCCGCGGCCGCCGCCCTGCACGTTGTTCATGAGGAAGATGAACAGCAGGATGATCAGCGCGAACGGCAGCAGCGTGGCGAGGATCGATCCCAGCAGGCTCGGCTGCGGGTTCTCGGAGTTCGACTTCTCGATCTCGCCGGCGTCGACCTGCTCGTCGACCGCCTGGAGCAGCGGCTCCTGCTGGCCCTGGATGTAGTGCGACATCACCTCGTCGCCGGCGTCGCGGGTGCCCTCGTCGAGGGTGGCCTCGATGGTCTGGTCACCGTCGATGAAGGTGATCTCCTCGACCTCGCCCCGCTCGATGTACTCCCGCATCTGGGAGGTCGAGACCTCGTCGTGCCCGCCTCCGGGCGCGAGGAACTCCAGAGCGAGCAGGACGGCCACGACGGCCACCACGATCCACAGCCAGGGACCCCTGAACACGCGCTTCACAGACTTCATCCGTTCCTACCGGGCCGCAGGACGCGACCGCCTCCGCAGCGGACACGCCCCCGGCAGTGATCCGACGACGCTACACGCCGCCACACGCGCCATTGTCGCAGGCCGCTGGTAGGGCCGCGTCCGATCGACGCCGCCCGGGACGCGGTCAGGAGTAGACGTGCGGGGCGAGGGTGCCGATGTCGCGCAGGTTGCGGTAGCGCTCGCGGTAGTCGAGCCCGTAGCCGACCACGAACTCGTTGGGGATGTCCCAGCCGACGTACTTGACCTCCACCGGCATCTGCAGCGCCTCCGGCTTGCGCAGCAGGGTGCAGATCTCGACGCTGGCCGGACCCCGGGAGCCGAGGTTGGAGGTCAGCCACGACAGGGTCAGCCCGGTGTCGATGATCTCGTCGACGATCAGCACGTGCCGCCCCCGAGATGTCGCTGTCGAGGTCCTTGAGGATCCGCACCACGCCGGACGACTTGGTGCCCGAGCCGTAGGACGAGACCGCCATCCAGTCCATCTCGACGTGCCGGTCGAGGGCGCGGGCGAGGTCGGCCATCACCATCACCGCGCCGCGCAGGACGCCGACGATCACGAGGTCCTTGCCGTCGTAGTCGCGCCCGATCTCGCGGGCGAGCTCACCCAGCCGGTCCTGGATCTGCTTCTCGGTGAAGAGCACCTCGACCAGGTCGGCCTCGACGTGGGACGCGTCCATGGCGACGCACACTACTCGACGCTCTCGAACAGGAGGACGCCGTCCTCGCGGCGGGCGCGGAGGTGGCCGGGGAGGTCGATCCACCGCTGTCCGCGCCAGCCGGTCACCAGCGCGTCGACGGCGGTGACGTGCTGGTGGAACAGCTCGCCGTCGGGCGCCCCGGCGGCGAGCGCGGCGAGCCGCAGGACCCGGGTGCGGACGGCGGCCGGCAGCTCCGCGAGGCCGGCCACCGGGAGGCGGGCGTCGCCGGTCCTCAGCCGGCGGTAGGCCACCTCGGCCTCGTCGTCGAGGTGCTCGACGTCGGCCCGCAGCTGGTCGGCGGTGCGGGCGAGCGCCTCCGCGACGCCGGGCCCGAGCTGCTCCTCGAGCACCGGCAGCACGGCGGTGCGCACCCGCACCCGGGTGTAGCCGGGGTCGCTGTTGTGGGGGTCGTCCCACGGCTCGAGGCCCTCGGCCGCGCAGGCGGCGGCGGTCTCGGTCCGGGAGACGTCGAGCAGCGGCCGGGCGTAGTGGTCGAACGACCGGCGCATGCCCGCTAGGGCCCGGCCGCCGGAGCCGCGGGTCAGCCCGAGCAGCACCGTCTCGGCCTGGTCGTCGCGGGTGTGGCCGAGCAGCACCAGCGCCGCCCCGAAGTGCTCGCGCACCTGCTCGAGCACGTCGTACCTCGCCCGCCGGGCGGCGGCCTCCGGGCCGAGCCCCGCGCCCTCGACCCGGACCCGCGCGGTCACCGTCTCGTCGACACCCATGGCGCGGAGCTGCTCGACGACCCGGGCGGCCTGCTCCGCCGACCCGGCCTGCAGCCCGTGGTCGACGGTCGCGCCGACCACCCGCAGCCCGAGCCGGCGCCCCTCGACGACGGTGGCCGACGCCAGGGCCAGCGAGTCGGCGCCGCCGGAGCAGGCCACGACGACCGTGCTGCCCGGCTCGACCGCCGCGAGCGTGCGGCGTACGCCGAGCCGGACCGCGGCGACGGCGGGCGGCAGCGTCACGGGCCTCAGAGCACCCGGCGGATCCAGCCGTCGGGATCGGTGAGCTCGTCCTTGGACGGCAGGTGCGCCGGCTCGGCCCAGACCGCGTTGAACTCGGCCATGCCGACCCGGTCGACGACGTCACGGACGAACCGGGCGCCGTCGCGGTACTGCGCCATCTTGGCCTCGAGGCCGAGCAGCCGGCGCAGGACCCGGTCGAGGGTCCCGACGCCCTGCCGGCGCTTGGTGAACTTGGCGCGGATCTCGCGCACCGACGGGATGACCTGCGGCCCGACGCCGTCCATGACGACGTCGGCGTGTCCCTCGAGCAGCGACATCATGCCGGTCACCCGGTCGAGGATCTCGCGCTGCTCGGGCGTGCTGAACATGTCGATCACGCTGCCGCCGCTGCGGCCGGCCTTCAGCGCGTCGACGATGCGGTCGAGCCCGCCGTCGAGCAGCGACGCCGGCTCGAGGGTGGCGCTGATCGCCTCGATCTCGGAGAACAGGTGGTCGCGCATCCACGGCACGGCCGTGAACTGCACGCGGTGGGTCTCCTCGTGCAGGCAGACCCAGAGCCGGAAGTCGGCGCGGTCGACGGAGAGCTCGCGCTCGACGTGGACGATGTTGGGCGCGACGAGGAGCAGCCGCCCCGACGGCTCGAAGAACGGGTCGAACTGGCCGAGCACCTTCCCGGCCAGGAACCCCAGCAGCCCGCCGACCTCCGCACCCGTCACCTTCGAGCCGATCCGCTGGGCGACGCCGCTCGGGTGCCGCTTCTCGGTCAGCTTGCTCATCATCGGCCGGGTCGCGACCGCGAACCCCTCCGCGTTGGCCTGGATCCAGCCCGGCCGGTCGACCACGAGCACCGGCGCGGTGCCGTCGACCGCGTCGAGCCCGGTGTAGTCCCGGACCAGGCCCGTGCTCCGCGCCGCACCGGCCCGCAGCTCGGCGACCGCGTCGTCGGCCTCGGCCCGGGTCACGACCGGCCCCTCGCCCGCCAGCCGCGCCCCGACCGACACGGCGAACTGCCAGTCGACCATCTGCGGTTCGCTGGGCGGAGCGGTGCCGGTCATGCGGTGCAGCCTAGGCGGTGGGTGGGCGCTGGGTGGGTGGCGCGGCCGGCGTCGTCGCCGGTGCCGCAGTCGCCGCAGATTCATCACGGTATGTCGGCGAGCTGGCGCCTCCCACGGCGTACCCACCGTGGGGGAGCGCAGGTCCGGCTGCATACCTTGATGAATCTGCGCCCACCGGGACGGGTGGGATCCGGCACCGACCCCCGCCGTCCCCGCCGTCACCGCCCGCAGCGGCACGCCCCGAGCGCGGAGGCGGCGTTGTCCATGGCGATGCGGGCGAGGGCGTCCTTGTCCTTGCGGACCTTGTCGGCGAGCAGCGCGAAGACCATCAGGTCGCCGTCGAGGTCGACGGCGATGCCGGCGAGGGACGTGACGCCGGTGAGGGTGCCGGTCTTGGCTCGCACCCGGCCGGGGCCCGCGGCGGGCCCCCGGTCCATCCGGCCGGCCAGGGAGCCGGTGTAGCCGGCGACGGGGAGGCCGGTGAGCACGGGCCGCAGGTCGGGGTGCGCGTCGTCGGCCGCCCAGCGGATCACGTCGAGGAGCAGCTGCGGCGTCATCCGGTTGTGCCGGGAGAGGCCGCTGCCGTCGTGGAGCACGCTGCCCCGCATCTGGATGCCCTGCGCCGCGAGCACCCGGCGTACGGCGCGCTGGCCCCCGACGAACGAGCCGTCGCCCTGGTCGGCGAGGCCGGCGTGCCGCAGCAGCACCTCCGTCGCCTCGTTGTCGCTCACCTCGAGCAGCCGCTGGACCACCTGCGCGAGCGGTGCGGAGCTGACGGCGGCCAGGTCGCTCGCGCCCGGGTCGGCGACGGTGCGGCGCGGCTCGCCGACGACGCGGACGCCGGCCGCGGCGAGCGCGCGGGCGAACGCCTGCGCCGCGGTCAGCGCCGGATCGGAGACCCGGCCCCAGCCGGTCGGCGACCGGCCCTCGTCGACCCACAGGGCGCTGATCGGCGACACCACCCCGTCGGGCACGTAGTCGGCGCGCCACATCGGGTTCTCGGCCGGCCCGGAGAACAGGCTGTCGTCGAAGCCGATCCGCACCCGGCGTACGCCGTCGGCGCGGAGCGCGCGTGCGGTCCGCCGGGCGAGCGTGGCGACGTCCGCCTTGGCCGGGGAGACGGTCGCCGGCGTCGACGTCCCCCACTGGGCGTCCTGGCTGCTCAGCAGGAACGGGTCGCCGCCACCCACCAGCACCAGCCGCGGGGTGGCGCCGCCCGGCTCGAGCACGGTCGTCGTCTCGAACTCGTGGTCGGCGCCGAGCAGGAAGAGCGCGGCCGCGGACGTCACGATCTTGGTCGTGGAGGCGGGGATCGCCAGCCGCGCCCCCGACTTCGACCACTGGTAGGCGACCCCGCGTCCGTCGAGCGGGCCGACCGCCGCGAGCACGTTCCGCCCGAGGTCGCGGTCGGCGAGGTGACCGGCGAGCGCCGCCTCCACCGCCGCGGCGTCGAGCGGCCCGTCCTCGTCGGCGGGCGGCGCGACCGGCCGAGGCCGCCGGATCGGAGGTACGTCGACCTCCGGCGGCGGTGCGACGGCGGCGGGGTCGACCGGCGCGTCGTCGTCCTCCTCGAGGAGCCGGTCCAGCCAGCCGAGCCGCCAACCCATCACCCCTGCGACCACCACCAACGCCAGCAGCGCGGCGAGCCAGCGGACGCCGGAGCGGCGAACGTGCTCTGCGTCACGTTGAGCCACGACCACCCCCGTCTCGACTGCGCGTTCGGGCACATTGTGCGCGAGTATGTGCGAGGCAGTGGCAACCGGCCGGTCCTTCGGGGCTGCGGAGCGGAGGAAAAATGGTGCTCGAGTTCGACGTCCTCGTGGAGATCCCGAAGGGCAGCCGCAACAAGTACGAGGTCGACCACGAGACGGGCCGGATGCGCCTCGACCGCTTCCTCTTCACCTCGACGATGTACCCGGCCGACTACGGCTACATCGAGAACACCCTCGGCCTCGACGGCGACCCGCTCGACGCGCTCGTGCTCCTCCAGGAGCCGACGTTCCCCGGCTGCCTCATCAAGTGCCGCGCGATCGGCATGTTCCGGATGACCGACGAGGCCGGCGGCGACGACAAGGTCCTCTGCGTCCCGTCGAACGACCCGCGCATGGAGCACCTGCGCGACATCAACCACCTGGCGAACTTCGACCGCCTGGAGATCCAGCACTTCTTCGAGGTCTACAAGGACCTCGAGCCCGGCAAGTCCGTCGAGGGCGCCGACTGGGTCGGCCGCACCGAGGCGGGAGGAGGAGATCGCCGCCTCCTTCGAGCGCGCCAAGACGCACTAGTTGGTCTGGCCGAGCGTGTCGTAGACGGCGCTCGCCGCCCGGGCCCGGTGCTCCTCCGGAGCTGCTGAACCGCAGCGCCCGGGGGGCTTCGCGCCGTGGCGGCTGCGCCGCCGTACGACACGCTGCCGGCCCGCAGTCGAGATCTCCCCCGGCGCCAGGCGACCCGGCGGCCACACGGCACCCCGGCCGCCTCGGCCGAGCGTGTCGTAGACGGCGCTCGCCGCCCGGGCCCGGTGCTCCTCCGGAGCTGCTGAACCGCAGCGCCCGGGGGCTTCGCGCCGTGGCGGCTGCGCCGCCGTACGACACGCTGCCGGCCTGAACCACCCAGGCCGCTGCCTCAGTCGTCGCCCCAGGACAGCAGCCCCGGGGCGCGGAGGACCTCGCGCGGCACGCCGAAGGCGCGCACCAGCTCGCCGGCCACCGGCCGGACCCGGCGGCAGAGCTCGCCCACCTCGCGGGAGATCGCCTTCGACCGCTGGCTGCTGAGCCGACCGTGCTCCATGAACCACGCCCGGTCGGCCTCGATGGTCGACAGCGCGTAGAGGTCGCACAGGACGTTGAGCGCGTCGCGCAGGTCGCCCTCCGGCAGCGACGCCACCTTGTCGACGAACGCCTCCAGCACCAGCCGGTCGACGTGGGCGCGCGCCGCGGAGATCACGTGGTCCTGCACCCGTGAGAACACCTCGCCGGGGGCGAGCCCGTCGTCGACGCCGCGCTTGAGCCGTCGGGCCACGCCGCCGAGCGTGTGCTCCTCGCGGAACCGGAACATCGCGAGGTGGTACTCCGGGTCGAACAGGCCCGCGTCCTGGTCCCAGTCGTCGCCGCCGAGGACGTCGCGGATCCGCTCGAGCAGCTTGTGGGCCGCGGTCCGCTCCAGCACCGTCTCCACCGCCATGCCGGCGACGAACCGCACCATGCCCAGCTGGTCGAGGTCCTCGAAGTCGCTGGCGTAGTCGGTGAGCAGCCCCTTCGCGACCAGCTGCAGCAGCACGTGGTTGTCGCCCTCAAACGTCGTGAAGACGTCGGTGTCGGCCTTGAGGGCGGCGAACCGGTTGACCGACAGGTAGCCCGCGCCCCCGCAGGCCTCACGGCACTCCTGGATGGTCCGCGTCGCGTGCCAAGTCGCCAGCGCCTTGGTGCCGGCCGCCCGCGACTCGAGCCGGCGGCGGGACGCCTCGTCGGTGGTGACGCCGGAGAACACGTCGTGCAGCTGCTCGGTCAGCACCTCCTGCGCGAAGTGCAGCGCGTAGGTCTCGGCGAGCAGCGGCAGCAGCCGCCGCTGGTGCAGGCCGTAGTCGAGCAGCAGCTCCTCGGTGCCGGCCTCCTCACCGCGGCCGGCGTCGAACTGCCGCCGCCGCAGGCCGTACTCCACCGCGATCGTCAGCGCCACCTTGGCCGCGCTGAGTCCGGCGGCACCCACGCAGACCCGGCCCTGCACCAGCGTCCCGAGCATCGTGAAGAACCGGCGGTTGGGGTTCTCGATCTCACTGACGTAGCGGCCGTCCTCGGTGACGTCGGCGAACTCGTTGAGCAGCGCGGTCCGCGGCACCCGCACGCCGTCGAAGCGGATCCGCCCGTTGTCGACGCCGTTGAGACCCATCTTGAGGCCGTCGTCCTCGATCGTGATCCCGGGCAGCACGCGGCCGCCCTCGCGGAGCGGTACGACGAACGCGTGCACGCCGTGCTGCTCACCGGAGACCACCAGCTGGGCGAACACGACGGCGAGCTCGGCGTGCCGTGCGGCGTTGCCGATGTAGTCCTTGGTGGCCTCCGGGCTGCCGGTGTCGACCACGAACTCCTGCGTCTCCGGGTCGTACGTCGCGGTCGTGCCCAGCGCCTGCACATTGCTGCCGTGCCCGGTCTCGGTCATCGCGAAGCAGCCGAGCAGCTCGCCGCGCACCAGCCGCTCCAGGTAGGCATCGTGGTGCCGCCGCGTGCCGAGCTGGAGGATCGCGCCGCCGAACAGCCCGAACTGGACGCCGACCTTCACCAGCACCGACAGGTCGCCGAACCCGAGCGTCTCGAACGCCGCGATCGACGCGCCGAGGTCCGCGCCGCCGCCGTACTCCTCGGGGAACCCCATGCCGGTCTGGCCGGTCGAGGCCAGCCCGACGACGATGTCCTTCACCCGCTCCCGATACTCCGGGTAAGGCAGCGTCTCGGCCTCCTCGAGCACACCGGCGTGCTCGACGAGGCCCTCGCGCACCAGCCGCCGGACGTCGGCGTACCTCCCGTCGAGCAGCGCCGCGAGCGCCGGTACGTCGACGGCCGGGGTCGCGGCGGCCGTCGGTCCGGGCGCCGCGGCGAGGTCGTCGGGGCTGGCGTCGGGGGGTGGCGTGGGTCTCGTGGGTGTCGGCGGACATGCGTGCAAGGTATCCACTCCGTGCCCCGCCCATGCCCGGCGGCGCGGGCCGGGCTACGGGCGCGCGTAGTGGGTCGGCGGGATCCAGTAGTACATGGACTCCTCCGTCACCGGCCGGCCGGTGCGCGGGGCGTGGATGATCCGGCCGTCCCCGGTGTAGAGCGCGACGTGGTAGATCGATCCGGGGCTGCTGGAGGAGCCCCAGAACACCAGGTCGCCGGGGCGGAGGTCGCCCGCGGAGATCGGCGTCGACTGCTCGTACTGCGCGACCGAGTAGTGCGGCAGCGACTTCCCGCCGGCCGCCCACGCCCCCCATCGTCAGTCCGGAGCAGTCCCAGGCGGCGGGGCCGGCCGCCGCCCACCGGTAGGGCTCGCCGAGCTGGGCCCGGGCGAACGCGATCGCCGCTGCGGCGCCGCGGCCGTCGGCGGGCGGCGCCGACGGCGCGGTGGGCGCGGGCTGGGTCGGCTGGGTGGGCTGGGTGGGCGCCGGGTCGTCTGCGGTGTCCTGGTCCTGCTGGTTGCGCTGCTCCGCCTCTTCCTGGGCCTCTTCCTGGGCCTCTTCCTGCGCCCGCTGCTCCGCCTCTTCCTGGGCCTGCTCCTGGGCCAGCTGGGCCTCGAGCGCCGCCTGCTCCTGGCGGCGCTGCTCCAGCCCGGCCTGCCGGCGCTCCGCCAGGTCGACGCTGACGCCCTCCAGCCGCGCCAGCCGCCGTAGCAACCGGGCCTTCTCGGCCGCCACGCTCTCGGCGGCCGCTGCCGCTGCTGCCACCGCGGACTCGGCGTCCGCCTGCGCGGCGCGCGCCTCGGTGGCCGCGTCCTCCGCAGCGGAGGTCGCCTCCGCGGCCTGCTCCTCGGCCGCCTCGGCGTCGGCGACCGCGGCCTCGTAGGCCCTCCGCCGCCGCTCGAACCGGCCCTGCGTGACCTCCGCCGTCACCGACCGGTCGAGCAGCTCGGGCAGGCCGTCGGCCTGCAGCATCGCCCCGAGGGCGTCGAGCTCCGGCTGGGCGACGAACGAGGTGAGCACCGCGTCGCGGAAGTCCTGCTTGGCCTCTGCCAGCACCCGCACCGCCCGCCGGGCGGCCAGCTCGGCCTCCCGCTCCGCCGCCCGCGCCTCCTGCAACCGCCAGCGGGCGCCGTTGTAGGCCTCCGCCGCCTGCTGCGCGGCCACGGCCGCCGCCTCCAGGTCGGCGTTGGCCGCGTCGATCAGGGCCTGCAACGACGCGACGTCGTCGGCGGCCCGGTCGGCGCGCTCCTGCGCCTGGCGTACGTCGTCACGGCTCGGCACCGGGTCGGACGGATCGGCGGTCGCGGGTGAGGTCACCAGCACGAGGGCGAGCAGGGCGGTCCCGATGACGGGGGCGGCGCACGGGGTCTCCTCCGGTCGGACGTCAGGGCGCTGCCCGGACTTCCCGTGGGCAACTCGCAGCACGCTAGTGCTCATTCGTCACAAAGGAAACAAAAATCTCAAGAATCTCAGGAGTCGTCGGCGTGTCGGCTTGCGAACTACACCGGTGTAGTTCTTGGCAGCGTTGGAGGGAGACAGGCGCCGCGGAGCCCCTGACGGGGACATGACGGGCAAAACCTCCACTTGTCCGGCATTGCTTTGCCCGACAAGTTGAGGTTTCCCCGGTCGACCGGGGGAAACCTCACGTCGCCCCAGCGCCCCCAGCGCCCAGAACCCAGCGCCCCCAGCGCCCGAACCTCACTCAGCGTCGACGGGCACCTTCGACGTGGTGGTCGTGGGGTGGGACCGGAAGCCCCGCTCGAACTTCTGGCCGCTCGTGATCCCGCCGATGTAGAAGGACACGACGGCGATCGTGATGCCGGCGATGTCGTCGGCGACGTAGTGCCAGCCGAAGTAGAGGGTCGCGATCACGGTGAGCGCGAAGTTGACCCAGAACACCCAGTGCAGGATCCGGGAGCGGACGGTGTGCTGCACCATCAGCGCCCACAGCAGCGTGATCGTCACGTGCAGGCTGGCGAAGCCGGCGACGGAGTTGAGCGCGTCCTGCACCGACGGGTCGTAGAGCACCTCCGACCGGCCCAGGGTGATGGACTCCATCAGGTCCGTCGTCGGCGTGTGCGTGAGGTCCTCGTACTCCGAGGGGTACTCGATCCCCGGCCCGAGGGTCGGCAGCAGGTAGTAGGAGAGCGTGCCGAGCGACCAGGCCACGACCTGGGAGTTGACGAACCAGTAGCCGTAGGAGATGTTTCGCGACCACACCAGCCAGACCGTGACCAGCAGGATCACCAGCGGCAGGTAGGTCAGGTAGACCTGCGACAGCACGTGGGCACTGAGCGTCGTGCCGAACACGGCGTGCAGCACGTCGGACGGGTCGTTGCCGAAGAACAGGATCCGGTCCATGACGTGCAGCTCGCGGTCGTAGGACAGCGCCTTGACCTCGCCGTCCGCCCGGTCGGGGTCGGGGCGGACGAACGGCAGGTTGGACTTCAGGTTCCGGTAGCAGACGTAGGTCGTGTAGAAGCACACGGTGCCGAGCACGACGAGGGTCATCCGCTCCCGCGTCCAGTGCGTCTCCCACCGGTCCCCTCACCAGCGGGCGGGAACGCCCCGGGGCTCTCCTCGGCCCGGCCCCGCGCGCGCAGGAACGCGCCCCGCAGCAGGATCCAGCCCGCACGCACGACCAGGTCGACCAGCAGCGCGGCCGCGAGGATCGACAGCGCCCGGAAGCCCAGGTCGACGAGCAGGATCAGGCTCAGCAGCGTGGTGTCCGACGGCAGCGCGCCCACCAGGTCGAGCAGCCAGCTCAGGGACGGCCCGAGCAGCTTGCCCTCCGGCTCGACGAACGGGCGGTCGTAGGCGAGCGCCACGGCGTACGACGTCGCCCACATGACCACGGCAGTGCCGATGAGGAGGGTGTAGGCGCGGCGATACACCTGCGGAATCCTAGAGGCAGCGGCGGGAGCGCCCGTCACAGGACGGCGAGCCGCGCCGGGTCGACGCGCAGGGCGACCCGGTCGCCGACGGCCGGCAGCCATCCCGGAGCGCCGACGGCGTCGGCCTCGCCCACACCGTCGACGTCGACGACGAGGCGCACCTCGTCGGGAGTCGCGCGCACGGAACGGACGGTCCCGGCGAGCCCGGCCGCCCCGGCCTCGCCCGGCTGCCCCGTCCGGTCCGTCCTGCCCGGCCGGCCCGCCTCGCGGGCGGCGAGCGCGCTGCGACGTACGGCGACCGCCTCCGCAGGCGGCCGGCCGGCGGCGGCGAGGACCGCGCGCGCCGCCGCGCCCTCCAGGACCCGCGCGTAGCCGAGGAACAGCGCGGTGGCGGCGTCGGCCGGTCGGGCCCACACCTCCTCGGTGGTGCCCTCCTGGACGACCCGACCGTCCCTCATCACCGCGAGCCGGTCGGCGACCGCGAACGCCTCCTCCTGGTCGTGGGTGACGAGCAGCGCGGTGGTGCCGGACTCGCGGAGGATCCGGCGCAGGTCGGCGGCGAGCCGCACCCGGAGCCCGGCGTCGAGCGCCGACAGCGGCTCGTCGAGGAGCAGCAGGCGGGGCTTGGCCGCCAGTGACCGGGCCAGCGCGACCCGCTGCCGCTCCCCGCCGGAGAGGGTGCGGGGGAGGCGGTCGGCGAAGCCGCCCAGGCCGACCAGGTCGAGCAGGTCGTCGACCTCGCGGCGCACCGCGGACCGGTCGTGGCGGCGCAGCCGCAGCGGGTAGCCCACGTTGCGCGCGACCGTGAGGTGGTCGAAGAGCTGTCCGTCCTGGAACATCAGCGCGAACCCGCGCCGGTGCGTCGGCACGCCGGTGAGGTCGGCGCCGTCCCAGCGGACGGTGCCGCCGTGCACCGGTTCCAGGCCGGCGACGGCCCGGAGCAGCGAGGACTTCCCGCTGCCGGAAGGGCCCAGCACGGCGAGCACGTGGCCGTCGGCCAGGGGTGAGGTCGACGTCGTCGACCGCGACGTGGCGGCCGAAGGTGACGGTGACGTGGTCGAGCTCGAGGGTCATCAGAAGGTTCCTGCTCCCGGCACCCGCAGCCGCTCGACGAGCAGCACCACGAGCGCCGTCACCGCGGCGAGGACGACCGACGCGGCCAGCGCCGTGCCGTAGTTGAGCTGGCCGGGACTCCCGATCAGCCGGTAGATCACGACGGGCAGCGTCGGCACGTCGGCGCGGACGATGAACGACGTGGCGCCGAACTCGCCGAGCGAGACCGCGAACGCGAACCCCGCCGCCACCAGCAGCGGGCGCCACAGCACCGGCACGTCGACGGTGAGCAGCGACCGCAGCGGCCCCGCGCCGAGCGAGGCGGCCGCCTGCCGCTGCCGGTCGTCGATGCCCTGCAGCACCGGGACGAGCACCCGGACCACCAGCGGCAGGGCCACCAGGGCCTGCGCGACCGGCACGAGCAACGGGCTCGACCGCAGGTCGAGCGGCGGCTCGTCGAGCGTGATCAGGAACCCGAAGCCGAGGGTCACCGCGGACACGCCGAGCGGCAGCATGAAGAGCCCGTCGAAGGCACTGCGCACCCGCCGCTCGGCCGCGCTGCGGGAGCGGGAGGTGACGACGACCGCGACGAGCAGCCCCAGCAACAGCGACATCCAGGTCGCGTCGACGGCGATCCGCAGCGAGTTGCCGAGCGCCTCGGTGACCGGGGCCCGCAGCAGCCCGCCCCCGTTGCCGCCGGCGTCCGCGCCGACGCCGGTCAGGGCGCGGTAGTGCACCAGCGTCCACGCGCCGTCGCGGCGCAACGAGCCGACGACGAGGGTCGCGATCGGCAGCGCGACCGCCGCCAGCACCCCGCCGGTGACGAACAGTGCCGGCAGGTCGCGGCGCCGCGGCCGGGTCGGGGCCGCCACCGAGCGCCGTACCGTCGGGTCCGGGACGGCGCGCAGCCGGGCCGCGACGCCGAGCAGCGCGACCACCGCGACCAGCTGGACGATCGACAGCGCCGCTGCCGCGCCGAGCTCGACGGAGCCGGTGATCGCGCCGGTGGTGAGCAGGTAGATCTCGGTCTCCACCGACGCGTAGCGCACACCGCCCAGGGTGAGCACCACGCCGAACCCGGTCGCACAGAAGAGGAACACCACCGACGCCGCGGACACGATCGCCGGCCGCAGGGCGGGGAGCGTCACCGTGACCAGCACCTGCCACGGAGCCGCCCCGAGCGCGGCCGCGGCTTCCGCGGGTCGGCGGTCCAAGCCCTCCCACGCCGCGCCGACGGTGCGGATCACGACCGCGACGTTGAAGAACACCAGCCCGATCAGGATCGCCACCGGCGTCCCGTCGAGGCCGAGGAACCCGAGCGGCCCGGAGTCGGCCACCAGCTCGCGCACCGCGATGCCCACGACGACCGTCGGCAGCACGAACGGCACCAGCAGCGCGGCCCGCACCGCCCCCCGCAGCGGGAACCGCAGCCGGTGGAGGACGTACGCCGCCGGCAGGCCCAGCAGCACCGACGCCGCGGTCGCCACCGAGCTGGTCCACACCGTGAACCAGACGACGCGGCGCGTCCGGTCGGTGCCCAGCACCTCGAGCACCGCGCCCGGCTCGAACGAGCCCTCGGGCCACAGCCCGCGCTCGAGCATGCCGGCGACCGGCAGCAGGAAGAACAGGCCGAGCACCGCGGTCGGCACCGCCGCGAGCCCGAGCAGCCCGAGCAGGCGCCCCGTCCCGGCGCTGCCGCCGCCGGTCACCCGGAGGTGAGGTCGGTCCACCGCGACAGCCAGTCGCGGCGGTTGTCGGCGATCTCCTCCGGCGCGACCTCGATCGGGTCCTCCGGCCGCGCGGCGAACCGCGCCCAGTCGGCGGGCAGCTCGACCGTGTCGTCGACGGGGAAGACGTACATGCTGGTCGGCAGCGCGGCCTGCACCTCCGGCGACAGCAGGAAGTCGACGACCCGCTCGGCGCCGGCCGGGTTGGCGGCGCCCTCCAGCACCCCGGCGTACTCGACCTGCTGGAAGCAGGTGTCGAGGAGGGCGGCGGTCGACGACTCGCCTCCCTCGACGGTGTAGGCCGGCGAGGTGTCGTAGGACAGCACGATCGGCCGGTCGCCACCGGAGTAGGTGAAGTCGACGTAGTAGGCGTCCTCCCAGCCCTTCACGACCTTCGCGTCGTTGGCCAGCAGGTCCTCCCAGTAGTCCGGCCAGTCCTCGCCGTGCTCGCCGATCGTCGCGAGCAGGAAGGCCATCCCCGGGGTGCTGGTCGTCGCGCCGGGCGTGACGAACAGCCCCTCGTAGGCGGGGTCGGTGAGGTCGTCGAGGGACGTCGGCGGCTCGAGGTCGCGCCCGGCGAACCAGGCGGTGTCGACGTTGACGCACACGCCGGCGTTGTCGACCGGCGTGAGGACCCGGTCGTCGTCGCCGGGCAGCAGGTAGCGCTCCGCGCCCTCGGGCAGGTCGGCCTCGTACGGCGCGAAGACGCCGGCCTCGAGCGCGGCCGCGGCGAACGTGTTGTCGACACCGAACGCCACGTCGCCGATCGGGTCGCCCTTGGTGACGGTGAGCTTGCTCGTGAGCTCGCCACCGTCGCCCGCCGGGCTGTGCACCAGCGTGCACCCCGAGTCACGCTCGAAGGCCCGGACCACCTTCTTCGGCAGGGTGAACGAGTCGTGGGTGACGAGCACGACCTCCCCGCACTCGGCGTTGCCGCCGCCGGGTGCGGAGTCGGACGCGGACTGCTCGTCACCGGTCATGACGGAGCAGCCCGTCGTCAGGGCCACGGCCGCCGTGGCGGCAAGGATGCGCTTCAACGCTGACTCCCTTCGCCGGTGCTAACCGGATCAGGTTCGGAGGGTCTGCGGCTCGGTCCCGCACTCTCAGCACGCTCGGTGTCGTGCTCCCCTGTCCTGACGTCGTCAGCGTAGTACGACGCCCGGCCGGCGCCCGCCGCGGGTCCGCGCGTTGAGTCGGGGGGTCGTGGTGGGTCGAGTCGGGTGTCGTGGTGCGTCGAGTCGGGGGTCGTGGTGCGTCGAGTCGGGGGTCGTGGTGGGCGCCGGCACGTGAGGTTTCCCCGGCCGGCCGGGGGAAACCTCAACATGTCGGGCAAAGCAATGCCGGACAAGTGGAGGTTTTGCCCGTCACGTCCCCGCCGGCACCCGGATCGGCGGGCGATTCGGTCAGCGGGCCGGCGCCGCAGCGTAGCCGACCCCGTCGGGGGAGTACGCCGCCGTGGCGAGGCCGCGCGCGACCAGCAGGTCGAGGTGGGCCTTGGTCTCCATCGAGGCCATGCCCTGCGCGAACACGTCGAGGTCGTCGTACGGCGTCTCGTGGCGGGTCCAGCCCAGGTCATGGGCGACGTCGTGCGCGGTGGCCGTGCCGCGGCTGCGCAGCGACGCCAACGCGAGGTCGAGCCGGTGCTCGTGGTGGGTGAGCAGCTCGTCGACGCGGGCGTGGCTCGACGGGGCCACCGGCCCGTGGGCGGGGAGGATCCGCAGGTCCGGCAACGCACGCACCTTGGCCAGGGAGCCGAGGAACTGTCCGAGCGGCTGCTCGGCCGGCGGCACCGTGAACCCGATCGACGGTGTGATCGTGGGCAGCACGTGGTCGCCCGCGAACAGCAGCTCGTCGGCAGGGTCGGCGAAGACGTAGTGGCCGGGGGTGTGGCCCGGAGTGTGGACGGCGTCGAGGGTGCGGCCCCCGACCTCGAGCGCGACGTCGCCGTCGAGCCAGGTGTCGGGCAGCGCCCACATCGCGGGATCGGGCAGCTCCCCGGGGTCGCCGGCCGCCCACTTCTCGCCGATCTCCTGCGCCCCCCGCGCTCGCGAGCACGTCGACGAACGGGTTGCCCGGGAGCTTGTCCGCACTCAGCAGGAGGTCGAGCGCCGGCCGCTCGTCCGCGCCGAGCGTCACCTCGACGCCGAGCTCGGTGCCCAGCACCCGGGCCATCGTGTAGTGGTCGCGGTGGACGTGGGTGACCAGGAACCGCCGGATGTCGCCGAACCCGCGTCCCACGTCGCGCAGGCACTTGTCGAGCAGCTCGCGCGCGACCGGGATCGCCCAGCCGCCGTCGACCAGGGTCAGCCCGTCGGACCCGTCGACGACGTAGACGTTGATCGCCCGCAGGCCGTCCATCGGCAGCGGCAGCGGGATCCGGTGGATGCCGGGTGCGACCTCCCCAGGCGCCCTCCTGGGCCCAGTGCACCCCGGAGTCGGGTGAGACCGCCGCGCCGGTGCTGACTCCCCCGTTCCATCCGGCCAACCCTACGAACCGGCGGCAGCCGGCCCGAGGTCGGGTAACCCGAGGTCGAGGTTGGGGGGCTTGGAGGCCACCGTCGACCTCGAGCAGCTTGCCGGTGAGGTACTGCCCCGCCCGCGAGGACAGGTAGACCACGGCCGCGGCGACGTCCTCCGCCTCCCCGATCCGGCCGAGCGGCGTCGCCTGCTCCATCGCCGCCCGGGTCTCGGGCACCGAGGCGACGAACTCGAGAGCGCTGGTCATCACCGACCCGACGTGGACGCCGTTGACCCGGACCCGCGGAGCCAGGTCGGTGGCGGCGAGCCGCGTCCAGTGCGCGAGGGCAGCCTTGGCGGTGCCGTAGGCGAGGTACCCACGCCCGGCGGCGCGGCCCATCATCGAGCTGATGGTGACGACCGACTTCTGCCGCCGCTCCTCGGGCTCGCCGAGCGAGGCGAGCATCAGCGGCACCGCAGCCCGCGTGAGGGCGTGAGCGGTGCTGACGTTGAAGTGGAACGCCTCCTCGAGATAGGCGACGTCGGTGTCGAGGAAGGCGTTGGGGACGGTGCCGCCGACGTTGTTGACGACGACGTCGAGGCGCCCGAGCTCGTCGTACGCCGTCCGCGCCAGGCCGGCGACCGCGTCGGTGTGGGCCAGGTCGGCCGTCACGACGAGCGCCCGCCGCCCGGCGTCGCGGACCCGCCCGGCGACGTCGTGGAGCTGCGCCTCGGTGCGGGCGGAGAGGACGACGTCGGCTCCCGCCTCCGCGAGCGCCACCGCGGTCGCGGCGCCGATGCCGCGGCCGGCGCCGGTGACGACCGCGACGTGGTCGTCGAGTCGGAACCGGTCGAGGATCGTGGGCGTGCTCATCGGCGCACCAGCCCGCGGCCGGTGACCAACGGCAGGTCGAGCGGCGTGACCAGGCCGGGGCGGGCCGCGACGACCGCGGGCACGGCGTTGACGAGCCGTTGGGCGGTGACGATCATCCCGGACACGTTGTGGTCGCCGCGCTCCCCGTGGTGGGTGAGCTCGAGGCGGAGGTGCGGCTCGCCGGTGACCTCGACCCGGTAGCAGCCGTCGCCCTCGGTCGGTCGGGGGCCAGTCGGGGTCGGAGGACGGATCGGTGCGCGTGACGTGCTCGAGGGTGATCCGCGGCTCGCCGTCGACGGTGCCGACGACACGGAACCGCACCGAGCCCATCGTGCCTTCACGGATGTCGACCGAGACGGTGCTGGTGTCGCGCGCGGCCGGCCGTCGTTCGACCTCCTCGACGAGCGGCTCGTCGAGGGTGACGTCGAGCCCGGCGGCGATCAGCCGGACCACCGGCCCCCACGCCGTGCTCAGGATCCCGGGCTCCCAGAGCACGGCCGTGGCGTCGAGCGGCTGCCCGAAGCCGAACAGCTCGCGCATCACGACCCGCTGGTCGTAGGTGGAGTAGTCGGCGATCTCGCTGACCCGCACGTGGTCGATGCGCTGGCTGAGGCTGGTGAGGACGAGCGGCAGCACGTCGTTGGCGAAGCCGGGGTCGATGCCGTTGACGTGCAGGCTGGCACCGCCCTCCCCGCCCCGCCGCGTGGATGTCGGCGACCATCTCCGGCGGAAGCGTGCCGTCGGGGTGGAGCAGGATGACCGGCCCGCTCGACACCACGTTGACCCCGTCGCGCACCAGGCCGGTGAGGTCGTCGATCGCCTCGAAGACCCGGTCGTCGGTCATCGCGGTGTGCACGACGCAGTCCGGCCGCAGCGCGACCAGCTCGTCCCGGTCCGTCGTCGCCGTCACGCCGAGCTCGCGACCGAGGCCGGCGAGCTCCCCCGCGTCCTTCCCGTGCTTGTCGGCGGTCGAGGTCCACACGCCCACCAGCTCGAGGTCCGGGTGGGCGTCGACGCCCGCGATCGCGTGCCGGCCGACCGTGCCGGTCGCCCAGACGACGACGCGGAGGGGCTTCTCGGGGATCACCTGGGACATGGAGGGAGGGTAGAACAGGTTCTAGTTCTTGGGAACGGAGCGGCGTGAGGTTTCCCCGGTCGACCGGGGATCCCTCAACTTGACGGGCAAGACCTCACCCCCTCACCGCGCCAGCGCGATCCCCTCCCCGGCCGACCACTCGACGCACCGGGTGCCGGAGTAGATGGTCGGCATGCACCGGTTGCAGTGGACGCAGATCCCGGACGTCGCCTCGCCGCGCTGGAGGCGGGCGACGAGGTCGGGCTCGCGGAGCAGGGCCCGGCCCATCGCGACGAGGTCGAACCCGTCGGCCATCGCCTGCCGCATCGTGTCGAGCCGGTTGATCCCGCCGAGGAGCATCAGCGGCATCGACAGGGCGTCGCGGAAGCGCAGCGCCTTCTCGCGGAAGTACGCCTCCTTGAACTCGTAGCGCTTGAGGAAGCCACGGCCCAAGGGCGTCCGCATGCCCCACCGGACGACCGCGGGCATCGCGGCGGCGAACTCCGCGACCGGGGTCTCGCCGCGGAAGAGGTACATCGGGTTCATCAGCGAGCTGCCGCCGGAGAGCTGGAGGGCGTCGAGGTGGCCGTCGGCCTCCAGCAGCCGCGCCAGCTCGAGGCCGTCGTCGGTCGTCAGCCCGCCTGGGAACCCGTCGGACACACTCACCTTCGCGGTCACGGCGGCGGCGTCGCCGACCTCCTCGCGCACGGCGCGGGCGACCTGCCGGGCGAGCCGCGCACGGCGCTCCAGGGGGCCGCCCCAGCGGTCTCTGCGACGGTTGAGGGCGGGCGCGAGGAACGAGGAGATCAGGTAGCTGTGGGCCATGTGCAGCTCGAGCACGTCGAACCCGGCGCGGACCAGCGTGCGGGCGGTGTCGACGTACGCCCGGGTCACCCGGGTGAGGTCGCGCTCCGTCGCGCCGCGCACCATCTGCATCGACAGCGGGCTCGGCATCGGGCTGGCGGCGATCGCGTGGACGCCGTTGGAGCGGCCGTTGGCGACCGGTCCGGCGTGCCCCACCTGGCCGACGATCGCGGCGCCCTCGGCGTGGACGGCGTCGGCCAGCCGGGCCAGGCCGGGCAGCGTCCGCTCGCCGACGACGAGCTGCTCGGCGTGCGTGCGACCCTCGGGGGCGACGGCGAGGTAGGCGACCGTGGTCGCGCCGACGCCGCCGCGGGCCGGGGCGACGTGGTAGGCGACGAGGGCGTCGGTGACCTCGCCGTGCGGCGTGCGGCCCTCGAAGGTCGCGGCCTTCACCGTGCGGTTCCGCAGCCGCACCGGCCCCAGGTCGACCGGGCTGAACACCTTCTCACTCACCCGCGAACTGTAACGTGTTCTAGCGCACGCTACCGTAGGTCCGACGGAGAGGAGCGCGGATGGCCAAGGACCTGTGGCGCCGGCGCAACGACGCGCTCGACCCCGAGACCGACTACGTCGAGATCGTGCGCAACCTGTCCCTCCACGAGTTCACCTGGGACATCACGCAGGCGCTGAGCTTCGCGCTGTTCCGCACCTACGCCGTGCCGAGCATCGGTCGGCTGCTGCACGAGACGCAGCAGTTCGAGCGCGCGTGCCAGAAGCGGTACGACGACACCGCGCTGTTGCTCGAGGCCCCGGTGCTGCACGGCTTCGACTCCACGGCCGGCCGCACCGGCGTCCGCCGCATCAACCAGATGCACCGGATGTACGACATCGGCAACGACGACCTGCGCTACGTGCTGTCGACGTTCGTCGTCGTGCCCAAGCGCTGGCTCGACGCCTACGGCTGGCGGCCGCTCACCGACACCGAGCTGCGCGCGACGGTGCGCTACTACCGCGAGCTCGGGCGGCGGATGGGCATCAAGGACGTGCCGGCGACGTACGACGGCTTCATGGCGCTGATGGACGACTACGAGCGCCGCCACTTCGCCTACGACGAGGGCGGTCGCCGGGTCGCCGACGCCACGCTGCGGCTGCTCACCACGTTCTACCCGCGACCGGCGCGGCGTGCGGTCGAGCTGTTCAGCCGCTGCCTGATGGAGCCCGAGCTGCTCGCGGCGTTCGGCTACGACGACCCCGGCCCACGAGCCCGCCGGGTGGCGCGCGCGGCGTTGCGGGTGCGGGCGCGGGCGCTGCGTCACACGCCGTCGCGGCGCCGGCCGCGCACCTTCGCCGACCTCGGCCGGATGCGCACCTACCCGCACGGCCACGACCTCGCCGCGCTGGGCACCTTCCCGCCGGGCGCCGTCCCGCCGGGCGGCTGCCCCCGCGTCCGGTGCGGCGGTCCTCCCTGCGGACGAACGTCGACCGCCTGCAGCCATCCCTGCGGACTAATTGCCGCCGTAGCGGGGTTGCCCGCCCCGGCGACGTGGAAGCATCTGGCGGTCCCACGAACCGGAGGTATCCCCCGTGCGCACCACCACGACCACCCGCTCCCGCATCGCCCGGCCGCTCGCGTCGGTCGCCGTCCTCGCCCTCGCCTCGGTGCTCGCCGCCGGCTGCGGCGACGGCGACGAGGACGCCGTCGAGGAGGTGACCGAGACCGTCACGGTCGACGCCGACGGCAACGTCATCGGCGGGGACGACGGTGGCGAGGACGGTGACGACACGCCCGTCCTGACCGAGGACCAGCTGCAGACCGTCGTGCTCCAGCTCGAGAACCTGGGGACCGGCTGGGTGGAGGGCGAGGTGAGCGACGATGACGAGGGGTCGATCGGCTGCCTCGACGAGGTCGGGGACATCGACGACCTCGGGCCATCCGCGAAGGTCGAGGTCGCCTACGAGTACGGCGACATCGGCGTGCCCGCGGTCGAGACCGGCGCCGCGACGGTCGAGGACCAGGCGGCGCTCGACCAGTACTTCGCCGACAACGTCGAGGTGCTGGCCGGGTGCGACAGCGTCGAGACGACCGACGACGACGGCAACGCCTACTCGCTCACGATCACCTTCGACGAGAACGCCTCGGGCGAGAGCGTCGACGACCAGATCAACCTCCACGCCGAGGGCACGATCACCTCCGCGACGGGCGAGTCGCTCGACCTCAGCCTGCACTCCTCGATCCTGCGGGTCGGGCCGAACGCCGTCGTGGTCGGCACCGTGTCCCTTCGACGACGGCGCCACCGACCTGCACGCCGCCTACACCCAAATCGCGGTCGACCGCCTCGAGGCGGTCGTCGCCGGCGAGGAGCCCCCGGTGACCACGGCCCCCGAGCCGGCCTGACGGCCCGTGCGGCGGCCAGCTGGCCGGCCGGCTGGCCGGACGTCGGCGGTCAGCCGAAGCGGGGCGCCCGCTTCTCGAGGAACGCGGCGACGCCCTCCTGGCCGCTGGGCGTGCCCGCGAGCCGGCTGATCGACTCCGCCTCGCGCCGCAGCACGGTCTCCGGGGCCGGCTCGGCGGCCTGGCGCACCAGGTGCTTGGTCGCCGCGAGCGCCTCCGGCGAGCCGGCGAGGAGCCCGGCGACCACCTCGTCGGTGGCGCGGTCGAGCTGGTCGGCGGGCACCAGCCGCGCCACCAGCCCGGCGTCGTGGGCCTCCTGGGCGGTCATCAGGTCGCCGAGCAGGGCCAGCCGGAGCACCCGGTGCAGGCCGAGGGTGTGCACGAGGAGGCTGCCGCCGCCGTCGGGGCTCAGGCCGACCTTGGCGTAGGCGAGGCTGAACCGGGCCGTGTCCGCGGCGAGGACGACGTCGGCGGCCGCCGCGATCGGGAACCCGATGCCGGCGGCCGTGCCCTGCACCGCGCTCACCACCACCGCGTCGCCGCGGACCAGCTCGGTGATGACCCGGTGAGCGGCCTCGGCGAGGTCGAGGAGCAGCGCCTGCGGGTCGTCCGCGGCGGCGAAGCCGGACAGGTCGCCGCCGACGGAGAAGAACCGGCCCTCGGCCCGCAGCACGACCACCCGGGCGCCGTCGGCCCGCGCCCGCAGCACCGCTGCAAGGAGCTCGGCGGCGGACTCCGGCTGCAGCGGGTTGCCGCGGTCGCCGTCGACGAGCGTGATCCGGGCCGCGCCGTCGGCGTAGGCGTAGTCGACGTAGGTCATCAGGATCCTCCCGTGGTCAGGCGAACTGGCTGTGGATCGACCGCGGCAGGTCGAACAGCGGTTCCTTCTTCAGCTCCGCGCGGCCCAGGGTGACCAGGTGCGCCTCGTCGGGGCCGTCGAAGATCCGCATCGCGCGGTGCCAACCCCAGAGCATGGCGAGCGGGGTGGCGTCGGTGACGCCGGCGCCGCCGTGGAGCTGGATCGCCCGGTCGATCACGTTGAGCACGGCCCGGGGTACGGCGACCTTGGCGGCCGCGATCAGGTGGCGGGCGGCCTTGTTGCCCTCGCTGTCGATCACGAACGCGGCGTGGTGGCAGAGGGCACGGGCCTGCTCGAGCTCGATCCGGGACTCCGCGATCCGCTCGCGCACCGAGGACTGCTGGGCGAGCGGCCCGCCGAAGGCCTCCCGGGTGCGCGCCCGCTCGACCATCATCGCCAGCGCCCGCTCCCCCGCCCCCAGGGCGCGCATGACGTGGTGGATCCGGCCCGGCCCGAGCCGCATCTGCGCCGCGGCGAACCCGCCGCCCTCCTCGAAGAGCAGGTTGCCGACCGGGACCCGGACGTCGGTGAGCTCGACGACGCAGTGACCGTGCTGGTCCTGCTTGCCGAAGACCGGCAGCGACCGCTGGATGTCGACGCCGGGGGTGTCGACCGGGACGATGACCATCGACTGCTGCCGGTGGACCTCCGCGTCCGGGTCGGTCTTGCCCATCACGATCAGCACGCGGCACCGCGGGTCGGCGGCGCCGGTGATCCACCACTTGCGGCCGTTGACGACGTACTCGTCGCCGTCGCGCTCGATCCGGGTGCCGATGTTGGTGGCGTCGGAGGACGCGACGTCCGGCTCGGTCATCGCGAACGCCGACCGGATCTCGCCGGCGAGCAGCGGCTTCAGCCACCGCTCCTGCTGCTCCGGCGTGCCCACCATGTGCAGCAGCTCCATGTTGCCCGTGTCGGGCGCGGCGCAGTTGATGGCCTCCGGCGCGATCTCGGGGCTCCAGCCCGACAGCTCCGCGATGGGGGCGTACTCGAGCTGGGTCAGCCCGGACTCGGACGGGAGGAAGAGGTTCCACAGCCCTCGCTCGCGTGCCTTCGCCTTCAGCTCCTCGACGACCGGCGGCACCGTGTGGTCGTGCTCCCCGGCCTCCTCGCGGTAGCGCTCGTAGGCGGCCTCGGCCGGGAAGACCTCCTCCTGCAGGAAGGAGACCATCTCGTCGTGGAGGCGGCGCGCCTCGTCGCTGGGTGCCGGGTAGGCCGGGTACATGGTCATCGTTCTCCTCGTGGTTGCTCGGCGGCCGGTCCTCAGGCCGCGCAGTCGCCGGTGTCGACCTCGCCGTCGGAGGCGCGGCCGGCGGCCGCGCTGTCGGCCACCTGGGTGGCGGTGAGTGCGTAGCCGGTGTCGGTGTCGGTCACGGACGCGGCGAACACGACGCCGGCCACGTCACCCTGGGGGGTGACGATCGGGGCCGCCGGAGTTGCCGGGGCGCACCAGGCCGCGGACGGAGTAGACCTCGCGTACGACGGTGCCGGTGCCGTAGATGTCGGGCGAGCGGAGGTCGTGCCGGGCGCGGACCCGGCCGGTCCGGACGTCGAACGGCCCGTCCTGCGGGTAGCCGACGATCGCGACCGGGTCCTCGGCGTCGACGGTCTCGTCGAGCTCGAGCGGCTCGAGGTCGGCGGTGTCGACGGCCAGCACCGCGACGTCGAGGTCGGGGTCGTAGTGGACCACCCGGGCCAGCTCGGTGCCCCCCGTCGACCTCCACCTCCGGGTCGTCGACGCCGGCGACGACGTGGGCGTTGGTCATCACCCGGTCGGGGGCGAAGACGAAACCGGTGCCCTCCACCCCGCGGCCGCAGTCGTTGGCGCCGCGGATCTTCAGCACCCGGCTCTGCGTGGCGAGCACGTCGGGGTCGTCGAGCAACCGCTCGGGTCCGGGCCCGACCTCGACGATCCGCTCGGGGGCGAACGGCTCGAGGTAGCGCGGGAAGAAGCCGGTGCCGACGACGTTGTTGAACGCCCGCAGCACCCCGGGCGCGGAGTCGGGCAGCACGGTGTCGACCCGCGCCAGCATCCACGAGCTGCGGACCTGCTCGGTGACCGGGCCGATCCGGGTGCCGGAGATCGCGACGCCCAGCGCCCAGGCCACGAGCAGCACCGCGCACACGGAGAGCACCGCGCCGCCGACGGCGTCGACCGCGCGCGCCGGCTGCCAGGTGATCTGCTCACGCACCTTGGCGCCGGCGTACTGAAGGAGCGCCTGCCCCAGCGACGCCGAAAGGATCACGATGAACAGCGCCCCCAGCGACACCCAGAGCGACGGGTCGGCCCCGCCGAGCACCACCGGCGCCAGCCAGATGCCGAACAGGCCGCCCAGGAGCAGCCCGAGCGTCGCGAACGCACCGGTGACGAAGCCCTGCCAGTAGCCGGAGAGGGCGTAGGCGAGCAGCAGGAGCAGCAGCAGCCAGTCGAGCAGGTTGAGGTCCATCAGCCTGTCCCCTCGGGCTCGTCGGGCGCGTCGGGCTCCAGGATGTCGAGGCTGTCGGGCTCTTGTCCCGGCGACGCGTCGGCGACCCGCCGTTCGTACTCGGCGAGCATGTGGCGGGGCAGGTCGTGCACCGGCGGGTCGGCGGCCGGCGGCAGCCAGCCGAGGAAGTCGAAGAACCGGGTGATGATCCCGCCGGTGAACCCCCAGACGATGACGTCCTTGGCGTCGCCGATGAGGAAGCCGGGACCGACCCAGCCGCTGGGGTGGCGGACCGAGATCCGGTGCTCCGGGCTGAGCAGCTCGGCGATGGTCACCCGGTGGATCTCGTGGACCTCGTCGGGCGAGGCCACCTCGACCGGGTGCGGCTCGCGCCACCAGCCGAGCACCGGCGTCACGGCGAAGTTGGAGGGCGGCAGCCACAGCTCCGGGAGGGTGCCGAAGACGGCCACGCCGGCCGGGTCGACCCCGATCTCCTCCTGCGCCTCGCGCAGCGCCGCCTCGACCGGCGTCTCGCCCGGGTCGATCGACCCGCCGGGGAAGGACACCTGGCCGGGGTGGGACCGCATGTGGTGGGCGCGCTCGGTGAGCAGCAGCTCGGGCCCGGCGCCGTCGTCGCCGAACAGCATCAGCACCGCCCCCCGGCGGGCGCCGGGAGTCCGCGGGCGGCAGGAACGCGGTCAGCTCGCTGCCCCGGATCCGCCGGGCCGCCGCCGCGACCGGCGCGAGCCAGTCCGGCAGGTCGGCGGGCAGGTCCTCTCCGGGTACGCCGTCCGCGGGGCGGTCGCTCACGCGGCCCCCGGGCGAGCTCGATGCCCAGCTTGTCCTCGGCGAGCTCCTCGATCTCCGCCAGCGAGTCGACGCCGCCGTCGGCGCGCTCGACCGAGCCGTCGGCGCGGACGAACGCGAACGACGGCAGGCCGGGCACGATCAACCCGGCCTCCTGGAGGTCGCCGCAGGCATCGGCGAACGACGGGTAGGTGGCGCCGGTGCGCCGCGCCAGGTCGACCGCCGCCCCGGGATAGGTCTCGAGGAAGTCGACTCCGATCACGGCGACGCGGTCGCCGTGACGCTCGTGGAACTCCTGCAGCACCGGCATCTCCGTGCGGCACGGCGCGCAGTTGGACGCCCAGAAGTTGACGATCGCCGGGCCCTCGACGTCGGCGAGCGAACCCGGCGTACCTCCGGCCAGGCAGCTGAGCTCCAGGTCGGGGAGGTCGGCCTCGCCGGCGAGGTCGGGGCAGTCCTCGATGCCGGCGGCGGCCTTCTCCTCGCGGAGCTCGGCGGTGTCGACGTCGACGTTGCACGCCGCGGTCGTGGTGCCCTCGTCGCAGGCCGTGAGCAGCACCGCGAGGCCGACGAGCGCGACCACCGGCACCGCCCAGCGGCTCATGCCCTGCCCTCGGTGCGCACCAGCTTGGCCGCCTCCGCGGGGTCGGTGGGCCCCTCGCCGAAGGCCGGGCACCAGCGGGCGACCGGGCACGCCCCGCACGCGGGCTTGCGGGCGTGGCAGACCCGGCGGCCGTGCCAGATGAGGTGGTGGCTGAGCATGGTCCAGTCGCGCTTGGGGAAGAGCGCGCCGACGGCGTGCTCGACCTTCACCGGGTCGGTCTCCTCGGTCCACGCGAACCGGCGGGCGAGCCGCCCGAAGTGGGTGTCGACGGTGATGCCGGGCACGTCGAACGCGTTGCCGAGCACGACGTTCGCGGTCTTGCGGCCCACGCCGGGGAGGGTGACCAGGTCGTCGAGCCGGGGCGGCACCTGGCCGTCGTACCGCTCGACGAGGGCGGCGCTCAGCTTGAGCAGCGACTCGGTCTTGGCGCGGAAGAACCCGAGCGGGCCCACCAGCTGCTCGAGGTGGGCGCGGTCGGCGGCGGCCATCGCCTTGGCGTCGGGGTAGGCCGCGAAGATCGCCGGCCGGGCGGCGTTGACCCGCTTGTCGGTCGTCTGGGCGCTGAGCACCGTGACGACGAGCAACTCGAAGGGGTTGTCGAAGTCGAGCTCGCAACGGGCGTCGGGATAGGTCTCGGCGAGCACCCGGTTGATCTTGCGGGCCCGGCGGACCAGCTGGGTCGGTGTCTCGTCCTTCGTCCCGCTCGCCCGCACCCGGCCAGAGTAGAGGCTCCGGCCGACAGACCCCATGACGGGCCGCCGGGGCGCCCCGGACCGCGACGGCAGGGCCTCGCTGGTGCTTGTGAGATCGACCACTGGCTAGGATGCGGAGGGCGGCCAGGGGGCGAGCCCGGCCGACCGACGAATGGAGGAAGCGTGGACAACGACGTACTCCGTCAGGCCCCGCTGTTCAGCGCGCTCGACGACGAGGCCGCGTCCGCGCTGCGCTCGTCGATGTCGGAGAACCGCATCCGGCGCGGCGAGGTGCTCTTCCACGAGGGCGACTCGGGCGACAAGCTCTACATCGTGCTCGACGGGAAGGTGAAGCTCGGGCGCACCTCGTCCGACGGCCGCGAGAACCTGCTGGCGATCCTCGGGCCCGGCTCGATGTTCGGCGAGCTCTCGCTGTTCGACCCGGGACCGCGCTCGGCGACCGTCACGGCGGTGACCGACGCCTCCTTCGTCTCCCTGTCCCACGAGGACCTGCTCCGCTGGCTCGACGGCCGGCCCGGCGTCGCCCGCGGCCTCCTCGCCCAGCTCGCCGCCCGCCTGCGCAAGGCCTAACGACGTCGTCGCCGACCTGGTGTTCTCCGACGTCCCCGGCCGGGTCGCCAAGGCGCTGCTCGACCTCGCCGACCGGTTCGGCCGCACCGCCGACGACGGCGTCCACGTCCACCACGACCTCACCCAGGAGGAGCTCGCCCAGCTGGTCGGCGCCTCCCGCGAGACCGTCAACAAGGCCCTCGCCGACTTCGCCTCCCGCGGCTGGCTGCGCCTCGAGCCCCGCTCGGTCGTGATCATGGACATGGAGCGGATGGGCCGCCGCGCCCGCTGACCCACCGCGCCCCTCCCCCTCCCCCCTCCGCCCCGATGTTGAATCGGGTGTCGTGGCCCGTCGAATCGGGTGTCGTGGCGCGTCGAATCGGGCCACGTGGTCGGTCGAATCGGGCCTCGTGGCGCGTCGAATCGGGTCCCGTGGCACGGCGACCCGGATTTCTCCGATCGGGTGACCCCCGGATCGCGCCACCGCGGCGTAGGAGTGGGTGAAAGGGGGCCGACGTGGCGACCAGCTCATCCCGGGATGCGTTCGACGAGTTCGTGCGCGCTCGTACGACGGCCCTGACCCGGACGGCGTACCTCCTCACCGGGGATGCCCACCTCGCGGAGGACCTCGTGCAGACCGCACTCTTCAAGGCAGCGCGCGCCTGGCACAGGATCGAGGGCGACCCCGAGCCGTACGTGCGGCGCATCCTCTACACCCAGAACGTGTCGTGGTGGCGCCGGCGACGGTGGAGGGAGACGCCGCTGGCGTCGTACGACGACACGGCGGTCGCCGCCGACACCGACCTGCGGCTCAGCCTGGAGGACGCGCTGCGGCGGCTGACCGAGCGGCAGCGGACCGTCCTCGTGCTGCGGTTCTTCGAGGACCTCACCGAGGTGCAGACCGCCGCAGCGCTCGGCATCGGGGCGGGCACGGTCAAGTCGATCGCGCGGCAGGCCCTCGCCCGGTTGCGCACCCTCGCGCCGGACCTCGAGCAGCTGCTGGAGGACGCGTCGTGAGCGGCGAGCAGCTCCGCGACGAGCTGACGCGACTGGCCGACCGCGCGCCCGCGGTCGACGTACCGCCCGACCTGTTCGACCGCGGCCGCCGGGCGACGGCCCGGGTGCGGGTGCTCGGGGCCGCCGCGGCTGCCGCGTGCTTGGCGCTGGTCGTCGGGCTCGGCTGGCAGCTCCTGGCGGAGGACGACGTGCCCGTGGCCGGCGGTGAGGTACGCGGCGGCGTGCCCGACCTCGTGCACACGCCTCCGGACGGGGTCATCGACCTGCCCGTCGTGGCACTGGACGAGGTGGACCGTGCGGCCGTCGTCTACACCCTCGACGACCCGGACGGGACGGTCGTGGCGGTGCTGCCCGACGGGCGCTACCGGCAGCTCCGGCTCCCCCGACCGCCGCGCGCCGCTGCTCGACGAGCTGGGGCCGGTGCTCTCGCCCGACGGGACCAGGCTGGCGTACCCGACGCAGGACGCGGGCACCCGTGGTCTCGCCGTCGTCGACCTGGGCACCGGGGACATACGCGACGTCGAGCTGCGCGCGGCGCCCGGCGCGCTCGTCCGGTCCCTCCAGTGGTCACCCGACGGCGGGTCGCTCGCGTGGTCGGGGCAGGTGGTGACGTCGTTGACGCGCGACGGCGCGTCGTTCGGGCGGAGCGTCGCGGGCGTGGTCGGGGTGGACAGCGGGTCGAGCACGCCGGTGACGGGTCGGCGGGCCGCCGGCTGGGACGGGATCGGTGCGTGCGACGACGGCAGCGCGGTCCGCTACGTGTGGCCTACGTTCCTCGTCTCCGACGGTGAGGAGGTGCGGTACCGGTCGTGGCGGCAGGTGACCGCAGCGCACGGTGCGTGCAGCGCGCCGCAGTCGTTGCTGCCCGAGGCGTTGGACTCGTTCGAGTCGCTGCTCGGCTGGGTGCAGGACGAGGGCCGCCGCCCGACCGCGGTGGTGCTGGCGCCGCGCTGGGCCGACGACGAGCGGGAGTCGTTCGACGGCTACCTGCTCGAGCTGGTCGACGAGGCAGGATCCCGGGAGGTCGCCGCGGTCGACTCCCCCTGGGTCGCCCGGGTCAGCGTCGCCACCGGTCTGATGACCGGCGACCGGCCCACCGTCCCTACCGGACCCGACCCGTGGCCGACCTGGTGGCAGGAGCACGGCACCCTGGCCCTCGCGGCCGGCGCCCTCGCAGCCGCGCTGTTCGCCGCTCTCGCCCTCCTCCGGCTCCGCCGGCCGCTGCGTCTTCCCCGGTCGGGTTGAATCCGGCCTCGTGGCGCGTCGAGTCCGGCCTCGTGGTCGGTCGAGTCCGGCCTCGTGGTCGGTCGAATCCGCCCTCGTGGCGCGTCGAGTCGGGTGTCGTGGTCGGTCGAATCGGCCCTCGTGGCGCGTCGAGTCGGGTGGCGCGGCGTCACTGGGTGAGGGCGAGAGCCCGCGACCCGCGCTCCATCCTCCGCACGTTGGAGTACGACGGCCGCAGCGCGCGCCGCAGCTCACCGATCCACCGGTCGAGCGCCTCGCCGGTGAAGTCGCCCATGCGGATCACGATGATCGTCCAGCCGTTGGCCCGCAGCCAGGCGCGTCTCGACTTGTCGTTCGCCCGCTGCTCGGGGTTGCGCTCGTGCGCGTCCCAGCCGTCGTACTCGACGGCGATGCGGTGCTTGGGGTAGGCGAGGTCGAGGCGGTAGGTCGGCACACCGTCGATGTGGGTCCACCACTGCAATTCCGGCGGCGGCAGTCCGGCGTCGTGGATCTGCAGGCGGGTCCAGGACTCCCGGGCCGACTCGGCTCGCGGGTCGACGAGGGCGACCAGCTCGCGGGCCTGGACGACGCCGCGTCGGCGGCGGTAGCGCCGCAGCCCGACCTCGAGCTGGCGGCGGGTGATGCCGTGGACCCGGCAGAACGCGTCGAGCGCGGCGAGCGCGTCACGACGCAACAGGAGGCAGCTCAGGTCGAGGGCGGTGCGCAGCGGCGTCGTCACCCGGACGTCGAAGAGGACCGTGATGTCGGAGGCGACGAGGTCGCGCGTCCGGCCGTCGACACCCTCGCGAGCACTCGGCTCGTGGCCGCGGAGTGCGCACGTCTCGACGTCCGGTGCGACCTCGAGCTCGCCGTACGTCAGGGTGTCGATGCCGTGCAACCAGGCCGCGGTGCGGTCGCGCACGACGTGGTCGGCCGGCGTCACGAGGTCGACGGCGCGGCATCGCAGCTCGAGGTCGTGCTCGACGTCGGCGTCGGCGGCGACGTAGACGTTGCGGAGGACGCGGCGTACCTTCCCTTCCTTCACCCAGCGGCGGAGCTGGTGACGGGAGATGCCGAGCGCGGCGATCGAGCTGTAGGTGAACGGGCCCGTGGGCGGTGTGCGTGTGGTCGTCATGGCGCGACCCTGCGCCGGTCGGACCGTGCGTCGAGCCCGAGAGCGGCCTGCCTGTGGATGACCTGTCGGCGCGCGGGGGCTGTGGACGGTTCATGGGCCGTCGTACGCCGCCACGGCGGCCGATTCGACGCGCCACGGCGCCCTATTCAACCCACCACGAGGCCCGATTCGACACCGACCGTGGCATCGTCGACCCATGGCTCACCGACTCAGCGGCGAGGAGCTGCTCCTTCCCGACCGGGCAGCGTGGCGGGCGTGGCTCGAGGAGCACCACGCGACCGAGCCGGCCGCGTGGCTGGTGCTCACGAAGAAGGGCGGCACCCGCACGACGCTCACCTACGAGGAGGCGGTGCTGGAGGCACTCTGCTTCGGCTGGATCGACGGCCAGGCGCGCGGCCGTGACGACGAGACCACCTTCCTCCGGTTCACCCAGCGCGGAACGCGGAGCAAGTGGTCGCCGTCCAACGTCGCCCGCGTCGCGACCCTCGAGGCCGAGGGACTCATGACCGACGCGGGCCGGGCGGCCGTCGAGGCCGCCCGCGCCGACGGCCGGTGGCAGGCCGCGGGCGGCTCCTAGACCCCGTTGAGGATCTTCCGGGTGGCCTCGTCGGCGGGGTAGAACGCCTCGATCGCGAGCTCCGACAAGGTCACCTCCCGGGGCGTCCCGAAGACCGTGGTGGTCGAGATGAACGACAGCACGGTGTCGTCGGAGACCCGCAGCTCCAGCGGTACGACGAGCGCGGCCGCCCCGGGTGCGCCGCCGTCGCCATCGGCAACCTCCTCGAGCAGCTCGCGCAGCTCGGGTCGCCGGTCGCCTCGTGCTCGCGGCGGAGCCGGTGGGCCAGGTGCGCCCGCCACTCCGCCAGGTTGGCGATCCTCGGCGCCAGGCCGCGCGGATGCACCGACAGCCGGATGACGTTGACCGGCGGCTCGAGCAGGTCGTCGTCGACGCCGTCGAAGATCGAGAACGCCGCCTCGTTGGCTGTCACGAGCTCCCAGTGGCGGTCGACGACCAGCGCCGGGTAGGGCAGGTGCGCCTGCAGGATCGCCTCGAGCGCGGCGTTCGCCTCCGCCATCGGCGGGTCGGTGAGCCGGTGCTCCGGATGGGCGGGCGCGAACCCGCCGGCGAGGAGCATCCGGTTCTGGTCGCGCAGCGGTACGTCGAGCCGCTCGCACAACCGGAGGATCATGCCGCTGGTCGGCCGGGACCGGCCGTTCTCGACGTAGCTCAGGTGCCGGGTCGAGACCTCCGCGAGGTTGGCGAGGTCGAGCTGCGACAGGTGGCGACGCTGCCGCCACTCCCCTGACCAGCTCGCCGACGGTGACGTCCATGGCGCCCAACCTACGGGCGGCCCGACCCACGCCCCCATGACCTCGGAGGTCATCGACCGACGACCTCGGCGCGGGTTCCGATGGGTGCACCACAACGACCAAAGGAGCAACCCCATGACCTGCTACGCGATCTGCTACCTCCGCGACGTCGACCTCGGCGACGAGATCGTCGAGTACATCGACCGCATCGACGAGACGCTCGCGCCGTACGGCGCCCGCTGGCTCGTCCACGGCGGCCGGCTGACCCCGATCGAGGGCGACTGGGACGGCGACGTCGTGATCATCGAGTTCCCCGACACCGCCACCGCGCAGGCGTGGTACGACTCCCCCGGCTACCAGGCCATCCTGCCGCTGCGCACCGAGCACTCACGTTCGGTCACCGCGCTGGTCGAGGGCGTGCCCGAGGGCTACCGGGCCGTGGACAAGCTCGCCCAGCTCCTCGGCCGCGCCGGCTGACCACGAGGCCGGACTCGACGCGCCACGACACGCGATTCGGCCAACCACGAGGGCCGAATCAACCCACCACCAGGCCCGATTCAACCCGCCACGACACCCGATTCGACCCACCACGAGAACCGATTCGACCAACCACGACACCCGATTCAACCCACCACGAGGCCCGATTCAACGGGCGGCGAGGTAGGCGAGCTGGGCGCGGACGGAGAGCTCGGCGGCACCCCAGAGCACGGGGTCGACGTCGGCGTAGACCACCTCGACGACCTGGCGGGGCAGGGTGGGGCCGGCGTACGCCGCGGCGGCGGTGACGCCGAGCGTGGCGAGGGCGGCCTCGACCTGGGCGAGCCGCTCGCGGCGGTGGGAGCGGTAGTGGTCGAGGGCGGCGAGGGCGTCGTCGATCACGGGGCCGTGGCCGGGCCAGATCGCCGCGACGTCGTGCACCTCGGCGAGGGCGTGGAGGCGGTCGAGCGAGTCGAGGTAGGCGCCGAGCTGGCCGTCGGGGTGGGCGACGACCGTCGTGCCGCGGCCGAGCACGGTGTCGCCGGTCAGCACGACCCGGTCGGCCGGCAGGAGGAACGAGAGCGAGTCGGCGGTGTGGCCGGGGGTGCCGACCACCCGCACCTCGAGGCCGTCGACCTCGACGACGTCGCCGTCGCCGAGACCCTCCTCGCCGAGGCGGTAGGCCGGGTCGAGGGCCCGCACGCCGCAGCCCACCCGCTCGGCGAACTCGCGGGCCGCCTCCGAGTGGTCGAGGTGGTGGTGGGTGAGCAGCACGACGCCGACCTCACCGGCCACCTCCGCCACCGCGTCGAGGTGCTCGACCAGCGACGGACCCGGGTCGACCACCACCGAGCGGCGGGCACCGGGCTCGCGCAGCACCCAGGTGTTGGTGCCGTCGAGCGTCATGAAGCCGGCGTTGGGGGCGAGCACGCACCTGCCGCGGTCGCCGTACGCCCCTCCCTGCCACGCGTCCACGTCCGCCCCCCTCAGCCGCGCCGGGCCGCGACCAGCGGCCGCACCTGGTCGGGGATGGTCAGGGTGAAGCCGTCGTCGAGCGGCTCGACCTCCGGCATGAACATGTCGACGGTGCGGCCCTCCGCGTCCGCCACGACGTCGGCGACGGCGGGGTACTGACCGATCTCGAGGCAGGTGAGGTACGTCGGCGGGAGCATGGCCAGCCGGCCGGCGTCGGCGTCGTCGGCCGCAGCGCTGGCCGGCCGCCAGACGACCGACGACGACTCGGTGGAGACGTCGCGGGTGCGCTGCCCCTCGGGGAGCCGGGCGACGAAGAACCACGTGCGGTAGCGCTTCGGCTCGAACGCCGGGGTCAGCCACCCGTGCCAGGCGCCGAGCAGGTCGGTGCGGAGCACCAGCCCGCGCCGGGCCAGGAAGTCCGACATCGCCAGCTCCCGCGACTCCAGCGCGTGCCGGTCGGCCTCCCAGTCCGCCCCGGTCGTGTCGGCGACGACGGAGCCGGGTGACTCCCCGGCGAGCAGCACGCCGGACTCCTCGAACGTCTCCCGCACCGCCGCGCACACCAACGCTCGCGCGGTCTCCTCGTCGGTGCCGAGCCGCGCGGCCCACTCCGCCGGAGCGGCACCCGCCCAGCCCACCGAGGCGTCGAAGTCGCGCGGGTCGACCCCGCCGCCGGGGAACACGCACATCCCGGCGGCGAAGTCCATCGAGACCTGGCGCTGCAGCAGGTAGACCTCGGGCCCGGCCGCGCCGTCGCGCAGCAGCACGACGGTCGCGGCGTCCCAGGCGTCGACCGCGACCCGGCTGCCGTCGGCGTACTCCAGCGCCACCCGCGCCACCTCCTCGGAGAGCGGCACCGGCGGCAGGGGGATCCTCACGAGGAGGCGACCTCCACCACGAGCTCGACCTCGACCGGCGCGTCCAACGGCAGCACCGCCACCCCGACGGCGGAGCGGGCGTGCAGGCCGGCGTCGCCGAACACCGTGCCGAGCAGCTCGGACGCGCCGTTGGCGACGGCGGGCTGCCCGGTGAAGTCCGGCGTCGACGCGACGAACACGACGACCTTCACGACCCGGCGCACCTGCGCCAGGTCGCCGACCTCCCGCCTTCACCGCGGCCAGCGCGTTGAGCGCGCACTGCTGGGCGCAGGCGGCTGCCTCCTCGGCGGTGACCGCGTCGCCCACCTTCCCGGTGGTCAGCAGCGCCCCGTCCTTCATCGGCAGCTGACCGGCGGTGTGGACGAGGTCACCGGTGCGCACGGCCGGGACGTACGCCGCCACCGGCGGCACGACCTCCGGGACCTCGAGCCCGAGGTCGGCGAGCCGCTGGTCGGGGGTGGTGGTCATGCCTCAGCCCTCGACCGGGCGCTTGAAGTACGCGATGTCGTTGCCCTGCGGGCTGGGGATCAGCGTCACCAGCTCCCAGCCGTCCTGCCCGAAGTTGTTGAGGATCTGCGCCGCGGCGTGGTTCAGCACGGGCGCGACCTGGTACTCCCACTTGGTCATGGTTCGCAGACTACTCAGCCCGTCCGCCCCGGGTCGCACCCCGTGATCCACCTCCGGTCGGACGCACCGCCCGGCGGGCCCGTCTACGGTGAGGCCGTGGCGCGACACGACCGGCAGCCGTGGCGGCTCGGCCCCCGCGGCGAGCGGTGGTTCGACCTGGCACTGACCGCGTTCCTGCTGCTGCCCGTGCTGCCGTTCGCCGTGCTCGTCGACGTGGGCGCGGGGCTGCTCATGCTCGCCCAGATCGCGCCGCTGGCGGTCCGCCGCCGGTGGCCGGTCCCGGTGTTCGCCGTGGTCACCGGCGCGAGCGCGCTCCAGGCGCTGCTCATCGACGAGCCGCTGTGGAGCCAGGTCGCGTTTCCCGTCGCCACCTACTCCGTCGCCCGCTTCGCCGGACCCGCCTGGGCCGCCGGGGCGCTCGCCACCGGGGTGGCCGGCGCCGCGGTCGCCGCGGTCGACTGGCTGCTGGGCTTCGACGAGGTCGCGCTGACCTGGAGCAACGTCACCGCCTACTTCCTCCCCATCGCCGCGATGGTCGTCGCCGCGTGGGCGCTGGGCACGCTCGGCCGCACCCGGCAGGCGTACGTCGACGCCCTCGTCGAGCGCGGCCAGCGGCTCGAGCGGGAGGCCGCCCAGCAGGCCGCGCTCGCGGCGGTCGAGGAGCGTCACCGGATCGCCCGGGAGATGCACGACGTGGTCGCCCACGGGCTCACCACGATCGTCGTGCAGGCCGACGGCGCCCGGGCCGCCGCCGTGCACGACCCGGCGGTGGCCGCGCCCGCGTTCGAGACGATCGCGGCCACCGGTCGGGAGGCGATGACCGAGATGCGCCGGATGCTCGGCCTGCTGCGCGCCGAGGACGCCGTCACCGCTCCGCAGCCACGGCTCGCCGACCTCCCCCGACCTGCTGGCCGAGGCGCGCCGGGCCGGCACCCGGGTGGTGGCCGACCTGCCCGACCCGCTGCCCGCGGTGCCCGACGGGCCAGGGCTGACGGCGTACCGGGTCGTCCAGGAGGCGCTCACCAACGTCCGCAAGCACGCCGGCCCCGGCGCCACCGCCGAGGTGCGGCTGCACCTGGTTGATGGAATGGCCGAGGGGTCCGGCGGGCTGGTCGTCACGGTCGCCGACGACGGCCGCGGCGCGTCGGCGTCGTACGACGGCCGCGGCCTCGGTCTGGCCGGCATGCGGGAGCGGGTGCTCGCCCACGACGGCACCCTCGAGGCCGGGCCCCGGCCGGGCGGCGGGTTCGGGGTCTGCGCGAGGATCCCGCTGTGACTGACCCGGTCCGTGTCTTCCTCGTCGACGACCAGGAGCTGGTGCGCGCCGGCTTCCGGATGCTCATCGACAGCCAGCCCGACCTCGCCGTCGTCGGGGAGGCCGGCGACGGCGGCGCGGCGCTGGAGCAGCTGGCGGTGACCCGCTGCGACGTCGTGCTGATGGACGTGCGGATGCCGCGGATGGACGGCGTGGAGGCGACCCGCCGGCTGACGTCGGCCGCCGGCGCGCCGCGGGTGGTGGTGCTGACGACCTTCGACCTCGACGAGTACGCGTTCGCCGCGATCAAGGCCGGTGCGGCGGCGTTCCTGCTCAAGGACGCGACGCCGGACTCGCTCCTCGGCGCGATCCGCACCGTGCACGCGGGCGACTCGGTGGTCGCGCCGAGCACCACCCGCCGGCTGCTCGACCACTTCGCCGCCGCCCTGCCCGACCCCGCCGCCGGCACGCCGGACCGGCGGCTGGACGAGCTCACCGAGCGCGAGCGGGAGACGCTGGTGCTCGTCGGCCGCGGCTTGTCCAACCAGGAGATCGCCGCGGCGTTCACCGTGTCGGAGGCGACCGTGAAGACCCACGTCGGGCGGCTGCTCGCCAAGACCGGCTCCCGCGACCGGGTGCAGCTGGTGGTGCTGGCGTACGAGGCCGGGCTCGTCCGGGCGGGCTAGCGGGGGCGCCCGGCCGGTGGTGTAACTCAGTGTTCGGTGCACTACCCGGGCGCTGTGGCCGGTCACACCACCCGGGGAGCGACCCGAACACTGAGTTACACCCCACCGCCGGTCCCACCCCACCCCCACCGCCTCCACCCGCCGTTGTACGCCGGGATCCGCCCGCGGCCCGACGATCCGGGAGCCGTCGGCGACGAGGCTCGTCGGCATGACGATCACCGACCAGCACCCACCCACCGGGCCCACCGAACCGACCGGACCGACCGGCCCCACCGCCCGGACCGCGGCCTCCGCCCGCGGCCTGGCCCGCACCTACGGGAAGGGGCGACACCCTCGTCCACGCCCTCCGCGGCGTCGATCTCGACCTCCCGGCCGGCCGGTTCACCGCGATCATGGGGCCGTCCGGGTCGGGCAAGTCGACCCTGATGCACTGCCTGGCCGGGCTCGACCAGCCGACCGGCGGCACGGTGACGGTCGCCGGCCGGCGGCTCGAGGGCCTCTCCGACGACGAGCTCACCCGGTTCCGCCGCGACCACCTCGGCTTCGTGTTCCAGGCGTTCAACCTGCTGCCGATGCTCACC
Organism: Nocardioides sp. TF02-7; assembly: GCF_022437945.1. GTDB lineage: Bacteria > Actinomycetota > Actinomycetes > Propionibacteriales > Nocardioidaceae > Nocardioides. Next base: position 1,472,385 of record NZ_CP092535.1, read on the forward strand.
GCCGAGCAGAACATCTGGCTGCCCACCGAGCTGGCCGGCCGGCGCCGCGGCGGACGGGCCGACGAGCGCTCCGACCTGCGGGCGCGGTTCGACCAGGTCGTCGACACCCTCGGCCTGCGCGACCGGCTCCGGCACCGGCCCGCCGAGCTCTCCGGCGGCCAGCAGCAGCGGGTGGCGATCGCCCGTGCGCTGGTCGGCGGGCCGGCGATCGTGTTCGCCGACGAGCCCACCGGCAACCTCGACAGCGCCGCGTCCGCCGAGGTCCTGGCCTTCCTGCGCCGCTCGGTGCGGGAGCTCGGCCAGACCGTGGTGATGGTGACCCACGAGCTCGACGCGGCCGCCCACGCCGACGACGTCGTCGTCCTCGCCGACGGCCGGGTCACCGACCACCTCACCGAGCCGACGCACGACCGGCTGGTCACCGCGCTCGGCGCCCGGGCCGCGTGATGCGCACGGTGCTGCTGGCGTCGCTGCGGACGCACACCCGGAGGTACGGCGCCGCGTTGCTCGCCGTCGTCGTCGGCGTGGTCTTCATCGTGGTGACCGCCGCACTGTCGTCGGCGGTGCGCGACGGCCTGGTGGCGGGCATCGACGAGCCCTACGCGGGGGCCGACGCGGTGGTCGAGAAGCCGACCGCCGACGAGGCGGCCACCCTGCTCGCCGCCGCCGGCGAGGAGGGCGCCGACGCGTGGCTGGTCGGCTGGACGATGCAGCCCGTCGTGCGCGGCGACGACGTCGTCGACACCAGCGCCGACGTCGGGCAGGTGCCCGCCGCGGCCGACCGTCGGTGGCAGGACCTGGAGGAGGGCCGGTTCCCGTCCGCCCCCGGCGAGGCCCTGGCCGACGTCAACGCCGCCAAGGCGGCGGGCATCCGCGTCGGCGACGAGCTGCGGATCGGCAGCGGCGCCGACGCCCTCGAGGTGGAGGTGGTCGGCCTGGCCGACTCGCCGTCGGCGTTCTCGTCCGCCTCGGTCTACGTCCTGTGGGAGGACCTGAGCCGCTGGCGGGACAGCCTCTACGTCAGCAGCGTCGCCTGGGCGGGCGGCGGCGACCACGACGCCGCGGCGGCCGCCGTCCGCGACCACGTCCCGGACGCGGAGCTGATGACGGTCGACGCGTTCGTGCAGCACGTCCAGAAGGAGGTCAACAACGAGGTCGACGTGATCGCCGTCGTCGTGCTGCTCTTCACCGTCATCGCGCTGCTGGTCGCCGTCCTGGTCATCAACAACACCTTCGCGATCCTCTTCGCCCAGCGCACCCGCGACTTCGCGCTCCTCCGCTGCGTCGGAGCCAGCCGCCGTCAGCTCGTCCGCTCGGTGCGGTGGGAGTCGCTGGCCCTCGGCGCGACCGCGGCGGTGCTCGGCACCGGTCTCGGGCTCGGTCTCGGGCACGGCCTGGTCGGCCTGGTGCGCGCGCAGTGGCCCGGGGCCCGGATGGGCCACGCCGACGTGGGCGCCGGCTGGCTGCTCGCGGCCGCCGCCGTCGGCATCGGCGTCACCCTGGTCGCGGCCTGGCTGCCGACCCGGCGCGTCGTCCGGGTGAGCCCGCTCGCGGCTCTGCGCCCCGACGACAGCACCAGCCCCCGCACGGGGGCCGGCCGACGGCGGGTGGCGCTGGGGCTGCTCACGGTCGCCGCGGGGGTCGCCGGTCTCGTCGCGGCGGTCGCGACGGGCGGCTACCCGGTGCTGATGGCGGGTGGCGCCGCGACGTTCCTCGGCGTCCTGGTGCTCGGGCCGGTGCTCGTGCCGGCGCTGGTGCGCGCGGCCGGGCCGGTCACGGGTCGGCTGCTCGGGCCCGCAGGCCGCCTCGCGAGCGGCAACGCGGTGCGCAACCCGCGGCGTACCGCCGCCACTGCGGCCTCGCTGCTGATCGGCGTCACCCTCACCACCGCGGTCCTCTCCGGCATGGCCAGCTCGCGCTCCGCGGTCTCCGAGGCGATGGACCGCCAGCACCCGGTGGACATGGCGGTCACCGGCGCCGGCACCGTGCCGGCCGACCTCGTACGGCGGGTCGCCGCGGTCGACGGCGTGGCCGCGACGGCACCGGTGCGCGGCACCACCGCCCGGGTGGCGGGGATTGGCGAGACGCCGGTCCTGGCGGCGCCGGCACTGACCGACCCCGACGTGCGCGCGGTGGTCCACGGCGACGAGCTGCCCGCCCCCGGCGACGGCCGGGTGCTGCTGCCCTGGGACGAGCTGGGCGACCGGATCGCGGTCGGTGACCGGGTGACGGTCGCGGCCGGCGGCCGCGAGCTGACGCTGCGGGTGGCGGGCGGCGAGGGGTGGGGCACGGCCGCCCTGGTCAGCCCCGCCACCCTCGCCCGGCTCGACCGCGACGCCGGGCTGCAGGCGGTGTGGGTGCGGGCCGCCGACGGCGCGGACCCCGAGGACCTCGCCGGCTCCCTCGAGGCGATCGCCGGACCGGTGGAGGCGGAGCTGGAGAACGGCCTCGCCCAGCGGTCGTACGTCGACCTGCAGCTCGACGTCGTCACCGGCGGCGTGGTGGGCCTGCTCGGGATCGCCGTCCTGATCGCCCTGGTCGGGATCGCCAACACCCTCGGCCTCTCGGTCCTCGAGCGTGGTCGCGAGCACGCGCTGCTGCGGGCGCTCGGCCTGACCCGGCGGCAGCTGCGGCGGATGCTGGCCGCCGAGGCGGTGCTGCTCTCGGTCGTGGCGACCGTGCTCGGCAGCGTCCTCGGCATCGCGTTCGCGTGGACCGCCGTGCAGGCGGTCGTCGAGCCCGCGGTGGCTGGCGCCGGGCTGGTGCTGCCGTGGGGCCAGCTGGCGCTCGTGGTCGCCACCTCGGCCGTGGCCGGGCTGCTCGCGGCGGTGCTGCCGTCGCGCCGCGCCGCCCGGGTCGCCCCGGCCGCGGGCCTGGCGCTCGACTAGAGGCCCGCGGCGCTCTCCAGCGCGTCGGCGGCGCGGCGGGCCTCCGCCGCGTCGTCGGCGCGCCCGACCGCGTCGTACTCCTCCGCCGCCGCCCGCAGGGCGACGACCTCGTCACGGAGGATGGCCTGCTCCTCGGCGGCGTCGAGCTCCCGCCGGTCGGCCTCCGCCGCGCCGGGGCCCACCGCACCCGCCACGTGAGCGGAGCCGGCGACCAGCGGCCGGTCGGCGACCGGCACCGCCTCGGCGTTCTCGAGGGCGGCCAGCGCCGACCGCAGCGCCGCCGTGACGGCGCGGTCGCGGTCGAGGCGGGCGCGGGTCAGCCGCTCCCGCAGCGCGGCACGGAGCGGGTCGGGCTGCGGGTGCGGCGAGGTCATCGCGGCAGGGTAGCCACCCGCCCGGGCGCCCGTCGCGTGACTTCCGCGTCGCTACGCTGCACTGCGTGAGGGACTGGTCCGAGGTGCGGCTGCACGTGGTCACCGGCAAGGGTGGCACCGGCAAGTCGACCGTGGCCTCGGCGCTCGCCCTGGCGCTCGCCCGCCGCGGCTGCGACGTCCTCCTGTGCGAGGTCGAGGGCCGCCAGGGCATCGCCCGGATGTTCGACGTCGACCCGCTGCCCTACGAGGAGCGGCGGCTCACCACCGGCCTGCCCGACGCCGACGGCGGCCGCGGACGGGTGCACGCCCTCCACATCGACGCGGAGTCGGCGCTGCTGGAGTACCTCGCCATGTACTACCGGCTCGGCCGCGCCGGCAAGGCGCTCGACCGGTTCGGGGTGGTCGAGTTCGCGACGACGATCGCTCCCGGTGTCCGCGACGTGCTGCTCAGCGGCAAGGTCTACGAGGCCGTGCAGCGCAACAGCCGCAACAAGGGCGCGATCCGCTACGACGCCGTCGTGCTCGACGCGCCGCCGACCGGCCGGATCGCGCAGTTCCTCAACGTCGGCGGCGAGGTCGGTGGCCTGGCCAAGGTCGGACCGGTCAAGACCCAGTCCGACACGATGATGACGCTGTTCCGCTCGCCGCGGACCGCGGTGCACCTGGTGACGCTGCTGGAGGAGATGCCGGTCCAGGAGACCAAGGACGGCATCGCTGAGCTGCAGGCGCAGGGGCCTCCCGGTCGGCGGGGTGGTGGTCAACCAGGTGCGGCCCCGCGACCTGTCGGCCGACGACCTCGCCGCCGCCCGGGCCGGAACCCTCGACCGGGGCCGGATCGAGGCCGACCTCGGGACGGCCGGGCTGGAGGTGTCGCCGGCGCTGGTCGACGCGCTGCTGCGGGAGGCGCGCGACCACGCCGAGCGACGGGCGCTGGAGGACGAGCAGCGCCGGGTCGTCGCCGACCTCGGCCGGCCGACGTACGAGCTGCCGCGGCTGGCCGGCGGCGTCGACCTCGGAGGGCTCTACGAGCTCGCCGGGCTGTTGCGGGAGCAGGGGATGGCGTAGATGGCGGGGGAGCACCACGCGGGTCGGTCCGACCAGCCCGAGCGCCCGGCGGGCCGGGCCGCTCGACGTCGACGCGCTGCTGGCCGACCGGGCCACCGAGATCATCGTGTGCTGCGGCTCGGGCGGTGTCGGCAAGACGACCACCGCGGCCGCGCTCGCCCTGCGGGCCGCCGAGCAGGGGCGACGCGTGGTCGTGCTCACGATCGACCCGGCGCGCCGCCTCGCGCAGTCGATGGGGATCGCCGAGCTCGACAACACCCCGCGGCCCGTCGCCGGGGTCCGCGGCGAGGGCCGGCTCGAGGCGATGATGCTCGACATGAAGCGCACCTTCGACGAGGTGGTCGAGTCGCAGGCCAGCCCGGAGAAGGCCCGGCAGATCCTGGCCAACCCGTTCTACGTCGCGCTCTCCAGCTCGTTCGCCGGCACGCAGGAGTACATGGCGATGGAGAAGCTGGGGCAGCTCCACCGCGAGCACGTGGTGGGCGACCGCGACCGATCGACCACCGGCGACTGGCGCTCCGGCGACTACGACCTGATCGTCGTCGACACCCCGCCGTCCCGGTCGGCGCTCGACTTCCTCGACGCGCCGGAGCGGCTCTCGAGCTTCCTCGACGGTCGGTTCGTGCGGCTGCTGCTGACGCCGGCCCGCGGGCCGGCGCGGCTGATGAGCGCCGGGCTCGGGCTGATCACCGGCGCGCTGAACAAGATCCTGGGAGCGCAGTTCCTCACGGACCTGCAGACGTTCGTGGCCGCGCTCGACACCGTCTTCGGCGGGTTCCGCCAACGTGCCCAGCAGACCTACTCGCTGCTGCAGGCCGACGGCACCGCGTTCCTCGTGGTGGCCGCGCCCGAGCCGGACGCGCTGCGGGGAGGCGGCGTACTTCGTCGAGCGGCTGAGCGAGGACGACATGCCGCTCGCGGGGCTGGTCGTCAACCGCGCCAGCCCGGAGCCGGAGAGCGGGCTGCCGGCGGAGGAGGCCCTGGCCGGTGCCGGCCGGTTGCGCCGGGAGTCCCCGGGCTCGGTGACGGCCGGGCTGCTGCGCCTGCACGCCGACCAGGTCCGCACGGTGGAGCGCGAGCGCGCGCTCCGGGAGCGGTTCGCGGCGGCGCACCCCCAGGTGCCGACCGCCGTGGTGCCGGCGCTCGCCGGCGACGTGCACGACCTCGACGGGCTGCGCCGGATCGGCGACCTGCTCGGGTCGGGCGGCTGACGCCGGGTCAGACCTCGGCGTCCACCTTGGCCAGCTCGCGGTCGCGCGCCGACTCCAGCACCTTGCGCCACGAGGCGTGCGGCTTCCGGCGCAGCAGCGCCCGGCGCTCGCGCTCGGTCATCCCGCCCCAGACGCCCCACTCGATCTGGTTGTCGAGCGCCTCGGCCAGGCACTCGGTGCGCACCGGGCACCCCGAGCACACCAGCTTGGCCTTGTTCTGCTCGGCGCCGCGGACGAACAGCTCGTCCGGCTGCTCGTCGCGGCAAGCCGCGCGAAGAGCCCAGTCCTCAACCCACATGACGTTGTCCCCATCGATCGGAGATGGGCAGCGCCCCCACAGCGCTGCACGTCCACCTCGTAGTAGAAACGTAAAGCACTGGTCTGGTCCGGTACATCCCTCCTTGGGCGCAACCTGTCTAGTCACTTCTGACTAACCGGGGGGCCGCGGGTCGGCCGTACGGCGGCCGCGCGCCCGCTCCGTGGAATCGGAGGCCGTCGGCGCGCTCCCGTACTCTGGTCGCCATGGCCCGCTCCAGGACCGACGCCCTCCCCGCCAAGAAGGTCGCCTCCCACCTCGGCGTGATGCTGCTCGTCTCCGTCGTGCTCGGCGTGGTGGTCTCCGGGCTGGCGATCCCGTTCGCCGGCGTCGTCGGCCTCACCGCGCGCAACGTCTCGGAGTCGATCGACGACCTGCCGCAGGAGCTCGAGACCGAGCTGCTTCCCCAGCGCACCGAGATCAAGGACCGCGACGGCGACACGATCGCGACGATCTACGACGAGAACCGCGTCATCGTCCCGCTGCGCCAGATCTCGCGGATCATGGTCAAGGCGATCGTCGCGATCGAGGACTACCGCTTCTACGAGCACGGTGCGCTCGACGTGCGGGGCACGCTCCGGGCGCTGTTCACCAACCAGGCCGCCGACGACGTCGTGCAGGGCGGCTCGTCGATCACCCAGCAGCTGGTCAAGCTCACCCCTGATCACCCAGGCCAAGGGCGACAAGGAGCTGATCAAGGAGGCGACCGACGACAGCTATGCGCGCAAGCTGCGCGAGCTGCGCTACGCGATCGCCCTGGAGAAGAAGCACTCCAAGGACTGGATCCTCGAGCGATACCTCAACACCGCCTACTTCGGCGACGGCGCCTACGGCATCCAGGCCGCGGCGCAGCACTTCTTCGACGTCAACGCCAAGGACCTCGACCTGCGGCAGTCGGCGATGCTCGCCGGGATGGTGCAGAGCCCGGGCGCCTTCGACCCGACCGAGAACCCCGAGCGGTCCAAGGAGCGGCGCAACGTCGTGCTCGACCGGATGGCCGAGCTGAGCGTGATCCCCGAGCAGCGCGCCGAGCGGGTCAAGAAGAAGCCGCTGGGCCTCGACGTCAAGCAGAAGAAGCGCGGCTGCGTCAACTCCACCGCCCAGTTCTTCTGCGAGTACGTCGTGGGTGGCTCAAGCAGGACCCCGCCCTCGGCAACAACCCCCCGCGAGCGGTGGGAGCTGATCGAGAACGGCGGCCTGACGGTCACCACCACGATCGACATGGACATGCAGGAGGCGGCCGAGAACGCCGTCGAGAGCCGGGTGTTCCCCGAGGAGAGCGTCATCGGCGCCCTTGCCCTGGTCGAGCCGGGCACCGGCGAGGTCAAGGCGCTCGCGCAGTCCCGCTCGCTGGGCAAGGGCCCCGGGCAGACGTTCCTCAACTACACCGTGCCCAAGGAGTACGGCAACGCCAACGGGTTCCAGCCGGGGTCGACGTTCAAGACCTTCGTGCTGGCCGCCGCGATCAACCAGGGCATCCCGCTCACGACGACGATCAACGCGCCCGCGGTCCGCAACTTCGACCTCGGTGAGTTCCGGACCTGCGACGGCAACTACCAGAGCGCGGAGATCGAGGACTTCAAGAACTTCGACAACACCTCGCACACGGCGAACCTCTACTCCGGCACCCAGAACTCGATCAACACCTTCTTCATCGAGCTGTCCAAGCGCACCGGTCTCTGCGAGCCCTACCGGCTGGCGGAGCGGCTCGGCGTGCGGATCGGCGACCCCGACCGGTTCATGGTGCCGTCCTTCGCCCTCGGTGTCGCCGACGCCAGCCCGCTGGAGATGGCGGAGGCCTACGCCAGCTTCGCCGCCCGCGGCAAGCACTGCGACTCCCGGCCGGTCACGCAGATCGAGGACAACCAGGGCAACCTCCTGAAGAAGTACGAGCCCGACTGCACCCAGGAGCTGCCGAGCGCGGTCGCCGACGCGGTCAACGACGTGCTCGAGGGCGTCATCAACGGCGGCTTCGCCTCCGCGCAGTACCCCGGTCAGCAGGCCGCCGGCAAGACCGGGACGACGAGCGACAACACCGCGGTGTGGTTCGCCGGCTACACGCCCAACCTCGCCGGCGCCGCCACCGTCGCCGGTGTCAACGACGCCGGACAGCCCGACACCCTCGACGGCAAGCTGATCGGCGGCTACTACCAGTCGACGTCCGGCTCCGGCACCGCCGCGCCGATCTGGGGGCGACGCATTCAAGGCGATCGCGCCCTCCCTGCCCGACGAGAGCTTCGTGCCGCCGTCGACGACCGACGTCGCCGGAGTGCTCAACCCGGTGCCGTCCGTCTCCGGCTACTCCGTCGAGAACGCCACCCGGATGCTCGAGGACCAGGGCTTCGAGGTGGTCAACGGCGGGTCGGTCGACTCCGAGGTCGACTCCGGGCTGGTCGCCTACAGCTCGCCGGGCAGCGGCACCAACTGGGGCGCGGGCGACGAGGTCGTCATCTACGTCTCCACCGGCCGCGACCCCGACCGCAACCGCGGCGGTCGCGGCAACCGGGGCAACAACGGCAACAACGGGCGCGGCGGCCGGGGCTGACCCGGCGCGGCCGGCCGGGCAGGTCGGCCGGGCGGGCGGGTCCGGCCGGTCGGCTGAACCGGTCAGCCCAGCTGGCGGCGTACCTCCGCGGCGACGGCGGCGCCGTCGGCCCGTCCCTTGACCCGCGGCTGCACGAGCCCCCATCACCCGGCCCATCGCCTTCGGCCCGGCACCCGCCGCGCCGACCTCGGCCACGGCCTCCGAGACGACCGCGGCGATCTCCTCGGGGGTGAGCTGCTGCGGCAGGTACTCCGCGATCACCGCCGCCTCCGCCCGCTCCTTGGCCGCGCTCTGCGGACGGCCGCCCTCCTCGAACGCCACCGCCGCCTCACGGCGCTTCTTGGCCTCGGTCGCGAGCACGCCGACCATCTCGTCGTCGCTGAGCTGCTTGGCCTCCTTGCCGGCCACCTCGGCGTTGGTGACCGCGGTCAGGATCATCCGGAGGGTCGAGGACCGCACCTCGTCGCGGGCCTTCATGGCGGCGGTGAGGTCGGTGCGCAGCCGGTCCTTCAGCGAGTTCATGCCGACCAGTGTGGCAGCCTTGCCACGTGCCGCCCCCACCCGTTCCACGACGTCTGCTGAGCCGCCTCCTCGGGCCCGCCCTCGGCGCGGCCGCAGCGGGCGCGGCGGTGACGGCGTACGGCGTCTGGGAGGCGAGGCAGTACACGTTGCGGAAGTACGACCTCCGGCTGCTGCCCGCCGGGATGCGGCCGCTGCGGGTGCTGCACCTCACCGACGTCCACATGACGCCCGGCCAGGGTCGCAAGCAGGACTGGCTGCGCGACCTCGCGGCGCTCGAGCCCGACCTGGTGATCGACACCGGCGACAACCTCGCCCACCGGCAGGCGGTGCCGGTGGTCGTCGACAGCCTCGGCGGGCTGCTCGACCGGCCCGGGGTGTTCGTCCACGGCTCCAACGACTACTACGAGCCGGGCTTCCGCAACCCGTTCGCCTACCTCCTCCCCGACCGCGGCAAGCGACGGACCAACGTGCCGCAGCTGCCGTGGGGCGAGCTCACCGACGCGTTCACCGGCGCCGGGTGGCGCGACCTCACCAACCGACGCGACTCGCTGGTCGTCGGTGAGACCCGGATCTCGTTCGCCGGCGTCGACGACCCGCACCTCGGCTACGACGACCTCGACGCCGTCGCCGGCCCCGCCGACGCGGACGCCGACGTGCGGCTCGCCGTGACCCACGCGCCGTACCTGCGGGTCCTCGACCGGTTCGCGGCCGACGGCTACGACGCGATCATCGCCGGCCACACCCACGGCGGTCAGGTGCGGGTGCCCCGACCGGGCCGCGCCAGCCTCGCGCTGACCACCAACTGCGACCTCGACCCGGCCCGCGCGCGCGGACTGCACCGCCACCCCGCGCGCTCCCGGCCCGGCGACCCCGGCTCCGCGTGGCTCGAGGTCTCCGCCGGGCTCGGGACGAGTCCCTACATGCGGGTGCGCGTCGCCTGCCGCCCCGAGGCGACGCTGCTGACGCTGCTGCCCGGCCCGTCGCGCTGAGCCCTCCCGATGAGCCCGATTGGGGCCCGTCCGGTGGCCTCCGGTATGCTCCCCTGCTGGTGAGCGGCCCTGCCTGGGGCGAGGAAATTCCCGGGCAGGACGAGCACGGCGGGCTGTGGCGCAGCTTGGTAGCGCGCCTCGTTCGGGACGAGGAGGCCGCAGGTTCAAATCCTGTCAGCCCGACCGACCGGCAGGCGGATCCGAGAGGGTCCGCCTGCCGTGCTTTCGGGCTGGTGGACGCCTGCCGTGACACACTGCTCGTCATGTCTGACGAGCAGGACAAGCTGAAGGTCAGCTTGGAGCCGCCCAAGCTGTTCGGGCGGAAGAAGAAGTCGGACGCTCCCACGGCGGCGAAGAAGTCGACGCCGCCGGCGCGGCGCCGCCCCGCGGCGCGGCCGGCTCCTGCCGCTGCGGAGGCCGAGGGCGATCAGGTCGAGGTGGCCGAGGTCGAGGCCGTGGAGGTCGAGGCCGTCGAGGTCGAGGCCGCCGAGGTCGTCGAGGCCGAGGCGGCGCCGGGGACGGACGCGGCGGACAGCGGGACCGAGGTCACCGTGGCGGAGGAAGCCTTGGCGGAGGCTCCGGTGGACGAGCCGGCTCCCGCGGCCTCCCGCCCGCGCCGGCCGGTTCGTCGGCCGGTTCGTGGTCCGGCCAGGCCGGGCCGCGCGCCCCGGCCGGTGCGGCCGGTCCCGGAGATCGAGCCCGAGCCGGTGACGACGGCAGACCTCGAGGACGCCGAGATCGCTGCTGCGGCCGCCGAGCCGGAGGAGCCGCTGCTGACGACCTACCGGGCAGCGGCCGTCACCGGCGCCGTCGTCGGGATCGCCGCGGTGGTGCTCACCTGGTTGACCCTGCGCGGCTGCGAGGCGGTGCGCGACACCTCCAGCTGTGGTGGCGGGACGGGCATCCCGCTGCTGATCGCGATCTTCGTGGTCTGCGTGCTGCTGGGCAGCAGCCTCCTCAAGGCGTTCCTGATCCCCGACCCCGGCAGCACCAGCTTCATGGCGGTCGCCCTCGTCGCGGTCGTGGCCCTGCTGTTCCTGATCGACGTCCTCGACCACTGGTCGATGCTGCTCGTCGTCCCCCTGCTCGCCGTCGCGGCCTACCTCGCCTCGGTCTGGATCACCAAGACCTTCGTCGACCCCGCCGACACCTGACCCTCCGCCACCCGGTCGAATCGGCCCTCGTGGTCCGTCGAATCGGGCCTCGTGGTTGGCCGAATCGGGCCTCGTGGCTGGTCGAATCGGGCCTCGTGGCGCCTCGAGTCGGGCCTTGTGGCTGGTCGAATCGGGTGTCGTGGCTGGTCGAATCGGGTGTCGTGGCGCCTCGAGTCGGGCGTCGTGGTTTCACCCGTCACCACGATGCCGGACTCGACCGACCACGAGGGACGATTCGACGCACCACGAGGGCCGATTCGACGCACCACGAGGGCCGATTCAACACACCACGACACCCGATTCGACCAGAGGCCGCGGGGAGAGGGGTAGGTGTCAGCGGGTGGCGAGGACCAGCTCGGCGATCTGGACGGTGTTGAGGGCGGCGCCCTTGCGGAGGTTGTCGTTGGACACGAACAGTGCCAGGCCGCGGTCGTCGTCGACGCCGGGGTCCTGGCGGAGCCGGCCGACGTACGACGGGTCCTTGCCGGCCGCCTGCAGCGGGTTCGGGATGTCGGCGAGCTCGACACCGGGGGCCGCGCCGAGCAGCTCGCGAGCGCGCTGCACCGGCATCGGCCGCTCGAACTCGGCGTTGATCGCCAGCGAGTGACCGGTGAAAACTCGGCACCCGGACGCAGAGCCCGGACACCCGCAGGTCGGGGATGCCGAGGATCTTGCGCGACTCGTTGCGCAGCTTCTGCTCCTCGTCGGTCTCCTCGAGGCCGTCGTCGACGATCGAGCCGGCCATCGGCAGCACGTTGTAGGCGATGGTGCGGGCGTACTTCACCGGCTCCGGGAAGCTGACCGCCTCACCGTCGTAGGCAAGCTCACGCGCCTTGTCGCCGGCCGCCGCGACCTGGCCGGCGAGCTCCTCCACACCGGCGACACCGGAGCCCGAGACGGCCTGGTACGTCGACGCGATCAGGCGCACCAGCCCGGCCTCGTCGTGCAGCGGCTTGAGCACCGGCATCGCGGCCATCGTGGTGCAGTTGGGATTGGCGATGATCCCCCGGCCCGCCTCGATGACCGGCCGCGCCGCGTCGGGGTTGACCTCGGAGACGACGAGCGGGATCGCGGGGTCCTTGCGGAACGCCGAGGAGTTGTCGACCACGATCACGCCGGCGTCGGCGAACGCGGGCGCCAGCGCCCGGGAGGTGGTGGCACCGGCGGAGAACAGCGCGACGTCGAGTCCCGACGGGTCGGCGGTCGCGGCGTCCTCGACCACGATCTCGCGGTCGCCGAACGGCAGCACCGTGCCGGCGCTGCGCGCGGAGGCGAAGAACCGCACCTCCTCGGCGGGGAACGCCCGCTCGAGCAGGATCTGGCGCATGGCGACGCCGACCTGGCCGGTCGCGCCGACGATTCCGATCTTCATGAAGTGGATCCTTCCGGAGCGCCCCTCGCGGGCGCGAACGATTTCGGTCTAGCGCCCGGAGCCGCCGTAGACGACGGCCTCGACCTCGTCGGCGTCGAGGTCGAACGCCGAGTGGGCGGCGGTGACAGCGGCGTCGACGTCGTCCTCGCTGACGACCACCGAGATCCGGATCTCGGAGGTGGAGATCATCTCGATGTTGACGCCCGCCTGGGCGAGCGCGGTGAAGAACTTCGCGGTGATGCCCGGGTGGGAGCGCATCCCGGCGCCGATCAGCGACACCTTGCCGACCTGGTCGTCGTAGAGCAGCGACTCGAACCCGATCTCCGACTGCAGGTCGTCGAGCGCCGTCATGGCCGCCTGCCCGTCGGTGCGCGGCAGCGTGAACGAGATGTCGGTGAGGTTGGTGGCCGCGGCCGAGACGTTCTGGACGATCATGTCGAGGTTGATCTGGGTCTGCGCGAGCGCGTCGAAGATCCGGGCGGCCTCGCCGACCTTGTCCGGTACGCCGACCACGGTGATCTTGGCCTCGCTGCGGTCGTGGGCGACGCCGGCGATGATCGGAGCTTCCATGTTGCTGTCGTCCCTGTCGTCGTCGTTGATGCTCCCCGTCACGATCGTGCCCTCCAGCTGGCTGAAGGACGACCGCACGTGGATCGGGATGTTGTGGCGGCGGGCGTACTCCACCGACCGGAGGTGCAGCACCTTCGCACCCGAGGCGGCCAGCTCGAGCATCTCCTCGAAGGTGACCGTGTCGAGCTTGCGGGCGCTCGGCACGATCCGCGGGTCGGCGGTGAAGACGCCGTCGACGTCGGTGTAGATCTCGCACACGTCGGCGGCGAGCGCCGCCGCCAGGGGCCACCGCGGTCGTGTCGGTGCCGCCGCGGCCGAGCGTGGTGATCTCCTTGGTGTCCTGGCTGACGCCCTGGAAGCCGGCGACGATCACGATGTGACCGTCGGCGATCGCCTCGCTGATCCGGCCCGGGGTCACGTCGATGATCTTGGCCTTCCCGTGCACCGAGTCGGTGATCACGCCGGCCTGGGAGCCGGTGAAGGACCGGGCGGTGAGCCCGAGGTCGGAGATCGCCATCGCGACCAGCGCCATCGAGATCCGCTCGCCCGCCGTCAGCAGCATGTCGAGCTCGCGCGCCGGCGGCAGCGGGCTCACCTCGGCGGCGAGGTCGAGCAGCTCGTCGGTGCTGTCCCCCATCGCGGAGACGGCGACGACGACGTCGTGGCCGGCCTTCTTGGCCTCGGCGATCCGGCGCGCGACGCGCTTGATCGCGTCGGCGTCGGCCAACGACGAGCCGCCGTACTTCTGCACGACAATGCCCACGGGGCACTCACTCCTGGATCGACGGGGAGGGGGAAGGAACGAACTCCGGTCGATTCTATCGAGGATCAGGCGGGCGCCCCGCCGCCGTCCAAGGCCGCGGCCGCCGCCTCGATCTGGTCGTGCTCGGACTCGATCTCGACGTCGAGCCGGTCGTGGGCCACGACGGACAACAGCGCCTTCATCGCGGCGCCCGCGAGCGTCCCCCAGGAGGAGACGTAGGAGAACTGCCACCACCACAGCGCCTCCTCGACGTCGCCGGAGCGGTAGTGGCGCAGGCCGAGCTCGAGGTCGCTGGCGATGCCGGCGACGTCGTCGGAGAGCTGGCTCTCGACCACCTCCGGCTGGTACGGGTCGAAGACATAGCTCATCGTGTCGACGTTGCCGAGCAGGCCGGCCAGCCGCAGCCGCAGGCTGTCGAGGTCGGCGTCGGGGCCGACGTCGGGCTGGTACTTCTCCCGGGGGGCGAAGTCGCGCTGCACGCCCAGCCGGGCGCCGACGAGCGAGATCTCGCTGATCTGGAGCAGCAGCAGCGTGACCGCCTGGCCGGGGTCGCCTGCTCGGCGATCACCCGCAGCGAGTCGAGGAAGTTGCGCACCGATGTCGCGACCTCCTCGGCGAACCGCACGGTCTCGCTCTCGACGGCGAGGAGGGAGCCCAGCGCCTCCTGGCCCGGGAGGGGATCGCTCATGTCGCTGCCCGCCTTCCTGCAAAGCTCGCCCGAGAGTGACCTCGTCGGCGTACTCGAGGTCGCCGCCCACCGGAAGTCCACTCGCCAACCGCGTCACGCGCAACCCCAGCGGCCCGAGCATCCGGGTGAGGTACGTCGCCGTCGCCTCGCCCTCCAGGTTGGGGTCGGTCGCCAGGATCACCTCGGTGACCGCGCCGTCGCCGAGCCGGGTGAGCAGCTCCTTGATGTGCAGCTGCTCGGGGCCGATGCCGTCGATCGGCGAGATGGCGCCGCCGAGCACGTGGTAGCGCCCGCGGAACTCACGGGTGCGCTCGATCGCGACGACGTCTTTGTACTCCTCGACGACGCACAGCACCGTGGGGTCGCGGCGCGGGTCGCGGCAGATCCGGCACTGGTCGTCCTCGGCGACGTTGAAGCAGGTGTTGCAGAACTTCACCTTGGCCTTGACCTCGACCAGCACGTCGGCGAGGCGCTTGACGTCGGTCGGGTCGGCCTGGAGCAGGTGGAAGGCGATCCGCTGCGCGCTCTTCGGCCCGACGCCCGGCAGCCGGCCGAGCTCGTCGATGAGGTCCTGGACGACGCCCTCGTACACGGCGCGCGCCTAGAAGCCGAGCTTGCCCGGGGCGGACCCCGGGTCGGCGCCGGGGCCGGCGCCCGGCAGACCGGGGATCCCGCCGGCGAGCGGACCGAGCGCGTCCCCCGCCATCTGGTCGGCCTTGGCACGGGCGTCGCGATAGGCGGCGACCACCAGGTCGCCGAGGTCGGCGAGCGTGTCGTCGAGGGCGTCGGTGTCGACGGCCTCCGGCTTGATGGTCACACCGGTGAGCTCGCCGGTGCCGTTGACGGTCACCGTCACGGCGCCGCCGGCCACCGATCCCTCGACGGTGGCGTCGGCGAGCTGCTGCTGCGCGGCCGCGAGCTGCTCCTGCATGCGCTGGGCCTGCTCCATCAGCGCGTTGAGGTCGAGACCACCGCCGCCGAGGGCGTCGAACGGGTTCTGGCTCATGGGGTTGCCTTTCGTCGGGCGGGGTGGGGCGTCACTGGTGCGGGATCTCCTCGATCACCTGGGCGCCGAGCTCGCGCGCCAGGAGGTCGGCGCCGGACTCGGCGTCGACGTCGGCGTCGTCGGGGTCGACCGCGGCGTCCGGGTCGTGCGCGGGCCGGGTATCCGGGGCGACGTCGGCCACCCGGGGCCGGCGGGGCGTCGGCTCCGGCTCGGGCGGGTCGGGCGTCGTGGGCTCGCGCGCGGCCCAGTCGGGTGCCGCGGAGGAGGCCGGTGCGGCGGGCGGGGCGTCCTGGGGGCGCGCGGGCGGCGGCACCGAGGCGTCGGCCCCCGGGTCGAGGATCGTCTCGATCCGCCAGTCGGCACCGACCACCTCGCGGATCGCGTCGCGGACCACGTCGACGCTGCCGCTGTCGAAGCTGCCGCGGGCACCGGCGTTGTTGAACCCGAGCGTCAGCGTGGCGCCGTCGAACCCGACGACCTGGGAGTTCTGGGTGAGGTGGATCCAGGTCACGCGCCGCTTGCGCTGGGTGGCGGCGATCACGTCGGGCCAGAGGCGGCGTACGTCGACCAATGTCAGGCCGCCGCTGACCGCCGGCGGGGCCGGGGTCGGGGTGGGGGCCGGCTGTTCCGCGGGCTGGGCCGCGGACTGGGCCGCGGGCTGGGCCGGCGGTGGAGCGGCGGGTTGGGCCGCGGGCGGCTCCGGTCGCGCCGGCTCGGGCTCGGGTCGCTCGGCGGCCGGCTCGGGCGTCGGCGGGGCGGGCTGCGGCTCGGGCCGGTCGAGGCCGGGCGGTGTCGAGGAGATCCGCTCCGGCCGGGCCGGCTCGGCCGGCGGCTCCGCGACCGGGGGTGCGGGGGCGGCCGGGGGTGCGGGGGCCGCTGGCGGCGGGTCGGCCGGTGCAGCGGGTGCGGGGGCAGCGGGGGCAGGTGTGGCCGGGCCAGCCGGGGCGGGGGGCGGGCGTGGCGGCGATGGACATCCGGCGCTCGAGCCGCTCGAGGCGGGCGAGCAGGCCGTCGGTGCCGTGGTCGGCCGACGGGAGGAGGACCCGGGCGCAGATCAGCTCGAGCAGCAGCCGCGGGGCGGTGGCGCCCCGCATCTCGGTGAGCCCGGCGGCGACCAGGTCGGCGGCGCGGGTGAGCTCGGCGCGGCCGAACCGGGCGGCCTGGGCGACCAGCCGCTCGCCCTGGTCGTCGGCGACGTCGATCAGCCCGGTGGCGGGCGCGTCGGGGACGGCGGCGATGATCACGAGGTCGCGCAGCCGGCGGAGGAGGTCCTCGGTGAACCGGCGGGGGTCCTGGCCGGTCTCGATCACCTTGTCGACGACCCGGAAGACGGCCGCGCCGTCGCCGGCGGCGAACGCGTCGACGACGTCGTCGAGGAGCGTGTCGGGGGTGTAGCCGAGCAGGCCGGCGGCGAGCTCGTAGGTGACGCCGCCGGCGCCGGCGCCGCCGAGCAGCTGGTCGAGGACCGACAGCGTGTCGCGGGCCGACCCCCGCCGGCGCGGACCACGAGGGGCAGCGCGGCGGGCTCGATGGTGACGCCCTCGCGCTCGCACAGGTCGGAGAGGTAGGAGGAGAGCAGCCGCGGCGGGATCAGCCGGAACGGGTAGTGGTGGGTGCGCGACCGGATGGTCGGGATGACCTTGTCGGGCTCGGTGGTGGCGAAGATGAACCGCAGGTGCGGGGGGCGGCTCCTCGACGAGCTTGAGCAGGGCGTTGAAGCCCTGCGTAGTGACCATGTGGGCCTCGTCGATGATGTAGACCTTGTAGCGGCTCTTGACCGGCGCGAAGAACGCCTTCTCGCGCAGGTCGCGGGCGTCGTCGACACCGCCATGGGACGCGGCGTCGATCTCGATGACGTCGATCGAGCCCGGTCCGTTGCGCGCCAGGTCACGGCAGCTCTCGCACTCGCCGCACGGGTCGGCGACCGGTGCCCGCTCGCAGTTGAGGGCCCGGGCGAGGATCCGGGCGCTGGTCGTCTTGCCGCAGCCGCGCGGGCCGGAGAAGAGGTAGGCGTGGTTGACCCGGTTGCCCGCCAGGGCGGCACGGAGGGGCTCCGTGACGTGCTCCTGCCCGATCACCTCGGCGAAGGTCTCGGGCCGGTAGCGGCGGTAGAGGGCGAGCGGGGAGTCCACGCTGTGAACCCTAACCAGCGGCTCCGACGCCCGGTAGCCGAGCCGGGACCCGGCGGCGGTCGCCGCCGCCGGCCCCGGGGTCCGGGGGCTGCGGTTTGGGACCAAACCGCAGATTCCGACCCCCGACACCTGCGGTTTGGGACCAAACCGCACCTTCCCGCGCCCAGGAGCTGCGGTTTGTGACCAATCCGCAGGTCCCGGCGTCTCCCGCACACGGTTTGGTCCCAAACCGCAGCGATCGCCGAAGCCGGTCCCCGACCACCGGGCGTCGCGCCGCCCGGGAGCGGAGCAGGACATCATCCCGACCGCCGCCGGCGCGCCCGCGCCGCCTGGACTGACTGGAGCGAGGGAGCGAGGAACGAGCGACCGAGCGGAAGGAGGGAAGGCGGCGCGTCGAAGGCGCGCCGGCACGCGCGAGCGAAGCGAGCGCAAATAGCACAGGCCCCCGTGCACCCGACAGAGCTCACTTACCCTTGCTGCCTTCCGGCCCTGGGGGGAGTTGGGCGAGATGCCGCCGCACGGGGGTTGGCCCCACTGTAGTTGATGGCGGCCAAGGCGATTTCATCGGCGGGTCGCCTGCCCGGTAGCCTCCTCCGCGGAGGTATCGCCTAGTGGCCTATGGCGCTCGCTTGGAAAGCGGGTTGGGTTAACGCCCTCGCGGGTTCGAATCCCGCTACCTCCGCCGGCGGGCGGCGCCGGGTGCGAGCCCGGCGCCGCCGCAACCTCTCGGCGGCCGGGTGCGTCTTCCTGGTGCCGGTCCCCGGTGTGGGGGACGCTCCTGGCCGTTTCGCCACGCGAGTGCGCCCGGTTCACCTACTGTTCCGCTGTTCCGGGTCGCACCTCTGGTGCTGCCGGGCGGCGCAGCAGCGCAACACCAGATCGAGGAGTGGGGAAGCGATGCGCCGAGTCGTGGTCGTGATCGTGGCGGTCCTGATGCCGCTGCTGCTGGTGCAGCAGTCGGCCGGGGTGGCCGGCCGGGCGGCGTACGTCGCCCCCGGAGGGCGCGACGTTCAACGTGCCGCGGCCGTGGGGCTCGGCGGCGGAGTCGGCGCGGATCGTGTCGAAGGTGGAGGAGGCGTTCCGCAACATCAGGCCGTCGGCCCGGGACCCGCGTCCGACGCTGCTGGTGGCGGCGTACCTGTTCGACCGGAAGCAGAGCGCGGACGCCCTGATCGCGGCGTGCCGGCGCGGGGTGTCGGTGCGGGTGATCATCGACGCCGACGTGGTGTCGAAGCCGTTCCGGCGGCTGGTGACGGCGTTGAACGCCGACAACGTGCCCGACCGCAACCGCGACGGGGTCGGGGACCGCGGGCCGCACCACGGCCGGTGCAACACGCCGCTGCGCGGCAACGTGAGCGCTCCGCGGCAGGCGCCGGCGCCGCTGATGTCGCGTCGGGAGGTGCTGCGCAGCATCCGGGAGCCGCTCGGCAGCGACGTGGAGTGGGGTCCGGACCGCAGCTATGTGATCCAGTGCAGCGGCAGCTGCCGCGGTGGGCCGAAGGCCAACATGCACTCGAAGATCTATGCGTTCTCGAGCACCGGCCGGTCCGACCACGTGGTGATGACCGCGTCGACGAACCTCAACGCCGGCGGCGTCCTGAGCGGCTGGAACGAGCTGTTCGTGATGCGCAACCGGCCGAAGACGTTCGCGTTCGTGGAGCGGGTGCACCGGCTGATGACGGAGGAGAAGCCCGCCGGCCGCGCGCTGGTGGAGGTGGTGGACGGCCCCTACACGACCCGTGTGTTCCCGATGACGGGGGTCGGCGTGAAGCGGGACCCGCTGATGGAGGACCTGCGGAAGGTCCGGTGCTCGAGCGCGCTGGGCCCGACGCTGCTCCACATCCAGCAGTTCTGGTGGAACGGGCACCGCGGCACCTACATCTGGAACAAGGTGCGCGACCTGGCCCGCAGCGGCTGCAAAGGTGCGGATCATCTTCGGTGCGGTCGACCGGGGCCTGCTCGCGCAGATGCGGGACGCGCGCCGGTCCGGCCTGATCGAGCTCTACGACAGCCGGCAGTTCTCCGAGGTGACCGGCGAGGTCACCACCCGCACCCACATGAAGACCCTCGCGATCCGCGGCACCTACGGCGGCGACCGGCGCTACCACGGCGTCTGGACCGGCACCGCCAACTGGGCGACCGGGTCGCTCAACCGGGGCGACGAGATCACGGTCAACATCCGCGGCCGGAGCGTGTGGAAGAAGTACGTCGACTACTGGCACGTGGTGCGTCGGCACTCGCACGTCGAGTAGCGGGCGGAGCGGCGGGTCGGGGTCGGCCGGGCTGCTCAGCGGCCGGCTCAGCGGCCGGCTCAGCCGGCCGGGTCGGGGGGCGTCGGCCTGCGGCTCCCGCCGCGGCGACGGCGCGGCGACCAGCGCCGCGAGTGCGGTGGTGATCGGCACGGCGAGCACCAGCCCGATGGACGTGACGAGGGTGCGCACGATCTCCTCGGCCAGCTGCTCGGTCGAGCGCAGGTCGACCAGCGGCCGGTCGTAGATGCTGAGCAGCATGAGGACGACCAGCGCGGTGCCGACGTAGGCGAACACGATCGTGTAGATGGTCGACGCGATGTGGTCGCGCCCGATCCGCATCGCCCCGGCGTAGACCTCGCGGCGCGGCGCGTGCGGCGAGGCCGCGCGCAGCTCCCACACCGCGGACGCCTGGGTGATCGTCACGTCGTTGAGCACGCCGAGCCCGGCGATCACCAGTGCGCAGCCGAGCAAGGACTGGAAGTCGAGCTCGCCGGCGAAGGAGCGGAGCATGCCGCCGGCGTCGTCCGACATGCCGGTCAACCGGGCGTCCGCGACCGCCACCACGCCGAGCAGCGCGGTGAGCCCGATCCCGACAAGCGTGCCGGCCAGCGCGGTGCTGGTGCGCAGCGAGAAGCCGTGGGTCGTGTAGAGGACGACGAACATGATCGCCGCGGCCGACGTCAGCGCCACCCCCACGCCCGGCGCCCCGTCGAGCAGGGCAGGCAGCAGGAACCACCACACCACCGCGCCCCCGAAAGCCAGGCCGACCAGGGCGAACAGCCCCCGCCACCGGGCGATCGCCAGCACGGCGAGGAGGAACGCGGCGAGCAGCCAGAGCAGGGTGCGGTCGCGGTCGGTCGTGACGTAGGAGTACGTCGGCCCTGCACCGTCGGCGCCGTCCGCGGCCGGCGTACGCATCAGCTCGACCGGGTCCCCCTCGACCAGCCCGGCCTCCAGCACCTGCGGCGGCACCGGGACGTCGACCCGCTCCTCCCCCACCTCGACCGTCACGACGCCGCACCCGGTCGGCGAGCCCTCCATCCCCCTCCTCGCACTCCTCCCGCACGTCGACGACGGTGCCGTCGACGAAGGTCACCCCGGGCGCCGCGAACTGCGCCGCGACGTCGTGGTCGCCCGACGGCCACCACACCACGAGCCCCACCACGGTCGCGACCGCCGCGAGCGCCAGCCCGGCCAGCAGCGCCACCCGGGAGCGGTGGCCGACCGGCACCTCCTCGTCGATGCCCGCCGATGCCCGGTGGGAGTGCCCGTGCGCCACGTCTGCCCCCTCTCGTCGGGGACCATCATCGGGGAGGGGGTGGGTGCTGCGGTTTGGGACCAAACCGCAGCAAGACCGGCCGCCGAGGTGCGGTTTGGGACCAAACCTCGGTAAAAGAGCCCGCCGAGATGCGGTTTGGGACCAAACCTCGGTAAAGAGCCGCCTCAGTCCCCCAGCCGCCCCCGCACCGCATCGAGCACGGCGGTCAGCTGGCGCACCTGCTCCGGGGTGATCCCGTCGAAGAACACCCGGCGGACCAGGTCGACGTGGGCGGGTGCGGCGGAGCGGATCGCGGTGCGGCCCTGGTCGGTGATCCCGACGAACGCGCCGCGGCGGTCGTCGGCGCAGTCGCGGCGGGCGACCAGGCCACGTCGCTGCATCCGGGTCAGGTGCTTGGACAGCCGGCTCTTCTCCCACTGGAGCTGGTCGCCGAGGTCGCGCAGGCGGATGCTGCCCTCCGCCACGTCGGTCAGGGCGACCAGCACCTCGTAGTCGGCGAGGGAGAGGCCGCTGGTCGCCTGCAGCTCCCGGTTGATCCGGGCCGACAGCCGGGTGTGGACCTCGAGCCAGGCCCGCCACGCCGTCTGCTGCTCGTCGTCGAGCCAGGGCGATCCGGTCACCGCTCGAGCGTAGCAATTGGTTGACAGGTCAACGACCGGTCGGCGGCCCGCCAGTACGGTCGAGGTCATGATCCGCGACCTGACCGACGAGGAGGCACGCCGAGCGCTGCCGATGAAGTGGGGGCGAGGTCGAGCCCGACGTGCTGCCGGCTTGGGTGGCCGAGATGGACTACGCCGTCGCGCCACCGGTCGTCGAGGCGCTGCACGAGGCGGTCGCCGCGGGCGTGACCGGCTATCCCGCCGCGCCCGCCGACGGCGGCGAGCTCGGGACGGCGTACGCCGGCTTCGCCGCGCGGCGGTTCGGCCACCGGGTGGACCCGTCGTGGGTGCTCCCGGTCGTCGACGTGACCGCCGGGGCGCGGTTCGTGATCGACGTGCTGTCGGAGCAGGCGCCGGTCGTGATGACGCTGCCCGGGTACCCCCCGCTGATCAGCCTCCCGGACATCACCGGCCGGCCGCGGGTCGACCTGGTCGTCGACCCGGACGCGGAGCGCGCCGAGCTCGACCTCGACCAGCTCGACCGGCTGCTCGCCGCCGGGGCCCGCACCGTGCTGCTCACCCAGCCGCACAACCCGTGGGGCCGGGTGTTCGCCCGGGCCGAGCTCGAAGGGGTCCGCGACGTCGTACGCCGCCACGGCGCGCGGGTCGTGGCCGACGAGATCCACGCCCCGCTGGTGCTCCCGGGTGCGCCCACGCCGCACGTGCCCTACCTCTCCCTCGACGGCACCCACGACCACGCGGTGGCCGTGGTGGCGGCGTCGAAGGCGTTCAACACCGCCGGCCTGCGCTGCGCCCAGGTCGTGGTGCCCGACCCTGAGGCGCGCCGGCGGCTGCGGGCCGCGCCGATGGCGCGCAACGACTCCTGGTCCTCGCTCGGCGCGGTGGGCGCCGTGGCGGCGTACACCCACGGCGACGCCTGGCTCGACGCCCTCGTCGCCCGCCTCGGCGACCAGCGCGACCTGCTGGAGCGGCTGCTCGCCGAGCACCTGCCGGAGGCGCGGATGCGGCGGGTGGAGGCGACCTACCTCGCGTGGGTCGACCTGCGCGGCTACGGCCACGCCGATCCCGCGGCGGTGGCCCTCGCCCGCGGCCGGGTGCGGCTGGCGCCCGGCGGGGACTACCACCCGGGGCTGCCCGGCCACGTGCGCCTCAACTTCGCGACCAGCCCGGAGCGGCTGACCGCGGTGGTCGAACGCCTGGCCTCCGCGCTGAGGACCGACCCGCGACCGGGCGCGGTGACTTCCGAGTAACCCGGGGGCACGGCGAGACTGCTGGGGTGCCGAAGAAGACCGCCACCGCCTCGTCGTACTCCATCACCATGCGCCTGCACACCAGCGCCGACCACGACGTCGTCGGGGAGGTCGCGACCGCGATCGCCGGGGCGGGAGGGATGGTCACGGCGATCGACGTCACCGAGTCCCGCCACGACCGGCTCGTCGTCGACGTGACCTGCTCGGCCGCCGACGCCGAGCACGCCGGCGAGCTGCAGGTCGCGGTGGCGGCGGTCGAGGGGGTCGACGTCCACAAGGTCAGCGACCGGACCTTCCTCATCCACCTCGGCGGCAAGATCGAGGTGGCGTCGAAGGTGCCGCTGCGGACCCGCGACGACCTCTCGCTGGCCTACACCCCCGGCGTCGGCCGGGTGTCCCTGGCGCTGGCCGAGCACCCCGAGGACGTGTCGCGGCTGACGGTGAAGGGCAACACGGTGGCGGTCGTGACGGACGGCTCGGCGGTGCTCGGGCTCGGCAACATCGGTCCCGGCGCCGCCCTCCCGGTGATGGAGGGCAAGGCGGCGCTGTTCAAGCGGTTCGGCGACATCGACGCCTGGCCGATCTGCCTCGACACCCAGGACACCGACGAGATCGTCCGGGCGGTCGAGCTGATCGCCCCCGGGTTCGGCGGGGTCAACCTCGAGGACATCGCCGCGCCGCGCTGCTTCGAGGTCGAGGCCCGGCTGCGCGAGCGGCTCGACATCCCGGTCTTCCACGACGACCAGCACGGTACGGCGATCGTGGTGCTCGCCGCCCTGACCAACGCGCTGCGGGTCGTGGGGAAGGACCTCGCGACCGTGCGGGTCGTGGTCGCCGGCGCGGGCGCCGCCGGCACGGCGATCGTCAAGCTGCTGCTGGCGGCGGGCGTGGGCGACGTCGTGGTCTGCGACCGCGCCGGCGCGCTCACGGCCGGGGACGCCTCGCTGTCCCCCCGCGCACACCGAGCTCGCCGGGCTGACCAACCCCCGCGCCGTGCGGGGGCGACCTGCGGGCCGCTCTCGCCGGCGCCGACGTGTTCATCGGCGTCAGCGGGCCCGGGGTCCTCGCCGCGGAGTGGATCGCCGACATGGCACCCGACCCGGTCGTCTTCGCGCTGGCCAACCCCGACCCGGAGGTCGACCCGGTACAGGCCGCCCGCTACGCCGCCGTCGTCGCGTCGGGACGCTCCGACTTCCCCAACCAGATCAACAACGTGCTGGCGTTCCCCGGCGTCTTCCGCGGGCTGCTCGACGCCCGCGCGCGCGACATCACCACCGCGATGATGCTGCGGGCCGCCGACGCGATCGCCCACGTCGTGCACGACGAGGAGCTCAACCCGAACTTCATCATGCCCTCGGTGTTCCACCCCGACGTGCACCAGGCGGTGGCGGCGGCGGTCGTCGGGCAGTGATGCCGGCCGGTGGTGCCGGTGGTGCCGGTCGCGGGCGGTCAGGAGGTCAGGGGGTCGGGTAGTCCGCCTCGAGCCGCAGGTCGAGCCCGAGGTCACTGGAGTTCGGCACGTCCTGGTGCACCTCGACCGCGACCGTGTTGATGCCGGTGCGCAGCAGGGCCGGGTCGACCGTGAAGTCGCGGAAGGTGTTCTCGGCACGGCCCGAGCGGTTGCCGGCCGCACGGGTGTCGCCGGTGATCGTGCCGGCCGGCATGTTGTCGCGCAGCACCTCGACGCCGTTGACGTAGACGACGGCACCGTCGTCGGCGAGCAGCGACAGCCGGACGGCCGACGGCACCCGGTCCTGGGTGAACGTTGCCCGGAAGTACGACGTGACGTGCTTGGCGCCGGCCCGGGGGCCGAACGCGATCACGGTGGTCTCGTCGCCGTCGCCGTAGCCCAGCTGGGGCCGACCCCGCGGCCACGCGCTGTCGTCGTACGCCTGCGTCTGCCAGCCGGCCGGCCGCGTGCCGCGGTCCCAGTAGGCCCAGGCGGTGCTCGCGCCGAGCAGCTGGACGTCGTCACCCGGCGGCGGTGGCGGGGGTGGGGGTGGAGGGGGCGGGGGGCGGTGGCGCTGCGGCGCCGAAGCGGGCGACGTAGCCGGTCGGGACGCCGCTGACGCTCCGGAAGTCGCCGCCGACGACGACCCCGGCGTCGCTGGCGTCGATCGCGAACACGCCCCAGAACTCGTTCACCCGGGGTCGCCAGTCGGCGTCGACAGCGCCGGTGGCCGCGTCGATGGCGACCACCTTGACGGAGTTGTCGTTGCGGAAGCCGTCGTGGAAGCCGGCGAACACGGTGCCGCGGAAGTGCTCGATCGCCTGGTTGTCGCCCATCGAGGCGACGCGCCAGCTCCGCGCGCCGGTGGCGGTGCTCCACGCCGAGATCTCGTTGGCGCCCGAGCCGCCGGCCCCGAAGAGCCGGCTGCCGTCGTCGTCGACGTCGAGCGCGAGCGTGGGCCGCGCCGAGGAGGCGAACGCCGGGCCGGTGGTGGCGCCGGTCGTCCCGTCGAGCCCGCCGACGCCGGCGCGGGCGGTGCCGTTGAGCTGGGCGAACGGGCCGGCGGCGTAGACGACGTCCTGCCGTGGGTGGGCGACCAGCGAGTAGACCGGGCCGCTCGCCGAGGCGCGGAAGGCGGTGGCGAGGGCCCCGGTCCTGGCGTCCAGCTTGGCCACCCGGTTCTTGGCCACACCGTTGACGGCGAGGAAGGCGCCGCCGACGTAGAGGTCGTCGCCGCGGACGGCGACCGCGCGTACGCCGGCGTCCGCGGACGCCACGAACGCCCGGTCGACGGCACCGGTGGCCAGGCTGACCTTCGCCAGCCGGGTGCGCACGACGTTGTTGATGCGCCCGAAGTGGCCGCCGACGTAGAGCGCCTCGCCGTCGGAGGCGAGCGAGGTGACGCCGGCGCCGGCGTCGGCCCGCCAGCCGGTGATCAGCTCCCCGGTGATCATCGAGAAGGCGGCCAGCCGGTTGCGGGTCACCCGGGCGCCGGTCGGGCTGATCGCCGCCGTGAAGTTGCCGCCGACGTAGACGACGTCGCCGACGATCTCGGTGGCCAGCACCCGGCCGTTGACGTCCCACCCGTCGACGGGTACGTCGTCGACGTACATCTCGGCCGCCGCCGGGCTCGCCTGCACGACCCCACCGACAGCGAGGCCGACGCCCAGAGCGCCGGCCAGCAGGAGCTTGAGGACTCTCATCGGCCGCCTTCCGCGATCGGGCCCGAGCCGCCACCATCGTGTCAGTGCGGGCGACCGGGAGGGAATGGGCGAAATGAGTGAAATTCCGGCCGGGCGGGGTCGGCCCGCCCGAGGGCGAGCAACGAGGCTCGTGACCTGGCGGTCGGTGTGCGCATCCTGCTGACCGGGGCCACCAGCGGCATCGGGCTCGCGGCGGCGACCCGCCTCGCCGCCGCTCCGCACCGGCTGGTCGTCCACGGTCCCGAGCCCGAGGCCCGCGCGGCGCTCGCCCGCATCACCGCCGACGCCCACCCCGGAGCGCGGGTCAGCTACGTGTCCGCGGACTTCACCGACCTCGCCTCGCCGCGCGACCTCGCCGACCGCGTCGTCGAGGAGACCGGCGGGCTCGACGTCCTGGTCAACAACGCGGCGATCCCGGGCCCGCGGGTCCTCACCACCGGCCCCGCCGGGACCGAGATCGCCTACCAGGTGAACTTCCTGGCGCCGGTGCTCCTGACCCACCACCTGCTGCCCGCCCTGGCCCCCACCGGGCGCGTCGTCGACGTCGTGTCGGCCACGCACTTCGACGCCACGCTCGACGTCGGTGACCTCGCCTTCACCCGCGACCGCTACGCGCCCGCGACGGCGTACGCCCGGTCCAAGCTCGCGCTGGTCACCTACGGCAACTGGCTCGCGGCCCGCGTCGGGCAGACCGTGATCAGCCTGCACCCGGGTGTGGTGGCCACCGAGCTGCTGCACGCCATGTTCGGCGTCAGAGGGGTGCCGGCCGGCACCGGCGGCAGCAACCTGGCGGCCGCCGTGACCGCCGACCTGCCGGGCGGCACCTACCTCGACGAGACGACCCCGGCCGCGCCGTCGGCCGCGTCGCTCGACCCCGGGCTGCAGGCGGAGCTCGTGGCCGACACCGAGCAGCGCCTGTCCATCCGGCTCCCGTGACTCGGGCGTCGCGCGAGCCGCGGGGACGCGCGTACATTCCCCCCATGGACGCCGAGATCGACGTCGCCGCAGCCCCCAGCGGTGCGGGATGCGCCGAGTGCGACGAGGCGCAGGGCTGGTGGGTCCACCTGCGCCGGTGCGCCACCTGCGGGCACGTCGGCTGCTGCGACACCTCCCCCGGCCAGCACGCGACCAGGCACGCGACGACGACCGGCCACCGGTTCATGCAGAGCTTCGAGCCGGGCGAGGACTGGTACTACGACTACGTCACCGAGCAGGTCTTCGACGGCCCCGAGCTGGCACCACCCCGGTCGCGGCCGGAGGACCAGCCCGTGCCCGGCCCCGCCGGCCGGGTGCCCCCGACTGGCGCAGCCACATCCACTGAACCCTCGTCGAATCGGGGGTTGTGGTGGGTTGAGTCGGGGGTCGTGGTGGGTTGAGTCGGGGGTCGTGGTGGGCTCGGCACGTGAGGTTTCCCCGGCCGACCGGGGAAACCTCAACATGTTGGGCAAAATATCGCCGGACAAGTGGAGGTTTTGCCCGTCACGTCCCGATCGGCCGAGCACATGCCCCGCTGGACGCGAGGGCATGCCCCCACTCGACGCGGGGCACGCCCACTCGACGCCGCGGAAGGCCCCAGTCGACAGCGAGGAAGTGCCCACTCGACCGGGGAGGGTGACCGCCGCCGGTGTGGGGGGGAGCCGGCGGCGGTCACCCGGAGGGGCACCGGCACGGTCGGGCCGGCCGGCGGTGGGGTGCACCCGCGCAGCAGCCTGCCGCGCCCGCCAGCGCCCCGGGTAGTGACGCATCTGTACCGCGGGCCGGGGCCGGTCGGCGTACCACCCGCTCCCGCCACCGCTGAGATCCGGCCTGCGCGCGCAGCGGGCGCCGGTAGCCTGCGGTCCTCGCGAGCGAGTGGACGGAGGAGCCGGGCTGTGCGACGCAGCGAGCACCACGGCGACGGGTTCCGGTGTCGACCGACCCGGCCGACCTCGACATCGACACGGTCCACGCCAACCTGACCCGCTCCTACTGGGCGGCGGGCATCACCCGCGACGTGGTCGAGCGGTCGATCCGCGGCTCGTTGTGCTTCGGGCTCTACGACGACACCGGGCGGCAGGTGGGCTTCGCGCGGGTGGTCACCGACCGGGCGACGTTCGCCTACCTCGCCGACGTCTTCGTCGTCGAGGAGCTGCGCGGGCGGGGGCTCGGGGCGTGGCTCGTCGAGGTCGTGGCGGCACACCCCGCGGTCGCCGGCGTACGTCGCTTCCTGCTGGCCACCGAGGACGCGCACGGCCTCTACGCCCGCTTCGGTTTCACGCCGCTCGACGCGCCCGAGCGGTTCATGCAGATCCACCGCCCCGACGTGTACGCCGCGGCGCCGGCGGGACCGGACGCCTGACCGCGGTCCTCGGCGCCGGCGCGGCCGACGGACGTGCCCACTCGACGACGGGAAGGCCCCCACTGACGACCGTGGAAGTGCCCACTCGACGACGAGACGGCCCCCACTGACGACCGCGGAAGTACCTACTCGACACGAGGGGCGGGAGGTGCGGTAGCGTCGCTGTTGCAAGTCATTTGCAACAGGGGGAGTCGTGGTCGTAGCCGAGGTCGCCGGGCGGGGGGCCCCGACGACCGACCCGTCCCCCGTCGACCACCTCCGGCGCTCCCGCCGGTGGACCGCGGGCCTGGTCGCCGCGCTGCTGGTGTCCGTCGTCGCCGGCACCGCGCTCGGGGCGGTGCACGTGCCGTTCGCGAGCGTGGTCGAGGTGGTCTCGCACCACCTGTTCCTGGTGCCGGAGCAGCGCGACTGGAGCGCGTCGCGCGACTCCATCGTCTGGGAGGTCCGGCTCCCCCGTGTCCTGCTCGCCGCTCTCGTCGGCGCCGGGCTCGCCGTGTGCGGGATCGCGCTGCAGGCGATGGTGCGCAACCTCCTCGCCGACCCCTACCTGATCGGCGTCAACTCCGGCGCCTCGACCGGCGCGGCCGCGGCGATCCTGTTCGGCGTCACCCTCGGCCTCGGCGAGCACGCCCTGCCGGTGAGCGCGTTCCTCGGCGCGCTGGTCGCGTCGGCGCTGGTCTTCGCGGTGGCGCGTTCCGCCGGGCGGGTCACCTCGACCCGGCTCCTCCTCGCCGGTGTCGCGGTCGGCTACGCCCTGCAGGCGCTCACGAGCTTCCTCATCTTCGCCTCCGACTCCGCCGAGGGCGCCCGTTCGGTGATGTTCTGGCTGCTCGGCTCGCTCGCGCTGGCCGAGTGGGGCCAGCCGCTGGCGGTCGCGGCGGTCGTCGTGACCGCGACCGTCGCCCTGCTCACCGTCGTCGGCCGCCGGCTCGACGCGCTCTCCATCGGCGACGAGACCGCGCTCACCCTCGGCGTGCACCCCGAGCGGTTCCGGTCGCTGCTGCTCGTCGCCGTCGCGCTGTGCGTGGCCGTGGTGGTCTCGGCGGCCGGGAGCATCGGCTTCGTGGGCCTGGTCGTGCCGCACCTCGCCCGCCGCGCGGTCGGCGCCGCCCACACACGGGCGGTCCCCGTCGCGGCGCTGATGGGGGCGGTGCTGCTGATCTGGGCCGACGTCCTCGCCCGGGTCGTCCTTGCCCCCGCAGGAGGTGCCGATCGGCATCGTCACCGCCGTCCTCGGCGCCCCGTTCCTGCTCGTCCTCGTCCGCCGCCTGCAGGCGACCACCTGACCTCGTGACCACCCCGACCCGACAGGAGACCGCATGACCCGGCGTACGACGGCAGCCGCCCTCGCCGCGGCCGCGACGGCCCTCGTCCTCACGTCGTGCGGCCTGGTCGCCGACGACACCGGCGACGCCGGCGACGCCGCCGCGGACGGCCCGGCGGGCTACCCGCTGACCGTGCGGAACTGCGGCGCCGACGTCACGTTCCCCGCCCCGCCGGAGCGGGTGGTGCTGCTCAAGAGCGCGGCCGTGCCGTTCCTCGCCCAGCTCGGCGTGCTCGACCGGGTGACCGCCCGGGCGGGCGAGTACCCCCGCGACTACTACGACGACGCCACTTGGGCGCAGCTCGAGCAGGTGCCGGCCCTCACCGGCGAGACCGACACGTCCGGCCACCTCCAGATCTCGAAGGAGGTCGTGATCGGCGAGGAGCCCGACCTGGTGCTCGGCGAGGTCGACAACCTGAGCCGCTCGACGCTCGACAGCGTCGGCATCCCGCTGCTGGAGGAGCCCGCGATGTGCGCGGAGGGGGTCGACGAGCCCGGCTTCGACGACGTCTACGCGCAGCTGGAGCTCTACGGCGAGGTGTTCGACCGCGAGGACGAGGCCGCCGCCGCGGTCGAGGAGCTGGAGCGGGAGGTCGACGCGCTCACCGCGGCACCGGCCGGGGAGCGCCGGACGGCGGCCGTGCTCTACCCCACCGTCGGCGGCGGCGTCACCTACGCCTACGGCAACCGCAGCATGGCCCACCCGCTGCTGGAGGCGGCCGGCTTCGACAACGTCTTCGGCGACACCGGCGAGCGGGTCTTCGAGGTGACCTCCGAGGAGCTTCTCGGCCGCGACCCCGACGTGCTCGTGCTGCTCCACAGCACCGGCGACCCGGCCGACGTGGTCGACGCGGTCACCTCCCTCCCCGGTGTCGAGGACCTCAGCGCCCTGCGGGACGACGCGGTGCTCCCGCTGCTCTTCAACTACGTCGAGCCACCGACGCCGCTGTCGGTCGAGGGGCTGGCCCGGCTGCGCGACCACTTCGGGGACCAGCCGTGATCGCCGCCGAGGGGCTGCGGTTCTCCTACGCCGGCCGGCCCGCGGTCGACGGGGTCACGCTCGAGGCCCGGCCCGGCCGGGTGCTCGGCCTGCTCGGGCCCAACGGCAGCGGCAAGACCACGCTGCTGCGGATGCTGTACGGCGCGCTGCGCCCGGCCGCCGGCCGGGTCACGGTCGCCGGCCGGCCGCTGTCGGGCATGTCGACCCGGGAGGTGGCCCAGCAGGTCGCAGTCGTCGTGCAGGAGTCGGGGAGCGAGACGATGCTGTCGGTGCGCGACGCCACGATGCTGGGGCGGCTGCCGCGGCTGGCGACGTTCCAGCGTCCCGGGGCCGCCGACGAGCGGGCGGTCGACGAGGCCCTCGCCCGGGTCGGCGCGCGGCACCTGGCCGACCGGCCGTTCAGCCACCTGTCCGGCGGCGAGCGGCAGCGGGTCCTCGTGGCCCGTGCCCTCGCGCAGGAGGCCGGCTTCCTGCTGCTCGACGAGCCGACCAACCACCTCGACATCCGCTACCAGCACGAGGTGCTGCAGCTGGTCCGCGACGTCGCGACGAGCGCCGTCGTCGTGCTGCACGACCTCAACCTCGCCGCCCGCTACTGCGACGACCTGGTGCTGCTCGACCGGGGCCGGGTGGCGCGGGCCGGCTCCCCCGACGAGGTCCTCGAGCCGGAGCTGCTCGAGCGGGTCTACGGCATCGGCGTCACCCGCACCCACCTCGACGGCCACCTCCAGCTGCTCTTCCACCCGCTCGCCCACCACGCACCGCACCCCCACCAGGACCGGAGACTGCCCGCATGACCGCCGAACCGCGCACCGATGTCCCGACCGACGTCCCGACCGATGTCCCGACCGACATCCAGGCCAACATCGACCGCTACTGGAGCGGCCGCGCCGCGTCGTACGACGACTACCAGCAGCGCCCCGAGCGGCTCCCGCTCGACCTCGCCGCGTGGGGCGAGATCTGGAGCGCCGCGCTGCCGCCGGCGCCGGCGGAGGTCCTCGACGTCGGCACCGGCAGCGGCTACGTCGCCCTGCTGCTCGCCGACCTCGGCCACGACGTCACCGCCACCGACCTCGCCGACGGCATGCTCGAGCGGGCGCGTGCCCACGCGGCCCGGGCGGCCCGCGCCCCTCGGTTCCTGCGCGGCGACGCGGTGGCCCCCGACTTCCCCGACGCGAGCTTCGACGCGGTCACCAACCGCTACCTGATGTGGACGCTGCGGGAGCCGCACCGGGCGCTCGCCGCCTGGCGGCGCGTGCTCCGCCCCGGCGGCGTGCTCGCGCTGGTCGACTCCACCTGGTTCCCCGAGGGCCTCCACGTCGACACGTCCGAGGACTTCGTCCGGTGGTACGACGACACCGTCCGCGCCGCGCTCCCGCTCGCGGCGGCACGCTCGATCGAGGAGACCCGCGACCTCGTGGTCGCCGCCGGCTTCCGCGACGTCACCGTCACCCCGCTCACCTCGGTGCTCGAGCTCGACCGCGAGCACGGCGTCGCGCCCGACCACGAAGTGCAGCTGCAGTACCTGGTCCGCGGCGTCGCGGGCGACTGACCAGCCCGGTCAGCGCGCCCGGGCGCGGGTGGCCGCGAGCGTCCCGAGCAGCCGAAGAGCGTCGGCGCTCGCCGACCCCGCCTCGGCGTGGTAGACGACCAGCTCCTGCCCCGGCGCCGACCGCACGTCGAAGGCGTTCATACGGAGGGTCAGCTCGCCGACCTCGGGGTGCCGGAACCGTTTGACCTCGTGCCGCTTGCCACGCACGTCGTGCCGCTCCCACAGCTCCGCGAACGCGGCGCTCGCTGCCTGGACGGTGCGCAGCACCTCGGCGAGCCGCGGGTCGTCCGGGTGCCGGCCGTGCAGCGCCCGGAAGCCGGCCACCGTGGTGGCCGCGACCCGCTCCCAGTCGGCGTAGAACGACCGCGCCGCCGGGTCGAGGAAGACCTTCTCGAGCAGGTTGGCTCCCCTCGCCGAAACCACCGAACAGCGCGTCGGCGAGCTGGTTGGCGGCGAGCACGTCGTAGGCGCGGCCGAGGACGATCGCAGGATTGTCCGGCCACATGTCCATCAGCCGCAGCAGCTCCGGGTCGACCCGCTCGGCGGGCGGCGCGCGGCGCACGTCGGGGAGCCAGGCCCGCCACCCGGAACAGGTGGCCGCGGGCGTCGTCGTCGAGCTGCAGCACGTCGGCGAGCGCCCCGAGGACCTGCGCGGACGGGTGCCGCTCGCGCCCCCTGCTCGAGGCGCACGTAGTAGTCGGCGCTGACGCCCGCCATCGTGGCGACCTCCTCCCGGCGCAGCCCGGGGACCCGGCGGGCGCCGATGGTCGGCACACCGGCGGCCTCTGGGCTGACCCGGGCGCGCCGGGCGCGGAGGAACTCACCGAGGGCGTTGCCGGGCACCCGGCCATGCTAGGCAGGTCACGACCACGGTGCCTGGGTGCGGGACTCCCAGGAACGGCTCGGCCTTCTGCGGCCCGCGCCGGCGCGGGAGGTTCGGCGGCATGACCAACGACGAAGCCAGCAACCACCCCAGCAGCGAGACCCGCAACCAGAGCAGCAACGACACCCGCAAGGTGGTCCTCGTCACCGGCGCCTCGAGCGGCATCGGCGAGGCCACCGCACGGAGACTGGCCGCGGAGGGTCATCACGTCGTGCTGACCGCCCGGCGAATCGGCCGCCTCGAGACGGTGGTCGGCGAGCTCGTCGCGGCCGGGCTCAGCGCCGAGGGCCGTTCCCTCGACGTGACCGACCGGACGGCGTTCACCGCGCTCGTCGACGACGTCGTCGGCCGCCACGGCCGGATCGACGTGCTCGTCGGCAACGCCGGCGTGATGCTGCTCTCCCGCCTCGACGCGCTGTTGGTCGACGAGTGGGACCGGATGGTCGACGTCAACGTCCGGGGCCTCCTGCACGGCGTCGCGGCCGTGCTGCCCCCACTTCCGCATCCAGGGCAGTGGGCACGTCGTCACGATCGCGTCTGTCGGCGCCCACGAGGTGGTGCCGACGTCGGCGGTCTACTCCGCGACCAAGTACGCCGCCTGGGCGCTCACGGAGGGTCTCCGCCAGGAGTCCGACCCGGGCACCAGGGTCACGACGATCAGTCCGGGCGTGACCGAGTCGGAGCTCGCCGAGCACATCACCGACCCGCACGCGGCCGAGGTGATGGTCGACTACCGCGCCGCCGCGATACCCGCCGACGCCGTCGGCCGCGCGGTCGCCTTCGCCGTCTCCCAGCCGGCGGACGTCGACGTCAACGAGGTCGTGGTGCGGCCGGCCGCGCAGCGCTGAACCGGCGGTCGGGTCACCGTCGGGCGCTGTCGAGGTAGCGCAGCACCGCGGTGACCCGGCGGTCGCTGGCGTCGGAGGGCGGCAGGTCGAGCTTGGCGAAGATCGACCGGATGTGCTTGTGCACCGCGCCGTCGGTGACGACCAGCCGCTCGGCGATCGCGGCGTTGCCCCAGCCCTCGGCCATCAGCGCGAGCACCTCCAGCTCCCGCGCGGTGAGCCGGGCCATCCGCTGGTCCGGCCGGGCGACCAGCTGCCCGACGACCTCCGGGTCGATGGCGGTGCCGCCGGCGGCGACCCGGTCGAGTGCCTGCACGAAGGTCTCGACACGGCCGACCCGCTCCTTGAGCAGGTAGCCGAGCCCGTCGCTGCCCTGGGCGAGGAGGTCGGTGGCGAACGCCTGCTCGACGTACGCCGACAGCACCAGCACCGCGAGCCCGGGGAACCGGTCCCGCGCCCGGACGGCGGCACGGATCCCCTCGTCGGTGTGGGTGGGCGGCATCCGGACGTCGACGACGGCGACGTCGGGCGCGTGCTGCTCGAGCGCGGCGAGCAGCGCGTCGCCGTCGCCGACCGCGGCCACCACGTCGTAGCCCTCGGCGGTCAGCACGGCGGCGA
This sequence comes from Nocardioides sp. TF02-7, assembly GCF_022437945.1. GTDB lineage: Bacteria > Actinomycetota > Actinomycetes > Propionibacteriales > Nocardioidaceae > Nocardioides. The sequence goes on from NZ_CP092535.1 coordinate 1,507,094, forward strand.
TGCCCTCGCGCAGCAGCGGGTCGTCCTCCGCGATCACGATCCGCACGGCACCTCTCCCTCCACCACCGTCGGTCCCCCAGCAGGGCTGGTCAGCCCCCACGTCCCGTCCATCGCCTCCATCCGTCCGCGCATCCCGGCGAGGCCGGAGCCGGCGCGCTCGGCGGCGCCGCCGACACCGTCGTCCTCCACCCGGAAGCGGAGCCGGTCGCCGGTGCGGCGCACGACGACGTGCACGCGGGTCGCGCCGCTGTGGCGGGCCACGTTGGTGAGCGCCTCGGCGACGGCGTAGTAGACCGTCGCCTCGACCGACGCCGGGCTGCGCTCGGGGACGTCGACCTCCGTGGTGCACGGCACCGGCGACGCCGCCGCCAGGCCGTGGACGGCGCCCGCGAGCCCCCGGTCGGCCAGCACCGGCGGGAGGATGCTGCGGACGACGGCGCGGAGCTCGCCGAGCGCCAGCTCGGCGGCGTCCTGCGCCTGGCCGAGCAGCCGGTCGGCGGCGTCGGGTCCCCGGGTCGCGAGGCTGCGGCGGGCGGCGCCGAGGAGCACGGTCGTGGCGACGAGCCGGTTCTGGGCGCCGTCGTGCAGGGAGCGCTCGATCCGCCGCAGCTCCGCGGCGTGCGCGTCGAGGGCCGCGGCGCGGGTGCGGGTCAGCTCGGCGACCCGCAGCGCCAGGTCGGCCTCCGCGGCCAGCAGCAGCCGGCGGTTGACGCGCAGCTGGCGTCGCGCGGCCGGCGGGCCGAGCAGCACGGTGACGACCGCCCAGGCCAGGCCGAGCGCCACGACGGCCGGCACGCCCGTCCACTCCCGCACCACCCAGAACCCCAGCGACGGGCTCGCGTAGCCCGGCGGGATCGCCCACCACCACAGCGGGAAGGTCAGGTCGCGCACCGCCGAGAACGGCGCGAGCACCGCCAGGAAGCCGACGCCGAACCCCCCGGTCGCGTGCCGCAGCAGCCAGACCAGCTCGCGGCGGGTGGCGGGGTCGCGCAGCGCCGGCCGCAACCGCTCGGGACGCGCCGGTGGCACCGGCACGTCCGCGCCCCCACCGCGCCAGCCGCGCCCGCTCGCGGTCGGCCAGCGCGTGCAGCGCCCGCAACGCCGGCGGCCCGACGTACCGGCCGAGGCCGAGGAGGGTCGCCACCGCCACCGGCACCAGCAGGAGTGCCAGCCCCAGGCCGAGCAGCGCGGTGCCCAGGCCGCCGATGAGCTGCTCGAGGGCGCGCAGCACGGCGCGCGGCGCGTGCGTCGTCGCGCGCGGGGCTGCCGACCCTTCCACGTGCCTCACCTCGGTGCTCGGTGCCGTCCCTTCCGGGTCAGGACAGTACGGCGGCCGGCGCCGGATGCCACGCACCGGCGGCGAAGAGTAGTGCCTGCTGTACCACCGACCGGCCAGCCAGCGGGATCGATCGGCGGCGCCGGCGTCACGAGACTCGAGTCATCGAGCGAACCACCGACGAAAGGACCTCGTGATGTCCCTCCCCCACCTCCGTCCCCGCCTCCCCGGCCGGGTGGCCGCGGCCGCGCTCGCGGCCTCGCTCGCCCTCGGTCTCGGCGGGGGCACCGGCCCCAGCGGCACCGGCCGCCGACCGGCCAGCCACCGGCGCCGACACCACCAGCGCCACCAGTGCCGCCAGTACCGCCACCGAGCCGGACCGCGGCGCGGCCCGCCGGATCCAGCGGCGGCTCGACCGGCTGGTCACCGACACCGGCTTCCCGGGCGTGGTCGCGTCGGTGCGGGACGCCTCGGGCCGGGTCCGCACCTACACCGCGGGCACCTCCGACCTGCGGACCGGCGCGCCGGTGCGCAAGGACTCGCGGGTCCGGATCGCCAGCAACACCAAGATGTTCACCGCCGCCGCCGTGCTCCAGCTGGTCGCCGACGGGAAGGTCTCGCTGGGCGCACCGGTCGAGCGGTACCTCCCCGGCGTCGTCCGAGGCAAGGGGCAACGACGGCCGGCGGATCACCGTCCGGCAGCTGCTCCGCCAGACCAGCGGCCTGCCCGACTACGACGGGCTGGTCATCGAGGCGGGTGGCTCGATGAGGGCGGTCGCCCACACCTACTTCGAGCCGCGCCAGCTCGTCGACGCCGCGCTCGCCGAGCGCCGGCACTTCCGGCCCGGCAAGCGTTGGGAGTACAGCAACACCAACTACGTGCTGCTCGGCCTGATCGTGCAGCGCGTGACCGGACGGCCCGTCGCCGAGGTGCTGCACCGCCGCATCATCGAGCCGCTCGGTCTCGACGACACGTACTGGCCGCGTGAGGGCGAGCAGCGGATCCGCGGGCCGCACCCCCGTGGCTACCTCGCCGACGCACCGGGCGCCCCGTGGGTGGACATCACGCGCCTCGACCCGTCGCTCGGCTGGGCGGCCGGCCAGCTGGTCTCGACGCCCGCCGACCTCGGTCGGTTCATGGAGGCGCTGCTCGGCGGCGAGCTGCTGCCGCCGGCCCAGCTGCGGGCGATGAAGCGCACCGTCCGCGCGCCGGGCTTCGACGCCCGTCCCGGCTGGCGCTACGGCCTCGGCGTGGCCCGCCACCGGCTCCCCTGCGACACCGTCGGCTGGGGCCACGGCGGCGACATCCAGGGCTTCGAGACCCGCAACCTGGTGACGCCCGACGGCCGCTGGGCGGTGGTCGCGGTGACCGGCCTGCCGACGTCGATGGCGATGCTGGCCGACGTCAGCGACGCGGTGGCCGACCTGGTCTGCGCGTCCTGATCCACGAGGTCGTCAGGGTGAGAGTGGCCTATACGTCACTCTCACCCTGACGACTGCCCGTCTGCGGGCGGGCGGCGGTCCATCACGAAGCTCGCGTGGTGCAGCAGGTCGCCCTCCCAGCGCCCGAACGCCCAGAAGCCGCTGTCGTCGAGGTAGACGACCTGGTCGCCCGCGACCCAGTACCGCCCGGTGTAGGCGTCGGCCCGCCCACTGCGGGTCTCCGTGTAGCGGCCGTCCGGCAGCAGGTGCTGCACGAGCGCGTGGCCGTCGTCGTGCCAGGCGCCGACGGCCCGCGCCGTCCCCGCCTCGTCACCGGGCCCCGGATCCCGCCGCGCCCGACCGTCCCGCGCGACCACCTCCCCGCGCAGCACCACCGCCGCCAGGTCCGGCGGCCGCACGACCAGCCCGATCGGGTCGCCGTACGACGCCCGCAGGCCGCGCACGACCGCGAACGTCTCGGGCCCGCCGAGGTCGACCACCACCGCGCCCGGCCCCGCTCGTCGCAGGAGCTCGTCGGCTGTCACGTGCTCGGCGGGGTGTCCGGCGTCGGGTCCACGACCCCATCGTCCCCGAGGTCGTCAGGGTGAGAGTGGCCGATAGGTCACTCTCACCCTGACGACTGCCCGTCTGCGGGTGGGCGACGTGGCACAGTGACCACGTGATCACCGCAGCCGGGCTGGCCGACGCGCTGGCGCCCGCGGTGGTGGAGCTGGCGCAGCCCGGCGAGGACCGGCCGGTGCTGGGGGTGGAGATCGTGGAGGCGGGCGGTCCCGCCACGGTCGACCGCGGCGACGTCGTCGTCGGGGTCGGCGCCCGCGACGTGACCGAGGTGCTCGAGGTGGTGGCCGCGGCCGCGCCGGCTGCCGGCCTGGTGCTGCGGCGTACCTGGGCCGACGACGAGCGGGTCCGCAGCCGGTGCGCGGCCGCGGGGCTCCCGCTGCTCACGGTCGCCGACGACGCCGCCTGGTCGTCGGCCCTCACGGTGCTCCGCAGCGCGCTCGAGGCGGCGACCACCGGGCCGGGACGCGCGGGCGACCGGGTCTACGGCGACCTGTTCGACATGGCCGACCGGATCGGCGCGCTCCTCGGTGCGCCGGTGACCATCGAGGACGCCACGTCACGGGTGCTGGCCTACTCGACCGGGCAGGTGGACGTCGACCAGGCGCGGATGTCGACGATCGTCGGCCGCCGGGTGCCGCGGGAGGTGCGCGACCACTTCCGCTCCCTCGGCGTGTTCCGCCGGCTGGCCACGTCCGACGAGCCGTTCTTCGTGCCCGCGGGCGCGGAGGACGTGCGGGCGCGGTACGTCGTCCCGGTGCGGGCCGGCGGCGAGTGGCTGGGGTCGGTGTGGGCGGTCGTCGACGAGCCGGTGGCAGCCGACCGGGCGCGCGAGCTCGGCGCCGCCACCGAGGTGGTGGCCCTCCTCCTGCTCCGGCTCCGGTCGCAGAGCGAGCTGCACCGCCAGGTGCAGCGCGACCAGGTGCGGTCGGTGCTGCAGGGCGCCGCGACCGAGCGGCCGGACTGGCTGGAGGACGGGCCGTGGCGGGTCGCCGCGGTGGCCGGGCCCGCGAACCTCGGCGTCGACGCGCGGTGCGAGCTGTGGCTCGGGCTCGCGCGCAAGCACGGGTGGCGCCAGCCGGCCGTCGCCGACCTCGACGGCGTGCTCTACGCGGTGGTGGCGGACGACGGCACCGGTCCGGGCTGCCTCGACTGGCTCGCCGACGTCGTCGCCGCCGAGCGGCGGCGCGACCCCGCCGTCGGGATGTACGTCGGCCGGCGGGCCGCCACGGTCGGCGAGCTGCAGCGGTCGCGCGCGGAGGCGGCCGAGCTCGGTGGGCTCGGCGCGCCGGACCGCCCGGTGCTGTCGGTGGACGAGGCCTGGGGCGCCCTGGTGCTCTCCCGGGCCGTCGACGGGCTGGCGCACCGGCCGCTCGTGTCGCCCGTCGCCGAGCTCGCCGGCGCGAAGGACGGCGCGCTCCTGCTCGCGACGCTCGAGGCCGTCGTCGACTACTGGGGCGAGCCGCAGCGGGCAGCCCACGTCCTGGGCGTGCACCCCAACACGGTGCGGCACCGGACCGCGCGGATCACCGCCCGGTGCGCGGTCGACCTCGACGACCCGGTCCAGCGACTCGCGGTACGCCTCGAGCTGGCCCGGCTGCGCCGCGGCGGGGAGCTCGGCACCCCCTGACCCGCCCTTGCCCAGGCTCCGGACTCCCGGTCAGCGCAGCGGGTCGACCGCGCGCAGCGCGTCCGGGGTGACCCCGGTGGCGACCTGCTCGGCGAGCAGCTTGCCGGTGACGGGACCGAGGGTGATGCCCCACATGCCGTGGCCGCCGGCGACGAAGACGCGCGGGTCGTTGGTCGCGCCGACCAGCGGCAGGCCGTCGGCGGTGCACGGCCGGGCACCCACCCACTCGTCCTCGCGCTGGTCGAGGTGGGCGCCCTTGAGGAGCGTGCTCGCCTCGGTGACCAGGGCCTGGATCCGCCGCGGGTCGAGCGGTGCTCCGGCGTCGCGGAACTCCATCATCCCGGCGATCCGCAGCCGGTCGCCGAGCGGCGTGCAGGCGACCCGCTGCTTCGGGAAGTAGACCGGCCCCCGGGGCAGGTCGTCGATCTTGATCGTGAACGAGTAGCCGCGGCCGGCCTGCACGACGCGACGCACGCCGACGCTGCGCCCGAGCCTGCCCAGCCAGGCCCCGGTCGCGACGACGACGGCGTCGTAGGTCTCCCCGGCGACGACGACGCCGCCGGTCGTGGAGCCGACGGCCTCGACCTCGGTGCCGCCGAGGATCCGGCCGCCGCGCGCCCGGACGGAGTCCGCGATCGCCCGCACGTAGGCGGCGGGGTCGACGTACCGCTCGTCGCGGATCCGGATCGCGACCCCGATGTCGTCTCCGAGCGCGGGCTCGTCGCGGCGGGCGTCGGCGCCGTCGACGACGTCGAACCGGACGTCCTGGCCGCAGGCCCGGATGTGCTCGAACTCCTCCAGCAGCGCCCGGCTGTCCTCGGCGGTGCGGAAGGCGGCGGTGAACGGCTCGGCCGCCTTGGTGCGGGCGGTGACGCCGCCCTCCTCCATCTCTGCGAACGCGGCGAGCGCCCCGTTGTTGAGCGGGATCAGCGTCCGCATCGCCTGCTGCCACCGCTTCGGCGTGCAGTTGCGCGCGAACGCGATCAGGAACCGCAGCAGCCGCGGGTCGGCGGTCGGCGGCACGTACACCGGCGACGACGGGCTCAGCACGGCGCGGACGCCGTACTTGAGCACCGACGGCTCGGGGAGCGGCACCGCGATGCTCGGCGTCAGCCAGCCCGCGTTGCCCCAGCTCGAGCCGGCGGCGACGTCGTCGCGGTCGAGCACGGTGACGTCGACGCCGTGCTCCTGGAGGTACCACGCCGTCGACAGGCCCACCATCCCGGCACCCAGGACGGCCACCCGCTGCGGACGCTGCACGTTGTTGTCCATGTCTCCATGGTCGGCGAGCAGCCGGCCGGGCCTGTTGCCCCGCGAGCACATTCCGCGGCCCGCGGACTGTGCTCCGGCGACAACGTGACGGCACGGTGGCGGGTATGCGCCGGCGCGGGCCGGGCAACGCTGCTGCGTGGCCTCCCCCGATCCTGGCCCCGCCCCCGGACCCGGGTACGGCGGCCGGGTGCTGCTGACGTTCGGTCACGGCACCACGCCCGCCGTCGACCTCGTCCGGCTGCTGCGGGAGGCGTCGGTCGGCCGGGTCGTCGACGTGCGGCGCTTCCCCGGGGAGCAGGCGCGACCCGGAGGTCGCCGGCGAGGCGTTCGCCGCCCGGCTCGAGGCGGCGGGCATCGATTACCGCTGGGAGCCGCGCCTCGGCGGGCGGCGGCGGGTCCCCGACGGCCAGGACCCGTCGGTCGACGCCTGGTGGCGGGTGGCGGCCTTCCGTGCCTACGCCGCCCACACCCGGACGCCCGACTTCCGGGCCGCCCTCACCGAGCTCCTCGCCGAGCTGCGTCCGGACCCCCGGGTCGCGGTCATGTGCAGCGAGACCGTGTGGTGGCGCTGCCACCGCCGCCTGATCAGCGACGCGACCGTCCTCCTCCACGGCGTCCCGGTGCTCCACCTCGGCCACGACGGCCGGCTCTCGTCACACCCCGTGGCCGAGGGTGCGGTCGTCGTCGACGGCGAGCTGCGGTACCCGCCGGGGTAGCAGCGGCCGGGTCACGCGACCTCGTGCCACTCCCGGCCCTCGCGGCCGAGCAGGTGGGCGGCGTCGAGCGGACCGATCCCACCCCCTGCGTAGGGCGCGGGTCGCCCCGGCGACCGCTCCCACCGCCGGGCGATCGGCTCGACCCACTCCCAGGCGGCCTCCACCTCGTCGCCGCGCACCAACCGGGTCAGGTCGCCGTCGACCGCGTCGAGCAGGAGGCGGGCGCGGGCCCGGGCACCGACCACGGCGGCGGGGGCGGGGTGCTCCCGCACGGACCCGGCCCGCCCCGAGCCCTCCTGACCCTCCGACGCCCCCGCGTGCCACACGGCGCGCTCGCCGTCGGCGTACGCCACGACGACGCTGCAGGCGTCACTGCGCAGCCCGGTGCCGGTGCGGAGGTAGAACGGCACGCCGTCCCACCCGGGCGCGTCGACCTCGGCCCGCAGCGCCACGAACGTCTCCGTCCGGCGCTCGGTGTCGCGCAGCCGGCGCGGGCGGTGACCGGGCCGCGGCGGCGGGACCGCGCGCCCGCGCACCGTCCAGCGGTCGACGTCGCCCTCGGTCATCGGCCGGAGCGAGCGCAGCACCTCGAGCCGCGCGTCCCGCACCGCCTCGGCCCCCGGACGGGTGGCCGGGGCCATCGCCACCGCACTCACCAGGCTCAGGCCGTGGCTCTGCACCATGTGCCGCAGCACCCCGTGCCCCGGGTCGGTCGCCGCCGCCTCCGCCCTGGCCACCGTGACCTGGACGTGGTCGACCGGCCCGGCCCGGCCGAGCACCGAGGAACGCAGCCGGTCCGCCTCGCCGAGCACCGGGTCCAGCCGGAACGCCCGGTCCTCCGCGAACGTGGCGGTGACCGCACGCGCGATCCCCCGGGCCGAGCCCAGGTTGTGGCCGACCGGCGCCTCGAGCAGCGCGCCGGAGCGGGGCCGACGGAGCTCCCACCGGCGGAGCCCGGCGCACACCAGCCGGGCGCCGACCGGCGACCGGGGCAGGCCGAACAGGTGGACGCCGCCGTCGAGCGACCCGTTCCGCTCCAGCGTCCGGGCGAGTCGGCTCCAGTGCACCTCGTTGGTCGGGTCGAGCTCGACCCGGTCGACCCGCGCCAGCAGCCGGTCGACGACCCCGTCCTCCAGGCTGTCACCGAGAGCGGCCTGCACCGCCCGGCGCAGTCCGGCGCGGTACGCCGACCGGTCGAGCGGCCGCGACGACACCGCGACCACCCGGCCGGCGGGCTCGAGCAGGCCGTCCTGCTCGAGCACCGTCAGTGCGGGCAGCAGCCGCCGCACGAACTGCCGGCTCGTGGCGCCGAAGACGGTGAGGTCGACCCGGTCGTTCATCGCTTAGTCGGCCGCGGGGCTCGCCGGCCGTCGACCTCCGCCCGGTCCTCAGTCCTCGGTCGCGAACGCGGCGTCGAACGCCGCCTCGGGCGCGTCGAACGCCAGCCGCCGGACGAACTCCAGCGCCTCCGGCGCGCCGACGAGCCGGTCCATGCCGGCGTCCTCCCACTCCACGGAGATCGGGCCGTCGTAGCCGATGGTGTTGAGCATCCGGAAGCAGGCCTCCCAGGGCACGTCGCCGTGGCCGGTCGACACGAAGTCCCAGCCGCGGCGCGGGTCGGCCCACGGCAGGTGCGAGCCGAGCCGCCCGTTGCGTCCGTTGCCGACCTGGCGCTTCGCGTCCTTGCAGTCGACGTGGTAGATCCGGTCGCGGAAGTCCCAGAGGAACCCGACCGGGTCGAGGTCCTGCCAGACGAAGTGGCTGGGGTCCCAGTTGAGCCCGAACGCCGGGCGGTGGCCGATCGCCTCCAGCGCGGCCTGGGTGGTCCAGTAGTCGTAGGCGATCTCCGAGGGGTGCACCTCGTGGGCGAAGCGCACGCCGCACTCGTCGAAGACGTCGAGGATCGGGTTCCACCGGTCGGCGAAGTCGCGGTAGCCGGCGGCCACCATCTCCTCCGACGCGGGCGGGAACATCGCGACGTACTTCCAGATCGAGGACCCGGTGAAGCCCACCACGGTCTTGACGCCGAGAAGCTGCGCGGCCCGGGCGGTCATCTTCATCTCCTCCGCGGCGCGCTGCCGGACGCCCTCGGGGTCGCCGTCGCCCCCAGATCCGGGCCGGCAGGATCGCCTGGTGCCGGGCGTCGATCGGGTCGTCGCAGACGGCCTGGCCCTTGAGGTGGTTGGAGATGGTGAACAACTGCAGCCCGTACTTCTCCAAGAGGTCGAGCTTGCCCTGCACGTAGCCGTCGTCCTCCGCCGCCTGCCAGGGGTCGAGGTGGTCACCCCAGCACGCGATCTCGAGGCCGTCGTACCCCCACTCGGCAGCGAGGCGGGCGACCTCCTCGAACGGCAGGTCGGCCCACTGGCCGGTGAACAGCGTGATCGGTCGTGGCATCTTGTCCTCCAGGTTGTCGGCGGTTCAGGGCGGGGGTCGGTAGGTGCGGCCGGCGCCCGGGGCGGAGCGCATGTGCCCCGGGCGGCCGACCGCAGGAGGCGCCGTGGCGGCCGCCCCCTTGCCCGCGACCGACCGCGCCCTCCCGCCCCCCGGTGGAGCCGAACCACCGGGGGCCGGGTGCTCCGACCCCGTGCGGGGCCGGTGCAGGGTCACGATCGGTCACGGACGTTCACTCATCCCTGGCTCAGAGCTTCCGCTTGAGCTGTCGGGACACGTCCCGCAGGGCCACCCGTGCCGACCGGTCGTCGGCGCGTCGGCCCAGCTGGGCGTAGGTGGTCAGGGCCTTGCGGGCCTGGCGCACCTTGTTCTTCCGGTCGAACCGTGCGGCGTTGACCAGCTGGCGGGTCATCTTGCGCGCCACCTTGGGTGCCAACCGGTCTTCCTGGTCCAACCGCGCGACCAGCTGACGGGCGCCACGGTAGGTCGGGACCACGCGGAAGGTCATCCGCTGGGTCGTGACGTTGCCGGCCGCGTCGGTGACGGTGACCACCACGCGGTGGCGGCCGGACAGCAGCGCGACGGCGTCCACGACGTACGGCGCGGTCAGCGCCTTGCCGTCGACCTTCACGACCTGCCGGGCCACGCCAGAGGCCTGGTCACCGACGGTGAGGCGGAGCCGACGCTGAGCGGCGACGCTGAGCTGGTCGCCGTTCTTGACGCCCTTCACTGCGAGCGTCGGCGCGGTCGCGTCGATCTTCACCGTGACCGCGGCCGGCTCCGACTGGGTTCCCTCGGAGTCGGTGGCGCGGAACTCGACGGTGTGCTCACCGTCCTCGTCCACCACGACCGGCTCGGTGGAGGCGACCCAGTCGCCACCGTCGACGCGGTGCTCGAGCTCCACGTCGCCCACGCCGCCGGTCGCCGTCGCGGGGACGGTGACCGGGCCGCGGTACCAGCCGTTCTTCCCCGTCGGCGCCTCGGGAGAGACGGTGGTCTCCACCACGGGCGCCTCACCGCCGGGCTCGCACGGGGTCGCCGTGTCGTCCGGGGTGACGAGGAAGTAGTCGAAGTGCGCGGTCAGCGGAACGGCCGCCGCCTGGTTGGCGAGGGCGTAGAGACCCATCCGGGGGCTCGTTGATCCCCCTGCAGCGAGCGGGTGCCGGCGACCTGGACGTAGTCCTGGCCGTCACGGCTGTAGGACGCGCTCACGTCGAGGCCGTTCTCGCTGGAGAGCCGCAGCCAGACCGTGCTGGGGTAGTCGGCCCCGAGCCCGCTGGAGTTGGTCTCCGTCGCGGTCCCCGCGAGCTCCGACGCGAACTGGATGATGTTGGCCGACCGGTCCGGGGAGTTCGCCCGGCCCTGGAGGGACAGCTTCATGTAGTTGTCGTCGTCGCCGTAGAGGATCAGGCCGGCCTGCTGGTAGGCGCGCTCGGCCTCGATGGTGACCTTCGTCGTGATCGTGAACGCACCACCCGGGAGGTGCTGCAGCACGATGTTCGGCGTCGGCGTGCCACCGGAACCGTAGATGTCGGTCGCCGTGAGCGGGATGTGCAGCTGGCCGTCGGACACGGTCAGCTCCTGGTTGACCCGCACCGAGGAGTCCCAGCGCTCGACGTCGAGCGCGTCGCCGACGAAAGTCGTCGGACCGGCCGTTGAAGCACGACGGCAGGTCCTCGGCCACGGTGATCCGGATCGTCCGGGTCGACGTCGCACCACGCGAGTCGGTCGCGGTGACCCGCGCGTCGTAGACGCCCGGCGCCGTGTAGGTGTGGCTCGGGTTGGCGCCCTGAGCCGTCCCACCGTCGCCGAACACCCACGCGAACTCGATCGGCGTGTCACCGTCGGGGTCGGTCGCCTCCGCGGAGAACGAGACCTCGAGCGGAGCGGGGCCCGACGTCACGTCGGCCTCGGCCGTGAGATCCGGGCGCTGGTTCTCGGTGACACCCCGCCCGTTGAACTCGATCCAGTTGACGTTGGACCCGCCGGCCACCTGCACGAAGTACAGCGGGCCGCTCTCGGTGTGCTCGCCCTCCAGGTCGGCCGTGACCGTCTGGTAGGTCTGCCAGGCACCGGTGTCGGGCACCTCGATGGTCGCCACCGTCGGGCCGTCCGCCGCACCCTTCCGGACCTCCCAGGTCGCTCCGCCGTCGTTGGGCGAGGCGGCCCGCAGGCCGATCGAGTCGATGTTCGTCAGGTTCATGACGTCCCAGGCGATCCAGTCGCCGGCCTCGATGAAGCCGATGTTCTGGCCACCGCCGGCGCTGTCGCCGGTGGTCTCGGTCGTCACACCGGGGTCACCGGTGGCCGTCGAGTCGGCCAGCCGCCCGGTCTCGTCGAAGAACTCCGCCTCCTTGTGCTTCGTGTGCAGCACCACCGTGTCCATGGTGGTCAGCTCGGAGACGCCCTCGGCGCCCTTGTCGGTGTACTTGGCGGTGATGGTGCCGAAGATGTTGGCACCGACGTGGCCCTCGTCACCGGGGGAGCGGGAGGGTGCCCTCACAGCCGCGGTACTGCTCGTAGCCGTGGTTGTGCTCGTCGTGGCCGAGCGCCGGCTGCACGATGACGTCGTTGCAGTCGATCTCGCCGTCCTCGACGTCGCTGACCTCCACCCGGTAGTCCATGGTGTCGCCGAAGTCGAAGAACCCGCCGTCCACCGGAGCCACCAGCTCCACGACCGGGGCCGTGTTGCCGACGACGATCTCGACGTTGGCGACGGCCGTCCGGCCGCCCTCGTCGGTCACCGTGAGCCGGGCGGTGTAGTCGCCCTCCTCCTCGTAGGTGTGGGTCACCGTCTCCTCGGTGCTGTCGACCTCGCCGTCACCGTCGACGTCCCACTCGAAGGTGAGCGGGGAGCCGTCCGGGTCGTGGGACTCGGAGCCGTCGAACTGCACGGTCAGCGGCGCGGGCCCGGACGTCTGGTCGGCGACGGCCCTGGCGACGGGAGCGCGGTTGCCCTCCACGTAGTCGATCCGGTAGATGCCGGAGTCGGCGTTGTTGCCGTTGAAGCCGCTGCCCCACTCGATCATGTAGAGCGCGCCGTCCGGCCCGAACTGGAGGGCGTGCGGACGCACCATCGACATCCCGGCGAAGAGCCGGCTGACGTCGACGACCTCGTCGTGGTCCTCGTTCATCTGGACCTCGAACAGGCGGCTGTCGTTCCAGTCGGCCCAGATCGCCTTGCCGTCGAAGTACTCCGGCCACTTGCGGTCGGACTCCAGGTCGGGGTCGAAGGCGTAGGTGCCCGACGTCATCGGCGCACCGCTGCCGCCGATCTCCGGGTTGCCGGTGGTCGACTTGCCCTGCCACATGTCGGCGGGGATCGCCGGCGGCAGCTCGGTCAGACCCGTGTTGTTGGGCGAGTCGTTGACCGGGGCGTCGCAGTCGTACTTCGGGCCGGAGGTCTGGGTGGCGAAGTTGTAGTCGTTGTACGCCGCGTTGGCGCCGTGGCAGTAGGGCCAGCCGTAGTTGCCGGGCTCGGACAGGATGTTCCACTCCACCCGGCCGTCAGGACCCCGGTTCGCGTTCTCCGAGCCGGCGTCCGGCCCGTAGTCGGCGACCAGGAGGTTGCCGGTCTGCTCGTCGAGGCCGATCCGGAACGGGTTGCGGAAGCCCATCGCGAACACCTCGGGACGGGTCTTGTCGTCGGCGTCGTCGGCCTCGGGGAACAGGTTGCCCTCGGGGACGTCGTAGCCGCCCTCGTCGAGCGGGGTGATGCGCAGCACCTTGCCGTTGAGGCTGTTGGTGTTGCCCGAGGTCCGCTGGGCGTCCCACGCCGACCGGCCCTCGCGCTCGTCGATCGGCGAGTACCCGCCCGAGTCGAACGGGTTGGTGTTGTCACCGGTGGCGATGTAGAGGTTGCCGTCGAGGTCGAACTCCAGCGCACCGCCGGCGTGGCAGCACTGCTGGCGCTGGGTCGGGATCTCGATGATCTCCGTCGCGCTGTCCATGTCGAGCGTGTCGCCCTCCATGGTGTAGCGCACCACCCGGTCCTCCGACTCCCCACCGGCCGGCGAGTAGTAGAGGTAGACCCAGCCGTTGTCGGCGAAGTCGGGGTCGAGCGCGATGCCGAGGAGGCCGAACTCCTGGCCGGTGTAGACGTCGATCTCGCCGGCCGTCGTGACGGAGCCGTCGGTCCGGATCACCCGGACGTCGCCGTTGCGGTCGACGTAGACGACCCGGCCGTCGGGTGCGATCGCCAGCTCCATCGGGTTCGCGGTGTTGTCGTCGAGGGTGACCTTCTCGAAGCTGTCGAGCAGGCTCGCCGAGCAGTCGGCGTCCAGGACGCCCGCGGCGGTGCGGATGCCGCCGAGGATGTGGTCGAGGAACTCCGGCTCGCTGAACGACGCGTCGGTGTGGCCCATGCCGGTGTACCAGGACCGACCGCCCTCGTAGTCGTGGCACCAGGCGATCGGGTGCTCCACACCCATGTTGCCGCCGCTGTAGGACGTCTCGTCGAGCGACGCGAGGACGTGCACGTCACCACGCGGGTTGTCGCGGTAGTTGTACCACTCGTCGGTGCGCTCCCAGAGCGGCGGGAGGTCGTGGGTCGAGGGGTGCGCGTGGTCGTCGACCTTCACCGTCGCGTCGGGCGTGCCCGGCGGGTGGCCCTGGAAGTAGGCGCCCACCAGCTCGCCGTACCACGGCCAGTCGTACTCGGTGTCGGACGCGGCGTGGATGCCGGCGTAGCCGCCGCCGCCCTCGATGTAGCGCTCGAAGGCCCCCTGCTGCTCGTCGGTCAGGACGTCGCCGGTGGTCGACAGCCAGATCACGACCTCGTACTGCGCGAGGTTCTCGTCGGTGAAGTCAGCCCCGTCCTCCGTCGTGTCGACGGTGAACCCGTGCTCGGCACCCAGCTGCTCGATCGCGGCGATGCCTGCCGGGATCGAGCCGTGCCGGAACGCAGCGGTCTTGGAGAAGACCAGCGCGTCGAACGGCTCGGTCTCCCCGTGGTCCTCGTGTGCCTGGGCGGCGGGCGCCAGGGCAGTGGAGACAGCCGTCGCGCCGAGTGGCAGGACCACCAGGCCGGCTATCGACGTCGCGAGCACGCGGCGTGCTCCCGACGTCCATTTCGTGATGGGTGACATCACGACTCCCTTCAGGATGGGTTTGCTTGCGCTCCACTGGTCCGGGGCGGGTCCCCGGGCGTCGGCACCCTGGTGTGAGTTCGTCGTCTGCTAGCGAGCACCGAGGAGGTGCTCGAGGGCGAGCTGGTCCAGCACCTCCATTCCGACGCTCCGGCGCGCGAGCGCCTCGAGGTCGCGCTCCTCCGACCGCAGGTCGGCGAGCGACTCCCCGGGGGCGAGCGTGGGCTCCGCGAGCTCCGCGACCTTGGCGGCCTCGAGCGCGGCGGCGACCTCCGGGTCGGCGCGGAACGCCCGCACCCGCTCGCGCAGGATCAGGTAGTTGCGCATGCAGGCCCGGGCGGACTCCCACACCCCGTCGAAGTCCTCGGCGCGCGGCGGCTTGTAGTCGAAGTGGACGTAGCCGTCGTAGGTGCGGTCGGTCCCGGCGCCGAGGATGGCGTCGACGGTCCAGAACGCGCCGCGCAGGTTGCCCGCGCCGAACCGGAGGTCCTGGTCGAAGCGCGGCCCGTGCTGGCCGTTGAGGTCGATGTGGAAGAGCTTGTCGTGCCACAGCGCCTGCGCGATGCCCTGCGCGAAGTTGAGACCCGCCATCTCCTCGTGGCCGACCTCGGGGTTGAGGCCCACCATCTCGGGGTGCTCCAGCTCCGAGATGAACGCGAGCGCGTGGCCGATCGTCGGCAGCAGGATGTCTCCACGCGGCTCGTTGGGCTTCGGCTCGAGGGCGAACTTGAGGGAGTAGCCCTGCTCGAGCACGTAGTCGCAGAGGATGTCGAGCGACTCCTTCATCCGGTCCATCGCCGCGCCGACGTCCTTGCTGGCGCCGTGCTCGGCGCCCTCGCGGCCGCCCCACATCACGAAGGTGTCGGCGCCGAGGGAGGCGGCGAGGTCGACGTTGCGCAGCACCTTCGCCAGTGCGTGGCGTCGGACGCGCCGGTCGTTCGCGGTGAGCCCGCCCCTCCTTGAAGACGGGGTCGCTGAACAGGTTGGTGGTGACCATCTCGACCCGGATGCCGGTGTCGGCCAGCGCCTTGGTGAACCGGTCGAGGGTCTGCTGGCGCCGGGCGTCGTCGGGGAGCAGGTCGTCGTCGTGGAAGGAGACCGCTGCGGTCCCGAGCTCGGCGAGCTTGTGGGTCACCTCGACGGGGTCCATCGCCGGCCGGCTGGCCGGGCCGAAGACGTCGACGCCTTCCCCAGCCGACGGTCCAGAGGCCGAACGAGAACTTGTCCTGGGAGGTGGGGGTGTAGGCGGTCACTGGGGGATCTCCTGCCATGCGCGGGTGTCTGAGCTGGTCTCGACGGCGGCCAGGACGCGTTGGACCTGGAGGCCGTCGGAGAAGGACGGGTGGGGGGTCGGTGCCGGCGGCGACCGCCTCGACGAGGTCGACCACCTGGTGGGTGAAGCCGTGCTCGTAGCCGAGGACGTGGCCGGGTGGCCACCAGGCGCCGACGTAGGGGTGCTCCGGCTCGGTCACGAGGATCCGGCGGAAGCCGGCCACCGCGGACGGCTCGGTGGCGTCGTAGAGCTCGAGGACGTTCATGTCCTCGAAGTCGAAGGCCAGGCTCCCGGCCGAGCCGTT
Organism: Nocardioides sp. TF02-7; assembly: GCF_022437945.1. Classification (GTDB taxonomy): domain Bacteria; phylum Actinomycetota; class Actinomycetes; order Propionibacteriales; family Nocardioidaceae; genus Nocardioides. The sequence continues at coordinate 1,523,047 of NZ_CP092535.1, forward strand.
GATCTCGATCCGGATGGCGTTCTTGCGGCCGGTCGCGAACCGGGTGGCCTCGAAGACGCCGAGGGCACCGCCGTCGAACCGGGCGAGGAACATGGCGGCGTCGTCGACGGTGACGGGGCCGCGCTCCGAGGACGCGGTGCCGGAGAGACCCGAGTGCTCGGTCGCGAGCGGACGCTCCTTGACGAAGGTCTCGATGTGCCCCCACCACGGAGCGGATCCGGTCGCCGGTGATGAACTGGGTGAGGTCGATGATGTGCGCGCCGATGTCGCCGAGCGACCCCGAGCCTGCCTTGTCCTTGTCGAGCCGCCAGGAGAGCGGAGCCTCGGGATCGGCGATCCAGTCCTGGAGGTACTGCGCGCGGACGTGGCGGATCTCGCCGATCCGGCCCTCCTCGACCAGGCGTCGCGCCAGCGCGATGGCCGGGACCCGGCGGTAGGTGAAGCCGACCATCGCCCGGACCCCGCGCTCGGCCGCGGCGTCGGCGGCCGCGACCATCGCCTCGGCCTCCTCGACGGTGTTGGCCAGCGGCTTCTCGCACAGCACGTGCTTGCCGGCCGCGAGGGCGGCGATCGCGATCTCTGCGTGCGTGTGGCCGGGGGTGCACACGTCCACGAGGTCGATGTCGTCACGGTCGAGCGCGGTGCGCCAGTCGTCGGTGCTGTCGGCCCACCCCAGGCGAGCGGCGGCCTCGGCAGCGCGGGCGGCGTCACGGCCCACGACCAGCGACATCCGGACGTCGAGCGGCAGCTCGAAGAACCGCGGCGCCGTGCGCCACGCGTGGGAGTGGGCGGCGCCCATGAACGCATGCCCGACCATGGCGACGGCGAGGCTCGGTCTGGTGCCGCTGGAGGTGCTGCTCGGGGTGGTCATGCCAGGTTCTCCCATCGTTCGCAGGTCGCTGGTGGCCGGTGCGTCCGCCACGGGCAGAGGCGGACGCACCGGCGTCTTCGGGTCGTCAGTACGACGGCCGGCGGATCAGGACTCGAACGCCGTCTCGAGGTACTGGTCGACGTTCTCCTCGGTCACGACCGGGGCGTACAGCTGGATCGTCCGCGGCACCTCGACCTCGACCAGGTCGCTCATCGCCTTGCCCTGCACGAGCAGCCGGGCGATCTTGATGCCGTCGGCGGCCTGGGTGGAGGGGTAGATGACGGTCGCCTTCAGGACGCTGTCACCGGACTGGATCTCGCGCATCGCGTTGGCCGAGCCGGCGCCGCCGACCATGATGAACTCGTCGCGGCCGGCGTTCTCGATCGCCGCGAGCACACCGACGCCCTGGTCGTCGTCGTGGTTCCAGACGGCGTCGATCCTCGGCGCGGCCTGGAGCAGGTTGGAGGCTGCCTCCTCGCCGCCCTCGACCGTGAAGTCGGCGGCGACCCGGTTGTCGACGTCCTGCCCGCACTCCGACAGCGCGTCCTTGAAGCCCTCGCTGCGGTCCTGGGTCAGGGGCAGCGAGTCGATGCCCGCGATCTCCGCCACGACGGCGTCGGGGTCGTCCCCGACCTGCGAGCAGATGTACTGGCCGGCGGAGACCCCCATGCCGTAGTTGTCGCCGAGGATGGTCACCCGGGCGGCGTTGGGGTCGTTGAACTCGCGGTCGACGTTGATGACCGGGATGCCGGCCTCCATGGCCTCGAGCGCGACCGGCGTCATCGCCGCGCCGTCGAACGGCAGCAGGACGATCGCGTCGACGCCCTCGTTGATGAAGGTCTCCACCTGGCTGATCTGCAGGTTGACGTCGTTGGTGCCGTCGGCGACGCGCAGGTCGATGTCCTCGTACTGCTCGGCGATGCGCCGGGCGGACTCGGTGATCGACCCCATCCAGCCGTGGTCGGCGGCCGGGGCGGAGAACCCGATCACCACGGTGTCCCCGGCCTCGTCGTTGGACCCGTCGTCTGCCTCCGACGTGCCGCCGCGCAGGTCGGCGCCCTCGTCGGAGTCGTTGCCAGTGCAGGCGGCGAGGGCGAGGGTCGCGACGCCGGCGACGATGCCGACCCCGACCTTCTTGATGGGCAAGGACTTCATGGTGCTGCTCCCGTTCTTCCGGTTGGGATGGTGAGGTGTTGACGGCGTGTGCCTGTTGTCGGGTGTGCTGTCGCCCGCCACCGAGAACGGTGCTGTGGGCGTTCCGGAGAGTTTCCGAGTCGGTTGCGGTGGTGGGCCGGGTTGCGGTGGTCGGTCGGGGTGGTGGTCAGCTGGTGTTGGAGCGCGAGGCGAACCGCTGCTGCAGGAGGACGGCGACGACGATGACCGCGCCCTTGAGCAGCGACTGCTCCGAGATCGAGCGGTTGTTGAGGGTGAACACGTTGGTCAGCGTCGTGAAGATCAGCACCCCGAAGACGGTGCCGACGATGGTGCCGCGGCCGCCGGAGAGCAGCGTCCCGCCGATGACGACCGCAGCGATCGCGTCGAGCTCGTAGAGCTGGCCGTGGGTCGAGCTGCCCGTGGTCGTCCGCGCCACGAGCATGAGGGCGGCTGCGCCGCAGCACAGCCCCACCAGCACGTAGAGCATGACGGTGTGGCGCTTGACGTTGATGCCGGCGAGGCGCGCGGCCTCGGGGTTGCCGCCGACGGCCAGGGTGCGCCGGCCGAACGTCGTGCGGTTGAGCAGGATCCAGCCGACGGCCGCCACCAGGACGAACAGCCAGACCTGCATCGGGAGGCCGAGCACCTTCCCGTCGAAGAACTCCTCGAAGCCCTCGACCGTGACGATCTGGGTCTTCCGGTTGGAGATCACCTCCGCCAGGCCGCGCGCGCTGGCCAGCATGGCAAGGGTGGCGATGAACGGCACCACGCCGCCGTAGGCGATCAGCAACCCGTTGACCAGGCCGCAGCCGGCGCCGACGGCCAGGGCGGTGCCGACCATCGCGATCCAGTGGGTGTCCTGGGCCATCTGCTGGGTGGCGAGGGTCGTGCACCACACCGACGACAGCGCGAGGATGGCGCCCACCGACAGGTCGATTCCGCCGCCCGTGATGACGAACGTCATGCCGATGCTCACGACGCCGATCGTCGCGGCGAGGCGCAGGATCGTCATCGCGTTGTCGACGTTGGTGAACCGCTCACCGGCGGTGATCGCGCCGATGGCGCACAGCAGCGCGAGCGCGACCACCAGGCCGGCGTTGCGGCCGACGCTGCTGCGCATCACGGCCAGCGCCGCGTTGCCGTCACGACGCTTGGGACCGGAGCTCTCTGGCTGGACGACCGGACCGCCCGAGGACTTCGAGAGGCCGGTGGGGCTCTCCGTCATGCGACTTTCCCTTCCATCACGAGGTCGAGGACCTGTGCTTCGTTGATCTCGGTTGCGGGTGCTTCGTGGACGATCCGCCCCTCCCGCACGACCAGGACCCGGTCGGAGAGGCCGATCACCTCCTCGATCTCGCTCGAGACGACGACCACCGCGACCCCGGAGTCCGCGAGCCGGCGCACGAGCTGGTAGATCTCCGATCGCGCGCCGACGTCGACGCCACGGGTCGGCTCGTCGAGGAGCAGCACCCGGCAGTCACGGAGCAGCCAGCGGGCGAGCACCACCTTCTGCTGGTTGCCGCCCGACAGCGTCCGCACGGCCCGCTCGACGCCGGTCGGGCGGACGTCGAGGGCCTCGGTGAGCTCGGTCGCCTTCTTGCGCTCGGCGCCGGCGTCGAGGAACCCCACCTTCGCGAACCGGCCCATCACCGACATGGTGATGTTCTGGTAGACCGCGTGGTCGAGCAGCAGGCCCTGGCTCTTGCGCTCCTCCGGCGCCAGGCCGACGCCGGCCCGGACGGCGGACGTGACCCGGCCGGGCGGGAGCCGCTTGCCGTCGACCGTCACCGTGCCGCTGGTCGCCCGCCGGGCGCCGTAGACCGCCTCGAGGATCTCCGACCGCCCCGACCCGACGAGGCCGGCCAGCCCGACGATCTCGCCGGCGCCGACCGAGAAGCTCACGTCCGCCACCAGGTCGTCGACCGAGAGGTCGTCGACGACCAGGACGTCGGGTCCGGGGGGCTGCTCGGCCGCGGGTGGGAAGACGTACTCGATCGACCGGCCGGTCATCAGCTCGATCAGGCGGCTGGTCGGCGTCTCGGCGACGGGCAGGCCGGTCGCCACGGTGGAGCCGTCCTTGAGGACGGTGATCCGGTCGCCGATCTCCCGGATCTCCTCGAGCCGGTGGGAGATGTAGACGATCGCGACGCCCTCCGAGGTCAGGCTCCTGATCACGCGGAAGAGGTTGTGGACCTCGCCTTGGTCGAGCACGGCCGACGGCTCGTCGAGGATCAGCAGCTTGGTGTCGTGGGAGAGGGCGCGGGCCATGCTCACGATCTGCTGGTTGGCCGGCGAGAGGTCGCCCACCAGCGCCGTCGGCCGGATCTCGGCGTGACCGAGCCGCTGCAGCAGCTGCTGGGCGGTCTTGTTGGCGCGCCCGCGCTGCAGGAACCCGCCGCGCGACTTCTCGTGGCCGAGGAAGATGTTCTCGGTCACCGTCAGGTGGGGCACCAGGTCGAGCTCCTGGTAGATCGTCGCGATGCCGACCTTGAGCGCGGCCATCGGCGAGGCGAGCGTGACCTCCTCGCCCTCCCACCGGATCGTCCCGCCGTCGGGCCGGTGCACCGCCGCCAGGACCTTGATGAGGGTGCTCTTGCCGGCGCCGTTCTGGCCGAGCAGGCAGTGCACCTCGCCGGCGCGGACCGAGAGGTCCACGCCGTCGAGAGCGCGCACGCCGGGGGAACTCCTTGACGATGCCGTGCATCTCGAGCAGGGCGCCGTTGTCGGCGCTGATGGTGCTGGTCATGAGGAAACAGCCCCCTCCGTGGGTCGGGGTCGGACGCAGGTCGGGTCGTTGAAGACGACTTCGAGCGCGCTCAGGGCACCGCCCCGGACCGCCGCACCGAAGCCGAGTCGCGAGAGCTCGACCTTGGTGCCGCCGGCGTCGGGCGCGAGCACGCCGGCTTGCAGCTCCGCGTGGATCGCGGGCCGCATGTGGTGACCGACGAAGGCGAAGTAGCCGCTGAGGACGATCGCGGCCGGGTTGAGCACGTTGGTGAGCACGGCGGCGCCGACGCCCACCCACCGGCCGACGGCGGCGAGCGCCTCGACCGTGCGGGCGTCGCCGCGGTCGGCCCGGCGGTTGAGCTCGGCCAGCCGCTCCTCCAGCGCGAGCGCCGGGTTGCGGACCAGGTCGTCCGGGTCTGCCGCGAGGTCGAGGAGCGCCCCCAGACCGCACACCGTCTCCCAGCAGCCCTGTCGACCGCAGCCGCAGGCCCGGCCGCCCGGCTGGACGGTGATGTGGCCGATCTCCCCGGCGTACCCCTGCCGGCCCCGGAGCAGCTGTCCGCCGGCCACGATGCCACCGCCGACGCCGATCTCACCGAAGATGACGAGGATGTCCTGCCGGTCGCCGTCGCCGGGAGAGGCCTCGGCGATCGCGGCGAGGTTGCCCTCGTTGTCGATCGCGATCGGGATCTCCTCGTCGAGCCGGTCGCGCAGCATCTGGCCGATCGGCACGTCGCGCCACTCGAGGTTGGGGCCGTGGGTGAGCACGTCGTTGACCCGGTCGATGAGGCCGGCGACTCCGACCGTCAGCCCGACGGGGGTGATCGCCTGGTCCTGCAGGTCGGCGATGGTGTGGCGGACCAGGCGGGCGAGCCGGTCGACGACCTCGTCCACCGTCGCGTCGTGAGCATCGAGGGAGAGCCGGTGCTCGGCGAGCACCCGGCCGGAGAGGTCGAGGGCGAGCGTCGACACGTGGTTGACGTTGACCTCGGCCCCCGATCCCGCAGATCGACCGGCCGTCGAGCTCGACCGTGACGCCGGGCCGTCCGACGGTGCCCCGCTGCACGTGGCCGGCCCGCACCAGGCCGCGCTCGACGAGCTCGCCGACCAGGCTGGAGACCGTGGACCGGGTCATGCCCATCTCCGTCGCCAGCGTCGCCCGTGAGCGGGGCCCCCTGGTCCCGCAGCCACCGGAGGACCAGGCCCAGGTTGGTCCGGCGCAGGTCGTGCTGGTCGACCCGCGAGTTCGCGGCGACGACAGCGGCGGGCGGTGTCAACGGGTCTCCTTCAGCGTGTTCTCGGCCGAGCCGGTGGCCTCCGTGTGACGGCCGTCACGTGTTTGTTGGTTGGTCGCCCAAACTAAGTGACGACCGTCGCCTTTGGCAACCCTTAGTTGTGCGCCTGGTCACGCTCCATCGGCGCAGAATGTGACGCAGGCCACGCTGTCACGGTCGCAACGCGTTCGTACGGCGCCGAGAGCGGCCGACAGCGGCTCAGACCGGCCTCCGGCGAGCAGAGGGGGCCGTTGACTTTGTTCGGGCGTCGCACTAAACATCGGACCACGGTTCCCGCTCTGGCTGTCCACTGATCGGCGGCCGCTCGATCCTGAGGAGACCACGTGGAGACGTTGCTGCGCGCCGAGCGCACCCGACGTGCTCTCCGGCCGGCCGACGTGGCGCGGGAGGTCGGCGTCCACCCGGAGTCGATCCGGCGGTGGGAGCGGCGGGAGCGGCTTCCCGGCCCCCAGCACATCCGTTCCCTCGCAGCCGCGCTCGGGCTCGACCCCGCCGCGGTCGCCGGGTTCTTCGACGCGGCCCGCCCCGTCGCGGAACCCGCGTCCGGCGGCTCCCGGGGCCACGGTCTGCGACCGCTGCGCCAGGCCCGCGGGGTGTCGGCCGCGACCCTCGCGCGGCACGCGGGCGTCGGCGTCGCGACGGTCTACAACTGGGAGGCCGGGCGCGCCCGGATCCCCCCGTCGGTGCTGCCCAGGGTCGCCGAGCTCCTCGGCCTCGAGGTGCAACGGCTGTCGACCGCGCTCCGGGACGCTCCCCTCGGCCGCCCGCAGCAGGCCGGCTCGACGGGGCCCGGGCGGTCGGCGGGTCCGGCGGGACCACCGGGACCGGTGCACCCGCTCCGGCGGCTGCGACAGCGGAGCCGGCTCAGCCAGCAGCAGGCGGCCACCGCCGCCGGCGTGCACCGCCACACCCTCGGCGCATGGGAGCGCGGGGACGCGTCCCCCCACCCTTGCTGCGGCTCGTCGCCTGGCCCGCGCCTACGGCGTACCGCTCCCCGGACCTGGCTCGTGCGGCCGGCGTCGAGCCGCCGCCGCTGCTCGACCCCGCCCGCTGGGGCGGCGGCGACCTCCCGGAGGTGCTGCGCACCCTGCGTGCCTGGACCGGCACCACCCAGCGGCGGCTCGCGGCCGTCTGCGGCTGCAGTCCGACCACCGTCCGGGCGTGGGAGGCCGGGCGGACCACTCCGCGGGCCGAGGCCCTGCGGCGGCTCGAGCAGGCCTTCCGGCTGCCGCACCGAGCGCTCGACGCCGCCGCCTGACCGGTGGCGGGCAGGTCGGCGCATGCCGGCCGACGCGGGCGGACATGATGCCTGCGTGACCGCCCCGCGCTCCACTCCCTCCCGGCTCCACTGGGCTGCCCTCGTGGCGGGCCTCCTGCTGGGGACCGGCCTCCTCGCCGAGTCGGCGTGGGGCGCCGCGTCGCGGTACCTCACCGCCGAGCGGGTCGACACCGTCACCACCGGCCGGTGGGTCGACGTCGACCCGCACTGCGGACGCTACATCGCCTACACCGTCGATGGCCGGGAGTACCGGCTGGACACCCGGGCGGGGGCGGCACCACTGCTCCGACGTCAGTGAGGGCGAGGAGGTGGAGGTCGCCTACGACGCCGACGACCCCGGCCGGGCGCAGCGCGGAACCGGCGGCGGGACGGGGTTCCTGGTCCTCACGGTGCTCGCGGCGACCAGCGCGGTCGCGCTGCCGGCGTTCGGGGTGCCGTGGCTGGTCCGCCGCCGCCCCAGGCGGTGACCGGCGCCGTCACCCGCCGCTCAGCACCCGGCCCCGCTCGCGAGCGACGGCCTCGCGCACCGCGGGCGCGACCTCGGCCGCGAACCGCTCGGTGGTGGTGAGGTCGTCGCCGCCGATCAGGACAGCGGTGACGCCGTGGGTGAGCGCGAGGTCGGTGAGCTGCTCGGTCCACTGGTCGGCCGGTCCCTGCAGCAGTCCGCGGGACGGGCCGCCGAGGTCGACGTTCATGACGTTGAGGAGGCGGCGTACGTCGGCCGGCGAGCGCCCGGCGGCGACGGCCGCGTCGTCGATCCGGGCGTTGAGGCCCGGCAGGGAGCCGACGCCGCGGGGCAGGTACTCGACCGTCGGCAGCCAGCCGTCGGCCACCGAGCCGGTGAGCTCCAGCATCCGCGGCTTGTAGGCGCCGACCCACACGCCGATGTCGTGGGCCGGGCGGGGGCCTCGCTTCGCGCCGGCGGCCTGGTAGTAGGTGCCGTCGAAGCGGAGGCCGCCCCGGGTCTCGGTGTCCCACAGGCCGCGGATGATCGCGATGCCCTCGCGCAGCGCGTCCACGCCCTCCGCCGGTGTCAGGCGACGGCCGCCCATCGCGGCGATCCCGTCCCAGAACGCGCCGGCGCCGAGGCCGAGCTCGAACCGTCCCCCGCTGAGCACGTCGAGCGACGCCGCCGCCCGCGCCAGCACGGCGGGCGGCCGCAGCGGCAGGCTCAGCACGTTGCCGCTCAGGCGCACCCGCTCGGTCCGCGCCGCGGCGTACGAGAGAAGCGTCCAGGTGTCCAGGTACGCCGGCTGGTAGGGGTGGTCCTGGAAGGTGACGAGGTCGAGCCCCTCCCGGTCGGCTGCCACGGTGAGGTCGAGGACCTGCGCGACGTCCTGGGCGCTGGGCGTCACGAACGTCCCGAACAGCAGGTCGTGCCCGTAGTCGGTCATGCGGTCGCTCCTGTGAGGTCGGTGCCTTCGGTGTCGTCGGTGTCGTCGGCGTCGGTGACGCCGGGGTCGATGTTGAAGTTGTCGCGGAACAGGTTCTCGGGATCGTAGGCGCGCTTGAGGCGGCGCAGCCTGGCCAGCACCGCCGGCGGGAACGCGTCGCCGACACGCTCGGGACGCGGGTCGGTGTCGAAGCTGAGGTAGAGCCCCTCGAAGTGCTTCGCCAGGTCGTCCCAGGCGGCGTCGAGAGACGCACGGTCGGCGCTCATCGCCGTGGCCTGGAACGCCGCGGACCGGTGGGCGAACGCAGTCTCGTCCGCCGGGACGTCGGCGATCGCACCACCCATGGCCCGCAGCTGGAAGAAGAACACCTGCCCCGTGCGCAGCAGGTCGGCGAGGTCCGCGGCGGTGCCGGCCGTCAACGCCGGCAGGAACGCCGACCGCGAGACCGGCTCCCCAGGCCGTGGTGACCGTCGGGCCCCCACGTCGGCCGCCTGCGCCATCACGGACGCATAGCGGGTGAGCACTGCCTCCTGCTGCACGACCGCGCCGAGCCCGGCGAACGGCGTCAGCCGCTCGACGACCACGTCGGGGTCGGGCGAGTCGACCATGGCGTAGAGCTGCACCACCCACTGCCCCTGGCGGGGTCGTCCGGTGACGAGGAAGACCGTCGTGTCGCGGGGTGCGGCTGCGACCAGCTCGGCGTACCGCTGCAGCGCGGCCTCGATGTCGGGCACGACCAGGACCAGCTGTGCCCAGCCGACGTCGCCGACCTCGCTGACCTCGAACTCGAACGCGGTCGCGACCCCGAAGTTGGCGCCCGCGCCGCGGACGGCCCAGAACAGGTCCGGGTGCTCCTCACGCGAGGCTCGCACCCGGCGGCCGTCGGCGAGCACCAGCTCGACGGCGCGGAGGTGGTCGATCGTCAGCCCGTGCTCGCGCGACAGGAACCCAATGCCCCCGGCGGTCGCGAGCCCACCGACCCCGACGCCGCCGTAGTCACCGGACCCGAGCGCCCACCCGCGGCTGTCGAGGGCGGCGGCCACCTGCTTCCAGGTCGCTCCGGGCCCGATCCGCACCAGCCGGCGCGCCTCGTCGAGCACCTCGACCTCGTTCATCGCCCCCACGTCGATCACCAGGCCGCCGTCGTTGGTCGAGCGGCCGCTGATGCCGTGGCCGCCGCTGCGGACGCCGAGCGGCAGGTGCCGGTGACGGCGCGCGAAGGCGACGGCGTCGGCGACCTCGGCCGGGGTCCGCGGACGCAGCACCAGCCCGGGGGCACCGCCGCGCAGGTACGTCGACCTGACGCTGCGGTAGTCGGCGTCGCCCGGCTCCACGGCCCGGTCGACCAGCGAGTTGGGCAGGTCGTCGTAGGCGATGCCGGGGCGGCGCCGGGCACGTACGGCGAGCGGTCGCCGCGGCCGGTCGGCGTACGCCGCCCGCACCTCGGCCGCCAGCGCGACCACATGCGCGACGGCGTCCGTCGAGTCGACGGGCACCACGACCGGCTGCCCCGCCGCGGCGAGCGCCAGCAGCTGCTCGGCGGTGGGGCTCGGGGACGTGGTCGACCAGCGGGTGCCGGCGGGCAGTAGCCGGGACGGGGCCAGCAGGTCCCGGCTCAGGGGCCGCCTTGTCGGCGACCCGGGGAAGGGGCGCCTCCGGGTCCGCGGGACCCGCGCCGTGCGCCGGTTCCTCGGCCACGCCCACCTGGATCCGGGTGGTGCGGCCGGCCAACCAGGTCGCCGTCGTCCACGGGTCCAGGGAGGCCGCGGTTGCGTCGGCCGTCGGGTCGGCGGAGAGGACGACGAGGTCCAGGCCGCCCGCCTCCGCCTCCCGGGCGAGCGCGGCCAGCTCGTCGGAGGCCGCGGCGTCGAGGGCTAGGCCGATGCCGAGCTCGATGCTCATCTCTCTCACTTTCGTCGTTCGCACAGATCGTATGGATTACAGACGATCGGTGCAACCACGGAGGTGGGTAGGATGTTCCCGTGAGCACCGCGCCCCGGGGAGACCGCCGGCACCGAGGACCTCGGCTGGACCCTCGGCCTGCTGCTGCGCGCCTACCGCGAGCGGGTCGGGCCGGTCCTGGAGGAGCTCCCCCCACGGCGCCCGCGGCTACCAGGTGCTGCAGGAGGTGGTCCGGGACCGGCAGCCGAGCCAGCTGGCGCTGGCCAACCGGCTCGGCATCGACCGAACCGTCATGACCTACCTCGTCGACGACCTGGTCGACGCCGGCCTGGTCGAGCGCCGGCCCAACCCGCGCGACCGGCGGCAGCGCCGGGTCGTCGCCACCGACCGCGGCCGCGCGCTCGTCGCCGCCGCGTGCGAGCAGGTCTACCAGGCCGAGTGCGACCTGCTCGGCGGCCTCGACCAGCGCGAGCGCGACCACCTCCGCGCCCTGCTGTCCAAGGCCGCCTGCGCCCACGCCGACGACGGCCACGACGCGTGCGAGGTCGTCGGCGAGGACCTGGACGACTGACGGGCCGGCCGTCGGCGGTGGCACTGGTAGCCGGCGCCAGGTCGTCCGCTCGCGGGCCGACCACGCGGCGAGACGCCGGAAACAGCCAAGGGGCCAGACCGGATCGGCCTGGCCCCTCAGCGCTTCATCTCTGGTTCAGCGGCGGACCCGCAGCGTGACCACCTCGGCCGACCTCTTGAAGTTGCTGCTGCCGACGTAGACGACGCGCAGGCTGCGGACGCCCGCCTTCTGCTTGGTCAGCCTGATCCTGACCTTGCCCTTGGCGTTGACGACGCCCTTCCCGAGCACCTTGCCGGCCCGCTGGATCCGCACCAGGCCGTCGGGGATCGCGCCCCGTGCCGTGACGGCGACCGCCACCTGCGGGCGGGTGCCGTGCTTCGGCTTCCTCGGCCTCACCACCGCCCTGACGGCGGTCGCGGCCTTAGCGATGCGGACGCGCACGGTGCCCGTCGCGGCGGCGTTGGCGTCGTCACCGCTGTAGGCCAGGTCCAGGTCGTGCCTGCCCGCGTCGAGCGCGGTCCGGCCGACTTCGATCTCCGCGACCCCGTCGACGACCTCGGCGCTGCCCAGCTCGGTGCCGCCGTCGGTGAGGCTGACGGTGCCTGTCGGCTCCTCGCCCTCCACCGTGGCGACCACGGTGGTGGGTCGGCCGTAGGTCCCGGTGGCGTCGTCGGCCGAGACGGTGTCCTCGGCGGGCTCCTCGTCGACGACGTAGTCGCCGTCGACGGCGGCCGTCACGCTGCCGCCGTCGACGTCGAACTCGTAGGCACCCGCGCCCAGCTCGAAGGTCGCGACGTCCAGTCCGTTGCGCTCGTCCATGCCTTCGAACGAGACGCCCGGGACGTCCTCGAACTCCGCCACCTCCTCGCTCACCGGGAGATAGAGCGTGGCCGTCGTGTTGGCCGGGACCGTCGTCGCGTAGGAGGTGATGTCACCCTCGGTGGCCTCCCAGGCGGACTCGATGAGGCCGTAGCTGGACTCCATGCTGCCCTCAACGGAGGTGAACTCGCCGCCGGCGACGGGCTGCAGGACGTAATCCTTGTAGCCCTTGCCCCCGGCCGAGGTGATGCCGAGCTGGTACTCGTACATCCACTGCTGCGAGGCACCGAGCGCGAAGTGGTTCTGCGAGTTCATCGCGCTGTGACCGCCCTGGGCGAAGCCGCGCTCGTAGGAGTTCCACAGCTCCCACATCGACGTGGCGCCCAGGGTGACCGGGTAGAGCCAGCTGGTGTACTCGTCGCTGCTGAACAGCTTGTACGCCGTCTCCACCTCACCGTTCTTCGTCAGCGCCGGCAGGATGTTCGGCGTGCCGTTGAACCCGGTCGTGATCGTGTAGGGCTTGTTGCTCGCCTGGCCGCCGGAGAACAAGCCCGACCCGGCGCGCGGACCGTTCCCGTTGTTGCTCTGGGCCGGGTCCTCGATCAGCTCGCGGAGCCGCTTGGTGGCGAAGTCCCGGTAGGTCAGCCCCTCGTTCGGGCCGGCCTGGACCGTCATCTCGTCGCTGAACAGGTCGAGGTTGAGCGGGGTGGCGTAGGAGGCCTGCGAGTCCTGCAGGGTCCGGCCCTCGACGAGGTCCGCGCCCGGCGTCGCGTTCAGCGTGAAGCCGGTCTGCGGGTCCACGTAGAGCCGGTTGAAGCTCTCCCTGCCCTGCTCGAAGCGCTGCTCGAGCATCTCGGCGTAGGCGTCCTCACCGATCACGCGGGCCATCCGTGCCGACACCTGGACGAAGTGCAGGTGCATCGCCTGGTTCACCATGTGCGGCCCGGTGTTGGCGTCCATGCTGATGTGGTCGGCGTGGCTGCCGGTCCCCGCGGTCAGGCCCGGGTAATCCTCCGAGAGCGGCTGGTCGAAGTACCCCTTGAGCCACTTCCTGATGGTCGCGAAGTTCTCCTCGATGACCTGCGTGTCGCCGTACTGCTGGTACAACTGCCACGGCGCCTGCGCCACCGCGCCCTCCCAGGTCGGCGTCTGTGGCATGGCGTTGCCGCTGTCACCCGTCAGGCTGATGATCGGCACCGTGGTGCCGACGCTGCCGTTGGCGCCCTGGGCGTCGCGCAGCGCGACCATCCACTGGCGGAGGAACGCCTGCGTGTCGGTGGAGTTGTACGTCGCCGACCGGGCGTAGGCCTGCAGGTCACCGGTCCAGCCCATCCGCTCGTTGCGCTGCGGGCAGTCGGTCGGCAGGGAGAAGAAGTTGCCGACCTGGCTGCGCTGGACGTTCTCGAAGAACTGCGTGGCCAGCTCACCGGTGTAGTTGTCGTCGCTCGTGGTCGCCTCGTAGGTGCCCTCGGGCATGTCGATAGAGGACAGGACGATGCCCTCGACGTCCTCCAGGGCGAGCGGCTCCGTCCGACCGGGCACCGTGATCTCGATGTAGCGGTAGCCGCGGAAGGTGAAGGCGGGTGTGATCACCACGTCCCGGTCCGCGTCGGCGGCCGACGCGACGTAGGTGTCCATCGCGAGTGCGCCCCGGTAGGTGTCGGTCAGCACCCTGCCGGCCACGCCGGGGCGGTAGCTCCCTTCGGGTCCGTACAGCTCCGAGTACGGCTTGGGCTCGTGGACCCGCGGGTCCGGACCGGGCCAGGTCTCGTTCTGGGAGTCGCTGTTGCCCGGGTAGATGTCCTCGCCGAACCGGAAGTAGACCTCGTCACCGGCCTCGAGGGTGCCCGCGGGGATGGTGACGCTGGGGACGCCGACCATGTTGACGCCCATGTCGTAGGTCCAGGTCAGGTCGTCGTCGCTGTGCGTCTGCAGCACCCGCTGGGCTGTCAGCCGCTCGACCTCGCGGACCGGCTCGTCCTGGCGGGCCATGAAGTCGGGGGCCAGCTCCGGCTTCATGGTGATCACGTCAGGGGTGGTCCACCTGCGGAGCAGCGCGTTCTTGTAGGTGCGCTCGGTCCAGCCCGCGATGCTCGGCTCCTTGGACGCGTCGTAGCGGACGCCCTGGAAGTTGTCGGCGTAGCGGTTGGGGCCGTCGGTGAAGGCCTTCCAGGAGGCGGGGTCGGTCACCACGGTCTCCGTGCTGCCGTCGGCGTAGGTGATCACCATCTTCGCGAGCAGCGCCTCGTTGTCGCCGAACATGTTGTAGTTGTTGGGCGAGAACGTCATGTTGCCGGTCCAGAACCCGGGTCCGAGCAACGCACCCACGGCATTGGTCCCGTTCGACAGGAGGTCGGTGACGTCGTAGGTGTGGTAGGTCAGCGTCTTGGCGAACGTCGACATGCCGGGGTTCATGTAGTCGTCGCTCATCCGCTCCCCGTTGATGAACATCTCGTACGCGCCCTGCGCCGTGACGTACATGCGGGCCTTGGCGATGTCCTTGGCCGGGTCGGTGCGGAACTCCGTGCGCAGGTGCGTCTGCGCGCCGTGGCTGGGGTCGGCGTACTTCGGGCCCAGCTCCTCCGCGGAGGTCGGGTGCACCCGGATCTGGTCGCCGTCGGTCGTGATGCCCGAGCTCGGCAGCGAGGTGAAGATCCCGTAGTTCGCCGGTGTCGTGGAGTCGAAGAGCGTGCGCTTGGCGCTCTGTCCGACGTCGACCATCCGGTAGTCGGTGATCGTGACGTCGTCGCCCACGTCGGCGACCGAGAAGCCGACCTCGTTGAGGTGGGGGAACGTGTTGTAGTTGTTGCCGGTGACGAACGAGTGCACGCCGTCGTCGTCGATCGTCGAGTTCGGCGAGACGTTGAGGTTGCGGGTGTCCGCCGGCCGGTCGGGGCTCACCGTCATCGTGTCGGCGTTGAACCCGGTCAGGTTGACGCCGTCGACGGTGTAGGTCATCGCGCTGGCGTTGCCGACGATGCGGAGGGTGTGCTCCTGGTTCTTGTTCGCCGGCGTGAACAGGTTCCGTACGGCGGCCTGCGTGCTGTCGACGAGCCGGACCGACTTGTAGGGGTGGACGTTCGGGTCGCCGTCGGCGTCGTCGGTCGCGTGGTAGCCCTTGCGGTAGATGTTGACGACACCGCCGGTGTTGTCGGCGTCGTCGGTCACCCCCGACAGGTCCAGCTCGAAGCGGATGAAGTTCTCCCCGCCCGGAGCACCGAACACGTTGCGGAACTCGCTGGTGAACCGCGGGTCGTTCGCGCCGAAGACGAAGGACACGTTGTCACCGCTGTTGATGGTGAACTTCGCGTTGATGTCGAACATCAGCGCGGAGTCCGCGTCCAGCCGCGTGTCGTCGCTGCCGATCCACTGCGCGCCGTCCCAGGCGCCGATCTTGCCGCTCATCAACCCGGTCGAGAACGTGGCGACGTCCGAGACCGACTCCTCCTCGCGGTCGTCGACCACCGTCACGCGCCACCAGTAGTCGGTCTCCGGCCGCAACCGCTCGGCCTCGCCGGTGCTGCCGTAACGGACGTCCGTCGACTCGTCGGACGGGACCGTGCCGCTGTCCCAGACGACCTTGTCGAAGGCCCGGTCCCGGGCGACCTCGATCCGGTAGCTGTGCTGCTTCGCCCCGACGACGTTGGAGTCCATCCGCCAGGCGAAGACGGGCCTGGCGTCGTCGATCCCCATCGGCTCGGTCAGGTGGTTGACGTCGAGGTCGACGACCGATGCCTCGGCGTCCGGTGCCGCAGCCACCGCGGCCGGCGCCGAGGCCGATGCCGGCGGCACGAACCCGGCCGTCGGCCCTACTGCCAGCGCCAAGCCCAGCACTGCCAGGCTGGACAGCTTCTTGTGTCTCATGTGAGCCCCTTGATTGATTCGTTTCAAGTGCGAGCACCGTAAGAGCGAGTGGCGGTCGTCACAAGAGGACTGACCGGTATCCGCCACCCGTGCGGGGACGTCGTACGACGACCGGCTGACCGGTCACCCGAAGTCCGGACGCACCGCCCCTGGTACGCGGATCCCGCTCTCGTAGGCCACGACGACCAGCTGCGCCCGGCTGTGGGCGCCGAGCTTGACCAGCAGCCGGCCGACGTGCGTCCGGGCGGTAGCGACAGACACCTGCAGCGTCGCGGCGACCTGGTCGTTGGAGAGGCCTTGCCCGATCAGCCCGAGCACCTCCCGCTCGCGCGCCGTCAACGTCTCGAGCCCGGGGTAGCTGGCGTCGGGCCCGGACGGCTCGACGAGGTGGGTGATCAGCGCCCTGGTCGCCTTCGGCGAGAGGAGGCTGCCGCCGTCGTGGACGACGCGGATCGCCTCGAGGAGGGCGTCGGCATCTGCTCCCTTCCCGAGGAAGCCGCTGGCCCCCGCCCGGATGCTCCGCAGCACGTTCTCGTCCTGCTCGAAGGTCGTCAGGACCAGCACCTTGACGTCTCTGGTGCGAGGGTCCGCGACGATCCGCCGCGTCGCCTGGACCCCGTCGACCCCGGGCATCCGGACGTCCATGACGACCACGTCCGGCATCAGGTCCTGGGCGAGCCGTTCGACGCTGAGCCCGTCCGCTGCCTCGCCGACCACCTCGAACCCCGGCTCGCTCTCGATCAGGTCCCGCAGCGCCTTGCGGATCAGGTCGTGGTCGTCCGCGACGACCACTCTGATCACCCGGCACCTCCGACGGGGGCGGAGACGCCGAGCACGAAGTCGCCGCTTTCGCGTCCGAACCACACGTCGCCGCCGACCTCGTCGACGCGTTCCCGCACCCCGCGCAGCCCCCCAGCCGCTCCGGACCTCGGCGGGGCCGTCCGCCGACCTGTTGCGGACGGTCATCGTGACCGTCCGGTCGGACACGTCGAGCGCGACCCTGACCGGCGCGCCCCCGCCGTGCTTGAGCCCGTTGGTCAGCCCTTCGAGCGCGGCGCGCCGCACGACCTTGGCGACGGGGGTGGTGACGGTCGAGAGGTCACCGCTGCGGGTGAGGACGACGTCGAGCCCGTGGCCACGGAACTCCGCAACGAGGTCGCTCAGGTCGAGACCGTCCGCACCGGACCGCCCGGGGGCGTCCCCTGCCCTGAGGTCGGCGAGCAGCTGGTCGATGTCGGCCAGCGCCGCCGTGGCGGCGTCGTCGATCTCCTGCAGTGCCTGCCGCCCTGCCGGCGAGATGTCCGCGTCGGTGCGGAGCGAGACCGCGGCGCGCAGGTGGATGATCGCCATCCGGTGCGCGACCACGTCGTGGACCTCGCGCGCGGTGCGGAGCCGGTCGTCGGCGATCCGCGACGCCGCCTCGGACTCCCGGGAGCGCTCCGCGCTCTCCGCCCGCTCGCGCAGGGCGACGAGGAGCTGCTCCCGCAGCCGGGTGACCTGGCCGAACGCCAGGGCTACCAGCGCGCCTCCCGCGACCAGCGTCGTGCCGAAGGCGAGCCAACGCCAGTCCTTCTCGGCGGTCTCGGCGACGACCACCGCGCCCATCGTGGGCAGAACCCACGTGAGCGCTCGTCCGATCGGGTGCCGCACCGAGAAGAAGTAGATCGCCACCCACGCGGCGAAGTGGTAGCCGAACCCCTGCAGGGCCAGGAGCGAGGCCGCCAGGTCGCAGCCGGTGCACAGGAGGAGAGCCGCCAGCGGGCTCCGGTGCCGCAGCAGCAGACCGGCCGACGTCAGCGACGCCACGACGACGTCGGCCCAGGTGACCGGGTCGACGTCCGGTCCGACGAAATTGATCCACCACACGGCGGCGACGAGGCCGACGCTCGGCGCTGCCGACAGCCACCGGGCGGCCGTGTCCTTCGCCGGCTCGGTCGCGTCCACCACGGCTCCATGATGACAGCAGCAGACGCGCGGGCGGACGGCCTCGATCCCCCGCGAGCGAGCCCCGTCCCGCACCACCGCCGGCGTACGTCGAACGACGTACGCCGATGCACGTCACTCGCACGATGTGCTCGCCGGTGGCGCTGGCGATGCTGTGGCCGACGTGCAGGGACACAGCAGCGCGGGAGGCCCTTCCCCCATGATCACGCGACGCCGCGAGGACGACCTCGCCGACCTCGACCTCCAGATCCTGCGCTCCCTGTCCGAGGGGCGACGCAGCGAGACCGTCGCGTCCGATCTCGGCATCTCGGTACGCACCGTGGAGCGGAGGATCTCCGCGATCCGGGCCCAGCTCGGCGCCGCGAGCACCATCGCCGCGGTCGTCGTCGCTGTGCGACGGGGTCTCATCTGAGTGGTGACGCATGCCTTCTCGATGTGCGGGGCAGCGGGGTCGCCACAGCCGACGCAGATTCATCAAGGTATGCAGACGAACCCGCGCTCCCCACGGCGGGCACGCCGTGGGAAGCGACGATCCGGCGACATACCTTGATGAATCTGCGCCTGCCGTGACCCACCGCGTCTCCGCCGCACCGCCGACAGACGCCAGCGGCCCCGGAGCTTCCGCTCCGGGGCCGCCGTCGTGCCGCTCAGTCGGTGGTCAGCGCACCACCCTCACTCGCGCTACGTCGGCCGAGCGCCCGAAGGCCTTCGTCCCGACGTACACCACGCGCACGCGGTGGTTGCCGACCGGCAGCCGCAGCCGGACCTGCGCCCGGCCGTCGGTGAGCTTGGCGCGGCGGCGCACCGTGCCGTCCACCCGCACCTCGACCCGGCCGGCCGGCGTCACCCCGGGTGCAGTGACCCGCACCGCGACCGCGAACGGCTTCCGGGCCGCAGTCCGGGCCGGCGCCTTCACCCTGGTGGTCGTCGTGGCGGCGACGACCGGTCCGACGGGCTCGGAGGTGGCGATGCCCGGCGGGGCGTCACCGTCCGTCGCGGTCACCGTGACGGTGAGCTGGTGTCCGACGTCCCGGGCCGTGGGCCGGTACGTCGGCCCGGTCGCGGCCGCGATCGGCGTGCCGTCGCGGTTCCACTGGTAGTCGAACTCCAGCCCGTCGGCGTCCCACTCGCCCGGGTCCGCCGTCAGCGTCCGGCCGACGGCCGCCGTGCCGCGCACGGTCGGCGGGGCCGTGTTCGCCGGTGCCTCGCCCTCGCTCGGGACGCCGGTGGCGCGCTCGAGCTCGTCGCGGAGCGCCTCGCCCAGCTCGGCGAGGTCGGTGCGGACGTAGCGCGGCACGTCGTCGCCGAGCTCGTCGACCGCAGCCAGGTACGCCTCCGTCGACTCCAGGGCCTGGTCGACCCAGCCGTCGGTGGCGTACTCCATCGCGGCCACCACGTGGTTGCGCAGCGCCGCGGCCGCGTCGGAGCCCAACGCCCCGTTGTCCTCGTAGGAGCCGACCTGCTCCAGGACGTCCTCGTAGGAGACCCGGGCGGAGGTGAACTCGAACGAGCCGGCGCCGACGCTGTAGACGGCGTGGTCGCCGTCGACCCGCTCGAACGTCGCGCGCGTCGGGGTGGTCAGCGCCCGGCGTCCCTCGGTGGGCACCCAGACCTCGGCGGTGGTGCCCGCCGGGACCTCGACCGACATCGTGAACCGGCGGTCGGTCTTCTCCCAGTGCACCGTGGCGGTGCCGTTGGGCAGGAGGCGGCTGGTCTCGGCGTACCGGAGGTTGCCCACCGGCTGCGGCTTGAAGACCAGCTTGTCGCCGCCGACCGCGTCCGCGGCCTCCTTCAGGCCCGCGACGCCGCCCTGGAACCACTCCTCGATCTGCACGAGGATCATGTGGTTGCTCGAGCTGCCTCGGTCCCAGCGCTCCCCGATGGTCGTGAAGCCTTCGGGGTTGCGGGGGGTCGACTCCAGGAAGTGGCCATAGCTCGGGTAGCTGTCCTGCTGGACGAGGTCCCACAGCACGTCCGCCCGGTCGGCGTCGCGGAGCACCCGCACGACCGGAGCGAGGCCGATGTGGCCCGCCTGGATGTGCGGCCCGCCCTCACCCGCCGGGTCGAACCCGTAGATGTGGTCGACCAGGTGGTCGAGCACCGCGTCGCGGTGCTCGGCAGGCACCAGGTCGGCGTCGAGCGCGAACGCCTGCGCGGCCTGGGTTGCTCCGGCCTCCGTCTCGCCGTCCGGGCTGTAGTAGCCGCCCTCCTCGTTGAGGAAGTGCTCGTTGAAGGCGATCCGGATGTCGTCGGCGAGGCGTCGGTACTCCCGCGCCGCGGCCGGGCGACCGGTCAGTCCTGCCATCTCGGCCATGTGGTGGATCGTGAGGTAGTAGCCCCACGTGCCGGTGATGCGGCCGTCGGTGTTGTCGACCGACACCCAGTCCGACAGGGCGGCGTTGACGATGTGCTCGTCCTCACCGGTCCCGGCCTTCTCGCGGCGGATGTAGTCCACGAAGTCGACCATGTTGTCCCAGTAGCGGTCCATGGTCTCGACGTCGCCGTAGTGCTTGTAGAGGAACCACGGCACGAGGACGATCCCGTTGCCCCAGTTGATCTCGTCGCCGAAGCGGCCCGTGTAGCCCCAGTCGTGCACGGGGGTCTTGAGCGCGACGTTGCCGAACATCGGGGTGTCGGCCCGCGACTGTCCCTCCACCAGGTGGTGCATCGCGGTCCGCAGGTAGGCCCGCAGGTCGAAGTTGGACAGCAGCCCGCCCATCGGCGCCGTGTAGTCGGCAGGGTACGACTGCTTCTCCCGCCCCGGGCAGTCGGTGAACGTCGACATCATGTTCGAGGTGAACGAGTACCGGATCATCCGGTGGATGCGGTTCATCCGCGCGTTCGAGGTGCGGAAGGCACCCGTCACGTGCGGGATGTCGGCGTGGATCTCGTGACCGGTGACGAGCGAGGCGTCGGGGGTGTAGCCCTCGGGGAGGCCGGTGACCTGGACGTACTGCATGCCGAAGTAGTTGAACTTCGGCTTCCAGGTCTCACCACCCTCGGCACCGCGCGCGATGTAGGAGTTGAACAGGTCGGTGCCACGACCGCCCGGTCCGAGCGACGACTGGTCGACGGTGCCGTCAGGCCTGAGGCCCTCGGCGGGGAACATCTTCACGAGGGTGCCCGCGGGGACCTCGGGGAGGTGGAGCTCCGGCCACCCGGCGAAGTTCTGCCCGAAGTCGAAGACCCAGGTGCCGGGAGCCGGGTTGGTGACCGCCTCCGGCTCGAAGGTCTGCATCTCGCGCATCACCTCGGCCTCCCGGGACACCAGCCTCGTCGCCAGGTTCGGCGGCGGCGCGATGCCGGCCGCGGTCCAGTCCATCGCCGACCCGTCGCGGCGCTTGGCCTCCGCCGTCAGGTCCGCGCCCGGCTCGTTCCACCCGGCCTGCTCGCGGAGCGCGTCGTAGTCCTCCCCCGGCGTACCACGCGGTCGTGGTGGTGGGGCCGGACGCGACGCGCCACTCGCGGTCGCTGACGATCGCCTCGGACGTGCCGTCGGTGTAGTCGAGCTCGATCCGCGCGATCATCCGCGGCGTCACCGCGGCACCCGCACTCGGGTCGCTCGCCGCGATGTTGTTGCCCGAGCCGGTGACCAGCGCCCCTGCGGCGTGGTCGGCGTCGAGGGCCGGCTCGAAGGAGATCCCCGTCCCGTCGGCGCCGGCGGTTCCGATCTCGGTGATCACCCGCGACTCGAGGCGGCCACCGCCGTCACCGGTGTCGATGTTGATCGTGCCGCCGACGTGGTAGTTGCTGACGTCGCTGACCCGGACGGTCGTGGCGCCGGCGGCGACGTCGGCAGCGAGGGTGCCGCTGCCCTTGAGCTGGCTCTGCCACCACGCGTACGGCGACGTGCGGCCGACCGCCGGGTTGTGGACCGACCGGCGGACGTACGCCGTGCCGGTGCCGAGCTCGACGCCGACGGTGTTGTCGCCGGCCTCGAGCACCTCGTCGATGTCGTAGGTGCGGTACTCGGTCGACAGCTGGTAGTTGGTGTTGCCGGGCGCCAGCACCTCGTCGGTGATCTCCTCACCGTTCACGGTCGCGTGGTGCAGGCCGACCCCGGAGAGGTAGAGGCGCGCGTCGGCGAGCTCCCTTGCCGTCGGGCACCTCGAAGGCCCGCGCGAAGATCGGCAGCGGGTCGGCCTCGGTGCGGCCGGGCTGGTCGATCCACTGCGCGTCGCCCCAGTCGTCCTGGTCGAGCAGCCCGACGGTGAACGTCGACGGCTCGCTCCAGGCGCTGATCTGCTGCGTCGCGTCCCACACGCGGACCCGCCAGACGACGGCGGCGCGGGAGTCCAGCTCGACCCCGAGCTCGGCCTGGTTCGCCGACCGGCGGACCCGACCGCTGTCCCAGATCAGGTCGCCCGCCTCGAGCGCGTCCACCGAGGATGCAGCCTCGATCTCGTAGGCGGTCTGCTCGTCGAGCGGGCAGGCGCCAGGAACGGAGGCGTCGTAGCAGGCGTTCGCCCCGTCGCTGTCCCCGGTCATCCGCCACGACAGCGTCGGGGTGGCGTCCCCCGATGTCGAGCGGCTCGTCGTACCTGCCGTTGACGCTCAGGTCGACGACCTCGACCTCGAACGTCGGGTCGGGCGCGGCCGCCGCCGGCGGCGCTCCTCCCCTGGTGTTGCAAGCAGGGCAAGGACCAGGCCGAGCCCGGTGCCTGCCCGCACGGTGTTTCGTCCCACGATCGCTCCTCGGACTCTGGATCGGCGCGCTGTGACGACAGCCACAGGCGTGGTTGAACCGTTTCACAAGGATCGGGAGGCACGCCACCTTCGTTGGGGAGGTGACCGAAATCGGCCACGCCGGGAGCGGTACGCCGCCTCCAGCCGCGGGAGTCACACGCCAACGGCTCCTGTCGCAGAAGGCCCGGGCCGGCGGCCGACCGGGGCAGTTTGTGGAGCGTTTCAGCGCCGCTGCACGAGGGCGCCGATCGCCATCGCGGTCGCTGCGCAGGCCGCGAGCACCCAGAACAGGCCGGCCGGGCTCCAGGACATGAGGGAGGGCGTGACCAGGGCGAAGAGCGCTGCCGCCGCCCTTGCGGCGGCGATGGTGGCGCCCTGGAAGGTGGCCCGGAGGTCGGGTCGCACGGACTCCTGCGCCCACACCTTGTAGAGCCCCTCCCCCGCGTAGGGGTAGGCGAGGCTGTAGGCGACGAGCGCGGCGACGACGAGCCCCAACGACCCCGCCCCGGATGCGGCGACCAGCACCTGGGCCCCCACCAGCAGGGCCCCGGCCGCGGGGTAGACGCGCCGGCGCCACCGGGTGTCGGCGATGGCGCTGAACACGACCGTGCCGGCGAGGCCGAGCAGCGTCACGGCGAACGAGATGACGGTGGCACCGGTCTGCGTCGCGCCGCCCTCGACGACGAGGAAGTAGGTGCGGAAGCTGCCGAACGTGTTGGCGACCAGGGTGTAGACGACGTAGAAGGCCGCGATCAGCAGGAGCCGCCGGCTGAGGCCGGAGCGGCCGCCGGCCGCCGGCGGCGCCGGCCCGCTGTCCAGCCTCTCGCTCCGCGGGGCCGCCAGCACGGCGCGCCGCCTGGCCACGAGGGTTCCCAGCGCGCCGAGGGCGAGCACGACGAACGCGGCTCTCGCACCGGCCAGGCCGGCCGGGGACGCCACCACGGCCATCGCGGTCGCGGTCACGATGCCGACGGTCCAGAGGACGTGGGTGAGCGCGACCATCCGGCCGCGCACCTCGGCGGGCGTCCGCTCCGCGACCAGCGCGATGGAGGCCGGGAGGTCAGCACCGGACGCGGCTCCGAGCACGACCACGCCGGCCACCAGCTGCTCCAGCGTCTGGGCGGCAGCCACCCACGCCGCCCCGACGGCGTACAGGCCCACGGTGGCCGAGAAGACCCGGCGCCGACCGAGCCGGTCGGCGAGTCGCCCACCGAGCAGGGCCCCGGCGGCGATCGACAGGGTCATCGACGAGCTGACGAGGCCCACGCTCCAGTCGTCGAGCCCCAGGTGCGACCTCCACAGCGGCAGTGCGGAGCCGACGGAGACGATCGCCGCGCTGTCGAGCAGTGAGGCCATCCCCGCGACCAGGGCGAGCCGCGTCGTACGCCGTGCGGCCCCGGCGTCGGCGACGACCGGCGGGGCCCCGGCGCCGGCGCTCACCGGGACCGACGACGGGGCAGGTCGTGCCCTGCAGGGCGGATCATGCCGGCTCCGCGCCGTCGGTGGAGTGCCGGACCACCAGCTGCGGTTGCAGCTCGACCTGCGGGCGGGGCTGGCCGTGGCCGCCGCTCGCGGTCGCGGCGATCTCGCCGAGGAGGAGGGTGGCTGCCGTTGCGCCCAGCTGCTCCTGCGGTGTCCTGATGGTGCTGAGCGGGACGGCTGCGAGCCGGGCGAACTCGATGTCGTCGTAGCCCATGACCGCGACGTCGTCCGGGACCCGCACGTCGGCGCGCAGTCCGGAGCAGAGCCCGAGCGCGACCAGGTCGTTGGCGCCCAGGAGCCCGTCCGGCACATCGGACGCCGGGCGTCGCAGCAGCTGGCGGGCAGCGGCCTCCCCGCCGGCGACCGACCGCTCGGGCGCCCGCACCACCTCCACCGTCGCCCCGGGCCACGCGCGCACCGCGCGGGTGGCGCCCTCGAAGCGGTCGGCGAGCTGGGGCAGCTCGAGGGTGTCGGTCACGAACGCCAGGCGCTGCCGCCCGGTCGACAGGAGGTGCTCGGCGGCGACCCTGCCGCCGGCGACGTGGTCGACCGACACCGAGGCCTGTTCGGCGCTGCGGGCCCGGTGGGCGCACAGGACGCTGGCCATGCCGCGTCGCCGCAGCCGGGCCAGCTCGGGCTCCACGTCTGTGACCGGGGAGATGATCACGCCGGCGATCCGTTGGCGCTCGAACAGCTCGAGGTAGGCACGCTCCCGCGCCGGGTCGCCCCCGTCGACCGCCGACAGCAGCTGCATGTCCACCGCGGCGAGGGAGTCGCTGATCGCGTTGAGGATGGCCGGCGTGCGGGCACTGGCCAGCTCGAAGGAGATGTAGCCGACGACCGGGTTGCGGCCTCGGCGCAGGCTGCGCGCGGCGTCGTTGGGCGCGAAGTCGAGGGTCTCGACGGCCGACCGGATGCGCTCGCGCGTGGCGGCGGACATCCGCTCGGGGTGGTGGAAGTAGTTCGACACCGTCGCGGGCGACACACCGGCGTGGGCGGCGACGTCCCGGATCGTGGAGGGGCTGGACGCGCCAGCGAGGTCGGCCATGGCGCGACCATCGTAGGTGGCACCTCCGTCGGCCCACCGGCGGTTCGTGCGGGACGGTCCGGCGAGGTGCGGGCCGGCACCGGCAGCGCGGTGAACCGTTCCACACCCGCTGGCGTGGCTGCCTGCCGCGTCCCGCCGATCGCGTCGCCGGGCGGCCGGCATCAGATGATGTGGCGCCGGACCGCCTCGACGGCCAGCACGATGTTGTTGCGGCAACCCCACGCGTCCCGGAGGTGCGCGAGCCGGCGGCGTACCGTCCGCGGGCTGAGCCGCTGCTGGGCAGCGATCTCCGCGACACTCCGCCCGCGCGCCACCTCCTCGACCATCGCCACCAGCTCGGGGTCGAGCCCTCCGTCGCCCGACGTGTCGCCGTCCGTCGTCACCATGGGACCTCCCGCACCTGCTCTGGTGAATCGTTACACAAGAATCGGCGGGCGGCCGCGGTGGAGCGGCGATTGTCCAAGATCGGCCGCCGGGAGACCTACCGGCGGCCGCCCTGCGTCAGCTGGTCGAGATGGTGGGCGAGGACGGCCTTGAGGCGTTCCGGGGTGGCGGCGTCCGGACGGAGCGCTGCGTGCAGGGCGAGCCCGTCGATGAGCGAGAAGAGCCGCTCGCTCTCCACGTCCTGCTCCTCGGGTCCGAGGTCGGTCAGCAGCCGGATCCAGTGCTCCGCGGCCCCTCGAAGGCGGTCGTAGGCGTCGTCACGCACCGCGCGCAGGTGGTCGTCGACCATCGCGCGGGCCGAGAACGCCACCCACACCTCGTTCTCCGCCCTGCGCTCCTCGTCCAGGGGCAGCAGCTGCTCGAGCACGACCTGCGCCGCGGCCCGCGGCTCGTCGGGGACGGCGATCCCGGCCACCCTCGTCTCGACCCGGTCGATGACGGTGCGCATCGCGAACTGCAGCAGCTCGGACTGCGTGGAGAAGATGTGGCGCAACGAGCCGGCCGAGAGGCCCGCTTCGCGGGCGACGTTGCGCACCGAGGCCTGCTCGACCCCGTCCTGCCGGATCACCCGCCACACCGCCTCGGCCAGCTCCCGGCGACGTTCGTTCCGGTCGACGATCTTCGGCACGCCTGCTTCCTAGCACACGCGTGTCAGACGACGCCCTTCATCGAACAATGACTGCGGATTTAGCACAGTCGTGCTAACGTCCCGCTCTCCAGTACGCCTGTACCAGCAAACCGGAGCAGCCATGGACACCGACGTCGACCGCCTCCGTCCCCGCCCACCGCGAGAAACACAGCGGCGCCGGCGGGTGCCCGGCCACTGGAGCATCTGGGTGGCAGCCACCGGTTGGGCGCTGGGCCACCTCCTCGTGATCACCACCGACGGGTCGTTGCCCTTCGACTGGCCGGCACGCAGCGGGGCGGACACGGCCGCGGTCCTGGTGGAGACCAACCTGGCGCTGCTCCAGGTGCTGCTGCTGATGAGCATCGTCTGGTGGCTCACCCGGCGTCGTACGGACCTCGACGTCGCCGCCCGGGCACCGGAGCACCGCCGTGCCGTGCGCGAGACGTGGGGCCTGCTCGCCTACGGCGCCGCCGGCCTGCTCGGCGGCTTCCTGCTCGCGCGAGCCCTCGGCTGGCATCCGTTCGGGCTGCACCTGGCCGGCACGATCTTCGGCACGCACGCGCATCTCGACCGCGCCGAGGTCGTGGCGTGGGCGCTCTACAACCTCGTCGTCTACGCCGTCGTCCCGCTCGCCTACTTCGGTCGCCGCTACTCCACGATGGCGTTGGGGCTGCGCTCGACCTGCCGCCGGAACGACCTACTGGTCGTCGGGGTCGTCCTCGCCCTCGAGACCTGGTTCCAGATCGTCGTCCTGCAACCCGAGAGCCTGGACCTACCGCCGGGCGTGCTCGTCCGCGGCGCGGCCCTGACCTTCGTGCTCTACCTCCTGGGCGCGGTGCTGCCGGCGATGGTGTTCGTCTACGCGATCCTCATCCCCCGCTTCCTCCGGGTGACGGGGTCGGCGGCCGCGACGGTGCTGTGCGGTGGGCTCGTCTATGCCGGCCTGCACGTCTGGGACGCCTGGACCGTGCTCAGCTCACCGCGTTCGGCCGCGCTGTCGATCGCCTTCCTCGTCTTCACCTACCTGGGGCCGGGGATGATCAAGAGCTTCCTGACCCTCCGCACCGGCAACGCGTGGGTCCACGTGTGGGCCTACCACGCGTTCGCGCCGCACACGCTGATCGATACGCCGCACATCGTGCAGGTCTTCCGCATGCGGTGAGAGGTCGCGGTTGGAAGCTCGAACGTGTGTCGTGGAACGGTTGGGGCCGCCTGTCGGCATCAAACCGACCACCTGCTCACCCCTGGTGGTGGAGGTCGAGAACTGCGGAGCTCTAAAGGGCGCGTTCAGGCGTCACTCGGGTCCAGTCCGACGCCGTCCAAAGCGATGGCGGTCGAGAGAACGCGGCGAAACGTGCCGCAACACATGTCACTGAATCGTGCCGGCCTGCGGGCGATGCGGGATCGATCCCTATCGGTCCACAACGACGTAGAGACGCTCGTGACCGAAGTCAGGCCATGCGGCTCATCGAGGTAAGCGAACGCCGCGGTCACTGCACTGACGCCAGCCCGTGGTGCGAGGTTGGCATCGTCGGACGCCTGTGTTTGGACACCCCTTAGGTTTTGGGGGCATGCGTCGACACTTGCGGCGGTATGACGCAGGGTCGCCCGGCGCCCGGCCCGACGTCGGGACAACCAGATTGACTCGGGTCGTCCGGCGGCTGCAGAAATCGCATGCGCCCGTCTGTAGTCGAAACGGCTGATGTCCGGCCCTACCGCATCGTGGCAGGTTGTTGACCCAAACGGTCGCACGGATCAGCCCGCTGAAGACACAACCGGTTGCTCAGCAGCGCTCCTTGCGAGAGTGTCCTTACGCGAGCGACATCCAAGATGACGGCGGGGACTAAGGCTCATGGCAGACGAAGACGACCAGAAGGCGCCTGCACGGCGCAAGCAGGCCATCAAGCTCAAGTCAGAGCAGCGTTGGCTCGTCGGACTACTCGGTGCCGCCGGAATGGGGGCCGGCAGTGTCGCCACCTTCCTAGACGCTGCAGAAGTTGGCCCCGCCGTGATGATCGGCATCGGAGCGATCTTCTTCCTGATCGGGTTGGCTGGCGTACTCCCGACTCGACTAAAGATCGGGGATACCGAAGCTGAGTTCTGGCAAGAGGTCGGTGAGAAGGTCGGAGAAGTACTCGAACAACTGCCGCCACAGACTCGCGCCGAGGTGTTGGCCTCGATCGCCACGTCTGCGCCAGAAGCGGTGGGCCCTTCACTGCAGGCTGCCGCATACGACGAGATGATTATTCAGATGGTCAAGGACGCCGTCGACGCCATCAACGCGAACCGTATACCCGAGCAACACGTCAAGGTCATTGTTCCGACCACCCGAACACCGCAGTTCGATGTGACCGTGATTGACCCTCTCAACGGTGAATTGGAGATCGACATCAAGGGATACAGCAAACCAGCCGGCGCAGACGCTGTTCACAAGCTCGTGAGTCGCTCGACGATCACCGCCAACGTCGCGCCGAGATCGAACAGGCGGGCAATGTTGATCACTCGGTCGGGCATCAGCAAGTCCGCTAAGGCGGTCGCAGATCAGTTCCCGAACGTAGTGACCGTTGAGATCGCTGGCCCGGAAGACGGGCGCAAGCTCGTGAGCGCCCTCGAGCGGGGACTGACCTTCAACTAGGACTCGTTCGTCCCGCAGGTAACCGCTTCGGTGCCGCGGCTCTACTAGGCACCAAGGAGACGCTCAGGCGCCTGAGCCGAACACCTTCCCATCGACCAGCACGGTCGGTCGAAGGCTACGGCGCTGCGTATCCGGCCGACTGGACGTGCCACACGCGGTGGAGTGACACTCCTGTTTCGCGAGCATGCTGGTTGCCAGGATTTCGCTTCCTAAGCCGGGGCTCCTGATGGACGTCGACGGGGATACGGTCGGATACATGGAATCGACCTCATTGGAGCATCGGATCTCTCTGCTGGAGGACGCAGTACTACAGATTGCCGACATGCAGGACCCGGCGGGAGCCGAGTTTCCGATCGTGGGCAACGATGAACGCAGCCGCAAGTTGAACGCTGCTGCACGACGGCTGCAGGAGGTAGCGAGTCTGATCCGAGGGTCACGGATGTAGCTCGCCCCGAGCGCGTTGACCGAATAGTACGCGGCGGAATGGGCCACGTCAGATGGCACCGATTCGTGCACCAGTCACGTGGATGCGCTACTGCTCGTGGCGCGTCGGGTCAGTCTGTTATCGATGCAGCGGGGCGCACGTCGTCACCAGCCGGTGGGGAAGTTTATCTCCTCAAGGATCCGATCCCATTCGCGAGACGAGGGCTGCTCGGGGTGCCGCGTCGGAATCTCATTCCACATCGCTCGCAAGCGCGCACCGAAGACAGGGTCGACATGCGCGGCATAGTGCACCCAGCCGTGCAGGCGATCAGGCTCTATGGGCGTAGGGGACATGCGCCTAGCGCTCCGGACGCCGAATTTCGATGCGAAGTAGACCTCTCTGCGAAGAAGTCTCTTCATTTGGCGGGGGATATGCGGGCTCGCGCTGTCGCCAACGTACAGGCCCGTGACGAACTGGGGCTTGCCTCTTCTCATGAAACGGGTCTTCTTGGAGTTGACTCGCCAACCCAATCCGCCAAGGCGTTGGTCGAGCTCGGCAAGAAAGTCGTCATTCACTAGGTCGACCGCCCCAGAGAAAGTCAAGTCGTCGACATAGCGAGTATAAGCAACGCCCTCGACCTTGGCGAAGTCGGAGATCACGACGTCAGTGGCTGCGAATGCGAGATTCGACAATAGAGGA
Organism: Nocardioides sp. TF02-7; assembly: GCF_022437945.1. GTDB lineage: Bacteria > Actinomycetota > Actinomycetes > Propionibacteriales > Nocardioidaceae > Nocardioides. The sequence continues at coordinate 1,552,914 of NZ_CP092535.1, forward strand.
CTCGTGCTGAATCCCTGTGCCAGGGAGTCGTCGACGAGCGCGATATCTGCGACCGCGCTAGCCGCTTCCAGGTCGAAGTCGAAGTCGCCCAGAGCCTGCGTCAGCTTCAGTCGGTCGACTGTTCCAAAAAGTCCTTCAGGTCAACCCGAAGGACGACGTCCTTACCTAGGTGGACGGCGGCGTTGGTCGCGATGTCGCGACCCTTGATGAAGCCATGAACCTCCTTCGGAGGCGCATACCTGGACGCAAGTGTCAGGCCGCCGCGCAGTTGCTTGAGAACGCGGTCGAGGTGGACGGTCGGCCTCAGAACCTCGCGTGGACGGCGTCGTGTTTGAGGGATCGTGATTCGCGTGAAGCCCGAGCCAGTCTTCACCAAACCGCCCCACCGCCGAAGCTCATCGGGATGGAGGCTGCTTAGGTATGCGATTTCGGAAAGGTCAGGCACTCGGCACTGCCTGGTGCGACCGGGAGTGGGCCCTGCGCCTGCTACTCAGTCCTAACGCGTGCGAACTCGCACACCACCTGGCTCCACTCCCGGCGCAGGTCCAAGCGTATCGCAGTCGAGTCATCGCAGCGTCGTCCGACGGATAACTCGAGAGCTATCGAGATTGCGCGCCGACGAAACCGACCCGAGGATTGCTCTGAACGATCTTGACTTGTTGTCCGCCGGGTCGACTGCGCCGATTCCACCCGATTTTGTTGCGAGCCATTGGTTGAAGACATGCAGGACGTAGTCCGGAAGCGCAAGAAGATCGGGCTGACGCTTGACGCCGAACTTGACATCGATCGCGGGGGTCGGACCCTTGAGTGATTGTGCCGCTTGAAGGACTACCCGCTCTGTGTAGCGATCCATTGCATGAGCCGACTCGAAAAAGGAAGGTAATTTTCGGACGACCTCGGTAGGTGCGAATAATGTCGCGCGCCAGCCTGTGAGTGGCAATCATGAGAAGCCGCTTCTCAGACAGGTCCTTGCGCAACGTTTTATCGCTGTAGACGATCAAGGATTTGAACTCTAGGGCTCTTGCGAGGAACGCGATAAACTCAATACGCACCTCAAACGGATCTGAAGTAGCGTGAAATCCGCGCTCTCGAAATTCGAGAAAAACTCTCCAGACCGTCCAGGTAGAAGCGTCCTTGGACATCGTCATGGACTCTTGAGATTGCCGAGTTCAGCCGATCTGCGTCCGTCTCCTCGATGACCGTTGCCGCCGCCGCAACGAATGGTGAGTAACTCTCGTCGAGAAGGGCGAGAACCGGCCCAGTGGCCTCAGTCACGCCGAGCACTTCGGGGGGCGTGGCATCACCCTGGTCCATGGACCGGAGCCTAGCGGGCCCACTGGTCCCGCGTCCGCACTCTCGCTTGCCCCGATCGACGACCACCCCTATCTGGGCGGCGTCCCGCGGAAGCTATACGTCTGCGACGTACGCGGTGAGGAAGTGGACGCCGTGGCGGTCGAGGTTTCCTCGGGCACGGTCGTAGTGCTCGGTGGTTCGCGGGTCGGCATGCCGAGCGAGGATCTGGGCGTCCCGCAGCGGGACGCCAGCGTCGAGGGCGTTGGTGATCGCGGCGTGGCGCAGCGAGTGAGGGCTGATGTGTCGCGGAATCGCTGCGGCCCGGGCGATGCGCTGGACCATCCGATAGACGTCACGGCGATCAACCGGCTTGCCGGTGAGCGGACGCAGGATGAGGGGTCCGGCGCTCCGCTCGCCTCGGCATGCCTCGAGCACTCGAAGAACCGGGACAGTGATTGGCATGGTGGCGGGCTTGTTGCCCTTGCCGACCTGCGCAGGACGCGGTGGCCGCGCAGCGTCTCGGCGTAGTCCTCGATCCGGACCGCCGCCGCCTCCGAGGCTCGCAGGGCGTTGATACCAAGAAGATGCGCGAGAGCACCGTGATGGACGGAGATCGTCTGAGCGACCTGAAGGAACCGGATGAGCTCGAGCCGGTCGAGCCCTTGGGTACGCGATTCATCGCGATGCACCTCGGGTAGTCGGGCGTAGACCGCTGGGTCGGTCGGCGTGAGTGCGTCGATGTGGGCGAAGCGGAAGTATCCGCGTACCCCATGCATCAGTGTGACCACGGATGAGGCCATCAGGCCGCTTTCGGTCAATGAGCGGATGTAGAGCTCGACGTGTGCACGCTCCACGCCGATCAAGGCGTCGATCCCGTTGGTCTCGCACCAGGCGAACCACCGGCGCAGCTGGTAGGCGTACAGGTGGTGAGTCGGTCCGGAATAGCGGGCGAGGAACGAGACGGCGGCGGGTTGCGCGGGCGTCATCTTGGCAGGCTGGAACGGCAGCAGGTCGCGAGGGGCGTGTTGGCTGGTCATGTAGTTCTCCGCGGCGATGCCGAGGTGACCTGCCGTGCTCGCCGTCGACCCGACGAGGTCAGAGAACCGACGCTACGCGCAGCAATGGCACTCGACGGTGTTGATGAGTCGGCTGCCACGAAGCCGCGCAAGCGGCGCAATGACGCGGTCGTGGTTCACCGACCTGGGTGGTACTCGCCCGCCAGGTATCGGAGGAATCGCTCGGCCCGATCGACGTAGGTGTGGACCGTGTTCTCGCTCAGTCCGGACCCGCGAAGCTCTCGCTCGAACTCGGCGAGGCCTGCCTTCAGTTCTGACATCATCCAGTTGCCATCCATGACCACCAGCGTGGATGTAAACGTGGATGTAAACACTGGGGGCTTGTCTAGTACATCTTGCCAAGGAGATCGACCCCGGGGAACAGGCGGCGGTACGACGCGGTCCGTCGGCAGGGGGTACGGGGCAGGTAAAGAGGATCCAGCCGGGGCATCTGCGTCGGTTCGACCACAGGCCGTCGGCTGCGCCACTACGCTCCAGAACCATGACGCTGCCCGACCCCCTGCAAGGCATTCCAGCCCTGCCTTCTGGAGACGATTTCGAGGCATTCGTCTGGAGTCTCCTGCAGCGTCGGTATCCGCCGGAGAACCTGCGTTACTTCCCTGCTGCGATGGGTGGAGACAAGGGACTCGAAGGGTTCTCGACCGACGGCATCGGTTACCAGTGCTACGCAGACAAGGACTCCCTCACGCTGCGCGCCCGCACCGACAAGCAAAAGGCGAAACTCACCCGCGACACCAGCAAGTTGAAGAAGAACAAGGACGCACTGGTCGCCCTTCTCGACGGGACCGTCCTTGACCACTACTTCCTCATCGTTCCCGAGTACCACTCGACCGAAGTCATCGCGCACGCCAACAAACGAGCGCAGCTGGTCCGCTCGTGGGGCCTCCCGTTCATCTCCGACAAGTTCGCCATCGCGCCGAAGACCCCACAGGACTACCAAGGGCAATACCAGGCGGCGCTCCTCGACGCCGCCGCCCAAGTCCTACTCGCCGAGCCGACTGTGAGCGATGCGGCCGTAGACGGCTTCGGCGGGAAGGAACCAGCGCTGGCGACCACGTTGCTGGAAAAAGTTGGAACGCCTCAAGGACCATCACCCCGCCGCAGATGTGGGCGTCATGCGCGCCTCGCTCACACGCTGGTTCCTCGCCAAGGAAGAAATGATGGAAGCCCTGCGGGGCATGCCGCAAACCCGCGAATCCGTCGAGGCGCAGCGACGCCTGCGCCAAGAAGCGCTGGAGTTCGAGAACGGATTTGCCGTCACCCAGCCGCACAACCGAGTCATGCAGGTGGTGGCTGACTACGCGAAGCAACTGGAAACGAGCGTCGCGGGCTTGAAGCCCGGAGACGCTCAGCGGCTCTCGCGAGGGCAAGTGGGCGAGTGGCTGATGCGTTGTCCCCTCGAGTTCCAGGCGGCGCCGTGAGTGAGCAGCCCATCGAGCTCGACGACTCCGCCGTGCTTGACTGGCTTAACGCACCGATGAACTTCACCGCGCGTGCCGACCCCATCTCGCCAGACTTCCGCCCCGAACGCCGTGTGGCTGTGTGCATGCTCATCGTCGACAAAAGCCGAGCAGGGAAGGCGTCATGGAAGGCCATGCACGTGCTCAGCTGGGCGCTCCAGTCACCAAAACGTGTCGAGATGCTGACCAATCTCAAGAGCGGCACCGACCTGCTCGACATGCCTGTGGTTCGGTTTGAGCCAGCCCTCGACAGAGCGCTTGACCTCGCCCGTGGGCTGGGGTTCCTCGCCCGGGACGGCGGCGGGCCGTTCGAGCTCACAGTCGCGGGCCGGGACGCGCTTGCCGAGGTGCGGGATGCGGGAGTCCTCGAGTTGGAAGTGGCGGCTCTCGCCGCCGTGAACGGGAAAGTGTCGAACCGAGACGTGGAGCGACTTCTGGAATGGCGGTCACGATGAACTTGACGGTGCGTCGGCTGCGACTCCGCGCACAGACTGGACAAGGCATGTTCGGCGCCGACATCCCGTTGAGCAACGGCCTCATGGTGGTCCGCGCCGAGAATTCGCGCGGCAAGTCGACGGCCGTGCAGAGCATCCTGTTTGCGCTTGGGTTGGAACGAATGATTACGACCCAACCCGCGAGCGCGCTCACGTCAGCGATGCGCGACCGCCTTATATTCGACCCCGCCACTAAGGCTGAGACGCCTGTCGTGTCCTCGCGAGTCGTGGTTGAAATCGAAGGCCTCAACGGCGAGGTCGCCACGGTGACAAGATGGGTCGTCGATGACAGCCTTGGTCCGAATCTCGTTCGTGTCCAGCATGCCGCCATCGACGACATCACGCCGGAAACGCCAGCCGACGATTACTACGTCGGGCGTCAGGGCGGCGCGTCACGAGAGCGCGGCTTCCACGTGTGGCTGGCCGGGTTCCTCGGGTGGGCGATGCCGGAACTGCCCGCCCGGGAAGGTCGCACCTCCCAGTTATACATGGAACAGGTCTTCCCTTTGCTGTTCGTGGAACAGCGACGGGGCTGGGGTGGAATCCAAGCTCAGATGCCCGTATTCAGCGGCGTCACGGAAGTCCGCAAACGAGCCGTCGAGTTCCTCCTCGACCTTGAAGTCGGGCAGTACGAGTTGACCCGCCAGCGGCTCCGAGCACGGGAGGCGGAGCTGGCGAACAACTGGCACGTGTCGGTCGCCGCGTTCGTGCAATCCCTGGCTGGCAGCGGGCTCAAGGCACTCGGCCTGCCGGAACGCCTGCAAACGACGTGGCCGGACGAGAACCATCCAGCCGAGATCTCTGTGTCACTTGGTGACGAAACCTGGCAGCCCCTCGATGAGTATGTAGCTGCTGCGTCCGCCGAACTGGCACGACTCGACGCCCCCGAGGCAAGCCAGGCGCGGGATGCGAGCGTTTCGGCACGCATCATCGAGACCCTCGATGCAGCCCGTCAGGTGAGGGCGCTCGACCTGGCGCTCCGCGAAGAACTGTTCCGGGATGAGACCGAAGTTCGGTCCATCGGCCATCGCATCGACTCCCTGACCGAGGACCTACGACAACACCAGGACATCGTCGTATTGCAGGGGCTCGGCTCGTCAGTGACCGAACAACTCGCAGCCGACTGTCCGGTATGCCATCAGCATCTGCCCGAGTCGCTCCTGCCCGGAGACGTGCCGACGATGACCGCATCGGAAAGCGTCGACTACATCAAGAAACAGATCGAGCTCTTCGAGGCCATGCGAACCGAAGCCGAGCATGCCGCCATCGCCAAGCGTGAGCGCTGGGTCGCGCTCCGCCAACGTGGAGACGCCCTCAACCTCCAGGTGCAGGCGCTTCGTGACGACCTGACGAGTTCTACCGGTGGAATCACTGCTGAGGATGCTGCGTTGCGAGTTGAGCTGCGCGCTCAGCTTCAGCGGTTCGAAGGCGTTGCTGAGCGGTTCGATGAACTGCAGGTGCAGTTGGAGGGCCTCGCCGTCGCGTCTGCTGCCGTAAAGGCCGCGCTCAAGGACCTCCCCAAGGACGAACTGTCCGACCAGGACCGGGCAAAACTGCGCGCTCTCCACCGCTCGTTTGTCGACCAGCTACGGGCCTATGACTTCGGCTCCTTCAGCAACGACATGGTCCAAATCGGATACGACGATTACCTTCCGCGTCGCGACGACTTCGACCTTCAGGCCGACATATCGGCTTCGGACTCGGTGCGAGTTATTTGGTCCTATCTGCTGGGGCTGCTCGAAGTGGGCGAACAGTTCAAGACGAATCACCCTGGCTTCGTTGTTTTCGACGAACCTAAGCAGCAGAGCGCCAAGGACCTCTCGTTCGCCGCACTGCTCAAGCGGGCATCTGGAGGCGGTCCTAATCGGCAGGTCATCTTCGCCACGTCTGAACCGTTGGAGACGTTGAACGCGATGCTTGCAGACGTGCAACACACACTCCACGTCGTTGACGGTTACCTACTCCAGAAGCTTTCATGATCCACGGCGTCGTCGCGATTCGGAGAGCCTTTGGAAAGCCGGGGAGGCCCCCAGCATGTGCCTCACACGTAGCCACAGCCTAATCGCGAAGGGAGCAGCGGCAGACCGGCGGAGCGGTCCCGCCATTCTGGGCGAAAGGCAGCGCACCGCACCGTCGCCAGAGGAGCGGCCCCGAGCGCCGGGCGGCCCAGGGCGGTTTCGACCGTCGATCGACCAAGTTGGCAGCAGGGGGTCGGAGCTCCGACCGCGCACGGAACGTGTCGCAAACATGTCTCTCGGTTCTGTCGAGCCGAGAGAGCACAGTGGCTCTGATCAGCATTCCTGCTGGTCAGAGCCACCGTCGTCGGAGCCGCCTGTCGGAATCGAACCGACGACCTGCTCATTACGAGTGAGCCGCTCTACCGACTGAGCTAAGGCGGCGTCGCTCCGGCGTCCGCCGGGCAACCCGGGGAAGCATACCGACGGGCTCGGCCGGAGACGAAACCGGCGGCGCCCCCTGTGGGGGACGCCGCCGGTGTGGGGATCGTGCGGGCTCAGGCGGCCAGGGTGTGGCCGGCCGACTCCGCGGCCGCGGGCGCGAGGCCGTAGGGAGCGGTCTGCTCCGCTCCGCACCAGCAGGTGAAGGTGGCGACCGGGACGTCGTCGGCGCCCGGCGCGACGGCAGTGATCAGGCTGGGGAAGATCAGCTGACGCTTGTGGCACTGGGTGCAGTGGTGGACGAACACGGGACGCTCTCCTGTTGCTGGCTCTCGCCGGGTCTGGATCTGGTGACAGTTCCATGGTGCGACACCGCGACCTCTAGGGGTAGGGCCACTTTCCGAAGCGAGACATAGGATCGACCTATGCTTTCCCTGCACCAGCTGGCCTGCTTCCTCGCGACCTACGAGCACGGCTCTCTGACGGCGGCGGCCGAGGAGCTCGGCTACTCCCAGCCGTCGGTGTCGGAGCAGATCCGCGCGCTGGAGAGGCGGCTCGACGTCCAGCTGTTCCGCCGGGTCGGGCGCGGCGTGGTGCCCACCACCGCCGGCGACACCCTCCGGCCGTACGCCGAGAAGGTGCTGTCGACGGTGCAGGAGACCGAGCGGGCCGTGGCCGGCATCCGCTCGCTGGAGACGGGCACGATCCGGTTCGGGATGTTCGGCACCGCCCGGCTCTACGCCAGCGCAGGGCTGGTGGCCGACGTGCTCGCCCGCTATCCCGGCGTACGGGTGGAGCTGATCGGCCAGAACTCCAACGACGTCTTCGACCAGCTGCGCCGCGGCCGCCTGGAGGCGGCGATGATCGCCGTCGCGGGCGTCGACAGCGAGGGGATGGCGGTGACGCCGGTCGCCCGGGACGAGCTGGTCTACGTCTCCGCCGACCGCGACCGGCTCAGCAGCCCGGTCACCGCCCACCGCCTCGCCCGGGCGTCACTCGTGATGGCCGAGACCACCTGGCGGGCCACCGACTCCGCACGCACCGTGCTGCGCCGGATGGTGCACGAGACCGGCCACAACCCGCAGACCCGGATCGAGGTCGAGGACGTGGAGACCGCCGTCGAGCTGGTCGGGCTCGGGCTGGCGGACTCGGTGATCAACAAGGGCGCCGCCGAGCAGCTCCTCCCCCGGCTGGCCCCGGGCGCCGGCTGGGTGTCGCTGCGGCCGCGTCAGTACGACACGATCGCGATCGTCCACCGCGCCAACGCCACGCTGTCACCGGCCGCCCGGCTGATGATCGAGCTCGCCACCAAGCGGATCCAGGCGATCGCCGAACCCGCCTGATCGATCAGCAACCGGCCGGGTCAGCACTCCAGGCCATCGTCGGGCACGGTGCCGTCGATCAGGTAGGCGTGGACGGCGTCGTCGATGCAGGCGTTGCCGCGGTTGTACGCCGTGTGGCCGTCGCCGTCGCGGGGAGACCAGCACGCCGGACGCGAGCTGCTCGGCCATCGCGACGGCCTCCTCGTAGGGCGTGGCCGGGTCCCGCGTGGTGCCGATGACGACGATCGGGTCGGCGCCGTCGCCGTCGATCTCGATCTCCGGCTCACTGGACTCGACCGGGATGCCCGCGCAGCTCGCGAGGCCCCAGGCGAACACCTCGCCGAAGGTGGGCGAGGCCTCGCGGAACCGGTCGAAGTAGTCGGGCACCGCGGCGGTGGCGACCGCAAACGGGTCATCGAGGCAGTTGATCACCGAGATCGCCTCGAGGCTGTTGTCGGTGTAGCGGCCGCCCTCGCGGGAGCCGTAGAAGTCGGACAGGAACAGCAAGGTGTCGCCGGTTCCGTCGAGCGCCTCCTGCAGGCCCTGGTCGAGGAGCGGCCAGTTCTCCTCGGCGTAGAGCGGGGTGACGATGCCGTAGAAGGCGTTGCCGACGGTGAGGTCGCGCCCGTCGCTGGTCGGCAGCGGCTCCTCGTCGATCTGCGCCAGCAGGTCGCTGATCGTGCCCAGGCCCTCCTCCACCGAGTCGCCGAGGAAGCAGTCGCCCTCGACGCAGTCACCGAGGTAGGCCCGCAGCGCGGTCTCGAAGCCCTCCGCCTGGCTCAGCGAGCCCTCCAGCGTCGGGAGGCTCGGGTCGACCGCGCCGTCGAGGACGAACCGGCCGACCTTGTCGGGGAACAGCTCGGCGTACGTCGCGCCCAGCCGCGTGCCGTAGGAGAACCCGAAGTAGGGCAGCTGCTCCTCGCCCAGGACCGCGCGGAGGACGTCCATGTCGCGCGCGACCTCGATCGTGGTGACGTGGCCCAGCAGCTCGCCGGTGCCGGCGGCGCAGCCCCTCCCAGAAGTCCGCCTGGGTCCGCTCGAACTCGCGCACCTCCCGACGGTCGTCGGGGGTCGGGTCGGCGGCGATGTAGGCGTCGAGCTCCTCGTCGCTCAGGCAGTCGACGGGCGCCGAGTCGCCGGTGCCGCGGGGGTCGAACCCGACGATGTCGTAGCGCTCGCGCAGCTCGGGCGCGAAGTAGGAGTCGGCCTGCTCGGCGGTGCTGGTGCCGGGGGCGCCGGGCCCGCCGGGGTTGACCACCAGGGAGCCGATCCGGTCGCCGGTCGCGGGCGCCCGCTCCAGGCTGACCTCGATCGTCCCGACGCCCGGGTCGGCGTAGTCGATCGGCACCTCGAGCGTGCCGCACTCGTTGCCGCCGCAGGAGGCCCAGTCGATCTGCTGGGTGTAGAACTCCTCGAGCTCCGGCGGCACGTCGGCGTCGACGGACGGGGGGTCGGACGGCCCCGACGACTCCGGCGACTCCGACTCCGGCGACCGGTCGGCCTCGCCGGTCGACTCGTCGTCGCCGCTCACCACCACCGCCACCACGCCCGCGCCGGCGACCAGCACCAGCGCCCAGATGACGGCGACCGCCACGACCAGCTTCTTCACGACTCTCCGCTTCTGTTGGGGCTACGTCTCAGGGGCTCTGCGGCTCTCCGCGCCCTCACTCGGGCACGCGGAGGCTGACCATCAGCGACTCCAGGGCCAGCGCGGGCGGCACGTTGAACTCCAGCATCTGCTCGCGCGCGTCGAAGATCCAACCGATCCGCTGCAAGTTCAGCCCTGGGGACGACGTCCGCACCACCTGCTCGACGTCGGCGCGGATCTCCTCGTTGATCAGCTCGCCGCCGGCACCGGTGCCGAGCGCGACCGCGTCGCGGTAGACCGACACCAGGTCGGTCAGCGCCCGGTCGACGACGTCGAGGTGGCGCCGCTTGGCACGGGTCTTCTGCCCGCGCTCGAGCGCCGCGAGGGCGGGGCCGTACTCCCGCGGCCGCCGGCCGCGCTCGACCACGCCGTAGGCGGCGTCGAGGTCGGCCTTCTCGCGGGCGTCGAGCTCGGTGATGATGTCGTCGGCCTCGGCCTTGGCGACGTCGACCAGCTTGGTCGCGGCGGTCATGCAGGCGCCGAGGGAGGTGAGCCGCGCGGGGATCACGACCACGTCGTCGCGGCGCCGGCGCACCGCCTCGTCGAGCGCGAGCGCCTTGGCGCGCCCGATGTGGCCCTGGCTGGCGCGGGCGGCGTACGACGCCAGTCGTGGCTCGACCCCGAGGGTCTCGAGGAACCGTGCCACCTCCGCCGACGTCGGCGTCGCGAGGGTGACCAGCCGGCACCGGGACCGGATCGTCGGCAGCACGTCCTCGACCGTCGGTGCGCAGAGCATCCACACCGTGCGGTCGTTGGGCTCCTCGATCGCCTTGAGCAGCGCGTTGCAGGCCTGCTCGGTGAGCCGGTCGGCGTCCTCGACGACGAGGACCTGCCAGCGCTTGCCCATCGGGGTCAGCGAGGCGCGGCGCACCAGGTCGCGCACCTCGTCGACGCCGATCGACAGCTTCTGCGTGCGGACCACGGTGACGTCGGCGTGGCTTCCGGCGAGCACGGTGTGGCAGTCGCGGCACCCGTCGGGGCAGGTCGGTCCGGCCCCGCCGTGCTCGCACTGCAGCGCGGCGGCGAACGCGACCGCGGCGTTGGACCGGCCCGACCCGGGCGGGCCGGTGAACAGCCAGGCGTGGCTCATGCCCTGCCCGGCGACCGCCTGCCGCAGGGTGGCGATCGTCGGCCGCTGCCCGACCAGGCCGTCCCACACGGTGGCGCGGGGGAGCCCACGGGCGCGGCACCGGTGGCGGTCATCGCGGCCCCCGGCGGGCCTGCGCGAGCAGGGGGCGACACGCTCCCGGACCGCCGCGGCGATCTCGTCGACCGCGCCACGGGCGTCGAGGACGAGGTAGTGCGCCGGGTCGGCGGCGGCCAGGGCGAGGAACGCCTCGCGCACCCGCTGGTGGAACTCCAGGGACTCGCCCTCGATCCGGTCGCGCTCGGCGAACCGGCCCAGCCCGGCCTGCGGCTCGAGGTCGAGGAGCACCGTCAGGTGGGGGCGCAGGTCGCCGGTCGCCCAGCGGGCCACCGCCTCGAGCTCGGCGGCGTCGAGGGCGCGGCCCGCGCCCTGGTAGGCGAGGGCGGAGTCGACGTAGCGGTCGGTCACGACCACCTCGCCCCGGTCGAGCGCCGGCTCGACCACCGTCGCGACGTGCTCGGCCTTGTCGGCGGCGTAGAGCAGCGCCTCGGTGCGGTCGTCGAGGTCACCGGTCTCGGGGCTCAGCACGATCCGCCGCAGCTCCTTGCCGACCGGGGTGTCGCCCGGCTCGTGGGTGAGCCGGACGGCGTGGCCCTCGGCCACCAGGGCGTCGTGGAGCCGCCGTGCCTGGGTCGACTTGCCCGAGCCCTCACCGCCCTCGAAGCACACGAAGACCCCGGGTGTCGGTCCAGCGCCCGGGCCATTGCATGGCTCCAAAGGTAGGGCAGCGCACCCACAGCACCGGCCGCAGGGCGGCGCCGGCTCAGCCGCCGCGCGCGGCCACCAGGCCGGACTGGTAGGCCAGCACCACCAGCTGGGCGCGGTCGCGGGCGCCGAGCTTGGTCATCGCCCGGCTGACGTGGGTCTTGGCCGTCATCGGGCTGAGCACCATCCGCTCGGCGATCTCGTCGTTGCTGAGCCCGTGCGCGACGAGGGCGACCACCTCGCGCTCGCGGTTGGTGAGCAGCTCGAGGTCGGCGTCGGGGAGGACGTCGGCCGGACGCGCGGCGAACTCGCTGATCAGCCGCCGGGTGATCGCGGGCGACAGCAGCGCGTCGCCGCGCACGGTCACCCGCAGCGCCTGCAGCAGGTCGTCCGGCTCGGTGTCCTTCACCACGAAGCCGGAGGCGCCGGCGCGCAGCGCGTTGAAGACGTACTCGTCGAGCCCGTAGTTGGTGAGCATCACGACGTGGACGCCGTCGAGCCGCTCGTCGCCGGCGATCCGCCGGGTCGCCTCGATGCCGTCCATCTGCGGCATCTGCACGTCCATCAGCACGATGTCGGGCGCCAGCTCCACCGCGAGGTCGACCGCCTCCCGGCCGGTCGCGCCCTCCCCCACGACGTCGATGTCGTCCTCGGCGTCGAGCAGCGCGCGGATCCCCGTCCGGATCAGCGGCTGGTCGTCGACCAGCACGACCCGGATCACGAGGCCTCGTCGAGCGGGAGCTCCGCGTGGACGCGGAACCCGCGGGTCGGGAGCGGCTCGGCGGTCACCCGGCCGCCCAGCGCGGTCACGCGCTCGCGCATCCCGACCAGGCCGTAGCCGGGCACCGGCCCCGGTGCCGAGCCCGCGCCGTCGTCCTCGACGCGGACGGTCAGGGCGCGGTCGCCGTAGGTGATCTCGACGCTCGCCGTCGCCGGGCCGGCGTGGCGGGCGGTGTTGGTCAGCGCCTCCTGCACGACGCGGAAGGCCGCCTGCTCGACCTCCGGCGGCAGCGGGCGCCGGGGCCCGACCACCCGGACCGTGGTGGGCAGCCCGGACGAGCGGACCGACTCGACCAGGGCGGGCAGCCGGTCGAGGCCGCTGCCGTGGTCGTCGTCGCGGCGGAGCACGTCGAGCGTGGCGCGCAGCTCGCGCACCGCCTCGGTGCTGGCGGCCTGGATGGCGAGGAGGGCCTCCGACGGCTGCTCGCCGTTCTTGCGCGCCAGGTGGGCGGCCACCCCGGCCTGGACCTTGATCACCGAGATGCTGTGGGTGAGGGAGTCGTGGAGCTCCCGGGCGATCCGCAGCCGCTCCTCCACCGCCAGGCGGCGCGCGGCCTCGTCGCGGCTGCGCTCGGCCTGCTCGGCCCGCTGCTCGGCCTCCCGCAGCCGCGCGCTCCACTGGACGACAGCCACCACGCCGACCGCGGCCGACACCAGCCAGCCGGCGGCGAAGACGGTCTGGATCCCGCGGGAGTGGTGGCCCATGGCCCGATGGTAGGCACCCTCGGGCCCGGCCCGCGTCCACCGCCGGGAGTAGTCGCCACCTACTCCCGGCGGCGTACCGCGGTGGCGGCAGCGACCCCCGGGCGGCACGCGCAGGAGTCGCCCCTGGGGGGACGCGCCGCAGGGCCCGGGACGCGCAGGATCTCCGCCATGCCCGACCGAGCGAGGAGGAACCCGATGGACCTGCGTGCGACCGATGTCGTGACCGAGACGCTGCGCCCCGGCGACGAGGGGTACGCCGACGCGGCGCGCGTCGCGTTCGCCGAGGGCGCCCCGGCGGTGATCGCCCGCCCCCGCGACCCGGACGAGGTGGCCGCCGCGCTCGACCAGGCGGTTCGTGGCCGGCTCGCGGTGTCCGTGCGCTCCGGCGGCCACAGCCTCCTGGGCCACGGCACCAACACCGGCGGACTGGTCGTCGACCTGTCCCGTCTCGACGCGGTCGACGTCGTCGACGAGTCGCGACGCCTGGTCCGGGTCGGCGGCGGTGCGACGTGGGGCCGGGTGGCGGCCGCGCTCACGCCGTACGGCTGGGGGCTGACCTCGGGCGACACCGCGTCCGTCGGGGTCGGCGGCCTCACCCTCGGCGGGGGGCATCGGCTGGCTGGTGCGCAAGCAGGGGCTGGCGATCGACAACCTGGTCGGCGCCCGCGTCGTCACCGCGGACGGGCGGCTGGTCCGCGCCTCGGAGACCGAGAACCCGGCGCTGTTCTGGGCGCTGCGCGGCGGCGGCGGCAACCTCGGCGTGGTGGTCGACCTCGACTTCGTCGCCCAGCCGGTGCCGGCGGTGCGCTTCGGCTCCGTCGACTACTGCACCGACGACACCGCCGGCCTGCTGGCCCGCTGGCGCGACGCCATGCGGGCGGCGCCCGACGACCTGTCGAGCACGCTGGTGCTGCCACCCCCGGCTCCGGGCGCCCCGGTCACCGCCACCGTGCTGCTGTGCCACGCGCCCGACCCCGGCGCGACCGCCGACGAGGACGCGGTCTTCCCGCTGCTCGACCTCGGGCCGGTGGCGAACTGGTCGATCTCCGAGCGGCCCTATGCCGACGTCCTCGAGGACGCGCCGGCGCACCCACCGGGCGTCCGGCCGGTCGTCCGCAACGCCCTGGTCCGCGACCTCGACGAGCAGGTCGTCGCCGCCGTCGACCGGTTCCACCGCGGTCCGGCGCCCGCCGCCGTCGCGGTGCGCAGCCTCGGCGGGGCGGTCGCCCGGGTGCCGGCCGACGCCACGGCGTTCGCCCACCGCGACGCCGAGGCGATGGTCGTCGGGATGGTGCCCCTGCCGCCGACGGCCACGGACGCCGACGTCGACCGCGTGCTCGGCCCGTGGCGCGACGTCTCGGCGCTCGGCACCGGTGCGTACGTCGGGTTCCAGGGCGCGGCGGAGGCCGAGGACGTGGCCGCGGTCTACCCGAGGGCGACCCGGCTCCGGCTCGCCGCGGTCAAGCGGGCCTACGACCCGGGCAACCTGTTCCGGCTCAACCACAACGTGCCGCCGCTGGACCCGGCTAGCCGACGGACTCCTCGAGGACCCGGCCGGCGCCGTCCGCGGTGAGCGTGACCGTGTCGTCGTAGTCGTCCGACCTGGCCTCGACCACCAGCTGGAGCTCGCCGCCGCCCGGCTCGACCTCGGCGCGGAGGCTGAAGGAGCGGGCGGCGGCGACCCGCCCGATCGCGTCCTCGGTCAGGTCGACGACGACGGCCGGGTCGAGGTCGTCGAGGTCGATCGGCCGCGGGAGGTAGTCGGGGTACTCGTTGGGCCGCACGTCGATGGAGAACCCGTCACCGAAGGTGTCCTGGCGGAAGGTCCGGACCTCCTGCGCGTTGCGGTCGTAGAACTCGACCTCGAGGTAGTAGTCCGAGAGCCGGAACGCCGTCGGGCTCCCCCACCGTGATCTCGGCCTCGGCGCGCTCGAGGGTCTCGGCGATGGCGACCGGGTCGAGTAGCGAGGTGTCGACGTCGTCGTCCGGCTCGTCGTCGCCGTTGGTGACGACCCCGACGACGATGCCGCCGACCAGGAGCGTGCTGACGCCGAGCCCGGCCCAGATCAGCTTGGTCGACGAGGGCGCCGGGCCCTTCCGTGCCACGCGGGTGCCGTCCTCGGTGCGCGGGTCGCTGGGCGGGGTGTAGCGGGACCAGCGCTTCCGAGGCATGGCCGTGATCGTAGGCGCCGCTGCCCCCTCCCCCGGCGGCCACCCCGTCCGGGGAGAGCGCCGCCGGCTAGCCCTTCTTGGACGTCTTCTTGGCCGTCGTCTTCTTCGCGGCCTTCTTCGCCGGCGCCTTCTTGGTGGCCTTCTTCGCCGTCTTCTTGGCGCCCTTCTTGGCCGGGCCCCGCGCGCGTCGCTCGGCGAGCAGCTCGGCCGCCCGCGCCAGCGTGATCGACTCGACGGAGTCCTCCTTGCGGAGGGTGGCGTTGTACTCGCCGTCGGTGACGTACTCGCCGAACCGGCCGGCCTTGACGACGACCGGCTGACCCGACACCGGGTCGTTGCCGAGCTCCTTCAGCGGGGGCGCGGCCGCGGCCCGGCCGCGCTGCTTGGGCTGGGCGTAGATCTTGAGCGCCTCGTCGAGGGTGATCGTGAAGATCTGCTCCTCGGTCGCCAGCGACCGGGAGTCGCTGCCCTTCTTCAGGTAGGGCCCGTAGCGGCCGTTCTGGGCGGTGATCTCCTCGCCGGACTCGGGGTCGGCGCCGACGACGCGGGGCAGCGCGAGCAGCTTGACCGCGTCGTCGAGGGTCATAGTGTCCAGCGACATCGACTTCAGTAGCGAGCCGGTGCGCGGCTTGGCGTTCTTGGGGGCGTCGTCGGGCAGCAGCTCGGTGACGTACGGGCCGAACCGGCCGTTCTTGGCGACGACCTCGAGCCCCGTCTCCGGGTGCCGGCCGAGCTGGATCTCCTCGCCCGCCGGGTTGGCCAGCAGCTCCTTGGCCTTGGCGACGGTGAGCTCGTCGGGCGGCAGGTCGTCGGGGACGTTGGCGCGCTTGGCGAACGCCTCGCCGTCGTCGCCGGGGCCCTCGAGGTAGGGGCCGAACTTGCCCACCCGCAGGTGGATCCCGTCCTCCGGCTCGCCGATCGGGAACGTCGAGAGCTCGCGCGCGTCGATCTCGCCGAGCCCGGTGACGAGCTGGTGCAGGCCCTCGACCCGCTCGGAGCCGTAGTAGAACTCCTTGAGCTCGGTCACCCGGTCGCGCCGCCCGTGGGCGATCTCGTCGAGCACGTCCTCCATCACGGCGGTGAACTCGTAGGACACCTGCCGCGGGAAGTGCTCCTCCAGCAGCCGGACCACCGAGAACGCCAGCCAGGCCGGAACCAGCGCGGTGCCCTTCTTGTAGACGTAGCCGCGGTTGAGGATGGTGCCGATGATCGAGGCGTACGTCGAGGGCCGGCCGATCTCGCGGTCCTCCAGCTCCTTGATCAGCGTGGCCTCGGTGTAGCGCGCGGGCGGCTTGGTCTCGTGGCCGTTGGCCGCCAGCGACGCGGCCGAGACGGCGTCGCCCTCGGTGAGCGCCGGCAGCCGGGTCTCCTGGTCGTCCTTGGCGGCCGCGGAGTCGTCGGTGCCCTCGACGTAGAGCCGGAGGAAGCCGTGGAAGGTGATCACGCGGCCGGACGCGGAGAACACGACGTCCTCGCCGGTGGCGGCCTGGCCGCCGAGCCGCACCGAGACGGTCTGCCCCACGGCGTCCCTCATCTGGGACGCCACGGTGCGCATCCAGATCAGCTCGTAGAGCCGGAACTGGTCGCCGGTGAGCCCGGTCTCGCCGGGCGTGCGGAAGGTGTCGCCGGCGGGCCGGATCGCCTCGTGCGCCTCCTGGGCGTTCTTGACCTTCGACGCGTAGACCCGCGGCCGGTCGGGCAGGTACTCCGCCCCGTAGAGCTCCCGGACCTGCTGCCGGGCGGCCGCCACGGCGCTGTCGGACAGCGTCGTGGAGTCGGTGCGCATGTAGGTGATGAAGCCGTTCTCGTAGAGCCGCTGGGCCACCGACATCGCGACCGAGGCGCTCATGCCGAGCTTGCGGCTGGCCTCCTGCTGCAGCGTGGTGGTGCGGAACGGCGCGTACGGCGACCGCTTGTAGGGCTTCGACTCGACCGACCGGACGTCGTACGCCGTGTCCTGCAGCGCCGAGACCAGCGACTCGGCCCGCGCCCGGTCGAGGTGGACGACGTCGGCGCCCGCCTTGAGCCGCCCGTCGGGGCCGAAGTTCGAACCGGAGGCGACCCGCTTGCCGTCGAGGGAGTACAGCTTGGCCGGGAACATCCGCTGGTCGTGCTTCTCGCCGGCGTCGAAGGTGCCCTCGAGGTCCCAGTAGGACGCGACGCGGAACCGCATCCGCTCCCGCTCGCGGTCGACCACCAGCCGGGTGGCCACCGACTGCACCCGGCCGGCCGACAGACCGGACATCACCTTGCGCCACAGGACCGGCGAGACCTCGTAGCCGTAGAGCCGGTCGAGGATCCGGCGGGCCTCCTGCGCCTCGACCAGGTCGTCGTTGATCGCGCGGGGGTTCTCGACGGCGGCGAGGATCGCCGGCCGGGTGATCTCGTGGAACACCATCCGGTGCACGGGGATGTTCTTGGGCTTGAGCTCGTCGAGGAGGTGCCAGGCGATCGCCTCGCCCTCCCGGTCCTCGTCGGTGGCGAGGTAGAGCGCGTCGGCGTCCTTGAGCAGGCTCTTGAGCTTGGAGATGTGCGACTTCTTGTCCCGCGGCACGACGTAGTAGGGCGTGAAGTCGTGCTCCACGTCGACCGCGAGCCGGCCCCAGGGCTTGTCCTTGATCTTCGCCGGCGTGTCCGCCGCGTTGTTGGGCAGGTCACGGATGTGACCGATCGAGGACTCGACGACGTAGCCGTCGCCGAGGTACCCGCCGATGGTGCGGGCCTTGGCCGGTGACTCGACGATCACCAACTTGTGGGACACGGGGGACCTACTTCTGGACGGTGCGGGGTTGCGGCTCGGAGCACCGGACGGGGGCTCACGGCCGATCACGGTAGCGCGTGGTGTCCAGTACCCCGTCAGGAAGACCGGTCCGGTGGACGCCGCACCGGCGCCGGCCGACCGCTCAGCGGACGCGGATCCGGTCCACCATCCGCGCCTGCTCCCGGGCGAGCGCGTCGTCGCCGAGGGGCACCACGGTGATGTAGAGCCCGAGGGTCTCCGGGTCGCCGGTGTCGACGACGACCACCTGGGCCAGGTCGCCGGTCGCCTCCAGCCGCGGGTCGTCGACCCGCAGCTCCGCGGTCACCTGGTGCGCCTCGTGGCCGTCGACCGTGACCGGGCCGGCGGAGACGTCGGTGCGCCCGGTGAAGCTGCTGTAGAGGTCGGAGCTGGCCGCCATGCACTGCATGACCGCCTCCGCCGCCTGCGCCGGGTCGTCGAACCCGTTGCCGCGGGCGAGGCCGCCGACGCCGTAGATCGAGACCCAGCCGTACTGCTGCTCGTCCCCGATCTCGATCACCTTCTGCACCGGGGTGAAGTCGTCGGCCCACGTGAACGGCATGGCGTAGTCGACGTTGGGCTCGTACCCGCGCGGCACCGGCATCGTCAGCCCGCCGCCGCTGACGTTCCTCGCACCGGCGGGCGGAGTCGTCGTGGGGGTCGGGTCGCCGCCGGTGCACTGCTCGGTGCTGGGCTCGGTCGGCTCCTCGAGGGCGGTGGTGCCGTCGGTGGGGTCGTCGGTGGCGTCCTCGGTCGGGTCGGTCCCCGTGGTGTCCTCGGTCGGCGCGTCGGTCGTCCGGCTGCTCCCGTCGCGGCCCGCGTCGGCGTCGCCGTCGTCGCCGACGAGGGCGCTGACCCCGAGGTAGCCGCCGATCCCGAGCCCGACGACGACCAGCACGGCGAGCACGACCAGCCCGACGGTCCGGCCCACCCCGGACCGGCCGGGTGGCGGGGACGGCGGCAACCCGCCGTACGGCTGGGGGTAGGGCTGCTGCGGGTAGGGCTGCTGGGGGTACGTCGGCGGCTGGCCGGGCGGAGCGACCGGCGGCGGCGGCGGTGGCGGGGGCGAGCCCCGGCGGCGGGACGGTCGGGTCGGTCGAGGTCGCGGCACTCCAGGACGTGCCGTCCCAGTAGCGGTAGGTGTGCGGTCGACCAGAGGGATCGGGATACCAGCCGGCACTGCTCACGGGGGTCAGTGTGCCCCAGCCGGCGCGTCGAGACCGAGGTATCCCTCGGCCACCAGCTCCGCGACCACCGGCAGGTGGTCGCGGACGACCGCCGCCGGGTCGAGGTCGAGCAGCTGCGCCACGGCGGCGAGGATCCGGCCGAGGGTGAGCTCGCCGTCGCAGGCGCCGACGACGGCCGCGACGACCGTGTCGACCTGGCGGGCCCGGCGCAGGCCGCGCTGCTGCCGGAGCAGGATCGTCGCCGGGTCCGCCGCGCCGACCGGCCCGAGCGTCTCCTGGCGGACGTCGGGCCGCACGACCGGCCGCGCGTCGAGGCCGACCGGGGCGCGGCGGGCGTCCAGCCACCCGGCGACCGCCGGCGCGATCGGCTGCTCGACGTCGTAGGGCCAGTCCAGGAGCTCCCGCACGCCGCCGCCCCCGCCCGTCCGGTGCAGGTTGATCCAGCCGAACCCGATGCCGCCGACACCCTGCTCCTCCAGCCAGGAGAGCCAGGTGTCGTAGCGGGCGGCGTAGTCGGGGCCGCCGTGGTGGCCGGAGTCCTTGAGCCAGAGCTCGACGTAGGCGGCGGGGTCGAGCACCTCGCGCTGCACGACGAGCGCGTCGCAGTCGTCGGGCAGCCACGCGGCGAGCCGCTCGTCCCACGGCCGGTCGGCGGCGATCACCCAGTTGGCGAGCACCTGGCACCACCCGCCCTCGGTGAGGTGGCCCGGCGCGGTGCGCACGACGTGCTCGACGACGCGGTCGCCGGGGAGCCCCGAGTCCCGGTAGACGAGGCGCTCGCCGGTGGCCGGCGAGATGACGAACGGCGGGTTGGTCGCGATCAGGTCGAACCGCTCGCCGGCCACCGGCTCGAAGAACGACCCGTCACGCACCTCGACGCGCGCGTCCACCTCGTTGAGCGCGGCGTTGAACCGGGCCACCGCCAGGGCCCGCGGGTTGACGTCGGTCGCGACCACCCGGTCGCTGTGGACCGCCAGGTGCAGCGCCTGGACGCCGCACCCGGTGCCGAGGTCGAGGGCGGTGCCGACCTCGTGCCGGAGGGTCAGCTGGGCGAGCGAGGTCGACGCCGGGCTGATGCCGAGCACGTAGTCGGGGGTCACGCGGTGCGGAGCGCCGTCGAGGCCGGGCGTCAGGTCGCTGACCACCCACAGGTCGGTGCCGTCGTCGGTCGCGTACGGCCGGCAGTCCATGCGGGCGGCCACCTCGCCCACCGACTGCGCGAGCACGCCGGCCGCGGCGAGCCGGTCGACCAGCCCGCCGGGCAGTGCCCGCTCGGCGTCGGCGGCCGGCACGGCGTGCTGGAGGAGGAAGAGGCGCACCAGCGTCGCGAGCGGACCCGCGTCGGCCGGCGCCGCCGCCACCCGGCGCGCCGCGGGCGTCGTCTCGTTGCGGGAGAGCGCTGCGTGCGCCTCGGCGCCCAGCAGGTCGGCGACCGCGTCGTAGCCGAAGTCGGCCTCCAGCAGGGCGTAGCGCAGCGGCGCGGCGAGGTCGGGAGTCACGGGTACGACGTTAGGGGAGGCGGCTCACAGCACGCGGGCCGCGCGGCAGATGCCGCGCCCCGCCTTGACCGTGACGTAGCGGCGGGAGGGGTGGTAGCCGTACTCGATCGTCGTGGCGACGCCGCGGTGGCGCGCGTTGTACCAGCCGGTGAGGGTCGGCGACACCGTGCCCGACGGGTTGCCGACACCGAGGTGGCGCAGCGGCAGCGCGAGCTCACGGGCGAGGCGCCGCTGCCACGGCAGGTCGCCGCCGCCCTTGCCGACCGCGTGCAGCGGCTGGTGGATGGAGGCCACGTAGGCGGGCCGCACCCGGCGCAGGAACCGCATCATCGCGCGGGTCTCCGGCTCGCTGGCCGGCCGCGGACCGCCCCAGTAGCGCGAGCCGCGCGGGCCGCGGCTCCAGCCGCTGGTCGGCCAGTTGCGATTGAGGTCGACGCCGCGGGCGTTCTGGCGGGTGCCGCGGCGGTTGCCGTCGGGGTTCATCGTCGGCACCACCCAGACACCGGTGCCGCGCCGGGGCCGGACGTTCGCCCGCACCCACTGGGCCGTGCGCCGGCCGGCCTTCTCGTCCCCGTGCATCTGGCCGAGCACCACCAGCACGTGGTCGGCCTCGCGGTCGCCGCGGTACCACGCGCGGATCGGCCGGTCGCGCCGCGAGCTGCCAATCGTCTCGACCCGCTTGACGAACCAGTCCCGCGCCTCGTCGCCGCCGACGGAGGCGGCCGCCATCACGGGCGGCGCGACGGCGCCGGCGGGGCCGCCGGTGAGCTGGCCGGCGACCAACAAGGTGGAGAGGAGGGCAGGGAG
The DNA here is from genome assembly GCF_022437945.1 of Nocardioides sp. TF02-7. Taxonomy (GTDB): domain Bacteria; phylum Actinomycetota; class Actinomycetes; order Propionibacteriales; family Nocardioidaceae; genus Nocardioides. Next base: position 1,574,384 of record NZ_CP092535.1, read on the forward strand.
GGCGTGGGCCCCGAGCGTCCGCATGGGCACACCCTAGGGAACGACGACGGCCCGGGCCGTGCCGAGCACGGTCCGGGCCGTCGTACGGGCCGCTGTTGCTACGGCGTCTCCACCGGTGCGGGCGGCGGGCTCTGCGCCGGCGTGCCGCCGACCTCGTCGTCCAGCTGCGACTCACGCTGCTTGGAGACGTAGACGGCCGCAGCGATGCCGGCCGCGGCGAGCACCGCGATCGCGATCCGCAGCAGGTCGTTCTCGTCGTCGCCGTAGGAGAGGCTGACCACCGCGCCGACGATCAGCAGCGACACCAGGTTCATCACCTTGAGCAGCGGGTTGATCGCCGGGCCGGCGGTGTCCTTGAACGGGTCGCCGACGGTGTCACCGGTCACCGTGGCGGCGTGGGCCTCCGAGCCCTTGCCGCCGTGGTGCCCGTCCTCGACCAGCTTCTTGGCGTTGTCCCAGGCGCCGCCGGCGTTGGCGAGGAACACCGCCATCAGCGTGCCGGTCGCGATCGCGCCCACGAGGAAGCCGGCGAGTGGGCCGACACCGAGGCCGAAGCCCACGGCGACCGGCGCGAGGATCGCGAGGATGCCGGGGGTCGCCAGCTCCCGCAGCGAGTCGCGGGTGACGATGTCGACGACCTTGCCGTACTCCGGCCGCCCGGTGCCCTCCATGATCCCGGGGATCTCGCGGAACTGCCGGCGCACCTCGTAGACCACCGCGCCCGCCGCCCGGCCGACCGCGTTGATCGCCAGGCCGGAGAACAGGAACACCACGCTCGCGCCGAGGAGGGCGCCGACGATGAGCTTGGCGTCGTAGACCACGAAGCTCTCCTCGACCTCGGCGGCGAACCGGCCCGCCTCGGCGAACGCGCTCTGGGTGTACGACGCGAACAGCGCGCTCGCTGCCAGGACGGCGGTGGCGATCGCGATGCCCTTGGTGATGGCCTTGGTGGTGTTGCCGACCGCGTCGAGCTCGGTGAGGATCTGCGCGCCCTCCTCGCCGACCTCGCCGGACATCTCCGCGATGCCCTGGGCGTTGTCGGAGACCGGCCCGAACGTGTCCATCGCGACGATGACGCCGACGGTCGTCAGCAGGCCACAACCGGCGAGGGCGACGGCGAACAGCGCCAGACCGCCGGAGCCACCGGCCAGCAGCGCGGCACCGAAGACGGCGGCGCCGATCACGATGGCGGTGTAGACCGCGGACTCGAAGCCGACCGACAGGCCGGACAGGATCACCGTCGCGTGACCGGTGAGCGAGGTGCGGCCGACGTCCTTGACCGGCCGGTGCTCGGTGCCGGTGAAGTAGCCGGTGAGCGCGAGGATCGCGGCTGCGAGCACGATGCCGATCAGCACCCGCCCCGGCGGCGAACACGGCGGGCGAGACGTCGGCCTCGGCGCCGGTGCCGAGGTCGGCCCAGTCGCCGGGCAGGTAGACGAACGCCGCGATCACGGACGCGACCCCGGCGATCGCCGCGGACAGGTAGAACGCCCGGTTGATCGTGGTGAGCCCGCTCTCACCCGGGCGGGGGGCGGCACAGATAGGTGCCGATCACGGCGGTGATCGCGCCGATCGCCGGGACGACCAGCGGGAACACCAAGCCCTTGTCGCCCAAGGCGAGCGAGCCCAGGATCAGCGCGGCGACCAGCGTCACGGCGTACGACTCGAACAGGTCGGCCGCCATGCCTGCGCAGTCGCCCACGTTGTCGCCGACGTTGTCGGCGATCGTCGCGGCGTTGCGCGGGTCGTCCTCGGGGATGTTCTGCTCCACCTTGCCGACCAGGTCGGCGCCGACGTCGGCCGCCTTGGTGAAGATGCCGCCACCGACCCGCATGAACATCGCAAGCAGCGCGGCACCGAAGCCGAAGCCCTCGAGCACGTGTGCGGCGTCGTCCTGGAAGAAGATCACGACCAGGCTGGCGCCCAGCAGGCCGAGCCCGACGGTCGACATGCCGACCACCGCGCCGGTGCGGAACCCGATGTTCATCGCCGGGTCACGGCCCTCGGTCTCGGCGGCGGCCGCGACCCGGAGGTTGGCCCGCACGGCCAGGGACATGCCGAGGTAGCCGATCGCGGCGGAGAAGCCGGCGCCGATCAGGAAGAACACCGACCGGAAGATCCGGACCGTCCAGTCGTCGGCCGGGAGGACGAGCAGCGCGAAGAACGCGACGGCGGCGAAGATCGCCAACGTCCGGAACTGACGGGTCAGGTAGGCGTTGGCGCCCTCCTGGACCGCCTGGGCGATCGCCTGCATCTTCGGCGTGCCCTCGCCGGCGGCGAGCACCTGTTGCCGGAACAGGGCAGCCATCGCGAGCGCCGCGAGGCCGATCAGCGCGACGATGGCGACGAGGACGAGATTGCCGCCTTCGACCTCCACAGCAGCGGGAAGGATCCCGGGCATGCGTTTCCTCCTGGGGGGAGTCAGGGACGGGTCAACGGACCCAGGCCATGGAACGTGGGCCGGAGTCTACGCACGCTGTGGCGGGGACCACACGCCGTCTGTGACCCGGATCACGCGCGTGTCGCGCGGAATCACCGCGCCCGGGCAGCACGGCACCGCCGCCACCCGAGCGGGTGCGGCGGGAGGGGGCGAGCCGGCCTCAGGCGAGGGCGGCGTCGGCGGAGGGGTGGATCGTGAACACCTTCGACAGACCGGTGATCCGGAAGATCTTGAGCAGCCGGTCCTGGCTGCAGACCAGCTGCAGCGTCCCGTCGTGGGCGCGGACCTTCTTCAGCCCGCCCACGAGGACGCCGAGCCCCGTGGAGTCGAGGAACTCGACCTGCTCCATGTCGATGATCAGGTCGTAGCTGCCCGCGGCCACCAGCTCGGTGATCGTGTCGCGGAGCTTGGGCGCGGTGTAGACGTCGATCTCGCCCCCCACGACGACGACGGTGCGGCCACCGACCTCGCGCGTCGACAGTGTCAGGTCCACGTCTCCCACCCTCAAGTCCGACCCGTCACGCTGGGTCCTCGCTGTGATCTCCGCGGCGGGCCCCCTCCCGGACGGCGTCCCGAGGGCAGGCACACCAGCGGTGATATCAAACCATGACCGACCGAACGAGTGCACGGTGATGGCTGTCGGGGGTGGTTGCGACAATCGGGAGGTGACCGCCTCCGCCCACCTCGCGCACCCCGGCCGGCCGGCCAGCGTCGACCCCGTCGCGCTGGTCTCCCGGCTCACCGCGGGCGCCTCCCGGGCGGACCGGCTGACCCACCTCGAGCGGCTCCCGGCGCGGCCCGCCGTCACCGAGGAGTGGCCGGCGTGGGCCGACCCGGACGTGGTGGCGGCGTACCGGCGGCGCGGCGTCGACCGGCCGTGGCGCCACCAGGTGCTCGCCGCCGAGGCCGCCCGCGCCGGGCAGCACGTGGTGCTCGCGACCGGCACGGCGTCGGGCAAGTCGCTCGCCTACCTCCTCCCCGCGCTGACCGCCGCGAAGGAGGGGCGCGGCCGGCGGGGGCAGCGCGGGGCGAGCACGCTCTACGTCGCGCCCACCAAGGCGCTCGCCCAGGACCAGCGCGCGGCGATCGACGGGCTCGGCGTCGACGTGCGGGTCTCGACCCACGACGGCGACAGCCCGCAAGAGCTGCGGGAGTGGACGCGCGACCACGCGGAGTACGTCCTCACCAACCCCGACATGCTCCACCGGTCGCTGCTGCCGGGGCACGCGCGGTGGGCGCGGTTCTTCGCGACCCTGCAGTACGTCGTGGTCGACGAGTGCCACCACTACCGCGGCGTCTTCGGCGCCCACGTCGCCCACGTGCTGCGCCGGCTGCGCCGCGTGTGCGCCGCCCACGGCGCCCACCCGACGTTCGTGCTCGCGTCGGCGACCGTCGCCGACCCGGAGGTGGCCGCGCGGCGGCTGACCGGTGCCGACGTGCTCGCGGTCACCGCCGACCACTCGCCGCGCGGCGAGGTCGCGGTCGCGCTGTGGGAGCCGCCGCTCACCACGCTGACGGGCGAGCAGGGGGGCGCCGGTGCGCCGGCCGGCCGCGGCCGAGACCGCCGACCTCCTCGCCGACCTGGTCGTCGAGGACGTCCGCACCCTGGCGTTCGTGCGGTCGCGGCGCGGGGTCGAGCAGGTCGCGCAGCGGGCCTCCGACCTGCTGGCCGAGGTCGACCCGGCGCTCGCGTCCCGGGTCGACTCCTACCGCGGCGGCTACCTCCCCGAGGAGCGACGAGCGCTGGAGGACGACCTGCGCAGCGGGCGGCTGCTCGGCATGGCGGCGACCAACGCGCTCGAGCTCGGCATCGACGTCAGCGGCCTCGACGCGGTGCTGATGACCGGCTACCCCGGCACCCGCGCCGCGTTCTGGCAGCAGGTCGGTCGCGCGGGCCGCACCGGCGGCGGGGGCGCTCGGCGTGCTGGTCGCCCGCGACGACCCGCTCGACACCTACCTCGTCCACCACCCCGAGGCGCTGCTCGGCCAGCCGGTCGAGGGGACCGTCTTCGACCCCGACAACCCCTACGTCCTCGGCCCGCACCTGTGCGCGGCCGCGCAGGAGCTGCCGATCACGAGCAAGGACCTGCCGCTGTTCGGGCCGGGTGCGCGCGCGGCGCTCGACGGCCTCGTGGCCGACGGGATGCTCCGCCGGCGTCCGACCGGGTGGTTCTGGACCGACCGCAACCGGGCGTGCGACCTCGCCGACATCCGCTCGACCGGTGGTGCGCAGGTCCAGCTGGTCGAGGCCGGGACCGGCCGGGTGGTCGGCACCGTCGACGGCGGCCGGGCGCACACGACCGCGCACGCGGGCGCGGTCTACGTCCACCGCGGGGAGACGTGGCTGGTCGAGGAGCTCGACCTCGACGACCACGTCGCCGTGCTGCGGCGGGCGGAGGTCGACTACACGACGACCGCCCGCGACGTGGCCGACATCGTCGTCGTCGAGGAGCGCGAGCACCAGATGTGGGGCCGGTGCCGGCTGTCGTTCGGCACCGTCGACGTGTCCAACCAGGTGACGGCGTACCTCCGCCGCCGCACGCGCACCGGCGAGGTGATCGACGAGACCCCGCTCGACCTGCCGGTCCGCTCGCTGCGCACCGGCGCGGTCTGGTGGACCGTGCCCGACGACGTGGTCGAGGCGGCCGGACTGACCCGTGCCGACCTGCCCGGCGCCGCCCACGCCGCCGAGCACTGCTCGATCGGCCTGCTGCCGCTCTTCGCCACCTGCGACCGGTGGGACATCGGGGGCGTCTCGACGGCCCGGCACCCCGACACCGGCGTGCTGACCGTCTTCGTCCACGACGGCCACCCGGGCGGTGCCGGCTTCGCCGAGCGCGGCTACGCGACGGCGCGGGAGTGGCTCGGCGCCACCCGGGCGACGATCGCCGCCTGCGAGTGCGTGAGCGGGTGCCCGTCGTGCGTGCAGTCGCCGAAGTGCGGCAACGGCAACGACCCGCTCGACAAGGAGGGCGCGGTGCTGCTGCTCGACGCGCTCCTCGCCGCGGCGCGGTGACGGGGTGACCCCGGCGGACTAAGGTCGCGCCATGGTGGTCCTCGGCGTGCTGCTCCTGGTGCTGGGCGTCGTGGGTCTCGCCGTGAGCTTCTTCGGCGCCGACGTCGACGCCGACGGCTCGACCGAGATCATGAGCTGGCACCTCGCGCCCGGCACACTGGTGCTGTGGGGGGCGGTCTCGACGCTGCTCGTGGTCGCCGGCCTGTGGAGCCTGAAGGTCGGCGCCAAGCAGGGCTGGCGACACCGCCAGGAGCAGAAGCGGCTGCGCGAGCTGTCGGACCGGCTCGAGCGGGCCGAGGGCGACCACCGCACCGACGGGGACGACGAGCGCCGCTGACGACCCGCCCCCGCTGCGGCCTCACGGCGTCACGCCGGCCGGGCCGGCCCGGGCCCGGGCGGCCAGGTCGCCGGTCTGGCCGAGCCACCGCGGCCCGGTGACCTCCACGTCGACGGTCACCTCCGTGCCGTCGACGGCGCAGCGGGTGAGCGTCGCCCCGTTGTCGGCCGCGATCGCGGCCGCCGACCCGCACGGGTCGCCGCCGTCGCGGGCCGCGGCGGCACCCGCCAGCGCCGCCAGGTCGGCCGCGGCCTGCGCCGTCCGGTGCCCGACCACCATCGCGCCGACCACCGCGAGCGCGCAGCCGACGAGGAGCAGCAGGCACGAGCACGCGACGGCCAGCAGGGTCACCGCACCGCGCTCGTCCGTCGACCGCGTCGCCGCGGCACGGGGCGGCCCCTTGGTCACGGCGTACTCCCCTCCTCGCTGACCGCCACCGCCTCCGCACGCACCGGCGCCCCCGGCAGGAAGCCGAACAGGCCGCCGGGCGCCGGCACCCGCCCCCCGGCCCGCGCCACCACCCGGTCACCCTCGACGACCACGTCGACCGTCACCCCCTCCGGGGCGACCCGCTCGCCGAGCGCCACGGCCGCCGCCCGGTCGTCCCCCCCGCGCGACCGCCCGCGCCGCCTCCCGCGCCGCGTCGACCGTGCGGACCTGCGCCGCCCCCACCGACAGGAGCCACACCAGCGCCGTCGTCACCGCCATCAGCACCGGGATGCAGATCGCCAGCTCGGCCGTGACGGCGCCCCGGTCTCCGGGGCGCCGCCGGGCCGCGGGTCGCCGTGTCATCCGATGCCGAGCAGACCGAGGACGTGGTCGTAGAGCGTCTTGAGCATCCGGTCGCCGAAGCCGCCGGTCAGCAGCTTGTAGAGCAACCCGGCGAGCCCCGCCCCCGCCGCCGTGCCCACGGCGTACTCCGCCGTGGTGATGCCGCGCTGGTCGCGTCGCCGGATGGACATCAGGTGTCGTGTCATGTCGCCTCCTGGTCGGGGCGGCCGCCCGGTGCGGTCCGCCGTCGCCAGGAGCCTCCGCCGCCGACCGGACATCGCCCCAACGCCCTGCCCCCGCCTGTGGAGGACGGCCGGCGGGCGAGGGGGCTGTGGACGACAGGCGGGCCGGGGGCGGTGTCGGTGCGGATTGGTCCCAAACCGCAGGCCGTGCACCCCGACACCCACGGATTGGTCCCAAACCGCACCCCCCACCACCCCGACCCCCACGGATTGGTCCCAAACCGCACCCCCACCACCCCGACCCCCACGGATTGGTCCCAAACCGCACCCCCACCACCCCGACCCCCACGGATTGGTCCCAAACCGCACGCCCAGCACCCCGACCCCCACGGATTGGTCCCAAACCGCACCCCCACCACCCCGACCCCCACGGATTGGTCCCAAACCGCACGCCCAGCACCCCGACCCCCACGGATTGGTCCCAAACCGCACGCCCAGCACCCCGACCCCCACGGATTGGTCCCAAACCGCAAGCCGGGCCGACCCTCACCACGCGATCGAGCGCGCCAGCCCCGCGACGAGCGGGACGATCCCGAGCAGCAGGAAGGCGGGGGAGCAGGCACACGCCGAGCGGCACCGCCGCCCGGACGCCGACGGCACGGGCGCGGTCCTCGACCTCCGCGCGGGAGCGGCGCGCCAGCTCCTCGGAGAGGCGCTCCACCGCAGCCACCACCGGCGCTCCGGAGCGGTGGGTGCGGGCCATCGTCCGGCCCAGCGGTCCGAGCGTCGGGTCGCCGGCGAGACCGGTCCAGATCGCACCCGGGTCGCCGCCGAGCGCCAGCCGGGCGGCCACCGGGGTCAACCGGTCCGCGGCCGCGCCCGGCAGCGCCCGGCACACGACGTCGATCGCGGCGCCGGGGGCGGCCCCGGACCGTGGGGCCGCTCCGAGGAGCGTGACGACGTGCGGCAGGTCGCGGCGTACCTCCCTCCCGCCGCAGCCGCGCCGACCGCGGCTCGACCCGACCGGCCGCCGTCCACACGCCGGCAGTGGCCGCGACACCGCCCGCGACCCCGAGCGGGCCGCCGAGCACCGCGACCGCGCCGAGGCCGGCGAGCAAGCTCCACAGCCAGCGCCACCGCCGGACCGGGCCGTCGTCGGGCCGGCCGGCGGCACCGGCCACATCTCCCAGGCCGCCCGCGCCACCCGGACCGCGGCCGGGCTCGAACGACAGCGGTCGCGGGAAGGCGAGGTACGCCGCGACGCCGGCCAGCACCGCCGCGACGGCCGCCATCACCGGCCCCGCTCGACGTCGCGGGCGAGCGCCTCGATCCACGCCAGCCCGGCGAGCCCGCACGCGAGTCCGCCCGCCAGGCAGGCGAGCCCGACCGGGTGGCCGAGCAGGAACGACCACGGATCCGCCCCCGCGCCGGTGCCCATCAGCAGTGCCACCACGGGCAGCGCCGCGACCAGGCGGGCAGTGGCCCGGGCGGAGGCGAGCTCACCGGCCACCACCCGTCGCGTGTGGTCGGCCTCGCGCAGCTCCTGCGCGACGCGCGCGACCGCGTCGCCGAGCCCGTGCCCCGTGCGGTGCGCCACCTGCCAGGCCGCGGCGACCACCCGGAGGTCGCCCGCCCCCCGGCTCCGCCGCCAGCTCCCGGAGGGCGGCGGGGACGTCCCCACCGGCGGCGCCGGTGCGGCTCGCCGGCTGCAGCGCCGGCCACTCGGCCGCCGCCCGCTCCAGCGCCGTCGCCGGCGTCTGCCCGGCCGCGAGCTCGGCGTGCAGGGCGTCGCAGGTCTCGACCACACGGCTCCGGACGCGGGCGGCCGCCCGGTCGGCACGGTGCCGCTCGACCAGCCGCACGGCCGCGGTGACGACGACGACGCCGATCGCCCCGAGGACCAGCAGGCGCGGCTCGTCGACCAGCCACCACCCGGCCCCGGCGAGCCCGGCGAGGACGCCGACGGCGCGGGTACGCCGCCGGCGCCGGGGCACCCGGAGCCCCCCGCCGCCGGACAGCGCCAGCGCGACCGCGGCGGCCGCGAGGGCGACCGCCACCCACGTCATCGCGGTCTCCGCGCCTCGATCAGGTCGAGCAGCCGCTCGGCAGCCGGCCCCGGCACGAGCACGCCGCCGCGGTCGACGGTCACCGCCGTGGCGGTCCGCACCAGCCCGCCGGGGGTGCGCTCGAGGACCGCCACCTCCCCCAGGCGGCGGGTCCCGTCACGGTCGCGGACCATGTGGAGCACCAGGTCGAGCGCCGCGGCCAGCTGGCTGTGTGCCGCCTCCCGGCCGAGGCCGGCGGCGAGCGCCAGCGCCTCGACCCGCGCGGGCAGGTCAGCGGCGGAGTTGGCGTGGAGCGTCCCACACCCGCCCTCGTGGCCGGTGTTCATGGCCGCCATCAGGTCGACCACCGCCCCGTCGCGCACCTCGCCGACGACCAGCCGGTCGGGGCGCATCCGCAGCGCCTGGCGCACCAGGTCGCGGAGCACGACGGCGCCGTGGCCCTCGAGGTTGGGCGGTCGCGCCTCCAGGCCGACGACGTGCGGGTGGTCGGGCCGCAGCTCGGTCGCGTCCTCCACCACGACCACCCGGTCCCGCGGGTCCACGGCGCCGAGGATCGCCGACAGCAGCGTGGTCTTGCCGGTGCCGGTGCCGCCGGTGACGAGGAACGCCAGCCGCGCGCCCACCACGAGCCGCACCAGCTCCAGCGACTCTGCGGTCAGCGTCCCCGCGTCGCGCAGCTGCTCGAGCGTGAAGCCGCCCCGCCGGGGCACCCGGAGCGAGATCGCCGTGCCCGGCCGCGCGAGCGGCGCCAGCACGGCGTGGCAGCGGGTGCCGTCGGGCAGCCGGACGTCGGCGTACGGCGCCGCGTCGTCGAGCCGGCGGCCGCCGCTCGCGACCAGCCGCTGCGCGAGCCTGCGGACGGCGTTCTCGTCGTCGAGCCGGACCCCTGCCCGCTCGAGGCCGGCGCCGCGGTCGACGTAGACCTCCCCTGCGCCGTTGACGAGGACGTCGGTGACGCCCGGCTCGCGCAGCAGGGGGTCTAGTGGCCCGGCACCGACCACGTCGCGCCGCAGCGCCTCGTAGACGGCGAGCACCGTGGCGTCGCCGACCGGACGCCCCCGCCGCGCGCAGCGCCTCGGCCACCCGGTGCGGCGTCAGCTCGCCGGGCGACCGGGCCAGCCGGCCGCGGACCTCCTCGACCAGCCCGGCGACCTCGTCGAGGAGGTCGGGACCGGCCGCCGGCAGCGTCATGCGGCCACCTCCTCGGCCGCCGACGCGAGGACCGCCGCCGCGGCCCGGGCCAGCGGTCCCCGTCGCGAGCGGAGCGGCCCGAGACCGAGGTCGAGCGCCTCGGCGAGGCCCTTCTGGTCGCGCATCTGGGCCAGCACGGGCAGCTTCACCGCGTGCTCCACCGCGGCCGCCGGCACCGCCTCGCCCCCGGAGGACCACCCCGATGTCGGGGTGGTCGGCGAAGCTGCGCCCGCATCCGCGCCGTCGAGCTCACCCCCGGCACGCCTCCGCGGACGAGCAGCACCAGCCGGTCGCAGCGCGCCGCGAGCTCGTCGACGAGCCGGTCGGGGCTGCGCGGCAGGTCGACGACCACGGTGCGATGGCCGCGCCGGGCCGCCGACAACGCCTCCCGGACGGCGAACGCCTGGAGGCTCTGCGGCCGCGCCTCGGCGTACCAGGACAGGACGCCGAGCCGGCCGCGTCGGGGCAGCGCCTCCCGCAGCGCCCGCGCGCTGAGCCGCCCCGTCGTCTGGCAGAGGGCGTCCCACCGGAAGCCGTCGGTGCGTTCCAGCCCGAGCATCCGGTCGAGGCCCGGCCCCTGCGGGTCGCAGTCGAGCAGCACGGTGTCGTCGTGGGCGGCGGCCCACTGGCCGAGCGCGCAGGCGAAGGTCGTCGCCCCGGCACCGCCCGACCCGCCGATCACGCCGATCACCCGGCCCCGCGCGGGCTGCCGCTCGGTGAGGTCGGCGAGCAGCTCGACCAGCCACGCCGCCGACCGCTGCAGGTCGACCACCTGCTCGGCGCCGATATGCAGGGCGGTGCGGAACAGCTCGTCGGGCACAGTGCGGTGGGCGACGACGTAGACGTGGCGGCGGCGGTCGGGGGCGATCCGGGCCACTGCCTCGGCGAGGTCGGCGCCGACGAGCACGGCGGGCGCGCGGCTCCAGGTGGCGAGCGCCGCCAACGGGTCGTGCGCCGTCACCGGGACGACGTCGGCGGCCGCCGCGAGCGGCAGGAGCTGGGCGAGCAGCTCCTCGTCGGCGGTGAGGATCAGCGGTGCAGGGGACACGGGGTCGTGCGTGGTGGCCATGACCGCACTGTCGACCGGTTCGACGGCGCCCGCAGCCCCGACCGGGCGGCGCTGTGGAGATCGCCCGTCACGGGGCGGGCTGTGGACGGTTCCGGGACCGCCCGGTGGTTCCCGGGGGACGTCGTACCCGGCCGCCCCTACGATGTCGGGCATGGGCCGTGAGGCGGCGTTCTTCGACCTCGACAAGACGATCATCGCGAAGTCGAGCGCGCTCGCGTTCTCCAAGCCGTTCCAGGCCGGGGGCCTGATCTCCCGCGCGGCGGTGCTGCGGTCGGCGTACGCCCAGTTCGTCTTCCTCGTCGGCGGCGCGGACCACGACCAGATGGAGAAGATGCGGCAGTTCATGTCGCAGCTGGTCGCGGGGTGGGACGTCGCGACCGTCAAGGAGATCGTCGCCGAGACCCTCCACAACATCGTCGACCCGATCGTCTACGACGAGGCGGTGCAGCTGATCGAGGAGCACCACGCCGCCGGGCGCGACGTCGTCATCGTCTCCTCCTCGGGCACCGACGTGGTCGAGCCGATCGGCGCGATGCTCGGCGCCGACCGGGTCGTCGGCACCCGCCTCGAGATCGTCGACGGCCAGTACACCGGCGAGATCGACTACTACGCGTACGCCGAGGAGAAGGCCAACGCGATCCGCGCCCTCGCCGAGGAGCAGGGCTACGACCTGTCGGCCTGCTACGCCTACAGCGACTCCGCCACCGACGTCCCGATGCTCGAGGCGGTGGGCCACCCCTACGCCGTCAACCCCGACCGCGACCTGCGCCGGCACGCGGCGGCCCAGGCGTGGCCGGTGCTGGTGTTCAGCAAGCCGGTCGCGCTGCGCAGCCGGGTGCCGCTGCCGCCTGCGAAGCCGACGCTCGCGGCGCTCGCCGTCGGCGGGGTGGTGGCCGTCGGGGCCGCCGTCTACCTGGGGGTCCGGCGCCGGGTCGCCTCCTGAGGTCCGGGCGGGCGGTGCTCGCCAACCCGCCCACTGAACCCGTCCCCAAGGTAAAAGACAACCCTTGAAGGTGCCGCGCGACCGGCGTACAAAGGAAGCACGAGGTCGGACGGATCACCCGGCGCAGGTGTTCCCCCTCGGCCCCACAACACAAGATCAGCACGTGAACCCGGTACCCACGCGGCGATCCACCCTTCCCAACAGGGCGCATGCCATCGGGAATTGCCCGGGGCAGCAATTGATGATGCACGCCTGGTAGCCAGGGATCACGTGTCCGCGGTGGCACCCGAGAGAACGTCGGCTCGGGTGCCACCTGCATGTCCGGGTCGAGTAGGGACTCTTGCACTGTCGAGAAGGGGCTTTCGCACCGCCGAGAAGTGCCCACTCGACGGTCGAGAAGTGCCTACTCGACGGTGAGGAAGTGCCTACTCAACCCCGCAGCGGGCTGGCCTCGGCGGCGGCCGCGTAGGCCTCGGCGGCGTAGAGCAGCCAGGAGTGGACGCCGGCGGGGCCGCCGCTGGCGTAGCCGCGGAGGTTGGACTCGTACTGCGGCCGCAGCGCGAGGTGGGCGGCTTCCGGGACGACGAGCGACTTCTCGTCGACGCCCTTCGCGGCCAGGAGCAGCCGCTCGACGGCGCGGGCGACCAGTCCGTTGTGCGACGCGAACGGCGCGTTGACGGCGAGCTCGGCGTGCACGACGGCGGCGACCGCGAGCGCCGGCGCCTCCGTGGTGGCGGTGGCCAGGCCGGCGACGGTGCGCAGCAGGTCGGCCGAGCCGGCGTCGCGGGGGGCGGCCCAGCCGGTCGGGCGGCAGCGAGCCGGCGGCGGCGACCGCGTGCAGCCGGGCGAGTGCCTGCAGCGGCGCACGGCGCAGCACCGGCACCAGGCCGAGCAGCTCCGTCGACACCCGTACGGCGTCCGCGGCGACCTCGTCGCCCGCCCCCCGCGCGGACCTGGTCCAGGGTCGACCCCGACCCTTCGAGCACGGCGCTCGCGTGGGCGCCGCGGAGCAGCGACTCCGCCGTCGTCTCCGGCGTCGTGCGCCGCAGGCTGCGGTCGCGCAGCACCACGTCGATGCCGTCGCGGGCGCCGGCGAAGCCGGACGGGACCCCTTCGAGCGACACCAACCAGGCCAACGGGTCCGCGCTCACCGCCCAGAGGCTACCGAGGGACTACCGTGAGCCCCGATGGCACCCAACGACTCCCCCGCGACCCCCGAGCCGCGCCCGGCCCTCTCCTTCGGCGGCGTGGTCGACTCCTACGAGCGCGGCCGCCCGGGCTACCCGGTCGACGCGGTGCGCTGGCTGACCGGCGACGAGCCGCTGACGGTCCTCGAGCTGGGTGCCGGCACCGGCAAGCTGACCCGCGAGCTGGTCGCCCTCGGCCACGACGTCCACGCGACTGACCCCGACGCGGCGATGCTCGACGTGCTCGCCCGCAACTACGCCGTCACCCGGATCTCGCAGACCACCGCCGAGGAGATCCCCGCCCCCCGACAGCTCGTTCGACATCGTGATCGCCGCCCAGTGCTACCACTGGTTCGACCACGACCGGGCGCTCCCCGAGATCGCCCGGGTGCTCAAGCGGGGCGGGTCGCTCAGCCTGGTCTGGAACACCCGCGACGAGCGGATCCCGTGGGTCAAGCGGCTGGGCCGCCTCATCGGCAACCAGGACCAGGGCGCCGGTCCCGGCGAGGCGCTGGAGTCGTCGCCGTACTTCGGGCCGGTCGAGCAGGAGACCTTCAAGCACTGGCAGACGGTCAACCGGGAGTCCATCCAGGACCTGGTGCTCTCCCGCTCCAACGTCGCGGTGCTGCCGGCGGAGGCGCGGGAGGCCAAGCTCCGCGAGGTGCTCGCGTTCTACGACGACTTCGGCCGCGGCATGGACGGCATGCAGCTGCCCTACGTGACCCAGTGCTTCCGCGCCGTGGTCGGCATCAAGCCGCAGCCCCGCCCGGCCGCCCCGGCCGCCCCGGCCGCCGACACCGCCGGCAGCAGCTCTGCCGCAGCCGCCGGCACGGCGGCGGAGGGGGGGCGACGAGGGCGAGCCGACCCAGCCCGTCGTCCGCGAGGCGACCGACTCGTCGTCGGTCGTGGACCCCCCGACCGACGACGACTCCGGGATGCTGCTCATCGACTTCCGCTGACCCGACCGGCACGATGACGCCATGCGCAGCTGGCGGCGGGGCCACCTGGGGTCCGAGGCGGACCGCGCCGCGTTCCGCGCGCTCCACCAGGCTTCGCTGGCCTCGCCCGCACTCCGGGAGGGTCTCACCGCCGCGAGCGCGGAGCGGGCGATCAAGCACCTCCGCACGCTGCTCGGCACGCCGGCGCTGGCGCTGACCGACACCGCGACCACGCTGGCCTGGGACGGCACCGGCGGGCACCACCGCGACCAGGCCGGCGAGCTGGCGGTCGCGCTGGTCGACCCGGGCCGGTCCGACGCCGGCGCGCCACGCGGCTGGACCCGCACCGTGGAGCCGGGCCAGCTGCCGTGCACCGCGGCCGGCTGCCCCGTCCGCACCGGCGTCGTGAGCCCGCTGGTCGTCGACGACCGGGTGATCGGCACCGTGCAGGCGTTCGCCCCCCACCCCCCACCGCCGGCCTGATCCGGGCGACCGACGAGGTGGCGCAGTGGGTGTCGGGCCAGCTCGAGCTGGCCGAGCTCGACGCCAGCCGCAACCGCGCGATGGAGGCGGAGGTGCGGGCGCTGCGGGCGCAGATCAGCCCGCACTTCGTCTACAACTCCCTCGGCGCGATCGCGAGCTTCGTGCGCACCGACCCCGACCGGGCGCGCGAGCTGCTGCTGGAGTTCGCCGACTTCACCCGCTACTCCTTCCGCCGGCACGGCGACTTCACCACGCTTGCCGAGGAGCTGCGGTCGGTCGAGCGCTACCTGCTGCTCGAGCAGGCGCGGTTCGGCGACCGGCTGCAGGTGACGCTCAACATCGCACCGGAGGTGCTGCCGGTCGTCATCCCGTTCCTCAGCATCCAGCCGCTCGTGGAGAACGCCGTCCGCCACGGCCTGGAGCACGCGAGCAGCGTCGACGAGGCCGGCCACCTCCGGATCCTCGCCCACGACCGGGGCCACGAGTGCGTGGTCGAGGTGGAGGACGACGGTGCCGGCGAGGACCCGGAGAAGGTACGCCGGGCGCTCGCCGGCGACGCCTCCCTGGACTCGATCGGGCTGGGCAACGTGGACGCACGGCTGCGGGCGACGTTCGGCGACGACTACGGTCTCGTCGTGGAGACGGCGCGCGGGGCCGGGACCAAGGTGGTCGTCCGCGTGCCCAAGTTCGCACCGGGGGTGAGTGCGGGGTGACGGCAGGGGACACCGGAGGGCTGCGGGTGCTGGTCGTCGACGACGAGCAGCCGGCGCTCGACGAGCTCGGCTTCCTGCTCCGCGCCGACGACCGGGTCGGCGAGGTCATCACCTGCCGCTCCGCGACCGACGGCCTGCGCACGCTGCGGGAGACCGACGTCGACGCGGTGTTCCTCGACGTGCAGATGCCCGGGTTGAGCGGCCTGGAGCTCGCGGAGGTGCTCGGCCGGTTCAAGCAGCCGCCGCCGGTGGTGTTCGTGACCGCCCACGAACAGCACGCCGTCGACGCGTTCGACCTGCACGCGGTCGACTACGTGCTCAAGCCGGTGCGGGCCGAGCGGCTCGCCGAGGCGGTGCGCCGGGTCGTGTCCGGCAGCGACCGCCGCCCGGCGCCCGACGACGCCCAGATCCCGGTCGAGCGGGCCGGCGTGACCCGGTTCGTCGACCGCGGCGACATCACGCACGTGGAGGCGCAGGGCGACTACGCCCGCCTCCACACCGACGGCGGCGAGTCCTACCTGGTGCGGATCCCGCTCTCGACGCTGGAGGAGGAGTGGCGCCCGGCCGGGTTCTGGCGGATCCACCGGTCCCTGCTGGTCGCGCTCGCCCACGTCGACGAGGTGCGCACCGACGGCGGACGGTGCACGGTCGTCGTACGCGGCGTCGAGCTCCCGGTCGCCCGGCGGCACACCCGCGAGCTCCGCGACGTGCTCGTACGCCGCGCGCGGGGGCTGGCGTGAGCGAGGACCGGCCGCAGCGGGTGCGGGTCACCGGCCCGCCCCGGCAGTCGTCGGCCCGCCCGCGCAGCCGGCTCGGCGACGTCCACGAGCAGACCCCGCTGGGCGGGGTCTACCTGCGCTCGCTGCTCCGCGAGCAGCTCGTCCTCGCGGTCGGCATCCTGGTCGTCGTCGCGGTCACGATCGGCGCGCTGCCCCTGGTGTTCCACCTCTGGCCCGAGCTCGCCGACATCGACATGGCCGGGCTGCCGCTGGCATGGGTGCTGCTCGGCGGGCTGGTCTACCCGTTCCTGCTGCTCCTCGGCTGGCGCTACGTGCGCCAGGTCGAGCGCAACGAACGCGACTTCGCCGACCTCGTCGAGGGCGCGGAGCCGTGAGCGGAGACGCCGTACCCGGTCTGCTCGCGGTGCTCGCCGTCACCGTCGCGACCGTGGCGATCGGCACGTGGGGGCTGCGGTTCTCGCGGACGACGAGCGACTTCTTCGTGGCCTCGCGGACCGTCCACCCCCGCCTCAACGCCTCCGCGATCGGGGGCGAGTACCTCTCCGCGGCGTCGTTCCTCGGCATCGCCGGGCTGCTGCTGGTCGGCGGCGCCGAGATGCTCTGGTACCCGGTCGGCTGGACCGCCGGCTACCTGGTGCTGCTCGTGCTGGTCGCCGCTCCGCTGCGCCGCTCGGGTGCCTACACGCTGCCCGACTTCGCCGAGGCGCGGCTCGGGTCGCGGGTGGTGCGCGCGGCGTCGTCGCTGCTCGTGGTGGGCGTCGGGTGGCTCTACCTCGTGCCGCAGTTCCGCGGCGCCGGGCTCACGCTCAGGTCGGCGATCGGCCTGCCGGAGTGGGTGGGGCCGGTGATCGTCGGGCTGGTGGTGCTGGTGAACGTGATGTCCGGCGGGATGCGGTCGATCACCTTCGTCCAGGCGTTCCAGTACTGGCTCAAGCTCACCGCGCTGCTGGTGCCGGCGATGGTGCTGCTCGTCGTCTGGTGGGGCGACGGCCGGCCGGCGGGCGACGGCGGCGGCGCCGCCTGGTCGGTGCCGGTCGCCGACGGCGGCGGCATCGGCCTCTACACGACGTACTCCCTCATCGTCGCGCTGTTCCTCGGCACCATGGGGCTGCCACACGTGGTCGTGCGGTTCTACACCAACCCCGACGGCCGGGGCGCGCGACGCACGACGCTGGCGGTGCTCGCACTGCTGGGGCTGTTCTACCTCTGGCCGCCGGTGTACGCCGCCCTCGGCCGCGTGTACGGCGACCGGCTGGTCGCGCGCGGCGACGCCGACGTCCTCGTGCTTGAGCTGCCGCGGCTGGTGGTCGACGGCATCGGCGGCGAGCTGCTGACGGCCCTGGTGACCGCGGGTGCGTTCGCGGCGTTCCTCTCCACGGCGTCGGGGCTGGCGATCGCGGTGTCGGGCGTCATCACCCAGGACGTGACCAGCCGGCTCGTGGGCGAGCGCGGGCCGCGCGGCACGGTGGCGACCGCGTTCCGGCTGGCCGCGGTCGTGGCGGTGGTCGTGCCGGTCGTCGTCGCGCTCACCGTGGAGGACGTCGGGGGTCGCGCAGTCGGTGGGGCTCGCGTTCGCCGTGGCGGCGTCGACGTTCTGCCCGCTGCTGGTGCTCGGCATCTGGTGGCGCGGGCTGACCGACGCCGGCGCCCTCGTCGGCCTCGCCGTCGGCGGCCTCGGCGCCGGCAGCGCCGCGGTGCTCCACCTCGTCGGGGTGCGGCTCGAGGGCTGGCCCGGCGCCCTGCTCGAGCACCCGGCCGCCTGGAGCGTCCCGCTCGCCTTCGCCGTGATGGTGCTCGTCTCGCTCGCCACCCCGGGCCGCGTGCCGCTGCACGCGCGGCGGTTCCTCGTCCGGCTGCACACGCCGGAGGTGCTGGAGCCTGAGGGGGTGTAACTCAGTGTTCGGACCGCTACCCGGGCGCTGGGACACGTCACAACACGGCGGTAGCAGCTCGAACACTGAGTTACATCACCGCGCCGGCCGCGACAGCCGGTCGAGGAACGCCACCATCACCGCCTCCCGCAGCGCGGGGGCGGCGAGGTCGAGCAGCGCGTTGACCTCGGCCCGGCGCGCCGGCAGCGCGAAGCCGCCACCGCCGCCGCTCGCCAGCCCGGCCGCCGCGAGCAGGCCGTCGAAGTCGGCGTCGGTGAGGCCGGCCGGGTCGAGTGCGGCGATCAGTGCCGCGACGCCCGGGTCGACCTCGACCGGTCCGCGGGCGACGGCGGCCGCGACCGAGTCCGCGAGCGCCGCACGCAGCTCGGGCACGTGGTCGGCGGTCGCCGCGCTCACCGACAGGTGGACGCTCGCCTTCCGCCCGCGGTGCGACAGCTGCGGCTGCACGTGCCACCCGCGCTCCTGCATCTCGTCGACGACCGTGAACGGGTCGCACGTGTCGTCGGTGGTGAAGGCCACCAGGGTGGAGTCGGGCGGGGCGACCAGCCGCAGCGCCGGTGCCTCCTCGACCGCGGCGACCACGGCGTCGGTCGCCTCGAGCGCCTTGCGGGTCAGCTCGAGGTAGCCGTCGTCGCCGAGCGCCTGCACCACCGCCCAGGCGCCCGCGACCGGTCCGCCCGACCGCGTCGACTGCATCGTCGGGTTCAGCATCGTGTAGCCGGGCCAGTCCGCCCACGCGAACAGCTGCGGCCGGCGAAGCGACGCGTCGCGGTGCAGCAGCAGCGACGCGCCCTTGGGGGCGTAGCCGTACTTGTGCAGGTCGACCGACACCGACGTGACGCCCTCGACCGCGAACGTCCACGGCTGCACCGGCCGGCCCAGCCGGGCGGCGTACGGCAGCACCCAGCCGCCGATGCAGGCGTCGACGTGGCACCGGATCCCGCGGTCGCGCGCCAGCGCCGCGAGCGCCGGGACCGGGTCGACGACGCCGTGGGCGTACGACGGCGCGCTCGCCACGACCAGCACCGTGGTGTCGTCGACCGCCTCCGCGGTGGCCGCCGGGTCGGCGCGGTGGTCGGCGCCGGTCGGGACCACCCGGGCCTCGACGCCGAAGTAGTGCGCGGCCTTGTGGAACGCGGCGTGCGCCGTGTCCGGCAGCACCATCGACGGCCGGTGGACGCCGGGCGCCCCGTCGCGCGCGGCCTGCACCGCCAGCAGCACCGACTCGGTGCCGCCGGAGGTGACCGTGCCGACCGCATCCTCGGGCGCCTCGAGCAGCCGCGCCGCGAACCCCACCAGCTCGTTCTCCATCTGCAGCAGGCTGGGGAACGCCGTCGGGTCGAGACCGTTGGTCGACGCGAACGCCGCAACCGCCTCCCGCGCGACCCGGTCGACCTCCGGCAGGCCGGAGTCGAACACGTAGGCCAGCGTGCGGCCGGTGTGGACGGGCAGGTCGTCGGCGCGCAGGTCCGCGAGCCGGGCGAGCGGGCTGGTCGGGCTCTGCGGGCTGGTCGGGCTGGTCATCGGACTCCTTCCGGCAGGTCGACGTCCGCGGCCTCGAGCCGGTAGCGGGCCAGCCACCACAGGCTGCCGAGCACCAGCAGCATCGGGAGCAGCGAGAACCCGAGCGTGATCGCGGTGAGCGCCGACTCGGGCTGCGCCACGTCGTCGGTCGTGCTGGAACGGTAGCCGCCGACCGCCAGCACGAGTGCGAACAGGCCCGGCCCGAGCGCCAGGCCGAGCGTCTCGCCGGCCGTCCACACGCCGGTGTAGACGCCGACCCGGTTGCTGCCCGTACGCCGCGCGTCGACGGCCGCGGCGTCCGGCAGCATCGCCATCGGGAACACCTGGCAGCCCGCGTAGCCCACCCCCCACCAGCCCGGTGGCCGCGAACACCACCGCCGGCGGCGCCGACTGCGCGGTCGCCGCCAGTCCCGCCCCGGCTGCGAGCACGAGGGAGGAGAGCAGGTAGCCGCGGCGCTTGCCGATCCGGGCGCCGAGCGCCGACCACAGCGGCGTGAGCACCAGCGCCGGTCCCACGAAGCACACGAACAGGATCGTCGCCGCGCCGTCGCGGTCGAGCACGTCGCCGGCGAGGTAGTCGACCCCCGCGAGCATGCACCCGGTCGCCAGCGCCTGCACCACGAACGTCGTCAGCAGCAGCCGGAAGTCCCGCGCTCCAGCGACGATCGCGAGCTGGTCGCGCAGCGTCCCGGCCCCCGGCTGCACCGTGCCGACCGGCGCGCGGCGGGTGCCGACGTACGCACCGACGACGCCGACCGCGATCACGGCCGCCATCGCGAGCCCCATCAGCCGGTAGCCGTCGCGCCCGCCCACCGCGTCCCGGATCGCCGGGGCGCTGGCGCCGGCGAGCATGATCGTCAACGCCAGGATCGCGACCCGCCAGGTCATCAGCCGGGTGCGCTCGTCGTAGGACCGCGTCACCTCCGCCGGCATCGCGACGTAGGGCACCTGGAAGAACGCGTACGCCGTCGCCGCGAGCAGGAAGAACACCAGCACCCACGCCGCCTCCCCCGCCTGCGGCAGGTCCGGTGCGGCGAAGATCAACGCGAAGCAGGCGGCCAGCGGCAACCCGGCGCGCAGCAGCCACGGCCGTCGAGGCCCGCGCGGGTCGGCCGTGCGGTCGCTGATCCGTCCCGCGACCGGGTTGAGCAGCACGTCCCACGCCTTCGGCGCGAACACGATCACGCCCGCCAACGCCGCCGCGATCCCCAACGTGTCGGTCAGGTAGGGCAGCAGCATCAGCCCCGGCACCGTGCCGAACGCCCCCGTCGCGACCGACCCCGACCCGTAGCCGATCCGCACGCTCCGCGGCAGGTCGGGGCTCGGCATGGTCGGAGGCTAGGGCATCGGGTGGGTGGGGAGGGGGTGGTTCGGGGGTGTGGTTCGGGGCGGTCCGGGGGGTCGAGCCTCAGGTGGCGCAGGTTCATCAAGGTATGTCGACGAACCCGCGCCTCCCACGGCGTACCCACCATGGGAAGCGACAACTCACCGACATACCTTGATGAATCTGCGCCACGAGGGGCTGCTCATACGGCCGGTGGGGCCGGGAGGCCGACCTTCCCAGCCAGCCGGCCATAGATCCGCCGGATGGCATCGCGTGCGACCTCCCGCACCCGGTGCGGACCACCGAGCAGCTGCTGGGCTGGCAGGTAGAGGTCGAGGCTGGCGCCGTACCGCACCCGTACCGCAGCCCGGTCCTCCACCCACAGGTACATCTCGACGTCGTCGTCGTAGATGACCGCCTCGTGCTCGATCATCCACGCCCGCCAGGCAGGCTCGCGGAACAGCTCCTGCCACGCAGCGTGTACCTGGTCCTGGACGCCGGGCGGTGTGCCGGCCGACAGCCACCCGATCGAGACGCGGCTGCCGATCCATGCGTCGTCGGGCAGGTCGGCGGACGGTGGCATGACCTGCGGCACGGCGACTCCTGGGAAGCACAGATGGCTCGGGCGGGCTGGTGCGCGAGCAACGCTGCCTCAGGTGGCGCAGATTCATCAAGGTATGTCGACGAACCCGCGCCTCCCACGGCGTACCCACCGTGGGAAGCGACAACTCACCGACATACCTTGATGAATCTGCGCCGCCTGCGACCGAGCCCCGCCCGCGCCGACCCCGAGCCCATCACCCCGCGCCCATCACCCCGAGCCCATCGCCCAGCACATCCCCCCTCACCCCGCGACCGCCAGCCGGTACCCGCGCTTCACCACCGTCTGCACGCACCGGGTGCCGAGGGCGGCGCGGAGGCGGGCGACGGCCATCTCGACGGCGTGCTCGGTGCCGGCGGTGCCGGAGGGGAGGGCGGCGAGGAGGTCGCGGCGGGAGACGACGTTGCCGGGGTTGACGAGCAGCGCCTGGAGGACGGCGTACGGCGCGGGTGAGAGCTTGACCTCGGCGCCGTCGAGGAGGACGTCGTCGCCGTGCAGCAGCAACAGGTGGCCGGCGACCTCGACCGTGGTGCCGGCGGCGCGGGAGGGCAGCTCGAGCTCGAGCTGCTTGACCATCGCCGCGAGCCGGGAGCGGTCGGGGTAGATCGACGGGACGCCCCACATCTCGAACGCGGCGGCGGTGACCGGGCCGACGCAGGCGGCGACCACGTCGGCCTGGAACGCCGAGACCACGTCGTCGCGCCGGCCGGTGGAGCCGGCGGCCTCCATCAGCGCGGCCACGGCGGGCGCCGCGGTGAAAGGTCACGGCGTGCACCTCGCGGGCGGCGACGGCGTCGATCAGGCCGAACATCGGCTCCGGGTCGGTGGCGGGGTCGACCCGGTAGACGGTGACGGTGGTGACGTCGGCGCCGAGCCGGCGCAGCGCGTGGGCGGCCATCGAGAGGGACTGGCCGTGCTCCTGGACGACGATCCGCAGGCCGGTGAGGTCGCGACCGCGGAGATGGGAGAGGACGTCCTCGAACTCCTCCGACTCCGGCGACCACAGCTCCCGCAGCCCGTGCCGTCGAAGGGCGCCGACGCTCTTCGGCCCGCGGGCGAGGATCTCGGCGCGGCCGAGGTGGGCGACGAGGGCGTCGTGGAGCCCCCAGCGCTCGGCGGCGGTCAGCCACGAGTGCATCCCGATGCCGGTGGTCGCGAGGAAGACGTCGACCGGTCGCGCGAGCACCTCCTCGGTCGCGGCCCGCAGCGCGGCCTCGTCGATCCGGTTGGGGTCGACCGACAGCGCCGGCGCGTGCACCACCTCCGCGCCGCGGCGCTCGAGCAGCGCCACCTGCTCGTCGGCCCGCCGCACGGCGGTGACCCCGATCCTGAAGCCGGACAGGGGTGCGTCGCTCACGGCTGGATTGTCCCCGCCGGGCGCCGACGAGGACAGTCCCGTCGACGACGCGGACGTCGTACGTCGGCACCGCGACCGAGCGGTCGTCGAGGCAGACCCCGGTGCGCAGGTCGAACGGCTGCTTGAGCAGCGGGCTCGCCACGAAGGGCACCTCCTCCTCGCCGACGGTGCGGGTGCCGACGATGCCGCGGGAGAGGACGGAGGCCCGGCCGAACGGGTCGAAGTTCGACAGTGCGTGGACCCGGTCGTCCCAGGTGCGGAACACGGCGACCGCCTCGCCCCGCACCAGCGCGGTCACGCCGCTCTCGCGGTGGATCCGGTCGAGGGTGCACACCTCGACCCACGCGGCTCCCGTGTCCCACTCCGCCGGCGCGGGCAGGGGCCCCACCCGGGCGCTCACTCGGCGGCTCCCGCCGGCGCGCCGACCGGGATCGCCGCTCCGAGGGCCACCGGCCCGTCGGTGAGCGCCGCCCGTGCCTGGCCGCGCTCGTCGCGGAAGGTGATGCTGGGGTCGGGCACGTCCGGTGCGTTGACGAACGACACGAACCGGGCGAGCTTGTCGGGGTCCTCCAGCGTCGCCTTCCACTCGTCGAAGTAGGAGTCGACGTGCCGCGCCATCGCGGCCTCCAGCTCGGCGGCGAGGCCGAGGGAGTCGTCGACGACGACCTCCCGGACGCGGTCGAGGCCGCCGACCTCGTCCAGCCACGCCGACGTCCGCTGCAGCCGGTCGGCGGTGCGCACGTAGTAGACGAGGAACCGGTCGAGGTAGCGCACCAGCTCGTCCTTGGTCAGGTCGCCGGCCAGCAGCTGCGCGTGGGCCGGCACGGCGCCGCCGTTGCCGCAGACGTAGAGGTTCCAGCCGTTCTCGGTCGCGATCACGCCGAAGTCCTTGCTCCGCGCCTCGGCGCACTCGCGGGCGCAGCCGGAGACGCCGCCCTTGAGCTTGTGCGGCGAGCGGAGCCCGCGGTAGCGCAGCTCGAGCTCGATCGCGAGCGCCACGGAGTCCTGCACGCCGTAGCGGCACCAGGTCGACCCGACGCACGACTTCACCGTGCGCAGCGACTTCCCGTAGGCGTGCCCGGACTCCATGCCCGCGTCGACGAGCCGCTTCCAGATCCGCGGCAGGTCCTCCATCCGCGCCCCGAACAGGTCGATCCGCTGACCGCCGGTGATCTTGGTGTAGAGCCCGAACTCCTTCGCCACCTCGCCGATCACGATCAGCCGCTCGGGCGTGATCTCCCCGCCGGGGATCCGCGGCACGACCGAGTAGCTGCCGTTCTTCTGCAGGTTGGCGAGGTAGGCGTCGTTGGTGTCCTGCAGCTCGGGGGCGTCGAGCACGTGGTGGTTGAGCAGGCTGGCGAGCACCGAGGCGACCGCCGGTTTGCAGATGTCGCAGCCCCGGCCGCGGCCGTGGGCGGCGACGACCTCGTCGAACCGGGTGTAGCCGTGGACCGCCACCACCTCGAACAGCTCCTGGCGGGTCATCGCGAAGTGCTCGCAGAGCGACCGGTCGACGGTGCGCCCGGTCGCGGCGAAGTGCTCCTCGACGATCTTCTTGACGACCGGCTTGCACGACCCGCAGGTGGCGCCCGCGCGGGTGCAGCGGGTGACGCAGGCCGGGTCGGTGCACGGCCCGCCGTCGTTGGTGGTGGAGCCGTCGGCCACCGCGTCCCTGATCTGGGCCTTGGTGACGGCGTTGCAGGAGCAGACCTGCGCGTCGTCGGGCAGGCCGAGGTCGGCGGCGCCGCCGCGGCCGGCGGGCAGGATCAGCTCCTCGGGGTTGTCGGGCAGCGTGATCCCGCTCCCGACCAGCGGCCGGAGCACGCCGTACGCCGACGCGTCGCCGACCAGGATCCCGCCGAGGAGCTCGTGGCCGCCGTCGGCGTTCTCCCCGGACCACGAGCTTCTTGTAGACGCCGGCGACCGCGTCGGCGTAGACCAGCTCGAGGGCGTCGTCGGTGGTCGCGAACGCGTCGCCGAACGACGCGACGTCGACGCCGAGCAGCTTGAGCTTGGTGGACAGGTCGGCGCCGGTGAACGACCCGGGGCCGTCGAGCAGCGCGTCGACGACGACCTCGGCCATCGCGTAGCCAGGAGCGACCAGGCCGTAGACCCGGCCGGCGGGCGCGGCGCACTCGCCGACCGCCCACACGTGCGGCGCGGAGGTGCGGCACTGCGCGTCGACCAGCACACCGCCGCGCTCACCGAGGTCGAGCCCGGCCGCGCGGGCGAGCCCGTCCCGCGGCCGGATGCCGGCGGAGAGCACGACCAGGTCGACGTCGAGCGGCTCGTCGACGTCGGCGAACCGGAGACCCGTGACGGCGCCCCCGGCACCGCCGTCGAGGCGCTCTGTCGTCACCCCGGTGTGGACACCGAGACCGAGGGCCTCGACGTGGCGGCGGAGGGTGGCGCCGCCGGCGTCGTCGACCTGCACCGCCATCAGCCGCGGCGCCAGCTCGACCACGTGCGTCTCGACACCGAGCTGGTGCAGCGCGTTGGCCGCCTCGAGGCCCAGCAGGCCACCGCCGACCACCGCGCCCGAGCGGGCGGTCCGCGCCGCCTCGCGGATCGCCTCCAGGTCCTCGATCGTGCGGTAGACGAACACGTTGTCGAGGTCGGTTCCCGGCACCGGCGGCACGAACGGCGCGGCGCCGGTGGCCAGCACCAGCTCGTCGTAGCGCAGCTCCTCGCCGTCGCCGAGGAGCACCGTCCGGCGCTCCGGGTCGAGCTCGGTCACCGGCGTGCCGAGCACGAGCCGCACCCGCGGGTCGTCGTACCGTCCCTCGGGCAGGAGGGAGAGCGCCTCGGCCCCGACCTCGAAGAACGAGGTGAGCGCGACCCGGTCGTACGCCGGGCGCGGCTCCTCCCCACGACGACGATGTCGTAGGTCTCGGTGAGCCCGCGCTCGATCGCGGCCTGGACGAAGCGGTGACCGACCATGCCGTGGCCGACCACGACCAGCTGCTTCCTCAGGTGCGGTGCCATCAGGTTCCTCTCGTTGCCAGGGTCCGGCCGCTGTCGAGCAGCTGCCGGACGACGGGGGCGCAGCCACCGCAGCCGGTGGTCGCGCGGGTCGTGTCGCGGACGTCCTCGAGGGAGGAGCACGCCCGCACGCGGCCGGCGGTGACGCCGGCGCAGGCGCACACCTCGGCGTCGTCGGGCAGGGCGGCGGCCATGCCGCCGGAGCCGCCGGAGCCACCCGCGCCACCCGGTCCGCCGGCGCCACCGGCCGGCTCCGGCCGTTCCGGCACCAGCAGCCGCCCCGGCTCGTGGGACCCGAGGACGGTGCCGCGGTCGAAGTGCTGGGTGATCAGGCCGACCCGGGACAGGTCGCCGACCAGCGTCGCGGCGACGATCCGGCCGTCGCGGACAACCAGCCGGCGGTGGGAGCCGGCGACCGGGTTGGCGACCTCCACGACGTCGCCGCCGGCGGCCACCTCGTGCCCGGCGTCGCCGAGCACGGCGACCTCGAGGCCGGTGGCGCGGAGCCGGGCGACGACCCGGCTGCCGTCGTAGGTGACCGGCTCCCCGGCGAGGACGCCGGCCAGGACCTCGGCCTGGTCCCACGCCGACGGCACGAACCCGCTCGTCCGGCCGCCCTCCGACGTTCCCGACGAGTCCTTCGACGACCCCGCCGGGGACGACCGGGTCTCGGCGCAGTCGCCGATCGCGTGCACGTCGGGGTCGGTGACGCTGGCGAGCCGGTCGTCGACGACGATCCCCCGCCGTACGGCCAGCCCCGCCCGCCGGGCCAGCGCGGTCGAGGGCCGGCCGCCGGCGGTGAGCACGACGAGATCGGTGTCGAGGTCGACGCCGTTGTCGAGCCGCAGCACGACCCCCTCGTCCGGAGTCCCTCAGCCGCACGGCGCGGACGCCGGTGTAGACCTCGACGCCGAGCCGGCGCAGGTCGCGGGCGAGGATCCGGCCGGCGGCGGAGCCGACCTGCTGGTGCAGGAGGTGCTCGCCGCCCTCGACGACCTCGGTGTCGAGCCCGCGGGCGCCGAGCGCCCGGGCGACCTGGAGGCCGAGCAGGCCGCCGCCCACCACGACCGCCCGGCGGCGGACCGGTCGGTCCTCGTCGCCGGTCGCGGCCAGCGCCGCGAGGAGCCGCTCGCAGTCGGCGAGCGAGCGGAAGGCGTGCACGGCGTCGTGCAGCGAGCCGTCCATCCGCACCAGTCCGCGCACCGGCGGCAGCGTCGGGATGCTGCCGGTGGCGAGCACGAGGGTGTCGTAGTCGATCGTGGTGCCGTCGACCAGCATCACGTCGCGCCGGGCGCGGTCGACTTCGAGGACCCGGGCACCGAGCCGGAGGTCGATGCCGTGGCCGGCCCACCACTCCTCCGGCCGCATCGCCAGCGCCTCGGGCCGGTGGCTGCCCTCGAGGACGGCCGAGAGCAGGATCCGGTTGTACGGCGCCACCGGCTCGTCGCCGAGCACGGTCACCCGGGCGTCGTGGTGCACGCCCCGGGCGACCAGCCCCTCCACCAGGCGGGTCGCCGCCATCCCCGAGCCGACGACGACGATCCGCCTGGTCACACGCCCACCTCCGCCGCGCACACCTTGAACTCCGGCATCCGGCTCGACGGGTCGAGCGCGTCGTTGGTGAGCCGGTTGGCCCCGACCCAGTGGAACGGCACGAACACGGTGTCGGGCCGGATCGTGGGCACCACCCGCGCCGGCGCCTTCAGCTCGCCGCGGCGCGTGCGGACGACGACCGGGTCGCCGTCGTGGGCCCCGATCCGGTCGGCCAGCATCGGGTGCAGCTCGACGAACGGCCCGTCGTCGGGCAGCGAGCGGATCCGGCGGGTCTGGGCGCCGGACTGGTACTGCGCGAGCACCCGGCCCGTCGTCAGGTGCAGCGGGTACGCCGCGTCCGGCGGCTCGGCGGGCCCGACGTGCTCCTGGACGAGGAACCGCGCCCGGCCGTCGGGCGTCGCGAACCGGTCGGCGAACAGCCGCGGGGTGCCCGGGTGGGGGTCCTCCCCCGCGCCGGTCGCCGGACACGGCCAGAACACGCCGTCCTCGGCCGCGATCCGGTCGTAGCTGATCCCTGAGTAGTCCGCCGCGCCGCCGGCGGAGGGCGCGGCCGAGCTCGGCGAACACCTCCTCCGGGTCGGTGGCGAACGGCACGGGCGACCCCAGCCGCTCTGCCAGCCCCGCGATGACGTCGAGGTCGCTGCGCACCCCGTCGGGAGGGGCGACCGCCCGCCGGCGCAGGACGACGCGGCCCTCGAGGTTGGTCATGGTGCCGGTCTCCTCGGCCCACTGGGTGACCGGCAGGACGACGTCGGCGAGGGCGGCGGTCTCGCTCATCACGATGTCGCAGACGACGAGCAGGTCGAGCGACTCCAGCCGCCGGGTGACGTGACCGGCGTTGGGCGCGGAGACGACGATGTTGGAGCCGTGGACGAGCAGGGCCCGGGGGCCGCCCTCCTCGCCGAGGGCGTCGAGCAGCTCGTACGCCGACCGGCCCTTCCCCGGGAGGGTCTCCGGGGGCACGCCCCAAACACCGGCGACGTGGGCGCGCGCCGCCGGGTCCTCGATCGACCGGTAGCCCGGCAGCTGGTCGGCCTTCTGACCGTGCTCCCGGCCGCCCTGGCCGTTGCCCTGGCCGGTCAGGCAGCCGTAGCCGGCGTGCGGGCGCCCCGGCATCCCGAGCGCGAGCGCGACGTTGATCCACCCGAGCACCGTCGCCGTGCCGTGGGCGTGCTGCTCGGCGCCGCGGGCGGTGAGGACGACGACCCGCTCCGCACCGGCGAGCAGGTCGACGAGGGCGTGCAGCTCGGAGGTCGCGACGCCCGTGGTGCGCTCCACCCGCTCCGGCCACCAGGTCGCGACCGAGCGGCGTACGTCGTCCCAGCCGGTGGTGCGCGCGGCGACGTACGCCTCGTCCACCGCGCCGCGGGCGTCGAGGAGGTGCAGGACGCCGAGCGCGAGGGCGAGGTCGGTGCCGGGCACCGGCTGGAGGACGAGGTCGGCCCGGTCGGCGGTCGGGGTGCGGCGGGGGTCGACGACGACCAGCTGCCCGCCGCCGGCGCGGAGCCGGTCGAGGTGGCGGGCGGCGGGCGGCATCGTCTCGGCGAGGTTGGAGCCGACCAGCACCACCACGTCGGCGCGCTCGACGTCGGCGATCGGGAAGGGCAGCCCGCGGTCGATCCCGAACGCCTGGTTGGCGGCGCTGGCCGCCGAGCTCATGCACCAGCGGCCGTTGTAGTCGACCTGGCTGGTGCCGAGCGCGACGCGGGCGAGCTTGCCTAGCTGGTAGGCCTTCTCGTTGGTGAGGCCGCCGCCCCCGAACACCGCCACCGCGTCGGCTCCGTGCTCGGCCTGCAGCGACCGGAGCCGCCCGGCGACCAGGTCGAGGGCCTCGTCCCACCCGGCGGCGCACAGGCCGCCGGTGGCCCGGTCCCGCACCAGCGGCGTGGTGAGCCGTTCGCGGCTGCCGCGCAGCTCGCCGGCGGTCCAGCCCTTGCGGCACAGGCCGCCCTCGTTGACCGGGAACTCCGGCCACGCGCCGACCTCGAGCCCGCCCCGCCGCTGCGGCGTGAGCGTCATCCCGCACTGCAGGCTGCAGTAGGGGCAGTGCGAGCGCGTCGTGCGCGCTCCCCGGCTCTCGGTCACGTCCCGCATTCCACCGACCGCCCGTTTCGCCGACGCGTCTCCCACCGCGCCCTCCACGTCAACTCCTCCTCACGACCTCACAGTCAGACGCCGGCGTAGCCGGGGTGGGCGGCCCCGGGCCGGGGGCGGCGCAGGTAGCAGAGGTAGGTGACCGCGGCGCAGCACAGGTAGAAGGCGGTGAACACCACGAAAGCGGTGCGGGTCGCCGCCATCGGGTCGCCGACCCACGGCGAGCTGAACGTGATCGGGATCAGGAACCCGCCGACCGCCCCGACGGCACCGATCACCCCGATCGCCGAGGACGCGTCGCGGGTCGCGGCCAGCACCGCGGCGTCGTGCTCCGGCGTGCCGGGGGCCGCCGCCCGGTCGGCCTCGACCCGGAAGATCGCCGGGATCATCTTGTACGTCGACCCGTTGCCCACCCCGGTCGCGGCGAACACGACGAGGAAGAAGCCGAGGAACACCGGGAACCACGACCGGTTCTCGTCGGCGACCGCGGCGAGCTGGTCGGGGTTGGGGGTGAGCTGCACCAGCGTCCACAGCACTCCGAGCGTGGCGAGCACCATCACGGCGAACGCGGCGAGCGTGACCCGGGCGCCGCCGAACCGGTCGGCCAGCCAGCCGCCCAGCGGCCGGGTGAGCGACCCGACGAGCGCCCCTAGGAAGGCGTAGTAGGCGAAGTAGATGCCGGTGCCTGTCGGCGCCGGGTCGGCGACCCAGAAGTTGAGCTTGATCAGCAGCGGCATCGCCGCGGAGTAGCCGATGAACGACCCGAAGGTGCCGACGTAGAGGAACGACATCACCCACGTCTGCCGGTGCCGGAGCACCCGCAGCTGCCGGCGCGCGTCGGTGCGGGCGGTCCCGAGGTTGTCCATGAACAGGTACGCCGCCACCGTCGCGACGACCGCCAGCCCGGCGTACAGCCAGGCCGCCCGCTCGAGGTGGACGCCGCCCGCCGACGCCTGCACGATCCCGAAGATCCCGGCGCCGCCGACGACCACCGGGAGGAAGAGCTGGATGAGCGCGACGCCGATGTTGCCGCCCGCCGCGTTGAGCCCGAGCGCGGCGCCCTTCAGCCGCGCGGGGTAGAAGAAGTTGATGTTGGCCATCGAGCTGGCGAAGTTGCCGCCGCCGAACCCCGCCGTAGCGGCGACGACGCAGAACACCCAGTACGGCGTGCCCGGCCGGGTCACGAAGAACGCGAAGGAGAGCGTCGGCACGAGCAGCAGCGCGGCGCTCACCATCGTCCAGTTGCGGCCGCCGAACCGCCCGACCGCGAGCGTGTAGGGGATCCGCAGCAGCGAGCCGACCAGGTTGGGGATCGCGACGAGGAAGAACAGCTGCTGCGGCGAGAACGCGAACCCCTGGGCCAGCAGGGAACGCCGAGCTGACGCTCCAGATCAGCCACACCGAGAACCCGAGGTGCTCGGCGAAGATCGACCACGCCAGGTTGCGCCGGGCCACCGGCGCGCCGGTCGTGGCCCAGAACTCCTCGTCCTCGGGTCGCCAGTCGTCGATCCAGCGGCCGGTGCGGCGGCGCGGGGCCGGTTCAGTGCCGACGGTGTCGGTGAGGGTGTCGGCGACGGTGTCGTCGGCGGGGCGGGCGGCGCGGTCGCTCGCGGGCGGGACGAGGGTCATCGGGGCTCCTGCGCAGGCACGGTCCGGTCGGTGGTCCGTCCCGATCCTGGGCGGGCGCCGTTTCAGCCGGTCGACCCCGGGCGTAGCCCTCCGGTCAACTCCTCCTCACGCCCTCACGACCCCGGTGATACCGGGTCGTTCGTGGCCGCGCGGTGCGCCCACCGCGTGGCGGGTCAGGCTGCCGGGTCGGCCGCCGGCGCGTGCCACAGCTGCCAGGCCGCGACGCCCGCGAGCACCCCGCCGCCGAGCACGAGCACCGCACCGGGCCCGGGCAGCCAGCCCTCGGTGCCGACGAGGCGGAGCATCCGCACCATCTGCCAGGCCGGCAGCACGACGGCCACCACGCTGAGGACCGTCGCCTGGAAGGCGCCGAGCCGCCGCATCGGCAGCAGCGCGCCCGCGAGCCCGAACATCGCGCCGTAGAACGTCCACAGGCCCGGCCCGTTGCCACCGGAGAGGTTGCCGACGGCGGTCTGCACCCACGGGAGGAACGACCCGAACGCGACCATGGCGACGGCGAGCGCGAGTCGCTTCCGACCCGGGTGGACCGGCCGGCGGACGCGGTTGGCTGCGGTGGAGGCCATGCCCCGACCGTAACCGGCGTGACCCCGGTCACGCACCAGCCACACCTCGCGCCGGCGACCGCTCGTCCGGCCGCACCGGCCCGGTTCGCGCGACGAACGGTCGGGGCAACGCGCCGAACGGTCGGCTCGGTGCCGTCGCGCGGCCGCTGCCGCCCCCGGCCGCCCACTCACCGAGCCGTTCGCACCGTTCGCCGACAAGTGTGACGCGGAGCACACGTTCGCCTTGACCGGCGGTCGGCCCCGTTGCTTGCCTCGGTGTGTTGCCGGTCACGCGCCGGCACCGCCCGCCACCCCTACGAACGGAGCAGTGGGAATGGATGAACAGACGCGCCGGGCCTACTGGCGCAGCAACCTCCGGCTGATGACGATCCTCCTCGCCATCTGGGCGCTGGTCTCCTTCGGGGCCGGGATCTTCTTCGCCGACGCGCTCAACGAGATCGAGATCGCCGGGTTCCCGCTCGGGTTCTGGTTCGCCAACCAGGGCTCGATCCTCGTCTTCCTGGCGCTGATCGCCGTCTACGTGTTCTCGATGGACCGGCTCGACAAGCAGTACGGCGTCGACGACTACGAGGAGGAGGTGCGCGGCTCGTGAGCGACATCCAGATCTGGACCCTCGTCTTCGTCGGCGTCACCTTCGCCCTCTACATCTACGTCGCCTACGCCAGCCGGGTCTCCGACACCTCCGGCTTCTACGTCGCCGGCGGCGGCATCCCCGCTCCGGCGAACGGCGCCGCGATCGCCGCCGACTGGATGAGTGCGGCGTCGTTCATCTCGATGGCCGGCCTGATCGCGCTGGCCTACAACGGCTACAGCGGCTCGGCGTACCTGATGGGCTGGACCGGCGGCTACGTGCTGCTGGCGATGCTGCTGGCGCCGTACCTGCGCAAGTTCGGCAAGTACACCGTGCCGGACTTCGTCGGTGACCGCTACAACGAGACCGCCCGGCTGATCGCGGTGATCTGCGCGATCGTCGTGTCCCTCACCTACGTGGTCGGCCAGATGGCCGGCGTCGGCGTGGTGTTCAGCCGGTTCCTCGAGGTCGACACGACCGTCGGCGTGCTGATCGGCATGGCCATCGTCTTCTTCTACGCCGTGCTCGGCGGCATGAAGGGCATCACCTGGACCCAGGTCTGCCAGTACACCGTGCTGATCATCGCCTACCTGATCCCGGCGGTGGCCATCTCCACCAAGCTCACCGACATCCCGCTGCCCCAGGTGGGCTGGGGGCAGATCCTCGACGAGCTGCAGGGCCTGCAGGCCGACCTCGGGTTCGGCGACTACACCGCGGCGCTGACCGGCAGCGGCCAGATGAACATGTTCCTGCTGACCGCCACCCTGATGTTCGGCACGGCGGGCCTCCCGCACGTGATCGTGCGGTTCTACACCGCCAAGAACGTGCGGGCCGCGCGCTACTCGGCCCTGTGGGCGCTGTTCTTCATCGCGCTGCTCTACACGACCGCCCCGACGGTCGCGGCGTTCTCGAAGTTCAACATCCTGTCCGCGTCCAGCGACGGCAACCTCGCCGACCAGTCGTGGTTCGACACGTGGGCCAGCGCGGGCCTGATCACCAACCTGGACGCGACCGGCGCCCCCACCGACCTCAACGGCAACGGTGCGATCGACTTCCAGGGCGCGGCCGGCAGCAACGAGGTGCTCATCAACAACGACATCCTCGTGCTCGCCTCGCCGGAGATCGGCGGCCTCCCCGCACCGATCGTCGGCCTGGTGGCCGCCGGTGGCCTCGCGGCGGCGCTGTCGACGGCGTCCGGGCTGCTCCTGGTGATCTCGTCGTCGGTCGCCAACGACGTCTACCACAAGCGGATCAACAAGGCGGCGAGCGAGAAGCAGCAGCTCCTGGTCGCCCGGATCTCGATGGGTGTGGCCGTCGTCGTCGCCGGCTGGCTCGGCATCGACCCGCCGGGCTTCGCGGGCCAGGTGGTGGCGCTCGCCTTCGGACTCGGGGCGGCCAGCTTCTTCCCGATCCTGGTGCTCGGCATCTTCTGGAAGAAGTGCACCGCCGCGGGCGCCGCGGCGGGCATGGCGGCCGGCATCGTCGTCACGATGGCGTACTTCGTCTGGACGCTGCCCTCGGACTCGGCCTGGTTCTTCCTCGGGAAGGACCCGATCCTCGACATCGCACCGGTGGGCTTCGGCTTCATCGGCATGCTGCTGAACTTCGTCGTCACGATCGTGGTGTCGCAGTTCACCCGCAAGCCGTCGGAGACGATGCAGCACCTCGTCGAGGAGGTTCGCTACCCGGGTCGCACCGACCTGGTGGCGAGGCACGCGGAGGGCGAGCCGCTCGCCTGACGCTGCCGAGGCGCGCGCCGTCGTACCGGGGGAGTACGACGGCGCGCGTCGTCGTGCGGGGGCCGACGCGGTCCGGGCCTGGTGGGCATGGTCTCGTCGCCTCCGGCGCCCTACTGTGCAGAGCACAGCCACCGAACCCTTGAGAGACCAGGAGTGACCGTGAGCAACACCGAGGAGACCCTCGCCAACCTGTCCCGCGAGGAGCGGCGGTTCGAGCCGCCCGCGGAGCTGGCGGCGAGCGCCAACGTGACCGCCGACGCCTACGCCGCGGCGGCCGAGGACCCGGCGGCGTTCTGGGCCGAGCAGGCCCGGCGGCTGGCGTGGGCGCAGGAGTGGGACCAGGTCCTCGACTGGGGCAACCCCCCGTTCGCGAAGTGGTTCGTCGGTGGCCGGCTGAACGCGGCGTACAACTGCGTCGACCGGCACGTCGAGGCCGGGCGCGGCGACAAGGTCGCGATCCACTGGGTGGGCGAGCCGGAGGGTGACACCCGCGACCTCACCTACGCCCACCTCAAGGACGAGGTCTCCAAGGCCGCCAACGCGCTCACCGAGCTGGGCGTCTCGGCCGGCGACCGGGTCGCGATCTACCTGCCGATGATCCCCGAGGCGATCGTCGCGATGCTGGCGTGCGCGCGGATCGGCGCCCCGCACACGGTGGTGTTCGGCGGGTTCTCCGCCGACGCGCTGGCCTCGCGGATCGAGGACTGCCAGGCCAAGGTGGTCGTCACCGCCGACGGCGGCTACCGGCGGGGACAGGCCTCGGCGCTGAAGCCGGCGGTCGACGAGGCGCTGACCAAGACCTCGGTGGTGCAGAAGGTGCTGGTCGTGCGCCGCACCGGCCAGGACCTCGGCGACGGTGGCTGGACCGACGGGCGCGACGTGTGGTGGCACGACGTCGTCGACGCCGCCCCGTCCGACCACGTGCCCGAGGCGTTCGACGCCGAGCACCCGCTCCTACGTCATGTACACCTCCGGCACCACCGGGAAGCCGAAGGGCATCCTGCACACCACCGGCGGCTACCTCACCGGCGCGGCGTACACGCACTGGGCCGTCTTCGACCTCAAGCCCGACACCGACGTCTACTGGTGCACCGCCGACATCGGCTGGGTGACCGGCCACAGCTACATCGTCTACGGGCCCCTGGCCAACGGCGCGACGCAGGTGCTCTACGAGGGCACGCCCGACAGCCCCGAGCGCGGTCGCTGGTGGAAGATCATCCAGGACTACGGGGTGACGATCTTCTACACCGCCCCGACCGCGATCCGGTCGTTCATGAAGCAGGGCGCCGAGATCCCCGGCAGGTTCGACATGTCCTCGCTGCGGGTGCTCGGGTCGGTGGGCGAGCCGATCAACCCCGAGGCCTACGTGTGGTACCGCAAGGTCATCGGCGGCGACCGCACGCCGGTGGTCGACACCTGGTGGCAGACCGAGACCGGCGCGATCATGATCAGCCCGCTGCCCGGCGTCACCGCGGCCAAGCCCGGGTCGGCGATGACCGCGATACCCGGCATCAGCGCCGACGTGGTCGACGACGAGGGCAACCCGGTGCCCAACGGCTCCGGCGGCTACCTCGTGGTGACCAGCCCGTGGCCGGCCATGCTGCGCACCATCTGGGGCGACGACCAGCGGTTCAAGGACACCTACTGGGCGCGCTTCGCCAAGGCCAACGACGGCAAGGGCTACTACTTCGCCGGCGACGGCGCCAAGAAGGACGAGGACGGCGACATCTGGGTGCTCGGCCGGGTCGACGACGTCATGAACGTCTCCGGCCACCGGCTCTCCACCACCGAGATCGAGTCGGCGCTCGTCTCCCACCCCAAGGTCGCCGAGGCGGCGGTCGTCGGCGCCACCGACGAGGACACCGGCCAGGCGGTCTGCGCGTTCGTCATCCTCCGCGAGGAGGCCGGTGACGGCGGGGACGACATCGTCCAGGAGCTGCGCCAGCACGTGCGCAAGGAGATCGGCCCGATCGCCACGCCGCGGCAGGTCATGATCGTCCCCGAGCTGCCCAAGACCCGCTCCGGCAAGATCATGCGCCGCCTGCTCCGCGACGTCGCCGAGAACCGCGAGGTCGGCGACGTCACCACCCTCGCCGACAGCTCGGTGATGGACCTGATCTCCGCCGGGCTGCAGAAGGGGTCGGGGGGACGAGGGCTAGCTGGTCCGGCCGGGGGCTGGGGCGCCGGGAGGCGCGGGTTCGTCACTGTCGGTGAGCCTGCGCCTCCCACGGCGTACCCACCTAGGGGATGTGCGGACTCGTCGACATCCCTTGATGAACCTGCGCCGCCCGCCTGCCGCGGCGACGTCAGCAGCAGCACCACGACGCCGACCGCCGCGGCGACCAGCGACGCCAGGAGGATGCCGACCTTGGCGTCGGCGGTGAGGTCGGGAGCGTCGGGGAACGACAGCTGCGCGATGAACAGCGAGACCGTGAACCCGATGCCGGCCACGGCGCCGAGCCCGGCGACCTGCGGCCACGAGGTGCGCTCGGGCAGCCGGGCGATGCCGAGGCGCACGGCGAGGAAGCAGGCGAGCGTGATGCCGAGCGGCTTGCCGACCACGAGCCCGGCCGCGATGCCGAGACCGACCGCGGAGGTCACCGCCTCGCCCAGCACGCCGCCGCCCAGGTCGACGCCGGCGTTGGCGAGCGCGAACACCGGGAGGACGGCGTACGCCGACACCGGGTGCAGCCGGCTCTGCAGCCGCTCCACCATCGACACCGACTCCCCCGAGCAGGAACCGCAGCCGGGTCAGCTCGTCGGGGTCGAGGTGGCGGTCGCGCAGCGCCTCCTGCGCGTACTCACGGGCGACCCGCTCCTCGAGCAGCGGGGTGGCGGGGGTGAGGAGGCCGAGCGCCACGCCGGCCAGGGTGGCGTGCACCCCGGACTCGAACAGCGCGTACCAGGCGGCCACACCGAGGACGAGGTAGACCGGCAGCGCCCACACCCGCACCAGCCGCAGCGCGGCGACCAGCCCGAGCAGCACGAGGGCCGCCGCCAGCCAGCCCAGGTCGAGGTCGGCGGTGTAGAACAGCGCGATCACGAGGATCGCGCCGATGTCGTCGACGATGGCCAGCGTGAGCAGGAACAGCCGCGCCGCCGACGGCAGCCGCCGGCCCAGCAGGCCGAGCACGCCGACGGCGAACGCGATGTCGGTGGCCATCGGGATCCCCCACCCGGACCCCGTGTCGCCGCCCCCGGCGATCGCGACGTAGATCAGCGCCGGCACGACCATCCCGCCGACCGCCGCGACGATCGGCAGCGCCGCGGTGCGCGGGTCGCGCAGGTCGCCGTGGACCAGCTCGTACTTGATCTCGAGCCCGACGACGAAGAAGAAGATCACCATCAGGGCGTCGTTGACCCAGTGCTGCAGCGACTCCTCGACGTGCCAGGAGCCGATCTCCAGGCTGACGTGCAGGTGCCAGAAGTCGACGTACGACTCCGACCACGGCGAGTTGGCCCAGACCAGGGCGGCGGCCGCGGCGAGGAGCAGCAGGATCGAGCCCGCTGCCTCGACCCGCAGGAACTCTCGGAGCGGCCGGGCGACGAACCGGGCGACCGGGCGCTCGCTCTCGGTCCAGACGGGCCCCTGCTTCCAGAGGTCGTCCGTCGGCTCGGGTTGGGGCGGCTGGGCAGAGTTCACGCGGGCGCCTCCGTCGGCGGTGAGGGGTCAGCGGATCGGATGCCGACCAGACTTCCCGGCTCACCTGTCTCGGATGCTACCGGCTTCTGTAGGGTCGGTCGCATGGCGATCGAACCCGTGCAGGAGGAGCCCACGATCGGGCGTCTGATCAAGGACGCCCAGGCCGACATCTCCACCCTCCTGCGCAAGGAGATCCAGCTCGCGAAGGCCGAGCTCAAGGTCAGCGTGACCGCCGGCGGGATCGGCGCCGGGCTGCTCGCCGCGGCCGCGTTCCTGCTCGTGCTCGCGGTGATCATGCTGTCGGTCGCGATCGCCTACTTCATCCACTGGAACGGCTCCGGCCTCGACCTCCACTGGGCGTTCCTCATCGTCTTCGGCTTCTACCTTCTCGTCGCGGGGCTGCTCGTCTTCGTGGCGATCCGGAAGTTCAAGCGGGTCAAGGCGCCCGAGCGCGCCATCGAGCAGGGTCGCGAGATCCCGCGCGCGCTCAAGGGCCAGCCCTGATCCGGGGGTGACGAGCGGGTGGCACGGCAGCCGGCGGTCGCCGGGAGGGCCGAGCAGCTGCTCGGCACCTCGGTGGTCTCCACCGCCCCGGTCGCCGGGGGGCGACATCTCCAACGCCGTCAAGCTCCGGCTGTCGAGCGGCCGCACGGCCTTCCTGAAGACGCTGCCCCAGGCCCCGCCGGGCTTCTTCGAGCGGGAGGCCGCCGGGTTGCGCTGGCTCGCCGAGGCCGAGGACGGTGTCGCCACGCCGGAGGTGCTGGCGGTCGACAGCGACTGCCTGATCCTCGCGTGGGTCGAGACCGGGCGGCCCGCGGCCGACACCGCGGCGGCGTTCGGGCGCGCCCTCGCCCGCACCCACCTCGCCGGTGCCGGCTGCTTCGGCGCCGACGCCGGGGCCACCGGCGCGCGCACCGACGGCTACATCGGCCGGCTGCCGCTCCCCCAACCAGCCGCTCCCCGGCTGGCCGGAGTTCTACGCCGAGCGCCGGGTGGCGCCGTACCTCAAGGTCGCCCGCGACAAGGGCCTGGTCTCCGCCGACGACGCCGCCCTGGTCGAGCGCGCCGCGGCCCGGGTGGGCGAGGTGGTGCCCGAGGAGCCGCCGGCGCGGCTGCACGGCGACCTGTGGAACGGCAACGTGCTGTGGACCAACGACGACCGGGTCGTGGTGATCGACCCGGCGGCGTACGGCGGCCACCGCGAGGTCGACCTGGCGATGCTCGCCCTCTTCGGGCTCCCGCAGCTGCCGCAGGTGATGGCCGCCTACGAGGAGGTCGCCCCGCTCGCGGAGGGCTGGCAGGACCGGCTGGGCATCCACCAGCTGTTCCCGCTCGTGGTCCACGCCTGCCTCTTCGGCGGCGGCTACGGCGCCCGCGCCGCCCGGGTCGCGTCCCGCTACCTCTGAGTCGTCAGGGGTGAGAGTGAGCCATAGGTCACTCTCACCCTGACGACCTCAGAGCGCGGCTCTCAGCCCGTGCTCAGTCGGGCCGGGCATCATGGGTCCGTGCCCCACCGCCAGCAGCAGCCGCCGCGCGTCCTCGTCGTCGACGACGACCGGGCGGTGCGCGAGTCGCTGCGCCGGTCGCTGGAGTTCAACGGCTACGAGGTGCACCTCGCCGGCGACGGCGCCGAGGCGCTGGCCGGCATCGGGGCGGTCGGGCCCGACGTCGTGGTGATGGACGTGATGATGCCGCGGCTCGACGGGCTCGAGGCGACCCGGGCGCTGCGCGCCGCCGGCAACGACGTGCCGATCCTGGTGCTCACCGCGCGCGACGCGGTCGGCGACCGGGTCGAGGGGCTCGACGCCGGCGCCGACGACTACCTCACCAAGCCGTTCGCGCTGCAGGAACTGCTGGCCCGGCTGCGGGCGCTGCTGCGCCGGGCCGGACCGCCCCCGGAGGGCGACGAGGAGGAGGTGCTGACGTTCTCCGACCTCACCATGAACGTCACCACCCGCGAGGTGACCCGCGGGGGAGCGGTCGATCGAGCTGACCCGCACCGAGTTCACGCTGCTGGAGATGTTCCTCCGCCGGCCGCGCCGGGTGCTGGAGCGGGGGTTCATCCTCGAGGAGGTCTGGGGCTACGACTTCCCCACGACCGCCAACTCGCTCGAGGTCTACGTCGGCTACCTGCGCCGGAAGACCGAGGCCGGAGACGAGCCCCGGCTGATCCACACCGTGCGCGGTGTCGGCTACGTGCTGAAGGAAACGTGAGCCTCTTCCCCAGCGGAGTGCCACGCCCCGCGATCGCGGCAGGTCCCGACGGCCGCTGGCACTACCGGCGCTCGCTGGCGAGCCGGGTGATCCTGCTGACCACGATCGCGGTGGCCCCTGACCGTCGCGTTCCTGGCTGTGGGCGCCTACTTCTCCACCCGGGTCCAGATGCAGCGCAGCCTCGACGACTCGCTGCTCGAGCGGGCGCGCGGCGCCGCCAAGGCCGACGTGCTCCGGGAGGCCGACGTCCCGTCCTGGGCGCTCGGCGCGGCCGACGTACGGATCGCGTTCATCTACGCCGACCGGCCGGGCCGCACGCTGGACGACGGGCCCGACATCGTGCTGGGCGAGCCCGAGCACGAGGTCGCGCTCGGCGAGAGCTCCTCGAGCATCCGCACGATCCGGATCGCCGGCGACCGCTACCGGGTGGTGACGGTGCCGACCCGTGAGCCGGGCACCGCCCTGGTGATCGCGCAGTCGCTGGCCGACCAGGACCGGATCCTGGCCCGGCTCGGCTGGGTGACCGTCGCGTTCGGCGGGATGGGCGTGCTGACCGCCGCGCTGGCCGGGTGGGCGGTCGCCACCAACGGGCTGCGCCCGGTGCGGCAGCTGACGACGGCCGTCGAGCGGATCGCCCGCACCGAGGACCTCACCCCGCTGCCGGTCGAGGGCGACGACGAGGTGGCGCGGCTGGCGACGGCGTTCAACCACATGCTCACCGCGCTCGACGCCTCGCGCATCCGGCAGCGGCAGCTCGTCGCCGACGCCAGCCACGAGCTGCGGACGCCGCTCACCTCGCTGCGCACCAACATCGACCTGCTCACGATGTCCGGCGACGACGCCTCGACGCTGCCGCCGGGGGCGCGGGCGGAGCTGATGGAGGACATCCGGGCGCAGATCGAGGAGCTCACCACGCTGATCGGCGACCTCACCGAGCTGGCCCGGGACGAGCCGGTTCCGCACCAGGTGGAGCCGGTCGACCTGGGCGAGGTGATCGACCACGCCGTCCAGCGGGTACGCCGCCGCGCCCCCGGCCTGACGTTCGAGGTGTTCACCCGCCCCTGGTGGGTGGTCGGCGAGGCACCGTCGCTCGAGCGGGCCGTCACCAACCTGCTCGACAACGCCGCGAAGTGGAGCCCGCCGGACGGCCGGGTCACCGTCCGGCTCAGTGACGGCGTGCTGACCGTCGACGACCAGGGTCCGGGCATCCCGGAGCCGGACCGGGCTCGAATCTTCGATAGGTTCTGGCGGTCCGACGACTCGCGCACGCTGCCGGGGGTCGGGGCTGGGCCTCGCGATCGTGCGGCAGGTGACCGAGCGTCACGGCGGCACGGTGCAGGCCACCGGCAACGTCGACGGCGGCGCGCGGCTGGTGCTCAAGCTGCCCGGAACGGAGAAGCCCGATGCGTGACCCGTTCGCGCGCGTCCGGCGCGCGCTCGCCGCGGTGGCGCTGCCGGGGCTGCTCCTGGCCGGCTGCGGCGGCGAGGAGCTCGGCGAGAAGCCGGACCTGCCCGACGAGACGCCCGCGCTCTGGAACCCCTGCGACGCGCTCGACCCGCGGCTCGTCGAGCGGCTGTTCGGTGCGACGACCACCGAGGAGTCCGGGGACCCCGACGGCGCCGGAGTGCCGGTTCCGGCCCGACGGCGACAGCGGGGAGCCGGTCGTCACGTCGAGCTACCTGCTCTGGCCCGGCACCCTCGAGGACGCCTGGGAGACGATGGGCCAGCCCGCGGACGCCGACGTCAGCGAGCCGCGGATCCCCGGCGCCGACGCGGCGCGGGTGGTGGTCGACGTCGTGGAGCGACAGCTCTACGTCACGGGGTTCGTCCAGAACGGGGACCTGATCCAGAACGTCAACGTCGTCGACCCTGCCCCCTTCGACCGGCAGCGCGTGGTCGCCGGCGTCCGGTCGGTGCTCACCGTGCTCTCCGAGCACGCGCTCGAGTCCGGCGTGGACGTGACCGACGGGGCCGAGGACGACGCGTCGGCACCGCCCCCACCCGTGACGCTCAGCCCGCAGCGAGCGCGGCGAGCAGCCGCTCGGCCTTCCACCGCGTCTCGGCGTGCTCCTCGGCGAGGTCGGACTGCACGGTGATCCCGCCGCCGGTGCCGAGCAGGTAGCCGTCGCCGGCGCTCAGCAGCGACCGGATCACCACTCCCAGGTCGGCCCGGCCGTCGCCGGAGACCCAGCCGAACGCGCCGGCGTACGCACCCCGCGGCGTCGCCTCGACGGCGTCGATGATCTCCATGGTGCGCAGCTTGGGGGCGCCCGTCATCGACCCGGCCGGGAAGAGCGACCGCAGCGCGCCGACCGTCGTCACGCCGTCGCGCAGCCGGCCGCGGACCGTCGAGACCAGCTGGTGCACCGACGGGTAGGACTCCACCTCCATCAGCGCCGGCACCTCCACCGACCCCGGCTCGCAGACCGTGGCCAGGTCGTTGCGCAGCAGGTCGACGATCATCAGGTTCTCGGCGCGGAACTTCGGGTCGGTCGCCAGCCGCTCCCGCGCCGCCTCGTCCGCCTCCGGCGTCGCGCCCCGGGCCGTGGTGCCCTTGATCGGCCTCGCCTCCAGCGTCCGGTCGGCCGTGACCAGCGCGTACCGCTCGGGTGACGAGCTGAGCAGCCACCCCCGCGCGCCGGGCACGTCGTGCTGGAGGAACCCGGCGTAGGGGGCCGGGTTGAGCGCCCGCAGCCGCAGGTACGCCGCCACCGGCGGCAGCCCGCTCGGCACCCGCTGGCGGTGGGTCAGGTTGACCTCGTAGGAGTTGCCCGCGTGCAGCTGCTCCTGCACGGCCGCGAACGCCGCGGCGTACTCCTGTGGCACCGACGTCGAATCGGGTGTCGTGGTTGCCCGAGTCGGGTCTCGTGGTTGCTCGTCGTCACCACGAGGCCGGACTCGAGCAACCACGAGGCCCGATTCGGCTCCATGGTCGTAGGTGCGGAGGTGGCTGGGGCGCATCCAGACGGCGTCGGGGAGGTCGGGGTCGGGGCGGGCGGGGAGGTCGGGGCGGGCGGCGTAGCCGAAGTAGCCGAACCACTGGTCGGTGGGGCGGCCGGCGGCGAGCTCGGCGTCGAGGGCGGTGAACGGGTCGTCACCGACCACCTCGCGACGGCCGCC
The DNA here is from genome assembly GCF_022437945.1 of Nocardioides sp. TF02-7. GTDB lineage: Bacteria > Actinomycetota > Actinomycetes > Propionibacteriales > Nocardioidaceae > Nocardioides. The sequence continues at coordinate 1,617,289 of NZ_CP092535.1, forward strand.
GGCATGGCGGGTGACCTCGCGGCGGGCGGCGTCGTAGGTCAGCGAGACGTCGTCGTCGTCGAGCCACCCGACGAGCGACCGCCGCCGCGACCACGCCCGGGCGCCGCCGCCGTCGAGCCAGACGCAGCGACGGTGCGCCGCCGCCACGTCGGCGAACACGTCCGCGACGTCGCCCCGGCCGGTCACGAGCGGTCCAGGAAGGCCGGCGACAGGAAGTTGGCGACCAGCGCGGCGCCGTGCTCGGTGAGCACCGACTCGGGGTGGAACTGCACGCCCTCCTGCGGCAGGTCGACGTGCCGCACGCCCATCACCACCCACGGCCCGTCCTCCCGGGCACCCGGACAGCCGGCCGTCGTCTCCAGCACGTCGGGCACCTCGACCGCCGCCAGCGAGTGGTAGCGCACCGCCCGGAACTGCTGCGGCAGGCCGCGGAACACGCCCGCGCCGTCGTGGCTGACCCGGCCCACCACCCCGTGCGCGGGCACCTCCCGGTCGACCACGCCGCCGTACGCCGTCACCAGCCCCTGCATCCCCAGGCAGACCCCGAGCACCGGCCGGCTGCCGTCGCGCAGCACCTCCCGGCCCACCGCGAAGTCGCGCTCCGCCGCGGGGTGGCCGGGCCCGGGCGACAGCACGACGTACTCGTGCCGGAGCACCTCCCGCGGCTCGCAGGCGTCGTGCTGCACGACGGCCGGGAGCACGCCGGTGACGCCGGCGACCAGGTGGACGAGGTTGTAGGTGTAGCTGTCGTGGTGGTCGACCACCACGACGTCAGGCGGGCGGCCCATCCAGCAGCACGGCCGACACCAGGTCGTGGACGATGTCGAAGCCCCGCTCGGTGAGGATCGACTCGGCGTGGAACTGCACGCCCCGGTAGTGCGGCCCGGCGAGCGCGTCGACGTCACCCGACTCGGGGTCGCACTCGACGGTCACGCCTGCCGGCAGGGAACCGGCCGCGTCGCCCACCCGGCCGACGAACGTGTTGTAGAACCCCACCCGCTCGCGGCGGCCGTTGACGACGACCTCCGACTGGGTGCCCTGGAAGACGATGTCCTTGTAGGCCAGCGGGACGCCGAGCTGGTGGCAGAGCGCCTGGTGGCCGAGGCAGACGGCGAGGAACGGCCGCTCCTCCTCGAGCAGCGTGGCGACGGCGCGCCGCAGCGCGGCCATCTTCGGGTTGTCGTCGCGCGGGTCACCGGGGCCGGGCCCGACGATCACGAGGTCCCAGCTGCTGAGGTCGTCGAGGACCGCCTGGTCGATGTCGTCGTGGCGCACGACCTCGCTCGGCATGCCCATCACCGCGAGCAGGTGGCGCAGCATGTTGACGAAGTCGTCCTCGCCGTCGAGGATCAGCACCCGCTTGCCGGCCAGCCGCGGGTCGGGCGGCGTGCCGGCCTGGTCGGTCAGCCAGAAGCCGCTGAGCCGCCGGTTGCGTGAGTTGAGCGCGATCAGGACGTCCTCGTCGGCGGCGAGGGCCCCGAGGTCGACGTCGGGCACGGGCGCCGGCGGCACCAGCCCGAACGCCGACAGGATGCCGCCGGCCTTCGCGTGGGTCTCGGCCACCTCGTACGCCGGGTCCGAGTCGCGCACCAGCGTCGCGCCGGCGGTCACCTTGAGCCGGCCCTCGAGGTCGACGTCGGCGGTGCGGATCACGATCGGGCTGTCGACGACGGCGCTGCCCTCCTCGTCGCGGCCGAAGATCGCCAGCGCGGCGGCGTAGTAGCCGCGGCCCTCGGGCTCGTACTGCTTGATCAGCCGGCAGGCGTTCTCCACCGGCGACCCGGTGACGGTGGCGGCGTACATCGTGTCCCGTAGGACCTCGCGCACGTCGCGGCTGCTGCGGCCGGCGAGGAGGTACTCGGTGTGGATGAGGTGCGTCATCGGCTTGAGGAACGGGCCGAGCACCTGGCCGCCCTCGTTGCAGATGTCGCACATCATCTTCAGCTCCTCGTCGACGACCATGAAGAGCTCGTAGATCTCCTTCTCGTCGCGCAGGAAGTCCATCAACCGCGGCTTGATGTGGGCGTCGGTGCCGGCGTCGGCGCGGACGCGGAACGTGCCGGAGATCGGGTTCATCCTCACGTCGCCGCCGTGGACGCTGACGTGCCGCTCGGGGCTGGCGCCGATGAGGTAGCGGTCGCCGGTGAAGAAGACGAAGGTCCAGTAGGCGCCGCGCTCGCGCTCGAGCAGCCGGCGGTAGACCGCGAGCGCCTTGTCGGCTCCCCAGTCGGCGACGACCGCGCGGTAGTGCCGGCCGACGACGAGGTTGGCGCCCTCGCCCTGGCCGATCTCGTCGCGGATGATCGTCTCGACGACCTTGGCGTAGTCGTCGTCGTCGATGTCGAAACCGCCGCGGTCGGTGAACTCGACGCCGTCGTCGTCGATCGCGTCGACCACCTCGGCGACGGAGAACTCCAGCTCGGTCTCCACGTCGACCACCACCAGCGGGGTGCCGTCGTCGTGCGCCTCGAACCCGCGGTCGGCGACCTGGCGGAACGGGATCGCCACCAGCCGGTCGCACTGCCGGCCCTCCGGCGGCGGCCCCTCCTCGAGCGGGATGTCGGTGATGTGGTCGGCGACCCAGCGGCGACCGCCGAGGATCCCGACCGTGTCCCGGTCACCGGCCCGGGTCGAGCGGCGGATGATCGCCCACGCCTCGTGCCCCTGGATCGCGGCGATGGCGTCCCGGGCGGAGGTGGCAGGCGTGGTCATGGCGGAAGCCTATGCGGGCGCGGTCGTGCGGGGCGGGCGGATCCGGCGCTCGGAACGGCTCACACCCCGAGCGCGACGAACGCCGCGGCCGTGCCGGCGAGCACCGGGTCGGCGCCGGCGGCCTGCCGCACCCGCAGCAGCGCGGCGGCGGGGTCGGCGCCGGCGGCCAGTGCGTCGTGGAGGCCGACCATCAGCTCCGCGGTCGCGGCGTCGTTGACCTCGGCGACACTGCAGACCAGGCCCGCCGTGCCGAGGGAGAACAGCGCGGCCGCCAGGCCGAGCAGCTCGTCGGCGCCGACCGGCGCGAGGACGCCGGACTCGCAGGCCGAGAGCACGACGCGGTACGGCGCCGCGCGCAGCCGCTCCAGGTCGTGCACGGTCAGCGACCCGTCGGCCAGCTCCAAGGCCGAGAACAGCGGGCTGTCGGCGCGGAACCGGCCGTGGGCGGCGAGGTGGGCGAGGTCGGCGCCGTCGATCGCCTCCAGCACCGCCTCCACCTCGGCGGCCGGCCCGTCGAGCAGGGTCGCGGCCGGCAGCCGCCCGGCGAGCACCGGCACCTCGGCCCCGCCGGACTCGAGCGCCGGACCGCAGACCAGCAGCGTGCGGCGCGGGTCGGGACGCTCGACGGCGCGGGCTCGCAGCCACTGCGCCGCGGAGGGCACCACGGAGAACGGGCGGGCCGCCAGGCTCGGAAGCAGCGCCCACGGGACGCCGTGCAGCCGCGCGGTCGGGGCGAGGACCACCGATCCGTCGGGCAGCAGCCGCGCGGCGTCCCCGAGCACCGCCTGCTCCAGCCTGGTCCCGAGCTCGGTGGTCGCCGCCGGGCGGCCGCGGGCCGCGCGACGCAGCAGCATCGCGGCCGGGCCGAGCAGGTCGGTGACGGCCGCGGCCGGCCCGGCGACCCGCCGTCGTACCCGGCCGGCGTGGACGACGACCACGTGCAGCACCCCGTCGACGTCGACCAGCTCGACGAGACAGCGGTCACCGACCGCGGCGACCACCTCCTCGACCGACGCCGGCCGCTGGACGCCTCCGCCGCTCGCGGCGAGGGCGTGGTGCTCGGCGCGCACCGCCCGCTCCAGGCGCAGCCGCTCGCGTTCGAGCTCCTCGGTCGGATCCCCCCGACTGCCGCGCCTCCGCGAGCCGCCGGCCGTTGTCGCGCAACGCCGCCAGCGAGGCGGGGATCGTCGACGCGTCCGACGTCGCCGGCGGCTGGGCCAGCGCCGTCGCGCGGGTCCGCTCGCTCCACCGCAGCAGCGCCCGCGGCTCGGCGGCGGCATGCCGCAGCGCCACCTCCGTCAGCTCGCGCCCGTGCGTGGTCGCCAGCGCCCGCAGCTCGGAGCTGCCCATCAGCCGCCGGTGCTCGTCGATCGCGTCGAGGCCGGCGGCGCAGGCCCGCAGCACCCCGCCCCGGTCGGCGCACTCCTCCCGCTCCAGCGCCCGTGCCAGCCAGGCACCGGCGCGGACCAGGCCGTTGGGGTGGCGGCGGTACGACGACGCGGTGCGCCAGAGCTCGAGGCGCTCGCTCCCACGGGCGAGCCGACCGGCGAGCGTGAGCGCGACCGGCGCCTCGTGCGCCCGCTCCGCCTCGAGACCGCGGGCGACGGCGGTCGCCTCACGGGCGAGGCCGTGCCGGTCGTCGAGCGAGTGCCGCGCCTGCACGGCCACCAGCGCGGCTCGCCGCTCGAACCAGGCGCGTCCCTGCCGGTGGAACTTCGTCCGTGCACTTCGTGCGGCGTCGAGGGCACGGGATCCGTCACCCGCAGCCAGCCGCGCCGAGGCGACGCGGGAGCTCGAACTCGGCCTCCTCCAACGGAGGCAGTGCCATCTCCCCGGCGAACCGGTCGAGCAGCCCGACGGCTTCGTCGGCGAGCCCGGCAGCCAGGTAGGTGCTGGCGTAGTAGCCGACGGCCTCGAACCGTGGCACCTGACCCGCTTCTCGGTAGCCAGCCAGGGCGAGGCCGTGGAGCCGCAGGCCGGTGGCCAGGTCACCGCGAGCGACCGCGACCGCGGCCCGGTTCTCGAGCGCGGTCAACCGCTCGAGCGTCGCACCCTCCTCCTCGAAGATCCGCTCCGCCGCGAGGACCTCGCGCTCGGCGGCGTCGAGGTGGCCGAGCCGCTGCTCCACGTGAGCGAGCCAGACCATCGTGCGCGCCCGCCACACCGGGCTGCCCGCCCCGGACAGCTCGTCGAGCGCCTGCCGCATCAGAGGCGCTGCCTGCTCGTGCCGCCCGAGCAGTGCGAGTACCGCTGCCTTCCGCATCAGGACCTGTGACCCCACCTCGCCCGACGCGCCGTCGAGGGCGCGGTCGAGCTGCGCGATGCCCGCCCGGGTACGGCCGGCGACCACGAGGGTCGCTCCGTACGTGGCACGCACGTCCCGCACACGTTCGGCGTCGCCCGTCGCCCGCGCGGCCCGGAGCGCGGAGCGCAGGTGGTCGATAGCGGCGGGGAGCCGGCCCGCTTCCCGATGGACGATCCCGAGGCACTGGTGCGCGTAGGAGCGCCCGAGCGGCGCGGGCGACGACGCGAGCAGCTGCTCCGCACGCCGCTGCGCCGTCGCGGGGTCGTCGAAGACGAGCGCGAGCAAGTCCTCCATGGCGACCCGGTCCTCCGCCTGCTCCTTTACGGGGTCTCGGGCGGGACTACGTTAGCGCCGCCTGCGAGTTCCGACCGCCGGCTCCAGATCTGCTTCGCCGGAGGAGCACCCCATGACCGATCCGTCGCGACCGTCCTCCCCTCTCGACCGGCTCCGCGAGCTGCTTGTCGGCCTGACCCGCCGGCTGCCCCGGCCGGGACGAACGCCGGAGCGGGACGTCCGTGGCCCCGCATCGCCGGGACCGGACGTGAAGTCGCCGGAGGACGGCAGGACGGAGGAGGTCGAGCGCGAGCGGCTCCGGGTGCAGGTCGGCGTCATCCGGAAGGCGTTCGGCAAGGAGGGCGTCGCTGTCGCCACGGCGTACGGTCGCTCTGACGAGGACGACGCGGCTGTCGACTTCCTCTACCGCCCCGGGCACCTGCTCGTTCGCGACGGAGCCGACTACGAACGGCTCAAGGAGCTCCTGCAGAAGCGGGAGGACTACCACGGCGAGGTCGAGCGGGTGGCGGAGCCGGCCAAGGGCCTGGTGCTCGTGCGCCTGCCGTCCCGGCTGGACGGCGGCGACGACGTCCTCGCGACGCTCGACGAGCTCGACCGCCACGACGCGTTCGGTCCGGGCTTCGCCACTCCCGACCACGTCCTCTACGTCACGCCCACCGGCAAGCTCTGTCCCGCCACCGAGCCGGAGGAGCCCCGCTCGACCGGCCCGCTGCCGACGCCCACGCGCGACGAGGGCGCGGGCAAGGGCGTACGGGTGGCGGTGGTCGACACCGGGCTGTGGGGAGCCGGCAGTGACCAGCCCGACCACGCCGTGGCTGTCGGGGGTCGTCGCCGACCCGTCCGACGTCGAGACGGTCGACCCGGCGGCGATCCACCCCTACGCCGGGCACGGCACGTTCGTCGCGGGCGTCGTGCGCTGCTTGGCGCCCGCGACGCGGGTCGAGGTGGAGGGCGCGCTGCCGCACGGCGGTGCGGTCTACGAGTCGGAGATCTGCCGGCAGCTGAGCGAGGCGCTGGACGACGACGACCACCCGCAGCTGATCAGCATCTCGGCGGGCACGCACACCCGGCGCGACTTTGCGTTGCTGTCCTTCGAGATGCTCGCGGCGGCGTACGGGCTCGACGACGGCGAGGAGACGCTGGTGATCGCGGCGGCCGGCAACGACGGCTCCGACGAGCCGTTCTGGCCGGCGGCGTTCCCGTGGGTGGTCTCGGTGGGGTCGGTCGATCCCGACAGCGCGGTCAGCGACTTCTCCAACGTCGGCCGCTGGGTCGACGTCTACGCCCGCGGCCGCGACATCGTCAACGCGTTCCCGGAGGGCACCTACACCTGCTACGAGCCGCCGAACGTCGGCGAGGTGCGCTCGTTCAAGGGCATCGCGCAGTGGAGCGGCACGTCGTTCTCGACCCCGGTGGTGACCGGCCTGGTCGCGGCGCGGATGAGCGCCACCGGGGGAGTCGGCGCGCACCGCCTACCAGAACGTGCTCGCGGGGGGAACCGCCGCCAGCGACCCGCGGGCGGGGTCGATCACCGTGGTCGGCCCGCTCAGCTGAGCCGACCGCTCAGATCGTCACCCACGGGGTGGTGAGCGACCGGCCGCCTCGCTCGACGACGAACCGGGCCGGCCCGGGCGTCACCCCGTCGAACCGGAAGAACCCGGCGGCGTCGACCTCGGTCGTCGCGGCGTCGGCGTCGGGCCGCTGGAGCACCACCGTGGTGGGCGCGGCACCGGCGTCCGCCCCGCCCGCGGCCACCACCTCGCCGAGCACCTGTTCGCCGTCGACCTCCAGCTCGAGCGTCAGCCCCGTGCTGCCGAACGCCAGCGCCCGCGGCGCTGCCACGGACGAACGCACGGCGGCGCCGGCGTCGAGGGCGGAGTCGTGCAGCAGCTCGGCGAGCTCGTCGTCGACGCGGCGCCACGCGAAGGCGCCGTACGCCGCAGCACGCCGCCGCTCGTCGACCGCACGGTCCTCCGCGACGGCTTCGCCGAGCGCGGCGAGCAGCTCGTCGTCGGTCAGCTCATCCCAGCTCTTCATCGCCGGTCACCCCCACTGGTTCCGGTCCCAGCCCCCGCAGCGCGCGGGTGCGTCGCAGCTGCTCGAGCGCCCGTGCGCGGGTCGGGCCGATGCTGCCGATCGGGATGCCGAGCCGCGCGCTGATCGCCTCGTAGCCGAGCGGCGGATCGGCGAGCAGCAGGAGCAGCAGCTCGCGCCGGCCCTCGGGGAGCTCGGCGAGCGCCTCGCGGAGCAGCTGGCGGCGCTCGACGGCCAGCAGCTGCTCGTCGGCCACCGCCGGCTCCACCGCGTCCAGCCCGGTGCCGGCCAGCAGGTCGACCGGTCGCGTCCGGCCCCGGGCGGCCAGCACCCGCAGGCACTCGTTGCGGGTCGTCGTACGGATCCAGCCGGGCAGGGCGTCCGGCTCCCGCAGCGACCCGAGGTGCTCGACGAGGCGGAGCCAGACGGTCTGGCTGACGTCGTCGCCGTCGGCCTCGGACAGCCGGTGCCCGCGCACGATGGCGCCGACCAGCGGCAGGAACCGGTCGACGATCGCGTTCCACGCATCCTGGTCTCCTTCACGTGCGGCGGGGACGAGGACGGCGAGCGGGTACGTCGTGTCCACACCCGAACCCTTCCCTCGGTCCCCGCGCCGCTGGAGCGCCTCTCGGGTGCATCGTCCCGCATGGAGGAGCGGCGGGGAAGGTGCGGTGATACGTCGAGATGGGTCGGGCTGTCCGCGGTGGTGCGTTGGGGTGCGCTCCACCGGCACCTGGTGCCAGCCCAGCGCAGGCTAGGCGGGAGCAGCGCAGCGGGCGCAGGTCTGCAGGTCGCCGCTCCAGCCCCTCCGGCGCAGGATCGCCCCTAGCGCACGCGCCGTGGTGCACGGCTCACCGAACACGAGCCCGTAGGTGAGCCGAGCCGTGGCGGTGTCGCTGGCCGCGAGCTCCGCGAGGTCGCGCCTGGCATCGGCGTCCCACGACGCCGGGTTGTCGTGAACCGCGCTCGAGCACCGAGCAGGCACCTGTGCGGAGGTCGCTCAACATCCCGGCGACGAGGCCGCGATGGGGAACCCGGGCTCGTCGTGCGAGCGCTCGCTCCACCCGGTCGGGACGGGTCGCCGAGAAGCACGCCTCGGCGAGTGCGGCGTAGGCGCCGGCGACGTCGTCGCCAGTGATCCGCTTGACCATCACGTCGATGGTGGCGTGATCGACCTTGGTCCGCGGCGGCGCGGCGCGCCAGTCGGTCCGCTCCTGCAGGTGCGCGATCCGGTGCAGCTCCGTTCCGGCGATCGGCTGCAGTGTCCGATGGAGGTCGACGCCGACGTGGATGGTCAGCGGCCTCAGCCGCGGCACGGCGGACTCGTGGCAGAGCGCCGCGGGCCAGTAGGCGAGGACGGCGACCCACTCGCGCTGGCGAGGAGTGAGCGGGCCGGTGTGGTCGACGTACACCCCGGGGTGGGCCGGGGTGAGGTCGCGACGGCGGATCATCCGCTCGATGTCGTTGTCGTTCAGGCCCGCATCCTTGAGCCGCCACCGCGCGAGGACCCCGCTCTGCACGTGCCGCAGGTGCTCCAGGAGCCGGTGGTCGACGCGCGAGTCCATGTCGACGGTCTATCCCGAGCGTGGCATCTCGCGCACCCAGCGTTCCCGCACCTGTGGAGAAGCGGCGGGGAAGGTGCGGTGATACGTCGAGATGGGCCGTGCTGTCCGCGGTGGTGCGTTGGGGTGCGCTCCACCGGCACCTGGTGCCGGCCCAGCGCACCCCAACGGGGATTCCGTGTATCAGGTCGCCGCCCCCGGCTCTCCTCCTCCCGTAGCCCGACGGTGCGGCGCTTCCCGCACCGGCTTCCGGAAGGACCGATGCAATGACGTGGCACGAGACGCGGCAGCGGACCCGCATCCTGCGGGAGGTCGAGGCGATCGCGGCGGCCGACCAGTCGGGGGCGCTGCCGTGGCGCGAGGAGTGGTCGGCGTGGTTCGACGGGCCGGGGGGCGCTGCTCACGGCGCTGCAGGCCCGGTGGGAGCGGATGTCGGCGGCACGGCTCGACACGATGGACGACGCCCAGTACCGCGCGGCCCACGGCCGGCTGCGGCGCTCGGAGGCGGGGGTGCTGGCGATCCTGCGGCACGCGGCCGCCGACGACGTGTACGTCGTGTTCCGGCCCACCGGCCCCGCGCCCCGGACCTCGCGGTTCCGCACACGCGTCGCCCGTCACCCGCGGCCGGTGCTGCGGTGACGGCGGCGGTCACGAGCCCGGCGGGTGCCGACCGGCGGCTCGACCGGCTCACGCGCCGCGAGCGGCAGGTGCTGAGGCTGATCGCGGCCGGGCTGTCCGACGCCGCGATCGCCGACCAGCTCCACCTCGCGCTGACCACGGCCGAGCGCACCTGCACCCGGATCTTCGCCAAGCTCGACCTCCACCCGTCCCAGCACTTCGACCGTCGGGTGCTCGCTGTCCTGGTGCTCCTCCGGGAGGGCTGACCTCGGCGCCGGCTCCAACGGCGCCGGGGTCGGCCGGCCGGTCGGCTGGTGCCGGTCCGCTGGCGCCGGTCAGCCGATCGTGGTCAGCAGCTGCGTGGCCCGGGTGAGCACGACGTAGAGCGTCGCCCGGCCGGTGGCCGACTCGGCCTCGATCTCCTCGGGCCGCACGACGACGATGCCGTCGAACTCCAGGCCCTTGGTGTCGAGGCCGGTGAGCACGACCACCCGGTCCTCGCCCGAGGGCGACACCGACGAGTCGACCGCAGCCCGGGCGCCGGGGGCGTCGTCGGCGAGCTCCGGCCAGGAGGCGAGCCAGGCGTTGACCTCCGAGCGCCGGGCAGCGGGCACGACGACGCCGACGGTGCCTGCGACCTCGCCGGCGGTCTCGACGACCGCGGCCCGGGTCGCGGCCTCCAGGTCCGTGACGCCGGTGACCTCCCGCGGCGGCACGCCGGTGCGGCGCACGGCGTCGGGGGAGGTCGGCGCGCAGGCCGACCCGCTCGGCGTACGCCGCGGCGTACTCGTAGATCTCGGCGGAGTTGCGGTAGTTGGTCGACAGGTGGAACTCGTGGAGCTGCTTGCCCTCCAGCGCCGCCGCCCGCGCGGTGGCCGCCTCCTCGGGCCACGGCCACGACGACTGCGCCGGGTCGCCGACGATGGTCCAGGTGGCGGTGCGTCCGCGGCGGCCGACCATCCGCCACTGCATCGGCGTCAGGTCCTGGGCCTCGTCGATCAGCACGTGCGCGTAGGGGTCGTCCTCGATGCTGTTGGAGGGCGGTGTCCACGCGCGACCGGCGGGCGCGAACTCGCGGTCGGCCGCGGTCATCAGCTCCTGGATGTCGACCGCGCCCTCGATCAGGCCGAACGGGTCGTCGCGCTCGTCCTCGGTGCGCTGCGGGACGTCGCCCAGCGCGTAGCGCAGCTCGTCGAGCAGCGGCACGTCCTCGACCGACAGGTCGACCGGCGCTCCGTCGCTGCCGTCGTTCCACGACTTCAGCAGCAGCCGCTGCTCCTCGGTGGCGAGCACGCCGTCGCCGACGCGCGCGAGGAGCTCGGGGTCGCGCAGCCACGACAGCACCGTCACCGCGTCGAGCGGCGGCCACCAGGCCAGCGCGAAGTCGAGGAAGTCCTGGCGGGAGAGCATCTCGTCGTCGAACCGCTCGCGGCCCTGCTCCCGACCGCGGTCGCCACGCACCTGCCGCCACATCGCGTCGAGCAGCGCGGCGGAGACCCGGGGCAGCTGCCGGTTGCGGCGGCCCTGCGACATCAGCGACCGCCGGATCCGGCCGAGCACACCGCGGTCGAGCACGATCCGGTCGTCGCGCCAGAACACACGGAACTCCCGCGGGCTGCCGGGCGCCTGCTGGCGCGCCGTACGGCGGAGCACCTCCGCCATCCGCGCCGACCCCTTGACCTCGGCGACCGCCGGCTCGTCGTGGCGGCTGGCACGGTGACCGTCGACGACCTCGCCGAGGGAGCGGAGCGCCACGGCGGTCTCGCCTAGCGACGGCAGCACCCGCTCGATGTAGCGCATGAACACCCCGGACGGGCCGACGACGAGGACGCCGCCCGACTCGTAGCGGCGGCGGTCGGTGTAGAGCAGGTACGCCGCGCGGTGCAGCGCCACGACGGTCTTGCCGGTGCCGGGGCCGCCGCTGATCGACACCACGCCCTTGGCGGGCGCGCGGATCGCGCGGTCCTGCTCGGCCTGGATCGTGGCGACGATCGAGTGCATCGAGCGGTCGCGGGCGCGGGAGAGCTGGGCCATGAGGGCGCCCTCGCCGACGATCGGGAGCTCGCGGCCGGCGGCCTCGGCGGCGGCGAGGCCCTCCGAGTCGAGGAGCTCGTCCTCGACACCGGCCACCTCGCGACCCGCGCTGCGCAGCACCCGGCGCCGGACGACGCCCTGCGGCTCGGCCGCCGTCGCCTGGTAGAAGACGGCGGCCGCGGGGGGCGCGCCAGTCGATGAGCAGCGAGTCGCGGTCGTCGTCGCGCAGGCCGATCCGCCCGACGTACCGCGGCTCGGGGTCGACGTCGTCGGTCAGGTCGAGCCGCCCGAAGACCAGCCCCTCGTGGGCGGCGTCGAGCTGGGCGATCCGGCGGGCGGCCTGGAAGACCATCGCGTCGCGCTCGACCAGCCCGCCCTCGTGGCCGAGCCGGCCGCGGGAGTGGCCCTCGCGGGCGAGCTGCTGCGCCGCCCGACCGGCCCGCTCGAGCTGCGCGTAGACCCGGTCCACGAACGCCTGCTCCGCAGCGATCTCGCGCTCGACAACCTCATCCGTCACCGACGATGCCCCCCGACGTTCCCTGGAAACCGGTCCCTGCAGCCGCTCGCCGGTGAGCGGCAAGTCGTCAACTCTACCGCGCGCGACCCCGGCGGCGGACGCGTTCCGGCGTACGGCGGCTGGTCGCGGTGGCCGGTCGCCTGGCGCCGCGGTCAGCCCTTGCCGCGGCTGAGGAACGCGGCCATCGCCTCCCGCGCCTCCTCCGGACCCGAACAGGCGGGCGCTGAGGGCGATCATCTCCTCGGCGCCGGCGTCGATCCGGGCGACGAGGTCGCGGTTGAGGACGCGCTTGGTCTCGCGCAGCCCCTGGGCGGCGCCGGTGGCGAGGCTGGCCACCACCTCGTCGACGGCTGCGTCGAGCCCGTCGGCCGGCACGGCGCGTGTGGCCAGCCCCCACTCGGCGGCCTGGGCGCCGGTGAACACCTCGCCGCCGAGGGCCGCCAACCCGGCGGCCCGGGGGTTCATCCGGTGGAGGACCGAGAGGCTGATGACGGCCGCGGCGAGGCCGAGCTTGACCTCGGTGAGCGCGAAGGTGGCGTCGTCGGCGACGACCGCGACGTCGGCCGCGGCCACGATGCCGATGCCACCTGCCCTGGCGGCGCCGGCGACGACGACCACGACCGGCTTCGACAGCGTCGCGATCTGCCGCTGCAGGGCGACGATCGCTCCTGCCGCCTCCTCCATCGGCACCGTCGAGGCCTCCGCCAGGTCGGCGCCGGAGCAGAACACGCGGCCCGACGACCGCAGCACCACCACGAGCACGTCGTCGTCGGCGTCGGCCCGCTCCAACCGCTCGACCAGCTCGGTGAGCAGCTGCCGGGACAGGGCGTTGCGGTTGTGCGGGGAGTCGAGGGTGATCGTCGCGACCCGCTCGGCCACCTCGTAGTGGACGAGCTCGGCCGGCTGCTCGGCGGTGTCGGTCATGGCCGCATCCTGCCGCAGCCGCGGCGGCGGCACGCCGGTCGGGTCAGACCTGCGGCGGGAGGTTGATCGGCTGCGTCTCCTCGGGCTCCGCCGGGCGCCGCGGGGGCGGAGGCGGCGGGGCCGGTTGCGGCGGGGCCGGAGGTGGCGCAGAAGGCGGGGCCGGAGGCGGGGTGTCCGGCGCCGCCGCGGGGATCCGCTGCCGGATCACCTCCTCGGTGCGCGGGTCGAGCACGATCTCGTGAGTGTCGCCGTCGCGCCCGTCGAAGCGCACCGCCACCGTCTGGAACCCCTTGTGCCGCTGCATCTGGGCATACATCGCGTAGGCCTTGCGGTCGGCGTCGGTGAGGTCGACCCGGTCGGTGAACGGCGTCAGGAGCGCTCGCGGCCAGAGCCGCCGCGCGAGCACGACGTTGACCTCGATGCCGAGCACGCCCATGATCGAGCCGATGTAGAGCAGCCCGAACAGGCCGAGCACGACTCCGAAGATCTCGGTCATCTCGCCGGTGGCGGCGAGCACCCGGGAGACGTAGATCGTGCCGAGCCACTGCAGCAGCTGCCACAGCACGGCGATGGTGAACCCGCCCGGCGCCACCCGGGCGATGTGGTGCTTGACCGTCCTCGCGGCCGCCATCCGCAGCAGCACCGTCAGCACCGAGCCGAGCACCAGCACGGTCACCACGCGGACCACCCAGTGGAACCAGGTGAACCCGGACAGGTCGCCGACCAGCTCGGTCTCGGTGAGCACCGCCGAGAGGATGGAGACGCCGAAGATGACGATACCGGCGACGGTCAGGATGAACAGGCTGTTGACCCGCGTCAGCACCGGGTGCGGGCGGCTGTTGCGCGGCACCGCCCAGGCGGCGGCCTGCACGTTCTGGAGCGCGAGCCCGAGCCCGACCGCGCCGTAGAGAGCGCCCGCGCCACCGACGACGATCGCCGTCACCGAGCCCTCCAGTCCGTCGGGACGGCCGATCCGCGAGCCGATGATCGGGAACTGGCGGAGCGCGGAGTCGAGCGCCGCCTCCTCGATGTCGGGGTAGCCCTGCAGCACGAAGCCGAGGATCGACGTCGCGAGCAGCATCAGCGGGAAGATCGCGAGGAAGGCGTAGAACGTCAGCACCGCGGCCAGGTAGTTCCCCCTGGTCGTCGAAGTACTTGTAGACCACCGCCAGCGGCACGCCGAGCACGGAGTGCCGGCGCTGCGTGCGGTCGATCGAGCTCACCACCCCCACGGGCGTCAACCTACCTGCGCCGGGGTCCGGTGCCGCGCGGGGACGTCATACGGATCGTGGGCGATCGCCCTCGGGGGCGTATGACGTCCGCGGCTGGCGCCCACACTCCTTCGTCCTTCCAGAGCAGCCGGCCGATCAGTAGCTCTTCGGCAGCCCCAGGCTGTGCATCGCGACGAAGTTGAGGATCATCTCCCGGCTCACCGGCGCGATCCGGCCGAGCCGCGCCGCCACGAGCATGTTGGCCAGGCCGTACTCCACGGTGAGGCCGTTGCCGCCGTGGGTGTGCACGGCGGCGTCGGTGGCGTTGCAGGCGACCTCGCCGCCGGCGTACTTGGCCATGTTGGCGTACTCGCCGGCGGTGAAGTCGTCGCCGGCGTCGTAGAGCGCGGCGGCCTTCTGCCACAGCAGGCGGGCCTGCTCGAGCTCGATCTTCACCTTCGCGAGCGGGTGCGCGATGCCCTGGTGGGCGCCGATCGGCTGGTCCTTCCAGACCGAGCGGGTCTTGGCGTACTCGACCGCACGCTCCAGCGCGTAGCGCGCCATGCCGCACGAGAGCGCGGCGCCCATGATCCGCTCGGGGTTGAGGCCGGCGAAGAGCTGCCACAGGCCGCCGTCCTCGTCGCCGACGAGCGCGTCGTGGGGGAGGCGGACGTCGTCGAGGAACAGCGTGAACTGCTTCTCCGGCGCCTGCCACGACATCGGGATCAGCTGGCGGGTGAAGCCCTCGGCGTCGGTGGGCACGACGAACAGGGCCGGCTTGAGCTTGCCGGTCTTGGCGTCCTCGGTGCGGGCGACGATGAGCACCGACTGCGCCTCGTCGACGCCGGAGATGAACGTCTTCTGGCCCGTCAGTACCCACTGGTCGCCGTCGCGGGTGGCGGTGGTGGTGATCTGGTGGGAGTTGGAGCCGGCGTCGGCCTCGGTGATGCCGAACGCCATCAGCAGCGAGCCGTCGGCGATGGTCGGCAGCCACCGCTTCTTCTGCTCCTCGGTGCCGCAGCGGGTGATGATCGAGCCGCAGATCGCCGGGCTGACCACCATCATCAGCAGCGGTGCGCCGGCCGCCGACGCCTCCTCGAGGACCGCCGCGAGGTCGGACATGCCGCCCCCGCCGCCGCCGAACTCCTCGGGGATGTTGACGCCGAGGAACCCGTTGCGGCCGAACTCCTGCCACAGCTCGGTGACCTTGCCGCCCTCGCGGGCCTGCTGCTCGACGTAGGCGCGGCCGTACTTCGACGCGAGCCGCTTGACCGACTCGCGGAGGGCGACGCGCTCCTCGGGCTCGGTGAACATGGTGGCGGTCATGCGTTGTCTCCTTCGGTGTCGCCGGTGTCGGCGCGTGGTTCGACGACCGCGAGCACGGTGCCGGCCTCGACCTGCTGCCCGGCGGCCGCGGACAGCTCGGTGACGGTGCCGCCGTAGGGCGCCGTGATCGTGTGCTGCATCTTCATGGCCTCCATCACGAGGATGGGCCGGCCCTCCTCGACCTCGTCGCCGACCGCGGCGTGCACGGCGACGACGCTGCCGGGCATCGGCGCGAGGAGGGATCCCTCGGCGACCTGGCTGGCGGGGTCGACGAAGCGGGGTACGACGCGCAGGGTCGCGCCGCCGCCGGGGCCGTCGACCAGCACGGCGTCGTCGACGACCTGCGTGCGGTAGCGCCGGGTGACGCCGGCGACGTCGAGCACCACCTCGGTCGGGGAAGCGGCGACCACGGCGACCGGGCGGTCGGGGTCGGTCTCGGCCGGCGTGTAGCCGGCGCGGCCGCCGTACCAGCGGACGTCGACCTCCTCCCCCGCGACGGAGAACCTCGTCGACTGCGGCTGGGCGACGACGTTGCGGAAGCCGGCGGGGATCCGGGCCTGGACCTTCGCGTTCGTGCGGCGGTGCTCGGCCAGGGCGACCGCGCCCGCGAACGGGAGCAGGTCGTCGCGCGGCCCCGGGACGTTGACCTCAGGATGGTCGTCGAAGAACGACGTCGTGACCTCGCCGGCGAGGAACTGCGGGTGCCGGAGCGCGGCGACCAGCTGGTCGCGGTTGGTCGTCAGGCCGTGGATGCGGGCGGTCTCGAGCGTGCGCGCCAGCGCCCGTGCCGCCTGCTCGCGGGTCGGCGCCCAGGCGATCACCTTCGCCAGCATGGCGTCGTAGAACGTGCCGACGTCGTCGCCGGTCGCGAAGCCGGAGTCGAGCCGGATCCCGCTGCCGGGCGCGAACGCCGTGTCGTGGGGGATCTCCAGGGCCACGAGGCGCCCGGTCTGCGGGGGCGTAGCCGGCCGCCGGGTCCTCGGCGTAGAGCCGGACCTCGATGGCGTGCCCGTCGGGTCCGGCGCCGCCATCGGGGCCCTCGGGCAGCGGTCGACCCTCGGCGACGGCGAGCTGGAGCTCCACGAGGTCGACGCCGAGCACGGCCTCGGTGACCGGGTGCTCGACCTGGAGCCGGGTGTTCATCTCGAGGAAGTAGAAACGGTCGGTGGCGGGGTCGTAGAGGAACTCGACGGTGCCGGCGCCGAGGTAGTCGATCGCCGCTGCGGCAGCGCGAGCGGCCTCGTGCAGCGCCCGCCGGGTGCCCTCCGGCAGGCGCGGCGCAGGCGACTCCTCGACCACCTTCTGGTGCCGCCGCTGGAGGGAGCAGTCGCGCTCGCCGAGCACCAGCACGCCGCCCCGTCCGTCGCCGACCACCTGCACCTCGACGTGGCGACCGCGCTCGACGTAGGGCTCGACGAACACGGTGCCGTCGCCGAACGCCGACTCGGCCTCGGCCGCGGCCCTCGCGACCTCGTCGGCGAGGTCGTCGAGGCGCGCGACGACCCGCATGCCGCGGCCGCCGCCGCCGGCGCTGGCCTTGACGAGCAGCGGCAGGTCCGCCGCGGTGGCGGTGTCGGCGGTGAGGTTGCCCAGCACCGGGACACCGGCGGCCTCCATCAGCTTCTTGGACTCGATCTTGGAGCCCATCCGCTCCATCGACTCCGGCGTCGGGCCGACCCAGGTGAGGCCGGCGGCGGCGACCGCGCGGGCGAAGTCGGCGTTCTCGGAGAGGAAGCCGTAGCCGGGGTGCACCGCGTCGGCGCCGGCCCGGAGGGCGGCGTCGACGACCAGGTCGGAGCGCAGGTAGGTCTCGGCGGGAGTGGCTCCCGGGAGCCGGACGGCGGCGTCGGCCTCCCGCACGAACGGCAGCCCCGCGTCGGCGTCGGAGTGGACGGCGACGGTCTCGATGCCGAGCCGGCGACAGGTGGCGAGGACGCGGCGGGCGATCTCGCCACGGTTGGCCACGAGGACACGTGTGATCACAGGCGGAACACCCCGAAGTTCATAGCCCCTTCGACGGGCTGGTTGTCGATGACGGAGAGGCAGATGCCGAGGACGGTGCGGGTGTCGCGGGGGTCGATGACGCCGTCGTCGTAGACCATCCCGGACAGGAAGTACGGCAGCGACTGCGCCTCCACCATCGACTCGACCATCTCCCGGACGCCCCTGAACTCCTCGGCGTCGAACACCTCGCCCTTCTTCTCCGCCGACTCCCGGGCGACGATCTCGAGCACGCCGGCGAGCTGCTGCGGACCCATCACCGCGGACTTGGCCGACGGCCAGGTGAACAGGAAGCGCGGGTCGTAGGCGCGGCCGTTCATGCCGTAGTTGCCGGCGCCGTAGGAGGCGCCCATGATCACGGTCAGGTGCGGGACCCTCGAGTTGGAGACCGCGTTGATCATCATCGCGCCGTGCTTGATGATGCCGCCCTGCTCGTACTCCGCGCCGACCATGTAGCCGGTCGTGTTGTGCAGGAAGAGCAGCGGCGTGTCCTTCTGGTTGGCCAGCTGGATGAACTGCGCCGCCTTCTGCGCCTCCTCGCTCATCAGCACCCCGCGGGCGTTGGCGAGGATGCCGACCTGGTGGCCGTGCAGCTGGGCCCACCCGACGCAGAGCGCCGAGCCGTAGAGCGGCTTGAACTCGTCGAACGCCAGCTCGTTGCCCGGCCCGGTGCCGTCGACGATCCGCAGGATCGCCTCGCGCGGGTCGAACGGCTCCTTGAGGTCGGCGGGGGATCAGGTCGAGCAGGCCCTCGGGGTCGAGGTCCGGCTCGGCGTACGTCGCCGCCACCCCCTGGCCGCCGCGCTTGCGCCAGTTGAGGCGCGCGACGGCGCGGCGGGCGAGCCGGATGGCGTCGTGCTCGTCCTGGGCGAGGAAGTCGGAGGAGCCGGAGACCCGTGAGTGCATCTCGGCGCCGCCGAGCGTCTCGTCGTCGGACTCCTCCCCAGTGGCCATCTTGACCAGGGGCGGGCCGGCGAGGAACACCTTCGCCTGCTCCTTGACCATGATCACGTAGTCGCTCATGCCCGGCACGTAGGCCCCGCCCGCGGTGGCGTTGCCGAACACGACGGAGATCGTCGGGACCTTGCGGGCGGACGACCGGGTGAGGTCGCGGAACCCGCGGCCGCCGGGGATGAAGATCTCCTTCTGGGTGGGGAGGTCGGCGCCGGCGGACTCGGTGAGGTTGATCGACGGCAGGCCGTTGCGCTCGGCGATCTCGGCGGCGCGGAACGACTTCTTCAGCGACCACGGGTTGAGGGCGCCGCCCTTCACCGTGGGGTCGTTGGCGACGATCATGCACTCGACGCCCTCGACCACGCCGATGCCGGTGACGATGCTGGCGCCGACGGCGAAGTCGGTGCCCCAGCCGGCCAGCGGCATCAGCTCGAGGAAGGCCGAGCCCTCGTCGACGAGCAGCTCGATCCGCTCCCGGGCGGTGAGCTTGCCGCGGTCCTTGTGACGCTGGACGTACTTGCCGCCCGCCTCGACCGCCTTCTGCTGCTCGGCGTGCAGGTCCTCGATCTTCTCGAGCATCGCCTGCCGGCGGGTCTCCTCGATGGTGCCGGTCACGACTCGACCACCGTCCTCATCCTCTCCAGGGTCGTGCGCATGCCGCGCTCGTTGGTGCGTCCGCGCAGCCGGCCCAGCAGCAGCCAGTAGCCGCGGACGTACCAGGCGGGCGTCAGGCGGTAGTACTCGGTGACGACGGTGCCGCCGTCGCCGTCGGGCTCCAGCCGGTAGCCCCAGGTGTTGATCGGCCGGTCGTCGAGACCGACGCCGAACTCGAAGACCCCGGCGCCGTCGGCGCCCGGGTCTTCGCACCGGGTGACGGTGCAGGGGCGTCCAGTAGACGGGGCCGACGCCGTTGCGCCGGACGTGGCCCTTGAACCGGGCGCCGACGGCGGGGCCGGTCGCGCCGTGCGTCCACACCGCCTCGAACGTCTCCGGCGAGAACTCGCCGATCCGGGTCACGTCGCTCACCAGCGCCCACACCTTCTCCGGTGGTGCGGCCATCGGTAATGACACCTCGCCGCTGAGCGGCTTCACCAGGCCCATCAGGCGTACCCGAGCAGCCGGGCGGCGAGGTCGGTGAGCACCTCGGTCGCGCCGCCGCCGATCGGGAGCAGGCGGGCGTCGCGGTAGTGGCGCTCGACCTCGGTGCCGTGCATGTAGCCGGTGCCGCCGAACAGCTGCACCGCCTCGTTGGTGACCGCGACGGCCGCCTCGACCGCCGTCTGCTTGGCGAGGCAGGCCTCGGCGATCACCTGCTCCCCGGCGGCGTGCCGGGCGGCGACGTCGAGGGTGTAGGTGCGCGCCACCTCGACCTGGCGGCGCATCTCGACCAGCTTGGCGCGCACCACCTGGTTCTTGACCAGCGGCTTGCCGAACGTCTCGCGGTCGCGGCAGTACGCCGCGGCGAGCTCGAGGGCGCGTTGGGCGTGCCCGTAGCCCATCAGCGCGAGGAAGATCCGCTCCACGACGAACTGCTGGGCGATGTAGGCGAACGCCTGGTTCTCCTCGCCGACCAGGTTGTCCGCGGGCACCCGCACGTCGACGTACGAGAGCTCCGCGGTGTCGGAGCAGTGCCACCCCATCTTCCGCAGCGACCGGGTCACGGTGAACCCCGGCGTCCCCTTGTCGACGACGATCAGCGACAGCGCGTCGTGGCCGCGGGCGTCCGGGCCGCCGGTGCGGCAGGCGGTCACGACGAAGTCGCCGCGGACCGCGGAGGTGATGAACGTCTTCGACCCGTTGATCACCCAGTGGTCGCCGTCGCGGACGGCGCGGGTGGTGATGCCGGCGACGTCGGAGCCGCCGCCCGGCTCGGTGATGCCGAGCGACCCGATCATGTCGCCGGCGAGGGTGGGCCGGACGTAACGGTCGACGAGGTACGGCGACCCGTTGTCGACCAGGTGCGGCAGCGAGATCCCGTGCGTGAAGAGTGATGCCATCAGGCCGCCGGAGGCGCCGGCCGCCATGAACCCCTCCTGCAGGGCGCACACGTCGAGCAGGTCGCCGCCCTGGCCGCCGACCGCCTCGGGATAGCCGACGCCGAGCAGCCCCTGCTTGGCGGCGGCCTGGGTCAGGCTGCGGGGAAGCTCACCCGCGTCCTCCCAGTCCTGGAGGTGCGGGACGACCTCCCCGGCGGGTGAACTCGGCGGCCGCGTCCCTGAGCGCCTGCCGCTCCTCGTTCCAGCGCATGTGTCTCCTCAGACCAGGTCTTCCTGGATGTGGACGATCCGGCTGCGCACCCACTCACCGAGGCCCTTGGCCTGCGGGTCGAAAGCGGGTGGACGCGGCGACCCCGTCGCCGAGCAGCCCGTGGATGACGACGTTGACCGCGCCGAGGTTGGGCAGCACGTAGACGTCGACGTCGAGGTCGGCCGCCTCGGGGACGAGCTCGCGGACCTTGCGGGGGCTCATCAGCTTGGCGAGCCACTGCACCCGCGCGTCGTACTTCGGCGACCCGTCGTGCTCGACCCAGAGGCCCAGGTTGGCGTCGCCGCCCTTGTCGCCGGAGCGGGCGTGGACGAACGTGCCGAGCGGCATCCGCCGGGTGATCGTGTCCGCGGGCGCCGGGTAGGGGCTGGGGCGCCGGCCGAGGTCGGGGTCGAGGTCGTCGGGGGCGGACTGCTCGAGGAAGTCCGTGGGGTCGGCGATCGTCTCCCGCGTGCCGTCGTGGTGGACGACGGTGTGCGCCACCCGGGACCGGTCGACGTACTCCGGCCGGTAGACGCCGAACGGCGACGGCTTCTGCGGCGGGGTGGTCATCGTGAAGCCGGGGTACGACGCCAGCGCGAGCTCGACGGCGGGGCCGGTGAACGGCTTGCCGAGCGGGTCGGGCGCCGGGTCCTTGCCGATGCAGCGCAGCAGGACCGACGCGCCCTCCTCGGTGTCGGCGTCGCCGGCGCGGACGGGGGTGCGGGTCCAGACCACCTCTGCGGCGGTGAACCGGCCCTCGAGCTGGCTGCGCACCCACTCCGCCTTGGCGTCGAGGTCGAGGCCGGTGAGAACGAACTCCATCTGGTTGCGGTAGCCGCCCAGGGTGTTGACGGCGACCTTGAGCCGCTCCGGCGGCGGGGCGCCGGTGACGCCGCTGATCGCGACCCGGTCGGGGCCGTCCTGCCGCAGCCGGACGGTGTCGAGCCGGGTGGTGACGTCGGGGTTGAGGTAGCGCGTGGACTGGATCTCGTAGAGCAGCTGTGCGGTGACCGTGTCGACGGTGACCGCGCCGCCGGTGCCGGCGTGCTTGGTGATCACGCTGCTGCCGTCGGCCGCGACCTCGGCGACCGGGAAGCCGAGCGGCTCGTCCATCGCCATGCCGGCCGCGAACAGGGAGCGGAAGCCGGAGAAGTTGCCCCCGGTGGCCTGGGTGCCGCACTCGATGACGTGGCCCGCGACGACCGCGCCGGCGAGCCGGTCGTGGTCGGCGGGTGTCCAGCCGTGGTGGGCGACCGCCGGGCCGACCACGAGGGAGGCGTCGGTGACCCGCCCGGTGACCACGACGTCGGCGCCCTTGGTGAGGGCCGCGGCGATGCCGAAGCCGCCGAGGTAGGCGTTGGCGGTCAGCGCTCCCTCGAAGAGCCCCGCCTCGCGGAGGTCGTCGCCCTCCACGTGGGCGACCTTCGCGTCGAGGCCGAGCCGCGCGGCGAGCTCGCGGACCTTCCCGGCGAGGCCCGCGGGGTTGAGCCCGCCGGCGTTGCTGACGATCCTCGCGCCCTTGTCGAGCGCGAGGCCGAGGGTGTCCTCGAGCTGGCGCAGGAACGTGCGGGCATAGCCGAGCTCGGCGTCGCGGAGAGTGTCCATGCCGAGGATGAGCATGGTCAGCTCGGCGAGGTAGTCGCCGGTCACGACGTCGACCTCGCCGCCCTCGAGCTGCTCGCGCAGGGCGGTGAGGCGGTCGCCGTAGAACCCCCGAGCAGTTGGCGATCCGGATCGGGGCGGTCACCGGGCGTGCTCCGCGGTCGCGGCGCGGGGGAGCCCGGCCGGCGCCGGGCGGGCCGGCGAAGGCCTGCGCGATCCGCAGCCAGGTCTCCGCGTCGGTCCCGACGGCGACCAGGTCGGTGTCGTCGCGGTGGACCCGCTGGGTGACCAGGCGGCAGAAGTCGTACGCCGGCCCGGTCACCCGCTGCGCGGCGGCGTCGGGTCCCCACGCCCAGGTGTCGCCGCTCGGGGCGGTGAGCTCGACGCGGAACTCCTCCGCCGGCGGGTCGAGCTCGCGGGTGACGAACGCGAAGTCGCGGGTGCGGACGCCGAGGTGGGCGACGTGGCGGATCCGGTCGTCGGGCTCGGTGCGGACCCCGAGCGCCTCGTGGACGTCGAGGGAGTGGGCCCAGGTCTCCATGAACCGGGCGGTCGCCATCGACGCCGGCGCCATCGGCGGGCCGAACCACGGCATCCGCTGCCCGTCGGGGTAGCCGCGGAGGGCGTCGGCGAGCGCGGACCGCGCGGCGTCCCAGCGCGGGAGCAGCTCGGCGGGCGGCAGCTCCGCGAGCGCGAGGGCGCCCTTGTCGACGTAGCGGTGCGGGTCGTCGATGGCCTGCAGCACCACCGCGTCCCAAGCCTGCTTGCCCTCCTCGGACAGCAGCGCGCCCGCGGCGAGGACGGCGACCTCGTCGGTCCACAGCAGGTGCGCCACCTGGGTGGCGACGGTCCAGCCCGGCGCCGGGGTCGGCGTCTGCCAGCCCTTGTCTGCTGGGTCGGCTGGGTCTGCTGCGCCGGCTGGGTCGGGCAGGTCGGCGACCGTCCGGCGCAGCCGGTCGCCCTCGGCCCGCAGGTCGTCGAGCACCTCGTCGAGCACGCTCACCGGTCCGCTCCCCTCCGTCGTGGTCTTGGTGGCCGTCCTGGTCGTCCCTGTCGTCGTGGTCTTCGTGTCGTCGGCGCGCAGCGCCTCGTCGAGGGTGCGGGCCCACTCGTCGAGGATCCGGCGTCGGCGGGCGGTGTCGTCGCCGAGGGTGGCGGCGAGACCGAGGCCGCGCACCAGGTCGAGCGTCGCCTGCACCAGCTCGCGCACGCCCGGTCGCGACTCGTCGGCGCCGAGCAGCTGCACGGTCACCCGGTGGGTCTCGCGGCCGACCCGCTGCTCCAGCGGCGCGACGACCTCCAGCAGCGTCGGGTCGGTGCGCGCCGCGACCCACAGCTCGAGGGCGGCGGTGAAGACGGGCGAGGCGAAGTGCTCGCCCAGCATGTCGAGGACCGCGCGGGTGCGCTGCCGTCCCGCGGGGAGCCGGGCGGCGGCGGCCTCGAGCTCCGCGCCCCGCTTGTCGGTCACGTGGGCCACGGCGGCGACGACCAGGTCGTTCTTCGTCGGGAAGTGGTGCAGCTGCGCACCCCGGCTCACCCCCGCCCGCTGCGACACGAGCGTGGTCGTCGTACCGCTGAACCCCCCGCTCCACCAGCAGCTCCACCGTCGCGTCCATCAGCCGCGCCCGCATCGCCCGCGTCCGCTCCTCCTGCGGGACGCGGGTCGCTGCGGTGGTCACCGCGCCAGCATGGCCGGTCAGAAACAAACAGTCAAGCCTGTCTGTAACTGGGTTGAATCGGGTGTCGTGGTGGGTCGAGTCGGGCCTCGTGGTCGGTCGAATCGGGCCTCGTGGCGGGTCGAATCGGGTGTCGTGGTTGGTCGAATCGGGCCTCGTGGCGGGTCACTCCCGCCGCAGGTTCATCAAGGGATGTCGGCGAGTCGGCGCTTCCCACGGTGGGTACGCCGTGGGAGGCGCAGGTTCACCGACATACCGTGATGAATCTGCGCCTCCTGCGGCCCCCTGAGTCCCCAGCCGTACGCCCAGCCCCGTCACTCCGCCCGGGCCGCCAGCGGCAGCCGCCCGCGCGCACAGGCGCCGACGGCCGCGGCGGTGAGGAGCGGGAGGCCGACGACGACCGCGCCGACGAGCAGCCACGGCACGTCGACGGTCGTGAGCCCGGTCTCCGCCTCCCGCGTGAGCGGCCGGCTCACGGCGAGCCCGGGGATGAACCCGACGGGCGCGCCGAGGAGCGCCCCGACCAGCCCCACCACCAGGGCGTACGCCGCCGCGACCGCGCGCCGCGTCCGGGGCGGCGCGCCGACCGCGCTCATCGTCGCGAGGTCGGGGCGGGCGTCGGAGAGGGGTGAGGAAGGTGGCGGTGAGGGTGCCGCCGAGCATGAGCACGGCACCGAGGGCGGCGAGCACCCACTGGGCGATGCGCACCGCGGGGTCGGGCACGTAGCCGCGCTCGACGTAGAAGTAGCCGGCGGTCGGCAGGGCGGCGAAGGCCTCGGTGAGGTCGGTCTCGGCGTCCTCGCTGACCGGGCCGGGCGTGACGAGCGCGGTCGTGGTGGTCGGCACGCGGAGCTGCTCCACCAGCGCCGGTGCGACCAGCGAAGCGATCGGCGGCATCGGCTCCTCGACCGCGACCACGACGGCGGGCCGGTCGGCGCGGGTGCGCCCGGCGACCTGGCCGGCGTCGTCGTACCGCTCGGCGACCACGGTCACCTCGTCGACCTCGACGGCCGGCGCCGCGTCGTCGGCGCCGCGGAGCAGCACGACGCCGCCGGCCGCGAGCATCTCCTCGGCGCGTTCCTGGTCGCCCGCCGCCAGGGCGACGTACGGCGGCACGTCCGGGGCGACGACGTGGGCGGTGCCCACCGAGCCCCAGTAGGCGAAGGCGAGCTGCTCGCCGTCGGTGCGGAAGAGCAGGTCGGTCCACCGGTCGTCGGTCGACGCGAGGCCGGTGACCGGGTGCAGCTCGGCGCCGGGCAGCCGGTCCGACAGCACCTCGGCGACGTCGTCCTCGGCGGCGGCGGTCTCCATGACCGCCACCGAGGCCCACCCGTCCGGCAGCTGGGCCGCGTAGCCGCGCTCGTCGCCGGCCTCCTGGCTCGACACCGCGATCCCGAGGGCCACCACGCCGGCGACGGTCGCGCCGACGGCCGCGACGGCGGGCACGGTGCGGGTGCGGTGCCGGGCGGCGTCGCGCGCCGCGAACCGCAGCGCGAGCGGGAGCCGGTCGGCCATCCTCCCGACGGCCGTCACCGTGACCGGCACCAGGAGGATCATGCCGACGACGGCGACGATCGCCGCGCCGGCGATCAGCGGTGCCCCGGGCCCGCGTTGCAGGGCGCCGGCGGTCGCCGCGCCGATGCCGACCAGCAGCAGGACCGCGCCGAGCACCGGCGACCGGTGCGACGGCCGCCCCTCTCCCCGGCGGCCACCGAGCACGGCCACCACGTCCTGCCGGGAGGCTGAGTACGCCGGCACGATCGCCGCCAGCACCGCGGAGACCAGTCCGAAGCCGGCCACCAGCGCGAGCAGCGGCCACGGCACCTCGAACGGCCCGAACGCGGTGTCGTCGAGCCGTTGCGCCAGCGGCAGCGCGAGCCGCCCGACGAGCACGCCGAGCGCGACACCGACGACGCCGCCGACGGCGCCGACCACGACGCCCGAGGCCAGCACCGTACGACGGGCCTGACGGGGGTGCCTCCGGCCGCGGCGACCAGGGCGAGGGCATGGGCTTGTGCCTTGGCGCGGACGGCGAACGCCGGGCCGGCGAGGAGCACCACCTCGAGCAGCACCATCGTGCCGATCAGGGCGAGCACCGTCAGCGCGGCGTCGTCGGCCGGCTGCTCGAGCTCCCGGATCTCGGCCGGCAGCGCCGAGTCGGGCGGCGGGTCGGTGAGCACCGCGCGGGAGGTGACGAGCGCGCCGAGCGCGTTGAGCGCCCGGACGTCGTCCCACGTCACCGGTCCGCCGCCGACGAGCCAGGAGCGGGTGTCGCTCGGGTCCCCGGCGTCGGGGGACGATCCGGCCGTCGGGGCCGGGCGAGACGCCGGCGGCGGGGTAGCCGTGCGCGGCGGCGCTCTCGGCGATGCCGACGATCTCCAGGTCGAACCGGTGCTGCCCGTCGTCGTCCTCCCGGACCACCGTCAGGGAGTCGCCGAGTCCCGGTCCGCGCTCGGTGAGCGCGCGGTTGACGACGACCTCGCCGGGACCGGGTGGGTACTTCCCTCGACGGGGCGGAACAGGCCGTCGGTGAGCGGGTCGGCGAGGTCGGCGACCACCACCTCGGCGTCCGCGGCGCCGCGGTCGGTCTCGAAGAACAGCCACTCGCGGGCGATCGGGGTGACCGGCCGGTCCTCGCCGAGGGCCGCGCGCAGCCGCGCGAGCGGCAGTGGGTCACGACGTTCCTCGCCGACCCAGCTCGACACGTCCAGCGGGTCGAAGGCCTGGACCACCCGCTCGCTGTCGGTGGCCTCGACGAGGGCGTCGGCCGCGCCCATCCGGCGCTCGACGCTCTCGGCGGCGGAGACGTCGGAGGTGCGCCACACGACCGCGGCGGCCGTGACCGCTGCGACGGGCAGGCAGATCAGCGCGAGCATCAGGAGGCTCTGGGCCTTGCGGCGCCAGGCCTCGCGGCGGGCGAGGCGGAGGGCGACCCGCCAGCCGCCGGTGGCGGCGCTCATCGAGCGGTCGGCTCGGCGAGCAGGTCGACCGGCGCGGCGCCGGTCTCGTCGACGACCCGGCCGTCGCGCAGGAAGACGATCCGATCTGCCCAGGCCGCGTGCCGCGCCTCGTGGGTCACGAGCACGCCGGCCGCCCCGGCGTCGCAGCGGGCGCGCAGCAGCCGCAGGATCTCCTCCCCGTCTCGGTGTCGAGGGCGCCCGTCGGCTCGTCGGCGAGGATCAGGCGGCGCTCGCCGACGACGGCCCGCGCGATCGCGACCCGCTGCTGCTGGCCGCCGGACATGTCGTCGGGGAACCGGTCGGCGAGGTCGCCGATCCCGACCTCCTCCAGCGCCCGCCGGGCCTCGCCCCGGGCGCGCCGCGCCGGCACGCCGTCGAGCTCGCGCGGGAGCGCGACGTTCTCGGCGGCCGTCAGCGCGGGGATCAGGTTGAACCCCTGGAACACGTAGCCGAGCGACGTCCGGCGCAGCGCCGCCCGGCCCTGCTGGTCGAGCCCGCCGAGGTCGTGCCCCTCCACCCGCACGGTGCCGGTGGTCGGGGGTGTCGAGGCCGCCGGCGATCGTCAGCAAGGTCGACTTGCCGGACCCCGACGGCCCCATCACGGCCACCAGCTCGCCGGCGTGGGCCTGGAACGAGACGCCGCGAAGGGCATGCACCTCCGTCGCGCCCGTGCCGTGGACACGGGTGACGTCGACCATCTCGAGGACCGCGGTCATCGGGCCACCTCCTCGGCGGGGACAGGGTGGGCGGCGCGGACGCCGGTCCCCACCAGCGGCGCCGTCGCGGACGTCGTACGCCGGAGCCGGTCGCGCGCGTCGGCGAGCCAGCGGCGCTCGGCGCGGTCGAGGCGGCCGGCGTGGTCGAGGATTCCGTCGGTCATCGGGCGCTCCGCTCCTGGTCGGCGGCCGGTGCCGTCGCCGGCGCCGCCGCGGAGCGGTCGGGAGGCCGCTCGGCGCAGCCGCGCCTCGCAGTGGTCGAGCCAGCGCACCTCCGCCTCGGCGCCGAAGACGAGGGAGTCGAGCACCAGGCTCCAGGCGAGGTCGTCGGGGTCGGTGCCCGTCGCCTGCCGCTTGAGGCGGGTGTAGTCCTGGAGGGCGGCCATCGTCGCGCTCCGCTGCTGCTGGATGACGGTGCCGACGTCGACGCCCGGCACGGTGACGGCGAGCGCGAGCTTGATCGCCAGCTCGTCCCGCGGGGGGCTGGGTGCGCGCGACCGGGGTGGTGAACCAGGTCGCCACCTCCTCCCGGCCGGCGTCGGTGATCCGGTAGATCACGTGGCCGCCGTCGTCCTGGCCCTCGCCGGCCACCAGGCCGTCGCGCTCGAGGCGGGTCAGCGTCGTGTAGACCTGCCCCACGTTGAGCGGCCAGGTGGTGCCCGTGCGCTGCTCGAACTCGACCCGGAGCTGGTAGCCGTACTTCGGCTCCTGCTCCAGCAGCGCCAGCAGCGCGTGCTTCACCGACATCGACGTCTCCTCGTCCTCTGCATACTCGGTATGGCCACTATATACCCGATATGCACAGGCCGCCACGCGGCCGGATTCGACACGCCACGACACCCGATTCGACACACCACGACACCCGATTCGACACACCACGAGGGCCGATTCGACGGTCTGCGACACTCACCGGCATGGCGAAGACGATCCTGGTCACCGGCGCGTCGAGCGGGCTGGGGGCGGAGATGGCCCGCCAGCTGGCGGCGAAGGGGCACGACCTGGCGCTGTGCGCCCGGCGGACCGAGCGGCTGGAGGAGCTGCGGGCGGAGATCGAGAGCGCCCACGGCGGGCGGGTGGCGGTGCGGTCGCTCGACGTCACCGACCACGCGGCGGTGTTCGAGACGTTCCGGTCGTTCCGCGACGAGCTCGGCCGGCTCGACCGGGTCGTCGTCAACGCCGGGCTGGGCAAGGGTGCCCGGCTCGGCACCGGCCGGTTCGACGCCAACCTCGAGACCGCGATGACCAACTTCGTCGGTGCGCTCGCCCAGACCGAGGCCACGATGGAGATCTTCCGCGCCCAGGAGGCCGGGCACCTCGTCATGGTGTCGTCGATGTCGGCGATGCGCGGCATGCCGAGCTCGATGACGACGTACGCCGCCACGAAGGCCGCCGTCGCCCACCTCGCGGAGGGCCTGCGCACCGAGCTCCACGGCTCCCGGCTGCACGGCAAGGTGAAGGTGACCGTGCTCTACCCCGGCTACATCCGCTCGGAGATGAACGAGCAGGTCGAGCAGTCGACCCCGCTGATGGTCTCGACCGAGAAGGGCGTGCGGGGCGATGGTCGCCGCCATGGAGAAGGAGGTCGCCGACGCGTGCGTGCCGCAGCTGCCGTGGTCGGTGCTGGCGCCGGTGATGAAGCACGCGCCGCTGCCCGTGCTCAAGCGGCTGATCTGAGGCGCTACGGGCGGCGCCGCAGGAGGTAGAAGACCGCCGCCACCACGAGCAGCACCACCAGGATCAGCAGGATCGTCCTCATGCGCTCCTGGTACCCACCCGAACCGCTTTCGAGCCGCTCCGGGCGCACAGGCCGCTAGCGGTAGGTCACCAGGTCGCGCGGGAGGTGCGGGTGCTCGTTGAACGTCAGCAGCCGGGCACCGGTGGCGCCCACGATCACCTTGGTGACCGACGTGTTGGCGACGACCGTGTTGAACCGGCCCCAGACGTGGCCGAGCACCGTCGGGTCGCCGGGCGGGGGCGACGAGGGCGGCGGCGACCGCTGCGACGACGCCGCCGGAGGTGACCACCAGCGTCGGGCCGGGCCGCTCGGCGGCGCGCGCGAGCGCCCGGCGGGCGCGTGCGACGAACGCGTCGTAGGACTCGGGGTAGCCGTCGTCGTCGCCGCGGACCCAGCGGGCGGTGGCCCGCTCGAACAGCGCCTGGAACCCCCGGCGGTCGAGGTCGCCGCCGGGCAGCTCGGGGTGGCGGTCGATGACGGCGAGGTGGTCGAACTCGTCCCAGTCGGCGTCGACCCCGGCGGTCGCGGCCCAGCCGGCCCCGTCGGCGATCGCCGCCCAGGTCTCGCGGTGGCGACGGAGGCCGCCGTGCAGGACGGTGGCCGGCGGGTCACCCTCCGCGGCGAGCCGGCGGCCGAGCACGCGGCCCTGCTCCCAGCCGGTCGGCGACAGGACGTCGTAGTCGTCGGCACCGAACGACGCCTGGCCGTGCCGGACGAGCAGCAGCAGTCCCACGGTCGCAGCCCCTCAGCAGCCGTCAGCCGGCGATCAGCGACCGGCAGCGACGCTCGAGGTAGCCGACCGCGGGACCGAACACGGCGTACGCCTCGTTGGTCGTCTGCCGGTGGAAGTAGCGGTACCAGATCTGCTGGGCGATCACGGCGAGCCGGAACAGGCCGAACACCTCGTAGAACCGCCACTCCCGCGCGGTGAGGTCGATGCCCGCCGCGCGGCAGTAGTAGTCGACGAGCTCGTCGCGGCTCCACATCCCCGGCGTCGTCGTCGGCTGCCGGCGGAACATGAGGAAGAACTCGTCGTCCTGCTCCTCCACCCAGTAGGCCATCGCGCCGCCGAGGTCCATCAGCGGGTCGCCGACCGTGGACAGCTCCCAGTCGAGGAGCGCCACGATCCTGACGTCGCGGCCCGGGTCGCGGAGGCCGGCGGGGTCGAGGACCATGTTGTCGAAGCGGTAGTCGTTGTGGATCAGGCACTGCCCGACGTCGGCCGGCTGGTGCTGGTCGAGCCAGGCCACGACGTCGCTCCAGTCGCCGGTGTCGTCGGTGCGGGCGGCGGCGAAGCGCTTGGTCCAGCCGGCGACCTGGCGGGCGACGTAGCCCTCGCCCCGGCCGAGCGCCCGCAGGTCGGGCACCTCCGCCACGTCGACGGAGTGCAGGTCCACCAGGGTGTCCGCGGCCGCGCGGCACAGCGCCGACACCCGGTCCGGCGCGACCTCGAACGGCAGCTCCTTGCGCGGGATCACCCCCGGCACCCGCTCCATCACGTAGAGCTCGCTGCCGATCGGGCTCTCGTCCTCGGCGGCGTACGCGACCATCGTCGGCACCTGCGGGAAGACCGGGGCCAGCGCGGCCTGGATCCGGTACTCACGGCTCATGTCGTGAGCCCCCTTCGCCTTGGTGCCCGCGGGCGGTCGGCGCAGGATCAGCTCCGGCCCGGTCTCCATCCGCAGGAGGTAGGTCAGGTTGGAGGCGCCGCCGGGGGAACTGCCGCACCTCCGCCACCGGCCCGCGGTCGAGCCACCGCTCGACGGCCCCGACGTCGAACGCGTCCTCGGCGCGCACCGGCCGGCTCTCGTCCACTGCCTCGCTCACTCCGCCTCCTCCTGGGTGCCCAGCTGCTCCAGCTTGCGGGCCTGGTCGCGCAGCAACGCGTCGTAGGCCGCGCGGTCGCCGACCTTGAGGTCGTACGCCGCCCGCGCGGCCGGGTCGGGCAGGATCACCTCGTCGCCGCGGTCGAGGCCGTCGAGCACGGCGGCGGCGATCTCCTCGGCCCCGAGCGGGGCCTGCTCCACGAGCTGGGTCATCACCGTCGTCAGCGCGGTGTCACGGCCCCGGGCGCGGGTCATCAGCCCGGTCCGGAAGTACGACGGGCACACCACGTGCGCGGTGATGCCGTGGGCGGCGAGCTCGTGCCCGGTCGTCTCCGTGAGCGCGACCACCGCTGCCTTGACCGCGTTGTAGGACGCCATCCCGGCCGGGTGGACGAGCCCCGCCAACGAGGCGACGTTGACGATGCGACCGCTGCGCTGCCGCTTGAGCAGCGGGACGAACGTCGCCGTGCCGCGGACCGCGCCGAACAGGTTGATGTCGGTGATCCACCGCCACTCGTCGATGCCGGCGACGTCGAGCCGGCCGCCGCCAGCGACGCCGGCGTTGTTGACGAGCACGTCGAGCCCGCCCCAGGTGCGCTCCACGTGCTCGCGGGCCGCGACCCAGTCGGCGTCGCTGGTCACGTCGAGCCGCAGCCCGCCGTCCACCGGCTCCCGGTCGGTGCGCAGCACCTGCGCGCCGCGCGCCTCGTAGGCGTCGGCGAGCGCCGCCCCCAGCCCGGCGGAGGCACCGGTGACGAGGACGCGTTCGGGCACGAGGGGACTCTAGCGACGAGGTCCCACCGGCGGTGGCCGGCCCGTCGGCCGGCCACCGCCGCCCCCTACTGAGGTGTCCCCTGCCTCAGGTGTTCTGGGGAAGCCCAGGTTGAGGCCCCCGTGCGAGGGGTCGAGCCAGCGGCTGGTGACCGCCTTCTCCCGGGTGAAGAAGTCGACCCCCTGCGGGCCGTAGGCCTTGGCGTCGCCGAAGATCGAGGCCTTGTAGCCGCCGAAGGAGTGGTAGGCGACCGGCACCGGGATCGGCACGTTGATGCCGACCATGCCGACTTCGACCTCGCGCTGGAAGCGGCGCGCGGCGCCGCCGTCGTTGGTGAAGATCGCGGTGCCGTTGCCGTAGGGGCCGGCGTTGATGATCTCGACGCCCTCGGCGTAGGACGACACCCGCACCACCGACAGCACCGGGCCGAAGATCTCGTCGGTGTAGACCTTCGAGCCGGTCGGGACGCGGTCGACGAGCGTGGGGCCGAGCCAGAAACCCTCGGCGGCGCCGTCGAACTGCGCCTCCCGGCCGTCGACCACGACGGTGGCGCCGTCGTCGGTGGCGAGGTCGATGTAGCCGGCGACCTTGTCGCGGTGCTCGCGGGTGATCAGCGGGCCCATGTCGCAGCCCTTGCGGCCGTCGCCGGTGACGAGCTTGCCCATCCGGTCGCGGATCTTCTCGACCAGCTCGTCGCCGACCGGGTCGACCGCGAGCACGACGGAGATCGCCATGCACCGCTCGCCGGCGGAGCCGAACCCCGCGTTGACCGCGGAGTCGGCGACCAGGTCGAGGTCGGCGTCGGGCAGGACCAGCATGTGGTTCTTGGCGCCGCCGAGCGCCTGCACCCGCTTGCCGTGGGCGGTGGCGGTCTCGTAGACGTGCTTCGCGATCGGCGTCGAGCCGACGAACGATACCGCGGCGACGTCGGGGTGGGTGAGCAGCGCGTCGACGGCGACCTTGTCGCCGTGGACCACGTTGAACACCCCGTCGGGCAGCCCGGCCTCCTGGAGCAGCGCGGCCATCCAGTTGGCCGCCGACGGGTCCTTCTCGCTCGGCTTGAGCACGACGGCGTTGCCGGCCGCGATCGCGATCGGGAAGAACCACATCGGCACCATGGCCGGGAAGTTGAACGGGCTGATGACGCCGACCACGCCGAGCGGCTCCTTGACGGAGTAGACGTCGACGTCGGTCGACACGTTCGGGGAGAACGCGCCCTTCGCCAGGTGCGGCATCCCGCAGGCGAACTCGACGACCTCGAGCCCGCGGGCGATCTCGCCGGCGGCGTCGGAGAGCACCTTGCCGTGCTCGGCGGTCAGGATGGCGGCGAGCTCGTCCTTGCGGGCGTTGAGCAGCTCGCGGAAGCCGAACAGCACCTGCTGGCGCCGGGCGGTCGACGAGCGGCCCCAGTCGGCGAAGGCCTCGCGGGCGGCGGCGACGGCGCGGGCGACGTCGTCGGCGGAGCCGTAGCGGACCTCCTTGGCGACCACGCCGAGGGCGGGGTCGTAGACGGGGCCGGTGCGGTCGGAGCTGCCGGCGTCGGGCCGGCCGGCGATCCAGTGGTCGAGTACGTCGGTCATGGGTTCCTCACTTCGTCGGGGGTCGTCACAGGAGGCCGAGGACCTCGTCGTACGTCGCCAGCGCCTCGGTCACCTCGTCCTCGGTGACCACGCACGGCGGGACGACGTGGATCCGGTTGTCGGCCACGAGGGCACCAGCCCGCGCTCGACGAGCGCGGCCTTGGCCTTGCCCACGAGCTCGGGGGGCAGCGGCTGGCGGGTGTCGGGGTCGGCGACGAGCTCGATCGCCCAGAAGACGCCGGTGCCGCGCACCTCGCCGACGACGTCGTGCTTGGCGGCGAGCCGCTGGAGCCCCGGGCCGAGCAGGTCGGCGCCGATCCGTGCCGCGTGCTCGACGATGCCCTCGCTCTCCATGGCGTCGATGGAGGCGACGATCGACGCCGCGGCGAGCGGGTGCCCGCTGTAGGTGAGGCCGCCGGGGAACACGCGCTCGTCGAACGTCGCCGCGATCGGGTCGCTGATGATGACGCCGCCCACGGGCACGTAGCCGGAGTTGACGCCCTTCGCGAACGTGATCAGGTCGGGCACGACGTCGTGCGCCGTGTGGGCGAACCAGTCGCCCGTGCGGCCGAACCCGGCCATCACCTCGTCGAGGATCAGCACGATGCCGAGGTCGTCGGCGATCTCGCGGGCGCCGCGCAGGTAGCCCGGCGGCGGGACGAGGACGCCCGCGGTGCCGGGGATCGACTCGAGCAGGATCGCGGCCACGCTGGCGGGGCCCTCGGCCTCGATCACCCGGCGGAGGTGGTGGAGGGCGCGCTCGCACTCCTCCTCCGGGGTGGTCGCCCAGAACTCCGAGCGGTAGAGGTAGGGGCCGAACACGTGAACGTGGCCGCGGGCGTACTCGTTGGGCACCCGGCGCCAGTCGCCGGTCGCGGTGATCGCCGCGCCCGTGTTGCCGTGGTAGGAGCGGTACGTCGACACCACCTTGTCGCGCCCGGTGTGGAGCCGCGCCATCCGGATCGCGTTCTCGACCGCGTCGGCGCCGCCGTTGGTGAAGAACACCTTGTCCAGGCCCTCTGGGGCCTTCGCTGCGATCCGGCGGGCCGCCTCGCCCCGGGTGAGGTTGGCGGTCGCCGGGCCGATGGTCGCCAGCGTCGCCGCCTGCTCCCGGATCGCCTCGACGACCTTGGGGTGCTGGTGGCCGATGTTGACGTTGACCAGCTGGCTGGAGAAGTCGAGGTAGGTGCGACCGGAGTGGTCCCACACCTTCGCCCCCTGGCCGCCGGCGACGACCAGCGGCGACAGCGCCCCCTGGGCGCTCCACGAGTGGAAGACGTGCGCGCGGTCGAGCTCGAGGGTGCGCGCGTCGAGGTCGGCGCCGGCGCCGGCCGGGTCGGTCATGATTGCTCCTTCGTTCGTCCGTGGTCGGGAGGTCCCACGATCCTCGTCTAGTTGCCGCCCTCGTTGAGGGTGACCTCGATCGGCTCGAAGTCCGCGCCGACGGTGTCGACCTCGTCCCCGAGCTCCTCGATGGCCTGCTCGACGTACTCGTTGGTGTAGGCCGAGTCGGACGGCTCCTCCGTGATCAGTCTCTGACCCTGCTCGTTCACCGCGGCCAGCGCCCCCTCCACCGTCTGGTTCCACGCGGCCTCGTCGATGACGCCGATCCCGTTCTCGGCCGGCCAGATCAGCTTGTTGGTCTCGTTGGCCATCCACAGCTCGTGGCTCGGGCCCCAGCTCGACCCGGCGGCGAGGGTGATGTCGGCGCCCTGCTGCGGGTCGTCGCGCACGAACGCCCAGCCCTTGATGACCGCCTTGAGGAACGCGACCGTCGTCTCCTGGTAGTCCTCGTCCTCCAGCCGCTCGGTGTCGGCCCAGATCGCGTCCTGGAGCATGGCGCCCTCGGTGTCCTCGTAGGAGATCACGTTGAAGTCCTCGGGCTGGTAGAGGTCGCCGGTGTCCGGGTCCACGGTCTCGAGCAGCTGGGCGTACTCGTTGTAGGTCATCGCCTGCGCGGCGTCGATGTCGCCCTGGAGGAAGGCGTTCATGTTGAAGTCCTGGGTGACGATCTCGACCGAGGTGGAGTCGAGGCCCTCGGCGGCCATCGCGGCGAAGATCTCCCACTCGTTGCCGAACCCCCACGACCCGATCCGCTGGCCCTCGAAGTCGGCGACGGACTCGATGTCGGAGTCGGCCCACGAGACCTGCAGGGTGCCGGAGCGCTGGAAGATCTGCGCGACGTTGGTGAGCTCGGCGCCCTGCTCGATCGAGCCGAGCACCTTCGGCACCCAGGCGATGGCGAAGTCGACGTCGCCGGCGGCGAGCGCGTCCTGGGGGACGATGTCGCCGCCCGAGGGGATGATCTCGACCTCGAGCCCCTCCTCCTCGAAGAAGCCCTGCTCGACGGCCGCGTAGTAGCCGGCGAACTGTGCCTGCGGCAGCCACTGCAGCTGGAGCCGGACCTGGGTGGTGTCGCTGCCGGAGGCGCCGCCACCGTCGTCGTCGGAGCAGGACGCCAGCATCGGCGCGACCGCCACGGCGACCGCTCCTGTCGCGAGCACGCGACGGATTCGGTTGTTCATCTGGTTCCTTTCGAGGGTGGTGTGCCGGTTCACCGGAGCGCCCCTGCCGGCAGTCGACGCTGGACCGTCTGCTCCAGCAGCGCGGCGACGACGAAGGCGACGAGGCCGAGGACGATGGCCGCGACGACGTAGGCCCACGCGCGGGCGTAGGCGCTGGTCGCGGCCGAGGTGGAGATGAACGCACCGAGACCGCCCCGGGGTCCTCCGAAGTACTCCGCCACGAGCGCCGAGATCACCGCGAGCGAGCTGGCGACCCGGACACCGGTCAGCACGTACGGCGCGGCGGAGGGCAGCGTCAGCCGGCGGAAGGTCTGCCACCCGGAGGCGGCATAGCTGCGCATCAGGTCGCGGTGCAGCGGTGTGGTCTGCCGCAGTCCCCGCAGGGTGTTGAGGAAGACCGGGACGAAGGCGGCCAGCGCGGCGATCGCGCGGCGTCCGTACTGGTTGTCGGCGCCGAACATCGAGTTAAGCACCGGCGCGAGGGCCACGATGGGGACGACGGCGACACCGGCGACCACCGGTGCGAGCATCCCGTCGACCCACCGTGCCCAGGCGGCGACCGCCGCGAGCACGACTCCCAGCACCGCCCCGACCACCAGCCCGGCGAGGGAGTTGCCCCCGGTGATCCAGGTGGCCTCGCGGATGGCCGCCGAGTTCTCGCGCAGCTCGGTCCAGATCTCCGCGGGGCTGGGCAGCAGGTACTCCGAGACGCCGACGACCGAGACGAGCAGCTGCCAGACCGCCAACCCGGCGACGCCGACGACGACGGGTGCGGCGACCCGGGCAGCGCGCGCCGTCGACGGAGCCATCAGCGGCCCTCCAGCGCCGGCGAGCGGACCGGACTGCCGTGGAGCGCCTCGCGCACCTCGGTCACCTTGTCGAAGAACGCCGGCGACTCCCGCAGCGCCTCGTCGCGCCGCTCGTCCCGGCCGAACCCGGTCGTCACCATCGCCGTGATCCGGCCCGGGCGCGCGGACATCACCACCACCCGGTCGGCGAGGAAGACGGCCTCGGGGATCGAGTGGGTGACGAACACGACGGCAGCGCCGGTCTCGACCCGGATCCGCGCCAGCTCGGTCTGCATCCGCTCGCGGGTCATCTCGTCGAGCGCACCGAACGGCTCGTCCATCAGCAGCAACCGCGGTCGTTCGGCGAGCGCACGCGCGATCGCGACCCGCTGCTGCATGCCGCCGGACAGCTGGTCGGGGTGCCGGTCGGCGAAGTCCTCCAGGCCGACGAGCGCCGCGAGCTCGGCCACCCGGGCGCGGCGCTGCGTCCGTCCGACCCCGTGGATCTCCAGGGGCAGGGGCGATGTTGGCGGCCACCGTGCGCCAGGGCAGCAGCCCGGCCTGCTGGAAGGCGATGCCGTAGTCCTGGTCGGCGCGCGCCTGCCGAGGCCGTCTTGCCGAAGACCTCGACCGAACCCGACGTGGGCTCGTCGAGGTCGGCGACCAGCCGCATCAGGGTCGACTTGCCGCAGCCCGAAGGGCCGATCAACGACACGAACTCGCCGTCCGCGACCGTGAGGTCGACGTCGTCGAGCGCCCGCACCTCCCCCTTGCGGGTCGCGAACGTCTTGGTGACCCCGGTGACCCGGACCGCCTCCTGCATCAGACCGCCTCTCCTCGTCGGTAGTTGCGCAGCACCACGCCCAACGCGCCGACCACGCCGGCCGCGACCAGCCCCAGGGCGACCGCACCGAAGATCGGGGCCCACGCCTTGGCAGGGTCTCCCGACGCCTGGCCGGCGTAGGACACCAGCAGCCGGCCGACGCCGTCGAGGTAGCCGGTGGACACCTCGGCCACCACCGTCCCGACCACCGCGCTGGCCGCGCCCAGCCGCAGCGCCGGCAGCAGGTAGGGCACGGCGGCCGGCACCCGCAGCTGAGCAACGTGTGCCGGTGGCCGGCGGCGTAGCTGCGCAGCAGCTCGGTGTGGATCCGCTCGGGCGACTGCAGCCCCTTCAGCGCGCCGATCGCGACCGGGAAGAACGCCAGGTAGCTGGCGATCACCGCGACGGAGAGCCACGGCGGCCACTCCCAGCCGCCGATCTCGATCCGCGAGCCCCAGCTGCGCACCACCGGCGCGAACGCGATCAGCGGCACGGTCTGGCTGAGCACGATCCACGGCAGCAGGCCCCACTCCGCGAGCCGCACCCGCTGCATGAGCAGCGCCAGCGCCAGCCCGACCGTCGTGCCGACCAGCCAGCCGACCGCGGCGATCCCGAGCGACACCACGGTCGCGTCGAGGACCACGCGCCACAGCGGGTCGGCGCCGGCCAGGCTGGTGACCGGCTCCGTGATCCGGGTGAGCATGTCCCAGACGTGCGGCATCGCGAGGTCGGTGGTGCGCGGGAGCACCCGGTCGTCGCCGACCACGACGCCGTCGTCGGGGCCGAGGGCCTTGTAGGCCTCCCACACGCCGGCGACGGCCACCAGCCCGAGGACGCCGAGGAGCACGGCGCGCAGCCGCGGCAGCCAGCCGGTCGTCGTCCGCACGGGCTACGCCTTGGCGACCACGTGCTCGCGGAGCAGCGGCATGACCGACTCGCCGTAGACGCGCAGCGTCTCCCTCCCTTGTTGTCGTGCTGGAGGTAGATCGCGAACTGGTCGACACCGATGGCCTTGAGCTCCATCAGCTTGCGCACGTGCTGCTCGGCCGTGCCGAGGATGCAGAACCGGTCGACGACCTCGTCCGGGACGAACTGGACGTGGTCGTTGTCGGCCCGGCCGTGGGTGTTGTAGTCGTAGCCGGTGCGGCCCTTGATGTAGTCGATCAGCACGCGCGGGAACTCGGCGTCCTCGCCGTGCTTGGACACGATGTCGGCGATGTGGTTGCCCACCATCCCGCCGAACCAGCGGGTCTGGTCGCGCATGTGCGCGACCGACGACGGGGTGTCGTCGCCGACGTACGCCGGCGCGGCCACGCAGAACGTCAGCGCGTCGGGGGTCGCGCCCCCGCGGCGGCGGCCGCCTCGCGCACCTTGCCGATCATCCACCGGGCCACGTCGACGTCGGCCAGCTGGAGGATGAACCCGTCGCCGACCTCGCCGGCCGTCTTGAGCGCCAGCGGCCCGTACGCCGCCACCCACACCTCGAGCGACGACGTACGCGCCCACGGGAACTGCAGCTTGGACCCGTTGTGCTCGACCGGCCGACAGTTGGCGAGCTCGCGGATCACGTGGGTCGCCTCGCGGACCTCCCGCAGCGTCGTCGGGCGGCCGTTGAGCACCCGGACCGCCGAGTCGCCGCGGCCGATGCCGCAGACGGTGCGGTTGCCGTACATCTCGTTGAGCGTCGCGAAGACCGACGCGGTGACGGTCCAGTCGCGGGTGGCCGGGTTGGTCACCATCGGGCCCACGACCACCCGGTTGGTCTCGGCGAGGATCGCCGAGTAGATGACGTACGGCTCCTGCCACAGCAGGTGGGAGTCGAAGGTCCACACGTAGTCGAACCCGTGCTCCTCGGCCTGCTTGGCGAGGCCGACCGTCCGCCAGGCCGGCGGGGTTCGTCTGCAGGACGACACCGAAGTCCATCTCTCCCCCCTCAGACCAGGTACTGCGACAGGTCGCGCTCGAGGAACCGGCCGTGACCGGCCCGGCCCCGGAACTCGCCGTCCTCGACGAGGACGGTGCCGCGGGAGATCGTGACGTCGACGTGGCCGTCGATCTCGAACCCCTCCCACGCCGAGTGGTCCATGTTCATGTGGTGGGTCTTGCCGACGCCGATCGACGTGTGGCCCTGCGGGTCGTAGACGACGATGTCGGCGTCGGCGCCCGGCTGGATCACGCCCTTGCGGCCGTGGAGCCCGAACATCCGCGCCGGGGTGGTCGAGACCAGCTCCACCCACCGCGGCAGCGAGATCCGCCCGTCGACGACGCCCTGGTAGAGCAGGTCGACCCGGTGCTCGATCGAGCCGATCCCGTTGGGGATCGCGCGGAAGTCGTCCCTGCCCAGCTCCTTCTGGTCCTTCATGCAGAACGGGCAGTGGTCGGTCGACACCATCTGCAGGTCGTTGGTCCGCAGGCCCTGCCACATGGCCTCCAGGTGGCCCCTCCTCCTCGGAGCGGAGGGGGTCGAGCAGACCCACTTGGCGCCCTCGAAGTCGCCCCACTCCTCGCTGCGGGCGCCGAGGTTCTTCTCCAGCGAGAGGTAGAGGTACTGCGGGCAGGTCTCGCCGAAGACGTTCTTCCCGCGGTCACGGGCCCAAGCCACCTGCTCGACCGCCTGCTTCGCGCTCATGTGCACGATGTAGAGCGGCGCCCCGGTGAGGTCGGCGAGCATGATCGCCCGGTGGGTGGCCTCCTCCTCCATCTGCCACGCGCGGGCGACGCCGTGGTTGTACGGCGAGGTGCGGCCCGACTCCGCCAGCTGGGCGGCGAGCACGTCGATGGCCGGGCCGTTCTCGGCGTGCATCATCGTCAGCAGCCCGAGCTCGCGGGCCTTCTGCATCGCCCGCAGGATCTGCGCGTCGTCGCTGTAGAAGACGCCCGGGTAGGCCATGAACAGCTTGTAGGAGGTGATGCCCTCGTCGACCAGCCGCTCCATCGCCTTGAGCGCCTCGTCGTCGACGCCGCCGATGATCTGGTGGAAGCCGTAGTCGATCGCGCAGTTGCCGTCGGCCTTCTCGTGCCACGCGGCGAGGCCGTCCTCGACCCGCTCGCCGTAGCGCTGGACGGCGAAGTCGATGATCGACGTCGTGCCGCCCCAGGCCGCCGCGACGGTGCCGGTCTCGAACGTGTCGGACGCCTCGGTGCCGCCGAACGGCAGCTGCATGTGGGTGTGGGCGTCGATGCCGCCGGGGATCACGTACTTGCCGGTCGCGTCGATCACCCGGTCGGCCCGCAGGCCCACCGTCTCGGCCACGCCGGGCGCGAGCACCGCCGCGATCGTCTCGCCGTCGACGACCACGTCCGCGGCCGCCGTGCCGGTCGCGTTGACGACCGTGCCGTTCTCGATGATCAGGTCGGGCATCCGGGCTCCTCTCAGGGGCGGGCGATCGCGGTGTAGGAGTCGGGCCGGCGGTCGCGGTAGAACTGCCAGTCGTCGCGCATCTGCTGGACCATGTCCAGGTCGAGGTCGCGGACCAGCAGCTCCTCCTTCTCCGTCGAGCCGCGCTCGCCGACGAAGTTGCCGCGGGGGTCGATCACCTGGCTGGTGCCGTAGAAGTCGACCGCCTGGTCGCCGTACTCGTTGTCCTCCAGGCCGACCCGGTTGGGCTGGAGCACGAAGTAGCCGTTGGCGACGGCCGCACAGGGACCCTCGACCTCCCACAGCCGGTTGCTGAGGCCGGGCTTGGTGGCGTTGGGGTTGAAGACGAGGTGGGCGCCGGCCAGGCCGAGCTCGCGCCAGCCCTCGGGGAAGTGCCGGTCGTAGCAGATGTAGGCGCCGACCTTGCCGACCGCGGTGTCGAACACCGGGTAGCCCAGGTTGCCGGGACGGAAGTAGAACTTCTCCCAGAACTTGTCGAGGTTCGGGATGTGGTTCTTGCGGTACTTGCCCAGCACCGTGCCGTCGGCGTCGACCACGACCGCGGTGTTGTAGTAGACCCCGGTCTGGTCCTCCTCGTAGATCGGGAGCACCGTCACCATGCCGAGCTCCCTCGCGAGCGCGGCGAAGCGCTGCACGACCGGGCCGTCGGCGGGCTCGGCGTAGCGGTAGTACTTCTGGTCCTGGGTGATGCCGAAGTAGGGGCCGTAGAACAGCTCCTGGAAGCAGATCACCTGGGCGCCCTGGTCGGCCGCGTCGCGCGCGAACTGCTCGTGCTTGTCGAGCATCGACTCCTTGTCGCCGGTCCAGGTCGTCTGGCTGATGGCGGCTCGCACGATGGTCAACGTCCACCTCCGTCGGGATGGTGTCGGGATGGTGCGGGGGGGATCGGTGCCTGGCCGGACCCGGCAGGCAATAGTTATCTTGGAGGTTGAACATTTCGCCGGGATGTCGCGGCTGTCAAGCAATCCGGCGAAACTCGCTCTCGCACCTCCCTCTCGACCGCAGGAGCGCCGTGACCCTCTCCCCCGACCTGGCGGGGCTCGCCGACCGCTCGCCCAGCGGGATCGCCGGCGCCTTCAGCCGCGCGATCCGCGCCGGCGAGCTGGCGCCCGGCGACCGGCTGCCGACGGTGCGGGACGTCGCGGCCGGGCTCGGGGTGTCGCCGGCGACGGTCTCGGCCGCCTGGCAGGCGCTGCGGCGTACCGGCCTCGTGGTGTCGCGGGGCCGCGCCGGCACCTTCGTGCAGGACGCGCCGGCGGCCTGGCTATCGCCACGGCAGCAGGGACTGGTCGGCGCCGGGCCCGACGGCCTGCGGCTCGACCTGTCCCGCGGCACGCCCGACCCCCGGCTGCTGCCCGACCTCGGCCCGGCCCTCCACCGGGTGTCGCAGCGGGCCGGGACCCTCGCCTACCAGGAGGAGCCGGTGCTGCCCGAGCTGCGCGAGGTGCTGCAGGCGTCGTGGCCCTACGACACCGAGACGATCACCGTGGTCGACGGCGCGACCGACGGCGTGGCCCGGACCCTGGAGCAGGTCGTGTCGTACGGCGACCGCGTGGTGCTCGAGTCGCCCGGTTTCCCGCCTTTCTTCGACCTCGTCGAGGCCCTCGGCGCCGACGTGGTGCCGGTCGAGCTCGACGCCCACGGCGTCCGGCCGGACTCGCTGCGGCGGGCGCTCGACGCCCGGCCGGTGGCGGTGGTGCTCCAGCCCCGCGCCCACAACCCGACCGGCGTCTCCACCTCGGTCGCCCGCGCGGAGCAGCTGGTGCGCACGCTGCGCCGCCGCGGCCAGGAGACGCCGTGGGTGGTGGAGGACGACCACTCCTCGGGGATCTCCGCCTCCCCCGACGTGAGCCTCGGCGCCTGGCTGCCGGAGCGGGTGGTGCACGTCCGGTCCTACTCCAAGTCCCACGGCCCCGACCTGCGGATCGCCGCCCTCGGCGGCCCGGCCGAGGTCGTCGACCGGCTCGTCGCGCGCCGGATGCTGGGGCCGGCGTGGACGTCGCGGATGCTGCAGACCATCCTGCTCGACCTGCTGACGACACCGCAGTCGCTCGCGGAGGTCGGCGAGGCCACCCGGCAGTACCGCCTCCGGCACCACGCGCTGTGCCGGGCCCTCGCCGACCGGGGCGTCGACGTGCCGGTGCCCGACGGGATCAACCTGTGGCTCCCCGTCGCCGACGAGCGCGCCGCCCTGCTCCACCTGGCCGCCGCCGGGATCCGGGTCGCGGAGGGCGCGGCGTTCCTCGCCTCGCCCGGCAGCGCGGCGTACGTCCGGGTCACGAGCGGCCTGGTGACCCCCGACGACGCCGACGAGGTGGCCGCCGCCCTGGCCGCGGTCGCGGCCTGAGGCGCGTCAGCCGGTTCAGCCGTCCGCTGCCGGGGACCGGACGAGGAGCGCGTCGAATTCGACGACCCGCAGGGTGGGGCGGTCGACGATGACCGGGTACATGCCCGCGAGCTCGAACCCGGCCGCCTCGTAGGTCGCCAGCTGCTCCGTGTGGTGCGGCATGCCCTCGTAGAGCGGGAGCATCGACACCTCCGACTGCATCGCC
Organism: Nocardioides sp. TF02-7; assembly: GCF_022437945.1. GTDB lineage: Bacteria > Actinomycetota > Actinomycetes > Propionibacteriales > Nocardioidaceae > Nocardioides. The sequence continues at coordinate 1,660,962 of NZ_CP092535.1, forward strand.
AGGACATCGCGGACCCGGTCACCGGCGCCGGCGAACGCGCGGACGTCGTAGCCCTGGGTGTCGAGCTTGAGGTAGACCCGCGGCTCCGCGACGCCCGCGACGACCTCGTCCCACAGGCCGTCGAGACGGCGGACCGGCACCTCGACCGTGCGGTCGGCGTCGATCCCCTCGCTCCACGAGCGACCGAAGTCGGTGGCCGGCAGCAGCGAGCTCAACCGGCCCTGCCTCGCACCCTCGTGGATGGCGAGCGTCTCGTCGGCGTCGCCGAGCGCGCAGCGGTGCACCTGCCAGTCCGGGTCGTCGGCCGCCCACCGCTCGAGGACCCGGGCCGTGCGCGGCACCGGCTCGAAGGAGACGATCCGGCCCCGGTAGCCGAGGGACCGCAGCTCACGGGCGTACTGCCCCCGGTTGGCCCCCACGTCGAGGACCACGTTGACGTCGAGCCGGTCGAGCAGCCACGCCACGTGCTCGGTCGCGACGTGACGCAGCAGCTGGAGCCTGGCGCCCTGGGCGTTGCGCTCCAGCTTGCGCTCGTCGACGACCAGGTGCGCCCGCAACCGCGGCGGGCCGATCCGCCGGACCGTGCGCCGGTGCCTGCCCGGCAGCTGGAGCAGCCACGCCCCCCGCACCGAGCGGCTCGAGCTCCGCCGCCCGCCTCCCGGCCTGCTGCACCACCCACGTGCCCGGCCGGACCCGCGTCACCCGCGGCGGCGGACCCTCGGCCGCCGTCACCGCCATCCCCTCGCCCAACGGCGTCGCCGCCTGCCCACGACGGCGGGACCGGACCTGGCGCAGGCGCTCGCGGATCGTGGGCACGCGGTGAGGGTAGCCGGGGGCTGGGGCTGGGGCGGGGGGCGGGCGGCGGCACGTGAGGTTTCCCCGGCCGACCGGGGAAACCTCAACTTGTCGGGCAAAGCAATGCCGGACAAGTGGAGGTTTTGCCCGTCACGTCGCGTCCCGGAGCTCAGCGGCGCTTGCGCTCCATCACCGCGACGCCGCGCCGGTGCAGGGCCCAGCCGCCGACGATCAGCAGCACGCCGAAGGCGAGGAAGCCGAGGTCCCAGGCCAGCGGGCCGCCGAGGTCGTCGCGCACGTGGTGGACGCCGAGGATCTGGTGGTCGACCAGCCCCTCCACCACGTTGAACACGCCCCAGCCGGCCAGCACCAGTCCGAAGTGGAACGACCAGCTCGGGGCCAGCCGGCCCGAGCGCCACGCGTGGATGGCCGTGATCGACCCGGCCAGCACGAACACCCACGTCACGAGGTGGAAGAAGCCGTCGGCGAGGGTGTTGACCTCCAGCCCGGCGACCGTCGTCGTCGGGTAGTCGTCGACGTGGCTGACCATGTGGTGCCACTGCAGGATCTGGTGCAGCACGATCCCGTCGACGAACCCGCCCAGCCCGACGCCGTACAGCAGCCCGGACGCCTTCGAGGGCAGGGGTCGCGCGGCGGCGGGGGGCACCGGGGTCGGCGGTCATACCGCCCCGGTACCCCGCTCGCCGTCGGCGAGCCTCAGTCGGCGTTGATGCGCTCGCGACCCGACGCGTAGAGGTAGACGACGTACGCCACCGCGTCGGCGTTGATCTTCAGCGCCGTGTAGCTGAGGTTGTCGAGGTCGTCGCACTCCGAGTGGTAGCACGGGTCGTAGGCCACGCCGGCCGTGCCGCCCCACTTCTCCGCCTGCTCCTCGGTCTTGACCCCTTCGGCGCCGGTGAACAGGCCGCCGGACGGGATGCCGTTGTTGATGAAGGCCTGGTAGTCGGACCGGCCGGTGAACGCCGTCGGCTCCGAGGGGATGCCGCGTTCGGCGTAGTAGCGCTCGAACAGCGCCTCGATGTCGTCGGAGCCCTCCGGACCGGTCAGCCCGAAGCCGGACCCGTCGCCGTCGTAGATGAACAGGCCGTAGTTGGGCGAGCCGATCATGTCGAAGTTGAGGTAGAGCTCGATGGCGGCGAGCTCGTCGTCGTCGAGGTCGTTGACGTAGTAGTTCGACCCGACCAGGCCGGCCTCCTCGGCGCCCCACCACGCGAACCGCACCTTGTTGCGCAGCTTCGTCTTCGCCAGCTGCTCGGCGACCTCGATCAGGGCGCTCGACCCCGACCCGTTGTCGTTGATGCCGGGGCCCTCGGGCACGGAGTCGAGGTGGGCGCCCGCCATGATCACATCGTCCGGGTCGCCGCGTCGCGACTCGGCGATCACGTTCTCGGTCACCGTCGGCGTGCGGGTCACGTTGGCGAACAGCCGCAGCTCCAGGTCCGCGGTCGCCGCGAGCTCCGCCCCGATCGCGTACGTCGTGCTCAGCGCGGGGAGGTCGGCGGTGTAGTCGTTGCTCAGGGTGACCGCGGGGATCCCCTGCCGCGCCGGGTCGGCGGTGTCGCCCTGGTTGAAGAACAGCACGCCCACGGCTCCCGCCGCGGCGGCGTTCTCGGCCTTGATCTCGAACGTGCAGGTGCCGCGCTGGATCAACGCGATGTCGCCGGCGGGGAAGCCCGCGAAGTCCTCCGGCTCGCAGCCGCTGGTCGAGGTGTTGCCGGCTCCGAGCGCCAGGTCGACCGCCGTCACGCCGGCGGTGACGTCGCCCGGCTCCGAGTGCGGCGTGGCGGAGAAGTCGGTGCCCTCGGTGTAGGTGACCTCGCCGGGGCTCGTCTGCTGGAGGACCGAGCCGCCGAGGTCCTCGAAGCTGAACACGTCGAACGACTGGCGCTCCACCCGGTAGCCCGCCTTGCGCAGCCGGTGGGCGACGTAGTCGGCGGAGGCGTCGTAGCCGGGCGTGCCGGCGGACCGGTTGCCGCCGTGGCGGCGGGCGATCCGGGCGAACGCCCACTCGTGCTCGAGGACGCCACGCAGGGTCACGCACTCGAGGAGCTTGCGGACGGAGCCGTTGGTGCGGCCGCACTTCCCGGTGTGGCCGTGACCGTGGTGGTGACCATGTCCGTGATGGCCGTGATGTCCGTGGTGGTGGCCATGACCGTGGTGGCCGTGGTTCCCTCCGTGGCCGCGGCCGGCCTCGACCGGCGACGCCGAGGTGAGGGCCAGGACCAGGGCGACGACGAAGGCGGCGGACATGGCAAGGGTCTTGCGAGAAGCCGGCATCGGGCACTTCCTCCCCGGGCGGTCCGAGTGACGCCCGTCACATCGGACCCTAGGCCCAGCACCGCGAGATGGGAACAGCCCGGTTCTCGGAGGTGGCGCCACCGTCCCGACGCCGAGAGGGCCCGCCGCGTGGTTCGCGGCGGGCCCTCTCGACGGGTGGGTCCCGGTCGGGTCCGGCGTCAGGCGGGGAAGGAGCCGCCCGACGCGGCGAGGTCCCGCAGCCACGGCGTCGCGCGGAACCGGTCGCCGTACCGCTCGGCGAGCTGGTCGGCCCGCCGGAGGAACGCACCGAGGCCGATCTCGCCGGTCTCCCGGTCCTCGTAGCCGGTCATGAACTGCGCGGCGCCGCCGGTCATCGGCGGGAAGCCGATGCCCATGATCGAGCCGATGTTGGCGGCCGCCGCCGAGGTGATCACGCCCTCCTCGAAGCACTTCGCCGTCTCGAGCGCCTCGGCGAACAGCATCCGGTCCTTGACGTCCTCCAGCGGCGGCTGCTCCGCGGCCACCGGGAACAGCTCCGCCAGGCCGGTCCAGATCGAGAGCCGCTTGCCGCTCTCCTGGTCGTAGTCGTAGAAGCCTGCCTTGCGGAGGCGGCCGGCGCGGCCGGCTTCGAGCATCCGCTCGACGACCGCGGTGCCCGGGTGCTCGGCGTACGCCGTTCCCTCGCGCTCGGCGGCCTCGCGGGTCGCCTTGGCGATCTTGGCCATCAGCTCGAGGTTGAGCTCGTCGGAGAGCTGCAGCACCGGGGCGGGGTAGCCGGCCTGGGTGGTGGCCCGCTCGATGGAGTACGGCGCCACGCCCTCGGCGAGCATCGCCATGCCCTCGTTGACCATGAAGCCGATGACCCGCGAGGTGTAGAACCCACGGCTGTCGTTGACCACGATCGGGGTCTTCTTGATCTGCTGGACGACGTCGTAGGCCTTGGCGAGGGCGACCTCGGAGGTCTTCTTGCCGGTGATGATCTCGACCAGCGGCATCTTGTCGACCGGGCTGAAGAAGTGGAGGCCGATGAAGTCGTCGGGTCGGTCCACGCCCTCGGCGAGCTCGGTGATCGGCAGCGTCGAGGTGTTGGAGCAGAGCAGTGCGTCGGGGTCGACGTGCGGGGCGATCTCGGCGAACACCTTGCTCTTCAGCGCCGGGTCCTCGAAGACCGCCTCGATCACCAGGTCGCACCCGGCGAGGTCGGCCGGGTCGGCCGTGGGCGTGATCCGGGCGAGCAGCTCGGACTTCTTCTCCTCGGTGGAGCGGCCCTTGGCGATCGCCTTGTCGAGGATGCCCGCGGAGTAGGCCTTGCCCTTCTCGGCGTTCTCGACAGCCACGTCCTTGAGGACGACCTCCATGCCGGCCTTGGCACACACGTAGGCGATGCCGGCGCCCATCATGCCCGCGCCGAGGACACCGACCTTGGTGGCCTTCCAGGGCTCGACGCCCTTCGGCCGCAGCGACCCGGACTTGATCGCCTGCAGGTCGAAGAAGAACGCCTGGATCATGTTCTTCGAGCCCTGGTTGACGACCAGGTTGGTCAGGTAGCGCGACTCGATCCGCGACGCGGTGTCGAAGTCGACCTGGGCGCCCTCGACCGCCGCCGAGAGGATGGCGCGGGTGGCCGGGTAGACGGCACCCTTGGTCTGCTGGCGCAGCAGCGCCGGGAACGCCGGGAGGAAGCCCGCGAGCGCCGGCGACTTCGGTGAGCCGCCCGGCATCTTGTAGCCCGGGGCGTCCCACGGGTTGAGGCCGGCGTCGGGGTTGGCCTTGATCCACTTCTTCGCGGCGGGCACCAGCTCCTCGCGGGTGGCGACCAGCTCGTCGACCACGCCCTTCTCCAGCGCCTGCTGCGGGTTGAACTGCGTGCCCTGCAGCAGCACGTCCATGAGGGCGGTCTGCAGGCCCCACTTGCGGACCGCGCGGGTCACGCCGCCGCCGCCGGGCAGCAGCCCGAGGGTCGCCTCGGGCAGGCCGACCTTCACCGAGGGGGTCGTCGACGAGGATCCGGTGGTTCGCGGCCAGGCAGATCTCGTAGCCCCCGCCGAGCGCGGCGCCGTTGATCGCGGCGACGACCGGCTTGGGGAAGAGCTCCAGCCGGCGCAGCGCGGCCTTGATGCCCTCCACCATCGCGAAGACGTCGGCTGCGTCGTCCTTCGTGGCCGCGGACATGCTCTTCAGGTTGCCTCCGGCGAAGAAGGTCTTCTTCGCGCTCGCCAGCACGACGCCGGTGACCGGGTCGTCGGAGTCGAGCTCGTCGTGGAGCCGGTCGACGGCGTCCTTCATCGAGGAGATGTAGAGGTCGTTCATCGTGTTGGCGCTGGCGGTCGGGTCGTCGAGGGTGAGGGTGACGATCCCGTCGGCGTCCCGCTCGTAGCGCACGGCGGTCTGGGTCTCGGTGCTCATGTGGTTCCTCAAGGGGTCGAGTAGGGGGGTTTCTCGGCGTCGAGTGGGGGATTCCTCGAGGCGTCGGGCGGCGAAAGTGCCTACTCGACGCCGAGAAAGCCCCCACTCGACCTCGGGCTGGGGGGTCAGACGCGCTCGACGATCGTCGCGATGCCCATGCCGCCGCCGACGCAGAGCGTGGCGAGGCCGCGACGCAGGTCGCGCCGCTCGAGCTCGTCGATCAGCGTGCCGAGGATCATCGCGCCGGTCGCACCGAGCGGGTGGCCCATCGCGATCGCACCGCCGTTGACGTTGGTGATCTCGTGGTCGATGCCCAGGTCGCGCATGAACCGCAGCGCGACGGCGGCGAACGCCTCGTTGATCTCGAACAGGTCGATGTCCCCGACCTCGAGGCCGGCCTTCGCCAGCGCCTTGCGCGCGGCGGGCGCCGGGCCGGTCAGCATGATCGTCGGGTCGGCGCCGGAGACCGCGGTGGCGACGATCCGCGCGCGGGGTGAGCCCCAGCCGCCGGCCGACCTCCTCGGAGCCGACAAGGGTCAACGCGGCGCCGTCGACGATGCCGGAGGAGTTCCCGGCGTGGTGGACGTGGTCGATCTTCTCCAGCCAGTGGTACTTCTCCAGCGCCACGCTGTCGAACCCGGCGTCGCGGCCGATCTGCTCGAAGCTCGGCCGCAGGCCGGCCAGCCCCTCGACGGAGGTGTCGGGGCGGATCGTCTCGTCCCGGTCGAGGACCGTGAGGCCGTTGATGTCCTTGACCGGCACGACCGAGCCGTCGAAGTACCCGTTGGCCCACGCCTTGGCGGCGCGGTGGTGCGACTCCGCGGCGAACGCGTCGACGTCCGCGCGGTTCCAGCCCTCGATGGTGGCGATCAGGTCGGCGCCGATGCCCTGCGGCACGAAGCCGGTCTGGAGCGCGGTGGCCGGGTCGGAGGCCCAGGCGCCGCCGTCGGCGCCCATCGGCACCCGGCTCATCGACTCCACGCCGCCGGCGACGATCAGGTCCTCGAACCCGCCACGCACCCGGCCGGCGGCCTGGTTGACCGCCTCGAGCCCGGAGGCGCAGAACCGGTTGAGCTGCACGCCCGCCACCGTCTCGGGGTAGCCGGCCGCGAGGGCGGCGGTCTTGGCGATGTCGCCGCCCTGGTCGCCGATCGGCGTCACGACGCCGAGGACGACGTCGTCGACCAGGCCGGTGTCGAGCGTGGGGTTGCGGGCCTCGAGCTCGTTGAGCAGGCCCACGGCGAGGTCGACGGGCTTCACCTCGTGGAGGGACCCGTTGGCCTTGCCCTTGCCCCCCGCGGGGGTGCGGAGGTGGTCGTACACGAATGCTTCTGCCATGACCGTCCTAGCTGTCGGCGGTGGGACACGCGGCCGGGCGCGCGCGTGAAGGGGAAGAGGCTCACCCGATTGTGACACTATTACTGTCATGGTCAAGAGCGAGGACGACGGTGTGAGTGCCGCCACGTCCGCCGCACCCGGCGCGGCTGGCGGCGCGGGCGGTGCGGGCGCTCCCGGTCTGCTCACGTTGGACGAGCTGGCCGCGCGGGTCGGTCTCAGCGTCCGCAACATCCGCTTCTACACCAGCCGCGGACTGGTCCCGCCGCCGATCCGCCGCGGCCGATCCGGCTACTACTCCGCCACCCACGTCGCCCGGATCCAGCTCGTCCAGGAGCTGCAGAGCCACGGGTTCACGCTGTCGGCGATCGAGCGGTACGTCGCCGGCATCCCCGCCGACGCGAGCCCGGAGGACATCGCCCTGGCCCGCACGATGCTGGCCCCGTGGCAGTCCGACCTGCCGGTGGAGATGAGCCGCGAGCAGCTCGAGGCACGGGCGGGCCGGCCGCTCTCGGAGGACGACGTCGCCACGCTGCAGGCCCTGGGCGTGCTGCGGCTGCGCGGGTCGACGTACCTGGTCGCCGGCAACCAGCTCGCGATCGGGATCCGGCTGCTCGAGCTCGGCTTCCCCCGCGAGGTCGCGGTCGCGGCGGCCCGGATCTACCAGGAGCACGGCGAGCAGATGGCCCAGGAGCTGTGGGAGGTCATCCAGGACCAGCTGGCGCCGCTCTACGACGACGCCCGGTCCGAGCACTTCCGCGAGGTGATGGAGCGGCTCAAGCCGCTCTCGGTCGGCGGCCTCGTCACCGCCTACGAGGCGGCCGTCGCCCGGGCCGCCCGTCGGCCGCGGCGCTGACGCGCGGCCGGTTCTTTACCGAGGTTTGGTCCCAAACCGCAGTGGAACCGGGCTCGGACGTGCGGTTTGGTCCCAAACCGCAGCCGAACCGTGCTCGGACGTGCGGTTTGGGACCAAACCGTGCTCGAAGACGTGGTCAGCGGCGGCCGGAGCTGAACGACGCGGCGCTGTGACCGCCGCCGGATCCGGTGCTCCGCGAGCCGCCGCCGGAGCGCCGGCGCGGCTTGCCGGTGGATGCCCGGCCGGCCTGGCGGCCCTGCTCGCCGCCGCCCTGGCCCTGCGTGCGGCTGCGCGGGCGCCGGCGGCGCCCGCCGTTGCCTCCCCCGCCACCGGCGGCGCCGCCCTTGCCGCCGCGGCCGGGCTGCTCGCCGGTCGCGGGCACCAGGCCGCCAGGACGGGTCCGCTCGCCCGGCGCCAGCTCGACGAGCACCGGGTGGTCGACGCCGGCGAGCTTGGTCGTGGTCGGCCGGACGCCCGCGGCGCGGGTGAGGTCGCGGACGTCGCGCACCTGCTCGTCGGTCATCAGCGTCACCACCGTGCCGGCGGCGCCGGCCCGCGCGGTGCGACCGGAGCGGTGCAGGTAGGCCTTGTGCTCGGCCGGCGGGTCGGCGTGCACCACGAGGGCGACGTCGTCGACGTGGATGCCGCGGGCCGCGATGTCGGTGGCGACGAGCGTGGTCGCCGTACCGCTGTGGAACGCCTCCAGGTTGCGGGTCCGCGCGCCCTGGCTGAGGTTGCCGTGGAGGTCGACCGACGGGACGCCGTTGCGGTTGAGCTGGCGCGCGAGCGCCTTCGCCCCGTGCTTCGTGCGGGTGAAGACGACCGTCCGGCCCGGGGCGCTGGCCAGGTCGACCAGCACCGGCAGCCGCAGGTCGCGCGTCACGTGGAGGACGTGGTGGTCCATCGCGGAGACCGGGGCCTGCACCGAGTCGGCCTCGTGGACCTTCGGGTCGGTGAGGTAGCGCTTGACGAGCACGTCGATCGCGTTGTCGAGCGTCGCGGAGAACAGCATCCGCTGGCCGCCGCGCGGCGTCTGGTTGAGCAGCCGGCGCACCGCCGGGAGGAAGCCGAGGTCGGCCATGTGGTCGGCCTCGTCGAGCACGGTGACCTCGACCTTCGCGAGGCTGCAGTGCCCCTGCTGGATCAGGTCCTCGAGCCGGCCCGGGCAGGCAATGAGCACGTCGACGCCGCGCTTGAGCGCCGCGACCTGCGGCCCCTGGCCCACGCCGCCGAAGACCGTGTGCGTGCGCAGGCCGGCCGCGTCGGCGAGCGGCTTGAGCGTGGCCTCGATCTGCGAGGCGAGCTCGCGGGTCGGGGCGAGGACCAGCGCCCGCGGGGTCCGCGGCGCGGCCCGGCCGCCGGAGGCGATCAGGCGGGCGACGACCGGCAGCGCGAACGCGTAGGTCTTGCCGGACCCGGTGCGGCCGCGGCCGAGCACGTCGGTGCCCACGAGGGAGTCGGGAAGGGTGGCCGCCTGGATCGGCGTGGGGGTGGTGATGCCGTGGCCGTCGAGGACGGTGAGCAGGGCAGCGGGCACGCCGAGGTCGGCGAAGGTGGTGGTCACGGGGTCGTTCTCTCCGGGACGGCCGTCAGCAGCGGTCCCCAGGGGCGTCTCGCCGTGCTGTCCCGCCGGCGGCGGGAAGTGGAAGCGGGCCTCGGTGAGGAGGGGCGCGGCGGCGGACCGCCACGCGAGGGCCCGGGGCAAGACCGGCCGGACCAGTGCCTCCAGCCTAGGGGTACGGCGGTCGGCCGGGCGAATCGGGAGGGGGCGGGGTGGTCGGTGGCGGGGCGGACGGGCGGACGCGGGCGGGGGGACGCGGGCGGGGGGCGGTGTCGGCGTCCGATCGGCGACGTGACGGGCAAAACCTCCACTTGTCCGGCATTGCTTTGCCCGACATGTTGAGGTTTCCCCGGTCGGCCGGGGAAACCTCACGTCACCCGGCCGCCCGCGACGCTCGCCCGGCGCCCTGCCAACCCCTACTTGAACCGGATCACCCCGTCGTCGATGGGCGAGCGCTGGATCACGCGGCGGTCGGTGATGTAGTTCTGGTCGAGCCGCCACGGGGGGCGGTCGCCCTGGGCGGGGAGCAGGTGGGCGGAGCGCTGGATGTAGCCGGAGCTGAGGTCCATCAGCGGGCGCCGTTCGACGGTGGGGTCGAGCTCGGGGACGGCGATCCGGTAGCCGTGCCGGTCCATGTGGTCGAGGAGGCGGCAGACGTAGTCGATGACGAGGTCGGCCTTCAGCGTCCAGGAGGCGTTGGTGTAGCCGATGGTGAAGGCGAAGTTCGGCATCCCGCTGATCATCAGCGCCTTGTAGGCCATCTGGTCCTCGAGCGCCAGCGGCGCCCCGTCGACCTCGATCTCCACACCGCCGAAGGGGAGCAGCAGCTGGAAGCCGGTCGCGGTGACGACGACGTCGGCGTCGATCTCCTCGCCGGAGGCGAGCCGCACCCCGGTGGGGGTGAAGGTCTCGATCACGCCGGTGGCGATCGAGGCCTGGCCACGGCGGATGGCGCGGAACAGGTCGCCGTCGGGCACGAAGCAGAGGCGCTGCTCCCACGGGTTGTACGGCGGGCTGAAGTGGGTGTCGACGTCGAAGCCCTCCGGCAGTGACTTTGCCACCCCCTTGCGGACCACGTTCTTCGCGAACCCGGGCCACCGGCGCGAGACCTGGAACGACGCGATCGCCTGCAGGATGTTCCACCACCGCACCACCGGGTAGGACAGCTTGTCCGGCACCCGGCCGAGCAGGCGGGCGACCGGGTCGCGGCCCGGCCGGGACAGCACGTACGTCGGCGTGCGCTGCAGCATCGTGACGTGCTCAGCGTCGGGCGCCATGGCCGGCACCAGCGTCACCGCGGTCGCGCCGCTGCCGACGACGACGACCCGCTTGCCCCGGTAGTCGAGGTCGTCGGGCCAGTGCTGGGGGTGGACGATGTCGCCGCGGAAGTCGGCCATGCCGGGCCACTGCGGCTGGAAGCCCTGGTCGTAGCGGTAGTAGCCGGCGCACGACCAGAGGAAGTCGGCGGTCATGGTGACGGTCTCGCCCTGTGCCGGGTCGCCGACGGCGACGGTCAGGGTCCAGCGGGCCTCGGCGGAGTCCCACGCGGCCCGCAGCACGCGGTGGCGGTAGCGCACGAGCTCGTGGACGCCGTACTCCTCGGCGACGGTGTGGATGTAGTCGCGGATGAGCGGTCCGTCGGCGAGGGCGACGTCGCTCTTCCAGGGCCGCCACTTGTAGCCGAAGGTGAACATGTCGCTGTCGGAGCGGATGCCGGGGTAGCGGAACAGGTCCCAGGTGCCGCCCATCGACTCGCGGGCCTCGAGCACGGCGACCGACCGCTCGGGGTGTCGGGCGCGCAACTGGGCGGCGGCGCCGACGCCGGAGAGGCCGGCGCCGATGACCACGACGTCGACGTGCTGGGGCTGGGCGGCCGGAGGGAGCGTCTCGGGCATGGGTCAACCTTCCTGGACTGCGACGCCGCGTTCGAGCAGGTCGTCGATGTTGGTGATCCCCCACGCCGTGAGCGCCTCGACGGTGTGGGCGCCCACCGCCGGCGCCGGCGGGCGGCCGAGGGTGGCGGGGGTGCGGGAGAACCGCGGCGCCGGTTGCGGCTGGACGATGCCGTGCTCCTCCACGAACACCTCGCGCGCCTTCAGGTGCGGGTGGTCGGGGGCCTCACTCATCCGCAGCACCGGGGCGACGCAGGCGTCGGTGCCGTCGAAGACGGCCGACCACTCCTCGCGCGTGCGCTCCCTGAACCGGGCGGCGATCAGCTCCCGCAGCTCGTCGGCGCGCTCGGGGTCGTAGCGGTCGGGGGCGACGTCGGCGATGCCGAGCAGCTCGACGAACCGGTCGTAGAACTGGGGCTCGAGCGCCCCGACCGACATGTGCTCGCCGTCGGCGGTCTCGTAGAGGTCGTAGTACGGCGCGCCGCCGTCGAGCAGGTTGGCCGCCCGCTCCTCCTTGAACGTGCCGGCGGCGAGGAACGCCGACGTCATCGCGTTGAGGTGGGCGGTGCCGTCGACGATGGCGGCGTCGACGACCTGGCCCTGGCCCGACGTGCGCGCCTCGAGGAGGGCGGCGAGGATGCCGATGACGAGGTACGTCGACCCGCCGCCGAAGTCGCCGACCAGGTTGCCGGGGAACTGCGGCTTCTCCTTCACCTGCCCGAGGCCGAACAGGGTGCCGGTGATCGCCACGTAGTTCATGTCGTGGCCGGCGGCGTGCGCCCACGGGCCGTCCTGGCCCCACCCGGTCATCCGGCCGTAGACCAGCCGCGGGTTGCGGAGGTGGCACGGCTCCGGCCCGATGCCGAGCCGCTCGGCGACGCCGGGCCGCATGCCCTCGACGAGGACGTCGGCGCGCTCGACGAGGTCGAGCACGGTCTCGGTCGCTGCCGGGTCCTTCAGGTCGAGGGCGACGCTCGGCCGGCCGCGGGTGAGCAGGTCGGTCGGGCCGCCCGTGAGCAGCTGCCCGCCGGGCCGCTCGATGCGGATCACGTCGGCGCCGAGGTCGGCGAGGATCGTGCAGGCGTGCGGTCCGGGGCCGATCCCGGCGATCTCGACGACCTTGGTGCCGCGCAACGGACCGGTGCCCTGCCCCAGCTCGTACGACATGCGCTGATCATGACAGATCCACTGTCAGTGTCGACGGTCCTCCGCCACGGGTCGCGGGTCAGCCCGTCCGCGGCTCGACGATCCGCGCGAGCTCGAAGTGCATGGGGTCGGTCCACTTCCAGTCGCCGCCCCAGGCGAACCCCCACTTCTTCATGATCTCGACGACGTGGGGGTGCATCTGCCCGACGGTGCCGCGCTGGTTCTCCAGCGAGTTGATGTCGATGGCGAGGCCGAAGGAGTGGTTGGACAGGGTGGTGCTGCCGGCGATGAACCGGGGGTAGTAGCAGCCGACGTGGTACTCGATCTCGTCGGCCAGCCCGCGGTCCTGGATCTCGATCATCGCGGCGCGCAGCTGCGGCATCATGTGCTTGTTGCAGGTCATCTCGCCGAGCAGCGGCACGTGCTCGGTGACGATGTGGCTGCGCACCCAGGCCGGGTCGGGAGCGATCCGGCCGCCGCCGAGGACGGTGTAGCGGAAGACGCCGACCGCCTCGGCGAAGGTGCCGACCAGCTGCACGCTCTGCACCGCCCGCGGGTCGAGGCCGTACTCCGCCGCGGCGTCGAGGCCGTGGACGGAGAGGTCTTCCTCGAGCAGCGCGTCGAGCTTCTTGCGCACCGCCTGCGGAGAGGCGGTGCCGGTGGAGATCACCAGCGCGTTGCCGTCGACCATGTCGAGCTCGTCGGCCCACGCGGTGTTGACCACGGCGTCGACCGTGCCGACCTGGGGGTAGTACGACGCCACGTGCACGTTGTGGGTCCGGTCGCCGACCGCGAGCGCGACGTACCCGTCCTTGTCGACCGGCAGCCGCCGGGTCAGCGTGTCGGTCACGGCCATCTCGCCGCCGGCGACGCGGTCCCACTGCTGCTGGAACTGCGCGCTGACCGCCTCGGTGAACCGGCGGTACTCGCCGGCGTCGACCGCGGCCACGTCGAGCACCCGGTTCTCGACGGCCACCTGGCCGAGGGAGAACTGGTACATCTCGTCGACGCCGGGCTCGCCGCCGACCCGGATCTCCCCGATCCGCTCGACCAGGTCGTCCGGCAGGGTGTCGGCGCCGACCACCAGCAGGTCGTCGGGGACGAGGTGGGCGTCGAGCCGGCCCGGCGGCTCGACGGTCGGCCGCTCGTAGGAGACCGGGACGGAGCCGTCGGTGGCGGTGGAGGGCGGCGCCGAGGTCGACGTGCCCGACGAGGAGCCGCCCGGGTCGTCGCCGCCGGTCCCGCCGCAGGCCGCGACGAGCAGCGCGACCGCGCCCGTCAGCGCCAGTCGCGCGCGACGCTGCGCAACCCCCCATGGAACCTTCCCTCCCCCCTCCGAGGGTAGTCGGTGGGTCCGCGCCCCGCGGCGGGCACCGCCGCTCCCGCGGGCGTCCGTACGACGGTCAGCCGAGGACCTTCTCCGCCACCCAGGCGATGTCCGCCGCCGTCGTGGCGGGGTCGGCCGAGGGCTGCATGACGTGGCTCAGCACCAGCCGGACCACCAGCTCGATGCCGGTCTCGAGCCGGTCGGGCTCCAGCGGCACGTCGTAGGCCTGCACCCGCTCGGCGACGACCATCTTCGCGCCCACCATCAGCGACTCCGCGTGCGTGGTGAGCAGCGGCAGCAGCTCGGTGTCGGCACCGTGGGTGGCCGAGACCACCGCGTGGAGCAGCGCGTTGTCCTGCGCGTACTCCAGCACCCGGCGGGCGGAGTCCCGGATCGCGCCGATCAGGTCGGTGGGGTTCTCGTCGAAGGAGCGGACCACGCCGGCGAGGAACCGGTCGAGCTCGCGCAGCACCACGGCCTCGGCGAGGTCGGACTTCGTGCCGATCTCGTTGTAGACGGTCTGCCTGCTGACCCCCACCTCGTCGGCGAGCCGGGCCATGGTCACCCGCGCCCACCCCTCGTCCAGGATGACCGCGACCGCCGCGTCGCACAGGCGGTCGCGGAGCCGGCCGGAGGTGGCCGGCTCGGAGCCGGCCGGGGTGGTTCTCGCCACGCCGGCGAGGATAACCGCCGGCGCCTGGGTCGTCGTGCTCAGTCGGCGAGGGTGAGGGCCAGCACCGGGCAGGCCTGCACCGCGGCGTAGACGTGGGCCCGGTCGGACTCGGGCGGGGAGTCGTCGAGCACCGTGACGAGCTCCTCGTCCTCGTCGACCTCGAAGTAGTCGTTGGCCATCGCCTCGCACATGCCGAGGCCCTCGCACTTGTCGAGGTCGGCGTGGATCTTCATCGGGTGGTCACCTTCTCGGGGTCGAACGGGACGAAGTCGATCTTGTCGCGGACGCCGCAGTCGGGGCAGCACCAGTCGTCGGGGATCTCGCGCCAGGCCGTGCCGGCCGGGAACCCCTCGTGCTCGTCCCCCGCGGCGACCTCGTAGACGTAGCCGCAGCCGGGGCACCGCGCGGCGAGCACCTCGCCGTCGTACCGCTGCGCCCAGACGTCGTCCTTGTGGACGTCGGAGTCGGCCGGCGGCGGGAACTTCCGCAGGTAGTGCTCCACCTTCCGCGGGTGGATGTTGGCGAGCCGGACGTCGCCGTCGAGGTGCTCGACGACGCGGCGGTCCATCACCCGGCGCCACAGCGGCGGCACCAGCGCGAGGGTGAGCATGCCGGCGTAGCCGGTCGGCAGCGCCGGCGACTCCTTGAAGTCGCGCAGCGTCTGGTAGCGGCGGGTCGGGTTGGCGTGGTGGTCGCTGTGCCGCTGCAGGTGGTAGAGGAAGACGTTGGTGACCAGGTTGTTGGAGTTCCACGAGTGCATGGGGAGGACCCGCTCGTAGCGCTGCCGCTCGCCGACCTTCTGCCGCAGCATCCCGTAGTGCTCGAGGTAGTTGATGATCTCGAGCAGGGAGAACCCGCAGACGACGATCACCAGCAGGTAGGGCACGAGCTGCCAGCCGAACACCGCGACGATGCCGCCGTACAGCACCGCCGACATCGCCCAGGCGTTGAGCACGTCGTTGCCGAGGTGGAACGGGTGGGTGCCCTTACGGCGGTAGCGCTTGGCCTCCAGCTCCCACGCGGACCGGAGCGACCCGGAGACCGTGCGCGGCCAGAACGCCCAGAACGACTCGCCCAGCCGGGAGGACGCCGGGTCCTCCGGGGTCGCCACCCGCACGTGGTGGCCGCGGTTGTGCTCGATGTAGAAGTGGCCGTAGAACGTCGGCGCGAGCGCGATCTTGGACAGCCAGCGCTCGACCGACTCCTTCTTGTGGCCGAGCTCGTGGGCGGTGTTGATGCCGATGCCCATCACGCCGGCGGTGGAGAACGCGACCATCAGCTTCTCCCACCAGGCGAGGTCGGAGGCGCCGTCCTCCGCCATCGGCCGCACCAGGTCGGCGCCGAGGTGGTCGGCCACCCAGCCGGTGGCCCCGAGCAGGTCGGTGGTCCACAGGATCGGGTTGCCGAAGGCGAGCAGGTAGCAGACCGAGAACAGGATCGCGTACTGCAGCGGGAGGTACATGAACACGACCCAGCGGTAGTACTTGTCGTTCTCGAGGTCCTCGATCACGTCGTCGGGCGGGTTCGAGGGGTCGAGGCCGAGCATCAGGTCGAGCACCGGGATGACCAGGTTGATGAGGATCGGCCCGCCGAGCAGGAACACCCACCAGTCGGTGTAGGCGTAGCCGACCAGCGTCAGCGCCCCGAACCCGGGCACCATCAGGCCGAGCAGCCAGAGGTAGCGCTTCCGGTCCTTCCACCGCTCGGTCGAGCCCTCGGGAACGGTGTGGCCGTAGGCATCGGTCGTCATCTGCACCCTCTCGTCCGGCCCGCGGCTGCGGGCGTCGTCGATTGACAAGACCGTAGGACTTGTAAAGCAAGCTTGACAAGAGGGGCACGCTTGTAAAGTGGTCGGAGTCACTCGATGCCAGACCCGGGCCACACCGTGCCACTCCGGAGTCACCCCAGGGTTCACTCCAGGGCGATCGCCTGCTCCGCGAGCTCGACCAGCTGCGCCGCCCCGGGCACGCCGTCCTCGGCGAGCGCGTCGGCCCGGTCGCGGACGGCGGCCAGGGTGACCGGGCGGTCGGCGTACGGCGCCGCGCGCCTCAGCAGCTGCGCGAGGTCGGCGACGGCGGCCGCCAGCCGCAGGTCGGGCGACCCCTCGGCGTCCGGGGCTCCCGCGACCAGCTCCACCACCCGCTCCTCCTGGCGGCCGCGCTCCCCCGCCGGTGCCGACCGGGGTCCACCGCACCGCCGCCTCGCCGATCACCGTGCCCGGCTCCACGTCGTTGGCCAGCCGCACCTCGTAGAGCGCGGTCGCCCGGTGACCGGCGCCCAGCTCGCCGGCGTCGACGTCCGCGTCGGTGAAGTCGTCGTCGGCCAGGGCACGGTTGTCGTAGCCGACCTGCCGGTACGACGTCACGAGGGCGGGGTCGAACCGGACCTGCGCCCGGGCGTCCGCGGCCACCGGGGTCAGCGTCGTGACCAGCTCGGTGCCGAACAGCGAGGAGGCCTCCGGGAACGTGTCGACATAGGCGTAGAACCCGTCGCCGCGGTCGGCGAGCTGCTCCATCAGGTGGTCGTTGTAGTTGCCCATGCCGAAGCCCACCGTGACCAGGTGGATGCCGTCGGCTCCCTCCTCGGCGATGGTGTCGGTGATCGACCCCGGGCCGGTGCGGCCGATGTTGGCGACGCCGTCGGAGGCGAGGACCACGGCGTTGACCGCCTCCGGGTCGAAGGCCTTCCGGGCCTGCCGGTAGCCGAGCCGCAGCCCCGCCTCCAGGTTGGTGCCGCCGCCGGGGCTGCAGCTCCTCGATCGCCCCGATGATCGCGTCCTGGTCGCGCACCTCGGTCGGCGGCAGCAGCAGCTCGCCACGGTCGTCGAACGACACCACGGCGACGGTGTCGTCGGGGTCGAGGCGGTCGGCGAGCACGGCGAGCGACGCCTGCACCAGGCCGAGCCGCTCCCGGATGTCCATGCTCCCCGAGCGGTCGACGACGAGCGTGACGTTGGTCCGCGGCCGCTCGTCCGCCGTCACCTCGCGGGCGGTGACCCCGACCCGCACCAGCCGGGTCCCGTCGTCGAGGCTCGGCGCGTCCGCTGTCTCGGCGGAGAGCCCGAGGTCGCCGTCGGCGGGGAACGGGTCGCCGTACTCGAACCCGTTGACCCACTCCTCGACCCGCACCGAGGCGGGGGGCACCCGGTGCCCGTCGCGGAGCAGCGTGCGGGCGACGCCGAGCGAGCCGGTGTCGACGTCGAGCGCGAACGTCGACCGCGGGTCGCGCGCGGCGTCGACGAACCCGCTGGCGCCGTGGTCCCGGAACGTGTTGTCCTCGTCCGGGGCGGGTGGCGCCGGGGGCACCGAGGGCTCGCTGCCCGTCGGGCCCTGCGCTCTGCTCGACTCTGCCTCGGGCGCCGCGGCATCGTAGACGACGCCGCTGTCCCCCTCCGGACTCGGACTCGTAGTCCTCGTAGTAGGAGAGGGCGTCGACGTCGAGGGTGCCGCCCGGCCCGTCGGGTCCGTCGGAGCCGCTGCAGGCGGCGAGGGCGGGGCCGGCGACGGCGAGCGCGGCGAGGGTCAGGGCGAGGCGGGAGGTCCGGTGCATGGTGGTGGGACGGCGCGACCCGCGAACCGGTTTCACCGCCCGGGCGCAGCCCCGGGATCCGTGACCGTTCCGAGACCCGGACCCGCCTCGGCGACCGGCTCACGCCCGGCGCCGGCGACCGCGCCGAGCACGAGCACGACGCCGACGACGCCGGCCGCGCCGATCCGCTCGTCGAGGAGCAGCGCAGCCGCGACGGCCGCGGTCACCGGCTCGAGCAGGCTGGCGATCACCGCCGCGGTGCTCGACGTCGTCCGCAGCCCGGCGTAGAGCAGGCCGTAGGCGAGCGCCATCGTCATCACGCCGAGGTAGGCGAGGGCGCTGAGTGCCACGGGGTCGGTGGTCGTGGCCGGGCCGCCGACGACGAACGCCGCCGGCACGAGGGCGAGCGCGCCCGCGCTGGTCGCGACGGTGGTCAGCGCCAGGGGGTCCGACCGCTGCGAGAGCGGGCGGCCGAGCGCGGTGGTGGCGGCGTACGTCGCTCCCGAGGCGACCGCGAGCAGCACGCCGAGCCATGGTCGCGGGCCGGTCGCCCCCTCGCCTGCGGCGCCGCTGACCAGCACCAGGCCGAGCAGGGCGGCGATGAGGACGAGGACGCGACGCACGCCGGGGTGGCGGCCGGCGCGCAGCGACTCCGCCGCGGTGAGCAGCACCGGGGCCAGCCCGAGGCTCACGACGGTCGCGACGGTGACGCCGACCTCGACGACCGAGCCGAAGTAGAGCGCCTGGTAGGCGGCCGTGCCGGCACCGACGAGGCAGGCGGTGCCCGGCGCCTCGCGGAGCAGGGCGAGCAGCCGCTCGCCGCGCCGCAGCGCGACGACGGCGAGGAGGGAGGACGGCGGCTGCGACGAGCATCCGGTAGCAGCTGACGGTGACGAACGACAGCGACGCGTGGTCGCGGATGACCTGGAGGGTCAGGCCGCCGGTGCCCCAGAGGACGCCGGCGAGGGAGATCTGCACGATCCCGACGGGCAGGACGCCGCGGGAGGAAGTGGTGGTGACGGACACGGGTGTGCTCCTGGGTCGGACGGACGGAGGCGTCGGGAGCACGCCGCCCTCCCCGCGCCGTGCGCGGGGAGCAGGTGGCCGCTCCGGTCAGACGACCGGAGGCGGCGGGGAGCAGGCCCAGGCGGGTCACGTCGGTCACGGCAGCAGGGTAGCCAGCCGCCCGCCGCGCCCGCGAGCCCTTTCTCGGCCCGCCCCCCTGCCGCCCCCGAGCCCGTGTCGAATCGGCCCTCGTGGCGTGTCGAATCGGGTGTCGTGGCGTGTCGAATCGGGTGTCGTGGTGTGTCGAATCGGGTGTCGTGGCGTGTCGAATCGGCCCTCGTGGCGTGTCGAATCGGCCCTCGTGGTGTGTCGAATCGGGCGTCGTGGTCCTTTGCCCCGCTCCCGAGGCCGCGTGATCGCCGTCACTCTTTTGCACTTGTTTGGGTGGGAGTGCAAAGATCGTCGCCGTGACCGAGACCGCGTCCAAGTGGGAGACCCGTCGGGCCGAGACGGCCCGCCGGCTCCAGTGGTGCGCCCTCGAGCTCACCCGTGACCGCGGCTTCGACGGCTGGACCATGGACGACCTCGCCGAGGCCGCCGAGGTGTCGCGACGCACCGTGTTCAACTACTTCGACGCCAAGGCCGACGTGGTCCTCGGCCCGGTCCACGACATCTCCGAGGAGCGGATCGCCGAGTTCGTCGCCGGCGGGCCGACCGGCCACCTCTTCGAGGACCTGGTCGCGGTCGCGGCCGAGGCACTCGCCGAGAAGAGCACCGACATCGACCTGGTCCAGCTGCGCCGCGACGTGTTCCGCGGCGACCGGCGCCTGGTCGCGATCGCGCACGACCGGTTCGAGAGCGTCGTGCAGGAGGCGGTCGCGTTCATCCTGCAGCGCGAGGGTGCCGACTACGGCGAGCAGCGCGCTCGGCTCCTCGTCGGGCTGCTGATGGTGATCTTCGAGTCCGCCGTCGAGCGCGTCGAGCCCGACCAGTCCCGACCCTTCGCCGCCCTCATCAACGACGCGGTCGCCGACGCCCGCGTCGTACTCCAGAGCTGACCCGCCGGAACCCCGGCACCACCACCGCCCCAGACGGACCCAGGAGACCCCCATGGCCCGCTTGCTCTACCGCCTCGGAACGACCGCCTACAAGCGGTGGTACTACTTCATCGCCGGCTGGCTGCTGCTGGCCGTCGTGGTCGGCGCGCTCGCCGCGGCGTTCTCGAAGCCGATGCAGGACCAGTTCACGATCCCGGGCATCCCGTCCGAGGAGGCCTCCGACCTCCAGCAGGAGCTCTTCCCCCGGCGCGGAGGACCCGTTCGAGGACGCGAGCGTCAACGTCGTGGTCGCCGCGCCCGAGGGTCAGACGCTCGACGAGCGGGAGTACCGCGGGGCGGTCGACGAGCTGATCGCCGGGATCACCGACCTGCCGCAGGTCGACGGCGACGCGGCGACCAGCGCGGACTCCTCCTTCCTCAAGAACCCCGTCGACGCCGCGGCCGCCCAGGAGGAGCAGATCGTGGGGGCGGCCCGCCAGCAGGGCGGTGACGTCGAGGCCGCGCGGCAGAACGCGGCCGCCCTGTCGCCGCTCTCCGAGGACGGCCGGGTCGGCGTACTGACCTTCGAGTGGGACGTCGAGGAGCCCACCGACATCGAGCCCTCCTCCCAGGAGGCGCTCGCCGACCTGCTCGGCGACGTCACCGAGGAGACCGGGCTCGTCGCGGAGGCCAACGGTCCGGGCATGACCTCGGTGGAGCCGCCGGGCGCCACCGCAGAGCTCATCGGCATCGGCGTCGCGCTCCTCGTGCTGCTGCTGACCTTCGGCTCGCTGGTCGCCGCCGGCCTGCCGATCGTCAACGCCGTCGTGGGCGTCGGCCTCGGCCTGGCCGGGGTCACCGCCGCCACCGCGCTCACCGACAGCATCGGCTCGACCACGCCGATCCTCGCCAGCATGCTGGGGCTCGCGGTCGGCATCGACTACACCCTGTTCATCGTGGCCCGCTACCGCAGCGAGCTGCACCACACCGACGACCGCGCCCACGCCGCCGGCATCGCGGTCGGCACCTCCGGTTCCGCCGTCGTGTTCGCCGGCCTCACCGTGCTGATCGCGCTCGCCGCGCTCACGGTCGTCGGGATCCCGTTCCTCACCGCGATGGGCCTGGCCGCCGCGGCCACCGTGCTGCTCGCGGTGCTGGTGGCGCTGACCCTCCTGCCCGCGGTGCTCGGCATGCTGAAGTCGAAGGCGTTCGGAGGCCGGGTCCGGCGCTACCGGCCGGTCCGCGACGAGCACGGGCTGGTCGTCAACAACGGCGTGCGCTGGGCCCGGCTGCTCGGCCGCGCACCGCTCGCGTTCGCCGTACTCGTCGTCATCGTGCTCGGTGCCCTGGCCGTGCCGATGGCCCAGATGCAGCTGGCCTTCCCGAGCGACAGCACGGCGTCGGTCGACACCACGCAGCGGCGCGCCTCCGACCTGATGGCCGAGGCGTTCGGGCCCGGCCGCGAGGGTCCGCTGCTCGTGGTCGTCGACGGCCGTGACGTCGAGGACGACGACGAGCGGCAGGCGGCGTTCGGCGAGGTCGCCGGCTGGGCCGCCGGCCAGGACGACGTGGCCAACGCCCAGGTCGTCGCCACCAACGCGCCGGTCGACGACACCGGTGCCCCGACCGGGGCGGCGACCGGGGCGATCATCCAGCTGCTGCCGGAGTCGGGCCCGACCGACGAGGCCACGCTCGACCTGCTCGAGAACCTGCGCGACGGGGAGGGCGGCGTCGAGGAGTCGACCGGCACCGACCTCGGTGTCACCGGCCTCACCGCGATCACGACCGACGTGTCCGACCGCCTCAACGGCGCGCTGCCGGTCTATCTGGCGGTGGTCATCGGGCTCGCGTTCGTGCTGCTGGTGCTGGTGTTCCGCTCGATCCTGGTGCCGCTGACGGCGACGCTCGGCTTCCTCCCTGTCGGTGCTGGCCACCCTCGGCGCGACCGTCGCGGTGTTCCAGGAGGGCGCGTTCGGCATCTTCGAGGGCCAGCCGATCGTCAGCTTCCTCCCGATCATGCTGATCGGCATCGTGTTCGGCTTGGCGATGGACTACCAGGTGTTCCTGGTGACCCGGATGCGGGAGGCGCACGTGCACGGCCTCTCCACCCGGGAGGCGGTCGTCGACGGGTTCCGCAACAGCGCCCGCGTCGTGACGGCCGCGGCAACCATCATGATCGCGGTGTTCGCGGCGTTCATGCTGATGGACGACCCGATCATCAAGTCGATGGGCTTCGCGCTCGCGATCTCGATCGTGTTCGACGCGTTCATCGTCCGCATGGTGCTGATCCCCGCGGTCCTCTACCTGCTCGGCGAGAAGGCCTGGTGGCTCCCCGCCTGGCTCGACCGCCTGCTGCCCAACGTCGACGTCGAGGGCGAGTCGCTCGAGCGCGACTCCATCCCCACCGCCCCCCGGCTCGGGCGACAAGGAGCTCGCCTCCTCCGCCGTGTGACGTCGAATCGGGCCTCGTGGCTCGTTGAATCGGGCCCCGTGGCGGGTCGAATCGGGTCTCGTGGTCGGTCGAGTCCGGCGTCGTGGCGGCCGGCGGTCGCCACGGGGCCGGAATCAACACACCATGAGGCCCGATTCGACACACTACGGGGCCCGATTCAACACACCACGGGGCCGGAATCAACACACCACGGGGCCCGAATCGACACACCACGGGGCCCGATTCAACACACCACGGGGCCCGAATCAACACACCACGAGGCCCGATTCAACCGGCGAGCGCCTTCTCGACGTCCTCGGTGAGCTTCTCGGGCTTGGTGGTGGGGGCGTAGCGGTCGATGACCTGGCCGTCGCGGCCGACGAGGAACTTGGTGAAGTTCCACTTGATGGCGCCGCCGAGGATGCCGCCGTGCTCCTCCTTGAGCCAGCGGTAGAGCGGGTGGGCGCCGTCGCCGTTGACCTCGACCTTGGCGAACATCGGGAACGTGACGCCGTAGCTGCTCTCGCAGAACGCGGCGATCTCGGTCTCGTCGCCGGGCTCCTGGTGGCCGAACTGGTCGCACGGGAAGCCGAGGACGGCGAAGCCGCGGTCGGCGTAGGTGTCGTGCAGCTGCTGCAGCCCGCCGTACTGCGGGGTCAGGCCGCACTGCGACGCGGTGTTGACGACGAGGACGACCTTGCCGTCGTACGCCGCGAGGTCGGTCTCCGTGCCGTCGATGCTGGTCGCGGTGAAGTCGTGGAGGGAGGTCATGCTCCCGAGTCTGGCAGGTGCTCGACCGCCCCGGCCCGTGCGTCGTCGCCCCGCCACGGCACGCCCCACGCGCCGCCGTACGCGATCTCGGCGAGGTCCTTGCGGCGCCGGACCCGCTGCTCCCGCTCTCGCTCCCGTTCGGGCACCTCCGCCGGGTCCCCTCGTACGCCGACCGCGACGGCCGCCACGAGCCGCCACTGCGGCGGCACACCGAGCTCCCGCCCGACCGCGTCCTTGTCGAACCCCTGGAACTGCCGCGCCCACAGGCCGGTCGCGTGCGCCTGGAGGGTGAGGTGGGCGGCGGCCTGGCCGGCGGAGTAGAGGTTGACCGCAGCGTCGGTCGGCTTCTCCTCCCCCGGCTCGGCCGCGGTCTTCACGGCGACGAGGAACACCACCGACGCGCGCGGGACCCAGCCGGCGTTGCCGCGGGTGAGGTGCGGCACGAGCACCCGGTGGACGGCGCTGCCGCGCTCGGCGACGAGGAACCGCCAGGGCTGCAGGTTGCCGTGGCTGGGCGCCCACTGCGCGGCGTGGAGGAGCGTCGCGACGGCGGCGTCCGGCAGCCGGTGCTCGGCGTCGAAGATGGTCGGGCTCCACCGCGACCGCATCGGCTCGGCGAGGCCGTCGGCCCCTGGCATCGGCGCGTGCGACATGCCCCGATCATGGCAAGCGCCGCCAGCGCTCGTCCTCGCGGAGGATCCGCTGCAACCCGATCGGCGGGCGCGACGTCCTACCCCTGTCTCGGACCCGGCAGCCGTTCCCGCAGCCGGGACGACCTCGTGCAGAAGGACCCTCATGCCCATCGGCAACCTCCGCCTGCCGCGCGCCCGCGCGGCCGCACTGACCGCCGTCGTCGCGACGGCGGTGCCCGCCCCTCCCCCCTCTCTCTCCGCGACCGCCACGGCCGCCCCCGACGACCAGCGCGGCTGGGTGACCGGCGTCGTCGTCGACACCACCGGTGCCCCCGTCCCCGGCGCGATGGTCAACGTCCTCCCGCCCCGCGAGGTGCCCGAGGCCGGCATGCTCGACGAGACGACCGACCGCTGGACCGTCACCGACGCGCGCGGCCGGTTCCGCGTCCGCCAGGCGTCGCAGGACTTCCTCGTCCAGGTCTGCGACCACGACACCGAGCGGCCCTGGGCCTGCGTCCACCCGTCGGCCGCCGACCACCTCCTCCGGTACGTCGGCCCCGACGGCGAGCGGGACAGCTGGGTGCAGCACACCCGGCTGTTCGACGCCTCGTCCTCCGACCTGGCGCTCGGCACGGTCGAACTGCAGCCGCCCGCCCGGGTCGAGGGCACGCTCTCCGGCGCCCGGTTCGAGCAGGTCGAGGTGATGCGGCTCGACGACACGGTCGCGTTCCACGGCGCGACCGACGGCGCCGGCCGGTTCTCGATCGAGGGCCTCGCCCCTGGCACCTACTACCTCCGTGCCGGTGGCCGCGGTACCGTCCCGTGGCGCTCGGAGCCGGTCACCGTCACGGCCGACCGGCCCGCGGTGGTCGACGGCGTGCTCGACCGGGGCACGACGCTCGTCGGCACCATGGTCGACCGTCGCACCGGCGCTCCGGCGCGCCGCACCGAGGTGTTCCTCGGCGACGCCGACGGCGACCTCGTCGCGAGCCGGCCGACGACCCGCCGCGGCACCTTCCGCTTCACCGGCCTGACGCCAGGCACCTACCGGGTGGGCGTCCTGCGCCGGGGCGGCCCCTACCTCGCCCGCTCGGTCCGGGTGCGCGTCGCCGCCGGCGACCGGCGCGTCGACGCCACGGTGCCCGTGCGGCGCGGCGCCACCGCGACGGTCCGGTTCGTCACCGACGGCGGCCGCATCGACAACGAGCTGCGCGACGGCCGGGGCGAGGTGGTCGCCACCAACCTCGGGCGCGACAACGGCGTGGCGACGTACGTCGGGCTGCGCCCTGGCCGCTACACGGTCGTCGCCAAGGACGGCGACGGCTACGCGACCCGCACCTTCCGGGTCCGCGGCCTCCGCGCCCACGACGTGGGGCGGCTCCGCCTGGAGCGGCCGCTGCTGACCCTGCGCGGGCGCACCGCACCCGGCGCCGTCGTCGAGGCGACCACCGGCGACCTGTGCCCGCCCGACCTCCCGCCGACGTACGGCGGCTTCCACGAGATCTCCGACCGGGCCGACGCGCAGGGCCGCTACGTCCTCCCGGGGCTGGTGCCCGGCGACTACATGGTCGGCGCCGACGCGTTCCCCCACGAGCAGGCGCCGGTCTGTCACGAGGACGTGAAGGTCTGGGCGTCGCGCCGCTACGACGTGCCCCTCGCCGAGGGGCACACGGTGACCGGCCGCCTCGTCTACGCCGGCACCACCCGGCCAGTGATCACCGGCATCGGCTACGAGGTGACCTATCCGGTCGGTCTCCCGACCAACCCCACCGGGGAGCACCCGGCCCGGATCCGCACCCGCGGCGCGTCCGGACGGTTCACGATCCCCCGGCTGCCCGCGGGGGAGGCCACCGGCGGGCTCGCGCTCACCCCGCACGACGAGGTGTCGCACCCGAGCCTGTGGGTGTTCTTCCCCTCCCAGTACGGCACGCCCTACTGGCTGGAGGCGGAGGAGCGACCGCTCACGATCGACGGCGACATCGCGCTGGGCGACGTGGAGCTGACGCTGCGCACCGGCGCGGAGGAGCTGCCGCACCCGTGACGCCGCGGCCGGGGGCGGGTCACCCCGTCCGGTGCGCGGTGACGCAGCACCGGCCCGGCGCGGGGTCCAGGCGAGCCTCGACGGCGGAGCAGGGGAGCCCGTCGGCGACGCCCTGCACGAAGTCGCGGTTGAGCCCGCACACGAGCGCGGTGTGCTTGCGGGCGAGCGCGTCGAACGGGCAGTTGGCGAGGACGACGCCGTCATCGGTCACCCGCGGCTCGTAGCCCTGGCTCCGCAGGGTCTCCGCCAGGGCGCCCAGCGTCCCGTCCCCGGTGGCGCCGGACCCGGCACCGCGGCCGAGGTCCAGCCCCTCGGCGCGCGCCGCCTCCCGCAGCGCGGCCTCCAGGGACGCGCCCTCGCCGACCCGCCCGACCGCCGACGCCAGGATCTCGCCGACGAGGTCGTAGCGGCGGGGCGGCAGCGACACGGTGAGCTGCCGGTCCGCCCGCCGGTAGAGCTTGCTCGGACGGCCGGCGCCGGGGCCGGAGCGGCCGCTGAGCCGCCGGTACTCCGCCTCGAGCAGGCCCTCGCCCACCAGCCGGTCGAGGTGGAAGCTCGCCTTGTGCAGGGCGATGCCGAGCGCGTCCGCCGCCTGCTCGCGGCCGACCGGGTCGGCTTGCGCCACGACGTACTCGTAGAGCCGGCGGCGGGTGTCGTCCGCCAGGGCGCCGATGCCGGCGGCGGTGGAGCCGAGGTCCATGGCCGCAGTCTAAAACACAACGTCCTTGACACAAGAGGTTCCCGGTTCTAACGTCGAAGAAGGTTATTTTTAGAGATCGGGAGGCACCATGACCATCACCACGGCCCCGCCGCACCGCTCCCGGGTCGCCCGTGACACCCCGGCGGTCGACCCGTTGGCCGCGGTGGACGCCGCCGCCCGCCTGCTCACGGCGCTCGGCCTCGACCTCACCGACGAGAACCTCGCGGAGACGCCGGCGCGGATGGCGCGGGCGCTGCTCGAGATGACGAGCGCACCGGCGTTCGACCTGACCACCTTCCCCAACGAGGAGGGGTACGACGAGCTGGTCGTGGTGCAGGACATCCCGGTGCAGTCGCTGTGCGAGCACCACATGCTCCCGTTCGTCGGGGTGGCGCACGTGGGCTACCTCCCGGCCGGCCGGATCGCCGGGCTGTCGAAGCTCGCGCGGATGGTCGAGCTCCACGCGCGTCGCCCGCAGACCCAGGAACGGCTCACCAAGGACGTCGCCGAGCACCTGCGGGAGCGGCTGCTGCCCCACGGCGTCGGTGTCGTGGTCGAGGCCCACCACGCGTGCATGGGCCTGCGCGGGGCGCGCGCCCCCGGTGCGCGGACCCTGACCTCGACGCTCTTCGGACGGCTCCGCGACGACTCCCCGGTCGCGGGCGGAGTTCCTCGCGCTCGCCCGGAGCACCCGGTGAACGTCGTGGTCGTCGGCGCGGGCCTCGCCGGGGCCCGCGCCGTCGAGGAGCTGAGGGAGCAGGACTACACCGGCGACATCACGCTGGTCGGCGCCGAGCCGCACCCGCCGTACGAGCGGCCTCCGCTGTCCAAGGGCCTGCTGCTCGGCTCGGCCGCCGACACCTCGGTCTTCGTCCAGGACGCCGGTTGGTACGCCAACCAGCAGGTCGACCTCCGGCTCGGCAGCCCGGTCACGGCGCTCGACCTCGACCGCGGCCAGGTGCTCCTGGGCGAGGACCGGGTCGCCTACGACCGGCTGCTGCTGGCCACCGGCTCGTCCCCGCACCGACTGGCCGCCGTCGACGGCCACCACCCGGAGGTCCACTACCTCCGCACGCTCGACGACGCCCTCCGGCTGCGGCCACGGCTGGCGGGCCGGGTGCTCGTCGTGGGGGCCGGGTGGATCGGCCTGGAGGTCGCGGCCGCCGTGCGCCAGGCAGGCGGCAGCGTCACCGTGGTGGAGCCGGCGCCGCTCCCGCTGCTGCGGGTCCTGGGGTCCGAGGTGGCTGCGGTCTTCGCCGAGGTGCACCGCGGCCACGGGGTCGATCTGCGCCTCGGCTGCGGGCTGGTCGAGGTCGACCGGTCAGGTGCGGTCCTCACCGACGGCAGCCGGGTGCCGGCCGACACGGTCGTCGTGGGCATCGGGGCGACCCCCGACGACGGTCTCGCCTCGGCCGCGGGACTCCCGACCGACGGCGGCGTGCTCGTCGACGCGCGGCTGCGCGCCGCCGACCCGCACGTCTACGCCGCGGGCGACGTCGCCCGCCACGACCACCCGCTGCTCGGGCGGGTCCGGGTGGAGCACTGGGACAACGCCCGCGAGCAGGGGGCGCACGCGGCGCGGACGATGCTCGGCGACGACCGCGCCTACGACCGGCTGCCGTTCTTCTTCTCCGACCAGTTCGACATCGGGATGGAGTACGTCGGCCACGTGGGCCCGGACGGCTACGACGAGGTCGTCGTGCGGGGCGACACCGGCGCGCTGCGGTTCACGGCGCTGTGGCTGCGCGGCGGCCGCGTCGTCGCCGGGATGCACGTCAACGACTGGGACGCCACGGACGCGATCCGGCGGCTCGTCGGGAGCGGACGACCCGGCGCGGGGGACGCGCAGGTGCCGCTCGTCGAGCTGGTCGGGTAGCGCGGACGGCGACGATGCGGCGAGGACGGGGTCGACGAGCGCGGCGCTCATCCGTCCTGGCGGGCGACCATCGTCGGCCAGAGCAGGTCGAGGCAGCGCTCCAGCCAGTCCGGCGCGACCTGGCCGGCCCGGACCAGCTCGCCGAGGTAGGCGCCGACGAAGAGCGACGTCACGGCCTCGGCGTCGAGGCCCGGGCGCAGCAGCCCCGCGGCGACGTCGGCGCGGATGAGGCCGACCAGGGCCGCGTCGTAGGGCGCGAGGGCGTCGCGGAACAGCCGGGTGAAGGTGGGGTCGTCGTCGAGGACCACGGCGGCGACCCCGCCGCGGCCGAGCACCTGCTCGAGCTGGCGCCAGGCCTGCTCGAGGGCCGCCCGGGTCTTGGTGCGCGCGTCGCCGTCGGCCGGGATCTCCGGCGTCCCGATCGCCTCGTGCAGCACCGTGGCGAGGAGCTCGTCGCGGTTGCTGAAGCGCCGGTAGATCGTGGTCTTGGCGATGCCGGCCCGGGCGGCCACCGCCTCGATCGTGACCGCTCGCGGCCCCGCCTCGCGCACGAGCGCCAGGGCGGCGGAGCGGATGAGGCCGTCGGCGGTCGTGCTCCGGGGCCGGCCGGGGCGAGGCGGGGCCGGATCGGCCACGGGGAACCTCCTGGAACAAATACGATACGCAGAGCGTTCTGTTAATGACAGCGACGGTACGACGAAGGGAGCACGATCATGTCAAGCACCACCCTGCTCGTCTGGTTCATCGCCATGGCGATCTTCACCCCTGGCCCTCCTCGGCCTCGGGTTCGCCCTCCTGTCGGGCTCCATCCAGCTGCCCGGCCGCAAGCGGAAGAAGCCGGCGGACGAGTCGGCGCAGGAGTCGCGGGACACCGCCCGGAGCGCCGCCGACCGCGACCGGGTCACCGCCGCGTCCCGCTGACCCGGGCCCGGCGCGGCGTCCACGATTTCACAACTTGATCACTTGAAGATATCTTCATCTCCTGACCGACGTGGCGCCCCGCCGCGACGGCTGAGGAGGCAGCACGTGGGAGTCCCGCTCTACCAGGCGAAGGCGGAGTTTTCCGGACCCTCGGGCATCCCGCCCGGATCCGGATCCTGGAGCTGCTCGCCGAGCGCGACCACGCCGTGCACGAGCTCCTCGACCAGATCGCCATCGAGCCGAGCAACCTCTCCCAGCAGCTGGCCGTGCTGCGGCGTACGTCGCTGGTGGTCTCCCCACCGCCGGGCCGGCGCGGTCGTCTACTCCCTCAGCGTGCCGGAGGTGCGCGACCTGCTGCTGGCCGGCCGGCGGATCCTCGCCGGCCTGGCCGAGCTCACCGGCGACCTCGAGGACGAGCTGAAGGTCGACCGGGGCTGATGGCGCCGCACCTCCCGCGCGCCGGCGCGGCCGCCGTGCTCGCCCGCGCCGACGACCTCTTGCCCTCGCGGGCCGACTGGGCCCGCGCCCGGGTCGGTCGCGACCTGACCGCGGGCGTGATGGTGGCCCTGGTCGCGCTCCCCCTGGCGCTCGGGTTCGGCGTCAGCTCCGGGGTCGGTGCGACCGCGGGCATCGTGACGGCGATCGTCGCCGGAGCCGTGGCAGCGGTCTTCGGCGGCAGCCACGTCCAGGTGAGCGGCCCGACCGGTGCGATGACGGTGGTCCTGGTGCCGATCGTCGCCACCCACGGGGTCGACGGCGTCCTGGTCGTCGGCCTGCTCGCCGGCGTCATGCTCCTGGTGCTGGCCGTGACGGGCGCCGGGCGGGTGATCCGCTACGTGCCGGTGCCGGTCGTCGAGGGCTTCACCGCGGGGATCGCCGTCGTCATCGCCCTCCAGCAGCTGCCTCCTGCGCTCGGCGTCGACGTCCGGGCCGAGAAGGTGCTGGTCCTCGCCGGCGACGCGGCCCGCGCGTGGCTCGCCGCACCGGAGTGGCTCCCGGCGGCCACCTCGTTCGGCGTGGCTGCCGCCATCCTCCTGCTCGCCCGCCTCCGGACCGGCCTGCCGGCCACCCTGCTCCTCGTCGCGGTCGCCACGGGTGCGAACTCGCTGCTCGACGGCGGACTGGCGACCATCGGCCACATCCCGTCCGGCCTGCCCGCCCCGCGGCTCCCCGACGTGCCGTGGGCCGACCTCGACGCGCTGCTCCTCCCGGCCGTCGCGGTCACCGCGCTGGGAGCGCTCGAGAGCCTGCTGTCGGCGACGGTCGCCGACGGGATGACCGTCGACCAGCGGCACGACCCCGACCGGGAGCTGCTGGGGCAGGCGCTGGCCAACGTCGCCAGCCCGCTGTTCGGCGGGATCCCCCGCCACCGCAGCCATCGCGCGCACCGCCGTCAACGTGCGGTCCGGTGCGACCTCCCGGCTCGCCGCGCTCGCGCACGCCCTCCTGCTGCTGGTGGCGGTGCTGGTCGCCGCCCGCTGGGTGGCCGAGATCCCGCTGGCGGCCCTGGCCGGCGTGCTGATCGCGACCGCGGTGCAGATGGTGCGGGTGTCGAGCCTGGCGGCGCTGCTCCGCTCGACCCGCGGCGACGCCGCCACGCTCCTGCTCACCGCGGTCGCCACCGTCGCCCTCGACCTCGTCGTCGCCGTGCTGATCGGTCTGGTGGCGGCCGGGTTCTTCGCCCTCCGCGAGACCGCCCGTACGGCGCGGCTCGAGACGGTGCCGATCGACCGGGAGGACCACCGCGACGAGGAGCAGGAGCTCCTCGACCGGCAGATCGTGGTCTACCGCGTCGACGGGCCGCTGTTCTTCGCCGCCGCGCACGACTTCCTGCTCGAGCTGGCCGAGGTGAGCCGGGTCCGGGTCGTGGTGCTCCGGATGTCGCGGGTGACGACGGTCGACGCCACCGGCGCCCACGTCCTCGCCGACACGATCGGCCGGCTGGAGCGCCGGGGCGTCACGGTGCTGCTCTCCGGCGTCCGCCCCCCAGCACCACCAGGTCCTGGCGCAGCTCGGCGTCCACGACCGGCTCGCCCACGAACGCCACCTCTTCCCCACCACCCCCGAGGCGATCGCCCACGCCCGCGACCACGTGGCGCGCGGGGGAGCACGCGCCGGCGTCCTGACCGCGCTGGTCGGACGGGGCTCAGCGCCCCTTCGGGGCGGCGCGCACGTGGGCGCGCTCGCCCTGCTTGCCGACCAGGCTCAGGAACTCGACCGGGCCGGCGCTGGTGGCGCCGAACCAGTGCGGCGTCCGGGTGTCGAACTCGGCCACCTCCCCCGGCTCGAGGACGAGGTCGTGCTCGCCGATGACCAGGCGGAGCCGCCCGTTGAGCACGAACGCCCAGTCGTAGCCCTCGTGGGTGCGCAGCTCCGGCTCGGCGTCGTCACGGCCGGCCGGGAGGATGAACTTGTAGGCCTGGATCCCTCCGGCCCGCCGGGTCAGCGGGATGATGGTCCGCCCGTCGCCGGTCGCGATCGGCCGCAGGTTGATCCGCGGGTCGCCGGTCGGCGGCGCGTCGACGAGCTCGTCGAGGGTGACGCCGTAGGTGCGCGCCAGCGGCAGCAGCTGCTCCAGCGTCGGACGGCGCAGGCCGGCCTCCAGCCGCGACAGCGTGCTCACCGAGATCCCGGTCTGCTCCGCGAGGTCGCTGAGCGTGATGTCGCGCAGCTGGCGCAGCTGCTTCAGCCGGGGGCCCATCGCGTCCAGCGTGCGGCCGACCGAGTCGTCCATGGCGCCTCGTCTCCGTTCGGCAACGACCGTTGCCGTCACCCCTACGACGCCGCCGCCAACGGCCGGTGTCAGGTCAGGTCCCGCTTGAGGATCTTGCCGGTGGCGGTCATCGGGAGGGACGCCACGACCTCGACGAGCCGGGGGGTACTTGTACGCCGCCATCTGCTCCCGCGACCAGGCGACCAGGTCCGCCGGGGCCGGCGAGGCCCCCGCCGCGGGCACGACGTACGCCTTGACCTCCTGGCCGTGCTGCTCGTGCGGCACGCCGACGACCGCGCACAGCGAGACGTCGGGATGGGTGAGCAGCACCTCCTCGATCTCGCGCGGGTAGACGTTGAACCCGCCGCGGATGATCATGTCCTTCGCCCGGTCGACGATGAAGAACCAGCCGTCCTCGTCGGTGCGGGCCAGGTCGCCGGTGCGGAACCAGCCGTCGTCGTCGAGGACCTCCGCGGTGGCCTCGGGGCGGCCGAGGTAGCCCTTCATCACGTTGTGGCCGCGGATCGCGATCTCGCCGACCTCGCCGACGCCCTCGACCGTCCGCCCCTCGGGGTCGACCAGCTTCATCTCGACGCCGGGGACCGGCACCCCGATCGAGCCGGGTCGCGCGGGCTCGCCGCGCTTGGAGAACGCCGCGATCGGCGAGGTCTCCGAGAGGCCGTAGCCCTCCAGGATCGTGACGCCGAGACGTTTCTCGAACTCCCGGTGGACCTCGACGGGCAGCGCGGAGCCGCCCGACGACGCGACCCGGAGCCCGTCGGCAAGGGCCGCGAGGTCGGCCTCCCGGTCGGGCAGCAGCTCGTCGATCACCCCGAGCAGCCCCCAGTACATCGTGGGCACGCCGGCGAAGAAGGTGACGCCCTCGCCGAGCATCAGCTCGAGGGCCGCGCGCGGCTCGAAGCGGGGGAGCATCACGATCGTGCCGCCGTGGGCGATCGCGCCGTTCTGGCACACGGTCTGGCCGAAGGGAGTGGAAGAGCGGCAGCACGCACAGGAACGTGTCGGGCCGGGCGGCGTCGGCGTCGAACAGCTCGCGACCGATCAGCGCGTTGTCGCGCATGTTGCGATGCCGCAGCTCCGCGCCCTTGGGCTGCCCGGTCGTGCCCGAGGTGTAGAGGACGACGGCGGTGTCGTCCTCGTCGGTCGCCACGGTGTCGAACGAGGCCGGCTGGCCGCCCGTCGCCTGGGCCAGGGTCCGCGTGCCCTCGACCGGCGAGGGAGCGGTGGGGTCGGCGGTGATGACGAAGAAGTGCTCGCAGTCCGGGGCGGCGGCGAAGCCCTCGTGGCCCCAGGTGCCCATCGGCAGGTCGGGCGTGCCCTCGAAGCAGAGGTAGGCGGTCGCACCCGAGTCGCGCAGGTGGTAGCCGATCTCGGAGCCCTTGAGCAGGACGTTGAGCGGCACGACCGCCGCGCCCGCCTTGAGGATGCCGAAGTAGACGGCGGTGAAGAACGGCAGGTTGGGGCAGCTCAGCGCCACCCGGTCCCCCGCGCCGATCCCGAGCTCCGCCAGCAGGTTGGCGCACCGGTTGGCGAGGGCGTCGTAGTCGAGGCGCGTCGCCTGCCCGTCGGAGCCGGGCAGGACGACCGCGGTCCGCTCGGGGAAGTCCCGCGCGGTGTCCTCGAGCAGCGTGGCGAGGTTGTAGGTGGTGGCCATGGGGTCCTCTCAGGAGCTGGGGCGGGTGCCCTCGATCGGTCCGTGCCGTACGTCGGCACGGGCGGGCGGCGGCTACGCCTGCGCGGCGTAGGTGCGGATCGCCTCCGGCGGCAGCTCGACGGTGAGCTCGGTGCCGTGGTCGATCCGGCTGAGGGTGCGGACGACGAGCTCGTGGTCGCCGAGGGCGACGACGTAGCGGTAGTGGTCGCCGAGGAACGCCTGCGACCTCACCTTGACGGTGACCGCGTTCGGCGTCGCCGCTGGTGCACCGGAGGGGTGGACGACGATCCGCTCGGGCCGGATGGCGAGCCGCACGTCGCCCTCGGCGGGTGCCGCCGGCGAGACCGCGAGCGGCTGGCCGAGGCCCTCGACCCACACCTGGGAGCGGTCGGCGCCGGCCGGGACGTGGGCGCCGAGGACGTTGACGGTGCCGATGAAGTCGGCCACGAACTCGTCGGCGGGCTCGTGGTAGATCTCCTCGGGGCTGCCGACCTGCCGGACCCGCCCGCCGTCCATGACCATGATCCGGTCGCTCATCGACAGCGCCTCGTCCTGGTCGTGGGTGACGAAGACCGTGGTGACGCCGATCCGCTGCTGCAGGATGCGCAGCCAGTCGCGGGCCCGCTCGCGCAGCTTGGCGTCGAGGTTGGAGAACGGCTCGTCGAGCAGCAGCAGGTCCGGCGGGTGCGCCAGGGCGCGGGCGAGCGCGACCCGCTGCTGCTGGCCGCCGCTCAGCTCGTGGGGGTAGCGGTCCTCGAGCCCGCCGAGCTCGACCAGCTCGAGGACCTCCTCGACCCGCCGGGCGCGGTCGCGTCGCGGGACCTTGCGGAGCTTGAGCGGGTAGGCCACGTTGTCGAGCACGGTCAGGTGCGGCCACACGGCGTAGGACTGGAAGACCACGCCGCAGTTGCGCTTCTCCGGGGGCACGTCGACCCGCGCCCCGTCGAACACCACGCGGTCGCCGAACGCGATCCGGCCGCTGTCGGGCGAGTGCAGGCCGGCGATCGACCACAGGGTCGTCGACTTCCCGCAGCCGCTGGGCCCCAGCAGGGTGAACAGCTCGCCGTCCTCGACGTGGAGGTCGAGGTCGTGGAGCACCGTGTTGGCGCCGAAGCTCTTGGCGAGCCCGGTGAGGGTGAGGTCAGGCATGGATCCGCTTTCCCAGGAAGAGTCGGCCGATGGCGAGCACCGCCACCGTGAGGAGCATCTGGATCACCCCGAACGCCGCGACCGCACCGCCGGTGCTGGTCGCCGCGAGCTGGAGCATGGTCAGGCCCATCACCGGGGTCTCGTCGGTGACGAGGAAGACGGCGGGGTCGGCGTCGTTGAGCATGGAGACGAAGAGCAGGACGAAGCAGGTGGCCATCGCGGGGATGCTCAGCCGCAGGGAGATGCTGATCATCGAGCGCCACCAGCCGGCACCGGACGTGCGGGCGGCGAGGTCGAGGTCGCGGCCGATCGCGGCGAGCGCGGGGTAGAAGGCGCTGTAGCCGATCGCGAGGTTGCGCACGGCGAAGGCGAGGCCGAGGCCCCACAGGCTGCCGCGGAGCGTGTCGGTCGGGTCGAGCAGCACGAACGCCCAGAAGAACGCCATGCCGCAGACCAGCCCCGGCATCATCCGCGGCCAGAGCATCGCCTGCTGGAGCGACCCGCGCAGCCGGAAGTCCGAGCGGTGCGCCACCACCGACATCAGTGCGATGGCGACGGTCGCGAGCAGCCCGCCGACGGTCGCGATCAGGGAGGCTGTTGACCACGGAGTCCACCCACACGGGGTTGTCGAGCACGGCGGTGAAGTTGTCGGTGGTGAGCACCGACCAGGGCGAGATGAGCGGCGAGAAGATCGTCGTCACCGACGACACCACGACCCCGAACAGCGGCACGACCACGAGGACGAGGAGGACGAACGACGCCAGTGCGGCCAGCGGCCAGCGCCACGGACCGAGGTCGACCAGCCGCTTCGCGCTCGCCTTCCCCATGACGGTCGCGTAGCGCCCGGTGTCGCCGACCACCCGGTTGCGGACGACCAGCAGGGCGGCGACGAACGCGAGCAGGAACAGCGCACCGGCGGAGACGAGTCCCTGCTCGTCGGCGGTCCCGTTGACCCAGTGGTCGTAGAGGTAGGTCGAGACGAGGGTGATGTTCTTGGAGAACCCCAGGATCAGCGGGAGGCCGAGCACCTCGAAGATCACGGCGAACACCAGGAGGGTCGAGTTGGTGATCGCCGGGCGGAGCAGCGGCACGGTCACGGAGAACAGCGCGCGGACCGGGCCGGCACCCGAGCTGCGGGCGGCGTCCTCGAGGCTGGAGTCGATCGACAGCACCGTCGTGCGGCAGAGCAGGAACACGGTGGGCGCTGCGACGCTGGTCGCGACCAGCGCCATCCCGTTGAGGCTGAACAGGTCGATCGGGAAGGACAGGACGGTGTTGAGCTCCAGCCAGGAGGTGACGTAGCCGGCCGGCGCCCAGGTGGCCATCCAGCCGACGATCAGCACCAGGCCGGGGAGCAGCACGGGGAGCACGAAGACGCCGGTGAGCAGCCGGCGGAACGGCAGGTTGGTCCGGGTCAGCAGGACCGCGGCGGTGACGCCGAGGAGGACCGACGAGGTCGTCGCCATGGTCGCGAAGAGGAGGCTGTTGGCGACGGCCTGCCACCACGCCGGGTCGGTCAGGAGGTCGCGGTGGTTGGCCAGCGTGAGGTGGCCGCCCGACTCGTAGAGCGGCGTCGACCAGAGCGAGGCGGCGGCGACGGCCAGAACGGGGCCGACGAGCACGAGGACGGCCAGCCCCCAGACGAGGTAGTGGCCGGCGTCCGTGGCCCGCCGCGACCGGCGCGGTCGACGCATCCGGCGCGGTGCGGGGCCGAGCACGTCGGCCCCGCGGGTGACCACCGTGGTCATCGACCGAAGGCCTCGTTCCAGCGGTCCCGGATCGCCTCCTGGTCGTCCGCGAGCGCCGGGTCGAAGGTGCCGATGTTGAGGTTGTCCTCACCGCCGACGGCGGCCTCGACCTGCGGGAGCCCGAAGTCGCACCGTACGCCGTCGCGGTAGGGCGTGAAGCCGCCCTCGCACGCCGCCTCCTGCCCCTCGACCGAGAGCAGCCAGTTGAGGAAGACCTTGGCGGCGTTCGGGTGCGGCGCATCGGCGGTGACGCCCAGGCCCCGGGGGCAGGAGCGGGGTGCCGTCCTCCAGGTAGCGGTAGTTGGCGACCTTCGCCACGTCGTCGACGATGAAGGCCCGGACCGCTCCGCCGACGAAGAACGCCGCGGCGTACTGGCCCTGGACCAGCTTGGTCGCCAGCGGGCCGTTGCCGGCCTCGACGCTGGCGTGCGCCCCCGATCTCCTCGAGGTTCGCCCAGCCCTCCTCGCCGTACTTGTCGACGTAGGCGCTGGTGGCTCCGAAGGAGACCGCGGTGCTGATGTCGGTGGTGCCGATCTTCCCGTCGAGCTCCTCCGCCATCGCGGCGAGCTCCGCCACCGTCGTCGGCTGGCGGTCCTCCGGGAGGAGCGCCTTGTTGAACAGCGCGATCACCGGGTCCTCCGAGATCGCGTAGACGCCCGGACCGAGCTTGGCGTAGTCGGGGAGGTTCGGGTCGTTGGGGTCCTCGTAGGGCTCGATGTTGCCGGCCTCGATGAACTCCAGCCAGCCGAGCGCGTCGTTGCTCATCACGAGGTCGGCCGTCGGCGTTCCGGTGGCGACCTCGGTCTCGTAGCGCTGGAACATCTGCTGGTCGCTCAGCGCGAGGCTGCGCAGCGTGATCTCCGCGTGGGCGGCCTCGAAGGCCTCCTTCACCGGGGCGATCTGCTGGTCCTCGGCGTTGGTGTACATCAGCACCTCGCCCTCCTCGTACGCCGCCTCGAGCGTCGCGTCGTCGACCGGCGTCACCGCCGACGCCTCGCCGACGTCCGCGGTCGGCGCCGGCGTCGAGGAGGACGACGCGCCGCCCGACGACCCGCACGCTCCGAGAGCCAGCGCCGCGGCGGCGGCCAGGGGCAGAACTGCAGTCCTTCTCAGGGATCCCATCGGTGTCCTCGATCCGTCGGCGCGCCGAGCCCGCGCGAGGTGTGTGATGCCGGTCATACGCTAGTTGCTATTGCATCCGTGTCAAGAGTTGCAGATAGATTTGCCACATGGAGTTCTCCGACCGGCCGGCGCTGCTGATGGCGCCCGACAAGTTCCGCGGCACGGCGACCGCCGCCGAGGTGGCCGGCGTCGTCGCCTCCGTCGCGTCCCGGCTCGGCTGGCGGGCCACCGGCCTCCCGTTGTCCGACGGCGGCGAAGGACTGCTCGAGGCCTTCGGCGGGGCCAACCGGACCACCGTCGTGACCGGCCCGATGGAGCGGCCGGTCGAGGCGCGCTGGCGCCTGGACGGCACCGTCGCCGTGATCGAGTCCGCCGAGGCCTCCGGCCTGCTGCTCGCCGGCGGCGCGCAGGGCAACGACGCCGAGCGGGCGACCTCCCGGGGCACGGGCGAGCTGGTGGTCGCCGCCCTCGAGGCCGGCGCGCGCGAGATCCTCGTTGGGCTCGGCGGCAGCGCGTGCAGCGACGGAGGCCGGGGCGCTCTCGCCGCGCTCGCGGCCCACGCCGGTCCGGACCCGCTGCTCGGCGGGGCCACCGTCACCGTCTGCGCGGACGTCGAGACCCGCTACCTCGACGCAGCGCGGGTCTACGGTCCCCAGAAGGGCGCGACCCCCGACCAGGTAGGCCGTCTGGCTGACCGGCTGGCGGCCACCCGGGCCGACCTGGTGCGGCGGTTCGGGCGCGACCCGCAGGAGGTGCCGGGCTCGGGTGCCGCCGGCGGCGTCGGCGGGGCGCTAGCGGTGGCCGGCGCCCGGGTCGTGAGCGGCTTCGACCACGTCGCGGACCGGCTCGGCCTCGACGACCGGCTGGCCCGGGCCGACCTCGTCCTCACCGGGGAGGGGCGGCTCGACGCGTCGTCGTTCGACGGCAAGGTGGTCGGCGGCGTCATCCGTCGCGCACAGGCCCGGGGCCGCCGGGTCGCGGTCGTCGTGGGCGACCGCGACCCGGCGGTCGCCGCACCCGTGCCGGTGCACGCGCTGAGCGAGGAGCACGGGCGTCGCGCGGCACTGGAGGAGACCCTCCGGTGCCTGGCCGCGACGACCGAGCGCGTGCTGGCGGCGTACGGTCCGGTGAGGACCGGCTGACCGCTCCCCTCATCCCACCGCGCGGGCGGCAGCGCGGCCCGCCGTGCGACCGGAGAACAGGCAGCCGCCCAGGAACGTCCCCTCGAGGGCGTTGTAGCCCATCATCCCGCCGCCGCCGAAGCCGTTGACCTCCCCCGCGGCGTAGATGCCCGGGAACGGCGACCCGTCGGCGCGCAGGCAGCGGCCCTCGAGGTCGGTCTCCAGGCCGCCGAGCGTCTTGCGCGAGAGGACGTGCAGCCGCACCGCGATGAGGGGCCCGGCCGCAGGGTCGAGGAACTTGTGCGGCGTGGCGGTGCGGCTGAGCTTGTCGCCGCGGTAGTTGCGCACGCCACGGATCGCGGTGATCTGCGCGTCCTTGGTGAAGGTGTTGTCGATCTCCCGGTCGCGCGCGACGACCAGGGCGCGGATCGCGTCCTCCTCGAGCGGCGGCGCGTCGGGGTCCGCGATCTTGTTCATCCCCGCGACCAGGTCGGTGAGGGTGTCGGCGACGACGAAGTCCTCGCCGCGCTGCTTGAAGGCCTCCACCGGGCCGGGGGCGCCGCCGCGGACCCGGGAGAGCACGAGCTTGACGTCCTTGCCGGTCAGGTCGGGGTTCTGCTCGGAGCCCGAGAGCGCGAACTCCTTCTCGATGATCTTCTGGGTCAGGACGAACCACGAGTAGTCGTAGCCGGTGCCGCGCAGGTGGCGGAGGGTGCTGAGGGTGTCGAAGCCCGGGAAGCACGGCGCCGGCAGCCGCCGGCCGGTCGCGTCGAGCCAGAGCGACGACGGTCCGGGCAGGATCCGGATGCCGTGGTTGTCCCAGATCGGGTCCCAGTTGCGGATGCCCTCGACGTAGTGCCACATCCGGTCGGGGTTGATGACGTGGGCGCCGGCCGCCTGGCTGATGGTGAGCATGCGTCCGTCGACGTGGGCGGGGACGCCCGAGACCATCGTCCGCGGCGGGGTGCCGAGCCGTTCCGGCCAGGCCTTCCTGACCAGGTCGTGGTTGCCGCCGATGCCGCCGCTGGTGACGACCACCGCCTGACCCCGGATCTCGAACTCGTCGACCGGGGTCCGCGACGAGGGCCGGCCGCGCTCGACCGCGGTGGGCTCCAGCACGGTGCCGCGGACGCCGGTGACCGCGCCACCCTCGACCAGCAGCTCGTCGACCTGGTGGCGGAAGGCGAACCGGACCCGGCCGGCGGCGGCGTGCTCGCGCACCCGCCGCTCGAACGGCTCGACCACCCCCGGGCCGGTGCCCCAGGTGATGTGGAAGCGCGGCACGGAGTTGCCGTGCCCCTCGGCGCGGCCGTCGCCGCGCTCGGCCCAGCCGACGAGGGGGAAGAACCGGTGGCCCATCGCACGGAGCCAGGCCCGCTTCTCGCCGGCGGCGAAGTCGACGTACGCCTCGGCCCACGCCCGCGGCCACCGGTCCTCGTCGCGGTCGAACTGGGCGCTGCCCAGCCAGTCCTGCCACGCCAGCTCGTGGGAGTCCTTGATCCCCATCCGGCGCTGCTCGGGGGTGTCGACCAGGAACAGGCCGCCGAGGCTCCAGAACGCCTGCCCGCCCAGCGACTGGTCCCCCTCCTGCTCGACGACGACGACCGAGCGACCGGCGTCGGCGGCCTCGGCGGCCGCGACCAGGCCGGCGAGCCCGGCGCCGACCACGACGACGTCGGCCTGCAGGTCCGCGGCCATCACGCCTCCCCTCCGGCGACGCCGGCGGCGGCCAGCGGGGCCCGGAGGAGGGCGAGCGGCACGTGGTGCTGCCCGGCGTGCATGTCGCGGTCGCGCAGCGACCCCTGCGACACCGGCCGGGGGAAGGAGATCTTCACGACGTTGAGCGAGGGGATCCGGTAGATCCGGACGGTGTCGGCGTCCACCCGGTAGAGGTCGGCCACGACCTGCTCGTCGAGGAACGCCTCGTCGGCGACGATCCGATAGCCGTCGGCGTCGCGCATGAAGAGCTCCATGGTCACCCAGAACGGTCCGGCGTTCTTGGAGCGCACCTCCAGGGCGAGCTCCGCCAGCGTGGGGGCGGTCGGGTGGTCGGCTGTGTCAAGCACGGGTGGTCTCCTCCATCTCGGTGCGGAACATCGCCGTGGGGGGTGAGGGAGTCCACGACGTGGTTGAGCACGAACTCGTACGCCGCCCCGCGCTCGACCTCGGCCGGCGAGCTCGGGAACGCGAGGCTGGGCAGGTAGGCCATGCTCGGGGTGGGCAGGTGCAGCATGAGGGGGTTGGCGACCTTCGCCACGGCGGTGGCGGTCGCCTGGTCGGGGGCGTTGACCAGCAGCATCACGCCGACCTCGCGCGGCGGGCCGGTCTCCGGCTCCAGCTCGCCCAGGACGGCGTTGTGGCCGTAGAGCCGCAGGTCGAACGCGTACTCGTCCTCGGTCAGCCCCAGCGTCTGCGCGACCCGTTCCCGGACGACGGTGCACATCAGGTCCGCCCAGGCGTCGATGTCCTCGAGGATCAGGGGGTCGCGGATCGCCGTGAACGACATGGTCTCGTAGCCGGTGATCCGGGCGCCCTCGAGCTTGATCGTGTGCTGGTCGGCGACGTGGAACCGCGAACCCTCCACCCGCACGGTGCGGTCGTCCAGGGCGACGTACGTCGCCTCCCGGACGTCGAGGGTGCCGTCCGGCTCGCGCATCTCGAACGGGTCGGCGGTCTCGTACAGCATGTGGGCGGCGACCGAGATCGGGGTGCACGCGGCGGCGGGGTCGAGCGGCTCGATCGTGAACCCGTCGGCGTCGATGATCGTGTAGACGCCGCCGGCGCGGGGGTTGCTGGTGGCCTGGCCGCCGCACTCCACGATCTTGGCTGCGTGCCAGGTCGGCCCGGCCGGCATCCCCTTCATCAGGGGTACGCCGCCGCGACGGTGGTGTCGGTGGCCCGGCCGGCCAGCACCACCTGGGCACCGCCCCGGAGCGCCTCGACGATCGGCTCGTGGCCCATCAGCCCGACGATGTGCGTGCAGCTCTCGAGCGTCTCGGCGGCGAGGTCGCCCATCGGCGGCAGGGGGTGGATCCGGCCGGCGTCGAGCGCCTCCTTGAGGTCGGCGGCGCTCTGCTCGCTGTAGATCCGCGCGACCCGGAGGGCGAGACCCTCCTCCGCCATGATCCGCTCGACCATGCCGGCGACCCAGTCGACGCCGGCGTCGGTGCCGCTGGTGCCGCACGAGCCGATGACCAGCGGCACCTCTGCCGTCGCCGCGGCCCGCAGCGCGCTGCGCAGGTCGCGCTCCACGGCCTTCGCCGTCGTCTTCGGGGTGGCCGAGCCCAGGTAGTAGGGCCCGGAGTCGGTCGACCCGCCGTCGATGGTGATGACGTCGATGCCGAGCTGGAGCCCGCGCTCGATGGTGGCCTCGTCCCAGCCCGCGCCGAGCATGCCGCTGGGCGTCAGGATCCGGACCCGCTCGGCCGGTTCGTTGTCCATGGTCCTCATCTCTCGTGCTGCCCGTCGGGCTCGGTCGTGGAGGGTCGGTCGAGGGGGAGGTTCGCGAGCACGGCGTCGGTCATCTCCTGCGTGGACGCGGTGCCGCCGAGGTCGGGGGTGCGGACCGTGCCGTCGGCGAGGGTGCGCTCGATGCCGGTCATGAGCGCGGCGGCGGCGTCCGGCCGCCCGAGGTGGTCGAGCATCATCGAGGCCGACCAGAGGGCGCCGAGGGGGTTCGCGATGCCCTGCCCGGCGATGTCGGGCGCCGAGCCGTGCACCGGCTCGAACATCGAGGGGAGCTCCCTGTCCGGGTTGATGTTGGCCGCGGGCGCGATCCCGATGCTGCCGGCGATGGCGGCGGCGAGGTCGCTGAGGATGTCGCCGAAGAGGTTGGAGCCGACGATCACGTCGAAGTCGGCGGGGCGGAGCACCAGCTTGGCGACCAGCGCGTCGATGTGCTCCTGCCGCCACTCGACACCGGGGTGCGCCGCGGCGCGCTCGCGGACGATCTCGTCCCAGAACGGCATCGTGTGCACGATGCCGTTGGACTTGGTCGCCGAGGTGAGGTGGCCGCGGCGGGTGCGGGCGAGCTCGAAGGCGTAGTCCACGATCCGGGTGACGCCGGGCCGGGTGAACACCGCTTCCTGGACGGCCATCTCGTCGGGGAAGCCGCGGTTGAGGCGACCGCCGATCTCGCTGTACTCCCCCTCGACGTTCTCGCGGACGACGACGAAGTCGACGCCGTCGCTGTCGCGGAGCGGGCCGGGCAGGCCGGGCATCACCTTGATCGGTCGCAGGTTGACGTACTGGCGGAACTGGCGCCGGATCGGGATGAGCAGCCCCCACAGGGAGACGTGGTCGGGGACGCCGGGCCAGCCGACGGCGCCGAGCAGGATCGCGTCGTGCCCGGCGATCTGGTCGAGGCCGTCCTCGGGCATCATCCGGCCGGTCTCGAGGTAGCGCTGGCAGGACCAGTCGAAGTGGTCGAGCTCGAAGGAGAAGCCGCCCCGCTCGCCGAGCACCTCGAGGGCCCGGAGTGCGGGCGGCACGACCTCCGTGCCGATCCCGTCGCCGGGGATGACGGCGATCCGGTGGTGGGAGCTGTCGGTGTTCATGCGCGGACCTCCATCGGGGTGTTGACGGCGAACCTGGGGGTGCCGGCCAGCGAGGCCACCAGCTCGGCGGCCCCCTCGAGCCCGGCGGCCCGCCGCGCCTCGGCGGTCTGGCCGGCCAGGTGGGAGTAGACGACGATCCC
Source organism: Nocardioides sp. TF02-7 (assembly GCF_022437945.1). Taxonomy (GTDB): domain Bacteria; phylum Actinomycetota; class Actinomycetes; order Propionibacteriales; family Nocardioidaceae; genus Nocardioides. The sequence goes on from NZ_CP092535.1 coordinate 1,704,400, forward strand.
GTCGACGTCGCGCAGCGGGCTGTCGGCGGGCAGCGGCTCCTCGCAGGCGACGTCGAGCGCGGCGCCCGCGATGACGCCGTCACGGACGGCCCGGGCGAGCGCCGGCTCGTCGACGATCGCACCGCGGGCGGTGTTGACGAGGACGGCGGTCGGCTTCATCCGCCGGAACGCCGCCGCGTCGAGCAGCCCGCGGCTCCGCTCGGACAGCGCGGTGTGGACCGAGACGTAGTCGGAGGCGGCGAGGAGCTCGTCGAGCCCGACGAAGCGGACGGCCGCGCCCGCGGGCGCGGCGGCCCGCTCGGCCTCGGGGACGCCGGTCGTGCAGAGGACGGTCATGCCGAAGGCGTGCGCGAGCGGCGCGACCAAGCGCGCCGACGCGCCGTACCCGATCAGGCCGAGGGTCGCGCCGCGCAGCTCGTGCCCGTCCTCGCGGGGCCACCGCCCCGCGGCGACGCCGGCAGCGCTCTGGACCAGGCGGCGGGCCGCCGCCAGGAGCAGGCCGAGGGTGTACTCGGCCACCGCGTTGGCGTTGATGCCGGGGAGGTTGCTGACGGTGATGCCGAGCCGCGCGGCGGCGTCGACGTCGACGGAGTCGTAGCCGACCCCGGTCCGCACGACCACCCGGAGCGACGCGGCGGCCTCGAGCACCTCGGCGGTCAGCGGCTCGTTGGCGACGAGGGCGGCCTCGATCCCCTGGAGGGCCGCGACCAGCTCGGCGAGGTCGCGCCGGCCGGTCATCGGCAGGTGCCGGGTCTCGTGCCCGGCACCGCGCAGGTAGCGGTCGACCTCGTCGCCGGGACGGAGGTAGTCGGTGGTGATGAGGACTCGGGACACGCGCGCGGTTCTCCTGTCGGTCGTGGGGTGGGTCGGGCGAGGGCGGGCTCAGCGCAGGGTCGGTGTCGCTGCGCGGCGCTGGGAGCGGACGAGGCGGGCGACGACGAGCGCGGCCAGGGCGGCGATGCCGGCGATGTCGACCAGCATCAGCCCCCACCCGGTGACGTCGACCATCGCGCCGACCAGCGCCGGCCCGAGGAACCCGCCGCACGCCCACCCGACGGTGTAGAGGCCGGCGTAGGTGCCGAGGAGGTTGGGGGGACGGCGCGAAGTTCCACAGCACGACGACGGCGTTGATCATGAACCCGGCCGCGCCCGCGGCGGCGACCGAGAACGCCACGACCGTGCCGGTCGGCGTCTGCACCAGGGCGCCGGCGACCATCGCGGCCCCGAAGACGGCCATCCCGCCCAGCATCACCCGCAGCCGGCCGAGCCGCTCGGCCAGCAGCGCGGCGGGGTAGGCCGCGAGCAGGAACGCGATGCCGCTGGGGAGGGTGAGGCCGCCCGCGTCACCGCGGGAGAGGCCCAGCGCCTCCTGGCCGTACGGCGTGACGAGGGCGCGTGACGCGGCCCAGGCGCCGCCGAAGAGCAGGATCGCGAGCATGAGCAGCAGCCGGCTGCGGTCGGTGTCGCGGACGATCTCGAGCACCGCGTCCCGCGCCCGGGGCCGGTCGGCACGAGCGGAGCCGCCCGTCCGGTCCTCCTCGAGCGCGGCCCGGTAGGCCGGCGACTCGCTGTCCCGGACCTTGGCGGCCAGGACGACGACCGCGACCAGCATCACCACCGCGGGGACGGCGAACGCCAGGCGCGGGTGCTCGTCGACCACCAGCACGCTCACCAGCGCGGCCACGATGATGGTCAGGCTGGTGGCGATCTTGACGACCGCGTTGGCGCGGCTGCGGCGCTCGGGCCCGATGAAGTCGGGGAGGAGCGAGGTGGAGACCGGGTTGAGCGAGTTGACGACGAGGGCGTAGGCGAACATCACCGCGACGAGGGGCAGCAGCGATCGCGCGGCATGCGGGATCAGGACGAACAGCAGGGCGGCCATCGGCATGCCGACCACGAGGTAGGGCAGCCGCCGGCCCCACCGGGTGCGGGTGCTGTCGGAGCGGTTGCCGATCCACGGCTGCACGAAGATGCCGAGGAGGTTGTCCATCCCCATCAGCAGGCCGACCAGCGCCGCGCTGGCGAGGTGCTCCCGCAGCAGCGGCGGGACCTGCGCGTCGTAGAAGTTCCACGTCGACTCCTGCGCGAACACCGCCAGCGCGACCAGCAGCGTGATGCGAGCGGTGCCGGCGCTCCGCGGCGTCGTGGTGGTCGGCGTGGTGGTCGTCATCGGCTCGTCTCTGGTCCGTGCGGTGCCTCAAGGATGCGCCATGTCGAGTGGCACCGGTCACGCTACGTTTGCTACAGCATCTGCGTCAAGGGTTGCAATGCGCCACATGCCATTCGATCGGTAAGGTGACCCCGTGGTCACCACCCCTTCCGAAGACCTGAGCGCCGAGACGCTGGCGGACCAGACCTACCGCGCGGTCCGCGCGGCCATCGCGACCGGCAAGCTCACGCCGGGCCAGCGGGTCACCGAGCGCGGGCTCGCCGAGGAGTTCGCGGTCAGCCCGACGCCCGTGCGCGAGGCGATCCGCCGACTCCAGCAGGACGGCCTGCTCGAGCGCACCGGGCCGCGGACCGTGAAGGTGTCGTTCATCAGCGAGACCGCGATCCGCGACCTCGCCGAGGTGGAGATCTCGCTGCGCGGCATGATCGCGCGGTTCGCCGCGGAGCGGGCCACGGAGGAGCAGCTGGACCGGCTCGACGCGATCCTCGACGACGCCGACGACCTCCTGATCCTCATCCGCCAGCGCCGCAGCGAGGGAACGCCGCACGACCGTCACGTCCACCAGCTGCTCGACACGATGCAGCGGTTCAACGAGGCGGTCGAGGACTGCGTCGGCAACCCGGTCCTGCTGCGCCTGGTCGAGCAGGCCCGCGTGTTCTCCCCCTCCGGGCGCCGGGCCCGGCTGCTGGAGCTGCTCGCCGCCAACGACGAGTTCGGCATGGACCGCTACCAGAACCACCGACGGTTGGTCCGCGCTCTCCGCGACCGCGATCCCGCGGCAGCGGAGAAGATCGCCACCGACCGGGCCCGCGCCGGCATGAGCGACCTCCTCGAGGCGCCCGGCTCGTAGGGCCGGTCGCCACCCGGCCGGGCCAGTCGACCCAGGCTGCGGTCCGCGACGGACAGGACGAGCGTCGCCACCGCGAGCCCGAGCGCGGCCACCCCGAGGACCCGCATCCCCGACGTCGTGGCGCCGCCGCCGAGCGCGGCCCCGACGGCCGCCGCGGCGACCAGCGCGCCGACGTACATCGACGTCCGCTGCAGGCCCGCCGACGAGCCCAGCCGGGCCGGGTCCGCCTGGTGGTAGAGCGCGTGCTGGTTGGCGAGGTTGAGCAGCCCCTGCGGGACACCGACGACCACGGCGAGCCCCGCGAGCGCCACCACCGGCAGGTCGTCGTCGAGGACGAGCAGCGCGGCACAGGCGGCGACCTGGACCGCGCCGCCCGTGACCAGCCTCCCCCGTACCCACCCGCGGCGTCCGGTCGCCGCGGCGACGACGATCGCCACGACGAAGGTCGGGATGATCAGCAGCCCCGCCGCGCCCGGCCCCAGGCCGCGGCCGTCCTGCAGCCACTGGGTGTACCCGAAGAGGAAGACGTAGGTGACGGTCGCGGTCAGCAGGGTCCGGGCGTACGTCGCGACCAAGGGCAGGTTGCCCCGCAGGAGGCGGAGGTCGACGAACGGCTCGGCCGCACGCAGCTCGACCCACACGAAGCCGCCCGCGGCCGCCGCCGACACGGCCAGCAGCGGCCAGAGGGCCGGGTCCCGCTCGAGCAGCACGACCATCGCGCACACCAGCAGCGTGCCGAAGAGCACGGCGCCGACCGGGTCGAACCGCGGTCGCGGGCCGTCGGCGGCGGGGCGGTCGCGCGGCAGGCGCCGCGCGCCCAACCAGAGGCAGGCCACGGAGAGCGGGACGTTGACCGCGAACGTGCTGCGCCAGCCCGCGACGCCGATGAGGAGCCCACCCAGCGGCGGGCCGAGGACGGCGAAGGTCTGGTTCGCGACCGAGAGGAGGGTGAGGACGCCGGCGGGATCGGAGCTGCCGGTGCGGCGACCCTCGCTGCGGATGAGGTACATCGCAGCCGGGTAGGCGGCACAGGTGCCGATCCCCAGCAGGACCCGCGCGGCGACCAGGGTGCCGATGTCCTGGGCCACCGTCCCGAGCAGGCCGGCGAGCCCGACCAGTGCGCTGCCCGCGAGGTGCAGCCGGCGCGGTCCGAGGACGTCGACGAGCCGGCCCACCACCGGCTGGCCGACAGCCGTGGCGAGGTAGAGCCCGGACACCAGCCACGCCGTGTGCGCCGGGGACGCGCCGAGGTCCCTGCCGATCGGCACCAGCGAGACGGCGATGATCGAGGAGTTGACCGGGTTCAGGACCGTGCCGAGGACCAGGGGCGCGACCAGCCGGCGGTCGAACCCGGCCATCCGCACACCTTTCCACTCGATACCATGGCATGCTGACTTTGCTATGGCATCAGGGCGCTGTCAACGCTCCCCAGTGGTCGAGCGCCTCGTCGTCGAACCGGGCGGCGAGCTCGTGGACCTCGGCCGGCGCACGCTCGGGTGACCCGGCGTCGTACGGCGGCTGCGGGTCGTACTCGGTCCACAGCTGCACCGCCTGGGCCGTCCGGCGGTCGGTGAGCAGCTCGACCAGGCGGAGGGCCATGTCGATCCCGCTGCTCACCCCGGCGCTGGTGATGATCCGCGCCGCCGGCTGCTCGACCACCCGGTCCTCGGAGGGCACCGCTCCGAGCCACGCCAGCTTCTCCCGGTGCCGGTAGTGGGTGGTGGCCGGCAGGCCGGTCAGGAGGCCGGCCGCCCCGAGCACCAGCGACCCCGAGCACACCGACGTGGTCCAGGCGGTGTGCTCGTGGGCGGTCGCGACCCAGTGCGGCAGCCCGGAGCGGAGGGCGGCGGCGGTGCCGGGACCGCCCGGGACCACGACCACGTCGGGCCGGTCGACGTCGTTCCAGGGGACGGCGTCGAGGGTCAGCGAGCCGCGGTCGTCCACCACCCGGCCGCCGGCCTCGGCGACGAGCACCACCTCGGTGCCCGGCGTGAACGCCAGCACCTGGTAGGGCCCGACGACGTCGAGCGCGGTGAAGCCGTCGTAGAGGGGGATCGCGACGGTCCGGGTGGCTCGGCTGGACCGTTCTTCGGTCGGGGTGGGTGTCGTCGTCATGGGACGACCGTGCGCCGGGGCGTCCGCGACCGGCCAGCCCGGCACGGCGCGGTGTCCGGATCCTTGGTGTGCCTGTCGGTCAGACCTGGCGCGCAGGCGGCCTCGACTGCCTACGGTGGTGCGATGACAGAGCCGCGACGAGTGCTGGTGGTGGGCTACCCCGCCGCCGAGCTGCTGGACATCGCGTCGGTGGTGACCGCGCTCCAGCTGGCGAACTGGCGGCACGGCCGCGCCGCCTACCGTCCGCGGCTCGCCTCCCCGGGGGCGGACCGATCACCACCGGCACCGGCCTCGTGCTCGCGGCCGAGGTCGCGCTGGAACGCGTGCGCGGGCCGCTGGACACCCTCGTCGTGTCCGGCGGCATCGGGTACGTCGACGCGATGGACGACGAGCGGCTGCTCGCGCACGTGCGCCGGCTCGCCCGTGAGTCGCGCAGGGTGGCGTCGGTGTGCACCGGCGCCGGCGTGCTCGCCGCGGCCGGGCTGCTGTCGGGCCGCCGGGCCGCCACGCACTGGGACCACGCCGCCGACCTCCAGGCCCGGTTCCCCGACGTCGTCTTCGACCACGAGCCGATCTTCGTCGTCGACGACGGCGTCAGCACCTCCGCCGGCGTCACCGCGGCCCTCGACCTCACGCTGGCGTTCGTCGAGGCCGACCTGGGGCCGGAGGTGGCGCGCGACGTCGCACGGCACCTGGTCACCTACCTGCAACGGCCGGGCAACCAGGCGCAGATGAGCATGTTCACCGCCCCTGCCGCCGCACGGCACTCCGTGGTGCGGGAGACCGTCGACCACGTCGCCGCGCACCTCTCCGACGACCTCTCCGCCACCGCGCTCGCCACGCGCGCCGGGGTCAGCGAGCGCCACCTGTCGCGGCTGTTCGTCGAGGAGCTCGGGGTGACCCCGGGCCGCCACGTCCGGCAGGCCCGGGTCGACGCGGCGGCGCACCTGCTCGCCGGCAGCGACCTGACCGTGCAGGCGATCTCCGTGCGCTGCGGGTTCGGCACCGCCGAGTCGTTGCGCCAGGCGTTCGTGGCGGCGTACGGCGTCTCGCCCTCGCACTACCGCGGCACCCAGCGTCGGCTCACCGCTAGGTGAGCCCCCCGACGGTCCGGCGGCGCCGGATCGACGGCCACCCGCTCACACTCCGGCCACGGCGACCGCGGCGACGCCGACCCAGCCGCCGCTGACGGCGAGGAAGGACGCGACGGTCACCGCCCGGAACCACGCCCGGTGCTGCTGCCGCTCGTCGACCATCAGCGGCACGAACAGCAGGGCGTTGGTCCAGCCGCCGATGCCGACGGCCAGCGCGACGGCGGTCGGGAGGTCGGGGACGGCGACCCCGGCGGCCATCAGCAGGACGCCCATGATGATCAGGTCCAGGTGCAGCTGCCGAAGCCGCCGTGGGTGGCGCACTCTGAGCGCCGTCAGCAGTCGGCGCGAGGTGGGGCTGTCGTCCACGGCCACGGCGTACGGGAAGCCGATCAGCGCGCCGAGGGCGACCTCGGCTGCTCCGGCTGCGATCAGGGCGTCCACCGAACCTCCACTGTCGTCGTCACGAGCTCATCTGCTCCTCGGGCGCTGGGCGCCGCGAACCGTACCGGATCTCCGCTTCGCTCCTCTTTTTCCATTCGGCAACAAAGTTTGCAATCTGGCTGCGGTCGCCCCACCATCGACGTAGGCCCCGGCGACACCGCGGGCCGGCGCAAGGCGCGGCGGGACCCGCGCGGAGGAGGAGCGAGTCGATGGACCACACGTCCGGCCACACGTCCGGCCACACGTCCGGCCACACGTTCGACAGGGACTACTGGGGCCGGGTCTGGCGCGGTGAGCGCGCGCCGGCCATGGCCACCAGCGCGGCGAACCCGCACCTGGTGCGCGAGGTCGTCGAGCTCACCCCCGGCACCGCTCTCGAGGCCGGCTGCGGCGGCGGCGCCGAGGCGATCTGGCTGGCCGAGCGGGGCTGGCAGGTGACGGCTGCCGACGTCTCCGCCGACGCGCTCGCCGGCGCCGCCGCCCGGGCCACCGCTGCCGGCGTCGCCGTGCGCTGGGTCGAGGCCGACCTGGCCACCTGGGAGCCGGGGGACCACGTTCGACCTGGTCACCACCCACTACGCCCACGCCGCGATCCCGCAGCTGGAGCTCTACGACCGGCTCGCGTCGTGGGTCGCGCCGGGAGGCACCCTCTTCGTCGTCGGGCACCTCCACCACGGGCACGAGCACGGCCACGGCCACGGCCACGGAGCGCACGCGGGCCACGGACAGGCCCACGGCGGCACCGAGCCGCCGGCGTCCGCGTCGGTCACCGCCGCAGACATCACCGCCCGGCTGGACCCGGCCCGGTGGACCGTCGTGACCGCCGAGGAGACGCAGCGGACCGTGCCCGGCCCCGGTGGACACGAGCGGACGATCCACGACGTCGTGGTCCGCGCCACCCGGCGTACCTGAGACCCGCGGACCCGCACCACCGCGCCGCGCCCGCCAGCGGCGCTCGTCACCACCACCCGACGCGCCGTCGGGGCCCGCTGCCCCGACGCGGACCCATCCTGCCCTCACGAAGGAGCCGCCATGAGCACGCACCCACCCTCGACCGCGCCCGACCACGACCACGGTCACGACCACGGCCACAGCGACGACCGGGCCACCATCGACGACCCGCGCCGGCGCCGGCTGGTCCTCGTCGCGGTCTGCGTCGCGCTGATGGCCGTCATCGCCTCGGTCACCGGGCTCAACGTCGCCCAGCCGGAGCTCGCGCTGGAGTTCGGCGCGTCGCAGAGCACGGTGCTGTGGTTCATCAACCTCTACACGCTGAGCCTCGCCGCGCTGCTGCTGCCGCTCGGTGCCCTCGGCGACCGCCGGGGCCGCAAGCCGGTGCTGCTGCTCGGGCTGGCCGTCTTCGGGGCCGCCAACGTGGCCGCGGGACTGGCCACCTCCGCGGAGATGATGCTCGCGTCGCGCTTCCTCGCGGGGGTGGGCGCCGCCATGATCATGCCGGTCACGCTGGCCGTGATCACCTCGAGCTTCCCCGAGTCCGAGCGCGCCAAGGGCATCGGCGTGTGGACGGCCGTCGGCGGCGGTGGCGGCCTGTTGGGGATGTACCTCTCGGCGCTCCTCGTCGACGTCGGGTCCTGGCGCTGGCTCTTCGTCCTGCCCGTCGTGCTCGTGGTCGTGGCCGCCGCCCTGGTCGTGCGCTCGGTGCCCAACTCCCGCGAGGTCGCCGACCACCGGTTCGACCTCGTCGGCGCAGCCACCTCCGTCGTCGCCGTGCTCGCCCTGATCTACGCCCTCCACGAGGGCCCCGTGCACGGCTGGTCCACACCCGCCGTCCTCGCCTGCCTCGTCGGCGGCCTGGTCGCGGCGGCCGGGTTCGGCGCGTGGGAGCTGCGGCAACCGGCGCCGCTGCTCGACGTACGCCTGTTCCGCGAGCGCAGCCTCGCCGGGGGCTCGGTGTCGCTGCTCGCGGTCTTCGGGGTCCAGGCCGGGATCTTCGTCGTGCTCTTCCCCTTCCTGCAGGCCGTCCTCGGCTGGTCGGCGCTCCGCGCGACGCTGGGGATGCTGCCGATGGCCCTGGTGATGATGGCCGCGTCCGGCCTGGCGCCCCGGGTGGCGAGCCGCGCCGGGAGCCGCGCCACCATGGCGGCGGGCGTCCTCGTCCTCGGCGCCGGGTTGGCGTTGATGGCCACCGTGGTGTCGGTCGACCGCGGCTACCTCTCGGTGCTCCCGGGGATGCTGATCATGGGGCTCGGCATGGGCCTGGCCATGACCCCGGCGACCGAGGCGATCACCGGCTCGCTGCCGCGCGAGCGCCAGGGCGTCGCGTCGGCGCTCAACGACGTCACCCGCGAGTTCGGGACGGCCATCGGCGTGGCCCTCCTCGGCGCGCTGCTCACCGCCGGCTACCGCAGCTCGATCGACCCCCGTCTCGACGGCGTCCCCGACGACGTGGCCGCCACCGCGCGCGAAGGCGTCGCCAACGCGATCGGAGCCGCCGATGCGGCCGGCCCGCAGAGCGCGTCCGTGGTGCGGGCCGCGCAGGAGTCGTTCGTCGACGGGTGGCAGCAGGCCATGTGGGCCGGCACCGCCGTCATGGCCGCCCTGTTCGCCTACAACGTGCTGCGTCGCAGGGGGAGCGCCGACAGCAGCGAGGTGCTCAGCGCTCCTCGATCGTGACCGACTCCATGAACAGCCGCTCGGCGAACGCCTCGCCGCCCATCCCGACGCGGTCCATGGCGGTCATGGTCTCGATGACGTCCATGCCGCGCAGCACGCGGCCGAACGTGGTGTGGATCCGGTTGTCCCGGAAGCCGTCGTCGAACCAGGTGCCGTAGGCGATGTAGAACGAGCTGCCCGCGGTGTAGGGGCCCTCGCCGGCCGTCGTCACCGTGCCGACCGGGTAGCCCTCGCGCTCGGCCAGGTCCAGCTCGTCGGGGAGCCGGTAGCCGACGTCCCAGCTGGTGGTGTTGTCGCCGCTGCCGGCCTCGACGGCAGTGACCCCGCCGAAGTCGCGGAACACCTCCAGGCCGTCGTAGAAGCCCTCCTGGGCGAGGAAGACGAACGAGTTGACCGCCACCGGCGCGGCCTTCTCCAGCAGGTCGATGGTGATCGTGCCGCAGGAGGTCTCGATCACCGCGACGTAGTCGACGCCGTCACGCAGCACCTCGGCCGGGCCGCCGGGGTAGCGGGGACGGCTCGCCCGGGCCCCGGCCGGGACCTTCCCGTCGCAGGCCACCGGCCGATCGTCGCGCAGCGGCCTGGTGCGGCTGTCCACCGGGGTTCCCGGCTCCACGGTGTAGTCCTCGGCCAGCACCTCGCCGGCGGCCATCGCCTCCGCCGCTGCGGAGGCCTGGGCGTCCGCAGCTGCCTCGGACTCCAGCAGCTCGGTGTTCTCGACCACCGGCTCCTCCGCCTCCGGGTCGCCGTCGTCCCCGCCGGACAGCGCGACCCCGCCGGCGACGACCGCCACCACCGCGACGACCGTCCCGACGACGCCGAGGACCCGGCCCCGGCGGCGCCGCGCCGCCAGCCGCGCCTGCTCGCGCTCCCACTGCTCCCGCTCGGCCTGCTGCCGGGCCTTGCGCTGCTTGCTGCTGCTCACGTCCCTCCTCGGTCGGGCCAGCCTATCCAGCCGGATCCGGGAGGAGACGCCGGCTCAGGAGCGAGGTCCCTCCGGGTGCGGGATGCGGTCGACCTCCCGGGCCGCTTCCGCGATGGCCTCCTTCTGGCCGGGCTCGAGCTGCGCTCGTCCGTACAGGTTCTCGACGAGGAACCAGTACGGGTCCTCGATGCTCTCGACGCCGGCGAGCGCGGCGATGGTGAGCGCTCCACAGATGGCCAGGTAGTGGATGCTGTAGCCGCCCTCCTGCACCATGACGAGCTTGCCTCCGCACACCTGCTCGGCGACGGCCTTGACCTTCTCGGTCATCGCCGCGAAGCCCGGCGCCGACACCATCGTGTGCGACAGCGGGTCCAGGATGCTCGGGTCGAAGCCGCAACCCACGATGATCAGCTGCGGGTCGAAGGCGCGGAGCGCGGGGACGACGACCGCGTCCATCGCCTCCAGGTAACCGGCGTCGCCGGTTCCCGGCGGCAGCGGGATGTTCAGGTTCGTGTTCGCTCCGGACCCGCCGCCCCGCTCGGTGACGAAGCCCTCGTCCTGCGGGAAGAACCGGTCCTGGTGCATCGAGATGGTGAGGACGCTCGGGTCCTCCCAGAAGATCGACTGGGTCCCGTTGCCGTGGTGCACGTCCCAGTCGAGGACCGCGACCCGGTCCACGCCCAGGGACTCACGGGCGTGCTTGACCGCGATCGCGACGTTGTTGAAGACGCAGAAGCCCATCCCCGTCTCCGCGGTCGCGTGGTGCCCGCAGGGATGCACGAGCGCGAACCCGTTGTCCACCCGCCCCTCGACGACGGCGTCGACCATCGCGATCGCCCCGCCCGCGGCCAGTGCCGCGATCTCGTACCCCCCGCGCCCGAACGGCGAGATGCCGTCACCCGCGTCGCCGCCCTTCGGCAGCTTGCTCTCGCTCACGATCCGGTCGTGGTGCTCCTTGGTGTGCACCCGCAGGATCTCGTCGGCGGTGGCGGGGCGCGCGGGGACCTTCACGAGCTGGTCGACGAGGCCGGAGACCTCGACGAGCTCGTTGATCCGGCGCTTGTTGTCCGAATGCGCGAAGTGGAAGGCGACGGGCTGCATGCCCGCGGCCGGGTCGGCGGGGGTGAGGGACCCGCTGCCGGTGTCGTTCCATCCGTACAGGGCGTGCCAGAGGTATCCAGTGGACATGGTGGCTCTCAATCTGGAGGAGACGGTCGCCGGGTCGCCGTCTGCGGGAGCCGCTCCGGGGCCGGAGCGCACTTCGACGGTAGGACGGCCGACCGGGGGCGACCATCGGTCAGATGACGTATTGCGTCAGCCCCGCGGGAGGCACCGCGACCGGACGGCGACCACGGCCGCTTCCGCGCGGGTGCTCACGCCGAGCTTGGTGAAGATGTGCTCGACGTGGGTCGACACCGTACGGCGGGCGATGCCCAGCTCCTCGGCGATCTCGCGGTTGGACGCCCCGTCGGCCAGCAGGCGGAGGACCTGCGCCTCGCGGGAGGAGAGACCGGCCCGCAGCTGGCGGCACGCCATCGCGACCACGCCGCCAAGGGTCGGCCTCAGGCGTTCGAAGACCTCCTTGGTCCCGGGCGGCACGTGGTCGAGCACCGTGTTGACGTTGCAGATCCCGACCACCCGTCCCCGCTCGTCCTGCACCGGCACCGACATGCCGTTGGCGAAGCCGGACGGCGCCAGGACGGCACGTGCCGTGTGGCTGTCCCGGAAGCCGGGGATGTCGTCCCACGTGAGGAGCTTCTCGGGCCGCCGCATCTGGGTGGCGAACCCGAAGCACCGGTGGGTGAACGTCGCGGAGGTGTAGTAGTCCGCCACGTGCTCCTCGTGGCCGACGTTCACCACCTCCACGTGGGCGTCGGAGGTGTCGTCGACGACCGTGACCTGCATCGCCTCGATGCTGGTCTCCCTGCAGACCAGCTCCGCGACGCCGCGCAGCTGCGTGAACGCGTCGTCGGACAAGATGCCCAGGACCGACCCGACCCAGCCTGTCATCGCACCGTCCTCGGTCGGGTCCGCTCGCTCGCTCAGCCGGCCAAGCGGTCGCGGATCGAGTCGGCCGCATCGGCCAGCCCGCGGAGCTCGGCTTCGTCGAGGGCGTCCTCGACGACCTCGGCGACGCCGTTGCGGGCGAGCCGGGCACGGACTCCGAGGAACACCCCCTCGATGCCGTACTCGCCGTGCAGCATCGCGGAGACCGGCAGCGGCTCGGACGTCGCGCCCCGCAGCGCGTCCATGACCTCGACCACCGCGTGGGCGGGCGCGATGAACGCCGACCCGGTCTTGCGCAGCGCCACGACCGCGGCGCCGCCGTCGACGGCGAGCTTCGCGCACCGCGCGAGCTCGGGCTGCGGGAGCACGTCGCGGGCCGGGCGGCCCCTTGATCGTCGCCGACGACACGACCGGCACCATCTCGGCGCCGTGACTGCCGAGCGCGACCGCCCACACGTCGGCCGGCGCGACCCCGGCTGCCTCGGCCAGCGCGTTGCGGAACCGGCTGGAGTCGAGGGTGCCGGCCATGCCGATCACCTGGTGGTCGGGCAGCCCGGAGGCCCGCCACATCTCGTGGGTCATCTCGTCGACCGGGTTGGTGACCACGATGACCACCGCGCCGGGCGCGTGGGCCCCGATCGCCTCGGCGACGTCGCGCACGACGCGGCCGTTGATCTCGAGCAGTCCTGCGCGGGTCATCCCCGGGCTGCGCGGGCGGCCGGCGGTGACCACGACCACGTCCGCCCCGGCCACCAGCTCCAGGGACGTCCCCCCGCGGGCGCGGGTCGCCGCGCCGGTGATCCCGGAGGCGTGCTCGATGTCGAGGGCGGTGGCCGCGGCCAGGCCGGGCACCACGTCGATGATCGTCAGCTCGTCGGCCATCCCCGACATCGCGGTCAGGTGCGCGGCCGTCGTGCCGACCATGCCGCTCCCGACGAAGGCGACGCGCAGGAACCGGGTGGGTGTCAGCCCGCGTCGCGGCTCCGGCGCGCTCCAGCGCGGGGAGCGCTTGAGCAGCAGCCTCTGGATCGCACGCGTGGGATCGATGCCGGGCACCGCCGCGGGCGGGTCGTCGTGCCGCAGCTCGACGCCGACGGTCTCCGCGGCCTCCAGGGCCTGCGGCGTGATCACCGCGCCCGGCGGCACCACCAGCCGGCGCTGCCCCTTGCGGGCGGCCGACCGGACGTCGTACTCGGAGATGACCGGCATCAGCGACCTTCCATACCGGCCAACAGGTCGGTCGCGGCGGTGACGGCGGTGCGGACCTCCTCCTCGGTGCCCGTGATGAACAGCCGACCGAACCGCCCGACCGCACGGACCTCGACGAGCTTGATGCTGGCGTGCTTCTCCGCCTCGTTGGCAGCCGCGGTGATGTACGCCGCGGGCGAGCACTCGACGATGCCGAGGGTCTCGCCCGGCACGACCATCGAGCCCTTGCGCCACTTGTTCAGCAGCTGTGCCTGGTAGGGCTCGACCGAGGTGATGATCTGGCTGCTCTCCACCGTGGGTGCGATCCGGTCGGCGAGGGACAGCCCGGTGTGGCTGAGGATGGCGTCGCGGGCGGCGTTGATCTCGGAGTTGTGCGGCGAGCGGAGGATGAAGAAGCCGAACTCGCGCTCCACCATCTGGGTGGACGCCTCGATCTGGGCGGCCTTGAGGGCGATGTCGACGATCCGGAACACCTCGTTGCCCGGGCCCAGCTCGCCGACGAGGATGGTGTCCCCCGAGAGCGGGATCGATCCCTGCACGGTGGCACCGTTGTACGCCGCGAACTGCGGCTGCAGGCGGTCGATCTGCACGAAGGCGCGGAGCTGGAACGGGGTGCTGGTCATCAAGAGGTCCTCTCGAACAGGTCGGCCATCGTGCGCCAGGGGCGGGACTCGTAGGCGATCCGCTTGACGTTGATCAGGTGCAGGGCGGTGACGTTGTCGGAGGTGATGGAGCCCGACATCGTGCCGGTGCCGAGCATGAAGCTCGGCTCGACGTCGGCGGAGAAGCCGATGCCCGCGTGCATGCAGGGGACGTTGACGAACACCCGGCCCGCCGACAGCGTGGAGAACCGCGCCACCACGTCGGGGTCGTCGGCGTGGAGCGCCGTCGAGTGGCCCTCGCCGCCGAAACGCAGGATCTCCTGGCACACCCGGTAGCCCGCGTCGGCGTCGTCGACCTCGTAGAACGCGAGGACAGGGCTCAGCTTCTCGGCCGAGAGCGGGTGGCTGCGCCCGACGGTGTCCTGCTCCGCGAGCAGCACCCGCGTGCGCGGCGGCACCGAGAAGCCGGCACGCTCGGCCAGCACCGCGGCCGGTTGCCCGACGTGCTCGGGGACGATCCCGAGGTCGCGGGTGAACAGCAGCCGCCCCAGCGCCTCGGCCTCCTTGCTGGTGCAGAAGTAGCCGCCGTGGGCGCGGAACTCCTCGCGCAGCCGGCCGGCGATCGGGCGGTCGGCGACGATGGCCTGTTCGCAGACGCAGCCGGTCCCGTGGTCGAAGTCCTTGGAGGTGAGGATCCCGTCGGCGATGTCGGCCAGGTCGCCCGCCTTGGAGCGGTCGACGTAGCAGGGAACGTTGCCCGGACCGACCGCCAGGGTCGGCTTCCCCGACGAGTACGCCGCCCGCACCATCCCCGCGCCGCCGGTGGCCAGCACGACCGAGGTGCGGTGGTGCCTCATCAGCGCCCCGGTGCCCTCGATGCTGGCCTTCGCCATGCACTGGACCAGGTGCTGCGGAGCCCCGGCCTGCTCGGCCGCCCGGGCCATCACCGCCGCGGTCTCGAAGGAGGCGCGGGCTCCCCGGGGGTGCGGCGCGCACACGATCGCGTTGCCCGCCTTGACCGCCGACAGCACCTTGAAGATGACCAGCGCGGTCGGGTGCGTGACCGGGATCAGCCCCGCCACCACGCCCATCGGCTCACCGATCGCGACCACCTTCGTCGCGTCGTCGCGCCAGAGCACCCCGAGGGTGGTGACGTTGGCGAGCCACTCGCCCACCACCCGGGCGTTGTAGAGGTTCTTCAGCCGCTTGTCCTCGACGTCGCCGTAGCCGGTCTCGGCGCGGGCGAGCTCGGCCAGCCGGCCGGCCTCCCGCTCGGCGGCCTGGGCCATCGCCCGCACGATCCGGTCCACCTGCTCGGGAGGGAACTCGCGGAAGCGCAGGAACGCCTCATGGGCCCGCTCGGCACATCGACGGGCCTCCGCGATGCTCTCCAGGTCCTCGTACATCACAACCTCCGCCACACGTCGGTGTGCGGGCGGTCCGCACGCGGTGCGGCGATCACCCGCCGGAGCTCGCCCGGGTCGTGGCCGGCGAGCCCCAGGGTCTGCAGGGAACGGCCCTCCCGGCCGAAGTCGGTGCCGGCGAAGCTGGAGGCGAGCGCGACCATGGTGTCGGTCGCAGGGGTCGGCACCCCCGCCTCGCGGCCCGCGCTGGCCAGCGGTACCAGGCTGTGCGGGACGTCGTCGATGACCCGCGGGCCGCCACCGGTCCCGATCCGGAGCTCGTCGAAGACCTCGAGGTCGCGCAGCGCCGCGGCGAGGTCGCCGTCGTCCTCGACCTCGTCGGCCGGCTGGCCGCCGTACGCCCGGCGCAGCCAACCGGCCGCGGACGGCAGGTCGCGCACGCCGTACCGGAAGGCGACCTCGCGCCGCTCCTCGTCGAGCTGGTGCAGCAGGCTGTCGGCGAGGGCCTGGGGGACCAGCTCCTTGAGCAGCACGCCGGTCCCGGTGCCGCCGTTGACGACCGCCACGTTGGTCAGGACCGGTGCGACCGCGAGCACGCCGGTCACCGTTCCGAAGGCGGTGTCGAGCGGTCCGTCCACCGGGCGCAGCGCGGGCACCAGCGGCCGGAGCCGGGCGGCGACCTGGTCGGCGTCGGTGACCGGCAGCGCGGACACCCCGAGGTGCCGCGCCACCCCGTGCACCTCGACGCCCGCCCCCCGGGCCGTCGCCAGGTAGGGCACCGCCTCGAGCTCGGCGACGGTCACGCGTGCGGAGCAGAGGTGGGCCTGCAGGTCCCTGCTCAACGCCACCGACCCCAGGAAGCGCCCCGGGACCAGCACCAGGAGCTGACCGTCGGCGAGGTTGCCGGCCAGGAGGCCGGCGTAGGTGGCGTGCGCAGTGGCCGGCGTGGCGACCACGATCGCGTCGACCCCGGCCACCGCCTCGTCGAGGCTGCGACTGAGACGGATGTGCGGTCGGTCGGACGGCTCGGTCGAGACGGGATAGCTGCCGACCAGGTGCGCTCCGCGCACCGTGATGGTGCCGGCCTCGGCGAGCTCGGTGAGCTCGCGACCGAGGACGGAGTGCAGACGCACCTCGAGCCCGGCTGCCAGCGCCTCGCAGGCCAGCAGCCGCCCGACCGCGCCGGCACCCAGCACCGCCACCGAGCGCAGCGGCGGAACCGGTGCGGCGACCGGCGGCGCGCCGGCGTCCAGGGCCGCGAGCACGGCTCGGAACTCATGGTCAGACATGCGGAAGTCCTCTGCGGGTGGTCACGCGGGTCCGCGCGGGGCCGGGCCCCGCGGGGTCACTGGGCGGCGGGGACGATGGCGGCGATGTCCTCGTGGGGACGCGGGATCACGTGCACCGAGAGCACCTCGCCGACCTTGTTGGCCGCGACCGCACCGGCGTCGGTGGCCGCCTTCACCGCACCGACGTCGCCCCGCACGATGATCGCGACGAGCCCACCGCCGGCGGCCTCCTTGCTGACCAGCTGCACGTTCGCGGCCTTCACCATCGCGTCGGCCGCCTCGATCGCGGGGACGACGCCTCGGGTCTCGATCATGCCGATCGCCACCTGGGGAACCTCTGCCATGTCACTTTCCTCTCGTACGGGTCCGGGCCGCCGCCGTCGACGGGGCCTGCTGCGTGGTGCTGGAACTGCGGGGCGCCGGCCCGGGAGCCGGTGCGTTGACGGATCCCGGCGAGGTGGTCACCTCGTCGACGATCGCGACGATGGCCAGGTCGGCCGGGAGCTGCCGGGTGTCGGCCGGCTGGCGGGCGGCACTGCCGCGGACGAGCAGCACGAGCTGCCCCGCGCCGGCACCGGTGACGTCGAGCGCGACCTCCACCTCCCCGGTGACGACGCCCTCCGCGTCGGCCCGCCGTACGAGCGCGAGCTTGCGTCCCTCGAGCCCGGCGTCCTTGACGGTGGCGGTGCACTGACCGACCACGACGGCGAGCTCCATCAGAAGACCTCGAGGTAGCGGTCGCGCTCGATGTCGGAGACCCGCTGGGTGACGAACGCGTGCTCGTTGCGGGCGATGCCGCTGACCACGTCGACCAGCAGGTCGCCGAACACCTCCCGGGCCAGGGTCGACTTGGCGAGCGCCTCGATCGCGGCAGGCACGGTCTCGGGGAGCACGTCGGCCGCGGTGTCGGCGTACGCGTCGTCGTCGGTCGGCGGCGGCGGCTCGAGCTGCTGCTCGATCCCGGCCAGGCCGGCGGCGATCTGTGCGGCCATGATCAGGTAGGGGTTGGAGTCGGAGGAGCCGTCGCGCTGCTCGATCCGCACTGCGGAGTCCTCGCCGTCGATCACCCGCAGGCCCACGGTGCGGTTGTCGTGACCCCAGGTCGCGTTCTGCGGACAGAAGGAGTAGGGGCTGGCGCCGCTTGTAGGAGTTCGGCGTCGGCGACCCGAACAGGGTCATCTCGGCCATGTGCTTCTGGAGCCCGCCGAGGTACCAGCGGCCGAGGTCGGAGAGGCGGCCGTCCTCGGCGAACGCGTTCTTGCCGTCCTTCCACAACGAGTGGTGCAGGTGCACGCCGCTGCCGGACTGCTCGTGGTCGATCTTCGCCATGAAGCTGGCGATGTAGCCGTGCTGGGCGGCGATCTCCTTGACCGCGTTGCGGAACAGCACCGCGTTGTCGGCCGTGCGCATCGCCTCGTCGTAACGGACGTTGACCTCGACCTGGCCGGGCGCGTACTCGGTGTTCGACGCCTCGATCGGGATGCCGAACTCGACCAGCTGGTTGCGCATCGGCGCCAGCACGTCCTCGTACTCGGCGGCGCGCGCGAGCCCGTAGCACTGGATGTCGTCGTGCCGCGGCTGACGGGTCTGCCTGTCGAGGAGGTAGAACTCGATCTCGAACCCGATCTTGACCTCGTAGCCCAGGTTGGCCGCCCGCTCGAGGACCCGCTTCAGCACGGCGCGGGGAGAGACCGGGATCTCGCTGCCGTCCTCCTCGAACGTCTCGCAGAGCACCTGGGCGGCTCCGGGCCGCCACGGCACCGGACGCAGCTCGCCGGGCATCGGGACGACGTGCATGTCCGGCCACCCCTTGCCGGGGTCCAGCCACTCGTCGTCGTCCCGCACCTCGCAGCGCGGGGTCCAGGTGTAGATCAGGCTGGCCATGTGGATGCCCTTGCGCGCCACCGTCGGCCAGGCACTGGCCGGCACCCGCTTGCCGCGCAGCACCCCGGCCGCGTCCGGCACCGCGAGCTCGACGGTGTGCACACCCTCGGGGAGTTCGACGTTCATGCGCTACCTCACAGACCGGCTCGGGGCTGACATGGTGACGCAAACCGTATACGGTATTCGGTATGACGACAAGGGTCACACCTCAGCAGGCTCTCCGATGACTCGCCGCACGACCGCGATCGTCGTCGGGGCGGGTGTGGCGGGCGCGACCACCGCACTGGCCCTCCGCCGGGACGGACTGGACGTCACCCTCCTGGACGCCTGGGAGCCCGGCCACGCAGCGGCGGCGTCGGCCGGCGAGCACCGCATCCTGCGGTCCAGCCACGGGACCGACGAGCTCTACACGCGGCTCAGCCGGGAGGGGCGGCTCGGTTGGCTCGAGCTCGGGGAGCAGACCGGACAGGAGCTCTTCGTCCAGTGCGGCGCGGTGATGCTGGCGCGCGAGGGCAACACCTCATGGGAGGACGCTAGCCGCGCGACCCTGTCCCGGCTGGGCATCCCCCACTTCGTCGCACCCGCCCACGAGCTGCCGGTCAGGTTGCCGGTGATGGACGCGCGTGGGCTCGCCTACGGCCTGTGGGAGCCCGAGGCCGGCTTCGTCTACGCCAAGCGCGCCACCCTCGCAGCCATCGAACAGCTCCGCCGTGAGGGCGGCACGGTGCGGCGGGGCCGGGTCACGACCGACCGCGACGAGCACCCGACCCTGGACGGGAAGCGGCTGACGGCCGACGTGGTCGTGCTGGCGGCCGGCGCCTGGATGTCCGACCTGTTCCCCCGGACCCTGCGGCGGATGCTCGACGTGGTCCGCCAGAACGTGATCATGGTGGCGCCGCCGGCCGGGACGACCGGCTACGACCACACCGACCTCCCGTGCTGGATCGACCACGGAAACCACGCCTACGGCATCCCGGCGGCCGGCGGCCACGGCTTCAAGGCCGTGCTCGTCTGGCGCCAGCTCAGCATCGACCTCGAGCGCGACGACCGGATCGTCGACGCCACCTCGATCGCGCGCACCCGCCGCTACCTCAGCAGCCGGTTCCCGGAGCTGGCCGACCGGCCGATCACCCAGATGGCGGTCGGCCAGATCGCCAACACGGCCGACACGCACTTCGTCATCGACCGGCACCCCGCCCACCCGCACCTGACGCTGGTCGCCGGCGACTCGGGACACCTCTTCAAGCACGGCCCCGCGATCGGCCGCTACGTCGCCGACGTCGCGCTGGAGCGGCACGCCACCGACGAGCGGTTCCGGATCAAGGACCGCGGCAGCGTGAGCCTGGCCGACCGGCCCCAGTGAACGCGCTCCGTCGGCGCGGAGCCGAGCCGTCGCCAACATCGGTCATCCGACCGATGGTTCCGGCCCCCGGGCGCTCCTAGGTTCGCAGCCACCCAAGCAGCGCCCGACCCGAGGAGGAACCATGGAGCAGGACCAGATCGGCTTCGCCAGCGCGGGAGGAGCTCGCGGACGCGGTCCGCACCGGCGACCTCAGCGCCGGTGAGATCGCGGACGCGATGATCGACCGCGTCGAACGGATCAACCCGCAGCTCAACGCACTGATCGCCTTCGACGCCGAGCAGGTACGCCGCGACGCCGCGGCGCTCGACCGTCACCGCGACGACGGTCGCGAGCTCGGCCCGCTGCACGGCGTCCCGTTCACCATCAAGGACCTCACCGCCGTGAAGGACCTCCCGCTCACCTTCGGCATGGTGCCGCTCAAGGACAACGTCGCCGACCACGACGCGGTGGTGGTCGAGCGCCTCCGCGACGCCGGCGGGCTGTTCCTCGGCAAGACCAACACCCCGGAGAGCGGGTACTACGGCGGCACCGACAACCACCTCTTCGGCCCGACGCACAACCCATGGAAGACGGGCCACACGGCCGGCGGCTCGTCCGGCGGCGCCGCCGCGGCCGTCGCCGCGGGCCTCGGCCCGCTGGCCGAGGGCAGTGACGGCGCCGGATCGGTGCGGATCCCGGCAGCGATGTGCGGCGTGGTGGGCTTCAAGCCGTCGACCGGACGCGTCCCGCAGACGATCCTGGCCGGTCGCTACTATGAGTGGGCCTACCACGGCCCGATCACCCGGACCGTGGGGGACGCGGCGCTGATGATGGACGTCATCTCCGGTCCGGACGCCCGCGACCCGCTCTCCCTCCCGCACGACGCCGCCGGCTACCGCGCCGCCCTCGACGAGGTCGACGTCTCGGGGCTGCGGGTGGCCTGGTCGCCCGACCTCGGCCTCGGCCACGTCGATCCCGAGGTCGCCCGCGTCTGCCGGGAGGCGGTCGACGCGCTGGCCGCCCTCGGCGCCGTGGTCGAGGAGGCAACCCCTGACTGGGGCGATCCGGAGCAGGCGATGTGGCACGGGGTCTGGGTCCCCGGGTTCGCCTCCGAGCACGACCTGATCGACTGGGACGAGTGGACCGGGCAGGTCGATGACCGGCTCGTCGCGATCATGCGGGAGGCCGAGCAGCTCTCCGGCGTGGACGTCGGCCGGGCAGACGCGTTCCGCGGCGCGATGTGGGACACGTTCACCCGGTTCATGCGGGACCACGACGTCCTGATCTCCCCGACCTTGGCGAGCGCGACGTTCCCGCTGGACCGGTTCGCCCCCCGAGTGGCTCGAGGGCGAGTCCCTCCAGCGACAGCTGCTCGGCTGGCTGTTGACCTACCCGTTCAACATGATGACCACCCCCTGCGATCTCGGTCCCCGCGGGCTTCACCGCAGACGCGCGACCGGTCGGCCTCCAGGTCGCCGGCGGCCTGCACCAGGACCGGCGGGTGCTGCAGGTGGCCGCGGCGCTCGAGGCAGCACGGCCGTGGGCCGGCCGCTGGCCGGAGGTGGCGCGATGATCCATGCTGAGGACCATGGCCGCGTGGCCGTCACCTGACCAGGACCTCCTGGTCCACCGGGCGGAGCAGCTCGAGGGGCTGCTCCGCTCGGTCCTGCCGTGCGCGGCCGCGGCGGTGGCGTACGCCGACCCTGCGACCGGCAACGCTGCGCCCGCTCCACAGCTGGGGCTACCCCGCGGAGGTGCTGCGCTTCCTGCTCGGGGACTTCGTCCGCGACGACCCCGCCTTCGGGCTCGTGGCCAGGCTCCCGGAGCGCTGCCTGTTCTGGGACGACGTCGACGGGTTCCGTCACGGGGACACCGCTCGCGACGTGCTGCTCCCGAGCGGCTACGCCGACGGCACCAGCATGGCCCTGGTCAGCGCCGACGGCGCGGTGCTGGGCGCGGCGCACGTCAGCCTCGACCGGCCCCTGGTGCCCGCCCATGCCCGTCGGTTCCTGCTCCACCTGCGTCCGGAGCTCGGTGCGCTGGCCGGTCAGGCCGTCGCCCGGGCGCGGTGGCACCTGACCCCTCGGGAGGTGCAGGTGCTCGGTCTGCTGGCTCGCGGCTTGAGCAACCCCGAGATCGCGGCCCGGCTGACGATCTCCCGGCGCACCGTTGCCACGCACGTGGAGAACGTGCTCGGCAAGCTGGAGGTGGGCAGCCGGGTCGAGGCGGTGGTGACCGGGATCGGGGCCGGCCTCGTGGCGGCCGGCCCCGACCACGGAGTCACCAGCTGAACGGCCTGTCGGCCCCGATCAGCGGCACGCCGGTGAAGGCGCTGGCCTCGAGGGTGAGGGCACGCAGGTCCTCCGGCTCGAGGTTGTGCACGCTGGACTTGCCGCAGGCCTTGGCCAGCAGCGAGGCCTCCATCGTCAACGCGGTGAGGAACCGGTGGACCCGCTCCGAGGCGGCCTCCACGTCGACCCTCTCGGAGAGCAACGGGTCCTGGGTGGTCACGCCCACCGGGCACAGCCCCGTGTGGCAGTGGTGGCAGGCGCCGGGCTCGGTGCCCAGCTTCTGGTAGTCCTCGACGTAGCGCGGCGAGTTGCAGCCCAGCGCGATCATCGCCGCCGAGCCGATCATGACGCAGTCCGCTCCGAGGGCGAGCGCCTTCGCGACGTCGGCCCCCGACCGGATGCCGCCGGCCGCGACGAGCTTGACCTTGCCCGTCATGCCGGTGTCGTCCAGGGCCCGGCGGGCCGCCGGGATCGCCGCCATGGTCGGCACGCCGGTGTTGTCGAGCAGGAGCTCGGGCGAGGCACCGGTGCCGCCCTCCATGCCGTCGAGGACGATCACGTCCGCACCGGTCTTGGCGGCCACCGCGGTGTCGTAGTACGGACGGGTGGCACCCATCTTCACGAACACCGGCACCCGGTGGTCCGTGGCCTCGCGCAGCTCCTCGATCTTGATCGTCATGTCGTCGGCGCCCAGGAAGTCCGGGTGCCGCGAGGTGGAGCGCTGGTCGACGCCCTCGGGCAGCGACCGCATCCGGGCCACCCGCTCGGAGATCTTCATGCCGAGCAGCAGCCCGCCGGTGCCCGGCTTGGCGCCCTGGCCGACCACCAGCTCGACCGCGTCGGCCTTGCGGATGTGGTCGAGGTCGATCATGTAGCGGGCCGGCGAGAGCTGGTAGACCAGTGTCCTGTTCTCCTCGCGCTCCTCCTCCAGCATCCCGCCCTCGCCCGTGCAGGTCATGGTGCCGGCCTTGCGGGCACCGCGGCCGAGGGCGGCCTTCGCGTTGGCCGAGAGCGCGCCGAAGCTCATCGCGGCGATGTAGATCGGCATGTCGAGGACGATCGGCTCCTCGACCTTGCCCAGCCCGTCGCCCAGCACGGTCTGGGTGTCGCACTTCTCCCGATAGCCCTCCAGCGGCAGCCGGGTCATCGTGGCGGGCTGGAAGACCAGCTCGTCGAAGGACGGGAGGTGCTTGTTGAAGGTCGAGAACCCACGCAGCTGGTAGCGGCCCATCTGGGCCTTGGCCTGGATGTCGGCGATGGCTTCCGGGCTCCACCGCGGGGAGTCGCCCCGGGCGTAGGAGCCCGGCACACCCGCCGGTCGCGCCGGGTCCGCGCCGTCGCCGAACGCGACCAGGTCCTCGAGGCGGGCGTCCGCCTCCGGCGCCACGCCGGGGCCGGCCGCCGTCGCCGGGGTGTTCAGATCATCAGCCATTGCTTTGCATCCCTTGCCTCGAAGTACCAGAGCTTCTGTCCGGCGACGACCTTCTTCCAGTCCAGGCCGGAGCCGTCCACGCCGACGGAGGCCAGCAGCTCGTCGACCTCGGCGACCTCCTCGGCCTCGGGTGTGACGACCACCGCGTCGATCCCCAGCCGCTCGATCTCGCCGCCGACCCACACGACGCCCTCCCACAGGGAGTCGCCGACCGACCCCCGGGAGTTGCCGAGGCAGACGATCCGTCCCCCGTGGCTCATGAACCCGGTGGAGTAGCCGATGTCGCCCTCGACGACGATGTCGCCGGCCTTCTGCGCGACACCGCACCGCGGACCGGCGTTGCCGCGGACGTGGATGGTGCCGCCGCGCATCGCCGCGCCGACGCTCATCCCGGCGTTGCCGTTGACGGTGATGTGACCGGCGGAGAGGCCCTCGCCGGTGCCCCAGCCGGAGTTGCCGTCGACCTCGATGGCACCGCCGGCGCTCAGGCCGCCGCAGTAGTATCCGACGCTGCCGCGGAAGGTCACGTGGCCCTCGCCGGTCAGCCCGACCGCGAGGTTGTGCCGCGACAACGGCTCGACGACCTCCACCCGGTGCCCGGCGGCGACCGCCTCCCGGATCTCGCGGTTGACCTCGCGGAGCGGCCGGTCCGCGGCCTCGACGGTGACGACCTGCGCCTCGGCGGAGGAGCCCTGGAGGAGGGCGCTCATGCCGCCGCCCCCTCGCGCTGCGCGTCCCGGCGCCAGATCTCGGTCATCAGCGGGCCGTCGTAGTTGATGATCGAGACCTCGTCGCGGTAGAGGCTGCGCAGCGCCTGCTCCTCGGTCGCGATCGCGATGCCGTCGGGCTCGTCGACGACGGCCAGCGGCTTGATCGCCCAGCGGTCCTTGGCCATGCCGATGCCGTCGAGGGTGCCGAGCAGGTAGGTGAACACCCCGTCGAGCTGCTCCTGGCTCGCCGAGAGCGACTCCCCCAGGCTGGCTCCCGCCTCCATCTGCACCGAGTTCCACACGGCGATCAGCTCGGAGTCGTTCTCGCTCATGAAGCGGTAGCCCTCGCGCTCGAGGTGCCGCCGCCAGGTGAAGTAGTTGGTCAGCTGCCCGTTGTGCACGATGCACACGTCGGGGAACGGCCGTGCCCAGAACGGGTGGCTGGCGATCGGCGAGACCAGCGACTCGGTGGCCAGGCGCATGTTCGACAGCGCGTGGGTGCCCTGCAGCCGGCTGACGCCGTGCTTGGCGTCCACCTCGCGGGCGTCGCCGACGTCCTTGATGATCTCCAAGGACCGCCCGACCGAGAGGATCTCCGTCCCGGGGAGCGCCTCGACACCGTCGACCCAACCCTTCAGGCCGGGCAGCTCGTCGACCTCCATCCGGAACAGGACGTGCGGCTGGCCCGACTCGTCCCAGCTCGGCTCCCCGGTGAGGTCGCTGCCCTGGGCGCGGACCAGGTCGGTCACCTGCTGCAGCGTGCCGTCGAGCGCGTCGCGGTCGGCGAGGTAGCCGCGGACGACGTAGCCGCGCTCGCGCGGGGGCGCCGTACACGGCGAAGCCGGTCGAGTCTGGGCCGCGGTGCCGCATCGCGGCCGCCAGCTCCACGATGTCCGCCCCGACGGGGCCCCCGTCATACCGGACCCGTCCGGATATCCCGCACATGCACGCCTCCAGGGGTAGCCAATGTTCGCGTTTCGTATACGGTATGCGGAAACACGCGGAGATGCAAGGATGGCCCGGCCCGGCAGATCTGCCCGGGCGGGGCGTGCGACGGACGGAGCCGGGAGTGCGGGGACTACGACAGGTGGGTGTCGCGACCCTTGCGGATGTGGTCCCGCATCGCGGCGAACGCCGCGTCCGAGCCCGCCTCGAAGGCCTCGACCAGCGGCAGGTGGGCGCACTCGATGGTGTCTCCGGACCGGTCCCGCGCCAGGTAGTCGGCGAAGGCGACCAGCCCGCGGGCCCGCTGCCAGGTCATGTCGAACATGTCGAGCAGCGCCGGGTTGCCCGACGCCTCGACCACGGCCCGGTGGATCGTCATGTTGGCCTCGTAGACCGCGTGGGCGTCCGACATGTCGATCCCGGCCGTCGAGCGGATCGTGTTGCGCACCTTCTCGATCGCCTCCGGCCCCAGCTCGGCGACCCGCCGGGCTGCGAAGCCCTCGACGGCCTCGCGCGCCTCGTAGAGGTGCAGGGTGTCCTCGGGGGTGAGCATGCGCACCACGAACCCGCGGCGGCCGGTCGGCTCGATCATGCCCTCCCGCTCCAGCCGCGCCAGCGCGGTCGCGGACGGGCGTGCGGCTGATGTCGAGCTGCTCGGCCAGCTGGTCCATCACCAGCCGGGAGCCGGGCTCCAGCGTGCCGGAGAGCAGTGCCTCGGAGATTCGCTGGTACGCCACGTCGGCAAGGCTCGTGACAGTCCGGCCGATCGGCTTCATCGTCGCAGTCACCCGGGACACTCCAACTCTGTCGTGTACTGCACATCGTATTCGAACTCATCAGCCGACCCCATCGAGGAGGACTGACCGTGGTTGACATCACCCTGGCCGGCGGAGGCAGGTTCGAGGAGCTCGGCGGCTATGCCCGGCTACGGAGGGTCGGCGACCACGTCTTCGTCGCCGGCACCACCGCGGTCGAGCCGTCGGGACGCCTGCACGCCCCGGGCGACACCTACGCGCAGACCCGCTACGTCCTGGCCCGGATCTCCGACCTGCTGGAGGAGTGCGGCTCCCACCTGGCCGACGTGGTGCTCACCCGCAGCTACCTCGCCGAGATCACCGAGGCCTCCCACTACGTGCGCGCGCACGGCGAGGTGTTCGCCGACGTACGTCCCGTGGCCACCGCCGTGCAGGCCGGCCTTACGGTGCCCGGGATGATGGTCGAGATCGAGGTGCAGGCGCTCGTGCGCGACCGCGACTGACCGCCCGCCCGGCCTGCGGCCGGAAGGGGCGTGGATCGGGGTCGCACGATCCGATCCACGCCCCAGGGCGACGGCGACTTCCTCAGACCTCGTCGAAGACCCGTCCCATGTCCGCCCAGGCCGCGGCGCGCTTGCGACGCGTCCAGGCAGCGAGGGCGCAGCCGGTGAGGACGATCCCGATGCCCACCCACGGGATCAGCCGGACGGCCAGGAGGATCTCGGCTCCGGGTGCGGCCGGCTCGAACGAGTAGTAGAGACCGCCGAAGATCGCGACCGCGGCGAACACCGAAGCGGCGATGCCGGCGACGACGAAGTTGCGGCGAGCGTTCCGCACGCCGTGGGCGATGCCCGCGACCCCCAGAAGCAGGTACACGAACATCACCACGGGCGTCCCGAAGTTCAGCAGCAGCGAGAACGCGAAGACGCCGCCGGTCACGTTGTTGTCGATGCCGCCCGCCAGGGCGATCTGGGCGTCCCGGGACACCAGCACGACCGAACCCACGATCAGCAGCACCCAGATCGCGTGCACGAAGCCCATCGCGTTCCACGGAGTGTTCCAGCGCGGGTGCAAGCGTCCGAAGAACCGCGGGAACACGTGCTCGCGGCCCATCGCGAACAGGACACGGGACGAGGCCGTGTGCAGCCCGAGTGCGCAGAACAGGCTCGCGCCGGCGGCAGCCGCCACCACGAGTGCGGCCGTGGTCTTGTCGGGCGCGACGGCGGCCAGCCCGGTCGCCGAGGCGGGCCAGTCGGTCGCCGCCTGCTCCACCCCGAAGCCGATGGCTGTCGCATAGCTGATGACCAGGTAGAACAGGCCGCCGATCGCGATCGACCCGATCACAGCGCGGGGGATGTTGCGCCGGGAGTCGTGGGTCTCCTCGGAGAGGGCCGCACCCGACTCGGAGCCGGTGAAGGACAGCATCGCGAAGCTCATCCCGAAGAAGACGCCGACCCAGGAGACCCCCGCTGACGGCGCCCAGAAGGCGGCAGCGTCGAAGCTCCTGCCCGCGGAGTCGACCGGCGTCTCCCCGTCGACGACGCTGACCTCGGGCGAGCCCTGGGCGATGACGATCACTGCGATCACCACCATGACGGTCATGCTCAGCACCAGGAACACCAGCTGGTTGCGCGTCGACACGGTGATGTTGAAGAAGTTCAGTGCGGCGATGGCGACCAGGCCGAGCAGGGTGAACCAGTACCACCCGACCAGCTCTCCGAAGACCAGCTCGACGAACTGTGCCGCGAAGAAGCCGAAGCCGCTGAGCACGCCCGCCCCGAAGAGCAGGTAGGCGCAGACGTAGGACCACCCGCCGACGAACCCGGTGGGACGTCCGGCCCCGCGGCTCAGGTAGGTGTACATCGAGCCGGCCGAGGAGAGGTTGCGGGCGAAGAGCGCGACGACGGCACCGATGCACAGCATGCCCAGCGCGCCGAGGACGAAGGCCAACGGGGTGGCCCCGCCGGCTTGGGTGGAGGCCAGGTACGTCAGGAACGCGCCCGACATCGCCGGGGCGATGACCGACAGGCTCTGCGCGATGACGTCTTTGAGTCCGAGGGTCTTCCGGAACTCGTGGGTGGACCGTTCTGCTGCAGCTGTCATGTCACTTCCCTTGGTCGACGTGATGGCCCCGGCCCGGACCGTGACCTAGTTCACAGCTTCGCGCACCGTATACCAGGTTTCGTATACGAAGCAATGGACAGACGTCGGCCTCTGGTTCGGCGCGTGGTCGGGTGCGCCTGGCGTGGCTGCGGCTCGGCGGCGTATGTCAGGGGCGGAACAGCGCTGCGAAACGCCGGGCCAGTGCCCGGCCGGTGGCGACGACCTCGCCCTCGCGCCGCCGTACCTCCGCTGCGCCCGGGCCGACCAGCTCGGCCTCGAGCGTGCCCGCCGGCGCCGCGGTCGCCCATGCATCGAACCGGTCGGCAGAGACCTCGGGGTGGAACTGGACGCCCCACGCCCGTGGTCCGACCCGGAACGCCTGGTGCGGGTAGGTCGTCGAGCCGGCCAGCAGCACGGCTCCGGACGGCAGCTCGACGACGGCGTCTCCGTGGTAGGTCGCGGCCGGGGCGGCGTCGGCGAGCCCGCTGAAGAGGGAGTCGTCGACCGAGTGCGCGTGCAGCTCGAGCTCCACCACCCCGATCTCGGGGCCGAACGCGCCCTTGGTCACCCGGCCGCCGAGCGCCCTGGCCAGCAGCTGCCCGCCCAGGCAGATCCCCAACGTCGGCGCTCCGGCCCCGACCGCCACCTTCAGCAGGTCACGGACGTCGGCGAGCCAGGGGTGCTCCTCGTCGTCGTTCGCGCTCATCGGGCCGCCGAGCACCATCAGCGCGCCCTCGGCGAGCTCGGTCGGCACCGGGTCGCCCGCGAACGGGCGGACCACCCGCAGACCCAGCCCCGTCTCCTCGAACCAGTCGCCGAAGAGGTCGGCAGGGCAGTGCTCGTCGGGCTGGATCACGAGAACCGTGCGCTCGTCGCGACGCGACTGACCTCCCGGCTTCGCCGACTCGACGACCGACCCCATGGTTCCCTCCTGGAAGCGGCGGCAGCTGAGCTGCCGGGACCTGACGGTGGAAGTCAAGCAGAGCATGCGCGACGGGCCGTCGGTGGCGACGTCCTCGATCAGGCTGGTTCGTGCAGGCTCGCGTGGCTGGCAGGATGCCGACGGTGACCCACGACGCGAGCACCCGCCTCCGCGTGGGTGCGGTCGAGCTGGTGGGCCTGCTCGACGCGGTGGGTGTGTTCCCGCTGACGGCCGAGGCGGCGTTTCCCGGCGCAGGCTCAGGCGACTGGGACGCGGCGAGGAGCATCGACCCCGAGGCAACGGGGACGGACGGGACGTGGCGACTGGCGTTCCGCGGCTTCGCCGTCCTTCGTCCCGACCGGGGGGTGACGATGGTCGATCTGGGGGTCGGCGGGCGGGACAGCCTTGCCGCGTCGTGGGCACCGACGCCCGGGATCCTGCCGACCAGCATGGAGCAGGCCGGCATCGACCCGTCAGCCGTCGACACCGTCGTGTTCACCCACCTCCACTCCGACCACGTCGGCTGGGTGTCGGACCCGTCCGGAAGCCTCTCCTTCCCCCGGCGCGCGGCACGTCGTGCAGCGCCGCGAGGTGGAGAGCCTCCGGTCCGCGGACGACCAGCGAGGCTGGCAGCGCACCGTGCAGCCGCTCCTCGACCACGGCCTGCTCGACGTCGTCGACGGTCCGTCCGTGCTGCACGCGACGGCCGAGGGTCTCGTCGAGCTGGTCCCGACGCCGGGACACACGCCGGGGCACCAGTCGGTCACGATCGTCTCGGCCGGGCGGCGGGCCGTCGTCACCGGCGACGTGTTCGTTCATGCGGTGCAGGTCGCGAACCCGAAGGTGGCCTACACGTACGAGGAGTGCCCCGACCAGGCCGCCGCCACCCGGCGCGACCTGCTCGCGAGCGCCCGGCGAACCGGGACGACGTTGGCGAACCCGCACCTCATGGTTCCCTTCCTGCGGCTCTGACAGGTAGTCCTGAGGGCGACGGCTCACCGGACGCGAGGAGTGGACGAATGACCGAACCACAGACCCGGACGCTGGACGTGCCGGGCGGCACGATCGCCTACGACGTCCGCGATGATGCGGCCGGCCGCGGGCGGCACCGCGCCCTCGTGATGGCCGGCTTCCCGATGGACGCCACCGGCTTCGCCAGCCTCGCGGCTCACTTCCGCGACCGGGTCGTGGTGACCTACGACCCGCGCGGCACCGGAAGGAGCACGCGCCCCGCCGGTGAGGGCCCGTCGACCCCGGTCGACCACGCAGCGGACCTGCACGCCCTGATCACCGCGCTCGGCATGGGCCCCGTGGACGTCCTCGGCAGCAGTGGCGGGGCGGTGACCGGGCTCGCCCTGGTCGCCGCGCATCCCGACCAGGTGCACACACTCGTCGCGCACGAGCCGCCGGTCGCCGCCGTGCTGCCCGACCGGGACCAGCAGCTCACGGCCCTCGCCGACGTGCACGAGACCTACCAGCGCCGCGGGACGGGTCCGGCGATGGCGAAGTTCCTGACGCTGATCGGCCGGCGCGGTCCGCTACCGGCCGACTTCGCGGCCCTGCCGGCACCCGACCCGGCCGACTTCGGGCTCCCGACCCGCGACGACGGCAGGCGGGACGACCCGATGCTGGGGCAGAGCATCCTGACCACGGCTCAGTACGAACCCGACTTCGCCGCGCTCGCACGCGCGTCGACGCGGATCCGGATCGCCGCAGGAGTGGAGTCCGAAGGAGAGATGATGGCCCGCGCCGCCGCGGGCGTCGCTGAGCGACTGGGCACCGAGCTCGCGATCTTCCCCGGCGGCCACGGCGGCTTCCTGGGCGGGGAGTTCGGCCAGCACGGTGACCCGGAGGACTTCGCCGCGGCGCTCCGGCGGCTGCTCGACGAGCGGTGAACGCCGATGGAACCCCGCGGGGTTCCGGAGCCTGCTGCAACAGTTCCACCGCCAGGGTTGACGCCGGTCCGCTCCGGCACGCGAGCTCAGTGCGTCCCGGCGAGGCCCGAGAGGAGCCGCTCGAGCTGCGCACGGTCGCGTTGTTGCCCCTCCACCGCGGTGAGCTCGGCGAAGAGCAACCCGTCGACCAGGGCCAGTAGTGCGTCGGCCACCTCGCGCGGGGCCGCGACCCCGCCCTCGGTCAACCGCTGCTCGATACCGGCTCGGACCCGTCGGGTCCCGACCGCCAGGAACTCGCGGAGCTCGGGACGGCGTACGGACTCCAGCGCCAGCTCGTAGCGGGCGAGGAGTCGTTCGCGGTCCGTCGTGAGCAGCTGCTCGGCCACGCGCGCGAGGTCCGCGGCGAGCGTGCCGTCGGCAGCCGGCGCCAGGGCCGCCTCGTCCAGCTCGGCGAGCCGGTCGACGGCGGCTCGCAGCAGCTCCGCCCGGGTGCGGAGGTAGTAGGAGGTCGAGCCGAGCGGCAGGCCCGCCTCCTTGTCCACAGCCCGGTGCGTCAGCCCACGCCCGCCCGACCTCGCCAGCGTCCTGATCGCGGCGTCCGCGATCAGGGCCCGTCTCTCGCTTGCCATCTCCACCTCTTTCCTCTACGGGTGTAGAGTAGCGCACTCGACAGGTGTAGAGGGGAGGATCGATGCCGAACGACGACCCGGCGCGCGGCCCGATGCGCGGCCTGGTGACAGGAGCGCTGCTCGGAGGACAGCCCGCGCACGACGCCGTGTCGTCCTGGTGGATGACGCTTGTGGGCGACGCCCCGGACGCGTTGCTCGCCGGCACCCGTGTCGAGGTGCGGACATGAGGGTCGTGATCGCCGGAGGCGGCATCGCCGGCCTGACCCTGGCGGCGCTCCTCCGTCCGCACGGCCACCGCGTCACCGTCGTCGACCCCGGTGACGACGGCGGGAAGGGGCTACGCGCTCGCGTTGTGGCCGCACGGGACCCGGGTGCTGCACTCGGTCGGCGTTCACGACCAGCTCGTCGAGCGCAGCCTCACGACCCGGCGCTACACGGCGCGGTCAGGATCGGGAGCCCTCCTCACCACCGCGGGACCGCCGCCTGCCATCGAGCGTCACGGACACTGGGGCATCGTCCCCCGCGCCGACCTCGTCGAGCTGCTCGGCGCGGCACGCGCCGACGTCGAGCGCCGAGACGGTCGGGTCGTCGCCCTGGAGGAACACCGCGCTGGAGCTGTGGCCCTCCTCGACGACGGCACCACCCTCGAGGGCGACCTGCTCGTCGGCGCCGACGGCGTCGGCTCCGCGGTGCGAACCGGCCTCCTCGGGCCGCAAGCCCGCCACGACACCGGATGGAGCTGCGCGACATGGTGGATCGACTCTGCCGACCACCCCGCTGCCCTGGGCGAGACCGTGGAGTTCTGGGGAGCCGGCACGTTCATCGGGGCTTACCCCCTGCCGCGGACGCGCCTGCCTCATCGTCGGCGGTCCCTCGTCGGACGTGCGAGGCCCCCCAGGCCCGGGGCTGGTTGCGTCGTGCCGTCAGCCGAGCCGGACTGTCCCCCGACCGCCTGCTGCCCGCCCCCCTCCGCCGAGCTCACACTCTGGCCGATGACCGACGTGCGCTCCGACCGCTGGATCGGCGACCGGGTGGCGCTGCTGGGGGACGCGGCCACCGCATTCCTGCCCACCGCCGGAATGGGTGCTTCGATGGCACTGGAGTCGGCGGCGGCGCTGGCGGACGAGCTCTCCCGGTGCGACGCCGCCCAGGTGCCCAACGCGCTCCGCCTCTACGAACGATGGCGCCGGTCGCGTGTCGAGCGAGCCCAGCGGCAGTCACGCATGCTCGCCCGCGCGCTGTTCACGTCGTCGCACCTCTGCGCCCGTCTCCGCAACGGGCTCGTCGCGCGCGCTCCGGCCGGCCTGCTGCTCGGCCCTCTGCTGCGCGACCTCGAGGAGCCCGTGTGAGCCCCGTCCGCCACTACCGACCGACCGAAGAAGGGGGATGGATCCCGCATGACCCGCATGAACCGCATGACCAGCACGCATCACGACCGCGTCGAGACGTCCTCGCGTCCGAGGACCAGGACCCGCCGACGCGTCACCGCCCGGTACGTCTACCTGTTCCTCGCCTTGGAGGTCCTCGCGATCCTCCTGTGGGTCTTCTGGCAGCTCCTCGGCGTCGACCTCGAGGTCAGGTCCGGAGCGGGCAGACGCGAGGTCACGCTCACCGCGATCCTCCTTACCACCGCGCTCGCATCCGCGGCGTCGTACGCACTGCTGTGGGCGTCGAGGGGGCGCGACCTGAAGGTCTGGACGGCTGTGGCCACGACCGTCCTGGTCGTCTCCTGCTCCGGCCCCTTGCTGGCGACCAGCGCGTCGGCCGGTGCCGCGCTCCTGGGCTTCCACCTGCTGGTGGGCGTGGGGCTCATCGGCGGCGTACGGCGCCTGGACCGCGCGGCGGCCGAGCCGCCGACGCAGGAAGGAACCACGTGAACCGATCTGGAAACCTCCACCACCGCTTCGGCCTGCGGCTGGCGTCCACACTGGCGCTGCTGGGCGTCGTCCTGGGCACCGGCGCGGGCAGCCCGGCCGGCGCGAGCGAGCGCGCTCCCTCCCTCGACACGGCAGCCATCGACGCCTTCGTCGAGGACTACCTCGACCGTCACGGCCTGGTCGGAGCGGGGGTCGCCGTCGTCAGGGACGGACGCGTCGTCCACACCGCGGGACACGGCGAGAGCGACGGCGACCCGGTCACCCCGCACACACCGTTCGCGCTCGGCTCCGTCAGCAAGTCGTTCACGGCGTTCGCCGTCCTGCAGCTCGTCGCTGACGGGGAGGTGCGTCTGGACGACCCCGTCGTCTCGTACCTGCCGGACCTCGCGATCGATGACGAGCGAGCGCGCGAGATCACGGTGCGGCACCTGCTCAGCCACACCTCCGGCCTGCCCGGCCCGCTCATCGTGCCGCCCGCCCACTCCCTCGCCGAGGCCGTCGACCGCCTGGCCGACTGGTCGCTCGACACCGATCCCGGAACGACCTACGCCTACAGCAACGCGAACTACCACGTCGCCGCCCGGCTCGTCGAGGTCGTCAGCGAGACGCCGTTCGCGACCTACCTCGAGCGAGAGGTCTTCGCCCCGCTCGGCATGACCGACACCTACTCGGTGACGAGCCGCGACGACCCGGTGCTCGACACGGGCCACGTCACGGCGTACGGCCTCGCCCTGCCCGCCGGCGAGATGGACCAGATGTCGGCGGGAGCCGGCGGCGTGATCAGTACCGCGGAGGACATGGCGCGCTGGCTCGCCATGCAGACCGACGACGGCCGGACCGGCCAGGGGCAACGGCTCCTCCCGCGGGAGCTTCTCGAGGAGTCGCACACGCCGCAGCCCGGGGCCGACAAGGCCGGATTGGGCTGGATGCGCAGCAGCGCCGGTGTCGAACCCGCGCGGGTGTCCCACTCCGGCTCCCTGACGCGCTTCAACGCGCAGACGGACCTGGTCCCGAACAGCGGCTACGCCGTGGCGGTAATGCTCAACAGCTTCACCCCGACACGGGAGCACGCCTACGAGATCAGCTCGGGGATCATCGAGGTCACCGAGGGGGGCGATCCCGATCCTGGCCGGCCTGTCGCGACCCTGATCGACGCTGCGCTCGGACTGCTCACCCTGCTCGTCCTCGTCCTGGCGATCCGCCTGGTGCT
Source organism: Nocardioides sp. TF02-7 (assembly GCF_022437945.1). GTDB lineage: Bacteria > Actinomycetota > Actinomycetes > Propionibacteriales > Nocardioidaceae > Nocardioides. Next base: position 1,739,095 of record NZ_CP092535.1, read on the forward strand.
GCGCTCCGGCCGGTGGTCGGCTCGCCGCCGACACTGGCCGACCTGGCGCTACGTGCTCCGCCTGCTCCCGTCGACGGTCTTCCCCCTGCTCGGCGCGTACTTCTTCCTCGTCCTGCCCCGGCTGCAGGACAACAGCGCCACCACGCTCGACGCGTTCCTCCTATGGCCGGCCGCGTCGCTGCTGCTCCTCGTGCTGGTCGCCTCCGGGCTCGCCAGCGTGACCGCTCGCACGCTCCACCGCCGTACGACCCGACCATCGGCGACGTCGGCGGCCGACCGACTCAAGGACCACTGACGAGCTGGTCGGGGCGCCTCCCCGCCGGTGGCGCGAACCGCATGTGCGTCGCGATGTCCGACGCGCTCGACGAGACCCAGCGGGCGACCGATAGCACTGCTCGAGTGCCACCGGGAACCCGACCTCCGGGGAGCGGTCGTAGTCGGCGAACACGACAGCGGTGGACTACCCGATGAGGAGACAGGAGCGCCCGAGTCTGCCCCGACATGAACGACTGGACCGCCGCGGGGGTCATGACGGCCTTGGAGGAGCTCGGGCTGCTTGCCGACGGCCCTCGTCGGATGCGTGACCTCTTCGACACCGCGAGGAGGGCCCGCGACCTGCCCCTCGACGAAGTCGACAAGCTCATGGTGCAACCGCCGTACGCCGCCCGGATGGCCGCGTTCTGCATCCTCGACTTCCAGGCTCGCGCTCGCCCGGGCGACGTCGCGCTCCGCGACGCCTACCTGCGCCATCACGACTCCATCGACACGTGGGACATGGTCGACCGGGCAGCGCCGTGGGTCATCGGGTCGTGCGTGGCAGGAGGCCCCTACGACCTGTTGCACGACCTTGCCGCGTCACCCGACCCCCTACGCCGCCGCACGGCCATGACGGCCCCGCTGTGGTTCGTGAGGCACGGCACCGACGCCGACGTCCTCGCCGGGTTCGAGGTCGCCGCCGCGCTGCGTGCCGACGCAGACCCGCTGGTCCACAAGCCGGTCGGGATCTTCCTCGCACACGCTGGGGAGCGGCTCCGCCCACACCTCCTCGAGTTCCTGGCGGAGCACGAGAGCCACATGCCACGACCAGCCGCGCGGCTGGCGCGACGCAAGCTGACGTGACGACGGACCGGTGGAACGTCGGCGGCTCACGTGCGGGTGACGAGCCGCCCGCCTGCGGTGAACAGGTCGGATACTCACCAGGTTGCCGTACCGTACGGTACATGGATTCAGTGTCGAACGGCCCATCGGGCGAGGCAGCCGTCCCACCGCCGTACCATCCGCCCTCGTGAACGCCCACAGTCCACGCGAGGCCCTCCTCGCGAAGGTGACGACCTACTTCGCCGAGCACGGGGTCGGGGACACGAGCTTGCGCAGTCTTGCCGCGGGGGTGGGGACCAGCCACCGGATGCTGATCTACCACTTCGGGTCGCGGGAGGGCGTGCTCACCGCGGTCATCGACGCGATGGCGAGGCAGCAGCTCGAGGACATGGGGACATTCCTGCGCGCCGGCGAGGATGCCGACCCACGCGAGGTGGCGTGGGCCACCTGGGAGCACCTCGCGGACGATGCGGCGGTGTTCGGTCCGCTGCTGTTCGAGCTCTCCGCGCATGCCATGGTGGGCCACGAGTGGGCCGCCCAGCTCCGGGAGCTGATCAGCGACGGCGTACGCCGCCTGGCCCTGTTCTTCGAGGCACTGGGCGAGCCAGCGGAGCGAGCGGCGCTGCTGGCGCGAACGTCGATGGCGATCGCCCGGGGCGCGCTCTTCGACCTCGCCCTCACGGGCGACCGCGACGCCGCTGACGAGGTCATCCGGAACTTCAACCACTGGATCTTCGACGGCGAGTAGTACCGGCGCGGACCTGCCCCGCGTTCCCACGCGTCGTCGAGATCGAGCGGGCGGGAAGCGTGTTCTCCTGCTGCGGCTCGGGGCCGCCTTCCGCTAGGCTATGTACCGTTTGGTTCATACGCAGTCGGGAGACACCATGAGGAACGACCATGACCACCGAAGCCCCGACGTCGTCGTCGTGGGCGCCGGGCCGACGGGCCTCTTGCTCGCAGGCGACCTCGCCGAGGCGGGCGTCTCGGTCCACCTGCTCGAGAAGCGGCAGGAGGAGTCGAACCTGACGCGCGCCTTCGCGGTGCATGCCCGCACGTTGGAGCAGCTCGACGCCCGTGGCCTCGCCGACGACCTGGTGGCCACCGGCAACACCGTCGACGGCCTCCGCCTGTTCGGGTCGGTCTCGGTGCGGTTGAGCTCGCTGCCCAGCCGCTTCCCGTTCCTGCTCGTCACCGCCCAGTACCACGTCGAACGGCTGCTCTGGGATCGAGCCGTCGCGGCCGGGGCGCACGTCGAGCGCGGTGCCCGCGTGACCGAGGTGGCGCAGGGCCAGGCCACCGACGCTCCCGTCCGGACGACGTACGTCGCCGCGGACGGCTCGACCCGGACGCTGACCTCGCCCTACCTGGTCGGCACCGACGGACACCACTCGACGGTGCGACAGCAGCTCGGCCTGGACTTCCCTGGCGAGTCGGTGATCAGGTCGCTGATGCTCGCCGACGTCCGGCTGGCCGAGCCACCGTCGGAGCTGCTGACGGTCGAGGGCAACCAGCACGGTTTCTGCTTCGTGGTTCCCTACGGAGACGGCTGGTACCGCATCATCGCCCGCGACCCACGGCGCGAGCTGCCCGACGACGCTCCCGTCAGCCTCGACGAGATCAGCGACCTCGCTCGGCGGGTCCTCGGCACGGACTTCGGGATGCACGACCCGCGGTGGATGTCGCGGTTCCACAGCGACGAACGTCAGGTACGCCGGTACCGGGTCGGACGCGTCTTCCTCGCCGGCGACGCTGCCCACGTCCACTCCCCAGCGGGGGGCATGGGCATGAACACCGGCCTCCAGGACGCCGCCAACCTCGGCTGGAAGCTGGCCGCCGTGATCCAGCGCCGGGCCGGCGCCGAGCTGCTCGACACCTACGAGGCAGAGCGACTCCCCGTCGGCGCCATGGTGCTGCGCACCAGCGGCGGTCTCATCCGAGCGGCCATGCTGCGTGCGCCCGTCGCACGGGCGATCCGCAACGTCGTGGCCCGGACCGCTCTGGCGCTGCCTCCCGTCGGCGATCGCCTGCGGATGCGACTGAGCGGCATCGGCATCTCCTACCCCGGTGGCGCCGGAGCCCACTCCCTCGTCGGACGCCGCGCAGCCGACCAGCAGGGCCGGGACGGGCAGCGGTTGTACGCCGCGCTGCGCGGCGGCCGGTTCGTGCTCGTGGCGCCGCCCGCCCTCGCCCGCCGCTACGCCGGCGACGATCGACTGGCCACGGTCAGCCCGGCAGATCCGGCGGCGCCGACGCTGGTCCGTCCGGACGGCTACGTGGCCTGGTCAGGCTCGGCCGGGAGCGGACTCGACGCAGCGCTGCGCACGTGGGGCGCCCTGGACGACGTCTCGGGCTGAGCCCGGCATCGAGGCACCCCCTCCTACGCGGGTCTCGAGAGCGGCTCCGCGACAGGGTTCCCGTTCTCGCGGGTCAGCCGTCCGCCCCGGGAGACGGTGGATCCCTTGCGTGGCACCAGTGCCAGGACGAGCCCGACCGCCGCCCAGCACAAGAGCACGAGCAACGCCTCGCCCGCCCCTGCGCCGTCGAAGAAGGCGGTGCCACGCAGCGCGGTGCCGGTGGCTCCGGGCGGGAGCAGCTGGCCGAGCCAGCCGACGGGAAGCAGCTCGGGCGCGGACGCGACGCCGGAGAGCGGGTTGCCGACCAGCATGACGAGCAGGGCGACGACCCCGATCCCCGGACGACCGAGCAGCCGGTGCAGTCCGATGACGGGCAGCGCACCGGCCAGGACGCCCAACGCGACCACCGAGGCGTTAGCCCAGTAGCTCCCACTCAGTGCCTCCATCCAGCCCTGGAGCACGCCGGTGAGCGCAAGCCCCGCCCCGGCGGCGGCGAGGAGGGCGGTGGTCAACCGGTCGCGGGCACGGCCCAGCAAGGTCGACGACAACGCGCCGACCAGGAGCCCACCCAGGGCCAGCGGCAACGCACCCGCTGCGAAGATCGAGCCCCGAGGGTCGCCGGCGGCGGCCGGAGCCACGTCGGTGACCAGGGGGCCGACGACTCGGAGGCCGCGGCTGCGCGCTGCGCGGCCTGGTCGAGCCGCTGAGCGACCATCGGGCTGGCAGCGCTGGCGATCAGGAGCTCGGCGTCCTCCGCGCCGGGCCCGACCACGAATGCTCCGTACACCTCGCGATCCTCGATCGCCCTCACGGCAGCGTCACGATCGTCGACCTCGATGACGTCGACACCGGCCTCACCCAGGGCAGCCTCGAGCTGGCTCTCGACCGCCGACGCGGCCTTCGCCGAGGGCGCCGCGACCGCGAGGGGGAGAGAACGAGGTTCCAGCTCACTCGTCGGCCAGGCGAACGCGGTGAGCAGGACCGTCAGCAGGGCGACCACGCCGAGGGCGACGCGGACGATCCCCCAGACGTCGAGACGGGGATCAAGGCTGGACATGGAGCTTCCTCCTCGTGCGTATGCAGGTTCTGAGTGAACCATGCGGTACATCCACGACCTTGTCAAGAACGGACGTTCGTTTTTGTTGTAGGCTGGCGGTCGTGCCGAAGGTCAGCGCGGAGCACCGGGCCGCCCGGCGCGAGCAGATCGTCGACGCGATGCTGCGCTGTGTGGCGCGTGATGGCTTCCACAAGACGACGATGGCGGCCGTGATCTCCGAGTCCGGCCTCTCGGCCGGTGCGGTGTACCTCTACTTCAGGAGCAAGGACGAGCTCATCCGGGCGATCGCCGAGCTGGTGGTCGGTGAGGGCCTGTCGGTGGTGACGGACAGCTCCGCCGACGATGTCCCCCCTCCGCACCAGGTGCTGGCAGCCGCCCTCGAGCGAGTCGTCGCCCTGGGTGAGGAGCGGGGGGTCGACGTGCATCGGGTAGCGCTGCAGGCATGGGCGGAGGCCGCTCGGAACCCCGAGATCAGGGCGATCTACGCGCGGGAGGGTGAGCGCGGGCGCGCCGTGTGGGCCACGTACGCCGAGCAGGCGATCGCGGCCGGACACCTCCCAGCCGATGCCTCTCCGGTGCGGGTGGCTCACGCGTTGATCGGACTCATCCCCGGCTTCATGGTGCAGCGGCTGGTCTTCGAGGACCTGACGCCCGCTGGCTACGTGGCCGGGCTCGCGGGCCTGATGGGCACATGATCGCGGTGCGGGTTAGGTTCGCCGGGTACGAAGCAGGAGGCTGAGGTCGAGAGCGGGTGCTGAGTGGGTCAGTGACCCGATCGCTATCGCGTCGACGCCCGTCCGGGCGGTGTCGACGACGGTGTCGAGGGAGACGTTCCCGGACGCCTCCAGGCGCGGTCGGCGCGCCGGTGGCAGCAAGCTGTCGCGCATCCTGACCACTGTCGCCACCTCGGTCGGAGTCAGGTTGTCCAGCAGCAACCAGTCGATGGAGCAGCTCATCGCTTCCATCGCTTCGTCATGTTGGGTGACCTCGACCTCGAGCTCCAGCTGCTCGCCGGAGCGCTCCATCCCCGCCCGGGCTGCGGAGATGGCCCGGGCGACTCCCCCCGCTGCTGCGATGTGGTTCTCCTTGATCAGCACCATCGCCGCCAGCGACCGGCGATGGTTGACGGCGCCGCCGCAGGTGACGGCGTACTTGTCCAGCATCCTCAGTCCGGGTGCGGTCTTCCGCGTGTCGCGGATCACGACATCGAACTCACGGACCGCATCCACGAAGCGGGCAGCCAGCGTTGCGATCCCGCTCATCCGCTGCAGGAAGTTCACCGCCGTGCGCTCGGCCGAGATGATCGAGCGCGCGGACCCGCTCAGTCGCGCCACCACCTGTCCCGGTCGGACGTGGTCCCCGTCACGGCACAGCAGCTCCACGGCCACGCTTCGGTCGACCTGGCCCAGGACGTGCTGCAGCAACGGCAACCCCGCGATGACGCCCGTCGCCTTGGACACCACCACTGCGGTGCATGCCAGCTCCTCCGGCACGGTCCAGAGCGTGGTGACGTCGTGGCTGTGCAGGTCCTCGGACAGGGCGACCGCGGCCGCTCGGCCGGCGGCGAGCGCGAGGTCCGAGGACAGCGCCGGGCCGTCGGAGTCGGCTTCGGCCGGTCGGCCCCGGCCTGTGGTGCTCACCGGCCTGGTCCTGGCGGAGGCGGCGACGTCGACCACCTCGCCGATCGCTCCTGGGCCGGGCGGTTCTCCGAGCGGGGGGACGCTCATCGTTCCTCCCCTCTCAGGTCGCAGAGCTTGTCTCCCGAGCCCAGCTCCCCCAGCCGCTGCCTGAGGTCGGCGACGCGCCGCTCTGCCTCGGCCACGAGACGGCCACCCACGATCTCCCAGTCCACAGGGCTTGGGGCGGGCGGCAGGAGCTCGAAGAGCTCCGCGATCTCCCGCACGGTGAGGCCGACCTGCTGGGCCACTTTGGCCACCGCGATGCGACAGGCGGCGTGCTCGTCGAAGCGCCGGTGATTGCCGCGGTCACGCGCGGCGTGGATGACACCGTAGCGCTCGTAGAAGCGCACGGCCGATGGAGCCACCCCGCTGCTCGCCGCCACCTCACCCACCGTCAGGGTCGCGGCTGGCGCATGGCTGGTGATGTTCGGCTGTCCCATTGCCGCCGTCCGCAGCTCAGGCTCGGAACCGGCGCTCATGGCGCGCCGTTCGCAGTGTCTCCGCACGCCGGGTGAACTCGATGACCGCGTCATTGAGGGCGACGCCCGTCGCGCGGTCCGGGGCCAAGGAGCCGTCGTCGGGCAGCTCGACGGTAGGGGTGTCGCGTGCGACGTCAGGTGTCGGCATGTGAGTGACACTGCTCCCTTCACCTTTGTTGAAGTCAAGGGCGGGTGCCCGCGGTCGTCGGCACGAGCGCCAGCAGGTCACCGTGGATCGCTTCCTTGATGGCGCCGAGCGTGGAGGCGTCCTTGGTCGCCAGCGGCCGTAGCCGTGCGCAGGACCGCTCCCGGAGCTCACCGGGCTCGGCCAGGTCCTGGACGATCCCTGCCGCCAGGGCATCGGGGCCGCCGTAGCGGCGGCCGGTCGTGCTGGCCTCCAAGGCGGTCACCGGTGGCAGCGTGGCTCGGATGACCGCCATCATGAAAGGGGGTGAACTGCAGGCCGAGGTCGATCTCGGGGAAGCAGAAGTAGCCCCGGTCGGTCCGCATGGTCCGGGTGTCGTGGGTGAGTGCGAGGACCGCGCCCATCCCGAAGGCGTGCCCAGGGAGGGCTGCCAGGGTGGGGACGGGAAGCGTGAGGAAACGCGCCATGAGTCGCTGCACCCGGCCCAGGTAGGCGTCGTACTCGTCGAGATGACCGCCGAGCCACTCCAGGTCGAGCCCGTTGCTGAAGAACCTGCCACTGGCAGTGGTGACCAGTGCGCCCGGCGCGGAGGCGACCACCTCGTCGAGGGCCTCACCGACGAGGTACAGCCAGTCCGGACTCATGCGGTTCTGGTCGTCACCGAGGTCCAGCACGGTGACGTCGTCCGATCGGTGAAGGGTGACAGGCACGGGAGCTCCTTCGAGTCCGGTCGAGTGGTGGATGGCGCGGGTCAGTGGTGCCGCTGGAGAGCCCGGTCCCCGGGGCGTCGCACACCCGTGACGTTGAGCATGAGCGCGTAGACCGACGTGGTCGCGGTGACGAACAGCAGGTTCCCGCGCAGCCCCCCGAAGGTGAGGTTGGAGCAGACCTCCGGCAGCAGCAGCTTGCCGAGGACGCCCCCGTCGGGGTCAACGACGTGGAGCCCGTCGTGCGCGGCGATCCACAGGTGACCGTGCGCGTCGAGCCTGAGTCCGTCGAAGGAACCAGCGTCGCACTCCACCAGCACGCCCCTGTCGACCAGTGGGCGCTCGACCGGGGCGCCCAGGTCGACGTCGAGCTGTCGGACGTGCCTGCGGCGGGTGTCGACGACGTAGAGGCGGCGCTCGTCCGCGGAGAAGGCGAGGCCGTTGGGTCGTTCGAAGTCGTCGAGCACCCGGTGCACCGCGCCGTCGGGGGTGATCCGGTAGACGTGGCACCCGTCGATCTCCGGCGCCGTGACCTGGCCCTCGTAGTCGCTGTCGATGCCGTAGCTGGGATCGGTGAACCAGATGGACCCGTCGCTGGACTCGACGACGTCGTTGGGGCTGTTGAGCCGCCGGCCCTGCCACTCGGAAGCAAGCACCGTCGTGCTGCCGTCGTGCTCGGTGCGGACGACCCGGCGCCGGCCCTGCTCGCAGGTGACGATGCGGCCCTGCCGATCCATGGTCCGACCGTTGGCGTGTCCCACGATGTCTCGATGGACAGCTGTGGTGCCGGTGAGCTCGTCCCACCGCAGGATCCGGTCCTCGGGGATGTCACTGAACACCAGGCTCCGCCAAACGGGCGTGTAGACCGGCCCCTCCAGCCAGCGCCCACCGGTGAAGACGCGCTCGACCCGCGTGTCACCCTCGACGGTCCGCAGCCGGTCATCCCGCACCTCCCAGGAAACGGGGAGGGTGTCCGCCGGCGCTCTCATGACCGGCCGGCCCCGGCCTCGGCGAGCCGCACGAAGGTGTCGGCCTCGAGGGCGAGGAACCGTCGCGTCTTGCCTCGCAACAGGATCCGGATCAGCCCCGCCAGTGGCCCGGTCCACTCGATCCCCAGCCGCAGTAGCGTCAGTCCGTCCTGCCGGGTCAAGGTGTGGGTCGCGCGGGTGCGGACCCCGGGGCCGGGGGCCTCCCACGTGAACCCTGAGCCGGGGTGCCACTCGGTGACCTCGAACCTCGCGGGCATCAGTCCCGGCTGCTTCACCCGGAACCGGCTGCCGACGCCGATGGACGCGTCCGCGTCGTCCAGCCGCTCGATCGCGTCCACTGTCGGCAACAGCTCGGCCCAGCGCTCGAGGTCGGACATCAGTGACCACAAGACCTCGGGTGTCGTACGGGCGGGTCGATCCATCGTGCACATGTTCCAGACGGTACACTACGCGTGTACCAAACGGAACATCGGCCGTGATCGCGAGGCCGTCCCTCCTGCCGCAAGGACTCACCCGGGCGATCCGGGTCCGGCCGGCCGAGGATCGCCCCTCGGATCCAGGAGGACTGCCATCCGGCGGATCGCCTCCTTGGTGGCGGGAAGCGGCCTGATCGCCAGCATCAGGTGCGTGACATCGCCACGCATGTCGTAGCGCTCGTCGAGCAGCACGTCGCAGGGGTGGCCGCCCACTGCCGCGTGCAGGATTGTCACGGTCTCGTCGGCTGCAAGGACCTCGCGCTGAAGGGCGAGATCGCCGAACACCCCCGGCATGACGTCGAGCAGCGGCGCGATCTCGTCCCGACCGGAGTAGTCCCGGTACGGGGCTCGCGAACAGAGCGTCGACAGCCAACAGCTCGGCGACCGGCGGGCCTGAGCGGGTGACACCGAGCAGGTGCTGCACGAGAGCGGTGGCGATGGCGACGCTCCTCGCACCTAGCGCAGTGCGAACGCGGAACGCAGGAAGCCGACCTGGTCGCGCAGCACCCGTTCGCGGACGCCTGGACGGTAGATGTCGAAGTGCGTGACGTCGTACTCGACGGTGGAGCCTCGCGGGGCCTGCACCGCGAGGCCCCGGGTGGTCTCCGCCGGGGTCTCGCGGTCCTGCGTCGCCACGCAGACCAGGAGCGCGGCACGGATCCGGGCGACCTCGCGCCCTGGCCGGTAGCCCATCATGTCGAGCAAGCCGCGAGGCGCGACCCGGTTCTCCCAGGTCTCGCTCGTGAGCGCCCTGACCGTGCGCACGACGTCGGGACCCGTCATCACCGCGAGCTCGCCGGGCTCCCCCACGGCCTTCACGTAGATCGGCTCCCGCCCGACACGTCCGCGCCAGCGGTCGCGGAACGCTGCCCACAGGAGCGCGAGCGAGGTCCGCGGCGAACGTCCTTCGACCTTGCGTGGGACGCCGTTGAACGGGACCTGGGTCACGACCGCGGCCAGCGCGTCGTCCGCCGCCGCAACGGTCAGCGCGTGCGCACCGCCCAACGAGGTGCCCCACAGCGCGAGGCGGTAGGCGTCCACTCCCGGCATCGTCCGGACGTGGGCAAGGACGGAGCGTACGTCGGCGAGCTGCGCCGGGATCGACAGCACCTGGCGGGGTGCGCCGCCGCTCCGCCCGAAGCCGCGGTAGTCGAATGTCACCGCCTGGAGGCCCTCCTCGGCCATCCTCCGCGCGACCCACACGACCGCGTTCGTGTCCTGCACGCCGCTGAAGCCCGGACAGAGCACGACGGTCGGTCGCGGCGCCGCGGCCGGCCCCGGGGCGCCGTACGCATTCGCCACTATCGGACCGTCCGGCACCTCGATCTCCAACCGGGTGGGATGATCGTTGCTCATCACGCCCCTCCGCCGGACTCGGCAGCGCTCAGTGTCGCGGACACGGTGTCGGCGAGCTGCTCGGGCGGAGCTCCCGCCAGGTCATGGCCGACACCGGACCACACCTCGACCCGCCAGCCGGCCGAGCGCGCGGCTCGCGCGACCTTCTTCGGAGTGTGGACCGTGCTGCGCCCCGCGACCACCACCGACGCGGGCATCGTCAGATCGGTGAGCCGTGACGGGTCCGGCCGCCGGGGCGGAGGGAGTGTGCCGCGGAAGGTCTCGAGCGCCGTCAGTCCGAGCTCGCCCAGCGGCCCGGCGACGGTGGACCCGGCGATCCAACCCAGCAGTCCCCGGCGCACGCGCCGACTCGGCGCCAGGACCGCCACCAGCCCGGCGACGACGAAGCGCGGCCGCAGATCGGCGAAGGTGGCCGGGGGGTCGAGGACGGTGACAGCCCGGATGGCCTGCGCATGGTGCAGGGCGACCTGGGCGGCGAGCCAGCCCCCGAGGCTGTGCCCGACCAGCTGCACCGGCCCGAGATCCAGCTGGTGCAACACCTCGGCGACCCAGGCGGCCTGCTCGCCCTCCGACGCGAGCGGGACTGCCTGGCTGCTCGCCCCCCGCCTCGCCGATCGAGTCGAGGGCGATCACCGGCCGCCCGAGGGCGAGCAGGTCGGGCAGGAAGCTGCTCCAGATCGGCGACGCGGCGTTGCGACCTGCCAGTAGCACCACCGGGACTCCTGTGCCGCCGGTGTCGAACCGGTAGCAGCGCACCGCGCCGTACGCGGTGTCGACGGTCGTGGCGATGCCCGGTGGTAGGAGCGCGGCGGCATCGCCGTAGGCGCGGGCGTAGCGACGGTATGCTGCGCGGTCGACGAAGTGCCCTACCTTCTCCACACCGACCCCGATGCGGACGCCCGGGAACTCGATCTCGACCGGTGCTCTCCGACCAGCCCGACCTCCTGCCTGGTTCGTCATGCCATCACCTCATCGATCATGAACCGCTTGAGCTCGTCGGCGAGGCGCTCCGGTTGGTCCTCCGGCACAAGCGTGTAGCTGTTCTTGACCTCGACCAACCGTCCACGGGGAAAGGCGTCGGCAAGGCGTCGACCGTGCTCACGCGGCATCAACCTGTCCTCCGGGGCCCACACCACCAGCACCGGGCGGTCGAAGCCGGGCAGGCGCGAGGCAAGATCACGCAGCTCCTGCCGGCTCGGCGTCGAGAGCGCGAAGGACTTGAGGTCCCGCCGGACGAGCGGATCCCGCTGGGCAGGACCGAACCAGCCGTCCATGACGTCATCGGGCACCCGCGTCTTCGACATCCAGCCCCAGGCGCCCGGAGCCGACCGGAACCAGCCGAAGCGCTGCATCTGCATCGAGACCCACAGCAGCCCGGGGACACGGGCGCTGGCCGCGACTGCTTTGCCCGGCTTCCCTGGTGGGAAGTTGTCGAACGCCTCGCACGCCACCAGTGCGGCTCCTGCGATGCGCTCGCGCGGCCCGTCGGTCAGCAGGAACTGCGCGCCTCCCCAGTCGTTGAGCACCAACGTGACGTCGGTCAGGTCGAGTGCCTCGAGCAACTCGCCCACCATCGCGGCGACCCCACGATGGGTGACCAGCTCCGGGCGGTCCATCGGCCGCCGGTGGCTACCGAGCGGGAGCGTGGGGCACACGCAGCGCACCCCCGGTCCCAACCGGGCGACGACCTTTCTCCAGACGCTCGCGTCCATGTTGACGCCATGGAGCAGGACCGCAACCGGTCCGTCCCCTCCGGTATCGACATAGTCGATCTCGCCTGCAGCCAGCTGAGCGGTCGGCACGACGTCCTCCTCGTGCAATCGGGGGCGGTAGTGCCCTACTGTACCAATTGGTACGATGGGGCCACAGTTGCGCGGCCCAGCGGTGCCGAGCTGCATGTCTCCACCGCTGGGCCCAAGCCCCAGAGAGGACGGTCCGAGAAAACAAATGTCGAGCGACGGAACCGGCCCACCCACCACCGGCATCGCACCCCGCTCGAGCGCGCGCTTCACATCGATGCGCCGGTCGAGACCGTGTGGCGCCTGGTCAGAGACCCCCGCCGCCTGACCGAATGGAGCCCGACGGTCCACCAGGTCGAGCATCACTCCGGCGACGTGGGCGCTGAGGGATCTCGTTACGTCAATCGCAACCGTGACGGCGAGCTCGAGTGGACCACACACAGCGTGATCATCCGAAGCCGGCCGCCGCGGTCCCTGGCGTTCCGCGTCGAGGAGAACTGGGCCGTCTGGTCGTTCGACGTCGAGGTCGAGACCGATGGCACCCGCTTGATCCAGCGCCGACGCACGCCCAATGGGATCTCGCCGCTCGCCCTGGAGCTGACCGAAGCCTTCATGGGCGGACAGGCCGCCTTCGCCCAGTCCCTTCTCGAGGGGATGGATGAGACGCTGGCACGCATCAAGGACGCCGCAGAGACGGCCGCACATCGTTCACGGGCGTGAACCTCATGTCGGAGCGAACCCTCGAATGGGCCCGCGTGAACGCTCGAATCCCAGCCGTTCAGCGCGCTGCACGAAGCCCGACCGGTCATGGCAATCGGTGGGCTGAGTACCGGTCAGCTGCTCTGCTTCGTCCCGAGTTGTCACGAGTACCGTCGGCAGCGAATCGACAGGGACGTCGAATGGATCACCCAGTCCTGACTAGTTCAGGCTGACAGCCGCCGCGAGTCCTCGAGAGCAGCATGCTATAGACGGGCCCCTTGTCAGCTCACGCGTCGCCTGTCGACGGCACGTGAAAGCTGGCCCCCGAACGGCAGCTGTAACTACTGATCCCCCCTCCAAGACCTCTGTCATCCCACAGGAGTACATATGCGAATCGCGATTGCCGGAGCGACCGGGAACATCGGGGCCCGCGTCTCGCTGGCGCTGCGGCAGGACGGCCACGACGTCGTCGCTTTGAGCCGAGGAGCAGGCGTGGACCTGCTGACAGGCGCGGGAGTCGATGGCGTCCTGGCTGGCGTCGACGCAGTGATCGACGTGACGAACGTCCTGACCGCCGAGCGGGCGGAGGCGCAGCGTCACTTCGCCACCATGACCAAGGCCCTGCTGGCGGCCGAGCAGGTAGCCGGCGTGGGGCACCACGTCTTGTTGTCCATCGCCGGCGTTCACCGCGTCGATGGCAACGCCCACTACGCCGGCAAGCGGCTGCAGGAGGAACTCGTCGAGGCCGGGCCGGTGCCGTGGACGATCGTCCCCGCCACCCAGTTCTACGACTTCGCGATGATGGTGACTGGATGGACCGAGCAGGACGGCGTGGCACCGATAGCCCCCTGCTGATCCAGCCAGTCTCGCCCGCCGACGTGGCAGCCGTCCTCGCCGAGGTCGCCACCGGCGATCCGCAGGGGCGACATGCGGACGTAGCCGGCCCCGACCCGCACGACCTAGTCGACATGGCCCGGCGGAGCAACGCCGCGCTGGGGCGCAGTGTGAAGCTCTTGCCCACGTGGTCGACTGTCTTCGGGCCGGAGATGGCCGGGGACGTGCTGCTCCCGGGTCCCGAGGTCCACATCACTCCGACCTCTTTCGAGGACTGGCTCGCGTCAATAGCGTAGTTGCGGCGAACTCGCCGAACGACGTGCGATCGGAACAGCCGGGCATGGCTGTTCTGATCGCGCGAAACTGCTGCGACGGTCGAGGTGGTGCTCCAGACCGCTCGCCCGATGAACGTCAAAGAACCCGCTCGAACCAAACCTGGTCGAGCAACGGGATCGTCGGCAGTCCCGGTTGCCAGAACAACCCGACGCGCACCAGACGCGCGAGCCTCGCCGAGTCGCTCAGCTGGTCCTGCAACTCGGTCACGTGCAGCGGGGCTCTCGGTCCGTCATGGGCCGCTGAGGCGCGTGCACGCTCTACCCGGCGACTCAGCGGGCTGCTGCGCCGCACGCGGACCCGCGCCTCTAGCGCCCTGCTCGCGCGCCTACGATCGCCGGGCTCGACGTGGCGGCCAGCCGGGCTAGGAGGCGCAGGAGTCGCACGTACATCGACCAGCGCGGCGGCGTGACTGCGGTCCTCGCGGTCGCGGCCTGCGCCTGGTCGAGGGCGTCCTCGATCAGAGCATCGTGCAAGGGCCGGTACATCAACGGCCAACTGACGCGTGCCCATCGTCGTGGCGACATCTCGAGTACATGGATCAGGCGGGTGCAGTCCGAACCCACCGGCTCGAGGCGGAACTCGTGGTAACCGCCCTCGAAGCCGTCGGGCCCGGTGAACCGGAAGCGAACGAGGCGGCCCGGCTCCAACAACTCGACCGTGTAGCGAATCGGGCCGTGACCGCCTGCTGCGCCGACCTGAAGCCCGGGCCTGAAGCGCATCGCTGGCCAGTAGCGGGTGGGCCATAGCACGTCCACGTCGGTGGCGAGCCCGTCGAGGAGCGGGGCGCACTCCGCGAGCGCGCTCGGCAGCAGACGCTCGTGAACGTTCGACACGGTCGGGCGATTCAGATGTTCATGGTCCATGTACCGCATGGTACGCGCATCCAGGCTTCGCTGCCGATATCGGCGCACACCGGCGGGATGCGCTGCGCCGGGCTGCACCAGCAGCGGACCCCGCAATGCTCCTGCGCAACCGGTCGGCCGGCGCGTTTCCACCGGCCGCGGAAATTCATCAACGCCCGCTCTCGCGGGAGCTACGCGCGGAGCGCGGACGCAGCGCCGCGTCGATCACCGGCCCCAAGATCGCGATCACCTCCCCCGGCTCAGGTCCTTCATCGGCGCAGTCCCTAGCGCATACCGCTGCAAGATCATCCCGGCCACCACGGTCACCGCGGCTGTCGCCCGGCGACGCTGCTGAGGGCCTTCGAGTCGCTGGGCGAGCGGATCGATGAGCTCACGCTCGAGGAACTCCGACAGTGCCCGGCCCTGGTCACCGTCGCTCACCGCCTCGGCGAGCAGGCGTCTCAACGGCCGCCCGCTGTCCGGGGAGTCCCAGGCAGCGAGCGCCGCGGTCAGGATGCCGGCAGCCCAGCTCTCGCGAGGGCCGCTGAGCGCCCGGTCCAGCGCATCGCTCGGACTGATCGGAAGCGTCATGGCCTCTCGGAACAGGCCGCGCTTGTTGCCGAAGTGATGGGCGATCAGGCGGATGTCGACACCGGCGTCGCGGGCGATACGGCGAAGGGTGGCTCCTCGGTAGCCGCACTCGGCGAACGCGCTCCTCGCTGCCACCAGGATCTCGGACCTCGTGTCCGAAAGCCCTGGACGCCGACCTCGGGATTTATTCATCAGCATTGAATTTTGCTGACGACGGGCCGGATAGTCAACCGAACGCCCATACATTCCCCGGGCTCCCTACAACGGACTTGTCAGGAGGACTCGTGATGAGAAGTCATCGCGCCGTGCTAGTTGTCGTCTGTCTCGGGTTGGCGACGGTGGTGTCAGCCGTATCGGCGCTCAACGTCGCCATTCCGTCGATCGCGCGCGACCTCCAGGCCACTCAGACCGAGCTGTCGTGGATCATCGACGCCTACGCGCTCACGTTCGCCGCGCTCTTGTTGCCCTTCGGTGCCTTCGGAGACCGCATCGGCCGCCGGCGCATGCTGCTCGCCGGCTTGACGGTCTTCGGAGCCGCCGCTGGCTGCGCGATGCTGACGACCTCTCCCGAGGTCCTCGTCGTGCTCCGCGGTGTGCTGGGAGCCGGAGCGGCGATGGTGATGCCGGCGACACTCTCGACCATCACCGCCACCTTCCCGTCCGAGGAACGCGTGAAGGGGGTCGCGATCTGGACCGGCCTCGCTGGAGCCAGCGCCGTGCTCGGGCTGCTCGGCGCCGGCATCCTGCTCGAGTTCTGGGGCTGGCAGGCAGTCTTCGGACTCAACATCGCGATGGCCGCAACCACCATCGTCGGGACTCTGCGGGTGGTGCCGGAATCACGACACGACGGCGACGTCGGCCTGGACCCAGTGGGCTCCGTGCTGTCGATCGGCGCGATCGGCGCGATCGTGTATGGACTCATCGAGGCCCCGACCGAGGGGTGGGCTTCGTCCGCGACCATGGCGTGCCTGGGCGTCGGCTTGGCCCTCCTGGTCATGTTCGTGCTCTGGGAAGCGTTCACGAGCCGGCCGCTGCTCGACCCGCGACTGTTCCTGCGTCCCGCGTTCGCCGCTGGAGCGCTCTCCGTCCTCGTGCAGTTCCTCGCCTTCTTCGGCTTCATCTTCCTGTTCCTGCAGTACCTCCAGCTGGTCCGCGGCTACTCGCCTCTCGAGGCCGCCTTCGCCATGCTGCCGTTGGCGTTCGGCATCATGCCGGGCGCGCGGATCGCGCCGCGTCTAGCCGCCAAGCTGGGTCGCACCAGAGTGGCGGGGTTGGGTCTGTCGCTCCTGGTCGGGGGCCTCGTCCTCCTGTGGAGGGTCGACCTGGCCACGTCGTACTGGATCCTGGGACCGTCCCTGTGGGTTACCGGGATCGGAATGGGTCTGGCGATGACTCCTGCAACTGCGGCCATCACCGACGCCCTACCTCTCCGGCAACAGGGCGTCGCCTCTGCCGTCAACGACCTCGCGCGCGAGCTGGGCGGCGCCTTGGGGATCGCCCTGCTCGGCAGCGTCCTGAACGACACGTACCGCAACGCGTACGCGACGAGCGCCTTCCCGGAACAGGTCGCTGCGAAGGCTCAGGACTCGCTGGTCGCGGCTCTTCACATGGGGCCGGACGTCGCCGCATTCGCGCGAGACGCCTTCGTGGACGGGCACCAGGCCGGTCTGCTGGTTGCGGCGTGCGCCGTCGCCGTCACCGCGGGGATCGTGATCGTCCTCATGAGCCGCGCCGACCGGCGCACCCGTCCGCACAACGATGGTCTCGACGCACCGCGGTCGGACGTCGACACAGCCGCCCCGGCATGAGGTACGCGTCGCGGGCCCCGCTCGTGAGGTCTTCGGGTACGACCTCGCGGAGAACAACCTGTCCGGCCTGCCATGGTGTCGGCGAGATCGCACTTGCCAGCTCCCGCAGTCGGGTGATCGACGTCCCCTGGCGCCCCGGCCTCTCTCCATGGCCGTGTCCCTGCTGCGGCGGCACCACCGGTCGTCGATGACCCACCGTCAGCCGTTCACCCGAAATGGTCAACGGGCGGGGCGCTGACGGCGAGTGCGTGGGCCAGGACGTGGTGGACGTAGTCGAGGTCGGCGGGCGCGTTGTCGATGAGGATCGCCGTACACAGGCCGTCGGAGGTGGCGACCAGGGGTGGCGATCGCGGTGGGGTCGTCCGTCAGAGTGCCGGCGAGCTCCGCGACGTCCTCCCGCCACCGGCGGGCCACCGGCGCCAGTGCCGGTCGGCGAGCAGCAAGGGTGGACAGCTCTCGTTCGGCCAGCGCGCGATCGCGACCTGGCCCGGCGGAGTCGACGATGAGCTCGGCGAGGCCGCGGAGCTTGTCAGAGGAGCCGTCGATGATCTCACGGACCCGTGTGGTGTAGGCCTCGGCGACACTGGACAGCGCCGCCACGAGCAGGTCGTCGAGGGTCGCGAAGTAGTAGGTGGTCAGGCTGGTGGTGATCCCGGCCTGCTTGGCGACGGTGCGGTGGGTCACCCCGGCCGCCCCGTCGCGTTGCACCACGGCGAGCGTCGCCTCGATGATCTCGGCGCGTCGCCGGTCTCCACGAGCCCGGCGCCCGTCGATCGAGCCCGTGGCAGCCTCGTTCATTCGTCCTCCTCGGTCGCCACGGTAGACCAGTGGGGCCCGGCGCCGGCCCGGCGCCGAACCGGGGCACGTCGGTCAGGGGTGCTCGGTGTCGCCATCGCCCTCCGCGAGCGGTGGGACGTGGCGCAGCCAGACCAGGCACGCGATCGCGGTCAATGCGATGCAGATGCCCGCCGAGAAGGACGCGACATTCATCCCGGTGGTGAACGCCTCCCGGGCGGACTGGACGACGCCGGCTGGAGCCCGGTCGGCGACCGCGAGTGCTCCCGACAGGCTTCCGGTGAACCGGTCGGAGACCTCGGGCGGCAAGCCGGCGGGTGCCTCGACCCGTGCTCCGTACCAGGCTGTGGTGAGGCTGCCGAGCAGGGCGACGCCGACGGCGAGCCCGAGCTCTTGGACCGTCTCGGACAGAGAGGCCGCCGATCCGGACTTGGCGGCCGGTGCGGCGCCGACAACGATGTCGGTGCCGAGTGCGGCGATCGCGCCGAGACCGAGGTAGATCAACCCGAAGCCGGCCACGACGACCAGCGTGTCGCCGGCGCCGGCGGTGGCCAGCATGCCGTAGCCGATGACCGACACACCCAGGGTGAGGCCCATGACCACGCCAGGGCGCACCCGTCGGGCGACCAGCGGCGCACCGATGGCGGCGGCGAACATCGCCAGCGCCGGGGGTCCCATCCAAACTCCGGCTGCGAACGGGCTCCTGCCCTCGACCAGCTGCAGGTACTGGGTGACCAGGTACATGGTTCCGCCCACCCCGACGAGACCCACCAGCAGGACTCCCAGCGCCGTTGCGAACGCGCGATCGGCGAACAGGCCGACGTCCAGCAGTGGTGAGCGCAGGATGCGCTGCCGGCGCACGAAGGCGATCCCCGCCACCGATGCCGCGAGCAGCAGGAGGAGGCCACCGGCCCCGGGGCCGTGATCGGCGGCCTGCTTCAACAGGTAGATCACAGGCAGGATCGCGGTCAGCGACAGGGCGACGCTGACCAGGTCCAAGCGGCCGGCCGCGGGGTCGGCGTACTCGGGCAGCAGCACCCGGGCACCGGCCAGGACGAGCACGGCGATCGGCACGGCCAGCAAGAACGGCGCGCCCCACCAGAACGCGTCGGCCAGCGCTCCACCGACCACGGGCCCGGCGGCCATGCCGAGGGCGAACATCGTCGCCCACACCCCGATGGCCAACGCTCGTTGCTGCTCTCGGGCGAACATGTTCGAGATCAGGGACAGCGTGGAGGGCATCAGGGTCGCGCCGGCGACGCCGAGCAGCGCCCGCGCGACGATCAACAGCTCCGCGGAGGGCGCGAAGGCCGCGAGCACCGAAGCCACGGCGAACCCCACCATGCCGATCACCAGCAGCCGACGCCGGCCGATCCTGTCCCCCAGCGTCCCCATCGTGACCAGGAACCCGGCGATCAGGAACCCGTAGGCGTCCATGACCCACAACGTCTGCGTCGCGGAGGGGTCCAGGTCAGCGGCCATCGCCGGCGAGACCAGGTAGAGCACAGTGAGGTCCAACCCCAACAGCACCGTCGGCAACGCCAACAAACCCAGGCCTGTCCACTCTCGCGCTCCCGCTCGTGGCGCAGCGCCCCGGTCTCCCTGACTCGTACCCGTCACCATGAACTTGGACATTAGTACAACTAGTACAATCGTCCAAGACTCTGCCCCAGCTTGAGCGGGCGCACGGGCTCCTCTTGTACCGTTTGGTTCGCCCCTATCGAAAGGGAGAGTCCGCCGTGACCGTCCGCCATCCCCTTCCATCGACACACCCCATGGGCGAAACCTCACCTCCCTCTCGGCCCGGTCCGAGCGCTCCCACTGCTTCTCCGGGCTTCGCGCACTCCGGAGGGCTGGGGACGCAGCTCGCCGGCGGTCGAGGCGCAGTCCCGGCGTAGTTCGCAGCTCGTGCTCACGGCCTTCGCACGCGACGGACTCTTCTCGACCGCATGGTTGGGACTCATGGCGATGGGCTGGTTCGGGTGGGCGCAGGAAGATCCTCCTGCGCACTGGAGAGTCCGCCTGGGACTCGGTTCGGGTCTCGGACTGCTGCTTGCTGCCTGGTTCCGGAGTCCTTGTGGCGCGACAGTGGGAGGAGCCCTCCGCACTCGACGGGAGCTATGGCTGGTTCGGGGCGCTGGTAGCGGTGGAGGTGGCAGCTGCCGGTGCCGGATGCTGGGTGCTCCATCGTCGAGGGGGCGATCGCTGGATGGCATGGTGGGTCGCAGTGGTGGTGTCGATCCACTTCGTTCCACTCGCATGGCTGCTGTCAGATCCGACCTTCGCCGTAGTCGGGTCCGGGCTGCTTCTAGCCTTGCTGTCGTTGGCTCCGCGGTTGCGAGCGCCGCGCGCGACCACAAGCGCTCCGGTCGGCGCGCTCATGGGTGCCACTCTCCTGGCGTGCGCATGCCTGGCCGGCACGACGGTCCTGGCGAGATGAGCGGCGGTCGCGCAACCGCACGACCGCGCGGCCACCGCGCCGATTGTCATGGTGTGGGCGAGCGTGGCCAGGTCGTCGACGGCCTCTGCCTTCCCTTGACGTCAACATTTGTTCAAGCCCTACCGTGACGTGCATGAACCAGTTGGAACAGTCGATTGCCGCCACGCCCACTCCCACACCTTCACCGTCCGGACCGATCTCGGTCGGGGTCGTTGCGGGCAGCACCCGACCCACCCGTCGCTCCCTGGCGATCGCGGAGTGGGTTGCGGAGGGCACCCACCCCGACTTGCTCCTCGAGGTGGTCGATCTCGCCGAGGTCGACCTTCCACTGCTGTGCGAGCCGGTCGCGGCAGTCTTCGGGGACTACGAGCACGACCACACGCGTCGGTGGGCGCAGGAGGTCCGCCACCATGACGCTTTCATCCTGGTCTCGCCCGAGTACAACGCCTCCATTCCCGCCGTGTTGAAGAACGCGCTCGACCACCTGTACCACGAGTGGCAGGACAAGGCCGTCGGCTTCGTGGGCTACGGCATGGCCGGCGGCGTCCGGGCCGTGGAGCAGCTGCGCCTGATCACCGCCGAGCTCCAGATGGTCGGTGTGCCCGACGCGCTGCACCTCTCGCCACACCAGGTGTCGCACGACCGGTTCGAGGCGACCGAGGCCGACGAGCACGGGCGTGCAGCCCTGCTCAGAGGGCTCGCACGTCGGGGCCTGGCCATGGCCCCCTTGCGATCGGCCCGGGCCGAGACCACCGGAAGGGATGACGGCATGAACACCGGCCCGGCCGCGATGAGGCGCGTGGACCGGCAACCGGATCTGGGCATCGCGGATCCGCGGACCGAGTCGGTCATCGCGAGCTGGTGGACCCTTGAGGACGAGGCGGTCGCCGATCGGGCCTGCGACTCCGCGCTGGCAGCCATGCCGGCCGTGGAGGGCCTGCTGCGGTTCTCGGTGTTCCGCGCCGTCGTGGGCGCCGATGTCTTCCTTCTCTCCCAGTGGGCCTCCCACCGAGCTCGGGCGAACTACCTCGCCACAGCCGCGGCTGCCGCACGAGGCGCCGTCGACGACGAGCTCGGCAACGTCGTACGCGATCGAGTCCTTGCCCGGCCGACAGCTCTCGCCACCGACCTACCCATCGGTGCCGCGCTGCTGCTGGTCGCCCGGACGCCCGGCGACGGCAACGCATCCGTCGACCCGGCCACCAGCACCTTCCGGTCCGACGACGGCACCGAGACGGTCGCCCTGAGCTTCGCTGGTGATGCGACCGCGCAGGGGGCGTTCGCCTGGGTCGGGGCGGTCGAGCCGCAGGCAGTACGGCCACGGCGCGCGTCGTAGCGCGACTCCGAGCGCACGGCCTGATCGATCGTCGCTTCAGTGCGCGCGTTCGGCGTTGTTGTCCAGCGCCGCTGCCGCGAGCCCTGTGGCTCACGCGAGGTGCACGTGGACCCCACGTTCGCGCAGCTGCGCCACCGCCCCGTCGGGGGCTGCGGCGTTCATGATCATCGTCCACGACTCCCCCAGCGGCACCCACGCGGGCGCACGCTGCTCGAGCTTCGACGCGTCGGCCAGCAGCACGACCCGGTCGGCGACGGCGGTCGCTCGCTCCTTGACCCAGGTCTCGTCGACGGTCGGCTCCCCCAGCCCGCGGACGGGGTCGACGGCGTCGGCGCCGAGGTCCTGACCCCCACGGACGAGGGCGACCGTCGCATCGTGGCGCGCCTTGGTCGCGCAGCGCAGACCCGCTCCGGGCGTCGTCCAGAGGGCGAGAGAGAAAAAGTGCCGGCAAAGATATGGACACGTCGTCCACTTCGTGCTTATATGGACATCACGTCCACAAACACCGACTTCGAGGAGTAGTCATGACTGAGACTGTTTCCCCCCGCGTCGCCCTGGTGACGGGAGGCTCCGGCGGCATCGGCACCGCCGTCGTCGAGCGACTGGCGCGCGACGGCTTCGCGGTGGCGGTCCACTACGCCGGAAACCCCGAGCGTGCCGAGAAGCTGGCTGCGGAGGTTCGCACCGCGGGCGGCGAGGCGATCACCGTCGGGGGCGACGTCGCCGACGAGGACGCGATGGCCTCGGCGTTCGACGCGGTCGAGGCAGCGTTCGGCGGGATCGACGTCGTCGTCAACGCGGCGGGGATCATGATCCTCTCGCCGATCGCCGACCTGGACCTCGCGGACTTCGACCGGATGCACCGCACCAACGTGCGCGGCACGGTCGTGGTCTCCCAGCTCGCCGCGAACCGACTGCGTGAGGGCGGTGCGATCATCAACGTCTCCACCAGCCAGACCCGCGCGCAGCACCCCGGCTACGGGCCGTACGTCGCCACCAAGGCCGCGGTGGAGGGGATCACGCTGATCCTCGCTCGCGAGCTTCGCGGGCGGGACGTCACCGTCAACGCCGTGGCGCCCGGTCCGATCGCCACGCCCCTGTTCCTCGACGGCAAGGACGAGGCGACGATCGACCGGTTCGCCGGGCTCGTCCCGCTCGAGCGGCTCGGTGTCCCCGAGGACGTCGCCGAGACCATCGCCCAGCTCGCCGGCCCGACGCGCTGGGTCAACGGGCAGGTCGTCTTCGTCAACGGTGGACTCGCCTGAGCGCCCGGCCGGTCACCTCACTCACCCGTTCTCTCCAACCGAGACACGATCAGAGGAAGGCAGAACAATGAGCAACGACATCGTCTTGATCACCGGCGCGTCCAGCGGGTTCGGCGCCCTCACCGCCCGCGCCCTGGCCGGTGGCGGCAGCACCGTCTACGCCGGGATGCGGGACACCGAGGGGCGCAACGCACCGCAGGTCCGAGCCGCCCAGGACCACGCCGTCGAGCACGGCGTGGACCTGCGAGCCATCGAGCTCGACGTCAACCACCAGGACTCCGTCGACGCCGCCGTGGAGCACATCCTCGCTGAGCACGGCCGGATCGACGTGCTGATCCACAACGCGGGACACATGGTCGTCGGTCCCGCCGAGGCATTCACCCCTGAGCAGCTCGCCGAGCTCTACGACATCAACGTGCTCTCCACCCAGCGGGTCAACCGCGCCGTCCTGCCCGGCATGCGCGAGCGCGGCACCGGTCTGGTCGTGTGGGTCTCGAGCTCGAGCGTGAAGGGCGGCACGCCGCCGTACCTGGCGCCGTACTTCGCCGCCAAGGCCGGCATGGACTCCCTCGCCGTCAGCTATGCGGGTGAGCTGGCCCGCTGGGGCGTGGAGACCACCATCGTGGTCCCGGGCTCCTTCACCAGCGGCACCAACCACTTCGCCCACGCCGGGCGCCCCGAGGACGCGACCGTCGAGGCCGCCTACGAGACCAGGTACGCCGGCCTGATGGGCCAGGTCGCCACCAAGCTCGCCGACCTCGCGCCGCCCGACGCCGACGCCTCGATGGTGTCCGACGAGATCGCCAGGATCGTGGCCCTGCCGCGGGGCGCGCGGCCCTACCGCGTCCACATCGACCCGGCCGACGACGGCTCCGCGGAGGTGTCCGACCTCGCCGATCGGGTCAGGCGGGAGTTCCTCACCCGCGTCGGTCTCGACGACCTCCTGACGGTCGCGGGGTCGTGAGCCTGTCTCGGCCGAACGCTGCAAGGCACAGCTGACCCGAGCGGCTCATCGCGTCGAGCGGCCGCGAGCCCTGCTACGCGAGGTGGACGTGGATCCCACGCTCGCGCAGCTGCGCCACCGCCTCGTCGGGCGCTGCGGCGTCCATGATCATCGTCCACGACTCCCCCCAGCGGCACCCACGCGGGCGCACGCTGCTCGAGCTTCGACGCGTCGGCCAGCAGCACGACCCGGTCGGCGACGGCGGAGGCTCGCTCCTTGACCCAGGTCTCGTCGACGGTCGGCTCCCCCAACCCGCGGACGGGGTCGACGGCGTCCGCGCCGAGGAAGGCCACGTCGAAGTGGTAGCGCTCCAGCACGAGCGCCGACAGCGGTCCGACCACACCATGGCTGCGCGGCTGGAGCCGACCGCCGACGATCAGCACGTCGAGGTCGTCGGCGGCCGAGAGGGCCAAGGCGGCCTCGAGACCCCGCGTCACCACGGTCAGCGGCCCGCGCGTCACGAGCAGCCGCGCCAGCGCGAGGCAGGTGGTGCCCGCGTCGAGGAACACGGTCCCCCCGGCCGGCACCAGGTCGACCGCCGCCGCGGCGATGGCCGACTTCTCCTTCAGGTTGAGCTGCTTGCTCTCGTCGAAGGGGCGCTCGTGGAAGACCTCGCGCACCAGCGCGCCGCCGTACGTCCGGGCCAGCCGGCCGTCGCGCTGCAGGATCGCGAGGTCGCGCCGTACGGTCGAGGCCGACACCCCGAGCCGTTCCGACAGCACGTCGACGCTGTCCTCACCCCCACGGACGAGGGCGACCATCGCATCGTGGCGCGCCTTGGTCGCGCGGCGCAGACCCGCTCCTTCGGACACCGGACTCCATCCCCGCCCCTGGTGGTCAGGAGCCGTACGTCGCCCGGATGTTATCGACGTACGGCGCGTAGTCCACCGCGGCCAGGTAGGCCGACAGCATGGTGCCGTGCCCGGCCTTGCCGGACCCCGCGATGTCGAAGGCGGTGCCGTGGTCGACCGACGTCCGCAGGATCGGCAGCCCGACGGTGACCGAGATGGTGCCGTCGAAGTCGAAGGTCTTGGCCGGGATGTGGCCCTGGTCGTGGAAGTGGGACAGGACCCCGTCGTAGCGGCCGACCAGGCCCTGGTGGAACACCGAGTCGGCGGGGACCGGCCCGACGACGTCGAGCCCCTCGGCCTGCGCTGCCTCGACGGCCGGGGTCAGGTGGACGATCTCGTCGTCGCCGAAGGCGCCGTTCTCACCGCCGTGCGGGTTGATGGCGGCAACGGCCAGGCGCGGGTTCTCCACGCCGAAGACCCGCAGCGCCGTGTGCGCCTTGTGGATCGACTCGCCGACCGACTCCTTGGTGATCTGGTCCAGGGCCTGACGCAACGACACGTGCCGGGTCGTGAAGAAGATCCGCAGGTGGTGGCCGTCCGCCGCGTCGTTGCGGACCACGAACATCGTGTCCTGCTTGGTGACGCCGGTGAGCGCGCCCAGCATCTCGGTGTGGCCGAGGTGCTCGGAGCCCGCGGCCCAGATCGCCTCCTTGTTGATCGGCCCGGTGACGATGCCGGCGACCTCGCGGTCCATGGCCGCCTGGGTGGCGACCTCGATGGACTTCACCGCGGCGAGGCCGGCGCGCTTGTCGACCACTCCCCACTCCGGCAGGTCGTCGCCGAGGACGCCGGTGTCGTAGCAGTCGATGACACCCTCGGCCGGCTCGACGTCGAAGCTGTCGACGACGCGGACCTCGACGTCGAGGCCCATCGCCTGCGCGCCGCGGCGCAGAGCGGCGGGGTCACCGACGGCGACTCCGTGGTGTCCGGCGGCCCCGGCCTGCTCGACGAGGGTCTTGGCGGTGATCTCGGGGCCGATGCCCACGGGGTCGCCGAGGGTCAGGGCGAGTACGTGTCGGGTCATGGTGCGCTCCTCAGAGGTATCAGTGGTGTTCGCGGGACTCGACCGCGGTGACTTGTCGGCGGTGGGCCTCGACCTGGCTGCGCAGGTGGTCGAGGCACGCGATCGTCGTACGCGCGTCCCCGACGAGGCCGCCCTTGGTGACGACCTGCAACCCGTCCCACGGACCCCCGACCAGGGATCCGGCGACGGCCAGCGGCACCACCTCGTCGGCGACCTCGAGCCCGTGCGAACCGAGCTCCGCGAGCAGGGCGGCGGTGACGTCGCCGCCGGTGGTGAAGACGCCGTCCACCGGGTGCGACTCCAACGCGCGGCGAGCGGCGCGGGCGAGCGCGACCGGGATCTGGGTCGCCTCCTCCGGCGACGGGGACCAGAGGTCCGACTCCTCGAGGACGGTCGCCAGCACGACGATGTCGTCCGCTCCGGCATCGTCGAGCGCCTCGTCGAGCAGGCGGGCGGTGGCGTCCACGTCGGGTACGGCGTGCTGGTCGACCGTGCGGAAGGGACGGGCGGGGCGCTCGGCGACGAGCTGCCTCAGTTGCAGCCGGGTGAGCTCGGTGGCCGACCCCGAGAGGACGAGCAGCGGCGCACCAGGCACCTCGTCGGCCAGACCCATCGCCTTCGCGAGCGCCACCGACGCCGGTCCGGGGTCGCTGGTCGTCCACACGGTGTCGGTGCCGGCGGTCGCCGCGACCGCGGCCGTGGCGACGCGGTCGAGGTGCTCGGCGGTCATGGCGTCGACGACGACCACCTCCGCGTCCTCGTCGAGGTGATGTCGGACGAGCCGAGCGAGAGCGTCGGGTTCCCCGGTGACCTCGTCGAGCGTGATCGTCGCGACCTCGAGGCGGCCCCTGCTCGCGTAGCAGGTCGGCCACGTGCGACGTACGGACCGGCGTCCTCGCGTCACGAGCGACCTCGGTGTCCTCGAGCCGGCGCCCGTCGAGCAGCTGCATCCCACCGACCGTCTGGCGGCCCGCCTCGGGGTGCGCCGGCGCGCAGAGCACCACGGTCCGCGAGCCGGTCAGCTCTCCGACGCGCTCGATGATCTCGCGGGTCGTGGCGCCGACGTTGCCGCGCAGGGTGGTGTCGATGCGGTTGGCGACGAGCCGGGCGGGCCAGCCCGCCCTCACCACCCGGCCCACGCGCTCGCGGGCCGCGCCCGGGTCGAGGTGCCGGCTGTCGGTGGTGGCCACGACGACGTCGAACCGCGACACCATCTCCGCCACCACCTCCGCGTGCTCGCCGGCGCTGGCGGTGACGGCGCGGAAGCCCGCTCGGGCGAAGCCGGCAGCAGCGGCGTTGGCCCCCGTCAGGTCGTCGGCGACGACGAGAACGGCGGCCATGTCAGAGCACGGCGCCGGCGATCAGGACCAGCGGCAGCGAGCCGAGCCAGACCGCGGTCGTGATGCCGGACCAGCCACGGAGGGCCGCCGCACCCTCGAGGCCGGTGAAGCGCGTCACGACCCAGAAGTAGGAGTCGTTGAAGTAGCTGAACACCATCGAGCCGGCGCAGCAGGCCAGGGCGGCGGCAAGCGGGGGACAGCCCGAGGCCCGCGACCAGCGGTGCGCTCACGGAGGCCGCGGTGATCATGGCTACCGTGCCGGAGCCCTGGGCCACGCGGACGAGCGACGCGACCAGGAACGGGACGAGCACGCCCGGCATGCTGACGTCGGCGATCGCCTCGGCGAGCGCGTCACCGACGCCCGAGTCGCGGAGCACCTGGCCGAGAGCACCACCGGCGCCGGTGATCAGGATGATGAGCCCCGCCGAGGCAGCGGCGTCGGCCATCCAGCTGTGCACCTGCTTGCGGGGGGGTCCAGCGTGGGAGGAGGACGTAGACCGCGAGCACGACGCCGATGATGAGCGCGACGACCGGGTGGCCGATGAACGCCAGGACCTCGGCCCAGGTGGACGGCGTGTACTCGTCCTCCGGGCCCAGCGCGTCCTGGTTGTTGCGATCGATGGCCGCGCCCACGGTGTTGGCCACGATGAGGAGCAGCGGCACGATCAACGGGAGGGACGCGACACCGACGGACACGGTGTGCGGCTTCCCGCCCGCCGGGGGATCGCCCAGCTGGTGAGCGGGAGCCTCGTCGACGGGGGCCCCGGCCGACTCCGGTCGGTCGACCGCGGTCGTCTCCGGACTCCCGGCGCGCTGTTCTCCGCCGACCGCGACCGTGCCGTAGACATCCTCCCGGACGCGCTCGTCGAGGTCACCCTCCAGCTTGGGGCCGATCCAGGCGGCGTAGAGGACCACGACCGGCAGCAGCAGGAGCGTGAAGACGAGGCCGGCGAGGATGAGCCCGCCGAGGTCCGCGCCCAGGATGCCGGCCACGCCGAGCGGGCCGGGCGTCGGCGGCACCAGGTGGTGCGTCAGCGTCATTCCGCAGCCGAGCGCCAGCGCGATGGTGACGTAGCGACCCCGCAGTCGCCGGGCGATGGAGCGCGCGAGCGGGTTCATGATGACGTAGCCGGAGTCGCAGAACACCGGGATCGACACCACGGCACCGGTGCCGGCCATCGCCCAGTGCTCACGGCCCCGCCCGAGCACCCGGACGAAGGTCTTGGCCAGGGCGTCGGCGGCGCCGGAGACCTCGAGGATCTTGCCGATGGCGACGCCGAGCCCGATCACGATGCCGATCGACGCGAGCGTGTTGCCGAAGCCGGTCGTCATCGAGGTGATCGTCTCCAGCGCCGGCGACCCGGCGACGAAGCCGGTCACGAGAGCCGCGAGCAGCAGCGCCACGAACGCGTCGATGCGCGTGCGGAGCACCAGGAAGATGATCGTTCCGATGCCGAGGACGAGCGCGAGAAGTAGCTGTAGGTCCACCGGGCCTCCCAAGAGCAGGGCCCGTCGCTCGGGCCTCCATCCATCGTGGGAGTGATCGGGGTCACTGTCAAGAGTTCTGCGCAACTTAGTTGCGCATTTTGCGCAGTTAGACCGCGGAGGTGCGTGGGGAACGCACCGTCATAGGTCGCGGTGGACCTCGGCCGACATCGGGATCTTGGGGCTCCGCCGCACCAGGTTGACGACGGCGAGGGCGAGCCCACCCCAGATCACCAGCATCGCCACCACCATCATCACGATCGCCGCACCACTCATCAGCGCACCTCCTCGGTCTCGGAGTCGTCCACGGTCAGCGAGGTCTCTCGTCGCCACGGCACCAGGGGAGCGAGCACGGCGAAGACGATCACCGCGACCGCGGCGCCCCAGCCGAACGTGGCGAGCATCCAGCCCGGGAAGCCGCCGTACGGCTCCTCGATCGCATTGATCAGCTCGCGGATCAGCACGTAGGCCAGTGCGGCCGGGGCCACGATGCTGATGAGCACCTTCCACCAGGTGCCGATCGGCACCGAGCTGTCGACGTTGAGGTGGCTCGCCAGTGACGGCAGCGCCCGGACCACCCAGGCCAGCACCAGCATGCTCACCACGGCGACGACCAGGATGCCGAACTGGTTCATGAAGTAGTCGAGGATGTCGAGCACGTGCAGGCCGGAGGTCATGCCGAAGAGCAGCAGGCTGATCGCCGCGGCCGGCACCGAGACCGCGAGCGTGGCGGCCAGCCTGGTCATCTCGAACTTGTCGCGCACCGCGGAGATGACGACCTCGATCACGCTGACGAGGGACGTGAACCCGGCCAGGACCAGGGAGCCGAAGAACAACACGCCGATCAGGGCGCCGGCCGGTGCCTCGCTGATGATCGTCGGGAAGGCGATGAACGCCAGCCCCACGCCGCTGCCGGCGACCTCGTCCACCTGCGTGCCCGCGGCTTGGGCCATGAAGCCGAGGGCGGCGAAGACGCCGATGCCTGCGAGCAGCTCGAAGCCGGAGTTGGAGAAGCCCACGACGAGACCGGAGCCGGGCATGTCGGTGCGCCGGTGCACGTACGAGGAGTACGTGATCATGATGCCGAAGCCGATCGAGAGCGAGAAGAAGATCTGCCCGTACGCCGCCGCCCACACGCCCGGCTCGGCGAGCGCCCCCCAGTCCGGGCTGAACAACGCGTCGAGGCCGTCGGCGGCCCCCGGCAGGAACAGCGCCCGCACCACGAGGAACCCGAAGGCCAGCACGAGGATCGGGACGAAGACGACCGACGTGCCGCCGATGCCCTTCTGGACGCCGAGCGCCATGACGACGATGAGCGCCAGCCAGACCAGCGCGAGCGGGACCATCACGCCGGCGACCGCGTCGAGCTGGACGCCGGCCTCACCGACCTGGAGGAACTCGCCGGTGAAGAACCCCTCGGGGTCGTCGCCCCATGCCTTGTCGACGGAGAACAGCGTGTAGCGCACCGCCCATGCCAGCACCGCGGCGTAGTAGACCGCGATGAAGAAGCAGATGCCCACCTGCCACCAGCCGAGCCCCTCCGTCCAGCGACTCTGGCGCGCGAAGGAGAGCGGCGCCGATCCGCGATTGCGGTGGCCGAGCGCGTAGTCGAGGAAGAGGAACGGGATCCCTGCGGTGAGAAGCGCCACGAGGTAGGGGCAGGATGAACGCCCCGCCGCCGTTCTCGTAGGCGATGTAGGGGAACCGCCAGATGTTGCCGAGCCCGACGGCCGATCCGATGGCCGCCAGGATGAAGACCCGGCGGGAGCTGAAGGCGCCGCGTCTGTGCGCAGGTGCCGTGGTGACGTCGTTGTCCACGAGGATCCCTCCTGCCTGAGAAGCTGATCGCCCGTCGACTCTAGTGCGATCCGGCCGCTGGACGCAGGGGCACACCCCCGGGAGCGCGTGAGGAACGGCGCCCGGCCCCCTGAGCCGGGATCAAGCCGCCGTCATGCTGAGCGCGATGTCGACGATCATGTCCTCCTGCCCGCCCACCAGTCCGCGTCGACCGCACTCCATGAGGATCTCCCGTACGTCGACGTCGTACTGCTCGGCGGCGCGCTCGGCGTGCCGCAGGAACGACGAGTAGACGCCGCCGTAGCCGAGGGTGAGCGTCTCGCGGTCGACCCGGACCGGGCGGTCCTGGAGCGGTCGGACGATGTCGTCGGCCGCGTCCTGCAGGGCGAAGAGGTCGCACCGGTGCTCGAACCCGGAGAGGTTCGCGACCGCGACGAACGCCTCGATCGGACAGTTGCCCGCGCCGGCGCCGTGGCCGGCCAGGGACGCGTCGACCCGACGTACGCCGTTCTCGACGGCAACCACGGAGTTGGCGACCGAGAGCGAGAGATTCTCGTGGGCGTGGATGCCGATCTCGGTGGCGTCGTCGAGGACGTCGCGGTAGGCGCGGACCCTGGCGGCGACGTCGTTCATCGTGAGTCGCCCGCCGGAGTCGGTGACGTAGACGCAGTGCGCGCCGTAGGACTCCATCAGCGTGGCCTGCTGGGCGAGCTGCTCGGGCTCGGCCATGTGGGGAGAGCATCAGGAACCCGGAGACGTCCATGCCGAGCTCGCGAGCGGCCGCGATGTGCTGGGCGGAGATGTCGGCCTCGGTGCAGTGGGTGGCGACCCGGACCGACCGGACGCCGAGGTCGTAGGCGGTCTCGAGCTCGCGGATCGTGCCCACACCGGGCAGCAGCAGCGTGGTCAGCCGGGCGTTCTCGATGACCTCGGCTGCGGCCTCGATCCAGGCCCAGTCGCTGTGCGACCCGGGACCGTAGTTCACGGAGCCACCGGCCAGCCCGTCCCCGTGGGCGACCTCGATGGCGTCGACGCCCGCGGCGTCGAGGGCGGCCACGATGCGCTTCACGTCGGCGGGGTCCATGCGGTGCCGGACCGCGTGCATGCCGTCGCGCAGCGTGACGTCCTGGACGAAGACCGGGATGCTCATGCGGTGGCCTCCTGGCCTCGGGACGCGGCGATGCGTTCGGCGACCTGGAGGGCGGCCGAGGTCATGATGTCCAGGTTGCCGGCGTACGCCGGGAGGTAGTGTGCGGCGCCCTCGACCTCGAGGAAGACCGAGACCTGGTGCGTGGGTCGGGCATCGCCGTCGACCAGCAGGGTCTCCACCGGCTGGTCCTCGGGGATCTCGGCGACCTGGACCCGCTGCTTGAGCCGGTACCCGGGCACGTAGGCGGCCACGTCGGCCACCATCTTCTCCACCGAGACGCGGATCTGCTCGTGAGCGTCCTCCTCCGGCGCGGTCACCAGGCAGAAGACGGTGTCCCGCATGATCAGCGGCGGCTCGGCGGGGTTGAGGATGATCACCGCCTTGCCACGTCTGGCGCCGCCGACCTCCACGATGGCCCGCGACGTCGTCTCGGTGAACTCGTCGATGTTCGCCCGGGTCCCTGGACCGGCCGAGCGCGACGAGATCGAGGCGACGATCTCGGCGTACGCCACCGGCACCACCCGCGCCACCGCCGCGACCACGGGGATCGTGGCCTGGCCGCCGCAGGTCACCATGTTGACGTTCGGCGCCTCCAGGTGCGCGTCGAGATTGACCGCGGGCACGACGTACGGCCCGATCGCGGCGGGCGTCAGGTCGATCAACCGCTTGCCGAACGGTGCCAGCCGCGAGCTGTTGGCCAGGTGCGCCCCGGCGGAGGTGGCATCGAAGACGATCCCGATGTCCTCGAAGCCCTCCATCGCGACGAGTCCGTCGACGCCCTCGGCGATCGAGGGAACACCCAGCCGGGCCGCGCGGGCGAGCCCGTCGGAGTCCGGGTCGATCCCGACCATCGCGCCCATCTCCACGTGGCGGGCGGTGCGGAGCACCTTGATCATCAGGTCGGTGCCGATGTTGCCCGACCCGATGATCGCGACCTTCGTCCTGCTCATCCGAGTCCCTCCTCGTCGGTGAACCGGGCGGTCACGGTGCCGAGCCCGGAGATGGTGGCGCTCACGACGGCGCCAGGGTGGACCGGGCGCATGGGCCCGAGGGCGCCGGACAGCACCACCTGGCCGGCACGAAGTGGCTCGCCGAACCGGCGCGCCTGGTGGGCAAGCCACGCGACGGCGCGGAGCGGGTCGCCGAGGCACGCCGCGCCGTTGCCGGTGGAAGCCTCTTCGCCGTCGATGGTCATCGTCATGTCGACCGCGACCGGCTCCACGTCGGCGAGCGTGAGGCGCTCGTCGCCCAGCACGTAGAGACCGGCGGACGCGTTGTCGGCGACGGTGTCGCCGAAGCTGATGTCCCAGCCCGCGATCCGGCTGTCGACGATCTCCAGCGACGCCACGACCTCCCCGACGGCGCCGCGGACCTGCGCGTCGTCGAGCGGGCCGTCGGCGAGGTCCTCGGACAACAGGAACGCGACCTCGGCCTCCGCCCGGGGCTGGATCAGCCGGCCGATCGGGATCGTCGCGCCGTCTGCGTATCCCATGTCGTCGAAGAGCACCCCGAAGTCGGGCTGGTCCACGCCGAGCTGGGCCTGCACGGCCGCGGAGGTGGCGCCGATCTTCCGGCCCACCACGCGAGCACCGCGCGCCAGTCGGGCTTCGTTGAACCGCTGCTGCACGAGATAGGCGGCGGCCACGTCGTCGGCGCCGATCAGGTCGCGCACCGGCGCACAGGGCCGGCCGGTCAGGTGCGCCGCCAGCAGACGGTCGCCGGCCGCGACCACCGCGGCGGGCGCCACGCCCGTGGTCGGCGGCGCCTGCCCGGCCGACGCGACGTCGTACTCCGCCATCACTCGCCTCCTCGATCTCTGGGAGAGCAGCGTGCGTCGGCCGACCGCGGACCGACCAGCGCGACGTCTCGCTCAGCGATACGGTGGAGCGGGAGGTGCGATGTCGGACGACCAGGGCCTGGACACGGTGCTCGGCAAGGCGATGCGGATCCTCCACGCGTTCGCTCCCGACGACCACGAGGTCACGCTCGCCGAGCTGGTGCGGCGCAGCGGCCTGCACAAGGCCACGACCCACCGCCTGGCGGGCGAGCTGGTGCGGCACCGGCTGCTCGACCGCACCGAGGGTGGCTACCGGCTCAGCGGCGGGCTGTTCGAGCTCGGCATGCGCGCGTCGGTCGAGCGCAGCCTGCTCGAGCTCGCGATGCCGTTCCTCCAGGATCTCTACGAGCGCACCCACGAGACGGTTCACCTCGGCGTCCGCGAGGGTCACCACGTGGTCTACGTCGCCAAGATCGGCGGCCACCGCCAGGCCCGGGCTCCCTCGCGCACCGGGGGTCGGATGTCGCTCCACTGCACCGGGATCGGCAAGGCGCTGCTCGCCCACTCCAACCCCCGGCTCCGGGCCGAGGTCCTGGCCGGTCCGCTGCCGCGGCGTACGCCGCACACGATCGTCGCCCCCGGCCTGCTGGAGCGCCAGCTGCGCGCCGCCGTCGAGGAAGGGGTCGCGTTCGAGCGCGAAGAGTCCGCCCTCGGCATCGCCTGCGTCGCCGCGCCCGTGCTGCTCGACGGACACGAGCTCGCCGCCGCCATCAGCGTCACCGGCCCGACGACGAGGTTCCGGCCCGAGCAGCACGCCGCGGCCGTCCGCGCCGCCGCGGCCGGCCTCGCCAGCACGATCGAGCGGAGGCGGGCGGTGAGCGGGGGCAGCTGAGCTCGCCCAGGTGTGCGTCGGAGTCGCGGCGACGTCGAGGACTCCGGGGAGGCGAGCCCCCGGACCCTTCGATCTCGGTCGACAGGGGGTCGACCCTCGCCGGGCACGTTGTCGCGCCGTCCCCGGACGCCACAGAGCCCCGACCCTCTCGGGCCGGGGGCTCCGTGGTGCTTCTGTCGGTCAGCGGTCTCCCGCCACCACGTGCGCGAGGGGGGAGTTGAACCCCCACGCCCTCTCGGGCACACGGACCTGAACCGTCTCGGGCCTTGGCTGCGCTAGTTCCGCTACGTGTCGCTCACTTGCTCTCAGTTGCCGTTTCCGCAGGTCAGGCGGCACATCCGGCCGCCCCGGCGTTGCGGTCGGTTTCGATCGGCTCCCCGACCGTTGCTCTCGTTTCGTGTCCACGTCGTGTCCACCTCAGACCGCCGACTCGGCGACGACGTAGAGCGCGCTTTGGTCGCCGCCGCCGCGAGGCTGTCGTCATCCGGTACGGCGTGGCTGTAGGTGCTCCACGTGATCGCCGGGTCCTCATGGCCGAGCACGCGGGCGACGGTGGAGACAGGCACCCCGCGCCGGAGCATCTGCGTCGCGGCGAAGTGGCGGCATCCGTGAAGCCCCCACGCGAGGCAGCCCGGCGCGCTCGCTCGCGGCACTGAACCGCTTCGTCAGCCGGTCGGGGTGCACGGGCTGGCCATCCGACTCGGTGAACACGTGCCCAGTGTCGGTCCACGTGCCGGGCTCGGCTGCCAGGGCCGCCGCCCGCTGGTCGCGGCGGTGAGCACGGAGCGCCGTAACGGTGGACGGGCCGAGCGGCACCGTGCGCGCCGCCGCGTCCGTCTTGCCCGTCGTGCTGACCGCCGTACCCCGTACGGCCGTTGTCGAGCGGCGGACCCGGAGAGTTCCCCCGTCAAGGTCCACGTCCCGCCAGAGCAATCCGGCCAGCTCACCGCGCCGGAGTCCCGTCGCCAGGGCAAGCGACCAGAGCACCCGGAGCGGGTCCTCAGCGACGGAGGCAAGGAACGCCCGCGCCTGCGCGTCGGTCCAGTAGTCGCCTTCCGACACGCGGCGCGTGTCCTTGGTCCGCTTCGGCAGTGCCTCACGCGCCCGGGGGTCGTCGGCCGGGTTGACCGCGAGCGCACCGGACGCGACAGCCCGCGCGAGCACCGCCCGCAGTGCGCCGTGCACGTGCTGCACCGACTTGGGCGCGAGGCCGGAATGATTCTCGGGGCGGCACCCGTGCTCGGCGCAGGTGACACCGGCCGTCCGGCACTTGCCCGCCCGCTTGCCGTGCCGCCGCAGGTCCAGATACAGCCGCTCGACGTGCTCCGGCCGCAGGTCCGACACCCGCACCGCGCCGAGGTACGGGTAGACGTGCGTCTCAAGTGCGGTCGTCCAGTTGTCCAGCGACGTGGCCCGCTTGTCCTGCGCGCGCTTGAGGTCCAGCCATGCGGCGCACGCGTCACGGAGGCTCTGGCCCGACCGGACCGACACGCGGCCCCGGTCCTGTTCTGCGAGCACGTGGCGCAGGAACGCCGATGCCTCGCGCTTGGTCCGGAATCCCCGCTTGGACCGCTGGCGGCGCTGACCGCTCGATCCGTCTGGCAGGTCCCACCTCACCCGCCACAACGCGCCAGAGGTAGTCCGGTACTGCTCTACCGATCCGTTCACTTGCCTTCCTTCTCTCTGTTGGCCCGGCGGCCCTCGCCGCCGGAAGTCTTGTTGCCGCGCCCTGTCGTCGCCGCTGGGATGAGACCGGCGTCCCGCGCTGCGCGGGTCCACTTGTCCACGGCAAACGGAGTCACGCCGTAACGCTCGGCGAGTGCCTGACGGCGCGTCCTGCGCTTGCCCTCCCTGACCTCGGTCGCGGGGGTGTTGAGCCATGCCTCGGCAAACTCACCGGCGCTCGGAGCCTCACCGGACACGCGGACCTCCGGCTCGTGATCTGCCATCCCGAGCGCATCAGTCAGTGCAAGGCCTTGGGCGTTGGCGGTGTCCAACTGACGGAGGTAGCCCGTCGCCACGTCACGCAGGTAGCCCAACGGGATCACTCGTAGTGCCTCCTGAGTGACCTCTCCAAGCACGGTCAGCGACGTGATGCGGTCGCCGTCGGTCGTCACCTCCCACGTCCAGCCGCGAGGGTCCTTGACACGGACGACCGGCTCGGAGTCGCCCCGCCGGAATGGCTGGCCCTCCGGACTCCACTCGATCACCGGGCGCATGTAGCCGCGTACGGTCCACCGTTCGTAGCTCCGCGTTGCCACGGTCACCCCTTCCTCTCGCGGCCGTCACAGAGCCCGCTGCACGCCGCTCCTGACCGCCTTTGCCCAAGCTTCTTCACGTGTACAAACTACCACCCTTGTTCTTTGCCTGCCAGCGTTTAAGGCTTGGAGGCGAACCGAGAGAAACCGAGCGCGACGAGGACACGCCCATGACCGCGACAGCACCGGAGACCGAACGGCCCGACCTACTCACCGCCAACGATGTGGCGGCGTACCTGCGCGTGCCGCTTCACACCGTCTACCGGCTGCACCGGTCCGGCCGTCTGCGCGGGATGCCGGTCACCGCGAAGAACCTGCGTTGGCGGCGCGCCGACGTAGACGCGTACCTGTCGGCCCTGGCCGCCCACTGACCAAAGTCGAAGCGGCCCCGCCCGGGCGAGGGCGAGGCCGCGAGAGCCGGAAAGGGGCTCAACATGACGACCGTAACTCAGACCATGACCGCCCAGCGCCGCCAGACGTTCGGCGACTGGGGCGGCCCCTGCATGACCGCCTACTCGGCCGGGGGCCGCTGGTGGCGGCTGCACCTTGAGCGCTGCGCGGAGTGCCGGGCGGTTCAGGCTCGGTGGGACCGCGAGGCGGGGTCGGCATGACCACCGCGCCCGACCCCGAGGTCGAGGTGATCCGAGAGGCAGTCGCCGAGGTGGCCGAGAGCGAGGAACCGCTCCGGGACGCGCTGGACGACGCACGGGAGGCCGACCTCGACACGATGAGACGGGCGGGGATCGACTCATGACCGATCGGCCACAGACGACACAGTTAGCCGCTGGCAATACGGCCGGGCTCTCCGGATTGGAGGGCTCGGCCGTGTCTTTCCGGCTCGACCCGAGCGAGCACCCCGACCCGCTGCTGACGG
The DNA here is from genome assembly GCF_022437945.1 of Nocardioides sp. TF02-7. GTDB lineage: Bacteria > Actinomycetota > Actinomycetes > Propionibacteriales > Nocardioidaceae > Nocardioides. The sequence goes on from NZ_CP092535.1 coordinate 1,776,571, forward strand.
CCGCCTCGGTGGCGGGCAACGGCTGGCCGGTGCTGGCGATCCGGCCCGGGAGCAAGGCACCGCTTCACCACGGAGCGGGCGACAATCACCGCGACGCGTGGCTGACGACGCCCGCCGCCGTGGTCGGTGTGGCCGAGGACTACGCCGGGACGTGCTGGGAGTGCTCGTGCCCCGGATTCGCTGCGGTGACCGGCCAACTCGGGCGCGGGTTGGCCATTGAGCTGGCGCTGGTGTGTCTCGACCACGACGGGGGCGACCTCGCGGAGCTGCTGGCTGAAGCCGGGCCGGAGGCCGAGGAATGGGCCGCCGAGACGCTGCGGGTCCAGCGGTGCGACGAGCGCGCCCACCTCTGGGGAACACTGCCCGCCGCCGATGTGCCGCCGACCGGCCGCCTCGCCGATGGGCTGGAATGGCGCGGGCTCGGCGGCTACGTCCTGCTGCCCGGGTCGCTGCACCCGTCGGGGAGCCGCTACACGATCACCGCCGGACGGGTGGAGTTCACCGGGGGCCACGCGCCCGCCGGAGCGATCTACCGGGGAGTGACCGACCCGGACGACGACGGCGCGGCATGCGTCGCGTGGGCGTACCCGCTGCCCGTTCCGGAGTCGCTGCTCGCCGTCGTGGCGCGGCGGCTCGACGGCCCGGCCGACGAGCGGCCCGTGTTGCGGCTGCTGACCGGCGGCGCTGGCGACCTCTCGCCCGGGGCCGCCCGGATGCGGCTCGGCGGGGTGCTCTCCTGGCTCGGCGGCGCGGAGGTGGGCGAGCGAAACGACCGGCTCAACAAGGCCGCCGGGCTGGCGGCCGGGCTGCTGGCCCGGGTGCCCGAGCGCGAGCGCGTGGGCGAGCTTGCGCCGGAGGTGTGGCGGCAGGCCGTGGCCGACGCCGGGGTGATGCTGGGGCTCGACCGACGCGAGGCAGAGCGGACCACGGCCAGCGGCTGGCGCTGGGGCACCGACCACCCGGCCGAGGACCGCGAGCCCGAACCGCCCGCCGTCGTGGTGCTCGACGACGCCGACACCGTGCGCGAGCGCTTCCCGGTGCTCGACCTCGCGGCGCTGGTGGACCCTGACCGGCCGGTGCGTCGCTGGCTGTGGGCCGATGTGGTGCCCGAGGGCGATCACGTGTCGATCGTGGCCCCGGCGGGTGCTGGCAAGTCGCTGCTGGTGCTCGCGCTGGCCGTGGCCGCCGTGCGCGGCGCGGAGACGTTCGCGGGTCGGGCGCTCAGCCTCGCGGGCCGCGTGTTCTACGTGGACATGGAGAACAGCGCCGATGACTGGTCGGAGCGGCTGACCGACCTCGGCGTGACACCGGAGAACGTAGGCGACCTGTCGCGGCTGCTCGTGTTCCATCTGCCCCGGCTGCGCGGGCTCGACACCGAGGCCGGGGCGCGCGACCTGCTGGCCCTGCTCGACGCGTACGACGCCCGAGTTGGTGACGTGCTGGTGCTCGACTCGACCCAGCGCGTGACCGAGGGCGACGAGAACAGCAACGACACGTTGCGACGGCTCTACGTCCACACCTCTGCGGAGGTGAAGCGGCGCGGGCTGACCGTCATCCGCACCGACAACACCGGATGGGACCGCACGCGCGAGCGCGGCGCGAGCAACAAGCGCGATGACGTGGGCTACTCCTGGCTGCTCACCCCCGACGAGCGCGAGCCCGGAGTGTTCACGCTGACCGAGGGCAAGCGCCGGGGCCGCCCCGGCACCGTGGGCGGGCCGCTGACGATCCGGCGTCACATGGTGGGCGGGTTGCTGCGCTTCGACCAGGCGCGCTCGCCGTTCGGCGAGACGCTGGCGCACGCCCGCGCGCTGCTCGCCGAGTTGGGCGTGCCGGAGTCGGCCGGGTTGAACAAGGCATGGGCCGCCGTGCGCGAGGCCAAGGCCGAGCACGGCGACGGACCACGGTTCGCAGGCATGACCCGGGCCGTGATCGAGCGCGCCCAGAGCGAGCGCGGACGGTCGGTGGAGGTGGTCGCCGATGACGACTGAGGCCATCCCGAGGGCTCGGGATGGGCATTCCGGACGGGCGACCGTCTCGGGCTATCCCGGTCAGCTCCGGAGGGGCCGGGATGGGTCGCCGGCCCGGCCACGTCTGCCCTGGTCAGCGGCGGGTTTCGCCCATCCCGTCGCGCTTGGGATGGGTCGGGATGCCGACCGCCGGGGCGCACCCGGACAGCCCATCCCGCCATTCCCGCCCCCTTTAGGGGCGGGATGGGCTGGCAGCGCGGGCCAGATAGGTGCCCAGCGCGCTTCGCGATCCGAGCCCCGAACGACCGACCAGACAACCGCCGCGCGTGCGCGGCCCGGAGGTGATGACCGATGAACGTTGCTGACACGCGCGCCGCGCTCGTGCGGCTCTGGGAGGGCGTGCTCGCGCCGCCCGGCCACTGGCCCCAGCTCGACCGGCTGCCCGACGCACCGGCCCCGCCGGGCTGGTCCGTCTGGCGGGCCGGAGGCGAGGGCGGACCACTGACCGCGCTCCCGGCGCTGCTGCCCTCGGCCCCACTCGACGTGCGTCGCCGTTACCTCGCGCGCGTCGTGAGCAACACGACCGGCCGGTGCCCCATGTGCTCGGCCGTCCCGACCATCACGCCGGACTCGCCGACGCCCGAGCGGCCCGGTCAGTGGCGCGTCCTGCCGGTCAAGGTCGGCACCACGCACGCGCCCGACTGCCCGGCGATCTTCACCGACGACGACCGGCGGCACTTCGACCCCCGGGCGTTCGCCCCCGCGGACCCGCCGTGATGACCGCCGCACACGGTTGCCGACCGTGCGCTCGGAGCGCTGCGCGAATCGCTGACCTGCACAGACGTGCGGGCCGAGGCGACTCCGACCCGAAACGGACACGTGAACGGACACGTAGCCGCCCCGATTCAGCCCCCCAGAGAGGACCCAAGATGAGCCGCGAACCGACCTCGGCCGCCCACCGCTACATGCAGGCGATCGGGCGCTCTGGCGTCCGTGAGAACGAGACGCCCGCGCCGCCTCCGAAGCCCGACCCGCTGCGCAAGCCCCAGCCACCGAACCGGCGTCGTCGCCGGGTGCCGACCGACAAGCAGCGCGAGCGGGCGTTCACCAAGTTGACGACCACGACCGAGGCACTGACGGCCGAGGAACGGCAGATCATCCGGGGCTATCGGCTCTCGATCGGTGGCGAGGCCGCCGAGGCCGCGCGCCGCGAGATTGAGCGGGAGGTGCGCCGCTCATGACGACCTCAGCACCCGCCGACCATCGAGAGGAACCCGCCATGACTGAGACGACGACCGCCGAGCCGCCGCTCACCGAGCACGCGTGCCCCGGCTGCGGGGTACGGACCGAGCCCGACCGGGGCGAGCCCGTGGTCACGGTCCCGGTGTTCGCGGCGCGTCCGGACGGGAGGGCCGGGCGGCACATCGCGAGCGCGCCCCCTGACCCGCTGCGCCGACTGCCGCGCGCTCCGGGACAGCGCTCGCGCGCTGCTCGACGCGCACCCGGCCGTGCGCGGGCGGCTCGGCAACATCGCCGACGACCGCACCGAGGCCGCTCTCTCCGCGCTCGTGCTGCTCGGGATGCCGCAGCCCGAAAGCGTGACGGAGGCTGACCTCCCGGCGCTGCTGCGCCACCTCGCGCACCCGGGAGCCGCAGCTCGCTGGGAGGCACGCGCGCGGCCGGGCAAGCACGCCCGCGAACCCTGGTCGCACGTCACAGAGGACGCCCGGGCCAGCGTCCGCGCCGCCTACGCGGCGCTGCTGCGCGAGCGGGTGACCGAGCGCTCACCGGACGTGGCGCTCAACCCGCCCACGGTCCACTACTGGGAGCCCGACGTGCCCGCCCCCGGCGGCTGCCTGCTGTGCGGGGTCGCGGCCGTGACCGTGGCCGCCGCTCAGGTCGCCCGGCTCGGCGGACGCGAGGCAGCTCAGGCCGTCGCGTGGCGGCCCCTGTCCACCTCAGCCGCCAACCTTGGCGGCCCGCGTGGGCCGGTGCGGGTCACCGGCCACGTGTGCCCGCCGTGCGACGACGCTTTGGCCTCGGTGGGCGCGGTCGGGCCGACTGCACTCGAGCGCGCCCTCGCCGAGCACCTGACCGCCACCGGCCGCGAGTCGGCTGCCCAGCGGTTCCGCGCCGCGCTCGCTCAGACGGTGGGCAAGGTGCCCGGGCTGACCGGCTGGGGCGCGCTGTTCTACACGGCTCGCGCGCGCAACGTCGCGCCCCCTCGCCCGAACGCCGCGCCTTGGGCGCACCTAGACCTCTCGGAGTTGAGCGCATGAGCTGGCCGAAGGGCTCAGGCATCCCGGCCGGTGGCCCGGGTCACGGACCTCCGTCCGGCATCCCGGCGAAGGGCACACGGCCGCCGTTCGCGCCCGGCAATCTCGCGCGCGCTACGTCCGGCGCTCGTTCGCCCCGGGTCTACGGCGACCTCGCCCAGCGGCTCGCAGCAGGGCTCACCGAGGACCGGCCCGACCTCGGCGCGTACCCCGAGGCGGTGGCCGCGTGGGCGACGGCCGAGGCACAGGCAGCGCTCATGCGCCGCCACGTGGCCGAGGTGGGGCCGCTCGACCCCGACACGGGCACGCCCCGCGAGGCGGTGCTCTCGTGGCTGACCCGACTTGAGAGCGCCGCCGCCCGGCACCGGGCAACGCTCGGGCTCGACCCCCGCTCGGAGGCCGCCCTCGCACGGGAGCGGGCCGCCGCCTCGGTGCTCGCCGTGGACCTCGACGCCCTGGCCGAGCGGGGTCGGCAGGCACTCGCCCAGCGCGAGGCCGCCGGGCTCCCGGCTCCGCCCGACCTGCCCGGCGAGGTTCTAGCCGAGCACCTCGACGCGTACACCCGCGAGCGCGAGGCGGCATCGTGACCGGCCCCGACCCGCTGGCGCTGCTCTCGGGGCTGGTGCTCGACACGGGCGACACCTGGGGCAGCTCCGCGACCGACTGGCAGCGCGAGGACGCCGCCGCGATGCTCGCCGACGACCCTCGGCGGCACTACGCGCTCCGGGGCCGGGGCATGAGCAAGACGACGGACGCGGCCGGGGTCGCCCTGGCGCTGCTGCTCACCCGCGCGCCGGCCCGTTCGCGCTCCCACGCATACGCCGTGGATGCCGGGCAGGCGCGCATCCTGCTCGACACGATCGGCGGACTCGTGGGCCGCTCCGGGCTCGGCGGCGCGGTGGAGGTGTCGGCTCGTTCGGTGACGGTGCGGGCGACAGGCGCGAGCCTCGCCGTTGAGGCGAGCGACGGCGCATCGGCCTACGGACTCCGGCCCTGGCTCACCGTGTGCGACGAGCTGGGCATGTGGCCCGCGACGACGAACCATCGCGCGCTGTGGGCCGCGATCACCTCGGCCGTTCCCAAGGTGCCCGGCTCCCGGCTGGTGGCGATCGGCACGGCGGGCTCGCCCGCCTCGCTCGGCGCGAAGGTCTGGCAGGACGCGACCGCCTCGCCCTACTGGCGGACCTCGCTCCGGCCCGGCCCGGCTCCGTGGTGGACGGCCGAGGACGTGGAGGCGACCCGAGCCGACCTGACCGCGAGCGAGTGGCGGCGGCTCATCCTTTGCGAGTGGGCCGAGGGCGACGACGCGCTGACCACCCCCGAGGACGTGGCCGCGTGCATCCGGGGCGGGTCGCTCACTCTGCCGCCCGTCCCGGGCGTGGAGTACGTCGCGGCGCTCGACGTGGGCACCCGGCGGGACCTGACCGGGCTCGCGGTGGGGCACGCCGAGAGGCGGGCATCGGGCCGCGTCGTGGTGATTGACCGGGTGCTCTCATGGCGGCCCGCCGAGGGCACGGGCGGCCGGGTCGATCTGTCCGAGGTGGAGTCGGCAACGCTGCGGCTATGCCGCGAGTACCGGGTGCGGCGGCTGCGGTTCGACCGGATGCAGGCCGAGCAGTTGACCGGCAACCTCGCCCGCGCCGGAGTGCGGCCCATTGAATACGTGTTCTCATCGGCGGGCGCTGATCGGCTGGCTCGCTCCCTGTTCGTGGCTCTGCGGGATCGAGCGGTGGAGCTGCCCGACGACGACGAGTTGAGGGCCGAGGCGATGACGGTGCGGCTCGTGGAGACGGGACCGGGCACGGTGAAGATGAGCAACCCGCCGGGCACGCATGACGACGTGCTGACTGCCGTGGGCATGGTCCTGGCCGACCTCACCGCCCAGCCGGACAGCGGTCCCGGCACAATCTGGTCGCCGATCGGCCGCCCCGCCGTGGTCCGCACGCTGCACGATGCGCGCCCGACGATGCCCGCCCGGCTGGCAGTCCGGCAGGCGGCGCGAGAGCAGACGCGCGCCCAGCGCCGCGCGGGGCTCGGGCTGATCGTGCCCCGCTCGGCGAACGACCCGGCGCGTGTGCAGCACTGACGCTGCGCTCCCTTATGGTTTGACTCATGCCTCTCGGCGATTATCTACGGGACATCGCGGCAGGTTACTCGCGCGACTCCATCCACTCGCCGGGTCACGATCTGCTCGCTGACGCACCGAGCCAGTTCGCCCCCCGTGTTGCCTGCTGGGTTGACGGTCGAAGGGAGTGGCGGCAAAGGGAATGCCACACACACGCCGTGGATCGGCGTTTTCGACCCGGACGAAACTGACAGCCCACAGGAAGGCATCTACCTGGTCTATATCTATGCTGCGCCGCTCGATCGGGTCGTGCTAACCCTGAATCAAGGAGTCGGCAGGCTCCGCAAGAAGTACGGCGACGTTGAGGCCCGGAGTCGGCTCGCTTCAGACGCCGCAGCGGTGCGGGCAGCGCTAGGCACGACAGCGACCGCCGGAACACTTCCGAACGTGACATTCGGCGTCAATGCCCCACTCCAACGAGCGTACGAAGCCGGCAACATCGCAGCGATTCAGTATGACCTCGCCGACCTTCCGCCCGACGCAGACCTACTCACCGACCTAGATCGGTTCGTAGACCTCTATCAAGACGCAATCGTGGCGAAGCGTGACTTGCTGCAGCAGGACCCCGGCAGCGTCTCCTCTTCGAGTGCACCGAAGACGACGGGTGGCTCGGACCCGTTGCGGCAGTTCGCTCCCAAGAGCGACTCGGACTACATCACTCACCTGACGGGCAAAGCGCTGGTCAGGAGCCGGCGACACGAGACGCTCGTAAAGGAGTACGGGGAGCACGTCGCCTCGCTCGGATTCTCACCCGCGACTAATGTGCATCCCCGGGATTTGACCCTAGTCAAGGAAGACCACGAGTGGCTGGTCGAGGCGAAGGTTGTCTATCGAGGCAACGCGACCAACGCCGTAAGGGACGCGATAGGTCAACTCTTGCAGTACCGGCATTTCCTTTACGCTTCAGATTCTGCAGTGCGATTAGTGGCGCTTTTCACCGAACCCGTCGGGGACGCCTACGTCGATTTTTCTGTCCTCGGTTGGCATCAGATCAGTGTGGAAGGCCCCGGGAGGCTGGAGTGGCTCGGCGTCAGCAAAGGCTGAGGGGTTGGCGTGACTCGGGTGAGCAGATCACCGATCCGTCACTGGGCACTACCCGACTACGCTGACCGGTTCAGTGCCCGTCCGGTGCCGGGTCGACTGGCGGCACAGTTGGGCGTTGTCGGTCGCGCCGCTGCTGGGCCTTATTCAGCTCCTCGGGCGTGAGATAGAACGGGACGCGGTTGAAGGCGCCCCAAAGAAGACCTAAGGCACCCGCAATGTTCGCGAGTATCGCGGCCGCCCAAGTGATAGCGGAGACGTTGTCACCTTGGAGCAATGCCAGGAGCCACCCTCCAGTGACCGTCCAGCCGCCCCGGCCGACGTTGAGCGCCGAAGCTACCCCGATTCGATGGCGTTTCTCCTTCTTTGCGAACTGACGCAACACGTCATCGGCGTTACCGAATGACGCGCCGCCCTGCTTCGCAAGGAAATCCTCTAGCCGAGCTAGAACGCCCTCGTCCGGGTTGTCAGCCATCAGTTCATCCAGCTCGTCGAAGGCGCGCGCGTCGAGATGTACTTCGGCGAACTTGTCCCTGATCCGTTTCATAATTGCGTCTCGCCACCACAGCGACGGGCCGCCTTGATCGTTGAGGTATTTCCGATCTTCGCGTTGGGCGTAGTCCAAACCTGGTGCCTCAGCCAGAGCTATCACTAAGAGTTGGCACACCGGCGTACCCACAGGCAACCGGAGCGTCACTGGCGAGTGGTTGTAAAGGGTCAGGGGCATGTGACCCTTCCATCCCGGGTTGATGAACCCGCCAGCGGTGTGCACGGAAAGCCCCATCCGCGCATAGCTGCTGCGGCCCTCAATAGCGCCCGCGCAATCGGACGGCATCGAAAAACCGTTCGGCGACCCGCCCCAGGATCATTTGCCCTGGCTTTATCGTGATTTTGTCGTTCCACTTGACCCGGTGGACCTTCCACCCGCGCTGAGGGTCCAACTCCATAACCCTAGAACGCTCAAGATCTACAATCCGGCGCCGACCGAAGGGCGCCAGTCGACCTCGACGTGGCGTCCAAAACGTTCCGGACAGACGAAGATCGATCGAGCAGGGTCCGACCTGTCGTGCCGGGTCGAAGGGCTCGTCCGTGTTCTCAGCCGAGAACCGGAACTCCTCCAGCCGAGATTGAATCTGAACGTCCGTGAGGTACACCCTGCTCAGTATTGGGGGTGAAGTCCTCTATGCAGCGCATTGGATAGGTGCGGACCCTGTGCCGATCGAGGTCGTAAGCGTCGAGGAGCCACTGTGGCTCGGGCACCCAGTCAGTGCGGCCGAACCAGATGCGGTCCGGCACGACACGGCGGACGACTCTGCGACCCTGGCTGTCAAGGAAGGCGATACGCACGATCTGGTCTTGGGCCACTCGTTCTGTATACCCCACGGCTGCATCACTCACTAGAGTCTCCTGTCGAGTAGCTAGAGTCTAGGAACTAGAAACTAGGAAGTAGTGGCAACACGCTGGAGCGACGAGCAGAAGAGCGCGGCCAAACAGTTGTTCGGCCGCCCACTCCGCGTTGCCCCTAGCGGTCTGGGTTCTCGAGCGGCGCGGCGAAGCGTTCTTCCAGTCTGAGGCCCAGGCGGGCCTGCAGGAGCACGGTGCGTCCGCCAGCGGCGTCGCGGACGAGCTCCGGCTGTTCCAGCAGTTCTCCATGCTCACCTCGTTCCCTGATGGACGGCGCTTGTACTACGTCCAGAAAGACAGCCCATATTGGTCGGCGTTCGAGGCCATCGCTGGCGCTCTGGGCATCGAAGGGCCGTTGCAGCGCTCGGACTCGACATAGCTAGGACTCGCCTCCTTCGCGCGTGTGTCCATGCCGTGTCCACGGAGCCCGGAGCGGCAGAGAGCCCCGACCCTCTCGGGCCGGGGCTCTCCGGCATTTCTGCTGGTCAGCGGGTCACCGCTGCCAAGTGCGCGAGGGGGGAGTTGAACCCCCACGCCCTTTCGGGCACACGGACCTGAACCGTGCGCGTCTGCCTATTCCGCCACTCGCGCAAGTAGCCGGGTCAGGCTATCCCAGGCGCCACCCGCCGCCCAAACCGGGGCGTACGGCGGCCGCCGTACGCCCCGCGACCTGTTGAATCGTGTCTCGTGGTTGGTCGAATCGGGCCCGGTGGTTGCCCGAATCGGGCCTCATGGCGTTCCGATCGGGCCTCGTGGCGCAGCGCGGGCGCCACAACACCCGACTCGACGAGCCACGAGACCGGACTCGACACACCACGACTCCCGATTCGACACACCACAAGGCCCGATTCAACACACCACCACACCCGATTCGACGCGCCACGAGGCCCGATTCGACGCGTGAGCGCGGGGTGCGGGGCGGGTCGGGCCCGCCCCGATACGATCGAGCGGGCCCCGCGACGGGCACCGGCGGCGACCGCGTCACGACGGCAGGCCGCAGGCGGACGGGCGAGAGCAGCGACGAGCGGAACGAGAGGAGGGGCCCGGGTGGGTGGACTGCAGCGGTTCGAGCAGAAGCTGGAGCAGGCGATCTCCGGGGTCTTCGCGCGCACGTTCCGCAGCGCCGTCCAGCCGGTCGAGATCGCGGCGGCGCTGCAGCGCGAGATCGACAACGAGGCGCAGATCCTCTCCCGCGAGCGACGACTGGTGCCCAACGCGTTCCGGGTCGAGCTCTCCACCAGCGACCTCGAGCGGCTGGCGCCCTACGACACCACGCTCGCCGGCGAGCTCGCCGAGCAGCTCCAGGAGCACGCCGACCTCCAGTCCTACGTGTTCCCGGGGCCGATCAAGATCGAGTTCGAGCCGGCCGAGGACCTGGGCACCGGCCGGTTCCGGGTGGTGAGCCGCGCGGAGGCGACGGTGTCCGGGCAGGCCCGCCTCGACGCCGGCCACCGCACCCGCGCCGTGCTCGAGGTCAACGGCACCCAGCACCCCCTCCAGCCGCCCGGGCTCGTCGTCGGCCGCGGCAGCGAGGCCGACCTCCGGATCAACGACCCCGGCGTCAGCCGCCGGCACGCCCAGTTCACCGTGAGCGTCGACCCCGGCGCGTCCCACCGCCCGGGCGAGCGCCCGCTGCAGATCGAGGTCCACGACATGGGCTCCACCAACGGCATCACCGTCGACGGCCGGCGGGTCCGGCGCGCCGTCCTGGGCGACGGGTCCCGGGTGCAGATCGGCCACACCTCGCTCGTCGTCCGCCTGCTCGAGGAGGCGTCCGGTGTCTGAGCTGACCCTGTTCCTGGTGCGCGTCGCCTACCTGGCGATCCTGTGGATCTTCGTCCTGTCGGCGATCTCGGTGATCCGCTCCGACATGTTCGGCGCGCGGATGCCCGCGCCGGGCGGGGCCGCACCCCCGAAGCAGCCCAAGCAGCCGAAGCAGCCCAAGCAGAAGCCGTCGCGGCGGCGCGGCTCGCCCACGCACGTCGCCGTGATCCAGGGCCCCAACACCGGGATCACCGCCGACCTCGCGCTGGCCCCGATCCTCATCGGCCGCGGCAACGACGCCGCGATCCGGCTCGACGACGACTACGTCTCCACCCGCCACGCCCGGATCGCCGCGTCCGGCGACCAGTGGTACGTCGAGGACCTCGGCTCCACCAACGGCACCTACCTCGGCAGCCAGCGGATCACCCAGCCGACCACCATCGGCCTCGGCGCGCAGGTCCGCATCGGCAAGACCATCCTGGAGCTGCAGAAGTGACGGACGACAGCACGCAGCCGGACGGGGTCCGGCCGACCGAGCCGGCGCCGCTCACCGACCGGCCACCCCCCGCCGCCCACGGCACCACCGGCACCACCGGCCCCGGACGAGCCGACCCGGCCGGTCCCGACCGCCGCCCCGCCGCTGCGGCTGGCGCTACCACGCGATCTCCGACGTCGGCCGCGTGCGCAAGGACAACCAGGACTCCGGGTACGCCGGCCCGTGGCTGCTCGCGGTCTGCGACGGCGTCGGCGGCGCCGCCCGCGGCGACATCGCGTCCGGCACCGCGGTCACCGAGCTCCGCCGGCTCGACGAGGCGCCCGACGGCGGGGACCTGATCACCCGGGTCACCGACGCGCTCCACGAGGCGCACGACGCGATCGGCGCCCAGGTCGACGAGGACCCCGCCCCTCAACGGCACCAGCACCACCGCCACGGTCGCGCTCTTCGACGGCCGTAAGGTCGCGCTTCGCCCACATCGGCGACTCCCGCGGCTACCTCCTCCGCGACGGGGAGCTCTCCCAGCTCACCACCGACCACACGCTGGTGCAGAGCCTCATCGACGAGGGCCGGATCACCGAGGAGGAGGCGCGGGTCCACCCCCACCGCAACCTGATCCTCAAGGCGCTCGACGGGCTGCACGAGGTGGAGCCCGACCTGTTCTCGCTCGAGCTGGTGCCCGGCGACCGGCTCTTCCTGTGCAGCGACGGCGCCAGCGGGGTGCTCGACGCGCCGCGGATCACCGACATCCTCGCCAGCGGGTCGCCGGAGTTCTCCGCGATCGAGATGGTGCGGGCCAGCCTCGAGGCCGGCAGCTCCGACAACGTCACCTGCATCGTCGCCGACGTCCTCGCCGACGAGCAGGCCGCCGCCGACCCGGCGTACGCCGAGCTCGAGCCGATGGTCGTCGGCGCGGCCGCCGACCTGAAGCGGCGGCTGCCGCGCACGCTGTTCCGCGGCCACCGCTCCGGCGACACCGGCGAGCTGGAGCCGATCGACGCCGAGATCCCCGAGGGCGTGGGCCACGTGATCCGCGCCGACCCGCCGGTCGACCCCGAGACCTACCGCTACATGCCCCGGCCGCCGCGGCGGTTCACCTGGGCCCGCCGGCTGCTGGCGGCGGCCATCGTCCTCGGCCTGCTGTGGGTGCTGGGCGCGTCGGCGTACTGGTGGACCCAGCAGCAGTACTACGTCGGCGAGCACGAGGGGCAGGTCGCGATCTTCCGCGGCGTCGAGGGGGTGCCGGGGCTCTCCGAGCTCCACCGCACCAGCGACATCGCGGTCGAGGACCTGCCCGAGCCCAAGCAGGTCGACGTCGACGGCGGCATCGCCGCCGACGGCTACGACGACGCGGTCGACATCCTCCACAAGCTGGCCGAGGACGTCGTGCCCGCGGTGGACGAGGGGTAGGCCGCACGGCGATGTCGGCCAACTCCGCACTCATGGGCTTCGTCCACCGCCGCCGCCGCGGCGTGGAGCTCTTCCTCCTTGTGCTCGCGCTCGTCGTGGGCATCGGCGCCTACGCCTCCGTCGGCCTCGGCATCGACGGCCAGGTCCCGGCCAACCTGATCGGCTACGGCGCCTGGCTGGCGGCGCTGGTCGTCGTGGCCCACGTCGTGGTCCGGCTGGTGGCGCCGTACGCCGACCCGGTGCTGCTGCCGGTCGTCGCCGCGCTCAACGGCCTCGGCCTGGCGGTGATTCACCGGCTCGACCGGGCCCGGCTGTCCGGCCTCGCCGACCAGCAGCTGACCTGGATGACGGTCGGAGTGGTGCTGTTCGTGGCCACCCTGGTGCTGCTGCGCGACCACCGCCTCCTCGCCCGGTTCACCTACACCTCGGGGCTGGCCGCGATCGTGCTGCTGGTGCTGCCGATGCTGCCGCTGATCGGCACCGAGGTGAACGGTGCGCGGATCTGGATCCGGCTCGGCCCGATCGGGTTCCAGCCCGGCGAGATCGCCAAGGTGCTGCTCGTCATCACCTTCGCCGGCTACCTCGTCGTCCACCGCGACGCGCTCGCCCTCGCGGGCCGCCGGTTCCTGTTCATCGACTTCCCCCGCGGCCGCGACCTCGGCCCGATCCTCGCGATGTGGGTGGTCAGCCTCGGCATCCTGGTGCTGCAGAAGGACCTCGGGTCCAGCCTGCTGTTCTTCGGCCTGTTCCTCATCATGCTCTACGTCGCCACCGAGCGGCCGGGCTGGCTGGTCGTCGGCGGGCTGATCTTCTTCGGCGGCGCCGCCGGCGTCTGGTTGTTCGGCGACCGGATCGGGGCCGACCACGTGGAGATCCGGGTCAACATCTGGCGCGACCCGTTCGAGTACTACGGCGGCGAGGGCATCTACGACAGCGGCCGCCAGCTGGTGGAGTCGGGCTTCGGCATGGCGTGGGGCGGCCTGCTCGGCCGCGGCCTCGGCGAGGGCAACCCGTGGCGGATCTCCTACGCCGAGTCCGACTTCATCTTCGCCGCGATCGGCGAGGAGCTCGGGCTGACCGGGGCGCTCGCGATCCTCCTGCTCTACGGGCTGATCGTGGAGCGCGCGCTGCGTGCGGCCCTGATCTCCCGCGACGGGTTCGGCAAGCTGGTCGCCACCGGCCTCGCCGGCGTGCTCGCGCTGCAGGTCTTCGTCGTCATCGGCGGCGTCACCCGGCTGATCCCGCTGACCGGCCTCACCACGCCGTTCCTCTCCTACGGCGGGTCGTCGCTGGTCGCCAACTGGGTGATCGTCGCGCTGCTGCTGCGGATCTCCGACCAGGCGCGCCGCCCGGTCCCCGCCCCCGACGACGACGGGGCCGACCCCGACCAGCTGCAGACCCAGGTGGTCAAGGTGGTGCCGCGATGAACCGGCCGATCCGCACCGTCTCGATCTTCTGCATGCTGCTGTTCCTGGCGCTGATGGTCAACGTGACCTACCTGCAGTTCTGGCACGCCGACGAGCTCAACGACCACGCGCTCAACAACCGCGTGATCGAGGAGGCGTTCAGCCGCGAGCGCGGCCTGATCCTCACCGGCCAGGGCCGTGACGAGACCACGCTGGCGCGCAGCCGCGAGGTCGACGACCGCTACGAGTACCTCCGCACCTACCCGAAGCCGCGGATGTACGCCCACATCTCCGGCTTCCTCACCCTGCACCGCCAGACCGGCATCGAGCGCTCGCAGAACGCCGTGCTGTCCGGGGAGGACCCGCGGCTGTTCGTCACCCGGCTGGTCGACCTGGTGCAGAACGAGACCAACCAGGGCGGCAACGTGCTCCTGACCCTCGACCCCGCCGCGCAGCAGGCGGCGTACGACGCCCTGCAGCAGGCGGTCGGCCCGGACGGCGCGGGGTCGGTGGTCGCGGTCGAGCCGAAGACCGGGCGCGTGCTCGCGATGGTGTCGCTGCCGACGTACGACCCCAACCAGCTGGCCGACCACGACTTCGCCGCCGCCGACCGCACCTACCGGCAGCTCGACCGCGACCCGGCGCAGCCGCTGGTCAACCGCGCGATCCAGACCCGGCTGTTCCCCGGCTCGACGTTCAAGATCGTCACGGCCGCGGCCGCGATCGAGAACGACCTCCACGAGGCGGACGGGTCGGTGCCTGCCGGCGCGACCTACACCCCGCCCGGCACCAGCCACGGGATCGGCAACAGCACCAGCTCGTCGTGCAACGCCGAGCAGATCCCGTTCGAGACGGCGATGTCGCTGTCGTGCAACACCGCGTTCGCGCGGATGGCGGTCGAGCTCGGCGTCGAGCGGATGCGCGAGCAGGCGGAGGCGTTCGGCTTCAACAGCGAGTACCTGCAGGACCTCTCGCCGCAGGCGGAGTCGGTCTACCCCGGCGACGACATCGACGACGCGTTCGTCGCGCAGACCGGCATCGGGCAGTTCGAGGTGCAGTCGACGCCGCTGCAGATGGCGATGGTGTCGGCGGCGATCGCCAACCGCGGCACGCTGATGCGGCCCTACCTCGTCGAGCAGATCCAGACCGCCGACTACGACAACCTCGAGACCACCGAGCCGGAGGAGCTGCGTGACGCGGTGAGCCCCGAGACCGCCGACCAGGTGACCGACCTGATGGTCGCGACCGTCGAGGAAGGCACCGCGTCGCCGGCCGCCATCCAGGGCGTGACCGTGGCCGGCAAGACCGGCACCGCGCAGCGCGACGACCGGGCGTGCGAGGACCCCGACAAGCTGCCGCCGTACGCGTGGTTCACGTCGTTCGCGCCGGCGGAGGACGCCGAGGTCGCGGTCGCGGTGATGATCGAGCGGTCGGGCGCGGTGTCGTGCAACGACATCGCCGGCGGCCGCCTCGGCGGCCCGGTCGCGAAGGCCGTGATGGAGGCGGTGCTCGATGACTGAGGCCTCCTACGCCGACCCCAGCCACCGCTACCGCCTCGACAGCCGGATCGCCACCGGCGGCATGGGCGTCGTGTGGCGCGCGACCGACACCCGGCTCGACCGGCCGGTGGCGGTGAAGGTGCTCAAGCACGAGTACGCCGACGACCCGCAGTTCCGCGCCCGGTTCGAGACCGAGGCCCGCAACGCCGCCGCGCTGCAGCACCCCGGCATCGCCGGGGTCTACGACTACGCCTCCGACCCGGCGGGGACGGCGGCGCCGTACCTGGTGATGGAGCTGGTCGAGGGGCAGCCGCTGTCGGCGCTGCTGGCCCAGGCCCGCGAGAGCGACCGCCGGCTCGACCCCGACGTCGTCCGCGACCTGCTCGCCCAGACCGCCGAGGCGCTCGCTGTCGCGCACGCCGCGGGCATCGTCCACCGCGACGTCAAGCCGGCCAACCTGATCGTCACCCCCGACCGGCGCATCAAGGTCACCGACTTCGGCATCGCCCGCGCCGGTGACGCGGCGCAGATCACCCGCACCGGCGCGGTGATGGGGACGCCGCAGTACCTCTCCCCCGAGCAGGCGCGCGGCAACCCGGCGACGCCGGCGTCCGACGTCTACTCCCTCGGCGTGGTCGCGTTCGAGTGCCTCGCCGGCCGCCGCCCGTTCGAGGCGGAGTCGGCGGTGGCGACGGCGTTGGCCCACCTGCAGCAGCCGGTGCCCGACCTGCCGCCGGAGGTCCCGGCCGACCTGGCGGCGGTGGTGCGCCGGGCGCTCGCCAAGAGCCCCGAGGAGCGGTACGCCGACGGCGCCGCGTTCGCGGCCGCGCTCCGGTCGCCGGGCTCGGCCGCCGGCGCGCCGGACGACCCCTCGGACGCGACGATGGTGCTGCCCGCCGGCGGCGTGCCCGTGCCGGCGCCGGTCGACCCGGCGACGGCGCGGGTGGACCGGCTCGACCGGCCCGCGCCGTACGAGCCGCCGCCGGCGGACCCAGAGCCGGGTCCCGACCGGAAGGGGCGGCAGCCGGCGCTGGCTGCTGCCGGTGCTCGTGGTGCTGCTGCTCGTGGCGGCCGCGGTGGTGGCGGGGATCCTGCTGCTGGGCGGTGGCGACGAGGAGGAGCCGGCGACCGACGAGCGGCGCGATCACCCCCGCACGTCGCGGGCCGCGGAGCCGGAGACCACCCCGACGACCGAGGAGCCACCCCCGGAGCCGGAGCCCGACCCGACCACCGAGGAGCCCGAGACCGTGCAGGTCGACGCCGGCGACTACGTCGGCCGCGACCGGTTCGACGTCGAGGCCGAGCTGCAGCGGGCCGGCCTGAACGTGCGGCTGGTCGAGGTGGACAACCCCGGCGGCGAGGCCCCCGACACCGTCAGCGACGTCTCGCCCACCGGCGAGCTGACCGTCGGCGACACCGTCGACGTGTCGTACTGGGGGCCCGAGCCGCCGCCTCCGGACGACCCGGAGACCGAGACCTCAGAGCCGGCGACGCCGGACGAGACCGAGACGACGGAGGGTGAGGGCGGATGAGCAACTCCGGTCCCACTGAGCCACCGGGCCGGCCGCCGGCGACCGGCGCGACGGTCGGCGGCCGCTACCAGCTCGGCGAGCTGCTCGGCCGCGGCGGGATGGCGGAGGTCCGCAAGGGCATCGACACCCGGCTGGGCCGGGTCGTCGCCGTCAAGCGGCTGCGCACCGACCTCGCCAGCGACGCGACCTTCCAGGCGCGGTTCCGCCGCGAGGCGCAGTCGTCGGCCTCGCTCAACCACCCCGCGATCGTGGCGGTCTACGACACCGGCGAGGAGCTCACCGCCGACGGCGTCTCCCAGCCCTACATCGTGATGGAGCACGTCGCCGGCCGCACGCTGCGCGACATCCTCCGCGAGGGTCGCAAGATCCTGCCCGAGCGGGCGCTGGAGATCACCAGCGGCGTGCTGTCGGCGCTCGACTACAGCCACCGGGCCGGCATCATCCACCGCGACATCAAGCCCGGCAACGTGATGCTCACGCCCACCGGCGACGTCAAGGTGATGGACTTCGGCATCGCCCGCGCGATGAGCGACGCCGCCTCGTCGATGACGCAGACGGCTGCCGTCGTGGGGACCGCGCAGTACCTCTCCCCGAGCAGGCGCGCGGCGAGGCCGTCGACTCCCGGTCCGACGTCTACTCCGCGGGCTGCCTGCTCTACGAGCTGCTGACCGGTCGGCCGCCGTTCGTCGGCGACAGCCCGGTCGCCGTCGCCTACCAGCACGTCCGCGAGCCGGCCGTGCCGCCGTCGCACCACGACAGCGACCTCACGCCGCAGGTGGACGCGATCGTGATGAAGGCGCTGGCCAAGCGGGTCGAGGACCGCTACCAGTCCGCCGCGCAGATGCGCTCCGACATCGAGCGCTACCTCGCCGGCCGGCCGGTCCAGGCCGTCGTACCCGCGCCCACGCCGGTCGACGACCCCCGACCCGGGCGACCACGCCGGTGCCGGCGGTCGCCGAGACGTCCGTGCGCGGACGTCCGGTGCCGCCGGAGGACGACGAGCGGCGCAGCAGCAAGCCGTGGCTCTGGGTGCTGCTGGCCCTGCTGCTCGTCGCGCTGCTCGCCGCCGCGTACCTGGTCTGGCCGCGCCTCTTCCCCGACGAGCCGACGCCGGTGGAGGTGCCGTCGGTGGTGCGGATGGACCGCGACACCGCGGCCGCCACGCTCGGCGACGCCGACCTGCAGGTCGACCACCGCGAGCGGGTGTGCAGCGACGACGTGGAGGCCAACCACGTCGTCGAGCAGGACCCCCCGGCCGACTCGGTCGTCGACCCGGGCTCCGAGGTGAGCCTGGTGCTGAGCTCCGGGCCGTGCGACTTCGCGATGCCCGAGGTGACCGGCGACCTGCAGCGCGTGGCCGTCAACACGCTGGTGCAGGCCGGCATCAAGCGCCGCAACATCATCATCGCGCCGGAGGAGTGCGACACCGACGAGGAGCAGGGCACGGTCGTCGAGCAGACCCCGCAGCCCGGCGTCTCCGTGGGCGCCAACGACACCGTGACGCTCTGCATCTCCGACGGGCCCGAGGTGGTGCCCGAGGTGATCGGCCTGCGCCGCGGCCAGGCCGAGCGGGCGATCGAGGAGGCCGGGTTCGAGGTCGACGTCCGCGAGGACCCGACGTCCACGCGGCCGAAGAACGAGGTCACCGACGTGATCCCGGGCGAGGGCACCGAGCTCGACCAGGGCGACACCGTGACGATCTTCGTGTCCGTCTACGAGGAGCCGCCCGAGACCACGCCGCCGGCCGAGACCGACACCGACGGCGACGGGCTGCCCGACACCGACGAGCAGGGCGTGGGCACCGACCCGAACAACCCCGACACCGACGGCGACGGCGTCTCTGACGGCGACGAGGTCGAGGGCGGCACCGACCCGCAGAACCCGTTCGACCCGCCCCCGGGCCAGGACGACGACGAGGGTGCCGAGCGCGCCTAGCGGATCGGCTCGGCGTACCGGAAGTCGAGGATGCCGTCGTACGGCGGCGCCTCGACGTGGTCCTCGACGGTCAGGCCCCAGCCGATGTCGATGTTGGGGTTGGCGGCGTCGGTGCGGTAGCCGGACACGAGCGGGTCGGCGTCGATCTCCCCGACCAGCCGGTCGGGGTCGCCGACGGCCTCGATCACGTAGGGCTGCTGGTAGGGGACGCCCTGCAGCTGGACGGTCGGGCCCTCGCACTTGATGCCCGTCGTGGAGATCACCCGCTGCCCGGCGATCGTCACCGCGGTCGCGCCGCCGCGCCACAGCGCGTTGACGACGGCCTGGAGGTCCTGCTGGTGCACGACCAGCTGGTTGATCTCGATGCCGAGGTCGGCCAGCGCGTCCTCGTCGGGGTCGGTGATCGGGGAGTCGGACATGGTGATCGAGACGCCCGGTCCGCTGCGCGGCTCGAGGCCGGCCGGGTCGCGCAGCTCCTCGATCCGGCCCCGCGCCCGCGAGACCGGCAGCGACCGCACGTTCTCGGTCAGCGCATCCACCTCGGCCTCGAGGTCGGAGAGGTCGGCCCGCAGCTCCTCGTAGTCGTCCGCCTCCGCCTCCACGAGGCCGGCGAGGTCGGTGTAGCGCCCCGGGCGGAGGTCGGTGCCCCCGCTGTCGGCGGCGGAGATCATGAACAGCGCGCCGCTGACGAGGCCGACCAGCGGCGTCCCGACCCGCCAGCCGAGGGAGCGCCGGGGCCGTTGCGGTCGCTCAGGCGTCGGCCCAGCCGCGTGCGCACCCGTCATAGTGTCTAGGGTAGGCGCCGACAACCGTCGTACCCACGCCTGCGCACCATCCGAGGAGCCGTGCCCGTGAAGTTCTCCCGCCCGAGCCTGAAGCGGTCGGACAAGTCGGCGATGGCCGACCCCAGCAGCGGGCCGGTCCTCAGCGTCCGCTCCATCGTGTCGCTGGTGCTCTTCCTCGGCGGCATCGCCTGGATCGCCTACTACTACGTCGGCGTCCGCCCCGTCGAGGGCTTCGGCGACGACGACAAGCCCAACCCCGACCCGGACACCTTCGAGCCCGGCGCTGTCACCGGCCTCGACTTCGTCGGCGACCTGCAGGAGTGGAACTACCTGATCGGCTTCGCCGCGATCCTGCTCGGCCTCGCCGTCGCCGCGCACAAGTCCACCCCGCTCGGCCGCGGCCGCGGCGTCATCGTCGGGATGCTCGGCTGCTTCGTCATCGGCCTGCTGTGGATCTGCGCCTACTACGTGCTCCTCACCGGCGACGACCCCAAGGACGTGCCGGTGATGAACGACCTCGGCAACAGCAACCTGATCGTCGGCATCGCACTGATGGCGGTGGGGTTCACCTACGCCACGAAGTGGGAGTAGCCGGCCGCACGCTCGAGCAGGCGCTGCTGCGACCAGCGCCTCAGCCAGCGCCACACGAGGCCCGCCCGGTGTTCCGGGCGGGCCTCGTCGCGTTCGGGGTGGGGTACGGCGGGCGGTCGGCGTACGGCGCGGGTGCCGGTCGGGTGACGTGACGGGCAAAACCTCCACTTGTCCGGCATTGCTTTGCCCGACATGTTGAGGTTTCCCCGGCCGACCGGGGAAACCTCACGTCCCCGGCCCCGCCGAGGCCCCCGATCCCCGCCGTCCTCCACACCTTTCCCCCACAACCCGGGATAACTACATGCTTGTAGTTACCCACATCTGTGGGAAAAACGTGTGGACGAGCTACACCAGCACGAGCGTGCGCGCGACCGTCGCGGCGGCCAGCGCCACGACGACGGCCCCGATCCCGGCCACCTGCACCAGCGTCCGCCGGTTCCTCGGGGCGTAGACCAGGACGGCGCCGACGATGGCGCCGCCCACGAGGCCGCCGAGGTGGCCCTGCCACGACACGTTGGGCACCAGGAACGTGATCACCGCGTTCATCGCCAGCCACGACAGCAGCGTCTGCATCGTTGCCGCCGACCTTGTAGGCGACGACGAGGAGGGCGCCGAGCAGGCCGAAGACGGCCCCGGACGCGCCGAGGGTGCGGCCGTCCTCGGCCGACAGCCAGTAGACGCTCACCGAGCCGGCCAGCCCGGAGACCAGGTAGAGCGCGAGGTAGCGGACCCGGCCGAGCACCATCTCCAGCTGCGGGCCGAGGAACCACAGCGCGAGCATGTTGAACCCGATGTGCCAGATCTGCACGTGGGTGAACATGCTGGTGAGCAGCTGCCAGTAGGCGCCGTCGGCGACGCCCGCGAACCACAACCCGTCGGGCACCTGGCCGCAGAGGCCCTCGCTGCCGAGGCTCGGGTAGTAGGAGCCCGGCTCCGCCTCCGACCAGCACGAGCCGGTCGGCATCAGCGCGAGCCGCGGGATCAGCTCGCTGGTGGTCCAGCCCGTCGCCAGCACCGCCAGCCAGACCAGGCCGTTGAGCGCGATCAGGACGATCGACGTGAGCGCGGCGTTGCCCGGCCGGCGGCCGCCGTACGCCGTCCGGCCCTGGCGGGTCGTGCGGGCGCCCTCGGCGACGCAGTCGGGGCACTGGAAGCCCACCGACGCGTCGCGCATGCAGTCGGGGCAGATCGGTCGCCCGCACCGCTGGCAGCGGACATAGGTCTCACGGTCGGGGTGGCGGAAGCAGGTCGGTGCCCCGACGGGCGGCTGGGTCACGTGACGCGTTACTGGCCGGTGATCTCGACGGACTCGATGACGACCGGCTCGACCGGGCGGTCCATCTGGCCGGTCGGCACGGCGGCGATCGCGTCGACGACGTCGCGCCCGGCCTGGTCGGCGACCTCGCCGAAGATCGTGTGCTTGAAGTTCAGCCACGGCGTCTGTCCGACGGTGATGAAGAACTGGGAGCCGTTGGTGCCCGGGCCGGCGTTCGCCATCGCGAGCAGGTAGGGCTTGTCGAAGACCAGCTCGGGGTGCGTCTCGTCCTTGAACTCGTAGCCCGGCCCACCGGTGCCGAGTGCCCTGCGGGCAGCCGCCCTGGATCATGAACCCGGGGATGATCCGGTGGAAGGTGAGGCCGTCGTAGAACCGGCCGTCCGGCAGCGCGCCGCCGCGCCGGTCGGGCTTGTAGGGACCGTCGTTGGAGACCTCGACCGGGTCGCCGGTGGCCAGCCCGACGAAGCTCTTCACCGTCAGCGGTGCGTGGTCGGGGAACAGGTTGATCGTGATGTCGCCCTTGTTCGTCTTGAGGGTGGCCTGGAGGTCCGCCATGTCTACCTTTCCGCACCGCCTCACGGTGCGCGTCCGGCGCGGGCACCGGTGCCCGCGCGCTCGCACCGATCCTACGGTGGCGGCTGCGGGGGGATGGCCGTCACCGTGTGGGCCGTGGTGGGATGGGGTAGTGCGGTAGGCAGAGCTTCGGACGCTGATCTCGACAGGAAAGGGTTCGTCGATGGGACTCCGCAAGAAGAAGACGCTCCTCGACCAGGCGGAGGAGTACGTCGGCACCGCGATCGATCACGCCCGCGAGTTCGTCGACGAGACCGCGCGGCCGGCGATCGCCGACGCGAAGGACAAGGCCGCCCCGAAGGTGAGCGCGGGCGCGACGGCCGTGAAGACGAAGGCGGCGCCCGTGGTCGCCGCGGGCGCGACGACGCTGGCGGAGAAGGCCGGCGAGGCCAAGGCCTACGCCGACATGAAGACCGCCGAGCTGTCCGGCAAGAAGACCAAGAAGAAGCGCTCGAAGGTGAAGACGCTGCTGCTCGTCGGCGTCCTCGGCGCGGTCGCGGCGTTCGTCGCGAAGAAGCTGCAGGGCGGTGGCGACGACGGCTGGCAGTCTTCGTACGACCCGGCGCCCGCGCCGGGAGCGGCCGAGACGGGTCCGCCGCCGACCGACGCCACCGTCGGGGAGCCGGCGCCCGGGGCCGGGGCGGACGCCTCGGCGGCCGAGCAGGCCGACCCGCTCACCGACCCGCTGCCCCCCGGAGACGGAGCCGCGCAGCGGCTCCTGACCAAAGCGGTCAGACGCCGGCGAGCTCCGGGTGCTCGGCTCGGAGCCGCTCGGCGACCGTGCGCTCGACCCAGAAGATGAGCACCGGCACCAGACCGGCCACGAGCATGAGCAGGAACCGCGTGAGCGGCCAGCCGGCGCGCTGGGTCAGCACGAACGCGACGACGACGTAGATCATGTAGATCCACCCGTGGATGACCCAGATCGGGGTCAGGGCGTCGCCGAGCTCCTGCAGCGAGCCGCCCTCGGGGAGCGCGTACTTGAACACCGACCCGACGGCGCCGACGACCAGCAGCACGCCGACGACGAACGCGAGCACCCGGTAGGTCTTGAACAGCCCGTTCACGACTCCGAGCCTACGGGGCCTGGCTCCGCCGGCTCCGCGGCCTCGTCCGCGGCCGGCCGGGAGGTGGCGTCGCGCACATAGCGCCACCAGATGAACGCGGCGAAGGCGGCGAACAGCCACCACTCGATCGCGTAGGCGAAGTTGCGCCAGGCCGTGAACGCGCCGGCGGGCGGCAGCTGGTCGAGGGTCGCGGCGCCGAGCCCGGCCTCGGGCTCCTCGAGGACGACGTAGGCGCCGTACATGTCCTGGTCGACGCGCTGCACGAGGTCGGCGATCCGCAGCTGCGGGAGCACGTCGTCGGTGGGGTCGTCGTCGGCCGCGCCGGTGCCCTCGCCCGGCTGCAGCCATCCGGCCACGTCGGCGGCGCCGGTCGGCGGCGGCGGCGCGTCGGCGGGGTCGGCTCCCGGCAGCCAGCCCCGGACGACGGGCACGGCCGGCTCCTCCGGCCCGCCGACGGTCATCGGGGTGACCACCCAGCTGCCCTCGCGGCCGTCGCGCTCGCGGCCGGAGACCAGGACCGTGCCCTCGGGCAGCCACCGCCCCTCGGCGGTCACCGGCCGACCGACGTCGTTGCCGGGGAACGGGTCGTCGGGGCCGAGCACGTCGGTGAGCGGCACCGGCGCGGCGGTGGTCAGGTCGACCCGCTCGGCCGCCCGGCGCGCCTCCCACGCGTCGTACTGCCACGCGCCCATCCCGACCGCGATGCCCACGCAGACCAGCGCCAGCAGGTGGGCGCCCCACAGCCGGGGGCTCCACCACGCGATCACCCGCCCACCCTAGGCGGCGCCCGGACCGGCGTTGAATCGGGCCTCGTGGTCGGTCGAATCAGGGGTTGTGGCGCGTTGATTCGGGGGTGGTGGCGCGTTGATTCGGGGGTTGTGGCGCGTCGAATCCGGCCTGGTGGTGGGTTGAGTCGGGCGTCGTGGCGGGCACCACGACGCCCGACTCGGTGCGCCACGGGGCCGGATTCGAGCGACCACGACACCCGATTCGACACACCACCACCCCCGATTCGACACACCACGAGGCCCGAATCAACATTGGTGGTCAGACCACTTGACCACCTACACACCGCCGCCTACGCTGCCGGGGGCATGGCCCTACGACCGGTTGCCCGCAGGACGGTGTCGGACCAGGTGTTCGACCAGGTGCTCGACGAGGTGGTGGACGGGGGGCTCGCCGTCGGCGAGCAGCTGCCGAGCGAACGACGGCTGGCGGAGGTGCTGGGCGTCTCCCGGCCGGCGGTGCGGGGAGGCGCTGCAGCGGATCGCGCACTCCGGGTTGGTGGAGGTGCGGCACGGGGGCGGGGCCACCGTCCGCGACTTCCAGCGGTACGCCGGGCTCGACCTGCTGCCCCGCCTGCTGGTGCGCGGTGGCCGGTTGGACGCGGGCGTCGCGCGGAGCGTGGTCGAGGCGCGGACCCAGATCGGCCCCGCGATCGCCGCCCAGGCCGCCGAGCGCGGCGGCCCGGTCGTCGCGGCGACCCTCGAGCCGCTCCTCGACCGGCTCGCGTCCACCGACGACCCCGCGGAGTGGCAACGGCTGGCGCTGGAGTACTGGGACGTCGTCGTCGACGGAGCGGACTCGATCGTCTACCGGCTGATGTTCAACAGCCTCCGTGCCGCCTACGAGCCGGCCGTGCCGGCCCTGGCCGCCCTGCTGACCGAGGAGGTCGGCGCGGTCGAGCCCTACCGGCTGCTGGCCGCCGCCCTCGCCGCCGGCGACCCCGGCACCGCGCGGGCCGCCGCCGAGCGGCTCCTCACGCCCACGGCGCAGGCGCTGCTCGGCGCGCTCGCCTCCCTCGAGGAGGACGACCGGTGACCAGGTCCGACCCGCAGGTCGAGGAGCTCGCCCGGCGACGGGTGGCCGCCGACGAGGCGCGGATCACCGGCGCCCGCCGCACCAGCGCGTCGCTGGGCCGGGTGCTCGTCGAGTTCTGGCGGCACCCGTCGCCGTACCTCCTCGCCACCTGCCTCCTCGCCGCGGTGACCGGGCGCGTGGTCGCCTCCCGCCACGAGGACGGCTCCTGGTGGGAGCTGCTGGTCCCCGTCGGCCTGGTCGCCGCGCTGCCGGTGGTGGAGTGGGTGGTCCACGTCTGCATCCTGCACTGGCGCCCCCGGCGGGTCGCCGGACTGACGATAGACCCGCTGCTCGCCCGCAAGCACCGGGCGCACCACGCCGACCCGCGCGCCATCCCGCTCGTCTTCATCCCGTGGCAGGCCCAGCTGTGGCTGGCGCCCGCGTGGACCGGTCTGGCCTGGCTGGTGACGCCGACCTGGTCGTCGATGTTCACGCTGCTCATCGCCGTCTACGCGATCAAGTCCGGCTACGAGTGGACCCACTACCTGCTCCACAGCGACTACCGGCCGCGGTCGCGGTGGTACCGGGCGGTGTGGCGCAACCACCGCCTGCACCACTACAAGAGCGAGCACTACTGGTTCACCGTCACCACCGCCGGCACCGCCGACCGGCTGTTCGGCACCGGCCCCGACCCCAGCACGGTGCCCACGTCGCCGACGGTGCGGCGCCTGCACGCGCTCGACGCCGACTGAGCACCGGCGATCTCTGCCACGATCAGCGCATGCGTGTCCACCACCTCAACTGCGGGACGTTCCGGCCGCCACTGGCGCCGGAGATGGTCGCCCACGTGCTGCTCGTCGAGCGACCCGAGGGCCTGCTGCTCGTCGACACCGGCCTCGGCACCACCGACCTGGCGCACCCGGCCCGCCTCGGCCGCCCGTTCCGGACCGTCGTGCGCCCGGCGCTCGACCCGGCCGAGACCGCGCTCGCGCAGGTGACGGCGCTCGGGTTCGCCGCCGGCGACGTCACCGACGTCGTGCTCACCCACCTCGACCTCGACCACGTCGGCGGCATCGGCGATTTCCCCTCGGCCCGGGTCCACGTCTTCGAGCGGGAGTACGACGCCGCCACCCGGCCCGCGCTCACCGAGCGGGGCCGCTACGTCGCCGCGCAGTGGGCGCACGGTCCGCGGTGGGTGCTCCACGCGGAGCCGGGCGACTCGTGGCTCGGGCTGCCCGCGGTCACGGCACTCGATGACGACGTGCTGCTGGTGCCGCTGCCGGGGCACAGCCGCGGCCACTGCGGCGTCGCCGTCCGCCGCGACGACGGCCACTGGCTGGTGCACGCGGGCGACGCGGTGTTCGACGGCGACCAGCTGCGGGACCCGCCGCGCTGCCACCGTGGCCTGGCGGCGTTCCAGGCGATGGTGGCGGTCGACAACAAGGCGCGCCGCGCCAACGAGGAGCGCCTCCGCGAGCTCGCCACCGGCCACACCGGCGAGGTGACGGTCTTCTGTGCGCACGACAAGGCCCAGCTCGACGCCCTCGCCGGCGCCGCGGCCGGCGACGACGTCACCGGCGGCTGACGACGCCGGTCAGTCGCTGCAGAGCGCGAACGGCAGCCGGCGGCCGGTGGTCAGCCGCACCGCCGCCCGCGGCCGCTCGACGTCGTAGCCGAGCCGCCCGGTCGACGGGTCGGAGACACCGCGCGAGAACACCCGCCCGAACTCCGGCTCGGTCTGCGGCAGCAGCTCGTGGATCCGCAGCCGCGCGAACGCGTCGCTGCGGGCGTCGCCGAGCCGCACGGTGACCAGGTCGGGCCCGAACGACACCGCGTAGGCGCCGAGCGGGTCGAGCGCGTCGAGCTCCGCGCGGGGTGCAGCGGCCAGCCGGTCCTCCATCCCGGCACCGAAGACGTCGTCGAACGCCAGGCAGCCGCGCTCGACGTACGTCGCGTTCGCCGGCTGCCCGACCAGCCCGGTGACCGCCGGCTCGGCCGCCCAACTGGCCGCGCCGTCGGGCGGCGCCGTGGAGAGGACGAGCCGCCGGCGGGCGTCGTACCGCGCCCCGTCGAGGACGCCGACACCCTGCGCGACCGCCCGCCGCACCGCTCCGGCGCGCACCCGCTCGTGGAGTGCCATCACCCAGCCCTCGGCGCCGCCGGACCAGCGAGCCTCCCAGACGACGTCGTCCTGGCCGATCCCGAGCTCGCGCAGCCGCACCTCGGCCGGGCGGAGCATCCCGCGCGAGAAGGTGGCGGCGCCGTCGACCGCCCGCCAGAACCGCTGTCGCTCCTCCTCCGACGACGGGCCGTCGCCGAAGCCGAGGGTCAGCCGCAGCTGGTCGAAGTCGGTGACCTCGAGGTACGTCGCCTCCGCCGGCACGAGGCTCAGCACAGCGGCGGCCGGCTCGAGCGTCGGGTCGTACGCCGTCACGACGGGCGCCGCCTCCGGCGTCGGCTCCGGCGCGGGGTCGGCGGCGTCGCTGCAGCCGGTCAGCAGCAGGGCAGCCGCCAGCAACCAGCTCGCCCCATGTCTCACGCGGGCGAGTCTGCCACGGGGCGGCGGTCCGGCCGGCGCTGCGGCAGGTCGGCGGGGCGGCGGCGGGGCAACGGTCGGCGGGGCGGTCGTCCGGCGAGCCGTCAGGTTCATCAAGGGATGTCGACGAATCCGCGCTTCCCGTGG
The DNA here is from genome assembly GCF_022437945.1 of Nocardioides sp. TF02-7. Taxonomy (GTDB): domain Bacteria; phylum Actinomycetota; class Actinomycetes; order Propionibacteriales; family Nocardioidaceae; genus Nocardioides. Next base: position 1,804,204 of record NZ_CP092535.1, read on the forward strand.
CGGGCCCACCGTGGGAGGCGCAGGTTCGCCTGCATACCTTGATGAACCTGCGCCCTCAGGGCCGGGTGGAGCGTAGGGGACTCGAACCCCTAACCCCCTGCTTGCAAAGCAGGTGCGCTACCAATTGCGCCAACGCCCCGGGGTGGTGCTTCAGGTCCTCGGGAGCCGGTCGGTGGCCTCGGCCCAGAGGGCCTGCTCGGCCTTGCTCTCCTGCAGCTTCCGGGAGGCGATCACGGCGCCGGCGGCCGCGACGGCGAGGAGCACGAGCTTCTTCACGGTGGGACCTCCGGGTCCGGATGTCACGGGTGGTGCCCCTCGACCCGGGGGTCTGGGGGCGGGCCCCCGGTGGGGGGTCCACGGAGGCGGAGCCCCCGTGTGGGTGGGCCTAACAGGACTTGAACCTGTGACCTCTTCCTTATCAGGGAAGCGCTCTAACCGTCTGAGCTATAGGCCCGCAAACCGAGGGAACACTACCCGATCGCCCGCCGGGCGACCGAATCGAGGGGTGCTCTCAGCCGTGGTCCTCGGCGAGGGTGACCTCGACGCCGCCGAGCAGCGCGGCGGCCATGTTGTAGAGGAACGCGGTGAGGGTCGCGACCGCGGTGATCAGGATGACGTCGATCGCCGCGACCAGCATGGTGAAGCCGAGCACCCGGCTGGTGCCGACGTAGTCCTGCACCTGGAAGGACTGGATGTCCTCACCGCCGATGCCCTCCTGGACGGTGCTGTTGATCGAGTCCCAGACGCCCGCGGCCCCGAGCACCTGCCACACCATCGCCACGGACACGACCGTGACGATGGCGAACGCGATCGAGAGCAGGAACGCGGTCTTCATCACCGACCACGGGTCGATGCGGGTCAGCCGCAGGCGGGCGCGCCGCGGCGACCGCGGGCGTCCGTCGGTGGCCGGGAACGACACGCTCGGCGCCGAGGAGGGCGGGGGGCGGGAGGTCGGGCAGCGGCTGCGCCGGTGACCGCTCGGCGAGCGGCGGGCGTACGGCGGTCTCGCCGCGGCTCACCGGCGTGCCCGTCACGGGCACCGTCGACGGCTCCGTAGCGCGGTCCGTCATCAACCCTCACTCTCCCCGGGGCTCCTGGTCGGCCCCGCTGTCGCCCGCGTCCGTGGGCTCGGCGGGCTCGGCTCCCTCGATTGTTGCACCCGGCGCCGCATCGAGCGATTCCGTCGCCTCCTCCGCGACCTTCGACTCGACCGACCGGGCGACGACGGCGACCGCGTCGCCGTTCTTGGGCGACACGAACTTCACACCCTGCGTCGACCGGCCCCTCGGGGTGAAGTTGTCGTCGATGGGGCTGCGCACGACCTGGCCGCCCTGGGTGATCGAGAGCACCTCGTCGCCGTCCTCGACGATGAACCCGCCGACCAGGCTGCCCTTGGCCTCGTTGAACGCCATCGCCTTGATGCCGGAGCCGCCGCGGCCCTGGAGCCGGTACTCGTTGATCCGGCTGCGCTTGGCGAACCCGGCGTCGGTCATCGTAAAGACGTACTGCGGCTTGACCTCGCTGATCTGCTCGGCCGTGGCCTCGACCGCGGCAGAGTCCGCCTCGTGCTCGGCGAGCCCGGCGGCCTCCTCGGCCGCGACCTGGGTCGCGCGGATCACCGACATCGACAGCACGGCGTCGTCGGGGAACTTGAACTTCATCCCGGTCACGCCCGAGGTGGCCCGGCCCATGGGCCGCAGCTGGGCGTCGTCGGCCCGGAACCGGATCGCCTGGCCCTTCCGCGACAGCAGCAGGATGTCGTCGTCGGCCGACGCCAGCTCGGCGCCGACCAGCTCGTCGTCGTCCTCGCGGAAGTTGATCGCGATGACGCCGGCCTGACGCGGGCTGTTGTAGTCGGTGAGCCGGGTCTTCTTGACCAGGCCGTTCTTCGTCGCGAGCACGAGGTACGGCGCCTGGTCGTAGTCGCGGATCGCCAGCACCTGGGCGATCGCCTCGTCGGGCTGGAAGCTGAGCAGCCCCGCGACGTGACCGCCCTTGGCGTCGCGCGACGCCTCGGGCAGGTTGTAGGCCTTGGTGCGGTAGACCCGGCCGGCCGTCGTGAAGAACAGCAGCCAGTGGTGGTTGGTCGTGGCGATGAAGTGCTCGACGACGTCGTCGCCGCGCAGCGTCGCGCCGCGCACGCCCTTGCCGCCCCGCTTCTGGGTGCGGTACTGCGTGGCGAGGGTGCGCTTGGCGTAGCCGCCGCGGGTGATCGAAACGACGAGGTCCTCGTCGGGGATCAGGTCCTCCATCGACAGGTCGCCGTCGGCGGCGATGATCTGCGTGCGCCGGTCGTCGCCGTACTTGTCGACGACCTCGGCGAGCTCCTCCGAGACGATCTGCCGCTGCCGCTCGGGCTTCTCGAGGATGTCCTGCAGGTCGGCGATCGTCTCCTCGAGCTCGGCGAGCCGGTCCATGATCTTCTGCCGCTCGAGCGCCGCGAGCCGGCGCAGCTGCATGTCGAGGATCGCGTTGGCCTGGATCTCGTCGATCTCGAGCAGCTCGATCAGCCCGCGCCGCGCGTCCTCGACCTCGGGCGAGCGCCGGATCAGCGCGATCACCTCGTCGAGCATGTCGAGCGCCTTGACCAGCCCGCGGAAGATGTGGGCCTGCTTCTCGGCCTCGGCGAGGCGGAACCGGGTGCGCCGCTGGATGACGTCGATCTGGTGGGCGACCCAGTTGCTGACGAACTGGTCGATGGTCAGCGTGCGCGGCACGCCGTCGACGAGCGCCAGCATGTTGGCGGAGAAGTTGGTCTGCAGCTCGGTGTGCTTGAGCAGGTTGTTGAGGACGACGCGGGCGACCGCGTCGCGCTTGAGCACGACGACCAGCCGCTGGCCGGTGCGGCCGGAGGAGTCGTCGCGGACGTCGGAGATGCCCTGCACCTTGCCGGAGTCGGCGAGCTCGGCGATCTTCAGCGCCAGGTTGTCGGGGTTGACCATGTAGGGCAGCTCGGTGATCGAGAGGCAGGTCCGCCCGCGGGCGTCCTCGTCGACCTCGATGACGGCGCGCTGGGTGATCGAGCCGCGGCCGGTGCGGTAGGCCTGCTCGATGCCCTCCCGGCCGACGATCAGCGCGCCGTTGGGGAAGTCGGGGCCCTTGATCCGCTCGATCAGCGCGTCCTGCAGCTCCTCGCGGGAGGCGTCGGGGTGCTCCAGCGCCCACTGCGCGCCCTCGGCGACCTCGCGCAGGTTGTGGGGCGGGATGCTGGTGGCCATGCCGACCGCGATGCCGGCCGAGCCGTTGACGAGCAGGTTGGGGAACCGGCTCGGCAGGACGGTCGGCTCCTGCGAGCGGCCGTCGTAGTTGGGCTGGAAGTCGACGGTCTCCTGCTCGATGTCGCGGACCATCTCCAGCGCCAGCGGCGCCATCCGGCACTCGGTGTACCGCATCGCCGCGGCGGCGTCGTTGCCCGGCGAGCCGAAGTTGCCCTGGCCGTGGACGAGGGGTGCGCGCATCACCCACGGCTGGGCGAGCCGGACGAGGGTGTCGTAGATCGCCGAGTCGCCGTGGGGGTGGTACTGACCCATGACGTCACCGACGACGCGCGAGCACTTCGAGAAGCCGCGGTCGGGCCGGTAGCCGCCGTCGTACATCGCGTAGAGCACGCGGCGGTGCACCGGCTTGAGGCCGTCGCGCACGTCGGGCAGCGCCCGGCCGACGATCACCGCCATCGCGTAGTCGATGTAGGCCCGCTGCATCGAGGTCTGCAGCTCGATCGGCTCGATCCGGCCGCCGCCGTGGGTGGGGGTCTCGGTCACGATTGCTCTCTCTGCTCGTGTCTATCGGTTTCTAGGCGAGGGACTAGATTCCGGGATAGTTCGGTACGACGCGCGGGTGCGTCAGATGTCGAGGAACCGGACGTCCTTGGCGTTGCGCTGGATGAACGAGCGCCGCTGCTCGACGTCCTCCCCCATCAGGATCGAGAACACCTCGTCGGCCTGCGCCGCGTCGTCGAGGGTCACCTGCAGCATCAGGCGCTGCTCGGGGTTCATCGTGGTCTCCCACAGCTCCTCGGCGTTCATCTCGCCGAGACCCTTGTAGCGCTGGACCGGGTTCTCCTTGGGCAGCTTCTTGCCCTGCGCCAGGCCGTCCTCGATCAGCAGGTCGCGCTCGGCGTCGGAGTAGACGAACTCGTGGTCGTGCGGCTTGTTCCAGCGGATCCGGTAGAGCGGCGGCTGCGCCATGTAGACGTAGCCGTGCTCGATCAGGGGCCGCATGAACCGGAACAGCAGGGTCAGCAGCAGCGTGTTGATGTGGTGGCCGTCGACGTCGGCGTCGGCCATCAGCACCACCTTGTGGTAGCGCAGCTTCTCGAGGTCGAACTCCTCGTGGATGCCGGTGCCGAGGGCGGAGATGATCGCCTGCACCTCCTGGTTGGCCAGGACCTTGTCGATGCGGGCCTTCTCGACGTTGAGGATCTTGCCGCGGATCGGGAGGATCGCCTGCACCCGAGGGTCGCGGCCCTGGCGCGCCGAGCCGCCCGCGGAGTCGCCCTCGACGATGAAGACCTCGCACTCCGCGGGGTTGGTCGACTGGCAGTCCGACAGCTTGCCGGGCAGGCCGCCGCCGCCGAGCAGCCCCTTGCGCGAGCGGGCCAGGTCGCGCGCCTTGCGCGCTGCGATCCGGGCGGACGCGGCGGCCTGCGCCTTCCGCACGATGTCCTTGCCCTCGGCGGGGTTCTGCTCGAGCCACGCGCCCAGCTGGTCGTTGACGACCCGCTGCACGAAGCCCTTGGCCTCGGTGTTGCCGAGCTTGGTCTTCGTCTGGCCCTCGAACTGCGGCTCGCCGAGCTTGATCGAGATGATCGCGGTCAGGCCCTCGCGGATGTCGTCGCCGCTGACCCGGTCCTCCCGCTTCTTGATCAGGCCCCACTGCTCGCCCCAGCCGTTGACGAGCGAGGTCAGCGCCGCGCGGAAGCCCTCCTCGTGGGTGCCGCCCTCGTGGGTGTTGATGGTGTTGGCGAAGGTGTGCACCGACTCCGTGAAGCCGGTGTTCCACTGCATCGCCACCTCGAGGCTCATGTGGTTGTCGACGTCGTCGGGCGTCTCGGCCTCGAACGAGATGATCGACGGGTTGGCCTTGTCCTTGCGGCGGTTGAGGTGCTCGACGTAGTCGACCAGGCCCCGCTCGTACTTGAAGACCTGCTGCAGCCCGCCCTCGGCGCGCTCGATGGCGCCGGCGCCGGTGGCGTCGACCTCGTTGCTGATCGTGTCGTCGTGGACGGCCTCGGCGAGGTCCTCGGCGGCGGGTCGCTGGTCGACGACGCAGATCTCGAGGCCCTTGTTGAGGAAGGCCATCTCCCGGATCCGGGTGGTGATCGTCTCCAGGTTGTACGCCGTGCTCTCGAAGATGTCGGGCGAGGCGTACCAGGTGACCGTGGTGCCGGTGCGCTCGTCCTCCTCGAGCGGACGCACCTGCTCGAGCGGCCCGTCGGGGGTGCCCAGCGAGAACGACTGCCGCCACAGGTGGCCGCGGTTCTTGACCTCGACGGTGAGCCGCGAGGAGAGCGCGTTGACGACGGAGACGCCGACGCCGTGGAGGCCGCCGGACACCTTGTAGCCGCCGCCGCCGAACTTGCCGCCGGCGTGGAGCACGGTCAGCGCGAGGGTGACGGCCGGCACCTCCTGGCCCGGCGCGGTGTCGGTGGGGATGCCGCGGCCGTTGTCCTCGACCCGGACCCCGCCGTCGGGCTGGAGGGTCACCTCGATCCGGTCGCAGTAGCCGGCCAGCGCCTCGTCGACGGCGTTGTCGACGATCTCCCAGATCAGGTGGTGGAGACCGCGCTCGCCGGTCGACCCGATGTACATCCCGGGCCGCTTGCGGACCGCCTCGAGGCCTTCGAGCACCTGGATCGCCGAGGCGTCGTAGTCGCCGCTGACGACCGGGACCGGGGGTACGGGCTGCTGCTCTTCGGTGGTCACGCACACCTCTTCGGTTCGTCGGCCGGAGGGCCGGGCAGGCAGACAGAGGGCCGTCGCTCACGACGTGGGAGTGCGTGCGCCCGGCCCGACGTCCATCTTACCGGCCAGCGGCCCGCTGCACACGCACGCGCGCCCTCGGCCGGGGGGTCTGTGGATGAAAACCGGCTCTCAGCGCGCGGCAACGGCGGTCTGGACGGCCCGGGAGGGGGGGCGGACGTGCGGGGATACAGGCGCCCGCCCCCCGACGCGTCTGCGCGGGTGGCCGGTTCAGCCGTAGGTGTCGCGGGGGCCGCGGCCGTCGCGCAGGCCGCGGCGCCCGTGCTTCCAGCTGGGTGCGTGCGGCCCGAGGACCTCGACCACCGTGACGGTGCCGTCGCCCAGCTCCGCGTTGAGCCGCTTCACCACGCCGGCCGCGAGCAGCTTGAGCTGGGTGGCCCAGGCGGTCGAGTCGGTGCGGACGACGAGCGTGCCGTCGACGAGCGTCTCCGGCGTCGAGTGCGCCCCGATCTCGGGTCCGACGACCTCGGCCCAGCGGGCGAACACCCCCGGACCTGCAGGTCGAGCCCCCAGCCGTGCTGGGCGACCAGCCGGCCGACCTCGCCGGCCAGCGGTTGCGGGTCGCGCTGGTCGGGGTGTGCGCCGCTGAGCCCGCCCTCGCTGCCGCGGCGCGTCCGGGGCGCCGTGCCGGCGGGCCGGCGCCGGCGCGGGACCACCGGGGACGTGCCGGGTGCGGCGGCACCGCGCACCATCGCCCGCGCCAGGTCGAGCCCGTCGGGGCGGTGCTCGGGGTCCGGCTGCCGGGCCGGCTGCTCACCGGGCTCACCGGGTCGACCGGTCTCACGGGGCTCACCCGTCGCTGGTCGCTCCTCCGACACGGGTCACCTCCCCTCCCGCCACGGCGTACGTCACGCCCGCCAGCTGCTCCGGGACGTCGGCCTCCACCGCTGCGGTGACCAGCACCTGCTCGGCGCCGGCGACCAGGGCCGCCAGCTGCGCCCGGCGGTCCGCGTCGAGCTCGGCGAAGACGTCGTCGAGGATCAGGATCGGGTCGTCGCCGTCCGCGCGCAACAGGTCGTACGCCGCCAGCCGCAGCGCGAGCGCGAACGACCACGACTCGCCGTGCGAGGCGTAGCCCTTCACCGGGAGCCGCTGGCCGGTGCTCCCGCCGAGGGTGAGCCGGAGGTCGTCGCGGTGCGGCCCCACCAGCGTCACACCGCGGTCGAGCTCGTCGCCCCGACGGCGCCCGAGCTCGGCGAGCAGCGCCTCGGCGAGCACACCGGTGTCCGGCACACCGGTGTCCGGCACACCGGCGGCCGGGGCCGGCTGGTCGGCGTCGCCGTCACCCGCCGCCAGCGGCGTGCTCGCGGCGTACTCCATCCGGGCGTCGTCGCGGCTGGCGCCGCGGGCGACCGCCTCGTAGGCCTTGCCGAGGTAGGGCGCGAGGTCCTCGACGAGGCGCAGGCGGTGGTGCAGCAGCTCGGAGCCGACCCGGACGAGGTGGTCGTCCCACACGTCGAGGGTCGCGAGCGCGGCGTCCTGGCTCGAGGAGCCGCGGCGGGCGTGGCCGGCCGTCTTCAGCAGGGTGTTGCGCTGCTTGAGCACGCGGTCGTAGTCGGCACGGACGCCGGCCAGCCGGGGCGTGCGGAGCACGAGGAGGTCGTCGAGGAACCGGCGGCGCTCGGAGGGGTCGCCCTTGACCAGCGCGAGGTCCTCGGGGCTGAACACCACCGTGCGCACCAGCCCGACCAGGTCGCGGGCCCGCGGCAGCGGCGAGCGGTTGACCCGCGCCCGGTTGGCGCGGCCGGGGTTGAGCTCGACCTCGAGCACGGCCGTGCGGCCGTCACGGACGACCGCGGCCCGGACCAGGGCCTGGTCGGCTCCGGCGCGGATGAGCGGGGCGTCCGTCGCGACCCGGTGCGACGCCAGCCGCGAGAGGTAGTCGACCGCCTCGACCAGGTTGGTCTTGCCCTGTCCGTTGCGCCCGACGAACGCCGTGACGCCCGCCTCGAGCGGCACCTCGACGTCGGCGTAGGACCGGAAGTCGTGGAGGGTCAGGTGCGAGACGTGCACGGTGAGCAGCGGTGGTCGGTCGGCGCGGACGGGTGGGGCGCTGGACGTCGGGGCGACGTCACTCGGTGGCGGTGGGGGCGTCGCCGCCGGGCGGCGGCCCGGACTGCACCGCGTGCCCGCCGAACTGGTTGCGCATCGCCGCGATCGCCTTCATCGCCGGGCTGTCGTCCTGCCGCGAGGTGAACCGCGCGAACAGCGAGGAGGCGATGACGTGCATCGGGACGGCGTTGTCGATCGCGGCCTGCACCGTCCACCGGCCCTCGCCGGAGTCCTCGGCGTAACCGCGGAGCTCGTCGAGGTGCTCGTCCTTCTCCAGCGCCTCGGTCAAGAGGTCCAGCAGCCAGGAGCGGATCACGGTGCCGTGGCGCCAGGAGTCGAAGACGTCGGGGACGTTCTCGACCAGGTCGACCTTCTCCAGCAGCTCCCAGCCCTCGGCGTACGCCTGCATCATCGCGTACTCGATGCCGTTGTGGACCATCTTCGCGAAGTGGCCGGCGCCGGGCTTCGGGCCGGCGTGCACGAAGCCGCCCTCGTCGGGCTTGAGGGCGTCGAACGCCGGCTGCACCTTCGCCACGTCCTCCGGCGCACCGCCGCACATCAGCGCGTAGCCGTTCTCGAGGCCCCAGATGCCGCCGGAGACGCCGCAGTCGACGAAGCCGATGCCCCTGGCGCCGAGCAGCTCGGCGTTCTCCGCGTCGTCGGTCCACTTGGAGTTGCCACCGTCGACGACCAGGTCGCCCTCGCCGAGGAGGTCGGCGAGCTCGGCGATCGTCGACCGGGTGGCCTCCCCGGCCGGCACCATCACCCACACCACCCGGGGCGCATCGGTCGGCAGCGCCTCCACCAGCGCGGCGAGGCTGTCGACGTCGCGGAGCTCGGGGTGGTGGTCGTAGCCGACGACCGTGTGGCCGCGGTCGCGCAGCCGGGTGCGCATGTTGCCGCCCATCTTCCCGAGGCCGACGAGTCCGAGGTGCATGCGATCTCCCTGGTCCGGTGTTGTCCGGTGGTGCTTGCGTTCGACGCTAGTGCGTCGGTGGGTACGGCGGTAGGGCCCCGCACTCGGCCGACGGTCGTCCGTTCGTCGTTGCCGGCCCTCGTCCGCCGCGGGCCGGCTCAGCCGAGGAGGCGGCGCGGCATCAGCAGGTAGCGGAACGAGCCGTTGCTCTCCGCGGACGCGTCGTCGCCGGTGCCGGTGATCACCACCGGCTTCGAGGCCTGGGTGAACGCCAGCTCGACGTGGGTCTCGTCGATCGCGCCGAGCCCGTCGAGCAGGAACTGCGGGTTGAAGCCGGTCACCAGGTCCTCGCCCTCGATCGCGGCCTCGACCGACTCGGTGGCCTGCGCCTCGTCGCCGGTGCCGGCGTCGAGGGTGAGCACGCCGTCGGCGAACGACAGCTGGACCGCGGTGTTGCGCTCGGCGACGAGCGAGACCCGCTTGAGGGACTCGATGAGCGCGGCCTTCTCGATCCGCGCGACGGTCAGCCGCTCGGTCGGGAACAGGCTGCGCACCTTGGGGAACTCCCCGTCGAGCAGCCGGGTCGTCGTACGCCGCACGCCACCGGGTCCGCTGCCCTCGAAGCCGATCAGGCCGTCGCCGCCGGAGCCGGCCGACAGGGCGATCGTGATCTCCTGCCCGACGGTGAGCGACTTGGCGGTGTCACCGAGCACCTTGGCCGGCACCAGCGCGGCGAGGCTGGCGTCGGGCTGGCCCGGGTTCCAGGTGAGCTCGCGCTGGGCGAGCCGGAACCGGTCGGTCGCCAGCAGGGCGATCGTGTCGCCCTCGATCTCGACCCGGACGCCGGTGAGCACGGGCAGCATGTCGTCGCGACCTGCCGCGGTGACCGCCTGGCCGACCGCGTGGGCGAAGGCCTCGCTGGAGACGGTGCCGGTGGCGGCGGGCATCTCCGGGATCGTCGGGTAGTCCTCGACCGGCATCGTCTGCAGCGAGAACCGGGCCGAGCCGCAGGTGAGCGACACCCGGGCGCCGTCGAGCGTGAGCTCGACGGGCTTGGCGGGAAGGCTGCGACAGATGTCGGCGAGCAGCCGCCCGCTCACCAGCGCGGTGCCCTCGTCGCTGACCTCCGCGGCCAGCGTGGCCCGGGCCGAGGTCTCGTAGTCGAAGGTGGAGAGCACCAGTCCCTCGTCTCCCGCCTCGACGAGCAGGCCGGCGAGCACCGGGGAGCTCGGGCGGACGGGGAGGCTGCGGGCGGCCCAGGCGACGGCGTCGGCGAAGACGTCGCGTTCGACACGGAACTTCACGTTGCGTCCTTCACGGCTGGCGGTGGACAGAGCGGTGCGTCGCGCGGGGAACTACACGAGTGTCGTAGTGCGCATCCTGCCACGGGTGCGGGAGCGGGCGCAGCGGGAGGCCTGCGGGGCGCGGTCGTCCACAGGGTGGGGCCCGGGAGGACGTTGGGCTCGGATCGGGACGGGTGAATTCCAGGAGTGGTCATAGCGTCGGTGGAATCTGTGGAGAACTCGTGTCGTCGCAGGTCAGCCCGGGATCCGGCCGCTCACAGGGGTTGTGGAGCGTGGCCGGACGACGCACCGCGGGGTGTGGAGCGCGACCCGGCGGTGGAGGGCGCGGACCCGTCGAACCACAGATCCTCCCCGTGTAGTTCGTACGTCGCGGGCGCGTTCGTCCACAGGCGTCGAGGATGGCGGTGGCTCGGCGGCCGCACCCGCTCAGCCCTGGCGCGCCTGCATCTTCACCCGGTTGGTCAGCTCACTGACCTGGTTGAAGACGGCGCGGCGCTCGCCGAGCAGCTGGTTGATCTTCCGCTCGGCGTACATCACGGTCGTGTGGTCGCGGTTGCCGAACTGGGCGCCGATCTTCGGCAGCGACAACCCGGTGAGCTCGCGGCACAGGTACATCGCGATCTGTCGCGCCATCACCAGGTGCCGGCCGCGGCTGGGGCCGGTGAGCTCCTCGATCGAGAGGCCGAAGTACGCCGCGGTCTGGGCGATGATCAGCGACGCGGTGATCTCCGGCTCGCCACCCTCGGGGATCAGGTCCTTGAGCACGATCTCGGCCAGGGTCAGGTCGACGTCCTGCCGGTTGAGGTTGGCGAACGCGGTGACCCGGATCAGCGCGCCCTCGAGCTCGCGGATGTTGGTCTGGATCTTGCTGGCGATGAACTCGAGCACGTCGGGCGGCGCGGTGAGCCGGTCCATCGCCGCCTTCTTGCGCAGGATCGCGATCCGCGTTTCGAGGTCGGGCGGCTGGACGTCGGTGATCAGGCCCCACTCGAACCGGTTGCGCAGCCGGTCCTCGAGCGCCTCGAGCTTCTTCGGCGGCTGGTCGGAGGTGAGGACGATCTGCTTCTGCGCGTTGTGCAGGTAGTTGAACGTGTGGAAGAACTCCTCCTGGGTCTGCGTCTTGCCCTGGAGGAACTGGATGTCGTCGATGAGCAGGACGTCGACCTCGCGGTACTTGCGCTTGAACCGGTCCTGCCGGTCGTCGCGGATCGAGTTGATGAACTCGTTGGTGAACTCCTCCGAGCTCACGTACCGCACCTTCGCCCCGGAGTAGAGGCTGCGCACGTAGTGGCCGATGGCGTGGAGCAGGTGGGTCTTGCCGAGACCGGAGTCGCCGTAGACCAGCAGCGGGTTGTAGGACTTGCCGGGCGCCTCGGAGACCGCGACCGCGGCCGCGTGCGGGAACCGGTTCGAGGACCCGATGACGAACGTCTCGAAGGTGTACTTCGGGTTGAGCCGGGCCTCGGCCGACGGCGGTGCCTGGTGGGCACCGGGGTCGGGTGCCGGGGGGAACGGCGACGGTGCGGGGGCGCTCCCCGTCGCCGGGGCGGCGTACGGCGGCGAGTCGCCTTGTCGCTTTGTCGACATGTCGGCTTGTCGATCCGACCCCGGCGCGTCGCTGCCGGCAGACCCGGCGGGGCCGCCGGGGCCGTTGTGGCCGTTGTGGTCCGGCGCCTCGACCGGCTGGTGCTCGAGGGAGGAGTCCACGGTCACCGCCAGCTGGACGTCGTGGCCGAACTGCTCGGTCAGCGCGTCCTCGAGGTGTCCGCGCACCCGGCCCTCGAGCCGGTTGCGGGTGAACTCGTCGGGCACCGCCACGATGGCGGTGGTGCCGTGGAGGGTCACCGGGCGACTGGTCTGGAGCCAGGCGCGGTGCGGCGCCTGCAGCTCGCCGAGGACCGCGCGCCAGGCCTGCTCCAGCGGCGCCAGCGTGGGGTCCTGCTCCTGCGCCGCGCCGTTGCCGTCGGGCTGCTCGTCGTTCCCCGTCACGCCTGACCTCTCGCTCGCCTCGCTCCGCCTTCCGGCGGGAGCCTCCACAACTTTGTCCACAGGCTGTGAACACCGTGTCACCGGTATCGACGGCACCGTGTCGGGCCCGTTCCCAGGTGCGCTCCACATCGCGTTCCCGCAGGTCAGGAGCGGCTTCGGAGAAGCTCGTCCCGAGCTGCGGATGGTGCGCGAGGCGGTGGTGCCCCAGGTCCGGCGGGGGAACCCCGGAGTGCCCGAACGTAGTCCCGGTCCGCCTGTGGATCAAGCGGTTGTCCACAGGTTCTCACGGGTCCGCCGGAACCGGTGCGTCGGGGCTCGGGCCGGGGTCCCGCGCGTGTCCGGCCCGCCGTCGCGCGCGGGAGGGCTAGGGTCGTCGGTTTGACCCCCCTCCGGGGTGGCCCGTACCGTGGTTCGGTCATCCGGTGTCGACCGGTGCCGCATGTCCGTGGCCAGCTTGTCCACGGATGCGCGGTGCCAGCCGAAACTGCCACCTCACCGGGTCGGGCGGCTTCGCTGCCGCTCCGGCCCTCGTTGCCGGCCGCCCCGGGTGACCCTTCCCGAGACGTTCATCTGAGAGGTCGATCGTGAGCAAGCGGACGTACCAGCCGAACAACCGTCGTCGCCACAAGACGCACGGCTTCCGACTGCGGATGCGCACCCGCGCCGGTCGCGCGATCCTGGCGGCCCGCCGCCGGAAGGGCCGCAAGAGCCTGTCGGTCTGAGGCGCAGGCCTCGGGCATCGGCCCCCGGAGGGCTCCTGTGCTGCCTGCCGACTCCCGGCTCACCACGTCGACCTCGTTCCGGCACGCCACGAGGGCGGGCCGGCGGTCGGGTGCGCGCACGCTCGTGACGCACCTCGTCGTGGAGCCCGGCGGGTCGACTGGCGGGTCGACTGGTCCGGGCGGGCCCGCCCGGGTCGGCTTCGTGGTGAGCAAGGCGGTCGGCGGTGCCGTCGTCCGCAACCGGGTCAAGCGGCGGCTGCGGCACGCCGTCCGTGACCGGCTCCCGACGCTGCCGCGCGAGTCGCTGCTCGTCGTCCGTGCACAGCCGCCGGCCGCGGCGGCGACGTACGAGGAACTCGCCTCCGACCTCGACCGTTGCTTGCAGCGGAGCCTCCGGTCCGGCTCCGGACGGGTGGAACGGTGAGGTGGCTGCTGGTCGCGCTGCTGCGCGGCTACCGCGCGGTGATCAGCCCGCTCTACGGCGACGTCTGCCGCTACTACCCCTCGTGCTCGGCCTACGCCCTGGAGGCGGTGCAGGTGCACGGCAGCATCAAGGGGCAGCTGGCTGGCGGCGCGGCGCATCGGCCGCTGCCACCCGTGGGCCGCCGGCGGGGTCGACCACGTGCCCCCACCCTCCCCCGTCGTGCGGCTGCCGCCGCCGGCCCCCGACCCGATCAAGGAGCATGAGCCCGTGGGCATCATCGGCGACATCGGCCACTTCATCATGGTGCCGCTGTACTACGTCATCTCGGCGGTCCTCGTCGCGTGGCACAAGCTGTTCAGCCTGTTCCTCGACCCGGCGGGCGGCGCGTCCTGGGCGCTGTCGATCATCGGCCTGACGCTGGTGATCCGGGCGGCGCTGATCCCGCTCTTCGTGAAGCAGATCAAGTCCAGCCGCAACATGCAGCTGCTGCAGCCGAAGGTCCGGGAGCTGCAGAAGAAGTACGGGCACGACCGGCAGCGTCTCGCCGAGGAGACGATGAAGCTCTACCGCGAGGCGGGCACCAACCCGTTCGCGTCGTGCCTGCCGATCCTGCTGCAGATGCCGATCTTCTTCGCGCTCTTCCGGCTGCTCGACCAGGCCGCGCGGAGCGGAAAGGCTCACGGCTTCCTCACCCCCGAGCTCGCCGACCAGTTCGGCAACGCCGAGGTGTTCGGCGCGATCCCGCTCGCCGACTCGTTCTGGGGCGCGCGGACCTGGGGCGACGACCCCAACGGCACGGTCATGGTCGTGTCGCTGGTGCTGGTGCTGGCGATGACGGCGACGACCTTCACGACCCAGCGCCAGCTGATGGCCAAGAACATGCCGGCCGACGCGATGACCGGCCCCTACGCGCAGCAGCAGAAGATGCTGCTCTACATCCTGCCGGTGGCGTTCGGTCTCGGCGGCGTGGCGTTCCCGATCGGCGTCCTCCCTGTACTGGACGACGTCGAACTTGTGGACGATGGGCCAGCAGTTCTACGTGATCCGCAACAACCCGGCCCCGGGAACGCCCGCGTTCCAGGCCAAGCAGGAGCGGGACAAGGCGAAGGCCGCGAAGCATCCCGAGAAGTACGCCGCCTACGAGGCGCCGGTCGTCGAGATCCCCGAGCCGGAGCGCCGGCCGGCCCAGCAGCGGCAGCAGCCGAAGCGGCAGACCCGCTCGCAGCGGAAGTCCGGCAAGCCCGGCAACGGACAGAACAAGAAGCAGGGAGGCAACAGGTGAGCACCGAGCTCGACGGGAACGTGACCGAGGTCGAGGAGAGCGACGTGACCGGCACGCCCGGCGCCACTGGCCCTAGCGACGCGCCGGCGGACGGCGCGCTGGTCGAGCGGCTCGAGCGCGAGGGCGACGTCGCCGCCGACTACCTCGAGGAGCTGCTCGACATCGCCGACCTCGACGGTGACCTCGACATCGACGTGGAGGCCGACCGGGCCGCCGTGTCGATCGTCGGCGCGGACCTCACCCAGCTGGTGGGGCCCGACGGTCAGGTGCTGGAGGCGCTCCAGGAGCTCACCCGCCTGGCCGTCTACCGCGAGACCGGCGAGCGGTCGCGGCTGATGCTCGACATCTCGGGCTTCCGGGCCGACAAGCGGGCCCGGCTGACCAAGCTCGGTGCCGAGGCCGCGGCGAAGGTGCAGGAGTCGGGTGAGGCGCTGTCGCTCGACCCGATGTCGCCGTTCGAGCGGAAGATCGTCCACGACGCGGTGGCCGAGGCCGGCCTCCGGTCGGAGTCGGAGGGCGTGGAGCCTCGGCGCTACGTCGTCGTGCTCCCCTGCCGACTGAGTCTCCAGGCGACGTTTCACGTGGAACCAGCGGGTGACGGTGGGGTTTCCGGGGACGGCCCGGGCCCCGGCCCCGGCCCCGCCCCGCCGGTCGCGGCGGCGCTCTTCGGCGCCGACCGGATGGCCCTGGTCGAGCAGTACGCCGACCTGCTGGCGACCGATGGCGTGGTGCGCGGGCTGATCGGGCCCCGCGAGGTGCCCCGGTTGTGGGACCGCCACCTCGTCAACTGCGGGCTGCTGGCGACCGCACTCCCCCGCGGCTGCTCCGTGGCGGACGTCGGGTCGGGAGCCGGGCTGCCGGGTCTGGTGCTGGCGCTGGCGCGGCCGGATGTCCGGGTGACGTTGGTGGAGCCGCTGCTCCGGCGTACCTCGTTCCTGACCGAGGCGGCGACGGCGCTCGGCCTCGACAACGTCGAGGTGCGGCGCGCCCGTGCCGACGCCCTGCACGGCCAGCGGTCGTTCGACGTGGTCACGGCCCGGGCCGTGGCCCCGATGGAGCGGCTCGTCGGGTGGTGCATGCCGTTGGTGGCTCCGGAGGGCTCGTTGCTGGCGATGAAGGGCACGTCAGCCGAGGAGGAGCTGGTCGGTGCGGCAGACGTCCTCCGCCGGCTCGGGTGCGCCCGGCCCGTCGTCGAGACGCTGACCCTCCCCGGCTCCCCTGGGCAGCCTGGGGCGGAGGAGGTCGTCCACACCCGCGTCGTGCGAGTTACGTGGGCGGATCCGGCGCGGGTATCGTGGCCGTCCGCCGGCAAGCGCACCGGCGCACCCGGTGGCCGGGGTGCGGGTCGGAGCCCCGCCGCGCGCCGGCGACCACGATCTCGCGATCGGCGGCGATGAACGCCGCTCGGGCCTGACGCCCCGTCGCCGCGGGGTGGTTATCCACCGTGCGAGTGGCCGGTTCCCAGGCGTAACGTCCACAGATTTTCCATTCTTTTCCACAGGAGGCTGCGGTGGCCGGAGACCACGAGGATCGACCCGCGGACGCGACGGGTGACGCCGTTTCACGTGAAACAGGGCTCGACGGCTCCGACGTTTCACGTGAAACCGGATTCCCGGTCCGGACCGCTGCGGACCTCGCCGAGCTCGATCCGGGCTTCGACGACCACCAGACTCCCCTGGCAAAGGCAGCGCACCACTCGGTGCTGGTGCGGCAGGGCATCCAGAGCCAGCGGGTCCCCCGCCCGCGCGAGACCCGGGTCTTCGTCGTCGCCAACCAGAAGGGCGGGGTCGGCAAGACGACGTCGACGGTCAACATCGCCGCGGCGCTCACCCAGCTCGGGCAGCGGGTGCTGGTGGTCGACCTCGACCCCCAGGGGAACGCGTCGACCGCCCTCAACGTCGAGCACCGTCAGGGAACGCCCGGCACCTACGAGGTGCTGGTCGAGGGTGCGCCGATCGCCGACGTCCTCGCGCCCTGCCCCGACTGCGCGGGCCTCGAGGTGGTGCCGGCGACGATCGACCTCGCAGGGGCGGAGATCGAGCTGGTCAGCGTGGTCGCGCGGGAGAGCCGGCTCAAGAAGGCCCTGACCGCCCACCCCCGGATCGGGAGCGCCGCGGACGCCGGCGAGGACCGGTTCGACTACGTGCTCATCGACTGCCCGCCGTCGCTCGGCCTGCTCACGCTCAACGCGCTCGTCGCCGGCGCGGAGATGCTGATCCCGATCCAGGCCGAGTACTACGCCCTGGAGGGCCTCGGGCAGCTCCTCTCCACCGTCGACATGGTCCGGGCCCACCTCAACCCCGAGCTCGCCGTGTCCACCATCCTGCTCACCATGTACGACGCCCGGACGCGGCTGGCGGCGGGCGTGGCGCAGGAGGTGCGCGAGCACTTCGGCACGCAGGTGCTCAAGACCGCGATCCCCCGCTCGGTGCGGGTGTCGGAGGCGCCGTCGTACGCGCAGACCGTGATGACCTACGATCCGGGATCGCCGGGCGCGCTCAGCTACCTCGAGGCGGCCCGGGAGATCGCGACCCGAGGGAGCCTTGGATGAGCAGCAGCACCCCCGCCGCGGCTTGGGCCGCGGGCTCGGGTCGTTGATCCCGACCGCCCCGCCGCCGCCTCCCGCGCCTGCCCCGGCTTCTCCCACGTCGGACAGCCCGGGCTCGGCCGGGTCGGACGGGGCTGCCGCGACCGCTGAGGCGCCGGGGACCGGTGGGACGAGCGAGGCCGTCCCGGGACTGGTGATGGTCGACGGCGCCTACTTCGCCGAGCTCGACCCCACGTCGATCCGGCCCAACCACGTCCAGCCGCGCCAGGTCTTCGACGAGGAGGCGATGGCCGAGCTGGTGCACTCGGTGCGCGAGATCGGCCTGCTGCAGCCGATCGTGGTGCGCCCCGACGGCCCGGACTCCTACGAGCTGATCATGGGCGAGCGTCGCTGGCGCGCGGCCCAGGAGGCCGGCCTCGAGACCGTCCCGGCCATCGTCCGGCAGACCGACGACGCCGACATGCTCCGCGACGCCCTGCTGGAGAACCTGCACCGTTCGCAGCTCAACCCGCTGGAGGAGGCCTCGGCCTACGCCCAGCTGCTCGAGGACTTCGGCTGCACCCACGACGAGCTGGCCCAGCGGATCGGCCGCTCCCGGCCCCAGATCAGCAACACCCTCCGCCTGCTCAAGCTCAGCCCCGCCGTGCAGCGGCGGGTGGCGGCCGGCGTCCTCTCCGCGGGCCACGCACGAGCGCTGCTCGCGGTGGCGGACGCCGACGTGCAGGACCGGCTCGCCCAGCGCGTGGTGTCGGAGGGGATCAGCGTCCGCGGGCTCGAGGAGATCGTCGCTGTCGGCGACACCGGCGACGGCCCGCGCAAGCGCGCGACGCACGCCAAGCCGGTGGCCCCGGGGCTCGCGGACCTCTCGGAGCGCCTGGCCGACCGGCTCGAGACCCGGGTGAAGGTCGACCTCGGCAAGAGCAAGGGCCGGATCGTCGTGGAGTTCGCCAACATCGGCGACCTCCAGCGGATCGTCGACCTGATCGACCCCCGCCGGCCGTAGCCGGTCCCTCGACCCGTCGAGATTGTCGACAAAGCACCTTGTCGACTGTTGCTTTGTCGACAAAGCGCTATGGCGCTTTGTCATCGTGTCGGCACGGGGCCCGGGTCAGGCCGACGTGGACCCGCCCTCGCGCCGGCGAGCGGCACGGGCGGCCTGCTCCTCGGCGTCCAGCCGGTCCGCCTCCTCCGGGGTGGGCGCGGAGCCGCCGTACCGGGCGGGCGTCCACCACGAGCCCGGCCGCCGCTCCTCCTCCGGGTAGCCGGCGATCACCTCGTCGAGCATCCGCTGCATGACCGCCCGCAGCTCGGCCGTCTCGGCGGCCGGGTCGTCGCCGGTGGGGTGCAGCGGCTCGCCGACCCGGATGGCGATCGTCTTGGGCGAGCGGGAGAAGTCCTTGGGGTGGTCCTTGGTCATCAGCCGGTGGGCGCCCCACACGATCACCGGCACCAGCGGTACGCCGGCCTCGGCGGCGAGCCGGACGGCACCGGTCTTGAGCTCCCTTGATCTCGAAGGAGCGCGAGATGGTGGCCTCGGGGTAGATCCCGACCACCTCCCCTGCCCGCAGGTAGCCGAGCGCCTGCTCGAGGGCGGCGCCGCCGTCGGCCCGGTCGACCCGGATGTGGTGGAAGCTGCGCAGCAGCGGGCCGAGCCACCGGTGGTCCATCATCTCGCGCTTGATCATGAACCGGACCAGCCGCTTCGAGGGGTTGGCCCCGAGCCCGGCGTAGATGAAGTCGACGTACCCGGTGTGGTTGATCGCGAGCAGCGCCCCGCCGTGGCGGGGCACGTTGTCGGTGCCGGACATCTGGAAGCGCTGCCGGAGCAGCCGGAAGGCGAGCTTGGCACTGACGATGACCGGCGGGTAGGTGAGGTCGCGCACGCGCCGAGTCTGACAGCCGCCCGCCCCGGTCACGACGGCAGCGTCACCTGCGGGTGGCGAGGAACTCCGCGATCCGGCCGATGGCCTCCTCCAGCACGTCCACGTCGGGCAGGGTGACGAGCCGGAAGTGGTCCGGCTCGGGCCAGTTGAAGCCGGTGCCGTGGGTGACGAGGATCTTCTTCGCCCGCAGCAGCTCGATCACGAACTGCTGGTCGTCCTCGATCGCATAGACCTCCGGGTCGAGGCGCGGGAAGCAGTAGAGCGCCCCGCGCGGCCGCACCGAGGTCACGCCCGGGATCTCGTTGAGGAGCCGGTCGGCGAGCATGCTCTGCTCGTAGAACCGGCCGCCGGGCACGATCAGCTCGTTGATCGACTGGTAGCCGCCGAGCGCGGTCTGGATGGCGTGCTGGGCGGGCACGTTGGCGCACATCCGCATGTTGGCCAGCAGGGTGAGGCCCTCGAGGAAGTCCTCGGCGACCTCCTTCGGGCCGGAGATCATCACCCAGCCGGCGCGGTAGCCGCAGACCCGGTAGGCCTTCGACAGCCCGCTGAACGTCAGGCAGAGGACATCGCCGCCCGCGGCGGCCGCGGCGTGGTGGTGGACGGCGTCGTCGAAGATGATCTTCTCGTAGATCTCGTCGGCGAAGACGACCAGCCGGTGACGCCGAGCGATGTCGACGAGCTGCTCGACCATCTCCTTGCTGTAGACGGCACCCGTGGGGTTGTTGGGGTTGATGATGACGAGGGCGTGCGTGTTCTCGGTGATCTTCGACTCGATGTCCTCGAGGTCGGGCATCCAGTCATTGCCCTCGTCGCACCGGTAGTGCACGGGCACCCCGCCGCTCAGCGTGACCGCGCCGGTCCACAGCGGGTAGTCCGGCGCCGGGACGAGGATCTCGTTGCCGTCGTCGACGAACGCCTGGAGGACCAGCGAGATCAGCTCGGACACGCCGTTGCCGATGAACACGTCGTCGACGTCGGTGTCGCGGAGCCCGCGGGACTGGTAGTACTGCGCGACCGCGGTGCGGGCGGAGTAGATGCCCTGGGAGTCGCTGTAGCCCTGCGACTCCGGCAGGTGGTGCGTGACGTCGGCCAGGATCGCCTCGGGTGCCTCGAAGCCGAACGGTGCGGGGTTCCCGATGTTGAGCTTCAGGATGCGGTGCCCCTCGGCCTCGAGGCGCTGCGCCTCGACGAGGATCGGGCCGCGGACGTCGTACCGGACGTTGCGGAGCTTCTGGCTCTGGCGGATCTTGCGCATCGCCTCATCCTCCCAGCACCGACCCGGCCGGCGCCTCCGGGTTCCAGAGTGCGGTGCGCGGACGCCCGGCCTACCATCGAGACATGCCGCGCACCACGGTGCCGCTGACGCTCGACCGGCTCGAGGCCCTCGACGGGCTCGGCGTGCCCTGCCGGACCTGCCTGTTCTGGGAGCTCGACCCGGTGCGGCGCGAACGCCTCGGCGACGCGGAGGCGCGCGAGGTGAAGGAGTCCTGGGTCTCGGAGGTGCTGCGGGACTGGGGGTCGTGCGGCCGGGTGGCGCTCGTCGACGGCGAGCCGGTGGGCTACCTCACCTACGCCCCGCCGGCCTACGTGCCCGGCGCCGCCGCCTTCCCCACCGCGCCGCCGTCACCCGACGCGGTGCTGCTGACGACGGCGTACGTCGTCCCCGACCAGGCCGGCGGCGGCATCGGCCGGCTCCTGGTGCAGGGCATGGCGCGCGACCTCGTGCACCGCGACGGCGTGCGCGCGGTCGAGGCCTTCGCCCACCGCGGCCGCGCGGCGCCCGGCTGCCTGCTGCCCGCGGAGTTCCTTGCCCGGGTCGGGTTCAAGACCCACCGCCCGCACCTGCGCACGCCGCGGATGCGGATGGAGCTGCGCTCGCTGGTCACCTGGAAGGACGAGGTGGAGGCGGCGCTCGAACGCCTGATCGGCGCGGTCAACCCCCGGTCCCGGCCAACGCCCGCGCACCGCGACCTCAACTGAGCTGCTGGGGTTGGGGTGGGGCCGGGAGGCCGGCGGTCGGCGCGGGGGTCCGGGTCCGGGGGTCCGGGTCCGCGGGCCGACGTGACGGGCAAAACCACCACTTGTCCGGCATTGCTTTGCCCGACATGTTGAGGTTTCCCCGGTCGGCCGGGGGAAACCTCACGTCCCCGGGCCCCCGAAATCCCCCCCGAAAACACCGACATCCGCCCCAGCGGGACGGGCGCCGAAGCACAGCGGGGAGGTCAGGCGATGAACTCGTCGAGCTCCTTGAGGATCGCGGCCTTCGGGCGGGCGCCGACGATGGACTTCACGACCTCGCCGCCCTGGTAGACGTTGATCGTCGGGATGCCGGTGACGCGGTAGGAGGCCGGGGTGACCGGGTTCTCGTCGACGTTCATCTTGTAGAACGTCACCTTGTCGCCGTGCGCGCCTGCGATCTCGTCGAGGATCGGCGACACCTGGCGGCACGGTCCGCACCACTCGGCCCAGAAGTCGACCAGCACCGGCTTGTCGGACTTCAGGACCTGTGCCTCGAACTCGGCGTCGGTCACTGCTGAGATGTTGCCCACGGCTTCTCCCCTTCGTGGTCGGTGTGTGCGACGTGTCCTGGTTGAACACGTCCCGGTGGTGGATTGTTCCTCGCGCCCTGGTCGGGCCGGCCGCACGGGTCGAGCGAGGTCGAGCGAGGTCGGGACCCGGTCGGGACCCGGTCAGACGGCCGCGCCCGCGGTCGCCGAGGCGCTCGCCTCGGCATGCGCGAGCTCGCCCAGGTACTTCTCGGCGTCGAGGGCCGCGGCGCACCCGGTGCCGGCCGCGGTGATCGCCTGGCGGTAGCGGTGGTCGACGAGGTCGCCGGCCGCGAAGACGCCGGGGACGTTGGTGGCCGTCGAGCCCGGCTGCACCAGCACGTAGCCGTCGTCGTCGAGCTCGACCTGGCCCTTGACCAGCTCGGAGCGGGGGTCGTGGCCGATGGCGATGAACAGACCGGTGGCCGCGAGGTCGCGGGTCTCGCCGCTGAGCGTGTCGCGCAGGGTGAGCGACTCCAGGCTCTCGCCGCCGTTGATCGAGGCGACCTCGGCGTTCCAGATGATCTCGAGCTTGGGGTCGGCGAACGCCCGCTCCTGCATGATCTTGGAGGCGCGCAGCTCGTCGCGACGGTGGATCAGCGACACCTTGCTGCCGAAGCGGGTGAGGAAGGTCGCCTCCTCGACCGCGGAGTCGCCGCCGCCGACGACGGCGATGTGCTGCTCGCGGAAGAAGAAGCCGTCGCAGGTGGCACACCACGACACGCCGCGCCCGGACAGCCGGTCCTCGTCGGGGAGTCCGAGCTTGCGGTAGCCGGACCCCATCGCGAGTACGACGGCACGCGCGGTGAACGTGTCGGTCGCGGTGCGGACCACCTTGACCGGACCGGTCAGGTCGACCGACACGACGTCGTCGGGCACCAGCTCGGCGCCGAACCGCTCCGCCTGCGCCCGCATCTCGTCCATCAGCTCAGGGCCCTGGATGCCGTCGCGGAAGCCGGGGAAGTTCTCGACCTCGGTGGTGTTCATCAGCGCCCCGCCGGCCGTGACGGAGCCCTCGAAGACGAGGGGGTTCAGCTGGGCGCGCGCGGCATAGATCGCCGCGGTGTAGCCGGACGGGCCGGACCCGATGACGATGACGTTGCGCGGCTCGCTGGCCGGGGTGTCGGACATGGTGGTGACGGACCTCTTCAGGAGGGACGGGTGTACATCTTCCAAACCCGATCGTAGGTGGCGGCATTCCCCGGCGGCAGACCGGCGCGCCCCGTGGACCCCGGCCTGGAGAGGGGCCCGCTCACCTGGTCGCGGCGATGGTCACCGAGCGGAGCACCTCGCCGGTGCCGCACTGCAGCACCTCGACCACCTGCGAGCGCCCCATCGGCTCGCGGAACGCGACGAGCGCCGGCCGGCCGTCGTACCGGACGGCCACCAGCACCCCCGGTCCCCAGTCGGCGGGCGCGCACCGGAAGCCGGCCGGGGCCGTGACGGTGGTGTGGTCGTAGTCGGCGACCTCCGACTCCGGGAGCGCCACGGCCTGGAGCCGCGCGAGGCGCGCCGCCAGCCCGTCCGGCTGGAGGTCGGGCGGCTGCCGCTCCATCTCGCGGGTGAAGACCTCGGCCGGCCCGGTGAGGAGCTGGGAGCTGGCCTCGGGCGCCGGCTCGAGCTGTTCCTCGGAGGTCCCGCCGTCCCCGGCGGCTTCGGAGTCCCCCGGCGGTCTCGCCGCGCTCGACGCCGGTCTCGGCGGAGCCGGCGTGGTCGGCGCTGGTGTCGGCCGAGCGCCCGTCGTCGAAGAACGTGCCGATGCCGAGCCCGACGACGGCCACCGCCGCGGCCGCTCCGAGGACGGCGACCACCCGGTGTCGGCGGGTGCGCGTGAGCGGGCGGACGTTGTCGGCGGCGGGGGCCGCGGGCGAGACGGCGCGCTCGGCGGTGAGGCCGGCGAGGACACGGTCCATCCGGGCGGCCACGTCGGGCGGCACCGGACCGGTCTCGCGCACCTCGGCCAGCAGCCGGCGCAGCCGGGCCTCCTCCTCGGGCGGCAGCGGCGCCACCGGGCGGTCGACGTCGTCGGGCATGGGGGTCCTCGGGGCAGGGAAGGTCAGACGGGATCGGGCGCGGGACCGGTGGGCGGCCCTCGGCGCGACACGGATCCGACGTCCGGACCGCCCTTCGGGTTCCGTCCCGCCGGCGGCGCGGCGGCCGCGTCCTCGGCGGCGAGCAGCGGCGCCAGCAGCGCGGCGAGCTTCGCCCGCCCCCGGGCGCACCGGCTCTTCACCGTTCCCTCGGCGCAGTCGAGCATCACCGCGACCTCGGCGACCGGGTAGCCCTCCATGTCGACGAGCACCAGGGCTGCCCGTTGCTCCGCCGGCAGCTGGGCGAGCGCGGCGAGGACCTCCCGCCGGCGCTCGGCCCGGGCGCCGTGCTCAGCGGGGTCGCGCTCGGCGTCGGAGGGGCCGGTCGCGGTCACGGTCGACCCGCGGCCGGCCTCGTCGAGGTCGTCGGGCAGCGGTTCGGCGCGGCGGACCTTCTGGGCGCGCAGCCGGTCGAGGCACGCGTTGACCACGACCCGGTGCAGCCAGGTCGTCACCGCGGAGTCGCCCCGGAAGCTGCCGGCGCGGCGGAACGCCGCCACCAGCCCGTCCTGGAGGCCGTCGGCGGCGGTCTCGGGGTCGCCGGTCGTGCGCAGCGCGACCGCCCACAGCCGGTCGCGGTGACGCTCGAAGAGCACCCCGAAGGCGTCGGGGTCGCCGGCGACGTGGGCGGCGAGCAGTGCCGCGTCGTCGCGGTCGGCGCCCCGGGGGTCGCGAGGCTCAGCGCCCACGCACCACCACCTCCGCCAGCCCACCCCGGTAACCGCCGGGGACCTCCGGCAGGGCAGTGAACCACACGAGGACGTAGCGGGCGGTCGCGGTGTCGCCGCCGGGGGCCGGGTCGAGCTCGAGCGTGGTGCCGGACGCGGTCTCCTCCGCTGCCGGGTCCTCGGTCGGCGCCTCGGTCGGTGCCTCGTCGGAGATGGTGCAGCTGCACGGTGGTGGGCGCGCCGACGAGCGTGAGGTCGACCCGGTCGACCTCGTGGACCTCGCCGAGGTCGAGGACGACGCCGACCCCCGACTTGAGGGCGGGTGCCGTCGGCCCGAGCTGGTCGTCGTACCGCGACGTCGACCAGGTCGTCGCCGGGTCGCCGTCGACGACGAGCGGTGCGTCGTCGTCGTTCTCCACCCCGCCGTCGGTGCCGAGCGGGTCGAACGCCGTCGCCAGCAGGTCGGGCACCGGCGTCGGCGAGGGCGCCGGCGGCGTCGCCAGCGTGGCGCCCTGGCTGGGCTCGTCCCGCTCCTGCCCGAGCGGGGGTGCGGCCGCGGCCGAGGTTGAACGCGACCACCACGGCGACCAACAGGGCAAGGGCGGCAGCGATCGCCATCGCGAGCCGCAGCCAGCTCCGGCCGGGCACCGGGTCGTGCTCGGTCGTCGCGTCCTGCGGCCCGTAGGGCCCGGCACCGGTGTCCCAGGGCCAGAACCCGGCCGCCGCGATCGACGTCTCGCCGCTGTGCGCCGGCGGCGTCGGTATGTCGGTCCGCGGGCGCCGCGCCGGCGCACCGTCCGCGGGCTCGGGGGCGAACAGCGGCCGCTCCGGCGGGTCCTCGAACGGGGGCGGCGGTGGTGGTGGCGTGCTGCGCCTGCGCAGCCAGGAGACCTCGTCGTCCTCGTCGTCCCACACCGGCATCCCCGCCTCGGTGGGGAGCTCGGCGACGGTGGGGATCGGGCGCTCCTCGGCGGGTGCGGCCGGCTCCTCCGGCGCTTCCGGCTCCTCCGGCGCCCGCGACGGCTCGGCCGGCTCCGACTGCTCCGACTGGTCGGCCGGCCCCGACTGCTCCGGCGGCTGCCCGTCGTGGACCGTCATCTCGGGCACCGACGGGAGCACGACGGGCCGGACGTCGTTGATCGGGGGATCGACTCGGCGAGCGCCTCGGGCATGCCGGCCGGGTCGCCGAGGAACTCCAGCAGCCGCTCACGCACCGCGGCGGCGTCGGAGACGTCGAGGTCGTGGTGCGCCTGCCAGGGTCGGCGGTGGGACCGGTCGTCGCGGCAGAGCGCGCTCCACAGGTGGTCGAGCGGCCGCGGCACCCCCGCCCGGACCCGTCGCGGTGCCAGCACCGCGGCGTGCTCGTGCGGCGCGCCCGGCACGGCCGAGGCCGACGGGCCGGGCCAGGTCGCCGTGAGCGCGCAGTAGAGCAGGCCGCCGAGGTCCTGCAGGTCGTGCTCGAGCCGGCCGTCGGGCAGACCGTGCAGCGCGGCGTCGACGCTGAAGCCGATCAGCCGCACCGCCCCGAACCGGTCGACGAGGACGTTCTCGGGGTTGAGCCGCCCGTGGGCGACCCCCTTGGCGTGGGCGGTGGCGAGTGCACCGGCGACCTCCGCCACCAGCCAGGCCGCCGGCCGCGGCGCAGAGCGGCCCGCCGTGGGTGACCAGGATGTCGAGGGAGGTGCCGGTGCCCCACTCGTTGACCACGAAGCAACGGCCGTCGGCCATCTCCGCGTCGAGCACCCGCAGGATCCGCGAGTCGAGCACCGTCGCGGACGCACGCGCCGCCTCCAGCAGTCCCTCGGCCCGCGGGTCGGACTCGGCGATCACGTGGAGGGCGACGAACCGCTCGAGGACGTTGTCGTGGGCTCGCCAGAACCGACCGCCCTCGCTCTCGCTCAGGAGGTCGATCAACCGGTAGCGTCCGGCCAGGACGTCCCCCTGGCCGCGTCGACGTCGCCACCCCAGTCCTCTCCGTGTCCCCGGGTGTCTCCGCCATCCTAGGGCGCGGTTCGGGCACGGCCCGGCGACGTCGCAGCCGGCGGGAGACCGTGTCGATCACCGAGGTCACCTCCCGCAGCTGCAGGACCCGCGCGAGCAGCAGCAGGACGACGACCGCCGCGGCCGTCATCACGGCGGCCTCCACGGCCGCCCACGGCCACGAGCCCGCAGCGGGGACCTCCTCGAGGAGCCGCTCGAGCGGCCACCGCACCAGCACGGCCGCCCCGGCCCCGGCCCCGCCGGCGACGAGCAGCCGGGCCACGAAGCCGAGCAGCGGCCCGGCGCCGATGCCCCCAGGCGGCGGGCGAGGAGCGAGAACGACACGAGCGAGCCGACCGCGTAGGCGCCGGTGTAGGCGAGGACCAGCATGGGCGCGGTGTCACCGGCGTCCTGGGCGCGGCCGACCAGCGCGATCGCCAGCGTGATGTTGAAGCCGGCGATCAGGCACTGGATCCAGAACACGGTGCGGTTCTGCTCCAGCGCGTAGAACCCGCGCAGCGACAGGTAGTGGAGCGTGAAGAACACCAGCCCGAAGCCGAACAGCCCCAGCGTGGGCCCGAACAGGTCGAAGCTGTCGGCGGTGGCGCCGTGGCCCCACACCACCTGCGCGACCGGGAGGGCGATGAACGGCAGCAGGAGGGCGAACGGCACCACGACGACCAGCGCCGTGCGGATCGTGCTGACCAGGGTGCGGGCCAGGGCGGGCAGGTCGTCGGCCGCGGCGTGCGAGGAGAGCCGGGGCAGGATCGCGGTGGCCAGCGACACCGTGATCACCGAGTGCGGCACCAACGCGACCAGGTAGGCGCTGGAGTAGATCGTGATGCCGGTGCCGTCGGGGTCGGCCGCCGTGCCGCCGGACGCGAGCCGCACGACGACGACGTACGCCGCCTGGTTGACGATCACGAACAGCGCCGTCCAGATCCCCAGCCGCAGGGTGTGCCCCAGGCCGGCGCCGCGGAAGTCGAAGCGCGGCCGGATCCGCACGCCGGCCGACCGGAGGTAGGGCAGGAGGATCAGCAGCTGCGCGGCGATGCCGGCCGTGGAGCCGAGGCCGAGCAGCGCCTCCTGGGAGGCGGTGAACGGCCCCTGCTGCTCCGCGGCCGTCGCCGGCCCGAACACCAGCAGGTAGACCGCCAGCACGGCCACCGAGATCACGTTGTTGGCGATCGGCGCCCACATCATCGGCCCGAACCGGTGGCGGGCGTTGAGGATCTGCCCGGCCAGGGCGAACATGCCGTAGAAGAAGACCTGGGGCAGGCAGTAGCGGGCGAAGTCGATCGCCGACTGCCGTTGCTCGGCGAGCTCCGGGTCGGCGTACCGGCTGTCGAGCAGCAGCGACATCACCCACGGCGCCGCCACCACCAGCGCCACCGTCACCGCGCCGAGGAACAGCACCGCGAGGGTCACGACCCGGTCGACGTACGCCGCCCCGCCGTCGGCGTCGTTGCGCATCGCCCGCACCAGCTGTGGCACCAGCACGGCGTTGAACACCCCGCCCGCGAGCAGGATGTAGAGCATGTTGGGCACCGTGTTGGCGATCGTGAACAGGTCGGCGTGGAGCCCGACGCCGAGGGCCGCCGCCAGCAGGGTGGAGCGGATGAAGCCGCTGAACCGCGACACGACGGTGCCGGCGGCCATCACCGCGCTGTTGGCGAGGATCCGCCGCTGCTCGCCGTCGCCGTCCGGCGGGGTGGCCGGGGCGGCGTCGCGGGCGCCGCTGCCGGCGGTCGGGTCCGGCACGCTCTCGGGCGTCGGCGTCCCCTGGTCGGTCACGTGGCCGCCCCGCGCTGTCGGAACCGGCGGAGGAGCCGGAGCACGATCGCGAGGACGAGGATGCCGAAGCCGACGCCGAGGATCACCCAGATCACGTCGCTGACCTGGTTGGACCGCACGGGCAGCTGGTCGGTCGCGCCGATCGGGGTGCCGTCGACGTCGGTCACGGCGAGGGTCACGTTGTGCACGCCGGGGTCGGAGGTGTGGGCCTCGAGGAGCACGGTGGTGCGGCTCCCCGCGGTCAGCACGATCGGCTCCCCGGCGTCCACGCGCACCCTGCCGCCGGGGCTGGTGGCCTCGATCCGCACCGTCACCGTGCGGTCGAGGAGGTTCTCGAGGGTGGCCGAGAACGTGCCGTCGGCGCTGGAGAGGGTGACGCCCGGCGGTCCGTCGATCGTCACCTCGGCGAGCCGGCGCTCGATCCAGCCGCGGGAGCGCACCAGGGCGCGCTCGGCGGCGTCGGGCGCGGTGCGCGAGGCGTACGACGCGGAGGTGAGCGCCTCGTCGCGGACCTCGCCGGCGACGCCCTCGCTGTCGATCAGCACGTTCTGCAGCGTCTCGCCCGCCGCGACCAGCCGTCCGAGCTCGTAGAACAGGGACGGGCCGAGCTCGCCGGCGCGGGCCTCCGCGGGGTAGCTGAGCTCGTCGGGGTCGATCACCGCGCTCGCGCCGGCCACCGCGTCGGACGCGGTGCCGAGGTCGACCCAGTCGAGGTCGAGGCCGCTCCAGAACCGGGTCGCGCCCTCGCCGGTGACGTCCGGGTCGACGACCACGACCAGCGGCTCGGGCGCGTCGGGCGAGCGCAGCAGCCGCAGCGCCGCCTCGGCGAGCACCCGCTGCCGCAGGCTGACGGCGTCGAGCCGGGGGTCGGGTCCGGGACCGCCCGTGGCGGCCGCGGAGGCCGTCACGGCGACCTCGTGCCCGCCGAACCTCCCCGCGCCGGGCGCGTCCGCGGCGATCCCGGTGGCGTCGGTCTGCGGCTCGGCCTCGTCGTCGCCTCGTTGCCCGGTGTCGGCCGCGAACATCCGGTCGGTCAGCAGCAGCATGCTGGAGTCGTCGAGCTCATCGATCTCGTCGAGCGAGCGCGGGTCGAGGTAGCCGCCGGGGGAGGCGATCGCCGGCCGGGTCTCCACCTCCCACTCCGCGAGCACGTCGCCGGCCCGGTCGCGGGCCAGCGCGTAGAGCTCGGGCATGGACGAGGCGGTCGCCGACACGTCGACGTCGCCGTAGGGCAGGGCGAGCACCTCCTCGCCCTGCAGGGCGCGCTCGAGGCGGTCGAGCCAGCTCCGGGCGAGTGTCGCGGTCGGGTCGGTGGGCGGCGGGGCCTCGCCGCTGCCCTCGCCGTCGGGTCCGTCGGTCGACGGCGTCTCCGATCCCGGCTCGCCGGTCTCGTCGGGCTCCTCCGGCTCGCGGGCGTCCTCGCTGAGCGGGCCGAGGTCGCGCGGCGGGTTGCCCTCGCCGAGGCGCCGTACCGCGTCGGGGACGGCGGGGTCGACCAACCAGGTGACCGGGCGGTCGAGCGCCGCGGCGCCGAACGACAGCGGACCGCCCAGCCGGCCGTAGGGGCCGAGGTCGGCGCGCCAGTCGCTGCGCCGGGCGATCGCGCCGGACGGGTGGTGCTCGATCCGGTGGCGCAGCGGCACCACGACCGCGGTGTCGACCGAGCCGGTCACGCCGTCGCGGCCCTGCGGGAGGTAGGGGAGGAAGGTGCGGGCCCGGCCGTCGGCGAGGGAGTCGCGGGGGGTGGTGTCGCTCGAGCCGAGGGCGTGGACGCCGAACCAGTACACGCCGGCCTGGGTGATCTCGACGTAGCGGCGCGGGATCCGGATGGAGAAGGTCGCCACCTCGCCCGGCCGCAGCTCCGGGACGGTGTCGCTGACCTGGACGATCCGGTTGCCGACGACGGCCTCCGGGTCGGTCGCGGCCGCGGCCTCCAGCTCGGCGGCCGTCGTGATCGGCGGCGGGCAGCCGAGGCAGGCGTCGTCGTTGACGAACGCGTGCAGGTTGACGTCGCGCCACGTCTCCACGTCGCGGTTGGCCACCTCGCCGGAGACCTCGATCGCCCCGCGGCGAGGCAGCTCGCCGGGGGTCAGCTCCTCGATGGTGACCACGAGCGGCGCGTCGTACGACGCGGGGAGCGGCGGCGTCGCGGATGGGGTCGCGGACGGGGTCGGTGCCCGGCTCCGGGGACCCGGCGGCCGGTGCCGGCAGCGCGAGCAGCCCTGCTGCCACTGCGCCCACGGCGGCACGGCGGAGCAGGGCGCGGAGGACCACGCCCCGAGGGTAGACCGGCGGGCGGCGGCGGGGGTGGGACGGGCGGCCCGGACCGGTCCGTAGACTCCCGGGCGTGTCCGAACCCCATGCGCCGGCGCTCGAGCCGATCCGGCTGGTCGACGTCCAGCGGTCGGTCGCGACGGAGCTGGACCGGATCGCGCCGGTGATCGACGAGCTGGGCGGGCTGTTCGCCGACGCCGGCCACGAGCTCGCCCTGGTCGGTGGCCCGGTGCGCGACGCGATGCTCGGCACGACCTCCAACGACCTCGACCTCGCCACCTCCGCACGACCGGAGGTGACCGAGCGGATCCTGCGGGCCTGGGGGGGACGCGTGGTGGGACATGGGTCGTGAGTTCGGCACCATCGGCTGCCGCAAGGGCGACTGGGTCGTCGAGGTGACGACGTACCGCTCGGAGGCCTACGACCCGGAGTCCCGCAAGCCGTCGGTGCAGTACGGCGACACCCTCGCCGGCGACCTGCGGCGGCGCGACTTCACGATCAACGCGATGGCGGTGCGGCTCCCCGGGCGCGAGCTCGAGGACCCCTACGGCGGGGTGGTCGACCTCGCCCACCGGGTGATCCGCACGCCGGGCACGCCGGAGGAGTCGTTCTCCGACGACCCGCTGCGGATGATGCGGGCCGCCCGGTTCGCGGCCCGGCTCGGGTTCACCGTCGACGACGCGGTCGTGGCGGCGATGCGCGACATGGCCGACCGGATCACGATCGTCTCCGCCGAGCGGGTGCGCGACGAGCTGGTCAAGCTGGTGTGCGCGCCGTACCCCCGGCTGGGGCTGACGCTGCTCGTCGACACCGGCCTCGCCGACCACGTGCTGCCGGAGCTGCCGGCGCTGCGGCTCGAGCGTGACGAGCACCACCGGCACAAGGACGTCTACGAGCACACGCTGACCGTGCTCGAGCAGGCGATCGACCTCGAGCCCCGGCTCGGCACCGACGGGCCGGACTTCGTGGCGCGGTTCGCGGCGCTCATGCACGACGTCGGCAAGCCGCGGACGCGGCGGTTCCTCGACGACGGCACCGTCACGTTCCACCACCACGACGTCGTCGGCGCCAAGATCACCCGGAAGCGGATGAAGGCGCTGCGGTTCTCCGGCGACGACATCGACGCGGTCGCGCACCTGGTCGAGCTGCACCTGCGGTTCCACGGCTACGGCTCGGGCGAGTGGACCGACTCCGCGGTGCGCCGCTACGTGCGCGACGCCGGCGACCAGCTCGACCGGCTCCACGTGCTGACCCGCGCCGACTGCACGACCCGCAACAGGCGCAAGGCCGACCGGCTCCGTCGGTCCTACGACGACCTGGAGGCGCGGATCGAGCGGCTGTCGGAGGAGGAGGAGCTGGCCTCGATCCGGCCCGACCTCGACGGCAACCAGATCATGGAGCTCCTCGGCATCGGGCCCGGGCGCGAGGTCGGCGAGGCCTACCGGTTCCTCCTCGAGCTGCGGCTCGACAACGGCCCGATGGCCGAGGACGACGCGAAGCGGGCGCTGCTGGAGTGGTGGTCGGCCCGCTGACGGCGGCGGCGCCGGTCGCGAGCGGGTCGCGGCCCGGGCCCCCTAGGGTGCGGCCATGACTGCGACCACGCCGACCCCTACGGACCTGCTGGCCACCACGACGATCGACGCGCCCCGCGACCGGGTGTGGGCGATGGTCTCCGACCTGCGGCGGATGGCGTCGTGGAGCGACCAGGTGGTCAAGACCTTCGTGCTCGGCCGCGAGGTGCGGCGCGGCACCCGGTTCGTCAACATCAACCACCAGGGCTGGAAGCACTGGCCGACCACGGCGCAGGTGGTGCGGTACGCGCCGCCGTCCGACCTCGCCTTCCGGGTCGTCGAGAACCGCACGGTCTGGTCGTTCCGGCTCGAGGACGCCGGCGACGGCCGCACCCGGGTCGTCCACCGCCGCGAGGCGCCCGACGGGGTCTCCGCCCTCTCCCGCGGCCTGGTCGGCCTCGCCCTCGGCGGCCAGGACCGGTTCACCGCCGCGCTGCAGGAGGGCATGACCGCCACCCTCGTCCGCCTCAAGGCCGACGCCGAGCGCTGACCCGGCTCGAACCCGCGCCGAAAAACCCGCCGACCCGGCGCAAACCGGCACGCAGAACACGCCGACCCGGCGCAAACCGGCACGAAAAACACGCCGACCCGGCGCGAACCGGCACGAAAACACGCCGACCCGGCGCAAACCGGCATGAAAACACGCCGAGCCGTCCCGAGAAACGGGACGGCTCGGCGTGTTTCAGCTGCGGAGATGCGCCGGGTCGGTCACTCGCCGGAGATGAACTTCTCCAGCTCGGCGCGGCCCTGGCCGTCCTCCATCTGCACCGGCGGGCTCTTCATGAGGTACGCCGACGCGGGGAGGATCGGGCCGCCGACGCCGCGGTCCTTGGCGATCTTGGCGGCGCGGACGGCGTCGATGATGATGCCGGCGGAGTTGGGGGAGTCCCAGACCTCGAGCTTGTACTCGAGGTTGAGCGGTACGTCGCCGAACGCGCGGCCCTCGAGCCGGACGTAGGCCCACTTGCGGTCGTCGAGCCACGCGACGTAGTCGGACGGGCCGATGTGGACGTTGCGGTCCTCGACCTTGCCGGCGAGCTCGCCGGTGAGGTTCGACGTGACGGCCTGGGTCTTCGAGACCTTCTTCGACTCGAGGCGGTCACGCTCGAGCATGTTCTTGAAGTCCATGTTGCCGCCGACGTTGAGCTGGTAGGTGCGGTCGAGCACGACGCCGCGGTCCTCGAACAGCTTCGCCATCACGCGGTGGGTGATGGTGGCGCCGACCTGCGACTTGATGTCGTCGCCGACGATCGGGACGCCCGCGTCCTCGAACTTCTTCGCCCACACCGGGTCGGAGGCGATGAAGACGGGCAGCGCGTTGACGAACGCGACGCCGGCGTCGATCGCGGCCTGGGCGTAGAACTTGTCGGCCTCCTCCGAGCCCACCGGCAGGTAGGACACGAGGACGTCGGCGCCGGAGTCCTTGAGGACCTGGACGACGTCGACCGGCTCGGCCGCGGACTCCTCGATGGTGGCCCGGTAGTACTTGCCGAGGCCGTCGAGCGTCGGGCCGCGCTGCACCTCGACACCGAGGGTCGGCACGTCGGTGATCTTGATGGTGTTGTTCTCCGACGCGTTGATCGCCTCGGACAGGTCCTTGCCGACCTTCTTGTCGTCGACGTCGAACGCGGCGACGAACTCGACGTCACCGACGTGGTAGTCGCCGAACTTCACGTGCATCAGGCCGGGGACCGAGCCGGCAGGGTCGGCGTCCCGGTAGTAGTGCACGCCCTGGATCAGGGACGTGGCGCAGTTGCCCACGCCGGCGATCGCTACTCGAACCGAACCCATGAGAGTCCTTCCTTGGTCGTTGGCCTGAGCGGCCGGGTGCTGCGAGGGGGTGTCTCGCGCGGATTGCTGAATCAGTCGTGCCAAGTGATCGGGGTGTCAGGTCGCCGGGGCGGGCGGCTGCTCCTCCGTGGTGGTGCGCTCGCCGCCGCGCTCTGCGTTGATGAGGTCGGAGAGCCACCGCACCTCACGCTCGACGGACTCGACGCCGTGCCGCTGGAGCTCGGCGGCGTACCGGTCGACCTCCCGCTGGGTCATCGCGAGCTCCCGCTGGACCCGGTCGAGCCGCTCCTGCAGTCGCGAGCGGCGGCCCTCCAGGACGCGCAGCCGGATCTCCATGTCGGTGGAGGAGAAGAACCGGAAGCGGATGTCGAAGTTGTCGTCCTCCCACGCTGCAGGACCCACCTCCGACATCAGGCGGTGGAACTCGTCGGTGCCCTTGTCGGTCACCTGGTAGGTGATCCGCTGCCGGCGCGAGGCGGTGCTCGGCGCCGACGTGACCTCCTCGATGAGGTTGTTGCGGAGCATCTTCTTCAACGCCGGGTAGAGCGAGCCGTAGGAGAGCAGCCGCCCCCACCCGAGCATCAGGTTGAGCCGCTTGCGCAGCTCGTATCCGTGCATGGGTCCCTCGTGCAGCAGCCCGAGGACCGCCAGCTCGATGGTTTCACCACGCCGTGCCATGCGATCTATCGTAACGATATATCCGCCGAATCTGAACTCCCGATGGATCGCCGGCGCGAAATCGGTGGACGTGTGCGCCGGTGCGTACCCTGAACGGCGGCACGGCGGGGTCGACCCGACCCCCGGGGTTGTGAGTGAGTGAGGACGTTGGCCAACGGGAAGCGGAAGGCGGCGGCGACGAGCGCCCGCTCGGGGGCGACCCCGAAGGAGCCGCGCACCTGGAAGCAGCGGCTGCGCCGGGTCGCGAAGTGGGGCACGATCGGCGCGTTGGTGATGGTGCTGATCGGCTGCGGCGTGTTCTTCGTCGCCTACCGGTCGATCGACATCCCGGACCCCAACGCGGACTTCCTCACCGAGACCACGCACGTCTACTACGCCGACGGCAAGACCGACCTCGGCAAGTTCGCCATCCAGGAACGCGACTCCGTCGAGCTCGACGAGATGCCCGAGACGCTCAAGGACGCCGTCGTGGCGGCGGAGGACCAGACCTTCTGGACCAACGAGGGGATCGACCCCAAGGGCATCGTCCGCGCGGCGTTCAGCAACGCTCGCGGCAACGTCACGCAGGGCGCCTCCACCATCACCCAGCAGTACGTCAAGATCCTCTACCTCAGCCAGGAGCGCTCCTGGTCGCGCAAGGCCAAGGAAGCGATCCTCTCGCTGAAGGTGCAGAACCAGTTCACGAAGGAGGAGGTGCTCGAGGGCTACCTCAACACCATCTACTTCGGGCGCGGGGCGTACGGCGTGCAGGCCGCGGCGCAGGCCTACTTCGGCGTCGACGCGAAGAAGCTCAACCTGCGGCAGAGCGCGGTCCTGGCCGCGGTGCTCAACGACCCCAACTACCTCGACCCGGCCAACGGCAAGGACTCGAAGGAGGACCTCCGCGGCCGCTACGAGTACGTGCTCGGCAGCATGGCCGACGTCGACGCGATCTCCGCCGAGCAGGCCGAGAAGGCGAAGAGCCGGCTGCCGAAGTTCCCGAAGCAGGACGAGGACAGCACCTACGGCGGCCAGAAGGGCCACGTCCTCACCATGGTGAAGAAGGAGCTGCTCCGGCTCGGGTTCAGCGAGCAGGAGATCGACGGCGGCGGCCTGGAGGTGACCACGACGTTCACCCCGGAGGCGATGGACGCCGCCGTGGAGGGCATGAAGCAGGCGCGGCCCGACGGCTTCGGCTACAAGCAGCTGCACGTCGGCGTCGCCACCGTCGAGCCGGGCACCGGCGCCCTCCGCGGCATCTTCGCCGGGCAGGACTACCTCGACTCGCAGATCAACTGGGCGGTCGCCGGCGGCCAGGCCGGGTCGACGTTCAAGCCGTTCGCCCTCGCCGCCGGCATCAAGGAGGGCTACTCCCTCAAGGACACCTTCGAGGGCAACTCGCCCTACTACTTCGAGGGCAGCTCCCGGCCGGTCGAGAACCAGGGCGACTCCGACTACGGCCGGGTCAACCTGATCCAGGCGACCGCCGACTCCGTCAACACCGCGTTCATCGACCTCACCGTCTCGATGGAGGACGGGCCGCAGAAGATCATCGACACCGCGGTCGACATGGGCATCCCGCCGGCGGAGACGCCGAACGACCCGTGGGGCTTCCCGACGCGGAGCCCCGCCCTCGAGCCCGTGACCGGCGTCGCCCTCGGCTCCCAGACGGTCAGCCCGATCAACATGGCCAACGGCTACGCGACCATCGCCAACGGCGGCGTCGCGGCCGAGCCGTACATCATCGAGAAGGTCGTCGACACCAACGGCGACGTCCGCTACAACCACAAGGTCAACACCCACCGCGCGATCCCCGAGGACATCGCCGCCGACGTGTCCTACGCGATGCAGCAGGTCGTCGAGGCCGGCTCCGGTGCGTCGGCCATGAGCGGCTTCGCCTGGCCCGCCGCCGGCAAAACCGGCACGGCGACGCGCGACGACGGCGCGGTCTCCTCGTCCTGGTACGCCGGCTTCACCGCGCAGCTGTCCACGGCCGTGATGCTGGTGCGCGGCAAGGGCAACGGCCCGCTCGACGGTTGGCTGCCGGAGTTCTTCGGCGGCACCTACCCGGCCCAGACCTGGCGTGCGGTGATGGACCGCGCGATGGACGGCAAGGACCCGGTGCCGCTCGCGGAGCCGGTCTACGTCGACGGCGAGGCGCCCGAGGAGGGCCACGAGCCCCTACACGCCGCCACCGAAGCCGACGAAGAAGCCGAAGCCGGACAAGACCGATGACAACGAGCCGACCGGGGAGCCCCCGACGAGCGAGCCGCCCACGAGCGAGCCGCCGACGAGCGAGCCGCCGACCAGCGAGCCGCCGACGACCACGCCCCCCACCACGACCCCGCCCGGCGACGGGGACCCGGAACAGCCCGGCGGCGGTCCCGGAGGGGGGCGGCGGGCCGGGCGGCGGTGGCCCCGGCGGCGGCGGCCCTGGCGGCGGTGGCGGCAAGGGCGGCAACGACCTGGTCGGCCGCCACGACAGCGGCGGCCAGCACCGCGCGGGGCGCCGCGCCGGACGTCGTACCCGCGGATGACGCACGTCCACCCGACCCGGGACGACCGGGTGGTCGCGGCCGTCAGCGAGGTCGTCGGCGGGCCGGTCGGGGAGCACGCCACCCGGCACCGCTGGTGGACGCCCACCCGGGTGCTGCTCGCGCTGACCGCGGTGGTGTTCTCCCTCGGGATGCTGCAGAAGGCGCCGTGCTCGGTCGGCGGTGCGCCGGACCAGGAGTGGGTCTACTCCCACATGTGCTACACCGACCTGCGGCCGCTGTACGTCGGCCGCGGGCTGGCCGAGCGGGCCTGGCCGTACTCCGCCGACGAGCAGACCCGTGACCGCTACGAGGTGATGGAGTATCCGGTCGGCATCGCCTACTGGGCCTACGGCGCCTCGTGGCTGACCCAGCTGCTCAACGGGAGCCCGGACCTGGAGGAGCGCTACCGGCAGCCGGTCGACGAGCTGCACGCCGACCGCGACGTGCAGCGGGAGCACTCGATCTTCGTCCTGGTGAACGCGGTGGGGTTCGCGCTGCTGGCGCTGCTCGCCACGTGGCTCCTGGCCCGGGTCAACCCCGGCCGGCCGTGGGACGCCGCGGCGTTCGCCCTCTCGCCGGCGCTCGCCCTCACCGGCCTCATCAACTGGGACCTGCTCGCGGTCGCGCTCGTCGCCGGCGCGCTGTGGGCGTGGTCGCGCGACCGGCCGGTGCTCACCGGCGTGCTGATCGGCCTCGGCACGGCCGCCAAGCTCTACCCGCTGTTCCTGCTCGGCGGGATCCTCGTGATCTGCCTGCGGCAACGGAGGTACGCCGCGTTCGGCGCGGCCACGCTCGCCGCGGCGCTGGCGTGGGCGGTCACCAACCTGCCCGCGGTGCTCTCCGGCCCCGACCAGTGGAAGGTGTTCTGGACGTTCAACGCCGACCGGGGCGCCGACCTCGGCTCGGTGTGGCTGGTCGTCGACCAGGCCGGCGACCTCGGCATCACGGCCGCCACGATCAACACCTGGTCGTGGGTGGTCTTCGGCGGCTGGTGCCTCGGCGTGCTCGTCCTCGGCCTGCTCGCGGGCCGGCGGGCCGGCGTCACCCCCGGCTGGCGCAGCTCGGGTTCCTCGTCGTCGTCGGCTTCCTGCTCGTCAACAAGGTCTACTCGCCGCAGTACGTGCTGTGGCTGCTGCCGCTGGCGGTGCTGGCCCGGCCGCGCTGGCGCGACCAGCTGATCTGGCAGGCCGGCGAGGTCTTCTACTTCTGCACGGTGTGGTGGTACCTCGGCGGCTTCCTCAACCCCGCCGGCGGCGGCGAGGTCGGGTTCTACTGGGTCGGCATCGCCGTCCGCGTCGCCTGCGAGCTCTACCTGGTCGTGCTCGTCGTCCGCGACATGTTCCGCCCGGGCCGCGACCCGGCACGGGCGGTGCCGGGCAAGGCGCCTTCTGCGGTGGATCCTGGTCACCAGGTGACTGCGATCAACCACACAACGGCGGCCCCGGTCCCGGTGGGCAGCGCGGACAACGCCGGGCCTGCCCTCGCCAGCCCCTCCGCCTGAACCCCTCACCCAGCTTGGCGGCAGTGAGACAGGGCCGGTCGAACACCTGGCCCCAGCCGAGGCGCGCCGTCGTCCGTGCCGAGGTGAAGACGTCGAGGTCGCGTTCGAGGTCGCGATCGCGGTCGGTCGCCCGGCTGTGGAAGAGCCGCCCGTCCAGCTCGACCACGGTGCCGATCTCGGCGTAGTAGGCGTCCCGGTAGAGCGGGCCCTTGAGCGACTCCCGGAACTGGCGCTGAGCAACCGGCAGGCCGTGCGGTCGCTCGACCCGCGTGAGGTAGCCGTGCTCCAGAGCCGAGCACGTGCCACACGCCAGATCGGAGATCACCGCTTCGAGGAGCTGCCGGCGGCCGATACGGGCGCGTCCGCTCAGCGTCTCGGCGAGCCGCGCTGCCGTCGTACGCCGCGAACCGACGGCGTCAGCAAGGAGCGCGACAGCATCGATGTCGCGCACAGCCACCGCGGCGAGGTCGAGGACGGCTTGCTCCGTGCGCTGCCTCGGTGGCGATGCGTTCCACAGCACAGAGGCCTCCAACGCGGCCAGGTTCGCACGCGAGCACGCCCGCCCAGGCCCGTTGGAGCCAGGACAGCGGACCGGTGTGGTCGACGTAGACGCCCTCGTGGACGCGGGCCAGCTCCCGTCGCCGCCTGTGGACGAGCGCCGGCTCAGCCCTCGATGACGACCCGGTCGAACGAGGTCGCGGTGTAGCGCACCCGTACGTCGATCCGGTCGCCGACGGCGGGCACCCGGGCGCCGTGGGGGAGGAACAGCATCGAGGCCTGCATGTGGGGCGGCTCGGCGAACAGCCGCTGCTTGCCGTCGATGGAGTACGGCGACCGCACGAAGCCGACGGCGTCGAGGCCGCCGCGCGCGAGGGTCGCGGCCCGCGCCTTCATCGACGAGTCGCCGGTGGGCGCCTCGAGGCCGATGCCGTGGGCGGTGCCGCCGCTGACGACGAGCAGGTGGCCGGACTTCGGGGCGGTGCGGCCGCGGTAGCCGAAGGAGTCGCCCCGCTCGACGGGGTGGACGTCGAGGACGGTCGCCGTCACCCGCAGCGCGCCGCGGTCGCCGAGCCACAGCTGGGTGCCGATCCGGGGCCGGATCGAGAAGTCGCCGTACTGCTCCCGCAGCGTCGCCAGCTCGGCGTCGGTGAGGTGGCTGATCCAGACGGTGTCGGCGCCCCGCTTCGGCACCGCGGCGGCGACGTAGTCGACGAGGAGCCGCGACACCTCGCCGAGGTGGCTGCCCTGCGCGAGCGGGAGGTGCAGCGCGACGCCTTCGAGCCGGCCGGCGGGGTGCCGGCGCAGCACCTCGCCCGCCTCCCACAGCTCGCGGCCGGACATGCCGTGGCGCTGCATGCTGGTGGTGCGCTCGAGCACCAGCCGCGAGTGCGGGGCGAGGGTCAGCAGCTGCTCGAGGTCGGCCAGCCGGCTGACGGTGTGGACGACCCGCTTCGCCACGCTGTCGGGCAGCGGCGCGGTGGTCGCCGGGATGAACGGACGCCACGGGGTGAGCACGAGGATGTCGCCCTGCCACCGGGTGGCGACCTCGGCGATCTCGTCGTACGTGCCGACCGCGAGCGTCGTCACGTCGTGGCCGCGGTCGCGCAGCCACTGCGCCTTGCGGGCCAGCCGGCCGAGGGTGAACCCGTAGCCGTTGCCCTTCGCGACGGGCACCAGGCCGGGGGTGCTGCTCCGCGACGGCCTCGAGGTGGCCCCGCCAGCGGGGGCCGTCGACGGTGAGGGTCAGGCTCATCGGCGCTACCTGCGCTTCAGGTAGAGCTGGAAGGCCTTGTAGAGCGGCCGGTTGACCGGCAGGTCCCACTCGCCGGCGTACTCCACCGCCTCGCCGCCGGTGCCGACCTTGAACTGGATCAGCCCGACGTGCGGGTCGTCGGCGTCGAGGGTGTCGGTGATGCCGCGCAGGTCGTAGACCGCGGCGCCGGCGGCGATCGCGTCGCGCAGCATCGCCCACTGCACGGCGTTGGAGCCGCGGACCTCCCGCTTCTCGGTGGAGGACGCGCCGTAGGAGTACCACGCGTGCTCGCCGACGCGGATCGCGATGGTGGCGGCGACCAGGTCGGTCTCGTGCCGCGCCAGCCACAGCGTGAACCGCTCGGGGGCGTCGGCGGTGAGCGCGTCGTGCATCGTCTCGAAGTAGGACAGCGGCCGCGGCGTGAAGCCGTCGCGCTCGGCGGTGTGGACGTAGAGGTCGTGGAAGGCCTTGAGGTCGGTGCGGTCGCCGGCG
This sequence comes from Nocardioides sp. TF02-7, assembly GCF_022437945.1. Classification (GTDB taxonomy): domain Bacteria; phylum Actinomycetota; class Actinomycetes; order Propionibacteriales; family Nocardioidaceae; genus Nocardioides. The sequence goes on from NZ_CP092535.1 coordinate 1,844,962, forward strand.
GTGACCTCGACGCCCTCCTTGGCGGCGCGCTTGATATTGCGGCGCCACAGCTGGTTCATGCCCTTGAGGACCTCGTCCTCGGTGCGCTGCCGCCAGCCGGCGGCCGGGTCGGCCGGGTCGACCGGGGTGCGCAGCGGCACCTGGAAGACGAACTGCGGCTGCCCCGCGGCGAACCCGCCCCTCGGCGACCTGCGGGCGCCAGCCGAGCTCGTGCAGCTGGGCCACCACCTTCGCGCCGGCCGGGGACCGGTCGGTGGGCGGGAGCTGGCCGAGGCGGCGTACGCCGGGGTCGGCGACGCCCTCCTTGACCTGCGCGGCGGTCCAGCGGCGGGTGACCACGGGCGGCCCGATCCGCATGGCGAACGCCCCCTGCTTGCGCAGGTGGCGCACCATCGGGTCGAGCCAGTCGCGCAGGCACTCCGACGACCAGTCGATCACCGGCCCCTCGGGCAGGTAGGCGAGGGGAGCGGCGCAGCCGCGGCAGCCGGCGGTGGAGCACGAGCGCCGCGCCGACCGTGGCTCCGGTGTCGTCGACCCAGGCGAGGTGCTCCGGGCGCCACTCGCCCTTCACCCGTGCCCACCCGGGCGTCTGCAGGAAGCTCGCCGACGGCAGCGTCGCGAGGTAGTCGCGGTGCTCGTCGGCGGAGATCACCCGCAGGGTCGGCATGGGGCCGAGGCTATCCCGCACCGGGCGGCGCAGGTTCATCCGCCCGCCGCGTCCCGGTCGAGTACGCCGCCCGGGCGCGGGTACCGACGAGGCGGAACAGCGCTAGGAGGCGAGATGACCGCACCACGACCCCTCAGCTACTGGGTGAGGGCCGTCGACGAGCTCCTCGACCACCAGTACGTCGAGGCGGCGGGCGAGGCGGGGCTGACGGCCCAGGAGTGGCACCTGATCAACCGGCTCCGGGTGGGCGCGGTGGCCGACGACTCGCTGCCGGCGGCGCTGCCGCACGACACCGGCGACGACCTGGACGACCCGGTGCGCCGGCTCGTCGACGACGGGCTGCTGGTGCACCAGGGGCCGGAGTACCGGCTCACCGACGAGGGGGTCCGGCGGGTCGAGGACGTGCAGGAGGTCGCCGTGCGCCGGGTCCGGGAGCGCGCGGTCGAGGACCTCGGCGAGGACGGCTACCAACAGCTGGTCGACACCCTCGAGCGGGTGGCCCGCAAGCTGGGCTGGTCGCCGCTGTAGCGCGACACCGGAGCCGTCCTCGGGGCCGGCACCGCGCGCCCCGGTCGGATCAGATCCGCTCGCGCAGCCACGCGAAGTCGGCGACGTGCGCGTCGGCGGGCCCGGGGGTCTCGACGATCACCGGCGCGCCGGCGTCGCGCACCACCCCGGCGAGGAGGGCGGGGTCGATCCGGCCGTGCCCGAAGTTGGTGTGGCGGTCGGCGCCGGAGTCGAAGTCGTCGCGGCTGTCGTTGCAGTGCACGAGGTCGATCCGGCCGGTGATCGCCCGGACCTCCTCGACCACCGTCTCGAGCGGGTTGCCGCCGGCGTGGGCGTGGCAGGTGTCGAGGCAGAACCCGACCATCTCGAACCCGTCCGCCTTGCTGATCGCCTCCCACACGCCGGCGATCCGGTCGAGGTAGCGGGTCATCGCGTTGGTGCCGCCCGCGGTGTTCTCGATGAGCAGCGGCACCTTGATGTCGGTGGCCTCGACCGCCTTGCGCCAGTTGTCGAACCCCTTGGCCGGGTCGTCGTCGTCGGTGACGTGCCCGCCGTGCACGATCAGCCCCTTGGCGCCGAGCTCGGCGGCGGCGTCCATGTGCTGCTGGAGCAGCTTGCGGCTGGGGATCCGCTGGCGGTTGTTGGTGGTCGCGACGTTGATCAGGTACGGCGCGTGGACGTAGAGGTCGACACCCGCCGCCTCAGCGTCGGCGCGGAGCCGCTCGGCGCCGCCCTCGTAGGCCACGACCGGGCCCTTGTAGCTCTGCGGGTTGCCGAGGAAGAACTGCACCAGCGGCGCGTCGCGCGCCGTCGCCTCCGCGATCGGGTCGGTCTGGTCGACGTGGGCGCCGATGGCGATCGTGCTCATGGCCGTCACTGTAGGCACCGCCGCCGACGGCGACCCGTCCAGCCCGGGGTGGGGCTCGGGAGGGTCAGCTCGCGAGGAACCCGCGGATCCGGTCGTGGTAGCCGGGCGGCTCGAGCAGGAAGGAGTCGTGGCCGTACGGCGAGCCCAGCTCGGCGCGGTCGACCTCGAGCCCGAGCCCGGCCAGCCGGTCGGCCAGCACCACCGACTGGCGGGTGTCGAAGCGCCAGTCGCTGTCGAAGGACGTGACCTGGAACCGGGTGACGGCCGAGCGCAGCCGGTCGTCGGTCGCCGGCTCGGAGAACGGGTCGAAGTAGTCGAGCAGCCGGCTCAGGTAGAGGTAGGACAGCGCGTCGAACCGGTCGAGGAACGACGTGCCCTGGTGCTGCAGGTAGTGCTCGACCTCGTAGTCGGGACCGAGCGTCCAGCGGTCGGCGGGCGGGCGCCGGCGGTGGCCGAACTTCGCTTCGAGCGCGCGGTCGGAGACGTAGGTGATGTGGGCCATCATCCGGGCGACCTTGAGCCCGTGCCGGGGGACCGTGCCGTGCTCGGCGTACCGCCCGTCGTGGAAGTCGGGGTCGCCGAGGATCGCCTCGCGGGCGACGGAGGAGAACGCGATCGCCTCCGGGCTGAGCCGCGAGGTCGCCGCGACGAGCACCGCGCGCTCCACCTGGCCGGGGTCGTCGATCACCCACTGCAGCACCTGCATGCCGCCGAGCGACCCGCCGACGGCGGCGTGCAGCCGCTCGACGCCGAGGTGCGCCAGCAGCCGGCGGTGCACGGCGACCAGGTCGGTCATGTGCAGCATCGGGAAGTCGAGGAAGTACGGCGACCCGGTGGCCGGGTCGGTCGACAGCGGGCCGGTCGTGCCGGAGCACCCGCCCAGGAGGTTGGCGCAGACGACGAAGAACCGGTCGGTGTCGAGCGGCTTGCCGGGGCCGATCAGGTTGTCCCACCAGCCCCGCCGCTTCGCGCCGAGGTGCAGCCCGGCGGCGTGGGCGTCGCCGGTGAGGGCGTGGCAGACGAACACCGCGTTGTCGCGGGCGGGCGTCAGCTCGCCGTACGTCTCGTAGGCGACCTCCACGTGCCCGAGCCGGCCGCCCCCACGCAAGAGCAGCGGGTCGTCCTCGGTGGCGAGGACGACCCGCTGCGTCTCGACGTACCCGAGCGCTCCGGTCACTTGCTGGCGTTCAGTGCCTGCTCGAGGTCGGCGACCAGGTCCTCCACGTGCTCGATGCCGATCGACAGCCGGACCATGTCCTCCGGCACGCCGGCGGCCTCGAGCTCCTCGGCGGTGAGCTGGCTGTGGGTCGTGGTCGCGTTGTGGATCGCCAGCGACTTGGCGTCGCCGATGTTGGCGAGGTGGCTGAACAGCTGCAGCGCCTCGATGAACCGCTTGCCGCCGTCGCGGCCGGACTTGACGCCGAAGCTGACCAGCCCGCCGTAGCCGCGACCGGTGAAGGTGCGGTCGGCGACCTCCTTGTAGGGGTCGCCGTCGAGGCCGGGGTAGCTGACCCACGACACGGCGTCGTGGCCCTGCAGGAACTTCGCCACCGCGAGCGCGTTCTCCGAGTGCCGCTCCATCCGCAGGTGGAGGGTCTCCAGGCCCTGCAGGAACAGCCAGTTGTTGAGCGGCGTCGACGCGGCGCCGGTGTTGCGCAGCAGCACCGTGCGGGCCCGGATGACGTAGGCCAGGTTGCCGACGGCCTCTGTCCACACGACGCCGTGGTAGGCGCTGTCGGGCTTGGTCAGGCCGGGGAACCGGTCGGCGTGCGCCGCCCAGTCGAAGCTGCCCGCGTCGACGATCACGCCGCCGATCGAGGTGCCGTGGCCGCCGATGTACTTCGTCGCCGCGTGCACGGCGACGTCGGCGCCGAGGTCGAAGACCTTCGCGAGGTACGGCGTCGGCGCGGTGTTGTCGACGATCAGCGGCAGGCCCTGGGCGTGGGCGGCGTCGGCCCAGGCGCGGACGTCGACCACGTTGATCTTCGGGTTGCCGACGGTCTCGGCGAAGACCAGCTTGGTCTTCTCGTCGACGTGCTTCGCCAGCTCCTCCGGCTTGTCGGGGTCGACGAAGCGGACCTCGATGCCGAACTGTGGCAGCGTGTGCGCGAACAGCGCGTACGTGCCGCCGTACAGCGTGGACAGCGCGACGATGTTGTCGCCGGAGTAGGTGAGGTTGAGGACGGCGTAGGTCACCGCCGACGAGCCGGACGCGGTCGCGAGCGCGCCGACGCCGCCCTCGAGCTGGGCCATCCGCTCCTCGAACACCGACTGGGTCGGGTTCATGATCCGGGTGTAGATGTTGCCCGGCTCGGCGAGCGAGAACAGGTTCGCGGCGTGCTCGGTGTCGTTGAAGACGTACGACGTGGTCTGGTAGATCGGCACGGCCCGGGCGTTGGTGGCCGGATCCGCCTCCTCCTGGCCGGCGTGGACCGCAAGGGTCTCGGGGCGGTAGGTCATGCGCTGCTCCTGGTGAGGTGCTGGAAGATTCCGGAACCTCCGAGCCTAAAGTAGACCAAACGACTACAGTTTGGGTCGTCTCGACTGGTGGGCGGGCTTGAACGACCGCGCGGTGCCCCCCGGCCCCCGGCCCCCCGGCCCCCGGCCCGTCGGCCGGGGCCGGAGGGGGCGGGTCACCAGGGGCAGCACGCCGTGGCGGTCGAAGAACGGGCCCGGCACCGTCTCGGCGGAGCAGGCGGTCACGATCGCCTCGGCGCCCTCCGCGACGGACTGCGGACCGGAGTGGCCGTTGAGGTCGGTCGCCGTGTAGCCGGGGTCGACGGCGGAGACTCGCACGCCGGGGAGCGCCTTGGCGTACATCGTGGTGATCATGTTGAGCGCCGCCTTGGACGACGGGTAGGGGAGCCCGACCAGGGTGGACTCGACGCGGTCGGGGTCGGTGGTGACGGCGAAGGACCCCACCCCGCTCGAGACCATCACCAGGCGGGGTGCGGCGGAGTCGCGCAGGAGCGGGAGGAACGCGTTGGTGACCCGCACCGGCCCGAGCACGTTGGTGCCGTAGACCTGCACGAAGTCGGCGGCGGTCGTCTCCTCGGGTGCGACGAGGCGACCGGCCACGCCGGCGTTGTTGACGAGGGCGTCGAGGCCGGTGCCGGCGGCGCGGACGGTGTCGGCAGCGGCGGCCACCGAGCCGTCGTCGGTCACGTCGAGGAGGACGCTGCGGACGTCGGCGGACGGGTGCTCGGCGGCGATCTCGGCGGCCGTCTTCTCCCCGGCCTCGGAGTCCCGGGCGCCCACCCAGACCGTCCAGCCGAGCGCGGCGAGGCGGGCGGCGGTCTCGCGGCCGATGCCGCGGGTGGCGCCGGTGACGAGGGCGGTGGGGGTCGTGGTGCTGCTCGTGCTGGTCGTGTTCGTGGTGCTGTTCGTGTCGGTCATGCAGGCCACGGTCCCCGCCCCGGGACCCGCGTGACAGGACGAGCGGATCGTGGGACCGGCGGTCCTACCCTCGGCATGGCGGAGCCGGGCATCCTGGAGCGGTGAGCATCAACCGGCCGGAGCTGGCGCGGGTCCTGCGCCGGGCCCGCGAGCGGGTGCGCCCCGCCGACGTCGGGCTGCCGGCCGGTCCGCGCCGCCGTACGCCCGGGCTGCGACGGGAGGAGGTCGCGCTGCTCGCCGGCGTCAGCGTCGACTACGTCGTCCGGCTCGAGCAGGGGCGCGGGCCGGTGCCGTCGGCGCAGGTGCTCGGCTCGCTGGCCCGGGCGCTCCGGCTGGCGCCCGCGGAGCGCGACGAGCTCTTCCACCTGGCCGGGACCCCGCCGCCGGGGCCGGGGACGATCCCGATGCACGTGCGGCCGAGCGTGCTGCGGCTCATCGACCGGTTCGCCGACCTGCCGGCGATCGTGCTGAGCGCCAAGGGCGACGTGCTCGCCTGGAACGCGATGTCCTCCGCCCTGCACGGCGACTGGTCGGCGCTGCGTCCCGAGCGCCGCAACCTGGTGCGGCTGCGGTTCCTGCCCGACCCGGCCGAGCCGCCCCGCAGTCCGGTCGGTGCGACCGACTCCGAGAGCGTCGACACCGCCGCCAACACCGTCGCGTGCCTGCGCGCGGCGGCCGCGCGCTACCCGGACGACGCCGGGCTGGCCGCGCTCCTCGCCGACCTCCGGTCGGGGTCGCCGGAGTTCCGGCGGTTGTGGGAGTCGGGCGCCACCGGTGGCTGGCGGTCGCAGACCAAGACCGTGGTGCACCCGGAGGTCGGCGCGCTCCTGCTCGACTGCGACGTGCTCGAGGTGCCCGACGACGACCAGCAGGTGATCGTCTACTCCGCCGCGGCCGGCAGCGCCGCCGAGGACGGTCTGGCCCTGCTCCGGGTCGTCGGCACCCAGCGGCTGCGTCCCGACGACGATTCGGCGGGGGTCGTACGCCGTTGGTAGCCTGTGCCGTCCGCCACCCACCGGGGCGGCGGACGATGCAGAGCCCCTCCTGCCACGGAGAGACCGTGGCCGCTGAGCCCAGAGGAGGTGGAGACCGCTTTGCGTGCATACGAAGTCATGGTCATCCTCGACCCGAGCCTCGACGAGCGCACCGTCGAGCCGTCGCTGGACAAGTACCTCAACGTCATCCGCAAGGACGGCGGCAGCGTCGAGACCGTCGACGTGTGGGGTCGCCGTCGTCTCGCGTACGAGATCAAGAAGAACGCCGAGGGCATCTACGCGGTCATCAACCTGACCGCCGAGCCGGCCACGGTCAAGGAGTTCGACCGTCAGCTGGGCCTCAACGAGGCCGTGCTCCGCACGAAGGTGCTGCGCCCCGCCGCTCACTGAGCCGCGGCGCCGGCGCGCCTGTGGACGGGACCTACCGGAATGTCGGTGGGTCACGACACGATGAGCGCCGACGTACCCCAACGCCCTCACTCATCTAGGGAGACCTGACATGGCAGGCGAGACCGTCATCACCGTCGTCGGCAACCTCGTCGACGACCCGGAGCTGCGCTTCACCCCCTCGGGTGCGGCCGTGGCGAACTTCCGGATCGCGTCGACGCCGCGCACGTTCGACCGCACCACCAACGAGTGGAAGGACGGGGAGGCGCTGTTCCTCTCCTGCGCCGTGTGGCGGCAGTACGCCGAGAACGTCGCCGAGTCCCTCCAGAAGGGCATGCGGGTGATCGTGCAGGGGCGGCTGAAGTCGCGCCAGTACGAGACCCGCGAGGGTGAGAAGCGCACGGCGTTCGAGATCGACGTCGACGAGGTCGGTCCCGCGCTGCGGTACGCCACCGCGAAGGTCGCCCGGGCCGGCCGCTCCGGCGGGGGCGGCGGCTACGGCTCCTCCGGGGGCGGCGCACCTCAGGGCGGCGGCGCTCCGGCCAACGACCCGTGGGCCTCGTCGGCCCCGGCGGGCGGCGGCGGTCCCCAGGGCGGCGGCGGTGCACCCGCCAGCGACCCGTGGGCGGCCCCCGGCGTCAGCAACGACGAGCCCCCGTTCTGACCACTGCAACATCAACCAACACCATTCCGGCCCTCTGAACGCATGGCCGGGCTCTGAGGAGGAGCACCACAATGGCGAAGGCAGTCATCCGCAAGCCGAAGAAGAAGGTTTGCCAGTTCTGCAAGGAGAAGGCGACCGGTGTCGACTACAAGGACACCGCGCTGCTCCGCAAGTTCATCTCCGACCGCGGCAAGATCCGCGCCCGGCGGGTCACCGGCAACTGCGTCCAGCACCAGCGCGACGTCGCGATCGCGGTCAAGAACGCCCGCGAGCTGGCGCTGCTGCCCTACACGTCCAGCGGCCGCTGAGACCCCCGAAGGAGAGACGCTGACATGAAGATCATCCTGACCCAGGAGGTCGAGGGCCTCGGCGCCGCCGGCGACGTGGTCGAGGTCAAGGACGGCTACGCGCGCAACTACCTGCTGCCGCGCGGCGAGGCGATCCGGTGGACCCGGGGCGCCCAGAGCCAGGCCGACGCGATCAAGACGGCCCGCAAGGCTCGTGCCGTCCGCGACGAGGCGCACGCCGCCGAGATCAAGACCAAGCTCGAGCAGGCCCCGGTCGACGTCAAGGTGAAGGCCGGCCAGGGCGGCCGCCTCTTCGGCGCCGTCACCGTCGGCGACGTCGCCGACGCGATCGGCGAGGTCACCGGCGAGACCGTCGACAAGCGGACCATCGTCCTCGGCAACCCGATCAAGACCCTCGGTGCCCACCAGGTCTCGGTCAAGCTGCACGACGAGGTCTCCGCGGCGGTCGCGCTCAACGTGATCCCCCGCCTGACGCACGTCCACTGCCGAGCGGCCGGTCCCCTCCGGGGGCCGGCCGCTCGCGGTTCCCGGGGGTTCCGCGTCGCGTGGGGCACAATCGGCGGCGTCCGGTCCGCTTCCCGGGAGGTCTCATGAGGTCCCTGCGTTCCCCCGTCCCCACCGTCCGGGCTGTCCCGGTTGACCGTGCTCGCCGCCGCGCTGCTGGCCACGTCGCTGCTCGCCGCGTGCAGCGACGACGACGGTGGCGACGACGGGGAGGAGGCGGCGGAGACCAGCGAGGCGACCGAGGAGTCCAGCAGCCCCAGCGACCCCGACACCCCCGAGCCGTCCGGCACTGCGGGGCCCGAGAGCACCGACGACCCCGACGGGGGCGGGACGACGGCCGGCGCCCTGCCCGCGGCCTGCGACGTGCTGACCGCCGACGACATCGCGGCGGCGTACGGCGTCACCGTGGGCCCCGGCAGCATCGGCGGCGGCGGCCACTCCGAGCAGGACGTCGAGTGGCAGAGCGACAACTGCTCGTGGGAGGCCGACGACCTGGTGGAGGTCGACTTCGCGCTGAGCGGCCCGGACGACTTCCCGGCCGGATTCACCTGCCCCGAGCCGCTGGCGATCGCCTCGCAGGTCGAGCCGGTCGAGGTCCCCGGCGCCACCCGCGCGTTCTGGGACGTCGATGACTCCCCGCCGCTGGAGGCGGTGCTGCGGGTGTGCACCGACGCGTTCGTCTTCGACATCGAGCTGGAGTACGAGGACGGCGCCGAGCACGAGGGCGACCCGCGGCAGCAGAGCATCGGGCTCGCCAAGACCGCGCTCGCCGCTCTCGGCGGGTGAGGTCGTCCGCGGGGGGCGAGATTCCGGGGTGCGCCGCGACGTGAGGTTTCCCCGGCCGACCGGGGAAACCTCAACTTGTCGGGCAAAGCAAGGCCGGACAAGTGGAGGTTTTGCCCGTCACGTCGCCCCGGAACCGACCGGCCACGGCGACACCGGCCGGGCGGCACCGGCCGGGCGGCACCGGCCGGGCGACCCGGGCCCTACGCGGCCGACGCGTCCGTCTGAGGGGCGCCGGCCCAGGCGCGTCCCGAGCAGGCGAGGCACAGCACGAACAGCGAGAGCTGGGCGAGGCCGGTGACCACCTCGGCCGGTTCGCGCAGCCCCCTGCAGGCCGCCGCCGATCACCAGGGCGGGCGCGAGCGCGGTGAAGGCGAAGCCGACCGCGGTCCACTCCGCCCAGGCGGCCGCGCCGGTCTGGCCGGCCGCCTTGGCCCGGCCGGCGAGCGCGTGGCAGAGCAGGCCGCAGAACGCGAGGGCGGGGAGGTCGGCGACCCAGCCGAGCGCCGGTTCGGCGTCCTCGAGCCAGGCGCGGGCGTCGGGGACGACGAGCACCGCGGACACCAGCAGGGCGAGCCAGCCGAGCAGGCCGAGCCACGCCCGGTGACGCAGCCCGGTGCGGTCGGCGAGCACGCGGACGCCGAGCAGCACGAGCAGCCAGCCGAGCGGGTCGACCAGCAGGTCGAAGGAACCGGACCGGGCATAGAGCGCCACGACCACGAGGCCGAGCGCGACGGCGACCAGCGGCCTCACGCCGGCACCCCGGTCACGAGCCACCGGTCGCCCGCGGCGCGCCGGGTGAGGGTCAGCATCCGGCCGCCCATGAACACCAGGCCGAAGACCACCCACAGCCACGGCAGCCCGCCGCCGACCCAGTCGTCGGCGACGACCGCTGCTGCCAGCACGAGCGGAGCGTAGCCCGCGAGCACGACGAGCCCGGCCCACGCCAGGTAGCCGCCGTCGCCGGCCCCGATCAGCACGCCGTCGAGCACGAACACCACGCCAGCGACCGGCTGCGCGAGCGCGGCCACGAGCAGCACCGGCACCAGCGCGCGTCGTACGTCGTCGTCCGGGGTGAACAGCATGCCCAGCACCGGGCTGGCGGCCGCGAGCAGGAGGCCGGTGACGACGCCCGCGGCCACGCCCCCACCGCACCATCCGCCGGGTCACCGCCCGGGTGCCGGCCACGTCGCCGGCGCCGAGGTAGCTGCCGGTGATCGCCTGCGCGGCGATCGCGATCGCGTCGAGGACGAACGCGAGGAAGGTCCAGATCGTCATCGCCAGCTGGTGGGTGGCGATCGGCACCGCTTCCTCGGCGCCGCTGCCGGCGGTGACGACGACGGCGTACGTCGTGACCAGCAGCGACGCGCGGAGCGTCAGGGTCCGCACGAGGAGGGGGACGCCGGCGCGCGCGGCGGTGCGGATGCCGGGCAGGTGCGGGCGCAGCGGCGCACCCTCGCGTCGGGCCGCGCGCACGACGACGGCCACGAGCGCCGCGGCGGAGCCGACCTGGGCGATGACCGACCCGAGCGCGGAGCCGGCGATCCCGAGGTGCGGAAGCGGACCGACGCCGAAGACCAGCACCACGTTGAGCAGCAGGTTGACGACGTTGCCGGCGACGGCGACAACTAGCGGGGTGCGGGTGTCCTGGAGGCCGCGGAGCACGCCCGTGGCGGCCAGCATGAGCAGGAGCGGGGTCACGCCGAGCAGCGAGATCCGCAGGTACGTCGTCGCGTGCTCGGTCACGCCCGGTCCCGGGCCCAGCAGCGCCACCATCGGGTCGGTCAGCGCGATGCCGGCGACGGTGACGGGGACGCCGATGACGACGGCGAGCCAGAGTCCGTCGATCCCCTGGGCGAGGGCCGCGTCGCGGTGGCCGGCCCCCAGCTGACGGGCCACGCCGGCGGTGGTGCCGTAGGCGAGGAAGACGCAGAGGCCGACCAGCGTCTGGAGCACCGTGGCGGCGATCCCGAGCCCCGCGAGCTCGGGTGTGCCGAGATGGCCGACGACGGCGGCGTCCCCGAGCAGGAACAGCGGCTCGGCCACCAGCGCGAGGAACGCCGGCACCGCCAGCCGGGCGATCCGCCGGTCGTCGGCGGTGAGGCGGAGGACCTTCACCGGCGCCTCCCCGGCCGAACCGCAGAAGCCGGTGGAAAACCCCCGAAATCTTGTGGAAACCGTTCCCCTGCGGCGGCGCCCGTGCTAACGCACCGGGAACGCCCCGGTGGCCGCTGCGTGAACGAGATCGCTCGCCGACTATTTCCCCTCCACAGCCGTGGAAGCATCGTTTCCGCAGGTCAGACGGCCTGTGGTCGCGCTACTAGCCCTCACGTCCACAGCCTCCTCCCCAACCCGTGCACACCGCTGTCGCGTGTCGTCCACGCATTTGCCTGGTTATCCCCAGCCGCCTGTGAGCAACGGGGTTCCATCGACGGCCCTCGGTGCGTAGTTTCGCGGGTCGAGTCTCTCGCGGACGGCCGTCGGGCGTGGTCGCCGGGGGTGCTGTCGGCACCCCCCGCTAACCTCGCGCGGGTCGGGTCCACGACTCGAACTGGTGTGTGGTTCTGGTGGTTCTCGGGTCGGTCGGTGGCCGACCTCCGGGGGAAGGGAAGTGACGCGCGTGAGCCTCGCCGAGGTCCCTCCGCCGGAGGACGAGTGGGGCGACGGGCCGGCGCCCTACGCCCCGGGTGAGGCCCCCACCGGCGGGCGCACGCCGCCGCAGGACCTCGCCGCCGAGCAGTCCGTGCTCGGCGCGATGATGATCTCCAAGGACGCCATCGCCGACGTGCTCGAGGCGGTCCGGGGCGCCGACTACTACCGCCCGGCGCACGAGTCGATCCACGACGCGATCATCGACCTCTACGGCCGCGGCGAGCCGGCCGACATGGTGACCGTGGCCAGCGAGCTGCAGCGCCGCGGGGAGCTGCAGAAGATCGGCGGCGCGCCGTACCTCCACACCCTCGCCGCCAACGTCCCGATCGCCGCCAACGCCGGCTACTACGCCGCGATCGTCCGGGGAGAAGGCGATCCTGCGCCGCCTCGTCGACGCCGGCACCAAGATCGTCCAGATCGGCTACGCCGGCGAGGGCGAGGTCGACCACATCGTCGACCAGGCGCAGGCCGAGGTCTACCAGGTCACCGACCGCCGCAAGGCCGAGGACTACTCGCCCCTCAGCGACATCATGGACAGCGTCCTCGACGAGATCGAGGCGATCGAGAACCGCGAAGCCGGCATCTACGGCGTCCCCACCGGCTTCGCCGACCTCGACGAGCTCACCAACGGCCTCCACTCCGGCCAGATGATCGTCGTCGCGGCGAGGCCCGCGATGGGGAAATCGACGCTGGCTCTCGACCTGTGCCGGGCCGCGTCGATCCACAACAACCTGACCAGCTGCTTCTTCAGCCTGGAGATGACGCGCTCGGAGATCACGATGCGTCTGCTGTCGGCGGAGGCGCGGATCCCCCTCAACCACATCCGCAACGGCAAGATGTCGCAGGAGGAGTGGGACCGGCTGGCCCGCCACGTCTCCAAGGTCTCGTCGGCGCCGATGTTCATCGACGACTCGCCCAACATGACGATGATGGAGATCCGGGCGAAGGCGCGGCGGCTCAAGCAGCGCCACGACCTCAAGCTCGTCGTCATCGACTATCTGCAGCTGATGACGTCGGGCAAGAAGGTCGAGTCCCGCCAGCTCGAGGTCTCGGAGTTCTCCCCGCCAGATCAAGCTCCTCGCCAAGGAGCTCGAGGTCCCGATCATCGCGCTGTCGCAGCTCAACCGTGGCCCGGAGCAGCGTGCCGACAAGCGGCCGATGATGAGCGACCTGCGCGAGTCGGGCTGCCTGACGGCCGACACCCGGCTGATGCGCGCCGACACCAACGCCGAGATCACGCTCGGCGAGCTGATGGAGACCGGTGTCAAGGACGTCCCCGTCTGGGCGCTCGACGACCGGCTCAAGCTGGTGCCACGCACGCTGACGCACGCCTTCCCGAGCGGGACGAAGCCGGTCTATGAAGTAGCCCTCGCCTCGGGTCGCCGCGTGAAGGCGACCGCGAACCACCCGTTCCTCACTCACGACGGCTGGATCCCGCTCGCTGAACTGACGCCCGGAAGCCGCGTCGGTGTTATCCGCCATGTCCCGCCCCCGCTTCGAATCACGCCGCGAGATCCCAACGAGATCGTTCTCCTGGGCCACATGATCGGCGATGGGTCATTCGTGAAGCGGCAGCCCATCCGCTACGCCAGCACCGACGAGCACAACCTGCAGACCGTGGCCTGGGCAGCGCGACAGCTGTTCGGGATCACGGCGGTGCGCGATGACTATCCAGCAGCCAAGGTCACGTCGCTCCGCCTCCCGGCGCCGTACCGACTCACTCATGGCAAGCGAAACCCGATAGCCGCGTGGCTAGACGAAATGGGCCTGTTCGGGCTGAGGAGTCATGAGAAGTTCGTCCCTGACTGGGTGTTCGGTCTCCCCAAGGAGCAGCTCGCACTGTTCCTGCGGAGTTTGTGGGCGACCGACGGTTGCGTCCACCTCGACCGCAAGGTCGGCAAGGGGACCGTTTTTCTACGCCACGTCCAGCAGGCGTCTCGCAGATGACGTCGCGCGGCTGCTCCTTCGGTTCAACGTCTTCACCAGTATCACGATGCACCAGAAGTCGGGTTATCGACCTGGGTATCAGGTTCACGTGAGCGGTGCCGAGAACCAGATGCGGTTCTTGGACGACGTAGGAGTCTCGGGCGCCAGGGAGGCGAAGGCCGACGCGTTGGCCGAGTTCCTCCGCGACGTGACAAGTCGGCCGGGCGCGGACACTGTCCCCATCGAGGTCTGGGACAGGGTCCGTGATGCCGTCAGGACCGACGAGCGCGCTCTCCGCGAGATCACCACGTCAGTGGGGCGGATGAGCACCCTGGAGAAAGCGGCTCCTAGTCGCCAGCGGCTGTTCCGAGTGGCTGCGATCCTCGGCGACAACGACCTCGCGCTCATGGCCACCAATGACGTCCATTGGGACACGGTCAAGTCTGTGGAGCTGATCGGCGAGATGCCGGTGTACGACGCGACCGTGCTCGGGGTCCACAACTTCGTTGCGGAGGGGATTGCCCTGCACAACTCCATAGAACAGGACGCCGACATGGTGATCCTGCTCCACCGCGACGATGTCTTCGAGAAGGAGTCGACCCGTCCAGGCGAGGCCGACCTGATCGTCGCCAAGCACCGCAACGGCGCGACCCGCGACATCGTCGTCGCGTTCCAGGGTCACTACAGCCGGTTCGTCGACATGGCGCACTGATATGAGCCGCCGACATCTTAATGTCAGTAGTCGCGACAGCAGTTGTCAGTAGGACGGCGACACCGCGTCGATGCCCTTGCCGCCATGCCAGAACCCTCTTCACAGGGGGCACCGAATCCCGAATCGAGACCGGCAAATCGAACTAGGCCCAGACCTCGTGGACCTCGCCATCGGCATCCTGGACGACATGCACCCTGCGGGTCGGCGCTGAGGGCGACCCCGGCCTGCTCGGCGTGGAGCCGCTGCTGGGCCTCACCGACCTCACCGAGCTGCACCTGACCCGGACCACCCGCAACGCCGACCTGACCCCGCTCGCCGAGGTCGGCGTACGGCGGCTCCGGCTCGACCTCGACGGCGCCGACGGGTCGCTCCTCCTCGACATGCCGAACCTCGAGCGGCTGCTGCTGTCCGTGGAGGCGGCCCGGAAGGACAACGCCGATCTCGTCGTCGCCCTGGCGCGCAAGGGAGTGCGCGTGACGCTCTACCGCCACAAGCAAGCCGCCTTCCCCGGGCTCCTCGACCAGGTCGACCAGGGCGCCGACCTCTTCCTGGCGGAGGCCGGCGGCTATCTCGGTCTGACCAGCGACGACTCCGCAGTGGACCGGCTCGGACGCGCCCTCCGCTCCAACCTCGTGCCGTAGCCGCAGCAGCGGGTGTGTAACGCCTCGACAGGTAGGGGTGAGACTCATCCCGTCCAGAGGAGGACCCGTGCACCCCGAGACCACAGATGACGACGTCGGCCGACTGGTGCGCGCCGCGGCTCCCGCCGTCGAGGCGCCGGCCGAACCTGCCGTCGACCGGGTGTGGAACCGGGTGGCGGCGGTCGTGTACGACGTGGCCCCGCGGCGGCGCCGCCGCGGCCGGTTGGTCGCCGGTACGGGCGTCGCCGCGCTGGTCCTCGGGGCCGGTGGGGTCGCGGCCGCGGACATGTGGAGCGCCCACACCGGTCGGCCGGTGACCGACCCGGAGGTCGAGGAGCTCAGCGGACCCGGTGAGCACATCGACCCGATGGCTCCGGACTACGTGGAGGTCTACGACGAGCTGACCGCCGACATCGACTTCCCCGACGCACGGAGTCGTGCGGTCTCCCGCGAGATCGAGCTGGAGATCCACGACCGGGACGTCGCCGACGCCCGTCGGTCCGGCGACATTATCGGGGAGGTCAGCGGCGGCATCCGCGCCCAGGCCGCCCGCGACGCCATCTGCTCCTGGGGCAACGAGTGGGCCGAAGCGACTGCTTCCGGAGACACCGCCGGCCGCGAGCAGGCGATCGCCGCGCTGCAGCTCTCCGTGTCCTGGTCCGCCGTCACCGACATCGACGCCGAGCAGACCTACGGACCCAGCGAGACGTGGACCGATCCCGACAGCGGTCGCACGCGCGTCTTCCACCCGCACGAGACGGAGTTCGCCTACCTGCCGCGGGTGGTGGCGGCGGCGGACGGTCGCGACCTGGCCGTGATGGGGACGCTCCTGGAGGACTGCTGGGAGGAGCTGGTTCCGGCTCTGCCCCGGCAGTCGGCTCCTGCGGTCGAGGGGCAGCGCTGACGTGAGCCGCCAGATCAGCACGGCCGAGTTCGAGGAGCTCTACCGCAGCACGGTCCGCGACCTCTTCGCCTACGTGGGGCGGCGCTCCCGCGGAGACGTGGAGGACCTGGTCGCCGAGGTCTACGCAGTGGCGTGGCGGCGGCGGGCGGACCTGCCCGCTCCGGTGCTCCGGCGGGCATGGCTGTTCGGGGTCGCGCGCACCCTGGTCGCGACCGACGCCCGGCACCGGGCGCAGGAGGGAGCCGCGCACGAGGGAGCGGCGAGCCTGCCGGCCGCGTCAGCGCCTGTGGGCGAGGAGTCGGACGCGGCAGCGGTCGTGAGAGCGGCGATGGCCGACCTCTCGGCCAACGACCGCGAGGTGCTCCAGCTCGTGGAGTGGGAGCGCCTCACCCATGCCGAGCTCGCCGTCGCCCTCGGCGTCCGTCCCGGAGCAGCGCGGGTCCGCCTCCACCGGGCCCGCCAGGCGCTCGCACGGGACAAGCGCGTGCAGGCGTTGCTCGGCACGGGCGGCGCGCCGAGGACCACGGCCCCCGTCGACACCGACGGCGCGGTCAGCCGCGGCCGCAGCGCGCGTCGATGACCGCCTGCGCATCGGCGGGCAGGGTCGCGGGATCACGGAGGAACCGCGCGGACCGGCAGACCCGCACGAGGCCCGCCCACACCTTCCGGTAGAGCAGGTACGCCGCGCCGCGCGCCGTACGCCGGGCAGGACGACCCCGACGGTGCTAGCGTGAGCACCGTCGCGACGCCGTTCGTCGCGACCTGCGCTTCCAGGTGGGACGACCGCCTGAATCATCGCGGAGAGGCCTGCTGCTGCGGGACACGTCCGGATGGGGTGCGGCACCGTCAGGTGCGCTACTCATCGTGCCGGTGCATCACACCGGCTGACGGAAGGACATGGCCTCATGACTGCCAAGGACGAGAAGAACCTCCAGCAGGTCGTCGACAAGCTCGCGTCGATGGACGAGCCCCGCCGCTCGGTCATGCAGCGGGTGCACGACGTGATCGTGGCCGCCGGACCGGAGCTGAAGCCGCGGATCTGGTACGGCATGCCCGCCTACGCGATGTCGGCGGGTGCTCCGGCGCTGCTGTCGCTCCGCAACGACGAGAGGATGAACCTCGGGCTCACCGAGAAGGCCGCCTTCCGACCTGCCGGCGGCTCGGAAGGACTGCTGATGCCGGCGGCGTGGTACTTCGAGTCGCTCGACGACGCCACGGAGCAGCGGATCAGCGAGATCGTCCGCGCCGCGATCGGAGGAGGGTCCTGACGCAGCGGAGGCGTCAGCAGTGGGACCCGACGTTGACGACGCGTCCGGACGAGTCGCGGTAGAAGAACCGGCAGACACCCCACTCCTCGACGGTCAGCGGGTGCACGATCTCGACGCCGCGGGCGACCGCGGCCTGGTGGGCGGCGTGCACGTCGTCGACGAAGACGGACACGTCGGGGTTGACGGGGGCGGTGGCGTCCTCCGTCATCAGGCTCAGCTGGTGACCCGCGTCGTCGGCGAGGGTGACGATCCAGCCGTGGTGCATCACCACCCGCAGGCCCAGGACCTCGGTGTGCTCGCGGACCGCGGCCGCCAGGTCGGTCACGGTCAGGTCGGGCACGATCCGCTCGATGCGCATGGGACCAGTCGACCACGCTCGCGTGCTCAGGAGCTCGCGCGCCACTCCCCGGCCAGCAGCCCGTAGATCGCGTTGTCGGTCCACTCGCCCTTGCTGAACCAGTCCTCGCGCAGGTGCGCCTCCCTGGTCATGCCGACCCGCTCGCACAGCCGGGCGGAGGCCTCGTTGCGCGGATCGAGGTTGGCAAGCACGCGATGGAGGCCGTAGCCGTCGAAGGCCAGGTCGAGCAGGGCCCGCACCGCCTCGGTGGCGTAGCCCTGCCCACCGGAGTCGGGGTGGAACGACCAGCCGACCTCGGCGCGCGACCCGGTGTCGTCGACGAGCCAGAGCGCGACGTCGCCGATGACCCGGCCACCCTGCTCGACGACCAGCGCCAGCGCGCGGTGCTCGCCGTCGAGCCCGGTGCGGGTCACCCTCTTGGCGATCTGCTCCTCGGCGACCGCCCGCGTCCACGGCTCGTCGAGCAGGTAGCGGGCGACCTCGGGCAGGCTGTAGTAGCCGAGGACGGCGTCCAGGTCGTCGGCGCGGAAGGGGCGGAGCGTCAGGCGGTCGGTCTCGATCGGGAAGGGGAGCACGCGCCCAGCGTGCCAAACGTGGGGCTACGCGCCGCCTACCCGTCCGCCCCGGACTTCGGCCGCGCCGGCCGCGGGTCGCGGCCGCCGAAGGCGACCACCCGGTCCCACACCCAGTCGGCCATCGACGGGGCGACGGGCTCGTCGGGGTGCCCGCGACGACGCTTGACCAGCGCCCCGAACTCGACCGCGACCAGGTAGGCGCCGGCATCGTCGGTCATGACGTTCTCCCAGACGCCGTTCTCCGGCCACTCCGGGTGCGCTGGCGGGTCGGCCTCGATCTCGGCGTCCAGGGCGGTCGACTCGGCCGCCGACATCAGGCGGAACGGCTCGGCCAGGCCCCACGCGGCTCCGGAGCCGGGTTGCTGGCCGTCGTGCCAGGTGACCAGGTCCTCCGCGACCAACGCGCCCACCTCGGCGCCCTCCTCAGCGGAGGCGGCCGGTCGGAGCGTCGCGCGCAGCTCGTCCGGCATCACGTCGTCCAGTGCGGCGAGGGCGGAGGCGAGGTCGGTGCCGAGCAACCGGTCGCGCAGCTGCTGCCACCCCGTCTCGATCACGCCTGAGCGTCGGACGTCGTCCATCGTGATGTCCTGGGCCTCGGCGTTCTCGACGATCCCCAGCATCGTCCGGGCCGTGCCCACCAGGTTCTGGAACTGCCCCTCGGTCGGGTCCTCGCGCAGCAACCGCAGCCCGACCTGCTCGGCGTCGGCGAACCGGTACTGCACCAGGTAGGCCCAGCCCAGCATCAGTGCGATCCACGAGCTCGCCGCGTCGGCCCGGATCGCCTCCTCGGCCGCCGGGACGAACCGGTCGGGCGGGGCGAAGCTGCCCAGCAGGTAGACCGCACGCTTGCCCAGGGCGGAGGGCAGCCCGTCGGGTGCCGTCCGGGAGCACAGGGCCACCGCCTCGTCGAGCAGGCGCCAGCCCTCGTCGAGCTCACCGGAGAGCGCCACGGCCGACCCCAGCTCCATCCAGTCGTCCCAGTCCTCCTGCTCCTCGGCCAGCACGGTCTCCGCCCACCGCAGCGCCTCGGCGTGGTCGTTGTCGGCGAACGCCAGGTGCCGCAGCGAGCGGGCGGCGTTGACGAACTGGCCGTCGCGGCGTCCGGCCACCTGCAGGTAGAGACGCCGCGCCTCGTCGACCCGCTCGGACAGCTCGTGGTGCTTGCCGAGCAGCAGCGTCGCGCTGCTCCGGGACGGTTGGGCGGCCAGCACCGACGACGCGAGCACGGCGACCTGGGGATGGGTGGGCTGTGCGGCGAACAGCTCCCAGGCGAGGTCGAGGTTCCGCTCGACCGCGTCCGCGTCGTCGGTCGCGTGTCCCGCGCCGCTCATCGCATGCCTCGCTTGACCCGGTAGGCCCGGAGCTGGTCGAAGGTGCCGTCGTCGACGCCGTACTCCAGCACCGGCGCCACCTGGTCGAACCAGGACGTCGTCGACGGGACGATGCTCGCGGCTGCCGCGAGCAGCGCACCGGTCGTCACCGGCACCAGCGCGCCGCTGCGCATCGACTCGGCCACGGCCTGCTGCAGCACCGTGGTCGTCAGGTGCGTGAGGTCGGCACCGGAGAAGCCCTCGGTCGCCGCCGCGACCGCCACCACGTCGAGGTCGTCGGTCGGCTTGCCCTCCAGCGCACGCTGCACGATCGCCGCCCGCGCGACCGCGTCGGGTGGGAGCACCAGGACCGTCTTGTCGATCCGGCCCGGTCGGCGTAGGGCAGGGTCGATGTCCCACGGCCGGTTCGTCGCCGCGAGGAAGTAGACGCCGTCGTTGGCGCTGGCCACCCCGTCGAGCTCCTCCAGGAGCTGAGTGACGAGCATCCGCATCGACTGCGACCCGCCGCCACCGGACGTACGCCGACCGCCGAGGGCGTCGAACTCGTCGAAGAAGATGACGCACGGCGCTGCCGCGCGCGCGTCGCGGAACACGCTCTGGATCGCCTTCTCGCTCTCGCCGATCCACTTGCTGAGCAGGTCGGCGAGGGTGACGTGGATGAACGAGGCCCCGAGGTCGCCGGCGATCGCCTTCGCGATGAAGGTCTTGCCGCAGCCCGGAGGGCCGTACGTCAGCAGCGACCCTCCCGGCCTCTGCCCGAACGCCGCCGCGATCTCGGGCGCGCGCAGGGGAGCCAGGAACGTCGTCTCCAGGTGTTGCTTGACCTCGGCGAGCCCTGCCACGTCGGCCAGCGTCACCGCCGGCCGCTCGGCGTCCCACAGCGCCGTCGACCCGTCGGTGCCGGTGTCCTCACGATCGGCATCGGCCGGGGCCGGCACCGGGTGGCCGGACGTCTCGACCGGGGGCGGCGGGCCTGAGGCGCGCAGCCGGGCCGCCATCAGGCGGGCCCGCAGCAGGCGGACCCGCGCGGGGTCGCCGCCCCGCGCCTCGAACGCGTCGAGCTCGGTGGCGGCGCGGCCGGGGTCGGCCTCCAGCAGCAGCGTGACGAAGTCCTCGCGCAGCGCCAGGTTGCCGGGGTCGGCCGCGACCTCACGGGCGATCACCTCGACGAAGTCGCCGTCCGGCTCCGCGCCGCTCACGACGCAGCTCCGACCCAGCTCTTGAGCAGGTCGAGGTTCGCCAGCGGGATGTAGTGCCCGATCATCGGGTGGTCCAGCGCCACGCCGAACACGCCGGCCCGGGCGAACGACGCGACGTAGTCGATCGCGGCCGGCATCGGTACGCCGAACACCGGCACCGCGTCACCCTCGCCGTCGACGAGGCCGAAGCCGCGAGCCGCCTCGTTCGCCCGCGCGGCACTGCTGTAGAGGCAGACCACCGGACCCTGGGCGAAGGCGACCCCGTAGGGCCGCGGCTGCTCGGTGGACCCGCGCGCGATGAAGAACCAGGTCTCCATCCGGCTGACCTGCCGCCACAGGGCCACCTGCGCCGTGGTGTCCCCGGCCGGCGCCGCCTTGACCGCCTCGTCGAGGCGGTCCAGCTCGGCGACCATCGCCGCGTCGTTGTCTCTCATCATCCCGTTCTCTCGTGTTGGTGGGTCGGCTTGGTGGATCTGCTGGTGGGTCTGGCCGACGTCGGCGGGTCAGATGACGATCTCCGGCCCCGCGGTGTCGCCGCGCAGCCGGTCGCCGAGCAGCGAGGCCACCAGGGCCAGCCGCTGATAGCGCACCATCGGCGTCCAGACGAGGTCGGCGTCGCGGGGGCCGCGCGGATCGGGCCCGGTGACGAGCAGGACGCCGTCCGCGACGTCCTCGACCGGGGCACCGGCGAGCGCGTCGGTGACGGCGTCGAGCAGGTCGCCGGCCCAGTCGCGGCGCAGCCACAGGTGGTCGACGGCACCCGACTCCGGCAGCTCCGGCGCGACGCCGGGGGGCAGGAAGCCGCCGCGGGGCAGCAGGCCCGCCCAGGCCGGCGTACCGGCGGCGACGGCCGTCCGCAGGTCGGCCAGCAGGTCGGCCTGGGCGACCCGGCCCGCGGGCGGCCGGACGAC
This sequence comes from Nocardioides sp. TF02-7, assembly GCF_022437945.1. Classification (GTDB taxonomy): domain Bacteria; phylum Actinomycetota; class Actinomycetes; order Propionibacteriales; family Nocardioidaceae; genus Nocardioides. The sequence continues at coordinate 1,866,518 of NZ_CP092535.1, forward strand.
GACCGGCGACAACGCGCCGTACTCCTGCTCGGTCTCGACCTCGTGGCCGGGCAGCGCGGCGCCCACCGCGGCGGCCAGCCGGGCGGGGGTCCTCGTCGGTCCACAACCAGAGCACCGGGTCGTTCGCGTCGTCGACGTCGCTGACGAGCGGGTCGAGGTCGGCGGCCTCGCCGGTCCAGGCCTCGTACGCCGCGGCGGCGAGGCCGAGCGGCGCGACGTCGAGCAGGTCGACGCCGAGCGGCACGCCCGGCGGCGTAGCCCACCGGACCGCGCCGTCGCGGACCTCCACGAGCCGCTCTCCGGCGAGTGCGTTGAAGGCGGCGACCCGGTCGTGGTCGAGCCGGGCGACGTCGACGCGACCGCTGCACCACTGCAGCCGGTCGACCCGCCAGGCCGGCTGGTCGAGGTCGAGCACGGCGCTGAAGCCGCCGAGCGCGATCGTCGGCACCACCGCGTCGAGCACGTCTCCGAGCCGACGCGACAGCGCCGCCCAGCCCTCCCCGCGGTCGACCGGGCCGAGACCGAGCTCGCCGACGGGGACCTCGAGGACGGCGACGGTGCCGCCGGTGCCGGCGGCCTCGGTCACCCAGCCGGCGAGCCCAGCGTCGGACACGGCCGCCCGCAACCGGGGGGCGAGGTCGGGGCGGTCGGCGTCGTGGCAGGTCACCGACGCGACGGGTCCGCGCATGGTCAGGTCCTCCTGGGCGGTGCGTCGGTCAGTCGCTCGAGCCGAGGGTACGGGCCCTCCACGACGACTCCGGGCCCCGCCAGGGGCGTGATCCGCAGGCCGTCGACGGCGTCGGCCGACGCCGGGGCGTCGGGCAGCCACAGCAGGTCCGGGTCGCGCAGCAGCACCCACCGCGGCTCGAGGAGCACGACGACGTCGGCGAGCGCCTCCCGCACGGCCGCTCCTGTCACCCAGTCGGCAGCGCTGGCGGCGGCCGTGTCCGGCGCGGTGGGGTCGGTCGACCAGCCGGCCGGGAGCGCGGCGGCGAGCGCGGTGGCCAGCCCCGGGTCGGGCTGCCGCGCGGCGAGCCGCAGGCGCGGACCCGCCGGCGCCGCCTGGTCGGGGCGGCGGCCCCACCAGGCGTGGAACACCGCCGGTGCCAGCCGGTCGCCGTCGGCGCGCGGCGCGGTCCGCAGCGGCACGGCGCCGGCCGCGGCCCACACCCAGCCGTCCTCGTCGGCCGCCACGACGCCTCGGTCGGCGAGGTGGGAGAACCGCTCGGCGCGCGCGGGGTCCAGGTCGCGGCGCCGCGCGCGGCCCGAGCGCAGGCCCGGCGCCAGCTCGTCGTACTCGGGGACGGCGAGGGGAGTCGGCGCCCCACTCCGGGGCCGCGAGCGCGAGGGCCGGGTCGACGGCGGCGACCGTGGCGCCGAGCGCGAGCCCCAGCTCGTCCCACGCCTCGGGCCGGTCCTCGGGCAGCCCGAGGCCGAGGCCGCCCACCCACACGTGCAGCTGCACGAGCCCCTCCTCGGCGCCGCCCTCGACCGTCGTCGGGAGACCCGAGCGGTCGGCCGCGTCGTCGGCGGCAGCGCGGAGCGCAGCCGTGCCCCGGGCGGGATCCCACAGCACGGCCGTCAGGGTCGGTCCGCGCCTCACCGGATCGCGGCCTGCTGCAGCATCCGCGCCAGCTGCTGCGCGGTCGGCTCGAAGGCCGTGGCGAACTCACCGGCCCGGGAGCCGTTGGCGTAGTACTGCGAGACCAGCCACCGGCCGTTCTGGTAGCGCAGCACGGAATACGTCGGCTGCATCCCGGCCTCGCCGCGGAGGCTCCACTGGAACACCTTGCCCTGGCGGATGCCGGACTGGACGACCATCTCGAGGAACTCGTCGCGCATCCACGGCTGCACCGGAGCGTCCTTGCCGAGCCGGTACCACTCGCGGATGTGGCGGTCGATGTGGCCGGGGCGCCACCCGTAGCTGCCGCGGACCAGCGCCGCGAGGTCGTCGGCGCTCTCCGCGATGACGCGGGCGCCGCTGGGGCTGACCTTCGCGCCCTTGACCGCCTTGCCGAGGAGCTTGAGCAGCCCGCTCCCGACGCCGGCCTCCTGGATCTCCACCGGCACCGGCATCGCTGCCTGGTACGCCGGCACCAGGTTGCCCCCACTCGTCGTACCCGTAGAGCGGGTTGTCGGGGTCGTAGGTCCCCGGGTCGTAGTCGTCGCCGAAGTCGTAGTCGTCGAGGTCGGGGTACTTCCCGTCCGCGCCGAGCCAGTACCACCCGGCCGGGTAGCCGTCGCCGAAGATGAAGGTCTTCCAATCCCCCGGCGGCCGGGGCGGCGGCTCCGGCAGGGGAATGCCGCCCGGGGCGAGGGCGCCGTAGGTCCACAGGTCGGTGGTGAGGGCCCGCTCGGAGTCGAGGAAGTCCTGCAACGGGGCGTCCAGGTCGGAGTCGGTGACGGACAGCGGGTCCTGGTAGCCCTGGATGACGAGGTCGCGGACGGTGTCGCGCGCGGTGTTGATCACCTTGCCGTGGGCGCGCAGCTTGTCGGCCATGATCGTGAGCGCACCGCCCACCTCCGCCAGCGCCTGCTCGACGGTCTCGAGGTAGTCGAGCATGGTGCGGCCGCTGTCGCTGTCCCACTGGTCGACGAGGTCGGTGCGGACGCCGGCGATCCGGCCGCGCACGTTCCAGAACCGCTCGTAGGCGGTGTCCATGCCGTTCGCGGCGCGGATCAGGTCGTCGCCGTCCGCGTGGTTCATGCGGGCGAGGACGATCTCCGCGGTCTCGTCGTCCACGCTCAGCCGCCCTCGGGCAGGGTCAGCTCGATGCGCCCGTCGGTGTCGACGGTGGTGAAGCCGTCAGCGGCCTTCGCGGTCGTGCTCGCCGCGCCCCGGATCGCGGGTTCGGCGGTCTCGACGAGCGCCGACCAGCGGCCCCACCAGAACGCGTACGCACGGTAGACGTCGGCGTCCGGGGCGAACACCGCCAGCGGCAGGGCCGCCTTCTCCATGAGCGTGTCGATGTCGCCGACGAGCCTGTTCGCCGTGCGGGTCAGCTCCTCGGCCGCGTCCCGCATGGAGTCCACGTCGACGTCGATGTACGGCGTCGTGTAGCCGCCGTCGTCGAGCCCCAATCTCCTGCCTCCTTCCTCGGTACGTCGCGACCCTTCCCGGCTCGGCGCGGTCCAATCATCCCGTCCTGGACGAGCAGGGGTGCCACTACCGTGCGTCCATGCGAACCAGGGACACGGTGGTCGCCGCCGTCGCGCTGGCTGCTGCGCTCGCCGCGGCGGCGTGCGGGAGCGACGCCACCGAGCGCGACGAGGCAGCCGAGCACGAGCCGGTGCCCTCCGTCGCCTACGACCCGGCCGCCGACACCTCGACCTACGGCCACCGCCGCTCCACCGAGGCGTTCGACCCGACCCGCCGCTGGCGGCGGTACTTCGAAGAAGAGGTGACGCTGGCCGACGGCCGCCGCGTGCGCCTGTGGTACTCGGAGGACGGGGGTGCGCTGAAGGAGCAGCACTTCTCGCCGCGGGAGCGCTCGTGGACCGAGCCGCGGGAGCTGTTCCGGTCGACGGAGCCCGACCCCTGCCAGGGCATCGAGCTCGTCGCCCGGGGCGACCTGGTCGCCGCGATCGCCGACTTCGCGCTCTGGTGCTACGACGGCGAGCCGCCGGAGGACGCCGTCGCGGCGGTGTCGTACGGCGACCTCACGGACTGGCGGGTGGAGGTCGAGGACGTCGACGGCGCCGTGGGCTGGACGAAGGTCGCCATCGACGACGAGCAGGTCCGCTGGACCGACCGAGGGGAGACGCACCTCAGTTGGACACCCACCGACGGGTTCACGCGCTGACCGGGCCGGTCAGTGGCCGGTCGCGAGCGACTCGAACATCGGCCCGTGCAGCGTGGTGATGTCGCTGAACGTCACGTTCGCGTCGGGGTCGACCGCCTCGATGTCCTCGACGAGGGTCGCCTCCTCCATCCGCGAGCACGTGAAGTTGACGACCCACACGTCCTCGCCCGGCCCGTCGGCGTACCACCGGGTGTGGACGTCGACGAGCACCGGGCGCCCGGTGCGGCCGGCGATCATCGTGGCCACGTCCTCGTGCCGCGCCGTGGTGACCCGGGCGCGGCGGGCGCCGGCCTCGCCGTGGGCGATCTGGTCGACGAGGTCCTTGACCACGATGTAGAAGAGCACCGCCGACAGCAGCGCGGACTCCCAGGAGATGACGAAGCCGGCGACGGTGAAGATGCCGAGGTTGATGTAGAGGATCAGCTGGCCGACGGTGTACGGCGTCCGGCTGGCGAGGATGGTCGCCAGCACCTCGGTGCCGTCGAGCGCGCCGCCGTGGCGCAGCGCGATGCCGATGCCGACGGCGATCATCGCGCCGCCGCAGATCAACGCCAGCCATGACTCGTCGGTGAACGCGTGCATGTGGTGGAGGTAGATGGTCGCCGCCGACAGGGTGGCGATGCCGACGCCCGACCGGACCGCGCTGCGGTGACCGATCAGCGCCCACGCGAGCAGCACGAACGGGATGTTGAGCAGCCCGATGAACACGCCCATCGGCACGTCGACGAAGTTGGTGGCGATGATCGAGACGCCGACGATGCCGCCGTCGAGGAACTCGTTGGGGGATGAGGAAGCCCTCCAGCCCCACCGCGAACACGACCGCGCCGAGCATGATCGAGCCGATCCGGTAGACCTCCGCCGCCACCGGGTGGCGGTGTGCGCGGTGCACGAGCGTCTCGCGGTCGGGCCTCGGTGACGTGGGGGTGGATGCGGTGGTCTCCTGCATGGGCGGAAGATAGCGGCCGCCCGGCGCGGGCCCGTCGGCCCGCCCGAGCCGGTCAGAACATCGGCAGCGGCGCCAGCCAGGTCACGACGAGGAGCAGCGGCAGCGCGGCGACGCCCAGGCCGACGGCGGCCAGGACGACCCCCGCGACCGGGTTGCGACGGCGTACGGCGACCCCGACGAGCGCCAGCAGCACGGCGAGGACGCCCGGGGCGCCGCTGACGACCGCCATCACGTAGCCGAGGCCGACGAGCGGGTCGTCGCTGGTGCTCTGGGCGGTGGCGGCCCACGCGAAGGCACCGAGGCCGAGCAGCGGCAGCGCGCAGCAGGCGGTCGCGACGGCGAGCAGGACGACGGTCCGGGGGTCGATGGCGTGCTCATGCCTCCAGGCTGCGCCTCCGGGGCGCGGGCGGCATCGGTACGGATACTCAGTCGACGGCAGCTGGGTCGTCAGGGTGAGAGTGACCCATGGCTCACTCTGACCATGACGACCGCGCCGGCGACCTCAGTGGGCGAGCTTGAGCCCGACGACGCAGCCGACCAGCCCGCCGAGCAGCAGGATCTTGACGAGGCTGACCGACTCCTCGCCGGTGACCATGCTGACCGCCACCGTGAGCGCGGCGCCGATGCCGACCCACACGGCGTACGCCGTCCCGACCGGCAGCGTCCGCATCGCGAAGGCGAGGCCGGCCATGCTGGCCGAGACGCTGACGGCGAACACCACCGTCGGCACCAGGCGGGTGAAGCCCTGCGTGCGGTCGAGCGCGAGCGCCCAGACGGCCTCGAGGGCTCCGGAGACGATGAGGACGAACCAGGCCATGACGTGCTCCCTCACGGCCGTCTTGTCGCGCTCCGGGTACGGCTCCCTCGTCCGGCAGTCGGTCTCCGACTGACGAGAAAGAGGCTAGCCGAGCGACACGCGGCTGGCACATCCGTGACCGGCACATCGACGGCCGGCGCCGGCGCGGGTGCGTCAGCGGTCCGCGGCCGCCTCCGCCTCCCGCAGCCGCGCGCAGAGCGCGACGAGGAGCACCTTCGCGGCCGACGGGTCGTGCTCGACCAGGTCGGTGAACGCCAGGTGCGGCACGGCCAGCGTCGTGAGGCCGTCCTGCGCGGTCACGGTCGCCGACCGCGGCTTGCCGTCGATCATGCTGATCTCGCCGAAGTAGTCGCCGGGACCGAGGTCGCGGACCTTCCGCCCGCGCACGTCGACCTCCGCCGCCCCGCTCAGCACGAGGTGCATCGCGAGGGAGCCGGCGCCCTCGGTGGTGACCGGCGTGCCCGGCTGGTGCTCGACGACCTTGCACTTGTCGAGGAGCCGGCTGCGCTGGCGGCCGGAGAGGCCGGCGAACAGCGGCACGCGTGCGAGCTCCGCGTCATACCGACGGGCATCGGCCATGGGCTCCTCCTCGACGTCCCGGGCAGCGTAGTACGGCGGCGCGGGCCCGGACGCCGCTTCGACGGCGACACCGCCGACGGTTCGCACTTGCGGTAACGCGCGGTCCTCGATTCGTCCTCGGCCGTGCCGAGATGGCCGGGGGACCCGCCTAGCCTGGGACCGGCGCCGCGGCCGGACCGCGGGGCGCGCCGACGGACGGAGCAACCATGCGGTCCTGTGCCAGCTGTGCGACGGGCGGCCAGCCGGACGGTGCCCGCTTCTGCTACACCTGCGGCGCCGCGCTGACCGCGCCGACCTGCGTCGCCTGCTCGGCCGAGCTGGTGCCCGGCGCCCGGTTCTGCGGCAGCTGCGGGGCGGCCCAGGTCGGCCAGACCAGCGGCCAGGTCACGGGCCGGACCGTCGGCAGTGGCGGGACCGACCTGCCAGGCGCCGTGCCGGTGGCCGCACGCCGCACCACCAGCGTGCTCTTCGGCGACCTCGTGGCGTTCACCACCTACTCGGAGTCGCGGGACCAGGAGGAGGTCCGCGAGCTGCTCTCCCGGTACTTCGACGAGTGCCGCCGGGTGATCGACCGCTACGGCGGCACGGTGGAGAAGTTCATCGGCGACGCCGTGATGGCCGTGTGGGGCGTGCCGACCGCCCACGAGGACGACGCCGAGCGCGCCGTGCGCGCGGGCCTCGAGCTCGTCGGTGCCGTGGAGGCGCTGGGCGAGGAGATCGGGCTCCCGGAGCTCGCGATGCGCGTCGGGATCGTGACCGGCGAGGTCGCCGTCACCCTCGGTGCACTCGACCAGGGCATGGTGGCCGGCGACGCCGTCAACACGGCGGCCCGCGTGCAGTCGGTGGCCCGGCCGGGACAGGTGTGGGTCGACGAGACGACCCGGCTGCTGACGACCTCCGCCATCACCTACGCCGACGCCGGGGCGCACGCGCTCAAGGGCAAGGCCGACCCGGTGCCGCTCTGGTCGGTCCGGGCGGTGGTGGCCAACGTCGGCGGCAACCAGCGGGCCGACGGCCTCGAGGCGCCCTGCACGGGCCGCGACCGGGAGCTGCGCCTGGTCAAGGAGCTGTTCCACGCCGTGGAGGAGACGGGACGGCCGGCGCTGCTGGTCGTTGACGGCGACGCCGGCGTCGGCAAGACCCGGCTCGGGTGGGAGCTGTCCAAGTACGTCGACGGCCTCACCCGGACCGTGCGGTGGCACAACGGTCGCTGCCTGGCCTACGGCGAGGGGGTCGCGTTCTTCGCCCTGGCCGAGGCGATCCGCGGCCGCCTGCAGAACGAGTACGACGGCGACACCGACGACCTGGGGCTGCTGCTCGCCAACGGCCTCGACCGGTTCGTGACCGACCCCGACGAGCGGGCCTGGCTGGAGCCGCGGCTCGGCTTCCTCCTCGGCACCGGCGTGGCCGGCACCTTCCCACGCGAGGACCTGTTCGCCGCGTGGACCACCTTCTTCGCCCGGGTCAGCGAGCCGGGCGACCCGGTCGTCCTCGTCGTCGACGACGCCCAGCACGCCGACGACGGACTGATCGCCTACCTCGAGCACCTGCTGACCGCCGGCTGGTTCCCCTGCTTCGTCATGCTGCTCACCCGGCCGGGCCTGCTCGAACGGCACCCCCGACCTCGCCACCAACCGGCGGGCCACCGTGCTCCACCTCGACACGCTGGCGCCCGCCGACATGGGGGCGGCTGATCTCCGGCCTGGTCGCCGGCCTCCCCGACCCGGTGCGGGACGCGCTCGTGCAGCGGGCCGAGGGCGTGCCGCTGTTCGCGGTGGAGACGGTGCGGTCGCTGATCGATCGCGACCTGGTCATCCCGCGGGGCGGCCAGTACGTCCTCGCCGACCCCGGCTCGCTCGACCTGGGCTCGGTCGGTGCGCCCGCCACGCTCCAGGCGCTCCTCGCCGCCCGCCTGGACACCCTGTCGGAGGCGGAGCGGCTGGTGGTCAACCAGGCGAGCGTCGTCGGCTCGTCGTTCTCGCGGGAGTCGCTGGCACGGCTCTGCCGCGGCGTCGACGACGTCGACTCGGTCCTCGACAGCCTGGTGCGGGTGCAGCTGTTCCGCCAGGAGAGCGACCCGTTCAGCGCCGAGCGGGGCCGGTTCCAGTTCGTCCAGCTGGCGATGCGGCAGGTGGCGTACGGGAGCCTCGCCCGCCGCGACCGCCGGGCCGCGCACCTGGCGGTGGTCCGTGAGCTGGAGGAGCACGACGGCGACGGGCTCGCCGCGGTGGTCGCGCAGCACTACCTCGACGCCGTCGACGCGCTCCCCGACGCCCCGGACGCCGCCGAGCTGACCGCGCGGGCGGTCGAGCGGCTCCGGGAGGCGGCCGACCGCGCGGCGGCGCTCGGCTCGCCGACCGAGGCCGCCGGGCACCTGCGGACGGCGCTCGACCGTGCCGGCGACCCGCGGACGCGGTCGTCGGTCCGGGTCGAGCTGGGCCGGGCGCTGCTGCAGGCCGGACGGTACGACGAGGCGCTGGAGCACGCGGGAGAGGCGGCGTCGGCGTTCGAGCAGGAGGGGGGACCCGGTCGCGGCGGCGGGGGCGGCGGTCGTGCTCGGGTCGGCGCGCGCGGGGCTGGGCGACAACGAGGGCGCGATGCGGCTGCTGCAACCGCACTACGACGCGCTGCGCGACCAGCCGGACGCAGCGGCGGTGGTGCTCGAGCTGGCGCGGGCGCTGTCGTCGGCGCGGATGCGCCTGCACCTCGACTTCGGCGAGGTCGCCGAGTGCGGCGCGCGGATCGCCGAGCTCCTCGGCGACGCCGAGGCGATCGCCGACAGCTACACCGGCCTGGCCCTGCACTACCTCCAGATCGGGGTCCACGGGCCGAGCCGGATCCTGCTCGAGGCGGCGGCGGCGCTCGCCCGGGAGTCCCACCAGCCGCTCAACCTCGCCCGCGCCCTGGTCAACCTCAACGCCGGGTGGAACCAGGACGACGTGGCGCGCGCCGTCCGGTTCGGCCGGGAGGCGGTGGACGTCGCGCGGCGCACCGGCTACCGGATCTGGGTGACCTACGCGACCTGCAACCTCCTCATCGCGCAGTGGGTCAGCGGCGAGTGGGACGATGCGCTCGCCCTCAGCGAGGCCGAGGACGTCGACCCCGCCGGCGCCAGCATGGTCGCGTCGATCAGGGCGTTGGTCCTCGGCGCCCGCGGCGCCGCCCCCGAGCCGGCGCGGCCGCTGCTGCCGGCGTCCGACGACGTGCTCGTCCTCGCCTGGAACGCGTGCCTCCGCGCGGTCTCCGCCAGCCGGGCCGGCGACGCCGAGGCGGCGCTGGCGGCCGCGTGGGAGGCGGCGGACCGCTGCTACACGACGGTCGCCCTCGGCGACGACTTCCCGGTGATCTGGCCGGCCGCCGTCGACGTGGCGTTCGCGCACGACGACCTGGCGCTCGTGCGCCGGCTGCTCACCCTGGTCACCGACCACGTGGAGACCCGGCCCGGGTGCGGGCTGCGGGGTCAGCTCGCCCGCTTCCGGGCCCTCCTCGCCGTCCGCTCCGGTGACGCGGACGTCGACGTCGAGGCCGAGCTGCGCACCGCGATCGACGAGCTCGAGCGGTGGCACGCCCGGCCGGCGCTGGCCCTGGCCCGGCGCGACCTCGGACGCTGGCTCCGCGGGCAGGGCCGTGCCGAGGAGGCGGCGGAGCTGCTGGCGGAGGCCGACGCCGCACTGCGCGCGCTCGGGGCGCGGGGCTGGCTGTCGGATGCGTCCGCGGAGGAGCCGACCGGCCCCTCCACTCTCAACGTATAGCGCAGGAGGGGGCTTGCGGCAAGACCCCTGGAGCGCGGCAGAATCCCCGCTCCCCCGCGCCGCCGACCCCCTGGGAGCCCACTCCGTGCCCACCCGCCCGACCGCCCAGCCGACCGCCCAGCCGACCACCGTCTTCGACCTCCCCGAGCACCTCGCCGCCAAGGCCGACCCGGCCCTCGTGGCGGCGGACGAGCGCCACTTCACCCGGATGGCCGACAGCCTCCAGCAGACGCTGGAGGACCTGACCGCGCGCCTCGACGCGGCCCGCAGGGCCCCGGCGGGCACCGGCCAGGAGGCGATGGACCGCGACCTGGAGGTGCACCGGCTCACCGCCCGGCTGCGGGCGCTGCGCCGGTTCAGCCTCGAGCTCTGCCTGGGCCGGGTCGTCCTCGACGGCGAGCCCGAGCCGGTCTACGTCGGCCGCCTCGGCCTCACCGACGCCGACGGCGGGCGGCTGCTCGTCGACTGGCGCTCGCCCGCGGCCGAGCCGTTCTTCGCCGCCACCCACGCCGACCCGCGGGGGCTGGTCAGCCGCCGCCGCTACCGCTGGACCCGGGGCCGGATCACCGACTACTGGGACGAGGTGTTCACGCCCGACGGCCTCGAGGGGCACGCCGCCCTCGACGACCAGTCGGCGTTCATCGCCAGCCTCGGCGCCAGCCGGTCGCCCCGGATGCGCGACGTCCTCGCCACGATCCAGGCCGACCAGGACGCCATCGTCCGCGCCCCCTCGCGCGGCGCCACCGTCGTCGACGGCGGCCCGGGCACCGGCAAGACGGTCGTGGCGCTGCACCGCGCGGCGTACCTCCTCCACGCGGACCCGCGGCTCGACCAGCGCCGCGGGGGATCCTCTTCGTCGGGCCGCACCAGCCCTACCTGGCCTACGTCGCCGACGTCCTGCCCAGCCTCGGTGAGGAGGGCGTGCGGACCTGCACCCTGCGGGACCTGGTGCCCGAGGGGGCGGCGGCGGTGCCCGAGCGCGACCCGGAGGTCGCCCGGCTGAAGTCGTCGTCGCGGATGGTCGAGGCGATCGAGCCGGCCGTCGGGCTCTACGAGGAGGTGCCCACCGGCGACGTGCTGGTCGAGACACCGTGGGCGGACCTGCCGCTGACGGCGGCCGACTGGGCCGAGGCGTTCGCCACCCCCGATCCCGGTACGCCGCACAACCAGGCGCGCGAGGAGATCTGGGAGGCGCTGCTCGACATCCTCGTCGACGCGTGCCCCGACGACGAGGTGCCGACCGACCTGCTGCGCCGTGCCCTGCGGAACAACGCCGACCTCGTCGACACCTTCGACCGGGCATGGCCGGCGCTCGACCCGACCGAGCTCGTCGGCGACCTGTGGGAGGTGCCGGCCTACCTGCGCCGCTGCGCCCCCTGGCTCGGGCCCGACGACGTCGCCCGGCTCCGGCGCCGCCCGCCGCACACCTGGACCCTCGCCGACCTGCCGCTGCTCGACGCCGCCCGGCAGCGGGTCGGCGACCCGGGGGGCCGCCGCGCGGAGGCGGCGGGCGGAGGCTGCCGCCGCTGCCGAGCGCGAGGGAGATGGACCGCGTGGTCGACCACCTGGTGGCCACCGACGACACCGAGATGCAGGTGATGTCGATGCTCCGCGTCGAGGACCTGCAGGGAGCGCTCGCCGGCACCGGCCCGGTGCCGGCCGCCGACCCGGACCTGCTCGCCGGCCCGTTCGCGCACGTCGTCGTCGACGAGGCGCAGGAGCTGACCGACGCCGAGTGGCAGGTCCTCCTGCGTCGCTGCCCGTCCGGCAGCTTCACGATCGTCGGCGACCGCGCGCAGGCCAGGCACGGCTTCCCGGAGAGCTGGGAGGAGCGGCTGCGCCGCGTGGGGTTCGACGACGTCCGCCTGATGACGCTGACCGTCAACTACCGCACGCCGGAGGAGGTGATGGCGGAGGCGGAGCCGGTCATCCGGGCGGCTCTGCCGGACGCCAACGTGCCGACCTCGGTCCGCAGCAGCGGCATCCCCGTCGGGCAGGGGCCGCACCGCCGAGCTCGGGACGGTCGTCGACGGCTGGCTGGCCGAGCACCCCGAGGGCACCGCGTGCGTCGTCGGCGCCTCGTCGTACGAGCCGCCAGCGCGGGTGCGGTCGCTGGGCGCGGAGGAGGTCAAGGGCCTCGAGTTCGACCTCGTCGTGCTCGTCGACCCCGAGCGTCTCGGCAGCGGCACCACCGGGGCCGTCGACCGCTACGTCGCGATGACCCGCGCGACCCGGCAGCTCGTCGTGCTCACGGGGTGAACCGGCGCGCGAGCGGGTGTGCGGCGAAGAACTCCCACACCAGCGCGTCGGCACCGCGCGGCCAGACGTGGCTCATCGACGGCACCGACCAGACGACGTGCTCGCCGCCGCCGCGGCACGCCGCCGTCGTACGCCGCGCCTCGCGGCCGCCGAGCCGCGCCCGCTCGGTCGTCGGCCGGGCGCACCGCTGGTCGCCGGCCCAGGAGCGGTTGGTGACGTCGAAGAACCGGCTCAACCGGTCGCGGCCGCCCTGCACGGTCAGCAGCGCCGTGGGGCGCCGCGCCTCCAGGAGGTCTTCCTTGACGCCGCTGACGGCGGCGAACGACGCGATCCGGTCGGGTACCTCCGCGGCCAGGGTGTAGACGAACGCCGCTCCGCGGGAGAAGCCGGTCGCGTGGACGCGCCGCGGGTCGACCCGCCAGTGGTCGACGAGGTGGTCGACCAGCGCGACGACGTCGGCGGGGTCGACGAAGGAGTCGGGGTAGGCGACGAGGAAGCCCTCGCTGTCGGCGAGCCGGTCGAGGCGGGTCATCTCGGCCATGCCGGCCGCGTCGCCGGGGAAGCCGTGGAAGGCCAGCACCAGGGGCAGCCGGCCCCGCTCCTCGATCGCCGGCGGGGCGTGGAGGAGGACGAGCCCGTCGCGACCATCACCCAGCGGGATCGTGAAGCTGCCGTTGCCGACGAACGGGTCGTCCGGCGGCGCGTCCGGGACCGTCGGCACCAAGGCGGCCGAAGGGTCGTCGCTGGTCGTCGGCGACCCGGGCTCCGACCGCTCCTCGCCGTCGGCATCGCACGCGCCGAGGGCGAGCAGCACCCCCGAGCAGCCCGGCCAGCGCGACCGCCAGGGCGGCGGGCGGGCGACGCGCCACGGCACCTCCTCGACGAGCTCGGCTCCTCCGGGTCGTCCGCACTATAGGCGCGGGCGCCCGCGCCGATCGGCCGCAGCGCGGGTCGCGCGGGTCCGGGTCGCGAGCGCCAGCCCCGCCGCGGCGCCGGCCACCAGGGCCGCGGCCGGCACCGGCAGGGCGTCGACGCCGGCCTCGCCGACGACCAGCGACGCGCCCGCCGCCCCGACCGCGATGCCGCCGTTGAAGACGACCGGGATCAGGGCCGACGCGAGGTCGCGGTGGCCGACGCCGGCCCGGCGCAGGATCTCCGTCTGCGCGAGCGGCGGCAGTGCGCCGCTGCCGATGCCCAGCAGGAGGATCGCGACGAGCCCCGCCACCGCGTCCTCGGCCCCGGTGAGGGCCAGCAGCGCGACCGCGGTCACCGCCGCCGCTCCGACGAGCGCACGGCCGGTGGGTCCGGTGACCCGGCCAGCGAGCACGACACCGGTGGCCGATGCCAGCCCGAAGAGCAGCAGCAGGCCGCCCATGCCGCCCGGCACCAGGTCGGCGGCGGGCTCGCCGAGCCGGGTGAGGAACGTGTAGGCGCCGTAGTAGCCCACCAGCAGCAGGCCGACCAGCCCGGTGACGGCGAGCACCGGCCGCAGCGGCCCGCGGCCGCTCGTCGTCGTGCTCCCGGACCCGCCCGCGCGCGGCCGGCGTGGGACGAGTGCGACGACCAGCACGGCGACGACCAGCGCGGCGGCCGCGAGCACCGCGAAGGCCGCCCGCCACCCCGAGACGTCGGCGACCAGGCGGGCGACCGGCGTGCCGAGCACCATGCCGAGGGTCGCGCCGCCGAGCACCACCGCGACCGCCCGGCCGAGCAGCTCCTCGGGCACCAGGTCGGCCACGTGCGCGTTGGCGGTCGCCCACAGCAGGCCCACGGCGGCCGCGCCGAGCAGGCGGGCACCGACGACGACGGCGTACGACGGCGCGATCGCGGTGAGCAGCGACGAGCCGGCCAGCGCGACCAGGCCGGCCGCCACGAGGGAGCGGCGGTCGACCCGGCGGGTGGCCCGGGTGAGCGGCAGGCTGGCCAGCACGACGGTCAGCGCCCACACCGCGACCAGCTGCCCGGTGTGGGTGTCGGGGACGCCGAGGCCCTCGCTCATCGGCCCGAGCACCGCGGTCGGGAGCATCTCCGCGGTCACCATGACCAGGGTGGCCGCGCCGAGGGCGAGGAGGGCGGGCCAGGGGAGAGCGGTGCGGAGCCGTGGGTCGTGGGAGGAGGTGGTGGTCGCCATGCGGCGACGCTAAACTCTCACATTAATGTCAATGTCAAGCCTTGGTCGGGAGGCGGCGTGAAGATCGGTGAGCTGGCCGCGCGGACCCGGGTCGCGCCCCGCCTGATCCGCTACTACGAGCAGCAGGGGCTGCTGGTCGCGGCCCGTGCCGACAACGGCTACCGCACCTACACCGACGACCACGTCGAGCGGGTCGGGCGGATCGCCGGGCTGGTCCAGGCCGGCATCCCCACCCGGCTGGTCAAGGTGCTGCTCGACGCGGAGGACCGCGCGGCCCGCGACGAGCCGACCTGCCCGAAGGAGGTCGCCGAGCAGCTCGCCGCCGAGCTCGGCCCGATCGAGGAGCGGATCGCCTGCCTCACCCGCAGCCGCGACACCATCCGCGGGTTCCTCGAGCGCACCCGGCACGAGGTCGTGCTGCGGGAGGCCGACGCCGGCCACCCGGCCTGACCACCGCACGCGACGGCGTACCCCGGGAGCGCACGCGTCCCTAGGCTGTCGGCCATGACCACGGCGCCCGCCGACGGGCCCGGCACCGCTGCGCCCCCGGGGCGCCGCGCGGAGCTGGACGCGCTGCGCGCGCTGGTCGTCGTCGGCCTGGTGTTCTTCCACTCCGCGCTGGTCTTCGACACCGAGGACGACTTCTACGTCAAGAACGACGGCACCGTCCCGCTTGCCGTCGCCGCCGGCCCGGTCGTGGTCTGGGCGATGCCGCTGCTGTTCCTCATCGCCGGGTTCGGTGCCCGGCAGTCGCTGCGGGGCCGCGGGCCGGGCGGCTTCGCCGCGGAGCGTGTGCGGCGGCTCGGGGTGCCGCTCGTCCTCGGCCTCGTGGTGCTGGTGCCGTTCCCCCAGTGGCTGCGCGCCCGCGCGGCCGATCCCGGCTACGACGAGTCCTACCTGCGGTTCTACCCGCGGTTCTGGGAGGTCGGCCTCGACCTCGCCGACTTCCCGTTCGTCCTGGACGGCGAGCACTTCGAGACCGGGCACCTCTGGTTCCTGGTGCTGCTGCTGACGTTCGCGCTGCTGGTCGCCCTGCCGGCGGCGCTGCTGTCGCGGCGGTGGCGGGACGGGGCCGGCCGGGTGGCCGCGGCCGTGGAGTCGCGACCCGCCCTGGTCCTGCTCGCGGCCGTGCCGCCCGCACTGGTCTCCGCCGTGCTCGGGCTGGAGGAGCAGTTCGGCGCCTGGCACCGCTGGGCCTACCTGGTGTTCTTCTGCTACGGCTTCGTCCTCGGCGACCGTCGGATCCGTGCCGCGGTCCGGCGGGTCGCCCCCACCGCGGCGTGGCTGGCGGTGGCGCTGTTCGCGCTGTCCGGCCCGGCGTTCGTGCTCGCCGACGACCCGTTCACCGACCTGACGCCCCTGGCCATCGCGGGCCGCGCGTGCTTCGGCGCCAGCGGCTGGTGCGCCGTCGTCGCGATCCTCGGCCTGCTCGACCGGTCCCGTGGTGCAGCCGGCGGGCCCGACCGCCCCGCGGGGCGGCGACCCGGCCGCACCGGCCGGGTCGCGGCGTACCTCTCCCCGGCCGTGCTCCCGCTCTACGTCCTCCACCAGCCGGTCGTGGTGGCGGTCGCCTACGTCGTGGTGGGGTGGGAGCTGCCCGGGCCGCTGAAGTACGCCGTGATCGTGGCCGGCTCGCTCGCGCTCACGGTGGCGGCCTACGACCTGCTCGTGCGGCGCACCGCGCCGACCCGGTTCCTGCTCGGCATGCGGTGAGGATGAGTACGGCGGCTCATGCGCCGACCGGTGCCGCTCGCCGAGGCTGGACCGCATGAACAAGACGACCTACGCCTTCTACGTCCAGGCCGCGATCTCCTTCGGCGCCGCTCTCCTCTTCGTCGTCGGCGGGATCTACTTCCTCCCGGTCGACGGCTGGATCCGCTCCTTCCTCTGCCTCGGCGCGCTCTACCTCGTCACCTCCACCTTCACCCTCGCCAAGTGCGTCCGCGACCAGCAGGAGGAGCGCCGGGAGGCCGATCGGCCGCGGATCGAGCACTACCGGCCGGCTGCCTGAGGGGGTGGGCGGCGGATGGGTGGCGGCGAGGCGGCTGCCGCTGGGTCCCGCCAGGCGCAGATTCATCAAGGTATGTCGGTGAACTGACGCCTCCCACGGCGTACCCACCATGGGAGGTGCGGGTTCGGCTGCATACCGTGATGAATCTGCGCCTGCTGGGGCCGACGGGCACCGAGCGCCCGCCCGGCCTCGCCCGGCCCACCCGCCAGGCCAACCCGCCCGCCCCCTACGGCGCCCCCTGCCGCAGCGCGACGCCGCGGATCCGGTCGGCGGCGTCGAGGAAGAGGGTCACGCCCCACCACTCCATGCACGCCGCGACGGTGTCGGCCGGCGCGGTCAGGGTGATCGCCCGCAGGCCGGCGAGCTCGGCGGGTGCCCGGTCGTCGCCGGTCGGGCAGGTGCCGACCACGCCGCGGTGCAGCTCGAAGTAGCCGCCGGTGCGGGCCAGGAGGTCGGGTGCCGAGAACGGGCCGAGCGACTCGGCATAGGCGGCGTCGAGCTCCCAGGCAGGCAGGTGGCCGCGCTCCTCCGCCCCGAGCCGCACCGAGGTCGGTCCGGCCTCGATCCCGACCCAGGTGTCCTCCGGCGCGAACGGCGCACCGAGGGACGGGTCGGCGGCGAACCGGTAGAACTGGCGGGCGACGACGGCGTCCGCCCCGGTGACCGGGCCCAGGTCGCCGTCGGGCGGCGCGCACGGGCCCCGGAACTCGTCGAGGTCGATGGCGGCGGTGCGGATGGCGACGACCACCCGCCCGGTCAGCGGCGTCCCGGGCGGCGGGTCCTGGCGTACGACGGTGTCCGGCCGGGTCCCGCAGCGGACGGCGACCGGCGCCCCCCAGTCGGAGGAGAGGCCGATCCGGGCCCTGGCCTCGAGCCGGCCGAGCCGGCGTCCGGCCACGGCGCTCGGCAGCCCGGTCAGGTCGGGCATCACGACCGGGTCGGCGGCACCGGTCGTGGCGGCGTCGGTCGTGGCGGGGCCGGTCGGCGTGACCGGTGCCCGGGCGGTGGCCGGCCGCGCGACCGGGTCCTCGCCCGCGCCGCCCTGGTCCCCGCAGCCGACGAGGGTCAGGGCGACCGACGTCAGGAGGGCGACACCGGCCCAGGAGCGGCGGACGGCGTGTGCGGCTCGGGTCATGCCCCTCACACGCGCCGGGGCGCGGCCGGGTTGGCGCCCGCGCCGGCCGGCGTCCGGGTCATACCGGGGGCGCCGACGGGTACCAGGGCCCCATTCCTTTACTTTCCACGAGCTCCCTCCCCCGGTTCTCGGAGTCACCATGCCCGCCGTCACCGCCCGCCTCGGACGCGCCCTCGCGTCCGGCCGACTGCTCGCCGTCACCCTCGCCCTCCCCGCCGCCCTCCTCGCGGCCGTCCCCGCGGTCTCGAGCACACCGGTCCCGCCCGGCGACGCGAGCACCGGTGCCCCGGCCGCCGGCGCCCCGGCCGCCCCGGCGACCGACGTCACCGAGACCCACGTGGTGCGCGTCGACCGCCGTACGGCGCTGGTCGCCACCGCGCCCGAACGGGTCCGGGTCGGGCGGGCGGTCGTGGTGCGCGGAACGGTGGAGGTGCGCGCCGGTGCGCGGGCGCGGAAGCGGCCGTTGGTGTTCGCGGAGCGCCGTGACGGCTCCTGGCGGGTGGTCCGGCGGGCGATGTCGCGCCGGCTGGGTGACTTCCGGGTCGTGCTGCCCGGCAGTGCGACGGCCGGAACCCGCGTGCTGGAGGTCCGCGCGCCACGGTCGTCCGGGCTGCGCGCCGTGCGCGTGCGGGTGCGGGTGGCCGTCGTCGCCACGACGGTGCCGCAGGCGCCGCCGCAGCCGGAGGCGCCGGGCCCGTGGCAGGCGGACGACGCCCCCGCGGACCCCCGGCGCCGCTCGGCCTCCCCGGCGACTGGGGCTACACCTTCGCGGGCGGCGCCCGCTGGAACCCGTGCCGGCCGATCGCCTGGTCCTACGACCCCGCGGGTGGCTACGCCGGCGCGATCGACGACGTGCGCACCGCTGTCGACGCGATCGCCGAGCGGACGGGGCTGACGTTCACCGAGACCGGCGCGGCGGACGCGCCGCTGCGACTGATGTGGTCGGACGAGGCGCGGGACGAGGCGCTGCGCGGTGGTGTCGTCGGCGTGGCGCGGACGCGGGCGACGGCCACGACCGGCGCCGAGGTGCTCCGCCGGATCACCGGCTCGACCGTGGTTCTCGACCGCGGCCACGCGCTGCGCCAGGGGCACTTCGACAGCGGATCTCCGTCGTGGGGACAGGTGATCACCCACGAGGTGCTGCACGGGCTCGGCCTCGCCCACGCCTCCGGCCGGGAGCAGGTCATGTATCCGTCGGTCAGCGGGCTCAACCACCGGTTCGGCGCCGGCGACCTCACCGGCATGGTGCGGATCGGCGCGGCCGGCGGCTGCCTCACCTGACCCGGGCCGGTCACAGGTCCTGGATGTAGCAGAGCATCCGGTAGTCCTCGCCGGGCTCGATGTTGACGAACCCGTGCCGCTCGTAGAACCGGCGGGTGTCGACGTCGACCTCGTCGACGTTGATGTGCATCTCGATCGCCCCGCGCGACCGCACCTCGGTGAGAGCGGCGGTGAGCAGCGCCGTCCCGATGCCACGGTCCCGCAGGTGGGGGCGGACGTAGAGCTCCTCGAGCTGGGCGAGCGGCCCGTCGCCGTACGGCGTCGGCCGGAGCGTCAGGTAGGCGAACCCCGTCGGGTCGGCCGGGCCGGACAGCAGCACCAGTACGTCGGGCAGGTCGAGCAGTCGACGGAACCGCGCGGAGAACTCGTCCGCGGAGGGCGTCGGCGACTCGAACTCGGTGTTGAAGTCGAAGAGCAGCCTCCCGACGACCTCGGCGTCGTCGGGCCCCGCCCTCCTGACGGCGTCGTCGGCGGCGTCGGTCATGGACCGATCCTGCCACCGCGCCGCCGACCGTGGCCGGTCTCACCGCGCCCGCGATTGCGGCTGCTCCCGGCCGGTGGGGTTGGATGAGCCGCCGATGAGCACCACCACGCACGCCCCCGAGCCCACCGTGCGCGCCGCCCTGCGGTCGCCGCGACTGCTGCGTACCGAGGTCCTCGCGGGCCTGGTCGTGGCGCTCGCGCTGATCCCCGAGGCGATCTCCTTCTCGATCATCGCCGGCGTCGACCCGCGGGTCGGGCTGTTCGCGTCGTTCACGATGGCGGTGGCGATCTCGTTCCTCGGCGGCCGGCCCGCGATGATCTCCGCCGCGACCGGTGCGATCGCGCTGGTGATCGCGCCGGTGGTCCGCGACCACGGCTACGACTACCTCATCGCCACCGTCCTCCTCGGCGGGCTGATCCAGGTCGCGCTGGCCGTCGCAGGGGTGGCGCGGCTGATGCGGTTCATCCCCCGCTCGGTGATGGTGGGCTTCGTCAACGCGCTCGCGATCCTCATCTTCCAGGCCCAGGTCGACCACCTGATCGACGTGCCGTGGGCGGTCTACCCGATGATCGCGGTCGGCATCGCCGTCATCGTCGCGCTGCCCCGCGTCACGCGGGTGGTCCCGGCGCCGCTGGTCGCGATCGTCGCGCTGACGGCGTTCACGCTCGTCGCCGCGGTCGACGTACCGGAGGTCGGCGACGAGGGCGAGCTGCCCGACAGCCTGCCCTCGTGGTTCGTCCCCGACGTCCCGTTCACTCTGGAGACGCTCGAGATCATCGCGCCCTACGCCGTCGCGATGGCGCTGGTCGGGCTGCTGGAGTCGCTGCTCACCGCCAAGCTCGTCGACGACATCACCGACACCCACTCCGACAAGACCCGGGAGGCGATGGGCCAGGGGCGCGGCCAACGTGATCACCGGCTTCTTCGGCGGCATGGGCGGCTGCGCGATGATCGGCCAGACGATGATCAACGTGAAGGTCTCGGGTGCCCGCACCCGGATCTCCACCTTCCTCGCCGGCGTCCTGCTCCTGGTGCTCGTCGTCGGTTTCGGCGACGTCGTCGCGGTGATCCCGATGGCCGCCCTGGTGGCGGTGATGATCATGGTGTCGGTCGGCACGTTCGACTGGCACTCGGTGCGCCCGGGGACGCTGCGCCGGATGCCGAAGTCGGAGACGACCGTGATGCTGGCGACGGTCGTCGTCACCGTCACCACCCACAACCTGGCCATCGGTGTCGTCGTCGGTGTCCTCGTCGCCATGACCCTCTTCGCCCGCCGGGTCGCGCACCTCACGGACACCCACCGCGAGCTCGTGGAGGACGAGGCCGGCCCGACCGCCGTCTACCGGGTCACCGGTGAGCTGTTCTTCGCCTCCAGCAACGACCTCTACACGCAGTTCGAGTACGCCGACGACCCCGACCGGGTCGTCATCGACCTCAGCGAGTCCCACATCTGGGACGCGTCCACCGTCGCCGCCCTCGACGCGATCACCACGAAGTACGAGCGCAAGGGCAAGACGGTCCGGATCACCGGCCTCAACGAGTCGAGCGCTGCGCGGCACGGCCGGCTGAGCGGCGAGCTGCCCTCGCACTGACCGGCCACCGCTCGGCCCCGGCCGCGGGTCGCCTTCCTCGGGCGGATCGCCTATGGTCCGAGGCATGCAGAGCGGCACGGTGACGACGACGCAGGAGCGAGGCGCGGCCCGCTCCTCCGCCATGCCGTCGCACGTGCCCTGCGGTGCCGTCCTCCTCGCGATCGAGCTCGGCGAGGAGGCGCGCGGCGCCAGCGGTCTCGACGTGCTGCGGCGCAGCGTCGACCGCGCGCCGCCGGTCCGGCCCTGACCGACCGACACCAGGGGGCGTCCCGCAGGGGACCGCCCCCCTTCCCTCTTCCCCCGGCGCCGGCACGCGCGGGGACCGACGAAGGACTGGGCATGACCGCACGCACCAACGAGCACGGCTCCGCACCGACCACCTCCCTCCCGATCGGCGAGATCGACGCCGACCTGGCCCGCCACGAGGCCGCGCGGGTCGAGCAGCTCGCCGCGCTCGACCCCGACGACCGCGACCTGGTCGCCCGGGCACACCGGGAGTCGGTGGTCCGGATCCTCGAGGACATCCGCACCGCCCGCCGCCGGGTGGCGGAAGGTCGCTACGGCCGATGCGTCCGCTGCGACCTCGCGATCGCCGCGGAGCGGCCGAGGCGCTGCCCTGGACCACCACCTGCGTCAGCTGCGCGGACCTCCGGCGCTTCTGAGGTGCTGCCGGGCGGCGCCGTGGACGGCGTCGGTGAGCCGGCCGAGGGCCGGGGAGTCGATCCGCCACCGCTGCCAGTGCAGCGCGACGTCGAGATGGGTCCGCCCGGGCAGCCGCACCAGCCGGCCCGCGGCGAGGTCGGGGAGAAGCTGCGGCTCGGGCAGCACCGCCCAGCCGAGGCCGCGGCGCACCGCCTCGTGGAAGTCGTGGGAGGTCGGCACCTGGTGCACGACCGGCGGCCGGTCGACGCCGCGGTCGCGGAGCACGTCGTACTGCAGCTCGTCCTTGTCGTTGAACACCACGACGGGCATCCGGGCCCAGTCCACCGAGCGGCCGCGGCGCCAGCGCTCGGCCAGGGCCGGCGTCGCGGCCGGCAGGTAGCGCAGCACGCCCAGCGGCTCCACCGCGCAGCCCTGCACCGGCGTCGGGTCGCTGGTGACCGCGGCGAGCACGTCTCCACCGCGCAGCAGGTCCGCCGACCAAGCCTGGTCCTCCACGTGCAGCCGGAGCGCCGTCCGGTCCCAGCGGGCCGCGTCGGCGAGGACGTCGCGGAACCAGGTGGCCAGCGAGTCGGCGTTGACCGCGACCGGCAGCGTCACCACCTGCTCGGGCGCGGGGCCGAGCGACCGTGCGGCCTCGTCGTAGAGCAGCTGGGTCTGCCGGGCCAGCCGGAGCAGCGTGCGCCCGGCGTCGGTCGGCCGACAGGGGGTCGTCCGCCGCACCAGCACCTGGCCGGCCGCGGACTCGAGGGCGCGGATCCGCTGGCTGACCGCGCTCGGGGTGACGTGGAGGTGGCGGGCCGCGGCCTCGAACGTGCCGTGGTCGGTCACGGCAGCGAGCGCGGCGAGCTGGGCCGGCTGCGGGGTCATGAAGCAACGCTAAGGGATCCGCAGATTCTTTCGCTGGCCTGAAGCACGAGCCGGCCGTAGCGTCGCCGCGTGACCACCCTCGGACCTGCCGCCGCCGGCCTCGCGACCGGGCTGTCGCTGATCGTCGCGATCGGCGCCCAGAACGCGTTCGTGCTGCGGCAGGGCCTGGCCCGGCAGTACGTCGTGCCCGTGGTCGCGATCTGCGCCGTCGCCGACCTGCTGCTGATCCTCGCCGGCGTCGCCGGGATCGGCACGGTGGTCGAGGAGGTGCCGTGGGCGGTGGACACGGTGCGCTGGCTGGGGGCCGCGTTCCTGGCGGCGTACGGCGTCCGCTCGCTGCTGGGCGCGCGCCGGGCCGGTTCGCTCGAGGCCGCGCGCGCCGGGGCGCGGAGCCGTCGGGCGGCCGTGGCCACGGCGCTCGCCCTGACCTTCCTCAACCCGCACGTCTACCTCGACACCGTGCTCCTCCTCGGCTCGATCGCCAACCAGCACGGCACCGACGGACGGTGGTGGTTCGCCGGCGGCGCGACCGCGGCCAGCGTGCTGTGGTTCACCGGGCTCGGCTTCGGCGCCCGCGCCGGTCACCGGCTGCTCTCCACGGTGCGGGCCTGGCAGGTGCTCGACGTGGTGATCGGGTTGACGATGCTCGCGATCGCGGTGCTGCTCGTCGCGGGGTGAATCGGGCCCCGGCCGCCGCAGATTCATCACGGTATGTCGCCGGACCTGCGCTTCCCACGGCGTACCCACCGTGGGAAGCGCGAGCTCGCCGACATACCGTGATGAATCTGCGCCTGCTGCGGCCCCTGCACCCGCGACCCGCACGCGACCCGCCGCCTGCCGACGCGCCCCGCCCTACCGCCCAGGCTTCCGGCTGTGCTCGGCCGGCCCGAACACCACGATCACGGTGAGGTCCTCGGTGACGTCGACGAACCGGTGCTCCTCGCCGGCGGGCACGAACAGCACGCTGCCCGGCTCCACCGGCGCGGACCCGTCGGGCGTCCAGAGCGTCGCCCGGCCGGTGGTGCAGACGTAGATCTCGTCCTCGGTGTGCGGCTGCTGGGCGTCGGAGCCGCCGGCGGGGGATGGAGTAGGTGCCGACGCTGAGGTCGGGGACGGTGAGGTGGTCGGCCCAGTGCGCCGATGCGGACGGGGTGTGCACGCCTGCGCCACGGAGCACCTGCATGCGGGCACCGTACCGGTGCCCCTCTCTCGACCAGTCCCGTCCCCGAGCCGTCCCGTCCCGAGCAGTCCAGTCCCGCAGTCCCGGGCGGTCCCGGGCCGCCTGGCCCGGACGGGGCCATACCCGGTCCGTCCGATCGGCCGGACCTGCGTCCGGTCCGCGGCGGACCCGTGGACGGGCCGGTGCCCGGCCCCTACCTTTCCCCCCTCGTGCTCCGCCCGACCTTGACCCTCCTCGCCGCGCTCGTCGCGCTCGCCGCCTGCCTGGTCACCGGCACCGGCCCGGTGGTCACGACCGCGGCCGCCGGCCCCGCGGCCCCCGGCGAGCCGCCGCTGGCGCTGCTGGGCGACGGGACGTCGGTGCGGCCGCTCAAGGACGCCGCGCTGGTCGAGATGACGCCGCAGGGCTGGCGCTACGTCGCGGGCCAGCAGGACTCCCACCTGACGGTGAGCGTGGTCGAGGGCAGGGTCCGGTTCGAGGACACCGGGACCCGGGTGCTGCGGCGGCTGCCGAAGCAGTGCACGGAGCTCGAGGTGCCGGTCGGCGTGGCCGCGGAGTGCCGGGTGCCGGCGCGGTTCGCCGACGGCATGTACCTGCAGGTCTGGCCGCGCCTCGGTGACGACGTGGTCGACGGGTCGACGCTGCCGGCGCAGTTGCGGCTGTGGGTGCTCGCCGACGCCGGCGACGACACGATGTACGGCGGCGCGGGCGACGACTTCCTCAACGGCGCGCAGGGCCACGACATCGGCCACGGCGGGGGCGGCGACGACTGGCTGCGCACCGGCAAGGGCAACGACCGGCTGTGGGGCGGCGACGGCGACGACCGGCTGGTCGGCGTGGGCGGTCGCGACCGGCTCCACGGCGAGGCGGGCACCGACCGGGTCGAGGGCGGTCCGGGCGCCGACGTCCTCTCGGGCGGCGAGGGCCGCGACGTCGTGTCCTGCGCCGGCGGGCGCGACCGGGCGACGGTCGACGCCGACGACCGGGTCCGTCACTGCGAGCAGGTCACCCAGCAGACGGCCCCCGAGCCCGGCCCGCCGGTCACAGGGACACGGAACCGCTGACGGTCGTCACGGTCGCGCCGCCCACCCAGGTCGTGCCGTCGGCGTCGGTGTCGACGTGGACGCGACCCCGGCGGCCGAGCGCGGTGCCCTGGGAGGCGACGTACGACGGCGGCAGGGTGCCGTCGGCGGTCAGCCACTGGGCGACGGCCGCGTTGAAGCTGCCGGTGACCGGGTCCTCGGCGAACCCGAGGTCGGGCCCGAAGACCCGCACCTCGATCGCGGTCCCGGTGCCGGCGGGCTGCGGGCCGACCACCCCGACCTCGAGCCCTTGGAACGCGGTCAGGTCGGGCCGGAGCGCCAGCACCCGGGCGGCGTCGCGGAGCAGCACGCCGACGAAGCGCGGGCCGTTGACGAGCCAGCGCGCAGCGACGACGTCGACGACGTCGATCCGCAGCGCCCGCGCCACGGTCGCCACGACCGACGGGTCGGCCGGTTCCGAGCGGGTCAGCGGCGGCGCCGCGAACGCGAGCCGCTCGTCGCGCCGCAGCTCGACCAGCCCGACCCCGCACTCCTGGACCAGCCGCGCGCCGCGCGGGGTGCCGCCCGCCTCGAGCCACGCGTGCGCCGTCCCGAGCGTCGGGTGGCCGGCGAACGGCAGCTCGCCGCCCGGCGTGAAGATCCGGACCCGGTAGTCGGCCTCCGTCGTGGTGGGTCGGAGGAGGAACGTCGTCTCCGACAGGTTCGTCCACCGCGCGAACGCCTGCATCCGCTCCTCGTCGATCCCGTCGGCGTCGTGCACCACGGCGACCGGGTTGCCGCGCAGCGGCTCGGGACTGAAGACGTCGACCTGGCGGAACGGCGGCATGGGCCGAGCCTAGGTCCGCCGCGGTGACCGGCGAGCCCCGTCACCGCCCCCGGTAGGCAGGCGCCCGGGCATCGCGCTGCTCGGCCGAGCGCTCGAGCAGCGGCAGCACCCGCGGCGGCACCACCGTGCCGAGCACGACGACGCTGGTCGAGCGCACCACCGACGACGACCGGTTGAGCTCGAGGAGCGTCTCCTGGAGGTCGGCGTGGGAGGCCGCTGCCACCTTGCAGACGACGTCGGCGGCGCCGGTCGTCATGTAGGCCTCCAGGATGTTGGGGATCGCCGCGAGCTCGGCCGCCACCTCGTCGAGCGCCCCCTGGGCGATCTCGAGCGTCACGAACGCCGACAGCAACTGGCCGGCGGCCTCGAGGTCGATGTCGGGCCCGTAGCCGGTGATCACCCCGGCCGACTCGAGCCGCTGGATCCGCGCCTGCACCGTGGCCCGCGCGACCCGGGTCCGGCGCGACAGCTCGAGCGGGCCCGCCCGCGGGCTCTCCCGGAGCGCGGTCAGCAGCGCGATGTCGAGGCGGTCGAGCTCCATGACGACCAGCATGCTGGTCGCAGCGCCTAGTCACAAGGCAGGAAGCTGCACGGTAGTGGCCGCTGGGACCACCAGCTGCTGTACCAGTTGTCCAGGTCACGGCCAGCCGCTCAACTAGCCCCATGACCGAGCTCGCCACCTCCCTGACCGACACCGAGAAGCTCGCCCGGCTCGACCTCGACCAGCTCCGCGAGCTGGTCGGGCTGGTGGAGTACGACGCCAGCCGCGACCCGTTCCCCGTCACCGGCTGGGACGCCCTCGTCTGGGTCGTCGGCAACGCCGTCCAGTCCGCCCACTACTTCCGCTCCGCCTACGGCATGGAGCTGGTGGCCTACTCCGGCCCCGAGACCGGCAACACCGACCATCAGGCGTTCGTGCTGGTCAGCGGGGCGACCCGGTTCGTGGTCAAGGGCGCGGTGAGCCCGCAGAGCCCGCTCGTCGGGCACCACGCCCGGCACGGCGACGGCATCGTCGACATCGCGCTCGAGGTGCCCGACGTCGACCGCTGCGTCGAGCACGCCCGCGCCCAGGGCGCCACCGTCCTCGAGGAGCCGCACGAGGTCAGCGACGAGCACGGCACGATCCGCACCGCCGCGATCGCGACGTACGGCGAGACCCGCCACACGCTGGTCGACCGCAGCCGCTACGACGGCCCCTACCTGCCGGGCTACGTCGCCCGGGAGGACCCGATGCACCGCAACGAGCGGGGCCGGCGGGTGTTCCAGGCCGTCGACCACGTCGTCGGCAACGTCGAGCTCGGCCGGATGGACGAGTGGGTCGACTTCTACCGCCGGGTCATGGGCTTCACCAACATGGCGGAGTTCATCGGCGACGACATCGCCACCGACTACAGCGCGCTGATGAGCAAGGTCGTCGCGAGCGGCAACCACCGGGTCAAGTTCCCCCCTCAACGAGCCGGCGATCGCGAAGAAGAAGAGCCAGATCGACGAGTACCTCGAGTTCTACCAGGGTCCCGGCGCCCAGCACGTCGCGCTGGCGACCAACGACATCCTGGCCGCGGTCGACCACCTGCGGGCCGCGGGCGTGGAGTTCCTCGCAACGCCGGACTCCTACTACGAGGACCCCGAGCTGCGGGCCCGGATCGGCGAGGTGCGGGTGCCGATCGAGGAGCTGCAGAAGCGGCGGATCCTCGTCGACCGCGACGAGGACGGCTACCTCCTGCAGATCTTCACGAAGCCGATCGGCGACCGGCCCACGGTGTTCTTCGAGCTGATCGAGCGGCACGGCTCGCTCGGCTTCGGCAAGGGCAACTTCAAGGCCCTGTTCGAGGCGATCGAGCGCGAGCAGGCCAAGCGCGGCAACCTCTAGCCTGGACGAGCGGGGCGAGCTCGAGGAGCACTCATGGCGCACTACCAACGGATGGGCGACGTACCACCCAAGCGGCACACGCAGCACCGTGACGCCGCCGGCAACCTCTACTACGAGGAGCTGATGGGGGAGGAGGGCTTCTCCTCCGACTCCTCGCTGCTCTACCACCGGCACGTGCCGTCGGCGATGGTCGACGCCCGGCCGTGGGACCTGCCCGACCAGGCGACGAGGCCCAACGCGCCGCTGACGCCGCGGCACCTCAAGCTGCACGACCTGTTCCCGGGCGAGGAGTGGAAGGCGCTCGACGCGGTGACCGGGCGCCGGCTCGTGCTCGGCAACGCCGACGTGCGGATCAGCTATGCGGTCGTCGGCGAGACCTCGCCGTTCTACCGCAACGCGGTCGGCGACGAGTGCGTCTTCGTCGAGGCCGGCTCGGCGACGGTCGAGACCGTCTTCGGCCACCTGGAGGTCACGTCGGGCGACTACGTCGTCATCCCGCGCGCCACGACGCACCGGTGGGTGCCCTCCGACCTCGACGCCACGGGGCCGGGCGGCGGCCCGCTGCGGCTCTACGCGATCGAGGCCAACAGCCACATCGCCCCGCCGAAGCGGTACCTCTCCCGCTACGGGCAGCTGCTCGAGCACGCGCCGTACTGCGAGCGCGACCTCCGCCCGCCGACCGGGCCGCAGCAGGCCGAGGGCGGCAGCGACGGGGTCGAGGTCTACGTCAAGCACCGCGGCGCCGGCCCCGGCGGGCTCGCCGGGTCGGTGCACGTGCTGCCGCACCACCCGTTCGACGTGGTCGGCTGGGACGGCTGCCTCTACCCCCTACGCGTTCAACGTCAGCGACTTCGAGCCGATCACCGGGCGGGTGCACCAGCCACCGCCGGTGCACCAGGTGTTCGAGGGGCACAACTTCGTGGTCTGCAACTTCGTGCCGCGCAAGGTCGACTACCACCCGCTGGCGGTGCCGGTGCCCTACTACCACTCCAACGTCGACAGCGACGAGGTCATGTTCTACGTCGCCGGCGACTACGAGGCCCGCAAGGGCTCGGGCATCGGCATCGGCTCGATCACGCTGCACCCGGGCGGCCACCCGCACGGCCCGCAGCCGAGCGCGATCGAGGCCAGCCTCGGCGTCGAGCGGTTCGACGAGCTGGCGGTCATGGTCGACACCTTCCGCCCGCTCGAGCTCGGCGAGGCCGGCACGGCGAGCGACGACGGCGCCTACGCCTGGACCTGGGCGGGCGGACGCCGGTGACGGGGGTACGGCGTCTTCGCCGGCCCCGACGGCGACCGGCGGCTGGGCTGGCGGGTCGACGACGCCGTGCTCGACCTCGGGGCGCTCGCGCGGCGCGACCGGCCCGACCTCGCGGCGTACCTCGGCGCGGGCTCGCTCGACCCGCTGCTGGCCGCCGGGCCGGCGGTGTGGCACGACGTGCTGGCCGCGGTGACCGCCTGGGTGGCCGACGCCGACCGGGTGCCGCTCGCCGACGTGACGCTGCACCTGCCGTGGACGGTGGCCGACTACGTCGACTTCTACGCCTCCGAGCACCACGCCACCAACCTGGGCCGCAAGTTCCGGCCCGACCAGGAGCCGCTGACCCCGAACTGGAAGCACCTCCCGATCGGCTACCACGGCCGGTCGGGCACCGTGGTCGTGTCCGGCACCGACGTCGCGCGACCGACCGGCCAGCGGCGCACCCCCGAGGGCGACATCGTCTTCGGGCCGGCGACCCGGCTCGACATCGAGGCCGAGGTGGGGTTCGTCGTCGGCGTGCCATCGCGGCTCGGCACGCCGGTGCCGCGGCGCGACTTCGCCGACCACGTCTTCGGCGTCTGCCTGGTCAACGACTGGTCGGCACGCGACATCCAGGCCTGGGAGTACGTGCCGCTGGGTCCGTTCCTCGGCAAGTCGTTCGCCACCTCGGTGTCGCCCTGGGTGGTGCCGCTCGGCCTGCTGCAGCACGCGCGGGTCCCCCCGCCGCCGCGCGACCCGCGCCCGCTGCCCTACCTCGACGACACCGACGACGAGCCCTGGGGCCTCGACCTGCGGCTGGAGGTGCGGCTCAACGGCGAGGTGTTGTCGCGGCCGCCGTTCGCCACGACGTACTGGACCCCCGCGCAGATGCTCGCCCACCTCACGGTCAACGGCGCCTCGCTGCGCACCGGCGACCTCTACGCGTCCGGCACCGTGAGCGGCCCGGAGCCCGACCAGTGGGGCTCGCTGATCGAGCTGGGGCGGGGCTTCCTCGAGGACGGCGACGAGGTGGTGATCGGCGCCACCGCACCGGGACCCGACGGCTCGGTCGTCGACCTCGGCGAGGTCACCGGGCGGGTGCGCCCCGCGACGGGGACCTGAGCGGAGCCGGGCGGCGCCGCGACGACGGTCGACAACGGTCGACGGCGGACCGGCCGGGGCCTAGCGTGGGCCCCACCGTCGACCCGCCGACCCCCGTCGGCCCCGTGTCGACCCGGCACCGCGAGGAGCAGCCCATGTCCGAGCCCGTCACCGGCGGTCCCGCGCTCGCCCAGGAGCGCCGTCTGGTCACCGAGATCCCCGGCCCGCGCTCGCGCGAGCTCGCCGCCCGCAAGGACGCGGCCGTCAGCCGCGGCGTCGGCACCGGCCTGCCGGTCTACGTCACCGCCGCCGGCGGCGGCGTGGTCGTCGACGTCGACGGCAACTCCCTCATCGACCTCGGCTCCGGCATCGCGGTCACCACCGTCGGCAACGCCAACCCGCGGGTGGCCGAGGCGGTGGCGGCGCAGGTGGCGGCGTTCACCCACACCTGCTTCATGGTGACCCCCTACGACGGCTACGTGCGGGTGGCGGAGGCGCTCAACCGGATCACGCCCGGCAGCCACGAGAAGCGCACCGCGCTGTTCAACAGCGGCGCCGAGGCGGTCGAGAACGCCGTCAAGATCGCCCGCGCCGCCACCGGCCGGCAGGCGGTGGTCGCGTTCGACCACGCCTACCACGGCCGCACGAACCTGACGATGGCGATGACGGCCAAGAACATGCCGTACAAGCACGGCTTCGGCCCGTTCGCCGCGGAGGTCTACCGCGCGCCGATGTCGTACCCGTTCCGCGACGCCGGGGTGGACGGCCCGGCCGCCGCCCGCCGCGCGATCGACGTGATCGACAAGCAGGTCGGCGCCGCCAACCTGGCCGCGGTCGTCATCGAGCCGATCCAGGGCGAGGGCGGCTTCGTCGTGCCGGCGCCGGGCTTCCTGCCCGCCCTCGCCGAGTGGTGCCGCGCCCAGGGGGTCGTGTTCGTCGCCGACGAGGTGCAGACCGGGTTCGCGCGCACCGGCGACCTGTTCGCCTGCGACCACGAGGGCGTCGTACCCGACCTGATCGCCACCGCCAAGGGCATCGCCGGCGGCCTCCCGCTCGCCGCGGTCACCGGCCGCGCCGAGATCATGGACGCCCCCCACGTCGGCGGCCTCGGCGGCACCTACGGCGGCAACCCCCTCGCCTGCGCCGCCGCGCTGGCGGTGATCGAGGAGATCGAGACCGAGGGGTACGTCGACCGGGCGCGGCAGCTGGGCAAGACCCTGCTCGACCGGCTCACCGCCCTGCAGGCCCAGGACCCCCGCATCGGCGACGTCCGCGGCCGCGGCGCGATGGTCGCCGTCGAGCTGGTCCACCCCGGCACCACCGACCCCGACCCCGAGCTCACCCAGCGCGTGGTGCGGGCGGCCTCCGCCCAGGGCCTCGTGGTCCTCACCTGCGGCACCTGGGGCAACGTCCTCCGCCTCCTCCCCCCGCTCGCCATGCCCGACCACCTGCTCACCGAGGCGCTCGACGTGCTGGTCGGGGTGTTCGGGGAGGTGTGACGGGTGAGGTTTTGCCCGACACGTTGAGGTTTCCCCGGTCGACCGGGGAAACCTCACGCCGGGCCCGACGTGACGGGCAAAACCTCCACTTGTCGGGCAAAGCAATGCCGGACATGTTGAGGTTTCCCCCGGCCGACCGGGGAAAACTCACCCCGCCCGGCCCCGCCCGGGCTCCGCCCCACCAACCCCACCACCCCCACCCGCACCGCTACACTCGCCGACCTGACCAGAGCGGGGGGCGGGTGACCGAGGCAGCGCAGCAGCCGGGGGAGCGCGACGCCCGCACCGGCCCCGTCGGTGGCGGCCTACGAGCGGTTCGGCAACGAGTTCGTCCGCCGCGTGCTCCACCGGGAGCGGGTGCTGCGCACCGTCGACCGGCTGCTGGGCGACCGGATCGAGCTCGGGCCGATCGGCGCCGGGCCGGGGCGGACGTTCACGGTGCGCATCGTGGGCCATTACCGGCCGACGACCGGCGAGGAGGTGCCGGGTGCCCTGCTCACCTACCGGGTGCTGCTGCCGATCGACGTCGTGTTCGACCTCGACCTGCGGATGGACAAGCAGCGCTTCACCGCCGACGTCGTCGTGCCGCTGACCCTCACCGTCCACGTCGACCCGCCGCTCACCCTCCGCTGGGAGATCGACGTCCCCGGCGACGACGAGGTGGCGCTGACCCTCGCCGCCGAGACCCGCCGCGGCAGCGTGCTGCAACGGGTGGCGGGCATCGAGGCCGACCTGCGCCGGTTCATCGTCCGCGTCGTCGCCACCGAGCTCGCCAAGCCCTACGTCCGCCGCGCCACCCACATCGACATGGAGCGGCTGCTCGACGGCACCTGGGACGACATCGCCGCGACCTTCCTGCCCGCCGGGCCGGAGGACCGGAGGGCCTGACCGTACGCCGCGGCGCACGCGGGCGGCGTACGCTCGCGGCATGGTGGACCAGATCACGCCCGAGCAGTTCCGTGCCGCCGACGGGGTCGAGGACTGGCAGGTGCTCGACACCGGTGAGGTCGGCACCACGTTCCGCACCGGCAGCTTCGCCCGCGGCGTGGACCTGGTGGTGCGGATCGGCGCCCTCGCCGACACCGCCAACCACCACCCCGACGTGACGCTCACCTATCCGACCGTCGAGGTGCGGATGCTGACCCACGAGGTCGGCGGGCTCACGGCCCGCGACGTCGCGCTGGCCCGGGAGATCTCGGAGGCCGCCGCCGAGCTGGGCGTCGAGCCGGGCTGACCCGGCCCGACGCCCAGCGCCCTGCCCCGAGCCCTACCCCCTGCCCGGCGGGCACCGGGAGCGGCTCGACCGGTTCGCCGGCGGCGCCCGCACGACCGTCCCGGCCGTCCCCGCGGGACCGCCCACCACGCCCCGGTCCGCCCGGCCGCACCGGCCACCAGGCGCGGTCGCCGAGCAGCACCAGCAGCGCGGGGAGCACGACCAGCCGGATCAGGGTGGCGTCGATGAGGATCGCCGCGGCCAGCCCGACGCCCATCATCTTCATCTCCAGCATCGACAGCGTCGCGAAGATCGAGAACACCGACACCATGACGGCCGCGGCGCTGGTCACCACGCCCGCGGTGTCGGCGACACCGCGCCGGACCGCGGCCCGCGTCGGCATGCCCCCGGCGACCAGCTCGCGGACCCGGCTCAGCACGAACACGTGGTAGTCCATCGACAGGCCGACGAGCACGACGAGCACGAAGACCGGGATCCAGTCGATGACGAAGCCGGGGCTGGTGAAGCCCAGCCACGACTCGCCGACCCCGTGCTGGAACACCAGGCCGAGCACGCCGAACGCCACGCCGACCGAGGCGAGGTTGAGCACGGTGGACACCAGGCCGAGGGTGACGCTGCGGAACGCCCCGGCCATCATCAGCATCGTCAGCAGCAGCACGAAGCCGATCAGCAGCGGCATCCGGTCGGCCTGCTTGTCCCGGAAGTCGAGCGCCTCGGCGACGTCGCCGCCGACCGCCCAGTCGCTGACCGCCCCGTCATCGCGCCGCGGGTCGTCGAGCACCTGCGGCGCGATCTCGTTCCGGAGCCGCTCGATCGCCTCGGCGGACCGGTCGTCGGACTCGTCGTGGACGAGGCCCAGGTCGATCCGGGACGTCCGCCCGTCCTCGGAGGTCGTCACCGGCGCGGTCTCGGCGGCGAACGCGCCGTCGCGTGCGGCGAGGGCGGCCAGCTCCTCGAGGGCCGCGGCGCCGCCGTCGTCGGCCGAGGATCGAACGACGACCGTCGCCGAGCTGCCCTCGGTCGGGAACGCCGCGGCGACCCGCTGCAACGTGCCCACCACGGGGAGGTCCTGCGGCAGCGTCTCCAGGTTCGCCGTGTGGGTCTTGAGGCCCAGGGCCGGCACGGCGAGGGCGCCGACCACCACGGCCGCGGCGACGAGGGCGGCCACCGGGTGCCGGACCACGGGACCGAGCAGCCGCGAGCTGATGCCGCCGCGGCCGATCCGGCGGTTGAGCCGCCAGAGCAGCGGCACCCGCGGGCGGTCGACCCACCGGCCCAGCTTGACCAGCAGCGCGGGGAGCACCGTGATCGAGCCGAGCACGGCGACCGCGACGACGATGATCGAGCCGACCGCCAGCGAGTTGAACGTCACGTCGGTGAGGACGAACAGCCCGGCGAGCGAGGCGACCACCGCGCCGCCGGACACGAGAATGGCGTGGCCGGACGTCTGCGCGGCGATCTCGACGGCGTCGAGGGTGGACCGGCCGGCCTCCCGCTCCTGCCGCTCGCGCTTGAGGTAGAACAGCGAGTAGTCGACGCCGACGGCCATGCCGATCAGCACGATCATGCTGTTGACGGTGGGCTCGGCCGGCAGCAGGTGCGAGATCGGCGCGGAGATCCCGATCGTCGCTGCGACGCTCGTGGCGGCGAGCAGCACCGGCAGCCCGGCGGCGATCAGGGCGCCGAAGGCGAGCAGCATCAGCAGCAGGGTGACCGGCAGGCTGGTGAACTCGGCCTGGTGCAGGTCGTCGGCCACCCGCTCGTTGATCGCGTCGTCGATGGTGACGTCGCCGGCCTGCTCGACCCGGAGGTCGGGGTGGTCGTCCTGCACCGACGCGGTGGCCGACAGCAGCGGCGCCGCATCGACCTCGTCGGAGGCGAGCGTGACCGGCACCAGCACCGCGGAGCCGTCGGGGGCTCTCGACCGGGTCGCCGACGGCGTCGACCCCGTCGATCCCGGACATCGCCTCGGCGAGGTCGGCGGCAGCGGCGTCGGCAGCGGCGGCGTCGAGACCGCCGCTGCGGGCGGTGATCAGGACGTTCTCGGTGGGCGGCCGGTCGAGCCCGGCGTCGTGGACGAGGGCGTCGGCGCGGCCGGACTCGCCGACCCGGTAGTCGGCGTCGTCCGGCTGCTCGGTCGACACCGCGACCGCGAGGCCGACGGCGACGACGACGAAGGCGAACCAGGCCGCGATCGCGCGGCCGGGATGGGTGGCGCTCCACCGGGCGGCCCGCGTGGGCAACCCGGTGAGCGGTGACCGGTGGGACATCGGTGCTCCTGAGACGTGAAGGGGCTGAAGCGAGATGCCTCCAGCCTCGGGCCGCCGGCGGACGACGTCAGGGGGTACGTCGTCCCGGCGCGCGGTGGTGCCTGCACCACTGTCCGGACGGTCCGCACCAGGGAGGATGGCCTCGTGCCCGCCGTTCCCGACCGACCGCGCGCCGGTCGCTTCGAGGCGACCGGCCTCGCCTTCCTGCACGTGCTGCTGCACGCGCCCGTCGTCGTGTCGTTCGTGCTCGTCGTCGTCAGCACGGTGCTCGTGGCGGTGTGGGTGGGCGTCGCGCTGCTCGCCGTGACGCTTCCGCTCAGCCGGGCCCTGGCCGAGGTCCACCGCTGGACCGCCGCGCGGATCCTCGGCGAGCCGGTGCCGCCGCCGTACCGCCCTCTGCACGGCGGCTGGTGGCAGCAGCTGCGCACCCTCCTCACCGACCCGATGAGCTGGCGCGACCTGCTGTGGATGCTGTGGGCGATGACGGCCGGCTTCGTCCTGTCGCTGCTCGTCGTGCTGCTGCTGCACGGCGTCGTCACGACCCCGGTGTGGTGGTACGTCGCCGGCCCGGTCATGCGGGCCCGGGCCAACGTCGACCGGGCGCTGCTCACCGTCGGGCGCACCGAGAAGCTCGAGCGGCGGGTGCGCGCGCTCGCCGAGTCGCGGGCCGATTTCGTCGACCACTCCGCCGCCGAGCTGCGCCGGATCGAGCGCGACCTCCACGACGGTCCGCAGGCCCGGCTCGCGGCGCTGTCGCTGAGCCTCGGCATGGCCGACGACCTGTTCGACTCCGACCCTGCCGCCGCCCGCCGGCTGGTCGACGACGCCCGGTCGTCCTCGACGACGGCGCTGTCGGAGCTCCGCGACGTCGTGCGCGGGATCCACCCGCCGGTGCTGGCCGACCGCGGCCTGGCCGGCGCGGTCGAGGCGTTGGCCCTCGACATGGCCCGGCCGGTCGACGTCGGGGTCGACGTGCCGAGCCGGTTGCCGCCGCCGCTGGAGTCGGCCGTCTACTTCACGGTCGCCGAGTGCCTCGCCAACGCCGTCAAGCACGCCGGCGCGACCAGCGCGTGGGTGCGGATCCGCTGGGCCGACGACGTGCTGTCGGGCGAGGTGGGTGACGACGGCCGCGGCGGCGCCGACCCGCGTTCCGGCACCGGGCTCCGCGGTGTCGCCGGGCGGCTGGCGGCGTTCGACGGCAGGATGCGGGTGTCGAGCCCGCCCGGCGGCCCGACCGTCGTCTCCTGGGAGGTCCCAGTGCGCATCGTCCTCGCCGAAGACAACGCCCTCCTCCGCGCCGGGCTGACCCAGCTGCTGACGAGCAAGGGCTTCGAGATCGCCGCCGCGGTCGACAACCTGCCCGGGCTCGAGCGGGCGCTGGAGGACCCCACGGTCGAGGCCGCCGTGGTCGACGTGCGGATGCCGCCGACGTTCACCGACGAGGGGCTGCGGGCGGCGATCGGCGTCCGCGGCCGGCGACCGGGGTTCCCGGTGCTGGTGCTGTCGCAGTACGTCGAGCAGCTCTACGCCCGCGAGCTGCTCGCGAGCGGCGAGGGCGCGGTCGGCTACCTGCTCAAGGACCGGGTGTCCGACGTCGCCGAGTTCGTCGACGCCGTACGCCGGGTCGCCGCCGGTGGCACCGTCCTCGACCCCGAGGTGATCGCGACCGTCCTCGCCCGGCGCGCCGACGAGCCGGTCGACCGGCTCACCGCCCGCGAGAAGGAGGTGCTCGCGCTGATGGCCGAGGGACGCGGTAACGCCGCGATCGCCGCGACGCTCGTGGTCACCGAGAAGGCCGTCGCCAAGCACATCAACAGCATCTTCACCAAGCTCGACCTGCCCGCCGACACCGACGACCACCGACGCGTGCGCGCGGTGCTGGCCTGGCTGCGGCTCTAGCCCCCGACCCTCACGACCCCGGGGACCGTCACGACCCGTGGCCCAGGTCGCGGACCTCGTTGCGGAGCCGGCCCATCGTGACGTCGAGCTCCGCGGCCGTGTGGGCGGCGTGGTGCAGCTCGTCGAGCAGCGTGGTGGGCACGATCCCCTCGTACTTGTAGTAGATCGTGTGCTCGACGCTGGCCCAGAAGTCCATTGCGATCGTGCGGATCTGCAGCTCGACCGGCACGTGCTCGGTGCGGTCGGAGAGGAACACCGGGATCGCGACGATCAGGTGCAGGCTCCGGTAACCGTTGGGTTTCGGGGTCGCGATGTAGTCCTCGACCTCGAGCACGGTGACGTCGCTCTGCCGGGTCAGCATGTCGCTGATCCAGTAGACGTCGGAGACGAACGGGCAGACCACCCGGACCCCGGCGATGTCGCGCACCTGCTCGGCGATCGCGTCGAGGTTCGGGGGGCAGCCGATCCGGCCCATCTTGGCGAACAGGCTCTCCTGCGACTTCAGCCGCGACCGGACGTGCTCGATCGGGCTGTGCTCGTGGGTCTCCTCGAACTCCTCCCGCAGGATCGAGATCTTGGTGGTGACCTCGTCGATCGCGAACTTGTAGCGCAGCCGGAACCGGGTCAGCTCCCGCTGGAGGCGCTGCAACCGCTGCGCGAGGCGCTCCTCGTCGGCGCTGACGACGTCGGAGCCCGCCATGAGGCGGGCGAACAGGTCGCCGAGGACCTCCGACACGTCGGCATCGGCCGGGGTGGGCTGCTCGGTGGTGCTCACGTGGCTCCTCTCGGCGCGTTGCTCCCCAGCATGTCGGACGGGGCAAGGCGCGCCCGGATCGGGCAGCGACCGCCGGGTACCGCCCTCCGGATCGACACCTGGAGGACGAGATGGGCGAGAAGAGCTTCGCGAAGGGCGACAAGGTCTCCTGGAAGAGCCACGGCGGGACCGCCGAGGGAGAGGTCGTCGGGAAGATCACGAGCGAGACCGAGGCCGTGGGACGCAAGGTGAAGGCCTCGGAGGAGGAGCCGCAGTACCTCGTCGAGAGCGAGAAGAGCGGCGGCCGGGCCGTGCACAAGCCGGGTGCGCTGAAGAAGAAGGGCTCCTGAGGCGTGGCGGCCGGGGGCCTCGACGAGGTCTGGGACGACTGGCAGGACGCTGTCAACATGACGGCGTCGGAGCTGGAGGACTGGCTCGGCACCGACGAGTCGCAGGCGGTGGGCCAGAAGAGCGGCGGCGGTGAGTCGGTCGGCCACGAGTCCGGCCGGCGGATCGTCGCGATCCTGCGCACGAGGAAGGGCGACCTCGACGACGACGACGTCGCCCACATGCGCAAGGTCGTGGGCTACGTGCACCGCCACCTCGCCCAGCGGCCCTCCGGCGACGTCACCGACACCGCCTGGCGCCAGTCGCTGATGAATTGGGGCCACGACCCGGCCCGGTGACGTCGGCGGGTCCGCGCGGAGGCGTCAGGTGCGGGCCGGCTGGTCCGGGCGCACGCCGTTGACCGCCGCCGGGATCCGGCGCTCGAGCGCGAGCGCCATCACGCCGATCGCCAGGCAGCCGGCGACCATCAGCGCGACGTAGGCGGCGGCCAGGTCGTGGTCGAGCAGCACGCCGGCCACGGCGGGGCCGGCGATCGCGCCGCCCTGGAACGCCGCGGCGTTGATCGCGTTGTAGCGGCCGCGGGTGTGGTCGGAGGCGAGGTCGTTGTTGATCGCCGGCACGGTGGGCTGGAGCAGCGTCTCGCCGAGCGCGAACACCCCGGTGAACGCGAGCACGCCGGTCACCGCGAGCGCACTGCCGGGCGCCAGCCCGGTGGCGCCGAGCAGCAGCCAGGAGACCACCCAGATCGCCGCCATCACCAGCATCGCGCGGGTGCGGCGCCGGCCGCTGATCCGGGCCAGCACGAGGAACTGCAGCAGCACGATCACCGCGGTGTTGACCGCGAACGCCACGCCGATGGTCGTCGTCGACACCTCCGCGACCTGCCGGCCGAAGCCGGGGAAGCCGGCCTCGAGCTGTCCGTAGCCGACGAAGACACCCACGAACGTCAGCGCGGTCAGCCAGCGGACGGCGGGCTCGCGGAGGATCGAGCGGTACGTCGCGCCCGCGCCCGCCGCCGGGTCGTCGGGCTGCGCCGCGCGGCCGTGCACGTGGCGCAGCGGGCCGAGCAGCAGCGCGGCCGGGATCAGCGCGCAGACCGCGTCGGCGAGGTAGATCGTGGTGAACGTGGCCGGCTCCGCGACGTCGACGTAGAGCCCGCCGACGATGCCGCCGACGCCGATGCCGAGGTTGACCAGCGCGAAGTTGACCCCGAAGTACTTCTGCCGGAGCTCGCCCTCGACGACGGCGGCGATCAGCGCGTTGAACGCCGGCCAGGAGACGCCGAAGTTGATCCCCACCAGGACCAGCGCGAAGGCAGCCAGACCGGGGGTGGTGGCGAACGCGAGGAGCACGTTGCCGACGAACATCGCCGCGCACCCGACGAGCAGCACGTTGCGGGCGCCGTAGCGGTCGGTCAGCGAGCCGCCAGGACCGGTGACCACCAGGCCGGCGATCGCGATCAGGCTCATCAGGGCGCCCGCGAGCCCGAGCCCGAACCCGCGCACCTCGTGCAGGTAGATGAGCGTGAACGGCAGCGTCAACCCGCGGCCGAGGGTCTGGACGGCGACGGTCGACAGCAGCCAGCGACCCGCGGTGGGCAGCTCCGACCAGAACGAGCGGATCCCGAGCACGACGACCATCCTGCTCCCCGCCGCCGACAGCCTGCGCGCGGGTTCCGGACCGGGCACCCGTCCGGCGCCGCGGCGGGGTGTCAGTCGGCGAGCAGCTCGCGCACCCGGGGCGCGACCTTCGTGCCGTAGAGCTCGATCGCCCGCATCAGGTGCTCGTGGGGAGGGCGCCGTTGCTGTACTTGAGGTCGAACCGCTGGATGCCGAGCGTCCGCACGGTCGTCGCGATCTTCTGCGCGACGGTCTCGGGCGAGCCGACGAACAACGCCCCGTGGTCGACCTCGGCGTCGTACTGCGCCCGGGTGCCGCGCGGCCAGCCGCGCTCGCGGCCGATCCGGTCGCGCATGGCCTGGTAATGGGGGAAGAGCAGCTCGCGCGCCTCGTCGTCGGTCTCGGCGACGAAGCCGGGGGAGTGCACCCCGATCGGCAGGTCGGGAGTGGTGTCGCCGTCGCCGACCTCGGTGAGGGCGCGACGGTAGAGGTCGGTGAACGGCGCGAACCGGGCCGGGTCGCCGCCGATGATCGCGAGCATCAGGGGGAAGCCGTACGACGCGGCCCGCACGACCGACTCCGGCGACCCGCCGACGCCGACCCAGGTGGGGATCGACCCGCGTGCGGTCGTGGGGAAGACCCGGGCGTCGGTGAGCGGTCCGCGGACCGTGCCCTGCCAGCTGACCCGGCCCTCGCCCTGCAGCCGCGCGAACAGGTCGAGCTTCTCGCTGAAGAGCCGCTCGTAGTCGGCGAGGTCGAAGCCGAACAGGGGGAACGACTCGGTGAACGACCCGCGGCCCAGTGTCACCTCCGCCCGGCCGCCGGAGATCGCGTCGAGGGTCGCGAACTTCTCGTAGACCCGGACCGGGTCGTCGCTGCTGAGCACGGTGACCGCGGTGCCGAGGACGATCCGCTCGGTGCGGGCGGCGATCGCGGCGAGCGGCAGCTCGGGGGCGCTGATCGCGAAGTCGCGGCGGTGGTGCTCACCGATGCCGAACGCGTCGACGCCGACCTGGTCGGCGAGCACGCCCCTGCTCGACGACGTCGCGCACCACCTGCGGGTGGGGGACCGGCCTGCCGTCGGCGTCGACGGTGACGTCGCCGAACGTGTCGAGCCCCAGCTGGAGCGTCACTCCTCGTCCTGCGGCTTCTCCTCCGCCGCGGCGGCCATCGCCGCCTCGACGTCGAGGTCGCGGACCGCGGTGATCAGCTCGGCGAGGGCGGGCGCGGGCAGCGCGCCGGCCTGCCGGAAGACGAGCTGACCCTTCTTGAACGCCATGAGGGTCGGGATCGAGGTGACCTGCGCAGCCGCGGAGAGCTGCTGCTCCTCCTCGGTGTTGATCGAGGCGAAGACCAGGTCGGGGTTGGCCTCCGAGGCCTCCTCGTAGATCGGTGCGAACATCCGGCACGGGCCGCACCACGAGGCCCAGAAGTCCACGAGCACGATCTCGTTGTCGAGCACGGTGCTCTCGAAGTCCTGGGCGGTGAGGTCGATCGTGGTCATGTCTTCAGAACCTGCCCCGGACGCCTGCTATTCCACGAGCATGACGTCGAGGTCGACCGGGCCGGCGATGCCGGCGACGGTGCCGGTCTGGCTGTGCTGCCAGATCCACCACTCGCGGGCGGGGGGCCGGTCGCCGAGCCGCCGCACCCACTGCCGCCGGTCGATCTCCCGGGAGAACCCGTACGTCGCCTCGAAGTCGGGGGAACGCGTAGACGACCACGCGGCGCCCGGTGCGGCGCTCGACCACGTCGACGAACGCCCGCACCTCCTCCAGCAGCTCCTCCCGCGGCGGCGGGGTCGAGCAGCTGCCCGCGAGCTCGAGGTCGACGACGGGCGGCAGGTGCCGGCGCCCCGCCACGTCGCCGAGGACGTCGGCGAAGTGCGCCGCCTGGTCGGCGCCGGCGGTGCACAGCGAGTAGTAGTGGTAGCCACCGACGCGGAGCCCCGCGTCGAGCGCCTCCGCCCGGTTGGCGGCGTACCGCGGATCGGTGAACGTCGTTCCCTCGGTCGCCTTGAGGTAGGCGAACCGCACCCCGTCGCCGGCGACCGCACGCCAGTCGATCTCCCCCTGGTGGTGGGAGACGTCGATGCCGCGGACCCGGCGGGGGCGCGGCGTGCGGGTCGGCTCTGGAGGATCGGACGAGGGCCGCGCCGTCGACGACGTGGCTGCGCTCGGTGAGCCGTCCGACGCCGACGGTCCGCTCTGCGACGGGGGTTCGTCGTCCGACGCACACCCGGTCAGGGCGAGCACCAGGAGCAGGACGGGCAGCAGCGGTCGCACGACGACAGTCTCCCGTGCGCGTCCCGCCGAGCCCGGCCGCCATCCCCGAGGAGGACGCGGTCGCGACCTCAGGACGACGTGGGGCTCGTCCGTCGCGCGCGACGGTGCAGGGGTGGGACGTCGACCGGCGTCCGGAACAGGAGGCCCGCATGACCACCGCTCCCGCGCCACCCGCGGCGCAACCAGGCCGCACCGCGACGGCGCCGGCTCGCCGGCACGTGGTGGCCGCCCACGCCGTCGCATGGTGCGTCGTGCCCGCCGGCTTGTGGCGGCTGCTCCTCGGCGCCGGGCTGACCCTCGGCTTCGACCGCGCCCACCTCGAGGCCGACGGCATGCCCGGCTGGGGGACGGCGTACGTCGTCCCTCCTCACGGTCCTCACCGAGGGCCTCGCCCTGCTGGCCCTCGGGATGGTCAGGCCCTGGGGGAGGTCGTGCCCCGGTGGGTCCCGGTGCTGCGTGGTCGGCGGATCCCCACCGTCGCGGTCGTCGTCCCCGCCGCCCTCGGCGCACTGGCCTCGGTCCTCCTGTGGACCTTCACCGTGGTCGGCCTGCTCTCCGTCGAGGGATCGACGGCGCTGGTTGGCACGCGCTGATGGTCGGCGCCTACCTCCCGACCCTCCTGTGGGGGCCGCTGCTGCTGTGGCTCACCTGTGCCTACTACCTCCGGAGGACCCGATGAACCCCGTGACGACCTCGCGTCCCCGCCCCGCCGCCGGCCCGGTCGCCCGGCCCGCGCCGCCCGCCCCGCGCTGGGCGCGCACGGCCGCCCACGTCGCCGCGCTGACGCCGCTGCCCTCCGCCCTGTGGCGGGTGGCGCTCGCGCTCGGCTTCTCCGCGGGATACACCGAGGCCGGCCTGGAGGAGCTGGACCTCGACCTGGTGGGCACGCTGTGGCTCCTCGGGCTGAGCGCGGTCACCGAGGGTGCCGCGCTGCTCACGCTCGTCCTGGTGCGGCCGTGGCGGGAGGGGATGCCGCGCCGGGTGCCGCCGCGGTGGGTGGTGCGTGCCGGCTGGGCCGGCGTCGTGGTGCTGGCTCTGCTCTGGACGCAGCTCGCGTTCTGGTGGCACGTGCCGCACGACGACCTGACCCCCACCGGGACCACCGTGGTCGGGCTCCTCTACCTGCCGATGGTGGCGTGGGCCCCGCTGCTCGCCGCGGTGACGATCGACTACCGCCGTCGGCACCGGTGCTGCTGACGACGCGGGAGCCCGGCCGCTCCGTCCTACGATGGCGCGATGGACGGCGCTCGGGGCCTGGCCACGGTGGATGAGTG
The DNA here is from genome assembly GCF_022437945.1 of Nocardioides sp. TF02-7. GTDB lineage: Bacteria > Actinomycetota > Actinomycetes > Propionibacteriales > Nocardioidaceae > Nocardioides. Next base: position 1,909,280 of record NZ_CP092535.1, read on the forward strand.
GTCCCGCCGGCGACCCTGGCTCGCCGACGGCGTGCTCGCGGCGGTGCTCGCCGCGTTGCTCCTGCCGGTGGGCGTGGAGGCGGTGCTCGACGGGGGATGGCCGGCGGCGGCCCAGGCCGCGGTCGTCGCCGCCCTCGTCGTCGGGCACCTCGCCGTCGTGGTGCGCCGGCAGTCGCCGCGACTGGTGTTCGGCGTGGTCAGCGCCCTGGCGCTGCTGCTCGTCCTGCTCCCCGACCTCGGCGGCGCCACTGCTCGCGCCTACGACGGCCCGTTGCCGCCGATCGTGCTGCCCACCATGGTGGTGTTCCCCGTCGCGCTCTACACCGTCGCCGCCCGGTGCCCCTCGACGACGTCGACACGGGCGCTCGGCGTCGCGGTCGTCGGCACCGTCCTCGCCCTCGGCCGGCTCTGGGCCTCCGAGGCGGGCATCGGGCTCACCGGCGACCAGCAGCCGGCCAGCGCGGCGGCGAGCTGGCCGCTGCTGGTGCTCGCCTCGGCCGTGTCGGCGGTGCTCGCACCCTGGGCGCTGGGCCGGTTCCGCCGGGTCCGGACGCAGTACGTCCTCGCCCTCGAGGAGCGGGCGGCGCGCGAGGAGGAGGACCGCCGCCGCCACGCCGAGGACGTGCTGCGCGGGGAGCGGGAGCGGATCGCGCGGGAGCTGCACGACATCGTGTCCCACTCGCTCTCGGTGATGGTGAGCCAGGCCGAGGGCGGACGGATGATGGCGCGGCGCGACCCCGCGGTGACGGCGGTCGTCCTGGAGACGATCGCCCGCACCGGTCAGGACGCGATGCGGGGGATGCGCGGGATGCTCGACGCGCTGGACCCGGACGGCGCCGAGCCCCACGCACCGCCGCAGCCGACACTGGCCGACCTCCCCGCGCTCGTCGACGGCGTCAGGGCGGCGGGCGCCACGGTCCACTGTCGCGTGCACGGCGAGCCGCGGTCGCTCGGCGGTGCGGGGGAGCTGGCCGCCTACCGGGTGGTGCAGGAGTCGCTGACCAACGTGCTCAAGCACGCCGGCCCCGCGGCGACGGCCGAGCTCGGCGTCCGGTGGGAGCAGGACGCGCTGCGCATCGACGTCCGCGACGACGGCCGGCCCACCCGACCCACCGGACCCGGCGCGGAGCCGTCGGGACGGGGACTGGTCGGCATGCGCACCCGGCTGGAGCTGCTGGGCGGCAGCCTGGCGGCCGGTCCCGCCGACGACGGGTTCCGCGTCGAGGCCCGGATCCCCTACCCCCTCGGATCGGAGTCCCCGTGAGCATCCGTGTGCTGGTCGCCGACGACCAGGAGCTGGTCAGGTCGGGAACCGCGATGATCATCGGCTCCCAGGACGACCTGACGGTCGCCGGGGAGGCGGGCACGGGTCGTGAGGCGCTGTCGCTGGTCCGGACGACGCCGGTCGACGTGGTGCTGATGGACGTCCGGATGCCGGAGATGGACGGCATCGAGGCCACCGAGCGGATCCTCGCGCTCCCCGACCCGCCCCGAGTCGTCGTGCTGACGACCTTCGACCTCGACGAGAGCGCGTTCGCCGCGCTGCGCGCCGGAGCCAGCGGGTTCCTGCTCAAGAGCACGCGGGCGGAGGACCTGGTCGCGGCGATCCGCACCGTCCACCGCGGGGACGCGGTCATCGCGCCGACCACCACCCGGCGGATGCTCGACCACGTGGTCCCGGCGCTGCCGGGGCCGTCCCGCCTGCCTCCCGAGATGTCGCGCCTCACCGAGCGTGAGCACGAGGTGCTCCTCGAGGTCGCCACCGGCGCCTCGAACGCGGAGATCGCCCAGCGGCTCTACCTCTCCGAGGCGACCGTCAAGACCCACGTCGGCCGGCTGCTGTCCAAGCTCGGTCTGCGCGACCGCGTCCAGCTGGTGGTGCTCGCCTACGAGTGCGGCCTGGTCCGCCCAGGAGGCTGAGCGTGCCGCCCGGCCGTCGTCATCCTCGAGGATGACCACGGCGGGCCCTGCGGCCGACGTACGCCGGCCTGCGTCGCGGCATCGTCGGCGGCATGAGCCAGACACCCACCCTCGTCGCCGGACCGGACGTCACCGCTCGGGAGCAGGTCAGCTCCGTGCAGCGGGTGGCCTTCGTCGTCGCGGTCGTGTCCTGCGTCCCCTACCTGGTGCTCAAGCTGGCGTGGATCAGCGGCAGCACCGTGGGCATCCCCCGCGGGCAGCGAGCTGCTCGACACCGACCACGCGACCACGATGCGCCTCGTCAACGCCCTCACGGTCGGGATGGACTCGGCCGTGGTCGTGCTCGCCTGCATGCTGACCCGCCCGTGGGGCCGCCGCGTCCCGGCGTGGCTGCTCCTCGCTCCGACCTGGCTGGCCTGCGGGCTGCTGGGACCGATCCTGGTCGGCTTCCCGCTGCAGGTCGCCGCGAACCTGCTCGACCCCGGGGGTGCGTCCAGCCCCGACGCCCCGACGTTCCTCCAGCCGTGGGTGTTCACCGTCGTCTACACCGGGTTCGGGATCCAGGCCGTGGCGCTCGGCACGCTCTTCGTCGTCCACGCTCGCCGCCGCTGGGCGACGCTCTTGCGGGACGGGTCGGTCGAGCGCCGGCTCTCGCCCACGCTGCCCGCGCTGCGCGTCAGCGCCGTCGTCGCCGCCCTCGTCGGCTCGGTGCCCGTGGTCCTGCAGACCGCGTGGGCGCTCGGAGCGACGGTCGGGCTCAGCCAGGCGATCGTCGACGAGCGCAGCCGCGACAGCCTCCTCGCCAGCGCGGCGTTCGTGCCCTTCGCCGTGGCCGCGGTGGCCGGCGTGCTGCTCCTGGCCTTCCGCCCGGGGGGCGGCCTCCGGCTCCCGCTCGCCCTGGCCTGGACCGGCTCCGGCACCTTGACCGGATGGGGGGCGTGGTGGCTGTTCACCTCGCTGGGCGCGGGCGAGCCCGATGCCCGACCCACGGCGACGATGAGCCTCGTCCACGCGGCGGAGCTCGCGGCCGGTCTGGTGGTCGCGACGGCGGTGGTCCACCTGCTCGCCGAGCGGGCGCACGCGCTGCGGTCCCGGTGAGGCGACCCGGCGGGACGCTCAGCCGACGCCGCGCTCCTGGGCGACCGGGACCACCCGGGACGCGGCGAGCGGGAGCAGGGCGGAGAGCGCGAACGCGGCGCCGTACCCCCACTGCGTGATCACGACGCCCGCCACCGGCGGGACGGCGGCGGCGACGACGTTCTGCGCCGTAGTTCTGCACGCCGAGCGCCCGGCCCGACCAGAACGGGCCGGACCGCTCGGCGACGGCGGTGTAGGCGAGGCCGTTGTCGGCGACGGTGACCGCCGACGCGACGACGAGCAGCACGACCGCCGCTGCGGCGGCCGCCTCGCCCGGCACCGCGGCTGCGGCGCCGAGGGCGAGCATCGTGGCGACCGCCGCCCAGGCGATCCAGCGCATCGGCCGCATCCGGCCGCCGACCAGGTCGGAGAGGTGGCCGGCGCCGATCCGGCCGAGCGCGCCGCCGAGCTGGCTGCCGGCGACGACGGCGCCCGCGAGGCCCGCCGACCAGCCGAGGTCGTCGACGAGCCAGGTGAGGCCGAAGGTCCACACCACGAACTGGGGCACGACGAGCAGCACGGAGGCCGCGTGGATCCGGGCGAGGTAGCCGTCGCCGCGGTAGGGGTTGGGCGCGGCGACCGCCTCCTCCGCGGCGGGCCGGGGCGGGTCGATGACGGCGACGGCGACGAGCACCGCGGCGACGGCCGTCGCGGCGACCGGGAGCCAGAGCGCCGCGTGCGGTCCGTGCCGGTCGGCGAGCACCGCCATCGTCAGCGCCGCGACACCGACGCCGAGCGGCTGGGCGCACTGCCGGATGCCCATCGCCAGCCCGCGCCGCTCCGGCGGGAACCACCCGACGACGACCCGGCCGGACGCCGAGTTGGTCGCCGCCGCGGCGGCCCCGGCGCCGAACAGCGCCGCCGCCGTCCACCACACCCCTTCGGCCGCGGCCGCGCCCGCCCCGGCCGCGGTCGTGCCGAGCAGCCCGGCGAGCAGGGCGAACCGCTCACCCCGCCGGTCGACGACGACGCCCCACAGGACGAGGGTGCACATCAGGCCGGCCATCGGCGCGGCAGCGACCAGCCCCGCCTCCGCGAGGCTCAGGCCCAGCCGGTCGTGGAGGACGGGGATGAGGAACGCCGGCCCGTGCACCATCGTCGCCGACGCCGCCTGCGCCGCCGTGCCGACCGCGAGCATGCCCCACCGCCGCGCCCCGCTGACGCGGTCGTGCGCGGGCAGCTCCGCAGGCCGGCTCGACACCACGGCGCCAGTCAACGCCGGGGCGCCCGCCCACCCGCGCCGCATCTCAGGATGGGGTCGGTGACGTTGGTCTCCCGGACCGCGATCCGGCCGGTCCGCGCGGCCGGGCGGCGTACGTCGCCGGGTGGGCTGCGGGGGGGACGTGACGGGCAAAACCTCCACTTGTCCGGCATTGCTTTGCCCGACATGTTGAGGTTTCCCCGGTCGGCCGGGGAAACCTCACGTGGGGTGGGCCGCACGGCGCGGCCGCTGCCGCCGTCGGCCGGCCGCCCCCCGCCCCCCGCCGCCCAACCCCTCAGCTGGTCGACAACGCGTCCGGCGGGTCGTCGCCGGAGGGCACGATCGCGGTGATCACGGTGCCGTCGGCGCGTTGGATGCCGGCGGGGTGCGGCGGTTCGCCGGCGAGGCGGGGGCCCTGGTGGGTGAGGGGGTACGACGACCGGCGCGCCCTGCTTGACGGTGACGTGCTCGTCGCGGACGTTGAAGGTGAGGGGGGCCGGTGCCGCTCTCGACGGCGAGCTCGAGCTCGGTGGCGCGCACCGTCACCCGCACCCGGGTGCCGCGCAGGGTCAGCCGGTAGGTGAGGGACTCCCCAGCTGGCGGGGAGCCGGGGGTCGATGCACCACTGGTCGTCGCCCTTCGCGGCGCCGAGGTCGCGGAACCCGCCGAAGCCGGCGACCAGCGCGCCCCACACGCCGCCGGTGGAGGCGACGTGGACGCCGTCGGAGGTGTTGCCGTGCCGGTTGTCGAGGTCGACGAAGAGGGCGGCGTGGAAGTAGCGCAGCGCCAGGTCGGCGTACCCGACCTCCGCGGCGATGATCGACTGCACGACCGCCGACAGCGTCGAGTCGCCGGTGGTGATCGGGTCGTAGTACTCGAAGTTGGCGCGCTTCTGCTCGGGGGTGAACTCCTCGCCCTGCAGGTAGAGCGCGAGCACCACGTCGGCCTGCTTGAGCACCTGGAACCGGTAGATCACCAGCGGGTGGTAGTGCAGCAGCAGGGGCCGCTTCTCCAGCGGCGTCCGCTCGAGGTCCCACATCTCGCGCTCGAGGAAGTGCAGGTCCTGCGGGTGGATGCCGAGGTGCTCGTCGTAGGGGATCTGCATCCCCTTGGCGCACTCGGCCCACTCGTGCGGTTCGTCGGGGTCGAGGCCGGTGCGGCGCGCCATCTCCTCGTAGGCCTCGGGGTCCTCGCGCTCCAGCTGCCACACGGCCTGGGCGGCCCGGCGCAGGTTGAAACGCGCGAGGACGTTGGTGTACAGGTTGTCGTTGACGACGGTCGTGTACTCGTCGGGCCCGGTGACACCGTGGATGTGGAACGTCCGCCGGTTCTCGTCGCGCCAGAACCCGAGGTCGGCCCACAGCCGCGCGGTCTCCACGAAGATGTCGATCGCCTCGCGGCAGAGGAAGTCGTCGTCACCGGTGGCGCCGACGTACTGGCTGAGGGCGTAGGCGATGTCGGCGTCGATGTGGTACTGCGCGGTGCCGGCGGCGTAGTACGCCGACGCCTCGTGGCCGTTGATCGTCCGCCAGGGGAACAGGGCGCCGCGCTGCGCCAGCTCGCGGGCCCGCGACCGCGCGGAGTCGAGCAGCCGGTAGCGGAACCGCAGGGCGTTGCGGGCGGCCCACGGCATCGTGTAGGTCAGGAACGGCATCACGTAGATCTCGGTGTCCCAGAAGTAGTGGCCGCCGTAGCCCGACCCGGTCACCCCCTTCGCGGCGATGCCCTGGTCCTCGGCGCGAGCCGACGCCTGGCAGATCGAGAAGAGGTTCCACCGCACGGCCTGCTGCAGGTCGGGGTGGCCGGGGATCTCCACGTCGCAGCGGGCCCAGAAGTCGTCGAGCCACTGCCGCTGCTCGTCGTACTGGTGCTGCAGGCCCTGCTCGTGGGTGCGGTCGAGGGTGCGCTCGCAGCGGTCGATCAGCTCCCGCGGCGGCACCGAGCTGGCGGTGTGGAACGACACCAGCTTGGTCAACCGGACCGGTACGCCGGGCTCGCCGGCGATCCGGTAGATCACCTTCGCCATGTCGTCCTCGGCCTGGACGCCCATGGAGTACGCCGAGTCCGTGTCGAGGTCGTGGTCGGCGACCACGCCGATGGTCATCCCGCTCTCGGCGGTGCGGTAGCCCAGCCGCAGCCGGCCGGTCTCGGCGTCGGCGGAGCTGATCACCGGGAGCAGCACGCGGCGGTCGAACCGGTCGGCCTTGCGCGGGTCGGCGTGCTCCGGGGCGCCGGGGTCGCCGAACTCGGGCCGGATGTCCTGCCGGTTGAGCATCTGGGAGGAGATCGCGATCGACGCCTTCTGGTCGAGGAGCTCGACCTCGAAGGTGAGCACCGCCAGGTGGCGCTGCGCGAGCGGCACCATCCGCGTCGACCGCACCCGCACCCGCTTGCCGCCGGGCGTGCGCCAGATCAGCTCGCGCGACAGCACGCCCGACCGGAAGTCGAGGGCCCGCTCGTAGTCGAGCATGTCGGCGACGGAGATCTGCAGCGGCTCGTCGTCGACGTAGAGCCGGATCACCTTGGGGTCCGGTGCGTTGACGATCGTCTGCCCGACGCGCGCGAAGCCGTAGGCCTCCTCGGCGTGGAGGATCGGCCAGGTCTCGTGGAAGCCGTTGATGTAGGTGCCCTCGACGTGGGCGTCGCGGCTCTCGGAGTAGTTGCCGCGCAGCCCGAGGTAGCCGTTGCCGACGGCGAACAGCGCCTCGGTGACGCCGTGGTCGTCGGCGGAGAACCGCTTCTCGACCAACCGCCACTCGTCGACGGGGAACCGGCTCCGGTCGAGCGGGTCGGCGACCGGCGGGGCGACGTGGGACGGGCCGTCGTACCCCGGGGTCACGGGAGCAGCTCCGCCAGGTCGGCGACCACGACGTCGGCGCCGGCCTCGGTGAGCGCCTCCACCCCGGCGCCGCGGTCGACGCCGACCACCAGGCCGAACCGCCCGGCGGCGCCGGCCTGCACGCCGCTGATCGCGTCCTCGAGCACGACCGACCGCTCGGGGCCGGCGCCCAGGTCGGAGGCGGCGGCGAGGAACGTGTCCGGCGCCGGCTTGCCCTGCAGGTTGCGCTCGGCGGCCACGCCGCCGTGCATCACCTCGCCGAAGAACCGGGTCATGCCGGCCGCCTCGAGCACGGCGGGGGCGTTGCGCGACGACGACACGATCGCCATGGGGATCCCGCGCTGCTCGAGGGCCTCGAGCAGCCGCACCGAGCCGGGGTAGGGCCTCGACGCCCTCGTCGCTGAGCACCTGGGCGAAGAAGGAGTTCTTGCGGTTGCCGAGGCCGCACACGGTCTCGGCGTCGGGTCCGTCGGAGGGGTCGCCCTCCGGCAGGTCGATCCCCCGGGACAGTAGGAAGGTGCGCACGCCGTCGTAGCGGGGCTTGCCGTCGACGTGGTCGTAGTAGTCCTGCTCTGTGTACGGCGGCTGGTCGGGGTGCGCGGTCGACAGGTAGTCGTTGAACATCGCCGACCACGCCCGCATGTGCACCTCGGCGGTCGGCGTCACCACCCCGTCGAGGTCGAAGAGGACGGCGTCGTACTGGTCCCAGGTCACTGCGGCCACGCGGCCAGCGTAGGGGATGCCTCAGGGCCGGTTCGGGGTGAAATGGGTGCGGATACTCACGCCTTCGATGGGTAGGTCTGGTGGAATACCGGGCATGGTGCTCCTGAGGCCGATCAAGAAGCGGGTCGGCAAGTGGCTGCTCGAGCGGACGATGCGCGACGGCATCGACCTGCGGAAGCTGCGCTTCCTCCCCGACTCCGTGACGCTGCCCCTGCGGCGCGACGGTCTCGACCCGCTGCCCGCGCTCGCGGAGGTCCGCGACACCGAGCCGGTGACGAAGCTGGCGGACATGTTCGGCAAGGGGGTCTGGCTGGTCAGCGGGTACGACGAGGCGCGCGAGGTGCTGGCCGGCGACCCCGACACGTGGTCCAACGACCTGGGGCAGTTCGTCTCCCAGGACGGCCGCTCCCCGGAGGAGCAGATCGGCGGGCTGGGCATGACCGACCCGCCGCTGCACACCCAGCTGCGGAAGTACCTCACGCCGGAGTTCACGATGCGCCGCCTCCAACGGCTCCAGCCGGGCATCGAGGCGATCGTGGAGGCCCGGCTCGACGCGATGGCGGCCGCCGGGCCCGACGTCGACCTGGTGCAGGAGTTCGCGTTCGCGGTGCCGTTCGACGTGATCTGCGACCTGCTCGGCCTGCCGGTCGAGGACCGCGCCCGGTTCCTCGAGCTGGGCGTGGCGCGGTTCGACCTCAGCGAGGGTGGCGCCGGTGCGTTCGGCGCGGCCGCGCACACGCGGGAGTTCCTCATCAACGCGGTGCGCGAGCAGCGCAGCAACCCCGGCGACGGCCTGATCGGGGCGCTGCTCGTCGAGCACGGCGACGACCTCGACGACGTCACCCTCGGCGGCATCGCCGACGGCGTCTTCCTCGGGGGCTACGAGACCTCGGCGTCGATGCTGGCGCTCGGTGCCTACCTGATCGCCACCACGCCCGAGGCGGGGCGGATGCTGCGCTCGGACCCGGAGTCCGTCGAGCGGGTCGTCGAGGAGCTGCTGCGCCACCTGTGCGTCGTGCAGCTCGCGTTCCTGCGGTTCGCGAAGCGCGACGCCACCGTGGGCGGCGTGACGATCAAGGCCGGCGACGCGGTCGGCGTCTCGCTGATGGCGGCCAACCGCGACCCGCGGCTCGGGCCCGACCTCGACCGGTTCGACCCCACTCGGGAGCCGGTGCGGCACCTGTCCTTCGGCTGGGGGATGCACCGTTGCGTCGGTGCGGAGCTGGCCCGGATGGAGCTGCGCACCGCGCTGCGGATGCTCGCCGAGCGGTTCCCCGACCTCGCGGTCGCCGCGGACGACGACCAGCTGGGGTTCCGGAAGCTGTCGGCGGTCTACGGCGTGGAGGCGCTGCCGGTCGCCCTGTACGGGATGAGCCTCGAGGACGTCAGCGCCTGACCCGTCGCCGGGCCAGGCGCCGACGCGTGCCTCACTTGCTGGACGACAGCCGGTACTGCCGGACCGACAGGGGCATGAAGACCGCAAGGATCAGCACCACCCAGATGAGCGTGTAGAGGACCGGGTGCTGCATCGACCAGGCGTCGGTGCCGTCGAGCATGCGAGGGTCGGCGTTGCCGAACAACTGGCGAGATGCCTCGGTGAGCGCCGAGACCGGGTTCCACGCGACGATCGTGTGCAGCACGCCGTCGAAGTCCTTGAGCGGGACGAACGCGTTGGACAGGAACGTCAGCGGCATGATCACGATGAACGAGGCGTTGTTGATCACCTCGACGCTCGGGACGAGCAGGCCGACGAAGGCCATCACCCAGCTGATCGCGTAGGCGAAGACGAGCAGCAGCGCGAACCCGAGGATGGCGTCGAGGACACCTTCCCGGATGCGCCACCCGACGAGCAGGCCGGTGAGCGCCATGATGATCAGCGACAGCACGTTGTAGACCACGTCGGAGGTGGTGCGGCCGACGAGGACGGCCGACCGTGACATCGGCAGCGACCGGAACCGGTCGATGATGCCCTTCTGCATGTCCTCGGCCAGCCCGGCGCCGGTGAACGTGGCTCCGAACACCACCGTCTGGGCGAAGATGCCGGCGATGAGGAACTCGCGATAGCTGACGTCGCTGCCGGTGCTGATCGCGCCGCCGAAGACGAACGCGAAGAGCAGCACGAACATGATCGGGCTGATCAGCACGAAGACGAGCACCTCGGGCACCCGCTTGATCTTGATCAGGTTGCGCTGGGCGACCACCCAGCCGTCGGACAGGGCCTGCGTGGCGCTCATCGGGCCAGCTCCTTCTCGGTCTCGTCGGTGCTCGCACCGGTGGTGCCGGCGCCGTCCTCCTCGGCGGCGCGGCCGGTGAGGGCGAGGAAGACGTCGTCGAGGGTGGGGCGGCGGAGCCCGACGTCGAGCACGGTGACGGTCTCGCGCTCGAAGCCCTGCAGCACCCGCAGCAGGTCGGCGGTGCCCGTGCCCTGCACGGCGGCGGTGAGCTCGCGGCCGTTGTCGCCGACCCGCACCTCGCCCACGGCGACCTCGGCCAGCACCCGGGCCGCGGCGTCGCGGTCCTCGGCGTCGGCGAGCACGACCTCGATCCGCTCGCCCCCCGGTGCGGGCCTTCAGCTCGTCGGCCGTGCCCTGCGCGATGGCGCGGCCGTGGTCGATCACGACGATGTCGTCGGCCAGCCGGTCGGCCTCCTCGAGGTACTGCGTGGTCAGCAGCAGCGTGGTGCCGGAGCCGACCAGCTCGCGGATCACGTCCCACATCTGCTGGCGGCTGCGCACGTCGAGACCGGTGGTCGGCTCGTCGAGCACGATCACGGGCGGCTCGGCGACCAGCGCGCCGGCCAGGTCGAGCCGGCGACGCTGGCCGCCGGAGTAGGTCTTGGTCGGCCGGTCGGCGAACTCGGTGAGGTCGAACCGCTCCAGCAGCTCCTTCGCCCGCTCCTGGGCGCGCGCCCGCCCCAGGTGGTAGAGCCGCCCGATCATCACCAGGTTCTCGTAGGCCGTCAGGTGCTCGTCGACCGCGGCGTACTGCCCCGACAGGCCGATCCGGGCGCGGACGCCCACCGGGTCGGCGAGCACGTCGACGCCGGCGACGGTCGCCGTGCCCTCGTCGGGCCGCAGCAGCGTCGTCAGGCACCGCACGGCCGTCGTCTTGCCGGCGCCGTTGGGGCCCAGCAGCGCGAGCACCTTCCCCTCGGGCACCGCGAGGTCGAGACCCCCCAGCGCCTCGACCGCCTTGTAGCGCTTCACCAGTCCGCTCGCGCGGATCATCTCGGTCATCTCGTCCTTCTCCACCCTCCGGTACGCACGGATCGCAAGCGTCGCTCCTGCCGACGTTGCCACGGTAGGGACAGGCACCGACACCGGTTTTCATCGCTGACGACCGGGCTTGGCGCCACGAGTTAGGCAAGGCTCGCTTGTCTGGAACCGTTCAAGAAAAAGGTGGGAGACTGGGTTCAGCGACGGGGGCCGGACCGGTCCCCGAGGACAGAGCCCAGCGAAGGAGACATCACCGTGGCCACCCTGCACCGCGAGAAGCACGTCACCCACCCGGCGTACCAGGCCGACCAGCAGGTCGCCGAGCACCTCCAGCAGCTGCTCGTCGACCTGAGCGACCTGGCCCTCCAGGGCAAGCAGGCGCACTGGAACGTCATCGGCCCCAACTTCCGCGACCTCCACCTCCAGCTCGACGAGGTCGTCGACGCCGCCCGCGAGTTCGGCGACGAGGTCGCCGAGCGGATGCGCGCGGTCTACGTCGTCCCCGACGGCAGCGCGGCCCGGGTCGCCGCCCAGACCAGCCTGCCGCCGTTCCCCCGCGGCGAGGTCGACAGCGCCGAGGTCGTCGACAAGATCACCGCCTCCCTCTACGCCGTGGTCAGCACCGCCCGCCGGATCCACGACGACGTCGACCGCGCCGACCCGACGACCGCCGACCTGCTGCACACCGTCATCGAGCGCCTCGAGCAGCTCGCCTGGATGGTCAGCGCCGAGAACCGGGTCGCCGGCCGGAGCGTGCCGGAGTCGATCGTCGTCTGAGGGCGCGTCGCCCGACCGCCGCTAGCTCGTCGCCGGCGCCGCCGCCGGCGCGCGGAACGCCGACCGGTAGGCGCGCGGGCTCGCGCCGGTGTGCACCACGAAGTGCCGCCGCATCGACTCCGGTGAGCCGAAGCCGGTGGCGTAGGCGATCTCGGTGACCGTCAGCGCCGAGTCCTCCAGCATCGCCCGCGCGCGCTCGACCCGGCGGCGGGGTGATCCAGGCCTGCAGGCTGTCGCCGGTCTCGGAGCGGAACCGCCGCTCGAGCGTGCGGGGGCTCATGTGCGCCCGGGCCGCGACCCGCTCCAGGGACAGCGACTCGGCGAGGTTCTCCAGCAGCCACGACATGACCGGCGCCAGCGAGCCCGCCGCCGGCCGCGCGAGCAGCTTCGCGTAGAGGGCCTGCCCGCCGACCCGGTGCGGGGGGCTGATCAGCACCCGCGAGACGTCGTTGGCGTAGGCCTGCCCGTGGTCGGCGGTGAGGATGTAGAGGCACAGGTCGGTCGACGCGAGCATCCCGCCCGAGGAGAGCACCTGGCCGTCGTCGACGTACAACGCGTGCTCGACCAGCTCTGCCCGCGGGAAGGCCGCACGGAACTCCTCGGCGAGGGCCCAGTGGGTCGCGACCCGACGACCGTCCACGACCCCCCGCCTGGCCGAGCACGAACGCACCGGCACACAGCGACACCAGCCGCGCCCCGCGCGCGGCGGCGCGGCGGACGGCGTCGAGCACGCCGGGGTCCTGCGGCTCCCACGGCGCCTCCAGCCCCGGGACGACGACCGTGTCGGCCTCCTCGACGTCCGACACCGGGCAGAGCTCGCCGAGCGAGAACCCCAGCGACGTCTCCACCCCCGCAGGACCGCAGACCCGCACGTCGTACGGCGGGTCCGGCTCGTCGCGGATCTTCGTGAACACCGACGGCCGGCGCCCGAACACCTGAGCGGCGACGGCCAGGTCGAGCACGAAGGTGCCGGGCAGGGCGAGGACGGCGACGCGATGTCGGCGCACCGGACACCTCCTGTCCCGATCTGTCCGAAGTATGGCGGTCAGCGAGGTGTCGGGGAACCCGATCGTTCCCAGACTTGGTCCCACCCGACGCGAGAGGACACGTCATGGCCCCCCGACACGATCGTCCTGGTGCACGGCTTCTGGGTCACTCCCCCGCAGCTGGGAACACTGGATCACCCACTACGAGAACCGCGGCTACCGCGTGCTCGCACCCGGCTACCCGGGCTTCGAGGTCGAGGTCGAGGGACTGCGGTCCGACCCGCAGGCCATCCTCGACCTCACCGTCCCGGACATCATCGCCGCCCTCGAGGGGGTCGTCAGCGGGCTCGACCGGCCGCCGGTCATCATCGGCCACTCCGCGGGCGGAGCGTTCACCCAGATCCTGCTCGACCACGGCTACGGCGCCGCCGGCGCGGCGATCTGCTCCGCGCCGACCGAGGGCGTGCGGGTCGTGCCGGCCTCGCAGGTGCGGTCGACGTTCCCGGTGCTCAAGAACCCCGCCAACCGCAAGCGGGCGGTCGGCCTCACCTACGAGCAGTGGCGCTACGCCTTCACCAACACCTTCCCCGAGGACGAGGCGCGCGCGGCGTACGAGCGCTACCACGTCCCGGCCAACGGCGGCATCCTCTGGGGCAGCGTGCTCGCCAACTTCCAGCCGGGCCACCAGGACACCTGGGTCGACTACGAGAACGACAAGCGCGCCCCGCTGCTCTTCGTGTCGGCGTCGGACGACCACATCATGCCGCCCGCGGTGCAGCGGTCGAACGCGAAGCACTACAAGTCCGACACCGTCACCGAGGTCCGGCAGTACGACGGCTTCTGCCACCTCCTCCCCGCCCAGGCCGGCTGGCAGCGGGTCGCCGACGAGGTGCTCGAGTGGGCGCTCGCCCACGCCGCATGATCCTCACCCACGTCGGCGGGCCGACCCTCCTGGTCGAGATCGCCGGCCGACGGCTGCTCACGGACCCGACGTTCGACCGGCCCGGCGGCCACTACGACTTCGGCTGGGGCACGTCCTCGGACAAGCTGGCCGGTCCCGCCCTCGACGTGGACGAGCTGCCGCCGCTCGACGCGGTGCTGCTCACCCACGACCACCACGCCGACAACCTCGACCGGACCGGCCGGGAGCTGCTGGCCCGGGTGCCGACGGTGGTCACCACCCGCAGCGGCGCCCGGCGGCTGCGGCTGCCGGACGTCCGTGGCCTCCGACCCGGAGCGACCACCGCGCTCGAGGCGGCCGGACGGCCGCCGGTGACCGTCACGGCGACCCCGGCCCGGCACGGCCCGCCGCTGTCGCGGCCGGTGGTCGGTGAGGTGGTCGGCTTCGAGGTGCGCTCCGGCACCGAGTCGCTGTGGATCACCGGCGACACCGTCCTCAGCCGGGCGGTCCGCCGCACCGCCCGCGCGCTCGCGGCGGACCCGGTCGACCCGATCGACGTGGTCGTCGTGCACGCCGGAGGCGTCCGGTTCCCGGTGACCGGGCCGCTCCGCTACACGATGACCGGTCGCCGGGCCGTCGAGCTGGTCGCGCTGACCGGCGCCCGGACGGCGGTGCCGGTGCACGTCGACGGGTGGAGCCACTTCGTCGACGGCCGGGCCGGCGTCGAACGCGCGGTCGCCGCAGCGGCCGGGCACGTGCGGGACAGGCTGCGCTGGCTGGTGCCGGGGGGGAGCCGACGGTCGTCTGAGGGGCGCCGCGAGTGGTGTAACTCAGTGTTCGGTGCACTACCTCGGGTGCTGTGACCGGTCCGAGCACCCGGGTAGTCGACGGAACACTGAGTTACACCCCTCTGCCGGCCTGCGCCCTGCCCACCCGGCCCCCCGCCGTCGTACTGTCGCGGCATGACTCCCGCAGATCTCCTGACCGACGCCTTCGGGCGGGTGCTCGACGACGTCGAAGCGGTGCTCGACGGGCTCGACGAGGGCACGCTGGCCGCACCTCCAGCCCCCGGCGCCAACCCGGTCGCCTGGCTGGTGTGGCACCTGACCCGCGTGCAGGACGACCACGTCGCCGACGTCGCGGGCACCGAGCAGGTGTGGCACTCCGGCGGGTACGCCGACCGGTTCGGGCTGCCGCTCGAGCCGGGCGACATCGGGTTCGGGCACACCGCCGAGCAGGTGGCGGCCGTGCGTGCCCCGGCGGAGCTGCTGCGCGACTACCACCGCGCCACGCACGAGGCGACGCTCGCGTTCGTGCGGACGGTGGGGCCCGACGACCTCGACCGCGTGGTCGACACCCGGTGGGACCCGCCGGTGACGCTGGGGGTCCGGCTGGTGAGCGTGGTCAACGACTGCACCCAGCACGTGGGGCAGGCGGCCTACGTCAAGGGGTTGCTCGAGCGCGCGACCCGGTAGCGCCAGAACACCGGCGCGGCGAGCGCCGCGACGACGGTGCCCACGACGACGAGCACGCCCCCCCGCCCGCCGCCGCGGCGGCGGTGCCCACGGTGGCCGCCGCGGCCCCGTGGGCGACGTCGGCGACGCGCGGGCCGCCGGCGACGACCACGATGAAGATCCCCTGCAGCCGGCCGCGCACCTCGTCGGCGGCGGCGCTCTGCAGCATGCTGCTGCGGAAGGCGGCCGAGGCCATGTCGGCCGCACCCCCGACGACCAGCATCGCGACCGCGGCGCCGAGGAAGCCGGCGGCGAGCGCTGGCCACGCGGCCGCGCCGGCCACCGCGAGACCGAAGCCGACCATCGCGACGCCCCACACGAGGATGCTCACCACGACGGCGCGGCCCTGGTGCACGATCCGCGACACCCAGCCGGAGAACACGCCGCCGACCACCGCCCCCCGCCGGGATGCCCGCGAAGAGCAGCGCGAACTCCAACCCGCCCTCCGACGGCCCGCCGAAGCCCTCGTGCGCGATCTCGGGGAAGAGGGCGCGCGGCATCCCGAAGACCATCGCGATGATGTCGACGACGAACGACATCATCAGCACGGGGTGGCCGCGCAGGTAGGCGACGCCCTCGATGACCGACCGCAGCCCCGGCGTGCCGCGCGCGGCGCCCTCGACGGGCAGCGCCGGCAGCCGCACCACCGCACCCAACGTGGCGAACAGGGTGATGGTGTCGACGAGGTAGAGCCAGGAGTAGCCGAGCACCGGGATGAGGATCCCGCCGACCAGCGGGCCGGCGATCGCACCGGCCTGGAACACCGTGGCGTTGAGCGAGTTCGCCGCCGGGAGCAGGTGGTCGGGCAGCAGCCGCGGCAGCACCGCGCTGCGGGTGGGCTGGTTGACGGCGAAGAACGCCTGCTGGACGGCGAAGAGCGTCAGCAGCAGCCACACGTTCGCGCCGCCGAGCGCGGCCTGCAGCCAGAACAGGGCGCTCGTGCCGATCAGGCCGGAGGTGGTGATCACGAGGAGCGTGCGCCGGTCGAACACGTCGGCGAGCGCCCCGCCCCACAGCCCGAAGACCACGAGCGGCACCAGGCCGAACACGCCGGTGAGCCCGACGTACGCCGACGAGCCGGTCTCGGCGTAGATCTGGGCGGGCACCGCGACCACGGTGAGCTGCGCCCCGACGACCGTGATGATGTTGGCCGTCCACAGCCGCCGGAAGTGCGGGTTGCCGAGCGGCCGGGTGTCGGCCAGGAACCCCCGCATCCTCACCCGGCGATGCTACGAACCACGGGGGAGGGATTTTCTGCGAGGGTGTCGTGTCGAGCGCACCCCGTTCGTGGAGGGGGCAAGAGGCGGTCGCCGGGACCGCCGCGAAGCGAGGAGGACGACATGGCTCAGTACCTGCTTTCGGTCCACGGCAACGACGAGCAGTACGCCGCGGTCCCGCCCGAGACGATGCAGGAGATGTTCGCCGCGGTCGGCGCTTTCAACGAGCGGCTCCAGTCCGACGGTGTGTGGGTGTTCGGGGGAGGTCTGGAGTCGGCGACGACGGCCACCGTCGTGGACGGAGCCGGTGACCGGCCGGTCGTGACCGACGGCCCCTACCTGGAGACCAAGGAGCACATCGGCGGCTTCTGGATCATCGACGTGCCCGACCTCGACAAGGCGCTGGAGTACGCCGCCGCCGGCTCGAAGGCCTGCCAGGGTCGGGTCGAGGTCCGCCCGTTCCAGGCCGAGCCCGAGGCCTGAGCGGGCGATGCCGACCGCTGGTGCGGCCTCCTCGACGACCGCCGAGGTCGAACGGGTCTTCCGTGAGGAGTACGGACGGCTGATCGCCTCGCTCGTGCGTCGGTTCGGCGACATCGACATCGCCGAGGAGGCCGCCGGGGAGGCCCTGGTCGCGGCGCTCGAGAAGTGGCCGGGGTCCGGCGTGCCGCCCAACCCGGGCGGCTGGCTGACGACTACCGCGGGCAACCGCGCGATCGACCGCCTGCGCCGGGAGAACCAGCGGGACGCCAAGCACCGGGCGGCCGCCATGCTGCACGACGACACACCCCACGAGCCGACCGGACCGGTCGAGGACGACCGGCTGC
Organism: Nocardioides sp. TF02-7; assembly: GCF_022437945.1. Taxonomy (GTDB): domain Bacteria; phylum Actinomycetota; class Actinomycetes; order Propionibacteriales; family Nocardioidaceae; genus Nocardioides. The sequence continues at coordinate 1,926,537 of NZ_CP092535.1, forward strand.
GGCTGATCTTCACCTGCTGCCACCCGGCGCTGGCGCCGGAGGCGCGGATCGCGCTCACCCTGCGGTTGCTGGGCGGGCTGACCGTGGCCGAGATCGCCCAGGCGTTCCTCGTCCCCGAGACGACGATGGCGCAGCGGATGACCCGGGCGAAGAAGAAGATCGCGGGCGCACGGATCCCCTACCGGGTGCCGTCGGCCGAGGACCTCCCCGACCGGCTCGACGCCGTGCTGGCCGTGCTGTTCCTGGTCTTCAACGAGGGCTACCTGTCCACCGGCCCCGGCGACGCGGTGCGCGCCGAGCTCACCGGCGAGGCGATCCGGCTGGCCCGGGTGCTCCACCGGCTGCTGCCCGACGAGCCCGAGGTCACCGGCCTGCTCGCGCTGCTGGTCCTCACCGAGGCCCGGCGCGAGGCACGGGTGCGCGACGGCGTGCTGGTGTCGCTGGCCGAGCAGGACCGCGGCGGCTGGGACCGCCGGCTGGTCGCCGAGGGCCACGCGCTCGTTCGCGAGTGCCTGGCCCGCAACCGTCCCGGGCGCTACCAGCTGCTCGCCGCGATCAACGCGGTCCACACCGACGCCCCGACGGCGGCCGACACCGACTGGTCGCAGGTCGTCGCGCTCTACGACCGGCTGCTGACGATCGATCCGTCCCCGATCGTCCGCCTCAACCGGGCCGTCGCGGTCGCGGAGCTCGACGGTGCGGAGGTCGCGCTCGCCGAGGTCGACCGGTTGGTGGCGGCGACGCCCGCGCTGGCGTCGTACCACGCGTTCCACGTCACCCGGGCCGAGCTGCTGCGCCGCCTCGCCCGGAGCGCCGAGGCGCGCGAGGCGTACGACGCGGCGCTCGCCGCGACCGACAACACCGCCGAGCGCGCCTACCTCACCCGCCGGCGCGGCGAGCTCGTCGTCGACGAGCGCCCCGGGTGACCGGCCGTCGCGCCCGTCCGCCGGAACCGCTATAACAGGTTCTAATTTTCGAGCGAGGAGGACGGGATGCGACGGCTCGAGGGACGGGTGGCGGTCGTGACCGGTGCCGGCAGTGGCATCGGCCGGGTGACCGCGCAGCGGCTGGCCGCCAAGGGCTGCGACGTCGCGCTCGTCGACGTCCGCGCCGACGGGCTGGCCGGCACCGCCGGCCTGGTGGCCGCGGCCGGGCGCCGCGCCACCACGCACGTCGCCGACGTCGCCGACGCCGACCGGGTGCTGGCGCTGCGCGACGAGGTGCTCGCCGCCCACGACGCCGTGCACGTGCTCGTCAACAACGCCGGCGTCACGTCGGCCGGCGCGTTCGAGAAGGAGCGGCTCGAGGACGTGCGGTGGCTGGTGGACGTCAACGTGTGGGGCGTGGTGCACGGCTGCCACGCGTTCCTGCCGGTGCTGAAGGCCCAGGACGAGGCCCACATCGTCAACGTCTCGAGCATGACCGGGCTGCTCGGCCTGCCGCACAACGCGTCGTACGCCCTGACCAAGGGGCGCGGTGCGGGCGTTCTCCGAGGCGTTGCGCGGCGAGCTGGTGACGACTCCCGTGGGCGTGAGCGTGGTCTTCCCGGGCACCCACCGCACCGGCATCACCGCCGCCGCCCGCGGCGCGGAGGGCGAGCGGATCGCCCGGTTGGGGAGCTCCCGGCTCTCGGTGCTGATGCCACCGCCGTCGCTGGTCGCCCGCCGCATCGTCAAGGCCGTCGAGCACGACCGCGCCCGCGCGGTCGTAGGCCCCGACGCCCGGCTGCTCGACCTGGCCGCCCGGGTCGCGCCCGGGCGCACCCGGCTGGTCGGCCGGGTCACGAGCCGGCTCGCCCACCGCTGAGGCCTCGGCGGCCCCTAGCGACGTCCGGAGCGCTAAGAGCGCACGGCCTCCTCCACGTGCGCCGGCAGCAGGAGCACGAACGTCGTGGTCGGCGCCTGCTCGTCGATCGTGAGGTGGCCGCCGGCGGCCTCGGCCAGCTCCGAGGCCACGGCGAGGCCGACGCCGCTGCTGCGGCCGTCGCCGCGCCGGGAGCTGTAACCGCGCCGGAACACCTCCCGGCCGAACGTCCGGGTGCCCTGGTCGGCGACGCACACCTCGACGTGGTCGCCGTGCTCCCGTGTCGTCACCGTGATCGTCCCGGAGCCGTGCAGCCGTGCGTTCTCGATCAGCACATCGAGGACCTGGGCGACCGGGCCGGTCGGGATCGTGGCCGGCACCTGGTCGTCGGCGCGCAGCTGCAAGGTGCGGCCCCCGGCCTCGACCCGCGACCGCCAGCGGTGCACGGCGTCGGCGACGAACGCACCCAGGTCGACCTGCTGGTGCTCGCCCTCCTGCCGGCGCCGGGCCAGGGCGAGCAGGTCGTCGATGACCGCACTGAGCCGGTCGAGCTCGCCGAGCGAGCCGCGGATCTGGTCGGCGACGTCGGGATGGGTCTGCTCCCAGTAGGTGAGGTCCTCGAGCTCGAGGCGCAGCGCGGTGATCGGGGTGCGCAGCTGGTGGGACGCGTTGACGGCGAACTCGCGCTCGCGGCGCACCAGCTCGTCGAGGTACGTGCCGGCCTCCCGGAGGGCGTCGCCGATCGCCAGCGCCTCGGGCACGCCCTTGCGCGGCACCTCGACGTCGAACCGGCCGCGCCCCAGCGCCCGCGCGGCGTCCACCAGCTGCCGGAACGGGCGGGTGGCACGGCCGGCGAGGACGTACGCCGCCACCGCGGCCGCGGCGGCGAGGCCGAGGCCGAGGAACAGCAGCGGGAGCACCGCCTCCTCGACCCGTTCGCCGACGACGTCGCGGTTGCGGGTCACGATCACCTGCCGCCCGTCCTGCATCGGGTGGACGGCGATCATCGCGGACTCGGGGTCCGTGTCGAGCCGGCCGGCCGTCACCGTCCGGCCGTCGCGCGTGACGTACCGGGCGCCGTCGTGGGGCTCGAGGACCGAGGCGAGCATCGCCTCGTCCACGGCCACGCCGGCGCGCTCGCGCGACTCGGCGCGCTCGACGAGGATCGTGGCGGCGTCCTCGATCTCCTCGGTCTCCTGGTCCTCCACCAGGTCGGCGATGAAGTAGGCCCGGGGGACGCCGTAGAGGACGATCACCGCGATCGTCATGACGACGAGGATCGCGATGAAGCGCTTCACGCATCGGGAGCGGTGTCCTCGAGCCGGAACCCGACGCCGCGGACCGTCGCGAGCACGACGGGGGCGTCGTGGTCGTGCAGCTTCTGCCGCAGCCGGCCGACGGTGGTGTCGAGGGTCTTGGTCGAGCCGAACCAATTCTCGTCCCAGACCTCGGCCATCAGCGTCTCGCGGGTGACCACCGCGCCGCGGTGGCCGTCGAGCCGGACCAGGACGTCGAACTCCTTCGCGGTCAGCAGCAGCTCCGTCGGGCCCACCCACGCCCGGCGAGCGGCCGCGTCGACGCGGAGCCCGGCAGGTGCGGCGGCGTCGGCCGAGGCCGGTGCCGTGGACGCCCCGGCCATGGCCGCCTGCCCTTCCGCGGGCGACGGCTGGTCGCCCCCGCCGCGGCCCGAGCGGCGCAGCAGCGCGCGGGCACGGGCCAGCAGCTCGGAGAGGCTGAACGGCTTGGCGAGGTAGTCGTCGGCGCCGACGTCGAGGCCGACCACCCGGTCGAGCTCGCCGCCGCGCGCGGTGAGGATCATGATGCCGCCGTCGTAGCCGTCGGTGCGCAGCCGGCGACACACGTCGAGGCCGTCCATGTCGGGCAGGCCGAGGTCGAGCAGCACCAGGTCGGCCGGCTCCGCGCCGCCCATCGCGGTGAGTGCGTCGCCTCCGGTGGCCACCCGGGTGACGGCGTAGCCCTCGCGGTCGAGGGCTCGTCCGAGAGGTGCGGCGATGGCGTCGTCGTCCTCGACGATCAACAGGCGCGCTGGCACCTCAGAGAGCATAGCCACGACCGGTCGCCGCGCCGGAGGAGCCGCGACGGCGGGTCCGGTGGTCGAGGCCGACCAGCACGAGCACCGCCGCTCCGAGCACGAGGGCGGTCAGCGCCATCGGGTCGGTGCGCTGGGGCTCCTGGCCGGGGAGCCCGACGGTGACCGCCAGCAGGGCGCCCCCGAGCTGCACGGCGGCGAGGACGACCGCCGCGAGCCGGGACTCGAAGCAGTTGTCGCGGACGAGCTTGGCCGTGGCCAGGCCGGTCAGCAGGGTGAGCACACCCGTCGCGATGGTCGTCGGGGTGCCCGAGGCGAGCGCCGTCGACACGACGAGCAGCACCGTGAGGCCCCCGGTGACGACGGCTGCGACACGCGACGCCCAGGTGTGCGGCGTGCGCATCAGAAGTCCCTGTCCTTCGAGCCGCTCTCGGCGACGGCCGAGGTGTCCAGGGCCTGGCTGCCGAGCGAGCGGACGGCCGCGACGGGGTGCCAGGTCATGTCGGAGCTGAAGGTCATGTCGCGGGTGCCGCCCGAGACCAGGCTGCCGACCCGGACCGTCACCACCGTCCGGGGGAGGCCGTCGACCGTCTCCGTGCTCGCGACGAGGGTGGCCTCGAACGTCGCGTGGGAGTGGAAGAGGCCGATCAGCCCCGCGGTGACCCGGACGTGGCCGAGGTTGACGGTGGGGCCGGGCCGGGTGATGACGACGTCGTCGGTGAAGGCACCGGAGTCGCGGACCTCGAGCCGGACCGGCAGCGGGGTGCCGTCCCAACCCGGGGTGATCGTGCCGAGGTCGACGCGGCGGCTGAAGGTGTGGACGAGCGTGTCGCCCCTGTCGACCTCGCCGGCCCGACCGCCGTTCGTGGTCTGGACGTCGACACCGCGGAACGGCGTCGTGACGTTGTCGACGAGCCGCGAGGTCGCGACCTCGGACACCGCCTCGTTGCCGTTGGCGTCGACGAGCACCGCGCGCACGTCGTACCGGCCGTCGGCCACCGTGCGGGTGTCCCAGTCGCAGGTCCACGGCGCCGCGGTCGGCGTGCAGATCACGGTCCAGGCCGTGGTGCCGGTGCGGCGCTGCTGGAAGGACACCGAGGTGATGCCGGCGCTGGCGGCCGGGCTCGCGGTGAGCGTGACGGTGCCCTCCAGGAACATGCCCGGGTCGGCCAGCGTCACCGAGCGGGTGGTGTTGTCGACCAGCCGGGGGCCGACGGGCGCGGAGGTCGTGGTGTTGCCGGCCCGGTCGGTGACGACCGCACGGAAGAAGGTGGAGCCGTAGGGCAGCCCGGTCGTGTCGGCCTGGCAGTTGAACGGCTGCGAGCGAGCGGTGCACAGGTCCCGGAAGGTGCCGGTGGCCGACGGGCCGACCTGGAAGACCACCGAGGCGACGCCGGAGTGGGCGTCGGCGGCGGTCGCGGCGAGCGTGACCGTACCGGTCAGCGGGGCGCCGGGGTCGGTCATCGTCACGGTCGGTGCGACGTTGTCGACGAGGACGTCCCTCACGACCGGGGAGGTGAGGGTGACGCCGCCGGCGGTGGCGACCGCGCGCAGGTCGTGGCGGCCGGTGGTCGCGGCGGTGGTCGCCCAGGCGCACTCGTAGGGAGCGGCGAGGCCCGCGCAGACGTCGGTCCACGCGCCGGAGCCGGCCGCGGCCCGCTGGATCGTCACCCGCCAGTCGAGGCCGGCGCCGGCGGTGATGGTCGCGGTGAGCGGGACCGTGCCGCGCAGCACGCCGTCGGGGCCGCCGGGCCGCGCCAGCGCGACGCCGGCCGCGTTGACGACGGTGGTGCTCACGACCGCCGAGGTCGCGGTGTTGCCGGCGGTGTCGGTGGCCCGTGCGCGCAGGTCGCGGGCGCCGTCGGCGACCTGCGTGGTGTCCCACGAGCAGGTGTACGGCGCCTCGGTGTCGGTGCAGATCGTGACCCAGCCGGCGGCGGTGCGGCGCTGCACCTCGACGGTCGCGACGGCCGAGTCGGCGTCGTGAGCGGCGACGGAGACCTCGACGGTGCCGGCGGCCGCGGCCGGCGCCGTGACGGCGACCGTCGGGGGCGTCCAGTCCGCGGCGGCGGCGACGGTCGAGCCGGAGGTGCTGGTGGCGGAGAAGGTCGCCGAGGAGAACCCGGTCGCGCCGAACGCCGCCACCGTGGCCACGAGGACCAGGAGGACGACGGCGGTACGGCGGGTCATGGGGGCTCCTTCAGCCGGGTGCGGCCGGTCTCAGTGGGTGAGGGCGGGTGTCTTCGTGTCGTGGTCGACGCTACGGAGCGGCGTGCCACGGGAGGTCGACGCGAGCTCCACAGGACCTCCACGGCTAGGAACGGTCTCGTCGGTCTCGTCCCTGCGGCGCTCCCGCAGGCGGGACCGGAGCGCACCGACCAGCTGGACCAGGCTGCCGAGCGCGATCAGGGCAGCCGGGCCGCCGACCAGGAGGATCCGGGTGTCGCGGTCGGCCAGCGCGATGAACACGTAGCCGGCGTACGGGACGGCGACCTCGACCACCGGCTGCTCGGTGTCGGTCAGCGAGAACCGCCACGGGTCGGGGTCGGGGTTGGCGTCGCCCTGGGTGCGGAAGACCCGCCGCCCCTCCTCGTCGACGCGGATCTTGGTGATCCGGTGCGTCACCAGCGTGCGTACGCCGCTGTCCTGCGGCGGCAGGTAGGTGATGACGTCACCCACCTCGAGGTCCTCGACGGGGACCTTGCGCTCGAGGACCAGCGACCCCCGCTCGAAGGTGCCCGACATGGAGCCGCCGGTGATGACGTACCGCTCGTACCCCATCACCGACGGAGCAAGGTAGGCCAGGCCCAGCAACGTGAACAGCACCAGCACGACGTTGACCAGGTGACCGCCGAGCCGGCGGGCGGTGCCGGCTGGGCCGGCGGTCGCGCGGTTCCCGGTCATCGTGGTCGTCCTCCCCTGGTGCTGGTCAGCGTGTGCGGTCAGGCCGTGGTCACTTCGGGAAGTCCTCGCCGTCCAGCTGGACCGACGTCCAGGTGTAGGTGGCGCCGGCGGTCTTGCGCTGGTCGACGTTCGTGGTGGCCTCGTCGAGCCGCACGGTGAACTCGTAGGTGTGCGCCTCCTCGGGGGCCCACTCGCCGAGCTCGGTCCGCGCCCCGTCGACCAGGCCGCCGAAGGTGCCGTCGTAGACGTCGGTGCCGCTGGCGGTGTCGGTGATGGTGAGCGTCAGGTTGGAGCCGGTGAAGGTGTTGGTCGACTCCTTCTCGACCAGCGCGAACGCCGCCGGGAGGCTGCCGGTGTTGGTCAGCGTCAGGCTGCCGGTCACGGTGTCGCCGGGCTTCATGTCCTTCAGCGTGAAGATCGCCTGCCCGTCCTTGGAGTTCGTGTGCTCGAGCGAGCCGGCGGTGACGGCGCTGATGGTGTTGCCGGTCTCGGAGGAGAAGGTCGCACCCGATCCGACGGCGATCGCGCCGGCGGCGGCGAGGGTGGCGAGCGGGACGAGGATCTTCTTGGACGACTTCACGGTGGTGCTCCTGGTGGTTTCGGTTGGTGTCGAGCTGATGGGAAAAACGCTCTCAATTCCGACACCACGGGCGGCCCCCACGACCTCCACGGGAGGTTCACGCCTCGCCACGATCCGGAACGGTTCTCCACCGGATCGCCCGACTAGGGTGACGGCGTGACGGTTCCCGCGCTCGCCCCGCTCTCCCTGCCCGCCGCCGACGCCTACGAGGGGTGGCTGCGCGACCGCGCCGCCGGGGAGCTCGACGCCGCCCGCGCCCTCGTCGACCGGTTGCGCACCGACCCGCCCGCCGACGCCCTCCACGTCCTGCGCACCTGGGACCGGGCGACCGGCCACCTCGGCAACGTCGCCGCGCTCGGCTCCCTGCTCGGCAACGTCCACCCCGACCAGGCCGTGCGCGACCTGGCGGACGCCGCCGAGCAGGACGCGCAGCGGCTCTCCACCGAGTGGAGCCTCGACCGCCGGCTGTTCGAGGTCTTCGACGGGCTCGACCCGGCCGGCCTGGACGAGGAGGCGACGCGGCTGCTGGCCAAGGTGCGCAAGGACTTCCGGCGCTCCGGCGTCGACCGCGACGAGGAGACCCGGGCCCGGATCACGGCCGTCCGGCAGCGGATCACCGAGCTCGACCAGGAGTTCGGCAAGGTCGTGCGCGACGACGTCCGCACCGTCCGGGTCGACCCCGCCCGGCTCGCCGGCCTGCCGCAGGACTGGCTCGACGCCCACCCCGCCGACCCCGACGGCCTGGTCACCGTCACCACCGACTACCCCGACTCGATCCCGGTGCGGATGTTCGCCCGCGACCGGGAGGTGCGGCGCGACATCGTCACCGCGTTCCTTCAGCGGGGCTGGCCGACGACCGAGCCGCTGCTCGAGGAGCTCTTCGACCTGCGCCACGAGCTGGCCACGCTGGTCGGCTACCCCGACTGGCCGTCGTACGACGCCGACGTGAAGATGATCGGCTCCGGCGACGCCATCCCCGCGTTCATCGACAAGATCGTCGACGCCGCCGACGGCCCGATGCGCTCCGACCTCGCCACGCTGCTCGAGCGCTACCGCCAGGACGTCCCCGACGCGACGGAGATCCCGCTCCACGACTCCTTCCACTACCAGGAGCTCGTGCGCGAGGAGCAGTTCAGCGTCGACGCCCAGCAGGTGCGGCGCTACTTCGACTTCCGCAAGGTCCGCCAGGGGCTGCTCGACGTCACCGGCCGCCTGTTCGGGCTCCGCTACGAGCAGGTCGACGTGCCGGTGTGGCACGAGGACGTCACGGCGTACGACGTCCTCACGGCGGACGGTGAGGAGCCCCTCGGCCGGATCTTCCTCGACCTGCACCCCCGGGACGGCAAGTACAAGCACGCGGCGCAGTTCACCCTCACCGACGGCGTCGCCGGGGTGCAGCCGCCGGAGGGGGTGCTGGTCTGCAACTTCTCCCGCGGCCTGATGGAGCACGACCACGTCGTGACCCTCTTCCACGAGTTCGGCCACCTGCTCCACCACGTGCTCGCCGGCCACGGCGCGTGGTTCCGGTTCGCCGGCGTCGCCACCGAGTGGGACTTCGTCGAGGCGCCCAGCCAGATGCTCGAGGAGTGGGCGTGGGACGCCGACGTGCTCCGCGGCTTCGCCACCGACGAGGACGGCGAGCCGATCCCCGTCGAGCTGGTCGCGGCGATGCGGCGCTCCGACGACTTCGGCAAGGGGATCTACGCGAGGACCCAGATGTTCTACGCGTCGATGTCCTACTGGTTCCACGCCGACCGGGCGCGCCGGGCGGCCGGCGAGGAGATCGCGTCGCTGACCGACCGGATGGTCGAGCTGCAGGAGCGGTACGCCGCGCTGCCCTACCTGCCCGGCACCCACATGTTCGCCTCGTTCGGCCACCTCGGCGGCTACAGCTCGGCCTACTACACCTACATGTGGTCGCTGGTGATCGCGAAGGACATGTTCAGCGCGTTCGACCCCGACGACCTGTTCGCCCCGGAGGTGGCGACCCGCTACCGCGACCGGGTGCTCGCCCGCGGCGGCGTCGCCGACGCTGCCGACCTGGTCGCCGACTTCCTCGGCCGGCCCTACTCCTTCGACGCCTACGCGGCGTGGCTGCGGCGGTGAGGGCTACGGTGGCGGCGAGCCGTCCGTGGTGTTGCCCTGGGTGATGCCCTGTTGATGCCCTGGGTGATGACCTGGGTGATGACCGCGGTCGGCGCGAGCGACCGACGACCCGACCGAGGAGACCGCCGTGGACCTGTTCGAGATCGACGAGACCCAGCGCCTGTCCCGTGAGGCCGCCGCGGCCAAGCTGCGGGCCCTGGCCGACGCGCTGGCGCGGCACAACTCCGTGGAGTTCGAGCGGGGCGGCCGCCGGATCACCGTCAGCGTCCCCGACGAGGTGGAGCTGAAGGTGGAGGTCGAGATCGGCGAGGAGAACGAGCTCGAGATCGAGCTCTCCTGGTGAGCTGAGGGCGGTCGGCTGGTTCGGCGGCGGCGGGCGGGCCGGGCCGGGCCGTCGGGGTGAGCCGGCTGTGACCGGGTGAGGTTTCCCCGGTCGACCGGGGAAACCTCAACATGTCCGGCATTGCTTTGCCCGACAAGTGGAGGTTTTGCCCGTCACGTCGGTCCCGCTTGTCCGCGACTCCTCGTCGCGCTACTGTCGCGATATATCGCGACACGTCTCGAAGTGTCGCGGAAGGGAGAACGGACATGACGCACCACGGACGCTTCGACGGGCCGCCCTGGCTCGCCGGCCTGGCCAACCTCGCCGGGCTCGCCGGCTCCGGCGACTGCGGCCCGCACCATCACCAGCAGCACCAGCACCGGCCCGGGCCGTGGGGTGCCACCTGGGAGGGCGGTCACCACCACCGGCGCGGTGGCGGCCCGGGCGGTCCGCCGCCGTGGCTCGCGGGGCTCTTCGGCACCGGCCGCCCCGAGCGGGGGCCGCGGGTACGACGGGGCGACGTGCGGTCGGCGATCCTCGACGTCCTCCGGGCGGCGGGAGAGCGCGAGGAGTCGCCCAACGGCTACCAGGTCATCCAGCAGATCACCGAGCGCAGCGGCGGGGCCTGGCGGCCGAGCCCCGGCTCGGTCTACCCCACGATCCAGCAGCTCGAGGACGAGGGGCTCGTCGAGACCGACGACGAGCGCGGGCGCCGCGCGCTGCGCCTGACCGAGGCGGGCGCGGCCTACTGCGCCGACAGCGCCGAGGAGCTCGCCGACGTGTGGCGGCCGTTCGAGCGCGCGACGGCGGGGTCGGAGGGCCCCGGCGAGCACGCCGACATCAAGGCGGAGATCCCGCAGGTCACGAGCGCTGTCTGGCAGATCGTGACCTCCGGCGACGACACGCAGCGGCGAGCCGCCGTCGAGGTCCTGGTCGAGGCGCGCCGCCAGCTCTACGGCATCCTCGCCGACGGACCCGCCCCCGGACGAGCCGGCCCCGGAGGACCCGCCCGCCGGCGCGTGAGCCGACGCGAGGTCAGAGGTCGATCGCGCGGTTGACCCAGGTCGAGTCGACGACCATGCCGACCTTCTCGTAGAGCGCGAGGGCGCCGGTGCGGGAGTCGGTCGACAGGCAGGACGCGGTCGCGCCGTGCGCCCGCCCGGCGGCGAACGCCGCCACCAGGAGCGCCTGCGCGAGACCGCGGTGGCGGTGATCGCGGTGCACCGCCAGCCGGGGAGACGTAGGTCTCCGGCTTGTCCTCGAGCACGCTGTAGGTGCTGAACACCGAGCCTGCCACCGATCCGTCCGGGGCAGTGACGACGAGCAGGTTCCACGGCTCGAAGCCGGGGCGCTGCCAGACCTCGGCGGCGAAGTCGTCGAAGCTCTGCTTCTCCCGCACCGACCACTCGAGGAACGCGTCCTCGACGACGTGCCAGACCTGCTCGCGGTCGGCCTCGGTGGCCTCGCGCACTGCGTAGCCCTCGGGCAGCGGACGCTCGGCGATGGTGCGCCCCTCGGGGAGCCGGAGCACCCAGCTCGTCCACCGCACGTGGTAGCCGAGCGCGGTCAGCAGCCGGTCGCCGTCGGAGCCCTCGGGCACCGGCATCCCGACCACGCTGCCGCCGCGGGACCGGGCGAGGTCGCGCACCCAGGCGGCGAGCCAGGTGCCGATGCCGCGGCCGCGGAACTCGGGGTGCACGGACGCGTCGTAGCGATCGGCGCCGGCGAGCTCGGCGTACGCGACGAGGCGGTCGCCGGCGAGGACGCCGACGGAGCTGCCGCCGAGGTCGTACGACGGGCGCTGCCACTCCGCGACCAGGTCCTCCTCCTCGATCTCGACCGAGCCGATGTCGTGCCGCTCGGAGTCGGCCATCAGCTCGTAGACCGCACGTGAGTCGGCCTTCGTGAGCGGCCGGGTGGTCAGGCCCGCGGGCAGGGCGGGGGAGCAGGTGGTGGTCATGACGGGAGTGTGCGGCTCCCGCCGGGCACCTGTCCCCTGCTTTTCGGCCGCCGCCCCGGGAGAGGCCGCGGAAGTTCATCCCCGAGGACGTACGACGGCCCGCACCGCGCGCAGCGGTGCGGGCCGTCGGGGACGAGCGGTGCCCGGGGGCGTCGGTCGTCAGGCGCTCTTGATTGCGGAGATGTCGAACTCGAGCTTGATCTTGTCGGAGACGAGGACGCCGCCGGTCTCGAGCGCGGCGTTCCAGGTGAGGCCCCAGTCCTTGCGGTTGACGGTGACCTCGCCCTCGAAGCCGACGCGGATGTTGCCGAACGGGTCCTTGGCGGAGCCGGTCTGCTCGAACTCGATGGTCACGGGCTTCGTGACGTCCTTGATGGTGAAGTCGCCGGTGACGAGCCAGACGTCGCCGTCGCGGCGCACGTCGGTGGAGGTGAACGTCCAGGTGGGGAACTGCTCGACGTCGAAGAAGTCGGCGGACTTGAGGTGGCCGTCGCGGTCGGCGCTGCCGGTGTCGACGCTGGCCGGGTTGATGGTCACGGTGACCGACGAGGCGCTCGGGTTTGCGGTGTCGACCTTGGCGGTCGCGTTCCAGTCGCCGAAGTGGCCGCGGACCTTGGTCACGACGGCGTGCCGGGCGACGAAGCCGAGCCGGCTGTGGCTGGTGTCGAGGGTGTACTCGCCGGCGATGTCGGTGAGGGCGGCGGTGGTGGGGGTCTCGGTCATGTGCTTCTCCTCGTTCGGGCGTCCTCGTCGGACGGTTGGTTGAACTCTCAACCAATAGAAGCGGGCCGGGGTCCGGGTTATTCCGGCGGGCGTCGATCCGGGCAGGGCGACGTGAGGTTTCCCCGGCCGACCGGGGAAACCTCAACATGTCGGGCAAAGCAATGCCGGACAAGTGGAGGTTTTGCCCGTCACGTCGCCCGCCGCGACCCAGCGCGCGCCGGAGCGCGCGAGCGCGAGGAACCCGGAGCGGAGACCCGCAGGACCCACCGGCGGGCCTGAACCGGCTGCCTCAGGCAGCGGGCCGGCCCACCGTCGCGGGTCGGGCGTTCTCCGCCCACCGCGCTTCGAGGCGGGTGGCGCCGGCAGCGTCCACCACGGTCACCCAACGCATCTCGAGTCGGCCGGCCGAGGCGACCGGCATCGTCGTCGCGTCGCTCATGTGACACCTCCTGTTCACCTGGTGTTCACCATCCTAGCAACGAGGCGGCCGGCCAGACCGGCCGCGCGGGGCGCCGTGGAGCCATCAGTGATCATTTCCTGCCCGATTCCGGGCAGGAACTTGCGAAAGGCCCCTCCCTGGCCGGATCATCTTCGGGTGGCCGTCGACCCCCGACTCCTCCACCACGTGGTGGCCAGCACCGGCCTCGGCGTGGCGGAGGCGGCACGGGTGGTCGAGGACGTGCTGGCCTTCCACCACGAGTCGGTCGAGGCCTACGTACGCCGGCGCCACGCCGAGCTCAAGGCGCGTGGCGCCAGGAACGCCGAGATCTTCGGGGTCCTGAGCAGGGAGCTGTCCGGCCGCCTGGTCGCCGCTCCCGAGCTCTCCGAGCGCCAGCTGCGCCGGATCGTCTACGGCTGACCCGGCCCCCACCCGTCCCTCCGAAAGGAACCCCCATGTGCGGAATCGTCGGCTACCTCGGCACCCAGCGTGCTGCCCCGCTCCTCCTCGAGGGCCTCGGCCGGCTCGAGCACCGCGGCTACGACTCCGCCGGGGTCGCCGTGCTCGCCGGGACCGGCATCCGGGTGGCCAAGCGCGCGGGCCGGGTCCGCGACCTCGCCGACGGGCTGCCCCGGCGGTTCGCCGGCAAGGTCGGGATCGGCCACACCCGGTGGGCGACCCACGGCCCGGCCAACGACGTCAACGCCCACCCCCACACCGACGCCAAGGGCCTGGTCGCCGTCGTCCACAACGGGATCATCGACAACGCGGCGGCGCTGCGCGACGAGCTCGCGGACACGGGCGTCGACCTCGCCTCCGACACCGACACCGAGGTGCTCGCCCACCTGGTCGCCGCCTCGGAGGCCGAGACCCTCGAGGCCAAGGTGGCGGAGGCGCTGGGCAGGGTCGAGGGCACGTACGGCGTCGCGGTCCTGCACGTCGACTTCCCCGACCGGCTGGTCGTGGCGCGCAACGGAAGCCCGCTGATCATCGGCGTCGGCGACAAGGAGATGCACGTCGCCTCCGACCTCGCGGCGCTGGTCCGCTACACCACCACGGTCGCGCACCTCGACGACGGCGAAATGGCCACCCTGACGCCGACCGGGTTCACGACCTACCGGATCGGCGCCGGCGGGATCGCCGCGACCGACCGGCGGGCGGCCCCGGTCGACATCGACCCGGAGGCCTACGACGCCGGCGAGCACGCGTCGTACATGCACAAGGAGATCGCGGAGCAGCCGGCCGCTGCCGAGCGGGTGCTCCGCGGACGGCTCGACGAGCGCTTCGGCACCAGCCACCTCGGCGGCCTCAACCTCGACGCCCGCGAGCTGCGGGCGATCCGGCGGGTGAAGATCCTCGGCTGCGGGTCGGCCTACTACGTCGGCCAGATGGGCGCGATGCTGGTCGAGGAGCTGGCGCGGGTGCCGGCGGACGCCGAGGCGGCCTCGGAGTTCCGCTACCGCAACCCGATCATCGAGCCGGACACCCTCTACGTCGCCGTCAGCCAGTCCGGCGAGACGGTCGACACCCTGCTCGCCGTGCAGGAGATCCGCCGCAAGGGCGGTCGGGTGATCGGGCTGGTCAACGTCGTGGGGTCGGCGATCGCCCGGGAGGTCGACGGCGGCATCTACCTGCACGCGGGCCCGGAGGTCGCGGTGGCGTCGACGAAGGCGCTGACGAACATGTTCCTCGGGTTCGCGATGCTCGCGCTGCAGCTCGGCCGCGTGCGGGACCTCTCGATCGCCGACGGGCGGCGGCTGATCGCCGGCCTGGAGGCCCTGCCGCGCCAGATCGAGGAGGTGCTGGCCGGCGAGGAGCGCCTCGAGGCGCTCGCGCGCAAGCTGGCCGACGCGCCGAGCCTGTTCTTCGTCGGCCGCGTCCGCGGCTTCCCGGTCGCCCGGGAGGGCGCTCAGAAGTTCAAGGAGATCAGCTACCGCCACGCCGAGGCCTACCAGACCTCCGAGCTCAAGCACGGCCCGCTGGCGCTCATCAGCCCCGACGTGCCGACCGTGGCGATCGTCCCCGGCGACGAGCTGGTCGAGCGCAACGTCGGCGCGCTGCACGAGATCGCCGCCCGCGGCGGCCCGCTGGTCGTCGTCACCCACGAGGACGTCGCGATGCGCGGGCTCGAGTGCGACCGCGTGGTCGTTCCGCGCTCCGAGCGGGAGCTCGACCCGATCCTGCTCACCGTGCCGCTCCAGCTGCTGGCCTACCACGCGGCCCTGCACCTGGGCCACGACATCGACAAGCCGCGCAACCTGGCGAAGTCGGTGACGGTCGAATAGGCCCTTGCGGGCCGCCCCGTAGGTTACGGGGATGGAACGGCTCACCGACTGGGTGCTCGGGCACCGGTTGCTCGTCGCCGGGTTCTGGTTGGTCGTCACGGTGGCCGGTGCTGCCACCGCGCCCACCACCGTCGACCGGCTCGGCTACGACTTCGCGCTGCCGGGCCAGCCGGCGTACGAGGCCAACGAGCGGATCCTCGAGGAGTTCGGCAGCGGCACCGAGGACCCGCTGCTGCTGGTGGCGCGCGGCGACGGCGCGGTCGCGGCGGTGACCGAGACGGCCGAGCGCGCCGAGCAGGAGGTGCGCGGCACCCGCGTGGTGACGCCCGACGACACCGACGTGCTCGCCGCCGGCACGTCAGCGGTCGCCGTCGTCTACCCGCCGGTCACCCCCGGCGCCGAGCCGTACGCCGCCGCGCTCCCGGCCCTCGAGAAGCTGGTCGAGCGGGCGTCCGCCGACGGGCCCGAGGTGCAGCTCACCGGGTTCGCCCCTGCTCTCCGAAGGCGGCGAGGCGTCCGAGGACCGCGGCGTCCTGGTCGAGGTGCTGCTCGGCGGGCTCGGGGCACTCGTCGTGCTCGCGCTGGTCTTCGGCTCGCTCCTGGCGGGCGTGCCGCTGCTCGTCGCGGCCGTCGCCATCCTCGGCACCTTCCTCGCGCTCCTCGGCCTCACCGGCGTCACCGACGTGGTGTTCGTCGTGCAGTACCTGGTCGCGCTGATCGGGCTCGGTGTCGCCATCGACTACTCCCCTGCTCGTCGTCACCCGGTGGCGCGAGGAGCGGGCCGCGGGTGCCGACAACGACACAGCGGTGCGCACCGCGATGTCGACCGCCGGCCGCAGCGTGCTGTTCAGCGGCCTGACGGTCGCGATCTCGCTCGCGGCGCTGGTCCTCGTGCCGTTGCCGTTCTTGCGCAGCATCGGGTTCGGCGGCCTGCTGATCCCGCTGTTCAGCGTCGCGACCGTGCTCACCCTCGTCCCTGCCCTGCTCAGCGCCTGGGGGTCGCGCCTGCAGTGGCCGCGCCGCGGGGCCGGCATGGCGCGCTCGCGGGTCTGGGCCCGGCTCGCGCGGTTCGTGGTGGCCCGGCGGTGGGCGACGATCGTCGTCACCTCCGCGGCGCTGGTCCTGCTGGCGCTGCCGGTGCTCGGGCTGGCCCTCGGCGCGCCGCAGCTGACCGGAGTCTCGTCCTCGGCGCCGGAGTCGCGGGCGCTGACCGGGGCCGTCGACGACGGGGTGCCGGTCGGTGCCGTCCGGCCGGTCGAGGTGCTGACGGCCGGGTCCGACGCGCCGGCGGTCGCCGACGAGCTGGCCGGTGTCGACGGCGTCGCCGGCGCGGTGGCGCCCGGCGGTGAGTCGTGGGCGGCCGGTGACGACCGGCTGGTGCAGGTCTACCTCGCCGACGACCCCGCCTCCGACGAGGGCCGCGCGGCGCTCGACCGGGTCCGCGACGCGGTGCCCGAGGGCGCCGAGGTCGGCGGCACGGCCGCGGAGGACGTCGACTTTCGTCGCCGCCGTCTACGACGACGTGGTGTGGGTCGTGCTGGCGGTCGTCGTGGTCACGTTCCTGCTGCTCGCCCGCGCGCTGCGGTCGCTCTGGCTGCCGGTCAAGGCGCTGGTGCTCAACGTGGTGTCGATCGCCGCGGCGTACGGCATCACCGTGCTGATCTGGCAGGACGGCCATGGGTCGGACCTGCTGTTCGACCAGCAGGCCACGGGTGCGGTGACGACCTGGGTGCCGATCGCGGCGTTCGCCTTCCTGTTCGGGCTCTCCATGGACTACGAGGTGTTCATCCTGTCCCGGATGCGCGAGGCGTACGACGACCACGGCCGCACCGACGACGCCGTCGTCGACGGCATCGCGCACACGGGCCGGCTGGTCACCTCCGCCGCGCTGATCCTGTTCCTCTCCTTCGTCGCGCTGGCGACGGTGCCGTCGATCGACGTGAAGATCCTCGCCACCACGCTGGCGCTCGGGATCCTGCTCGACGCGGTCGTCGTGCGCGGGCTGCTGGCGCCGGCGCTCGTGTCGGTGCTCGGCCGCGCCAACTGGACGCTGCCGCGGCCGCTCGCCGTCGTGCTGCGGACGTCCTCCGACCCGCCTCCCGAGCGCCGGGAAAATGGGCGCAGGCAGCGCACCCGACTACCGTTGACGGGTGAGTGACGCTGCACCCGACCCCTCCACCGCTGACGACGTGACCTCCGACGACACCCCGTCCGCCCCCGGCTTCGCCGAGCTCGGCCTCGGCGCGAAGGTGCTGAAGTCCCTCGCCGACGTCGGCTACGAGTCGCCGTCGGCGATCCAGGCGCAGACGATCCCGCACCTGCTGGCGGGTCGCGACGTGATGGGTCTCGCCCAGACCGGCACCGGCAAGACGGCGGCGTTCGCGCTGCCGATCCTCGACCGCCTCGACCCCGGGCAGAAGACGCCGCAGGCGCTGGTGCTGGCGCCGACCCGCGAGCTGGCCCTGCAGGTGTGCGAGGCGTTCGAGAAGTACGCCGCCCACACCCGCGGCGTCCACGTGCTGCCGGTCTACGGCGGCCAGGGCTACGGCGTGCAGCTGTCGGCGCTGCGGCGCGGCGTCCACGTCGTGGTCGGCACGCCGGGGCGGATCATGGACCACCTCGACAAGGGCACGCTCGACCTCTCCGAGCTGCGGTTCCTCGTGCTCGACGAGGCGGACGAGATGCTCAACATGGGCTTCGCGGAGGACGTGGAGACGATCCTCGCCGACACCCCGGAGGACAAGCAGGTCGCGCTGTTCTCCGCCACGATGCCGCGGCAGATCCGCGCGCTCTCGGCGAAGTACCTCAAGGACCCGGTCGAGGTCACCATCGAGCGGAAGACCCGCACCGCCGAGAACATCGCCCAGCGCTACCTGATCGTCAGCTACCCGCAGAAGGTCGACGCGCTCACCCGGATCCTCGAGGTCGAGAACTTCGAGGGGATGATCGTCTTCGTCCGCACCAAGAACGAGACCGAGACGCTCGCGGAGAAGCTGCGCGCCCGCGGGTTCGCGGCCGCCGCCATCAACGGCGACGTGCCGCAGGCGGTGCGCGAGCGCACGGTCAACCAGCTCAAGGACGGCAAGCTCGACATCCTCGTCGCCACCGACGTCGCCGCGCGCGGCCTCGACGTCGAGCGGATCACCCACGTCGTCAACTACGACATCCCCACCGACACCGAGTCCTACGTCCACCGGATCGGCCGCACCGGCCGGGCCGGGCGCAGCGGCGACGCGATCTCGTTCGTCACGCCCCGCGAGCGGTACCTGCTCAAGCACATCGAGAAGGCCACCCGGCAGCCGCTGACGCAGATGCAGCTGCCGAGCGTCGAGGACGTCAACGAGACCCGGCTGGCGCGCTTCGACGACCGGATCACCGAGGCGCTCTCGTCGCCGCAGGTCGGGTTCTTCCGTGACGTGGTCAGCCACTACGTCCGCGAGCACGACGTGCCCGAGCTCGACGTGGCGGCGGCGCTGGCCCAGGTGCTCCACGGCGACACCCCGCTGCTGCTGGAGGAGGAGCCGGAGCCGGTGCGCCCGCCGCGCCGCGACCGCGACGACCGCCCCCGCCGCGACGGCGAGCGGGGCGAGCGGCGCGGGCGCCGCGGGTCCGACCAGCCGATGGCGTCGTACAAGATCCAGGTCGGCAAGCGCCACCGCGTCGAGCCGCGGCAGATCGTCGGCGCGATCGCCAACGAGGGCGGCCTCGGCCGCAACGACTTCGGGGCGATCACCATCCGTGGCGACTACTCGATCGTCGAGCTGCCCGCCAAGCTGCCCCAGCACGTGTGGGAGAAGCTGAAGGAGACCCGGATCAGCGGCAAGCTCATCGAGCTCCAGCGCGACTACGGGCCGCCGAAGCGCAAGAAGCCCGCGAAGTAGCAGGCCCCGGTGCCACGGACGAGCGGCCCGGCCGGCGCGCGGCCGGGCGGCCGGCGCCGCGGGCTCGCGGCCCTGGGGGCGCTGGTGGTCCTGGGCGCGGCGGCCGCCTGTACGCCGACCGCCGACCCGGTCGCGGAGCCGGACCCCGCCGCGACCACCGCCGGCCCGTCGACCGCCGGCCCGTCGACCGACGGCCCGGAGCGGACGGCGTCCCCCGCGCGCCGAGCGCACCGAGCGTGGCGGCGCCCGGTTCGAGGTCCCGGACGCGGTCATCCTCGAGCAGCTGCGCCGTGCCGCCGAGCGGATCGCCCGCGACTACACCGCCCCCGCCATCGCCCCCGCCGGCCGACATCGACCCGGAGACCAACCGCGGCCTCGGCTACCGGCTGATGCTGCAGTTCGGGTTCGCCGAGGCGCAGTGGCGCTACCTCGACGCCCTCTGGCACCGGGAGTCGGGCTGGAACCACCTGGCCGAGAACCCCAGCTCGGGCGCCTACGGCATCCCGCAGTCGCTGCCGGCGAGCAAGATGGCCGTCGTCGGGCCGGACTGGCGCACCAACCCCGAGACCCAGATCCGGTGGGGGCTGGCCTACATCGCCGCGCGGTACGGCACGCCCGAGCAGGCGTGGGCGCACTCCGAGCGCACCGGCTGGTACTAGCGGAGCGGTCAGGGGGCGTCGATCAGGCGGGGTCGGGCTGCTCCGCCGCGGCGCCCTGGTGCACGTCGACGTGCAGCCACCGGGCGAACCGGTCGACCAGCGGCCCCAGCAGCACGATCACGGCGACCGTGCCGACGCCGATCGTGCCGCCGAGCGCCCAGCCGAGCAGCGCACCGCCGCCCTGGACCAGGCCGTAGCCCCAGCGGAACGGCACCGGCGGGTCCCAGGCGAGCGCGGCGCCCTCGGCGGGGCCGGCGCCGGTGCGGCTGCCGAGGTAGGCGGCGATCCCGAGCGCGATCACCGGGAACGCGGCGACCAGGCAGCCGATGCGCACCGGCCAGGCGTCGGGGGAGCCGACCACCGCCAGCACGACGGACACGGTGACGCCCACGAGGCCGACCTGCACGACGGTGCCGACGCCGGGGCGCACCTTCCGGGCCGCGGCCAGCGCGACGAACAGGACGCCGATCGCCAGGTTGGCGATCCAGAACCCAGGCCGAGCGCGATGGAGACCCCGTTGACGAGGGTGGAGTAGCCGTCGGAGCCGAGGTCGGCAGCCAGCAGCAGGCCCACGCCGGTGCCGAGGACGACGCAGCCGCCGAGGAGCAGGACGGTGCGCCGGAGCGGTGTGGCCACCCGGTCAGCCTGTCAGGCGCGCCCAACCGGGCGCCGACGTGCCGGGGCGGGGGTCAGCCGGCGCTGACGGAGTCGTGGATGACGGTGGCGCCGGCGACCAGCCCGCTCGCGGCGGCGGTGAGCACCGAGGAGAGCGGCATCTGGAGCCCGGGACCCTGCGACATGTCGCCGGCGGCGTAGACGCCGGGCAGGTTGGTGCGGCCCATCCCGTCGACCGCGACGGCGCCGGACTCGGCCATCTCGAGCTCCAGCTGCTCGGCGAACGGCGTCGCCTGCTGCCACGTCGGCGCGACGAACAGCCCGCCGAGATCGAGGGTGTCGCCGCCCTCCAGGGTGAGGTCGAGGCCGAGCGAGCTGCGGCCCACCGCCCGCACCGGCTCGGTGCGCACGGCGACGTCGAGCCGGTCGAGCTGCTTGGTCAGGTCGTCGTCGAGGTCCTCGCCGCCGGTGAGGACGGTGACCGCCGAGGCGATCGGCCCGACCATCCCGGCGAGCATCGCCGCGTGCGGCCCGGCCCCGAGGATCGCGACGGGCGTCCCCGAGAACTCGAACCCGTGGCAGAACGGGCAGTGGGCGACCACGTCGCCGAAGAGCGGCTCCAGGCCGGGGACCTCGGGCAGCGTGTCGACCACCCCCGGTGGCGAGGACCACACGGGCGGCCCGCGCGCGCGTGCCGTCGGCGAAGGTGAGCGTGAACCCGCCGACCTCGCCCTCGACCCGGGTGACCTCCCGGTCGGCCAGCTCGACGGTGTCGTAGCGCTCGAGGTCGCGGCGGGCCGCGTCGCGGAGCTCGGCGGGCGCGGCGCCGTCGTGCCCGAGGAAGTTGTGCATGTGGCCGGCGCGGTCGTTGCGGTAGCGGTCGGTGCCGAGCACCAGCACCGACCGGCGCATCCGGCCGATCGTCAGTGCCGCCTGGAGCCCGGCCGACCCGGCGCCGACCACGGCGGCGTCGTAGATCTCGTCTGTGTCCATGCCTCGAGTGTGCGCCTTCAGGTTGACCTGAAGTCAAGCGGTGTGAGTTCATGTCGACATGAACACGCACACAGCGGTGCGGTGGAGCGTCGGCGAGCTCGGCGAGCGGTTCGGCCTGGCGACCCACGTGCTCCGGCACTGGGAGGACGTCGGGCTGCTCACGCCCGAGCGCGACCCGGCGGGCCGGCGGGTCTACTCCGAGCCGGACGTCTACCGCGTGGCGGTCATCGTGTCGAGCAAGGCGGCGGGCATGAGCCTCGACCAGATCCGGGCGCTGCTCGACGCCGAGGCCGACGGCCGGCGCGACATCCTGCGCGAGCACCTCACCGACCTCGAGGCGCGGATGGCCGAGATGGAGCGCTCCCGCCACCTCACCGAGCACGCCCTCGAGTGCCGGGCGCACGACATCGCCAACTGCCCCAACTTCCGCTCCCACGTCGCCGACGTCGTCGCCGGGACCCGGCGCGCCTTCGCCGCGCCGGACCGACCGGCGGTCGGCGCGCACCCTGGCCACGAGGCGCCCGCCTCTGCTTGAGTGACCTGCGTCACGACCGATCACTCGGGAAAGGTCGCCCGCATGTCCCTCCCTCCGACCGCGCCGCGCCGGGCCGGGTCGCTCGTCGCCACCCTGCTCCTCGCCGTCCTCCTGCCGTTCGCGCCGCAGGCTTCCGCGCACGCCGCGGACGCGTCGTACGTCGCGCTCGGCGACTCCTACGCCTCCGGCGTCGGCACCCGCAGCTACCTCGCCGACGGCAGCGGCTGCAAGCGCTCGGCGCACGCCTACCCCTCGCTCGTCGCGGCGCAGCGCGGCTACGAGCTCAGCTTCCAGGCCTGCTCCGGCGCGACCGTCGCGAGCGTCACCAGCGGTCAGCTCGCCGCGCTCACGGCGGCGACCGACTACGTGACGGTCTCGGTGGGCGGCAACGACGCCGGCTTCACCGACGTGATCGTCGAGTGCGCGCTCCCGGGGTGGATGTCGAGCTGCAACCGGGCGGTCGACCGGGCGCAGGCGTTCATCACCGGAACGCTGCCGGGCCGGCTGTCCACGCTGTACGCCGCGATCCGGTCCCGCGCGCCCGGCGCGGTGGTCGTGGTGACCGGCTACCCGCGGCTGTTCATGGGCGAGGACTGCAACGCGGGCACCTTCTTCTCGCCCGCCGAGCAGAGCCGTCTCAACGCGACCGCCGACCTTCTCAACGCCCGGCTGGCGGCGGCCGCGGCGGCGCGAGGGTTCCGGTTCGCCGACCCGACCGGCCGCTTCGCCGGCCACGCGGTGTGCGACGACGTCGAGTGGGTCAACGGCCTGTCCAACCCGGTCGCCGAGAGCTATCACCCCAACCGGGCCGGCCAGTCCTCCGGCTACACGCCGCTGGTGAGCCCGCTGCTCGCCCCGTGACCGGTCACCGCACCGGCCGGTAGACGAGGATCCGCCCGTCGGCGGGCCGGCCCTGCCCGTCGACGACCGCGAGGTCGTAGGTGTCGCCCGGCCACAGCACGCCGTGGAGGCTCACGCCGCCCTCCTGCCCGGCGCCGGGTTCGACCGGCCCGTCGGTCGGGTCGACCTCGAGCCAGGCGGGGCCCTCGCCCCTGCGGGTGGCGACCCCGACCAGGACCGGCAGGTCGTCGTCGACCCGCAGCTGCCGGCCGGCCACCCGGTCGAGCTCCCACAGCCGGCCGGCGGCCTCGGTGGTGCGGTCGACCCGGGTGCCACGGACCTCCGGGCCGGCGGGCGACCGGTAGGCGGCGACCCCGAGGACCACGTCCTCGACCGGCACCACCTCGTCGGAAAAACTTCGCCGCCGGTCGTGTAGATCCGCACCTGGTGGGTCTCGTCGCCGACCCGCTCCGGCCAGCCGAACAGGTCGCCCCCGAAGGCGTCCTCGGCGAGCCCGGCGGCCGGGTCGTCGCAGCGACCGCTCGACACGACCTCGCCGTCGAGCTCGAGAGCCGTGAACACGCGGTGGCCGTTGCTGTCGCAGTGCTGCGCGAAGGTGATCTCGGAGAGCGGCCCGTCGACGGTGAACGTCGCCGCACCGGTCGCCGGGTCGACGAACGCGCCGCCCACGAGGTCGGCGTCGCCGACGCGCTCGCGGAACACCACGCCGTCCGAGGCGAGCCCGGCAGGCAGCTCGTCGGTGCGCTCGTAGAGCGCGACCCCGACGACGGTGTCCTCCGAGCCGCCGTCGACGCGCACGGAGAGCCGGCCGGGCTCGGTCCAGACAGGGACGGGGAGCTCGACCCGGCTCGGGCCGACCACCCGGGTGATCAGCTCGCCGTCGACGTCGAGGAGCGACGCGGTCCCGCCCGCCGGGAGGTCGTCGGCGGCGAGCACGGCGACCCGGCGCCGGTCGGCCGCGTCGACCTCGAGCGCGAGCCGCTCGTCTCCCGGCCGGCTCTGGACGCTGGTGGCGAAGCGGTAGTCGAAGCCCAGCACCTCGACGTCCCCCGGCAGCCGGTGCCCGGCGACGAGGGGCCGCTCGTCGCGCTCCCCGCCCGGTCCGTCGGCCAGCTGCGGCACGACGCCGAACGCGACGACGGCGGCCAGCGCCGCGGCCCCGACGGCACCGGCCCGGCGGCGGCGCCGGATGCCGCGGACCCGCTGGTGGACCGCGGCGCCGCGCGCCGGGTCGGTGTGGGTGTCGACGCTCGCGGCGTCGGCCGCGAGCGCGGCTCGCAGGTCGTCGATGGTGCTCATCGCAGCTCTCCCGTCTGCTCCTCGGCCAGCGCGGGGTCGATCCGCAGCTTGGCCAGGGCCTTGCTCAGCTGGCTCTTGACCGTGCCGCGGGAGCAGCCCAGCAGCTCCGCGGTCTCGGCCTCGGACAGGTCCTCGAAGTAGCGGAGGACCACGACCGCGCGCTGCCGGCGCGGCAGCCGTCCGACCGCCTCCGACAGGTCGTGCCGCAGGCCCGCCGAGTCGGTGCTGTCGGCGGCGGCGGGCTCGGGCAGCTCGTCGGTCGGCCGTTCGCCGTTCCACCGTCGCCGCCACCAGCTCGCGTAGGTGTTGACGAGGATCTTGCGGACGTAGGCCTCCGGCTGCCCGTCGACCCGGCTCCAGGCGAACCAGGCCTTGCTCAGGGCCGTCTGCAGGAGGTCCTCGGCGAGCCCGTGGTCACGCGTGAGGAGGTACGCCGTGCGGAGCAGGGCCTGCGAGCGGGCGGCGACGAAGTCGTCGAAGTCGACGCGGGCGTCCACGGGCCCTCCTCGAACCGGTGCGATGGCGGTCATGCTCGTCCTGACCGGGCGGGCTCCCGGATCGGTTGCCCCGCCGGACCGGGTTTCTTCCGAGGCCCAGCCTCCCAGGGGCGCGGCCGCCTCCCGGCGGGCGGCTCCGGCCGGAGGCCGCGAGGTGGGTCGGGGGCGGCTGGTAGAACCGACGCATGCGGCGGATCTCGGTGGCTGTCCTGGCGCTCGCGGTCGTCCTGGCCGGGTGCAGCGACGACGACGGCTCGCCGGACGCCGGCGGGGCCGGGGCCGGCGGGGCCGAGGTGGCCGAGCTCGCCGACCGGCTCGCGGCCGCGCTCGAGGCGGGCGCCGGCACCGCGCCCGACGCCGGTCCGCTCGCCGAGCTGGCCTACCTCGACGAGGACCCGGCGGCGGTCGCGGACGCCTACACCGACGTCGTGGCCGGGATGGACGGCCTCGAGCCGACGGTCGTCGCCGGCGACGTCGAGGAGGACGGCGGGCGCTACACCGCCCCGCTGCAGTGGTCGTGGCCCGTCGGTGCGGGCGACGCGCCCGGGGCCACCTGGACCTACGAGGCGACGGCCGAGCTGGTGCGGCGCGACGACGACTGGCAGGTCGTGTGGCAGCGGTCGGTGGTGGAGCCGAGCCTCGCGGACGACGAGGTGCTCGACGCGACCACGCTCCCCGCCCGCCGCGGCGACGTGACCGGGGCGGACGGCGAGGTGCTGGTCACCGAGCGCCCCGTCGTGCGGATCGGGATCGACCGGGTGCGGGTGCCGGCCGGCCGGGCCGCCCGGGCCGCCGACGAGCTGGCGCGGCTGGTCGGCGTCGACGTGGCGCCGTACGTCCGGGCCGTGCGGGCGGCCGGCGACCGGGCCTTCGTCGAGGCGATCACGTTCCGCAAGGGCGAGGTGCCGCGCGGGGTGCTCGCGGGCATCGACGGCATCGAGGGCGCGCTCGCCTACGCCGACGAGATGGCGCTGGCGCCGACCAGGGAGTTCGCGGCGCCGCTCCTGGGCCGGGTCGGGCCGGTGACCGCGGAGATGGTCGAGGAGCAGCCCGACCGCTACCAGGTGGGCGACGTCGCCGGGGTCTCCGGTCTCCAGGCCCGGTACGACGAGCAGCTGGGCGGCACGCCCGGCCGGCTGGTCGAGGCGGTCGCCGAGGACGAGCCGGAGCAGCGCGAGCTGTTCCGCGTCGACCCGGTCGACGGCGAGCCGCTCGCCCTCACCCTCGACGCCCGGCTCCAGGCCGAGGCCGAGCGGGTGCTCGCCGACGTCGGTCCCGCCAGCGCGCTGGTCGCCCTCCGGCCGAGCGACGGCGCGGTCCTCGCCGCGGCCAACGGGCCGGGCACCGGCGGTCTCAACCACGCGACGTTCGGCCAATTCCCCCACCCGGCTCGACGTTCAAGATCGTCAGCACGCTCGCGCTGCTGCGGGCCGGGCTGACGCCCGACTCCACCGTCACCTGCCCGCCGACCCTCGTCGTCGACGGCAAGGAGTTCGGCAACTACTCCGACTACCCGTCCTCGGCGCTGGGACGGATCCCGCTGCGCACGGCCGTCGCGCAGTCGTGCAACACCGCCTTCATCTCCGAGCGCGACCGCGTCGACGGCGACGACCTGGCCGACGCCGCGGCCAGCCTCGGCCTCGGCGTCGACCACGACCTCGGCTTCCCGGCGTACTTCGGGAGCGTGGAGCCGCCGAGCACCGAGACCGGCGCCGCGGCCGACCTGATCGGGCAGGGCACCGTGCTGGCGTCACCGATGGCGATGGCCGCGGTGGTCGCCTCGGTGCAGCAGGGTGGGCTGGTCGTGCCGCGGCTCGTCGAGCAGGTCGACGTCGCCGACCACGACCACACGCCGCTGACCGACGAGGAGGCCGAGCAGCTGCGCGCGATGCTGCGGCAGGTCGTCACCGAGGCCAGCGGCCGCGGCCTCGCCGACGTGCCGGGTGCGCCGGTGGTCGCCAAGACCGGCACCGCGGAGTTCGAGGGGGAGCGCGGCGTCGAGACCCACGCCTGGATGGTGGCCGCGCAGGGCGATCTCGCGGTGGCGGCGTTCGTGGAGGTCGGCGCCTCCGGCTCCCCGGACCGCCGGGCCGCTGGTCGAGGCCTTCCTGCGGGCCGCCCGCTGACCCGCCGGCCGCGGGTCTCCGCCGCTGCCCGGGTCTCCGGGACCGGACCGGACGGCTCGGGGGGTCTGCCGCCCGGCCCGGCGTCACCGAAAATAAGGCGGGCCCCGCGCTGCATGGGGTCAACGACGGGGCCCGGTCGTCTTCACGAGATGCTCCCTCCGAAGTACGACGCCCCCAACTCTAGCGCGCGGCCGGCGGCGGGGAAGGGGAGCGGGTCGACTTCGTTCGTCGGAAAAGTGTGGTTCGACCCGCTCCGGACGGCGACGCCGGTCGGGACCGGTGCCACAGTGGTGCCATGACCAGCGACTTCGACCTGCTCCCGCCCGACCGCCGCCAGCTCCTCATCGGCGGTGAGTGGCGTGCCGCCTCCGACGGCGGTCGTTTCGACGTCGTCGACCCGGCCGACGGGTCCGTGCTGACCGACGCCGCCGACGGCACCCTCGACGACGCCCGGGCCGCCCTCGACGCCGCGGTGGCCGCGCAGGCGGCCTGGGCGGCCACCGCCCCCCGCGAGCGGGGCGAGATCCTGCGCCGGGCGTTCGAGCTCACGACCGGTCGCGCCGACGACCTGGCGCGGCTGATGAGCCTGGAGATGGGCAAGACCGTCGCCGAGGCCAAGGGGGAGGTCGCCTACGGCGCGGAGTTCCTCCGCTGGTTCTCCGAGGAGGCGGTGCGCGTGCACGGCCGCTGGATGCACAACCCGGCCGGCGGGTCGCGGCTGCTGACGATGAAGAAGCCGGTCGGGCCGTGCCTGTTCATCACGCCCTGGAACTTCCCGCTCGCGATGGGGACCCGCAAGATCGCCCCCGCCGTCGCCGCCGGGTGCACGATGGTGGTCAAGCCGGCCGCCCAGACGCCGCTGACCATGCTCCTGCTCGCCGACCTCCTCACCGAGGCGGGGCTGCCGCCCGGCGTCCTCAACGTCGTCACCACCAAGCAGTCGGGGGCGCTGAGCGAGACCCTGATGGCCGACCCGCGGCTGCGCAAGGTCAGCTTCACCGGCTCGACGGGGGTCGGGAAGGTGATCGTGCGCCAGTCGGCCGACCAGCTGCAGCGGGTCAGCATGGAGCTCGGCGGCAACGCCCCGTTCCTCGTCTTCGCCGACGCCGACCTCGACGCCGCGGTCGAGGGGGCGATGGTCGCGAAGATGCGCAACATGGGGAGGCGTGCACCGCCGCCAACCGGTTCCTCGTCGAGGAGCCGGTCGCCGCCGAGTTCGCCCGGCGCCTCGGCGAGCGGATGGCCGCCCTCACCGTCGGCCGCGGCCAGGACGAGGGCGTCGACGTCGGCCCGCTGATCGACGAGGGCGCCGTCGAGAGCGT
Organism: Nocardioides sp. TF02-7; assembly: GCF_022437945.1. Lineage (GTDB taxonomy): Bacteria > Actinomycetota > Actinomycetes > Propionibacteriales > Nocardioidaceae > Nocardioides. The sequence goes on from NZ_CP092535.1 coordinate 1,954,497, forward strand.
CGGCGAGCTGGTCGACCAGGCGGTCTCCGCGGGGGCGACCGTCGTCACCGGCGGCTCCGCCCCCGACGGCCCCGGCTACTTCTTCTCGCCGACCGTGCTGCTCGACGTACCTCCGGACGCCGAGGTCAACCGGCAGGAGATCTTCGGCCCGGTCGCGCCGATCACCACGTTCAGCAGCGAGGACGAGGCCGTCGCCCGCGCCAACGACACCGAGTACGGCCTCGTCGCCTACGTCTTCACCCGCGACCTCTCCCCGCACCGTGCGGCTCGCCGAGTCGCTCGCCTTCGGCATGGTCGGCGTCAACTCCGGCCTGGTCTCCAACGCCGCCGCCCCCTTCGGCGGCGTGAAGGCCAGCGGCTTCGGCCGCGAGGGCGGCTTCGAGGGCATCGAGGAGTACCTCGACACGACGTACGTGTCGATCCCGGCGGGCTGACGGGGGCGGGGGCGGGAGTCGGCGGCTTGGCCGCGGGCGGCGGGGTCGCACCGGTCCCGGCTGGCGCAGATTCATCAAGGTATGCAGGCGAGTCGGCGCCTCCCATGGCGGGTACGCCGTGGGAAGGGCAGGTTCGTCGACATACCGTGATGAATCTGCGGCGACCCGCCCCGACCGCGCCCCGACCGCGCCCCCGACCCCCGGCCACACCCGCCCTGCGACACTCGCCCCATGCGCGTGCACGGGCCGGTGGCGGAGAAGTACGCCGAGTTCGCGGCCTACGCCGACGACTCGCCGTGCTTCCGTGCGTGGGCCGAGGGGGGTGGTCGACGACCCGGAGGTGCAGGCCTGGCTCGAGACGCTGCCGGACGCGAAGCAGCAGCCCAACCTGGTGTTCGCGGCCGCCCGGTGGCACGGGCTCGCCGCCCCCGCGCCGTACGAGGCGCTCCGGTCGGTGCTGCTCGGCGACGACGGCGCGGTGCGCGGGACGATCCTCACCCGGGCGACGCAGACCAACGAGGCGGGGCGGCTGGCGACCCTGACGCCGGTGTTCGCGCTGGCGGCGGCCGGCCGCCCGGTGGCGCTGCTCGAGGTGGGCGCGAGTGCCGGCCTCTGCCTCTACCCCGACCGGTGGCGCTACCGCTGGCACACCGCGGAGGGCGTGCGTGCCGCCGGCCCGCCGGACGGCGTCGGCCCGGTGCTGGAGTGCGCGGTCACCGGCCCGGTGCCGCTGCCGGAGGAGCTGCCGACCGTCGTGTGGCGCGGCGGGATCGACCTGAACCCGCTCGACGTCACGGCCGAGGACGACCGGCGCTGGCTGCTGACGCTGGTGTGGCCGGAGCACGACGACCGCCGCGAGCAGCTCGCCCGCGCGATCGACGTGGCGCGCAGCGATCCGCCCGACGTCCGCCGCGGCGACCTGTTCGAGCTGCTCCCGGCCCGGCTGGAGGAGGCCCGCGCCGCCGTCGGCAGCGACGGCGTGGTCGTCGTCTTCCACTCGGCGGTCGTGGCCTACCTCGAGGAGGCCGACCGCGCGCGGTTCGACCGGACGATGCGGGGGGCTGGTCGCGGACGGCCGCTGCCGCTGGGTGAGCAACGAGGGCCGCCACGTCCTCCCCACCGTGACGGCGACCGGCCCGGAGCCGCCGGGCGGGCGGTTCGTGCTCGGGCTCGACGGTCGCTCCGTCGGGCACACCCACGGGCACGGCCGGTCCCTCACCTGGTGGTGACGCCCACCACGGGCCCTTGACTTCAACTCAACTTCAATTCGTTTCCTTGCGTCATGCACGCGATCCGACTGCACGAGCACGGCCCTGCCGACAACCTGGTCCTCGAGGAGCTGCCGGACCTGCGGCCCGGTCCCGGCGAGGTGCGCATCGCGGTCGCGGCCGCCGGCGTCCACCTCCTCGACACCACCCTGCGGCGCGGCGAGGCGGGTCCGCTCCCGCCCCGCGCCGCTGCCGACGGTGCCGGGGCGCGAGGTCGCGGGCACGGTCGACCTCGTGGGTCCTGGCGTCGAGGAGTCGTGGCTCGGTCGCCGGGTCGTGGCCCACCTGGGACCGGTCCCGGGCGGGTACGCCGAGCAGGCGGTCTGCGAGGTCAGCCTGCTGTTCGCGGTGCCCGACCACGTCGACCTGCCCGCCGCGGTGGCCGCGGTCGGCACCGGCCGGACCGCCGTCGGCGTCCTCGAGCTCGAGCCGCCCGCGGCCGGCGACGTCGTCCTCGTCCCCCTCCGCCGCCGGCGGGCTCGGCTGGCTGCTGGCCCAGGCGGCGCTCGAGGCGGGCGCCGAGGTCGTCGCCGCCGCCCGGGGGCCGGAGCGGACCGCTCGGCTCGCCGAGCTCGGCGCGCAGCTGGTCGTCGACTACGGCGAGCGTGACTGGGCCGCGACGGTGCGGGAGCGGTACGACGGCGTCACCCTGGTCCACGACGGCGTCGGCGGCGTCGTGGGCCGCGCTGCGCTGGAGCTGCTCGCCCCGGGCGGGCGGCTGGCGATGTTCGGCTACTCCTCGGGCGGGCCGACCCGGCTCGACACCGACGACCTGGTCGACCGCGGCATCACCGCCGGCTGGCTCCTCGGCCCGCGGATGGCTGCCCTTCCCGGCGGGATCCCGGGGTTGGCGCGGCGATCCCTCGACCGCCTCGCCGCGGGCCGCTGGCGGCCGCTGGTGTCGACGTACCCGCTCGCCGAGGCCGCCCGGGCGCACGCCGACCTGGAGGGCCGCCGCGCCCTGGGCAAGGTCGTGCTGGTGCCGGAGCCGGCCGCGACGACCCGGCCGGCGACGAATCCGGTCGCGACTGTCGGTCCCGACCTCCAGACTGGAGGACACCGATGACCGAGCAGCTGACCACGACGCCCGACCCGCCCGAAGCGGCCGCGCCACCCCTCGACCCGGGGCCGCGGCGGCTGCCGCGCGCCCTGACCCCGTTCCGGCACGCCTCCTACCGGCGGCTCGGGTCGGCGCTCGTGCTGAGCACGTTCGCCAGCGGCATCTGGGTGGTCGCCCTGGTGTGGGAGGTCATCCGGATCGGCGGCGGTCCCGGTCAGCTGTCGTTCGTCTCGACCGCCGGCGCGGTCGGCGTGCTGCTGCCCGCCCTGCTGGGCGGCGTCGTGGCCGACCGGGTGCCGCAGAAGCTGATCCTCCTCGTCGTCGCCGCCGTCGAGCTCACCGGCATGGGCGTCGTGGCGCTGCTGTCGTGGACCGACGTCACCCAGCTGTGGCACCTGGCCGCCGTCTCCTTCGCCACGGGCGCGGGCATGGCGTTCTACTACCCGGCCTACTCCGCCTGGCTCCCCGCGCTGGTGCCCGAGCGCGACCTGATGGCCGTCAACGGGTTCGAGGGGATGGTCCGCCCGACCATCGGTCAGGCCGTCGGGCCCGGCGTCGCCGGCGTCGTCGTCGGTGCCGTGTCGCCCGCGGCGGCGCTCGGCCTCGCGGCGACGTTCAGCCTGCTCGGGTTGCTCGCCCTCACCACGGTGCCGCTGACCCCGGTGCGGCGCGAGCTGCCCGCGGACGGCGCGCCGGCCGGTGCCGGCAGCGCGGTCTCGACCGCGCTCGCCGACATCCGCGAGGGGTTCGTCTACATGGTCCGCACCCCCTGGCTGCTCGCGACGCTGCTGTTCGCGTCGATCATGATCCTGGTGATGATGGGTCCGCTCGAGGTGCTCATCCCGTTCCTGGTCAAGGACCGGCTCGGCGGCGGCCCGGGCGACCACGCCATCGTGCTCGCCTGCTTCGGCATCGGCGGCGCCGTCGGCTCGCTCGTCATGGCCTCCTTCCGGATGCCGCGCCGCTACCTCACGGTGATGAACCTGATGTGGGGCGTCGGCTGCCTGCCGTTCCTCGTCATCGGCGTGGCCGACGCGGTGTGGGTGGTCGCGGCGTCGGCGTTCGTGATCGGCGTGCTGTTCTCCGCACCGATGGTCATCTGGGGCACGCTGCTGCAGCGCCGGGTCCCGCCCCACCTGCTCGGCCGGGTGGCGTCCCTCGACTTCTTCGTCTCGATCAGCCTGATGCCGGTGTCGATGGCGTTGGCCGGCCCCGTCTCGGAGTGGCTCGGCCTGCGGGTGACGTTCACGATCGCCGCGGTCGTCCCGGGTGTCGCGGCGGCCCTGGCCATCTGGTGGGCCCGGCTGCCCGCCGACGAGCTGGCCCACCCGCTCCGCGAGGAGCCGGAGGCCGAGGAGCCGGGCGCCGCCGAGCCGGTGGCGGTGCCGACCGGCTGAGCCCGCCAGGCCGGCGTCAGGTCGGGCCGGCGACGGCGCGGCCTCAGCGGGCGACGCGCCCGAGGAGGCCGAGCAGTCGGCGGGCCGGGCCGGCGTCGGCGGGCACCCGCACCGGGTCGCCGAACTCACGGTGCTGATCGGGCTGATCGGGCTGCTCGAGGGCCAGCGCGAGGGCCGTCGGCATCAGCGCCTCGGCCAGCGGGTCGGGCAGCGGGTCGCCGCAACCGGTCGTCGTACCGACGTCCCAGCCGTGGACGGCGATCTCGACCGCGGCCAGCCGCGAGACGCTGGCGACCGGCATCGGGCGTCCGCCCACGTCGACGAGTGGTGTGGTCGCGGCCGCCCAGGCGCCGAGCAGGCCGCAGGCCTTCACTTGGAGCGAGCCGATCCGCTCCTCGACCGGCGTCGGCGCGGTGCTGCGCAGGTCGATCGCCCCGGTCGCCCCCTCGGAGAAGGCGTCGAGCGCGTCCTCCATGTGGGCGAGCAGGTCGGCGAGCCGCCACCGGGTGCAGGGGGTGGGCGAGCACAGGTGCTCGGTGCGGACCGTCGCCAGCGTGCCCCGGGTGTAGGAGAGGGCGCGCTCCAGCAGCTCGACCCCCGGCTCGACGATCGCGACGGGTCGCTTCGGTTCGGGCCCGCTCGGGTCGGGCCCGGGCAGGGCGGACATCAGCTCGTCGCGGCCGGCTCGTAGTCGGCCGGCAGCCGGTCGGGCAGGCCGAGCCGGGCGAAGTGCTCCGCGCCGAAGAACGCCGTGACGTGCCGGACCTTCGCGCCGTCGAGGTCGAGCACCTGCACGTGGAACGGCTCGAAGTGGCCCTCGGGCTGCCGCATGTAGAGCCCGAAGGCGGGCTGGCCGTTGGCGCTGGTCCGCAGCATCGGCATGTCGTGGACGCCGCCCGGGCACTTGGAGTCGATGAGCCGGGCGATGTTCTCCGCGCCGCGGTAGTGGTTGAGGAACGGCGGCATGTCCCAGGTCGCGTCGTACTGCAGGAGCTGGACGATCCGGTCGACGTCCTTGCGCCAGAACGCGTCGAGGTAGGCGTCGAGCAGCCGCTGCTGCGCGGCGTCGAGGTCGGGCGCGACGTCGTCGGGAGTCAGCGCCCGGTCGCCGAGCTGGGCGTGCGCGCGCTGCAGCGCGGAGTTGACCGCGGCGGTGGTCGTGTCGAGCGCCGCGGCCGTCTCGGCGGCGGACCACCGGAGCACGTCGCGCAGGATCAGCACCGCCCGCTGCCGCGCCGGCAGGTGCTGCAGCGCCGCGACGAAGGCGAGGCGGATCGTGTCGCGCTCGGCCACCTCGACCGCCGCGTCCGGCACCGGCTCCAGCCACGGGATCTCGTGGTCCTGCTCGAGGGCGTCACCCGCCTGGGAGTCGGCGGTGCCGAGCCCGGCGGGCAGCGGCCGGCGGGGCCGCCCCTCCAGGTTGGTGAGGCACACGTTGGTCGCGATCCGGTAGAGCCAGGTCCGCACCGAGGAGCGGCCCTGGAAGCCCGCCGACGCCTTCCACGCTCGCAGGAACGTCTCCTGCACGAGGTCCTCGGCCTCGTGCACCGAGCCGCTCATCCGGTAGCAGTGCGCCATCAGCTCCCGCTGGTAGCGCCCCGTCAGCGCCTCGAAGTCGGCGAGCTCGGCGCCCGCCTCCGCGGACCGAACCGTCATCTCGCCCGTCCCGGTCGTCACCTGGTCCACCACTGCCATGCTCCCGATCACTGCTCCCGACTCCTGGTTGCCACTCTGCCTGACAGTCGGACCCGGGTCGACCCGGAAACTCATCGCGGCGCTCAGGACCGGGCGGCAGTGAGGGTGAGGGCGCGCTCGGCGGCGGGCTCGGCGAGGACCCGGTCGGCCGGCACCAGACCGACGCGGGTACGACGGTCCAGCAGGTCGTCGGCGTCGGCGGCGCCCTCGTGGGTGACGCCGAAGACCAGCTCGGCGAGCGTGACGGGGACCGCCGGGTCGACGGGGGCGACCAGGTCGGGCTCAGGCAGGCCGGTCGCGGTCGCGGCGGTGTCGAGCACCAGGTCGGCGTCGGCGCCGAACCGGCGCAGCAGCCGGGCGTGGCCGGGAGTGGCGGCGCGGGAGATCCGGGCGGCGAGCTCGGGGCGGGGCAGGGCGCCGGCCAGCGGCAGGGTCCGGGTGACGCAGGGCCCCGCGGCCAGGCCGGCGCCCGCCACCGCCGCGTCGACCGCGTCCTCGGCCATCCGGCGGTAGGTCGTGAGCTTGCCGCCGACGATGGTCACGACGCCCGACCGGCCGGTGAGCACCGCGTGCCGGCGCGACAGGTCCGCGGTCGGGTCGCCGGGGTCGCCGCCGTCGAGGAGCGGCCGGAGCCCGGCGTACGCCCCGACCACGTCGGAGCGCCGGACCGGCCGGGAGAACGACGCGGCCACCACGTCGAGGAGGAAGCCGATCTCGACCTCCGTGGGCGTCGCCACGTCGGGAACGGGTCCGTCGACCGGCTCGTCGGTGAGCCCGACGTAGACCCGGCCGTCGGGCTGCGGCAGCACCAGCACGAACCGGTTGGCGCCGCCCGGGACCGGCGCGTAGACGACCACGTCGAGCCCGGGCAGGGCGTCGCCGCGGAGCACGAGGTGGGTGCCGCGCGAGGGCCGCAGCCGCACCTCGTCCGCCACGGAGCCGGCCCAGACGCCGGCGGCGTTGACGACCGCGCGGGTGCGCACGGTGGTCGTCGCACCGGTGAGCTCGTCGCGCAGCGCCACCTCCGTGGCGCTCGCCGACAGCACCCGCGCCCGGGTGTGCACGGCGGCGCCGAGACCGGCGGCGGTGCGGGCGAGGGTGGTGACCAGCCGGGCGTCGTCCTCGAGCTGGCCGTCCCAGCCGAGGAGCGACCCGCGCAGCGCCTCGGCGCGGAGGCCGGGCACGAGCCGCCGGGTCTCGGCCGCGGTGAGCCGGCGCGGACCCGGCAGCGTGTCGGCGCTGGTGCCGGCGGCGCGGCGGAGCAGGTCGCCCGCGAGCAGCCCGCCGCGGGCGAGGGCGCCCACCGACCGGCTCACCCCTGCGGCGAGCGGGACGACGGTGGGCACCGGCCGGGTGAGGTGCGGAGCGGTGGTCTCCATCAGGACCCCGCGCTCCACCGCGCTCTCGTGGGCGACCCCGACCTGGCCGCTGGCGAGGTAGCGCAGGCCGCCGTGGACCAGCTTGGAGGAGAACCGGGAGGTGCCCCAGGCCAGGTCCCAGGCGTCGACGGCGAGCACGCGGAGACCACGGGCGGCCGCGTCGAGGGCCACCCCCGCCCCGGTCACGCCGAGGCCGACCACGACCAGGTCCACCGACTCCGGCGCGCCCGCGAGGCCGGCCGTGATCCGCCGGCCGCTCACGGCGCCGGCTCCGGCCGCAGCATCCGCGCGAGCAGCAGCCGCAGCTCGTCGTCGAGGGCGGCGGCGGTGACGTCGTCGTCGGTCATCGTGTGCGCGCTCAGCACGAACCCGTGGGCGGCGAGCACGAGGGCGCGGGCGACGGTCACCGGCTCGCCGGCGCGCACGGTGCCGGCCCGCTGGCCGGTCGCGACCAGCTCCTCGAGGATCCCGAGCACCAGCTCCTGCGAGCGACCGCGCCGCGCCAGCAGGTAGGGGAGGATCAGCTCGGGGTCGAGCTCCACGATCCGCACGAACAGCTCGTTGTCGCGCAGCGCCCGCACCGCGCGCAGCACGCCGTCGGCGATCCGCTCGGGGGTGGGCGCACCGTCCGGCCGCGGGTCCGGCTGGGCAGCCGCGACCAGTCCGCCCCACTCCCGGGTCATCAGGTCGCCGAGCAGCGCGGGCATGTCCGGCCAGGTGCGGTAGATCGTCATCCGGGACACCCCGGCCCGGCGGGCCACCTCCGTGAGCGTCGTACGCCGCCAGCCGACGTCGAGGATGCAGGCGCGCGCCGCGTCGAGGTAGGCGTCCCGGGCCGACGACTGCGGGGCCGGGATGGGCTCGCCCGCGTCGTTGTGACGGAGTGACGACATATGTCACACTGTAACACGTGACCGAGCTCCCTCCCGACCAGCGCCAGCCCGAGATGCCGCCGACCCGGTGGGGCGACCCGGCCCACGCCGCCCCGCTGCCCGACGCGGTCCGCGACCTGGTCGGCCTGGTGTTCCCGCTCGCGGAGCGCCCGGCGGAGGACGGCGTGGCGGTGCCTCCGTCGCGGCTCCCCGTCGCTGTCGTCGACGAGCTGCGCGGGCTGCTCGGGAGCGAGCACGTCCGCCTCGACGACACCCTGCGGCGGCAGCGCACCCGCGGCCGCTCGACCCCCGACCTGCTCCGGCAGCGTGCCGGCGACCTCGGCGACGCACCGGACCTGGTCGTCCGGCCCGGCTCGCACGAGGAGGTGGCGGCGGTGCTCGGCCTGGCCGAGCGGCATCGGGTCGCCGTCGTCCCGTTCGGCGGCGGCACCTCGGTGACGGGCGGCCTGGTCGCGCGGCGCGCCGGGCTCGCCGGTGTGCTCTCGCTCGACCTCGCCCGGATGCGACGGCTGCTCGCGGTCGACCCGGTCTCGGCGACCGCCACCCTCGAGCCCGGGTTGCGAGGACCCGAGGCCGAGGCGCTGCTCGCCGGTCACGGGCTGATGCTGGGCCACCAGCCGCAGTCGTTCGAGTTCGCCTCGATCGGCGGGTTCGCCGCCACCCGCTCGAGCGGCCAGTCGAGTGCCGGCCGCGGGCGGTTCGACGCGATGGTCGTCGGCCTCCGCGTGGCGACGCCGCGAGGAGAGGTGCGGCTCGGCACCGCCCCGGCCGACGCCGCGGGCCCCGACCTGCGCCAGCTCTTCCTCGGCTCGGAGGGCGCGTTCGGGGTGATCACCGAGGTGACGGTGCGGGTGCGGCCGCTCCCCGAGGTGCGCCGCTACGAGGGGTGGCGCTGGCCGTCGTTCGCCGCGGGCGCCGACGCGATGCGCCTGCTGGCGCAGGCCGACCTCCTGCCGACGGTGCTCCGGCTCTCCGACGAGGCCGAGACCGCCGTCAACCTGGCGCGGCCCGACGCCATCGGCGGCGGCCAGGACACAGCAGAGGGTGTGGTGGAGGGTGGCTGCCTGATGGTGGTCGGCCACGAGGGCACGGCGGCCGCGGTCGACCGGCAGGAAGCCGCGGTCGCCGAGGTCCTGCGCGGTGCGGGCGGCACGCCGCTCGGACCGGGACCAGGAGAGGCGTGGGTGCAGGGCCGGTACGCCGCGCCCTACCTCCGCGACTCGCTGCTCGACGTCGGGGTCCTCGTCGAGACCCTCGAGACGGCGACCTTCTGGTCCGGCCGCGAGCGCCTCCGCGCCGCGGTGACCGAGGCGCTGGTGGACGCGCTGGGGGAGGGGACGATGGTGCTCTGCCACGTCTCCCACGTCTACGCGACCGGCTGCTCCCTCTACTTCACCGTCGTCGCGGCGGGCGGCGACGACCCGCTCGAGCGGTGGCGCCGGGCCAAAGCGGCCGCCAACGACGCGATCGTCGCCTGCGGCGCGTCGATCACCCACCACCACGCGGTCGGCACCGACCACCGTGACTGGCTGCCCGCCGGCATCGGGCCGCTGGGCGTCGACGTCCTCCGCGCGGTCAAGGCCACGCTCGACCCGGCGGGCATCCTCAACCCCGGGGTGCTGGTCCCGTGAGCCGGCCGACGGCTCCCGCCCGGCGGTTCGCGCTCCTCGTCAATCCCGTCGCCGGCGGCGGCGCCGCACCCCGGGTGGCCGTGCCGCTCGCCCGCCGGCTGCGGGAGGCCGGTGCCGACGTCGAGGTCGCCTACACCTCCGGGCCGGGCGACGCCCGCGACCTGGTGAAGGCCGCGGCGGCCGACGGACGGGTGGTCGTGTCGGTCGGCGGCGACGGGATGCTGTCGTCGGTGGCAGGTGCCGCGGCCGACGAGGGCGCGGTGCTCGCCGTCGTCCCGGCCGGGCGCGGCAACGACTTCGCACGGATGCTCGGTGTCCCGGAGGAGCCGGACGCCCAGGCCGGCCTGCTGCTCGGCGGCACGCCGACGCCGGTCGACCTCCTCGCGGTCGCGGTGCCGGGCCGGCCGGCCGTCCTCGTCGCCGGGTCGGCGTACGCCGGTGTCGACGCCCGGGCCGCCCAGATCGTCGACCGCTCGCGGTGGCTGCCCTCGCGTCTGCAGTACCCGGTGGCCGCCGTCCGTGCCCTCGCCTCCTACCGCCCGGTCGACCTCGCGGTGCGGGTGACCGCACCCGACGGACGCATCCGCGAGTCGGAGCACCGGGCGGCGTGCGTCGTGGTCGCCAACTCCCGCTACTACGGCAACGGGATGGCCATCGCTCCCGGGGCTGCCGTCGACGACGGCGAGCTCGACGTGGTGGTGGTCGAGGCGGGCTCCCGGCCCGAGCTGATCCGCCGGCTGCCCAAGGTCTACGACGGCGGGCACGTGGCGCTGCCGCAGGTGACGGTGCTGCGGGGCACCCGGGTCGCGCTCACGGGCACCTACGAGCGCAGCGGCGCGCCGGTGCCGGCCGGTGCGGACGGCGAGCCGCTGGGCGACCTGCCCGGACGGGGTGCCGAGCCGCTCGAGGTCGAGCTGCGGCCGGGTGCCGTGCGGTTCCTGCGCTGAACCCGCCGGGTCAGCGGGCCATGCTGTTGGCCTGCTCCAGGGTGAGCCGGGCCTTGACGCTCAGCAGCGTCTCGATGATGAGGTCCTGACGACCGTTGTCGAGGCGGCTGATCGGCACGGCGACGCTGAGCCCGTCGACGGCGGGCCGGGAGAAGGGCAGCGCGACGCCGAAGCACCGCACGCCCACGCACGACTCGTCGCTCTCGGTGGCGTAGCCGAGACGCTCGGCGTCCTCGATGATCCCGAGCACCTTGTCCTTCTCGACCACCGTGTGCGGGGTGAGCGCCTCGATCTGGTCGGGCACGAGGGCGGAGCGGGACTCGGCGGGCATCTCGGCCAGGACCGCCCGCCCGAGCGCGGTGGCGTAGGCGGGGAGCCGCCGGCCGACGGGGAGGTGCATCCGGAGCGGGTGCACCGACTCGCGCTTGCCGGTGTAGATGATGCTCAGCCCGTCGAGCCGGCCGAGGTTGACCGTCTCCTCGGTGGCCGCGGAGATCTCGTCCATCGCCGCCTGCGCGCGGGGAGAGGACCGGGTCGCCGGCGAGGTAGGCGGAGCTGACGACGAGCGAACGGAGGCCGAGCCGGTAGACGCTGCCGGTGGGGTCGGTCTGCAGCCAGCCGCGCTCGGTCATCGTCCGCAGCAGCGCGTGGAGGCTGCTCTTGGGGATGTTGAGCCGCGTCGACAGCTGCAGCTGGGTGCCGGGGCCGTTGGCGGCGATCTCGTCGAGGAGGTCGAGGGCGCGTGCGGCCGACTTCACCGGTCCCCGCCGTGCCGTTGGCGGGCTTCTCCGTCTGTAGTTGCATCGCATTACCCCGTTCCGAGTGACGCCCGGTGCGCCGTGTTAGATGATGCCACTCTACGCGTTGTCCACATATATGGACAGGTTTCATCCTCTTGACCGTGACTGCGGTCACGTGTACGGTCCTCGCTAGTTCACATAGACGAACGTAGTTCACAAAGACGAGGAGTACCAGTGATCCAGGTCCGATATTCCACAGCGCCGTCCAGCGCGGAGACGGCCACCACGGCCGAGCTGCGGGACAACTACCTGGTCGAGGACCTGTTCCACGCGGGCGAGGTGCGCGGCGTCTACACCCACGACGACCGCCTCGTCGTCGGCGGGGCCGTCCCGGCCGAGGGCCAGCTCGAGCTGCCCGCCTGGACCGACGTGCTCGGCACCGAGCAGCACCTCGCCAACCGTGAGCTGGGCATCATCAACGTCGGCGGCGCGGGTCACGTGCTCGTCGACGGCGAGAAGTTCGAGCTGAGCCACCTCGACGGCCTCTACGTCGGCCGCGGCAGCGAGGTGACCTTCGCCGGCGCCGACGCCGCCTTCTACTTCGTGTCCGCGATCGCCCACGCGGCGTACCCGACCACCGTCGTGAAGCACGACGAGGTCGAGCCGATGGAGATCGGCACCGCCGCCGGCGCCAGCCAGCGCAGGCTGTTCAAGTACGCCTGGGGCTCGGACCTGCAGACCGCCGCGCTGCAGTTCGGCGTGACCGTGATCTCCGACGGCTCGGTGTGGAACACGATGCCGCCGCACCTGCACGACCGGCGCACCGAGGTCTACATGTACGTCGACCTCGACCCGGAGGCCCGCGTCTTCCACTTCCTCGGTCAGCCCGGCGCGACCCGCCACCTGGTCGTCTCCGACCGGCAGGCCGTCATCTCCCCGCCGTGGTCGGTGCACGCCGGCGCCGGCACCGGGTCCTACGCCTTCATCTGGGCGATGACCGGTGAGAACAACGCCTACACCGACCTCTCCGCCGTCGCGCTGGAGGACCTGTGACCGGGCTGCTCGCGGCCGAGAGTCGCTCTCCCTTCGACCTGAGCGGCTGCTCGGCGGTCGTCACCGGTGCCGGGCGCGGCCTCGGCCAGGGGTGGCCCTCGGGCTGGCCCAGGCCGGCGCCGACCTGGTCCTCCTCGGCCTCCCGGGGAGCCAGACGAACACCGAGAAGATGATCCGCGACCTCGGCCGGGGGGTGGAGGTCGTCGACCTCGACGTCTCCGACCACGACGCCATCGCGGGCGTCGCGTCCGAGGTGCTCGCCAGCCACCAGGTCGACATCCTCGTCAACAACGCGGGGATCATCGACCGGGTCGACACGGTCGACGTCCCCCGCGAGTCGTGGGAGAAGGTGCTCGACATCAACCTGTCGGGCCTCTTCTACCTCACCCAGGAGTTCGGCCGGCCGATGGTCGAGCGCGGCTACGGCAAGATCGTCAGCATCGCCAGCCTGCTCGCGTTCCAGGGCGGCTTCCGGGTCGTGTCCTACGCCGCCAGCAAGCACGGCGTCGCGGGCATCACCAAGGCGCTGGCCAACGAGTGGGGCCCGCACGGCGTGCAGGTCAACGCGATCGCGCCGGGCTACATGGCCACCGACAACACCACGGCCCTGCGCGAGGACCCGGAGCGCTCGCGCTCGATCCTCGAGCGGATCCCGGCCGGCCGCTGGGGCCGCCCCGACGACATCGCCGGTGCCGCCGTGTTCCTCGCCTCCCCGGCCGCCAACTACGTCAACGGTCACGTCCTCGTCGTCGACGGGGGGTGGATGGCTCGCTGACCCGACCGCTCACCGGTCATTCCGTCTGAACCACCTCCGCCGCACCTGCGGCCCGATTGACATCTCGGGACTAACCAACCCGGATCTCCCGGCGTCATCACAGAAAACAGAGGAACGATGATGAAGTTCAAGTCACGCCCCGCTGCCGCGCTGCTCAGCCTGTCGGTCGCGGCGATCGCCCTCGCGGGCTGCAGCGAGGAGTCGAGCGCCGACAACGACAGCTCCGCCAGCGCCGGCAACTGCGAGCCCTCCGAGGTCCAGCTCCTCGGCCAGGTCCGGAACGAGTCCAACCCCTACGAGGCGTCGTGGCTCGACGGTGGCGACGCGTTCGCCGAGTCCGTCGGCCTCACCCAGGAGCGGCTCACCTACGACGGCGACTCCACCAAGCAGCAGGACCAGATCGCGCAGCGCCTCGCGGGCGACACCGAGTGCCTGGTCATGAACGTCCTGCCCAACGGCGACTCCGACACCCCGCCGATCGTCGAGGGTGCCGAGGAGGCCGGCGTCTACGTCGTCACGCAGTGGAACAAGCCGGCCGACATGGACCCGACCGAGTACGACTACTGGCTGTCCCACATCACCTACAACGGTGTGGAGTCCGGCAAGCAGATCGGTGACGCGCTGGCCGAGGCCATCGGCGGCGAGGGCGGCATCATCGCCCTCCAGGGTGTCCTCGACACCGCGGCTGCGAAGGACCGGTTCGCCGGCCTCGAGGAGTCGCTGGCCGCCAACCCGGACGTCGAGCTGCTCGACGACCAGACCGCCAACTTCTCCCGTGCCGAGGCGCTCGAGGTCACCAAGACCCTGCTGACCAAGCACGGCGACGACGTCAAGGGCATCTGGGCCGCCAACGACGACATGGCGCTCGGCGCGCTCGAGGCGCTCCAGCAGGCCGGCCGTGAGGGCGACGTGGCCGTCGTCGGCATCGACGCCGTCCCGGACGCGCTCACCGCGATCGAGAACGGCAGCATGACCGCCACCGTCTCCAGCGACGGTCCGTGGCAGGGGTGCCGTGGGTCTGGCCATCGGCTACTGCGTCGCCACCGGCGAGCTCTCGGTCGACGACATCGCCGACGAGAACCGCGCGTTCTTCGCCGAGCAGTTCCTCATCACCGAGGAGAACGTCGCCGAGTTCCAGTCGCCGGAGACCGACCCGGCCGACTTCGAGTGCGGCAACGTCTTCAACCGGGTGGCGGGTTCCCTGTAATGACCCTGACATCCCCCCGCCGAGGACGTCGACGTCGTGACGGCGCGCCCCCAGCCTCGGCGGGGGTGTCGCTCCGGGACGCCGGTCCTCCGATCGCGCTGGTCGTCATCTTCTGCGTGTTCGCGGCCCTGAGCCCCGAGTTCCGCAGCTTCAGCAACGTCCAGAACATCATGGACGCCGCCGCAGTGCTGGGCGTCGTCACGTGCGGCATCACGTTCGTGCTGATGATGGGGTCGATCGACCTCTCGGCACCGGGCGTGATGGGGGCCTCGGCCCTCGCCGTCGCACTGCTCGTGGAGAACAACCGCAACGGCAACGACCTGGGGCTGCTGGGGGTGGCGATCGCGGTCCTGCTCGCGGCCGGCCTCGGCTGCCTCAGCGGCCTGGCCCTGGTGATGCTCAAGGTGCCGTCGTTCATGACGACCCTCGGTGTGTCCGCCGTGGGGCTCGGCCTCGCGACGCTGATGTTCAACGGGGTCCAGCCCAACATCAGCGACGCAACCCTGGAGAGCTGGGCCGTCGACCGGTTCCTCGGCTTCTCCTACCTGACCTGGATCGCCGCGGGCTGCGTGCTCGTCGGCTACCTGATCCAGCGCTACACCCGCCTCGGCCGCTACGCGTTCGCGATCGGCGGTGCCGAGGAGGTGCTGTCCCCTCTCGGGCGTGAAGGTCGCGCCCTACAAGGTGGTCGTCTTCACCCTGGCCGGCGCCTTCTACGGCCTCGGTGGCGTGATGGTCACCAGCCAGCTCGGCGCCGGCCTCGTCCAGGCCGGCGACGGCTACGACTTCTCCGCCATCACCGCGGCCGTCGTGGGCGGCACCCTCCTGACCGGTGGCCGGGGCGGCATCCTCCACTCGGCCGTCGGCGTCCTCCTCATCATGGTGCTGACCAACGGCCTGGTGCAGGTCGGCGTCAGCCCCTACTGGCAGGGCGGCGTGCAGGGCCTGATCGTCGTCGCCGCGGTCGCCGCCGCGGTCATCCCGCAGCGTCGAAGGAACCAGGTGGTCAAGTGAGCATCGACCAGCAGCCGCAGGCCGAGACCACGACGCCGGCCCCCGTGCCGGCGCTCGAGGTCCGCGGTCTCGTCAAGCACTACCCGGGCGTCAAGGCGCTCGACGGTGTCGACCTCGTCGTCAAGCAGCACGAGGTGCTCGGCCTGGCCGGCGAGAACGGCGCCGGCAAGTCCACCCTCCTCAAGGCGCTGGTCGGCCTGGTGAAGCCCGACCGCGGCGACATCTACGTCCGCGGCGAGAAGGTGCGGCTCCGCAGCGTCGACGACGCGGCCAGCCACGGCATCGGCATGGTCTTCCAGGAGCAGTCGCTGGTGCCCAACCTCACCGCCGCCGAGAACATCGTGCTCGGCTGCGAGGGGCCGGGCGTCCGGGGCGGCGTCTACCGCTGGGACCGGATGCGCAAGCTGGCCCAGGAGCAGCTCGACAAGCTCGGGTCGCACATCGACCCGCTCGCGCGCACCGACACGCTCAACTTCGCCGACCGGCAGATGGTCGAGATCGCCAAGGTGCTGCGCATCGAGCAGCGCAGCCAGCACCCGCCGGTGATCATCCTCGACGAGCCCACCTCGGTGCTGGAGTCGAAGGAGATCGAGACCCTCTTCACCCAGATCCGGCGGCTGCGCGAGTTCGCCTCGGTGGTCTTCGTGTCGCACCGGCTCGACGAGGTGCTCGACGTCTGCGACCGGGTCGCGGTCCTGCGCAGCGGCCAGTCGGTCGGCGAGGTGCAGACGGCCGGCGCCGCGCCGGCCGAGCTGCACCGGATGATGATCGGCTCCACCGGGTCCGACGACCACTACCACGAGAACCTGGCCGAGCGGCCCGCGGAGCCCAAGCCGATGCTCAGCGTCCGCGGCCTGACCGCCAAGACGTTCCGCGACGTCGACCTCGACGTCCATGCCGGCGAGATCGTGGGCGTCGTGGGTGTCCACGGCTCGGGCCGCGAGGACCTCTGCCGGGCGCTGTTCGGCGCCGAGCCGACGACGGCCGGCGAGATCACCCTCGACGGCAAGAAGCTCGAGCTCAGCGGCACCCGCGCCGCGTGTGCGGCCGGCATCGGCTACGTGCCGGCCGAGCGCAAGACCGAGGGCATGGTCGGTCCGATGTCGGTGGCGGAGAACATGACGCTCACCAAGCAGAAGGCGCGGTGCACGGGCCCGCTGGTCTCGCCGAAGAAGCAGGCCACGCTCGTCGACCGCTGGATCGAGCGGCTCTCCATCCGGACGCCGCACCGCGGCACCGCCATCCAGCGGCTCTCCGGCGGCAACCAGCAGAAGGTCGTCCTCGCCCGGTGGCTGGTCTCGGGCGACGTACGCCTGCTGCTGCTCGACCACCCGACCCGCGGCCTCGACATCGGGGCCCGGTCGGAGGTCTACCGCCTGATGCGCGAGCTCGCCAACAGCGGCGTCGCCACCGTGCTGCTCGCCGACAGCCTCGAGGAGGCCATCGGCATGTCCGACCGGATCGTCGTGATGAGCGACGGCCGGGTGACCACCGAGGTGGGCTGCCCGTCGGGCGCGAAGCCGACCCCCCTCGACCTCGTCAAGGAGATGGTCTAGCCGTGTCCACCCCCGTCATCGCCGAGCCGGCGGCGGCCGCTGCCGCCGCCAAGGGTGGCCCGACCCTCGGGCAGCGGCTCACCTCCTTGATGCCGGTCATCGCGCTGGTGGCGCTCCTCGGAGCGCTCACCATCGCCGACCCGGACTTCTTCACCCAGCGGAGCCTGACCGCCGCCGCCCGCACCGCGTCACCGCTGATCGTGCTGGCGGCCGGGGCGACGCTGGTCGTCCTCTGCGGCGGCATCGACCTGTCGATCGCTGCGTTGGCGTCGCTGTCGACGGTATTCTTCGCCATGTGGCTGCCCGACCTGGGCGGCCTCACCACCTTCGCGGTGATCGGCGTGGCGGCCGCGATCGGCGCGGTGCAGGGCATCGCGCACGTCTTCCTGCGGATACCGTCGTTCATCGTGACGCTCGGCGGGATGAGCATCTTCTCCGCCATCGCCCTGGTCGTCTCCGACGCCGGGCCGATCCGGATCGTCGACCGCGACGCCACCTCGTGGCTCAACATGTACGTCGGCGGCTACATCCCCGTGTCGGTCGTCGTCGCGGTGGTCGTGGTCGCCGCCATCTCGCTGGTGCTCCGGCTGACCCCGCTGCAGAGCTGGATCACCGCCACGGGCTACTCCGAGTCGGCCGCCCGGCTGGCCGGCACCCCGGTCGACCTGGTCAAGATCGGCGCGTTCTGCGTCTCCGGCGCGTGCGCCGGACTCGCGGCGATCATGCTCGTGTCGCGCAACTTCAGCGGCAGCCCGACCATGGCCGACAACCTGCTGCTCCCCGCCGTCGCGGCGATCGTCGTCGGCGGCACCGCGATCACCGGCGGCCACGGCAGCGTGTGGCGCAGCCTCGCCGGTGCGCTCGTCGTGAGCCTGCTCCGCGTGGGCCTCCCGATCGTCGGCGTGCCGTCGGCGTACGAGCAGATCCTGTACGGCGCGATCATCGTCGCGGCCGTCGCGTTGACCCTCGACCGCTCGAAGGTGCTGATCATCAAGTAAGCAGCGATCCCACCCGATCCAACATCCCTGTCAACGATCGACACACCCAACGATCCGACTGCCAAGGAAAGGCAACATGACCACCGTCACCAGTGACCACTCCGAGCTCCTTCCCGCCGTGCGCGACTTCCTGGCCAAGCCCAAGCAGCTGCTCATCGACGGCGAGTGGGTCGACGCCCAGGACGGCCGCACGTTCGCGACGATCAACCCGGCGACCGAGGAGGAGCTGACCCAGGTCGCCCAGGGCGCCGCCGCCGACGTCGACCGCGCGGTCCGTGCCGCGCGTCGCGCGTTCGAGGCCGGCTCGCCGTGGGCCCGGATGAGCCCCCGCGAGCGCTCGCACCTGCTGTGGCGCATCGGCGACATGATCGACGAGCGGGCGCAGGAGTTCGCCCAGCTCGAGTCGCTCGACAACGGCAAGCGCCTCGAGGCCGCCCTCGGCGACGTGGGCGTCGCCGCCGAGCTGTTCCGCTACTTCGCCGGGTGGGCGACCAAGATCGAGGGCACCACCATCCCGATGTCGGTGCCGGGCCGTGAGTTCCACGCCTACACCCGCCGCGAGCCGATCGGCGTCGTCGCCGGCATCGTGCCGTGGAACTTCCCGCTCACGATGGCCTGCTTCAAGGTCATCCCGGCGATCACCGCCGGCAACACCGTGGTGCTCAAGCCCGCCGAGCAGACCCCGCTGAGCGCCCTGCGCCTCGGCGAGCTGCTCCTCGAGGCCGGCGTCCCCGCCGGTGTCGTCAACGTCGTCCCCGGCTTCGGTGACGCCGGTGCCGCGCTGGTCGACCACCCGGGCGTCGACAAGGTCGCCTTCACCGGCAGCACCGAGGTCGGCAAGAAGATCGCCGCGGGTGCCTCCAAGAACCTGAAGAAGGTGTCGCTGGAGCTCGGCGGCAAGGCGCCGAACATCATCTTCGCCGACGCCGACCTCGACGCCGCGGTGGCCGGTGCCGCCCTGGCGGGCTACTTCAACGAGGGCCAGTGCTGCGTCAACGGCTCGCGCCTCTACGTGCAGCGGGCGGTCTTCGACGAGGTGATCGAGGGCGTCGCCGCGGCGGCGCGCGCGATCAAGGTCGGCGACGCGTTCGACCCGAGCACCGACATGGGTCCGCTGGTCTCCCAGGAGCAGCACGAGAAGGTCATGGGCTACGTCCGGGGCGCCATCGCCGACGGTGCGACCGTCGTCGCCGGCAGCGGCGACCCGGCCGCCGACCGTGGCTACTTCTTCCAGCCGACGCTGATCAAGGACGTCACCGAGGACATGGCCGTCCAGACCGACGAGATCTTCGGTCCGGTCGTGACCGCGATCCCGTTCGACACCGAGGACGAGGTCGTCGCCGCGGCCAACAACACCGTCTACGGCCTCGCCGCCGGTGTCTGGTCGCGCGACCTCGGCACGGCGCACCGCGTCGGCTCCAAGCTGCGCGCGGGCACGGTGTGGCTCAACACCTGGCACGCCGACGACGTCACCCTGCCCCGTGGCGGCTACAAGCAGTCCGGCTGGGGCCGCGAGCTCGGTTCGTTCGGTCTCGACGACTACACCGAGCTCAAGACCGTCATCGCCGAGCTGCGCTGATGGCCGGTGTGCTGGGGGGCCACCAGGTGGTCCCCGTGGTGGTGCTCGACGACCCGGGCCGCGCCGATGACCTCGGCGCCGCCCTGGTCGCCGGCGGCCTGCCGGTCGCCGAGGCTACCTTCCGCACGCCGGAGGCCGCCGCCGTCCTGCGGCGGCTGGCCGAGCGCTCCGACCTGCTGGTCGGTGCCGGCACCGTCATCACGGCCGACCAGGTCGACCAGGCGCACGACGCGGGTGCCCGCTTCATCGTGTCGCCCGGCCTGAGCACGGCGGTCGTCCGCCGTGCCCAGGAGCTCGACCTGCCGGTCTTCCCCGGGGTGAGCTCGGCGACCGAGATCATCGCCGCGCTCGACCTGGGTCTCGACACCGTGAAGTTCTTCCCCGCGGAGGCCAACGGCGGGCTGCCGACCATCAAGGCGCTCGCCGCCGCGTTCCCCCAGGTGCGGTTCGTGCCGACCGGCGGCATCACCGCCGACAGCGCGCCGTCGTACCTGGCGCACCCGGCGGTCTCGGCCGTGGGCGGCAGCTGGATGGTCGCACCCGGCCTCCTCGCCGCCGGGCAGTGGGACGAGGTCACCGCGCTGCGCGGCGACCGTCGCCGCCTGCCAGCCGGCCTCCCCCACCCTTGAAGGAGCATCTGCATGATCAACGTCCGTCCCGCCGAGGAGTGCGAGTTCGACATCGTCGCGCTCGGCGAGGTGATGCTGCGGCTGGACCCGGGCGACACCCGGGTGCGCACGGCGCGCCGGTTCGAGGCCTGGGAGGGCGGAGGTGAGTACAACGTCGCCCGGGGCATGCGCAAGGTGTTCGGCCTGCGGGCCGGGGTCGTGACCGCCCTGGCGGACAACGAGGTCGGCCACCTGGTCGAGAACCTGATCATGCAGGGTGGTGTCGACACCTCGCTGATCCGGTGGGAGAAGTACGACGGCATCGGCCGCACCACGCGCAACGGGCTCAACTTCACCGAGCGCGGGTTCGGGGTGCGCGGCGCGGTCGGTGTGTCCGACCGGGCCAACACCGCGATCAGCCAGATGAAGCCCGGCGACGTCGACTGGGACGACCTGTTCGGCCGGCGCGGCGTGCGCTGGCTCCACACCGGCGGCATCTTCGCCGGGTTGTCGGAGTCGTCGGCCGCGGTGGCCGAGGAGGCGATGGCGGCCGCGCAGAAGCACGGCACGATCGTCTCCTTCGACCTCAACTACCGGCCGAGCCTGTGGGCGGGCATCGGGGGCACCGAGGTCGCCCGCGACGTCAACACCCGGCTCGCGAGCCACGTCGACGTCATGATCGGCAACGAGGAGGACTTCACCGCCGCGCTCGGCTTCAGCGTCGAGCACGTCGACGAGCACCTCCGCACGCTGCCGATCGACAGCTTCGCGGCGATGGTCGGCACCGTGGCGGAGAAGATGCCGTGGCTGTCGGTCGTCGGGACGACGCTGCGCACCGTGCACACGGCGAGCGACAACGACTGGCAGGCGATCGCGTGGTCGCCGGAGACCGGCGTGCTGTCGTCGACGCCGCGTGACCACCTGGCGATCTACGACCGGGTGGGCGGCGGCGACGGCTTCGCCTCCGGTCTCGTCTACGGCCTCCTGGCGGGCGAGGAGCTCCAGCAGTGCCTGGAGCTCGGCGCCGCGCACGGAGCGCTCGCGATGACGACGCCGGGCGACACGTCGATGGTGACCCGGGAGGAGGTCTACGCCCTCGCTTCGGGCGGTAGCGCGCGCGTGCGCCGCTGACCTTCGCCGAAACGACCTCGCAGACCCGCTTTCCTTCCTATGCTGGGCCCGCCACGACGCGGGGCCCTCAGTGTGCCCAGCCCTGCCACTGTGGCGCACTACCTCCTCCGGCCCACCCCGCATCCTCCGCGGGGTGGGCCGGAGTTCATGTATCTGAACTAGATGGGGATTTCGTTCACGATCTTGGACAGGGTTCTTGACTCTGTGTGACGGCCCTCATAACGTCAGCCCCGAGTACGCCTGCCCGAGGCGTATCTCGAGTCGAGCCGAGTCAAAGGAAATCTCCGAATGAACGTGCTTCGCAGGCCCCGTCTGCGCACAGTCGAGCGGTGTCGCCGCTCACTGGCGCACCTCGTCGCGGTGACCGCGGCGCTGGCGGTCGCGCTCCCGGTCCTCGCCGGGTCCGTGTCCCCCAGCCTCCGCGGACCCCACCGACGGCAACCTCAAAGTCCTGCTCTTCTACAAGACCCAGTTCCACGCCTCCCACGTCCAGGCCCGCCAGGCCGTCAGGGACCTCGCCCAGGAGCTCGCCACCGAGCACGAGCAGGTCCTGGAGATCGAGGAGACCGACGACGCCGCGGCGTTCACCGAGGAGAACCTCGCTGACAAGGACGTCCTCGTCTTCGCGCAGACCGGCGGCGTGCTCTTCAACGACGCCCAGCGCGCCGCGCTGGAGGACTACATCCGCGGCGGTGGCGGCTTCATGGGCCTCCACTACACCGGTTGGTCCGTGGGCCAGAGCGAGCACGACGTCAACCCGTTCTACCTCGAGCTGGTCGGTGCGATGTCGGAGGGCCACCCGGAGAACCCGGGCGTGCGCTCGGGCCGCGTGGTCAACACCGACCCGTCGCACCCGCTGACCGCGAACCTGCCGGCCGACATCACCCGCAACGACGAGTGGTACGACTGGACGTTCAACCCGGCCGGCAACGTGCGCACGCTGCTCGAGACCGACGAGAGCTCCTACAGCAGCCTCGGCCGCCAGGGCACGACGCACCCGATCACGTGGTGCCAGCAGATCGACTCGGGCCGATCCTGGTACACCGCGCTCGGTCACGAGGGCTCGGCGTACGCGGAGCCGTTCATGCGCACCCAGATGCGCAACGGCCTCGCCTACTCGGCCGGCCTCGTGGACGCCGACTGCACGCCGCCGGCGAAGGACGAGCAGGGCGAGTGGAGCGGCGTGACGCCGTGGCCGCTGATGCCGATCAACATGGCGCTCACCTCCGACGGCAAGGTGCAGTCCTTCGGCAGCGTCTCGACCGGCTGCAACGACTCGACCCCGTTCGACTTCTCCGGTGACGGCTGCATCTCGCAGGGCGGCCAGACCGAGATCGACGTCTGGGACCCGAGCGAGGAGCGGACGCTCGACAACCTCTACGACGGCGTCATCGCCAACACGACGTACACCGACCTGTTCTGCTCGATGCAGGTGCAGAACCCGCACCGCAAGTCGATCATGACGGTCGGCGGTGACGACAGCCTCGGCGCCAACGCGCCCAACGACGCGGCGATCGGTGTCACCAACTACACCACCAACACGGGCATCACCGACGAGGCGCCGATGCACTTCCCGCGGTGGTACCCGACCGGCACCACGCTGCCCGACGGCCGCATCGTCGTGCAGGGCGGCAGCTCCAAGGGCGGCCCGGGTGGCCCCGGCGTCATCACGCCGGAGGTCTACAACCCCGACGAGGGCTCCGGCTGGAAGCTGCTGACCGGCGCGACCAGCCAGGACGCGTACGGCGACGGCGGCAACGGCCAGCCCGACGAGAACCGCTGGTGGTACCCCCGGGCCTTCGTGGTCCCCGGCAAGGGGCACCGTCTTCAACATCAGCGGCACCGCGATGTTCGAGCTGGACACCGACGGCGAGGGTGAGATCACCCACTTCGACCGGCTCCCGACGGACATCGCCGACCAGGGCCCGCTGGGCCGGCCGGTCGGCGCCACGTCGACGGCCGCGATGTACCGGCCCGGCAAGATCCTGCAGGTCGGTGGCGGCCACTGGGTCAACGGCGGCGGCCCCGCCGGCGCCCGCGCCGGCTTCACCGTCGACCTGACCGGCCCCGGCGGCGTCGAGGACCCGATCATCGAGGCCACCTCGCCGATGGAGTACCAGCGCCACTGGCCGACCGCGACGGTCCTGCCCAACGGCGACGTGATGGTCTCCGGCGGCAGCCGCGACAACAACGGCAACGGTGGCTACGTCACCAACGCCGAGATCTGGAACCCCGACACCGACACCTGGACCACCATCGAGGTGCCCTACGAGCACGCCCGGCTCTACCACTCGGCCGCGCTGCTCCTGCCCGACGGTCGGGTCATGATCGGTGGCGGCGGCGTGCCCGGCCCGCGGAACTACCGCGACGTCGAGTACTACTCGCCCGCCTACCTGTTCGACGGTGACGAGCCGGCTGTCCGGCCCGAGATCACCAAGGCGCCGAAGAAGCTCGGCTACGACGGCACCTTCGAGATCCAGACCGACGGTCCGATCGAGCGGGTCACCCTGGTCCGCAACGGCTCGGTGACCCACGGGTTCAACAACGACCAGAACTTCCAGGACCTGGAGTTCAGCCAGAACGGCAACACGGTCTCGATCGACTCCCCGGTCGACTCCACCTACGCGCCCCCGGGCTCGTACATGCTGTTCGTCTTCGACGCCGACGGCACGCCGTCGGTCGCGAAGATCGTCGACATCGACCCCGAGGTCCGGATGGACCAGCGGACGCCGAAGATCGTCGACCAGTTCGAGTACCCCAAGCTCCCCACGGAGTGGCGGGGCGCGAACCCGCCGATGGTCATCGACGTGGCCCCCGGCAACGGCCGGATGGCTCCGTGGGAGGTCACCAGCCAGGTGCAGCTCGTGCGCGGTGCGTCCACCGGGCAGGGCGGTCTCGGGCTGACCGGCTACCAGCTCGCGCTGGGCAGCTCGGGTGACGTCGAGCGGACGATCAAGGGTCTGAGCACGGGCCGCGACTACCGGGTCTCGTTCCGGATGGCTCGCGACAACCGCTCGGCAGCCGGCCTCGGCGACGCCGTGGCGGACCTGACCGTCGGCTCGCTGACGGCGACGCTCACCGCGACGTCGGAGTTCTCCTCGCAGACCGCCTACGACTACTACGTCGGCACGTTCACGGCCGACCAGCGGTCGGAGGTGCTCCGCCTGAAGGGCTCGGGTGAAGGCGCCGGCCTCATGATCGACGACCTGGTCGTCATCGCCGAGGACCCGGAGACGTCCGACATCCCCGTCCACTACGAGTTCGAGGAGGGCGAGGGGTCGACGGCCGCCAACACCGGCACCGACACCTCGGTCGACGCGGCCACGCTGGTGGGTGACACGGGCTGGTCGGAGAACGGCGTGTTCGGCTCGGCGCTCGACCTGGTCGGTGGCGAGAACACCAACACCGTCGACCTGCCGGACAACCTGCTGCAGGGCGAGGACGCCTTCACGACCTCGTTCTGGGTGCGGCCCGACACCAAGGGGAACTGGATCAACCTGTTCCACATCGGTGACGGCCTCGGGGACGACGGGAGCTTCTTCCAGATCCAGATGCAGACCCAGGCCCGCAACCCGGGCAACTCCGGTCTCGCGGCGACCTTCAAGGCCAAGGGCAGCAACGTGCAGGAGCGCGTCTACGCCACGCCGACGCAGGACGTGACCGAGGGCCAGTGGAACCACGTGGTGTTCGTCCGTGACGGTGCGACCGGCACGCTGTTCCTCAACGGTGTCGAGATCGCGAGCCGGGACGACCTGACGATCGACATGACCGATGTCGGTCCGACCGCCAACAACTGGCTGGGTCGCAACGGCTACCCGGACCCGGCGTACGACGGCCTGATGGACGACGTGCGTGTCTACACCTCCGCCCTGACGAGTGACGACGTGGCGGCGATGTACGACGAGGGCTCGGCGCTGCGCACCACCACGACGGTGTCGGTCGACCCGGCCTCCCCGTCGCCGTTCGGCGAGCCGGTGACGGTCTCGGCGACGGTCGACGCGGACGGTGACGCCCCGGTCGAGGGCTCGGCCGAGCTCTGGATCAAGGGCAGCCGTGTGGGCACCCCGGTGGAGGTGGTCGACGGGACGGTGACGTTCCCGGAGGTCGCGCTCTCCTCGGGCGACCACGCCATCGAGGTCCGGTTCACGGCGGCCGACGGCTGGCGTGACTCGGTCGGCACGCTGACCCACACGGTCGAGCGGCCGCCGGTCGGTGAGGGCGTTCCGGTCCACTACACCTTCGACGAGGGTGCGGGGACCACCGCCGACAACACCGGTCTGGACTCGTCGATCGGCGAGGCCCAGCTGCAGGGCGCCGTGGGTTGGTCGCCGGACGGCAAGTACGGCTCCGCGCTCTCGTTCCCCGGCGGCGACGCCGGCACCGGGAACCACGTGCGGCTGCCGGACAACATCGAAGCCGGCCTCGACGAGGAGTTCTCCACCTCGCTCTGGCTCCGGCCGAACCAGCTGCCCCAGTGGGTGGCGCACCTGCAGATCGGCAGCAGCACGGACACGTTCTTCCTGCTGCAGTCGAACACCAACGCCAGCGGTCCGACCGGGTTCGCTGCGACGTTCAAGGCCCCGGGGACCCCGGGCTCTGCGCAGGAGCGACTCATCCTCGGCCCGGGCAACGACATCCCGCTCAACGAGTGGACCCATGTCGTGTTCACCATGAGCGGCTCGACCGGCAAGCTGTACTTCAACGGCGAGCTGGTGGGCACCCGGGAGGACTTCACCGTCAGCATCGGTGACGTCGGCGTCGGCGGCGAGACCACGATGAACCTGCTCGGCGGCACCAGCTGGCCGGACCAGCGTTACAACGGTCTCATCGACGACTTCCGGCTGTACGGCTACGAGCTGTCGGACGAGCAGGTCGAGGAGCTGTTCAACGCGCCTCCGCCGAACGTGGCCCCCGAGGCCGCGGACGACGCCTACGACACCACCGAGGGCAACCCCCTCGAGGTGCCGGCGCCCGGTGTGCTCGACAACGACACCGACGCGGACGGCGACGACCTCACCGCGACGAACGTCACCCAGCCCGACAACGGCGACGTGACGCTCGACGAGGACGGCTCGTTCACCTACACGCCGGACGCCGGGTTCTCCGGCACCGACACCTTCACCTACACCGCCAACGACGGGTCCGCGGACTCGGCGCCGGCGACGGTGACGATCACGGTCGAGGCGGCTCCCGAGCCCGTCGAGACCACGATCACGGCGTCGGTGAAGGCGGTCACCTACGGCAAGCGCGCAACGGTCGTCGCGACCGTCTCGCCGGACGCCGCTGGTGGCGAGGTCACGGTCTCGCTGGGTGCCAAGGAGCTCGGCTCCGCGGACCTGGTGAACGGCACGGCGCGGGTCAAGCTGCCCGCCAAGCCGTTCGCGCCGGGCAAGCGCCAGCTGACCGTGAGCTACGCCGGTGACGACTCGCACGAGGCGTCGTCGACGACGGTCGCCCTGACGGTCCAGAAGGTCGCGCCGAAGCTGCGGGTGCAGGCACCCAAGGCGATCAAGCGCGGCAAGAAGGCCACCGTCAAGGTCGCGCTCACCGCACCCAACCAGGTGCGCGTGGCCGGCAAGGTGCGGATCACCGTCAACGGCAAGAAGGCCGTCCGCGTGCTCAAGGCGGGCAAGGTGACGGTCAAGCTGCCCAAGGCCAAGGCCGGGAAGATCCGGGTCAAGGTC
The DNA here is from genome assembly GCF_022437945.1 of Nocardioides sp. TF02-7. Lineage (GTDB taxonomy): Bacteria > Actinomycetota > Actinomycetes > Propionibacteriales > Nocardioidaceae > Nocardioides. Next base: position 1,981,546 of record NZ_CP092535.1, read on the forward strand.
GTCTACACCGGCAGCAAGCACGTCAAGAAGGCGAGCAAGACGGTGGTGATCAAGGTCAAGCGCTAGCACCACCGAGCACTGCCGGACAGTGCAAGGACGCGGGCCCGGGCGAGCAGTCGCCCGGGCCCGCGGCCGTTGGGGCCGCGCGTCCCGACGGCGTGGCGGCACGGCCGCCGTACCCCCGATCCCTCCCGAAAGGCTGGTCCCCTCGATGTCCCTCCGCTCGGCAGCGTCCCGCTCCCGGCACCGAGCCTTCCTCGCCCTGCGCGGCCTCGTCGTCGCGTTCGTCGGCGCCACCGCCCTCACCCCGGTCGCGGGCGCCGTCGCCGCTCCGCCGGCGACCCAGGACGCCCACGCCGGGCATGCTGGACACGCGGCGCACGCGGACCACGCAGGGCACGCGTCGCACGGTGCCGACCGCCAGGCCGCCCCCGCGGCCGAGGGCCGCACCTGGGTCGTCGACGCGGTGGACGACGAGACGGGGAACTACTGGGTGTCGGCCGACACCGGCACCGCCGACGTCACGATCGCGGTCGGCGACACGGTGGAGTGGCAGTTCGACCGGGCCCTGCTCGACCACGACCTCACCTCGGTGGACTCCCGCAGCGTGTGGGAGGAGCCGGTGCTGGAGGGCCGACGGCCCGGCGGTGAGCCGATCCGCCGGACCTTCACCGAGCCGGGGATGTACGAGTACATCTGCTCCACCCACAGCACCGTGATGCGCGGCTGGATCTACGTCGAGGAGCCCGGCAGCGGGCAGGAGCCCACCGTGACCGCGTCGGCCGAGCCGACGAGCGGCTCCGCGCCGCTGACCGTCGCGTTCTCCGGCGACGTCGCGGGACACGAGGACGCTGGCTCGCTCACCTACTCCTGGGACTTCGGCGTGCCGGGCGGCGCCACCGCCGAGGGCGAGGACGTGACCTACACGTACGCCGAGCCGGGCAGCCACCTCGCCACGCTCACCGTCTCCGACGACGCGGGCGAGGTCGGCACCGACATCGTCGCCGTCGACGTGGCGGGGGCCTCGTCGCTGCCCACGGTCGAGGCGGCCGCGACGCCGCTCTCGCCGGTGGCGCCGGCGCCGGTGGAGTTCTCGGCGGAGGTGGCGACGGGTGGTGAGTTCGTGGCGTTCGCCGACGGGCTGTCGACGTACCCGGAGCTGACGGGGACGGCGCGGATGGTGCGGTCGCGGGGGGCGACGTACGCGTCGTTGGACGTGACCGGGCTGAAGCCGGGAGCCGAGCACATGGTGCACGTGCACGAGCAGGCGTGTGCCGTGGGGAACGCCGGGGCGCACTTCCGGTTCGACGAGAGCAAGCCGTTCGCGGAGGAGAACGAGATCTGGTTGCCGTTCACCTCCGACGCCGCGGGTGCGAGCGGTCTGGTCGAGGTGACCCAGCCGCAGCGGGCGGGGGCGAAGGCGGTCTCGATCGTGATCCACGACCCGGACAACCCGGCGAAGCGGATCGGCTGCGTGGACCTGGGTCCGGACACCGCGGGCCTGACCTATGCGTGGGACTTCGGTGACGGGACGACCGGTGAGGGTCCGGACCCCGACCACACCTACACCGAGCCGGGCACCTACACGGCGACCGTGACCGTCGGCGGTCCTCACGCCGGCCACGGCGGACCGACCGTCACCGACACGGTGGAGGTCGTCGTCGGTGCGGCGCCGGCGCTGCCGTCGGTCGAGGCGACGGTGGACGTGCCGGGCGAGGCCGTGCCGGCGTCGGTGGAGTTCTCGGCGGAGGTGGCGACGGGTGGTGAGTTCGTGGCGTTCGCCGACGGGCTGTCGACCTACCCCGAGCTGAGCGGGACGGCGCGGATGGTGCGGTCGCGGGGGGCGACGTACGCGTCGTTGGACGTGACCGGGCTGAAGCCGGGCGCCGAGCACATGGTGCACGTGCACGAGCAGGCGTGTGCGGTGGGGAACGCGGGGGCGCACTTCCGGTTCGACGAGAGCGGGCCGTTCGCGGAGGAGAACGAGATCTGGTTGCCGTTCACCTCCGACGCCTCGGGTGCGAGCGGTCTGGTGGAGGTGACCCAGCCGCAGCGGGCGGGGGCGAAGGCGGTCTCGATCGTGATCCACGACCCGGACAACTCGGCGAAGCGGATCGGGTGCGTGGACCTGGGTCCGGACACCGCGGGCCTGACCTATGCGTGGGACTTCGGTGACGGGACGACCGGTGAGGGTCCGGACCCCGACCACACCTACACCGAGCGCGGCGCCTACACCGCGACCCTCACCGTCGGCCGCGCCGAGGGCGGGCCGGTGGCGACCGAGACCGTCGAGGTCCTCGTCGGCGACCACACCGCCCCGCGGACCAGCTTCACCCGCGGCCCGGCCGGTGCCGTGCGGTCCCGGGCCGCGACGTTCGGGTTCGACAGCACCGAGGCGGACAGCACCGTGGAGTGCCGTCTCGACCGTGCCAGCTGGAAGCCCTGCACCTCCCCGGTGCGGCTCACCGGCGTGCGCGAGGGCCGGCACGTGCTCCGTGTCCGCTCCACCGACGCCGTCGGCCAGACCGGCCCCGTCGCCGTCCGCCGGTGGACCGTCGACCGCACCGCTCCCGTGGTGCGCGCCAACCCCCGCGGCGTCGTGCGCGACCGCACCCCCACCATCCGGGCGAAGGTCGTCGACCGGCTCACCCGGGTGCGCCCCGCCTCGGTCGTGCTCAAGGTCGACGGCCGCAAGGTCGCCCGCCGCTACAACGCCCGCCTCGGCAAGGTGACCTGGACCCCCGCCGCACCCTCACCCGCGGCGTCCACAAGGTCCGGCTCGTCGCCGTCGACGCCGTCGGCAACCGGCGGGTCGTCACCTGGCGGTTCCGGGTGCGGTGAGGTCGGGGCCGGGCGCGGACGTCATACGTCGCGAGGGCGATCGCCCACGGGCCGTATGACGTCCCACGCGCGCAACCCAACCCACCCGCCAGAAAAACACCGACTCCCCGGCCACCCGCCCCCCACCACGTCGATCCGAGGATCGGCGGGTGGGCGGCGGGCCCGGGGAGCGGGCGGCGCCCTACGAGAGGGCGTACGGCGGCTGGGTCAGGAGCCGTCGGCGAGGGGAGGCGACGACGCCGGCGCGGCTGTCGTCCTCGCTGGCGAGCACGCCGCCGTTGGCGACGATGTCCGGGGTGATCTCGGAGAAGACCATCCGGACGTCCTGGCGGCGGGCGCCGAGGATCTCGACGGCGCTCTCGGTGACGGCCTGCGCGAAGGCGCGCCGCTGCTCGACGGTGCGGCCGCGGAGCAGCTCGACGGTGATGTTGGGCATGGTTCTCTCCTCAGGCGGGGACTGCAGGACCGTCCACGTAGGCGACCCTGGTTCGGTATCCTGAACAGGATACGCTGTCCGTGGCGGGCGCCACAACGGCCCGTCCAGCGAGCCGTTCACATGCTTGACATCGGTTCGGTGCCCTGGTTCATTGGGCCGCACCGAGTTCGCGATGGTGAACTCCGCGACAGGCGAGGACGAGGGGCTCGACGGATGCTGGTGCTCGGCCGCCACGGGCGGCGCCCCGCCGCCTGGCTCGCCGTCGCGGCGATCGCCGTCCTCCCTCCTGCTCGGCTCCGCCGGCCCGGCCGACGCCCACGCCTCGCTCGTCGAGTCCGACCCCGCCGAGGGTGCGGTGCTGGCCGAGGCGCCCGAGTCGATCCGGCTGACCTTCAACGAGACGATCGCCGGCGTCCCCGACGGCGTGCAGGTCTTCGACGCCTCCGGCACCGAGGTCGAGTCCGAGTCCGGCGTCAGCGGTCCCGACCTCGAGATCAGCCTCGAGGAGGAGGTCGCGGTCGGGACCCTCGTGGTCGTGTGGCGGGTGGTCTCCGAGGACGGCCACCCCGTCAGCGGGTCGCTGACCTTCGCCGTCGGCGCGCCCAGCGCCACCGTCGCGGCGCCACCGACGCAGGCCGAGGGCCCGTCCGGCGCCCCGCTCGAGCTCAGCATCGTCCGCTGGATCGCCTACGCCGGGCTCTTCCTCGCCGTCGGACTCACCGCGTTCACCCTCCTGCTGCTGCCCGTCGCCCCTGAGACCGACCGCGCCCGCCGCCGGCTCGTCGTCGCCGCCCGCGCCGGTGCGGTCGCCGCGGTTCTCGGCTGGCTGGTCGCCCTGCCGCTCGTGGCCGTCTACCAGCTCGGCGGCGACCTCGGCTCCCTCGGCGACGGCGCCACCTGGTCGGCGCTGGCGACGACGGAGTACGTCGTGACCGCCGCCGTCGTGCTCGGCACGGTCGTCGCCGTCGGGGCGCTCGGCTCCGGTGCGCCGGAGCGACCACGCCGGGTGGCGGCCCTCGTCGCCGCCGGGATCGCCTGCTGCGCCCCCGCGCTGTCCGGCCACACCCGCGCGGCGACGCCGGAGGCGCTCGCCGTCGCCACCGACGTGCTGCACCTCCTGGCCGGCAGCGTCTGGCTCGGGGGTCTCACCGCCCTCGCACTGGTGCTCCCCGACCTCGCCGCGCGCGGTGTGGTCGGCGCCGAGGTGCTGGCGCGGTTCTCCGGCATCGCGGCCGGCGTCCTCGCCGCGCTCGTCGTGTCCGGCGTCGTCCTCGCCTGGCGGATCGCCGGCTCGTGGGACGTCCTCACCGGCACCGGCTACGGCCGGCTGCTCCTCGCCAAGATCGCCGCGGCGGGCGTCGCCGCCGGCATCGCCGCGTGGAACCGGTTCCGGCTGCTCCCCGAGATGCAGGCGACCGTACGCCGCCGCGACCGGCGCGCCGGCGCGCGCCTGGTCAGCCGGGCGACGGCGGCCGAGGCCGGCGTGCTGGTCGGCGTGCTGCTCCTGACCGGCCTACTCGTCGACCGCAGCCCCGAGCCCGACACCTCCGCCGCGGCCGCCCAGCAGGCCCGCCCGCAGAGCCGCACCACCACCCTCGGCGAGGCGGAGGTGGTCGCCACCGTCTCGCCGCCGACCAGCGGCCCCGCCACCGTCACCCTCGAGATGCGCGACGCCAACGGCGCGTCGTACGAGGGCTACGAGGCGCCGCAGGATAGCCTCTCCTCCGACCAGGTCGACCTCGGCGTCGTGCCGCTCCAGTCGATCGCGCCGGGCACGTACTCCGCCGAGGTCGTGTTCCCGTCGCCCGGCGAGTGGACGCTGCAGGTGTCGCTCCGGATCGACGAGTTCGAGAACCCGGTCACCACGGTCGACTTCTCCATCGGCGGCCCGGGCTGAGCGCTGGCCGCTCCGATAAACCCCGCCCGGCCCGTCCCGGGGCCGGAGGCAGGTCAGCCGCCGAAGGTCCAGACCAGCAGCTCGGTCGCGACGCCGGCGGTGACCTCGTGGGCGGGCTCGTCCACGAACAGGAACGCGTCGCCTGCCTGCAGCGGCTCGGCCAGCGACGACCGCAGCAGGGCGCCGGTCGCGACGTAGGCGTGCAGCCGCGGGGCGGTCGGGAGGCGCAGCGTGTCGCCGGCCGCGAGCCGCGCCACGGCGAACGACGCGCCGGCGACCCCGAGGCCGATGTCGGCGCCGTCGCCGAGGAGCGGCACCAGCGCCGGTCCCGGTGCGCCGGCGGCGTCCGGGCGCGCGTAGTGAGGAGCGGCGTCGGGGTCGTCCGGGGTGAGCCAGACCTGCACGAACCGGGCCGGCCCGCCGGCGCCGGCCACCTCGCTGTGCCGCACGCCGGCGCCGGCCGAGAGCAGGGCGCACTCGCCGGCCCCCAGCTCGGTCGAGGTGCCGAGCGAGTCGGTGTGCAGCAGCGTGCCGGAGACGACGTAGGTCACGATCTCCAGCGCCGAGTGCGGATGGTCGTCGAACCCGCGTCCGGCGCCGAGGACGTGGTCGTCGTGGCAGACCATCGGGCCGAACGCCAACCGCTGCGGGTCGTAGTGGGGGCCGAAGGAGAAGGCGTGCTGGGTCAGCCGGCCCGGCTCCCGCTCGACGTACCGGGCCGAACTCCTGCGGATCTCCACGCTCACAGGCAGGATTGTGCCGTGGCGGCGTCGGAGGAGTTCCCCAGGCTGCCGGGAGGGTTCCGGTTCGGGACGAGCACTGCAGGCGTACCAGATCGAGGGAGCCGTGGCCGAGGACGGCCGCGGCCCGAGCGTCTGGGACACGTTCTGCGACCAGCCCGGCCGGGTCGCCGACGGCTCGAGCGGCGCCGTCGCCTGCGACCACTACCACCGGGTCGACGAGGACGTCGCGCTGATGGAGCGGCTGGGCGCGCCCGGCTACCGCTTCTCCGTCGCCTGGCCCCGTGTGCAGCCGACCGGCGCCGGGAAGGTCAACCCGGCCGGCCTCGACTTCTACGACCGGCTCGTCGACAAGCTGCTCGCTGCCGGCGTGCAGCCGATGGTCACCCTCTTCCACTGGGACCTGCCGCAGGCGCTCGAGGACGACGGCGGGTGGCTCAACCGGGCGACCGTCGAGCGGTTCGCGGAGTACGCCGCGGTCGTCGGCGAGCGGCTCGCCGACCGGGTGGAGCACTGGGTGCCGGTCAACGAGCCCAACGTCGTCACGACGCTCGGCTACGCCACCGGCCTGCACGCGCCGGGCCGGACGCTGATGTTCGACGCCCTCCCCGTCGCGCACCATCTCCTCGTGGCCCACGGGCGCGCCGCGATCGCCCTGCGCGCGGCCGGGGCGACCAGCGTCGGCTGCGCCAACAACCACGCGCCCATGTGGCCGGCCTCCGACGACGACGCCGACGTCGGCGCCACCAAGATCTTCGACGCCCTGTGGAACGGCATGTACGCCGAGCCGATGCTGCTCGGGCGCTACCCCCGCGACCTCGAGCCGCTCGTCGAGGACGTCATCCGCGACGGCGACCTCGCGACCATCCGCCAGCCGCTCGACTTCTACGGCGTCAACTACTACAACCCGTTCCGCATCGGCGCCGCGGCGGGTCGACAGCGAGCTGCCGTTCGAGATGCTCGAGGTGGTCGGCTACCCGACGACCGACCTGGGCTGGCCGATCGTGCCCGACGCGCTGCGCGAGTGGCTGATCATGTTCCGCGCCCGGTTCCGTGCGGCGGTCCCGCCGATCTACGTCACCGAGTCCGGCTGCGCGTTCGACACCGGCCCGGGGCCGGACGGCGTCGTCGACGACCAGGCGCGGATCGACTACCTCGCCGCCCACCTCGGGGCGGTCGCCGACGCGGTGCGGACGGGCGTCGACGTCCGCGGCTACTACACGTGGTCGTTGATGGACAACTTCGAGTGGGCCGAGGGCTACGCCCCCGGTTCGGCCTCGTCCACGTCGACTACGAGACGCAGCGCCGCACGCCGAAGCGGTCGTTCCACTGGTACGCCGAGCTGGTGGCGCGCCACCGCGCCGCCAACGACTGACGGACCGGCTTCAGCCGAGCGCGCTGTCGAGCAGCCCCCGCAGCTCGACGACGGAGTCCTCCAGCGGTCGCAGCGACCGCTCGGCGCGGCACAGCGCGACCGCCCCCTCGATCGCGGCGACGACGAGCATCGCCAGCCGGGGCGCCCGCTGCTCGTCGACCCCGGCGTCGACGAGCACCGCCGTCAGCGACTCCTGCCAGGCCTCGAAGACCTGGGTCGCGAGCGCGCCGAGCGCGGGGTCGTCCTCGGTGGCGACGGCGAGCACCGGGCACCCGGAGCCGAACCCGGTGCGCTCGAGCACGTCGCGCCACTCGTCGGCGAGCGCCTCGAGCGCCGCGGCCGGCCCGTCGTCGCGGCCCGCCTCGATCCGCCGGGTCACGTGGGCGCCGACGGAGCGCACCGCCTCCTCGACCAGCTGCTGCTTCCCGCCGGGGAAGTGGTGGTAGGTCGAGCCGATCGGCACGCCGGCCGCCCGCGCCAGCTCGCGCAGGCTCATCGACGCCGCGCCGCGGGTGCCGACCAGCCGCGCGGCGCCGGCGATCATCCGGGAACGGGTGTCACGGGCCACGGAGCCCATCCTATTGCCCTGGCTATGACAGTCGTCATAGACTCCGGCCATGGAATATGACACTCGTCATAGCAGCGCGGTGGCGGACGACGGGCGGGCGCTCGCCTACGTCACGCTCGAGCCGGCCGGGACGCCGCGCGGCGTGGTGCTCGTCGTGCCGGCGATGGCCACGCCCTCGACGTACTACGCCCCGTTCGCCCGCCACCTCGCCGGGCGCGGCTGGCGGGTGGTCACCTTCGACTACCGCGGGACGGAGAGCCGGGCGGCGATGAAGGCGTCCACCGCCGACGTCGATCGCTGGTTCGCCGACGTCCGCGTGCTCCTCGACGCCGTCGCCGACGAGGCCGGCGACCTGCCGGTGACCTGGGTCGGCCACAGCCTGGGCGGGCAGATGCTGCCGTTCGTGGACCACACCCGGCTCGCGTCGGTCGTCACCGTCGCCGCGGGCGACGGCTACTGGCGCCGCAACGCGCCCCGGGTTCGGTGGCTGGCGCCGCTGATCTGGCTGGCGCTGGCGCCGGTCGCGACCCGGGTGGCCGGCTACTACCCGGGGTCCCGCCTGCGGGTGATCGGCGACCTGCCGGCCGGGGTGGTGCGGCAGTGGGGCCGCTGGTGCCTCCACGACGGCTACCTCGAGGTCGACCACCCCGAGGCGCCGGCGCTGTACGCCGAGGTGAAGGCGCCGCTGATGTCGTTGTCGTTCACCGACGACGAGCTGATGAGCGCCGCGAGCATCGAGCGCCTGCACGACCGCTACACCGGTGCCGAGCAGGTCCGGCAGCGCTTCGGGCCGCACCAGCTCGACGGTCGCCGGATGGGTCACCACGGCTTCTTCCGCTCCGCCCACGCCGACCTCTGGGAGGAGCTGGTGGAGCCCTGGCTCGCCCGCTGACCCGGACGGCGTCCGCGGGCCGGCGGGCCACGGCTTACGATCCCGCCATGCACCTGCTCCGCCACCGCCGCCTGCTCACCTCCCTCTCGGCCGTCTCCCCTGGCCGTCGCCTTCGCGGCCTGCGCGCCCGAGGACGAGGCGGAGGACCGCACCGGCGAGGTCGCCGAGTCCGACGAGTGCGCGGTCGAGGACCTCCGCTCCGCGAGGACGGCGTGCTGACCGTGGGCACCGACTCCCCGGCGTACGAGCCCTGGTTCGTCGACAACGACCCCAGCAACGGCAAGGGCTTCGAGTCCGCGGTCGCCTACGCCGTGGCCGAGGAGCTCGGCTTCGCGCGCGACCAGGTGCGGTGGGTGACGGTCGGCTTCAACAACCTGTTCAAGCCCGGCGGCACCGACTTCGACTTCGACATCAACCAGATCTCGATCACCGAGGAGCGGGACGAGGTCGTCGACTTCTCCGAGGGCTACTACCAGGCCGCGCAGGCGGTGATCACGCTCGAGGACAGCCCGGCCGCCGGCGCGACCAGCCTCGAGGACCTCAAGCAGCACAAGCTGGGGGGCGCAGACCGGCACCACGTCGCTGACCGCGATCCGCGAGGTGATCCAGCCCGACGAGGACCCGGCGGTCTTCGAGGACACCAACGCCGCGAAGCAGGCGATGGAGAACGGCCAGGTCGACGCGATCCTCGCCGACCTGCCGACCGCGTTCTACATCAGCGCGGCCGAGATCCCCCGGCAGCAGGCTGATCGGCCAGTTCCAGGTCGAGGGCGGCGACACCGAGGAGTTCGGCATGCTCTTCGAGCAGGGCAGCGAGCTGCTCCCGTGCGTCAACCGGGCGCTCGCCGCGCTCGAGGACGACGGCACCCTCGACGACCTCGAGCAGGAGTGGCTCTCGGACGTCGTGAGCGTGCCCGAGCTCCAGTAGTCCCCCCACCGTGACGAGCTGGACTCCCAGCAAGCGGGAGCTCGAACGCCGCCGCGTGCGGCAGGACATGCAGCGACAGCGGGTGCTGGTCGCGTCGATCGCCACCGTCGTCGTGCTCGGCGGCCTGACGACCGCCGTGCTGGTGTCGCCGGGGTGGCCGCGGGTGCGCGAGTCGTTCCTCGACGCCGACCACGCCCGCGCCGTGCTGCCGGCGATCGTCGACGGCTTCTGGGTCAACGTGAAGATGTTCCTCATCGCCGAGCCGATCATCCTCGTGCTCGGCCTCGCCCTGGCCCTGGTGCGCCAGGCCCGCTCGCCGTGGCTGGTGCCCCTGCGCGGGCTGGCCGTCGTCTACACCGACGTGGTCCGCGGCGTGCCGACCCTGCTGCTGGTGTTCCTGTTCGTATTCGGCATCCCCGGACTCGAGCTGCAGGGGCTGACCAACGACCCGTTCACCTGGGCGACCGTCGCGCTCGTCGTGTCCTACTCCGCCTACGTCGCCGAGGTGTTCCGCGCCGGCATCGAGTCGGTGCACCCCTCCCAGCTGGCGAGCGCGGACGCCCTGGCCCTGACCCGCGCCCAGACGATGCGGCACGTCGTGGTCCCGCAGGCCACGCGCCGCGTCGTACCTCCGCTCCTCAACGACTTCGTGTCGCTGCAGAAGGACACGGCCCTGGTGGCGTCGGTGTCGATCTTCGACGCGCTGTTCACCGCCCGCGACTACGCCAACTACAACTTCGACTACACGCCGTACGTCGTCGTCGCCTGCTTCTTCGTCGCGATGACGGTGCCGCTCGCCCGGCTGTGCGACTGGCTCGCGCGCCGGGTGGCGCGCCGCGAGCGGGCGGGCGCGCTGTGACCGCGCCGCTGATGGAGGGCCGGGGCCTCCGCAAGACCTACGGCGACCGGGTGGTCCTCGACGACGTGTCGCTGACGGTGCACGCCGGCGACGTGGTGTGCCTGATCGGCTCGTCGGGGTCGGGCAAGTCGACGTTGCTGCGCTGCCTCGACCTGCTCGAGGACGTCGACGACGGCGTCATCGAGATGGAGGGCCGGGAGATCACCGACCCCCGCGTCGACCCGCGCGACGTGCGCCGCGACATCGGCATGGTGTTCCAGGCCTACAACCTCTTCCCGCACCTGTCGGTGCTCGCCAACTGCACGCTCGCCCCGCGCAAGGTGCACGGCATGTCGGCCCGGGACGCCGAGCGGCGGGCGACCGACCTGCTGCACCGGTTCGGGCTCGGCGACCACGTCCACAAGCACCCCGACCGGCTCTCCGGCGGCCAGCAGCAGCGGGTCGCCCTCGTGCGCGCCCTCTGCACCGAGCCCAAGCTGCTGCTCCTCGACGAGATCACCGCCGCCCTCGACCCCGAGCTCGTCGGCGAGGTCCTCGACATCGTCCGCGGCCTCGCCGGGACCGGCACCACGATGGTGATCGCCACCCACGAGATGGGGTTCGCCCGCGAGGTCGCGTCGCGCGTCTGCTTCCTCGACGGCGGCCGGATCGTCGAGCACGGCCCGCCGGCGCAGGTGCTCGTCGAGCCCCGCGAGGAGCGGACCCGGGAGTTCCTGAGGCGGGTGCTGCCGGGGTGAGGGGGGTGGGGCGCGGGCTGGTGGGTCTGAGGGGGTCGGCGACGTGAGGTTTCCCCGGCCGACCGGGGAAACCTCAACATGTCGGGCAAAGCAATGCCCGACAAGTGGAGGTTCTGCCCGTCAAGTGGGCCCGCACGCATAGGCGCGAGGGCCGCCGCCCCGGGCCCCCGGCCCCCACCCACGCCACCCACCCCGCGCCACCCGCCCCACGCCACCCACCCCGCCCGACCACCGCCCCGCCGACCCCCCGCCCCCGCTACCCTCCCCGCCATGCGCGCAGTGCGGGTGGTGACCACGACCGGGCCGGCCGACGTCGTCGTCGGGGAGGTGCCGGAGCCGGCACCCTCCGCCGACCAGGTGCTGGTGCGGGTGCACCGGGTGGGCGTGTCGTTCCCCGACCTGCTGCTCAGCCGCGGGCAGTACCAGCTGCGTCCGGAGCCGCCGTTCACGCTCGGCGTCGACTACGCGGGGGTCGTGGTGTCGGGGCCGGGCTTCGAGCCGGGGCAGCGGGTGGTCGGGGTGCTGCCGTACGGCGGCGCCGCCGAGCTGGTCGCGGGGCCCGCCGACGCGACGTTCGCGCTGCCCGACGGGATCGGGTTCGACGAGGCGGTCGCGCTGCCGATGAACTACCTCACCGCGCTCTTCGCGCTGACCGAGCGGGGCCAGGTGCGCGAGGGCGAGACGGTGCTCGTGCACGGGGCGGCCGGCGGCGTCGGCACCGCCGCCCTGCAGGTGGCGAGGGGGGCTCGGGGCCCGGACGATCGCCGTGGTCAGCACCGAGGAGAAGGCGGCGTTCGCCCGCGAGGCCGGCGCGGACGACGCCGTCCTCGTCGACGGCTTCCGCGAGGCGGTCGTCGCACTCACGGGCGGGCGGGGAGTCGACGTCGTGGTCGACGTCGTCGGCGGCGACCTGTTCACCGACTCGCTGCGCTCGCTGGCGCCGCTCGGGCGGCTGCTCGTCGTCGGCTTCGCCGCCGGGCAGGGCATCCCGGAGGTCAAGGTCAACCGGTTGCTGCTCAACAACGTCGACGTCCGCGGCGTCGGGTGGGGCGCCTACGCGATGGGGCGCCCCGGCTACATGCAGGAGCAGTGGCGTGCCCTCACCCCGATGATCGAGTCCGGTGTCGTGCGGCCGCCCGTGGGCCGGGTCTACGACCTCGACGAGTTCGGGCAGGCCCTGGCCGACATGGACGCCCGGGCCGCGCTCGGCAAGCTGGTCGTCCGGGTCCGTGACTGACGTCCGGGCGGCCCACGGGCAGGCGTCGTACGCCGTCCGGCTCGAGTGGGGACCGACCGGCGGGGCCGCTGTCGCCGAGGGCGCCGACCTCGTGGTCGTCGTCGACGTGCTGTCGTTCACCACCACGCTCGGCATCGCCGTGGCGCGCGGCGCCCGGGTGCACCCGTTCCCGTGGAAGGACGAGCGGGCCGCGGCGTTCGCGGCCGAGCGGGACGCGGTGCTGGCCGTCGGCCGGCTCGAGGCCGCCCGGCTCGCCGACCCGCCGCCGAGCCTGTCCCCCGGCCGGGATGCTGGCGAGCGACCCCGTGCCGCGGCTGGTGCTGCCCTCGCCCAACGGCTCCTCGATCTGCGCCGCCCTCGCCGCGCCGGCCGGACCGACCGTCGTCGGAGCCTCGCTGCGCACCCGTGCCGCAGTCGCCGACTGGCTCGTGCCGCGGCTCCAGCGCGGCGCTGCAGTCGCCGTGGTGCCGGCGGGGGAGCGCTGGCCCGACGGGTCGCTGCGGCCGTCGCTGGAGGACCTGTGGGGCGCCGGCGCGGTCCTCGACGCGCTGGAGCGGCGGGGTGCTGCGCCGCGGCCGAGCCCGGAGGCCGAGCACGCGGCGGCGTCGTACCGCCGGGTCGCCGACCGGCTCCCCGACCTGCTCGCCGCCTGTGCGGGCGGGCGCGAGCTCGCCGCGATGGGCTACGCCGACGACGTGGCGGCCGCTGCGGCGGTCGACGCCGACACCGTGGTGCCGCTGCTCACCGACGACGGGTTCGCCGCCGCCTCACCCGACGGCTGCTGATCCCGACCCGCTCCCGAGCCGGCCGTGAACCGTCAGCGGCGGCCGAAGTCCTGGGTCCACCACGGCGTGCCGCCGCGCATCACGAAGCCGACGCCGATGTGGCGGAACCGGCAGTCGAGGATGTTGCGCCGGTGGCCGGGGCTGCGCAGCCAGGCGCGGACCACGCTGCGGGCGGTGGGATAGCCATAGGCGATGTTCTCCCCGAGTCGCGTCCAGTCGTACCCCGCCTGGGTCACCCGCCGGCCCAGCGCCGGCTCGCCGGGCAGCTGGTGGTCGAGGCGGCGCGCCCGCGCCATCCGCTTGGTGTGCCGCTGCGCTGCGAGGTTGAGCGTGGCGACCTGCCGCAGCGGGGCGCAGCCGTTGGCCCGGCGGGCCCGGTTGGTGAACCGGACCACCTGGCGCCTGCGGTCCGCGAGCCCCGCGCGTTGCGCGGCGCGCTCGGCCGGCGCCTCGGCGCGCTCGGCGGCCGTGGCCGGCGCGGCGGCCGCGGCCCCGGGGGCGGCGCCGGTCGGCGCGACCAGCAGGAGGGCGGTCGAGAGGAGCAGGGTGAGCGTCGTACGCATCCGTCCAGTGTGGCGCGTCGGTTCTCCGGACCCAACCGGGTGCGCGTCGCCGCTGTTGCCGGGTGCGCTTAGGCTCGCTGTCGTGAGCATCCTCGACGACGCCCGACCGGGCATGGACCCCGACATCCGGCCGCAGGACGACCTCTTCGGCCACGTCAACGGCCGGTGGCTGGAGGAGACCGAGATCCCTGCCGACCGGTCGGCGTGGGGCCCCCTTCGTCCAGCTTCGCCGACGTCGCGGAGGAGCAGGTCCGCGAGATCATCACCGAGCTCGCCGCCCAGCCCTCGGACGAGCAGGCGGAGGACGCCCGCAAGATCGGTGACCTCTTCAACTCCTTCATGGACACCGACCGCATCCAGACCCTCGGCCTGGGCCCGGTCCGGGCGCTGCTGGAGGCGGCGAGCGGGCTGCGCGACGTACGTGACCTGGCGGCGTTCCTCGGCGAGTTCGAGCGGATCGGCGGCTACGGCCTGTTCGGCTCCTACGTCGACACCGACGACCGCGACTCCGACCGCTACCTGTTCCACGTCGTGCAGGGCGGCCTCGGGCTCCCCGACGAGAGCTACTACCGCGAGGACAAGTTCGCGGGCGTGCGGGAGAAGTACGTCGGCTACCTCACCCGGATGCTCACCCTCGGCGAGCACCCCGACCCCGAGGGCGCGGCGCAGCGGATCCTCGCGCTCGACACCGAGCTGGCCCGCGGCCACTGGGAGCGCGCCGAGACCCGCGACGTGCAGAAGACCTACAACCTGCGCACCGAGACCGAGCTCAAGGCGATGTGCCCGGCGTTCGACTGGGACGCCTACGTCACCAACCTGGGCGGCCAGCTCTCCGGCCCGCACGCCACCGTCGCCGAGCTGTGCGTGCGCCAGCCGTCGTACCTCGAGCACCTGTCGAGCGTCCTCACCGACACCCCGATCGAGGTGTGGCGGGAGTGGATGTTCAGCCGCGTGCTCCGCTCGGCGGCGCCCTACCTCCCCGACCCGTTCGTCGAGACCAACTTCGACTTCTACGGCCGCACCCTCTCCGGCACCCCCGAGCTGCGGGCGCGGTGGAAGCGGGCGGTGTCGTTCGTCGAGGGCGCGATGGGTGAGGCGGTCGGGAAGGAGTACGTCGCCCGCCACTTCCCGCCGTCGTCGAAGGCGATGATGGACGAGCTGGTCGGCAACCTCCTCGCCGCCTACCGCGAGTCGATCTCCCAGCTGGACTGGATGACCGAGGAGACCAAGCAGCGCGCCTACGAGAAGCTCGAGACGTTCCGGCCCAAGATCGGCTATCCCGACCGGTTCCGCGACTACTCCCGGCTGCCGGTCACCCCGCACGACCTCGTCGCCAACGCCCAGGCGTCGGCGGCGTTCGAGACCGACCGCCACCTGGCCAAGATCGGCTCGCCGGTCGACCGCGACGAGTGGTTCATGCTGCCGCAGACCGTCAACGCCTACTACAACCCCGGCACCAACGAGATCTGCTTCCCCGCCGGCATCCTGCAGAAGCCGTTCTTCAGCCCCGACGCGCACCCGGCGGAGAACTACGGCGGCATCGGCGCCGTGATCGGCCACGAGATCGGCCACGGCTTCGACGACCAGGGCGCCCAGTTCGACGGCCGCGGCAACCTCAACGACTGGTGGACGCCGGACGACAAGGCGGCGTTCGAGGTGAAGTCGAAGACCCTGGTGGAGCAGTACGACGCGTTCGAGCCGCGCGACCTCCCCGGCGAGCGGGTCAACGGCGCGCTCACCGTCGGCGAGAACATCGGCGACCTCGGCGGCCTCACCATCGCCCACCGCGCGTTCGTAATCGCCGAGGGCAAGGCCGGTCGGGAGGCGTCGGTCGACGACCGCCGGAAGGTGTTCCTCAACTGGGCCTACGTGTGGCGCACCAAGCGCCGCCGGGAGCAGCAGCTGCAGTACCTCACCATGGACCCGCACTCGCCGGCCGAGTTCCGCGCCAACATCGTGCGCAACCTCGACGAGTTCCACGAGGTGTTCGGCACCGGCCCCGGCGACGGCCCCTGGGTCGAGCCCGCCGACCGCGTGCGCATCTGGTGACCGGCAGCCGGCGCTGGCGCGGCCGGGATCGTCGCGGCGATTTCGCCGATTCCCAGGACAGCCCCGGCGCCGCCGTCGTAGGCTGGTGCTCGCCGCCGCAGGTGACCCGAGACACCTGCGGCGGCTTCCACTTTCTCGGGGTCGTCCCGTGTCCCGCCGCCGGCGGTGGTCGGCCCGTTGTGGAGCGGGGTCCCAGGGGCCGCAGGTTCATCAAGGTATGTCGACCAACCTGCGCTCCCCACGGCGGGCACACCGTGGGAAGTGCCAGCTCGGCGACATACCTTGATGAACCTGCGCCTCCTGTGCTGCGCCACCTCCGCGAGCACCACCCCCGCCGCACCACCTGTGGACGCCGACCCACCCCCCACCGACACCCCGCTGGTAGACACGTCGCATGACCGCAGCGACCCGGAGCGACATCCGCGACCGCGCCGAGGAGCACCTGCGTGCGCTGGTGGGGCGCGACGACGCGACGCTGTACGACGACCAGTGGGCGGCGATCGAGGCGCTGGTGGTCGGCCGTCGTCGGGCGTTGGTAGTGCAGCGCACCGGGTGGGGGAAGTCGGCGGTCTACTTCGTGGCCACGCAGCTGCTGCGCGAGCAGGGGAGCGGCCCGACGGTGATCATCAGTCCGCTGCTGGCGCTGATGCGCAACCAGATCGGGGCGGCGGAGCGGGCCGGGATCCGGGCGGTGACGATCAACTCCACCAACGTGGAGGAGTGGGACGAGACGAACGCCGCGATCCAGCGCGGCGAGGTCGACGTGCTGCTGGTCAGCCCCGAGCGGCTCAACAACCCCGGCTTCCGTGACGAGGTGCTGCCGCGGCTGGCCGCCACCTGCGGCCTGCTCGTCGTCGACGAGGCCCACTGCATCTCCGACTGGGGCCACGACTTCCGGCCCGACTACCGCCGGATCCGGACGCTGCTCGACGAGCTGCCCGCCGGGATCCCGGTCCTGGCGACCACGGCGACCGCCAACCAGCGGGTCACCGACGACGTGGCCGAGCAGCTGGGCCGCGACACGCTGGTGCTCCGCGGGTCGCTCGACCGGGCGACGCTGCGGCTCGGGGTGGTGCGGCTGACCACGGCCGAGCAGCGGCTCGCATGGCTGGCCGACCACCTCGCCGAGCAGCCGGGCAGCGGCATCGTCTACTGCCTGACCGTCGCGGCCACGCAGGAGGTGGCCGACTACCTGCGCAGCCGCGGCCACCGGGTCGAGGCCTACTCCGGCCAGACCGAGCCGACCGAGCGGCTGGCGCTCGAGCAGCAGCTGCTCCAGGGGGCAGGTCAAGGCGCTGGTCGCCACCAGTGCCCTGGGGATGGGCTTCGACGCGTCGCTCGGGTTCGTGGTCAACCTCGGCGCCCCGAGCTCGCCGGTCGCCTACTACCAGCAGGTCGGGCGGGCCGGCCGTGGCCGCGACCTGCCGGCGGAGGGCGCGTCGGTCGTGCTGCTGCCCGCCACCGAGGACCGCGACATCTGGGCCTACTTCGCCTCGTTGGCGTTCCCGCGGGAGGAGCAGGTGCGGGCCACGCTGGCCGCGCTCGCCGAGGCCGGCGCCCCGATGAGCACGGCAGCCCTCGAGACCCGGGTCGACCTCAGCCGCAACCGGCTGGAGACGATGCTCAAGGTGCTCGACGTCGACGGCGCCGTACGCCGCGTCCGCGGCGGCTGGGAGGCGACCGGCAGGGAGTGGACCTACGACGCCGCGCGCTACCGGCGGGTCGCCGAGGCCCGGGAGCGCGAGCAGCAGGCGATGCTCGACTACCTCGCGACCGACCGCTGCCGGATGGCGTTCCTCCGCAGCCAGCTGGACGACCCGGAGCTGGCGGCCGACCCCGGGTGGCGGTGCGGCCGGTGCGACCGGTGCGGCGGCCTGGCGCTCTCCACGGAGGTCTCCGAGGCCGCGGTGGGGGAGGCGGCCGAGCGGCTCGCCCGCCCCGGCGTCGCGATCGAGCCGCGCAAGCTGTGGCCGACCGGCCTCCCGACGATCGGCGTGCAGCTGAGCGGCCGGATCAAGCCGCCGGCCGAGGAGGGCCGCGCGATCGCGCGGCTCACCGACCTCGGCCACGGGCCGGCGCTCCGCGAGCTGTTCCGCGCGGGCTCGGGCGACGACGACGGAAGGGTGGCCGACGGTCCGGTCCCGGAGGGGCTGGCCCGGGCGATGGTCCGGGTGCTGCAGGACTGGCGGCCGGAGGTCGACGCGATCGTGGTGGCCGAGTCGGAGCGGCGGCCCACGCTGACGACCGACCTCGCCCAGGGACTCTCGCGCTTCCTCCGCGTCCCCGTGGTCGGCCGGTGGGCGGTCGTCGACCCGTCCGTCGGACCCGACCGCGGGGCCACCAACTCGGCCCAGCGGGTGGCGGCCGTCGGCCGCCGGTGCGCGCTCCGGCTCGACGACCCGGCGGCCGTGGAGGGGCGGCGGGTGCTCCTCGTCGACGACCTGGTCGTGACCGGCTGGTCGGTCACCCTCGCCGCCGCGGGGCTCCACGGGGCCGGCGCCGGTGCCGTGCTGCCCGTCACCCTCGCCGTCTCCGGCTGACCCGGCCGCTCACGCGAGGGCCGCGAGCCCGTCGAGCACGCGGGCGAGGCCGAACTCCCACGCGAGCGCCGGGCTGTGCGCGGCCCCCATCGCCTCGCCCGCGGCCGCGCCGACGCGCCGGGCGAGCGGGAAGTCGTCGCCGACGTACGTCGCGAGCCGGGCACCCCAGACGGGCCACTGCTCCGCCAGCTCGTCGGCGTGCGGACGCGGGAGCAGCGCCCGGGCGCTCGCGCGCACGAAGTCGAGCACGAACGTCAGGGCCGCGTCACAGGTCACGTCGTCGAGGCCGAGCGGTGCGAGCGCCGCGAGCTCGTGGTCGTACTTCGCGATCGTGCCCGGGCCGAGCGCCGTCCGCTCGTCGGCCACGTCGAGCAGCCACGGGTGCGCGCGCAGGGAGCGCCAGGTTGGCCTCGGCGACGAGCCGCACCCGCGAGCGCCACCCGAGCCGCCCGTACGCCGGCAGCTCGGCCAGGGCGTGCGCCGCGTCGGCCATCAGCACGAGCAGGTCGTCCCGGCTGTTGACGTGGGTGTAGACCGACATCGTCGAGACCTCGAGCTCGGCCGCGAGCCGACGGACGGTGACGGCCGCCAGGCCGTGGCCGTCGGCGAGCCGGACGGCGGTGCCGACCACCGTGCCAGTCGAGACGCGGGCCGGCGGCCCCCGTCGGCCGGCGACGGCGGCCGCGGGGTGGTCGCGCCACAGGAGATCGATCAGTGGTCGGGGCATGGCATCTCCATTGGCGCATCATCGCATAACGTAGTACGGTGTACGTCGTACAACGTATTGCGACGGAAGGAACCCGTGCAGATCACCTCCACCGCCATCTCCCTCAACGTGCCCGACGTCGAGGCCTCCGCCCGGTTCGCGCGCGACCACCTCGGCTTCACCGACGCCATGAGCGCCGAGGGCTTCGTCTCGCTCACCCACCCGACCGCCGGCGTCAACGTGATCTTCCTGCAGGTCGGCCTGCCGACGTTCCGACCCGCGGAGATCGCCGGCCCGGCCGGGCAGGGGGATCCTGCTCGTGTTCGTCGTCGACGACCTGGACGCGGAGTTCGACCGGATCGCGGCGGCCGGCGCGACCGTCGTCACGCCGCCGGAGACCGAGCCCTGGGGGGAGCGCTACTGCCAGTTCCGCGACGGCAACGGGCTGGTCTGGCAGCTCGTGCAGTGGGTGTCGACGCCGGAGTGACGGACCGGACGGCTGTGTCGGGGTCGCCGGTTACCGTCTCCCGGGTGAGCTTCGTGCCCGTGACCGGTCCGGCGACCTTCCGGCCCGCCGACCCGCCGCGCGACGGCACGATCGAGTTCAGCGACGACCGGCGCACGATCGCGCTCCCGGTCCGGGCGGCGCTGCCCGTGCTGAGCAAGGCACGCGGCCGCGACGACGTCCATCCCAGCGTCGCGCTCCTCGGCGGCGCCGCGCTGCTGGCGAGCCGGATCGTCGCGGCCGGCAAGCTCGCACCGGCGACGCCGGAGGGCCGGGCGCCGCGGTGGCAGGTCGAGGGCCTCGACGAGCGCGACCGCGACAGCCTCGCCCGGCTCGCGCAGGCACGGGCCTACGACGACCTGGAGCCGGCCGCCGCGACGGCCCTCGTCGAGCAGGTGCTCGACGCGGTCGTCGACGCGCTGCCCCGGGCCGCCCCGGCAGCGACCGCCCCGCCCCGCCCCGCTGCGGAGCGGGCCGCCGCGCCGGCGCCCGGCGGCTTCGCCGAGCGGCTGCGGCGCCGGGTCGCCGAGCGCGCGGAGCGGGAGGGCCGGACGGGGGTCGAGGCGCTCCCCGAGCTGGTGCGGGTCTCGTTGCGGGTGGAGGCCGACGAGGAGGAGCTGGTCGCCGGGTCGGTGCGGGTGGTCGTGCAGGTGCACGACGAGCGCGACCCGCTCCACGTCTGCGACGCGGCGGTGCTCTTCGCCGACACCGTTGACCCCGCCGGCGCGGCGGGTGCGGCGGGCGCGGCCGGCCACGGGTTCGGGCCCCGCGCGCGGGTCCACGCGAGCATCGCGCTCCGCGCGGCCGCGGAGGTGTGGCCGGTGCTCGACCGGCTGCTCGGCCTCTCCGTGCCCGACCAGCTCACCCTCGACCGCGACGAGATCGCGAGCCTCCTCGACCACGTCGGCACCCTGCGCGACGCGCGGGTCGACGTGCACTGGCCGCGCTCGCTCGGCCGTGAGCTCACCACCCGGGCGGTGCTCGAGCGACGCGACGGCTCCTGGGACGGCGACCTCCCCGTGCAGGACAGCCCGTTCTCGGCCGAGGGGCTGTTCGCCTTCTCCTGGCAGGTCGCGCTGCACGGCGACCCGCTGACCGAGGAGGAGATGGAGCAGCTCGCGACCGCCGCGAGCCCCCTCCTGCAGCTGCGCGGCTCCTGGACCGTCGTCGACCCCTCGACCGCGCGCCGGGCGCGCAAGCGGCTGATCCGCAAGGCCACCGGGTCCCAGGCGCTCGCGGCCGCACTCACCGGTGTGACCGAGCTGCCCGACGCCACCGAGCCGGGCAGCACCGAGCAGGTGGTCGTCGGCGCCAGCCTGCTGCAGGTGCGCGACCGGCTGCTCGCGGCCCCCCACCCGCGACCCGCTCCCGGCGCCGGCCGGGCTCCGGGCCGAGCTGCGCGACTACCAGCGCCACGGGCTGACCTGGCTCGCCGACCTCACCGGCCTCGGCCTCGGTGCGTGCCTGGCCGACGACATGGGGCTGGGCAAGACGATCACCCTGATCGCGCTCCACCTCCACCGCCTCGAGCAGGGCCTCTCCGACGGCCGGTCGACGCTCGTGGTCTGCCCCGCCAGCCTGCTCGGCAACTGGGAGGCCGAGATCCGGCGGTTCGCGCCCGGCCTGCCGGTGCGGCGCCACCACGGCTCGGCCCGCGACCTCGGCGACCTCGACGGCGGCTTCGTGCTGACGACGTACGGCACGATGCGGCGCGACCACGCGGCGCTCGCCGACGCCGGCTGGGACCTGGTCGTCGCCGACGAGGCGCAGCACGTCAAGAACGCCCGCTCGGCCACCGCGCGGGCGCTGCGCCGCATCCCGAGCCGCGCCCGCGTCGCGCTCACCGGCACACCGGTGGAGAACGAGCTCACCGAGCTCTGGTCGATCCTCGACTGGCTGGTGCCGGGGCTGCTCGGCAGCCGCCAGGCGTTCCGACGGGTGTGGGCGGCGCCGATCGAGTCGGGTGCGGAGCCGACCAAGGCCCGCCAGTTCGCCGACCTGATCGGGCCGTTCCTGCTGCGCCGCCGCAAGTCCGACCCCCGGCATCGCACCGGAGCTCCCGCCCAAGACCGAGACCGACCACCTGCTCGGCCTGACCCGCGAGCAGGTCGTGCTCTACGAGGCGTTCGTCCGCGACACGATGGCCCGGATCGAGCGGCTCCCCGCCGACGACCCGCAGCGCCGCGGGATGGTGCTCTCGCTGCTCACCGGGCTCAAGCAGATCTGCAACCACCCGGCCCAGTTCCTCAAGCAGTCGCTCACCGCCGGCGGGGTGCGGCTGCCGGGCCGCTCGGAGAAGCTCGACCTGCTCGACGAGCTGCTCGCCACGGTGCTGGCCGAGGACGGCGCGGTGCTCGTCTTCACCCAGTACGTCGCGATGGCGCGGCTCCTCGAGCAGCACCTGAGTGCGACCGGCGTGCGGCACCAGCTCCTCCACGGCGGCACGCCGGTGGCCGAGCGGGAGGCGATGGTGCGCCGGTTCCAGGACGGCGAGGTCCCGATCTTCCTGCTCAGCCTCAAGGCCGGCGGCACGGGCCTCAACCTGACCCGCGCCGACCACGTCGTCCACGTCGACCGCTGGTGGAACCCCGCGGTCGAGGAGCAGGCGACCGACCGTGCCTACCGGATCGGGCAGACCAAGCCGGTGCAGGTGCACCGGATGGTCGTGCGCGGCACGATCGAGGAGCGGGTCGCTGCGCTGCTCGAGCGCAAGCGGGCGCTCGCCGACGCGGTCCTGGCCCGCGGCGACGCGGCGCTGACCGAGCTGAGCAACGAGGACCTCCGCGACCTGGTGACCCTGCGCGCGGAGGCCCGTCGCGAGGCGCTGCTGCGCGACGGGGACGAGGAGTGAGCGTGGCGACGCAGCGGGTCACCCACGCCCGGTTCGACCAGCCCCGCCGCGGCCTGCGCTCCTGGTGGGGGCAAGGCGTGGCAGCGGGCGGTCGAGGAAGCGGCGTACGCCGAGGCCGACCTCCGCGCCGGCCGCCGGGCCGCCCGGCGCGGCGACGTCGGCGGCATCAGCGTCGCCGCCGGCTCGCTGCTCGCCGCGGTCCGCGAGGACGACGACGCGTGGACGGTCGAGGTGGCGGTGCCGGTGCTCGACGAGCCGGAGCGGTCGGCGCTGGTCGACGTCGTCGCCGCCGAGTCCGGCCGGGTCGCCGCGCTGCTGGCCGGCGACCTGCCGCACGACCTCGTCGAGCACGCCGAGGAGGTCGGCGTCGAGCTGCTCCCCTTCGGGGGCGAGCTGGTCGCCACCTGCACCTGCGACCACTACCTCGACCCGTGTGCGCACGCCCTCGCCGTCCTGGTCCAGGTGGGCTGGCTCGTCGACGCCGACCCGCTCGTGCTGTTCGCGGTGCGGGGGCTCGACCGCGAGGCGCTGCTCGCCGCTCTCCACGACCGCGCGACCGGCGCCGCCGACGACCCCGGCGGCGTGGGCCGGCTCGCCGACGACGTCGAGGTCGCCGCCGACGCCGTCCTGCGGGCCCGGCGCCTCGTCGAGCTGATGGAGGGCGGGGGGCGAGGTCCCCGACGACCTGGTCACCTGAGCCGGTCGTCCCGGTGCGGGTCGGTGCCGGTCAGGTCAGTGCCGGTCAGGGCCGGTCAGGGAGAGCCGGTCAGTCCGTCGACAGCAGGGTGCCGAGCGGGCCGAGGTCGATGTCGAGGTCGGCGGTGGTGAGGTCGTAGCGCGACTTCAGGTCCTCCATCGCCTGCTCCAGCTTCATCAGCCCGAGACCGAGCGCCTCGACCTGGTCGTCGGTCAGGTCGCCCTCGTCGACACGGCGGAGCGCCTGCTTCTCCATCAGCTGCCGCACCAGCTCGATGATCGTGAGGACGAGCTTGAACAGGTCGCGCTCGACGGAGTCGGGGTCGGTCTCCATCCGCTGCGCGAGGGCGTGCCGGCCCCTCGGCTCCGGGGCCGGGCCGGAGGAGGCCGAGGTCGCGGGTCCGGTCATCGCGCCATCTCCTCCCGGACCGAGGAGATGAACGCGTGCAGCCGCACCTCCACCAGGTCGATCCCCGCCAGGCTGATCACGACGTCGCCGGCGATGACCACGCCGGTGCCGAGCAGCCGGTCGAGGAGGTCGACCAGCGCGATGTCGCCGTAGCCCTGCTCCTCGGCCAGGACGCTCACACCGGCTCCAGCGTCGCGAAGGAGTACGGCGGCCACGGGCCGGCACAGGCGACCGACACCTCCGGGTGGGCCGCGGCGAGCTCGGCGACCCGCTGCGTGAACGCGTCGCGGGCGCGCGCGTCCACGAGGTAGGCGCCGTTGAGCAGCATCGTGCCCTCGACACCCGACAGCCGCGGGTCCTGCGGTCGCAGCCGGCGGCTGGCGACGCAGAGCTCGCGCAGCGCGAGGTCCACCTCCTGGGCGGTGGCGGCCGACTGCTCCGCCGCCGCTCGCTTCTCGGTCGCGGCGGCCTTCTTGCGGCGCAGGTAGGCGGCGCCGCTGCTCACCGCCGGCTCGGCGGCCTCTGCGCCGCGGGGCGTCGGGTGGGCGTAGACCTTCACGCTCCACTCGGCGCGGCCCTCGACCCGGTCGAGCGCCGCGGCCAGCGCGTCGTACTGCTCCTCGAGCCGCCGCCGGACGCTCGGGTCGTCGAGGCAGATCGTCGCCAGCCGCATCGGTGCGGTGGGCGCGGCCTCGGCGCAGGCGTGCACCACCGCGTTGTGGCCGCGGGGCGGTGTGCTCGACCCAGTCGAGCCGCTCGAGGTTGCGGCGCAGCGCGTCCTCGCCGTAGTCGTCGAGGTCGACGGTGCTCACGACGGCCTGCAGGTCGAGCACCTCGACCACCTCGAGCGGAGCCTCGGCCAGCGCGGGGACCTCGGTCACGACCGCGGGGTCGAGGCCGCGGCAGACGGCGTAGAGATAGCGGGCCCGATCACCCATGCCGCGCCTCCAGCGCCTCCAGCCGCTCGCGGAGCTCGCGGTTCTCCTGCTCCAGCCGGTCCTGCTTGCCCGACAGCATCGGGTCGTGCTTCCACCAGTCGATCCCCATCTGCTCGGCCTTGTCGACCGACGCGACGAGCAGCCGGATCTTGATCGTGAGCAGCTCGATGTCGAGCAGGTTCACCTGGATGTCGCCGGCGATGACGATGCCCTTGTCGAGCACCCGCTCGAGCACGTCGGCCAGCTGCTGGGGGCGCGGCTGGCGCGGGTCGTGGGGCGTGCCGTAGGCCGGGGAGACCGACGACGGGCCCGGCCGGCGCGCCGGCAGGTCCCCGGCGCCGGAACCGGTGCCGGACCCGGTGTCGGTTGTGGCGTCGTCGGCGACCACCGACTCGGTGCGGCGCTCCGTCATCGGTCCTCCTCGGTGCTCCCGCGGGTGTAGCGGTGCATCCGGCGGCAGCTGGTGAGGTCGCCGTCGCCGTCGAGCTTGACCTCGTACGTCGCCAGGACGTCGGTCGTCTCGGGCACCCGGTGCAGCTCGAGGACGTCGACCAGCACCGTCCACCCGTCGTCGCCCTTCTCCAGGCCGACGACCGCCTCGGCCTCCTTGCCGGTCAGTCCCTGCACGTGGTGCCGGGCGAGCTTCACCGCCTCAGGGCCCTTCACGTTCGGCTCCCTCGATCAGCCGCTGGAGGAGCTCCTCCTCCCACCAGGCGGCCTCGGCGTCGCTGAGTGCGCCCTCCTCGTGGAGGTGGGCGACGGTCTCCAGCTGCCGCCTGATGATGGCGGGGTCGTAGTAGGTCTCCTCCGCCTGGCGCAGCACCTGCTCGCCGATCGCGACGGTGCCGCGCAGCTGCGCGAGCGGCAGGCCGAGCAGCCCGGTCAACAGTCCCATCACGCCTCCCCGACGAAGTCGTACGGCGCGAGCGGCCCCATCAGGCTCAGCCGCACCCGCTCGTGCACCGCCTCCGCGTAGGTCTCCAGCACCTGCTCCAGCGCCGGCACCTGGTCGTCGTCGACCAGCAGTGCCGCCTCGACGACGTGGTCGAGGCCGGCGCCGCGGCGGACCTGGTGCTCGACGACGTGCGGCAGCACCCGGTCGAGCAGGTCGTCCGCGTCGTGCTGCCGTCGCTGGTCGACGGCGTGGGCGACCAGCTCGCCCAGCCGCACGCGGTCGGCCCACGACATCTGCTCCGGCACGCCGCGGGTGCGGTCGTTGAGCTCGCGGATCCGGGGGTCGGCCGCGACCACCTCGGCGAGCACCGCCTCCTCGACGTACCGGGCCCGCAGCACCAGCTGGCTGCGCCCCTCGAGGGCGTCGAGCAGCTGGGCCAGCCGGTCCTCCTGCGGCGCGAGCAGGTCGTCGACGACCCCGGCGTCGTCGGCCAGCGCCGACCCGAACCGCACCGGCACGACCGGCCCCCGGCCGGCCAACGCGTCCACGACCTGGTGGTACGCCGTCAGGTCGGCCTTGTGGGCCAGCGAACGGCCCTCCTCGACCGCGCCGACCACGGCCGCGACCGGGCCGTGCGCGACCGCGCGGAGGGCGCTGCCGCCCACGCCGGTGATCTCGGGCAGCTCCGAGCCGGCCCGGACCACGCCGTAGACGAGCAGCGCCTCCGTGCGGGGCTCGGTGCCGTCGCGGGTCACCGTCACGACCGGCTCCTGGACGACGAGCGGCGGCGCTTGCTCTCCTCGCCGGCCTCCCCGTCGTCGGTGTCGTCGGTGTCGTCGTCGTCCTTGTCGTCACGGCTCGGGGTGAGCGCCTCCCTTCACGCCCCCGAGCGCACCCTTGGTCTTCTTGCGTGCGCCGCCCTCACGGAAGTCGTCGAGGAGGTCCCCGAGGTCCTTGCCCTCCGCCTTGCCGAGGTCGAGCCGGTTGGTCGCCTCGGCGAACCGGGAGGTAGGTGTCGACGCTCGCGATCACGATCCGGGCGTCGATGGTCAACAGCTCGATGCCGACCAGCGAGACCCGCACGTAGGCGTCGATCACGATGCCCTTGTCGAGGATGATCTCGATGACGTCGGCGAGGCCGCTCGGCGCCGGCCGGTCGAGGTAGCCGCCGCCGGAGCGGCGTTGGCTGGTGGTCTGGACGGTCATCGGTTCTCCCTCCTCGTCGCTGTACTCCTCGTCGACCTCGGCGGTCTCGTCGTCGTCGGCGTACTCGTCGGGCTCCGGCTCGTCGCCGGCCTCGTCGGGCTCGTCGGCCTCGTCGGTCTCCTCGGTCTCGTCGCGGGGCTCGTCGTCGGGCTCGTCCGCCTCGTCCTGCGGGCCGTCGTCCGCCTCGTCCTCGTCGCCCTGCTCGCCGCCCTCCTCATCGGTGGGCTCGTCGTCCTCGTCGCCCTGCTCGTCGTCCTGCTCGTCGCCCTCCTCATCGGTGGGCTCGTCCGCCGACCGGTCGTCGCCCGACTCCTGGTCGCGCTCCTCCTCCTCGCGCCGCTCCTCGTCGGACTGGACGACCTCGCCGTCCTCGATCACGCCGCGCCAGCCGTTGACGGAGTCGGGATCGAGCAGGGCGTGGGACATCACGTGGCGCCGGAAGTGGAGCAGCTCGGCGCGGACCCGGCGGCCCTGGGCGCGCCACAGGTTGGCGGTGCGCTCGAAGAGCCCCTGGGGGTGGTACTCCAGCACCACGATGATCCGGGTCAGCTCGGGCGCGAGCTCGTGGAAGGTCACCGCGCCGTCGACCGAGCCCCTTCTTGCCCTTGGAGCGCCAGATGATCCGCTCCTCCGGCCGCTGGTCGAGGATCGTGGACTCCCACTCGCGGTGGGACCAGAAGATCTGGGCCTTCCACTTCAGCTTCTGGTCCTCGACGGCGTCGACGACCTCGACCTTCTTCATGAAGGACGGGAACGACCCGAACTCGGTCCACTGGTTGTAGGCCAGCTCGATCGGCACACCGACGTCGATCGTCTCCAGGATGGTGGTGACCTTGATGTTGCTCCCGGACTTCTTGGAGCCCCCGGTCACCGCGTCCTTGACCTTCTCGCCGAGGCCGCTGGCCGCGTCGCCGACCTTGTCCTTGACCGCGGAGGCTCCGCTGCCGACGGCGCTCTTGACGACCGGCTTGGCCAGCTTGGGCATCGACAGGCCGCCCTCCTGGGCCATCGACTCCATCTTCGACGTGAGGTTGCCGACCTTGTCCTCGGCCGCCCCCAGCGCCCGGTTGCTCAGCGCGCCGACGAGGCCCTGGGAGGCCTCCTTGAGCCGCTCCTGCGACTTGCTCGCGGTGGCCATGGCTCACTTCCCCCGGACTTGCTCGACGAGCTCGACTTCGACGCCCGCTTGCGGGGGCTGCTCTTCTTGGCAGCGCTCTTGCGGGGCTTCTGCTCGGGCTCCTCCTCCGGCTCGTCCTCCGGCTCGTCCGCAGCCTCGTCCTCCGCGCCGGCGTCCTCGTCCTCCGGCTCGTCCTCGGGTGCCTCGTCCTCGGGTGCCTCGTCGTCCGGTGCCTCGTCGTCCGGTGCCTCGTCCTCGGGCGCCTCCTGGTCCGGCGCCTCCTCGTCGTCCGAGCCGTCGCCGTCCTTGCCGGTGCCCTGGAGCGACTCGGTCATCGACTCGATGCGCGAGGCCGCGGTCGCCATCGCCAGCTCCTTGGCGGCACTGGTGAGCCCCTCGGTGAGCTGGCCGCGCAGGTTCTGCAGCTCGGGGTTGTCGCCGACGATCTTGTTGGCGATGGACTTCGGGTCGGCCGAGAGCTTGCGGCCCGCGAGCAGCCCCGCGATCGTGATGGCCAGCCTCAGCTTCTTGGTCCGGCCCAGCAGGTACCCGCCTGCCACGGCAGTGGCGATCTTCGCCGTTGTTGTGGACATAGTCGTTTCAGCCGGCCCTTCGTCCCCTCCCAAGGACGTGGGCGGCTGCCTCCTCCGCACACGGCAGTAACCCGATCGTGTGATCCCAAACACGTACCGGAGCTCGCGCGGACCGGATCTCGGCAGCGTCAGCCGACCGGTTCCACCCCCAGCGCCGCCAGGGCCATCGACGCCAGCAGCTCGCGCAGCCCCCGCGTCCCCGAGGGCGTGGCCAGCGCGGGGGTGGAGTTGAGCAGGCCGAAGGCCGCGTGGGCGGCAGCCCGTGCGGAGGCGGTGTCCAGGCCCGGGCGGTGGGCCTGGAGCTGGGCGGCCCAGACGTCGACGTACTGCCGCTGGAGCCGGCGTACCTGGTCGCGGGCGTCGGCCGGCAGGGGACTCCCAGTCGCGGTCCTGCACCACGATCAGCGAGCGGTGGCCGAGCGCGAAGTCGACGTGCCAGTCGACGAGGGCGCGGACCGCGGCGGCGGGCTCCGGCGCGGCGGCGACCCGCTCGCGGCCGACGGCGAGCAGCCGCTCGCTGATCGACACCAGCATCTCGGCGAGCATGGCCTGCTTGCTCGGGAAGTGCTTGTAGAGCGCCGGCCCGGAGATCCCGCATGCCGCGCCGAGCTCCGCGACGGAGACGCCGTGGAAGCCGCGGGCGGCGAACAGGTCGGCCGCGGTGGCCAGGATCTGCTCGCGCCGGGTCGGCTCCTGGGTCGCGGTCACCCGCTCAGGTTAGTGCTCGCTCACCCCTGCGGGGCGGCGGTCCGACACCGGCAGATTCCTCCGGAGGGATGAATCCTGCGGGGCGGCTCGCGAGTCGCACCTGTGACGCGGGCGCCTGCCCGCAGAACGGAGGACGACCATGCTCGACCGACCCGCCCGGATCACGGCTGTCGCCGCGGCCGTCGTGACCGCCTGCATCGGTCTCGTCGTGCCCGCCTCGGCGGCGGCGCGGCCGGACCTCGCCGTGGTCCGCACCAGCGCCCCGGCGACCGCGATGCCCGGCAAGGCCGTCACGGTGCGCACCAAGGTGCGCAACGACGGCACCCGGCGCGCGGCCGCCACGACCGTGGAGGTCTACCTCTCCAAGGACGCCCGGAAGGGCCGGGGCGACCGGAGGCTGGCGGGCAGCACCCGGGTGAAGTCGCTGATCGGCGGCGTCTCGTGGGACGGCTCGGCGAGGGTCAAGGTGCCCAACGGCACCGCGCCCGGCCACTACTACCTGATCGCCTGCGTGGCGCGCGACGCCGGCCCGGCGCGCAACGACTGTCGCGCGGCGCGGAACCGGACGAAGGTCGTCGGCCTGCAGGGCAAGGGGTCGGATCACCGGCGACCTCACCCTCACCGACGCCGGCCAGACCTCGCAGTCGGAGTGGGACCGCACCGCCACCGTCGGCATCAACCTGGCGGTCACCCAGCCCGGGCTCCGGACGAGCTTCGCCGACCGGGGCAGCCGCTACAGCTGGTCGGGCGGCCAGACCGACCAGCGCGACTGTTGGACCGAGGTCTCGGTGGAGGAGGGCGGCGGCGGGTTCAAGTACACCGGCGACCCCCTACACCGACGACATCCACGGCCACTGGACCCACACCTCGCGCGGCTCGCTGCGGATCGGGCTGTTCATGTACTTCGACCACAGCGACACGATCACGACCTGCAACGGCACCCGCACCGAGAGCGGGCGGGGGCTCAACGTGGTGTCGATCGAGTTCGAGGAGGTGTCGCGCACCGCTTCGTCGGTGACCTACCGCGCGGAGTCGTGGGAGGCCGAGTACAGCGGGACCTCCAACTGGGACGACATCGACGGCACGATCACGTTCCGGCTGAAGAAGTAGCCGGTCGGCCGCGCCTCGGGGGCCGGCTCTGCGGGGGTCAGCCGCTGGTCGAGTCGTCGTCGCCCTCGTCGCGCTCGTCGGGGGTCTGGGCGGCCTTGCGCAGCGTGTCGCTCTCGGACTTGACCGCCTTGGTCAGCGAGGGGTCCATGAGCGGCTCGGTGCCGGGCTGCTCGAGGTCGGTGCGGCCGGTGTGGGGGTTGGAGCCGAACCCGGCGCCGGTCGTGCCGGCCGGGGTCGTCACGTCGGGACCCTCCTCGACCTCCCTCCCGCCAGTCGTCGATCGTGTCGTCGCCCGGCCCGCCGTGCGCGGCGTTGCGCGAGGGCGACTTCGGCTCGGTCGACGAGGGCTCCGGCGTCGACGTCGCCGGACGCTCGGGCGCGGCCTCGACGTCGGCCGGGCCGGCGTCGCTGCGGCCCTCGGGTTCGGCGGGGTCGGGGTGCTGCCCGGCCCCGTGCCGGCGACCGCCGAGGACGGAGCCTCCGACGCCCCGCGCCAGGTCCACCGCCTGGGTCGCCGTCTCCCGCGGGTGCTTGACGGCGTGGACGGACCGTCCGACGACGGTGCCGGCGAGATCGGTGATGGTCCGGACGACCGACATGGCGTGGTGCTCCTCTCGTGGGCGGGTGCTCCAGGGCGGTACCCGCCGGTGCCGGGTCCAGCCACCGGCCGTCCTCATCGGCCGGGTCCGGCAGGGCTCGGACGGCTCCGCCGGCGGACGAGCGTTGACCCTGGTGGTTAACGATCGTTAACCTCGGGGCATGACGACGCTCCGCGAGCTCACGGCCGAGCTGCACGAGCGGCTCGCCCGGGTGCGGCAGGGAGGCAGCGAGACCGCCCGCCGGCGGCACACCGACCGCGGCAAGCTCCTCGTCCGCGACCGGGTCGACCGGCTCCTCGACCCCGGCAGCCCGTTCCTGGAGGTGGCGCCGCTCGCGGCGTACGGGATGTACGGCGGGCCCGGCGAGGACTACGCCGTGCCGTCGGCGGGCGTCGTCGCGGGCATCGGCCGGATCCAGGGCCGGGAGTGCATGGTCGTGGCCAACGACGCCACGGTGAAGGGCGGCACCTACTACCCGGTGACCGTGAAGAAGCACCTCCGGGCGCAGACGATCGCCGCTGAGAACCGGCTGCCGTGCGTCTACCTCGTCGACTCCGGCGGCGCCTTCCTGCCGATGCAGGACGAGGTGTTCCCCCGACCGCGAGCACTTCGGCCGGATCTTCTTCAACCAGGCGAACATGTCGGCCCGTGGCATCCCGCAGCTGGCCGCGGTGATGGGCTCGTGCACCGCGGGCGGCGCCTACGTCCCGGCGATGTCGGACGAGACCGTGATCGTGCGCAACCAGGGCACGATCTTCCTCGGCGGCCCGCCGCTGGTGAAGGCAGCGACCGGCGAGGTCGTCACCCCCGAGGAGCTCGGCGGCGGCGACGTCCACGCCCGCCGGTCGGGCGTCGTCGACCACCTCGCCGACGACGACGCCCATGCGCTGCAGATCCTGCGGGGGATCGTCGGGACGTTGCGGTTTGGGACCAATCCGCACGAATCCGGCGCCGCGGACCGCGGTTTGGGACCAAACCGCACCCCTCCCGCCCCCGTCGAGGAGCCCCACGAGCCCCCCGAGAGCATCTACGACGTGGTGCCGGCGAGCGTCCGGACGCCGTACGACGTCCGCGAGGTGATCCGCCGGATCGTCGACGGGTCGCGGCTGCAGGAGTTCAAGCAGCTCTACGGCGAGACGCTGGTGTGCGGGTTCGCGCGGATCCACGGCTACCAGGTCGGCATCGTGGCCAACAACGGGATCCTGTTCAGCGAGTCGGCGCTGAAGGGCGCGCACTTCGTGGAGCTGTGCAACCAGCGGGGCATCCCGCTGCTCTTCCTGCAGAACATCAGCGGCTTCATGGTCGGCAAGGACTACGAGAACCGGGGCATCGCCCGCGACGGCGCCAAGCTGGTGACGGCCGTGGCGTGCTCGGTCGTGCCCAAGGTGACCGTGGTCATCGGCGGCTCCTACGGTGCCGGCAACTACGGCATGTGCGGACGGGCCTACGACCCGCGGTTCCTGTGGATGTGGCCCAACGCGCGGATCTCGGTGATGGGCGGCGAGCAGGCCGCCAACGTGCTCGCCACCGTCGCCGGGCGCGAGGACGACGACGAGTTCAAGGCGCCGATCCGCGACCAGTACGAGCGGCAGGGCTCGCCCTACTACGCCACCGCCCGGCTCTGGGACGACGGCGTGATCGACCCCGCCGACACCCGCCGGGTGCTCGGCATGGCGCTCGCCGTCACCGCCGGTGCCCCCGTTCCCGAGCCGTCCTACGGCATCTTCCGGATGTGAGCCGATGACGATCCAGACCGTGCTCGTCGCCAACCGCGGCGAGATCGCCCGCCGCGTCTTCCGCACCTGCCGAGCGCTCGGCGTGCGCACCGTCGCCGTGCACACCGAGGTCGACGCCGACGCGCTGCACGTCCGGGAGGCGGACGCGGCGGTGCTGGTGCCGTCGTACCTCGACGCGGAGGCGGTCGTCGCCGCCGCGACCTCGGCGGGAGCCGACGCGGTGCACCCCGGCTACGGCTTCCTGTCGGAGAACGCAGGGTTCGCCCGCGCCGTCGCGGAGGCGGGGCTGACCTGGGTCGGCCCCACGCCCGAGGTGATCGAGCGGATGGGCCGCAAGGACGCCGCCCGCGAGGTCGCGCTCGCCGCGGGGGTGCCGGTGGTGCCGTCGTACGACCTCGACGGCGACCCTGCGTCGTTCGCCTACCCCGTCCTGGTCAAGGCGGCCGCGGGCGGCGGCGGCAAGGGGATGCGGGTCGTGCGCGGGCCGGAGGAGTACGCCGACGCGGTCGGCGCCGCGCGCCGCGAGGCGGTCGCGGCGTTCGGCGACGGGACGCTGCTCGTGGAGAAGTACGTCGAGCGCGGCCGGCACGTTGAGGTGCAGGTGGTCGGTGACGCGCACGGCACCGTCCTCCACCTGCTCACCCGGGAGTGCTCGGCGCAGCGGCGGCACCAGAAGGTGCTGGAGGAGGCGCCGGCGCCCGACCTCGACCCGCACCTGCGGCACCGGATGCACGCCGCGGCGGTCGCCCTGGCGTCGGCGGTCGGCTACACCGGAGCCGGCACCGTCGAGCTGCTGCTCGACGCGACGACCGGCGACTTCTACTTCCTCGAGATGAACACGCGGCTCCAGGTCGAGCACCCGGTGACCGAGGAGGTCGCCGGCGTCGACCTGGTGGCGCTCCAGCTCTCGGTGGCGGCGGGGGAGCCGCTCCCGCTGACCCAGGAGGAGGTCGCGCCGCACGGGCACGCGATCGAGGCCCGGGTCTACGCCGAGGACGCCTACCACGGCTTCCTCCCGCAGGCCGGTCGCGCGACCGCGGTGCGGTGGCCGGACACGGGCGCGCGGGTCGACCACGCCCTCGAGTCGGGACAGGTGGTGAGCACGGCGTACGACCCGATGCTGGGGAAGGTCGTGGCCCGCGGCCGTGACCGCGAGTCGGCACGGCGGGCGTTGGTGGCCGCTCTCGACGACACGGCGGTCCTCGGGCTGACCACCAACACCGGGTTCCTCCGGGAGCTGGTGGCGAGCGACGCGTTCCGCGACGGTGAGATCGACACGGCGTGGCTCGACCGCAACCAGGTGCCGGAGCCGGACCCCGCGCCGGCCCGCGAGCTGGCCGCCCGGCTGTGGCTCGACGCGAACACCGAGCGGGGCGGGCCGTTCGCCGCCGACGGGTTCCGGATGGGGGGACCGCCGGCGCCGGTCGTCGTGGAGTTCGAGGACGGCTCGGTCACGCTGCCCGGACGTCATGCGGACCGTGGGCGGGCGCCCACGAATCGTCTGACGTCCCTGGTGACCATCCACGGCGTGGAGCTCGCCTGGCGCGGCCAGCGCCACGTCTTCGAGCGCCCCGACCCGGCCGCCGACCACGCCGTTGCCACCGGCGACGGCACCGTCGTCGCCCCGATGCCCGGCACCGTCCTCGACGTCCGGGTGACCGAGGGCCAGGCGGTCGCCGAGGGCGACGTCCTCGGCGTGGTCGAGGCGATGAAGATGGAGCTCGCCCTCAAGGCCCCCTTCGCCGGCACCGTCACCTCCGCGACCCCCACCGTCGGCCAGCAGGTCGCCCTCGGCGCCACCCTGTTCCACGTCACCCCCGAGCAGGGTTGAATCGGGCCTCGTGGTGTGTCGAATCGGGCCTCGTGGTGTGTCGAATCAGGTGTCGTGGCGCGCCGATTCCGGCGTCGTGGCGCACGGGTGTCACCACGACGCCGGATTCGAGCAACCACGAGGCACGACTCAACCCACCACGAGACACGATTCGACCAACCACGAGGCCCGATTCAACCCACCACGACACCCGATTCGACCGGTAGGAGCGAGATGAGCGAGTTGCCGATGGTGGTCCCGGAGCCGGGGCTGCCGGAGCGGGTGACGATCTACGAGGTCGGGCCGCGCGACGGGCTGCAGAACGAGGCGTCGTCGGTGCCGACCGAGGTCAAGGCCGAGTTCGTACGACGGCTGGTCGCGGCGGGTCTGCCGGCCGTGGAGGCGACCAGCTTCGTGCACCCGCGATGGGTGCCCCAGCTCGCCGACGCCGCGGACCTGATGAGCGGGCTGGTCGCCGAGCTCGGTGACCGGGCCCGCGCGCTGCCGGTCCTGGTGCCCAACGAGCGGGGCCTCGACCGTGCCCTCGAGCTCGGCCTGCGGCACGTGGCGGTCTTCGCGTCGGCCACCGAGACGTTCGCGAGCAAGAACCTCAACCGCGGCCTGGAGACGCAGTTCGAGATGTTCGGGCCGATGATGGCGCGCGCCCGCGACGCCGGCGTCGAGGTCCGCGGCTACGTCTCGATGTGCTTCGGCGACCCGTGGGAGGGGCCGGTGCCCGTCGAGCAGGTCGTCACCGTCGGCCGCCGGCTGCTCGACCTCGGCGCCGGCCAGCTCAGCCTCGGCGACACCATCGGCGTCGCGACCGCCGGCCACGTCCGCGCGCTGGTCGCCGCGTTCGGCGAGGCGGGCGTCGGTCCGGAGCGGCTCGCCCTCCACTTCCACGACACCTACGGACAGGCGCTCACCAACGTGCACGCGGGGCTCCAGGCCGGCGTGACGACGTACGACGCCTCCGCCGGCGGTCTGGGCGGCTGCCCGTACGCGAAGAGCGCGACCGGCAACCTCGCCACGGAGGACCTGGTGTGGTTCCTGACCGGCCTGGGGATCGAGCACGGCGTCGACCTGTCCGCGGTGGTCGGCGCGAGCACGTGGATGGCGGGGCACCTGGGGCGGCCGAGCCCGTCGGCGGTGGTCAGGGCGCTCGGGTGACCCGATCCCGGGGCTGACAGAATCGCGCCCATGACCAGGGTCGTCCGCCTCCACATCGGTGCGCCGAAGACGGGGACGACCTACATCCAGACCCGGCTCGGCCTCAACGCCCGCACCCTCGCCGACCACGGTGTCCACTTCCCGTCGACGTCGCGGCTGGCGCGGCCGGAGCTCTCGCAGTTCCGGGCCGCGCTCGACCTCACCGAGCAGGACTGGGGCGGCCCGCCGGGGCACGCCGACGGCGCGTGGGACGCGCTGATGAAGCGCACCCGCCGGCTCGACGGCAACGTGGTCATCAGCCACGAGATCCTCGCGCCGGCGTCCGCGAAGGCGATCCAGCGGGCGATGGCCGACCTCGCCGGCAGCGAGGTGCACGTCGTCTACTCCGCCCGCGACCTCGCGCGCCAGCTCGCGGCCGCGTGGCAGGAGAGCGTCAAGCAGGGCCGCGCGTGGACCTTCCGCAAGTTCATCCGGCGCTCCAAGCAGGGCAAGCCGTTCATGATGCAGGCCTTCGACATCCCCGACGTGCTCTCGGCGTGGGGCGTCGGCGTGCCGCCGGAGCGGATCCACCTCGTCGTGGCGCCGACCCGGCGCGAGAGCGGCGAGGGCCGGGAGGACACGTTGTGGACGCGGATGTGCCAGGCGCTGGGCATCGACCCGGCCTGGGCACCGATCGACAGCGAGGCGACCAACGAGTCGCTCGGCGTCGCCGAGACCCAGGTCCTGCGCCACCTCAACCACGCGCTCGGCCGCCGGGTCGCCCGCGAGGGTGAGTACGACGAGCTGTTGCGGCGGATGGTGGCCGAGGGCTCGCTGTTCCACGGCCGTTCCGACCCCCGTGCGGCTCCGGCCGCAGGACTACGACTGGGTCGAGGAGGTCACCGAGCGCTCGCTGGAGTGGGTGGTGGCGAGCGGGATCGACGTGATCGGCGACCTCGACGAGCTGCGGCCACGGCGGCCGGAGCCGGACGAGGTGTGGGTCAACCCCGATCGGGTGCGCAAGGGGCAGGTGCTGCGCGCCGCGGTCGCCGCGCTCAGCAGCATGACCGCGGAGGCGGCGCGCCGGCCCGACCCGGAGGGCATGGTCAAGCGGGCGCGGCGGGAGATGCACCGCCGGATGACGCACTGACGGTCGCGGCTGGGCCCGGCTGGGCCCCGCAGTCAGGCGGTCTCGCGGGCGGCCGACCGGGGCAGGAACTCCCGGTCGGCGTACCTCCCGACCTTCCAGGTGCTGTAGCCGTCGGAGCCTGCCCCGACCACGCCGCCGACCAGCGGCACCCGCCGGCCGACCGTGGTGGCGAGCCGCCGCCCGACCACGCGGCTGACGAGGTCGCTCGCCACCGCGTTGGTGATCGTCCGGTCGAGCCCGGGGTCGTGCTGGGGTGCGGTGGCCAGCGCCATCGGCGGCGCGGGCAGCTCGAGCTTCTTCACCATCCGGCGCACCGACTCCTCGCCGAGCACGGTCACGAGGATCGCGTTGCGCACGCGAGGGTCGTCGAGGTCGTAGCCGCGCAGGTGGGCGATCCCTGCGACCATCCGGCATTGGATCAGCGCCAGCCCGGTGATGTTGGCGGGCGCGACGACCGCCGCCGTCACCAGCCCGCCGAGGTTGGTGACGAACCCGCCGAGCCCGGCGTACCGCACGTGGTTCTCGATCAGCTCCCGGACGCCGCGGTCGACGTCGCCGTCCTGCTCCCGCAGCTGGGCCTCGGCGGCGCGCGCCGCCGGCGGCAGCGGACCGACGCCGGCGATCGCGCGGTTGAGCGCCTCCCGCACGAAGGAGGAGGTCATCCCGGGCGCGAGCTCGGTGAGCCGGGGAACGGCCCGGCGGACCGCCTCGACGGCGAGGCCCCGCTTGACGTTGCTGCGCATACCTTGATCGTAGGGTCTCCCCGATGAGCCACCCTGGGCCGGTCGAGCCGCCGCCGACGCCGTGGGACCTGCCCTCCCGCGAGCAGGTCGCCGCGTTCGACGGCGACGACGACCTGGTCGCCGTGGGCGCCGACCTCGCGCCGGGCACCGTCCTGGCCGCCTACCGCCGCGGCCTGTTCCCGATGCCCGAGCCGGCCCGGTTCCGGCTCCCGGGGAGGGCTGCACCGCCGACCATCGGCTGGTGGAGCCCGGCCCGCCGCGGCGTCCTGCGCCTCGACGGCCTGCACGTCTCGCGGTCGCTGCGGCGCTCGGTGCGCGACTTCGAGATCCGCGTCGACACCGCGTTCGACGAGGTGGTCGCCGGCTGCGCCGACCCGCGCCGGCCCGGCGGCTGGATCGACGACGGCATCCGCGCGGCGTACGCCGAGCTCCACCGGCTCGGCTGGGCGCACTCGGTCGAGGCCTGGCAGGACGGCCGGCTCGCCGGGGGGCTCTACGGCGTCGCCATCGGCGGCCTGTTCGCCGGCGAGTCGATGTTCCACCGCGTGCGCGACGCCTCCAAGGTCGCTCTCGTCGGCCTGGTCGAGCTGCTCTCCGACGCGCACGCGGCACAGCGGCTGATCGACGTGCAGTGGTCGACCCCGCACCTGGCGAGCCTCGGCGTCGAGGAGCTCCCGCGGCGGGCCTACGTCGACCGCCTGCCCGCACTGTTCACCGTCCCGACGCCCGAGGGACTCCTGCGGTCCGACGGCTGATGCGCGGACGGGGGAGGGTGGTCGTGCATAGTTCGCCGCCCGGGCGGGTAGGAGCGTCCGGTCCGGCTCCCACGAGCCCTCCCCGAGCACCCGGGCCCCCGGGTGACATGAAAGGAAGCTGCATGACCCGCATCAAGCGTCCCTTCGCCGCGGCCGGCGCCGCCGTCCTCCTCGCGCTCTCGCTGAGCGCGTGCGGCGGCGCGCCGACCGACGCCTCGAAGTCCGAGTTCTGCGAGGTGATCAACGACGACTCGGCGCTGGGTGACCTCGACTTCGAGAACCCCGACGAGGAGGCGTTCGTCGACGCGATCAAGGAGCAGGCGGAGAAGATCGAGGAGGTCGGCACGCCGGAGGACATCCCCGACGACGCGCGCGAGGGCTTCGAGATCCAGCTCGAGGCGATCAACGACCTCGACGCCGACGACATCGACTTCGAGTCCGACGAGGACCCGCTGGCCGACCAGCTGTCCGACGACGAGAAGGACAAGGTCGAGGCCTTCACCGAGTACGAGACCGAGACGTGCGCCGACGAGGGCACCGAGGAAGGCATCGAGTGACCTGAGCTCCGCTCGCTGCACCCGGCTCGCACGGCCGGCCCCGTACGTCGGGGCCGGCCGTCGCCGTCCCGGGGGTACGACGGACAGGCCCGTGCCATCATGGCCGGGATGTCCGCCACCCGCCGCGCCCTGCTCCTCCCGGGCCTGCTGCTCGCCGCGCTGCTCGCGACCGGCTGCAGGTCCGACGACGAGCCCCCCGCGCGCGACGCCGGCTCCACGTCGAGCCCGGCGCCCACCGACAGGACCGAGACCGGCTCCAACCCCACCTCCGACGCCACCGACCCGGGCGACCCCAGTGACGCAGCCTCCGGGGAAGCGACCGCAGAGACCACCGAGGGGGCGACCGACGGTTCGTCCGACGACGACCCGGGCCCGGCCGAGCGCGACCTGCGCACGGACCTGCCGACCGGGCTGCACGGCATGTGCGTGGCCTACGCCGAGATGGTCGACGGGGTCGACGCCATCGACGGCGGCCAGGACCTCGACGCCCTCGCGGTCGAGATGACCGGGGTGATGAAGCAGTGGGCCGCGAAGGTGCCCGGGCTCGAGCGGCCGCAGGACATGAGCGCCGCGACCTGGCGCGGCATCGGGACGCTCGCGGAGCGCATCCGCGCCCTCCCCCGACGAGCCGACGATGGCGGAGCTGGAGGACGTCGAGAGCGGCCTGAGCCGCGAGGAGCGGGCCGCCGTCGCCGACGCGAGCAGCTGGTTCAGCACGACCTGCGGGATCTCCTGACCGCTCGGGCGGAGCCGCCCGGGCGGGCTAGCCGACGTACGGCGGCGCGCCGGTCTCGCTCACCATCGGCCGTCCGGCGGCCTGCCAGTCGAGCATGCCGCCGGCCAGGTTGACCACGTCGTGCCCCTGCCCGCCCAGCCAGGCGACCGCCTGAGCGGAGCGCCCGCCGGCCTTGCACACGACGAGGGTCTGGCCCTCGGGCACCTCCGCCGATCGGGCGGGCAGCTCGCCGAGCGGGATGTGGAGGGCGCCGTCGATGTGGCCGGCCTGCCACTCGTCGGGCTCGCGCACGTCGAGCACGGTCAGGCCCTCGGGCAGCGGGTGGGGGACGCCGTCGACGGTGACGGTGGGAACGTGGTGCATCAGGGGTCTCGTCTCACTTGAGGAGCTTGCTCAGCCGGCGGTCGGCGAGCGGCTTGCCGCCGGTCTGGCAGGTCGGGCAGTACTGCAGGCTGGAGTCGGCGAACGACACCTCGCGGACGGTGTCGCCGCAGACCGGGCACGGCTGGCCGGTGCGGCCGTGGACGGCGAGGTGTGACTTCTTCTCCGCCTTGAGCTCGCTGGCGGCCAGGCCGCGGGAGCGTTCGACGGCGTCGCCGACGGTGTCCTTGATCGCGCGGAACAGCGTGGTGAGCTCGTCGTCGGTGAGGCTGTTGGCCGGCTTGAAGGGGCTCATCCGCGCGGCGTGCAGGATCTCGTCGGAGTAGGCGTTGCCGATGCCGGCGATGGTGCCCTGGTGGCGCAGCACGCCCTTGATCTGCTTGCGGCCCTCGACCTGCAGGATCTGGGCCAGGGAGTCCTGGGTGAACCCGTCGTCGAGCGGGTCGGGCCCCAGCCGGGCGATGCCCTCGACGTCGGCGGGGGAGCGGACGAGGTAGAGGGCGAGCGACTTCTTGGTGCCGGCCTCGGTGACGTCGAGACCGGGCGTGAGGCCGTCCTGCTCGTCGAGCACGACCCGCACGGCGAGGGTGGACTTCGAGCTCGGCCGGGGTGGCAGGGCCGGCACCTCGTCCTTCCAGCGCACCCAGCCGGCCCGGGCGAGGTGCAGCACCAGGTGGAGGCCGGAGGCCTCGATGTCGAGGAACTTGCCGTGGCGCCGGACGTCGTCGACGAGGGCGCCCTCGATCGCCGCCAGCGGCGGGTCGTAGGTCTTGAGCGCGCTGAACGCCGCCACGTGGACCTTGGTGATGGCGCGGCCGGCCAGCCGGCCCCGCAGGTCCAGGGCCAGCGCCTCGACCTCGGGCAGCTCGGGCACGCGGCCAGTCTAGGAGGCGCCACCCCCCGCAGCCCTACGCTGACGACCATGGCGGTGACGCTGCGACCGGTCGAGGAGCACGAGGTCGCCGCCGTCCAGCAGGTGATCGAGTCCGACCCGGCGTACGTCGAGCGGGTCACCGGGCTGCCGCCGGGCCCGGCCGACGCCCAGAGCCTGCTGCTGATGCGCCCGCCGGACCTGCCCGCGGACCGCAAGACCGTCTACGGCGTCCGCGACGCCCGGGAGCCGGGGACGCTGCTCGGGCTGGTCGACGTGCTCCGCGGGCACCCCGACGAGGCCACGGCGTACGTCGGCCTGCTCCAGGTCCGCGGCGACCGCCAGGGGAGGGGATCGGCCGGGCGGCCCACGACGCGCTGCTCGCCGTGGTCCGGGGCTGGCCCGGGATCCGCACGCTCCGGCTCGCGGTGGTCGCCACCAACCGCGACGTCGCCGAGCCGTTCTGGCTGGCGCTGGGCTACCGCCCCGTCGGCGACCCGGTGCCCTACCGCTACGCCGACCTCGAGACCACCGCCCAGCGCTACGAGCTCCCGCTCGGCTGACGGGTCTGGCGCCGGAGCCGCCGACGGCGGAGAATGAGGACGTGCCCGCCGTACGACCGCTGCCGCGGACGGGGTCGGTCTTCCTCGACGCCCGTGGTGACGACCGTGCGCTCCGGGTGGCCTGGCACGACGAGGCCGACCTGGTGGTCGTGTCCCTGTGGCACGGCAACGTGTGCACGGCGACGTTCCGGCTCGCGGCGGCCGACGTGCCCGACCTGGTCGACACCCTCGTCGACGCGCTGCGTCACCGCGTGCG
The DNA here is from genome assembly GCF_022437945.1 of Nocardioides sp. TF02-7. Taxonomy (GTDB): domain Bacteria; phylum Actinomycetota; class Actinomycetes; order Propionibacteriales; family Nocardioidaceae; genus Nocardioides. Next base: position 2,023,033 of record NZ_CP092535.1, read on the forward strand.
GACGGTCGCCGACGCGGGCTGACGACCGGCCGACGGGGCCGACGACCCGGCTCACCGCGCGACCAGCAGCACGCTGAGCACGATCCAGCAGACGAGGCCCACCAGGCCCAGGCCGATCGCGAACCGGGCGGCCGGCCGCAGCGCCGGGTCGGGCACCGCGCCGCCGGCGCGGGAGGCGAGCACCCGGATGGCTCCGGGGAACAGGCCGCCGATCGTGACGGCCAGCGCCACGACCCAGGCGAAGAACAGCGGGTCCATGCCGGTCCCGTACCCGGTTCGCCGCCGGGGGAACGGTGCGACCCCCGGATCTCCGACACGCTAGCCATGTCTAGGGGAAGCGCTAGAGAGGCCGATACTGTCCGAGCGTGGACCCGATCCGGAACCCCTACGCGCCCGGCGCCGGCCAGCGGCCGCCCGAGCTGGCCGGCCGCGACGAGCAGCTCGCGGCGTTCGACGTCGTGCTCGAGCGGGTCGCCCGCGGCCGCCCGGAGCGCAGCCTGGTGCTCACCGGGCTGCGCGGCGTCGGCAAGACGGTGCTGCTCAACGCGCTCCGCTCGGCGGCGGTGCGCAAGGGGTGGGGCACGGGCAAGCTCGAGGCGCGGCCCGACCAGTCGCTGCGCCGCCCGCTCGCGAGCGCGCTGCACCAGGCCGTCCGCGAGCTCGGGCACCCGAGCCAGGAGGAGGCCGACCACGTGCTCGGCGTCATCCGGTCGTTCGCGCAGCGCGAGGCGGGAGCCGACGCGAAGCTGAAGGACCGGTGGAGCCCCGGCATCGACGCGCCGGCGGTGCGCGGACGCGCCGACTCCGGCGACGTCGAGATCGACCTGGTCGAGCTGCTCACCGACGTCGGCGGCCTCGCCGCCGACAAGGGCTCGGGGTCGCCGTGTTCGTCGACGAGATGCAGGACGTCGGCCCGGCCGACGTCTCCGCGCTCTGCGCCGCCTGCCACGAGCTGAGCCAGACGGGGCTGCCGGTGATCGTCGTCGGCGCGGGGCTGCCCCACCTGCCCGCGGTGCTGTCGGCGAGCAAGTCCTACTCGGAGCGGCTGTTCTCCTACCAGCGGATCGACCGGCTGCCGCGGGAGGCGGCGGACCGGGCGCTCGCCGCCCCCGCCGCCGAGGAGGACGCCGCCTACGACGACGCCGCCCTCGCCGCGATGTACGACGCCACCGGCGGCTACCCGTACTTCATCCAGGCCTACGGCAAGACGGTGTGGGACCTGGCGCCGCGCTCCCCGATCACCGCCGCCGACGTCGCCGTCGCCGCCCCGGAGGCGGAGCGCGAGCTCGCCGTCGGGTTCTTCGGCTCCCGCTTCGAGCGGGCCACGCCGGCCGAGCGCGACTACCTGCGGGCGATGGCCGACGCCGCGGCGGACCTGGGCCACGACCCGGTCGGCGCGGTCGCGACCGCCGACGTGGCCGCCGTGCTCGGCAAGAAGCCGCAGTCGCTCTCGCCCGCTCGCGACAGCCTGCTGAAGAAGGGGCTCATCTACTCCGGCGAGCGCGGCCGGATCGCCTTCACCGTCCCCCCACTTCGGCCGCTACCTGCGCAGCCACGGCTGACGGTCTGTCCCCGTGCGGGCGCCGCTCACCACGCGCCCATGTCGGTGGACAGCCAGTGCTCGGGACGCATCGTGATGACGACCTGGGCGCCGAGGTCGGACGCCGCGAACCCGACGTACCGCTCCAACGCCTCGCCGGAGAGGTACCGCGCGGCGATCGTGCGCAGGTCGTCGTCGGTGGCCGGTCGGGTGGCGCTGACCGGCCCTTCGACGGACACGTAGCGCACGGTCGGCTGGAGGCGGTGGACGAGGAGCGTGAACCGGCCGGCCTCGGCGATGCGGGCGGCCTTGCGCGACCCGGCGCCGGTAAGGACCCATGGCTCGCCGCCGGGCTCGTAGTGGTAACAGATCGGCACCGCCAGCGGGCCGCGGCCCGGCTCGGCGACCGAGATGGTGGCGACCTGGGGCTCGGCGAGGAGCTGCTGTCTTTCCGTGTTCGAGAGTGCCATGGCCGGGGACGCTAGGAGGCGGCACCGACACCGGCGGAGCGCGCCGGAGCGGTTCGCCTCCGCGCGGCGATAACCGGTTGGTGGCGGCGTCGACGATCCGTAGACTCGCCCCATCATGTGGATCCACGGCTGACTCCGACTCGCGTCCGCGGCACCGCCCGGCGAGTCCTCCACCGTCGCGAAGGACCCGCATGTCAGCCCCCACCGGCCACCCCGCCCACCCCGCCCACACCGGCCCTGCTGCCCTCATCGCCCGCGACCTCGGTGTCGGCTTCCCCGACCGGCCGGTCCTGCAGGGCATCGACCTCGTCGCCCAGCCGGGCCGCCGGATCGCCCTCGTCGGCGAGAACGGCGCCGGCAAGTCGACCCTGCTGCGGGCGCTGGCCGGCACGCTGCCGCCCCGCGCCCAGGTGACCGGCGAGGTCGCCCGGCCCGACGACCTCGTGCTGCTCAGCCAGGAGCCCCCGTTTCGCGACGACGACACGGTCGGTGACGTGCTGGCGCTGACCCTCCGCCCGCTGCGCGAGGCCGTGGCCGCGGTCGAGCGGCTGGCCGGGCAGGTGGCGGATCCCGCCGTGGCGGAGGAGTACGCCGCCGCGCTCGACTTCGCCCTCGACCACGACGCCTGGGACGCCGACCGGCGGGCGCTCGCCGCGGCCGAGCGACTGGGGCTCGGAGCGCTCGACCACGGGCGACGGGTCGGCAGCCTCTCCGGCGGGCAGCGCACCCGGCTGGCGTTGGCCACCCTGATGACCCGCCGACCGCGCTGCCTCCTGCTCGACGAGCCGACCAACCACCTCGACGACGAGGCGATCGGCGTCCTCGTCGGGTTCCTCCGCGACCTCCCGGGCGTGGTGGTGCTCGCCAGCCACGACCGGGTGTTCCTCGACGAGGTCGCCACGGACCTGTTCGACCTCGACCCGACGGCGTTCGGCACCGACGGCCGCGGCGGCCGCCGGTTCGGCGGCGGGTGGACGGCGTACGAGCAGGCGCGCCGCGACGCCCGGCGCCGGTGGGAGGAGGCCTACGCCGCCCAGCAGGAGGAGCTCGACCGGCTGCGCGCGGCGACGGCGATCGGGACCGGCGCGGTCGCACCCGGCCGCGGGCCGCGCGACAACGACAAGTTCATCCACGCGTTCAAGGGCGCCAACGTCGACCGGGCTGTCGCCCGCCGCAAGAAGGACGCCCAGCGTCGCCTGGAGGCGGCCGAGCAGGACCAGGTGCGCAAGCCGCCCGAGCGGTTGCGGCTGCGGGTGACCCTGACCGCCGCCGCCTCGGGCGGTCGCGTCGTCGTGGCCCGCGACCTCGAGGTCGCGGGTCGGCTGCGGGTGCCGCGGCTCGACGTGGCGGGCGGCGAGCACCTGCTCGTCACCGGCGAGAACGGTGTCGGCAAGTCCACGCTGCTCGGCGTCCTCTCCGGACGGCTGCGGCCGACCGGTGGCCGCCTCGACGTCGCCGCGGCCCACTGCGTGGAGCTGGAGCAGGACCCGGTCTTCCCCAGCCCCGGACGCTCGGCGCTGGCGACCTACCGCGACCTGGTCGGGGAGGTCGTCGCCGAGCAGCACCCGCTGCGCGGCCTCGGCCTGCTGCACCCCCGCGACCACCAGCGGCCGGTCGGCCTCCTCTCGGTGGGGCAGCGACGCCGGCTGGCGCTGGCGGCGGCCGTCGCCACCGGTCCTGACCTGCTGCTGCTCGACGAGCCGACCAACCACATCTCGCTGAGCCTGGTCGGCGAGCTGGAGGAAGGCGCTGGCGGCCAGCCCCGGCACCGTCGTCGTCGCCTCGCACGACCGGTGGCTGCGCCGGCGGTGGGAGGGGGCGGAGCTCACGCTGACCCGCGACCCGGTGCGCCCTCAGCCGACCGGGTAGTTGCTGCGGAACCTGCCCTCGGGGTCGTGGCGCCGCTTGACCGCACGCAGCCGGTCGAGCGCCGCCGGGCCGAACGCCGCCTCCACGCCCTCGCCCGGCGTGAGGAAGGTGAACGGCTTCCGCCCGCTCACCGCTGCCCCCAGGGCGTCGACGACCGCTGCCTGGCGGGCACGGACCTCCGTGGCCACCGCGGGGGTCGTGGGGATGCCGAGCAGGTAGACCGCGAACGGCTCCTCGAGCGCTCCGTGCGGGGGAGTCGGACGGGCGGGCGAGGGCACCGCCGAGCTGGCGCACCTGCAGCGCGAGCAGCGGGGCGAGCGGCTCGGCCAGCAGCGCCGCGGCGGTGTCGTCGTCGAGGACCCGCAGCAGCTCGGCGCGGGACGCCCCCGGCGAGGGGTCGGTCGGCTCCGCCGTGACCGACCCGAGCTCGTCGACCGCGAGGGGCCGGCGGCCGTCGCCGAGCCGCCCGGCCACCCGGTCGAACGGTGCCAGCAGCGCCTCGCCTCCCGCCTTGTCGCCGAGGTACGTCGCGTCGACGGCGACCATCGGCTCGGCGCCGGGGAAGTGCAGCAGCTCCCACCACAGCGTCAGCTCGTCGGGCGCGGTCGCGACGACCTCGCGGAACGTGCCGAGCAGGTCGGCGGCAGCGGCCGCCGGCCAGGTCATCCGGCCGCCGTAGAGTGCGGGCGCCGGGTGCAGCTCCAGCTCGAGGCCGGTCACGAACGCGAAGTCGCCGCCACCTCCCCGCAACGCCCAGTACAGGTCGGGGTCGTCGTCGCGCGTGACCCGGCGGGCGACGCCCTCGGCGTCGACGACGTCGAGGGCGACCACCGCGTCGGCGGCCCAGCCGTGCCTGCGGCCGAACCAGCTCAGGCCGCCCCCGAGCGTGTAGCCGGTGACGGTGACGACCGGTGAGCTGCCCGCCAGCCCGGTCAGGCCGTACGGCGCCACCGCGGCCTGCAGCTCGCCCCAGGCCACGCCGGCGCCCACCCGGGCACGCCGGCGTCCCGGGTCGACCTCGAGGCTCCGCATCCGGTGGGTGCGCACGAGCACGGTGTCGGCGGTGTTGCCGGAGGCGCCGTGACCGCTGGCCTGCGGCGCGAGGGTCAGGCCGGCGTCGCGTGCCGCCCGGACGAGGGCGACGACGTCGTCGGGCCCGGTGGGCTCCACGACGGCGAGCGGTGACTGGCGGACAGCCAGGTTCCACGCCCGGCTGCGGACCGGGAAGTCGGCGTCGTCCGCGGTGAGCACCGGGGCGGTGGTGGCGGCGCGGAGCTGGTCGAGGTCGTTCATGGGTCTCCTCCCGGGGCTCAGGCGGTCGGCCGGAGCTGGGTCGTGATGCCGGCGATGTTCCAGGTGTTGATCGTGCCGACGGCCAGCAGCAGGTCGGCGCGGCGTTCGTCGCCGAGCAGTCGCCCGGCCGTCTCCCAGAGATCGTCGGGGACGGCACCGACACCGCCCGTGAGGATCTCGGTGAACGCCAGCGCCACGCGCTGCTCCTCGTCGAAGAGCGGACTCTCCTGCCATGCGGCGACGCCGTGGACGGTGCGGGCCGGGAGTCCCTGCTGCTCGAGGTGGGCGGAGTGCAGGTCGACGCAGTAGGCGCAGCCGTTGAGCTGCGAGGCGCGCAGGTTGACGAGGTCGTGGAGCACCGGGCCGAGGGAGTCCCTCAGCCGGCGGTCGAGCGCGACGAGGTGCCGGTAGGACTCCGGGGAGGCCTGGCGGACGGGGGTGCGGTGCATGGGCGGTCCCTTCGTTAACTGGATGTTCAATGTCCGGATTTGGTGGTGCGCAGAGCCGTCCTCGGCGGGTGCCGCGAACGGGTCAGGCCCGCTGGAAGTGGCGCCGGGCGTCCTGGCGGATCGAGTGCGCGACGTCGGCGGAGAGGTCGGCCACGGTGGTCGCCGCCAGCTCGCGGCGCCACGCGAGCTCGGCCTGCCGCATCGCGTGCGCGATGGAGCAGGGCCTGCGGAAGTCGCGAGCGGGCCGGTCGGCGTTCATGCCCTGCTGCCGGATCTCGGTGCAGACGAACGCCTCGGTGGTCCCCTCGATCGCGGCCACCAGGTCCATCAGCGTGATCTGGTCGGCCGGTCGGGCGAGCCGGATGCCGCCGTGCTTGCCCGCCACCGACTCGGTGATGCCGGCGCGGGAGAGCGCCTGGACCTGCTTGCCGAGGTAGGGCGCCGGCAGGTCATAGCTCTCCGCCAGCCGTGCGACGGAGACCGGCGCCGGGTCGTCCTCCTGCAGCCAGTGGAGCAGCAGCACGACGTGGGCCGCCCACTCGACGCCCTCGCTCATCCGCATGCTCCACCTCCTAACCCGGACAACGTATATCCGGATAAGGCGGGTCCGCAAGGTCAGCCCGGCCGGCGCGCGGACACCACCGTCGCGCCGACCTCCTCGCGGCGGTGCGCCTCGCCGGCCAGGCCGGCGGCCTCGAACGCCGCGACCGCCGCGGAGGCCTGGTCGGTCCCCGTCTCGACGAGCACCTCGCCGCCGGGTGCCAGCCAGCCGGGAGCGGCGGCCGCGAGCCGGCGTACGACGTCGAGCCCGTCGGCGCCGCCGTCGACCGTGGCGCGCGGCTCGTGCTCGCGCGACTCCGGCGGCATCAGCGCGACCGCGTCGGTCGGGACGTAGGGGCACGTTGGCGACCAGGACGTCGACCCGCCCGCGCAGCCGGCGGGGGAGCGGCGCGTCGAGGTCGCCGAGGTGCACGCGGCCGCCGACCGGCGCGAGGTTGCGGCGCGCGCAGGCGACCGCCGCCGGGTCCACGTCGGCCGCGTGCAGCTCGGTGCCGGGGCGCCGCCGCGCGAGCACCAGCCCGAGCGCGCCCGACCCGCAGCACAGGTCGACGACGACGCCGCCGGGGCGCAGGCGCTCGGTCGCCAGGTCGAGGAGGTACGCCGTCCGCTGCCGCGGCACGAACACGCCGGGGTCGACCGCCACCCGGACGCCGCACAGCTCGGCCCAGCCGAGGAGGTGCTCCAGCGGCTCGCCCGCGACCCGGCGGTCGACGAGCGCTGCGAGCTCGGCGCCGCTCGCCGCGCTCAGCAGGAGACGGGCTTCGTCCTCGGCGAAGACGCAACCGGCTCCGCGGAGCCGTTCGACGAGCTGATCGACGAGCTGATCGACGAGCCGGGCGACGAGCCGGTCGGGCTCGTCGCGGGCGTCGGTCGTCGGGTCGGCCACAGCCGGGAGCCTACGGCCGGCTGGCCGATCACGATCCCACCGAGCACGAGGGCCGTGCCCGCCACCTGCACCGCGCCGAAAGCCTCGCCGGCGAGCACCACGCCCACGACCGTGCCCGCGACCGGGTTGAGGAGCCCGACCAGGCTGACCGCCGCCGCGGGCAGGCGGCGCATGCCGCGGAACCAGACGGCGTAGGCGAGCGCGGTGCCGACCAGCCCGATGAACAGGTAGCCGCCGACGGCGGGGGCGTCGATCTCGGGCGGCCCGCCCTCGACGAGCAACGCCACCGGCGCGAGCACCAGGCCGCCTGCCACCAGCTGCCAGGCGGTGAACGTGACGAGGTCGACCGGCGGCTGCCACCGCTTGACCAGCACGCTCCCGACCGAGAACAGGGTGACCGCGCTGAGCGACGCGGCGACGCCGAGCGCGTCGACCGCGAAGCCGGCCCGGAGCACGAGCAGCGCCACGCCGGCCGCGCCGAGCGCCGCACCGACGAGGGCGTTGGCGCGCGGCCGCTCGGCGACGAGCGCCCACGCGACGAACGCGACCACGACCGGCGAGGTCGCGGTGAGGGTCGCGGCCAGGCCGCCGGGGAGGCGGTAGGCCGCGAGGAAGATCAGCGGGAAGAACGCGGCGATGTTGATGGTTCCGAGCAGGAGGGAGCGCCACCACCAGCTGCCTCGCGGCAGCCGGGGCCGGAAGGCCAGGAGGAGCAGCCCGAACGGCAGCGCGCGGACCGCCGCCGAGAACAGCGGCCGGTCCTCGGGCAGGTAGGTGGCGGTCACGTAGTAGGTCGAGCCCCAGGCCACCGGCGCGATGGCGGCCGCGGCGAGCACCGACGTCCGTCCGGCCAACTTGTCTTCCATGGAAGATAAAATAGCTTCCGCGTCAGATATATTCCAGTCCATGGACCACGTCGGCCGGATCATGGAGCAGTGGGAGCGGGAGCGACCCGACCTCGACCCGAGCCCGCAGGGCGTGATCGGCCGACTGCACCGGCTGGCGGCGCGGCTCACCGAGGAGCTGGTGGCGGTCTACGCCGAGTTCGGGCTGGGCGAGGGCGAGTTCGACGTCCTGGCGACGCTGCGCCGGAGCGGGTCGCCGTACGCGTTGAGCCCCACCGAGCTGGCCGCCTCGACGATGGTGACCTCCGGGGCCGTCTCGAAGCGGGTCGACCGCTGCGAGCGGCAGGGCTGGGTGGTGCGCGAGGCCGACGCCCACGACGGCCGCGGCCGGCTCGTCGCCCTGACCCCCCGCCGGCCGCCGGCTCATCGACGACGCCTTCACCGCCCACCTCGCCAACGAGCACCGCCTGGTCGGCCTGCTGTCGGCCACCGACCGCCGGTTGCTCGCCGACGCCCTGCGGCGCTGGGGCGAGGCGCTCGACCGGTACGACGGGCAGCCGGCGCCCTGAGCCTCCGGTCGACTGATCCGCCGCAGGCTGATCCGCCCACGGCAGAACCGCTTGGCTCGGCCCCGACCGCCGACGACCGTGGAGGGCATGACCAGCAACGCACCCGAGCGACCGCTCGGACCCATCGACGACCAGCTCACGTCGCGCCTCCTGCAGCAACGCATCATCGTGCTCGGCCAGGAGGTCGACGACCCGATCGCCAACCGGATCTGCGCCGCCCTGCTGCTCCTGTCGGCCGAGGACCCCCACCGCGACATCAGCCTCTACATCAACAGCCCCGGCGGCTCGGTGTCCGCGGGGCTGGCGATCTACGACACGATGCGGATGATCCCCAACGACGTCAGCACCCTCGCGATGGGCAACGCCCTCAGCATGGGGCAGTTCCTGCTCTCGGCCGGCACGCCCGGCAAGCGGTACGCGCTCCCGCACGCCCGGGTGCTGATGCACCAGGGGTCGGCGGGGATCGGCGGCACCGCCATCGACATCGAGATCCAGGCCGAGAACCTCGAGCACACCAAGAACGTCGTGCTCGGGCTGATCGCCGAGCACACCGGCCAGCCGGTGGACAAGATCGAGCGCGACGCCCGCCGCGACCGCTGGTTCACCGCCCAGGAGGCGAAGGACTACGGCTTCGTCGACGAGATCGTGACCGAGGTGCGTGCGGTCGGGCCGACCCGGCCCACCGTGGCGTTCGGGCGGCCGTCATGAGCCAGTACACGATCCCCAGCGTCGTGGAGAAGACCCTGCACGGCGAGCGGGCGGTCGACATCTACTCCCGGCTGCTGAGCGACCGGATCGTCTACATCGGCACCGAGATCGACGACGGCGTCGCCAACGTGGTGATCGCGCAGCTGCTCTTCCTGGAGGCGGAGCAGCCGGACAGCCCGATCAACCTCTACCTGAACTCACCGGGCGGCTCGGTCACCGCGATGCTCGGCATCTACGACACGATGCAGTTCGTGCGCTCGCCGATCGCGACCACCTGCATCGGCCAGGCCGCGTCGTCGGCCGCCGTGCTGCTGGCCGCGGGCGAGCCGGGCCGGAGGTCGGTGCTGCCGCGGTCGCGCGTGATCCTGCACCAGCCGTCGGGCGGCGGGCAGGGGACGCTGCCGGACCTGGCCGTGCAGGCGAAGGAGATCGTCCGGCTGCGCAGCCAGATGGAGCAGGTCCTCGCCCGGCACACCGGCCAGTCGGTCGACCGGTTGCGCGCCGACACCGACCGCGACCTGATCCTCGACGCCGACGCGGCAGTGGCCTACGGGCTCGCCGACGAGGTGCTCCTGTCGCGCAAGGCTGTGGTCGGCGCCGGACTCACGCCTGGGGCATGAGCGCCCACGCGACGAGGTAGGCGATCGCAGGGGTGCCGAAGCCGAGGACCACGGCGGCGACGAGGAGGATGCGCAACAGGTTGGAGTCGATGCCGAGGTAGGCGGCGAAGCCGCCGCAGACACCGCCGACCATCTTGTCGGCGCGGGTACGGACGAGGCGCCGAGGGGCGCTGGACGGGTGGTAGGGCTCGTAGCTGCTCATGGCTCCATCGTGCGTCGCCGCGGCGCGCCGGGACATCGGGAACGACCCTGGCCGCCCCCTGACCGTGCCCCGACCCGGGGCGGGCCTGCGCGGTCAGGCGGCGAGGCAGACCGGACCGTCGAGGCGGCGCGACACCCGCAGGGTCAGCTCGGCCAGCCGTAGCCCGAGCGCCCCGGCGACCGCCGAGAGCACCTCCGAGCTGGGCTCCTTGCGGCCCCGCTCCACCTCGGAGAGGTACTGGACGGAGATGCCGGCCCGCTCGGCCACGTCGGACAGCGTCCGGCCGCGAGCGTGCCGCTCCTCGCGCAACGTCTCGCCGGCGGCCTCACGCCACAACGGCTCCACCTCGGGGAGCGGGCCGTGCCTTCTCGGGAAACCTGATCACCTCGCCCATGGACCGAACCTAGGACCAGGGGTGACCTGCGCAACAGCGTGTTCGCTCCCGGCGGAACGGCCGCTGGGCCAGACTGGGGCACATGCGGCCGCAGGTCGTCGCCCACCGCGGCGCCAGTCACGAGATCGCCGAGCACACCCTGGCGGCGTACGTCGCCGCTCTCGACAACGGCGCCGACGCGCTCGAGTGCGACATCCGGCTCACCGCCGACGGGCACCTGGTGTGCGTGCACGACCGCACGCTGCGGCGTACGGCCGCGAGCAGGGGCCTGGTGTCGACCATGGACCTGGCCGAGCTCAACGAGCTCGACTTCGCCACCTGGAAGAACCCGTGGGCCGACCTCGACGACGAGGCGCCCGACCGCGACGAGTCGCTCGACGGCGTGCTGACGCTCCGCAAGCTGCTCGAGACGGTGGCCGACTACGGCCGCCGGATCGAGGTGGCGATCGAGACCAAGCACCCGACGCGGTACGGCGGCCTCGTCGAGAAGCGGTTGGTGGAGATGCTCCGCGACTTCGGCTGGCACCACGCCGGCGCGCCGGTGCGGGTGATGAGCTTCTCGTTCACCGCGCTGCAGCGGGTGGAGCGGCTGGCGCCGGAGGTGCAGCTGGTGCAGCTCGTCGACAAGCCGTCGTACTGGCCGATGCTGCGCCGGGTCGTCGGCCGCGACTGGGTGCTAGGACCCGGGATCTCGCTGCTGCGCGACCACCACCGGGTCGTGGAGAGCATGGCCCGCCGCGACCGGCAGCTGCACGTGTGGGTGGTCAACCACGAGTCGGACCTCGAGCTGTGCCTCCGGCTCGGCGTCCGCGCGGTGATCACCGACCGCCCGTCGCACATCCTCGACCTGCTCGAGCGACGCGAGCGCCCGGCCGGATAGGTTCGGCCCCATGGGCAAGAAGAACCGCACCAGGACCCGGGCCGCCGGTGACGAGACGACCCCCGGGGAGGTCGGGCCGCGGCAGCCCTGCCCGTGCGGGTCGGGCAAGCGCTACAAGGCCTGCCACGGGGCGCCGGGCGGCGGCACGGTGTTCGTCAAGCGCCCGTTCGACGGCCTCGCCGCCGAGTGCGACCTGGTCGCGCTGCGCGAGCTGGTGCCCGCCGCCACCGCGCCGCTGCGGCTGCAGGGCGAGCACGCGGACCGCGAGGTGCGGCTCTGCACCCCTGCTCCCGATGGCCGCACCCGCGATGGTGCGCGACAGCGGCGAGGTCTGGCTGGGCCTGCAGGTGCAGCACAACTTCGGCGACCCGTCCCGCGACCTCGCCGCCGTGCTGCTCGCCGCGCTCGACGCCGAGCCGGGCACGCCGATGGTCGGCCTGACCGAGCCTCCCGCCGCGGGCCCCCGTCTGCAGGACCTCCTCGTCGACGAGCCGCTCGACGTCACCGTCCACGAGGGCTTCGACTTCTGGGTCTCCGACGTCGACGACGACGAGTCGGGCGAGGTCGCCGCCGCGCTGGAGCAGGCGCAGGGAGCGGCCTCGCCGACCGCCAAGCTCGCCTCGGTGCCGTCGGCGTACTGGACCCGGATGGGCGAGAAGGAGTTCCTCCGCTGGGTGATGCCCGAGCCGGAGGACGACCTACTCGACGCCTTCGCCCGCCTGCACGTCGCCGGTGACGACCGGGTCGTCGAGGGAGCCCGCCTGATCGGCATGTTCCGCGCCCACGGCCTGCTCGCCCCCGTCTGGGAGCTCCCCGACGGCACCGGCGTCGAGGGCGTCGAGGACGGCGCCGCCGAGATCCGCAGTCGCCTCGACCGGGCCCTCGCCGCCGACGCCGACCTCACCACCGAGGAGCGCTCGGCCCGCGCCGGCCTCGCCAACCGGCAGGTCACCATCCGCTGACGTCGGCTGAGGTCGGACGCCCCGGTCGCTTCTGCCGGTGCGCTCTACGTCGGGCCGCGCGGGGACGTCATACGGACGGAGGGCGATCGCCCTCGGGACGTATGACGTCCGCGGCTGCTGGAGTTCCTGAGCGCCGGTCAGCCGCCCATCCGGGCCTGCGCGACCTCGACGAGCGCCTGGTGGAAGCTGGGCATCTCGGCGTCGAGCTGGCGCACGGTGGCGTCGGTCAGGTGGATCGTGTCGAGGGGCGTGAGCGCGACCACGGTCGCGTTGCGCAGCTTGTGGCCGACGATCGCGGCCTCGCCGACGATGTCGCCGGGGCCGAGCTGCGCGACCTCGGCGCCGTCGCGCCGGACGGAGACGGTGCCGTCGAGGATGATGTAGGCCTTGTCGGCGGGGGTGTCCTCCCAGATCGGGGACCAGCCCTCCGGGAGCTTCACGCGGCGGCCGGCGCCGCTGATCCGCGCCACCTCCTGCGGGGTGAAGTGCTCGAAGAACGTTGCCATGCCTGACCCTTTTCGCCGGTCTCCCCCATGAGCGCGGCCGCGCGCTGCCGCGACCCCTATCGACAACTCCGTTCAGCCCAGAGGGTCACGGGCGACGGGGCAGCTCATGCACCGCGGGCCGCCGCGCCCGGAGCCCAGCTCGGAGCCGGCGATCCTGATCACCTCGATGCCGGCGTCCTCGAGCCGGCTGTTGGTGCCGTCGTTGCGCTCGTAGGCCACGGCCAGCCGTGGTGCGAGGGCGAGCGTGTTGTTGCCGTCGTCCCACTGCTCCCGCTCGGCGGTGACCGGGTCGAGGCCGGTGTCGATCTGGTGCAGCGTGTCGAGCTGCATCGCCTTCGCGGCCGCAACGAGGAACGGCTCGGGCTCCGCGACGGCGAGGTCAGGGGCCGCCGGGTCGCTGCCGGGCTGCGGCGTGACGGCGTACGCCGTCAGGGTGTGCGCGATGTTGGGGTACATCACGACCTTGTCGACGTCGACCATCGTGCAGACCGTGTCGAGGTGCATGGTCGCCCGCTCCTGGGCGATCGGCACGACCAGCACGGTCTCGGCGAGGCCGGTGTCGAAGACCTGCCGGGCGAACCGCTCGGCGCCCGCGGGGGTGGTGCGCTCGCCGACGCCGACCGCGATCACGCCGGGGGCGAGGAGCAGCACGTCGCCGCCCTCGACGTGCTCGAAGTGGTGGCCGAGGATCCGCTCGGTCGCGGAGAACCGCGGGTGGTGGCGGTAGATCAGCTCGGTGAGCTGCGTCTCGCGCTTGCGGGCCGGCATGGCGAGGGAGGTGATCGCGACCCGGTCGCGCACCCACACCGAGGAGTCGCGGGTGAAGAGCAGGTTGGGCAGCGGGTCGACGAGGAACGCGTCGAACGCGAGCAGCTTGGTCACCAGCCCGAACCCGCCGCGCACCTCGTCGTTGCGGATGCCGGCGGTGAGGTGGCCGGTCAGCTCCTCGGGAGTGGCGTCGTCGAGGAACCCCTGCAGGTAGCGGCGCATCGTGTCGCCGAGGTCGAGGTTGGCGAGGGTCGTGTCGACGGCAACCTGCCGCGCCTCGACGTCGCCGAGCGTCTCGGCGAGCAGCTCGGTCAGGTAGAGCACCTCGACGTCACGGTCGCGCAGCGCCTGCGCGAACGCGTCGTGCTCCTCCTGGGCCCGGGAGACCCACGGGATGCCGTCGAAGAGCAGCCGGTCGTTGTTGCGCGGGGTCAGCCGGCGCAGCTCGTCGCCGGGGCGGTGCAGCACGACGGTGCGCAGCTGCCCGACCTCGCTGTCGGCGCCGGGGGACGGAGGGTTCGCCACCATGCGGGCACTGTAATCGGGCCCACGGCGGCGGCGACGGTCCGGCAGCGACGGCGAGGCGAAGTTAGGCTAGCCTTCCCTTGTGACCGCGACGACGAGCGACGTCGGAGCGTCCGCCGAGGTCCGTACGGCGCCCGGCCGCGGACGCGTGCCACGGCGCGCGCGCTCGACGCGAGTGGTGGCGGCGCTCGTGGTGCTCGGCGTGCTGCTGGTCGCGGTGCTGGTGAGCCTGATGGTCGGCCGCGAGCCGCTGTCGGTCGGCCGGGTCCTCGCGGGGCTGGCCGGCGACGACCACGCCGCCCGCGACATCGTGCGCGGCCTGCGTCTCGACCGGACGCTGGTCGCGCTGACGGTGGGCCTGGCCCTGGGTGCCGCTGGCGCCCTGATGCAGGCGCTGACCCGCAACCCGCTCGCCGACCCCGGCCTGCTCGGTGTCAACGCCGGTGCGGCGGCCGCCGTGGTCACCGGCATCGCGTTCCTCGACGTCACCGAGCCGCGGGCGCAGATCGGGTTCGCCCTGGTGGGTGCGGCGCTGGCGTCGGTCGTGGTCTACGTCCTCGGCTCGGGCGGCCGTGCCGCCGCCACGCCGATGCGGCTGGCGCTCGCGGGCGCGGCGCTGACCGCGGTGCTGACGGCGTACGTCAACGGCGTCGCGCTGAGCGACCAGCGCAGCTTCGACACCATGCGGTTCTGGGTCGTCGGCTCGGTGGTGAGCCGGGAGATCTCGGTGCTCGTCGACGTGCTCCCGTTCCTGGTGGCCGGAGCCGTCCTCGCCCTGTGCGTGGCCCCGAGCCTCAACGCGATCGCCCTCGGCGAGGACACCGGAAGGGCGCTCGGCGCCCGGCTCGGGCGCACCCGGGTGCTCACCGCGGTCGCGATCACCCTGCTCTGCGGCGCCGCGACCGCCGTCGCCGGCCCGATCGGCTTCCTCGGCCTCACCGTCCCGCACGTCGCGCGGTTCCTCGCCGGGCCGGACCAGCGGTGGGTGGTCCCGCTCTCGATGGGCCTCGCGGCGACCCTGCTGGTGGCCGCCGACACCGTCGGCCGGGTGGTGACCGGCCACCGCGAGATCGAGGCCGGCGTGATGACGGCGTTCATCGGTGCCCCCGTGTTCATCGCGCTCGTCCGACGTCGACGGCTGGTGCACCTGTGACCACGCTGCTGTCCACTCCTCGCTACCCCGTCGGCGTGCTGCGGGTCGGCCGGCTCTCCGTCGCCGTGCCGCTGCGCCCGCTGGTCGTGTGCCTCGGGCTCGTGGTGGCGGTCGTGGGCGCCGGCACCGCGTCGTTGGTGCTGGGCGAGGTCCAGGTCGGCCTGCCGCGGGTGTGGCTCACGCTCACCGGCGAAGGGCTGCCGATCGAGGAGCTGATCGTCCAGGACTACCGGCTGCCGCGGGTGTTCCTCGGCGTGCTGGTCGGCGCCGCGCTCGCCATGTCGGGTGCGCTGTTCCAGACGATCACCCGCAACCCGCTCGGCAGTCCCGACGTGATCGGCTTCGAGGCCGGCGCCGCCAGCGGTGGGCTGGTGGCCCTGCTGGCGCTCGACACCGGGCTGCGCGGCGCCGCCGTCGGCGCCGTCGTGGCCGGTGCGCTGACGGCCGGGCTGGTCTACCTGCTGGCGATGCGGGGCGGGGTCGACCCGTTGCGGCTGGTGCTCGTCGGCATCGGGGTCGGGGCGATGCTGCTGTCGCTCAACGCGCTGATGATCACCAGCTCGACGGTCTACGACGCCCAGGCGGCCTCGGTGTGGCTGGTCGGCAGCCTCGAGGGCTCCGACTGGTCGGCCGTGCGGCTGCTGGCCGTGGCCGTGGTCGCGGGCGGTGCGGCAGCGCTGCTGCTGTCGCGGCCGCTGCGGATGGCCGAGCTCACCGACGACTCCGCCGCGGGGCTCGGGCTCGCGACCGGCCGGGTCCGGTTCCTCGCCGTGGCGGTCGGCGTACTGCTCTCGGCGGTGGCCGTCGCGGCCGCGGGGCCGGTCGCCTTCATCGCGCTGTCGGCCCCGCAGGTGGCGCGCCGGCTCACCCGCGCCGGCGGACCCAACCTGGTCGCGTCGGCGCTGACCGGCGCCCTGCTCCTCGTGCTCGCCGACCACGCCGCCCGCGAGCTGTTCCAGCCCCGCTTGGTCGCCGTCGGCGTGATGACCGGGCTGGTCGGCGGCCTCTACCTGGCGTGGCTGCTCACCCTCGAATGGCGGAAGGGGCGCCTGTGACCATCCCTCGCACCATCCCGACCCGGGCGCCGGGCGTCGGTGCCGACGAACCGGCCGGGCCGGAGGTCCCGCCGTCCGGCAGCCCGCTCGTCGCCGACCGGGTGACCCTCGGCTACGGCGCCCGGCAGATCACCACCGACCTCGACCTCGCGGTTCCGGCGGGCTCGTTCACCGTGGTCGTCGGCGCCAACGGCTGCGGCAAGTCCACGCTGCTGCGGGGCCTGGCCCGGCTGCTCGCCCCCAGCGGCGGCACGGTGCACCTCGACGGCAAGGACATCCACCGCTACCCGTCCAAGGAGGTGGCCCGGCGCCTCGGCCTGCTGCCGCAGGCCCAGGTCGCGCCCGACGGGATCACGGTGGCCGACCTGGTCTCGCGCGGCAGGTACCCCCACCAGCGGCTGCTGCGCCAGTGGTCGGCCGAGGACGAGGAGGCGGTGCGTGAGGCGATGGTCGCCACCGACACCCTGGGCCTCTCCGACCGGCTGGTCGACGAGCTGTCCGGGGGTCAGCGGCAGCGGGTGTGGCTGGCGATGGCGCTCGCCCAGCGCACCGAGATCCTGCTGCTCGACGAGCCGACGACGTACCTCGACATCGCCCACCAGGTCGAGGTGCTCGACCTGTGCGCCGGGCTGCGCACCGAGCGCGGCTACACGCTGGTCGCGGTGCTCCACGACCTCAACCTCGCCTGCCGCTACGCCACCCACCTGGTCGCGATGAAGGACGGCGCGGTCGTCGCCGAGGGCGACCCCACCGACGTCGTGACCGCCGACCTCGTCGCCGAGGTGTTCGGCCTGCCGTGCCGGGTGATCACCGATCCCGAGTCCCACACGCCGCTGGTCATCCCGCGGCACCACCACCAGAAGGAGAACCGATGACCCGCAGGACCCGCCGGGC
The DNA here is from genome assembly GCF_022437945.1 of Nocardioides sp. TF02-7. Classification (GTDB taxonomy): domain Bacteria; phylum Actinomycetota; class Actinomycetes; order Propionibacteriales; family Nocardioidaceae; genus Nocardioides. Next base: position 2,040,182 of record NZ_CP092535.1, read on the forward strand.
GCAGCTCGCCGCCGGCACCCTCGCCGCGACGCTCGCGCTGGCCGCGTGCAGCGGCGACACCGACCCGGTCACCGAGGCCGACGACCCGGCGTCGACGGGCGCGAGCGCCCCGGCCGGGCCGTTCGAGTTCCCCCGACCAGCGCGGCGGAACCGTCCGGCTCGACGAGGTGCCCGCGACGGTGGCCGCGCAGAGCAGCATCGCTGCGGCGCTGTGGGACAACGGCTACCAGGTCGACGTCGTCTACGGCGAGCTGACCGAGACCGACGGCGAGCTCGACTACCAGGCCGGCGACATCGACCTCTCCCAGGTCGAGGTCGTCGGACGGACCTACGGCGAGCTCGACGTGCAGCAGCTCGGCGTCCTCGCCCCCGAGCTGCTGGTCGACTACACCTTCGACGACGAGACGCTGTGGTACGTGCCGTCCCGCTCGGCGAAGCAGGTCGAGAACCTCACCCAGACCCTCGGCATCGGCGGCCAGTACACCACCACCGACGAGGCGATCCAGACGTTCCTCGACCTCGCCGGCGAGCTCGGTGCCGACACCGGCAGCGACGACCTCGTCGCCGACGAGGAGGCCTACCGCAGCGCGCTCGAGCAGCTCGGCGCCACCGCCGAGGAGTCGGGGCTGCAGGTCGCCTTCGTGAGCGCCGACGTCGACGCCGGCACGTTCTACGTCGCCAACCCCGGCTTCTTCCCCGAGCTCGGCACCCTCGGCGAGACCGGCCTCGACATCGTCGAGCCCAAGAGCGGCGACCCGATCCACTTCCACGCCTACAGCTGGGAGCAGGTCGCCGACTACTCCGAGGCCGACGTGCTGTTCTTCGACGCCCGGGTCTACGACCTGGTCCGCGACAAGCTCGACTCGATCGACACCTGGACCAGCCACCCCGCGGTCGAGGCGGGGCAGGTCTTCCCGTGGTACGCCGCGGCGCCCTACTCCTACCGGGCCTACGGCGAGGTCTTCCAGGAGATGGCCGACGCGCTCGCCGGCTCCGAGCCGGTCGAGTAGCCCGCGCGGCTGCGCCGGCCCACGGCCCGCGCCGCCTAGCATGCGCCCATGGCGATCGTGCTGGCCGGCGTGGCCGTGGTGCTGGCGGCCGCTGCCCTGGCGGTGTCGCTCGGCGGCCGCCGGGCGCGGCGCGTCGGTGACGACATACCGGCCGACCTGCCCGGGCTGCGGCGCGAGGTCGCCGCGCTGCGGGCGGAGGCCACCGGGGCGCTGCGGCACCTCGCCGTGGTCCGCTACGACGCGTTCGACGAGATGGGCGGCCGGCTGTCGTGGTCGCTCGCGCTGCTCGACGACAGCGGCGACGGGGTGGTGCTGACCTCGATCCGCGGCCGCAGCGAGGCCCGCACCTACGCCAAGAGCGTCACCGGCTGGAGCAGCGACCAGGAGCTGTCGCCCGAGGAGACCGAGGCGGTCGAGCACGCCCGCGCCGCACGCTGACGGGGCTCCTAGCGGGGCACCCGCACCAGCAGCCGGCCGTGGATGCACTCCATGTGCAGCTCGTGACCGGGGCCGATCGTGTCGCCGTCGAGCTGGCGCGGCGTCGCCGCGGCCGCGCGGATCGAGACGGTGCGGCCGGTCATCCGGGTGATCGTCTCGTCGGTGCGCGGCTGCTTCGTCAGCACCCGGAACGCCAGCGGCAGCCACGAGAGGAACCGGCGCGGGTAGAGCAGGACGACGTCGAGCCGGCCGTCGTCGATGGTGGCGTCCGGGAGCAGCGGCATGCCGGCCTGGAGGTAGCCGACGTTGCCGACGACCACCGTGCGCGCCCGGTGCTTGGTCCACTCGCCGCCGTCGACGGAGACCTCGACCCGCGCGGGCGGGAACATCAGCGACTTCAGGGCCGACCAGACGTAGGCCAGCCAGCCGACCCGCTTCTTGATGTCCTCGTTGACGCCCTCCATGATCGCCGCGTCGAAGCCCATGCCGGCCATGACCATGAAGTGGGTGTCGTCGATGCCGTCGCCCGCGACCTTGACCATGTCGATCGCCCGGTCCTGGCCGTTGAGCGCGATGTCGATGGCGGCGCGGATGAAGAGCGGGATGTCGAGGTTGCGGGCGAGCAGGTTGCCGGTGCCGGCGGGGATGATGCCGACCGGGATGCCGGTGCCGGCGAGCTCGGCGCACACCTCGCGCACGGTGCCGTCGCCGCCGCAGACGATCACCAGGTCGGCGCCCTCGACCGCCGCCTGCTCGGCCTGGCCGGTGCCCGAGTCCTCGCGGGTGGTGAAGTGCCACCGTGGCGCCTTCCAGCCCGACTCCTCGGCGAGCTGGGTCACGATCGCCTGGAACTGGGAGACGTCCTCGACCTTGCTCGGGTTGAGCACCACTGCGAGGTCGTTCTTCGACGGCAGCGCCTGCGGGAGCGGCGCCGCCTTGAGGGCGACGCTGCGGGGCAGCGGGCTGTAGAGCGCGACACCGAGCAGCAGCAGCCCGGCGCCGAGGGCCGCGCCGCCGGTGACGTCGGTCCAGAAGTGCCGCCCGAGCAGCAGCCGGTCGAGGCACACGAGCACGACGACCAGCCCGAGGCCGGTGCCGACGAGGCGCCGGATGGTGCCGCGTCGTACGAGCATCACGACGAGCACGAGGCAGAGCCCGGCCAGCGCCGTCACCTGGGAGGCGTGGCCGGAGGGATAGGCCGCGGTGCCGTGGAGGAACTCCTCGTACTCCCACTCGGGCCGGTCGCGGTCGACGAGGAGCTTCGCGCCCTGCGTGGCGCCCCAGGTGGCGAGGGTCACCGCGACGATGAGGACGGCGGCCCGGCGGTGGCCGCGGGTGAGCATCCCGCCTGCGAGCAGCCCGGTCATGACGGCGATGCCGACGGTCCCGAAGAGCAGCTCGACCCAGCGCAGCGGCCGGCGGAGCCAGCCCTCGTCGGCGGCCCAGCCGCGCAGGTCGCGCCCGCTGTCGTCGACGTCGCCGAGCACGCCCCACTCGAGCCCGACGCCGACGCCGACGAGGGGCGAACACGCCGAGGCAGAGCGCCGACCAGAGCAGCAGGGTGCGACGGGGGCTGTCGAGCACCGGCAGGCTCCTCGGGGGTCTCGGTGGGTGGACGGGAACGGTCGTCCGGAGGCTATCCCGAAGGCCCGCTAACGTCGTACCCGTGACCGCGTCCACCGCCCCCCGACGGCCCTCCGCCCCTGCGCCGCCTCGGCCGCTCCGGACTCGTCGTCTCCGCCGTCGGCCTCGGGTGCAACAACCTCGGCCGGCCGGACACGACGACGGAGTCGCAGGACGGCGCCGACCGCGTCGTCGGTGCGGCGCTCGACGCGGGCATCACGTTCTTCGACGTCGCCGACACCTACGGCGGCCGGCCGGGCCTCGCCGAGGAGCGGCTCGGTGCGGCGCTCGGGCGCCGGCGCGACGAGGTCGTGGTCGCGACCAAGTTCGGCATGGACATGAAGGGCGTCAACGGGCCGGACTTCGGGGCCCGGGGCGGCCGGAGGTACGTCGTCGCCGCGGTCGAGGCGTCGCTGCGCCGGCTCGGCACCGACCGGATCGACCTCTACCAGTTCCACACCCCCGACCCGCTGACGCCGATCGAGGAGACGCTGCGGGCGCTCGACGACCTGGTGCGCGCGGGCAAGGTGCGCTACGTAGGCCACTCCAACCGGGCGGGCTGGCAGATCGCCGAGGCCGAGCTGGTCGCCCGCGAGCTCGGTGTCGAGCGGTTCGTGTCGAGCCAGAACCACTACAACCTCGTCGACCGGCGGGCCGAGCTCGAGGTGCTGCCTGCCTGCCGGCAGTTCGGCCTCGGCGTGCTGCCGTACTTCCCGCTCGCCAACGGCCTGCTCACCGGCAAGTACGCCGACGGCACTGCGCCTCCCGGCAGTCGCCTCTCCCGCAGCCGGCAGCACCTGCTCGACGTGGCCACCTCCCCCGAGCTCGGCCGCTACTCCGCCTTCGCCGCCGACCGCGGCGTCTCCGAGGTGACCGTCGCCATCGGCTGGCTGCTCGCGCAGGAACCCGTCGCCAGCGTGATCGCCGGCGCCACCAGCCCCGAGCAGGTCACCGCCAACGCCCGCTCCGGCTCCTGGGTCCCCACCCCCGACGACCTCGCCGAGCTCGACGCCCTCTTCCCCCCGCCCGAGCCCATCGCCCCTGTTCTGACGTCGAATCGGGCCTCGTGGTGTGTTGAATCGGGCCTCGTGGTGTGTCGAGTCGGCCCCCTGGTGTCTCGAATCGGGCCCCGTGGCGCGCGCCTGTCACCACCACACCCGACTCGACCCTCCACGACCCCGGAATCAACACACCACAACCCCGGATTCAACACACCACGACACCCGATTCAACCCGCCACGAGGCACGATTCGACGATCCGGATAGCCTCGGACGCATGATCGACCCGCGCATCATCCGTGACGAGCCCGACCGCGTGCGCGCCGCGCAGGCCAAGCGTGGGCTGTCCGGTGACGTGGTCGACCGGGCGCTGGCGGCGGACGCGGCGCGAAGGTCCGCGATCAGCACGTTCGAGGCCAGGCGCGCGGAGCAGAAGGCGCTCGGGGCGAAGATCCCGAAGGCGCAGGGCGAGGAGAAGCAGGAGCTGCTCGCACGGACCAAGGCCCTCGCGGCCGAGGTGAAGGAGGCCGAGGCCGCGCGGGCGGCGGCCGAGGAGGAGTGGACCGACATCCTCAAGGCGATCCCCAACCTCGCGGCCGACGAGGCACCCGCCGGCGGCGAGGACGACTACGTCGTGCTCGAGCACGTCGGCACCCCCCGCGACTTCGCCGCCGAGGGGTTCGAGCCGCGCGACCACGTCGAGCTGGGCCAGATGCTCGGGGCGATCGACATCGAGCGGGGCGCGAAGGTCAGCGGCAGCCGCTTCTACTACCTCACCGGCATCGGCGCCCAGCTCGAGTTCGCGCTGGTCAACATGGCGTTCGACCAGGCCCGGGCGGCCGGCTTCACCCAGGTCGTCGCCCCGTCGCTGGTGCGGCCGCGGGCGATGGACGGCACCGGGTTCCTCGGCCAGGCCGCCGACGACGTCTACCGGATCGAGGGCGACGACCTCTACCTCGTCGGCACGTCGGAGGTCGCGATGGCGGCGTACCACTCCGACGAGATCCTCGACGCCGCCACGCTGCCGCGCCGCTACGCCGCCTTCAGCCCGTGCTTCCGCAAGGGAGGCGGGCTCCCACGGCAAGGACACCCGCGGCATCATCCGGGTGCACTGGTTCGACAAGGTCGAGATGTTCGTCTACACGACGATCGAGGAGTCGTACGCCGAGCACCAGCGGTTGCTGGCGTGGGAGCGGGAGTTCCTCGACAAGCTCGAGCTGGCCTACCGGGTGATCGACACCGCAGCGGGCGACCTCGGCCTGTCGGCGATCCGGAAGTTCGACTGCGAGGCGTGGATCCCGACCCAGGGCCGCTACCGCGAGCTGACGTCGACGTCCAACTGCACCGACTTCCAGTCCCGCCGCCTCGACATCCGGGTCCGCGAGGACGGGCAGACGAAGCCGATCGCCACGCTCAACGGCACCCTGACGGCGGTGCCTCGGGCGATCGTCGCGATCCTCGAGACCCACCAGCAGGCCGACGGGTCGGTGCGCGTGCCGGAGGCGCTGCGCCCCTACCTCGGCGGCCTCGACCTCATCAAGCCGGTCGATGCCTGACGCCGACTGGCGGCCGCAGGTGGTCGCGCTCGACATCGACGGCACCCTCCTCAAGTGGGTCGACGGCGCCGGCGCCACCCACGAGGAGGTGCCGCCGGCGGTCTACGACGCCGTCCAGCGGGTCCTCGACGCCGGCGCCCACGTGGTCCTCGCCTCGGGCCGCGCGCCGCACAGCATGACCCCGATCGCCGACCTGCTCGACCTCCACGGCCACGGCGACCGGCTGTGGATCGTCGCCTCCAACGGCTCGGTGCTGGTGCGCTACCCGCCGCTGGAGATCGTGCACGAGGAGACATTCGACGCGGCCCCCGCCGTGCACGCCGTCCTGCAGCGGCACCCCCGATGCCCTGGTGGCGATCGAGGAGCGCGGGATCGGCTACCGGGTCTCGGCTCCGTTCCCCGAGGGTGAGCTGGGCGGCGAGCTGATCGTCACCGAGCTCGAGGACCTGGTCTCGGCGCCGGTCAGCCGGGTGATCATCCGCGACCCGCAGGCGACGGCGGAGGACTTCGTGCAGATGGCCGAGGAGCTCGGCCTCCACGGCACCGACTACGTCGTCGGCTGGACCGCCTGGCTCGACCTGGCGGCCAAGGGCGTGTCGAAGGCGTCGGGCCTCCAGTACGTCGTCGAGCGGCTCGGGCTCACCGCCGACGACGTGCTCGCGATCGGCGACGGCCGCAACGACGTCGAGATGCTCGCCTGGGCCGGCCGCGGGGTGGCGATGGGCCAGGCGGTGCAGGAGGTCATCGACGCCGCCGACGACGTCGCCGGCACGGTCGACGAGGACGGCGCCGCGGTGGAGCTGTCGCGGTGGTTCCCCGCCCCGGAGGCGGTCGCGTGACCCGCGGCCGCTGGCAGCGGGCCGGGCGATCTGTTGAGATGTCCCCGATGTCCTCGATGTCCCGGCCGCTCGGCCTCCTGCCGCTGCTGCTGCTCGCCGCGACGGCCACGATCGGCGTGACGTCGACACCGGGCGCCACGGCGACCGAGGTCGGGTCGTCGGTCGCGGCGGCCGACAGCTGCCGACCGCTCGACCTCGACGACCCGCGCACCGTCGACGTCGAGGAGGTCCGGGCCCGGGCCGAGGCGGCGACCGTCGTGTTCGCGGGCGAGGTCGCGGCCGTCACGTCCCGCGACCGCGACACCCCGGGTGCGTCCCCGGACGCACCGGGTTCGTCCGCGCCGGGTGACGACCGGGCCGGCGACACCACCTGGCGCCACTCCGTGCGGGTGGGCGTCGTCTTCCGCGGCGACGTCGACCGGCGCCGCCCGGTCGAGGTGGTCACCACCGACGCCGGCCAGGACGCGGTGGGGCGGCTGCGCCGCGGCGCGACGTACCTCTTCTTCGCCGAGGGCGACCCGGCCACCGGGCCGGTGACCGTGGGCGCCTGCGGCGGCGCCACCCGCCTCGGCGGCGGTCTCACGTCGCGGTTGCGCAACGTCCTCGCCGAGGCGCTGCGGGAGCAGCCGGCGTCGGACGCGGCACCCGACGTGGAGCTGAGCGAGCCGGAGGGCGCGGATGAGGCGCCGTCGTTGACCCGGCTCGCCGCGCCCGGTCTCGCCGCGGTGATCGTCGGCGTGCTCGGCCTGGCGCTGCTCGCCCGGGTCGGACGCCGGGGCGTCTAGCCGGTCCCGCCGGCCCGGCGGGGGGCGGGTGCTCAGAGGTACATGCCCCCCGGTGCTCGACGGGCCTTCCTCGCCCTGCCCCGGCTGCTGCTGGGGCGGCTGCTGACCGGGTACGCCGGGCTGCATCCCCTGCGGCAGCGCCCGCCGGATCTGCTCGAACTGGGCACGGGCCGCCATCTGCTGGGCGTAGATCGCGGTCTGGATGCCGTGGAACAGGCCCTCGAGCCAACCCACCAGCTGGGCCTGCGCGATCCGCAGCTCGGCCTCGGACGGCGCGCTCTCCTCGAACGGCAGCGACAGCCGCTCGAGCTCCTCGACCAGCTCGGGTGCGAGGCCGGCCTCGAGCTCCTTGATCGAGGACTGGTGGATCTCGCGCAGCCGCTGACGGCTCGCCTCGTCGAGCGGCGCGGACTTCACCTCCTCGAGGAGCTGGCGGATCATGCTGCCGATCCGCATCACCTTGGCGGGCTGCTCGACCAGGTCGGTGAGCGCGCGCTCGCTCTCCTCGTCGCCGTCGCCCTCCTGGCCGGCCGCGCCCGCGGCCGCGACCTGGGACGGCACCGCGGCGACCGGCTGGCCGTCGGGGCCGATGACGATGATGCGCTGCTCGCCCTCGGGGGCCGGACTGCTCGGGAGGCTGGGTCATGGTTCCGACTCTAGTCAGGGGGCCGCAGCCGCGCTCAGGTGGTGAGCAGCACCTTCCCGGTGTGGCCGCTCTCCTCGACCAGCCGGTGGGCGTCGGCGACCCGCTCAAGGGGCAGCCGCTCGTGCACGACCGGCCGCACCCGGCCCTCGGCGACGAGCGGCCAGACGTGCTCGACGACCGAGCGGCAGATCGCGGCCTTGCCGTCCACGGGGCGGGAGCGCAGCGCGGTCGCGATGACGGCGCCGCGCTTGGCCAGCAGCTTGCTGATGTCGAGCTCGGCCTTCACGCCGCCCTGCATGCCGATGATCACCAGCCGGCCCCTCGTCCGCCAGCGCGGCCACGTTGCGGGCGAGGTACTTCGCGCCCATGTTGTCGAGCACCACGTCGGCGCCGTGGCCGTCGGTGCGCGAGCGGACGACCTCGACGAAGTCGTCCTCGCGGTAGTCGATCGCCACCTCCGCCCCCAGGTCGACGCAGAGCTGCCGCTTCTCGGCGGTGCCGGCGGTCGTGAACACCCGGGCGCCGGTCGCGGCGGCCAGCTGGATGGCCATCGTGCCGATCCCGCCGGCGCCGCCGTGCACGAGGAACACGTCGCCCGGGCGCAGCCCGGCGACCATGAAGACGTTGGACCACACGGTGCAGGCCACCTCGGGGGAGCGCGGCCGCGGTCACCAGGTCGACGCCGTCCGGCAGCGGCATCAGCTGGCCCTCCGGTACGACGACCCGGGTGGCGTAGCCGCCGCCCGCGAGCAGCGCGCAGACCGGCGTACCGACCTCCCAGGTGGTGACGCCCTCGCCGACCGCGGCCACCGTGCCGCTGCACTCGAGCCCGAGGACGTCGGAGGCACCCGGGGGCGGCGGGTAGAACCCCTGCCGCTGGAGCAGGTCGGCCCGGTTGACGGCGGTCGCCGCCACGTCGACCAGGACCTCGCCCGGACCCGGCTCGGGGTCGGGCAGCTCGGCGATGGACAGGACCTCGGGCCCACCAGGACCGCTGACGGTGACGGCACGCATGGGCCCAGTGTGCCGGTGCCGGTCGTCGGGGTGTGCCGGGGCTACCGGCGGACGGGTCTCAGACGACCGCGTCCTCCTCTTCCTCCTCGCTGAGGTCGAGCTCGTCGATCTCCTCGATCTCGAGGTCGTCGTCGTCATCGGCCGTGGCGCCGGGCGGGCGGTCCCAGGCCTCCGCGAGCCTCCTGCACCTGGGCGGCGAGCCGCTCGATGGTGTCGGGTCCCGCGTCGCGGGCCCCGGCGGCCACCCCCAGCAGGAACGTGGTGACCGGTCCGGCCACCGGGTGCACGTTGTCGTGCGCCACCTGCGCGAGGTCCCCCAGCAGGCCCTCGTCGGCCTCGGAGTCGACGTCGAGGAGGTCGCACAGCTCGTCGATCCAGTCGTGGAGGTTCACCGTCCCAGAGTGACCACGCACCGGCCTCTCTGACAAGACCCAGATCCTCCCGGTCACCCGTCGTCGGGCGATTCCTCTGCCAGCTCGCGCAGGTCGGCCCACGAGTCGACGTCGCGGTGCTCCCCGCCGACGGCGGCGACGTCGACGAGGTCGAGCCGTTCGAGGAGGGAGCGCAGGGAGGCGCCGTGCCGCTCCTCGAGCCCCGGGGCCACCGCGTCGAGACGACCGGTGTCGACGACGAACGCCAGCTGCCTCCGGCCGTCGTCATCGACCAGCACGGCGCCGTCGTGGCCGGTGCCGGCGTCCTTGAGCCTGCGGATCGTGCCCGCCGAGAGGTTCGGCATGTCGACGGCGACCACCGCGAGCCAGGGCACCGACCGCAGCAGCGCCGCGCGCCCGGTCAGCAGGCCGGCGACCGGCCCGCCGAACCGGGGGGTCCTCGACGACGAACGTCACCGGGCGGTCGGTCGGCACCTGCGGGGCCGACGACGACGACCTCGGCGGCGTCGACCACGGCGTCGAGCGCGTGCTCGAGGAGGGTGCGGCCGCGGACCTCGATGCCTGCCTTGTCGAAGCCGCCGAGCCGGGAGCCCCGGCCGCCGGCCAGCACGACGGCGGCGAAGGGGGTGAGGCCGGGCTCGATCACGTCGCGAGTCTCCGCAGGGCCCGGCGGCTCCCGCCGGCACCGGCCGGGCTGGCACGCTGGAGGGGTGACCGACACCACCGCCGACACCACCGCCGACACCGGCCGTCTCCGCGTGGCCCTCGTCCAGGCCGCCTCCGGCCTCGAGCCGGACGCCAACCGCGCCGCCCTCGACCGGCTGGCGCCGCGCGACGCCGACCTAGTCGCGTTCCCCGAGGCGTTCGCGCGCGACTTCGGCGAGGCCGGCTCCGACGTCAGTGCGTACGCCGAACCGGTCGACGGCCCGTTCGCGACCGAGGTGGCGCGGGTGGCGGGCGACCGCGGCTGCACGGTCGTCGCCGGGATGTTCGAGCGGAGCGCCGACCCGCAGCGGCCGTTCAACACGCTCGTCGTCCGCGGTGCCGCCGAGGCCGACTACCGCAAGGTGCATCTCTACGACTCGTTCGGCTACCGCGAGTCCGACCGGCTCACGCCCGGTCCGGTCGAGCCGTGCGTGGTCGAGGTGAGCGGCTGGCGGGTCGGCCTGATGACCTGCTACGACCTGCGCTTCCCCGAGCTCGCCCGCCGTCTCGTCGACGCCGGTGCGGAGCTGATCGTGGTGCCGGCCGCGTGGGTGGCGGGGCCGCGGAAGGTGCGGCACTGGCAGACGCTGGTCACGGCGCGGGCGGTGGAGAACACCGTCTACGTCGCCGCGGTCGGCCAGCCGGCGCCGCGCTACACCGGCCACTCGATGGTCGTCGACCCGCTCGGCGACGTGGTGGCCGACGCGGACGGGGGAGCACCCGACCAGCCGGTCGTCGTGGCCGCCGAGCTGGACCGTGCGGTCCTCGCCGAGGCCCGTCGTACCAACCCCTCGCTCGCCAACCGCCGTCTGTAGGCTGACCGCCCGTGTCCCGCCGCAGCCCGACCCGCGCCGAGCGGCGAGTGGCGGGCGTGGAGCGACGCGTCGCGCGGATCGCCGCGTCCCCGCTGCCGGTCGTCACGTGGCTGGTCCTGGTCGCTGCCGCGACCGCGTGCCTGGTCTGCGCGATGCTGCCCGTCGGCCCGGCGTGGCTCGGCCCGGCGGGTGCGGTGACGGTGACCGGCACTTACGCGTGGGCGCTGGCGGCGCGGACGGGCGGGCGGCCGGTTGTGTTCGGCACGCTCGCCCTCGCCCTCGGGCTGGCCACGGTGCTGACCGACCAGCAGGTGCTCGAGACCGGTGCGGCGGTGCTGACGGCGGCGGTCGCCGGCGTGCTCGGGGTGATGTCCACGGTGCCGGCCAAGGGCTTCCCCGCGGCTGTCCGCGAGTGCCTGGTCGCGCTCGTGATCGCCGCGGTCGGCGCGATGGCCGCGGTCGGCTACGAGCCGACGATCGACGTGCTCCGCTTCGAGTACGCCGGCCTCGGGCTGGCGCTGCTCGGCGCCGTCGTGCTGGTCTTCCGGCTCGGCGCCGGCCTCCACGGGCTGGGTCGCCGCGGGCTGATCGTCGTCGCGGTGGGCGCGGTGCTGCTGGCGGCGAGCCTGCTCTACGCCGAGCTGCTGCGCCGCTACGGCTCGACCGGGCTCGTCGACTCGCTGGTCGCGCGGGTGCAGTGGAGCCGTCAGGAGCTGGGCGCGTTCCCGCGCCCGATCATCGCCGTGCTCGGCGTACCGGCCCTGGCTTACGGCTGCCACATGCGCGCCCGGCGCCGGCAGGGCTGGTGGGTGTGCGCGTTCGGCGTCGCGGCGACGGCGCCGGTGGCGACGTCGCTCGGCAACCCGGCGGTGGAGCTGCGCGAGGTCGTGCTCTCGCCGCTCTACGCGCTCGTGGTGGGCCTGGTGCTGGCGTTCGTGATCATCCGGCTCGACCTCGCGCTGACCGGCAACCGCGGCCGGCGGAGCCGGGTCGCCGAGCAGGCCGCGGCCGTGCGACCGGAGCCGCGGCGCACCGCGCCGCTGCTGTGACTTCGCCGTACCGCGCGGTAACCCTTAGCGTCGCGTCCCATGGGCACTGCTACGGCTGAGATCCGCGCCGAGATGGTCGCGAACGTCCTGTCGGTCGACGTCGCGGTCGGTGACAGCGTCGCCGTCGGCGACACGGTGCTCCTCCTGGAGTCGATGAAGATGGAGATCCCGGTGATCGCCGAGGTCGACGGCGTGGTGCGGGCGGTGAAGGTCTCCGCCGGCGACGTCGTGCAGGAGGGCGACCTGCTGGTCGAGCTGGGCTGAGCGCCCGGCTGGCGGAGAGGGCGGGATTCGAACCCGCGGTAGGTCTCCCCTACGACCGCTTTCAAGGCGGTTCCGATAGGCCACTCCGGCACCTCTCCCGAGGGGACAGCGTCCCCGGGGCGTCGAGTGTAGAGACGTCGCGGCACCGGCGGTACGTCGGCACGCCCGGGCGCGGTCGGCTCCGAGGCCGGCTGTGGGGTCGGCTCCGGGGCCGGCCGGCCGGGCGTGTTGAATCGACCCGTGAGCAGCACAGCGCCCGTCGACTACCGGATGGCTCCGGTCGTGGTGGCCCGGTTCGTCGGGCTCTACCTGGTGTCGTTCGCGATCGTGATCCTCACCGCGACCTTGGTGGTCGCGGCCGTCGGGATCACGCCCGACGTGCTGGTGGTGCTGCTCGTCGTCGGCGTGGTCGGCCTCGGCGTCCTCGCCTGGTGGCTGCGGACCAGGGTGGCGGTCGTGCGCCTGACCCCGGGGGCTACCGGGTGCGGATGGTGCGCGGCGCCGGGGTGACCGAGGCCCGCTGGAGCGAGGTCGAGACCGCGGTGGCGGCGCAGCCGGGGGCGTCCAGGCCGTCGTGCTCCGTCTCCGCGACGGCCGCTCGACGACCGTGCCGGTGGCGCTGCTCGCCGCCGACAAGGACGACTTCGCGCGCGACGTCCGCGACCACCTGCGCCGCGCGTCGCGCTGACGGCGGAGCCGACCGGGCGCGGCCGGGTCGGCAGCGAGCCGGCGGGCGGTCCCGTGGGCCGATTCGGCTCGGGCAGGCGGGCCCTTGTAGCCTGTCTCCGCCGACCGGTGCTCCGGTCGGTGGGGAGGCGTCGCCTAGTCCGGTCTATGGCGCCCGCCTGCTAAGCGGGTTGAGGGCTCAAACCCTCTCGCGGGTTCAAATCCCGCCGCCTCCGCGTCGGCCCCCGGTGAGCCCGCTCGCCGGGGGGCGTCGTCGTACCCGGCCCGGTCGGCGTACGGACGGAGTCGGGACCGATAATTCTCCCGCCTGCGGATGGACGTTTCGGCCGCGGGGTGTTTGGGTAGTAGCGGCATGACATGTCGGCCGGGGGCCGGGCACGACCCCCGCACACCTGGAGGGTTCCATGAGGGGAGATCGCACGTAGGGCCGCGCTGGTCGTGGCGGCGGTGACCGCCGTGGTCGGCCTCGGCGCGGTCGCCGCGCCGGCGCAGGCGATGGACACCGGCTGGGGCTGCGGCGGCGCGTGCCGCGTCGCCGGGCGCTGAGCGGCTCGACGCCGCAGACCAGCTGAGGGCCGGCCGCCCGGGGAGGCGCCCCGGGCGGTCGGCCCTAGTCGTCCCCCGTTCGCCGGCTCTCCCGAGCCGCGACCGTCCTCGGCGAGCTCGTTGCCCGAGATGCCGAGCTTGCCCATCGTGTAGCCGAGCTGGAACCGGGTCTCGGCGTCGTACTCCGCCTTCAGGTCGGCCACGTAGCCGGCGTAGGTGCGGGGGGCTGACCCCGAGCCGCTTCGCGCTCACCGCGTCGGAGTGACCGGCGATGAGCATCCGGATCGTCATCGCCCGCTGCTCGGCAGCGATCTCGCGGACCGTGGTCTCCTCGGCGTTGACGAACGGCCGGCCGCGCGCCCACGCCCGCTCGAAGACGTCGATGAGGTAGGCGACGACGGCGGGCTCCCGTACGACGACCGCCGTGGCGAGCGTGTCGGCGGCCGGGATCACCGCGGCCCGGCGGTCGACGACGATCATCCGGTTGAAGAACTCGTCGAGCGTGCGCACCTCCGCGCCGCGGGCGGTGACGGCGGCGACGTACTTCTGCGTGGTCGTGCTGCGGCGCGCGCTGTGCTGGTAGAGCGTGCGCATCCGGATGCCGCGCTCGAGCGCCTCGGTGTCGCGCAGGGCAGCGGTGGCGATCGACTGTGCGTCGCGGCCGGTCTGCGGCTGCGCGGTGAGCAGCTCCTCCTCCGCCTCGGCGACGAGCGTGGTGAGGTAGGGGTTGATCGCCTCGTTGTGCAGGTAGGTGAACGGCCCTGAGCTCTGCGCGGCCGGTGACCGGCGCCAGCTGGTCGTGATCGACTGGAACGCCCGCGCCCACCGCGCCGACTCGTCGAGCAGCCGCGCCCCCTCGGAGCTGAGCGGCGTCACCACCCGCGACTGCACATTGGCCGGCTCGAGCGCCCGCCACACGCCGTCCTGCCGGTCGAGCTGCACCAGGTTGAGCTCGGCGAGCAGGTCGAGCGCGGTCTTCGCCTGGCTGCCGTCGGCCAGCCGCTCGTCCGTCGGCGCGACGCCGCCCTCCTGCACGATCGCGTCGTACAGCTCGATCGCCTCGCGCTCGAACAGCTCGCGGTCTCCGGGCTCGTAGCCGGCCACCCCACCCTCCTGCTCTCCCGTGCCCCTCCGTCATGATCCCACAACGGGCCGATTCGGCATCGCGCCGACGCCTCGGCTATCCTCGTGCGGTCGCCCGATACGGGCGGCGGGCGCCTGTAGCTCAACGGATAGAGCATCTGACTACGGATCAGAAGGTTTGGGGTTCGAATCCCTACAGGCGCGCAGATCGGATTCACCGCATGACCTGCGCAAACAGGTTCAGAGGCCCGCTTCCCCGACAGGGGAGCGGGCCTTCACCGTCTCAAAACCGGCCCAAAAACTCTGCGGCGTCCTCGTGTCGGCCCGGGTCGCGGCGTGTCGCGTCCCCCCGCTGCGTCCCCCCGAGATCGGGCAGCGTCCCCCCACGTCCCCCCGGACCGGTGATCGCCCGGCGACGGTCTCCGCACCTAGGTGTCACATGGAGACCACTACCCACCCCAGCACCCTGTCCGCGACCGCAGCCGACACCCTGCTGCTCACCCTCGACGAGGCCGCCCGCCAGTTGCGTTGCGCGCGGCGAAGCGTCGAGCGCCACGTCGCCAGCCACCGGCTCCGCGTCGTCCACCTGGGCCGCTCGGTCCGCGTCGAGCGCCGCGAGCTCGAGCGGTTCATCGCCCAGATGCGCGATCCCGACGGCGAGGTCCGCGATGAGTAGACCCCGCAAGCCTGCCGAGCAAACCACCTCCACGCTGTACCGCGGTGCCGACGGTCACTGGCACGCCCGCGTGACGATGGGCCGGCGACCCGACGGCACCACAGAGCGCAAGCACCTGCAGCGACGTACCAAGAACGAGCTGCGCGAAGCCGTGCGTGAGCTCGAGCGCAGCAGGGACGCCGGCACCTACGTGTGGACCCGCGACGACCTCACCCTCGCCGAGTGGCTCGAGCACTGGCTCGAGACCGTGCTGCCCATGACCGCTCGCTGGAAGACGCTGTCGACCTACCGCAGCCAGATGAAGTGCCACGTCATCCCTCACCTCGGCCACTGGAGGCTCAGCGAGCTTCGCCCCGAGCACCTCGAAGCCCACTACCGGCTCCTCCAGGCTGACGGACACTCGACACATGTCGTCCGGGCCGTCCACCGTGTCCTGCGCTCCGCATTGAACGAGGCGGTCCGCCGTCGACGGCTCGCTCTCAACCCGGCCCTGGTGGCACGGGCGCCGCGTGCCGAGGACGTCGAGGTCGAACCGCTCTCGGTCGAGGAGAGCCGGCGCGTCATCGCCGCCGCGCAGGACACGCTTCATCCGGCCCGCTGGTCTATCGCGCTCTCCCTCGGCCTGCGCCAGGGCGAGGCGCTCGGACTCCTGTGGAGCGATGTCGACCTCGACGACGGCGTCCTCCGCGTGCGCCGCTCGGTCCAGCGCCACACCTGGAAGCACGGGTGCTCGCTTGTCGACGGTTCACCTTCGTGCGACCGGAAGCGCGGCGCCGAGTGCCCCCGCCGCGGGGGCGGAGGCCTGGTTCTGGTCGAGCCGAAGACCAAGGCGTCCAAGCGCACCATCGTCCTGCCCGCCCCTTTGGTTGAGGAGCTCCGCGCGCACCGCGCCCAGGTCAATCGCCGACGCCTCGCCGCCGGCAAAGCCTGGGACGCCACCTACGACCTCGTCTTCCCGGCAGTCGACGGTGGCCTCATCGATCCGGCGCGCGACCACGCCGAGTGGAAGGCACTCCTCAGAGCGGCCGGTCTGCGGGACGTCCGTCTTCATGACGCCCGGCACACTGCCGCTACACTGCTGCTGCTCCAGAACGTCGACATCCGAACCGTCATGTCCATCATGGGGTGGACCGAGATGGCCACAGCCCAGCGCTACACACACGCCGTCGACGAACTGCGCCGGAGGGCAGCTCGTCAGATGGGCGCCCTGTTGTGGGAGGAACGGACCGGCATGTAGCCATTGCGAGCCAACGCAAAGGCGTTCCGCCCGTGTCGACAGCGGCCTCGCTGCATCATCCCGAGCTCGCCTCCGGGCGGTCCGGCATAAGGGCGAAGGTGCTCCGGCGCAGTAATGACGCACGCTACGTTGCGACAATGGGAACCACGATTGCCGCTGCCGCGGCGGCGGCCGCCCTTGCTTCAGCGCTCTTCGTCTTGTTCCAGGTGCGGGAGATGAAGAGGCAGACCGCCCTGCAGCGAGAGATTGCGGAAGCTGCCGCGGCGCCTTACGTCTGGGCAGACGTAAGGGGTGCAATCGGCCAATGGGTGGAACCTGGAGTTCGCCATCGGCAACTCCGGACCTACTGTCGCCCGCAACGTAGTCATCAAGGTCGCCCCTCCCTTTCCGGACATCGACTCGAGGGAGGCTCCGTTCGTGCGCGCCATGCACGAGCGACTCGAACGCGGGTTACCGTCGGTGGCTCCCGGTCGCGAGTTCACGTGGACGTTGGGTCCTTCGGCTGACTTGGTGAATCGACCAGGACCGATGGCGCACACTGTGACCATCGATTGCGAGGGTCCATCCGGCCCGACCGCGCGATCGCAGTTCACGATTGACTTCGAGAGCTTCCGAGAGTCGGTCGCGCGTCACGATGGTTCGCTCCGCGACATCGCCAAGGAAGTGAAGGCCGCGGCCGACAGGATCGTGCGCGAGCAGCAGCGCCAGAGTTCAGCGCTCGAATCGCTCAGTGAACACCGAGCACCAAGAACGATCGAAGAGCGCGTGAGAGCGGCGGCGAATCGGCTCGACATGCTCATCGGGAGCTCAGTCGTGAGATGGCGGCGGGCGCGTTCCGCCGTGCTTGGCGTGCCGGTTGCAGGGGCGGATGTGCAGCAGACGTTCATACATGTCCTGGGACCTGACAAGCAGCTTCGAGGACTGCAAGCGCGACTGACACGGCGTGGTTTCCGCGCAGCGCCGGCCTCTCGAGGCGCTGGCGGCGTGCTCGTGAGGGTCCGAGCGGGCACCGCCGACGAAGCGATCGTCCGCCGGATGGCTGCGCGGAGCGCGCCAGACGGCCGCTTCGGACCACCCGGATCCCCTGTCGTGCGTATCGAGGGCTACCGAGAAGGTTGCTGACTCGAGAGCGTGCCGAATCGCCGGAGAACCCGGGGTGTCCCCGGACGTGGCTCAGCAGATAGCTACGGCAGGTAGTACCAGCGTCGGTGGCGGTGGTCGTCTCCCAGCGACGCCCTCCCAGCTGCTGGGTATCGGCCGTCTGCTCCGTTGGCGTCTCGTCCTCGTGGGGAGGGCGGGACGCCACCTACGACCTCGTCTTCCCGGCCGCAGACGGAGAACGAGTCGATCCGGGGCGCGACCACACTGTGGAACCTCCATTGAAGGCGCAGCCGCTGGCACGTTCGCCTACACGACGCGCGGCACGCTGCCGCGAAACTTCTGCCGCTCCAGAATCTCGACATTCGCACCGTCGTGTCGATCATGGGCTGGCCGGAGTTGGCCACGGCCGGACCGGCGCGCCCCTTTCATCATCTCTAGATCCTCTAAAGATCGCTTTGGGTGCTCAATGCCGATCCGTGACAGCGGCTCGATGGGACCATTCCCGGTCCGGGATGCGCGACCGGACTTCGAGTGCAACACACCTGGTGCATTGTCGGTCGTGAATTGTCCGGCGTATTGCTCACCGCCGCCAACGAGGTGGTTGGCCGGCGCGCCGGAGGCGGGCGAGCTCATCGGCGACAGAGCTCCACTTGGCGTCGTCGAGGCCGCCTCGGGCGTCGCGGTCGGCGAGCTCGCGAAGGATGCGTCTGCAGGCGCTGGGGGAGCCGAGCACTGTCCGTACGCGCTCGTCGAGGCCGGTCGCTTCTTTGATGTAGGTGATCGGCTGTTGTCCCCGCTCGGCCGCTCGTCGTTCCTCCGAGGCAAGCCGTCGGCAGGTTGGGCTGCACCAGCGTCGAGGCCGTCCAGCTGTGGGTTGGGTGGCAACGGGGGAACTGTTTGCCGCACCGAGGGCATGTCCTGATCACTGGTCGTCCTCTTGGCGCAGAGACCACTCGTGGACGGTACGTGGGTGCCAGCGCAGGTACTTGCCGACCCGGAACCCTTTGGGTCCCTTGCCGGCGGTGCGCCAGGAGTAGATGGTCTTCTTCGGCACGCCGAGGAACGCTGCGACGTCGTCCACGCTCCACAGTTGCTCCAGCTCGACCGGCGCCTGAGCGGCCTGGGTGACAGGTGTGTTCGGCGCCTCCGACGAGGCCGACGGCCGTCGTCGAGGGCGGCGCCGACTTGCGGGCTGCTTCTCGGTGGACTCGCCCCAGAGTCCTGGCTGGTCCGATTGGTTCTCATCACGATTCATCCCTGCTCTCCTCCTCGGGTCAGTCCCGGAGAATTCCGGTCAGTCACCTATGTGGAGACGCGGTCCGGCGGCGATCACCCGGGCGGTCTCAATCGGTAGCGATGCGAGTCACACCTGATCGCGTCCGGCCTCGATCACTAGGGGGACGCCGGGCTCGCAAGCCCAGAGCGGGATTACGTCGGTCAAGTCCGTTGGGGTGGTGTACGAGGTTGATCCCTCGGTTGGGCGTGTCGGTCAGGCTGTGAGGGCCTGAAGGTCGGCGGTCACCTCCTCAACGACGGTGGAGTTGTCGACGGCTTGGGCGCGAGCGAGGACGTCGAGTCCGAGGTAGCGGCGGCCTTCGGCCCATTCGTCGTGCTGCTCGGCCAGGACGGCGCCGACGAGCCGGATGATGGATTCGCGGTTGGGGAAGATGCCGACCACGTCGGTGCGGCGGCGGATCTCGCGGTTGAGCCGCTCGTTGGGGTTGTTGGACCAGATCTGGCGCCAGATCTCCTTCGGGAAGCTGGTGAATGCCAGGATGTCGGCACGGGCTTCCTCGAGGTGCTCGGCCACCGCTGGGAGCTTCTCGGCCAGGGCGTCGACGACCCGGTCGAACTGGGCGTGCACCGCTTCGGCGTCGGGCTGGTCGTAGATGGAGTGCAGCAGCGCTTTGACCCATCCCCACGACGACTTCGGGGGTCTGGCTCATCAGGTTCGCTGCGTAGTGGGTGCGGCAGCGCTGCCACGCCGCACCCGGCAACGTGGCGCCGATCGCGGACACCAGCCCGGCGTGGGCATCGGAGGTGACGAGCTTGACCCCGGACAGGCCGCGGGCCGTGAGGTCGCGGAAGAACGCCAACCACCCGGCACCGTCCTCGGCGGAGGTGACCTGGACGCCGAGGATCTCGCGGTGTCCGTCAGCGTTGACACCGGTCGCGACGAGGACATGGACCGGCACCACGCGGCCGCCTTCGCGGACCTTCAACGGGCGTCGGCGGCCACGAACGTGAACGGCCCGGCGTCCTCGAGCCGGCGGGTGCGGAACTGCTCGACATGTTCGTCCAGTTCCTTGGCCATCACCGAGACCTGGGACTTCGACAGGCCACTGATGCCGAGGGTCTGGACCAGCTTGTCCATCCGCCGCGTCGAGACGCCCAGCAGGTAGCAGGTCGCCACCACCGAGGTCAGCGCCCGCTCGGCACGCTTGCGGCGCTCCAGCAGCCAGTCAGGGTAGAGCGAGCCCTGCCGGAGCTTCGGGACGGCGACATCGAGGGTCCCGACGCGGGTGTCGAGGTCGCGGTGGCGGTAGCCGTTGCGGGAGTTGACCCGCTCCGGGGTCCGTTCGCCGTAGCCGGCGCCGCACACCGCGTCGGCCTGCGCCGACAACAGCGCGTTGACGAACGTGGTGAGCAGATCCCGCATCAGATCAGGGCTCGCCTGGGCAGCTGCTCGTTCAGGAACTGGGCAGGTCAATACTGGGCACAGCGGTCATCGTTGGTGTCCTTCTTCGAGTCGGTTGTGAGAGATCACTCGAAGGATCCACCCGGTGGCCGCGCCTTCGTTGGAGGCACGCGCTCACTCAGGTCCGTCGTACACCACTCTGCTGGACTCCACTATTACGTCGGACGGATACCGACCGAGAATGCAAGAGGTGTGTGGCACTCCGTTTCGTGATCGAGATCCGGGGGACACGCGTAGGCGTCGGTGTCTCCGGCCATTTCGCACGAGTCTGGATCGTCCTAACCGGATCAAGATCGCGAGAGGTCCCGTCGGCAGCTCGTCGTCACCGAGTGAAGCCGGCCGAGCGAAGAGATGCGCCGCCCATGCCGAGTTGAGGGCGGAACTTCACACCGTGCGATCGGCCGGTGCGGCGTACTGATGGATGGACTGCCACAGGTCGCCCAACAGTTGCTCCGGCCTCGACCTCAACCCGCTCCGGCGAGGAGCCTCGGCCGGTCCCCACCCCGACGGACGTGACACACAGGTTGCTCACAGGAGGAACCGAGGGTCTTCACCGACTCTGTAGCCATCGTTCACCAGCAAGACGCAACCCAGACACCGAAAGGTCCCCGCGTGAACGTTCTGTATAGCGCGATCGCCGATGCCGCAGCCATCGCCGTTCTCGGCTTCCTCGTCTACTACCCACGACACCGGAGGCGGGAGCTACTCGTCGCCTTTCTCGGCGTCAACGTCGGCGTGCTGGCTGTCACGACCGCGCTGATCTCGAGCGACGCGACCATCGGTCTGGGTCTCGGGCTCTTCGGTGTCCTGTCGATCATCCGTCTGCGCTCGTTCGAGCTCGGACAGCACGAGGTTGCCTACTACTTCGGAGCCCTGGCGCTGGGGCTGCTCGGCGGGCTCGGATCGGTCTCGCTGCCTGTGACCGTGCTGCTGATGGGGCTGATCGTCGGGGTCATCGCGGTCGCGGACAGCCCCAGGCTGTTCAAGCGGGACCATCAGCAGACCGTCCTGGTGGATGGCGCCTACACCCGGCAGCGGGAACTCGTCGCGGCGTTGGAGGCGGCCGTCGGAGGCACGGTTCGCAAGGTCGTCGTGTCCCGTGTCGATCTCGTGAACGACACCACGCTCGTCGATGTGCGGTGGACGGACACCACGCCGACAGGACCAGAGCCCGTCGTCGCCCGCACTGGTCAAAGCTCGAACGACGCCGACGTCGCGGTCCTGCGAGGCACCCCTTGAGCGCGGTGCTGAACGAGGAGGACGCAACGCTCGCGGGCCTGCCGGCCGCCTCGCTCGACGACCTGGCGGCGTCCGGGGCGCTGATGACCCGCACCGACCGCAAGTACGTCGTCCCTGCGAGCGCCGTACCGAACCTCGTGGCACGAGTCGCTGAGCTGGACCCGGAGGCCCGCGTGCTCGAGGTGGACGGCCTGAGGCGGCACCGGTACTCCTCCACCTATCTGGACACGGCTGAGCTCACCAGCTACTGGATGGCTGCACGTCGACGACGGCGTCGGTTCAAGGTCAGGTCACGCACCTACGTCGACAGCGGTCTCGCCTTCACCGAGGTCAAGCTCCGCGGAGCACGAGGGCAGACGATCAAGACCCGGACGCCGGTGGACGTGCGGCAGCTCTCCGGACCGCTAGACATGCTCTCCGAGGCGCAGCTCCGGTTCGTCCACCACGAGCTGGCATGCGCACGGCTCGCCCAGGTCGACGTGACGGGCCTCGTCCCCCACCCTGCGCACGGGCTACCGCCGGACGACGCTCTGGCTGCCGCTCCGCGGCGCGCGGCTCACGGTCGACACCGATCTCACCTGGTCCCTCCCCTGGATGTCCCAGCAGGTCCGTCTGCCCACCCACGCCGTCGTCGAGACCAAGACCGCCGGGGCGGCGACGGGCGTGGACCGCGTGCTGTGGCGCCACGGACATCGCCCCACGCGCTTCTCCAAGTACGGCACCGGGCTGTCGATGCTCATGCCCTACCTCCCTGCCCACCGATGGAACCGCATCCGGTCCGAGATCCAGCCCTATCTGCAGCACGAGCCCATCACCGAGAGGACCCACCATGATCTCCCGTGACCACCGCCCCGGACGCTTCAGGCGTGGGGTGGCGACCATGAGCGTCTTGGGGTTGATGTCGGCCGGACTGGCCGGGTGCACGTCGATCCAGGCTGCCTTCGAGGACGAAGACAGCGCGGCTGTCGAGTCAGCGGCTGCTGCCGAGTCGGTCTGGGACGCCGACGTTGTGCACGTCATCTCGATCAACGTCGACGACGACGCGTTCCGGGCGATGGTCGAGACGTATGAGTCGAGCGAGGAGAAGGAGTGGATTCGAGCCGACGTCACCATCGATGGCACCACGTTCAGGGACGTCGGGATGCGGTTGAAGGGCAACAGCTCGCTCCGGGGGGTCGACGCGGACGCCTCCGCCACGGACCTTCCTTGGCTCATCGACCTGGACCAGTTCGTCGACGGGCAGAGCCTTGAGGGGTGGGAGTCGTTCGTCGTGCGGTCCAGCAACAGCGAAACGGCTCTCAACGAGGCGGTCGCACTGGACCTGCTGACAGAAGCAGGACTGGCGTCCCAAGAGGCCGTCGCCACCCGCTTCTCGGTCAACGGCGAGGATGAGCAGCTCCGTTTGGTGGTCCAGGACCTCGACAACAAGTGGGACGAGGCGACCTTCGGCACCGACGGGACGCTCTACAAGTCCGAGGCAGGCGGCGACTGGTCCTACCGAGGGGAGGACGCCGAGGCATACACCGACATCTTCGACATCGAAGCCGGCGCCGAGGACTACGCACCGCTCACCGAGTTCCTCCAATGGCTCGAGGAGTCCTCGGACGAGGAGTTCGCCGACGGGTTGGACCAGAGGCTCGACGTCGAGGCCTTCGCCAACTATCTGGCCTTCGAGGACCTGGTGGGCAACTTCGACGACATCGACGGGCCCGGCAACAACTCCTACCTGCGCTGGGACGAGGAATCCGGACGGATGACTGTCGTGGCGTGGGACCACAACCTCGCGTTCGGCGGCATGGGGATGGGCCGCGGCGGCTTCCCCGGCATGGACGGGGACGATGCTCCCCCGAGGGCTTCGACCCGCCGGAGGGCTTCGAGCCTCCCGAGGGCATGGAGCCGCCCGAGGGCATGGAGCTTCCGGAGGGCATGGAGCCTCCCGAGGGTGGGTTCGACGGACGCGGCGACGGCCCCGGCATGATGGGCGGCGGCAACGTCCTCTCGGAGCGTTTCCGCGAGACCCCCGAGTTCGCCGCTCTGTACGACGACGCTGTCGCACGCCTCCAGCAGGAGCTGTACGACAGCGGTACGGCGCAGGAGATCCTTGACCAGTGGACGGAGGTGCTCCAGGAGGGAGCATCCGACCTCGTCGCGGCCGACACGATCGAGGAGGAGGCAGACCAGATCGCGTCCTACTTCGACGGCCGCGCGGTCGACGACTCCGCCCAGCAGGGTGGGACGTCCTGATGGAGACGGCGTGGTGACAGCCGAGCAGCACTCCGGTAGACCTTCGCCCGTCGAGGCTCCGAGCGCGGGGTGGCTGGCCAGTCAGGGCAGGCTCCAGCGGTTCGTGCTGGAGTACGAGTTCGGTCTGCGCGCGTTGGAGACCAAACTGTCGATCCTGCGAGACGAATTCCTCTACCTGCACGACTACAACCCCATCGAGCACGTCTCGAGCCGGGTCAAGACCGCCGAGAGCATCGTGGCCAAGGTGCAGCGACGCGGACTGGTCTCCCAGGACGGACCTCCGACGCTCGAGGCGCTCCGAGAGCACATCACCGACATTGCCGGGATCCGTGTCACCTGTAGCTTCGTCGAGGACGTCTACAGGCTCTTCGACCTCCTCACCCGTCAGGAGGACGTCTCCATCCGCCGGGTCAAGGACTACATCGCGGCGCCGAAAGCCAACGGGTACCAGAGTCTCCACGCGATCGTCGAAGTCCCGGTGTTCCTTTCCACGGGTCAGATCCGTGTGCCGGTGGAGATCCAGTTCCGCACCGTGGCGATGGACTTCTGGGCGAGCATGGAGCACAAGATCTACTACAAGTTCCAGGGCGAGGTGCCGGACCAGATGCTCCGTGAACTGAGAGGGGCCGCTGCCACCGCAGCCGCCCTGGACGCCAGCATGCAGGCATTGCATTCCGAGATTCACCGCGCCAGCGCGTCTTCGGACGCTCGACGTCCATGACTGTCCTCCGCCGCATCGAAGGCATACCAGGCACTCATTCACGGCACAGGGGACACACAAGGTCGACGGCCAGCATCGGGCGCATGAATCGACCACTCACCATTCTGACTGCCACCGCTCTTGGTCTCTCCCTCTCTCTCGTCCCAGTGACGCCGGCCGTCGCCGACGGCCCGTCGACGACAGACGTCGAGCTCGTAGCGGACCCCTGGCCGGGCGCGCCCCCTGGGCGCCCGGGCCCTGGGGCACGCCCAGGCGGCCCACGACCTCGACCCTCGACACGTCCGTCGCGACCGCCGACCAGTCCGCAGGTCTGGTGACGATCACCAGTGAAGTGAACTTCGGCCAGGGCGAGGCGGCTGGAACCGGCATGGTCGTAGACGGCGAGGGCATCGTCGTGACGAACCACCATGTCGTCGAGCACGCGACCGACCTCGAAGTCACCATCCCTGACACGGGTGAGACCTACCGCGCTGAAATCGTGGGCTCGGACGCGCGGAGGGGACGTCGCGGTCCTGCAGTTGGGCGGAGCCAGTGGACTGCAGACCGTAGAGCTCGCCGACTCGCCGGTCGAGGCCGGCGACACCGTCACCGCCGTCGGAGACGCCGGCGGCGACGGCGGCACGCTCACCTCGGCCTCCGGAACGGTCACCGACGAGCGCACGTCGATCACCGTCACGGACGAACAGACCGGGCAGCGGTCGCGCCTGCGCCGGCTCATCGAGGTCGACGCCGACGTCGTGTCCGGGGACTCCGGTGGCGCCCTGACGAACGACTCAGGGCAGGTCGTGGGCATGACCGTCGCCGCCTCGAGTGGCGGAGCCGACATCGCGGGCTACGCGATCCCGATAGTGCGTGTGCTGCGCGTCCTCGACCAGGTGCTCTCCGGTGACGCCGCCGGCGGAGTGAGCATCGGGTACGACGCCTTCCTGGGCGTCACGATGGGAACGGGCTTGCAGCTGGTAGATGTCGTCGACGGATCTGCGGCCGAGAGCGCCGGTCTCTCTGCGGGCGACACCCTCACGGCTCTGGGATCCCGGCGCGTCTCCACTCAGGCGGAGCTCCGCCGGGCCGTCACGAGCCACTCGCCTGGCGAAGAGGTGACCGTCTCGTGGCAGGACGCCGACGGCTCCGCGCACTCGGCGACGGTGACCCTCGGCAGGGCACCGGTCGCGTAGGCCGGGCTCACCAGGCGTCCGGAGGGGCGTCGCCGGCAGCACGGAGACGCCCCCTCGACGGTGCCACGTGACGGGTCAGAACATCCCGTTGCCGTGGGCGAAGTCCTCGGCGGGCGGAATGCCCTCGGAGACGTCCCAGTGCTCGACGATCTTGCCGTTGTCATCCAGACGCATGATGTCGACGAAGGCTCGACCGGGAGTCGATCCGTCGGTCATCACGAAGTGGGTCAGCATCACGACGTACTGCTCGTTGGCGACGACCAGCTTGGTCTCCGGGTAGAAGGTGCCCGCCGACTTAGCCATTTCGGTGGCCATCTCGATGAAGCCCTCCTTGCCGTCCCTGACCTGCGGGCTGTGCTGGATGTAGTGGTCCCCGACGTAGGCGTCCACCGCGTCCTGCGGTCGGCCCTGTCCGAAGGCGGTCTCGAGAAACTTCTGGACGGTCTCGACGCTCTGGCTGGCCGTGGGCATCTGCTCTCCCTGTCGGCGGTGTTCGTGTGGACCCTCAGAGACTGGCCGGGCGTGGGTGGACCCTGAGCGGACGCGCCGCCGGATGGCCAACCTCGTCTACCGTAGGACCGCGCGCAATCTCGGGCCGTCAAGGGCACGGCCAGCATTGTCGTTGTCCAGGTGGGCGGCTCGTCGCAGCCGGACCGATGACCGTCCAGCACCGAGCGCGATCCCACAACCCCGGCGAAGCTTGCCGCGCTCGGTGATGGCGGCGACGCGTGAGTGTGTCGATCCACAGTGGTTTCACAGGGAACGCACAGTCCGAGGGATGAGGATGTGCCTGTGGAACTGACGAGGCCTGACGGTACGCCCTTGCGCGTGCTCGTCGTCGATGACGAGGTCAACATCGCCGAGCTGGTCGTGATGGCGCTGCGCTACGAGGGCTGGGACGCGATCATGGCCCACACAGGCGTCCGTGCTGTGACGGCCGCCAAGGAGCACAGACCCGACGTGATCGTGCTCGACTGGATGCTTCCCGACTTCGACGGACTCGAGGTGCTACGTCGGCTGCGCACGACTGACCCCGACATCCCGGTGCTGTTCCTGACCGCCCGGGACGCCGTCGAGGACCGAGTGGCCGGATTGACCGCGGGCGGTGACGACTACGTCACCAAGCCGTTCTCGCTCGAGGAAGTCGTCGCACGGCTGCGAGCGCTCGTCCGGCGCGCAGGCGCGCGGCCGACCGCCAGGTCCTCCGTTCTCGTCGTTGGCGACCTGACCCTCGACGAGGACAGCCGAGAGAGTTTTCCGCGGAGACGAGGAAGTCACCCTGACGGCAACCGAGTTCGAGCTGTTGCGCTTCCTCATGCGCAACCCGCGCCGCGTGCTCAGCAAGGCCCAGATACTCGACCGCGTCTGGAACTACGACTTCGGCGGCCAGGCCAACGTCGTTGAGCTCTACATCTCGTACCTGCGCAAGAAGATCGACGCGGGCCGCGAGCCCATGATCCACACCATGCGTGGTGCCGGCTACGTGCTGAAGCCTGCGCCGTGAGGCGGTTCCGCTCCCTGACCTCGCGGCTGACGGTCACCGCGGTCGCACTCGTGGCAGTGGTGGCACTGGGACTCGGCCTGGCGACCACCCTCATGATGCGGCACTCTCTGACCCAACAACTCGACCGCGACCTCGTCGAGGCCGCCGACCGCGCAGGCCAGTTCCCCGGCGCCCCTTTGCCGGCCGGTACCCCCGATGACATCGGGCTTGGCGCCGATCGGCGCCCGCCCCAAGACCTCGGCACGCTGAACGTCTACATCTCTGCCTCCGGCGTCTATGAGGGCTTCTACCTGACCGTGGACTCTGAGGACAGGTTCACGGTGAAGGTCCTCGACGAGAACGTTCTCGACGAGCTCGCCGACGTCCCGCTCGACGGGCGCCCGCACGACGTCCAGCTGGAAGGCTTGGGGAGCTACCGAGTGCTCGGGACCGACGACGGTCAAGATCGGGTGGTCGGGCTGCCCACCGCAGACGTGGACGACGCAGTGGCCGCTCTGGTGTGGACCGAGGTCCTCCTCGGACTGCTCGCGGTCATGGTCGCAGGCGGAGCCGCCACCGTCGTCGTACGCCGCCAGCTCGGTCCCCTTCGAGAGGTGGCCGCGACCGCGCGCGCGGTTGCCGCGACGCCGCTCTCCAGCGGCGAGGTCGGTCCCACGGAGAGGGTCCCCGACCACCTCACCGACGAGCAGACCGAGGTCGGCCGGGTGGGCGCAGCGCTCAACACCCTCCTGGCCCACGTAGAGACGTCGCTGGATGCGCGGCACCGCAGCGAGCAGCAGGTGCGCCAATCCGTCGCCGACGCGTCCCACGAGCTACGCACCCCCCTCGCCACGATCACCGGCTACACCGAACTGGCCCGACGCAGGCCGGACGACCCAGTGACCTCGGTCGCGGCCCTGGCCAAGGTCGAGGAGGAGTCGGCGCGGATGACTCACCTAGTCGAGGACCTGCTGCTGCTGGCCCGCCTCGACGCCGGAAGACCGCTGCGCCGAGACACGGTCGACCTCACCCGCCTCCTCCTCGAGGCGGTCGCGGACGCACGCGTCGTCGCACCGCAGCACCACTGGCGACTCGAGCTACCCGAGCAGGCGATCGAGGTCACCGGCGACGAGCAGCGGCTGCACCAGGTTGTCACCAACCTGCTCACCAACGCGCGCAAGCACACCCCGGCCGGAACCACCGTCACCGTGACCGGCCGCGCAGACGGATTCACTGTCTCCGACGACGGTCCCGGCTTCCCACCAGAACTGGCCGGTGCAGCTTTCGAACGCTTCACACGCGGCGACTCCGCACGCACCCGGGAGGAGGGTGGCGCCGGCCTCGGGCTCGCCCTTGTCGAAGCGATCGTCCGAGCCCACGGCGGGTCGGTGTCGTTGCACAGTGCCCGAGCGGGTGCAAGGATCGATGTGAGCCTCAGCGAGGATCCCGGCTGACGGGGCCGCACACGCCCACATCGGCTATGAGCGGGCGGATTTGGCTTCCCCCTGGCGGATGCTCGGTCCTCCCATCCCCGGGCCTCTCGTCCGGCCCATCAACGGCTGAAAAACTCTTGAAATGGGGTGTCGAGCCGACCGGGTCCGCATAGAGCCGACTGACTCCGACATCGGACCCGAGGGGCCGCTGACCTGGTACTTTGCATCAACTGACGGGTCGTCTGAGGGCGCGCCGAGACGGCTACTGACCTACCCGGGCCTAGCTACGGATCAGAAGGTTTGGGGTTCGAATCCCTACAGGCGCGCAGCAGGTGGGCGATAGCGACAGCCTCCCGAAGAGCCCTGGGCCCAACGGTCCGGGGCTCTTTCCGTTGTGCGGGCGCGAATCTGGGCGCCCTGCCCTGTCGCGACGGGGGCAGTACGCGAAGGTCGGTCGGGCTGCTCAGTGCCGTTCGACCCGCATCGTGCGCCTGAACGTCGGTGCCGCGACCGCCGCCGCGGCTCCGACGTGGACGACTCCGGCCGCGAGCAGGAGGCTGGCGCCGCCGGTGAGGAACGCGCCGGAGGCGGCGCCGGCCGCGAACGCGGCGAGCTTGAGGCTGGCAGCGGTGGTGTGCACGTTGCTGCGTGCGCCGCTGGGCGCCTCCCGATGGCGAACGAGCAGGGTGGCGGTGAAGACCATCCCTTCGGCGGCGCCGGCAGCGACCAGCAGGGCGCAGAGGACCGGCCAGCCGGGAGTCGTCGCCGCGGCCAGCAGGAGCACTCCCGTCGCCGCGGTGCCGACGACCACGGTGCGCAGCGCTGACCGGGCGGCGCGTTGGACGCGGGTCATCGCGGCGACGCCGAGCAGCGCGCCCACGGACAAGCAGGCCAGGAGGACACCGGCCGCGTCCTCGGAGGCGCCTTCCTCCACCGCGACGAGGGGTGTGGCGACGAAGGCCATGCCCAGCCCGAGGTAGCCGGCGGTCGTCGAGAAGGTGGCTGTCCGCAGCCGTGGCAGCAGCAGGAGCGTGCGGAGGCCGGCCAGGGTGTCGGCTCCGAGGCCGGCTCTGCCCGCTGCCTCCCCAGCGCCCGGCACCGGCGCCGTCCGCGCTGCCCAGAGAGCGGCCGGGATCCCGGCGGCCAGGGCGGCGACCGCTGCCGGCAACGCCGCACCCGCCGAGGTGGCGGAGACGACGCCGGCCACGAGGAGCGGCCCGATGATGCCGGCGACGTTGTAGGTGGCCGCATCGACGGCCGCTGCCTTGTCCAGGCGGTCCGGGGGGACGAGTGTCGGCAGCTGGGCAGTCCAGCCGCCGAGCACTGCCGGGGTCCCGCAGCCAGCGGCGAAGGCGGTCACCAGCAGCAGCCAAGTCGGAGCGGGAATGGTGGCGACGACCACCAGCAGCAAAGCCACCCACGTCATGGCCGCAGCGATGAGGTACGTCGGCCGGCGGGCGCGGTCCAGCCCGAGCCCTACGACCGGACCGGAGAGCGCGCAACCCAGGGTGAGGACTGAGACAGCAGCGGCGGCCTGGGCATGGCCGCCCCCGGTGCCGGCGACGCCCAGCAGCAGGGCCGGCGCCGCCATCTCGTCACCGAGCCGGGCGAGGGACGCGCCGGCCAGCCACGGGAGTGGCACCTCGCGGTAACGGATATCCACGGATATACGTTACAAGATGCTGCTCACTCGCCTTGTCGGGACCGGTGGTCGGCGACACGAGCCCGATTCGAGCACCGGGTCGAGCAGAACCGGCGAGGCGCGCCCCGTCCGGGGTCCAGGAAGGGCCGGCGGCAATCCTGCGCGGCACACAGCCCGCCGACCCGGCGGTTGGTCTCGGCGATCCGGATCGCCAACGCGAGCGCGGTCGAGGAGGCGAACCACTGCGCCCATCCCCGATCCGGGGGTCGGCGTGCAGGTGCCAGCCGACGCCTTCGTGCTCCAGGCGCGGGGTCACCGCCCAGCGCTCCAGCATCCGGTTCACCGCTGCGGCCCAGTCGTCCACCGAGTCCAACGCGAACAGCGCGCGCAGCTCTTCGCACACCTCGGCGACACCGGCCACGTCTCGAGGGCCGAGGCTGATCTCCGGACCCTCTCCGTGCGCCACGAGCACCGCTTCGACGTCGGACCGGTCCAACGTGCGCTCGTGATGGAGCTCCAAGAGGTGCACGGCGCGACGGGTGACGTCGACGGCGGAACGCGGGGGTCGTCCCATGCGCCCAGCCTAGGGGCGGGGCCGGCCCCCGGCTTCATTCGGCGAGGGTGCCGCAGGCGAGGTTCGCAATCGCGGCCGTCATCGCTCCAGCGCGGTCCGACGCGCCCGTCGCGGCGTACTCCGGGCCTCTCCCGCGCGTGCCGGAGGGCCGACGTCAGCGGTGGGTCAGCGGCGTCGCGCACGCTCGCTGCATGCGAACGACCGTCGACCGCGTCGCACCGCCGGCCACCTCGACCAGCCCGAGCCAGACGCCCACCGTCAGGCACCTCTGGCCGGGCGACGATGGGGCTGTCGCGGACCTGGTCGCCGGCTGCTCGGAGCGGTGCCTACGGGACCGGTTCTTCGGCCACGTCGCCGACCCGGCGGCGGTGCTGGTGGGCCTGGTGCGGGAGGCGGTGTGGGAGGGCTGCGCCGCGGGAGCGTTTGTCGACGGTCGCCGGGAGCCGTCCCTGGTGGCGGTGGCCGTCGCGCTGCCCGATCGTGCCGGCAGGACGTGGGAGCTGGGCGTGCTGGTGCGCGACGACTGGCAGGGCCGCGGAGTCGGCGCCCGCCTCCTGGACCTCGTCCTTGCGGAGGCATCGGTCGCCGGGGTCACCCCGGTCGCTGTCGTCGAGGCCGCGAACGGGCGGGCGCTCCGGCTCGTCAGCCGGCTGGGCCGCACGGCTGTCGGCGCCGCGCTCCTCGTCGAGGTCTGCTGACCGCCGGCCTCGGTGAGCGTCAGGACGAGCCGCCCAACGCGGCCAGGGCCCGCGCCTCCCGCGCGCCCTCGCGGAGCCGGGGGAGGAGCTCGTCACCCAGCTCCGCGGCGAGCCGGCGCTGCGCCGTTGCCAGCGACGCGGCGATCACCGCCGGCAGGGGTGAGCTGGTCCACTGTCGCAGCGCCCGGGCGCCGCCGAGGGCGCGGGCGCGGGCGGGCGCCTCGTCGTGGGTGAGCGCCCAGGCCTCGAGGCCGTGCGCGATCGCGCGGGGGGTCGCCGGTGCGGCCGGCGAGGTCCACCGACCGGGTCGCGAGGCGTGACGCATCCTCGGACCCGGTGGCGGCGAGCTCGAGGGCGAGCCGTCCGGCGGTGTAGCTGACGCCCGCGGGCGAGCCCTGCTGCTCGTACCAGGCGAGGGTGCCGGCGTGGATCTCGGCCGCCCTGTCGTGGTCACCGACCAGGCCGCTGGCCAGGCCCAGCCCGTTCTCGGCCAGGGCGGTCCCGGCGGCCGAGCCAATCGTGCGCGCCAGCTGCACCGCCGCCCGGAGCGTGGTGAGGCTTTGCTCGGCGCCCAGGAGCGCCTGCACCGAACCGAGCCGGGTCAGCTGCGTCGCCTGCCACTCCGGTGCGCCCACGTCGCGGGCGAGCGCCAGCGCCCGCCGGTGGGTCCGCGCCGCGGCCGGCAGGTCGCCGACGACCTCGGCGCAGTAGCCGAGCAGGTCCATCGCCATCATCTGCCCGGCCGCGTCGTCGAGCTCTTCGAACGCCCGCTGGGCCGCTCGTCCCCCGGCAGCGGCCGGCGCGACGGCGCCCCGCTGGAGGTCGGCCTTCGCCGCGGTCAGGCCGACGAGCGCCAGGCCCCACCGGTCCTGCGCCCGGGCGAACGTGGCCCGTCCGGTCTCCAGCAGCAGCTGTCCGCGCCGCGGCTCCCCGCGTTGGAGCAGCCGCTCGGCGAGCAGCACGGCAGCCACCGCCTCGTGCCTGCCCCAGCCGAGGTCCCTCGCCTCCCGCAGCGCTGACTCGCCGGCCGCGATGGCCTGCTCCGCGCCGGCGGTCACCGAGTCGAACACGGCGAGCCACGCGATCGCGCCGAGCACCGACGGCCGGTCGCCGCCGTCGGCGGCGGTGATGCCGACGAGCTCCTCCAGCAGGTCGCGGCCCTCGGAGCGGCGTCCGCCCAGCCACCACCACCACGACCCGCGCAGGGCCAGCTCGACGGCGGCGTCGACCGCACCGTCCCTGGCGAGCCAGCGCGCGGTGTCCATCGCTCCGGCCGGCACGGTGTGCACGCGGACGTGGGCCCGTTCGCGTCGGGCGGCGCCGCGTTCGGCTGCCAGGAGCTCCTCGAACTCCTCCTGCAGCTCCACCGGAGGAGCGAGTCCCGTCTGCTCGGCGAGCACCCGGCGGCCGACGTCGTAGACGGCGAGCGCCTCCGCTCGGCGCCCCGCCCTGTCCAGGGCCCGCATCAGGAGGAGCCGGGACCGCGGTCGCAGCGGGTCCTCCGCCAGCAGCTCGCGGAGCACCTCGATCGGACCTGTGGCGCCGGTCCCCGACGCGAGCCCGGCCTCCGCGGCGAGCTCCATGAGCGCCGCCCGCTGCTCGGCCGCCCGCGCGCGGGCGCCGACGAGCCGGGGGTGCTCGTCGAGCTCGGCCAACGGCGGCCCCTGCCACAGCGCCAGCGCCCGCTCCGCGGTCGCGGCCGCGTCCTCCGCACGGCCGGCGGTGAGTGCGTCGGACGCCGTGCGGGCGAGCGCGGCGAACAGGCGGAGGTCGACCTCCTCGTCGGGGAGGTCGAGGCGGTAGCTGCCCTGGTGGTGCCGGAGCGCGTCGCCGTGCGGCCCGAGGTGTCGCCGGAGCCGGGACACCTTGACCTGCAGCGCGTTGCGCGCGCCGGCGGGTGCCTCGGGTCCCCACACCGCGTCGACGAGGGCGGTTGCCGGCACCGCCCGCCCCTCGGCGAGCACGAGATGGGCGAGCACCACCCGGTCCAGCCGCGCCGGCGCCACGTCCGGTCCACCGTCCTGGCGGACGGTGACCGCTCCGAGCAGGCGGACCAGCGGCTCGTCACTCACCCCGCCACCGCCACCTCGGCCGCCGGCGCCATGCCCATGCCGTTGGGGTAGGGCACCCCACCGGAGGTGACGATCGGCTCGGCGACGGCGACGAGGTCGGCGGTGAGCGCGGCGAGCTCGTCGTCGCCCAGCCGGCTCCACGCCGGCGCCGTCATCGCGTCGGTCCGGTCCTCGATCGCGGCCCGCTCGCGCCGGCCGGTCTCCGTCACCGAACCGTCGTCGGCGAGCCAACCCCGCGCGGTCAGCGTGGCGGCCGCCGCGGCCCACTCGTCCTCGGTCCACCCGCGGTAGGTGCGCTGGTCGTGGGGGACCAGCCCGAGCGCGGCCATCAGCAGGTTGCTCTCGGCCGGACCGAGGCCCGCGGTGCGGAGCGCGGCGACGTGGGCGTCGCCGCGGAACTCGCGCAGCGCGGTCGTCGCCCAGAACAGCGTGAGGTGCGGCTCGACGGGCCGCGGCAGGCTGCGGTGGGCGGCGAACAGCGGCGCTCCGGCGGAGGGCAGTACGTCGACGACGCCGGCCAGCCGTGACGCCAGCTCGGCGACCACCGGTGCGTCGACGCGCTCGCCGAGGTGGCGCCGTACCGCACGGTCGAAGACGGTCAGCCGCGCGGCCGCGGCCTGCTCGGGCGTCGTCCACCGCCACGCATCCGGCAGGGCGCGCTCGACCATCCGCGGAGCGAAGCCGTGGAAGCATGCGGTCACCACGTCCGCGGGCACCACGCCGAGCGCGGCGGACCGGGTCGCGAAGTAGCCCATCCAGCCGCCCTTGAGGCCGAGCGCGGTGTAGACCTGCGGCCGCTCGGGGGCGTAGTAGACGAGCGCGTGGTAGGCCTCGACCAGCCGCCACAGGGCGCGCTCGGCGCTGCGACGGGACCGACCCTCGGGGGAGCCGGCGGGATGGCTCATGACGACACCTGCCTCACTGCGGGGACCCGCCGCAGCGGACCCGGTCGAAGAGTAGCCGCCCGTCCGCCTCGTCGCCGCCGGATCGCACCCGGTGCCGACGGGCATCACGAGCACGGCCAGCGTCGTCGCCCGCGCTGACGACCGGCTGACAGCCGGCCCCCAGCCGCCGAGCCCGACCGACGCCACCGCCGGACGGTCCGCGCGGTCAGCCGCCTGTCAGCGGGCTGCCTAGGGTGTCGACCGTGACCACCCCGCCCGGCCTGCCGCCGACCCGTGAGGAACGCCGATGACCGAGACCGCGCTGCTCCTGCGGAGGCAGTGGGACGTGCTGCGCGCCTGGCTCGAGACCGAGCGCGTCCTCGACCGTGCCGCCGAGCCGTCGGGCCTCGGCGGCTGGACCGTCGCCGACCTGGTCGTCCACCTCGGCTACGGCCTCCGGATGGTCGCCGAGGTCACGCCGGCGACCGACCAGCATCCCATCGACGTCGGCCGCTACGTGGCCGGCTACGTCCCGGCGCAAGAGCAGATCGCGACGGACACCTCCGTGCTCGCGACCTCGCTGCAGGGTGAGGAGCTGGCCGGCATCGACGCACTCGCGGCGCAGGCCTGGCAGGCGCTCGAGGTCGGCCTGCCGCCGGTCGTGCTCGGCCGCCGTGGCCCGTTGCGCAGCGACGACTTCCTGCTGACCCGCCTGCTCGAGCTGGTCGCCCACGGCGACGACCTCCACCGGCTGCTCGGCCCCGACCGCACCTCGCCGCTGCTGCCGGCAGCGGTCGACCGGGTCGCCGCGGTCCTGGCCGACGCCTACCAGCAGGCCACCGGGCGCCCCGCAGGGTGGACCGGTCTCGACCTGGTCCGCGCCGCCACCGGACGTACGGCGACCGACGACCCGGCCCTGCCGCTGCTCTCCTGACCGCGACCTAACGGCCGGCGTCCGGCCGACCGGCAGGCGCCCGCTCCGGCACGGCGTGCGCGACGACGAGCTTCAGCACCAGCACCGGTCCGAGCCAACCGATCGCCTCGGGGCCGAGGCCGCCGGGCACCGCCGCGACCAGCACCGCGAGCGTCGCCAGCCCCATGGCCGCGGGTCGCTTCAGGTGCAGCGGCAGGACGACCACCAGGCCCACGCCGAGCACGGCGGCGACGTACCAGCCGGCTGCCCATGCCCAGCCCGCGCCAGGGAACAGCGCGGCGACCAGGAACGGGTGCAGGTGCAGCGCCGAGAACGCGACGTGGTTGCGGACGACCCGCTCCACGACGGAGGCCCCGCTCGCTGCCCGCTGGTGGTAGAGCCGCTTCGCCGGCTCGAGGCTGTTGGCGACCACCCGCCGACCACGTCGGCGGCCAGGACCACGACGAGCAGCCAGTGCCACCACTGCCACCCGGGGTCCGACCGCTGCTGTGCGAGGACGACCACCGGCAGTGCGGCGGCGACGGTCAGCCACACGACGGCCTTCTCGGCCGGGGCGGCGCCGGTGCCGTAGAGCCAGTCCGGCCGGTCGGTGCGGTGAAATCGTTGCTCCTGGGGTCGTTCAGACATCTCGCTCCTCGACTCTGGTGGTGGGATCGGTACGACGGCGCCGTCGCTACGACGCGCGGGCGGAGAGCACGGCGAGCAGGGTCAGGGCGGCTGCCACCAGGCCCGCGGCCCGGAACCCGCCGGTCGCAGAGGCCAGCAGCGCGCCGGCGAAGGGTGCGACCGCGATCCCCAGCCCGACCGGTCGCTGGAACGCGCCGCTGACCTCCCCGAACGCCGTACGGCCCCAGCGGTCCGCGACGCCGAGCGTGGTGGTGAGCGTGTGGGCGCCGCGGACGGCGCCGGCCAGCAGCGCCGCGACCACGAGCCCGACGACGCCGGGCGCCAGCGCCAGCGCCGCGACGACCAGCGCGGCCGCCACGACCAGTGCCGTGGTGCGCTGACGCGCGTCGCTGATCCCGGCCAGTGGCAGGTAGGCGAGCCGCCCGACCACCTGCCCGGCCCCGACGAGTCCGAACGCCAGAGCGGCCGTCGCATAGGAGTGGCCGAGCTCCCGCGCGAGCGGCACCAGGTTCAGCGTCACCGCGTAGAGCGACGAACCCGCGATCACCATGCTCAGCTGCGTGGCACGGAACCGCCTCGAACGGACGATGCGCCGGACGTCGTGCCCGGGCGGTGCCGGGGCGTGCGCGGTCCACGGCACCGCGAGTCCCCACCACGCCAGCGGAGCGGTGAGGACGGCGTAGCCGACCGCCACGCCGAGCAGCGCCTCCCGCCAGCCCAGCACCTCCGCGACCGGCGCGAGCACCGGTGCGAGGACCGCCGACGAGGCACCGCCGAACAGCGACACCACGGTGAGGGCCGTGGCAGCCCGTCGGCCGTGCCAGATCGTCAGCGCCGCGAAGACCGGCGGGTAGAGCGTCGTCGCCTGCCCCAGACCGACCAGCGCCATCGCCAACAGTGCGACCACCGGGTGCGGCGCGGCCGCGACACCGGCCAGTCCGGTCGCACCAGCCAGGGCGCCGAGCACCACCAGGAGGCGTGGACCGCGCCGGTCGATCAGGCGGCCGATCCGGGGGCTCAGCAGGGCCGAGAGCACCAGCGACCCGGAGTACGCCGCCGTCATCGCTGCCAGCGACCACCCGGTGTCGCGGGCGGCGAGGTCCATCAGCACCGGCACCGCGTAGTAGAGCGCCGCCCAGCTGAACAGCTCGACGAACCCGCACGTCAGCACCGACGGCCAGAACGGCGGGCGAGGACCGACCACGGGTGCCACCCTGTCCGGTGCGGGCGACGACCGCGACCGTCGTGCCGCTGGTCGGCGGGCTCTGTCAGCGACCGGTCAGCACCC
This sequence comes from Nocardioides sp. TF02-7, assembly GCF_022437945.1. Taxonomy (GTDB): domain Bacteria; phylum Actinomycetota; class Actinomycetes; order Propionibacteriales; family Nocardioidaceae; genus Nocardioides. The sequence goes on from NZ_CP092535.1 coordinate 2,077,359, forward strand.
ACCTGCACCGTCGTCGCGTGAGCGCGACCGGCGTCGGCGGGTCCGGGCGGCCCGGGTGACGGGGTGGCTCGGCTCGGTCGCCATGCTCGCCTTCGTGATGGCCGCGACACCGGGGCCGAACAACGTGCTCTTCGCCGCGGCCGGTGCCGCGCAGGGCTACCTGCGGACCGTGCCGATGCTCGCGGGGGATGATCGGCGGCTTCGTCGCCTTGATCGGTGCCGGTGTGGCCGGTGTCGGCGGGCTCGTGGACGCGGTGCCCGGCAGCGGGCCGGCGATGCGGGCCGCTGCGTCGGCGTACCTGGCCTATCTCGCCGTCCGGCTGTGGCGTGCCAGCCCGCCGACCGACGACCCCGGACCGCAGGGTCCCGGCCCGACGACCCCGACGACCCTGATGACCTGGTGGCAGATGGCGCTGTTCCAGGTGGCCAACCCCAAGACCTGGCTGGCGGTGCTGGCGTTCGTCACCGGCAAGCTCGGGCCGGCCAGCCCCGGCGGGCCGGCGGGGGACCTGGTCGGCGCGGCGTGCTTCCTCGTCGTGGTCTGGATGTCGGCGAGCCTGTGGACGCTGTTCGGTGCCGCCCTCCGCGCCCGGCTGGCCCCGGGTCCGTGGCGGCGTGCGATGCGAGGGATGGCGGTCCTGGCGGTGCTGTCCGTCGCCACGCTGTGGTGGTGAGGAGGCCGCAGCCGGGCGTCATGGTGAACCTCGACGGCCGGCTCGGCCTGGATCAGGGTGCGATCGGGAGGGACGCGAGCTTGTCGTCGGCCACCACGAACCGGAACTGCAGGTCGACGACCCCGCCGGGGAAGTTGCCCTCGAGGTGGTTGGTGACGACCCACTCGGTGGGGCTGACCTGCTGCTGGGCGACGTACTCCTGGGTGTAGGTCCACTCCGCTGTCGCGCGTTCGAGCCATGCCCGGATGGCGGACCGGCCGGTGTAGACCTTGCCGTCGTCGGTGACGACGGTGTCGTCGGTGATCGCGGTCATCGCGAGATCGAAGTCGTGGCGGTGGTGACCCTCTGCGTAGTCCCGGACCGGCGCCGGGAGCTGCTGCGGGTCGTACTGGTTCGTCATGTCTGAGGCGCTTCCGTCTCTCCGCCTGGATTGCTGTATAGCAATGCTACAGGAGGCGGGACGGTGTCACCCTTCGCTGGCGGCCGCAGACGGGATCAGGGACCCGAGTACGGCGTCCCCTGACGCGGTCCGAGAGTCCCCAGTCGGGCTCGCCGTCGAGCTCGCCGATCATCGTGATGACCACCCCGCTGCTGGCCGCCAGGATCGCCTTCGCCGCCTCGGCCGGTGGTGCGCTCAGCCGGTCGGCGACGCGCTCGAGGGCGGAGAGCAGCATGAGCTCGACCTGTGAGACGACGCCGCACCTGTAGCCGGGTTCCACGCGCGCGTACAGGTGGGCGTAGAACGCGGGGTGCTCGACGCCGAACCGGACGTGGGTGTCCCAGGCCCGGGCGACGGCGGCGACGGGGTCGCCGGTGAGGGCCGGCTCGTTCTCCTCGAGGAAGCGGCGGAAGCCGTGGCTCACCACCTCGTCGAGGAGGCCCTGCTTGCTCCCGAAGTGGTGGTAGAGCGTGGGCGCCTGGACCCCGGCCGCGTCGGTGATCGCGCGGGTCGAGACGTCGCCGCCCTTGGCAGCCTGGAGCAGCTCGGCGCCGGCGAAGAGCAGCCGGTCCCGTGTGGATGCCTTGACGGCCATGCCGCGAGCGTAGCGGCGCCGTGCCTAGGAGGAGTCCCGCCCGGTCTCCTGCTCCTCGATGCTCTCGAGCACCGCAGCCGACAGCGCGGCGAGGGCGTCGACGTGCCGGGCGCTCAATGCGTCGAAGAACGTGCGCCGCACGTCGGCGAGGTGCTGCGGTGCGGCCTTGCGGACGGCCGCCCACCCCTTCTCGGTGAGGGCGACCTCGCTCCCGCGAGCGTCTCCGGCGGGGGAGCGCCGCTCGACCAGTCCGCGCGAGGCCATCCTCGACACCTGGTGGATGAGTCGGCTCTTCTCCCACCGCAGGAGGTCCCTCAGCTCGACCTGCCGCAGTGATCCGCCCGGCTGCAGGGGAGAGGCCGCTGAGGACGGAGAAGTCGGCGAGCGAGAGGCCGGCGTCGTCGAGCAGCTGCCGGTTCATGTGGCGCCGGAGGTCCTCCTGCATCCGCAGGAACCCGTACCACGCGCGCTGCTCGCGTTCGTTCAACGGCTCGGGCTCGCCCACGCTCTCGATCGTAACGGCATGGTGATGCGTCACTGTCTGGCTGGTGACGCGGCGGTTCGCGACCTTCGTTGAAGTTCCCGTGGAATCCGGGAATAGGGGTGACGGATCATCCAGTTGTCGGGGTGATACATCATCTAGATAGAAGGAGTTCCCCATGGAAGGAACCTGGATCGTGACCGGGGCCGCCTCCGGCCTCGGGCGGGAGGTCGCCCACGCGGCCCTGAGCGAAGGCGCCACGGTCGTCGCCGCCGATCGCGACACGTCAGGGGCGGCGATCCTGTCCGACGCCCACGGCGACGCCGTGGAGGTCGTCCGGCTCGACGTCACCGACACCGACCGCATCGAGGAGGTCGTCGCCGACGTGGCCCGCCGCCACGGCCGGATCGACGTCCTGGTCAACGCCGCCGGCCGAGGCCACATCGGTGCGGTCGAGGAGACCGGTGACGCGGAGCTGCGGCGCTTGATGGACCTTCACTTCTTCGGGCCGGCTGCGCTCACCCGTGCGGTGCTGCCGCACATGCGCGCGGCCCGCAGCGGCGCGATCGTCCAGGTGAGCAGCCTGGGCGGTCAGATCTCCGTGCCGGGCATGTCGGCGTACTCCGCCGGCAAGTTCGCCTTGGAGGGCTTCTCGATCGCGCTCGCGCAGGAGGTCGGTCCCCTGGGGATCAAGGTGGTCATCGCGCAGCCCGGCGCGATGCGGACCATTTCGCCGGCCCCGCGATCAGCGAGTCCGCACACCTCCCTGACTACGAGGCGACCGTCGGCGAGCTCCGCAAGCACGTCGAGGAGGTCACCGGCCGGCAGCCGGGCGACCCGAAGAAGATCGCGGCCGCGTTGCTGGAGGTGCTGCGGGCCGAGAACCCGCCCCTGCGGCTGGCCTTCGGCAACGACGCGCTCGACCGGCTCAACGCGGCGGCGGAGCAGACCCTGAAGGACCGGATCGAGTGGGAGGGGATCTCTCGTGGCACCGACTTCGACTGAACCGGCGCGTCGTGACGGATCGCTCGTCGGACGGACGGCGATCGTCACCGGCGGCGGCAAGGGCATGGGTGCGGCGACGGTCCGGCTCCTGGCCGCCGAAGGTGCGGCGGTCGTGGCGGTGGACGTCGACCTCGACGCCGCGCAGGCCATCGCCGACCAGCTCGGCGACAGCGTCCTGGCCCGTCAGGGTCGACGTCCGGTCCGAGGACCAGTGGGCCGACCTCGTCAGCGAGGTCGAGGCACGCTTCGGCAGCGTCGACGTCCTGGTCAACAACGCGGGCATCGCGGATCCGGCCCTGCTCGAGGACTGGAAGGGAGCGCGTCTGCAGCGGACGATCGACGTCAACCTCGTCGGCGTCCTCAACGGGATCCAGGCCGTCACCCCGGCGATGAGACGCGCCGGCGGCGGGTCCATCGTCAACATCGGTTCGGTCGGCGCGTTCAACGGCGTCCCGCGCATGTCCGGCTACGTCGCCACCAAGTGGGCGGTGCGCGGCCTCACCAAGTCCGCCGCCCTCGAGCTCGGCGCCCACGGGATCCGCGTCAACGCGGTGCACCCGGGCCAGACCCGTACCCCGATGACCGAAGGGGTCGTCTTCGACACCAGTGCCGTGGCGCTGGGCCGCGTCGGCGAACCCGAGGACATCGCCCACGCGGTGCTGTTCCTCGCCTCCGACCACTCCCGGTTCATCACCGGCAGCGACCTCGTCGTCGACGGCGGCCAGCTCGCCGGCCAGGCCGACTACTCGGGCCTCCCGCAGTAGCCACCCTCTCTCCTAGAAAGCAAAGCGCAATGACCATCAACCTCTCGATCATCTACTACTCCGCGACCGGCTTCTCGGCCGAGATCGCGCGTGAGATCGGCACCGCCGCCGAGAAGGCCGGCGCCGACGTCCGCCTGCGCAAGGTCGGCGAGCTCGCTCCGGAGGCCGCCATCGCCTCCAACCCGGCCTGGGCCGCGCACGTCGAGGAGACCGCCCACGTCCCGGAGGCGACTCCCGACGACCTGGAGTGGGCCGACGCCGTCATCTTCGGGACGCCCACCCGCTTCGGCAACATCTCCTCCCAGCTCAAGCAGTTCTTCGACACCCTCGGCGGGATGTGGGCCCAGGGCAGGCTGGCCGACAAGGTCTACAGCGGCTTCGTGACCACGGCCACCAACCACGGAGGACAGGAGACGACCCTCCTGGCGCTCTACAACTCGATTCACCACTTCGGCGGCATCCTCGTCCCGCCCGGCTACACCGACCCCGTGAAGTTCGTCGACGGCAACCCCTACGGCACCTCCCACATCGACGCCCAGGGCTCCAACCCGATCGGCGACCAGACCCGCGACGCCGCCCGCCATCAGGCCGAGCGGGTCGTCGAGATCGCTTCTGCCCTGAAGGCAGGCAGCGTCCGATGACGATGCGCCGGTTCGAAGGGCGCACGGTCATCGTCACGGGCGGGGCACGCGGCATGGGGGCCAGTCATGTGCGCGGCTTCGCGGACGAGGGAGCCTCGCTCGTCGTCGCCGACGTGTTGGAGGACGAAGGCCGGCGCCTGGCCGATGAGATCGGCGAGCGGGCCCTCTATCAGCACCTCGACGTGACGGAGGAGGACCAGTGGGCCGCCACGGTCGAGAACGCCGAGCGAGCCTTCGGGCCCGTCTCGGTGCTGGTCAACAACGCGGGTGTCCTCGCACCGGGCGTCATCGAGCACACGCCGCCGGACACCTGGCGACGCGTGCTCGACGTCAACCTCACTGGCCAGTTCCTCGGCATCCGCGCCGTGGTGCCGTCCATGCGCAGGGCGGAGGGTGGCTCGATCGTCAACGTGTCCTCGGTGACCGGTCTGAAGGGCGTGGCCGGCATCGGTGCCTACGTCGCGAGCAAGTGGGGTCTGCGTGGCCTCACCAGGACGGCTGCCCTGGAGCTGAGCCGAGACGGCATCCGCGTGAACTCCGTCCACCCGGGATCCGTCCGGACCCCCATGACCGAGCCCGACCGGTCGGAGAGCTCGCTCCTCGCAGACGACGACTCGAACCCGGTCACCAGGCTCGACATCTCCAGGATGGTCGAACAGCTCGCCATCCCCCGGAAGGCCGAACCAGAGGAGATCACCCGGCAGGTTCTCTTCCTCGCCTCGGACGAGGCGAGCTTCTCGACCGGGGCGGAGTTCGTAGCAGACGGCGGAGACCTCCTCGGGCCCGTCGCCTGAGGACCACGGCGTCGCCGGGGGGCGGGCGAGCCGCCCTCCGGCACCGCTCTGCGGCCAGCGCCCGTTCCTGGAGGTCGTCGCCGGCTCCGTATCGAGGAGCAGGTCGGGCGGTGACTCCGGCCCCGTGGGCCGTGCTGGCGGACCCGACCCGCCGCCGGATCGTCGACCTGCTCATCGACAGTGGGGCTGCGTCGGCGACCACGCTGTACGCCGAGGAGCGCCGCTCAGAGCCCTGATGCGGGCCCGTCGGCTCCGGCCCCCGTCACCGATCCTCCTTGCGCCGACCGGCGCCGGCGTGGTCGTCCTGGGAGCCGGTCTCGGTGTCCTCACCGCGGGAGAGCCGGAGCCGGCGCCCCCGCTCGACGTCCTCGCGCTCCTTGGCGGCGGCCTTGTCGGACTTGCTGGTGTCGCGGGGCGGGAGCTGGATGACCTCCTCGGCGGGCAGGCCGGCCTGCAGCTGGCGGCCGCGCTCGAGCTCGGCGTCGAGCTCGGCGCCGAACAGCAGGGCGAGGTTGGTGATCCACAGCCACAGCAGGAACACGACCACACCGGCCAGGGAGCCGTAGGTCCGGTTGTAGCTGGAGAAGTTCGCGACGTAGAACCCGAACAGGGCCGAGGCGACGACCCAGGTGAGGATGGCGACGACCGCACCGACGCTGATCCAGCGGAACTTCGGCTGCTTCACGTTCGGGGTGGCGTGGTAGAGCAGCGCGACGATGAGCACCACCACGGCGAGCAGCACCGGCCACTTCGCAATGTTCCACACCGTCACCACCGACGAGCCGACCCCGAGGGCGTCGCCGACCGCCTGGGCGGCCGGCCCGGTGAGCACCAGGCCGATCGCCACCACGGCGGTGAGGACGACGGTCACGAGCGTGATGAGCAGCATCACCGGCCGCAGCTTCCAGATCGGCCGGCCCTCGTCGATCTCGTAGATCCGGTTCATGCCCCCGCGCGAACGCGCCGACGTACCCCGACGCCGACCACAACGCGGCGGCGAGGCCCAGGACGAACGCGAACCCGCTGCTCTGGCTGTTGCTCAGCTCGGTCAAGGTCGGCTCGAGGGTGTCGGCCGCGCTCGAGGCGCCGACGTCGCGCAGGATCTGCACGAGGGTGTCGACGGTTTGCTGGCCCTGTCCGACCAGACCGACCAGCGACAGGATCGCGATGGCCGCCGGGAACAGGGCGAGGACGGCGTAGTAGGTCAGCGCCGCCGCGATGTCGGTGCACTGGTCGTCGGAGAACTCCCGGACGGTCTTGCGGGCGACGTACCACCACGACGGCTTCGTCAGGTCGGTCGGCGAGTCCGGCTTCACCTCGGCGTCGGGGTCCACCTGCGCCCGGCGGGAGTCCTCCGTGCGGGCCATCGGAGCTCTCGTCCTCCCCTGCTCAGTGCGTGCTGTCGCCGGCGGTGGGGGTCGAGCTCGCCCTCGCCTTGATCGCCTGCTGGGCCTGGCCGGCCTTCTCCTTCGCAACCTGCTGGGCCTGGCCGGCCTTCTCCTGCACCCGCGGGTCGCTCCACACCTGGCGCGCCTTGCCCGCGATCTGCTCGTACCGCTGTCGCCCGGACCGGGCCCCCAGCACGTAGCCGGCGCCGAGCCCGACGAGCAGTGACAACTTCGACATGTCGCCTCCCCCAGGGTCCGCCCAGGCCGCCGGCGCTCCCTCAGCGCCCGAGCTCGCGGCATAGGGTGGCCCTGTGCACGGGTAGTGCCCGTCCAGCCCGGTCGCATGCCGGTCGGGTGAGGAAAAGGCTGGCGACGAAGGCAGCCGCGGTTCAGGGCCGAGGGGGTCGGGCATGGGCGGAACGAAGCAGGCACCGCGCCGGAGGCGCAACCCGACGTTGCGCCGGCACCCGCCCCCCGACGGTGGTCGCCGCGGTGGCGCTCGCGGTCGTCGGCCTGCTGGCAGGCGCCTGGGCGGCGCACTTCTACGACATCGTCCGCGTCAACGTGCTCGACATCGGCCTCGCGCACGAAGTCGGCTACGCCGGCGAGATCACCGACGCCACCCCCGACCCGGAACCGCTGGGCATCAGCAGGTCGGGCTGGTTGGTGGCGCTCTGGGTGAGCATCCCCGGCCTTCTCGTCACGTACCCGGCCACCGTGGTCGCCCGCCGCGGGACGGGCGACCCCAACGCTGTCGCGTTCGCTCTCGCCGCGGCCGCCGCCGGTGCGCTGGTCGGCTTCGTCGTCGTCGCGGCAGCGTGGTTGGCAGTGCCGCCCCGGGACTGGAACCTGGCCGAGCAGGTCGTCCGGTTCGGCGCCTTGTGGGTCCCGCTCCTGCTGGCCGCGGTCATCGCGGCCCTCGTCCGTGCCTGGTGGTCGAGCCCGGGTGACCCTCGGGAGGATCGTGCGGACGGCGCCCCGACCGGCTGAACGCGACGGGCCGATCACTACCGGCGGGCCCGATGCAGCGGTTCACGTTGCGCTCGGCCCGCGACCTCCTCAGTCGTCGAGGGTCTTGCGCACCACGCCGAAGTCGGCGTCGAGGTCGACGTCCCACTCGGCGCCGTCGTCGGCGCGGACCTCGACGTCGTAGGCGACGCCGCGGTCGTCGCTCGCCTCAACGTCGGTGACGGTCCCGCCGCCGACGGCGGCGAGGGCGGCCTCCTCGGCCGACGCGCGCTCGGTGTCGCCCAGGCGGCGGTCGTCGGCGTCGTCGTCGTCGTCGCGGTCGCCGTCCTCGTCGTCGTCCGTGTCGTCGACGTCCTCGGTCTCCCGGGTGACCACCTGGAGGTCGTCGTCGAGGGTCACGTCGACCTCGGAGCCGTCCTCGAGCCGCACCTCGACCTCGTAGGCCTCGCCCTGGTCGTCGCTGGTCTCGACGTCGACCGCGGTGCCGCCGCCGGCGGCCTCGGTCGCTGCGGCGGCCACCCGGTCGCGCTCCTCGCCGTCGACGTCGTCGGCGGCGGTGGAGGTCCAGACGGTGCCGCCGACGGCGAGCACGGCGACGGTGGCCACGGCGGGGATGATCACGCGCTTGCGGCGGAGCGGGGAGAGGTTCATGAGCAGGCCTTCCTGACGTTCTTCGGCTTCGGTCCCTGGTCCGGGACCGGACAGGCACCAGCCTGCGGGGAGGTGGCTGAACCTCTCCTGAAGCTGCCTGAACGGCCGTTCAGCGGAGTGGTCCGGCACCGGCCGGCGGCAGCCTTGGGTCGCCCCATGCCGCCGGCGCCCGGCCGGTCCGTTCCCCCTGTCAGGCCCGCGGGGCCGCGACGTCGACGACCCAGGTGACGCCGAACCGGTCGGTGAGCATGCCGAAGCCCGGCGACCACGGCGATGCCGCGAGCGGCTCGATGACGGTGGCGCCGTCGGCCAGGCCGTCCCAGTAGCGGGTCGCCTCGTCGAGGCTCTCCGCGCGGATGGACAGGAAGAACGGCCGGTCGGTGATCGTCAGACCGTTCTCGCGACGGGTCGACCCGGCGGTCAGGTCGCCGCCGTCCTGGCCGGGGACGTCGTAGGCCATCACGCGGAAGCCCTCGGAGCTCTCGAGGTGGCCGAAGACGATCCGGTCGGCACCAGGGGCGTCCGCCGGCATGCCGGCGTCGCCGTAGGTGACCGTGGTCAGGTCGCCGCCGAACACGCTCCGGTAGAGCTCGAGCGCCGGCCGGGCGGTGCCGGGGAGGTTCAGGTGGGTGGTGGTCGCGATGGTCATGCTTCCTCTTCCTGTGTCGGTGGGCGGCCTCTGCCGCCGCGACCCGAGACTCTCGTCAGAAGAGGACAGATCCGGTCCTCTTCTCGAGGAAGATGGGCACCATGGTCGAAAGCACGTCACGGACGCTCGCGCTCTTGTCGCTGCTGCAGGCTCGCAGGGACTGGCCGGGCAGCGTCCTCGCGGAGCGCCTGGGGGGTCACGCCGCGGACGGTCCGACGCGACGTGGAGCGGCTCCGTCGGCTCGGCTACCGGATCGACGCGGTCAAGGGCCCGGACGGCGGCTACCGCCTCGGAGCCGGCGCGGAACTCCCGCCGCTGCTGTTCGACGAGGCGCAGGCCGTGGCGGTCGCAGTGGCGCTGCAGAGCGCACCTGCGGTCGGTGTGGACGTTGAGGAGGCGGCGCTGCGGGCGCTCGCGACGGTGCGGCAGGTGATGCCGTCGCGGCTGCGGCACCGGCTCGACGGCATCACCTTCACCGGCACCGACACCGGTCCCCGGGTGGACCCGGACGTGCTCGAGGCCGTCAGCGGAGCAGTCCGGCACCGGCACGTCCTGCGGTTCGACCACGACGGCAGCGATGGTCGGCCGCGGCGGGTGGAGCCCAGCGCCGTGGTCGCCAGGAACGGCCGGTGGTACTTGGTCGGGTGGGACCTCGACCGCGACGACTGGCGCATCTTCCGGCTGGACAGGATCGCTCCGCGGGTGCCGACAGGTCCGCGGTTCAACCCGCGTCCGCTGCCGGCCGCCGACGCCGGCACGTTCCTCGCGGCTCGGCTGCGAGGTGCCGACGTCACTGGCGAGGCGGGTGGCTGGCCGTGCACCGGCGAGGTCGTCATCGACCTTCCCGTCCGGGACGTCGCTCCGTGGATCGGTGACGGCGTGGTCGAGGAGCTGACCCCCGACCTCCAGCCGCCTGGTGATCGGGTCCTGGTCGTGGACCGGGCTCCTCGCCATGGTCGTCCGCTGGGACGCGCCGTTCACCGTCGTCGGACCCGAGCCGCTGGTCGCCGCCGCGCGGACGCTGGCTGCACGCGTCGGAGCAGCCGCCGAGGTTCGGGACCACGCGACCGGGGGCTCCGAGGCGGACCCGTCGCGCCGCTGATCGACGCGGACGGGCCGCGGACGTCGCCCGTCGTCGAGGGTCGTGCGCACGGGGAGGAGGCTGAACCTCTCCTGAGACCCGCCCGAACGGCCGTTCAACGGAGCGGCTCGGCACCGGCCAGCGGCAGCCTGACGACGAACCGGGCGCCGCCGAGCCCGCCCGGCCCGCTGTCGAGCACGGCCACGGAGCCGCCGTGCGCCGCCACGATCTCGCGCACGATGGCCAGGCCCAGCCCGGTGCCGCCGGCGTCGCGGGCCCGGGCCTCGTCGAGGCGCACGAACCGCTCGAAGACCCGGTCCCGGTCGGGCTCCGGGACGCCGGGTCCGTCGTCCTCGACGACCAGCTCGGCGTGGCCGCCCGTCTCCCGCACCGCGAGCGCCAGACGTCGGTCGGCATGGCGGGCGGCGTTGTCGACCAGGTTGCGGACGACCTGCGCCAGGGCGGTCGCGTCGCCGCGGACCCGGCAGGCCGTCACGCCGGAGGTGTCCACGTCGAGGCCGGTACGCCGGGCCCGCGCGGCCGCGTCGAGCGCGAGGTCGTCGAGGTCGACGTCGTGGTCGCGGGCGAGGACGCCCTCGTCGGTGCGGGTGAGCAGCAGCAGCTGGTCGACCAGCCGCTGCATCCGCGCCGACTCCTCCAGCACGGCCTCGGCCAGCTCGCCCTCCGGGAGGGCGTCCGGGTGCGTCTGCGCGACCTCGGCGGTCTGCCGGATGCTCGCGAGCGGCGATCGCAGCTCGTGGGAGGCATCGGCGACGAACCGCCGCTGACGTTCGCTCGCGGTCTCCAGCCGACCCAGCATCGCGTTCATCGTCCGCGCCAGCCGGTGCACCTCGTCGCGCGACGGCGGCTCGGGGACACGTCGGTCGAGGCGGTCGCCGGTGATCCGGTCGACCTCCTGCCGGATCCGCTCCACCGGCGCCAGCGCGCGGGTGGCGACCAGCCACGTCGTCACCCCCACGAGGAGCAGCACCAGGGGGACCCCGAGCGCCAGCGGGCCGACGAGCGCCTGCGTCGACTCCTCGACGTCCTCCGTCGACGCCGCGACGGAGACGACGTACTCGCCGCCGTCGTGCTCGGCGTCGTCGGTGACCACGAGGTAGCCCTGGTCGCCCAGGCCCACCTCGTCGGTGTCGTCGGTGGGAAGGGCGCGGCGGAGCGGCTGGGAGGAGGCGACGACCGCGCCCGAGGCGTCGGTCACCTGCCACACGATCTCGTCGAGGTCCTCGTCCGGCTCGTCGTCTGGCTCGTCGTCCGGCTCCTCGTCCGCGTCGCCGGTGCCGCCAGGCGCGACCCCGGCCGGACCGGCTGCCTCGACCTGGTCGGCGAGGGCAGAGGCCCGCTCCTCCGCGGTGGTCTCGAGCCCGTCGCGCAGCGACGAGCGGACCAGTGCGACGAGCGCGACGGCCGCGACCGTCAGCACGACCGCCACCACGAGCACGGCGGCGACCGTGGTGCGCAACCGCACCGAGGCGCGGCTCCACGCGCGCGGCTCAGCCGCCATTGCTCGCCAACCGGTAGCCGGCCCCGCGCACGGTCTGGATCGCCTCCCGGCCGAACGGCCGGTCGAGCTTGTTGCGCAGGTGGCGCACGTAGACCTCGACGATGTTGGGGTCGCCGTCGAAGTCGACGTCCCACACCGCGTCGATGATCTGCCGCTTGGAGACGACGTCGCCACGGTGGCGGGCGAGGAAGGCCAGCAGCGAGAACTCGCGGGCGGTGAGGGCGATCTCCTCCTCGCCTCGCCAGGCCCGCCGGGCGGCAGGATCGACCCTCAGGTCGCCGGCCTCCAGCACCGTCGGCCGTTCCCGGGCGCCGCGTCGCGCGACCGCCCGCAACCGGGCGACGAGGACGGGAAAGGAGAACGGCTTGGTCAGGTAGTCGTCGGCACCGGTGTCGAGCCCCTCCACCTGGTCCCACTCGCCGTCCTTGGCGGTGAGCATCAGCACCGGCGTCCAGTTGCCCTCGGCGCGGAGCGTCTCGCAGACCTTGTAGCCGTTGATCCCGGGCAGCATCAGGTCGAGCACGATGGCGTCGTAGGGGTTCTCCCGCGCCAGCCAAAGGCCGTCGGTCCCGTCGTGCGCGACGTCGACCGCGAACCCCTCGGCCTCCAGGCCCATGCGCAGCGAGCGCGCGAGACGCCGCTCATCGTCGACGACGAGCACCCGCACCGGTTCCTCCTGACGGTTGACGACGCCATTGTCGCCGACCGGTGCTGAAGCCCGGCTGAACGCCTCGGCCCGTCACGACGCGGCGGCGGCAGCCTCCTCGATCACCCGCGAGAACTCGCGCGCGGGCTGGGCGCCGATCATCGGGATGCCGTTGACGAGGAACGACGGCGTGCCCTGCACGCCGATCGACTGCCCCTCGCGGACGTCGGTCTCGACCGCGGTCAGGGTCTCGGGAGCCGCGGCTGCGGTCCGGAACTCGGCCATGTCGAGCCCGAGGTCGCGGGCGATCCGCTCGAGCCGGGGCCCGCTGAGCTCGTCGTCGCGCGGCTGCGCGGCGTAGACGGCGTCGTGGAACTCCCAGAACCGGCCCTGGGCGGCGGCAGCGCGGCCGGCCAGCGCAGCGGTCAGGGACCCCTGGCCGAGGTAGGGGAAGTCGCGCCACTCGATGCGGAGCACGCCGGACTCGACGTACCTCCGCTCCAGCACGGGCACCGTCTCCTCGGCGAACGTCGCGCAGTGGGGGCACTGGAAGTCGGAGTAGACGACCATCACCACCGGGGCGTCGACGTCGCCCTTGGCCATCGGGTCGTCCGGCTGCCGCCGCACGTTGAGGTCCGTCAGGTCCTCCGGCGCCGTCGAGAGCGACGGCGACGGGCTGGTCCCCGCGGTGCCGTCGGTGCTGTCGGTCGGGCCGTCGGTCGGGCCGTCGGTGGGAGAGGCCGACGCGGAGGGCGATGTCGAGGAGGTGCCGCGATCCGGGTCGCCGTCGGCGGACGTGTCGTCGTCACCCGGGATGACGAGCACGGCGACCAGCACGGCCACGGCCACCAGGCCGATCACCGTCAGGAGCAGCGCCAGGCGCCGGGACCCGCGGCTGTCGGACGTGGGGGAGGTGTCAGGCATCTGCTTCCTCGGAGGGTGGTGGACACGCGGGCCCATTCCAGCATCCCGGCGCCGCCCGAGGGCGCCCGGTCCCCCTTCCGGACGCGGTGGGCGACATGCGATCCGGCAGGGCGTAGGGTGGGTGACGACCAAGCGGGTCCGACTCTTCGTCCTGACACTTCGGATGGCCCTTCCTGCTGCCACCCGCTCGCAGGAACCAGGCCCGCCATGGACCACACCCACCCGCCGTTCACCGAAGCCCTCGTCGAGGCCGCCCGCACCATCAACGACGCCCGCACGCTCGAGGAGACGCTCGACGCGATCGTCCACGCCGCGTGCACGTCCATCCCCACCTTCGACGAGGTCGGCATCAGCATCGTCCACGCCAAGGGGCGGGTCGAGACGAAGGCGGCCACCGGTCCGCTCGTCCGGGAGCTGGACGGCATCCAGTACGAGCTGGAGGAGGGGCCGTGCTTCGCTACGCTGCGCGACCAGCCGGTGGTGCTGGCCGAGCACCTTCCCCGTGACGACCGCTGGCCGCGCTACGTGCCCAAGGCGGCGGCGGCCGGCGTCCGCGCGCAGCTGGGCCTCCGGCTGTACTTGGAGGACGAGACGATCGGCGGGTTGAACCTGTACTCCACGTCGCGCGACTCGCTCGGCCGTGACGCGTTGCTGATCGCGGAGCTGTTCGCGGCCCATGCGGCCCTCGCGCTCGGCAGGGTACGTCGGGAGGGGCAGCTCAACGACGCCCTCGGGACGCGCAGCCTGATCGGCACGGCGATCGGTCTGGTCATGGCGCGCTACCAGCTCACCGAGGAGCGTGCCTTCGCCTTCCTCGTGCGCGCGTCGTCGACGAGCAACATCAAGCTCCGCGACATCGCCGCCGAGATCGTGGCGAGCGCCGACGAGAAGCACCGGACCCTCCAGGACGGGCGCACCGAGCCGGAGCGCCCGGGGGCGAGGCCGACCTGAGCCGCGCCGGTTGGCCGGAAGTCGCCGCTTCGTGGCGGGATCCGCCGTGGCGGCGGGATCGCCCGGCTCCGACCATGGTGGCGTGCGCATCATCGACGTGAGGACGTTCACCGGAGACCGGCCGTGGCAGGCCGTCGACGTGGAGGCGATCGACGACGCGACGGTGCGCGTGCACTGGACCGACCAGCCCTACCACTGGCACGTCAACGACGGGCCGGAGGTGTTCGTCGTGCTCGACGGCCGCGTCGACATGTCGGTGCGGGTGGACGGCCGGGTGGAGACGCACACGCTCGAACCCGGCACGATCTTCCACGCCGAGGCCGGCGACGAGCACGTCGCGCACCCCGTCGGGGCGGCGCGCATCCTGGTGGTGGAGCGACGCGGGTCCGAGTGAGCCCCCGGCTCGTCAGGAGCCGCTGCGCTGGTACCGACCCGGCGTCGTGCGCAGCAGCCGCCGGAAGTGACGGGTCAGGTGCGCCTGGTCGTAGAAGCCGGTCACGGTGGCGACCTCGGCCGGCGGGTGGCCGTCGAGGAGCAGGCGGCGGGCGAGGTCGAGCCGCCGCCCGACGACGTAGCGGTGCGGCGGGAGGCCGTAGGTGCGGGTGAAGGCCCGCACCAGGTGGGTCTCGCCGACGCCGAGGCGCCGCGCGGCCTCGGCCAGCGACGGCGCGGCGACGGGGTCGGCGTCGAGGATGTCGCGCAGCTCCCCGGCGACCGAGGGGCGTACGACGGCCGGCCGGGCGTCCGGGCGGCCCTGCAGGTGCCAGCGCAGCCGCTCCACCACGAGCGCCAGGCGCGCCTCGGCCTCGAGGTCGTCGCCCGCGACGAGTGCCCCGTCGAGCAGCGACACCTGGCGCCACAGCGACCGGTCCGGGACGAGCGGCCCGTCGACGGCGGGGCCGACCAGCCGCTCGCCGAGCACGTCCTCGTCGAGGTAGACGACCCGCTTGCGGAACCCGTCGGCGGTGACCGTCCGGCCGTCGTGCGGCACGTGCGGCGGCAGCACGGTGACCGCCCGGCCGGCGGCGGCGTGCTCGTGGCGGTCGAGCCCGTAGCCGATCAGGCCGTCGTCGACGATGAGCACGGTCCACGTGTCGTGGGTGTGGGCGGGGTAGGCGTGGTCGTGCCACGCGGCGTGCAGCACCTCCGCCACGCCCGGCAGCCGCGGTCGCCAGGCCGCGACCCGGTCGGGAGCCGCCATGACAGGAACGTACAAGACGCGCCGGTCGCCCACCGCCGATCGTGAGGCGCATGGACTTCGAGAGACCCAAGATCGCCGTCGTCGTGCGCGACGACCTGCTCGGCTGGCAGGAGCTCAACGTGACGTCGTTCCTCGTCAGCGGTCTCGCGGCGGCCCACCCGGAGCTGGTCGGGGGAGCCCTACGAGGACGCCGACGGTCGGCGCTACCTGCCGATGTTCGGCCACCCGGTGGCAGTGCTGACGGCCGACGCCGCGACGCTCGCGGCCGTGCGCGACCGGGCGCTCGGTCGCGGGATGCCGATCAGCATCTACACCGCCGAGCTGTTCAAGACCGGCAACGACGTCGCCAACCGGGCGCAGGTGCGCGCCGTCGGGACCGCCGACCTCGACCTGGTGGGGATCGGTGTCGCCGGGGAGCGCAACCCGGTCGACAAGGTCACCAAGGGCGCCCGTCTGCACTCCTGACCCCCTGACCGCCGTCGGCCCCGGCGCCTAGCATCGCCCTCGTGCACCCCTCGCTGGCCGGCTCCGTCCTCAGGCCGCTGTGGCTCGACACCCCCGACCGTCCGGAGCCGCGGCCGCGGCCGGCAGACAGCGCGACCGCCGACCTGGTCGTCGTCGGCGGCGGCTTCTGCGGGTTGTGGACGGCGCTCCGAGCGGTCGAGCGGGAGCCCGGCACCGACGTGCTGCTGCTCGAGGGCGACCGGCTCGCCGAGCACGCCACTGGCCGCAACGGCGGCTTCTGCGAGGCGTCGCTCACCCACGGCGAGGTCAACGGCCGCACCCGCTGGCCGGAGGAGTACGACGAGCTCCACCGGCTCGGCATCGAGAACCTCGACGCGATCGAGGCGACCGTCGACCGTTATGGCATCGACTGCGGGTTCCTCCGCGGCGGCTCGCTGACTGTCGCGACCCGGCCGCACGAGGTGGCGTGGCTGGAGCCCGACCGGCCGGGCTTCCTCGACCGCGACGCCGTGCGCGCGGTGGTCGACTCGCCGACCTACCTCGCCGGGCGGCGGGAGCCGCCCGAGGAGTGCGCCGTGCTCGACCCGGCGCGCCTCGCCTGGGGGCTCGCCGACGCCGCGGAGCGGCAGGGCGTCCGGATCGCCGAGCGCACCCGGGTCACCGGCCTGCGCAGCGTCGACGGGGGCGTGGAGGTGCTCACCACCCACGGCACGGTCCGCGCCCGCCGGGTGGCGCTCGCGACCAACGCCTTCCGCCCGCTGCTGCGGCGGCTGCGCTGGACGACCGTCCCGGTCTACGACTACGTGCTCGCGACCGAGCCGCTCACCCTCGAGCAGCTGGCCGACCTGCACTGGGACCCGGCGCTCGGCGTCAGCGACGCCGGCAACCAGTTCCACTACTACCGGGTCACCCCCGACCGGCGCGTCCTCTGGGGCGGCTACGACGCGATCTACCACTTCGGCCGCTCGGTGGGCCCCGACCTCGAGGAGCGCGACGCCACCTACACGACGCTGGCGGAGCACTTCCTCGCGACGTTCCCCCAGCTGGAAGGGATCCGGTTCAGCCATCGTTGGGCAGGTGTGATCGACACCAGCACCCGGTTCTCGGCCTCGTTCGGGTCGGCGTACGACGGCCGGGCGGCGTACGCGCTCGGCTTCACCGGCCTGGGCGTGGGCGCCACCCGGTTCGCCGCCGACGTGATGCTCGACCTGCTGTCGGGGGAGAAGACCGGCCGGACCCGCCTGCAGATGGTGCGCCGGCCGGCGGTGCCGTTCCCCCCGGAGCCGCTCGCCTGGGCGGGCATCCAGCTCACCCGGCGGGCGCTCGCCCGCGAGGACGTCACCGGCCGCCGCGGCCGGTGGCTGCGCACGCTCGACCGCCTGGGGCTCGGCTATGACAGCTGACGCCGGTCCCGCGGCCTCCCGGCTGGTCGTCGGGTTCGACCTCGACATGACGCTGATCGACACCGTGCCCGGCTTCCGGCGGGTGCTGCTCGCCCTGGGCAGCGAGCTGGGCGTCGAGCTGCCGATCGAGGAGATGACCTCCGCCCTCGGCCCGCCGCTCGACCTGATCCTCCGGCCGCACCTCGCCGAGGACGCGATCGCGCCGGCGGTCGACCGGTTCCGCGCGCTGTACCCCGACCACGCGATCGAGACCGTCGCCGCGATGGCCGGCGCGCACGAGGCGATCGCCGGGGTCCGCCGCCACGGCGGCCGGGTCGTCGTGGTGACCGGCAAGTTCACGCCCAACGCGCAGCTCCACGTCGACCACGTCGGCTTCGACATCGACCACCTCGAGGGCAAGGTGTGGGGCGTCGGCAAGGGCGACGTGCTGCGCCGCGAGGGCGCGAGCATCTACGTCGGCGACCACGTCCACGACGTCGAGGGCGCCCTCGCCGCCGACGCGCTGAGCGTCTCCGTCCTCACGGGCGGCTGCAGCCGCGAGCAGCTGGTCGAGGCCGGCACCCACGTGGTGCTCGACTCGCTCCACGACTTCCCGGCGTGGCTCGACGACCACCTCGCAGCGGGAGCGCCGGGCGGCTGACCGGCCCGGTGCAGCCGTCACTCGTAGGTGCGGACGAAGACGTCCTGCGTCGCGTTGCCGTCGCCCGCCACCAGGTCCGACGCCCGGGAGGCGAACGCGACCACGTCGCCGTCGAGCGACACGTCGACCCGCCCGCTGTCGTCGTCGCCCGACGTCCCGTCCCGGGCCGTGCTCACCAGCTCCACCGCGCCGTGGGCGACACGGAAGACGTCGGTGGCGTCGTTGTCGTCGACGGTCGTGGCCGAGAGCTGCGGGTCGTCGGAGACGAAGACGATCGCGCCGCCGGTGATCTCGGGGTGGGAGGCGTTGCCGTGGGTGCTGCCGAGCGGCGGGCGGGAGACCCAGGAGTACTCCTCGCCCGGCGGAGCGTCCGCGTCCCAGCGGAACACGTCGCCCGACCCGCCCACGCCCTCGATCGGCGAGACGCCGGCGACGAAGACGACCTCGTCTCCTCCCGGTGAGACCGCCGGGTCGGAGGCGCCGGAGTCCTGGCGGCCGTCGTGGGTGCGGCCGACGAGCTCCACCGTGGTCTCGTCGCCGAACCGGCTCCACAGGAACACGTCGGAGCTGAGGAGGCAGCAGGGGCGACCGGGCACGCCGTCGACGAGGTTGGACGCTCGCGACTCGAACGCGACCTCGGAGCCGTCGGCGGACACCGCGGCGATGCCGTCGGTGTGGTAGTCGGCCTGCCGCGGCGTCCCGCCGGCGTCCGCCGGGCCGCGGGAGACCAGCTCGATCACGCCGCTCTGCCGGTCCCAGGTGAACGCGTCGCGTACGCCGTCCTCGTTGTCGCCGGGCAGGGA
Organism: Nocardioides sp. TF02-7; assembly: GCF_022437945.1. Classification (GTDB taxonomy): domain Bacteria; phylum Actinomycetota; class Actinomycetes; order Propionibacteriales; family Nocardioidaceae; genus Nocardioides. The sequence goes on from NZ_CP092535.1 coordinate 2,096,045, forward strand.
GTCGTCGTCGCTGACCCAGACGACGGTCGACCCGTCGCCGGAGATCCGCGGCGGTGACTGCACGCCCACGAAGTCCTCGTCGTCACCGCGCGGCCACGAGACCGGGGTGATCTGCTTCGTGAGCCGGTTCCACACCAGCACGTCCTGGGCGTTGCCGCCGTTCCAGCCGAGGTTGGTCGACGACGAGGTGAAGACCACCCACTGGCCGTCGTCGGAGATGTCGGCCCGCGTGCTGTGGCCGTCGCCCCCGACGCCCGCCGGGGTCTGGCTGACGCGCTCGGTCACGCCGGTGTGCAGGTCGTGGAGGAACACGTCGCTGCGGCCGTTGGCGTCGCCGGGCACCAGGTTGGTGGCGGGGGAGTCGAACACGACGAACCGGCCGTCGCCCGAGACCCGGGGGGTACTGGCTGTAGGCGTCGGCCGGGCTGCCGTCGTGACCACGGGGACACCAGCCGCATCCCGTCGGGGTCCGGCGGAGGGGGAGGCGGCGGAGGAGGCGGGCTCGGCCTCCGGACGGTCACCCGGCGGCCCGGGCTCACCCACGCGCGGTAGGTCGTGCCGCGGACCCGCACCCGCCGGGCGACGGTGCGGACCGTCGTCGTCGCCGGGAGCCGGCCGCGCACCCGGTAGACGCCGAGCCGCGACGTGCGTGCCCGGCCGACGACCTTCCACCCCGACCCCGCGCGGCGCTGCACCACCACCGGCCGCCGGACCGTGGTCGGCACCTTGCCGGTGACGACCACCCGCTGCCCGGCCGTCGGCCGGGCCGGGCTCACGGTCGGCTTCGTGGAGACGGCGGCGGCGTCCCCCGGGACCGGGCCGAGCAGCGCGGTGACGACGAGCGCCGAGGCGAGCGCCGCGCCCGCGTGCCGGCCGCCGCGCCTCATCGGTGGAACCTGGTCACGACGACGCGCAGGTCGGTCACCTGCGGCTGCCGGTCCGCCAGCGGCGAGGTGCCGTGCTCCGGCGGCCGTGAGTCGCACGGGGTCGCGCGGAAGAACACCCGGACCTCGCGGCGCTGCGTGCTGCCGCCGGCGTTGACGAGCGGCTGCTCCAGCGGGACGACGACGCGCCTGCTGGCGAGCGTCCAGCTCGGGAACTGGAGCGCGTCGTTGAGCGCCGGCGGCGGGAAGTGCACCCCGTCGGCGGCCGCGTGCGGGTAGACCGCCTGCCCGGTCGTCCCGCGGACCCACGCGTTGAGGAGCAGCGACCGGCCCGCCTCGTCGGTCACCAGCACCCGGACGCCGCGGGACGACTGGCTGCCGCGGTTGCACTCGCGTGGGTAGACCAGCCGCATCGTGAGCAGCACCTGGTCGACGCTGCGACCGGGCTGCCGCCACGACCGGCGTACCTGCGGCGACGCGAGCGCCGGCCACGCCGCGTTGGTGACCCGGAACGCGGGGGCGGTCGACGCCATCACCAGCTCGCCGCTGCGCACGCCGGTGGCGAGCCGCTGCCCGACCGGCGGCGCCAGGTGTCGCTGGCCGACGGCCCCGCCCGCGATGTGCTTGGCCTTCACGCTGTTCCGCGCCAGCGAGGCGGCGTGGGCGGTGCCGACGGTCAGGGCGACGACGACGGCCAGGGTCGCCATCACGTTGGCGTAGGTGGGACGCGGTGCTCTCACGCGCGAGACGCTAGGAAGCGGCAGCGCCCCCGCAGGGCGAGGTGCGGCGATGTTGAGACCCGGGTGAGACCGGCGGGCCGGCGGCTCCCACCGATTCCTGGACCGTACGCCGCACGGGTGGCTACCGTGGCGACGCTCTCGCCGGAGGTCGCCATGGGAACGGTCCGTCTCGACGCCGTCCGTGCGCGCGGCACGGCGCGCGGGCCGACGATCTCCGACGCCGCGCACTGCCTCGACGAGCAGCGGTACGTCTGCCCGCCGGCCCTTGACCGCGGTCTCGGCCGGGTGCTGGACCCGGAGGGCCGGGTTCGGGTCCTCGCCGTGACCGGCCCGGCCGGCGCCGGCAAGAGTGCCGCCCTCCGGGAGGCCGGGCGTCGCGCGGAGGGCTCGGGATGGACGGTCGTCCGGGTCGACGGCCGGCAGACCTCGGTCGACGCCGTCGCCGCGGAGCTCTCCGGCCTCCCCGGCGGGCCGGCGGTCGTCCTGGTCGACGAGGTGGACGCCCTGGGGGCGGCGGTGCACGCGTTGGGGACCTCGATCGGCGACCTGCCCGACGCCAGCCGGGTGGTCCTCGCCGCGCGCCGCCTGCCCGCCCGCTGGGTGCCCGACCACCTCCGGCCGGTGGTCGAGCAGTGCCGCCTGTCGGCCCTCGGCCGCGACGAGGCCGACGCGGTGCTGGACCGCCACGGCGTCACCGACCCCGGCGCCCGTCGCACGATCGCCGACTGGGCAGGCGGGCTCCCGCTCGCGCTGGTGCTCGGCGCCGGCGCCTGGACCGCGTCCGACGACCGCGAGCGGTTCGCGGCCGTGCTCGCCCACGAGACCGAGCCGGCGCTGCTCGACCACCTCGCGGGTCCCGCGCTCGACGAGCTCCACCCCGACCTCCGCGACGTCACGGCGCTGGCCGGCGGCGTCGACGCCGCGCTGCTGGCCGCCGTCCTTCCCGACCACGACCCCGGCGCGCTCGCCCGCCTCCGCGCCTGCGAGCTCGTCGAGCCCGCCGCCGGACGGTTGGTCCTCCACTCCCGGCTCGCCGAGGTGGTCGCCGAGCAGGCGCGCCGCGCCGACCCCGACCGGGCGGAGGTGCTGACGCTCCGCATCGCCGGCCACCTGCGCGACCGCGCGGTCGACGGCGAGCAGGCCGCGCTGGCCTGGCTGGCCGGGCTCGTGCGCCACCCCGCCCTCCGCGCCGGGCTCGCACCCCCGGTCACGCCGCACCTCTACGCCGACCGGTTCCGGCCGGAGGACGCCCCCGGAGGTCCGGGCGCGGCTGGCCGACCTCCGGCCCGGTGTCTGGGAGCTGGTCGAGCCGTGGCTGCCGACCGGCTTCGTGCACGTCGTGCGCCGGGCGCACGGCGCGCCGGTGGCCGTTGTGGCCGCGCTGCCCCTCGGTCGTGCCGCGACCCTGGACGCGGCGTGCCGCCGGCTGGTGGCGCCGGTCGTCGCCCACGCCAGGGAGCACGACCTCGCCGACCGGGCCGTGCTGACGCCGTTCCAGCTGGTGCTGGCGCCCGGCGAGCCCGAGCCGGACGTCGTCCGGGTGCGGAACGCGGCGGCACTGCAGCGGTGCGGCGTGTCCAACCCGCGGGTGGACCTGGTCGTCGACCTCGACGGGAGCGGGTCGGAGCAGGCCGTGCTGGCCGCCTACGGCTACCGGGAGGTGGCGTCGCTGCGGCGCACCGCGCGCGGCGTCCCGGTCGCGGTGTGGGTCGCCGACGCCGGCCCCGGGGGGCTGGCCGGGCTGCTGCACGACGCGGTCCGGACCGAGCACGGCCACCCGCCGCACGAGGGGCCCGGCCCGGGCGAGGCGCTGCTCGCGGCCCTCGAGGGGTTCCACGACGACACGGTCCTGGCCGCCCTCGCGGTCGCCCCGCCCGACGTCGCGCCGCGCCGTGCGGCCGAGCGGGTGCGCTCCTGGGTGAGGGAGTCGGTCGAGCGGCTGCTCGCCGACGAGCCCGCGCTCCTCGACCTCGTCACCCGGAGGTACGTCGCGCCGGGCGCGACCCACGAGGGGGTGATGCGGGCGACGTACACCAGCAGGGCGACGTACTTCCGGCGGCTCCGCCGGGCCCGCGACCTGCTGTCAGCCGGTCAGCGCACGCCCCACGAGTAGACCTGCTTGCGCAGGCTCAGGTAGACGAACGTCTCGGTGGAGACGACGCCGGGGACCCCTCGGATCCGCTCGGAGACGACCGACAGCAGCTCCTCGTCGGACTCCGCGACGACCTCCGCGAGGATGTCGAAGGTGCCCGCGGTGACGACCAGGTAGGTGACCTCCTGCAGCGCGGCGAGCGCCTCGGCGACCTCCAGGACCGGCCCGGTCACCCGGATGCCGACCATCGCCTCCCGAGCGAACCCCAGCTCGAGCGGGTCGGTCACCGCGACGATCTGCATGACACCCGCGTCGACGAGCCGCTGCACCCGCTGCCGGACGGCGGCCTCGGAGAGCCCCCACGACCTTGCCGATCGCGGCGTAGGAGCGCCGGCCGTCCTCCTGCAGCTGCTCGATGATCGCCTTGGAGACCTCGTCGAGGGGCGGGCGGGCGGACGGCGGCGGCATGCACGGATGCTCCCACGATCCTGCTTCCGTGCTCAACGACGCGCCGGACTGCGGATTCCGTTGCGCTTGTGTTTCGGTCCAACCGGATCGCTTGTCAGCGATCCGGGTCCGGTGGCAGGATCCGAGTGCCACGGAGGTGAGAGGGGACGCCCGTGATCCAGCCGCACCAGCCGGCCCGCCGCTCGACGCTCTCGCGCCGCGGCCTGCTGCGAGGTGGCGGGGCGGTGGCGTTCGCGGGTCTCAGCGCGGCCGCGTTGAAGCTGCCGTTCTTCTCCATCGACGGCGTCGCCGTGGAGGCCGCCGAGTGCGTCGCGCCCGACGTCTCGGAGAGCCAGCGCGAGCTGATCATCTCCAACTGGACCGGCTACATCGACCCCCGGCGGGCCGAGGACAGCACGATGTCCCGGTTCCAGGACGAGACCGGCATCTCGGTCACCTACAACGTCGACGTCAACGACAACGCGGAGTTCTACGCGAAGGTCCGCAACCAGCTCGGCGCCTGCGAGCCGATCGACCGCGACATGATCATCCTCACCGACTGGATGGCGGCGCGGATGATCAACCTCGGCTGGATCCAGCCGCTCGACCGCGCCAACGTGCCCAACCTCCACGCCAACCTGATCCCGGCGCTGCGCGGGGTCAACTGGGACCCCGAGCTCGACTACCACGCGCCGTGGCAGAGCGGCCTGACCGGCATCGCCTACAACGCCGCCGAGGTCGGCGAGGTCGGCAGCTTCGAGGAGCTGCTCACCCGCTCCGACCTCAAGGGCCGGATCACCCTCCTCTCCGAGATGGCCGACACCATGGGGTTCATGCTCAAGGTCGTCGGCGCCGACCCGGAGGAGTTCGACGACGACGACTGGGCCAACGCCATGGACCGGCTGCGCCAGGTGGTCGCCGACGGGCAGCTGCGGCAGTTCGCCGGCAACAACTACCTCCAGCAGCTCTCCCAGGGCAGCATCGTCGCGTGCGAGGCGTGGTCGGGCGACGTCATCCAGGCCCAGTTCGAGAACCCCGACCTCAAGTTCGTCGCCCCGGAGGAGGGCCTCGCCCTCTGGAGCGACAACATGATGGTGCCCAACCAGGCGACCCACCAGGCCAACGCGGAGGCCTGGATCGACTTCTACTACCGGCCCGACATCGCGGCGAAGCTCGCCGCGTGGGTCAACTTCATCTGTCCGGTCCAGGGCGCGCGTGAGGAGATGGAGGCGATCGACCCGAGCCTCGTCGACAACCCGCTGATCTTCCCGGACGACGACATGCTCGCCAACACCTGGGACTTCATGGCGCTCAGCGACGAGCAGCAGCAGCGATACGAGGGGGAGTGGGCGGATGTCACTGCGGGTTGAGGCCGGCGTCGAGGCCGCCGACGGCACGGCGTACGACGGCCTGCGGCTGCGGGCGCTGACCAAGCGGTTCGCGTCGTTCACGGCCGTGCGCGGGATCGACCTCGACGTGCCGCGCGGGTCGTTCTTCGCGCTGCTGGGGCCCTCGGGCTGCGGCAAGACCACGACGCTGCGGATGGTGGCGGGGCTCGACGCCCCTACCTCCGGCACGATCGAGCTGGCGGGCAAGGACATCACCGGCGCCAAGCCCTACCGGCGACCGGTCAACACGGTGTTCCAGAACTACGCGCTGTTCCCGCACCTCGACATCTTCGAGAACGTCGCCTTCGGCCTCCGTCGGCGCAAGGTCGACGGGGTGGACAAGAAGGTCGCCGAGATGCTCGCGCTGGTCGAGCTCGACGCCCAGGCCCGCAAGAAGCCCGCCCAGCTCTCCGGCGGCCAGCAGCAGCGGGTCGCGCTCGCCCGCGCCCTCATCAACGAGCCGGAGGTGCTGCTCCTCGACGAGCCGCTCGGCGCCCTCGACCTCAAGCTGCGGCGCTCGATGCAGATCGAGCTCAAGCGCATCCAGATGGACGTCGGGCTCACCTTCGTCCACGTCACCCACGACCAGGAGGAGGCCATGACCATGGCCGACACGGTCGCGGTGATGAACGGCGGCCTGATCGAGCAGATGGGGTCGCCGGCCGAGCTCTACGAGAACCCGCGCAGCACCTTCGTCGCCAACTTCCTCGGCCAGTCGAACCTGATCGAGGGCCGCGTCACCGGCCGCTCCGCCGACGAGGTCACCGTCGACATGCACGGGATCGGGGTCTCGGTGCCGGTCGGCCGGGCGCACACCGACGGCCAGCAGGGCTGGGTCGGCATCCGGCCCGAGAAGGTCCTCATCGGCGACGCCGGCAGCAAGCTCGACGCGCCCGGCAACACCATCCCCGGCGGCGTGGTGTCCGACGTCAGCTTCGTCGGGGTCAGCACCCAGTACCTGGTGCGGATGCCGTGGGGCCAGGAGCTGATGGTGTTCGCCCAGAACACCGGCCGCGACAAGATCTTCCGGCACGGCGACCCGGTCGAGCTGTCGTGGCGACCGGAGTACGCCTTCCTCCTCGACCACTCCCAGGACGTGCGGGCGGGCGCGCAGGAGGACGGCTGATGACGTCGACCGCGGGCACCGTCCCCGTCGTCGACCCCGGCGACCCGGGCGCACCGGGGGAGCCGGACGCGCTCGTCGACGTCGCCGCGAGCGGGCGGCGGCGCGGCCGCACGGCGTACCTGCTGATGGCCCCGGCGGTGCTCTGGCTCGCCCTGTTCTTCGTCATCCCGTTCTACTCGCTGATCGCTGCCAGCCTCTACGACCCGAGCGGGTCCGACGAGGACGGTTGGCGGATGGCCTACGCGTTCGGCAACTACGTCGACGCGTGGCAGGACTACTGGCAGCCGTTCGTCCGGTCGATCGCCTACGGCGGCATCGCGACGGTGATCTGCCTGGTGCTCGGCTACGTGCTCGCCTACGCCATCGCGTTCAAGACCGGCCGGTGGAAGACCCTGGTCCTGGTGCTGGTGATCGCCCCGTTCTTCACCAGCTTCCTGGTCCGCACGCTGTCGTGGCAGCTGATCCTCGCCGACGACGGCTGGGTGGTCGACGTGCTGCGGTTCCTGCAGCTGCTCGACGACGACGGACGGTTGCTCGCCACCGACGTCGCCGTCGTCACCGGGCTCGCCTACAACTTCCTGCCGTTCATGGTGCTGCCGCTGTTCGCCAGCCTCGACAAGATCGACCACCGGCTGATCGAGGCGTCGAGCGACCTCTACTCCAACCCGGTGGTCGGGTTCTTCAAGGTGACCTGGCCGCTCTCGCTGCCGGGCGTCGTGTCGGGGACGCTGCTGACGTTCATCCCCGCCGCCGGTGACTACATCAACGCCCAGCTGCTCGGCAACACCAACACCCGCGTGGTCGGGTCGGTGATCGAGGCGCAGTTCACCGACGCCAACCAGCCCTACGTCGCCGGCGCGCTGTCGATGACGCTGATGGTGGTGATCGTCGGGATGGTGCTGGTCTACGTGCGCCGCGCCGGGACGGAGGAGCTGCTGTGATGCGGTGGCTGCGCGAGCACCTGGTGCTCATCCTCGGGATGCTGGTGCTGCTCTACACGTTCGTGCCCATCGCGGTCGTCGTGCTCATGAGCTTCAACGACCCGGCGACCCGCAACGTCTACCGGTTCGACGGGTTCACCCTCGACAACTGGATCAACATGTGCGGCCCCGAGACCGAGGGCATGTGCGAGTCGCTGTGGCTGAGCGTGCGGATCGGCCTGCTCGCCACGGTCGTCGCCACTGCGATCGGGACCCTCGCCGCGTTCGCGCTGGTCCGGTGGGACTTCCCGGGCCGGTCGTCGTCGAACCTGCTGATCTTCCTGCCGATGGCCGCGCCCGAGATCGTCCTCGGCTCGTCGCTGCTCGCGCTGTTCGTGCAGGCCGGGTTCGCGGGACAGCTGGGGTTCTGGACGATCTTCATCGCCCACGTGATGTTCTGCCTGTCGTTCGTCGTGGTGACCGTGCGTGCCCGGCTCGCCGGCATGAACGACACCCTCGAGCAGGCCGCGCAGGACCTCTACGCGACGCCCGCCCAGACGTTCTGGCGGGTGACCTTCCCGCTCGTGCTGCCCGGCATCTTCGGCGCCGCCCTGCTGAGCTTCGCCCTCTCCTTCGACGACTTCATCATCACCAACCTCAACTCCGGCAGCGAGACCACCTTCCCCATGTACGTCTGGGGCCAGGCGCGCGTCGGCGTACCGATGCAGGTCAACGTCGTCGGCACGCTGATGCTCGTCGTCGCCCTCGTCGTCGTGGTGGTCGGCGAGGCCAACAACCGGCGGCGGGCCGCCGCGCTGACGAAGTAGCGGGGCTCCGGGCCGCTGAGGTGGTGTAACTCAGTGTTCGTAACGCCACCTCGGTGCTGTGACCGGCCACAGCACCCCAGGTAGTGCACCGAACACTGAGTTACATCTCTCGCCCGCGGCCGGCCCCGCGCGTCAGATCAGCGCGTAGGCCTTGTCGAGCACGCTGCGCAGGATCTGCTCCATCTCGTCGAAGTGCTCCTGGGTGCAGATCAGGGGCGGGGAGAGCTGGATGACCGGGTCGCCGCGGTCGTCGGCGCGGCAGTAGAGGCCCTCGTCGAAGAGCGCCTTGGAGACGAAGCCGTAGAGGATCCGCTCCGACTCCTCCGCGGTGAAGGTCTCCTTGGTCGCCTTGTCCTTGACCAGCTCGATCCCGTAGAAGTAGCCCTCGCCGCGGACGTCGCCGACGATCGGCAGGTCGCGGAGGCGCTCGAGGGTGGCCCGGAAGCCGGGGGCGTTGGACTGCACGTTGTCGAGCACGCCCTCCTCCTCGAAGACCTGGAGGTTGCGCAGGCCGACCGCCGTCGAGACCGGGTGGCCGCCGAACGTGTAGCCGTGCGCGAACATCCCGTCGCCGGAGCCGAACGGCTCGAACAGCCGGGCGGAGGCGATCATCGCGCCGAGCGGGGCGTAGCCGGAGGTGATGCCCTTGGCGCAGGTGATGATGTCGGGCTGGTAGCCGTAGCGGTCGGCGCCGAACATCGTGCCCAGCCGGCCGAACGCGCAGATCACCTCGTCGGAGACGAGCAGGACGTCGTACTCGTCGCAGATCTCGCGCACCCGCTCGAAGTAGCCCGGCGGGGGCGGGGAAGCAGCCGCCGGCGTTCTGCACCGGCTCGAGGAACACGGCGGCGACGGTGTCGGGACCCTCGTTGAGGATCGCGACCTCCACCTGGTCGGCCGCCCACCGCCCGAACACCTCGGGCGCCACGACGCCGTCCGGCCCCGCCAGGTGCTCGGGCGCCCGGTAGAGGTTGGTGTTGGGCACCCGGAAGGTCGACGGCACCAGCGGCTCGAACTGCTGCTTGAGCCCGGGCAGGCTGGTGATCGACAGGGCGCCCTGGGTGGTGCCGTGGTAGGCGATGGCCCGGCTGATGACCTTGTGCTTGAGCGGCTTGCCGACGAGCTTGAAGTAGTTCTTGGCCAGCTTCCACGCCGTCTCCACGGCCTCGCTGCCGCTGTTGGTGAAGAACACGCGGTCGAGGTCGCCAGGGGCGTACGACGCCACCTTCTCCGCCAGCTCGATCGCGGCCGGGTGGGCGTAGGACCACAGCGGCATGAACGCCAGCGTCGACGCCTGCGCCGCCGCGGCCTCGGCGAGGTCGGTGCGGCCGTGGCCGAGCTGGGAGACGAACAGCCCGGCGAGACCGTCGAGGTAGCGGCGCCCGTGGCTGTCGTAGAGGTAGGCGCCCTCGCCCCGCACGATGACCGGCACGTCGTGGTCGGCGTAGTGGCCGTGGCGGGTGAAGTGCATCCAGAGGTGGTCCTTGGCGGACTGCTGCAGCCGGGCGTCGTCGTGCATGCTGTCCATCGTCGGCGATCCGACGCCCTGACGCAAGTGAATCCGTCGTCCGAGCGCCATCTCGCCACGGATTCGTGGGTTCGTGTGATTTGCCCCTCCTGATTTCGTCGGATCGTGGCTAAAGTCACGCCATGGCTGACCAGACTTTCCACAACGTGATCAACGGCGAGCTCGTGCCGGCCGCCAGCGGCCGGACCTACGACGTCGTCGACCCCGCCACCGGGGAGGTCTACGCGCAGGCCCCGATGTCGGAGCAGGAGGACGTCGACCGGGCCTACGCCGCCGCCGACGCCGCCTTCGAGGGGTGGGCCGAGGCGACGCCCAAGGACCGGGCGACCGCACTGCTCCGGATCGCCGACGCGATCGACGTGCGCGCCGAGGAGATCGGCCGGGTCGAGGTGCGCGACACCGGCAAGCCGTTCGGGCTGACCATGGAGGAGGAGCTGCCGCCCAGCTCCGACCACTTCCGCTTCTTCGCCGGCGCGGCCCGGCTGCTGGAGGGCAAGTCGGCCGGGGAGTACCTCCCCGACCACACCAGCTGGATCCGCCGCGAGCCGGTCGGTGTCATCGGCCAGGTCACCCCGTGGAACTACCCGCTGATGATGATGGTCTGGAAGATCGCTCCTGCGCTGGCGGCCGGCAACACCGTCGTGCTGAAGCCGAGCGACACCACGCCCGCCTCCTCGACCCTGCTCGCGGAGATCTGCCAGGAGTTCCTGCCGCCCGGCGTCCTCAACGTCGTCTGCGGCGACCGCGACACCGGGCGCGCCCTGGTGGCGCACCCGACGCCGCAGATGGTGTCGATCACCGGGTCGGTGCGGGCCGGCATGGAGGTGGCAGGGTCCGCCGCCACGGACCTGAAGCGCGTGCACCTCGAGCTCGGGGGCAAGGCCCCGGTCGTCGTCTTCGACGACGCCGACGTCGCCAAGGCCGCCGAGGCGATCGCGACCGCCGGCTACTTCAACGCCGGCCAGGACTGCACCGCCGCCACCCGCGTGCTCGCGGGGCCCGGGGTGTACGACGACTTCGTCGCCGCCATCGCCGAGCAGGCCCGCGGCACCCGCACCGGCATGCCCGACGACGAGGACATCCTCTACGGCGCTCTCAACAACGCCGACCAGCTGGCCCGGGTCAAGGGGCATGGTCGACCGGCTCCCCGACCACGCCAACGTGGAGGCCGGCGGCAGCACGGCGGCGGTCGACGGCGGCGACGCCGGCTACTTCTACGAGCCGACCGTCCTGTCCGGCCTGCAGCAGGACGACGAGCAGATCCAGACCGAGATCTTCGGCCCGGTGATCACCGTGCAGCGGTTCACCGACGAGGCCGAGGCACTGCGCTGGGCCAACGGCGTGCAGTACGGCCTCTCCTCCTCGGTGTGGACCAAGGACCACGGGCGTGCCCTGCGGATGAGCCGCAAGCTCGACTTCGGCGTGGTGTGGATCAACACCCACATCCCGTTCGTGTCGGAGATGCCGCACGGCGGCTTCAAGCACTCCGGCTACGGCAAGGACCTGTCGGCGTACAGCCTCGAGGACTACACCCGGGTCAAGCACGTGATGTCCTACTTCGGCGACTGAGTCGGAGCTCTCGAGGGCTGCTGAGGACTGCTGGGGGGAGTGGGGAGAGCGCCGGTGCCGGGCCGGGAGGGCTCGGCACCGGCGACGCCGCTTTGTCGCCGTCTCGGCACGGGCTCGTCGCGAATTCCCCGAAAGTGCGCGGGAAAAGGCAGCAGTTCCGCCTCCTGCGGACCTAAGTCGGACCGCTTCGAACGATCCAATTCGCGGTCCCGTGTGGCATCGCCCACATCCGGGCACCTGGGTGTGGAGCGCCCCCCGAGGGGGTGCCATGGTGACCTTCCGTGCTGGACGACGGCGTCCGTGAATGGGCAGGAATTCGCAGAAATGCTGTGGGGCCGGGGGCCGCCGACCGTGAGGTAGCGTGCCCGCACCCATATTTGACCGAAAGGCTGGCAGGCAATGGTGGATGTGGAGCGGGTTCTCGACGACGCAGGACTCACCAACCCGCACGTGCGGGAGTACGTCGAGCACTGGGCCGGGATCACCGGCGCCGAGCGGATCGAGGTCGTCTCCGCCGCTGACGACGCGCGGCTGGTCCAGGAGGCGCTCGACGCCGGGGAGCTGCTGCCGGCGGGCGAGGGCCGGTACTACTCGCGCAGCTATCACAAGGACACCGCCCGCGCCGAGGAGCGCACGATCGTCGCGACCAGCGACGAGGCCGACGCGGGCGTCTACAACAACTGGAAGCCGGCCTCGGAGATGAAGCCGCTGCTCATCGACCTGATGACCGGCGCCTCGGCGGGCAAGACGATGTACGTCATCCCCTACCTGATGTCGCCGAAGGGCTCGCCGCTGGAGCGGTTCGCCGCGGGCGTGGAGCTGACCGACAACCGCAACGTCGTGCTGCAGATGATCCGGATGGCCCGGGTCGACCCGAAGTGCATCAACGACGTGGGCGACTCGTTCGTCCGCGCCGTGCACGTGACCGGCGACCTCGAGAACCTCGGCCAGGGCACCCCGGACGACAAGCGCTACTTCGTCACGGTCGCCGACGAGCGCACGATCCTGCACTTCGGGTCGTCGTACGGCGGCAACGCGCTGCTCGGCAAGATCGCCCACGGCCTCCGCCAGGGCTCCTACGACGGGTGGAAGAACGGCTTCCTCGTCGAGCAGTTCATGCTGCTCGGCATCACCGACAAGCAGACCGGCGAGAAGTACAACATCTGCGGCGGCTTCCCCTCCGCCTCCGGCAAGACCAACCTCGCGATGACGCTCGCCCCCGACGCCCTGGGCGACCGCTACCACGTCGAGTTCTACGGCGACGACATCGCGTGGCTGTGGGTCGGCGACGACGGCAAGCTCTACGGGATGAACCCGGAGTACGGCGTCTTCGGCGTCGCGAAGGACACCAACGAGAAGACCAACCCGACGGCGATCGACTCGATCGCGCCGGGCACCGGCGCGATCTTCACCAACGTCGCCTACAACGAGAAGACCCAGGAGGTCTGGTGGGAGGGCCGCGGTCCCAAGCCGACCGAGGCCGACGCCGACTTCGACGGCTGGCTCGACTGGAAGGGCGAGCGGATCGCCGACCGGTCCGCGGAGGACGCGGACGCTCCGTGGGCGCACCCCAACAGCCGGTTCACCACCCAGCTCGCCAACGTCCCCAACGTCGCGGAGGCCTTCGAGGACCCGGCCGGCGTCGAGATCCACGGCATCATCTTCGGCGGCCGCACCCGCGACCGTGAGCCGCTGATCCGCGCGATCGACGACGTCGCCGAGGGCGTCTACGACGGCCTCACCCTCGGTGCGGAGGCGACCGCCGCCGCCGACGGCCTCGAGGGCGTGCTCCGCTACGACCCGATGTCGATGCGGCCGTTCATGTCCTACCCCGAGGGCGACTACGCCGCCCACTGGCTCAAGGTCATCGGCGCCGTCACCGAGAAGCCGGTGTTCGCCCACGTCAACTGGTTCCAGCGCGGCGACGACAACCGCTTCCTGTGGCCCGGCTACCGCGAGAACCTCCGCCCGCTGGTGTGGCTGATGCAGTACAAGACCGGCGAGGTCGAGGGCGTCCGCACCCCCGTCGGCGTGCTGCCGAAGAAGGAGGAGCTGCTCCTCGACGGCCTCGACGAGCAGGCCCTCGCCGACCTCGACACGGTGCTCACGATCGACGTCGAGCGCTGGCAGGAGGAGATCGGCCACCGCGAGAAGCACCTCGCCCAGTTCGACCGCCTCCCCGAGGAGATCTGGGAGGCCCACCGCCGGGTCGAGAAGGCCCTCGACGAGCGCTGACCGCACTCCTCAGCCGCTGCCTGCGACGGCCCGCGCCCCTGGGGGTGCGGGCCGTCGCGGTCGTTCTGGTGCGGTTTGGTCCCAAACCGCAAGCTGAGGGGTCGTCGGGCTGCGGTTTGTGACCAATCGTCGGGTGGTCGGGCGGGGGGCCGGTGTTCGAGTTGCGGTTTGGTCCCAAACCGCAAGGTGTGGGGCGATCGGGCTGCGGTTTGTGACCAATCGTCGGGTGGTCGGGCGGGGGCCGGTGTTCGAGTTGCGGTTTGGTCCCAAACCGCAAGGTGTGGGGCGATCGGGCTGCGGTTTGTGACCAATCGTCGGGTGGTTCGGCGGAGGTCGGCCTTCGAGTTGCGGTTTGGTCCCAAACCGCAAGCCGAGGGGCGATCAGGCCGCGGTTCGTGACCAATCGTCAGGTGGGCGGGCAGAGGACCGCCTTCGAGTTGCGGTTTGGTCGCAAACCGCAAGGGAAGCGACCAGCAGCCTGCGGTTTGGGACCAAACCTCGGTGAAGAACCCGTCGCCCCGTACCCTCCCCCCATGCGCGCGGTCACCTGCCACCAGGGCCAGCTGAGGGTCGAGCAGGTGCCGGACCCGGTGCCCGGGGAGGGGCAGGTGCTGCTCGACGTCGAGCGGTGCGGGATCTGCGGTTCCGACCTGCATGCGCGGACCCACAGCGACGAGACGGCGGACGGCGCGGCCGAGCTGGGCTACGACGACTTCATGCGGTCCTCGCACACGGTGGTGATGGGGCACGAGTTCGTCGGCACCGTCGCGGGCTACGGGCCGGGCACCCGCCGCCGGTGGCCGGTCGGCACCCGCGTGGTGTCGCTGCCGGTGCTGCGCGCCGGGGGGCAGGTGCACCTGACCGGGTTGAGCGAGAAGGCGCCGGGCGGGTACGCCGAGCAGGTGCTGGTCACCGAGTCGATGACGATGCCGGTGCCCGACGACGTACCGGTCGAGGCAGCCGCCCTGACCGAGCCGATGGCCGTGGCCTGGCACGCGGTGCGGAAGGGGCGGGTCGGCGCCCGGGACACGGCGGTCGTGATCGGCTGCGGGCCGATCGGACTGGCGGTGGTCGCGATGCTCAAGGCGAGCGGGGTGCGGCACGTCGTCGCGAGCGACTACTCCGCGGGCCGGCGCGCCCTGGCCGAGCGGTGCGGGGCCGACGTGGTCGTCGACCCCGCCGCCGGTTCGCCGTGGTCGTCGTTCGCGGAGTCGAGCCGCTACCTCACCGAGGCCGTCGCGCTCGCCGAGGTCGGCGTCGACGCGATGGACAAGCTGCGGGCGGTGCCCGGCCTGCCGTGGTGGCACGTGCTCCGCGCCGCCGAGAAGGCCGGCGCGACGCCCCGCGGACCGGTCGTCTTCGAGTGCGTCGGGGTGCCCGGCATGATCGAGCAGATCGTCACCGCCGCCCCGCTGCTGTCACGGATCGTCGTCGTCGGCGTCTGCATGGGCACCGACTCCTTCCGCCCCTCGATCGCCATCAACAAGGAAATCGAGCTCCGGTTCGCCTTCGCCTACGACCCCTCGGAGTTCCACCAGACGCTCCAGTGGATCGCGAAGGGCAAGGTCGACGTCGCGCCGCTCGTCACCGGCACCGTCGGCCTCGACGGGGTGGCCGGCGCCTTCGCCGACCTCGCCGACCCCGGGAAGCACGCCAAGGTCCTCGTCGACCCGAGCCTGACCGGCGCGGCCGGGCAGCTGTAGCCGCACCTGGCCGGTCCGTGCCAATGGCACGGACCGGCCACGAGATCGCTGGTCACCGCACCGAGCGCCCGTCGAGACTGCCGGAGGTCGCGCCGGTTCGGGGCCGGCGCCGTCGCTCGGAGGAATGGTCATGCGCGCGTCCGGTCGGGTCACGATCGCGACGACGGCCCTGGTGGTCGTCGTCCCACTCCTCACCCCACCGCCGGCAGCAGCAGACGACCCGGTCCCACCCGAGGGGGAGGTCCTGATCGTCACGCCCGACGACCCCTGGGTGGTCGGCGGCCAGCAGGCGAGCGTCCTCGTCGACGGCTCCGGTGAGATCGTGATCGACAACCCTGGTGGCTCGCCGGCGATCCCACCGCACTGCCTGGCGCTCGCCGAGACACCCGGCACCACCCGCGTGTGCACGGGCGTGATGGGCGACCCGGCGAACCCGGTCGAGGTCCGCAACGCCACCTTCCACGGCGTGCCCGGCGCCGAGGGGCTCTACGCCCTGGAGGAGGAGGCGGTCGACCTGGTCGCCGGGCTGCACGGCATCACGGACCGACAGGCGATCCGGGCGTACGCCGCGCCCACCATCCGCGCCTACATGGCCGACCGGATCATCGAGATCCTCGACCGGAAGCTCTACGGACAGCCGATGACGGAGCTGGAGGAGCTGGTCTACGAGTCCGTGCGCACGGCGTACCACCACGAGCGGGTGGAGGCGGCGCGGCGGGTGCTGCGGGAGTACCACGCCTGGCGCGTCGACAAGTGCGGCTACGTGCCGCCCCCTCCGCCGCCCGGATCCGGGATCGAACCGGTGCCCAACGACTACCGCCTCAGCAACTACTGCCGGGACCCGCGGTGGCTGGTCTACTCCTACCTGACCGACACCCCGCCGCTGAGGACCTTCGAGACCTGGGGGGCGTTCCGCGAGGCCGATGAGCTCTTCGGCGGCATCGACGCGGCGACGCTGGGCGAGTCCGCGGCCGCCGTGAGCAGCGAGGCGACCCGCCTCTACCTCCTGCTGGCCGCCACCGGGGTCGCCGGTGGAGTGACGGTCGGTCTCTCCACGTCGACGGCGGGGACGTCGCTCGCGCAGAAGATCGTCGGGTCCTTCTCGGGCCCGTCGGGCGTGGCGTCGGAGATCCGGGCCCTCAAGGCCAGCCTCGAGATCGCCGTCGACAGCGACGACATCTCGAACCTCGCCACCCAGCTGTTCGAGGCCCAGCAGCACGCGAAGTCGTTCCGGGGCGTCGTCGGCGTCACCCGCGGAGCGTCGGTCGCGCTGGCGGCGTTCGGCGTCCTGTCGTCGATCGTCGACCTGGTGATGGGAGCGATCGAGCTCGCCGACGACCAGGACAACATCCGCCGGATCACCCGGGTCGTCGACCGTGCCCTCGCCGAGGACGACCCGTTCGAGATGGCCGCCTGGCAGCCGCTGTACGCCGGCCTCGACTTCGAGTCGCGGGAGGAGCCGTCGCTGCCGGACGGGTTGAGGGGCTACTGGTGGTTGGACGAGAAGCGTCTCCTCGAGCCGTTCTCGCGGCAGGCCGGCGCCCGGGCGCGGCTCCAGGCCGACCTGGTGCGGTGGTCGACCGTCGGGCCGGACGGCTACCGGCCCGACCCGGTGCCCGACGGGCCGGCGTACCGGCCCGGTGTCGACGGCCTGTTCCGCACGGCTCCCGGCGGCACCGAGGTCGCGACCCTCGACCTGCAGGCCCCGCCGGAGAGCGTGGACCACGCCGGTCGCCGGGTCGTCGCGCGGCAGGTGCACCTGCACGACAACTGGCTGGTCGTGCGCAGCCGGCGTCCCGACGGCAGCTGGAGCGTGCCGCGGCGACAGCTGAGCGTCGACTACGTGGCGCCCGACGGCCGGCCGGGGACGATGTCCGCCGTCCGGGTGGTGCGCGACGGGCAACTGGCGCACGTCTTCGGCCTGACCGAGGCGCCCCTGGTCGACGACGACGTGGAGTTCCTCGAGGGCATGACGACGCGGTACGACGACCTCTGGGCGTTCCGCCGCCCGAACGGGAGCACGATGCGGGTCACCAGGGTGCCGAACCCACCGGCGCAGCCGCAGCTGAGCATGCTGCCGGCGGCGATCGGCCGGATGGTCCCGCACCACGAGGTGGAGCTGCGGGCCAACCCCTCCGTCCAGCTGCGGACCTTCGACGCCACCTACCGGTGGACGGTGGAGCACCTGTCCCCTGACGGCGAGTGGGAGGAGGTCGCAGCCGGGGCCGGGCAGGAGCTCACGACGACGCCCGTGGCGCCGGGCGACTACCGCGCCACCGTCGCCTACACAGGCACCGACGACGTCGGCGACCCGGTCACCCTGAGCGCGGTCGTGCCGTTCCACATCACCAGCCCGCCGCCCCAGGTGATCTGGGCGCACCTGGAGCACGGCACCCAGCACGACGGGCGGATGTTCCTCGACCTGCGCGTCGGGTCGGAGGCCGCCGAGGACGAGTTCCGCGTCGACGTCACCTGGGCGCGCTCGGTCGACTCGGGCGCCCGCCGCACCGAGAGCTTCGTCGTCGAGTGCCGTCCGGCAGGGGCCGGGTGCGACACCGGCGCCTTCACCGGCCCCGACACCGATCCGCAGAACCCGGCATGGAGCCGGGTGCCGGTGCTCGCGCTGCCCGCCGACACCGTCACCCTGCCCTGGGCGTCGATAGCCATCAGTGACAGCCGTGGCACCACCACCTTCCGCACGGTCCCGGTCACCGGCGAGAACCGGCCGCTGCTGCGCGACGTCCGCGAACGGGTCGTCGTGCCGATCGGCGACGACGGACCCGGGTTCTACCCGATCGCCGAGGTGCAGCCGGCTCCGGACGCGGAGCCGCCACCGGCCGGCGTACCCGCCCTGTTCTGGCCCGAGCCCACCGACGCCGACGAGGCGCTGCCGGTCGGCCTCCGGCTGGAGACGCGGGAGCGGGGCGACGGCACCTGGGAGGTCGGCGTCGCCGGGTTCGCCCAGGCCGAGCAGATCGGGGCCTACGGGTTCACCTTCCAGCTCGAGCAGGAGCCACGGGGCCGCGGGCTGCTGACCGCCGCGGAGACGGTGTCGGTCGAGGTGGTCGCCAGCGCCGACGACGAGCCGCGGGCACTGGTGCGGGGCAGCACCACCGAGATCGTCCAGCACCGCACGTTGCCGCCGCTCTGGGTGGAGGTGGCGAACCCCGAGGTCGATCCGGACTCCGGCACGCTGGCTCCCTTCGAGGGGACGGTGCGCTGCCGGGTCACGGGCGTCATCGACGGCCGGACCTACCTCGACGAGGTGTGCCGGCAAGGGGCGCCGTTCCCCTGGCCGCGAGACGTCACCGACGGCTCCTACGAGGTCACGGTTCAGGCCTTCGACCCGGACGGGGAGCCCGTCGGCGCCCCGCACACGGCGCGGACGATGTTCGCCCTGGTGCGGCCCGGGCTCGCCGTCGCCCAGCCGAAGCGGGGCGGGAGGTACGCGACCGCGACCCTGGAGGTCTACGACCTGCCCTCCTCGCGCGGCCTGGGCTGGGTGACGCCGCCGTTCTCCGGCTCCGGCGTCGTCGTGACCTGCTCCCTCGACGGCGGCCGGTTCCGGCGCTGCCTCGACGACGGCCGGGAGCGGCTGCTGCGTACCCCCGGCCCGCACACGCTCACCGTGCGGGTCCGCGCCGTCGACGGCGTGGTCGCGACCCGGACCGTGCGGTGGCGCGTCGCGACCCCACCGGCGCGGTTGCGGGTGGTGCGCAACCGCGCGGCGGCCGAGCCGCGTCAGCGGGTACGGCTGCGGGTGGCCGGCCTGCTGCCGCGAGAGCGGTACGTCGTCCGGCTGGCCGGCAAGGTCGTGGCACGCGGCCACGCCCGGGCCGACGGCCGGGCGCGGTCCACGTTCCGGGTCCCGCCACGGACCCGCCCCGGCCCGAAGGTGTTGAGGATCGACGGGGCGACCAGGAACCGCACGTGGCGGGGCACTCTGCGCGTCCTCCGGTGAGCTCCCGGTCCCGCGGGCGTCCCGTCGGGGGACACGGGCCGTGACGCGGGACCGGGCCCACGGGCATACTCGGTCGGGGAGCGTGGGCCACGAGAGGCTGGGCGATGCCGTCGACACCACTGGACCTGCTCAACGTGGCGCTCCGGGCGCGCCCGCCCACGGTCACCGAGCTGGCGCGGCACGCCAAGCTGACCGTGCCGCAGACGTCGGCGCTCGTCGACGACCTGGTGGCGCAGCGGCTGATCGGCCGGGTGGGTGAGGAGCTGGACTACCCGCCCTTCCCCGAGGCCCGCCTCACCGAGCGGGTCGGCGCGGTGCTCGACCGCGGCGCCCGGGCGCTGACCGAGGAGCTCGCCGATGCCCAGGCGCTGCTCCAGGCGCTGCCGGAGTGCTGCGCAGCTGGTCGGTGGGCGGCGGCGCCGTGCCGGTGCGGATCGTGATGCGCCACGGTCCCGACGCGCCGGAGGACCTGTGGCAGGCGGACGCCGAGCGGGGTGCACCGGTGCGGGCCGACGCCGCGCTGCCCGACGTCCGTCGCAGCTTTCGGCCCAACCCGCGGTTCGAGGAGGCCAAGGTCCGCGAGATCGCCGCCGAGGGGCGGCGGGCCCGGGTCCTGTTGTCAGTGGAGGACGGGACGCATCCGGAGGCGCAGGAACGGATCGCGACCCTGGCGGCGTACGGCTTCCACTTCCGCCTGCACCCCAAGCTGCCGTCGTGGTTCTGGGTCAACGACGACGAGACCGTCGGTCTGCCGCTCACCTGGGGCGAGGCGTGGCCCACGAGCGTGATGGCGGTGAGCAGCCCGGCGGTGGCGGGCCTCGCGCGGGTGGTCTACGACCACCTCTGGGCACAGGCCTGGCCGTGGCGGGCCGAGCCGCGCGGGTGGGACAGCGTGCTGGCGATGCTCGCGGCGGGTGCGACGGTCGAGGCCGCGGCCCGGGCGCTCGGGATCTCACCCCGCACGGCGCGCCGTCGTCTGGCAGAGGCCATGGAGCACTACGGCGTCGAGGGGATGTTCGCGCTCGGCGCCGCCTGGCGGGCCGACCCGGCGCGCGCCGGCGCCGAGTAGCCCCGGTCGTCCCAGCAGCGACTACCCGTCGGTGCGGGGGACGGCGAGCACCGTCTCCTGGCTCCGCCCGCGCAGGACCAGCGACCGGTGCCGTTGCCAGCAGGACGCCTCCTCGGCGTTCGCGGTGGCGACTGCCTCCCACGAGGCGAGGACCCGGCCGGGAACCTCCTTCGCGAGCTCGGTCAGCCGGGCGGCGGTGTTGACCGCGTCCCCGATGACGGTGTACTCGAAGCGCCGCTCGTGGCCGACGTTCCCGGCGACGACGGTGCCGGTGGCGACGCCGATGCCGGCGCCGATCTCGGGCACCTCGTCGGCGAGCCGGGCCGCCATGGCCCGGGCGGCCGCGAGCGCCGCGCCGGCGTGGTCGTCGTGCTCGACCGGGGCGCCGAAGACCGCCAGCACGGCGTCGCCGATGAACTTGTTGACCAGGCCCCGGCGGCGGTCCACCTCGTCGACGACGACCGCGAAGAAGCGGTTGAGCACCGCGACCACCTCGGCGGGTGTGTGCTCGGTGGCGTACCGCGTCGACCCGACGAGGTCGACGAAGAGCACCGAGACGGTGCGGGTCTCGCCGCCGAGCTCCACCTCGCCGAGGTCGGCGGCGGCGAGCGCGACCTCCCGGCCCACGTGGCGGCCGAACAGGTCGCGGATGTTCTCCCGCTCCCGCAGCCCCTGCACCATCCGGTTGAAGCCCGCCTGGAGCTGGCCGAGCTCGGTGCCGTCCCACACCTGGACGTCGACGTCGAGGTCGCCGCGCTCCACCGCGAGCATCGCGTCGCGCACAGCGACGATCGGCGCCACCACCGCGCGAGCGTTGAGCACCGTCACCAGCAGGCCGAACCAGAGCGCGAGGCCGCCGATCACCATCGTGACGAACGCCAGCTGGGTCCGCGACGTCTCGTCGCCCGCCGGGGTCAGCACGAGCAGCGCGGCGAGCACGACGCCGATCACCGGCGCCGCGGTGCCGAGCCCCCCAGAAGATCACCATCCGCGCGCCGACGCCTGCGCCCCCGCGGCCGGCCGGTCATCGGCTCGCCGGCCAGGGGCCCGCGCCGCGATCGGCCGGAGGGCGAACTCGGTCAGGAGGTAGGCGATGCCGCACACCACGACGCTCGCCAGCCCGACGGTGAGCCCGGTGCCGATCGCCCGGTCGGCCTGGAGCACCACCGAGAGCACGGTGAACACGACGGTCGCGAGGCCCCACAGCGCGAGCTGCATGGCGGTCAGCCGGATCGGCGCGCGCAGCGCCCGGGCGCGGTCGTCGGCGTCGGGTGTCGCGCCCTCCTGCGCCCAGCGCAGCGCCCGCAGGGTCGTCGCCGTACCCCAGAGCACGCCGACGACCACGGCGAACGCGACGTACGTCGGCACCGCGATCGCCAGCCCGACCCAGGTGCGGTGGTCGGGGGCCGGGGAGGGGACGACGAACGCGGAGACCACGACCACCGTCACCGCGCCGATCAGGTTGGTGAGCAGGAGGACACCGGTGAGCAGCAGCTGGACCCGCACCCGCAGCGCCCGCGGGCTCTGGTCGGCGTCGCCGAGGATCCGCGCCCCGAAGGGGTTGTGCCGCCGCCGCGCGCGGACGATGCGCACGCGACGGGTCATGCCCGGAGACTAGCGCCGGGCGGGCGCGCCGACCGTCAGGCGCCCGCGAGCTCGAGCTCCCGGTCGAGCTCCTCGGTGAGCCGGACCCGACGCTCCTGCCGCACCGCCCAGACGATGCCGGCGACCCACAGGACGGCGAGACCGCCGACGACCGCTCCCACCGACCCGCCGGTCACACCGGTGGCCTCGGCCAGCGTCTTGGAGTTGGTGACGACGATGAGACCGCCGGCGGCGACACCCAGGACCCGCGCGGCGAGCCGGCGGACCAGCCAGGCGGCGATCGGCGCGGCCACCACGCCGCCCGCGAGGAGCGCGACGGCGTAGTCCCACGGGATGTCGGAGTGGGCGAGGGCGAGCAGGAAGCCGAGCGAGCCGCCGACCGCGACGACGAACTCGGAGGTGTCGATCGACCCGATCACCTTGCGCGGCTCGAGCCGGCCCGACGAGAGCAGGGTGGTCGTGCCGACGGGGCCCCACCCGCCGCCGCCGATCGCGTCGAGCGCGCCGCCGGCGAGGCCCATCGGGGCGAGGAACGCCGCCGAGGGGCGGCTCTTGAACGTCGGGCGCCGGCCGCCGAGCACGAGGAACCGCCAGATCACGTAGCCGCCCAGGCCGAGCAGGATCGCGGCCACCCACGGCTTGGCCGCGTCGCCGTCGAGGCTGGCGAGGAACGTCGCTCCGGCGAAAGCCCCGACGAACCCGGGCACCGCCAGGATCGAGACCGTGCGCCAGTCGACGTTGCCGAGCTTGTGGTGGGAGAACCCCGAGACCAGCGACGTGCCGATCTCGGAGAAGTGCACGGCCGCCGACGCGGCGGCGGGGGCGACCCCCGCTGCCAGCAGCAGCGTCGAGGAGGTGACGCCGTACGCCATGCCGAGCGAGCCGTCGATGAGCTGGGCCAGCAGGCCGACGAACCCGAGCACCAGGAGCTTCCGCACGTCGTCTCTTTCCGTTGGCAGCCGGGAATGGCCGCGTGTTTAAACAGAGTGGATTAGTCAAGATTAGAGATTTGCCTGGAGGGATGCAACTTCCGCCTGTCGCTCGGATCCGTTCGCACGCCCGAGCGGCTCCCGCGGGTTTCCCAGGAGGTCGTGTCGGCGTCCTTGGGGAAGTGCGGGAGGATGGGCGCCATGACCGCGGCGGCCAAACGGATCGTGCTCGAGGTCGTCGGCTGGGGACTGCTGGTGATCGGCATCGCGGCGCTGGTGCTCCCCCGGCCCGGGCTTGATCCTGATCGCGCTGGGGCTGGCCGTGCTGTCGCAGCAGTACGAGTGGGCCGAGCGCCGGCTCGAACCGGTCCGGCTCCGCGCCCTGAAGGCGGCCGCCGAGGGAGTCGAGACCTGGCCGCGGATCGTGGCGTCGACGACGTTCGCGCTGCTGCTCGTCGCCTGCGGCGTGCTGTGGATCGTCAAGCCCGACGTGCCGTCCTGGTGGCCGGTCAGCGACTTCTGGTGGCTGCCCGGCGGGATCTGGACCGGCGTCACCCAGGTGGCGTCCGGCATCCTCGCGCTGGTGCTGCTCGCCTACTCCTACCGGCGCTTCCACGGCCGGCCGGAGGCCGTCGCTGCACTGGAGGCGGAGATCGACGACGCCGACGAGGAGGCCGGCTGGGACCGCGAGGAGGAGCGGCGGAGGTCGTAGACAGGTCCGATCCGGTCGGCGGGTTGGGTGCGGCGGGCGGGGTGCGCGCCCGGGCCGCTCGGGGTCGTCACGTCCGGCCCACCGACACGGCGGCCGCCGACCGCCGGGCCGCGAGCATCAGCACCGCACCCACGAGCCCCGCCACCGCGCAGATGCCCCAGACGGCGTGGTAGCCGCCCAGCGTGGCCTCCCCGGCGCGGATAGAGATCGAGCCGTGGGGCGTGAGGCAGATCGCGAAGACCGCTGCGGCGAGCGCGCCCCCCATCAGCTTCGACGCGTTGCTGGCGCCCGCGGCTATGCCGACGCTCGCCGGCGGTGCGGCGGCCACGGCGCCGGCCGGGATCGCCGCCACCAGCCCGCCGGAGCCGAGGCCCGTGAGGACCAGCCAGAGCAGGGTCACCGGCGCGGAGTCGTGGACGGCGAACCAGGCGGCGTAGCCGGCTGCCGAGGCGGCGAATGACGCGGCCATCGCGATCCAGAGGCCGACGGCCCTGGCCACGAGCGGCAGCAGGAGCGCCCCGATCGCGAGGCAGAGGACGTAGCCGGCGATCCGTCCCGACCCCTCGGCGGCGGTGAGCCCGAGTCCGAAGCCGGCGACGTCCGGGTCGGTGCGGGCGTAGACCGACAGCGGCACCTGCGCGCCGAGGATCGTGATGCCGAGCAGGAACGCAGCGACCTGGATCGGCCACTGCCCCGGGTGGCGGATCACCCGGAGGTCGACGAGCGGAGCTGCTGACGCGAGCTCGAGGCGCGACCACGGTACGGCGGCCACGAGTCCGGCGACGACCAGGACCCACCCGAGCAGGGAGCCGGGGCCGGCCACCCGGAGCGAGATCAGCCCGCCCATCACCAGGCCGACCATCACGAGGAGCATCCCGAACGAGGCCCAGCCGAAGCCGCCGGACGCCGCGCCGGGGACGTGCGGGACACCGAGCGCGATCACCGGAAGGGCGAGGGTGACCACGACGGCGGGGATGCAGAGGATCGTCGTCATCGACAGGTGGTCGACGAGGGCGCCTGCGACCAGCGCGCTGGCGATGATCGAGACGTCCAGGACTGCCACCAGGATCGCCGCGGTGCGGCGGGTGAGCCGCGCCTGCTCCGGGTTCCCCTGAGTACGACGGTGGATCAGCGCGACCTCGAGGGGCAGCCAGATCACGTACGCGCCCTGGATCGCCCACGCGACGAGCATGGTGCTGAAGCCAGGGGCGAAGGCGATCCCCCAGGAGGCAGCCGCCGTCACCGCGGTCGACGCGAGCAGGACCCGGCGGTGCCCGACGAGGTCGCCGAGCCGGGCGAGGGGCGGGACGACCAGCGCCGCGAACGCGAGCTGGGCCGCCTCCAGCCAGTTCAGGTCCGCGTCGTGCACGGACAGGTGGGCACCGATGTCCTTGAACAACGGCGTGTAGTAGCCCTGGATGGCGCCGCTGGCGACCTCCACGCAGGCCAGGAAGAAGATCAGCCCGGCGAGGCCGGACACAGCGCCGGGTGCCGGGCGCTGAGGGGGATCGATCGTCGTGCTGTCCACACTGTCTCCCTTGGGGGGCGGGAGCAGGTGCAGCTCCCCAGCAGGCGATGAGGGACCCTGGGGTCGCAGGACATGGTGGCAGGGATCGACTGCGTGCGGAGGATTTCTCACCCACCGCCGTACCGCATGGTCCAGCGCCGGCCCGCCCGCCGCCCCGGGCGGCCCGTGACCTGCCGTGACCGCGTGGTGACGCCCGCGGCCGGCGCTCCCGCGACGATCTCTGTCGTGGCGAAGCCCCGGAGCAACCAGTACCGCGCGGCGCGTGCCGCCCGGGCCGCCCAGATCCGCGCCGCCCGCCAGCGGGCGATCGAGGAGGCCGCGCGCCGACACCCCGACCTGCTCGAGACGCGAGGCCTGGGGGGCCTCGCGATCGCGGAGCGGGACGACGAGCCTGTCCCCGCGCGGTCGGCCGACACCGCGCGCGACGCGACATCCGTGCAGGCACCGGCGCCCGACGGTGCACCCGCGGACCCGGAGACGCCACGGGAGGACGGCACCGACCCCGCCGCCGTACGACGACGCAGGCCCACCGCGCTCGTGGTGTTCCTGCTCCTCTGGGCGAAGCTGCTCCTGTTCCGGCTGCTCGTCTTCGGTGCGCCGATGCCGATGATGGTGGTCGCCGACGCCGCCTCCGTGGCCGTCCTCGTCGGCCTGGTCGGCCTGGTCGCGCCCGGACGCGCGACCCGTTACGCACTCTGGGCGCTCGACGCCGTGGTGACGGCCTTCCTGTTCGCGGCGACCCTCTACGTCGCTCACTTCCAGGCGGTCCCGACGTACGCCGCGTTGAGGTCGGCGGGACAGGCGGACGGGAGCGGGGCCGTGGTCGCCGTCCTCCAGCCGCGGTTCTTCCTGTACTTCGCGGACGCTCTCGTCGTCCCGGCGGTGTGGTGGTGGGGCAGGCGCCGAGGTCGCCTGCCGGCGCGGCGACGCTCCGCCGGTGACCGTGCCGTCGGCTTCAGCGTGCTGGCGACGGCGGGCGTCGTGGTCAGCTCCCTCGTCGTCTCGGGGCAGTCCGGTGTCCGCAGCGAGACCCACCTGGCCGAGACGCTCGGGCCGCTCACCTACCAGGCCCACGCCCTCCTCGAGCGCCGGAGCTCGGCTGAGCAGGTCGAGCCCGGGTCCGCCTACGACCAGGTCACCGCGCTGAAGACGTCGCGGACCGGACGCGTGCCCGGACCGGAGGACGCCGTGGGGTTCGGAGCGATGAAGGACAGGAACCTGGTCGTGGTCCAGCTGGGTGCCTTCCAGGACTTCCCCGTCGGCAGGAGCCTCGACGGTCAGCCGTTGACACCGGTCGTCGATCGGCTCGCAAGGTCCGGCTACTACTTCCCGAACGTCTTCCAGCAGGTCGGGCAGGGCGCCGACTCC
The DNA here is from genome assembly GCF_022437945.1 of Nocardioides sp. TF02-7. Classification (GTDB taxonomy): domain Bacteria; phylum Actinomycetota; class Actinomycetes; order Propionibacteriales; family Nocardioidaceae; genus Nocardioides. The sequence continues at coordinate 2,122,676 of NZ_CP092535.1, forward strand.
GACGCGGAGCTGGTGACCAACACCTCGCTCTACCCCGTGGGCGACACCGCGACGTCGACCGCGTACGGCGACCGGCAGGTGCCCTCTCTCCCGCGCCTGCTGGCCGAGCGTGGCTACCGGTCGGAGGCCTTCGACGTCGACGAGGTGTCGTCCTCGGACGGGAAGCAGCTGTCCTCGGCACTCGGCTTCGACGCCTGGCACCGGAGTGGCGACCTCGAGGACGACGTGTCCGAGCAGCGGCGAGGCTCCGACCGCACGCTCTACGCCACTGCCGTCGAGCGGGCCGCGGAGCTGCACCAGCGGGGTGTCCCGTTCTACTTCCACCTCGCCACGGCCGGCAGCCGCCACCCGTTCCGGGTGCCGAAGAAGCACCGGCTGTTGGAGCTGCCCGCCGACCTGGAGGGCACGTTCGTCGGCGACTACCTCCAGGCCGTGCACGATGCCGACCGGGCGCTGGGCGAGCTGGTCGAGGGCCTGGAGGACGCCGGTGTCCACGACGACACGATGATCGCGTTGTACGGCGACCACTCCGGCGTGCCGGACGACGAGGAGGTCGTCGACGCCATCCGCACCGTCGACCCGGGATACCGGCGGGGCGACCGGTTCAACGTGCCGCTGGTCCTCCACGTCCCGGGCACGACCAGCGAGGTCGTCGACAAGGTCGGCGGGCAGGTCGACGTCATGCCGACCCTGGCGAACCTGCTCGGCGTGGACCTCGCCGCCGAGCGGTTCGTCGCCTTCGGCAGCGACCTGCTCAACACGCCGACGCACGCGTTCGGGGTGCGGTTCTCCCAGCCCACGGGCAGCTTCTACAACGACGAGGTGTGGTTCGTCCCGGACAGCGGGTTCGACGACGGCACGGCACGGTCGCTCCCCGACCTGGAGCCGACCGCCAGCGACGCCCACGCCGGCGATTACGACTACGTCCTGGACCTGATGGAGCTCTCCGACTCCTACGTCGAGTCGCTCCCTCCACGGGAGGACTCGCAATGAGGACCTGCGGGTCTGTGAGCGGCGGTGGCGTCGGGAGCTGAGCGGACCGGAAGTGCCGGGAGTGCTCAGATCCAGGCGTCCGCGGGCCGCGCCGGCGGCCACCCCGGGTCGCGACGGCGGTGAGGCCGAGCTGCTCGGCCGACGCGATCGCCTTCGCGATCTCGCGCTCGGCCTCCGTCCGGTCTCGGCCGCGGTTGCGGTGGTGGAGCACGCCGGCGCGGATCCGGCGGGCCTGCATCTCGAGCACCCGTGCCCCGACCCGAGCGTGCTCCTCGACGCCCAGGCGGAGCCGGTCCTCGGCCTCGTCCAGGTCGAGCGCATAGGCGGCGAGCTTGCCGAGGTTGTAGTTCACGCTCCCCCAGTACTGGGTCAGGTAGAACAGGACGTGCTCGCCCTCGGAGCCTGCCAGCAGCTTGCGGGACAGCTCGACGCCCCGGTCGTGGCCCAGCCACAGGCAGGCGTTGGAGAAGCCGACCACCGAGGCGTGCAGGTCGCGGGCGGGCACGACGCCCATGATGAACTCGTCGTGCAGCTCGTCGAGGTACCGATAGGCGTCGTCGCGGGCCCCGAGCGCCAGCTGCCGGATCGCCCCTGCGGTGCGCATGATCGGCCGCCGCACGGAGAACGAGGGCCGGTTGAGCTCGGCGAGACGGGCGAGCTCTGCGGCGTCCTCACGCATGAAGGCGAGCCACATCCGCTGCCCGAGCAGCAGCGACGTGCGGCCGGCCGTCTGAAGGGCGCTCCCGACCCGCGCCACGTGGTGCTCGGCCTCGTCGAGCAGCCGCAGGGCGTGGGAGAAGCGCCCGGCCCCCATCGCGACGGTGATCTGCCAGATCCGGGCGTCCCACCGAGCCGCCTCGCTGCCCGGCATCGCCCAGATGCCCGCCGGCTCGTCGGTCAGAGCGCGTTCGCCGCTGGCCACCTGGCTCGCCCACCGTCGTACGGCGACCGCCAGCGGCTCGGCATCGGGATCGGCCGTGAGCTCCTCGGACAGCGCCAGTGCCTGCGGGACCGCCTCCTGCTCCCAGAGCCTGGTCAGCAGCGTCGCGCGGCCGGCGGGGTCCCGCTCGGTCGCCCGGCCACGCAGGGCCCTCGCGGTCTCGGGGCGGTACACGTGCAGGGCGCTGATCGCCTCCGCGACGAGGTCGCGCTCGTCGTCCGACGTCGGCGGTGGCGAGTCGAGGAGCTCCCCGAGCGCTTCGTGGAGGGTGTCGAGGGCGGCCTCCCCCACGCGCTCGTTCGCGTAGGTCTGCACGTAGCCCAGCGCGCCGCGGACCCGTGTCGCGGGGGACCCGAGGCGGGCGCCGTGGTCGGTGAGAGCGCGGTAGGCAGTGCGGGCACCGGCAGTGTCCGCGAGGGCGAACGTGACCTGCCCGCTCGCCGCCAGGAGTCGGGCCAGGGCTTCGTGGTCGGCGTACTCCTCGTCCATCGCGATCACGTCGAGACCGCTGCGGAAGTGGCGCTGTGCGTCCGCGAAGCCCAGCTGGGCGATGGCCGTCTCGCCGGCCGTGATCGCGTGCGCGACCACCTCGGCGGTCGGGCAGACCGGCCACCCCCGCCGGGCGTGGAACGCGATCAGGTCGGCGGGGACCTCCTCGGTGCTGCGGATCCGGTCGAGCGCCCGGGCGATGAGGGCATGGGCCGTCGTCCGGACCCGGGCCGGAGTCCGCTCGTACAGGCGGTCGCGCACCAGCTTGTGCACGAAGGACAGCTCGTGGTCCTGGCCGACCACCCTGACCAGCCCGGCCTCGTGCGCCACGCGCAGCGCGTGCTCGATCGCCGCCGGGTCCAGGTCGAGCGACGAGCGCGCGCCCGCGCCGGCGAGCGCTCGCGCGTCGAACCGGGTGCCCATCGTCGCGGCGAGCTCAACCACGGTCAGGGTGTCCGCGGGAAGGGAGTCGATGTGCTCGTCGAGCGCCTCGCGCACGGTGGCCGAGCGCACCAGCTGACCGTCCGCGCCGACGGTGAGGTGGCGCAGGTAGAGCGGGTTGCCGCCCGTGAGCCCGTGCGCGTCACGCACCAGCTCGAGATCGGCGTCGGAGCCCAGCAGCGCGTGGGTGTGCTCCTCGTCGAGCCCGGTGAGGGGTACGACGAGCAGGGCGCGCCGGCGGAGCTCGGCCAGGCCTCGGTCCTGGACGGCTGAGGCGCCGTGCGGGTGCCGGTGCGAGACGGCGATGGCGAGCGGGACCGCCGCCCGGCGGGCGAGAAGCGAGATGAGCAGGTCGATCAGCTCTGGGGTCGCCCAGTGGACGTCCTCGACCACCAGCACCAGGCCGCCCAGCTCCTTGGCGGCCTTCTCGATCAGGTCGACGAGGACCTCGCGGAGGGTGTCCGGGTCGGAGCCGCCCGCGTGCAGCGTGGCCAGTCCGTCGGCGGGCGTGCCGGCTCTCGTCTCGAGCAGGGAGAACAACCCCGTCAGCGCGCCGTAGGGGCAGCGTGAGCCGGCGGTCACAGTTGACGGTGCCCACCGTCGGCTGCTCCCCGCCTGCGCTGCCGGCCAGCTCGGCCACCGCGTGCTCGAGCAGCGCGCTCTTGCCGATGCCGGCCTCGCCCGTCACGACGACCGCCGCCGTCTGGCGCTCGCGCAGCGCTCCGCCGAGGACCTGGACGAGCGCGGTGAGTGGTTCCCGTCGGCCGGCGAGGCTCGGCGCATCGGCGACGGCCGCCGCCCGTGACGCGGGCTGCGCCGGACCGGAGGCGACGCGCAGCAGGTCGCGTACGGCGCGCAGCTCCACGCCGAGGTCGACGCCGTGCTCGGCGAGCGTCCGGCGGGCCGAGTCGAGGGCCGTGCGGGCGCGACGGCGATCGCCGAGCGCCAGGTAGCACTCGATGAGCAGCGCCCAGGCGTGCTCGCGTGCGGGGTGGGCACGGGTGATCGTCTGTAGCGTGGCCGCGGCCTCGGCGTGGCGTCCGGTCCCGGCGAGTGCCTCGCAGAGGTCCTCGCTGCCACCGATCCGCAGCTCCTCGAGCCGGGCGACGCTCGCCAGCCCGTCCGGGTGGTCGCGCCAGTCCGGCAGCGGCGCGCCACGCCAGCGGTCCAGGGCGAGCGAGAGCAGCTCCGCGGCATCGGCGAACTCGCCGCACTCGACCAGGGCCCGGCCCTGCTCGAGCTCGCGGATGAACCGGAGGACGTCCACCTCAACCTGGGTGGTGTCGAGGTGGTAGCCGTCCGCCTCGCCCTGGATCGCGTCACCGCCGAGCAGCTGGCGGCACCGCCACAGCTCGGTCGAGAGCGACCGGCGCACCCGCGGCGGCGGGTCGGCGCCGTAGGTCGCATCGATCAGCTCGTCGGAGCTGATGGTCCGGCCCTCGGCCGCGGACATCGCGAGGATGGTCAGGATCCGGCGCTGCCGCGCGGCGCCGGGGCGCTGCACGGTGTCGGCCGTGCGGATCTCGAGCGGTCCGAGGACGTCGACGTGCACCACGGACCGGTCGGCCTCTTGGGCAGCGGTGACGTGGGGGAGGTGTCGCGGGAGCATCGCCACGAAACGCAAGCGTGCCGCAAACCGGCGGGGCCGTGAGTCGATTTCGCGGCACCGGCGGCCAGCCTCGGGCGTCCGTGTGACCGTGCCGTGACAGCAAATCGCTGCCCGGGTCCCGTGCGGGAGACCGGTACGACGTCGCGGGCCTAGGGTCCCGCTATGCGCTTCGACGTCCTCGGTCCGCTGCGGGTGACCGCGCCTGCGGGACAGGTCCGGGTGCCGAGTGGCGGGTCGGCGAAGGTCGTGTGCTGGCTCCTCGCCAACCTGAACCAGCCGGTCTCGACGTCGGCGCTGGCGGCCGTGCTCTCACCCGACCCGACGCCCGACGGCCCCGCGAAGGCGGCGGCCCTGGCTCGGGGCCTGGTCCCCGTCCTGGGGGCCGATCGCTTGGAGGTGGGCGGCCACGTCACCCTGCGGACGCCGGAGGAGACGGTGGACGCGTTCCGGTTCCGCGCGCTCGTGGCGGACGGCCTGCGACAGATCGCCGGGGGCGACCTGGAGCTCGCCCAGGCCCACCTCTCCGCTGCGCTGGACCTCTGGCGCGGGGAGCCCTACCCGGAGCTGGAGCGCGTCCTGCCCGCGATGGCGACCATCGACGCCCTGGTCGAGCAGCGGCTCGTCGCCCACGAGGAGCTGGTCGGGATCGCGCTGCGTCGCCGGGTCGACTACCCGCTCGTGGCGGAGCTGCGCTCGTTGGTCATCCGGCACGCAGAGCGTCCGCGCCTGCGGACCCAGCTGGCCACGGCGTTGTACCGGACCGGTCGCCAGATCGAGGCGCTCGACGCCCTGGCCCAAGCGCGCCGGGAGCACGGCGACCTGCCCGGTTACGGGCGCCTGCAGACCGCGATCCTGCAGCAGGACCCGCTGCTGGCCGACGGCGAGCTGCCCTGAGCCGTCACCGGCTCCTTCCTCCGGCGCCCCCACGCCCGCACCGCCACGAGCAGCTGTCGCCCGTGACCGCAGCGTGACCGGCGCTCGCGACCGATGTCCGAGCGTTGGCGCCGAAGCCACCGGATCCGGGCTGGACACCGAGCCGGAGAATCCAACAACCAGAGGAAGTCATCATGAGGAGAATCGCACTTCGACTGGCGATACTCGCCGGTTTGCTGGTCGGGGCCCTCGGCCTCGGCTTCAGCACGGCGCCGGCGGCCAGGGCAGACCTCAGCGGCTGCATCCTGACCGGGTCGCCCGTGGAGGGTTACGTCGGTCAGTTCGAGCTCGTGAGGGCCGGGATCAACGGCTCGACCGAGGGCTGCAACCCCGAGCCGAGCGACGTCGTCACCTACACGTTGCCGTCGCACCTGAACATGTCCAGCAGCGTCTACCCCCAGGCCTACGACAACGGGGCCTGGACCTGCTCGTGGCCCGTCGGCGGCGGCCGGGAAGTCACGTGCTCGCCGAACTTCTCCCTACTTCCAGGAGCCCGGCGGCGGCATGGGCATCTGGTTCCCTGTCGGCCAGTCCGCCGGCAGCGGCGACATCGTGGGGGAGCGCGCCCGGCCTGACCGACATCAGCTTGACGTCCGACGTGGTCACCTGCACCACCCCGATCCCGATGTTCGACGCAAAGGTCGCGGGTGCGGCTCTCGCCCTCGCCGCCTTCGCCGGCGCAGCGGTCCTGCTGCTGCGTCGTCGTCGCGCCGTCCTCGCCTGACCCGGCACGTCCCGGCGTCCTGACGCCATCGCTCCGGTCGGCGGGTATCTCCCGCCGACCGGAGCGCACCCCGCCGCCACGTCCGCCCCCACGACACGAAGGGAGTCGACCGATGACGCAGACCGTCGAGCTGTCCACCGGCCCGCGTACGACCTCCCGGTCCGGTGCGGTCGGCGCGCTCGTGGTCGCCGGCGCCGTGGTCGTGCTGGCGCACGTCCCGTTCCGCTCGCTCGAGGCGCTGCTCGGTGCCGGACTCGGCGGCCTGGCCTCGCCGTCGGTGGGGGACGTGGAGATCTCCGGGCCGACCTTCATCCTGTGGGCCGGCACCCACGACGCCCGTCCCTACTACGTCCACGCGGCGTGCACGGTCGTCCCGTTCGTCGCGGCCGCCCTGCTCGTCGCCGCGACGATGCTGGTCGCCGCCCGCGAGCTGGCCCCCGCCCTCGTCGTACGACGAGCGCTGCTGGTCGTGGTGGGCCTGCTCGCCGCCAACACCCTGCGGATCGCCGGGATCGTGGTCGCGGTCGGCCTGCTCGGCCCCGACGACGGCTACTGGGTGGGCCATCGCCTGGTCGGCACCCTGCTCATGCTGCTCGCCGTCGGAGCGGGCCTGTGGTTCCTGCTCCGCCCGCTGTTCCGGCCTGCGGTCCGCCCCGTCGTCCGGGAGGTCCGATGACGGCGCGGCGACCGACCCCGGTCCTCACCACCGTGCTCGTCCTGGTGACCCTCGTCGGGGTCATCGCCGCCGGGACGCTGGCGTGGTACTGGTGGCAGCGGTCCGGCCCGGCCCCCGACGGAGTGACGGTCGAGGCCGGCGTCGTCTTCGGCGACGGTGACCGCACGATCGACCTCTACCTCGACCCCGCGTGCCCGGCCTGCCGCGCCCTCGAGCTCCACCAGGGCGATCAGCTCGCGCAGCTGGCCGACAGCGGCGACTTCCGGGTCCGCTACCACGTCGTGGGGCTCCTCGACGGCTCCACGCCCGACGACTACGCCACCCGCGCGGCCAACGCCGCCTACTGCGCCCACGACGCGGGCTTCCTCCGCGAGTACCTCAAGTCACTTGCCGACACCACCGACCCGAGCGCGGGCACGTCCGACGACGAGCTCGTTGCGGCAGGCACGGCAGCGGGCATCGACGGCGCCGCTGCCGAGAGCTTCGCCGACTGCGTGGGCGAGGGCACCTACGAGGGATTCGTACGCCGCAGTGCGGACCGCGCCCACGACGAGGGCGTCACCGGCCTGCCGACGATCCTCGTCGATGGTGAGGCGGGCTCGATCCCGGCGCCCACGACGGAGGACCAGGGATGAGCGCGATCAGCGTCGAGCCGGCCACGGCGCCCTGGACCCGTTGGCCCGTGCTGGCCGTCCGGCTCGCCATCGCGGCCGGCCTCGGTCTGGCCGCGGCGGTGCTGTGGCGGCTGCGGATGGAGGTCCGCGAGGTCGAGGCCCGGCTCGCCGACCACGTCCTGCGGCACTGGTTCGACCGGGCGTCGCCGCTGTCGTCGGCCGACGGGGTCTTCTACGTCGACCTCGGCGACTTCCGGTCGATCGGTCTCGAGGTCACCGGTGAGTGCACCTCGACGCCGGTCCTCCTCGTCATCCTCGCGTTCTCGATCGTGGTCCTGCTGGGCACCCGCATCGGGTGGCTACGCGTGCTGTGCGCCGCCCTGGCCGCTGCGGCCACGTTCGGGGTCGTCAACCTCGCGCGCCTCACCGGCATCGGGATGGTGACGGCGATCTACGACCTCGCGGGCTACGAGTGGTCGCACCAGTGGGCCGGCACCTTCGTCACCATCATCGGGGCGATGATCGCCGCGATCGTCTACCTCGTCGTCCTCGGCGGCGTCCGCGGACGGCACCGGAAGGCCGATCGGTGAACGGGTACGGCGGCATCACCTGCTGCGGCGGTGGGCTGACCACCATCCCGATGACCGGGTTCAGCGACCTCGGGATCGCGCTGGGCGCCGCGCTCCTCGTCCTCGGCGGGCTCCTGCTCCTGCGCTGGGCGATGGTCGACCGCGGAGCGACCTGACGTGCGCGACCAGGACACGCTCTCGGCCTGGTTCGACGTGGTGAACATCGCCGCGCTCTTCGTGATGTCGATGACGGCGGCGTACTTCTTCCTCGCCGTCGGTCTCGGGGTCCACCAGATGCGCCGGCACCGCACACCGATCGGCTTCCAGGCCGACATCGGGTTCGGCAAGCCGTTCCGGCGGCTGCGGGACGCCAGGCCTGTCGCGCCGGGCGCGTGGGTCGTCTACTTCCTGATCCCGTGCCTCAACGAGGAGGAGGTGATCGGGCGGACCGTCTCCTCCCTCGTCGCACCGCGGGGTTGGCGGACGCAGATCGTGGTCATCGACGACGGGTCCGACGACGCCACCACCCAACGCGCGCTGGCTGCGGGCGGCGACCAGGTCCGCGTCGTCCGCCGACGGCTGCCCGAGGCCAGGAAGGGCAAGGGCGCCGCACTCAACGCGGGCCTGGCTTACGTGCTCGGTGACATCGCGGCGCGCCGGATCGACCCGGAACGCGTCGTGATCGCGGTCATGGACGCCGACGGGCGGCTCTCCGACGGCGCGATGCACGAGGTGCTGCCGCTGTTCGACCGAGCGCGCGTCGGCGGCGCGATGCTCGCCGTACGCATCCGGAACCGGTCCACGAACCTCCTGCTCCGGCTCCAGGACCACCAGTTCTGGACCCTGTCGGCCCTGAGCCAGTTCGGCCGCATCTCCACCGACACCGTCAGCCTCGGCGGCAACGGGCAGTTCACCCGGCTGACCGCGCTGCTCGAGCTCGGCCCAGAGCCGTGGTCGACCTCGTTGACCGAGGACCTCGACCTGTCCGTCAGCCTGTCGGTGCGTGGCTGGCACACGACCTCCACGCCGCGGGCAGCAGTCGACCAGCAGGGCGTCGCCAACCTGCGTGCCCTGATCCGGCAGCGGACCCGCTGGTACCAGGGCCACATGATGGCGGCGGCGCGCGTGCCCGAGGTGCTGCGGTCGAACAAGATGAGCACCCGCTCAGCGATCGAGATGGTGCTGTACCTCTGCGTGCCCTGGATCTTCGACCTGCCCTGGTCGGTCCTCAGCCACCTCGTCATCCTCCAGACCGTCCTGCTCGTCGCCGACGGCGGGTTCTTCACCGGTGGCGGCGGCTGGCTGCTGGTGCTGCAGATCTTCGCGTGGTACCTGCTCAGCTTCTGGCCAGCGCTCCTGACCGCGGTCCTCAGCAAGCGCCGGGTGCCCTCCCACACCTGGGGCCATGCCCTGCTCATGGGCCACTTCGTCGTCGTGTCGAACTACCTGTCCTTCACCTGCGCCTGGCGCGCCCTCTACCGGATCCTCACCGGCAAGCACGGTTGGGCGAAGACGGCCCGGCTGGCCGAGGGCCAGACCCTGCCCGCCCCGGTGATCGCCGCGGGTGGCGGGTCCGCCGCCCGTCTGCCGGCGGTACGACGCCCGCAACCGCCGGTCGTCGTGTGGCGGCGCTGGCGTGGGCTGGTCGGGGCAGGCCCGGCACCCGAGTGGCGTCCCGAGCCGTCCCTGACCGTGCAGCTGCGTACCGACCGGCCGTTGCACTGGAGGGACCTCGTCGAGCTCCCCCGCCGTCTCCTGGATCCGGCCCGCGCACCGCCCGGCCGCCACGGCGTCATCCCTCAGGGGCGCGTCCGACGTGACGCCGGCGTGACCTTGCGCGCCCCCCGTACCTCTTCGGAGGAAGCAGCAATGCCTGCTCCCCGGTGCCGTCGTCCAGGACGGCACCGGGGGCAGGAGGCCAGCGGGCAACGGGAGCCGGTGCCCGCACGGACGAGGGAGAGATGGTAGGAGCGATGGACGGTGCACCGATCCGGGCGTCGCGGATCGCCGTCGTGGTGGGCACGCGGCCCGAGATCATCAAGCTGGCGCCGGTGATCCGCCGGCTGGCGGAGGACGCCGTCGTCGTCCACTCCGGTCAGCACTGGGACCCGGACCTGACCGATGCGTTCTTCGCCGGCGCAGGGCTGGAGCCGCCCGACGTCACGCTGCAGGGCGTCGGCGGCGGATCGCGGACCGAGCAGATCGCGTCGATGGTCGCCCAGCTCGGTGACGTGTTCGCCTGCCTCGAGCCGGCGGCGGTCGTGGTGCAGGGCGACACCAACACGACCTCGGCGGCAGCGCAGGCCGCCAGCTACGGGGGTTCCCGCTCGTGCACGTCGAGGCCGGTCTGCGCTCCTACGACCGGACGATGCCGGAGGAGCTGAACCGGCTGGTCGTCGGAGTGCTCGCGGACCTCCACTGCGCCGCGACCCAGCGCAACGTCGACAACCTGCTGCGGGAGGGGGTGGCAGCGGAGCGGATCCGGCTCACCGGCAACACCATCGTGGAGGCCACGGCACTCGCCGTGCGGCAGGCACGCGCCCGGTGGCCGGGACCGGGCGACCGCGGCCCGTTCGCCCTGGCCACGATCCACCGCCCGGAGAACACCGACGACGCCGCGCGGCTGCGCTGCATCCTCGCCGAGCTCGCGGAGCTGCCGGTGCCGGTCGTGATGCCCGTCCACCCGCGCACCCGCGCGAGGGTCGCCGAGTTCGGCCTCGCCGAGCTGCTCGACCGGCTCGTGACGATCGGACCGGTCGACCACGAGGAGTTCCTCGGCCTGGCGGACCGGGCCGTGCTGCTGGTGTCCGACTCCGGCGGCGTGCAGGAGGAGTGCACCGTGCTGAAGAAGCCGCTGATCGTGGTGCGGAACTCGACCGAGCGTCCGGAGTCGATCGAGGCGGGGTTCGCCCACCTCGTCCGGCCCGGCCCCGAGATCGGGCGGCTGGCCGGCGAGCTGCTCGCCGACGCGGGGCTCAGTCGCCGGCTGCGCCGTACCGCGTCGCCGTACGGGACCGCGACGGCGGCCGCGCGGATCGTCGCGGAGACCCGTCAGCTGGTGGAGCGGACCGCCGCACGGACGGTGGCGTCGTGAGGTGGCAGGCGCTCGCGCTCGGCGCGACGGCGCTGGTGGTCGCGGGGTGCGGGCAGCCGCTCCTCGCAGAGGGCGACGTCGACGGCGCCGTGGCGGCGACCGAGGTGACCGGGGCGACCGGGGCGACCGGGGCGACCGAGGAGGACCATGCCGTCAACGACCTGGACGCCGAGACGGTGCTGATCGGGCACGCGCTGGGGACGGTGGACGTCGACGGGAAGCCTCGCGCCGCCACGAACAGCCTGGAGGCGGCGGAGCAGTCCTACGCCGAGGGACTGCGGCTCCTCGAGGAGCACGACGACCTGGTGCTGGTCACCGACACCGGCCGGGACGGACGGCCGGTCCGGTGAGTGCCTTCCGTCGCGCCCGGCGCCGCCCGATCGCGCTGGCGCTGGCGGTCCTGCTCCTCGGCACCGGCCTGGCGGGTGGCGGATACGTCGCGTGGCAGCTGTTCGGCACCGACGTCACCGCCCGGCGCACCCACGACGCCCTGCGCGCCGAGGTGCGGACCGCGTGGGCCCACGACGTGCGTGGGGACGACTGGGGATCCAGCCCGACCGGCAGCGTCGTCGGGCTGCTCCGGGTCCCGCGGCTCGGGGCGTCGTACGAGATGCCGATCGTCGCAGCGTTCGACGAGGAGGCCTTCACCCGGGGCATCGGCTGGTACCGCCGCAGTGCGGAGCCCGGCGAGGTCGGCAACGTGGTGCTGGCCGGGCACCGGATCACGCACGGCGACCCGTTCGGCGACCTGCCGGACGTGCGTGTCGGCGACACCGTCGTCGTGGAGACCCGGCGCGCCGTGTACCGCTATCGCACCGTCGACGACGGTGACGCCGTCGAGGTGGCGGCGGACGACGTGTGGCCGATGCAGCCGGTCCCCCTACCCCCGGGTGCCGGCCGCGACGATGCCGGTGGAGCCGATGATCACCCTGATCACCTGCGCGGAGCTGTTCCACACCGAGACCAGGCTGGTCGTGCGCGGTGTCCTGGAGTCGGTCGAACGCAAGGCCCGCGTCCGGCCCGACCGCCCCGCGCGCCGTCAGAGGAGCACGATGCCGACGCCGGTCGCCGCGAGCACCACCGTCCAGGCCGGTGCCCGCCACGCGGCGAGGGCGACGAACGACATCGCCGCGACGGTCATCGTCCCCGGCGAGGTGACACCGGCGAGGAACACCGGGTCGTAGAGCGCGGCGGCGAGGAGCCCGACGACGGCCGCTCCGGCGCCCGCCATCGCGCTCCGCGCCCGCGGGGCGCCGCGAAGCCGCTCCCAGAACGGCAGGCCGGCGACGACCAGCAGCACCGAGGGCAGGAAGATCGCGCCCAGCGCGATCGCCGCGCCGGCGACGGCGCCGGTGCCGGGCAGCACGGCGCCGAGGTAGGCCGAGAACGAGAACAGCGGACCGGGCACCGCCTGCGCCGCCCCGTAGCCGGCGAGGAACGACTCCTGGTCGATCCCACCGGGGCCGACCGCCTCGGCCTCGAGCAGCGGCAGCACGACGTGGCCGCCGCCGAACACGAGGGACCCGGCCCGGTAGAAGGAGTCCACGAGGTCGAGGGCCGGGTCGGCGACCAGGCGCGCCAGCAGCGGCAGACCGACGAGCAGCAGGACGAACAGCGCGAAGGCCGAGACCGCCCCACGGCGGCCGACGGGCACCTCGCCGTCGTCCCGGGCGTCGGCGGGGCCCTCGGCACGGAGCAGCGCCAGGCCGAGCAGGGTTCCGAGCGCGATCGCCGCCACCTGGCTCACGGCGTTGGCGCTGAGCAGCACCACCGCCATCGCGCCGACCGCGATCGCCGCCCGGCGGGTGCCGGCGGCGAGCGAGCGCGCCATCCCGAGCACCGCGTGCGCGACGACACCGACGGCCGCGGCCTTCAGCCCGAGCAGCCAACCCGCGTCCGCCTCGGGACCGAGCGCCTCGACGCCGAGCGCGAAGCCCAGCATCAGCAGCGCCGACGGCAGGGTGAACCCGACGAACGCCGCCGCGAGGCCGGCGTACCCCGCGCGACGGAGGCCGATCGCCATCCCGACCTGGCTCGACGCCGGCCCGGGGAGGAACTGGCACAGCGCCACCAGGTCGCCGTACGCCTGCTCGGTCAGCCACTGGCGCCGCACGACGAACGCGTCACGGAAGTAGCCGAGGTGCGCGACCGGGCCGCCGAAGCTGGTCAGCCCGAGCAGGAGGAACACCCGGAACACCTCGCCCGGTGAGCCCGGGTGCTCCGTGCGGGCGTCCATGGCTGCGCATCGTAGGCGGCGCAGGTGTCGACGAACCGTCCCTCAGGTGACCGTCGGCTGCTGGGCGGCGAGGCGGTCGGCGAGACCGGACGCGCGGCGGGCGTGGCGGCGCACCGCCTCGCGCACCGACTCCTCGGTGCCGACGACCCGGACGACGTCGACCGCGCGGGTGACCGCGGTGTAGAGCAGCTCGCGGCTGAGCAGCCGGGAGTCGGGGTCGGGGAGGACGACGGTGACCTCGCGGAACTCGCTGCCTTGGCTGCGGTGGACGGTGAGCGCGTGGGCGACCTCCACGTCGGAGAGCCGGGCCAATGACAGCACCCGGCCGCCGGCGCCGTCGTCGAACAGCGCCTGCCGCTCGTCGCCGCCGAGCACGGCGCCCGTGTCGCCGTTCCACAGCCGCAGGCCGTAGTCGTTGCTGGTCTGGATCAGCGGCTGGCCGGGGTAGCGGTCGGGCAGCCAGTCGGTGCCCTCGGCGGCGCGGAGCCACTGCTCGACCCGCGTGTTCCAGGCGCCGACGCCGTGGGGTCCCCTCGCGGTGCGCGCAGAGCAGGCGGTGCCGGTTGAGCGCGGCGACCACCGCCGCGTGGTCGCCCGCGACGGCCGCGCGGCGCAGCTCGAGCGGACCGGGTACGACGACCTCCCGGATGCGAGCCGTGTCGCCCGGCGCGACCAGCTCGACGCCCGCGGCACCCGTCGAGAGCAGCGCCCACGCCTCGTCGTCGCGGCCGTCGCGGACGGCGGCGGCCAGCGCTCCGATCGCCGCACCGAACCGGTGCGAGGTCTCGAGGTGGCTGACCGGCGACGGCGACCGGCCGCGGAACCCGCCGACGACGTCGTGGAGCACGGCGCCGGCCTCGACCGAGGCCAGCTGGTCGGGGTCGCCGAGCAGCAGCAGCCGGGCGTCGGGGCGGATCGCCTCGACCAGCCGCGCCATCAGGCTGAGCGACACCATCGACGTCTCGTCGACCACCACCACGTCGTGGGGCAGCCGGTTGCCCCGGTGGTGGCGGAACCGGCTGTGGTTGTCGGGCCGGAAGCCGAGCAGCCGGTGCAGGGTCGAGGCGGTGAGGCCGGCCACGGCGGCCCGGTCGGCGGCGGGGAAGTCGTCGCGCTCGGCAGCGGCCGCGAGCGCCTGCGACATCCGCGCGGCCGCCTTGCCGGTCGGGGCGGCGAGCGCCACCCGCAGCGGCGCCGCGGACTGGTCGGCGAGCACGGCGAGCAGCCGGGCGAGGGTCGTGGTCTTGCCGGTGCCCGGCCCGCCGGTGACGACCGACGTCCAGCGGCGGGCGCACTCCTCGGCGGCCGCGCGCTGCTCGGCGTACGACGCCGCCGGGAACAGCCGGTCGAGGGCGGCCGCCAGCCGGGCCTCGTCGACCTCCGGCTGCGGGCGGGCGAGCCGCTCGTGGAGGTCGGTGACCACCGCGCCCTCCTCGGCCCAGTAGCGGTGGAGGTAGACCAGTCCGTGCTCGACCCGGAGCGCGACGCCGGTGAGCGGGCTGGCCTCGACCGCCGCGAGCCACCCGGCGGGCTCGGGCCACGGGTGGTCGGGCAGCAGCTCGCCGACCTCGCGCAGGTCGATGCACACCGAGCCGCTGCGCGCCGCGCGCACCAGGAGCGACACGGCCGTCCGCACCTCGGCCGACCGCTCCCCGCCGAGGCGGCACAGGGTCTCGGCGGTCCGGACGTCGCCGGCGGTCAGCAGGCCCGCCCGGTTGAGCGGGGCCAGCGGTCCGTCGGGGCCCTGCAGCAGCCGGTGGTCGGCCGGGTCGGTCGCCTCGAAAAGCTCGGTCACGACGCACCTCCCACCCGCGCGCCGTCGAGCAGGTCGGACAGCTCGACCACCAGCGCCGCCGGCGGCCGCCAGGAGAACACGCCGCACGGCACGCCGTCGACGACCGGCGTCTCCGGCCCGCACATCCCGCGCAGGTAGAGGTAGACGACCCCGCCGAGGTGACGCTCGGGGTCGTAGCCGGGCACCCGCCAGCGCAGGAACCGGTGGAGCACGACGGCGTAGAGCAGCGCCTGCAGCGGGTACGACGAGTGCCCCATCGCCGCGGCGAGCCGGTCGGGCGTGTAGGCGGCCGCGGTGAGCGGCTCGTCGGCCGGGCCGAGCCAGTTGGTCTTGTAGTCGCAGATCAGGTAGCGCTCGTCGTCGCCGTCGCGCACCCGGAAGACCACGTCGACCGAGCCGGTCAGGAACCCTCGGAGCACCTGGTCGCCGAGTGCCGGGTCGGCCAGCGCGGCGGCGTAGGGCAGCACCGGGTCGCCGGGCGGCAGGTGCTGCCGGAGCAGGCCCGCCACGTCGCCCAGCACCCGCGGGTCGGGCACGGGGGTGTCGCCCCCGCCGATCGGCAGCTCGAAGTCGAGCTCGCGGAGCCGGTCGGCGAGCGGCAGCTGCCGCAGGGTCCGCCCACCGGCCAACGGGCCGAGCGGCGAGTCGCACACCGTCACCAGCGCGTCGGCGAGCGCCTCGGGGTCGAGCGCGACCGGCCACGCGACCAGCTGCTCGGTCACGTGGCGCAGCAGCTCGGCGTACCAGTCGTCGGCGGCGGGGTCGGCGTGCTCGAGCACGGCGTGGACCAGCGAGCCGAAGCGGGCACCGCTCGCGAACGGTGCCAGCGGCGACGGCACCGGCGTCACCGCCGCGGCCTCGGGGGCGGGCACCGCGATCTCCGGCTCGTCGTCCTTCTCGACGACCTCCGGCTCGCTGCCCACCGCGGGCGGGTCCTCGGCCACCGCGGTCAGCGCGGAGTAGGACGTGCGCCGCCAGAGCAGGTCGACGGGCCGGGTGAACGTCCGCACGGCCAGCGGGCCGGGGTCGGGGCGGGTGGGCAGCGGCGGCGGCTCGCCCGGCTCGGCGCGCGCCAGGTCGGGCCCGCCGATGTCGGGGTCGGCCCACCGACGCAGCCAGCGCACGGTGTCCTCGTCGGACGGTGGCTCGAGCCGGTCGGGCACCCCGGCGGCGCCGGGGACCCGGCCGAGCAGCACCCGGTGCAGCGCCGAGTGCGGCACGTTGTTGCCCGCGGCCCACCACACGACGAGCCGCGACCGGGCCCTCGTCATCGCGACGTAGAGCATCCGCAGGGACTCGCCGGCGTCCTCCTGGTGGTGGCGCGCCACCAGCGCGGCCGGCCGCGCGTCGGGATCGCCGACGTGCAGCACCCGTTCGCGGTCGTCGTCGTGGTAGACGAGCACCGCCGGCGCCTGCCGGCCGACGAACCGGTCGGCGAGCGACGGCGCGAGCACGACGGGGTACTCCAGCCCCTTGCTGCCGTGGATCGTCACCAGCTGCACGGCGTGGGCGTCGGAGTCGATCCGGCGGGTGCGCTCGGTGGTGGCGTCGGTGGCCTCGCGCTGCCGGTCGAGGAACCAGGCGATCAGGCCCGACAGCCCGAGCCGCTCCCGGGTCGCCGCGTCGTGCAGCAGCTCGGAGAGGTGGCGCAGGTCGGTGAGGTGCCGTTCGCCGCCGACCGTGCCGAGCACCCGCTCGGACAGCCCGCGCGAGACCAGTGTCTCGAACACCGCCGCGATGCCGCGGCCGGCGAACGTCAGCGCCAGGTCGCGCAGCTCCTCGGAGAGCCGGTCGGTGAGCGGGTCGCCGCCGACGTCGAGGTCGGAGCCGTCGAGGCCGAAGAACGCGGTGATGCCCGCCGCCCGGGCCAGCCGCGACCGGTGCGGCTGGGCCATCGCCTCGAGCAGCGCCCGCCAGTCGGCGCCGGCGTCGGTGGAGAACACGCTCTGCCCGCCGGTGATCACCGCCGGCACGCCGGCCTCGCGCAGAGCGGTCCGCACCTGCTCGAGGTCGCGCCGGGTGTGGGCCAGCACCGCGATGTGGCCGGCGGTGAGGTCGCCCCCACGCCCCGGTGTCCTTGTCGCGGACCTGGGCGCCGGCGCCGAGGAGGCGGCGTACCTGGACGGCCACGTCGGCGGCGATCCGGCTGCGGACGGCGTCGACGCGGGCGAGGGCGTCGGGCGCCGCGCCGAGGTCGGCGCGCAGCAGCGCCCGCAGCTGGAACGGCGCCCCGGGCAGGCCGCGCACGCAGTCGTCGTCGGCGGACCGCGCGGCCTCGATGGGGTGGACGGCGATCGCGGGGTCGCCCAGCTCAGCGTGGTTGAGCAGGTTGTGGACCGACGCGACCAGCGCGTGGTCGCTGCGCTGGTTGGTGGCGAGCGTCTGCTTGGTGTCGGCGAGCCCGGCCGCGCGGAGGTAGGTGAACACGTCGCCGCCGCGGAAGGCGTAGATCGCCTGCTTGGGGTCGCCGATGAGCACCAGCACCGCATGGCCGTGGAACGCCCGCTCGAAGACCTCCCACTGGACCGGGTCGGTGTCCTGGAACTCGTCGATGAGCACCACCCGCCACCGGCCGCGCATCCGCCGGCCGGCGACGGCGTCGGCGTCGACGAGCACGTCGCGGAGCTGGACGAGCAGGTCGTCGAAGGACAGCACACCGAGCCGCCGCTTGCGGTGGTCGAACTCCTCGGCGACCACCCGCGCGAACGTCACCCGCGCCTCGTCGACCGAGCCGGGCTCGGGGTGCTCGGGCTCGAGGCGGGCACCCGGGTTGTCGAAGACCGCCTTCGCGATCAGCCCGGCATCGGTGTGGCCGAGCCGGTCGTCGGTCGCCCGGTCGCGCAGCCAGAGGTCGTCGACGACCTCCTTGCGCAGGTCGGAGAGGTCCTCGACCAGCGTCGCCCGGGGGTCGGTGTCGCCGGCGATGCCGAGGCCCTTGAGCACCAGCTGGCAGAACTGGTGGATGGTGACGATCGTGGAGGTGTCGAAGGACGCCACCGCGGCGCGCAGGCGGTCGCGGCGCTCGGCGAGCTCGGCAGCGGTGCCGTGCAGCAGGTGGGCGACCAGCTCGTCGGGGTCGGCGGGCGGGCGCCCGGCGAGAGCGCCGTCGAGGCACCGGGCGACCTCGGCCAGCCGGCTCCGCACCCGGTCGCGCAGCTCGCTGGTCGCCGCGTTGGTGAAGGTGACGGCGAGCACCTGGTCGATCGTGGCCAGGCCCTCGGCGACGTAGCGCGTGACCAGCGCGGCGATGGTCCAGGTCTTGCCGGTGCCGGCGCTGGCCTCGAGCAGCGTCGTCGTGGGCTCCAGGCCCGAGGCCGCCGGCCCGGACGCGCCCGGGAGCGGCGCGGCGACGTCGAACGGCGGCAGCGCGGTCATCGGACGAACCATCCCTGCTCGAAGGGCACCAGGTCGCGCCAGACGGTCTCGGCGAGTGCCGCCAGGTCCGGCAGCCGGTCGAGCTCGGCCTGCCGGCCGAGGAAGTGGCACCAGGCCGGGTCGTCGCGCTCGGGGGCGGAACTTGTCCCACTGCCACTTCTTCATGGCGTTCTTCCACGCCACCGACCGGTTGCCGCGGGCCAGCGCCCAGCCACGGCCGGTCTCGAGCGGCAGGTGGCACAGCCGCTGCAGCCCGTCGTGCCGCACCCGCGCCCAGGCGGCGAGCGTCGCGCGTGCCAGCTCGGCGTCGACGGGGCGGATCCTGCCGACGCGGTCCTTGGCGACGACCGCGCCCCGCACCTCGAGGCCGGGCTCGGCCGCCTGGAGGGCGAGCAGGTCGAGCCACAGGCCGAGGGCGTGCTTGGCGCTGAGCCGGGAGTAGGTCACCCGCAGCAGCGTGTCGCCGTGCAGGTCGGGGACCCGGCCGGTCAGCCGCCGCCCGTCGCCGAGGTCGAGCGTGACGTCGGTGGTCACCGGGTCGTCGGTGCGCAGGGCGAGCGCCTGCTCGACCACCTGCTGCGCGGACGTGCAGATCTCGCGCAGCGCCGCCACGCCCAGGTCGCCCGGGGGCAGGCTGCCGCGGCGCCGCTCGGCGGCCACGACCGCGTCCGGCGAGCCGCCGCCGAGGACGGCGGTGACGACCTGCTCGCCGACCGCCCACTTCTCCAGGCCGCCGAGCGTGATCGGGATGTCGTTGGTGGGCGGGTCGACGTCGTAGGGCAGTGCCACGTCGAGGTGGTCGAGCAGCGCGCGCGCCGGGTTGGCCAGGAAGCGGCGCAGGTCGTCGAGGGTGAGGTCGGGACCCGGCGGTGAGACCGGCCCGGGGAGGAACGGCGTGGCCGGCCGGGGGGAGCGGGCGGAGCGGGCGGCGGCCAGCGCGACCGGGTCGAACGTCGCCGGCGCCGCGGCGGCGAGCAGCCGCTCGTCGTGGGGCTGCAGCGGCTGCCGGACGAGGACCCGGTCGCGCACCGGCTCGGCGGCGGTCGCGTCGAGCGCGTCGAGCAGTTCGCCGACGGGGATCGCCGGTGGCCGGTCCTGACCGGAGTGCTCGGACATCCCGGCGAAGGTGACGACGAGGGCGTCGCGGGCCGACATCACCGCGTCGAGGAGCAGCTGGCGGTCCTCCGCCCGGGGGTCGCGCTCGCCGGTGCGCGGGGCGCGGGCGAGCGCGTCGTCCCCGTCGACGGTGATCGACCGTGGGAACGTGTCGGCGTCCATGCCGAGCAGGCAGACCACGCGGTGGGGCACCGAGCGCATCGGCACGAGGGTCGACACGGTGAGCGCCCCGGTGCGGAAGCTGGAGCGGGTGGGGCGCGGAGCGGTGAGGTCCTCGAGGAGGCGGCGGACCTCGGCGACGGTGAGGGTCGTCGAGCCGGAGTCCGCGGCCAGCCGGGCCAGCTCGTGCTCCAGCTGCGACGCCTGCCAGGCGTCGTCGTACGGCGTCGCGGTCAGCGCCGCGACGTGGGCGCGGAGCGCGTCGCTCCACTCGGTCGCCGTGCCGGCCGCGGCGAGCGCCGCGACCGCGGCGTCGACCCGGCCCAGCACCTCCGCGAGCCGGCCGGCGAGCTCGAGGTCGGAGGAGCCCACGTCGTCGAGGGGGAGCGTGTCGCCGAGCAGGACCTGCTCCTCGGGCATCGCGACGCCGGCGACGACCCGGTCGAGGCCGGACCGCCAGGTGTTGTCGGGGATGCGCAGCCCGTGGTGGCGCCGGTGGTCGGCGTCGAGGCCCCACCGCACGCCCGACGTCACGACCCACCGGGTGACCGTCTCGACGTCGTCGTCGGTCAGCCCGAACCGGCGTCGGACCGGGGGCGCGCCGAGCAGGTCGAGGACGTCGGTCGCCCGGGCGCGGCCCTCGACCAGCCCGACCAACGAGCCGGCGATCGCGAGCAGCGGGTTGGTGCTGGCGAGACCGCGGTCGGCCATCGCCACCCGCAGCCGGCGGGCCGGGTGGTCGTCGGGGACGGCGCCGAACGCGGCGTGGAGCAGGGGCGCGAAGGCCTCGACGTCGGGGCACATGACGAGCACGTCACGGGGCTCGATCGTCGGGTCGTCCTGGAGCAGCCCGAGCAGCGTGTCGCGGAGCACCTCGACCTGCCGGACCGCCCCGTGGCAGGCGTGCACCTGCACGGAGCGGTCGTCGGCGCGCAGCCGCCGCCGGCCGCGGTCGGCCGGCACCTCGTTGGCGCGCAGGTCGGCCTGCAGCCAGCCGAGCAGGTGGTCGCCGGGCGGGTCGCCCTCGGCCACCCGTTCGACCGCCTCGACGCCGGCCAGCTGGCGCTGCACCTCCCGGGCGTCGCGGCCGAGCGTGGCGAGCAGCGGGTGCCGGGCGAGCCGGGCCGAGGGGTCGGCGGCCCGGTCGACCTGGCCGTCGGCCACCACGGGTCGCAGCGCCTCCCACAGGGTGGTGGAGACCTGGGGGAGGAACAGGTGGACCTCGCGGCTCGCGGCGACCGCGGCGAGCAGCTCGACCTCGGTCGCGGGCAGCCGGGTGTGGCCGAAGAGGCTCAGCCGGTCGGGCAGCGGCCACCGGTCGGGCCGGTCGCGGAGCTCGGCGCAGGTCTCCCGGTGGCGGACGTCGGGCGGGGGCGCGTCGACGGCGGCGACCACCCGGCGCCACAGCTCCGGCTGCCAGGCGAGGTCGTCGGGGACCCCGGACTCCTCGTCGCGCCCCTCGCGCCAGGCGGTGAGCAGCGCCGGCCGCTGCACGGCGTACGACGCGAACAGGCCGGCCAGCCGGCGGGCCAGCCCGTAGCGCCGGCCACGGCGCAGGTCGCGCTCGACACCGCTGAGCCGCTCGCCCAGGTGACGGGCGACCGGCTCGGCCCACGGCTCCGCGAGCGACGCGTCGAGCACCGCGAGCACCGTCCAGGCGAGCCGGTCGGGCCGCCACGGGTCGGAGTGCTCGGTGCCGGTGAGCATCGCCACCAGCGACCGCGGGCGGAGGAACTCCACGCCGGCGCAGACCCCGTCGCCGCCGCGAGGGCCGGTGCCGAGCCGGTGGGACAGGCGCTGCGCGAGCCACCGCTCCACTCCCTTGGCGGGCACCACCACGACCTCCTTGGCGAAGGGGTCGGCCAGCGGCGCCGCCAGGAGCTCGCCGAGGGCGTCGGCGAGGGCGGCGGTGCCGGGTCCGCGGTGGAGGGTGAGCACGGCCGCACCTTAGGCGCACCGCCCGACAACCGGGCGCGGTCCCGGCCGGAACCCGCCGCTCCCGTCGACGCGACGACGTACCGTCGGCCGGTCGTCACCGGTGCAGGGGGCCTCGGGACGTTAGATTCACCGCATGCCGTTCCTGCTGCGCATCGAGCTGCCCGACGTGCCCGGCTCCCTCGGCCGCGTCGCGACCGCGATCGGCATGGCGGGCGGCGACATCGAGGCGATCGAGATCGTCGAGAAGCGCGCCGACGGGACCGCGCTCGACGACGTGCTCCTCGAGATGGCCGAGGGCACCATGCCCGACTCGATCGTCTCCGCCTGCAGCGCGCTCGACGGCGTACGGGTGGTGTGGATCAGCCGCTACGCCGCCGGCGGCAACCTGGTCCTCGACCTGGAGGCCGTCGAGGAGCTGACCGCGGCGCCCGAGGCGGCGCTCGACCGGCTGGTCGACCTGCTGCCCGCGACGTTCCGCGCCGACTGGGGCGCCCGCGTCCACCGCGCGAAGGGCATCGTCTACGGCACCAGCGCCGCGCCCGACGAACTCGCGTTCGTCGAGCTGGAGGGGCCGGTGCGGCTGGAGCCCGACGGCGACGAGGTGACGCTCTACGCCGCCGCGCGGCTCGACGGCAACGAGATCGTGATCATCGGCCGGCACGGCGGACCGGAGTTCGCCGACTCCGAGATCGCCCGCCTCGGCCACCTCTCCAGCCTCGCGGTCTCCATCCGCCAGTCCTGACCGCGGCCCGCCGACCCCGGGGCGTCCGGCATCTTGGCGCGGTTCACGGTGGGGGGTGCTGGGTACCGCTGGCGCGTGAGCCGGCTCCCCGCCCTGCTGCGCGCCGCGCACCTCGGGCCGACGCTCGCCGTGACGACGATCGCCGCGGCGTACGGCGTCTCGGTCGGCCTGCCCGCCTCCAGCGTGGTCCTGGTGGCCGCCGCCGTGCTCACCGGTCAGCTCTCGGTCGGGTGGTCCAACGACCTGGTCGACGTGGCCCGCGACCGGGCCGCCGGCCGCACCGACAAGCCGTTCGCCACCGGTGAGGTGCCGCTCGGCGTCGGCCGCGGTGCGTGCGGCGCCGCGGTGCTCCTCACCGTCGTGCTCTCGGTGTCGTGCGGACTGGTCGCGGGGCTGGTGCACCTGGGCTGCGTGGCGGCGGCGTGGGCCTACAACCTCGGCCTCAAGGCGACCGTCGTGTCGTTCGTGCCGTACGCCGCGGCGTTCGGGGCGCTGCCGGTCTTCGTCACCCTGGCCGGTCCCGACGTGCCGTTGCCCGGGCCCTGGCTGGTCGTCGCCGCGGCGCTGCTCGGGGTCGGTGCCCACCTGGTCAACGCCCTGCCCGACCTCCGCGACGACGAGGCCGCGGGCGTCCGCGGGCTGCCGCACCGGCTCGGCGAGCGGCCCTCGGCGTGGACCGCGGTCGCGGTCCTCGTCTGCGCCAGCGTCGCGATGGTGCTCGGCGCCGGAGCGGTGCCGACGGCGGTCGTCGTGGCGGTGCTGGCCGTGGTGGCGCTCCTGGCGGGCCTCGCGCTGGTCAGCCACGGCCGGACGCCGTTCCGGGCCGCGGTCGGCATCGCCCTCGTCGACGTCTTCCTGGTGGTGCTCGTCTGATGGCCGCCGAGGTGTGGGACGTGGTCGTGGTCGGCGGCGGCCCGCGGGGGCCGGGGCAGCGCTGGGCGCCCTCACCGAGCGGCCGGGGACCCGGGTGCTCGTGGTCGACCGGGAGGAGTTCCCGCGCGACAAGTCCTGTGGCGACGGCATCGCGCCGCACGTGCTCGACGTGCTGCGGCCGCTCGGGGCGGCCGACGTGGTGGAGGGCTGGACGCCGTTGCGCCGCCTGGTCCTCTCCCACGGGCGGAGCCGGGTCGACGGCCGGCTCGCCCGACCGGTCTGGGTGGTGCCGCGGGAGGTCTTCGACGCCCGCCTGCTCGACCGGGCGCGGCGGGCGGGGGCCGCGTTCGCGTGCCACCGGGTCCGCGACCTCGACCGGGACGGCGACGAGGTCGTGCTCGACGGGGCGCTGCGGGCCCGGGTGGTGGTCGCCGCCGACGGCGTCCACTCGGCGGTGCGCGCGGCGGTCGGTTCGCCACCGACCGCCCGGCGGGGCGCTGGCGATCCGCGGCTACGTGCCCACACCGGCGGCCTACCGCGAGCGGCAGGTGATCCGGTTCGGCGAGGACGGGCCACCGTCCTACGCGTGGTCCTTCGACCGTGGCGACGGCCACGCCAACGTCGGCTACGGCGTCTTCGCCGGGGCGGCGTCGGGGCCGTCCCGCGCGGAGATGCTGGAGCGGCTCGAGCGGCTGCTGCCCGGCACCGTCGACGGCGGCAGCCGGTGGCGGGGCCACCACCTGCCGCTCTCCGGCTGGCGCTCCGCCACGGAGCAGCCGGACGGGCAGGTGCTCTTCGCGGGCGACGCGGCCGGCCTGGTCAACCCGATGACCGGCGAGGGCATCTACTACGCCGTCGCCACCGGAGCCCTGGCCGGTCGGGCCGCGGCCGCGGCGGTCGGCGACCACCGCCCCGGCGACGCCGGGGCGCGGCACCGGGCCGCGACCCGGCGGCTGCTCGGCCGGCACCTGCACCACACGTGGGCGGCCAGCAAGCTCGTCCACCGCCCGCACGTCGTCCGTGCCGGCATCGCGGCGGCCGCGGCCGACCGCCGCGTCTTCGACGCCCTCGTCGAGCTCGGTCTCGGCGACGGCCGGATCACCCCGCGCGTGGCGGCCGGGCTGGCGACCCGGCTCGCGGGGCGCTGACGCAGAACTGACTGAGCACCCACGGCACCGACGAGGAGAGAGGGGCGGCATGGAGATCATCGCCACCAGCGGCGTGCTCCCGGAGCACCGCCACGAGCAGGCCGAGATCACCGACGCGTTCGCGCGGGTGATCAGCCGCGGCGGGTTGGACGAGAAGGTGCTCCGCCGGCTGCACGGCAACGCCGGCGTGGAACACCGCAACCTCGTGCTGCCGATCGAGCAGTACGGCGAGCTCGAGGACTTCGGGCAGGCCAACGACCTGTTCCTCGAGCACGCGGTCGCCCTGGGCGCGGAGGCGCTGGCGACGGCGCTGAAGAGCGCCGAGCTGACCCCCAGCGACGTCGACCTGATCGCGTGCGCGACCGTGACCGGCGTCGCCATCCCGACCCTGGACGCCCGGATCGCCGCCGTGCTCGGCCTGCGGCCCGACGTACGCCGGGTCCCGCTCGTCGGCCTCGGCTGCGTGGCGGGCGCGGCGGGTGTCGCCCGGCTGCACGACCACCTGCTCGGGCACCCCGAGCACGTCGCCGCGCTGGTCACCGTCGAGCTGTGCTCGCTGACCGTGCAGCGCGACGACACCTCGATGCCCAACCTGGTCGCGAGCGGGCTGTTCGGCGACGGCGCCGCCGCCGTGCTGGCCCGGGGCGGCCGCGGTCACGGCGGCCCGGTGGAGGTGCTCGACAGCCGGAGCCGGCTCTACCCCGACTCCGAGCGGACGATGGGCTTCGACGTCAGCCACCAGGGGCTGCGGATCGTGCTCGACGCCCAGGTGCCGGCGATCGTCGGCCGCTACCTGGGCGAGGACGTCGACGGGTTCCTCGCCGACCACGGGCTCACCCGGGCCGACGTCGGCTGGTGGGTGTGCCACCCGGGCGGGCCGAAGGTGATCGACGCCGTGCGCGAGGCGCTCGGGCTCGACGAGCACGACGTCGCGCTCACCCGCGACTCCCCTGCGCCGGATCGGCAACCTCTCCTCGGCCTCGGTGCTGCACGTGCTCGACGACACGCTCCGCACGCGCCCGCCCGTGCCCGGCACCTACGGCGTGCTGCTCGCGATGGGCCCGGGCTTCTGCTCCGAGCTGGTGCTCCTGCGGGCGACGGAGCCGCAGCCATGACCGGGCTGGTCGCCTTCACCGTCGTCGTCGGGCTGGTGGCGCTCGAGCGGCTGGCCGAGCTGGTCGTGTCGAAGCGCAACGCCGCGTGGAGCTTTGCCCGCGGCGGCCGCGAGACCGGCCAGGGCCACTACCGGGTGATGGTGCTGCTGCACTCCGGGTTCCTGGTGGCGATGCTGGTCGAGGCCTACCTGCGCCGCCCCGACGTCGCGCCCGCCCTGGCGTGGTCGATGCTGGTGCTCGTCGTCGCCGCGCAGGGGCTGCGGTGGTGGTGCATCGCGACGCTCGGCCGGCAGTGGAACACCCGGGTGATCGTCGTACCGGGCCTCCCCGGCGGTGCGCTCGGGGCCCTACCGGCTGATGTCCCACCCCAACTACGTCGCCGTCGTCGTCGAGGGCGTCGCGCTGCCGCTGGTGCACGCGTGCTGGGTGACGGCGCTCGTCTTCACCGTCGCGAACGCGGCGCTGCTGGTCGTGCGGATCCGCACCGAGGAGCAGGCGCTGACCGCCCTCCGCGGCTCGTCCGGGGAGGCCGTCGGTGCGTGACCTGATCGTGGCGGGCGGCGGCCCGGCCGGCCTCGCGACCGCCCTGTACGCCGTCCGCGCCGGCCTCGACGTCGGCGTCCGCGAGCGCCGGGCCGGGGTCATCGACAAGGCCTGCGGCGAGGGGCTGATGCCGGGCGCGGTGCAGGCGTTGGCCGACCTGGGCGTGCACCCCGCGGGGCACCCGATCCTCGGCATCCGCTACCTCGGCGGCGACCGGCGGGCCGAGGCGCGGTTCACCTCCGGCACCGGGCTCGGCGTACGCCGGACGACGCTCCACGCGGCGCTGCTCGACGCGGTGGTCGCGGCCGGCGTCGTCCCCGAGGTGCGGCCGGTGCGGCGGATCGACGACCGCGGCGACCACCTGCTCGTCGACGGCGAGCCCACCCGCTACCTCGTCGCCGCCGACGGCCTGCACTCGCCGGTGCGCCGGATGCTCGGCCTCGACCGCCCGGTGACCGGCCGGCGGCGCTACGGCCAACGGGTGCACGCGGAGGTGCCGCCGTGGGGCCCGTGGGTGGAGGTGCACTGGTCGCGCCGGGCCGAGGCGTACGTGACGCCGGTGGGGGAGGAGCAGGTGGGCGTGGCGGTGCTCAGCCACGACCGGGTGACGCTGCGCGAGCTGCTCACCGACTTCCCCGAGCTGCGGCGCCGGATCGGCGACCGCGGTCCCCGGTCGTCGGTGCTCGGGGCGGGGGCCGCTGCGACAGCGCTCGCGCTGCCGGGTCGCGGGTAGGGGTGCTTCTCGTGGGTGATGCCGCGGGTTACGTCGACGCCCTGACCGGCGAGGGGATCGCCCTCGGCCTCGCCCAGGCCGAGGCGGCCGTGGAGGCGGTCCGCGGCGGCGCTCCGGAGGAGTACGAGGCGGCCTACCGGCGGCTCGGCCGGCGCCACGTCCTGCTCACCCGGGCGCTGCTGACGGCCAGCCGGGTGCGGCCGGTGCGGAACCGGATCGTGCCGGCGGCGGCGGCGCTGCCGGCCGTGTTCGGCGCCGCCGTCGACCAGCTCGCGAGGCCCGCGTGACCGCCGCAGCGGCCGGCGGCCGCGAGCAGGTGGTGCTCCTCGACGAGTCCGGCGCCGCGATCGGCGCCGCCGACAAGGCCGAGGTGCACCACAGCGACACGCCCCTGCACCTGGCGTTCTCCTGCTACCTCTTCGACGACCACGGCCGGCTGCTGCTCACCCGCCGCGCGCTCGACAAGCGCACCTTCCCGGGCCTGTGGACCAACAGCTGTTGCGGCCACCCCGCGCCCGGCGAGCCGATGGGCGAGGCCGTGAGCCGCCGGGTGGCCCAGGAGCTCGGCGTGGTCCCGGAGCAGCTCACCCTCGTGCTGCCGGCGTTCCGCTACCGCGCGGTGATGGACGACGGCACCGTCGAGAACGAGATGTGCCCGGTCTGGACCGCCCGATGCTCCGACCCCGACGCCGTCGCGCCCGACCCCACCGAGGTGGCCGACCACGAGTGGGTCGACTGGGCCGGTTTCCGCGCCGACGTGCTCGAGGGCCGGCGCGACGTCAGCCAGTGGTGCCGCGAGCAGCTGCTCGCCCTCCCCGAGGACCCGCTCGCCGCGCCGGCGTCGTACGACGGGCTGCCGCCGGCGGCGGCCGGTGAGGTGGGGTAACTCAGTGTTACGTCCACTTCCCGGGCGGTGTGACCGGCAACAGCGCCGAGGGAGCAGCTGCACCACCGAGGGAGCGCCCGCGCGCCGGTCGACGTACACCCAGCGACCCCCCAGGAATGCCCTCGACCGCTGCGGGCATTGACCCGGTATGACCGATCTCCTCGACGGCGAGTACGAGCCGAACAAGCAGCAGTGGGTCCGCGACCAGGTGGCCGCCTACGAGGCGTCCGGCGGCCAGGGAGGCCAACGTCCTCCAGGGCCGCGCGGAGTGGCCGATCGTCGTGATCACCTCCCGCGGCGCCAAGTCCGGGAAGCTCCGGAAGAACCCGGTGATGCGGGTCGAGAAGGACGGCGTGTACGCCGCCGTAGCGTCGAAGGGCGGCGCGCCCGAGCACCCGGAGTGGTACCACAACTTCCTCGCCGACCCGGTCGTCCAGCTCCAGGACGGACCCGAGCCCGCGCTCTACCGCGCCCGGGTCGCGGAGGGCGAGGAGCGCGCGGAGTGGTGGGAGCGCGCGGTCGCGCAGTACCGCCCCTACGCGTCGTACCAGGAGAAGACCGACCGAGAGATCCCGGTGTTCCTGCTGGAGCCGGTGGACGGCTGAGGCGGCCGGGCTGGGGCGGCCGGGGCGGGGCCGCGACGTGAGGTTTCCCCGGCCGACCGGGGAAACCTCAACTTGTCGGGCAAAGCAATGCCTGACATGTGGAGGTTTTGCCCGTCACGTCGCGCCCCGCAGGCCTCACGCGGCGCCGCCCGCCCCCGACCCGGCTACCCACCCTGCGGGGCCAGCACCTTGTCGAGCTCGCGGTCGAGGGCCGACTTGCTGCGCGCCCCGCGGAGCTCGAGGACCGGACTGCCACCGACGAACAGGATCAGCGTCGGCAGGCCGAGCACCCGGTGTGCAGCCGTCGTGACGGGGTGCTCGTCGCTGTTGACCTTCACGACCCGCAGCCGCCCCGACCGCTCGGCCGCGACCTGCTCGAGCACCGGCGCGACCTGGTGGCAGGGCGGGCACCAGGGCGCCCAGAAGTCGACGAGCACCGGGAGGTCGGAGCCGAGCACCTCGCGCTCGAAGTCGGCGTCGGTCACGTCGGTGGTGCGGCGGACGCTGGTCGTGGCGGTCTGGCTGGGCTGGCTGGTCACGGGGTCTCCTGGGGTCGGTAGCTCTCGGCGTCGTGCAGCAGGTCGGTGAGCTCGTCGCGCAAGGTGGAGAGCTCGCCGATCCGGCGCTCGATCTCGGCGATCCGCAGCCGGTAGGCGGCCAGCGACGCCGGGCACACGTCGGCCCGGTCGTTGCCGGCCCGCAGGCACTCGACGAACGGCAGCGTCTCGTCGGCGGTGAGCCCGACCGACAGCAGCCCGCGGATCTCACGCACCACCTGCACGTCCGCGGCGTCGTACCTCCCGGTAGCCGTTGGCCGCCCGGCCCGGGCTGAGCAGGCCGCGGGACTCGTAGTAGCGCACCGCCTTGACCGTGACGCCGGACCGCTCGGCCAGCTCCTTGATCTGCACGCACCGACGGTAGACCTTGACCCTGGGGGCAAGGTCAAGCGTGAGGTTCGGCGACGTGAGGTTTCCCCGGTCGACCGGGGAAACCTCAACTTGTCGGGCAAAGCAATGCCGGACATGTGGAGGTTTTGCCCGTCAGGTCCCGCCCCGCGACCCGACCGCGCCGCCGGATAGCCTCCCCTCCATGAGCGCGATCGAGGGCGTGTCGGAGACGTTCGACCCGGAGGCGTGGGACGAGGTGCCGGGGTTCGAGGACCTGACCGACCTCACCTACCACCGCGCGAAGGCGCACGGCACCGTGCGGATCGCGTTCGACCGGCCCGACGTCCTCAACGCGTTCCGGCCGCACACCGTCGACGAGCTGCTCCGCACGCTCGAGCACGCCCGCACCAGCGCCGACGTCGGCTGCGTCCTGCTCACCGGCAACGGGCCGAGCCACAAGAGCGGCAAGCGCAGCTTCTGCACCGGCGGCGACCAGCGGATCCGCGGCAAGGCCGGCTACCAGTACGAGTCCGAGGGTGCGTACGACGGCAGCCGCACGGGCGCCGAGGAGCCCTCGGTGATCGACAAGGCGAAGCTGGCCCGGCTGCACATCCTGGAGTGCCAGCGGTTGATCCGGTTCATGCCGAAGGTCGTCATCTGCGTGGTGCCCGGCTGGGCGGCCGGCGGCGGCCACAGCCTCCACGTCGTCTGCGACCTCACGCTCGCGAGCGCCGAGCATGCGCGGTTCAAGCAGACCGACGCCGACGTCGGGTCCTTCGACGGCGGCTTCGGCTCGGCGTACCTCGCCCGCCAGGTCGGCCAGAAGATCGCCCGCGAGATCTTCTTCCTCGGCCAGGAGTACTCCGCCGAGGACGGCGTCCGGATGGGCACCGTCAACCGCGCCGTCCCGCACGCCGAGCTCGAGGCCACCGCGCTGGAGTGGGGGTCGGCTCGTCAACGGCAAGAGCCCGACCGCGCAGCGGATGCTGAAGTACTCCTTCAACCTGCTCGACGACGGCCTCGTCGGCCAGCAGCTCTTCGCCGGCGAGACCACGCGCCTGGCCTACATGACCGACGAGGCGCAGGAGGGCCGCGACCAGTTCCTCGAGAAGCGCGAGCCGGACTGGTCGCCCTACCCCTGGTACTACTGATCTGGTGCGTTTGCCTAGGTCAGAGGCCTGTTAGGGCCTCTTGCATGGCAGGTGCGTGGCAAGAATGGCGATCGACGATCGCGAAGCGAGACGCGAACCGATCGTTCGGTGGCGGCTCGCCTCCCACTGGGTGCTCGTGCCGACCGTCGTCATCGGGTGGCGCCAGCTGGGCGTGGATGACCACCGTCGGAGCCCTCGAACGCCTCTCCGACGACGACGCCATGCGGATCCTGACGACCCACAAGTCCAAGGGCCTCGAGTTCGAGAAGGTCGTCGTGCTCGGAGTCGAGCACGAGTTCTCTTGGGGGCGACCCCCGCGCAGCCACTCAGAGTTCTTCGTCGCAATCTCTCGCGCCAAGAACCACGTCGTGCTGACCCACGCCACGATCCGCCCACGGCCCTCTCAGCACTCCGGACGTTGGGACGAACGCCGGACATGCCACAGCGAGTTCCTCGCCTACGCCGAGGACGACTGAGCACCCGCGCCGGGAAGGAACGATGAGCTGCACCTCTTGTTCCTGCCGGACTGACGCCAGCCGGGCGTAGACTTCACCCATGACCGCCGGAATGGACGAGATCACGCAGTTGGCGTTGACGCTCCCGGTGGATCAGCGCGCGCAGGTTGCCAACGCGCTGCTCGCCAGTCTTGATGATCCGGCCGATTCGGCCGAGGTCCACGAGGCGTGGACGGCTGAGATCAAGTCTCGTGTCGACGACATCACCAGTGGTCGGGTGCAGACCGTCTCCCATGACGAGGTCAAGGCTCAGCTCGCGGCGGACCGCGCCGCGCGGCAGCAGTAGTGACCCTCGACGTTCGATATCACCCAGAGGCTCTCGCCGAGCTTCGTGCCGACGTCTCTTGGTCGGCTTCCCCTACCGGCTCGTCTATCTCGTCCAGCCCGCCGAGCTCGTCGTACTCGCGCTTGCCCACGACAAGCGACTGCCCGGCTACTGGCGAGAGCGGGCCAACGACTGACCCGATGGGTGGCAAGAACGTGGCAGGAGAATCATCAGAGCCCGTCGACGACCAACCCCGCCAATCACGTTTTTCGCAGGTCAGCCGCATAGTTCCGTCACCGACCATCAACACCCGCTGAGCGTGCCGCGTTTCCCCTGGTACTACTGACCACCCCGCCTCAGACGGCCTTCCGCCCCTCGACGACGTCGAGGTAGTGCTGGTTGTACATGACGCCGAGGACGTTGCCGAACGGGTCGACCACCGAGGCGGTGACGAAGCCCGGGCCGTACTCGCGCGGGGGGCTGGTGCTCGGTGGCGCCGAGGTCGAGGAGCCGCTGGTGGGCGGCGTGGACGTCGTCGACCGCCCAGTAGGTCATGGTGCCGTCGCCGCCGGCGCCCGGCGGCGCGAACCGGCGGTCGATGAAGCCGAGCTCGTGCTGGAGGTCGCCGACGCGGAACTCGATGTACGCCGGCCGGCCGCCGACCTCGCGGACGAAGTACGGCTCGACCCCGAGCACGTGGGTGTACCAGCGGCCGGCCTCGGCGACGTCGTCGGCGTAGAAGTTGGTGGTGGTCAGTCCGCGCAGCATGGGTGGTCCCCTTCTCGGTCGGCTCCTCGTGAGCCGTGTGAGAGCCACCCTCCTCGCTGAAGTGCTCACCTCCTGAGCACTTTCCGTGAAAGATTCGTTGAATGCGGGCAGACCGTCTCGTCGCGACCCTCCTGGTGCTGCAGTCGAAGGGCCGGGTGACCGCTGCTGCGCTCGCCGACGAGCTCGACGTGTCGGTCGCGACCGCTCGCCGCGACCTCGAGGCGCTGGCGGCCGCGGGGGTCCCGGTCTACCCCCCAGCCCGGTCGCGGTGGTGGGTGGCAGCTCGTGGGCGGCGCGCGGACGGACCTCACCGGGCTGTCGGCGTCGGAGGCCCAGGCGCTGTTCTTGCTGCTGGGGCCGGCGGCGGCGACCTCCGACGAGGCGAGGGCAGCGCTGCGCAAGCTCGCGCGGGCGCTGCCCCGGACGTTCCGCGCCGACGCCGAGGCGGCTGCGGCGGCGACCGTGAGCGACCCGGCGCGGTGGGGCGAGCAGGTCCGCCCCCGGCCGCCGCTGGTCCAGGCGCTCCAGGACGCCGTGGTCCGCCGCCGCCGCGTGCGGCTGACCTACGCCGACGCCCGCGGGAGCCGCTCCGAGCGGCTGGTCGAGCCGTGGGGCGTCGTCGACAAGGGGGACGCGTCCTACCTGGTCGCCGGCACCGACCGGGGCCGGCGCACGTTCCGCGTCGACCGGATCTCCTCGATCGACGTCACCGACGAGGTGTTCGAACCGGCGGACGTGCCGCTCGACGAGGCCTGGGCCGAGGTCGTGGCGGAGATGGAGGAGCGGCGCTCACGCACCTGGGCGACGGTCGTCCTCGAGCAGCGGTTCGTGCCGGTGCTGCGCGACCACTTCGGCCGGCACTGCCACGTCGAGGAGGAGCGCGCCGACGGCCGGGCACTCGTGCGGGTCGCAGCCCCGACCCCGCTCGACCTGGCCCGCAACCTCGCCGGGTGGGGCGGCCTGGTCGACGTGCAGGACCCGCCGGAGGTACGTCGCGTGCTGGCGCGCATCGGCGAGGAGCTCACGACGCGGTACGGCGGCACGCCGGCCGCAGCGGCGTCCGCGTCGGCGACCCCGGGGACCGACCGGTGATCCTCCCCGAGGTCCGCGACGCGCGGATGATCACCGTCCGCCGCGGCGGGACCCTCACCGACGACGACCACCGGCTGCTCGCGCTGTGGGCGGCGGAGTGCGCGGAGCACGTGCTGCACCTGTTCGAGGCGCAGGTGCCGGAGGACGGCCGGCCCCGCGCCGCGATCGCGGCCGTCCGCGCCTGGGTGCGGGGCGAGGTGCGGATGATGGAGTCGCGCGCGGCCGGAGGGCACGCGATGGGGGCGGCGCGGCCGCTGCGGGGAGCGGCCAGGTTCGCTGCGTACGCCGCCGGGCAGGCCGCGTGCGTGCCGCACGTCGCGGAGCACGACCTGGGCGCGGCGGCGTACGCGATCAAGGCGGTGCGGGCGGCGCGTCCGGATGATGTCGCCGCGGAGGAGGCCGGGCGGGCCGAGTGCGCCTGGCAGCGCGACCGGCTGCCCGCGGAGGTCCGGGCGCTCGTGCTGGAGGACCAGCAGCGCCGCAACGACCTCTGCTGGTCGGTCTTCGGCTGAGCGCCTACGCGGCCGGCGGCCGGAAGGTCCGCCACACGTTGCCGTGGCCGGCGACGAACCGCGGCCGGGTCGCCCGGACCGCCGAGCGCCAGAACCAGCTGCCCTTGTCGGGTGCGGTGACCGCGACGGCGTACCGCCCCTTGCCGTCGGTGCGCACCGTCGCGTACGTGCGCCAGGCGCAGGTGCGGCAGGTCTTGCGCTGGATGGTGACCGGCTTCCGGGTCCAGCCGGGGGTGACCCGGCCGATGTAACGGGCCCCGCCGTCGCGCTCCACGATCTGCCCGCGGAGGTTGCGCGAGACCCGCACCCGCACCGTGGTCCGGCTGGGCTCGAACCAGTGGGCGTCGAAGGAACCGCCGGTGTAGAGCACCTGGTAGCGGGCGCTGCCGGTCATCCGGATGCGCGTCGTGAACGAGCTCTCGTTCGGCAGCGTCGCGACCGTCTTCTGCCCGCCCTTCCCCGCAGGGGTGCGCCGCACCGCGACGTGGCCGTCCTCGGTGTCGGGGCTCAGGCACCAGCCGCCCGGATCGCAGTCGGGGGTCGTTCTCGTCGCGGACCTCGACCCAGCCGCTGATCCGCACCTTCTCGCCGTACCGGAGCACCCGGTCGGGCAGCGGCCGCACCTTGGTCCGGGTCTCGTGCCTCGTCACGGTGCCCGCCTCGGTGGCGCCCGGCGCCGCGACGACCGGCAGCGCCGCCGCCACCATGAGAGCGACCGCCGTGGCCGCCGACCGTGACCAGCGTCGCACGCGCGCCCGCCTCCTTCGTCCGTCCGGGTGACCGCGGCTGAGTACGGTGGCGGTCGTGCGCATCGTAGTCCTGACCGGGGCAGGCATCTCCGCCGAGAGCGGGGTGCCGACGTTCCGGGACGCCGACGGCCTGTGGGAGGGCCACCGGGTCGAGGAGGTGGCGACGCCCGAGGCGTTCGCGGCCGACCCGCACACCGTGCAGCGGTTCTACGACGCCCGCCGCGCGTCGCTGGCGGCGGTCGGGCCGAACGCCGCCCACGTCGCGCTCGCGGAGCTGGAGCGGGCGATCGGCGACGACCTGCTGGTCGTGACGCAGAACATCGACGACCTCCACGAGCGGGCCGGCTCGACCCGGGTCGTCCACATGCACGGGGAGCTGCGCTCGGCGCTCTGCTCCTACTGCGGCGGGCGGCACCGCTGGGACGACGACCTGGTCGACGCCGACCCGTGCCCCGGCTGCGGCCTCGGCACGCTGCGCCCCGACGTCGTCTGGTTCGGCGAGGTGCCCTACCACCTCGACGCGATCATCGAGTCCCTCGTGGCCTGCGACCTGTTCGTCTCCGTCGGGACCTCGGGTGCGGTCTACCCGGCCGCCGGGTTCGTGCAGCAGGCGCGGGCGTTCGGCGCGCGGACGCTCGAGCTCAACCTGGTGCCGAGCGAGGGCAGCCCGTTCTTCCACGAGTCCCGGCAGGGCCGGGCGGGCGACCTGGTGCCGGTCTGGGTGCGCGAGGTCCTGGCCGGGTGAGCCGCACCCGTCCCGCGGTGCTGGTGCTCGGCACCGGCGGCACGATCGCCAGCCGCACTTCCGGCGGGGTGGCGGCGCCGGTCGACAGCGTCGACCGGCTCGTGCGGGGCCTCGTCCCCGACCTCGACGTGGAGGCCCACGACCTGTTCGTCAAGGACAGCTCGGCGCTGACGCCCGCCGACCAGGTCGCGGTCGCCAGGGCGGTGCTCGACGCGGACGACCGGTTCGCGGGCGTGGTGGTGACCCACGGCACCGACACGATGGAGGAGACCGCCTACCTCCTCGACCTGGTCCACGCCGGCGACCGGCCGGTGGTGGTGACCGGCGCGCAGCGGCCGGCCGACGCCCCGGACGCCGACGGTCCGCGCAACCTCGCCGACGCCGTCCGTGTCGCCGCCGACCCCGCCGCCCGGGGCCTCGGCGTGCTCGTCGTCTTCGACGGCCGGGTGCACGCCGCGCGTGGCACGCGGAAGGTGCACACGGTCGCTGCGGCGGCGTTCGCGCAGCACGACGGGCGGGCGCTCGGGCGGGTCGTCGACGGGCGGCTGTTCGTCGAGGGCACTCCTGCACACCGCGAGCACCTGCCCCGGGCCGCGCTCGGCCTCGAGCGGGTCCGGGTCGACATCGCCGCGACGTACCCCGGCGCCGACGACGTCGCGCTCCGCGCGTTCGCCGCGGCGGGCGCCCGCGGCGTGGTGCTGCAGGCGACCGGGGCGGGCAACGCGTCGCCCGGCATCGTCGCAGCGGTCGCCGACCTCACCCGGCGCGGCGTCGTGGTCGCCCTCACCACGCGCGTCGACCAGGGGGCGGTCGCCGGCGTCTACGGCGGTGGCGGTGGCGGTGCCGACCTGGTGGCCGCGGGTGCGGTGCCGCTCGGCACGCTCCGCGCCGGGCAGGGCCGGGTGCTCGTCCTCGCGCTGCTGGCCGCGCTGGACGACGCCGCGGCGGTGCGCGCCGCGATCCCGGCGTACGTCGACCCCGCCCGCTAGCCGGTCGGCGCCGGGCCCGCCGCCAGCTCCTCGTCGAGGACCCGGACCAGCCGCTCCCGCTCGCCGTCGAGGTTGAGCGGCCCCAGCCACTCCAGGACCGTCGCGCGGAAGAGCGCGGCGGTCGCGATCAGCCGCGGGTCGCAGTGGCCGGTCGACTCCAGGGTGACCACGCCGTAGAGCGCCGACCAGGCGCGCATGTAGACCCAGAGCAGGCCGCGATCCTCGGTGGCGATGTGCTCGGCCTTCGCCGGGATCAGCGGCTCGAGCACGGCCTCGCGGACCGCGGGGTCGAGCTCGTCGAGGGCGGGGGTAGGGGAAGCGGTACTTCTGCTGGATGGCGTAGAGCAGGTCGGTGAAGTAGTGGCCGGAGGTCGCCAGCGTCAGCAGCTCGCGGCGCTCGGTGCCTCCCTCGGTGACCGGGTTGGCGAACACGGTGGCGAACTCGCGGGGCCGCGCGACGGCCCACTGCCGGAAGCCGACCGCCGCCGCGGTGAGCCGGGCCGCCGGGTCGTCCGCGGGGTACTTCTCCGCCCGGGCCGCGAAATCGGCGGTCGCCGCCTTGTCGAGCTCGAACGCCACCAGGTCGACCAGCTCCTGGTAGCTGCCGACGTACCGGTAGAGCGCCGGCGGCGTCATGCCCATCCGGGTCGCCACCGCGCGCAGGGACAGCTCGGCGCCCTCGGCCAGGAGCTCCGCGGAGACCCGGACGATCTCGTCGTACGTCGCCTCGCGCTGACGCTCGCGGCGCGACGGCGGCTGGTGGACGTGAGCCACGGCACTCCTCGTTAATGGTTGACACCGCAGTTTACACCATTTACGGTTAACGGCGTTCACTGAACTGATCGACCGTTACTGAACGGACGGCTGTTCACCAAGTCTCTCATCCCGCGCCCGCGGAGGAGGAACCCTCATGATCGACCGCTGGGGCGCGTTCGTCGCCCGCCGAGCCCGAGCCGTCCTCGCGGTCGGCGTCCTCGTCGTGATCGCCGCCGGCGTCTACGGCGTCGGCGTCTTCGACTCGCTCTCCCGCGGGGGGTTCGACGACCCCGACGCCGAGGGCGCCCGGCAGCTCGCGGCCGAGCGCGACGTCTTCGGCAACCAGTCGCCGGACGTGGTGGCGATCTACTCCAGTGACGACCTGGTCGCCACGGACCCGCGGTTCCGGGACGCGGTCGCCGACGTCGTGGCGGACCTCCCCCAGGACGCCGTCGCTCGGGTGGTCCCCTACTTCGAGGCGCCCCCCGGAGGCCGGCCTGGTCAGCCCCGACGGCCACACCGCGCAGGTGGTGATCTCGCTCGACGGCGAGACGCAGGACGACTTCCTCGACTCCTACGACGAGGTCCACCCGCTGCTCGAGGCCGACGGTCTGCACACCGACGTCGCCGGCACCTACGCCGTCTACGAGAACGTCAACGAGATCACCTCCGAGGATCTCGAGCGCGCCGAGCTCATCTCGCTCCCCCTGGTCGTGCTGCTGGCACTCCTGATCTTCGGCAGCCTGGTCGCGGCGTCGATGCCGGCGGTCGTCGGCGTGGTCGCGATGGTCGGCGGCCTCGCGACGGTGCGGCTGCTGACGGGGTTCACCGACGTGTCGGTGTTCGCGGTGAACGTGATCTCGCTGCTCGGCATCGGGCTCGCGATCGACTACGCGCTGTTCGTCATCAGCCGGTTCCGGGAGGAGCTCGCGGCGCTGCCGGACGGCGACCCCGCAGCACCCCGGCTGGCGATCCGCCGGACGATGACCACCGCCGGACGCACCGTGCTGTTCTCCGGCCTCACCGTCGCCGCGGCGCTGGCCAGCCTGCTGATCTTCCCCCAGATGTTCCTGCGGAGCATGGCGTACGGCGGCATCGCGGCGGTCGTGATCGCCATGCTGGCCGCGCTCACCGTGCTCCCCGCGATCCTCGTCCTGCTCGGACGGCGGGTCGACGCCGGCCGGCTGCCGTGGCGGCGCGGTCGTGCGGTCGAGGTCGGCGACGCCCACGGCCGGTGGGCGGCGCTCGCCCGCGCCGTGATGCGCCGCCCGGTGGCCGTGCTCGCGCTCACGGTCGTCGTACTGCTCGCCGTGGCCGCGCCGTTCCTCGGCGTGCGCTGGGGCAGCGTCGACCACCGCGTGCTCCCCGACGACGCGCCGGCCCACGTCGCCGCCGAGAAGCTCGCCGCGTTCGGGCCCGAGACGTCGACGGCCAGCGTGCTCCTCGAGGGTGCCGACGCCGCCGCGGTCGACTCCTACCTCCAGCAGGCGCGCGGCATCGCCGGCGACCCGACGGCCGAGGTCGTCGACCAGCAGGGCGACGCCACGCTGGTGCGGGTGGCGTGGCGCGGCAACAGCCAGAGCGAGGCGTCGCAGGACCTGGTGCGCGACCTGCGCGAGATCGACCCCGAGGGTGGCACGGCGATGGTCGGCGGCCTGACCGCCGACACCGTCGACCTGCTCGACTCGGTCGGTGCGCACCTGCCGTGGATGGGGCTGATCGTCGTCGGCGTGATGCTCGTGCTGCTGTTCGTCGCGTTC
Organism: Nocardioides sp. TF02-7; assembly: GCF_022437945.1. GTDB lineage: Bacteria > Actinomycetota > Actinomycetes > Propionibacteriales > Nocardioidaceae > Nocardioides. Next base: position 2,161,211 of record NZ_CP092535.1, read on the forward strand.
GGCTCGCTGGTGCTGCCGCTGAAGGCGGTTGTGATGAACGCCTTCTCGATCACCGCGTCCTTCGGCGTCATCACCTGGATCTTCAGCGACGGCCACCTCGCCGACCTGCTCGGCTTCACGCCGCAGGGCTTCCTCGACGCGACCAACCCGATCCTGATGCTGGCCATCCTCTTCGGCCTGTCGATGGACTACGAGGTGTTCCTCCTCAGCCGGGTCCGCGAGCAGTGGGACCGCACCGGCGACAACGACCTCGCCGTCGCGACGGGCGTGCAGAAGACCGGCCGGATCATCACGAGCGCCGCCGTGCTGCTCGCCGTGGTGATCGGCGCGTTCTCCACGAGCGGCATCGTGTTCATGAAGATGCTCGGCATCGGCATGCTCGTCGCCCTCCTCGTCGACGCCACCATCGTGCGGGCGCTCATGGTGCCGGCGGCGATGAAGCTGCTCGGCCGCTGGAACTGGTGGGCCCCCGCGCCGCTCGCCCGCTGGTGGGAGCGGCACGGCTTCCGCGACGAGGTGCCGGCGGGCGCGGACGGCCGGCTCGGCGGGGATGGTGCTGGTGGGGTCGACGGGGCTGATGGGGCCGACGACCGGGTCGCGGCGGGGGTGTGAGGCGGGCCGGTCGGATGGCTGCGGTTTGGGACCAAACCGCAGCTGGCGGGCCTCGAGGGGTGCGGTTTGGGACCAAACCGCAGATCCCGGGCCGTTCCTGATGCGGTTTGGGACCAAACCTCGGTAAAGACCCCCCGCCCACCCGCCTGCCCACCCCACCCCCCGCACCCGTTCGGGTAGAAACGTGTCGTGCCCTCCGTCCCGACTTCCGGCTACCCGGCCCCTGGTGCCCGGATCGGGCGGTTCCGGGTGGTGGAGCAGCTCGGTCAGGGTGGGATGGGTGTCGTCTACCGGGCGGTGGAGGAGAACCTCGGCCGGGAGGTGGCGCTCAAGATCGTGGCGCCGCACCTCGCGCACGACCCGGAGTTCCGGGGAGCGGTTCACCCGGGAGGCGCGCGCCCAGGCGTCGCTGGAGTCGTCGCACGTCGTCGCGGTCTACGCCCACGGCGAGGAGGACGGCTATCTCTACATCGCCAGCCAGCTGATCGCCGACGGTGACCTCGGCCGGCTGATCCGCACCGCCGGGGTGCCGCCGCTGGCCGATGCGCTCGACGTGATGCAGCAGGTGGCGACCGGGCTGGCCGACGCCCACGACGCGGGGCTCGTCCACCGCGACATCAAGCCGGGCAACGTGCTGGTGCGGTTGCGGGGCGGCGCGGTGCGCGCCTACCTCGCCGACTTCGGCATCGCCCGCCGGATGGATGCGCAGGCGACCCGGATCGGAGCGGCGGTGCCGGGGACGCCGACCTACATGGCGCCCGAGCTGCACAGCGGCGCCGAGGCCGGGTTCGTCACCGACGTCTACTCGCTGGGCTGCCTGCTGTGGGTCGCCCTCACCGGCGTGCCGCCGTACTCCGGCACCACCGACTACCAGGTCATCGCCGGCCACATGAACGACCCGGTGCCGCAGCTGGCCGGCGACACCCCGATGATCCGCGCCGCCAACCGGATCCTGCGGATCGCGATGGCCAAGGAGCCGGAGGGCCGCTACCGCGACGCCGGGGCGATGCGCGACGACCTGCAGGCGGCGCTGCGGCTGCCGAGCACGCCGGGGGCGGCGGTGCCGGCGGCCCGCACCGGCACGGTCATCCGGCCGGTCGTCGCGAGTCCCGTGGCCGAGGGCACCGTGCCGCGCCCGCCGACCGGCGGCGACCGCCCGCAGGGGAGTACGCCGACCGGCCCGCCGCGCTCCCCGCAGCCGCCCTCCCCGCAACCACCGGCCGCACGACCACCGGCCGCACGACCACCGGCCGCCCCGCCGCAGTCGCCGGCCCAGGACCCGCCGGCCCCCGACCCGCCGCCGACCCCCCTGCCGCCGCCCGCGCGCGGCGGCCGGTCCCGCGTGTTCTGGACGGCGACCGCCGCGGCGGCAGCGGTCGTCGCGGTCGGCGTGGGCGGGGCCGCGGCCTGGCTCGGCCGCGACGACCCGGACCCCGCGCCGGGTCCGTCGCCCACCAGCCCCGCCGGCGACTTCACCGCCCAGGACCCCGCGGACATCCTGAAGGCCTCGGAGCGGGAGATGAAGGTCCTCGACAGTGTCCGCGTGACCGGCCAGTTCCGCGAGGACGGCGACAGCGGTCGCGACGTCGTGGTCGACCTGACGATGACCGCCGACGGCGAGTGCCGCGGGACGATGGGCTACGCGGACGGCGGCTCGGCGCAGGTGCTGCGGGTCGGCGGCCGCGAGCTGGTCAAGCCGGACGCCGAGTTCCTCCCCGGCCTCGACCGGGCGGAGGCGCAGGCGTTCCTCGACAAGGTGGGCGGCCGCTGGCTGGAGCTCACCGAGCAGGAGGACCAGTTCGCGTCGGTGTGCGACCTCGACGAGCTCCTCGAGCGCGACAACCGCGGCGGCGCCACCCTGACCAACGAGGGCGTCGTCACCGAACAGCAGCAGGACGCCGTCCGGATCCGGCTGGAGCAGGGGAGCCAGGAGGAGACCTACTACGTGATGGTGGCCGAGCCGCACTACCTGCTGCGGATCGACGAGTCGGCGGACGCGTCGTTCACCTACTCCCGCTTCGACGAGGAGTTCGATCCGCGGCTGCCGGCGGAGTCGCGGATCGTCACCGACACCGAGCTCGCCGGCGGCTGAGCGCGGCCGCTCCTTCCTGTCGACCCGATCCCCTCGACAGCGACCGCCGCCGCGCTGTTGGCTGGACCGCATGCACTGCCCGTTCGTCCCGGCCTACCTGCTCGAACGGCTCGCGGCGGCCGGCCACGGCGCCGGGGGCCCCGGCCGCACGGTGGAGGTCGACGCCCGGCTGCGCGCCCGGCGGGCGTCGCTCGCCGACCCGCGGCGGGCGCAGGTGTCGCTGCCCACCAGCGCAGTGCCCGGCGACGCGGCGCCGGCCTGGCAGGTGCACACGGCCGGCGGCACCGCCCGGCTCCCCGGCGACCTGGTGCGTCCGGCCGGCGGGCCGGAGAGCGGCGACGCCGCGGTCGACGAGGCCGCGCTCGGGCTCACCGAGTCGCTGGCGCTCCTCGCCGACCTCGGGCGGTCGTCGTACGACGGCCGCGGGGCGACGGTGGTCGCGACCGTGCACTACGAGCGCGACTACGACAACGCCTTCTGGAACGGCACCCAGCTGGTGTTCGGCGACGGGGACGGGCGGGTGTTCGACCGGTTCACCAAGCCGATCGACGTCCTCGGCCACGAGCTCGGCCACGCACTCACCCAGCACACCGCCGACCTCGCCTACGCCGGTCAGGCCGGGGCGCTCAACGAGTCGGTCTCCGACGTCGTCGGCGCCTGCGTCCGGCAGCGTCACCTCGGCCAGGACGTCTCCGAGGCCGACTGGCTGGTCGGTGTGGGCCTCTTCCTCCCCGGCGTGCAGGCGCGGGCGCTGCGGTCGATGGCCGAGCCCGGCACGGCGTACGACGACCCGGTGCTCGGCCGCGACCCGCAACCGGGCCACATGGACGACTACGTCGACACCGACGACGACAACGGCGGCGTGCACATCAACTCGGGCATCCCCAACAAGGCGTTCCACCTCGCTGCCACGGCGATCGGCGGCACCGCCTGGGAGGGAGCCGGGCGGATCTGGTTCACGGCCCTCACCTCCGGCATCGGCCCGCAGACCGACTTCGCCGGGTTCGCCGAGGCGTGCGTGGCGGCTGCGGGGCAGCACGCCACTGCCGTGGCGGAGGCGTGGCAGCAGGTCGGGGTCGTCGCCGGGCGGGGCGGGCGCACCCGCACGGTCGGAGGAGCGGGCGCCGCGGGCCCCGGCTGGCCGCTCACCGTCCGCCGGTCCGGCGGCTACGCCGGCCTGGTCAGCGAGCGGACCGTCGACCTCGACGGCGACGACGAGGTGGCCGCCCGGGCGCGGCGCCTGTTCGAGGCGGTCGACCTCGAGGCGCTCCGCCCGGCCGGGCAGCACCCCGACGCGTTCGTCTACACCTTCGCCTGCGGCCCGGTGACCGCCCGGCTCGGCGAGCAGGACCTCACCCCCGAGCTGGTCGAGCTGGCCCGGCTCGTGCTGGGCGCCGACGACCGGTAGCGGCGGCGGCGAGGAGCAGGAGGGCGGGGCCCGGGCGGGAATGCGGCGCCGCGGCGGTAGGTTGCCGCCTGACGTGCCCGCCGAGACCTCCGCCCCGACCCGCGCCTCGGTCGGCCTGCGCAGCGAGCGGGGGCCGATCCTCGGCTCGGTGATGCTGAGCATCGCGCTGATCGCCATCGACTCGACGATCCTGGCGACCGCGGTGCCGGCGATCGTGCGCGACCTCGGCGGGTTCACCCAGTTCCCGTGGCTGTTCTCGGCGTACCTTCTGGCCCAGGCCATCACCACGCCCGTCTACGGCAAGCTCGCCGACGTGTTCGGCCGCAAGCCGATGATGCTGTTCGGCATCGGCCTGTTCGTGCTCGGATCGGTGCTGTGCGCGGTCGCGTGGAGCATGGGCGCGTTGATCGCGTTCCGTGCGCTGCAGGGCCTCGGTGCTGGTGCGATCCAGCCGTCCGGGATGACGATCATGGGCGACATCTACTCCGTCGCTGAGCGGGCGGTCGCCCAGGGCTACATCGCGAGCGTGTGGGCGATGTCCGCCGTCGTCGGCCCGGCGCTCGGCGGCCTGTTCTCCGACCACCTCTCCTGGCGGTGGATCTTCTGGATCAACCTGCCGCTGGGGTTGCTCGCGGCCGCCGTGCTGCTGGTGCGGTTCCACGAGGAGCGGGAGCCGCGCGAACGGCGGCCGATCGACGTGACCGGCTCGGTGCTGGTCGCCGGCGCCTCGGCGCTGCTGCTGCTCGCGCTGCTCGAGGGCGGCATCCGGTGGCCGTGGTGGTCGTTCGCCAGCGTGGGCCTCCTCGTCGGGTCAGCGGTGCTCGTCGCACTGTTCGTCCTGGTCGAGAGCCGCGCAGCCGACCCGGTGCTGCCGGGCTGGCTGTTCCGCCGGAGGGTCCTCAACGCGGCGCTCGTGGGCAGCTTCGTCGCCGGCGTCGTGATGATGGGCGTGACGTCGTACGTCCCGGTGTATGCCCAGCAGGTCCTCGGCTCCGGCGCGACCGTCGCCGGCTTCGCCGTCGCGGCCCTCGCCATCGGCTGGCCGATCGCGGCCAGCAGCTCCGGCCGGATCTACCTGCGGTGGGGCTTCCGCGCGTGCCTGCTGCTCGGCGGCGGTTTCGGCGCGCTCGGCGCCTGGCTCCTGGTGCTGGTCGGTCCTGGCAGCGGTGTCTGGCTCCCCGCGGTCGCCTGCCTGGTGCTCGGCCTCGGGCTCGGCTACGTCGTCAGCCCCAGCGTCGTCGCGCTGCAGTCGGCGGTCGGGTTCCAGGAGCGCGGCGTGGCCACCGGCGCCAACATGTTCGGCCGGTCGGTCGGCAGCGCGGTGGGCGTGGCGGCGTTCGGCGCGATCGCCAACGCGGCCGTCGCGAGCCGCCTCGACGGTGGCGGCCACGCCGGGGCGGTCGACCTCGACGAGCTGCCGGTCTCGGTGCTCGACCCTGCGCTGCAGGCCGTCTTCCTTGCCGTCGCCTGCTCCGCGCTGCTCCTGGTGGCCGCCGGGCTGCTCATGCCCCGCCGCGGTCCCGACCCGGTCGAGTAGGGAGCGGTCGAGGTCGGCCCGCGGCTGAGCGGGCCACCACGGGACCGGATTCGACGCGCCACGAGGGCCGATTCGACGCGCCACGAGGGCCGATTCGACGACTTCCGACGTGCGTCTGGCGGCTTTCGTTCGCCTGCGCAGCAACTTTTGCTTGACGTTCGACATAAGTCTTCCCTAGGTTCCGGTGTGGCGCACGTCACCCGCTGCCCTGTCGACCCTAGGAGCGTCATGACTGTCCATCGCCGAGCCGGGTTCCGGTTCCTCTCCGCCTCGATCGCCGCCGCGGTGGCCGGAGCCCTCGCGGCAGCGCTGCCCGCGCCGGCCTCGGCCCACGAGGGCCACGGGCACGTCCTGATCTTCACCGAGGCCCCGGCCGGGTCCCTGGCACGACGACGCGATCGCCGAGGGTGCGCCCAAGCTGGAGGCGGCCCTGGAGGCCGAGGGCATGGACGCGACCATCGTCGACGACTCCGAAGGGGTGTTCACCGACGAGGGGCTCGCGGAGTACGACGCGATCGTCGCGTTCCAGACCAACGGCGACCCCTGGACCGCCGACGAGAAGGACGCCATGGAGCGCTGGATGGCGGCCGGCCACGGCATCGCCGCCGTCCACAACGCCACCGACATGCGCGGCAACTACGCGTGGTGGGACGAGATGGTCGGCTCCCTGATGCCGGGCCACGCGCCGACCGGCACCGACCCGGGCCAGCCCGGCGTCGTCCGGGTCGAGGACCACCACCACCCCTCGACCGACCACTTCACCGAGACCCGCTGGCAGCGCAGCGACGAGTGGTACAACTTCTCCAACAACGTGCGCGGCACCGCCCACGTCCTCGCCACGATGGACGAGTCGACGTACTCCGGCGGCAACATGGGCTACGACCACCCGATCAGCTGGTGCAAGCCCTACGAGGGCGGCCGGTTCTGGGCCACGGCGCTCGGCCACTTCCCGTCGCACTACGACGAGCCGAAGTTCATGGAGCACCTCGTGGGCGGCGTGGAGTACGTCGCCGGCCTCGAGCCCGGCGACTGCGGCGGCACCGTGTGGGAGAGCTACGAGCGGGTGCCGCTCGACCAGAACACGTCCGCGCCGTACGCCATGGACGTCGCGCCCGACGGCAAGGTCTTCTTCACCGAGCTGGTCCGCGGCCAGATCCGCGTCTTCGACCCGCAGACCCAGACCACCAGCACCGCCGTCACCATCCCGGTCTACTCCGGCGGCGAGGACGGCCTGCTCGGCATCACGCTGGCCAACGACTTCGAGGAGTCCGGCCACCTCTACGTCTACTACTCGCCGGCGAGCGACGACGACACCGACCCCGAGAACTTCTTCAACGTCCTCTCGCGCCTGACCTACGACCACCAGACCGGCACCATCGACCGCGCCACCGAGAAGGTGCTGCTGGAGGTGCCCGCCCGCCGGCTCCCCCGACGAGCCCGGCCACACGGGCGGCGGCCTCGACATGGACCCCGAGGGCAACCTCTACCTCGGCGTCGGTGACGACGTGAACCCGCACTCCGAGCCCTCCGGCGGCTACGCCCCGATCTCGGAGCGCCAGGGCACCTTCCACGACGCCCGCGCCACCTCGGCCAACACCAACGACCTGCGCGGCAAGCTGCTCCGGATCACCCCGAACCCCGACGGCTCGGGCTACACCATCCCCGAGGGCAACCTCTTCCCCGAGGCCGAGGACGCCGAGGACAAGACCCGGCCCGAGATCTACGCGATGGGCTTCCGCAACCCGTTCCGGTTCTCCGTCGACCCCGAGACCGGCTGGATCAGCCTCGCCGACTACTCGCCGGACAACAACAACGACGCCCCGGCCACCCGCGGGCCGGCCGGCATCGCGGAGTGGAACCTGATCAAGTCGCCGGGCAACTACGGCTGGCCGCTGTGCATGGGCGACAACGAGCCGTTCCGCGACGTCGACTACGGCCACACCACGCCGCAGAACCCGCCGGTCGTCGGTGACTACTTCGACTGCGCCAACCCGGTCAACGACAGCGTCCACAACACCGGCCTGACCGAGCTGCCGCCCGTGCGGCCCGCGGACATGTTCTACGGCTACCGGCGCAGCTCGGTGCCGCAGGTCATCGCGCAAGGCGGCGGTCTCGCCCCGATGGGCGGCCCGTTCTACCACTACGACGAGGAGCTGGAGTCCGACACCAAGTTCCCCGCCTCCTTCGACGCCAAGCCGTTCTTCTACGACTGGGCGCGCAACAAGATGTACAACATCCAGCTCGCGGAGGACGCCGGCACCGCCGACCCGGGCGACGCCGTCGAGAAGGTGAACCCGTTCCTGCCGCAGGAGCAGTTCCTCGCGCCGATCGACTCCAAGTTCGGTCCCGACGGGTCGCTCTACGTCCTCGACTGGGGCGGCGGCTACGGCCGTGACAACCCCAACTCGGGCCTGCACCGGATCGACTACATCCAGGGCTCCCGCTCGCCGATCGCCCGGCTCGCGGCCGACCCGTCGTCCGGCCAGGCGCCGCTGACCGTCGAGTTCGACGGCTCGGGCTCCACCGACCCGGAGGGTGCCGAGCTCACCTACGAGTGGGACTTCGAGGACGACGGCACGGTCGACGCCACCGGTGCGACCGCCAGCCACACCTACACCAACGAGGGCGTGCACCGCGCCCGGCTGACCGTCTCCGACCCGGACGGCAAGGAGGGCACGACGACCGTCTCGATCACGGTGGGCAACACCGAGCCGTCGGTCCGGTTCAACCTGCCGCCGGACGGGGCGTTCTTCGAGTTCGGCGACGAGATCTCGTGGGACGTGGAGGTGACCGACCCCGAGGACGAGACGATCTCGGGTGACGACGTCATCGTCCAGCCCGCGCTCGGCCACGACGCCCACTCGCACCCGACCGAGCCCTACACCGGTCTGACCGGCAGCGTGGTGACCAGCCTCGGCGGGCACGCACCGGACGAGAACATCTTCTTCGCGCTCGACGCCCGCTACACCGACTCGGGCGACGAGTCCGGCGAGAACGCGCTCACCGGCTCCGCGACCTCGGTGCTCTACCCCAAGCTGCGGCAGGCGGAGTTCTTCGACGCGAAGTCCGACGACGCCGTCGTCCAGCCGGGCCGCGACGCGGCCGGTGGCGGTCAGGTCGTCGTCGGTGACGACGGTGCCTGGATCCAGTTCGACACCGTGAGCTTCTACCGGGTCAACCGGCTCGCGCTGCGAGCGTCGGCCACCACCGGGGGCACGCTCGAGATCCGCCAGGACGCGCCGGACGGCGAGCTGCTGGCGACCGCCGAGGTCCCGGCCACCGGTGCCGGGTTCCGCGACGTCGTCGTCGACACCAGCGCCCTGGGCGCCGAGACGAGGGACCTATACGTCGTGTTCGCCGACGGCCCGGTCCGGCTCAACTTCCTCGAGGCCCTCGGCCGCGGCGCCTCCCCCCACGGAGCGCCCGTCGGTGACGATCACCTCCCCGACGAGGACGAGCAGCTCGACCCCGGCACCGACGTGCCGGTGACGGCCGACGCCTCCGACGAGGGCGGCGAGGTCACCCAGGTCGAGTTCTTCGTCGACGGCGAGTCGATCGGCGTCGACGACACCGCGCCGTTCGAGGTCACCTGGACCACCCCGGAGGAGGAGAACCTCTACCACCTCACCGCCGAGGCCACCGACGACGAGGGCAACCAGCGCACCTCGCGGGTCGTCGTGGCGCAGGTCGGCGAGCTCTTCGGCGACCTGGTCCAGTTCAGCAACGCCGGCGGCTCCTTCGAGAAGGCCGGCGCCGACGCCTTCGAGATCACCGGGGCCGGCAACAACACCTGGCAGGGCGTCGACCAGTACAGCGCGTTGTACCTGCCCGGCGGCGGTGACGACGACAGCTGGGAGGCCGTGGTCAGGGTCGACGGCCAGACCCACGCCAACAACAGCGCCAAGACGGGGATCATGGTCCGCAACGACATGACCCAGCCCGGTCAGTCGCCCGGCTACCTGTTCCTCGGCATCCGCCCGGCGAACGGCGTGGAGTTCCTCCGCGACACCGACGGCAACGGCCAGCTGGACGCCTCCACGGCGGGTGGGAGCACGGCGTACCCGACCTGGCTCAAGGTGGTCCGCAGCGGCGACCAGTACTCGGCGTACTACTCGCGCAACGGCTCGACCTGGAACCAGGTGGGCACCGCGGCCACGCTCGGCGGAGCGGCGAACGTGCAGGACGTCGGCATCGCCACCACGGCCCACTCGGCCGCGACGGGCACCGCGTCGTTCTCGGCCTTCTCCGTCGACTCGGAGGTGGAGCCGGTCGACCCGGAGGAGACCTACGAGCCGCTGACCTGCGTGGGGCCGCTCTCCGACGAGTTCACCGGCGGCCTCAACGGCAAGTGGAGCGTCCGCCAGGCGACGGGTGTCCCGGTCCGCGCGACGGGCGGCCAGCTGCAGCTGCCGATCACCGGCGGTGACATCAACGAGGCCAGCCCCGGTCCGGTGAGCTTCGTCGGCCAGCCGACGCCCGAGGGCGACTGGACGGCCACCACGAAGCTCACGGTGCCGCACAGCTCGCACTGGCAGTGGGCCGGCCTGGTCGTGCACCAGGACGACGACAACTACAACAAGCTGGCGTTCGTCCGGCACCAGAACGGCGGCCGGATCGTCGAGTTCCAGTCCGAGACCAACGGCTCGCGCACCACCCCGCACGCGCCGACCGTCCCGACGGACTTCCCGACGACGATCTACCTGCGGCTCGTCAACACCGGTGGCACGCTGACCGCTGCGTACTCCAGCAGCGGCGCCGACGGCTCGTGGGTCCAGCTCAACGGGTCGACCGCGCTCAAGCCCGACGCGCGGATCGGGCTGATGGGGGGCCGGCGACCTCGGCACCACCCCGGTGACGGCCAGCGTCGACTGGTTCCGGGTGACCCCGGACCGTGACGCCCCGGAGTTCACCCCGGACGACGAGTTCGACGGTGACGAGCTCGACGGCTGCCGGTGGGCGCACACGGTGCGCTACGACTCCGAGACCGTCGAGGTCGCGGACGGCCACCTGAAGGTCGAGACCCAGCCGGGCGACATCAACGGCAACAACCCCGTGAACCCGCGGAACTTCGTGCTCCAGGCCGCCCCCGAGGGCGACTGGGTGGCGACCACGCGGTTCAAGGCGCCGCTGGTGCACCGGTGGCAGCTCGCCGGGCTGCTGATGTACGCCGACGACGACAACTACGTGAAGGCCGACGTCGTCGCCTACAACACCCCGGGCGCCGCGCTCGACCTGCGGGCCGAGCTCGCCGCGGAGTCCAACGGGTCCGGCGTGTCCGGCGGCGACCAGGTCGACATCGCCGACACGACCGAGAGCGGCTACTGGTACGTCCGGGTCACCAAGGCCGGCAGCCAGTACACCGCCGAGGTCAGCGACGACGGCGCCCAGTGGGAGCCGGTCGGCAACGGCATCGCGTTCGACAAGCCGATCACCGCGCTCGGCCTGATGGCGATCGGCCCGGAGCAGGAGGAGCCGGTCACCGTCGAGTTCGACTACTTCCACCTCGAGACCGACGGTGAGGAGCCGGAGGACACCGAGGCGCCGACCACCGAGCTGACGCTCGACCCGGCGGCCGCCGACGGTGAGAACGGCTGGTACGTCACCGCGCCGAGCTTCACGCTGAGCGCGGACGACGGCGACGGCTCCGGTGTGGACACCACCGAGTACCGCGTCGACGGCGGCGAGTGGACCGAGTACGACGGCACGGTCGGGCTCGGCGACCTCACCGACGGCGAGCGGGAGGTCGAGTACCGCTCGACCGACGTCGCCGGCAACGTCGAGGACGCCGGGTCGACCACGGTGAAGCTGGACCGCGCGGCTCCGGAGACGACGGCGGAGGTCACCGACGACGGTGTCGCGAAGGTGGTCACGCTCCTGGCCGAAGACGCCGCGTCCGGTGTCGCGTCGACCGAGATCAAGGTCGGCGACGGCGAATGGACGGCGTACGACCAGCCGGTGCGGATCGACGAGCCGGGCGACCACGTCGTCTCGTTCCGGTCGACCGACAACGCCGGTCACGTCGAGGAGGCCGGCAGCGTCGAGGTGACGGTCGAGGAGCCGGACACCGAGGCGCCGGTCACCGAGCTGACGCTCGACCCGGCGGCGGCCGACGGTGAGAACGGCTGGTACGTCACCGCGCCGAGCTTCACGCTCGCCGCGGACGCCGGCGAGGGCTCCGACGTCGCGTCGACGGAGTACCGGATCGACGGCGGCGAGTGGACCGCTTACGACGGCGAGCCGGTCGCGCTCGGCGACCTGGCCGACGGCGAGATCGTGGTCGAGTACCGCTCGACCGACGCCGACGGCAACGTCGAGGAGGTGCGCTCCAGCACGGTCAAGCTGGACCGCGCCGGACCGACGACGACCGCGGAGGTCACCGACGACGGCACGGCCAAGGTGGTGACGCTCACCGCCGAGGACGCCACCTCCGGTGTCGCGTCGACCGAGGTCAAGGTCGGCGACGGCGACTGGACGACGTACGACCAGCCGGTGCGGATCGACGAGCCGGGCGACCACGTGGTCTCGTTCCGGTCGACCGACCACGCCGGTCACGTCGAGGAGGCCGGCAGCGTCGAGGTCACCGTCGAGGAGCCGGACACGACCGGGCCGGTGCTGGAGGTCCGGGGATCGCGGCCGGCCGGGCCTACAGCCACGCGGCTCAGCCGCGGCTGGCCTGGACGGTGACGCCGACCGGCTCGCCGGTCGCGTCCGTGGTGGCGCGGATCGACGGCCGCAAGGTCACCCCGGGGCGGGTCCCGCTGTGGCGGGTCGACCTCGGCCGGGCGGTGCTGGTCGTGACCGCGACCGACGAGGCCGGCAACACCACCACCGTGCGGCGGGTCTTCCGGGTGCGGACGTCGCTCGCCGCGGTGCGGACGCTGGTGCAGCGGTTCGCCGACGCCGGGTCGGTGCCGCGCAAGGTGGAGGTGCGGGTGCTCGCCAAGCTGCGGCAGGCCGCCAACCACGCCCGGCGCGACCGTGACCGGCAGGCCGTGGCCGCGCTCCGCGGCGCGCGCAAGGCCGCGGGCGGCATCAAGGTGGCCGCCCACCGCAAGGTGGTCCGCGGCGACCTGGGGGTGATCATCCGCCGCCTGCGCTGATCGCGCCGCCCCAGCTCCCGGGCGGACACCGGACCTGCCAGCCGGTGTCCGCCCGGGCACGACCTGGAGCTACCAGCGAGTACAGTCCGCGGCATGAAGCGCGAGATCTACGACGAGGACCACGAGGCGTTCCGCGGCTCGGTCAAGGAGTTCGTCGACCGCCACATCCTGCCCCACACCGAGCAGCACATCGCCGACAAGGCGCTGCCGCGCGAGTTCTGGCTCGAGGCCGGCAAGCAGGGGCTGCTGGGTTTGGAGATCCCTGAGCAGTACGGCGGCTCGGAGGCCGGCGACTTCCGCTTCAACGCGGTCCTGCAGGAGGAGCTCGCCAAGGCGGGCGCGGCGTACCCCACCTGCCACGGCATCCACGCCGACATCACCGCGCCGTACATCGTCGAGCTCGGCACCGAGGAGCAGAAGCAGCGCTGGCTGCCCGGCGTCGCGTCGGGCGAGATCCTGCTCGCCATCGGCATGACCGAGCCGTCCGGGGGCTCCGACCTCGCCGCGCTCAAGACCACCGCCGTCCGCGACGGCGACGAGTGGGTCATCAACGGCTCCAAGACCTTCATCACCAACGGCTACAGCTGCGACCTCGTCGTCGCCGCCGTCCGCACCGACCCGGAGAAGGGCCCCAAGGGCATCACCCTCTTCGGCATCGAGGCGTCGAAGGAGGGCTTCTCCCGCGGCCGCAAGCTCGACAAGGTTGGCCAGGAGGAGTCCGACACCGCCGAGCTGTTCTTCGAGAACGTGCGGGTGACCGACGCCGAGATCATCGGCGAGCGCGACATGGGCTTCATCCACATGATGCAGAAGCTCCCGCAGGAGCGGCTCGGCTGCGCGGTCGCCAACATCGCGCACGCCAAGCAGATCCTGGTCGAGACGCTCGAGTACGCCAAGGAGCGCCACGCCTTCGGTGCCCCGATCGGCACCTTCCAGCACAACAAGTTCCTCCTCGCCGAGCTCTTCACCAAGATCGAGGTCGCCGAGGCCTACGTCGACAAGTGCGTGCTCGCCCACGCGCAGAAGGAGCTCACCGCCATCGACGCCGCCAAGGCCAAGTGGTGGTCCTCGCAGGTGCAGTCGGAGGTGCTCGACCACTGCGTCCAGCTCCACGGCGGCTACGGCTTCATGAACGAGTACCGCGTCGCCCGTGCCTGGCGCGACGCCCGGGTCACCAAGATCTGGGCCGGCTCGAACGAGATCATGAAGGAGCTCATCGGGCGCGACCTGGGGCTCTGAGGCCGGGCTTGCGGTTTGGGACCAAACCGCAGGTTTCGGGGTGCTGGGGCTGCGGTTGGAGCCTGACCCGGTAGCCCGGACACCTGATCTGTAGCGATGCAGGAGAGGAGTCTGTAGATGCCTGCACCATACCCACCGGAGTTCCGCCGCAGAGCGGTCGACCAGGCCCGCAAGCCGGGCGCGTCGGTTGCCCAGGTCGCCAAGGATCTCGGGATCAGCGAGTCCGGCTTGCGTCGTTGGATGGCCCAAGCCGATGTCGACGCCGGCCGCAAGGAAGGGTTGTCGACCCACGAGCGTGAGGAACTGGTTCGTCTGCGTCGGGAGAACCGGCGCTTGGAGATGGAGCTGGAGATCACCAAGCGCGCCGCAGCGTTGTTCGCCAAGGAGAACGTGCTCCCAAAATGAAGTACCGGCTGGTCTGTGAGCTCGCCGGCGACGGGTTCGACGTCGCGGTGACCTGCCGGGTTCTCGGGGTGTCCAGGTCGGGCTATTACGAATGGGTCAAGCGGCCGCCGTCAGAGCGTGACCTCGCCGACGCCTACCTGGCGAACACGATCGTGGCGATCCACGCCGACTCACGCCGCTCTTATGGCTCGCCACGGGTCCACGCCGAGCTACGGCTCGGGATGGGTCTCAAGGTCGGCCGCAAGCGGGTCGCGCGGCTGATGCGGATGCTAGGAGTGGCCGGGATCAGCCACCGGCCGAAGAAGCGGCACCGGCCGGCTGCGGCGGTCCATGAGGACCTCGTGCAACGAAAGTTCGTTGCCGAGGGGCCGGATCGTTTGTGGTGCACCGACATCACCGAGCACCCGACCCGGGGCGGGAAGGTCTACTGCTGCGCGGTCCTGGACGTGTTCAGCCGCGTCGTGGTGGGCTGGTCGATCGCTGACCACATGCGATCTGACCTGGTCGTCGATGCCCTGCAGATGGCGACCTGGCGCCGCCGTCCGGAGGGCACCATCGTCCACTCCGACCGGGGCAGTCAGTACACATCGTGGGTCTTTGGGCACCGGCTCCGCGACGCCGGACTGCTCGGATCCATGGGCCGGGTCGCCTCCTCGGTGGACAACGCGATGATCGAGTCGTTTTGGTCGACCATGCAGCGCGAGCTGCTCGACCAGCAGTCCTGGCAGACCATCGACGAGCTCGGCGGAGCGATCTTTGAGTGGATCGAGGCCTGGTACAACCCGCGCCGCCGGCACACCTCCCTCGGCATGCTCAGCCCCGTCGAGTTCGAAGCCCTTCACACCACCGCCACCCCGGCGGCATGATCACCCAACCAACCGTGTCCGGAGAACCGGGTCAGGCTCCGTTTGTGACCAATCGGTGGGGCTGGGCTGGCGGGGGGTTGCGGTTTGGGACCAAACCGCGAGTCTCGGGGTGGTGGAGCTGCGGTTTGTGACCAATCGGTGGGGCTGGGCTGGCGGGGGTTGCGGTTTGGGGACCAAACCGCGAGTCTCGGGGTGCTGGGGCTGCGGTTTGGGACCAATCCGCACCGACCCGACCCGGACCCCGCTGTCCCGCGCCGCTCCCTCGGTCTTCGGAGCACTACCGCCGCGCTCTGGCCAGTCACAGCACCCGGGTAGTGCACCGAACACTGAGTTACCCCGCCCGCCCGCCGACCGGCGCCGACCGCCCCCGAAAAACCCGACGACCCGGGCCCGGCACTGCCGGGACCCGGGTCGCCCACGCGCGGAGCGAGGGTCAGCGCACGGTGTAGCGCACCACGCGGGAGGTGCTGCGCTGGGTGGTGCCGGAGCCGACGTAGACGACGCGCACCTTGCCGGGTCCGCGGTGGCGCACCCGGTAGGTGAGCACCCGGCGCCCGTCGGTGAGCCGCCGTTCGACCACCGGCCGGCCGGTGCGACGCACCCGGATGGTGCCGTTCGCCGGGACCGGGCCGGCGTCGACCCGGATCACCAGCCGGACCTGCTGCCCCTTCCGCAGCGCGGTCCGCGACAGCCGGGCGGTCGTCGTGGTCGGCCGCTTGCGCACCACCGCCGTCGGCGCGCTGCTCGCGGCGCCGTCGGGGGCGGCCGGCGACCGCGGCGGTCACCACCACGGTGAGGCGGGCGCCGACGTCGCCGCCACGGACCCGGTACGCCGGGTGCCGGGCGCCGTCGACGGCGATCCCGTCGCGGAACCACTGGTAGCCGAAGCTCAGCCCGTCGGTGTCCCAGGTGCCCGGGTCGGCGGCCAGGCGCTCGCCGACCACCGGCCGGCCGGTCACCGACGGCGGCTCGGTCGCAGCGGGGCCGTCCACCGCGGCGACCGTCGCCACCGCGACGGGCGACTCGTTGCCCACCCGGTCGGTCGCGCGGTAGGAGACCGCGCGCGGGTCGAAGCCGTCCAGCGTCACCGGCTCGTCGTACGCCGTCCACTCGCCGTCGTCGACGAGGTACTCGACCTCGGCGACACCGGCCCCGGCGTCGTCGGCCGCGAGCGTGACCGTGCGGCCCTCGACGGTGGCGGTGACCTCCGGGGCGGTGGCGTCGACGGCGACCTCGATGCTGCCCTCGTCCCACACGACGTCGTCCTCCCACAGGCGGTAGGAGACGGTCAGCTCGCCGTCGGGCAGCGCCACCGGCGCGGTCCACCCGGTCCACGCGCCGTCGCCGACCCGGTACTCCAGCTCGGCGGCCGGGGGAGCGTCGACCGCCGCGAGCGACAGCCTCGCGTCGGCGCCGTACCAGCCGTCGACCTCGGCGCCGGTGACCGTCGCGGTCACCGCCGGGTCGGCCGGGTCCTCGTCGCACACCGAGAGCAGCCGGTCGGAGACCTCCGCGTCGGCGGTGGTCGCGAACACGTGGCAACCGGCGCCGACGCCCTCGACCACGGCGTAGCCGTCGACCGGCTCCACCTGGCGGGCCCGGCCGTCGACGTAGATCGTCGTCTCGCCGGTGGCCGTCGTCGGCACCGAGACCGTCGCCACGCTGTTGCCCGGCACCGAGGCCGTCATCGTGATGCCGTCGCCGGTCTCGAACGCCACGCCGACGCTGCCCCGGACGGTGGGCGTGCGGATGGTCGCCCAGTCCAGGTCGCCGGGCTGCGGCCGCACCTGCAGGGTCGCGTAGCCGGGCTCGGTCGGCTGGATGCCGAACACCCCGGCCGGCACGTTGAACGCCGGCGACGCCGCCCACGGGTGGGAGAAGGTGAGGTTGGACTTCAGCGAGGGGTCCCAGGCCTCCATCGTCGACCCGGCTCCGAGCCGGATCATGTTGAGCCAGCTCCGCACGCCGGTGCCGTCGGTGAGCATGTTGAGCGCCGCCTGGCTCTCGCCGCCGTCGTGCAGCGCCTTCACCAGGAACGCCGCGCAGTAGACGCTGCAGGCCATCCCACGCGACGCGATGTACGCCGCCACCCGCGGCGCCTGGTCGGCCTCCGGCAGCCCGAACGCGAGGGCGAAGGCGCTCGCGTGGACCGACCGGTGCCCGGTCCGGTTGCCGTCGGCGTCCATCCCGTCGTCGTAGGAACCGGTGGCCTCGTCGTAGAGCCGCTCGTTCACGGCCTCGCGCAGCCGGTCGGCGGCCTCGGTGTAGCGGGCCGCGTCGTCGGCACGACCGATCTCGTCCGCGATCGCCGCCATGTCGCGGAAGGCGCGGTAGTAGATCGCGTTGATGACGGTGTTGTACTGGCGGAACTCGTAGCCGTCCCGCTCCGTCGTGGGCCAGTCGACGATGTCGCAGTCGGTCTGGCTGTTGCAGCCGTTGGAGCCGGTCGTCTTCCGGATGAGGCCGGTCGACTCCTCGAGCCACCCGCGCTCCAGCTTCTGCTGCAGGTTGGGGTAGTAGTCGGCGAGCTCGGTGGTGTCGCCGGTCTGCTGCCAGGCGTCGCGGACCGCGAGGATGACGTAGATCGGCCACTCGGTCGGCCAGGTCCGGTTGCCGCGGAAGTAGTTCATCGAGTAGCGCGCCAGGGACAGGTCGTCCATGAGGTACATACTCGACATCTGCTGCAGGTAGGCATCGGCCTCGTAGTTGATCCGCTCGCGGGTCCAGGAGTCGGTGTAGAAGTTGAGGTTCAGCGACTCGATGGAGTTCTTCGACAGCTCGTAGACCGCCTCCAGGTCGTCGTCGGACGCGGTGAAGGCGGAGGCGTCGGCGTCGAACGGGTACACGAGGGCGAGCGCCTGCAGGTTCTCCTCGGTCACGGGCTCGGGGGCGCCGATGATCTCGACGTACCGGAACACCCGCGCACCCCAGGTCTCGAGCGTCTGCTCGCCGTCGGTCAGGGTGACGACGTCGCGGTAGGAGTTCCCGGTGTGCAGGTTGTAGCGGACCGTGTTCTCGCCGGCCGTGGTCTCACCGAACCGGATGTCCACCTCGTCGCCGGCGGTGCCGTCGGCGACGGTGTAGCGGACGCCGCCGATCCAGCTGCGGCCGAAGTCGACGAAGTAGTTGCCGTCGCCCTTGTCCACGATCGAGACGGGGGCGTGCAGCTGCTCCTCGACCTTGTCGGTCGGCGTCGCCGCGAGCGTCGCGAACGGCGACTTCTCGACCGCGGCGGCCCAGTCGGCGTCGTCGAACCCGGGCCGGTCCCATCCCCACGGGTAGGCGCGGGCGTCGAGGTTCTCCTTCGGTGCGCGGTAGTAGCTGGTGCCGATGCTGCCGGCGTCGGGCAGCACGTCGGCTCCGGAGCGGCCGGTCCAGCCGTCACCGGTGCCGAACACGTCGCGCGTGCCGTCGGCATACTCGACGGTCAGCTGGGCCTGGAACTTCTGCTCGGCGGTGGTGTAGGCCAGGGCCGCGAGGGCGACGTCGCCGCCCGGCTCGACCAGCTCCGTCACGTCGAACCCGTCGTAGCGGGTCTCGCCCGCGATCGGGATCGTGGGGCCGAGGCCGACGAACTCGCCGTTGAGGTAGAGCTTGTAGACGTACTGCTTGGCGGCCTTGGCGCTGCTGCCGGTCGCGTGGACGGTGGCCCACGCGATCTCCTTGTCGGCGAGCGTGGTCTCACCGCGCAGGAAGGCCCAGTCGGCCGACAGCGTGGGCTGCAGGCAGGTCTGGCCGCGGCCGATGGTGATGGTGCCGTCGCCGAGCGTGCCGCAGGTGAAGCTGCGGTCGCCGGCGGGGAAGTCGGTCTCGAGCAGCACCGCGTCGTTGCCGGGGTTGGCGTCGGTGACGGTCACCGGCCCCCAGGTGGCCGACTCCGAGCCGCCGCTGCGGAAGCCGATGCCGCCCCGGCGGTGGACCCGGCCGGAGGGCGCGCCGACCGAGGTGTCCGTCGTGTCGACCAGCTCGTCGTCGATCCACGTGCGGACCCGCGGCCCGACGGCCTCGAGCCGGATCGGCACGGTCTCGCCGGCGGCCAGGGTGCCTGCGGGGAGGGTCACCGTCTTGAGGACGTTGTTGTAGTTGCCGTCGACCTGGCTGTGCAGCTTCAGGGTGTTGTCGGCGCGGAACTGCCACAGGTAGCCGTTGTTGGCGTCGGCGCCGCGGAACCGGATGCTGCCCGCCACCTCGTCGATGCGGAGCGTCGTGTCGACGGTGTAGCTGGTCCAGGAGCCCGCGACGAGGTCGTTCTTGCTGCGGCCGACGACCAGCGCGCCGTCGGAGACCGTCAGCGACGGGAGCTCGGGCAGCTCGGCGGAGGAGAAGTCGTTGCTGTAGAGCACCTGGCCGTCGAGCGAGGTGACGGTGACGTCGTCGAACGTCGCCTGCTCGCTGCCGCCGGTGCGGAACCCGAACCCGCCGGCCGGGTACGTCGTGTCGGTCCGCTCGTCGACCAGCTTGTCGTCCACCCAGGTGGTGATCGTGTCGCCCTCGACCCGGACCTCGAGGTGGTGCCGGGTGCCGGTGCCGAGCTCGACGCCCGCGGGGGCGAGCGGCACCTCCTCGAGGAGGGTGGTGCCGACGTGCGCCTTGAGCGTGTTGGTGTCGGCGCGGAACTGCCAGAGGTAGAAGCTCGACGTCGACGTCGCCCGCAGGGTCACCGACGCCGCGTTCTGCACCACGGTGAAGTCGGTCTCGAAGACGTAGTCGGTCCAGTTGTCCTGCTCGACGTGCGCCCACACGGGGGTGGAGTCGGACCAGGTCTCCCCGGGGCCCGTCCCGAAGCTCGCGGGCTCCGACCACGCCGACGACGTACCGGCGCCGTCCCAGGTGCGAACCGCCCAGTGGTAGCGCTCCGACGGCGCCAGCGCCGGCCCGTCGTAGCGGATCGCGTTCTGCCGGGTGGAGTCCACCTTGCCGCTCGACCAGACGTCGCCGGCGCCGTCGGCGGCGCCGGCGGCGCTCGTGGCGACGACGACCTCGTACGCCGTCTGCCGGTCGCTTCCGACGTGCCAGCCGAAGTGCGGCGCGCCCTCGACGTCGACCGGGGTGTCGATGCCGTTGACGGTCAGCGCGGTCGGCTGGTCGGCGGCGGGGGCGGCCGCCGCGAGGCGCGCGCCGGGCAGCGGTGCCGGCGCGGCGGTCGCGGGAACCGCTGCGGCGGAGGCGACCAGGGCGCCGCCGGTGACGGCCACGAGGGCACGGGTGAGGAGCCGGTCGAACCGGTCTGAGGGCATGGGGGGACCACCTCTCGGGCGCCGCGGCGCCGCGATTGAATCGTTTCGATCCGAGACGTGCGCACGCTAGGCCGGGCCCTTGAGGAGTGTCAACGGTCACACCGAGCGGGACATGTCACACCGGGTGGCGCGTACGCCGCTCCCTCGGTGTTCCGACCGCTCCCGCCGCGCTGTGGCCGGCAACAGCACCCGGGTGGGCGACGTAACACTGAGTTACACCACGCGCCCGGGGCCCGCCCGCCCCCTCAGCCCGCCGTCGACCGCCTGACGACGAGCTCGGGCTCGAGGACGTCGTGGCGGATCTTGGTCGCCGGGTCGGCGATGACGTCGAGGAGGATGCGGGCGGCGGCGGCGCCGAGCTCCTCGCGGGGCTGCCGGACGGAGCTGAGCGGGATGGCGGCGCTGGCGGCGAAGCCGATGTCGTCGTAGCCGATGATGGCGACGTCCTCGGGCACCCGGGCGCCGGCGAGGGTGAGGCCCTGGAGGGCGCCGAGGGCGACCAGGTCGTTGGCGGCGAAGATGGCGTCGGGCCGCTCCCGCTTGCCGAGCGCGAGCAGCTCGTCGACGGCGCGGCGGCCGGCGTCGGCGTCCATCGTGGCGGTCTCGACGAACCGCACCTGCACCCCGGTGGAGGCGGCGGCGACCTCCTCGGTGGCGGCGAGGCGGTGCTTGACCTGGTTGAGGCCGCGGGGGCCGCCGACGAACGCGATCCGCCGCCGGCCGCCGTCGACGAGGTGCTGGGCCGCGAGCCGGCCGCCCAGCCGGTCGTCGACCGACACCGAGGAGAACTCGCGCGAGCCGACCTTGCGGTCGACGACGACCACAGCGGTGCCCCGGTCGCGGATCCGGCGCAGCCGCGGCAGCACCTGCCCGACCGGCGTGATCAGCAGGCCGCTGACCCGCTGCTCCTCGAAGAGGTCGAGGTACGTCGACTCCCGGGCGGAGTCCTGACCGGAGTTGCCCAGGATGAGCGGGCGCCGCTCGCGGCCGAGGCTCTCCTCGACGCCCTGGGCGACGTCGGTGAAGAACGGGTTGCGGACGTCGAGCACGATCATCCCGACCGCCCGGTTGCGACCCGCCCGAAGCTGGCGGGCGGCGTCGTTGCGGACGAAGCCGAGCTCGTCGATGACGCCGAGCACGTGCTGGAGGGTGGCGGGGAGCACCTTCTCGGGCCGGTTGAGCACGTTGGACACCGTGCCGACGGAGACGCCGGCGGCCGCCGCCACGTCCTTGACCGACACGTGGCGCGCCGCTCCGTCCGGGCGCAGCCCGTCGCTTCGAGTGCTCACCTGACCTCCTGACCGGACCCCCGGTCGCAGCCGGCGGGGGAGCACATGTGATTGATTCGTTTCAGTCATTCTTGCAGAAGTTCTTGACGTCTGTGACCGTAGTCACCTAGCGTGCGTTGAAACCTTTCAATGTCGAGGAGTTGCATGTCAGCGAGCACCGCCGGAACCGCGGCGACACTCGAGCTGCGCGACGTCGCGAAGTCGTTCGGCGCGGTCGCGGCCCTGCGCTCGGGGACCCTCGTGGTCCACCCCGGGTCGATCCACGCGCTGGTGGGCGAGAACGGCGCCGGCAAGTCCACGCTCATCAAGATCGTCGCCGGCGTGCACCGCCGCGACGCGGGCGTGTTCCGGTTCAAGGGCGAGGACGTCGACTTCGGGTCGACGGCGGAGTCGAAGAACGCCGGCATCGCCGTGATCTACCAGGAGCCGACGCTGTTCCCCGACCTGTCGGTCGCGGAGAACATCTTCATGGGCCGCCAGCCGGTCGGCGCCGGACGCCGGATCGACAAGCGCCGGATGCACGAGGAGTCGGCGCAGCTGTTCGAGCGCCTCGGCGTCCAGCTCGACCCGCGCCGCCCCGCGCGCGGGCTGTCGATCGCCGACCAGCAGATCATCGAGATCGCCAAGGCGATCTCGCTCGACGCGGCGCTGCTGATCATGGACGAGCCGACCGCCGCGCTCAGCGGCGTCGAGGTCGAGCGGCTGTTCGCCGTCGCCCGCAGCCTTCGCGACGAGGGCCGGGCGCTGGTTTTCATCTCCCACCGGTTCGAGGAGGTCTTCGACCTCTGCGACACCGTCACCGTGATGCGCGACGGCAGCTACGTCTCGACCAAGGAGATCGCGGAGACCACGGTCGACCAGCTGGTCGCCGAGATGGTCGGTCGCGAGGTCAGCGACCTGTTCCCCAAGACCCCCGCCGAGATCGGCGAGGTCGTCCTCGACGTGCGGGGCCTCACCACCGCCGGCGTCTTCCACGACGTCTCGTTCCAGGTCCGCGCCGGCGAGATCGTCGGCCTCGCGGGCCTGGTCGGCGCCGGCCGCTCCGAGATCGCCCGCGCGGTCTTCGGGGTCGACGCGTACGACGAGGGCGAGGTCGAGCTGCTCGGCCGGCGGGTCCCGCAGCGCAACCCGCGGGCCGCGATCCGCGCCGGCATGGCGTTCGTCCCCGAGGACCGGCGCAACCAGGGGCTGGTCACCGAGGGGTCCGTCGCGCGCAACGTCGCCGCCGTCATCCGGCGCGGCCTGACCACCGCGGGGTTGCTGACCACCCGGCGGGAGAACCGCGCCGCCGGCCCGTGGGCCGGGCGGCTCGAGGTCAAGACCAGCGCCCTGGACATGCACGCCGCCACGATGAGCGGCGGCAACCAGCAGAAGGTCGTCATCGCCAAGTGGCTCGCCACCGAGCCGCGGCTGCTGATCATCGACGAGCCCACCCGCGGCATCGACGTCGGCACCAAGGCCGAGGTCCACCGCCTCCTGTCCGACCTCGCCGGTCAGGGCCTGGCGATCCTCATGATCTCCTCCGAGCTGCCCGAGGTGCTGGGCATGGCCGACCGGGTGCTGGTCGTCCACGAGGGCCGGATCACCGCCGACATCGACCGCGCCGACGCCACCCCGGAGAACGTCATGCGTGCCGCCACCAACGCCGCCACCGACTCGAGGAACGACGCCACCGGTGCGGAGGTGACGGCATGAGCGACCTGACCCGGCCGAGCGCCGCCACGCCGGCCCACCGGCTCCTCAAGGACCTGCTGCGCTCCCGCGAGCTCGCCGTCGCCATCGTGCTGGTGGCGCTGATCGCGGTCACCACGATCAAGAGCGACGCATTCCTGTTCGCCTCGACCGGGTGGCGCGACCTGCTGCTCACCCCGTCGATGCTGATCCTGCTCGCCGTCGGCCAGACCGCGGTGATCATCACCCGCAACGTCGACCTCTCGGTCGGCTCGACGCTCGGCCTGACGGCGTACCTGACCGGCCGGCTGTTCATCGACACCGAGCTGCCGATCATCGCGGTCGTGCTGGCCGGCATCCTGATGGGCGCCGCGCTCGGCGCCGTCAACGGCATCCTCGTGGCCTGGGGCCGGGTGCCCGCGCTGGTGATCACGCTCGGCACGATGTATATCTACCGCGGCGCGTTCCTCACCTGGGCCGGCAGCGACCGGATCAACGCCGACGACATGCCGTCGTCGTTCCGCGACCTCGGCACCGAGTCGGTCCTCGGCATCCCGGTGCTGACGATCGTGGCGCTCGTCGTGCTCGTGCTCGTCGGCTACTACCTGAGCACGGCCCGCGGCGGCCGCGAGCTCTACGCGATCGGCTCCGACCCGGACGCCGCCGAGCTCTACGGCCTGCGGATCCGTCGCCGGGTGCTCTCGGCGTTCGTCCTCAGCGGCGCGCTGGCCGGCCTCGCCGGCGTCGTGTCCGCGGCCCGGTTCGGCACGGTCAGCTCCAGCGTCGGCACCGGCGTCGAGTTCGAGGCGGTCGGCGCCGCGGTCATCGGCGGCGTCGCCATCTTCGGCGGCAGCGGCACCGTGTGGGGGCGCGGCCATCGGCGCGTTCCTGCTGGTCACCATCAACCGGGCGCTGCCCGTCCTCGGCATCTCCGACTTCTGGCAGCAGGCCGTGGTCGGTGCGCTGATCGTGGGCGCGATCGTGCTCGACCGGGTGCTGGTCCTGCGCCAGGAGAAGGCGCTCGTCGCCGCCCGCGACACCGAACCACCGTCATCCCCGCCCGGAGGCTCGACCCTCGACCCGGTCGTGCCCGGTGGCGCCCACGACCCGCAGGAGGCCGCGCGATGAGCACCCTGACGCCCAGCGCCCCCGACGCGGCGGCGACCCGCAGCTACCCGGCGTACTCCCGCCCGTTCTGGCAGCGGGTGGTCTTCAGCCGCGAGTTCGCGGTGATCGCCCTGCTGATCGCGGCGATCGTCTACTCGCGCTCCGAGGTCCAGTACTTCGACGGCCCGCAGACGTTCTACTACCTGTTCCGCGACTCGGCCTCGATCCTCATGCTCGCGCTGCCGATGACGGCGATCATCATCACCGGCGAGATCGACCTGTCGGTGGCGAGCACGGTCGGCCTCACCAGCGTCGCGTTCGGCATGCTCCACGCCGACGCCGGCCTGTCGGCGACGGTCGCGGCGCTGATCGCGATCGGGATCGGCGTCGTGTGCGGAGCCTTCAACGGGTTCCTCGTCGCCTACGTCGGGCTGCCGTCGATCGCGGTGACGATCGGCACCCTGGCCCTGTTCCGCGGGATCGCGGCCGGCCTGCTCGGCACCGAGTCGCGCACCGACTTCCCCGAGTCGTGGACCGACCTCGCCAAGCAGCGGATCGTCGAGGACCAGCCGTACCCGATGATCCTGATCCCGTTCCTCCTGCTGGCGATCGCGTTCGTCCTGCTGCTGCACTTCTCGTCGTTCGGGCGCGGCATCTACGAGATCGGGCTCAACGACGAGGCGGCCCACTTCACGGGCGTCGACGTGGCCCGCACGAAGGCGATCCTGTTCGTCCTGTCCGGCGCGGTCGCCGGGTTCGTCGGGATCTACACGACGCTGGTCACCGGCGTCGCGCGGGCCGAGAACTCGCAGGGCCTGGAGCTGTCGGTGATCGCCGCCGTGCTCCTGGGTGGCGTGTCGATCTTCGGCGGCAAGGGCGCCCTGCACGGCGTCATCGCCGGTGTCCTGCTGATCGGCGTCATCCAGCGGGCGATGCTCCTCAGCGGTGAGACCATCAACATCATCAACATCGTCATCGGAGTGCTGCTCGTGCTCTCGGTGATGTCCACCAGTCTTCTCGCGCTCGGCCGTCGTCTGGTCGAGGCGGGCAAGGGAGCGCGCGGCTCGGGGCGCTCCACAGACGGCGCCGGCAAGCGGTCGCTGAGCTGACGAATCCGGCAGCGCTGCCGGATGGAATCCGAAAGGGAAACACATGAAGATCCAGAACCGACGCTTCGCGGGCCTGGCGGTCGCAGCGCTGGTCTCCAGCCTGGCCCTGACCGCTTGCGGCAGCGACGACGACGGCGGGAGCGGCTCGGGCGGCGGTGACGGCATGACCGTCACCTTCATCCCGAAGAACCTCGGCAACCCCTACTTCGACACCAGCAACGCCGGTGGCGAGACGGCCGTCGAGGAGTTCGACGGCACCTACGAGGAGGTCGGCCCGGCCGAGGCCTCGCCCGACGGCCAGGTGCAGTACATCAACACCGCCACGCAGCAGGGCCGGGACGCGCTGGTCATCTCGGCCAACGACCCCGACGCGCTCTGCGACGCCATCGGCGAGGCGCAGGACGCCGACATCAAGGTCGTCACCTACGACGCCGACACCAACCCCGACTGCCGCGACATCTTCGTCAACCAGGCCGACGCCGAGGGCATCGCGCGGGTCCAGGTCGAGCTGATCGCCGACCAGATCGGCGGCTCGGGCGAGATCGCCATCCTGTCGGCGGCCGCCAACGCCACCAACCAGAACGCCTGGATCGAGCTGATGGAGGAGGAGCTCGAGGCCAACTACCCCGACATCGAGCTCGTCGACGTGGTCTACGGTGACGACGACGACCAGAAGTCGTTCGACGCCACCGCCGCTCTGCTGCAGAGCCACCCGGACCTCAAGGGCATCGTCTCGCCGACCACCGTCGGCATCGCGGCCGCGGCGCGCTACCTCTCCACGTCGGACGCCAAGGGCAAGGTCATGCTGACCGGCCTCGGCACGCCGAACCAGATGCGCGAGTACGTCAAGGACGGCACCGTCGAGGCGTTCGCGCTGTGGAACCCCGAGGACCTCGGCTACCTGGCTGCCTGGACCGCCAAGGCGCTCGTCGACGGCGACATCGAGGGCGAGGGCGACTCGTTCGAGGCCGGCCGCCTCGGCGAGTACACCGTCGGCGCGGACAACACCGTCCTGCTCGGCGACCCGTTCGTCTTCAACGCCGACAACATCGACGACTTCGACTTCTGATCAGCACCCGCTGACCCGAAGTCACCCTCCTAGACCCGCAGGAGCAGGGATGCCCCGCTACGCCTTCACCCTCCAGGTCCGTCCCGACCGGATGGATGAGTACGTCGAGCGGCACCGGGCCGTGTGGCCCGAGATGCTCGCAGCGCTCGCGGAGAGCGGCTGGCGGAACTACTCCCTGTTCCTGCGGGAGGACGGGCTGCTCGTCGGCTACGTCGAGGCCGACGACCTCTCGGCAGCCCAGGCCGCCATGGACGCCACCGAGGTCAACGCCCGGTGGCAGTTCGAGATGGCGCCGTTCTTCTCCTGGCCGGAGGGCACCGCGGAGCCGTCCTCCGACCAGCCCTCCACCCGGGCCCCTGACCAGGGGTTCGTGCTCCTCCGCGAGGTGTTCAACCTCGACGACCAGATCTCCCATCTCGAAGGCAAGTGATCATGACCGACTTCGCCGCGATCGCGGCCCAGCTCGACCACCAGGCGATCGAGCTCCCGTCCTGGGCGTTCGGCAACTCCGGCACCCGCTTCAAGGTCTTCTCCACCCCGGGCACCCCCGGTCGGTGGAGGAGAAGATCGCCGACGCCGCCACCGTGCACCGGCTCACCGGCCTGGCCCCGGCGGTGGCGCTCCACATCCCGTGGGACAAGGTCGACGACTACGAGGCCCTCGCCCGCCACGCGGAGGAGCACGGCGTCCGCCTGGGGACGATCAACTCCAACACGTTCCAGGACGACGACTACAAGCTCGGCGCGCTCACCCACGTGGACCGCAAGATCCGCCAGAAGGCGATCGATCACCACTTCGAGTGCATCGACGTCATGAACGCGACCGGCTCGCGCGACCTGAAGATCTGGCTTGCCGAGGGGTCGAACTACCCCGGCCAGGCCGACCTTCGGGGCCGGCAGGACCGGCTCGCGGAGTCGCTGGCGATCATCCACGAGCGGCTGACCGACGAGCAGCGGCTGGTGCTGGAGTACAAGCTCTTCGAGCCGGCGTTCTACCACACCGACGTGCCCGACTGGGGCACGGCGTACACGCAGGTCGCCGCCCTCGGCGACAACGCCGTGGTGTGCCTCGACACCGGCCACCACGCGCCGAGCACCAACATCGAGTTCATCGTCCGTGCAGCTGCTGCGGCTCGGGAAGCTGGGCTCGTTCGACTTCAACAGCCGCTTCTACGCCGACGACGACCTGATCGTCGGCGCCGCGGACCCGTTCCAGCTGTTCCGGATCATCTTCGAGGTGATCCGCGGCGGCGGCTACGGGCCCGACAGCGACGTCGCGTTCATGCTCGACCAGTGCCACAACATCGAGGACAAGATCCCGGGGCAGATCCGGTCGGTCCTCAACGTGCAGGAGATGACGGCCCGGGCGCTGCTCGTCGACCGCGACGCCCTCGCCCAGGCGCAGGAGGCCGGTGACGTCCTGGCCGGCCACGCCGTGTTCATGGACGCGTTCTACACCGACGTGCGCGCCGACCTCGCCGCCTGGCGCGAGGAGCGCGGCCTGCCGGCCGACCCGATGCGGGCCTACGCCGAGTCCGGCTACCAGGCCGAGATCGAGTCCGCCCGCGTCGGCGGCACCCAGATGTCCTGGACCTGACCGCCACCACCCCACCGACCCGTTCGAGACCCGTTTCCGAGAAAGGCATCATGACCAACCCCGCAGTCTCCGCGCTGATCGCGCGGTCGAACCGCCTCGGCGCCGACCCCAAGAACACCAACTACGCGGGCGGCAACACCTCGGCCAAGGGCACCGAGACCGACCCGGTCACCGGTGAGCCCGTCGAGCTGCTCTGGGTGAAGGGGTCCGGTGGCGACCTCGGCACGCTCAAGGAGTCCGGTCTCGCCGTGCTCCGCCTCGACCGGCTCCGCAGCCTCGTCGGCGTCTACCCCGGCGTCGAGCGCGAGGACGAGATGGTCGCGGCGTTCGACTACTGCCTGCACGGCCGCGGCGGCGCCGCGCCGTCGATCGACACCGCGATGCACGGGCTCGTCGACGCCGCGCACGTCGACCACCTCCACCCCGACTCCGGCATCGCGATCGCGACGGCGGCCGACGGGGAGGCGCTGACCAAGGAGATCTTCGGCGACAAGGTCGTGTGGGTGCCGTGGCGCCGGCCGGGCTTCCAGCTCGGTCTCGACATCGCGGCGATCAAGGAGCGCAACCCGCAGGCGGTCGGCTGCATCCTCGGCGGCCACGGGATCACCGCGTGGGGCGACACCAGCGAGGAGGCCGAGAAGAGCTCGCTGTGGATCATCGACACCGCGGCGGCCTACATCGCCGAGCACCCAAGGCGGAGCCGTTCGGCGCGGCGCTCGAGGGGTACGCCGCGCTGCCGGACGCCGAGCGGCGGGCCAGGGCAGCCGCGCTGGCGCCGACGATCCGCGGCATCGCGTCGGCGGACCGGCCGATGGTCGGCCACTTCAACGACTCCGAGGCCGTCCTCGAGTTCCTCGCGCACGCCGAGCACCCGCGGCTGGCCGCGCTCGGCACGTCGTGCCCCGACCACTTCCTCCGCACCAAGGTCAAGCCGCTCGTCCTCGACCTGCCCGCGACCGCGACCGTGGAGGAGTCGATCGAGCGGCTCAAGGAGCTCGCGGTCGCCTACCGCGAGGACTACCAGGCCTACTACGACCGCCACGCCACCGCCGACTCGCCGGCCATCCGCGGCAAGGACCCGCTGATCGTCCTGGTGCCGGGCGTCGGCATGTTCTCCTTCGGCAAGGACAAGCAGACCGCGCGCGTCGCGGGTGAGTTCTACGTCAACGCGATCAACGTGATGCGCGGCGCCGAGGGCCTGTCGACGTACCAGCCCATCGACGAGGCGGAGAAGTTCCGCATCGAGTACTGGGCGCTCGAGGAGGCCAAGCTCCAGCGGATGCCGAAGCCGAAGCCGCTGGCGACCCGGATCGCGCTGGTCACGGGCGCGGCGAGCGGCATCGGCAAGGCCACCGCCCAGCGGCTCGCCGCCGAGGGCGCCTGCGTCGTGATCGCCGACCTCGACGGCGAGAAGGCGGCGGCGACGGCCGCCGAGATCGGCGGGCCCGACGTGGCCGTCGGCGTGGCCGGCGACGTGTCCGACGCCGACGCGGTGCGCGCGATGGTCGACGCGGCGGTGCTCGCGTTCGGCGGCGTCGACCTCGTCGTCAACAACGCCGGCCTGTCCCTCTCCAAGCCGCTGCTCGAGACCACCGAGCGCGACTGGGACCTCCAGCACGACGTGATGGCCAAGGGCTCGTTCCTGGTCGCGCAGGCCGCCGCGAAGGCGATGATCGAGCAGGGGATGGGCGGCGACATCGTCTACATCTCCTCGAAGAACTCGATCTTCGCCGGCCCCAACAACGTGGCCTACGGCGCGGCGAAGGCCGACCAGGCCCACCAGGTGCGGCTGCTCGCGGCCGAGCTCGGCGAGCACGGGATCAAGGTCAACGGCATCAACCCCGACGGCGTCGTCCAGGGCTCCGGCATCTTCGCCGGCGGCTGGGGCGCCAGCCGCGCCGCGGTCTACGGCGTGGAGGAGAAGGACCTGGGCAAGTTCTACGCCCAGCGGACGATCCTCAAGCGCGAGGTGCTGCCCGACCACATCGCCAACGCGGTGTTCGTGCTCTGCGGTCCCGACCTCACCCACACGACCGGTCTCCACGTGCCGGTCGACGCCGGGGTGGCTGCCGCGTTCCTGCGATGAGCGTGCTCGGTCCCTCCCTGCGCGTCGCCGCCGTCGACCTCGGCGCGACCAGCGGTCGCGTGATGTCCGGCCGGGTCACCCCCGGCCGGGTCGAGGTCGACGAGCGGCACCGGTTCCCCAACGGCGCGGTCCGGGTCGGGCAGTCGTACTTCTGGGACGTCCTCGGCATCCACCGCGAGGTGCTCGCCGGCGTCCGCGAGGTCGTGCGCACCGGACCGCTGCACGGGGTCGGCATCGACTCCTGGGCGATCGACTACGGGCTGCTCGACCGGGACGGCCAGCTGCTCGGCAACCCGTTCAGCCACCGCGACCCCCGCACCGACGGCGTCGCCGCCCGCGTGGTCGAGGAGGTCGGCGCGGCCGAGCTCTACGGCACGACCGGCATCCAGCAGCTGCCGTTCAACACGATCTACCAGCTGCACGCGGCCCGCGGCACGGCGGCGCTGGAGGCGGCCGAGCACCTCCTGCTGCTGCCGGACCTGCTCGGCTACTGGCTGACCGGCAGCATCGGCGCGGAGCGCACCAACGCCTCCACCACCCAGCTCTACGACGTCCGCACCGGCGAGTGGGCCGTCGACCTGGCTCGGCGCCTGGGCCTCCCGTGGGGGATCCTCCCTCCCCTGCGGGACCCGGGCGCCGTGGTCGGCCCGCTGCTCCCCGCACGTCGCCCAGGAGGTCGGGGGCGGACGGCGAGGTGCCGGTGGTGGCCGTCGGATCCCACGACACCGCCTCGGCGGTCGTCGCCGTGCCGGCCGAGTCGTCGTCGTTCGCCTACATCTCCTCCGGCACCTGGTCGCTGGTCGGGCTCGAGCTCGACAAGCCGGTGCTCAGCGAGGCCGCCCGGCTGGCGGACTTCACCAACGAGCTCGGCGTCGACGGCACCGTCCGGTTCCTCAAGAACGTGATGGGCCTGTGGGTGCTGTCGGAGTCGCTCCGGTCGTGGAGCGACCGCCGGTTCCGCGACGTCGAGCTGCGGACGCTGCTCGCCGCCGCGGCGACGTTCGAGCCGCTGCGAACCGTCGTCGACATCAACGACCCCCGGCTGCTGGTCCCGGGCTCGGCGGCGGACCCGATGCCCGAGCGGGTCGCCGCCCTGGCGGCCGAGGCCGGCGAGCCGGTGCCGCACTCGCCGGTCGCGATCACCCGGTGCATCCTCGACAGCCTCGCCGTCGCCTACCGCCGGCAGGTCCGCACGGCCGCCGAGATCGCCGGCAAGCAGGTCGAGGTCGTCCACGTCGTCGGCGGCGGCTCCCAGAACGAGCTGCTGTGCCAGCTCACCGCGGACGCCTGCGGGCTGCCCGTCCTCGCCGGACCGGTCGAGGCCGCGGCCCTGGGCAACGTGCTCGTCCAGGCCCGCACCCTCGGCGCCGACCTCCCCGACCTCGCCGCGATGCGCGACCTGGTCCGTCGCTCCCACGACGTGCGGCGGCACGAGCCGCGCACCGACCTCGACTGGGCCGCCGCCGAGGCGCGGCTCCCCACCAGCTGACGCACGACCCATCCATCCCCATCCCAAGGAGCAGTCCGTGACCGACCGTCCCACCCGGATCAACCGCCGCTCGCTGTTTGGAGCGGCCGCCGCCACGATCGGAGTCGCGGCCGTCAGCGGCGCCGCCGGCGCTGCTGCCGCGCCCGGCGGCCGGCCCGGCCGGCCGGGCGGACCGGGACGGCCGGGTCGCCCGGGTCCGGGAGGCGTGCCGAAGTCGCTCGAGAAGGCCTTCCGCAAGCCCGGCACGGCGACCGCCGCGGGCTTTCGCTGGTGGTGGCCGCACGGCCTCGTCGACCCGCGACAGGTCGCCCGGGAGGTCGACCTGGTGGCCGACGCCGGCTTCGGCGTCCTCGAGGTCGCCGACGTCACCCACAGCCTCCGGGCGCGCGACATCGAGATCGACGTCGCCAAGCACGGCTGGGGCACCCGGTCCTGGGTCGCCGGCGTCAAGGCCGCGCTCGAGCGGGGCGCGAAGCGCGACGTCCGGATCGACATCACCGTCGGGCCGTCGTGGCCGGCCGCCGTGCCGACCATCACGCCGGACGACGAGGCGGCCTGCTCCGAGCTCGTCCACGGCCAGGTCGACGTGGCGGCGGGGGAGACCTACGACGGCACCCTGCCGGAGCCGGTCGTCCACGCCGCCGACGGCGTGACCCGCCGCGAGCTCGTGACCGTGCAGGCGCACCGGGTCACGGCCCGCACGTCGTCGACGACCACCCTCGACCCGGCGTCGTACGTCGACCTGGGCGACCGTGTCGACGGCGACCGGATCTCGTGGACCGCGCCGGCCGAGCCGGCCGACGCCACCTGGGTGCTCCTCGCCACCTACCGGCGCGGCTCCGGCCAGGAGCCCGAGGCCGGGCCGCACACCTCGCCGCGGTCCTACGTGGTCGACCACTTCAGCGCCGCCGGCACCGACGCCGTGGTCGACCTGTGGCAGGACCGGGTCCTCGACCGGGAGATGCGCCGCCTGCTGAAGAAGGCCGGCGGCTACCTCTTCGAGGACTCCCTCGAGATCGAGACCGAGGCCACGATCTGGACGCCGCGGATGCTCGTGGAGTTCGAGCGGCGGCAGGGCTACGACCTGCGGCCGTGGCTGCCGCTCGTCCTCGAGGTCGAGGAGGACTACCAGTTCTCGCTCGGCTCGGCGGCAGACCCGGCCGCCACCGACGCGCTGCGCACCAACCAGGTCCGCGACGACTTCAACCAGGTGCTGTCCGACCTCTACCTCGACCACCACCTCCGCCCGCTCCAGGACTTCGCGCGTTCGCTCGGCATGGGCCTCCGCGTCCAGGCCTACGGCCTGGAGACCGACTCGACGCAGCACGCCGCCGTCCTCGACGTTGCCGAGACCGAGTCGCTGGGCTTCAAGAACCTCGACGACTACCGGCTGATGGCCGGCGGCCGCGACATCGCCGGGCACACGATCCTGTCGTGCGAGGCGATCTGCTACAACGGCGCCGCCTACAACACCACCTGGGGCGCCAACGGCACCAGCCCGACCGCGCAGAACCAGGCGCTGTTCACCCTCAACAGCATCTTCGCGGCCGGCGTGAACCAGGCGATCATCCACGGGTTCCCGTACGCCGAGGCGCCGGGCGTCACCTGGCCCGGCTTCGCCGCGTTCTCGCCGTACTACAACGGCGCGATCGGCTTCGGCGAGGCCTGGGGCCCGCGGACCCCGCAGTGGGAGCACATGCCCGGGATCGCGGCGTACCTCGCCCGCACCCAGCTGGTGCTGCAGACCGGCACGCCGAAGTACGACATCGTCTTCCTCCGGCAGAAGAGCGGCGCCGGCGCCGGCGTCGGCCCGTTCTGGGTGACCAACGACGGCACCAAGCTCGGGTGGTCGCACTCGTTCATCACCGCCGCGCTGCTCAACCGGCCCGACGTCACGTTCCGCCGCGGCCGGCTGGTGCCGGACGGACCGGCGTACAAGGTGCTGGTGATCGGCCCGGACAAGCTGCGGAGCCGGGAGATGACCATCGACCTCGACGCGGCCCGGAAGGTCCTGAAGCTCGGGCGGGCCGGGCTGCCGGTCGTGCTGGTGCACGACGCCGGCCGGGACTGGACCACCGAGGCGACCCCGATCGGGCGCACCGACGACGCGGCGGTCGCGGAGGTGCGCGAGCTGATGACCCGGATCGCGGCGCTGCCGACGACCCGCACGACCGTGGAGAAGCGGGGTGGGCGCCGCGCTCGCCGAGCTCGGCGTCACCCGCGACGTCGAGCACGCCGACTCCACGGTGATGCACGTGCGCCGCGTCGTCGGCGACGTCGACCTCTACTACCTGGCCAACGCCCGCCACGCCGAGAACCGCCGGCTCAACCGGGTCACCCAGGACGTCCTCCTGACCGCGACCGACCGGCGGGCGGTGCCGTGGCTGCTGGACGCCTGGACCGGTGAGGCGACGCCCGTCGCGGCGTACGAGCGCTCGGGCGACCAGGTGCGCGTCCGCGTCGACCTGGTGCCGGGTCAGTCGACGATCGTCGTGCTCGCCGCCCCGGGGCGGGGGCGCGTCCACCCGCGCCGTGGAGCCGGCCGACGGGCTCACGTTCGTCCGCCGCGGCGCCCGGCCGGCCCTGCGCACCACGACCGCCGGACGGACCACCGTCCGGTGGACCGACGGCCGGACCTCGAGCGTCCGGGTCGACCGGGTCCGGGAGCCGCTCGTGCCGACCGGCTGGACGCTGGAGGTGGAGGACTGGAGCCCGCGCGACGCCGGGGACCCGACCGACCTCCGCACGCGCAAGACCAAGCACCGGGTGCAGCTCACCGAGCCGCAGGCCTGGTCGAAGGTGCCCGGCCTCGAGGACGTGTCCGGCATCGGCCGCTACCGCACCACCGTCGACCTGGGCCGCGACTGGGGTGACGACGACGGCGCCCTGCTCGAGCTCGGCGAGGTCAACGACACGTTCCGGGTGCGGGTCAACGGCGAGCTGCTGCCGCCCTGCGACCCGCTGACCAGCACCGTCGACCTCGGTCGCCGCCTGCGCCGCGGACGCAACGTGATCGAGGTGGAGGTCGCCTCCACCCTGCTCAACCGGCTGCGCGTCGTGACGCCGGAGGTCTACGGCGTCGCCGCCCGCCAGACCTACGGGCTGGCCGGCCCGGTGCGCCTGGTGCCCTACGTCGAGAAGGTGGTGCCGGGCTGAGCCGACGACGGGAGGCATGATCGACGAACGGCCCGAGCGGGCCACGAGCGGAGAGGGAGCGGGCAGTGCGAGTCGCCCTGATGGTCACCTGCGTCAACGACGCGATGTTCCCCCGACACCGGGGCGGCCGTCGTCCGCCTGCTGCGCCGGCTCGGCGTCGACGTCGACTTCCCGGAGGCGCAGACCTGCTGCGGGCAGCCGATGGTCAACACCGGCTACCTGGACGAGGCGGTGCCGGTGGTGCGGACGTACGTCGACGCGTTCGCCGGCTACGACGCCGTGGTCACGCCGTCGGGGTCGTGCGCCGGCTCGGCGCGCCACCAGCACGCGCTGGTCGCGCGCCGGTCGGGCGACCCGGGCCTCGAGCGGGCGGTCGCGGAGGTGTCGCCGCGCACCTACGAGCTCTCCGAGTTCCTGGTCGACGTGCTGGGCGTGACCGACGTCGGGGCCTACTTCCCGCACCGGGTCACCTACCACCCGACCTGCCACTCGCTGCGGATGCTCGGCGTCGGCGACCGGCCGCGCCGGCTGCTTGAGGCGGTGCGCGGGCTGCGCCTGGTCGACCTGCCGCACGCGGAGGAGTGCTGCGGCTTCGGCGGCACCTTCGCGCTGAAGAACGCCGACACGTCGGTCGCCATGGGCTCCGACAAGGCCCGGCACGTGCGTGACACCGGCGCCGAGGTGCTGGTCGCGGGCGACAACTCCTGCCTGATGCACGTCGGCGGGCTTCTGTCGCGGCAGCGATCGGGCGTGCGGGTGATGCACCTCGCCGAGGTGCTCGCCTCCACCGAGGCCGACGCCCGCGAGCACGCGTCCGTGGAGCTCTCCGCCACCAACGTCGAGGAGCAGCCGTGACCGGGACGTTCGTCGGCATGCCGCCGTTCCCCTCGGCCGCGCGGGACGCGCTCGCCGACACGCAGCTGCGGCACAACCTCGCCCACGCGACGTCGACGATCCGCGGCAAGCGGTCCGCGGTCGTGGGCGAGGTCGACAACTGGGAGGAGCTGCGGCTCGCCGGTGCGGCGGTGAAGGACCGAGCGCTGCGCTCCCTCGACGACCAGCTGGTGCGGCTGGAGGAAGCCCTCACCGCCAACGGCGCGACCGTGCACTGGGCGCGCGACGCCGCCGAGGCGAACCGGATCGTCGTCGACGTCGCCCGTCGCCACCAGGTGGACGAGGTGGTCAAGGTGAAGTCGATGGTGACCCAGGAGATCGGCCTCAACGAGGCGCTGGCCGAGGCCGGGGTGGCCGCGTGGGAGACCGACCTCGCCGAGCTGATCGTCCAGCTCGGCGGCGACCTGCCGAGCCACATCCTGGTGCCGGCGATCCACCGCAACCGTGCGGAGATCCGCGAGATCTTCCTGCGCCGGATGGGCGAGGCCGGCAAGCCGGCGCCCGCCGACCTCGCCGACGAGCCCGCCGTGCTCGCCGCGGCCGCGCGCGAGCACCTGCGGGAGAAGTTCCTGCGAGCACGGATGGCGGTCTCCGGCGCCAACTTCGCCGTCGCCGACACCGGCACCCTCGTCGTGGTGGAGTCGGAGGGCAACGGCCGGATGTGCCTGACCCTGCCCGACGTGCTGGTCAGCGTCGTCGGCATCGAGAAGGTGGTGCCGACCTGGGCCGAGCTCGACCCGCTGCTCCGGCTGCTGCCGCGGTCGTCGACGGGGGAGCGGATGAACCCCTACACCTCGACCTGGACCGGCGTGACGCCCGGCGACGGGCCGCAGGAGGTGCACGTCGTGCTCCTCGACAACGGCCGCACCCGCGCGCTGGCCGACGAGGTGGGCCGGCAGGCGCTGCGCTGCATCCGGTGCTCGGCCTGCCTCAACGTGTGCCCGGTCTACGAGCGCACCGGCGGCCACGCCTACGGGTCGGTCTACCCCGGCCCGATCGGCGCGATCCTCAACCCGCTGCTGAAGGGCACCGGCGACCCGCAGACCGACCCCTGCCCTACGCGTCGTCGTTGTGCGGTGCCTGCTTCGAGGCGTGCCCGGTGCGGATCGACATCCCCGAGGTGCTCGTCGACCTGCGGGCGAAGGTGGTCGACGGCCACCGCGCCGACCGGGTGCCCAAGGCGGAGGCGGTGGCCATGCGCGCCGCGTCCTGGGCGTTCTCCGACGCCCGTCGGCTGGGCCGGGCCGAGCAGGCCTCGGGCCTCGCCGGCCGCGTGCTCGGCCGGTTCGGCCGGCGACGCTCCCCGGGCGGCCGGGCGACGGCTCCGCAGCTGCCCGGGCCCGCAGCGGCCTGGACCGGCGCCCGTGACCTCCCGGTGCCGCCGCGGGAGTCGTTCCGCGCGCGGTGGCGGCGTACCCGCGGCCGGCTCGACGACGACGGAGCCGGCCGGTGAGCGCCCGCGACGAGGTGTTCGGCCGGGTGCGCGCCGCGCTGGCCGGGGTCGACCCCGACCCCGCGCCGGTGCCCGCGCCGCCCGGCGCCCGGGCGGCCGACCTGGTGGCCCACTTCGCCGAACGGGTGGCCGACTACCGCGCGGTCGTCGTCCGCTGCTCCGCTGCCGACGCCGCCGCGACCGTGGCGGCCGCGCTGCCGGCCGGCGGGCGGGTCGTCGTGCCCCCGGGCCTGCCCGGCTCGCTCGTCTCCGCGCTGCCCGACCCGGTCGCCGACGACGGGCTGGCGGCGGCCGAGCTCGACTCCTTCGACGCCGTGGTCACCGCGTGCCGGGTCGGCATCGCCGAGACCGGCACCATCGTGCTCGACCACGAGCCCGACCAGGGCCGGCGCGCTCTCACCCTCGTCCCCGACCGGCACGTCTGCGTCGTCCGCGCCGACCAGGTGGTCGCCGACGTGCCGGAGGCGGTCGCGCTGCTCGACCCCCGCCGTCCGCTCACCTGGATCAGCGGCCCCAGCGCGACGAGCGACATCGAGCTCGACCGGGTCGAGGGCGTCCACGGGCCCCGCCACCTGCACGTGGTGATCGTGGAGGAGTCGGGTTGACGGTGACCGGCGAGCCGACAGCGAACCGCGCGCGCCGGGGGGCCGCCTGGCAGCCCAGCGACCTCGACGTGGAGATCCTGCGCCTGCTCTCGGAGGGCCACACCACCGAGGCCGTCGCCCGCCGCGTCGGCCTGTCGGAGCGGACCGTGCGCCGCCGGCTCCGCACGGTCGCCGACGAGATCGGCGTCGACTCCTCGATCGAGGCCGTCGTGCATGCGGTGCGGACGGGCGTCATCTGAGGCGTTCGCGGGTGGCGGTGGCTCGGGGTGCCAGGGCTGCCGCGGCGGGTGGTGTAACTCAGTGTTCGGTGCACTCCCCGGGTGATCCGTGCTCCCTCGGCGTTCGGTGCACTACCGCCGTGGTGTGACCGGTCAGAGCGCCGCGGTAGTGCCCCGAACACTGAGTTACATGCCCTCTCGCACCAACCCTGGCCGGATCCGGCCACAGGGGTTGTGACGGCCCTCACCGGATGTCTAGCGTGAGTCCTGAATCGTTTCACTCTTCTCGGGAGGTCTCGTGCCCAAGTTGTCCTGCCGCGCCGTCGTCGGCGCCGCGACGCTCGCCGTGCTCGCCGTGGGCCTCCCCGCCGGACCGGCGCCGGCCGCACCGGCACCGGTCGCCGCGGCGCCGGGCGGGACGGCGCCGGGCGCGCCGACCGGCCTGACCGTCGAGGACCAGGTGCGCCCGCTCGACACCGACCTGACCCCGCGGTTCGGGTGGCTGCCGCAGGACGCCGACGGCAACGAGGTGCAGACCGGCTACCAGCTGCGGGTCGAGGACGCCGACGGCGAGCAGGTCTGGGACTCCGGCAAGGTCGACTCGGACCAGCAGGCCTACGTCGACTACGACGGCGCCGCGCTCGAGCCGGGCACCGCCTACCGGTGGACCGTCCGCACCTGGGACAAGGACGGCCAGGAGTCGCCCTGGTCGGAGCCGGCGACGTTCGAGACCGGGCTCGGCGACGAGGACTGGGGCGGCGCGGCCTGGATCCGCCGGCCACCGGGCGACCCGGACAGCACCGGACCGCTCTCGCTGGTCGACGAGCGGCTGCGGGTCACCGGCAGCGCCGGCCAGCAGGTCACGATCGCCCGCACCGGCAGCGGGTGGGAGGACTACGTCTTCTCCGCGAAGGTCACCGTCGTCGAGAACGCCGCCGCCGTCGTGTTCCGCGCCAGGGACCACCGCACCGGCTACATGTGGCAGCTGCACGACGCCGACGACGCGCTGAAGACCCACCGGATGATCGACGGCGGCTTCCCGCGCGACGCCCGGCGGACCGTGCCGTTCGAGGTGACCGCCGGCACGACGTACGACCTCAGCATCCGGGTCGAGGGCCAGACCTTCACCACCAGCATCGACGGCGAGGTCGTCGACACCTGGACCGACCCGGACGCCACCGGCTCCACCGCCGGCACGATCGGGTTCCGGCAGGCGACCGGCTCTCGCGGCGCCGAGGTCGCCGAGGTCGACGACGTGCTCGTCACCTCCCTCGACGGCGCCACGGTGCTCCTCGAGGACGACTTCTCCGGCGACCTCGCCGGCTGGGACAGCGGGGCGCCGACCCGCGAGGCCGACGAGTACACCCTCGCCCGCACCGAGGTGGACGTCCCCGAGGGCGAGATCGTCCGCGCCCGCAGCTACCTCGCCGCCAGCCACACCGCCGAGCTCTACCTCGACGGCGAGCGCGCCGACCGGATGAGCAACTACGGCCACCCCACCGAGGGCTACTACCAGACCGCCGACGTCACCGACCTGGTCGAGCCGGGCGAGACGCTCGCCGTGGGCGCGATGCTGCACTGGTTCAGCAGCGGCCAGGGCCGGGTCGGCGCCGAGCCTGGCCTCCTGCTGCGGCTCGAGCTCCAGTACGCCGACGGCACCGAGCACGTCGTCGTGAGCGACGGCTCGTGGAAGGTCCGCCGCGGGCCCTACCGGCTGGTCGGGACCCGCAACGGCGAGGGCCTCTACGTCGAGCACCTCGAGGGCGACGTCGCGCGCGCGATCGGGGACTGGAAGGCCGTCGGTTACGACGACTCCGCCTGGGCCGACGCCGTCGTGCTCGGTGAGCACCCCGTGCCGCCGTTCACCCGCATCGTGGCGCAGCAGACCGACATGCAGGAGACGGTCGTCCACCCCGAGCGGATCCTCGTCGCCGACGATGGCACGCCCGTCGCCGACTTCGGCAAGGTCATCCCCGGCCGGCCGGGCGTCCACTTCGAGGACGGGGTCGCCGGCCGGGTGGTCCCGATGCGCGCGAGCCTCGAGCTCGCCGACGACGGCCGGGTCTCCACCGCCGGCACCTCGACCCAGGGCACCAACATGTCCTGGCCCTACACGCAGGCCGCCGGCGCCCAGGACTACCAGGCGTTCGGCCACCTGGCCTTCCGCTACCTCGAGATCCCGGACGCGGGCGAGGAGATCACCGTCGAGGACGTCACGGCCACCGTGGTGCACGTGGACTACCCCGACGGCGGGGCGGCGACGTTCGACAGCTCCGACCCGACGCTCGACGCCGTCTGGGACCTGATGCAGCGCTCGCTGGTCTACTCGGTGCAGGAGACGTTCGTCGACACGCCGACCCGTGAGCAGGGCCAGTTCCTCCACGACACGGTCAACATCTCCTACGGCCTGATGGCCACCCAGCGGGAGCGGGTGGCGACCCGGCAGGCGATCCGGGAGTTCATGTTCAGCCAGGAGCGCTGGTGGAGCTCGACGCCTGAGGACGAGGGCCGCTACAACGCGGTCTACCCCAACGGCGACGGCAAGCGCGACATCCCCGACTTCACCGAGGTGGTGCCCGACTGGATCTGGCGCTACTACCTCGAGACGGGCGACCGCGAGGTGCTCGCCGACGTCCACGAAGAGCTCGCCGCGACCGCCGGCTACATCCGCCGTCACATCGCGTCCGACGGCCCCACGGAGGGGCTGGTCACCCGGCTCACCGGTGGCGGCGGCGCCTACCTCTACGGCATCGTCGACTGGCCCGAGCACGGACGGTTCGGCTACGACATGAGCGCGGCCGCCCGCACCACCGTCAACGCGCTCGGCGTCGACGTGCTCCGCAAGGTGGCGCTCGTCGCCGAGGCGCTGGGCCGGCCCGACACCGAGGTGCAGGGCTACCGCGACGACGCCGACGCCCTGGCCGACCGGATGAACGAGACCCTGCGGCGGCCCGACGGCACCTACGTCGACGGCCTGCTCGAGGACGGCACCCAGTCGCCGCACGCGGGCCAGCACGCGACGTCGTACGCCGTGGCGTTCGGCATCGCGCCGGCCGAGGACCTGCCGGAGCTGGGGCAGTACCTCGCCTCGCTCGGCATGCGGCAGGGCCCGATGACCGCGCACTTCCTGCTCGAGGCGCTGGCCGCCTCGGGCGCCGGCGAGGGCCTGCTGCGGCTGCTCACCAACGAGGACGACTACGGCTGGGCCGGCTGGCTGGCGCAGGGCGGCACGTTCACCCCCGAGGCGTGGGAGCTGAGCGGCTCGGCCAACAGCGCCTCGCACGGCTGGGGCGCGATGGGCATCGTCGACATCCTCGACTCGGTGCTCGGCATCGAGATCACCGCTCCCGGCGCCGCCGAGCTGCGGATCGGCGTCCCCGACACCGGGCTGCGCCGTGCCTCCGGCACCCAGGTCACCCAGCGCGGTCCCGTCTCCTCGCAGTGGCGGCGCGCCGACGGTGGCGTCACCCTCACCACGGAGGTCCCGGTCAACGTCTCCGCGGTGGTCGAGCTGCCGGCCAGCGCCGACCGTGCCTACGACGTCACCGGCCCGGACGGCGCGGAGGCCGAGGAGCTCGGCACCGACGACGGTGTCACCTCCTACCGGATCGGCTCGGGCAGGTGGACGTTCAGCAACGCCGACGGCCCCGACGACCGGCTCGCGGCCTCGCTCACGCCGCTGCGGCTGCGCGGCACCACCGGCGTCTACCGGCTCGGGATCGACGCGAACCGCCCGGCGCGGGCCGACGTCACCGTGACCTCCACCCGTCCGCGGGTCGTCGCACCGCGCGACGTCGTCGTCACCGGCAAGGGCGCCCAGCGGCGGGTCGAGATCCGGCCCCGCGGCAAGGGCACGAGCGTCGTGCGGGTGACCGTGACCCTCGGCGACCGCCGCGTCACCAAGGTGGTCACGGTGGTCCGCGGCGGCGGGCGCGCCGACCGGATCACCGGCACCCGCGGGCGCGACCTGCTCGTCGGCGGTCCGGGCGCGGACCGGCTGGTCGGCGGTGCCGGTGCGGACCTCCTCGCAGGCGGCGGCGGCCGCGACGTGCTGCGCGGCGGCGGCGGGGTCGACCACCTCGCCGGCGGGCCCGGCGCGGACCGGGTGTTCGGCGGACCGTCGGGCGACGTGTTCCACGGCCCGCGGCGCGGCGACCGGTGGCCCGACTTCGACCGCCGCTCCGGCGACCGACGGCAGGGCTGACCGTCCGGGCCGCACGCGCCCGGCGCGGGTGTGCGGTCGGGCGGAGGCTGAGTGCCGGAGCGGCGTCAGCGGGGGTCGGTACGCTCGACGAGGTCGTCGACGACGGCCGTCAGCTCACCGCCGCTGCGCTCGTACGCCGCCCGCTGCCGGGTGGCGCCGCCGCCGGCGAGCACCCGCTGGACGCCGTCCTCGGCGAGCGCCAGGTCGCGGTACGCCTCCAGTTGGTCGCGGACCTCGGTGACGAGGCTGTCGAGGACCTCCCGGGCCGGTGCCAGCTCGCCGGTGAGCGGCGAGACCAGGGCGCCGGTGAGGCCCTGGCGGGCCGCCCGCCAGTGCGCGGCCCGCAGCAGCTCCGAGCGCCACGGCGGGTCGTCGGCCGTCCCCTGGGGGCCGGACCCCTGCTCGGCGGCGTGGGCGACGAGGGCGCGGACGAGGGCGGCGACGAGGACGCCGTCGTCGACCGAGGTGCAGACGTCGGCGACCCGCACCTCGACCGTGGGGTGGTCGGCGGAGAGCCGGGCGTCGAAGTAGAGCATCCCGGCGTCGCGGGCCGCCCCGGTCGCGATCAACCGGCGGCCGACCTCGCGGTAGCCCTCGACCGACCCGAACCGCTCGGTCGGCCCCGCACTCGGCCACCGCGCCCAGACCTGCGACCGCCACGACGCGTAGGCGGTGTCGCGGCCGAGGTAGAACGGGGAGTTGGCACTGACCGCCAGCAGCACCGGCAGCCAGGGCGCGATCCGGTCGATGACCGCCACCCCCCTCCTCGTCGGAGGTGACGTGGACGTGGACGTGCATGCCGCAGGTGCCCGTGGGCCGGGCGACCTCGCCGTACCTCGCCATCATGTCGAGGTACCGGTCCTCGTTGGTCACGCGCGGCTCGCCACTGTCCAGCGGCACCGTGCCCGACGCGGCCACCACGAGGCCGGCCGCCTGCGCCGCCTCCACCGCCGCCCGCCGCGCCCGGACCAGGTGCTCCCGCAGCTCGTCGAGCCCGTCCGCCGGCGGCGTGCGGGTCTCGAGCTGGTGCCGGAACAGCTCCTGGTCGAGGTCGTCGTCCTCCGGCCGCCCACGGTCGTCCTGCGCCAGCCGCCGCAACACCTCGTGCGACCGCGGCGCCACCTCCCCGCGTCCCCGGGTCGACGAGGAGCAGCTCCTCCTCCATGCCGACGGTCCGCCGCTCCATCCGCCCTCCCTCTCCTGTGGCTGGGGGCTAGTACCCAGCGGGGAGTCGGTGGTACCGGGCGGGTGTGCGGTTTGGGACCAAACCGTGTCGGCCGGCCCTCTCGGTCTGCGGTTTGGGACCAATCCGCAGGGTTCGGGGGTCGCCGGATGCGGTTTGTGACCAATCGTGGGCCGGGGTGAGCGGCGCGCTCGGCGGGCTGTCGAGAGGTGTGCGGTTTGTGACCAAACGTGAGCCGCGAGTGAGTGTCGCTCGGCAAGCTGTCAGAGGTGTGCGGTTTGGGACCAAACCGCGTCCGTCGGCCCTCTCGATCTGCGGTTTGGTCCCAAACCGCAGCCCTCCGCCTCGTCTCACCCCCTGGCCGGATCCGGCCAACCCGGTTGTGACAACGGTCACGGGCCCCTAGGTTGCCGTTGCATCGTTTCAACCTAGGAGCCCGCATGCCTGCCCGCAGCACCCGCACCCTCACCTCCGTCGTCGCGTTCCTCGCCCTCGTCCTCGGTCTCCTCGGCACGGCGCAGGTCGCGGTGGCGCCCGGCGCTGCCGC
Source organism: Nocardioides sp. TF02-7 (assembly GCF_022437945.1). Lineage (GTDB taxonomy): Bacteria > Actinomycetota > Actinomycetes > Propionibacteriales > Nocardioidaceae > Nocardioides. Next base: position 2,205,383 of record NZ_CP092535.1, read on the forward strand.
TGCGGCGAGCGGGATCGCCGTGGAGGGCCTGACGACCAACGGCCGCACCGATCCGCTCGGCATCCCGGGCGACCCGCCGACCTTCGGGTGGGCGTCGACGGCGACGGAGCGGGACGTCGTCCAGTCGGCCTACCAGGTGCGGGTCGCCACCAGCGAGGGCGCGCTCGGCGACGCCGACGTGTGGGACTCCGGCAAGGTGGAGTCCGACCGCCAGGTCGACGTGCAGTACGGCGGGCCCGCGCTCGAGGCGCAGACCCGCTACCACTGGCAGGTCCGGGTGTGGGACGGCGCCGATGAGGCGTCGGCCTGGAGCGAGCCGGCCTGGTTCGAGACCGGGATGCTCAGCGTCGCCGACTGGGGCGACGCGGACTGGATCGCCGCCCCCTCGGGCAACGAGGTCAACCGCTGGACCGACTACACCGCCGACTTCGACTTCTCGATCCAGCGGCATGCCTTCGCGGCGTTCGTCCGCGCGGCCAACGCCGGCAACGCGTACATGTGGCAGGTCAGCGTCGCCGACGGCACCCCCCGGTTCCGCCCCCCACGTGCGCGTCAACGGCAACTACCAGCTTCTCGGCAGCATCGACATCTCCTCGTTCATCTCCGTCCAGGAGCTGACGACCGGCCAGCACACGATGACCGTGCAGGTCGACGGTGACACGGTCACCACCAGCCTCGACGGTGACCAGATCGACAGCCGTACCCTCACCCAGCACGCGAAGGGCTTCGTCGGCTTCCGTTCCGACCACGCCAACGGGACGTTCGAGGAGTTCACCGTCCACAGCGTCTCCGTGGAGGCGGAGTCCGGGGAGACGCTGCTCGACACCGACCTGCAGGAGAGCAACCCGTTCGACGGCGGCACCTGGACCCCGGGCAGCCTCGTCCTCGACCGGCCCACCGACGTGCTCTACCGCTCCACCGACTCCCACCGCCCGCTGCTGCGCACCGAGTTCGCGACCGAGGGCGGCAAGACCGTCGAGCGCGCTCGCGTCTACGCCTCCGCCCGCGGCATCTACGAGCTCAACATCAACGGCGACAAGGTCGGCGACCAGTTCCTCGCCCCGGGTTGGACCGACTACGCCGACCGCATCCAGTCCCAGACCTACGACGTCACCGACCTCGTCGACTCCGGCCAGAACTCCTTCGGCGCCGAGCTCGGCGACGGCTGGTGGGCCGGCAAGGTCGGCATGTGGGGTCCCCGCGTCTACGGCCAGCAGCTCTCCGTGGTCGCCCGGCTCCGGATCGACTACACCGACGGCACCAGCCAGTGGGTCGACACCGACGACACCTGGACCAGCCACCAGGGTCCCTACGTGTTCACCGACAACATCGACGGTGAGACGTACGACGCCCGCTACGAGCAGACCGGCTGGGACCAGCCCGGCTACGACGACGCCGACTGGCAGCCGGTCGAGGTCGCGCCGTCCGCGACCGAGCTGCTCGTGCCGCAGGGCGACGAGCCGGTCCGCGTGACCGAGGAGCTCGTCGCCGTCGAGCGCACCGAGCCGACGCCGGACACCTACATCTACGACCTCGGGCAGAACATGGTCGGCGTCATCCGGGTCGCGCTCCAGGGCGAGGCCGGCGACACCGTCCGGATCCGCTACGGCGAGGAGCTCAACCCCGACGGCACGCTCTACACCGCCAACATGCGTGCGGCCAAGGTGACCGACTACTACACCTTCGCCGACGACGGCACCGCGACGTACGAGCCGAAGTTCACCCAGCACGGGTTCCGGTACGTCGAGATCGTCGGCGTCGACGAGCCGCCGGCCGCTGATGACCTCACCGGCGTGGTCTGGGGCTCCGACCTGCCGGCGACCGGCACCATCGAGACGTCCAGCCCGATGCTCAACCAGCTGGCCAGCAACATCTCGTGGGGCCAGCGCGGCAACTTCCTGTCGATCCCGACCGACACCCCGGCCCGCGACGAGCGGCTCGGGTGGAGCGGTGACATCAACGTCTTCGCCCCCACCGCCAGCTACCTGCGCGACACCCGTGCGTTCCTGCGCAAGTGGATGCAGGACATGAGCGACACCCAGTTCCCCGAACGGCGACCTGCCGGGCATCGCGCCGGAGCCGCCGGGCGTCGGCTGCTGCGGCAGCGGCACCGGCTGGTCCGACGCCGGCATCACGGTGCCGTACGCGCTCTGGGACGCCTACGGCGACGCGTCGATCGCCCGGGAGTTCTACCCGGTGATGACCGCGTTCATGGACTACCTGATCACCCACACCGGCGCGGACCTGATCGACGAGGGCCGCGGCGGCTGGGGGGACTGGCTCCACCTGGACGACCCGACGCCGACCGCGGTGATGGGCACCGCCTACCTGGCCGAGGACGCCCGGATGATGGCGGAGATGGCGGCCGCGCTCGGGAAGGACGCCGACGCGGCGGAGTACGCGCAGCTGTCCGAGGACGTCCGCGCGGCGTTCACCGAGACGTTCGTGTCGCCCGACGGCACCGTCAGCGGCGGCAGCCAGACCGCCTACGCGATGGCGCTCGGCATGGACCTGGTCACCGACGACCAGCTCCGGTCTGCGGTGGCCGCGAAGTTCGTCGCCAAGCTGGCCGCGAGCAACAACCACCTCACGACCGGCTTCCTCGGCACGCCCTGGCTGCTGCCGGCACTGAGCTCGATCGGCCGTGACGACCTCGCCTTCACGCTGCTGATGCACGAGGACTACCCCTCGTGGGGCTACGAGGTCGCCATGGGCGCCACCACGATGTGGGAGCGCTGGAACTCGATCAACCCCGACGGCAGCTTCGGCGACGCCAGCATGAACTCCTTCAACCACTACGCGTACGGCGCGGTGGGCGACTGGATGTACGAGAACGTCGGCGGCATCAGCGCGGCGGAGCCGGGCTACAAGGTCGCCCGGATCGCGCCGAAGGTCGGCGGCGGGCTCACCCACGCCAAGGGCGAGCTGCGCACCGTGTACGGCGACCTGCGCACCGACTGGAACGCCGAGGGCGACGACTTCACGCTGAGCGTCGAGGTCCCGGTCAACACGACCGCCGAGGTCGTGCTGCCCGCCCCGAACGAGTGGGCGGTCCTCGAGGGCGACGGCTTCGCGTCCGACGCCGAGGGCGTGCACGACGTCACGGTGGAGGACGGCACCGTCACGGTGACCGTGGGCTCCGGTGCCTACGACTTCGTCGTCGCACTCGAGACCGGCGACCTCGGCGAGGTGCTCGGCCTGGTCGACGAGGCGGTCGACCACGTCGAGGGCGCGGGCGCCGCGGGCGACCTGACCACCGACGACGCCGACCACCTGACCGCCGGCCTCGGTGCCACCCGCGACGACCTGGTCGCCGCGGTGATGGCCCTGGTCGACGACGACGCGGGAGACCGCCGCCGGGCTCGTCGGTGACGCCCTGGCGGAGGTCCGTGACCTGCGCGAGTGGCTCGCCGGCTCCTCGGTGGACCGGCCGGTCCGCGGGTCCGTCGACGCCCGGCTGCAGCGGATCGAGTCGCGGCTCTCCCGGTCGGCCACCGAGGCGGTCGGCGTCGCCGTGAGCCTGCCCCCGGTGGCGGGCGAGGTGCTGCCCGACAGCGAGGTCGCAGGCACCCTCGACCTCGTCAACGACGGCGACCAGCCGGTCACCGAGCTGACGGCAGAGGTGACCGTCGACGGCTGGGAGCCGGTGACCGTGGAGCTGGCCGAGCTGGGGGCCGGGGAGAGCGTGCAGCTCCCCGTCGCCGCGCAGGTGCCGGCGGACGCCGAGCCCGGCAGCCACGACGCCGCCCTGTCGGTGTCGTTCACCGTCGGCGGCGACACCTACACCTTCGACGACACCACCACCGGCTGGGTGCAGGTCACCTCCGGCATCGAGGTGGGCGAGCCGGACGCCCACCTCGTCGGGGAGGACCCGGCCGAGCGGGCCACGATCGAGGTGCCGCTCACCAACGACGGCACGCGTGACGTGCGGGTGTCGGTCACGGCCGCGCTCCCGAGCGGGTGGGCCGCGGTCCCGTCTGCGGAGGTCGTCGTCCCGGCCGGCGGAGAGGCCACTGCCGAGGTCCCGGTCGCCGTTCCGGTCGACCGGATCGGCGGACCGGTCGCCGTACGCCTCGACGTCGTCCGCTCCGGCAGCACGCTCGCGAGCAGCACGACGGAGCTCGACCTCGAGGTGCCGTTCCCGCCCGCCGCCAACGTCGTCGACCACGTCGACTTCGGTGACGCCACCTCCGAGCAGGCACACGCGCTGCAGGCGTCGCCGAACAGCGGGACCAGCGTCGAGGCCGGTTACACGCGCCGGTACTCGCACTCGGCGTTCCCGGGCTCGTGGTACTCCGTCGAGCTCGACGTCCCGGCCGGCGAGCCGTTCGTGCTGCGGGGTGTGGAGACGTTCGACAAGGCGATCACCAAGAAGTACAACGTCTACGTCGACGACGTGCTCGTGAAGACCCACCTCGTCCCGCGCACCGAGGGCGGACTGGGCATCAAGGTGTACGACACGGTGATCGACCACCCGTCGCTGGCGGACAACGACGGGCGCGTGCGGGTGAGGTTCGAGTTCCCGACCGACGCCGGTGGGTTCGGCGACCCGTCGCTCGCCGACATCTGGGTGCTGCCCTTCGGTGCGGACGCCTCGGCGCCCGACGTCTCGGCGACCGTGGTCGACGGCACCGCTGGCGACGAGGGCTGGTACCGCTCCCCGGTGCGCGTCGCGCTGTCCGCCGTGGACAGCCGGGACGGAGCGCCGCGGATCGAGTACGGCGAGGACGCCGGCTGGCTCGAGTACGTCGGACCGGTGACGTTCGACGCCGAGGGCGAGCACGAGCTGTCGTTCCGGGCGACCGACGCCGCGGGCAACCGCTCGTCGGTGGGCACCCTGCCGGTGCGGATCGACCGGACGGCGCCCGTCACCGAGGTGCGGGTCACCCGCGGCAGCGGGGTCGACGGCTCCGACCGGGCGACCCTCGCGTTCGCCGCGACCGACGCCCTGAGCGGCGTGGCGACGACGGTCTACCGCGTCGACGGCGGATCGTGGTCGACGGTCGGTGACGGCCCGGTGACCGTGGAGGGCTACGGCGACCACGTCGTGGAGTTCGCCTCGACCGACGTGGCCGGCAACGCCGAGCCGGTGCGGCGCACCACGGTGTCGCTCAGCGACGTGGAGTCCGTCGCCGCGGTCGTGCAGCCGCAGGTGTCCGGCACGCCGGTGCTCGGCGCGACGCTCCAGGCGACCCCCGGGTCGTGGAACACCAAGGGGCTCGACCACTCCTTCCAGTGGCTGCGCAACGGGACGCCGATCGGCGGCGCGACCGGGGCGTCGTACCGCCCGGTGAAGGCCGACCTCGGCAAGCGGCTCTCCGTCCGGGTCACCGCCACCAAGGCCGGGCTCGAGCCCGGCGAGGCCACCTCCGCCGCGACCGCGCCGGTGCGCAAGGCGGCGTCGTCGGTGAGGGTGACGGTGAGCTCGACGCAGGTGCGGCCGGGCAAGCAGGTCCGGGTCACCGCCTTGGTCAGCGCGACCGGGGTGAAGGTCGCGGGCAAGGTGCGGGTGCTGGTCGACGGCAAGACCGCCCGCACCCTCCGCCTCAAGGCCGGCAAGGTCGGCCAGGCCGCCAAGGCTGCCGTCAAGGTCCGGATCAAGGGCAAGGGCAAGCACCGGATCGTGGTGCGCTACCTCGGCTCCGGCACCGTCGCTCCGTCGAAGTCGGCGGTGACGGTGGTCAGGGCGCGGTAGGTGGTCGGGGGTCGGGTGGGTGCGGTTTGGGACCAAACCGCATCCGCCCGGGCCCTGGACCTGCGGTTTGGGACCAAACCGCGCCGCTCGAGGGCGTCGGCTTGCGGTTTGTGACCAATCCGCAGGAGTCGGGGGCGTCGGCTTGCGGTTTGGGACCAAACCGTGGAGATCCGGCGCCTCGGCTTGCGGTTTGGGACCAAACCTCACCGATCAGCGATGATCGACCCATGGCCAACGCGACTGCCGGGCAGGGGGCCGCAGGGCGACCCGGCTGCTCGGCCCGAGCGGCCCGCGCAGCCGCAGGACACTCCGCTCGACGTGCCGGACGAGGTCGTGCTGCCGCTGATCGGGGAGCACGGGGGTGAGCCGCACGGCGGCGGGCTCAACGACCGCCTCAACTGGCTGCGCGCCGGCGTGCTCGGCGCCAACGACGGCATCGTGAGCACGGCGGGGATCGTGCTCGGTGTCGCCGGCGCCACCGCCGACCGCACCACGATCCTCGTCGCCGGGGTGGCGGGCGTGGTGGCGGGGGCGATGAGCATGGGTGCCGGCGAGTACGTGTCGGTCTCCACGCAGCGCGACCCGAGGAGGCGCTGCTGGAGACCGAGCGGCGTGAGCTCGCCGAGGAGCCGCTCGACGAGCTCGCCGAGCTGGCGGGCCTCTACGTCGACAAGGGGCTCGACGAGGACCTGGCGCTCGAGGTCGCCCGGCAGCTGACCGCCCACGACGCGCTCGGCGCCCACGCCGAGGCGGAGCTCGGGATCGACCCCGACGACCTCACCAGCGGCTGGAACGCCGCGTTCGCGTCGATGGCGGCGTTCACCGTCGGCGCCCTGCTCCCGTTGCTGACGATCCTGCTCGTCCCGGCGGACCTGCGGGTGTGGGTGACGGTGGCCGCGGTGACGGCGGCCCTGGCGCTCACCGGGTGGCTGAGCGCCCGGTTCGGCTACGGCTCGGCTCGACGCGCGGTGCTGCGCAACGTCGTCGGCGGCCTGCTCGCGATGACGGTCACCCACCTGGTCGGCCAGGCCGTCGGCACCCAGGTCTGATGACGTTGCGCCTGTTCGCCGCGATCGTCCCGCCCCCGGAGGCGGTCGACCACCTCGACGCGTTCCTCGCCCCGCGCCGCGCCGCCGCCGACTTCCGGTGGACCGCCCGCGACCACCTGCACGCCACCCTCGCGTTCATGGCACGTGCGGACGAATGGCGGTTGGAGGAGTACGTCGAGCGGCTCGCCGAGGCGCTCACCGGCGTCCCCGTGCCGGTGGTGCGGCTCGCCGGTCCGGTCGCCTTCCCCAACGTGGCGCACGCGAAGGTGCTCGCCACCGGCGTCGTCGCCGAGTCCGAGGACGCCGACGCGCTGCTCGACCGGATCGCCGGCAAGGCGCGGTCCGCGGCGGTCCGCACCGGGATCGAGGTCGACGGCCAACGGTTCCGGCCGCACGTCACCCTGGCCCGCACCCGGCCGACCGAGGTCAGCAACTGGGTCCGCCTGCTCGAGACGTACGTCGGCCCCGCCTGGCCGGTGACCGAGGTCGAGGTGGTCTCCTCCCACCTGGGCGAGGGACCGCGGCGGGCACCGCGCTACGAGACGGTCGCCGCGGTCGCCGTCGGCCGGTGACCCGCGCCGTTCGCCCCTCGTCGGACTGCCTCGCGCCCGCCGCGAGGAGCGACCGGTCGACGTACGCCGGTCACTCCGGCAGGTCGTGGATGATCTCCTCCACCTTCGCCTTCGCGTCACCGAAAAGCATCGAGGTGTTGTCGCGGAAGAACAGCGGGTTCTGCACGCCCGCGTAGCCGGTGGCCATGGACCGCTTGAAGACGATCACCTCGCGGGCGTTCCAGACCTCGAGGACCGGCATGCCGGCGATCGGGCTGGTCGGGTCCTCGGCGGCGGCGGGGTTGACGGTGTCGTTGGCGCCGATGACGAGGACGACGTCGGTCTCGGGGAGGTCGCCGTTGATCTCGTCCATCTCGAGCACGATGTCGTAGGGGACCTTCGCCTCGGCGAGCAGCACGTTCATGTGGCCGGGGAGCCGGCCGGCGACGGGGTGGATCCCGAACCGGACGGTGACGCCGCGGGCGCGGAGCTTGGCGGTGAGGTCGGCGACGGGGTACTGAGCCTGCGCGACCGCCATGCCGTAGCCGGGGGTGATCACGACCGAGCCGGCGTGGGCGAGGAGGTCGGCGGCGTCGGCGGCGGTGATCTCGCGGTGCTCGCCGTAGTCGGTGTCGTCGGAGACCGGGGCCTCCTGGCCGAAGCCGCCGGCGATGACGGAGACGAACGAGCGGTTCATCGCCTTGCACATGATGTAGCTGAGGATCGCACCGGAGGAGCCGACGAGGGCGCCGGTGACGATGAGCAGGTCGTTGCCGAGCATGAACCCGGCGGCGGCCGCGGCCCAGCCGGAGTAGCTGTTGAGCATCGAGACGACCACCGGCATGTCGCCGCCGCCGATGGCGGCGACCAGGTGGAAGCCGAGGAACAGCGCCAGGACGGTCATCGCGACGAGCGGCACGATCCCGGTGCCGAGGTCGCCGCCGTCGAGCAGCGACTCGTCGGCGACGAACCAGACCGCGAGGCCGGCCGAGACGAGGAGGACGGCGAGGTTGAGCAGGTGCCGCCCGGGCAGCGTCAGCGGGGCCGACTTCATCTTCGCGCTGAGCTTGAGGTTGGCCACGATCGAGCCGGTGAAGGTGACCGCGCCGATGAACACGCCGAGGTAGACCTCGACGTCGTGGATGGTGCCGAGCGAGCCGTGGCCGGGGCCGTGCTCGAGGTAGGAGTTGAACCCGACCAGCACGGCGGCGAGACCCACGAAGCTGTGCAGCATCGCGATCAGCTCGGGCATGCCGGTCATCTCGACGGTGCGGGCCCGCCAGGCGCCGATGACGGCTCCGACGGCCATCGCGACCAGGATGATGGCCAGGGTGACGCCGAGCGCGCGGCCGTCGCCGAGCTCGGCGTTGCGGGCCGCGAGCGCGAACGTCGCCAGCAGGGCGATGCCCATGCCGACCATGCCGGCGATGTTGCCGCGCTTGGCGGTCTCGTGCTTGGACAGGCCGGCGAGGGCGGCGATGAAGCAGATCGCGGCGACGATGTAGCCGGCCTGGATGAGTCCGGGCAGGCGGTCGCTGGTGAGGAGGTCGCTCATCGGTGTCGCTCAGCCCTTCTGGAACATCTGCAGCATGCGCAGGGTGACGAGGAAGCCGCCGAAGATGTTGATGCTGGCCACCAGCACCGCCACCGCCGCCAGCGCCGTGACGAGCGGGTCGTCGCTGCCGACCTGCAGGATGCCGCCGACGAGGATGATCCCGGAGATCGCGTTGGTCTCGGCCATCAGCGGGGTGTGCAGGGCGTGCGCGACGTTGGAGATCACGTAGTAGCCGACGAACACCGCGAGCGCGAACACCGTGAAGTGGTTGAGGAACTCCGCCGGCGAGTACGCCGCGGCGAGCGCGAACAGGACCGCCGCGAGGCCCGCGGCGAAGAGCCGCCGCCGGGGATCGGGCGGTGGCTTCGGTGCCGCCGGCTCCGCGGGCGCCGCGGGGGCCTGCTGCGGCGTGGCCGAGACCTGCACCGGCGGCGGGGGCCACATGCTCTCGCCGTCCTTGACGACGGTGATGCCACGCTGCACGACGTCGTCGAGGTCGAGGGTGAGCTGCCCGTCCTTGGCGGGGGTGAGCAGCTTGAGCAGGTTGACGACGTTGGTGCCGTAGAGCTGGGAGGTCTGGGCGGCGAGCCGGCCGGCGAGGTCGGTGTAGCCGAGGATCGTCACGCCGTTGTCGGTGACGACCCGCTCGTCGGCGACGGTGCCGGCGCAGTTGCCGCCGTTGGCGGCCGCCATGTCGACGATCACGCTGCCGTTGCGCATGCCGGCGACCGTCTCGGCGGTGATCAGCGCGGGCGCGGGCCGGCCCGGGATGAGGGCGGTGGTGATGACGATGTCGGCGGCGCGGGCCTCCTCGTCGTACATCGCCGCCGTGGCGGCCTGCTGCTCGGCGGTCATCTCCTTGGCGTAGCCGTCGGCGCTGACCTCCGCCTCGTAGTCGACCTCAACGAACTGGGCGCCCATCGACTCCACCTGCTCGGCCACCTCCGGCCGCACGTCGAACGCCCGCACCACGGCGCCCATCGCGCTGGCGGCGCCGATCGCCGCCAGACCGGCGACGCCCGCGCCGACGACGAACACCCGGGCCGGCGCGATCTTGCCGGCGGCCGTGACCTGGCCGGTGAACATCCGGCCGAACTCGTGCGCCGCCTCGACGACCGCGCGGTAGCCCGCGACGTTCGCCATCGACGAGAGGACGTCCATCGACTGGGCGCGGGAGATCCGCGGCACCGCGTCCATCGCCAGCGCCGTCACTCCTTGGCCCGCAAGGCGCTCGACGAGCTCGGGGCTGCGCGCCGGAGCCATCATCGCGACGACCGTGGCACCACGGCGGAGCCGCCCGACCTCCTCCACGGTCGGGGCGTTCACCTTCACCACGACGTCGGCCGCCCACACCTCGGCGGCGTCGCCGATCCGGGCGCCGGCGCCGGCGTACGCCTCGTCGGCCTGGTCGGCCCCCGCACCCGCCCCGCTCTCGACCACGACCTCGTACCCCAGCCCCACCAGCTGGGCAGCCGTCTTCGCCGTCGCGGCCACGAGCGACTCGCCCGCCTTCGACTCACGCGGGACACCGATCAGCACGAGGGAGCCTCCTGGGGATCCGGGGGGTGCGGCGGTCGTCAACCTACACAGGCCGGTGGCGGGGGGAATTGGATCGATCAAGAGTGAGACTGGGGGCGGGGAGGATTGCGGTTTGGGACCAAACCGCGTGGATTCGGCACCGTCAGTTGCGGTTTGGTCCCAAACCGCAACTGGCACATGGGCTGCGCCAGAGCCGGGTCGCTGCCGGCGTACTGCGGACGTCCGATGAGCGGGAGGAGGTCGCGTTGGTCGAAGGCATCCGCAGGGCCGCTGTCGCAGACGTGCGACGCCTCGGTGCCGACTATCGGTGTCGGGACCTGATGCCGCCGATGGGGAACCGGGCGGCCGCTCGGGGAGCGCATCCGGCGCGAGGCCACGCCCTCGTCGGGTGACCTGCGTCAGCCGCCGACGACGCCGTACAACCGGTCGCCGGCGTCGCCGAGGCCGGGGACGATGTAGCCCTTCTCGTTGAGCCGTTCGTCCATGGCGGCGGTCACCACGGTGACGGGGACGTCGAGGCCGGCGAGGTCCTGCTCGAGCCGGTCGCAGCCCTCGGGTGCGGCCAATAGGCAGATCGCGGTGATGTGGTCGGCTCCCCGGTCGGTGAGGAACCGGACCGCAGCTGCCAGCGTGCCGCCGGTCGCGAGCATCGGGTCCAGCACGTAGCACTGGCGCCCGGAGAGGTCCTCCGGGAGCCGCTCGGCGTACGTCGTCGCCTCCAGGGTCTCCTCGTTGCGGACCATCCCGAGGAAGCCGACCTCGGCCGTCGGGAGCAGCCGCATCATCCCGTCGAGCATCCCGAGACCGGCACGCAGGATCGGCACCACCAGCGGCCGCGGGCTGGCGAGGCGCACGCCCGTGGTCGGCGAGACCGGCGTGACGATGTCGCACTGCTCGACCCGCACGTCGCGAGTGGCCTCGTAGGCGAGCAGGGTGACGAGCTCGTCGGCCAGGCTGCGGAACGTCGGGGAGTCGGTGTCGCGGTTGCGGAGCACGGTCAGCTTGTGGGCGACGAGCGGGTGGTCGACGACCTGGGTGCGCATGCCTGCACCCTATTGGCCGCCTCGGGGTGCGAGTAGCCCGGCAAACCCCTGGCCCTGTCCGGACCGGCGTGCCACTCTGGACGTCGGAGGCCGGGTGCACGGCTCGGCGCAGAGCGAGGAGGACGTCGTGGTTCCCGACGATGACGTCGACTACGCCGTCGCCGCCTTCCATGAGGGAGGCGTCTGGCAGGTGGCCGAGCTCGCCCACGACCACGCCGCCGACATCGAAGGCCTCGCTGCGGCACTGCGCAGGTTCCCCAGCGACCACGGGGCGCTCGGGATGGTCGCCGTGGCGGAGGACTTCTTCGTCCTCGTGCGTGTCGCCGGGCCGCGGACGCGCGTGCTGCTCTCGGACATCACCGCCGCGACCGACTTCGAGCTCGCCGCATCGGCCGTCGACTTCCTCCACCTGCCGCAGCCCGAGTACGGCGACGAGCGGGAGGCCGCCGGCGACCTCGGCCTGCTCCGCGACCTCGGCGTACGAGCGATCGACCTCGCGGTGCTCCTCGACGACGAAGAGCTCCACCCGGACGAGCTGCTCAGCGACGTCGCGCAACGACTGGGCTTCGGCCGGCTGTTCGACGACGCGATCGGCCTCACCTCGGCGTGAGCGCGCAGGACCGTTGGCGGGAGCCGATGCTCGCCGCCCTCGAGGAGGCCCGCGCCGCCCTCGCCACCGGTGACGTGCCGATCGGTGCCGTCGTGCTCGACACCGACGGGGTGCTGCTCGGCGCCGGGCGCAACCTGCGCGAGGCCGCCGCCGACCCGACGGGTCACGCCGAGGTCGTCGCGCTGCGGGCGGCCGCACAGAAGCGCGGGGGAGTGGCGGCTCGACGGTTGCACGCTTGTGGTGACGATCGAGCCGTGCACCATGTGCGCCGGAGCCGCCGTGCTCGCCCGCGTCGAGCGGGTGGTGTTCGGCGCCTGGGACGCCAAGGCAGGTGCGGTCGGCTCCCTGTGGGACGTGGTGCGCGACCGCCGGCTCAACCACCGGCCGGAAGTGGTGTCCGGCGTGCTGGCCGACGAGGCGGCGGGGTTGGTGGAGGGGTTCTTCGGGGGGCGGCGGTGAGGCGGAGCTTGCGGTTTGGGACCAAACCGCCGGGATCAGGCCGCTGAACCTGCGGATTGGTCCCAAACCGCACCCACCGGGCCCGCTGGCGTCCACAACCCGCCCGAACCACCCAGTTCTCCACAGCCGATCCGCCGCCCAGACCTTGCTGCCGGTTCGCCGGTGCAACCTGCCGGCATGGACCTCGATTCCGATCTGCCCATTCGCGGTGAGATACGCGGCTCCGGCGTCCGGCGCGTCAGCCACGGCGTGGGCCTGACCGTCCGGGACGACCTGGACTCGACGCAGGAGTTCCACCGGGAGCTGCGCGCGATGCTGCTGGTACTGCCGCCCGATGCGGTGTTCACCCACGTGACCGGCGCGAAGCTGCTCGGCTGGCGGCTGCCGGCGCTGCCCGAGCAGACGCCGTACTTCGCCGCCACGAGGGCTGACCGACGACCGCGCCGCCCAGGGCTGATCTGCTCCCGGCTCACACACGACTCCGACGGGAGCAGCGTGGCGGGCCTGCCTGTCGAGGCGCCCGAGGAGATCCTCCTCCGGTGCGCGCGGGACCTCGGGGTCCTCGACCTGACCATCCTGATCGACGCCGCGCTGGAGCGAGGACACCTGGATCCCCAGAAGATGGAGGAGATCCTTGCCACCGGCCGCCCGGGTGTCGTCCGACTACGGCGGGCATGGAAGCTGGCGGACCCGAAAGCTCAATCGGCCGGCGAGACCCTGCTCCGTGTCTTCCACGATGTGATGGACGTGTCGGTCGAGAGCCAGTACGAGATCCACGACGACGAAGGCCGCTTCCTGGGACGAGGCGACCTGCGCGTGGTCGGCACCAACCTGATCCACGAGTACGACGGAGCGGGCCACCGCGGGAAGGGACAGCATCGCACCGACCTGCGCCGGGAACGCGCATGGTCGACGACGGCCTACCGGCGCAACGGGTTCACCCTGGACGACCTGCTGAACCACGCCGCCGTGGTGATGCACGAGCTGGACCGGCTGCTGGACCGTCCGCACCGACCGGCGCGCCTCGCGCGTTGGCACTCCCTGGTCGAGGAGTCGCTCTACTCCGAGACCGGCCGGACGCGGGTCATGAACCGCTGGAAGCGACAGATGGGGGTGGTGGAATGGTCAAGGTCCGCTGGTCGGGGCGGGTGATCTCAGCGGATTGGGACCAAACCGCATCGCACTCACCCCCGCAGCCCCGCCGCCTCCCCCGCCAACCCCTCGATCCGCCCCCAGTCAGCGGCCTCGACGACATCGGCGGGAGCGAGCCACGAGCCGCCGACGCATCCGACGTTCGGGAGGGCGAGGTACGCCGCCGCCGTCGCCGCGGTGATCCCGCCGGTGGGGCAGAACCGGGCGTCCGGCACCGGCGAGGCGATCGCCTTCAGGTAGGCCGCCCCGCCGGCGGCCTCGGCGGGGAAGAACTTCATCTCGGTGAACCCGGCCTCGAGGACCGCCAGCACCTCCGAGACCGTCGACGTGCCGGGGAGGAACGGCAGGCCGGTCCCGGCCATGGCGTCCAGCAGTGCGGGGGTCGCGCCGGGGGAGACGAGGAACCTGGCTCCCGCCTCCTGCGCCAGCTTCGCCTGCTCCGGGCGCACCACGGTGCCGGCGCCGACGAGGATCTCGGGCACCTCGGCCGCGATCGCCCGGATCGCGTCGAGCGCGGCGGGGGTGCGCAGGGTGAGCTCGATCGCGGGCAGTCCGCCGGCGACCAGGGCGCGGGCGAGGGGCACGGCGCGGGTGGCGTCGTCGATCACCACCACCGGCATGACCGGTACGACGTCCAGCACGGACTCACGCGTCGACAACTGCACTCTCCTCCGTCATCGCCCAGCGTCCGAAGACGCTGGCACCCTCGTCGGCCGGCCCGATACCGGCGCGGAACACCGCGAACAGCTCGCGCCCGGTGCCCACCCACTCGTTGTCGAGCGCGGGTCTGCCGGTCGCCTCCCGCGCGGACAGGTCGGCCGCGACCTCCAACCGGCCGGTCGAGGCGTCGACCGTGACAATGTCGCCGTCGCGTACCCGCGCGAGCGGCCCGCCGACGGCCGCTTCGGGGGTGACATGGATGGCGGCGGGCACCTTGCCCGAGGCCCCTGACATCCGTCCGTCGGTCACGATCGCCACCCGTTGCCCGCGGTCCTGCAGCACGCCGAGCGCCGGGGTCAGCTTGTGCAGCTCGGGCATGCCGTTCGCCGCCGGCCCCTGGTAGCGGATCACCGCGACGAGATCCCGTCCGTCGAGCTCTCCACGGCCGAACGCCGCGAGGAAGTCGGCCTGGTCGTCGAACACCATCGCCGGTGCGCGCACCACGCGGTGCTCGGGCGCGACGGCCGAGGTCTTGACCACCGCGGTGCCGAGCGGGCCCGTGAGCATCTTGACCCCGCCGTCGGTGGCGAACGGGTCGGAGGTCGGCCGGAGCACGGTGGGGTCAAGGCTGGTCTCCGGCCCGTCGACCCAGGTCAGTCCCGCACCCTTCCCGTCCCTCAGCAGCCGCGGCTCACAGGTGTAGCGCGAGAGCCCGCGTCCGACGACGGTGTGCACGTCCTCGTGCAGGAGGCCGTGCTCCAGCAGGGTCCGCACCAGGTAGCCCACGCCCCCGGCGGCGTGGAAGTGGTTCACGTCCGCCGATCCGTTGGGGTAGACCCGCGCGAGGAGCGGGACGACCGCCGAGAGGTCGGAGAGGTCCTGCCAGGTGAGCAGGACGCCACGCGGCGCGGGCGATCGCGACCAGGTGCAGGGTGTGGTTGGTGGAGCCGCCGCTCGCGAGCAGGGCGACACAGGCGTTGACGACGGCCTTCTCGTCCACCAGCTCGCCCACCGGGACCGGTCCACCGCTCTGCGCCGTGATCCCGACCGCGGTCTCCGCGGCGGCCCGCGTGAGCGCGTCGCGCAGCGGAGTCCCCGGGTTGACGAACGAGGAGCCGGGCAGGTGGAGCCCCAGCACCTCCATCAGCAGCTGGTTGGAGTTGGCGGTGCCGTAGAAGGTGCAGGTCCCGCGGGAGTGGTACGACGCCGCCTCGGCCTCGAGCAGCTCCTCGCGGCCGACCAGGCCCTCGGCGTACTGCTGCCGCACCCTGGCCTTCTCCTTGTTGGGCAGGCCCGACGTCATCGGACCGGCCGGCACGAAGACCGTCGGGAGGTGCCCGAAGGACAACGCGCCGATCAGCAGCCCGGGCACGATCTTGTCGCAGACGCCGAGCATCAGCGCGCCGTCGAACATGTCGTGCGACAGCGCGATCGCGGTCGCCATCGCAATCACGTCGCGGCTGTACAGCGACAACTGCATGCCGTCGCGGCCCTGGGTGATGCCGTCGCACATCGCCGGTACGCCGCCGGCGACCTGGGCGATCCCACCGGCGCGGATGATCGCGTCCTTGAGGACCGGCGGGTAGTCGACGTACGGCTGGTGCGCCGAGAGCATGTCGTTGTAGCTGGTGACGATGGCGAGGTTGGGCTTCCCGCCGCGGCGCAGCACCGCCTTCTCCTCCGGCTCCGCGGCGGCGAAGCCGTGGGCGAGGTTGGCGCAGCCGAGGCGCGTCCGTGCCGGCACCCGCTCGGCAGCGGACCGGATCCGCTCCAGGTACGCCGCCCGGGTGCGCGCGCTCCGCTCCACGATCCGCTCGGTGACCGCCGCGACGGTCGGGTGCAGAGCGGGGGGACCTGCGGTTTGGGACCAAACCGCGCCTCCGAGCCGCTCGAGGGTGCGGTTTGGGACCAAACCGCACCGCGCGGGACCTCCGGCCTCACGCCACCGACTCCTGCCACGCACGCCCGTCGCGGGCCAACAGGATCGCGGCTTCGACCGGGCCGGTCGATCCGGCGGCGTACGTCGTGGGCACCTCGTCGCGATCCGACCACCGTCGCAGGATCGGCTCCACCCATTGCCAGGCCGCCTCGACCTCGTCGCGGCGCATGAACAGCGTGGGGTTGCCGCGGATCACGTCCATCAGCAGCCGCTCGTAGGGCTCCGGGCAGCGCTCCCGGAAGGTGGTCGCATAGCTGAGGTCGAGCGAGACCGGCCGCAGCCGGATCCCGCCCGGTCCCGGGACCTTGGCGGTGAGGTGCAGCTGCATGCCCTCGTCGGGCTGCAGGCAGATCGTCAGCCGGTTCGGCACCGTAGTGCCCTGGCTGCCGGGGAACATGGCGTGCGGCGGCTCCTTGAAGACCACCTCGATCGTCGAGTGGCGGCGACCCAGTCGCTTCCCGGTCCGCAGGTAGAACGGCACGCCGGCCCAGCGCCAGTTCTGCACCTCGGCGCGGACCGCGACGAAGGTCTCGGTGGTGCTGTCGCGGCCGAGGTCGTCGGCGTACGACGTCACCGCCTCGCCCTCGACGTGCCCGCGCCCGTAGCGTCCGCGGACCGTGTCGCGGTCGACGTCCTCGCGCTGCATCGGCTTGAGCGCCTGGAGGACCTTGAGCTTCTCGTCGCGCACCGTGTCGGGACCGACGTACGTCGGAGGCTCCATCGCGACGAGGCACAGCAGCTGCAGCAGGTGGTTCTGCACCATGTCGCGGAGGGCGCCGGAGCGGTCGTAGTAGCCGGCCCGGTCCGCGACACCGAGGGTCTCGGAGACGGTGATCTGCACGTGGTCGACCCAGCGGGAGTTCCACAGCGGCTCGAGGAAGGTGTTGGCGAACCGGGTGACCAGGAGGTTCTGGACGCTCTCCTTCCCCAGGTAGTGGTCGATCCGGTAGATCTGCTGCTCCTCGAAGACCCGCCCGACGGCGTCGTTGATCCGACGGGAGGACTCGAGGTCGTGGCCGAGCGGCTTCTCCATCACCAGCCGGCAGGTGGGGGTCACGACGCCGAGCTCGTCGAGGCGGGTGCAGATCGGGTCGAAGAGCTGGGGCGCGACCGCGAGGTAGTACACGCGGATCGCGTGCTCCGGGTCGGAGCGGTCCTTGAGCAGGGCGTGCAGCGTGTGCCAGTCCTCGGGACGGTCGGCGTCCAGCGTGAGGTGGTGCACGCGGTCGAGGAGGCGGCGTACGACGGCCGGGTCGAGGTCGTCGGCGGCGACGTGCTGCTCGACCGCCTCCGCGACGATCGCCCGGTAGTCCGCGTCGTCGAGCCCCTGCCGGGACGCACCGATGATCCGCGTCGTGGCAGGAAGCTGCCCCTCACGCTCGCGCTGGTAGAGGCCGGGGAGCAGCTTGCGCCGGGCGAGGTCGCCGGTGCCGCCGAAGATCACGAAGTCGCAGGCGGGGAGGACGAGGTCGGGTTCGGTGCTCACGAGTGGCGAGCGTAGTGCCGAATGAGGTCCGATGTAAGCCATACTTAGGCCTTTTTCAGGACAAAGTGGCCGTGGCTTAGGTTGTCCCCATGTCAGAGGTGGTGTCCCCCGCGGCGCTGCGCAGCGGTGCGACCGCAGGCGAGCTGCTGGAGCTGGTGCGCGCCGGCCGGGCGGCGACCAGGTCGGAGCTGCGGCGGATCACCGGTCTCTCGCGGACGGCGGTGGCCAGCCGGGTCGCGACCCTCGTCGACGCCGGGCTGCTGGTCCCAGGGGTGACGCTGGCGCAGACCGGGGGCCGACCGGCGGGCAATCTGGTGTTCAACACCGACGCCGGCACGGTGCTCGCGGCGGCGATCGGTCGCTCCCGCTCCCAAGTGGCGGTCTTCGACCTGGGTGGTGAGGAGCTGGCCTCCTCCGCCGTCGACCACGAGGTCGGCGCCGGGCCGGACGCTGTGATGCCCGGCGTGGCCGAGCAGCTCCGCACGCTGCTCGACGACTCGCTGCCGCCGGTGCTCGGTGTCGGGATCAGCCTGCCGGGGACCGTCGACCCGGTGCGGGGTGTCAGCGTCGACACGCCGGTGATGGCGGGGTGGGACGGCGTCGAGCTGGCGCCGTACCTCGCCGACGTCACCGACGCCCCGTTGTTCGTCGCCGGCGACGCCGACGCCCCTCGCCCGCTCCGAGCGCAGCGAGGGGCACGCGCTGCGGTTCGCGGACCTGCTGGTCGTGAAGGCCTCGACGGGCCTCGGGCTCGGCATCATCGCCGACGGCCGGATCGTCTCGGGCTCACGCGGCGGGGCGGGCGACATCGGGCACACCAAGGTCCCGGCCGCTGCCGACCGGCCGTGCCGCTGCGGCGCCACCGGCTGCCTCGAGACCGTCGCCGGCGGTTGGGCGCTCGTCGCCGAGCTGCAGCACCAGGGCCGACCGGTCGAGCACATCCGCGACCTCGTCTCGGTCGCGGTCGACGGCGACGCCGGCGCCAAGCAGCTGCTCCGTGAGAGCGGTCGCCGGCTCGGCGAGGTCATGGCCGTCGCCATCAACCTCCTCAACCCGCAGGCCGTCGTCCTCGGCGGCGACATGCCAGCGGCCTTCGACGTGTACGCCGCCGGCGTACGGGAGAGCGTCTACGCCCTCTCCACCGCCCTCGCGACCCGGGAGCTGCAGGTCCTGCCGGCGACCTACGGCGACCGGGCCGGCCTGGTCGGCTGCGCGGTCACCGCGCTCGACGAGGTGCTGCGGCCGTCGGCGGTGGATGCGCGGCTGCGGGGTGGGTGAGCGGTGCTGCGGTTTGGGACCAAACCGCAGGACCGAGCACTGGGACATGCGGTTTGGGACCAAACCTCAGCCGCTGAGCTGCTCGCGCTGCGGTTTGGTCCCAAACCGCAGCCCGGCAGCTCCCTCAGGTGCGGTTTGGTCCCAAACCGCAAACGTCGCCCCCGCCTTCTCCCCCGACACCATCCCGCTGGCTACCGTTCTCCGCGTGACGTCGAACCCGGTCGAGACCCTGGTCCTGGGCGGCGCTCCCGGGCCCGAGCTGCACCTGCTGACCCTCGGGGCCACCGTGCACCGGCTGGTGGTGACCGGCGGTGACGGCGTACGACGAGACGTGGCCGTCGGGCTGCCGGGGCCTGAGGAGCTGCTCGCGTCCACGGCCTACCTGGGCGGGACGATCGGGCGCTACGCGAACCGGATCGCCGGCGGGCGGTTCGAGATCGACGGGGAGCCGGTCGAGGTCGGGGTGCACGATCGCGGCAACCACCTCCACGGCGGGCCGGACGGGTTCGACCGGCGGGTGTGGGACGTCGTCGACCGGTCGGCACGCTCGGCCCGGCTGCGGCTGGTCAGTCCGGACGGCGACCAGGGGTTTCCCGGCGAGGTGACCGCCGACGCGGCGTTCGCGGTGACCGACGACGCGGTGGAGATCGAGCTCACCGCGGTCACGACCCGGCCGACGGTGGTCAACCTGACCAGCCACGCCTACCTCAACCTCGACGGTGGCGGCACCGCCGACGACCACCTCCTCCAGGTGCCCGCGTCGACCTACACCCCCGTCGACGAGACCGGCATCCCGCTCGGTGGGCACGAGCCGGTGGACGGTACGCCGTTCGACCTCCGCACGCCGGTGCGCGTCGGTGACGTGGTCCGCACCCCGCACCCCCAGCTGGTCGACGCGCAGGGCGTCGACCACAACCTGGTCGTCGACGGCGACGGTTGGCGCCGCGTCGCCGCGTTGACGTCGCCGCGCACGTCGACCCGTGCGGAGCTGTGGAGCGACCAGCCGTGCCTGCAGGTCTACACGGGCAACTTCCTGGACGGTACGGCGGTCTCCCGCGACGGCCGGTTGCTCCGTCAGGGCGACGGCATCGCGCTCGAGCCGCAGCTCGCCCCCGACACCCCGCACCACCCCGAGTGGCCGTCGGCGGTGCTGCGGCCGGGCGAGACCTACCGCGCGCGCATCGCCTGGCGGTTCTCCGCTGCGCGCTGACCCTCGTCGGCGTCCGCGGTGGGGCGCCGTGCGCGACCGTGGCGCCGGAGCCAACTAGCCTCAGGAGGTGAGAGCGCACGACGGACGAGAGGAAGAGGCACCGCATGAGGTCAGGACCGCACCACCGGAGCGCCGTACGACGGGGCGCGGCGCGGTGACGGCGCTGGCAGGGGCGACCTCGCCCGCGGCACCCACCTGTGCGCTCCCCGCGCGGCCGGCGCAGCAAGATCGTCTGCACCCTCGGGCCGGCGACCGCCGCGCCCGGCCGGCTCGAGGCCCTGGTCGCGGCCGGGATGGACGTCGCGCGGCTCAACATGAGCCACGGCAGCCACACCGACCACGCCGAGGCCTACCGCCAGGTCCGTGCGGCGTCGGAGGCGACGGGGCACGGCGTCGCCGTCCTCGCGGACCTGCAGGGGCCGAAGATCCGGCTCGAGCGGTTCGCCGGCGGGCCGGTGCGGCTCGAGCGGGGGCAGGAGTGGACGATCACCACCCGCGACGTCGTCGGCGACGCAAAGGTCTGCGGGACGACGTACAAGGGGCTTCCCGGTGACGTCTCGCCCGGTGACCCGATCCTGATCGACGACGGCAAGGTCAAGCTCCGCGTCGTGGGTGTGGAGGACACCGACGTCACCACCGAGGTGCTCGTCGGCGGCCCGGTGAGCAACAACAAGGGCATCAACCTGCCGGGGGTGGCGGTCTCGGTGCCGGCGCTGTCGGAGAAGGATGCCGAGGACCTGCGGTTCGCGCTGCGGCTGGGTGTCGACTTCGTCGCGCTGAGCTTCGTCCGCAGCGCGGCCGACGCGGCCGACGTGCGCCGGATCATGGACGAGGAGGGCATCCGGGTTCCCGTCATCGCGAAGATCGAGAAGCCCCAGGCGGTGGCGGCTCTCGACGAGATCGTCGACGCGTTCGACGGGTTCATGGTCGCGCGCGGCGACCTCGGCGTGGAGTGCCCGCTCGAGGAGGTGCCATTCCTCCAGAAGAAGGTCGTGGAGAAGGCCCGGAGGCAGGCCAAGCCGGTCATCGTCGCGACCCAGATGCTCGAGTCGATGGTCACCAACCCCGCGCCGACCCGCGCCGAGGCCAGCGACGTGGCCAACGCCGTGCTCGACGGCGCCGACGCGGTGATGCTCTCCGGCGAGACCAGCGTGGGGGAGCACCCCGTGCACACCGTCGAGACGATGGCGCGGATCGTGGCCGCCACCGAGGCGCACGCGCTGGAGCGGACCGCGGTCGGCCGGCAGTTCGGGTCCATCGAGTGGGACCCCCACACCCGGTCCGGGATCATCACGAAGGCGGCCGAGGAGGTCGCCGTTCGGGCGGGGGGCGCGGTACGTCGTCGCGTTCACGCAGTCCGGCGACTCCGCCCGCCGCGTCGCGCGGCTCCGCAGCGGCATCCCGGTCCTGGCGTTCACGCCGGTGCCCAAGGCGCGCGCCCAGCTCTCCCTGACCTGGGGCGTCGAGGCATTCCTCACCGACCCGGTGCAGACCACCGACGACATGGTGCGCCAGGTCGACGAGGAGCTGCTGCGGCTGGGTCGGGTCGCGGAGGACGACCTGGTCGTCATCGTGGCCGGCAGCCCACCCGGCATCCCCGGCTCCACCAACTTCCTGCGGCTGCACCGGATCGGGGACGCCACGGAGTCGTGAGGAGGGCTGGGACGTGCGGTTTGGGACCAAACCGTCTGCCTGAGGCTCACGGTGCTGCGGTTTGGGACCAAACCGTCTGCCTGAGGCTCACGGAGCTGCGGTTTGGGACCAAACCGTCCGGCTGAGGCTCGGTGAGCTGCGGTTTGGGACCAAACCGCGTCCAGGAGCCGCCCCGACCTGCGGTTTGGGACCAAACCTCATCACCCCGCCCCACCCCGAGCCCGATTTCCAGCCACTCCCGGTGCTCCGGTAGCCTCTCCGGCGGTGGCGTGTCCGAGCGGCCTAAGGAGAACGCCTCGAAAGCGTTTGTGGGTGCAAGCCCACCGAGGGTTCAAATCCCTCCGCCACCGCCATCAGCCCCCGAGCGAGTCGGGGTGACGCGAGATCCCGTCCAGGTGTCCCCGGGCGGGATCTCGCTGCATCGGACGGACGCCACGTTCCCGCCGCGGCTGGTCATCCCGCAACGACCGCCGCGTGCGGGTCGCCGTCGTCGTCGCCGAGCTCGTCGGCGAGTGAGACGGTGAAGCCGCCGAGCAGGAAGGCGAGGAGGGCGGCCACGAGGGTCGAGGTGGCGAGGTCGGGGACGAACCGCCGGGCCCCGGTGGGCGCGGGTGCGCCGTGGTACTCGTGGGTCAACGCGTGACCCTTGCCGCGGCGCAGCAGGTAGCGGTTGACGGGGTACGCCGCCGCGAAGGCCGCCGCGAGGGCGACGGTCATCGAGACCCAGAAGACCGTGTTGACCAGGCCCGCGTCCATGGCGCCGGGGATGAGGGCCATGACGAGGTTGTCCACCACCTCCATCGTCGCGATCGACAGGGTGTCGGCAGCGACGACGACACCGAGGGCGGCGCCGACGCCGAGCCCGGCACGCACCAGGGGGAACGTCGAGAGGGTGTAGCCGAACACGAACGCCAGGCCGACCGCCAGCACGATCGTCCACCCGGTGGGGAGCCCGAGGGCGGTGCCGATCATCAGGCCGGCGATCTCGCCGATGGCGCACCCGGTGAGGCAGTGGAGCGTCGCGCTCAGGGCCATGGCCCCGACCGCGCCGCCGTGGGCGTCCGCGTGACCGGTGTGACCGGCATGATCGGCATGACCGGCGTGACCGGCATGGTGCTCGTGATCCATCGCTCTTCCTCCTGGTCGGGGTCGCCAGCCCAACATACCCCCCATGGGTATCTATTCCGACCGGCTCCCTGCATCGACCTCCGCGCCCCTGGGTACCTTCGCCCCATGAAGCTGATGAAGGCAGCGGCCGTCGCAGGGGTCGCGAAGAAGGTGTACGGCGAGGCCCGCAAGCCCGAGAACCAGGCGCGGATCCGGTCCGCGGTCGAGAAGGTGAGGTCGCGGGGCCGCAAGACGCGCTGACCGACCGGTCAGCAGGGGCCGTCAGCGGCGCCCGACGCCCTTGCTCGGCTGCAGCCTGCCCAGGCAGACCGCCACCAGGACGCCCGGTTGCTCGCGCTGGAAGACCGCCCAGCCATCGTCGAAGGACACCAGCCGGGTGTGGCCCCGCTCGTCGCGGACCAGGGCGCTCTCCGGGATCACGTCCGCCCCGAACCCGGTCGTCGAGCAGCGGTGGCGCTCGAGCATCCGGCTGAGCGCGCGCTCGTCGCCCGAGAGGCCGAGGTGGTCGGCGGGCGGCTGCGGGGACGACAGGACGCTCATCGCGCCCAGGCCGAGCAGCAGCGTCAGCGCCGCCGACGTGAGCGCCGTACGGACCGACGTCGCGGCATGGCGGAGCCAGCCGTCGCCACCAACCACGTCGTCCTCCAAGACCCCATGCGAACCGCGTGCGAAACCCCGTGCGAACCGGGTCGTCCGCCCCGCGCTCCCCACGGCGCCGGCTCCGACCGTTCGATGCCTCTCCAACGAGCCGCAGGCCAGCGGGTCACGACGCAGACCGCCGCAGTCCGCTGCAGACGCACCGCCGGGCGGGGCGGCAGGATGGGACGCATGACCTGGTTCGAGTCCCCCGCGCAGGCCGCCGACCGGCTGGCCGCCGCGGGCTACCTGGCCGACGCCGCCACCGCCACCACCGCCTTCCTCGCGGGTGCCCT
This sequence comes from Nocardioides sp. TF02-7, assembly GCF_022437945.1. Taxonomy (GTDB): domain Bacteria; phylum Actinomycetota; class Actinomycetes; order Propionibacteriales; family Nocardioidaceae; genus Nocardioides. Next base: position 2,229,322 of record NZ_CP092535.1, read on the forward strand.
GGAGAAGCCGCTGCTGCTCGAGGGACCGGCCGGCGTGGGCAAGACCGAGCTCGCGAAGGCGGTGTCGCGGGCGACGGGTGCCGAGCTGGTGCGGCTCCAGTGCTACGAGGGTCTCGACGAGGCGCGCGCCCTCTACGAGTGGAACTACAAGAAGCAGCTGCTCCGCATCCAGGCCACCACCGCCGACGAGCTCGACTGGAGCCGCACCCACGACGACGTGTTCACCGAGGAGTTCCTCCTCACCCGGCCGCTGCTGACGGCGATCCGGCGCACCGAGCCGACCGTGCTCCTGGTCGACGAGGTCGACAAGACCGACGTCGAGGTCGAGGGGCTGCTGCTCGAGGTGCTGTCGGACTTCCAGGTCACGATCCCCGAGCTCGGGACGGTCGCGGCCAGCCGCCGGCCGTTCGTGGTGCTGACGTCCAACGCCAGCCGAGAGCTCTCGGAGGCGGTGAAGCGGCGCTGCCTCTACCTCCACCTCGACTACCCCGACGCCGAGCGGGAGCGGGAGATCCTGCACGCCAACGTCCCCGACCTCGACGACCGGATCGCCGGCCAGGTCGTCGCCGCCGTCGGCCGGTTGCGCGACCTGGAGCTGAAGAAGGCGCCGTCGATCGCCGAGTCCGTCGACTGGGCGCGCACCCTGATCGCGCTCGAGATCCGCGACCTCGACGAGAAGGCGATCGCCGACACCCTCGGCGTCGTCCTCAAGCACGCCTCCGACCACCAGCGCGCCGTCCGGGAGCTGCGGCTGGGTCGGCCGTGACCCGCGACGCCTCCGGCCTGCTCGACCGGCACCTCGCCTTCATCGAGGCGCTCCGGGGGGCGGGGCTGTCGGTGTCGCTGGCCGAGGACCTCGACTCCGTCGCCGCGCTCGGCGCCGTCGGCTGGGGCGACCGGGCGCAGGTCCGCGACGTGCTGGCCGCCACCCTGGTGAAGAAGCAGGCCCAGCGCACCACCTTCGACGCCCTCTTCGACGTCTACTTCCCCCGCGCTCGTCGGCGACGGCGTGGCGGGCCGCGACCGGGAGGAGACCGGCGGCGAGGACGCCGCGACCGGCTCCACCCCGGAGGCCCGCGCGCTCCGCGGGTTCCGCGACCAGCTCGCGGAGACCCTCGCCGACGGTGACGAGCAGCGGCTGCGACGGATGGCGGTCGAGGCGGTCGGCCGGTTCGGCGCGCTGCCCGGCCGCGGCCCGGGGATGTCGTCGTGGTCGGCCTACACCGCGCTGCGGCGGGTGGCGCCGGAGGAGCTGGTCGACCAGGTCGTGCGCGGGCTGCTCGCGGAGGCCGACGACGCGGCCCGCGAGGACGACGTACGCCGCGCGGTCGCGCGCCGCGTCGGCGCCTTCACCGCCGAGGTGCAGGGCGACGCGCGGCGCCGGGTCGCGGAGGAGAAGGGCCCGGACCACATCGCCGACGTCACCGTGCGGCCGAGCATCGACAAGCTCGCCTTCACCGCGGCCCGGCGCAGCGACCTGGAGGAGATGCGCCGCGAGATCTACCCGCTCGCGCGGCGTCTGGCGACCCGGCTCACCAAGGAGCACCACGCGCGTCGGCGCGGGCCGCTGGACTTCCGCCGCACGGTCCGGGCCTCCGTCGCGACCGGCGGCGTCCCGCTGACCACGCACCACCGCCCCAAGCGCCCGCACCGCACCGACCTGGTGGTGCTCTGCGACGTGAGCGGGTCGGTCGCGAGCTTCGCCCAGTTCACCCTGCTCTTCGTCTTCGCGCTGCGCGAGGTCTTCCAGAGCATGCGGGCGTTCACGTTCGTCGACCACGTCCACGAGGTGACCGGCCACTTCCGGCCCGGCGCCGACCCGGTCGACGTGCTCGCCGACCTGGCCGCCGCCACCAGCCAGGCCGCGCTGTGGGGACGCACGAACTACGGCCGCGCGTTCCAGAAGTTCGAGGAGCTCCACGCCGACGCCCTCGGCCCCCGCACCACCCTGCTGGTCCTCGGCGACGCCCGCAGCAACTACAGCGACCTGCACGAGGACGCGCTCCGACGGCTGGTCGGCTCGGTGCGGCGCGCGCACTGGCTCAACCCCGAGCACCAGCGCCAGTGGGGGACCGGGGGACTCCGCGGCGCCGGCGTACTCGGCGATCGTGCCGATGGTGGAGTGCCGCAACCTCACCCAGCTCGGCGAGTTCGTGCACGACCTCGCACGGTGACACCGCGCCGCTGGCATGATCCGGGCGCGGGCGGGGAAGCGTCCCGGCGCGGGACGGCGGACGCCGCCCACGACCCCGAGGAGGCACCTTGCAGGCACGTCGGTGTGCGGCGGCGCTGGTCATCGTCCTGGTCGGCACGCTCGCTGCGGTGACACCGGCAGCCGCCGACGATCCGCGCCCGCTCTCGGTCGGAGGCCTGCCGCACGCCCCGGCCGCGGACCGGGCCGGCGCCTCCGACATCGTCGCCGCCCGGGTGGGGCGGCTGCGGAACCGGCCGTCCGGCTTCCCGACGGGCGCGCCGGCGCGCACCCTCGCCTCCGCCGAGGTGCGTCAGGACCTGCTCGCCGAGCGGGTGTCGGGGCGGTTCGTCCTCGCGGCGGCGCCGACGGCGGCGACCGCGGCCCACCTCACCGTCGGGTTCGGGCACGCCGACGGCTCCACCTGCCAGGGAGACGTGCAGCTCACCACGCCGACCCTCGACCCGGCGCCCGGGTGGGCCCGCGCGGGCCGGACGATCACCCTCGACCAGGCGTCGGAGGACGCCGGCTGGCAGGACTGGGACTGCGCCTTCGCCGTCGTCGCTGGGCCGGGCCAGACCCCGGAGTACGACGCCCGCGTCGACCGCCTGACCGACGTCCCCCTCCGCCCGGCGCTGCGGCTCGGCGCGGTGCGGCTGCTCGGCTCGACGAAGGTCCGCCTCGTGCCCGGGGTGTGGACCACGGTCGAGGTCGTGGTCCGCAACACCAGCCGGGCCGACGCGGCGGGCGTGGTGGTCACCGGCGCCGGCAAGGGCGTCCAGGTGCGCCGCACGCGGGTCGGCAAGGTCTGGGGCGAGTCGTCGACGACCGAGCGGGTCAGCATCCGGCTCCGCGGCCGGCGCGCGGCGCGGGTGCGGCTCACGGTGAAGGCGCCGCACACCCGGGCCTCGCGGACCGTCCGGGTGCGCCCGGCCGCGGCGCCGGCGCGGCCGCGGGCCGGGGTCTACGTGAGCACGGACGGCTCGATCAGGTTCCGGATCCGCAACGGCAGGGTCGTCGGGTTCTCGGCCCGTCTCTACACCCGGTGCGGCGGCTACCCCGACCTGCCGACGTACTCGTGGAGCTACTACGACTTCCCGACGGTCGCGATCCCCCGCAACGGCATCGTCGACCGGATCGACGACGGCCGGCTCTACGACGCCGGGCTGCGGATGCGGGTCAGCGGCGGCAGCGTCACCAAGGGGGGAGTTCTGGTACTCCGGGCCCAACCGGTGCTTCGCGAAGGAGACCTTCACCGCCCGGCGCCGCTGACGGCCTGTCCGCCTTCGGCCTGTCCGCCTTCGGCCTGTCCGCCTCCAGCCTGTCCGCCGGTCCGCGGATCGGGTTGGATGGCGGGATGACCGACGACGACCTCCAGTATCGGTTGGAGGAGGTGCTCGGCCGCCAGCTGCGCGCCGGGCGGGGAGCCGGGCGGCGCGGTGTGCGTCGTCCGCGACGGTCGGGTGGTCGCGCACGCGACGGTGGGCACGGTGGACGGCGTGCGCCCGTGGCGCACCGACACCCTCGTCCTGTGCTACTCGGTGGCCAAGCCGATGGCCGCTCTCGCCGTGCTCTCGGTCGTCGCCGAGGGGCGGCTCGGCCTCGACGACCGCGTCGCCGACCTGTGGCCGGCGTACGGCTGCCGCGGCAAGGAGCCGACGACGGTGCGGCAGGTGCTCGCGCACCAGGCCGGGCTCCCCAGCTTCCCGCCGGAGGCTGAGGGGGGTGGAGTACGACGACCGGTCGGCGCTGCTGACGATGCTGGCCGGCGCGGAGCCGGAGTTCGCGCCCGGTGCCGCCGTCGCCGAGCACGCCCTGACCTACGGGCACCTCTGCGGCGCCGTCGTCGAGGCGGCGACCGCGGAGCGGCTGGAGGAGCGGTTCGACGACCTGGCCGCCCGGTTCGGGTGGGACCTGCACCTCGCCGTCGCGCCGGCCCAGCAGCACCGGGTGGCCGACGTCGTCGCCGCCGACGCCGTGTGGCCGCGCGACCTCCTCGATGACCCGCGGTGGGGGCCGGCGATCGGCCGCCCGCCCGGCCTGCTCGACCCGACGGTGCTCAACAGCGCCCGGTGGCGGCGCACGCCGTTCGAGGCGATCAGCCTGCACGCGACCGCGGAAGGCATCGCCCGGTTCCAGGCCGACGCGACGACACCCGACGGGCCGGTGGCCCGGCTGCTCGGGCCCGACCTCCACGCCGCCTACGTCGGCCCCGCGGTCACCGGGCACGACCTCGTCCTCGACCGCGACGTGACCTGGACGCTCGGCTTCCAGCTCGACAGCGACGGCATCGGCATGGGCGGCGCGGGCGGCGCCGTCGGATGGACGTCGTCCGAGCACGGCTACTCGGCCGGCTACGTCACCCGCGGACTCGGCGACCACGCCCGCGCCGACGAGGTGTTCGACGCGATCGACGCCGCCCTCAGCGGCTCATAGGACACCGGACAGCCGGTCGAGCGCCTCCTCGATCTCGGCGGCGGCGCCGGCGAAGCTGAACCGCAGGAAGCGTCCGCCGTCGGCGGTGTCGAAGTCGATGCCGGTCGCCACCGCCACCCCCGTGCGGGCGAGCAGTTCCCGGGCGAACGCCATCGAGTCGTCGGTGAGGTGGCCGACGTCGGCGTAGGCGTAGAAGGCGCCGTCGGCGGGCGCCAGCCGCTCGATGCCCAGCCGGCGCAGCCCGGACAGCAGCAGCTCGCGGTTGTGGGCGTAGCGCTGCACGTGGCCGTCGAGCTCGGCGTACGACGCCTCGTCGAACGCGGCGAGCGCGGCCCGCTGGGCGAGCACCGGGGGGCAGATGCTGAAGTTGCCCGCCAGCACGTCGACCGCGCGCAGCAGCCGGGCCGGCGCGAGCATCCAGCCCAGGCGCCAGCCGGTCATCGAGAAGTACTTCGAGAACGAGCCGAAGACGACCGCCTCGCGGCTGGTCTCCCAGGCGCAGCGCGACAGCCGGTCGGCGGCGGAGCCGAGGCCGGCGTACTCGATGCCGTGATAGATCTCGTCGCTCACCAGCTGCACGCCCGACTCCTCGCACCAGCGGGCGATCGCCGCCAGCTCGTCGGGCAGCAGCATCGTGCCGGTCGGGTTCGCCGGGCTCGCCACCACCAGGCCCGCGACCGGACCGGCGGCGTGCAGCTCGGCCAGCTGCTCGACCGTCGGCTGGAACCGCGTCTCGGGCCCGGTCGGGATCTCGACGACCTCGCAACCCAGGGCGGCGAGCACGTTGCGGTAGCACGGGTAGCCCGGCCGCGCGATCGCCACCCGGTCGCCCGCCTCGAACGCCGCGAGGAACGCCAGCAGGAAACCCCCGCTCGACCCGGTCGTGACGACGACGTCGTCGGCGGCCACGTCGACCCCGTAGCGCCGCCGGTGGTGATCGGCGATCGCCGCCCGCAGCTCCACGATCCCCGTCGCCGGCGTGTAGCCGAGCGGATCACCCGAGCCCAGCAGCCGCACCGCCTCCGCGTTGACCGGCGCCGGCGCGCCCGAGCTCGGCTGCCCCGCCAGCAGGTTGACCACGTCGCCGTGCGTCCGCTGCCGCTCGGCCGACAGGGCGAGCAGGTCCATCACGTGGAACGGCGGGACGTTCGCACGCTGGGCGGCGGCGAGGCGGGTCATGGGGTCGATTGTGACAGGGGGTGGGGGTGTGGCTGAGGTGTGCGGTTTGGGACCAAACCTCGTCTGATCGGCGCGGGGGTCTGCGGTTTGGGACCAATCCTCGCCTGATCGACCCCGGGGTCTGCGGTTTGGGACCAATCCTCGCCTGATCGGCCTGGGTGTGTGCGGTTTGGGACCAAACCTCGCCTCATGGATGCCGCGATCTGCGGTTTGGGACCAATCCTCACCCCTCCGGCCCTGCGACCCACCGACCGCCGCCCCGAACCCCTACCCCGCCACCCCTTCCCCCGCCCCGCGGCCGACCGAGCAACCCGAGCAACCCGGGCGGCGTGGCGTCCGGCGCGGCGTCCGAAGAACGAGCCTTCGCCGAGCTGGGTGCCGGAGCAGTAGCCGGCACCGTCCTGGGCGATGTTGGAGGCGCAGGCGCCGGCGGCGTAGAGGCCGGGGATGACGGACCCGTCCTCGCGGCGGACCTCGCCGTCGACGGTCGTCGCCATCCCGCCGAGCGTGAAGCCGGCGTAGAGCGCGGTCCCGAGGGACAGGTCGAGCACGGCCCAGGGCGCGGCGACCTGGGGGGCGAGCCAGTCGGGGTGCTTGTGGAAGTCGGGGTCCTCGCCGCGGGCGGCGTGTTGGTTGTAGCGGTCGATGGTCGCCCGGAGGGCGTCGAGCGGGACGCCGACGCCCGCGGCCATCTCCTCGACGGTCTCGTAGCCGTCCTTGAGCGGCACCAGCGGCATGTGGTCCTCGCCGAGGTGCTCGCTGTCGACGATCAGGTAGGCGACGGCGTCCGGTTGCCGGAGGACGTGGTACGACGTCCGCGCGTGGTAGCTGTCCTCGGCGACGAAGCGGTGGCCGCGGTTGTTGACGATGATCCCCTTGCACCGCGACGAGGGCGGGTAGAACGGCGCGGTGATGAACGGCTCGTCCATGTGCTCGAGCGCGGCGCCGACCGACTGGCCGAGCCGGATGCCGAGCCCGTCGTCGTAGCTGCTGCCGAGGGTGAACAGCTTGGAGCCGAGGGCAGGGGTGTGCCCGGCCACCATGTCGGGGTTCATCACGAACCCGCCGGCGGCGACCACCACGGCCGCGGCGCGCACCGCGCCGGTCTCGTCGTACCGCCGCCACGCGACGCCCGCAACGGCGCCGGCCGCGGTGACCACGAGGTTGGTCGCGCCGGTCTCGTAGCGCACCTCGACGCCGGCCTCCTCGACCCGGTCGCGCAGCAGGTCCATCAGGACCTTGGTGCCCTCGGTGTCGCCCGGCACCGGCACCTTGTGGCCGCGCGGCGCCGGCCGGACCGCCTCGCGGAACGGCCAGACCTTCTCGTTGCCGGTGAACATCAGGCCCTCGGTGCCGGGCTGGATGACGGCCTTGGCGGGGTAGTAGGAGCGCTCGAACTCGAACCCCAGCGCCTCCAGCCACGTGAAGTGCTCGACCGACCCTTCGCAGTAGGCGCGGATCTTCGGCTCGTCGGGCTCCTTGGTGCTCGCCATCAGGTAGCGGACCATGTCGTCGACGGAGTCGTCGTGCCCGGTGGCGCGCTGCACGGCGGTGCCGCCGCCGAGGTAGAAGTGCCCACCCGACATGCTCGACGTGCCGCCGTGCACGGCGGCCCGCTCCAGGAGCAGCACCCGCGCGCCCGACCGCGCCGCCTCCAGCGCCGCGCAGCCGCCGGCGATGCCGAACCCGACGACGACCACGTCGAAGGACTCGGCGTCGGCGGGGATCTCGGTCGCGGGGACGGTGGCGGGCACCGCCAGGCCGGAGCGCTCGGTCATGGCCCCAATCTAGAACACGTTTCAGTTTCCGGCGACCGCGGTCGCACCCCGTCGTACCGATAGACTTCGGGTCCGCGCCCCGACCCCCGCCGAGGTGAAATGTTCGACGTCCACCAGCTCGACAACTTCTTGCTGGTGGGTTCCCTCGTCACCCTGCTCGCGGTGCTCGCGGTGCGCATCTCCTCGCGCGCCGGCCTGCCGAGCCTGCTGGTCTACCTGCTGATGGGGGTCGTCCTCGGGGAGTCGGTGATCGGCATCCCGTTCGAGGACGCCGAGATGGCGCACGCGATCGGCTTCGGGGCACTGGCGGTGATCCTCGCCGAGGGCGGCCTGACGACCAACTGGCGCGAGGCGCGGCACTCGATGCGGCTCGGGTTCTCCCTCGCCACGGTCGGCATGGCGGTCTCGGTCACGCTGGTGGCGGTGGTGAGCCACTTCCTGCTCGGCCTGCCGTGGCAGCTCTCCGTGCTGCTCGGCGCGGTCACGTCGGCCACCGACGCGGCCGCCGTGTTCTCGGTGCTCCGCGTGGTGCCGCTGCCCAAGCGGCTGACCGGCGCCCTCGAGGCGGAGTCCGGCCTCAACGACGCTCCCACGGTCGTCCTGGTCACGCTGATCTCCAGCGGGGCCGTCACCGAGCACCCGTCCTGGGTGGTCGCCGGCATCGTGGCCTACGAGCTCGTCATCGGCGTGGCAATCGGCCTCGGCGTCGGCTTCGGCGGCGCCTGGGTGATGCGCCGCGTCGCCCTGCCGTCGTCCGGTCTCTACCCGATCGCCGTGCTCTGCCTGACGCTGCTGGCGTACGGCGCCGGGCCGGCCGTCCACGCGAGCGGCTTCGCCGCGGTCTACGTCGCCGCGCTGGTGCTCGGCAACTCCGACCTGCCCCACCGCGCGGCCAGCCGCTCCTTCGCCGAGGGCCTGGCCTGGCTGGCCCAGATCGGCCTGTTCGTGATGCTCGGGCTGCTGCTGTCGCCGGGCCGGCTCTCGGTCGGCACCCTCGTCACCGCGGTCGCCGCCGGCCTGGTGCTCACCCTGGTCGCCCGCCCCCTCTCGGTGCTGATCAGCTCGGTGGTCCAGCCGATGCCGTGGCGCGAGCTGGCGTTCCTCTCCTGGGCGGGCCTGCGAGGTGCCGTGCCGATCGTCTTCACCACGATCCCGCTCGCCGAGGGCGTCGAGGACGCCACCCAGCTGTTCGACATCGTCTTCGTGATGGTGGTGATCTACACGCTGCTGACCGGCCCGACGCTGCCGCTCGCGGCCCGGGTGCTGCAGGTCGCACGGCGTTCGGAGCCTCGTGACCTGGAGGTCGAGGCGGCACCGCTGGACCGGGTCGCCGCCGACCTGCTCCAGGTGACGATCAGCCCCCGGTCCAGGATGCATGGCGTGGAGGTGGGCGAGCTCCGGCTGCCACCCGGCGCGTCGGTGTCGATGGTGGTCCGCGACGGCCAGGCGCTGGTGCCGGAGCGGCGGACGGTGCTCCGGCACGGTGACGACCTGGTGGTGGTCACCCCGCGCCGGCTGCGGGAGGCGACGGAGGGCCGGTTGCGGCAGGTCAGCGCCGGGGGGCGGCTCGCGCAGTGGCTCGGTCCGGGCGACGACGCGCCGGTGTGACCGGTACGACGGTCGACGCCCGGTCTACCAGCCAGTAGGCTCCGACCGGCTCCTGGCACGACCTGCCGCAGGGAGCTGCGAGGCGGTCATGGGGTCCACCCTCCGTGGCGGCCGAAGGGGGGAACGGACCGATCGACACGACCACACGAGCCGCCGTGCTCGCGCGCGTCGCCGCGCTCGAAGGCGGCCCCAGTGCGCTCCGGCCGTCCCTCGCGGCGGTGCGGGCCGACGACGACCCGGACCACGTCGCCCTGCACGCGGTCGTCCTCGACCTCTTCGAACGGGTCGACCGGCTCGTCGCCGGCGACCACCGCGCGCTGTGGCAGCGGCTGCTGGCACTGCTGCAGACCCGGCCCCGCAGGCCCGGGGGCGGCCCTGGAGGCCGCCGTCTTCAGCAACCTCGTGGGCGTCGTGGCGCTCGGGGACCCGGAGGACCACCTGGCGACCGCGGCGCTGGTCCGCCGTGAGGGCAGCCAACGGGTCGCCCGGCTGCAGGCCCGGCTCGACGAGCTCCTCAACACCGGCACCGAGCTGCCGATCGCCACCGCCGCCATCCGCGAGCTCGCGCGCTCCTCCCACATCGAGCACGCGCTGCGCCGCGCCGGTCGCTCGGAGGCAGAGGCGCTCCGCGTGGCGGAGAAGTGCTACAACGCCGCGTTCTGGCTGCTGATCGCCGGGATCGATCCCGCCGACGCGACGCCGATCCCACAGCACCCCGACGACCTGCTGCAGGCCATCGACAAGCACGGTGTCCCGGAGTGGCGGCGGCTGCTGGCCAACATCGCCGTGAACCCGTGGGGCCCGGCGGCGACGCAGCTGCACGCGCTGGCGGTGGCAGCGGACCTGCCGGCGCCGGCCCAGGCGATCGAGTGGTGCGCGAAGGTCTACCGGCGGCGGTCGGAGGAGGCCGAGCGGCTCGACGTCGCGAAGGAGATCCGGCGGCTGGTCGCGGTCAGCGGCTGCAGCCAGCGGCAGTTCGCGCAGTACATCGGCACCTCGCCGTCACGACTGTCGACGTACGTCAACGGCCTGGTCACCCCCCTCCGCGGCGATGATGCTGCGGATCACCAGGGCCTCCGACGTGCTGGCTCAGGGCTCCGGCTCCGGCGGCGTGCACACGTAGGTGTCCTCGGCCGCCTTGACCCGCTTGCGGCCGTCGGTCACGCCCGGGAAGTCGTCGCCCACGACCACCGTGATGCCCGGCTCGGCCGTGGTCTGCTCCACGATCCGGGCGTTCTTCCCGAGGTAGGAGCGCACCAGCGCCGCGGCCGGGCCGTCGGCGTCGCTCGTCCAGACGACCGCGCCGCCCCGTCCGGTGTCGGCGGTCAGGTTGCCGCGCACGCCCTCCCCGAACCCCTTGCCGATCAGGGCGTCCATCGTGTCCCGGGCGAGGCCGGACGTCCTGCTGGCGTTGTAGACGTTGACGAGGACGTCCTCCGGCTGCACGCGCTCGCCCGCGGCGACAGCGGTCTCGGAGCACGCCGGCGCCGGCTCGGGCTCCGGGAACGGCTCGGTCACCGCCGACCACGCCCAGGCCACGCCGGCGAGGAACACCACGGCGAGGACGCCGAGCGTCGCGGCCGACCGGGTGTGCGCCTTGATGTCCACGCCGTCAGTCTTCCATCCGGATGACGCGCGCGTGCAGGACGTTGCGCTGCTGGAGGGCGGCCCGCAGCGCCCGGTGCAGCCCGTCCTCGAGGTAGTAGTCGCCGCGCCACAGCACGACGTGGGCGAACAGGTCGCCGAAGAAGGTGGAGTCCTCGTCGAGCAGGGCGGCGAGCTGGAGGGTGTCCTTGGTCGTGACCAGCTGGTCGAGCCGGACCTGGCGCGGCGGCACCGCGGCCCACTGCTTCGCCGTGAGGCCGTGGTCGGGGTAGGGCCGCCCCTGGCCGACGCGCTTGAAGATCACGACTCGCGAGTCTAGGTGTGCCGGTCGGACGCCCGCAGCGTGTGGGGCGCCCGACCGGTCCCTCGCGGCCTAGATGAGAAAGTCCAAGGGTTCGCACGCTGCGCGACGCTCGCCTGCACGACCCCTTGGACTTGCTCATCTAGGCGGTCCAGCGCACGGCGTCGTCGACGAAGTCGGCGAGGGGCGTGCACGCCGCGGAGGTCGCGGCGCTCCTCCATGAGCCGGGTGAGGCCTTGGGCGTGGCGGCTGCGGAGGGCGACGCGGCGCTCCAGGCGGCGGTCGATCGAGGTCTCGTCGACGTCCTGGTTGCGGGTGCGACGGCCGGCGTACTGGGTCTCAGGTGAGGTCGTCATGTCCATGGGCAGCAGCGTGGCCGGTCGACGTCGCGGCGAGGTTGACGAGCGGTTACGCCTCGATGTCCGGCCCGGTGATTGCGGTTACATTCGCTCCATGCCCTGCCCGCCGGAGCCCCGCCGACCCGTCGTCCGCGCCGACGTGGACGCGATCTGCCGCCTCAAGTACCGCTACCTGCGGCTCCTCGACACCAAGCAGTGGGACGAGTTCGGCAGGTGCTTCGCGCCGGGGGCGACCGCCGACTACGCCGGGCTCGCCTTCGACGACCCGGTCGCCCTCGTCGATTACATGCGCGCCAACGTGGGCGAGGGCGTCATCACCATGCACACGGTCCACCACCCGGAGATCGACGTCGACGGCGACACCGCGACCGGCCGGTGGTACCTCCACGACAAGGTCCTCGTCGACGCCTTCCGGTTCGCGCTCGAGGGCGCCGCGATCTACGCCGACCGCTACGTGCGCACCGCCGACGGGTGGCGGATCGCGCACACCGGCTACGAGCGCACCTTCGAGCTCAGCTGGAGCCTCGACGACCCGGCCGGCGCGAGGCTGACCGGTCCGGGGACGCACACCCACGCCTGACCCGGGCTCGGGGCGGACCTCAGGCACCCTCGAAGCCGCTGATCAGGATGAAGAAGACGCCGACCGCGAGCACGACGGCAGCCGCGCCGAGGGCCACGCCCGTCGCGACCCGCCGGGCGACCGACCGCCCACCCGGGAGCAGCACGGCGCCGGCCCCGGCGCCGGCGACCAGCGTGACGACGACGAAGACCGGGAGGATCAGGTTCTCCGTCGTCGCGGAGGAGTCGAGGACGGCAGCGGCGCTCGGCAGCGCCATCAGCGCGACGACGACGAGCAGGGCCAGGGTCACCAGGTAGCGCATGTCGGCTCCTCGGGCTCGGCCGGTCAGCCCGAGATGGTGCGCGCCGCGCGCACGCCGCTGATGACGGCGCCCTCCATGGTGCCCGAGTCCGGCCCGGCCGTGTACTCACCCGCGAGGACGAGCGGCCCGACGGGCTCCTGCAGCGCCGCCCACGCCTCGGGCGGCGTCCCGGCGACGACGTAGGAGTAGCCGCCGCGGGTCCACGGGTCGCGGGACCAGTCGGTGAGCACGGCGTCCGCCGCCCGCAGGTCGAGGTCGGGCCGGAGCGCGGCCAGCGCCCGGAGCCACTCGTCGACACCGTCGCCCACCCGGAGGGCGGCCCGGGCGTCCGGGCCGCCGGCGAAGCACGACACCGCGGCGCTGTCGCCGTCGCCCGCGGGGTCGAGCGAGTTCCACGCCCACCAGGTCGCGGTCGGGTGCTGCACGCCGTCCGGTGCCGCCGTACGCGTGGTCGGGACGGACAGCTTCGCCGCGGTGCCGGTCGCTAGCGACGGGAGCGCGGCGCGCCACGGGGCGGGGAGCGCCGGCTCCCCAGGCCAGCTCGCCGAGGAGAGCGAGCGGTACGGCGACCACGGCGCGGTCGACCTGGATCCGCTCGCCCCGCGTCGTCGTCAGCGCCGCGCCGTCGGCGGTGACCTCGACCTCGCCGACCGGCGTACCGGTGCGGACCCGGTCGCCGAGCGCGGCGGCCAGCGCCGTGGCGATCCGCTGGTTGCCGCCGACGACGCGGCCCGCCCCCTCGACCCGCCCGGACTCCGCGCGCGCGACGTGGAACCGGGCGCTCGCCACCGCCGGGTCGCCCGCCGTCGACGTCGCGACCCGCAGGTAGGTGGGGTCGGCCGCCCCGTCGGCGCCGAGCGCGGCCTCGAACGCGGCCGCCAGCCCGCAGTCCCCGGGAGGCACTGCCGCGGCGACCCGGGTCAGCGTCTCCTCCAGCGCCGCCAGGGTCGGCACCGCGCCGCGCACCCGGCGGCGGTGGAAGCGCACGCCGTGCGGGGCGAGCGGCAGCCGCAGCTCGGCGCAGAGCCGGCGGATCGCGTGCTGGTCGGCGTCGATCCATTCCCCGCCGCGCTCGACCACCGCCCCGTTGGCCAGCGTGGTCGACCACGCCCGGCCGCCGACCCGCTCGCGCGCCTCCAGCACCACCACCTCGTACCCGCGGCAGTGCAGCGTCCACGCACACGCCAAGCCGGCCAGACCCGCCCCGACCACTCCGACCCGTCCCGCCCGCATGCCGCCCATCGTCCCCGAGGTGGCGCGGCCGCGCCACGGATGCGGTTCGGGGGACTGGTGGGGCCGGTCGGGGGTCTAGACGCGGCCGGTCGGGTACCGCTCCCGACCACGACGACCTTCGACGAGAGGAGCCCCGCGATGGCCACCGGTGAGACCGGATTCGACGACGTCACCTACGACCTGATCTCCGTGCAGTACCACGCCCTCAAGGCCGGCCACGACTACGGCCAGTACGTCCGCGACGCCGAGAACGCCGGCGAGGACGACATCGCCGCCTTCTTCAAGGAGGTCATGGAGCAGGACTCCCAGCGCGCCCAGCGCTGCCACGAGTTCCTCCGCCGCCTCGGCGGCACCGACAACACCAGCCCGCAGGGGGATGTCAGCGGGGGTTCGGACCCGAACGCTGGGTGAGGTCGGGGGACTGGTCTGCGGTTTGGGACCAAACCGCAGTGAAGAGCGGCCCGGATCTGCGGTTTGGGACCAAACCGCGGTAAAGAGCGGCCCGGATCTGCGGTTTGGGACCAAACCGCGGTAAAGACCGGTCCGGATCTGCGGTTTGGGACCAAACCGCGGTAAAGACCGGTCCGGGTCTGCGGTTTGGGACCAATCCGCGGTTAAGACCGGCCCCGATCTGCGGTTTGGGACCAATCCGCAGACCCCACCGGCCCCTCAGACGTTCCGCCGGTACTGACCGCCCACCTCGAAAAAGCCTCGGTGACCTGGCCGAGGGTGCAGACGCGGGCGGCGTCCATGAGGGCGGCGAACACGTTCTCGCCGCTGGTCGCCGCCTCCTTGAGCCGGGCGAGCGCGACCTGCGCCTCCTCGGCGTGGGCGGCCCGGAACTCGCCGACCCGGCGCAGCTGGGACTGCTTCTCCTCCTCGGTGGCGCGGGCGAGTTCGACGTGCTGCGGCGTGCCGTCGGCGTCGTCGCTCTCGGGGACGCGGAAGGTGTTGACGCCGACGATCGGCAGCGTGCCGTCGTGCTTGCGGTGCTCGTAGAGCATCGACTCGTCCTGGATCCGGCCGCGCTGGTAGCCGGTCTCCATCGCGCCGAGCACGCCGCCGCGCTCGCTGATCCGGTCGAACTCCGCCAGCACCGCCTCCTCGACGAGGTCGGTGAGCTCGTCGACGACGTACGAGCCCTGCAGCGGGTTCTCGTTCATCGCGAGGCCCCACTCGCGGTTGATGACCATCTGGATCGCCAGCGCCCGCCGCACCGACTCGTCGGTGGGGGTGGTGACCGCTTCGTCGTAGGCGTTGGTGTGGAGGCTGTTGGCGTTGTCGTAGACCGCGCAGAGGGCCTGCAGCGTGGTGCGGATGTCGTTGAACGCCATCTCCTGCGCGTGCAGCGACCGGCCCGATGTCTGCACGTGGTACTTCAGCTTCTGCGACCGCTCGCCGGCGCCGTACCGCTCCTTCATCGCGACCGCCCAGATCCGGCGGGCGACGCGGCCGATCACGGTGTACTCGGGGTCCATGCCGTTGCTGAAGAAGAACGACAGGTTCGGTGCGAAGTCGTCGATCTTCATCCCGCGGGCGAGGTAGGACTCGACGTAGGTGAACCCGTTGGCGAGGGTGAACGCGAGCTGGCTGATCGGGTTCGCGCCGGCCTCGGCGATGTGGTAGCCGGAGATCGAGACGGAGTAGAAGTTCCGCACCCCGTGCTCGATGAACCACTCCTGGATGTCGGCCATGCAGCGCAGGCTGAACTCGGTGGAGAACAGGCAGGTGTTCTGCCCCTGGTCCTCCTTGAGGATGTCGGCCTGCACGGTGCCGCGGACGGTGGAGACGGCGTACGCCGCGAGCTCGGCGCGCTCCTCGGCCGACGGTTCGCGTCCCTCGCGGTCGCGGAACCGGTCGACCTGCTGGTCGATCGCGGTGTTGAGGAAGAACGCGAGCACCGTGGGCGCCGGGCCGTTGATCGTCATCGACACCGACGTGGTCGGGGCGCACAGGTCGAAGCCGTCGTAGAGCGCCTTCATGTCGTCGAGAGTGGCGACGCTGACCCCGGAGGTGCCGACCTTGCCGTAGATGTCGGGCCGCTCGGCGGGGTCGCGGCCGTAGAGCGTGACGGAGTCGAACGCCGTGGAGAGCCGGGTGGCCGGCTGGCCCTCCGAGAGGAGCTTGAACCTGCGGTTGGTGCGGAACGGGTCACCCTCCCCCGGCGAACATCCGGGCCGGGTCCTCGTTGTCGCGCTTGAACGGGAAGACGCCCGCGGTGAACGGGAAGGAGCCGGGCAGGTTCTCCTCGCGCCAGAACCGCACCAGCTCGCCGTGGTCGCGGTAGCGGGGGAGGGCGACGCGCGGGATCCGGTTGCCGCTGAGCGACTCCCCTGGTGAGCCGGGTCCGGATCTCCCGGTCGCGGACCTTCACGACCTGCTCCTCGCCGGCGTAGGACTCGACGACCGCGGGCCACCGCTCGAGCTGGTCGCGTACGTCGGCCGGGAGCGCGTCGCGCGCCTCCACGGCGAGGGTCTCCGCCTCCGGCAGCTCGTCGGCGACCTCGGCGAGCCGCTGGGCGCGCCGGGCCTGCTCGACCAGCTCGTCGGTGCGGGCGTGGTAGTCGCGGACGGTGGCGGCGATCTCGGAGAGGTAGCGGCTCCGCTCGGGCGGCAGGACCTGCTGGATGCGGGTCGACCGCTTGCCGGTCACCGGGGTCAGCGTGCCGCTGCCTGCCGGGAGACCGTGGTCGACGAGCAGCCCGCGGAGGAACTGGTAGAGCGCGGTGACGCCGTCGTCGTCGAAGGTCGCGGCGGACGTGCCGAACACCGGCATGGCGTCGGGCTGCTGGCCGAACGCCTCCCGGTTGCGCACCAGCTGGCGGGCGACGTCGCGCAGCGCGTCCTCGGCGCCGCGCCGCTCGAACTTGTTGATCGCCACCGCGTCGGCGAAGTCGAGCATGTCGATCTTCTCCAGCTGGGAGGCGGCGCCGTACTCGGGCGTCATCACGTAGAGGCTGGTGTCGACGAACGGCACGACCGCCGCGTCGCCCTGGCCGATGCCGGGCGTCTCCACGACGACCAGGTCGAACCCGGCCGCCTTGCAGACGTCGATCACGTCGGTGAGGTGCTCGGGCAGCTCGTGGGCGCCGCGGGTGGCCAGGCTCCGGAAGAACACCCGGTCGCGGTCGAGGCCCGGCCCGTGCAGGTCGAGGCTGTTCATCCGGATCCGGTCGCCGAGGAGCGCGCCCCCGCCGCGGCGGCGGGTCGGGTCGACGGCGAGCACCGCGACCCGCAGCTTGTCCTGCTGGTCGATCCGGAGCCGTCGTACGAGCTCGTCGGTCAGGCTGGACTTGCCGGACCCGCCCGTGCCGGTGATGCCGAGCACCGGCACCTGGCGCTGTGCGGCCGCCTCGCGCAGCCGCGTCATCGCGTCGTCGCCGAGCCGGCCGGTCTCGGCGCCGGTGATCGCGCGTGCCACCGCCGGCCGCTCGCCCGCGAGCACCTCGTCGGCGCCCACGCCGCGCACCGACCACAGGTCGACGTCGCAGTCGCGCACGACCGTGTTGACCATCCCGGGCAGGCCCAGCCGCTGCCCGTCCTCGGGGGAGAAGATCGTGACCCCCCGCCTCGCGGAGCCGGTCGATCTCGTCCTTGACGATCACGCCGCCGCCGCCCCCGACCACGCGGACGTGGCCGGCGCCGCGCGCCCGCAGCTGGTCGACGAGGTACTCGAAGAATTCGACGTGCCCGCCCTGGTAGGACGACACGGCCACGCCCTGCACGTCCTCCTCGAGCGCCGCCTCGACGACCTCGGCCACCGACCGGTTGTGGCCGAGGTGGATGACCTCGCAGCCCTGGCTCTGGAAGATCCGCCGCATGATGTTGATCGCCGCGTCGTGCCCGTCGAACAGGCTCGAGGCCGTGACCAGGCGGACCGGGTGCTGCGGGGTGTGGAGGTCGGGCACGCGGGCTCCTTCGGCAGGTACTAGGACGTCCTAGGAAAGATAGTAGGACATCCAAGTATCTGGTCCAAGTCGAGTTGTGCCGCTCGGTGGTGGTGCGGTTTGGTCCCAAACCGCAGCGCTGAGCCGCCGCGACTTGCGGTTTGGGACCAATCCGCAGCGCTGAGTCACCGCGACTTGCGGTTTGGGACCAAACCGCAGCCCTCAGGCCCCCGGATCTGCGGTTTGGGACCAAACCGCACCGCCGTCGCCAGCGGCACCTCTCACCCGAGCCGCAGCCGCCGCAGCGCGTCGACGATGCCGTCGCAGGTGCGCTCGACCATGGCGAGCACCTCGTGGAAGCCTTCGTCGCCGCCGTAGTAGGGGTCGGGCACGTCGGCGTCCGGCTCCTCGGGGTCGAATGCGCGGAACATCAGCAGCCGGCCGGTCTCGGCGGGTCCGAGCTCGGCGATGTCGCGGAGGTTCTGGCCGTCCATGGCGAGCACGACGTCGCAGTCGTCCAGCCAGGAGGCGGGGATCTGCTGCGCCCGGTGGGCCGACGCGTCGTACCCCCACCTCGGTGAGCACCGCCGCCGCGCGCTGGTCCATCGGCCGGCCGACGTGCCAGTCGCCGGTGCCGGCGCTCACCACCTCGACGGCGTCGGCGAGGCCAGCCGCGGCGATCCGGTCGCGGAGCACGACGTCGGCCATCGGCGAGCGGCAGATGTTGCCGAGGCAGACGACCGCGATGCGGTAGCGCCCGGCGGTGCGCGGGGCGGGCAGGTCGGGCGTCATTCAGTCATCGACTCCCAGGAGGGCGTCGAGCACCCAGGTCGTGATGCTGATGATGATCGAGCCCCAGAACGCCGCCCAGAAGCCGTCGACGTGGAAGCCGACGTCGAACAGGTCGGCCAGCCACTCGGTGAAGAGCAGCAGCAGCGCGTTGAGCACCAGCAGGAACAGGCCCAGCGTGATGAGGATGAACGGGATCGACAGCACGGTCAGCACCGGCTTGGCGAACATCGTGACCAGCGTCGAGATCAGCGCCACGCCGAGGAGCGGCAGCAGCTTCTCCTCCAGCTCGGCCTGACCCGACGACGGCCCGTCGAAGCCGATGCCGTCGAGCAGCTGGGCGGCGACGGCGAGCGCGATGCTGGTGACCGTCCAGCGGGCGAGGAACGCGACCATGGCGACAGTCTTCCAGGATCGGGCGAGGTCAGGTGAGCGCGAGCGCCTCGACGATCTCGTCGGCGGCGTCGTCGATGTGGCGGCGGGAGGAACTCGTACGCCGGCTCGAGGTCGTCACCCTCGAGCAGCTGGACGAGGCGCTCGTGCGACTCGGCCTGGTCGTGCGCGTTGCGGCGTACCCGGTCGACCTGCGCGAGCGCCAGCTTGAGCTCGTCCATGAGGCTCTCCGCCATGTGCACCAGCCGCGGGCTGCCGGTGAGCTCCACGAGGGACACGTGGAACGCGAGGTGGCGCTCGTTGAGCTCCTCGTACGACGCGCGGCCGGACCGCACCGCTGCGGTGTAGGCCTCGAGAGTGGTGCGCACCCGCTTGCGCCGGTCGTCGGTCGCGGTCCGCCACGCCTGCACGCCCGCCCCCTCGAGGACCCATCGCGCGACGCAGACGTCGCGCACCGACTCCGCCCGGGGCGTCACCACACTCACCCCGCGGTAGGGCTCGCGGACCGCGAGGCCCTCCGCGACCAGCGCCATCAACGCCTCGCGGACGGTCGGCCGTGAGACCCCGAGCGACTCGGCGAGCGCGACCTCGCGCAGCGGCGTACCGCTCTCCACCTCGCCCTCGAACACCGCGCGCCGCAGTTCGGCGGTCACCCGCTCGACGGTGGAGGCCTGCTCCACGCTCAGGGACGCGAACGGTCGCCGAGACGTCATGTCAGCCATTGTCTCGCACTCTCCGCTCGACCACGCTAGGGTGCGGCATTGTCAGAGTGTCAGACAATCTCGGGACGTCGAAGGGGAGGGTCCGTGCTGAGCTGGGGACGTCACTACGCGGTGGTCGAGCCGTCGCAGTTCCGGATCGCGTACGCGATCAACCCCTACATGGACCCGGCGGTCCAGCCCGATCGCGGCCGCGCGACCGCGCAGTGGCGGGCGATGGTCGATGCGCTCCGCGCCGCCGGGGCGGCGGTCGACGTGATCCCGGCGCGCGCCGACAGCCCCGACATGGTCTACGCGATGAACCTCGGACTGGCGGTGCGCCGGCCCGGGTGGCAGGGCCCGGGCCGGCGCTCCGTCGTCCTGTCGCACATGCGGTACGCCGAGCGCCGGGCGGAGACCCAGGGGGCCCGGCGGTGGTTCGAGACGCACGGGTTCGCGGCGACGTACGTCGGCCGTGACGGCGTCGGCGCCCACTTCGAGGCCGGCGACGCCTTCCCGTGGGCGGGCGAGCTGGTGGTGGGCTACGGGCCGCGCACGGAGGAGCTCGCGCTCAAGCACCTGGCAGCCGACCTCGGCGCGCAGGTGCGGGGGCCTGCGGATCACCCACCCCGGGATGTACCACCTCGACCTGGCCTTCTGCCCGCTCGACGAGCGGCGGGCGATCGTCTGCCCGGGCGCGTTCGACGCCGAGTCGGCGCAGACGCTGCTCGACCTGGTCCCCGAGCCGCTGGTCGTGACCGAGGACGAGGCGGTCACGACCCTGTGCGCCAACTCCGTCGTCGTCGGCCGCACGGTCGTCATGCCCGGTTGCCCGTCGCACGTGCGGACCCAGCTGGAGCGGTGGGGCTTCGAGGTCGTCGTGGTCGACGTCGCGGAGTTCCACCTCGGCGGCGGCTCGGTGCGGTGCCTGACCAATCCCCTCGACATCACGCTCGGCCGCGACCTCGAACCGGTGACCGGCGGTCGGGTGGTGCTGCCGCCGGTGGGGGGTTGGCTGAGCGGGAGGGTGAGGTTTGGTCCCAAACCGCAGGTCGGCGGCTCGGGAGGGTGAGGTTTGGTCCCAAACCGCAGGTCGGCGGCTCGGGAGGGTGAGGTTTGGTCCCAAACCGCAGGTGGGCGGCCCGGATGGGTGAGGTTTGGTCCCAAACCGCAGGTCGCCGACCCGGAAACGTGAGGTTTGGTCCCAAACCGCAAGCCGCCGACCCGGAAACGTGAGGTTTGGTCCCAAACCGCAGCCCCCGCACCCCCCGCGACCCCACCCCCTAGGCTGCAGCCCATGGTCGAGCCGCTTCCCCATGTGCGTGAGATCCCGCCGTACGTCCCGGGGAAGCCGCCGGCGCCGCGGCCGGGTGTGACGGTCTTCAAGCTGTCGTCGAACGAGAACCCGTACCCGCCGTTGCCCGGGGTGGTCGAGGCGGCGGAGCGGGCGGTGGCGCAGATGAACCGCTACCCCGACATGGGCTGTGCCGACCTCTACGACGCGCTGGCCGAGCGGCTCGGGTTCCCGGTCGAGCAGATCGCGGCGGCGACGGGGTCGGTGGCGCTGATCTACCACCTGCTGACGGCCTACTGCGGGCCCGGCGACGAGGTGGTCCACGCCTGGCGGTCGTTCGAGGCGTACCCGATCGCGGTCACCGCTGCCGGCGCCACCGGGGTGACGGTGCCGGTGACCGAGGACGGTCGGCACGACCTGCCCGCGATGCGGGCGGCGATCACCGAGCGGACGCGGGTGCTGATGCTGTGCACCCCCAACAACCCGACCGGGCCGGCGCTGCGGCACAGCGAGGTCGCGGAGCTCGTCGCCTCGGTGCCCGAGCACGTGCTGGTGGTCCTCGACGAGGCCTACCACGAGTTCGTGCGGATGGACGACGCCCTCGACGCGCCGGCCCTGCTGCGGCGGCACCCCAACGTGGTGCTGTTCCGCACGTTGTCGAAGGCGTACGGCCTCGCCGGGCTGCGGGTCGGGTACGCCGTCGCCGCGCCGGAGGTCGCCGGTGCCCTGCGCGCCGTCTCGTTGCCGTTCGGCGTGTCCGCCGTGGCGCAGGCCGCGGCCGTGGCGTCGCTGGCGGCGGAGGACGAGCTGATGAAGCGCGTCGAGGCGCTGGTCGCCGAGCGTGACCGGGTGGTCGCCGGCATCGCCGACGCGGGCTGGAGCGTGCCGGAGCCGCAGGGCAACTTCGTCTGGTTCGCCACCGGCGAGCGGACGCCGGCGTTCGTCGCCGCCGCCGAGGAGGCCGGCCTGACCGTGCGGCCGTTCGCGGGCGAGGGCGTGCGGGTCACCATCGGCGAGCCGGAGGCCAACGACCGGCTGGTCGCGCTGCTCCGAGACCTCTGAGCCACTACCTTGTGTCCCTAAGCCCGCCCCGCCGAGGATGAAGTTGTCCGGCACCACGCCCCACCAGCCCGGCTGGTACCCCGACCAGAACGGCGTCGTCCGGTGGTTCGACGGCTCGTCCTGGACCGACCACGTGCAGACGGGAGCCGGGTCGCCCGAGGAGCCGACCCGGGCGCCGGGTGCCGACCCCGGGCCCCCGACCGCGCCGCTCGCCCAGCAGGGGCCGGGGCAGTACGGCGGCGGGCAGCAGCAGCCGTACGGCGCGGTGCCGCCCCCGCCGCCCTACCCCGGCGCACCGGGCGCCCCCGGTGGGCCGGGCGCCGGCGCGCCGGGCACCCCCGGCGGTCCGCCGCCGTGGCAGCCCGGCCAGCCGGGTCAGCCGGGTCAGCCGTGGCAGCCGCCGGCGGGCGGCGGCAACCGCAAGGGGCTGCTCGTCGTCCTGGCCGTCGTTGGTGCCGTGGTGCTCATCGCGCTGGTCGCGGTCGGCGCCTGGGCCCTCACGCGCGACGACGGTGACGACGGCGGTGGCGGCAGCGGGAGCGACAGCTCGCTGCCGGACGAGACGCCCGAGGAGGTCGCCGAGCAGTTCTTCGAGGCCACCAACGCGCAGGACTGCGACGCCGCTCTCGAGCTGGTGACCGACCGGGTGCTCGAGGAGGAGGGCGACTGCGACTTCGGTGAGGAGATGCCGCCGGACCTCGACTACGAGGTCCAGGAGGCCGAGATCGACGAGGACGAGGAGACGGCGCGGGTGCCGGTCGACGTCAGCGTCGTCGGCACGACGTCCACCGTCGTCCTGCAGATGGTCGTCGAGGACGACCGGTGGAAGATCGACGACGTCGCGGACGAGGACGACGGCGCCCAGCCGAGCGCGGAGTCCTCGCCGCTCGACCCCACGAGCGTGGTGCCTCCCACCGACCTCCCGACCGACATCCCGACGGACTTCCCCACCGACTTCCCGACCGACCTCACCGACCTGCCGTCGTTCCCGACCGACTTCCCCACCGATCCCGAGGACTGGGAGAGCTGGGCCTCCGACTACGTCAGCAGCCTGCTGAGCCCCAGTCCCTGACGACCCGCTCCCGGATCGGTGTTTGCCGGGCGCCGTCGCGTGCGATGATTCCGGCGCTTGCCGCCTGACCCGGCGGCCCGAGAACCCCGAGGAACGGAGCGCCCATGTCCACGACCCCTCCCGGCTGGTACCCCGACGGCCAGGGCGGCCAGCGCTGGTGGGACGGCAACCAGTGGACCGAGCACACCCAGCCGGCGCCGGGCGGCTCGCCCGCGGCGCCGTCCGGGCCCTCCGCCCCGGGTGTCCCGGGTGCCGACCTGCCGACGCAGGTCGCCCCCAACCGCGCGGCGGACTACCCCGCCCAGCCCCAGCAGTCGCCGTACGGCGCCCCGGGCGCCGGCCAGCCGGGCCAGCCCCATCAGCCCGGCCAGCCCGGCCAGCCGCCGTTCGGGCAGCAGGGCCAGTCGCCCTACGGCCAGCCCGGTCAGCCCGGTCAGCCTGGTCAGCCGCCGTTCGGCGGCGGCGGATATCCCGGTCACCCCGGCCAGCCCGGCGGTAGCGGCGGCAGCGGCGGCAAGGGAAGCTGATCGCCCTCCTCGGCGGCGGCGCCGCGGTGCTGCTGGTCGTGCTGCTCCTCATCGGTGCGTTCGTGTGGCCGGGGTTCCTCGGAGGCGGCAGCCCGGAGGACGTCGCGCAGGACTACCTCGACGCGTCGGCCGACGGCGACTACGAGGAGGTGTGCGACCTCGCCTCGGAGAAGAGCCTGGAGGAGGACTTCGAGGAGTACGACGTCGACAACTGCGGCGACTACTTCGACGCGCTCGAGGAGGACTCCGACTCCGGCTTCGACCGTGACGAGCTCGAGCAACTGCAGGAGGACTTCGACGTCAGCCACGAGCTCGGCGACGTCGACGAGAAGGAGGAGACCGCGGTCGTGTCGTTCACCCAGACCGTCGAGTACACCGGTGACGACGAGTCGATCGCCGAGGCCTTCGGCGACTCCGAGGAGAGCGAGGGCGAGGTCCACCTCGTCAAGGAGGACGGCGACTGGAAGGTCGACCTCGACAAGACGACGGACGCCTTCTGACGGCCCGGACCGGCCGGCACGCCACGTCGACTCCGGACGACGCCCGGTGACCCGCTCGGCGCTGGCGGCGTTGGCGGTCGTGCTGGCGACGCTGCTGGTGCCGGCGGCGGTCACGGCGTCCTGGCTGTCGCTGCGGGTCGAGGACACCGACGCCTACGTCGACACCGTCGCGCCACTGGCCGACGACCCGGTGCTGCGCCGCGAGCTCGGCGACCGGGTCACCGAGGCGGCGGTCGGCCGGCTGCGGTCGGCGGTCCCGCCCGGGCTCGCCGGCTCCCTGGAGGCGATGGTCCGTTCGACCACCGCGTCGGTGGTCGAGAGCCCCGCCTTCCCGGAGTTCTGGCGGCAGGCGAACGCCGACGTGCACGAGCAGTTCCTCGCCGTCGTGCACGAGCGCCCTGACACCGACACGGACATCGACACCGACACCGACACCGCCGACACCGGCGGCTGGGTGACCGTGGACCTGCGCCCGCTGGTCGAGCAGGTGCTCCGCACCTATGCCGCCGACAACGGCCTTCCCGAGGGCCTGGTGCGTGCTCCGGAGCTGCGGGTGCCCGTGCTGCCGGAGTCGAGGCTGGTCGAGGCGCGGGGCGGCTACCGGGCGCTGGAGGGCCTGGCGTTCTGGCTGCCGCTCGGCTGGGCCGCCCTGGTCGCCCTCGCCGTGGTCGTCGCCCGTGGGATGCGCGGTCGGCTCCGCACGGCAGCGGCCGCGGCGGCCGGCGCGGCGCTGGGCGCCGCGCTGCTGCTGCCGCTCACCGACGTCGGCGCCGACCTGGTCGTCGACCGGGCGGGCGCCGACCAGCGCGACCTGGTGCGGCTCGTCGTGGAGGTCGTGGCGGGCACGCTCGACGACACCGCGCGCTGGGTCGCGGTCGGAGGCGGGGTGACGGCCGCCGTCCTCCTGGTCGTCTCGCTGGTCGTCCCCGCCCGTGGCGGCCGGCGCAGCCGGCCGGCTGAGAACTTTCATCCCTAGGGCGGGTTTCCGCGCAATCCCGGTTTGCGACGGGCCGCCCGGACCTACGCTCACCTCCGTGAGCGACCAGTACCCCCGTCCCGGCCAGCCCGGGGAGCAGCCCCCGACCCAGATCGCCGGTGGCGGCGTGCCGCCCCAGCCGGGGCAGCCCCCGCAGCAGCCGGGCTACCCCCAGCAGGGTGGCTATCCGCAGCAGCCGGGCTACCCGCAGCAGGGCGGCTACCCCCAGCAGGGTGGCTACCCGCAGCAGGGCGGCGCGCCGTACGGCGGGGGCTCGGGCGGCGGCTTCCCGCCGCCTGGTGCGGGTGGTCCGGGTGGTCCCGGGTTCCCCGCCCCGCCGACCGGTGGTGGCGGGAAGCGCACCGGGGTGGTCGTCGGCGTGCTGCTCGCCGTGCTCGCGATCGTCGTGGGCGCGGTGGTGGTCACCGGCCTGGTGACCGACTGGTTCGGGCTGGCCGACGAGGACCCGAAGACCAAGCGGACCGTGACCGCGACGGTCACCGCGTCGCCGACGGAGCCCGACGCGCCCGAGGACCCGCCGGAGGACACCCCGGACGACACCCCCGACGTGGACGCGCCGACGGAGGACCCGACGATCACCGCGCAGGCGTTCTTCAGCTCGATCATCTCCAGCGACTGCCTGGCCCTCGAGGGCCTGTCGACCCCCGAGTTCTTCGCGCGCGAGTTCGGCGACCAGGCCGGCTGCGAGGAGGCGGCGGGCCTGCCCTCGATGACCGAGGTCACCTACGACTTCGAGGAGCCGATCGTCGGCGAGGGCCGCGCCGACGTGGCGGCCGTCGTCACCAACACCGAGACCGGTGCGGGTGGCACCGCCACCTGGGAGCTGGTCGCCTCCGGCGACACCTGGCTGGTCGACGGGTTCACCTTCCTCGAGAGCTAGGCCGTCCCGGCCGACCGTAGGCTGGGCCCATGGGCGAGACGGGCGGCAAGCAGGGGACCTACGTCACCGAGGGCAAGTCCTTCGAGCGGGACATGAACTACGTCCCCGACCGGATCACCAAGGACGGTCGCCGACCCGAGCACGGCCCGGTCGCGGGCGAGCTGTGGCCGGTCGAGCCCGGCCGCTACCGGCTGGTCGCGGCCAAGGCCTGCCCCCTGGGCCAACCGCGCGATCATCGTGCGCGGCCTGCTCGGGCTCGAGGACGTCATCTCCCTCGGCCTGTGCGGGCCCACGCACGACGAGCGCAGCTGGACGTTCGACCTCGATCCCGGCGGCAAGGACCCCGTGCTCGGGATGGAGCGGCTGCAGGAGGCCTACTTCCGGCGGTTCCCCGGCTACCCGCGGGGGATCACCGTCCCCGCCGTCGTCGAGGTCGCCACCGGCAAGCTGGTGACCAATGACTTCCCGTGGATCACCCACGACTTCTTCCACGAGTGGCGCGAGTTCCACCGCCCCGACGCCCCCGACCTGTGGCCGGCCGACCTCCGCGAGGAGATGGAGGAGGTGATGGAGCGGGTCTTCACCGAGGTCAACAACGGCGTCTACCGGTGCGGGTTCGCCGGCTCGCAGCGCGCCTACGACCGGTCCTACGACCGGCTGTTCGCGGCGCTGGACTGGCTCGAGGAGCGGCTCGCCGACCGGCGCTACCTGATGGGTGACCGGCTCACCGAGGCCGACGTCCGGCTGTTCACGACGCTGGCCCGCTTCGACGCCGTCTACCACGGCCACTTCAAGTGCAACCGGCAGAAGCTCACCGAGCTGCCGAACCTGTGGGCCTACGCCCGCGACCTCTACCAGACGCCCGGGTTCGGAGAGACGATCGACTTCGACCAGATCAAGGCGCACTACTACGTCGTGCACGCCGACATCAACCCGACCCGGATCGTCCCGAAGGGCCCGGACCCGGCCGCCTGGGACGAGCCGCACGGCCGGGGGTAGCGGCGTGGGTGCCGGCCACGGGCACGGGCACGGGGCGGCCCGCTCGGCCGACCGGCGCCGGCTGCGCTGGGTGCTGGTCGTCACCGGCACCGTGCTGGTCGTCGAGGTCGTCGGGTGGTGGGTGACCGGCTCGCTCGCGCTGCTCGCCGACGCCGGCCACATGGCGACCGACGCGGGCGCGGTGGTGCTCGCGCTGAGCGCGTCGTACGTCGCGTCCCGGCCGGGCGGCGCCCGGTCGACGTTCGGCAACCACCGCGTCGAGGTCGTCGCCGCGCTCGCGAACGGGGTCGTGCTGCTCGGCGTGTGCGGCTACCTCGCGGTCGCCGGGGTCCGCCGGCTCGCCGAGCCGGGGACGGTCGACGGGCGCGCGATGGTCGGGTTCGCCGTCGTCGGCTTGCTGGCCAACGCCGTGTCGCTCGTGCTGCTCTCGCGGGGGCGACACCTCCTCGCTCAACCTGCGCGGCGCGCTCAACGAGGTGTTCGCCGACCTGCTCGGGTCGGTGCTCGCCGTGGCCGCGGGCGCGGTGATCTGGGTGTGGGGCTGGGAGCGGGCGGACGCGGTCGCCTCGCTGGTGATCGCCGCCATGGTGGTGCCCCGCGCGCTGCTGCTCGTGCGCGACGCCGGCCGGGTGCTGCTCGAGCACGCGCCCGCCGAGCTCGACCTCGACGACGTGCGCCACCACCTCTCGCACGCCCCGGGCGTCGTGGGCGTGCACGACCTGCACGCGTGGACGATCACCAGCGGCCTGACCAGCCTCTCCGCGCACGTGACCGTCGAGGACGCGGTGCTCGCCGAGCGCGGGGTCGGCGCCGTCCTCGACGCGCTCGGCGACTGCGTGGCCACGCACTTCGACGTCCGGCACACCACCTTCCAGGTCGAGCCGGAGAGCCACCTGGCCCACGAGGACCTCGGCGAGATGCACTGACCCGGTTGTCCAGGTGCACGAACCGAGTCCAGCATGTGAACACTTTTGACGAGGACTCGACAAAAGTCGGCGACTTGGCGACACAATCGCCTCCGGTGTGACACGCGTCACCCGTCGGAAGGAGTCCCGATGTCCCGAGGTCGTTCCCGCCACAAGATCGGCATGGTCGGTGTTCTCGCCGCCGCCCTGGGAGGCACCGCCCTGGCGATGGTCGGCGCGGCACCGGCCACGGCGGCGGTGCCGCCGGGCGACGAGCCGGGCGTCACCCAGCGCGTCTTCCAGGTGCCCTACGACCTCGAGGCGCTGTGCGTCCTCAAGGCCGGTCAGACGCCCAACGTCGACGTGCTGAAGCCGACGATCGACTGGAGCACGGCGGCGGACTTCGGCGGCTTCGAGGACAAGTTCATCAGCCAGGCGCTGGCCAACCTCAGCATCGAGCAGGGCGGCACCTACGAGTTCCGCCTGATCAGCGACGACGGCTCCCGGCTCTCGATCGACGGCGAGGTCGTCATCGACCACGACGGCCTGCACGGCGCCGACCCCAAGGACGGCACGGTCGACCTCACCGCCGGCGTCCACGAGCTGTTCGTCGAGCACTTCGAGGCGGGCGGCGGCCAGCAGCTCACGCTGCAGTGGAGGAAGCCGGGCGACGCGGCGTTCAGCCTGGTCCCCACCAGCGTGCTCTCGACCGAGGCCGACGTCACCCGGGTCGTCGCGCCCGGCAACAAGGAGTGCGAGGGCGAGCTCGACTCGCCCGGCGACGGCCTCCAGCTCGACGCCGTCAACCCGGCGTACGACCTCACCGACCTGCGGCCCGCCGGCTTCGAGCCGCAGGTGACCGGTCTCGCCTGGGAGGGCGAGGACCTGCTAGTCCTCACCTGGGGCGGCACCGGCGACCCCGTCGACCAGACCGCGACCGGCGAGCTCTACCGGCTCTCCGGCGTCCAGGAGGCCGAGAGCCCCGACGACGTGACGGTCACCCGGCTCACCGGTGACCTCCGGGAGCCGATGGGCGTGCTCGCCGTCGACACCGACGGCAACGACGAGACCGAGATCTACATCTCCGAGAAGGACCAGCTGACCCGGCTCGTCGACGGCAACGGCGACGGCGACTACCTCGACTACACGGGCGACGGCCCCGACCAGCAGGAGGCCGTCGCCACCTGGCCTTACGGCGGGAACTTCCACGAGTTCGCGTTCGGCCTGCTCTACCGCGACGGCAAGTTCCTGCTCAACCTGTCCGTCGCCATCGACTACGGCGGCAACACGACCAACCCGCAGCCGGCCGAGGACCGCGGCACCCATGTGACCGTCGACCCCGAGACCGGTCAGGTCGACTACGTCGCGGGCGGCCTGCGCACCCCCAACGGGCTGACCTTCGGCCCCGAGGGCGACGTCTTCATCACCGACAACCAGGGCGGCTGGCTCCCGGCGTCCAAGCTGGTGCACGTCAAGCCGGGCCGGTTCTTCAACCACTACACCAACCCGGCCGGCCCGTTCGACGACGAGCCGGTCACCAAGCCGGTGCTGTGGCTGCCGCAGAACGAGATCGCCAACTCGCCGAGCACCCCGGTGATGATCCCGGACGGCCCGTTCCAGGGGCAGCTGTGGATCAGCGACGTCACCTACGGCGGCATCCAGCGCGCCTTCCTCGAGAAGGTCGACGGCGAGTACCAGGGCGCGGTGTTCCGGATGACCCAGGGCCTCGAGGCCGGCGTCAACCGGCTCCTGCTCGGCCCCGACGGCTCCATCTACGCGGGCGGCCTCGGCGCCGGCGGCAACTGGGGCCAGGCCGGCAAGCTCAGCCACGGCCTGCAGAAGCTGACGCCCAACGGGTCGACGACGTTCGAGATGAAGTCGATGGAGGTCGTCGAGGGCGGCTTCGAGGTCACCTACACCGAGCCGCTCTCGGAGGAGACGCTCACCGACCTCGCCGACAAGTACGTCGTCAAGCAGTGGGGCTACCGCCCGACCGTCCAGTACGGCGGCCCGAAGATCGGCGAGGAGACGCTCGACGTCACCTCGGCCACGGCCTCCGAGGACGGCACGACGGTCACCCTGCAGATCGACGGCCTGCGCCCGGACCGCGTCGTCCACCTCCGCTCGCCGCGGCCGTTCTCCTCCGAGGCCGGGGAGACGCTGTGGAGCACCGAGGCGTGGTACACGCTCAACAGCTACCCCGGCTACGTCCCGCCGCCGGCCCCCGACGGCCTCTACGAGCTGGAGGACCAGGAGCTGCTCGGCGGCGCCAACCCGCAGACCGAGCACGCCGGCTACAGCGGCAGCGCCTACGTCGGCGGGTTCCAGGACCCGGGCGCGGGCGTGCGGACCCGGGTGACCGTCGAGTCCGGCGGCACCTTCGACCTGAGCCTGCGCTACACCAACGGCCCGCACCCGTTCCAGGGCCCGAAGACCGTCACCCTCGAGGTCAACGGCGAGAGCGAGCAGATCACGCTGCCGTCGACGACCACGTGGCAGAACTACTCGACGTTCCGGCACACGGTCGAGCTCGAGGCCGGGGAGAACGTCGTCGAGATCCGCCACGACGAGGGCGACGACGGCAACGTCAACCTCGACTTCCTCAAGCTGGTGCCCCAGGACGGCCTCCGCTACGAGGCGGAGGACGGGACGCTGGCCGGCGGCGCCAACGTGCAGACCGAGCACGCCGGGTTCTCCGGCGCCGGCTACGTCGGCGGCTACGAGAACGAGGGCGCGAGCACCGAGCTCACCGTCCACGCCTCGGCGGGCGGGGGAGCACCCGGTCGAGCTCGGCTACGCCAACGGCCCGCACCCGGCGCCCGGCCCCAAGACCATCACGCTCGAGGTCAACGGGTCCGCGCGGCAGATCACCCTGCCCAGCACCGGGGAGTGGAACCAGTACGGCACCTGGACCGGCACCGTGCCGCTCCAGGTCGGCGAGAACGAGGTCGTCCTCCGGCACGGCCCCGAGGACCACGGCAACGTCAACCTCGACTACCTCGACGTCGGGCTCCCCGAGCCGGTGGAGTGCGACGACGAGGTCGACCCGAACGACACCTTCGACGGCGAGCGGCTCGACCCGTGCCGGTGGACGACGGTCCTCAACGAGGACGCCGGCGGCTACCGCCTCGCGGACGGCCAGCTCGAGATCGACGCCCAGCCCGGCGACCTGAGCGGCGCCACCACGACCGCCAAGAACGTCGTGCTGCAGCCGGCGCCCGCGGGCGGCCGCTGGATGGCCGAGACCACGGTCTCGATCGACGGCACCGACGACTACCTCCAGGGCGGCCTGGTGGTGTGGGGCGACAACGCCCACTACGGCAAGGCGGTCGTGATGCGCACGCCGCAGGGCGAGTGGAAGGTCGAGCTGGCGAAGGTGACCGGCGGCAACCTCGCCTACGTCAACTCGGCGGCGCTGCCGGCCGACGCCCAGAAGGACATCCGGCTGCGGATGTGGGCCGACGAGGGTCAGCTGCGTGGCGCGTACTCGCTCGACGACGGCGAGACCTGGACCGAGGTCGGCCAGGGCTACGGCCTCAACGGCCTCTCGACCCCGCTGATCGGCGTCTCCGCCTACAACGGCGCCGGCACCGAGACCGCGCGGTTCGACGACTTCAGCGTCGCGGAGCCGCCCGAGCAGCCGGAGACCTGCGATCCGGAAGCGCCGGACCCGGGCTACGAGATGCTGTTCGACGGCACCCGGGCCAGCCTCGCGGACTGGGAGATGGCCGAGGGCGGCTCGTTCGCCCGCCAGGACGACTGCTCCATCAAGTCGGTGGGCGCGTTCGGCCTGCTCTGGCACACCGAGCCGATCGACCACGACTACTCGCTCAAGCTCGACTGGATGATGCCCGGTGACGACAACTCCGGTGTCTTCGTGGGCTTCCCCGACCCGCAGGGCTCCGCGTGGAGCGCCGTGGACCACGGGCACGAGATCCAGATCGACCCGAGCGACGACGCGGACAGCACCACCGGCGCGATCTACAACTTCCAGGCCGCCGACGCCGAGGCCCGCGACGCGGTGCTCCGGCCGGCGGGGGGAGTGGAACAGCTACGAGATCGTGGTCGAGGGCGACCGGATCCGCGTCTACCTCAATGGGACGCTGATCAACGACTACACCGACACCGACCCCAACCGGATGAACCTGCCCTCCCACGTGGGCCTGCAGACCCACGGTGACGGCGACGACGTGTTCTTCCGCAACGTCCAGATCCGCAACCTCGAGGAGCCGCTGCCGGAGCCGGTCGAGCCGACCGTCTCCGTGCGCTCCAAGCCGGGTGCGCTGCGGATCGGCCAGAAGGGCACGGTGACGGTGACGGTGCAGGCCGACGGGGCGGACCCGACGGGCGAGGTCATCCTCCGGTCCGGCGGCACCGTGCTCGGCACCGAGTCGCTCGCCGGCGGCCGCGCGACGTTCGCGGTCGGCCCGTTCCGGTCGGCCGGGGCGCGCACGCTGACGGCGTCGTACGCCGGCGACGACGAGGTGGCCGCGGGCCAGGCGACGTACCGGCTCCGCGTGCACCGGCCGGTGCTGCGGCTGAAGGGCAACCGGGCCGACGCCGACCGCTCGCGCAAGCGGGCCGCGGTGCGGGTCACCTGCCGCCCGGCAGGGATCCGCTGCCAGGGCACGGTCCAGCTCCGGGACGGCCGCAAGGTCCTCGGCACCGGCCGGGTCTCCGTCGCCGGTGGGCGCACGGCCACGGTGCGGGTCGCCCTCACGCCGAAGGCCCGCAAGGTCCTCCGCCAGCAGGCGCGCGACCGGGTGACCCTCGTCGTCCGGCTCGCCGGCGGCGGCACCACGAAGACGGGAGTGGTGCTCACCCGGTAGGGACCGCGGATTGGCCCCACGACGCCGGGGCGATACCTTGGGGCCCACCCTGACCGTTGTGGTCCGGATCACGCTGCGCCACCCCTGCGGCCGTCGGACCACGCCGACCCCGACAACCGGACCTGCGGCAATCCCGCGTCCCCGGTGGCAAGGAGTGGTTTCCCATGAGCGACCCCGGCGTCGTCCCCCCGTCCCCCGACTTCGGACCCGACCTGGCCGACGTGTTCGGCCCGGCGCACGCCGACGGCCGACCCGAGCTGGTGCAGCTGCTCACCCCGAGGGCGAGCGGGTGCACCACCCGGAGTTCGACTTCGAGCCCGACCCCGAGCAGCTGCGCGGGCTTCTTCCGCGACATGGTGCTCGTCCGCCGGCTCGACGTGGAGGCCACCGCGCTCCAGCGGCACGGCGAGCTCGGCCTGTGGGCCCAGCTGCTCGGCCAGGGAGGCCGCGCAGATCGGCGCCGGGCGGGCGCTGGCGCCGCAGGACTTCGTGTTCCCGACCTACCGGGAGCACGGGGTGGCCTGGTGCCGCGGCGTCGACCCGGTGCGGCTGCTCGCGCTCTTCCGCGGCGTCGACCAGGGCTCGTGGGACCCCTCCGAGCACAACTTCGGTCTCTACACGATCGTGATCGGCGCCCAGACGCTCCACGCCACCGGCTACGCGATGGGCGTGCAGCGCGACGGCCTCGTCGGCACCGGCGACCCCGCGCGGGACGCCGCCGTCGTCGCGCACTTCGGTGACGGCGCCTCCTCGCAGGGCGACGTCAACGAGGCGTTCGTGTTCGCGGCGTCCTACAACGCGCCGGTCGTGTTCTTCTGCCAGAACAACCAGTGGGCGATCTCCGAGCCGATCGAGCGGCAGAGCCGGATCCCGCTCTACCAGCGGGCGCTCGGGTTCGGCTTCCCCGGCGTCCGCGTCGACGGCAACGACGTCCTGGCGACGTACTCGGTGATGCGGGCCGCGCTCCAGCGCGCCCGGGAGGGACAGGGGCCCGACCTTCGTGGAGGCCTACACCTACCGGATGGGCGCCCACACCACGACCGACGACCCGACCCGCTACCGCCTCATCGAGGACGTCGAGCACTGGAAGCTCAAGGACCCGATCGCCCGGGTCGAGGCCTACCTGCGGCGCAACGGCCTCGCCAGCGACGAGTTCTTCGAGGGCGTCGCCGCCGAGGCCGACGGACTCGGGCTGCGGCTGCGGCGCGAGTGCCAGGCGCTGCCGGACCCGGAGCCGCTGGCGATGTTCGACCAGGTCTATGCCGAGCAGACCGAGGAGCTCGCGGCTCAGCGCGACGGCTACGCCGCCTACCTCGCCTCGTTCGAGGAGGTGCAGGCATGACCACGATGACCCTCGCGAAGGCGCTCAACGCCGGGCTCCGGCGGGCGATGGAGAGCGACCCCAAGGTCCTGGTGATGGGCGAGGACGTCGGCAAGCTCGGCGGCGTCTTCCGGATCACCGACGGCCTGCAGAAGGACTTCGGCGAGGACCGGGTGATCGACACCCCGCTCGCCGAGTCCGGCATCGTCGGCACCGCCGTCGGCCTGGCGATGCGCGGCTACCGGCCGGTGGTGGAGATCCAGTTCGACGGCTTCGTCTACCCCGCCTACGACCAGATCGTCTGCCAGGTCGCCAAGCTGCACTTCCGCAGCCAGGGCCGGGTCCCGATGCCGATGGTGATCCGCATCCCCTACGGCGGCGGCATCGGCGCGGTGGAGCACCACAGCGAGTCCCCGGAGGCGCAGTTCGCCCACACGCCGGGGCTGAAGGTCGTCACTTGCTCCAACCCCGTCGACGGCTACTGGATGATCCAGCAGGCCATCGCAAGCGACGACCCGGTCGTGTTCCTCGAGCCGAAGCGGCAGTACCACGCGGCCAAGGTCGACGTCGACGAGGCGGCGACGCCGTACCCGCTCTTCGCCTCGCGCACCGTGCGGCCCGGCGGCGACCTCACCCTCGTCGGCTACGGACCGACCGTCGCCACCTGCCTCGACGCCGCGACCGTGGCGGCGGAGGAGGGGCGCTCGGTCGAGGTGATCGACCTGCGCACCCTCTCGCCGCTCGACATGGCGCCCGTCCACGAGTCCGTACGCCGCACCGGCCGGGCCGTGGTCGTGCACGAGGCGCACGCCAACCTGGGCATGGGTGCGGAGGTCGCCGCACGGGTCAGCGAGGAGTGCTTCTACTCCCTCGAGGCGCCGGTGCTGCGTGTGGGCGGCTTCGACACGCCGTACCCGCCCGCCCGGGTCGAGGAGTCGTTCCTGCCCGACCTCGACCGCGTGCTCGACGCCGTCGACCGGTCGCTGGGCTACTGAGGAGGAGCGATGCCCGAGTACAAGCTGCCCGACGTCGGCGAGGGCCTCACCGAGGCCGAGATCGTGTCGTGGAAGGTCGAGGTCGGCGACGAGGTCGCGGTCAACGACGTGATCGTCGAGATCGAGACCGCGAAGTCGATCGTCGAGCTGCCGTCGCCGTACGCCGGCCCGGTCTCGGCGATCCTCGTTCCCGAGGGGGGAGACGGTGCCGGTCGGCACCCCGATCATCGCGATCGGCGCCGAGGCCCCGGCCACCGCGCCGGAGGCCGCGCCCGCCCCATCGCCGAGCGGCGCGCCGATCGACACCAACGTGCCGCCCGAGGGCAACGCGACCCTCGTCGGCTACGGGCCGAAGGAGGCGTCGCTGAAGCGACGTCCCCGCCGGTTCCCGACGCCCGAGACCGCGACCCGGGCGCAGGCGCAGGCCTCGTTCATCCCGGCCGCCGCGTCGCCGATGGTGGAGGCCGAGGCCGAGCCCGCGCCCGCGGCGGTCGCCGCGGCACCCGCGGGTGGGGCGACCGCGACGGCCGACGTGCGGGTGCTGGCGAAGCCGCCGGTGCGCAAGCTCGCGAAGGACCGCGGAATCGACCTGCGCGAGGTCACCCCCACCGGGCCCGGCGGGACGATCACCCGCGACGACGTCGAGCAGGCGGCGGCGGGCGGCGCGGCGCCGTCCGCGGGCCTGGGCATGGGTCCGGCCGTGCGGAACGGTGTCCCGGGCGCGGGCGAGCGGGAGACCCGCGAGCCGATCAAGGGCGTGCGCAAGATGATGGCGGCGGCGATGGTCGAGTCGGCGTACTCGGCGCCGCACGTCACCGAGTGGGTCACCGTCGACGCCACCCCCGACCGTCGAGCTGGTGGCGCGGCTGCGCGACCACCGGGAGTTCCGCGGG
Organism: Nocardioides sp. TF02-7; assembly: GCF_022437945.1. Lineage (GTDB taxonomy): Bacteria > Actinomycetota > Actinomycetes > Propionibacteriales > Nocardioidaceae > Nocardioides. The sequence goes on from NZ_CP092535.1 coordinate 2,264,934, forward strand.
CTCAAGGTGTCGCCGCTGCTGGTGGTCGCCAAGGCGGTGCTGCTCGCCGCCCGGCGTACGCCGATGATCAACTCGACGTGGGACGAGCAGGCCGGCGAGGTCGTGGTCAAGCACTACGTCAACCTCGGCATCGCGGCCGCCACGCCGCGCGGGCTCGTCGTGCCCAACGTCAAGGACGCGCAGGCGATGACGCTGCCCGACCTCGCCCGCGAGCTCGACGCGGTGATCGCCACCGCCCGCGAGGGCCGCACCCAGCCGGCCGAGATGGCGGGCGGGACGTTCACCATCACCAACGTCGGCGTGTTCGGCATCGACGGCGGCACGCCGATCATCAACCCCGGCGAGTCCGCGATCCTGTGCATGGGCGCCATCCGGCCGCAGCCGTGGGTCGTCGACGACCAGGTCGTGCCGCGGCAGGTGATGACGCTCGGGCTGTCCTTCGACCACCGGCACATCGACGGCGCCACCGGCTCGCAGTTCCTCGCCGACGTCGCCGGGATCGTGGCCGACCCCGGCACGGCGCTGCTGTTCTGAGCGGCGAGGGGGCGCCCGGCGCGGGGTCAGTCCCGCGCCGGCGTCTCCCTCTCCGAGCAGCCAGGCGTCGAAGAACGCGCTGAGCTCCTCGCCGGTGAACTCCTCCACCCAGGCGAGGTACTCGCTGCGGTCGGCGGTGCCGTTCTCCTGCTCGGCCGGCCAGGCGCGCAGCATGGCGAGGAACTCCTCGTCGCCGATGCGCTCCCCGCAGCTCGTGCCACATCAGCGCCGGGCCGTAGTAGATGTTGCCGGCGCCGAACTTGTCCTCGTCGTAGCGGGCCGGCGGTCCGGCGTAGGCGCGCTCGCTGCTCTCCGTGGCGGCCCACTGGTCCATCTTCTCCGCGACCGTGATGCCCTCGTCCTCGGCCTCCCACATGCCCTGGAGGTACATCGTCATGCCCTCGTTCATCCAGACGTCGCTCCAGTCCGCCGGGCTGACGGTGTCGCCGTACCAGTGGTGCGCGAGCTCGTGCACCACGACCGGCCGCGACGTCGTGTACTCGGTGTCGCCGAGGGTGACCATGGTCTGGGTCTCCATGCCGCTCTCGCCGTCGTAGACGAGGATCCCGGAACGTGTCGAACGGGTAGGGGCCGAGGTACTCCTCCAGCCAGTCGATCGCCTCGGCCGCGTAGCCGGTCTCGCCGAGGGCGTGGGGCTCGTCGGTCGGGCCCCAGATCGTCACGGGCACGCCGCTCGCCGACCGCGACCGGGTCGGCGTGTAGTCGCCGAACGCGACGGTGACCAGGTAGGACGACGCCGGCTCGGCGAGGTGCCACGTCGTCGTGCGCAGCCCGCCGGCCTCGGTCGTGTCGGTCAGCTCGCCGTTGGCGATGCCGGTCCACGGCGCGGGGACGGTGAGGGTGAAGTCGTAGAGCGCCTTGTCGGCGGGCTGGTCGTTGACGGCGTACCAGGTGAACGCGCCGTAGGGCTCCTGCAGCGTCCACACCTCGTGGTCGGCCGTCACGTTCCAGCCGACGCCCTCCTCGAAGTCCGAGCGCATCGTGGGCGCCGGGTAGGGCTCGGGCGTGCCGCCGTAGGTGAGCTCGAGCCGGTAGCGCCGGTCGGCTCGCACCGGGTGGTGGACCACGAGGTCCTTGCCCGCGTGGTCGTGGTCGACCTCCGCGCCGTCGACGGTGATCCGCTCGACCTCCAGGGCGTCGGCGAGGTCGAGCCGGACCTCCTCGGCGTCGGCGGTCGCCCGGAACGTCAGCCGCTCCTCGGCCTCGAGCCGGTCGGCCTCGGGGGTCCAGGCCAGGGCGAGGTCGTAGTGCAGCGCGTCGACGAGCGGGTCGCCGACCTCGGGGTAGACCGAGTCCTCCCGCGTCTCGCTCACGGCGACGGCCAGGTCCTCGGGCACGCCGGCGCTGTCGGCCGGCGAGGCCGAGCCGCTCGGCGGGTCGCTGCGGACGCCGGCCCGATCGGCGTCCGCGCCGTCCGCGCCGCACGCGCCGAGGAGGGCCGACAGCAGGGCGGCGGAGAGGAGGAGAGGGGTACGCCGGAGCACGTCGCCATCATGCCCGGAGGCGTCGACAGACCGCGCGGGAGTATTTCTTTACCTTTTGTCAAGCCTCAGATTGTCGGATCTGGCTCCGGAGGGCTAGACCAGCCGATAGCATTCCGGCACTCGGCGCCGGCCGTCGGCCGGCGAACATGCTTCCTCCGAAGGAGACCCCATGCGACGAATCGCGCTGCTGAGTGCCGTGGCGGCACTCACCTGCAGCACGTTGTTCCAAGCCGGTACGCCGGCCCAGGCGGCGCCCGCGCCCGCCGACGTGGCCGTGGTGAAGGCGGCCAAGAAGAAGGCCAAGCAGGTGGCCACCCCCTACGCCCTGCGGGCCGTGGGCCACGGCACCTACATCAACGGCGGCGACCTGCCCCTCACCAGCGGCGCCACGGGTCAGGCGCAGATCGCGTGCACCACGATCGCCGGTGTCACCCGGTCCAACCGGGTCGCCGGCGTCGACGTGCCGGGCCTCGGCCGCATCAACGGCGTCCGCACCCGCGTGTGGACGAAGAAGAAGAACCGCACGGTGTCGTCGTACGCCCAGCACGACATCGCCGACATCAAGCTGCTCGACGCGGGTGTCTTCTCGCTCTCCATCAGCGGGCTCCAGTCCCGCGTGCGGGTCTGGAAGAACCCCTCCGGCTACCACGCCAAGGCCGACACCAAGATCCTGTCGCTGAAGCTCACTGCCCCGGGCATCGACCCGATCGAGCTCTCCCTGCCGTCGCTCAACCAGCCCATCACCCTCCCGGGCGTGCTGCAGATCAACGCCGGTGAGGCCGTCACGGTCGAGAAGAAGCGGTCGGCGTTCGCCCGCGCCCAGGTCCTCCAGATCAAGGTCCTGGCGACCAACACCACGATCCGCGTCGGTCTCTCCCGCGCCCGGATCACCGACGGCATCGTCAACTCCGCGATGGGCGGCTTCGCCGCCGGCCTGCGGGCCCAGGTCCTCCCGCCGCTGGTGGGCGCGGGCCGCACCCCGGTCAAGTCGCTGCCCTGCCAGGGCACCGACGGCAAGGCGCTGCGCGACTCCTCGTCGGCGTCAACGTGCCGGGCCTGCTCGAGGTCGGCGCCGCGAAGGTGTCGGTCTGGGGTCGCCAGGCCGGTCGCCGCGCCCGCGGCTGGACCGAGGCCGAGCTCGCCGACATCAACATCCTCGGCGGCACGATCGTGATCGAGGGCGTCAAGGCTCGCGCCAACGTCGCCCGCCGGCCCGGCAAGATCGTCCGCAACAACCGCGGGTCCGCGGCCCTGAAGATCACCGTCAACGGGACGGCGTACGACGTCCCGCTCGGTGGGCTGGAGATCCCCGGCGTCGTGAAGATCGAGGAAGGGGTCACCACCCGCACCAAGAGGGGCATCGAGGTGGTCGGCCTGCGGCTGTCGCTGCTCGACGGCTCGGCCGCGGTGATCGACCTCGGCATCGCCAAGGCCAACATCCGAGGCGTGCCGAAGCCGAAGAACATCTGAGGTAGCAGCTCGCTGCACCAGATCCGCACAGCACGAGGGCCGTCCCGTCCGGGGCGGCCCTCGTCGCTGCCGGGGGCCGTCGGCGCGACGTCGCGGGTGGCGATCCTCACGCCCGGCGCCAAGTTACCTGCCGGTAGGATCGCCGCACGCCCGTTGGCGGGACGACCGGTAAGGCAGGCCTGAGCCCGGCCGGCGGTTGCCCGGCCAATAGGCTCTCGCCGTGCGCGCCCGGCGCGCACCCGACGACGAGGAGCCGAAGCCCGATGTTCCAGACGTTCGCGATCGTGGTCTCACTGGCGCTGACCGCCGTCACGGTGGTGCTGGTCGCCCAGGCCGTGCGCTCGATGCTCGGGGTGCTCCGCCAGGGCCAGGCCGCGCCCGGCCGCTCCGACCAGCCCGGTCGCCGTACGCTCACCATGCTGAAGGGAGACGTTCGGCCACACCCGGATGCTCCAGTGGACCTGGGTCGGCGTCATGCACTGGTTCGTCTTCGCGGCGTTCCTCTTCCTCAGCACCGCCGTCGCCGCGGCGTACTTCCAGCTCTTCCGGCCCGACTTCGCCTGGCCGGTCATCGGCCACTGGTACCCCTACGAGTGGTTCAGCGAGATCATCGGTGCGCTCAGCACGATCGGCATCATCTGGCTGATCGTCTACCGGCAGCGCAACCACCCGCGGAACCTCGGACGCCGGTCGCGGTTCTTCGGCTCGAACTTCTGGCAGGCCTACTTCGTCGAGCTGCTCGCGCTGTTCGAGGGCTCGGCCATCCTGTTCGTCCGCGCCGCCGAGTGGAAGCTCGACGAGCACGCCGGCCGCGCCCACTACCCGCTGTCGTCGTGGATCGGCGACGCGATCTTCCCCGACGGCACCGGGGCGCTGGAGAACCTCATCTACGCGATCGCGCTGTTCAAGATCGTGCTCGCGATGGTCTGGCTGATCGTCGTCGCCCGCAACCTCACCATGGGCATCGCGTGGCACCGGTTCACCGCGTGGTTCAACATCTGGTTCAAGCGCGAGGCCTCCGGGCGCACCGCCCTCGGGGCGATGAAGCCGCTCACCTCCGGCGGCAAGCCGGTCACGCTCGACGACATCGACGACCTCGACGAGGACGCGACCCTCGGCGCCGGGTCGATCGAGGACTTCTCGTGGAAGGGCATCCTCGACTTCACCACCTGCACCGAGTGCGGACGCTGCCAGTCGCAGTGCCCGGCGTGGAACACCGAGAAGCCGCTCTCACCCAAGCTGCTCGTGACCGCGCTGCGCGACCACGCCTACGCCTCGGCCGGCGTGCAGGGCGAGGACCCGGGCCGGCCGGCGCTCATCGGCAAGGCCGACGCCGACGGCACCGGCAACGAGGTCGACGAGTGGTTCTACAACCCGCCCGGCGGCGACTTCGTCATCGACTCCGACGTGCTCTGGTCGTGCACGAGCTGCGGCGCCTGCGTCCAGCAGTGCCCGGTCGACATCGAGCACGTCGACCACATCATGGACATGCGGCGGTTCCAGGTGCTGGTGGAGGCGAACTTCCCGGCCGAGCTCAACCAGCTCTTCAAGGGCCTGGAGAACAAGGGCAACCCGTGGAACATGTCGCCCAGCGCACGGCTCGACTGGGCCAAGGGCCTCGACTTCGAGGTCAAGGTCGTCGGCGACACGATCGAGTCGCTCGACGAGGTCGACTGGCTGTTCTGGGTCGGCTGCGCCGGCGCCTACGAGGACCGGGCGAAGAAGACCACCCGCGCCGTCGCCGAGCTGCTCGACCGGGCCGGCGTCTCGTTCGGCGTGCTCGGCAACGGCGAGACCTGCAGCGGCGACCCCGCCCGCCGGGCCGGCAACGAGTTCGTGTTCCAGGGCCTGGCCCAGCAGAACGTCGAGGTGCTGACCGAGGCCAAGGCCAAGCAGGTCGTCACCACCTGTCCGCACTGCATGAACACGCTCAAGAACGAGTACAAGAGCATGGGCATCGAGCTCGAGGTCGTGCACCACACGCAGCTCCTCAACCGGCTCGTGCGCGACGGCAAGCTCACCCCGGTGGCCGGCGGCGAGGGCGCGCACCAGCGCCGGATCACCTACCACGACCCCTGCTACCTCGGCCGCCACAACCAGGTCTACTCCCCGCCGCGTGAGCTGCTGCAGATCATGCCGGGAGCGGAGTACGCCGAGATGGAGCGGAACTCCGAGCGCTCCTTCTGCTGCGGCGCCGGCGGCGCCCGGATGTGGATGGAGGAGACGATCGGTGAGCGGATCAACCTCAACCGCACCAACGAGGCAGTCGGCACCGGTGCCGACCAGATCGCGGTCGGTTGCCCGTTCTGCCGGGTGATGCTCTCCGACGGGCTCACCGCGGCGCAGGCCAACGGCAGCGCGCGCGAGGAGGTCGAGGTCCTCGACGTCGCCCAGATGCTGCTCGCCTCGGTCAAGGGCGAGGTCGCCACCAAGCTCAAGCCCGGCCAGAGCACGGCCGCTCCCGCTGCCCGCTCGGTCGAGACCAAGGCCGAGCCCTCCGCCGGCGACGTGACCGTCACCGAGGACACCGTCGTCGCCACCGAGGACGCCGGCCCGCTCGCCAAGGCCAGCGGCGGCACCTCCCTGTTCGACGATCCCGGCGCCGCGACCGAGGACGCTCCGGCTGCCGCGCCGGCCGCGCCGTCGTCCGCGCCGTCGTCTAGTGGTTCGCTGTTCGACGAGGGTGGCGGGTCGCTGTTCGACACCCCGGCCGAGGCGGCGGAGGAGCCGGCGAAGGACGAGCCGGCGAAGCAGGAGTCGGCGAAGCAGGAGTCGGCGAAGCAGGAGTCGGGCTCGCTCTTCGACGAGGGCGGCTCGTTGTTCGACACCCCGGCGCAGCCTGCTCCGGCGAAGAAGGAGACTCCGGCCGCGCCCGCGGCCGAGGCCGCACCGGCGGAGCCGGCTGCTGCCCCGGCCCCCGAGGTGCCGTCGGGCGGGTCGCTGTTCGACATCGCCGCCCCGGAGCCGACGGCGGCGGAGCCGAAGCAGGCCGAGCAGGCGAAGGAGCAGCCGGCTCCGGAGCCCGCGCCGAAGCCGGTCGAGGAGCAGGTCGTCGACGCGGAGGCCGAGGGCGGTGTCGCCGCCGCGGCTCCGCGGCCGAGCGAGGAGATCCCCTCGGGCGGGTCGCTGTTCGACATCCCCGCCCCGGAGCCGGCGGGCGCGACGTCCGCCCCGGCACCGGGCCCCACCCCCGAGGCGGAGGCGGTCGAGGCCGATGCCCGCGCCGAGGAGGCGGCCGCGGTGACCGCACCAGCCGAGGAGTCGAGCGCCGCGCCGGCGGCCGAGGAGCCGACCGCATCCTCGCCCGCGACGGAGATCCCCGCCGGCGGCTCGCTGTTCGACATCGCCGCCCCCGAGCCGGCGCCCCGCGCCGCGGCCCCGTCGACCGCGCCGACGGACGTGCCGACCGCGACCGGCTCCGTCACCGCCCCCGACCCCGACGTGATCGACGAGACCGCCGAGGCCCCGCCCGAGGACGAGGACCCGGCGGAGGCGGCGTCGCACGAGGAGCCGTCGGCCGAGGAACCGGAGACCCCGGAGCCGGAGACCCCGGAGCCGGAGACCCCGGAGCCGGAGACCCCGGAGAAGTCTCAGGAGAAGCCCCGGTCGCCGAGCGCCGCCAACCAGCCGCGCACCGACGTCGACATCAACGAGTCCGGCTCGCTCTTCGACCTCTGACAACCGGCCGACCCGGCGCGTCCCGGCACCTGATTCGCGTCGACCCGGCTCATCTCGGCACCTGATTCGCGTCGACCCGGCTCATTCCGGCACCTGAATCGGGTCGACCCGGCTCATCTCGGCACCTGGATAGCGTCGACCCGGCTCATCCCGGCACCTGAATCGCGTCCACCCGGCGCATCTCCGCACGACGCACCTGCGGAGATGAGCCGGGTCGGCGGGTTGTGGGTGCGGAGATGAGCCGGGTCGACGGTTCTGGGGTGCGGAGATGAGCCGGGTCGGCGGGTTGTGGGTGCGGAGATGCGCCGGGTCGGCGGTTCTGGAGTGCGGAGACGAGCCGGGTCGGTGAGGATGGGGCGGGTGACCGCCGAGCAGATCGCCGACCTGGCCGAGGAGTACCAGGCCTTCCGCTACCGCCAGAACCCGCTGTGGGCGCACATGACGGGGGAGTACGCCGTCGCCGGCTCCTACACCGACGTCAGCGAGGAGGCCGAGGACGCCGCCGTCGCGGAGGCGCGCCGGTTCGCCGCTCGTGCCGAGGAGATCGCCGAGGAGCCGCTCGAGGAGCAGGACCGGCTCTCCCGCGCGATGCTCGCCTGGGACGCGACGTCGACCGCCGAGGTGACCTCCCTGCGGACGGCCGAGTTCTCCGCGAACCCGATCTTCGGCGCGCAGGCGTCGCTCGGCACCTACTTCCCCAAGCTCTCGCTCCCGACCCGCGACGTCGCGGACGCGATGCCCGACAAGCTGCGCGGCATCGCGACCTACTTCACCGACCTCGCCGAGCGGCACCGGGCCGGCGTGGCGGCGGGACGTACGCCGGCCGCGTTCGCCGTCGCCGACACCATCCGGCAGCTCGACGACTGGCTCGCCTCGCCCGTCGCCGACGACCGCCTCCTGCAGATCGCCCCCACGCCGTCCGACGTCGACCGCGACGCGCTGCTCGCCGCGATGCGCGACGTCGTGGACGACGCCGTGCGGCCCGCGCTGGCGACGTACCGCGCCGTCCTGGCCGACGAGGTGATGACCGCCGCGCGACCCGACGACCAGGTGGGGCTGCGGCACGTGCCGGGCGGCGAGGAGGCCTACGCGACGCTGGTCCGCTACTACACGACCACCGACCTCAGCCCGCAGGAGATCCACGAGATCGGGCTGGAGCAGGTGGCGTCGCTGGAGCGGGAGTACGCCGCGCTCGGGCCCGCCGTCGTGGGCACCGACGACGTGCCGACCGTGCTCGCCGCGCTCCGCGACGACCCGGCACTGCACTTCGGGGCGGGCGACGGCGACGCGATCGTGGCGGCGTCGAAGGCGGCGATGGCGAAGGCGCGGGCGGCGATGGGGGAGTGGTTCGGGCGGCTGCCGAGGTCCGACTGCGACGTCGAGCCGACGACCAGCGGCGCGATCGCCTACTACTTCCGGCCGGCCCTCGACGGCAGCCGCGGCGGGGTGTTCTTCATGAACGTCTCCGAGCCGGAGGGCTGGGGCCGCTACGAGATCGAGTCGACGTCGTTCCACGAGGGGATCCCCGGCCACCACCTGCAGATCGCGATCGCCCAGGAGCTCGAGGGCGTCCCGGACTTCCGCAAGACCGCGTTCGTGACGGCGTACTCCGAGGGCTGGGGCCTCTACACCGAGCGGCTCGCCGACGAGATGGGCCTCTACGGCTCGCCGCTGGACCGGATGGGCATGCGCGCCGCCGACTCGATGCGCGCCTGCCGGCTGGTCGTCGACACCGGCATGCACGCCCTCGGCTGGAGCCGCCAGCAGGCGATCGACTACCTGCTCGCCAACAGCGAGAAGACGCTCGGCCACGCCACCGCCGAGATCGACCGGTACGCCGTCACCCCCCGGGCAGGCGCTCTCCTACATGGTCGGCCGGCTCGAGATCCAGCGGATCCGCGCCGACGCCGAGCTGCGCCAGGGGGCCCGGTTCGACATCAAGGCGTTCCACGACGCGGTGCTCGACTCCGGCGCGTTGCCGCTCGGGCTGCTCGCGCGGCACGTGGCGCAGCGGCTGGGGTGAGGGCTTGCGGTTTGGGACCAAACCGCATATCCGGAGCCTCTGGATCTGCGGTTTGTGACCAATCCGCAGCACTCCGGCCCGTCGATCTGCGGTTTGGTCCCAAACCGCAGCACCTCCCGGGGAACCGATCGGCACCCCTCACCGGTCCCTAGGGTGACCCCGACAGGAGCCCAATGGACTTCAGCACGTACGTCGCCGACCGCCGCACCCGACTGGTGCGGACCGCGGTGCTGCTGGGATGCCCGCGGGCCGACGCGGAGGACGTCGTCCAGGCGGCGCTGCTGAGGTGCTACCGGTCGTGGCGGCGGGTGAGCCGCGCCGACCATCCCGATGCCTACGTGCACCGGGTGCTGGTGACGACGCTCGCCGACTTCCGCGCCCGCCGCTGGCACGGGGAGCTCCCCACCGATGAGCTTCCCGAGCCCGACCCGACCGACGACAGCGCCTGGGCCAGCGGGGTCGCCGTACGCCGATCGCTCGCGCAGATGTCGCCGGAGCACCGGGAGGTCCTGGTGCTGCGGTTCTACGCCGACCTGTCCGAGCGCGACACGGCCGCCGCCCTCGGGGGTGGCGCCCGGCACGGTCAAGTCCCGCACGTCCCGCGCCCTCAAGGCGCTCGCTCCCCCTCGTGGAGGCCCCCGATGCCCACTGACCGGACCCCGACCGAGGAGCAGGCCCGCGGCCTGCTCGCCCGCGCCGCCGCGACGGTCGACGTCGCCGAGGAGGCGCCGATGACCCTGACCGGGCTGCCGGAGCCGCGGCCGCGCCGGTGGCCGCTGCTCGCGGCCGCCGCGGCGGTGGTGCTCGTCGTCGCCGGCGGGTATGTCGCCGCCCAGCAGCTCGACGGTGAGGAGCGGCCGCAGCCCGCCACCGTCGACGACCGGCAGCCCGACCGCGAACCGGTGGAGCAGGAGCACGTCTACGGCGACGACGAGATGCCGGCGCTGATCGGCTACACCGAGGCCGAGGCGACCGAGCTGCTGGACGCGCGGGGGTACGCGGTCGAGGTGGTCGCGACCCACGACTGCGACCGGCCGGCGGGGGTACGTCGTCGGCGCGGAGCCCGGGCCCGGCACCGCCCTGGCTGCTGGCGACCGGGTCCGGGTCGAGGTGACCGCGGGTCCCTCGCCTGCGGTGCGGTGCGCCCGCAGCACGGTGCGCTGGCCCCGGGTTCTCGAGCTGGTGCGGTTCGCACGCGGGCTCGGTCCGACGCCCGACTTCTCCGACGAGGTCGCGATCGCCGTGGGCACCGGCCGGCACGTGACGCTGACGGCCGAGGAGGCAGCCGACCCCGACAGCTGGGTGCTCTGCGCAGACGGCGAGTGCCACTCCGCGCTCGCCGCGCTGGCGGAGATGGTCACCGACCGCGCGGGGACCGACGACATCCCCGTCTCCCTCGGGCTGCAGGCGACCCACGACCTCGGCCCCGGGATGACCTGGGACTGCGTCACCCCCGACCCGTACGAGCTCGCCCTGAAGGTCCACCTCGCGACGTACGTCTTCATGGACGACCCCACGACCGACCGGCCCTGCCCCCGACCGCCCGTGGTGCAGGTCGAGTGGTCGGAGGACCGGCGGATCGCCGGCGTACGGCTCCGACTGCCCGTCGAGATGGGTGCGACGACCCGGCCGACCCCCAGGCGCGCCGCCACCGCCGACGCCTTCGTGCGCTGGGCCCGCGGCGACAGGCCGCCGCCGGCGTTCGCCGACCAGGTGCGGCTGATGTTCGACGGGGAGCAGGCGTTCGGCAACGAGGCCTGGCTGGAGCCGCCGTACGCGAGGAGCGGCTTCGTGGGGTGCTCCGGCCTCGGCTTCCCCGACTGCGGCCTCGACCCGTTCGCCTCGGTCCTGCGCCACGACGGCCCGGTCGGTACGACGGCCGGCCGCGCCGGGTGCCCGGCCGGCGGGGACGTCCCGCCCTCGTTCGCGGAGTCCGGCGACGACGTGGTCACCCTCGCGTCCGCCGACGCGCCCTCCTGCGACGGCTGGGCGGTCGAGCTCTGGATCGGCGACGACGGCGCGATCTACGGCCTCAACCAGATCGGTGGCGTCACCTGACGCCTCGTTTGACATCACCACCCCTTGACATGACGTCATCATGACGTCATAGTGATGCGCATGGACATCACGCCGTACATCGACAGCCTCCGTCGCGACCTGCTCGCCGCCGCGGAGAGCGCCGGTGAGGAGGCACGGCAGACCGCCGAGCGGCTCGGCTACGCCCTCGACCCCTCCGCCCGGCTGGCCCTGATGGAGGCGATCAGCCAGGCGGCGGCGGAGATCACCGCGGCGATGCCCGCCGGCGGCGTCGACGTCCGGCTCAACGGACGCGACCTCGACTTCGTCGTCGACGCCCCGGCCGGCCCGGTCCCGCCGGTGCCACCCCCGCCCCCGGCGCCGCCCGCGCCGCCGGCGCCGCCCACCGCTCCCGAGGACGAGGGCCTGGCCCGGATCACCCTGCGGATGCCGGAGTCGGTGAAGGCGAAGGCCGAGGAGGCCGCCGCCGAGGCCGGGCAGTCGCTCAACACCTGGCTGGTCAACCTGGTCCGCCGGGCGACCAGCGACCAGGCGATCCACGTCGACGTCGACCTCTCCAGCATCCCGTTCGGCGGCGACTTCCCCTTCGGCGACAAGCGCGGCAAGCGCCACATGACCGGCTGGCTCTGACCGCCGAGCCGCCCGACAGCCCCAGACAGGAGACCCGCATGACCACCACGACCCCCGTCGAGCACGTCTTCGAGACCCCGACCGCGATCGAGCTCCACGTCGAGAACGGCAGCGGCAGCATCACCGTGACCGCCACCGACACCTCGACCACGACGGTCCGCATCACCGGCCGCGACGCCGAGGAGGTCGACGTACGCCGCGACGGCGACGTCGTCAGCATCGTCCCGCCCCGTCGCACGCGAGGACTCTTCGGCGACAACAAGCTCGACATGGTGATGGTCGTGCCGGGCAGCAGCCGGCTGGTCGCCAGGGCGGGCAGCGCCGACGTGTCGGCCAGCGGGCTGCTCGGCGCGACCAAGGTGAAGTGCGGGTCCGGCGACGTGCTGCTCGACCTCCTCGGCGACACCGCGGTCGTCGACACCGGCTCGGGCGACGTGCGGATCGCCGAGGCGCGCGCCGAGGTCCGGGTGCGCAGCGGCTCCGGCGACGTCGTCGTCGACCGGGCCGCCGCCACCGCGGCGGTGTCGACCGGCTCCGGCGACGTCAAGATCGGCCGCGCCGACGGGCCGCTCGCGGTCAAGACCGGCTCCGGCGACCTCGACGTCGCCGACGCGCATGCCGACGTCACGATGACCACCGGCTCCGGCGACACCGTGGTCCGTGCGGCCCGCCGCGGCCGGATCTCCAGCAAGGGCGCCTCGGGCGACGTTCGGATCGGCATCCCTCCGGGGACGCCGGTGTGGACCGACGTCAAGACCGTCACCGGCCGGCTCAGCTCCTCGGTCGAGGGCGTCGGGCAGCCCGAGCCCGGTGCCGACCACCTCGAGGTCCGCGCGATCACGGTGTCGGGCGACGTGACCCTGGTGCCCGCCTGACCGACCCCCTCCATCGTGCCGCGAGCGGTGTCGGTGGCCCCTGCAAGAGTGACGAGCGACGAGAGGAGGAGGGCCTCATGATCGACCCGATGAACGAGATCCGCGTTCGCCACGAGATCGGCGAACGGGTGCGCCAGGCCAGCCAGCGCCGCGTCGCATCGCGCCAGCGCGACCGCCGCCGGGCGCGGCGCGCCGGCCTCGACGTGTGACCTGCGCGACGCGCCCGACCCCGGCGGTCGGCGTGACCGCAGCCACGACTCCCCTCGTTGGCCCCTTCCGAGCTAGCGAGGGAGTCCCCATGCCCCACCACCGTCCCCGCCGCCGGCTGGTCGCCACGGCGGCGCTGTCCGCGGTCGGCGCCCTGCTCGGCGCCGGCCTGGTCGCCCCGTCCGGCGGCGCCGCTGCAGCCGTCGGCACCACCGCCACCACCGCCACCACCTCCACGAGGGCGCCGGCACCCGCGAGCACGGCAGCCCGCCGCCCGAGTGCCTGGAAGCCGCGGCCGGCCCGGTACGCCGCGACCGTCACCCGCACCGACATCCCGATCCGGATGGACGACGGCGTGGTCCTGCGTGCCGACCTCGAGCTCCCGGCCGGCGCGAACGGCCGGGCCGTCGACCGCCGGCTGCCGGTCATCGTCACCATCACCGCCTACAACAAGTCGGTGATCAGTGGCGGCGCCGGGTCGGTGCTCGCCGGCGCCGACCCCGACTACCTCGTCAAGCGCGGCTACGCCCAGCTCACGGTCGACGCCCGCGGCACCGGCGCGTCCGGCGGTGTCTGGAAGGCCTTCAGCGCCCGGGAGAACAAGGACGCCGGCGCGATCGTCACCTGGGCGCACCGCCAGCCGTGGAGCAACGGCAAGGTCGGCATGACCGGCGCCTCCTACATGGGCATCAGCCAGCTCTTCGCCGCCGGCCGGCACCCCAAGGGCCTGAAGGGGATCTTCCCGCAGGTCCCGGCGGCCGACGTCTACCGCGACGTCGTCGCGTCCGGCGGCCAGGTCGACGTCGGCTTCATCCCGCTCTGGATGGGCCTGGTGACGGTCACCGGCCTGGTGCCGCCGGCGTACGCCGCCACCACCCCCGACGCCGGGCTGCGGTGGCTGCTCGACCGGCTCACCACGGCGACCACGTTCACGGGGCCGCTGCTGCTCGACGCGGTCCTCGGCGGCAACGCCGCCTACGACAGCGCGTTCTACCGCGAGCGGTCGCCGATCGAGGTGCTCGACGACGTGCGCGTCCCGACGTTCCTCGTCGGCGGGCAGTTCGACCTGTTCCAGCGCGGCACGCCGCTCGTGTTCGAGCGGCTCCAGCGCAATGGCGCGCCGGTGAAGATGATCTTCGGACCCTGGGACCACCTGCAGGGCTCCTCCGGCGCCGAGGTCGGTCGGGCCGGCTACGGCTCGCTGGCCGAGCTGCAGCTGCGCTGGTTCGACCACTGGATCAAGGGCCGCAACGGCCGGCTCGGCGAGATCGCCCCGCTCACCTACTACGAGCAGGGCTCCGGCCGCTGGGTCCGCAAGAACCGCTGGCTCGCCCGCGACCTCGACGCCCGCACCTACGCCCTGAGCGGCACCGCCCGGATGGGCGGCAAGGCCGGCGCGCTGCGGCGTACGTCGCCCGCGGCCGGCCGCTCCACGCTGCTGCCGCTGCCGGTCTCCGGGCTGTGCAGCCGCTCGGCCAACCAGTGGACCGCCGGCATCCTCAACGCCGTCTGGCCCGACAGCCCGTGTCTCGACGACCACGCCCTCAACGACCTGTCCGGGCTCACCTTCCAGACCGCGCCGGTGAAGAGGGCGGTGCGGTTCCAGGGGCCGATCAACGCCCGGCTGCACGTCTCGTCACCGAGCGGCGACGGCATGTTGTCGGTGGTCGTGGAGGACGTCGCGCCCAACGGGAAGGTCAGCCGGATCACCGGCGGCTGGCAGGTGATCTCCCACCGCAAGCTGGCCAAGGGGCGCTCGCGCTTCCTCGACGGACGGCTCGTCCAGCCCTACCACCCGCACACGAAGGCGGCGAAGAAGCGGCTGCGGCCGGGGCAGGTCGCGCCGGTCGACGTCGAGATCTTCCCGACCGGAGCGGTGATCCGGCCGGGACACCGGCTCCGGCTGAGCATCCAGGGCTACGACGTGCCGCACCTGCTGCCGCACCTCGGCGACGTGCTCGACCACACCGTCCCGATCACGCTCCACACCGGTCCGGGGCACCGGTCGGTGGTGACACTGCCGGTGCGATGAGGGTCAGGAGCGCATCGCGACGCCCTCGCGCCAGTAGCCCATGAACGCGACCTGGCCGCGGTCGATGCCGAGCTCCTTGACCAGCCGGCGGCGCAGGCCGGTGACGACCTTCGACTCGCCCGCGATCCAGGCGTAGAGGCCGGGGAACGGGGTGCCGTCGGCGGGCACCCGGGTGGTCTCGACGACCTCCTCGCCGGAGGAGGAGTAGACCGGCGTCTCCCACAGGTCGGGGTCGATCTCCTCGTCGGCGACGTCGACCGGGTCGGCCGGGGTGCCGGTGAGGTGCGCCATCACCGCGGTGTGCAGGTCGACCCCCGCGGGCGCCGTTGCGGGGCAGCCAGGTGACCTGGACCCCGGCAGGCGCGACGAGGTCGTCGAGCACGTCGCCGTCGACGGGCACCTCCACGAACGCGGCGCCGCGAGCGTCGCCCGGGAGGTCGCGCAGCACGCCGCGGATCGCCGGCACCGCGGTCTCGTCGCCCACGAGCAGCAGCCGCGACGCGTCGCCCGGCGCCCACTCGATGCCGCCGAACTGGTGGCCCCGGCGCGGCGTCAGCACGATCACCCGGTCCCCGGGCCGGGCGCGGAGCGCCCAGTCGTTGCCGGGGCCGGACTCATCGTGCGTCGGCTCGTGCACGACGATGTCGACGACGAGCCGGGTGTCGGTGCCGGAGCCGACCAGGTCGCGGATCGTGTAGGTGCGGATCGAGCCGCGCTCCTCCTCGGGGATCTGCAGCCACGTCGACCACCACGAGTCGTCCATGTCGGCGAACGACGGCAGGTCGCCCGCCGCGTTGGGGAACACGATCTTGAGGCGCTGGTCGTAGAGGTGACCGTCGACACCGCACTCGGCGAGGCAGTCACCGCCGAGCTCGACCCGGACGAACGACGGCGACACCCGCTCGACGCCGCGGACCTCGACCTCGTCGAGGATCATCGGCAGGCTGGCGACGTACTCGTTGGTGGCGGTCATCGGCTCGCTTCCCTGGGTGCGGTGCCGGACGCTCCGGCCCTACTTAGGGCAGCCTAACCGATGTGCCGGCGAGGTGGTGGCCGCGCGTCAGATCGTCGTGCGGTGGAAGCCGAGGTAGGACCGCGACGGCGTCGGGCCGCGCTGGCCCTGGTAGCGGGAGCCGTACTTCGCGGACCCGTAGGGGTGGTCGGAGGGCGAGGAGAGCCGGAAGAAGCAGAACTGCCCGATCTTCATGCCCGGGTAGAGCTTGATCGGCAGCGTCGCGACGTTGGCGAGCTCGAGCGTGACGTGGCCGGAGAACCCCGGGTCGACGAAGCCGGCGGTGGCGTGGGTGAGCAGGCCGAGCCGTCCCAACGACGACTTGCCCTCCACCCGGGCCGCGATGTCGTCGGGCAGCGAGACCACCTCGTACGTCGACCCCAGCACGAACTCGCCCGGGTGGAGGATGAACGGCTCGTCGCCGTCCGGCTCGACCATCCGGGTGAGGTCGGACTGGTCGGCGGCGGGGTCGATGTGGGGGGTACTTGTGGTTCTCGAACACCCGGAAGAACCGGTCGAGGCGCACGTCGATCGACGACGGCTGCAGCATCGCCGGCTCCCACGGGTCCATGGCCACCCGGCCGCCCTCGATCTCGGCCAGGATGTCGCGGTCGCTCAGCAGCACGCACGCACCCTACCGGCGCGGGGAGGCGGCCGGTCAGGGCGTCGGAGCGGCGGTCCACAATGTCGGCATGACGTTCCACCGCTACGTCGCGCTCGGCGACTCGTTCACCGAGGGCGTCGGCGACCCCGACCCGGCGCGACCCAACGGCTGGCGCGGCTGGGCCGACCGGGTCGCCGAGGTACTCGCCGCCACGACCACCGACTTCGGCTACGCCAACCTCGCCATCCGCGGCCGCAAGCTCCCCGCGATCATCGCCGAGCAGGTCGAGCCGGCCGTCGCCCTCCAGCCCGACCTGGTCACGATCCACGGCGGCGGCAACGACGTGCTCCGGCCCAAGGTCGACCTCGACGCGCTCGCCGCGGCGTACGACGACGCCGTCGGGCGGCTGGCCGCCGGCGGCGCTCACGTCGTCGTGTTCACCATCGCCGACCCGGGCCTCAACCCGGTGATCCGGATGATCCGCGGCCGCACCGCGATCTTCAACGAGTGGGTCCGCGAGATCGCCGACCGCCACGGCGCCACCGTCGTGGACATGTGGCGGATGCGCGGCTGGAAGGTCGCCGAGGTGATGGACGACGACCGGCTCCACCTCAACCCCGTCGGCCACCAGGCGATCGCCATCGAGGTGCTCGACGCCCTCGGCGTCCAGCACCCGCTCGCCCCGCTGCCGGTGCCCGAGGTCCCCCTGCTCGACCGCCGCGCCCAGCGCCACGCCGACCTGCAGTGGGCCCGCACCCACCTCGCCCCGTGGGTGCAGCGGCGCCTCACCGGCCGCTCCTCCGGCGACGGGGTGGAGCCGAAGCGACCGCAGCTGTCGCCCATCAGGTAACATCCATCCTCGCCCGCACCTGGTGCGGGCGCTGCGGATGTAGCTCAGTTGGTAGAGCGTCAGCTTCCCAAGCTGAATGTCGCGAGTTCGAGCCTCGTCATCCGCTCCGTTTCTCCTCGTGGGTGGCTCCGGCTGGCGGCCGGGGCCGGGCTGTGGTCGGCTCGTGAGGCGTGAGGTTTGGTCCCAAACCGCAGGTTCAGGCTCGTGAGGCGTGAGGTTTGGTCCCAAACCGCAGGCCTGAGCTTCGTGACGGTGCGGTTCGTGACCAATCGTCGTGCGCGAGGCTGACGACGAGCGGTGTGGTGCGGTTTGGTCCCAAACCGCAGCTCCCGGTCCGCGAGGCGTGAGGTTTGGTCCCAAACCGCAGGTTCGGGCCGTGAAGCGTGAGGTTTGGTCCCAAACCGCAAGTTCCGGCCCGCGAGACGTGAGGTTTGGTCCCAAACCGCACCCCTCGCCAGCCCTCCTCCACCACCGCCCTACAGCCCACGTAGCCTCGCCGCCGTGGAGTTCACCGGCATCCCCGTCGCGGCCCTCGACTTCTACGACGACCTCGAGGTCGACAACACGAGGTCGTTCTGGGAGGCCCACAAGTCGGTGTACCTGGAGCAGGTGCGGGCCCCGGTCGTCGCGCTGACCGACGCGCTGGCGCAGGAGTTCGGCGAGGCGAAGGTGTTCCGCCCCTACCGCGACGTGCGCTTCGCGCGCGACAAGACGCCGTACAAGACGCACCAGGGGGCGTTCGTCGGGGTGGCGCCCGCGACGGGGTGGTACGTCGAGGTGGCCGCGCCCGGCGTACGGGTCGGGGGCGGGACGTACCACGCGTCCGGGCCGCAGCTGGCGGCGATCCGGCAGGCGATGGCCGACGCCCGGACGGGGGCGGTGCTCGAGCGGATCCTCCGCGACCTGCGCACGGGCGGGTTCGAGATCGGCGGCGAGCGGCTCAAGACCACGCCGCGCGGGTTCGAGAAGGACCACCCGCGGATCGAGCTGCTGAGGATGCGGACCGTGCTGGGCTCGAAGCGCTACGGGTTCGAGCCGTTCGTCCACACCGCCGAGCTGCTCGACCGGGTCCGCGACGACTGGCGCCGGCTGCGCCCGCTCGTCAGCTGGCTGGCCGAGCACGGGTCGTGACGGCTCACGCGCTCGTGAAGCTCGCCATCGTCCGCTCCGGCTCCCAGAACGCCTTCATCGACCGCACCCGGCCGTCGTCGCCGACGACGTAGACCATCACCAGCTCGGTGACCGTGTGGCTGCCGTCGGCGAACCAGGTGCGGATCCGGCCGACGTTGGCGCAGGTGTTGCTCTCCGGGTTGGCGAAGGAGTCGTCGATCTCGAACGCGAACCGCGCGACCGGCGCGATCGCCTTCTCCCAGAACGCCGCGATGCCGGCGTGGCCGCGGTGGCCGGTGCCCTCGGGGTCGAACATCGAGCGGCCGACCGGGTCCTCCAGCACGCAGTCGTCGGCGTAGACGGTCAGCCACTCCTCCAGGTCGCCCTTCGCGACCGCGGAGTACGACCGCTGCGAGGCGGCCCGGGCGGGGTGCGGGTCGTCCGGTGCGTTCCAGGTGATGGCGTCCGAGGTGATCATGGCGGGATCGTACGGCGGGAACTGGAACACGTTCTAGTGGTGGTCGGCTGGTCGCAGGTTCATCACGGGATGTCGCCGAACCAGCGCTTCCCATGGTGGGTACGCCGTGGGAGGCGCGGGTTCACCGACATACCTTGATGAACCTGCGCCGACGTCGCCCGACGTTCACCCCCCGCTCACCCTCGCGGGTCACGCTGCCGGCATGGCCAGGAAGCGCAAGGCGTTCGTGCACGTCGGGATGCCGGGGGTCGGGGACGTGGTCGAGGCGGCGTTGGTGCACCACCGGCGCGCGCTCGCCGAGCTCGGTGTCGACGTGCCGGCCGAGTCGCCGCAGGACTCGTTCCGCGCCGCGGTCGAGGTGCTGCGCGAGCACGAGGCGTGGGGGCTTCGCCCGGTCGGAGGTCGAGGGTGTGTGGGCGCGGATGTGCCGCCGGGCGTGGAAGGGCCGACAGACGGTGGTGGTGAGCCAGCCGTTGCTGTGCCGCGCCACCCGGCCCGAGATCGCGCTGCTGCTCGACGGGCTGGCCGGGTTCGAGGTCCACGTCGTCGTCACGGTGACCTCCCCGCACGCGTGGACCGCGCCGGGTGAGCCGGAGACCGACCTGTGCCAGGTGCTGGACCGGTGGGGTGCCGCGGTGCGGAAGCCGGAGCGGCTGCACGTGGTTCTCGTCGAGACCGAGCCCGGGCAGCCGGCCCGGGCCCGGCAGTCGGCGTGGCGGGGCGTCGGCAGGGTCGCCGGGTTCGGCACCGCGTCGCTCCGCCTCGACGCTGTCCCCCAGTCGGCCACGGCCCGCCCGTTGGCGCTGGCGCGCGCCGTACCTCCCGAGCGGGCGGCCGTGGTCCGCACCATCGCCCGCACCTGGGCCGACCGGATCGAGGCGGGCGGGTACGACGTCCACGGCGACGTCGCCGCCGTCCTCGGCGACCCGCCGGTCGCCGACCCGGCCGACCGCGCCGCCGACCTCGACCGCGCCCTCCACGACGCGCTTCGCGAGATCGAGCGCCTCGCCCGTCGCAACGACTGCCTCGAGCAGCAGGTCGCCCAGACCGACCGCCGGCGCCGCGGCCTCAGGCGGCGCCTCACCCCCGTCGCCTGACCCCGATCACCCGAAGGTCGCGCAGCGCCGCCGCGTCCGGCCGCCAAGCCGCCTCGCCCCGCGGGACCCCCATTGACCCGAAGGTCGCGCAGCGCCGCCGCGTCTGGACTGACTGGAGCGAGGGAGCGAGGAACGAGCGACCGAGCGGAGGGAGGGGAAGACGCGGCGTTGCAGCGCTGCGCGACACGCGCGAGCGAAGCGAGCGCCATTCAATGCGGCTGCCAGGCGTCCTCGTCGGCGGTGCGTGCGGTGACGGCGTCGGGGAGGGCGGCGTCGGAGAGCTGTTGGATCGAGACTTCTTCGAAGACCTCGCGCAGGGAGCGGCGGGCGGCGATCCAGACGTGCTGGAGCACGCTGGCGGACTCGTTGTAGCTGACTGCTTCGGGGCGGAGGCCGTAGACGGAGACGAGGGGGCCGTCGACGGCGCGGATGACGTCGGCGACGGAGACGTCGGTGGCGGGTCGGCCCATCCGCCAGCCGCCTGACTGGCCGCGTTGGGACATGACGATGCCGGCGCGGCGGAGGTCGGCGAGGATGGCTTGGAGGAAGCCGTGGGGGATGTCCTGGAGCCGGCCGAGCTCTTCGGCGCTGATGGGGCGGCCGTCCGCGCGCCCCGCCATCTCGATCAGTGCGCGGAGCGCGTAGTCGGACTTGGCGGAGACTCGCATGGGCCCAGTCTCGCAGATATGTCGATCGGATCACTGCAGATGGCCCCGTGCTTGTCCGTGGTCGTGACCCCTCGTATGATTAAGTTACTGGCGAGTAGGTCGCAGGCCTGCTCGCGGTCCTGCATCCGATCTGCGAAGAAACGGTGGAACAGTGAGCCACTACAAGAGCAACCTCCGCGACATCGAGTTCAACCTCTTCGAGCTCCTCGGTCGCAAGGAGGTCTACGGTGCCGGTCCGTTCGAGGAGTACGACGCCGACACCGCGCGGGAGATCCTCGCCGAGGTCGCGCGGATCGCCCGGGAGGACCTGGCCGCGTCGTTCGTCGACAGCGACCGCAACCCGCCGGTGTTCGACCCGGCGACCAACACCGCGCCGCTGCCGGAGTCGTTCAAGAAGAGCTACGACACGTGGATGGCGGCGGAGTTCTGGCGGCTGCAGATCCCCGAGGAGATCGGCGGGCAGCCGGCCCCGGCGTCGCTCAACTGGGCGCTGGCGGAGATGGTGCTGGGCGCCAACGCGCCGATCTGGATGTATGCGACCGGCCCGTCGATGGGCAGCGTCGTGCACCGCAACGGCACCGACCGCGACAAGCGGATCGCGCAGATCATGGTGGAGCGGGGCTGGGGCGCGACGATGGTGCTGACCGAGCCCGACGCCGGCTCCGACGTGGGCGCCGGCCGCACGAAGGCCACCCCCCAACGACGACGGCTCGTGGAACATCCAGGGCGTCAAGCGCTTCATCACCAGCGCTGAGTCCGACCTGCAGGACAACATCATCCACCTGGTGCTCGCGCGGCCCGAGGGCGTCGAGGGCGTCGGCGGCCCGGGCACCAAGGGGCTGAGCCTGTTCATCGTCCCCAAGCACCACTTCGACCACGAGACCGGCGAGCTGACGGGTGAGCGCAACGGCGTCTACGTCACCAACGTCGAGCACAAGATGGGCATCAAGGTCTCCAACACCTGCGAGCTCACCTTCGGCGACCCGCAGGTCGGCGGCGGCGAGCCCGCCCGCGGCTGGCTGCTGGGCGAGGTGCACAACGGCATCGCCCAGATGTTCCAGGTCATCGAGAACGCCCGGATGATGGTCGGCACGAAGGCGATCGCCACGCTGTCGACGGGCTACCTCAACGCGCTGGAGTACGCCAAGGAGCGGGTGCAGGGCGCCGACCTCACCCAGGCGGCCGACAAGACCGCCCCGCGGGTGACGATCACCCACCACCCCGACGTACGCCGGTCGCTGATGACGCAGAAGGCGTTCGCCGAGGCGATGCGCTCGCTGGTGCTCTACACCGCCACCTGGCAGGACAAGGTGATGGCGGCTGCCGCCGCGGGGGAGCAGGACGAGCTGGCCGAGGCCGTCAACGACCTGCTGCTGCCGATCGTGAAGGGCTACGGCTCGGAGCGGTCGTGGGTGCTGCTCGGCACCGAGTCGCTGCAGACCTTCGGCGGCTCGGGCTTCCTGCAGGAGTACCCGATCGAGCAGTACGTCCGCGACGCCAAGATCGACACCCTCTACGAGGGCACGACCGCGATCCAGGGCCAGGACTTCTTCTTCCGCAAGATCGTCAAGGACCAGGGCCGGGCGCTGGGCCACCTGGCCGGCGAGATCAAGGCGTTCCTGGAGTCCGAGGCCGGCAACGGGCGGCTGAAGAACGAGCGGGCGCTGCTCGCGACCGCCCTCGACGACGCCCAGGCGCTGGTCAGCCTGATGATCAACGACCTGATGTCGGCCGACGTCAGCTCCGGCGGCGACCTGCGCAACATCTACAAGGTGGGGCTCAACACCACCCGCCTGCTGATGGCGCTGGGCGACGTGGTCTGCGGCTGGCTGCTGCTCCGCGGCGCCGAGGTGGCGCTGGAGCGGCTCGCGGGCGACCCGGGCTCCGACCAGGCCTTCTACGAGGGCAAGGTGGCGGCGGCCCAGTTCTTCGCGCAGACCAACCTGCCGCGGATCTCCGCCGAGCGCGCGATCGCCGAGGCCACCGACCTCTCGCTGATGGACCTCGACGAATCGGCCTTCTGACCGATCGGCCAGACGCACTGACGACGGCCGTCCCGGGACACCGGGGCGGCCGTCGTCGTCCTGCCCTTAGGGTTCGGCCCCATGGGGACGTGGCGGCTGCTCGGGTGCGTGGTGGTGCTGGCCGCCGTGGTGGCGCTGGTCGCCCCGGTGCGGGCGGAGACCGTCGACCGCGCCGCGCCGTACCCGCGGCCGGTGTTCGCCGCCGACCGCACCGGCGACCCGAGCGTCGCACGGACCGCGTCGGGGCGGGTGCTGGTGGCGACCGGCCCGCTCGTGCGGCGCGCCCGCTGGGAGCCGGGTCGCGGCTGGCGGTGGACCCGCCCGGCCCTGCGCCGGCTGCCCCGCTGGGCGCGCGCCGGTGAGGTCTGGGCGGCCGACATCGCCCGGGTCGGCCGCCGGTGGGTGCTCTACTTCGCCGCGCCGGTCCGCGGGCTCGGCGAGGGGCGCCGGTGCATCGGGGTGGCGACCGCGCCCACGGCGTACGCCGCCTTCCGCCCGGTCGACCGGCGGCCGCTGGTGTGCCACGCCGGCGCCCGTACGCCGCGCGCGGCCGACACCGTGCCCGGCACCCGCGGCCTGCCGCGCCGCGGCGTGATCGACCCGTCGCTGTTCGTCGACCGCGGCGGGCGGCGGCACCTGCTCTACAAGACCGACGGGATCCCGTCGTCGATCCGGCTGCTCCCGCTCGGCCGGTCCGGGCTGGCGCCGGCGCCGGGTGCGGTCAGCACCGAGCTGTTCCGCTACGACGGCGTCACCGAGAACCCGGTGGTGCTGCGGCGCGGCGACACCTACCACCTCCTGACCTCGGAGGAGGACTGGTCGCGCTGCAGCTACCGCACCATGGTGCGGACCTCGACCACGCTGACCGACTGGTCCGCCGCCCGGCCGGTCCCGCTGCTCACCCGGCGGTCGACCCGCGGGCTGTGCGGCCCCGGCGGCGCCGACGTCCTGGTCGAGGGCGGGCGGACGCTGATGTTCTTCCACGGCTGGGTCCGCCGGCGCACGACGGTGCCGCCGCGCCCGCCGTTCTGGCTCGGGCACCGCGGCCCCGCCGCCCACCGGGCGCTCTACGCCGCCCGCCTGGCGTTCCCCGACGGGCGGCCGGCCATCGCCCGGTTCCTCGGTCGTTGACGGCCGGAGGTCGAGTACCCGTGCTCAGGCGCCCGCGCCGCCCCCGGCGGACGATCGACGCATGACCACCACCGCCCGTGCCGTCGCCGGTCTCGTCGCCTGCGCCGCCCTCCTCCTCGGCGGCTGCGGCCTCGCCGGGCCGGACCGCTCCGCCGAGGCCGAGGACCTCGAGCAGACGCTCGGCGACCTGAGCGGCGTGGCGAAGGTGACCCTCGACTACGTCGAACCGGTGACCCTCGACCCGGCCGACGTCAATCTCAGAGTGCGGATGGCCGACGCCGCCACGCCGGAGGACGTCGCGGCGGTGTTCGAGGCCGCCTACGAGGGTCTCGTCAACGAGCACCACGGCGAGGAGGGCAACCTCGACGTCCGCCACGGCGACGACCGGCTCGAGCTGCGCGTGTTCGAGCCCGAGGCGGCCGCCGACGACGTGGCCGAGGCCGCGCTGGTCGGCGCCCGGCAGGCCCGTGACTACCGCCGGGTCTACGTCCACGTCACCACCCAGGACGTGGCGCGCGAGCCGTACGTGGAGTCGCTGTTCCTCGTCCGGTTGCCCCGCGGCACCAGCGACCGCGGTGCGTCGGCCGTGCGCTCGGCCATCGAGGACGCCTACGACGGCCTGCTCGTCACCGTCGACGTGCGGGTGCCCCGGCAGCGGCCGTAGCAAGGCGCCGGCTCGCTACCATCGCGCGCATGAGCGACCGCGAGCTCCTGGCCGGCTACGTCGAGACCTGGTGGCAGGCGGTCGGCGACCTCCTCGCCCTCCTCGAGCAGCTCGGCGCGGACGACTGGGCGCGGCCCACCGACCTGCCCGGCTGGGACGTCAAGGCGGTCGCCTCGCACGTCGCGCACCTCGAGAGCCTCCTCGCGGGCGGCCCCGAGGAGACGGCCGACATCGGCGACGTCCCCCACGTCACCGGTCCGATGGGGCAGTTCACCGAGATCGGCGTCGTCACCCGCCGCGACCGCGCCCCGGCAGAGATCGTCGACGAGATCCGCGCCCGGTCGGCCGAGCGCCGCGCGGCCCTGCTGGCCGCCCCGCCCGACGACGCGGCCGCGCCCGCGCCCGGGATGTTCGGGCTGATCGGCTGGAACCAGCGGACGCTGCTGCGCAACCGCCCGCTCGACGTCTGGATGCACGAGCAGGACGTGCGCCGCGCCGTCGACCGGCCCGGCGGCATGGACACCGCGGCGGCGCAGCACACCGCCGACTACCTCGCCGAGGGCTTCGGGTACGTCGTCGGCAAGCGGGTCGCCCCGCCGTCCGGCACCACCGCGGTGCTCGCCGTCGACGGCAGCCCGGTCGTCGCCGTCGAGGTCGACGACACCGGCCGCGCCCAGCGGCTCGCCGAGGAGCCGGCGACGCCGACCGTGCGGCTGGCGATGGACCGGGCGACGTTCGTCGTGCTCGCCGGCGGCCGGCGCCCCGCCGAGGAGGGCGCGGTGAAGGTCGAGGGCGACGCGGAGCTCGGCCGCCGCGTCGTCGCCAACCTCGGGACCACGCCGTGACGGCGCCCGCAACCACCTGGGACGTCTCCGACATCCCCGACCAGTCGGGGCGCACGGTCCTCGTCACCGGTCCCACGCTCGGCGGCCTGGGCCACCACACCGCGCTCGAGCTCGCCCGGCGGGGAGCCCGCGTGGTGCTCGCCGGCCGCACGGAGGCGAAGCTCGACCAGACGGCGGCCGCGGTCCGCACGGACGTCCCGGACGCCGAGCTCGAGACGCTGCGCCTCGACCTCGCCGACCTCGGCTCGGTGCGGCGCGCCGCGGCCACGGCCGCCCGGCTCGGCCCGGTCGACGTGCTCGTCAACAACGCCGGCGTCATGGGGACGCCGTTCCGCCGGACCCCCGACGGGCTCGAGCTGCAGATGGCGACCAACCACTTCGGGCCGTTCCTGCTGACCGGC
This sequence comes from Nocardioides sp. TF02-7, assembly GCF_022437945.1. Lineage (GTDB taxonomy): Bacteria > Actinomycetota > Actinomycetes > Propionibacteriales > Nocardioidaceae > Nocardioides. The sequence continues at coordinate 2,290,809 of NZ_CP092535.1, forward strand.
CTGCTGCTGCCGCAGCTCGTCGCCGCCGGCGACGCCCGCGTCGTGACCGTGTCGTCGCTGATGCACACCGCGGCCCGCCGGCCGCCGCTCGAGAACCCGCGGCTCCCGTCGGGCCGCTACTCGCGGTGGGCGGTCTACAGCCGGTCCAAGCTGGCGAACCTGCTCTTCACCAGCGAGCTCGACCGCCGCTGCCGCGCCGCCGGGCTGCCGATCACCGCGGTCGCGGCGCACCCGGGCTTCGCGGGCACCCACCTCGCTGCGAACGGCCAGTACGGCCGCTCGGCGGGCGGCGTCGCCTCGGTGCTCGACGCGACGATCCGGGCCGTGTCGCAGTCGGCTGCCGCCGGGGCGTGGCCGCCGCTGATGGCGGCCACCGCTGACCTCCCGGGCGACTCCTACTGCGGCCCCGGCGGCTTCCGGCAGCTCTCCGGCCGGCCCCGCACCGTCGGCCGCAGCCGGCTCGCCCGCGACCGGGCCGCCGCCCGGCGGCTGTGGGAGCTCAGCGAGCAGACGGTCGGGCTGCAGTACCCCTGACCCGGCAGCGCTGCCGGGGGACGGGCGCGGCACCCGACCAAAGTCGTGGCCGGCTGCCGACCGGTGGCCGATGTGCGCGGCCCGGGCCGCTCCCTACGGTGGCTGTGTGACCGCCCAGCGCTGGCACCGCACCGTGGAAGGCCGCGCCCACCGGGTGGAGGCCGAGGGCTCCGCCCGGCACCGCGTGCGGTGGTACGTCGACGACGAGCTGGTCGCCGAGCGGGCCGCGCTCGAGGACAAGATCCGGCTGCGGGCGGCGGACCGCGACGACCTCGGCGGGGTGCTGGTGCGGTTCAGCGGCCTGGGCGCTCCGCGGCGGGCCACGCTCTTCGCGCCCGGTGACACGCTCGAGGTGCAGCTCGGCACCGGCGCCGGCGGCACCGACCTGGACCCGGAGCCGGGCTCGGCCGCGGAGCGGCACGAGCAGCGGATGCTCGCCCACCCGACCCGCTACACCCTGCTGAGCACCGCCACGGCGGTCGCCGCGGTCGCCGTACCGATCCTCCTCGCCGCGCTGCTGGCGCGGCTCGCGTTCTCCATCGACCTGCCCGACCTGCCGTGGCCCGACCTGCCGCGGATCCCGTGGCCGGACCTTCCCGCCGTGCCCTGGCCGGACCTGCCGTCGGTGCCGTGGCCGGACTGGTCGGTGCCGGGCTGGGTCCGGGAGGTGCTGTCGTACCTTAAGTACGTGTGGCCGGTGGTGCTGGCGTTCGTGGTCGCCCGTGGCGAGATCCGGCGCCGCCGGCGGGAGGCGGAGCGGCGGGAGGCCGCGGCGTCCGAGGAGTGAGGGTCAGCGGCCGCGCGGACCGTAGACCGGCTCGGACTTGCCGAACGCGGCCTCGCGGGCCGCCTTCGTGTTGCGCGCGGCGAGCAGGAAGGCCTGCTCGACCCGCTCACGGGCGAAGGTACGCCGCGGGCTCGCCGTCCAGGTGCCGTCGAAGAGCCGCTTGGCCGCGGCCAGCGCGTCCGGGGACCGCGTCGCCAGCTGCCGCGCGAGCCGCTCGGCACCGGCCACCGGGTCGTGGTCGAGCCGGGTGACCAGACCCAGCTCGTGCGCCCGGCTGCCGTCGAAGACCTCGGCGGTCATCGTCAGCAGCTTGGCCTGGTCGATGCCGACCAGCTCGGAGAGGCTGCGGATGCCCGACATGTCGGGGATCAGGCCCCACTTGCCCTCGAGCACCGACCAGCGGGAGTCCGGGGTGGCGACGCGGAAGTCGGCGGCCAGCGCGATCTGCAGCCCGCCGCCCAGGCAGTGGCCGTGCACCGCCGCGATCACCGGCACCGGGATCCGGCGGAACGCCCAGGGCGCCTCCTGGAAGGTGTTGGTGCCGCCGCGGCGCCACGGCCGCGGCGCGAACGCCTTCGCGATCCCCGCCGGGTCGCGGAGCACGGTGCCGAAGTCGAGGCCCGCGCAGAACGCGTCGCCCTCGCCCGCGAGCACCACCGCCCGCAGGGGTCTTGTCACGGCGCAGCCGGCGGGCCGTCGCCACCAGGTCGTCGAGGATGTCGAGCGTGAGTGCGTTGAGCTTCTCCGGCCGGTCCAGCCGGACGTGCGCGACGCCGTCCTCGATCGTGCACGTGACGTGGCCCATGGCCACAGCGTACGGCGCGCGGCGCCGGCGCAGTCAGCGGAGGAGCGTGAGCCGGTCGTCGTGGGCCACCAGCAGCGCGCCGTCCACCGGCAGCACGTCGCCCTCGACGCCCGTGGCGACCTCCCGCTCCTCGGTGGAGTCCCACGCCGCCAGGCGGAGGGTCGTGCCGTCGAGGACGTAGACCCCCTCGTCGACGGCGCCGACCACGATCCCGTCGTGCCGCGCGACGTCGAGATCGGCGTCGATCACCACGCCGGCGGGTCCGCTCACCAGGAAGTCGCCGGTGCCGGGGACCGCGAGGAACGGCGTCACGCCATACCTCCCCGCGGCCAGCGGGACCTCGGTCGCCGCGACCTCGCCGGAGCGCCCGTAGAGCACCAGCTCGGCCGTCCCGTCGTCGTACGAGGAGGAGCCGGACGGCAGCCGGAGCGCCGCGACCCGGCCGTCCGGGCCGCGCTCGAGCACGTCGGCGTCGTACGCCTCCTCCTGCCACAGGACGGCGCCGCCGTCGGCGTCGAGGGCGACCAAACGGTCGGGCCGGTCTGGCCGGTCTGGTTGCTCGGGCTGGGGGACGGAGAGCAGCACCAGCCCGTCGCCGGCGGCGCCGTCGACGACGCCGGCGTCCGGTCCCGCGCGGTCGAGCGTCGTCGCCCAGCGCTCCTCGCCGTCGAGGTCGAGCTGGCGCACGGTGTCGCCGTCGAGCACGGAGACGCCGGCGGTGCCGACGGCGAACGGCGTCCCCGGCAGGTCGGCCACCACGTCGCCCGACCCGGCCTCGACGAGCAGCGTCCGGCCGGGTGGCGGCGGGTCGAAGAAGGCGTCGTGGTCGGGAGCGAGGACGAGGACGCCGTCGTGCTCGCCGAGCACCTCCCAGAACCCGTCGACCGCCCACCGCTCCTCGCCCGACCGGGCGTCGAGCGCGCGGACCCGGTCGGTGCCCGGGACGATCAACGCATCGCCGGCGGCGGTCACCGTCGGCGGCTCCATCGGCCCGCTCGTGGAGACGCTGCGCCACACCACCTCGCCGGTGTGGTCGTCGTAGCCGACGAGCGAGGAGTCCTCGGCGAAGTCGTCCGGGGCGTACTCGCCCTGGTGGAACACCACCACCACGTCGCCGACGCGGTGGGCCAGCTCGGCGTTCCCGTCCACGTCCAGGTCGGTCGACCAGCGCTCGTCCGCCCGCCCAGCGACGGCGTCGCCGGCGACGCCGGGCGTGGCGCTCCCCCCCGTCGCGCCAGGCAAGCGCGGCGACCAGGAGCACGGCGAGGACGAGCGCGAGACCGACGGTGAGGAACGCCAGCGTCCGGGGGCTCGGGGTGGTCGGTGCAGGGCCCGGTGCGGGGGCTTGGCGCGGCCGGACGGCGGGGCGGCGGCTCGGGCACGTCGGGGGTCCTGCCCTCGGCCCGGGCCGGTGAAACGGGCTCAGCGGTAGAGCCGCACCTGGTCGGTGGCGTCGTCGAAGGTCACCACACCGCCCTCGACGCCCCAGATCTCGGGGCCGGTGTCCTCGAGCGCGATCGTGTAGCCGCCGTCGGGGCCGTCGACGACCAGCTCCTCGCCGGCGACCGTGTAGGCCTCGTCATCGCGCGGCACCGGGATGCCCTCCTCGTCGTCGGCGCCCGGGCACCGCTCGTCGTCGGCCGGGCCCTCCTCCACCACCGAGCCGTCGTCGGCGGCGAGCGTGACCGCCTCGTCGTCGTCGCACACGAGGACCGCGTCGTCGCCGACCGGCGCGAGCAGCGCACCGCCGTAGACGCGTTCGTAGACCCACGCCACCGAGCCGTCGTGGCGGTAGGCCGTCACCTCGGAGCCCTCGTCGATCTCCCACGAGGTGGACACCACGGTGACGTCGCCGGCGGCGACGGCCTGGACCGGCGACCAGTCCTCCTCGAGCGTGACGGTCCACGCGACCGACGCGTCCTCCGGGACGAGGGACGACCCGGCGTCGCCGCCGTCGTCACGGCCGGCGGCGTCGGAGCCGTCGCACGCGGCGGTCGCGAGGACCAGCACGGCGGCCGGGAGGGCGGTCAGCAGGGTCAGGGGTCGTTTCGGCATGCCGCCAGCGTGACCCCGCCCGGCGCCGGCCATGCCCGGCGGGTGCGCAAATTCGTCCGCAGGGACGAACGGGGTCGTCCGGAGGGCGGAGGGGGCGCGGTCGGGCGAGCGGGTCGCTCAGGTCACGGGCGCCGCAGGTTCATCACGGTATGTCGCCGAGCTGGCACTTCCCACGGCGTACCCACCGTGGGAGGCGCAGGTTCGGCTGCATACCGTGATGAATCTGCGGCTGCCGGGGCCGACGGGGCGATCACCCCGCCCGGCACCCCCTCCGACCCGCCGCGCGGCCGCCCCGCCCCCGCGCGGCTCAGGCCGCCGCGGCGTACTCCCCCTGCTGCTCCCGGGCCGCCGCCTCGAGCTGCCGGGTGAGCACCCGGCGGGTACGGCGGTCGGACCGGGCGAGCTTGTAGAGCAGCTGCAGCTGGCTCGTCAGGTTGCGCCGGTTGGTCGTCGCCAGCCAGCCGTTGGGCAGCGACAGGCGGAACACCTTGTGCCAGGCGCTGCCGACCTGCTGCGGCAGCGGCGCGGTGTGGTAGTTGAGGTCGTACTTCGCGAAGATCGCGCGCACCTTCGGCGCGATCTCGGCGTAGCGGTTGCTCGGCAGGTCGGGGAAGAGGTGGTGCTCGATCTGGTGGCTGAGGTTGCCGGTCATGATGTGCATCGCCTTGGAGCCGGAGATGTTGGCCGAGCCGAGCATCTGCCGGAGGTACCACTCACCGCGGGTCTCCTTCTCGGGGATCGCGGCGAGCTCGAAGGTCTCCACGCCCTCGGGGAAGTGGCCGCACATGATCACCGAGTGCGACCACAGGTTGCGCACCACGTTGGCGACCGCGTTGGCCATCAGCGTGCTGACGAACGAGCCGGTCGGCGCCGACAGCAGCGGGTGCACGACGTAGTCCTTGGTGAACTGCCGGCGGATCTTGCGCAGCGTCCCCTGGGCGCGGCGGCGGAACTCCGCGTTGGTCCGCCAGGCCTTGCGGACGCCGCCCTTGCGGGCGTAGTGGCCGAGGTCCATGTCGTAGGCCGCGATGCCGTACTCGAAGATGCAGGCGTTGAGGAAGTTCCACAGCGGCTGGACGAGGTAGCGGGGGTGCCACTTCTGCTCCTCGTCGACGCGCATGATGCCGTAGCCGAGGTCGTTGTCCTTGCCGATGATGTTCGTGTAGGTGTGGTGCACCTGGTTGTGGGAGTGCTTCCAGCCCTCCGACGGCGAGGCGTTGTCCCACTCCCAGCTGGTCGAGTGGATCTTGGGGTCGCGCATCCAGTCCCACTGGCCGTGCATGACGTTGTGGCCGATCTCCATGTTCTCGAGGATCTTGGCCACCGAGAGCCCGGCGGTGCCGACCAGCCAGGCCGGCGGCAGGGCGCTGAACAGCAGCACGGCGCGCGAGCCGAGCTCCAGCTTGCGCTGCACGTCGACGACGCGGCGGATGTAGCGCGCGTCGCGCTCGCCGCGGGTGTCGAGCACCTCCTGGCGGATCGCGTCGAGCTCGGCGCCGATGGCCTCGACGTCCTCGGGGGTGAGGTGGGCGATCGGGTTCTGCGGCTTGTTGGTGATGGAGGTCATCGGTCTCTCTCGGTCGAGGGGGTGAGGTCCGGGGTCTCGAGGCGGTCGCGCTGCGACCTGCCGACCGCCGGGTCTAGTGGTCGAGGTGGCAGCCGCCGGCGGGCGAGCTGATGCAGGTCTGGATCTTCACGCCACCCGGTCCGGTCTCCCCGGGCACGGCGACGGTGACCTCGCCGTTGCGCAGGTCGCGCACCGCGCCCTCCCGCATCGGCAGCACGCACGCCATGCAGATGCCCATCCGGCAGCCGCTCGGCATCAGGACGCCGGCGTCCTCGGCGGCGTCGAGGATCGGCGTGGCGCCGTCGGCCTCGACGACGGTGCCGTCGGCGAAGGTGACGGTGCCGCCCTCGCCCTCGCCGCCGGCCAGCGCGGGCGGCCGGAACCGCTCGGTGTGCAGGGTCAGCCCGCGGTCGGCGTACAGCTCCTCGAGGGCGTCGAGGAGACCGCTCGGCCCGCAGGCGTACGCCGTCCGGCCGGCGAGGTCGGGCACCAGCCGGTCGAGCGCGGCCGGGTCGAGCAGCCCGTCGCGGTCGTCGAAGTGCTCGATCAGCCGGATCCGCCCGGCGGCGGCGAGCGCCCGCAGCTCGCGCTTGAAGATGGAGTCGGGCTCGCGCTGGTTGACGTGGAGCAGCGTGATGTCGGTGCGCGGCGGCTGCGCCTTGGAGAACAGGTTCCGCAGCATGCCGATCACCGGGGTGATCCCGGAGCCGGCGGTCACCATCAGCACCGACCGGGGAGCGGGCTGGGCAGCACGAACTCGCCGGCGGCCTGCTGGAGGTGGACGAGCTGGCCGCGCCGCGCGCGGCGCACCAGGTGGTTGGAGACGGTGCCGTCGGGGATCGCCTTCACGGTGATGCTGATGCAGCCGTCGGGCCGCGGGCCGTGGGTCAGGGAGTAGCACCGCCACAGGCGGACGCCGTCGACGTCGACGCCCACCTGGACGTACTGCCCGGGCGTGTGGCCCAGCCAGTCGCGGCCGGGCTTGATCACGATCGTGGCGGCGTCGGCGGTCTCGGGCTGGATCGACTCGATCCGGCCGCGCAGGTCGGTGCCGGCGCGGAGCGGGTGGAAAGGTGTCGAGCACGTCGTCGACCGACAGCGGTGTGACGGCGGCGTCGGCGACGGCCTTGAGCCGCGTGCGCAGCGCCGTCCGCAGCGGACGGCGGCTGCCGGTGCGGAGCAGCGTGGTCGGGATGCCTGGTGTCGTCACTCTTCCAGAGTGCTCGTTGGGGCGACTAAAGTCCTGACCGGGAACGGTGAATCGAGCCGGGTTTTTTGACGCTTGCGAACAAGTTGGGGTGGGTAGTGATGGATTCTTCCCCCCGCGTTGCGGCCGTTCACGCTGCCCGCGGAGGTCGAGGCGGCGATCCGGATGCAGCTGCCGCAGGTCGCCGACGACATCGTCGAGACGATCGTCGCCGAGGTGCCGAGCTATGAGAACGCCTTCGTCGACCAGATGGGCGAGGTCATCCGCAACGCCGTGCAGCTGGCGCTGCGCACCTTCCTCTCGCTGGTGAGCCACCGGCGCGACCCCGATCCCGACCGGCTGCTCCGGCCCGCGATCGACGGCGCCTACCAGCTCGGCCGGGGCGAGGCCCGCAGCGGGCGGACCATCGACGCCCTGCTCGCGGCGTACCGGATCGGGGCCCGGGTCGCCTGGCGCCAGCTGTCGGGCCACGCGGTGGCCCACGACTCGGGCGCGCCGATGCTCGCGGAGTTCGCCGAGCGGGTGTTCGCCTACATCGACCAGCTCTCCGCGGCCAGCGCCGCCGGGCACGCCGACGAGTCGGCCAGCACCGGCCGGGCGCGGCACCGCCTCCTCGAACGGATCGTCAGGGCGCTGCTCGAGGGCGAGCCCGAACCGGCGGTCGTGCGGCACGCCGAGCGGGCGGAGTGGACGCCGCCGGAGACGCTGACCGCGGTGATCGCCCCCGACGCCCACGCCGGCACCGTGCTCCAGTCGCTCCCGGCCGGCACCCTCCAGGCCGCGGAGCTGCCCGACCTCGACGAGGCGGTGCTGCTGTTCGCACCCGACGTGCACCGGTGGGCGCGGTCGGCGCTGCTCCGGGTCGCCGAGCCGCTCGGCTGCGTCGTCGGGCCCGGCCGGCCCTGGCTGGACGCCCGGTCGTCGTACCTCCGCGCGCTGCGGGTGCGCCAGCTCGGGCTGGGCGCCGACACCGAGGCCCACCTCCCCGCGCTGGTGCTGACCGCCGACCCGCTCGCCCTCGCCGACCTCCGGGCGCAGGCGCTCGAGCCGCTGGCGGGGCTGCGGCCGGCGTCGGCCGCCAAGCTGACCGAGACGCTGCGCGCGTGGCTGCTCCACCAGGGGCGGCGCGACGAGGTGGCCGAGGCTCTGTTCGTGCACCCACAGACCGTGCGCTACCGCATGACGCAGCTGCGGGACCTCTACGGCGACCGGCTGGAGGACCCCGAGACGGTGCTCGCGCTGACGATCGCGCTGGGGCACGAGGACGGCCTGGGCGGGCCGGTCGGCGGCTGAGAGCCCTATGTCAAGCGGCCTCCTGGAGGAGGTCGTTGAGGCGGCCGTGGCGGTCGGTGTCGTAGGGCACGCGTTCTTGCCAGCAGCGCCACAGGATCCTGGTCCAGCCTTGGGCGAGGATCCTTGCTGCGTGGGGGTGGCGGCAGCCGCGAGCCCGGGCCCGGTCGTAGGTGTCGCGGGCCCAGGCGTTGGCGCGTGGGGTGTCCTGGGCCCAGTCGATGAGCGCGGCTCGTAGCTGCTTGTTGCAGCCGCGGCGGTAGGCGACGTTGCGGTGCTTGCCGGACTGGCGGGTCGAGGGTGCGACGCCGGCGGCGGCGGCCAGGGACTGGGCGTCGGGGAATCGTGCGCGGCAGTCGCCGATCTCAGCCAGGAGGGTTGCTGCGCGGACGACCCCGGCCCGGGGCAAGGACTGGAAGAGCGGCCCGTCGGGATGGGCGAGGAGCGCTTCGCGGATCCGGGTCTCGAGCTCGTCCTGACTGGCGCGCAGGCCCATAAGGACCTCGACCAAGGTCGTGACGATCAGCTCGGACGCTTCGGCGGCAGCACCGGTGGTGCGCCCTTCAGCGGCCTTGCCGAGGTGGTCGACCAGCTGGCGTGGGGTGTGGCGCCCGCAGTAGCTGTTGGCCTTGAGCCAGTGCGCCATTCGCAGTTCACCACCTCCGGCGGTCAGCCACGCGGCCTTCGCTTCAGAGGGAAATCGGCGCAGGAAGGCGAGGCTGATCGGGATGTCGAGCTGGCTGAACAGGCCGATCGCGCCGGGGAAGTTGTGCTGCAGCACCGCCAGCAGCTGGTTGTGAACCGCGATGCGGTGCCCGACCAGGTCTTGGCGGGCACGGACCAGCATCCGCAACGCGATCGTCTCGGCAGAGTCGGGTCGAACGACCGCCCATCGGCCGGCGTCGGTGCGCAGCGCGTCGGCGAGGACGAACGCATCGAACCGGTCGTCCTTGTTGCCCGCAGTGCCGTAGCGGGCCCGCAGCGACTTCACCTGCCGGGCTGAGATCACCACGACCTCGAACCCGTCGCGGATCAGGTGCTCGACCACCGGACCGTCGCCACGTTCGATCCCCACCTGCGCGACACCGTGTCGTCGCAACAGGGTGGTGATTTTCGCCAGCCCCGGCCGCGAGTGCGGCACGGTGGCCTCTTCGATGCGCTGCCCGGTGTCGTCGACGATGCACAGCGCGTGGTGCTGCCAAGACCAGTCGATCCCGGCGAAAGTGGGCGTAGCCTGCATGTGAGTGCTCTCCTTCCGTTAGCCCACGGATTCAGCACTCCGGTCCGGGACGTGACGGTCGGTCGCTCACTGAGGCGCTCCAGGCCGGCAAGCCTTGGCGCAAAGCCCTATGGCCGATCTGCACGTCCCGGGCCACCGGGCCCTGCAACTCTCAGCCAGGTCGTCCACGAAGGGCGACTCGGTCAGCCCGGCAGTGACCCGGCAGACCCGGGGTGCAGACAAGAGACCTACTCCTGTCTGCGCCTAACGTCCACCAGTGAGGGGTGGTCAGGCGCGGTGGACGACCCGGCCCGCCACGACGGTGACCACGACCGGGGGACGGGTGGCGGTGAGCGGGTCGTCGTCGAGCACGACCAGGTCGCCGCGGGAGCCGGGGCCCACGGTCGGCTGCCCGTCGACGGAGCAGGCGAGCGCCTCCTGCCGGGTCAGCGCGTGCTCGGGGTGCCAGGCCGGCCGGTCGTCGCCGGTGCGGCGGACGGCGGCGTCGATCGCCAGCCACGGGTCGAGCGGCGACACCGGGGCGTCGGACCCGAGGGTGGTGGTGACGCCGGCGTCGAGCAGCCAGCGGAAGGCGTAGGCGCGGTGGGCGCGGTCGCCCCAGACCTGCTCGGTGAGGTCGCGGTCGTCGACGAGGTGGTGCGGCTGCACGCTGGCGCGCAGGCCGAGCCGGGCCAGCCGTCCGACCGCCTCGCGGGCGACGAGCTGGACGTGCTCGACCGAGCCGCGTGCGCCGGTCGTCTCGTACGCCGCGAGCGCGGCGTCGACCGCCGCGTCACCGATCGCGTGGGTCGCGACCTCGAGGCCCGCGCGGTGGGCACGGGCGAGCAGCTCGGTGAGCCCGGCCGGGTCGACGTTCGGCGCGCCGGCCGGCTGCGGGTGGTCGCCCTCGACGTACGGCTCGTGGCACCACGCGGTGCGGGTGTTGAGCGACCCGTCGCTGATGATCTTGAGCGGGCCCATCGTGAGCCGGTCGTCGCCGGGCAGCAGCAGGTCGCCGGTGCGCAATCCCTCGGCGACCACGTCGTCGAGCGTCTCGGCGTAGACGGCCGTGCGCACCCGCAGCAGGTCGGCGCCCGCCGGCCAGCGCCGGCGCCACGCCTCGACGTCGCCGCCGAACTCGAAGTCGACGATGCCCACCACCCCGAGCGCGGCGGCGCGGCGCAGCGTCTCGCGGTAGGCGGCCGGCGACCCGAGGTCGTCGGGCACCAGCGCCGCCAGCCGCTCGTAGGCGGCGAACCACTCCGCCTCCCGCACGACGTCGTCGCGGAGCTCGAGGCCGAGCGCGGCCTGGGCCGCGCTGTTGAGCCACGCGTGGTGGCCGTCGCCGGCGATCAGCACCACCGGGGTGACGCCCGTGATCTCGTCGAGCTCGGTCGCCGTGCCCTCCCGCTCCCACGAGCCGGGGCGGTGGCCCCAGCCGACGACCGGTCGGCCCGGCTCGGCGGCCACCCGCTGCGCCACCGCGTGCACCGCCTCCTCGGGCGAGCGGAGCGCCGACGTGTCGAGCCGGTGGCTGGCCAGCGTCCACTGCCCGAGGTGGACGTGGGCGTCCCACAGGCCGGGCGACACCCAGCGCCCGCCGGCGTCCACCACCTCCGCCCCCGGCGGCCGCCCGACGTCCTCCGCGACCCGCGTGACCACGCCGTCCTCGACCAGCACGTCGACCGGGTGCGGAGGCGCCTCGTCGCCGGGACGCACCGGCACCAACCGGGCGCGGCGGATGAGCAGGGCGGTCATGGGAGGACGGTAGTTGGCCTCCCGCGGCGCCGGTGGCGGGGTGGGTGCGGGGGTGGGGTTTGGCGGGGTGGGGTTTTCGCGGGGACGCGGCGTGAGGTTTCCCCGGCCGACCGGGGAAACCTCAACTTGTCGGGCATTGCTTTGCCGGACAAGTGGAGGTTTTGCCCGTCACGTCGCCCCGCGGGCACCCACGGGCGACGGCGACGGATCCGGGCTCAGCCGTCCAGCGCCTGGATCGCCTCGTGCACGGCGAGGGTGCGGCGGGCGGACTCGACGTGGAGGTTCTCGACCATCCGGCCCCGGTAGGTGACCACGCCGCTGCCCGCGCCGTCCTCCCACGCGGCGATCAGGCCGCGGGCCTCGTCGACGGCGCGCTCGCTCGGCGCGAACGCCTGGTTGGCGCCGTCGACCTGGCCGGGGTGGATGAGGGTCTTGCCGTCGAAGCCCATCTGGCGACCCTGCTCGCACTCGGCGAGGAAGCCGTCGAGGTCCTTCACGTCGTTGTAGACGCCGTCGACGATCGCGATCCCGGCCGCCCGCGCCGCGAGCAGCGCCGTGTGGAGGCTGGGGAGGATCGGGGCGCGGCCCGGGACGTGCTCGGCGTACAGCTCCTTTACGAGGTCGTTGGTGCCCATCACCAGCACCGCGAGCCGCTCGTCGGCGGTCGCGATCGCGAGCGCGTCGAGGATCGCCACCGGGGTCTCGATCATCGCCCAGAGCCGGGTGTGGTCGGGTGCGCCGGCGCGCTCGAGGGCTGCGGCCAGCCGGCGTACCTCGTCGGCGCTGCCGACCTTCGGTACGACGACCCCGTGCGGGCCGGCCTGCGCAGCGGCCGCGAGGTCCGCCTCGTGCCACTCGGTGCCGGTGCCGTTGACGCGGATGGTCAGCTCGCGACGGCCGTACTCACCGCTCGCGACCGCGGCGGCCGCGGCCTCCCGGGCGGCAGGTTTGGCGTCGGGCGCGACGGCGTCCTCGAGGTCGAAGATGATGCCGTCGGCCGGGATCGACTTCGCCTTCTCCAGCGCCCGCCCGTTGGAGCTCGGCATGTAGAGGACGGAGCGGCGCGGACGGAGCTCGGTGGTCATCGGCTCAGGCCTCCGCGTCCGAGCCGATGCCGGCGTAGCGCTCCGCGAGCTCGGGGTCGACGGCGGCCAGCCGCTCGGCCAGCTCGACCATCACCAGGCACTGCTTGAGGGAGGCGTCGTCCTCCATCTTGCCGTCGATCATCACCGCGCCGGTGCCGTCGCCCATCGCCGCGACCACCCGGCGGGCGTGCGTGACGTCCTCGACGCTGGGGGAGAAGACCCGGTTGGCGATCGCCACCTGCTTCGGGTGGAGGGTCCAGGTGCCGACGCAGCCGAGGAGGAACGCGTTGCGGAACTGGTCCTCGCAGGCCACCACGTCGGCGATGTCGCCGAAGGGCCCGTAGTAGGGGTAGATCCCGTGGGTCGCGCAGGCGTCGACCATCTTCGCGATCGTGTAGTGCCAGAGGTCCTGCTGGAAGACGCTGCGCTGCGCCTCCACCTGCGCGGTGCCGTCGTCGCCGCGCGGCGGGTCCTGGCGCACGAGGTAGCCCGGGTGGCCGCCGCCGACGCGGGGTGGTCTTCATCTTCCGGTCCGCGGCGAGGTCGGCCGGACCGAGGCTCAGCCCCTGCATCCGCGGGCTCGCGCCGCAGATCTCCTCGACGTTGGCCATGCCCCGCGCGGTCTCGAGGATCGCGTGGACGAGGATCGGCCGCTCGAGACCCGCCTTCGCCTCGAGCTGGGCGAGCAGGCGGTCGACGTAGTGGATGTCCTCCGGCCCCTGGACCTTCGGCACCATGATCACGTCGAGCTTGTCGCCGATCGCCGGCACCAGCGTCGTCAGGTCGTCGAGCACCCACGGGCTGTCGAGCGCGTTGATCCGGGTCCACAGCTGGGTCGGGCCGAAGTCGGTCTCGCGGGCGATCCGCACCAGGCCCTCCCGGGCCGCGACCTTGTTGTCGGCCTTGACCGCGTCCTCGAGGTTGCCGAGCAGCACGTCGACCGTGCCGACCATGCCCGGGACCTTCGCCGCCATCTTCTCGTTGCTCGGGTCGAAGAAGTGGATCGCCCGGCTCGGCCGGGCCGGGATCTCGTGCAGCGGCGCCGGCGCACCGACGGCCAGGGGGCGGAAGAAGTCCTTGGGGCTCTTGTGGCTCACGCCGGGCGACGTTACCGGCGGGTCACGGCCGGCGGTATGACGCAGGTCTCGCCGCGCGGGCCGGGTGCGGACGCGGCTCGGGCCGGGCGCGGACCGGGCCGGGCGCGGACGTCATACGTCGCGAGGGCGATCGCCCACGGCTCGTATGACGTCCCAGGGGAACGTGCGCGACGGCCCGGCAACTGTCCACAGGGCCGCACCAGCCGGCCGTCGTCCACAGGCAGTGCCGCACGAGCAGGCCGGGGTCGGCCGGCGGTCCTAGCGTCCCGGCATGACACACCTGTTGCCCGCGACCGACGACCCCGACGACGGAGAGGAGGACTCGAACGACTGGGACGACGACTGGGCCGACGACTCGGACGACGACTCGGACGACGACTGGGCCGACGACTGGCTCCGCGACCACGGCTGGCTCCGCGACCACGACCAGCCCGAGGAGTGGCGCGAACCGCGAGGGGAACGCAACTTCGACCTCTCCGGCCTGACGACCGCCGAGCTGGCAGAGGTCTTCGAGGGGCTGGCACGCGAGCTGCGCGACCTCGCTCGTGCGGAGGCGCGACGTGCCCGGCGGGCGGGGCGGCGCACGAACCCGCCTGGGATGCCGTCGCTGGCGGGTGCCGCGGTGGGCGGGATGGCGGCTCGCCGGTGCCCCCGAGCCCTACCGGCACCGCGACGGTCTCCTCCGTAGGCTGGGGCCACCATGCTGGTGATCGCCCACGTGTCCGACCTCCACCTCGGCGGCTCCCCGGAGGCCGAGCGGCGGGCGCAGCGCGTGCTCGACCACGTGGCGGCGATGCGGCCCGAGGTCGACGTCGTCGTGGTGACCGGCGACGTCGCGGACCACGGGTTGCCGGAGGAGTACGCCGCAGCGGAGCGGCTGCTCGGTTCGTCGCTGGGCACCGCCCCGGTGCTCGTGTGCCCGGGCAACCACGACGTCCGGTCGACGTACGCCGCCTGGCGGGGCCTGCCGGCGGACCGCCCGGCCGACACGGCGCACCGGGTGGGCGGCCACCTGTTCCTGATGCTCGACTCGCTCGTCCCGGCACGGGCCGGGCAACGGGTCGACCACGGCGAGCTCGAGGCGGCGTCGCTGACCTGGCTGGACGAGCAGCTCGCGGCGCGGGCACCCGGGGAGCCGGCGGTCGTGTGCCTCCACCACCCGCCGGTGCCGATCCACGTCGCGCTGATGGACCCGATCCGGCTCCGCGACGCCGAGCGGCTGGAGGCGGTGCTGCGCCGCCACCGCGACGTCGTTGCGGTGCTCGTGGGTCACGCGCACACAGCGGGCGCGACGACGTTCGCCGGACGGCCGCTGCTGATCGGCGGCGGGACCGCCTCCACCGTCACCCTCGACGCAGAGGAGCTGCCGGTGATCACCGAGCAGCTCGGGCCGACGTTCGCCGTTCATCTCGCGGACGACGGGGGCCGGGTCGTCAGCCACTGGCGCACGCTCGCGGCCGACGGCTGAGACTCGGGGCCTCAGGAGCGGCGGCGCCACCACCGCCGCCTCGGTGGCGGCGACGGCGCGGGGCGGGGCGGCAGCTCGCCGCGCCGCCCGCCGCTCGCGCCAGGCGGCCACCGTCTCCGCCACGTCGCGCGGCATCGTGATCAGCGGCGGCCCGTCGGACGGGGTGTACCGGGTGTGCATCACCCGGGCGTTGAAGTCCTCGACCTCGCGGCGCACCTCGGCCTCGGCAGCAAGCCGGTCGAGCCGGGCGTCGAGCTCGGCGTCGTCCTTGCGCAGCTGGAGCGACGGCGGGGAGGACGGTGATCCGCTCGCGCTCGACGAGCTGCTTGACCCACCACTCCGGGTCGTGCTGGTCGCCGATGCCGCGGATCGGCTTGCCGGCACCGGGGAGGTCGTCGAAGTCGCCCCGCTCGATCGCCCGCTGCACCTGC
This sequence comes from Nocardioides sp. TF02-7, assembly GCF_022437945.1. Classification (GTDB taxonomy): domain Bacteria; phylum Actinomycetota; class Actinomycetes; order Propionibacteriales; family Nocardioidaceae; genus Nocardioides. The sequence continues at coordinate 2,306,112 of NZ_CP092535.1, forward strand.
AGGTCGACCCAGGTGTTCTGCTGCGCCATCCGGGCCCGGGCCGCGGCCTTCTCGGCCCCGCGCCGGTCACGGTCACGCACGGGGTCGCTGCGCGCCTCGTCCTCGGACATCGCGATCACCTCGATCCTCACGGTATCGAGGGGGCGGTGAGGTGCGGTTTGGGACCAAACCTCATGGTTCGGGGTGGCGGGTGTGCGGTTTGGGACCAAACCTCATGGTTCGGGGCGGCGGATCTGCGGTTTGGGACCAAACCTCATGGTTCGGGGCGGCGGGTGTGCGGTTTGGGACCAAACCTCATGTTTCGGGGCCGCGGATCTGCGGTTTGGGACCAAACCTCACCTCCCGGCTCACCACGGCCACCGCCCACCGAAAGCTCAGGAGGCGGCGTGCTCGGGATCGTGACGAGGCGCGGTGGGGGGTGAGGGCGGCGTACCAGCGGGCGAGTCGGCCGTGGTCGCTGATCTCGTGGAGCCTGCGCTCGATCTCGCGGCGGTGCTCGCGGGCGGCGGCGACGAGCACGTGGTCGCCGCGGCGCAGCACGGTGCCGGGGGTGGGGGCCCAGATCTCGCCGTCGCGCAGGAGCAGGGCGACCGTCGAGCCGCGGGGGAGGCGGAGCTCGGAGACCTCGACCCCGGCCAGGCGGGAGCGGGCGGGGACCGTGAACTGGAGCAGGGTCGCGGAGAGCGCCTCGAGCGGGGCCGACTCGATGGCCAGCTCCCGTGGCGACTCCTCGGCGGTGGCGCCGAGCCGCCGGGCGACCCACGGCAGGGTCGGCCCCTGCAGGAGGGTGAACAGCACGACCAGCAGGAACACCACGTCGAAGATCCGGGTCGCGCCGGGCAGGCCGACGCTCATCGGGATGGTCGCGAGCACGATCGGCACCGCCCCGCGGAGCCCCGCCCAGCTGATGAACGCCTGGTCGCGCCACGGCACGTGGAACGGGGTGGCGCAGATCAGCACCGACAGCGGCCGGGCCACCAGGGTCAGCGCGCAGCCGACGACCAGGGCGTAGGGCAGGGCGTCCCAGAGCCGGTTCGGGCTGGCGAGGAGGCCGAGCATCACGAACAGGCCGATCTGGGCCATCCAGGCCAGCCCCTCGACGAAGCTGCCGGTCGTGGCCCGGTGGGGCAGGTCCATGTTGCCCAGGGCCAGGCCGGCGACGTAGATCGCCATCAACGCACTCGCACCGACCAGCCCGGCGCCGGCGAACGCGGCGAACGCGATCGCCAGGGTGGCGATCGGGTAGAGGCCGGACGCCGGCAGCGCGCTGTGGGCGAGCAGCCAGCGCCCGCCGGTCGCCACGGCCAGGCCGACGAGGAGACCCCCGACGAGCTGGTAGCCGACCTGAGCGACGATCAGCGGGCCGCTGGCGTCGTGCCAGGCCGACGAGGTGACCACCGTGACCAGGATGATCACCGGCGGGTCGTTGAACCCCGACTCGGCCTCGACGGTCGCCCGCAGCCCGCCGCGGATCGGCATCTTGCGCAGCACGGCGAAGACGGCGGCGGCGTCGGTGGACGATGCGACGGCGCCGAGGAGGATCGCGGTGCGCAGGTCGACGTCCAGAGCCAGCAGCACCAGCGCCGTCGTGACGCCGACGGAGATCGCGACCCCGAGCGTCGCCAGGACGGCGGCCAGCGGTGCGGTCGGCCGGACCACCTTCCAGTCGGTCGTGAAGCCGCCCTCGACGAGGATGATCGCGAGCGCCAGGTTGCCGAGCAGCTGGACGAGGTCGGCGTCCTCGAACTGGAGCCCGAGACCGGCCTCGCCGAGCACGACACCGAGCGCGAGGTAGATCAGGAGCGTCGGCAGTCCGGCGCGGGTGGAGAGACGTACGGCGGCCACGGCCGCGAGGAGCACGGCGCAGCCGCCGAGCAGCACCAGGTAGAGATCACCTGGGTCCATCGGCGTCCCGGTGGTGGGCATACCCGGACGGCGACAGGATCAGGTGCTCGATCGCGACCACCCGCAGGGAGAGAAGGTCGGCGCCGAGCGACTCCAGGAGCTCGGCGACCGGGTCGTGCCAGACGTGGTGGAGGTCGGGCGTGAGGTCGGCGAGCCGGTGGCGGCGCACCCACCGGGAGACGAGGGGGACGACCCCGCAGACGAGGGGCTCGACGTCGTGCGCGGCGGATGCGCCCACCGGGCGGACGACCACCTCCAGCAGCAGCCGGACGTCCTTCTGGTCGGCGGTCGTCTCGCGGACGGTCAGCGGCACCGTGACCGCGGGGTCCAGCACGGTCACGGTGCCGCCGGCGTCATCGTCCCGCCCCGCCAGCAGCCGCCCCACGAGGAGGCGGAGTCGGGGCGGTGCCTGCGAGCGGGACATGCTTCGAGTCAACCCGGTCCGCGCGCCCCACCGAATGGGGTCCTCCACCCATTTTTCCGGCTCTCCTCGGCGGGTCGCCGCCGCCTCCGGGATGACGTCCGCCCGCGCGTCGGCGAGGCTGGGGCCGTGCGGCTCGCGAACTCCTCGCTCTACTGGCTGGTCTGCCTCATCAACGGTGCGGTCCTCACCGTCGGCACGCTGGTCCTGGTCGTGTCGCCGGCGCGGGTGTCGACCGACGTCGTCGTGTCGGAGGTCGTCGTGCTGGTGGTCGGGCTGTCGGTCGTGCTCGCCGCCAACGCGGTGCTGCTGCGCTCGGCCCTGGGGCCGGTCGACCGGGTGATCCGCGAGATGGCGACCGCGCAGCTCGGTGGCGCCGGTCGCCGGGTGGAGGCCACCGGCAGTGGCGCCGGCGCCCGGCTGGCCGAGAGCTACCACGCCATGCTCGAGCGGCTCGAGGCAGAGCGCGCGAGCAGCAGCGCCCGGGCGCTGGCCGCGCAGGAGGCCGAACGGCACCGGATCGCCCAGGAGCTGCACGACCAGGTGGGCCAGAGCCTCACCGTGGTGCTGCTCGGCCTCAAGCAGGTGGCCGCCCGGGCTCCGGCCGAGCTGCAGGAGGAGCTGGAGCTGATCCGGGAGACCGCGCGGGCCGGCCTGGACGACGTACGCCGGGTGGCGCGCGAGCTGCGGCCCGGGGTGCTCGACGACCTGGGCCTGCTGCCCGCGCTGTCGGCCCTGGCCACCGACGTGGCCGCGCACGGCGGACCGACCAGTGCGCCGGACGTTCGGACCCGGGTTGCCCCCGCTGTCGCGGGGAGGCGGAGGTCGTGGTCTACCGGGTGGCCCAGGAGGCGCTGACGAACGTGGTGCGGCACGCCGCGGCGACCCGGGTCGACCTCTCGCTGCTCCACGTCGGTCCCGACGTCGTGCTGGAGGTCACCGACGACGGCCGCGGGCTCGCCGACGACGGCGACCGCACCGGCACCGGGTTGCTCGGCATGAGGGACCGCGCCGCGCTCGTCGACGCGGTCGTGGAGGTCGAGTCCGCGCCGGGACGCGGCACCACCGTGCGGCTGCGGGTGCCGGTGGTCGAGCAGTGATCCGGATCCTGCTGGCCGACGACCACGCGCTGGTGCGTCGCGGCGTCCGGCTGATCCTCGAGCAGCAGCCCGACCTCCGGGTGGTGGCGGAGGCCGCCGACGGCGCCGAGGCCGTCGCCGCGCTGCGTGAGACCGAGGTCGACCTGGTCGTCCTCGACATCGCGATGCCCACCATGACCGGGCTGCAGGCGGCCCGCGAGATCGCCCGCCGGCGGGAGCCGCCGCGGATCCTGATGCTGTCGATGCACGACAACGAGCAGTACTTCTTCGAGGCGCTCAAGCTCGGCGCGAGCGGCTACGTGCTCAAGTCGGTCGTCGACGAGGACCTCGTCGAGGCCTGCCGGGCGGCGATGCGGGGCGAGGCGTTCGTCTACCCCGGGGCGATGGGGGCGCTCGTGCGCGACTACCTCGACCGCCTGGCCCGCGGCGAGCGGGTGCCCGAGACGGTGCTGACGCCGCGGGAGGACGAGGTGCTCAAGCTGATCGCCGAGGGCCGCTCGTCGAAGGAGATCGCCCGGATCCTCTCCATCAGCATCAAGACCGTGGAGCGGCACCGCGCCAACATCCTCGCCCGGCTGGGGATGCGGGACCGCACCGAGCTGACCCGGTACGCCATCCGGGCCGGGCTGATCGAGCCGTGAGCCGGCGATGAGGACCGGCCGCGGCGCCGGTCGGACTTCCTGTCAGCCACCACCGCCCAGCAGGAGGCCGTGAATGTCCCGCGTCCGCGTCCACAACTTCTCGATCTCGCTCGACGGCTTCGCCACCGGGGAGGGGCTCTCGGCCGAGGAGCCGTTCGGCCACGCCGGTGAGCGGCTCCACGAGTGGATGTTCGCCACCCGCTTCGGTCGTGCCATGAGTGGGCGCCCGGGCGGGACGGAGGGCGTCGACGACGCCTTCGCCGAGCGGCACGAGCCGGGCATCGGTGCGGAGGTGATGGGCGCCGGCAAGTTCGGGCCACCCGGCTGGCAGGACGACCCGGACTGGCGAGGCTGGTGGGGCCCGAACCCGCCGTTCCACACCCCGACGTACGTCCTCACCCACCGGCCGCGGCCCCCGATCGAGATGGAGGGCGGCACCACCTTCCACTTCCTCGACGCCCCGCCCGCGGAGGCGCTCGCGGTGGCGCGGGAGGCCGCCGGCGGGCGGGACGTCCGCCTCGGCGGCGGACCGACCGTGGTCCGCGACTTCCTCGCCGCCGGGCTGGTCGACCACTTCCACGTGGTGGTGGTGCCGATCGTGCTCGGCCGCGGGGTGCGGCTCTGGGACGGGCTCGAGGCGCTGGAGGAGCAGTACGACGTCGCCACGGTGTCGTCGCCGACCGGCGTCACGCACCTCACCTTCGGCCGGCGGGCCTGACCCTCAGATCGGCACGTCCGCCCGGCGCCCGTCGTCGGCGCGGCCGCCGGGACGGGAGAACTGCTCGACGTAGAGCCGGGCGTAGAGCCCCGTCGGGTCGGCGAGCAGTTCGTCGTGGGTGCCGCGCTCGACGACCCGACCGTCCTGCAGGCCGAAGATGACGTCGGCGGAGCGGATCGTGGACAGCCGGTGGGCGATCGCGATCGTCGTCCGCGAGCGGGTGGCGCGCTCGAGCGCCTCCTGCACCAGCCGCTCGGTCTCGGTGTCGAGCGCCGAGGTGGCCTCGTCGAGCACCAGGATCCGGGGGTCCTTCAGCAGCACCCGGGCGATGGCCAGCCGCTGCTTCTCCCCGCCGGAGAGGCGGTAGCCGCGCTCGCCGGTGATCGTCTCGTAGCCCTCGGGGAAGCTCATGATCCGGTCGTGGATGTTGGCGTCCCGCGCGGCCCGCTCGATCTCCTCGGCGGTCGCGCCCGGGCGGGCGTAGGCGATGTTGTCGCGGATCGTGCCGTGGAAGAGGTAGGGCTCCTGGGTCACCATGCCGACCGCGTCGGCGAGGGACGACAGGGTCAGGTCGCGCACGTCGTGCCCGTCGATGAGCACCGCGCCCTCGGTGACGTCGTAGAACCGCGGGACCAGGTAGGTCGCCGTGGTCTTGCCGGAGCCCGAAGGACCCACGATCGCCGCCAGCTGCCCGGGCTCCACGACCAGCGAGACGTCCTGCAGCGCCCACCCCGGACCGGTCGGCCGGTCGCCGTCCGCCTCGATCCGGACGCCGGAGTCGCCGAACCGGTCGCGGTCGACCGCACCCGACAGCGCGCGCGGCTCGGGGTAGCGGAACCACACCCCGCGGAGCTCGACCCGCCCCCGCAGCCGCGCCGGGTCGAGCGCGACCGCGTCCGGCCGCTCGGTGATCGCCGGCTCGAGGTCGAGGTACTCGAAGATCCGGCGGAACAGGGCCAGCGAGGTCTGCACGTCGAGCGACACCCGCATCAGCTGCATGAGCGGCATCTGCAGCCGCCCCTGCAACGTGGTGAACGCGACGACGGTGCCGGCCGTCAGCGCGTCCCGCGCCCACCGGCAGGTCGCCGGTGATGATCAGGCCGGCGACGAGGTAGATCAGCGCCGGCGTGATCGCGAAGAACGTCTGCACCACGGCGAAGAACGTGCGGCCGGTCATCGCCTGCTCGACCTGCAGCCGGGTCTGGCGGCGGTTGGCCTCGCGGTAGCGCTCGACCTCCTGCGGCGACCGGTTGAAGACCTTGGCCAGCAGGATGCCGGAGACGCTGAGCGCCTCCTCGGTGATCGCCGTCATCTCCGACAGCGACTCCTGGGTGCGGCGCGCCAGCCGCTGCCGGCGCCGGCCGACGCGCAGCTGCAGCCACACGAAGAGCGGCATCAGCACCAGGGTGAGGACGGTCAGCTGCCACGACAGCACGACCATCGACGCGAACGCCGCGGCGACGGTGACCGAGTTCTGCACGATCGTGGTCGCCGTGTCGGTGAGCACGGTCCGCACGCCGGCCACGTCGTTGGCCAGCCGCGACTGGATGGCGCCGGTCTTGGTGGCGGTGAAGAACGCCAGCTCCATCTTCTGCAGGTGCTCGAACAGGTCGCCGCGCAGGTCGGCCATCGCGGAGTTCCCGACCGTCGAGGTCAGCCAGTTCTGGCCGATGCCGATCAGCGCGGTCAGCACGGGGATGGCGCACATGCCCGCCACCAGCCAGCCGAGCAGCCCGAGGTCCGGTGCGCCGCCGTCGACCGGGAACAGGGCGTCGTCGAACACGGCGCGGGTCAGGAACGGCACCAGCGCCGTCAGCGCGGCGGCGGCCACCACGGCCACCAGCACCAGCGCGATCTTGCCGCGGTAGGGCCGCAGCAGACGCGCCACCCGCGGCAGCACCGGCTCCCGCCCGTGGAGCTCGTCGGGCGAGAGGTGGGTGACGACCGGGCTGGGGCGCGGCATCAGGACCAGCCCGCCCCGAACCGGCCGCGGTGGGCGACCTCGGTCCACGGCGTACGCCGCCGGCGGGTCGCCGAGCCCGCCGCACCCGAGCCGCGGGGAGCGGGGTGGCCGATCGTGATCGCCCCGATCGGGTGGGGGTCGCCCTCGTCGGAGAGGCCGAGCGCCCGCCGTACCTGCACCTCCCGGTCGGGCACGATGCCGAAGAAGCAGGCCCCGAGCCCGGCATCGGTCACGGTCTGGAGGACCAGCAGCGACGCCATCGCGGTGTCGAGGTGCCAGTACGGCATCGGCCACCGCCGCTCGTCCCTGTCGGTCCACCCCTTGTCCGCCTCGGCGTAGCGGTCGAGGTAGGCCGCGCGGACGCTGCACGGCACGACCACCACCGGGGCGCGCATCATCCCGGCCAGCCACCGGTCGGGCCGGTCGACGTCGTCGGTGGAGGCGGCCCAGAACCGACGGACGTCCTCGGGCCGGTCGAGGACGACGAACGCCCAGCCCTGGGAGAACCCCGCGCTCGGCGCCCGGGTGGCGTGCTCCAGGGCGCGTTCGACCACCGCCGGGTCGACCGGCTCGTCGGTGTAGCTGCGCACCATCCGGCGACGGCGCACGACCTCCGCGAATTCCATCGACACCTCCTCACGCTGGCTGGACTGCCGCTTGGTCCATCCCACCTCATGGCCGGTGAGGGGGCGGCCTGAGGTAGCCACCCGCGGCGCCGTCGGGTGGATCTAAGGCACTTTCCCGATGTGGTCGCCTACCTCAGGGCGCCAGTGTCGTCGTACCAGCCAGGGAAGCGTCCGGGTGCAGGGGCACCCACCGAGGAGACGACGATGTTCGACAGCAACCAGTACGACAGCAGCCAGTACGTCCGGTCCGAGCTGGACTACCGGCGCTCCAAGATCCGCAGGGCCTGGCCTCCGGCCGCTCCGGTCGCTCGCGCGCCTCGTGGGCGCGCCGGGCCGCCGCGGCCGACCGGACCGTCCGCTGACCGCCGGGGAGCCGACGAAACCGGGAGGCGCAGTGTCGGTGGCGGGCACGATGATGGTGCCCGTGGCAACGCACACCAGCCGGACGATGGTCGGGCGCGACCAGGAGCTCGCCCAGCTCGCCGAGCTCGTCGGGATCGGCGCCGACGACCGCCGGTGGCAGGGGCGGCCGGGTGCCGTCCTGCTCTCCGGCGACGCCGGGGTCGGCAAGACCCGGCTGCTCATCGAGCTGCGCGACCTGGCCCGTGCCGAGGGGTGGCGGGTGCTCGCGGGCCACTGCCTCGACTTCGGCGAGAGCGCGCTGCCCTACCTGCCGTTCAGCGAGGTGCTCGACCGGTTCGACGCCGACCTCCCCGACGTGGTCGAGCGGGTCGCCGCCGCCCACCCTGCGCTCGCCCGGCTCCGACCGGGGCGCCGGGTCCTCGCCGGCGCCGAGAGCGGCGACGGGCCGAGCACCGACCGCTCCCAGCTGTTCGCCGCGGTCCACACGCTGCTCGAGGCCGCGGCCGAGACGGCCCCGCTCCTGCTCGTCGTCGAGGACGCCCACTGGGCCGACCAGTCGACCCGCGACCTGCTCGGCTTCCTGTTCACCCGCAGCTTCGAGCGCCCGGTCTCGATCGTGGCGTCCTACCGCTCCGACGACCTCCACCGCCGCCACCCGCTCCGGCGGCAGGTCGCGGAGTGGAGCCGGATCCCCAGCGTCGACCGGCTGGCCCTGTCGCCGCTGACCGAGGACGCCGTCCGTGCCCTGATCCGCGAGCTGTCCCCGCACAGGCTCGACGAGCGTGACCTGGCCGGCATCGTCGACCGCGCCGAGGGCAACGCCTTCTTCGTCGAGGAGCTGGTGGCCTCCGGTGGCGGCTGGGTGCCCGACGACCTCGCCGACCTCCTGCTGGTGCGGCTCGACCGGCTCTCCGACGAGGCGCGGCAGGTGGTGCGGATCGCGAGCGTCGCCGGCCGCAAGGTCACCCACGAGCAGCTCGCGGCGGTCTCCGGCATGCCCGGCACCGACCTCGACGCCGGCATCCGCCAGGCCGTCGAGATGAACGTCCTCGTCGCCGGCAGCCGTCACTACTCCTTCCGGCACGCGCTCCTCGGCGAAGCCGTCTACGACGACCTGCTCCCCGGTGAGCGGGTGCGCCTCCACCAGCAGTACGTCGACGCGCTCACCTCGCGCAGCGCCCGGGGCACCGCCGCCGAGCTGGCTCGTCACGCCCGGAGGGCGATGGACCTCGACCGCGCCGCCGTCGCGAGCATCGAGGCGGGCGACGAGGCCGCGTCGGTCGGCGGCCCCGACGAGGCCGCACGTCACTACGAGCGGGCGCTCGAGCTGCTGACCGACGCCGACCGGCTGGCGCGGCTCGAGGTCGACCTCGGCAAGCTGGTGGTCAAGGCCGCGGACGCGATCGCCGACTGCGGCGACGCGCAGCGCGGCGTCCAGCTGCTCGCCGAGCACCTCGACCGGCTGCCGCCGGACGCGCCGCCGACCTGGCGGCCCACGATGCTGGGGCTCTACGCCGACCTGCTCGGCTACATCGAGACCGACCTCGACCCCGTCGCCGTCTCGAAGGAGGCGGTCGACCTCGTGCCCGCGGGCGAGAGCCGGCTGCGCGCCCGGGTGCTGGCGACCCACGCCCGGGTGCTGGCCGACTGCAAGCGGACCGCGGAGGCGCAGGCGGTCGCCGCCGAGGCGCTGGAGCTCGCCGAGCGTCTCGACCTGCCCCGGCTGGTCTCCGAGATCGTCACGACGCTCGGTGGGTTGCGCACCGGCGGGTCCGAGTCCGACGTGCGCGGTGCGCTCGAGGAGGCGGTCCGGCGCGCCGAGGCCACCGGTGCGACGGGTGCGGAGCTGCGCGGCCGCTGGCTGCTCGCCCGCTCCTACCAGGACGCCGCCGAGTGGGACGGCGCGGAGCGGTGGTTCCGCTCGTTGATGGAGCAGGGCAGCCGGAGCGGCCGGACCTGGGCCCCCTACGTCCTCGACGCCCGCTGGCAGCTCGGGTCGGTGCTCTACACCCTCGGCCGCTGGGACGAGGCGCTCCAGCTGCTCGCCGTCGTCGACGACGCGGCCCCCGTGATCCCACGCGCCGTCATCGAGCCCCTACCGGCTGGCGATCCTCGACGCCCGCGGCCACGACGTGCTCGACCAGCTGCGCGAGCTGCGCAAGGTCTGGCCCGACGAGGGAGCCGTCGCCGTGCAGTCCGCCGGGTTCGAGATCGAGGTCGTCGGCCGCACCGACCCCGAGGCGGCGCTGGCGGTCTACGACGACGCCGTCACCGTCCTCTCCCGCATCTGGACCCCGCACTTCGGTGCCCGCGTGCGGATGGCGGCCCAGGTGCTCGCCGCGGTCGGCCGCGGCCTCCCCGCCACCCCCGCCGCCCGGCGTGGCGTCCTGGTCGAGCGCGCCGATCAGCTGCTCGCCGACGGCACCGCCGTCCTCGACCGCTACGACGAGCCCGGCCAGTGGCAGGTCGAGGGCCGGGCGTGGGCCGCCCGGCTCCGCGCCGAGCACCTGCGGGTGCGCTGGCTGGCCGGTGTCGAGCAGCCCGAGCGGGAGCAGCTGGTCGAGGCGTGGGACGCGGCGGTCGACGGGTTCGCCGCGCTCGGCCACGTCCCGGAGCTCACGCGGGTGCGGACGTCGTACTCCGCGATCCTCCGCACCCTCGGCGACACCGCCGCGGCCCGCCACCACGGCGACCTCGCCCGCGAGGCGGCCCACCGGCTCGGGGCGACCGTGCTGCTCGACGAGCTGCGCGCCATCGGCAGCACGCCCACGAGGTCCGCCGAGCCCGCGCACCAGCGGCTGACCGCGCGCGAGCTGGAGATCCTCGCCCTCGTGGCCGACGGCCGCAGCAACGGCGAGATCGGGCGGCAGCTGTTCATCAGCACCAAGACGGTGAGCGTCCACGTCTCCAACATCCTCGGCAAGCTCGGCGCCGGCGGCCGCACCGAGGCGGCAGCGATCGCCCGTCGGGAGGGCCTCCTCGGCTGAGGCTCGCCCAGGAGGTCATACGGAGGGGGCCACCGGTGGCCCTGTCCGCATGACGTCCCACGACCGGGAGGGCGGCGCAGCGGGCTCCGGCCCCCGGCTTCGGCGGTCTGTCAGCATGGGCGAGGTGACCGACCACGAGCACCAGCGGCCCGACGGCGTCGACGACCTCACCGTCGAGGCGCTCGGCAACCTGTCCGAGGCCCTCGAGGCGACCGAGATCGCGCGGGGCCACCTCTACTCCTTCCACCGCATCACCGGCACCGCCGACCTCACCCTCGGCAAGGCGGTCGACCAACTGCGCGAGGCCGGCCACACCGAGCTGGCCGACCGCATCGAGCGCGACCTGGTGGGGCGCAACGTGCTGGCCGGCCGGTGGACGTTCCAGATCGTCGAGGAGTACGACGACGACTACTACGCCACCTTCCGCGAGCTCGAGCGCGCGGCCCGCGACGAGCTGGTCGGCGGCCGCCGCCACCTCTACGAGTCGGAGATGAAGGAGGACCGGCGTACCCACGGCCGGACGGGCCACGAGCACCGTCCGGCGGAGAAGCCGCAGCCCGGCGTAGGTTCTGCCGGGTGACGACCGAGGCGCCGGCCCCCCAGCTCCCCGACACCGCCGACCTCACCGCCGCCCGGCTGCGGCGGATGAGCGGCTCGACCACCGGAGGCGGCTCGAGGCCGGTGCCGACCGACGGCCTGCCGCCCGGACCGACCTGGCCGCCGCTGGTGCAGACGGCCGTGCTGCTGCGGTTCCGGCACCGGTTCCACACCTACCTGCACCGGCGCTACGGCGACGCGTTCACGATCCGGATGGTCCCCGGCGGCCGGCCGCTAGTGCTGTTCACGAGGCCCGAGGACACCCGCGAGATCTTCGCGGGCGACCCGGAGGTGTTCCACGCCGGCAAGGGCAACGCGATCCTCGGCCCGATCATGGGCGAGCACTCGCTGCTGCTCCAGGACTCCCGTGAGCACCACCGGGCCCGCAAGCTGTTGATGCCGGCGTTCAACGGCCAGGCCCTGCGCGGCTACCGGGGCCTGGTCGCCGAGGTGGCCGGCGCGGCGGTCGGCGGCTGGCGCGACGGCGAGGAGTTCCGGGCGCTGGAGCGGATGAACGCGCTCACGCTCGAGGTGATCCTGCGGGTCGTGTTCGGCGTCAGTGACGAGGAGCGGCTCGCGCAGCTGCGGCCCCGGGTGACCGCCACGGTCGAGGTGCCGCCGGTCGTGCTGCTCGGCTGGGCCTACCCGCAGCTGCAGCGCTTCGGCCCGTGGCGGCGCACGGTCGACAACCAGATGGAGCTCGACCGGCTGATGTACGCCGAGATCCGGGACCGCCGCCGGGCCACCGACCTCGGGTCGCGGGCCGACGTACTGTCCCGGCTCCTGCTCACCGGGCGCGACGACGACGGCGACAGCCTCGACGACACCGAGCTGCGCGACCAGCTGGTGACGCTCCTGCTCGCCGGCCACGAGACGACCGCGAGTGCCCTGTCGTGGGCGTTGCACGAGGTCGGCCGCAGCCCCGACCTCCTTGCGCGCACCCAGCAGGCCGCCGACGCCGAGGACGCCGCCGGCGACGCCTGGCTCGAGGCGGTCCTCAAGGAGTCGATGCGGCTGCACCCGGTGATCCCGATGGTGGTGCGCACGCTGCAGCAGCCGGTGACGATCGGCGGCCGCGACCTCCCCGCCGGCGCCACGGTCGGACCGTCGATCCTGGTCAGCCACGAGAGCGAGAGCAACTTCCCCGACCCCGAGGTCTTCCGCCCCGAGCGCTTCCTGCCCGGTGTCGGGGAGCAGCCCGCCCCCAACACGTGGATCCCGTTCGGCGGCGGCGTCCGCCGCTGCATCGGCGCCGGCTTCTCGCTGATGGAGGGCACCGAGGTGCTCCGCGAGGTCTTCCGCCGCTACGACGTCCGCGCCGTCGGCTCCGACGTGCCGAAGGTCCGCAACATCACGAGCGTCCCGCGGCGCGGTGCTCGGGTGCGGGTCACGGCGCGGCGGTGAGGGTGGTCGGGGGGCCGGAAGTGCGGTTTGGTCCCAAACCGCAGCTGGGCAGGGCGTCGGGCTGCGGTTCGTGACCATTCGTGGGTAAAGGGTCAGAGCGCGGTGGGCGGGTGGTGCGGTTTGGTCCCAAACCGCAGCTGGGCTGGGGTGATGGGCTGCGGTTCGTGACCATTCGTGGGTAAAGGGTCGGAGCGCGGCCGGGGTGGTGCGGTTTGGTCCCAAACCGCAGCTGGGCGGGGCGTCGGGCTGCGGTTCGTGACCATTCGTGGGTAAAGGGTCGGAGCGCGGCGGGCGGGTGGTGCGGTTTGGTCCCAAACCGCAGCTGGGCGGGGTGATGGGCTGCGGTTCGTGACCAATCGTGGGCAAAGGGTCGGAGCGTGGCCGGGAGAGGTGCGGTTTGGTCCCAAACCGCAAGGGGACCGCGGGAGCCGCTGCGGTGCACGACCATCCGCACCCGAACAGCCGCCGCCGGGCCGCCCCGACCGCCCCGACCTCACGCCGCCCGCTCCACCACCTCCAGGCCGGCGGCGACGCGGGCGAAGGTGGCGGCGTACGACGGGTGGTCGTCCTCGGCGGCGGAGCAGGTGAGGGTCACGCCGACCCCGCCGCCCCCGCCCAGCCGCCAGGCCCACTGGTCGGTGACGACGACCGCGGTGCCGAGCCGGTGGCTGAAGCGGCACCGCGTTGCGCGGCGGCCGCCGGCGTCGCTCCACCCGGCGCTGAGCAGGGTGAAGCCGGGCAGCTGGACGCGCAGGTCGTCGAGGGCCTGGCTGCGCCAGGCGAGGAGGTCGGTGTCGACCGGGGTGGTCCGCAGCACGATCTCGGGGCTGACACCCACCTGGCCGGGCACCTGCGCGTGCACCGGCCCCGCCCGTCCGTACGCCGGCCCCACCGCGGGCCGGGCGGCGAGGACGATGCCGTGGCCGAGGTCGCGGCGGGTGTGCCAGCCGGGCGGCAGGGTGAGGGGTGACCGAGGGCGACGCGTCGAGGTCCATGGCGGCAGGGTGTGCCGGGAGGCCGCGAAGCGGAAGGGCAGTCCCTGGGCGCTGTGGACGGCAGCGGCAGCCGAGTGTCGGTGGCGCGTCGTAGCGTCGCGCCATGACCATCGCACGTGATCCCTCCTTCGTCATCGACTGTCCCGACCCGGCAGCGCTCGCCCGCTTCTACGCCGCCCTCCTCGGCTGGACGGCCTCGGCCGACGACGACAACGGCTGGGCGTCGGTCGAGAGCGGCGACCGGGCGTTCTTCTTCCAGAAGGTCGAGGACTACCGGGCACCGGCTTGGCCCGGCCAGGACGTTCCCCAGCAGGTGCACCTCGACGTCGACGTCGACAACCTCGACCGGGCCGAGCAGCAGACGCTCGAGCTCGGCGCCACCAGGCACCCCCACCAGCCGGGCGAGACGTTCCGCGTGTTCCTCGACCCCGCCGGCCACCCGTTCTGCCTCTGCCTCGCCGGCTGAGCCCCACCCACCTACCGGGCGAACGCCTCCCTGACCTGCGCCTCGTCGAGGCCGTAGTCGGCGAGGTCGTAGCGGTGCGCGGGCCGCGCCCGACCGGTCCGCGACTCGCGGTCGATCCGCTCCACCGCGGCCCGGGCGGCGTCGCTCCACGGGATGCCGAAGGCGTCGTAGACCTTCGCGACCGTGCCCACCGGGTCGGCGACGAACGCCCGGTAGTCGACGTCGACGAACTGGCCGGGGTCGTACGCCGGCCGCGCGTCGTGGAACCGGTGCCACGAGCGCGACAGCAGGTCGAGCTGGGTGCGGCCGATGCCGTCGCGGACGAAGGTGGTCGACGTCCCCGCCGTGGCCTCCGCCGAGAGGGAGCACGCCGATGCGAACGAGGTGACCGGGTCGCGGTGGGTCACCACGACCAGGGCGTCGGGGTAGACCTTCATCAGTGCGTCGAGCGCGACCAGGTGCGAGGGGTTCTTGAGCACCCAGCGCCGGTCGTGGTCGTGCAGGCCGATCAGCTGGAGGTTGCGGCGGTGCCGCTCGTAGGCGCCGGTCCAGTCCTGCTCGGCCAGCCACGCGGAGTACCTCGGCACGTCGGCGAGCGACTCGAACGAGATCGACCGGCCGGTCTGGCGCAGCAGCCGCCAGCACTCCTCCGGCGAGGTGGCGTCCATGTAGTGGATACCGAGGAACTCCGGGTTGGCGACGTGGTGGCGCCGGAAGGCGTCCTGCATCGCCGTGAACACCGGGTCGTCGGCCCAGGTGTAGCGCGGCGGCCGCGGCTGGGGGAACTCGGTGAGCCAGAGCTCGAGGCCCTGGTGGGCGGGGTCGGCGCAGAGCAGCCGGTGCAGCGCGGTGGTGCCGGTGCGCGGGAGGCCGACGACGAAGATCGGCCGCTCGACCGGCACCTGCGCGTGCTCGGGGAACTCCGCGAACCGCGCCTCGGTCAGCAGCCGGCCGACGAGCGCGCTCTTCACCTGGGCGCGGTGGAAGTAGTTGCCGACCGGCGTCAGCCCGGCCTCCGGCGAGGCGAGGTCGTCGACGAGGAGCCGCAGGCCCTCCTCGTGGTCGGTGCCGCCGAAGTCGGAGAGGCCGGTGGTGCGCACCGCGGCGGCCGCGATGTCGTCGTACGACCCGACGTCGGGGCGCTGCCGCGGCGCGGCCTCAGCCGCCATGGAACTCGCCGCAGTCGACGTTGAGCAGCTGCCCGGTCACCGCCGAGGCGAGGTCGCTGGCGAGGAACAGGGTCGCGCGGGCGACCTCGTCGGGGGTCGCGAGCCGCTTGAGGTCGGTCGGGGCCGCCTTCTCGGCGTAGACCTGCTCGTGGGTGCGGCCGGTCTCCGACGCGATCCAGTCGAAGTAGGCCTTGTTGACGTCCTCGTAGATGTACGACGGCGCGACGCTGTTGACGCGGATGCCGCGCGGTCCGAGCTCGGTGGCGAGCGAGGACGCGAGGTGCGCCAGCGCGCCCTTCGACAGCTTGTAGCCGCTGTACTCGGGCTGGCTGCTGTGCACCACGCAGGAGTTGACCATGACCACCGACCCGCCGCTGGCGGCGAGGGCGTCGGCGAACAGCGCCGAGAGCCGCAGCGGCGCGAACACGTTGGTCTCGTTGGCCGCCCGCAGCGCGTCGAGGCCGACGGTGGTGATCGGGTCCATCGGCGGGATCCCGAACGCGTTGTTGACCAGGCAGTCCACCCGGCCGTACTCGTCGAGGGCGGCGTCGACGAGGCGCTCGCGGGCCGCCTCGTCGGTGATGTCGGTCGGTACGACGAGGGCACGCCGGCCGTGCTCGCGCACGACCGCGGCCATCTTCTCGAGCCGGCGCTCGGTGCGGCTCGCGAGCACCAGGTCGGCGCCCATCACCGCCGCCTGCTCGCCGAGGGCGCGGCCCAGGCCGGGCCCCACGCCGGAGAGCACGACCACCTTGTCCTGGAGGAGCGGGATCACGCGGTCACACTAGAACGTGTTCCATTTCTGGTCGAGGGGTGACGCACGGAATACGGCCGGTCCGGCTGTGATTGCATCCCCTCGTGACCACTCCTGCCATCAAGCTCAACGACGACACGTCCATTCCGCAGTTCGGCCTCGGCGTCTGGATGGTGCCGCCCCCCGGAGACCGAGCGCGTGGTGTCCGACGCGCTCGAGGTCGGCTACCGCCACGTCGACACCGCGCAGATGTACGGCAACGAGGAGGGCGTCGGCGCCGCGCTCGCGAAGTCCGGCCTCGCGCGCGACGACGTCTACGTGACGACCAAGCTCAACAACAACCGGCACGAGAAGCAGGTCGCGAAGGACTCGCTCCGCGCGTCGCTCGACCGGCTGGGCCTCGACCGGGTCGACCTGTTCCTCATCCACTGGCCGCTGCCCACGCGCTACGACGGCGACTACGTCTCCACCTGGGAGGCGCTCCTCGAGCTGCGCGAGGAGGGGCTCACGACCTCCGTCGGCGTCTCGAACTTCCAGCCCGACCACCTCGACCGGATCGTCGAGGCGACCGGAGTCGCGCCCGTCGTGAACCAGATCGAGGTGCACCCCTACTTCGGCAACGAGGCGGCCCGCGCGGCCACCCGCCGGCACGGGGCGGAGGTGCAGGTCTGGTCGCCCCTCGGACAGGGCGGCGGCGAGCTCGACGACCCGGTCGTCGCCGAGGTCGCGCAGCGGCACGGCAAGACCCCGGCCCAGGTGCTGCTGCGCTGGGCGGTCGACCGCGGTGACATCGTCTTCCCGCGGTCGCTGCGCAAGCAGCGGCTGGTGGAGAACTTCGACGTCTTCGACTTCGAGCTGAGCGCCGACGAGGTCGCCGCGATCGCCGGCCTCGACAAGGGCGAGGCAGGGCGCCAGGGCCCGAACCCGTCGACCTTCGACTGGATCCCTAGCTGATCATCCGCCGGGCCACCGCCCGCTGCCGGGCGGTGATCCGGGCGGCGTACTGCTCCGCCGTCAGCGGCGCGTAGTGGGGGAGGGCCGACGCGACGTCGTCGGCCCTCACCTTCTCCACCGTCGGGCCGTCGGCCGCCGTCAGGTCGCGTTCGAGCCGCTGCCAGCGCAGCATCATCGGACCGGTGCGGTGGCCGGTGGTCTCGAGCCAGTTGGCGATCGGCGCGCCACCCGGCGGCCGCTCCGAGACGACGAACCGCAGGACGCCGTCGGGGTCGGTGACCGCCTGGGCCTTGGTCAGCGAGGTCTGGTGCGTCTCGTAGTCGGTCGAGGCGTACCAGTCCGAGCCGACCTGGATCGCCTGGTAGGTGCAGTCGTCGCAGCGCGGCACGCTGACGACGAGCGCCTCGTCCTCGGCGAGGTCGTAGTGGCCGATCGAGGAGAACTGCGACGACAGCCCGCCCGGGGTCCGGGCGGGGACGGTCAGCGTGTTGGCGGGCTCCTGGTACTGGAAGAAGTGCGGGAACGCGAACCAGGTCCGGATCGACCCGACCAGCGACCGCGCGGCCACGTCGTACTTCTTCGCCAGCAGCTCCCGGTTCGGCGGCCGGCGCGGCCGGCCCAGCGTGTCGGGGCGCTCGATCCAGAGCGTCCCGCGCTCCTCGGTGTCCCAGTCGTTGAAGACCTCGCGGACGATCATCGTCCTCGCGCCGGGCTCGGCGGTGTAGGTGAGCTCGAACGAGCCGTCGTCGGCGAGGTCGAGCTCGCGGTCGTCGAAGGCCAGCATGCTGGTGGCCGCCGCGTCGGCGGAGTAGCTGCCGCCCATGACCTGGAACGACAGGTCGGCCGACGTCCCGCGCCGGCCGCGGACGACGTACTCCACGCCCTCCTTCAGGTAGGCGTGGAGGTAGACGGCGTCCGGGTTGTCGAGGCCCTGGCGGGAGAACTGGTGGGTGGGGTTGATGAACAGCGGGTGCTCGAGGTCGTAGTCGAACGCGGTCTGCACCGCCATCCGGATCCGGCCGGCCAGGTAGTCGTAGCCCTCGAGCCGGTCGGCCTCGGTGCGGATGAACGGCGCGTTCGCGACCAGCTCCTCCGCCTCCGCGATCGCGTCCTGCAGGACCTTGGTGAGACCGAGGGCCTCGCTCATCCGGCGACCTTCGCGATCACGTTCTCGGCGTACTGCTCGAGGTGCTTGACCTTCGTCTCGAGCGGCTCGGTGTCGGGGCCCTCGACGTAGGGCACCCGGAAGCCGACGATGCAGTCGGTGACGCCCTTGTCCGCGAGCCGCTTCACCCCGTCGGGGGTGTAGGCGTCGTAGGAGATCACGTGCACCTCGAAGTCGTCGCGGGTGTCCCCCTCCTCCCGCCGGATCTCGGCGAGCCGGGCCAGCAGCCGGTCGAGCTCCTCGCCGTCACCGCCGGCGTGCATCCACCCGTCGCCCTTGCGGACCGCGCGCCGCAGCGCGGCGTCGGAGTGCCCGCCGACGAGGATCGGGATCCTCTCGGTCGGGGCCGGGCACTGCTGCAGCGGCTCGAGCTCGTAGAGCTCCCCGGAGTAGCCGAAGAACGCCGGCTCCTCGCCGGGCTGCGTCAGCCCGCGCAGGATGTCGATGCACTCGTCCATCCGCTTGCCGCGCTTCTCCCACGGCACCCCGAGGGCCGCGAAGTCCTCCGGCCAGGGCGACAGCCCGACCCCGAGCCCGAGCCGGTTGCCGGACAGGAACGCCAGGGACGACGCCTGCTTGGCGACGAGGACCGGGGGACGCACGGGGAGCTTGAGCACGAACGGAGTCAGCCGCAGGGTGGTCGTCACCGCGAACAGGTGGGCGCAGAGCACCATCGTCTCGATGAACTCCTTGCCCCGGAGGAACTCGCGGTCGCCGGTGTCGGTGTAGGGGTAGCGCGCGTCGGACTCCTGCGGGTAGATCAGGCTGTCGGCGACGGTCATCGAGGTGTAGCCCGCCGCCTCGCAGGCCTGGGCCAGCGGCGCGTAGTAGTCGGCGTGGGTCATGCCCTCGGCGAAGGAGAAGCGCATGCCGCCACGTTAGAACGTGTTCCAGTTTTCGGGAAGGTCTGCCAGGGTGTCGGCATGGCAGCGACGAAGGAGAGGCCGCCGGGCCTGGACTCCCCGGTCACCGCGCGGGTCATCAAGTACGGCGCCCGCCTCCACGTGCCGGTCTTCCGGCTGACCAACGGCCGGATCGGCAGCCGGTGGCGGATCGGAGCGGGCTGGCGCAAGCCGGTGCCGACCCTGCTCCTCGACCACGTCCGGACGGCGCAGCGGCAGGCGGTTCACCACGCCGCTGCTCTACCTCCGCGACGGCGACCGGCTGGCGGTCGTCGCGTCCCAGGGCGGACTCCCCCGCCACCCGCAGTGGTTCCACAACCTCGAGGCGCACCCCGACACGACGGTCGCGCTGCGCGGCGAGCGGTCGCGTCGGGTCCGGGCGCGGGTCGCGGACCCGGCGGAGCGCGCCGCGCTGTGGCCGCGGCTCGTGGAGCTGTACGCCGACTTCGAGAGCTACCAGGCCTGGACCGACCGGGAGATCCCGGTCGTCGTCCTCGACCCCCGAGGCTGACCGCCGGGAAGAAACCGGCGGGCCGACGACATGGATGAGACATGGACATCGCAGAGCTGAGCGACCGCGCGGAGATCAACGACGCCCTGGTGCGCTACACGATCGCGGTCGACACCGGGGAGTGGGACCGGCTCGACACCGTCTTCACGCCGGACGCGCGGATCGACTACTCCGAGACCGGCGGCACCAGCGGCGGCTACCCCGAGGTCAAGGCCTGGCTGGCCGAGAACCTGCCGGCGTTCTCCGCCAAGCGGATGCACACGCTCGGCCAGGTCGCGATCTCGTTCGCCAACACCCGCGACGAGGCGCGGGTGACGGCGTACTTCCACAACCCGATGGTCGTCGCCGGGTCCGGCGGCGACGACGCCGAGCGGCTGGTCGAGGTGGGCGGCCTCTACCACCACACCTTCGTCCGCACCGAGGCCGGGTGGCGCTCCCGGCGCCTGCACGAGCAGCTGGTCTGGACCCGCGGCTTCTGAGCCCCCGCGCGGGACGGTTTGGCCCGGCTTGGCCGCGTCGACCACAATGGCGCGGTGACCGAGCAGCAGGAGAAGCGCGACAACCCCGTGGTGTCGGGCTTGGTCGCGCTGCTCGCGGTCGGGCTGTCCGTGGGGCTGGTGCTGGCCGGCGTCGCGCTCGTCGCCACCCGGATGCTCGGCCTCGGCGACGACGGCGAGGCCTCGGCCGACGGCACCGGTGAGAGGGAGAGCCTCTACCTGCCGCCGCCGGCCAAGACCACGGCCGCCGGCCCGGTCGTCACCCTCAACACCGAGGCGCCCGGCGACGAGACCGACGACACGGACGACGAGGGGCGACGAGGACGGCGACGCCGACGACGAGAAGTCGGAGAAGGCGACCAAGAAGCCGAAGACGGAGATCGTGCTCCAGGCCGGCCAGACCGCCGTCGGCAGCTTCGAGCGGATCGACCTCACCGGGGTCTACCCCGGCGGTGAGGAGCGACGCTGCAGGTGCAGCGGTTCGAGGGCGGCCGGTGGGCCGACTTCGCCGCGACCGTCCCGGTCAGCGGCGAGACCTTCAGCACCTACGTGCAGTCGGCCCAGACCGGCGTCAACCGGTTCCGGGTCGTCGACAACACCAGCGGCGAGGCGTCCAACCAGGTCCGCATCCGCGTCGGCTGACGCCCGGCCGCGTCACCGCAGCCAGGCCAGCACCACCCGCGCGGTCCGCTCCAGCTGCGCCCGGCTGACGACGGAGGGCACGTCGCCGGCGGAGTGGTAGCCGGCGTAGGGCGTGCTGCCCAGCCGGACGCCGGGGAGCCCGGCACGGACGAAGGACCAGTGGTCGCTGGAGCGCTGGCCGCCCTCGACGACGTACGGCGCCCCGGCGCGCTCCGCCGCACGGACCAGCTCGGCGCGGAGCGGGTCGCCGTCGTCGGGGCTGCCGATCACGACGGCCGGCCCGACGCCGACCCGGTCCAGCGACACCATCCCGCGCAGCGACCGCCGCTGCGCGGGCGACAGCGCGTCGACGTAGGCCCGCGAGCCGTAGTGGTGGTCGTCGTCGCCCGGCCCGCGAGGCTCCTCGGCGCCGAACGCGACGAGGACGACCGGCAGCCGGGTGCGGCGCTCCGCGAGCGCCTCGGCCACGGCGAGGAGCACCCCGATCCCGGAGGCGTTGTCCTCCGCGCCCGGGGCCTGGGGCACCGTGTCGAGGTGGGCGCCGACCGCCAGCCACGGCCGTCCCGGCCGGGCCGTGCCGCGCGTCGCGACCAGGTTGACCGAGCGGCCGGCGTCGACCGGCACGCCCCACGAGACGCCGCCCGGCACCGGGAACCGTTGCCGCGCCACCTGCCAGCCGTGCTCGCGGAGCCGCGCCTCGACCCATGCGGCGGCTCGCAGGTAGGCCCGCGAGGTGCCGTGCCGGGGGCCGATCCGGCCGGCCAGCGTCGTGACGGCCTCGACCGCGGTGCGGACCCGGGCGTCCCCGGGCGAGACCCGCGGCGGCCGGGGTGGGGCGGGGGAGGACGACGGGGGCTCACCGGTGCTGGTCGGGTCGGTCGGGCGGGCCGTGCCGGTCGGGCTGGTGGTGGCGGTCGGGCTGCCCGGGGAGGAGGGAGCGGTCGCGGGCCCGTCGTCGGCGGTGCAGGCCGCGGCCGCCGCGAGCGCGACGACCAGGGCCGTCGCGGCGGCGACCCGTCGAGCCCTGGGAGCCCGGGGAGCCCGGTCCGACCTGCGCACGGGATCAACGTCCCACACGGGAACAACCCCGGGCGCCGGGCGCGTTGGACCGTGTGACAAACTTGAGCCAGATCGACTCAACTAAGTTGCTTCGGCTCCGAGAGCAAGGGGAGGAACCACCATGGCACGTGCCGTCGGCATCGACCTGGGGACGACCAACAGCGTCGTCTCCGTCCTCGAGGGCGGCGAGCCCACCGTCATCGCCAACGCCGAGGGCGCCCGCACGACGCCCTCCGTGGTCGCGTTCGCCAAGAACGGCGAGGTGCTCGTCGGCGAGGTCGCGAAGCGGCAGGCGGTGACCAACGTCGACCGCACGATCCGCTCGGTCAAGCGCCACATGGGCACCGACTGGAAGACCAGCATCGACGACAAGGAATTCACGCCGCAGCAGATCAGCGCGTTCGTCCTGCAGAAGCTCAAGCGCGACGCCGAGGCCTACCTCGGCGAGACCGTCACCAACGCGGTGATCACCGTGCCGGCGTACTTCTCCGACGCGCAGCGGCAGGCCACCAAGGAGGCCGGCGAGATCGCCGGCCTGAAGGTCGACCGGATCGTCAACGAGCCGACCGCGGCGGCGCTGGCCTACGGCCTCGACAAGGGCGAGGACCAGACGATCCTCGTCTACGACCTCGGTGGCGGCACCTTCGACGTGTCGCTGCTGGAGATCGGCGAGGGCGTCGTCGAGGTGAAGGCCACCAGCGGTGACAACGCGCTCGGCGGCGACGACTGGGACAACCGGGTCGTCGAGTGGATGGTCAAGAAGTTCAAGGACGCCAACGGCGTCGACCTGGCCGCCGACAAGATCGCCGCGCAGCGCCTCCAGGAGGCCGCCGAGAAGGCGAAGATCGAGCTGTCGTCGTCGAGCGAGACCACGATCCACCTGCCCTACATCACGCACGGCGAGAACGGCCCGCTCCACTTCGAGGAGCGGCTCACCCGGTCGGAGTTCCAGAAGATGACCGCCGACCTGCTCGAGCGCACGAAGGCGCCGTTCAAGAGCGTCCTCAAGGACGCCGGCGTCAGCCTCTCCGACATCCACCACGTCGTGCTCGTCGGCGGCTCCACCCGGATGCCCGCGGTGACCGACCTGGTCAAGGAGATGCTCGGCGGCAAGGAGCCCAACAAGGGCGTCAACCCCGACGAGGTCGTCGCGGTGGGCGCGGCCCTGCAGGCCGGCGTGCTCGCGGGCGAGGTCAAGGACGTCCTGCTGCTCGACGTGACCCCCGCTGAGCCTCGGCATCGAGACCAAGGGCGGCGTGTTCACCACGCTCATCGAGCGCAACACCACGATCCCGACCAAGCGCAGCGAGATCTTCACGACCGCCGACGACAACCAGCCGTCGGTGGAGATCAAGGTCGCCCAGGGGGAGCGGCCGATGTGGGCGGAGAACCAGCCGCTCGGCAACTTCGAGCTGACCGGCCTCCCGCCGGCGCCCCGCGGCGTGCCGAAGATCGAGGTCACCTTCGACATCGACGCCAACGGCATCGTCCACGTGTCGGCGAAGGACCAGGCGTCCGGCCGCGAGCAGTCGATGACGATCTCCGGCGGCAGCGCGCTGTCGAAGGACGACATCGACCGGATGGTGCGCGAGGCCGAGCAGTACGCCGAGGAGGACGCCCGCCGTCGCGAGCTCATCGAGCTGCGCAACCAGGGCGACCAGCTCGTCTACACGACCGAGAAGTTCCTCACCGACAACGGCGAGAAGATCCCCGAGGAGGTCCGCGACGAGGTCACCGCCGACGTCGAGGAGCTGAAGAAGGTCCTCGAGGAGACCGAGGTCGACAAGGACCGGCTCTCCGCCGCGATCAGCAAGGTCGGCGAGTCCAGCCAGAAGATGGGCGCGGCGATGTACGCCGCCGCGGAGGCCGACGCGTCGGCCGCCGGCGGCACCACCGGTGCGACGGGCGAGGCCGACGAGGACGTCGTGGAGGCCGAGATCGTCGACGAGGAGCCGGGTGAGGGCGGGTCCAAGTGACCGACGACCACACCAAGTCCGAGCAGGGTGGGCAGACGGGGCAGCCCGAGGCGACGCCGGCGGACGCGGCGCCCGACCAGCAGCCGGCCGAGGAGCCGGCGGCCGACGCGGCCGCCGGCGCCTCGCCGGAGGCCGACGAGCTGACCGTCACCCGGATCGAGCTGGAGGAGCGCACGCTGGACCTGCAGCGGCTCCAGGCCGAGTACCTCAACTACAAGCGACGGGTCGAGCGCGACCGGGAGCTGGTCCGCGAGAACGCGACGTACGCCGCGCTCGTGCCGATCATCGAGGTCCTCGACACCATCGACCGGGCCCGCGAGCACGAGCCGCTCGAGGGCGGCTTCCGGGCCGTGGCCGAGCAGCTCGAGCGGGTGGTGGCCAACCTCGGCCTGGCCAAGTTCGGCGAGGTCGGCGACGCCTTCGACCCGACGGTGCACGAGGCGCTCTCGCACATCGGCACCGACCCGGACGTGCAGGTGACCACCTGCAAGGTGGTCGCGAAGGCCGGCTACAAGATCGGCGACCGTGTCGTGCGCGCGGCGCAGGTGCTCGTCGTCGATCCCGCCGAGCCCGCCGAGCCCGCCGAGCCCACGGAGCCCACGGAGCCCACAGGGCCTGCCGGGTCGGAAGAGCAGGCCGAGGAGCAGTCGGCGGAGGGTTGAGTGGGCACTTCTGCAGCGCCGAGTGGGGGTTTCTGCTCGAGTCGATCGACGGAAATCCCCCCACTCGGGCGTGCAGAAGTCACCATTCGACCCTGGAGAAGTACCCATTCAACGACAGGGGAGGTGTGCGATGAGTGAAGCCGGCAACGGCATCCGCGCGGACTGGGCGAACAAGGACTTCTACGCCGAGCTCGGCGTCGGCAAGGGAGCCACGGCCGAGGAGGTCAAGAAGGCCTACCGCAAGCTCGCGCGCGCCAACCACCCCGACTCCCACCCCGACGACCCGGCCAAGCACGAGAAGTTCAAGCGGGTCGCCGAGGCCTACGACGTCCTCGGCGACGCCGAGAAGCGCAAGCGCTACGACCAGGCCCGCGAGCTGTTCGCCTCCGGCGGGTTCCCGGCCGGCGGCGGCTTCGGCGGCGGCGGGATCAACCTGGAGGACCTGCTGCGCGACCGGGCCGGCGGAGGCGGCGGGTTCGGCGACCTGTTCGGCGACTTCCTCGGGTTCGGGGCGGGAGCCCGACAGCGGTCGCCGCGGCCCGCGCGCGGCAGCGACCTCGAGACGACCGCCACCGTCGGCTTCGTCGAGGCGCTCGAGGGCGTCACGGTGTCGCTGCGCACCACCTCCGACAGCGCCTGCCCGACCTGCTCCGGCACCGGCGGGAAGCCGGGCACCAGCCCGCACCGCTGCCCGACCTGCGAGGGCACCGGCTTCGTGGAGTCGACGGTCGGCGGCGCGTTCTCGATGAACCAGACCTGCCCCGCCTGCGGCGGCCGGCAGCTGGTCTACGACGAGGCGTGCCCCACCTGCCACGGCAGCGGCCGTGGCCGATCGAGCCGCACCATCCAGGCGAAGGTCCCGGCCGGCGTCAAGGACGGGCAGCGGATCCGGCTGCGCGGCAAGGGCGCCCCCGGCGAGCGCGGCGGACCGGCCGGCGACCTCTACGTCACGGTTAAGGTCGCCCCGCACCGCGTCTTCGGGCGCAAGGGCGACCACCTGACGATCGACGTACCGATCTCGATCGCCGAGGCCGCCCTCGGTGCCGAGGTCAAGATCCCCACGCTCGGCGGCCCGCCGGTCACCCTGCGGGTTCCGGCCGGTACGCCGACCGGTCGCACGTTCCGGGTGCGGGGCAAGGGCGCACCGCGGGCCGACGGCAGCCGCGGCGACCTGCTCGCCACGGTGGAGGTGCAGGTGCCGGGGAGCCTCGGCGACGAGGCGCGGCAGGCGCTGGAGGCCTACGCCGCCGCGACCGCGCACGTGCCGCTGCGGGCTAACCTCTTCTCCGAGTCCGAGGGGTGATCACCGTGCCTGCTCGCCAGCCTTCGTTCGCCGAGCCGCCCGCGCCCGACGCTGCCGTGTTCGTGATCAGCGTCGCCGCCGAGCTCAGCGGCCTGCACCCGCAGACGCTGCGCACCTACGAGCGGATGGGGCTGATCACCCCGGGCCGGACGGCCGGCGGCGGCCGTCGCTACTCCTACCGCGACATCGAGCTGCTGCGGGTGATCGCCGAGCTCACGTCGTCGGGGATCGGCATCGAGGGTGTGCGCCGGATCCTCGAGCTCGAGCACCAGGTGGACGCGCTGCGGGCCCGCAACGAGGAGCTGCTCGCCGAGCTGGAGGCCACCCGGGAGGCGCTGCGCCAGGCCGCTGCCGCCCGCTCCGGCGGCGGCAGCCGGCTGCCCGCGCTGCGACCGCCGACCACCGCGCAGTCGATCGTGGTGTGGCGCCGCCAACGCTGAGCACCGGCCCGCCGGTTTGGCACGGCGCCCGCAGCGGGTAGGTCTCGCGCCGTGCCGTCCCGCCTGCTCGTCCGTGCGTCCGCCGCCGTCGTCGCGGGCGCGGTCGCCGCGACGCTGTCGTCCTGCAGCAGCGACGACCCCCGGGACGACGCGCGGGTGCTCGAGGTGGCCTGGACCTCCGACGTCGAGGGCTGGAGCTCGGACCGCACTCCGTGGGCGGCCAACGAGGAGCTCTGGATCCACCCCGGGCTGGAGCCGAGGCGCCCTCCGGGCGGTCGACCTCGACGACGGCAACCTGGCGTGGACCCTGCCGGTCGCCGAGGTGTGTGCACTCTCCGCGATCAACCGGGCAGGCCTGGTCGCCGTGCAGACGGGGGCCGGCTGCGCGTCCGTGTCCGTCGTCGACACCGCGACCGGTGAGGAGGTCTGGGCCGACGACCTCCGCGACCCGGGCGACACCTATCCCGGCGGCAACGGCCTGAGCATCGCGGTCACCGAGCGGACCGTGACGGTGGCCGGCCGCTGTGGTCTCGAGCGCTGGTCGCTGACGGACGGGGGCGCCGCTCGGCCGCCTGACCGCCCGCGGTGAACGCGGGAACCCCGGCTACTGCCGTCCCTCGGCCGCCGCCGGCGGCCTCGCGGTCGTCGCCGACCGCTCCGGGCTCCTCGGGTTCGACGCCGACACCGGTGCGCGGCTCTGGCGCCGGCCGGGTCGTGGCGCCGCGGTCCACCGGGTCTACGCGACGGACCCGCTGGTCGCCGACGTCGCGCTCGGGGGCGTGCGCGCCGTGCGGCCGGTCGACCCGGCGACCGGGCGGCTCGGACCGGTCCTCGCGCGGCCGCTGCCGGCGATCGGGGCGAGCCCGGCGATCGCCGACCCGGTCGGCGACACCGTCGTCGGTGCCTTCGAGGATCCCGCGGGCGGGTTCGCCGCGACGTACGGCTCGGTCCTCCGGGGCTGGGACCTCGGCACCGGCGAGCAGCGCTGGGCCCGGGTGTCGACCGGCGACGACTACCTCGGCGCCGACGCCCGCGGCGCCTACCTCGGCCGCACCGTCGCCGGCTCGGAGGACGGCGATGGCCTCGGCTACTGGGTGATGCGGCTGGCGGCCGGTGACCCCGAGCCCCGGACCCCTGGGCTGGATCGACGAACTCGTGCTGGACGCCGTCCGGGTCGGGGGACCTGCTGATCACGAGCGGCGGGCCGCTGGGCGGCGCACCGACGACCGCCTACCGGCTGCCGGGCGACGCCGAGGCCCTCCCGGTCCCCGAGGCACGGACCGGGATCGTGGAGCCGGCGTGGGCCGAGGGCGACCTGCGACCGGACCCGCTGGTCGACCCGTGCGCCCGGATCACCGCGACGACGCTGCGCACGCTCGGCTTCGAACGCGCCGCCGGCCTCCCGCCGCCGCTGGGCTGCACGTGGGTCGAGGGCGCCCGGGTGCTGACCGTGCGCGTCGACGTGCACCGGCCCGGCGATGGCACCACCGCCGTCCGGTCGGCCGAGCAGGCCGTGGCCGACGGCCTCGCCGCCGCGACGTACGAGGAGCTGAGGCCGCCGATCGGCGACGCGGCCTGGCAGTGGAGCACCGCCACGGTCGGCACGACCGAGCACGAGGACCTCCCCGGGACGACGTCCACCGCCGCCCGGCTGCTGGTGCGACGGGCGAACGTCGTCGTCCACGCGGCCCTGGCCGACAGCGACCCGCTGCGGGCCGGCGACGGACGGCTGCCGATCGCCGGCACCGACGTCCAGTCCGGTCTGCGCGCCGCCGTGGAGGAGACGCTGGCCGCGTGGGACGGGCCGACGCCGACCGGCCGGGCCGGCCCGCCGGAAGGGACGGACGGGCCCGTGACCGCTCTGCCCTCGCCGTGCCGCGTGCTCGCCGCGGACGTCCGGGCACTGCTGCCGGCCGCCGAGCCCCTCGACCGCACGGCGCCCGGCGAGAACCGGCTCCGCGGGTGCCGGTGGCAGCCCCGGCCGTACGGCGAGCTGGTCGAGGTGACGGCGTACGCCGTCGGGCCGAACGGGATCTCCGGGGCCGACGCGGAGTCGGAGGCCGAGGCGGTCATGGCGGCCGGCCGGCGGCCCGGAGCCGACCGAGGCCTCGGCGGCCCCTGGGACGAGGCCGCCCTGAGCGGCGCGGACGACGGCTACCACCGCGACGCGTGGCGCCTGGCCGTCCGGTCCGACAACCTGGTCCTCGTCGTGCAGGTGTCCTTCGCCGGCCGGGCCGGCGGCCGGGCACTGCCCACGGCGGTCGGGCTGGCCCGGAGCTACCTGGCGGACGCTTCGGGCTAGCCTCTGCCGGTACCCGGCGAGGTGACATGGGGCGACGGCCCGGGAGCGAGGGGATCGCGTGGACTGGGAGTGGCTGCAGGGCTTCGACGTCACCGCCTGGGACGCGCGCCAGTGGATCACGTTCGCGACCATCCCGCTGTTCACCGGCGTCGTCGGCTGGCTCATCAACTGGTCGGGCCTGTGGATGCTGTTCGGCCCGATCAGGTTCCACGGGTTCCGGGTCCCCGGCCTGCGGGAGCTCACGACCGTGCTGCCGCGCCAGCTGCAGGAGGTGCCGGGCTGGCCGGACGGCCGGCTCGGGTGGCAGGGCATCATCCCGGCCCGCGCGGCCAAGATGGGCAGCATCGCGGTCGACAAGGTGATCGCCAAGCTCGGCACGCCCGCGGAGTTCTACCGCCAGCTCGACCCGGACCAGATCGCCGAGCACATCGTGACCGTCTTCCGGCCCGAGCTGCCGGCGCTCGTCGACCAGGTGATGCGGCGCGAGCACCCCCGGCTGTGGCGCGACCTGCCGCGGCCCGTGCGCGAGGCCGTGGTCGCGCGGGTGGACGCCCAGCTGCCGGCGGTCGTCGGCCGGATCACCGACGAGATCGGCGTCCACATCGACCAGCTGCTCGACCCGAAGATGATGGTCATCGACCACTTCCGCAAGAACCCGCAGCTGGTCGTCCGCGTGTTCCGCGACGTGGGCCAGCGGGAGCTGGACCTGATGGTGCGGTTCGGGTTCGTGTTCGGCTTCCTGCTCGGCGTACCGGTGGCGTACGTCGACGTCGCGTTCCACCAGTGGTGGCTGCTGCCGATCCTCGGCGTCGTCGTCGGCTGGGTCACCAACGCCCTCGGCATGTGGCTGATCTTCGAGCCGCCGGAGCCTCGACGGATCCTCGGCATCAAGGTGCAGGGACTGTTCCTGCGGCGGCAGGACGAGTGCGCCGAGGTCTACGCTCGGATCATCGCCGACGACGTGATCACGCTCGAGCGGATCGGCGACTTCCTCATGGACGGGCCGCGCGGCGACCGGACCCGGCAGATGCTCGCGACCGCGCTGCGGCCCGCCATCGACCGGGCCGCGGGTCCCGCTGCGCGGCGCGGTCCGGGTCGCGCTGGGACCCGAGCGATTCGACAGCATCCGCGACTCCGTGGCCCGGGAGGCCGTCGGGCACACGATCTCGCCGTTCCGCGACCCCGTGTTCAGCCGCCGCCAGTCCGACCGGATCCGCACCCTGCTCGCGCGGCGGACCAAGGACCTCCCGCCCCGCGACTTCGTGGAGATGATGCGCTCGGCGATCCGCGAGGACGAGTGGATGCTCTACGCCCACGGCGCGATCATGGGTGCCGGCGGCGGGTTCCTACACTTGGCCGTGTTCACCTGGAACCTGTTCGGACTGCCCCTATGACCGACGACGCCGCGCGCGGACCGCGCGACCCCGCCGCCCCGCCGCAGCGGCTGCCGGCGCTGCCCGCGCTGCCCGACCACGCGGTCGACTCGGCGGTCGACTCGGTGCCCGGGCTCGCCCGGGTCGCCGCGTCCGCCGCGTGGCACACCGGCCAGTGGGGGCTGCGGGCCACCGCCCGCGGCTGGCTGCGCGTCGGCCGGGCGGTCACCGACCGCGACGAGGCGCGCGACCTGGCCCGCGACGTGGGCACGGTCGTCGGTGCGGTCGGCGAGGCGGCCCGCCAGGTCGTCGACGGCAGGCCGGTGGGCAGCGTCCTGCTCGAGGCCGGCGAGGCGCTCGGTGGCCGGTCGCGCCACCCGGCGCCCGACGGACACGACGTCGTCGGCGGGCACGTGACGAGCTCGCGACCGGTCACGCTCCGCGAGCGCGGCGCCGAGCTGCTCGAGCGGTCCCGCGACGTCTGGAGCACCGACGACCGGCACCCGGCCTACGACCGGATCCTCGACGAGCTCGCGCCCGACGAGGCACGGATCCTCGTGATGCTGCTCCGCGACGGGCCGCAGCCGAGCGTCGACGTGCGCACCGGGGGGCCGATCGGCATGGTCAGCAGCCAGCTCATCGCGCCCGGCCTCAACATGCTCGGGCCCCGCGCGGGCGTGCGCTACCTCGACCAGGTGCCGGCGTACGTCAACAACATCTTCCGGCTCGGCCTGGTGTGGCTCTCCCGGGAGCCGCTGCCCGACCACCAGGAGTACCAGGTGCTCGAGGCGCAGCCCGACGTGCTCGCGGCGCTGCACTCGGTGAAGTTCGCGAAGGTGGTGCGGCGCAGCATCCACCTCACGCCGTTCGGCGAGCAGTTCGTCAAGCTCGCCCTCGTCGACGAGGAGGAGGCCGCCAGTCCCGACCTCCCCGAGCACGCGGCCCCGCCGGAGGACCCGCCCGCCGGCTGAAAAATTCCTGAACTTGAGTGGAACAGACTCAACTTTGGGAGCGTTGATCCGGATGACCGCGTGACGGTGCCGGTGCTGGTCAGGCCGGCCCCCCGCGGTCCACGATCGACCCACGCACGTCCGAGGAGCCTGAGCATGAGCCAGTTCGGTGCCGAGAAGTTCACCACCCGCAGCCGCGAGGCGATCGAGGCCGCGCAGCTGTCCGCGACCACCGCGGGCCACTCCGCCGTCGAGCCGGTGCACCTGCTGGTCGCCCTGCTCCTCCAGGAGGGCGGCACCGCCGCCACGATGGTCACCCGCGCCGGCGCGGACCCGGCCGCCGTCGTACGGGCCGCCGCCGCGCAGCGCGACGCCCCTGCCGAGCGCCTCCGGCGCCACGGTGAAGCAGCCGGCGGCCTCGCCGGCGCTGACCCGGGTGCTCGCCCAGGCGCTCGACCTCGCCGCGTCGATGAAGGACGACTACGTCGCGTCCGAGCACCTCCTGATCGCGCTCGCCACCGTGGAGAGCAGCGCCCGGCAGGTGCTCGCCGACGCCGGGCTCACCGAGCAGGGGCTGCGCGAGGGGATGACCGCCGTCCGCGGCAACCGCAGGGTGACCTCGCAGGAGGCGGAGGCGACGTACGAGGCGCTCGCGAAGTACTCCGTCGACCTGACCTCCTCCGCCGAGGAGGGGAAGCTCGACCCGGTCATCGGCCGGGACCAGGAGATCCGGCGGGTGGTGCAGGTGCTGAGCCGCCGCACCAAGAACAACCCGGTGCTCATCGGCGAGCCCGGCGTCGGCAAGACCGCCGTCGTCGAGGGTCTCGCCCAGCGGATCGTCGCCGGCGACGTGCCGGACTCGCTGAAGGGCAAGCGGCTGCTCGCGCTCGACCTGGCCGGGATGGTGGCCGGGGCGAAGTACCGCGGCGAGTTCGAGGAGCGGCTCAAGGCCGTCCTCGACGAGATCCGTGAGGCCGAGGGTCGCGTGATCACGTTCATCGACGAGCTGCACACCGTCGTCGGCGCGGGCGCCGGCGGCGACTCCGCGATGGACGCCGGCAACATGCTCAAGCCGATGCTCGCGCGCGGCGAGCTGCACATGATCGGCGCGACCACGCTCGACGAGTACCGCGAGCGGATCGAGAAGGACCCCGCGCTCGAGCGGCGGTTCCAGCAGGTCTACGTCGGCGAGCCGTCGGTCGAGGACACCATCCAGATCCTGCGCGGCATCCAGGAGAAGTACGAGGCCCACCACGGCGTGCGGATCACCGACGCCGCGCTGGTCGCGGCCGCCACCCTCTCCGACCGCTACATCACCGGCCGCCAGCTGCCGGACAAGGCGATCGACCTCGTCGACGAGGCCGCGTCCCGGCTGCGGATGGAGATCGAGTCGTCGCCGGAGGAGATCGACCAGATGCGCCGCCAGGTCGACCGGCTGAAGATGGAGGAGTTCGCGCTCGCGAAGGAGAGCGACCCGGCGTCGCAGGAGCGGCTCGACGCGCTGCGCCACGACCTCGCCGACAAGGAGGAGGAGCTCCGCGCGCTCGAGGCCCGCTGGGAGCGGGAGAAGTCCTCGCTCGAGGGCGAGGGCGAGCTGCGGCGCCAGCTCGACCAGCTGCGCATCGAGGCCGACCGGCTGCAGCGCGAGGGCGAGCTCGGCAAGGCGAGCGAGATCCTCTACGGCCGGATCCCCGAGCTCGAGGCCCAGCTGAAGAGCGTCGAGGCCGAGGAGGCCGCCGACGCCACCGAGCTGGAGCCGCTGGTCGGCGAGCAGGTCGGCGCCGAGCAGGTGGCCGAGGTGGTCGAGGCCTGGACCGGCATCCCGACCGGCCGGCTGCTGCAGGGCGAGACCGCCAAGCTGCTCGAGATGGAGCAGGTCATCGGCGCCCGACTGATCGGCCAGGCCGAGCCGGTGCGTGCCGTGAGCGACGCCGTACGCCGGGCCCGGGCCGGGATCTCCGACCCCAACCGCCCGACCGGCTCCTTCCTGTTCCTCGGCCCCACCGGCGTCGGCAAGACCGAGCTGGCGAAGGCGCTGGCCGACTTCCTGTTCGACGACGAGCGCGCGATCGTGCGGATCGACATGAGCGAGTACGCCGAGAAGCACTCGGTCGCGCGGCTGGTCGGGGCGCCTCCCGGCTACGTCGGCTACGAGGAGGGCGGCCAGCTCACCGAGGCCGTGCGGCGCCGCCCGTACTCGGTCGTGCTCCTCGACGAGGTCGAGAAGGCGCACCCGGAGATCTTCGACGTGCTGCTGCAGGTGCTCGACGACGGGCGGCTCACCGACGGGCAGGGACGGACCGTGGACTTCCGCAACACGATCCTGGTCCTCACCTCCAACCTCGGCTCCCACTTCCTCGTCGACCCGACGCTCGAGCCCGAGAAGCAGCGGGAGTCGGTGCTGGCGCTGGTGCGGCAGAGCTTCAAGCCGGAGTTCCTCAACCGGCTCGACGAGATCGTGACCTTCGAGGCCCTGACGCTCGCCGACCTGTCGCGGATCGTCGACCTGCAGCTCGCGGCGCTGGAGAAGCGGCTCGCGGTGCGGCGGATCACGATCGACGTCACCGACGACGCGAAGCGGTGGCTGGCCGAGACCGGCTACGACCCGGCGTACGGCGCCCGGCCGCTGCGGCGGCTGGTGCAGACCGCCATCGGCGACCGGCTCGCGAAGGCGATCCTCGCCGGCACCGTCGTCGACGGCGGCACGGTGGTCGTCGACCGTGGCGGCGACGGCCTCGAGCTGCGGCTCGGGTGACGGCCCGGCTGACGGTCCGGTTGACGGCCTGGGGTCAGTCCGGGAGCGGCGTACCGGCCGGGTCGACGGTGCCGACGCCGTCGGCCGGGGCGATCTGCTCGGCCCGCACCCAGGCCGTCGCGACGCGGCCGTCGACCTCGTAGGTGACGAAGGCCTCCGTCCGGTCGGAACGCCACTTGAGGAGCAGGCCGGGGACGGCGGTGCCGTCGAGCATGACGGCAACCTGTTGCTGGGGACGCAATGGGGGTCCTCGTGGGAGAGAGCTGGGGTCGCCCCCGTGCACGGACAGCCCACGTCCTGAGCCGTTCGGGTCAAGCATAGTGGACGACCGGTCGGAGCCCGCTCCCGTGACTTCCGGTGGACGCGCGGGGTACTGCGCCGGGGACGAGCCCACCGCCCACGAGCACAGGAGGTCCCGCATGGCCGTCACCTCGTTCCAGGACCTGCCGCTCGCCGACGCCGACCGGGAGTGGGACGGCGCCGCCGCGGAGAAACGGGTCCGCGCCTGGGCCGACGCCGAGGACGAGCCCAACCAGAAGTACCGCGACGCCCACGTCTGGTACGACGCCGACAACAAGGACAACTTCACGGCGTACAAGCTGCTCGTCGCCGACGTCGTCGGCGG
This sequence comes from Nocardioides sp. TF02-7, assembly GCF_022437945.1. Classification (GTDB taxonomy): domain Bacteria; phylum Actinomycetota; class Actinomycetes; order Propionibacteriales; family Nocardioidaceae; genus Nocardioides. The sequence continues at coordinate 2,340,337 of NZ_CP092535.1, forward strand.
GAAGCTGAAGGCGGTGCCCCGCGGCGTGCGGGCGGCCGGCGGCATCATGCAGGGCGCGCGCGGCGGCATCGACATCCCGGAGCGCGACGTCGAGCGCGTGAAGAGCCACCTCGCGAAGTACTACGAGAAGATGGGCGACACGGCGCCCTGGGTGGAGGAGTAGCGGCCCGGCTGGTGTCCACAGGTCGGGTGGCGGCGTCGCCGTAGCCGTGGCCTGTGGAGGGGGGCCGGTGCTCCGCGGCCGGTGGGCGCACGGTGGGTGCGTCTGTCCGACCGCACCCGAGGAGCGCCGATGGTTCCCGTGCCGCCTCCTGTGCCGCCGCTGGTGCTGGCTGGTCCGCGCTGTCAGTGCAACCACGGCGGCGGCCCGTTCGACGCGTTCCGCTGCGGTGAGCCCGCAGTGTTCCGCGCCGTGGTCGAGGACGCGTTCGGGTATGACCTCTGCCGGGCCTGCGCCGACGCCTGGGCGAGGGGCGCGGAGTCGGGGCAGCCGGGCGAGCCGGGGGAGCCGGGGGAGCGGCCGCGGATCGTGCCGCTGTGAGAGTCAGACGACCTCGAGCCGGCGGGCGGGCGCGCCGTCACCTGCCGGCGGCCCCGGCGGCCGGCGTACTGCGCTCCTCCTCGTAGGTCCGGACCGCGTCGACGACGCACGCGACCAGCAGGGCCGCGACGACGGGGGCGAGGTAGGTCCCGATCGACAGCGCCGCGAGCGCCGCGAGCGCGGCGAGCAGGAAGGTCGTCGTCCAGGCGATCGCGTGTCCGAGCAGGCGGGGGAGGACGAGCAGCGAGATCGCCACGACCACGGCGCCCACCAGGGGGACCGCCAACGGGATGAGGGCGTCCGGTCCGTTCGCCTCGACCAACGTGCTCGACGTCGTGGACGTGCTCGTCCGCCCACCGGGCGTGAACTCACGCGTCTCCATGGTGTAGATCGGCACGGTGAGCCCTGCTGCCACGAGGCCCGCTCCCCACAGCACGGCGCCCAGCAACGCGAGGTCGCGCGTGCGGCGCAGGGCGACGGAAGAGCTCATCGGGATGCTCCATCTCCGAGTGGTGCCCTCCCATGCTGGCACCGGCCCACCGGCCGCGCCAGCCCGATCAGCGCAGCCTCCGGGTCGCTGGCGTCCCGAGCGGAGGTGGCGTCCCGACCGGAGCTGGCGTCCCGAGCGGAGCTCGGCGATGATCGTGGCGTGAAGACGCAGGAGCGGCGGGACGCGCAGGCGGTGCGTCGCCCACCGCTCCTCCGCGTCGGCGCGCCTCGTCGTCGCCCTCGGGGCTGACGTGACGGGCAATCCCTCCACTTGTCCGGCATTGCTTTGCCCGACATGTTGAGGTTTCCCCGGTCGACCGGGGGAAAACCTCACGTCGCCGGACCCCCGAAACCACCCAGTCCCCAGACCCCCGACCCCTCACCCCGCCCCCGGCCGCGGCAGCCGGTCCAGCCGGCGGCGGTAGGCGGCGATGGCCTGGCCGGTGGTGTCGGCGGCGAGCTTGGTGCGGGCGGCGGCGAGGCGGCGGTCGGCGGAGCGGCGGGAGAGGTGGAGGTGGGTGGCGGCGGCGCCGAGGGTGCTGCCGGAGGCGAGGAGGTCGAGGAGGGCGCGTTCGTCGTCGGTGAGGAGGGGGCCGGGGGCGGCCACGCGGTGCTCGAGGTGGCCGAGCCGGCGCAGGTCGTCGCAGAGCCGGTCGATGACGGGGCGCTCGGCGCGGGCGTCGACGAGGAGCCCGACCCCTTCGATGGCGGTGAACAGGGCGACCGCGGCCTCGTCGGCGTCGCGGACCGCGAGCGCCAGCACCAGCCCGCCGGCCCGCTCCTCGGCCAGGCGGTCGACGACCTCCCAGCCGAGGGAGCGGAGCTCGGCGCGCGCGTCGGCCAGGACGTCGGGGCCGGCCTCGACGACGACGTAGGGGAGGGCCATCAATCGGCCCCGGTGACCAGGCTGATCAGGTGGCGCCGGTTCTCGGCGCCGAGCTTGCGGCGGGCGTTGGCGACCTGGGTCTGCACGGTGCGGTGGGCGACGCCGAGCCGCGCGGCGATCGCCTTGTCGGTGAGGCCGTCCGCGGCGAGCAGGACGACCTCGCGCTCGCGTGCGGTCAGCGGCGAGCCGGCCGACCGGGAGACGCCGGCCGAGCGGCGTACGCCGAGGGCGCGCAGCGACCGCTGGCAGCGGCGCACCACGGCCACCATCCGCAGCTGTCGCGCGTGGTCCTCGGCCGCCTCGAGCGCCGCCTGCGCGCCGGGGTCGCCCGCCAGCCGCAGCGCCTCGCCGTGGGCCCAGCGGCAGCGGGTCGCCGCGCGCTGGTGCAGGCCGTCGTACGCCGCGGCGGCCTCCGCGAACCCGGCGGCGGCCGTCGCGTGCTCCTCCGCCCGGAGCGAGGCGATCGCCCGGGTCTCGAGGCAGGCGCCGGCGAGCATCCCGTAGTCGGGGGCGTCGGGTGCCATGTCGGGGTGCGGCGCACCGGTCTCGTAGGCGGCCCACGCGAAGACCGGGGTGGCGAGGGCGATCCGGGCCGGGTCGACGTCGACCTCGCGGAACGCCTTCTCCTCGATCAGCACCTGGTCGGGACGGCCGTCGTCGAGGAACGCCCACGACCGCAGCAGGTGGTAGTTGCTGCGCCCGCGCTCGTTGTCGCGCTCGAGGATCTGCTCCGCGGTCTCCAGACCCTGCTCGACGTCGCCGACGTCGGCCTGGGCGCAGGCGAGGGTGAAGAGCAGGTCGTTGGCGAATTGCACGGCCATGCCGCTCGACAGGCTGGCCAGGGCAGGAGCCTTCGCGAGCACGACGTCGTACTGCGCGGCGTGGCCGGCGAGGTTGAGCTCACGGAACTCGAAGTTGCGCTGCAGCCCCAGCACGCGGAGCTCGCGGCACCGCTCCACCATCTCCCGCGCCAGCCGGCGTGAGCTCTCGTGCGGACCGAACGTCTCGGTGGCGGAGATGTAGTTGTTGGCGATCCGCCACTCGCGGGCGAAGTCGTCCTCGGCGCGGGCCTGCTCGAGGGCGGCCGGGTAGGCCTCGGCCCAGCGGGGGTCGGCGGAGAGGTAGTAGGTGTCGGCGACCGCCTTGAGCGCCGCGACCCGGCCGGCCCCGATCCGCTGCGCGAGGTCGGCGGCGCGCTCCGCCATCGGCGTCGCCTCCTCGTAGGCGCCGTCGAGCACGAGCTTGACGAAGCTGGCCTCCGAGAGTGCGAGCACCTCCTCCTCGGTGCCGGGCCGGGCCAGCCGCTGCTCCTCCTCGACGGCGGCCCGGTGGCCCTCGGAGTCGCCGCGGAAGTAGGCGATGATCCCGCGGGCGCGGGCGATCCGGAACCGCAGGTCGGGGCGGTCGGGCACCTCCTCGAGCAGGCTGGCGGCGATGTCGCACTCGTCGACCTCGTTGGCCGCCTCGACCGCCTGCAGGCGGAACTCGGCCCCCTGGGCGGGGTCGACGCAGCGCGCGGCGGTCTCCAGGTGCGGCACCCGCTCGCCGGGGGTGTGCGCCTCCTCGACGGCGCGCATCGCGAAGGCGTACGCCTCCCCGGGCCGCCCCGCCGCCAGCAGGTGCCGGGCCACCTCGCCGGGGTGGGTCAGCACCGTGGCCAGCCGCTGGTGGCACCGCGTACGACGCTCCTGCGACACCGTCTGGCCGAGCACCTCGCCGATCAGGGCGTGCCGCACCGACGCCACCCGCTCGTCGGCACCGACGAGCCCCGACTCGACCAGGCCCGCCAGCCCCGGGACGTGCTCCGTCGGGAGCGGCCGGCCCGCCGTCACCAGCATCGCGAGGCCCTCGAGCTGGTCCTCGGGCAGCTCACGACAGCGGGCGAGCACGGCGAGCTGGAGGCTCGCGGCGTCGCCGTCGGCGTCGGCGAGCTCCTCGATGAGCAGCGGGTTGCCGCCGGCGCGGGCGACGAGGGTGCTCACCTCGTGGTCCGACATCCGGGGGTGCAGGCGGCGCACCAGCTCGCCGGCCTCGTCCGGGGGGCAGCGGGTCGACGTCGACCCGGGTCGTGCACAGCGGGCCCAGCCGCTCCAGCACCGCGCCGGACGCGGGGTCGCCGCGGCGCAGCGCCAGCACCAGCGGCACCCGGCCGGCGAGCAGGTCGACCACCCGCAGGCTGGCCGGGTCGGCCCACTGCACGTCGTCGAGGAAGAGCAGGTCGTCGTCGAGCGCGGCGACGACCGCGTCGGCGGCGTACTCCGCGTCACCGGTCCACGTGCTCGCGGCGAGGTCGGCGCCGAACGCCCGGCGGAGCGGGAGGTACGGCGACCACGCCAGGGTCGCGAGGCACCCCGCCCTCGCGCACCCCGCCACCGGCGAGCGCGGTGCGGATCAGCACGGTCTTGCCGACGCCCGCCTCGCCGTAGACGAGCACCGGCCCGGGCCCGGCGGCGAAGTGCGACCGCAGCTCGCGCACCTGCGCGGACCTGCCGACCAGCATCTCAGCCACGCGCGAACCGTACCCAGCGATCCGGGTGCCGGCATGCGAAATGCACGGATGACGGGCGAGCGCTACCTCCTCGGGGGATGAACCGATGGGACCCTCCGGCGGAAGCGTGGCGCATTTGCACGATGAGAAAGGAGCCCCGGAAGCCGGATCCTCGTTACATCACCCCCCGAGTGTTCGAAAGAGGATCCGCAAATGACCGTCGCACCGCACCACGCACACCCCACCCCGGTCGTGCGTCACCCGGAGCTCATGGTGGTCCCGGGCGGTCGCACCCAGGACCGCACCCACGACCGCCCCCACGACCGGGCCGTCGACGCCCCCGGCCCCCGTGGTCGCCGCGAGGTGACCCTCAGCCCCCGCGAGGCGGAGGTGCTGACCCTGCTCGCCCTGGGCCGGTCCAACGCCGAGATCGCCGAGGAGCTCTGGATCAGCCTCGCCACCGTCAAGAGCCACGTCCGCCGGCTGCTCACCAAGCTGGACAAGCGCGACCGGCTCCAGCTGGTCGTCGCGGCCTACACCAGCGGCTTCGTCGGTGCCCAGGCCCACTGCCGCCGCTGCGCGAGCATGGCCGCGCACCCCGCGAGCGGCGGCCCGGGCGCCGGCGCGGTCAAGGGGACGCACGGAGTGGTCGCCCGCGTCTGAGAGGCGTCTGGTGGAATGGAGGCATGAGCCAGGCAGCGCCCCGACCGGGTCAGACCACGTTCGCCGCGTGGATGATCATCGGTGGCTCGGTGATCCTCGTGATCACCGCCTGGCAGCGGATCTCGGGCCTCCACACCCTCGAGGTGCAGGACGAGCTCCAGCGGGTGCTCTCCGAGCCGCCGGTCTCGGGAACCGGCCTCACCCTGGAGTCGCTCAAGACCACGATCCGCATCCTCTGCATGGTCGCCGCGGGCGCCGCGACGGCCTCGGCCATCCTCGGGTTCCAGGCGCTCCGCCGCTCCACCAGCGCCCGGCTGGCGCTCACGCTGCTGGCCCCGCTGGTGCTGGTCGGCGGGTTCGCGACCGCCGGGTTCTTCGCGCCGCTGGTCGTGGTCGGCGTCGTGATGCTCTGGCTGCAGCCCACCCGCGACTGGTTCGCCGGCCGGCCCTGGCGGTCGCCCGCCGGCGCGACCCGGCCCGACCCGCTGGCCCCGCACCGTCAGCAGCGGCCCGACCCCTTCGCGCCGCCGACCGCCCAGCAGGCGCGGCCGCCCGGCCCGGGCGAGCCCGCCCGTCCTGAGGACCGCGAGCCGGAGCAGCCCCCGGCGCAGCCCGGACCGTACGGCGGCGCGTACGGCGCGCCGTACGCCCCGCCGCCGGCGACCGGCACGTCGGCCGCGACGCCGGCCCGCCGGCCGGGCGCCCTCATCGCCGCCTGCGTGACGGTGTGGGTCACCTGCGCGCTGCTCAGCGGGCTGATGCTGCTCAGCTCGCTGGTGATGGCGGTGGCCCGAGACGAGCTGTTCACCGAGCTCGAGCGGCAGCAGCCCGGCCTCGACCTGGGCGGCCTCAGCCACGGTGAGATCGCCGCCGGCGTCTACGCGACCACCGCGCTCACCGTGCTGTGGTGCACGGTCGCCGTGGTGCTCGCGGTGCTGGCCTTCCGCCGGGTGCCGTGGGCGCGGATGGCGCTCGTGATCTGCACCGGCGCCAGCGGCGTGGTGGCCCTCGCGGCGGCCGTGGTGAGCCCGCTGGTCGTGGTGCTCGTGGCGGCGGCGTCGATGACGTTCTGGCTGCTGCTGCGCTCCGACGTCGCCGCCTGGTTCCGCCGCTGACCCGCGGCCCGCGGGCTTGGTCCAGGAGAGCCTCGGGCTCCGGGCCCGGCCGCCCGGGGCTCAGGCGCCGAGGTCGGCCCTGCCCAGCCGCTCGACCGCCTCGTCGATGACCGACTCCTCCTTGCAGAACGCCCACCGCACCAGCTGTCGCCCGGCGCCCGGGGCGTCGGGGTCGTCGTAGAAGACCTCCATCGGGATCGCGACCACCCCGGCCCGCTCGGGGAGCGCCCGGCAGAAGTCGAGGCTGCTGCGCCACCCGAGGTGGGAGATGTCGGTGGCGGCGAAGTAGGTGGCCTCGGGGACGTGGGGCTCCAGCCCGGCCGCGCGGAGGCCGGCGCAGAGCCGGTCGCGCCGCTCCTGGAGGCTGCGTGCGAGCCCGGCGGGGAAGTCGGGGAAGTCGTCGAGGGCCGTGGCGACGGCGGGTTGCAGCGGTGCGCCGGAGGTGAACGTCAGCCACTGCTTCGCGGCGAACAGCGCCTGGACGAGCGGTGCGGGTCCGGTGGCCCAGCCGACCTTCCAGCCGGTGAACGAGTAGGACTTGCCGGCGCTGGACAGGGTGAGCGTGCGCTCCGCCATCCCCGGCAGGGTCGCGATCGGCAGGTGCCGGTGGCCGTCGAACGTCAGGTGCTCGTAGACCTCGTCGGTGACGACCACCAGGTCGTGCTCGACGGCGATCGCGGCGACCGCCTCCAGCTCCGCCCGGGTGAGCACGGTCCCGGTGGGGTTGTGCGGGGTGTTGAGGAGGATCATCCGGGTCCGCGGCCCGACCGCCGCGCGGAGCTCGTCGGCGTCGAGCCGGAAGTCCGGTGCCCGCAGCGGCACCGCACGGCGTACGCCGCCGGCGAAGGCGATCATCGCCGGGTAGGAGTCGTAGTAGGGCTCCAGCACGACGACCTCGTCGCCGGGGTCGACCAGGCCGAGGACCGCCGCCGCGATGCCCTCGGTGCAGCCGGTGGTGACGACCACCTCGGTGTCGGGGTCGACCGCGAGCCCGTAGTGCCGCTCCTGGTGCCGGGCGACCGCCGCGCGGAGGGCGGGCACCCCCGGGCCGGGTGCGTACTGGTTGGCGCCGCCCTCGAGCGCGGCGACGGCGCGGGCGATGACCTCGGGCGGGCCGTCGCGGTCGGGGAAGCCCTGGCCGAGGTTGACCGAGCCGGTGCGGGCCGCGAGCGCCGTCATCTCGGTGAAGATTGTCGTGACGACGCCGTCGAGGCGCCGGGCTCGGCTGGGAGGCACGTCTCCGACCCTAGCGACGCCCCCACTAGCCTGAGGCCGTGACCACGACCGACACCGCGCTCGCGGCCGACATCGACGCGACCTGCCGGCTCACCGGCGAGTTCACGCTCCGCTCGGGGCAGGTGAGCAACGAGTACTTCGACAAGTACCTCTTCGAGGCCGACCCGCTGCTGCTGGCCCGGGTCGCGCGGGAGATGGCGCAGCTGCTGCCGGCCGGCACCGACCTCCTCGGCGGCCTGGAGATGGGCGGCATCCCGATCGCCACGACGATCAGCCAGCTGGTCGGCCTGCCCGCGCTCTTCGTCCGCAAGGAGGCGAAGAAGTACGGCACCTGCAAGCTCGCCGAGGGCCCCCCGTTCGCGGGCAAGCGGGTGACGCTGGTCGAGGACGTGATCACCACCGGCGGCGCGGTGCGCGACGCCACCCGGGCGCTGCGCGAGGGCGGCGCGGTCGTCGACACGGTCGTCTGCGCGATCGACCGCAGCCCGGCGGGGGAGAACCCGCTCGCCGACGTGGGCCTCGAGGTCCGCGCCGTGCTGACCAAGGCCGACCTCGACGCGGCCCGGGCGGCCGCCTCCGCCTGACGACCCCGCGGGGTCACTCCTCCTCGTCTGCGACGGGCGAGGCGACCGCGATGTCGTTGGTCGCCGCCCACTGCGCGATGTCCTGCCGGTCGATGGCCGCGGCCATCAGGTCCGGGAACAGGTCGGGCGTGCACGCGAACGCCGGTACGCCGATCGCGGCCAGCGCCGCGGCGTGCTCGGTGTCGTAGGACGGCGCGCCGGAGTCGCTGAGCGCGAGCAGCGCCACCATCACCGCGCCGCTGGACGTGACCTGCTGCGCCCGGCGGAGCATCTCCTCGGCGATGCCGCCCTCGTAGAGGTCGCTGATCAGCACCAGCACCGTCTCCTCGGGCCGCTCGATGAGGTCCTGGCAGTAGGCGAGGGCGCGGTTGATGTCGGTGCCGCCGCCGAGCTGGACGCCGAAGAGGACGTCGACGGGGTCGTCGACCTGGTCGGTGAGGTCGACGACCTCGGTGTCGAACGCGACCAGCCGGGTCGAGACGGTGCGCAGCGACGCCAGCACCGCCCCGAAGACGCTGGAGTAGACGACCGACTCCGCCATCGAGCCGGACTGGTCGATGCACAGGATGATGTGGCGCTGGCTCTGCTTCGACCGGCGCGCGTGCCCGACCAGCCGCTCGGGCACGACCGTGCGGTGCTCGGGGGAGGTAGTGGCGCAGGTTGGCGCCGATCGTGCGCCGCCAGTCGATCTCGTGGTGCCGGGGCCGCCGGGTGCGGGCTGCCCGGTCGACCGCGCCGGTGACCGCCTGCACGGTGCGGTCGCGCAGCCGCTGCTCGAGCTCGTCGGTCACCTGGCGCACCACGGCCCGGGCGGTGGCGCGGCTGTGCTCGGGGATCACGTCGTTGAGGCCGACCAGGGTCGTGACCAGCCCGAGGTCGGGCTGCACGGCCGCCATCGTCTCCGGCTCGAGCAGCAGCTCGTGGAGCCCGAGGCGGGTCATCGCGTCGGCCTGCATGACCTGCACGACCGACGACGGGAAGTAGGTGCGGATGTCGCCGAGCCATCGGTTGACCGCGGGCGCCGACCGCCCGAGACCGCCCGCGCGGCGCCGGTCGGGCGCAGCACCGGGCTGCGCCGGGCCGCTGCGCTGGTCGCCCCTCGTCGTAGAGCTGGGCGAGCGCCCGGTCGCGGACCAGGTCCTCCGCCGACAGCGGCACGTCGTCGGGATCGGCCTCGCCGCCACCGAGGACCAGCCGCCAGCGGGTGAGCCGGTCGCGGGGCTCGGCCGGGCCGGTGGGATCGGTCACCGGGTCACCTCCAGGCGGAGCAGCGCGGCGACCCGGTGGGCGGCGCCGCGGGCGCGGTCGAGGTCGACGTCGGCGGGCGCGGCCGGCCCGAGCCGGGCGCTGAGGTTGCGCACCCGGGTCGCCAGCTGACGCCGCTCGGCGGGCTGGAACCGGGAGAACGTGCGGCGCAGCAGCGGCAGGAGGTCGTCGTACGTCGCCTCGTCGACGCGCCCGAGCCACTCGTCGACGATGCCGAGCAGGGTCGGCTCGTGGAGCAGCAGCACCGCCTCGCCGTCGAGGAACCCGTCGAGCCAGGCCGCACCGTGGGCGGCGGGCGTGCCGGCGGAGAGCTGGCGGCTGAGCCGGCGGGCGGCCTCGTCGGGAGGCAGCCGGTCGGCGTCGAGCAGGATCCGGTTGGCGCGGCCCGCGACCAGGCCGTGGACCCGGTCGTCGGCGGCGACCGCGGCCAGCGCCGCCCGCCACCGCTCGACCTCGGCCCCGACCAGCATCACCCCGCGGTCGGCCGCGTCGACCGCCCGGCGCATCGCCGTGGCCGCGTCGTCGTCGAGGGCGGCGCACGCGGAGCGCAGCTCCACCGACGCCCGCACGACGACGGTGTCGAGCACCTCCCTGACCCGCGAGACGTCGGCGCGGCGGACGTCGCCGTAGCGCTGGGTGCGGGCCAGCGGCTCGACCGCCTCGAGCAGCGACCGGGTGTCGTGCTGGTGGGCGGTCGCCGCCGCGAGCGCGGGACACCACCGCGGCCAGCGCCCTCGGCAGCTCGGCCACCAGCGCCTGCTCGATCAGCGAGCCGAGCGTGCCGAGGTCGGTGGCCCGGGCGGCGGCCTCGGCGACCTTGGCCTCGGCGGCGTCGACGACGGTCGTGCCGTGGAGACCGGCCTCGACCAGCGCCACCGCCAGCTCCGGCTCCCCACTCGAGCACCCACGCCTCCTTGAAGGTGCCGGTCGAGCGGCCCGCGTCGACCTCGCGGCCCCACGGGACGTCGAGCAGCGCCAGCCGGTGCAGCAGCAGCGAGCGGGCGAGGTGGGTGTCCTTGCGGAGGTCGAGCTCGACGGTCGTCGGCGACGCGGCCGGCTTCATCCGGAGCCGTCGCTGCTGGCGCGCCACGTCCTCGGCCAGCGGCACCAGCGGCACCCCGTCGGGCACCCGGCCGAGGTCCTCGCCGATGACCAGCCGGCGCTCGACGAGGGCCAGCGGCACCGCGGAGCCGCCGCACAGCACCGCCTGCGCGGCGTCGGTCAGCTCGGGGAGCCCGACCGACGGGCGACCCCGGACCGCGGCCAGCGCCTCGGCGAGCAGCACGCTCTCGACCACGCTGGCCGGCGCCGCCTCGAGCCCGTCGTCGCGCAGTGTCCGCGCGACGCGGCTCAGCCAGCCCGGCACGACGTCGTCGGGCCGACCGTCCGCCCAGGTCGCGAACAGGTGCTGGTACCACCCCCGGCGACGTCACGCCGGCGCCGTAGCCGCTGCTCAGCGCGAGCCGGCCGGCCGTCCACGGCGCCCAGGTGGCGGTGACCTTGACCCGCGGCAGCCGGGTCAGCAGCCGGTTGTCGGCGGCGGCGCTCGGGAACGTCGCCGGGTCGAGCACCGGTGCGTGGTAGGCGCCGCAGACCACGGCGACCCGCGGGTGGCCCTCCTTCCGGGCGGCGCGGATCACCCGCCGCATGGCGGCCTCGCGGCGCAGGTCGTCGTCGCGGACGGGGGCGGCGGCGCGGGCCGAGGTCATCGCCTCGCGCAGGAGCGCGAACCGCTCCAGCGTGGAGTCGGCGCGGTGCTCGACCGCGTCCTCCCACCACCGCTCGGCGTCGTCGTAGCCGGCCGCGCGGGCGAGGGTGCCGATCGGGTCGACGGCGGGCGCGGGTCGCCGTGGCGGAGCGTCGGCGTCGGCACCGCCCTCGTCCTCGTCGCCGCCCTCGTCGCGGTCGACGCGCTCGTCCGGTCCACCGGCCAGCGCGTGCGCCGCGGGGAGGTCGGCGAACCGGACGGGTACGTCGTGGTCGGCGGCCCACCGCAGCGCCACCCACTCCGGGGAGAAGGCCGCCATCGGGTAGAAGGCGGCGCGGCGCGGCTCGTCGGTCGCGTAGACCAGGCCGGCCACCGGCGGCACCAGGCCGGGGTCGGCCGCGTGCCCTGCGACCGCGTCGAGCTCGGGCGGCCCCTCGATCACCACCAGCGTCGGCTCGAGCTCGGCGAGCGCCGCCGCGACCGACCGGGCCGAGCCCGGGCCGTGGTGCCGGATCCCGAGCACCTCGACCCGCGGCTCACCGGCCGCGGAGTCCGTGGTGGCGGTCAGGACAGCTCCCGGCACGCGCGGTAGAGGTCGGCCCACTCCGGCCGGTCCTTGACGACGGTCTCGAGGTACTCCTGCCACACGATCCGGTCCTGCACCGGGTCCTTCACGACGGCGCCGGTCACGCCGGCGGCGATGTCGTGCGCCGTGACCCGGCCGTCGCCGAAGTGGGCGGCCAGCGCGATGCCGTTGGTCATCACCGAGATCGCCTCCGCCGTGGACAGGGTGGCGGTCGGCGACTTCACGGTGGTGCGCTGGTTGAGCGTCATCCCGCCGCGCAGCTCGCGGAAGATCGTGACGACCCGCTCGATCTGCGGGGTGGCGGCCAGGTCGGGCGGCAGCTCGAGGCTGCGGCCGATCGCCGCCACCCGGTCGCGGACGATCCCGACCTCCTCCTCGAGGGAGTCCGGCAGCGGCAGCACGACGGTGTTGAAGCGGCGCTTGAGCGCCGACGACAGCTCGTTGACGCCCTTGTCGCGGTTGTTGGCGGTGGCGATGACGTTGAAGCCGCGCTGCGCCTGCACCTCCGTGTCGAGCTCCGGCACGGGCAGCGTCTTCTCGGAGAGGATCGAGATCAGGGCGTCCTGCACGTCGGCGGGGGATCCGGGTCAGCTCCTCCACCCGCACCAGCGACCCGCTCTCCATCGCCCGCATCACCGGGCTGGCGACCAGCGCGTCACGGGAAGGGGCCCTCCGCGAGCAGCCGCGCGTAGTCCCAGCCGTAGCGCAGCGACTCCTCCGGCGTGCCGGCGGTGCCCCTGGACGAGGAGCGTCGAGTCGCCGCTGATCGCGGCGGCGAGGTGCTCGCTCATCCAGGTCTTGGCGGTGCCGGGGACGCCGAGCAGGAGGAGGGCGCGGTCGGTGGCCAACGAGGCGACCGCGATCTCGACGAGGCGGCGGGCGCCGACGTACTTCGGGGTGATGACGGTGCCGTCGTCGAGGGTGCCGCCGAGGAGGTAGGTCGCCACCGCCCACGGTGAGAGCCGCCATCGCGGCGGCCGCGGCCGGTCGTCGGCGGCCTCGAGCGCCGCCAGCTCCGCGGCGTACTCGTCCTCGGCGTGCGCGCGCAGGACCCCGGCGGTGGGGCCGGTGGGGCTAGTCGGGCTGTTCATCGGAAGGCCTCCGGGATGGCGGTGACGAGGGCGAGGTGGCGGACGAGGTCGCGGGGCAGGTCGTGCCACCCGTGCTTGCGCGCCTCCCACGCGCGCAGCAGCGGGAGGACGTCGGGGTGCAGGCCCCGGGCGAGGGCGAGGGTGGGCGCGTCGGGGGTGCCCTTGCGGTCCATCAGCCGCTCGACGAGCAGCCGGCTGAGGTCGGCGCCCCAGGGCGGCGGCACCACGCGGGCCAGGGCGAGCGGGTCGTACGTCGACCCCGGGCGTAGCAGCGACACGGCGACCCGCTCGCGCTCGTCGGCCGGGAGCACGTCGAGCAGCGCCGGGACGTCGGCGACGACCGCGCGGGCCCAGGCCAGGTCGCGCTGGGCGCGCACCGCGGCGGCGATCCCGCGCCGGGCGTCGGCGTCGCGGACCATCGGCCAGGTGCCGGCGGCGTCGCGACCGGTGACCTCGGTCCACACCGCGAGCGGGGCTGCGGCGGCGATCCGCTCGAGGTGGAACCCGCGGCGCGAGCGGTGTCGCGGGGCCGTGCCGAGCCCGTCGCGGACACCGGCCGGACCGGGGTCGGCGGGCAGCTCGACCTCCAGGCTCCGGCGGACCCGGCCGGTGGTCCGGAGCAGCGGTCGGAGCCGGTCGGCCATCCGCTGGGCCCGGGCCGAGCCGGGCAGGCCGTCGAGCAGCTGCTGCGCCCGCTCGCGCACGCTGCGGGCGCGGTCGTCGAGCGCCCGCTCGAGGAGCTCCTCGTCGGCGGGACCGAGGCTGGTCTCGAGGGTCTCCAGGAGCGCCAGCCGGGTGGCGGCCGGGTCGTCGCGCCAGGCGGACTCGACGAGCTCCCGGGCGACGTCGGGGTCGCTCGCGCGCAGCCGGGCGACGGTCGCGACCCGCGCCGGCGTCGGCAACCGACCCCAGGCGAGCGGGTCGGGGGCGTCGACGGGGGCCTCGGCGTCACCGGCCCCGTCGGCCCCGTCAGCCCCGTCGGGCGTGGCCGCCCAGGCCCAGTCGGGATCGAGGCGGGCCAGCCACCGGCCGCGGGCGTCGACGACCGCGGCCACCGGCTCCCGGAGCTCGCGGCGGCGGGTGGCGAGCGCGAGCAACGCCGGCAGCACCGGGTGCGGCACCCGGACGCCGCGTCGCTGCGCCGCCGCCAGCCAGGCGCCGAGCGCCACCGGCACCAGCTCCGCCCGGACCGGCGGCTGGTGGAGCAGCAGCTCGAGCAGCTGGACGGCGGCGGGCGGGGCGGGTGGGAGCACGTCGGCCGGGGCCGGTGGCGGGGCGGTCGCGGACCCGGCGGCACGGCCGGCGCGGCGGGAGCGCGCCGCCGACGGCGACGGCGTCGAGCAGCGCCGTCGCGGCGTCGGCGCCGGGGCGTCCGGCCACCCCGGCTGCGGCCAGGAGGGCGGGCGGTCGGCGGCGGCCGGTGCCGAGCAGGCCGGCGGCGGCCACCTCGTGCCACCACCCGGCGGGCGTGGCTGCCTCGTCCGGCGCCGTGGCTCCGGACGCCGCGGCCGGGCCGGTCACGCGACCTCCGTCACGGTGAGCGGCCGCAGCCCCGACTCCTCGAGCTCGCCGAAGACGTCGGAGGCGTGGCCGCCGGTGCGGGCGAGCAGGTCCCACGGCTCGTCGAGGAGCAGCGGGAGCGCGGCGCCCGTGCCGTCGACGAGCACCGGCGGGCCGTCGGCGCGTGCGACCACCGCGCCCCGGACGACGACGGGCGCGCGCACCGCCCACGGGTTGTGGCTCCAGACAGAGGCCAGGTCGTCGAGCGCGTGCGCCACCGTGCCGCCGCCGGGCAGGGCCGCCCCCTGCGCGACCGGCACCGGCGGCTCGGCGAACAACGCCCGCTGCGGTGCGCTCCCCGGGTAGCGGGCGACCGCGACCTCCAGCACCGAGCCGGTCAGGTGCGCCACCGGGAGCGGCGCGCCGCCGGCGGCGAAGTCGAGGACCTGCACGACCTCGCCCGACGCCGCCGACCGCAGCCAGGTGCGCTGCTCCAGGAGCCGGCCGTCGTCGCTGCGGTGCGCGCCGAGCACCTGCCAGGCCGCAGGCGTCGTCGCCTCCGCGTCGCCCGTGCGGACGTCGTCGGAGGCGGTGGCCCAGCCGAGGTAGGCGCGGAGGTCGCCGCGGGTGGCGTCGTCGAGGTCCGGCCAGCTCCGCCAGGCCTGGACGGCGGTCCACCAGCGGCCGAGCTCGGCCAGGAGGTGGTCGAGCCAGTCGTCGCGCCCATGGACCGCCGACGACATCGCGCGCACCCGCTCGGCCAGGCCGGGCAGCTGGGCGTCGACCAACCGGGCCGCGGTCGCGTCCCACCACCCCCCACGGCTGGCGCCGCGCGGCCGCGGCGCCGGTGCGGGCGACGTCGGCCAGCCACTGCGCGAAGTCCTCGATCCCCGCCGACATCGTGGCGACCCGCTGCTCGACCCGCCGCGCCCGCGCCTCGGGGTCCGGCGCCCGCGCGGCCGCCTGGGTCGCCCGGGCCGCGGCGCGCTCGGCCCGCTGCGCCGCCCAGTCGCCGGCGAAGCCGGCCGGCTCCGCCACGTCGCTCACCACGCCGTCGGGCCCGTCGGAGCGCACCCACAGGAGGAGCAGCGCCAGGGCGTGCTTGCAGGGGTGCTTCCGGCTCGGGCAGGAGCACCGGTAGGCGGGACCGGTGAGGTCGACCGACACCTGGTAGGGCGTCTTCCCCGACCCCTGGCACCGGCCCCACACGAGACTGTCGGTGCTCCCGGTGCCCGACCAGGGCCCCGGCGTGGCGAGCCGGCGCGCGGCCGCGAGCGAGGACGCGTCGGGAGCCGCCTTCTCGACGGCGGCCGGGGTCCATCGGGTCATGGTGCGCTCATCATGGTCGATGGACCCGACAGAGGGCAGGTGCGGGCCCGCCCGCCGCTGTGGCGGCGTACGGGGGTCCACCGGCACCCCTCTAGCCTGATCGGCGTGACCCGCCTGCTCGCCGCACCCGAGGATCCCGCCGAGCTCGACGGCCTCGCCGGATGGGTCGTCGACGTGATGGAGGCGGTCGGCCCGGCCGGCGCCGGAGCCGCGATCGCCCTCGAGAACCTGTTCCCGCCGATGCCCAGCGAGGTCGTGCTGCCCCTCGCCGGGTTCACCGCCAGCCAGGGCGACTTCACCCTCGCCGAGGCGCTGCTGTGGACCACCGCCGGCTCGATCGCCGGTGCGGTCGTCCTCTACTACCTCGGCATGCTGGTGGGCCGGCAGCGGATGTACTGGCTGTGGGACCGGCTGCCGCTGACCAAGACCAGCGACCTCGAGCGCACCGAGGCGTGGTTCGCCCGGCACGGCCGGAAGGCGGTGTTCTTCGGCCGGATGGTGCCGATCTTCCGGAGCCTGATCTCGGTGCCGGCGGGGGGTGGAGCGGATGCCGATGCTCCAGTTCCTCGGCCTCACCGCGGCGGGGAGCGCGATCTGGAACACCACGTTCGTCGTGGCCGGCTACCAGCTCGGCGAGCAGTGGCACCGGGTCGAGCCCGTCGTCGGCGTGCTGCAGTGGACCGTCATCGTGACCGTGGTGCTCGCGGTCTGCGTCTGGGTGCTGCTGCGGGTGCGCTCGCTGCGCCGCAGCCCTCGGCCGGGGCCTCCGTCCGCCGGCTCGGACGGCTGACGCCGACCGCTCAGCGCGTGGTCTCGCGCGGCGGGACCCGCAGCCCGGTGATGTCGCGGTCGGGCCGGCCGTCGTGGTCGAGGTCCTCGGCCTCCGGCGCGTTGGTGCGCCGCCGGCGCACCGCCTCGCCCACCATCAGCACCGCCCCGAAGCCGAAGATCGCGATGATCACGTAGTCGAGGTTGTCCCTCAGCCACGGCACCCGCTCGCCGAGGACGTAGCCCAGCACCGTGATCGACAGCACCCACAGCAGGGCGCCGACCAGGCTCCACAGGTAGAACCGACGGCGGTCCATCCGGGTGACGCCGGCGACGACGGTGATGTAGGTGCGCACGAACGCCACGAACCGGCCGATCACCAGCGCCTTGCTGCCGTGCTTGTCGAAGAACGCCTCGGTCTCCTCGAAGTACTTCCGCTTCAGGATCCGGCCGTCGCGCGCATAGAGCGGCGGCCCGATCTTGCGGCCGATCTCGTAGCCCGCGACGTTGCCGGCGAACGCGGCGACGACGAGCAGCGCCATGCCGATCAGCAGCTCGACCTCGCGGCTGCCGGGGAACACGTCGAGCTGCCCGGTCGCGAGGAAGATGCCGATCGCGAAGAGCAGCGCGTCGCCGGGCAGGAACGGGAAGAACAACCCGCACTCGACGAACACGATGAGGAGGCTGATCCACAGGAACTCGGTGCCGAACTCGTTGATCAGCGTCTCCGGGTCGAGCCAGTCGATGCCGAGGAACAACGGCGTCAGCTGGCCGTGGAGAACGGAGGCGAATGAGGAGAGGTCGAGCGCGGCCGGCACCCCCTCACCGTACCGGGCGCCCTCGCGGCCGACATCGGGAATTACCCTGAGCCGCGTGGAGGACCCGACCGAGCCGAGGGCGCCGTACGACCCGATGCCCCACGGCCCGGCCGAGGTGGGGGTGGGTCCGTGGGAGGGCCCGTGGCCCGACGGCGAGCACTACGACGCCCG
Organism: Nocardioides sp. TF02-7; assembly: GCF_022437945.1. Classification (GTDB taxonomy): domain Bacteria; phylum Actinomycetota; class Actinomycetes; order Propionibacteriales; family Nocardioidaceae; genus Nocardioides. The sequence continues at coordinate 2,357,576 of NZ_CP092535.1, forward strand.
CCTCCTCGCCGAGGGCGACCGGCGCAACGTCGTCGACCGCTACCGCTACTGGACGGTCGAGGCGATCGTCGCCGACCTCGACCGCCGGCGGCACGACTTCCACGTGGCGATCGAGAACTGGCAGCACGACTTCAACATCGGCACCATCGTGCGCTCGGCCAACGCGTTCCTCGCCAAGGAGGTGCACATCGTCGGCAACCGGCGGTGGAACCGCCGCGGCGCGATGGTGACCGACCGCTACCAGCACGTGCGGCACCACCCCACGGTCGCCGACCTCCGCGAGCACCTGCAGGGGCTCGACGGCGGCCCGGTGCCGCTCCTCGGCGTCGACAACCTGCCCGGGTCGGCGCACCTGGAGACGATGGAGGTCCCGCGGCGGGTCTGCTTCCTCTTCGGCCAGGAGGGCCCCGGCCTCTCCGCCGCCGCGCGCACAGCCTGCGACGGCACCTTCTCGATCGCGCAGTTCGGCTCCACCCGCTCGATCAACGCCTCCGCGGCGGCCGCGATCGCCATGCACGCCTGGGTGCGCACGCACGCCGACCTGTCGAGCGACGAGGCCTGGCGGGGCTGAGCGGACGGCCCCGGGCTCGTCAGCGCCGTGTCTGCTTCAGGCAGACCGCGAACCGGAACCCGGCCTTCCAGCTCTGCTTAGTCGTGGGGTACTCGAGGTAGATCCCGGCCCTCGGGATCCGCGCCCGGCACACGCGCTCCGCCCACCGCCGCATCACCCGTGCTCCGGGGAAGCTGCCCGTCCGGCGCACGTGGTGCGTCGCACGGAACGCGTGCCGGTGCGCGCACCGGACGACCTCGTAGTACGCCGCCCTGCCGAGCCGGCACCGGGCGATCCGGTCGGGCAGCGGGAGCCGGCCGAGCTCGGGCCCGGACGCCGGCAGCGGGCGCAGCCGCTTGCCGTCGGGAAGACCGAGGTCGCAGCGGATCCACCTCGCACCGGCGGCGCGCTGCGCCTCGGTCGGGATGAACCAGTAGATCGTGTACGCCGACCGGACCCGGGCGGCGGTGGAGCCCGGCAGCAGCGCGTCGACGCTGCGCACGCACTCGACCCACATGCGTCGGGACAGCGCGCGGACGTCGTCCCAGTCCGGGGTCCGGGTGAGCTGGACGATCGCCGTCGTCACCGTCGTGTGCCGCTCGCTGCACGGGACCGCCGGGTCCGGCTCCGACACGGCCCAGGCCTCGCGCTTGGTGAGGTCGTGGCAGCTGCCGACCGCGGCGGGGGGTGATGTCCACGCCGGCGGCGGCATGGGCGGGCACGCCCGCGAGGGTGGGAACGGCAGTGACGACGGCCGCGACGAGGGTGACGACCGCACTGAGACGCAGCATCGAGGTTCCTCCTGGTCGGGTGCGCAGGACCTGGGCGACGACCGCTCGGGAGGACCGCCCTCCTTCCAGAACGGCGTCAGCCCGTCGGGGTCACGTCGGTGCGCGCGGCGCGGCGCCCAGGGCGGTGTGGATGGGATACGCGGCCGACGCCGGATCGGTTGCGGCGTACGGCCGACTAGGGTGGGCTCGTCGTACCCGACCCGTGAGCAGGAGCAGCGCAGCCATGCCCATCGCCACCCCCGAGAAGTACGCCGAGATGCTGGACGCCGCGAAGGCCGGATCCTTCGCCTACCCCGCCATCAACGTCTCGTCCTCCCAGACCCTCAACGCGGCCCTCAAGGGGTTCGCCGACGCCGGCTCCGACGGCATCATCCAGATCTCCACCGGTGGCGCGGAGTACCTCTCCGGCCCCTCGGTGAAGGACATGGTGACCGGCTCCGTGGCGTTCGCGGCCTACGCCGCCGAGGTGGCCAAGAGCTATCCGGTCAACGTCGCGCTCCACACCGACCACTGCCCGAAGGACAAGCTCGACGGCTTCGTCCGGCCGCTGCTCGAGCTGTCCGTCGAGCGGGTCAAGGGCGGCCAGGCGCCGCTCTTCCAGTCGCACATGTGGGACGGGTCCGCCGTGCCGCTCGACGAGAACCTGCAGATCGCCGAGGAGCTGCTCGCCAAGTGCGCCGAGGCGAAGGTGGTGCTGGAGATCGAGGTCGGTGTCGTCGGCGGCGAGGAGGACGGCATCGTCGGCGCCATCGACGAGAAGCTCTACACGACCCCCGACGACGCGCTCGCGACCGTGCGTGCGCTCGGCACTGGCGAGAAGGGCCGCTACCTCACCGCGTTGACGTTCGGCAACGTCCACGGCGTCTACAAGCCGGGCAACGTCAAGCTCCGTCCGGAGATCCTCAAGGCCGCACAGGAGGCGGTCGTCAAGGAGCTCGGCCTGGCCGCCGACGCCCGCCCGTTCGACCTGGTCTTCCACGGCGGCTCCGGGTCGACCGCGGAGGAGATCGCCGCCGCCGTCGACTACGGCGTGGTGAAGATGAACGTCGACACCGACACCCAGTACGCGTTCACCCGGCCGGTGGCGACGCACATGTTCCAGAACTACGACGGCGTGCTCAAGGTCGACGGCGAGGTCGGCAACAAGAAGGCCTACGACCCGCGCGCCTGGGGCAAGGCCGCCGAGGCCGGCATGGCCGCCCGCGTGGTCGAGGCCTGCGAGAACCTCCGCTCGGCCGGGAAGAGCGTCGGCCGATGAGCCTCGGCCAGGACCTGATGGCCGGTCCGCCGCCGACCCCTCCTGCCCGAGGACCCCGCCACCGCGGCGGTCGCGGCGGGCGAGCAGCCCGAGGACGTCGTACGCCGGTTCCCGGCCTCGCCGCTCGCGTGGGCGACCCTCGCCGACGCGGCGGTCGCGCAGGGCGCCGACGACGTGACGGCCTACGCCTACGCCCGGGTCGGCTACCACCGCTCCCTCGACCTGCTGCGCCGCAACGGCTGGAAGGGGCACGGCCCGGTGCCCTGGGAGCACGAGCCCAACCGCGGCTTCCTGCGCTGCCTCGCCCGCCTCGCCACCACCGCCCGCGCGATCGGCGAGACCGACGAGTGGGAGCGCTGCTCGACGTTCCTCCGCGACTCGAGCCCCGCGGCTGCCGAGGAGCTGCTGGGCTGAAAGCAACGGCGCGGAGGTGGTGTAACTCAGTGTTCGGTTGACTTCCCGGGCGCTGTTACCAGTCACAGCACCGAGGGAGCGGCCGCAACACCGAGGGAGTGCGGCGTACGACGCCTCGCCGCCCGCGCGCCGCTCCGCCGTCGTCCACAGGCGGGACCGACGGGGCTGGCGTGGCCGGCAGGTCGGGCGCATCGTGCCCGTCATGGACCCCCGGATCCTCGCCGCCTTCGCCAGCCACCACGGTGTGCTCCGACGGACACAGCTGCTCGACCTCGGCATGCCGCCGACCGAGATCCGCCGCCTGCTGCGGTCAGGCGCGCTCGTGCTCCTGCGGCGCGGTGCCTACACGACGCGTGAGATCTGGGACGCGGCCGATCGGTACGTCGCGAGGCCGCTGCTCCTCGCTCGTGCGGCCGTCGCGCTGACGCGCCGGGCCTGGGTGCTGAGCCACGACTCGGCCGCCCACGCGCTGGGCATGGCGATCCTCGACCCGCGTGACCCCTATGTGCACCTCACCCGACCCGGTTGGACGAACGCCTGGACCGGAGAACGGGGTCAAGCACCACCTTGCGCGGTTCGGGTCGCACCAGGTGGTCGAGGTCGCCGGCCTGCGGGTCCTAGACCTAGCACGGACCGCCGTGGACATCGCTCGTGAACGCGGCAACCGGGACGGCCTGGCCGCGTGTGACTCCGCGATGCGGATGGGAGTGACGAAGGAGGCGCTCGAGGCGGCCGCGGAGCCGATGGCGCAGTGGCCCGGCGCGCGGGCGGTCAACGCGAGCGTGGACCTCGCCGACCCGGGGGCCGAGAACGTCAACGAGTCGCTCGGCCGTGAGCTGGTGATAGAGGCGGCGATCGGTGAGCCGGAGACGCAGTTCCCGGTCAGGACCGCGCAGGGCATCAGGTGGTGCGACATCCGGGTCGGCAACCACGTCATCGAGGTCGACGGGCGGGTCAAGTACCTCGCGGAGGCCGACGGCGGCTTCGCCCGCACCACGGCGGACGACGTCGCGTGGGAGGAGCGGAAACGCGAGCGCCTCGTCCGCGACGAGGGCCTGGTCGTCACCCGGCTGTACTGGGAGGACTACTGGGGCCACCGGCGGGTTGAGGCAGTCCGCCGGGTGCGGGCGGACCACGCCGACGCCGTCGCCCGGTTCGGGCCGGACCTCGACGAGCGGCTCGCCCGCGAGGCGGAGGCGATCAGGAAGCAGTACGGCGACCGCCGCAGGGGCGCGTGACGTCGGCCGCTGCGCACTACCCGGGTGTTCGTGCTGCTCCCGCCGTGCTCTGACGTGTCCCAGCGCCCGGGTAGTCGCCGTAACACTGAGTTACTGCACTTACCCCGCCGGCGTGAGCAGCGCCCGCACCCGCTCGGGGCCGAGCGCGGCGAACAGGGTGGGGAGCCGCGGGCCGCGGTCGGCGGCGACGAGGAGCTGGTAGAGCAGCCGGAAGAACGCCTTCTGGTCGGCCTTGACCTCGTCGGTCGGCGCGTCGTCGAGGCCGAGGCCGCGGCCGAGCTTGGGGACGCCGTAGATCAGTGCGGTGAGGTCGGCGGCGTCGTCGAACGTCGCGGGCAACCGGGCGAGGAGGGTGTCGAGCCAGCCGCGCTCCTGCTCCGTGAGCGCGGAGAGCCGCTCGGCGTCGGGGGTCTCGCGCACGTTCGTGCGGTCCTCGGCGGGCACGTACTCCCGCACCCAGGTCATCGCCTTCGACAGCCGCGGCTCGAGCTCGGCGACGGTGGAGTGCTCGTGGCCGACCTTCCCGATCGTCGCGGAGATCAGCTCGGCGGAGCCGGCGGTGACATCGGCGACCGACGACAGCATCCGGAACGGCACGACCACCTCGGGGGAGGGCAGGCGGCCGGCGGCGGCAGTGGCGGACGCCCGCTCCCAGGCGAGCACCGCGGCGTCCCGCTTCGCGGGGTCGGCGGCCTTGCGGGTGAGCGCGTCCCACTCGTCGTAGAGCCGCAGCACCTCCTGCCCGAAGTCGACGTTGAACGCCTGCTTGGGCTGCCGGCGGACGTAGAGCCAGCGCAGGATCGGCGCCTCGAGGATCCGCAGCGCCTCGGCGGCGGTCGGCACGCCGCCCCGCGACGACGACATCTTCGGCATGCCGGCGACGCCGACGAACGAGTAGCCGACGAACGACGGTGCGGTCCAGCCGAAGACCGGGCCGACGAGGTCCTTGCCGACGGTGTACGACGAGCCGGGGCTGGCGTGGTCGACGCCGCCGGGCTCGAAGTGCACCTGCTCGTAGGCCCACCGCATCGGCCAGTCGACCTTCCACACCAGCTTGCCCTCGTCCTGGGTGGCGACGTTCGTGACGTAGGAGTCGCCACAGACGTCGCAGGTGTAGGCCAGGTCGGTCGTCTCGTCGTCGTACGACGTCAGCGTCACGGTGTCGCGGCCGCAGCCGCGGCAGTAGGGCTTGTAGGGGAAGCGGGCGAGGTTGCCGCGCGAGGACCCCTCGTCGTCGTCCTCGTCGGCCGGCACCTCCTCGCCCGAGGGCTTCTTGGTGCGGTAGCGCGCCATGACCGCCTCGATCTCCTCGCGCTTGCGGATGGCGGTCAGGACCTGCTCGCGGTAGGCGCCGGAGCGGTACATCCGGGTCTGGTCGACCTCGACCATCTCGCAGCCCATCTCGGCCAGCGCGCGGCGCAGCGGCTCCTTGAACCGCTCGGCCCAGCTCTCGAACTCGCCGGTCGGGTCCGGCACGGCGGAGAGCGGTCGGCCGATGTGCTCGTTCCACGACTCGTCGACGCCGGCGGGCACCTTGCGGAACCGGTCGAAGTCGTCCCAGCTGTGCAGGTGCCGCACGGCGATGCCGCGGCGCCGGATCTCCTCGGCGACGAAGTGGACGGTCAGGAACTCCCGCAGGTTGCCGAGGTGGATCGGCCCGGAGGGGCTGATGCCCGACGCGCAGGTCACGAGGTCGGGCAGCTCGCCGTCGGGGGTGGTCGACGCGGCGTGCCGGAGCGCCTGGTCGGCGGTGCGGGTCACCCAGTCGACCGGGTCTGCTGCGTTGTCTCCTCGTCGTGCCACGTCGGGCAACCCTAGTGCGCCCGGGCGTCGTCGCCCGACTCGTCCCGCCGCGGCAGCACCATCCGGTACGCCGCGCGCTCGAGGTGCCAGGTGCGGTGCCGCTCGGGGCCGTAGACCTCGCCGTCGGCGCTGCACCAGAAGCCGCTGCCGCTCACCGAGACGGTGGCGCCGCGGTAGGTGCGGACGTCCTCGCGCTGGTCGTGGCTGCCGAACGGGAGCCGGACGGCGTACGCCGCCCGGGCGGCCAGGCCGGCGGGCGTGGCGACCAGCACGTCGATGAGCCCGTCGCTCGGGTCGGCGTCGGGGGTGAGGCGGGTGCCGCCGCCGACCGAGGCGCCGTTGCCGAGCGCGACCATGAGCACCGGCTCGTCGACGTCGGCGACCACCTCGCCGTCGACCTCGACGCGGAGCCGGAGGGTTGGTGGGTTCAGGGCGGTGCGGACCGCGCCGATGGGGGTAGCCGAGGCGGCCGAGGTTGACCCGGCCGACGCCGACCCGGCCGAGCCGCTCCTTCCAGCGGGCGCCGTGCTTGCTCGCGTCGGCGCCGGCGCCGAGGTGCACGTTGTTGACGACGACCTCGCCGACCTCGTCGACGAGGAGGTCCATCTCCTCGATGGTGCCCTTCACCATCGCCTCGGCGGCCTCCGCCGGGTCGAGCGGGATCTCCACGGTGCGGGCGAAGTCGTTGCCGGTGCCGAGCGGCAGCAGGCCGAGCACGTGGTCGGCCAGCTCGCGGCGCCGGTGCAGCGCGGCGACCACCGCGTGCAGGCTGCCGTCGCCGCCCGCCACCACGATCCGCCGGGTGCCCGCCCGGTGCAGCGCGCCGTCGAGCTCGCCGGGGGCGGAGGTCTGGCACACCTCGACCGAGGTGTGGGCGCGGAGCACGTCCAGCGCCGCGTCGAGCGCCCGGTCGTCGGCGGTGCCGGCCTCGGCGTTGGTGATCACGAGGAGCGGCTCGGTGGTGGGCACCCGTCCACCTTAGGCGGGGCCCCCTGCCGCCGCCGGCCGGGCGGCCCCGGTCGCGTGGGCCGGGTCCCGGGGCGTGGTTGGATGCCGGGCCATGGGGACGAGCCGGCGGCTGACCGCCCGGGAGCTGATCGACCTGGTGCTCGACCCGGGTTCCTACGTCTCGTGGGACGGCCCGGTCGGCACCGAGCACCACCCGGACGGCTACCGGGCCGAGCTCCGGGCGGCGGCCGCGAAGGCGGGCACCGACGAGTCGGTGCTGACCGGCCGGGGCACGGTGCGGGGGCCGGCCCGTGGCGTTCGTGGTCAACGAGTTCCGCTTCCTCGCCGGCTCGATCGGCGTCGCCGCGGCGGAGCGGATCGCCGGCGCCGTGCGCCGCGCGACGGCGGAGGGGCTGCCGGTCCTGGCGAGCACCGCGTCGGGCGGCACCCGGATGCAGGAGGGCACCCCGGCGTTCGTGCGGATGGTGGAGATCTCCCGGGCCGTCATGGAGCACCGCGCGGCCGGCCTGCCCTACCTCGTCCACCTGCGGCACCCCCACGACCGGTGGGGTGTTCGCGTCGTGGGGCTCGCTCGGCCACGTCACGGTCGCCGAGCCCGGCGCCCTGGTGGGCTTCCTCGGACCGAAGGTGTTCGAGGCGCTCCACGGGCAGCCGTTCCCGGCCGGGGTCCAGGAGGCCGAGAACCTCGCCGCCAAGGGGGTGATCGACGCCGTCGTGCCGAGCGAGGAGCTCCCGGCGCTGGTCGACGCGGCGCTGCGGGTGCTGGTCGACCCGCCGGGGCCGGCGGAGGGCAGTCGTCGTACGCCGCTCGCCGCGGACGCCGCGGGCGTGCCGGCGTGGGAGTCGGTCGAGCGCACCCGCGCCGACGGCCGTGCGGGTGTCCGCGACCTGCTCCGCCACGGCGCCTCGGACACGCTGCGGCTGCGCGGCACCGACGAGGGCGAGCGGGACGACTCGGTGCTGATCGCGCTCACCCGGATCGACGGCGTGCCCTGCGTGCTGGTCGGGCAGGACCGCAGCCGCCAGACGCCCGCCACGCCCCTGGGCCCGGGCGCCCTCCGGGAGGCGCGGCGGGCGATGCGGCTGGCCGAGGAGCTGCGGCTCCCGCTGGTCACGGTGGTCGACACCCCCGGCGCCGAGCTGTCGCCCGAGGCCGAGGAGGGTGCGATCGCCGGCGAGATCGCCCGCTGCATCGGCACCCTGGTGACGATGACGGTGCCGACGCTCTCGGTCATCCTCGGCCAGGGCTGCGGCGGCGGGGCGCTCGCGCTGATGCCAGCCCGCACCGTGCTCGCCGCCCAGCACGCCTGGCTCTCGCCGCTGCCGCCGGAGGGCGCCAGCGCCATCGTCCACGGAGTCGTCGACCGGGCGCCGGAGGTGGCGGCGGCGCAGCGGGTGCGGGCCCTCGACCTGCTCGCCGACGGGATCGTCCACGCGGTGGTCCCCGAGGTCGACGGGGAGCCGCCCGCCGACCTGGCCCGCGCGGTCGCGGCGGAGGTCGGGGCGCGGCTGCGCGGCGCGTCGTAGCCGGCCGGGGCGCGCCGCGGGCGGGCTCGGGTCGGGCCGGGTCGGAGCCGGGGGGTGACGTGACGGGCAAAACCTCCACTTGTCCGGCATTGCTTTTGCCCGACAAGTTGAGGTTTCCCCGGTCGGCCGGGGAAACCTCACGCGGCGCCTGGTTTGCGACCCGGTCACCCCACCCCCTACCGTTGGGTCGCAAAGAGCCCGGTGCGATTGCACCGGGTCTTTCGACTTTGAGGAGCGAGCGATGCCCGCGATCGTGATCGTCGGCGCCCAGTGGGGCGACGAGGGCAAGGGCAAGGCGACCGACCACCTCGGCGACCGGGTCGACTACGTGGTGAAGTTCAACGGCGGCAACAACGCCGGGCACACCGTGGTCATCGGCGACGAGAAGTACGCCCTCCACCTGCTGCCCAGCGGCATCCTCACCCCCGGCTGCACGCCGGTCATCGGCAACGGCGTGGTCGTCGACCTCGACGTGCTGTTCCACGAGGTCGACGGCCTGGAGGCCCGCGGCATCGACACCGGCCGGCTCAAGGTGAGCTCCAACGCCCACGTCATCGCCGACTACAACCGCACGCTCGACAAGGTCAACGAGCGGTTTCTCGGCTCGCGCCGGATCGGCACCACCGGCCGCGGCATCGGGCCGACGTACGCCGACAAGATGAACCGGATCGGCATCCGCGTCCAGGACCTCTTCGACGAGAAGATCCTCACCCAGAAGGTCGAGGGGGCGCTCGAGCTCAAGAGCCAGATCCTCACCAAGATCTACAACCGCCGCGCACCCTCGGTGGAGCAAACCGTCGAGGGCCTGCTGGCGCACGCCGACCGGTTGGCGCCGTACGTCTGCGACACGACGCTGCTGCTCGGCGAGGCGCTCGACCGCGACGAGGTGGTGCTGCTCGAGGCCGGCCAGGCGACCCTGCTCGACGTCGACCACGGCACCTACCCGTTCGTGACGTCCTCCAGCGCGACCGCCGGCGGCGCCTGCACCGGCTCGGGCATCCCGCCGACCCGGATCGACCAGGTGATCGGGATCGTCAAGGCCTACACGACGCGCGTGGGCGAGGGACCCTTCCCGACCGAGCTCCACGACGAGGCCGGCGACTTCCTGCGCGACGCCGGCGCCGAGTTCGGTACGACGACCGGCCGGCCGCGGCGCTGCGGCTGGTACGACGCGGTGATCGCGCGCTACGCGGCGCGGGTCAACGGCGTCACCGACTTCGTGCTCACCAAGCTCGACGTGCTCACCGGCCTCGAGCAGATCCCGGTCTGCGTGGCCTACGACGTCGAGGGCCGGCGGCACGACGAGATGCCGGCCAACCAGACCGACTTCCACCACGCCGTGCCGGTCTACGAGTACTTCCCCCGGCTGGACCGAGGACATCAGCGGGGCGCGGACGCTGGCCGACCTGCCTGCCAACGCGAGGGCTTACGTCGAGGCGCTGGAGGAGATGTCGGGCGCCCGGATCTCGGTGGTCGGGGTCGGCCCGGAGCGCGAGCAGGCGGTCGTGCTGCACCCCGCTGCGCTGACCCGTCAGTCCACCGCCCGGAACGCGTCCTCGCACTCGCTGCCGCAGCGGAACCCGCCCCACGCCTCGGGCGCGGTGAACGACGACCCGTCGGAGAGCCGCACCTGCACCTCGATCTCCTCGTCCGCGGGGTCGAGGAGCTCGACGAGGTCGTCGTCGCCGTCGCCGTCGACGTCGGAGAGAGCCCGGGTCAGCACGCCGTCGCCGTAGAGGTGCTCGCGCGCCTCCGCCCGCGGCATCCGGTTGACGATCCACGACCGGGGGTCCTCGATCGGGCCGCCGGCGACCTCGTAGACGAACGTGCGCCGGGTGGTGGCGTTGACGACGACGAGCTCGTCGGCGCCGTCGCCGTCGGGGTCGCCGACCAGCCACGGGGCGATGAACGGGTTGACCGACGTGCCGTCGAGGTCGCGGTGCGCCCACTCGACCAGCCGGCCGTCGTCCGCGGCGAGGACCCGCACCACGCCGGAGGTGTGCACCCCGTCGTCGGCCCAGTGCACGACCTCGTCGGTGCCGTCGCCGTCGAAGTCGCCGCTCCACTGGAAGCCGTCGGCGAGGTCGGAGGCGTACCACCGCTCCGGCTCGGCGAACCCGGCGCCGTCGGAGACCGCGACGTGGAAGGTGTCGCCGCCGTCGGGGCGGCCGCCGAGCAGCAGGTCGTCGAGGCCGTCGCCGGTCACGTCGGCGACGAGCGTCGCCGCGTTCGAGATGTCGAGCGTGCGGTCGAGGTCGAGCTGCTGGGTCCACCGCTCGCCGTCGCCCGGCACCACGACGACCGTCATCGGGTCGCCGGACCGGTGGTCGGTCCAGACGACGTCCGGCACTCCGTCGCCGTCGACGTCGCCGGCGCGGGCGAAGCCGTCCTCGCCGTCGCCGCGGACGGCTGCGTCGAAGAAGCTCCCGTTGGACGGGAGCGTCCAGGTGGGCAGCGGGCTCAGGTGCTCGAACCGGTCCTGCTGCACGACGACGTCGCCGTACCCGTTGCCGTCGACGTCGCCCGAGACCGGCACCTCCGCCTCGACCGGGTCCGGCGCGGGGTCCGGGTCGTCGCGGGAGACGAGGGCGGCGGTGGCGACCGCGCCGCCGACCAGCACCACGCCGGTCACGGCGGCCACCGCCGCGGGCAGCCGGCGCCGGCGCCGGGCCTGGGTGGCGGCGGCGCGCGGCGCGGTCGTGCCGGCCGGCGCGGGTGCGGCGTCGACCGGTCCGCGCTCGACGGTCTCCTCGGGAGCGCGCTGGGCCAGCTGCTCCAGCTCGGCGCGCACCGCTGCGGCGTCGGGGTGGCGGTCGGCCGGGTCCTTGGCCAGCAGCCGGGCGAGCACGGCGTTGACCTCGGCCACCAGCGGACCGGGACCGGGCAGCTGCGGCACCGGCGCCTGCACGTGGGCCAGGGCGACCTGCACGTCGCTGCCCTCGTACGGCGGCCGGCCGGTGAGGCAGGCCCACAGCAGGCAGCCGAGGGCGTAGAGGTCGCTCGCCGGGGTCGCCGGCGCACCCTCGGTGCGCTCGGGCGCGAGGTAGGCCCAGGTGCCGGCGACGACCCCCGTGGCGGTGCGGCCGTCGGTGGCGTCGGACCGGGCGATGCCGAAGTCGCACACGAAGGCGTGCACGTCGGGCGTGTTGAGGTCGCGGACCAGCACGTTGGCGGGCTTGACGTCGCGGTGCACGACGCCGCGCCGGTGGGCGTCGCCGAGCCCGCGCGCCACCTGGGCGCACAGGACCAGCGCGCTGCGCAGCCCCAGCGGCCCGCGGGCCAGGACGGCGGCGAGGTCGGTGCCGTCGACGTACTGGGTGACGATGAACGGCACGCCGTCCACCTCGTCGTGGTCGAGGATCTGCACGACGTGCGGTGAGTCCAGCCGGGTGAGGACGGTGGCCTCGTCGTGGAACCGCGCCAGGAACTCCCGGTCCGTGGCGAGGGGGGCCGGTGATCACCTTGACCGCGACCGTGCGGTCGAGGCGGGTGTCGGTGGCGGCGTAGACGACGCCCATGCCGCCCTGCCCGACCACCGACTCCAGTCGGTAGCGGCCGAGCTGCTCGCCGGGTTGCGGCACGCGCATGGAGGTCTCCTCCGGGGTCACAGGATGGACGGCTCGACGTTGGCGACGAGCTCGTAGGCGGGGCAGGGGTCGGTGGCGCACGGGAGGGAGCCCCACTCCTCGTACTCGGCGAAGCCGCTGCCGTCGGAGGTCGCCACCCCGACCGCGATGCCGTTGTCGTCGGCCACCCGCGCGAGCGCGACGAGGTCGTCGTCGCCGTCGCCGTCGACGTCGGAGAGGGCCTGGCGGAACCACGGCGCCCCCTCCCTGAAGACGGTCCGCTCCCAGTCCTTCTCGCCGACGGAGCCGGCCCACCACTCGGCCGGCTCGCCGAAGGCCCCGTCGGCCTGCTCCAGGACGCCGATCGAGCCGCGCCGCCCGTTGGTGACGACCACCTCGTCCTGTCCGTCGCCGTCGGGGTCGCCGGCGACGAACCAGCCGACGCCCCAGACGTCCACGTCGAGCTCCGTCGGCTCGTGCGCCGTGAAGGTGCCGTCGTCGTTGATGATCGCCTCGACCCGCACCTGGGTGACCCCGTTGCCGCGCAGCGTGTTGGTGGCCCGGAACAGGTCGTCGTCGCCGTCGCCGTCGAAGTCGCCGACGCCGGTGACGGGGTGCTCGCTCCGCCCGAGGTCGAGCACCTGCTCGACCTCGGCGAACGTGTCCTCGCCCTCGCGCTCCACCGACCGCGCGACGTGGACGGTGATGGTGAAGCGTTCGTCGTCGGTGTCCTCGAGGGTGCGGCTCCCGACCAGGAGGTCGTGCCGCCCGTCGCCGTCGACGTCGGCGAGGTAGGGCACCAGGTTGTCCCACTTCCGGAGGGCGGAGAGCTGCTGGGTGTGCTCCCCAGATCTGCTCGCGCCCGGCGGTGACCACGCGGACCAGGAAGCTGCCGGCGTTGTCGCCGGCCGCGAACCAGACCTGGTCGGTCCGGCCGTCACCGTCGACGTCGCCGAGCAGGGCGCGACCGGTCTCGCTGCCCGCGGCGGTCGCCGGCTCGAGACCGGTGCCGGTCGAGAGCGCCTGGAACAGCTGGCCGTTCGTGTCGAACGTGCGGACCTGCGCCGCGAGGTCGCCCAGCCCGTCGCCGTCGACGTCGCCGGTGACCAGCGCCGGCACCTCGTCCCCGCCGTCCCCGCCGCTCCCACCGGCAGGATCGTCAGCGTCGTCTCCGTCGAGGGCGACCAGCCCCGCCCAGGTCGCCGCGCCCCCGAGGAGCGCGACGGCCACGACGACGCCGACGAGCAGCGGCCAACGGCGGCGACGCCGCGCCGCGGGCGGGTCGGCCTCCCGGGGCTCGGTGGCGGGGAGCGGCGCGGCGCCGCCCGGGGCGGGCGGCGGCGCCGTGGGCGGCGGGAGGAGGCGCCGTCGGCGCGGACCGGACGGCCGTGCTCGCCGCCCCGCCGACGGGGCCCTCGACCACGGCGTCGGGCGCCGTGGCCGCGAGCCGCTCGAGGTCGGCGGCCAGCGCGGCGCCGTCGGGGTGCCGGTCGGCGGGGTCCTTCGCCAGCGCCCGGGCGAGGACCCGGTTGAGCGCGGTGACCGGCTCGTCGTCGCCGGGCAGCTGCGGGACCGGCGCGCTGGCGTGGGCGATCGCCATCTCGACCTGGCTGCCGGTGTAGGGCTCGCGCCCGGTCAGGCAGGTCCACAGCACGCAGCCCACCGCGTAGAGGTCGCTCGCCGGCACCGCGGGGTCGCCGAGGGTCCGCTCCGGGGCGAGGTAGGCCCACGTGCCGGCGACCATCCCGGTCTGGGTCCGGTGGCTCGCGGCGTCGGAGAGCGCGATGCCGAAGTCGCACAGGTAGGCGTGCTCGTCGTCGCCCGTCCCGGCGAGGAGCACGTTGCCCGGCTTCACGTCGCGGTGCAGCACCCCCGCACGGTGGGCGTCGTCGAGGCCCCGGGCGAGCTGGGCGCACAGCCGCAGCGCCCGTCGTACGGGCAACCGGCCCTCCGCCGCCACCAGCGACCCGAGGTCGGTGCCGGGGACGAGCTGGGTGACGATGTAGGGCAGCCCGTCGACCTCGTCGTGGTCGTGGATCTGCACGATCCAGGGCGACTGCACCCGCGACATGGCGAGCGCCTCGTGCTGGAAGCGCCGGCGGTACTCCTCGGTGGCGGCGAGCGGCCCCGTGATCACCTTCAGCGCCACCTCCCGTCCGAGCCGGAGGTCGGTCGCGGCGTAGACGACACCCATGCCGCCCTGACCGATCACGCGGTCGATGCGGTAGCGGCCGAGCGTGCTCCCGGGCTGCGGGACGTGCATCCGTGACCTCTGCTTCGTCGGGTCGGGCTAGTACGCCGGGGTGACCGGGCTGTAGTCCTTGCTGCAGTCGGCGCCGCACTCGAACCGTCCCCACGGGGCCGGCGGGGCGAGCTCGCCGTCCTGCGCGAGCCGGACCGTCACCGGACGGCTGTCGGCGTCGACCCCCTCGAAGTCGCCGAACCGCAGGAAGACGAGGTCGTCGTCGCCGTCGCCGTCGACGTCGGACATCACCCAGTCGGCGGTCGCGGCCTGCGTGTAGCTCTGGTAGCGGCGCTGCCAGGCGCGGTTGTCGGCGCCGGCCGGCCAGATGACCTCGACGTCGGCCGACGACGGGTCGGCGAGGTCCACGGTGGCGAAGCCGTCGGGGCCGACGAGCAGCGGGTCGTCGTCGCCGTCGCCGTCGAGGTCGCCGTAGAGCCGGACGCCCTGGGGGGTAGCGGTCGGCCGGGAGCGGCCGGAGGTCGCCCTGGTCGGCGAGCGCGGTGCCGTCGGAGGTGATCAGCTGGAGGGAGATGGTCCACGGCTGCTGGCCGTCACCGGGGCCGTCGCCCTCGATCGCCGCGAGCAGGTCGTGGTGGCCGTCGCCGTCGAAGTCGGCGACGTCGAGCTGGACGATGTCGGCCTCGTGGTCGCCGGCGTACCACTCCTCGGGCTCGGCGAACGCGCCCTCCTCGGCGAGCCCCACGAAGACCCGGATCACGCCGTCGGTGATGTAGCCGTCGTGGACGACCAGGTCGGCGCGGTCGTCCTGGTCCAGGTCGCCGAAGAGCACCGTGACGTTGTCGCCCGCGCCCCAGCGCGTGTCCTGGTACTGGATCTCCTGGTGCCAGGGCTCGCCCTCGGCCGGCACCACGTCGATGACCAGCGTGTCGTCGATCTCGGCGAACGCGGTGGTGAAGACCCGGTCGAGGGCGCCGTCGCCGTCGACGTCGGCGAGGTGGAGGTCCGGGTTGCTGTCGACGAGGACCTGGTCGGGGTAGGTCTCGCGGACCGGCTCCCCGACGCCCTCGTCGCCGGAGGGGAGGGTCACGATCTCGCCGGTCGCGGTCCAGGCCTCGGGGTCGAAGCCGTCAAGCACCACGTCGCCGCGCCCGTCGCCGTCGACGTCGCCGGTGACCCGCTCCGGGGCCGCCGCCGGGCTGTCGCCGTCGGCTCCGCCGCCCTCGTCGTCACCGGACAGCAGGGTCCAGGCCACCCCGCCGCCGACGACGACCAGGGCGACCGCGACGGCGACCAGGCCGACGACGAGCCCGCGCCGGCGTGGCGGGGCGGCAGGCGGAGGGGGCGGAGGCGGGAGGAACGGGGGAGGCGGGGTCCCGGCGGGGGGTGACCGCCGTCGGAGCGGCCGGCGGCGGCGCGGGAGCGGGCGGCGGTGGTACGGCGGGGGCGGATGCGGGTCGGCTCGACCGGCGGCGTGGCCCGGGCCGCGAGGTCCGCGAGCCGGGCGCGCAGCGCGCCCGCGTCCGCGGGGCGGGCGGCCGGGTCGGGGCCGAGCAGGCCGCCGAGCACCTCGTCGATGCCGGACCCGAAGGTGCCCGGCGCGGGCGGGGGCCGGGTCGGGGCCAGGGTCGGAGCCGGTGAGGGCGGCGACCAGCACGCGGCCGACACCGCGGAGGTCGGCGTCGGCACCGGTCGGGCGGTCGCCGTCGAGCAGCGGGAAGCCGGTGAGCCACGCGTGGGACCGCTCGGTGCCGGCGTCGCGCACCAGCACGTTCTCCGGCCGCAGGTCGCCGTGGACCAGGCCGTGGCGGTGGGCGTCGGCCAGGCCGGCCGCCACCTGCTCGGCCAGGAGCAGCGCCGCGCGCCGCGGCAGCGGGCCGTGCTGCGCGAGCCAGGAGCCGAGGTCGCCCCCGTCGACGTGCTGGCTCACCAGGTAGGGAGGAGTGGCGTCCGCGTCGTGGTCGTGCAGCGAGGCGACGTAGGGCGAGGACAGGGTCGAGAGCCGGGTGGCGGCCGCGCGCAGGGAGTCGGCGAACCCGGGCCGGCCGGCCAGCTCGGGGTGGACCACGGTCAGCGTCACCGTGCGCTGCAACCTGGGGTCGGTGGCGGCGCAGACCAGCCCGACGGCGTCCTGCCCGACGACCCGCTCGATGCGGTAGCGACCGACGTGGTCGCCAGGACGAGGTGCCCCCATGCGTCTAACCCCCGGACTCTCAACGCGACTCGAACGGGGGTCAGTCTGCCCGACCGTCCGGTTCTCGAACCTCGCCGGGGGCGCGGGCGCCGACTCGTACGCACCAGGGACGCACCAGGGACGCACCGGACCGCCGCGGGGGAGCCGGCGACCGCGGGCGCGCGGGGCGCCGGCCCGTAGGATCGGCGTTCGTGTCCAGCGAACTGAGCGTCCTGGTGGTCGGCAGCGGCGGGCGCGAGCACGCGCTCGCGCTCGCCCTGGCGCGGGACCCGGCGGTCGCCGCCGTGCACGCCGCTCCCGGCAACCCCGGGATGGCGGCGGTCGCGACCCTGCACGAGGTCGACCCGATGTCCGCCGCCGCGGTGACCGACCTGGCCCGCCGCACCGGCGTCGACCTGGTCGTCGTCGGGCCCGAGGCGCCGCTGGTCGCCGGCGTGGCCGACGCGCTCGCCGACGCCGGCATCGCCTGCTTCGGCCCGTCCGCGGCGGCGGCCCGGCTCGAGGGCTCGAAGGCGTTCTCGAAGGAGGTGATGGCCGCCGCCGGCGTGCCGACCGCCCGGGCGCGCACGTGCACCACGCCGGAGGAGGTGGCGGCCGCGCTCGACGAGCTCGGCTCGCCGTACGTCGTCAAGCACGACGCGCTGGCCGCGGGCAAGGGGGTCGTGGTGACCCGCGACCGCGACGAGGCGCTCGCGCACGCCGCGGCGTGCGGCCGGGTGGTCGTCGAGGAGTTCCTCGACGGGCCGGAGGTGTCGCTGTTCGCGGTCTGCGACGGCACGACCGCCCGCGCCCTGCAGCCCGCACAGGACTTCAAGCGGATCCACGACGGCGGCCGCGGCCCCAACACCGGCGGGATGGGGTCCTACACGCCGCTCGGGTGGGCGCAGCCGGACCTCGCCGAGCGGGTGGTCGAGGCGGTCGTGGAGCCGACGCTCCGCGAGATGGCGCGCCGGGGTGCGCCGTTCGTCGGCTGCCTCTACGTCGGCCTCGCGCTCACCGCGGACGGCCCGCGGGTGATCGAGTACAACTGTCGTTTCGGCGACCCCGACGTCCAGCCCGTGCTGGCGCTGCTCGACTCGCCGCTCGGCGTGCTGCTGCACGCCGCCGCCCGCGGCCGGCTGGCCGACGTGTCGCCGCCGCGGTTCGGCGCCGGCGCCGCCGTCAGCGTCGTGCTCGCCTCGGCCGGCTACCCGGCATCGTCGTCGAAGGGCGACGTCATCACCGGCGTCGCGGACGCCGACGCCCTGCCCGGCGTCGACGTCATCCACGCCGGCACCGCCCTGACGGAGGACGGCCGGCTGGTGACCGCCGGCGGCCGGGTGCTCGCCGTCCGCGCCGTCGGCACCGACGTCGCCGACGCCCGCGCCCGCGCCTACGCCGCCGCCGACCTGATCTCCTTCCCCGGCCTCCAGCGCCGCTCCGACATCGCCGCCGAGCCCCTCGGCGTCGTCGAGGGTGCCGCCGTCCGCGGTTGAGTCGGGTGTCGTGGTGGGTTGAATCGGCCCTCGTGGTGGGTTGAATGGGCCCCCGTGGCGCGTCGAATCGGCCCCCGTGGCGCGTCGAATCGGCCCTCGTGGTGGGTTGAGTCGGCCCTCGTGGTGCGTCGAGTCTGCCCTCGTGGTCGCCCGAGTCCGGCCTCGTGGCGGTCGTGGGAGAATCGTGCCCCGTGACCGTCCCCAACGTCCTCGCCACCCGCTACGCCGCCGCCGACCTGGCCCGGATCTGGTCGCCGGAGCACAAGATCGTGCTCGAGCGGCGGCTCTGGATCGCGGTGCTGAAGGCGCAGCGCGACCTCGGCGTCGCCGTGCCCGACGGCGTGGTCGAGGCCTACGAGGACGTCGTCGAGAAGGTCGACCTCGCGTCGATCGCCGCGCGCGAGCGGGTCACCCGTCACGACGTGAAGGCGCGGATCGAGGAGTTCAGCGCGCTCGCCGGCCACGAGCACATCCACAAGGGGATGACGTCGCGCGACCTCACCGAGAACGTCGAGCAGCTCCAGGTCCGCCAGTCGCTCGAGCTCGTCCGCGACCGCGCCGTGGCCGCCCTGGCCCGCCTCGCCCGGCTCGCCGCCGAGCACGAGACGACGGTGATGGCCGGCCGCTCGCACAACGTGGCGGCGCAGGCGACGACGCTCGGCAAGCGGTTCGCGACGATCGCCGACGAGCTGCTCGTCGCCCTCGAGCGGGTCGAGGAGCTGCTGGTCCGCTACCCGCTGCGCGGGATCAAGGGCCCGGTCGGCACCGGCCAGGACATGCTCGACCTGCTCGGCGACGAGGAGCGGTACGCCGAGCTCGAGCGCCGCGTCGCCGCCCACCTCGGCTTCGACCGGGTGCTCACCAGCGTCGGCCAGGTCTACCCGCGGTCGCTGGACTTCGACGTGCTGTCGGCGCTCGTGCAGCTGGTGGCCGCCCCCTCCAACCTGGCAACCACGATCCGGCTGATGGCCGGCAACGAGCTGGTCACCGAGGGCTTCAAGGAGGGCCAGGTCGGGTCGTCCGCGATGCCCCACAAGATGAACACCCGCTCCTGCGAGCGGGTCAACGGCCTCGCGGTGGTCACCCGCGGCTACCTCTCGATGGTCGGTGAGCTCGCCGGCGACCAGTGGAACGAGGGCGACGTGTCGTGCTCGGTGGTGCGCCGGGTGGCGCTGCCCGACGCGTTCTTCGCCGTCGACGGCCTCTTCCAGACCTTCCTCACCGTGCTCGACGAGTTCGGCGCCTTCCCGGCGGTGATCCAGCGCGAGCTCGACCGCTACCTCCCGTTCCTCGCCACCACGAAGGTGCTGATGGCCGCGGTGCGCAACGGCGTCGGCCGCGAGACCGCGCACGAGGCGATCAAGGAGGCGGCCGTCGGCACCGCCCTCGCGATGCGGCAGGGCCAGGCCGACAACGACGTGCTCGCCAAGCTGGCCGCCGACGACCGGCTCGGCCTCACCGCCGAGCAGCTCGGCTCCCTGGTCGCCGAGCCGATCACGTTCACCGGCGCCGCGGTCGCGCAGACCCAGGCGGTCTGCCGCCGGGTCGCCGAGGTCGTCGAGCGTCACCCCGCCGCGGCGGCGTACGCGCCGGGCGCGATCCTCTAGTCAGTCCGTACGCCGGCCGTGCCGGCGGGCCCGTTCAGGCGCGGGCGTCGCCGCCCCAGTTCGCGAGCTTGGTGGCGACCTGGTGGAGGTCGACCGGGCGGTCGGTGCCGTCGGCGAACGGCGCGTGGAACCACACGTGGAAGTGGCCGCGGTACTCGCCGTAGCGGCTGACGTCGACGTACTCCGACTCGGGCAGGTTCTCGATGATCCGCACCAGCCGGTTGGCGATCCGCCCGAACTGCGACGCCAGCTCGTCGTCGAGCTGGCCCACCTTGCTGTGCTCGCGGGTCTGGAGCAGCAGGGCGGCCGCGAGCTCGTCGGCGTCGGCGGCGCGGGAGAGGATCCAGTTCTCGTCCTCCCACACGATCCGCTCGGCTGCGACGTTCGCGCACTCCGGGCATTGTCCCTCGGCCGCGCGCCGCGTGGCCCTCACGATCCGGTGGTAGACCTCACCCACTGACTCCGGCATGGCAACAGGGTGCCACCAGCCGCGAGCGGAGGATCCGGCGACCCCCGTGCAACGATCGGGCCCGGTGCGGACATGGGGGAGTCATGAGCCAGCCTGAAGCGGGCGAGGAGACGTTCCGTCGCCTCTACGCGGAGCACTTCGACGCCGTCCTCGGCTTCGCCCTCCGCCGCACCGACCGGCCCGAGGACGCCGCCGACGTCGCTGCCGAGACCTTCCTCGTCGCCTGGCGACGGCTGCGGCACGTGCCGAGGGGCCCGGAGACCAGGCCCTGGCTCTACGGCGTCGCCCGACGGGTGCTCGCCAACCACCGCCGGGGCGAGGGACGGCGCGCCGCGCTGGGTGAGCGGCTGCGGGTCCAGCTCTCGCAGGCGGTCGCGGACCTGTCCGAGGAGGTGGTCCACCGCGCCGACGTCACGGCCGCCATGGCGCGATTGAGCGCCCGTGACGAGGAGGTGCTGCAGCTGCACCTGTGGGAGGGGCTCGAGCCGCGGGAGATCGGCGAGGTGCTCGGCCTGCCCGGCGCCGTCGTACGACCGCGGCTGTCGCGGGCGAGAGCGAGGTTGCGGGAGGCGCTCGGCAACGATCCCGGGCCGGGCGGACACCTCCGGGGTGTCACCACCACCGCGACGTCGAAGGAGGACCAGCGATGAGCAGCGACCGGAAGATCACCGACGCGGGCGTCGCCGGGCTCCCGATCCACGAGGGTCGCGCCGAGCTCCTGGAGGAGATCATGGCCACCGCCCCGCTCGAGACCCGCCCGCCCCGGTCGGACGACCCGCTTTCCCCCCGCAGGCGGTGGGCGTCGGCGCTCGTCGCCGCCGCCGTCGTGGCGGTCGCCGCCGGCACGGTCTGGGTCGACCAGCAGCGCGGCGGCGAGGAGAACGGGCCGGACGACGTCGCGGTGGCTCCGGAAGACCGCGCGCTGGCGGTGCTCGACGTCGACGGCTGGACGCTCGAGGACGCCGAGGTGGACGAGCACGGCGGCGAGCTGGAGTACGTGCGGGTCTGCTCGGCCGGCGAGGAGGGCTGCGCTGCGGGCTCGGAGGTCAACGTGGTGTGGCGGCCGACCGACCTGTACGACGACTACGTCGGGTCCCGGGGGCAGGTCGCCGAGGGCCCGGCCCAGGGCAGGCGGCTGCAGGTGCTGGGCCGCGACGCCCTGCTGTTCGCCTACTCCCGCGACGACCACACCGTCCTGGTCGAGGCGGTCGGCGACTTCTGGGTCGAGGTCCGCGGCACCGGCATGGGGCGGTCGGAGTTCCGCGAGCTCCTCGCCCGGCTCACCCCGGTCGCGCCGGCCGAGCTGGACGCCCATCTCCCCGAGGGCTTCGTCACCGACGACGAGCGGGCCGGCGTGGTGGCCGAGATGCTCGATCCGCTCCCGGTGCCGCAGGACTTCGACGCCTCCGCCGTGAGCACGGTCGAGGTCACCCGCTACCAGCTGGGCGTCGATGTCGCCGGCGCCGTGGCGTGCGCGTGGGTGGCGCAGTTCGTCGACGCCATGCGCGACGGCGACGACGCGGCCGTCGACGAGGCCCAGGCCGCCCTGGGCACCGTCGAGGAGTGGCCGGTCCTGCGGGAGATGGCAGCCGAGGGCGGCTATCCCGACCTCGTGCGAGAGGTCGCCGACGCAGTGGTGGCCGGCCGGTTCCCCCGTGGTTACCGGCAGGGCCTGGGGTGCGCGACGGACGGCTGACCTCCGGACGCACCGTTCCCGGCCTCGCCGCGCCTCAATAGGCTGGGCGCGTGCCGCTCGCCAACATCCCGCCCGCCCCGGCGCTGCCGGGCGCCCGCCACGTCCACTCGGGGAAGGTGCGGGACCTCTACGAGCTGACCGAGGGGCCGCACGCCGGCAAGCTGCTG
Organism: Nocardioides sp. TF02-7; assembly: GCF_022437945.1. Taxonomy (GTDB): domain Bacteria; phylum Actinomycetota; class Actinomycetes; order Propionibacteriales; family Nocardioidaceae; genus Nocardioides. The sequence continues at coordinate 2,379,503 of NZ_CP092535.1, forward strand.
ATGGTGGCCAGCGACCGGCTGTCGATCTTCGACTTCGTGCTGGAGACGACGATCCCCGACAAGGGGGAGATCCTCACCCGGATGTCGCTGTGGTGGTTCGACCAGCTCGCCGACCTGGTGCCCCACCACGTCGTGAGCACCGACGTGCCCGAGCAGGTCAGGGGCCGGGCGGTGGTCTGCGACCGCCTCGCGATGTACCCGGTCGAGTGCGTCGCGCGCGGCTACCTCACCGGGTCCGGGCTGGTCGACTACGCCGCCACCGGCGAGGTGTGCGGCATCCCGCTGCCGCCGGGGCTGGTCGACGGCAGCCGGCTCCCGGAGCCGGTCTTCACCCCCCGCCACCAAGGCCGACCTCGGCGACCACGACGAGAACGTCGACTTCGACGCGGTCGTCCGCGCCGTCGGCCCCGACACGGCGGAGGCGCTCCGCGCGCTCACCCTCGCCGTCTACGCCCGAGCCGAGGAGGTCGCGCGCGAGCGCGGCATCATCCTCGCCGACACCAAGCTCGAGTTCGGCGAGCGCGACGGCGTGATCGTGCTCGCCGACGAGGTGCTCACCCCCGACTCCTCGCGCTACTGGCCGGCCGCGGAGTGGGAGCCGGGCCGCGCCCAGCCGTCGTACGACAAGCAGATCGTGCGCAACTGGGCGCTGTCGCCGGAGTCCGGCTGGGACCGCTCGTCCGGGGCGGCCCCGCCGCCGCTGCCGCCGGAGGTCGTCGAACGCACCCGCAGCCGGTACGTCGAGGCGTACGAGCTGCTGACCGGCGAACGGTTCTGAGGCACACTGGAGGCATGAGCCTGTCCTCGCCGTCCGGGGGGCGGCGCGTCGCCGCTCAAGCTGGAGTTCCCGCAGTCGCTGGCGGTCTACGACGACTACGCGGCGGCGCAGCGGACCGTCGACCACCTCGCCGACCAGAAGTTCCCGGTCGAGCAGTGCATGATCGTGGGCACCGACCTCAAGCGGGTGGAGCGGATCACCGGTCGGCTGACGACGGGCCGGGTCGCCGCGGGCGGCGTGATGTCCGGGCTCTGGATCGGCCTCTTCGTCGGCCTCGTGCTGTCGATCTTCGCCGAGGAGGGGGCGCTGGTGACGATCCTGTCGACGATGGTGATCGGCGCCGGCTTCGGTGTGGTCATGGCGCTGGTCGGCTACGCGATGACCCGGGGGCAGCGCGACTTCTCCTCGGTGACCCAGGTCGTAGCGACGAAGTACGAGGTGCTCGTCGAGCACAAGAGCGCCGCCCGGGCCCGCGAGCTGCTCGCCGGCCTCCCCCGGCGCGCTGCCCGACCCGTTCGCCTGATCTCACACCGCCGGCGATGCCGGTCCCGGGGCCGACGCTCACTAGACTCCTGCCGTGCCTCGAGTCGTCGTAGCCGTCATGCCGAAGCCCGAGATCCTCGACCCGCAGGGGAAGGCGGTGCTCGGCGCGCTGCCGCGGCTCGGCTTCTCCGGCGTGACCGACGTCCGCCAGGGCAAGCGGTTCGAGCTCGACGTCGAGGGCGAGGTCACCGACGAGGTGCTCGCCCGGGTCCACGAGATGGCCGAGACGCTGCTGTCCAACCCGGTGATCGAGAACTTCACCGTCTCCGTCGAGGAGCCGGTCAGGTGAAGGTCGGGGTCGTCACCTTCCCGGGCTCGCTCGACGACGTCGACGCCCGCCGCGCCGTCCGGATCGGCGGCCACGACGCGGTCGCGCTCTGGCACGCCGACGCCGACCTCAAGGGGGTCGACGCCGTGGTGCTGCCGGGCGGCTTCTCCTACGGCGACTACCTGCGCTGCGGCGCGATCAGCCGGTTCGCCCCGGTGATGACCGAGGTCGTCGAGGCCGCCCGGAACGGGATGCCGGTGCTCGGCATCTGCAACGGGTTCCAGATCCTCTGCGAGTCCCACCTGCTGCCGGGCGCGCTGATCCGCAACGACCACCGCAAGTTCGTGTGCCGCGACCAGCGGCTGCGGGTGGAGAACAACCGCACCGCGTGGACCGCCGCCTACGACGAGGGCGCCGAGATCACCATCGCCCTCAAGAACGGCGAGGGCGGCTTCGTCGCCGACGCCGCGACCCTCGAGCGCATCGAGGGGGAGGGGGCAGGTCGTGGTGCGCTACCTCGACGGCAACCCCAACGGCTCGCTCAACGACATCGCCGGGATCGCCAACGAGCGCGGCAACGTCGTCGGCCTGATGCCCCACCCCGAGCACGCGGTCGAGGAGCTGACCGGGGCGGGCACCGACGGCCTCGGGTTCTTCACCTCGCTCGCCGAGCGGGTGCTCGCGTGAGCGGAGCGCTCGGGCCGCGGACACTGTTCCGCACCGTGTCGGTCGTCGAGGCGATCACCTGGACCGGTCTTCTGGTCGGCATGTTCCTCAAGTACGCGACGAAGACCACCGACGCCGGCGTCACGGTGTTCGGGCCGTTGCACGGCGCGGCGTTCCTGGCCTACGTCGTCGTCACGGTGCTGGTCTCCGTCGACCAGGCGTGGGGCTGGCGCCGCACGGTGGTCGGGCTGCTCGCGGCGGTGCCGCCGCTCGCCACCCTCCCGTTCGACTGGTGGGTCGAGCGCCGGCGCGGCCTCAGCGACCGCTGGCGGCTGCGGGCCGTCGCGTCGGCGACCGGCGTCGAGCGCCCGGTCCACCTGGCCGTGCGGCACCCGCTGCTCGGCATGGCGACCGGGCTCGGCGTCGTGGCGGGCCTGTTCGGCCTGGCGCTGCTGGCCGGCCCGCCGGCCTGAGCCCGGTCAGCGCACGCCGGCCCGCAGCTTGGCCCAGGTGGGCTTGTTGACGATGCCGGTCTGCCGCAGGCCGGTCCGCTTCTGGTAGGCGCGCACGTCGGCGGCCGTGGTCGCGGAGAAGACGCCGTCGACCCGGCGCTTCAGCTCCGGGTCCGCCGCGTTCAGCGCCCGCTGCGCCCGGCGCACGTGTGCCCCGGTCGAGCCCAGCTTGGCCGCGAGCGCCCAGCCCTCGGCGTGGAACGCGACCCAGTGCGCCCGCGTGAACCGGGCGGTCGTGGGCAGCCCGCGTCGGGTCTTCCACGCGCGGACCGCGGTGATCGTCGCGTCGTCGTACCTCCCGTGCAGCTTGCCGCGGTAGTGGCCGCGCTCGGACAGCAGGCACTGCAGCGCCGTGACCGCCCGGGCCGACGGGTTCCGGCCGGGGCGCAGCGGCGGGTAGTTGGTGAAGTCGACCGGCACGCCCCCCGCAGTGCGGCTCGGCGGGCGCGCGGCTGCCGCGGCCGACGTCGAGGTAGTTGCGGTCGATGTTGATGGTGACGCCGCCCCAGGTCTCGTCGTGGCCGCCCTGGTACTGCTTGACCCGGCCGCCGGGCCGCCACCCGTCGTTGCGGATGTAGGACGTCGAGGTGTTGGCCCTCCCGTCCCAGCGGGCGATCCAGATCATGTCGGGGAGGGTGACCCCAGGAGTACGCCGCACCCGGGCGTCGTCGAGCACCTTGATGCCGGAGCCGGCGCTGGAGTAGACGCCCGACCGGTAGCCGCGCTCGTGCAGCCGCACGGTCCAGGCGCTGAGGAACGCGAGCGCGGACTCGCGGCACCGCTTCTTGGTCTGGTCGAAGCCCTCGAGGTCGTACCAGAGCGTGCTCCGCGGCACGATGCCGAGCCGCTTCGCCTCGGCGACGGCCTTGTCGGCCTCGGTGCGCAGCCTGCCGGCGGGCGGGGCGGTAGATCCCGTCGGCGCCAGGCCGGTTGTTGATCCGCGGGTCGTCGTCGTAGCGGGGGAAGCCGGGGTGGCAGGAGGCCTGCGGACCGAGGGTGATCGGCAGCAGCCGCCAGCCCCTGCGAAGCTGGGTGCTCACCCAGGCGGGGAGTGAGGTTGGGCTGGTCGCGGCACCAGCGGGAGTTGCCGGAGATGTAGATGCCGACGGCGAGGAACGGCGAGTGGAAGAGCCAGGTGTCCATCGCCTTCTGGGTCGGTGCGAGGCACTGGTCGAAGCCGTAGCCGCGGAAGTCGCCCGGCGTCACCGGGTTGGGTCGCGCCTTGACCTGCCGGACGTCGTCGCGGAGCGGGGCGGGGAGCCGCCGGGGTCGAACGCCGCCAGCAGCGCGACCACCACGGTCGCGACCACCGCCGTCAGCAGGCCGCGGCGGGCGAGGGCGCGGAGGTCGGCGGGGCGGGTCGGCGTCTCGGCTGGCCGGGCAGGCATCACAACTCCAGGGCGGGCTCGGTGGGGGAAGAAGCGGGAGCCGAGTCACGATAACCACAGGAATCACAGCAGTAACAGGGTTCGGCGATAACTACAGCGGTGTAGTTCGCCGGGCGACGGAAGGCGTCCGCCGGCCGCGGTGGGATACGGTCGGCCGGTGCCCCGCCTCGTCGTGCTGCTCGCCTGGGTCGTGGCGGGAGCGTGCTGGCTCGGCGCACTGTTCCTGCCGTGGACGGCCGACGGCGCGCTGTCGCGGTCGACGCTCGTCGAGGCGGTCCGGCTCGTACGCCGCGGCGCCGTCGACGCCGTCGTTCCGCAGTCGGCCGCGGTGGTGCTGCTGCTCCCGGCCGTCGCCGGCATCGTGCTGATCGGGCTGGGCGGCTTCCAGGGGCGTGCGGTCGGCGCCGCCCGGCTGGTGAGCGCCCTCGTCGGCGCGGTCGCGGTGCTCGCGCTCGTCCTGCGGCTGACGAGCGCCGCTCCGGCCGCGGCGGGCCCCGGTGCGTGGGTGGCGCTGGCCGGCGTGGTCGCGGCGGTGGCCGCCGCGGTCGGGACGATCGTCGGTCTCGCGAGGTTCGCGGACACGCGGACGGGGAATGGCTAGGCTGCGCGTCCGTCGCGCTCGGGGGTGCTGAGGCCCCGCGATCCGTCGAGCCTGAGGAGTTGGAGCCGAGATGGGGTTCTGCACCAGCTGCGGCACGCCGCGGTCAGCCGGAGACGTCGCCTGCCGGTCCTGTGGTCGTCCGTTCGACCCACCGCCCCCGCCGCCCCCGCCCCCGTCGGCGGGTGCGGCTCCTGCCTGGCCGCTGCCCGGCACGCCGGCCGGCCCACCGCCGGCCGGCCCACCGCCGGCCGCGCCGGCGATGCCGTCCGCCGGCCCGCCGCCGTACCCGCCCGCCGGCCCGCCGCCGTACCCGCCCGGTCCTCCGGCCGGTCCGCCCGCCGCCCGGGGCTCGACGGCCAAGGTGCTCGCCGTCGGCGGCGTGGTGGTCGCGCTGATCGCGGCCGGCGTGGTGATCTGGCAGTTCGTGTGGCCGCGCGGCGGCGCGGGTTCGCCGGAGGAGGCGGTCGAGCAGCTGGTCCTCGCCAGCGCCGAGCAGGACCCGGTGGCGGTCCTCGACATGCTGAGCCCGGCGGAGGTCGACGGCCTCGACGACCTCTACGACACCGCCCGCGAGCGGGCCGAGGAGGAGGGGGGCTGCTCGAGGGCGACGGCGTCACCGAGGCGATCACGCTCGAGCTGAGCGACCTCCAGCTCGACACCGAGGTGATCGGTGACGGCATCGCCCGGGTCACCGTCGAGGACGGTCGCTACGAGGTGACCTGGGACCCGGAGAAGCTGCCCGAGCGGCTCGACTCCCTCGCCGAGGACGGCAGCCGCCAGACGGAGTCGGGCGACCTCGCCGACCTGTTCGACGGTGAGGAGCCGGTGCTCACGTCCGTCGAGCTCGACGGTCGCTGGTACGTCACGATCCTCGGCACCGTCGCCCACTACGTCTACGAGGACGCCGAGCGCGAGGCCGGCCTCGACGGCGTCGAGCTCGAGGAGCCCGACTACGACGCCGTCGCCGACGACGTCGAGCCGGTGGTCGGCGAGGACCCGGAGGAGGTCGTCGCCAACCTCGTCGAGGCGGTGAACTCCGGCGACCTCGACCAGCTGCTCGCCAACTTCCCCGAGGACCTCGGCCGCCCGCTGCGACCCTACGTGCCGGTGCTCGAGGACGTGCTGGAGGACGAGGGCTTCGGCGAGGAGGTCGACCTCGAGGTGGCGGCCGAGGACCTCGAGCTCACCACCGAGGACCTCGACGACGGCCGGGTCAAGGTGGTCGTCGAGGGCGGCCGGTTCTCCGCCGAGGCGACCGACGAGTACGGCGGGAGCTCGGGGTCGCTGACCGTCGACGGCGACTGTGTCACCGTCGAGGAGGACGGCCACGACGGCGACACGGGGTGCCTCTCGGAGTCCGGGGTCGCCGACGAGCTCGGCGTCGACGAGATCTTCTTCGTGCTGTCCCAGGCCGACGGCGGCTACCAGCTCGACCCCGCCGCGACCGCGATCGAGTACGGCGCGGTCGTCGTCGACAACCTCACGGGCGCGCTGTTCGACGAGCTCGTGGGGGAGCTCGAGGACGAGGTCTGAGACACCGGCGTCCGCGTCGCCGTCCCCCGGTGCAGCGGATCCCGCCTCCCGGCGCATCAAGGAGGTAGGAGACCGGAGGGAAGTGACGTGGACGAGGACTTCGTGGCGTACGTCGAGGCGCGCACGCCGGCGCTGCTGCGGCTGGCCTACCTGCTGACCGGGGACGGCCACCTGGCCGAGGACCTGGTGCAGGAGGCGCTGACCAAGGCGTACCAGCGGTGGGACCGGGTGCAGGCGGCCGACAACCCGCACGCCTACGTGCGGCGGATCGTCGTCACCCAGCACATCGGCTGGCGCCGGCGGCGGGCCGCCGGGGAGCTGCCGCTCGCGCCCGGATCGGTGCCGGAGACGTCGACGGGCGACGCCTCCGGCGGGGTCGTGGAGCGGGACGCCGCCTGGCGTGCGCTCGCCGGCCTGCCGGCCCGGCAGCGTGCGGTCCTCGTGCTCCGCTACTACGAGGACCTGCCGGACGCCGAGATCGCCGTGGTGCTCGGGGTCGCCGTCGGGACGGTGCGCAGCCTCGCCTCGCGCGCCTTCGCGCAGCTCCGCGGGCTGCCCGCGCTGTCGTCGTACGCGCCACCTCCCCTCGTCGCCGTGACCGCGCCCGCCACCACCGAGGAGCACCGATGACCGACCTCGACCACCGCCACCACCCTGACCAGCCTGGCCAGCCGGACCAGCTCGACCGGCTCCTCCGCGGCACGCTCGCCGAGCGCGCCGACGAGGCCCCGCACGCCGCACGCGTCACCGCTCGGGTCGTCCAGCAGGCGGGCCGCCCGCGCGGCCGGCGGCGCAGCCTGGTCGCGGCGTCCGTGGGCGCCGTCGCCGCGAGCGCGGCCGCCGCCGTCACCGCGGCCGGGTGGCTCACGCCCTCCACGACGACCGGGGCCGCCGACACCCCGTCGCCGCCGGCGGCGGGCGTCCTGGAGCGCTGCACCGCGCTCGCCGGCGACGCCCTGGCGCCGGAGCACTGGGGGGCCGGCAGCCGGGTGCTGACCTCCGACAGCGCGGGCGAGCGCGCCCGGGCGGTGCTGCTCTCCGCCGACGGCCGCCAGTGGGCGGACTGCCAGCTGCTGGCCGCCGGGCAGGGGCGTCGTCTCCACCTATCCCATCGAGCCGGCGCGCCCGGGCGTGGTCGAGATGAACGGCTACACCGCCTCGACGGAGGGGCCGATGACGTTCTCCTGGGCCGACCGGTTCCCCCGCAACGTCGCCGAGGTCCGCCTGGTCTTCGAGTCCGGGCGGACCTACGCCGCCGACGCCGTCGACGGGTTCGTCGCGTTCGAGCTCGCCGGCCCCGAGCCGGACGAGCTCGCCACGGTGCTGCAGTACGACGACCGCGGCCGGCTCGTCGGCGGCCCCCGGTTGGCGCCCGGTGACGCAGACCTCCCCGTCGGGCAGCGGTCGCTGGTCCCGGACCAGCCCCTCGACACGGTCGTGGTCAACGACGACCTGTAGCCGCCGCGATGCGGCCGGTCCGGCGCCGCCTCGATAGATTGGGGCCCGTGGCCGACACCGCAACGAACGCCCGTCCCGACCTCGCCGGCACCGACCAGCCGACCCCGGAGCAGGTGGTCCCGCGGCCCGGCCCCGACACCGTCGCGGCCGCGGCCGCGGACCCCGGCCGCGAGCAGCCGTGGGCGGAGCTGGGGCTGAAGGAGGACGAGTACCAGCGGATCCGCGAGATCCTCGGCCGCCGGCCGACCAGCTCGGAGCTGGCGATGTACTCGGTGATGTGGAGCGAGCACTGCTCCTACAAGTCGAGCAAGGTCCACCTGAAGCAGTTCGGGGAAATCCCCCAGGAGACGCCGGTGGGCAAGATGCTCGCCGGCATCGGCGAGAACGCCGGCGTCATCGACATCGGCCAGGGCTACGCGGTCACGTTCAAGATCGAGAGCCACAACCACCCGTCGTACGTCGAGCCCTACCAGGGCGCCGCGACCGGCGTCGGCGGCATCGTCCGCGACATCCTCGCGATGGGTGCCCGGCCGGTGGCGGTCATGGACCCGCTGCGGTTCGGCCCGCTCGACGCCGACGACACCCACCGCGTGCTGCCGGGGATCGTGGCCGGTGTCGGTGGCTACGGAAACTGCCTCGGCCTGCCCAACATCGGCGGGGAGGCGGTCTTCGACGAGACCTACCTCGGCAACCCGCTCGTCAACGCGCTCTGCGTCGGCGTGCTCCGCCACGAGGACCTGCACCTCGCGAAGGCGTCCGGGCAGGGCAACCGGGTGATCCTCTACGGCGCCCGCACCGGCGGCGACGGCATCGGCGGCGTCTCCGTGCTGGCCTCGGAGACGTTCGACGCCGACGGGCCGGCCAAGCGGCCGAGCGTCCAGGTCGGCGACCCGTTCATGGAGAAGCTGCTCATCGAGTGCACGCTCGAGCTGTTCTGCGCCGGCGTCGTGGCCGGCATCCAGGACCTCGGCGGCGCCGGTCTCTCGTGCGCCACCTCCGAGCTCGCCTCCGCCGGCGACGGCGGCATGACGGTCGAGCTCGACCGGGTGCCGCTGCGCGACTCCACGCTGTCGCCCGAGGAGATCCTCATGAGCGAGAGCCAGGAGCGGATGATGGCGATCGTCGAGCCCGGTGACGTCGAGGAGTTCCTCGCGATCTGCGCGAAGTGGGACGTCGAGGCCGTCGACATCGGCGAGGTCACCGACACCGGCCGGCTCGAGATCACGTGGCACGGCGAGAAGGTGGTCGACGTGCCGCCCCGCACGGTCGCCCACGACGGCCCCGTCTACGAGCGCCCGTTCGCCCGTCCCGACTGGCAGGACGCGCTCCAGGCCGACGCCGCCGAGGCGCTGCCGCGGCCGGGCTCGGCGGACGAGCTGCGGGAGACGCTGCTCCGGCTGGTGGCCAGCCCCAACCTGTGCGACAAGTCGTGGATCACCGACCAGTACGACCGCTACGTCCTCGGCAACACCGTGCTCGCCCAGCCCGCCGACAGCGGCATGGTCCGCGTCGACGAGGAGACCCACCTCGGCGTCTCCGTCGCCACCGACTGCAACGGCCGGTTCGCCAAGCTCGACCCCTACGCCGGCGCCCAGCTGGCCCTGGCCGAGGCCTACCGCAACGTCGCCACCGGTGGCGCGAAGCCGCTCGCCGTCAGCGACTGCCTCAACTTCGGCTCGCCCGAGGACCCCGCCGTGATGTGGCAGTTCGCCGAGGCCTGCCGTGGCCTCAAGGACGCCTGCCTCGAGCTGGGCGTCCCGGTGACCGGCGGCAACGTCAGTCTCTACAACCAGACCGGCGAGACGGCGATCCTGCCGACACCGGTGGTCGCGGTGCTCGGCGTCATCGACGACGTACGCCGCCGCACGCCGTCGTCCTTCCAGGGCGCCGGCGACCGGGTGGTCCTGCTCGGGACGACCCGCGACGAGCTGTCGGGCTCGGAGTGGGCGCACGTGGTCCACGGCCACCTCGGCGGCCGGCCGCCGGAGGTCGACCTCGCCGCCGAGCGCGGCCTCGCCCGGCTGCTCGCCGACCTGGCCGGCGTCGCGACGAGCGCTCACGACCTCTCCGACGGCGGGCTCGCCCAGGCGCTGGTCGAGGCCGCCGTCGTCGGCGGCGTCGGCGCGACCGTCGACCTCGGCCCGGTGGCCGACGACCCGTTCGTCGCGCTGTTCTCCGAGTCCACGGCCCGCGCGCTCGTCACCGTGCCGGCCGAGGAGGTCGAGGAGCTGCGCGCCCTCTGCGCCCGCCACGACGTGCCGATGGCCGAGCTCGGCACCACCGGCGGCGACGAGCTCGCGGTCGACGGGCAGTTCTCGGTCCCGCTCACCGACCTGCGCGCGGCGTGGACGGCGACCCTGCCCGCGGCCCTCGGCGAGTGAGCGCGGCGCGGCCGGCGGTCCGCGACGCCGAGCTGCACGCCTACGGCGCCGACGCCAGCCAGTACGGCGAGCTGCGGCTGCCGGAGGGACCGCCGCGCGGCACGGTCGTGGTGGTGCACGGCGGCTTCTGGCGGGCGCGCTACGGCCTGCTGCTCGGCCGCCCCCTGGCCCGCGACCTCACCGCGCGCGGCTGGGCGACGTGGAACCTGGAGTACCGCCGCGTCGGCAACGGGGGAGGAGCACCGGAGACGTTCGACGACGTCGACGCGGGGATCGACCTCCTCGCCGAGCTCGCCGCAGGGGGCACTCTTCCGCCGGCGGCGCTGGACCGGGTCGTCGCGCTCGGCCACCCGCGGGCGGGCACCTCGCGACTTGGGCGGCCGGCCGTCCCGATCCCCGCGTGGAGGTCACCCACGTCGTCTCGCAGGCCGGGGCCCTCGACCTGGTCGCGGCCTGGGAGGACGGCCTGGGCGACGGCGCGGTCGAGGCGTTCCTCGGCCACCCGCCCGGACCGGACGACGCCCGTTACGACCCCGCACAGCAGCTGCCGCTCGACGTACCCGTCTGGTGCGTCCACGCCCGGGACGACGAGGTCGTGCCGTTCTCGCAGTCCGCCGGGTACGTCGCGAAGGCGGTCGCCGCCGGCGCCACCGCCGAGCTGGTCGAGGTGCCCGGCGGGCACTTCGGTGTCGTGGAGAAGGCCAGCCCCGCCTGGGCGGCGATCCGGGGCATCGTCGACGGCATCGGCTGACGCAGCGGGATACGGTGGCCGGATGTCGACCGAGGAGGGGTACCGACCGCTCGAGCCCGGCGTACGCACCGACTTCAGCGGAGCGCTGGACTACGCGGGCTACCTCCACCTGGACACGCTGCTGTCGGCCCAGCACCCGCTGAGCGACCCGCCGCACCCCGACGAGCTGTTGTTCGTCGTGCAGCACCAGACGACCGAGCTGTGGCTGAAGCTGATGGTGCACGAGCTGGTCGGCGCGCGCCGCTACCTCGACGCCGACGACCTGCCGCGAGCCCGCAAGAGCATCGCCCGGGTCAAGCACATCCTGCGCACGATCACCGAGCAGTGGTCGGTGCTGGCGACGCTGACGCCGAGCGAGTACGCCGAGTTCCGGCACGTGCTCGGCCCGGCGTCGGGGTTCCAGTCGGTCCAGTACCGCGCCGTCGAGTTCCTCCTCGGCAACAAGAACCCGCAGATGCTCAAGGTGTTCGAGGGCAACCCGGCCGCCCACGAGTTCCTGAGGGACGCCCTCGAACGCCCCACGGTCTACGACGCCTTCCTCCGCCTCGTCGCCCGCCGCGGCCTCCCGGTGCCGGCCGCGGTCCTCGAGCGCGACGTCAGCAGGGCCTGGGTGGAGCAGCCGGAGCTGGTGACCGTTTTTCCGCGAGGTCTACGAGGACACCACCCGCCACTGGGACCTCTACGAGACGTCGGAGGACCTGGTCGACGTCGAGGACGCCTTCCAGCTGTGGCGGTTCCGCCACCTGCGCACCGTCCAGCGCACGATCGGCTTCAAGCCCGGCACCGGCGGCTCCTCCGGCGTCGCGTTCCTCAGGCGGGCCCTCGACCTGACCTTCTTCCCCGAGCTGATCGCGGTGCGGACCGAGATCCGGGAGCAGCGTTGATCGCTCGTCGCGCCGCCGAGCTCGACGCCGCCGACCCGCTGGCGCACCACCGGGACCGGTTCGTCGCCACCGACGGGGTCGTGGCCTACCTCGACGGCAACTCCCTCGGCCGGCCCCTGCGCGCCACCCGCGACCGGCTCGCCCGGTTCGTCGACCACGACTGGGGGGACCGGCTGATCCGCGCGTGGGACGAGGGGTGGATGGACGCGCCCACCGAGCTCGGCGACGCGATCGCCCGGGTCTGCCTCGGGGCGGCGCCGGGCCAGACGGTCGTGGCCGACTCGACGACCGTGCTGCTCTACAAGCTGGTCCGCGCCGCGGTCGCGGCGCAGGAGGGCGAGGGCCGCACCGAGGTCGTGGTCGACACCGACAACTTCCCGACCGACCGGTTCGTGGTGGAGGGCGTCGCTGCGGAGCGGGGCTCGACGTCCGCTGGGTCCGGCCCGACCCGGAGGCCGGGGTCACCGCCGAGCAGGTCGCCGGCGCCGTCTCCGAGCGCACCGCCCTGGTGCTGCTCAGCCACGTCGCCTACCGCTCCGGCCGCATCGCGGACCTGCCCGCGATCACCCGGGCCGCCCACGACGCCGGCGCCCTCGTGCTCTGGGACCTCTGCCACTCCGTCGGCGTGCTGGACCCCGGCCTCGACGAGCACGGCGTCGACCTCGCCGTCGGGTGCACCTACAAGTACCTCAACGGCGGCCCCGGCGCGCCCGCGTTCGCCTACCTCGCCGCCCGCCACCACGGCCGGCTGCTCCAGCCGGTCCAGGGCTGGATGGGCGCGGCCGACCCGTTCGCGATGGGCGACCGCTACCACCCCGCACCCGGCGTGCGGCAGCTGGTGAGCGGCACGCCGCCGATCGTCGGCATGCTGCCGGTGCGCGACATGCTCGCCCTCGTCGAGGAGGTCGGCGTCGCGGCGGTGCGGGAGAAGTCGGTGGCGCTCACGACCTTCGCGGTCGACGTCGCCGACGAGCTGCTGGCGGCGTACGACGTCCGGCTGGCGTCGCCGCGCGACCCCGCGGTCCGCGGCAGCCACGTCACGCTCGACCACCCGGCGTTCCGGCAGGTGACCGCCGACCTCTGGGAGCGCGGCGTGATCCCCGACTTCCGCCCGCCGGACGGCCTGCGGGTCGGGCTGTCGCCGCTGAGCACGTCGTTCGCGGAGGTGGCGACGGGGCTGGCCGCCGTCCGCGACCTGCTCGCGGGGCGCTAGCGCCGCCGGAGCGCCTTGCGGGTGCCCAGCGCGAGCTCCTTCTCCGCGGTCCGGGTGATCCGGTCGCCGGGGTCCTCCCCGGCGCCCCACCGCCCGAGCAGCGACAGCCGGTAGGTCTGGCGGATCCGCAGCTTGCCGAGCCTGCGGTCGTCGTCGTCGACCTGGAACACCAGGTGCTTGCTGAAGCCGCAGGTGCCGACGTCGCCCGGGCACCGGTCGGCCTCGCCGCCGCCGGTCACCTGGGCGGGGGCGCGGCCGTCGAGCCAGACGGAGCCCTTGAGCGAGTCGGCGACGTAGTTGGCGGCGCCGGCCGGGCCGGTGGCCACCGAGTAGCCGCGCAGCCGCGTGGTCACCGAGACGACCAGCCACGACTTGCCCTTCGGGGCCCACACGCCGCCGGCGTAGGGCAGGAGCGCGGGGCCGTCGACGTCGCACGTGAACTGCGCGAGCACCCCGGCGCCGAACACCTGGTCGTCGTCGCACGACCGGTGCCGCAGCCCTCCCGCCGGCACGTCGTAGAGCGGCGCCGCGGCGCCGACCTTCCGCTTGCCGGTGCGCAGGTCGACGGTCTGGGTGACCCCGTCGAACTCGACCTCGAGCCGCCGCTCGTCGGCGTCCCCGTCGACCACCACGTAGAACGACTCGGCGTCGGCGTCCTGGTCGGGCGTCGGCAGCCGCTGCTCCGACCCCTCGGTCACCAGCGTCACCACCGGCGTCGCGCCGGTGCCGAGGTAGGCGTCGAACCGGCCCTTGGAGAGCTGGTCGTACTGCCAGGTGATCGGCACCAGCGTGGCGCCCTCGGGGGCCGCCAGCTCCACCAGGTCGCGCGTGTCCTCGGCGGCCGCGGTGTCGAGCGGCTCGCCGCTGTGCACCACGAGCTCGCCGACCGGCACGACGACCGACGCCTTCCGCCCGTCCCCCCTCGAACTGGTCGTCGTGGCGGGCAGGCACCACCTCGCCGACCCGGACGGGGTTCTCGTCCTCGCCGCACGCAGCCAGCAGCGGCGCGAGGAGGAGCAGCGCGGACCCGAGCAGGGGCCGGAGGGGAGCGTCGCATGGCGGACATTGTGACGGGTTGCCGCGCCGGGCCGCTTTGTAGGCTCGCCGTCGTGCCCGCCCGACTCCGACCCGCCGACCCCGCCGACGTCGCAGCCGCGCTCGACCGGCTCGCCGCCGAGGGCGCCGGCTCCCGCTCCGACCTCAAGCTGTTGACCAAGCACTTCCTGGCCGTCCTCGAGGAGCGGGCGCCCGGCCGCTCCGTGGAGGTGCGGGTGCCGCCGTACGCCGCGGTGCAGGTGGTCGAGGGGGTCCGGCACACCCGGGGCACGCCGCCGGCGGTCGTCGAGACCGACGCCGGCACCTGGCTGGCCCTCGCCACCGGCGGGCTGACCTGGGCCGAGGCCGTCGCCTCTGGGCGGGTGCACGCCAGCGGCGAGCGCACCGACCTCACGCCCTACCTGCCGCTGACCTGAGCGGCGTACCCCGTGCCGGGCACGCCGGTGACCGGGCGGGGAATTTCACGGTTCTGCTGCGAGCACCGCCCGGTCACGGGAGCATGACCCGCAGGCGGCCCCAACCAGGGAACAGGACCGTGGTCACCTCCATCTCACCGAGGATGCCGATCGAGCCGTCGGACGAGGAGTCCGCGACGGCCGGTGAGGGTGCGCCCGACCGGGTGCTCGGCTTCGCCGACGCAGCCGTCGCCCACGCGCTCGCCCTGCTCGAGGGCGGCGACCCGGAGGACACCGCCGACCAGCTCGACGCCGCCCGCGAGGGACTGCTCACCGACCGGTCACCGTTCGCCGCGCTGTGCGCGAACGCACGGGCGGGCGGTGCCGCCGCCGAGATGCTGGCGCTGCTCGTGGCGGCCGAGGTCGACACGGCGCTGTCGGCACAGGTCGGCGTGCTGAGCGGCTCCGGCCGACCGGGGCCGGTCACCCTCGGCGCGGCCGCTCGACTGCTGGGCGGCGTGTCCCGGTGCGCCGCCGCGGTCGGCCCGGCCTCACCGCTGGTCCGAGCGGCTCTCGTGGACGTGCGACGCGGCCCGACCTGGGCGGCGAGCGAGGTGCAGCTCGCGCCGGGCGTTGTCTGGGCGCTCGCCGGTGACCCGGCTCCGGACCCCGACCTGCCGCTCGGCACCCGGGCCGTCCCCGGCGACCCCGACGCGGTCGCCGCGCCGCCGCTGGTGCTGGTGAGTGGTCCCGACCAGGTGCGCCGCCGTGACCTGGGCGTCCGGCACTGCCCGGCGTCCTCGCTGCTGGTCGGCACCGCCCCGGCCGACGACGCTGGCTGGGCGGCGCTGGTGCGGGAGGCGACCATCACCGGGGCCGCGCTCGTGGTCGAGCTCGGCGACGGCGGCCTGTCCCCCGACGGTCGTCGGTGGGTCGAGCGTGCGACCCACCTGCGCTGGGTGCTGACCAGCCGCGACGAGCTTCCCCTTGCAGGGCTGCCCGCCACCGAGCGGGTCGAGCTGGTCGCGGCGGACGACCCGGTCGACGAGGACGAGTGGCGCGCCGCGCTCGGGGACGTGCCGCACACCCACCGGATCCACGCCGCGCAGCTGGAGCTGGTGCGGACGACCCTCCCGGCGGTCGACGGCGATGTCGACGCCGCGGTGCGCCGTCTGCTCGGGGGGCCGCTGGGTCGGCTCGCCCACCGGGTCCGGCCGCGAAAGGGCTGGTCCGACCTGGTGCTGACCGAGGCCAAGACCGCGCAGCTGCGGTCAGTGGTCGGGCGCTACCGCCACGGCACGACGGTCTACGACGAGTGGGGGGTCACCACGGCCTCCGGCCGGGGCGTCGTCGCGCTCTTCACCGGTCCGTCCGGCACCGGGAAGACGCTGGCGGCCGAGGTGGTCGCGCACAGCCTCGAGCTCGACCTGTACCGGATCGACCTGTCGACCGTCGTCAGCAAGTACATCGGCGAGACCGAGCAGAACCTGGACCGGCTCTTCGCGGCGGCCTCGGCCGGCAACGCGGTGCTGTTCTTCGACGAGGCGGACTCGGTGTTCGGGAAGCGGGCCGAGGTCCGCGACGCCCGCGACCGCTACGCGAACCTCGAGGTCTCCTACCTGCTCCAGCGCCTCGAGGCCTACGACGGAGTGGTCGTGCTCGCGACCAACCTGCCGGGCAACATCGACGAGGCGTTCCTGCGCCGGATCCACGAGGTCGTCCACTTCACGCAGCCCAGCGTCGAGGAGCGTCGCGCCATCTGGCAGCGGCACCTCGACGACGGGCGGATGCCGGTGGGCGACGTCGACGTCGCGACGCTGGCGTCCAGGTTCGAGCTGACCGGGGGACAAATCCGCAACGTCGTGCTCAGCGCGGCGTTCCGGGCGGTCGAGGACGGGGTCCCCGTCTCGACCGCCCACATCCACGGGGCGATCGCCGGCGAGATGCGCAAGCTGAGCCGGATGGTGAAGACGGAGGACTTCGATGCCGGCTGAGCACCAGGCGAAGGAACGGTCCGCGCCCACCCGGGCGGTGCGGGACGAGGAGATGCGCGTCGGGGCGGCCGACGACCGCGCCGAGCACGTCGCGGACGCCCTGGCGGACGCCGCGCTGGCGCGGCTCGCCCGGGGGCCGGGGGTCCCGGTCTCCCCACCCGGCGGCGGGGACGGCGGTGACGGCCGGATCAGGCGCGCCAGCACCAGCCCGTCCGGCGCCATCGGCGACGCCGGCGGCGTCCTCGACGGCGGCACCCAGGCCGAGATCGAGAGCCGGCGTGGCGGCGGGCAGCCGCTGCCAGGTGGCGTGCGGTCGTCGATGGAGTCGGCGTTCGGGCGGTCGTTCGGCGACGTGCGGGTGCACCGCGACGCCGGTGCCGCGCGGATCTCCCGGTCGATCTCGGCGGACGCGTTCACGCTCGGCACCGACATCTTCTTCGGCGAGGGTGTGTTCGACCCCGCCACCGAGGACGGCCGGCACGTGCTGGCCCACGAGCTCGGCCACGTCGTCGCCGGCGCCGACGGCGTCCGGCGCAAGAAGAAGAGCCGGAACCAGCGTCGGAAGGCGGCGCGGGCCCGGGCAGCGGCGGCGGAGGAGGAGGAAGTCGCGGAGGCCGAGGGCTCCGAGGCCGTCGAGGCGGAGGTGGTCAACGAACCGGCTCCGGCTCCGGCTCCGGCCCCGGCCCCGGCCGCGCCCGCTTCGGCCGCCGCCGCAGGACCGAAGGCGTGGTCGACTCCCGGAGGCGCCGTGAACGTCCTCTTCCCCGATTCCACGGGACCCGCTCACGCGGTCCCGGTCCAGGCCGCACCCGTCCAGGCGGCGCCGGCCAAGGCCGCACCGGCCAAGGACCCGAAGATCGGCACGTCCGGCGACACGCAGGGCTGGCGAACGCCGAACATGAAGAGCGTGGCCGACAGCCTCGCCTACCACCACGGGAAGCACGGCGCCGGGAACAGCCGGCAGCAGTACGCCGCGGACGCGCGGGCGTTCGCGAAGAACCCGACGGGCAAGTCGAAGCAGGTGACGCTCGCCGACGGCAGCGTCGGCACGAAGTACCGCACCCCGGGCGGCCCCGGGGCGATCCTCGACGCCAACGGCCGCATCATCACGTTCTGGTACGGAGACGACTGACCGATGACCACCTTCGACGAAGCCGTCCGAGCCTGGCGCGAGGCGTCGTTCCCGCGCGGGACGGTGGACGACGACCTGGACGACGCCCACTCCGACCTCGCCCTCTACGACAGCTGGGTCGCGGAGTCGGTGCTGCCCTACGCCGACGGCGGCGAGTGGACGCCGGCGGTGCCCGACGTCCTCGGCGAGCTCGACCGCTTCACCAAGCGGGTCGAGGAGCTGCGGGCCGCCGGCACCGACGACCCCGAGGCGGCGGCGTCCTACCTGGCCTACGCGGCTCTCCTGCGCGACGCGTACGAGGCGTTCCTGCGTGACGGAGGGGGAGAACCGGGTGGCGACTGAGCGCCGGCGCCGGAGGACCGGTTCCCCGCTCCGCCAGCCGGTCGAGGAGGAGCGACAGCGGACGTCGGTCACCGTCGACGACGGTCAGCACGTCACCGGGGTCTCCGTGGCGGTCGACCTGGCACAGCTCGCCCGCGGGCCGCGGGTCTCGGTCGCCGGTGGCGGCAGTGGTCGGATCCGGCCCGCGGCCGACTCCCAGGCCGGGCTGCTGGGGACTGCGAACGGCCTCGGCCAGCGCGGCGACGGCCTCGTCCGGCGCACCGTGTTCGGGAGGCTGACGGACAAGGTCCGGGGAAGCCCGACGCGGAGCGGCAGGCGAAGAAGGAGCGCGAGCGGCAGCTGAAGGAGGCGAAGGCCGACCTCAAGGCGAAGGACAAGAGCGCCCGCTCGGGTGCGGCGACGATCAACGCCTTGAACCGGCACGTCGGCGACTCCATCAAGGAGGAGTACAAGGGGAACCTGACGGTGGGGCCGGACGGCGTGCCGATGAACGCCGACCCGAACTTCATGCCCGCCGACCTCAAGCGGCTCTCCAAGAAGCTGGAGGACGTCCTCGGGCAGGAGAAGGCGATCCGCGAACGCCTCAAGGACGACAAGCCGGCAGCGGACCAGGAGGTGGAGGAGCTCTGGGCGCACCCGATGTGGATGGACGTCCGCCCGTTCCGGCCGTTGCGCTACGACGACTTCGACCAGGCGCTCAGCGAGGCACGGCAGGAGGCGCTCGAGGACCGGGCACGCGAGCACAGCGACGTGGCCGCCTGGTTGACGGCGAACGAGGCGACCCTGGGTGTCACGACGAAGCCGAAGGACGCCGCGAAGAAGGTCCAGGAGCAACGTGAGCTCGAACGACGGCGGGCACGGGCTGCGGGGCTCGGCCGCCAGGAGGCTCAGGGGCCGGCGGTGCAGGAGGCGCAGCCTCCTCAGTGGTTGGCGGCCAGGAAGGCTCCCCCTGCCAGGCCGACGGACCAGCAGCCTGAGGTCGTCCACAAGGCACTCAAGGACGAGCACGGCCCCAGCGAGAGGCTCGCGGACGCCAAGAGCGGCTTCAAGGACGCCGGCAAGGCGTTCAAGATGATCGGCAAGGCCGAGAAGGGGGCACAGAAGGCGGTCGTCGGCACCGCCGGCATCAGCGAGGGAGACGGCACCGTCGGCGGCGAGCTCGCCGAGCGCACGGCGACCGGCCTGGGTGGCGTCCTCGGCTTCGTCTCGAACGTGCTGTCGCTCATCGAGCAGCTGAAGGACATCAAGAAGGGCGTGGCCGACCCGGGTGCGAAGGTCGAGGCCGCCCGGACCACCCTCGGGGCGCTGTCCTCCGGGAGCTCCGTCACCCGGACCGGGCTGAAGGCCACCCGCAAGGGGATCGAGCAGTTCGGCAACGCGGGCAACGCCCACTTCGCGACGATGGCCCAGGACGGGCTCCCCGTCGTCGGGATCGTGACCGCGGTGCTCGGGGCGATCGACAACGCGCTCGAGATGGTGCAGGTGACCGACCGGCTGACGGCCGGTCGTCTTTCGCGCGACAACGCCCTGCTGGAGAGGAAGGGGCCGTTGGTCGCCGCCATCAGCAGGATCAACTCGCGCAACGCCCAGCTGATGGAGAAGGCCTGCTTCGCCCTGGCCAAGAACGTCACCATGGCCACCGCCAACATCGGGACGATCGTGACCGCCGGCGGCCTCGGCTTCTTCGAGGCCGCCAAGGTCGGGACCAAGGTCGTCGACCTCGCCCACACGTTGGGCCACAAGGTCTACGACCTGGCCGACGAGAGCCGAGCCGCGACGGCGAAGAAGGCGTTCGGGGTCCTGCACGAGGAAGGCGCGTCGCGCGACGTCCTCAAGCACGACATCGGGTCCTCGATCGACGTGCTGCTCGTGGCCGCCAAGAAGCACAAGATGAAGTACGCGCGCACCATGCTCCTCGACTACGGCGTGCACGAGGAGGAGATCGACGGCATGCGGTACCACGAGCTGCGCGAGCGGGTCCTCGACCGGCTCGACGCGGAGGGCGACCCCAAGACCGTCAAGGAGAAGGTGGAGGAGAAGGCCGCCAGCATCTCCGAGGCCCTCGGCAAGAAGCCCGACAAGAACCCGGTGCCCGAGTGGAAGAAGGTCCCGAAGAGCACCGGGCAGAAGGTCCGGGAGAAGATCGGCAAGATCGGCAAGGTCGGCGAGAAGGTGGCGGAAGCGCCCGGGAAGGTGTGGGGGAAGGTCACCGACACGGTCGACGACCTCCGGGCGCAGCACACCGACGCGGTGAACCTGGTCAACAAGAAGAACGAGCTGGGCTACAAGGGGCGAGTCGGACCGCGGGAAGGGGTCGGTGCTGAAGCACTTCCTGCGCGGCCAGGACAAGTCCGAGAAGTCGTACGCCAAGGTCCGTCACGAGATGGTGGTGCGCGAGCACGGCGACGGGCCGTCCCAGGAGTGGGGCACGTCGCGGATCAGGATCGGTGCCAACCGGCAGTCCGCCGCGTCGGTCGCGGCGACCGCGGTGACCGGCGCCGCCATAGGTGCAGGAGCCGCTGGTCAGAGGTTTCCGCAAGCGGATGGGTTCCGGACGAGTGCGGACGTCAAGGCACGCAGGAAGGCGCGTGAGGAGCTGGAAGAGGGTCCTGAGCAGAAGCGCGGTCAGCAGTTCGACCCGGCGTTCGCGAAGCGGGGTCGACCAGGCGTCGCTGCCGGAGATCCACGAGCTGGTCGCTGCGTTGACGAAGGGCGAGCCGTTCTACGAGGGCAACCTGGAGTACGCCTACGCGGCGGCGCGGCGCCTGGCCGGGGTCGGCAGGTGACCGCGGACGCGACCCAGGCCGACGCACCGCGGGGCGGACCGATCCAGCGGGCCGCCGCCCAGGTGTACGCCGATGGCGGCTGGCCGGTGACCGCGATGGAGGACGGCAGCGGGTTCACCGCCACCATCGAGGGCACCGACAGTGCCTGGTCGGGGCTGGCGATCACCGACGACGACCACGACCGGTTCGTCTTCTACTCGCTGTCGCCGGTCAACGCGGCGCCGGAACGGGTCCCGGCGATGGCGGAGCTGCTGCACCGGATCAACCGCGGCCTGGTGGCCGGGACGTTCGAGCTCGACGCGGACAGCGGCGAGGTGCGGCTGCGCACCGGCATCGAGCTGATCACCCTGCCGCGGTCGCTGCTCGACGACGAGGAGCTGCTCCGCGCGATCGTGCAGGACCTCTCCGCCGCCAACGTCGAGCTCTTCGACCGCTACCTGCCAGCGGTCGTGGCGGTCGCCCTCGGCGCCGACCCGGCGCCGGTGGTCGCCGAGATCGAGGCTCCCGACGAGGACGAGTAGGGCACGAGCGCGCTCAGCCCTGGGCGACCCACCACCAGACCAGCAGCCCGGCGACGACGGCGGTCGCACCGAGCAGCAGCCACAGCCACAGCAGAGACCGCTCCGCGGGCGGCGGCTCGGGGGCCGGGGGCGGCGGAGCCGGGGCCTGCGGCGGGGGCGGTGCCTCGACCACCATCGGCAGCCCGCACCGCACGCAGGTCGTCGCCGCGAGCGGGTTGGCCTCGCTGCAGTGGGGACAGGGGACCGATGCGACGGTGACCCGGCCGGCGGTGCCGGGGGAGCCGGCGGAGGGTCTCGGCGGCGGTGTCGCGGTCGCCGAGCTGGATCGTCGAGGGCGTCCAGAACAGCGGGTAGTCGCAGCGCACGCAGAAGTCGCGGGCCTCGCGACGGGTGAGGGTGGCCTCGGCCCGGGTGCCGCACTCGGGGCAGGTGACCGCCTCGGTGCGCGGCCCGTGCGTCTGCTCGCCGGGGGCGGTGGTGGGGGGGAGGGTCCCGGTGCTCGCCGCGTCGGGTCCACCCGGGGGTCCCGGGGGCTCGGGCGCCGGCTCCGGCAGCGGGTCGGTCAACGGATCGGGGTCCGGTCCCCGTCGGAGCGCCTCGGTCATCGCACGTCCCCGTCGGTCCGGTCGGTCCGGTCGCTGCGGTCGGACGTCCAGAGCAGCCGGTCGCCCAGGTAGAGCTCGCTGCGCACGTGGGCGGGCACCTCGTCGCGGACGACCTCCACCAGCTCCGGCTCCGACAGGAGGCCCGCGTCCGCCACCGTGACCCGCACCCAGGCGGTGTCCGCGGGCGCCTCGCCGTCCCGCCAGACACCGCCGCCCTCCTCCAGGTGCACCTCGCCCCCGGTGACCAGTCGCAGGAAGGTGCGCAGGCCGTGGGCGGTGCCCCGCCAGGCGAGGGTCTGCGCCGCACTGGCCACGATCCGCCGTTGCAGCGTCTCGGGCAGCGAGTGGTCGAGCGAGCCGAGCCCGATCCAGGAGCCCAGCCAGCGCACCGTCTCGGGCGGTGCCACGCCCAGGTCGGGCAGGTGCTCGATCAGGTCGGCGTCCTCGAGGAGGGTGGTGCCGACGTCCTGGAAGATCGAGACGAACCGGACGAAGAAGTCCTCGCTGCTCATCGACACGGGGAGCTGGTCGACCATCCAGGTGGGGCTCCGGCGCGGACGGGCGCGCGCGTCGGAGACGCGGGCCACGAGCTGCGGGGAGGTCATCGCACGACCACCTGGGGCGCGGCGGACAGGAACAGCGACTGCCGGTCGAGCCGCACGACCTCCTTGGCCGTGCCGAGCCGGCGTCCACTGCGCAGGTCGTACTCGAAGAGCAGCGTCTCCTCGACCCGGGCGACGCCCTCCACCGCCTCCAGCAGCTGGGTCACCGCGGCGCCGTTGAGGTCGGCCTCGAAGGGCCACCCCGTTCCGTCCGGGCCACCGACGAGGGGGTTCACGAACCGGCTGATCGCCTCGACCGCGCGCTGCTGCACCAGCGCCGGCGGGCGCCCGGGCTCGGCGTGGACGAGAGCCACGACGGAGACCCCCTGGTAGTACGGCGTCCCGATCTCGACGGCGGTCCCGACGATGCGGTGCACGTCGAGGTGGCGGGTGATGGCGTCGGAGAGCGTCGGGGTCAGCGCGTAGTCGTCGAGCGTGTGGCCGACGACCTCCCCGCGGACCCGCGGTACGACGAGCACGCGGACCGCGCCGTTGCCCCGGTCGGCGCTCCGGCAGCGGGCGCGCGCGACCTCGGTGGACGCCTCCAGGGTGAGCCGCTCGTAGTCGTCCGCGGTGACCGCGCGGCGACCGGTGCGCAGGGTCAGCGGCGCGCGCTGCTTGGCCTCCTCCACCGACTCCGCGTCGACCCCGCCCCGAGCGGGGGACAGGTTGACCACCCCGGTCACGTACGGCAGCGAGGTGCGCAGCACGGTCAGGGTCTCGGGCCCGACGTTGGCCGCCCGGCCACCGCCGGTGCGGTAGCCGGTGACCTTGACCCAGGCACCGTCGCGCGGGATCGCCCCGTGCTGCCGCACCGAGCCGTCGGGGTAGCGGATCCGCGGACCGAACCGGACGGTGCCGGTGCTGCTGTCCCACACGACGTGCCGGTCCTCGGGCCCGGAGCCCGAGAAGTCCTCGACCTCGGTCCAGGTCGTCGTCCGCCCGTCGTCGACCTCCACCACCTCCCCCGCCTGCCGGGGCAGCACGGGGGCGTGGCCGACGGTGAACGCCTGGCCGGGCGACCCGTCGCTGCGGCCGAGCTGCTCCCCGGGCAGCCGCTCGGCGTGCTCGGCCCCGACGGTCCCGCCGAGGGCCGAGGCGGTCACGGCGCGAACCCGGGGCGAGGCCCGGTAGGTGGGCTGTCCGGCGCGCGGGGCGAGCAGGCGGGCCCGAAAGCCAGTACGCCGCCAGGTTGCCGATGGCGCTCGGCTGGTGCTCGACCGGCACCATCAGCGAGAGGGCGCCGGCGCGGTTGAGGCCGCCCGTGGAGTCCTCGAAGACCCGGCAGGGGATCCAGCCGTCGCCGTTCCAGACCTCCCACGCGATGGGCGGGCTGGTCGGGTCGACGCCGATGCCCTCGGCCTCGGCGTCGACGTCGACCTGCAGCACGACGCCGGCGAGGCTGTCGCGGAAGCCGAGGCAGAAGGTGTCGCCGGGCGTCAGCTCCGGCGACGCGAAGCAGCGGACCCCTTCGGGGTCGAACCGGACGTCGTCCCACACGTCCACGACGTTCCGCCCACCGTCGCTGACGGTCATCGCGGCGTCGAGTCGGGGCGGTGCGATCACCAGCTCCTCGGTCGTGCTGAACACCACGGTGTCGGCGCCGGACGTCGCGGCGGTGGAGACCTCGGTGCCGACGGGGACGGTGATCGGCACGTCGAGCACGGTCGAGAGCCAGAAGGTGAGGTCGGTGCGCGCGACCGAGGGCGGGAACGGCTCGATGCCCACCAGGTTGAGGAAGTGGGTGTAGAGCCGGTCGGGCACCTGGTTGACCCGGTAGAGCACCATCTCGCTCATCCAGGCGAAGAGCTCGATGAGCGCCACCCCGGGGTCGGAGACGTTGTGGTTGGTCCACTCGGGGCAGTACAGCGGGATCAAGCGCTTGGCCTCGTCGACGATGTCCTGGAACGTCCGGTCGTCGAGGTTGGGGGCGGGTAGCGGCATCGGGCGTCCTCGGCTCACTCGGCGTCGTGCGGGATGACGTAGAACGGGTAGACCAGGTTGCGACGGTCGTTGGTCGAGCGCACCCGGTAGGTGACGGCGATCCGCACCAGCGATCCGTTGTCCGGGTCCGGGGTCGGCACGACGTCGTCCACCTCGACCCGGGGTTCCCACCTGGCCAGCGCGTCGCGGACGTACTGGGCGATCAGGCCCAGCAGGTTGCCGGTGACCGGCTCGAAGAGCAGCTCCCAGATCCGGCACCCGAACTCCGGCCGCATCAGCCGCTCACCCGGTGCGGTCATCAGCACCAGGACGATCGCCCGGTCCAGCGAGTCCGGACCCTCGGCCATCTCGATGGCACCGGTCTGGTCGACGCGGAGCGGCCACCGGAAGCCGCGCCCGACGAAGGAGTAGTCCTCGGCCGGGGGGCGCTGGGGGCGGGGCAGGCTGCTCATCAGTTGATCGCCACCGACGCGCCCTTGACCGCCGCGATGCCGCCGGCCTGCACGACGACCGAGCCGTTGCCCTTCACCGTCGCGGTGGCCCCCTCGACCGACACCGGTCCCTCCGCCTTGACCGTCGCGGTCCCCTTGGCCGCCACCGACAGCATCATCGCGTCGACCTCGATCCGGACGCCCTTGATCTTGATGTCGCCGTTCTTGAAGAGGCTGATCGACGCCTGGCCGGTCGTGAGCTCGATGTCGCCACCGTGCGACTCCACCGTGAGCTTCTTCGTCGGCCCGTGGAGCGCGACCTTCATCTCGCCCTTGCCGTGCCGCAGCAGGAGCTGGTCGTTGCCGTCCTCGTCGACCATCTCCAGCGTGTGGCCGGTCCGCGACGTCAACCGGCGGACGTTCACCTTGGCCTTGTTGGGAGACAGCAGCCGCCCCAGCTCGGGCTGTTGCCTCTTGCCGCTGAAGAGAGCGCCGATCACGACGGGGCGGCGGACGGAGCCGCCCTCGAACGCGACCAGCACCTCGTCGTCGACCTCGGGCAGGAAGGTGGCACCGCGCTGCTGCCCGGCGTCGAACGTGGCGACCCGGGCCCACGCGGTCTGGATCTCGCCGGAGGTGTGCTCGAGCACCGGCAGCTTGACGCGCACCCGTCCGTAGCCGTCGGGGTCGTTGAGGTCGGTGACGACGCCGACCAGCACCCCGTCGACCCGCGCGTCGGAGCGGCCCTCACCCGCGGCCATCGTGTCGACCAGGCCCCGGGGACGGTGACTACCGGTCTGGAAGACGGTGTGGAAGCCGCGGCGGTCGTAGACGTGCTCGACCCGGGTCACCAGGTACCGCCCGGACGACGGCCCGACCCCCTCGGCCTCGACGAGCACACCGGGCCGGATCCGCGGTTCGACCGGCGTGGTGCCGCGCGCGGTGACGGCGTCGGCCTGGGCCGAGACGGCGACCGCCTTCGCGAGCAGCTCCGCCTCCGCGTGGGACTCCGCGCCACCGGCGTTGGTCACCACCGGGCCTGCGAGCGTGGCCCTGGCCGGCCGTACGAACTCGGACTCGGGGCTCGGGTGCTTGTCGCTCCTCGCCTCGAGGTGGGTGCCACGGTGCGGGTCCCAGCCCCGCACTTGGACGTGCTTCGGCTGGCCGCGGGTCGCGCGGATCGAGAACGTCAGCAGCGGGACGACGACCGACCCGTCCCCACCCGGCCCGACTCGGACGGGCTGCCCGTCGTCCGGGCCGACGTCGTCGATCCGCACCACGTTGGGGTGCTCGTACCGCCAGACGGCGTTGGCGGCACGGACCACCTCGTCGAGGAAGGCGAGGTTCGAGCCGAGCTGCAGACGGTAGACGTCCGGGGTGCTGGTGAACCCGGAGGCGCTGCACCGCAGCCGCAGACCGTTCTCGTGCACCACCTTGGTGAGCACGTCGGTGGTGGTCTGCATCTCGAAGGTCCGGGTCCCGCCGGTGCGGGCCAGCTTGGCCGTGGGCTCGTCCACCGTCACGACCAGCTCGGGGACGTGTTCGTGGGAGTGGTCGAGGCTCACCGCGCCGACCTCGCCGTGGAACAGCGTCACCCGGTCGATGCTGACCGTGACCTGGTTCTCGATCTTGAACAGCTCCGGCGTGGACAGCTGGTAGCCGTCATCGGCGAAGCGCAGGGTGAGCCGGCCCACCAGGTTGAGGGCGACCTCGACGCGCATCGAGGAGAGCAGGTCGAGCTGCTGGCGGGTCAGCGGCTGGCCGTTGACGGCGATGTCGAGCGAGACCAGGAAGTCCTCGCGCTTCACAGCGCCTCCCGCGGGATGTCCAGCAGCGAACCGGGACGCAGGGCGAGCGGGTCCTCGACCCCGTTGGCGGCGGCCAGGCGGCGCCACTGCGTCGCGTCGCCGTAGTAGCGCGCGCTGATCCGGTCGAGCGTCTCGCCGGGCTGGACCCGGTGCACGCGGCTCGGGCGGGGGTGCCCGACGTCGGGTTCTGCGGACCGAGCGCGGTCGAGCTCTCGTACTGCCTCAGCTCGAGGTCGATCTCCGCGCGCAACGGGACACCGCCGGAGGAGAAGTAGGTGAAGCTCAGCCGCAGGTCGGAGACGACCGCACGGAACGAGTGCAGGTCGCCCCAGTGGAACACGACGGTCGGCGGACGGGCGTTGTTGCGGTCGGGGTCGGCACCCGGGAGGTCGGGGTCGACGTCCATCAGCTTCATGATCTTGCCGGTGTGCCTGGTGACGGGCGAGCCGTCGGCCGTGGTGTCGAACCAGAGGTGCATCCGCATCCAGCCGCCGGCCGCGCCGGCGTACTGCAGGCGGGAGACGCCCTTGCCAGGCATCGGGTTGGCGACCCAGCTGTTGCGCCGACCGACGCTGAGCGACTCGGGGTTGTAGAGGCACGGCACCCGCTCGCCGCCCTCCAGCTCCAGGTAGGCCTTCTCCAGCTCGGGCACTAGACCACCCGCCAGTCGTGCCGTCCGCGGCGCTCGAGCTCGTCGACCACCCGCTGCTCGATCCGCTCGACGACGGCGTCGACCAGCCGGTCGAGCACGGCGCCGTGGGACTCCCGCTCGACGGGCGGTGCAGCGGGGTCCTCGTCCAGCCCCGCCGTCGTCCAGGGGTCCGGCACCTCCCGCCCCCCACGGGTCGGCCGGCGGTGTGGGTGGTTGGCCGGGCAGGGGGGAGCGGCGCTCGGGCACTCCGCCGGTGGCGGGGACCAGGCCACCGGTCGGGGTCTCGTGGAACATCGGGGGACCTCCCGCGGCGGGATCGGAGGCGCGGCCCGGGGGTGTCCCAGGGCCGCCGGCGAACAGGTGGGCGGTGCGGTCGACGAGGGGGCCGGCTCCGCTGCGGAGCCGGTCGACCTCCCGCGCGGCGGCCGGCGCGGCCGGACGACCGAGGCCTGCCGGGACGGGCTGGCTCGGGGAGACGCCGATCGGGCCGGAGCGGGGCGGGGCGACCGGCAGTTGACGAAGCACCGAGGCGGCCGGTGAGCCGGCTGGGTCGGCGGCGACGAGGCCCGGAGCGACCGAGAGGCCTGGGCCGACCGGTCCGGCCGGAGCAACGGGCGAGCCCGGCGCAATCGTCGAACCCCCTGGGGTCAGCGGCGCCCAGACGCCCCCGAAGCCGGCGGCCGTCGGCTGGCCCGCGGCCGGCAGCGTGCCTGCGACCGGACCGGGCGCCGGAGCCGCTTGCCGGCGAGGAGCGCGCGGTCGGCCCGCCGGCCGCCGCCGGCGGCCGCGGCGGCGCCGGCGGACCGTGGCCGGCGGGGGCCCACCGACGCCGACGGCGGAGGCCTGGGGGCCCGCCGTCGCGGACGGCTCCGGGTCGCCGTCGGTGCGCGCGGACCCGGAGGCGGGGCGTCCCGGCGCCGTCGGGGCGGACGGCGGGAGAGCAGCAGCCCACGGCGCGGTTCCCTCCGCGGCGCGCCGGCGGACCTCGGCGAGCGGACCAGGGGCCCTGCCCGGCTGCGGAGTGCCGGGGACCGGAGCTCCAGCCGAGGCGGTCGAGGAGGCCGGGTCACCGGGGACCGCGGGGTCCGCTGCGGACGCCGCGAGCGACGACGGCGAGGGGACCCGGGTGGCTGCTGCCCCGGTCATCGGGCTGAGCGTCGCCGGACGGATGGGTGCGGCGGGGCCGAACCCGGTCGCCAGGGACGCCTGCCGTCGGCCGTGGCGGGAGTGACGCCGGACCACCATCTGGTCGGGCATCGCGATCGGCGTCGTGGTGGTACGAGCGGCGGCGCCGCTCGAGCGTGGCTCGGCGCGGGCGCGCCGGCGCACGGTCTGCCTCTGCGGAGGGGCGGTCGTCGTCGCCCCGGGGCCGGCGGGGGAACGGGCGGTGCGCGACCCGGGCTCGTCCGCCGCTGCGAGGGCACCACCCCCAGCGAGGGCACCCGCACCGACGGGTCCCGTGCGGGGTGGGGTGTCGGCGGTGCCGGACGGGACGACGGAGCCCTCCGCCGCGGCGGTGGGCCCGACGCTCGGGACCGTGGTGGCGCCCGGGGCCGCGGGGGGCGCTCGGCGACGGCGTCGCTGCAGCCGCCGGGACCGCTGAGGCCACCTCGGTCACGGCGGCGACCGACACCGTGCTTGCTCCCGGCCGGCTGCTGCGGGGGGTCGGGCAGCAGGGGGGCGGTTCCCCGGGAGGGCCGGGGCCCGGTCGAGGAGGCCGACCGTCGCCGCGTGGACCGCCGTCGCGCTCCCCCAGCGCGCGGCGCGGGACCGAGCCGCTCGTCCCCGGCAGGACGGAGGGGCTGCGGCGGAGCGCGCGGGCGAACCGGGTGGGTGGGGTCGGGAGCCGCCACGGTGCGGGCGGTGCGGTCGCCGCCGACGCGACGGCGAGCGGCGAGGCGGGTGACGTCCCTGCGGGCGTCGCCGGTGCGGCGGAGGAGGCGGCCCCGCCGGTCGACCGAGCGCCCACGACGGACCGTCGGACGGTGGGAGCCGCGCTGCCGGAGGTGACCGGGGCGACGGGGGCGCCGGGGGCGCCGGGGGCGCCGGGGGCGCCGGGCGCACGGCCGGTGCTCGCCGTCGGCCCCCTGCTCGCGCTCGACGCCGGTCCGACGGCGGGGCCGGCCGGAGGTGCCGGGGACGAGGGCTGCTCGGGGGCCGGCGTCCGCGCGGGGACCGACGGCGCGGTGGCAGGGGTGACGGGCGGCCTCGGACTGCCCTGCGACGCCGGCCGCGACGGGCTCGAGCTGGTCGACGGGGACAGCGAGGGTGACGGGGACGACGAGGACGACGACGAGACCGGCGCCGGTCTCCCCGGCTCGGCCGGTCGGGGCCGGGCCGCCACCAGCCGTTGCCGGTCGCGCTCGGTGACGAGCGAACCGGAGGCGCTGACCTCGGCGTGCCGGCGGACCCTGGCCTCCACCGAGGTCAGGGTGGAGAGCATGCCGCCGGGTGTGTAGCTCTGCTCGTCCTCGACCGCACGCGCCGCCCGCGGCAGACCGCGCGCCGGGGAGGTCGTCGACGTCGACGCTCCTCGTCCCGGCGAGCCAGGCGGAGCGGGACGGTGCCCCCTCGGGACGACCCGCGTCCTCCCGTCCGGTCGACGGGCTCCGGGTCGGCGGGACCCACCAGCGTGGCGGGGCCACGTCGCCCCCGCCGGTCTCCCCGGGCCCGCGGAGCGCGCGGCGGATGTCGACGGGCCGCCCGATCGAGCCGGCGAACCGCTCGACGGAGCGCGCCAGGCTGCCGACCGGCCGGGGGAGGGGCCTGCCGGGCGGGGGGGCCGGGCAGGCGCAGCCGGTTCGCCGCCTCGCGGCCGAGCCGGGTCGGGTCGTCGCTCACCGCGCCTCCCGGGCCCGGAACCCGTGGTGGGTGATCTCGAGCTCCTCCTCGAGCGGATCCGGACGGGCGACCGAGAAGTCGGGCCCCCGCCACCGCACCGGGAAGACGTCGATGAGCTCCCACGACCGGAGCCGGGCGCCGGTCGTGTCGAGGGCCGTGACCGCCCCGGTCGAGCGGGTCAGCTTGTTGTCGGCCGCCGCGAAGCCCTCGCCGGAGCTGCGGTTGAGCCACTCGAACAGCGCGTTGCTGTCGGTGAGGCCCCGCCGGAACACGACGTGGGGGCCACGTCATCCGACCCGGCACCCGGTGGGAGAAGGAGTTCTGACCGCCCTCCGCGAACTCGTGGACGGCGACGGTCACCTCGAGGCCGTAGACCTCGCGGAACACGCCGATCTCGGCCCCGTCGAGCTCGAAGAGGAACCGATTGGCCGACGGGAGGTCACCCCCGAGCAGCTCCAGGCTGCTACTGGACACTCTCGCGCACCGCCTCCCACGCCCGCTCGTTCAACGCCGCCACGGCACGCACCATCCGCACCCGGTCCATGTGCTCGAGGTCGAGGATGTCGTCCATCCGCCAGTGCAGGTGGTAGGCGAGGTAGGCGATCTCCTGCCACAGGGCGTCGGTCGGGTAGCGGAGCATCGGTCAGCCGCTCTTTCGGGGAAGCTCCTCGACGGCGTGGCGCAGGCCGGGACGGGCGCCGGCCGCCGGCGGGGGGGGCGGCCCCTCCGGCGCCGGCGGCTCCTCCTCGGCAGGGGTGTGCTCGGCGGTCGGCTCGGCCGGCTGTGGCTGGTCACCGACGAGCCGGGTCGTGGCCTGCGCCTGCACGAGTGCGTCGAACTCCTCCTGGTTGCCGAAGTTGATGACGCCGTAGAAGTCCTGCAGGTAGGCGAGGTCGACGGCGAAGAGCCCCCTCGACCTCGTGCATCGTCACCATCGGGAGGTCGCCCAGACCGGTGATCACCCGACTCAGCACGAGCACGGTCAGCCGGGGGTCGTCCGGACCGGAGATGCGGGGGTCGCGGAGCGGCTCGAGCTCGTCGCGAGCCGTCGCCAACCGCATCGTGCCGGTCCGGTGCACGCGCCCGTCGTCGTCCACGTACCCCCGCGGGAGCGTGAACTCGTAAGCGGTGCGCAAACCGCTCACTTGACCCGGGCGAGCGTCTCGACGACGAGCGTGATCGTCTCCCTTGACGACGTCGTTGGACTCGACGGACAGCTGGTCGGTGGCGATCTTGCTCGGCCAACCGTTGGTGAAGTTGAACCGCGAGATCTCGGTGTTGGTCGAGTCGTAGAGCACGATGGAGCCGTTCTTGCGCTGGTCGCTCCGGTCACCGAGCTTGATGCCCTTGTCGCGGATCGTGTTGAACCAGCTCCAGACCTGGTCCTGCGACATGTCCGGCGGCGCCATCCGGACGAGCTGCAGGTCGGGCGCCTTCGTGGCCGTCCCCACGGTCTTGACGACCTGGACCTTGCCGCCGGGCCCGACCTGCTCGGTCGAGACGACGTCGACCTCGAGGTCGAGGCCGGAGACACTGCTGAGGATCGTGATGGCGCCGCCGTCGACCTCGAGGAAGAAGTTTTGGGAGACCATCGGGTCGGTGTTGATCAAAGAGTTCGGCATGTCCGCTCCGTACTAGTTCTCTCGTGGGCTGGTTGCTGGTCGCCGGGCGTCAGGCCGCGGACTGCTTCTTCTGGCTGATGCGGAACACCACGAACTCGGCGGGCTTGACCGGCGCGATGCCCACCTCGACGACCAGCAGGCCGGCGTCGACCGACTCCGGCGGGTTGGTCTCGGCGTCGCACTTGACGTAGTACGCCTCGTCGGCACTCGCTCCGAACAGTGCGCCGGCGGACCAGAGACCGCGCAGGAAGCCGTCCAGGGTGCGCTTGACGCCCTCCCAGAGCGTGATGTCGTTGGGCTCGAACACGGCCCACTGGGTGCCCTCGAGGATCGACGCCTCGACCATGTTGAACAGCCGGCGGACGTTGATGTACTGCCAGTCGGTGTCGGACGCCAGCGTGCGGGCGCCCCAGATCCGGATGCCGCGGGTGCCGAACGGCCGGATGCAGTTGATGCCGATCGGGTTGAGCAACGACTGCTCGTTCTGGGTCACGTTGCGCTCGATGTCGAGCACGCCGCGCATGGTGTCGTTGGCGGGGGCCTTCCAGACCCCGCGGGTCTCGTCGGTGCGCGCCCAGACGCCGGCGACGTGGCCGGACGGCGGGATCAGCACCTCGCGGTCGCCGTTGACGCCGATCGGGTTGTCGACCTTGATCCACGGGTAGTAGAGCGCGGCGTAGGCGGAGTCGTACATCGCGACCTCGCTGCGCCACTCCTTGACCTGCTGGGGGGACATGCCCGGAGGCGCGTCGAGGACGGCCATCCGGTTGCCGTGCTGCTCGCAGTGGGAGATCAGCGCGGTCTGGACCGACTTCCACATCCCGAGGTCGATCACGCCGTCCTCACGGGTGGCGGCCGTGACCAGGTCCGGGACGATCACCATCGTGACGTCGTCGGCGACCGCGAGGCCGTTGATGCCGGCTCGGGCGGACTCGGAGCCTGCGAACTTGCGGCCCGTCACGGGAACCGGCACCGGCGCGGCCTTCGCGAGCTCGTACACGCCGGGGCGGATCAGCTCGAGCTGCCCGGACAGGTCGACGTCGTCCTGGACGAGCAGGTCGACCTTCACCCGGGTCGAGGTCCCGTTGACGGCGGCGGCGACGCCGCCCTTCCCGCCGGAGAGGTCGAGGCCGGGGAAGGACTCGACCGGCTCGCCGCCCTCGAGGACGGTCATGGTGAAGGTGGTCGGAGCGGACTCATCGTCCCCGGTGTCGTCGGTGCTGATCTCCACGGAGATGTCGGCGTCGGGCTCCAGGCTCTCGACGGCGACCGGGAGGCCGAGGGCGCGGTCGCTGGCAGGAAGCTCGACGCGCGCCGGCTGGCCGGCAGGCTCGGTGTTGGGGACCCGGCAGATGTAGGCCACGCTCCCGCCGTTGGCGAAGTATCCGTAGACGGAGAGGGGCAGGACGCAGCCGGGGGCGAAGCCGCCGTAGAGCGACTCGAACTGGCTCCAGCTGGTGACCAGGCGGGGCGCGAGGCCCTGCGGGTCGTCGGGGTCGTCGGCAGGGGCTCGCTCGGTGAACCCCACGAACGCGGCGACGGCGGTGGGTGCTGCCGAGAGCACCTTCTGCGAAGAGACGACTTCTTCGACGTAGACGCCCGGCGCGGTGTAAGTAGGCATGGCAACTCGCTCTCGGTGAGAGGGGGCTCGGGGGATGGCTCGCTGCCCTGCATCGTGCACTGCCACGGGACGGGGGGTGAGCGAAACCACAAATTTGCTGGATTTTCCCGGCCTGACCGGAGCGCTTCCGGCGCACAGCCCGCGACCGGCCCGGAGATCAGGTCGCGGTGGCGTTGAACTGGCCGGGCGCCACCACCTGGACCACGCCGCCCCAGGCGCAGGTCGTGGTGCACCCGGTCGCCAGGACGGGGAGCCCGCTCACGGTGGTGGTCGGGGCTGCCGGCGTCCAGGAACCGACGTCGCCGGGACGCAGGGCATCGGTGTCAGCACCCCCAGCGCGGCGGCGGTCGCGCTGGCCACCGAGGGGTTGGCGAGCGACGTGCACATGCCGAATGGCTTGATGTTGACCATCGGCACGGTGTCGGTGATCGTGCCGATCGGCATCCCGCCGAGGGTGCAGCGCTTGACGGGCAGCACGGTGAGGCTGCTCGGTGCGAGCCCGAAGCTGCAGCTCAGCTGGGCGCCGTGCACCACGACCTGCCCCATCACTCCACCGACTTCCCGGTCATCGGGCAGTGCCCTTCACGGATCCCTCGATCGGCTCGCCCGCGGCGGTCACGAGGCACAGCACGTCGCGGTCGTCCTGCTCCCAGCTGCGCGGCGACGGCAGGAGGTAGGTGAAGTACAGCGCGGAGTCGAGGTAGTCGACACCGACGTAGTCGCGGAACTCCTGCGCGCAGTGGCCGTCGGCGAACGCCGAGAGCGCGTCGTCGCCGGGGAAGGCGTCGTCCCCGCCGGTGAACGGCACCACCGCGTACGCCTCCTGGTCGTGCGGCTCGGAGCAGGGCACCGACTCCATCTCGTCGACCTGCGCCTGGACCTCCTCCGGGGCGAGGAAGCACATCCCGGGCTCGGCGTCGAAGACCGAGGTCCCGCCGTCGTCGTCGCCGCCGAACAGGCCGCAGCCCGCGAGCAGCGGCGCCACGGCGGCGACCGCCCCGGCGAGTGCGGACAGCCGGGCCCCGGACCGTCGGTCAGCCATCGCGGTCCTTCCGCCTCGCGAGGGGCGCGATCCGCTCGACCGCCGGCGCCTGCGTCTCCCAGTCGAAGGTGTCGGCAGCCACGGTCGCCCGCAGCTGGACCGCCGGCCGGAGGGTGCCGCCGAGCGCCTGCCAGAGCTCGCGCGTCGGGTGGCGGTCGTCGCCGAGGGCGAGCCGCACGCTGGAGGAGAGCTCGGAGGGCGTCAGCTCGGGGGGAAGCACGTCGATCCCCCGCGACCACGCTCACCAGGTCGCCGAGCAGCTGGTGCTCGTCCCGTGGTCCGCCCGCCCAGGTGCTGACCAGGTAGCTCAGCTGCACCATCGGCTGCGGCCGCCGCATCCGGCGGGTGGCGTCGTCGGCGACCGGGACGACC
Source organism: Nocardioides sp. TF02-7 (assembly GCF_022437945.1). Classification (GTDB taxonomy): domain Bacteria; phylum Actinomycetota; class Actinomycetes; order Propionibacteriales; family Nocardioidaceae; genus Nocardioides. The sequence continues at coordinate 2,414,245 of NZ_CP092535.1, forward strand.
GGCGACCGGGAGGGGGTCGGTGCTGCGCTGGACGTCGTAGAGGAACAGGTTGACCGTGATCCGGGTCTGGCGGGCCGCCCACTCCTTGTCGGGCGCCGCGAAGGGAGACGTCGCCGATGTCCTCGCTCAGCCCGAGCCGGACACGCACCAACCGCTCGAGTGCCGTGTCGGTGTGGCTGATGAACACGATCGGGTCGCCTCTTGCTCGGCCGGTCGGCCGGATCCTCGCCCGGCTCCGCGGGCAATCTAGCCCCGGCCGACGAGGCTCGGAGGTGGTTCGGGGAAATGGGTCGCCGGTCGCGGCGGGAGTCGGTTTTTCATCAATTTTGCTGCGCGGCCACGTGGCCGTCCCTACGATCCGAGAGCCAACAAGCCGTGCGCCGACGGGCCGTGCACGAGCGTGCGTCGTCCTCCCCAGGTGACCCCATGCAGGTTTCCACCCCGCAGCGCGAGATCGCTGCTGCCCCGGGCGCGGAGTCACGGGTCCTGGTGAGGGTCGTCAACACGACGACGATCATCGACGGGCTGACCGCCCGGCTGATCGGGGGTCGGACAGTCGGAGGTCCGCTCCGAGCCCGCGATGCTCCCGCTGTTCCCCGACAGCGAGGGCGAGTTCGCGCTCGCGTTCGCGGTCCCCGGCGACCAGCCTGCCGGACGGCACCCGCTCACGGTCGAGGTGCGCTCCCACACCACCGGCGCCGTCCACCACGCCGACGTCGACCTCGACGTGTCGGCGCGCCCCGGCATGCGGGTCGTCCGTGAGCCGCGGATGGCCCGTGCGCGCCGTACCGGCCGGTTCGTGCTGGCGGTCGTCAACGAGGGGAACGTCCCGCTCGACGTCTCGCTCGCCGGCGTCGCCAACGATGCCGGCACGACCGTGACCTTGTCGTCGACGCTGGTGCGGGTCGCGCCCGGCACGACCCGGTCGGTGATGGCGAAGGTGCGGGGGGCCGCGGATGTTCACCGGCTCCGAGGTGGACCGGACCGTCGGTGTCGACCTGGTCGCCCGGGAGGCCCACGGCGCCGTGCCCGAGGGGACGGTCCCCGGGGTCGAGGCGGATCCGGTGCTCGTCGAGTCGACCTCCCTCCAGCTGCGCCAGCGTCCGCTGGTGAGCCGGGGGGCTGCTGACGTTCCTCGTCCTCGCCGCGATCGTCGCGCTCTGGGCGGCGGTGTTCCTCTTCGGCCTGGTCAACGTCTTCGCCGGCGACCCGCTCACCAAGACCGCACCGCCGTCGTACTTCAACCTAGCGAGCGCCAGCACCGACGGCGCGGACGACGCCGGGGACGGCGCGGACGGCGCCGACGGCGGCACCGGGCCGGCGTCGGCGCTGCCCAAGACCGGCCTCCTCCCGCCCGGGGTCGGGGGTCAGATCGCGGGGACCGTCCACGCCGCGAGCGACGACTCGCCGGTCGGGCGGATCCTCGTCATCGCCTACCGCGAGGGACGCGGCGGCCGGCTGGTCCCCGTCAGCTCCGGTGCCACCCAGAGCGACGGCTCCTACACGCTGGCGGGCCTGTTCCCGACCGACTACCGCCTGAAGTTCTCGGCCAAGGGCTACGACGAGGTCTGGTACCCGGACGCGCGGCGCGCCGGCGGCGCGGAACCCGTGACGGCCGAGGCGCAGACGTCGGTCGGGCCCGTGGACGTCACCATCGACGGGCAGCAGGGGAGCATCTCCGGCGTCGTCGAGCAGGGCGACACCCAGCCGGTCCCCACCCAGGTGACCGCACGCCTGCTCGACGGGTCGGAGGGGACGACGCCGGCCGCGCGGACGGTGACCGACGCCGACGGCGGCTACGAGCTCACCGGCCTCCGTGCCCCCGGCACGTACGAGATCAGCTTCGTCGCCGACGGCTACCGGGCCGCGTCCGTGGTGCAGCGGCTCGCGGGCGGCGAGGACCGCATCCAGCCGGCAGTGGTGCTCAGCGCCGGCGGCGGCGAGGTCAGCGGCACCGTCCGCGGCGAGGACGGCCCGCTCGGAGGGGTCACCGTGACGACCGACGTCGGCGGCCAGCCGGTCTCCGTCGTCACCCCGACCGCGGGCACGGTCGGCGCCTTCTCGTTGCAGGACCTCCCGACCCCGGGCACCTACGTCGTCACGTTCTCCGCCGAGGGCTACGGCGAGCACGTCGAGATCATCGACCTCGGTCCGGGCGAGAGCCGCACCGGCTTCGACCAGCGGCTCGAGGCCGGCTCCGGCAGCGTGACCGGTGTCGTCCGCGGCCCCGGCGGCAAGCCGCTCGGCAACGTGGAGGTCGTGGTCGGCGGCGCCGTCACCACCGAGGGCACCGCGCCGACCTCGACGACCCTCACCACCGGCAGCGTCGGCAGCTACGCGCTGAACGACCTCCCGGTGCCCGGCGACTACACGCTGACCTTCACGGCCCCCGGCTTCGCACCGGAGACCCGTCCGTTCAGCCTCACGGCCGAGGACCCGTCCGAGACCCCTGGACCCGGTGCTGACCACCCGGCTCGGCGGTCTCACCGGCAGGATCACCCGGGGTGACGGGAGGTTGCTGGTCGGCGCGACGGTCGTGGCGAGCAACGGCATCGAGACGTTCCGGACCACCTCGAGCGGCCGCGGCGGGGCGCTCCCGGGCGGCGGCTATCTGATCCCCGGCCTCAGTCCCGGCTGGTACAGCGTCACCGCCACGCTGCCCGGCCACCGGCAGCGGACGGCACTGGTGCGCGTCGGCCCCGGCACCCCCACCTCGCGCGACCTCGCGCTCAGGAAGGGGGACTGACGTGCGGGTCACCGTCAGCCCCGAGCGGCTCGAGGCCTCGCCCCGGGCGCCGCAGCCGGTGGCGATCACCATCACCAACGTCGGGAGCGTGATCGGCGGCTACCAGGTGCGGCTGCTCGGTGCCGACCCGACCTGGGTGGAGCTCGACGACGAGCGGATCTCGTTGTTCCCCGACGAGTCGCGGACGCTCACCGCGACGATCACCCTCCCCGAGGGCCTCGCCGCCGGCGAGCGGCGGATGGCGGTGCAGGTGCGGGAGCTCACGCCTCCCGAGCGCAGCACGGTCGAGGAGTTGGTGCTCGTCGTGCCCGAGGCGCCGAGCACGCAGGTCCGCGTCGACCCGCCCACCCAGTCGGTCGGCCGGACCGGTCGCTTCAGCCTGCTGATCGACAACAACGGCAACACGCCGGCCCGCGGTTGGCTCGCCGGCGACGACGCCGAGCGCAAGCTGCGCTACCGGTTCGACCCGCCCACGGTCGAGCTCGCCCCCGGGGAGAGTGCGGTCGTCGACATGCGCGTGCGCGGGCGGCGGCCGTTCGTGGGCCAGCCGGCGCTGCGGAGCCTGAGCCTGCACCTGGTGGACGGACCGCTCCCCGGAACAGGCTTCCGGTCGGGACGCGCCGCCACCGCCGGATCCCGAGAGCCAGCCGGCCGCGACCGCGGCGATGGTGCAGTCGGCCGTCGTCTCCCGCGGCCCGATCGGGCTCGTCGGTCTCCTCGCCGCGCTGACGGTCTTCGCACTGGTGATCACGATCGCGCTGTCGCGGATCGTCGGCCAGTCGGTGGCCGACCGCAACCTCGCCCTCGAGATCGCGGCGGACGACGGCTCCGCGGCCAGCGCGGGCAACTCCGCGGTCACCGGGACCGTCCGCCTGCTGACGACCGGCCGTCCCCTCGACGGTGTGACGGTGAGCGTCTTCGCCGTCGGTGACGTGTCCTCCCCCGCTGGCGACGAAGGCCACCACCGACCGGGGGCGGTACCGGGTCGACGGCCTGCCCGCGGGGGAGTACCTCCTGTCGTTCCGGGGCGCCGGCTTCGAGCCCCTGTGGTACCCGCAGGCGCTCGTCCCCGACAACGCCGAGCCGGTCGCCCTGGAGGCGAGCCACCGGATGACCGGCGTCGACGTCGCCCTCGGCGGCACGCCGGCGACCGTCAGCGGTGTCGTCGAGGGCGAGGACATCAGCGACGCCGTCGTCGCCCTGCGCACCCCGGCCGCGACAACGGTGACGACCGTGGGAGGTGCGACGCCCACCGCCCCGGAGGACGGGGCCACCCTGCAGACCATGCCGGTCGCCGCCGACGGCAGCTTCTCCTTCGGCAACGTGCCGTCGCCGAGCGTGTACGAGGTGGTCGTGACCAAGGAGGGCTACACGACCGCGACCCAGCGGGTCGATGTCGGGGGCCGGCGAGGAGCGCGACGGCATCGAGATCAACCTGGTCCGTGGCAACGGCATCATCACCGGCGAGGTCAGCTCCGGCGGCGCACCAGTCGGCGGCGTCACGATCACGGCCACGGCCGGGGAGTCGTCGGCGACGACGATGTCGGTCAGCGAGGACGGCAGCTTCACCCTGCGCAGGCTGCCCCACGCCCGCGACGTACACGCTCGTCGCCAGCAAGGAGGGCCTGGCGTCCCAGACGCTCAGCGTCACCCTCGCCGACGGCCAGGAGCTGACCGGTGTGTCGTTGTCCCTGGGCGCGTCCTCCGGGTCGCTGCACGGGACGGCGCTGCTCGCCGGTGGCCGGCCGGCCGGAGGCGTCACCGTGACCGTGACCGACGGCGTGCAGACCGTGCAGACCGCCACCCAGAGCGGCGGCGAGGTGGGGTCGTGGCGGGTGTCGGGCCTCAACCTGCCCGGTACCTACACGGTGACGCTGTCGCGGGCCGACCTGGCGAGCCAGACCGTCTCGGTGTCCCTCGACTCCACCGGCAGCGTCACCACCTCCTCCTCGGCGGTGACGTCCGGCGGCATCCAGACCGTGCTGGAGTCGGCCACCGCCGTGCTCCGGGGCACGGTGAAGCAGCCCGGCCGGGACGGGGTGGTGCGGCCGGTCGGTGAGGTCACCGTGGAGCTCAGCTCCGGTGGCAGCACGTACGCGGTGACGACCGCCTCCGACCCCGCCGGCCGCCGCGGCGAGTACGTCGTCGCCGGACTGCCGCCGGGCACCTACACCGTCAGCGTGGGCCGGGCCGGGGTCCGGCCCACGTCGACCATCCTCGAGCTCGCCGCGGGCGACGACGTCCCCTACAGCCCGACCCTCGCCAAGGCCGCGTCGCTGAGCGGCACGGTCTCCGTGCGCGGGTCCGGTGCCGGCGTGGCGGAGGACTACCTCGTCGAGCTGTTCCGGGCGTCCGACTACCCGTCGGTCGTCTACCGGACGACCCGCACCGACGACCGCGGCTCCTACACCTTTGACGACGTCGACGCACCGGAGGTCTACGTCGTGCAGGTCCGGAGGACCCAGGGCAGCGCCCCGATCGGCTCGGCCAACGTCACGGTCAGTGCGAGCGAGCAGGCCGGGCGCGACGTACGGGTGTCGCCGTGACGACGCGACCCCCGCTCCCGCCCGACCCCGCGCCCGGGGTCGCCCTCCCCGGGACCGTCCGGGTGGCGGCGGGCTCGACCACGTCGGTGCCGGTGACGGTGACCAACCGCGCCGACGACGCCCGCGAGCTCGTGCTGCTCGCGGTGGGGGTCGACCAGGCGTGGCTGCCCGGCCCGGTCCGCACCGGTGTGCTCGCCCCGGGGGCGTCGGCGACCGTCGGGTTGCCGCTGGCCCCCACCGCCGGGACCCTTCCCGCCCGCTACCCCGTCGCGGTGACCGTGCAGGCGGTCCTGCCCGGCACCGCCCAGGCCGCCACCGGTCCGACCGGTGTCGGGGAGACGACGCTGGTCGTCAACCCCCGCGCCGAGCTCCGCCTCGACGTCGCGCCCGAGCGGACCACGCTCTTCCGCAGGCGGCGGCTGCACGCGGTCCTGCGCAACGAGGGACCCGCCGAGGTCGCCGTCCGGCTGGAGGGCGAGGCGACCAACGGGCTCGAGGTGCGGGTACGCCGACGCGAGGTCGTGGTGCCGGCCGGCGGCGAGGCCCGGGTCAAGGGCCGCCTCGTCGTGACCCGGCCCCGCCTCCTGGGAGCGGGCCGGCAGCACTCGTGGACGCTGACCGCCACCACGCCCGAGGTCGTGGGACGGCGCCGCGGCGTCGCCCAGCAGCGGGCCGCCGTCGGCGGCGCCGGGCTCCGCGCGGTCGCGGTCCTCGCCGTCGTGGCGGTGTGGATCACCGCCGCGGTCGTGTTCCTCCCCGCGCTGGCCGACCGGATCGGCGGCGGCGACGACCCGGTCACCGCGACGGTGACCGGCGACCGCGACGGCGACGACGGCTCCGGCGACGACGGCTCCGACGGCGCCGGTGGCCCCGACGACGGGGAGGGAGCGGGCGGCGACCAGAGCAAGGTGACCGTGACGCAGGCCGGCTCGCCCGCGACGCCCAAGGGGCTGCAGCTCAACGGGACGGTGGCCGCCGACGACCCCGGCGGGGTGACGGTGACGCTCGAGCCGACCTCGCTGGTCGACGAGGAGGTCCCCGACGCCGAGAACGTCGACGAGGTCGTGCTCGCGAGCCACGGGAAGACCCCCGCAGTCCGCGCTGCTCGTGCGGGTCCCCGACGAGGTGCCGCGCACCCGGACCGTCACCACCACCGCCGACGGCACGTGGTCGATCCCCGACGTGACCGCGCCCGGCTACTACCTGGTGACCTTCAGCAAGCCGGGCTACGCCCGGCAGAGCTACGTCGTCGACTCGGCCAGCGCCGACTCCGGCGAGCCGCTCGAGGTGGAGCTCGAGCCGGGGGACGGCAGCCTGTCCGGGATGGTGCGGCGCGCGAACGGCCGGCCGGTCGGCGCCGCCACGGTCACGATCAGCGACGGCACGAGCACCCTGACCACCAGCAGCTCCTCCCGGGGCGCCGTCGGCAGCTGGTCGGTCGCCGGGCTGCACACGCCGGGCAACTACCTGGTGCAGGTGAGCAGCTTCGGCCTGGGCACCGAGTCCCGCCTCGTGGAGCTCGACGCCGGCGGCCGGGCGGTCGCCGACGTCCGGCTGCACCCCGGGGTGGCGACGCTCTCGGGCAAGGTCGAGGGCTCGCTGCCCCGCGGCGACTTCGGCGGGATCGGCGGGGTCACGGTCACCGCGACCGACGAGGAGGGCGAGCAACGCACGGTCACGACGATCACCACCCGCGGCCTCGCCGGTGCCTACCACCTGCCCGACCTCCCGTCCCCGGGCACCTACACCGTCACGTTCACCGCCGACGGCTACCAGTCCCAGACCAGCAGGCTGGTCCTGAAGCCGCGCCAATCGCGCGCCCGGCTCGACGCCGAGCTCTCCACCAGCACCGGCGTGGTCGCCGGGGTGGTGCGGGAGACGGGGGACGCGCGACCGGGTGGCCGGCGCGGGACTGGTGCTGAGCGACGGCACCAACACCTACAAGACCACCTCGACCGGCGGGAGCGGCGCGAGCGGCCGGCGCGCCGGCGCGTTCACCTTCGACGGGGTTCCCCCGGGGTGTACCAGCTCACCACGGAGTACTTCGAGTTCGAGACCGACGTGCTGACCGTCCGGGTGCGCGCCGGACGGCTCTCCGAGGTCCACCCGCGGATCGAGCGGCTCGACGACGGCGTGCTGCCCGCGACGTCGACGATCCGGGGCACCGCGGTCGACATGTACAGCGGTGACCCGCTGGAGTGCACCGAGGCCGACCCCTGCCTGGCGTCGACCGAGACCCAGGCCGGCGACGTCGTCACCGTCCCGTTCTCCGGGGACGAGGAGTACATCCTCCCGGCGACCGGCGAGCCGGGTCTCGAGCCGGGCCTCTACACGGTGCAGGTGTCCGCGCCCGGCTACGAGAGCGCCTCCGTCCGGGTCCAGGTGCCGCTCGGCGCCACCGTCGTGGCACCACCGGCCGAGCTGACCAAGCTGCCGGTGATCGCCGGCACCTTGCGCGTGGCCAGCGGCTCCCCGGAGGCCGGCAACCGAACCTGCATCTGGGCTACCCCGTCGGCGACCCCCAACCGACCGCGGGGTGCGCGGAGGCGATCGCGGCCGACGCCTGCCTCGGGCCGGGCGAGCCGCGCGGCGTCCTCGTCCCGGGGACGGTGTGCGAGTGGGTCGAGGACCTCGACCCCTTCGAGCTCGAGGTGCCGGAGGCAGGGTCCTACACGGTCACGGCCCGCACCACGGACCGGGCGTTCGCACCGATCCTGGGGATCCCGGTCAACATCGCGCCCGGCGCCACGGCCGTGCAGAACCTCGAGTTCGTGCGGCTCGGGCAGGTGCACGTCCTGCCCCAGGCGCTCGACGCGACGGGGAGGCCGCAGCCCTACGACGGCGCCGACGTCACGATCGCACCTCTGCAGGGCGGCTCGGTCGGTGACCCGGTCACCGGCGAGGTGCGCGGGGACGAGGTCCACTTCGTCGGGCTGACGGCCGGCAGCTACCGGATCCACGCCCGGGCGAGCGGTCTGCGCGACGACACCACCGACATCGTCGTGGCCGACAACCAGGTCGTCGTCGCCTACGTCACCCTCGGGACCACCCCGGACCAGTTCACCGCCAGGGTCGTCACCGACGGCAACCAGGCGGTCGGGGAGGCCCGGGTCGAGGTCACCGCCCCCGGCGGCTTCGCCGGCACGTCGCCAGAGCAGGTCACCGTCGCGGCGACCACCGAGGCGGGCGACGGCACCGACGGGTGCGTGGTGTTCCACGCACCGGGCAGCCCGGTCTTCGGCGAGGGCGCCTGCGACGCGTCGTTCGCACCCGGCTCGGCGACCCCCCGCGGACTTCGCGTCACCGTGGGCACGGCGGATCCACGTCACCGCACCGGGCTACGACGACCTCGTCCTCGACGACCAGCGGATGCGATCGGTCGCGACGCTCACGCTGGCGCCGACGGCGGTGGAGCTCACCTCGACCCTCAGCGCGGAGGGGACGCCGCCGCCGTACCGGGACGTCGAGGTCGCCGTCACCTCGACGACGACCACCACGACCACGATCAAGGTCACCGCCGACGACGACGGCAACCTGCTGTGGAACGACAGCCGCTACCCGGCCGGCATGATCCGGCCCGGCAGCTACACGATGACGGCCAGCGCCGACGGCTACGTCAGCGAACCCGTGGCATTCACCTGCGTCGTGGACGCCCCGTGCTCCCCACCGGGGCCGGTCCTCCGCCAGCTCGGGTCGCTGACCGTCAACGCGGTCGACGCTGCCGGCAGCACCCAGACCGACGTCGACGGCGTCATCGTCACCCTCCGCAAGGGCGGGCAGGTCGTCGAGACCCGCAGCTCGGCGACCGACGGCAACAGCGTCACCTTCCCCTCCTTGCTCCCGGGCGCGGAGGACTACACCCTCCGAGTCCAGGCGGCCGGCTACGACTTCGACGCGGTGACGCTGGTCTGCTCCGTGCCCGACGAGCCCGACCAGGAGTCGATCGAGGTCGCCCCGGGCGTGGAGACGGTGTGCGACGCCCGGCTCCAGCGGCTGGCGACCGTCGGGGGCACGGTCGGGGGAGTGCTCGCCGCGCCGTCCGAGACCGGACCGGTCCAGCTGCTGGCGAACGCCAGGGTCACGATCACCCAGTGCACGGGCTGGTCCGAGGAGGCCGGCACCCCGACGTACTGCACCGCCCTCTCCCCTCGGCGCTTCACCACGACGTCCGGGCCGAACGGCGAGTTCGAGCTCACCGGGACGGCGCAGGCGGAGGGCATCAACGCCGGCGTGTGGCTGGTGAGCGCCGAGCAGCAGGGGTGGAGCGCCAGGCTGCCCGCGGGTGCTCCGACCGGGGCGCGGGCAGGGACCGTGGTCGTCATCGAGGAGTCGGACCTCGGCGGGGTCGTCGACGCCGACCCGCGGCTGCACGTCGTCCCGGTCGACTACGAGGTCACGGTGGAGGACCAGTACGCCGAGCCGCTCGGCGGCGTGACGGTGCGGCTCCTGCGCGGGACCACGACGGCGGCGACGGCCGAGGAGGATGAGGAGCGTGAAGGTGTCTACCGCTTCGCGGACGCCATCCCCGGCACCTACACCCTCGAGGTCACCGGCAACGGGACGGTCCGGTCCACCGCGCAGGTGACGATCCTGGTCGGCGACGCCGAGCAGGACTACCTCATGCCGGTCAGTCGGGCGGTCAACACCGTGAGCGGCACCGTGGTGTCGGCCGACGCGCCCTCGGGCGTCGCCGGGGTCGCCGTCACGATCCACGCCTGTCCCGCGGAGGGCGGCGACTGCTCGGATGCCGTGGCGACGGGCACGACCGGCGACGAGCTGCGGCGGACGACGGGGGGCAACGGGGCCTTCGACTTCCGCACGGTCCCCGACGGGGTCTACGAGGTGCGCTTCAGCAAGCGGGGGTACGTCGCCGCGACCGGCGGGCGCTACACGCTCGACCACACCGTCGGCGCGCTGCCCTCGTTGTCGGTCAACCTCGCCCGCATCCTGCGCAACGTCCAGGTGACGCTGACGTCGCAACCGGCCGGCACCAGCCTCGACGGCGCCCAGGTTCGGCTGGTCCCGGCCGAGCCGGACGGGAGCGCTCTCGGCCCGCAGACGGTCGCGGCCGGCACCACGTCCTTCGTTCAGGTGCCCTACGGCTGCTGGGACGTCGAGGTCACGCTGCCCGCCGGGCACCACGGCGACGTGTCCGTCCCGGCCGATCCGGCGGACCACCCCGCCGAGACCTGCAGCGGCGACGTCGTCATCGCGACCCCGACCGGTGGCGCCATCAACGGCAACCGGCTCGCCGCCGCGGTCCGCGTCGCCGAGACGAAGGTGACGCTGCGGGTCACGGCGCAACCGCTCACCGGCCACACCGGACCGCCCTCCGCCACGGTGACGGTCTCGGGGGTGACCCTGGCCGACGACGAGGTCATGGTCGGCAACGACGACCTGGTGGTCTACCTCGCTCCCGGCGACTACGACGTCCGCGCCACCGCGACCGGGCTCGGTGCGGCGGCACCGTTCTGGCCGCCGAGCGCGACCGTCGAGGTCGAGGTCGAGGACGAGCCGGAGGAGGTCACGCTGGACCTGGAGGAGGTTCCCGGCGAGGTCACGGTCTCCACCGTCCTCCAGGGCACCAGCACCGCGGTACCGGCCGAGCTCACCCTGGAGCCCGGCACGGGGCAGGGCGCCGCGGTCCCGGCGGCGTACGCCGACGGCGTCGACAGCGACGGCGAGCACGACCTGACCCTGCCCTCGGGGGAGTGGCGGATCACCGCCACGACCACCGACGGCCGCACCCGCACGGTCACCGTGGACGTGGACGAGCTCGCGGTCACCGCCTCGATCGCGCTGCCCGCCCCGCCCGAGGACCCTGAGGAGCCCGAGGACCCCTGACCTTGCCGACAGGGGGTGATATCCCGGCGCGGATCGGGGGACCGTGGAGGCATGAACGCGCTGGACGATGCCGAGGTCGCCCGCCTGGACCTGTGGTTCCGGGCCACCAACTACCTGTCGGTCGGGCAGATCTACCTGCTCGACAACCCGCTGCTCGAGCGGGACCTCGAGCCCGAGGACATCAAGCCACGGCTGCTGGGGCACTGGGGCACCACCCCGGGCCTCAACCTCGTCTACACGCACCTCAACCGGCTGGTCCGCGAGCGCGACGTCGACGCGATCTTCCTCGCCGGTCCCGGGCACGGCGGCCCGGCGGCGGTGGCCAACGCGTGGCTGGAGGGCACCTACTCCGAGGTCTATCCCGACGTGTCCTACGACGGGGCCGGGATGCGGCGGCTGTTCCGGCAGTTCTCCTTCCCCGGCGGCGTGCCGAGCCACGTCGCCCCCGAGACGCCGGGGTCGATCCACGAGGGCGGCGAGCTGGGCTACGTCCTCTCCCACGCCTACGGGGCGGCGTTCGACAACCCGGACCTGTTGGTGGCCGCGGTCGTCGGCGACGGGGAGTTCGAGACCGGCCCGCTGGCGGCGTCGTGGCACTCCAACAAGTTCGTCGACCCGGCGCGGGACGGGGCGGTGCTGCCGATCCTGCACCTCAACGGCTACAAGATCGCCAACCCGACCGTGCCGGCCCGGATCCCGCGCGAGGAGCTGCTGAGCCTGCTCCGCGGCTACGGCCACGAGGTGCTGACCGTCGAGGGCGACGACCCCGCCGACGTGCACCGCCAGCTCGCCGCCGCGATGGACACCGCGCACGACCGGATCCGCGAGATCCAGGACGCGGCACGCAACGGCGGGTCCCGGGGGTGGCGGCCGTGGCCGATGATCCTGCTCGTCACCCCGAAGGGCTGGACCGGCCCGCGGACCGTCGACGGCAAGCAGGTGGAGGGCACCTGGCGCTCCCACCAGGTGCCGCTCGCCGGCACCCGCGACAACGACGAGCACCGGGCCCAGCTCCAGCAGTGGCTGGAGTCCTACCGGCCCGCCGAGCTGTTCGACGACGACGGTTCGCCGGTGGCCGCGCTCCGCGACCTCGCGCCGGTCGGCGACCGGCGGATGAGCGCCAACCCGCACGCGAACGGCGGCCGGCTGGTGCGGCCGCTGCGGATGGGCGACTGGCGCGACCACGCGGTCCAGGTCGACGGCCCGGGGGAGGGGACGCACGAGGCGACCCGCGTGCTCGGGCAGTTCCTGGTCGACGTCGTGCGCGACAACCCCGACAACTTCCGCATCTTCGGCCCGGACGAGACGGCGTCCAACCGGCTCGACGCCGTCTACGAGGTCACCGACAAGGTGTTCGCCGGCGAGATCCGCGACGTCGACGAGAACCTCGCCTCCAGCGGCCGGGTCGTCGAGATCCTCTCCGAGCACACCTGCCAGGGCTGGGCGGAGGGCTACAACCTCACCGGCCGGCACGCGCTGTTCAGCTGCTACGAGGCGTTCATCCACATCGTCGACTCGATGGTCAACCAGCACGCCAAGTGGCTCAAGGTCACCCGCGGGCTCGACTGGCGGCCGCGGGTGCCGAGCCTCAACTACCTGCTCTCCTCCCACGTGTGGCGGCAGGACCACAACGGCTTCTCCCACCAGGACCCGGGTTTCATCGACCACGTCGTCAACAAGAAGGCCGAGATCGTGCGGGTCTACCTGCCGCCGGACACCAACACGCTGCTGTCGACGATGCACCACTGCCTGGCGAGCGAGCACTACATCAACGTGGTCGTGGCCGGGAAGCAGCCGTCGTTCGACTGGCTCGACGTCGACGCCGCCGACCGCCACTGCGCGCGGGGCCTCGGCATCTGGGAGTGGGCGAGCAGCGACGACGGCGGCGACCCCGACGTCGTGATCGCCTGCGCCGGCGACATCCCCCACGCTGGAGGCGCTCGCCGCCACGTCGATCCTGCGCGAGCGGCTGCCGGACCTGAAGGTGCGCTTCGTCAACGTCGTCGACCTGATGCGGCTGCAGGACGACACCGAGCACCCGCACGGGCTGGGGCACCGCGAGTTCGACGCGCTGTTCACTACCGACAAGCCGGTGATCTTCGCCTACCACGGCTACCCCTGGCTGATCCACCGGCTGACCTATCGGCGCACCAACCACGGCAACATCCACGTGCGGGGCTACAAGGAGGAGGGCACCACCACGACGCCGTTCGACATGGTGATGCTCAACGACCTCGACCGCTTCCACCTGGTGATGGACGTCGTCGACCGGGTGCCCGGGTTGGGGCAGCGCGGGGCACTGCTGCGCCAGGAGATGGTCGACCTCCGCTACACCGCCCGCGCCCACACCCGGAGGCACGGCGACGACCACCCGGTCGTCACCGGGTGGACGTGGCCGGGGTCCAACGCCGACTCCACCGACGACTCCACCGACGCGGCGCGGGCCAACGCGGCCAACGTCGGCTCCGACACCAGCGCGGACTTCTGAGCGCTCACCGCTCCGCGAGCAGCGCCACCACGTCGCGGGCGATGGCGAGCTCCTCGTTGGTCGGCACCACCAGCACGGTGACGGCGGACCGGTCGGCGGACACCACGACCGGTCCGCCGGGGCCCCGCGCACGCCTCGTTGCGCTCCGGGTCCAGCACCACGCCGAGCGGCTCGAGGCCGGCGAGGGCGTCGCGCCGCACGGCCGGCACGTGCTCGCCGACCCCGGCGGTGAAGGCGACGGCGTCGGCGCCGCCGAGGACGGCGAGGTAGGCGCCGACGTACTTCCGGATCCGCCGGCAGTAGACGTCCCACGCGAGGCCCGCGTCGGGGTCGCCCTCCCCGAGCCGGCGGACCAGGTCGCGGACGTCGTGGCCGCCGGCCAGCCCCTCGAGGCCGCTGCGGTGGTGCAGGAGGTCCTCGAGGCCGTCGACGTCGAGCCCGCCGTGGCGCAGCAGGTGGAGGAGCACCCCCCGCGTCGACGTCGCCCGGGCGGGTGCCCATCACCAGCCCCTCGAGCGGCGTCAGCCCCATCGACGTGTCGACCGCCCGGCCGCCGCTGATCGCCGCGGCCGACGCCCCGTTGCCGAGGTGGAGCACGACCTGGTCGAGCTCCTCGACGTCCCGGCCGAGCGCCCGGGCGACCTCGCCGGCGACGTAGGCGTGGCTGATGCCGTGGGCACCGTAGCGGCGGATCCCTTCCTCAGCCGCCACCTCGCGGTCGATCGCGTAGGTGGCAGCGGCCGGCGGCAGGTCGGCGAAGAACCCGGTGTCGAACACGGCGACCTGCGGCAGGTCGTCGTACGTCGCGAGCGCGGCGCGGATGCCGGCCAGCGCGGGCGGGTTGTGGAGCGGGGCGAGGCGCACCAGGTGCTCGATCGTCGCCACCACGTCGTCGTCGACCACCGTCGGCTCGCGGAGCCGGTCGCCGCCGTGGACGACGCGGTGGCCGACGGCGACCAGGTCGTCGCGGCCGATGCCCGCGCTCTCGACGGACTCCTGCATCGCGGCGAGCGCCGCGTCGAACCCGCCGGACTCGTCGACGCGCTCGAGGTGGTCGGCGACCCGCACGTCGCCCGACGCCGGGTCGACGACCTGGAACTTCAGCGAGGACGACCCCGCGTTCAGGACGAGCACGAGATCGGTCACGCTCCCACCGTAGGAGGCGTCGTGACGGGGCGGCTAGGTTGGCGGCTATGACACTCTCGACCGACGAAGTCCGCGCCCGGGTCCAGGCACTGCTGCCCGGCGTCCGCAGCGACCTGGAGGACCTGGTCCGGATCCAGTCCGTGAGCGCCGACCCCGAACGGCTCGGCGAGGTGGAGCGCAGCGCCGAGCTCACCGCCGCGCTGTTCCGCGCCGAGGGCGTCGACGCGCGCATCGTCCGCGCCTTCGACGGCGCGCCGCCCGCAGTGGTGGGCGAGAAGCGCGGCCCCGAGGGCGCCCCGACGGTGCTGCTCTACGCGCACCACGACGTGCAGCCCGAGAACGACCCGGCCGACTGGGACAGCCCCCGTGGGAGCCCACCGAACGCGACGGCCGGCTCTACGGCCGCGGCGCCGCCGACGACAAGGCCGGGATCATGGCCCACGTCGCGGCCCTGCGGGTCTGGGGCGACGACCTGCCGGTCACGGTGCGGGTGTTCGTCGAGGGCGAGGAGGAGGTCGCCAGCGCGACGCTTCCGCAGCTGCTCGAGAAGTACCAGGACGACCTGCGCGCCGACGTCATCGTGATCGCCGACTCCGGCAACTGGGACATCGGCGTGCCCGCCCTCACCACCAGCCTGCGCGGCCTGGTGCGCGTCGACGTCGAGGTGCGCACGCTGACCCACGCCGTCCACTCCGGGATGTGGGGCGGCCTGGCCCCCGACGC
Source organism: Nocardioides sp. TF02-7 (assembly GCF_022437945.1). Classification (GTDB taxonomy): domain Bacteria; phylum Actinomycetota; class Actinomycetes; order Propionibacteriales; family Nocardioidaceae; genus Nocardioides. The sequence continues at coordinate 2,429,738 of NZ_CP092535.1, forward strand.
GATCATGGCGATGACCCGGCTGCTGAGCACGCTGTGGGACGACGACGGCACCCCCGCCGTCGCCGGTCTGGTCAGCGGGCCGGCCGCCGACGTCGACTACCCGGAGGAGCGCCTCCGTGCCGAGTCCGGTGCCGTCGAGGGCCTGAGCTGGGTCGGCCAGGGCTCCGCGGTCGAGCGGCTCTGGACCCGGCCCGCGATCACCGTCACCGGCTTCGACGCGCCCAAGGTGGCCGGCGCCTCCAACACGCTGGTGCCGTCGGCGCGGGCCCGGGTCACCGTGCGCATCGCCCCCCGGCGACACCAGCGCCAACGCCGTGCGCTGCCTCCAGGAGCACCTCGAGAAGCACGTCCCCTGGGGCGCGCAGCTCTCGACCACCCTGGTCGACACGGGCGAGCCGATCGCGCTGGAGACCAGCGGGCCGGCGTACGACGCCGCCCGCGCGGCGTTCACCGACGCCTGGGACGGCACCACCCCCGTCGACATGGGCGTCGGCGGCTCGATCCCGTTCATCGCCGAGTTCCTCGAGACCTTCCCCGACGCCAGCGTGCTCGTCACCGGCGTCGAAGACCCGGACACCCGCGCCCACGGCCCCAACGAGGGCCTCCACCTCGCCGAGTTCGAGCGGGTGCTGGTCGCCGAGGCGCTCCTCCTCGGCAACCTGCCGGCCGAGTAGGGCCTTTCTCGGGGTCGAGTCGGCACTTCCGCGAGGTCGAGTGGGCATTTCCTCGCCGTCGAGTAGGGCCTTCCGGCCGTCGGACCGAGGATTCTTCGCCATCGACCCCGGCCGTTAGACTCACTCACGTGTGCGGCGTATTCGGCGTCTGGGCGCCCGGTGAGGACGTCGCGAAGCTGACCTACTTCGGGCTCTACGCCCTCCAGCACCGCGGGCAGGAGTCCGCGGGCATCTCGGTCAGCAACGGTCGGCAGATCCTGGTCTACAAGGACATGGGGCTGGTCTCGCAGGTGTTCGACGAGAACACCCTGGAGTCCTTCGGCGGCCACCTCGCGGTCGGCCACTGCCGCTACTCCACGACCGGGGCCAGCACCTGGGAGAACGCGCAGCCGACGTTCCGCCCCACCGGCGCCGGCTCGATCGCCCTCGGCCACAACGGCAACCTCATCAACACCGCCGACCTCGCCGAGCTGGTGCGCGGGCTGCCGAGCGACGAGGGCGAGCTCGAGCTGCCGATCCGCGACCTCGAGGCCGCCACCAACGACACGAGCATCGTCACGGCGCTGCTCGCCCACCACCCCGACCAGTCGCTCGAGAGCCGGGCGCTCGAGGTGCTGCCGCAGGTCAGCGGCGCCTTCTCCTTCGTCTTCATGAACGAGGACACGCTCTACGCCGCCCGCGACCCCGAGGGCGTCCGCCCGTTGGTGCTCGGCCGGCTCGAGCGCGGCTGGGTCGTCGCGAGCGAGGACTCCGCGCTCGCCACCATCGGCGCCAGCGCCGTCCGCGAGGTCGAGCCCGGCGAGCTGCTCGTCATCGACGAGGGTGGCCTGCGCTCCTACAAGTTCGCCGAGCCGCGCCGCCGTGGCTGCGTCTTCGAGTACGTCTACCTCGCCCGGCCGGACGCCACGATCGCCGGCCGCAGCGTCCACGAGGCGCGGGTCGAGATGGGCCGGCGGCTGGCACGGGAGTTCCCGGTCGAGGCCGACCTGGTGATCCCCGTCCCCGAGTCGGGTACGCCGGCCGCGTCCGGCTACGCCCAGGAGAGCGGCATCCCGTTCGGCCAGGGCTTCGTCAAGAACGCCTACGTCGGCCGCACCTTCATCCAGCCCAGCCAGTCGCTGCGCCAGCTCGGCATCCGGCTCAAGCTCAACGCGCTCGAGCACATGATCCGCGGCAAGCGAGTCGTCGTCGTCGACGACTCGATCGTGCGCGGCAACACCCAGCGCGCCCAGGTCCGGATGCTTCGCGAGGCCGGCGCCACCGAGGTGCACGTCCGGATCTCGTCCCCGCCCGTCAAGTGGCCCTGCTTCTACGGCATCGACTTCGCGACGCGGGCCGAGCTGATCGCCAACGGCCTCGACGTCGACGAGATCGCCGCGAGCGTGGGCGCCGACAGCCTCGGCTACATCTCCCTCGACGGCATGATCGACGCGACCGGCCAGCCGGCCGGCAGTCTGTGCACGGCGTGCTTCACGGGTGAGTACCCCATCCCGCTCCCCGACGAGAGCCGGCTCGGCAAGCACCTGCTCGAGGCGACGCTCGTGCCGAACACCCACGGCGAGTCGCTGCCCGTCTACAACAACCCCTGAGGAGCCCCCGTGCGCCCCAACGCCTACGCCCGCGCCGGTGTCGACATCGAGGCCGCGGACCGTGCGGTCGACCTGATGAAGGAGTGGGTCGAGAAGGCGCGCCGACCCGAGATGGTGGGCGGGCTCGGAGGCTTCGCCGGGCTGTTCGACGCGACCGCGCTGACGGCGTACCGCCGGCCCCCTGCTGGCCACCTCGACCGACGGTGTGGGCACCAAGGTCGCGATCGCGCAGGCGATGGACAAGCACGACACGATCGGGTTCGACCTGGTCGGGATGGTCGTCGACGACCTGGTCGTGTGCGGTGCCGAGCCGCTGTTCATGACCGACTACATCGCCACCGGCAAGGTGGTCCCGGAGCGGATCGCCGCGATCGTCAAGGGCATCGCCGAGGCGTGCGTCGAGGCCGGCTGCGCGCTGGTCGGCGGCGAGACCGCCGAGCACCCCGGGCTCCTGGGGGAGGACGAGTACGACGTCGCCGGCGCCACGACCGGCGTGGTCGAGGCCGACGAGCTGCTCGGTGCCGCGCGGGTGCAGACCGGCGACGTGGTGATCGCGATGGCGTCGAGCGGCCTGCACTCCAACGGCTACTCGCTCGCGCGGCACGTGCTGCTCACCGAGGCCGGCTGGGCCCTCGACCGGCAGGTCGACGAGCTCGGGAGGACGCTCGGCGAGGAGCTGCTCGAGCCGACCGTCATCTACGCGAAGGCCGGTCTTGCGCTCGCCCGCGAGACCGACACCCACGCGATGGCCCACGTCACCGGCGGCGGGCTCGCCGCCAACCTGGCCCGGGTGATGCCGAAGGAGCTGCGGGCGACCCTCGACCGCACCACCTGGGCGCCGCCGCCGGTCTTCGACGTCGTCCGGAAGGTCGGCGCCGTCGAGCAGGCCGACCTGGAGGCCACCCTCAACTGCGGTGTCGGCATGGTCGCGCTGACCGCCCCCGACGCCGTCGACGACGCGCTCGGGCGGCTGCGCGACCACGGGATCACCGCCTGGGTGGCCGGCGAGGTCGACGCCGACCCGGAGCAGGCGGGGACCGTGCGGCTGGTGGGACAGCACCCCGGCTGGTGACGCCTGCGCCTCGCGCGCGAGGTGACCAACTCGACACTCGGAATCGCCGAACGCATCTCGGTGTGCGGGAACACCCACCGAGCAGGTAGCGTTGTCCTCACGAGACCTTGAATAAGCCGTCCGGGGCCACGAGCCCCGGCCAAGTGTGCGAGGGGCTGGACCCTATGGGCCGCGGCCGAGCGAAAGCCAAGCAGACGAAGGTCGCGCGCGACCTCAAGTACCGCACGCACGAGACTGACCTCAGTGCGCTGGCGCGAGAGCTCCACGGCGAGACCTCCGCCGAGCCCGACCCGGTCGACGAGTTCGACCAGTGGTCGGGCTACGCCGAGCCCCCGCGCGACTGACACTCTCCCGCGCGCCTCGGTGTTGAATCGGGTGTTGTGGCGCGTCGAATCCGGCCTCGTGGCGCGGTGAGTCGGGTGTCGTGGCGCGTTCGCGTCGCCATGAGGCCCGACTCGACCCGCCATGAGGCCCGACTCGACCCGCCACGAGGCCCGACTCGACCCGCCACGAGGCCCGATTCGACCTCGTGGCGGGCCGACGGAGTCAGCCGAGCCAGATGCCGCGCAGGCGCCCGACCCTCACGGATCCGCTGCTCGGCGATCCGGTCGGCAGCGGTAGCGGTCGGGACACCCTCCGACCGCGCCCGCTCGAGGACCGCGCGGGTGGTGTCGTAGATGCCCGCCGCACGCTGGCGGGCGCGCTCGAAGCTGAAGCCCTCGAACTCGTCGGCGACCTGGATCAGGCCGCCCGCGTTGACGACGTAGTCCGGCGCGTAGACGATCCCGCGCTCCTCGACCAGCTTCTCCACGCCCGGGTGGGCCAGCTGGTTGTTGGCCGCGCCGCAGACGACGCGGGCGCCCAGCGTCCGCACGACCGCGTCGTCGAGCGCACCGCCGAGCGCGCACGGGGCGTAGACGTCGAGCTCGGCAGCGACCAGGTCGGCGGTGGACCCGACGACCCCCACCGACGGGTGCTCGTCGGCCACCCGGGCGACCGCCGCCGGGTTGACGTCGGTCACGACCACGTCGGCCCCGGCCTCGACCAGGTGGCCCACGAGGTGGCGGCCGACCTTGCCCACGCCGGCCACACCGACGGTGCGGCCCTCCAGCACGGCGGAGGCGTTGGCGCCCCCACGCGAACTCCGCGGCGGCCAGCATCCCCCGGAACACGCCGTACGCCGTCAGCACGCTGCTGTCGCCGGCCCCGCCGTGGGCCTCGGTGCGGCCGGTGACGTGGCGCGACTCGCGTGCGATGAGGTCCATGTCGTCGCTGAAGGTGCCGACGTCGCACGCGGTGATGTAGCGGCCGCCGAGGGACTCGACGAACCGGCCGTAGGCGCGGAGCAGCGCCTCTGACTTGAGGCCGGCCGGGTCCCCGATGATGACGGCCTTGCCGCCGCCGAGGTCGAGGCCTGCGACGGCCGCCTTGTAGGTCATCCCGCGGGACAGCGCGAGCACGTCGGCGAGCGCGTCGGCCGTCGAGGCGTAGGGGTAGAAGCGGGTGCCGCCGAGTGCCGGTCCGAGGGCGGTGGAGTGGATCGCGATGATCGCGCGGAGACCGCTGGCGGGGTCGTTGGCGACGACGACCTGCTCGTGCTCGAGCCCCTGGTCGAGCAGGTCGGTCGTGGATACCGACGGTACGGGCGGGGTACTGGTGCTGTCGGACATGGTGGTGTCACTTCCTTCCGGCCACGGGGTGGGTGGCGATGGGTTCGCCGGCCGCGGGGGGTGGTGCGGCCGGGTGGGTCCACCCTAGGACCGAGTGACGTGCGCCACCACCGGGCACACCAGGACGACGACCCGCGGAGGAGTGACGGAGTGCAGGCCGATCCCGGGCGGGCCGACGCCGTACGCAACCAGCGGCGCGGGTCGCCGCGTCGTACGGACATGCGTCTCCTCCGCCCAGTCGCCGCTCTCGTCGTCGGCGCCCTGGCCGTCCTGCTGTCGTGCCTCGGCGTGGGCACCGCCGGCGCGACCCCGACCGCCGACTGCGACTGCACGACGAGCGGCATCGAGGAACAGGCCAGGTGGGCCGACGTCGTGTTCACCGGCGAGCTGCTCGCCTCGGTCGCGGACGGCGACGTCGTGCAGCACTCCTTCCGGGTGGTCGAGGTCTACGACGGCGCGGCGGCGGCGTCCACCGACGTCACCACCCGCGGCGCACCCGACTGCGCGACCCCGTTGCTCGAGGAGGGCGGCACGTACGTCGTCTTCGCCCAGGGTGCCCGGGACGGGCTGACCACCACGGGCTGCAGCGGCACCTGCGCCGCAACGGACGCCTACGTCGACCGGGTCCGCGCGGCGCTCGGGGACGGCACGTCGCCTGTCGACGACGCCGAGGCCGACGGCGGGACCGACGGGGTCACCGGTCCGGGTGCCGACGGCCCGGCGGGCGGCGAGGACGAGGACGAGCTGCTCGCCGTGGTGGCGGGCGCCGCGGCGGTGCTCATCGTCGGCGCGATCGGCGTCGGTGTGTGGCGGCGCGCCCGCGGGCGGAAGGTCGCGACCCGGGCCTGAGCCGGTCGGGGACCACCAGGGCCGACTCGACGCGCCACGGGGGCCGATTCAACACACCACGAGGCCCGATTCGACGAGCCACGGGGGCCGATTCGACCCACCACGAGGCCCGATTCAACGCGCCACGGGGGCCGATTCAACCCACCACGGGGCCCGATTCAATCCACCACGACACCCGATTCAACCCACCACGACACCCGATTCGACGGTCAGCGGCGCAGCAGGGACTTCCCGGTGGCGACGGTGTCGTGGACGCGGGCGTGGAACAGGGCGGCGCGGGCGGCGTTGCGGCCGCAGGCGCCGTGCACGCCGCCGCCGGGGTGGGCGGAGGCGGAGGCGAGGTAGAGGCCGCGGATGCCGGTCTCCGGGCGGCCGCGCAGCGCCGGGACCGGCCGGAAGACCAGCTGCTGCTGGAGCTGGGCGGTGCCGCCGTTGAGGGCGCCGCCGACGAGGTTGGCGTTGCGGGCCTCCAGCTCGACCGGCCCGAGCACCCGGCGGGCGGTGACGAGCGACCCGAAGCCCGGGGCGTGCCGCTCGATCCGCTCCTGCATCCGGTCGGCGTACCGCTCGAGGTCGTCGTGGTCCCACCGCCCCGCGACGGTGCCGCCGGCGTCGTCGACCAGCGCCTCGGGCTGCGGCACGTGGGTGTAGGCCCACATCGACTCGGTGCCGACGGGGAGCGGGACGGGTCGGCGGTCGACATCTGCCCGATGAGCACGAACGGCCGGTCCGGGACGACGCCGGCGTTGAGCTGGTCCTGCGTGCGGTTGAGCTCGGCCACCGAGTCGGCGAGGTGGACGGTGCCGGGCGGTGCGGCCGGCTGGTCGGCCCACGGCACCGGCCCGGAGAGCGCCCAGTCGACCTTCACGGTGGCCGGGTCGGTCTTGAACCCCCGCATCTGCCGGCGCACCCGCCGGGGGACGTCCGCCGGGGCCAGCAGCCGCCCGAACAGCGCCGGCGCCGCCACGTCGGCCAGGACCGCACGGCGTACGGCGACCCGCTCGCCGTCCGCGGTCCGCACCCCGGTGGCCCGGCCGTCGGTCACGTCGATCCCGACGACCTCGCAGCCGCAGCGGATCTCGCCGCCGCGCTCGCTGAGGCGGCGGGCGAGGGCCTCGCTCAGCCGTCCCGCGCCGCCCTCGGGCACGGGGAAGCCGACCGTCTGGCCGAGCATGGTCAGCATGAGGCCGAGCAGCCCGGAGCCGGGGGAGCCGAGCGGGATGTCGGAGTGTGCGGCGTTGCCCGCCAGCAGCAGCTGCGGGCCCTCGCCGCCGAACCGTTCACGGCCCAGGTCGAGCACCGGGCCGAGCAGCGTGCGCACCAGGTCGAGGCCGCCGGTGCGGGCCACCCCGGGCAGGGGCACGGACGCCGGCCCGCAGCGGCGGGAACGGCGACAACAGGGCGTCGGTCACCCGGTCGCCGTACGCGTCCCACGAGCGCGCAAGGTCGAGCCACGCCTCGCCGTCGCCCGGGTGGGCGGCGTCGAGGCCGGCGGCGGTGCGCTCGCGGTCGCGGTGGAGCAGCGCCCACCCGTCCGCCCAGCGGTGGCCCAGCACGGCCGGCGCGTGCCGCCACCGCAGGCCGTGGCGCTCCAGCTCGAGGGAGCGCAGCACGGGCGACGCCGCGCCGAGCGGGTAGAAGGCGCTGAAGGTGTCGTGGACGAAGGCCGGGTCGAGCTCGCGGTCGCTGCGCACCGCGCCGCCGACCTCAGGCTGCGCCTCGAGCACGAGCACGGACCAGCCCCGGTCGGCGAGCCAGTTGGCGGCCACGAGGCCGTTGGGTCCCGCGCCGACGACGACCACGTCCGGGCTGGTGGGCATCAGTCGGTGCGACCCTCCGCGACGTAGGAGAGCCGGTGCAGCGTCTCGCTGTTGCGCCAGTTGAGCAACGGTGCCCGCACCGGCTTCGGCAGGAGGACCGCCGGGCCCGAGGCGGCGTCCTCCTCGATGACGACCTCGGTGTCCTCGCCCCGGGGCAGCAGCCGGAAGGTCACCTCCGCCTCGCCGGCCGGCCAGGCACGGGCCCGGAGCCGGAGCATGGTCGGCGGGTCGCTGTCGATGACCGAGGTGCTGTCGTTGATGACGAGCGGCCAGCTGCCCACCGAGTGGTGCAGGGCGCTGCCCGGGGCGGGCCAGTCGTCGTCGACGTCGCGCATCCGGGTCGCGCCGACCACGAACAGCGGGTAGAGCCAGCCGTCGGCGAGGACGCTCCAGACGCGGTCGACGCTGGCGTGGATGGTGCGCCGGTAGACGCTCATCGCTGGGTGTGCTCCGGCGACTGCATGCGGGGCTCCTCGGTCGGGTGTCGGTCGGCTCGGGTGCGGGTCATGGCGGTGGGCCGGTACCCGGCGCGCAGACGCGGCATACGAGCCGCCGCGGTGGCCGCGGCGCGCGGTGGTCGCCCGGGCGCCCGCCTTCGTGTGCGCGGGTCGGCCGTGGGTACCGCCGACCCGTGATCTCCTCCGACGACGTGGTCCTGGTCACCGGCGCCTCCAGCGGCATCGGGCTCGAGGTCGCGCGGCGGGCGGCCGAGCGAGGCGCGCACGTGGAGCTCCTGGCCCGCGGCCGGCACGGCCTCGACGAGGCTGCGGCCCGCTGCACCGAGGCGGGCGCCGCCTCGGCGGAGGTGCACCCGTGCGACGTCGGCGACCACGAGCAGGTCGCCGCCGCGGTGGCCGACGTCGTCGGCCGCCACGGGCGCCTCGACGCGGTCGTCAACGCCGCCGGCGTGTTCGCGTTCGGGCGGCTGACGGACGTCCCGGTGGAGGTGTTCGAACGGGTGGTGCGCACCAACCTGCTCGGGTCGGCGTACGTCGCCCGGGCCACGCTCCCGGTGCTGCGGGCGCGCGGCGAGGGGTCGCTGGTCCTGTTCGGATCCCTGCTCGGCCACATCGTCTCTCCCTACGCCGCGCCGTACGTCGTCAGCAAGTGGGGCGTCCGCGCCCTGGTCCGCGTCCTCCAGGCGGAGAACCGCGACCGGCCGGGCATCCGGGTCGGCTACGCCGCACCCGCCGGCGTGGACACCCCGATCTACCAGCGCGCGGCCAACTACGTCGGCCACCCGCTGAGCCCGCCGGAGCCGGCGAGCGACGTGGGCACCGTGGCCCGCGACGTCCTCGACTTCCTCGACGGCCGCCGGCGGCGCGCGTTCGGCGACCACGCTGCCGCGGGCGTTCCACCTCGCCGCGCGGGTCGGGTGCACCGTGCTGCCCGCCCGGGTCTACGACGCCGTCGGCAAGGTCGTGCTCGCCGCCGCGGTCACCGACCGCGGCGAGACCGTCGAGAACGGCCCCGGCGCGGTGCTCGAGCCCGACGTCAGGACGGGCTCCGCCACCCCCGTAGCGGAGTCGTGGCCGTGGGCGGCCATCAGCGACAGCCCGCCGTCGACGACGTACGACGCGCCCGTGACGTACGACGCGCGCGGCGACACCAGGAAGCCGATCACCGACGCCACCTCGTTGACGTGCCCCACGTGGCCGACCGGGTTGCCCGGCCGCTCCTCGCGGTGCGCGTCCTCCTCGGCGATCCCGGTCATCGGCGTCGCGATCTCGCCGGGTGCGACCGCGTTGACCGTGATCCCGTGCTCGGCCAGCTCGAGCGCCAGCACCTTGGTCAGCATCCCGAGGCCCGCCTTGGCCGCGCAGTAGGCGGCGGTGCCGAGCCGGGGGAGGTGCTCGTGGACGCTGGTGACGTTGACGATCCGGCCGGGGTGGCCGGCGGCGACCATGATCCGCGCGGCGCGCTGCGCGCAGAGGAACGGGCCGTCGAGGTCGGTGGCGAGCACGTGCCGCCACCGTTCGTAGGGCAGGTCGACCACGCGGTCGGCGTGGCCGGTGCCGGCGACGTTGACGAGCACGCCGAGCCCGCCCAGCTGCTCGGCGAGCCGGTCCACCGCGGCGCCCGCGTCGGGCCGGGCCGCGTCGAACACCTCGACCACGGCCCGCTGCCCGCGCTCCTCGACGGCTGCGGCGGTCGCCCGGACCCCGTCGCTGTCCTCGTGGCAGGTCAGCCCGACGTCGTACCCCTCCGTGGCGAGCAGGAGCGCGGTCGCGGCGCCGATCCCGGAGTCGCTGCCGGTGACGACGGCCTTGCGGGGGGTGGTGACCGGTCATGGCGGGGCGGTACCCGACGCGGTCGGGCGCCAGTCGGTCACCCGATGCCGACGACCGACACGAGCAGCGGCAGCAGCAGGACGATCAGGATCGCGCCGAGCACGTCGAAGGAGATCCCCGAGCGGATCATCTTGGTGATCGGCACGACGCCCGAGCCGTAGACGACGGCGTTCTGCGGCGTCGACACCGGCAGCATGAACCCGAACGACGCGGCGAACGTCGCGGCGAGCGCGGGCACGAACGGGTCCACCCCCCGCCGCCACCGCGATCGGGATGATGATCGGCACCACGACGGACGCCGACGCGGTGTTGCTCGTCGTCTCCGAGATCACGATCGCCAGGACGACCGCGAACACCGTGATCGCGAACGTGCTGGCGAGCCCGAGCGCGTCGTAGGAGCCGTTGCCGATCGTCTCGGCGAGCCCGGTGCTCTCCAGCAGCGAGCCGAAGATGATGCCGGTGCCGAAGAGCACCACGGTCCCCCAGTCGATCCGGGCCGCGTCGCTCCAGCGGAGGGTGAACTCCCGGCTGCCCCAGTCGGTCGGGAGCAGGAAGAGGAGCGAGGCGCCGAGCACGGCGACCACGCCCTCGTCGAGCCGCCCGCTGACGGTGGTGTACGTCGACGACTCGGGGCCCGCGACGAGCGCGACGACGCCGGGGGTGATCCACAGCGTGACCGTCACGACGAAGGCGAGCAGCGTGTTGCGCTCGGCGACCGAGAAGGAGCCGAGCTCGCGGCGCTCGTCGGCGACCCACTTCTCGACGCCCTCGAGCCACCGGATCTCCGGCCGGTTGAGGGCGAGCAGCACGACCGCGAGCGTGACGAACATCAGGGCGCAGATCGGCGCCGCCATCAGCATCCAGTCGAGGAACGTGATCGTCTCGCCGGTGGCCTCCTCGATCAGCTCCCGGCCGATCAGGTTGGGCGGGCTCCCGACCGGCGTCAGCAGGCCGCCGACGCTGGCGCCGTAGGCCAGCATCAGCATCAGCGCGACGCCGACGCGCAGCCGCAGGGGGTCGAAGTCCTCCTCGACGACGCCCCGGGCCTGCATCAGCTTGGCGATCACCGCCAGCAGGCCGATGGCGGTCGGCAGCAGCATCGCCACGGTGGCGGTGTTGGAGACGAATGCGGACAGCAGGCAGGTGATCGCGCCGAACGCGATGACGACGCGGAAGGTCGAGCGGCCGACGCCGGGCAGGCCGAGGATGAACATCGCGAACCGCTTCGCCAGCCCGTGCTTGAGCATCGCCTGGGCGAGGATGAACGCGCCGATGAACGTGAAGACGGTCGACGACCCGAACGGCGCCAGCGCCTCGTCGGCGCTCACCACCCCGAGCAGCACGACCGCGCCGACGCCGATGAAGCCGCCGATCGGGATCGGCACCGGCTCGGTCACCCAGAGCACGACCACGCCGAGCAGCACCGCCGCCAGCGCGTGCTGGTCGTCGGGGAGGTCGAGCGGCACCAGCAGCGCGGTGACGGTGACCAGCGGGGCGAGCACCAGCCCGCTCGTGCGGCGTGCCTTCTCGAACCGCTCCTCCTGCGGGCTGAGCCGCTGCTCGCCGAGGGAGCGGTAGGTCGCGTTGTCGAGGAACGCCTTGTCGACGTCGGTGCGGCCGCCCGGCGACGGTCGTGGGTCACGGGTGGTGGTCATGCTGCTGCGTGACGCCGCACGGGGTCGACGGCGGGCGCCGTGACCTGCGTCACGTCCTCCTCGCCGCAGCCGGTACCCACGGCCGAGCCGCCGCAGACGCCGCCGGGCGGCGGGGCGGGCGGCGGTCGGGCACGTTCGGCGCAGCAAGCCGACCGCGGACCACGGGAGCGTGCATGACCGACCTGCGACCACGGCGTACCGGCCTGCGCGCCGTGCCCGCTGCGTTCGGCCGCGGCCGCGAGCGGCTCACCGGCGTCTTCCAGCACCGCTACCCGACGGTCGCCGTCACCGGCATGACCGGGGTCGGCAAGAGCGAGCTCGTCGACCACCTCAGCGGGCGGGCGCAGGGCGACGGCGTCCCCGACGCCGGCTCGGCGGTGATGGAGCGGCGCACCCGGCGCAGCCGCCGGTTGCGCGGCTTCCGGTTCCGCGTCGTGCCGGGCGAGAACGCCGCCACCCGGCTCGGCGCCCTCGACGAGGTGTTCCACGACGACCCGGTCGACGGCGTGCTCCACGTGGTCGCCAACGGGTACGCGACGGGCCGCCGGCCGGCCGGTACGACGGGCACGGTCGAGGTCGCTCGTGAGGAGCAGCTCGCCCGCGAGCTGGAGGACTGGACGGTCACCTCCCACCGGATCGCCTCGATGGCGGTGCGCCGCGGCACCCCGACCTGGCTGGTGGTCGTCGTGACGAAGGTCGACCTCTACCCCGACGAGGTCGACGAGGTGGTGCGCTCCTACTCACCGGGCAGCGGCACGCCGTTCGGCGACCGGCTCGACGAGCTCCGCGCCCTCGCCGGCGGCGCCAAGCTCTCCGTCGACGTGCTGCCGGTCTGCAGCCACCTCGCCGACGGCAGCCCGGTCACGCCGAAGCAGCGCGACGCCTACCTCGCCGCGCTCGAGGCGCGGATGTCGCAGCTGGCCGGTCACGTCTGACAGCACGCACCGGCCTCACGCACCGGCCTCACCGACGAGCGCGTCGACCACCGGAGCGACCAGCCCCCCGTGCGTGTGCGGCACCATGTGGCCGCCGGCCGGCAGCGTCACCAGCCGGCCACCCGCCGCCGGGTCCACCAGCGAACCGCCCCAGTCGGCGCGGCAGATCCGGTCGTGCCGGCCGCGGACCACGAGCAACCGGCCGTCGACGCCGGTGAGCGTGCGGTCGATCCGGTCGTGGCGGGCGGCGTCCATCGCCCGCGCCATCGTGCGCAGCGTCGTCCGGTGGTACTGCCGCGCGAGCGCCGGCGCCTGCCGCGGGGTCTCGTGCGCTGCGGTCCGCAGCCAGCGGCCGGCGAGCCGCGGCCACGACGCAGCCCGGGGGTCGGTGGTCGGCCCGACGAGGACCAGGCCCCGCACCCGCCCGGGCGCGAGCGCCGCCGCGTGGGCGACCACCTGGCAGCTCGCCGAGTGCCCGGCGAGCACCACCCGCGCCGCGTCGCCGGAGCACGCGAGCACCCGCTCGGCGAGGGCCCGGGGCCGCAGGTCCTGCCCGGCCGCGGGCCGGCCGTAGCCGGGCAGGGCCGCGACCCGCACCCGGCCGTCGTACGTCAGCCGGCGGACCGTCGGCTCCCAGGCCTCCGGTCCGAGCCCCCAGCCCGGGCACCAGGACGAGCAGGTCGGCGGTCAGGGGGTGAGGACCACCTTCGTGCACTCGTCGTTCTTGTGCTTGAACATGTCGTAGGCCTCGGGCGCCTCGGTCAGCGGCATCCGGTGGCTGATGATGTACGTCGGGTCGATGTCGCCGTTGCGGATGTGCTCCAGCAGCGGCCGCAGGTAGCGGTGCACGTGGGTCTGGCCGGTGCGGATGGTCAGCGACCGGTTCATCACCGAGCCGAGCGGGAACTTGTCGACCATCCCGCCGTAGACGCCGACCATCGAGACCGTGCCGCCGTTGCCGCAGGCGAGGATCGCCTCGCGGATGGCCTGCGGCCGCTCGGTCTGCAGCTTCATCAGCTGCTTGGCCTTGTCGTAGGCGTGCACGGCGGTGAAGTCGCCGTGGGCCTCCATGCCGACCGCCTCGATGCAGTGGTCGGGGCCGCGGCCGGCGGTGAGCTCGCGCAGCTCGAGGAGGACGTTGGTCTCCTCGAAGTTGACGGTGGTCGCGCCGGCCTTCTCCTCCGCCATCGCCAGCCGCTCCGGCACCCGGTCGACGACGATCACCTCGGACGCGCCGAGCAGCCGCGCGCTGGCGGCGGCGAACTGCCCGACCGGGCCGGCACCCCACACCGCGACGACGTCGCCGGGCTCGATCCCGCACATCTCGGCGGCCATGTAGCCGGTCGGGAACACGTCGGTCAGGAACAGCACCTGCTCGTCGGTCAGGTCGTCGTCGATCCGCATCGGCCCGACGTCGGCGAACGGGACGCGGACGTACTCCGCCTGCCCGCCGGGGTAGCCGCCCAGCAGGTGGGAGTAGCCGAACAGCCCGGCCGGCGAGTGGCCCATGAGCTTCTCGGCGAGGCCGGCGTTGGGGTTGGAGTTCTCGCACAGCGACCAGAGACCGCGCTCGCACGAGCGGCAGCCGCCGCAGGCGATCGGGAACGGTACGACGACCCGGTCGCCGACCCGCAGGTTGGTGACGGCGGGGCCGAGCTCGACGACCTCGCCCATGAACTCGTGGCCGAAGATGTCGCCGGGCTCGACCATCGGCACGTAGCCGTCGTAGAGGTGGAGGTCGGAGCCGCAGATCGCCGTGCTGGTGACCCGGACGATCGCGTCCCGGTCGTTGAGGATCTGCGGGTCGGGCACGTCGTGGACGCCGACCTTCGTGGGCCCCTCGAAGCAGACCGCCTTCACCGCACGCCTCCCTTCAGCGCCCGGCCGGGTCGCTGGAGCACCTGGTGCCGGGCGTCGGTGCCCTCGGGCAGCGCCTCGGTGCGCACGACATCACCGGTCTCCATCACCTGCTTGAACCGCCGCAGGTCGTCGCGCACCTGCTGGACCGGGTTCTCGCCCAGCAGCCGGGCGACGGCGCGGCCGACCCGACCGCCCGGGACGTCGTAGTGCAGCACGACCTTCACCTCGGTGCCCCGGCCGTCGGGTGTCGGGCCGAAGTGGACGGTGCCCGCGTTGTCGACGTCGGCGCCCGGGAGCGACTTCCAGGCGAGGCGCCGGCCGGGCTCCTCGCTGGTGATCTCGGCCTCCCACCCGACGCTGCGCCGGCGCAGGGGTGCGTTGGCGCGCCACCGGGAGCGGCCGCCGCCCAGGTCCTCGACGGTCTGCAGGTGGAGCATGAACCGCGGCAGGTTCTCCAGCGACCGCCAGAACGCGTAGACGTCCTCCGGGCTCCGGTTGACGGTGACCGACGCCTGCAGCTCGAGCGGGCCGGGGCGGCCACGACCGTGCTGCATGCGGCGCGTGCGCGCCGCGGCGTACAGGTCGACCGCGGTGATCCCACCGACGACGCCGAGCGCGGTCAGCACACGCGTACGGCGGGTGCCGCTGCGGGAACGGGCGGCCGAGGCGAGCAGGGCGAGGTCGAGGGCGTCGCCGCCGACGCGGGTCCACACCGCCCCGGTGGGCCCGCCGAGCAGCGTGACGGCGTGCAGCAGCTCGCGGGCGCCGACCGCACGGACGACGAGCGTCGACCGGGGGTCGTCGTCGACGCCCACCGCCCGGGCGACGGCCTGGGGGGGCGAGCAGCGGCGCCACGCCGAGGGCGGCGCTGGTCCAGCCGAGCCTCGTCACGAGGCGTCGGGTCCGGTTCTCCGGTGCGTGCATGGGGGTCTCCGATCGGGACGGGGCGCCCGGGTGCGAGGCGCGTGGCCTCGTCCGGGCGGGTGGTCAGGCGGCCTGCTCGTCGAGGAACCGCACCTGCTGCTGGGGGCAGCGCCGTCCGGTCCTTCTCCTCGAGGGTGGTCCCGGCCGCCGCGATGACGTGGCGCACCTGCTCGCGGTCGTGGTCCTTGTCCTCGGGGCAGGTGACGTCGATGATCCGGCGCCCCTCGGGCTCCTCGAGGACCGCGTCGTAGCCGCGCTGGTGGAGGGCCGTCAGCACGACGACGGGGTCCTGGCCCTCGGGCACCTGGTAGCGCAGCTCGTGGGCGGGGTCGGGCCGCCGCACCTTCCCGGTGCGACCCGCCCGGCCGCCGCCGGCGAAGATGACACCGCTGAACAGCAGCCACAGCGCGATCACGACGATGACCAGCACCGGGATGAGGGCGAGGGCGGAACCGCCCATGGCAGCGCTCCTTCCGGTCGAGCGGACGTTGCGGGGTCGGTACCCCTGCCGGTCCGCGTCAACCGGCCCGGAGGAGAGCAGCGGCCGGTTCGCGGCCGGTCCGGCTGGGTACCGGCTCCGGCATGAAGAGGCGTTGGGTGCTGGGGCCGCTGGCCGCCGTGGGTGCGGTCGCCGTGCGCGACCTGGTGCAGCGCGACCACGCGATCCTGCGCAACTTCCCCGTGCTCGGCCACGCCCGCTTCCTGCTGGAGGCGGTGGGGCCGGAGCTGCGCCAGTACATCGTCGCCGGCAACGACGAGGAGCGGCCGTTCAGCCGCGACCAGCGGCGGTGGGTCTACGCGTCGGCGAAGCTGCAGAACAACTACTTCGGCTTCGGCACCGACAACGACCTCGAGCACTCCTCCGGCCACGTCGTCGTGCACCACCGGACCTTCGGCGAGGAGCGCCCGACCCACGGCGCCGTGGGGCAGGAGGCCCGGCTGCCGGCGGCCAAGGTGCTCGGCGGCTCGCGCGGGCGCCGGCACGCGTTCCGACCGGCGTCGGTCGTCAACATCTCCGGCATGAGCTTCGGCTCGCTGTCAGGCCCCGCGATCGAGGCGCTCAACCGCGGCGCTGCCGCCGCCGGGTGCCTGCACAACACCGGCGAGGGCGCGGTGTCGCCGTACCACCGCTCCGGCGGCGAGCTGGTGTTCCAGATCGGCACCGCCTACTTCGGCTGCCGCGACGAGGGCGGCCGGTTCAGCCTCCCGCGGCTGAAGGAGCTGGTGGAGCGGGAACCGGTGCGGGCGCTCGAGATCAAGCTCAGCCAGGGTGCGAAGCCCGGGCTCGGCGGCGTGCTCCCGGCGGCGAAGGTGTCGCGCGAGATCGCCGAGACCCGGGGCGTCCCGATGGGGCAGGACTGTCTCAGCCCGTCGCGGCACGCGGAGTTCGGCGACGTCGACTCGCTCCTCGACTTCGTCGAGCTGCTGGCGGCCGAGACCGGTCTCCCCGTCGGCATCAAGTCGGCGGTCGGCGACCTCGGCTTCTGGCACGAGCTCACCGACCTGATGGCGCGGGGGCGACCGCGGCGTGGACTTCGTCGACATCGACGGCGGCGAGGGCGGCACGGGGGCCTCGCCGCTGATCTTCACCGACGCCGTCTCGCTGCCGTTCCGCCTCGGCTTCGCCCGGGTGTACGCCGAGTTCGCGCGGCGCGGGCTCGCCGAGGACGTGGTGTTCGTCGGGGCCGGCAAGCTCGGCCTGCCCGACAACGCGGTGGTGGCTTTCGCGTTGGGCGCCGACCTGGTCAACGTGGGACGGGAGGCGATGCTCGCCGCGGGCTGCATCCAGGCCCAGCGGTGCCACACCGGCGGCTGCCCGACCGGCGTCGCCACCCAGAACCCCCTGGCTCACCCGCGGCCTCGACCCGGTGAGCAAGGGTGACCGGGTCGCCAGCTACGTGCGCACTCTGCGGCGCGACCTGCTCAAGGTCGCCGAGACCTGCGGCGTGCCGCACCCCGGCCTGATCGGGCCGGAGTCCGTCGAGGTGCTCGACACGCTCGCGGACGGCCGGCTGCTGCAGGACGTCTACGGCTACGAGCCGGGCTGGGGCCAGCCATCGGCCGCCGACCGCGCCGCGATCGCCCGGATCATGGCGGCCGCCGACGAGGCGGAGGCCGAGACCGAGGGACCGCCCGAGACCGCCGTCGACGGTGAGCCGCAGGACGCGATGGAGGGCCGGCTGCCGCACACCGAGGGCTGAGCGCGGCGTCGCGTCAGGCGGGCGCCTCGACCAGTGCCCACGGCAACCGGGGGAGCGGCACGGCGGGCGGTCGGCCCTCGTCCGGCAGCAGGCAGCCGGTGATCCAGCGGCTCGAGGTCGAGACGACCACCCGGCCCCTCCTCGTTGGCGAGGACGGCGTGCCTGCCGAGCCGGCCGAGGACGACCGACTCGAACCGGGTGACCAGGACGTCGGCACCGGCGACGCCGAGGAACCGGCCGTCGACCTCCATCGGCACGGTGAACGTGAGCATGTAGCCGTCGGTGCCGTGCACGTCGACGTACGGGCCGGCGACGTGGCGGCTGCCGGTGCGCCGGGGGACGGCGAACCACTCCGCCGCCGCGTAGTCGTAGAACCCGAGGCTGTCGGGGTGCAGGTCCACCTCGAGCGGGACCGGCACGTCGCGCTGCGGCGACCACTGCCACCACTCGAGCCGCAGCGGGTGGTCGGCCAGGGTGCCGGGCTCCAGGATGATCCCGAGCCCGACGGCGACCTCCCCCGGCCTCTGGAGCAGGTCGCGGAACGCCGGTGCGAGCGCGCGCACGTCCTCGTCGGCGAACCGGCGGCCGGCGGCGGTCGCCGCCGCGTGCCGCGCGAGCGTGACCCGCCGGACCTCGGCCACGGTGGCGAAGATCCCCTCGATCGCCTCGCTGATGACGAGGGCGGGGTCGGGTGCCTGCGTCGTCGTCATGCGCACTCCTCAGCTCGCGGTCGACCGGGTCATCGTGATGTGGTCCTCGATCAGGAGCCGGGTGTCGTCGGCGACCTGGGCCTCGGTCAGCGCCCGGGCGCGGTCGCCGTCGTGCCGGGCCACCGCCTCGACCACGGCCGCCCGGGCGGTCGCCACCACGGCCGCCGACCGGTCGGGGGCGCAGCCGCCACATCACCTGCGCCAGGTCGCCCTGGATCTCGATCTCGAGCCTGGTCAGGCGGGCGGACTGCGCGGCCGCGGCCATCTCGATGTAGTACCGCCCCTCCAGCCGGTGGAGGGCGGTGCCGTCGCGCGCCTCCGCCATCCGCGCGGCCAGCTCGCGGAGCCGGGCCAGCTCGGTGGCCGAGGCCCGCTCGGCCGCCAGCCGGGCCGCCGTACCCGCCGCCATCGCGTGCAGGTCGCCGAGCTCGCGCAGGTCGCTGACGCCGATCTCGCCGAGACGCTCCTGCGACAGGGCGGCCAGGGCCGCCTGCGACATCCGCACGAGCTGCCCCCGCCGCGGCCGCGGCGGGTCTC
The DNA here is from genome assembly GCF_022437945.1 of Nocardioides sp. TF02-7. Lineage (GTDB taxonomy): Bacteria > Actinomycetota > Actinomycetes > Propionibacteriales > Nocardioidaceae > Nocardioides. The sequence goes on from NZ_CP092535.1 coordinate 2,448,525, forward strand.
CACCAGGCCCCGTTGCCGCAGGTCGGCCAGGGCGTCGCGCAGGGGTCACCGTCGAGACGTTGAGGGTCGCGGCCAGCTGCGACTCCGACGGCAGCTGCTCGCCGTCCTCGATCAGCCCGAGCGCGATCGCGCTGCCCAGGCGGCGCGCGACCTCCTCGCTCCGGCCTGCGCCGCCGAGCGGGGTGAGCAGCGCGTCGCGGGCGTCGCCGGAGAGCAGTCGCACGGCCGCCTCCTCGCGCTCGCCGGGCCCGGTGCGGGCGCGCCGGGGGTGCCGATCGTAGTGCAGTCCGGCTGCCGCCGGAGGTGGTCACGAAGGGGCTTGCCAGTAAACATGCACTCCCATAGGTTTAGCCCGCGCACGTGATCTGTCTCACAGGTGGGAGCAGGCGGATGACCCAGACCGAGAGCGGGAGCGGCCACCCGGGCGGCCCCGACAGCCCCGACGCCTTGGCCGGGCCGTTCACGCCCGGGATGCGCGACAACCCCGAGGAGCTCGCGCAGTACGTCGACACGATCGTCGGGCAGCCGCTGCCCCTGGCCGACGGGTCGCCGCCGACCAACGGCGGCCCGCCGGCCGACGGCGCCGCCGCGGCCACGACACCGGAGCAGGAGTTCGCGGCGCAGTGGCGCAACGCGGCGTACAACTGCTTCTCCTCCGGGCACAAGTTCTGCCGCGAGGTGTGCCCGGTGATGCAGGTGACCCGCAACGAGTCGTGGACGCCGACCGCCTTCCACGCCAACGTCGTGGCGATGGAGAAGGGCGAGGTCTCCGTCGCCGACGTCGCGGCCGACTACGTCAACTGCACCCAGTGCGGCGCCTGCGAGCTGCGGTGCCCCCAACACGCTGTTCACCGGCGACTTCTACCGGTTCCGCACCCGCACCGTCGACGTCGTCAAGGCGGTCCGGGCGCTCGCCGTCGAGCAGGGCGTCCACCAGGAGGGCTGGCGCACCTGGAACGCGCGCACCGACGAGCTCACCCACGAGCCGGTGCTGGGCGAGACCCCGGTCAGCCAGGAGCACGTGCGCGACTGGAGCGCCGGTCTCGACCTGCCGATCGGCGGCGAGACGGTCCTGTTCGTCGACTGCGAGGCGGCGTTCTACCGCACCTCGGTGCCGCGGGCGGTCGCCCAGGTGCTGACGATGGCCGGCGTCGAGTTCGGGCTGATGGGCGAGCAGTGGTGCTGCGGCGGGCCGGCCGCCGAGATGGGGTACGTCGACCAGGCGCGGCGGTTCGCCCGGCACAACCTCGACAACTGGCGCTCGACCGGCACCAAGCGGGTGCTGGTGCTCGACCCGCACGACTACATCTCCTTCACCGAGGACTACCCGCGGTACTTCGGCGCGGAGTACGACATCGAGGTCGTGCTCGTCGTCGAGCTGTTCGCGGAGCTGATCCGCGAGGGGAGGCTGACGCCGTCGGTGCCCGTCGAGCGGACGATCACCTACCACGACCCGTGCCGGCTCAACAAGCGCAAGGGCATCTGGAAGGAGCCGCGCGAGATCCTCCGGGCGATCCCGGGACTGACCTTCAACGACGTCGACCGGGTGACCCAGTGGTCCTACTGCTCGGGAGGCGGCGGCGGGCTGCCGATCGAGAAGCCGGAGCTGACCGAGCGGATCTCCGCCAACCGGCTGGAGAAGGCGGCCGCCCTCGAGGTCGACACGCTGGTGAGCGCGTGCCCGTGGTCGGAGCGGCCGCTGTCGGCGGCGGGGGAGAGCCGGTCGATCGACGTCGTCGACATCCACGAGCTGCTGGCGGCCTCGCTCGGCATCGAGGTCGGGGGCACGACCCACGGCGGTGCGTCGTGACCATCCAGCTCGAGCGCATCGACGAGGTCGTGACGGCGCTGCGCACGGTCCTTGCCGACGACCAGATCCTCACCTCGAAGGCCGACCGCCTCAACCGGGCCCGGGTGCCGGCGCCGTTCCCCGTCCACCGCTGGGCGGAGCGGATGCCCGACCTGGCGGTGCTGCCGACCAGCACCGAGCAGGTCGCCGGCGTGGTCCGCATCGCCAACGACCTCCGGGTGCCGGTGGTGCCGCGCGACGGCGGCACCGGCCTCACCGACGGCGCCGTGCAGCTGCGCGGCGGGATCGTGATCGACGTCAAGCGGATGAACCAGGTCAAGGAGATCGACCTCGACAACCGCACCGCCACGGTCGGCACCGGCATCAACATGCTCAAGCTCAACGAGGAGCTGGCGCGGCACGAGCTGTTCTACCCCCGACGACCCCGCGTCGTACCCGTGCTCGTTGGTCGGCGGCCGGATCGGCACCAGTGGGTGGTCGCTGATCGGGTCGCGCTACGGCCACACCCGCGATCTCGTCCTCAGCTTCGACCACGTGCTGCCCACGGGCGAGGTCATGCACGTCGGCGACGGCATCGGCCACAAGGTCAGCAAGTCCTCGAGCGGCTACCAGCTCAAGCACCTGTTCATGGGCCACCAGGGCACGCTCGGCATCGCCACCGAGGCGACCCTCAAGCTCTACCCCAAGCCGGAGGCCGAGCTCTCGCCGTTCTGGGCCTTCGACAACTACGACGACGCCTACCGCTGCGTCGGCGCCCTGGCCCGCGCGGGGGTCGCGACGTTCGCCGGCGCCGTGCTCTTCGACGAGTGGAAGGTCGCCTACCTGCGCCGTGACGACGAGGCCTACATCCCCCAGCCCGGCGACGTCCGTGCGCTGGTCTGCGCGGTGATGTACGGCTACGAGGACGAGGTCCGCCCGGCGGGCAAGCGGCTGTTCCGGATCGCGAAGGAGCACGGCGCCCGCTACCTCGGCGACGAGATCTCCGAGGGCGACTGGGCGGCGCGGCACGACCGCTACGCCACCCCGCTGCACGGCCGCACCAAGGACGGCCAGGTCGTGCCGATGAGCTGGCACTGCGAGGACGCGGCGATCAGCTACACCCACCTCCCGTCGGTCACCCGGGCCTGGCACGAGATCGTCGCCGACCTGCGCCGTAAGACCGACGTGTTCGACGACTGGGGGATGTTCGCCTACACCTCCGCCGACACCGGGGTCGACTACCTCACCGAGATCGACGTCGGGATCTGGGAGCAGCAGCTCGACGACCGGGCGTGGGAGCTGTGGGTCCGGGCCAAGCGCGACATCGCCGCGGTCGCCCTCGCCCACCACGGGTCGATCAGCGCCTGCCACGGGTCCTGCCGCGACGGCGAGGTCGACCTCGTGCCCGACGAGCTCGGGCGCGGCTTCGACGTGATGCTCGACATCAAGCGCGCCCTCGACCCCCACAACATCATGAACCCGGGGAAGTACCACCTCGACCGGGCCTACGAGCAGGCCCACGAGAAGGGAGGCCGCGGATGAGCCCGCAGGAGCCCGAGGGCACCGAGGACGTCGGAAGCGCGGACGGCGCCGCGAAGACGGGGGAGCCGGATCGGCTACCGGTACGCCGAGCAGCACGACCCGCCGCGGCCGGAGCGGGTCAGCGACGTCGCGGTCGCGACGTTCGAGCACGTCTACGAGGTCGACCCGCGCCTGATGGAGCGCTGGGTGCTCCAGCAGGAGTTCCCCAACTGGGACAGCCTCCGGATCATGAACAGCCGCCACGAGCACCTCGACTGGATGCACCGCCACTTCGCCGACGTGGTCGTGACCGGCTCGGAGCTGCTCGCCGAGGTCGAGCAGGAGGACCCACGATGAGCCACCGCCTCGAGGACGACGCGGCGTCGCACCAGCACCACGAGCACGACGCCGACGCGGCGGCCCTGGCGTCGCTCGGTTACCAGTCGGAGTTCAAGCGCGACATGAGCCTGTGGGCCAACTTCGCCCTCGGGTTCACCTACCTCTCGCCGGTCGTCGGCATCTACACGCTGTTCGCCGTCGGGCTGATCACGGGCGGCCCGGCGATGATCTGGTGGCTCGTGATCGTCGGCGTCGGCCAGCTCCTCGTCGCGCTCGTCTTCGGCGAGATCGTCTCCCAGTACCCGGTCGCGGGCGGCGTCTACCCGTGGGCGCGCCGGCTCTGGGGGCGCAAGTGGGCCTGGATGACCGGCTGGGTCTACCTGGTCGCGCTGCTGACGACGATCGCGGGCGTCGTCTACGGCTCCGGGCCGTTCCTGGCGCAGCTCGTCGGCTTCACCCCCGGCGAGGCCTCCACGATCACCTGTGCGCTGATCCTGCTCGCCGTGGCGCTGGCCATCAACCTGATGGGCACCCGGTGGCTCGCGACCGCCGCGATCATCGGCTTCAGCGCCGAGCTGCTGGGTGCGATCGCGGTCGGCGCGTGGCTGCTGCTGACCGAGCGGCACCACAACCTGTCGGTGCTCTTCGACACTGAAGGCGTGGTCGGCCACAGCGGCGGCTACCTGTCGGCGTTCCTCGCCGCCGCGCTGATCGGCATCTACCAGTACTACGGCTTCGAGGCCTGCGGCGACGTCGCCGAGGAGGTGCCGAACCCGGCGCGGCAGATCCCCAAGGCGATGCGGATGACGATCTACGTCGGCGGCGCGGCGGCGATCTTCGTGTGCCTCTCCCTGCTGCTCGCGGTCGCCGACTACGCCGCGGTCATCGACGGCACCGACGCCGACCCGGTCACCACGGTGCTGCACAACGCGTTCGGCGAGGGCGGCACCAAGGTGGTCCTCGTCGTCGTGATGCTCTCGTTCCTGTCCTGCGCGTTGAGCCTCATGGCCGCCGCCAGCCGGCTGATGTACTCCTACGCGCGCGACGACATGATCTTCGGCTCGCGGCTGTTCCGGACGTTCCTGCCGCACCGCCACGTGCCGCCGTACGCCATGGTCGTCGCCGCGATCGTGCCGGCGGTGATCGTGCTCGGCTCGGTGTTCTCCACCAAGGCGCTCACGTCGATCATCTCCTTCGCCACCCTCGGCATCTACCTCGGCTTCCACATGGTGACGGCAGCGGCGCTGCGCGCCCGGCTCAAGGGCTGGGTGCCGAGCGGCGCGTTCACGCTCGGCCGCTGGGGGATGCTCGTCAACGTCGCGGCGCTGGCCTACGGCGTGCTCGCAATGGTCAACATGGCGTGGCCGCGCACCCCGGACCTGCCGTGGTACGACAACTGGCTGGTCGCCCTGTCGGCCGCCATCGGCGCCGCCGTCGGCCTGGCCTACATGCTCCTCGTGCGTCCCTACGAGCGCAGCAACGCGCCGGCGGGTGACGCCATCCCTCGTCGACCGGGTCCACCGGGGCCCGCCGAAACCGCCGCACCCACAAGGAGTCGAGGATGAGATTCAGCTACGCGATGCTCCCGGACTACCCGCTCACCGAGTCCCTGGCATCCATCCAGAAGGCCGACGAGCTCGGCTTCCACGCCGTCTACGCCGCCGACGAGACCTGGCACAAGGACCTGTGGCTGCTGTTCGCCGCGGCGGCCGCGTCCACCAGCCGGATCCGGCTCGGACCCAGCATCTCCGGGATCTGCCTGCGCGAGCCGACGCTGATCGCCCAGGCCGCGGCCACCCTCGACGAGCTGACCGGGGGACGCGCCGAGGTCGCCGTCTCCAGCGGCAACTTCGGCCTGCTCGCGCAGTACGGCATCGACTGGGCCAAGACCAAGCCGCTCTCGCGGGTCAAGGAGGCCGTCCACGTCATCCGCACCCTGCTCGACGACGGGGTGATCACCTACGACGGCGAGTTCTTCAAGTACAACGGCCTGTTCACGTTCGCCCGGCCGGTGCAGGACCACCTGCCGGTGAAGATGGGCGCGATGCGGGGACCGAAGTCGTTCGAGGCCTCCGCCGAGTTCTCCGACGGCTGCCACCACGCGCTGAGCTACACCCGCGAGGCCTACGAGTTCATGATGGAGCACTGCGCGATCGGCGCCGAGCGGGCCGGCAAGAACATCGAGGACCTCGACATGGGCTCCTGGGTGGTGTTCTCGATCGCCGAGGACTCCGCGATCGCCAAGGACGCCGCCCGCAGCATGGTCGGCCTCTACGCCTCCTCGATGCCGCACGAGCAGCTGAAGCGCAACGGCGTCCTCCCCGAGGAGATGGCGCCGATCATCGACGCGATCGGCGCCGGCGACATGGCCCGCGGGATCGAGCTCACCACCCCCCGACATCGCCGAGCGGCTCTCGATCGCCGGGACGCCGGAGGAGGTCGTGGCCAAGATCAAGGAGCAGATCGAGCCGACCGGGGTCAACCACATGATCCTCGCGATCACCGATGCCGCGCTGGTGAAGGCGCTGATGGGCCGCGAGCTCGAGGGCGTGCCCGACATCAACGCCCAACTCCAGCTGGTCCACGACCAGGTGATGCCGGCGTTCGCCTGACCTCGCCGGCGGGTACCTGCCCGTTACCCTCCTGCCCATGACGTCGCGCCGGTCCCGGGCGGCGCGGTGGGCGCGGCGGGCGGGCGGAGCGGTCGCGCTGGCCGCACTCGCCGCCTGCTCGACCGGACCGTCACCGTCGTCCCCGTCGTCGGAGCCGTCCTCCTCGGTCCCGTCCTCGTCGGCCACGGCGACGGGGGAGGGCTCGACGGGCGCCGGCGAGCCGGCGGCGCCACCGCCGCGACCGATCACGCTGGCGTTCGCCGGCGACCTCCACTTCGAGGGGGTGCTGCGGGACAGGTTGGGCGACCCGGCGACGGCCGTGGCACCCGCGACGCGCACGCTCGCCGCGGCCGACCTCGCGATCGTGAACCTCGAGACGGCCGTGGGGTCCGGCGGCCGCCCCGAGCCGGGCAAGCGGTTCACGTTCCAGGCGCCGCCGGCGGCGTTCGCGGCTCTTGCCGCGGGCGGCATCGACGTGGCGACCATGGCCAACAACCACGTCCTCGACTTCGGACGCGCGTCGCTCGGCTCGACGTTCGCGGCGATCCGCGCAGCCGAGGCCGGCCGGCCGCCGCTCTCGGTCGTCGGCATCGGCCGCGACGCGGAGGGTGCGTTCCGGCCGGCTCACCGTCGCGTCGACGGCACGAGGGTGGCGGTCATCGGCGCCACCGTCGCCGGCAGCGACCCGACCGCCGACCCGACCGGACACTGGGCCGCCACCCGCACCCGTCCCGGGACGGCCGACGGCACGGACCCGGCGCGGCTGCTGCGCGCCGTCCGCACGGCGGACCGAGGAGCAGACATCGTCGTCGTCTACATGCACTGGGGGACCCAGGGCGAGCAGTGCCCCGACCCGCTGCAGCGGTCCCTCGCCCCCAGGCTCGTCGAGGCCGGCGCCGACGTCGTCGTCGGCAGCCACACCCACGGGCTGCAGGGCGACGGGCGGGTCGGACCCGGCTACGTGGCCTACGGCCTCGGCAACTACGTCTGGTACACGCCGTCCCCGGCCGGCTCGGTGACGACCGGCGGAGTGCTGACGCTGACCGTCGTACCGCCGCGGTCGCCCACCGGCCGAGCGACGGTCCGGGACGCCGCCTGGGAGCCGGTGGTGGTCGGCGCCGACGGCCTGCCGACCCCGGTCGCCGGGGCGGGCCGGTCGGCCTTCGCGGACGAGATGGCCGCGCTCCGCGCGTGCGCGGGCGTCCGTTGACAGGACCCCTACAGGAAGGAAGGCGCGTGCGCCCACTCGAAGGAACACTGGTGGTGGCCCTGGAGCACGCGGTCGCCGCACCGCTGGCCACCCGGCACCTCGCCGACCTCGGCGCCCGGGTGGTCAAGGTGGAGCGCCCCGGGGTCGGCGACTTCGCCCGCGGGTACGACCGGTCCGTCCACGGGCAGGCCAGCTACTTCGTCTGGCTCAACCGCGGGAAGGAGAGCGTGGAGCTCGACCTCAAGGACGAGGCCGACCGCGCGCTCCTGACCTCGGTCGTCGACCGGGCGGACGTCGTCGTGCAGAACCTGCTCCCCGGCGCGGTGGAGCGGCTCGGCCTCGACGCCGAGACCCTGCGGGCGCGCAGGCCGGAGCTGGTGCACTGCTCCATCTCGGGCTACGGCCCCGACGGCCCGTACGCCGCGAAGAAGGCCTACGACCTGCTCGTCCAGTGCGAGTCGGGCCTCCTGTCGGTCACCGGGCCGGCCGAGGAGCCGGCGAAGGTCGGGATCTCCGTCGTCGACATCGCCACCGGGATGTACGCCTACTCCGGCGTCCTCGCGGCCCTGCTCCGCCGGGCGCGCACCGGCGACGGCGCGACCCTGCACGTCTCGATGCTCGACGCGATCGGCGAGTGGATGATGCAGCCGACCTACCTCAGCGTCTACGGCGGCCACCCGTTCGTCCGCACCGGGGCGCGGCACGCCTCCATCGCTCCCTACGGGCCCTTCGCGACCGCGGACGGCACGGTGTTCCTGGGCGTGCAGAGCGACCGGGAGTGGGCCGTGCTGTGCCGCGACGTGCTCGGTGAGCCGCAGTTCGTCGAGGACGAGCGCTTCGCCCGCAACCCCGAACGGGTCCAGCACCAGGCCGAGATCCGCGAGCTCATCGAGCGGTGCTTCGCCGACCGCCCGGCCGAGCAGGTCCTGGCCGCCCTGGAGTCGGCCGGGATCGCGTGTGCCCGCCTGCGCTCGACCGAGGAGTTCTTCCACCACCCGCAGCTGGAGGCGCGCGGGCGGTGGCGCGACGTCGGCACTCCGAACGGCGCGGTGCGTGCGCTGCTCCCGCCGGCGAGCTTCTCCGACGTCGATGCCGTCATGGGCGACGTACCGGCCCTGGGCGCGCACACCGCCGCCCTGCGCTCGGAGTTCGGCGAGCCGGGGCGAGCCCGGCGATAGCGCGGCCGCCGGGGGAGCCAACCACCGGACCCCGGGGGGCGTCAGGTCACGGGCCGCTGCCCCGGGCGCCGGGCCGCGAGCGCGGCGACGGCGACGACGACCACGCCGACGACCGCGGTCGCCGTGACGGCGGTGCTGCCGTCGCGGATCCCGGTGGCGGCGATCCCGACCAGCGCCCAGACGCCCGCGACCGCGTAGGCGACCACGCCCCTCGCGCGGATCAGCACCACGCCGAGGGTGACGGTCGCGATGGCCAGGACGACGAGCTGCCACGTCTCGGACCCGGCCTCCGCGAGGTCGAGGGCCACGGCGGCCGTGGCGGCGTTGAGGAAGAACGCGGCGGTGACCCAGCCGGCGTACAACCCGACCGCCGCGCGGGTGAGCACGGTCGCCCACCGGCTCGGGCAGTGGTGCCGGGCCGCCGTCAGCACGGCGTCGAGGGCGGCCGCGAGCATCACCGCGAGCACGACCGCCGTCAGGACGCTGCTGTCGAGGCCGGCCACGGCGATCCAGGCGACGGCCGCGAGGTAGAGCACCAGCTGGTCGACTTGAAGCCGCCGGGGGACCGCGGCGTCCGCACGGAGCAGGACGGCGAGCGCTTGGGCGATGGCGAGCGCGTAGATCACGCTCCAGATCGAGAACGCCCAGCCCTGCGGCGTGATCAGCAGCTCGGCGCCCGAGCCGTTGCCCGGTGAGCTCCCGGGGCCGGAGATGGTGACGACGGGCGCTACCGCCTCGAGGACGGCGGCGACCAGCACGCACCAGGCCAGCGGGGTGCGGTCGGGGGACTGGGGGCGATCCATGGAGGTGCGGTACCCCGGGGGCGGCCGCTCACCGCTCGCGGAGACGAGCGACGCCCCCGCCGGTCGGGCCGGCGGGGGCGTCGTGCTCGGTGGGCAGGGGGCGGGGTCGAACCGCCGACCTTCCACTTTTCAGGCGGACGCTCGTACCAACTGAGCTACCTGCCCGAGCAGTGGCACACCTTACCCGAGGTCGGGGCCGCACACGAAAGCCAGGGCCGGTGACTATGCTGTGCGGGCCGCGTCGGGCCACCCGGCGCGGCGGGCCCCCATCGTCTAGCGGCCTAGGACCCCGCCCTTTCACGGCGGTAGCGCCGGTTCGAATCCGGTTGGGGGTGCGAGCGGTGGTGGTGCGGCACCGGTGGCCCTCGATTGGGAGCGGCCGGGCACCATGGGTTAGAGTTCCACCGCTTCACAAGGCCCCGTAGCGCAGTTGGTTAGCGCGCCGCCCTGTCACGGCGGAGGCCGCGGGTTCGAGTCCCGTCGGGGTCGCCGCAGAGCCCGGACCGCAAGGTCCGGGCTCGCTGCATTCGGGGCGACCCGGGGGCACCGCACGGCCCCGGTCGGGTCACGGCCGGCAGCAGCGTGCGGACGAGTGGGGGGCGCCCCGCCCCTGCGTGGGGACAGTCGAGGAGCGGGGCTGCGGACCGGCCGTCCGGGGGAGCGCCGGCGGGCCCACCTCGAGCGTACGGCCGCTGTGGGTCGCGCGTCCTGAACCGGGCGCAGAGCGGTACCAGTCCCGGGAACCTCAGTCGTCAGGGTGAGAGTGAGCCATGGGCCACTCTCACCCTGACGACCGTGAAAAGGGGAGGGCCCCGCTCCAGCGTGGGGGATGAGCAGGAACGGGGCCCTTGCCGGAGCAGGCTCCAACTCCTCCGGCGGGAGCACTCTAGGGAAGAACCGGCCGCCGTGTCCCCGGACTGGCCGAAAAGTTAAGGATCTGGTCACCCGGCACAATGGGGATGTGCCAGTCGAGATGGATCCCGAGCGCTTCGACGCCCTGGTCGAGGCCGCGCTCGACGACATCCCCGACGAGCTGGCCGCGCTGGTCCGCAATGTGGTCGTCCTCGTCGAGGAGGAGCCCCCGGAGGGGGGAGCCGTACGACCTGCTCGGGCTCTACGACGGCGTCGCCCTGACCCGGCGCGACAGCACCCTCGGCGTGGAGCTGCCCGACCGGATCTTCATCTTCCGCGGCCCGCTGCTCGACATGTGCGAGGACGAGGACGAGCTGGTCGACGAGATCAGGATCACCGTGGTGCACGAGGTCGCCCACCACTTCGGGATCGACGACGACCGGCTCCACGAGCTCGGCTACGCCTGAACGAGGGCGAACCCGGCCGCACACGCCAGCAGCCCGAGCCCGATGGTGACGACGGCGTACGCCGTCCCACGACGGGCGCCGAGGTCGCGGCTCTGCACCGCGAAGGCGGAGTAGGTCGTCAGCCCGCCGCAGAACCCCGTCGCCACCAGCGCCCACGCCGCGCCGTCGAGCGAGGCCCCGGCGGCCGCGCCGAGCAGCAGGGAGCCGACGAGGTTGGCCGTGAGCGTGCCCATCGGCAGCCGGCCGTCGAGCCGGGTGCCGAGGTGGAACCGCAGCGGGGCGCCGAGCGCGGCGCCGACCGCGACCCACAGCAGGGTCACCGCGCCTCCTCCCGGGTGGGCGGGGGGAGTGAGCGTCCCGACGACGGTGACGGCGACGAGGCAGGCGCCGAACGTGCCGAGCAGGTACCCCCGGCGAGGACCGCGTCGCCGTCGGCGAGCAACCGGCGCGCCTGCTCCGAGGTCGCCGACAACGTGGTGAACCCGCCGAGGAGCCCGGGGCCGAGGCCGGCCGCCCAGGTCGCCGACCGGCGTACCGGCCGCAGCAGGGAGAGAGCGGCCAGCAGCGCGGAGCCGGCGACGTTGACGGCGAACGTCGTCCAGGGGAAGCCGGTCCCGTCCGGCGCGGCCTCGCCGGCGAGGTGCCGCAGCACGGCGCCGGCGGCTCCGCCGGCCGCGACGGCGAGCAGCAGTCGCGGGCGGACGGTCACCCGGCGATGCTAGGCGCCGGCCGAGGGCGCGGGTCGCCCGCCTCCGCTAGACCCGTGAGTCGGCGCTGCCGTGCCACGGCACCGGCTGGGCGCCGGCGGCCTGGCGGCGGAACTCGCCGAGGAACCAGATCTGGAACGCGCGCTGCTCCGGCGTGCGCGGCGGCGTGAGCAGCCGCTCGGCGCGGCTGAAGTCGTCGGCGGCCTCGAGCAGGTCGATCAGCGCCCCGATCTGACGCGCGACCTGGGGGGCCATCCGCAGCCGCAGGTCGATGGTCTCCTCGCCGGCCTCCAGGGCCTCGTCGACCTGCTCGCGACCCATGCCGTAGCGCAGCGGGAGCTCGAGGGCGTTGAAGTGCTCGGAGAGCACCTTGGAGAGCGGGTAGTCGGTCTCGTGGGCGAGGGCGAGCAGCCGGATCTCCCGACGCAGGTCGCGGTAGTGCCGCTGGAACTGGGCGAAGGTGCGGACCGGGATGCCCTGCACCTGGATCGCCACCTGGCCCAGCTGGGTGCGCTGCTCACCGAGGGACGGCGGCGCCATCAGCTGGTGCTCGGCGCCGCTGTCGTCGGAGAACTCCCCGGCCGGCTCGAACCACACCGTCTTGCCGTCCTCCTCGACCACGGTGCCCCACGCGACCGCCGCCCGGGCCACGATGTCGAGGCCGCGGCCGAAGGCGGTCAGGGTCGAGACGTCGAAGGTCTCCGCGGCGCCGGAGTCGAAGGCGTCGAGGTCGAACGCGTCCAGGTCGATGCCACCCGCGGCCGAGCCGGGCTGCGGCGGCACCGTGGAGGCGTCGTAGACCTCGATCCGCGGGTGCTCGGGGGTGCCGCGGAGCTGGAGCCGGACGGGCGGGTCGCCGTGCAGGACCGCGTTGGTGACCAGCTCGGAGACGCCGAGCTCGGCGCACTCGACGAGGTCGTGGCGCTCGATGGCCTCGCAGGTGCGGACCGCCCACCGGCGGGCCTCCTGCACGCTTCGCGGGCCCGTCGTCAGGATCAGGGCCTGCCGGTGCGGCAACGTCCATCCCCTTCCGTGTCCGCGCCCGAGTCGAAGAACGTCTGCAGTCTTCTGAGAATCCAGGGTCCACTACCCCCGCCCACCACGCCTCAAACATCAAGCGTGTGAGGAAGATTCTCACCCCTCCCGGGCGTTCACCGCGAGGGGCGCGCAGGACGGGATCCGCGCCTCATCCCCCAAATGGGGTACCGGACCGACGGTCGAGTGTGACCGACGGAACGAGCCGCCGATTGGAGCGGTCCCTCCGCCCGCGGGACAATGAGGTGGGAGGACAACGTCGTCACGGCCCGACCGGCACGGAGCACCCGAAGCCACAGGAGGCACGACATGGCAGCTGAGACCCCCATGCCCGACCGCGCGATCGTCCCGCGGTCCGACCGGCACCAGGTCGTGGTCGTCGGCTCCGGGTTCGGCGGCCTGTTCGGCACCAAGGCGCTGCGGCGGTCCGACGTCGACATCACGATGATCGCCAAGACGACCCACCACCTCTTCCAGCCGCTGCTCTACCAGGTCGCGACCGGCATCCTGTCCGAGGGCGAGATCGCGCCGCCCACCCGGGAGGTGCTGGCGAGCCAGAAGAACGCCCAGGTGCTGCTCGGCGAGGTCACCGGCATCGACCTCGCCGCGCGCACGGTCACCTCGCACGTGCTCGGGCGCGAGCTGGTGACGCCGTACGACTCCTGATCGTCGCCGCCGGCGCCGGCCAGTCCTACTTCGGCAACGACCACTTCGCCCGGTTCGCCCCCCGGCATGAAGAGCATCGACGACGCCCTCGAGCTGCGCGGCCGGATCTTCGGCGCCTTCGAGATGGCCGAGCTCGGCGCCGCCCGCGGCGAGAACGTCGACCACCTGCTCACCTTCGTCGTCGTGGGAGCCGGGCCGACCGGCGTGGAGATGGCCGGCCAGATCGCCGAGCTCGCCCACCGCACCCTCACCCGCGACTTCCGCGCGATCAGCACCCGGCACGCCCGGGTGATCCTGGTGGACGCGGCCCCGCAGGTGCTGCCGCCGTTCGGGCAGCGGCTCGGCACGTGGACGAACAAGGAGCTCGAGAAGCTCGGCGTCGAGGTGATGCTCGGCGCGATGGTGACCGACGTCGACGAGCGCGGCCTGGTCGTGAAGTACAAGGAGGGGCGCGAGGAGCGGATCGCCGCGGTCACCAAGGTGTGGGCCGCGGGCGTGCAGGCCAGCCCGCTCGGCAAGACGCTCTCGGAGCAGACCGGCGCGCCGCTCGACCGTGCGGGCCGGATCGCCGTCAACCCCGATCTCACGCTGCCCGGCCACCCCGAGGTGTTCGTCGTCGGCGACATGATCGCGCTCGACAACCTCCCCGGCGTGGCCCAGGTCGCGATCCAAGGGGCGAAGTACGCCGCGAAGGAGATCGACAACCGGCTCCGGGGCAAGCCGGCCCAACAGCCGTTCAAGTACTTCGACAAGGGCTCGATGGCGATCATCAGCCGGTTCCGGGCGGTCGCGCTGATCGGCAAGGTCCGGCTCACCGGGTTCATCGCCTGGCTGATGTGGCTGGGGCTGCACCTCTTCTACATCACCGGCTTCAAGAACCGGGGTCACCGCCGTCCTGCACTGGCTGGTGTCGTTCATCGGCCGTGGCCGGTCCGAGCGCACGTCGACCGAGCAGCAGATCTTCGCCCGGGTGGCGCTGCAACGCCTGCAGCGCGGCGCCACCGACCTGGTCTCCGAACCGGGGGAGTACGACACCGACGCCGAACGCCGCCGCCGCGAGGAGCTCGAGCGGCAGGCCGCCGAGGAGGTCCGGCTCACCGACGAGGGCGAGCGCGGCGTCAGGACGGCGACCGGGTCGGTCTGACCTCGTCCTCCCGGGCGGCGAGGCGCTCGCGCGCCCAGCGGGGGAGCACGAACACGCCCTCGGCCTCCGCCGTCACCGACCCCTCGGCGTCCAGCACCCGACCTTCGCCCCCACGTCTTGACCCCCTCGCGCCGCGCGACCCGGGCCTCGCACCGCAGGTCGCCCAGCGGCGTGCCGCGGCGGTAGACGACGGTCAGGGTGCCGGTCATCCCGGGGAGGCCGCTGGTGCTCACCGCGTGCCCGAGCACCTGGTCGAGCACCAGCGCGACCACGCCGCCGTGGACGAGTCCGGGCGGGCCCTCGTACGCCGCGCCGAGCCGGAAGTCGCTCCACGCCCGGCCTTCGCCGTCGCTCACCACCTCGAGCGGGGGTGCCACGGGGTTGCGCAACCCGGTCACGGCGTTGCCCCAGGTACGCCCGTGGCGGGCGCCGGGCCGCACGCGGACGCCGTACGCGCCGGGGCTCTGGCGGCGGCGCAGCCGTGCGACGACCGCCTCGACCTCGGCCTGCGCCGCGCGCACCTCGTCGGCGGGCACCTCGGTGCGGATCGTGACGTCGACGAGCTCCCGGACCGCGGCGGTGAACGGGCCGTAGAGCGCCGCCTCCGCCTCGATCTCCTCCTCGGACGCGTCGTCGACCTCGAACCGGCTCATGCGGCTAGGTTAGAACAGGTTCTAGTCGTCGGGTCGCCAAGGGACCGGGCGTGGACCGACCGCGTAGCCTGCCCCGATGGGCGCCTCCCGACTCCGCCGTGAGGAGCGCCGCCGCCAGCTGCTCGACGTGGCGGAGGCGCTGTTCGTCGAGCGCGGCCTCGACGCAGTGTCGCTGGAGGACGTCGCGCGCGCCGCAGGCGTGACCAGGCCGGTCGTCTACGAGCACTTCGAGAACAAGGCGGCCCTCTTCGTCGCGTGCGTCAACCGCGCGCGGGAGCACTGGCGCACGCTGATGGCCGAGGCGGTGGCGGCCGAGGAGACCGCCGAGGGCAAGCTCCGCGCCGGGATCGCGGTGTTCCTCCAGGTCGTCGAGGAGGACCCTGGCCGGTGGCGGCTGGCGGCCAACGCCCTCGCCTTCCTCGGCGGCGACTTCGCGGCCGAGCTGGAGGAGTCGCGGCGGCACCTCATCGGGCTGGTCGCCGGCCTGGTGGCGGAGGTCGCCCCCGGCGGGACGCCGCTGGCGACCCGGTTCGCTGCCAACGCCATCGTCGGCATCGGCGAGCGCGTCGGGCTCTGGTGGCTCGAGGAGCCGGGCCTCGACCGCGAGGAACTCGTCGAGTGCTTCGTCGGCCTGGTCTGGAACGGCCTCGGGCCGCTCACCCGTTGAATCCGGCCTCGTGGTGTGTTGAATCGGGCCTCGTGGTGGGTTGAATCGGGCCTGGTGGTGTGTTGAATCGGGCCTCGTGGTCGGTTGATTAGGCCCTCGTGGTGTGTTGAATCCGGCCTCGTGGTCGGTTGATTCGTACGTCGTGGCGCGCCTGTCGACACCGAGGATCGGCCCGCCCGCCCCGCCCCTGGGAGCTCGTCGTCGGCGGCGGGGACGCGCGGACCGCCACGAGGCCGGATTCGACGGGCCATGAGGCCGGATTCGACGGGCCACGACACCCGACTCGACGCGCCACGAGGCCCGATTCGACGCGCCACGACACCCGATTCGACACGCCACAAGGCCCGATTCGACACACCACGAGGCCCGATTCGACCCCTCTGAGGGTCAGGCGGTGCGGCCGCCGAGGAGGCCGCCGAGCAGGCCGTCGAGGAGGTCGGTGAGCAGGTCGAGCAGGCCGGTGACGACGCCCGGCTGGTCGCCGGTGCTCAGCAGCGTGTCGAGGAGGCCGTCGACGAGACCGACCAGCGGCTCCAGCGGGGTGCCGTCGAGGTCGGCGCCGGCGAGCTCGTCGAGCAGGCCGGCGAGGACGCCGGGGTCCTCGGCGGTCACGGCGCGGTAGGCCACGTCCAGCACCGTCACCAGGGCGGCCGGCTTCTCGGCGCGGACCTGGTTGCGGATCTTCACCGCGCGCTTGAGGCGCCGGATGTCGGGGGAGCACGTCGCGCTTGCGGTCGACCCGGGCGATGCCCTGGTTGGCCGCGGTCCTGATGCCGGCGGCGAGCTCGGGCGGCAGCGAGCCGAGACGGGCGTCCTTGCGGATCATGCGGTAGCGGCGGATCTTGGTGGCGGCGATCCGCCTGACCTGCTTCTTGGCCTTGCGGAGCTTGACCTTCGCGCGGACGCGGGGCTTGGCGGCCCGGTCGGCGGTCGGGGCGGCGGCGGTCGCCACCGTCGAGCTCGGCGCGGCTGCGCCGGCCGGGGCGGGGGCGAGCTGGGCGCCGGCGGCGAGCACCGCGGTCGTGCAGAGCGCCGCGGCTGCCCGGGCGAGGACGTGCGTCATCGGATGGAGTTCCTCCCTGTCGTGCGGACGACCCTCCGTCGCCCGCGTTTCAACATCCGATAACCTACAACCTGTAAAGTTATGTTCGCGTGCCGGGGCGCGAGACGACCAGGAGGCAGTGCCGTGCGACCGCGCCGCGACGACCGAGGGGCCGTCGCCGTGCTCGTGGCGCTGCTGATGCCGCTGGTGCTGGTCGCGGGGGCGTTCGCCGTCGACCTCGGGCTGCAGCGGGTGGCGCGCAGCGACATGCAGACGCTCGCCGACGTCGTCGCGCTCGACCTGGCGCGTGAGCTCGACGGCCGCACGGCCGACCAGCTCCGCCCCGCGGTGCCGGGCCTGCTCGCCGCGAGCCTGGCCCGCAACGACGACAACGTCGGCGGTACGCCGCGGCTCGAGGCCGACCTCGGCCGGCTCCAGCCCGACGGAGGGTTCCAGGAGGTCGGCGGTGCGGAGGTGCCCACGGCCGTGCGGGTGCGGGCCGACACGTCGGTCGACTTCGCCTTCGCCGGCATCACCGGCACCTCCGGGGGCGGGGCGGCCCGCTCCGCGATCGCGGAGGCGACCGGCGGGGCGTGCTCCAGGTGGGCTCGTTCGCGGCCGACCTCGACACCGACGACTCCCCGCTCCTCGGCCCGCTGCTCCGGATCCTGGGCAGCCGCGTCCAGCTGACGGTCGCCGACTACCGGGCCCTCGCGGCCGTCGACGTCGACCTGCTCTGGCTGCTGGATGTCGACCTCGCCGCGGGGACCCTGCACGAGCTCGTCGACGGCTCCCAGCTGGTCGGGCTCGCCGACTTCTACCTCGCCATCGCCGAGGTGCTCGCCCGCGAGAGCGGCGCCACCGCCCAGGTCCGGCTGCTCCAGGCGCTCGCCGTCGGCGTCGGCTCGGTCCGGATCCCGCTCGGGAGATCCTCGACCTCGGCACCGGCGGCGCCGCCGGGCTCGACGCCTCCCTCAACGTGCTCGACCTCGTCACCGCGGCCGCCGCGGCCGCCACCGGGCAGCACGCGGTCGACGTACCCGGGATCGGCATCGACCTCGGGCCGCTCGCCCAGCTCTCCGCCTCGCTGAGCGTCATCGAGCCGCCGACCATCGCCTGCGGCCGCGCCAACGACGCCGCGGCGGTCGCCACCAGCTCGGCCGTCGCGCTCGACGTCGGGGCCAAGGTTCTCGACCTCGACCTCGGCGAGGGGCTGCGCACCAAGGTCGAGCTCGCCGCCGCCGTGCGCCTCGCGAGCGCCGAGGGGCGGCTGACCGACGTGCGGTGCGACCCCGCCGGGATCACGGTCGACGTCAGCGACGGCCTGCTCACCGTCGACCTGTCGCTGGAGGTCGAGGTGACGCTGCTCGGCGCCCCGGTCGTCCGCGGTCCGATCCGGGTCACCGGCACCCGTGCCTCCTCCGGCCGCGCCGTCATCGACATCCGCGACGACGCCGACTACGACCGTCCGGTGCGGGTCGGCCAGGGGTCGAGCGGGCTGCCCGAGCTCGACGTCCGCACCAACGCGCTGAAGGTGCTGGGGCTGCCGGTCGGCTGGCTGCTCGAGGCGATCCTGCGGCCGTTGCTGCGGCTGGTGGTCAACCCGGTGGTGCGCGCGTTGGACCGGGCGGTGCTCACGCCCGTCCTCGGCCTGCTCGGTCTCGAGGTCAGCGGCGCCGACGTGTACGCCGTCCGGGAGCCGCGGTGCGCCGTCCCCGCGCTGCGCGGTTGACCTCGGACCGCTGCGGGTCCGCCGGCTGTGCGGCAGGATGCGGACCGTGCTGATCCGGATGCTCGCCGCCGCGACCCTCCTGCTCCCCGTCGGGCCGGCACTCGCGGCGGCGCCGGTCGAGGGAGCCGGCGGTGCCGGCCGCGGCGCCGGTCATGGTGCCGGTCGTGGTGGCGAGCGGCGCCGCGGAGGCCGAGCGCCGGGCGGGACCGGTCCGCGTGCGGCTCCGGGCCGCCGTCCGGGCGCTGCGGGTCGCCGCCGAGACCCGCGCCGGCTACGACCGCGACGCGTTCCCGCACTGGATCGACGCCGACGGCGACTGCCGCGACACCCGCGACGAGGTGCTCCACGACGAGTCGCGGACCGCCACCTCCGGGTGCGACATCCGCACCGGCCGGTGGCGGTCGCCTTATGACGGGAAGGTCGTGACCAGGTCGGCGGAGCTCGACATCGACCACGTGGTCGCGCTCGCCGAGGCCTGGGACTCCGGCGCCCGGCGGTGGGACCTCGACACCCGGCGCCGCTTCGCCAACGACCTGGGCGACCACCGGTCGCTGGTCGCCGTCACGGCGGCGACGAACCGGTCGAAGTCCGACCGCGACCCGGCCGAGTGGATGCCGCCACGGGGCCGGTGCGCGTTCGTGCGGCACTGGGTCGCCGTGAAGACCCGGTGGTCGCTCACGGTCGACCGGGCCGAGCGGACAGCGCTGCGGCGGCACGCCAGGACCTGCCCGAACCGTCGGCTCGTCGTCCGCCGGGCGCGGGTCGGGCGCACCGGCCCGGTCGCCCCGCAGCCGGGCACCGACCCACGGTTCGGCTCCTGCGCGGAGGCGCGGGCCGCCGGCTACGGGCCGTACGTGGAGGGGCGCGACCCGGAGTACCACTGGTACCGCGACGGCGACGGCGACGGGGTCGTCTGCGAGTAAGGGACCTGTCCGGATCCGGCCACGCTCGGGTGCGGACAGCGAGACGGGGGCTGTGTAACGTCCGTCACTGAATCGATTCACGCATGCTTGCACTCGAAAGGCCTCCGGTGACTGCTCCCTCCTCGCTCCGTCGTCCGCGTGCTCCGCGCCGGGCGGGCGTCCTCGTCGCGGTGGGCCTGACCCTCGCGGTGTCCGCAGCCGGCACACCGGCGGTGGCGGTGCCCGACCGAGCCGCCGGTCCGCTGGCGCACGAGGCCGCTCCCGCCGCGGTCGAGGTCGGCGACCTCCGCGTCGAGAACACGGTGACGCCGCTCGGCACCGACGTCGCGCGACCCCGGCTCTCCTGGGTGACCCGAGGCACCGCGCACGACCTCGTCCAGAGCGGCTACCGCGTGGTGGTGGCGACCACGGCCGACCGCGCGGCGGCGGGCGAGGGCGACGTCTGGGACAGCGGGGTCGTCGAGTCGCCGGCCTCGGCCGAGGTGCCCTACGACGGTCCCGAGCTCGAGCCCGCGACCCGCTACCACTGGGCGGTGCAGGTCCTCCTCGGCCCGGCAGGAGAGGCCTGGAGCGAGCCGTCGTGGTTCGAGACCGGCCTCGCCGAGGACGACTGGGCGCAGTCGGAGTGGCTGGCCGAGCAGAAGGACGCCGACCAGGAGGCCCTCGACCTCACCGGCGCCCGCTGGGTCTGGCACGAGGAGAGCGTCGCGCCGCCCACCGCCCCGGCCGGCCGGCGCTGGTTCCGCACCGTCCTCGACCCGGGGGACCGGTCGGACGGCCGTCGCCGCCGAGATCCTCATCACCGCCGACGACGGCTACCGCGTGCTCGTCAACGGCGAGGAGGTCGGCGCCAGCGCCGACCAGCCGAACACCTGGATGCGCGCCCAGCACTACGAGGTCCCGCTGACCGGGGAGCAGGACGTCCTCGCCGTCGAGGCCCGCAACTCGTGGGACCCCGCCGGCGAGGGCGTTCCCTCGCCCGCGGGCGTCCTCGCCAAGGTCCGCATCCACCACGCCGACGGCACCTACGTCGACCGCAGCACCGGTGCCGACACGGGTTGGGTCACCTCCGCCGACCCGGCGGACGGGTGGGAGCAGCCGGACTTCGACGACAGCGCCTGGGGAGCGGCCGTCTCGTTCGCGGCCTACGGCTCGGGTCCGTGGGGCAACGGGGTGACCCTCCCGCCGACGACCGACCACCAGGCGTCGCTCGCGGAGGCGTCGTGGATCTGGTACCCCGACGGCAGCGCCCCCGTCGCGCCCGCCGGGACCCGCTACCTGCGCAAGCGGTTCGTGGTCGACCCCGACCGCGGGCTCCGCAGTGCCGAGCTCGTGATGACCGCCGACGACCGGTTCACCGCCTGGGTCAACGGCGCTCTCGTCGGTCGCTCGGGCAGCGGCGCGGAGGCCTGGCGGCAGGCCGAGATCCTGCCGCTGGACAACGTGGTGCCCGGCGAGAACGTGGTCGCCGTCGAGGCCGCCAACAGCAGGTTCGCCAGCGGGGCCGACTCGCCCGCCGGCGTGCTCGGCTACGTCCGGGTCACCTACGACGACGGCGCGGTGGAGCTGGTCCCCCACCGACGCCAGCTGGCGCAGCAGCCGCGACGCCGAGGACGGGTGGCAGGCCGCGTCGTACGACGACGCCGCGTGGACCCCGGTGGCCGTGCACGCGCCGTACGGGCAGGGCGACTGGGGCGAGAACGTCGTCGTGGTCGAGCGGTCCGCCGCCCCTGTCCTGCGGCACGAGTTCGAGCTCGACGGCACGGTCGCCGCCGCGCGCCTCTACGTGGCCGGCGCCGGCCTGGTCGACGCCCGGCTCAACGGGGAGCAGGTGTCCGACGAGGTGCTGTCGGTGAGCAACACCGACTACACGCGGACCGTCCACTACGCCACGCACGACGTCACCGACCTGGTCGCGAGCGACAACGCGCTGCGGCTCGAGCTCGGCCGCGGCTTCTACGCGATGCCGACGGCGAACTCCTGGGGCTGGGAGAAGGCCCCGTGGACCCAGGACGGGCCGGCGGTGCGTGCGCTGCTCCGGGTGACCTACGCCGACGGCCGGGTCGAGACGATCGGCACCGACGCCGACCAGTGGCGGGTGACCGAGGGCGCGACGACGTACGACTCCCTCTACGAGGGCGACTTCTACGACGCCCGGCGGGAGCCGGCGGGCGCCGACCGGCCGGGCTACGACGACAGCACGTGGCAGCGACCGGCCGTCGTCGACGGGCCCAGCGGGCGGCTGCGTGCCCGCGTCCAGCCGCCGATCCGCGTCGTCGACACGCTGGCGCCCACGGAGATCACGGCGCCGGAGCCGGGCGTCTTCGTGGCGACGTTCCCCCGCCAGGTGGCCGGCTGGGCGCGGATCCACGTCACCGGCGAGGCCGGCCAGGAGGTGCAGCTGCGGTACGGCGAGCGGTTGCTCGACAACGGCCGGGCCAGTGTCTCGACCGGTTTCACCGGCGGCGACTTCCAGACCGACCGCTACACGCTCGCCGGCCGCGAGGGCGGGGGAGACCTGGGAGCCGAAGTTCTCCTACAAGGGCTTCCGGTTCGTGGAGATCACCGGCTGGCCCGACGCGGAGGGTCCCGGCGTCGACGACGTGGAGGCGCGGTTGGTGCACACCGACGTGGCGCGGACGTCGACGTTCGCCAGCTCCGAGCCGCTGTTCGACGACATCCACGAGGCGGTCGTCGACACGGTGCTCAACAACTTCCACCACATCCCGACCGACACCCCGATGTACGAGAAGAACGGGTGGACCGGGGACGCCCAGCTGGGTGCGGAGATGTTCCTCCGCAACCTCGACAGCCACAGCTTCCTGACCAAGTGGCTGCAGGACGTCAGCGACTCGCGGCTCGCCGACGGGCGGCCCGCGCTGATCGCGCCGGACCCCGACTGGCGCTGGGGCGATGCCGTGCAGTCGCCCACCTGGCACGCGGCTTACGTGCTGATCCCGTGGTGGCTCTACGAGGACACCGGTGACCGACGGGTGCTCGAGGAGCACTATGACGGGATCCTCGACTACCTCCGCCTCGAGCACAGCACCTCGACCGGGCATATCTCCACCACCGGTCTCGGCGACTACATGTCCCCCGACCAGGTCGGGAACCCGCCGGAGGACATGCGGGTCTCGGCGACGGCGTACGTCTACGAGATGACGCAGGTGGCGGCGCGGATGGCCGAGCTGCTCGACCGGCCCGGCGACGCCGAGGAGATGCGCGCCGAGGCCCGGCAGATCAAGGACGCCTTCAACGCCGCCTACTACGACGCCGACGGCGGCGTCTACCGCGACGCCCAGGCCGGCTACCGGCAGACCCACAACGTGCTCGCGCTCGCGTTCGGTCTGGTGCCCGACGGCGACGAGCAGCGGGTGGCCGACAACCTCGCTCGCGACATCCGCGAGGAGCGGGACGGGCACCTGTGGACCGGGGTCCTCGGCACGAAGTACCTGCTGCCGGTCCTGACGGAGCACGGGCACGGCGACCTGGCGTTCACGGTCGCCACCCAGACCGACTACCCGGGCTGGGGCCGCTGGTTCGAGTCCGCGGAGGGCTCGACGTCGATGTGGGAGGCGTGGGACGACTACCGCTCGCGCAACCACTACTTCCTTGGGACGATCGACGACTGGTTCTACGAGGACCTGGTCGGCATCGAGCCGACCGCGCCTGGCTACCGGGAGATCTCGATCGCTCCGCAGGTCGTGGGGGACCTCGAGTCCGCCTCCGGGTCCGTGACGACGCCGTTGGGCGAGGTCGCCGCGTCGTGGGCGCTCGCCGGCGGCGAGCTGTCCCTCGACGTCGAGGTCCCGGTCGGGGCCACTGCCGTGGTCTCGGTCCCTGTCGCCGACGGCCAGGTCGTCGCGGCACCCGAGGGCGCCGAGCCGGTCGGCACCGAGGACGGCCGGGCGCTGTTCGAGGTCGGCTCCGGCAGCTGGGCGTTCACGGCCGGCGAGCCGGACAGCGAGCGGGTGCCGTCGGCGACCGCGGTCCGGGCGCCGGCGTCGGTGGCCAAGGGCGCCGACGCCACCGTGCGGGTCGCCGTCACCGCCGACGGCGCCGACCCGACCGGCCGCGTCGTGCTCCGGGCGGCCGGGACCCGGCTCGGAGCGGCCGACCTGTCCGACGGGTCCGCACGGATCGTCGTCCCGACGCGGCGGCTGAGCGTCGGGACGCACCGCCTCACCGCGGCGTACGCCGGCGACGCGGCCGTCCTCCCGAGCACCGGGAACGCGACCCTCCGGGTCCGCAAGGCGCCGTCGACGACGGAGGTGCGCGGACCGCGGACGGTGCGCCAGCGCCAACCGCTGCGGCTGCGGGTGCGCGTGCGCGCCGACGGCGTCGTGCCGACGGGCACGGTCGTGGTCCGCGCCGACGGCCGCCGGATCGGGAGGGCGTCGTTGCGCAAGGGGACCGTCGTCGTGCGCGCCAGTGCGCGACGGCTGCCGGTCGGACCGGTGCGGGTGCGGGTGCGCTACACGGGCTCCGCGGACGTCCGTCCGAGCGTCGACGTGGTGCGGGTGCGGGTGCGGCGCTGACGAGACCGAGTTGGTGACGAGCGGTCGTGGCTGGTGGGATCGGGCCATGACCTCCCTCGTCGCCCCCGACGTCCGCTGGTCCGGCAGCTGGGCGGAGACCGTCGCGGACTTCGGCAGCAACGAGCAGATGCACGGGTCGGGCGCCTGGCTCCTGGACCGCGAGCTCGAGCCGACCCGCGCCGACTGCGCCACGTTCGTCGCGCTGCTCGAGCGGGCCGCGCCGGGCGACCCCGACGGGGGGCAAGGTCCCGTCGGACTACCTGTGGATCACCGCCGGCGACGGCGGCACCGACGACGAGGTGATCGGGTTCCTGAACCTCCGCCACGAGCTCGACGACTGGCTGCTCGACCAGGGTGGCCACGTCGGCTACTCCGTGCGCCCCGCCCACCGGCGGCGCGGCCACGCGACGCGGGCGCTGGCCCTCGCCGTACGCCGGGCGGCCGCGAGGGGGGATCGAGCGGGTGCTGGTCACCTGCGACACCGACAACCTGCCGTCGGCCCGCACGATCGAGGCGTGCGGCGGCGTCCTGGAGGACGTCCGCGGGGTCAAGCGGCGCTACTGGATCACGACGGGCTGACGGCCTACCCGGCCACCGCGTCGGGCCGCAGGTCGGGCCGGACCCGGTGCAGCACCGCGGTGAACGCCTGCGGGTCGACCAGGCTCCGGTCGAGCACGAGCAGCGGCTGCTCGGGCCGCTCGATCAGCACCCGCCAGCCGCGACGGCCCGGCGTGCCCTCGACGAGGATCGGTGTGAACGGGCTGGCGAGGTCGATGATCTCGAACCTGCCGGCGCGGATCACCTCCAGCTGCCCGCGGATCACCGCGAGCTCCGTCACCGGTGTGCTCGCGCGCACCGCCCACACGACCAGCGTCAGCACGCCCGCGAGGACGGCGAGGCCCAGGGCCAGCGTGGTGCGGTCGCGGTAGGCGACGTACGCCGCGCCGGCGGTCGCCGCGACCCCCACCAGGAACACCGCCGTCACCGTGCGGTGCATCCACCGGCGCGGCTCGAACACCATGTTGGTCGACCGGCTGGTCGCCTCCTGCCGCTCCGCGTGCGCGACGGCCGCGGCGGCGCCGTACGACGGCGTCGGGCGGGGGGTCGGCGGCGCGGGTGGGGTCGGCGGGGTGCGCCGCTCGGCATCGGTGCCCGGGTCCGGCGCCGCCTCCGCGGGCTCCTCGGGCCGCGCCGGCTCGGGGGTCACGAGCGCCTCGAGGACGTCGCGCCCGGCAGCGCGGGCGTCGGGCACCGCGAGGGCGCGGGGGTCGACCGTGCCGGGCGGGTCCATCCGGTGCTTGCCGCCACGGGCGGGGGTCGCCGAGCTCACCGGCGTACGTCGCCCGCTTGACCAGCCAGCGGCGGATCGCGTCGGTGTCCGGACCGAAGTCCAGCTCTCCCGCACCGGGCATGACGAGGCCTCCCTTCCTCCCGACCCTCGCAATGTACGTCGGAACCGGAGTGCTCGTGGCCGGTTCGACCACCCGCAGCGGTAGATTTGAGTCTCACTCTCAACTGGAGGAGGCGCGATGACCGAGCGGTCGACGGCGCTCCGGCCGACGCGGCAGCGGCGGGCGATCAACGACGCGCTCGCGCAGGCCACCGACTTCCAGAGCGCCCAGGACATCCACGACGCCCTCCGGCACGCGGGGGAGAAGGTCGGGCTCGCCACCGTCTACCGCACGCTGCAGGCGATGGCGGAGTCCGGCGAGGTCGACGTGCTCCAGGGCCCGGGCGGCGAGGCGTCGTACCGGCGCTGCAGCACCGAGCACCACCACCACCTCGTCTGCCGCTCCTGCGGCCGCACCGTCGAGGTCACCGGCCCCGCCGTCGAGCGCTGGGCCGACGCCGTCGCCCGCGAGCACGGCTTCGCCGAGGTCAGCCACAGCATCGAGCTCTTCGGCCTCTGCGCGGAGTGCCGCGCCGCCGGGTGACCGGTCGGTAGGCCGCGTGGGACTCGAACCCACAACCTAAGGATTAAAAGTCCTCAGCTCTGCCAATTGAGCTAGCGGCCCGGGGCGTCGGGAATGAGGTCGGGAATCACATCGGGAATACACCGGTGTGGTTCGACCTCGATCGGCGCGCCGGTGCCAGTCTCTCAGGTCCGAAGATCGGAGCTGTAGCCGCCAGCGCGGGTCGAGGCAAGGCGCGGAGCGATGAGTCCCGGTACGTGCATCAGTCGCAACCATCGTCCGCGACATCGAAAGCGAGGGAGCTGCCGGATGAGTGTCACGTATACCTGGGACGTCTTCTCCACCCTCGACGGATATGGGGGGCTATGCCGAAGGCGCGAACTGGGGCGGTTACTGGAGCAAGCAGGGTCCAGAGCTGCTGGCACACCGCGCCTCACTGTTCGAACCTGAGCCGAGGATGATCTTCGGGGCCAACTTCTTCCGCGAGAACGCCGCGATCATGGGTGCGCTCGAGGACCCGAACGCGCTCGATGAGTGGAACCTACGCACGCTGCGTGCCCCGGCAACGGTCATCTCGTCCTCTCTGGAGAGCACCCTGGGGTGGCCTGACGCCACCATCGAGCGCGGCGATGCCGTCGAGGTGGTGCGGCGACTGAAGGAGACATCCGACCGCCCCCTGCGATCGCAGGCCAGCCTGGCGCTGAACTGGTCGCTCATGGCCGCAGGGCTCGTCGACCGTCTGCAGGTGACTGTCTTCCCTGTGATCTCGGCCAAGTCCGGCGCCTTTCCCATCTTCCGCGGAGCCGGCGACTTCCACCTCGAGCTGCTGGAGACCCGGATCCTGGACGGAAGCACACAAGAACTGGTGTATCGACCGACGCCACGTTGATGTCCAGCCGGCTCCTCCGCCGCGAAGCGTCCCTGCTCAGCTGAGGCCTCGCCCCGCTTGCCGGTGCCAGTCTCTGAGGTGCGCACCGCAGGCAGGGAGGCCGCCGGGTTGAAGGGGCGGATCGACAGGCGAACGGGCTCCCCAGGGCCGCGCGCGGCCGCTAGCCTTCGCGCGGACCAGCCGACAGGGGGAATGGCGATGGCGAACTTCTGCAGCAGCTGCGGCGCGCCGGCACCAGGTGCGTTCTGCACCGAGTGCGGCACCGCGACCGGCAACCCGGTGACCGACCCGGCGACGAGGCACGAGCCTGAGCCGGCACCCGGTGCGCCGGCGCCGAGCACGGCGGTCCCGCCGCCGCCTCCCGGACCGAAGCCGACAGCGCCGCCGCCGGCGTACGCCCCGCCGCCGGCGTACGCGCCGGTCGCAGCAGCAGGTACGGCGGCGAGCGCCGGCAGTCCGTTCGCCGGGCTGGACTGGCGCGACGTCCTGATCGACGTCGTCGCGTTCACCGCACTGATGTGCACGTTCGCGCTGCCCTGGGACCTGCACGCGGTCCAGGGCATCCACGAGGCCAACGACCAGTGGTGGGTGGTGCTGGCGGTGGTGGTCGCGGTCGTCGCGCTGGTGATCCCCTACCTGGGTGGCGTGGTCCCGCAGCTGAACCCGGGCCTGTGCTTCCTGCTGCGGCTCGCGTGCGCGGTGCCGATGTTCGCCGCGATCGGCTTCGTCCTGATCATGGAGCTGGTCCACCTGACCGACGCGCGTGAGGGCGGCATCGGCACCGGTGTCGCCATGGCGTTGTTCGGGACGCTGTTGGCGATCTCGCCGCGGCGCTACGACGCCGGCATCGCCCCGCGCGCCTGGGTGCGGGTGCAGTTCGTGGTCCTGCTCGCCGGTGTCGTGCTGGTCGTCGGCAGCGCCGTCACCGGCGTCGTCCGGCTGTTCGTCGGCGAGCAGGCCGACGTGTTCGGCGACCCGCCCGTCGACGTGGTGCTGGCCGGGCTCATCGTCGCGACGGTGCAGCTGGTGACCATCGTGCTCCCGCCGGTCCTGGCGGTGATGTCGGCGGCGTTCCAGCGCGTCCTGGTCGCGGTCGCTGCCTGTTACCTCTTCGTCGCCCTGTTCGGCCGGGTCGAGCCGACGCCCTTCGGAGGGGTGCCCGACGTCGGGCCGTTCGTGGTCGTCGACATCGAGAAGATCACGCTCCCGGGTTTCCTGTGGAGCCTCTACGTCCCGCAACCCGCGGGCTACTTCCTGATCGCCGCTGCCGCCGCGCTCGTGCTCGGCACCTGGCGAGCCCGGTCGGCCGGCACGTCGAGTGCGGAGCGGGCGGCTGCGGCGATCAGCACGGCGCGGCTGGCCGCCGTCCTGGTTGCCGTGCTGTCGGCGTTCGTCCTGCTGTGCTCGGTGGCCGTGCTGGTGATCATGCAGCTCGGCGACGGCGTGGACCTGACCGGCACGATGGTCGCGTTCCTGGTGCTGCTGGGTGTCGTGGCGGTGCTCGCTGTGCTGGTGGCGGTGCTGGTCAAGCCGGCCTCGCGGGTGCCGGCGCTGGTGCTGTGCGGGATCTGGCTGGTCGTCGGGATCGCGACGGTGGCCACCGTCTCGAGCAGCGACTTCGCGCCGGGCGCTCGGCTGCTGATCGCGGCCGCCGGCCCGGTCGAGACCTTCCTGCTGCTCGGCGCACCGCTCCTGATCGCCGGCCTGCTGGCACTGTCGCCCGCGGTGCGGCAGGAGTACGGCGACGTCGCCACGCTGCCGGTGGCGCAACCGGCTGGGTGAGGGCGCGGCCGATTCGCGATCCGATGCTCGCGGGTCCCGCGAGAGGGGGTCTGATCGTCGTTCCGCGGACCGACGTGACGGGCAATCCCTCCACTTGTCCGGCATTGCTTTGCCCGACATGTTGAGGTTTCCCCGGTCGGCCGGGGAAACCTCACGAGGTGCAACCCCCGATCCCACAGGGCAGAGTTCTCCGCATGAAGCGCGCTCTGCCCCTGGCCGCGACCGTCCTGCTCCTGTCCGCGTGCGGGTCGGAGACCAGCGCCGCCGACGAGCCGGAAGGCGGCGACGAGCCGGTGACGCCGCAGGCGCTCGCCTTCGTCGCAGCGGAGCACGCGGGGGAGCCCGACAAGGCCTTCCCGAGCAGTGACCTCGAGGCCGAGGGCGCCGTTGGTGTCGAGCTGCTGTATGGGACGACCGGTGAGTACGACGGCGACATGCTCGCCGTCGCCGTGGGCCCCCAGGACGGCCCCGTCGACTGCACCTCGCAGGACGACGAGTTCCTGGACGGCTGCGAGGAGACCGACGACGGCCTGCTCATGTGGGAGGACGAGACGTTCGAGTCCGACCCCGGGGTCGTCTACGTCGCCGTCGGGAAGGGGGATGCGACGGTGCTCGTCTACTACGCCGGCCCGACCATCACCGAGGGCGAGGACCCGCGCGACCTCGACCTGCCGATCTCCGTCGACGACCTGTTCGCGATCGCCAACGACCCGCGCGTCGACTCCACCACGTCGCAGGAGGCGATCGACGGAGGCGCCGATCTCCTCACCGGTGGGTGAGGGTGATCCCGTCGATGCGCACGAGCTTCCCGCTGAGGGTGCGGACCTTGATCGTGCTCCTCTTCGCGACCTTCGGCAAGGCGACGACGACCTTATTCCTCGCCTTCCCGGCCAGGGAGAGCCGCTTGACGACCTTGCCGTTGTAGCGGACCTCGACCCGGCCGTGGTTGCGTCCCCTTGGACACGACCAGCGCGGCCCGGCCGGCGGGCGCGTCCTTGATGGTGAGCGTCCGGCCCTTCTTGCGGGTGGTGATCGCGCTCCTGCCGTAGTACGTCGCGCCGCCGACCCGCGTCCAGCCGGGGCTCGCGTAGAACGAGCGGTCGTCGAGGGGCAGGGTGGTGCACTGCTGGGCGGTCCACGCGGAGGTGTTGCCGGCACGGTCGCGGACGCGGACCTGGTAGCAGTGCTGCTGGCCCTTCGCGAGCCTCGTCGTCACCGACGTGGTCGTGGTCGCGCTCTGGGTGGCCCAGGCGCCGAAGCCGGTGTGCCAGGTGGCGGTGCGGTGGCGGACGTCGTAGCTGTCGACACCGGACTCGGTGTCGGCGCCCGTCCACCGGATCCGCGCCGGTGAGGCGAACCGGACGGCAGGGCCGGCGTTTAGCGTGACGGTCGGGAGGATGCCGTCACGGAGCGGATCGGTGTAGGTGAACACCACCCGCGGGTTGCCGTCGCCGTCGGTGCGCTCGACGGACGGCTCGAACGCCGAGTGGCTGGTGCCGCCGCCGCCACCTCCGCCGCCGCCGACCCACGACCAGCCGCCGCCACCGCCGCCGCCGCCGGGGTAGCCGCCGCCACCCCCGCCACCGCCGCCGGCGCCGTTCGGGTATCCACCCACGCCGCCCTGGCCGTCGGTGCCGTCGGTGCCGTCGGTGCTGGTGTCGTCCAGCAACGCGGGGTCGCCCCCGCGGGTCCCGCCGGTGCCGTCGGACCGGCCCCCGCGCGCCGGGAACTCGGAGTCCGGGTCGTCGTCGGCCCCGTCGTGGTCGGCGTTCCCGCCGGCCCCCTGGCAGGCGTGGGTGATGATGCACGCGCCGGCCCCGCCTCCGCCGCCGGCCGCGACGACGACCCGCTCGGTGAGCGCTGCGTCGGCGTAGATGACCGTGGCGCCGCCACCACCACCGGCGTTGGAACCTCCGTTCCCGCCGCCGTTGGCGCCGCCGTCGCCGACCCCCCTGACGGCCGGGTCGTTGTTCCCGGGCTCGCCGTTGCCGCCGACGCGGAACGCCAGGGTCTGCTCCGGACGCACCGCTCCGGTCGGGGGACACGGCGACCGTCTGCGTCAGGTGTGCACCGCGGCCACCCGGTGAGCCGACGTAGGACCCGGCGATGCCCCAGCCGTCCCCGCCGTCACCGCCGACGGCCTCGATGGTCAGCGCCGTGATGTGCGCCGGGACCGTGAACTCGCCCTCGCCGGTATAGGTGCAGGTCACCCGAGCCCCGACCGCGACGCAGCCTTCCGGCAACGGGTCGGGCTCCGGTGCCGAGACCGACGGCGGTGAGGCGACCGCGACCAGTGCGGTGGCGGGCAGGAATCCGAGCAGGGCGAGACGGGCAGTGCGGCGCATACGGCACTCCGGGTGGGAGGGAGCAGGGGAGAGTCCCGCCAAACCTGGCACAGCCGACGGTCACCACGCACGCCTTTCCGCGAAGACGTGTGTCCGCGACCGTCCCGCGGCACCGCCCGGCGTACGCCGTCCGCGATGTCGCCGGACCGGCCGGCCGCCGTCAGCCCTTCCGGATCGTGACGAACCTCGTCCAGTCGCCGTGGAGGCCGTCCCAGAAGCCGGAGACCGCCTTGAACCGGCTGACCCGACCGCCGGGTCGCATGCAGTCCTGCGGCACGGCGAAGCGGATCCGGTCGCGGGCCAGGTCCCACCGCACGCGGAGGCCGTCGCACCGGATCGGGGTGCCGCCGAACTCGTCGTCGGTGCTGAGCTGGACCTGCGCCACCTCCCGGCCGTCCGCCGCGCGCATGGCGAACACGATGAACGCCCGGTCGTCCGCGGGTCGGGGGTCGACGAACATCCGGAAGTTGGCCCGCCGGTCGGGTCGCAGGTCGCGGAACCTCGCGGTCATCCGCAGCGTCTCGGCGCCGTTGTCGATCCTGACGTTGAGGATGTCCTGCTGGGCGGGCACGCGGTCACGCCCGTCGCGGAGCACGCCGTCCTCGGCGTGGGCCGCCGTGGTGAGGGTGCCGAGCAGGACGGCGAGCAGGAGCGCGAGCGTGGTCCTCATCTGCTGATCGTAGGCCCCGGAGGGCGCCCGGAAGTCCTCGATCGGTATCCGAATCGTGCACGGAGCCCGTTGCCGCTGCGGGTGGCCCTTCTTAGCATCCCGGGACACGCGGGGGACACCGCGACGGGACAGTGGGGACACGAGGGGGCGATGAGCATGCCGGTGATGACGCGTGCGCTCGGCGTGGTGGTGCTGGTGCTGGCGGTGTCGATGATGACGGCCGTACCGTCGTCGTACGCAGGCACCTTCCGGACGACCGCCAAGTGGCGGAGCTGTGACACCGCCAAGTCTGCGATCAGCGTTCGCGCGACTTTCGCCGACCCGGCCCGTTACCACGGCAGCGGCCGCTACATGGTGAAGAAAATGGATCAAGTGGGAGTACCTCAAGGCCCGCGGTGAGTGGCGGTCGGCCGACCGCTACTTCGCCGAGACCGCCTGGATCCAGGTGACCGACAGCAGTTGGGACTTCGTCTCCACCGCCGCCGACCGGACCGGCTGGGGGGAACCTCTACTACAGCCGCTGGCGGGCGCACGTGACGATCAAGCTCCTGAAGAACCGACCCGGGCCGAAGGACAAGACGGTCGACACGATCGAGATCTGGCCGGCCAACGGCTCCTTCCGCGAGGTCGGCAGCCACTGCGGCTACGACTTCTAGGGCCGGCGATGACCAGCCTCGAGCGGCTCGCGGGAGCCGCCTCGGCCGTCGGGATCGTCGTCGCGCTGCTGACGACTCCCCAGCTCCCGGCGTACGCCGGGCCCGGCCCCTCCAGCGACGGCCCGCTGCTGACCGAGACCGGTCGGCTGGTGACGGCGGACGGCGCGGCGACGAGCCTGTTCTTCGCGTACCAGGGCAGCGCGATGGAGTTCTCCCCTGACGGCACCATGGTCGCCGGCGCGGTGGAGCACCGGTCGACGGTGACGGTTTGGCGCAACGACGGCACCGTGCAGGAGCTCGTCACCCTCCCCGGTGAGGTCGAGGATGTCGCCTGGTCCGGGGACCAGACGCGCCTGGCGGTCCTGACCTCCGAGTGGGACGGCAGCGACCACCGGCAACGGATCCACCGGGTCGTGGTAGCCACCGGCGCGGCGACCCTCCTGGTGCAGGACACCGCTGCCTTCGAGATCGCCCTGGTCAGCACCTTGTCGTGGAACCCCGTGACCGACCGGATCGCGTTCATCGCGTCCGAGGTGGAGGACGGGGGATGGAGCTACTCCGCCCACAGCCACCAGGTCTACACGGTCGCGGCCGCCGGAGGGGGCCGCCACGCGGTTCAACGCGCATCTCCCCGAGGAGTGCCAGCTCACCTGCCTGAACTACGCGTACTCGGACCCGGCCTGGTCACCGGACGGGTCCGTCCTGGCGGTCCTCGTCGACAAGGACGAGGACGAGCTCGACGAGCAGGTCTCCACCCACGAGCAGCTCCTGGGCACGATCGGCGCGGGCGACCTCCACCCGACCGTGATCAAGCGGACGTCGGTGTACGTCAACGTGCCGAGCTACAGCCACCTCGGGTCCGGGCCGGTCGACTGGTCGAGCGACGGCACCGAGATCCTCTACGGCCAGCGACAGGTGCAGTACGGCGACACCACCCCGACGTTGGTCTCGGCGGCGACCGGAGCCGTCCTCGGCACCTGGTCGTACGCCGGTTCCTACCGCGACCGGCAGCCGTGCCCCACCGGCACCTGCGCAGTTTGGGGCGACGAGGTCCCGCGGGCGACGGCGGTCCTCAGGGGCCGGCTCCCCGCTCCGGTGTGGGGCAAGAACGAGCGTCCCGCCGTGGTCGGCACCCTCGCCGTCACGCCGAACCAGCGAGCGACCGGGCCGATCCGGCTGTTCGTGGACGGCAAGCAGGTGCGCTCGGCCGTCCTCACCGCCGCGATGAACAACCGCTTCTCGTTCAAGCTGCCCAAGCTCGGCCCTGGTCGGCACACCGTGCAGCTGCGGTACGGCGGGTCGACCAAGGTCAAGCCGGCCGCCTCCGGCGCCGGCCGGGTGAGGGTGATGGACTACCTTGGCTGAGGAGCGCCCGGCGCCGATGGCCGACTACCCCTGGTCCGGCGCGTCCAGCCAGGGCTCGCGGAGGTCGAGGTACGAAGGCTCGCCGGCCGAGAGCGACGCGAGCTCGTCGATCATCTTCGCCAGCTCCGGCGGCGGCTCCTTCTGCTCGTTCACCCGGGCCTCGGCCTCGGAGGTGAAGTAGAGGGCCATCGTCCAGAGGCCGTCGTCGTGTCCGGCCCAGACGCTGCCGAGGATGTCGGGGCGGAACCTCGCCCAGTCCTCGGGGGTCTCGGCCATCAGCTCGCGGGTGCGCTCCATGTCGGTCGTGCGGCCCTGCATCACCTGGACGAACGTCGCCTGCGACGGGTCGCCGGGCGTGTCCACCTCGACCTCGGTGCAGTTGTGGAACACCGGCTCGTCGGTGAACTGCGCTGCCATCTCCTCCCACCACGCCGTCTGCCGCGGCTGGTCACTGTTCTTCCGGGCCGCCTCCTCCGATTCGAAGCGGGCGAGCACGACCAGCTCGCCCTCGTCGGTCACCCCGGCGGTGCTGCCGAGCCAGCCGACCGCGCCGGGTGCCAGCTCGGCCACCCACCGGTCCATCAGCGCCCGCACCTTGCCGGCGTCCGACACGTGCCCCTGGATCACCTGGACGAACATCTCCCACCTCCGCTCGTCCCCCCCGACGGCACTCGACGTTACGCGCGCCGGGGGCTCCCGGCGCCGCCTGTCGCGCCGATCGGTACCGGAGCAGACAACCGCCGGTAAGAGGTCTCTCACCGCGGTCTCAGAGGTGCCTCACCCTCGCCGCCGATCCTTGAAGCGTCAACCACCGAAGGAGAAGGAGCAGCAACATGCAGAACGTACGACGCGCCGTCGCCGCCATCGCCGGAGGTGCGCTGGTCGCCGCGCCGATGACGGTGCTCTCGGCCTCGCCCGCCAACGCCGACGGCAAGGAGCGGGAGTTCCGGGTCGCCGGGGCCGAGGTCGACTTCAAGGTCGAGAAGGACGACGGCCGGTTCGAGGTCGAGGTCGACATCGACGACGCCCGCCCGGGCAGCAAGTACCGGATCGTGCTGCGCCACGACGGCAAGCGGTTCTTCAACGGCGTGCGCAAGGCCGACCGCGACGGCGACATCGAGATCGAGCGCAACCGCAAGAACACCAAGGGCAAGGACGTCTTCAAGGTGGTCGTGAAGAAGGTCGGCGGCCCGAAGAAGTCCCGCGTCATCCGGATGCGCTGACGCTCCGGCCGGAGGAGGCCCGTGGCCGCGGCTAGGGACGCCGCCGTAGCGCCACGGGCCCCCTGCGCAGGAGGCGCTTGACCCCGTCAGCGGGGCTGCGCGGCCGCAGGGGCGGCGTGACGTCGTGGTCGCCGGACAGGATGCCGTCGATCACCTCGTGCAGTGCGCCGAGAGCGTCGATCCGCGGCGCCCAGCCCAGCTGGGTGCGGGCACGCGCCGTGTCGAGCAGCGGCACCTGGTGGGCGAGGTCGACCCACCCGGGATCGACCTGCTGCAGGCGCGCGTGCCAGCTCCCCGCGGCCGCCGCCCGCACCACCGGGTACGGCACGTGGACGTGCCGCGCGCCGAGCGCCTCGGCCAGGTCGCCGGGCCGCACGGCCGGCTCCGCGGCCAGGTTGACCGCACCCGGGAGCCGGGCGCCGAGGACGAGGTCGATCGCCCCGGCCACGTCGTCGGCGTGCACGACGGGGATCGCCACCGAGCGGTCCAGCGGCAGCACAGGCAGGAGCCGCAGCAGCCGGCGCGGCACCAGCGCCGGGACGCCGTAGCGGAGCAGGGCGCTCCCGGCGCGCCGGTTGGCGATGATCCCCGGCCGCAGCCGGGTCACCGTGGTCCCCGGCTGCTCGGCCTCGAACCGGTCGAGCAGCCGCTCCGCGGCCGACTTGTGGCGGCTGTAGACCGAGCTCGGGATGCCGCCGGTCGGCCACGTCTCGTCCACCGGGTCGAGGTCGTGCCGCGGTGAGTAGGCGCCGACCGACGACATGTGCACGACGTGCCGTACGCCGGCCCGCGCGGCCGCGGCGAGCACCCGGCCGGTGCCGCCGACGCCGAGCGCCTCCAGGTAGTCCGTGCGGTGGGACGGCTGGAACCCCCAGGCGAGGTGGACGACGGCGTCGGCCCCTCGCAGCGCGTCGTCGAGCTCGGTCGCCGACGACTCCTCGGCGAGGTCGGCAGCGACCCAGCGCGCGCCGTCGTACGGGCCCGCCGCCGTCTCCGGCGGGCGGCGGCTGACGCCCACGACGTCGTGCCTGGCGTCGGCCAGCGTCCGGAGCAGGGTGGACCCGACGTTCCCGGTCGCGCCCGTGACGGTGATCAGCATGCTCGTGCCTCCCGCGGTCCGGCCCCTCGCTCGGCGTTACCCACCGCGGATGTCCCTAGCCCCGACGGGACGTCCCGCCTGGGGCGCGTGAACGGGGTCAGGACGAGCGGTTCCCGCAGCCCAGCAGGCGGTCGAGCAGGTCGGCGACGAAGTTGTCGATACCGCTGCACAGCAGGAAGTCCCTGCCGCTGCCGCCGACGAGCCGGTCGCGGCCGCCCATCCCGCCGAGCCGGTCGTCACCGGCGTCGCCGTACATGACGTCGTCGCCGTCCTGGCCGACGAGCTGGTCGTCCGCGCCGCCGCCGCGCACGACGTCGGCGTCCGGGCCGAGGCGGATCCAGTCGTTGCCGCCTCCGCCGAAGACCCGGTCGCGGCCGGTGAAGCCGTTGAAGAAGTCGGGGCCGGCGCCGAACCGCACGACCTCGTCGCCGGCGTCGCCGAGCACGGTCACCGCGAACGACGCCGGCAGCGTCGACACGTTGACGTGGTCGTTGCCCAGCCGCGGCCACACCTCGAGCAGGACCGGACGGTCGACGCTGATCCAGGTGGGAACCGGGCACACCGCCGCGACGCCGCGCCAGACGCGCTGCTCGACGCAGCCGGCCGCCAGCCGGTGGAACGAGCGGGTGCCGGTGTCGACGAACCGCAGCGACGTGCCCGAGAAGGTCACCGTCAGCCGGTTGTGCTGCTGGCCCGCGCGGTAGAGGTAGCCGTGCTTCGAGCGGGTGATCATCGCCTTGTCCGGGAGCGGCACCAGCGGCTTCCCCAGCTCCTCGCCCATCAGCTCGGTGGCGTAGTCGTACGGCGGCCCGGCGGTGCCGGGTCCGTTCGGGGGCGTCCCGGCGCCGGCGGGGCCGGTGGGAGCGAGGGCGAGCGCGACGGCGATGCCGGTGGCGACGGCGGCGAGGGTGCGGCGGACCATGCCTCATCCAACGGCGACAGCCCGCCGAGCATTACCACATCTGACGACGAATGACCGATCGGACAGGTCGGACCACCCGGGCGGGCCATGGCGTCCGAGCCGGTCGTCAGGGTGAGAGTGAGCCAGGGCTCACTCTCACCCTGACGACCTCGCTCCTAGACGATCCAGCGGGGTGAGACCAGCTCCTCGGTGCCCTCGACGAGCAGCCGCAGGTAGGCGCCGAACCGCAGGTCGGAGCGGGCCTCGGCCGACAGCCCGGCGGTGCGCTCCTCGTGGTCGGAGGCGTGGGTGAGCGCCCGGTCGACGAGGTAGCCGCCGGGGGTCTCGATGCTGAGGTCGCGAGCGCCGGGGGAACACCTGGAACAGCTGGTCGTCGTGCCAGCCGAGCGTCCGGAGCTCCTCGAGGAGCCACTTCCGGTCGTTCTCCCAGTCGGGGTCCTCGGCCAGCCGGTTGCCGATCAGGTCGGTCAGGCCGTCGGAGACGAGCAGCACGCCGAGCCCCCACTCGTCCAGCAGGAGCGCCACGTGGGTGCGGTGCGGTGCGGCGAGGTTGACGATGCCACCGCCGACGCGCCGCTCGGCGGCGTGCCGCCCCGGCAGGCTGAGCGCCTGGCCGTCGCTGCCGAAGTCGATCTCGGTGCGCACCGACGTGCGGTCCTCGAGCGTCCAGCCGCCCTCGAGGTAGGCGCGCCAGACCACCTCGTGGCCCTCGGGGGAGGAGTCGGCGCCGAGCAGGTCCTCGAGGTGCCCGGGCTGCCCGGAGACGCCGAACCAGACGTCGCCGCCGTTCTGCCGCAGCTTCCGCACCGCCCACGGCACGGCCGGGCCGTCGGCGTCGGGTCGGTAGACGACCGTCGAGGTGGACTGCTCCACGACCTCGCCGTCGCGAGCGGTGACCTCCCGGACGATGCGGACGCCGCGGCGGCCGAGGGAGGGCATGGCGGCAGGGGCCGACGAGGCACGGAGCCACGACTGCTCGCTCACGAGGAGTCCTCCTGCTGCCCGAGACGGCCGCGGTGGGGGTTGACGGCCAACGTCTACCGGACCGCCGCCCCGAGACGCGGGCAACGCACGGAGCGCAACCGCCCATGGCCTCACATCTGAGAACGCTCCGTCCGCTCGTCGTGAGGAACCCACCGGTCACCGGGCCGGCCGTGACGCTGTCGGCGGGGCGCTCGTTATCGTGACGATGGACGGCTCCACTCTCGGGAGGTGTGGTGACGCGCGGTGAGGAGGCTGCCGGGCGGGGGACGCCGCGGGTCCGGCTCCGCGACGGCGTCCTCTACGGCCTGCGCAAGCACGCCGGCATCAGCCGCGACGAGTGGGCGCGGCGGGTCGGGCTGTCGAGCAGCGCCGCCTGGCGCCTCGAGGCCGGTCACGCGAGCCCCAGCGCGGAGACGATCGCCCGGTTGCTGGTGGCGACCGGCAAGCGGTTCGAGGAGCTGTTCGAGGTCGAGTGGGTCGACTGACGGGCGCCGTACGCCGGCACCCGGCCGGTCCGCGAGACACCGGTGCGCGTGGCGGCTCGTTCGGCAGAGACGCTTGGTAGGGTCGGTCCTGCAGTGGATGCAGTTCTTCAAGGTTTGACGCCTGCGGAAGTCTGTGGCCAACGGCGTATCTGGTTTGTGGTGTCCCAATCACGGGTCGGAGCGACGTGTCAGCGCATCCGCTGCGGGTCGCCGAGGTGGCGGCTCTCGCCCCGACACAAGGAGTAACGAGCGCAATGGCTCAGGGCACCGTGAAGTGGTTCAGCGCCGAGAAGGGCTTCGGCTTCATCGAGCAGGAGGGCGGCGGCGACGACGTCTTCGTGCACTACTCGGCGATCCAGTCCTCCGGCTTCAAGTCCCTCGAGGACAACCAGAAGGTCGAGTTCGACGTCACCCAGGGCCCGAAGGGCCCGCAGGCCGAGAACGTGCGTCCGCTCTGACGAGCTGACGTTCGCGCCTTTCTCGCAGAGCCCCGCCGGTCCGCCGGCGGGGCTCTCGCCTTCCCGAGCCCGCCGGCCGTCGGTAACGAGAGTGCAAAGTTTCGGCGGTTCTCCGTTTGCAGGCGGGTCCATTGGGCACGATAGTTCGGAACGAGATCGGGTGTGCCCGGCGGTGGAGCGGGCTCGGGGGCGGCCGGTCGGACTCGGGGAGGCAGAAGCAGTCGTGACGGACCAGTTCGACGTGACCCTCGAGGACTCCGACCTCCTCGTCGAGGTCGAGCTGACGACCAACCTGATCGTGGCCGCCACCGCTTCCGACGGCCCGCTGCCGGTCGAGGAGATCGACCGCATCCTGGGCATCCGCCCCGACGCCGGCTGACCCTGCCGGCCACCTGACCCCGCCAGCCACCGGGCCCGACCCTGCGGGCCC
Source organism: Nocardioides sp. TF02-7 (assembly GCF_022437945.1). Taxonomy (GTDB): domain Bacteria; phylum Actinomycetota; class Actinomycetes; order Propionibacteriales; family Nocardioidaceae; genus Nocardioides. Next base: position 2,487,624 of record NZ_CP092535.1, read on the forward strand.
GGGCGATCGGCGTACCCCTCTGCGCTTGACAAGTTACCCTAGGGGGGTATGGTTTCTGTTGTGAGCGAGCACCAGCACGGCTACCTGCACCGCAAGGACGACCACCTCGAGCGGCTGCGCCGGATCGAGGGGCAGGCCCGCGGCCTGCAGCGCATGGTCGAGGAGGAGCAGTACTGCATCGACATCCTCACCCAGGTCTCGGCGATGACCAGCGCGCTGCAGTCGTTCTCCCTCCAGCTCCTCGAGGAGCACATGAACCACTGCGTCGCCGACGCCCTCGGCGCCGCCCGCTCCGGCGAGGCCAGCGACCAGGCCGCCAGCGACCAGGTCGCCCGCGACAAGGTCGCCGAGGCGGTCGCCGCCATCACCCGGCTGGTCCGGTCCTGAACCACCCACGAGACGAGAGGCAGCGAAGATGAGCGAGCAGAGCACCTGGCAGGTCACCGGCATGACCTGCGCCCACTGCGCGGCGTCGGTCGCCGAGGAGATCGGCGAGATCCCCGGCGTGGAGGACGTCGACGTGACCGTCGAGACCGGCGCGGTCGTCGTGACCAGCGCCGCCCCGCTCGAGCGCGGCGCCGTGGAGGCGGCCGTGGTCGAGGCGGGCTACCAGCTGGCCTGACGGCCCCGGCACGAGGAGGAGCGGCATGCGTGCCTGGCAGAAGGTCGCCGCCTACGGCACCGGGCTGGTGGTCGTGCTGGCCGCGGCGCTGTGGGTCGGCGGCGTCGTCGGCCCGGTCGAGACCGACGACACGGCGCACGACTCGTCCGGCCACGACCGGGTCCGGCTGCAGCCGGCCGACAGCGGCCACGACCACGGCAGCGGCGACGACAAGCACGGCGCGAGCCGTGCGAGCAGCGTGCACACGCTGGCGCTCGACTCAGGGGTCGTCGACGCCGGCCGGGCGCAGCTCGGGTTCCGCGTGCTCGACGGCTCCGGCGAGCCGGTGACGTCCTACGACGTGCAGCACGAGAAGGAGCTGCACCTGATCGCCGTACGCCGCGACCTCGCCGCCTTCCGTCACGTCCATCCCCGCCTCGACCCGGCGACCGGCCGGTGGTCGGTGCCGGTGGACCTCGAGCCGGGCAGCTGGCGCCTCTACGCCGACTTCGTGCCCGCGGGCGGCGACCCTGCGCTCGCCGAGGCGGAGCTGCAGGTCGCCGGCGACTACCGGCCCGAGCCGCTCGGCGGCGACACCGACACCGCCCGTGTCGACGACTACGAGGTCCACCTCGAGCGCGACCCGGAGACGTCGATGGCGACCTTCCACGTCACCCGCGGCGGCGTGGAGGTCGAGGCGCTGGAGCCCTACCTCGGCGCGTACGGCCACCTGGTGGCCATCGGTGCCGACGACCTCGACTACGTCCACGTTCACCCCGAGGAAGGCGAGCCGGGGCCGGAGGTGGCGTTCCACGTCGAGCTCCCCGACGCCGGGCGCTACCGGCTGTTCCTCGACTTCCGCCACGACGGCGTGGTCCGCACGGCCGACTTCACCGTCACCGTCGGTGACGGCGCGGCGCCGGCGCCGGACGACCACGAGGAGGACGGTCATGGCCACTGACACCCGCGTCCGCGAGCTGACCGGCGAGCCGACCGCCAGCCTCGACCTCGACATCACCGGCATGACCTGCGCGTCCTGCGCCCACCGGATCGAGCGCAAGCTCAACAAGCTCGACGGCGTCAGCGCCACGGTCAACTACGCCACCGAGCGCGCCACCGTGACCGCCCCGTCGGGCACGGACCCCTCGCTGCTGCTCGAGACGGTCGAGGCGGCCGGCTACGCCGCGACGGTACGCCGCCCGCTCGCCGCCCCGGCGGGGGCGCCGGCAGAGCCGCCGGAGGACCGCGAGCTGGTCGCGCTGCGGCACCGGCTGGTGTGGTCGGTGGTGCTCGCCGTGCCCGTGATCGCGATGGCGATGGTCCCGGCCCTCCAGTTCGAGTACTGGCAGTGGGCCTCGCTCACCCTCGCCGCGCCCGTCGCCACGTGGGGCGCCTGGCCGTTCCACCGGGCCGCGTGGGTCAACCTGCGGCACGGCTCCTCCACGATGGACACGCTGGTCTCGGTGGGCGTGCTCGCGGCGTTCGGCTGGTCGCTGGCGGCGCTGTTCTGGGGCACCGCCGGCGAGCCCGGGATGACCCACCCGTTCGACCTGTGGCCCGACCGCGACGGCCCGGGCTCGGGTCTCGGCGACATCTACCTCGAGACCGCGGCCGGCGTCACGATGTTCCTGCTCGCGGGGCGCTACTTCGAGAAGCGGTCGAAGCGGCACGCGGGTGACGCGCTCCGCGCGCTCGCCGATCTGGGCGCCCGGGAGGTCGCGGTGCTGCGGGACGGGCCGGAGGGCCCCGAGACGCTGCTGCCCGCCACCGAGCTGACCGCCGGCGACCTGTTCGTCGTACGGCCGGGGGAGAAGGTCGCCACCGACGGCGAGGTCGTCACCGGCCGGTCGGCCGTCGACGCGTCGCTCGTCACCGGCGAGTCGGTGCCGGTCGAGGTCGGGCCCGGCGACGAGGTCGTGGGCGCGACGGTCAACACGACCGGCCGGCTGGTCGTCCGCGCGACCCGCGTGGGCGCCGACACCCACCTCGCCCAGCTCGCCCGCCTGGTCGAGGAGGCGCAGGCCGGCAAGGCCCGCGCGCAACGCCTGGCCGACCGGATCTCCGGGGTGTTCGTCCCGGTGGTCATCGCCCTCGCCGTCGGCACCCTCGGCTTCTGGCTGGGCGCCGACGCCGGCTGGGAGGTCGCGCTCACCGCCGCCGTGGCGGTCCTCATCATCGCCTGCCCGTGCGCCCTCGGGCTCGCCACGCCCACCGCGCTGATGGTCGGCACCGGGCGGGGCGCGCAGCTCGGCATCCTGATCCGCGGCCCCGAGGCGCTGGAGGCCACCCGGGCCGTCGACACCGTCGTGCTCGACAAGACCGGCACCGTCACCACCGGCGAGATGCGGCTGGTCGAGGTGGTTCCCGACGGCACCGACGGGGTCGACGAGGCCGAGGTGCGCCGGGTCGCGGCCACGCTGGAGTCGGCGTCGGAGCACCCGATCGCGCGGGCGATCGCCGACGGACAGGGAGACGGGCGTCCTCGAGGGGTTCGCCAACGAGCCGGGCCGCGGCGTGACCGGCACGGTCGACGGCCGCGACGCACTGGTCGGCCGGCCATCGTTCCTCGCCGATCACGGGCTGACCGTGCCCCGGGCGCTCGCCGAGGCGGTCGACCGGGCCGAGGGCGACGGCGCGACGCCGGTGCTCGTCGGCTGGGACGGCCGGGCCCGCGGCGTGCTGGTGGTCGCCGACGCGGTGAAGGAGTCGTCGGCCGAGGCCGTGCGCCGCCTGCGCGGTCTGGGACTCACGCCTGTGCTGCTGACCGGCGACAACGAGCGGGCCGCCCGCGCCGTCGCGGCCGCCGTCGGCATCGACGAGGTGCGGGCCGGTGTGCTGCCGGCGGAGAAGGTCGCCTTCGTCGCCGACCTGCAGGAGCGCGGCCGCCGGGTCGCGATGGTCGGCGACGGCGTCAACGACGCCGCCGCGCTGGCCCGGGCCGACCTCGGCATCGCGATGGGCACCGGCACCGACGTGGCCCGCGAGGCGAGCGACCTCACCATCGTCAGCGGCGACCTGCGGGTCGCGGCCGACGCCGTCCGCCTCGCGCGGCGGACGCTGTCGACCATCCGCGGCAACCTGTTCTGGGCGTTCGGCTACAACGTCGCCGCGCTCCCGTTGGCTGCGGCGGCGCTGCTGAACCCGATGCTGGCCGGCGCGGCGATGGCGCTGTCGTCGGTGTTCGTGGTCACCAACAGCCTCCGGCTGCGCCGGTTCCGGTAGCGGGCGGCTCAGCAGGTCGCGAACAGCACCGGGCCCTGCGCGAGGTCGGAGAGCGCGAACGCGTAGGGGAGGGGGTCGAGGTCCATCGTCACCACGCTGCCGCGGGCCGCGACGTCGCCCTCCCCGAGCTCGAACAGGTCGGGGAAGTCGGTGCCCTGGCCCGGCGCCGGCCCGCGCGCCAGCGCGAACCGCGCGTCGGCGTCGGCGCGGGCCTGCTCCTCGGTGTCGAAGGCCATCGCCACCCGCACCTCGCCGCCGGGCCGGCCCGCGATCGCGAAGCCGAGCAGCGGGTGCACGCCGCCGGCGGCCTCCACGAGGTCCGCCGCCCGCACCCGGTCGTCGTCCGAGGCCTGGGTCATCGACAGCGCCACGCACGCGTGGTCACCGGTGTAGACCGTCGCCGACACGGCGCCTCCGATCTCGGCGACGACGTCGGCGACCCCGTCGTCACGCGCGGTGCCGCGCTGCCCGTCGCGCCAGCGCTCCGCCGCGATCTGGGAGTCGCTCGCCACGAGCAGGCGGCGGTCGGCGTCGAGGACGAGGTGGCCGAGCTGCTCGGTCACGCCGCCGACCCGGGCGGTCACCTCCCCGCCGCCGACCCACACGCCGTCGTCGGCGTCGGGCCGCGCGTAGCCGAGTGCCTCCAGGTCGTCCTCGAGCGCCGCGAGGTCGAGCGACGCCGGCAGCCCGAGGAACAGCAGCGCCGCCTCGCTGCTCTGCGCGAACAGCTCCCACTCCAGGGACGCGGGGAGACGCCGTACTGCTCCTGGAGGGCCGACGCCGAGGTCACCAGCGCGGACGCTGCGGTCAGGTCGGCGTCGAAGCCGGCGAGCAGGAACTCCTCGACCTCGGCGGCGGTCGAGCCGGCCGACACGTCGCTGTCGAGCTCGTCGCGTACGGCGGCCCAGTCGGTCCAGCCGATCCGCTCGCTGGCCTCCGGCGCGAGGGCGACCGCGGCGGCGATCCGCGTCGGCTCCTCGTCCTCCGACCGCACCAGCCAGACGACCACCGCGGCGGCGACCACGGCGAGCACGACCAGCACAGCGACCGGGACCACCGGTGAGCGCCCGGTGAACAGGCGGCGACGCGTCGTCGACATGGTCGGTGGGATGCTCCTCTGCAACCGGCGGCAGGTGTGACACTAGCGCCGTGCCGACGACCCGCTCCGCGCCGCCGCCCGACATCCAGGCCGCGGGGGTGGTGACGTTCCGGCCCGGCCGGGAGGTGCTGCTCGTGCACCGGCCGAAGTACGACGACTGGTCGTTCCCCAAGGGGCAAGCTCGAGCGCGGCGAGCACGCGGTGGCCGCCGCGGTGCGGGAGGTCGCCGAGGAGACCGGGCTGCACGTGCGGCTGGGGCCGCCGCTGGCCTCGCAGCGCTACGAGACCGGTGGCCGGATGAAGACGGTCGGCTACTGGACCGGGCGGGTCGTGGGCGACGACGACGTGAGCCTCTACCGGCCCAATGACGAGATCGACCGGGTCGAGTGGGTGCCCGTCGCCGAGGCGCCCGACCGGCTGACCTACCCCTACGACCGGCAGACGCTCGCCGACGCCCTCGAGGTGCGCCGCCGGACCCGGGCCCTGGTGGTGCTCCGGCACGGCCAGGCCCGGTCGCGCAAGGGGGTGGCGGCGTGACGACGCGCTCCGCCCGCTGGTGCGTACCGGCGCCGTGCAGGCCGAGCGGCTGGTGCCGCTGCTCGCGGCCTACGACGTCACGACGGTCGTGTCGTCGAGCAGCACCCGCTGCGTGCAGACGGTGACGCCCTACGCCCACACCGCCGGTCTCGACGTCGACACCACCGAGCTGCTCAGCGAGGAGGGGCGCGACGCCGGAGGCCGTGACGGGGGCTGGTCGAGAAGCTGGCCGCCACCGACGGCGGCGCGGTGCTCTGCAGCCACCGGCCGGTGCTGCCGCTGCTCTTCGACGCCCTCGGCCTGCGCCCCAAGCACGTCGGCGCCGAGCTCGCACCCGCGGAGATGCTCGTGGTGCACGTGCGCAAGGACCAGGTCGTCGCCACGGAGCGGCACGGGCCGTACTGACCCGGCGCCGCCGGTGTCCCTCCGGTGAGGGGCCTGTGACGGGCGTCGCGGCACGTGCCGCGATGCTCGCCCACTGTTCACCTCTCGTTCAGACTCGTCGGAGAGTTGTGTTACCCGGTCTCCCTACGTTCGCAGTGTCCGAGATCGAAACAACGGGGGCGCTGCGAGAGATGTGTGCCCCTCAGCTTCCCGAGAGGCAGAACTCTTGAACCGCACTTCCTTCCGCCGGGCCCTCGTGCCGGGTGTGGCCGCGCTGGCCCTGCTGCTGACCGCGTGCGGCGGTGACGACGACAACGGTTCCGGCGGCAACGGCGGCGAGGCGTCCGGCGTCGACTACGGCACGCTCGAGGGCGAGCTCATCGCCGGCGGCGCGTCGTCGCAGGAGTCGGCGCAGAACGCCTGGCTGGTGGGCTTCCAGGAGGTCGCGCCCAACGTGGCGGTGACCTACGAGCCGGTCGGCTCCGGCGACGGCCGCACCAACTTCATCAACGGCGGCTACGCCTTCGCCGGCTCCGACGCCTACCTCACCGACGACGAGGGCGAGCTCAGCGACGCCACCGAGCGCTGTGCCGGCACCGACCCGATCGAGATCCCCAACTACGTCTCGCCGATCGCGGTCATCTTCAACGTGCCCGGCGTCGACGAGCTCAACCTGACCCCCGAGGCGGTCGCCGGCATCTTCGCCGGCGAGATCACCAGCTGGAACGACCCCGCCATCGCGGAGTCCAACGAGGGCGCGAACCTGCCGGACGCCGACATCACGCCCGTGCACCGCTCCGACGAGTCGGGCACGACCGAGAACTTCACCGACTACCTCGACGCCGCCGCCGGCGACGTGTGGACCGCCGGTGTCGTGGAGACCTGGCCGACCGACGCGGGCGGCGAGGCCGGCAACGGCACCTCGGGCGTCGTCCAGGTCGTGACCGAGAACGAGAACACCATCGGGTACGCCGACGCGAGCCAGGCCGGCGGTCTCGGCCAGGCCAACATCGGTGTCGGCGACGAGTTCGTCCCGCCGAGCGCCGACGCGGCCGCGAAGATCCTCGAGGTCTCCCCGCGCGTCGAGGGCCGGCCCGACGTCGACCTGGCCGTCGACCTCGACCACACGACCGCCGAGGCGGGCGTGTACCCGATCGTGCTGACGTCGTACCTGTTGGCCTGCCAGCAGTACGAGGACCAGGCGACCGCCGACCTGGTGAAGGGCTACCTGTCCTACGTCGTCTCCGACGAGGGCCAGGAGCTCGCCGCCGCCGAGGCCGGTGCCGCCCCCCTGAGCGACTCCCTGCAGGAGGAGATCCAGGGGATCATCGACGGAATCTCGGCGTCGTCCTGACCGAGAAGCACCAGGCCGTGCAGGCCGTGCAGGCCCTGCAGGCAGTGCAGGGGTCGGGCGCAGTGCCCGACCCCTGCACGGGTGCCGTCGCCCATCGTCGACCGGAGGAACCGTCGTGACCGCCGTCCGTGAAGAGCCGCCCGTGCAGGAGGTGGCGGGTCGCCGCATCGGCGACGCCGTCTTCAGCAGGGCCGCACTCGTGTCGTCCCTGCTCGTCATCGTCTTCCTCGCCGGGGTCGCGGTCTTCCTGCTGATCAAGGGCCTCCCGGCGTTCGACGCCGAGCCCGACCAGCTCAACGAGCGCTCCAGCCTGTGGTCGCTGGTCGGCGCCCTGCTGTTCGGCACCGTGCTGGCCTCGATCATCGCGATGCTGATCGTCACGCCGCTGTCGATCGGCCTCGGGCTGGTGATCTCCCACTACGCACCCCGGCGGATCGCCCGCCCGGTCGGCTTCCTCGTCGACCTGCTCGCCGCCGTGCCGAGCGTCGTGTTCGGCCTGTGGGGCATCATCGTGCTCGCGCCGTACCTCCAGCCGATGCACGAGTGGCTGGTCGACAACCTCGGCTGGCTGCCGTTCTTCGACGGGCCCGCCAGCACCACCGGCCGCACCATCCTCACCGCCGGCGTGGTGCTGGCGCTGATGGCGCTGCCGATCGTCACCGCCATCATGCGCGAGGTGTTCGCCCAGACCCCGCGGGCCCACGAGGAGGCCGCGCTCGCCCTCGGCGCCACCCGCTGGGAGATGATCCGGATGACCGTGCTGCCCTACGGGCGGTCCGGCATGGTCGCGGCGCTGCTCCTCGGCCTCGGCCGCGCGCTCGGCGAGACGATGGCGGTCGCCATGGTGCTCTCCGCCACCGGCGTCGTCGTCAACTGGGACGTCGTGTCGAGCCAGAGCTCCAACACGATCGCCGCCTACATCGCCCTGGGCTACAAGGAGGCCTCGCCGATCAAGGTGAGCGTCCTGATCTTCGCCGGCCTCGCGCTCTTCCTCCTCACGTTCGTCGTCAACTTCCTGGGTCGCTGGATCGCGACCCGGGGTGTCGTGAAGGGCTGATCCGATGACCTCGACACCTCCCGCCGAGCCCGGCGGTCGCGCCACCGACACGATCGACCCCTTCTCGACCGGCCCGCTCCCTCCGGACCCGACCGCGCCCGCCGGGCGGCTCCCGCGGCTGGCCGCCCTCCTCACCGGGGTGGTCGCCCTCGCCGCCGGCGGGCTGCTCGGCGTGATCCTCGGCTGGGGCGTCGCGCCGGTGGTCGCCGTCGCCTGGGTGGTCTTCGTCGTCGCGTTCCCGCTGTGGAGCCTGCTCGTCGAGAACCGCCGCAAGGCCGTCGACCGCCTCGTCACCACGCTGGTGTGGACCGCCTTCGTGCTCGCGATGATCCCGCTCGTCAGCCTGATGGTCACCGTGGTCGCCAAGGGCGCCCCCGCGATCAGCGGCAACTTCCTCACCGCGGACATGAGCGGTCGCGCGCTCCTCGACGGCAGCGGCGGCATCTTCCACGCGCTCGTCGGCACCCTGCTCGTCACGGTGATCGCCGCCGTGATCGCCGTCCCGGTCGGCGTGCTGACCGCGGTGTGGCTCGTCGAGTACGGCAAGGGCACCAGGCTGGCCGGCGTCATCACCTTCCTCGTCGACGTGATGACCGGCATCCCGTCGATCGTGGCCGGCCTGTTCGCGTTCGCGTTCTTCCAGGTCGTCCTGGCCGAGCCGCTGCCGCGGCTGGCGGTCGGCGGCGGCGTCGCGCTGTCGCTGCTGATGCTGCCGACGGTGATCCGCGCGGTGGAGGAGATGCTCAAGCTGGTGCCCGAGGACCTGCGGGAGGCGTCGTACGCCCTCGGCGTGCCCAAGTGGCGCACGATCGTCAAGGTCGTGCTGCCGACCGCGGTGGCGGGCATCGTCACCGGCGTGACGCTCGCGGTCGCGCGGGTGGCGGGCGAGACCGCGCCGCTGCTGCTGATCGTCGGCACGGCGTACCAGACGAACTGGAACCCCTTCGACGGCGGCACGGCGACGCTGCCGACCTTCATCTTCGGATCGCTGAGCAAGACCAGCCACTTCAAGTACGGCGACGCGTGGAGCGACGCCATCTGGGGCGCCGCCCTCGTCCTGATCGTGATCGTGATGACGCTCAACGTGGTGGCCCGCGTCATCGGCTCCGTGTTCGCCCCCAAGACCGGCAAGTGACGCCACCTCGAGGAGCTAGGAAGCAACCCATGGCCAAGAGCATCGACGTCTCCGACGTCAACATCTACTACGGCGACTTCCTCGCGGTCGCGGGCGTCAACATGACGATCCGGGCGCGGTCGGTGACGGCGTTCATCGGCCCGTCCGGCTGCGGCAAGTCGACGTTCCTCCGGTCGCTGAACCGGATGCACGAGGTGATCCCGGGCGCCCGCGTCGAGGGCAAGATCGTCGTCGACGGGCAGGACCTCTACGAGCCCGGCGTCGACCCGGTGACGGTCCGCCGCCAGATCGGCATGGTCTTCCAGCGGCCGAACCCGTTCCCGACGATGTCGATCTACGACAACGTGATCGCAGGCCTGCGCCTCAACGCGCGGAAGATGAGCAGGTCGGAGGCCGACGACACCGTGGAGCGGTAGCTGCGCGGCGCCAACCTGTGGAACGAGGTCAAGGACCGGCTGTCCAAGCCGGGTGCCGGCCTCTCCGGCGGGCAGCAGCAGCGGCTCTGCATCGCCCGGGCGATCGCCGTCCAGCCCGACGTGCTGCTCATGGACGAGCCGTGCTCGGCGCTCGACCCGATCTCGACGTCCGCGATCGAGGACCTCATCCACGAGCTCAAGCAGGACTACACGATCGTGATCGTCACCCACAACATGCAGCAGGCCGCGCGGGTGTCGGACGAGACCGGCTTCTTCAACCTCAAGGCGCAGGGCGAGCCGGGCCACCTGGTGGAGTTCAACCCCACCAAGAAGATGTTCGCCAACCCCGACAACAAGTCGACCGAGGACTACATCTCGGGCCGCTTCGGCTGAGCCGGTGACTGCCCGCGCCTACCTGCACCGGTGGGCGGAGACCGCCGGCGCCCAGCTGCTGGTCGTCGACCCGTGGGACGACCGGGCCGGCCGGGTCGACCTCGCCGACGCGATGGCCGGCCGCGGCGTCCACGTCACCTGGGTCGGCTCGACCGTCGACGGCCTGATCGAGTTCGGCCGGCTCGACCCCGACGCGGTCGTGGTGGCGCCGGAAGCGCCGGGGGTCTCCGCACCGGACTTCGTCACCGCCATCCGCCGCCACGGGTCGCCGTACGTCGTCGCCGCGCTGGAGGAGGTCGACGCCGCGGAGGTCGGGTCGCTGATGCTGGCCGGTGCCAGCGCCGTGGTCGCCCGGCCCTACTCCGCCGACCACCTGTGGGACCTGCTCAGCCACTCGCCGCGGTCGCTGGAGGAGCGCGCCCACCTGGTGGTGGGGCCGATCGAGCTCGACGCGGCGTCGTACCGGGTGCTGATCGACGGCGAGCGGATCGGCGACCTGCCGCTGAAGGAGTTCGAGCTGCTGCGCGCCCCTCATGCTGCGCGCCCCCCGGCGTCGTGACCGACGAGGAGCTGCGCGAGGAGCTGTGGGGCGTGGCCGGGCGCCGGCCGGCCGGCAACACGATCGCCATGCACGTCACCCGGCTGCGGGCGCGGCTCGGCGACGCCGCTGTCGTCCGCCGGATCCGGGGCCGCGGCTACGCGCTCACCGTGTGACCGGCGGCCCGTGACCGGCGGTCTGCCCGACGGTCGGCCCGGGGGAGACGGAGCGTCAGATCCGGGTGATGCCGTGGAGCACGAAGTAGGTGGCCGCGGCGACCGACGCCGAGGCCGGGAAGGTCAGCACCCACGCGGTGACGATCGACCGCGCCACGCCCCACCGCACGGCCGAGAGCCGCTTGGTGGCGCCCACGCCCATCACCGCGGAGGTGATCGTGTGCGTCGTCGAGATCGGCGCCTCGTAGACGAACGCGGTCGTGTAGAGCACCGACGCCGCCACCGACTCCGCGGCGAAGCCCTGCGGCGGGTCCAGGTGGATGATCCGCCGGCCCAGGGTCCGCATGATCCGCCAGCCGCCCGCCCAGGTGCCGAGCGCGATCGCCGTCGCGGCGGCGACGATCACCCAGATCGGGAGGTCGCCGCCCTGGTCCTCGGAGGCGACGTAGCCGCCGGTGACCAGCGCCAGGAAGATCACGCCCATCGTCTTCTGCGCGTCCTGGAGGCCGTGCCCGAGCGCCATGCCGGCGGCCGAGATCGTCTGCGCGATCCGGAACCCGCGGTTGGCCTTGTGCGGGTTGGCGCGGCGGAACAGCCACAGCACCGCCAGCATCACCACGAACCCGGCCGCGAACGCGAACAGCGGCGACAGGAACATCGGGATGACGACCTTCTCCAGCACCGTGCTCCACGAGACGCCGACGCCGGCGGCGACCGCCGAGCCGACCAGGCCGCCGATCAGCGCGTGCGAGGAGGACGACGGGAGGCCGAAGTACCAGGTGATCAGGTTCCACGTGATGGCGCCCACCAGCCCGGCCATCACGATGATCAAGCCGTGGTTGTCACCGGGTGGGTCGATCGTGTCGCTCACGGTGTGGGCGACCTGCTGCCCGAGGAAGGCGCCCACGAAGTTCATGACGGCCGCCAGCGCGAGGGCGACCCGCGGGGTCAGCGCACGCGTGGAGACCGAGGTGGCGATGGCGTTCGCGGCGTCGTGGAAGCCGTTGGTGTAGTCGAACACCAGGGCCACCACGACGACCGTGATGACGATCGCGAGAGTCACGTCCACGGGACGACCGGCTCAGCTTTCCTTGACGGCGATCTGCTCGACGATGTTGGCGACGGTCTCGAACGCGTCGATCGCGCCCTCGAGCGACTCCACGACGTCCTTCAGCTTGAGCACGTCGATCGTCTTGTACTCGCCGGAGAACAGGTTGGCGAGCGTCCGGCGGTGGTTCTTGTCGCCGGCGTTCTCGAGCCGGTTGATCTCGATCCAGTAGTCCTCGAGCGACTTCATCGACTGCAGCCGGGGCATCGCCTCGGCGGTCAGCTCGGCGCACCGCTGGATGACCGTCACCTGCTCCGACAGCTCCGGCGGGAGGACCTCGATCTCGTAGAGGAGGATGAGGTCGACGGCCTCGTCCATCATGTCCATCACGTCGTCGAGACCGGAGCCGAGGGCATAGATGTCCTCGCGGTCGAACGGCGTGACGAACGTGCTGTTGACCTTCTTGACGATCTCGTGGGTCGTCTCGTCGGCGTCGTGCTCGGCGGCACGCATCCGCTCGGCGACCGACGCCTTGTCGGAGGTGTCCGACAGCATCTCCGCCAGCAGCTCACTGCCCCGCACGAGGTGCCGGGCCGACTGGGTGAAGAGGTCGTAGAAGGAGGTGTCGACAGGACGCAGACGCAGACCCACATGGACTCCCGTTGAGGCGGAGGCGAACGGGCTCATGCTAGGGGGTGGCCGTCCGGTGCACGCAAACCCGGTGGGGTCAAGGGCCGTGTGTCCCTGCCCACGTCGGGCGCCCCGTCGGGAGCGCGGGCCTCAGCCGTACGTCGCGCCGTGGTCGGTCTTGCGCCGCCGCCGGTGCGTCGTGATCAGCACCTCCTGGAGGTGCACCTCGCCCCGCCGGCGCTGCCAGGTGCCGTCGGCGTCGAGCTCCCACGCGTCGGTGGCGGGGTCGAACGCCAGGTCGAGCAGCCGCTCGACCTCCGCCCTGCTCTGCTCGGTGGGGAGCCGCACCAGCACCTCGACCCGGCGGTCGAGGTTGCGGTGCATCATGTCGGCCGAGCCGATCCAGGCCACGGGCTCGCCGCCGGCGGCGAACCAGAAGACCCGGCTGTGCTCGAGGAAGCGGCCGAGGATCGAGCGGACGGTGATGTTCTCGGAGAGGCCCGGGACGCCGGGGCGGAGCGCGCAGATGCCCCGGACCAGCAGCTCGACGCGCACACCCTCGCGGGAGGCGAGGTAGAGCGCGTCGACGACCTCCTCGTCGACCAGCGCGTTGACCTTGAACCGGATGCCCGCGGGCCGCCCGGCGCGGTGGTGGGCGATCTCGCGGTGGATCTGCTCGACCAGGCCGTTGCGGACGAAGTCCGGGGCGACCAGCAGGTCGGCGTACTCGGCGTCCTGCGACCAGCCGCTGAGGTTGTTGAAGAGGTGGGCCACGTCGTTGCCGATCCGGGCGTCCGTGGTCAGCAGCCCCAGGTCCTCGTAGTAGCGCGCGGTCTTGGAGTTGTAGTTGCCGGTGCCGATGTGGACGTAGCGGCGGATGCCCTCCGGCTCGTCGCGGACGACCATCGCGAGCTTGCAGTGCGTCTTGAGGCCGACCAGGCCGTAGACCACGTGGCAGCCGGCCTCCTCCAGCTTGCGCGCCCACCGGATGTTGGCCTGCTCGTCGAAGCGGGCCTTGATCTCGACGATGACCAGCACCTGCTTGCCGGCCTCGGCGGCGTCGATCAGCGCGTCGATGATCGGGCTGTCACCGGAGGTGCGGTAGAGCGTCTGCTTGATCGCGAGGACGTGCGGGTCGGCGGCGGCCTGCTCGATGAACCGCTGCACCGACGTGGCGAAGGAGTCGTAGGGGTGGTGCAGCAGCACGTCGCGGCGGCGCAGCGCCTTGAAGACGTCGACCGGCGCCGACGACTCGACCTCCGCCAGCACCGGGTGGGTGCCGGGCACGAAGGTGGGGTACTTCAGCTCCTCGCGCCCGAGGTCGGCGATGCTGTGCAGGCCGCGCAGGTCGAGCGGGCCCGGCACCCGCACCACCTCGTCGTCGCCGATGTCGAGCTCGGAGACCAGCAGGTCGAGCACCGCCGGCGCGATCGACTCCTCGACCTCCAGCCGGACCGGCGGGCCGAACTTCCGCCGCAGCAGCTCCTTCTCCAGCGCCGCGAGCAGGTTCTCCGCGTCGTCTTCCTCCACCTCGAGATCCTCGTTGCGGGTGACGCGGAACGTGTGCGCCTCGAGCACCTCCATGCCGGGGAACAACCGCTCCAGGTGGGCGCCGATCACGTCCTCCAGCGGGACGAAGCGGGCGTTGCCGAGCGGCACGAACCGGTCGAAGTTCGACGGCACCTTGACCCGGGCGAAGTGCTCCTTGCCGGTCGTCGGGTTGCGCAGCAGCACCGCGAGGTTGAGCGAGAGGCCGGAGATGTAGGGGAAGGGGTGTGCCGGGTCGACGGCGAGCGGGGTCAGCACCGGGAAGACCCGGTCGCGGAACAGCGTCGAGCACGCCTCCTGCTCGGCCTCGGCGAGGTCCGACCAGCGCAGCAGCTCGATGCCCTCCTCACGCAGGGGCGGGAGCGATCTCGTCGCGGAAGACACGGGCATGGCGCAGGCTCAGCTCGCTGGTGTGCCGCCAGATCGCCCGCAGCACGTCGCGCGGCATCATGCCCGACGCGGCCCGGACGGCGAGCCCGGTCGCGATCCGGCGCTCGAGGCCCGCGACGCGCACCATGAAGAACTCGTCGAGGTTGCTGGTGAAGATCGCCAGGAACCGGGCGCGCTCCAGCAGCGGCAGCTCGGGGTCCTCGGCCAGCTCCAGCACCCGCTCGTTGAACCGGAGCCACGACAGCTCGCGGTCGAGGAACCGGTCGGGCACGGCGGCGACCGCGGCGAGCGCCTCCGGGTCCGGCTCGTACGGCGTCCCGTCGTCGGCGGTCCCCTCGTCCGGACGCGGGGCGGCGTCGTCGACCGGCTCGGGCACCATCTCCAGGGTCATGCGATCGAGTGTGGCACTGCCGGGTGAACGGCCGGTGACGCCGAGCGCCGGTCGGCGCAACGTCGGAGCCAGGTGCGGGCCGGGTGGTGCCGGACGGCGTACGCCGGTCGTCTAGGTTGCTGCTCCGTGACCCTCCGCCACGCCGTCGAGGCCCGGTCGCTCCGGGCCGCCATGTCCGCCCCCGCGAAGGTGCAGCGGCTGATCGCTGGCCGCCCGGTCGTCAAGGACGGGCAGACCCTGGCCCCGGACCTGCAGGTGCTGTTGCGGCTGCAGTCGCTGGTGCGGCCGCGCGACGAGGAGGTGCCGTTCGACGAGCTCCGCGTCCGGCTGCGGGAGGAGTCGCCCCTGGTCGGCGGGGTGCAGCCGATCGGCGCCACCCGCGACCTCGTGGTGGCGGGCCGCCCGGCGCGGCACTACCTCCCCACCCGGCCGGCCGTGACCGACGGTCCGGGGCCGCTGCTGGTGTTCGTCCACGGCGGCGGCTTCGTCGAGGGCGACCTCGACACCCACGACGCGCCGTGCCGGGTGCTCGCCGAGCAGACGGGCGTGCCGGTGCTGGCGATCACCTACCGGCTCGCCCCGGAGCACCGGTTCCCGGCGGCGCACGACGACGCCTACGAGGGCTTCCGCTGGGTGGTCGACCACGCGGCCGAGCTGGGCGCTGACCCGCAGCGGCTGGCGGTCGGCGGGGACTCGGCCGGCGCCAACCTCGCCGCCAACATCGCCCTGGCCGCCGCCCGCGACGGCGTGCCGCTGCGCTGGCAGCTGCTGGTCTACCCGGTCGCCGACGGCTCCCACGACACCGCGAGCATGCGGCTGTTCGGCGAGGGGTTCTACCTCACCCGCACGTTCATCGACCGGGTCGACGTCACCTACCCGCGGACCCCCGACGACCTGGCCGACCCGCGGATCTCGCTGGTCCGGGCGGAGCTCCCCGACGGTCTCCCCGACGCGCTGGCCCCGGCGTACGTCGTCACCGCCGGGTTCGACCCGCTCCGCGACGAGGGCGAGGCCTACGCCCGCGGGCTGGCCGATGCCGGCGCCACCGTCGAGCTGCGCCGGTTCACCGACCAGATCCACGGCTTCCTCAACATCGTCGGCACCGGGCGCACCTCCCGCGCCGCCGTCCTCGAGATCGCCGGCCGGATGCGCTCGGCCCTGCTCTGAGCCGACGTTCGCGCCGGGCGTCCGTCAGCTGCTGTCGCTCGACCGGGTGAAGAACGAGAACGAGCCGTCGGGCTCGAGCAGTGCGAGCTCGATCTCGTCCACGTCCTCGATCCCGTTGCCGCGCGCCGCCTCGTGGAGGTCGTAGACGGTGATGCGCTCGCGGCGCATCGCCTCCTCGTCGGGCACCCCGTCCCGGACGATCACGGTGGGTGCCCCGTCGAGGACGTTCTCGAGCCGCGGGAACCGGAACGAGAGCCACGACATCGCGATCGTCAGCAGCGCGAAGGTCGCGACCGCGACGAACGCCCCGCTGAACGAGGTGTCCTCGGAGACCACGGCCTCGGCGATCAGGTCGCCGATGACGAACAGGATCACCAGGTCGAACGCGGACATCTCCGAGAGCTCGCGCTTGCCCATCACCCGGAGCACGGCCATGAGGAGGAAGAACACCAGGACGGAGTAGACGACCGTGATCATCAGGGCATCACCCACGTGGTGACGTCGAGGGTCGCGACCGGTGATCCGTCGACCAGCCACCGGAGCTGCCAGGCGGTGCGTCCGGGCGGTTGCGTTGGGGAGGTGCGACCCGACGTCCGCACCTCGAACGCCTCGGCGTCCGCCGCGGCGAACTCGAGGACGACGGAGTCGTCGCGGGTGCGCTGCTCCACGGGCTCGGGCGCGAAGGTCTCGATGCCGTAGGTCTCGAGGGCGGCCTGGTCGATCTCGAGCGCGAGCGACTCCGCCGGCTGCTCGGGCCGGACGGTCACGAGCACCTCGGTGTCGAGGCCGGGCCGGGTGCGGACGTCGTACTCCATCGTGATCGTGCCGGCCGCAACGCGCTCGGACGTCGTGCTCGACGCCGGCCCCAGCAGCCCGAGGCAGGCGACCACCACGACAACGACCAGCAGCCCGATCCCCAAGCGCCGCCCGACGACCTCGCGGCGACCGTGCCGAGCGCTGGTCGGCGCGCTCTCCGCGGTGGGGAAGCGCTCGATGACGTCGTCGGCCACGTCCTCCTCCTGTCGTCGTCCGGAGGGGGAGTACCCGTGCCGCTCAGGTCTCAACGGTGCTCGCCGGTCGGGCGACCGGCGGAGTGGCCACCGTCGGGCGCCGTCGGGGCGTGTCAGCGCGACCGGGTGCCGTCGTTGTAGGGGTCGGGCACACCTTCCGGCATGTTGTCGGCGATCGGCAGCCGGACCGGGTCTCGGCGCCTGGCGAGCATCCGTCGCTGGATGGTGGCCTCGCGTCCGTCCGCCGCCACGTCGTTGCCGTCCATGCCGACCAGCCACACCAGCCCCCGGCCGTGCCCCGGGTTCCGTCGCTCCTCGTCGGCGTCGTCGTGGACGAGGGCGATCGCGTAGGTCGACGAACCACCGGCCTGCCGTTGCGCCCAGTCGATGACCTGCAGGACGTCGGCCCCGGTGACGTCGTAGGTGTCCGTCCAGCCGCCTGTCGACGACTCACCGCTGCCGTGCAGGTAGACCCGGAACCGCGGGTGGTCGTCCTCCCAGCTGCTGTCGCGCTCGTCGACCTGCTCGATGCGCACCTCTGTCATGGGTGGATCTTCGCAGTCGGGCGGGAGCGTGGGTCAGCGTCGCCCGAGCGTGCTCACCCGCCCGGGCCCGCGGTCGCCGGCACCGCGCCGTCGGTCGACTTCTTCCCGCGCTCGGGCAGGTGCCGAGGGCCCAGAGGAGCGTGCGGGCGCGCGCCGCTCCGGTTGAGCCACCGGTCGACGAGGAGGAGGTTGACGAGGAGCCCGCCCACCCCCCACAGCGCGATGACGAGCAGGTTCCCGCCGATGCCGGTCCCGTCGAGGTAGGTGATCGACCGGGCCAGGTCCACCGCAGCGGGCAGGGGCAGTACGTCGGCCAGGGGGCGGAAGAAGTCAGGGACCATGTAGATCGACATCCCGCCGCCCGAGGCGGGGACGCCTGCCAGCATCACCACGATCATCACCGGGATCAGCGCCCCGAGCCCGCCGACGCGGATGAGGGTCGCGCTTGCCCAGGCGACGGCGAAGACGGTCAACGTGCCGTACCCGATCAGCTCGAGCGCGTGTCCGTTGACCGCGCCGATGATCACGTCGAAGAGGAACCACAGCCACACCGAGATGCCGAACGACCAGCCGGCGACGAGCGGCATCAGCTGGCGGGTGCGGGTGAGGTCGGGCGCCCCGCCGCGCATGACGGCGAAGAACAGGAAGCCGGCCATGATCCAGCCCATCCCGACGTACAGGCTGTTGCTGCCGGCGGTGTCGTCGTCGGTCAGCGGCGCGATGTCCTCGGTGGCGATCTCCGTGTCGCCCTCCGCCGCCACGGCGCTGAACATCTGGGTCACCGTCGACTGCTGCGTGGCTCCCGCGCCGGCGGCGGTGACCAGGGTGGGGCGCTCGCCCGGCTCGGTCGGCAGGACGTAGGCCGCGACCAGCTCCTGGCTGCGCACGAGGTCGGTCGCCTCATCCTCCGAGGCGACCACCTCGAGGTCGAGGTAGTCGCCGAGCCCGGGCTCGAGCTGGTCGACGACCTCGCCCGCGGAGTCGGCAGGGCCGACCACGGCGACCGGCATGTCGTCGATGTCGGGCTGGTGCATCGACAGGCTCATCAAGGTGACGACCGTGACCACGATGCCGAGCGGGAAGAGCGCCACGGCGGCCACGCGGCGGCGGTACGGCGCCACCGGGCCGCCTGACAACGCCGGGAGCGGGGCGTCCGGCTCGGTGTAGAGGGGGCCGCCGACGATCAGCGTCCCGGAGCGGCGCTCCTTGAGCGCCGCGAGACCAGCGGCCGCGACCAGCCACGCGACGAGGGGGAGCACGTGGCCCCAGAACCCGGCGCCGTCGAAGTAGATCGCCGACCGGAGGGCCTGTCCGGCTGCGGGCAGGGGCAGCACGTCGTGCAGCCACTGCAGGAACCCGGGCATGGCGTGCACCGAGAGGGCGAGGTCGGACGAGGGCACGCCGAAGATGACCCACAACAGCATCCCGAGGAGCACCGCGAACGGACCCATCACCTTGGTGAACAGCAGCTGCGCCGTACCGACCGCGGTGACCGCCAACGTGCCGACTCCCAAGAACAGCGGGTAGTGCCCGTCGACGGCGCCGACCACCGGCCCGAGGATCAGCCAGATCAGCGAGCTCGTCAGCGCACCCCAGCCCACCGCGATCGGCAGGAAGCGTCGGACACGGAGCAGGTTCGGCGTGCCGAGCAGCATCGCGCTCAACGGGACGTAGCCGGCCAGCATCATGCCCATGGCGGCGAACAGCACCATGGTTCCCGAGCCGTCCCCCTCCGGCAGCGGCTCGACGTCGACGGTCTCGACCTGCCAGGACTCCGCCACCGCCGCCGCGCCGAGCTCCCGGTCGACCAGGGTCGCCTGGGACGCTCCGCCGGCCATCGCGTGGTAGACGGTCGCCGTCGCCCCCTGCGTCGGGATCTCGATCGCGCCGGCGATCTCCTGCTCCCGGATCAGCTCCTCGACCTCACCGCGATCGTCCAGGCGGCGAACCTCGAGCGCACCGTCGGACTCGGCCTCGAGCGCGCCGGCGAACCGGTCGACCTCCGGGCCCTCCCCGACCACCGCGACCGGGAGGTCCCTCGGCTGCGGGTCGTGCATGGTCCCCATGTAGGTCGCGTACATCATCGTCACGATCAGGAACGGCATCACGAACAGCGCGACCATCCGCCCCTTGCGCTCGGCCGGCGTCTCCGGTGGCGGCGGCGGGTACTTCCCCCTGCTCGGTCTCCGGTCCAGGCGGCGCGTTCGTGCCCGCGGGGTCGTTCATCGTGGCAAGTCCTCTGTCTGCTGCTGGGCGGTCGAACCCGCCGCGGTCGGTCGTCGCGCCCGAGCCGGGCGACGTACCTTCATAATAAGGCAAGTGGCTTAAATCGTGGAAACGTTAGGCTCCGGGGAACTCGAGCCGCGAGAGGGGGAGTCATGCCGCGTCCGGACGCCCGGTTGCCGCTCCTCGACGCCGCCGAGCGGCTCTTCGCCGAGCGGGGCGTCCCGACGGTGTCGGACCGCCAGATCGCGGAGGCGGCCGGCAACAGCAACCACTCGGCGGTCCGGTACTACTTCGGCGGACGCGCCGGCTTGGTGGAGGCGCTGCTCGAACGCCACCACGAAGCGGTCGAGCCCGCGCGGCAGCGGATGTTCGCGCAGTCCGACTCGGTGTTGGGCGACGTCCGGGCACTGGTCATCCCGCTGACCGACACGCTCGCCACGCTGCCCACTCCCTCGTGGCGGGCGCGCTTCCTGCGGCAGGCCCTGAACGACCCGGCGACCACGGAGCTGATGCGTGCCAGCGGTGTCGAGTTCCACACCCCCGCGCGCATCGTCGCATCGGTCACGAGCCGCCTCGCCCACCTCGACCGCGGCGTCGTCGAGGCGCGCGCGCGGATGACGGTGCACCTCGTCAGCGCCACCTGCGCCGAGATCGAGGAACGGTCCCAGGCCTCGGGCGAGCCACCCCCGTGGAGCGACGTCGGCGGCTTCCTGTGCGACGCCGTCGGCGGCCTGCTGCAAGCGCCGGTCACAGCGACCTTCCGCGCGCCTACGTCGTCCGGGTAGAGGGGGAGGCAGCCGCGCAAGGAGCGCCCGCACCGCGCGGACATCGACGGCGTTCGCCTGCGCTGCAACGAGGTCCCGGCGGGTCACCCGGGCGGTCTCGTCCGCCACGACGGGCACGGCACGACGTCGTCGACGCGGCGGTCAGCGAGGTTGTGAGCGGGTCTTGGGGTGCGCTGGGCTGGCACCTGGTGCCGGTGGAGCGCACGCTAAGCATCTGGTGGCCTGGGGTCGCTGTCGTCGGGGGGCGTGCGGGTGGTCGTGGGTCGTGGTGGGGACGAACGGCCAGGGGTGGGCGCTCGCCGCGGGGGTCGAGGCACCTGGTTGCGACCCGCGGGTGGCTGCCGGGTTGCCTCGGGTCGACCCCTGTGGCCGGGGTCGAGAGAGGGGCCGTCGAGAAGAGGACAGCTCGTTGGGGTGCGCTGCGCCGGCACCTGGTGCCGGTGGAGCGCACGCTAAGCGTCTGGCGGGTCGTCGTGGGTCGCGGTGGGGACGAACGGCCGGGCGTGGGCGCTCGCCGCGGGGGTCGAGGCACCTGGTTGCGGCCCGCGGGTCGCCGCCGGGTTGCTTCGGGTCGACCCTTGTGGTCGCGGTCTAGGAGAGGCGGTCGTGGAGGTTCCGGCGCCCCGCGGGGCGGGGGTCAGGTTCGTCGTTTGGTGATGAGGAGGTCGCCGTCGGGCAGGCGTCGGTGCTCATAGGCCGGGTTCTCGATGAGGCGGTGGTGGTAGGCGCACAGGCAGACCCCGTTGTCGGGGTTGGTCTGGCCGCCGTTGCGCCAGGGGTGGAGGTGGTGGATCTCGCACCACTGTGGTTTCACTCGGCAGCCTTTGGCGCGACAGTGTTTGTCGCGGACTCGGATCAGCTTCCGCTGGGCTGGGGTGAAGAGGCGTCGGGTGCGGCCGAGGTCGAGGACCTCGCTGTCGGCGCCGAGGACGACGGGGATGATGCCGGCGTTGCAGGCCAGACGTCGGGCTTCGGCGGCGGTGATGTTCGGTCCGTGTTCGAGATCGGGTTCGACGAGCCCGGCGACACCGAGCTCGGAACGCAGATCCTCCAACGTCACCGTGACGAGGACGGTGGTGGCGTCCCCGCCGTGCTCGGGGAGCCGGTCGGGGTCGAGCCGCTCCAGAAGGGTGCAGAACGCCAGGGCGCGCTTCTTGGGGTAGGGGATCCGGTCGCCCTCCTCGTGACACCCGATGACCTCGGCCCCGTCGGGGAGCTCGGTGGTGGTCGGCTCCAACGGCTCCGCCTCACCGGCTGCACCAGACTCGGTCGTCTGGGTCTCGTCCTCGACGGTGTCGGGGCCGCGGTGGCGCGGTGAGGTGAGGGCGTCGAGGTAGGTGTCCAACCGTTTCGCCGCGGGGGTGGGGATGATGCCGGAGATCCGCGAGGTGCCGTCGCCGAGGTCGCGGATCGAGAGCCGGGACCGTTCCTCGGCGGTGGCTTCTTCCTCGGCCAGCTTCTTCGCGTCCTCTTCGTCGGCGATCTCGGGTGCGACGACGTGCAGGATGTGGCGGCCGAGGATGCGGAGCTGGGTGGGGGTGAACTGGGCGGCGCAGTCGACCAGGGTCTCCTCGGCGTCGGCCTTGACCTGGGTTCCGACCCGTTTGGGGAGCGCGTCGACGGCGCGGACGATCACCCACGCCTGCTCCTCACTTACCCGGCCGTCGGCGAACGCCGCGGCCACGACGGGGAACCGGTCGTCGAGTGCCTTGGCGAGGCGTTGGTCGGCCCGGGCGTCGCGGAGGTCGGCGTTGACCTCGTGGGCCAACCACGACGCCACGTCCGCGGCGGCGTTCTCGCTGGCCACGTCGGAGGAGGCGGCCATGACCTTCAACCGCAGCGCCTTGAGCCGCTGCTCGGCCCGGTGCAGCTCGGTGATCACCGCCGCCTTCGCCTCGGTGGGCATGAACGTCGCCTCCACCCCGGCCACCCGGTCGAGTGCCGCGCCCACCTGCCGGGCGCACGCCTGGATCGGGTGCAGCCCGGTCGGTGCGCCGGGGGTGGAGGAGCCTTCGAACATGCCCTTATCCAAGCACCCGCCACCGACACCACCCGGCCGAGAATCCCGCTCAACCACGCGGGTTGTGGAGAACTCCAACCCGGATTTCGCCTGTGGACGACTGCTGGGCTCTCTCGCTCCTCGACGCCGCTCGGCAGCTCTTCGCCGATCGCAGTGCCCCGACGCGCCGGCTGGGCGCCGCGAGCGGGCGGTTCGCCCGGGACCGCTCCGCGGTTGTCGGTCGTCCGTGCCGTGGTTGACCCATGCACACGGCCGCACTCGGCGCGTTGATCGACGAACGTCGAGTCCTGCTGGTGCATCGACGGACGGACGAGCGCGCCGACCCGGGCGTGTGGGACTTGCCCGGCGGTCTCGTGGAGCATGGCGAGTCCGATGTGGCCTCACTTGCTCGAGAGCTGCAGGAGGAGCTCGGCGTCCAGATCGCGACCGGAACGGCGAGGCGTCTGTGCCGACAGATCGTGAGGCCGGCAGGGAAGCCGGTCCTTCTGAGTGCCTGGCTCGTGGGTGACTGGCACGGTGCGCCGGAGAACCTCGCACCTGAGGAGCACGACGGTCTGGCCTGGTTCAGCCTGGAGGAGCTGCCGCCGCCGCCCCACATCATCGTGCGCGCGGCACTGGTCGAAGCGCTGCGGAACCAGCGCGGGTGACCTACCCACTCATGGACTGGCTCGGGTCACGAACCGCAATGTCCGCGCGCACGAACGGCACGTTCCACGTCTGCCCGTCGAAGGTGACCGGGTCAGTCGCAGGCCTCGACGCGTCCGTCCCGGAACGTACGTGACCGGTTGATCTCCGTCATCAGCTCGTGTGGACCGCTGTCGGTCTCGACCGTCTGGCACGCCGACGGTCCGTCGCTTCCCTGGTCAGGATCATCGCTGCACGCCGACAGTGCGCCGACGAGGACGACGGCGGCACACGCCGCAGCACGCGCTCGTCGGGTCAGAGCTCGGGGCGCCACTGCCGCAGGGCCTCGACGAAGGTGCGCGGGTCGACGGTGCGGGAGTCGATCGTGACCGGCGACATGCTGCGGCGGAGGATCAGCACCTTCCAGCCGCGCTGGCCGGGGGTGCCGACCTGCTCCAGACGGGTGCTCGGGCTGGTCAGGTCGAACGTGTGCTGGTTCTCCCCGAAGGTCACCTTCAGCACGCCGTGTTCGTCGAGGTGGACCCGCCGCGACGCGCTGGTGGCGCGCATCGCGTACATCAGCAGCACCGCGGTCACACCGCTCAGCGTCGCGCTGAGGCCGATGTCGTCGCGCAGCGTGCCGAGGTACGCCATCCGGCCGACCACCGCGGCACACGCCAGCGCGACGAGGATCGCGATCGGCGCCAGGCCGGCGTTGCCGCGCCGCGCCGTGTACGGCGTCCGTCCGGCCGCCGCGGCGGGCGCCGCCACCGGCTGGGGCTGGGGCTCCGGCTCGACCTCGTCGCCTGCCGGCTCCTCGACCTCTCCGGCTACCTCGTCCTTGCGGAGGTCGACCGGTGCCGTCTCGGCGACCACGTCGGGCTCCTCCGCGGGGGGCTCGTCCACGTCGGGCTCGTCGGCGTCCAGCGCGCCCGCGTCCAGCTCGCCCGCGTCCAGCTCGCCCGCGTCCAGCTCGTCGACGTCGTCGGCGAGAAGGTCGTCGTCCTCGACCAGCTCCTCCTCGTCGGCGAGCAGGTCCTCGGCCAGCAGGTCCTCGTCGAGCAGCTCGACGTCGTCCTGCTGCTCGGCGGCCGGCTCCTCGTCGACCAGGTCCTCCGCGACTAGCTCCTCCGCGACCAGCTCGCCGTCCACCATTTCGTCGACGACCGGGTCATCGTCGGCAGGGCCCTCGTCGGGCGCGTCGTCCGTCGCCACGACCGGTTCGTCCACCAGCTCGGGGAGCGGCTCCACCTCGACCGTCACCGGGGCTTCGCGGTGGTCGTCCGCGACCGGCGCGGGGGCGGCGCGCGGTGAGGCCGGCCCAGCGGTCGAGCAGCGACTCGGCGCCGCTGGGGTCGATCGGCGCGACCTCGGGCTCGGCAGCCTCGGCGGGTGCGACATCGGCTTCCGTGGCGGCCACCTCGGGCGCGACGGGATCATCGTCGGTCGGGGCGTCGCCGGCGGGCGCGAGCGGCCGGGCCGCAGCGCTGCTCGCCCAGCGGTCGAGCAGGGACTCGGCCGTGGTGCCGCCACCGACGGGCTCGACGACGGGCTCGACGACCGGCTCGACGCCGGCGCCGGCTGCCGCTGCCGCGGCAGCCTGTGCGGAGGTCCGCTCCTCGACCGCCCGGCGGGCCTCCTCGGCCGCGCGCATCTGCGCCTCGGCCCGGGCCATCGCCTCCTCGGCGGCGGCCCGCTCGGCGCCGGCGCGCTCCCGGGCCTCGGCGACGAGGCGGGCGAGCTCGGCGGCGCGGCCCTCGGCCTCCGCTCGCGCCCGGGCCTGCTCGGCGGCGGCCTCCTCGGCCTCCGCGCGGGCCCGGGCGGCGTCGGCCGCGGCCTGCTCGGCGGCGGCGCGTGCCTGCGCGTGCTCGAGGGCCTGCTGCTCGGTGCGGAGCAGGTCGGCCTGCACGGCGGCGAGCGCGGCCTGCTGTGCCCGGGCCGACCGCTCAAGCTCGGTGAGGGCCTGACGTGCCCGCTCCTCTGCGTCGGCGCGGGACCGGTTGGCCTCGGCCGCGATCTGCTCGGCCTCGGCGAGGGCCTGGGTGGCCGCCATCTTCTCCTCGGCCAGCGCCGCGGCCGACTCCTGGGCGGCGACGGCGGCGGCCTGCGCCTCGCGGGCGATCTCGAGCTGCTCGCGCGCAGCCTCCTCGGCGAGGAGCCGCGCCTGGTGCGCCGCCTCGGCCGCCCGCGCCTGCTGCGCGGCGGACTCGTCGGCGGCGAGCCGGGCCGACACCTGCTCCTCGGCCCGGGCGGCGATCTCCTGCGCCCGGAGCTCGGCGGCCTCGGCGGTCTCCAGGGCGAGCCGCGCGAGCTCTGCCTGCTCCTGCGCGGCGGTCTCGGCGGCCTGGCGCGCCTCGTGCGCCTCCCGGGCGAGTCGCGCGTGCTCGGTGGCGGCGGCCTCCGCCGCGGCCCGCTGCTCGACGGCCTCCTGGGTGCGGGCGCCGTGCACGGTGGCCGCCGACGCCGCCTCCTCGGCCAGCTGCCGGGCCCGCTCCTCCGCGGCCTGCGCCGCCTGGAACGCCTGCTGCGCGAGCGCCGCCTGCTGCCGGGCCGACTCCTCCGCGGCCGCCCGGGCGGCCGCGATCTCGGCGGAGCTGCGCTCGGTGGCCTCGCGCTCCTCGAGCATCCGCCGCGCGAACTCCGCGTGCTCGGCCGCGGTCGCCGCGGCGGCCTCGGCGAGCGCTCGCGCCCGCTCCTCGGCCGCGGCCCGCTCCTCGTGCGCCTGCCGTGCGAGCACGGCGAACTCCTCGGCCCGCGCCTCGGCCTCCTGCCGGGCGGCGGCCGTCTCGGCGGCGCGGGCGGCCTGGTCGCGGGCGTGAGGCCTCGGCCTCCAGCCGCTCCGCGTGCGCGGCCGCGGCCCGGGCGGCCTGCTCCTGCGCGTTGCGCTCGGCCTCCTCGCGGCGCACCGTCTCGGCGTCGGCGAGCTCGGCGCGCTCCTGCGCCGCCCGCTCGGCCTCCTCGCGCGCCTCCGCCGCGCGCCGGGCGATCTCCTCGGCCCCGACCCGCGCCTGGTGGGCCTCGGCGGCGAGCGCCGCCTGCTCCTCGGCGAGCCGGTCGGCCTCCTCGCGGGCCTGGGCCGCCCGTTGGGCGGCCTCCTCGGCCACGATCCGCTCCGCCGCCTGCTCGGCCGCGGCCATCTCCGCGTCGCGCCGCAACTGGGCGGCGAGCGCCGCCACCGCCTCGGTGTGCGCGGCGTCGACCGACCCGTCCTGCGCGACCGCCCCGTCAGACCCGGCAACCCCGCCGGACCCGTCGGACGCCACAGAGCCGCCCGATCCACCGGCCCCACCGGAGGCCGTCGCCGCCCGCGGCACGACCGTGTCGCCGCGCCGCCGCGGCCAGAGCTTGCGCTGCGGTTCGCCGGGCAGCGGCTCGGCGAAGCCGAGGTCGAGCGCGTCGGCGATCACCTTGCGCGCCGCGTCGATGTCGTCGGTCACCGCGTCGGCCGCACCGGCACCGGCGTCCGCCGCGCCCGCCTCCTCACCGGCGTCCGGACGCAACCGGTCCAGCGGGTCCGGGGGACCCGTCGGGTCCACGCGGTCGGTGTCGACGGGGGAGAGGTGTCGCCCGCCGGTCGACGAGGGGTAGGCCGGCGCCACGATCGCGGCCCAGTCCACGTCGTCGTCCTCGGGCGCGGCGTCGTCGTAGTCCTGCTGCGGCCCGCGCGGCCGGCTGGCCACCCGCCCGGCGATGTCGTCGGCCCGGCCGCCCGGCTCGTCCGCCCCACCGGCAGCGGCATCCGCACCGTCGGCATCCTCACCGCCGGCGGCCCCGGCATTCCTGTCGCCCGGCCGACCGTCGTCCGCGACGCTGCGCCGGAGGAACGCCTCGACGTCGTCGGGGTCGAGCTCGGCGACCGCGGGGGCGTCGTCGTTGCGGCGGCGCCACGGCAGCCCGATCCGACCGCGCCCGCGGCGCGGGGCCGTCGAGCGCGCGGCCCTCGGGCGCGGACTCGTCGTCGGGGACCGAGCTCATGAGGGTCGATGCTATCCGCACGAAAGGGTTTCAGGCGGCTCTTGCGGCAGGTGGGACGTGGCGCCGGCCAGTGCGGCCGGGCAGGTCACCCGTCCCTGCGGTACTGCACGTGCGTGTCGGTGCGCTCGTGCGTGAACCCGAGGCCGGTGTAGAGCCGCACGGCGGGCTCGTTGTCGGACTCGACGTAGAGGTGCACCTCGGCGACCCCGCGGCTCGCGAGGTGGTGGAGCCCGGCGAGCGTCAGGACCCGCCCGAGGCCACGACCCTGGGCCTCCGGCGCGATCCCGACGACGTACACCTCGCCGTTGGCGGCGTCGTGCCGCTTGGTCCAGTGGAAGCCGAGCAGGCCGCCGTCGTCGTCGACCGCGAGCAGCAGCCCCGCGGGGTCGAACCACGGCTCCGCCATCCGCTCCTCGAGGTCGGCCTGCGACATCGCGCCCTGCTCGGGGTGGTCGGCGAACGCCGCCGCGTTCACCGCCAGCAGCGCCTCGGCGTCGGCGTGGCCGAAGTCGCGCACGGTGACCCCGGCCGGGACCTCCAGCGGCGGCAGCGGCGCGACCGCGGGCCGGCGCAGCACCCACAGCTCCCGCGTACGCCGGAAGCCGAGCCGGTCGGCGAGCACCGCGGCCGCCGGGTGGTCACCGTGCGACCACGCGGTCAGCGGTCCGGGCTCGGCGCACGCCTCCGCCGCCAGCCGCCCACCCATCCCCGCCCCGCGGGCGGCCGGTGCGACGGCGAGGTCGAGCGCGCCGTCGTGGCGCAGCGCGAAGCCGGCCCCCGTGTGGTCACTCGACCGCTCGGTCCAGTGGGCGGTCCCGGCCAGTCCGTGGTTCTTGAGCCGCAGGTGCACGGACTCGTCGACCGGGTCCTGACCGTCGTGCTCACGGCAGGCGCCGCGCACCTCGTCGACGAGGTCGACGACGGCACGGACGCGGTTGTCGTCAGGCTGTTGAGGCATCCCGCGACGCTAACGCCCCGCGTCAGCGCGCCGAGCCGCGGGCGGTCCCGCCGGTGGCCTCGGCCGCCCGGCCGCCGGTGTCGCCGCCGGAGCCAGCGCCGGCCTCAGTGCCGGCGTCAGTGCCCGTGTCCTTGGCCGGCAGCACGAAGCGGTAGCCGACGTTGCGCACGGTGCCGATCAGCGTCTCGTTCTCGGGGCCGAGCTTGGCGCGCAGCCGCCGCACGTGCACGTCGACGGTGCGGGTGCCGCCGAAGTAGTCGTAGCCCCACACCTCCTGCAGCAGCTGCTGCCGCGAGAAGACCCGGCCCGGGTGCTGGGCCAGGAACTTCAGCAGCTCGAACTCCTTGAAGGTCAGGTCGAGCGGGCGACCGCCGACCTTGGCGGTGTAGGTCGCGTCGTCGACGACGACCTCGCCGGAGCGGATGACGTGCGCCTCGGGGTCCGCCGCGTCGCGGGCGGCGGCGAGCCGGCCGATCGCGAGCTTGATGCGGGCCTCGAGCTCGGCGGGCCCGCAGGTGTGGAGCACGACGTCGTCCATGCCCCAGTCGGGCGCGACCACGGCGAGGCCGCCCTCGGTGACGACCAGCAGCACCGGTACGTCGGTGCCGGTGGTGCGGATCAGCCGGCAGAGGTCGCGCGAGCCGGCGAGGTCCTGCCGGCCGTCGACGAGCACCAGGTCGGACTCGGGCGCCTCGAGCAGCGCGCTGCCCTCGGCGGGCAGGATCTTCACCTGGTGGCCGAGGAGCGCGAGACCGGGCAGCACCTCGGCGGAGGGTTGCAACGCGCTGGTGAGGAGCAGGAGGGTGCTCATCCGGGTCTCCTTGCTGGCACGGGTCGGGGCCCTGGTGCCGTCGAGAGACCGAAACGCAACGCTGGGCTCCGGCCGAGTTTTTCCGTGGGGGGACGATAGCGAAACGTGGCGTGAACACGGAAGAGGAGAAGGCGATGGATGAGACGGGCGTCGTCCGGGTCCGCTACTGGGCGGCCGCGCGCGCCGCGGCCGGCACCGCTGAGGACGTGGTGGAGGTCACGGGACCCGTGACGCTCAGCGAGCTCCGCGCCGACGTCGTACGCCGGCACGCGGGGTCGCGCCTCGAGGACGTGATCAAGGTCTGCTCGGTGCTCGTCGGCGACCGCCCGGTCTCGGCCCTCGACCCCGCGGCGGTGCAGGTGCGGCCGGGGGACACGGTCGAGTTCCTCCCGCCGTTCGCCGGCGGCTGAGCCGGGTCCGCGGCCACGATCCAGACCGCGCGGAACGGTGGCCGCGCGGCACTCCCGGCCTGTACGGTGCCGCCGGGAACGCGCCCCTGGTGTGGGGGCGCCGCGGATGGCCGCAGGCCGCCAGGAGTCAACATGGGGTATCCGGTCCGCTGGCGGGTGCAGTCCGCCGTCGCACGGTGGGGTGTCGACAGCCGCAAGCTGGAGACCCTCCAGCAGCTGCCGAGGATCGGCACCTGGGCGAAGGAACGGGGTGCCGCCGACCGCCCGGGCTTCGAGACCCGCGAGCAGATGTACGCCCACCTCGTCGACACCCACCTCGACGGACCGGTCGACTACCTCGAGTTCGGCGTCCACAAGGGCAAGTCGATCCGCGAGTGGTCGCGGCTGGTGGCCCACCCCGACGCGCGCTTCGTCGGCTTCGACTCCTTCGAGGGGCTGCCAGAGCACTGGGAGCAGGTCGTGCGCCGCGTCGACGCCGACGTGTTCGACGTCGGCGGGCAGGCGCCGCAGGTCGACGACCCGCGGGTGTCGTTCGAGGTCGGCTGGTTCCAGGACACGCTGCCGCCGTTCCTCGACAAGTTCGAGCCGCAGGGGCAGCTGGTCGTGCACTGCGACGCCGACATCTACTCCTCGACGCTCTTCGTGCTCACCCAGTGCGACCGGATCCTCACGCCGGGCTCGATCGTGGTGTTCGACGAGTTCGCCTCGGTGCTCAACGAGTTCAGCGCCCTCGCCGACTACTGCTCGGCCTACCGGCGCGACTACGACGTGCTCGCGCACGCGTCGTACTTCTACGGCCACCTCGCCATCAGGATGCGGTGACGGTGCTGTAACTCAGTGTTCGTGCGACTCCCCGGGTGCTCTGACGTGCCACAGCACCCGGGTAGTGCACCGAACACTGAGTTACACCACTTCGCTCACTGGGCGCGCTTGACCTGCTCGTAGACCCACTCGTAGGTGCGCGCCATGCCCTCGCGGAGCGAGATCGACGGCTCCCCAGCCGTAGACCTCGCGGATCCGGGTGTTGTCGGAGTTGCGGCCGCGCACGCCCTGCGGGGCGTCGAGCTTGTAGTTGCGCTTGCAGGTGATGCCGGCGATCTCCTCGACGATGTCGACCAGCTGGTTGATCGAGACCAGCTCGGAGGAGCCGAGGTTGATCGGCTCGGCGTGGTCGCCGGCGAGGATCATCTGCGAGCCGCGCACGCAGTCGTCGATGTACATGAACGAGCGGGTCTGCTCGCCGTCGCCCCAGATCTCGATCTCGTGGTCGCCGGTGATCGCGGCGATCGCGATCTTGCGGCACACCGCGGCCGGCGCCTTCTCGCGCCCGCCGTCCCACGTGCCCTCCGGGCCGTAGACGTTGTGGTAGCGGGCCACGCGCGTGACCATGCCGAAGTCCTCGGCGAAGTGGCGGCACATCCGCTCGCTGAACAGCTTCTCCCAGCCGTAGCCGTCCTCGGGCATCGCCGGGTAGGCGTCCTCCTCGCGGAGCGCGGTGACGGCGGTGTCGGTCTGCTTCTCCGCGGCGTAGACGCAGGCGGAGGAGGAGTAGAAGTAGCGCTCGACGCCGTTCTCCTGCGACGCCTGCAGCATGTGGGTCGACGTCAGCACCGACAGCATGCAGAGCGCGCGGTTGTTCTCGATGAAGCCCATCCCGCCCATGTCGGCGGCGAGCATGAACACCTCGCCGGCGCCGTCGGTGGCGGCGCGGGCGTTGTCGAGCAGCGACAGGTCGGCCTGGACGTTCTCGACGCCCTCGTGCACCTGGTACCACTCGTCGAAGGGCTTCACGTCCACGGCCCGGACGGTCTTGCCCTGGGCACGCAGGTCGGCCACGAGGTGACCTCCGATGAAGCCGCCGCCCCCGGCGACCAGCACGTCGACGGACTTCGCGGACATGGGACTCCCTTCGATTGACAGTTCCCCCGGTCGTGGTCGTCAACGAGGTGGGAAGCGGTTCGTCACGGAGCCGCCGCCCGTACGCTGTGCCGCGTGACCGACCGCCGGCCTGCGACCGCGCTGGTGACCGGTGTGACCGGGCAGGACGGCGTCTACCTCGCCCGCTCGCTCGTGGCCGACGGCGTCCGCGTGGTCGGCACCGCGTCGCCGGGCAGCACGGCGCTCGCCGAGCGGCGGCCCTACCTGACCGGCGTCGAGGTCGTCGAGGTCGACCTGCGCGACGCGGACGCGTTGCGCGACCTGGTGCTCGCCGTCGCCCCGGACGAGGTCTACAACCTGGCGGCGATGAGCTCGGTGGGCCGCAGCTGGTCGGAGCCGGAGCTGACGTTCGCCGTCAACCAGCGTGCGGTGGAGGTCCTCGTCGAGACCCTGGTCGCGCAGCGGCGGGCACCGGCAGGGAGGTGCGGCTGTTCCAGGCGTCCTCCGCCGAGGTCGCCGGCGACGCGACCGCCAGTCCCTACGCGCGGTCCAAGGCCGCGGCCGAGGAGGCGGTGCGCGACGCGCGCGAGTCCGCGGGCCTGCACGCGAGCATCGCCCGGCTGCACATCCACGAGAGCCCGGTGCGGGCCGTGACGTTCGTGAGCCGCAAGATCACCCGCGGCGTCGCGGAGATCGCGCTCGGCAGGGCGGACCGGCTGGTGCTGGGCAGCCTCGACGTGGTGCGCGACTGGGGCTTCGCCGGGGAGTACGTCGAGGCGATGCGGCTGATGACCGGCCTGCCCGAGCCGGTGGACCTGCCGGTCGGCACCGGCCGGCCGCACTCGCTGCGCGACCTGGTGGCGACGGCGTTCGCCGCGGCGGGCCTCGACGACCCCGACCGCTACGTCGAGCAGGACCCGGCGCTGGTGCGGCCGGCCGACACCCCGGTGCTGGTCGCCGACCCGGAGCCCGCCGCCCGGGCGCTGGGCTGGCGCGCGACCACGGAGCTGCCGGCGCTCATCGGGCACATGGTGGCGGCCGACCTCCACCGGCTCCGCACCGGCGTCGCGGAGGCGGTCGGCTACCTGTTCCCGCGCTGACCGGGCCCGGCAGCCGCGCTCAGGTCAGGCCGTCGCGGACGACCGCGGCCGTGCGGCGCCAGGTGAAGTCCTCGGCGAACCGGCGGCCGGCGGCCAGCTGCTCCGGCGTCAGCGCGATCGCCGCGGCGTACGCCGCCGCGAGGTCGGCGGCGGCCACCGACCGGGCGGTCGCGGCGTGGCCGCCGGTGACCTCCGCGAGCGCCGGGTCGGCCGACACCACCGTCGGGATCCCGAGCCGCAGACGCCTCCGCGGCGGGCAGCCCGAACCCCTCGAAGTCCGACGGGAACACCACCAGACCGGCGCCGGTGAAGCACCGGGCGAACGCCTCGTCGTCGAGCCACGGCATCAGCGTCACCCGGTCGGCGACGCCGAGCCGCGCGACCTGCTCCTCGGCCGCCGCCCGGTCGGCGGCCCCCATGCCGACCAGCCGCAGGTGCCACCGGTCGTCGGTGCGGCAGAACGCCGCCCAGCCGGCGATCACCGCGTCGGCGTTCTTGTTGGCGAAGTGCCCGAACGCCAGCGCGTACGGCGGTTCCTCCGGCCGAGCGGGATCGGCCGGCGGCCAGGCCAGCGCGTGGTCGGAGCCGAGCACGGCGGCGCGGGCCTTGCCGGCGTGCCGCGGGTGGCGCCGCCGGAGGTCGCCGAGGGTGCGCTCGGAGATCGTGAAGATCCCGTCGGCGCTCGCCATGCTCCACCCCCACGAGACCCGCCGGGCGAGGCGGGTGGCACGGGAGAACTGGTGCGGCCGCAGCTCGTGGCGCAGGTCGTAGAGGATGATCCCGCGCGGGCAGCGGGTGCCGAGCAGGCCGCTGGCGGGCACGCCGGAGAGCACCGCGTCCGCCCGCAGCCGGCGCGCTGCGCGGCGTACGGCCACCGAGCGCAGCCACAGCCGGCCCGCCGGCCCCGGCAGCGGCGCGGTCAGCGTCTCGACCGCGACCCCGGCCGGCACCCGGAACGCCGGACCGGCCGGGGGCGCCAGCACGGTGACCCGGTCGGCGGGTGCCAGCTCCGTCCAGCCGGCGAGCAGGTGCTCGACGACGATGCCCGCACTGCCCTCCTGAACCGCGACCGCGTCGACCACCAGATGCACGACGCGGACGATATCGGCCACCGGCCTCGGAAGCCGCTCCCGACCGCTACTGTGCCCCCGTGGCAAAGCGCGCGCTGATCACCGGCATCACCGGTCAGGACGGCTCCTACCTCGCCGAGCTCCTCCTCGGCAAGGGCTACGAGGTGCACGGCCTGGTGCGCCGCTCGTCGACGCTCAACCGCAGCCGGATCGACCACCTGCACGGCAACGCCGACCTCCACCTGCACTACGGCGACCTCACCGACGGCGTCAGCCTCGGCAACCAGATCCGCGACATCACGCCGCACGAGGTCTACAACCTCGGGGCGCAGAGCCACGTGAAGGTCTCGTTCGAGCTGCCGGAGTACACCGCGTCGACCGACGCCGTCGGCACGCTGCGGCTGCTCGAGGCGATCCGCGCGGCCCGTCTCGACTGCCGGTTCTACCAGGCGTCGACGTCGGAGATGTTCGGCGCGACGCCGCCGCCGCAGCACGAGGGCACGGCGTTCTACCCGCGGTCGCCGTACGGCGCAGCCAAGCTGTACTCGCACTGGGTCACGGTCAACTACCGCGAGGCCTACGACCTGTTCGCCGTCTCCGGGATCCTCTTCAACCACGAGTCGCCCCGCCGGGGCGAGAGCTTCGTGACCCGCAAGATCACCCTCGGCGTGGCCTCGGTCAAGCTCGGGATCACCGACCACCTCAACCTCGGCAACCTCGAGGCGGTGCGCGACTGGGGCTACGCCCCGGAGTACGTCGAGGGCATGTGGCGGATGCTGCAGCACGACGAGCCGCAGGACTACGTGCTCGCCACCGGCACCGGCACCACGGTGCGGCAGTTCTGCGAGTACGCGTTCGCGGCCGCCGGCCTCAGCTGGGAGGACCACGTCCGCTACGACAAGGCCTACGAGCGGCCCACCGAGGTCGACGCGCTCATCGGCGACGCCTCGAAGGCGCGCGAGGTGCTCGGCTGGGAGGCCCGCACCGACGCCAAGGCGCTGGCGGAGCTGATGGTCGACGCCGACATCGAGCAGATGACGCGACTGCTGGGCAGGTGATCTCGATGGAGCGGGGTGTCGTGACCGCGGCACTCGCAGCGGTCGCCGCCGCGCTCGCGTTCGTGGCGACCCGGGGGCTGGTCGCCGCGGTGGCCGCGCTGGTCGTCGCTGTCGGCGTGTTCCTGCTGGCGGTCCTCGGCCGCGAGCGGGTCGGCACCCTCGCCATCGCCGGCGCCTTCGCCACAGCCCCGATGTACCGCGGGCTGCTCCCCGACCTGCCCGCGACGCCGACCGACCTGCTGCTCGTCGTCGGCGTCGTGCTGCTCCTGCCGGAGCTGTTCACCCGCCAGGTACGGCTGCCGGCGGCGTTCCTCGTGGCCCTCGGCGTGCTGCTCGCCCTCGGACTGCGCGGCGCGGCGGCCAACCCGTCGCCGTTCGAGAGCATCCTGATCCTGACGCTGTGGCTGATGTGCATCGGCATGCTGCCGATCGTGATCGCCCTCTGGGGGCCCGGGCCCGGCGTCGTGCAGTTCCTGCTGTGGTCCTACCTGGCCGGCCACATGGCCAGCATCGCCTACGCGCTCCTCGAGGGCCCGCTCATCATCAACCGGTACGACGGGCTCACGCACCACCCCAACGCGTTCGGCATCGCGGGCACCGTCTGCATCGCGATCTTCCTCTACCTGTGGCCGAAGTACCGCAACAACTGGGCGCGTGCCGCGCTGCTGCTGGTCGTGCTGGCCAGCGGCGCCTCGGTGCTGATGAGCGGCAGCCGCGCGGCGACGGTCGTCGTGGTGGCGCTGGCGCTGCTCGTGCCGGCGGTGGAGCGGTCGGCGGTGCTCGCGATGCTGCTGGCGGCCGCGGCCGGCCTCGGCGTGGCGTTCCTGCCGTTCGTCGTCGAGGCCAGCGGCGAGGGGTCGTCGATCAGCCGGCTGCTCGGCGACGCGACCGCCCAGGCGTCCGACAGCGTCCGCCAGGACGCGCTCGACGAGGGGCAACGGCTGTTCAGCGAGGCGCCGTTCCTCGGCCACGGCCTCACCATCGCCCTCGGCGAGATCCACAACCTCTACCTCGAGGTGGTGATCGCGGTCGGGATCCTCGGCGGCGTCGCCTACCTCGTGCTGCTCTACGTGCTCGCCCGACCGCTGCTGAGCAGCCACCCCGAGCGCCGGCTGGCCTACCTGGCCTGGGTCTTCGTCATCATCGGACCCGCCGTGCCGGGGCTCACCGACCGCACCATGCTGCTGCCGATGGGGCTGGCGATCCTGCCCGCGATCGCGCTCGCGACCCGGGGCGACACCGACAGCGGGGCCCGCGCCCCCGGTCCACCGGCGACCGCGGGGACCGCCCGGTGACGGCCGTCGTCCTCGTCGGCTTCAACCGGCCGGAGCACACCCGGCGCACGCTCGACGCGATCCGCGTCGCCCGGCCCGAGCGGCTGTTCCTGGTCGCCGACGGACCGCGCCCCGACCGCCCCGACGACGCCGCCCTCTGCGCGCAGGTGCGCGCGGTGATGGACGACGTCGACTGGCCGTGCGACGTGGCGCGCCGGTTCAGCGACACCAACCTGGGCTGCGAGGGCAACGTGGAGACCGGCCTCGACTGGGTCTTCGGCCAGGTCGACCGGGCGATCGTGCTCGAGGACGACTGCGTGGCCGACCCGACGTTCTTCGCCTACGCGGCCGAGCTGCTCGACCGCTACCGCGACGACCTGCGGGTCTGGCAGGTCGCGGGCAACAGCCACGGTGTGCCGGCCTCCCTCTTCGGCGACGACGGCTACCGGTTCGCGTCCTGGGCGAGCGTCTGGGGCTGGGCGACCTGGGCCGACCGGTGGCAGCGCCACCGCGCGGCGTTCCCGCGCGACCACCGCGGTCCCGGCGGCGACGCGCCGGTGCGCGCGGTGCCGGCGGCGCCCCGCCCCGAGCTGCTGGTCACCCGCGGCGGCCGGCGGCACTTCGCCGAGGCCGCGGTGTCCGACGACGTCGTGCGCCACGGCTGGGACAAGCAGTGGTGGATCACGATGCTCACCGAGGGCGGCCTCGCGGCGACGCCGGCGGTCAACATGGTGCAGAACATCGGGTTCGGTGCCGGCGCGACCCACGGCGTCTACGAGCGCGAGACCGACCCCCGCGCGGCCGATGCCGATGCCGCTGCGCCACCCGGCCGCCGTCGAGCTCGACGTGGAGGTCGAGCGCGAGCTCGAGCTGCTGCTCAGCCGGGTCGGCGGCCCCGCCACCGAGCTGGCCCGCCGCCTGGTCACCGACCCGCGGCTGCGGGCCGTGGCGCGGCGCGCCCTCCACAGCCGTGCCGCCGTCCGGGCGACGCGTGTCGCCTCCCGCCTCACCGACCGCCGAGGAGCTGCTCGTGGCCGCTGACGACCCCGACGTCCCCGTCGTCCTGATCGCGTTCAACCGCCCGCGCGTCACCCAGCGGGTGATCGACGCCTGGCGGGAGGTGCGGCCGAGCCGGGTGTTCGTGGTCGCTGACGGCCCCCGCCCCGGCAACGCCGAGGACGTCGACAAGTGCGCCGCCGTGCGCGCGATCATCGACGGCATCGACTGGGAGTGCACGGTCGAGAAGCGGTACGCCGAGTCCAACATCGGGCTGGAGGCCAACGTCGAGCTGGGGCTCGACTGGGTCTTCGACCACGTCGACCGGGCGATCGTCTTCGAAGACGACTGCATCCCCGACCCGTCGTTCTTCCGGTTCTGCGAGGAGCTCCTCGACCGCTACGCCGACGACGACCGGGTCTGGTTCGTCGCGGGCGACAAGAAGCTGGTGCCGCAGGAGTACTTCAAGGGCCGCAGCTATGCGTTCAGCACCTGGGCGAGCGTCTGGGGGTGGGCGACCTGGGGCGACCGCTGGAAGCGGCACCGGGCGGTCTTCCCCCGCGACCACGCGGGTGCCGCGGAGCGCGCCGGCGCGACGCCGCGGACCGCCGACGCGGTGCGCACCGAGCCCGCCCCGCCCGCGCCGGGTGCGCTGACGACCGAGGCCGGGCGACGGCACTTCCTCAAGGTCTCGCAGACCCCCGACGGCGACCACTACGGCTGGGACCACCACCTGTGGGTCACGATCATCTCCCAGGGCGGGCTGTGCGTGACGCCGTCGCTCTACCTCGTCGAGAACGACGGGTTCGGGCCCGACGCCACGCACACCCGCGCCAACCGGCAGCCGCGGCCCGCCCAGCA
Source organism: Nocardioides sp. TF02-7 (assembly GCF_022437945.1). Taxonomy (GTDB): domain Bacteria; phylum Actinomycetota; class Actinomycetes; order Propionibacteriales; family Nocardioidaceae; genus Nocardioides. Next base: position 2,525,311 of record NZ_CP092535.1, read on the forward strand.
GATGCCGTTCCCGCTCGTGCACCCGCCGGAGGTCGCCCTCGACCGCGACGTGGAGACCGAGCTCGAGCTGGTGCTGCTGCGGATCGACGGGCGGCTGTCGCGGATCGCCAAGCAGGTCGTGCGGCCGCTGTGGCTGCGCAAGGTCGTCCGCCGGGTCATCACCCAGCCGCTTGTCTGGAAGGTCGTTCGCCGGCTCGTCGCCCGCTGACCGGGCCCGGGCTCCCGGCCCGGCTCCCCGGGCGGCGGTCAGCCGCGCTTGCGGGCCCGGACGTCGAGCACGATCCGCGGCGCGAGCGGGCCGGTGACGGCCGCGTCCATCACCCGGGCCGCCGGTCGCAGCGCCCACTGCGGGGTGCGCAGCGAGGCGAGGTAGGCCTCCGACGACAGCGAGTACCGCGCCTGCGGGGTGACCTCCACGTCGGTGAACCCGTGCCGCTCGAGGAGCGCGGTGATGCTCCGCCGGGTGTGCAGGATCCGGTGGTGGCCGGCGAGCCGCCGGTCCGACAGGCGGGTCACCCGGCCGCCGGTCACGGTCTTGGCGCCGATGAAGGCGAGGTCGGCCAGCGTGCGGTGCGGCGTCTGGAGGAACAGGATGCCGCCCGGTCCGAGCAGGTCCGCGGCGCCGGCGACCATCGACGGGCCGTCGGCGGTGTGGGCGAGCACGCACCACATGGTGACCGCGTCGGCCCTCGGCAGGTCCGGCAGCGCGCCGAGGTCGCCGAGGTCGAGGTCGATGCCGTAGCGACGCTTGGCGACGAGGATCGCGCCCTCGAGGATGTCGTTGCCGCCGACGTCGAAGCCGAACCGGTCGCGCGCCAGCGCGAGGAACTCGCCGTCGCCGGCGCCGACGTCGTAGACCCGCGGCCGCTCGACCCCGCGCAGCTCCTCGCGCAGCCAGCGCAGCTGCCGCTCCCACTCGCCGGTGCCGACCGACTCGCGCTTGTTGTCGACCCAGGTGTCGACGTAGTCCTCGGGCAGGTCCTCGAGGGTGAAGGTGGGCGGCGGCGCGGGCGCGCCCACCAGCCAGCAGGCGCCGCACGAGCGGCACCGCACGACGACGTGCTGGTTGCGGCGCGAGGCCGGCCCGCGGCTCACCGACCGCGACTCGCAGGCCGGGCAGGCCGACGCGTCCTGCTCGCTCATCGTGCTGTCCTCCTCGGCGCCCCGGGGGCGCTGCTGCTCAGGTGGTCGCGGACCAACCGTCGTACGGCGGCCCGTCCGGCGTCGTTGGTGTGGCACCCGTCGTAGGTCAGGGCCTCCGGCAGTCGGCCGTCCTCGTCGGCGAGCGCGGCGCGGAGGTCGAGCACGCCGACCCGGGGGTCGCCGGCGGGCACCGCGTCGACGAGCGCGTCGCTGAGCCACCGGTGGGCGGCGGTGCGCTGGGCGACGTCGCCGGCGATCGGGAACATGACGTGGTCGGCGATGTGGTCGCTGGGCGGGGTCGGCGTCACGATCACGACCCGCGCGGCACCCAACCGGTCGGCGAGCGCGACCGCGCGGTCGACGTACGCCGTCACGAAGGCGTCGTCGATCCCCGCCGCCACCCGCGGGCCGAGGTGGCAGCGCACGTCGATCTCGCCGAAGACGAAGAAGCACGTCAGCCGGCGCGACGCCGGGAGCCGGCGCAGCCGGTCGGCGACCCGCTCGACGACCGGCGGGAAGCCGTTGGTGGCGATCGAGTGGAGGATCCGGGGGCCGAGGTGCCAGACGAACCGGCCCTCGCCGACCGAGCCCATCCAGAGCGGGAACCGCTCGGTGTTGAGCAGCACGGAGTGGGAGTCGCCGATCCACAGCTCCCGCACCCGCCCGGTGGCCAGGCCGGCGGTGAGCCGGGTGATGCCGCTCGCCTGCAGGCCGAGGCCGCGGGCCCGGCGCGCCAGGTGCCCGACGCGGGAGACCATCAGCGGGCGTCGTCCCAGACCGGGACGGCCTCGGCGACCGGCCGCTGCTCGCCGTTGGTCACGTCGACCAGCGGGAGGTCGGCGATGACCCGCAGCCGGTCGCCGACGCCGCGCATCCGGGCCGGCGAGCCGTCCCGGTTGCGGGCGGTCAGGTAGCGCCCCTCGCGGAAGCCCTCCCGGGCCGTCAGCGCGGGGAGGTCGCCGGCGGCCTCGTCCTTGACGAAGAACGCGTTGACGCCGTTGCTGGAGCAGCCGACGAAGCGGTAGCCGCGGCTGGTCGCGAGGTGGACGAGCGCGCCCAGCGACGCGCCGAAGTAGGTCGCCGACCAGTGCGCCTCGGTGTTCACGAACGCGGGGTCGTAGGGCACGGTCACCCGGGCGTCGGGCCCGAACAGCGCGTTGTACTCGGCGACGAGGATCGTCGGCTCCACGACGGTGATCGCGTCGAGCAGCCAGTAGTCGACGCCGTCGACGTCCATCGACAGCAGGCCGATCGGACCGGTCAGCCCGTGGTCGCTGATCAGCGCGTCGACGTTGTCGCGGGTGACGAACGCGCTGACCGGCTCGACGTCGTGCCGCCAGCCCAGCCCCGAGCTCGCGACGAACCGGACGTGGTCGTCGCCGCCGTTGACCGCGAGGCCGCGCCAGTTGTCGTTCTCGACGAGGAACCGGGTGTTGGACTCGCTGTAGTCGCCGGTGCCGATCTCGACGAACGTCGTGTGCTCGACCTTCGCCTCCCGCACCAGGTGCTGGATGATCCCGTCCTCGCCGTACTGGGAGAAGACGCTGAACTCGGCGTCCGCGAGCCGGGTGGGCCGCGGCCGCACGTCCATCAGGTGCACCTCGAGCCGGCCGATCGCGGCGCGCAGCTGGTCCTGCTCGTGGCGCAGCCGGCGGAAGACCTGCCGCGCGACGGGGGCCTCGCTCAGCTGGCGCAGGGACAGGCTCGGCAGGCCGGGGAACCCGGGCACGGTGCCCTCCTCTCGGTCGCGGACCACCGGAGGCTATCCGAGCGGACGGCGGTCGGGGGCGGTTCGCTCACTCCTGGCGGCCGAGGAACGGCTTGTCCAGCGTGCGCACCGGCTTGGCCGGGATGCCGGAGACGACGGTGAGCGGGGCGACGTCCCTGGTGACGACGGAATTGGCGCCCACGACGGCGCCGTCGCCGATGTGGCAGTCCTGGAGGATCATCGCGTTGGCGCCGACGAAGACGTTGTCGCCGATGTACGTCGGCCGGCTGGGGTCCAGCGGCTCGGTCATCCGCATCGCGCCGATGTTGGTGCCGCTGTTGACGCGCAGGTTGCGCCCGGCGCGGACGTCGGCGCCGATGGTGACGCCGGGGCCGTGCGCCAGCACGAAGCCCGGCCCGATCTGTGCCTTGGGGTGGATGTCGGCGCCCGCCCAGACGATCCCGAGCGACTTGAGCAGGTAGGCCAGCGGCCACAGCGGGGTGCCGCGCAACGACGACCCCAGCCGGAACAGGACGAGGGCGTGCACCTGCGGGGGAGATCGCGGAGCGGCCGAGCAGGTAGACCCAGAACCGGGGGCCGGTCCGGCGACCGGCGTCGACGGAGGCGCGGAGGTCCTCGGCGAGCGTCTGCAGCATGGGCGGAAGTGTGGCACCCGCGTGACCTGCACCGCACCGCTGCGCGGATCCTGGTCATCCCTGTAACCCCGGGTCGGTCCGGGCCGTTGACGGGTCATGCGCCGTGTGCGGAACCTCCTCACCACCCTGGCCTTCCTGCTGCCGTTCAAGCGGCTGAAGGTCCGGGTGCTCAACCTGCTGGGGCACTCGATCCACCCCACGGCCTACCTCGGGATCAACCTGGTGAAGAGCGTCGGCCGGTTCGAGCTGGCCGAGGGCACCGCGATCGGCAACTTCAACGTCATCGGCGGCATCGACCGGGTCGAGATGGGCGTCGGTGCGCGCATCAACTACCTCAACCTGATCACCTCGGGCATCACCCTGCCCACCGACCCGGGCGCGGAGCGCAACGATGTCGCGCGCACCCTGCGGATGGGCGCGCACTCGCGGATCATGACCATGCACGTCATCGACTGCAGCGGCGGGCTGGTGCTCGGCGAGGACTGCTGGCTGACGGGCATGCGGTCCACCGTGCTGACCCACGTCTTCGACCCGCACGACGGCGGCGTGATCGTCGAGCCGGTCGAGCTCGAGAAGGGCTCGGTCGTCTCGACCAACTGCACCCTGCTCGCCGGTGCCGTGATCGGGGAGGGGGCGCTGCTCGCCGCGGGTTCGACGGTGTGGACGCGCCAGGAGCTCAAGGCGGAGAACCTGGCCGGCGGCGTGCCGGCGCGGCGGCTGGCGCCGATCAAGATCAACGACTGGGGCTACCGCTGGCAGCGGTACGGCGGATGAGCCACCGGCTCCTCCGCCCGCTGCTAGTGTCCGCCCCCGAACACAGGAGGCTCATTCCATGGACGACGTCCAGAACTCGGTCCTGAAGATCATCGGGTCGCTGCTCGAGGGCTGGGACCGGACCGGCGTGACGGTCGACGCCGGGACGACGCTCCACGGCGAGGAGGGCCTCGGCCTCGACTCGCTCGAGACCGCCGAGCTCTCGGCGACCCTCGAGGACGAGTTCGGCTCCGACCCGTTCAGCGCGGGCGAGATGCCGGAGACCGTGGGCGAGATCGTCGCGTTCTATGCCGCTGCGGCATGACCGCGGAGCAGCCGGAGCCGCTGCCGGGGCGGCAGCGCACCGTCGTCGTCACCGGCGGTAGCCGGGGCCTCGGCGCCGGCATCGTCCAGTCGTTCCTCGACTCGGGCGACCGGGTCGCCACCTGTGCCCGCTCGGAGACCGACGCCGTCCGCGCCTGGAGCGCGGACCCGGCGTACGAGGGGCGGTTCCTCTTCGTCGGCGCCGACATCGCCGACCGCGAGCAGACGACCCGGTTCGTCAAGGAGGTCGTCGCCCGCTGGGGCTCGGTCGACGTGCTCGTCAACAACGCCGGCGTCGCCAGGGACGGCCTGCTGGCGCTGTTCTCCGACGACGACGCCGACACGGTCGTCGACCTCAACCTCAAGGCGACCTTCCACGTCTCCAAGCTGGTCGTGCGCAACATGCTCGCCCACGGCGGCGGGCGGATCGTCAACATCTCCTCGATCACCGGGCTGACCGGCTACCGGGGGCTGACGGTCTACGGCGCCACCAAGGCCGGGCTCGACGGGTTCACCCGCGCCCTGGCCCGGGAGGTCGGGTCGCGGAGGATCACCGTCAACAGCATCGCGTCCGGCTACCTGCGCACCGAGATGAGCCACGGGCTCGACGAGGGGCAGCTCGGCCAGATCGTGCGGCGCACGCCCGCGGGCCGCCTCGGCGAGCCGGACGACATCGCGCGGGCGGTGCAGTTCCTCGTCGACGACCGCAACGACTGGATCACCGGCCAGACGCTGGTCGTCGACGGCGGCCTGACGTGCTGACCGGGTCCGGGGTGCGGGCCCTCGGGCCCTCCGAGGTCTACTACCAGCTGCTCGCGCGCCGCTGGCCGATGAACGCGCTCTGCGCCGTCGAGCTCGACGCCGACGCCGCCGCGGTGCGCGCCGCGTGGGCGCGCGCGGTCGAGCTGGTGCCGCTCCTGCGCGCCCGGATCCGGCCGGCCGCCGAGCGCGGCGGCGAGGTCGACTTCGCCGGCGAGGGCGCCCCCGACCCGTGGGCGACCTTCCCCGACCTGCCCGCCGCGCTGCGCGGGGGAGTCGTCGACGCCGATCGACCACGAGCGGGCCGCGGCCCGCGTCTCGCTGGTCGAGCTCGGGCGCACCACCACGGCCGTGGTCTGCGTCCACCACGCGCTCGTCGACGGGCGCGGGATCGCCCAGGTCGGCCTGCTCCTCGGCGACATCCTGGCCGGCCGCGAGCCCGCGGAGCACCCGCTGTTCGCGCCGACGGTCTCGCAGGAGGACGTCCTCGCGGCGACCGCCGACCCGCGGCAGCGGCGCCGGGAGCTGCTCGCGCTGGCGCGCACGGTCCGCGACGAGGAGGAGTACGCCGGCAACGCCGACCGGCTGCCGTGGCACCGGCCCGCGGTCGACGGGCCCCGCGACGTGGAGTTCCACCTGCTCCGGTTGGACCGCGACGCGACGGCGGGGCTGCTCGCGCACGCGCGCGCGAACGGCACGACCGTCCACGGCCTGCTGGCGGCGGCCGCGCTCGGCACGTGCGCGGAGCTGTCGCCCGGGGTCCGGCGGCTCGCGGTGTCGACGCCGGTGGACCTCAAGGGCCCCCACGGCATCGGGCCGGAGGTGCCGGTCGGCCAGGCCGCCGGCCTGATCGCCGGCTCCTACGACGTGACCGTGCCGGAGCTCGAGCTCGCCCGCGCGGTGACCGGCGACATCCGGCGCCGCGTCGCGCGCGGCGAGGGCGACCTCGCCTACGCACTGAGCGGCGCGGAGCGGCTCGTGGTCGGCCCCCAGTCCGATGCCGCCGTGGCGCGGTGGACGGCCGACGCGCCCCCCCGTCGTGTGCATCAGCAACGTCGGCGTCGTGCCCGAGCCGGTGCCGGACGGCGTACGTGGCCTGCTGCCCAACCTGGCGCCGGCGCCCAACCAGGTGCTGTTCATCGCCGCCACCACGCTCCGCGGCGAGCTCGGGCTGGTCCTCTCCTTCGACCGCAACCGGCTCGACGTCGAGCCGGCCGCCCTGACCGGCGCGATCCGCGACCGGCTCGACCGCGCCGCGGCCGCCCGGCCGGTGACCGCGTCGTGATCGAGCTGCTGCGCCGGGTCGCCGCGACCGACCCCGACCGGCCGGCGGTGGTCGCCGCCGACGGCACGCACACCTACGGCGACCTGGCGGCCGCCGCCGAGGCCTACGCCGCCGGCCTGCGGTCCGCGGGCGTCGAGCGGTTCGTGGTCGTGACCAACGACGTCCCGCTCATCGTCGCGCTGCTCGCGGCCTCGTCCTTGGTGGGCGCGGAGGCCTGCACCTACGCCCCCGACGTGACGCCCGACGACCTGGCGCGGCAGGGCCGCGGCGCTCGACCACACCGTGGTCGTCACCGACCGCGACGACCTCGACGGCGCCGGCCTGGCCGTGCGCCGGCCGGAGGAGCTGCGCGGCACCGGCGCGCCGGGCGCCGAGCCGCCCCCGCGCCGGCCGCTGCTGGTGCTGACCACCGGCACGACCGGCCTCCCCCGCGGCGTACGCCACGACTGGGGCCGCCAGCTCACCGCGCGTCCCGGCTCGCCGACGGCGCCGGCCAGCGGTGGCTGCTCGTCTACGGGCCGCAGCAGTACGCCGGCCTGCAGATCCTGCTCCACGTGCTCGGCTCGGGCGCCACCCTCGTGGCACCGCCGGTGCGGCGCCCGCAGGCCGTGCTCGACGACCTCCACCGGCACCGGGTCGACCACATCAGCGCCACCCCGACGTTCTGGCGGTTCCTGCTCGCCGAGCTTACGGCGGACGGCCGTCCGGTGCCGCCGCTGCGGCAGGTGACGCTGGGCGGCGAGGCCGCGCCGGCGTCGCTGCTCGCCGACCTCGAGGCGACGTTCCCCGGGGCGCGGATCTCCCACGTCTACGCGGGTTCGGAGTTCGGCTCGACCGGCTCGGTGAGCGACCGGCGCAACGGGCTGCCCGCGTCGCTGCTCGAGCGCGGCGACGACGGCGAGGTCACCCTCAAGATCGTCGACGGCCAGCTCTGGGTGCGCTCGTCGGCGTCGATGCTGGGCTACTACGGCGAGGACGACCTGCCGGCCGACGCGTGGTGGCCCACCGGCGACCTGGTGGAGGTCGTCGGCGACCGGATCGAGTTCCGCGGCCGCGACTCCGACGTCATCAACGTCGGCGGGGTGAAGGTGCACCCGCTGCCGGTCGAGGAGCGGCTGGCCCGCCTCCCGGGCGTCCGCGCCGCACGGGTCTACGGCCGGGCCAACCCGCTCGTCGGGGCGGTCGTCGCGGTCGACGTGGTGGCCGAGCCGGCCGTCGACCCGGCGGGCCTCCGCACGGCGGTCAAGGAGGCGTGCGCCGACCTGCCCCGCCCGGCGCAGCCTGCAGCGTGCGGGTCGTCGAGGCCCTGGAGACGAGAGGCGGCAAGACCGTGCGAGGTGTCCGTGCCGACTAGCAGCGCGCGGGTGCCTGCGCTCCGAGAGGCCGTGTCGACCGTCCGCCGCCGCGCGGGCTGGTTCGTACGCGACCGGTTCCCGCGCCGGGTCGTCGCCCGCGAGGTGCAGGGCGTGCGGATGGTGCTGCCGTGGGCGCACCGGCTGCCCGACTACGCCGGCCCCGGCTCGGCGTACGGCCAGAACCTCGTGCGCCTCGCCCGCCTGCTCGCGGAGGAGGCGCCGCCGCTGACGATGCTCGACGTCGGCGCCAACGTCGGCGACTCCACGCTGCAGGTCCTCGACGCCGCGGACGGCACGGTGCTGTGCGTCGAGGCGGACACCTACTACCTGGACTTCCTCCACCGCAACGTCGACGGCGACCCCCGGGTCACCGTGGTCGAGTCGCTGCTGGCGCTCGAGGAGACCGCGGCGCGGACGACCGCCGTCCGCACCGGCGGCACGACCCGGTTCGTCGAGGGCGGCGACGCCGACGCGATGCCGTCGGTCACCCCGGCGCGGCTGCGTGCCGAGCACCCGGCGTTCGCCGACCTGCGGCTGGTGAAGTCCGACACCGACGGCTACGACGTCGCGCTCGTGCCCGCGATCGCGGAGGCCTGGCGCGACTCCCGCCCGGTGCTGTTCTTCGAGTACGACCCCTACCTGACCCGGATCGCCGGCTACGACCCGCTCGAGGTGTGGGACCGGCTCGCCGACCTCGGCTACCACCAGGCCGGCGTCTGGGACAACGGCGGCGCCGACGTCGGCCGGATGACCGGTGCGGAGGTCGCCGCGCGGTCCGGCGAGCTCGACGACTTCCCGCGCAACCGGCCGGGGCGGCGTTCCTACTGGGACGTCGCCGTCGTGCACGACGACGACCCGGCCGGTCTCGCGGTGCTCGACCGGCTGCTGCCGGCGGCGGGAGGGTGACCGGCGCCGTGGCGGACGGGGCTGTGGGCGGGGCTGTCGACGGGGGTGTCGACGCTGCGGCCGACGGTGCCGTCGGCGGGGCGGCCGCGGGTGGGGCGGCCGCGCCGAGCGGGACCACCGGTGGCCGCGCCACCCTCGTCACCGTCGACCAGGCGCTCTCCAGCGCCAGCAACCTGCTGGTGGTGCTGTGGGTCGCCCACGTGACCTCGGCGACGACGTTCGGTTCGTTCAGCCTCCTGCTCCTGCTGCACATGTTCGTGATGGGGCCGGTGCAGGCGCTGATCAGCATGCGCATCGTCGTCCACCCCCGCGACGCCGACGAGCGGCCGCGCGAGGTCCTCGGCAGCGCGCTGGTGCTCGGCGGTGTCGCCGGCCTCGGGTGCGTGCTCGTGGGCGGCCTGCAGGTCGCGTTCGGGGTGGGGATGGGCGCGTCGGTGCTGGCGTTGGGGATCGCGCTTCCCGCGCTCGTCGTCCACGACGTCGGCCGGTGGGTCGCGGTCGCCCGCAGCAGGCCGGCCGGGGCGGTCGTGCTCGACGGCACCTGGCTGGTGCTGCTGGTGGCCGCGCTCGTCGTCGTACAGGTCACCGACTCGGCGGGCCTGTTCACGCTCACGCTGGCCTGGGTCGGCTCGGGCGCCGTGGCGTCGCTGGTGCTGGTGGCGCAGTACGGCGTGCTGCGGCCCTCGGAGGTCTCCCTGCGGTGGCTGCGCGAGCGCTGGGACGCCTCGTGGCGGCTCCTCGTCGGCAACCTCGCCTCGGCCGGCAGCATCCTCGCCGGCGCCGTGCTCGTCGCGCTGGTGGCGAGCCCGGTCGCCGTCGCCGCCGTCCGCGCCGCGATCCTGCTCGGCCGCCCCACCACCGCCGTTCAGAACGCCGTCGCCGCCTCGATGGCCGCCGACGTCGCCCGCGAGCAGCCGGACAACCGCGGCCTGCTGCGCCACCAGCGCCGCACGATGCTCGTCGCCGCCGCGGTCGCGGCCGCCAACCTGGTCGCCCTGGTGCTGCTCCCCGACGTCGTCGGCGAGGCCGTGCTCGGCAGCGTGTGGCCGGTCATCTCGCCGCTGCTGCTACCCACCGCCCTGTGGCTCGTCGTCGCCGCCGCCCAGGCCGGCGTGCCGCCCGCCCTGATAGCGCGTCACCAGTTCCACAGCGCGATGGTCGTGCAGGTCGTCACCGGCCTGATCTCGATGACCGCGCTCGTGATCGGTGCCCTCCTCGGCGGCGCCGCCGGCGCCGTCTGGGGTGGCCTCGTCGGCGGCCAGGCCGCCATGGCAGCCGCCTGGTGGATCGCGCTCCTCTGGCACCTGCGGCGGGCGTCGGGTGGGGCGGACCCGGCGGGCGCGGGATCGGCGGGCGCGGGATCGGCGGGCGCGGGACCGGCGGGCGCGGGATCGAGGGGCGCGGGCTGACGAGTGCGCAGATTCATCACGGTATGCAGGTGAGTTGGCGCTCCCCATGGTGTGCCCACCATGGGAGGCGCCAATCCGGCTGCATACCGTGATGAATCTGCGGCGGCTGGTGCCCGGGTGGTTGTGGAGTCGTCGAGTCCCATGGGTGCGCAGGTTCATCAAGGTATGTCGGTGAGTTGCCGCTCCCCATGGCGTACCCGCCATGGGAGGCGCCAATCCGGCTGCATACCGTGATGAATCTGCGGCGGCTGGTGCCCGGGTGGTCTGTGGAGTCGTCGAGTCCCATGGGTGCGCAGGTTCATCAAGGTATGTCGGTGAGTTGCCGCTCCCCATGGTGTGCCCACCATGGGAGGCGCCAATTCGGCTGCATACCGTGATGAATCTGCGGCGGCTGGTGCCCGGGTGGTGTGTGGAGCCGGCTCGGCCCATGGGTGCGCAGGTTCATCAAGGTATGCAGGTGAGTTGCCGCTCCCCATGGCGTACCCACCATGGGGGAGCGCCAATCCGGCTGCATACCGTGATGAATCTGCGGCGGCTGTGACCCGGCCACCCACGCCGACCCGACCCACCCCACGCCGACCAGACCCCGCCCCCTCACACCGACCAGTGCGCCAGCTCGAGCCCGGTCATCGCGCGCAGCCGTTCGGCGTCGGGGCGCAGGGTCGCCTGCAGGCGGGTCATCAGCTCAGGAGCGAGCTCGGGCTTGGGCACCTGTTGGCGCAGGAAGCGGCGGGCGGGGGCGGTGAGTGCGCGGCGCACCGGGACGGGCATCCGGCGGACGGCGCGGGCGGGGGCGCTGAAGCGCAGCCGGTGTCCGAGGGCGCCGTACTCGAACTTCGTGCCGCCCTCGTTGTGGCGGGTGCCGGTGTCGACGGGGTGCTGGTCGAGGCCGAGGAAGTCGACCACCCGCGCGACGACGGTCGCGGCGTCGGTGGCGAGCTCGCGCTGGTCGAGCACCAGCACCTGCTCGGCGGGGAAGTGGTCGAGGTAGCCCTGCAGCTGGTCGGCGTACCTGCTGCCGGCGACGTAGGCGTTGTGCGGGTCCTCGGGGTTCTGGAACGCCTCCTCGGCGGGCCGCCGCTCGGTGACGTGGAAGCGCTCCTCGCGCCACGACGCCAGCGCCCGCTCGACGGGGTCGCGCACGAGGTAGACCAGCCGCGCGTCGGGGACCAGCGCCGCCATCCGCTCCGGCACGCCCGGGATGGCGGGGGAGCGGGTGTAGAGGGTCGACGCCTCCCCCGCACCGGTACGTCGACCGGGAACCGCTCGCGGTAGAGCGGCAGCCACTTCTCGCAGTCGGGGTCGCAGAAGTAGTGCAGCTCCTTGTCCTCGGCCATGAACACGTCGGGGTGCTGGTCGAGGTAGTGGAAGAGGCTGGTGGTGCCGGCCTTCGCGGCGCCGATGATGAAGAAGTTCGGCAGGTGCCCATCGCCGGTGGCGTCGCCGGCCCGGTCGACGCGCGGCACCTGCCCCTGGTGCGGTTCGAACCGGCAGTGGTGGCACATGTCGACGTCGGCGCCGTTGGCCCGCAGCAGCCAGCCGCGCTCGGTCAGCCCGCCCAGGGTGGTGGTGGCGACGTGCTGGGGGGAAGCAGACGTCGCACTGGACCGTCATCAGGTCGGGCTCGACGGAGCTGCGGGACAACGTGGTCATGGCGGAGCAAGGATAGGGGCCGCGGGACGGCCGTTCGCCAGTTCCGTACAGCTCCGCCCGCCACGCCGCGCCATGGCCTAGCATCCGAGCGTGACTGAGCCCGGTGCGACCACTTTCGCGCGGATCCTGCGGCAGCACCTCGACCGGGGCGTGATCCAGCCCGACGACTCGGTGCTCGTGCAGTTCGCCGGCACCTTCGACGAGCTGGTCTGCAAGGAGGTCGGGCTCACCAACGTCACGCTGGTCAACATCGCGCCGGACAGCCCGAGCAGCGAGCTCGGCGGCTCGGTGATCGACGCCCACGACATGCCCTACGCCTCGGCGAGCTACGACCACGTGATGGGCCACTCCGGTCTCCACCACTGCTCGCGGCCGCACGAGGCGCTGCACGAGATGTACCGGATCGCCCGCAGGACCGTGCTGTTCGTGGAGAACCAGGACTCCGCGCTGATGCGGGCGGCCACGAAAGCCGGCGTCGTCGGGTGGTACGAGCTCGCCGCGGTCGTGGCGGACGGCTACGAGACCGGCGGCGTCGACGGCACCGGAGTGCCCAACTTCATCTACCGCTGGACCCGCCGCGACCTGGAGAAGACGGTCGCCGCGTTCGACCCGGCGTACGACATCCCCGTCGAGGTCCACACGGAGTGGAACCTCGGCACCGGCCGGGTGGCCTCCGAGGTGCTCCGCCGCAAGCTGCGGCTGAGCCAGGCGTCGGCGGAGAAGGCCTTCACCAACGGCCAGCGGGTGCTCAACAGGGTCGCCGCCCGGCAGGGGCAACATCTTCGCCGCCACGATCCGCAAGGACCGGGCGACGCTGCACCCGTGGATGGCGACGCCGGAGCGGATGCACCGGCAGTGAGCGGGTCCGGCGGCCTCAGCTGGCGGTGCGCTTGAACAGGTAGAACCGGTCGTGCAGGTCGATCAGCGGCAGCAGCTCGTCGTTGTCGTGGATCGGCCGGCTGTCGACGAGCTCGTAGCCGCGGTCGAGCACGTCCTGGCGGAACGGCCGCATGCTGCCGTCGAGCTCGGTGCTGCGCAGCTCGTCGGGGGTGTTGGGCACGATCAACAGCCACGGCACCTCGCGCTCGGCGATCCGGTCGAGCCACCACAGGATCGCGGCGTGCGACGCCTCGGAGAAGCTGTGGATGTTGACCGCGACGTCGTAGGAGTCGCCGAGCTTCTGGTGCTCGTCGAGCCGCACCACCCGCACGGAGTCGGGCAGCTCGCGGAAGCCGGTGTAGTAGTCGCAGAGGAACGTCGAGGTCGCGACCGCGTCGATGCAGTCGTACGCCGCCAGGTTGGGCAGCGCGGCCGACATCCGGTGGGCGAGCCGGCCGTAGCCGGCGCCGATGTCGAGCACCCGCAGGCCCTCGATCGAGCTCAGGCCCATCCGGTCGTCGAGGTAGTTGATCTCGTTGACGCTGTCGAGCAGGTCGCGGCTGATCGACGGCCGGTCGCCGAACTCGAACGTCCAAGCGCCGAACAGGCCGTCCTCCTCGAGCTTGCCGAGCAGGCCGAGGTCGTCGCGGGACTCGACGTCGAGCATCGCGAGGTACATCCGGATGGTCGCGGCCTGGCCGAGCTGGCGGAACTGCCACACGTAGGCGTTGTCGCCGCGGAACCACGCCATCGACAGGTTCTTGTCGAGCCAGCCGCTGGCCCACTGCGTGTGCACGGCGGCGGGGATGTCGAGGGCGTCGTAGGCCGCCTGCAGCTCCTGCAGCTGCGGGTTGTCGGCCCGCAGGTGCTCCTCGGCGCCCGGAGGCAGCGGGACCGCGTCGTTGTGGGTCAGGTTGACCGCGCGCCGCATGTCCTCGTCGAGGCGGCTGACGACGATGCCGGCCCGGGCGAGCCGGACCCGTGCCCGTCGGGCGACCGCGGCGCCCACCAGTCGCGGGTTCGCCCGCTTGGCCCTGGCCATCAGCGTCTTGGTCGTCATCCCAGCCACAAGCGCAGACTGTAACGTCCCGGCCGTGCCTCTTCCGCCGAACCTGAGACGTTGGTGGCCGCTCTTCAAGCGGGCCCACCGCCTGCTCACCCGGGTGGCCGGCTCCGTGTTCCGCCTGCCCGCGCCGCTGCTCGGTGTCCGCGGCGTTCCGCGCACCGCGACGGAGCGCTCCGTCGACACCGCGGCCCGCGCGCCGGGGACCGTGCGGCTGCACCCCCGGGCGTCCCGCCGAGGAGCTGGTACGTCGTCCGGTCGCCGGGGACCCGCCCCGGCACTGGGTTTTCGAGGAGGGCCTCCACACCCACGCGAACGTGCCCGCCACGTTCACCCTCGAGATCGACCGGGGCCGGCTGGTCGGCGACTTCGGCGCCGCGATCACCCCCGAGGGCGTGCTCGACCACCAGACGAGCACGTACTTCGGTGTGTCCGACTGGCGCGAGCACCCCGTGTTCCTGCGGCCCACGCTCGGCGCGGTGCAGCACGTGCCCGGCACCGTGCTGAGCCTCACCGCGCGCGGCACGGCCGGCAACTACTACCACTTCCTCTACGACGCGCTCGCCCGGCACGGGATCGTCGAGGAGTGCCTGCCCGGCGCGCGGTTCGACGCGATCGTCGTGCCCCACGCGGCCGGCTACCAGCGCCAGCTGCTCGAGCTCGCCGGCATCGAGGGGCGGTTCGTCCAGCCGGTGCGCGGGCGCACCGTGCTGGCCGACCGGCTGCTGGTGCCGAGCAACCCCAACTGGGCGCTCCAGGCGCCGCCGTCGGTGGTCGAGTGGCTGCGCAAGCGGCTGCCCCCCAAGCAGCCGCCGGCGACCCCGACCCGCCTCTACCTGACGCGGGGGAGCGCCCCGCAGACCCGCCGCTACGTGCAGGAGGAGCAGCTGCTCCCCGGGCTCGAGCGTCGCGGCTTCGTCCGGCTCGACCCCGGCACGCTGACCGTGCAGGAGCAGATCGACACCTTCGCCGCGGCCGAGGTCGTCGTCGCGCCGCACGGCGCCGGGCTCACCAACATCACGTTCAGCCCGCCGGGCGTGAAGGTGCTCGAGCTGTTCCCGTCGACGTACGTGCACCGCGGCCTGTGGGCGATCTGCCAGGCGATCGAGGCCGACTACCGCTACCTCGTCGCCGACGGACCAGGCGGTCCGGGCGGACCGGGCGGGCCCAACGCCGGCATCGCCGACGACGTCTCCATCCCGCCCGCACGGGTGCTCGCGGCCGTCGACGCGCTGCTCGAGTCCTGAGCGGGACGGCTCCACCGGTCCGGCGGCGGCTCAGGAGTCCGCGAGCGCCTCGAGGATCGCCTCGGCGGTGGCCTGCTGCTCGGCGGCGTAGGGGTGCCACGGCGCCGCCCGGCCGCGGCTCGCCGTGCCGTCGGCGACCCAGGGGTCGTCGCTGCAGATGTCGTGGCCCCGGGTGGCCGCGTGGACGTCGACGTAGCGGGCGCCGACCCGCTCGGCCGCCTTCTCCATCGCCGTGTTGAGGCCCCGGTTGATGCTCAGCGCCAGCGGCAGGTCGCCCTCGGCGATCGGCAGCCCCTCGCACGGGCCGTCCTCGGGGACGAACGACGGGTAGCCGACGACCAGCACGTCCGCGTCCGGCGCCTTGCGGACGACCGCCCGCAGCACCCGGGTGACCCGGCCGGTGAGCTTGTCGATCCGCTCCGGGATCGAGGGGCCGGGAGCCTCCGCGGCAGCGTCGGTGCACGGCGTGCCGTCGGGGGTCGTTGGCGGCGGTCTGCAGGCAGAGCTGCGTCAGCACCCGGTAGAGCCCGAAGTCGTTGCCGCCGATGCGGAGCGTGACGAGCCGGGTGTCGCGGTCGACGTCGTCGAGCTGTGGGTCGGCCCAGACCCCGATCGGCGTCTGCTGCGGGCCGGCGATCGACTCGGTGGTCGCCGCGATGCAGCTGCGGTCGACGAGCTCGAGGTCGAGCTCGTCGGCCAGCAGGTGCGGGTAGTTGTTGGTCGACCGGAAGCAGCCGTCGTCGTCGTCGACCGGGCCGATGCCGGGAGCGGCGGTGTAGGAGTCGCCGAGCGCGACGTACTCGTCACCGGGGCCGAGCCGCTCCGACACCTGCAGCGGCCCCGGCTCGTCGTCGCACCCGGCGGCCGCGACGGACGCGACCAGCACGAGGGAGGCGAGCGGGGCGAGGCGGCGGGTCACTGCTTCCGGCGGTCCTTCCCGCCCCGGCGGGCCGTCAGCTTCTCCCGGGAGCCGCCGCCGTCGCCGTTGACGCGGGCCTTCGCGCCGACCGGGCTGGTCTCCTCGTAGTAGTAGTAGTAATAGGAGCCGACCGCGCGCTTGGACACCATGTTGACCACGACGCCGAGCAGCCGGGCCCCGACCTGCTGGAGGCGGCTGACCGCGTCGGAGGCCTGGTCGGTGGTCGTCTTGTTGTGCCGGGCCACGAGCAGCGTGCCGTCGGCGATCGAGGCGAGGACCGCCGCGTCGGCCACCGGCAGCAGCGGCGGCGCGTCGATGACGACCATGTCGTAGGACTGGCGCAGGCGGGCGATCACGTCCTTGGTGACCCGCGCCTGCAGGATCTCCGTCGGGTTCGGCGGCTTGGCGCCGCTCGCCAGCACGTGCAGGCCGCTCGGCTCGTGCACCTGGATCGCGTCGCTGATCTCGGCCTTGCCGATCAGCGCCGTGGTCAGGCCGACCGCGGGGTCGAGGCCGAGGGTGCTGGCGACCCGCGGGCGGCGCAGGTCGGCGTCGACCACGAGGGTCTTGCGCCCGGTCTGGGCGAGCGCGATCGCCAGGTTGGTGGCGGTCATCGTCTTGCCCTCGGTCGGCGTGGCGCTGGTGACCACGAGGACCTTCGGGTGGTTGTCGAGGTCGATGAACTGGAGGTTGGTGCGCAGCACCCGGAACGCCTCGGTGCGCGCGGCGAACCCGCCCAGGTCGGAGATCAGCGGCGACTTCTTCATCGCCGGGTCGTAGCCGATGCTCGCCAGCACCGGCGCCTCGGTGAACTTCGCGACGTCGTCGACGGTGTGGATCGTGCGGTCGAGCAGGTCGCGGGCGATCGCCAGCGCGACGCCGAGCAGCAGGCCGATGATCCCGCCGACGACGAGGTTGAGCACGGTGCGCGGGCTGACCTTGTCGGGGTTGTACGTCGGCGCGTCGGTGACCTTCGGGTCGATCTGCGAGGCGCCGCCGGCGCCGCTCGGCGTCTCCAGCTCGGTGACGTAGTCGATGAACGTCGTCGTCACGACGTCGTTGATCGTCTGGGCGGTGCGGGCGTTGCCGTCGCGCACGGTGATCTCGATGAAGGTGGTGCCCTCCTCGACGTCCGCCGAGATCCGGTCGGCGAGCTCCTCGGGCGTCAGGTCCTCGAGGTCGAGCCGGCCGATGACCTCCTCGGCCAGGCCGGAGCTCTTGGCGGCGCTGGCGTACGACGCCGCGCGCTGCTGCACGATGAAGGCGGCCGTGTAGGCATCGGCCGCCTCACGGGTGTCGACGGTCAGCCACACCCGGCTCTTGGACTCGTACTCGGCGTCCATGAAGTAGGTGATGCCACCGGCCACGAGGAGGGCCAGCACCGGGAGCGCGACCACGCTGCGCCAGCGGCGGCGCAGGATCTGCAGGAACTGCTTCAGGTCCACGGTGTCGAGTCCTCGGGTCGGGTGGCGGGCCGGAGTCCGCGCCGATACTAGGGCACCCCGGCGCGGCGTACGCCGCATCGCCGGAGCGCGGGTCGGTCGCCCGTCGGCGCGGCGTCCGGGCATGCTTGCGCCCATGTCACCGATGGTCCGCCGCCGCCGGCGCAGTCGTCTGCGCCGGGCGGTCCGGGCCGCGCGGCAGCGGCCGGCCGTCGCCGCCGGGCTGGCGTTCCTCGCCGCCGCGCTGCTGTGCGCGCTGTGGTGCGGGGTGACCGTCTGGCGGGCCGCCGCCGACCTGCAGGAGGTCGAGCAGAGCGGCCTGGTGCTGCGCCGGCAGTTGGTCGAGGGCGACGCCGACGGGGCGCGCCGGGCGCTGGCCGACTTCCAGGAGGCCAGTGCCACCGCGCGGTCGCGCACCGACGGGCCGACGTTCTGGGCGCTCGAGCGGCTGCCGCTGGTGGGCGACGACGCCGAGGCGGTGGGCGTCGCCGCCGACGTGCTCGACGACCTCGGCCGGGGAGGGGATCCCGCCGATCGTGGAGTCCGCCGAGCAGGTGACCTCGCGGGCGTTCCATCCGCAGGACCACCAGTTCCCGCTCGCGCGGATCGCCGCCCTGCGCGAGCCGGCGCGCCGCAGCGAGGCCGCGTTCGACGCCGCGGCCGACCGGCTCGCCGCGGTCGACGAGTCCGACCTGGCCGGGCCGCTGCGCACCCGGTTCGACCAGCTGCGGACGCTGGTGGTGGCCGGTCGCGACACCCTCGGCTCCGCCTACCGCGCGGCCGCGATGATGCCCGACCTGCTCGGCGACGACCGGACGCGGCGCTACCTGCTGGTGCTCGAGAACAACGCCGAGCTGCGCTCGACCGGCGGGCTGGCCGGCTCGATCTCGGTGGTCGAGGCGACGGACGGGCGGGTCGAGATCGTGCACCAGGAGCCGTCCCACGACTTCGGGATCCGCGATCGGTCGCCGGTGCCGCTCACCCGCGAGGAGCGCCGGGTCTTCGGCGACGCCCTCGGGCAGTACTTCCTCAACGCCGTGATGACGCCCGACGTGCCGCGGGCCGCGGAGCTGATGGCGGCGCACTGGCGGGAGGACCGCGGCTCACCGATCGACGGCGTGTTCCTCGTCGACCCGGTCGCCGTGTCCTACCTGCTCTCCGGCACCGGCCCGGTCGCGGTGCCCGGCTACCCGCCGGTGGCCGCCGGCACCGTGGTCGCGGCGGTCGAGAACACGATCTACCGGGTCACCACCGACGTCGCCGAGCACGACGCCTACCAGAACGCCGTCGCGAAGGCGGTGTTCGACGCCTTCGCCGCGGGGCGGGGCGACGCCGTCGACGTGGTGACCGCGCTGGCCCGCGGGGTGGCCGAGGGGCGGATCCGGATGCACAGCTTCCACCCCGACGTCCAGGAGCGGGTCGCCGGCACGGCGGTCGCCGGTGAGCTGCCCGGCGACGAGGCGGCGATCGGCGTCTACCTCAACGACGCCACCGCGTCGAAGATGTCCTACTACCTCGACTACGACGTCGCGGTCGCGGCCCGCTCGTGCGAGGACGCCGTGCAGGAGCTGGCCGGCACCGTGCGGCTCACCAACGACACCCCGCCCGACGTCGCCGACCTGCCGCCGACGGTCACCGGCTACACCGGTCCCGACGCCGGGTTCCGGCCCGGCGACCAGAAGGTGGTCGCCTACCTGATGCTCCCCGCCAGCGGCGAGGTGGTCGAGGTCGAGGTGGCCGGCCGGCGCATCGACCCGCCCGCCACCTTCCCGCTCGGCGGCCGGACCGTCGTACCGGTCTTCGTGCACCTGCGGCCGGAGGAGACGCAGGAGGTGGAGTTCGTGGTGCGCACCGGACCCGCCCAGACCGGCGACGTCGAGCTCGTCGTGACGCCCGGCTCGACGCCGGGCAGCGCCTCGCGGACGCTGCCGTCCGCCTGCCGGTCTCGATAGTCGGACACCGGTCTCGACATCCGGACGATCGCCGGGTGATCCACCGGTCACCGCCTAGGGTGGCTGACATGTCGACGACCCTGCTGACCCGACGCCGCGCGGTGGACCACTGCCGCGTCCGGTCGGCGCTCTGTCGCCCCTGCTGAGCGGGGTCGTCCCCGGCGCGGCAGCGCCACCGACTCCCGGCGCACCGGGCCCGCCGCCCGGCCCCGTCCGCCGGCCTCGTCCCCGCCACGTCCGGACACCTGCCGTGTCCGCGACCCCGGGCGCCAGCCCTCCCATCGTCGCCCGAACGAACGCCGAACAGCCCGACCGCCGAACAGCCCGACCGACCCGATAGGAACGCAACAGACATGAGCCGCGAGAACGCCCTCGTCTCCGCCCAGTGGGTGGAGGAGAACCTCGACAACCCCAAGGTGGTGCTGATCGAGGTCGACGAGGACACCACGTCGTACGACAAGGGCCACATCCGGGGAGCGATCAAGCTCGACTGGACCACCGACCTGCAGGACCAGGTCCGCCGCGACTTCGTCAACAAGCAGCAGTTCGAGGCGCTGCTCTCCGACCGCGGCGTCGCCAACGACGACACCGTGGTGCTCTACGGCGGCAACAACAACTGGTTCGCCGCCTACGCCTACTGGTACTTCAAGCTCTACGGCCACCAGGACGTGAAGCTGATGGACGGCGGCCGCAAGAAGTGGGAGCTCGACAGCCGCGAGCTGGTCACCGAGGTCCCGACCCGCGAGAAGACGCAGTACGTCGCGCAGGAGCAGGACCGCTCGATCCGGGCGTTCCGCGACGAGGTCGTCGACGCGATCGGCGACAAGAACATCGTCGACGTGCGCAGCCCCGACGAGTACGCCGGCCGGCTGATGGCCCCGGCGCACCTGCCGCAGGAGCAGGCCCAGCGCGCCGGCCACGTCCCGACCTCGGTCAACGTGCCGTGGAGCAAGAACGCCAACGACGACGGCACCTTCAAGTCCGACGAGGAGCTCAAGGCCCTCTACGACGAGGTCGGCTTCGACACCTCCAAGGACACCATCGCCCTGTGCCGGATCGGCGAGCGCTCCTCGCTCACCTGGTTCGTGCTCAAGGAGCTCCTCGGCCACGAGAACGTGAAGAACTACGACGGCTCCTGGACCGAGTACGGCTCGCTGGTCGGCGTGCCCGTGGTGCTCGGCGACGAGCCCGGTGAGGCCTGACATGTGCGGTGCCACGAAGGGCGGGCTCTCGCTCGACGGCGTCAACGTCGCCAAGGAGGCGGTGATCCAGGGGCAGGTGCTCCGCGGTGACGAGCCCGTCCCCAACGCCTACGTCCGGCTGCTCGACCGCAGCGGCGAGTTCACCGCCGAGGTGCCGACCTCGGCCACCGGCCACTTCCGGTTCTTCGCCGCCGACGGCCAGTGGACGCTGCGCACCCTCGCGCCGAAGGCCGACCCGGTCGACCGGGTCGTCCAAGCGCAGGTGGGCGACGTCGCCGAGGTGACCGTCACCCTCTGAGGGTGCGCGCCGACGTGACGCAGGACTCGTGACGAACGACCAGGGCGGCCCCCGGAATGCCGGGGGCCGCCCTCGTCGTTGGAGGACGACGTGACCGGGATCCTCGTCCTCGTGGTGGCCGTCGTGGCCGCGCTCGGCTTCGGCCTGCACCGCCGCCTCACCGACGGCGACTTCGCCGCGCCCGCCGACGAGGCGCCGACGACGTGGACGCGGCTGCAGGCCGCGGTGCCCGACGCCCGGCGGGGTGAGCGGGCGACGCTCGTGCAGTTCTCCTCGGCCTTCTGCGCGCCCTGCCGCGCGACCCGGGTCGTGCTGGCCGACGTCGCGCGGCGCGAGCCGGGCGTCGAGCACGTCGAGGTCGACGCCGAGCAGCACCTCGAGCTGGTCCGGGCCCTCGACGTGCGCCGGACGCCGACCACGCTGGTGCTCGACGGCGCCGGGGCCGAGGTCGGTCGCGCCGCCGGGGCGCCGCGCCGCGAGCAGGTGCTCGCCGCGCTCCCGCCGGAGCCCGCGCGGTGACCGGCATCGACCCCCGCGGCCCCCGCTTCACGGCCGCGGTGACGCTGGTCGTGCTCGCCGCCGCGCTGCTCGTGCCGACGCCCGTCGCCGTCGTGCTCGTGGCCGTCCAGGCGCTGCTCTTCCTCGTCGGGGTCACGCTCGGCGTGCAGCGGACGCCCACCGGCGTGGTCTTCCGGCTGCTGGTCCGGCCGCGGCTGGCGCCGCCTGCCGGACTCGAGGACCCGCGCCCGCCGCGGTTCGCCCAGGGCGTCGGTCTGGCGTTCACCGTCGTCGCCCTCGCCGGGTACGCCGCCGGCGCCGACCTGGTCGCCCAGCTCGCGGTCGGCCTGGCGCTGGTCGCCGCCGTGCTCAACGCGGTGTTCGGGCTCTGCCTGGGCTGCGAGCTGTACCTCGCCGGGCTGCGGCTGACCCGGCGTACCGCCTGGAGGCGGCGACGGGCGCCGGCGTGCCACGATGACCGGGTGACCACAGACCTCGCTCCCGTCCCCGCGGAGGCCCTGCTCGTCACCGTCGCGCCGACCGGCGCCGAGACGGCGAAGGCCGACTGCCCGCAGCTGCCGACCACGCTCGAGGAGCTGGTCGCCACGGCGAAGGAGTGCGAGGCGGCCGGCGCGGCGATGATCCACGTCCACATCCGCGACGACGACCACCGGCCCACCCTCGACCTGGCCCGGCTGACCGACACTGTGCAGGCGCTCCGCGAGCAGACCGACCTCGTCGTGCAGCTCTCGACGGGCGGCTCCGTGCACGACCCGCTCGACGCCCGGCTGCGGGTGCTCGACGCCGCGCCGGACTCGTGCAGCCTCACGATGGGCACCACCAACTTCGGCGACGACGTGTTCAGCAACCCGTGGCCGTTCGTCCGCGACCTCTACCAGCTGAGCCAGGAGCGGCAGGTCGTGCCCGAGTTCGAGCTCTTCGACCTCGGCCACGTCGCCGCGCTCGGCCGGCTGCTCGACCGCCACGGCCTGCCCCACGGCGGGCGGGTCCACTGCGACTTCGTGATGGGCGTGCCCGGCGGCATGCCCGGCACCGCCGACGCGCTCGTCGCCGCGGTCGCCGCCCTGCCTCCCGAGGTCACCAGCTGGTCGGCCACCGGCATCGGCCGCACCACCCTCCCGGTCGCCCTCGCCGCCCTCAGCAAGGACGGCCACCTTCGGGTCGGCATGGAGGACGTGCTGACGATCCGCAGGGGCGAGCCGGTGGCCAGCAACCGCCAGCTCGTCGAGCGCGCCGTCGCCCTCGGCGGGCTCGCCCAGCGGCGGCCGATGACGACCACGGAGGCGCGGGCGCTGCTCGGGCTCGGGGGGTAAGCCGCGCGAGCGTCGGGATGGCCGTGTGACCTCCCGGCGGGGGGCGTCGTTACAGAGGCGGGGGATCTGTCAACGACGGTCTACATCGGGAGTGGTGGCGGCTCACATGCGGATTCTCGTGCACGACTACAGCGGCCATCCGTTCCAGGTCGAGCTGAGCGCTGCGCTCGCCGACCGCGGTCACGACGTGACGCACTCCTGGTGCGAGGCGCACGTCTCCGGCAAGGGCAACCTCGGCGGCCACGAGCAGGTCCGCTTCGACCCGATCGGGTGCGGCGAGGTGATCGAGAAGCTCAGCTTCCGCCGCCGGCTCCTGCAGGAGCTGCGGTACGGCGTCCAGCTCGCGCGCCAGGTGCGGCGGCGGCGCCCCGACGCCGTGCTCATGGGCAACGTGCCGGTGCCGATGATGGTCGTGGTGACGGCGTACCTCCTTCTTACGCGGGTGCCGTGGGTGTCGTGGCAGCAGGACGTGCAGGGCGTGGCGATGAAGAGCTTCGCCGGCGACAAGCTCTCCCGCGGCTTCGTGGTCTTCGCCTGGGTGGCGGCACGGCTCGAGCGCTGGTGCAACCGGCGGGCCGACGCGATCGTCGTCATCTCCGACGCGTTCCTCGACGTCCACCGCGCCTGGGGCACCGCCCACAAGACGGTCGTGATCCCCAACTGGGCGCCGCTGCACGAGCTGGTGCCGACCGACCGCGACAACGCCTGGGCGCGCGAGCACGACCTCGCCGACGCCCCGAGCCTGCTCTACTCCGGCACCCTCGGCCTCAAGCACAACCCGCGGCTGCTGGTGCAGGTCGCCCGCGCCGTCCGCGACCGCGGCGTGCCGGCGCGCCTCACTGTGGTGACCGAGGGCCACGCCGTCGACCTCCTCCGGGAGGAGGCCGCGCGGCTCGACGTGCCGGTCACGCTGCTGCCGTTCCAGCCGTACGAACGGCTCTCGGAGGTGCTCGGCTCCGGCGACGTGCTGATGGTGGTGCTCGACAAGGCCGCCGGCGGCTTCTCCGTGCCGTCGAAGACGCTGTCCTACCTCTGCGCCGCCCGCCCCATCCTCGGCCTGATGCCGCACGAGAACCTCGCCGCCGCCCTCGTCGACGAGGCCGGCGGCTGCGTCCTGCCCCCCGACGAGGGCTCGGTCGAGAAGGCCGCCGACTGGGTGGTCGAGGTGCTCGACGACCAGGAGGTCCGCGAGAAGCTCGGCCGCCGCGCCCGCGACCTCGCCGAGCGCGAGTTCGACCTCGCCAACTGCAGCCGGGAGTTCGAGCGGCTGCTGCTCGCCGCTGCGCGGGGGTAGGGCCTGGCGGGGGCCGCCCCGCCCACCCCTGTTCGAACACATGTCCCCTCGGGTCGACTGAAAAAGCACGAGCGATAGAGAAGGCCTATTCCTTGGCCCAGGCTCGTTGGGCGAAGTTCACGATTGTGTCGACGCTGGACGTGAGAGGCACGTTGCCGTCACTTGAGCGAGCGTTGCTCCGAGACAGGGCGACCACCTCGGCGCTCCGCGCAACGGCGTTGCCGTCGACAATGTCGAACACCCCGGCGGAGCCGCCGACAGGGACCAGGAATCGATCGAAACTCTGAATCCCAGGGGCTTCCTTCGAAGTCTTGTCGACGACTACGAGGAGTACCTCGGCGCCGGCGACGAGATCGGGGTGATCCTCCCCGCCGCTGGTAACGCCCGCGTAGTCGTCCCAGGCGACGACAGCGACGTCGCCGAGGGCGACCACCGCTTCATCACTGCTCTCACTGACCGCCAGTTCAACGAACTTGATCGGCACCGCGTTGCTCGAGTCCTCCGGGGTTGCGCCACCGCCGTCGAGTTCGGTGGCAACCGTTGCCCCTACGATCCCGCGCACGATCAACTCGCCCCGCGCCACCAACTCCTCGACGGACTCATAGACAGGGCCATCTCCGAGCGTGATCGGGGTGGGTGTCGCATCAGGAAGTTCCGCTTCCGCGTCCTGCGACTTCCCCTCCGAGCAGCCCGACGCAAACGCGACGCTGCAGGTCACAGCGATCGACAATCGCACCCCGCGACTGAGCGTGTTCACAATGCCGACTCCTTCGTCAGTACTTTGCCCGCACACCGTCTTGGTCGTCGTCCCATGGAGGTGCTCCGCCACATCCGGACTTCTCGGAGCCTTGCTCCATCACCTTCCGGCGCCCGCCGCACGTCCCACGGCCCCCGCTGCAGACGCCGTAGATCAGCGCCCAGGTCCTCGCTGACGTATGAACCGAATCTGATCTCGATCTCTCGATTCGACGCGCTCTGCACGAACAAGGTTCCCGGAACGTCCTTGGAGCTCCAGTTGTCCTTCGCGCGTGTAGCCGATCGAGGGCTCGACGCCGACCTGGTCCAAGTGCTCGACGACCAGGAGGTCCGCGAGAAGCTCGGCCGCGGCCTCACGGGGGCCGCCCCGCCCACCCCTGTTCGAACACTTGTTCTATCCTTCGGGCATGCCGATGCCGCGGGTGCGTCACGTGTGGGTCCGGCCGCCCCACACGCCGACGACCATGCCGGGGCTGGTGCTGGAGTGGCGGGCGCTCGGGGACGGGTGGGGAGGCGCTGGTGACGTGGATCGAGCCGCGGGGGCGCACGATCACCGACTGGCTGCCGGCGACCTGCCTCACGCCGCGGCCGGGTACGCCGACCACCGGCTCGGCCTACGGCTGACCCGGCACCCGTGACCGGTCCAGCTCAACACTTGTCAGCGCTCCAGCCACACCGTGAACGGCCCGTCGTTGACCGACGCGACCTGCATCTGCGCGCCGAACACGCCGCGGGCCACCGGGGTCCCGAGCCGTTCGAGCTCGCGGCAGACGGCGTCGTACAGCGGCTCGCTCACCTCCCGCGGCGCCGCGGCGACCCAGGTGGGGCGGCGGCCCTTGCGCGCGTCGCCGTACAAGGTGAACTGCGAGACGACCAGCACGCCGGCGCCGGTGTCGCCGGCGGAGCGCTCCTCGGGCAGGATCCGCAGGTCGCGGATCTTGCGCGCCATCCATGCCGCCTCGTCGGGGCCGTCGTCGTGGGTGACGCCGAGGTAGACGAGCAGGCCGGGGCCGGTCAGCTCGCCGACCACCGCGCCGTCGACCTCCACCGACGCCGACCTGACGCGCTGCACCACCGCCCGCACGAGAGCCTCCGCCTCCGGACGTCAGTAGACGAGCGCCTGGGCGCCGTCGCGCAGCGACTCCTCGACGAACACCGACGCCCCGGCGATCCGTACGCCGCGCAGCAGGTGGGCCTCGGTCAGCTCCCGCCGCGCGGCGCACTGCCCGCAGACGGTGACGGTGCCGAGCTCGAGGACGGTGCTGATCAGGTCGGGCAGCGGGGTCGCGCGCGGGAGCTGCAGCTCGGCCGCCCGGCCGGGCACCGCCAGCCAGGCCGCGTCGCCCGCGAGCCACAGCGAGACCGCGACGCCGGACGCGGCGGCGGTCGCGGCGACCGTGAACCCCTGGTTGGCCCGCTCCGGAGCCTCGACGCCGCAGGTCACCTTCACCACCAGGTCGCGTGCCATGCAGGTCACCCTAGAGCCCGCCGTACGCCCGGGCGCCGCCTAGGATGGTCGACCGTGGCCTTCCAGATCCCCCCAGAACCTGCACCCCGACTGCGGGCCGATCGCGTGGCTGCTCGGAACCTGGCGCGGCAACGGCCACGGCGACTACCCGACGATCGAGAAGTTCCAGTTCGGGCAGGAGCTGATCTTCCAGCAGGACGGCCGCCCGTTCTTCCACTACATGTCGCGCGCGTGGATCATCGACGAGCAGGGCAACAAGGTCCGCGAGGGTGCCCAGGAGACCGGGTTCCTCCGCGCCAAGCCGGAGGGCAAGCTCGAGCTGGTGCTCACGCACGCGACCGGGTTCGTCGAGATCTGGTACGGCGAGGCCGACAACGGCCGGATCGACATCGTCACCGACGCGGTCGCCCGCACCGAGACCGCCAAGGAGTACGCCGGCGGCAAGCGGCTCTACGGCAACGTCGAGGGCGACCTCCTCTACGCGTTCGACATGGCCGCGATGGGCCAGCCGCTGCAGCCACACCTGTGGGCGAGGCTGCAACGTGCCTGAGTCCGCTGCGGACTGGAAGGCCGCCCTCCGCGAGAAGGGCTACCGGCTCACGCCCCAGCGCGAGCTGATCCTCGGCGCCGTCGACGAGCTCGGCCACGCCACGCCCGACGAGGTGCTCGCCCACGTCCGGCAGCAGGTGTCGACGGTCAACGCGTCGACGGTCTACCGCACGCTGGAGGTGCTCGAGGAGCTCGGGCTGATCCGCCACGCCCACCTGAGCGACCGCGCGCCGACGTACCACTCCGCCCGCGGCCACGAGCACTTCCACCTCGTCTGCCGCGGTTGCCGCGAGGTGATCTCCGTCGACGCGGCGACGGCGGCGCCGTTCGTGGAAGTTCTGGGCGCCCGTCATGGTTTCACCCCTGACATCGGGCACCTGACCGTCTTCGGCCGGTGCCGCAACTGCAGCCCACCGGAGGAGCCATGACCGACACCGCGAGCCCGCTGCTCTCCCTGCCCGGGGCGGTGGCCGGCGATGGGGTCGACGCGCCGGTGGCGGCCCACTACGGGTCGCTCTACGGCGAGCAGCGCGCGCTGGCCGCGGGGGAGGGGTTCGTCGACCTGTCCCACCGTGACGTCCTGCGGGTCACCGGACCCGACCGGCTGACGTGGCTGCACTCGCTGACCACCCAGGACTTCGAGGGGCTCCAGCCCGACGTCTGGACGTCGGCGCTGGTGCTGAGCCCGCAGGGCCACGTCGAGCACGCGTTCACCGGCGTCGACGACGGTGAGGCGTTCACCGCCCACACCGAGCCGGGTGCGGCTGCCGCGCTGGTGGACTTCCTCGACCGGATGCGCTTCATGATGCGCGTCGAGGTGGGCGTCGTCAGCGACGAGGTGGCGGTCTGCTGGCGCCCTGGGAAGTACGACCTGGTGCCGCGCGAGCGGCTGGAGCAGTACGCCGAGGCGGCCGGCCCCGCTGCCGGGCTCTGGGCGTTCGAGGCGCTGCGGATCGAGCGGGGCGAGCCGCGGCCCGGCGTCGACACCGACCACCGCACCATCCCCAACGAGGTGGGTTGGCTGGGCTCGGCGGTGCACCTCGACAAGGGCTGCTACCGCGGCCAGGAGACCGTCGCGCGGGTGCACAACCTCGGCCGCCCGCCGCGCCGGCTCACCCTGCTCCACCTCGACGGCTCCGAGAACCGGCTGCCCGGCGTCGGCTCCGACGTCGTCGACGGCCTGGGCAAGGTGATCGGCCGCACCGGCTCCTCCGCCCGCCACCACGAGCTCGGCCCGATCGCCCTCGCCCTGCTCAAGCGCAACGTCCCCGTCGACGCCCAGCTCGTCGCCGACGGCCTCCCCGCCGCGCAGGAGGTCGTCGTCGACCCCGAGGTCGGTCTCCACTTCCGCCCCGAGCGCTGAGGCTGGGGTGCCGCCCGCCCGGGCGTTTGAATCGGGTGTCGTGGTGGGTCGAATCGGGCCTCGTGGCGCGTCGAATCGGGCCTCGTGACGGGTCGAGTCGGGCCTCGTGGCGCGTCGAATCGGGCCTCGTGGCGCGTCGAGTCGGGTGTCGTGGTGCGCGATCGACCCAAACACGGTCCGCGCTCGCGCTTGACACGGTGGGACGCACCATGGGTCGCAGGCGGCGCAGGTTCATCAAGGGATGTCGCTGAGTCGGTGCTTCCCATGGCGTGCCCACCGTGGGAGGCGCGAGCTCGTCTGCATACCTTGATGAATCTGCGCCGGCAGTGGCGGGGCGCCGGTGTGACCCGCGCAGGGCAGCTGAGTCGCGGACGAGGCGGCCGGAAAGCGGGAAGTGGGGAAGATCCGACTGCGATAGCTCATCCGATCTTCCCCCAGTTCGGCCTCGGGCGCGCAGTTGGGGCAGGGCGTGGCGTTGCCGGTCCAGCCGCGGAGCCGCAGCAGCTGCCCGATCTTTCCTGCGGTGCGGCAGGGATGGTCGTAGACCTGGGCGTATCCGAGGCGGACGGTCGCGGTGTGCTCGATCGCGGCGTCGAGGTCGCGCTCGAGGTCGGCGTTGCGGGCTGCGGCTGAGTCGTGGAAGAGGCGGCCGTCGAGCTCCACGACCTGCAACCAGGCGGGTTGGCGACCCCGGTAGAGCACGTCGCGGAACATGCGCCGTCCGTCGATCGTCGCGAGCGCCTGCCGGATGCCGCGCGGCAGCCCGTGCGGACGCTCGACGAGCGTCAGGTAGCCGTGCTCGAGCACCGAGCACGTGCCGTCCTCGACGTCGGCCAGGACCGCCAGCAGCCAGTCGCGGCGATGGAGGCGCGCGGCGACGGCCACCCGTTCGCGGAGCCGGTGGGTGGTCGTACGTCGTCCGCCACACGCGTCGGCGAGCACGCCGACCGCTTCCAGCGTGGAGGCGGCACGGTTAGCCAGGTCGATGACGGCGTCGTCGTACCGCATCCGAGGCGGGCTGAGGTTCCACTGCACCTGCTCGTGGAACGCGCGGGCGCGGCTCGCCGGCCGTGTTCGAGCACCGAGCGGGGCGTAGTACGGGCGGTGCGCAGCACAGCGGTGCGCGACGCGGGCAGCGCAGGTTCATCAAGGTATGTAGGCGAACTCCCGCCTCCCACGGTGGGCACGCCATGGGAAGCACCGACTCAGCGACATCCCTTGATGAACCTGCGCCGCCTGCGATCCACCACGAGGCCCGATTCGACGCGCCACGAGGCCCGATTCGACGCGCCATGAGGCCCGATTCGACGCGCCATGAGGCCCGATTCGACCGCGCCGCGCGCACCGTGGGTCACAGGCCTCCGGTGTCACATCGCCCTGGTTGTCCCCCGACAACTGTTCACCGGTGGGTCGCGAACGCGACACCGGCGGGTAGCGGGCCGGTCGGGGGCGGGTCAGCAGCATGACGCCCGGTCGGTCCTCTGCGGGCCGGCCGGTCCCTCCCTCCCGGCCCAGGAAGTCCCGGCTCTCTCATGCTGCCCGCGTTCTCCTCGCTCGCGATCGATCCGTTCGGCGCCTCGGTACTCGGCGACCGGATGGTCGGTCTCGTCCAGTCACCGGGGTTCGTCCCCGCCGCCTTCGCGCTCGCGTTCGTCGCCGGGGCCGCCCACGCGGTGGGGCCGGGGCACGGGAAGAGCCTGGCGGCGGCGTACCTCGTCGGGTCCGACGGCAAGGTGCGCGACGCGGCGTGGCTGGGGTTCAGCGTGGCGGCGATGCACACCGTGTCGGTGCTCGTCATCGCGGTCGCGTGGACGTTCCTCTCCCTCTCCGACCTGGTGCGGCTCGAGCAGCTGACCACCGCGCTGCAGCTCGTCGGTGGCGTGCTGGTGATCGGCGTCGGGGTCTGGCTGTTCCGCCGCCACCTCCGCCGCGCCCGCCACGGCGACCACGGCCACGGCCACGGGCATGGCCATGGCCATGGCCACGGACACGGCCACGGTCGCGGCCACGACACCGGCCCGAGCCGCCCCGGCCTGGTCCTGCTCGGCATGTCCGGCGGGCTGACGCCGTCGCCGGCGGCGTTCCTCGTGCTGATCACCGGGCTGTTCACCGGCCGCTCCGGGTTCGCGCTGGCGCTGGTGATCACCTTCGGTCTCGGCCTGGCGAGCGTGCTGTTCGCGGTCGGCCTGCTCGCCGTCGGCGGGCGCAACGTCGTGGTCCGCGCGGCGGAGTCGCGCCGGCTGCTCGGGGTCGCCACCCGCGTCGCACCGGTGCTCGCCGCGACCAGCATCACGCTCATCGGCTGCGGCATCACCACCCTGGCCATGACCGACCTGGCCGGTGTCGCATGAAGCCCGTACGCCGGGCAGCGGCCGCCGCGGCCGTCGCCGCGCTCGCCGCGGGGCTCCTGCTCGCCACCCCTGCGCCCGCCGGGGCCCACCCGTTCGGCGACCCGCAGACGGTCACCGTCGGCAACGAGCAGGGCCGGGTCGTCGTCGAGTGGCGGGTCGGCGGCCTCGACGACCTCACCCTGCTCGGCATCGAGCTCGGCGTCCTCCCCGCCGACCGGGTGATGCTCGACGGCGCGATCACGTTCGACGAGGCCGACCCGGCCACCGTCGCCGCGTCCGGACGAGCTGCGCGGCTACCTGCTCGACCGGATCGCCGTCGAGGCCGGCGGCGCCGCCTGCACCGGCGAGGTCACGTCGGTGACCGACGACCTGCAGCGCGACGGCGCGCGCCTGGAGTTCACCTGCGCCGTGCCGGTCACCGCGGCGAGCGTCACGGTGCGGACGCTCACCGACCTCCACCCGGCCTACCGCACCCTCGCCACCGGCCCCGACGGCCAGCGCGCGGTCTACGGCAGCACGACGGAGACCCACCGGTTCGAGCTGCCCGCCGGCCCCGCCACCAGTCCCGCGGCCGACCCTGCAGACGTCGAAGACCCGGCCACCCAGGCCGACGACCACCTCGGCCGCAGCGCCGCCCTCCAGCTCGGCGGCGTCCTCGGCGCCCTCCTCCTGGCCGGCCTCACCGCGGCGCTCGTCGCCCGCCGCCGCCGCTCCCAAGCCCACCCCACCACCGCAACCACCAACCCCGAGGAGACAACACGTGTCCCCACGCCAGCATCGTCGTAGCCGCGTCCTCGCGGCTGCGGCGCTCGGGCTGACGGTCGCCGCCGGCGGCCTGCTCACCGCACCGAGCCAGGCCGCACCGACCCAGGCCACACCGGCCACACCCACCACCGCCCCCACGATCGCCGCGGCGGCCGTGGAGGTTCCCGACGCCGACCTGCTCGACGCCGACTTCGCCGGCGGTACGCCGACCGACCACGCGCAGGGCCTCGCGGTCGACACGTGGGGCACGCCGACCTTCGAGACCGACCCCGAGCACGGCGACATCATGCGGGTGACCGCGCCCGCGGCGAACCCGCAGCTCGCCGACGACGCGATCGCCTTCGACTGGGCCGGTCAGTGGGACGAGCTCACCAGCGGGTTCGCGGTCGAGTGCGTGTTCCGCATCGACACCGACATGCCGATCGGCAACGAGAAGGACCTCTGCTCCTCCAAGGAGGCCGGCGGCCTGTCGGTCTACGTCACCGGCGGCAACCTCGGCACGATGGCCCACATCGGCGGCGGCTACCAGACGGTGCTGACGCCGATCGAGGGCCACGAGTGGCACCACGCGATGTCGGTCTGGGACGGCACCACGCTGACCCTGTACGTCGACGGCGCCCCGGTCGGCTCCACGCCGGCCACCGGCGCGCTGACCGTGCCGCCCAACCCGGCCGCGCACCGGTTCGCGATCGGCGCCGACGCGGCGCCGAGCGGCGTCGGCCAGTACGCCCCGCCGGCGTCGTTCGTGGCGAGCCGGGTCTGGTCGCAGCCGCTCAACGCCGCCCAGGTGCACGAGGCGGCGGCGTCGTACGGCTTCGCCGTGCAGGTGCCGGAGGCCGACATCCTCTCCGTCGACTTCTCCGACGGCACGCCGGCCGACGCCGCGCAGGACCTCGCGGTGAGCACGTTCGGCTCGCCGGTCGTCGCGCCCGACCCGGCGCTCGGCAAGCCGACCGCCACCACCGACGGCTTCGACGACGCCTACAGCTATGCGTTCGGCGAGCAGTGGCCGGCGATCAGCGAGAGCGTGTCGATCGAGTGCACGTTCCGGCTGACGACCGACCTGCCGGTCACCGCCGAGAAGGCGCTGTGCTCCAGCAAGGAGGCCGGCGGCTACTCGATCTACGTCAACGACGACCAGGTCGGCCTGATGGCCCACATCGGCGGCTCCTACAAGAACGCCCGCGCGCAGATCCAGGCCAACCGCTGGTACCACGTCCTCGCCACCTGGGACGGCGCCGCGATCCGGCTCTACGTCAACGGTGTCCTCTCCGCCGAGACCCCCGCGACCGGCGCGCTGACGCTGCCGTCGGTCAACGGCCGGCCGCGGTTCGTCGTCGGCGGCGACACCAACAACAACACCGGCGCCCAGTTCTTCGCACCCGCGGTGTTCTCGAGCAGCCGGGTCTGGAGCCAGGCGCTCGACGGCGCCGAGGTCGCCGCGGCGTACGCCCGCGAGCTGGGCGGCGTGCCGCCGGCCGGTGTCGAGCTGGTCGCCAGCTCGCCGGAGGCCGGTGCGCACCTGACCGAGCCGACGGTCTTCGAGCTCGACGTCGCCAAGGCCGAGAACGCGACCGGCTGGGCCGCGACCCTCGACGGCGAGCCGATCGAGCAGGGCCAGGAGATCGGCGCCGGCCTGCGGTCGGGCGACCACCAGGTCGTGGTCACCGCGACCAGCGTCTTCGGCGACGCCTACCGCTGGGAGATCCCGTTCACCTCCGCCACCATCCCCACCGGCGGCGGCACCGACGACGGGCAGGGCGGCGGCTCGGTGTCGCTGTCCGCGATCGCCGACAGCCCCGACGGCAGCGACGTCACGACGACCTTCCGCGAGGCCACCGCCTCGGTCGCCGAGGACGGCTTCCAGGGCGTGGTGCGGCGGGTGCCGACCAGCCTCGAGTTCGAGTACGACGAGGGCGGCGAGGTCCCCGGCGCGCAGGAGCCCGACGACGGCGAGACCACCGCGAGCCCGACCAGCGGCGACATCCCGTTCCAGCGGTTCGACGTGGAGGTCGACGGCGCGGCCGCCGGCCGGCGGGTCGTGTGGAGCGGCACCGTCGACCCCGCCCGCTCGGTCGCGCTGCGGGCATGGCGCACCGACACCGAGCGGTGGGTCGAGCTGGCCTCCGCCCGTGGCAACGCCGAGGGCGAGACCGTGCTCGCGGGCCTGCTGCGTCACGAGGCGTTCGTCGACGACGGCGTCGTGCACGTCATGGTCACCGGCGTCGACCCGTTCGCCGACGACCTGGCGCCGCGCGACGAGCGGGCGACGGCCGACAAGGACCGGTTCGAGGAGCCGGGCGACTACGACTTCTCCTTCGCCCACTTCACCGACACCCAGTACCTCGCCGAGGGCGCCGGCGGCGGCACCTACGACGACTGGGACGGCGTGCAGGAGCCGTCGGACGTGATGCTGGAGGAGGAGCGCGCCCTCTGGGCGGCGGCCTACGAGTCGAGCACCCAGTGGATCGCCGACAACGCCGACGAGCGCAAGATCGCCTACACCGCCCACAGCGGCGACATCATCGAGAACGAGTACAACGACCCGCTGGCGACCGGCCCCGACGGCAACCTGCTCTGGCCGGGGCTGGACGAGCAGGCGGTGCGCGAGTACGAGTTCACGTCGGAGGCGCAGGCGCGGCTCGACGACGCCGGCGTGGTCAACCAGGTGGTCGCGGGCAACCACGACAACCAGCTCGGCCGCGCGACCGGTCCGGACTCGCGGTTCAACGAGTACTACGGCCCCGACCGCTACTACGACGCGTCGCAGGCGTGGCCGGAGGGCGCGTCGTACCACGCCTGGGACGAGACGACCGACGAGCAGGGCAACACCGTCACCCGCGGCCGGGACAACCAGAACAACTACGTGCTGTTCTCCGCCGGCGGTCTCGACTTCGTCGCGGTCGGCCTGTCCTACGGTGTCACCCAGGAGGAGGCGGACTGGGCGAGCTCGGTGTTCGAGCGGTTCCCCGACCGCAACGGCATCCTGATCAGCCACGCCTACATCGCGCCGTCGACCGCGCCGGACGGCCGGGGCGCCGGCTTCTCCGTCGACGGCTCGCGGCTCTACGACGAGGTGGTGCTCGACAACCCCAACGTGTTCCTGGTCCTCGCGGGCCACGAGCACGGTGTCGGCACCAACCTCAAGACCGACATCGGCGCCACGGTGGCGCACAACGTGGTCGAGCTGCTTGCGGACTACCAGTTCTACAAGGTGACCGCGGGTGAGCTGTGGCCGGAGAAGGTGGCGGCCGACGGCACCATCGACCTCGACGGCGACGGGACGTCCGACCACCGGGCGAGCGACCTGCTCCAGTTCGGTGCGAGCTGGCTGCGGCTGCTGCAGTTCGACGTCGAGCGGTCGGAGGTGAGCATCGACACCTACTCGCCGTTCTTGGACGACTTCGGGGCGACGGAGTACGACGACCGCAAGCGCTACAACGGCGCGGAGGACAACCTGGTGCTGCCGGTCGACCTGTCGACCCGCACCACCACGTTCGAGACCGACGCGCTGACCGTGGTCACGCCGACCGACACCGTGATCGGCGAGGCGACCGCCCGCTCGGGCTGGCCGGCCACCGTCGAGTGGTCCGGGCTGACGGAGGGCGAGGTCTACGCCTGGGTGTCGGACAGCCGCACCGCCGACGGTGAGCCGATCCGCGGGCTGCGCCAGTTCGGCACGGTGTTCGTCGCGACGGCCGCCGGCACCGACGCCACGCCGCCGGTGTTGACGGTGCCGGCCGGCACCGAGCTGGAGGTGGGGGAGGTGTTCGACCCGCTGGCGGGCGTCACCGCCACCGACGACAGCGACGGCGACCTGCTCGACCGGGTCGAGGTGATCGGGTCGGTCGACACGGCGGAGCCGGGGTCCTACGCGCTGACCTACCTGGTGGCCGACGACAACGGCAACCAGGTCGTCGTACCCCGCGTGGTGCGGGTCGTGGAGCCGGTGGACGACCGGGTCGCGACCCGGGTGACGGTCAGGAACGCCACGGCGACGTTCGGCAAGCGGCTGCGGCTCACGGCTCAGGTCTCACCGGCCGCGGCCACGGGTAGCGTGCAGTTCCTCGCCGGCGAGGAGGTGCTCTGCGAGGCGGTCGTGACCGACGGCAGCGCGTCGTGCCGCGTGCTCACCCTGCCGGCGCCGGGTGACCACGTGGTGACCGCGGCGTTCTCCGGCGACGAGGAGCACGCGCCCTCGCAGCGGTCGTTCGTGCTCGACGTGCGGGCGCCGGCCAAGCGGGACGCCCGCGTCGACGCGGGGGCCAGCCGCAAGGTCGTCCCGCCCGGCGCCCGGGTCGTGCTCCGCGCCACCCTGGCGCGCACCGCCACCGGCACGGTGACCTTCAACCGCGGCGGTAAGCAGCTATGCGTGGCGAAGGTGCGCAACGGCAAGGCGTCGTGCACGCTGCCGCCGCGGCTGAAGAAGGGCCGCTACCGGGTGGTCGCGGTCTACAAGGGCGACGCCGGCCACCGCGCCGACCGCGACGTCTTCACCTTCCGCAAGCGGTAGGGGAGGCCGAGCACCACGACGGCCCGCCGCCGGTCACCACACCGGCGGCGGGCCGTCGCCGTTCCCCGCTCAGGCGCGCTTCTCCTCCTGCAGCGCGTGGGCGGCCCGCCGGATCCGCAGCAGCATCGCCGCCGACGGCGTCACCTTGCCGGAGATGTACGTCGAGAGGCGCGAGGCCGACGTGCCGACGTAGGCCGCGAAGTCGCGCTGGGTGAGGCCGCTGATCGCGACCAGCCGCCGGATCTCGAGCGCGACGTGCTCCCGCTCCCGCTGCTCCTGGCGCTCGCGGTAAACGACCTGGAACTGCTGGACCGCCCGGGCGACGTCGTCACGCGCCGTACGACGAGCCAGCTCGACCAGCCGGTCGGCGGCGGGACCCCACGGGTTGAGCGCCACCGGAGCCACCAGCGCCCGCCAGTCGGCGACGCTGTGCGACTCGACCAGCCGCTCGAGGTGGTCGCTCCACGGCTGCCGCCGGCTCGGCCGGGGGTCGCCGATCCCGACGAGGATCAGCCACGACGCGTGGTGGTGGTTGAGCTCGGCGACCTCGGTGGCCTCCTCGATGTCGAGGCCGGCGTCGACCAGGGCGTCGCACATCGCCTGCTCCCGGTCGAGCAGCGCCAGCACGCCGGAGAGCACCGGCTGGTCGGGGCCGTGGCCGAGGAGCTCGTCGAGCCGGTCCTGCACGGAGGCGAGCGGCTCGTGGCCGAGGGTGCGGATCAGCGTGTTGAGCGTGAGCACGTCCTCGGCCTCGGCGTCGACGCACAGGCAGACGAGGTTGGCCCACGCGGCCCGCTCCTCGTCCTTCGCCTGCCGCCACGCCTTGCTCTCGACGAGCTGCTCGAACCGACGCCAGGTCGCCGCCTGCGGGTCGTCGGTGTCGGCGCGCGAGCGCGCGAGCGCAGCGTCGACCGCCCCTGCGACCCGATCGCGATCGGCTCGTCCGGGCATGAGCCCTCCCCGTGCCCCCGGACCCGTTGGAGCCGGGTCCCCGCGACCGATCCCCCACCGGCCGCGCCCGCCCCAGTGGCGCCGGGACGGGTGACTTACCTAACAGTAGGTCTGTGCGCGTGACCTTTGGACGACTCCTGCGTTACGCAGGCCGCGACGGCGCCGGATCTGATAACTTCGTCGAGCGGGTCAATCGACTCGGTCGGGGGCGGGAGGAGGTCGACGTCGTGGGTGCGCCGGTACCTCTCGAAGTCGTCCCTGGCGATCGCCTGGAAGAGGGCCCGAGTCGCCCGTACGTCCAGCTCCACGACGCTCTGCCCGTCGATGGTCGCCGTGCCGTGGTGCGGAGCGGTCAGCCAGGTGAACTCGCCGGCGCCCTTCCGGGTGATGGTCATCGCCAGGCTCCGGATGAGGCCTTGGTCGAACTCGGAGTCGAGGACCACCAGCTCGGCGAGATCTCCGACCAGGCCGGTGAGCCGCAGTGGATTGGTCCGCGAACCGGAGACGGCCTGCTCGAGGACCGCGCGGAGGAAGTGCTGCTGGCGGTCGATCCGGTCGAAGTCGCCTTCGGGAAGCGACTTGCGGTCCCGCACGTAAGCGAGCGCCTCTGCACCCTCGAGCCGGCTGGTGGTCCCGTCGGCCATCGGCACCTCGACCCCACCGAGCGTCTCGGTGACCTCGGCGAAGCCCTCGAAGTCGACGACCACCACGTGGTCGACGAAGACGCCGGCCGTCTCTTCGAGAGTGTGTGCCAACAGACGAGGGCCGCCGAAGGAGAACGCCGCGTTGAGCTTGGCCCGGCCCCGGCCGGGGATCTCGACCCAGGCGTCGCGGGGGAGCGACACCACCTGGCTGGAGTCGCGGTCTTCCGACAGGTGCCAGACCATCATCGTGTCGCTGCGAAAGCTGCCCTCGACCCAGTCGCCGGTCTGCAGCTGCTCCCGCAGGTCGTGACCGGGACCAGCGTCGACGCCGACGAGCAGCACGTTGAGCGCGCTGCCCTCCACCCGTTCCGGGCGCCCCGGACGGTCCAGCTCGGCATCGAACCGAGGGATGTCTCCGAGACGGCTGTTGAGCACCCAGACCCAGCCGCCGACGCCGACGAGGAGGGCCAGAGCCAGCACGCACAGGACCGACAGCGCCGGGTGGCGCTTGGCCAGGCGCAGGGGACCCGCCCGTCTCGTCCGATGCGCGGAAGCAGGCCGGTGCTCGCTCATGAGCGGTCATCTCTCCCGAGGTCGACGAGGTCGGCGCAGCCTAGCCAATCGGTAGGCGATGGATAAAGTAAAGAACATCCGGGTACCACGCAGCGACCGTGCCGCCTCCTCGGCACGGCCGCAGAAGCACGGCCGCATGGGGGTCCTGTCTCGGAGGACAGATGCAACGCGATGACTTCAAGGTACGCAGATTCCCCGGGATCGATGCTGTCGGCCTGAGCGAGGCCGCAAGTCGGTTGCGCGTGGCGATCGTGACCGAGGAGATCATCGGACCGGTGCGCAACGGAGGCATCGCCTCGACGTACGCGCACCTCGCCAAGGGGGCTCGCTGCCGAGGGGCACGAGGTGCACGTGCTGTTCCTCAAGGGGCCTGTCGTGCAGGACGAGACGCCGGAGCACTGGGTCGACCACTACGCCCAGCACGGCGTGGCGCTGCACTACCTCGACATTCCCGAGACTCCCGTCTGGAGTGCGGCAGCCACGTGGCAGCGTCGCTACGCCAGCGCCTACGAGTGGCTCCGTGAGCAGGAACCGTTCGACGTCGTCCACACCTCCGAGTGGCGTGGCGGGCTGGTGTACGCGCTCATGGCCAAGCGACTCGGCCTCGCGTTCCGGGAGACCCTTTTTCCTGGTCAAGACCTCCTCGCCCTACATCTGGAACCGTCATTACCAGATGCAGCCGATCACCGAGCCGAACCTCCTCGCCGCCGCGTACGCGGAGCAGAAGTGCGTGGAGCTGGCCGATCGAGTGGTCGGCGGCTCAGCCCACCTCTTGTCGTTCATGGAGCGGGTCGGTTACCGGATACCCGACGACCACGTCCACGTGCAGCCCAACATCGTCGACTTCTCGAACGTCGCCGTGACCGACCGCCGGCCTGGACCCCCGCGCCGGCACGGCGACGTCGTGCGGACCCGCGACCTCGTCTTCTTCGGGCGCCTCGAGCAGCGCAAGGGCATCGAGATCTTCTGCACGGCCGTGGATCTGCTGCACGAGCGGGGCGAGGTGCCCTCGTCGGTGACCTTCCTCGGGAAGTGGAGCGGCAGGCTGCCCGCGCAGGGCGGGATCACGCCGGAGGAGTACGTCGCGGAGAAGTCGCGCACCTGGGCGTGTCCGGTCACCGTCGTGACCGACAGGAACCAGCCCGAAGCCCTCGAGCTGCTCTGCGAGAAGGACGTCATCGCGGTGATGCCCTCGCTCATCGAGAACTCCAGCATGGCGGTCTACGAGACGCTCGAGCAGCGGGTCCCGTTCATTGCCACTGCCGTCGGAGGGACGCCCGAGCTCGTCGCTGAAGAGGACCACCCGACCTGCCTGGTGGAGCCGACCGCGCAGGCGCTCGCCGATCGCATGGAGCACGCCATCCGCGACGGCCAGGTCATCGCCCGGCCGCGCTTCTCCAACGAGCAGAACCTCCGCGTCTGGTACGGGTTCCACGCCTACGTGGCCGAGCTCATCGAACGGGAGGGCCGGGGACGGGCGGTGGAGCTGCTCACGGCCGGCGTGGACCGCCCCGGTTCCGAAGTCGCGTCGATCGCCTACGTCGCACTGGCTCGTCGCGGTGATGTGCTCGACGACCTGGTCAAGGCGTTCTACGCCGAGGCGCCCGACCAGGTGGTCCTGGGCTACAACGACGGCGCCGTCCGTGCCGAGGTCGACAAGGCCGGCCTCGCTCTCGAGTCCGCGGGCGTGAGCGTGAAGGTGGTCAACTGCACCGGCCAGACGGCGGGAAGCGCACTCGACCGCCTGGTGGCGGAAGGACGCGCCGACGCGGTCGTCGTCTCGCACGGCGCGAGCGCGGTGCCGCGGCTCGGCTACCTCGACGCCGCGCGCCGCGCGCTGACCCACCGGCCCGGCTGCTTGTTCACGGCGTTCTTCGCCACTGACGACGCGACCGTGGGCATGCCGCTCGGAGGAGACGTGGCGTCACAGGTGCTCACGTCCCGCGCCTACGGGCCGGAGGTGTTCGCGTTTCGGCGCGAGACGTTCGACGCGGTCGGGGGTTCGAGCCGTACGACGCTCGCCACGGACTGGTTCATGAGTACGTCACCCGCGCGACCGAGGCCGGCCACGAGCTGTTGGTCCTTCCCGAGCAGCTCCTCTCCTGGGGAGTCAGCCGCCGAGGAGTCACGGGCCTTCCACACCGATCCGATGCACGCCTACCTCAAGGCGAAGCCGATGATCGACCGCTCGACGCTCGCGCAGCGGAAGGTCCTGCTCGCCGCCCTGCACCCCGGCCGGACGTCCGGCGGGGTCGACGAGCGCATGCTGCGCGGCGGCGTAACCGACGACGGCGAGAGTCAATGGCTCCTGCCAGCGACCTGGGACCCCGAGGACGTCGCCGCTGCTCGGCAACGGCGGCTCGTCGTCGGGCTCGACTGCCGCACCGACGAGCTGTGGCTCTACGCCCGCGGCCTCGGCGAGCGCCGGCTCATCGTCCGAGGCGAGGCAGTGCCGGTCACGCTCGTTGCGACGCGCGGTGAGGAGGGCAGTGAGGACCACGTGACGGTGTCGCGGTTCCAGGTGCCGACCGACTGGGAGGCGGGTAGCTCGTACCCGTTGACCTGGGGTCTTTACGACGGCGAGGTCAAGATCCGCAACACCTTCCTCCGCGTCAACAAGATCGGAGCCCGCACCTTCGCGGTCGCCGGCCGAACACCGGTCCTCTCCGCTGGCGCGCTCACCGACCTCGTCCACAGCGTCCCGGTGCGGTGGCCGGTGCCACAGCCTGTCGCCGCCGGGTCAGCATCTGACCCGACGGATCCGGTTGCCGACGAACCCGCTGCCCCCCACCGATGTCGGCTTCGAGCTCACCGCGACCGCCTCGGTCGACGACGACGTCGAGCGGGCTGTCCGGGCGGCGCGAGACGCCCTGAAGCTGCGGGCCGACACCGACCCGGTCGAGGTGCTCGAGCGCAGCCGCGCCCTCCTCGTGAGTCCACCGCCGACGCTGCCCGCGCCGATCACCCCCGCTCGGGACTGCAGCCTCCGTACGCCCACGACGGCTGGCGCACAGGTGACTGGCTGACCGGCTGGGCATGGGACCGCGAGGACCGCGATCGGATCCTCCACGTCGTCCTGATGTCGGCCGCCGAGCCGCTGCTGATGGTCCGCGCTGACGGCACCGACCGATCCCTCGAGGACGTTCCCGGTAGGGGGCGGCACGTGTTCCGCATCCCCGTCCTACCCGAGCACATGGAGCGCGCCGACCTCCACCTTCGGATCTGGGAGAGCCACACCCGCGTCTACCGGGGCGGGCTGCGGCTCGACCTGTCCGCCGGGCCGATGCTCCGTCGGGTCGTCGAGCCCGGGGTCCATCGCGGTGACCAGCGCCGCGCCGCGAGGAAGAGGAGATGGTGGAGGCGAGGATGACGTGGGAACGACTCGGCAGGGGGATCTTCGGAGGTCCGTTCCTCAAGGCGCTCGACGTCCCGGCGGCGGCCGCCCGGCTACGAGCGGCAGAGATCGCCCCGGGCATGCTGTCGATCGGCGAACGAGCGCTGCTGCACGAGCTGCTACGCCGAACCTGGTCCGGAGAGGGCGCGGTGGTCGACGGTGGCAGCTTCTTCGGGTCGTCCCTCGTCGCGGAGGCCCAAGGGATGCTGGCAGGCTCGGTCATCGAGGACGTGCCCGGCGACCGGTTCCCCGACGGGAAGCCGATCCACGGGTACGAGCTCGGCTACCTACCGGCGCCGCAGAGCGACCGGGTCGACCGTCGACGGGTGTATGCGGGCACCGAGTACCGGCTCGGCGACAGCTTCGTCCAGATCCTCGAGGACACCGTCGCTCCCTACCGGGACCTGGTGGCCCTCCACATCGGCGACCTGCAGAAGGAGCGCTGGAGCGGTGCGCCCATCGAGATCGCGTTCATCGACGTCTGCAAGACAGCACGGCTGAACGCCCACGTGTCGAAGGAGTTCCTCCCGGCGCTGATCGGCGGCGGGTCGACCCTCGTCCACCAGGACTTCTTCTTCGACCGGCTGCCGTGGATCAGGGTCACGATGGGCTACCTGAAGGACTACTTCCGGTGGGAGGGACAGGTGTTCACCAGCTCCGTCTACCGGAGCGTCAAGGCGGTCCCTGCTGACATCGCCGAGGTCGACCCGTTCCTCGTGGGCACCTACGAGGAGTGCCTCCAGCTCCACGACGCGATCGAGTACGGCGGCATCGAGCGCCGGTACGAGTACCACCTCGCTCTGTCCCGCGCCTACCTGATGGCGCTCAAGGGACGAAAGAACGAAGCGATGGATGCGCTGCGCGAGGTGGAACGCGTCTACGCCGACCTGCTCGACGACGCAGACGATCCGCGCGGGAACCGGTTCCGGCTCGACCGAGCGAGCCGGCAGATCTCCAACGGCAACATCTTCAAGGTCTCCTAGGGGAGCGCATGACAGAGACGACCGTCGATCCCATGGCCGCAGCGAAGGCCGCCATCGCCGACAAGAACTGGACGGAGGCGCGGCGGCTGCTGGCCCCGCTGGTGGCCGAGAACCCCCGTGGTGCTGCCGCCGTCCTCCTCGCCAGGTCGGAGCTCGAGCTCGGCCGTCCGGAAGTGGCCGCACCGCTCGTCGCCGCGTTCAAAGCGTGGCGACCACGGCACGTCGGTGCCCGTGTCCTCGGAGCCCGGATCCACCTCGCCAGTGGTTCCTTCGACGAGGCGGAGTCCGAGGCGCGGGCGGCCCTCGAGCTCGAACCCGACCATCCGGCGGTGCCGCGGCTGCTCGAGCGGATCGCGGCGGGTCGCGCAGCGGCGGAGTCGGAGCGGCTGGTCCGCCTCGTCGACGCCCAGCACGTGCGGGCGAGGAGGGAGGGGCCGACCCGCGAGCTGCTGGCGGCCGCTCGAACACTCCAACGTATGCGCCCGGGACCCGACTGGACGCGCGACCGGCTGCAGGCGACGATCGCTTACTTCCACCATGCTTCGGACCTCCGTGCCGCGCTGCGCAACTACGATCCGCACCTGATCGATATCTCGACCCGGTTCGACTACATCGCGTGGCCCCGCCGCATCCAGCAGTACGTCCGAGGCCGCTCGGTGCTCGATGTGGGGTGCGGGTTCGGCGGCTACGGGATGGGGTTCCTCATCGCAGGCACCAAGAGCTACACCGGCCTCGACCCGGCCATGGAGCTCGACAGCAGCCGCGCCAAGAACAAGCGTGTGCGCAAGTGGGAGGACATGGGGGTCACTCCTCGACAGATCGCCGAAGCACTCCCGGCGATCCGCCTGCTGCAGA
The DNA here is from genome assembly GCF_022437945.1 of Nocardioides sp. TF02-7. Classification (GTDB taxonomy): domain Bacteria; phylum Actinomycetota; class Actinomycetes; order Propionibacteriales; family Nocardioidaceae; genus Nocardioides. The sequence continues at coordinate 2,568,555 of NZ_CP092535.1, forward strand.
GCTCGTCGGAGGACACCACGTTCGAGGAGACCTTCGACACGATCGCGCTGCACAACGTCACGGAGCACCTGATGAGCCTCGACGAAGTGCTTCGTGGCCTGACCCGGCTGTGCCGCCGCGACAGCGTCGTGGTGTTCCACCACCACAACTACTACTGCTGGAACGGCCACCACCTCGCGCCCAACCAGCCGGCGCAGCTCGACGAGTCGGACCCCCGGCACCAGCAGGTGTACGACTGGCGCCACATCGACCTGGTGCCGGACCTGCCCGAGGACCACTACATCCGGACCAACCTCAACCGGGTCCGCCTCGACGAGCTGCGCGAAGTCACCGAGCGGTACTACGAGATCGAGCGGTGGGACGAGGTCCCTTCCTCGCCCGAGACGCTGGAGCGTCTCACGCCCCAGGTGTTGGACCGGGTGCGTGGGACGGTGCCGGACATCACCGAGCGCGAGCTGTCGGTCAACGCCGTGCTCGCTGTCGCCCGGCCGAAGCGCTGACCGGGACCTGCTCCTACGACTGCAGGGACGGCCCTGACGGACCGCCCCTGCTCGTCGTACGTTGACTTGCCTTGCTCGGGTCAGCTGCTGCTGTTGATCATCCCGGCGCCGACGGTCACGCCGGTCGCCTCGTCGATCAGGATGAACGAGCCGGTGGCGCGGTTCTTGGAGTAGGGGTCGCAGAGCAGCGGCACGGTGGTGCGCAGCTGGACGCGGCCGATCTCGTTGACGCCGAGCTCCTTGGTGTCCTGGTCGCGGTGCAGCGTGTTGACGTCGAGGCGGTATTGGATGTCCTTCACCAGGGCACGGCCGGTGCGCGTGGTGTGCTTGATCGCCAGCTTCTGGCGGGGCCGCAGCGGGGTGGTGGTCATCCAGCAGACCATCGCGTCGATGTCCTGGCTGGGCTTCGGCGCGTTGTTGATCCGGGCGATCATGTCGCCGCGGGAGACGTCGACGTCGTCCTCGAGGTGCACGGTGACGCTCATCGGCGGGAACGCCTCGGTGACCTCCTTGTCGAACAGGTCGATCTTGGAGATCTTCGACGTCATCCCCGAGGGCAGCACGACGACCTCGTCGCCGGGCTTGAGCACGCCGCCGGCGACCTGGCCCGCGTAGCCGCGGTAGTCGTGGAACTCGTCGGACTTGGGCCGGACGACGTACTGCACCGGGAACCGTACGTCGACCAGGTCGCGGTCGGACGCCACGTGGACGTGCTCGAGGTGGTGCATGAGCGTCGGGCCGGAGTACCACGCCATGTTGTCCGAGCGGGTCACGACGTTGTCGCCCTGGAGCGCCGAGATCGGGATGACCTGCAGGTCCGGGATGTTGAGCTTGGTGGCGAACTGGGTGAACTCGGCGTGGATCTTGTCGTAGACCTCCTGGGAGAAGTCGACGAGGTCCATCTTGTTCACCGCGAGCACCAGGTGCGGCACCCGCAGCAGCGACAGGATCACCGCGTGCCGGCGCGACTGCTCGGTGAGGCCCTGGCGGGCGTCGACCAGCACCAGGCCGAGGTCGGCGGTGGACGCGCCGGTCACCATGTTGCGGGTGTACTGCACGTGGCCCGGGGTGTCGGCGATGATGAACTTGCGGTTGGGCGTCGCGAAGTAGCGGTAGGCCACGTCGATGGTGATGCCCTGCTCCCGCTCCGAGCGCAGGCCGTCGGTCAGCAGCGCCAGGTCGGTGTAGTCGTAGCCCTTGGACTGGCTGGTCGCCTCGACCGCCTCGAGCTGGTCCTCGAAGATCGACTTCGAGTCGAGCAGCAGGCGCCCGATCAGCGTGGACTTGCCGTCGTCGACCGAGCCGGCGGTGGCGAACCGCAGGAGGTCCATGTTGGTGGTGGTGCTCATCAGAAGTAGCCCTCCTTCTTCCGGTCCTCCATGGCAGCCTCGGAGAACCGGTCGTCACCGCGGGTCGCGCCGCGCTCGGTGACCCGGGCGATCGCGACCTCCTCGATGATCTCCTCGATCGTGGATGCGGTGCTCTCGACGCACCCGGTGAGCGTCAGGTCGCCGACGGTGCGGAACCGGACGGTGCGCTCCTCGACGGACTCCCCGGCGCGCAGGGGGTTGTGCTCGCTCTCGCTCAGCAGCATGCCATCGCGCTGGAACACGCGGCGCTGGTGGGAGTAGTAGATCGACGGGATCTCGATGCCCTCGCGGCCGATGTAGTCCCAGATGTCGAGCTCGGTCCAGTTCGAGATCGGGAAGATCCGCATGTGCTCACCCTCGTGCAGGCGGCCGTTGTAGAGGCTCCAGAGCTCGGGACGCTGGTTCTTGGGGTCCCACTGGCCGAACTCGTCGCGGTGGGGAGTAGACCCGCTCCTTGGCGCGCGCCTTCTCCTCGTCGCGCCGGCCACCGCCGAACGCCGCGGTGAAGCCGTTCTCCTCGATCGCGTTGAGGAGGGTGCCGATCTGCAGGCGGTTGCGGCTGGTCTTGCCGTCGTCGACGACGATGCCGTCCTTGATCGCCTGCTCCACGCTCGCCACGATCAGCCGCACACCGAGCCGGCTCACCCAGCGGTCGCGGGTCTCGAGCACCTCGGGGAAGTCGTAGCCGGTGTCGACCTGCAGCACCGGGAACGGGATCTTCGCCGGGTAGAACGCCTTCTCCGCCAGGCGCATCATCACGATCGAGTCCTTGCCGCCCGAGAACATCAGCACGGGCTTCTCGAACTCGGCCGCGACCTCGCGGAAGATGTGGATCGACTCGGCCTCGAGCTGGTCGAGCTGGCTCAACCGGTAGTCAGCGTGGGTCTGGGACATGCGGGCCATCGTGCCATGCGGTTCCTGTCAGGGTGACATCCGCGGGACGCGCGTAGACAAATCTACGAGTTTCGCCGCTGCGACCCTACGCTGCCCCCGTGACCGCCGACTTCGTCGCCCGCCTCGGCTCGCGCGCGTCGGACCCCGAGGAGGTCCGCTCCACCTGGGGCGTGACGGAGTACGTCGACCTGATGGCGCCGCCGGACGGCACCGGCGACCGGCTCCACCGGCTCGCCCACGGCGCCCGCGCCCTCCGCCGGCTCGACCCCGACCGGCTGCTGGCGGTCGTCACCGCCCTCGCCCGCCCGCCGTCGGCCGAGCTCAACAAGGCCCGGGTCGCGGCCGCCGCGGGGATCCCGGCGACCACGGTGTCGGCGTACCTCGACGTCGCGGAGCGCCTCGGCCTGGTGCGGGCGCTGCCCGGCACCCGGGCGCTGGTGGCCAAGCGGGCGGTCGGCCGCCCCCGCGTGGTCTTCGACGACCCGGCCGTCGCCGTGCACCTCTCGGGCGGTGGCACCGACGCGCTGGCCGACCTCGCCGGACGCCGCCGGCTCGCGCCGCTGCTGGAGGGCGTGGTGATCGCCGAGCTGCTGCGGCAGCGCGGGTCGAGCGCGGTCGACTACCGGCTCGGCCACCTGCGCGAGCGCAACGGCCTCGAGGTCGACGTGGTCGTCGAGCTGCCCGACGACACCGTCTACGGCATCGAGGTGCGCACCGCGGCCGGCTTCCGGCCCCACCAGTTCCGGGCGCTGGAGGCGCTCGCCGTCCGCGCCGGCTCCCGGTTCCGCGGCGGGATCGTGCTCAACACGGCCGCCGCGGGCTTCAAGTACCGGCCCGGGATGTGGGGCCTGCCGGTCTCGGCGCTGTGGGACTGGGACGTGACGACGCGCGGCTAGCCGGCGCGGCCGGACGGCCGGCCACCGGCCTGCCGGGCGCCGCCCTGGCGATCGCCGCCGCGGCGCATGCCGCCCGGGTTCTCCAGCTCGGCGACCGTCGGAGCGCCGAACATCGGCAGCCCGTGCTGCTTGCGCAGCACCCCCCAGACCAGGGGCAGCAGGAACAGCATCACCAGGCCGACGACGGCGACCACGATCGCCTCCAGCGTCTCCTGGCCCTCGCCGAACGGGTGGAACCCGGCCTTGAACAGCAGCGCCACGCCCGACATCGTCAGCACGATCACGATGCCGCGGCGGATGTAGGACTGCGGCACCTTCGGCGCCAGCCGCGAGCCGATCAGCGTGCCCGGCACGGAGCCGATCACCAGCGGCACCAGCAGCGCCCAGTCGAGGCCGTGGATGAGGATGTTGGCGATCGCGGCGCTCAGCACCAGCGGCACGGCCTGCACCAGGTCGGTGCCGACCAGCTTCACCGCCGACAGGCCGGGGTAGAGCATCAGCAGCGCGATCATGATGACCGACCCGGAGCCGACGCTGGTCACGCCGACCAGGAGGCCGCCGAGCATGCCGACCAGCAGCGTCGGCACCGGCCGGATCCGCGGGTTGGGCTCCGGCGGCGGGCCGCCCTGGCGGACGATGCGGAGACCGAGGTAGAGGCGCAGCGCGTACGTCGACGCCGCGAGCAGCAGCGCGATGCCGATGCAGAGCTTGAGGGTCTGCTCGAGCTGCTCGGGGTCCTCGGTGAGCGCGTCGACGAGGTAGGGCCCCACGAACGCCATCGGCACCGAGCCGACGATCAGCCACATCGCCAGCCGCAGGTTGGGCGAGCCCTCTCGGGCGTGGGTGATCGCCCCGCCGGTCTTGTAGATCGCGGCGGCGGTCAGGTCGGCGGTCACGATCGCCGACGTGTGCCCGACCCCGAGGAAGATCAGCGCCGGCGTCATCAGCGCGCCGCCGCCCATGCCGGTGAGGCCGACGACGATGCCGACCAGGAACCCGGCGGCAATGATGGAGCCGGCGTCGAGCGTGAACCACTCGCTCATGGGTGGATCCTTCCTGATCCGAGGAGCCGGGGGAGCACGACGCGCAGCAGGTCGTCGATCTGGTCGGCGCAGCGGGCCGCCGCCTCGCGGCCGCGGTTGAACGGGTCGCCGATGTCGTGCTCGGCCGCGGCCCCCGCCCGCCGGTGGCCGGCCGCGGCGAGCAGCTCGGCGCCGTACAGCTCGGGGTCGAGCCGGCCGACGGTCTCGGCGAACTGCCCCAGCGTGAACACCCGGCGGAAGGCCGCCGGCGCCTCCTCGAGCACGAACGCGCGGTGGCTCGCCTCGGCGGTGAGCACCAGGTCGGCGGCCGCGACCAGGTCGCCGGCCAGCCGCCGGCTGCGGAACCGCGTGACCGCGGTGCCGCCGACGCCGCGGTCGGCCAGCACGCCGGTCATCGTCGGGTCGACGCCGTGCGCGTCGAAGCCGTGGGTGCCGGCGCTCGCGAACTCGACCCGCGTCCGCGCGTCGGCCGCCGCGTCCTGCAGCGCCCGCGAGCGCAGCTCCATGTAGGGGGAGCGGCAGATGTTGGCGGTGCAGACGTAGAGCACCGTCAGCGGGCGGTCGGGGTCGGCGGCCGGGTCGGGCTCGGTCGTCCGGGGGGAGGTCGTCGTCGGTGCGCGGCCCGCGGCGGCGAACGCGTCGGAGGTGAGGTCGAGGTAGCCCTCGTCGCGCAGCGCGACGAGCACGTCCGACAGCGCGTCGTCGATCGTGCGGCCGGTGGTGTCGACGCGTACGTCGGCGTCCTCGGGCTCCTCGTAGGGCGAGGAGATCCCGGTGAACTCGGGGATCTCGCCCGCCCGCGCCTTCGCGTAGAGCCCCTTGCGGTCGCGCCGCTCGCACTCCTCCAGCGGGGTGGCGACGTGGACGAGGAAGAACGCGCCGCCGGCGTCCTCGACGTAGCGCCGCACCTGCTGGCGGGTGCTGTCGAACGGCGCGATCGGGCTGCAGACCGCGACGCCGCCGTGACGCGCGATCTCGGCCGCCACCCAGCCGATCCGGCGGATGTTGGTCTCGCGGTCCTCCTTGGAGAAGGTGAGGCCGGCGGAGAGGTTGCGGCGCACCACGTCGCCGTCGAGGCTGGTGAGCGTGCGGCCGCCGTGCTCGAGCAGCCGGTCCATCAACGCCTGGGCGAGGGTGGACTTGCCGCTGCCGGACAGGCCGGTGAAGAAGACGACCAGCCCCTGCTCGGCCGGGTCGGGACGCTCCGCGCGGACGATGTCGGCGACCTCGGGCAGCACCGTGCCGCCGGCGGGCCAGCTCGACGACCGGGTCGTCGCCGGCGTAGTTGGCGAGCACCTGGCGGCGCAGCGCCTGGTCGGCCGCCGGGTCCTCGTGGGCCGCGAGGGGCACCGCGACGACCGCCGCGCCCAGCCGCTCGGCCACCCGCAGCGTGGCGCGCAGCAGGCCGACGGGGGAGAAGGCGGGGGTGCCGCGACCGACCAGCGCCAGCAGCACCACGTCGCCGAGACCGGCGAGCTGCTCGGCCTGCCGGTCGGTGAGCGCGTCGGTGACCGGGACGAACGTGCGGCCGGCGTACCGACTGCGGACGTCGGCCGGCGCGAGGTGGAGCCGGCGGAACGGGCCGTACTGGGCGTGGGTGAGTGGCGTGACCGCCCAGCCGGCTCCGCCGTCGGCGCCGCCGGTGACGGTGGCGAGGGGGAGGCCCTCGGGGTCGACCAGCTCGACCGACCCGCCGGCGGCGACCGCCGCGGCCAGGTCGTCGGGCAGGGCCAGCGTGACCGGGCTGCCCGGCTCGTTGAAGCCGGTCGTGGGTGCGAGCGCCCCGACGGAGAGCAGCTCCAGGTCGTCCAGCTCGCGCGGCGACGGGTGGTGCTGGGGCAGGGGCGGTGGCGGCACGGCGGCTATCCTGCCAAATCAAAGCAAGCAACTAGGAAATGCCGGGCACCTGTGAACAGGCTCACCCGCCGAGTGCTTGCAACCTGCTAGCAGCAGCAAGCACGATGGCGGTATGGCCAAGGGAAAGGTCGGCAAGACCGTCGGCACGCTCGGTGACTACCTCCGCGACCAGCGCACGCAGGCGAAGCTGTCGCTGCGGCAGCTCGCCGAGCAGACCGGCGTCTCCAACCCCTACCTCAGCCAGATCGAGCGCGGGCTCCGGAAGCCGTCCGCCGAGGTGCTCCAGCAGATCGCGAAGGCGCTGCGGATCTCGGCGGAGCAGCTCTACATCCAGGCCGGGATCGTCAGCCCCGACGACGGCGTCGGCGGCTCGGTCGAGCTCGCCATCCTCGGCGACACCGGCCTCACCGAGCGGCAGAAGCAGTCGCTGCTCGACGTCTACGCCTCGTTCCTCGCCCTCAACGCCGCCGACGCACCCGCGTCGCCCGGCGCCGAGGACGACGGGGGACAGCGGGGACGACGGCGACGAGGCGCCGGCCGCCCGCGTCCACTGACCACCACGCATCACCGACGGAAGGTGCAACCACCCATGCCCAAGTTCGACGTCAAGCTCAAGAGCGTGGAGCTCCCCGAGCTCCCGCCCGCCGCCACCACGCCGCTCTACGCCGGCCTCGGCGCGACCGACCGCGCCGTGACCAAGGTGCGCGGCTACGCCGCCGACGTGCAGGCCCGGCTCACCGACGCGCAGAAGAGCGTCAAGCGCCTCCCCGAGCCGAAGGCGCTGCCCGCCCTGCCCGCCAAGGCCGTCGACAAGGCCGTCGCGACGCTCGTGGAGCGCCGCGAGCGGTTCGAGGCCCGCCTCGTCGACCTGCAGGCCGACGCCCGCGCGCTGCCTGCCAAGGTGCAGACCACCGTGCGCACCAAGGTCGACGCCAACGTCGCCACCGCGACCGCCACCTACGCCGACCTGGCCCAGCACGGCAAGAGCGTCGTCGCCCGGATCCGCAAGGGCGAGGTCGCCCCGGTCGAGGTGACGAAGAAGGCCCCGGAGAAGGCGCCGACCAAGGCGCCGGCGAAGAAGGCTCCGGCGAAGAAGGCCGCTGCCAAGAAGGCGCCGGCCGCGAAGAAGACGACCGCGAAGAAGGCGCCCGCTGCGAAGAAGGCGCCGGCCGCGGAGAAGACCGCCGGCTGACGGGCGTACGACGACCTGACGACGGCCTGGCGACGGCCCCGGGGCGCTCCCGGGGCCGTCGTACGCCGCGGCCCGCGAACGGGCCGTAGGATCGACCCACCATGGAGTTCGCGATCATGTTCGCCGGTCACGGCTGGGCGCCGCCGGTCACGCTGCCCGAGCTGTGGATCACCGTCGCGATCGCCTGGGTGCTGCTCGTCGCCAAGATCTACGCGTTCGCGCTCGGCCTGGTCTACTCCGCCGAGGCCTACAGCGCCGCCGACAAGCTCAACAAGGCCACCTGGTGCCTGATCCTCGGCCTCGCCGTCGTCATCCACCTCGCGCCGCTGCCGCTCGGCATCGTCAACCTCGCGATGACGATCGCCGCCCTCGTCTTCCTCGCCGACGTCCGGCCCGCGCTCGCCAACCTGCGCCGCCGCTGACCGCGCGCGGCCGGCGTACGTCGCCCGTTCTGGGTACGCAGATCGATCCGTACCTTCCCCGGACGCCGTTCGTTTAGGGTGGTCAGACGGGCGCCCGGGGACGACGGGGGCCCGGACGAGGACGTCCAGGAGCTGACTCATGATCGGTGACAGCGCAGTTCGCCCGTGGGGCTCGTGGCAGGTGCTCGACGAGGGCGACGGCTTCAAGGTGAAGCGGATCGTGGTCGAGCCGGGCTGCCGGCTGTCGTACCAGACCCACGAGCACCGGGCCGAGCACTGGACCGTGGTCTCCGGCACGGCCACCTGCGTGATCGAGGGCCGCACCCTCGTCCTCGAGGTCGCCGAGTCCGTCAACGTCGCCGTCGGCCAGGCCCACCGGATCACCAACGCCCACGCCGAGCAGCTGATCATCATCGAGGTCCAGCACGGCTCCTACACCGGCGAGGACGACATCTGCCGCCTCGAGGACGACTACGGGCGCTGCGAGGCCGTCGCCGGCGCCCGCTCCCCTCGTCGAGTAGGGACTTCCTCGAGGTCGAGAAGGGGCTTTCTCGCCGTTGAGAAGTGCCTACTCGACGGGGAGAAAGTGCCTACTCGACCTGGTCAGCGGCCCTCGGCGGCGTACGCCGTCTCGACGGCGTCCTTGCGCGGGCGCCACCAGTCCTGGTGCTGGTCGTACCAGGCGATGGTGTGCGCCAGGCCCTCCTCGAGGTCGGCGTAGCGGGGGGTCCAGCCGAGCTCGGTGCGCAGGCGGCTCGCGTCGATGGCGTAGCGCAGGTCGTGGCCCGGACGGTCGGCGACGTGGTCGATGTCGTCCTCGGGGCGGCCCATGAGCCGCAGGATGGTGCGCACCACGTCGAGGTTCGAGCGCTCCCCGTCGGCGCCGATGAGGAAGGTCTCGCCGATGCGGCCGCGCTCGAGGATCGCCAGGACGGCGGAGCTGTGGTCGTCGGTGTGGATCCAGTCGCGGACGTGCTCGCCGTTGCCGTAGAGCCGGGGGCGGGCGCCGAGGAGGACGTTGGTGACCTGCCGCGGCACGAACTTCTCCACGTGCTGCCACGGACCGTAGTTGTTGGAGCAGCCCGAGATCGTCGCCCGCACGCCGAAGCTGCGCACCCACGCGCGCACCAGGTGGTCGGAGCCGGCCTTCGACGCGGAGTACGGGCTGCTCGGCCGGTAGGGCGAGTCCTCGGTGAACCGCGCCCGGTCGTCGAGCGCCAGGTCGCCGAAGACCTCGTCGGTGGAGACGTGGTGCAGCCTGGCGTCGGCCTTCCGCACCGCCTCCAGGAGGGTGAAGGTGCCGACCAGGTTGGTGTGCACGAACGGCGCCGGGTCGCGCAGCGCGTTGTCGTTGTGGGACTCCGCGGCGAAGTGCACGACCGTGTCGTGCTCCGCGACGAGCGGCTCCACGAGGGCTGCGTCGGCGACGTCGCCGACGACCAGCCGCACCCGCTCGTCCGGGAGCGACGCGAGCGCCTCGGGGCTCGCGGCGTAGGTGAGCTTGTCGAGCACGGTCACCACGGCGTCGGTGTGGCTGACAAGATGGTGCACGAAGCCGGAGCCGACGAAGCCGGCCCCGCCGGTGACCAGGATCCTCTGCACCGGCCGAGTGTAGGCATCGTCGCCGGGCGAGCACGCGACGAACGGGGAGGCATGCGCGGGATCATCCTCGCCGGCGGCACGGGCAGCCGGCTGCACCCGGTGACGCTCGCGATCAGCAAGCAGCTGGCGCCGGTCTACGACAAGCCGATGATCTACTACCCGCTGTCGACGCTGATGCTGGCCGGCATCCGCGACTACCTCGTGATCACCAACCCGCACGAGTCCGACCAGTTCCGCCGGCTCCTCGGCGACGGCGCCCACTTCGGGATCTCCGTCGACTACGCCGTGCAGCCCTCGCCGGACGGGCCGGCCCAGGCGTTCCTCATCGGCGAGCACCACCTCGCCGGCGGACCGGCCGCGCTCGTGCTCGGCGACAACGTCTTCTACGGGTCGGGGCTCGGCTCGCGGCTGCGTCAGTTCCAGGACGTCGACGGCGCGGTCGTCTTCGGCTACCGCGTGGCCGACCCGTCGGCGTACGGCGTCGTCGAGATCGCCGCGGACGGCAGGGCGCTGTCGCTGGAGGAGAAGCCGGCCCGGCCGCGCAGCCCGTACGCCGTGCCCGGCCTCTACTTCTACGACGCCGACGTCGTCGCCCGCGCCAAGGCGCTGCGGCCGTCGGCGCGCGGCGAGCTGGAGATCACCGACCTCAACCGCACCTACCTCGACGAGGGCCGGCTGCGGGTGGAGGTGCTGCCGCGCGGGGCGGCGTGGCTCGACACCGGGACGTTCGACGACCTCAACGACGCCGGCAACTTCGTGCGCGCGCTCGAGGTGCGGCAGGGGATGAAGGTCGGGTCGCCGGAGGAGGTCGCCTGGCGGATGGGCTACATCGACGACGACCAGCTCGCGCGGCTCGCCGACCAGCTGACCGCGAGCGGCTACGGCGACTACCTGCGCGGCCTGCTCGCCGAGGAGCGCGGCCGGTAGCGGCCATGCGGTCCTGCGGCCCGCCCGGGCGCCGGTGCGGCGTCGTCTACCCTCCTCGGTGTGAAGGTCCTGGTCACCGGCGGCGCCGGCTACATCGGTTCGGTCACCTCGAAGGCGCTGGAGGAGGCCGGGCACACCCCGGTGGTCCTCGACTCGCTGCTCAGCGGCCCGCGGCAGTTCGTGGGCGGCCGCGCGTTCTACGAGGGCGACATCGCCGACCGGGCGCTGCTGCGGCGGATCGTCGACGAGCACCCCGACCTGGACGCGACGATCCACATGGCCGCGCGGATCGTGGTGCCGGAGTCGGTCGAGCTGCCCTACGAGTACTACCGCGACAACGTCGCGAAGTCGCTCGAGCTCTTCGACGAGCTGGTCGCCCTCGGCAAGCCGCGGCTGCTGTTCTCCTCGACGGCCTCGCTCTACGCGCTGACGCCCGAGTTCGAGGTCACCGAGGACGACCCGGTCGAGCCGACCTCCCCCTACGCCCGCACCAAGCGGATGATGGAGATGGTGCTCGAGGACATGGCGGTCGCCACCGACCTGCGGGCGATCATCCTGCGCTACTTCAACCCGATCGGCACCGACCCCGACCTCGAGACCGGCTACCACCTCAAGGACGCCACCCACGTCGTGCCGCTGCTCGCGCAGACCGCGCTCGGGCTCCGCGACGTCTTCACGATCACCGGCACCGACCTGCCGACCCGCGACGGCACCGGCATCCGCGACTACATCCACGCCTGGGACCTCGCCCGGGCGCACGTGCGGGCGGTCGAGGAGTTCGACGCCGTGATCGCCGCCGAGGAGAAGCCCTACTCCTACATCAACCTCGGCGCCGGCGACGGCGTCACCGTGCGCGAGCTGGTCGCCGCCGTCGAGCGGGTCGTCGGCAAGCCGGTGCCCGTGCGGGAGGCGCCGCCGCGCCCCGGCGACGCGGTCGGGGCGTTCGCGAACGCCGACAAGGCGGCGCGCCTGCTCGGCTGGCGCACCGAGCACACGCTCGACGAGGCGATCGCCTCCGCGCTGGCGTGGGGGGAGAAGCGGAAGGCCGTGCTCGGCTACGAGTAGCGCGACCCGCGCGAGCGAAGCGAGCGCAATTCAATACGCGCCGCGCGGGCGGAGCACCGCTCCGAAGGTGCGGAACAGGATGTGCAGGTCCTGGAGCATCGACCAGTTGTCGACGTAGTAGAGGTCGAGGCGGACGGCGTCCTCCCAGGGGAGGTCGGAGCGGCCGGAGACCTGCCACAGGCCGGTCATCCCGGGGCGGACGTGGAGGCGGCGCCGCGCGGCGTCGTCGTACGTCGCCACCTCGTGGGGGAGCGGCGGGCGGGGGCCGACGAGGCTCATGTCGCCGCGGACGACGTTCCACAGCTGGGGGAGCTCGTCGAGCGAGTGCCGCCGCAGCCACCGGCCGGGCCGGGTGATCCGCGGGTCGTCGGTCATCTTGAACAGGCCCCGCTCGTAGCCGGTGGCGGCGTGCAGCTCGGCCAGCCGGGCCTCGGCGTCGGGCACCATCGTGCGGAACTTCGCGCAGCGGAACGGCTCGCCCCGCCGGCCGACGCGGGCCTGCTGGAAGAGCACCGGGCCGCGGTCGTGGACCTTGATCCGCAGCGCGATGAAGGCGAGCAGCGGGCTGAGCACGAGCAGCAGCGCGAGCGCGCCGGCGACGTCGAAGAGCCGCTTGCCGAGCCGGGTGGCCTCGGCCCAGGCGGGCGTGCCGAGGTGCATCAGCGGGAGGCCGCCGACCGGGCGGAACGACACCCGCTCGCTCGCGATGCCGGTGACGCTGGGAGCCACGACGACGCCGACGCCCCGCTCCTCCAGCTCCCACACCCGCTGCCGCAGCTCCTCCCCGGAGCTCGAGCAGCCGGCGGTGAACAGGATCAGCTGGGCGTCGGTGCGCAGGGCGGCGGAGGTGGTGTCGCCGGTGGAGCCGACGACGGGGGTCCCGCCGGGCGTGACCTGCCCGCCGGTGGCGTCGGTCGCGTCGGGCGTCAGGGCGCCGACGACCTTGTAGCCGAGCCACGGGGCGCGGGAGAGCACGACGGAGATCTCGTCGACGTGGCGCGGCGAGCCCGCGACGAGCACCGGCACCTCGAGGTGGCCGCGGAGGCGGAGCAGGTGGAGGCCGCGCCGCACCGACCACCGGCTCATCAGCAGGCTCGGCAGCCCGATCGCGAACAGCGCGACGAAGAACCCGCGGGACAGGCCGGCCTGGGTGAGGAACAGGCCGAGCGCGAGCACGCCGGTGCTGACCAGGCTGGCGTTGAGGACCCGCTTGTACTCGTCGCTGCCGCCGCCGAGCACCTGCTGGCGGTAGCCGCCGCCGAGCGCGATCATCACGATCCAGCCGACCGCGATCGCCGGCCCGGCGACCCGGTTGGTGATGTCGACGGTCACGTCGGGGTCGAAGAACGGCATGCCGTCGCCGATCGCCGAGGCGAGCACGGTGACCATCGAGACGACGAACGCGTCGGCGAAGAGGACGACGGCCGGCAGCACCGTGAGCGCCCGGCTCGTCGTCGCCGCACGCGTCAGGACCGGCTGGGAGTGCCCGACAACTGCCGCCACACCATCACCTCGGAGGTCGCCTCGTGGACGTTCGCCGGCGCCCGCCGCACCGGCACGTGCTCCCAACGAGGCAGGCATGGAATGGGTTACACGGGGTAGCGGCGGTCTAGACACGGCGGGCGTGGGCGCCGCCCGCGCGGCGGGTCGGCGTACGACGCCGGCCGCCGTGGTAGCCGCCGTGCGGGCAGATCCGGCCGTACTTCACCCGGCACCTCACCCGCCGTGCCCACCTGCGAACTCTGCGCATCTGCCGCCCCCGGACTTTCCCCATGTCGTGCCGGACCGGTCCCGAGAGCTTGCTACCGACGAGTATGCGCAGGTGCGGCGCGGTTAGTCACGGGTTGACGGCGGATGCGCGTGTCCGCGCGATCGCTCTCGTATATAGCACAAACTGCTATAGTTCCTGGCATGACCAGTCGGAGCGACGTGCTGCGTAAGGTGATGCTCGAAACGGGCACCACTCAGTCCAGCCTGTCCCGACTGAGTGGAGTGCGGCAGCCGAGCATCAGCGGCTTCCTGGCCGAGAAGGTCGATATCAGTGACGACCAGCTCGACCGGCTCCTGTCTTGCATGGGATTCCGGCTCGAGGTCGTGCGACGACCGGTGGTTCCCGAGCTGACCCGCTCCGAGCATCGTTCCTGGCGGCTGCATCGCCGGGTCTCCACCCTGCTCACCGCCGGGACCCTCGACGACTGGCGTCCGACGATCGAGCGCAACCTCGACCGTCTCGGCCAGACGGTGACCGGTCAACCACACGAACGCAACCTGGAGCGCTGGCGAGGGGTTGGTCGAGCGTGGCGACCTGCCCGGCCTGCACCGGGTGTTGACCGGGCTCGACCGAGACTCGATCGAGATGCGCGAGGTGTCTCCCATGTCCGGGCTGCTCACCCAGGAGCAGCGACGCGAGGTGCTCGAGGAAGCCCGCTGATGCGCCGCGACCAGCTCGAGCACGCGATCCGGACGGCCTGTCAGATCATCGAGCAGCCGGAGGTCATCATCGTCGGATCGCAAGCGATCCTCGCGACGGTCCCAGCATCGATGGCGAGAAACCGGCCGAAGCTCCCGAAGTGGGGAAGATCGGACGCGGCATTCCGAACCGAACTTCCCCACTCCTGGCAGTTCGGACTCTGACAACCTCCGGTTCACGGCCGGTCGGGCCGGGCGTGGCGGCGTCGGACGGCTCGGTAGTGTCGCTGGCATGCCCGCGCCCGCCCAGGTGGTCCCTTGACCGGGATCCGCACCGCGCACTGGGACGACTGGTCGCTCGAGGAGCTGCTCGCGGCCAAGCGCGGCACCACCGTCAGCCTCGTCGTGCCGGCACGCAACGAGGCGGGCACGGTGGGCGACGTCGTGACCCGGGTGCGCGAGCGGCTGGTGGAGACGGTCTCGCTCGTCGACGAGATCGTCGTGATCGACAGCGACTCCACCGACGCGACCTACGACGTCGCGGCCTCGGCCGGCGCTCGCGTGCACCGCTCGGCGCAGGTGCGGCCCGACCTCGGGACACACCCCGGCAAGGGGCGAGGCGATGTGGAAGTCGCTGTTCGTCACCAGCGGCGACCTCGTCGTGTTCATGGACGCCGACCTCACCGACTGGGACACCCACTTCGTGCCCGGCCTCGTCGGCCCGCTGCTGACCTGGCCGGAGGTGCGGCTGGTCAAGGGTTTCTACGAGCGGCCCGGCGAGCACGGACCGCTGGAGGGGGGCCGGGTCACCGAGCTGGTCGCCCGGCCGCTGGTGTCGCTGCTGTTCCCCGCGCTGTCCGGACTGGTGCAGCCGCTGGCGGGGGAGTGGGCCGTACGGCGGTCGCACTTCGCGTCGCTGCCGGTGCCGACCGGCTACGGCGTCGAGGTGGCCGCGCTGGTCGACACCGTCGTGCGCCACGGCGAGGAGGCGATCGCGCAGGTCGACCTCGGCCGCCGGGCGCACGGACACCAGCCGCTGCTCGACCTCGGCGAGATGGCGGTGCAGGTGGCGGCCGCGGTTCTCGCACGGGCGGGCGTCTCCGGTCGTGGCGGTCTCGGTGGCGGCGAGGCGGGTGATGACGCCGCGGTGGTGCTGCGGCAGTTCCTCCCCGGGCCGGAGCCGCGCGACCGGCGGGTGCCGGTCGGCGAGCGCACCCCCGCCGAGGGGCTGCTGTGACCCTGCGCCTGGGGCGGCACCGGTTCGCCGACGACGCCACGCTGATGATGGCGATCGTCAACCGCACGCCGGACTCGTTCTTCGACAGGGGCGCGACCTGGGACGAGCAGGCGGCCTTCGACCGGGTCGCGGAGGTCGTCGGCCAGGGGGCCGAGATCGTCGACATCGGCGGCATCAAGGCCGCCCCCGGGGTGGAGATCTCCGCCGCCGAGGAGAAGGCACGCGTGGTCGACTTCGTGGCGCGGGTGCGGTCGGCGTACCCCTCCCTGGTGATCTCGGTCGACACCTGGCGCGCCGAGGTGGGCGCCGCGGTGTGCGAGGCCGGCGCCGACGTGCTCAACGACGCCTGGGGCGGCGCGGACCCCGAGCTGGTCGACGTGGCGGCCGAGCACGGCGCCGCGATCATCTGCACCCACACCGGCGGTGCGCCGCCACGGACCCGGCCGTTCCGGGTGGAGTACGACGACGTGGTCGCCGCGGCGATCGCCGACACCGTCGCCTACGCCGAGCGCGCCGTGGCCGCCGGCGTCGCGCCGGAGGCGGTGGTGATCGACCCCGCCCACGACTTCGGCAAGAACACCTTCCACTCCCTCGAGATCACCCGCCGACTCGACGAGATGGTCGCCACCGGCTGGCCGGTGCTGGTGTCGCTGTCCAACAAGGACTTCGTCGGCGAGACCCTCGACCTGCCCGTCGGCGAGCGGCTGCTCGGCACGCTGGCCGCCACCGCCGTCTGCGCCCTCGCCGGCGCCCGGATCTACCGGGTGCACCAGGTCGCCGAGACCCGGCAGGTCGTCGACATGACCTGGTCGATCGCCGGCCGACGGCCCCCGCGCCGCGCGATCCGGGGGCTGCAGTGATCGCGCTTGTGCCCGGCGTACCGGCGCTGCTGCCCGAGCACGCCTCGCTCGACGACCCGGTCGCGGACCTGCGGGCCGCGTGCCGGCAGGTCGTGGCCGGTCTCGGGCCGCGGGTGCGGGGTGGTGGCCGCGGGGCCGCTCGGGGGGCGGGTGGCCGCCCACCTCGTCGCCGAGGCGGGCGCGACCGTGGTGGACGACGCGGAGACCGGGGTGCTCGTCGTCGGCAACGGCAGCGCCAAGCGCACCGAGAAGGCGCCGGGCCACCTCGACGAGCGCGCCGAGGCCTTCGACGCCGCGGTGGGGGCCGCGCTGCTCGCGCCCGACCCGGCCGCCCTGGCGGCCCTCGACGAGCGGCTGGCCGCCGAGCTGTGGGCCGACGTCGCGGCGCTGCGCGAGCTCGGCGGCCTGCTGCGGGGCGGGGGAGGTCGCGGAGGCGGCCTACGACGCGGCGCCCCACGGCGTGCAGTACTGGGTCGTCCGCTGGTCGGCCGGTTGACCCGGTCGGCACACTGAGGACGTGGAGCTTCGAGGCCGGGACGTGCCGGCGTGGCAGCTGGCCGGCGGCGTCGTGCTGGGGTTCACCGCCCTGCTGTGGGTGATCGAGGTCGTCGACGTCGCCGTCGACAACCGCCTCGACTCCTACGGCGTCCGCCCGCGGTCCGACGAGGGGGCTGCTCGGCATCCTCCTCGCACCGCTCCTGCACGGTGGGTGGGACCACCTCTCCGCCAACACCGGGCCGGTGCTGGTGCTCGGCTTCCTCACCCTGGTGTCCGGCATCGCCCGCGGGCTCGCCGCGACCGCCGTGATCTGGCTGGTCGCCGGCATCGGGACCTGGCTGGTGGCAGGCGGGAACTCGGTGCACATCGGCGCGTCGGGGCTGGTGTTCGGGTGGATCGTCTACCTCGCCATCCGCGGCATCGTGAACCGCCGGCTGTGGGAGGTCGTCCTCGGCGTCGTCGTGCTCGTCGTCTACGGCGGCGTGCTGCTCGGCGTGCTCCCCGGCCAACCCGGCATCTCCTGGCAGGGGCACCTCTTCGGCGCCCTCGGCGGCGCCGTCGCCGCGGTCGTCGTCAGCGACCGGCGGGGCGAGGTGGTGCGGGGGTTGGCGCGGCGGGGGTGAAGGGCGTCAGTCGCGGCCGAAGGCGGGCTTCTCCTTGGCGAGGAACGCCCGCACGCCCTCCCGGAAGTCGGGGCCGTTGTAGACCTCGGTGAGCATCGCCTCCTCGTCGGCCGGCGCCGCCTCCGTGGCGAGCGCGCGGCGGTGCAGCTGGTCCTTCGTGACCCGCAGCGTCACCCGCGAGGCGTGGCCGATGCCGTCGGCGAGCGCCGCCACCTCCGCATCGAGCGCCGCGGCGTCGTCGACGCACGCGGCGACCGCGCCGACGGCGTACGCCCGGTCGGCGGTGACCAGGCGCGAGGCCAGCAGCATCTCGCGGGTCAGCGACTCGCCGAACGTCGCCGCACAGCGGTAGACGATCGACGCGGAGAGCGCGTTGCCGAGCGTGCGGGCGATCGGGTAGCCGAACCGGCTCGCCGCCGTCGCGACCCGGAGGTCGCAGTGCGTGGCCACCGCGAGCCCGCCGCCGACGCAGACACCGTCGACCGCCGCGATCGTGACCTGGGGGAGCGCGAACAGCATCTCGAGCAGCTCGCGGATCCAGTTCTCGTAGGCGACCGCGTCGGTGTCGAGGAAGTCGGAGATCTCGTTGCCCGCCGCGAACGCCTTCCCACCCGCGCCGCGCAGCACCAGGACCCCGACCGACCGGTCCTCGCGCAGCTCCTCGCACAACGCCCGCAGCTCGCCGTACATCGCCCGGGTGAACGCGTTGCGCCGGTGCGGCCGGTTGAACGTGACCTCGACGACGCCCGCACCCAGCCGGTCGCGGTGGATGGTGATCTCCTGCTCGCTCACCCGGCGGAGGGTAGGGGGTCGGGGTGGTCGGGGTGGGGCGGGGGGTGGTTGGGCTGGGGATTTCGGGGGTTCGGGGACGTGAGGTTTCCCCGGTCGACCGGGGAAACCTCAACATGTCGGGCAAAGTTTTGCCCGACAAGTGGAGAGATTGCCCGTCATGTCGATCTGCGGCTCCGACGACTTCACGCGGGGTTATCCACAGATCGCCTGAACCGTCTTTACGGCGCGGTGCGGGCGGCGGGACCGTCGTGGGCATGGATCCCAGACTGTTGGCGCTCTGCACGACGTACGGCGTCTTCTTGCGGCGCGAGGCCCTCGCGCTCGGCTACCACGACCAGACGATCGCCAAGCTGGTGCGGAGCGGTCACTGGGTGAGGGTCCGCCATGGTGCCTACACCTTCGGCGAGATCTGGGCGCGGGCCGACAAGGCCGAGCGCTACCGGTTGCGGGTGCGTGCCGCGATGCGGCAGGCCAACACGGAGGTCGTCTCGTCGCACACCTCGGCGGTGGCGATGCACCGGGGACCGCTGTGGGGGCTCGACCTCGGCAACGCGCACCTGACCCGTGTCGACCAGCGCACCGGGCGCAAGGAGGCCGGCGTGCAGCAGCACCGTGGGGAGATCGTCGACGGCGACGTCGTGGAGATCGGCGTCCACAAGGTGATGTCGCCGACCCGGGCGGTCCTCGAGGTGACCACGGTCGCGGGCGTCGATGCGGGCGTCTGCGTCGCCGACCACTTCCTCAACCGCGGCGCCACGACCTTCGAGCAGCTGCGCGGACCGCTACGAGCGCATGGTGCGCTGGCCCGCGACCCTCCAGACCGACCTCGTGCTCCGGCTCGCCAACCCGCTCTCGGAGTCGGTCGGGGAGACCCTCGCCCGCCAGCTCTGCTTCCGCGAGGGGCTGCCCAAGCCGGAGCTGCAGGTGGAGGTCTTCGACGAGAACGGGACGATGATCGGCCGGGTCGACATGGCGTGGCCGGAGCACGGGGTGTTCCTGGAGTTCGACGGCCGGGAGAAGTACCTCAAGCACCGGCGGCCGGGTGAGAGCATCGAGGACGCGGTCCTCCGCGAGAAGCGGCGGGAGGACCTGATCTGCCAGCTGACCGGGTGGCGCTGCATCCGGATCACCTGGGCCGACCTCGAACGGCCGGGCGTCGTCGCGCAGCGGATCCGCAACCTCATGCTCGCCCGTCGCGCATGACGCAGCGGGCGACGTGACGGGCGAAACCTCCACTTGTCCGGCATTGCTTTGCCCGACATGTTGAGGTTTCCCCGGTCGGCCGGGGAAACCTCACGTCCCGCGGCCCCCCAAACCCCCGCAACCCCGACCCCCCACCGCGACCCCCTACCCGCTCTCCCGCTCCACCAGCGTCGGCGGGAAGATCACCCGCACCGGCTGGGCGGGGCGTTCGCCGTCGAGCTGCTCGAGGAGCAGGCGGGTGGCCTGCTCGGCCATCTGGCCGAGGGGGCTGGCGGATGGTGGTGAGCTGGGGGGTGGTGCGCTCGGCGACGCCGAGGTCGTCGTAGCCGATGACGGCGACGTCGGCGGGCACCTGCTTGCCGGCGGCGGCGAGGGCGCGGAGGGCGCCGGTGGCCATCAGGTCGGAGGCGACGAACAGGCCGTCGAGGCCGGGGTGGAGGTCGACGAGCTCGGCGGCCGCGTCGGCTCCGCCCTGCTCGGTGAAGTCGCCGTGGGCGACCGCGTCGTCGGAGAGGCCGGCCGCCCGCATCGCCGCGCGCCAGCCCTCGAGCCGGTCGATGCCGGCGGCCATGTCGACCGGCCCGGCGATGGTGCCGATCCGCTGGCACCCGCGGGCGATCAGCCGGTCGGTGGCGAGCCGGGCGCCGGCGGCGTTGTCGGTGTCGACGTACGCGACCTTGTCGGCGCCGGTGAACGGACGGCCGACGAAGGCCGACGGCAAGGCCAGCGACGCGAGGTGCTCGGCGAGGCGGTCGGCGGAGTGGTGCGACACGACGATCGCGCCGTCGATGTGGCGGCGGCGCAGGTAGCGCAGCATCCGCCGCTCCTCCTCGCCGGGCCGCGCGAGCAGCAGCACCAGCTGCAGGTCGCGCGCCGCGAGCACCCGGTTGACCGACCGCAGCGTGTGCACGAAGAACGGGTCGGTGAAGACCCGTTCGTCGGGCTCCGGCACGACCAGCCCGACGGAGTCCGTACGCCGCGTCACCAGGCTGCGCGCGGCCGGGTTCGGCGTGTAGCCGAGCGTCTGCACCGCCGACTCGACCGCCGCCCGGGCAGCGGGGGAGACCCGCTGCCCGCCGTTGATCGCGCGGGAGGCGGTCGCCCGGGGACACCCCGGCCAGGCGCGCGACCTCGTCGAGGGTCGGCGCCTGCCCCGGCCCGGTCCCGGGGTCGCTCGGTTGGCTCACGCGCGGCACGCTACCGGCCGTCCCCCACGGCTCCCGGCGACGCGGGGAGCACCGAGGTCGCCGCGACCTCGGCGTACCGCAGCGCGCTGGTCTTCGGCGTCCGCCGCTGCGTGGCGTAGTCGACGTGCACCAGCCCGAACCGCTGCCCGTAGCCGTAGGCCCACTCGAAGTTGTCGAGCAGCGACCACGCGAAGTAGCCGCGTACGTCGACACCGGCGGCCATCGCGTCGTGCACGGCGGCCAGGTGGGCGTGGACGAACGCCCACCGCTCCGGGTCGTCGACCGAGCCGTCGGGCGCCACCACGTCGTCGTAGGCCGCGCCGTTCTCGGTGATGTACATCGGCGGGGCGGCGTACTCCTCGTGGAGGCGGACCAGCAGCCGGGTGAGCCCGTCGGGCTGCACCTCCCAGTCGAGGCCGGTCACCGGGTAGCCCCGGCGGGGGAAGGTGATGTCGTCGCCGCCGGGGTACGGCGACCGCACCGGCCGGGCGGGGTGCTGGATCCGCGAGCCCAGCAGGTCCTCCTGCGGGTGCGGGCCGCCCCGAGGCGCCGTCGCCGTGGTAGTAGTTCACGCCCAGCACGTCGAGCGGGGTGCTGATGAGGGCGAGGTCGCCGTCGTCGACGAACTCCTCCCACGCCTTCCCCTGCCAGGTCATGCCGTCCGTGATCGAGTGGAGGTCCTGCGCGTAGGAGCCGCGCAGGACCGGGTCGAGGAAGATCCGGTTCCACAGGTGGTCCACCCGGTGCGCCGCGGCGACGTCGGCCGGCTCGGCCGGGTCGAACGGGTCGGCCACCGTCAGGTTGAGCGTGATGCCGAGCTGCGCGGTGCTGCCGCGGCGGCGGAGCTCGTCGACGACGAGGCCGTGACCGAGCATCAGGTGGTGCGCCGCCACGACGCCGGCGACGCCCTCCTGGCGGCCGGGCGCGTGCTGGCCGCCGGTGTAGCCGAGGAACGCCGAGCACCACGGCTCGTTCATCGTCGTCCAGAACGGCACCCGGTCGCCGAGGGCGTCGTAGAGGGAGAGGGCGTACTCGGCGAACCGGTAGGCCGTGTCGCGGTTGGTCCACCCGCCGGCGTCCTCGAGGGCCTGCGGCAGGTCCCAGTGGTAGAGCGTCACCCAGGGCGTGATGTCGCGCCCCAGCAGCTCGTCGACCAGCCGCGAGTAGAACCCGATGCCGCGCTCGTCGGGTGCGCCGCCGTCCGGCCGCACCCGCGGCCACGCCGTGGAGAACCGGTAGGCGTTGAGGTTGAGCGTCGACATCAGCGCGACGTCGTCGGGCATCCGGTGGTAGTGGTCGCAGGCCACGTCACCGGTGTCGCCGTCGATCACGGCGCCGGGGACCCAGGCGAAGGTGTCCCAGATCGAGGGGCTGCGGCCGTCCTCGGCGGCGGCGCCCTCGATCTGGTACGCCGCCGTCGCCGACCCCCAGAGGAAGCCCGGGGGGAACCGACGCTCGCGCGCGACGGCGGTCGCCGGGTCCGGGGAGCTGGTGGTCGTGGTCGGTCGGGTGGTCGTCATCCCTTGACGGCTCCTTGCATGATGCCGGTCACCAGCTGGCGGCCCGACAGGACGAACAGGATCAGGAGGGGGACCGTGGCCATCCCCGCACCGGCGAGGACGAGGGCGTAGTCCGTCGTCTGGCCCTGGCCGGTGAGGGCCAGCCGGTCGAGCGCGATCTGGAGGGTCTCGGTCTTCTGCAGGGCGACCAACGGCCACATGTAGTCGGTCCAGACCGTCATGAACGTGAAGAGGAACAGGATCGCCATCGCCGGGCGGGCGGCGGGTACGGCGACCGTCCAGAACGTGCGGATCATCGTGCAGCCGTCCATCCGGGCGGCCTCGATCAGCTCGTCGGGCACGGCGTCGACGAGGTACTGGCGCATGAAGAACACGCCGAACGCGGTGACCAGGGTCGGCAGCGCGACCGCCACCAGGGTGTCGAGCAGGCCGTAGTCGCGCATCAGGATGAACAGCGGGACGATCGCGAGCTGGGTCGGCACCGCCATCGTCATCACCACGAAGCCCATCAGCACGTTGCTGCCGCGGAACCTGAGCTTGGCGAACGAGTAGCCGGCGAGGGTGGAGAACAGCACCACCGACAGGCCGCACGCCGTCGAGACGAGCAGGCTGTTGAACATCGCCGTCCAGAACTCGGTGGTGTCGAGCACCCGCTGGGCGTTCTCCAGGAAGTGCCCGCCGGGGAGGATCGGCGGCGGGAACGAGTTCGCGTCGCCCTTCGTGTGCGACCCGATGACGAACGACCAGTAGAGCGGCAGCGCGCTGCCGATCACGAAGGCCGAGAGCAGGCCGTAGACCACGAACCCGGGCCGGCGGTTCATGAGGACCTCCGGGTGAAGTAGCGGGTGATCGCGAAGTTGAGCAGCGCGATCCCGACGATGATCAGGAACAGCACCCACGCGGCGGCCGACGCGCGGCCGTAGAACTGGTCCTCGATGCCCTTCACGTAGATGTAGAGCGTCGAGGTCATGTACTGGTGGTCGGGTCCGCCCTCGCGCTGCGGGGTGTCGTCGAACAGCCGCGGCTCGGTGAAGATCTGCAGCCCGCCGATGGTGCTGGTGACGATGACGAAGATCATCGTCGGCCGGATCATCGGCAGCGTGACCGACAGGAACTGCCGCACCCGGCCGGCGCCGTCGAGGGCGGCGGACTCGTAGAGGTCGCGCGGCACCGCCTGCATCGCGGCGAGGAAGATCAGCGCGTTGTAGCCGGTCCAGCGCCAGTTGACCATGCCGGCGATCGCGAAGTGGCTCCACCAGCGGTCGACGTGCCAGCGGATCGGCTCCAGCCCGACACCGTCGAGCATCGCGTTGATCACGCCGTACTTGTCGGCGAAGAGGCTGCCGAAGATCAGCACCGCCGCGGTCGGGGCGACCACGAACGGCAGCAGCACGCTCATCCGCCAGAACGTCCGCCCGCGCAGGTGGGTGTCGAGCAGCGCGGCGATGCACACCGCGGCGACCACCTGCGGCACCGACGACATCACGAAGATGCTGAAGGTGTTGACCAGCGACTTGATGAACACCGGGTCGGTGAGGACGAACCGGTAGTTCTCCAGGCCGACGAACTCGCCGCGCTGGTAGTAGAGCCGCTCCCAGTCGTGCACCGACAGGTAGCCGGTGTAGAGGAGCGGGAACAGGCCGACCAGGCCGAACAGGACGAAGAACGGCGAGATGTAGAGGTACGGCGACAGCTTGAGGTCCCAGCGGGACAGCCGCTGCCGGCGGACGAGGCGGGGGCCGCCCGCCGGGGCCGCGGCAGGCGCGGCCTCGGCGGGCGACTCGAGCTGGGTGCTCACTGGAGCGCTTCGACCTCGTTCACGAAGGTCTCCCACGACTTGTCCGGGTCACCGCCCTGGTCGACGCGGGTGATCGCCTCCTGGAACTTGCCGAGGATGTCGGAGTAGAGCGGGCCGTGGTAGGGCTGCACCGTGATCGCGTTGGCCCGGTTGGAGAAGATCTCGCCGACCGGCGCGTCGTTGAAGTACGGGTCGGACGCCTCGAGGAGCGCCGAGTCCTCCAGCGCCTGGGCCTGCGACGGGAAGTTGCCGTACTGCTCGAAGATCCGGATCTGCTGCTCCGGAGCGGTCAGCCACGCGGCGAGCTCCTTGGCCTCCTCCTGGTGCGGCGAGGACTTCGGCACGGCGAGGTAGGAGCCGCCCCAGTTGCCGCCGCCACCGGGGAACACGTCGGCGATGTCCCACACGACGCCCTTCGGCGCGGGGTCGCCGGTGTTGTCGCGGATGTTGCTGCGCATCCAGCCGGGGCAGGGGACGGTGGCGAAGCCGTCGTTGGTGAAGCCGGCGGTCCAGTCGTCGCTCCACTGCGCGACGCCGGTGGAGAGCTTCTCGGCGTTGCCGGTGACCGTGTCGTAGACGGCGCGGAGCTCGTCGTTCTCGACGTTGACGGTGTTGTCGGCCTCCTCGAACGGGAACTCGACCTGGTTGAGCATCGCCTGCGCGATCGAGCCGGAGGCGTCGTACCACTGCGCGTCGCTGTTGGCGACGAACTCCTCGCCGAGGGCGTAGTAGTCCTCCCACGTGGTCATCCGCTCGGCGACCTCCTCGCGGTCGGTCGGCAGCCCCGCCTTCTCGAAGAGGTCGGCGCGGTAGCAGATCGCCTCCGGGCCGGCGTCGGTCGCGTAGCCGACGAGCTGGCCGTCGGGCGTGGTGGCGGCGTCCTCCTTGAAGTCCAGCCAGCGGCCCTCGACGTCGGGGGAGGAGAGGTCGACCCAGCGGTCGGGCGCGGCCACCAGGGCCGGGATGAAGTCGCCCTCGATCGCCACGACGTCCGGGAGGCCCTCGTTGGCCTGCAGGAGCGTGTTGAGCTCGTTCTTCCAGTCGTCCCAGAGCGAGACCTTGGTCTGCTCGACCTGGATGTCGGGGTTCTCGGCGTTCCACTCCTCGATGAGCTCGTCGTAGCCGAACTCGCCGAACGTCGTGATCGTGAGGGTCTCGCCCTCGCCCAGCGCCTTCTGCTCGGCGGACGCGGTCGGGTCGCTGTCGTCGCCGCAGGCCGCGGTGAGCCCGAGGACGAGAGCGGTGACGGCACCGAGGGCGAGCCGCCCACGGTGGAGGTGCGGCCGGGAGGCCGGCCGGTTGGTGGTGATGCGCACGGTGAAAGCTCCTGCCCGTTGTGCTGCCGTTGAGGTCGCGGATCGGGTGATCCGGTGGGTGGAAGGGTGTGAGAGCGCTTCCACTCTTGACGGGACGTCACGATGACACGCGTCACATGCACTGTCAACAGGGCCGCTCTGCAGCGGGGATGTCGCTGCGCACGCTGCGGCGTCAGGAATGAGAGCGCTTCCACTAGACGCGGCGGCACGGCCGTCGTACGGTGTGCGCGGCGACAGCCCTGACCGACCGCCGGGTCGGTGCGGAAGGAAGGAAGAATCGATGGCGCAGGTGCGGTTCGAGCACGCCGAGCACGTCTACCCGGGGGCCGACCGGCCCGCGGTGTCCGACCTCAACCTGACGATCGAGGACGGCGAGTTCATGGTGCTCGTCGGCCCCTCGGGGTGCGGGAAGTCGACGTCGCTGCGGATGCTCGCCGGCTTGGAGGACGTCTCCTCCGGGGCGGTGTTCATCGGTGAGGACGACGTGAGCCGGGTGCCGCCGAAGGACCGCGACATCGCGATGGTGTTTCAGAACTATGCGCTCTACCCGCACCTCACGGTGGCGGAGAACATGGCGTTCGCCCTGAAGATCGCGGGGATCGGGAAGGCGGAGAGGCGGGGCGCGGGTCGCCGAGGCCGCGAAGCTGCTCGACCTCGAGGAGGTGCTCGACCGCAAGCCGAAGGCGCTGTCCGGCGGCCAGCGGCAGCGGGTCGCGATGGGGCGGGCCATCGTGCGCAAGCCGCAGGTCTTCTGCATGGACGAGCCGCTGTCGAACCTCGACGCCAAGCTGCGCGTGTCCACCCGCACCCAGATCGCCGCCCTGCAGCGGCGCCTGGGCGTCACGACCGTCTACGTCACCCACGACCAGGTGGAGGCGATGACGATGGGCGACCGCGTGGCGGTGATGAAGGGCGGCGTCCTCCAGCAGGTCGACACCCCGCTGGCGCTCTACGACCGGCCGGCCAACCTGTTCGTCGCCGGCTTCATCGGCTCCCCGGCGATGAACCTGCTCTCCGGCGCGACTGCCGGCGACGGCGCGGCCGTCGTCGACGGCTTCGAGCTGCCGATCGACCGCTCCGCCGCCGCCGCGTCGTCGGGCGCCGTCACCCTCGGCATCCGCCCGGAGTCGTGGCGCGTCGCCGCCCCGCACGAGTCCGGGTACGCCGTGCGGGTCGCCGTCGTCGAGGAGCTCGGCGCCGACGCCTTCCTCTACGCCACCCCCGCCGGCGTCGACGCGACCGAGCGCCCCGGCGAGGTCGTGCCCCAGGTCGTCGCCCGCCTCGAGGGCCGCCAGCAGCTGCACCCCGGCCAGGAGGTCCGGCTGGTCGCCGACCCGCGGGCCGTGCACGTCTTCGACAGCGTGTCGGGGGAGCGGCTGGCGCTCGCGGGCTGAGCTTCCCGTCAGGAGCGCTTGCGCCGCAGCACGCCGCAGCCCGCCGCGAGGCAGACCGACGCGAGCGTGAGTGCGGTGGCCCGGAACGCCGCGTCGTCGCCGCCGTAGGCGTCCAGGAGCGTGACGCTGGCCGCGGAGCCGACCGAGAACCCCAGGTAGCGCAGCAGCTGATTGAAGGCGAGCGCGCTGCCGGTCTCGGCGCGCGGCACGTGCGGCACGATCAGCATCGGCAGCGAGGAGAACGTGAACCCGCTGCCGAGGCCGCCGAGAGCCATCACCAACAGCGCCTGCCACAGGTGGTGGTGCACGAAGGCGAGCAGCAGCATCGCGGAGGCGAACACCGCGCAACCGGTCGGCAGCAGCAGGTGGGGCCCCCACCGCGCGGCCACCACGCGGGCGAGGCGGTTGCCACTGACACTGAGGAGCGCGTAGGGCACGAGGACGAGGCCGACCACGGCCACGTCGTGGCCCAGGCCGATGTCGCTGTGAGGGTCGCCCTGGACGAGGATGACGACCAGCGCAAGCAGCCCGTACATGCCGAGGCCGATCCCGAAGGTCACCGCGTTGGGACCGACCACGCCGCGGCGCGCGGCGAGGCGGAGGTCTACGAGCGGATGCCCCCGGCGGCGCGCCGGTCCGGCAGTCCAAGCCACCCACGCGACGAGCAGCGCCACTCCAGCGGCGGCCGAGCCGAGAATCGGCCACGACGTCCAACCGGCCCGGTCGCCCTGGCTGATCGCGAGCAGCAGCGCGACCGTGCCGGCCGACAGAAGCGCGGCGCCGGCGAGGTCCACCCGCTGCGGGCGCTCGCCGGTCGTGCTGCGGGGCAGGTGCCGGAACGCGAGCGCGAACGTGAGACCGATGAGGAGGGCTCCGAACCAGTAGGCGCCGGCGACGCCGAAGCCGGACGCGACCACCGCGGTCACCGGGTAGCCGAGCCCGGCGCCCGCGACCGTGGTCACCGAGAGCAGGGCGAGCCGGGACACGAGCACCGGGCCGGTCCACAGATCCCTCGCCACCGCGATCGCCAGCGGGAAGAGGGCCAGCCCGACGCCCTGGAGCGCACGGCCCGCGACCAGTGGGCCCAGCCCGATCGGCAGGGCCGACAGCACCGAGCCGACGAAGACCGTCGCCAAGCCACCCAGCACGACCGGCCGCCGGAGCCGACCGCTGCCCCACCTGCCGAGCACAGGCGTCGCCACCGCGCCCGCGATCAACGTCACGGTCAGCGCCCACTGGGCGGTGCTGATCGGCACCCCGTGGGTCTCCGCGATCTGCGGCACCAGCGGCGCGCCGAGACTGCTGACGACGGCGGTGACGGTCGTGATCGACGCAAGGGCGGCGAGCCGCCACCGGTCGGAGGCGGCCGGGGCGCGCGAAGCCTCGACGTCGGGGACTCCCGTCGGTGGTGCTCCTGGCCCGCTCGGTTCCGTGGCCGACCCCTCAGACGTCGGTGATCCGCACCGAGGCGTGGGCCTTGTAGCGCTTGTTCATCGCGATCAGGTTAGCGGTCAGCGCCTCGACCTGGCCGGCGTTCCGCAGGCGGCCGGCGTACACACCACGGCAGCCGGGGATCCGGCCCGCGAGCGCCTGCACCAGGTCGGTCGCCTTCCGGTCGTCGCCGAGCACCAGCACGTCGGCGTCGATCGACGCGACCTCCGGGTCGAGCAGCGTGACCGCGGACAGGTGGTGGAACGCGGCCACCACCGTCGACCCGGGCAGCACCGCTCGCGCCTGCTCGGCCGCGCTTCCCTCGGGGACGTCGAGCCGGAAAGGGCCCCTGCTTGTCGAAGCCCAGGGGGTTGACGCAGTCGACGACGACCTTGCCGTCCAGCGCCTCCGCGAGCCCGGCGAGCTGGTCGCGGTGGCCGTCCCAGGGGACGGTGACCAGCACGACGTCGGCGCGCCGGGCGACCTGCTCGTTGGTGTCGCCGTCCACGCCGGTGATGCCGGCAGCGGCCTCCGCTGCACGGTCGCGGTCACGGGAGCCGAGGATCACCTTCAGGCCGCTCGCCGCGAACCGGGTGGCCAGGCCGCGGCCCTGCGGTCCGGTTCCACCGAGGATCCCGATCGTCCGAGCCGACAGCACGTCGTCGGGGTCCTGCACGGGTGTCGTGGTCATGGCTTCCTCTCGGTCGGTGGTCAGGCGGTTGAGGACTGGGGCGGCAGCGCGGCGACGAGCGGATGGTCCTTGTCGATCTCGCCCATCTTCGCGGCGCCGCCGGGCGAGCCGAGGTCGTCGAAGAACTCGACGTTGGCCTGGTGGTAGACGCTCAGCTCATCCGGGACGTCGTCCTCGTAGAAGATCGCCTCCTCAGGACAGACCGGCTCACAGGCGCCGCAGTCGACGCACTCGTCGGGGTGGATGTACAGCATCCGCTTGCCCTCGTAGATGCAGTCGACAGGGGCACTCGTCGACGCAGGCCTTGTCCTTGACGTCGACGCAGGGCTGCGCGATCACATAGGTCATGGAGAGGAGTCCTCGCTGGTCGGGTGGAGGTGCTCAGACGACGGTCCAGGTGTCGCCGGCGTTGATGAGCTGGGTGAGCCGGTCGGTGTCGCTGCCCTCGGCGGTGGCGCGGGCGTCGGTGACCTGTTGGCGGGCGAGGTCGTCGTAGGTGGGCCGCTCGACCTGGCGGAAGATGCCGATGGGGGGAGCGGTTGAGGTAGCCGCTGTCGGTGAGCCGGCTGATCGCGAACGCGGTGGAGGGGTCGGGGTGGTGGGCGTCGTGGACCAGGAGCGCCTCGAGCCCGGTCTGGGCGACGTCGACGACCTCGATGCCGCTGGCGGGGCCGCGGGTCAGGCCCTTGTCGCCGTGGCCGTCGGCCCCGCGGGTGCCGAAGGTGATCGGCTTGCCGTGCTCGAGGGGGATGATGGCGTGGTCCTTGGTGTCGGGGTCCTTGATGGCGTCGAAGGCGCCGTCGTTGAAGATCGGGCAGTTCTGGTAGATCTCGACCAGGGAGGTGCCGCGGTGGGCGGCGGCGGCGGCGAGCACGGAGGTGAGGTGCTTGCGGTCGCTGTCGATGGTGCGGGCGACGAAGGAGGCTTCGGCGCCCAGGGCCAGGGAGACCGGGTTGAAGGGGTGGTCCAGGGACCCGACGGGGGTGGACTTGGTGATCTTGCCGATCTCGCTGGTGGGGGAGTACTGGCCCTTGGTGAGGCCGTAGATGCGGTTGTTGAACAGCAGGATCGTCATGTTGACGTTGCGGCGCAGGGCGTGGATGAGGTGGTTGCCGCCGATGGAGAGCGCGTCGCCGTCGCCGGTGACGACCCAGACCGAGAGGTCCTCGCGGGCGGTGGCGATGCCGGTGGCGATGGAGGGTGCGCGGCCGTGGATGGAGTGCATCCCGTAGGTGTCGAGGTAGTAGGGGAAGCGCGAGCTGCAGCCGATCCCGGAGACGAAGACGATGTTCTCCCGGCGCAGGCCGAGGTCGGGCAGGAAGGACTGGACGGCCTTGAGGACGGCGTAGTCGCCGCAGCCGGGGCACCAGCGGACCTCCTGGTCGGAGGCGAACTCCTTGGCGGTCTGCGGGCCCTCGGCGGCCGGCACCGACTCGGTGCCGGAACGGAACGACGGGATGCCGAGCGCGGTGGTGCTCACTGGGGGTCCTCCACATCGGTGAGGTGGGCGATCAGGTCCTCGGAGAGCTGCTCGGCGCCGAACGGCAGACCGCGGACCGAGGTGATCGGGCGGACGTCGACGAGGTACTCGGCGCGGAGCAGCTTGGAGAGCTGGCCGAGGTTCATCTCGGGGCAGACCACCCTGTCGTAGCGGCGGAGGATGTCGCCGAGGTCGTTGGGGAACGGGTTGAGGTGGCGCAGGTGGGTCTGCGCGACGTGGTAGCCGGCGCGGCGCACCCGCCGGCAGGCGGCGCCGATCGGGCCGTAGGTCGAGCCCCAGCCGATGACCAGGACCTTCGCTCCTGATCCTGGGGGGCCGGAGGGGTCGTCGACCTCCAGCGGCGGCAGGCTCTCGGCGATCCGCTCGACCTTGGCCTGCCGGGTGCGGACCATCAGGTCGTGGTTGGCCGGGTCGTAGGAGATGTTGCCGTGCCCGTCGGCCTTCTCCAGACCACCGATCCGGTGCTCCAACCCGGCGGTGCCCGGAACCGCCCACGGCCGCGCCAACGTCTCGGGGTCACGGGAGTAGGGAAGGAACGCCTCGCCGTCCGCGGTGGCGAAGGCGGGATCGATCGTGGGAAGGATCTGCACGTCGGGGATGCGCCACGGCTCGGAGCCGTTGGCGAGGTAGCCGTCGGAGAGCAGCATCACGGGGGTGCGGTAGGTGATGGCGATGCGGGCGGCCTCGACGGCGGCGGCGAAGCAGTCGCCGGGTGACTGCGGGGCGACGATCGGCACGGGGGCCTCGCCGTTGCGGCCGTACATCGCCTGGAGGAGGTCGGCCTGCTCGGTCTTGGTGGGCAGGCCGGTGGACGGGCCGCCGCGCTGGACGTCGATGACCAGGAGCGGGAGCTCGGTCATGACCGCCAGGCCGATGGCCTCGCTCTTCAGGGCGATGCCGGGGCCGGAGGTGGTGGTCACGCCGAGGGATCCGGCGAAGGAGGCGCCGATGGCGGCGCCGATGCCGGCGATCTCGTCCTCGGCCTGCAGGGTGGTGACGCCGAAGGCCTTGTGCTTGCTCAGCTCGTGGAGGATGTCGGAGGCCGGGGTGATCGGGTAGGAGCCCAAGAACACCGGCAGCCCGGAGCGTACGCCGGCCGCGATCAGGCCGTAGGCCAGCGCGAGGTTGCCGGTGATGTTGCGGTAGGTCCCCGCGGGCACCTGCGCGGGCTTCACGACGTAGGAGACCGCGAAGGTCTCGGTGGTCTCGCCGAAGTTCCAGCCCGCCCGCACGGCCGCCACGTTGGCGTCGCGGATCGCGGGTTTCCCCGCGAACTTCTCGGTCAGGTAGCTGACGGTGCCGGTGACGTCGCGGCCGTAGAGCCACGAGACCAGGCCGAGCGCGAACATGTTCTTCGCGCGGGCGGCGTCCTTGCGGGAGAGCCCGAACTCCTTGACCGCCTCGACCGTCATCCCGGTCAGGTCGAGAGCATGCACCGCGAAGTCGCCGAGGCTCCCGTCGTCGAGCGGGCTCTCGGCGTACCCCACCTTGGTGAGGTTGCGCTTGGTGAAGTCGTGGGCGTCGACGATGATCGTGGCGCCCTTGGCCAGGTCGCCCACGTTGGCCTTCAACGCCGCCGGGTTCATCGCCACCAGCACGTCGGGCCGGTCGCCGGGCGTGAGGATGTCGTAGTTGGCGAAGTGCACCTGGAAGCTGCTGACGCCGGGGATCGTGCCCTGGGGAGCGCGGATCTCGGCCGGGAAATTGGGCAGCGTCGACAGGTCGTTGCCGAAGGCCGCGGTGTCCTGGGTGAACCGGTCACCGGTCAGCTGCATGCCGTCGCCGGAGTCACCCGCAAACCGGATGACGACGCGGTCGAGCTCTCGAGCAGTCATCTCCACGCTTCCTATTCCTGATAATAGTTAGAACAGTATGCGTCGTTGTGCGGGCGGTCAAGGCGACCGCCCCTCGCTCGAGGGGGCCGGGCGAGGGCCGCGACAGCGAGGGCTATCCCTGATAATGGTAATGCTCTATTGTGACCGGCGTCACCGCTGCGGACCCGACCGGAGTCCGGCAGCGGCCGCCGTCGACCACCGACCGAGGGAGGTCTCGTCATGACCCAGAACCCCAACGAGAACCGGCCGATCGATCCGACCGCTCCGGACGGTCCGAGCAGCGGCGACCAGCCGGTCCTGGTGGTGGGCGCCGGCCTGTCCGGCCTGGCCACCGCTCTCGGAGTCGCCCTCAACGGCGGCCGCGCCGAGGTCTTCGAGGCGGCCGACCTGGTCGGCGGCGCCGCGGCATACTCCGGCGGCCAGGTCTGGGTCGGCGCCAACCACGTCGCGCCGCGGGAGGGTGTCGATGGCGACACCCTCGAGCTCGCCGAGCGCTACGTCCGCGCGATCGCGCACCACCACCCCGAGGTCCTCGACGAGGCCGCCATGAAGCGGTGGCTCGAGGTGTCGCCCGTCGCCACGGAGTACTGGGAGCAGCAGGGCGCGATCCGGTGGACGGTGATTCCCGGCCTCGCCGACTACCACAACGAGGCGGACGGTGCCCGCGAGGCGGGTCGCTACCTCACCAACGAGGTCATCGACGGCAGCGAGCTCGGCGAGTGGCGCGAGAAGCTGCGGGTGAGCCCCTACTTCCCCGTGGGCACCACCTACGCCGACATGTTCGTCAAGGGCCGCCGGCTGACCTACGTCGACGACAACGAGACCGGCGAGCAGCGGGCCGGTGTCCAGGCCTTCGGCCTCCCGGAGAGCCGTGACGAGGAGAAGCCGGCGGCCACCGGCGGTGACCCGCTCACCTTCGGCACCGGCGTGGTCGCCAGCTTCCTGCGGCGGGTGCTGCAGGAGGACCGGATCACCATCCACACCGGCCACCCGGTGACCGGTCTGTTCACCGACGAGTCCGGCGACGTGCTCGGGCTGCGGGCCGACGGGCCGGACGGCCCGGTCGAGCGCACCGGACCCGTCGTGCTCGCGACGAGCACCTACGACTGGGACCCGGAGCTGGTCCGCGAGCTGGTCGGCCTCGACGAGGACGACTTCGGCAGCGTCGCGCCCGACAGCGTCCGCGGCGACGGCATCAAGCTGGCGCGGGCAGTCGGTGGTGCCGTGGCCAAGCTGCCGGCCACTGCCATCCCGATGCTGCCCGGCTGGAAGTCCAGCATCGGCTCCGGCTATGCCTACGGGCCTGACTACGCGATGCCGCACGCGATGATCGTCGACAAGACGGGCAAGCGGTACTGCGACGACTCCTACTGGGTCGACATCGTCGAGAAGACCATGGACCCCGACGACCCGCACCTGCCGTTCTTCCTGGTCTTCGACGAGCAGCACCACCAGAAGTACGGTCTCGGCGTGACCCCGCCCGCCGGTGACTACCCGGAGGGTCTGGTCACGTCGGCCTCGACGCTGCGCGAGCTGGGCGAGGAGCTCGGCATCGACGGCGCGCAGCTCGAGCTGACCGCGAAGTCGTTCAGCGAGAACGCGCGGCGCGGCGTCGACCCCGACTTCGGGCGCGGCAGCGTCACCTACGTGAAGCGGTTCGCCGGCGACCCGGCGAACGAGCCCAACCCCGTGCTCGGGCCGATCGAGCAGGCACCGTTCCACGGCTTCCGGCTCCGGTTCGTCGGCACCGGCATCGGCAGCAGCGGAGTCCACATCGACGGCGACGGCCACGTCCTCGACGAGCAGGGCGCTCCCATCCGTGGGCTGTACGCCGTCGGCTCCTGCGCGGCCCTCACCACGGTCGGCACCGGGTACAACAGCGGCATCGCCCTGGGCCGGGGCCTGACCCTGGCCTACCTCGTCAGCCGGGAGCTCGCTGGAGACCCGGTCCCGTCCAACCCGAAGGAGTGAGCATGTCCGACCTCAACCCGAGCCTCGAGCAGCGGTTGCAGCGCGCCGAGGACCGCCAGGCGATCCAGGAGCTGGCCATCCTCTACGGCTACATCATGGACGAGCGTGACGAGGCCGGGATCCGCCAGATCTTCACCTCCGACGCGACCCTCCGCTCCGCCGACGGTGTGTTCGCCGCCAGCGGCATCGACGAGATCGTCGAGACCTACCTCGGCCGGTTCAAGGCGCTCGGCCCGACCAACCACTTCAGCCACGGCCACGTGGTGCGGTTCGACGACGGCAACCCCGACGTCGCGCGCGGCCTGCTCGCCAGCCACGCCGAGGTCGACCGCAACGGCGTCGCCATGCAGGTCGCGCTGCGCTACGTCGACGAGTACCGCCGCGAGGACGGTCGCTGGAAGTTCTCCGCCCGGCTGATGTCCTACATGTACTACATGCCGATCGCGGAGCTCCCCGAGCTCGGCAACGGTGCGGAGGCGGTCCG
This sequence comes from Nocardioides sp. TF02-7, assembly GCF_022437945.1. Classification (GTDB taxonomy): domain Bacteria; phylum Actinomycetota; class Actinomycetes; order Propionibacteriales; family Nocardioidaceae; genus Nocardioides. The sequence goes on from NZ_CP092535.1 coordinate 2,603,073, forward strand.
CGCCTACGGCGACCGGCGCCCCGCCGACTGGCCGGTCTCCCTCTACTCAGACGCCGGCAGCAGCTGGCTGCGCGACTGGGTCTGACGCGTCCCGCTCTGTGCAGCGCCCGCAGCCGGACCGGCTGCGGGCGCTGTGCATTGTGCCGACGCTGAAGAAGACCGCTGTTCAGATGTCGACGGGTCCGTTCAGAATGTTGTGAATCACGCTGCAATCCTGCGATTGCACGAAGGGCTAAGTTGACGGCGCCGTTCAAATTAATCTGCGAAGTCCTTGTTCGGCGCGCTCTTCGTGACTAGCATCACGCGAAATCATGATCAGAGATCACGTCGGCGATCGGCGGAGGAGACCAGCGATGATGACCGTCACCCCGCGGGACCAGATGACCCGCATCTCGACCTTCGGCGAAGCGCAGGAGGTGCTGCGCTCCGCGGACTTCCGCAACACGCTGACGACGCGTCGGTCCAACGCGATCACCGGGTTCACCATCGGCGGGCTGGTCCACGACGAGCACATGCAGCGGCGGCGGGCGGAGATGGAGGTGTTCTCGCGAGCCTCGCTCGTCGACTACGAGTTCGCCGACGTGGTCCCAGCGATTGCCGAGGCCCTCGCTGGAGGGGCCGACCGGCTGGACCTGATCGACGTCATGAGGGGCGGTCTGCTGCGGGTCAGCGCCCGGGTCATCGGGCTCGACGACGTCACGTCGGACACGCGCACCCGTCAGCTGCGTGACGTCGCCGACCGGATCGGCGAAGCAGCGTCGGTCGAGTGGACGACGCGCGACCCCGACGAGGTGATCGCGGCAGCACTTGCGGCCAAGGAAGAGTTCCTCAGGGGTCTTCTACGCGCCGTCGCTCGCTCGACGACGCGCGATGGTGGCGCAGTGCGACTCAGATAAGCTCGTCGACCTCCCGCACGACCTCATCACCGTCCTGCTCAAGACCTACGGCGACGACTGGGACGACGACCTGCGCCTGCGCGAGACGCTCTTCTACCTCGCTGCTGCAACCAGCACGACGACCCACGCCAGCCCGCACATCTTCGCCGAGATCGTGGAGTGGCTGAGGGGCCACCCGGAGCAGGCCGAACGTGCGCGGGACCGGAGCTTCCTCCAGCGCGCGGTGGCGGAGGGGCTGCGGCTCCACCCGCCCGTGCCCGGCCTGCTCCGCGGCGCCCTCACGACGGTCACGCTCTCGAGCGGCAGAGTGATCGCGGAGGGCGAGCAGCTCCTGCTGGACCTCAATGCGGCCAACCGTGATCCGGCGGTCTACGGAGACGACGCTGACGCGTTCGACCCGGACCGGGTCCCGCTCACGAGGGCTCACCTCTACGCGCTCTCGTTCGCGGCCGGACCCCCACACCTGTCCGGGGCGTCTGATCGCCGTCGGTGCGGGCAACGGCCAGGTCGGCGGCGAGGAGGCACCGGTCGGGGTGCTGGTGCGTCTGATGGAACAGCTCCTGGCCCACGGGGTGGCACCGGACCCCGACCGGCCTGCGGTCGTCCGGACGGACACCGACGCGCACCGGTACGCCGCGTTCCCCGTGGTGGTGGGGCACGACGAGGCGGGCGCATGAGGCAGGCGAACGAGGCGCCGTCGTTCCGAGCCGTGGTCGATCGCGACCGCTGCCTCGGGACCGGCAGCTGCGAGCACATCGATCCCGCGCGGTTCGAGGTGGACGACCTCGGACTGGCCCGTTGGCGGGACGACGCACCCCGCGGCGAGCCGCGAGGAGCTGACGACCCTTGCGGGACTGTGCCCGCAGGGAGCGATATCCGTCGTTGACGAGAACGGAGCAGAAGTTGACTGACTGGTTCCCTCCGCGCAGGCGCGGAGTCCCCATCCTGGCCCTCGCGGGGGCTCGTCGCGGCGCTGTCGGCGTGCGGTGATGCTGCCGGCGGTGGGCCCGCCGCCGGCGACGGGCTGCCGGAGGAGGTGAAGATCGTCCTCACCGCACCCGTCACGGGCGTCGTCGCCCACGTCGGGTCGAGTGCCCGGGACGGCTACGAGCTCGCGATCGAGGAGATCAACAACAGCGACCTGCTCGGCGACACGGAGCTGGTGCTCGACGTCCGGGACACGAAGAGCGAGGCCCAGACGGCGGCCACCGAGATGACCAAGGCGATCAGCGACGCCGAGGTCTCCGCGGTCTTCGGATCGCAGAGCAGTGCCGAGGCCGTGGCGCAGTCGCCGCTCGCGCAGCAGCACGGGATGCCTATCGTCTACACACAGGCGGGCAGCGACGGTGTCATCGTCGGTGAGTACACCTACCGCGCCACCCCGTTGATGCGGAACTACTACCCGTTGCTCGCTGACTTCGTCGAGGAGAACGGTTGGCAGAGCGTCGCCCAGCTCTACGCGAACTACATCCCGACCCTCAGCGACATCGGCGAGAACGCCTTGCCAGCGTTGGCGGAGGAGACCGGCATGGAGGTCACTGCCTCCCTGGGATCGCCGCAGTCGACGCAGGACTTCACCAGCCAGGTGCAGAAGGCGCTGGACAGCGATCCCGACGTCGTCGCCGTCAACCTCTTCGCCGCCAGCAATCCGACGGCCGTGTCGCAGCTGCGGCAGGCTGGGTACGAGGGTCCGATCCTGAGCACGGTCAGCGCCGGGTCCGGAGTGCTCACACCGGCCGGCGACGACGCCAGTGACGTCGTGTGGGCTGCGGACTTCCACGTCGACATGGAGGCCGAGTCGACCCAGGCGTTCGTCGCGGCCTACCGCGAGAAGTACGACGAGGACCCACTGCCCTACGCGGCCGAGGCCTACGACGCCGCCTACTTCCTGGCGCGCGCTATCGCAGAGGCGGACAGCGCCGGACGCGACGAGATCGCGGACGCGATGGCAGTCGTCTCGGAGGAGACCCACGACGGGGCACTCGGCCGCAACCTGGTCTGGGAGGACCAAGAGCTACAGGTCCCCGGGGTCGTCATCCGGTGGGACGGCGAAGGGGAGGAGCTGCTCTACGAGGGCGAGTCCTGAGCGATCTCGCGGAAGGACCGGGGGACCCCCAGTGACCTCAGCACGAGGTCGGCGCCACGTCGCCACTCGTCGGGGGTCCCGCGGTCCTTGTTCAACTGCAGTGAGACACCCGCCATCACAACGAAGAGGTCGTCGGGCGTGATGTCGGGTGAGATCGAGCCCTCAGGTCGGCACCGGTCCATCGCCAATGCGATCGAGAGCCGCATCCGATGCTGGATGGTGCGGACCTCCTCCGTGAGGTCGTCGTGGCGGAGTGCCTCCACGAACAGCCCGTTGGCGCCGTTGTACTGGAAGATCTCGTGCACCAACCGCACGAAGGCGGCGGTCGGCTCACCCTCACCCGCCAGGGCAGTATCGGCGATCTCCTGGATCTCCGCGAACTGGTGGGCAGCGACAGCGGTGACAAGGGCGGCCCGGTTGGGGAAGCTGCGATAGACGGTGCCCTTGGCGACCCCCGCCCGCTCCGCGACCTGCTCCATGCTGTCGATCCGGCCGTCCTCGGCGAAGATCTCCAGCGCCGCGAGCACGACCCGCTCGCGGTTCCGTCGGGCATCGGCCCGCAACGAGCCGCCAGCACCGCCCTCCGCGATCAGCGCGGCTCGGGTCAGGCGGTCGTCCGGCACGAAGGCACCCTATCGAGGAGGCGCTTCCGGACCTCCTCGACGACTGCCCGACCGAGCCTCGGGCCGGCAGTCGCGCCTACGACGACTTGTTGCGCTGCGTGCGCCGGACCTGCGCGACGTGCTCGTCGAGCTGGTCGACGGCGCTGTGCAGCGCCAGCACCGTCTGCTCCAGGGTCATCGGCGGTCGGTTCGTGTCGGCAACGGAGACCGCCGCTACGACCAGGTCGGCGAAGGCGTCGGCGATCTCCTCCAGCGACATGTCTCCATCCGGTTGGTACCAGACGTGCAGCCAGTTGGTCATCCCGAACACGGCGAAGGCGGCGATCTTCGTGTTGACCGGTCGGAACACGCCCTGCTCGACGCCCTCCGTCATGATTCGCCGCAGCGCGGAGTCCGACTGGGCCTTCCAGTCCACGTGACGCGCCAGCAGGTGCGGGGGCAGCTCGACCTCCTCGCGGAGGAAGACCCGCATCACGTTGGCGTTGGCGCCGAAGTCGAGCACGAGGTGACGGGTCGCCTCGACCAGCTTCTCAGTGGGGGTCAGGTCGGAGCGGTCCGCAAGGCCGGCGAGCATCCGGGCGTGACGTTCGCTGACGTCACCGATCACCTGCTCGAGCAGGTCCTCCTTGCCGTCGACGTAGTGGTACAGCGAGGCGCGACTGATGCCCAGGGAGGACGCGATGTCACCGAGCGTCGCCTTGCGAAAGCCCCTCTCGGCGAAGACTCGGGCTGCGGTGGCGACGATCTCCGCGCGCACAAGCGATTGCCGGGTCATCGATTGGTCTGCGGTCACGGCAGCTCCTCGCACGAGTTGACATTGATGCCGATTATTCGACGCTTATGATAGCCTTCGACGTGCAAGTCGAGTATTCGAATCGCGTGTCGACCGTCGGGGCCGGCGAGAAACGGGTGACGATGACCGTGCCACAGGACCGCGGCCGGTCGGCCCCGCGCGAGGAGATCAGCCCGCTGCGGGTGTCGCAGGAGCAACGCGACCTGGCGGCGACGGTGCGCACGGCGCTGGCCAAGAGCTGCCCGCCGGAGGTCGTCCGGAAGGCGGCGGGAAGTCCCGACGTCGTGCGCCGGACCTGGGCGCTGCTCGCCGAGCTCGGGGTCGGCTCGTTGATGGTGCCCGACCGCGCCGATGGCCACGGCGGCGATGCGCTGACCGCGGCCCTGGTGCTCGAGGAGATCGGCTCGGGCTGCGCTCCCGTGCCCGCGGTCGAGACGATCGTCGTGGCGCCTCTGGTCCTCCTCGCCGCGTCTCCCGCCGTCGCCGCGTCGTGGCTCGGCGGAATAGCGACCGGGAACGTCCTCGCGGCCGTCCGGACCCCGGCGGGTCTGGTCCCCTACGCCGACACGGCCGACGTGGTCGCGCGGTGCGTCGACGGCCGCTGGGAGCTCGTCCACCCTGCAACCGAATGGCGGGAGGTAGTAGGTGTCGACCCGACCCGACGGGTCGCGATCGACCCCGGTTCGGGGCATCCCGTGTCCGTGGCCGCGTCCGCGGTCGATCGCCGTCCTCAGGACGGGGAGCGATGGGGGAACGGCCGCCCTGCTGGTCGGGGTCGCGAGGACGCTTGTCGACCGGACGGTCGACCACGTCCGCAACCGTCGCGCGTTCGGCGGCACCCTGGCCGACCTGCAGTCGGTGAGGCACGCGATCGCGGACGCGGTCGTGGCCGTCGAAGGAGCGCGGGCGGCGGTGTGGGCGGCCGCCGATGCTGCGAACCGGGAGGACGAAGCGGCAGGGCGGTGGTCGGTGATCGCTGTCGCTGCGGCTGTCGCGGCCGGCCGGAGGGCCGGGGAGGTGGCGCTGCAGTGCCACGGGGCGGTGGGTCTCACCGACGCGTTCGACCTCGCGGTCTGGTTGCGGCGTGGCAAGGCGCTCGAGATCGCCGCGCAGGCGCGGGAGTACGAGGAGCGGATGTGGTGAACGGCAACCGGTGCCGGCTCACCTGCGACGACCGGAGGTCCCGGGAGCGCGGAGAAGGAGCAGCAAGCAGATGATCGAGAAGCAGGTAGCCAAGGGCGAGCCCGGCCGGGTGCGCCTGGAGCGCGACGGCCACGTGGCGTGGTTCGTCTGGGACGGGTCCAACGAGCTCAACGCCGGCACCCCCGAGATGTACCGGGAGCTCTACGAGCATCTGTGCGAGTTCCGTGACGACAAGGACCTCTGGGTCGGCGTGATGACCGGCGCCGGGAGCCGTGCCTTCAGCGTGGGTGGCGACCTGAAGGCGATGCAGCAGGTCAACGACACGTTCGACCCCGAGCTGGCCTCGGAGCATTTCTGGTATCCCCGGTCCGACCAGCCGCACCGCACCTCGCAGGCGGCCGAGGACATCTTCACCCTCGAGCTCTACAAGCCGATCATCGGAGCGGTCAACGGACTCTGCCTCGGTGGAGCGCTCGTCTACCTGCTTGCACTGACCGACATCCGGGTGGCCAGCGACGACGCCACCTTCGGGTTCTCTGAGGTGAAGCACGGCCTTGGTGGAGGAGGCGGTCTCTCCGGCATCGCCCGTCACATCCCCCCTCGCCCACGCGATGTACCTCTGCCTCACCGGCGAGACGGTCGATGCTGCCGAGGCGCACCGGATCGGGTTGGTCAACGAGGTCGTTCCGCTGGAGGAGGTCCAGGACCGGGCAGCCGCGCTGGCCGCTCGCCTGTGCGAGAACTCGCCCCTCGTCGTGAAGATGGAGAAGGAGCTGGTCCAGCGGAGCCTCGAGATGCCTCGCCGGGAGGCCCTCCGGTTCAGCTGGGTGATGCACTTCGCCCAGCGCTACGGGCACGACGCGCTGGCCGGCCTCAAGGCATTCGCCGAGAAGACCAAGCCGTCGTACCGCGGTTGGTGAGCGACGTGCGGCCCGGGCGCCGCGACGAGGACGGGACCGGTGCAGGCGACCCGGCCGGTTTCCGCGCGCGCGTGCGCCGGTTCCTCCGCGACCATGACGGCGGTCGCCCGATCGGCGACAGGTACTCCGACCAAGGCCTCCGCGACCACCGCCGGTGGGCCCGCTCGCTCTTCGAGAACGGTCTCGCCGGGACGACGTGGCCGACCCGCTACGGCGGTGCGGGGGCTGGGCGTCGTCGAGAAGGCGATCGCGGACGAGGAGTATGCGAGGGCCGGAGGTCCGGAGCCGGTGAACCTCGTCGGTGTCGACCTCGTCGCTCCGGCGCTCCTCGCACACGGCACCGAGGAGCAGCGTCGGAAGTGGCTGCCCCGGTTGGGCCGGTGCGAGGAGATGTGGTCCCTCGCGCTGAGCGAGCCGGAGGCGGGGGAGCGACCTCCGCAACGTGCGCACCCGGTCGTCGGTCGTCACCGACGGCGTCGTCGTGCGCGGTCTCAAGGTGTGGTGCTCGTTCGCCCAGCAGGCCGACTGGTTGCTCGTCCTGACGGCGCTCGCCGAGGGGCGCGACGACCGGGGCCACCGCCCGCTGGTGGTGGTGGCGGTGCCCACCGCTGCACGAGGCGTGACCATCACGCCGCTCCGGATGCTGAACGGAGTGCCGGGTTTCTGCGAGGTCGCCTTCGACGACGTTCGACTCCCCCTGGACCACGTCCTCGGTCGACCCGGCAGGGGTTGGCAGGTCATCACCACGGTGCTGCGTGCCGAGCGGATGGCGCTGATGGCGCCCGCACGGTTCGAGTACCGGCTGGCTCAGCTCGGCCAGATGCTCGACGACCTGCGGATCGAGCCGGGCCACCGGGCGCGAGCGGAGCTCGCGACCCTGGACGTCGACGTGGCGGTCCACCGAGCCTTCACCCGGGTCCTGCTGGGGGTCGTCGCTGACGGAGGCGACCCCGGACCGCTGGCCTCGGTGTCGAAGCTGCTGTGGTCGCGGCTCGACCAACGTGTCGCGGAGACCGGCTTGGCGGCCCTTGGGGACGCCGCCGAATCGGCGGACCTGGAGCCGTTCCTGCCCCGGGTCCCGCCGGCCTGGCAGGAGTGGCCCGTCGAGTACTGGCAAGCCCGGGCGGCGTCCATCTACGGCGGAGCAGATCCGGTCCAGCGGGAGGTCCTCGCCCGGTCGGCCATAGGGCACTGACTCATGTGTCGAATTCGTTGACAAGTGAGTCAGATCGCAATTACGCTCGTGTCGAATATCCAACGAAGGAGTTGAGTTGACGTCCTCGAAGCCCCTCCTCACCAGGGACGGTCACGTCGCGACCATCACCCTGAACCGACCGGATGCCATGAACGCGATGGACGCCGAGGCCTACCAGGGCCTGCTCGGGATCTTCCGCGAGTTGGAGTCCGACCGCGAGGTGCGTGCGGTGGTCCTGACCGCGGCCGGTGAGCGGATCTTCACCGCCGGCGGCGACATGAAGGCCTACGCCCGTCGCTCCGACGAGGACTGGCAGGGGGAGGGCCTGGGGTCGGGTGCGCCGGCGTACGTCGCCGAGCTGAATGAGGTCATGTGGAACCTCCGCAAGCCGTTGGTCCTCGCGGCGAACGGCTCGGTCGTGGGCTGGGGCATCATGGCGGCGTTCTCGTCCGACTACCGGATCACCGTGCCGCACGCGAAGTTCGGCTACGCGGGGGCCATCAGCGCCTTCGGGGCGGCCGAGGGCGGAGGTGTGATCGAGCGGCTCCTCGTCCAGATCCCCTACGTGCATGCCATGGAGCTCCTGCTGAGCGGTGCTTTCATCACGGCGGAGCAGGCACATCGCTTCCACCTCGTCAACGAGGTGGTGGCTCCGGACCAGCTCCAGGCCCGCGCCCGTGAGGTCGCCGAGCGCTTCGTCGCGATGCCGCCGTTGGCCATCCAGAACGTCAAGGCCTCGGTCAAGCGGGTCTACAACCAGCAGCTCGACGGACCGATCGAGACGTCCAACGCGACCGGACGGATGTACCTGTACACCCGGGACTTCAGGGAGGCGCTCGACGCCTTCGCGGAGAAGCGGCAGCCCGTCTGGAGCGGCCGGTGAGCGCGGAGGCGGGCCCCCGCAGCCAGAGCGAGGACGGTCCCCGGGAGATGGAGCCCGGCGGCGTGCTCTACGAGCTGCGCGGGAACATCGCCGTGATCACGCTGAACCGCCCCGAGGTCAAGAACGCCCAGAACCTCGCCATGCTCTACGCACTGGACCGGGCCTTCTACGAGTTCTCCCAGGACGACGCCGCCGATGTCGCGGTCCTGCGCGGAGCAGGATCCTGCTTCTCGGCAGGGCACGACATGGGGAGCGCAGGCATGGACTACGACGTCTCCTACCCGCCGGTCTCGATGTGGTGGGACCACGTCGGCAAGGAAGGCGTCGAGAACTGGCTGGCCTGGGAGGAGGAGGCGTACGTCGGGATGTCGCACAGGTGGCGCGACATCCCCAAGCCCACCATCGCCATGGTGCACGGACCGTGCATCGCGGCCGGCCTGATGCTCGCCTGGCCCTGCGACCTCATCATCGCGTCGGAGGACGCCACCTTCAGCGACCCGGTGCTCCGCATGGGGGTTCCCGGGGTCGAGCTCTTCGCGCACCCCTGGGAGCTGGGCCCGCGCCAGGCGAAGGAGCTGCTCTTCCTGGGCGACAAGATCAGCGCCGAACGTGCGCGAGAGCTCGGCATGGTCAACCGCGTCGTGCCGTCGGAGGAGCTGGAGGCGCACACGATGGATCTGGCCGAACGGATCGCGGAGATGCCGCGGCTCGGGCTCGTCCTCGCCAAGAAGGCCGTCAACCGGGCCCAGGACGCGATGGGGTACCGCACCGGCACCGACGTCTCGTTCGGCCTCCACCAGCTGGCCCAGGCGCACAACCAGATCGTCTCGGGTGGCCCCGGTCGTGGTCACGACGCGCGAAGCATGCGCGAGCGCAAGACGTCAGGTCCGGGCAACCCGGGCGTCGACCGTCCCAACGAGCTGTGAACGCCCCGGTCACAGCAGCCCGTCGCGAGCGCCCGAGAACGGACGCCCGAGCAGAGCGAGGAGCAGAAGGATGCAGGTAGCAAGACGCGGTCTCCGCACGACCACCGCGGTGGTCGCGGTGGCGGTAGGACTTCTCGGGTTCCAGGCATGCAGCGAGGACAACGTGGCGGCCGAGGAGAAGGCCCCGGAACGCGACGGACGGATCTCGGTGGAGAAACGCACGATCGGCGTGACGAGCATCGTGCTCACCGCGGGCTCCTCGAAGCGCCTTCTCAAAGGGATCCAGGACGCCGCGTCGCTCCTGGGCTGGGAAGTGATCGAGTGTGACGCGGCGGGCGACGCAGCCGCCTCCGACACGTGCATCACCTCCCTGATCCAGCAGGGTGCCGACGCCGTCTTGTCGATGGGTTCGGAGCCCGCCCTGCTCCGGCAGGCGTTGAAGAGGGCCTCTGACAAGGGCGTACCCGTCGTCAACATCGGCGGCACCGTCTCCGACCCGGATGCGTTCGACGCGTCCTACGCACCGGACGACGTGCAGCTTTCCACCGTGCTCAACGACAAGGTGTTCGAGGACCTCGGGGACGCGTCCGCAACCATCGGCGCCTATGTCAACGACGCGATCGTCGCGATCCGGACGCGGACCGAGGCGCTCCGGGAGCAGGTGGCGGAACGGTCTGACGTCGAGCTCGAGGAGATGTCCACGGCGAACTACACCGACCCGTTCGCCTCCTCCCGCCAGGCGGCGCAGTCGCTGTTGCGTGCGAACGACGACGTCCGAGCACTGTGGGGCTCCGGGACCACGAACGTCCCAGGGGCGGTGGCCGCGGTCGAAGACCTCGGCGCCGAGCAGGATGTCAAGGTCTACGGGTTCTACCTCGACGACGCCTTGGCCGAGCTGCTGCGCCAAGGCAAGGTGGCGGCCGTCGCCGACACCACGCTCGAGGTGAACAGCTACACCGCGATCGACCAGCTTCTCGCCCTGTGGGAGGGCGAAGGGGCCATCGATCCCGAGGCCGAGCCCGTCCCAGTGGAGTACGTGCTCTACACCCCCGACAACCTCGACGAGGTCTCCACCGACACCGGTCAGCTCGACGAGTTCCAGTCGGCGTGGGCGGAGGATTACTCGTGAGCAGCCACGACAGGTCGAGCAGCCACGGGAGGTGACATGACTGACGCGGTCTCGGAGGTCAAGCCCGCGACGACCGGTGGTCCACCACCCGGCGGGTCCCGCCGGGTGGTTGAGCCGGACTCGGTCGTGCTGCGCCGCCTCCGGATGCGCAGAATGGCCGCCCGGTACGGCGTGCTGGCCCTTCTCGCCCTCACCGTGGTCACGTTCGGCGTCGCCGAGCCCGACCGGTTCCTCACGCAGGACACGCTGATGATCATCATTCACCAGACCTCGGTAGCTGCGGTGGTGGCCTTCGGCGTGACGATGGTGCTGGTCCTCCGCCACTTCGACCTCTCGATCGTGGGAGTGATGGGTCTCAGCGGAGCGCTCGCCGTGCACCTGATGCTTCAAGGCGTCGCCTGGCCGGTGGCTGCCCTGGTGGGCGTCGCTACCGGCGCGGCCGTGGGCGCCGTCAACGGCGTCTTCGTCGCCGTCGTCGGGGCGTCCTCGTTCGTAGCGACCCTTGCCACTGGAAGCGTCGCGACAGCGCTGGAGTTCCACTTCTCGGGCCAGGTCCAGATCAACGAGGGCATCTCCGAGGGGTTCCTCGACCTCGGTGCGGCAGAGCCGCTCGGGTTGGAGCTGACCACCTGGCTCGCGCTCGGGGTGGCGGCCCTCCTGTGGGTGGTCCTCGAACGTTCCGAGTACGGACGAGTGCTCCGTGCAGTCGGTGGGAACGCAGACGCCAGCAGGTTCTCCGGCGTCCGCGGCCGCCGGGTCCAGGTCGCCGCGTTCGCCGTGGCGGGAGCCGCTGCAGCCGTGACCGGACTGGTCCTGGTCGCGGAGAGCGCGGCGTACGCGCCGGACGCCGGTGCGCCGCTCCTCATCCCGACCTACGCCGCCGTCTTCATCGGCGCGGCCGTTCTCCGCCCCGGCGTCATGACGATCGTCGGCACAGTCGTCGGCCTGCTGTTCCTGGCCGTGGTGGAGTCGGGCCTGACGATCGTGGGCGTCGCGGGTTGGGCGGGTCAGGTGACGGTCGGAGTCGTCCTCATGGTGGCGATCTTGTTGTCGAGGATGGGAGGGGAGCATGACTGAGCGTGACTCAGGTATCGCGCTCCGGGGCGTCATGAAGACCTACCTCGGGGTGCACGCCGTCCGGGAGGTCGACCTGGACATCCGGCCAGGGGAGTGCCTCGGCCTCGTCGGCAAGAACGGCGCAGGCAAGAGCACGCTGATCAAGATCATCGCGGGGATGGTCACCCCGGACGCGGGACAGGTCCTCGTCGACGGGAAGGAGGAGGCGGTGTCGTCTCCCCGGGACGCCCGCCGCCTCGGGTTCGCCTTCCTCCACCAGGACCTCAACGACGTGCCGGGCCTCGACGTGTCCGCCAACCTCTGGATGGGGCATCGGCTCCCTCGCAACCGATGGCGACGGATCGACTGGGCGGGTGCCCGCGCCCGGACGGCTGAGCTGCTCGACCTGGTCGGGTGTTCGGCCTCCCCGACCGACCGGATGGGGGGAGCTGAGCATTGCCCAGCGACAGCTGGTGATGCTCGCTCGCGCCGTCTCCCACCAGGCGCGCCTGGTCGTCATGGACGAACCGACTGCCACCCTGTCCGCTCGCGAGGTGGACCACCTCCGGGACGTGCTCGAGCGTCTGCGTCAGAGCGGGACGAGCGTCATCTTCGTCTCGCACCGGCTGCCGGAGGTGCGGGAGTTCTGCGACCGGATCGTGGTCATGCGCGACGGTGCGGTGGTCGCGCATGACGTCTCACCCCGAGCGAGCGAGGCGGAGCTGGTGACCCTGATCACGGGCGACGACAGCGCCGTGAAGCTGGCCGGCGACGTCCGGACCGAGCAGCGACGACGCGGCCAGGTCGTGCTGGAGGTGTCCGGGCTCACCCGCCCCCCGCTCGTGTGGGACGTCTCCTTCACCCTCCATGCGGGCGAGGTGCTCGGGATCGCCGGCCTCGTCGGCTCGGGACGCACCGAGCTGGCACGCACGCTCGCCGGGATCGATCCCGCCCAGTCGGGGACCGTGCGGACCGGCGACGGGAGGACGGTGGTGCTCGACAGCCCGCAGGCCGCCTCAGCCGCCGCCATCAGCCTCATCCCGGAGGACCGGCTGCGCTACGGCCTCGTCAAGGGGTTCGCCATCCGCGAGAACCTCACCCTGCCGACGCTGCGTCGCTACCGGGCGCGCCGGTGGCTTCCGCTGCCGGCGCGGAGCAAGGAGCGGGTGGTGAGCGACGACATCGTCGACCGGCTCAGTGTCGCCTGCTCCGACGTGGAGCAGCAGGCGTCCTTCCTCTCCGGGGGCAACCAGCAGAAGGTCGTCCTCGGTAAGGCGCTGCTGCAGGACGCCGACGTGCTGATCTTCGACGAGCCGACAGACGGGGTGGACGTGGGAGCGCGCGAGGAGATCTACGCCGAGATCGACCGACTCGCCCAGCAGGGCAAGGCCGTGGTCCTCATCTCGGCGGAGTTCTCCGAGCTGGCGCACACCTGCGACCGGGTGCTGGTGATGCGGGACGGTGCCGTCGTCGGAGTCCTGGACCAGCTGCCGTTGACCGAGACATCCATGCTCCGGCTGTGCTACGCCGATGGAGGTGCTGCCGCATGACTGCTGTATCCCCGGTGGTCGAGCAGCGGGCCCGGACCTCCGGCTTGGAGATGGTGCGACTGATTGCCCGGTCGGGCATCCTCGCCACCTTCGTCCTAGCGATCGTCGCCTTCAGCATCGCGCGACCGGACGCCTTCATGACGATCGACAACGCATTGACGATCCTCAACAACACCGCGGTGGTCGGGATCATCGCCGTCGGTGTGACCGTCCCCCTGATCATCCACGAGTTCGACCTCACCGCCTCAGCTCTGGTGAGCGGCGCCGGGTTCCTCGTGGCGACACTGATGACGCGCGAGGGGATGTACTGGCCGGCGGCGTTGGTGACGACGTGCCTGGTCTGCGGGGCGATCGGCGGCCTGGTCGGTGCGATCGTGTCGCGGAACCCGGGGGTCTCCTTCATCTTCACACTCGGCGCAGCGTCCGTCGTGGGCGGCGTGGAGCTGTGGCAGGGAGAGGCGGAGGCGATCTTCCTCGGCATCCCGGACGGCTTCAAGCAGATCGGCCAAGGTGAGCTGTTCGGCGAGGTCCGCGTCCCGATCCTGCTTCTGCTCGCAGTCTGTGCCGCCGCATGGTGGTGGCTCGCCCGAACCCAGACCGGCCGCGACATCTCCGTGATCGCCGGCAACCGTCGTGCCGCGGTCGCGGCCGGCATCGAGGTCCGCCGTATCGTCGTGGCGGCGTTCGTCGTGTCTGCGACGGCCGCCGGCTTCGCCGGTGTCGTCGCGACGGCCGACGCCGGGGCGTACTACCCCGCTCCGGGAACGAGCGTGCTGCTCTCGGTGTTCACCGCGGCCTTCCTCGGCGCCGCGGTGTCGGGCCGGTTCGGGGTCGTGGCTAGCGCGTTCGGCGCGCTGTACCTGACCGTCATCAGCACGGGGTTGCAGATGCTCGGCGTCGAGCACTGGGTGTCGCTGTTCGTCGAGGGTCTGGTGCTGGTCGTGGCGATCGCGCTCGCAAGGCTCGGCGGCGCGGCGGCCTCGGGTCCCACCCTGGCCCACTGACATGACGATCCGTTACGAGTGCCGGGACCGGGTGGGCCGGATAACGCTGGACCGGCCGGAGGCCCGCAACGCCATGGACCCGGCCGCCTACCGAGAGATCCAGGAGTGCTTCGACGCGCTCGACGACGACCCGCTGGCGGACGTGGGTCTGGTCGCCGCCACCGGGAGCGACTTCACCGTCGGCGGGGACATGCGGGTCCATGCTGCCAAGACTGCGGCCGAGTGGCGGTCCGCGAGCCCTGACTCTCCGAGCATCGAGCAGCAGCGACGGATGTGGGAGGTCAGCAAGCCGCTCGTCGTCGCGGCTCAGGGCCACTGCGTGGGGGTGGGGCTTCGCGCTGCTGCTCGCGTCGGACGTCCGAGTCCTCGCCGACGACGCCCGGATCGGTTTCACCAATCTCCGGTTCTTCGGTGGCGCGTCGACCGGCGGCTACCTCGAACGGCTCTTCGCCCAGGTCCCGTACGCGCGGGCCGTTGACCTGGCCCTCACGGGCAGGGTGATCTCTGCGGACGAGGCGCTCGAGCACGGCTTGGCGACCACGGTGTGTGCGCGGTCCGACCTGCAGCGGGTCGCCGAGGGTTGGGTGGATCGGCTCCGGGCGACGCCGCCGCAGGTCCTGCGGACGGTGAAGCGGGCCGGGCGGCGGGTGCAGGACAACGTCGTAGGCACGTCGTTCGAGATGACGGAGAGTGACGGTCTGGCCTTCATCGCGAGCGACGACTTCGAGGAGGCCTTCGCCGCGTGGCGGGAGAAGCGGGCACCCCGTTGGAGCGGGCGATGAGCACCAGGCAGCTACGGGTCGGCCTGCTCGTGGACTTGCGGGCGGCGCCTGGGGGCGACGCGGACCTCGGCACCCGCGCGCGGGCGACGCTCGCCCGGCTGGCCGATGCAGAGCGAGCGGGGCTGCCGGCGGTGTGGCTCAGCGAGCACCACGGGTTCGCCGACCAGCACCTCGCCCAACCGCTCACGTTCGCCGCCGCCGTCGCCGCGCGCACGTCGACGCTCCGGATCGGTACGGCAGTCCTCGTCGCGCCACTGGCCCACCCGCTGGCACTGGCCGAGCAGGCGGCGCTGGTCGACCACCTCAGCGGCGGGCGGCTCGAGCTCGGTCTCGGCGCTGGCTGGAGGCACGAGGAGTTTGTGGCGTTCGACGTCGACCGCGCCGAGCGCTACCAGGTCCTCGAGGAGCGCGCCGGCGGGCTCGCCGCGCTCTGGGGGAGCGGTGTGGCGGTCCCGCCCCCGGTCCAGGCACCGCTGCCGCTCTGGGTCGGCGGCCGGGGCCCACGCGGGGCCCGGATCGCGGGACGGGTCGGAGCCGGTCTCCTGTGGCTGGACCGCGAGCTGCTCGGTCCGTACCGGGAGGCCCTGGCCGGCGCGGGGCATCCGCTCGACGCCGCGCGGATGGGCGGCCTGGTGAACATGGTCCTGGCGGACGACCCCGACGAGGTGCGGGCGGCGGTGCGCGTACCGGGCCGCGCCAGGGCCGAGAGCTACCGCGGCAGTGAGACCAGCTCCAGCGGGATGGAGCGGTTGCGGGTGTGGAGGTGCGAGGAGGCCGCCGACGCGATCGCGGCCATGGTGGAGGGGCTCCCAGTCACCGACATCTTCTGCCTCGAACGACTGGCCGGCCTGCCCGAGCGGCTCGTACGTCGTCACGTCGAGCTGGTGTCCGGGGGACCTTCGCCGGCACCTCGCGGAACGGATTCGCTGGGTCGACCGGGAGGACGGGACGGGCGGATGGACCAGATGACCAGGCGGGCGGACGCGCCGGCGACGACTCACGGCGTCGGCGAGCATCAGAAGCTGACCGTCGCAGGGTTGTTCGCCGAGCGGGTGCGCTCGTCGAGCGCAAGGACCGCGTTGGTGAGCGACCACGAGGAGTGGGACTACGCGGCTCTCGGCGGCAGGGTGACCGCGTGCCGCGAGAGGCTCCGTGCTTGGGGCTTGGCGCAAGGCGAGCGCGTGGCGTTCATCTTCCCCCACGCACCGGAGGCGGTGCCGTGGGTCCTGGCAGCGGCCTGCCACGGGCTGGTGCTGGTGCCGATCAACACCAGGCTCGCGCCCGGGGAGGTGGCGGCCGTGCTCGTCGACGCGGACGTCCGGGGGGTCCTGGTGCACCCCTCGATGGCCACCTGGGTCGACGAGCTCGCGACCACCCTGGCCGACCAGTGGTTCATCTGGGTGCCGGAGGCCGTGGAGCCGGAGCCGGGCGCCCCACTGGACGACGCGCCGATCGCTGGTCAGGACCCGTTGTGGATCCTCTACACCAGCGGCAGCACGGGAACGCCGAAGGGTTGCGTGCTGTCCCACCAAGCCGGGGTGACGATCGGGTTCAACCTCTTCTACGCGATGGCGTTGCGGTCCACCGACCGGTACCTCTCCACGATGCCGCTCTTCCACGTCGGCGGCCTGGGCTTCACTCTCGGCTCGGTGCACGCCGGAGCGGCGGTCGTCTACTCCGGCTCGGCGGACGCCGCCGACATGGCCGGCTCGATCCGCCGGCACCGGATCACCTGCGCTACGGTGCCCTTCGTCGGCGCGCTGGTGGATCACGTCGAGCGCGAGGCGTGCGAGCTCACCACCCTCCGGCTGGTGGTCTGGGGTAGTCAGATGGAGCGGCCGGAGACGATCGCGCGTGTCGGCTCGGTCCTGGGTGCGGAGTGGCTCGGGATGTTCGGCAGCACCGAGAGTGGCAACGTCGCCCTGATCACCGATGCGAACGACGAGCTGGGCCACCCGGGTTGCGTCGGCAGGCCGGTGCCCGGCCTGGTCGCGACAGTGCTCGACCCGGCGACCGGACAACCGGTGCCGGAAGGCGACACCGGCGAGCTCTGCGTGCGAGGGCCGTCGACGATGTCGGAGTACTGGCGGAACCCCGAAGCCACCGCGGCCACGTTGGCAGGGGGGCTGGGTGCACTCGGGCGACCTGGTCCGTCGTGGGCCTGAGGGTCTTCTCTTCTTCGAGGGCCGGATCAAGGACATGATCAAGTCCGGAGGGGAGAACGTGTTCGCGATGGAGGTCGAGTCGGCGCTGCGCGCGGTGCCCGGGATCGTCGAGGCCGCCGTGTTCGGGGTGCCGGACCCGAAGTGGGGGGAGGCGGTCGCAGCGGCGGTCGTGCTCGACCCGTCCGTGCCGCGCCCGGCTGCGACGCAGGTCGAGACGGCGCTGCGTCAGCAGATCGCGGGTTACAAGGTTCCGCGACGCATCGCCGTGCTGTCCGAGCTTCCGAGGTTCCAGGGCAAGGTGCGCAAGACCGACCTGCGCAAGGCGTGGGTCGCGGGCGCGTTGGAGCTCCTGTGACGTCGAGCGGGCGCGGCGGTGTCGCCGTCGACAGCGACGAGTTGCGGATGTGGTTCAACACCTGGGTCGGAGCGCGGCTGCTGTGGTCCGAGTGCACGGCGATGACCGCCGGGAGGGCGGAGGTCGAGATGAGGCCGCCCGACGGCTTCAGGAACCCTGACGGTGCGATCCACGGTGGGCTGATCTCGGCCGTCGCCGACCAGGCAGGCGGCCTGGCCGTCCACAGCATGATCGGTCCGGACCAGACCTCGACCACGGTGCACCTCGACGTCCAGTTCCTGCGAGCTGCGCGGTCGGCGCCGCTGAGGGCGGTCGGGGAGGTGCGCAGGCTGGCGCGGACGGTGGGTTTCGCCTCCGTCCGGGTGCTCGACGGCGAGGGTGACGTCTGCGCGACCGCCGCCGGGACCTGGAGCGTGTCCACGCGAAGTGCGCCACGATGACACTCCGACTCGGGCTGCCGTTGCGGATCCCCTACGACCGGATGAGGGACGTCGCCGTCGTCGCCGAACGCCTCGGGCTGGAGTCGGTGTGGCTACCGGACCACCTCGTGCTGCCCGCCGCAGCGTCGGCGGAGACCTTGGAGCATGCGCCGATCGACCCCGAGATCCCCGTGCTGGACACCCTCGTCGTCGCAGACAGGCTCGCTCAGGCGACCACCGGGCTGCGGGTGGGCACCTGGACCTACAACCTGGCGCTGCGACCGGTCATCGTCGCCGCCCGCACCGTCCAGACCGTCGCCCTCGGGTCGGGCGGGCGTCTCCTGCTCGGGGTCGGGGCCGGCTGGCTGCCGGGGGAGTACGCCGCCGCCGGTGTCGACTTCAGGACGCGCGGCCGTCGCCTGGACGAGTCCATCGAGGCGCTCCGCACGCTGCTCGACGCCGAGCTCCCGAGCTACCACGGTGACCACGTCTCGTTCCCCGCCGTCCACTTCGTCCCCAAGGCACCGCCGGTGCCGGTGCTGGTCGGCGGCGACAGCGACGCTGCTCTGCGTCGCGCGGTGCGCGCGGGGGACGGTTGGATCGGCAGCTACCACACGCTCGACGGTGCTCGCGAGCGCGTGGAGCGCCTCGCGGCGCTGACGGCCGCAGCAGGTCGCGACGGGAACCGGCTCGAGGTGACGGTGGCAGCTCCGCCGGACGCGTGCCCGCGGACCGTCGAGGAGCTCGACCGCTGGGAGGAGGCTGGCGTCGACCGCCTGCTCGTCACCCCGTGGTCACGCTCCCGCGATGCCGTGCCCGAGCTGCAGCGCTGGGCTGCGGCCCTTGCGGGCTACGGCACCGTGCGGGCCGACTGAGCCGTCCGGTCGTACGTCTCCGGGGTGACGCCCAGGGCGCGCAGCTCATGCTTGAGCACCCGCTGGGAGGCGTTCACCGGTAGGTCGTCGGCGTAACGCACGAACCGCGGGACCGCGAACGCAGGGAGCCCGGCGTCGCACCACTGCCACAGGTCGTCGGGCGCCGGGGTGGCACCGGGACGGAGCACCACCGAGACCATCACCTCGTCCTCGCTCCACTCACTGGGGACCGGGTAGGCGGCGCACTTCATGACGTCGGGGTGCTCCGCGACGACGCGCTCGACCTCGAAGGACGAGATGTTCTCCCCACGACGCCGGATGGCGTCCTTGATCCGGTCGACGAAGACGAGCTCGCCGTGCTCGTCGAAATAGCCCGCGTCGCCGGTGTGGAACCAGAGGTCCCGGCAGGCTTCGAGCGTTTCCTGCGGCCGCCCCCAGTACTGACGGAAGATGACGTCGGGCTCGAGGGGGCGGACCACGATCTCGCCCCGGGTGCTGGCCTCCACGGGCCGACCGGCCTCGTCGTGGATCGCTATCTGGACGTGGGGGAGCGGGGTGCCCGACGTTCCGGGGCGAACGGCGCCGATCCGCTGGGAGCTGACGGTTCCGGTCTCGGTCATGCCGTAGACGTCGATCATGTCGGCTCCGAACCGCTCGGTGAAGCGACGCCGGACCTCAGGCGTCACCGCGCTTGCGCAGACGAGTCGGAGGCGGTGCGCACGGTCGTCCGCGGACGGTTCGCCGGCGAGCAGGAGGTGAACGACCGCTCCCATCGCCGGGAACCACGTCACGCCACCACCGCGGACGTCTTCCCAGAAGCTGCTGAGCGAGAAGTGGGGACGAAGCAGCACGGACGCCTCCGCCAGCAGCGATGCGCCGAGCACGAAGGAGCGCGCGGTGATGTGGAACAGCGGGAAGAAGGAGTAGGCGACGTCGTCCTCCGTGAGCTCTGCCACGGTGCGCGCCGACACGCTGTTGGTGAAGAAGCTGCGGTGGGTGTGGAGCACGCCCTTCGACGGACCGGTGGTCCCGGAGGTGTACATGACGCTGCCCGGGTCGGTCTCCCTCAGGGCGAGGCGCGGTGCCGGTCGGAGCCGGGACGCCTCGCTGAGCCACACCGTCTGGAACGGCAGCGGGTCGGGGCCCACCGAGGCCGACGCCGAGCCGGCTGCGCCGACGAGGACGACCGTCCGCAGGTCGGGCAGGGAAAGCTCGACGAGACGCGGCAGCCACTTAACGTCGATGATCGCGGCCGACGCACCGGAGTCGACCAGCACGTGACGGAGGAAGTCGCCCGAGAAGGCGGTGTTGACCGGCACCTCGAGCGCGCCGGTGGCGCAGACGCCGAACCACACCGCGAGGTAGTCGAGTCCCGGGTCGAGCATCGTCGCGACTCGATCCCCGCGCCGCACTCCGATTCCGTCCAGGAGCGCCGCAATCCTCGCGGACCGGTCCGCGAGCTCGCCGTAGGTGACGCTGCGACGCTGCTCGTCCGTGACGAAGACGCGGTCGGGAAGCCGCTCAGCGGTCACGGTGAGCGCGAGGCTCGGGATGAGGGGAACGTGGGGAGCCGGCACGATCAAGTCCTCCTTGACTCGGGTGTCGAATAATCATATGCCGTGTCAACCATGGTCGGGATGGCGCGGAGAAAGGTGTCCGG
This sequence comes from Nocardioides sp. TF02-7, assembly GCF_022437945.1. GTDB lineage: Bacteria > Actinomycetota > Actinomycetes > Propionibacteriales > Nocardioidaceae > Nocardioides. Next base: position 2,623,533 of record NZ_CP092535.1, read on the forward strand.
TGTGCGGTCACTCCCTGCTGAGCGACCGTCCCGGCCGGTTCGCCGCGACCACGACGAGCATCGAGAGGGTCAGGGCGAGCACGACCGAGTAGCCGAGGGTGAAGCCGCCGCTGAGGTCCTTGAGCACGCCGAGCATGAACGGGCCGAGGGCGCCGGTGAGGAAGGCGACGAGGAGCGTCATCGCGCCGAGACGGGCCGCGTCGGCCTGGTTGTCGGTCGAGTCGACGATGAGCACGAGGCCGAGGGTCGAGCCGCCGCCGACGCCGATGCCGAAGAGGGTCACCGCCGGGATCGCGAAGGCGAGCGGATCGATCAGCAGCAGGAGGATCCCGGTGGCGGTCAGGGCCGTCATCAGCACCAGCATGGGGCGGCGGTCACGGGTGAAGTCGGTGATTCCCGGCAGCGTCAGCATCGCGGCGAGCTGGACGAGCTGGAAGAGCACCAGCATCGCCGCCGCCTCGTGCGGGCTCTTGCCGAGGCTGGCGTAGAGCGGCGTCACCCAAGCCAGGCCGCTGAACCCGACGATCATGTTGCCCGTGCTGTAGAGCGTCACCCACCACGCCGTCGCCGAGCGCCAGGGCAGACGGTGGTCGACGACGACAGCGGCGGGAACCGGGGTGGCGGACGAGCCGCGCATCCTCGGTACGGCGAGCAGCCAGACCGCACCGGTGAGGGCGGCGATCGCACCCCAGGCGGCCAGGGAGGCGCGCCAGCCGCCCAGCCAGTTCTCCCACGGTACGGCGACCGCGGCGGCGATGGCGACGCCAGAGGCCAGACCGGTGGAGTAGATGCCCATGGTGAACCCGCGGATCCGCGGGACCCGGTGCCCGATGAGGGCCGGCATGAGGGACGAGATCCCGCCCATGGCGGCGCCGGCGACCGCCGCGGACGCGAACAGCAGCGGAAGCCCGCCCCACGGGAGGAGGCGGACCAGGCCGGCGGCTGCCAGCACCTGCATCATCAACCCGATCGCGACCTCCGGCCCGATCCGCGCCCCGAGCCGCTGGCCGAGCGGCGCGCACAAACCCATGAACACGACGGCGACCGACGTCAGGAGGCCGGCGGCGGTGCCGTTGAGAGGGAGGTCGCGGCCGATGTCGTCGAGCAGCGGCGGGATCGAGCCGAGGGAGGCCCGGAGGTTGAGGCCGACGACGGCGACCAGGCCGACGATCGACCAAGCCGGGAGGCCCGACCCGGTCCGCCCGCTGCGTCGGTCGTCCGTGGTGTCCGCGCGGACCGGGAGGCCGGTCACCCCGCCAACGCTGTCGGGCCGGCCGCCGCTGTCGTGCGGGCCTCGCTGACGAGGGTGCGGTACTCCATCATCCGGCGGGCCATCCCGATCAGGACCACCCCGACGAGCACGTCGTCGTGGAAGTAGCCGACGACCGCCTCGTCGGTGAGGTCGCCCTCGAGCACCCGGACGTCGTCGAGACCGAGCGTGGGGACGCCGAACGACTGCATGCGCACGCCGTACTGCTCGCTCCAGAACGTCGGGAGCGGGTCGAAGCCGCTGCTGGTGTCGACCGGCTGCCCGGCCATGCCGGCGAGCAGGCTCGCGGCGGCATGGGCCGCCATGTCGGTCGGCATCGTCCAGTGCTCGACCCGCCGGGTGCCGTAGCCGGGCACCGGGAAGCGGGCCACGTCGCCGAGCGCGACCACACCGGGCACCGGTACGCCGTCGCGCAGCGGGCGCAGGGCGCCGTCGCAGAGCACGCCGTCGGACAGGTCCAAGCCCTGCCCCTCCAGCCACTCGACGTTGGCGGTGGAGCCCGCTGCCTCGACGACGACGTCGGCGGCGATCCGGTTGCCGTGGTCGAGGACGACCTCCAGGTGCTCACCGGCCTCCTCGACCGCGACGATGGTGCGGCCGAGCGAGAACCGTACGCCGCGCGCCTCGTGCCGGCGCTGGACCTCGCGGCCGACGACCTCGCCCACCGCGCGCTGCAGCGGGGCGTCCAGCGGCTCGACCACCGTGACGTCGCAGCCGATGCCGACAGCGGTGGCTGCGACCTCGCAACCGATGAAGCCGGCTCCGACCACGACCACGCGGGTGCCGGGGAGGAGGTTGCGGGCGAGCCGCTCCGAGTCCTCGATGGTCCGGATGGCGTGCCGCACGGAGGGGTCGCAGCCGAGCTCGAGCCGCCGGGCCCGGACGCCGGTGGCGACCACCAGCCCGCCGTACTCGATGGTGCTGCCGTCGGCGAGCCGGACCACGCGCGCGTCGAGGTCGACACCGGTGGCCCGGGTGCCGAGCCGCCACTCCACGTCCTCGGTCGCCGGACGCTGCCGGAACGCGAGCTTGTCGACGGTGACGGCGCCGCGCAGGAGCTCCTTGGAGAGGGGCGGCCGGTTGTACGGCGGGTGCGGCTCCTCGCCGATCACCGTGATCGGACCGACATGGCCGGCCGCCCGCAGCCGCTCGGCAGCGCGCAGGCCCGACAACCCCGCACCCACCACCACGACCCGCTCGCTGCTCACCGTCGCACCTCCGTGTTCTCGAGACCGGCCGGGACCCCGGCCGCAGCACGTCCGGCTCGGTAGCCGAAGACCATGGCAGGACCGAGCGTGCCGCCCGCGCCGCCGTAGACCATCCCGGTGGGGCCCGCCATCGCGTTGCCGGCGGCGAGCAGGCCGGGGATCACGCCACCGTCGACGTCGAGCACGCGGCCGTCGACGTCCGTGCGAGGTCCGCCCTTGGTGCCGAGCGTCGAAGGGACCAGCTCCACCGCGTAGTACGGGCCCTGGTCGAGGGGGGCCGAGGGTCGCCATCGGGCCGGGGTACTGGCTCCGGTCGCCGCACCAGCCGTCATAGGCACTGTCGCCGCGGTTGAAGTCGTCGTCGTGGCCGGCCGCCACCATCTCGTTCCACCGGGCCACCGTCGCCGCGAGCGCGTCGCCCGGGACGCCGAGCCGGTCGGCGAGGGCGGCCAGGGTGTCGGCGCGGGTGACGTGGTCGGGGACCGGCGTGCCCGGCCCGTTGCCGAAGCAGCCGTAGCGCTGGACGAAGCCCTCGTCGAAGACCAGCCAGCAGGGCGTGTTGACGTAGCGGAACCCGGTCGGGTCGAACGCGTGGAACGCGCCGCCCAGTGCGTTGTAGTTGGCGGCCTCGTTGGTGAAGCGGACGCCCTGGTCGTTGACGATGATCGAGCGGGGCAGGGTGCGCTCGCGCAGCACCAGGTAGACGTTGTTGCCGCCGACCGGTCGCTCTCCCGGCAGTTGCATCACCGGCACCCACCAGGCCTCGCGCATGTTGCCGAGCTGGGCGCCGACCCGCATCGCCATCCGCAGGCCGTCGCCGGTGTTGGTCGGCACGCCCGCGGGGGAGCGCATCGGGCCGCGCAGGAAGTCGCGGACCAGGTCGGCGTCGTACTCGAAGCCGCCCGTGGCAAGTACGACTGCCTTCGCCCGCACCTGCCTGCCGTCCTCGAACGCGACGCCGACGACCCGGCCGTCGTCGGTCAGCAACCGGACGGCGCGAGCGCCCGTCACCGGCTCCACCCCGTGCTCGAGGCAGCCGGCGAGCAGGCTGCCGACGAGCGCCCGGCCGAGCCCCCTCGACCAGGCGCTCCTCGCGGTCGGCCAGGACCTCGGGGTCGACCACGCCGGTGCCACCCCCGATCGGGGTGTCGGTGACGTTCATCCGTCGCGGCGTGCCGATGACCCGGTCGACCCACTCCGGGATGTCGGCGAAGGAGAACAGCCTCGGCTCGACGGAGCGACCGCCCTGCGGCTTGCCGCCCGGGTGCTCCGGGTGGTAGTCGGGAAAGCCCGGCACGAGCTGGAAGTGCGACGGCGTCTTGGTCTCCAGCCACTCCGTCAGCTCGTCGACGGTGTCGACGAACGCCTCGGCCAGCTCGGGGAGGATCATTCCGTGGGACAGCGCCTCGAGGTAGGCGAGGCCGTCCTCGCGGGAGTCCGCCACGCCAACCGCGCGGCCGTAGCGGTTGTCGGGCAACCACACCACCGCGCTCGCCAGCGCGGTGGTGCCGCCCACCTTGTCGCCCTTCTCGAACAGGCCGACGCGCGCGCCGGCCGTCGCGGCCGCGAGCGCGGCTGTCAGACCGGCGGCGCCGGTCCCGAGCACGACGACGTCGTAGTCCTCCACGGTGATCCCCTCTGGCCCTCTCCCCGGATGTCCGGCGGTCAGTAACGGATGTCGGCGGGCTTCTGCGCGTCCGCCGGCAACAGTCGCTCGCCCGGCGTGAACGTGGCCGGGATCGACTTCCACCCGGTGTTGGTGCCCTGGTGGGGGTACGGCTCGAGCGCGGACTCGTCGATCACGTAGTCACCCATCCGGGTCAGGATCTGCGTCAGCATCTCCTTGGCCATCGCCCGGCCGAGGTGGGAACCAGCGCACCGGTGGATGCCGATGCCGAACGCCGTGTGCCGGTTGGGCCACCGCTCGATGTCGACCTCGTCGGGGTTCTCGAACTGCGAGGCGTCGCGGTTGGCCGATGCCCACGACAGGAGGACACGGTCGCCCTTGTGCATCGGGCAGCCCTGGAACTCGACGTCCGTCGTCACCGTCCGGGCGAGTGCCTGGGTCGGGGAGAAGTAGCGGAGGAACTCCTCGATCGCCCGGTCCATCTTCTCCGGGTGGTCGACCAGGTCCTGCCGGACCTCCGGGTGCTGATAGAGCCAGACGACGGTGTTGCTGACGAGGGAGGCGGTGGTGCCCACGCCGCCGGAGAGCAGGAGGTCGACCATCGCGAACACCTCGTCGTCGGTCACCGGGCGGTCGTCGACCTCCTGCTGGACGAGGTAGCTGATGATGTCGTCCTTCGGGTCGGCGCGCCGCTCGGCGATGATCCGGCGGGTGACGCCCTCCAGGAACGGAAGGTCCTCCTCGACGGCCTTGCGGAAGCCCTCGGTGCCCTGGACCTCCACGAGGAGGGCGTGGAAGGCGAAGGCGTAGCGCTTCCAGTGCTCGATCGGCAGACCCAGCCAGTCGACGGTGATGATCGCCGGCACGCCGATGACCGACGTCATGTCGGCCTCGCCGGTCTCGATGATGTCGTCGATGAACTTGGTGACGAAGAACTCGACGATCTGCTCCATGCGCTCCACGTGCGCAGGGGCGGTGATCGGGTTGATGATCTTGCGCCACTTCCGGAAGTTCGGCGGGTCGATCTCGATCGGGATGTGGAACGGCGCCGGCGTCTTCGGGATGACGACCGACAGGCCCTCGCCGCCATAGCTGTTGCGCTCGGAGGAGAACGTGGCGTCGTCACGCGAGGCCTCGAAGACCTCCTGGTAGCCCGAGAGGACCCAGTACCCGCCATGTGCCTCCGACCACGCGACGGGATACTGCTCGCGGAGCGCGCGGTAGGACGCTGCCGGGTCCTTGGAGTGCTCGGCCGAGTTGTGGTCGAAGTGGACGACAGGGCAGCGGCCCTGGGTCTCTGCGGTCTCCGTCATCTGTCCGTCCTAGGTCGAGGATTTCCGAGTTCCCATGAATGTGATCATGGTTATACTCGATTCGCTCGCTGTCAATGTAGGGGACCACGTCAAGACGCACCCCGACATCCGATCGGCGGACGGCAGCCGAGCCCCCGGAGACGAGTTCGAGGGAGGACCGCAGGATGCGAGTCAAGGTCGACGACGAGCGGTGCCAGGGTCACGGCCTGTGCCGGATCAGCGCGCCGGATCTGTTCTTCGCACGCGAGGAGGACGGCAACGCCTACGTGAAGGACGAGAACGTGCCTGCGGGCAAGGAGGACGAGGCGCAGCTGGCGGCGGACAGCTGCCCGGAGCTGGCGATCGAGGTCGAGTGACCGGCGCCTCCGCTCCGGGGGTGCTCAGCCTGGGCGCTGGGTCGGCGTACGCCGACGACCGGCTCGACTCCGTGCTGGCGATGGCACGGAGCGGTCGGGTGCGCTACATCGGCTTCGATTGCCTCGCCGAGCGCACGATGGCCCTCGCCCAGCTGCGGCGCCAGCAGGACCCCCGGGCCGGTCAGGACCGGCGGATCGCCGAGCTGGTGCCGTTGCTGACGGACTTCCTCGCCGCCGGCGGCAAGGTGGTCGGCAACTTCGGCGCCGCCAACCCGGACGCAGCGCGGGAGGACTTCGAGCGCGCCCTGAAGGAGGCCGGCCTCGCCGGCGTCCGGATCGGTGTCATCCACGGTGACGACGTCCGTGACGTCGTCCGGGACCTCGACGCGGAGCTCCCCGAGCTCGGCACGACGGTCGGCGCTCTCGGTGACCGGCTGGTCTCGGCCAACGCCTACCTCGGCGCCGACGGGATCGTCGACTGCCTCCGCGACGGCGCGCAGGTCGTGCTCGGTGGGCGCCTGGCCGACCCGTCACTCTTCGTCGGCCCCCTCTGCCATGAGCTCGGCTGGGACCTCGACGACTGGGACCGGGTGGGCCACGCGACGATGGTCGGCCACCTCCTGGAGTGCGGTGTCCACTCCACGGGCGGCAACTTCGAGGACCCGCCGTACCGCGTCGTGCCCGGTGCGCACGACCTCGGGTTCCCCGATCGCCGACGTCGAGGACGGCTCCGTCGTCGTCACCAAGCTGCCCGGCACCGGCGGGCTGGTGGACGCGATGACGATGAAGACGCAGCTCTACTACGAGATCCACGACCCCACCCGCTACCTCACGCCCGACGTGACCGCGGACTTCTCCGACATCCGGGTCGAGGACCTCGGCGACGACCGGGTCCGGCTCTCGGGCGCACGCGGCCGGCCGCGGCCGGAGACCCTGAAGGCGCTGGTCGGGGTCGACCAGGGCTGGAAGGCCACCGGAGAGATGTCGTACGGCGGACCAGGGTGCGTCGAGCGCGCCCGCCGCGCCGAGGAGATCGTCCGCAAGCGGCTGGAGCCGTACGCCGCGGAGATCGATGACATCCGGGTCGACCTCCAGGGCGTCGACGCGCTCTTCGGCGACCAGCTGACCGGCGGTTACCCGGCCGAGGTCCGCCTCCGGTTGGCCGTGCGGACCACGTCGCGCGACGTCGCCCGTCGGGCGGCGCACGAGACCGAGCTCCTGTACTTCGGTCCGGCGGGAGGTGGCGGCAACGTCACCTCGGTCGTGCCTGCGCTGGGCGTCACGCCGGCCTACGTGCCGCGCGAGCTGGTGCCCGTCACCACGGAGGTGTACGAGACGTGAGACTGCGTGAGATCGCGGCGAGCCGGTCGGGCGACAAGGGCGACGTCAGCAACATCTGCGTGTTCGTCTACGACGAGGAGGACTACCCGTTCCTCGTCGAGCGGCTCACCGCCGACGTCGTCCGCGACCACTTCGGCGACCTGGTCCGGGGGAAGGTGACCCGCTACGAGCTCCCCAACGTGCACGGGCTCAACTTCGTGCTCGAGGAGGCGCTGGGGGGCGGCGTGTCGATGACGCTGCGGTCGGACCCGCACGGGAAGTCGTTCCAGTCGCTCGTGCTGGCCATCGAGCTGGGAGACAGGACATGAGCAGCAGCATCACGAGCGGGCCGGTGGCCGACCTCGACACCGGGGCGACGACGTACGTCGACGGTGCCTGGCAGGCCGGGGCCGGCGAGGAGTTCCTGAGCGTCGACCCGGCGACCGGTCAGGAGCTGGCCCGCTGGACCGGCTCCGACGTCGCGCAGGCCGAGGCGGCGGTGGTCGCCGCCCGGGCCTCCTTCGACGACGGGCGCTGGCGGCGACGTACGCCTGCCGAGCGGGCCGCGGTGCTGCGCCGCCTCGCCGACCTCCTGGAGAAGGACCACGAGCGGTTGGCCCGGCTGGTCACCGCCGAGGTGGGCTCGCCGATCTCGCTGGCGCGCAGCCTGCAGACGGCCACGCCGGTCGTCAACTTCCGGTGGGCGGCGGACATGGCCGAGGCCGGCCCCCGCGGCGGCTACCGCGAGCAGCTGCCCACCGCAGAGGCGCCGTTCCGCTCCGAGAGCGTCCTGCTCCGCGAGCCGGTCGGCGTCGTCTCGGCGATCACGCCGTACAACTACCCGATCAACATGATCGCGTGGAAGGTCGGCCCCGCGCTGGCGGCCGGCTGCTCGGTCGTGCTGCTCCCGTCGCCGCGCGGCACCCTGTGCACCATGGCCTTGCGCGCCTGGCCGCGGAGGCCGGCCTGCCCGACGGCGTGCTCAACGTCGTCACCGGTGGTGCCGACATCGGCCAGCTGCTCAGCTCGCACCCCGCCGTCGACATGGTCACCTTCACCGGCTCCAACGCCGTGGGCGAGGCGGTGATGAAGGCCGCGGCGCCCACGAACAAGAAGGTCGTGCTCGAGCTGGGTGGCAAGTCGCCGACGGTGGTGCTGCCCGGGGCGGACCTCGACCGCGCGGTCGGCCCGTCGTTGCTGAGGTTCTGCCGCAACGCAGGTCAGGGCTGCGGCGCGACCACGCGGATCGTGGTGCACCGCGACCAGCTCGACGAGCTCGTCGAGCGCTCCCGCCGGTTCCTCGAGGAGTCGGTGCCCGTGGGCGACCCGACCGACGAGCGCACCGAGGTCGGTCCGCTGATCTCTGCCGAGCACCGGGCGCGCGTGGAGGGTTACCTCGAACGCGCTGTCGCCGACGGCGGCCGGATCGTCGCCGGCGGCGGCCGCGTCGCCGAGCTGCCGGGCTGGTACCTGCGGCCGACGCTGGTCACCGGCGTGGACCCCGACCACGAGATCTGCCAGGACGAGCTGTTCGCCCCGGTCGCCGTGGTGCTGCCCTACGACGACCTCGACGAGGCGGTCGCGATCGCCAACAATCTGCGGTACGGGTTGAACGCCCTGGTCTGGGGCCCGCACGAGCAGGCGGTCGAGGTCGCGATGCGGCTGGAGTCCGGCACCGTCGCCATCAACGGCGGAGGCGGCTCCCGCCCCGACGTGCCGTGGGTGGGCGCGAAGCAATCGGGTGTCGGCATGGAGATGGGAACCGACGGGTTCGCCGAGTTCTTCACGGTCAAGCACCTCCAGTGGGCGGCCGGATGACCGTGCAGCCGGGACTCGGGCGCGACGTCCGGTGGTTGGTCGACCGGTGGGCGCAGCTGGCTCCCGACCGGCCGTTCCTGGTCTGGGCCCCGTTCGACGACGACCCGCGAACATGGACCCGGCTGGAGTACGCCGTTGCCGTCGCTCGGCTTGCCGGCGCCCTGCGGCGCCGGGGGGTTGGCGCCGGGCGACCGCCTGGCACTGGTGCTCCCGAACGGCCCGGAGTTCCTGCTCGCGTGGACGGCCGCGGCGCTTGCCGGCGCGGCCGCCGTCTGCCTGAACCCGCGGGCGAGCCGCGACGAGCTCGGGTACGCGCTCGAGCACAGCGGCGCCTCGCTGGTGCTCACCGACGAGGACCGAGCCGACGACGTGGCCGCGGTGACCACGGCGCGCGTGCTGCTGACGACAGGTGCCGGTGCGGACGCCGTACCGGCCCTCCTGGGAGGAGGAACCGCTGTCGCCCGCGGCGTCGGCGCCGTGGGACGCGGCAGCCAGCATCCAGTACACCTCAGGGACGACCGCGCGTCCGAAGGCGGTGGTCTGGTCGCAGGCCAACTGCCTGTGGGCGGGCCAGGTCGGCGCCGCGCACCAGCGGCTCGGCCCCGACGACGTCAACCTCGTGCACCTGCCGCTCTTCCACACCAACGCGCTGTCCTACTCCTTCCTCTCCTCGTTGTGGTCCGGCGGCGCGGTCGTGCTGCAGCCGCGGTTCTCGGCGTCGCGGTTCTGGTCGACGGCCGTGGAGCACGGCGTCACCTGGACCTCGGTCGTCTCCTTCTGCCTGCGCGCGCTGGCCGACCGGCCGGTGCCGGAGCGACACACCTTCCGCGGGTGGGCCAACAGCGCCGTCGTCGACGCCGGGCCGGTCACCGGTGGAGTGCCGGTGATGGGCTGGTTCGGGATGACCGAGACCGTCAGCCACCCGGTCGTCAGCGACCCGCTGCTCGGCGGGCCGGCCGGCAGCATGGGCCGGGCCGCGCCGGAGTACGGCGTGCGCCTGGTCGCCGACGACGGCGCCGTCCTCGGGCCCGGCGCCACCGGGGAGCTCCAGGTGCTCGGCCGGCGCGGGGTGTCCCTCTTCACGGAGTACCTGCACGCGCCGGAGCAGACCGCGGCCGCCTTCACCGCCGACGGCTGGTTCCGCACAGGGGACCGGGTGCGCCTCGACGAGGACGGTCACTGGTGGTTCGTCGAACGGGACAAGGACGTGCTCAAGGTGGGCGGCGAGAACGTCGGGGCGCCGGAGATCGAGCGGGTCCTGCTCCGCGCCAGCGGCGTGCGGGAGGCGGTGGTGGTCGGTCGGCCGGACCCGATGCTCGGGGAGGTGCCGGTGGCGTTCGTGCTGCCGACGAGCGGCGGTGGCGTGGACCTCGCCACCCTCGAGGCGGCCTGCGAGCGCGAGCTCACGCCGTACAAGCGGCCACGGGAGATCCGGGTCGTCGACGAGCTCCCGCGCTCCACCCTCGACAAGGTAGCCAAGGCGGTGCTGCGCGAGCGGCTCCGTCAGGAGGTGGAGGTCGATGCCTGACGGCCCGCTCGCGGGTGTCCGCGTGGTCGAGCTGGCCGGCATCGGCCCCGGACCGTTCGCCGTGATGCTCCTCGCCGACATGGGTGCCGACGTGGTGCGGGTCGACCGGGTCACCGGCCCGGGCGCCGACTACACGCCGAACCCCGTCATCGAACGGGGGCGGCGCTCGATCGCGCTGGACCTGAAGTCCGACGACGGGGTCGCGGTCCTGCTCGACCTGGTCGCGACCGCCGACGTGCTCGTGGAGAGCTATCGGCCCGGCGTCGCCGAGCGGCTCGGGTTCGGCCCCGACGTGTGCCTGGACCGCAACCCGGCGCTCGTCTACGGCCGACTCTCGGCCTGGGGACAGGACGGGCCGTGGGCGCAGGTCGTCGGGCACGACATCAACTACATCGGCCTGACCGGTGCGCTGCACGCGATCGGGCGAGCGGGGGAGCGACCGGTGCCACCGCTCAACCTGGTGGGGGACTTCGGCGGTGCCGCCGCCTCCCTCGCCTTCGGCGTGGTGTGCGCGCTGTGGGAGTCCAACGGGTCGGGCCGCGGCCAGGTCGTCGACGCCAACGTGCTCGAGTCGACCGCCGGACTGATGGGCCTGATCCACGGGTTGCGCGCCGAGGGCCGCTGGACCCTCGAGCGCGGCGCCAACCTGCTCGACACCGGTGCACCGTTCTACGACGTGTACACCTGCGCCGACGGGCGCTGGATGGCGTTCGGTGCGGTCGAGGAGCGGTTCTTCCTCAACGCCCTGGACGTGCTCGGACTGGGCGACCGGGAGGACCTGCGCGGCTCGCACAAGGACCGCGGCCGCTGGCCCGCGCTCCGCGAGGCGCTCGTCGAGGCGTTCGCCACCCGCACCCGCGACGAGTGGGCGGCCGCGTTCGACGGTGTGGAGTCCTGCGTCACCCCGGTCCTCGACCTCGACGAGGCCGTGGCCCACGACCAGGCGGTCGCTCGTGACGGCTACGCCCCGATCGCCGGGACGGAGTACCACCAGGCGGTGCCGGCGCCGCGGTTCAGCCGCTCGGCCACGCCGCTCCCCGCCCCGCCGCCGACACCCGGCGCCGACACCACCGCGGTGCTCGAGGAGCTCGGCTACGCCGTCGACCGGGTCCGGGCCCTGCGCGACGCGGGAGTGGTCGCCGGGCCTTGACGCAGCGGGTGCCGGCCGGTCAGCGCGTCGGCCCCGAGACCGCGCGCCTCAGTCGCGGACGACCCGGTCGACGCTCTTGATGTCGCGGACGGCGGGGACGATGTCGCGGCCGAGGTCGTCGAGGTAGGCGACCACCTCGTCGGACGACATGTGGGGCCACTGGGCGCGGACGAGGATGGTGTCGATCGGGGCGACGGCGGCCATCTCGGAGATCTGGGCGACGCACTCGTCGGGCGTGCCGATGAACGTCTCCTTGCGGGCGACCTCCCGGAACTCGCGGCTGATCTCGTTCGCGTCGCGGGTGGCGAGCTGCCGGTTCGCGTAGGCGAGCAGCCGGTCCTTCGCCATCTTCTCGAACCGGTCGAACGCCGCGTCGGTCGTGGGGGCCGGGATGATCTCGCGGCGCAGGGGGTGCTTGACCTGCGGCCGGCCGAGCCGTTCGCGCTCGTCCTCGTAGATGCTGAGCAGGCGCACCATCTCCGGCAGCCGGGTCTCCGGGGTGATCGGCCAGCCGTCGCCGAGCCGCGCCGAGCGACGGACCCCGTGGTCCTTGAGGGCCCCGATCCAGATCGGCGGGTGCGGGTCCTGCCAGGGGCGGATGTGGGGGTGACCGTCCTCCACGGTCCAGAACTTGCCGCGGAAGTCGACGACCTCGTCGGTCCAGGTCGACTTCATCAGCGCGATCGCCTCGTCGAACATTGCGAACCGCTGCGAGAAGTCGACGCCGAGGGCGGTGAACTCGTCCTCCCGGTAGCCGGCGCCGGCGCCGACCACCAGCTTGCCGCGGGTCAGTATGTCGAGGGTGGCGAGGTCCTCGGCCAGCATCACCGGGTGGTAGAGCGGGACCTGCACGACGGTGGTCGCCAGCGTGACGTCCTCGTCCAGCTCGGCCGCGATCCTCGCCAGGGTCGGGATGGGCTGCAACCAGCGGAGGTCGCCGTAGAGGAAGTGCTGCCCCATCGTGATGTGACGGACCCCGTTACGCTGCGCGGCGTCGACCTGTCGCAGCAGGCCGTCGAGGTGGTCACGAGGCGAGACGCTGCCGTGCACGTCTCCGAGGATCACGCCGATCTGCACGCGAGGGCTCCTTCCGGCTCGGTATATACCTATCATAGTCATAGATATTGGGAGGAGCATCACATGACCGAGCGCCCCGGCTGTCCGATCGTCGGCTTCGACCACAACGCGCCCGAGCACAGTGCCGACCCCGTGGCGTCGTTCCGAAGGGTGCGCGAGCAGGCGCCGGTCGCGTGGACCGAGGCGCAGGGCGGGTTCTGGGTGCTCAGCGACTACGCCTCGGTCTTCGAGGCAGCCCGCAACCACGAGGTGTTCTCCTCCGCCCGCAGCTCGCACGGCGGCGAGGGCCTCAACAACGTCATCCCGAAGGCCCCGTCGCGGTTGCACATCCCCGTCGAGCTGGACCCGCCGGAGCACCGGTCCTACCGCAAGCTCATCAACACGCTCACCGCGCCGGCCGCGGTGGCGGAGCTGCAGCCGATGATCGACCGGTGGACCACCTGGTTCATCGACGAGGTCATCGAGGCGGGGGCGTGCGACCTGGCCTCGGTGATCGGCGTCCCCGCGGTCGTCACCCTGGACTGGCTCGGGATGGACGTCTCCGAGTGGCGTCGGTTCACCAGCGCGCTGCACGCGCCGTTGGCCGAGATGCGTGGCAGCGAGGCATACCGGCGTGCCGTCGAGGAGGACGTCCCGTGGATGCAGGAGCGGATCAACGAGACGATCCGCGAGCGTCGCGCCGCCCCGGGCGACGACGTCGTCAGCTACTTCCTGGCCCAGTCGGTCGACGGCCGGCCGATCACCGACGAGGAGGTCTACTCGATCGTAGAGCTGCTCATCAGCGGGGGCGTCGGCACGACGGCCTCGCTGGTCAGCCAGACCCTCGTCCACCTGTCGCAGCACCCCGAGCAGCGGCAGCGCCTGCTCGACCAGCCGGAGCTGATGGAGCGTGCGGTGGAGGAGTTCCTCCGCGCGTTCGCGCCGACGCAGGCGATGGCCCGGACCGCGCTCGACGACGTCGAGCTGCGCGGCTGCCCGATCCGGGAGGGGGACCGGGTGCTGCTGGCATGGGCTTCTGCCAACCGCGACCCGGCCCAGTTCGACCGGCCGGACGAGGTCGTCCTCGATCGTTGGCCCAATCGGCACACCGCCTTCGGGATGGGTGTCCACCGGTGCGCGGGAGCGCACCTGGCGCGCGCCATGGCGCGCACCATGATCGGCCAGGTCGTCGAGCGGATGCCGGACTACGTCGTGGATCTCGCCAACGCGCGCACGTACCCCCACCAGGGGGTCAACGCCGGCTACGTCAGCATCCCCGCCACCTTCACCCCCGGCCGCCGTCGCGGACCGGCCGCCGGGACCGGGAGCCGGCCGTGAGCTTCCGCTACGAAGAGCGGCTGGACCCCGAGGTCGCATCGGCTCTCGACGCGGTGCCGCGATACGAGCTGATCGACATCCCCGCCGACCGGGCGCGCCGACGGCAGCTCGCCGCGAGCAGCGCGGCGGTGGCCGCGCCGGTCGACGGCGTGGTCCTGACCACCCAGGTCCTGCCCGGGCGAGCGCCGGGGGTGTGCCCGTGCGGGTGCACCGGCCGGAGCGACCGCACGTCGGCGCCGGCAGGCTGCTGTGGCTGCACGGTGGCGGTCACGTGATGGGGGAGGCGGCCCAGGACGACTGGTTGATGGCCGAGGTCGTCGCCGCCACCGGGTGCACGGCCGTCGCCGTCGAGTGGCGACGAGCGCCGGAGGACCCCTATCCCGCTGCGTTCCACGACGCGGTGGACGCCCTCCGCTGGTTGGCGGCGATCGACGGCGGTCCGTTGGTCGTGGGGGGCGCGAGCTCCGGGGGCGGGCTCGCTGCGGGAGTCGTGCTCTGGGCCCGTGACTCGGGAGAGGTGGTGCTCGACGGCCAGCTGCTGATCTACCCGATGCTGGACGACCGGCTGCAGACCGGCTCGGCGCGGTCGGTCACCGACTCGCGGGTGTGGAACCGAGACCTCAACCGGCGGGCCTGGGCCGCCTACCTCCGCGGGGTCGAGCCCGGCGCGGAGGTGCCGTCGTACGCCGCGCCGGCGCGGGCCGCAGACCTCGCCGGGCTGCCCCCGACCTGGCTGGGCACGGCCGAGCTCGACGCCTTCGTCGACGAGAACCTCGAGTACGCCGCGCGCCTGCTGGCAGCCGGGGTCTCGACGGAGCTCCATGTCTACCCGGGCGCGGTGCACGGGTTCGACCTCTTCGCTCCGGCCGCGGCCGTGTCCCGGCGGTTCGCGCAGGAGCGCCGCGCGGCGTTCCAGCGGCTGCTCGGGTCCGGCAGCGCAGAGTGCTGAGCGCGGGTCCGGCCGGAACCAGCATTTTTTGACGCTCCGGTCTCTGGACAAGGCCATGCGCGGCGTCCTATGGTGTGCGTCACATGCGAATGATGCGCATCAATATCAAGGAAAAATCGAGGAGGCATCATGGGCCGGATCATCGGACGCCACGCGCGTCGGGGGGCCACCGCCGGAGTGGCGCTCGCAGCGCTGCTGACACTCGCCGCGTGCGGCGGTGAGAGCGGCGGCGGCGGGCCGGCCGCCACCGATGAGCTGCCAGAGACGATCAACGTCGTCTCGATCAACCCCACGACCGGGGTCGTCGCGTTCGCCGGTGAGTCCGCGAACAAGGGCTACGAGCTCGCGATCAAGGAGATCAACGAGTCCGACTTCCTCGAGGGCAGCGAGATCAGCCTCGAGCTCAAGGACACCAAGAGCGAGCCGCAGACGGCCGCGCAGGAGATGACGAAGGCCACCACGTCCGGCGAGATCTCGGCGGTGTTCGGCTCGGTCTCGAGCAACGAGGCGGTCGCAATGTCACCGCTGGCCGAGCAGCAGAAGATGCCGACGATCTACACCCAGGCAGGGTCCGACGGCGTCGTGGTCGGCGACTACACCTGGCGCGCCACGCCCTTGATGCGCGAGTACTACACGAACCTGTCGAAGTTCCTCGAGGACAGCGGAGCCAAGACTCTCGGCATCGTCTACACCGAGGCGACCCCCCACCCTGCAGGACATCGGCAAGAACACCCTGCCGGCGATGGCCGAGGAGCTCGGTATCGAGGTGACCGCCTCGGTCGGCACCCAGGCCACCACCCAGGACTTCTCCGCTCCGATCTCGCAGGTCCTGGACACCGACCCCGACCTGGTGTCGGTGCTGCTGGTCGGCGCACAGAACCCGACGGCGATGACGCAGCTCCGCCAGGCGGGCTACGACGGCCCGGTCGTCGGCAACTCCGGCGCCAGCGCGGGCAACCTCGACCCGGCCGGCGACGATGCCAGCGGCATGGTGTGGGCGGCCGACTTCAACTTCCAGATGTCCGCGCCGTCGAGCCAGGAGTTCGTGAAGGCCTACCGCGACGAGTACGGGGAGGACCCGCTCAACTACGCCGCCGAGGCCTACGACGCGGCCTGGTTCCTCGCCCGCGCGCTGAAGGACGCCGGCTCCGCGGACCGCGAGTCGGTGAAGGACTCGATGCACGAGCTCGCCGAGGAGCCGTTCGACGGCGCCCTGGGCACCGACCTCCGCTGGGAGGACCAGGACCTGGTCGTCCCGGGTGTCGTGGTCGAGTACCGCGACGGCAAGGAGATCCTGCTCTACGAGGGCACGGGCGAGGACTCCGCCGAGTGACGTGACGCCGGTACGGCGGGGCGTGCCCCCGCCGTACCGGCACCCCTTTCCGACACCGACCGAACTCGATTGGAGGAGCCGTGCAGGACCTCTTGAGCGTCGTGACGCTGGGCTCCATCTACCTGCTCTTCGCCCTGGGGATGAGTCTCACCTGGGGCACCATCGACATCCTCAACTTCTCCCACGGGTCGATCTTCATGTTCTCGGTCTTCACCGGGTACCTGATCCTCGACCTGACGACGCTCCCGTTCCTGCCCGTCCTCCTCATCGGCGTCGCAGTCGGAGCACTGATGTCCCTGCTCGTCCAGGTGCTCGCGTTCGAGCAGATCCTGAAACGGGCGACCAACAAGAAGACCGCCGAGATGCAGATCCTGATCGGCGGGATCGGCGTGGCGATCATCCCGCTGGCGATCGCCCAGCACCATACGAAGTCCAACCCGTTCGGCCTGCGCGAGTCCAGCTTCGAGCTGCACACGTGGGTGGTCGGGGACCTGCGGATCACGAACATCGCGGCGATCACCGTCGTCACCGCCGCCATCCTGTGGGTGGCGATGGCGCTCTGGCTGCGCCGCTCGCGGCAGGGGCTCGCGCTCCGGGCGATCGGCGTCGACACCGAGGTGGCCTCGCTGATGGGGGTCCACCGTCGTCGCCTCGCCCTGGCGACGATGGCGGTCTCCGGCGCCCTCGCCGGCCTGGCGGGGATGCTGTTCACCTTCAGCCTCGGCGCGATCACACCGGAGAGCGGTGACACGCTGCTCGTGAAGGCGTTCGCCTGCATCATCCTCGGCGGCATCGGGAGCATGCGCGGCGTCCTGTTCGGCTCCTACTTCCTGGCCGCCTGCGAGGTCTGGGTCCTCACCCAGACCAGCGGGTCGTGGGTCGAGGCCGTCTCCTTCGGCCTCATCTTCCTCGTCCTGCTGATCCGTCCGACAGGCGTCTTCGGGCGCAAGGAGGTGCGTCGCACATGAGCTGGTACGACACCAACCTGGTCCTCATCCAGGCCACCATCACCGGCCTGCTGCTCGCGCTGAGCATCCAGATCCCACTGCGGATGGGTGTCTTCTCGTTCGCAGGCGTCGGTGCCTACGGGTTCGGGTGCTACGCCGGGGCGGTGCTGGTGCTCGACCACCAGATGGCGGCGCTGCCCACGATCCTGGTCACGACCCTCGCCGGCGGGCTGATCGTGCTGGTGCTCGGTCTGTTCATCAACCGTCTCAACGGCCTGACACTCGCGATGGCGACCGTGGCGTTCGACCTGATCATCGGGGTCGTCGCCGTCAACGGAGGCGAGACCACCGGCGGCGCGACCGGCCGCTACGGCGTCATCTCCGACTTCACGATGGGCCACATGTGGACGATCCTCGTGGTCGTCATGGTGCTGGTCGCGCTCAGCGAGCGCGGCAAGCTCGGCCGCCGGATCGACGCCGTCCGCGACGACCCCGAGCTCGCCTCCTCGGTGGGCATCCGGGTCTACAACTACCGGCTCGCGGCGTTCTTCGTCAGCGGCCTGCTCGGGGCAGCGGCGGGCGCGATGAACATCCTGGTGCGCAGCGCGATCACGCCGCTCGACATCGGCTTCCACCTGATCGTCCTCGCGCTGACGATGATCATCGTCGGTGGCTCGCTGTCCTGGAAGGGGGCCGTCATCGGTGCCGTCGTCTTCACCTGGCTGCCGGACGTCCTCCAGGTCATCGGCGAGTGGCAGGAGCTGGTCTACGGCGTGATCGTGGCCGTCGCCGCGGTGCTGATGCCGCGCGGCATCTACGGCCTCTACGTCGAGGCCAAGCGGGCGGTGCTCCGCAGACGCAGGACCCGCCGGGGCGCGGTGCGGGCTGCGGTGGCGGCAGAGCGCGCCCGGACGACCGACGACGACGAGGCACTCGCCGAGATGGAGGACGACCTCGGGTCGCCCTCGGTCACGCCGGGCGGGTCGATGGGAGCGAACCTGTGACCACCAGTGCGAACGAGAGGGTCGCGCACGCGCCCGACAGCGGGACGCCCGTCTTCGAGGCGCGCGACGTCAAGGTCTACTTCGGCGGCGTGAAGGCGGTCGACGGCGTCTCGCTGAAGCTGATGCCCGGGCTGATCTACGGGATCATCGGACCCAACGGATCCGGCAAGAGCACACTGATCGGCGCGATGACGCGGTTGACGAAGCTCACCAGCGGTGAGCTGCTGTTCGACGGCGAGCCGTACCACAACGCCTCGGCCTCGTCGATCGCCCGCAAGCGGGTCGCGCGGACGTTCCAGACCGTTCGGCTGCTGCCGGACCTCGACGTTCGCGACAACATCCGGCTGGGCGCGGACGGACGGCAGGACGAGCGCCCGAACCTGCTGTCCCGCATCCTCGGGATCGGCGGCTCGCCCGCGACCGACGACGCCATCGACAAGGCCCAGCTGCACGGGTTCGAGTCGTTCTACCCCTCCGAGCTGTCCTACGGGACCCAGCGGCGGGTGGAGATCGCCCGGGCGATCTCCACGAACCCGCGGCTCCTCCTGCTCGACGAGCCGACCGCCGGGATGAACCAGACCGAGCGGGCGGAGATCAGCCAGCTGATGAAGTCGCTCAAGAACGACGGGCTCTGCCAGCTGCTGGTCGAGCACGACGTCCAGATGATGATCGACACCTGCGACCACGTCTTCGCGATGAACTTCGGGAAGCTGATCGCGGAGGGCCGTCCGGAGGACGTCGTCCGCGATCCCCAGGTCCAGGAGGCCTACCTCGGAAGGAAGTGGCGCGAGCATGCTTGAGGTCGAGGACCTGCACGTCAGCTACGGCAAGGTGAATGCGGTGCGCGGCATCTCGATGTCCGCCCACCCGGGGAAGATCACGCTGGTGCTCGGCGCGAACGGCGCCGGCAAGACGACGTCGATGAACGCGATCGCCGGGCTGCTCAAGCCGGACTCCGGTCGGGTGGAGCTGCAGGGCAGGTCGATCGCCGGCACCCCGCCGCACAAGATCGTGCGACTCGGCATGGCGCTGGTGCCCGAGGGGCGGCGCATCTTCGGACCGCTCACGGTCGCGGAGAACCTGCGGATGGGCGCCTACACCACCAGGTCCGGCTTCGACGAGACGCTCGCCCGGGTCCACGAGATGTTCCCCATCCTGAAGGAGCGGGCCGGCTCGCCCGCAGGACTGCTCAGCGGCGGCGAGCAGCAGATGCTGGCCTTCGGCCGGGCCCCTCATGTCCCAGCCGAAGGTGATGCTGCTCGACGAGCCGTCGATGGGCCTGGCGCCCGCGGTGGTCGACTCGATCCTCGCCAAGGTCCGCGACATGGCCGACTCCGGCATCGCCATCTTGATGGTCGAGCAGAACGCCGAGGCCGGGATGGCGATCGCTGACGACGTAGTGGCGGTCGCGCGCGGTGAGGTCGTCTACAGCGGCCAGGCCGGTGAGGCCCGCAACCACGCGTCGGTGCTGCGCGCGTTCCTCGGCGAGGCGGCGCTCGCCGAGAACCACTGAGCCGGGTGGAGGTCCTCCGCCGATCGTTCCCGGCGGAGGACCGCCCCGGCTCCGGGTCAGGCGAAGAAGCGCTGCTCCCAGGGGATGATCTCGTTCATCACCTGGGGGAACTTGCGCTCGGCGTACCGTTCGTAGGCCTCGATGTGCTCCCGCATCCGCTCCATCGCGAGCTCGGGGTCGCGGGCGGCGAGCGAGTCGTAGATCTCCTGGTGCGCCTTGAGGATCGCCTCGCGCCGGTACTGGGGGTAGTCGATGCCGATGGCCGTGCCGTCCATGATCGACAGCAGCGACTCGATGATGTAGCCGAAGAGGGCGTTCCCGGACGACCAGGCGATGACGTCGTGGAACCGCTTGTTGGCGTCGAGGAAGGAGTACTGGTCGTCGATGTCGGAGCGCATCTGGTCGACGGTGCCGCGGAGCTCGACGAGCTGCTCGTCGGACATCCGGCTCGCGGCGAGGCTGCTGATCATCGGCTCCACGGCCGACCGCACCTCGACGATGGTCCGGAACGGGGGCCTGCCGCAGCTGCATGAGGAGCACCAGGGTGCTGCCGAGGTGCGCGGCGTTGGGGGACAGCAGCACCGGTCCGCCGCGCGGACCCGGCTTCAGAGCGATCACTCCCTGGAACTCGAGCAGCCGCAGCGCCTCGCGGAGCGTGCCCCGGCCGGTCTGGTACTTCTCGAGCATCACCTTCTCGGGGGCGAGCAGGTCGCCCTCGCGAAGGCCCGCCCGAGCGCGTCCTGCACGATCCGCTGCGCGACCAGCATCGCAGCCTTCGGTGGCCGCTGTGCGGCGGCCTGGTTGAGAACCGACATCGCCTCACCCTCCTCAAAAAGATGCCAAACATTAGCACGAATTGTCGTCCATCCCCAGAACTCGGGATCGGCCCCGGAGCCGGTACACGGGGCGGTGGGCGGTGCCAGAGAAAGGAGCAGCGATGACCGGAACGACCGACCTCTCCGACCGTAACGGGGTCGCGGAGGAATTGGGTAGCCTCGTCCGGTCCTGGGGCCTGAGGGAGGTCCGGCCCACCGTGGCCGAGCGCGAGGACCGCGGGGAGTTCCCGCGCGACCTCTACCGCCAGATGGGGGAGCTCGGGTTCTTCGGGTGCTGCTTCTCCGAACGGTACGGCGGCACGGCGGCGGGGTTCCGTGCCCTGGCCGCGGTGTCCGAGGCGTTGGCCTGGGTCTACCCGCCCCTCTCGGCGTCGATGAACCTCCAGGCGGCAACAGTGCCGCTCACGATCGCGAACTGGGGCGCGCCGAGCCAGGCCGACCACTGGGTACCCGGCCTGGTGGCGGGCGAGCTGCTCGGGGCCAACGCCATGACCGAGCCCGACGGCGGCTCGGACTTCCTCGGTGCGATGCGGACGCGGGCGGTGGCCGACGGCGACTCGTTCGTCATCAACGGCTCGAAGATGTGGATCACCAACGCCAACGTCGCCGACGTCGCGATCGTCTACGCCAAGACCGACCCGGACGCCGGCCACCGGGGGTCACCGCGTTCGTGGTGCCGACCGACACCCCGGGCTTCGAGGCGACGCGGGTGCCGTGCCGCGGACTCGGCAAGCTGATGCCGACCAACGCCGTCAGCATGACCGACGTGCGGGTGCCCGCGGACGCGGTGCTGGGCGAGGTCGGCGGCGGGTTCAAGGTCGCCATGAACGCGCTCGACTACGGCCGGCTCACGGTGGCGGCCCGGTCGGTCGGCCTGGCCCAGGCCTGCCTCGACGCCGCCCTGTCCTACGCCGACGCGCGCACCGCCTTCGGCGAGAAGATCGGCACGTTCCAGATGGTGAAGAAGCAGCTGGCCGACATGACGGTCGAGGTCGCCGCGGCGCGGGCGCTCGTGCGTGCCGCGGCCGAGCGGTACGACGTCGGCGACCTCGCGACGCGGGGAGAGCTCGGTCGCCAAGTACTACGCGGGGGAGGTCTGCAACCGGGCCGCCCAGGCCGCGGCGGAGATCTTCGGCGGGGGCGGCGTTCAGCGACGACCTGCCGATCGGGCTGTACCTCAACTACGCGAAGCTGTGGCAGACCGGTGAGGGGTCGGCCAACATCCAGGCCAACCTGATCGCGGACGACGCGCTGGGTTGGAAGTCCATGGACCGCCATCGGTCGGTCCTCAAGGCGGAGGTGACCTCATGAACGACGTCCTGATCGAGGAGCGCGGACCGGCGTTGTGGATCCGGCTGAACCGGCCGGAGCGGCGCAACGCCTACGACGCGCCGATGGCCGACGCCATCACTGCGGCGCTGGACGGTGCGTCGACGTACCACGCGGTGGTGATCACCGGCTCGGACGGCTCGTTCTGTGCCGGTGGTGCGCTGACCAACCTCAGCGAACCGGACATGCCGTCGATGCGGGCGCTCTACAAGGCGTCGCTCCGGCTCTTCGACGCGATCCGCACCTGCCCGCGGCCGGTGATCGCCGCCGTCAACGGGGCGGCCGCCGGCGGCGGCAACGAGCTGGTCGTCGCCTGCGACCTCGCGATCGCCGCGCGGTCGGCGACGTTCGGCCAGACCGGGCCCAAGGTCGGGAGCTCCCCGGTCACCGGCGCGACGAACGTGATGGGCGTGCAGATCGGCGAGAAGCGGGCCAAGGAGCTGTCGATGCTCTGCCGCCGGTACTCGGCGGAGCGCGCCTACGAGATGGGGCTGGTCAACGACGTCGTCGACGACGACGCGCTCGAGGACGCGGCCACGAGCATGGTGGAGGAGCTCACCCGGCTCAGTCCCCGCTACGTGGAGATCACGAAGATCAGCAGCAACCTGTGGTGGAACGCCGCCCGCGACTCGTTCTCCAACGGACTCGGGATGCTGGTCCAGGCGATCGGCAGCCCGGACATGCGTGAGGGCGCCGCCTCCTTCATGGAGAAGCGGAAGCCGCAGTTCCCCGACCCGGCATGACTCCCGCCGGGCGGTGAGCCCAGCAGAAGCACGGACGGCCGGTGTCCCGTGGCGGGGCGCCGGCCGTCGTACGTCGAGAGGGCGTCAGCGCCCCTTCCAGCGCGGGGCGCGCTTCTCCTTGAACGCCGTGGCGCCCTCGCGGGCGTCCTCGGACTCGCGCACCGGGACCGAGATCTCACGCTGCTTGTCGAACATGTCCGTGCGGCTCCACTCCGGCGACTCGACGATGATCCGCTTCGTGGCGCGCACGGCGAGCGGGCCGTTCTCGGCGATGCTGCGGGCGATCGCGAGGGCACCGTCGAGCGCCTCGCCGGGCGCGGTCACGCGGTTGACGAGGGAGACCTCGGCCGCCTGCTGGGCGGTGATCATCGCTCCGGTCAGCGCCCACTCCATCGCCAGGTGGTAGGGGATCCGCTGCGGGAGCCGCATCAGGCCGCCGCCGGCGGCGACGAGGCCACGCTTCACCTCGGGGAGGCCGAACTTGGCGTCCTCGGCGGCGACGATCATGTCGCACGCCAGCGCGATCTCGAACCCGCCCGCCAGGGCGTAGCCCTCGATCGCGGCGATGATCGGCTTCTCCGGGGGGCCCTCGACGATGCCGGCGAACCCGCGCCCGGGGATCGACGGCTTCTCACCTGCGAGGAACGCCTTGAGGTCCATGCCGGCGCAGAAGGTGCCGCCGGCACCGGTGATCACGCCGGAGACCAGGCTGTCGTCGCTGTCGAGCCGGTCGATCGCCGCGCCGATGGCCTGCGCGGTCACGGTGTTGATCGCGTTGCGCGCCTCGGGGCGGTCGATCGTGATGACGAGGACCCCGTCGAGGACATCGGTGCGGACCGGCTCGCTCATCGCGGAGCCATCCGGATCCCGCCGTCGAGGCGGATCGTCTCGCCGTTGAGGTAGTCGCAGTCGAGGATGTGCAGCGCCGTGGCAGCGAACTCCTCGGGCCGGCCCAGGCGGGACGGGTGCGGCACCTGGGCGCCGAGCTTGGCGATCACTTCGTCGCCGTGGCGGCTGAGGATCGGGGTGTCGAACACGCCGGGCGCGATGCTGCAGACCCGGATCAGCGACCGGGCGAGGTCGCGGGCGGCCACCACGGTCAGCCCGACCACGCCGGCCTTCGCCGATGCGTAGGGCAGCTGGCCGACCTGGCCCTCCCAGGCGGCGACCGACGCGGTGAGGACGCACGCGCCACGCTGCCCGTCGTGGGGCTCGTTCGCCGCCATCCGCGCGGCCGCGAGACGGAGGACGTTGTAGGTGCCGTTGAGGTTGATGTCGACGATCTCGCGGTAGGCGTCGAAGTCACCCGGTGTGCCGTCACGGTTGACGACGCGGACGGTGCCACCGCGGCCCGCGCAGTGCACCAGGTGGCGCAGCGGGGCGCGACCGGTCGCCACGTCGAGGGCGCGGTCGACGGCCTCCTGGTCCCGGACGTCGGCGGGCGAGAAGGTGGCGAGGTCGCCGAGCTTCTCCGCGACCTCGGCGCCGGCCGAGGTCGGCAGGTCCACGATCGTGGTCGGGACCCCGCGGTCGACGAGCTTGGTGACGGTCGCCAGGCCGAGGCCGGACGCGCCGCCGGTGACGAGAGCGGAGCCGGAGCTGCTGAGCTTCAAGGCAACGTGCCCTTTCAGGAGAGGATCTCGATGATGGTGGCGTTGGCCATGCCACCGGCCTCGCACATCGACTGGAGGCCGTAGCGACCACCGGTCTGCTCGAGGTGGTTGATCAGCGTGGTCATCAGCCGGATGCCGGACGCACCCAGGGGGTGGCCCAGTGCGATCGCGCCGCCGCGCGGGTTGAGCCGGGAGACCGGCAGGTCGGGGAACTCCGCGGACCAGGCCAGTGGCACCGGCGCGAACGCCTCGTTGATCTCCACGGCGTCGATCTGGTCGATCGTCATCCCGGCCCGGTCCAGCACCTTGGCGGTGGCGGGGATCGGCCCGGTCAGCATCAACGTGGGGTCGTCGCCGACCACCGCCGAGGCGACCACCCGGGCGCGCGGTCGCAGCCCGAGCTCGCGGGCCTTCTCGGCGCTGGTCACCAGGACCGCGCCGGCGCCGTCGGTGATCTGGCTGGCGTTGCCGGCGGTGATCTTCCAGTCGATGTGGGGATGCGCGGCGCGGTTGCCGTCGGTGGCGAACACGGCCTTGAGCTCGGCCAGCCTGTCGGCGGTCGTGCCCCGGCGGATCGTCTCGTCGGCGGTGACCGTGCTCCCGTCGGGGAGAGCGACGGCCGAGATCTCGGCGTCGAAACCGCCGCCGTCGGCGGCCGCCGCCGCGAGCTCGTGCGAGCGGGCGGAGTACTCGTCGAGCTGGCGCCGGGAGAAGCCCCACTTGTCGGCGACCAGCTCGGCGGCCACGCCCTGAGGGACCAGGCCGGGGAACCGCGCGGCGACGGAGGGACCGTGCGGGTCGGCGCCCATCCGGGCCGACCCCATCGGCACCCGGCTCATCGACTCGATCCCGCCGGCGACCACGACGTCGTACACGCCGGCGCGGATGCCCTGCACGGCGAACTCCAACGCCTGTTGGCCGGAGCCGCACTTGCGCTCGATCGACACCGACGGCACGTGGACGGGGTAGCCGGCGGCGAGCCACGCCTGGCGGCCCGGGGTCGCGGACTGCTCGCCGGCCTGGCTGACGCAGCCGACCATGAAGTCCTCGACGATCGCCGGGTCGATCCCGGTGCGGGACACCAGTCCCTGGAGGGCGCTGGCAAGCAGGTCGACGGCGTGCACGGACGAGAGGGCGCCGCCCTCCTTGCCCTTGCCCGTCGGGGTGCGCACGGCGTCGACGATGACGGCATCGGTCATGGGAGCCTCCCAGGTCGGGCCGCGGCGCGGCACCAGGCAGAAATGATGATCATCATTAACGGTATCTCCCCGCACTCTTGTCGAGAAGGGCCGATCTCGTGTAATCATAATCACGGATTCCGATCCACGCGACCGCAGCTCCACGACACCACGACCGCCGGGATCCCCGGCCAGGAGGCACGTGATGACCGCCCAGTCAGGCCCGAGCGCGGAGCTCGGGACGCAGAACCTCGAGAAGCTCACGGGCACCCAGCTCGACGTCGCCGGCCGGGCCGAGCTGCTCGACACCCAGACCGAGTGCACCTTCGTGTACACCAACGAGGACGGCTGGCCCTGTGGTGTGGTGATGAGCTACATCCAGGTCGACGGCGTGTTCTGGCTGACGGCCGTCGAGGGCCGCGGCCACGTCCGCGCCCTCGCCCGCGACCAGCGCGTCAGCATCGTCGTGTCGAGCGCCGGCAGCGGCCTGCCGGGCCGGCGGATGCTGTCGGTGCGGGGGCGAGGTCACCGTGCACCGCGACCAGGAGACGAAGGACTGGTTCCTCGACAAGTTCACCCGGGCACTGCAGCCTGCCGACCCCGACTCCTGGCGCAAGCTGCTCGACAGTCCCCAGCGGGTCGTCTTCGAGGTGAAGCCGGTCGGGATCACCGCCAGCCACGACCAGCGCAAGATCCCTGGCAACGGCCGTGGGATGTCCGCGGACGCCGACACCGGGCGGCGGGCAGGCCAGGCGGTGTCGTCGTCGGAGAGGACGAGCTGACCGTGGCCAAGCACCTGATGGTGGTCCTGAGCCGCGCGAAGCCGGGCCGCGACGCGGAGTTCAACGAGTGGTACGACGTGCACCTGCGCGAGACGGTCGACAAGCTCGACGGCTTCGCCAGCGGCCAGCGGTTCCAGGTCGCAGAGCTGCCGGGCGCGCCGGAGAACCCGTACCGGTACCTCGCGCTCTACGAGGTCGAGGGTGACCGGGTCGACGTCGCCGTCGAGGAGATCCAACGCGGGCGCAAGGAGCGCGCCGAGGCCCAGGCGGCCGGGCGGGAGCCGATGATCTCGGTCTCCGACTCCCTCGACCCGACCGCGTTCGTCGTGGGCTTCTTCAGCTCCATGTCCGACCCGGTCCTGTCACGGCGGCTGGCGGAGGTGGACGGATGAGCGCCGCGGTGGGACGCCGCCTGGAGGGCCGGGTCGCCGCCGTCGTCGGCGGCGGGTCGGGGATGGGCCAGTGCGGTGTCGCTGCGCCTGGCCGCGGAGGGTGCGCACACCTACGTCGCGGACCTGTCGGAGGACAAGGCTCGCGCCGTGACCGAGGAGGTCGCCGCTGCCGGTGGTCGGGCCGAGGCGGTGCAGCTCGACGCGACCGACGTCCCCTCGCTGCGCGCGTTCTACGCCAGGATCGAGCGGGACCACGGAGTGCTCCACGCCCTCCACAACCAGGTCGGGATGCCCGGACCGGGCGGTCTCGACGTCAGCGAGGACGACTTCGAGACCGCCATCGACGTCAACGTGAAGAGCGCCTTCTACGTCGCCTCGCTCGGCTACGAGCTGGTCAAGAAGGCGGCCGGTCACGGGTCGATCACGATGACCGCGTCCACGGCCGCCATGATCGGGTCGCCGTTCAGCCCGCTCTACTCGCTGACCAAGGGTGCGCTGACGGCCTACACCCGGTCGTTGGCGCTGGTGGGCGGCCCGGACGGCGTACGGGTCAACTGCGTGTGCCCCGGACCCGTCGACACCCCGATGCTGCCGACCTTCTTCGGCCGTGACCCCGGCGCCGACATGGCCGACCTGATGAGCAGCTTCATCTCACTCGTTCCGCTGGGGGAGGCCCGCGACGCCCGACGAGATCGCCGGGGTCGTCGCGTTCCTCGCCAGTGACGACGCCGGCTTCGTGACCGGCGTGACCATTCCCGTCGACGGAGGGCTGACAGCGAAATGACCGACCACAACGACGACCTCGGCGTGCTCGCCGCCCGGAGCGCCCGTGTCTACCACCGCTACGCGCGCGCCGTCGACGAGGGCGACCTCGACACCCTGCGCGCGATCGTCACCGACGACATCAAGATCACCCGGGGCGACCACCCGACCGAGGAGGGCGTCGAGGCGTTCCTCGACGTCTACCGCGCGCACAACGCCTTGAACATCCCGGTCTGCAAGCACGTCGTGACGAACGTGCTCGCCGAGCGTGACGGCGACGACGTCGTCACCCACGCGTACTTCGAGGCCTCGATGTACGAGGAGGAGCAGACCAGGGTCGTCATCGGGGTCTACGACGACGTGCACCGCGAGGTCGACGGCGAGCTCAGGCTCGCCCACAAGAAGATCCGGGTGCAGCGGACGCTGTACCTGGCCCCTGCCGGGGCGAACTACGCGCACGTCGGCCGCTGAGACCGACCGACCAGCGCGCGGGCGCTGGTGGTGGCAGCCCGGCGCCTCGACAGGTGCCGGGCCGCCGTCGTCGTGCTCAGGAGCGGTAGGTGGTCCAGGTCGGCAGGGTCTCGGGGTAGTCGGCCTCGGCGTACGGGGCGCCGGGAAGCCGGATCCGCCGGGCGTCGGTGAAGCTGGTCGGCATCTGCTCGAACGGCACGTTGTACATGAACCGCAGCTCGCGGCCGGCGAAGACCCAGCGGCCGTCGTCGAGACGGCGGTAGCGGTCGTCGTACCGGTACGCCGCCATCAGCAACCGGTTGCCGAGCGCGAGCTCCGCCTGGCCGGTGAGCAGCCCGACGGCGGTGCCGGCGTCGGTGTCCACGTCGATGACGTGTGAGTTCGGGATGTGCAGGGTGGTCACGTAGCGGTCCATCATCCCGGCGTAGAACTCGCGCAGGACCTCGTGGCCGGCGTAAGTCTGCCCGGCGCGGGTGAAGGTGCCGTCGGCGTCGAAGCAGCGGACCACGGTGTCCAGGTCGTGGTCGTCGACGGCGACGGAGTAGAGCGCTCCGAGCGCGCGGATCGCGTCCTTGTCGGCGAGGGCCCGCAGCTGGCGGGGCAGGTCCTCAGCGGTTGCGAGGGTGGTGCTGGTGGCGCGGTCGAGGTCCATGGCGACTCCCTGTCTCGTATTTAGGCGCATGATTGTCACAATATGCCTAGAAGTGTTAGCGTCGCCACATTCGGTTTCGAGAGGAGCTGCGCATGACCGCGGTGCATGACGAGGTCGGGTCCGCCCGCGCCACCACCGGCGCCCGGGGCGTCGTGGTGACGGGAGGAGCACGCGGGATCGGCAAGGGCATCGCCCAGGTCCTGGCCGCCGACGGGTACGCCGTCGTGCTGGTCGACGTCGCGCAGGACGCACCGGACGTCGCCGCCTCCTTGGGTGGCGGCCACGATGCCGTGGTCGGCGACGTCTGCGACGGCGACGTCGTCGCCGAGGCCTGCCGGCGCGCTGCCGAGCTCGGGGACGGGCTCCGCGCCGCCGTCTTCAACGCCGGCGTGACCTCGCCCGGGGAGACCGAGGGATACCCGCTCGCGGAGTGGGACCGGGTGCTCGACGTCAACCTGCGCGCCGTCTTCGTCGGTGCCCAGGCCGCTCGCCCGTTCCTCGCCGAGGACGGCAGCATGGTCATGCTCAGCTCGATCAGTGCGTCGCAGGGCTTCGGCGCCCGGGCGTCGTACTGCGCCTCCAAGGCCGGTGTCGACGGCCTGGTCCGCTCGCTCGCCATGGAGTGGGCCCCGGCCGGGGTACGCGTCAACGCGATCGCCCCGGGGACGTTCAGCACCGAGATGCAGCGCTCGATGGTCGAGAGCGGCCGGGTCACCCTCGACCGCTACCTCGAGCGGATCCCCATGAACCGCATCGGCGAGCCGACGGAGATCGGCGACGCAGTCTCGTTCCTGGTCTCACCCCGTGCCAGCTACATCACCGGGGTCGTCCTCCCGGTGGACGGCGGATGGGCTGCGGGTGGTCTGCCCGCGACCCCGGGCTGACCGGAACCCGCCCCCCTCGTCGGTATCCCTCCTCCTCAACTCCGGAAAGGCACTCCCATGGTCCAGATGGGTCTCCTCCTCAGCGACGTGCCGAAGTCGGTCTCGCCGTCCCAGCAGTTCAAGGACGTGCTGCGGATCGTCGAGGCCGCGCAGGCCAACGGCTTCACGTACATCGCCATCGGCCAGCACTTCCTCTACGGCGAGCTGCGGTGGCTCCAGCCCGTGCCGCTCCTGGCGCGGCTGGCGGCCGAGGTCGACCACGACGTCAAGCTCGTCACGCAGATCATGATCGCGCCGCTCTACCACCCGGTGATGCTGGCGGAGGAGATCGCCACCCTCGACGTGGTGACCGAGGGTCGGCTGATCTTCGGCGCAGGCCTCGGCTACCGCCCCGAGGAGTTCGACTACTTCGGGATCCCGTTCAAGCAGCGTGCCGGCCGGTTCGACGAGTCCCTGGAGCTGATGAAGAAGCTCTGGACCCAGGACTCGGTGACCCACCACGGCAAGTACTGGCAGCTGGAGGACGTCCACCCGCACCTGTTCCCGGTGCAGGACCCGCACCCGCCGATCTGGATCGGCGCCCACGCGATCCCCGGCGTCAACCGCTGCGCGAAGTACGGCGACGCCTACGCGTGCCCGCCGGAGACCCCGATGCACGAGATCGCCGAGCGCCACCAGATCGTGATGGACGGGTTCGCCGCGCGGGGCAAGGAGTTCACGCCCCAGCCGCTGCGCCGCAACTGCCTGGTCGCCGACACCCGCGAGGAGGCGATCGTCGAGTTCGCACGCGTCGCCCAGGGCCGCTACCTCACCTACGTCAACAAGGGTCTCGACGTGATGGCCGACAAGGATCTCGAGAACGAGTTCGCGAAGGCGGTCTCCGGACACGCGGTGATCGGCACGCCGGACGACGTGGTGGCGACGCTGACCGACTACGTCGAGAAGCTGCCCGTCGACCCGATCCTCCTGCGGCCGCAGTGGCCCACGATGGACGGCGACGAGACGATCGCCGCGATCAACCGGCTCGGCAAGGACATCGTCCCCGCGATGCTGCCGCTGCAGGCCCGGACGACCATCGACGAAGCCGCCTACGCCGTCCCCCAGGAGGCCTGAGGTGGCGGCGACCCAGTACTACACCGGCCTCGTCCCCGCGTTCCCCGACCCCGAGACCTGGACGCTCGACCACGTGCTGCGGCACCACGCCGCGGAGCGGCCGGACGCGGTCTGCCTCGACACCCCCGAGGAGGACGCGTCCTGGACCTACGCCGAGGCGCTCGAGGCATCGGAACGGATCGCGTCGGCGTTCTACGCCGCGGGTGCCCGGCAGGGTGACCGCGTGGTGCTGATGGCCGCCAATTCCTCGCGGTTCGTGCGCACCTGGTGGGCCACCGCCGTCGGTGCCCTCGTCGAGGTGCCGATCAACACGAACTACGAGGGGGAGTTCCTGCGCCACCAGCTCGACGTCGCCCAAGCGCGGTGGGCCGTGATCGACGACCACCTCGCCGAGCGCTGGGTCGCCGTCGCCGAGCACGCGCGTGGCATCGAGAAGTTCTGGGTGATCGACAGTGGCGCCGGCATCCGCGACAAGGCGATCGCCCTGCTGACCGAGCACGGCTTTGCTGCGACCGCCTGGGAGGAGCTCGAGGCCACCGAGAGGACGCAGCTGCCGAAGCCGCGGCCGCAGGACCTCGGCGCGATCTTCTACACCTCCGGCACCACCGGGCCCTCCAAGGGCGTGGCCATGCCGCACTCGCAGCTGTACTTCTTCGCGCAGATCGTGCACTCGCTGACGAGACTCACACCGGACGACGTCTACCTCACCACCACGCCGCTGTTCCACGGCAACGCGACGTTCATGGCGGTCTACCCGGTCATCGTCGCGGGCGGTCGCGCCGTCGTCCGTTCGAAGTTCAGCGCGTCGCGCTGGATCGACCACGTCCGCGAGTCCGGCGTCACCGTCACCAACTTCGTCGGCGTGATGATGGACTTCGCCTGGAAGCAGCCCCCGCGGCCCGACGACCGCGACAACAAGCTCCGCTGCGTCTACGCCGCCCCGACGGCGAGCTCGATCGTCGAGGAGTTCAAGGAGCGCTACGGCATCGAGGCGTTCGTCGACGCCTTCGGCCTCACGGAGACGTCGGCGCCGATCATGTCGCCGTACGGCATCGACCGTCCGGCCGGCGCCGCCGGGCTCCAGAACAAGGAGTGGTTCGACATCCGGCTGGTCGACCCCGAGACCGACCGCGAGGTGCCGGTCGGCGAGGTCGGCGAGCTCGTCGTCCGACCGGTCCACCCGTGGACCTGCAGCATGGGGTACTACAACATGCCGGAGAAGACGGTCGAGGCGTGGCGCAACCTGTGGTTCCACACGGGTGACGCACTCCGCAAGGACGAGGACGGCTGGTTCTACTTCATCGACCGCTACAAGGACGCGCTGCGTCGGCGCGGGGAGAACATCAGCTCCTACGAGGTCGAGCAGGCCCTGCTCGGCCACCCCGCCGTGGTGGAGGCCGCCGTGATCGGCGTACCTGCCGACGTCGAGGCGGGCGAGGACGAGGTGCTCGCGGTGGTCGTCACCAGGGAGCCTGCCGACCCGGCGGAGATCCTCGAGTGGTGCCGCGGCCGGATCCCGGCGTTCGCGATCCCGCGCTACCTCCGCGTCGCGCCCGCCCTGCCCAAGACGCCGTCGGAGAAGGTGCGCAAGGCCGCGCTCCGCGAGGAGGGCGTCACCGCCGAGACCTACGACAGCACCGCGGCCCGCTGACCCGCGGCCGGTTGGAAGGAACCGTCATGGACTACACACCCGACCCGGTCCACGAGGACATCCGCAAGGGCATGCGCACGCTGTGCGAGCGCTTTCCCGACGAGTACTGGGCCGAGCGCGACGACAAGCACGAGTTCCCCTGGGACTTCTACAACGCCGTCACCGAGGGCGGCTGGCTCGGTCTCACCATCCCCGAGGAGTACGGCGGCGGGGGGTCTCGGCGTCACCGAGGCGGCGATCGTCGAGCGCGAGATCGCCCGCTCCGGCGCCGGCATGGGCGGCTGCAGCTCGGTGCACATCGGGATCTTCGGCTTCGAGCCGATCCTCCACCACGGCAGCGAGGACCTGAAGAAGCGGTACCTGCCGCGGGTGCCGACCGGCGAGCTGCAGATCTCGTTCGCGGTCACCGAGCCCGACGCCGGGATCGACACCACCAACATCTCCACCTTCGCCCGCAAGGTCGACGGCGGCTGGCTGGTGTCGGGCAAGAAGGTCTGGATCTCCAACGCCCACCAGGCCGAGCGGATGCTGCTGCTGGCGCGCACGACGCCCAAGGAGGAGTGCGCCAAGAGGACCGACGGCCTCACCGTGTTCTTCGCGCCGATGGACCGGGAGAAGGTCACCATCCGTTCGATCCCGAAGATGGGCCGCAACTCGGTGGACAGCAACGAGCTCTTCATCGACGACCTGTTCGTGGCCGACGAGGACGTGGTCGGCGAGGTCGGCAAGGGCTTCAAGGTGATCCTCACCGGCCTCAATGCCGAGCGGGTCGTCGCCGCCAACGCGATGCTCGGCATCGGTGAGGCCGCGCTGCGGCGCGGCACGCGGTACGCCAACGAGCGCGTCGTCTTCGGTCGGCCGATCGGGCAGAACCAAGGCCTGGCGTTCCAGCTGGCGGAGGCGAAGATCCGGCTCGAGGCCGCCGACGCCGTGCTGCAGAAGGCCACCTGGCTGGTCGACCAGCAGCAACCGTGCGGCGCCGAGGCCAACTACGCCAAGTGGCTGTGCGCCGAGGCCGGCTTCTACGCCGCCGACGTCGCGCTGCAGGTGCACGGCGGGATGGGCTACAGCAAGGAGTACCACGTCGAGCGGTACTTCCGGGAGGCGCGCCTGATGCGGATCGCACCGATCAGCCAGGAGATGGTCCTCAACTACGTCGCCGAGCACGTGCTCGGCCTGCCCCGCAGCTACTGAGCGCCCACCAATCCAGAGAGGTGACACCATGACCGTGACCGACGACAGGATCGAGGAGCTGCGCTCCTGGGTCCCGGCCGCCCGCACCCTGCTCATCGGCGACCGGATGGTCGACCCCGAGGGGGAGACCTGGGACGTCTACAACCCCGCCACCGAGGAGGTCATCGCCACGGTCGGCGGCGCCTCCGCCGCGCAGGTCGACGCGGCGGTGGCGGCCGCCCGAGCAGCGTTCCCCGCGTGGGCGGCGCTGAGCGGCGAGGAGCGCTCGCGCCACATCCACCGGCTCGCCGACGTGCTCGAGAAGGCCGCCGACCGGCTGCTTCCCTCCATCGTCAACGAGGTCGGCACGCCGGTCTCGCTGG
This sequence comes from Nocardioides sp. TF02-7, assembly GCF_022437945.1. Lineage (GTDB taxonomy): Bacteria > Actinomycetota > Actinomycetes > Propionibacteriales > Nocardioidaceae > Nocardioides. Next base: position 2,657,225 of record NZ_CP092535.1, read on the forward strand.
CGGAGTACCTCCAGGTGAAGATGGCCGTCGACGAGCACCTGCGGTGGGCTGCCGACGCCGCCAAGACCGACCGGACCGTGCACCTCGGCGAGTACGACAAGCCGGTTCCCACCATGAGCGACGTCGTGCACCAGCCGGTCGGCGTGGTGGCCGCGATCACCGGGTACAACTACCCGTTGAACCTCGCGATCTTCAAGTTCGGTGCGGCGCTGGCCGCGGGCTGCACGGTGGTCCTGTTCCCCTCGCCCCGCACGCCGCTGACCACGCTCCTCCTGGGCGAGCTGATCCAGGAGGCGGGTCTGCCGCCGGGCGTGATGAACGTGATCGTGGGCGGCACCGACGTCGGCGTCCAGCTGTCGTCGCACAAGCACGTCGACCGGGTCTCGTTCACCGGATCCGACGCGGTCGGCTCGCGGATCATGGCGCAGGCGGCGGAGAACCTCGCCGGCGTCACGCTGGAGCTGGGTGGCAAGTCCCCGAGCATCGTGATGCCCGACGTCGACGTCAGCCAGATCGCCGTCGAGATGCACCTGCGCTGGTCGCGCAACGGCGGCCAGGGCTGCGCGGCCCTGGCCAGGCTGCTCGTCCACGAGAGCAAGTACGACGAGTTCCTCGAGGCCGGTGCCGCGGCCTTCGACCAGATGGTGGTCGGTGATCCCTGGGACCGGGCGACCAACATCGGGCCGATGATCCGTCCCGACCACCAGGCACGGGTCCGGGGCTTCGTCGACGGCTCGGTCGCCGAGGGCGGGAAGAAGCTGCTCGAGGTGACGAAGCCGCTCCCGGAGAAGGGCTGGTACGTCAACCCCGTGCTGCTGGGCGACCTCCCGCCCGACGCGCGGGCGGTCCAGGAGGAGATCTTCGGCCCGGTCGCGGTGATCCTGCCGTTCAAGGACGAGGAGGACGCGATCCGGCTCGCCAACGACACGGCGTACGGCCTGGCCGCCAACGTCTGGTGCAACGACCCGACGCAGGCGCGGCGGATGGCCGAGGCGATCCGGGCCGGAACGGTCTGGATCAACGGCGGCGGCGCGATGCGCCCGGACGCTCCGTTCGGCGGCTACGGCCGCTCCGGTGTCGGTCGCGAGCTCGGCGAGTGGGGCATGCGGGAGTACCTCGAGGTCAAGCACATCCAGTGGAGGATCTGATGGCGCACGACCGGGCCGGTGGACCGCTCGCCGGCATCCGCGTCCTCGAGCTCGGCACGATGTACGCCGCCCCGACCTGTGGTCGGATGCTGCGCGACTTCGGCGCCGACGTGATCAAGGTGGAGGACCCGAACGCCGGCGACTACGCCCGCCAGTGGACCCCGATGAAGAACGGGCAGTCGCTCGGCTTCGCCCGGCTCAACAGCGGCAAGCGCTCGGTGGGCGTCGACCTGCGCTCGCAGGAGGGCAAGGACCTGGTCCGCCGGCTGGCAGGCGAGGTCGACGTCGTGATCGAGTCGTTCCGGCCCGGTCGGATGGACGAGTGGGGGCTGGGGTACGCCGCGCTCGCCGCCGACCACCCGGGCCTGGTCATGACCAGCGTCAGCGGCTTCGGCCAGACCGGCCCCAACCGGGAGCGCCCCGGGTTCGGCACCGTGGCGGAGACCGGCAGCGGGTTCGCCTACATCAACGGGTGGCCCGACACCCCGCCGACCTCACCCCCGTTCGGCTTCGCCGACTCCATCGCGGGCATCGCTGCCGCGATGGGGACGGCGATGGCGCTCTACCGGCGCGAGCGCAGCGGCGTCGGCGACCACGTCGACATCGCGCTCTACGAGCCGCTGATGTTCATCATCGGCGACATGATCATCAACTACACCGGCACCGGCTTCGTGCAGGGACGGGTCGGCAACGGCACCGGCTCCGCCTCGCCGCGGGGCGTCTACGAGGCCGCGGACGGCAAGTGGCTCTCGATCGCGGCGTCCAACCAGGGCATCGCGAAGCGGCTGTTCGCCGCGATGGGCCGCCCGGAGATGATCGACGACCCGCGCTACGCGACCAACGAGGTCCGGATGCAGCACAACGACGAGCTGCAGGAGATCGTCAAGGCCTGGGTCGCCGAGCGGCCCCGGTCGGAGGTCCTCGACATCCTGGAGAAGTTCGAGGTCGTCTGCTCCCCAGGTCAACGACGCCAGCGACATCGTCGAGGACCCGCACTTCCTCGAGCGCACGCTGGTGGAGATCACCGGCAGCAGCGCCCTCGGCCGGGTGCTCACCCCTGGTCCGGTGCTGCACCTCGAGGGCTACGACGGTCCCGGCTACCACGGGGTCCCGGCGATCGGCGAGCACACCGACGAGGTCCTGGCCGAGCTGCTCGGCTGATCCCCTTCGTACTCGGACCCGCGCTGCCTCGCCGAGGCGGCGCGGGTCCGGTGCGTCCGGGTCCTACCGCACCAGCGGCAGGACCTCCGAGCCGAACAGCCGCAGCTGCTCGAGCACCTCGGCCAGCTCCATGCCCGGCCACTGGAGCCGCAGCACGAAGTCCGTCATCCCGATGTCGGCGCGCAGGGCGTCGAGGCCGTCGCCGACCTGCTGCGGGGTGCCGAGCAGCAGCCGGGTCCGCAGGTCGTCGACGGCGTCGTCCGGCAGGATCGCCGACTTCTCGGACTCCTTGCCCAGGCCCCACTCGAGGTAGGTGCGGGTGCGGCCGCTGACGAAGGGCTCCACGCGGGCGGCCGCCTCGGCAGGGGGAGCCCGCGATGTAGAGGTCGCGGCGTACGGGCACGGTCTCGGCCGGCCCGCGACCGAGGGCGGCGCGCTCGGCGGCGTGCACCGCGAAGAGGCGGCGCAGCTCGTCGTGGCTGACGAACGGCGGCGGGTAGAAGCAGTCGCCGAGCCGGGCAGCCCGGCGGGCCGAGGCCTCGGCGCCGCCGCCCATCCAGATCGGGACGCCGGGGCGCTGCACGGGCAGCACGACGGAGGCGTCGGACGTGACGTCGAAGAACTCGCCGTGGTGGTCGACCGGCTCCCCGGACCAGAGCGCGCGGATCAGCTCCACGGCCTCCTCCGTGCGCCGGACGCGGTCGCGTCGGTCGACCTTGAAGAGCTCGAACTCCTTGTCGGTGTAGCCCAGCCCCACCCCGCACACGGCGCGGCCGCCCGTCACCGCGTCGAGCGTCGCGATCTCCTCCGCCACCTGGACCGGGTGGAGCAGGGGCATCAGCAGGATCGCGGTCGCCACCCGCATCTCCGGGAACCGCTGGGAGAGGGCGGCCAGGTAGGGCACCGGCTGGTAGAACCGGAGCCGCTCGGGCAGGTAGTGCTGCCCGGAGGTGAACAGCGACATCCCCCAGCGGCGGCCCTCCTCGAGGATCGCGCAGTGCTCCTCGATCTGCTGGGCCGCGCTGACCTCCGGTCCGTGCACCCAGTCGAGGACGATGCCGAAGCGCAGCGGGGCGTCCGGGGTGAGGTCGGCGCTCATCGTGCCGTGTACCCGCCGTCGACCGGCAGTGCGACGCCGGTGATGTACGACGCCTCGTCCGAGGCCAGGAAGTGCACGGCGGCCGCGACCTCGGACGGCGACGCGAGCCGGCCGAGTGGCACCGAGCCGACCAGCATCGCCCGCCTGTCGGTGGGGGAGACGTCGTCGTCGCGCGACACGAACCGCGGCAGCATCGCAGTGTCGACCGGACCCGGGCACACAGCGTTGACGCGGATGCCCTGCGGTGCGAGCGCGAGCGCCAGCGACTTCGTCAGCGAGACGACGGCACCCTTGGAGGCCGAGTAGAGCGGGCTCAGCGGCGACCCCACCAGTCCCGCGACCGAGCTGGTGAACACGACCGAGGCGTCCGGCGCACCGGCGGCCAGCCACGGCTCGGCCGCCGAGCAGGCGCGCAGGCCGCCCTCGAGGTTGACGGCCAGCAGCCGGTCGAAGTCGGCACGGGCGATGTCGGTGCCGCTCGGCCCCGGCACGCCGGCGTTGTTGTAGAGCACGTTGATCCGGCCGTGCGCCCGGCCCACCGTGTCGACGAGCCGCTCGACGGCGTCGACGTCGCTGACGTCGAGCCGGTGCGCCTCGGCCGTGGCGCCGGCCGCGACCACCTCGGCCGCCACGGCGTCGGCGCGGCCGTCGTCGAGGTCGGTCACGACGACGTGGGCGCCGCTGCGGGCGAAGCGCAGCGCGGCCGCGCGACCCATCCCGTCGCCGCCGGCGGTGATCACGACGACCCGGGTGCGGACCGCCTCTGGACTGCTGCTCAACCCTGCCTCCTTGCTCGGCCGGTCAGACCGGCCACTGGACGTGCTGCGGCTCGAGGAACTCGCGGATGCCCCACTCGCCGTGCTCGCGGCCGATCCCGCTGGCCTTGAACCCGCCGAAGACCCCGTCCGGGCGCAGCGCGCCGCCGCCGTTGACGGTGACCAGCCCGGCCTGCAGCCGCGGGGCGACCTGGCGGGCGCGGTCGGCGTCGCCGTAGACGTTGGCCGCGAGGCCGTAGACGGTGTCGTTGGCGAGCGCGACCGCCTCGTCGACGTCGTCGTAGGGCAGCACGACGCCGACCGGGCCGAAGACCTCCTCCTGCGCGATCCGCGCTCTCGAGGCGACGCCCCCGACCAGGGCGGGGGCGGTCCAGTAGCCGCGTCCGGCGACCTCCGCCGCCACCGTGCCGCGCGCCAGCACCTCGGCCCCGTCCGCGACCGCGTCGGAGACCATCGCCTCGATGCGGTCGCGGTGGGCGGCGCTGATGACCGGTCCGACGACGGTGCGCTCGTCCCACGGGTCCCCGACCGGCACGTCGGCGAACACCCGGGCGCTGCGCTCGACGAACTCCTCGAGCTGGGAGCGGTGGACGAGCAGCCGGGTCGGCGAGGCGCAGCCCTGGCCGGCGTTGCGCAGGTAGCGCAGGTGCACCGCCTCGGTGACCGCCGCGAGGTCGACCCCGGGCAGGGAGGAGGTTCGGCGACTTGCCGCCGAGCTCGAGCACGACGCCCTTCACGCCCTCCGCCGCCTGCCGCATCACCTGCTTGCCGACCTCGAGCGAGCCGGTGAAGCTGATCTTGGCGATCGCGGGAGCGAGGGTCAGCGCCACCGACTCGTCGCGACCGGCGACCACGATGTTGAGGACGCCGGGCGGCACGCCGGCCTCCTCGGCCGCGTCGGCGACCAGCAGCGTGGTCAGGGGAGCCAGGGGCGAGGGCAGCAGCACCACGGTGCAGCCTGCGGCCAGTGCCGCCCCGACCTTCGAGACCGCGAGCAGGAACGGGTAGTTGTAGGCGCTCAGCGCCGCCACCGGTCCGACCGGGCGGTGGCCGATGATGCTCTCGCTCCTGGGGGCGGCCGCGTCGACGCCGAGCGACTCGGTGCGGTCGGCGCCCGCCCGGTCGGCGTACCACCGCAGGTGGCGCAGCGGGGCGTCGACCTGGAGGGCCCGGCTCAGGGCGATCGGGGTCCCGGCCTCCGCGACGACGGTGGAGGTCAGCAGGTCCCGGCGTGCCTCGAGCGCGTCCGCCAGGCGGTGCAGGACCGCCGAGCGCTCCGCCGGCTCCAGCGCCGACCAGGGGCCGAACGCCGCCGCGGCGGCGTCGGCCGCCGCGAGCACCTGCGCGTTCGTGGCCATCGGCAGCCGGGCCAGCACCTCCCCGGTCGCCGGGTCGTCGACGGCCAGCTCCGCGCCCTCGCCGGGGGATCCGTCGGCCGGCGACGAGCAGGTCGGTCGAGTGCGTCGGCGGCAGGGTTCGCATCAGGGCTCCGGTGAGGTCGAGACGGCGAAAGCGGACGGAAACGTCCGGTTAGCGCCCACAACGTAGCCCGGGGCCACCGCGGGGGGCAAGGGCCTCAGGCCTGCGGGTCGGCCTCGGACGAGCCCAGGGCCACCAGGGTGAGCTCCGCCGCGCGCCGCCACTGCCGTGCCGAGACCGCGCGGCGGCCGAACGCCAGGGTGTAGGCGATCGTGGCGTGGAAGAGGTCGTCGCTGGTGACGTCGACGCGCACGAGCCCGGCCTCCCGGCACTGGTCCACCAGGTCGATGATGGGCCGGCGGACCGCCGACTGCGCCTCGCGGACCATCGGCGGCGGGTCGTCGAGCCGGTCGATCTCGACGTACAGGCTGTGGCGGCGGTTGTAGTCGAAGAGCGCGCGCACGACCGCGGCGAACCGCGGGCCAGGCTCTGCCTCGCGCTCGATCACCTCCAGCACCAGCGCGCGGACCTCCGCGTACTGGCGCACCGCGACGGCGGCGACGAGGGCGTCGCGGTTGGGGAAGCTGCGGTAGGCCGTGGCCTTGCCGACCCCGGCCTTCTCGGCGACCGCCTCCATCGTCGTCAGCGCCCCCGACTCGGCGAACAGCGCTCGCGCCGCGTCGAGCAACCGCTCGCGGTTGGAGACGCCGTCCGCGCGCCGCGGACCCGGGTACGGCTCGGTCGTGCCGTCGTACAACGCGTCGGAGCTGTGCCTGCGTGCCATGGCGTCAGTATCGCCGTGGCTCGGGGTCGGCGCTCGGTAGTCGGCGGGGCCGGCTCCGGCGCTCTCAGTGCAGCGCGTCGCCGATCCGCGGCTGGCCGTCGGCGTCGAACGTCAGCCGGCTCAGCCCGTCCCGCGGAGGCGGCTCGATGCGCAGGGCGACCGAGGCCTTCTGCTGGCTCCACTTGACGACGTCGAGCAGCAGCTCGGCGATCTCGGCGGGGGAGAAGTGCTCGTGGGCGGCGGCGCGCAGCTCGGGTCCGGCGCCGGCCGGCTCGAGGATCACCGCGTCGGTGAGGCGGAGGGCGACCTTCGCGCGCTCGGGGAGGTCGCTGTCCTCGTAGTGGTCGATCTTCGCGGCGGTCGTCTCGTCGAGGTCGTCGGGCGCGGTGCGCAGCGACCGGCACAGCCGGCAGTCGTGCACCCGCGCGCACCGGAGCCGGACCAGCTCGGTGATCACGGGGTCCAGCCGGTCGCCGCGCACGGCGGCGGCAGCGTAGTCGGCGACGGCGTGGTCGATCGGGGTGCCGTACTTGGGCGCGGACGGGTCGGTGGGGAGGGGGATCCGCGGTCCGGTCATGCCAGCACCTGCGCCGCCACGTGGTCGACCCGGGCCGCCAGGTCGACCGACCACACCACGTTGCTGAGCTCGTGGACCTCCACCGGGGTGCGGTCGGCGAGCAGGGGTGCGACGTCCTCGTCGCCCATGCTCCCGACCGAGAAGACGAACTGGTCGACGAAGCCCAGCAGTGCCCGGGTGGGCTCGTCGAACGCCGGCGACGCGTGCCAGTCGGCGAGTCCGGCGAGCTGGTCGGCGGGGGAGCACGCTGCCGGCCGGGTCGGGTGGCTCCAGACCGAGCAGGTCCGCGACCCGGCGCTGCACCAGCTCGCGCGTCGCGGGGTCGGCGGTCGCCGCCGCGACCCGCTCGACCTCCGCGAGGGCGGCGACCGCCTCGGGGGCGTGCCGGGCGAGGGGCCGCGCGTCCCTCGGCGGCGGACGCGGGGGGCATCAGGGCTGCCCGCCGTCCACCGGGATGACGGCTCCGGTGGTGTACGACGACAGGTCGCTCGCGAGGTAGAGGGCGGCGCCGACGATCTCCTCGGGGTCCCCGCCGCGCTTGGCGGCGAAGCCCTGGGCCCGCTGCGCGAACGCCTCCGCGTCCCACGCCTTGCTCACGTCGGTGAGGAAGGTGCCGGCCATGATCGCGTTGACGCGGACGCTGGGGCCGAAGGTGTGGGCGAACCCGACGGTGAGCGCGTTGAGGCCCGCCTTGGCCGCGGCGTAGGGGAGGATCGTCGGTCGCGGCCGGACGGCGCCCATGCTCGTGATGTTGATGATCGAGCCGCCGTCGCCCTCGGCCATCCGCGTACCGACCAACGCGGTGAGGCGGAACGGGCCCTTGAGGTTGACCCCGATCACCTTGTCGAAGAGCTCCTCGCTGACGTCGACCACGCTGTCGTAGAGGGGGGACATGCCGGCGTTGTTGACGAGGACGTCGACGTGGCCGAACGCGTCGTACGCCTGGTCGGTGAGCTCGTCGAGCGCGTCCCACCGGCCGACGTGGGCGCCGATGCCGACCGCACGGCGACCGGTGGCGGCCCGGAGCTCGGCGGCGTACTCCTCGCACGCCTCGCCGTTGCGGCTGGCGACGATCACGTCGGCGCCGGCGCGCGCGAGTCCCATCGCCATCGCGCGGCCGAGACCGCGGCTGCCGCCAGTGACGAGGGCGACCTTCCCCGCGAGGTCGAAGGCCGGTGCTCCCGCGCCTGTGGGGGCCTGGCTCGCGCCCGCCTGGTCGGCTCCGTCGGGGGTTGACGACGACGTGCTCATCGATGTCTCCTTCTTGCCAGCGGCCAGAATCTATCTATATGGTGATCATAGTTATCAGCCATTCAGGTGCCAAGCAACGGCGCCCCGAGCCCAGGGCAGGAGTCTCTCGTGTTGGGATTCGAACTCTCCCCCGAGCAACAGCAGCTGCGGGACCTCGCGCGCGACGTCGCGCTCGACGTCTACGCGCCGCGCGCCGCCGACTGGGACCTCAACCGGACGCCGCTCCCCCACGAGGAGCTCAAGCGGCTCGCCGATCTCGGGTTCCTCGGCATCACGATCCCCGAGCAGTACGGCGGCCACGGCGGCACGCTGCTCGACGCGCTGATCGTCCAGGAGGAGATCGCCAAGGAGAACCGCCAGGCCGCCTTCCACGTGTTCGAGTCGAACGTGGGCCCGTGCCGGGTGCTGGAGTTCTTCGGCACCGAGGAGCAGCGCCAGCGGTACCTCCCGCAGGTTGCCAGCGGTGACATCGAGATGGCGATCGGCATCTCCGAGCCCGACGCCGGCTCCGCGGCCACCGACATGAAGACCAAGGCCCGGATCGAGGGCGACGAGGTCGTCATCAACGGCAGCAAGCGGTGGATCTCCAACGGAGGGGCGTCCAGCCACTACCTGGTCTACTGCCGGCTCTCCGACGCGCCGGGGGCGAAGGGCATCGGCGCGGTCATCGTGTCGGCCGACGCCGAGGGCGTGTCGTTCGGCGCCAGCGAGAAGCTGATGGGCTTCCGGGGGATCCCGAGCGCCGACATCTACTTCGACGACGTCCGGGTCCCGATCTCCGACCTGGTGGTCGAGGCAGGCGGCTTCCGCAAGCTCTTCGGCGTCTTCTCCATCGAGCGGCTGGGCAACGCCACGATGTCGCTCGCGATCGGTCAGGCGTCGCTCGACCGCACCAAGGCCTACGTCGCGGAGCGGCAGCAGTTCGGCCGTCCGCTGATCGAGTTCCAGAGCGTCCAGATGACCCTCGCCACGATGGCGATGCAGGTCGAGGCGTCGCGTCTGCTCATCTACCGTGCCGCGGTCAACGCCGGCGACGGCCTGCCCGACTCCTACGAGACGTCCATCGCCAAGTGCTTCGCCAACGAGATGGCCAAGCAGGTGTCCGACCTCGGCATGCAGATGCACGGCGGCAACGGCTACACCGAGGAGTACGGTCTGGAGCGGTTGCACCGCGACTCCCACGGCTGGGCGATCGCGGGCGGCACGCCGGCGATCCAGCGGGTGCGGATCGCGTCGGAGATGTTCGGCCGAAGCTTCAACCAGCGTCCGGAGGCGATCCAGCGGTGACCGACTCGCCCGAGGCTCCTCTGTTCGAGCTGCCCGAGCGCTACCTCGACCTCCAGGCCGAGGCGCGGGCGCTGGCCGAGTCGTGCCGCGACGTCGCAGCGCGCGCGGACGAGGCGGACCGGTTCGACCCCGACGTCCGGAAGCGGCTGACCGAGAGCGGGCTGTGCCGGGTCGGCGTGCCGGCGGAGTACGGCGGTCGGTTCAAGAACGTCGACTCGCTGGCCGTCACCGTGGTCCGGGAGGCGCTGGCCGGTGTGAGCGCCCACCTCGACTCGATGTTCGCCATGCAGGGCATCGGCAGCTTCTGCGTGACCCGTGCCGGCAGCGACGCGGTCCGGAAGGAGTGGCTGCCGCGGGTGGCGTCCCTCGACGCGGTCGCGGCGATCGGGCTCACCGAGCCCGACGTCGGCTCCGACCTCCGCGCGATCACGACGACCGTCGTGCAGGACGGCGACGCGCTGGTGGTCAACGGGCACAAGTCGTTCATCACCAACGCCCCCGACGCGTCGTTCTTCAGCATCCTCTGCCGGGAGGGCGACGGCTACTCGTTGGTCTTCGTCCCGGCCGATGCCCCTGGCGTCTCGGTCACGATGCCGCACCAGATCGTGGCCCCCCACGTGCTCGGGGGACGTGGTGATGGAGAACGTCCGGGTGCCGCTCGACCACCGGATCGGCGAGGCGGGCGCCGGGTTCACGCTCATGCTGCAGACCCTCGCCACCTTCCGGGTGAGCGTGGCCGGCGCGTCGGTCGGCCTCGCAGAGGCGGCCCTGCGCGAGGCGCTCGGCCACGCCACCGAGCGCGAGCTCTTCGGCAAGCCGTTGGCTCGCCTGGGAGGGGTGCCGGCGTCGCTGGCCACCTGCTGGATGGAGATCGAGATGGCGCGGGCGATGACCTACCGGGCCGCCGCCGCTGCTGCGCGTGACCCGCTGGCCGGGATGCACCTCTCCTCCATCGCGAAGGTCGGCGCCACGGAGGCCTGCGGCCGCGTGGTCGACCGGGCGGTGCAGGTGATGGGCCGGTTCGGGCTGGTGCGCGGCAGCAACATCGAGCGGTTCTACCGCGAGGCGCGCCCGATGCGGATCTACGAGGGCTCGACCGAAGTGATCCTCGACTCGCTCGCCAAGAAGCTGGTCAAGGACCACGGGGCGGAGGCGCCGCGGTGATCGTCGACTGCCACCTCCACGTGTGGCCCGACCACATCGCCGACGCGATGCAGGCGCAGCGGCCGTCGGGCATGCCGCTGCGCTTCAACGGAAAGCTCTCCGGCCTGCTCGAGAGCATGGACCAGGCGGGCATCGACAAGGGGTTCGCGCTGGGTGTCGGCATCAAGCCGTCGGTCGTGGCTCGCACCAACGAGTTCATCGGCACCGTCCCGCGTGACCGGCTGGTCCCGTTCGGCACGGTGCACCCCGAGCTCCCGGTGGAGGAGAACCTCCGCCACCTCCAGGACAACGGGATCGTCGGCGTCAAGCTGCACCCCCTGTTCCAGGAGCTCTCGCTGGCCGACCCGCGTGTGGAGGAGATCCTCGCCGCCCTGGCCGAAGCCGGCATCCCGGTGATCACCCACGTCGGCGCAGGCGGCGACGCCGCGGCCAACGAGCGAGGCGGCCCGCACCACCTCGCCCGGCTGGCGAAGGCGCTGCCCGACCTGACCCTGATCGCCTGCCACTTCGGCGGCTACCACCAGCTCGACGAGGCCGAGGAGCACGTGGTCGGCTCGAGCGTGCTGCTGGAGACCTCGTGGCCGCCCACCGTGGGCGACCTCGACAAGGAGCGGATCGTCGCGCTGATCCGGCGCCACGGTGCCGACCGCGTCGTCTACGGCTCCGACTGGCCGATGGCCGACCCCGCTGCCGAGATCGCCGCTGTCCGGTCGCTCGGCCTCACCCGCGAGGAGGAGGACGGCATCCTGGGCGGCAACATCGCGCGGGTGCTGGGGATCTCGTGAGCCGGACGGTCCGGCTCGGCGCCGGCATGGCCTTCTGGGGCGACCGGGTGCAGCCGGCGATCGAGATGGTCGAGCGGGGGGACATCGACTACCTCTGCTGCGACCACCTAGCCGAGCTGACGATGTCGATCCTCGCCAAGCAGCGCGCCCGCAACCCTGACCGCGGCTACACCCGCGACATCCTGGACCTGCTCCGCGGCGCCCTCCCCGCCATCGTGGAGAAGGGCATCCGGGTCGTCACCAACGCCGGCGGCGCGAACCCGCACGCCGCGGCGGAGGCGGTGGTCGCCCTGGTCAAGGAGCTCGGTCTCTCCGGCGTCCGGGTGGCCGTCGTCACCGGCGACGACATCGAGCCCGCCATCGACGACCTGACGGACCGCGGCGTCACGTTCGACAACCTCGACACCGGCGAGCCGCTGTCGACGGTCCGCGACCGGCTGACGCACGCCGCCGTCTACACCGGCTGCGAGGGCATCGTCTCCGCCCTCGACCAGGGCGCGCAGATCGTGATCTGCGGCCGGGTCACCGACATCGCCCTCTACCTCGGTCCCCTCGTCCACGAGTTCGGGTGGGCGCGCGACGACTGGGAGCGGCTCGGCATGGCCACCGTGGTCGCCCACGCGATCGAGTGCGGCGGTCAGGCCACCGGTGGCCTCTACGACGGCGGGTGGGCCGACGTGCCGGGCTTGGAGGAGCTCGGCTACCCGATCGCCGAGGTCTCCGAGGACGGCACCGCCGTGGTCACCAAGACCCCGGGCACCGGCGGACGGGTCGACGTCGGCACCGTCAGCGAGCAGCTCGTCTACGAGATCCTCGACCCCGCCAACTACCTGACCGCCGACGTGACGGCCGACTTCACGCAGGTGCGGCTGGAGGAGGTCGGCCCCGACCGGGTCCGGATCACCGGCGGCACCGGGCGGCCGGCGCCGGCGACGTTGAAGGTCAACATGGGCTACCGCGCCGGCTTCGTGGGCGAGACCCAGTTCACCTACACCTGGCCGCGGGCCTACGAGAAGGCCCAGCGGGGCCTGGAGTTCCTGCGCAAGCGGCTCGCCGCCGCAGACTTCCGGTGCAGCGACGAGCTCGTCGAGTACCTCGGTCACACCTCGATGTGGGGCGGCCGGGTCGCCGAGCCGGACGACCCGGACCTGCCCGAGGTCGTCGTCCGCTACGCCGCGCGGTGCCCCGACGCGGACGAGGCCCGCAAGGTGTTCACCGAGAGCGTCCCGCTCTACAACAACGGCCCCGCCGGGATCGCCGGGATCGGCACCCGGCCGCCGTTGAAAGAGCTGTACGCGATCTGGCCGGCGCTGATCCCGCGCGAGCACGTGGTCCAGTCCGTCGAGATCCTGGAGGTCTGAGGATGCGCGTCGCCGACCTCGCCCACGGCCGCTCCGGCGACAAGGGCGACACCTGCAACGTCGGGCTGGTCGCCTGGGACGACGAGGGCTACCGCACCCTCTGCCGCGAGCTGACCGAGGAGCGGGTCGCCGCCCACTTCGGCTCTCTGGTGAAGGGCAGCGTCACCCGTCACGAGATGCCCGGGATCCGAGCGCTCAACTTCGTGCTCACCGGCGCCCTCGACGGTGGCGGCACCCTGTCCCTTCGCTCCGACCACCTCGGCAAGGTGATGTACGCCTGGTTGCTCCGGATGGAGATAGCGGGGGACCGGTGATGGGGCCGGCGGTCCTGCGCACCCAGCGTGGCACGCTCGCGGTGCTGACCCTCAACCGGGCCGCGGACCGCAACCCGCTCAACGCCGAGCTGACCTCCGCGCTGCTCGCAGCGCTGCGCGAGGCGTTCGCCGACGACACGGTGCGCTCGGTGGCGATCGCCGCTGACGGCCCGGCCTTCTCCGCCGGTGGCGACCTCCGACAGATGAAGGAGCTCGCGGCCATGCCGGCGGAGGACGCGTGGGCGTGGCCGGCGGGGATCGTCGAGCTGCACCACCTCGCGCTCGAGGCGCCCAAGCCGTTGATCGCCCTCGTCGACGGGCCGGCGTACGCCGGTGGCATGGGCCTGGCCGGTGCTTGCGACGTCGTGCTGGCCGGGCCGCGGGCGAGCTTCGCGATGCCCGAGGTGCGGCTCGGTCTGTTCCCGATGATCATCGTCGCCCACCTGGTGCGGGCGCTCCCGCGCAAGCTGCTGCTCGACCTGATGCTCACCGGCCGGGCGATCGACGGCGCCGAGGCCGAGCGCGCCGGCCTCGTCTCGCGGCTCTGCGCAGACGGGGACGCCCTGTGGGCGACCGCCGACGAGTACGCGGCGATGTTCGAGCAGACCAGCCCGATGGCGCTCCGCCTCGGTCGTCGAGCGTTCGGGCTGCTCGCCGATCTGCCGGCACCGCAGGCGCTCGACGCCGCGCAGTTCCTCAACCTCGCGTTCTTCCACGGCACCGACCTGGCCGAGGGCGCTGCCGCGTTCCTCGACCGCAGGCCGGCGCCGTGGGTTCCCACCGACCACCCGCCGCGGCCGGACCGGAGCGGCACGAGCACAGGAGAGTGATGATGGAGGCATACGTCGTCGGAGCCGTCCGGTCGGCCGTCGGTAAGCGAGGCGGCGGACTGTCGGCGGTCCACCCGGCAGACCTCGGCGCCGCCGTCCTCCGCGAGCTGGTGGCCCGCACCGGTGTCGACCCCGAGGCGCTGGACGACGTGCTCTGGGGGTGCGTCGGCCAGATCGGGCCGCAGGCCTCGAACGTCGGCCGCACCACGGTGCTCTCGGCCGGGCTGCCCGAGTCGCTGCCCGGCACCACGATCGACCGGCAGTGCGGGTCCTCCCAACAGGCGCTCCACTTCGCCGCCCAGGCGGTGATGTCCGGCACCCAGGACCTGGTCGTGGCCGGCGGCGTGGAGGTGATGAGCCAGGTGCCGATCGCGTCGCCGACGACGATCGCGCTCCAGCACGACATGGCCCACCCGCGCTCCGGCGACGGCTTCCGCGAGCGGTACGGCGACCAGGAGATCTCGCAGTTCCGCGGCGCGGAGCTGATCGCCGAGAAGTGGGGGTTGGACCGCGAGGCGATGGAGGGCTACGCGCTGGAGAGCCACGCCCGAGCGCTGGCCTCCGCGGCGGCGGGTGACTTCGACGACGAGATCGTCGCCGTCGCCGGGGTGGCGACGGACGAGGGACCGCGCGCGGACACCACCGCGGAGAAGCTCGCCGGACTGTCGGCGCTGCGTGAGGGCGGCCGGCTGACCCCGGCGCTCGCCAGCCAGGTCTCCGACGGTGCGGCGGCGCTGCTGGTGGCCTCGGGCGCGGCCGTCGAGCGGCACGGGCTGACGCCGCTGGCCCGGGTGCACACCATGGTCGTCAGCGGGTCCGACCCGGTGCTCATGCTGACCGGGCCGATCCCTGCGACCGAGCGGCTGGTCGAGCGCTCGGGCGTCGCGCTCGACGAGATCGGCTCGTTCGAGGTCAACGAGGCGTTCGCGAGCGTCCCGATGGCGTGGCTGGCCGAGACCGGCGCCGACCCGGCCCGCACCAACCCGCAGGGCGGCGCGATCGCCCTCGGTCACCCGCTCGGGGGGACCGGTGCCCGGCTCGCCACGACGCTGCTGCACCGGATGCGCCGGGAGCAGCAGCGCTACGGGCTGCAGACGATGTGCGAAGGCGGAGGCATGGCCAACGCCACCCTCTTCGAGCTGGTGTGACGACAGGCCGGAGCCCGAGGCGTACGCCGACGGGTGCCGCCGGTCTCGTCGTCTGCCTCGCCTACGCGGCCGCCACCGGCGGGGTCGTCGCGGGGCTCGGCAACCCGTTGATCCACGAGGTGTCGGTCGCCCGGCAGGTGCCGGTCGTCGACGCCCAGTGGGTCATCATCGCGCCCCCTGCTGGTCGGTGCGGTCGGCACGCCGGTGGTCTCCCGTCTCGCCGACGGCCGCGCTGCCCGGGCGGTGCTCGTGGGGACCCTGCTGCTGATCGCCGTCGGCGGCGCTGTCGCGCTGGTGCCGTCGCTGCCCGCGCTGATCGCGGCGCGCGCCGTCCAGGGCTTCGGCTACTCCCTGGTCCCGCTCACGGTCGCCCTTGCCCGGACGCACCTGAAGGGGGCGACCCTGGCGCGCACCATGGCGGTGCTGTCGGTCAGCGTCTCCCTCGGCGCCGGGTTGGGAAACCCGGCAATCGGCCTGCTGGTCGACGTGGGCGGCTACCGGCTGCCGTTCCTGCTGGTGACGCTGGTGGGCGCGTCGGCCGCCTGGTGGGTGGCGCGGCGGGTCCCGCCGACGCCGGACTGCGGCCACCGGGTCGTGCTCGACGTCCCCGGCGCGCTGGTGCTCGCCGCCGGGCTGTCCGCCTTGCTGCTGGTGGTGGCGCGCGGGGAGCTCTGGGGCTGGACGACCTCGCGGGTCGCGGTGCTGGTGGTGGCCGGCATCGGGCTGCTCGTCGGCTGGGTGGTGCTGGAGCTGCGCACGGCGTCGCCGCTGGTCGACCTGCGGCTGTTGACGAGCCGCAGCCTGCTCGGCGTCAACGCGGCGGCGGCGCTGAGCGGGATCGGGATGTTCGCCGGCGCCAGCACCGTCATGCTCCAGGCGCAGACCCCGCCGCCGGACGGGCTCGGGTACTCGGTCTTCGTCGCTGGGCTGCTGATGCTGCCGATGGCGCTGACCAGCCTGGTCACCCCTGCGGCCGGGCTGTGGCTGGCCCGCCGGACCGGTCACCGCTACGTCCTCGCCGGCGGGCTCCTCCTCGTCGCGACCGCCTTCGGCCACTTCGCCCTCCGGCACGGGAGCGCCGCCGAGATCCTGGTGTCGATGGTGGTGATGGGTGCCGGCATCGGCCTCTCCTACTCGGTGATGCCGGCCGTCGTCGTCGCGCACACCCCCCTTGCCCGGACGGGGAGCGCGATGGGGAGTGAACCAGGTGGTGCGGCTGGCCGGCGGCAGCGCGGGCGGCGCCGTCGTGGCGTCGATCCTGGCCGCGCACACCCCGCCGGGGGCCCTCGACGCGCAGGACGCGGGTTTCGTCGCGGCGGCAGCGTTCGCAGCGGGGGGAGCGCTGCTGGCCGCGGTGGTGTGCCTGGTGGTGCTGCCGGCCGACCGACCCGGCCGCACCCGGCTCGTGACCACCGACGGCTCCGCTGTGACCGTTGACACCCATGTGCCGCCCCCCTAGATTGCGGATAACCATGATCAAGATATGCACCGAAGCGCGATCGAGGCGGGGGTGACCATGACCAGCTCCACGCTGTCCAGGACCGACGACCAGGAGATCGGCGACTTCTTCGCGGCGGACCCCGCCACGATCGCCTGGCCGTACCCGATGTACGAGCGGTGGCGCCAGGGCGCCGGCGTCGTGCGGTGGGAAGGCGGGCCGGCGACGGTGGTCACCCGCTACGCCGACGTCAAGGACGTCATGAGCGGCCGCTACCCGATCCTCCAGAACGCCTACCGCTTCGGCGAGCTCGCTGAGGGCACGATCTCCCGGCTGCCCCTCGCGCAGCACGACACCTTCTTCAAGGTCCTCGACTTCGAGAGCCTGTTCATGAGCCGGAAGGAGGGGGGAGGACCACGCCCGGCTGCGCCGGATCGCCGCACGCGCCTTCACCGCACGCCGGATCACGCAGCTGCGGGAGTCGGTCGAGCGGCACGTCGACGCCCTGGTCGCCGACATGCTCCGCCAGCCCACCCCGGACATCAAGCGCGACCTGGCCAACAAGCTGCCGGTGCGGGTGATCGTCGACATGCTCGGCGTGCCCCAGTCGGACCGCGACCTGATCTGGGAGTGGTCGGAGGCGGTCGGGCGCCTGTTCTCGCTCGACGAGCGGTCGCTGCGGGAGGCCGACGAGGCCATCGACGCGTTCCGCGAGTACGTCGGCCGCACCGTGCACCGGTTCCGGGAGACCGGCGAGGCCCCCGACCTCGCCAAGGCGATGCTCGAGCAGCGCGACAACGAGGCCCTGACCGAGGACGAGCTCGTCGCGATGTACCTGCTCATCCTCTTCGGCGGCAGCGAGACCACCACGAACCTCCTCGGCAACGGCTTCCTCGCGCTGCAGCGGCACCGCGACCAGTGGGACCTGCTGCGCGAGCACCCGGACCTGGTGCCGGGTGCGATCGACGAGCTGATCCGGTACGACTCCCCGCACCACTACCTGCCCCGGGTGGCCGACGGCGACTTCGAGATCAACGGGGTGCCGGTCCGCAAGGGCCAGACCGTGATCGT
Organism: Nocardioides sp. TF02-7; assembly: GCF_022437945.1. Classification (GTDB taxonomy): domain Bacteria; phylum Actinomycetota; class Actinomycetes; order Propionibacteriales; family Nocardioidaceae; genus Nocardioides. The sequence continues at coordinate 2,674,838 of NZ_CP092535.1, forward strand.
GGTGATGGGCGCCGCCAACCGGGACGAGTCGGTGTTCCCCGACCCGGACCGGCTCGACGTCACCCGCCCGAACCGCAAGGAGCACCTGTCCTTCGCGTTCGGCGCGCACTACTGCCTCGGCGCGGCTCTCGCCCGGCTCGAGGGTGACGTCGTCTTCTCCACCCTGCTGCGCAGGTTCCCGGACGCGCGGCTGCTCGACGACCAGCCGGTGTACGCCGGGAGCGCCATGCTGCGCGCGATCCAGTCGCTGCCGACGGACCTCGGCCCTGACCGGGGCTGACGCCGTGCGGGACTACCGGCTCTCCGACCAGCTCCGCGGCCTCGACCCGGCCGAGCGGGAGCGGCCCGCCGTCGTCCACACCTCCCGCACCCTCTCCTACGGCGAGGTCGACGAACGCGCCGACCGCTTCGCCCGTGGTCTGCGTGCGGCAGGCGTCGCCGAGGGCGACCGCGTGGGCGTCCTGATGCCCAACCTCCCGGAGTTCCTCGAGGTACTGCTCGGGACCGCGCGGGCGGGGGCCGTCCTCGTCCCCCTCAACTGGCGGCTGGCGGCGTCCGAGCTCGCCGCCGTGGTCGCCGACGCGGGGATCAGCGTCTTCGTCGTCGACCCGTCGACGTCGGGACTCCACGACGCGCTGGCGGCGGCCGGCGAGCCGCGGCTGGTGCTCACCCGCGGGCCCGGCTACGAGGCCTGGCTGGCCGCTGCGCCCGGCGGCGAGGGACCGGCGCTGCTCCCCGAGGACCCCCGCCGCGTCGTGCTGCAGGTCTACACCTCGGGGACCAGCGGCCTTCCGAAGGGCGTCCTGATCACCGACGGCAACCTCCGGGCCAAGGTGCCGGCAGTCACGCCGTGGTGGGGCGTGACCGAGCGCAGCCGGGCGATGCTCGCCACGCCGCTCTTCCACGTCGGCGGGCTCAGCTGGCTGCTCGTCGCCCTCCACGCCGGTGCCACGACGGTGATCGCCACCGACACCACCGCCGACACCGTCTTCGACCACCTCGCCGAGGACCGGATCTCCCACACCTTCCTGGTGCCGGCCATGATCCAGCGGTTGTGCGACGCCGCGGCCGCCGGCCTCGAGCTGCCGGACCTGGAGGCGATCCTCTACGGCGCGTCCCCGATCAGCCCCGCGACACAGCAGGCGGCGTACGACCTGTTCGGTCCGGTGCTGCACCAGCTCTACGGCCTCTCGGAGACGACGGGGGCGTTCACCGAGATGCCGGCCCAGCGCGACCTGGGGCCGACCTCGCCGCGGTGGCGCTCGGCCGGTCGCCCCTACCCCTGGGTGGAGGTCGAGGTGCGTGACCCGCAGACCGGGCGTCGCTGCTCGCCCGGTGAGTTCGGCGAGGTGTGGACCCGGTCGCAGCAGAACACGATCGGCTACCACGGGCGTGCCGCGGAGACCGCCGACCTGCTGACCCCGGACGGCTGGCTGCGCACGGGCGACGGCGGGCACCTCGACGAGGAGGGCTACCTCTTCCTCACCGACCGGATCAAGGACCTGATCATCTCCGGCGGCGAGAACATCTACCCCGCCGAGGTGGAGCAGGTGCTGCGCGGGCACCGCGCAGTCGCGGACGTCGCCGTGGTCGGCGTGCCGGACGACCGCTGGGGCGAGAGCGTCGGTGCTGCGGTGGTGCTGCGGCGCGACGCCTCCGCCACCGCCGACGAGCTCATCTCGTGGGCGGGCGGGCGGCTGGCCGGCTACAAGCGGCCGCGCTGGGTGCTCGTCCTCGACGACCTGCCGCGCAACGCCACCGGCAAGGTCCTGCGCCGCAGCCTCCGCGACCGCTTCGCCAGCACCGCCGAGTCCCGCCCACCTTCACTGACCACCGCTCAGGAGACCCGATGAGCAGGCCCGTCCGGATCCTCGGATTCGTCAACCACATCGCCCCGTCCGCCGACATCGACGCCGCGATCGACCGCGCCTTCTCGTGGGGCGTCGACGCGATCGTCGCGCAGGGGACCGGGAGCGACTGGGGCCCCTACTTCCTCGGCTCGGGCGAGCAGCCCTCGGCCAACCAGGCCGCGAACGTCGAGCCGTACGTGCGGGCCGCGCTCCGCCACGGGGTGCCGTTCGTCTTCTCCTTCGGCATCGCTGGCGGCAACGTGCACCTCGAGACCTGCCTGCGCAGCTTTCGACCTCCTGTGCGAGCGCAACGGCTGGTCGCCGAAGGTGGGGGTGATCCGCTCCGAGCTCTCCAAGGACACGCTCGGTGCCGCCGTCGTGGGCGGGGAGCCGGTCGTGCCCGTCAGCGCCGACGCGGGCCTCGCGAATCCGCTCACCGTCGCCGACGTGGAGCAGGCCGACCGCGTCGTCGCGCTGATCGGCCCCGAGCCGGTGATGGCCGCGCTGGAGCAGGGGGTCGACGGCGTGATCACCGGCCGGGCCCTCGACATCGGCCTGTTCATGGCGCTGCCGATGCTGCGCGGCGTGCCCGCGGCCGTCGCCGCGCACGCGGGCAAGCTGCTCGAGTGCGGGGGTCTCGCACTGGACCCCGGCGACTCGGGCCGCTGCATCTGGGCCAGCGTCGACGAGACCGGCTTCACCGTCCGGTCGCCGCACGACGGCGCCCGCGCGACGGTGCGGAGCCTCGTCTCGCACACGTTCTACGAGCGGTCCCACCCGACCTGGGAGGACAACCCCGGCGGGGCGCTCGACCTGTCCGCGGCGACGTACGTCGAGCGCACCGCCGACGACGGTGTGGTCGAGGTCCGCTGCGAGGGGGCGGCCTGGCACGAGGCGCCGTACACACTGCTGCTCGAGGGCGCCCGCCGCGAGGGCTACCGCGCGGTGTCGCTGCTCGGGGTCCGCGAACCGGCCCTGCTGGAGCAGGCCCGGGCCTGGACCGACTCCGCCGAGGCGGCCGTCGCCGCCGCGCCCCGGTTCGCCGACGCGATCGCCGAGGGCCGGCTGCGGGTGCACAGCCGGATCTTCGGCCTGGACGCGGTGCTCGGCGACCTGGAGCCGCACCGCTCCGTGACCGGGCACGAGGCCGGCGTCCTGGTCGACGTGGTCGCCGACTCCGAGGAGCTCGCCAAGGAGGCCGCCTACTACGCCTTCATCCGGCTCTTCATCGGCCCCTACCCGGGCCGGAAGACGACCGCGGGCAACGCAGCCGCGCCGCTGATGCCGGTGGTGGTGCCGGTCGCCGACGTCTACTCCTTCAGCATCTACCACCTCCTCCCGCTCGAGGACCCGGTGGCGCTGTTCCCGACGACGGTCACGTCGTTCCCGCGCGGCGCGAGCCGCACCCCCGCCGAGGAGGAGTCCGCCCATGCGACTGTATGACGCCGCCGCGATCATCCGGAGCAAGAACGCCGGCCCGTTCACGGTCACCGTCGACCTGTTCTTCGACCCGGAGCGGTACGAGGTCGCCAAGGCCTCGACCCTGCTGACGCCCGCCGGCGTCGCCGCCGCCTACGGCGTCGACGAGAGCCGGGTCAAGGGCGTGTGGTGGGACGACCGGATCCACGCCGCGAAGGTGTCGGTGGCCCGCTGGTCCTCGAGCACCGACCCGTACTGCGCCGACCTCTTCGGCGCACACCTGCACGGTCCGCTCGCGGCCGCCGAGCTGGTCTGAGCCAAGGAGGAATCGTGAAGTTCGGGATCCTGCTGACGTCGGTCCACGACGCCACCACCGACCCTCGGGTGCAGCGCGCCGAGCACGAGGAGCTGGTCCGCACCTCCGAGGAGCTCGGCTTCGACCTGATGGTCTGCGGCCAGCACTTCCTCGGCTCCGAGCTGCGCTACTTCCAGCCCGTGCCGTGGCTCACCCACATGGGCGGCGTGGCGCCGACGATGCGCACCGCCACCGGCATCGTGCTGCTCTCGATGGTCAACCCCGTCGAGATAGCCGAGCAGATGGCCACCCTCGACGTGCTGACCGACGGCCGCGCGATCTTCGGGGTGGGCCTCGGCTACAGCCCGCACGAGTTCGCGGCGTTCGGCGTCGAGAAGGGCACCAAGGTCGCGCGGTTCGAGGAGTCGCTCGCGCTCGTCCGCCGGCTGTGGAGCGGCGAGACGGTCGACTTCGAGGGCGAGTTCTTCTCGGTCTCCGGCGCCCGGCCGTCGGTGCGACCGCTGCAGGAGGGCGGCATCCCGGTCTGGATCGGCGGCCAGGCGGCCGGCGCGGTCCGCCGGGCGGCGCGGCTCGGCGACGCCTGGTACACCCCGCCCTTCCCGACCCACAGCGAGCTCAAGGACCTGCGCAACCTGTTCCTCCAGACCCGCGCCGAGGCCGGCCTGCCGCTCGACGGCGACTTCCCGGTGCGCCGCGAGCTGCTCATCGCGCCGGACCGCGAGGCCGGCATGGCCGCCGCGCTCGACCGCTACCGGGCCCGCTACGAGACCTACAAGAAGTGGGGCCTGTCGGGCGAGAACACCCCGATGGGCGACGGCTCCGAGCTGCGCGCCGACATCGAGAACCGGTTCATCCTCGGCTCGGCCGCCGAGTGCGTCGACCAGCTCGGCTCCCTCGGCGAGCAGATCGGGATGACCCACTTCGTCTACAAGCCGCACTGGCCGGGGCTGCCGCACCGCGAGGCGATGGCCCAGCTGGAGGAGTTCGGCACCAAGGTGCTCCCGGAGCTGGCGTCATGAGGCTCGAGCCGGGGCAGGTGGCGGTCGTCACGGGCGGCGCCAGCGGGATCGGGCGCGCGATGGTCGACGCGTTCGCCGCCCGCGGGCTGACCGTGGTGCTCGCCGATGTCGAGCAGGACCAGCTGGACCGCGCGGTGTCCGAGCTGCGCGCCTCCGGCGCCGACGCCGAGGGCGCCCGGGTCGACGTCCGCGACGCCGCCGCCGTGACGGCGCTCGCCGACCGCGTGCTGAGCGAGCACGGCCGGGTCGACGTGCTGTGCAACAACGCCGGCGTCATCGCACCCCGGCGGCCGCTGTGGGAGCACACGCCCGACGACTGGCGGTGGACGGTCGACGTCAACCTGCTCGGCGTGGCGCACGGGATCTCCGCCTTCGTGCCGGCGATGGTCGAGGCCAGGCGCGGCCACGTCGTCAACACCTCGAGCATGGCAGGCCTGTGCCCGCTCGAGGGCGGCGGCAACGGGGCCTACTCGGCCAGCAAGCACGCGGTGGTCGGCCTGTCGGAGACGCTGCGGGTCGACCTCGACCAGGTCGCCCCGGAGGTCGGCGTCACCGTGCTCTGCCCGGGGCCGGTGCCGAGCCGCATCCACGACTCCGCGCGCAACCGCCCCGCGGAGCTGGCCGACAGCGGTCCGAGCGCCCCCCGCCCGCACCACGTCGATGACCGTCCTCGCCCCGGTCGCGCCCGAGGTCGTGGGGGAGCAGGTGGTCGCGGCCGTCGAGAGCGGCCGGCGCTACCTGCTGACCGACCCGGCGATCGCCCCGCTGGCCCGGGCCCGGGTCGACGGCGTGCTCGCCGACCTCTGAGCCGCACCCACCCGTCGTACCCCCGAAGGAGCACCGATGTCGCGCATCCCCCCGGCGCCGCCGCAGGCCTACGTCCCGCTCTACGGAGAGGACGCACCGCTGCGCCAGCAGGTCTACGCGAACGCGCCGCACCTGGTGCCGGCGTTCCAGGCCTGGATGGCGGCGCTGCGGGAGTCCACCGACCTGCCGCACCGGCTGGTGGAGCTGCTCCGGCTCCGGGTCGCCTTCCACAACCAGTGCCGCAGCTGCATGGCGATCCGCTACAGCGGCGACGACGGCGAGCGGGTCGACGAGGACCTGGTGTGCTCACTCGAGAAGCCGATGGAGGCGCCGGACCTGACCGAGGCAGAGAGGGTGGCGCTGGCGTACGCCGACCGGTTCGCGACCGACCACCTGTCGGTCGACGACGGCCTCTTCGACCGGCTGCGCGCGCACTTCACGGACCGCGAGATCCTCGACCTCGGCTTCCAGATCGCCACCTTCGTCGGCTACGGCCGGCTCGCGGCGACCCTCGACATGGTCGACGACCTGCCCGAGGAGTACGGCGACGCGGGCGCCACCCTCGCGCCGTGGGAGCAGCGGCCGCACTACCTGCTGTAGTCCACCCGACGGCGCGACATCCCCCGGGACGCCACGGCCCGCCGGCCCCTCGGGAAGGGCGGGCGGGCCGATGGGACGCCGGGGCGTCCGGGGCTACTTGGCGGTGATCCCGCCGTCGACCGGGATCGTCACGCCGGTGACGTAGCTCGACATGTCGCTGGCGAGGAACAGCGCCACCTGGGCGATCTCCTCCGGCTGGGACGCCCGTCCGAGCGGGATGGTGGCGAAGAACGCCTGCTTGCGGCGCTCGATCTCCTCCGGGTCGTCGATCCGGAAGAAGCCGGGGAGACCGGGGGTCTCGACCGAGCCGGGCGCGATCGCGTTGACGCGGATCTTGTCCGCCGCGTGGGCCAGAGCCATCGACCGGACCAGCGCGATCACGCCGCCCTTGGTGAAGGAGTACATGGGGCTGTAGGGCGATCCGACCAGGCCGGAGGTGGAGCTGGTGAAGATCACCGAGGCGCCGTCGGCGGCCTTGAGCGCGTCGATCAGGTAGCCGCTGAGGAAGAAGCTGGCGCGACCGTTGACCTCGATGCCCAGGTCCCACTCCTCCTCGGTGAGGTCGAGGCCGGCGGCACCCGGGATCCCGACGTTGTTGTAGAGCACGTGCAGCCTGCCGTGCTCGGCGGTGACCCGGTCGGCGAGCGCCTTGAGCGCGCCGAGGTCGCGCACGTCGACGACCTCGGCCACCGCGCTGCCTCCCGCGGCCTGGATTCCGTCGACGGTCTCCTTCGCGGCCGCCTCGTTCACGTCGACGACGACGACATGGGCACCTTCGCGGGCGAACGCCTCGGCGCCCGCCCGGCCCATGCCGGATGCGCCGGCGGTGATCAGTGCGACTTTGTCCTTGAGGAGCATGAGTCCTGTCTTCCTGTGTCGTGGTGGTGGACGGTCAGGTCGGGTTCGGGGCCGTGACCAGCTGCTCGGCCAGCGCGTAGGCCTGGCGGGTGGCGAAGACCAGCCGACGGGGAGCGTAGGCGTCGCCGAGCACGTGCAGCTCCGGCACGTCAGCGCGGAGCTCGTCGTAGAGGGTCGTCTCCGGCACGCTGCCGCAGGCGAGCACGACCGAGTCGAACTCGCCGAGGGTGCGCACCTTCTGCGAGTACACGTGCCGTGTGGTCACCGTGTGCCCCTCGATGCCGACGACCTCCTCCATCAACACCATCCGGACGTCCTGGGCGTCCAGGCGGCCCAGGATGCCCCCGATGATGTAGCGGCCGAGCAGTGGCGCCGGCTGGTGCGTGGCGTAGCAGACGGTGACCTCGTGGCCGGCCTCCACGAGGAAGTCGGCGACCGAGAGCGGGGGCACGTGGTCGTCCTGCGCGACGACGAGCACCCGCCGGCCGGGCTGGGTCGTCCCCGCCAGGACGGCGCGGCTGTCGAGCACGTGCGGGGCGTCGACGCCGGGGATCGGTGGCCTCCGCGGCAGCGCGCCGGTGGCGATCGCGACGACGTCGGCGCCCGCGGAGCGGACGTCGTCGGCGGTCACCTCCACACCGGTGTGCACGTCGACGCCGAGGGCGCCCAGCCGCCGTACCTGCCAGTCGAGGTACGCCGCGTACCCCTCGTGCCTCGGCGCCTTGACGACCGAGCGGAGCTGGCCGCCGAGCTCGTCGGCGCGCTCCCGCAGCTCGACCCGGAACCCGGCCTCGGCGGTGAGCGCGGCCAGCTCCATGCCCGCCGGACCACCACCGACGACGAGCAGCCGTCGTCCCGGTCGCGGGTTGACCCAGACCGGGTCGACCTCGTGGCTGGTGCCGGGATTGACGGCGCAGCCGAAGGGGAGCCCCTCGACGTAGCGCCGGCTGATGCACTCGTTGCCGCCCACGCACGGGCGGATGTCGGCCTCGCGGCCCTCCCGAGCCTTGAGCAGGAGGTCCCCGTCGGCGATGTGGGCGCGCGCCATGCCCACGATGTCGGCCGCGCCGGAGGCGATGACGTCCTCGGCCACCTCGGGCGAGGTGATCCGTCCGGTGTGGACGAACAGGAGGGAGAGCCCCTCCTTGAACCGCTGGGCGAGCGGCGCGAACTGACCCGGCTCGAAGTACGTCGGCTGGATGTAGCTCGGGTTGCCCCAGGGCGAGCCGACGACGCCGTGCACGTAGTCGATCAGCCCGGTCGACTCGAAGTACTGGGCGAGCTCGAGCCCGCCGTCGACGTCGTAGCCCTCCGGCATCTCCTCGCGGATGTTGAGCCGGATCCCGACGGTCATCGACGTGCCGACCACCTCGCGGATCGCCTGCAGGCACTCGACCGAGAACCGGCACCGGTTCTCGAGGGAGCCGCCGTAGCGGTCGTCGCGGTGGTTGGTGTAGGAGGAGAGGAACCACTCGTGCAGGTCGTCGTGGTTGAGGTGGAGCTCGACGCCGTCGGCGCGACCCGCCATGGAGAGCCGGGCGGACTCGGCGTACTCCCTGACGAACGCGGCGATGTCGTCGGTGTCCATCACGTGTGGCACCAGGTTGATGACCGGTGCGCTCAGCGTCGCCGACGGTCCGTGCGGCATGCCGCCCTGGTGCACCATCTGCACCGTGACGCACGTGTCCCGCTGGTGCATCGCGTCGGAGAAGGCCTGGACCCGCTCGACGAAGTGGGGCAGCCGGAAGAACCCGGTGGTCGCCGCGCCGACACCGGTGGGCTCGAAGCCCGGGATGAAGCGGTTGGCGAGGTGGGTCGACAGGCTCCCCACCCAGGCGACACCGGCGTCCGCCCGTTGCTCGAAGTAGGCGATGTTGCGGCGGGCCTCGTCCTCGGTGCCGTAGATGTTGCCGATCGCCGAGGCGTGCGGCGGGAGCATCACCCGGGTCCGCAGGTCCATCGTCCCGACCCGGATCGGGGGAGAACAGGTGTCGGTACCGCTCGCCGGTCGCCGTCGCTGTGCTCACGCAGCCACTCCAAACATGCGTATGATTATTACTAACAAGACGTTAGCCGGTGACGGCCGTCACGGCAAGGGTGCACGAACCCGCCGTACGCCGCCCGCGCGGACCAGGGAGGCCGCCGTGCAGGAGGAGCCCGCGGTGCTCGACGCTCACGTCCACCTCTGGACGCTGGCCCGCCGACCGCAGCCGTGGATCGACCCGGTGGCGATGGCAGTGATCCACCGCGACCACGAGTGGGCGGAGCTGGAGTCGGAGCTGGACCGCGCGCGGGTGGGGCGGGCCGTCCTCGTGCAGGTCGTCAACGAGCCGGGAGAGACGGACGACTTCCTCCGGCTGGCGGCGGCGACACCGCGCCTCGCCGGGGTCGTCGGCTGGGCCGATCTCCTCGACCCGGGCGTCGGCGCGGCACTCGACCGGCTCGCCGACGCCGGCCCGCTGGTCGGCGTGCGGCACCAGGCGCAGGCCGAGGCCGACCCCGGCGGCTGGTTGGCCGCGTTCAGCGCCGGCCCTGCGCCGAGGGAGCTGGCCGAGCGGGACCTCGCGGTGCGACCTGATGCTGCGGCCGGCGCAGCTCGCAGCCTGCGCCGCGGTGGTCGCCCGGCACCCGGACGTGGCCTGGGTGCTCGACCACGCCGGCAAGCCGCCGGTCGCCGCGGGGTGGGGCTCCACGGAGGCGCAGGAGTGGGCGCGCCTGATCGCCGCGCTCGGACGGCTGCCGCGGCTGACGATCAAGCTGTCGGGACTGACCACCATGGCCGACCTCGAGCGGTGGACCACGACGGACCTGGAGCCTTGGGTCGACCACCTGCTCGAGGTCGCCGGCCCCGACCGGCTCGCCTTCGGCTCGGACTGGCCCGTCAGCCGACGCGCGAGCGAGTACGGCCGCACTGTCGGTGCCGTGGGGGAGCTGCTCGGCCGGCTGTCGCCGGCCGAGCAGGCGCTGGTCCTGGGTGGGGACGGCCGAGCGCGTCTACCGGCTCACTCCGTCGGGCGCTTGAGCATCAGGCCCGCGCGGTGCGCGATGTGGACCACCTCGTCGCGCTGGTTGAGGCCGATGTGCTCGAAGTAGACGATGCCGGAGTCCGTGCGGCTCTTGGACTCGCGCTTGTCGAGGATCGTGCTCTCCGCGCGGAGCGTGTCGCCGTGGAAGACCGGCTTCGGGAAGTCGAACTTGGTGTAGCCGAGGTTGCCGAGGGTGGTCCCGAGGGTCAGGTCGGGGACGATCATGCCGCCGATGACACCGGCGGTCCACAGGCTCGGCACCAGCCGCTGGCCGTGGATCGTGCCCTCCATGTAGTGCTGGTCGAGGTGGATCGGCGCGGGGTTCATCGTGATGCCGCAGTAGAGGATCGTGTCGGTCTCGGTGACCGTCCGGCTCCACTCGTGCTTGTAGTGCTTGCCGATCTCGAAGTCCTCGAAGTACAGGCCGGCCATGGTGGCGCTCCTTGCTGGGTAGGTCGATCCGGGGTGTGGGGGCTGGTGTCGCGCTGGGTGTGCTGGGTCGCCTCGCAGCTGCGCGGCGGGTCAGATGCCGCCGTTGAGGCCGGCGAGGTCGTCGACGCGCGCGAGCCACTCCTCGGCCTTGTCGGCGTGGGCCTTATCGACATGGATGTCGCCGTACATGACGGCGCCGTCGCCGCGCTTCTCGGCCTCACGGTAGGCCTCGAGCAGACCGCGGTAGAAGTCGATGTCCTCGCTGTCGGGGGTGTAGACCCGGTTGACGACCGGAACGTGCGTGGGGTGCAGCACCACCTGGCCGCGGAAGCCCATCCTGCGGCCGCGGACGGAGAACTCGCGCAGGCCGTCGAGGTCGCGGATCCGCTCCCACAGGGCGGTGAGCGGGTGCGCGCCGGCCGCCTTCGTCGCCAGCATGATCTTCGTCCGGTGCACCATCGACTCCAGGCCCTCCGGGGTCCACTCGAAGCCGACCGCCTTGGCGATGTCGGCGTGCTCGGCGGTCGGGCCGATCATGGCGCCGACCCGGGGGGACGCGGCGGCGATCTCCTCGCAGTTCTGGATCCCGTGGATCGTCTCCACGGGGATGATGTACTGCAGCCCGCTCACGCCGGCCTTCTGCTCGAAGAAGTCCAGCATGGTGTCGTAGCGGAGGACGTCGACGGCGCTGTTGACCTTCGGCGCGAAGATGCCGGTCACGCCGGGGGCGACCGACGCCTCGAGGTCGGCGCCGAAGTGCGGGCTGCCGAGCGGGTTGACGCGGATGAAGATGCCCATCGCGGGGTGCGACCTCGCCATCCGCTCGACGCCGGCCGCGACCTCCTCGCGGGCCGCCGGCTTGAGGTCCTCGGGCACCGAGTCCTCCAGGTCGAGGCACACCGCGTCCGCGCCGGCGTCGGCGGCCTTGTCGAGCCAGCTCGCCTTGTGGGCGGGGACGAACAGCACGGTGCGGTAGGGCTTCACGACGGCTCCTGGGGTGAGGGGTTTGCGGACGGGTCAGTACGAGCGGGGCAGGCCGAGGACGTGCTCGCTCAGGTAGTTCAGCACCATCTCCTGGCTGATGGGGGAGAGCCGCTTGAGCCTCGCCTCGCGGAAGTAGCGCTCGACGTGGAACTCCTTGCCGTAACCGAACCCCCCGTGGGTCTGCAGGGCGCGGTCGGCGGCGAAGAAAGAGGCGTCGGCCGCCAGGAACTTGCCCATGTTGGCCTCCTTGCCGCACTCGTAGCCGTTGTCGAGCAGCCACGCGGCCTTGTCGACCATCAGCTCGGCGGCGTCGAGCCGCATCATCGCCTCGGCGATCGGGTGCGCGATCGCCTGGTTCTGCCCGATCGGGCGGCCGAACACGTGCCGCTCCTTGGCGTACTCCGTCGCGCGGCGGACGGCGGCCCGGCCGATCCCGAGAGCCGCCTTGGAGGCGAGGATCCGCTCGGCGTTGAGGCCGGAGAGGATCGCCCTGAAGCCCTTGCCGACCTCGCCGACGACGTCCTCGTCGGCCACGAACAGGTCGTCGATGAACACCTCGTTGGTGTTGACCGAGTTGCGGCCGAGCTTGGGGATCTCGCGGACCTCCACGTGGTCGGGGTCCAGCTCGGCGAACAACAGCGTCATGCCGTCGGTGCGCTTCGCGCAGTCCTCGCGCTTCGCGGTGCGGCACAGCAGCAGCATCCGCTCCGCCTGCTGGGCCTTCGTGATCCACACCTTCTTGCCGCTGACGCGGAACCCGCCGTCGACCTTACGTGCGAACGTCGAGATGCCGGTGGTGTCGGTGCCGGCGTCGGGCTCGGTGACCGCGAACGAGATGTGCAGGTCGCCGTTGGGCACCCGGGGCAGGAAGCGCCGCTTCAGGTCCTCCGACCCGTGCCGGATGATCGGGTCGAAGCCGAAGATGCCGATGTGGACGGCGCTGCAGGCGTTCATGCCGCCGCCGGAGGCGGCGATCTCGTGCTCCACGATCGCGGCCTCGGTCACGCCCAGGCCACCGCCGCCGTACTCCTCGGGGATCGTGATGCCCAGCCAGCCCGCCTTCGCGACCGCGTTGTAGAACTCCCACGGGAACTCGTGGTCGCGGTCGTGCTCCATCCAGTACTGGTCGCCGAACGGCTCCATCATCTCGCGGACGGCCGCTCGGATGTCCTCGTGCAGCGGGTTGGGCGTCAGGTCCACGGCGTCCTCGATGCATTGGTGAGTAGGGCCCGTTGATGCTAATAATATGCATTGATTCGGGTCAAGCGTCGTCGGGAGGTCTGCTCATGGTCAGCGTCGGACTCCTGCTGAGCGACGTCCCCGTGGCCACCGTCTCGCCGGCGGAGCAGTTCGGCGACCTGCTCGCGGTGGTCGAGGCCGGCCAGGCGGCCGGGTTCGACCACTTCACGATCGGCCAGCACTTCCTGTACGGCGACCTCCGCTGGTTGCAGCCGGTGCCGCTGATGGCGCGGCTCGCGGCCGAGGTGGAGCCGCACGTCCGCCTCGTCACCAACATCGTGATCGCGCCGCTCTACCACCCGGTGCTGCTCGCCGAGGAGATCGCGACCCTCGACGTGGTGACCGAGGGCCGTCTGGTGTTCGGCGCCGGGCTCGGCTACCGGCGGGAGGAGTTCGACCACCTCGACGTGCCGTTCAAGCAGCGCGCGAGCCGGTTCGACGAGTCGCTGGAGCTGCTGAAGAAGCTGTGGACCCAGGACTCGGTCACCCACCACGGCCGGCACTGGCAGCTCGAGGACGTGCGGCCGCACCTCCGGCCCGTCCAGAACCCCCCACCCGCCGATCTGGATCGGCGCCCAGGCGCTGGCCGGCGTCCGTCGCTGCGGCCGCTTCGGCGACGCCTACGCGACCCCGCCCGAGGCGACCCGCGCCGACCTCGCGGAGCGGTTCGCCGTCGTGAGGGACGGTTTCGCCGAACGCGGCAAGCCCTTCGGGCCGCAGCCGCTGCGTCGCAACGTGACGATCGCCGACTCCCGCGAGGCGGCGGTCGCCGAGTACGCGCGGGTGGCCCAGGGCAAGTACCTGACCTACGCCCAGAAGGGCTTCGACGTCATGAGCGGCGACGCGCTCGCCCGCGACTTCGCAGCGACCGTCGCCGACCACGCCGTGCTCGGCACGCCGGAGCAGGTCACCGCCGAGCTGCTCGACTACGTGACCGGCTTCCCCGTCGACCCGCTGCTCGTGCGGATGGGCTGGCCGCCGATGAGCCGTGCGGAGACGATCGCCGCCATCGAGCGGTTCGGCCGCGAGGTGATGCCGGCCCTGCGGGAGGTCGAGCCGCGCACCGACCTGGCGGTACCCGCGTGAGCGGCGGCACCTCGGTGGCGCTGCCCGCAGCGGACCTCCTCGGCGAGGGGCCGTGGTGGGACGACGCGACGCAGGAGCTGGTCCGGGTGGACATCAAGGCTCGCGCGGTGCGGCGCTGGAACCCGGCCACCGGGGCCCGGTCGGAGGTGGTGCTGCCCGCGGAGGTCTCCATGGCGCTACCCCGCGTGCGCGGGGGCCTCGTCGTCGGGCAGGTCGACCGGGTCTGCCTGCTCGACCCCGACGGGGAGCTCCGCGAGCTCGCGACGGTCGAGGCCGACGACCCCGAGACCCGTCTCAACGACGCCACCTGCGATGACGACGGCCGGCTCTGGGTCGGCACCTACTCGCCGCGCTGGCGGCCCGACGCCGGCCTGCACGTCGTGGAGCCCGACGGCAACACCCGTCAGGTCCTCGGCGGACTGATCGCATCCAACGGCGTCGCCTGGCACGGCGACGTCCTCTACGCCGTCGACAGCGGCCGGGCCGTCGTCGCCCGGTTCCGCCGCGGCCCGGACGCCTCGCTCGAGCGGCAGCCGCCGCTGGTGCAGATGGACCCGGACACCGAGCTGCCCGACGGCATCGCGGTGGACGCCGACGGCGCCGTCTGGGTCGCCGTGCTGAAGGCGTCCGAGGTTCGCCGGTACCTGCCGGACGGCCGCCTCGACCGCACCGTGCCGATGCCCGTCACCAACCCGACGTCCCTCGCGTTCGGCGGCCCAGGGCTGCGCACCCTCTACGTCACCAGCTCCAGCTACTCGCTCCCGGAGGGCCACGACGAGCCGGCCGGGTCGGTGCTCGCCCTCGACCCCGGCGTCGCCGGGCGGCCGGTCCGACGGTTCGCCGGCTGACCGCCGACCCGCACCACCCCACCCCCCCAACCACGGAGGACACGCATGACCAACGACAGGATCGTGATCGTCGACGGCGCCAGGACGCCGGTCGGCAGCTTCGGCGGCGTCCTCAAGGACGTGCCGGCGCACGAGCTCGGCGCGACGGCGGTGCGGGCCGCGCTGGAGCGGGCGCAGGTCCCGGCGGCCGACGTGCAGGAGGTGGTGATGGGGTGCATCGGGCAGGTCGGCCCCGACGCCTACAACGCGCGCCGGGTCGCCGTCGCCGCGGGGCTGCCGACCAACGTGCCGGCGTACACCGTGAACCGGCTGTGCGGTTCGGGCCTGCAGGCTCTGTGGTCCGCCGCCATGGAGATGCGCTGGAACGATCTCGACGTCACCATCGCCGGCGGCGACGAGTCGATGACGCGGATGCCGTTCTACGACTTCGGTGCCCGCAACGGCTACCGGCTGGGCGACCGGGCCCTCGTGGACGGCACGGTGATGATGCTGACCGACCCGTTCCACGGCATCCACATGGGCGTGACCGCGGAGAACGTGGCGACCAAGTACGGCGTCTCCCGCGCAGAGCAGGACGAGTTCGCAGCCGAGTCGCAGCGCCGCGCCGCCACCCCCGAGGCCAAGCAGGCCTTCGCCGAGGAGATCGTCCCCGTCGAGGTCGGTGGGCGGAAGCCGTTCACCGTCACCGAGGACGAGCACCCGAAGCCGGGTACCACCGTCGACACCCTCGCCGGTCTGCGGCCGGCCTTCCAGCGCGACGGTTCGGTCACCGCCGGCAACGCGTCCGGCATCAACGACGGCGCCGCCGCGGTGGTGCTCGCCCGCGAGTCGGCCGCGGCGGAGCGCGGGCTCACCCCGCTGGTCGCGCTCGAGGCCGTCGCCACCGCGGCGATGGAGCCGGAGCTGATGGGCTACGCGCCCGTGCTGGCGCTGCAGTCGCTCTTCGAGCGCACCGGCACCACCGCCGCCGACATCGACACCTTCGAGCTCAACGAGGCGTTCGCCTCGCAGGCCGTGGCGGTGGTCCGAGACGCGGGCCTCGACCCCGCGAAGGTGAACCCGTACGGCGGCGCGATCGCACTCGGCCACCCCGTCGGCGCAACCGGGGCGATCCTCTCCCTGCGGGTCGCCCGCGACCTCGTCCGCCGCGACCTCGAGCTCGGCGTGGTGACGATGTGCATCGGCGGCGGCCAGGCGCTCGCCGCGCTGTTCCGACGGATCTGAGACAATCCGTCCACTTGGTGGACGATCGGCGCGATGGGGTGTTGCGCTTCCGTCGCCCTCGTTACATTCGGGCTAATCATGACAATGGTGAGCAGCAAATAGGCTGCGAGGCGGGTCGACGCTCTCGACCACCTCGGCACGACTCGCCCGGACACGGAAAGCGTGGGTTGCGTGACTATGCACCGGACCTCCAAGAGCTCCTCCCTTCGACGTCGGACGGGCGTGGTCGGCTCGCTCGTTCTCGCGGTCGCACTCGCGGCAGCCTGCGGCGGTGGCGACGACGACTCCTCCACCGTCGGCCAGAAGCCGGAAGAGGTCGAGGACCTGCCCGACTCGACCGTCCTGGAGGCGGCCCAGGAGGAGGGCAGCGTGGTCTGGTACACCTCGATCCCGGAGGCCGCTGTCGAGGAGGTGGCCGACGGGTTCGCCGCCGCCTACGACATCGAGGTGGAGGTCGTCCGGTTCCCCTCGACCACGCTCATGCAGCGCTACGCCTCCGAGCGCGACGCCGGCACGGTCCAGGGCGACGTCATCAACGTCGCGGAGACGGCGTTCTTCGAGGACGGCCTCGAGCAGGGCTGGTGGGCCGAGTTCGACGACAGCGAGATGCCCGCCCTCGGGAAATGGCCCACCGACCTCGTCACCGACGACCGCTACACGCTGGTCAACACCCAGCCGATCGGCGTCGCCTACAACACCGACCACCTGCAGGAGGGCGACGTCGACTCGTGGGAGGACCTGGGCAACCCGGACCTCGACGGAGAGCTCGTCCTGGTCAACCCCGAGAACACCCCGTTCTACCTGTCCTGGGCGATGCTCCTCCGGGAGGAGTACGGCGTCGAGCTCCTCTCGCAGATCGCCGACCTCTCCCCGTCGGTGACCGACAGCGCCGTCCCGGGCGCGCAGCAGCTCGCGGCGGGTGAGGACCACGTCATGGTTCCTGCCGTGCTGTCCGGGGTGGTCGAGGTGCAGGAGGCCGGCGCCCCGGTGGAGACGACGTTCCCGACGCCGACGGTCGGCGTGGAGCAGTACGCCGCCGCGAGCGCGGACGGTCCCAACCCGAACGCCGCGAAGCTCTTCGTGAACTACCTCCTCACCCGCACCGGCCAGGAGCAGCTCAACCGCGGCTACGCCGCATCTCCGCTCGAGGACATCCCCGATGCCCTGCCGCTGCCGGACGACTACCGCGCGACGGACGCCGAGGCGGTGCTCGCCGAGCGTGACTCCCTGCTCGCGGACCTCGGCCTGTGACGATGTCGACCCAGCTGCTGGACCAGGACGGCGCGCCCTTGACCGACGCCGAGCACGGCGTGCGGGTCGCTGGGCTGCGGATGGTGTTCCGCGACCAGAACCGCAACGAGGTGGTCGCGCTCCAGGACGTGGACCTGGAGGTGGCTGCCGGCGAGTTCTGCGTGCTCCTCGGGCCCAGTGGCTGCGGCAAGACCACCTTGCTGCGATGCATCGCAGGTCTGGAGACGCCGACGGACGGCTCGATCACGATCGAGGGCACCCCCGCCGTGGCGGAGGGGAGGGTGCTGCTCGAACCCCAGCGCCGACCGGTCGGCATGGTGTTCCAGAGCTATGCGCTGTGGCCGCACCTCACTGTCGCGCAGAACGTCGCCTACCCGCTCACGACGGGGCCGCGCCGTGAGCGACCCGCGAAGTCCGAGGTCAGAGAGCGCGTCGCCGCCGTGCTGGAGGCGATGCGGATCCCGCAGCTCGCCGACCGGAGGATCGGCCAGCTGTCCGGTGGCCAGCAGCAACGGG
The DNA here is from genome assembly GCF_022437945.1 of Nocardioides sp. TF02-7. Classification (GTDB taxonomy): domain Bacteria; phylum Actinomycetota; class Actinomycetes; order Propionibacteriales; family Nocardioidaceae; genus Nocardioides. The sequence goes on from NZ_CP092535.1 coordinate 2,692,313, forward strand.
TGGCGCTGGCCCGCGCCGTCGCCGCCGGGAACCGGGTCGTGCTCTTCGACGAGCCCCTGTCGAACATCGACGCCAAGGTGCGCGAGGACCTCCGGGTCGAGCTCAAGACCATGCAGAAGGAGCTCGGCTTCACGGCCATCTACGTCACCCATGACCAGGTGGAGGCACTCGACCTGGCCGACAAGGTCGTGGTGCTGGACCACGGGCGGATCGTCCAGACCGGTACGCCCGGGGAGGTGTACTTCCGGCCATCGACCAGGCACGTCGCGGACTTCATCGGGACCAGCAACCTCATCGCCGGTGTCACGAGGGACGTCGACGACGACCGCGTCAGCGTCGACTCGGCGCTGGGGATGCTGGACGCGCCGGGCGACGGAGTGCCGGGCGAGCCCGCCGTGGTGGTCTCCCGCGCCCATGACTGGTGGATCGAGCCCACCGACGAGGCGCCCCGGCCCGGCTGGGAGGGGGTCCTGACCTCCCTCCGGCTGCTCGGCGCCTACACGGAGTACGTCGTCAGCGTCGGCGCGACCGAGCTGCGGATCTGGGACCGGCACCACCGCTGGGCCGAGGCCGGCATGCGGGTCCGCGTGGGCACCGACCTCGACGCCGCCTGGGTGGTGCGCGATGACGGTTGACCTCGAGCGCGCGGCACCGGCAGCACCGCCGGCCCCACCGCGCCGGGAGAGCAGGATCTGGCTGGTCGCCACCGCGGTCACCGCGGTCACCGTCCTCCTCATCGTGTACCCGCTCGGACGGACCGTGCTGGGCGTCTTCGGCATCGGCGCCGACAGCACCGTCGGGCGGATCGGCGAGGTGCTGACCTCGGGAGAGACCTGGCGGCTCGCCCTCAACACCGTCATCGCGGTGTCCGTCGGCAGCGTCGTCGCGCTGATGATCGGCGCGGTGTTCGCGTGGATCAACGAGCGGACGGACGCGCGCATGGGTTTCGCGGCGCGGATGCTCCCGCTGATGCCCATGTTCGTCCCGTCGATCGCCAGCGCGATCGGGTGGGTCTTCCTCGCCTCACCGAAGGCCGGCGTCCTCAACGGCTGGCTGCGCGACGTCGGCGGGTGGTTCGGCCTGGAGATGGTCGAGGGGCCGTTGAACATCTACTCGTGGCCCGGGCTCATCTTCGCCTACGTCCTCTTCCTGACCCCCTACGCCTACCTGACGATCTCCAGCGGTCTGCAGTCGCTCGACCCCGCGCTCGAGGAGGCCTCCCGGGACGCAGGCGCGGGGGCACTCGCGACGTTCAGGCGGATCACACTGCCCTCGCTCCGCCCGGCCCTCGGTGCCAGTGTGCTGGTCACGGTGACGATGGGCGTGGCGATCTTCTCGATCCCGCTGGTGATCGGCACGCCGGCGGACATCGACGTCCTTCCGGTGCGGATCGTCCACATGATGACCCACAGCTATCCCGGCGACATCGGGGGCGCTCTGGGCCTGTCGCTGCTGGTCGTGGCTGCGGTGGGCGGCTGCTGGCTGGTGCAGCGGCGGATGCTCGCCGCCAACGCCCACGCCACGATCACCGGCAGGTCGAGCGCCGAGGCGGCTGTGACGCTCGGGCGGTGGAAGTGGGTCGCCAGGTCCGCGATGCTGCTGTTCCTCCTGCTGACGTCGGTGCTCCCGCTGGCCGGCCTCGTCCTCGTCTCGCTCCAAGGGTTCTGGTCCGCCGAGGTGCGGTGGGGGCACCTGACGTTCGACAACTACCGTTATCTCGTCGACAACGAGCTGGTGTGGGCGGGGCTGCGGAACAGCCTCGTGCTGGCGGTCGTGTGCGCCAGCGTGGCGATGGCCGTGGGCGTCCTCGTCACGCTCGTCCTCGCCCGGCGTCGGGGACGGGTCGCGAGCACCGTCGACGCGATCGTCAAGGTGCCGTCGACCCTGACCCACATCGTCGTCGCGCTGTCGTTCATCGTCGCCTTCGCGGGACCGCCGTTCGACCTGGCCGGGACCTACCTCCTGCTGGCGATGGCCTACGTCGTCCTCTACGTCCCCCAGGCGACGTTCTACGCGACGGCGGCCTACCACCAGGTCGGTCCCCAGCTGTCCGAGGCATCGGCCGTCTCCGGCGCCGGCGACGGGACCACCGTGCGACGGATCCTGCTGCCCTTGATGGCGCCCGGCCTGATCGCCGGTTGGTCGCTCGTCTTCGTGCTGATGACGGGCGACATCACTGCCTCGTCCATGCTGGCCGGGACCCACACGCCGGTCGTCGGCTTCGTGATCCTCGACATGTGGACCGCAGCGGGCTACCCCAAGCTGGCCGCTCTCGGTGTGCTGATGACGCTCGTCTCGAGCGCAGTCGTCCTCCTCGTGATGACGTTGCGCGACAAGCTCCTGGTGGTGAGGTGATGACCGGGTCGACACGCCCGCTCACGGTCGAGGACCGGCTGCTCCTGCAGGAGCTGATCGCCCGCTACTCGCTGGCGCGGGACGACCGTGACATCGACTCGCTCCTGGACCTGTTCGCTCCGGACGCCGAGTTCGAGCGGGCCGGACGAGTCGTCCGCGGTCGCGAGGAGATCCGTGAGTTCTTCCTCGCCTCGATGCGTCGCTACGACCTGACGAACCACGTCACCCACACCCAGGTGCTGGACCCGCTCCCGCTCGCGCCCGGGGAGCCGGTCACGGTGGCGGGCACCGTCACGGGGCACGCCGAGCTGGTGCTCGACGGGTCCCTTCACGTCGCCGCCTACCGCTACTACGACGTCTACACGCCGTCCGACAGGAGGTGGCTGCTGCGCCGTCGGTCGCTCAACTTCATGTACGCGATGCCGGTGGGGGAGCTGTCCTCCGGCTTCGCCACCACCGAGCGAGTGCGGTGGGCCGGGCAGGAGCCGCAGACCGCGGACATCCCCGAGACCCTGCCCACGTGGCGCGTCCCCGCCGCCACGTCCTGAGAGAGAAGGAGACAACGACGTGCCTGCGCACGTGATGATCGTGCTGAGCAACACCCGCCCGGAGTCCGAGGACGAGTTCAACGACTGGTACACCAACGTCCACGTGCTCGACGTCGTCAACAAGCTCGACGGCTTCCGGACGGCGCAGCGGTTTCGGCTGGCCGACGGACAGGTGGAGGACGGCGCCGACTACAAGTACCTCGCCATCTACACCATCGCGGAGGGCAAGCTGGCCGAGGCCCAGGCGGCGATCAAGTTCCAGCGCAAGGAGCGCGCCGAGGCGCTCGAGGCCGGCCGCGAGCCCTGGATCGAGGCCAGGACCGACCTCTTCGACGGGAAGCACCGCAGCTGGTTCTTCACCGCCATCACCGACGAGGTCAGTGGGCAGCAGTGACGTCCAACGTGCCGTTCGTCGTGGTCGGCGCCGGTGCGGCCGGCATGATGGCAGCAGTCACGGCCGCTGAGTGCGGCGTCGACGTGCTGCTCCTGGAGAAGGACGTCCGCCGCGGCTGCAACGCCGAATTCTCCGGGGGTCTGGTCCAGGGCGCGGGCACCCGCTTCCAGGAGGAGCAGGGCGTGGAGGACTCACCGGAGCGGCTGGCGGCGGACGTCGTCGCGCAGAACCGCGGCCAGTGCGACGAGGCGATCGTGCGCCTGGTAGCGGACCGGTCCGCCGACGTGGTCCACGCGCTGGCCGACGTGGTCGGGCTCGAGCTGCACCTCGACACCCGGGTCCGGTACTCCGGCCACTCCCGGTTCCGGATGCACGCGACGCCATCCGAGACCGGCCGCGAGCTCACCTCCGGTCTCCGCTCCTTCGTCCGCTCGAACCCGCGGATCGAGCTGGTCGACAAGGCGGAGGTGGTCGACGTGCAGGAGGCGGCAGGCGGACTCGACGTCGTCGTCCGCCGCGGGGGCGATGAGGTGGACCGGATCCTGGCGGCGAACGTGCTGCTCGCGGCGGACGGGTTCGGGGCCAACCGCGACCTGCTCCGTCGGTACATCGGCGAGGACGTGGCTGCCCAGCCCTACGTCGGCTCCGAGAACTGCGGGGGAGCGGGCCTGGAGATCGGTCTGCGTCTCGGTGCCGACACGGCCTGCATGACGGCGTACGAGGGGCACAGCCACCTCAACCCGAAGCACGGGACCCGGCTCGGTGGTGCCCTGCCTGCCCTCGGGAGCATCGTCGTCGGTCGTGACGGGCGGCGGTTTGCCCGCGAGGACGTCACCAACTCCGGTTTCTCGGTGGCCCTCCTGCGGCAACCCGAGGGGCAGGCCGTCGAGGTCTTCGACGGGCGGATCCACGAGCTGGCCCTGGCCAACGGTGCCTACGCGGAGGCGGTCGACGCCGGCGCGGTCAGCCGGCACGACGACCTGGAGGGACTGGCGCTCGCGTTCGGGTTGCCGGTCGCGGGCCTGGTCGAGGAGGTCCGGCGCTACAACGAGGAGAGCCGCGGCGTCGACTGGCTCGGTCGCTCGGACGAGCGGTCGCCCCTGGCGCCGCCGTACTACGCCTCGAACGTCTCCAGCGGCCTGGTGCACACCCAGGGTGGGCTGGTCATCGACACCGAGTGCCGCGTGCTGACCCCAGCCGGGGACGTCGTACCGCGGCTGTTCGCCGCGGGCGGCACGGCAGCGGGCATCTCCGGCCGCGGCCCGGACACGTACCTCCCGGGCAACGGCCTGGCGCACGCCTTCGCCACCGGGCTCGTGGCCGGTGAGGTCGTGGCCGCGCACGTGGCCTGACCTCCCGGTCAGTACCGGTTCTGCCAGATGACGATCTCGTCGAGCAGGGCCGGGTGCTTCTTCACGACGTACCGCCGGTACTGCTCCATGTGCTGAGCCATGAGTGACTCCGCCTCCGCGGCGTCACCGTCGAGGACGGCGCGGGCGATGGCGGCGTGCACCTCGTGGACCTCGCCCTGGCGGCTCTTCGGGAACAGGACGCCCCGGACACGGTCGTGGTAGATCTCCGCGAGCGAGTGGCACATCAAGGTGACCAGGCTGTTGCCGCCCAGGGCGGTGAGCGAGGCGTGGAAGTCGGCGGTGACGTGGAGGTACTCCTCGTCGTCCCCGGTCGCCGGGCCGTGCTCGGCGAGCCGCACCAGCTCCCGGGCGGCGTCCGATCCCTTCTGCTGCTGCGCCGCCTGCCGGGCGGCGGTCGGCTCGAGGATCAGGCGGGCGCCGATCAGCTCGCGGTAGGTGACGCCGGCGAACTGGAAGAACAGCGACGCCACCCGGCCGAAGTCGTCGGGGTGCACGTCCTGCACCACCGGTCCGCCGCGGGGACCGGGCTTCACGACGATGAGCCCGCACGTCTCCAGGACGCGAAGCGCCTCACGCAGGGTGCCCCGGCCCACGCCGTACTCCGTCAGCATCTCGGCTTCCTTGGGCAGCTGGTCGCCGGTGGAGAGCCCCCTGCGCCGGATGTCGCGAAGCATCGACTGGGCGATCGTGTTGGCGAGCTTGTCCCTGCGGGCTGTGCGGACAGGGCCGTCCGCGCTGCTCATCGCGCTTCCAGGCTGGTCATGGAGCCATGATCGCGGCTGGAGACGCGGATCGGGCGCAGGCGGGACGGCGCGTTCTCGTCAGAAGCCGCCTCAGCCGTTGGCGCGCCGGGCCCGCGACGCCATCTTCGCCCGCTCGTTCTGGTCGAGCACCACCTTGCGGATGCGCACCGTCTCGGGCGTGATCTCGACGCACTCGTCCTCGCGGCAGAACTCCAGGCACTGCTCGAGGGAGAGCTTCTTCGGCGGGGATCAGCTTCTCGAAGTTGTCGGAGGTGGCGGACCGGATGTTGGTCTGCTGCTTCTCCTTGGTGATGTTGACGTCCATGTCGTCGGCGCGGGAGTTCTCGCCGACGATCATCCCCCTCGTAGACCTCTGTGCCGGGCTCGACGAAGAGCACGCCGCGCTCCTGCAGCGACGTCATCGCGTACGCCGTGGCGGCGCCGGCGCGATCGGCGACCAGGGAGCCGGACTGGCGGGAGCGGATCTCGCCGGCCCACGGGAAGTAGCCCTCGGAGATCGAGTGCGCGATGCCGGTGCCGCGGGTCTCGGTGAGGAAGTCGGTGCGGAAGCCGATCAGGCCGCGAGCGGGGACGACGAACTCCATCCGGACCCAGCCGGTGCCGTGGTTGGTCATCCCCTCCATCCGGCCCTTGCGGTTGGCGAGCAGCTCGGTGATGGTGCCGAGGAACTCCTCCGGCGCGTCGATGGTGAGCCGCTCGAACGGCTCGTGCAGCTTGCCGTCGACCTCGCGGGTCACCACCTGCGGCTTGCCCACGGTCAGCTCGTAGCCCTCGCGGCGCATCTGCTCGACGAGGATCGCCAGCGCCAGCTCGCCGCGGCCCTGCACCTCCCAGGCGTCGGGACGCTCGGTGGGCAGCACCCGCAGCGACACGTTGCCGATCAGCTCCGCGTCGAGGCGGTCCTTGACCAGGCGGGCCGTGACCTTGTGGCCCTTGCCGCCCTTGCCGACGAGCGGGGAGGTGTTGGTGCCGATCGTCATCGAGATCGCCGGCTCGTCGACGTGGATGAGCGGCAGCGCGACCGGGTTCTCGGGGTCGGCGAGGGTCTCGCCGATCGTGATGTCGGGGATGCCGGCGACCGCGACGATGTCGCCGGGCCCGGCCGACTCGCCGGGCTTGCGCTCGAGGCCCTCGGTCACCAGCAGCTCGGTGATCCGCACGTTCTTGACCTCGCCGTCGCGGCGCATCCACGCCACCGTCTGGCCCTTGCGCAGCTCACCCTGCCGGACCCGCAGCAGGGCGAGCCGACCGAGGAACGGCGACGCGTCGAGGTTGGTGACGTGCGCCTGCAGCGGCGCCCCGTCGTCGTACTCCGGCGCCGGGATGGTCTCCAGGATGGTGCGGAACAGCGGCTCGAGGTCGGTGCCGTCGGGCAGGGAGCCGTCGGCCGGCTGCTCGGTGCTGGCGATACCGGCCTTGCCGGAGGCGTAGACGACGGGGAAGTCGAGGGCGTCCTGGCCGTGGCTGTCGTCGAGGAGGTCGAGGAACAGCTCGTAGGTCTCGTCGACGACCTCGGCGATCCGGGCGTCGGAGCGGTCGACCTTGTTGACGACGAGCACGACGGGCATGCCGGCGTTGAGCGCCTTGCGCAGGACGAAGCGGGTCTGGGGCAGCGGACCCTCGCTGGCGTCGACGAGGAGGACGATCCCGTCGACCATCGACAGGCCGCGCTCCACCTCGCCGCCGAAGTCGGCGTGCCCGGGGGTGTCGATGATGTTGATCGTCATCGCGCCCCCGGCGAGCTCCTGGGCGGACGGGCCGGTGTAGTGGACCGCGGTGTTCTTGGCGAGGATCGTGATGCCCTTCTCGCGCTCGAGGTCGCCGCTGTCCATCACGCGCTCGGCGACGCCCTCGGCCTGGTGCGCGGAGAACGCGCCGGCCTGGTGCAGCATGGCGTCGACCAGCGTGGTCTTGCCGTGGTCGACGTGCGCCACGATGGCGACGTTGCGGAGGTCGGAGCGCAGGGTCTTGGACACGAACGACCAGCCTATCCGCGGGAGGGCCGGTCCCTCGCATCGGCGCGAGCACAATTTTTCGACATCGACGTCGGAAACCCAGTAGGTTCGGGGACCACCGCCCCGGATCCCCCGACGAGAACGAGGTCCTCACGTGCCGGTCTACCGCCTCGGCGACCAGGTCCCCTCCATCCATCCCGAGGCATGGATCGCCCCGACGGCGGCCGTCGTCGGCGACGTGACGATCGAGCGCGGCGCCTCCGTGTGGTTCAACGCGGTGCTGCGCGCCGACGCCGGCCCGATCGTGGTCCGTGCCGGTGCCAACGTCCAGGACGGCTCGGTGCTCCACGGGGGCCGGAGCCGACCGAGATCGGGGCCGGCGCGACCATCGGCCACGCCTGCGTGGTCCACAGCGCGTCGATCGGGGCGGAGGCGCTGATCGGCAACCACGCGACGGTGCTCGACGGGGCGGTCGTCGGGTCGCGCGCCATGGTCGCGGCCGGCGCCGTCGTGACGCCGGGCACCGTCGTGCCGGAGGAGACGCTGGCGGTCGGTGCACCGGCGCGGGTCCGCGGGCCGCTCTCCGAGAACCACTGGGTCTGGGTCCGCCGCAACCCGGGGGAGTACCAGAAGCTCGCGCAGTGGTACGCCGCCGACCTCGCAGAGGTCGACGACGCCTGAGGCGGCTCAGGGCAGGGTGACCACCGCGGTGCCCGGCCCGACGGTCACCTGGCCGTCGACGAGCGTGCGCAGCTCGACCGTCACCAGGTTGGCCCCGTCGCGCTGCTCCTTGGCGACCACCCGGCCCTCGACCCGTGCGACGCTGCCGACGAGGGTGAACCGCACCATCCGGAAGCTGCGGATGGACCGGATCGTCCCGGCGGGTCCGATGAAGTCGCGCAGCACCCGCTCCCACATGCCTTGCAGGAAGATCGCGCTCGCGTAGGCCGCCGGCGCACCCGTGGCGCGGGCGTGCTCGTCGTTGTGGTGGATGGCGGTGAGGTCGCGGGTGGCGCCCGCCGCCATCACCAGCCGGTAGAGGGGGAGGGGGTACGTCGCCGGGGTCAGCTCCTGGCCGACCTCGACCTCCGCGTAGGTCGCGCCCTGCGCCGGGTCGTGCGCGCTCATCCGGCTGCTCCCGGGTGCGGGTCGTAGAGGTAGACCTCGCCGAACATCCGGCACACCCGCTCGCCGCTCTCGACCACGACGTCGCGCTCGAAGCTGACGAAGGCGCCCCGGCCGACCCGCGTCTCCTTCGGCACGCAGCCGGTGAGGACGCGGGGGCCCGCGGCCACCCGCTCCCCCGACGGTCAGCGGCCGGTCGAACTCGAGCCCGGCGTCGGTCCCGAACATGTGGCTCGTCGGCGGCGCTCCGGGGACGACGTCGTCACCGATCGCGCTCCACGACGGCTGGGTGTCGCGGGTGGCGTCGTCGGCGAACAGCGGCGGCGACCCCGGGCTCCAGAGGGCGGGGGAGGAGGAACGTCCACACCGCCGTGTAGGGAGCCACGATCCCGGGCCACCCGTGCGCCCGGGCGACGTCGGGGTCGGTGTGCAGCGCGCAGTCGAGCTCGAGCGGCTCGAGGAAGCGGCGGATCGCCCCCACCTCCACCCGGTCGGGCCCGAACCGCAGTCCCTCGGGGTCGAGCGGCTGGCCGACCCGCTCGACCAGCGGCTGCCACGCCCGTGTCCAGTCCTCGCTCATCGCGCTCAGTAGGACTTCGGCAGACCGAGCACGTGCTCGCTCATGTAGTTGAGGACCATCTCCTGGCTCACCGGCGCGATCCGCATCAGCCGTGCCTCGCGGAAGTAGCGCTCGACGTGGTACTCCCGGGCGTAGCCCATGCCGCCGTGGGTCTGCAGCGCGACGTCGGCGGCCTGGAAGCCCGCGTCGGCGCAGAGGAACTTGGCGGTGTTGGCCTCGCGCCCGCAGGGCTCGCCCCGGTCGTAGCGCTCGGCGGCGATCCGCGCGACGGCCTCGGCGGCGTCGAGACGCATCGTCGCCTCCGCGAGCGGGAAGGCGATGCCCTGGTTCTGGCCGATCGGGCGGCCGAAGACCACCCGCTCGTTGGCGTAGGCGACCGCGCGGCGCAGGGCCGCCCGGCCGATGCCGAGCGCCTCGTTGGCCAGCAGGATCCGCTCGGGGTTGATGCCGTCGAGCAGGTAGCGGAACCCCCCGGCCCTCCTCGCCCACGAGCGCGGAGCCCGGGACCCGGAGGTCGTCGATGAACAGCTCGTACGACGACACCGCGTTGCGGCCCATCTTGGGGATGGCGCGCATCTCGACCTGGGCCGGGTCGAGGTCGACGACGAACATCGAGAGGCCGTCGGTCGGCCGGCCGCCGTCGGCCGGCGCGCTGGTGCGGACCAGCATCACCGCCTTCTCCGACTGCGCCGCCTTGGTGATGAAGACCTTGCGGCCGTTGATGACCCAGTCGGAGCCGTCGCGGCGGGCCGTGGTGCGGATCCGGCTGGTGTCGGAGCCGGCGTCGGGCTCGGTGATCGCGAAGCACACGTGCAGGGTGCCGTCGGCGGCACGGGGCAGCAGCTCGCGGCAGAGCGCGTCGCCGCCGTGCTTCGCGACCAGGTTGAGCCCGAAGATCGTGAGGTGGAACGGGCTGCAGCCGTTCATCCCGGCGCCCGACGCGGCGATCTCGTGCAGCAGCACCGCCGCGGCGGAGATCCCCAGGCCGGCGCCGCCGTACTCCTGCGGGATCGCGATCCCGAGCCAGCCCGCGTCGGCGAAGGCCCGGTAGAAGTCCCACGGGAACTCGACGGCCTCGTCGAGGCGGGCCCAGTAGTCGTCGTCGAACCGGCCGGCGAGGTCGCGCACCGCCTGCCGGATCTCGCCCTCGGACGGGACGTCGTCGGAGGCGACCGCCGCCGCCGGGCTCACACCAGCCACCGGCCGCCGTCGACGTAGAGCACCTGGCCGGTCACGTAGCTCGAGCGCTCGTGGGCGAGGAACAGCACCGCGTTGGCGATGTCCTCGGGCCGCCCGACGCGGCGCGTGGGCAGCCGCGCGGCGTACTCCTCCATCCGCTGCTCGACCGGGACGCCCATCCGCTCGGCGACCGCGCGGGTCATCTCCGTGTCGATGTAGCCCGGTGCGACGCAGTTGACCGTGACGCCGAACGGCCCGAGCTCGATCGCCGCGGTCTTGGTGAAGCCCTGGAGACCGGCCTTCGCCGCGGAGTAGTTGGCCTGGCCGCGGTTGCCGAGGGCCGCCGTCGAGGAGAGGTTGACGATCCGCCCGTAGCGCTGGTCGACCATCAGCCGCTGCGCGGCGCGGGTCATCGCGAACGTGCCGCGCAGGTGGACCTGCATCACCAGGTCCCAGTCCTCGTCGGTCATCTTGAACAGCAGGTTGTCGCGCGTGATCCCGGCGTTGTTGACCAGGACGTCGACCCGGCCGAACGCGTCGGCGACCGCCGCGATCGCCGCGTCCACCTGCTCGGTGACGCTCACGTCGGCGCCGAGGCCGATGGCGCGGCCGCCCGCGCTCTCGATCTCGTCCACGACCGGCTTCGTGCGCTGCTCGTCGAGGTCGAGCACCGCGACCGCGGCGCCGCCGGCCGCGAGCTCGCGGGCGACCTGCGCCCCGAGCCCCTGGGCGCCGCCCGTCACCACCGCGACCCGTCCGTCGAACCCCGTCATCGCCACCTCACTCAATATTGATATCGAAGTCGAAAAAATAGCGCGGTGGACCCTCCCGGTCAAGCGGGTGGCGCCTCGACCGTCGCTCCCGCGCCGCGCTCCCGGGCCAGGTCGCGGAGCCGGGCCTTGTGGACCTTGCCGGTGGCGTTGAGCGGGAGCTCGTCGACGACGGCGACGTAGCGCGGCACCTTGTAGTTGGCCATGTTGGCCCGCGCCCATGCGATGACCTCGACGTCGGTCACCGGCCGGCGGGCGACGACGAACGCCATGCCGACCTCGCCGAGCCGCTCGTCGGGCACGCCGACCACGGCGGCCTGCGCGAGGTCGGGGTTGCGGAGCAGGATCGCCTCGATCTCGGCCGGGTAGGCGTTGAAGCCGCCGACGATGAACATCTCCTTGGTGCGTCCGACGATGCAGAGGTGCCCGTCCTCGTCGAAGCGGCCGAGGTCGCCGGTGCGCAGCCAGCCGTCGTCGGTGAGGGACGCTGCGGTCGCCTCGGGGTCGTCGAGGTAGCCGCTCATCACCGACGGCCCGCGGAGCAGGATCTGACCCAGCTCGCCCTGCGGGAGCTCGCTGTCGTCGGCTCCCGCGATCCTGATCTCGAAACCCGGCCGCGCGCGCCCGACGGTGGTGGCGATGGTGGCGGGGGAGTCGTCGGGCCCGGTGCTCGCCGCGGTGCCCGCCTCGGTCAGCCCGTAACCCGAGACCACCAGCCGGAACGGCAGCTCGGCGTAGATCCGGCGGATCAGCTCCACCGGGATCTCCGCCGCCCCGGTCACCGCCACCCGCAGCGTCGAGAGGTCGTACGACGACCGCGCGGGGTGGTCGAGGATGCCCTGGTAGAGCGTCGGTGGGCCGGGGAAGACCGTGACCCGGTGCTCCTGGACCAGCGTCAGTGCCCGGTCGACGTCGAAGACCTCCAGCGGGACCATGGTGGCCCCGGAGTGGAGGCTGGTGAGGATGCCGGCCTTGAGGCCGAACATGTGGAAGTACGGGTTGACCATCAGGTAGCGGTCGCCGGCGACGAGCCCGGTCATCCGCTGCCAGTCGACCGCGACCGCGAGCGCCTGCGCCTGGGTGGCCACCACGCCCTTGGGCACGCCGGTCGTCCCCGAGGTGAAGAGGATGTCGGACGGGTCGTCGGGCCCGACCGCGACGCGGCGGCGGTCGACCTCGGCCAGGTCGCCGTCGCCGGCGCGCGCCAGGAACTCGTCCCAGCCCAGGGCGGGTGCCGTGGCCCGGCCGCGCGCCACCACGACGGTGCGCAGGTCCGGCAGGTCGGCGCCGGAATCGCGCAGCATCGCGGGGTAGTCGTTGCCGAGGAAGTCGGTGACGGTCACCAGCGCCCGGGCCCGGCCGCGCCGCAGCAGGTCGGCGGCCTCGAGCGCCTTGAACCGGGTGTTGATCGGGATCAGCGTGGCGCCGGCCTGCTGCAGGCCGAGCACCGCGATGATCCACTCGCGGCAGTTGAACGCCCAGATCGCCACCCGGTCGCCCGGCTGCACGCCGTCGGCGACGAGCGCGGCGCCGAACCGTCGCGACGCCTCGAAGAGCTCGGCGTAGGTGAGGGTGCCGGCGTCGTCGACGACGGCGGGCCGGTCCGCGTGCCGTTCGGCGGCGGCCGCCACCAGTGCTCCCACGCTGGGCCAGGCCTGGTCCGGGTCGTTCATCGCTCCTCCTCGGTCGTCGGGACGTCCGTCGATGGTCGCAGCCCGATGCGGGAGCGGGGGCAAGGTCCACGAACCTGTATTTGACATCGACGTCAATATAGACTTCGATCACGGTCCTGACCAAGGGGGTGGGTGCTCGCGCCGACCCGAGGGTCCGGCCCGGCGCCCGGAGGCAGCCGGTGCCCGAATCACGGAGGTGGCGATGGACGTCCGGCTCTCGGCCGAGCAGGCAGCTCTCAGGGACTCCGCAGCGCGCCTGGCCGACGACCTCGCCCCGGGGACGGTGGCCGACCTCGACGACGAGGAGCGCGCGGCCAAGCTCGACGCTGCGGTCGGCGCCAGCGGCTGGCGCGAGATGCGGATGCGCGACGAGAACGGCGGCCCGGCGGCATCCGGCGTCGAGGTCGCGCTGGTCGCCGAGCAGCTGGGCCGGGCCGTCGCGGACACGGCGTACCTGGGGCCGCTGCTGGCCTCCGACCTGTGCCGGCGCGCGGAGATCGACGACGACCCGGTGGGCACGACGGTCGTCCTGACCGGCGACCTGCTGCGGCTCGCACCCGTCGGTTGCGACCGAGCGGTCGCCGTCGACGCCCGCGGGAGCACGAACGCCCTCGCCCTCGTGCCCGGCGGGGACGGCGGAAGCCGGGTGGCCGAGGTCGACCTCGCCGGCCACGCGGTCCGCGACGACCTGACCCGCACCGTGGCCTCGGTCGCGCCGGCGGCGCCGCACGTGGTCGACGGACGGCCGCTCTCCGACGACGACCTCGCCGCGTGGACGGCCCTCGCCCTCGCGACCACGTGCGCCGACCTGGTCGGCGTGATGCGCGGCGCCACCACGCTCGCCCGTGACTACGCGACGGTCCGCGAGCAGTACGGCCGGCCGGTCGGGTCCTTCCAGGCGGTCCAGCACCTCCTCGCCGACGCGCACGTCGCGACCGAGGGCTCCGCCAGCCTGATGCTGCACGCGGCCTGGGCGGCCGACGCGCTCGCGCCGCAGGACGCGCTGGTCGCGGCGCTGCGGGCCAAGGCCTACTGCAGCCGGGCCGCGCGGGCGGTCTGCGGAGACGGCGATCCAGGTGCACGGTGGCATCGGCAACACCTGGGAGTGCCTGGCGCACGTCTACCTGCGGCGCGCGCTGCACAGCAGCAGGATCCTGGGCGGCCTGGACGCCAGCCTCGCCGCCCTGACCGAACGACTGGGGATCGAGGGTGGTGGCGATGGACTTCGGTGACTCCGCCGAGGAGGCGACGTTCCGGCTCCGGCTGCGCGCGTGGGTCCGGGAGAACAACCCCGGGCTGCCGGCCTCCTCGACGTCCGACGACTACTGGGCGGGCCAGGCGGCGTGGCACCAGGCGCTCCACGCGGCGGGCTTCTTCGGGCTGTCCTGGCCCGAGGAGGTCGGCGGTCACGGCCTGCCCGCGGTCTACGACGTGATCCTCGACGAGGAGCTCGCCGCGGCCGGCGCGCCGCCGCGCCCGAGCGTCGGCTACCTCGTGCAGGGCATGCTGCGGCACGGCAGCGCCGACGTACGCCGCCGGCACCTGCCCGGTCTCGTCAGTGGCACGGTGCGCTGGTGCCAGGGGTTCAGCGAGCCCGGCGCCGGCTCCGACCTGGCGGCGCTGCGCACCCGTGCGGTCCGGGACGGCGACGACTACGTCATCACCGGTCACAAGATCTGGACCAGCTACTCCGACCAGGCCGACTGGTGCCTGGTGCTGGCGCGCACCGACCCCGACGCGCCGCGACACCGGGGGATCTCGGCGTTCGCTGTGCCGATGGACCAACCGGGCATCACCCAGCGGCCGCTCAAGATGATCAACGGCATCACCCGCGAGTTCGGCGAGGTGACCTTCGACGGTGCCCGCACGAGGGCGGCCGACATGGTCGGCGAGCCGGGCGAGGGGTGGCCGCTGGCGATGACCGTCGTCAGCCACGAGCGCGAGCCGGGGGAGCTCGGCTACGTCGCCCGCTACAGCAAGGCCGCCCAGGAGCTGGTCGAGCTGGTCCGCAGCGACCGCGGGCGGTTCAGCGACGGCGAGGTCCTCGACGTCGTGTGGGCGACGGTGGAGGCGGAGATGCTGCGCCACCACGTGCGCCGCCGGCTCTCCGACCGGCTCGACGGGATCACCCACGGCCCCGAGGGGTCGGTGGACAAGCTGCTGATGACCGAGGTCGAGCAGGCCGTCGGCCACGCCGCACTCACCGCGAGCCGGCTCGACCCGGAGCGCGAGGAGGACACCTGGCTCAAGACCTACCTCTACAGCCGGGCCCAGAGCGTGATGGGCGGGACCGCGCAGATCCAGCGCAACCTGGTGGCCACCCGCATCCTCGGTCTGCCGACCGGCTGAGCCGGGTCCGCCGACGCCGACCCGGAGCGGCGCCGGCCCGGTGGTCGGGCGGGAGCCGCGCGGTCAGAGCGGCAGCGTCATCGGCGCCCGGCGCTCGGACAGCGCGACCTCCCCCGACCTCGCGGACCAGGGCACGCGAGGAGCCGAGCAGCTCGTCGAGCAGCAGCGCGCGACGCAGGTGGTGGTGGAACGGGTGCTCGTCGGTGAAGCCGATCCCCGCGAGCACCTGCTGGCAGTGCCGGGCGGTGTCCCGTGCCGCGCGGCCGGCGAGCGCCTTGCTCATCGCGGCGTGCACGACGGCGTCCGGCGACGCGGTACCGTCCGGGCCGGGGAGCACGTCGGTGGCGGCGTCGACCGCGGCTGCCGCGGCCTCGATCGCGAGCAGCGACTCGACCAGGCGGTGCCGCACCGCCTGGAAGGTGCTGATCGGCCGGCCGAACTGGACCCGTGACGTCGCGTGCTCGCAGCCCAGCCGGAGCATGCCGCGCGCCAGGCCGACCAGCTCGGCGGCGAGCGCCAGCTGCCCGGCGGCCCGCACCGACCGCCAGTCGGCACCGGCCGCGGGCGCCTGCGGGACGGCCGCCTCGACGGCCACGTCGACCAGGCCGGAGTCGGGGTCGATGCCGCCCAGGGGGCTCGTCGAGACCGCCCCCGTCGGCAGCACGACGAGCTCGCAGCCGTCGGGTCCCGCCGCCACGAGCAGCACCTCGTCCGCCTGCCTGATCCGCGGCCCGGCGACGCCCCGCCCGGTGACCCGGTCACCGGCACGGCGAGCCGGCGGGACGTCGTCGACGTACGGCAGCACCACGGCCGGCCCCGGCCCGACCCCGGCGGCCGCGCAGAGCACGTCGTCGAGGACCGACGAGGAGCCGCGGGCCGCCCCCTGCTCCTCGAGCACGACCGCGACGGCGTCACCGCCCCACTCCGCGAGCGCGTCGCGCCAGCCCGCCGCGGCGAGCTCGGCGTCGGCCGGTGCCCCGGCCGCCCGGACGAAGGCCTGGCGCACGCTGTCGGCGAACAGCCGGCGCTCCTCGTGGCCGATCACTGCTCCGGCCCCAGGTCGAGCACCCGGCGGGGCGAGGATGTTGCGCTGCACCTCGGCCGTGCCGCCGTAGATGGTGGCGGCCCGGGAGTACAGGTACTCCGAGCGCCACCGGCCGCTGCGCGGATCGTCGCCGAGGACCACCTCGGCTGCGAGCGTCTGCTCGACGACGTCGTACAGCGCCTGCTCGGTGCTGCCGAGGAGGGCCTTGTCGACCGAGGTCTCGGGGCCGAGCCGGCCGCCCTCGGCGAGCCGGTGCTGGGTGGCCCGCGACCGCGCTCGCAGGGCGAACAGGCGGAGCGCGACGTCGCCGGCTGCCGCCGGGTCGAGCGCGCCGTCCGGCGCCTCGGCCAGCAGCTGCTCGAAGCGCTCGCGCAGGTAGGCGCCGCGGTGCCAGAGCGCGGTGCTGCGCTCGTAGGGGAGCAGGTCCATGGCGACCGCCCACCCGCCGTCGACCTCGCCGAGGGTCCGGTCGAGGGGGACGAGCACGTCGTCGAAGAAGACCTCGCAGAACTCGTCGACGCCGTGGATGGTCCGCAACGGGCGGACGGTGATGCCGGGGGTGTCCATGTCGACGAACAGCGCGGTGATGCCCCGGTGGGCGGACTCCGGGCTCCCGGTCCGGGTCAGCAGCACGCACCGGGTGGCGTGCTGGGCGTGGCTGGTCCACACCTTCTGGCCCGTCACCCGCCAGCCGTCGTCGGTGCGCCGGGCGCGGCAGGCGAGCGAGGCGAGATTGCTGCCGGTGCCGGGCTCGGAGAACCCCTGGCACCAGTGCTCGTCTCCGCGCAGCAGGCGCGGGACCATCTGGGCGGCGAGCGCCGGCGGTGCGAAGTCGATCATGGTCGGGGCGAGGACCTCGGTCATCGACCAGGCGCCGGGCGCCACGATGCGTCGCGAGGTGAGCACCTCGCCGAGCAGGGCACGGAAGAGCGACGAGCCGCCCAGCCCGCCGACGCGCTCGGGCCACCCCCACCGGATGAAGCCGGCGTCGTAGGCGAGCCGCTTGACGGTGGAGAGGTGCGCGAGCTCGGCGCCGAGGTCCGGGGCGCCCTCGGCCGGCGCCAGCACGTCGGCGTGGACGTCGACCCAGGAGGTCAGGTCGGCGCGGAAGGTCTCGAGGTCCACCGGGTTCTCGCTCAGGCGCCGGCGGACCCCGGCGCGGGACGGCGCGGGTCGTGCGGCCTGCCGGAGTCGCGGGCACCACTGCGGCGCAGGAACGTCATCGCCCGCGTCTGGAGTCGCCACCCGGCGTCGGTGCGGGTGTAGGTGTCGGTGTAGTAGCCGATCCGCACCTCGTGGTCGGTCTGGGCGATGAAGCACAGCGTCTGGACGCCGTTGCCGGTGTCACCGTCGAGATCGAGCGAGGGGGTCCCGGTGGTGTAGAGACCCTGCGGGGCGGCCTCCATCAGCGTCGGGAAGTCGGCGGTGGTGTAGACGTCGCCGAAGGCGCTGTAGGTCCCGCCCGGGGGCGAAGACCCCGAGCACGGTGTCGACGTCGTGCTGGGTCATGCCGACGGCGTACCGCGCCAGCAGCTGCTCGATCTCGATGATGTCGGAGATCCGGTCCTGGTCCACGGGTGTCACCTGTCTTCCGGGCCCCACGGTGCGGGGCGGGCGAGTACGTCGAGCATATTTCGACGTCGACGTCGAATCAACTTTTTCGTTCAGATCCCGAGCGACTTCGCGATGATGTGGCGCATGACCTCGCTGGTGCCACCGTAGATGCGGGTGACCCGGGCGTCGGCGTAGAGGCGGCTGATCGGGTACTCCGCCATGTAGCCGTAGCCCCCGAACAGCTGCAGGCACCGGTCGACGGTGCGGCCCTGCACCTCGGTCGCGAAGAGCTTGATCTCGGCCGCGTCGACGACCGAGAGCCGGCCGTCGTCGAGCTCCGCGATGCCGTGGTCGACCATCAGCTGCGCGGCGTCGACCTCGGTCACGGCGGACGCCAGCTCGAAGCGCGTGTTCTGGAAGTCCGCCACCCGCTGGCCGAAGACCTTGCGCTCCACGACGTACTGCTTCGTGAGCTCGATCGCGGCCCGGGCGTTGGCGACGGCGGTGACCGCGATGCCGAGCCGCTCCTTGGCGAGGTTGTGCCCCAGGTAGGAGAACGCGGCACCCCTCCTCGCCCAGCCGGTTGGCGACCGGGACCCGCACCCCGTCGAACGACAGCTCCGCGGCGTCCTGGACGTGCATCCCGAGCTTGGCCATCGGGCCGCTCCTGGTGAAGCCCGGCATGCCGGCCTCGACGACCAGGAGCGACAGGCCGCGTCGCCGGTCGTCCTCCTCCGAGGTGCGCGCCACCACCACGAACAGGTCGGCCTGGACGCCGCCGGTGATGAACGTCTTCGCCCCGTCCAGCACGTAGTGGTCGCCGTCGCGGCGTGCCCGCGTCCGGATCCCGCCGAGGTCGGAGCCCGCACCCGGCTCGGTCATCGCGATCGCGGTGAGCAGCCGGCCGGCGGCCAGGTCGGGGAACCACCGGCGACGCTGGTCGTCGTCGGCGTAGGCGAGGAAGTAGGGGAGGACCACGTCGAGGTGGCAGCGCAGCGGGCCGGTCGCGACCACGGCCGCCGCCACCTCCTCGCTGAGCACGGCGCCGTAGCGGTAGCTCGGCTCGCCCGCGCCGCCGTACTCCTCGGGGATGGTCAGACCCATCACGCCGAGCTCGCCGAGCCGCTCGTAGAACGAGCGGGGGACCAGCCCGGTCTCCTCCCAGGAGGGGTACGCCGGCACCACCTCGTCGCGGAGGAACGCGCGCACCATCGCGCGGAAGTCCTCGTGCTCGGTGGAGTAGATCGTGCGTCGCACCGGTCCTCCTCGGTCAGCGGGTCCGCTGCAGCAGCATGGCCATGCCCTGGCCCATGCCGACGCAGAGGGTCACCAGCGCGAGCTCGAGGTCGCGCTCGTGCAGGGTCTGGAGCGCGGAGCCGATCAGCCTCGCCCCAGTCATGCCGAACGGGTGGCCGAGGGCGATCGCCCCGCCGTTGACGTTGAGGCGCTCCTCGTCGATCCCGAGCTCCCGCACGCTCGCCACCACCTGGGAGGCGAAGGCCTCGTTGAGCTCGATGACGTCGACGTCCGACAGCGCCACCCCGCACCGGTCGAGGACGCGGCGGGTCGCATCGACGGGCCCCAGCCCCATCACCTCGGGGGGAGAGGGCGGAGACGGCGGAGCCGACCACCCGGGCGGCCGCGGGCGCGTCGAGCTCGGCCGCCAGCTCGTCCCGCACCACCACCAGCGCCGCGGCACCGTCGTTGAGCGGGCAGCTGTTGCCGGCGGTGACCGTGCCGTCGGGGCGGAACACCGGCTTCAACGAGGCGAGGGCCTCGGCGGTGGTCGACGGCCGCGGCGACTCGTCCTCGGAGAACCAGGATCCGTCGGGGAGCTGCACCGGCGTGACCTGCCGCTCGAAGAACCCCGCCTCCCTGGCGGCCGCGCAGCGCTGCTGGGAGCGGAGCGCGAACGCGTCCTGGTCGGCCCGCGAGACGCCGCACGCCTGGGCGACGTTCTCCGCCGTCTGTCCCATCGGGATGTAGTAGTCGGGCAGCCCGCCGCGCTCCCGCGGGTCCGACCACGGCTCCGCGCCGCCCTTGGCGCGGAGCGCCGTGCGCTGCTGGGCGGCGGCGAACGCCGGGTGGTCGGTGTCCGGCGGCGGCTGGCGGTAGCGGGACACGCTCTCGACGCCGACGGAGAGGAACGCGTCACCCTCACCCGCCCGGATCGCGTGGAAGGCCATCCGGGTGGTCTGGATGGAGGAGGGCGCACGCGCGGTTGACGCTGGTGGCCGGCAGGTCGTCACGGCCGAGGAGGACCGCGACCCGCCGACCGAGGTTCTGCGACTGCTCCGCGGTGTGGTTGGAGGCACCCAGATAGAGGTCCTCCAGCGCGCCCTGGTCGAGGCCCGGCACCTTGTCCAGCGCGGCCCGGGCGGCGGTCACGGCGAGGTCGTCCGCGCGCACGCCGACCAGTGATCCCTTGTGGGCGCGCCCGATGGGCGTGCGGGCGGCGGAGACGATGACGGCCTCGGGCATGGGGCGCCTCTCGGTCGGGCGTCGGGGACGCGGGACAGTGCCCTCGACTTTGCCTGACATTGACGTCGACGTCAAACGTGGTTAGCGTCACAGCGCCGCTCGGCCGACGGGCGGCGTCGACACTGTCTGGAGGCGCGATGGCCTACGGCGACCACCCGGTGGACGCGGAGCTGAAGGACGCATGGGATGCGTTCTGCGAGCGGCTCAAGGAGGCCGGGACGCACGTCTTCAAGGACGCCAACCCGGCAACGCCGTTGCAGCGCGCCGACGGGTTCCGCTACCTCACCCAGAACCTGAGCCAGGCCTTCGACCTGGCGCTGGAGACCAAGAACACGAAGTACCCGGCGCTGCACGTCTTCTGCTCGCCGACCCGGAAGCTGGGCTCGGACAACGCCGACTGCATCTACATGCAGGCCTGGATCGACGGCAGCTCGGTCTACCGGATCACCGGCCGGGCCGGGACGGCGCGGATGTGGAACGTCACCGTCCAGGGGCCCCGCTCGTCGAGCGCCTACGGCAACGAGAGCCGCCCGCTGCACGAGCCGTTCGGCGACACGCCCGAGGCCAACCTCTTCGGTCACGAGCTGGTCACCGACTGGGACGGCCGGTTCGAGCTCTTCATCGGTGGCGAGCGGCGAGGCCCCAACTGGCTGCCGACGACACCGGGCACCCGCAAGCTGTTCCTCCGCCAGTACTTCGACAGCTGGGACGAGGAGCCTGCCGACTACCGGATCGAGCGGGTCGGCATGGACTCCCCCGCGACCGGTGCCGACCCCGGAGGAGGTCGTCGATGCCATGCGGTGGGCCGGCGACTTCGTGCACGACGCGGTGGAGTACTGGCCCGAGTGGGTCTGGGAGGCGGGGGACCAGATCGACGCCGAGGCGATCAACCAGTTCCGCGGCCCCAACCTCGAGCGGGCCGAGCCCACCGGCGACGAGCAGACCGAGGCGCAGGACGAGCGACGGGGACGGCTGATCACGATGATGCGCTGGCGGCTCGAGCCCGACCAGGCGCTGGTGCTCGAGTTCGACCACTCCGACGCGTTCTGGATGCTCACCAGCGAGGCGATCTTCGGCAACAGCATGGACTACCTCTACCGGCCGGTGAGCTACACACCCAGCCGGACCGCTGTCGACAGCGACGGGCGGATCCGGCTCGTCCTGACGGCCGAGGACCCCGGCTACGCCAACTGGATCGACAACCAGGGCTACACCGAGGGCGTCCTCAACTTCCGCAACATCCACGCCCGCACGGTGCCCGAGCTGCGGACCACCGTCGTCGAGCGAGCCGACCTCGCCGCCCACCTGCCGCCGGACAGCAAGCGCTGCACTCCCGAGGAGCGGACGGCGGCGATGTGGGCCCGTTTCGACGCGATCCGCCGACGCGCCAAGGTCTGAGAGGAGACCCATGACGTTCCGCCCCGGTGCGTTCCTGCGCACCACCCTGCCCCTCGACCTGGACGTGCTGACCAGGCTCGACAGCGGCCGGTACCACTCGATCTGGCTGCCGGACCACTTGGTGAGCCTCTGGCCGGACGCGATCTGGACGCCGGAGTTCACCGACCTCGCCACCCGGTCGCCCTCGCCCCACCGCCACCTGGACGCGTTCGCGGTGGCGGCGGCAGCGGCGGTGCTCACCGAGCGCACGCCGATCATCACCGGCGTCGTCGACACCGTGCGCCGGCACCCGGCGATGATCGCGCAGACCGCGCTCACCATCGACCACCTCGCGCGGGGCCGGTTCATCCTCGGCATCGGGGCGGGCGAGGTGGAGAACGCGGCACCCTACGGCTTCGACTTCACCGCCTCGGTGAGCCGCTTCGAGGAGTCGCTGCAGGTCATCCGGCTGCTGTGGGAGTCCGACGGACCGGTCGACTTCGAGGGCCGCTTCTACCGGTTGGAGCACGCCCGGCTCGACACCGAGCCGTACGACGGCCGCACGCCGCCGGTCTGGATCGGCTGCGGCGGCCCACGGATGCTGCGGATCGCGGGACGGCACGCCGACGGGTGGTGGCCGGTCGGCTCCTTCTCCGTCGAGGGCTACGCCGCCAAGCTGGCGGCGCTGCACGAGGCGGCCGAGCGGGCCGGCCGCGACCCCGCCGCGATCACGAAGGCCGGCATGCTGATCTGCGTGCTCGGCGAGGAGGACGAGGTCCTCGAGCTGGCCGCGTCGCCCCTGCTGAAGGCCTACCTGCTGCAGGTGCGCGGCGACTACCTGGCCGAGCTCGGCTACCGGCACCCGATGGGGGAGGAGTGGCGCGGCATCCACGACCTCGACCCGCGGCTGCTGACCCGCGAGCGTCTGGTCGACTTCCTCGCCGAGGTCGACCCCGCGATGGTCCTCGCCGCCGTGCCCCACGGCCCACCGGCCCGGGTGGCGCACCGGGTCAAGGAGTTCGTCGACGCCGGTATGCAGGTGCCCAAGATCATCGACTACGGCGCGATGGCCGGCCTCGAGCAGGCGGCCCGCTCGCCGCAGCTGGTGGCCGAGGCCGAGGACGAGCTCGTGCGCCTGGTGGAGGGCACAGGGAGCACTGGGGCCACGTCATGACGACCGCCGTCCGGGACGAGGCCCTGGACGCCGAGGCCCTGCTCGACGAGGCGCGTCGGCGTACCGGCCTCACCGACTTCGGCGACCCCACGCTGCCCGCGCGGTTCGGGACGGCAGTGGCGCTGCTGACCGCCGAGGGACTGGACGCCGACGGACGGCAGGCGGCCCGGGAGGTCTGCCTGCGGCTGCTCACCAACCGACTCCGGTTCTTCGCCGACCGGGCGCGGCACCCGATCGCCGACGAGCAGGTGGTCCGCCCGCTGTTCGCCACCGGGGAGCCGCGCTCGGGCACCACCCTGCTGCACGCGCTGCTCGCCCGGGACCCCGCCGGCCGCGCCCCACGGTTCTGGGAGCTGATGCACCCGTCGCCGCCTCCCGGGCTCGCGGCGCCCGACGACCCGCGGCGCGCCGAGGCGGATGAGGAATGGCGGGCCATCCTGCGGCGGATCCCGACCTGGCTGGTCAACCATCCCTACAACGACATGCTCGGCGACGGACTCGCCGAGTGCGAGCGGCTGTGGGACTTCGACTTCCGTCGGATGGGACCGACGACCTGGTGGCGGGTGCCGATCCGGATGAAGATGAGCGAGCTCCCCGCCGACCCGCGCGCCGAGTACGCGCTGCACCGCAAGGTCCTCCAGCACTGCCAGTTCGCCCGCCCGCCCCGGCACTGGGTGCTCAAGGGCTTCCACAGCACCCGGCTCGACGCGCTGTTCGCGACGTACCCCGACGCCCACGTCGTGTGGACGCACCGCGACCCCGTGCAGGTGATCGCGTCCCGGATCGTGATGGCGGGCCAGCTCGACGAGGGCATGCACGGCTCGGTCGACTGGGCCGACACCGCCCGCCGCTACCTCGCTCTGAGCCGCGAGAGCATCCGCGCCGCGCTGGCCAGTCCCTACCTCGACGACCCGCGGGTGCACCACGTCCGCTACTCCGACTTCGTCGCCGACCCCGTCGGCGTGATCGGGCGCTTCTACGACGCCGCCGGGCGGCGGATGACGGCCGAGCACGAGGCGGCGATCGGCAGCTACCTGCGCGACAACCGCGGCGACCGGCACGGGAAGTTCCGCTACTCGACCGACGTGATCGGCGAGGACGTCGCCGCCCTCAACGAGGAGTTCGCCCCCTACCGCGAGCGGTTCGGCGTGGAGATCGAGCAGCGGGACTGACGTGCACCCGCGGATCTCGGTCAACTCGCTGTGCTTCCCCGGGGCGGACCTCGCCGCGATGGAGCAGCACTGGCGGGCGCTGTCGCCCGACCGGGTCAGCTTCGTCAGCCACCTGCTCGGCCCCGACCTGGAGCAGCCGCGGCGGATCCTGGCCGACGGCGGCCACCGGCTCGAGGCGGTCACGCACCTGTTCTACGAGGTGCAGAACCTCGACCGGGACCCGCAGCGGTGGGCAGCGGAGCGGGCCCGCCTCGACCGGGTCGTCGACGCGGTCGCCGAGCTCGGTGGCCGCTCGGTCTACCTGATGACGGGCGGCCACGCCGGCATGACGTGGGAGGAGGCGGCCGCCTGCTTCGCGGAGGCGGTCGCGCCGTGCGTCGACCACGCCGCCGCCGCCGGCGTACGGCTGATGATCGAGACGACCTCACCGTTCTACGCCGACGGCCACCTCACCCACACGCTCCGCGACACGGTGCGGCTGGCGGAGCTGGCCGGGACCGGGGTCTGCATCGACATCTGGGCGACCTGGACCGAGGCCGGTCTCCAGGAGACCATCGCCCGTGCCGCCGGCCGGTGCGACCTGGTGCAGGTGAGCGACTACGTCTACGGCGACCGGGCGATGCCGTGCCGCGCGGTGCCCGGTGACGGCGACATCCCGCTCGAGCGCATCCTCGGCTGGATCCTGGACGCCGGCTACACCGGGGCGTTCGACCTCGAGCTGATCGGGCCGCGGATCGATGCGGAAGGGCACCGAGCGGCGGCGGCCCGCGCCGCCGCCGCGGTCGGTGACCTGCTCGACCGACTCACCTGACCTCGACGTCGGACCTCGGATCGACCGAGGAGCGGCACCGCGGCGCCTACGACGTCCGTGCCCAGGAGCGAGGGAGGCCGAGCAGCTGCTGTGCGACCAGGCTGCGGATGATCTCCGACGACCCGCCGGAGATCGTCAGTGCCCGCGACCAGAGCAGGGAGTGGAACCAGTTGTCGCGCAGGGCGGCGAACGTGTCGCCGGTCCCGCGGCCGGAGCTGATCAGGTCGACCGCGGCCTGGCACAGCTCGACGTTGAGCTCGGTGTAGGCGAGCTTGGCCACCAGGGCCTCGGCGCCGCTCGGCGTGCCCGAGCCGAGCCGACCGGTCGCCCGGGCGGCGCTGGTGCGCACAGCGGCCACCTCGGCGGCGAGGGAGGCGAGCCGGTCGCGGACGTCGTCCCACTCGATCGCCGGTCGGCCGTCGATCTCCAGGACCCGTGCGAGCGCGACGAGGTCGTCGTGCATCACGTCCAGCTGCACGGCGTTGGCGCCGACGTAGCCCCGCTCGGACGACAGGCCGGAGGAGACCACCGACCAGCCGTCGTCGACCGCGCCGAGCACCAGGTCGTTCGACACCTCCACCCCGTCGAGGAACACCTCGCAGAACTCGGCGGAGCCGGTCATCTCCCGCAGCGGCCGGACCTCGACCCCCGGTGCGTCCATCGGGAGGAGGAAGGCCGTGATGCCGGCCTGCAGCCGGGCGGAGGGATCGGTGCGGGCGAGCAGCACGCCCATCTGGGCCCACTGGGCGTCGGTGGTCCACACCTTCTGCCCGGTGACGCGGAACCCGCTGCCGTCGGCGAGCGGTTCGGCGCGGGTGGTGAGCGCAGCGAGGTCGCTGCCGACGCCGGGCTCGCTGAACAGCTGGCACCACACGTGCTCGGCGCTGCGGATCCGGGGCAGGAACCCGGCCTGCTGCTCCTCGGTCCCGAAGGCGATCAGGCAGTGGGCGGCGAGCAGCGTCTGGTCGAGCGGCCGGGGAGCGCGCGCCCGGATCAGCTCCTCCATGACGACGGTGTCGTGCTCGGCCCGGTGGGCCGGGTCACCGCCCCACCGCGGCGGCCAACCGCCGCCGAGCAACCCGGCGTCGAACAGGGCGGCGTACCATCGGCGGAGCCCCTGCTCCTCCGTCGGGTCGGCCGGAACGCGGAGGCCGTCGCGGACATCCGACCGCGGTGCGTGCTCGGTGACGAACGCCCGGACCGCTGAGCGGAAGGACCCGACGTCGGTCGTCTTGTCGATGCTCACGGTGCGATGCTCACGCCCTCGAGCGCTCCCGCATCCGTGCGAGGCGCTGCTGGAACTCCGGCTCGGCGAACGACTCGGCCTCGGCAGCGAGCACCGCGGGGAGGTCGGCGTCGACCCGGCGGCGCAGCGGCGCGTCGAGGGTGGCGAGCGTCTCCCCGCACGGCCTGGGGAGGCAGGGCGGCGACCTTGCGGGCCAGCTCGAGCGCCTCGGGGAGAGCCTGCCCCGGCGGTACGACGCGGTTGGCGAGGCCGATCCGGTGGGCCTCCTCGGCCGTGATCCGGCCACCGAGGAGGATGAGCTCCTTGCTGCGCTGCAGGCCGATGTGACCCGGCCAGGTCAGCACCGACCCGTCGCCCGCGACCAGGCCCAGCGACACGTGGGGGTCGGCGAGGAACGCGTCCTCGGCCATCACGACCAGGTCGGCGAAACCCGCCAGGCTGCAGCCGAGACCGACCGCCGGACCGTTGACGGCGGCGACCAGGGGCAGCGGGAACCCGACCAACGCCCGGACGATCTGCTCCGCCTCGGCCATGATCGCTGCGCGGACGGACGTGTCGTCGACCATCCGCTGCAGCAGGTGGAGGTTGCCGCCTGCGGAGAAAGCCTCGCCGGCACCGGTCAGGACGGCGGCCCGGACCCCCTCGAGCGCGGCCACCTCCTCCCAGACCGTCGCCAGCCGGCCGTGGAGCTCCTCGTCGGAGGCGTTGAGGGAGTCGGGACGGTTGAGCGTGAGGATCGCGACCTGGCCGTCGACCTCGATCGTGATGGCGTCGTTCGTCATGGGGGACCTTCCGGGAGCGGGCTGCCAGTCTTGCCGGTAACCTTATTCGACGTCAATATTGCTTTCTCTGCTTCCTGCGCCGAGGATCGCCCTGTGACCGACTCCGCACTCGCCGACTTCCGGCGCTCCGTCGCCCGCGCCGTCGGCGCGCCGAGCCCCACCCCGGTGCGGCCGGACCGCGACTGGCTCGCCGACTGGCCGACACTGACCGCCCTCGGGGCCGGCACGCTGCTCGACAGCGACACCGGCGGCGGTCAGGAGGCGCTGCCGTTCGCGGTGGCCATGGCGACCGAGCTGGCGCGTGCGCTGCACCCCGCGCCCGCGGCCGCGCTGCTCCCCGCCTCCGGCCTCCGGTCCGGGCTCGGCGGTGCGATCACGGACGAGACGCCGGTGGTCGTGGTCGACGGTGACGGGGTCCGCACCGACGGCGGTGCCCCCCGAACCCGGCGCCCCCGTCCTGCTGACGGGGAGACCGGTCCGGTCGTGGGCCACGAACCGGCGGTGCGGGTGGTCGTCCTGACGGCCGCCGGCGCAGCTCTCGTCGCGGGCGACGCCGCCGGCCTGACGGCTCGGGAGGAGGTGACCCTCGACGAGACGCGCGCGGTCCACCGGCTCGCGATGGAGGGGGTGGAGGGGCGGTGGATCGGCGACGTCGACGAGGTGCGGCTCCGCCGCCAGACCGCGTTGCTGGTGGCTGCCGACGCGGTCGCGGCGACGGCGCTCGCCGTCGACCGGACCGTCGCCTACGCGCGCGAGCGCACGACGTTCGGAGCCCCGATCGGGCGCTACCAGGCCGTCCAGCACCGACTGGTCGAGCACGCGATCGCGGTCCAGCAGCTGGAGGACCTGGTCGTGTCGGCCACCGAGGCGGTCGTGGCCGACGACGCGCCCGACCGCGCCCTCGCGGTGCTGGCGACCCGCTGCTACGAGCGCGCCCCCGCGATCGTCAGCGACTGCATCCAGCTCACCGGTGGACTCGGCTTCACCTGGGAGCACGGCCTGCACTTCGCGCTGCGCCGGGTCGTCGCCGACGCGGGCCTGGTCGGCGGGGCGCGGCGGGCGCGCCGCGACCTGGTGCGCGCGGCCGGGTGGTGAGAGCGGTTTCAGGAGGCGTCGTCGCGCAGGCCGATCGCGTTGGCCCAGAGCAGCGTCAGCTGGTCCACGGCCCGCTCCTGGTCGAAGTCCTCGCTGTGGATGAACATCGCCTCCGCGAAGCGCGCGACCATCCCGCCGAGCGCGGTGGCGGCGTAGCGCCGGTCGACCCGCTTGTCGGCGATCCCCTTCTTCTGCAGCCGCTGGATGGAGGACTCGAGCCGGGCGGCGAGGTAGTCGTCGCGGCGCTTGCGGGCCGCGCGCACCTCGGCGTCGTAGCGGCTGACCTCCTCGATCACCCGCATGATCTTGGCTTCCTTCTTGTAGGCCCGCAGGTAGGAGCGGTTGGCCGCGCGGATCCGCTCGATGGGCTCGGGCGGGTCGCCGTCGTAGGCGATGTCGTCCATCGAGACCAGGCGCACCTCCACCTCGTCGGCGATCTCCCGGAACAACGACTCCTTGGAGTCGAAGTAGTGGTAGAAGGACCCGTGCGAGACGCCTGCCTCGGTCGCGATGTCGGTGATCCTGGCCTGGAGGAACCCGTCGCGCTCGAAGACCGTCTTGCCCGCCTCGAGCAGGCGCGCCCGGGTTCGCCGCCCCTTGGCGGAGCGGGGCTCGGTGTCGGGCATGGGACCTCCTGGTCTCGAATCGGCGTCAGGTTACACAACGGCCGCCGCGGATCGCGGCGGCTGAGCCACTGCTCAGGAGCCGCCGAGGCGCACGGCCGACTCCACGGAGACGACCCGCTCGGCGAAGCGCGCCCGGGTGCCGTCGTCGACCACCCGGTCGGCGTAGGTGCCCGCCAGGATCCGCGACCCGTCGGCGGCGACGAAGACGAACTTGGAGCGGACCCGGAGGCCGTCCGGTCCGTCCTCGACGGCCGGCACGCCACTGGTGTGCACGCCGTCCGGCGCGTCGGCAGCGAACCTGCTCAGGGCCTCACCCTCGATCCGGCGGTCGCCCACCACGAGCGCCGCATCGGGCTCGAAGAGTGCAGCCCAGGCGGTGGCGTCGTGCGCGTCGACGTGCACGGCGTAGTCCGCCAGCAGGGTGCAGATCCGGGTGAGGCGACCGTCGGCCGTCATGGAGAACCTCCGCGATAGTTCTGACTATGATGTCGAAGTCAACCACTGTTGCGGAGGTTTCGCCATGACCCCCACCTGGAGCACCCGCATCGACGCTGCCTACCTCCCCGTGGGCGACCTGCCGCCGCTCGGGCTCGGCGACGGCAACCTCGCCGCGGTCCGCGCCTCGCTCGACGGACGCCGGGCCGAGACCGTCGCCGCGACCCCCTCCGGTGCGGTCCGGGTGGAGGACCGCGACCTCCCGGTGTCCGGTCGGACCGTGGCCGTGCGGCTCTACCGCCCACCCGGGGACGCCCTGCCGGTGGTGGTCTACGCCCACTCGGGCGGCTACGTGCTCGGCAACCTCGACACCGACCACCAGCGGTGCCTCGACCTCGCCCGGCTCGCCGGCTGCCTCGTCGTGAGCGTCGACTACCGCCTGGCGCCGGAGCACCCCTACCCCGCCGGCCTGGACGACTGCTTCGACGTGGTGGCGGCGGTCGCGGCCGACCCCGGCGCGGTCGGCGGTGACGGCTCCCGGATCGCACTCGCGGGCAGCAGCGCCGGTGCTGGGATGGTGGCCGCCCTCGCACTCCGGGTCCGCGACCAGCTGCCCCAGGTGGCCCTGCGCCACCAGCTGCTGCACCAGCCGATGCTCGACCCCCGGTGCGCCACCGCCTCGATGGCGGAGTTCGGCGACACGCCGTACTTCGACGCCGCGAGCGCACGCTACGCCTGGGCGGCCTACGCCGGCAGCGCCGTCGACCCGACCTACCTCGCGGCGGCACTCGCCGAGGACGTCAGCGGCCTGCCGCCCGCGTTCGTGACCTGTTCGGAGGTCGACCCGCTGCGCGACGAGGCGGTGGAGCACGCCCTCCGGCTGAGCCGGGCGGGGGTCCCGACCGAGCTGCGGCTCCACGCCCGCACCTGTCACGGCTTCGACTCGGTGGCCCCGACGACCGCGCTCAGCCGCGCCGTCGTCGAGGAGCAGGCCGCGGCGCTGGCGGCGGCGCTGACCTAGCGATGCCTGCGGTCCGCGAGCGGCCGACCCGGACGACCACCGGTCTCACAGCCGGACGAGGTCGGGCAGCTCCCCGGTGGTGCGCACCGCGCGGCCCAGGCCGACCGCGAGGGAGGCGGCGGTCCCGCCGAACGCGTCGAGGGCGAGCGCCCGGCGCTGCAGCCGGTGGTGGTGGTGCTCCCAGGTGAACCCGATCCCACCGGTGACTTGGAGCGTGTGCTGCGCGATGCGCCGGCCGACCCGCCCGGCCAGGACCTTGGCCGCGGTGGCGGTCCGCTCCCACTCGTCGCTGCCGACCGCGCCGTCGCGGCCCGCGACGACGGCCGCGTCGACGAGCGCGCGCAGCTGGTGCCGCTCGGTCGCGGCCCACGCGAGCAGGTCCTGGACGGGAGCGAACTCCGCAAGGGTTCGGCCGAACTGCCGTCGCTGCTGGACGTAGGCGGCGGCGTCGTCGACCAGGCGGGTGCAGGCGCCGAGAGTCTCGACGGCGGCACCGAGCCGGAGCCGGCCGCGAACGGCGGGGGCGTCGGTCGGCCAGCACCGGTTCGGGCACGACCACGACGCCGTCGCGGACCGGCTCGAGGACCACGAGGTAGTCGTCGTCATCGGCGGTTCGCTGCACCAGGCCGGGCTCGGTGACGACGACCAGGCCGTCGCCGGGCCGGTCGACCGCGACGGGGGTGCCGGGGGTCCACCCGGCGGTCACCAGCTGCCCGTCGTCCTCCGTCCGTTCGGCGAGCACGAGGTCCGTGCGCTCCAGGTGCCCGGACCGCACGAGGTCGGTGAGCGCGAACCGGGCCAGCACCGACGACGTCGCGGCGTGGTGGCCCTGCGCCTCGAGGAAGGCGTAGACCGCCTGGTCCTCCGCCCCGCCCGCGTCGGGAGCCGACAGCAGCTGGTCGATGCCGAACTCCGCCGCGGCGCCCGCGCCGCCGAGGCGCGCGATGGTGCGGTCGGCCGCGGCGAGCAGCTCGACGTACGCCGGGTCGCGGCCGGGGTCAGCCACGCCCGAGCCCCAGCACGTGCTTGGCGATCGTGATCAGCTGCATCTGCTGGGAACCTCCGTAGACGGTGACGATGCGGGAGAAGAGGTACTCGCGTTGGCGCAGCAGGTCCTCCTCGTCGACGGGCACGCCGACCCGCGGTCCGGTGGCGTCGTGCACGAGGTGCTGGAGCTCCTGCTCGGCGCGGGTCATCAGCAGCTTGTTGAACGCGGACTCCGGTCCGAGGTCCTGTCCGGCGGCGTCACGGTGCAGGAGGTCGGCCGCGGCCGCACGGACTCCGGCCCACTGCGCGACGAAGTCTCCGACGGCGCGGTCGTCGGCGACGGTGAGCGACTTGTGCTCCTCGAGCAACCTCCGGCGGAAGCCGCAGTGCCGCAGCCACGACAAGGTGCCGCGCTCGCGGGCCAGCAGATACATGGCGACCGCCCACCCCTCGCCCGGCTCGCCGACCAGCTGCGTGCGGGGGACGCGCACGTCGTCGAGGAAGACCTGGGCCAGCTCGTCGGTGCCGTTGGCCTGCCGGATCGGCCGCACCCGTACGCCGGGTGCGGTGAGGTCGATGGCCATCATCGTCAGGCCGCGGTGCCGCTCGTCCGCGGTGCCGGTGCGCACGAGGGCCAGGCACCACCGGGCCCACTTCGACCAGCTGGTCCAGATCTTGGAGCCGTTGACGACGAACGCGTCGCCGTCCTCGACGGCGCGGGTGCGCAGCGACGCCAGGTCCGAGCCGGCCTCCGGCTCCGAGAACCCCTGCGACCACACCTCCGCGCCGTCGAGGAACCGCGGCAGGCGTTGCTCGAGGAACGCCGGCTGGGCGTAGCGCACGAGGGTGGGGGCGATGATCTCGACGTGCTCGAAGACGGCCGGCCCGTGCCACCCGGCGCGGAACAGCTCCTCGTGCACGGCGGCCCGGTGCAGGCTGCTCCCTCCGCGGCCGCCGTACTCCTCGGGCCAGCCGTAGCGACCCCAGTCCGCCTCCCAGAGCAGGGCGCGGAGCCGGCGGGCCCCTGACCACCGTCTCGTCGAAGTCGGCCGAGGCGCCGAGCAGGGCACGAAGGTCGACCTCGTGGTCGCGGACCCAGCCGGCGAAGGCCGCCGTGAAGGACGACAGCCCGCCGTCACCGACGGTGCGCTCGTGCGCCTCGATCACACGCTTCCTCCGACCTGGTCGACCGTTCCTGTACTTAACTTCGACGTCAGTGTAGATTTTCGAGCGTGTTGAGGACAAGGGATCACGGCGGGCCAGTTCCGCGACGAGGAGGACGGCAGTGGTGAGAGCGGTACCGGTCGCGGAGGAGCTGTTCACCTGGCCGGCCGACCAGCCACGCCTGGTCGGCGGGCGGTGCGAGCGCTGCGGTGTGCTCACCTTCCCGGCGGGCGGCGGCTGTCCCGCCTGCGGCTCGGACACCGTGACCAGCACGCTGCTCGAGCCGGAGGGGACGCTGTGGAGCTGGACGAGCCAGGAGTTCCTCCCGAAGGAGCCCTACCTCGGCGCCACGGACCCGGACTCGTTCGAGCCGTGGTACGTCGGCCTCGTCGAGCTCGGCGGTGAGATCCGCGTCGAGGGCCGGCTCACCGGTTGCGACGCGTCGACGCTGCGGATCGGCCAGCGGATGCGCACCGTGGTGGTGCCGTTCGCGAGGCGGGGTGACGAGGACGTGCTGACCTTCGCGTTCGCCCCGGTGGGAGAGGAGCAGGCGGATGGCTGACGTGGCGATCGTCGGAGTGGGGATCCACCCGTTCGGCCGGTTCCCCGGCAAGTCCGGGCTGGCGATGGGCGCCGACGCCGCGCGCGCGGCGCTCACCGACGCGGGCGTCGACTGGGGCGACGTCCAGTTCGCGGTCGGCGGCAGCTACGAGGTCGACCAGCCGGACGCGGTGGTCGGCTCGCTCGGCCTCACCGGCATCCCGTTCACCAACGTCTACAACGGCTGTGCGACCGCGGGGAGCGCACTCTCCGTCGCCAGCCGGACGATCCGCTCGGGCGAGCACCAGCTCGGCCTCGTCGTCGGGATGGACAAGCACCAGTCCGGTGCGTTCAGCGCGAACCCGCCGGACTACTCCTGCCCGGAGTGGTTCGGGGAGGTCGGGCTGTTCCTGACCACCAAGTTCTTCGGCATGAAGATCAACCGCTACATGCACGACCACGGGATCCCCGCCGAGACGCTCGGCCAGGTCGCCGCCAAGGCCTACCGCAACGGAGCGCTGAACCCGAACGCCCACCGCCGCAAGGGAGCTCACGACCGAGGAGGTCCTCGGGTCCCGGATGCTCAACCACCCGCTGACGCAGTACATGTTCTGCAGCCCCAACGAGGGGGCGGCGGCGCTCGTCGTGTGCGACGCGGCGGTGGCGCACCGCTACACCGACCGGCCGGTCTTCCTCCGCTCGACCGAGGTCCGCACCCGGCGCTACGGCGCCTACGAGGTGCACACCCCGTCGACCGGGGTCGAGCACGTGCCCGCGCCGACCGTGGACGCTGCTCGGGCCGCGTTCGAGAAGGCCGGCGTCGCGCCCTCGGAGGTCGAGATCGCCCAGCTCCAGGACACCGACGCGGGTGCGGAGGTCATCCACATGGCCGAGGTCGGGCTCTGTGCCGACGGGGAGCAGCCCGGGCTGATCGCCGACGGAGCGACCGGGATCGGCGGCCGGCTGCCCGTGAACACCGACGGTGGCCTGATCGCCAACGGCGAACCGGTCGGTGCCTCCGGCCTCCGGCAGGTCCACGAGCTGGTGCACCAGATGCGGGGCACAGCGGGCGAGCGGCAGGTCCCGGGCCGGCCCCGGGTGGGGGTCGCGCAGCTCTACGGCGCCCCCGGCGTCGCCGCGGTCAGCGTCCTCACGCGCTGAGGGGAGCTCGGTCGTGCTCGACGCGCCCCCCGAGGCCGCCCCCGGTCCCGACGTGCTGGTCGTGGGAGCCGGGTTCGCCGGCGTCTACGCCGTCCACCGGTTCCGCGAGGCCGGCCTGTCGGTGCGCTGCGTCGAGGTCGCCGACGACGTGGGCGGGGTGTGGTGGTGGAACCGCTACCCCGGGGCCAGGTGCGACGTGGAGAGCCTCGACTACTCCTACTCCTTCTCCCCGGAGATCCAGGCGGAGTGGCGGTGGACGGAGCGCTACGCCACCCAGCCCGAGATCCTCGCCTACCTGCGGTTCGTCGCCGACCGGCTCGGCGTCCGCGAGCACACGACGTTCGGGGTGCGGGTCGTCGCCGCCCGCTACGACGCCGCCGACCCGGGCTGGACGGTGACCCTCGACGACGGGAGCGAGGTCCGGACGCGTCGCCTGGTGTGGGCCACCGGACCGCTCACGGTGCCGCTGCGACCCGACGTGGAGGGGCTCGACCGGTTCGCCGGCCGGGTCCTGCACTCGGGCCGGTGGCCCCACGAGGAGGTCGACTTCTCCGGCCGTCGCGTGGCCTGCCTCGGCACCGGCTCCTCCGGCATCCAGATGGTGCCGCGGCTCGCCGAGGCGGCCGAGCACCTCCACGTCCTGCAGCGCACACCGAACTTCAGCATCCCCGCGCACAACTTCGTCTACGACGAGCACCGCCTCGCCGAGGCGATGGCCGGCTACGACGAGCGGCGACGGGTCTCGTGGAGCAGCGCGGGCGGGACGCCCTCGACCGCCCGGGACCTGAGGACGTTCGACGTCGACGCGGAGGAGCGGCGCAAGGTCTTCGAGGAGGCATGGGCGGTCGGCGGCGGCCGGTTCACCCGGGCGTTCGCCGACCTGGTCACCGACGAGCGCGCGAACGCCGAGGCGGTGGCGTTCGTGCACGAGAAGATCCGGGAGGTCGTGCGCGACCCCGACGTCGCCGAGAAGCTGCTGCCCCGCGACCACGCCCTGGGTGCCCGGCGGATCTGCGTCGACACCGGCTACTACGAGACGTTCAACCGCGCGAACGTCACCCTGGTCGACCTCCGCGCCGAGCCGCTCCGCCGGGTCACCGAGAGGGGCGTGGTCGTCGGCGACCGCGAGATCGAGGTCGACGACCTGGTGCTCGCGACCGGCTTCGACGGGCTCACCGGCGCCCTCTCGGCGATCGACGTCGTCGGCAGGGGACGGCCTCCGCCTCCGCCAGGCCTGGGCCGACGGTCCCGACAACTTCCTGGGACTGGCCGTGCACGGCTTCCCCGACATGTTCGTGCTCAACGGGCCGGGCAGCCCGTCGGTGCTCGCCAACATGGTGCTGACCTCCGAGCAGCAGGTCGACTGGGTGACCGCGCTGCTGGCCCGCGCGGGCGACCGCGTCGTGGAGGCGACGGCCGAGGCGCAGGCCGGCTGGGTGGAGCAGGTCGACCGGATGTCGGAGCCGCTGCTCGCCAAGCGCACCGCCTCCTGGTACACCGGGGCCAACGTGCCCGGCAAGCCGCGCGGCTTCGCGATCTTCGCCGGCGGCTTCCACACCTACCGGCGGCTCTGCGCCGACGTCGCCGACCGTGACTACGACGGCTTCGTCCTGCGCTGACGACGAGCTGGAACGACCCGCGAGGAGGACCGGATGGACAACGCCGACCTGGAGGCCGTGCTCACTTCCGTGCGCGACTTCGTGCGCAAGGAGGTCGTCCCGCTGGAGCGGGAGATCGACGAGAACGACGAGGTGCCCGAGCACGTCCGGCGGACCGCCCGCGACATGGGCCTGTTCGGGTTCGCGATCCCGGAGTCGTACGGCGGCCTCGGCCTGAGCGCGTCGGAGGAGGTGCGGCTGATGTTCGAGCTCGGCTACACCACGCCGGCGCTGCGCTCGATGTTCGGCACCAACAACGGGATCGCCGGGCACGTGCTGCTCGAGGGCGGCACGGAGGAGCAGAAGCAGCGTTGGCTGCCCCGGCTGGCCTCGGGCGAGGTGGTCGCGTCGTTCGCCCTCACCGAGCCCGACGCAGGGTCCAGTCCGGGTGACCTGCGGACGACGGCTCGCGCCGACGGCGAGGACTGGGTGATCTCGGGCAGCAAGCGCTACATCACCAACGCGCCGATCGCCGACGTGTTCATGGTCTTCGCCCGGACCGTCGCCGCCGACGGCACCCAGCCGGGGATCTCGGCGTTCCTGGTGCCCCCGGGACGCCGCGGGCCTCTCGGTCGGGCCGCGTGACCACAAGATGGGCCAGTTCGGCGCCTGGACCGCCGACGTCAACCTCGACGCGATCCGCGTGCCCGCCGCCGCGCTGGTCGGCGGCGACGCCGGGGTGGGGCGCGGCCACGCCACCGCGATGCGGTGCCTGGCCCACGGCCGGGTGCACATCGCCGCCCTGTGCGTGGGCCTCGCCCAGCGCCTGGTGGACGAGACGGTCGACTACGCGCGCACCCGCAAGCAGGGTGGTCGGCCGATCGGGGGGTTCCAGCTGGTGCAGGGGCTGATCGCCGACTCGGTGACCGACACCCTCGCCGCGCGCAGCCTCGTGCTGGAGGCGGCCCGCGCCTACGACGACGGCAGCGACCGGCGGGTCGCCCCGGCGGCGGCGAAGTACTTCGCCAGCGAGGCGGTCGGCCGGGTCGCCGACCGGGCGGTCCAGGTGCACGGCGGTGCCGGCTACATGCGGGAGTCGGCGGTCGAGCGCTTCTACCGCGACGCCCGGCTGTTCCGGATCTACGAGGGCACCAGCCAGATCCAGCAGGTGATCATCGCCCGCGAGGTGCTCGGGCCGGCGGGGACCGGGAAGCAGGCCTAGGGCCCGGGAGGCGTCAGGACCGCAGCCGGGGCGCGAGCAGCCGGCGCACCCCGCCGCCGTCGAGGCGGCGCCGCTGCACCTTGCCGCTGGTCGTGCGGGGGAGCGGCGCGTCCCAGACCACGACCTCCTCGGGCAGCTTCCACTTCGCCAGCCCGGCGGCGAGCAGGTGGTCGACCACCGACTCGAACGCCAGCCCGTCGAGGTCGGCGCCGTGGAGGGCCAGCGCCAGCCGCTCTCCGGTGGCCGGGTCCGGCACGGCGTACCCCACCGCCTCGACGACCCCCGGGAGCGTCCGGGCGACGGCGTCGACCTCGGGCAGCGAGATCTTCAGGCCCTTGCGGACGACGACCTCCTTGAGCCTTCCGGTCACGGTGAGCCGGTCGCCGTCGAGCCGGCCCAGGTCGCCGGTGCGGAACCAGCCGTCGTCGGTGAACGCCGCCCGGTTGTCCTCGTCGTGGAGGTAGCCGAGGAACAGGTGAGGGCCGCGTAGCAGCACCTCGCCGGTCGCGGGGTCGGTGGCGACCTCGGCCCCCGGCGCGACGGCGCCGTCGTCGGCCAGGCGCCGCTCGCCGGTGTCGTCGGGCATGGTGTAGGTCGACAGCGGGGCCTCCGACGAGCCGTAGACCCGGGTCGGGACGATGCCCCAGCGTCCGGTCGCGAGCTCGAGCAGGTCGCGCGGGATCATCGCGCCGCCGAGCGAGATCGACCGCAGCGGCAGGGCGGCGAGGTCCTGGCGGCGGGCCTCGGCGAACAGCTCCTCCGCGATCACCGGTGCGCCGCCGAGGGTGGTCGCCCCGTGCTCGACGAGCCGGCGCAGCGACGACGCCGCGGAGAACCGATCCTCCAGCACCAGGGCCGCACCACGGTCGAGGGTCAGGTGCACCTGCATCACGCCGGTGATGCTGGCGACCGGACTGCTCAGGAACGCGGCGTCGTCGGGCCCCAGCCCCAGGCCGTGGGCCATGTGGCGGGCGCCGGAGCGCAGCGTGTCGAGGCTGTGGACGACCGCCTTGGGCCGGCTGGTCGTCCCCGAGGTGAAGAAGACGGCCGCCGGCGCGGCCGGGTCGGGCTCGGCCCACGCCCGGTCGGGCTGGTGACCGTCGCCGAGGTGGTCGAGGTCGAGGACGGGCACACCGAGCCCGTGGAGGTCGAGCCGGTCGGCGTGCTCGGAGGTCGACACGACCAGGTCGACGTCGAGCGGACCCGTCGCGTGCTCGACGTCGGCGGTCCCGCACCGGCGGTCGAGCATCACCACGGCGGCGCCGCTGCGGACGGTGGCCAGGTACGCCGCCACCGCCGGCGCCGCGACCGGTGCCACCAGCAGCACCGCGCTGCCGCTGCCCGCCCCGTGGTGACGGGAGCCCCGCGACCATGCGCGCCACCACGGCCTCGAGCTCGGCGTAGGTCCACGACCGTTCGTTGTCGACGAGCGCGGTGCGGCCGGGGGTCTGCCCGGCCCAGTGCTCGAGACCGTCGCGCAGCCGCTGCGCGCGCCAGTGCCCGCGCGCCGCGTAGCTCTCGGCCAGCGTCGGGTCGGTTGCCCGTGCGATCTCGATCGTCATCGTCGTCCCCGCCGTCCTGGTCGTTCTGGTCGTGCCGTCATCCTGCCGGTGCTAGTCGTCGATCCGCTCGAGCACGACCGCGATCCCCTGGCCGCCCCCGATGCAGATGGTCTCCAGTGCGTGGCGCGCGTCGCGCCGGTGCATCTCCCCGCACCAGCGTGGCGAGGATGCGGACGCCGGTCGCGCCGACGGGATGGCCCAGCGAGATGCCCGAGCCGTTGACGTTGAGGCGGTCGAGGTCCCCGGCGCCGAAGCCCCACTCGCGGGTGACGGCGAGCGCCTGTGCCGCGAACGCCTCGTTGAGCTCGATCAGGTCCATGTCGGCGAGGGTGAGTCCCGCCCGGTCGAGCGCCGCCCGGGTCGCCGGCACCGGCCCGATGCCCATGACGGCGGGGTCGACACCCGCCACGGCGCCCGCGACCACCCGGGCGAGCGGGCGGAGGCCGCGCCGCTCGGCCTCGTCCCGGCTCGTGACCAGGCAGGCTGCGGCGCCGTCGTTCTGCCCGCTCGCGTTGCCGGCGGTCACGGTCGACTCCGGGTCGACGTCGGCACGCACCGGTCGCAGGCGCGCGAGCGCCTCCATCGAGACGTCGGGCCGCGGGTGCTCGTCGGCGGCGACCACCGTGGTGCCGCGCCGTCCGTGGACCGTGACCGGGACCAGCTCGGCGTCGAACCGGCCCTCCTGCTGGGCCGCGACGGCCCGCTGGTGCGAGACGAGGGCGAGCCGGTCCTGCTCCTCCCGGGGGATCCGGTACTGCCGGCGGAGGTTCTCCGCGGTCTCCAGCATCCCGCCCGGCACGGGGTGGTGGCGGCCGCCGGCGGTGACCCGGCCGCGGCCGAGGGCGTCGTAGAGCCCGACGTCGCCGGCTCGTGCGCCCCAGCGCTGGGTGGTCGAGTAGTAGA
This sequence comes from Nocardioides sp. TF02-7, assembly GCF_022437945.1. Classification (GTDB taxonomy): domain Bacteria; phylum Actinomycetota; class Actinomycetes; order Propionibacteriales; family Nocardioidaceae; genus Nocardioides. The sequence goes on from NZ_CP092535.1 coordinate 2,731,334, forward strand.
CGGCCTGGGACATGCTCTCGGCGCCGCCGGCCACCACGGTGCGTGCGACCCCGGTGCGGACGAGGGCGTCGGCCAGCAGCACCGCCTGCAGCCCGGACCCGCACCGCCGGTCGACCTGGAGGCCCGGCACGGTGACGGGGAGGCCGGCGTCGAGCGCGACCACGCGGCCCAGCGCCGGCGCCTCGGAGGTGGGGTAGCAGTGGCCGAGGATCACGTCGTCGACGGCGTCCGGCTCCAGGCCGGTGCGCTCGAGGAGGGCCGCGACCACCGTGGCACCGAGCTCCTGCACCGGGACGTCCTTGAGCGCGCCGCCGTAGCGGCCGACGGGCGTGCGGACCGGTTCGCAGATGACGACGTCCATGTCAGTTCTCCCTCTCGGTCGGGGCGGTGCCTCCGGTCGCCAGCTCGGCCAGGATCGCCTCGGTGTGCTCGCCGAGCGCCGGCACCGGCTCGAGCCGCGCGGGCCAGGTCGCGGAGCCAAACGGCGGGAGCAGGGTGGCGACCGGTCCGACCGACGACCCGACGGTCGTCCACCGCTCGCGCTCCGTCAGCTCGTTGTGGTGCGCGGCCTCGGTGACCGGGCGCAGCACGGCGTTGCCGATCCCGGCCGCGTCGGCCCGGGTGCAGATGTCGGCGATGTCGTGCTGCGACGTCCACGCGGCGATCTCGGTGTTGATGGCGTCGCGGTGGTGCCAGCGCTGGTCGTTGGTCGCGTACGCCGGGTCGTCGGCCAGGTCGGGCCGCTCCAGCAGGCGGCGGGTGAGGCGCTGCCACTCGTCGTCGTTGGTGGTGCCGAGCACGACCTGCCGGCCGTCCCGGGTGGGGTAGGCGCCGTAGGGCGAGACGGTCGGTGAGCTCATGCCGTCCGGGGGGCGCTCCTCGCCGGTGTAGCGGGCATGGAGCAGCCCGAAGCCCATGAGGTCGGCCGTGACGTCGAACATGCTCATCCTCAGTGCCGCGCCGCGGCCGTGGACGTGGCGGGCCTGCAGCGCCGCGAGCGCCGCGAGGGCGGCCATCAGGCCGGTGCCGACGTCGGCGGCGGGGATGGCGGGGCGGGCCGGCCGGCCGGGCCAACCGGTCGCCGCGCAGGCGCCTGCCTCCGCCTGTACCAGCAGGTCGTAGGCCCGGCGGTGGGCGTTCGGCCCGTCGGGGGCGTAGCCGGAGATGTCGACGGCGACCAGGCGGGGGCGGCGCGCGACGAGGCTCTCCGCGTCGAGCCCGAGCCGCTGCGCCGCACCGGGAGCGAGGTTCTGCACGACGACGTCGGCGCGGTCGAGCAGCGCCTCGAGCGCCGGGCGGGCGTCCGGGTCCTTGACGTCGAGCGCCAGCGACTCCTTGTTGCGGTTGAGCCAGACGAAGTGGGTGGCCAACCCGTCGACGTCGGTGTCGAACGACCGGGTGAAGTCGCCGCTCCCCGGCCGCTCCACCTTGATCACCCGCGCGCCCAGGTCGGCCAGCAGCCGGGTGCAGTAGGGGGCCGAGACCGCCTGCTCGAACGAGACCACGGTGGTCCCGGTCAAGGGTGCCGCTGACGTCTGCACGGATCCTCCTTCGCTCGTCCCTTGCCCGGGACGACTGGGCCGACTATAACTTTGACGTCAATATCGAATTGCGAGGAGTCGCCGTGCCGTCGCTGGAGACCGGGACGCAGCAGGTCGGCGCGAGCCTCGACGACGACGGCGTGCTGACCGTCACCCTCGACCGGCCCGGAGCGCGCAACGCGCTGTCCCTGGAGATGCTGGAGGGGCTGGCCGCGGCGGTGGAGGCTGCCCGCACCCGACCCGCGGTCCGGGCGCTGCTGCTCACCGGCGCCGGGCCGGCGTTCTGCGCCGGGGGCGACGTCACCCTGATGGCCGAGGGGCGCAGCATCTTCGGCGAGCCGGACGACCCGGCAGGACGGACCGCCCTGCAGACGGAGCTGCAGCGACGCACCGTCGTCGCCCTCCACGACCTGCCCAAGCCGACGGTCGCGGCGGTCAACGGCCCCGCGGTCGGAGCCGGACTGGCCCTCGCCCTCGCCTGCGACGTGCGCCTCGCGGCGTCGACAGCCACCCTGATGACCGGGTTCGGCCGGGTGGGGCTCGCCGGCGACTTCGGCTGCAGCTGGCTGCTGCACCGCCTCGCCGGGCCGGCGGTCGCCCGCGAGCTGCTCTACGGCTCGGCGCCGCTCCGCGCCGACGAGGCCCGCGACCGGGGGCTCGTCAACCACGTGCACCCCGCCGAGGAGCTGGCGGACCGCGCGCTCCGGACCGCGCGGGCCTTCGCGCGGGTGCCGGCGCCCGCCGCCCAGGTGATCGCCGAGACCGCCGCCCTGGTGCCGGTCCTCGGGTTCGCCGAGGCCTGCGACCGCGATGCCGAGCTCCACGTGCGGCTCACGGCCACGCCGGAGCACCGTGCCGCGGTGGAGGAGGCCCTGCGCACCCTGCGCAACCGGTGACCGACGACCCGACGACCAACGAGAACGACCAACGACGAACGACCGGGCGACCGGACGACCAGGTCGACCAGACCGAGAAGCAGCACGAGGACACCGAGGACACGGAGGGCCCCATGGACACCGGAGGAGCGCGCCGGGCGCTGGTGACAGGCGCGGCGCGCGGACAGGGAGCCGCCATCGTGCGCACCCTCGTCGCGGAGGGGTACGTCGTGCTCGCCTGCGACGTGCTGGCCGACGAGCTCGCCGCGGTCGCCGCGGAGGCGCCGGAGCAGGTCGTGGCCCAGCCGCTGGACGTGACGTCGGAGGCCGGGTGGTCGGCCGCGGTCGCAGTGGCCAAGGAGAAGTGGGGCGGCCTCGACGCGCTGGTGAACAACGCCGGCACGCTGCACCGCGCGTCCCTGCTCGAGGAGGACCCGGCAGCGTTCGAGCGCGCCTGGCGCGTCAACTGCCTCGGACCGCTGCTGGGCCTGCAGGCCTGCGTGCCGCTGCTGCGCTCGGGCAACGCGCCCGCCGTGGTCAACACCGTCAGCAACGCCGCCCTCCGCCCGTTCGACCGGCACGTCGGGTACGCGTCCTCCAAGTGGGCCGCCCGCGGCCTCTCGCTCAGCGCGGCGCTCGAGCTCGCCGAGCTCGGCATCCGCGTCAACACCGTGCTCCCGGGGCCGATCGCCACGCCCATGCTCTCGCCGGAGAGCGTCCCCCGGATCTCCTCCTTCGTGCCGCTGGGCCGTCCGGGGGAGCCGCCGGAGGTGGCGGCGGTCGTGGCGTTCCTCCTCTCGGACGCGTCGTCGTACCTGGTCGGCGCCGAGGTGCTGGTCGACGGCGGCCAGCTGCTGCGGACGCACCTGTGATGCGCATCGCGATCCACTCCTCGACGACCAACCGGGGCAGCGTGGAGCAGGTGGTGGCCGAGGTGGCACGCACCCGGGAGGCGGGGCTCGCCGGCTACTGGGCGCCGATGCTCAACGGCGTCGACACGCTCACCGCCCTCGCCGTGGCCGGCGCTCGGGTCCCCGACGTGCGGCTCGGCACCGCCGTGGTGCCGCTGCCGCTGCGCAGCGCCTACGCGCTCGCGCAGCAGGCGCTCACCGTGCAGGAGGTGACCGGTGGCCGGCTGACCCTCGGCCTCGGTACCTCGCACCAGGTGCTCGCCGAGGAGCTGTTCGCCGTCGAGTGGCGACCGCCCCTCGCGACCATGGCGACCTACCTCACGGCGCTCGGGAGCCTGCTCTCCGGGGCGGAGCCGCAGCGGCTGCGGCCCCCATCACGATCTCAGGCGCCGGCGCCGGAGATCGTGCTCGGCGCGGTCAACCCCCGGATGGCGGCGCTGGCGGCGGACGCCGCGGACGGGGTGGTGACCTGGGCTGCGGGCGCGCGGACGGTCGCCGACGTGATCGTCCCCGCGGCAGCCGGCCGGGAGCGGCCGTTCCGCGTGGTCACCGCGGTGCCGGTCTGCGTGACGGACGACGAGCCGGCCGGGAGGGCCGCGATCCACCGCAAGCTCGGCGCCAACGACGCGTTGCCGTCGTACCAGCGGGTGCTGGCGCGGGAGGGTGTCGACGGCATCGCGGCGCTGTCCCTGGTCGGGGGACGAGTCCGCGGTGCGGGACGGGCTCGACCGCTTGGCCGACGCGGGTGTGACCGAGCTCGCCGCCCACGTCGTCGCGACCGGTGACGACGAGGAGCGGACCTGGCGACTGCTCGCGGCGGTGGCGGCCGAGACCGGTTGATCGGACGAGCGCCCGGCCGTAGTGTGCGTTTATCGATGAATGCTGCTCGATATTCGCACGCCGCAGGGGTGGGGTATGGCGGACGAGTACGACGTCGTCGTCCTCGGGAGCGGTGCCGCGGGCCTGACCGCGGCGTTCACCGCCGCCCGGGAGGGCGGCACGGTCCTCGTGGTGGAGAAGAACGACCGGATCGGCGGCACCAGCGCCTGGTCGGGCGGGCACCTCTGGGTGCCCGACCACCCGCACCTGGCCGCGATCGGCGTCGAGGACAGCGCCGAGGAGGCGATCGCCTACCTCACCGCTCTCGGCAGGGGCGTGGTCGAGGAACCGCTGGTGCGCGCCCTCGTCGAGGCAGGACCGCGGATGATCGCCTACCTCGAGCGGCACGGGAGCGTGGAGTTCTTCCCCGTCCCCGGGCTTCCCGACTACCACCCCGAGCTGCCCGGCGGGAAGCCGGGCGGCGGCCGGACGTTGGGCACCGACCTGTTCTGCTTCGACGCCCTCGGCGACTGGCAGGACCGGGTGGAGCAGAGCCCCTACTACCCCTACGACCTGCGGATGGACGAGACACCGCTCGGACGTGCGGTGCCGCAGCCGCCGACGGAGGAGGAGCGGGCCCGGCGCGCGGCCGCCAACGAGCGCGGCATGGGCCACGGCCTGGTCGGCCTCCTGCTCGCCGCCTGCCTGCGGGAGGGCGTCCGCCTCGAGACCGCCACGCCCGCGCGCGAGCTGGTGATCTCCGGCGGCCGAGTCACGGGTGTCGTGGTCGACGGCCCGGGTGGTGGCCGTGCGGTGACCGCGCGGCGCGGGGTGGTGCTCGCGACGGGGGGCTTCGAGTGGAACCCCGAGCTGTGCGCGACGTTCCTGCGCGGCCGGATGCAGATGCCGGTCTCGATCCCGACCAACACCGGCGACGGCCTGGTGATGGCGATGCGCGCCGGCGCGGCGCTGCAGAACATGCGGGAGGCCTGGTGGATCCCCGTCGCCCCGCTGCCCTCCGGGGTCAACGCGATGGACCGCGACATGATCAACGGCGACCGCACCCGTCCGCGCAGCATCATGGTCAACCGGGCCGGCCGCCGGTTCACCAACGAGGCGGCCAACTACAACGCGATCGGAGGCGCCTTCCACCAGGAGGACGTCAACTCCTTCGACTACGCCAACCTCCCGGCCTGGGTGGTGTTCGACCACGGCTACCTGACCCGCTACGGCAGCACGAACCGGCCCTACGACGGGCAGACGCCGCCGTGGCTCACCGAGGGCGCGACGCTCGCCGAGCTGGCGGGCCGGCTCGGCATCCCCGCCGGCGCGCTCGAGGCGACCGTGGCGCGCTGGAACGGCCATGTCGCGGCCGGGGCCGACCCCGACTTCGGACGCGGCGAGAGCGCGCACGACCGCTGGTGGGGCGACCCCTACCGCAAGGGCACGGTCGAGGCGACCCTCGGCCCGATCGACGAGCCGCCGTTCTACGCCCTCGAGCTGACCGTCGGCGCGCTCGGCACCAAGGGCGGGCCGAAGGTCGACGCCCACGCCCGGGTCATCGACCTCGACGGACGGCCGATCGAGGGGCTGTACGCCGTCGGCAACGCGTCCTCACCGACCGGACCGGGCTACGGCGGCCCGGGCGGCACCCTCGGGCCCGGGATGACCTTCGGGTGGATCGCCGGCCGGCACGTGGTCACGGCCCGGTGACACCCGCGCGGGACTCCCGGCCGCGACGGGGAGCCGGCTCGTCCCGGGCGGCCGCGGTGCCGGCGTACATGCCCCAGACGGTGGCGACCGCGAGGGGTGGCCCCGGCTCCGCCGTAGACCATGCCCGACGGGCTCGCCATCACGTTGCCCGCCGCGTAGAGCCCGTCGATGACGTCGCCGTCGACGTCGAGCACCCGCCCGTCGGCGTCCGTGCGGGGGCCGCCCTTGGTGCCGAGCGCCCCGATGGACACCTCCACCCCGTAGAACGGCGGGGTCGCCACCGGTCCGAGCGTCGCGAACGGCGAGTCGGGGTCGCTCGCCCCGCCGCCCGGCCAGCGGTCGTAGGCGCTCCGGCCACGGCCGTGGTCGGGGTCCACCCCTCCGCGGCGTGCCGGTTGAACCGGTCGACCGTCTCCAGCAGCGGTGCGGCCGGCAGCCCCAACGCCGCGGCCAGGTCGGCGATGGTGCCGGCCCGCGCCGCCCACTCCGGGACCGGCGCGCCGGGCGCGGACCCGAAGACGCCGAACCGGTCGACCGTCGCCTGGTCGAGCAGCAGGTAGGCCGGCACGTTCTCGTAGTCCAGGCGTGACTCGTCGAGCCGGTGGAACGCGCCGCCGAGGGCGTTGTAATTGGCGGCCTCGTTGCAGAACCGCCGGCCGTGGCGGTTGACCATGATCGACCCGGGCAGCGCCCGCTCCCGGGCGCACAGCAGCCCGTCCCGGCCGCCGTCGCGCCGGTGGTGGGGAGGCCGACGATCGGGGACCACCACGCCTCGCGCATGTTGCCGAGCCGGACCCCGACCCGCATCGCCATCCGCAGCCCGTCGCCGGTGTTGGTGGGCGCTCCGACGGGCCGGTCGAGCGGACCGCGCAGGTGGTCGCGCACCAGTGCGGCGTCGTACTCGAAGCCACCGGTGGCGAGCACCACCGCCGAGGCGCGGATGGTGCGGTGGCCGTCCGGGCCCTCGACCTCGACGCCCGCGACCGCGCCCGACTCGACGACCAGCCGGGTGCCGCGGGTCCGGGTCGCCACCTCGACGCCGCGCCGGAGGCAGGCCCGCAGCAGGCCGGCGACCAGCGCGCGCCCGAGGCCTTCCTGCTGCGCGGCCTCGCGCTCGGCGAGCAGGTCGGGCGCCACCACGCCCGTGCCGCCGCCCAGCGGGGTCTCGGCGATCAACATCCGCCGCGGCTCACCCGCGATCCGGTCCGCCCACTCCTCCATGCCGGCGAAGGAGACCAGCTCCGGCTCGATCGACCGGCCGCCGCGCGGCAGGCCGCCGGGGTGCTCCGGGTGGTAGTCGGGGTAGCCGGCGACGAGCCGCATCCGCAGCTCGGTGTGCTCCTCGACGAAGTCGACGAACCGAGGGCCGCCGTCGACCAGTGCCTCGGCGAGCTCGGGGAGGATCATCCCGTTGGAGAGGCTGGCGAGGTACTCCAGGCCGCGCTCGCGCGAGTCCTCGACCCCCGCCCGGCGGGCGGGCTGGTTGGCGGGGAACCAGATGGTGCCGCCGGACAACGCCGTCGTGCCGCCGAGGAGCTCCGCCTTCTCGAGCAGCGCGACCCGCGCGCCCCCCGACGGCGGCGGCGAGCGCCGCGGTCAGTCCCGCCGCGCCCGAGCCGAGCACGACGACGTGCCGCGCCGGGCCGCTCACCGGCCGGCCTCCGGCCGCGCCGGGAACTCGCCCGCGACGACCGAGCGGACCGCGCCGTGGACGTCGCGGAGCAGCTGCGCCGTGCGCGGCGTGGCCGGCGGTGCGCCGTAGCCACCGTGGATCACGCCCGGGTAGACGTGGAGCTCGGTCGGCACGCCGGCGCCGACCAGCCGCCCGGCATACGCCAGGTTCTCGTGCACGAAGGCGTCGACGTCGCCGACCGCCAGGAACGCCGGCGGGAGCCCGGAGAGGTCCTCCGCCCTGGCGGGTGCGGCGGTGGCCGGGACGTCGCCGCCGGCCAGCTCGCCGAGGTACGCCGCCCAGCACAGCCGGTTGGCCCGCAGGTGCCAGAAGCCCCAGTGCCCGGGGTCGTCGGCGATGGCCCGGATCGACGGCGTGATCTCCCGGTCGTCGAGCATCGGGTAGACCAACAGCTGCAGGGCGGGGAGCGCGAGGCCGGCGTCCCGGAGCCGGAGGCACAGCCCGGCGGCCAGGCCGGCACCCGCACTGGCGCCGCCGACCACCAGCCGGCCGGAGTCGACGCCGAAGCGGAGGGGGTCGTCGGTGATCCGGCACCAGACGGACTCCGCGTCCTCCAGCCCTGCGGGGAAGGGGTGCTCGGGGGCGAGGCGCCAGTCGACCGACACGACGGCGCAGCCGGTGTCGACGACCATCCGCTGCAGGCGGCCGTCGTTCTCGTCGAGGTCGCCCATCACGTAGGCGCCGCCGTGGAGCCACATGACGCAGGCGAGGGGTCCGGTCGCGTCGGCCGGCCGATACCACCGCACACGTACGTCGGGCCGGCCGTCGAGCCCCGCCACCACCTCGTCGGAGCGGCGGACCCTGGGGTCGGGCGGCTCCGGCGGCCCGCCGGCGGCGGCGTAGGTCGAACGGATGGTGTCGACGCTGGTCAGGTCCCAGCCGGGCAGACGGTCCAGGACCGCCCGGGTGCCGGGCTCGACCCGGCGGTCGACGTCGATGGCGGGCATGGTCAGCTCTCCTCCCACGTCCTCAGGACGTTCTTCCGGATCTTTCCCGTGGCGGTCTTGGGCAGGTCGGAGAAGACCACCCGCCGCGGGACCTTGAAACCCGCCAGCCGGCCGCGGAGGTGCGCCACGAGGTCGTCGGCCGAGACCGACGCACCCTGCCGGAGGGTGACGTACGCGACCGGCACCTCGCCCCCACCGGTCGTCGGACCTGCCGACGACGGCGGACTCCACGACGTCCGGGTGCGCGTCGAGGGCGCGCTCCACCTCGACGGAGGCGATGTTCTCCCCACCGGAGATGATGATGTCCTTGCGCCGGTCGCGGATCTCGACGTAGCCGTCGGGGGTGCAGCACGGCCAGGTCGCCGGTGAGGAAGCAGCCGGACCTGGTGACGGCCGCGGTCGCCTCGGGGTCGCGGTAGTAGCCGAGCATCACGTTGTTGCCGCGGACGGCGATCTCGCCCAGCGTCCGACCGTCGGCCGGCACGTCGTCGCCGTCGGGGCCGAGCACCCGGAGCGGCGCCGAGATGATGTTGCCGACGCCCTGCCGGGCGCGGAGCGCCGCAGTGGCGCCGCCGTCGAGCTCGTCCCACTCGGGCTGCCACTCGTTGACGGCGACCGGCCCGAACGTCTCGGTGAGGCCGTAGAGGTGGGTGACGTCGAGGCCCAACCGTTCGAGCCGGCCCAGCAGGGCGGGCGACGGTGGGGCGCCGCCGGTGTCGACGTGCACCCGGTCGGTGAGCGGCGTCGCGGCCGGGTCCTCCGCGATCATCGTCAGCACCGTGGGTGCCGCGCTGAAGTGGGTGACCGGCTCGTCGCGCAGGAGCCGCCACACGGCGTCCGGGCGGACCGCCCGCAGGCAGACGTGGTGCCGCCGGCCGCCGTCACGGCCCAGGTGAAGCACCACCCGTTGCAGTGGAACATCGGCAGCGTCCACAGGTAGCCGCTCCCGGGACCGAGCCGGGCGTGGTGCGCCATCGCGACGGACTGGAGGAAGGCGCCCCCGGTGGTGGTACATGACGCCCTTCGGCCGCCCGGTCGTCCCCGAGGTGTAGTTGATCGCCAGCAGCTGGTCGTCGGTGACCTCGGCCCGGTCCCGCGGGTCGGCCGGAGCGGCGAGGAGCTGCTCGTAGTCGTCGTCGCGGCCGCCGGCGACGACGACCGGTACGCCGCAGGCAGCCGCCAGGGAGCGGGCGCGGTCGGCGAGCTCCTCGGTGGCGACCAGGAGAGAGGCGCCGGAGTGGTCGAGGATGAAGCGCATCTCCTCCTCGGCCAGCCGGACGTTGACGGCGACCAGGGCACGCGCCGCGGGCCGGGACGGCGTGGTGGAGCTCGAGCAGCACGTGGCTGTTGGTGCACAGCGCGGCCACCCGGTCGCCGGGCTCGACCCCCAGCCGGGCGAGCGCCGACACCAGCCGGTCCCGCCGGTCGGCGAGGTCGGCGTACGTGAACCGGCGGTCCCCGTCGACGACCGCCGGGCGCCCGGCGAACGCGCTGACGGCGCGGTCGAGGAACGAGACCGGCGTCAACGGTGCGAACGTGAAGTCCGCCATGGGCGTTCCTCCTCGAGCCGGGACGGCGTTGCCGGTGGTGTGCGGATGCTGGTCGCCCGCGCGACCGCCCGGACCAGCTGCCCGGTGTCCTGGGCGAGCCCGGCGCCCGCGACGATCCGGTCCGGCCGGAGGACCACCACGCCCACAGGATGCTGGTCGAACCAGCGCTTGACGTCACCGTCCGCGTCGCCCACCACGGTGCCCAGCGTGGCGTCCTCCGCCGCCGAGCGCCAGTGGAGCTGCGTCATCGGGCGCACCTCCAGCAGCCGTGCTCCCAGCCGCTCGAGGGTCGTGCGGGTCGCTGCGTCGACGACCCGCTCGAGGGGGTTGCCCCAGACGAGGACGGCGAACCAGTCGCCCAACGCGTCGTCGAGGCGCACCACGGTGCCGTCGCGCGAGGCCACCCGGGGCTGGGGGAACATCCGGCCGACGGGGAGTCCTGGGGGAGCGGCCGGGTCGCATGCGCCACCGCCCCCTCCTCGTAGCGCGGCATCGGCTTGAAGCGCATCTCGGTGAGGTAGCTCTTGGCCGCCGGCACCGCGCCCAGCGCCCGGAAGAACGCGTCCCGGGCGAGCGCCACGGACAGCCGGGTGGGGGAGATGATCCGGCCGACGAGCGTCGAGAGGTTGACCATCGCGGTCGCGTGCGGGCGTCGCTCGACGTCGTAGGTGTCGAGCAGGGCGTCGCCGCTGTGGCCGCGGAGCACCGCAGCCAGCTTCCAGGCGAGGTTGGCGGCGTCGCGGATGCCGGAGTTGAACCCCTGCCCCTGCCAGACCGGCATCAGGTGGGCGGCGTCCCCGGCGAGCAGCACCCGTCCCGAGCGGAAGCGGCCCGCGACCCGCGCGTGGTGGGTGTACACGCGGGCCCGGATCACGTCGAGCCGCGCGGGGTCGGGCACCAGGGGCGCCAGCAGCGCCCGCAACCGGGCCGGGTCGTCGACCACGTCCTGGTCCTCGCCGTCGTGCAGCATCAGCTCGAGCCGGCGCACGCCGTGGGGAGGTGGATCGACACGTACGGCCGGCGCGGGTCGCAGCCGACGTGCACGTTGGGCGTCCCGAGCGGGTCGCCCGCGATGTCGACCACGAGCCAGCGCGTCGACTCGGTGGTGCCGTCGAAGGAGACGCCGAGCGCCTTGCGGACCGAGGACCGGCCGCCGTCGGCGCCGACGAGGTAGCTTGCCTCCCACACCCCGCTGCGGGTTCCGGACACGTGCGCCCGCACCCGGTCGCCGTACTGCTCGATGCCGGTGCACCGGACGCCGAAGTGCACCTGGACGTGGGGGAACCGGTCCAGACCTCGCAGCAGCTCGCGGTCGACCAGCGGTTGGATGAAGGAGTTGCGGCGCGACCATCCGTAGGCGCCGGTGCGTGGTGCGATCTCGGCGATCGGCCTGCCGTCGGCTCCGAGGAACCGCATGGCGTGGTCGGGGCCGGTGTGCTGGAGCACCGCGTCGACGAGGCCGGCGCCCTGGAAGACCCGGAGGCTCTCGTCGTCCATGCCGACGGCCCGGGGGTAGTCGAGCAGCCCAGGGCCGGCCTCGAGCACGTCGACGCCGATGCCGTGCACCCCGAGCAGGTTCGCGAGGGTCAGACCGGTCGGGCCGGCGCCGACGACGACGACCCGGTCCTGGGACGGGCGGGCGGTCATGCCGGCTCCGCGAGGAAGTCCCGGACCAGCCGGTTGAACCGCTCGGGCTGCTCCCACTGCGGCCAGTGCCCGGCGTGCTCGACCAGCTCGAACCGGCCGTCAGGGGACGAGGTCGGCCATCCGCAGGCCGGCGGCCGCCGGCCCGGACGGGTCGTCGCTGGTCCACACGACCAGGGTCGGGTGGACCAGTGCGCGCAGCTCGTCGTCGGTGATGCGGTTGCGAGCCCGCACCTCCGGGTCCTGGAGGCACAGCACGTGGCGCATCGACCGCGCGAAGCCGGGGCGGGAGTAGACGGCACGCCGCACGGCCACCAGCTCGTCGGTGACCGCGGCCGGGTCGGCCATCAGCCACTCGAGGCGGGCGCGGACCCGTTCCGGCGTCGGGTCGTCGGCCGCCGCCTGCGACAGGGAGCGGATCCGTTCCATCACCGCCGGGTCCGCCATGGTGCCGCCCGGCGTGTTCAGCACCAGGCGGCGCACCCGCTCCGGACGCGCCACGGCGTACTTGACCGCGACCCAGCCCCCGAGCGACTCGCCGCACACGTCGACCCGCTCGACGCCGAGGTGGTCGACCAGGGCGTCGAGGTGGGCGACGTAGTGCTCGAGCTCGAGGTCGTGGGTGGCGAGCGTGCTGAAGCCGTGGCCGGGGTAGTCGTAGGCCACCACCCGTCGGTCGGCGGCCAGGGCGTGGACGTTGCGGGCGTAGGCCTCGAGGTGCCCGCCGGTGCCGGGGAGCAGCAGGAGGGGCACGTCGCCGGTCCCCGCCTCGAGGAGCCGGGTGTCCCAGCCGGCGAGCAGCTGGTGGCGCACGACCAGGTCGGCGCCGAGGAGGGCGCTCCAGATCGAGGTCACGCCCGCACCCCCGCACCTGCGGGGACGGCGGTGGTGACGCCGTAGCCGGCGAACCACTCGCGGATCGGCCGGTAGTAGCGGTCGGTCACCTCGTGCGGGCCGTGGACGCCGAGGGCGGCGTACGCCGCCAGCCAGGTCCGCACCTCGTGGGAGGAGTGGCCGGCCTGCTCGACGTACCAGGACACCGGCTGGGCTGCGAACCGCTCGAGGTCGCCGGTCGCGCACGCGTCGAGGAACGCCTCGTCCCACGCAGGATTGAGGTCGTGGAAGGCGCCGTCCCCGCCGGCGAACGCCCGGGCCGCGGCGACGGTGCGCTCCTCCCGGTCCCGCCGCTCGCCGGGCGGCACCGGGCGGCGCACCGTCAGTCGCTCGGCGACCTCGGGCGTCGCCTCCCGGATCCGCGGGACCGGGGGTCGTGCGAGAGCCCCCCGCTCGCCAGGAGCAGGACGCGGCGGTCGTCGCCGGCGAGTGCCTCACCCACCGCCCGGCCGAGCGCGACGCTGCGGGTGGCCGGGCCGAGCGGCTCCGCGACGCAGTTGACGAACACGGGCACGACCGGCACCGCGTCCAGCGCACCGAGGAGGAGCAGCAGCGGCTGGACCAGGCCGTGGTCGACCTGCATCCGCTCGGAGAACGCGACGTCCACTCCCGCGTCGAGCACGGCCGCGGCGATCCGGCGCGCCGTGGCGGCGTCGACCGGGAGCGGGCCGGCCGGGAGGCCGTAGTCGCCGATCGACTCCGCCGACGCCCCGATGCAGAACGCCGGCATCACCTCGTAGAGGAAGCCGTTGTAGTGGTCGGGGGCGAAGCCGACGACCAGGTCGGGCCGGAAGTCCGCCACGAACCCGCGGACCCGGTCGAGCACCGCGGTGACCTCCTGCCGGACGTCCACGGGCGGGTCGAGCTTGTCCATCAGTGGGGTGTGGGACATGGCGCAGAGGGCGACGGGCATCGCGCGGCTCCTGGGTCGGGACGGCGTTCAATATGTGATCAGTGCTATTCGTTAATCACATCGTCGATGGCGCGCGCCTTCGCCGTCAACCCCTCGAGGCGCGCGCGACCGCCGACCCGCGTTGGAGGGCCGCGTCGCGTCAGGCGATGTCGCCGACGGCCGCGACGGCCAGGGAGGCGGCGGCCTCGACGACCCGCGGCGCCGCCGCGTCGATGCGCTCCTCGGTGCCGGTGATGACGTTGAGGCAGGCGGGCGGGTAGGCACCCCGGACCGGTGCGGCCACCGCGTGCAGCCCGGCCTCGATCTCCCCGTGGCTCACGGCGTACCCGCGCTCGCGGACCAGCCGGACCTGCTCCGGCTCGCCGGGCAGCGGCGGCTGTGCGGCCCGCAGCGCGTACGCTGCCGCGCCGCGGTCGAGCGGCGTGCGCTCGCCCTGCCGGAACGCCACGTGCATGCCGACCGTCGTCGGGGTGACCATCTCGATCGCCACCGCCGAGGTGCCCTCGGCCACGAACAGCGCCACGGTGGCGCCGATGCCGTCGGCGAGCTCGCGCATCACGGGCAGCGCCTGCATCCGCAGCTCGGGGAGGTAGGCCTGCGAGAGCGCCGCCAACCGGGCGCCCGCCCGGTAGAGGCCGTCGGCCCCCGGCCGCACGAAGCCGTGGTCGGCGAGGGTCTGCAGCGCGCGGTAGGCGATCGAGCGGTGGACGTCGAGGGTCCGGGCGACGTCCTGGACCGTCATCCCGGCCGGCGACTCCGCGACGGCCACCAGCGCCCGAAGGCCCCGCGCAAGGGTCTGGGTCCCGGGCTGGCCGGCGCTCCGATCGGTCTCTGGCACGGCGACAGGGTACGCCGCCGGTCTGTCGCGGGGTGATTGACTCCGGTGGACCATCGGCCTACCGTGTGCTGATAACGGCCAACGGTGTGCACTATCTACACGATGGGGGGACCATGAACGAGACGCAGCAAGCCGTGGCGCCCGGTGGCGCCGAGGCGGCCGAGATCTTCCGGACCTGGCTCACCCGCTTCGAGCGCGCCGTCGAGTCGGGGTCGTCGTCGGAGCTCGCGCGGCTCTTCACCGCAGACGCCACCTGGCGCGACTTCATGGCGTTCGCCTGGGACTTCTCCCACGCACTGGGGCGCGAGGACGTGGCCGAGCGGCTCGTGGGGCTCGCCAAGGCTCACGAGGCCGCCGGCTTCGCCGTCTCGGAGGGCCAGCCCCCGACGCCCCTCGACGGGATCCTCCATTGCTTCTTCGACTTCACGACGAGGGACCGGCGCGACCGCGGCTACGTCGGCCTGGTCCGGGACGGCGCGGACTACGTCGCCTCGGTGATGCAGACCCAGGTGTGCGCCCTCCCGGAGCACCCCGAGGGCGTCCGGCACCGGCGTCCCGAGGGCAAGGCCTACCGGATCGTCCCCGGGCGTCCGACCTGGCGCGAGCAGCGGGAGCGCGAGGCGTCGTTCGAGGACGGCGACCCGGCGGTCGTGGTGCTCGGCGCCGGGCACAACGGCCTGTCGGTGGCCGCACGGCTGCGGGCGCTCGGGGTCCCGACCCTGGTGATCGACCGGGAGGCGCGCGTGGGCGACACCTGGCGGAGGCGGTACGCCGCGCTCGCCCTGCACAGCACCGTCTACGGCGACAACATGCCCTACCTGCCGTTCCCGCCGACCTGGACCGCGCACACGCCGAAGGACAAGTTCGCCGACTGGCTGGAGTCCTACGCTCAGCTGCTCGACCTCAACGTGTGGCTGAGCACGACCTACCTCAGCGGGCACTACGACGAGGACGCGGAGCGCTGGACGCTGCGGGTGCGCCGCGGCGACGGCTCGGTGCGCGAGCTGCGGCCGCGTCACTTCGTCGTCGCCGGCGGCCTGTTCGGGTCGCCGCGGACGCCTCGGGTGCCCGGCCTCGAGGGGTTCACCGGGGTCGCGCTGCACTCGGACGACTTCCACAGCGGCGCGGACTTCGAGGGGCAGCGGGCGCTGGTGGTCGGCGCCGGGGTCAGCGGCCACGAGCTGGCCCAGGACCTCTACGAGCACGGCGTCGAGGTCACCATGCTGCAGCGCAGCGCGACGTACGTCATCAACTACGACACCCACCACAAGTACTGGTCCGGTCAGTTCACGGAGTACCCCGTGTTCCCGCCCGAGTACGCCGACCAGATCGCCTACGCGCTCCCCAACGAGCGGGTGGACGAGCTCAACAAGCAGCTCGTGGCGCGCGCGGCCGAGGAGGACCGCGACCTGCACGAGCGGTTGACCGCCCGCGGGTTCAAGCTCGAGTGGGGACCCGACGGCACCGGGATCATCGGCGCGCACATGTCCGGCATGGACGGCTACCAGATCAACATCGGTGCCTCCGAGCTGGTGGCGGACGGGCGGGTGGCCCTCAAGCAGGGCACGGAGCTGGTCGAGGTCAAGGACGGGCGCACGGTCGTCTTCGACGACGGCTCGGAGCTCGAGGTCGACGTGATCGTCTTCGCCACCGGCTACGAGCAGATGTGGAACCACATGCGCCCGACGCTGGGCGCGGCGGCCGCCCGGATCGAGAAGGCCTACGGCCGGGCCGACGACAACGAGTACGCGAACACCTGGCGGCGCTCGGCGCAGCCGGGCCTCTGGTTCTGCACCGGCTTCATCCGGATGTGCCGGTTCTACTCCACCTTCACGGCGCTGCTGATCAAGGCGATCGAGGAGGGGGATCGAGCCGGTCGACCCGGACCGTGAGAAACCGGGCCCACGTCGTTGACGGGATGTGACGTGGGCAATAATCTGACGTCGACATCAATTTCGTTTCCGGGGACCACGGCAAGCAGGGGAGAATCCAGGTGGGCGTCGTCTCGCAAGCGGTCTGGGGCTCGGTAGTCACAGGCGCTCTCTACGGGCTGGTGGGCGTGGGGTTCGTCCTGCTGTTCCGTGCCTCGAAGGTGCTCAGCTTCTGCCAGGGCGGCTTCATGCTGCTCGGCGCCTTCCTCTTCTACGACCTGGTCAAGAACCAGGACATGGGCTTCTTCCCGGCCACGGCGATCACCGTGGTCCTGGTGGCGTTGTTCAGCGCGTTCGTCTACATCGTCGTGTTCGCCCGGGTCGCCGCCCGGGAGCCCTTCGCCACGTCGGTCGCCACCATCGGCCTGGCCGGTGTGCTGCAGGCGGTGGTCGCGGTGCGGTACGGCACCAGCCCGTTGGCCCTCCCCGACGTGGTGATGTCGAAGTCGTTCCACGTCGCCGGGGCGACGATCACCTTCGCCGACATCGTGTCGGTCTCGATCATGGTCGTGGTCGTCGGGGCGATCCTGCTGATCATCTCCAAGACCCAGCTGGGGCTGCAGATGAACGCGGTCGCCGACAACCCCGCCCTGTCGGTGCACCTCGGCGTGAGCGCCGCGCGGGTCGCCACGATCGCCTGGGGGCTGGCCGGGCTCACGGCCGCGTTCGCGGGGATCGCCTTCGCGCTCCGCGCGAACGTCGACCCCGTGGGCGTCGCCAACATCGGGTTCTTCGCCTTCCCCGCCATCATCCTCGGGGGGCTCGACTCGGTCCCCGGTGCGCTGTTCGGCGGGTTCGTCCTCGGCGGACTCCAGAACGCCGTCGCCGCGTCGCTGGGCGCCGACTGGATCGACCTGATCGTGTTCAGCGTGATGCTGGGCTTCCTGCTGTTCCGCCCGACCGGCCTCTTCGGCAAGGCCGAGGTCGTGAGGCTGTGATGGAGACGTCGTCGACCGAGACCCCCGCCACCGACGCGGCCCCGCCGCTCGCCGGCGAGCCCGGCCCGGGCCGCTCCGAGCCGCTCCCGGCCCCGACCGGCCGCCACGGCCTCGTGGCCCGCGCCCGGGCGACGGTCACCAGGCCCGGGGCGCCCACCCACCTGCTCGTCGGCGCCCTGCTGGTCGCAGCCGCGTTCTGGGCGGCCGGCGCCGGGCCCTACGTCAACCTGATCGGCCAGTCGTGCGCGATCTTCGCGATCGCCGCGATCGGCCAGTCGATCCTGGTGGGCGGCGCCGGCCAGGTCGCGCTGAGCGGCGGCGCGTTCATGGCCATCGGCGCCTTCACCGCCGGCATCCTCGCCAACTACGGCGTCGAGAGCTTCCCGGTCATCCTGCTCGGGTCGGCGGCGGTGGGCTGGATCGTCGGCATCGTGTCGGGATTGCCGGGCCTCCGCTTCAAGGGTCTCTACCTGCTGCTCTCGAGCATGGCGCTCCAGTTCATCGTCACCTCGCTGACCCGGCAGTACCAGGGCGAGTACCACCCCGCAGGTCTGGTGCTCCCGCCCCTGCAGATCGGCTCGACCGACTTCTCCTTCGGGACCAACCTCTACTGGCTGCTGATCGGCATCGCGGTCGCCATCTACCTGCTCACCGCGCTGGTGGAGCGCACGGGGGTCGGGCTGGCGTGGAAGGCGCTGAAGGAGAGCGAGGTCGCGGCGGCGATGAGCGGTGTCGACGTCGTGCGCTGGAAGCTCTACGCGTTCGCGGCCAGCGGAGCGGTCACCGCCGTGGCCGGGTGCATGTTCGCCTACTGGGTCGGCCGGGCCGACTACGAGTCCTACACGCTGACGCTGACCATCACGCTGGTCACGATGATCTTCATCGGCGGCGTGTCGTCCCGGCTCGGCGCGGTCATCGGCGCGGTGATCATCACGGTCCTGCCCTACATCCTCCAGAACGAGGTCGCGACCTGGGCCTTCGAGTCCGGGATCAACTTCGACTGGTACCTCAACAACGTGAGCACGGTGAACGCCGGACTGTTCTCGCTGCTGTTCCTCCTGGTCATCCTGTTCGAGCCCGACGGGATCGAGGGGCTGCTGCGCAAGGCGGAGGCGAGGCTGCGATCCCTGGGACGAGCCGTCCGCGGCGGCAGGAGGGCGGCTCGGTGAGCGCCGCGCTGAAGGTCCGCGACCTGCAGGTGGCCTACCGCGGAGCGCCGGCGGTGACGGGGTACGACGTCGACCTGGAGCCCGGGACGCTCACGATGATGCTGGGTCGCAACGGCGCCGGGAAGACCTCCACCCTGCGGGGCATCGTCGGCTTCCTCCCCGGCGAGACCGGACGCTCGAGCGGCCGGGTCGAGCTCCTCGGACGGCCGGTGCGCCGGCCCAACCCGCTGACGCTGTCGCGTGCCGGTCTCGAGCTGGTGGCCGAGCGCAACAAGGTGTTCACCGGGATGACCGTCGACGACCAGCTGCGCCTGGTCGCGCCCGACCGGGAGCAGAAGGCGCAGGTGCTCGACTTCTTCCCCCGGCTCCAGGAGCGGCTCGAGGTGCGGGCGGGACTCCTCAGCGGCGGGGGAGCGGCAGATGCTCGCGACGGCGCTCGCGCTCCTGCGGAAGCCCAAGGTGCTCCTGGTCGACGAGCTGTCGCTCGGCCTGGCACCCGGCGTCGTCCGCGAGCTGATGCAGTACCTGCGCCGGCTCGCCGACGAACAGGGGCTCGCGATCCTCGCCGCCGACCAGGCGGTCACCGAGTCGCTGAAGGTCGCCGACCGCGTGCAGGTGATGGACGACGGCACCGTGGTCGCGGCCGGAGCCATCGACGAGCTCGACGTCGAGGGCGTCCTCGACACCTACCTCGGCCGGGAGAAGGCATGACGACGATGCTGAGCCTCACCAACGTGGACGTCGAGCTCGGCGGCGTCTCGATCCTGCGCGACATCACCTTCGACGTCCGCGAGGGCGAGACGTTCGGCATCGTGGGCCCCAACGGCGCAGGCAAGACGACGATCCTCAACGTGGTGAGCGGTGTGGTCCGGCCGGTCCGGGGGAGGTGACGTTCCAGGGTCGTCCGCTCGCGAAGATCCGTCCGCACCGGGTGCGTGACCTCGGCATCGGTCGCAGCCTCCAGTCGACGCACTACTTCGCCGACCTGACCGCGCTCAACCTGGTCGCGCTCGGCCAGCTGCGGAACTCCGCGTGGGGCGCGATCACCTTCTCCGACCACCGGCGCACCCGGTTCCGCACGGAGGAGGCCCGCAGCCGGGCGATGGCGGCGCTGGAGCTGCTCGACCTCGGCGCCTACGCCGACCGCCCGCTGAGCGAGCTCTCGAGCGCGGTGCAGAAGCTGGTCGACATGGCCCGGGCGATGGCGGTCGGCACCCGGCTGATCCTCCTGGACGAGCCGACCTCGGGCGTCAGCGCGCGCGAGCGGGGCGCGATCTCGGAGGCCCTGGCGGAGATGCGCCGGCTCGGGCGGACGATCGCGCTCATCGACCACGACCCCGGGTTCGTGATCGCCAACTGCGACCGGCTGATGGCGATGAACTTCGGCGAGGTGCTCCGGGTGGGCCCGCCGGACGACGTGATGGCCAGCGACGAGGTCAAGCGGTCGTACCTCGGCGAGGCCGCGGAGGAGATCGCGGGTTGACCGGATCCGACATCGGATCCATCCACAGGTCACGACGTGCCGGTCGGCTCCCTTGACAGAGCA
This sequence comes from Nocardioides sp. TF02-7, assembly GCF_022437945.1. Classification (GTDB taxonomy): domain Bacteria; phylum Actinomycetota; class Actinomycetes; order Propionibacteriales; family Nocardioidaceae; genus Nocardioides. Next base: position 2,751,256 of record NZ_CP092535.1, read on the forward strand.
GGACCCTGATTTCTAGATTGACGTCGACGTCAAAATATGGCGTCGCTCACATGGAGGTAACGCATGAACTCGAAGCGTTCGAGGAGGGCCCTGGCGCTCCTGACGACCGGGGTGCTGGCAGTCACCCTGGCCGCCTGCGGTGGCGACGACGGCGGCGCCTCCGGTGATGAGGACGGCACCTACAAGTGGGGGATCAACGCCGAGCTGTCCGGTGTGACCGCCTACTACGGCGAGGGGATGCAGGCCGGGATCGAGGCGTACGTCGAGGAGGTCAACGCCGCGGGCGGCATCGACGGCCACGAGATCGAGCTGGTGGCCCTCGACAACGCCGGGGATGCCTCCCGGACCGCGACGAACGCCACGCAGCTGGCCACCGCCGAGGAGGTGAACGCGATGTTCGGGTTCGTCCTCAGCGCCAACTGCTCGGCAGCGACCCCGGTCGCCGAGCGCTACCAGGTGCCGCTGGCGTGCATGTCGCTGGCGGAGGAGAACGACTACGCGTTCAGCCTCGGTGCCGACAACACCCGCGGGGCGACCGCGATGCTCGAGGCCGCCAAGGAGGTGACCGGCAACGACGCGCCGAGCGTCGCGCTGGTCAACATCAACACGCTGACGTCGATCGGCTTCGGGGACAACGCCGAGGAGGCGGCCGGTGATCTCGGGGTGGAGATCGCCACCCGCCAGGAGATCGACATCGCCGCGAGCGACCCGTCGACCCAGGTCGCCAGGATCGTCGACGCCGACCCGGACGCCGTCCTGATCAGCCACACCGGCCCGGGCTTCCTCGGCGTGCTGAAGGGCGTGCGGAACGCGGGCGTCGACGCCCCGTTCATCTGGCTCGACGGCACCGGCAACCTGCCCTCCCTCGCAGAGTCGACCGACAAGAACGTCTACGCGCTGACGACCTACGAGATCGTCGACCCGGCCGCCGCCGAGGGCGCTGCGGCGGAGTTCGTCGCCGCCAGCGAGGGGCCACATCGAGGGCGAGGACATCCTCACCCTCAACGGCGCCTACAGCGTGCCGGCGTACATGACCGCCCGGCTCTTCGGCGAGGCGATGGCCGAGTGCGGCTTCCCCTGCTCGGGCGAGCAGCTGCGCGAGCAGCTCACCCAGACCACGCTCGAGCTGCCGAACCTCGAATCGGAGTTCGGCTACGACGGCGACGACCACTACCCCTACCCGAACTGGTACCTCTACCGGATCGCCGGCCAGGACGTGGAGAGCGTCGCGTCCTTCCCCAGCGACTGACCGCCGGGTCCGTCGCCCCTGACGGCCGGTCCCGCCGCGATGACGCCCGGCGGGGCCGGCCGCTCCACGTGAAAGGTGCATGCAGATGTCTGCGCTACGGCTGGCCGTCACCATCGACGCCGGCGCCGACTTCGGTCGGGTCCGCGACCTCGCCGCCGCCTACGAAACGGCCGGTGTCGACGTCATCGCCGTCCCCGAGGCGTACGGCGCCGACGCCGTGAGCGCGTTGGGCTACCTGGCGGCGGTGACCGAGCGGGTCGAGCTGATGTCGGGCATCCTCCCGATCTACTCCCGGACGCCCGCGCTCCTGGCGATGACCGCCGTCGGGCTCGACCTCGCCTCGGACGGCCGGTTCTCGCTCGGCATCGGCGTGAGCGGCCCGCAGGTGGTGGAGGGCTGGCACGGCGTGCCCTACGACGCGCCCCTGGGCCGCACCCGCGAGATCATGGCGATCTGCCGGAGCGTGTGGCGCCGTGAGGCCCTGCGCCACGACGGTCGTCGCTACCAGGTGCCGCTGCCCGAGGACCGGGGGACCGGGCTGGGCAAGCCGCTCAAGATCGTCCACCGCCCGCTGCGGGCGGAGATCCCCGTCTACCTGGCCGCGCTGGGCCCCGGCAACGTCGAGCTGGCGGCCGCGGAGGCCGACGGCTGGATCCCGTTCCTCTACGTGCCGGAGCGCGCGGACCGGGTCTGGGGGCGAGGCCTTGCGGAAGGGTGCGCAGCAGCGCAGCGCCGACCGCGGCCGGCTCGAGGTGGTCGCGGGCGGGCCGATGGCGATCGGTCCGGACGTGACCGGGCTGCGGGAGGCGGACCGCGCCCACCTGACGATGTACGTCGGCGGCATGGGCGCGAAGGGTGCGAACTTCTACAACCGGGTCGTCAGTGAGTACGGCTGGGCCGCCGAGGCGGAGAAGGTCCAGGACCTCTACCTCGCCGGTCATCGGGCGGAGGCGGCTGCCGCGCTGCCCGACGACCTGCTCGAGGCGACGTCGCTCATCGGGGACGCGGCGTACGTCCGCGACCGGCTGCAGGCGTTCGTCGAGCAGGGCGTGACCGTCCTCCAGGTCGCGCCGGCGGGGCCGCAGCCCCTGGACGACCTGCGCGCGCTGGCCGAGATCGTCCACGGTCTCTAGCACCCTTGACAGCCGCGACCGGGCGACTCTAATTTGACGTCGAAGTCGAAACTAGTTCGACGTGTGCACCGAGGAGCACTGATGGGACGACGGTTCTTCACACTCGGATCCTCCGCCGCGCTGGCCGGGCTCGCGCTCACGCTCGCCGCCTGCGGCGGCGACGGCGGCTCCTCGGGCGGCGATGACGGCGACGCCTACCAGTGGGGGTCAACGCCGAGCTCTCCGGCCCGCTGGCCTTCTACGGCGAGTCGCTCCAGCAGGGCGTCCAGGCCTACGTCGACACGGTCAACGACGACGGCGGCATCGACGGCCACCCGATCGAGCTCACCTCCCTCGACAACGCGGGCGACGCCGCACGGTCGGCCACCAACGCGACCCAGCTGGCGACGTCGGAGGGCGTGAACGCGATGTTCGGCTTCGTGCTGAGCGCGAACTGCTCGTCCGCGACGCCGGTGGTGGAGCGGCACCGGGTGCCGCTGGCCTGCCTGTCCGTCGCGGAGCCGAACGACTACGTCTACAGCCTCGGGCCCAACAACACCAGCGCCGCGGGCGCCCTCCTCGAGGCGGCCAAGGAGCTGAGCGGCACCGACACGCCCAGCACCGCGCTCGTCCACCTCAACACGCTGACGGTGCTGGCGATGGTGGACGAGATCGAGGCCCAGGCCGGCGACGCGGGCGTCGACCTCACCACGGTCCAGGAGCTCGACATCGCGGCGACCGACGTGAGCGCGCAGGTGGCGAAGGTCGTGCAGGCGGACCCCGACGTGGTGATCGTCAGCAACTTCGGCCCCGGGTTCCTGTCGGTCCTGGAGGGCCTGCGGTCCTCGCGGCTCGACGTCCCCGTGATCTGGGTCGACGGCACCGGCAATCTGACCTCGCTGCAGGAGTCCGACGACGACAACGTCTACGCGTTCACCACCTACGAGCTGGTCGACCCCGAGAGCGCGGAGGGCGCGGCCGCGGAGTACGTCGAGGCGGTCGAGCCGTTGCTGGAGGCCACCGACGCCGTCACCCTCAACGCCGGCTACACCGTGATGGGGTACCTGACCGCCCGCGCCTTCGGCGAGGCGCTCGCCTCGTGCGGCCACCCCTGCTCGGGCGAGGACCTCAAGACCGAGCTGGACGCGCAGGAGGTCGACTTCGACGGCCTGGTCGACGGCTTCGCCTACTCCGAGGACGGCCACTACCCCTACCCGGACTGGCACCTGTTCAAGGTCGTCGGCACCGAGTACGAGCAGGTCGCCTCCTTCGAGAGCCAGTAGCACGCGGTGCACGCCGACTACCACGCGATCCTGCGGGACGCGGCCGAGCGCTGGCCGGACCGGGTGGCGCTCGCCTCCGGCGAGGAGGAGCTCACCTACGCCGAGGTGCACGACGCCGCGGAACGGCTGGCCGAGGCGCTCTCGGCCCGCGGCATCGGGCCCGGCGCCCGGGTGGCGCTGTGCCTCGGCAACGAGCCCGCCTGGGTCTTCGCGTTCTTCGCCCTCTGCCGGCTCCGTGCCTCCGCGGTCATGCTCTCGACCGCCTGGCGGGAGCGGGAGATCGAGCACGCCCTCGCCGTCACCCGCCCCGTGGCCGTCGTCGCCGGTCCGGCACAGGCGGAGGTGCTCGAGGCGGCCGGGCGGCCGGAGCTGGCGGTGCTGTCCTCCGGGTCACGACCCGGCTGGACCGGGCTGCCGGACCTGCTCGACGGGCCGCGGCCGGTCGTGCCGGACGACGTACGACGGCTCGACCCGTCGGAGCTAGAGCTGGCCCTGCCGTTCAGCTCCGGGACCACGGGGATGCCGAAGGCGGTGCGGCACACGCACCGCAGCCTCCTCGTCGCCACCCAGCAGTGGCGGGCGTCGCTCGACGTCGGCCCGGACGACCGGCTGCAGGCGCTGACGCCCCTCGCGCACATCCTGGGCATCGTCAACGTCGGCGCGACGTTCCTCGGCGGAGCGTGGATCCGCCTCTTCGCCAGGTTCAGCCCGCGGTCGATGGTGGACAGCTTCGAGGCCGACCGGATCACGATCGGGATGACGGTGGCGCCGATCGCGGCGGCGCTCGATGCGATGGCCGACCTCGACCAGCGGGACCTCGGCTCGCTCCGCTACCTCAACTGGTCGGCCACGCCGGTCAACGAGGAGCTCGCCGCCCGGGTCACCGCCCGCACCGGTGTCGGCTGGGTGACGGCGTACGGGACGACCGAGGTCCCCGTCCTCGCCGCGCACCCCGTCGACCACGGACGCGACGCCCGGCTCGACACCGTGGGCCTGCCGCCCGAGGGGGTGGAGGTCGAGGCGCGCGACCCGGCCACGGGCGCCTTCCTGCCCCGCGGCGAGACCGGCGAGCTCGTCGCCCGCAGCCCCGCGGCGATGGCCGGTTACCTGCCCGAACCGGAGGTGTCGCCGTTCGTCGACGGAGGCTGGTACCGCACCGGCGACATCGGCCACGTCGAGCCGGAGGGCTGGGTCGTCGTCACCGACCGGCTCAAGGACCTGATCAAGGTCTCCGGCTTCCAGGTGTCGCCGGTCGAGATCGAGAACGTCCTGATGATGTCGCCGCTGGTCGCGGACTGCGCGGTCTACGGGGTGAGTGACGAGCGCCGGGGCGAGGTGCCGTGCGCGGCCGTCGTGCCCGCCGACGGCTGGACGCCCGACGCCGCCGCGATCCTCGACTGGCTGGAGCCCCAGCTGTCCTCCTACAAGGCGCTGCGGGAGGTCGTCTTCGTCGACGCGATCCCGCGGACGCCCTCGGGAAAGATCCAGCGCCGGCGGCTGACCGGCACCGACCGCTGAGCCGGCCGCGCCGGTTCTCGACGAGCCCGACCAGCTCGACCAACTCGACCAAGGAGCGGCCTTGCGCCTCGGCATCTGCCTTCCCCAGCTCGGACCGGCGGCAACGATGCCGCTCGTCGTCGACTTCGCGGTCGAGGCGGAGCGCGCCGGGTTCGACTCGCTCTGGGTGCAGGAGCACCTGTTCCGCCCGGTCCACCCGACCACCGGCTACGGCGGGACCGGCGCCGGCCCCTGGCCGGAGCACCACCGCAACCTGCTGGCCCCGCTCGAGGTGCTGGCGTTCGTCGCCGCCCGCACCGAGCGGTGCACCATCGGCACCTCCGTCCTGGTCGCGGGCTACCACCACCCGGTCGACCTCGCGAAGCGGGCCGCGACCCTCGACGTGCTGTCCGGGGGCCGGTTCGCGCTCGGGCTCGGCACCGGCTGGTCCGCCGACGAGCTGGCGCTGCTCGGGCGGTCGACGGCCGACCGGGGGACCCTCGCCGACGAGCTGCTGGAGGTCATGGACCACTGCTGGACCGGGGCCGTCCCCGACTACCGGGGGAAGCACTTCGTGGTGCCGGCGGCCGACACCTCGCCGCGCCCCGCCGACGGCCGCAAGGTCCGCACGTACGGCGGGTTCGTCGCGCGCGGAGCCCGGCGCCGGGTCGCCCGCTGGTGCGACGTGTGGCACCCGTTCCGGCTGGAGCCTGCCGACGCGGTCGCCCGGCTCGCCGAGATCAACCGGATCGCGCGCGACGACTACGGCCGCCCGGACCTCGAGCTCTCCCTCCGGGTCCTGCTGAGCCCGCCGGGGCCGGGGAGCCCGCCGCGCCGCCGGGCCACTGGCACGGGCCGGTCGAGCACCTGGCCGCCCGGGTCGCCGCCGCGCGCGACGCCGGCTGCGACGAGCTGGTCCTCGACGCCTGCTTCGCGCCGGGCAGCGAGGACCGGTCCACCTGGGAGGGGCTCGTCGATCTGCTCCGGCCGCTGGTGGAGGAGGCGCACCGCCCGGCCGCCGGGCGCGGCTGACAATGCCCAAGGGCTCCTGTCGCCGGAGCCGTACGCTCGGACGCATGGTCTCCATCGCCCGCGCCGAGCGCGTCGACCGCGACGCGCTGCTCGACTTCGTCCGCATCCGCCACAAGCACACCCTCGTCACCCGGCGCCGCGACGGGCGGCTCCAGCTCTCGCCCGTGACCGGTGGCGTCGACAGCGACGGCCGGATCGTGATCTCCACCTACCCCGACCGGGCCAAGGCGGCGAACCTGCGCCGCGACCCCGCGGTGACGGTGCTGGTGCACTCCGACGAGTGGAACGACCCCTACGTCCAGGTCGAGGGCACCGCCGAGGTGCTCGACATGCCGTCGCCGGAGGCGGAGGACGGGCTGGTCGAGTACTACCGCTGCATCGCCGGCGAGCACCCCGACTGGGACGACTACCGCCGGGCCATGCGCCGGCAGGGCAAGTCGCTGGTGCGCATCACCGTCGACGACTGGGGCCCGGTGGCGCGGGGCGGCTTCCCGCCCGACCGGGCACCCCAGTAGCCGCGATCGCCAACCCCGCCACGGGGTGGGAGACTGCTCGCCATGCAGACCATCGGACTCGTCGGCGGGATGAGCTGGGAGAGCAGCGCGGCCTACTACGAGCTGCTCAACCGCGGCGTCGAGCACCGGCTCGGCGGGCTCCACTCCGCCCGCACCGTGCTGGCCTCGGTCGACTTCGCCGAGGTCACCGCGCTGCAGGAGGCCGAGGACTGGGACGGCGTCGCCGAGGTCCTCGTCGCCGCCGCGCGGTCGGTCGAGCGGGCGGGCGCCGACTTCCTCCTGCTCTGCACGACCACGTTCCACCGCGTGGCCGACCAGGTCGAGGGGGCGGTCGACGTACCGCTGCTCCACCTGGCCGAGGTCGTCGCGCGGGCCGGCAAGGAGAAGGGCGTCGAGAAGGTCGGCCTGCTCGGCACCCGGTTCGCGATGTCGCGGACGTTCTTCACCGAGCGGATCGGGCGGCACGGGCTCGACGTGCTCGTGCCCGACGCGCGCCACCACGACGAGCTCAACCGGATCATCTACGAGGAGCTCGTGCACGGGAAGGTGCTCGACACCTCCCGCAAGACGGTCGTCGGGATGATCGAGGAGCTGTGGGACGCGGGCGCCGGTGGGATCGTCCTCGGCTGCAGCGAGCTGGAGCTGCTCGTCAAGCAGGCCGACTCCGAGCTCCCGGTCTTCCCGTGCACCACGCTGCACGTCGAGGCGGCGCTCGACCGGGCGCTGGCCTGAGCCTCTCAGTCCCCTCAGAGCACCCGGTGCACCTTGTGCTGCGCCGCCTGCGCGCGGGGGCGGATCACCAGCTCGTCGACGTTGACGTGGGGCGGGCGGGTGGCGACCCAGGTGATCGCGTCGGCGACGTCGTCGGCGGTGAGCGGGTCGGGCACGCCGGCGTAGACGGCGTCGGCGCGCTCCTGGTCGCCGCCGAACCGGACGAGGGAGAACTCGTCGGTGCGCACCATGCCCGGCGCCACCTCGCAGATCCGCACCGGCTGGTCGTAGAGCTCGAGCCGGAGGGTCTCGGTGACGACCTTGGTGCCGTGCTTGGCGGCGGTGTAGCCCGCGCCGCCCTCGTAGGCCACGCGGCCCGCGGTCGAGCCGACGTTGACGACCACGCCGGCGCCGCTGGCGATCAGTGCGGGCAGCAGCGCCCGGGTGACCTGCATCAGGCCGATCACGTTGACGTCGTACATCCGGCGCCACTCGTCGCTGTCGGCCTCGGCGACCGGCGACATCCCGAACGCGCCGCCGGCGTTGTTGACGAGCACGTCGAGCCGCGGCCCGACCGCCTCGGCCAGCGTCTCGACGCTGGCGGCGTCGGTGACGTCGCAGACCACCGGGATGCCGCCGATCTCGGCGGCGAGCGCCTCCACCCGGTCGGTGCGGCGGGCCGCGCACACCACCTCGAAGCCCTCGGCCGCCAGCCGGCGGGCGGTGGCCGCCCCGATCCCGCTGGAGGCACCGGTCACGACGGCACGACGTGTGGTCATGGCCTCATTGTCGCTGCCCCGGGAATGCGGGTACCGACCCGGTGGTTCCTGCTGCGGAGTTGGTGGGGACCGGAGCGGCCTGGACACGGTGGACAGGCCCGAGCAGGCCGAGGAGGCCCGAGTACTCATGGAGCGGATCCGACGGCTGGCGATGATCAGTCTCCACACCTCTCCGCTCGACCAGCCGGGCACCGGCGACGCGGGCGGGATGAACGTGTACGTCGTGGAGGTCGCGCGCCGCCTCGCCGCGCGCGGGATCGAGGTCGACATCTTCACGCGCGCCACGAGGAGCGCGCTCGACCCCGTCGCCGAGCTCACCGACGGCGTGCTGGTGCACAACGTCCACGCCGGCCCGTTCGAGGGCCTGACCAAGAACGAGCTGCCCGGCCAGCTGTGCGTGTTCGCCCGCGAGGTGCTGCGCACCGAGGCGGCGCAGCCGCTCGGCCACTACGACGTCGTCCACTCCCACTACTGGCTCTCCGGCCAGGTCGGCGCCCTCGCGCGCGACCGGTGGGGCGTGCCGCTGGTGCACTCGATGCACACGATGGCGAAGGTCAAGAACGACGCGCTCGCCACCGGGGACGCCCCCGAGCCCGAGGGCCGGGTCATCGGCGAGGAGCAGGTCGTCGACGCCGCCGACGTGCTCGTCGCCAACACCGACCTCGAGGCCAAGCAGCTGATCAACCTCTACGACGCCGAGCCCGGCCGCGTCGAGGTGGTGCACCCGGGCGTCGACGCCGCGGTGTTCCGGCCGGTCGACCAGGCGACCGCCCGCGCCGAGCGTGGGATCCCCGCCGACGCCCTGGTGCTGCTCTTCGCCGGCCGGATCCAGCCGCTCAAGGCGCCCGACGTGCTGCTGCACGCCGTGGCGGCGCTCCTGCGGCGCCGTCCCGAGCTGCGCCGCCGGCTGGTCGTCCCGGTCGTCGGCGGCCCGTCCGGCAGCGGGCTCGAGCGGCCCACCGCCCTGGCCAACCTCGCCGACGACCTCGGGATCGCCGACGTGGTGCGGTTCGTCCCGCCGGTGCCGCAGCGCGAGCTCGCCGGCTGGTACTCCGCTGCGACACTGGTCGCCGTGCCGTCCTACAACGAGTCCTTCGGCCTGGTCGCCGTGGAGGCGCAGGCCAGCGGAGCGCCGGTCGTCGCCGCGGCCGTCGGCGGCCTGACCACGGTCGTTCGCCACGGCCACAGCGGCCTCCTCGTCGACACCCACGACCCCGACGACTGGGCCCGGGCGCTCGAGCCGGTCGTCCTCGACCCGGGCTACCGCGACCGGCTCGCGGCCGGCGCGCTGGCGCAGGCGGAGCTCTTCTCCTGGGACGCCACCGCCGAGCAGACGCTCGACGTCTACGCCCGCGCGGGCTCCCTGATGAAGGAGGCGACGGCCGCCCGATGACCGCCGACCAGCCCGACCAGCCCGACCAGCCGAGCCGCGACCCCGCCGACCCGGCCGACCCGGCCGGCCCGGCCGACGTCGTACGACGCCACCTCGCCGAGGCGGGCATCGAGCACGAGGAGCCGGAGCCCGGCATCTTCACCCCTCTCCCTCCCCGGGGAGCGCAAGCTGCAGACGCCGGTGCGCATCGACGTCGGGCCGCACGCCCTCGGCGTGCACGCCTTCGTCTGCCGGCGTCCCGACGAGGAGCACGAGCGGGTCTACCGGTGGCTGCTCGAGCGCAACCTGCGGATGTACGCCGTCGCGTTCGCGCTCGACCACCACGGCGACATCTATCTCGACGCCCGGCTGCCCCTCGCCGCCGTCACGCCCGACGAGCTCGACCGGCTGCTCGGCTCGGTGCTCACCTACGCCGACGAGTCGTTCAACACCATCCTCGAGCTCGGCTTCGCGACCTCGATCCGCAAGGAGTGGGAGTGGCGCAAGCTGCGGGGTGAGCCGACACGCAACCTGGAGGCGTTCCGCGGCTGGCTCGAGGCCGACGACGGCGACGACCCCCGCGCCGGAGGCGACGCCGCTCAGGGCTGACGCACGCCCCACATCGCCGCGACGTGGCGGGCGTCGGTGCCGCAGCAGCCGCCGAGCACCTCGACCTCCGGGAACGCCGCCAGCAGCGGCAGCTGGTCGGCCGCGAGCTGCCGCGGGTCGCCGGCGTCGAGCTCCTCCATCGCGTCGAGCTCCTCGTGGGTGAGCCGGGAGGCGTTGACGCGCAGGCCGCCGATCCGCTCGCGCCAGCCGCCGTCGGCGAGGCCGGCGGCGATGTGGTCGGGGTGCGCGCAGTTGACGAGGAAGTACGCCGGCGCGGCCGCGCCGTCCACGGCGGCGACCGCCTCGGGGAGCGTGGTGCCGTCGGGGAGCCGGCCGTCGGTCTCGACGGTGAAGCCGATCCCCATCCGGAGGCCGACGTCGGCAGCCGCCCGTGCCACCCCGACCGCCTCGCCGACGTCGGTGAGCGTGAGCACGGCCGCGCGCTCGAGGCCGGCGGCGCGGAACGCCGCCAGCTGCGGTCGGTGGTAGTCGGCGGCGGCGTCGGGGTCGACGCCGCCCGCCGACTGGTAGCCGTCGCCGCGAGGGCCGAGGGTGCCCCCGACCTCCCAGCCGACCAGCTCGTCGCGGCGCTCCTCCGCGACGTCGGTGAGCAGGTCGACGGCCGCGCGGTTGACCCGGTCGAGCGCGGCGGCGTCGTAGCCCAGCGCCGCCCCGTGGTCGGGGTTGGCGCGCCAGGTCGGCGTCTCGAGGAGCACCGGTGCCTCGGCGCGGACGGCGATGTCGACGTAGGCGCGGAAGTAGTCGGCGAGCAGCTTGCGGCCCTCGTCGCTGTCGACCAGCGGGAAGGCCGCGAACTCGGGCAGGTCGATGCCGTGGTTGAAGACCAGGTCGGTCTCGAGGCCGCCGTCGGTCACGTGGCGGCGGGCGGTGGTGCGGTGCTGGGACATGGCTTCCTTCGGGCTTCGGACTTCGTCTCGGGTTACAGACCAACCAGTTGGTCTGGTTCCCGGATCCTAACCAGACCAGTTGGTCTGACACAATGGGTTTCGTGCCTCGCGACGGAACCGCCACCCGTGCCCGGATCCTCGACGCCGCCCAGCGGCTGGTGATCGACAACGGCTTCAACGCCACGACGGTCGACGCCGTGCTCGCGGCCGCCGGCACGTCGAAGGGCGCCTTCTTCCACCACTTCGCCTCCAAGCAGGACCTCGCCGCGGCCCTGGTCGACAAGTACGTCGCCGCCGACCTCGAGATGCTCGAGCTCGGGCTGGCGGCGGCGCGGGCGGCGGGGGACGACCCGGTCGAGCGGGCTGTGGCGTTCGTGCGGTGGTACGAGGAGCAGGCCGACGAGATCATGGCCGGCACCACCGGCTGCCTCTACACGTCCGTGCTGGCGGAGATGGAGCTCGTCGAGGCCGGCACGTCCGACCCGATCACCAAGGCCGTCGTGGTCTGGCGCGAGGAGTTCGCCGCCCTGCTGCGCGACGCCCTCCCGGCGCGGAGCGACGTCGACGTCGACGCCCTCTCCGACCATGTCTGGGTGACCTTCGAGGGCGCCTTCCTGCTCGCCCGCACCACGAGCGACCCGGGCCACATGCGCCGGCAGCTGCGGGTGATGCGGGTGCTGCTGGAGTCGCTGCTGCGCGGCTGACGCCCGGGGTGGGTCAGGCCGGCGTCGGCTCCTCCGCGGCCTCGGCCGCCTCCGTCGACCGCGCCCTCCGCGTCGGCCGGCGCCGGGCGACCGCGACCCCCACCAGGGCGAGCACGCCGCCGACGTACGCGATCGGCGGCGGGACCTCGTCGAGGAGCACCAGCGCCATCACGATCGTCAGCGGCGGCACCAGGTAGGTCGTCACGCCCAGCGACGAGGCGCTCATGTGGTTGAGGGCGTAGGCGTAGGTGCTGAACGCGATCGCGGTGGGGAAGACGCCGAGGTAGACCAGCCAGAGGTTCGACGACAACGGCGCCGCGCTCACCTCGTCGACGAGCTGCCCCGCCCACGGGAGGCAGGCGACGGCGCCGATCGTGCACGCCAGCCAGGTGACGTGGACGGCCGAGATCTGCGCGACCAGGGGCTTCTGCAGCACCAGGCTCACGGCGTAGACCACCGCGGAGACCAGGCAGAGCACGACGCCGAGCAGGTCGCGATCGGCCCCGTCGCCCGAGGTCGAGAGGCCGATCACCGCCACGCCGGAGAACGCGAGCACCAGGCCGAGGGCGAGGTACGTCGTGAAGCGCTCGCCGAGGAACACCGCCGCCAGCCCGGCGATCAGCACCGGGGCGATCTGGATGAGCATCGCAGCCGTGCCGGCGTCGACCCGCTGCTCCCCGGCGTTGAGGGCGACGTTGTAGACGCCGAACCACAGCACGCCGATCGCGACGATCGACCCCCACTGCCGCCCGGTGGGCCGCGGCAGGCCGCGGGGCAGCGCGAGCACCGCGAGCGCCAGCGCGCCGACGAGCAGCCGCCCGAGCGACAGCGCTCCCGGCGAGAAGTCGTCACCGAGATGTCTGATGGCGACGAACGCCGAGGCCCAGAAGACGAGCGTGGTGGCGACGGCGGCGAGGGGCAGGGCGGAGCGATCGGTCACGGGACAACGCTAGGGCGCGGCCCCGACACCGGTCGCGCGGATATCGGTCAGCAGTGCGCGAGATCCGGCCGACTCCCGGGGAGGGGGAGGGAGCCGGTCAGACGTCGAGCTTGTAGCCCAGGCCCCGGACGGTGACGAGGTACTTCGGCGTGCTCGGCTCCGGCTCGAGCTTGGCCCGCAGCCGCTTGACGTGCACGTCGAGGGTCTTGGTGTCGCCGACGTAGTCGGAGCCCCACACCCGGTCGATGAGCTGGCCCCGGGTGAGCACCCGGCCGGGGTTGCGCAGGAACATCTCGAGCAGCTCGAACTCCTTGAGCGGCAGCCGCTGCTCCTGGCCGTCGACGGTGACGACGTGGCGCTCGACGTCCATCCGCACCGGCCCCGCCTCGAGCGTGTCGGGCGCCACCTCGGGGTCGCTGCCGCGGCGCAGCACCGCGCGGATCCGGGCGACCAGCTCGCGGGGGGAGTAGGGCTTGGTGACGTAGTCGTCGGCGCCGAGCTCGAGGCCCACCACCTTGTCGACCTCGTCGTCCTTGGCGCTGACCATGATCACCGGCACGTTGGACGTCTGCCGGATGGTGCGGCAGACCTCGGTGCCGGGGATGCCCGGCAGCATCAGGTCGAGCAGCACGATGTCGGCGCCGTTGCGGTCGAACTCGCTCAGCGCGGCGTTGCCGTCGGCGGCGATCGCCACCTCGAACCCCTCCTTGCGCAGCATGTAGGCGAGGGCGTCGCTGTAGCTCTCTTCGTCCTCGACGACGAGTACCCGGGTCACGGGCGTTCCTCCTGGTTGTCGGGATGGCCGGCGGGCGCCAGCCTGGCGGGGGCGACCGTGTCGTCCCCTCCGGTGTCGTGGCTGGGGTCGTGGCTGGTGTCGTGGTTGTCGTGGCGGTGGTGATGGTCGTCGGTGTCGGTGTCGTGGTCGTGCTCGGGAAGCGCGAGGGTGAACGTCGAGCCCTGCCCCTCCACCGACCACACCCGCACGTCGCCGCCGTGGGTCGCGGCCACGTGCTTGACGATCGACAGGCCGAGGCCGGTGCCGCCGGTGGAGCGGTGGCGCGCCGGGTCGACCCGGTAGAAGCGCTCGAAGATCCGGTCGATCTCCTCGCTCGGGATGCCGATCCCCTGGTCGACCACCGACACCTCCACGAAGCCGTCGACCGCCCGGGTGGTGACCAGCACCTTCGAGCCGGGGTCGGAGTAGGCGACCGCGTTGGCGACCAGGTTGGCCACGGCCGCGGCGACCTGCTCCTCGTTGCCGCGCACCCACAGGCCCGGCTGCCCCTCGACCAGCACGCTGATGTCCTTCGCGCCCGCGTCGATCGCGCTGGTGTCGACGGCGACCGTGATCACGTCGTCGACGCTGACCGGCGCCGGCGACTCGATCGGCTCGTCGCCCTGCAGCCGCGAGAGCTCGATGACCTGCTGCACCAGGTGGGACAGCCGGTCGCTCTCGGTGAGCATCCGGCTCGCGAACCGCTGCACCGCCTCGGGGTCGTCCGACGCGTCGTGCACCGCCTCGGCGAGCAGCCGGATCGCACCGACCGGCGTCTTGAGCTCGTGGCTGACGTTGGCGACGAAGTCGCGGCGCACCGCCTCGACGCGACGCTCGCGGGTGCGGTCCTCGACCAGCGCGAGCACCAGGCGGGAGCCCAGCGGCGCGACCCGGGCGGTGACGTGGCGCGGCGGGCCGGAGGTGCGGGGGCACGATCAGCTCGGTCTCGCGGATCTGGCCGTCACGGCGTACCTCCCGGACCAGGTCGCCGAGCTCGTCGAGGAGCAGGCCGGTGCCGCGGACGAACCCCATCGCGTACGCCGGCGCGGACGCCTTCACGACGACGTCACCGTCGTCGACGACGACAGCGCTGCTGCGCAGCACGGACAGCACGGTGGCGACACCGGGCGGCACCAACGGCTCCTCGACCCGGGGCTGCCGGTGCTGCTGGCGATCGCTGATGTGCCAGGCGAGCACCGCACCGCCCGCCACGAGGGAGCCGAGCACCCCGGCGAGCACCGCCTGAGTCGTCGGATCCACGTCTCGATCGTACGGCGGCGCACGGATCGGGCTCCGAATCGCGGATGCCGGGCTTCCGAGTGTTCATCTCACGTTCACCTGGTCCCGCTCTTTGGACAACTCGGCGACCTAGGGTCGGGCCATGCGCGACGCCTACCAGGACCAGCTCGACTCGGTCTTCGACGACCTCACCGCTCTCTGCCGCCGGGTGGAGACCGCCGTGGAGAAGGCCACCCAGGCCCCTGATGACCGGCGACGTCACCGTCGCCGAGGAGGTCATCAGCGGCGACGCCGAGATCGACCGCGGTCGCGAGCAGGTCGAGGAGGAGGCGTTCAACCTCCTGTCGCTGCAGCAGCCGGTCGCCACCGACCTGCGCACGATCGTCGCCGCGCTGCGGATGGTCAGCGAGCTCGAGCGGATGGGCGACCTGTCGGTGCACGTCGCCAAGGTCGCCCGGCTGCGGGTGCCCGAGATCGCCGTCCCGGCGGACGTGCGACCGACGGTGGCGCAGATGGCGCGCGTCGCCAAGGACATGGTCAGCCGGGTGTGCGACGTGATCGCCACCCGCGACGTCGAGGCGGCGATCGCGCTCGGCAAGGCCGACGAGGAGATGGACGCGCTGCGCCGGCGCAGCTTCGGCGAGCTGCTCGGCGACGACTGGACCCACGGGGTCGAGGCCGCCGTCGACATCGCGCTGCTCGGCCGCTACTACGAGCGGATCGCCGACCACGCCGTGTCGATCGCCAACCGGGTGGTCTTCGTCGTCACGGGGCACCACCCGGCGATGTCGTAGCCCACGCCGCCGGCGACGTCGCGGGGTGGCTCAGCGCCCCTGGTTGGCCACCGCCGCCGCAGCGGCCGCGGCCGCCTCGGGGTCGAGGTAGCGGCCGCCGCGGGTGACCGGCTGGAGGGTCTGCTCGTCGAGCTCGTAGACCAGCGGCATGCCGGTCGGCACGTTGAGGCCCGCGATCTCCTGGTCACCGATCTGGTCGAGGTGCTTGATGATCGCGCGGAGGCTGTTGCCATGGGCGGCGACCAGCACGGTGTGGCCGGCGCGCAGGTCGGGGACGATGCCGGCCTCCCAGTAGGGGAGCATCCGGGCGATGACGTCCTTGAGGCACTCGGTGCGCGGCATCTCCTCGCCGAGGTCGGCGTAGCGGGGGTCGCCCACCTGGGAGTACTCGTCGTCGTCGGCCAGCGGCGGCGGCGGGACGTCGAACGAGCGGCGCCAGAGCATGAACTGCTCCTCGCCGTACTGCTCCAGCGTCTGCTTCTTGTCCTTGCCCTGCAGGGCGCCGTAGTGGCGCTCGTTGAGGCGCCACGAGCGGCGGACGGGGATCCAGTGCCGGTCGGCCGCGTCGAGGGCCAGCGCCGCGGTGTTGATCGCGCGCCGCTGGAGGCTGGTGTGGACGACGGTCGGCAGCAGCCCGGCCTCGACCAGCTGCTCGCCGCCGCGGACGGCCTCGGCCTCGCCCTTCTCGGTGAGGGCCACGTCGACCCAGCCGGTGAACAGGTTCTTGGCGTTCCACTCGCTCTCGCCGTGGCGGAGCAGGATCAGCGTGTAGGTCATCGTCGGGCTTCCGCGGGGCTCAGTGCCCGCCGTCCTCGGGGGCCTCGGTGGGGTGGTCGCAGAGGTACGTCGCGTCCGCCTCCTCCGTCTCCTCGGAGGCGGTCTCCGCGGCCGCGTCGCCCGACTCGCCGGCCGACGCGGGCAGCTCGATGTCGGCGTACTGGCCGCAGTGCTTGACCACCGGCACGTCCAGCGACACCGACTCGTCGGTGGTGAAGGTGAAGGTCAGCGTGACGAAGTCGCCGGCGGTGAAGTCGCCGGTCACCACGACCGGCTCGGCGTCGTCGCCCGACAGGTTGAGCTTCTCGTTGGGGGCGACGGCGACGTCGGTCAGCTCGACGGACAGCCCGTTGCCCTCGACCGCCGCCAGCTCGATGGGCTCCTCGTCGCCGTAGTAGTTGTTGACGAGCGTGCCGATGAGGCGGCCCTGGCCGGGCTCCGCCGCGACGACCCGCGCACCGAGCACGTCGACCTTCGCGCTGCGGTCGTGCGCGCCCGCGCCGATCAGGTTGACGCGGTCGGTGGGGTAGTCGAAGCCGCAGGACGACAGCAGGGCGGCCACGGGCAGCACCGCCGCCACGATTGCGGTCGAGCGTCGGTTGAGCATTCGGCAGGCCTCCGCTGCGTCATCGGTGGACATCACAGGACGATCGTGCTCACGGGGAGCGAGGTCACTCTATCGGCCACGGGCGGCCGGGTCGGCGGCCGGTCCGCGCCGAGCGGCTACCGGGCGGCCACCGGGCGGCGCGCGCTCAGCGGGTGAGCCCGTCGCGCACCCCGACGACGACGATCAGGCCCACGACCACCGCGGTGTAGACGCTCGAGAGCGCCAGCAGCCGGGTCGCCCCGATCCGCAGGCCGAGCCGGAGCGGGAGGTGGGTCCACCCGTCCTCGTGGTCGGCCACCAGGCCCCAGACCGAGAGCAGGAAGTGCACGCCGATGCCGAGCAGCGCCGCGAGCACGGTGATCGACGTCTGCGGCGGGTCGCCGACGGCCTGGCCGCCCCACCCGCCGTAGGAGAGGTAGGCGGGCAGCAGGGCGAAGGACACCGCCCACGACCACCACGACAGCACCCCGGTGCGGAGCACCACGTTGCCGAGCATCCCGACGCAGACCGCCCCGAGGTAGATGCAGCCCGCGGTGATGCCGGTCGTGATCGACAGCGGCACCAGCACCAGGGCGGCGACGACGATGGCGTACCAGACGGTGCCGGTCTCCAGCCGGCCCTCCGCGAGCGGCTTGCCGGGGGTGCCGTGCGCCTGGTCGCGCGGCTTGTCGACGATGTCGTTGTGCCAGCCGAGGATCGCCTGGCCGACGAGCACGGTGAGCGCCACGACCCCGGCCTCGCGCGCCGGGCGGCCGGCGAGCGCGGCCGCCGCTCCCATGGCGAGGGCGGTCACGACCGCGTGCTTGGCGTGGGCAGCCCGGAGCAGCTGCAGCGGCACCCAGCGACGGGAGGCGAGGAAGCCCTCCTTGGGGGCGACGTACGCGTCGCGGTCGTCCTCGTCGTCGACCGCGAGCGGTACGTCGTCCTCGAGGGGTTCGTCGTCGTCGAGGGGCGCGTCGTTGTCGAGGGGCTCGACGTCCTCCTCCACGACGCCTCCCTGCCCGGCGGAGCCGCGTCGTCGCCAGCGCTGCAGTGCCATGGCGAGCAGTATCGACCAACCGCCGCGACCGTGGGTGCCGACGCGGCGTTTCGGGGCCTCCCCGACCGAGCCGACCGGCGCCAGAAGGTGGTCCGCAACACACCGATGCGGTTCTGTCAAGCCCGCGATTGGGCCTCTGACCTGCGCAAACGCTTTCTGAGGTAGGGGCCGGACGTGATAGGATGGCCTTCTAGGAAGGGGTTCAGCACATATGACTTTCACCGTCGGCGAAACCGTCGTCTACCCCAATCACGGGGCCGCAGTGATCGAGGACATCGAGATGCGGAAGATCAAGGGGGAGGAGCGGCAGTACCTCGTACTTCGGATCGTAGCCCAGCAGGACCTGGTGGTTCGGGTCCCGGCCTGCAACCTGGACCTGGTCGGAGTTCGCGACGTCGTCGACAAGGAGGGCCTGGACCGCGTGTTCGGCGTCCTGCGCGCCGAGCACGTCGAGGAGCCCACCAACTGGTCGCGCCGCTACAAGGCCAACCTGGAGAAGCTGCACAGCGGCGACGTCATGAAGGTCGCCGAGGTCGTGCGCGACCTGTGGCGCCGCGAGCGTGACCGCGGCCTGTCGGCCGGCGAGAAGCGGATGCTCGCCAAGGCGCGGCAGATCCTGGTGTCCGAGCTCGCGCTCGCCGAGCACACCAACGAGGACAAGGCCGAGACGATCCTCGACGAGGTTCTCGCCTCCTGACGCCCGCCAGCACGGTCGGCTGCCCGATCGACTGACAACGAGGCCCCGCGGACCATCCGGTCCGCGGGGCCTCGTCGTGTGCGGGGCTCGTCGTCGGCGGGCCGGGTGGTCCTGGTCGTCGCCGGGCCGGGTGTCCCCTGGTCGCCGCCGGGCCGGGGACGTCATACGGTTGGTGGCGATGACCCTCGATGCGTATGACGTCCCCGGCAGCGACGACGTGACCGGCGACGAGACCGACGACGAGACCGGCGAGACCGGCGGTGCGCCGCGCGCGCTCGGGTTCGTCGTCGAGGCCGACCGGGGCTCGCTGCCCTTCCACCTGATCCACGGCGAGGCGCTGGTCGCCGCGGCCGCCTGGGCGGCCGGGGAGGCTGAGATCGACCTGGTCGACCTCACCGTCCCCTGGGAGGCGGTCGCCGACGAGGGGCTGCCGGTCGTCCTGCACGACCCGCTGTGCCCGATGACGCCGCCGGCGTTCCTCGCCGCGTGCCTGCGCACGGCCGTGGCGCAGGACGCCGTCGTCGTGGGCACACGCCCGGTCACCGACACCGTCAAGCAGGTGGCCGACGGCCGGCTCGGCGCCACCGTCGACCGCGACACCCTGGTCGCGGTCTGCTCGCCGGTGGTGCTGCCGGCCCGGGTCGTCGCCGAGCTGCCGGGCCTGCCGACGACCGACTTCGCCGGGCTCGTCGACCGGCTGCGGGCGTCGTACGACGTCGTCTGGGCGGACGCCCCGGCGGAGGCGCGCCGGGTGGCCGACGACGAGGACCTGCGGGTCCTCGCGGCGCTCACCGACCCGCGCTGACGCGGGCGGCCGCGTCGAGGTCCTCCGGGTAGGTGACCTTGAGGTTGTCGGGGCCCGCCCGGCACCGCGAGGATCCGCAGGTCCGGCCGGTAGCGCTCGAGGCAGGCCGCGGTGTCGGTGCCCTCGAAGCCGTCGGCCGCCGCCGCGGCGTAGGCCTCCAGCAGGGGAGCCGCCCGGAACGCCTGCGGGGTCTGCACCGCGACCAGCCCCGCCGGCGACGACCCCGCCGACGCCGCGCGCGGGAGCAGGCCGGGCAGCCGCACGGTCGGCACGGCGCCACCGGACTCCCGGGCGACGCTCACCACCTCCTCGAAGAGCGCGGCGGTCGCGAGCGGCCGGGCCCCGTCGTGCACGACGACCACGTCGACCTCGCCGGCCTCGATCCGCGGCGCGAGCACCCGCAGCGCCGCCTGCTCCGACGCGTGCCGGGTGGCACCGCCGTCGACCAGGAGCAGCTCCCGGTCGCGCAGGTGGGGCGCGAGCGCCGCGGCGACCGCGTCCCGCTCGCCGGGGCGGCTCACGACGACGACCGGGTCGACCCCCGGGACGTCGAGGACGGTGCCGACCGACCGGGCCAGCACCGGCACCCCGCGCAGCGGGAGCAGCACCTTGTTGACGGCCGCGCCGACGTGGGATCCGCTCCCGGCGGCGAGGACCACGACGGCGGCGGACGGCACGCGGCGAAGCCTACGACGCCCGGTGAGCCAGCGTTTTCGTGGCTGTTACACGCCGAAACGCCGACGTGAACAGTGCCCCCTACCGTCGGCGGCATGGCTGCTCGGTCCGGACCGGAGGACGAATGGCAGCCGGTGTGCCGGATCGCGGACCTCGAGGTCGACCGCGGTGCCACCGCGCTGGTCCACGGCCAGGCCGTCGCGATCTTCCGGATGCCCGACGACACCGTGTTCGCGCTCGGCAACCACGACCCGTTCGGGCGTGGAGGCGCGGGCGGCATCGCCAAGGGCATCGTCGGCCGCCGCGCCGACGTGCCGTTCGTCGCCTCGCCCGCGCACCGGCACGCGTTCGACCTCCGCACCGGACGGTGCCTCGACGACGCCCACGTGTCGGTGCCGGCGTACGCCGTGCGGGTGGCCGAGGGCGTCGTGCTGGTCGGCCACCGGATCGTCAGCGCGGTCTGAGGTCGCGGGCGCCGGCCGCCAGGGCGCGGTCGACGAGCTGGCCGAGCTCCTCGCTGACCAGCGACCGGCGCTCGAACGGCGGGTAGTGCCCGGCGTCCGGCGCCACCAGCAGGCGGGCGCCGCGGATGCCCGACGCGAGCCGGGCCGCGTGGTCGGGCGGGGGTCAGCCGGTCGCGGCTGCCGACGAGGACCGTCGTCGGGACGTCGGCGAACGCCTTCAGGTTGCCGACCCGGTCGTGGGTCATCATGTCCTTGAAGAACCCGGACATCGTCTTTGGCGAGCAGTTGATGATCTGGTCGACGACGTGCCCGACGTCGCGCGGCCGCTGCGGCCGGCCGAGGAGGATCCGGCGCACCACCTGGCGCTCGACGAGCGGGAACCGCTGACGACCGGTGCGGCCCATCAGCCGGGCCCGGGCGGCGAGCAGGAACGGCAGCCGGTCGCGCAGGGCAGGGCCGAGCTCCTCGGGCAGGCCGAGGGTCACCCGGTGCAGGTCGCCGCACGACGTCGAGACCAGCAGCAGACCGGCCAGCCGGGGGAGCAGGTCGGGCCGCTCCTCCGGGAGCGCGGTGATCGTCATGCCGCCGACGGAGTGGCCGGCGACCACGAGCGGGCCCTCCGGCGCGTGCTCGTCGACGACGGTGCCGAGGTCGCGGGCCAGCCACGGCACCGTGCACCGCGACTCCGGGGGCTGCTCCGACCGGCCGTGCCCGCGGTGGTCCCAGGTGACCAGCCGGATGCCGTGCCCGTAGCGGGAGAGCAGGTCGTGGACCTGGTAGTGCCAGTCGGACTCGTCCGCGGTCCAGCAGTGCGAGAGCAGCACCGTCACCGGCGCGTCGGCCGGTCCGTGCACGGTCACGTGCAGCCGCAGGCCGTCGCCGGCGGTCACGGTGTGCGTGGTCATGCGTCGACTCCGGGTACGCCGTGCACCAGCGCCGTCGCGACCGCCGCGACGCCCTCGCCACGGCCGGTGAGGCCCAGGCCGTCGGTCGTGGTGGCCGACAGCGACACCGGTGCGCCGACCGCCGCGGAGAGCGCCGCCTGCGCCTCGTCACGGCGGGTCCCGAGCCGTGGCCGGTTGCCGATCACCTGCACCGCGACGTTGCCGACCTCGAAGCCCGCCGCGCGCACCCGGCGTACGGTCTCGGCGAGCAGCGCGCTGCCCGCCGCACCCGCCCACGCCGGGTCCGCCGTGCCGAAGTTGCTGCCGAGGTCGCCGAGGCCCGCCGCCGACAGCAAGGCGTCGCACGCGGCGTGCGCCGCCACGTCGGCGTCGGAGTGCCCCCTCCAGGGTGTGGTCCTCGTCCGGCCAGGCCAGCCCGGCCAGGCGGAGAGGCGGGTCGCCGGCGCCCCGCGGCACCAGCCGGTGGACGTCGGTCCCGACGCCGATCCGCACGTTGTTCACGGCGCTGATCATGCCTGAGGGGACAATCGTCGTCGTGACGACGTCCCGCGGTTGGTGGTGGCTCGCCGGCGTGGTGGCCGGTGCACTGGGTCTGGCGACCAGCTACCTGTCGGCGAGCCTGCTCCGTGTCCGCGAGTCCCCCGCCGTCGCGGTGGCCGAGGGGGTCATCGAGCTGGCGCCGGGCGCGGTCGCGTCGTGGGCGATCGACACCTTCGGCACCCGCGACAAGACCGCGCTGCTGACCGGGATGTTCCTGATCCTCGCGCTGGTGTTCGCCGTGCTCGGCCGGTTGGCGCTCACCCGCTGGTGGACGTCCGTCCTCGGCTTCGTCGCCCTCGCCGGCGTCGCGGTGGTCGCGGTGCTCGCCAAGCCGGCCACCCAGCCGATCGAGCTGGTGCCGGTGGCCGTCGGGCTGGCGACCTGGCTGGTGGCGATGGTCGTGCTGGCGGGCTGGCTGCGCCGGTGGGAGGTCGTCGAGAGCGCGGACGACGAGGACGCCGACCCCACCCACACCCGTCGCGGCGTGTTCCTGGCGTTCGCCGGCGTCGGCGGCGTGGCGCTGGTGTCGGCCGCCGTCGCGCGGATCGTCGGCAACCCGCGCGCCGACGTGGAGCGCGACCGCGCCCTGCTGCGCGTCGACGAGATCACCAAGCCGTCGCTGCCGCAGGGGGTCAAGGTCGAGGTCGAGGGGGTGGCGCCGTGGCAGACCCCGGTGCCGGAGTTCTACCTGATCGACACCGCCATCCTGAAGCCCAACATCCGCCCGCAGGACTGGACGCTGCGGATCCACGGCATGGTCGACCGCGAGATCGAGCTGACCTACGACGACCTGGTCGGCCGCGGCATCACCGAGGACTGGATCACGCTCAACTGCGTGTCCAACGAGGTCGGGGGCGACCTGATCGGCAACGCCTGGTGGAGCGGCGTCCGGATCGCGCCGCTGCTCGCCGCGGCCGGCGTGCAGGACGGCGCCGACGCCGTGCTGCAGACGTCGGAGGACGGCTGGTCCTGCAGCACGCCGCTGACGGCGCTGACCGACGACCGCAACGCGATGCTCGCGGTCGCGATGAACGGCGAGCCGCTGACCGTCGAGCACGGCTTCCCGGTGCGCACCATCGTGCCGGGCCTCTACGGCTACGTCTCCGCGTGCAAGTGGGTCGTCGACATGGAGGTCACCCGGTTCGACGACGTCACGGCGTACTGGACCGACAAGGGCTGGGCCGAGCAGGGCCCGGTCAAGCTGGCGTCGCGGGTCGACGTGCCGCAGGCCGGCGCCGAGGTCACGGCTGGAACCGTCGTCTGCGGCGGTGTCGCCTGGGCCCAGCACACGGGCGTGCAGGCCGTCGAGGTGTCCCTCGACGGCGGCTCCTGGACCGAGGCGACGCTCGCGCGGGTGCCCAACGACGACACCTGGGTCCAGTGGCGGGTCGAGCTCGACATCGCTGAGGGCGAGCACGACCTGCGGGTCCGCGCCACCGACAAGGACGGGATGGTGCAGACCGGCGCGGTCAGCGACGTCCTCCCCCGACGGCGCCACCGGCTGGCATACGATCGAGTTCACGGCCGCGTCGTCGTAGGGCCCACGGCGCGGGGAATGCGCCGGGTCGGGCCGTTTCTGGTGCGGAGTTGCGCCGGGTCGAGCCAATTCTGGTGCGGAGATGAGCCGGGTCGGGCCGTTTCTGGTGCGGAGTTGTGCCGGGTCGCGCCGTTTCTGGTGCGGAGTTGCGCCGGGTCGGCTACCAGCTGGGGGCGGTGGCCGGCGAGGGGAGCGGGTGCTCGGCGTCGTGGACCACGTAGGCCAGGCCGCCGGAGGCCTCCAGCCAGACCTTCTCCAGCTGGCCGCGGTCGTAGGTGCGGCGGACGCCGCGCCGGGTCGGCGAGGCGGGGTCGTTGACGACCACGTCGCCGGACTCGCGGAACCCGACGACCACGAGCAGGTGGCCGTTCGTCGAGCCGATCGGCGCGCCGTCGAGCTCGCCGCGGTCGAACGCGATCGACACCACGACCGGGATGCCGGCCGCGACCAGCCGCTCCGCGTCGCGGAGGTTGCGCAGGCGGGTGACGAACGCCTTCCCGGCCCGCGGGGCGGCGTACGCCGTGTTGAACGGCCAGTTGCCGGTGCCGTCGTAGGCGTGGTCGAAGGTCATCCGCGCCGCGTGGTCGACCCACGGGTCGACGTGACCGTCCGGCACCCAGCGGTAGCGCTTCGCGGGCGGGAGCGCGTCGTAGTAGCCCAGCACCATCGCGGTCGAGGTCGGCGAGCACCAGGCCTGGCCGCCGCCGCCCCACCGCGGGTAGTGGCCGCGGTGGCTCATCTGGGAGTACCGCGGCACCGGCAGCACCGTGCCGCGGGCGACGCCGGGGCGCGAGGTGCGGCCGGCGGTGGCCGGCAGCCGGCTGGTCATCGCCGTCGCCAGGTCGAGGGAGGGCCGGGCGTCGGTGCCGGTGCGGCGCATCAGCCGCACCTGGAGCTGGTAGGACGCCAGGCCGCCGGTGCGCCAGGTGTCGACGGCGACCGTCGTGCCGTCGTCGGGCTGCCCCGAGACCGACCGGCGCTGCACGAACCGGTCGCCCGCCGCCCACTGCGCGAGCACGTCGAACCGGGTGCGGTCGCCGCTCGCCGAGGCGCCGCGGACCCGGATCTCCACCCAGCTGTCCCGCGGCGTCGCCGCCGACCAGGGAGGCGATCAGCTCGGTGAACGCGAAGCCCGGCGCCACCCACGGCGACGTCCAGCGCGCCACGTCGTAGGAGCGGCCCTGGCGGCGCAGGGTCGCCACCGGCGTGCGGAACGCGAGCCGCCCGTCGGCGACCCGGGTGCCCGCCTGGTTGCCCCGGCGCCACTGGCGGCCGGAGTCCCAGCGGTGGAGGAGGACCTGCCGGCCGGCCGCGGGGGCGGCGGCGAGGGCGACCGCCTCGGGGCTCGCGCTCGCGTCGCTCCCGGCGGTGCTGCAGGCGGCGAGGCCGGCGAGGGCGGCGGTCAGGCTCAGGAGGGCGGCGAGGGGGCGGCGCATGCGAGGGACGGTACGTCACATGCGTCACTCCTGTCACAGGCCGGGTCGCGCGGCGCGGGACGCGGCCGGCCCTCCCGGCGGGCGGGGGAGCACCCGACGATGCCGGTCACCCCTGTGCCGCTCCCTAGACTGGCCCGGTGACGTTCCGGCTGTATGACACCCAGACCCGCGAGGTCCGTGACTTCGTGCCCCTCCAGGAGGGCAAGGCGGGTCTCTACGTGTGCGGCCTGACCGTGCAGAGCGAGCCGCACGTCGGCCACGTCCGGTCGGGGGTCAACTTCGACGTGCTCCAGCGGTGGCTGCGCCACCTCGGCTACGACGTGACGTTCATCCGCAACATCACCGACGTCGACGACAAGATCCTCGCCAAGTCCGCCGAGCAGGGGCGGCCCTGGTACAACCTCGCCTACGCGATGCACCGCGAGCTCGACCGGGCCTACGACGCCCTCAACGTGGCGCCGCCGACCTACGAGCCCGCCGCGACCGGCCACGTCCCCGAGATGGTCGAGCTGATCCAGGAGCTCGTCGAGCGCGGGCACGCCTACGCCGCCGACGACGGCTCCGGCGACGTCTACTTCGACGTGCGCTCGTGGCCGTCGTACGGAGAGCTCACGCACCAGGCGATCGACGACATGGAGGCGGCCGCCGACGCCGACCCGCGCGGCAAGCGCGACCCCCGTGACTTCGCGCTCTGGAAGGGGCACAAGGAGTCCGAGCCGGCGACCGCGTCGTGGCCGTCGCCGTGGGGACGCGGTCGTCCCGGCTGGCACATCGAGTGCTCGGCGATGGCGGGCAAGTACCTCGGCGCGGCGTTCGACATCCACGGCGGCGGGGTCGACCTCCGCTTCCCGCACCACGAGAACGAGCAGGCCCAGTCGCGCGCCGCGGGCCGCCCGTTCGCGACGTACTGGATGCACAACGCCTGGATCACCACGGCCGGCGAGAAGATGTCGAAGTCGCTGGGCAACACCCTGTCGATCCCGGCGATCCTCGAGCGCTACCGCGGCATCGAGCTGCGCTACTACCTCGTGGCGGCCCACTACCGGTCGCACGTGGAGTTCTCGTTCGAGGCGCTCGACGAGGCCGCGGCCGGGTTCCGGCGGGTCGAGGGCTTCCTCGAGCGCGCCGAGGAGGCGCTGCGGGCGAGCGGCACGCCCGAGCACCTCGGCAGCGTGCCCCCGGCGTTCGTGCACGCGATGAACGACGACCTCGGCACGCCCGCCGCGGTGGCGGCCATCCACGACGCGGTGCGGGTGGGCAACCGGCTGCTGGCCGAGGGCTCGCACGAGCGGCTGAGCGAGGTGCTCGGCGCGGTGCAGTCGATGCTCGAGATCCTCGGCCTCAACCCGGCCTCCCCGGTGTGGGCCGGGTCCGGCGGCGCCGCCGCCGACGAGAAGCTGTCGGCCGCCGTCGACGCCCTCGTCTCGGGGCTGCTCGAGGAGCGGGCACGGGCCCGCGACGCGAAGGACTGGGCACGGGCCGACGCGATCCGCGACCAGATCAAGGCTGCCGGGATCGAGGTCACCGACACCCCGACCGGCCCGACATGGACGGTGGGCTGACATGGCCGGCAACAGCGCGCGTCGCGGAGCGGTGCGCAAGTCGAGCAAGAAGCCGACGGCAGGCTCCGGCGGTCGCGTCAAGCGGGGCCTGGAGGGCAAGGGGCCGACGCCGCGGGCGGAGGACCGGCCCTACCACAAGGCGCACAAGTCCAAGCAGGCCAAGCAGTCGCGGCAGGCCGAGCAGTCCAAGCAGGCGGGCGGGAGCAGGCGGAGCGGCTCCCGGCGCCGCGCTCCCGGCGACGCGGAGTGGATCGCCGGCCGCAACCCCGTCGTCGAGGCGCTGCGCGAACGGGTCCCGGTCACGGCGGTCTACGTCGCCGAGGGCGCCGAGCGCGACGGACGGCTGCGCGAGACCTTCCGGCTCGCGGCCGAGCACGGCGTCGCGCTGCTCGAGGTGAGCCGCACCGAGCTCGACCGGCTGACCGACGGCGCCGTCCACCAGGGTCTGGCGGCCAAGATCCCGCCGTACGAGTACGCCCACCCCGACGACCTCCTCGACGCCGCCGCGGAGATGGGGGAGAAGCCCCTGGTCGTCGTCCTCGACTCGGTCACCGACCCCCGCAACCTCGGGGCGGTCGTGCGCAGCGCGGCCGGTTTCGGCGCGCACGGCGTCGTGGTGCCGGAGCGGCGGGCGGCCGGCATGACCGCCTCGGCGTGGAAGACGTCGGCCGGCGCCGCGGCGCGGATCCCGGTGGCCCAGACGGTCAACCTGACCCGGCAGCTCAAGGCCTACCAGGACGCGGGGTGCTTCGTCGTCGGCCTCGCCGCCGACGGCGACCTGACCCTCCGGGGAGCTGGTCGCCGACGACGACCTCGCCCGCGGCCCGCTGGTGATCGTCGTCGGCGCGGAGGGCGGTGGGCTGTCGCGGCTGGTGTCGGAGACCTGCGACCGGCTGGTGTCGATCCCCATGGCCGGCGTCCTCGAGTCGCTCAACGCCGGCGTCGCCGCGTCGGTCGCGCTCTACGCCGTCGCCGAGGCCCGCGCCCGCCTCTGATCCTCCCCGTCCGGCGCCAGGGGGTCTTGGGCGCCGGCTCGTGGGGTCTCTAGGGTGGCGGGATGGTGGAGAGGCTGCTGCCGACGGAGGAGGCCGACGAGCTGCTGGCCCTGGCGCGGGAGATCGCGACCAAGGAGCTGGCGCCGCAGGTGCACGAGGCCGAGGAGGCCGGCGAGTTCCCCGAGGCGGCGTACCGGCTGCTCGGGAAGGCGGGGCTGCTGAGCCTGCCGTTCCCGGAGGAGTACGGCGGCGGGGGCCAGCCCTACGAGGTCTACCTGCAGGTCGTCGAGGAGATCGCCGCGGCGTGGCCGAGCGTCGGCGTCGGCACCAGCGTCCACAGCCTGACCGCGACGGTCGTCGAGGCCAACGCGTCCGACCGGGTGCGGCAGGAGTGGCTGCCGCGGATGCTGGGCGGCGACTGGCTCGGCGCCTACTGCCTCTCCGAGCCCCAGGCCGGCTCCGACGTCAGCGGCATCCGCACCGCGGCCGTCCGCGACGGCGACGACTACGTCGTCAACGGCACCAAGCAGTGGATCTCCAACGGCTCGTGCGCCGACTACTACATCCTGTTCGCGCGCACGGCGCCCGACCCGAAGCGCGGGCTGTCGGCGTTCGTGGTGCCCGACGGCACGGCCGGCATGTCGTTCGGGGCGCCCGAGCGCAAGATGGGGCTCGCGTGCGACGTGACCACCCAGGTGCTCTTCGACGACGCGCGGGTGCCCGCGGCGCAGCTCGTGGGCGAGGAGGGACGCGGGATGCAGGTCGCGCTGTCCGCGCTCGACGCCGGCCGGCTCGGCATCGCCGCCGTCGCGACCGGCATCGCGCAGGCCGCCCTCGACCACGCGGTCGCCTACGCCAAGGAACGGGTCCAGTTCGGGCGCCCGATCGGCGACAACCAGGGCCTGCAGTTCATGCTCGCCGACATGGCCGCCGACGTGGAGCGCGCCCGGTCGACGTACCTCCACGCCGCGCGGCTCAAGGACGCCGGCCGCCGGTTCTCGCGGCAGGCCTCGATCGCCAAGCTCACCGCCACCGACGCCGCGATGCGGGTGACGACCGACGCCGTTCAGGTGCTCGGCGGCAACGGCTACACGCGCGAGTACCCGGTCGAGCGCCTCTTCCGCGACGCCAAGGTGACCCAGATCTTCGAGGGCACCAACCAGATCCAGCGGATGGTGGTCGCGCGGGACCTGCTGCGGTAGGGCTGCGGCTGCGGCACTGGCTGTGCGGGCGGGGACGGGCGGCGGCTGCGGGCGGCGGCTGCGGGCGGGCGACGTCATACGAATCGTGGGCGATCGCCCTCGCCCCGCATGACGTCCCGGGGTGGTCGGGCTCAGGCGGCGCGGAGCCGGCGTACGACGGTGCGGGCGAGGATGCCGAGGGTCCCCTTGAGGTGCTGCTCGCTGATCACGGGGAAGACCGCCTTCCACTCCTCGCGGGCGGTCGACCAGTCGTAGTAGCTGGTGACCAGCGTGCGACTGCCGTTGCCGGGGCTGTCGTGAGCGGGCTCGAGTCGGTAGCCGTAGACGTGCCCGATCGGCGGGCGGATGGTCCCGATGGTCGACCACGCGATCTCCCGGTCGCGGTCGAACCGCTCGATGACCACCTCGACGTCGTACTCACCCATCGGCAGGTCGCCCAGCGCCTCGCGGTCCATGTGCACGACGAACCGATCGCCCAAGGCGCCGACCGGCTCGCCGGTCGCGTCCATCAGCATCCCCGAGGAGTCGATGTCGACGTGTCCCTGCGGGTCGCTGAGCACCGCGAAGATCGCGGACGCTGGTGCGGCGACCAGGCGCTGCACCTCGAGCCGCTCGTCGGTTCGCTCTTCCTTGTCCTCGCTCTGCTGCGACATGCCCGCGATGATAGGGGAGGGGTCCGTAGCCCTAACCTTGTCCACGATCCCCGGTTGGTCTGCCGGGCCGAGGTGCTGCCCCGCCAGGCGGGCCCTGACCTTGTCCACGATCCCCGGTTGGTCTGCCGGGCCGAGGTGCTGCCCCGCCAGGCGGGCCCTGACCTTGTCCACGATCCCCGGTTGGTCTGCCGGGCCGAGGTGCTGCCCCGCCAGGCGGGCCCTGACCTTGTCCACGATCCCCGGTTGGTCTGCCGGGCCGAGGTGCTGCCCCGCCAGGCGGGCCCTAACCTTGTCCACGATCCCCGGTTGGTCTGCCGGCAGGGCCCGCCTGACTTTGAATCAGGATTAGCGACGTAGGTTCGACTCCTACCCGGGGGAGCTCGTCCCGCAGCGGCGGACGTCATACGGACAGGGCCACCGGTGGCCCCATCCGTATGACGTTCTCCGCCGTTCCGGCTCGCCTTCGCCTTCCTCGGCGGCCACCTCCCGACCCGCGCGTACGGCCGATGGCAGCGCCGTCCCTTGATCAACCTCGAGGTAGGCGCCGGACGGCTGGCGCTCGATCCACCGACTGCCCGCGCTGGATGCCGAACTGGACGAAGACCCGCTCGCGGGCGTCGTCCCCGAGGCAGCGCCGGGCGACCCGGAGCCGGACCTGGTCCTCGTCCCATGCGCCTGACACGGCTCGGCACCGCCGCGGCTCGAGGTCGAAATGGTTGAAGTAGAACAGCCTCACGCGCGGCGACTGTCCGGGCCGCTTCATGATCCGGAGAACGTGGCCGGCCTCGAAGATGCTGAACCGGGAGATGCTCAGGGCCGCCGACCCTCGTCGACCCAGGTCCGGGACGTCGGCCAGGACCCGGACGTGAGTGCGGGCGTGCACGTATCTGACCTGGTGCACGTCGATGGTGGCAGGAGCGTCGCCCCGCGGATCCTGCCGCTGCTGGCTGTCCGCGTACGTGGGAGACGCCGCGATGCCGGCGCCCACCACGAGAGCAAGGGCCGCTAGCGCAACTAGCTTGGCTCGGCACATCTGACTACCTCTTCCCTGTAGGCCCCCGTCACAGTGAGGGTACGAGTGCCGGACCGGGGGCTGCCGGTGTGCCTCGTGCTCCACGGTGGCGACAGCGGCCGGCCTGCTGACTACGGGGATCTCTCGGGCTCCCGCAGCAGCTGACTGCCACGGTGCGCGCGGGCGCACCGCCGTTCGACGACGCCTTCGCCTTCCTCGGCGGCCACCTCCCGACCCGCGGGCCGTAGTCTCGTCGCCATGGCCGAGCAGCTCACCGTCATCGTTCTCGCCGCCGGGGGGCGGCACCCGGATGAAGTCGAAGACGATGAAGGTGCTGCACGAGGTGGGTGGCCGCAGCATGGTCGGACACGTGCTCCGGGCCGTCGACGCGCTGGAGCCGACCTGCGTCTGCGCGGTCGTCGGCCACCAGCGGGAGCAGGTGGGGCCGCACGTGCAGGAGTGCCTGCCGGCGGCGGTGCTCGCGGTGCAGGACGAGCAGCTCGGCACCGGCCACGCGGTGCGGGTCGCCCTGGAGGCGCTGGCCGCGGAGGGCCGCAGGCCGGAGCGCGGCACCGTCCTGGTCGCGTACGGCGACACGCCCCTGCTCGAGGGCGCGACGCTGCGCGCGTTCGCCGCCGAGCACGAGGCGGCGCAGGCAGCGGTGAGCATCCTGTCCGGGGTGGTCGACCGCCCCACCGGCTACGGCCGGATCGTCCGCGACGACGACGGGGACGTGGTGGCGATCGTCGAGGAGAAGGACGCCACCGCCGACCAACGGGCGATCACGGAGATCAACTCGGGGATCCTGGCGTTCGAGGCCGGGTTCCTGGCCGAGGTGATCGGCCGGCTCGGCAACGACAACGCGAAGGGCGAGTACTACCTGACCGACACCGTCCAGCTGGCCCGCGACGCCGGCCTCACCGTGACCGCCCACCCGATCGACGACGTCTGGCAGACCGAGGGCGCGAACGACCGGGTGCAGCTGGCCGCCATCGGCCGCGAGCTCAACCGGCGGATCCTCCACCGGTGGATGCGCGAGGGGGTGACCGTGGTCGACCCGGAGACCACGTGGGTCGACGCCGACGTCGTCCTGGCTCCCGACGTCACCCTGCTGCCCGGCACCCAGCTGCTCGGCGCGACCGTCGTCGCGGAGGACGCCGTGGTCGGCCCCGACACCACGCTGACCGACTGCGAGGTCGGCGTCGGGGCGCGCGTCGTCCGCACCCACGCGCTGCTCTCGGTCATCGGCGACCGCGCCGCGGTCGGGCCGTTCGCCTACCTGCGCCCCGGCACCCGGATCGGCACCGCCGGCAAGGTCGGCACCTTCGTCGAGACCAAGAACTCCGCGATCGGCGACGGCGCCAAGGTGCCGCACCTGTCCTACGTGGGCGACGCAGAGATCGGCGAGGGCACCAACATCGGCGCCGGCACGATCTTCGCCAACTACGACGGGATGCAGAAGCACCGCACCACGGTCGGCCGGCACGTCAAGACCGGCTCCAACAACACGTTCGTCGCCCCGGTCTCGGTCGGCGACGGCGCCGGCACGGGGGCGGGCACCGTCGTACGCCGCGACGTCCCGCCCGGCGCGCTGGCCGTCAGCGCGGGCCAGCAGCGGAACGTCCCCGGCTGGGTCCAGTCCCGCCGTGCGGGCACCGAGCAGGCGCGGGCCGCCGCGGCGGCGCAGCGCTCGGGTGACGCCGACGAGCCCGGGCAGGCCGGGGACGCAACGCCGGGCGACGCCTGACGTCGCCGGTCGCGGTCAGCCGTTGGCCGTGACGCAGACGCGCCGGTCGCGCAGCTCGTTGACGATCGGCATCTCCCGCTTCCGGCACGCCGCCGCCGCGTCGTCGGCGGTGGAGGCGACCTTCCAGACGTCGGGGCCGGTGGCCGAGCAGTCGACCTTGGCCTCGACCTCGCCGCCGACGTCGACGCAGTCGCCGGCCTCGACCTCGTAGAACAGGCACAGGTCGACCGCGTCGCTGCCGTTGACCGTGGTCGTGTAGTTGGCCTCGTAGGGGTCGCACTCGCCGTCGTCGGCGGTGACCTCGAACAGCACGTCGTCGCCGCCGCAGGCGGCCGTCTCGACCTCGACGTCGGTGCCCGAACCGCTGATGGTCACGCAGTCGCCCACCTCGGGCGCGTCGGCCTGGGCCTGGAAGGTGTTGAAGCCCCACCAGCCGAGGGCGACCGCAGCGGCCACCACCAAGGGTGCGAGTCGTCTGAGGATCCTCACGTCGGACCGTCCTTTCCCCATGGTCCAGGACGGATCGACGCACCCCCTGGTGTCAGCGGTCAACCTAGGGGACGCCGTCGACGGCGGGCAACACGCGTCGCCGCCGGCCGGGCCGGCGGTGTGGCGCGGTGAACAGGTCCGAAATCCGGCGTGAACTTGGGGCTGGTCGGAGGGACGGGGCAGAATCGGCAACGCACCCCGCCTGCGAGCCCAGGAGCCCTCCTTGACCGGAATCCAGCGGACCACCCAGAAGAACCTGATGGTCTTCAGTGGCAGGGCTCATCCGGAGCTCGCCGAGGAGGTGGCCGAGATCCTCGGCATCTCGCTGGTCCCGACGCAGGCCTACGAGTTCGCCAACTCCGAGATCTACGTCCGCTACGAGGAGAGCGTCCGCGGCTGCGACGCGTTCGTGATCCAGAGCCACACGGCGCCGATCAACGAGTGGATCATGGAGCACCTGATCATGGTCGACGCGCTCAAGCGCGCGTCGGCCAAGCGGATCACGGTCGTGATGCCGTTCTACGGCTACTCCCGCCAGGACAAGAAGCACCGCGGCCGCGAGCCGATCTCCGCGCGGCTGATGGCTGACCTGTTCAAGACCGCCGGCGCCGACCGGCTGATCTCGGTCGACCTGCACGCCGACCAGATCCAGGGCTACTTCGACGGCCCGGTCGACCACCTGATGGCGCTGCCGCTGCTGACCGACCATGTCAAGGCGAAGTACGGCGGCCAGCAGCTCTGCGTCGTCTCGCCGGACGCCGGCCGGATCAAGGTGGCCGAGCGCTGGTCGGCCAAGCTGGGCGGCGCGCCGCTGGCGTTCATCCACAAGACCCGTCGCACCGACCGGCCCAACGAGACCGTCGCCAACCGCGTCGTCGGCGACGTCGCCGGCAAGATGTGCGTGCTGACCGACGACATGATCGACACCGGCGGCACGATCGTGAAGGCCGCCGAGGCGCTGATGAGCGAGGGAGCGGCGGGCGTGCTCATCGCCGCCACCCACGCGATCCTCTCCGACCCCGCGGTCGACCGGCTGAAGAACTCCCCGGCGGCGGAGATCGTCGTCACCAACACGCTGCCGATCCCGCCCGAGCGCGAGTTCGACAAGCTCACGGTGCTCTCGATCGCCCCGCTCGTCGCGCGGGCGATCCGCGAGGTGTTCGAGGACGGCTCGGTCACCTCGATGTTCGACGGCCACGCCTGATCGTCCTCAGGCGAAGGGGTCGGTGACCTCCCGCAGCAGGGTGAGCGCCTCCCGGAGGGCGCGCATCCGCCGGACGCCGAGGTACGCCGTCCACTCGTCCTCGATCTGCCGCTCCACGACGCGCGCGGCGGCGCGGGCCTCCTCGCCGCGTGCCGAGGCCCGCACCAGTCGGGCCCGTGCGTCGGCCGGGTCGGCGACGCGCTCGACGTACCCGGCCCGCTCCAGCTGCTCGACGAGGTAGCCGGCGGTCTGCTTGGTGACCTGTGCGGCGTCGGCGAGGTCGGTGAGGCGGGTGCCGCCCTCCTGGACCCGGGCGAAGAGGCGGGCCTGGGGGAGGGTGAGCTCGTCGAACCCGGCCTCGACCATGCTCCGGAAGATCCGGTCCTCCGCATACCGATAGCCGACGAACATCAGCAACGCGGTGTTGGGCTCGTCGTCGGCCATGCCACCCCCTGTGACGGCTTGACAAAGTAGTCAGACACTCTGACCATATTGGTCAGGGAATCTTACCAAACGGGAGGGCGGAGCGATGGACGTGGACGAGGTCTGGGGCCACATCCACCGCGAGCGCCGGGCCCTGGCGGCCGTCCTGCGGACGCTCGACGAGGAGGAGTGGGCCACTCCCTCCCTCTGCCCGGGCTGGACGGCCAAGGACGTCGCCGCCCACGTGATCGGGTCGGCGCAGATGACCTGGGGTCCGCTGCTCGCGGCCACCGTGCGTGGGGGCTTCCGCTTCGACCGGATCGCGCTGCTCGACGGCCAGCGTCGGGGCCGAGCGCCCGTCGCCGAGATCCTCGACCTCTACGAGCGGCTCGACGGCTCGCGCGTGCACCCGCCGGTCGTGACGCCGCTCGAGCCGCTCGTCGACGTCCTCGTCCACACCCAGGACCTGCTGCGTCCCCTGGGCCGGGAGCACGCGATGCCGGTCGACGCCGCGTCGGTCGCGGCGACCCGGGCGCTGCGGACGGGGCGGTTCCTCGGCCGGCCGCGGCTGGGCCACGTGCGGCTGGTGGCGACCGACACCGACTGGGTGCACGGCGCCGGCCCGGAGGTGCGGGCGCCGATGCAGGAGGTCCTGATGATCTGCGCGGGCCGCCCCGCCGACGGCACCCTGCTGGAGGGCGACGGCCGGGAGCTGGTGCGCACGGCCTGACGGCCGGATCTGCCGGGAGCGGAAAAATCGGACGACCGACGCCCGGCGTCCCCTAGCCTCGGACGGTGACCGCCGTCGAGGCCCGCGACCTGCGCCGTACCTTTCCACACCCGCACCGGCGTGCACCGGCGCAGCGCGCGCGAGGTCGAGGCGGTCCGCGGCGTCAGCTTCCGGATCGAGCCGGGCGAGCTGTTCGGGCTGCTGGGGCCCAACGGCGCCGGGAAGACCACGACGATCAAGATGCTGATCACGCTGCTGCTGCCGACGGCGGGCTCGGCGACCGTGCTCGGTCACGACGTGGTCCGCGACGTCCGCGAGGTGCGCCGCCGGATCGGCTACGTCTTCGGCGGCGACCGGGGTCTCTACGAGCGGCTGTCGGCCCTCGACAACCTCCGGTACTTCTCCGAGCTCTACGGCGTGCCGCCCGACGACCAGCGCCGCAGGATCGGCGAGCTGCTCGAGCTGGTCGGCCTGACCGGCCGGGAGCGCGAGCGGGTCGAGGGCTTCTCGCGCGGGATGCGGCAGCGGCTGCACATCGCCCGGGGGCTGCTGCACGACCCCGACGTGATCTTCCTCGACGAGCCGTCGATCGGCATCGACCCCGTCGGCGCGCGCGAGCTGCGGGCGACGATCGGGTCCCTGATCGACGTCGGCAAGACCGTGCTGCTGACCACGCACTACATGTTCGAGGCCGACGAGCTCTGCGACCGCATCGCGGTCATCCGGGCCGGGGAGATCGTGGCCGAGGGCACCCCCGCCGAGCTGAAGCGGCTCGTCAGCGACGGCACCGTCGTGGAGATCGAGACCTACGGCGTCAGCGACGACGTGGTCGACGGGCTCGCGGCGATCGACGGGGTGCACTCGACCGCCGTCGAGGAGCGCGGGCAGAGCCAGGTGATCATCCTGCATGCCGCAGCCGGTGCGGAGGTCGCACAGGCCGCGCTCGCGCGGCTCGACGGGGTGCGGGTCGGCCGGGTCGGGACGCGCGAGCCGACCCTGGAGGACGCCTACGTCGAGCTCGTGAGCGGCGCATGAGGGAGGTGCTGCGGCAGCAGCTCGTCTGCTACCGGCTGCAGCTCAAGGTGATCTCGACCTCCTGGTTCGACGGAGCGCTCGCGGTGTTCTTCCCGTTGATGTTCGCGACCGCGACGCTGCTGGTCTACCGGGTGCAGGACGACCCGGCCGCGATGCAGTACGCCGGGCTGGGCGCTGCCGTGATGGGCATGTGGACCTGCCAGGGCGTGGTCGCGGCGTCCCTGCTCACCCGCGAGCGGTGGGCCGGCACCCTCGAGCTGGTCGTGGCCGCACCGGTCCCGCTCGGACGGGTCCTGGTGCCGACCACGATGGCGCTGTCGACGATCGGCCTCTACACGGTCGTGGCCGCGATCCTCTGGCAGCGCTGGGTCTTCGACCTCGAGCTGCAGATCGCGAGCTGGCCGCTGTTCGTCCTCAGCGTGCTCGCCGCCGCGGTGACGCTGGCGCAGTTCGGGTTCTTCCTCTCCGTCACCGCCGTCCGCTACCGCACCTCGTGGGCGCTGGGCGCTGCGCTCGAGTACCCCGGCTGGCTGTTGTGCGGCTTCGTGGTGCCCGTCGCGGCGCTGCCGGACTGGCTGCACCCGGTGTCGTGGTCGATCCCGACGACCTGGGCGATGGCGGCGGTCCGGGGAGTCCGCGGGCGGCGGCAGCCCGTGGTCCGACCTGCTCGTCTGCCTCGCGACCGGCACGGCGTACGCCGTGCTTGCCTCCGTCCTCGGCCGGCGGCTGGTCGACTCCGCCCGCCGGCACGCCACCTTGGCGCTGACATGAGGCAGACGGTGCGCGTGCTCGTCATCGGCGGCCTGATGAGCTATCGCGCGATGTTCAACTGGCTGAGCCCGTGGATCCTCGTGCCGTCGCTGATCGTGTCGCCCATCTGCCAGATCCTCCTGTTCGCCTACATCGGCCGCACCGCGGGCGTCGGTGACGACGAGTTCTACGTCATCGGCAACGCGCTCAACTACGCGGCGATCCCCTGCCTGTTCGCGATGAGCGCCACCATCGCCGGCGAGCGCGAGGCCCGGACGCTCAGCGTCGTGCTGACCACGCCGGCCGCCCGGGTGCCGCTGTTCCTCGGCCGTGCGCTCCCCGTCATCGTCAACGGCTGGGGCGTAGCGATGGTGGGCGTGCTCTTCGGCGTGGCCGTGCTCGACGTGCGCATCCCGCTCGCGGCGTGGCCGTCGTTCCTCCTCGTCGTCGCCGTCGCGTCCGTGTCCTGCACCGGGCTCGGGCTGGCGATGGGGGCGGTGGTGCTGCGTGTGCGGGAGGGAGCGGTGCTCGGCAACGTCCTGTTCTGCGTGCTGCTGGTGTTCTCCGGGGTCAACGTCGCGGTCTCCGACCTGCCGGCCTGGATGGCCGAGGTGTCGGTGTGGCTGCCGCTCACCCACGCGATCGAGGCCGCCCGCGACCTGGCCGACGGCGCCGCCCTCGGCGAGGTCTCGGGCCTGGTCGCCCGCGAGGTCGGGATCGGCGTGCTCTATGCCGTGGTCGGTCTGGTGCTGCTGCGCTGGCTCGAGCAGCAGAGCCGCCGTCACGCCACCCTGGAGAGGGTGTGACCGCTCCGCACCGCCGGCTGTTCTCGGATCCGCAAACTCCACCGGCCTCCGCTCGTCAATTTCGCTGAACTAGTCCTCCTCGCCCCCTCCGGTCGCTCCCGTCCCACCAGCCTTGCTGGCATCGGGCCGACTGCCCGTACGGCGCCGGGGCTCCAACCCGGTGCCGGTCGATGTTGGGGGTATGGGGGAATGACACTTTCCGACCACGTGCGCCCGGAGGCCGTCGCCTACGACGACCGCCCGGCCACCGTCACGACCGCACCGGTGCTGCCCGCGGTGCCGGAGCCGGTCGCCACCGAGGCGCCGGTCATGCTGGTGACCACGCAGGGCGGCCACCTGGCGCAGCTGGTGGCGCTGCGGTCGTGGTGGGACCGCTACGACCGGGTGTGGGTGGCGCCGCCGACCGCCGACGTGGACGACAAGCTCAGCGGCGAGCGGGTGGTCACGTCGTACTACCCGACGACCCGCAACCTGTGGAACGCCGTGCGCAACTTCCTCCTGGCGGTGCGGATCCTGTTGCGCGAGCGCCCGGCGGTGCTGGTCAGCGCCGGCGCGGGTGTGGCCGTGCCGTTCTTCCTGGTCGCCTGGGTCCTGCGGATCCCGACGGTCTTCATCGAGGTCTACGACCGGGTCGACACGGCGACGATGACCGGCCGGCTCTGCGGCCCGTTCACGACCCGCCGGTTCGTCCAGTGGGAGTCGCAGGTCGCCTGCTACCCGGACGCCCAGGTGGTCGGCCCGCTGCTATGAGCTCCTCTGCCACGGTGCTGGCCTTGGTCGGCACCGACCACCACCCGTTCAACCGGTTGATCGACTGGCTCGACGAGGCGGCGGTGCGCAACCCCGCGGTGCGGTTCGTCGTGCAGCACGGCGCGAGCCGGGCGCCGCTCGTCGCGCACGGCCGCGACTTCCTCCCCTACGAGGAGGTCGTCCGCCTCGTCGACGAGGCCGACGTCGTCGTCTGCCACGGCGGCCCGGGCACCATCATGGACGCCCGGGGCGCCGGCCACGTCCCGATCTGCGTGCCGCGCGACCCCGGCCTCGGCGAGCACGTCGACGGCCACCAGCAGCGGTTCGCCGCCGTGATGAACGACGAGGGGATGGTCGTCACCTGCACCTCCTCGGCGTCGTTCCAGGTCGCGCTGGCCGAGCGGCTCGAGCTCGGCAAGGCCACCGAGCGGCGCGACGTCGACGACGCCACCGTCGCCGCACGGCACCGGGTGACGATCGCGCTCGACGAGCTGGTCGAGCAGACCGAGCGCAACCGGTCCCGCAAGCGGTTCCGGGCGCTGTTCCGCCGGTGACGCGGCGCCTCCTCGCCTATGATCGCGGCGTGACGAGGAGCCTCGGCCGCCGATGACCCAGTCGACCCAGCGACCCGTCGGCCTGCTCCGGCTCGTCGCCGAGGACGTCCGCGCCAACCGCGGCTACCCCAAGAGCCAGCTGATCCTGCTGCTCTTCCGGATCGCGCAGCGTGCCCGGCAGCCGGTCGACAGGCGCGCGTCGCTCGCCGCCGTCCCGGTCGGCATCGTCTACCGCGTCGTGGTCGAGTGGGTCCTCGGCGTCGAGATCCCGTGGCGTACGACGGTCGGTCGCCGGCTCCGGCTCTTCCACGCCTACGGGCTCGTCGTCAACGACGGCGCGGTGATCGGCGACGACGTGCGGCTCCGTCACGGCGTGACGGTCGGCAACGACGGCAAGTCCGACGAGTGCCCGGTGCTGGGCAACGGTGTCGACGTCGGCGCCGGCGCCGTCATCGTCGGCGGGATCCGCCTGGGTGACGGTGCCCGTGTCGGCGCCAATGCCGTCGTGCTCTCCGACGTGCCCGCCGGTGCCACCGCGGTCGGGGTGCCGGCGAAGGTCGTGGGCGCGGGTGCGGCGCCCGACGAGCGCGGGCGGCGCTAGATCCCGCGACCGCGCCGGTGCAGCGCCTCCATCACCCAGCCCGGCTTCACCGCACCGCTGGCGACCGCCAGCGCAGAGCACGGTCCGCGGCTCGCGGACGCTGCTGCGGAACGCGCGCCGGGCCCAGCGCAGCGCCGACCGCCGGTCGCCCATCGAGGCGTGCGCGAAGGCGATCTGCCCCTGCAGCCGGGCCGACCCGCGGGGCGAGGACGCGAACTCGGGGTAGCGCTCGAGCAGCCAGGAGAGGCCGGCGGCCATGGTCTCCCAGCGCCGGAAGAAGAACGACTGCTTGCCCCAGCGGATCACCGTCAGCGGCTCGGAGACGTTGACGACCGGGTGGTGCCGGGCGGTGCGGAGCAGGAACTCGTAGTCCTCGCCGAACCCGCCGGGCACGTCCTCGCCGACCAGGCCCAGGGTGTCGAGGTAGGGCTGCTTGCGGAGGAGGAACGTCGACGGGTGCAGCTCGGTGAGCCGGTCGGCGAGGAGCATGCCGAGGGTCACCTCGGTCTGCTCGAGGACCCGCGGGTGCCGGTCACCGTCGTACTCGACGCGGATGCCGCACGTGCACAGCGTCGCGTGGGGGTGGGCGTTGAGCGCGGCGACCTGCCGCCGGAGCTTGCCGGGCAGCCAGTAGTCGTCGTCGTCGCAGAAGGCGACGAGCTCGCCCGTGGCGGCGGTGATCCCGCTGTTGCGGGCGCCGGCCAACCCCGGCGTCCTGGTGTTGGTGATCACCCGGATCCGGCGGTCGGGTCGTCCCTCCCAGGCGTCGGTCGCCAGGTCCGCGTCGGGGTCGGACTGGTCGAAGACGGCGACGACCTCGACCAGGCCGTCGTAGTCCTGGCCGAGCGCCGCGGCGACCGCCTCCCGGAGCATCTCCGGCCGGTCGCGGGTGGCGATGACCACGCTGACGTCCGGGCTCGCGCCGCTCATGCCGGGACCTCCCGGACCCGGGCGGGGTAGCCGTACCGCTTGAGCAGCGGCAGCGACAGCGCGGTCACGGCTCGCCGGTCACGGGCGTTCATCCGGCCGACCCACTCGGTGTCCGGCCGCACCGTCGTCTCCCCGGTCCGGAACCGCATCGGGTTGCCGGCGACCGAGTGGGTGCCGTTGAGGGTGATCGTGTGGCGGTCGCTCAGGGGCAGCTCCGCGGAGCCCGGGAGCCGCAGCCCGCGCCAGAGGTCGCGCACCACCGGGCCGGGGTCGCGCACGAGGTCCTCGTACCGGAGGCGGTGGACCGGCACGCCGCGGTAGCGCA
Source organism: Nocardioides sp. TF02-7 (assembly GCF_022437945.1). Lineage (GTDB taxonomy): Bacteria > Actinomycetota > Actinomycetes > Propionibacteriales > Nocardioidaceae > Nocardioides. The sequence goes on from NZ_CP092535.1 coordinate 2,792,025, forward strand.
GTCCCGTCATCGACATGTTGTGGACGACCCAGTTCTGCGTGCTGTCGACCAAGCCGATCCGGGGCATCGACTCACCCTCCTTCTCCGGGCGCGCCACCGACTTCTGCCACGAGTACGCGACTCCGCGGGGGTCGCGGACGATGTGGGCGATCCGCAGGTCGATGGCGGGGTCGTGGCTGAGTGCCATCGGCAGCGGCACCACCTTGGAGGAGTCGACGACCACGCTGGCTCCGGCGACCTCGGCCGCCGCCTCGTAGATCCGCCGGTAGTGCCCGGTGTAGGCGAGGAGGTCGTCACGCAGGTCGGGCGGCGTCCGGCGGCGGGTGGTGCGGGTGAGGCGGCGCTTCCGGTCGACGGTGTCCTTGAGCCAGAGCACCCGCTCGACGTCGAGCCGGTCCCAGCCGCCGAACGCGCGGTCGCCGACACTGCGCCAGAACGGGCACTCGCTGAACGGCGTGCTGCACGCGCACAGCTCGTCGTTGCCGATCCCGCGCTCCCACATGTGCCGCAGCTCGCCGAGCACGACCACCCCGGGCATCTCGGCCAGCATGCACTCGAGCAGGGTGGAGCCGCTGCGTCCCCCATCCGCCGATGTAGAGCACGGCGGGCGCGTCGTGGCGGTTCGTCACGACGCGACCCTATCCGCCCGTCCGGCACTACGATGACCGCTTCGGGCAGGTGGCCGGGATCTTCCCAGCACTGATATCGAGGGGGATCGTGACGGGTCGGACGGCCGCGGACCGGACTGGTGAGATCGGGGCCGCCGCGCGCGGAGGCCTGGTCTCGCTCGTGGGCGCCGCCGCGAGCGCGGTGCTCGGGTTCCTGCTCGTGGTGCTCCTGGCCCGGATCCTCGGCGTCGGCGACAGCGGCGTCGTGCTGCAGGCGGTCGCGGCGTTCATGATCTCCGTCGCGGTGGTGCGGCTCGGCCTGGACACGGTGGCGATGTGGCTGCTGCCGCGGCTGCGCGTCGAGGAGCCGTCGGCGATCCCGGGGGCCGTGACCGCGATCCTGGTCCCGTCGCTGGTCGTCCCGGCCGCCGTGGTCGCCGGGTGGTTCCTGCTGCTCGCGGTCGCCCCGGGCCCGGTGCTCGGCCGCGAGGTCGACGCCGCGGTCAGCGCCGCGGCGCCGTTCCTGCCGTTCGCGTCGCTGATGATGGTGGCGGTGGCCGGCACCCGTGCCTTCGGGAGCGTCCTGCCCTTCAACCTGATCCAGAACATCGCCGTGCCGGGGCTCCGGCTGCTGGTGATCGCGGGGGCCGTCGCCGCCGGCGGGAGCCGCCGCTGCCGCCTCCGGCGCGTGGGCTGCGGTCTACCTGCCGGCGGCCGCCGTCAGCGTGGTGGTGCTGCTCCGGGGCGTGCGCCGTCACCACCCGGGGCTGCCGCTGCTGGCGCGGCCCGACCGGCGGTTGGTCCGCAAGGTCGCCGGGTTCGGGCTCCCGCGGACGGTCTCCGCCGCCGCCGAGCAGGCGAACCTGTGGCTGGCGGTGATCCTGGTCGGTGCGCTCCTCGACGCCGACGCGGCCGGCGCCTACGGATCCGCTGCGCGCTTCGTCGCCGCCGGGATGATCGTGTCCACGGCGGCCCGGGTGGCCGTCGCCCCCCGGTTCAGCGCGCTGCTGGCGGCGGGCGACACCGCCGCCGTCGCGCATCTCTACGCCGTGACCGCGCGGTGGGTGCTGCTGTTCGGGTCGCCGGTCTACATCGCTCTCGGCGTCAACGCCCCGACCGTCCTCCGTTGGCTCGGCGACGGGTTCGACGAGGCGGCGCTGTCGATGCTGGTGCTGTGCCTGGGTTCCTCGGTGATGCTGGCGGCCGGCAACGTGCAGTCGCTCCTCCTCATGAGCGGCGGCAGCGGCCGCGCGGCCGTCAACCGGGTGCTGGCGGTGGCGACGATGACGGTCGGCACGGTGCTGCTCGTGCCGTGGCTCGGGATGGTCGGCGCCGCGGTCGCCTGGGTGGTCGGCACCCTCCTCGACGTCGCGCTCGCGGCGGTCCACGTGCGGCGCCTGACCGGCATCTCGCTGGACCTGCTGCCGGTGGCGGCCGTGGCCGCGACCGTCGCCGGCTGCGTGGGCGGTCCGTGCCTGCTCGCCGTGCTGGTGCTGGGCGCCGGGTGGCCGGCACTCCTCGCCGGGACCGCGGTCGCGGCCGGGTGCCTGGCGGCGGCGTGCTGGGTCGGCCGCCGCCCGCTCCACGTGGGGGAGCTGGCCTCGGTGTTCCGCCGGACGGCCTAGGGTGTGCCCCGCGGAGACGACGAGAGGCTGGTGCTGATGGATGTCGGGTCGCTGAAGGACCGCTCGCCGCGGTGGGTGAAGGACGTCGCGAACTCCGCGACGCGCCGGTTCGCGCTGCAGACCGTCGGGGACCGGCCGGCGCCGGACTTCCTCATCATCGGGACCAAGCGGGGCGGGACGACCTCGCTCTACAACTACCTGCTGATGCACCCCGGCGTCCTCGGCCTGTTCCCGCAGAGCCGCGGCAAGAAGAGCACCGACTACTTCTTCTCCACGACCTACCACCGCGGCGACGACTGGTACCGCTCGCACTTCCACACCGAGCGGCACCGGCGCCGGCTCGAGGCCCGGCTCGGCTACCGGCCGTTGGGCGGCGAGGCGTCGCCGTACTACGTGTGGGACCCGCGGATCGCCGAGCGGGTACGGCGTACGGCTCCCGGCGCCAAGGCGATCATGCTCGTGCGCAACCCGGTGAAGCGCGCCTGGTCGCACTACCTGGAGCGCACCCAGAACCACGTGGAGCCGCTGCCCTTCACCGATGCCCTCGCGGCCGAGGACGAACGGCTCGCGGGGGAGCTGGACCGGATGCTCGCCGACCCGGGCTACCACAGCACCGCGTGGGACTGGTACCCGTACCGGTCGCGCGGCGACTACCTGCCGCAGCTGGAGCGGTGGACCTCGGTGCTCGGCCGCGAGAACCTGCTCGTCGTCCGCAGCGAGGACATGTACGGCGACGTCCAGCGGGTGTTCGACGAGGTCTGCGACTTCCTCGGGCTGCCGCACCACGAGCTGCCGACCCGGCGCACCTTCAACGCCTCCCACACGTCGCCCCGGATGCCGGAGGAGGCGGAGGCCGACCTCCGGGCGCACTTCGCCCCCCGCGTGGAGCGGCTGGAGGAGTGGCTCGGGCGACCGCTCAGCTGGTCACTGTGAGGTCGTCGGCCTGACCGGTCAGTGCGTAGAGCTGGTCGGGCTGGATCCAGAGCCGCTGCCAGCCGCCGTCGGCTGCTGCCAGTCCGCACGCCCGCTCGATCGTGACCGCCAGATAGATCCGCAGCAGGGCCGGCCACGTACGACGCGCGGCGCCGAGGGCGGTCAGGTGCGGCGCCGCGTCGGTCAGGCAGTCGGCCAGCCGGATGCCGCCCGGCCCCGCGGTCTCGCGGTGGACGCTGAACGCCCAGTGGAGGGCGTCGAGACCGGCAGGCGCGTCCGGCTCGCACGACTCCCAGTCCCAGACCCAGAGCGTCCCCGTCGCGTCCCGCGCGGTGTTCCACGGCGCGAGGTCGCCGTGCCACCGCGCCGCGACCGTCAGGCGGGGGGCGTCCCTGCTCGCCCGGTCGAGGAGCCGCACCGCCCAGGCGGCGGGCTCGGCGACGGCGTCGCCGGCGGGCCCGGTGAGCCCCGCGAGCTCCGTGAGTCCCGCGAGCCGGGCCCGTAGCGTCCGCACCTGGCCGATGTCGGCGACCGAGCCGGTGCGCACGACCGGCGCGAGGTCGTGGAGCTCGACCGAGGTCGGGTCGTCACCGGTGCCGGGACGCACCGCGCGGACGCTCGGCGGCAGCGGCTCTGTCACCAGCACCGGGTGGCCGCCGTGCTCGAGCGCCAGGAGGGGGGGCGGGGGGTCCGGACGCTGCCGGTCCCGGCCGCCGCGAGCTCGGCGAGGGCAGCGGACTCGGTGCGGACGTAGTCGTCGCTGGTGCGGTTCCAGCCGATCTTGGCGTAGCCGGCGGGAGTCCCGTCGGCGTGCACGAGCTGGAGGGTCGCCTTGCGGTTGGCGCCGGTGCGGACGCCGATCGACGCGCGGAGCGGACCACCGCCGAGTTCCCGCGCGATCGCCGCCAGCGGCAGCGACGCCGCCGCGTGCGGCCGGTCGTCGGGGACCAGGACCTGCAGCTGCGCCGCCGCGGTGGGGAGGCCGGCCCGCGCCGCCGCGCCGAGGACGGCGCGCACCGCGCGCTCGCGCGGCCCCCGCAACGAGCGGTAGTTGAGCGCGGACCCGCGGGCGGCGACGGCCTCGGCCGGCAGCAGCATCCGGGGCTGCCGCACCGACGGCACCACGGCGTACCGCTCCGCCACCCGGTAGCCGGGCGGTGCCGGCTGCCCGACCCTGCCGACGGCGAAGCGGACGTCGTCGTCGACCGCGAACCACAGCTGCTCGGCGAGCCCCCGCAGCGGACCGGGGAGCCCGTCCAGCCGCGACGGAACGACTCCCGCCGCGGCCCGGCCGGCTATCGCGCCACCTCGCGCTTCGGCCGCTTGCCCCGGTGCGCCTTGCCGTCGGCGCCCTCCGTTGCGGCGGCTGCGGACTCCTCGCCCCGGTCCGCCCCCCGGCCGCGGCCGGCACCCCACGGCCGGCGGTGCCGCAGCAGCACCGTGCCCTGAAGGGTGGCGTTGACGCTCACCAGCTCGTCGGCGACGTCGGCGAGGTCGCGCTTGCGGGTGCTGCCCGCGGTGCACACCGTGATCACCGACGTGCCGAGCCGCCCGGCGGCCAGCACCAGCGACCGGCTGGCGCGCGGCGGCAGCGCCACGATCGTCATCGGCGCGACGGCTCCGCTCTCCGCCAGCTCCCGCACCCGGGACACGAACATGGTCGCCGGGTTGGCGGCGTCGGCGGTCGGGTCCGGCACGTGGACCCGGAAGCCGGGACGGGCCTTGCTCTCGTACGTCGTCACGCCGTCGGCGACCGCGTCGCGCCTGCGCAGCACGAGGGCCGAGCGGATCTCGTCGACGGTGCGCTCGGGGTACTCGGCGAGGACCAGCTCGGTCGGCACGTCGGCGGCGGCGAGCTCGACGGCGAGGTTGACCGCGACGTCGGTGGGCTCCTCCTGCGTCGAGACGTCCGCGACGGAGACGACGGCCGTGCCCGGCGGGGTCGCCGCCAGCAGGTGCTCGCGCACCGATCGCACCGCGTCGACGTCGACCGCGGCGCTCGGGGTGGCGCTCTGCTTCCCGCGCAGGATCGCCAGCACCGGACCGACCTCGGAGTCGTCGATGTCGTGGCGGTCCCTGACCCGGCGGTCGATGCCGTCGACGGCGAACGCGCCGAGCAGGCCGAGCAGCAACCCGCCCAGCAGGCCGGTCGCGAGCACCAGCGGCCGGTTCGGAGCGGTCTCGACGCGGTTGACCTCGGCCGACGCGATCATCTCGCCGCCGGTGGTGTCGATGCCGGTCAGCCGGCTGCGCTCCTGCAGCAGGATGTCGATCTCGGCCTGGACGACCGCCTGCTCGGCCTGCGCCGCGGCCACCTGGGGACCGGAGGCCTGGGAGACCGCGCGGCTGGCCGCGGCGAGGCGGCTGCCCAGGGTGTCCAGCCGGTCGTCGTACTCGGCCAGGATCCGGTCCACACGATCCGCGTTGGCGGCCGAGCGCACCTCCAGGAACGCCTCGGCCAGGGCGTCGGCCCCGCGGACCGCCGCGTCCCGGCTGCCGGCGGTATAGCGCAGCTGGAGGACCGTCGAGTCAGGCAGGACGACGACCTCGAGCGACGCCCGGATGTCGGCGATGCTGCGGTCGATCTCGTCGGCCACGAGGGCGATCACGGCGGGGGAGCGCGCCGTCTGCTCCTCGGTCGTGCGGTTGAGCAGGTCGGGCTCGGGCCGGGCCAGGGCGAACGGCTGGCTGGACACCACCGCGAGGTCGACGCTCGTGAACGCGGTCGACGTCGACGGCGTGACGGCGAGGAACGCCACGGCGGCGAGCGCACCTCCGAGGGCACCGAGGACGAGGGTGTACCAGCGTCGCCGCAGCACGCGGATGTAGTGCAGCAGACCCAGCGTCGGCGTGGCGCTGTCCGTGTCCAAGAGCGATCTCCCCCAACGTGCGGATCCGGCGCCGCGGCTCGACCGCCGGTCCGCCCCAGTATGGCCGCAGGTCCGGCAGCACCCGCCTACTATGGCCGCAATGCGTTCAGATCGACGCGGTGCGCGGCGGGCCGACGCGACGCAGCTGCCGGCGTGGCCCCTCAAGGCAGCACTCTTCGGGTTCCCCCCTCTGGTGGGTGCTCGGCGTCGTCGACCTGATCTGGATCGTGGTGGGGCTGGTGATGCTCGGCTACCTCACCCGGGCCCGCCGGGTGGCCCTGCCCAAGGGGACGGGCATCTGGCTCGCCTACCTGGTCATCGTGCTCTGCTCGGCCGTCATGCTCTCCGGACCGGGGCCGCTCGCGGTCTTCGGCTACCGGTTCCTGCAGTACGCCGCGGCGGGCGTGGTCGCGGTCTACGTCTACAACGCCCGCCGGCACCTCACCACCCCGGTGGTCCTCGGGTGCCTCGTCGCCCTGTGGTGCGCCACGGTCGCCGGCGGCTACCTCGGGGTGCTGTGGCCCGAGGGCGTCTTCCGCACCCCGCTCGCCACGGTGATGCCGCAGGGGCTGCTGTCCAACGACCTCTTCAACCACATGGTCGTCCGGAGGTTCGCGCAGTACAACCCCGACAGCTACTTCGACATCTCCCCCGCCCGAGCGCGCCCTACCACTACACGAACAACTGGGGCCTGGCCTTCTCCATCCTGACGCCGTTCGCCCTCGCGGCGATCGTGGTCTGGCGCCGCCGACGCCGCGCGTGGCTGCTGGCCCTCGCGCTGCCGGTGGGGCTCGTCCCCGCGTTCATGACCCTCAACCGGGGGATGTTCATCGGTCTCGCGCTGGCCGGCACCTACATCGCGGTCCGGCAGGCCGCGCGGGGCAACGCCCGGGCGCTGCTCGGCATCGCGGCGGTCGCGGTGGTGGCGGCGAGCATCTTCACGGTCCTGCCCACCGAGGAGCTGCTCGCCCAGCGGCTGGAGGGCAGCAGCACGACCGAGGACCGTGCGTCGCTCTACCGGCAGTCGATCGACGCGGTGAAGGACTCACCGGTCCTCGGCTACGGCGCCCCCCAGGAGCCGGACCACCCCGGCCTCCCGCCGGTGGGCACCCAGGGGCAGCTGTGGATGGTGCTGGTGTCCCACGGGCCGCTCGCCGCCCTGTGCTTCGTCGGGTGGATGCTGTCGGCGTGGGTCAGGTCGGTCCGCCGGCACGAGCTGGTGCCGATGGTCGCGAACGCCGGGCTGCTCGTGAGCATGGTCCAGATCTTCTTCTACGGGCTGCTCCCGCACGGGCTGCCCGTGATCGCGGTGATGGTCGCGATCGCCCTCCGACCGTCCGACCGACCGCCCGGCCCCGGTCAGCAGTCGGGGTCGGACGGGGAACGTGCTGTCGACGACGACCCAGCCCGACCCGCGCCGCGAGAGGGTGAAGATGTTGAGCGAGCGGGGCCGGTCGGCGCCGTCGCTCACGACCCGGCCGCGCTGATCGCGGACCTTGACCCGTGAGTCGTCGACGCACGCTCCGATGACCATCTCCTCGTCGCGCTGCTCGTAGACCTCGACGGACACGACGCGGGGACGTCCCGTGATCCGCCACCCCGACCGCTCGTACTCCTCGGCCTGCGCGGTCAGCGCCTCCAGCGCCACGCCCTCGAGCGGGAGGTCGGCGAGGTTGTCCGGGTCCCCGGGGTCGCCCAGGGCGTCGGCCACCGCCTCCGCGTAGTCGTCCGCGGACTCGGACGCCTCCTCGGCGACCTCGGCCGGGACGTCGATCGGCGTCGGCCGGTCCTGGTCGGGGTCGGCGGCGGGGGGGTCCGACGGGGACGAGCCGTCGGCCGGGTCGGTCGGGTCGGTCGGGTCGGCCCGCTGCCCGGCCGTGGTCCGGTCGCCCTCCGGGCCGGCGTCCGGGTCGTCGTCGGACGATGAGCCGCAACCGACGAGGAGGGCGGCGGTGGTCGTGGCGGCCAGCAGGCCGGCGAAGAAGCGGTGCACGACGCCATTGTTCTGGGCCGGCTCGCGTGGCGCTCCCGATCGGTGAGGATCTTCGTCAACCTTGACGATGTCGGGTGCTCGGCGGCTCCGTGATGCTGGAGCGGAAGCAGTCCGTCTGCGTCTTGTGTGGGGGCGCGTTCTCGGGACGGCAAGAGCAAGGGACACCGATGGACAAGTTCTCCTGGGGGCGCCGCCGCCTCCGCCTGCTGACCGGCCCCGCCGTGGCCGTCGCCCTGGGCATCACCGGCCTCGGGGCCGTCGCCAACGGACCGGCCAACGCCGCGCCGGTGCCGGGGCCGGCCTCCGCCGCGCCCGAGCCGGCCCTGCTCGGCACGTCCCAGGACAACGCTGCCGGCTCCTGCTGGGAGATCAAGCAGGCCCGGCCCTCGGCCCCGAGCGGTGCCTACTGGCTGCTCACGCCGAAGATGGCCGAGCCCCAGCAGTTCTACTGCGACCAGACGACCGACGGCGGCGGCTGGGTGCTCGTGGGCAAGGGCCGCAACGGCTGGACGATGGACGACTCGGGCAAGGGGAGCGCCGCGGCCCTGCTCGACACCGGCTACCAGAGCGGGCACGACACCCACCAGTACACCGCCGACCTGGTCGACCAGCTGCTCAACGGCGGCCGGGTCGTCGACCTCAGCGAGGGCATCCGGGTCCGCCGCGCGCGGAACACCACCGGCACCGACTGGCAGGAGGCCCGGTTCCGCCCCGACACCCGGCAGACCGGCTGGTCGTGGGCGTTCCCCGCCCGGTTCTCGGTCCAGTCCTGGTCGTTCACCCCCGGCTCGAGCGGCTCCGGGACCAGCAGCGGCTTCAGCGGCACCACCGACTACTTCGGCACCGGCAGCTCCTGGGCGCGGATCCGCACCGGCCCGAGCGAGCAGACCGGCTACACCAGCGGCTTCGCCTACGGCGACTCGGTCACCGGCTCCAACGCCGCCTCCTCCTACCTGTGGGCGCCGAGCAACGGCGCCGGCCGGGCCGTCCCGGTGGCCCAGGTCTACGTCCGCCCGCGGGTGCTGTCCACCGACGCCGGCTTCACCGCGATCCCCGGCAGCGGCACACCCGCCATCGAGGCACGCGCCCTGCACGAGTCCGACGCCGACCCGCTGCCCTGGGGCGTGGCGGGCACCGCCGGCTCCACCTCCCGCGAGGGCAGCGTCGAGGTCCAGGCGTTCGCCGAGGCCGGCGGACGGATGTACGTCGGCGGCAACTTCCGCTACGTCCAGCCCTACGACAACGCGGGCGCACGCGTGGAGCAGTCGTTCCTCGCGGCCTTCGACCTGCAGACCGGCGAGTGGGTCCAGTCGTTCCGGCCGCGGCTCAACGAGCAGGTCCGTGCGCTCGAGGTGCTGCCGAACGGTTCGATCGTCGCCGGCGGTGACTTCACCTCGGCCAACGGCCAGCCCGCGACCGGGGTCGTCGCGCTCGACCCGACCACCGGCGCGACCGACACCGGGTTCCGGCTGACCGTCGAGAACCGCGTCTCCGGGGGCATGGTGCGCATCTGGGAGTTCGAGCGCCTGGGCGACCAGCTCTACCTCGGCGGCGACTTCACGCACCTCGTCGGCGGCGGCCGTCCGAGCTTCACCTACATGCGGGCCCTCGCGCGCGTCCGCGCCACCGACGGGCGCACCGAGCCCGGGGTGGAACCCGGAGATGATGGGCACCGTCATCGACCTCGACGGCTCCGACGACGGGTCGCGGGTCTACGCGGCCGGGTTCTTCAACACCTCGAAGGGCGTGCCGGCCCGCAAGGCCGCGGCGGTCCTCACGAACTTCGCGACCAACCCCGACGGCTCGGTCCGTCACCTGGCCGACCCCCTCTGGTCGCCGGTGTGGTCGGCCAGCAAGGACTACCAGCAGGCGATCGTCGAGGGCGGCGGCAACGTGTGGTCCGGCGGCTCGGAGCACAGCATCTTCGGGTTCGACCGCAACACCTTCCAGCGGATCAGCACGACGATCCTGCACGCGAAGGGCGACGTGCAGTCGTTCTCGGTCGCGGGCGACGTGCTCTACGCCGGCTCCCACGCCAACAACCAGTACGCCTACAGCGGCGCGACGACCTGGTCCGGCGGCGGCCCGGGCGGCGCTCCGTGGACGGCGGCGCACACGCAGCACTGGCTCGGCGCCTACGACGTGGCGACCGGCGAGACCCTTCCCGACTTCGCCCCGCACTTCATCATGCGGTCCGGCGTCTGGGCCACGCACGTCGACTCGACGGGCCGGCTGTGGGTGGGCGGCGACATGACCGCGACCCGCACGTCGGCGCAGGCCGGCCGCTGGGCCGGTGGGTTCACCCGGTTCTCCGTGCGGGACTCGGTCGCGCCCAGCACGCCGTCGAACTTCCACGTCGACAGCTCGAGCAGCGGCTCGATCACCCTCGACTGGAACGGCGTCGGTGGCAGCGGCCTCCGCTACCAGGTGCTGCGCGACGACCGTCCGGTCGCCGTGACGACCGACACGCAGATCACCCTGCCGGTCGTCGGCAGCGTCGGGGAGGAGCAGCGCTACTTCGTCCGGGCCGTCGACCGCGCCGGCAACGTGTCGGCCAGCACGCCGGCGCTCACCAACGAGGTGCCGGTCAACCAGCCCCCCGGTGGCCGCGTTCGAGGTGCAGCACAACCGCCTCACGATCTCGTTCGACGCCGGGTCGTCCAGCGACCCCGAGGGCGCGATCGTCGGCTACTCCTGGACGTTCGGCGACGGCGACAGCGGCACCGGGAAGGTCGTCCAGCACACGTACGCCGGCACCGGCAGCTTCGACGTGACGCTGGAGGTCACCGACCACGAGGGCCTGACCTCCACCACGACCCGGACCGTCCAGGTCGAGGACGCCGTGCCGGTGAGCCTGGTCGAGAAGACCTCGGCCTGGACGTGGCGCTACCAGGCCGGTGCCCCCGGCACCGGTTGGAACACCGTCGGGTTCGACGACACGGGCTGGCAGCAGTCCGGGACGGCTCCGCTCGGCTGGGCGCCGGCCAACGCGTCCGGCCAGGTGACGACCAACATCGACACCTTCGCCACCACCCCGGAGCGTCCGCAGACGGCGTACTTCCGGCGCACGTTCCAGGTCACCGACCCGGCCCGGCTGTCGCAGGTCGTGGTCACCGGGGTGGCCGACGACGGTGCCGTGTTCTACGTCAACGGCGTCGAGATCGGACGGCAGAACATGCGCGACGGTGCGGTCACCCCGACCACCTACGCCCCCAGCGCCCGCCGGCTGGCGGTCGCGGAGGCCGACCCGGTGGTGCTCGAGGTGCCTGCGGGTCTGCTGGTCGCCGGGACGAACGTGATCGCGGCGGAGACCCACGTCAACTACCGCGGCACGCCGGACCTCACGTTCTACCTCTCGCTGAACGCCCTCCGGACGCCGTAGCCCAGCACCGTCAGCACCGCCGCGACTCCCGCAGGGCCCGGGCGAACGCCGCCCGGGCCCTCGGGAACGCCCGGCCGTCGCTGCGATCGCCGATCCGGGTGTCGAAGTCGCGCTCGCGGTTGAACAGCACCGCCCAGGAGATCCCGAGGGCCGTCAGCTGGTCGGGCACGTCGGTGAGGAACCGGGCGACGGCGGCGTCGCCGAGCTCGACCGTCATGCCGAACTCGCCCAGGGCGAGCTCCTGCCCGTCGTACCACTGCTGCTGGCGGATCCAGGCGACGTCCTCCGCGGCGACGGCGGTCAGCGTCTCACCCGGCTCGTCGGCGTACGGGTCGAAGACCACGGTGTCCGGGAGCGTCCGGAACTGGTCGCCCACCAGGCCCTCGAACTCCCGGTCGTAGCCGACGATCCAGTACGTCGTGCGCAGCCGCGGGGCCTGCTCCGCGGCCAGGGCGTAGAACCGGTCGAGGGCGCGACCGTAGACGACGGGATCGGCCGACCGGCCGGTGACCTGTCCGGTGCGCACCTTGGCCCGGAACTCGTGCTCGAGCGTGGCGTAGACCGGCACGGACCGGTCGACCTCGGTGAGGGCGGCCAGGTCCGCGAGCCGGTCGGCGAGCCAGGCCTCGACGGTGGGGTAGTCGGGGTGCCGGGGGCCGGCGGCCAGCACCTCGATCCGGTCCGTGCCCTTGGTCGTGAAGGTGATGTTGGGGCTGGTCCCGCGACGGATCCGCTCGCTCTCCTCGCCGACCAGGACCGGCTGGTCGGGCTGGTAGTAGCTGGTGCCGACCTGGGGCGGGGCCCCGAACTGACGGACCACCTCCAGGTCGGCGTCGGGGCTCCAGTCCTCGTAGACGCCGAGCCGCGGACAGGTGCCGGGTTCGAGCGGGACGGTGCTCGGCCGCGTGCCCGGCCCGTCGGACGACCGGTCGGCCGGCTCGCTCGGCGTGCTGCACCCGGTCAGGAGCGTGGCGAGGACCAGGGGAGGGCCGAGGACGGCCAGGCGGCGGGAGCGGAGCACGGCCCCATTGTCACCGCGGGCCGGTCAGCACCTCCCGGTCGCCTTCAACGAGGTCGAGAACGACGCCACCGCCTTGGGGAACGTCTTCCCGTCGCTGCGCTCGACGATGCGGGTGTCGAGGTCGCGCTGCCGGTTGAAGAACACGCCCCACGCGAGACCGAGGTCGGCCATCTGCTCACGGATCCCGGTGTAGAACTTCGCGAGCGCGGCGTCGCCGAAGCGGACCTGCATGCCGAACTCGCCGAGGCCGACCTCCTGGCCCCGGTACCACGACTGCGCCTGGATCCAGTCGAGGTCGCCCTTGGCGATCTGGGTGAGGCTGAGGTTGCCGGACTGCGCGTAGGGGTCGAACAGGACCGCGTCCGGGAGCGTGACGAACTGCTCGCCCACCTCGCCCTCGACGGCCCGGTCGCTGCCGACGATCCAGTACGTCGTCCGCAGCTGCGGGGCCTTCGTCGCGGCGCGCGCGTAGAAGAGGTCGAGGGCCTTGCCGTAGACCTTGGGATCGGCCGACTGGCCGGTGAGCATGCCGAGCCGGATCTTCACCTTGTACTCGTGCTCGAGCGTGGCGTACACCGGCACCGCGGGGTCCACCCGGGTCAGCGTGGCCAGGTCGGCGAGGTGCTGGTCGAGCCACGCGAGGGCGGCCGCGTGCCCCGGGTGGCTCGGGCCGAGGCCGAGCGCGGCCAGCCGGTCGGTGCCCTTGGTGGTGATCGTGATGTTGGGGCTGGTTCCCCGCTTGATCCGCGCCGTCTCCTGGCTCATCCGGATCCGCTCCGCCGGCTGGTAGTAGCTGTTGGCGACCTGGGGCATCCCGTCGAACTGACGCAGGGCGTCGACGTCACGGTCGGCTGCGGCCTCGTTGTAGATGCCGATCGCCGGGCACTGCCCGGAGCCGGGCGGCGGGACGGTCGGGTCCGGGTCGGTCGGGTCCGTGGGGCCGGGGTCGGCCGGGTCGGAGGGACCGGGGTCGCCGCCGCCCCCGGGGAGGCCCCGGACGACCGAGGCCAGCCAGAACTGCAGCGAGACCGGTCGCTGCGCGCGGTCGCCGAGGTGCACCCGGGCCCGCGACGTCCCGGGCCGGGCGAGCGGCTTGCGGTCGATCCTGGTGACCTGCCAGCGCGGCGCCCGCTTGCCCGGGTCCCAGGCCCGGGCCCGGATCCGGTCGCCGTCGGTCTGCAGCTCGACCCGGACCTTGCGGCCGATGCGCTGTGGCACCCGCACCTTCCCGAGGGTCACCGCCCGGTGCGCGCCGGCGCGCACCACCCGCAGGACCTTGCGGTGCTTGCCGAACCGGAGGATCGCCCGGTAGCCGGTGCGACCGACGGCGCGGGCGTCGGCCGCCACGCGCAGGCCGGTGCGCCGGGCGCCCGGGATCCGGTAGGTCACCCGGGTCGTGCCGTCCGTGTACGCCGGCCCGCGGGGCCCGCGCACGACGGTCTGGCCGGGCGCCGCCCGCACGACGCCCTCGTGCCGGTGCGTCGCGGACGCCGAGGAGGTCGCCGCGGCGGTCGAGGAGGACGACGCGAGCGCGACCGCGGTCGCGACGGCGACGGCCAGCGCCACCAGCGCGGAGAGCGCCGAAGCGACACCGGCTCGCTGTCGGATCTGATACATGCCGCGCAGCGTAGGCCGGGTCGGTTATCAGATACCAAAACTTTCGCCGAGATTTAACCATCGGCGTGTCCGGGGAGTCGCCGGAGCGCCCGGTGCCGCAGGTGCGTCCGGGCCGCCGTCGGGGCGTCGTCAGCACCTCGCGGAGCCGGCGAGAGCGGCCCGGAACGCCGCGACCGCACGCGGGAACCGGCGGCCGTCGGACCGATCGGTGATCTGGGTGTCGAGGTCGCGACCGCGGTTGAAGAAGACGCCCCAGCTCAGACCCGCGTCCCGGATCGCCCCGTGGGCGCTCCGGTAGAACCTCGCGAGCTCGGCGTCGCCGGCGACCACCCGCATCCCGAACTCGCCGAGGGCGATCTCCTGGCCGACGTACCACCGCTGCCGCTTGATCCAGGCGATGTCGCCGGAGGTGATCGAGGCCAGCGACTCGCCCCGGTCGGCGTACGGGTCGAACAGGATCGCGTCGGGCGGGGTGCGGAACGGCGCCGCTGCCGCCTCCTCCAGCGCGCGGTCGCTCCCGTCGGCGACCATCCAGTAGGTGACCCGCAGGTGCGGCGACGCCTTTCGCGCCGCGGCGTAGAACCGGCGGAGGGTGCGGCCGTAGTAGCGCGGGTCGGCCGATCGGCCGGTGACCTGGCGGATCCGGACCTTGTACTTGAACTCGTGCTCGATGGTCGCGTAGACCGGCACGTCCGTGTCGATCGCGGCGATCCGGGCGAGGCCGCGGACGTACCGGTCGAGCCATGCCTTCGCGCGGCCGAACCCCGGGTGGCGACGGCCGGTCCCGAGGACCTCAATCAGGTTGGTGCCCTTGGTGGTGATCGTGATGTTGGGGCTGATGCCGCGCCGGATGCGCGTCCGCTCGTTGCGGATGCTGACCGCCTGGTGGGGCTGGTAGTAGCTGGTCTCGACCGCGGGGTAGCGCCCGAGCTGCTGCCGGGTGCGGCCGGACTCGAACATGCCGTTGTAGACGCCGATCGACCCGTGCCGGCGGGTGACGCGGACCGTGACGTGGGAGAACCGTACGCCGACCCGCTCGCCGCCGCGGAGCGCGGCGCTGACCGAGGCACGCCCGCTGCGCGCAGCCGCCTCGTGCCGGGCGCTCAGCTGCCACCCCGGCTGCCGGCGTCCGGCCGCCCACGCCTTCGCGCGGACCGTCGTGCCCCGGAAGCCGATCTTGACCCGCACGCTCCGGGCGGCCGGTCCCCGCAGCGCGAGGCTGCGCGAGGTGAGGGTCCGGTCGCCGCGCTGGATCTCCAGCCGGAGGCCACGGCCCGGGGTGCGGACCAGTGCGGCGCGGAACCGGCGGGACCCGACGGCCACGGTGAGCCGGGCCGACGAGCGGGGCAGCTCGAAGCGGGCGGCAGCGGTGCCGGACCGGAACGCGCCGGCGGGGTGCACCCGCCGGACCGTGCGGCCGGGTCGCGCCGCCAGCGTGCCGCGGATCCGCTCGGGCTCGGTGGCGGTGACGCGGCAGCCCGCACCCACGGAGCCGCGGGCCGTCACCTCGGCCGAGCCCGCGGCCGGCGCCAGGCTCCAGCCGGCGAGGCAGACGACCGCTGCGACCAGGCAGCGGAGCAGCGTCAGCGGCGGGTTCAATAGGCCCCGCGTCGTCCGAGCACCGCACCGGCGGTGCGGAGGAGGATGGTGAGGTCCATGGTCAGCGACCAGTCCTCGACGTACTCGAGGTCCAGCCGGATCGCCTCGTCCCACGACAGGTCCGAACGGCCCGAGACCTGCCACAGGCCGGTGAGGCCCGGCTTGACCTGCAGGCGTCGCGCGGCTCGCGCGTCGTAGCGCGCCACCTCGTCGGGGAGCGCCGGCCGGGGGCCGATGAGCGCCATGTCGCCCCGGAGCACGTTGAACAGCTGGGGAAGCTCGTCGAGCGAGAACCGCCGCAGCACCTGGCCGACGCGGGTCACGCGCGGGTCGCGCCGCATCTTGAAGAGCACCCCGCCCTCCACCTCGTTCGCACCGGCGAGCGCGGCCTTGACCTGCTCGGCGTCGGTGCGCATCGTGCGGAGCTTGAGCATCGTGAACAGCTGTCCGTCCTTGCCGACCCGGCGCTGGCGGAAGATCGCCGGGCCGCGGGGAGTCGAGGCGGATCGCGAGCACCAGGACCGCGAGGAGCGGGATCGCCACCAGGACGAGCACCGCAGCGGCGGTCCGCTCCACGAGGTGCTTCACCGCCCGCGGGACGCTGGGACCGGCCACCTCGGCAACGCTGCTGAACCCGACCTCGACAGGACTGAGCGCCGTCACTTCACTAACCCCCACTGCTCGACCGGGCTTCCCCCCACGAGAGCCCGCCCCCCGACGCTAACGGCGGCGCGGCCGGGTCAGCCTGCTCAAATGGGGAAACACCCCGCGAACACGGGGTGACCGGGGCGGACCGGTCGGGCGCGGGGCGGTCACTCAGCCCGGCTGCTGCGGCGGCGTCCACCCGACGCTGTAGGCCAGGCCGATCGCGGCGACCTGCGACGACACGTCGAGCTTGGAGAGCAGCGAGCGCACCTGGCTGCGCACCGTCGCCTCCGCGAGCATCGAGGAGTCGGCGATCTCGCGCACCGCCATCCCGGCCATCAGCTGGCCGAGCACCACCGACTCGCGTGCGGTGAGCGACGCGAGCCGGTCGCGGACCAGGGCGGTCTCCGCGGTCGTCTCGCGCCAGTGGGTGACGAGCTCCTGCCGTTCCGCGGAGCTCAGGACGGGCACGCCGTCGTTGACGCGGCGCACGGTGGAGATGATCGTGTTGAGCGGCTCGGTCTTGGACATCACGATCCGGGCGCCGCGGTGGAGCGCCTCGCCCCAGCGCGCCCGGTTGGTGTCGCCGGTCAGGACGACGACGTGGGTGTGCGCCCGGCTGATCGGCTCGACGAGCTGACCGCCGTCCCCCGAAGCCGCCGAGGTCGAGGTCGAGCAGCACCACCCGCGGCCGGGCACGGGTGATCGTGTGGACGAACGTCGCCGGCGCCCCGGCGTGGTCGGGGACCTGGACCCGGCGTACGTCGTAGCCGTGGAGCGTGAGCGCGTGGGCCAGCGACTCCGCGAGGAGCTGGTGGTCCTCGACGATCGCCACCCTCTTGTCGACCGTGGGCACGCCGGAATCTGACATCTCCCCGAGGCTAGTGCGCCCGGGTCGCCGGGCGAAGGGGAACCGCCGACTCAGCTGGCGACGCCGAGCTCGACCGGCTGCAACGGCGCCAGTCGCACCGGTGCCGGGACCGCGGGCAGGCGGACCACGAACCGGGTCCCGCGAGCGTGGCTCACGTCGAGCTCGAGGTCGCCGCCGAGCTGCTGCACGAGCGCCTGCGCCACGTGGAGACCGATGCCCTGGCCCGGCGAGTCGGCCCGCCGCTCGCCCCACTGGAACAGCCGGTCGCGCATCTCGACCGCGACCCCGGGACCGCTGTCGGTGACGCTGATCGTCACCTGGTCCCCGTCGCGCTCGGCGTGAACGCGGATGTCGTCGGCGTTGCCGTGCACGGCCGCGTTGTCGATCAGGACGTTGACCGCCTCGGCGACGTCGTCGTAGCGGCCGACGGCCAGCAGCCCCGAGGGCTGCCACGTGATCGTGCGGCCGCGGGCGCGGTGCGACGTCACCAGGTGGACGAGCAGCTCGTCGAGCTCCACCGGGCGGCTCGCGGTGCGGTCGCCGCCCTTGAGGATCCGCATCAGCCGGTCCATCTCGGCGTCCACCATCGACTCGAAGGACTCCCGGCGCTCGGCCGGGAGGCTCTTGAGCAGCTGGGTGGCCGACACGATGCCCGCGACGGTCGAGCGGATCTCGTGCATCCGGGCCCGGGAGCTGCGGTGCTCGGCGTCGACGGCGGTGAGCCGCGCAGTCATCGCGGCGAGCTGTTCCTCGCGCTCGCGGAGCGCGGCGCGGTGCGCGCCGGCGTAGTGCGTGGCGCCGATCGTCACGAACGCGGCCGCTGCCAGCAGCAGGCTGGCCGGCACCGCACCCACCCAGGCCGTCAGGACCAGGACGGCGATCGTCACCGCCGAGAGCGGCATTCCCGCCGCGTCGAGCCTTGCGGCGCGCGCGACACTACTGACCTTCCTCATGTGCTTCCCCACGTCATGCTTCAGTGCCGGTCGCATGCACACGCCGCACACAAGCCGTGGAGGCCCCCCGAGAGATGGGCGACGTGGCTGGAGCTGCTTCCGGCTGTCCCCACGGAGTCCGGGGTGCGACCCCCTTTGAACGCACGATCCGGTGCTCCGTCTTGGATGGGAACGTACGGATTCCGTAGGTACCCGGCAACCGGAACGCGGACATCGGTGCCGGATGTGAAATAGGGTTACCGGATCAGGTGTCGACGGCCGGATCCGGCCTGTGACGGGCGTCTCAGGGGCGCGGGTCCGGACCGGGCGCGGACGGCCTCCGGTTTTGTCCACCGCCGGACCCACGGCCTAGGATCGTCCGGTTGCCCCGGCGAGGGAGCACCCGCTTCTGTGACTCCGTGATCGACTGGGCCCGGCTCGTCCTCCGACGCCGCGCGCCCTGGCCGATCATCGGGTGAGGAAGCGCGGCGCTCCTCGTCCCACCGGGGTCCGTCACCCAGAGCCGAGGAGAAACACCATGAGCACCGACAAGATCGTCGCCGAGCTGCGCACCGAGTTCGGCAAGGGCGCCGCCCGCCGGATCCGCCGCGCCGACAAGGTCCCCGCGGTCGTCTACGGCCACGGCAACGAGCCGATCCACCTCACCCTGCCGGGTCACGACACGATGATGGCGATCAAGCACGGCGGTGCCAACGCCCTGCTCGAGCTCGAGATCGACGGCGAGACCCAGCTGGCGCTGACCAAGCAGGTCCAGGTCGACCCGATCCGCCGGTTCCTCGAGCACGTCGACTTCGTCGCGGTCAAGCGCGGCGAGAAGGTGACCGTCGACGTCCCGGTGGTCGTCGTGGGCGACGCCGTCCGCGACACGCTGGTCGTCACCGAGGTCCCGACCGTCCAGCTCGAGGCCGAGGCCACCCACATCCCCGAGCAGATCGAGGTCGACGTCCAGGGCGCCGAGGCCGGCACCCAGTACCTCGCCGGTGCGCTGACCCTCCCGCAGGGCACCACGCTGCTCACCGACCCCGAGGCCCTCGTGGTCAACGTGACCGCCGCGCAGACGGCGGAGGCCCTCGAGGCCGAGCTCGCCGGCGCCGAGGCCGACGCCGGCATCGAGCGGGACGAGCCCGAGGCCGCGGCCGACGAGGCTGCCGCGTCCGGCGGCGACGAGGGGTGATCCTCGCTCGGCTCAGGTGGTTCCTGGGCCGACTGATCTCCCCGGCGCGTCCGGCGCCGGGGGAGCACCGCCCCCTCGGCCGGCGCCCGTACGACGACCCGGCCCGACCCCGCGGAGGAGCCGATGCCCGACCGTGCTGCCGGCAGTGCCGGTGCCCCCGGAGCCGCTGGTGACGGGGTGTGGTTGGTCGCCGGGCTCGGCAACCCCGGGCCGTCGTACGCCGGACACCGCCACAACGTCGGGCACCTCGTCGTCGACGAGCTCGCCCACCGGCTCGGCAGCCGGTTCCGGGCGCACAAGTCCGGCCGCGCCGAGGTGGTCGAGGGCCGGCTCGGCGCGCCCGGGACGCCGGGTCCCCGGATCGTGCTCGCGAAGGCCCGCAGCTACATGAACGAGTCGGGCGGGGCGTTCAAGGCGCTGGCGACCTTCTACAAGGTGCCGCCGGCGCGGATCGTGGTGATCCACGACGAGCTGGACATCCCGTTCGGCACCCTGCGGGTCAAGCTCGGCGGCGGCGACAACGGGCACAACGGGCTCAAGTCGCTGCGCTCCTCGCTCGGCACCGGCGACTTCTACCGCGTGCGGGCGGGCATCGGCCGGCCACCGGGCCGGCAGGACGTCGCCGACTTCGTGCTGTCGGGCTACGCCGCCGCGGGAGCGCAAGGAGCTGCCGTTCCAGGTGGACGCGGCCGCCGACGCCGTCGAGTGCCTGGTCACCGAGGGTCTCGAGCGGACCCAGCAGAAGTTCAACTCCTGATCCGGCACTACGCTGGCCCGGTGACCTCCGAGCCTGCGAACCCCTCGCCCGCGCCGTCGTCCGACCCGTCCGCCGGCCCCTCGTCGGAGACCGTCGCCGACGACCACCTGCTCGCCGCCTGGCTGGCCGAGGCCGCCGGGCGCCGGCTGCTCGAGGTGCGCGAGGACTCCTCGCTCGAGGGCAAGCAGCTCAAGGACGCCGGCGACCGGGCCGCGCACGACCTGCTGATGAAGCTGCTGGCCGAGCACCGCCCCGACGACGCGGTGCTCTCCGAGGAGGCGCTCGAGAGCGCCGACGACAAGGACCTGCGGCTGCGCGCGAGCCGGGTCTGGATCGTCGACCCGCTCGACGGCACCCGCGAGTTCAGCGAGCGGCCCCGGGACGACTGGGCGGTCCACGTGGCCCTCTGGGAGGGCGGCGAGCTGGTCGCCGGTGCGGTCGCGCAGCCGGCGCTGGGGGGAGACCTTCAACACCGGAAACCCGCCGGTCGTCCCGCCCCGCACCTCCGAGCGGCCGCGGATCGCGGTCTCGCGGAGCCGTCCGCCGGCCTTCGTCGAGGCGCTCGCCGAGGAGCTCGGCGCCGAGCTGGTCCCGATGGGGTCGGCCGGGGTGAAGATGATATCGGTGGTGCGCGACGTCGCCGACGCCTACGTCCACGCCGGCGGCCAGTACGAGTGGGACTCCGCGGCTCCGGTCGCCGTCGCCCGGGCGGCCGGCCTGTTCACCAGCCGCACCGACGGCAGCGCGCTCGCCTACAACCAGGCCGACGTCTACCTCCCCGACGTCGTGGTGTGCCGGCCCGAGCTGGCCGACGACATCCTCGCCTTCATCGAGCAGCACGGCACCGACTGATCCCGCCGATGCCCCGGTTCCGCCACGTCCTCCTCGACGCCGACGGTGTCGTGCAGACCGGCACCGGCGACATCCCGGGCGTCCTGGCCGAGCACCTCGGCGACGGCGGCTTCGCGTTCCTCGCGGCGACCTTCCCCGACGACAGCCCGGTGCTGCGCGGCGAGGCCGAGGTGGTGCCGCTGCTGCGGGAGGCCCTGCGGGCGGCGGGCAAGCCCGACGTCGACGTCCAGCGCCTCTACGACGAGGCGTGGCTGGCCATCGAGGTGCACCGCCCGACGCTCGACCTGGTCGCGACGCTCCGCGCTCGCGGCTACGGCGTGCACCTGGTGACCAACCAGGACCCCGGCCGGGCCCGCCACATGCAGCGGACGCTCGGCTACCAGGACGTCTTCGACAGCTGCTGGTACTCCTGCGACGTCGGCGCCGCCAAGCCCGACGCCGCGTTCTTCGCCGCCGTGCTCGAGGGTGTCGGTGCCCGGCCCGACGAGGTGCTCTACGTCGACGACAGCCCGCGCTACGTCGCCGGCGGCCGGGCCGCCGGGATCACCGCGGAGGAGTGGAGCACGACCGAGGGCGACGAGCGCCTGCACGCGCTGCTCGAGCAGCACGGCATCGCGCTCGGTCCGGCCCGGTCGAGCAGTTGAGCCCGAGGTCGGCGCAGGGGACAGTGGGGCGATGACGGCGTACGTATCCCACACCACGATCGACTGCAGCAACGCCTACGAGCTCTCCGAGTGGTGGAAGCCGGTGCTCGGCTACCGCGACATCCCCGGCGACCCGAACCTGCCGGGCCACGAGGAGTGCATGATCGAGGACCCGGAGACCGGCCACCGGCTGCTGTTCATCGAGGTGCCGGACCGCAAGGGCGTGAAGAACCGGGTGCACCTCGACCTCCGGCCGCGTGCAGCGAGCCGGGACGAGGAGCTGGCGCGCCTGCTGGCGCACGGGGCGACCCAGGTGGCCGACCACCGCGGCAAGTACGGCCCGGGGTCCGGGTGGGTGGTCCTCGCCGACCCGGAGGGCAACGAGTTCTGCATCCTCCGCTCGGAGGCCGAGGTGGCGGCGGGCGAGCAGCCCTCGGACTGAGATCACACCGCCGGTGGCTGGGGTCGGCGGCCCGGGCCACGAATACTGGACGGCGGGATGACTGACGAGAAGCGATCGAGGCTGGACATCGACTGGGCCACGACCGTCGCCGGGGCGCTGGCCGCGGTGACGGTGGCGGTGCTGCTGTCGACGCTCGGCGCCGCGGGAACCCTCGCCGGCGCAGCCCCTGGGCAGCGTCGTGGCGACGTTGAGCACGGCGGTCTACCGGCAGGGCATCGCCACCAGCCGGCGCACGGTGGCAGCAGTGCAGGAGGCCGCGCTGACGAAGGTCGGCCACGCCCAGGACGACGTACGCCGGGCGGCGCGGGCGACCGACTCGCCGACGGCCGGAGCCGACCTCGCGCGAGCCCAGCGCCGGCTCGACGAGGCGCGGGCGGAGCTCGACGAGGTCACGGCGGACGCCGCGCAGGAGGACGAGCCCGGGCCGGACGGCCCGGTGCCGCCGGAGCCGGCGGGGGCGTCGCGCTGGTCGGCTCTCCCGTGGCGCCGGATCCTCCTGCTGGCCGGATCGCTGTTCGTCGTCGCCGTGCTGCTGATCAGCGCCTTCGAGCTGGTGGCCGGACGCAGCGTGTCGTCCTTCACCGGCGGGTCCGACCGCGACTCGGGCACGTCGGTCGGCAACATCGTCGACCGGGGCGACGAGCGCCGCGAGCGGGGACCGGACCGCGACCAGCGCCCGAGCGAGCAGCCGAGCGACGACGCCACCGAGCCGACGCCGGACGAGCCGAGCGGCCCCGACGAGCCGCAGGCCCCGGTGGAGGAGCCGTCGACCGAACCGGCGACGCCCAGCGAGCCGGCCAGCCCGCCGGCCTCGGAGGTGCCGACCGAGGCGCCGACGCCGAGCGCCACTCCCTGACCGGCCCTGATCCCTCTGTCGGGACCGGACCGGTCGATCAGAACACGTTGAACGGGCGGAACTGGACGGACAGCCGCGGCCCGGCCGACGCGACCTTGGGCACGGCGTGCTCCCAGGTGCGCTGGCAGGAGCCGCCCATGACGAGCAGGTCGCCGTGGCCCATCTCGAACGAGATCGAGTCGCCGCCGCCGACCGGCCGCAGGACCAGCCGCCGCGGGTCGCCCACGGACACGATCGCCACCATCGTGTCGTGGCTGTTGCCGCGCCCGATCCGGTCGCCGTGCCAGGCGACGCTGTCGCGACCGTCGCGGTAGTAGCAGCAGCCGGCGGTGCGGAACGGCTCGCCGAGCTCGGGCAGGTAGTGCTCGCTCAGCGCGTCGCGCGCGGCGGTGAGGACGGGATGGGGCAGCTCCTCGCCGATCATGTAGGTGTGGAGCAGGCGCGGGACGTCGACGACCCGGTCGTACATCTGGCGGCGCTCGGCCCGCCAGGGCACGTCGCGCACCAGCGTCGCGAAGACGTCGTCGGGCTCGGGCAGCCAGCCGCGCGCGACGTCGACCCAGGCCCCGGCGGTCAGCTCGTGCCGCTCGGGCCCCGCGAAGTCGAGGGCGCCGGTGGCGGGGGCCTCGAAGAGGGTGCTCTGGAAGTCCATGTGCCGACGATACCCGATCGTTCGAACACGTGTTCGCACCGTGCCGGCGTGCGGGGCGCCGCAGGTGACCTGGACCTGATGCGGGAACCGGTTTCAATGTTCCGGGGACGGCGCGGGGTCTCCGCTCTATCGTTCGGTCCGTGGAGACAGCCGACCGGGGTACGGCTGACCGACGCGCTCTGAAACACGTCGCGATCCGGGAGTACGTACGCGAGCTGGTGGACGGCAGCGCGCCGGGAACGGCGGCCCCTTCCGAACGGGACCTCGTGGAGAGGTTCGGTGTCGCGCGGATGACCGTGCGGCAGGCCCTCGACGCGCTCGTCGCCGAGGGCGTGCTCGAGCGGTTCCCCGGCCGCGGCACCTTCGTGGCGCAGCCGCGCCGGATGCCGAGCCGGGTCTCGAGCTTCACCGAGGACATGCGGTCGCGCGGTCTGACGGCAGAGTCGCGGACGCTGGTGGCCGAGACGGTCAGGGCGGGGTCCGGGGTCGCGCGGGCGCTCGGGGTCGCCGTACGGGAACCGGTGGTGCACTGGCGGCGACTGCGCCTGGCCGACGGCAAGCCGGTCTGCCTGTCCGAGGCGTATCTGACTGCGGCCCTCGTGCCCGACCTGCTGGGCGGCGACCTGCCCGACAGCCTCTACGAGTGGCTCGCCCTCCGGGACCGCCGCCCGACCTGGGCAGAGGACTCGGTGTCGGCGGCCGTCGCCGGCGCCGAGGAGGCCGCCCTGCTCGAGAGCCGGCCCGGCGCGGTGGTCCTGCGGCTCACCCGGCGGGCCCTACGGGGCGACCGGCCGATCGAGGTGTCGCGGAGCGTCTACCTCGCCGACCAGCACACGGTGTCGGTGCGGATCGGCTCCTGAGCCGGGACCGCGCCGGGAGCTTGCCGGGACCGGGCTCCTAGGCGTCGGCGAGCGACCCGAGCGCGGCGACAGCGGTGCCGCTCTCCTCGCACACCCAGGTCGGGTCGGGACCGCCCAGGTCCGGCGCGATGTGCAGCGGGTGCACCGGGCCGCCGTTGCAGCTGCGGCAGACCGGCCACAGCCCCTCCGGGCGGTCGCGGCCGTGGCCGTCCACGAGCGCGTCCTGGACGTCCTGCGCGACCAGCCCGGCGACGTACGCCGCCCCCCTGCGGCCACTGCTCGACCCACCAGCGGCGCTGCGAGCACGCCTCGTCGAGTGCGGAGACGGTGGTCGCGTTCGCCACCCCCGCGGGCCTGGAGGTCGGCGAGCACACGCGCCCGGGCCTCGTAGATCACGCTGTCGTCCACTGCCTCATTGTCCCGGGGCCGCCAAGTCGCGCCGGGTCCTCAGCCTCGATCCGCCGGGGTCGGCGGGCGACGTGACGGGCAAAACCTCCACTTGTCCGGCATTGCTTTGCCCGACATGTTGAGGTTTCCCCGGTCGGCCGGGGAAACCTCACGCGGTCCGGCCCCCCGCGACCCCCGGCCACCGCCCCGCACCAGCCCCGCACCAGCCCGCCCTCAGACGGCCAGCAACGAGAGCTCGCGCTCCATGTTGCGACGAGCGGGCTCCTCCCAGTGCGCGTAGCCGTGGGCGGTGTGGAAGAGCCGGGGCTTGGCGGCGAGGTCGCGGAGGACGTCGGCGCGGCCGGCGGTGAAGACGGCGTCGTCGAGGTGGCGGTACTCGGTGCGCACGGCGGCGACGTAGGCGTCGTAGCGCTCCTGCGGGGCGGCGAGGATGCCGAGGTCGGCGTCGGAGAGTGCGCAGCCGTTGCGGTCGTCGTCGGCGGGGCGGTGCGACTCGGTCAGCCGCACGAGGCGCGCCACCTCGGCGACGGTCGCCGGGTCGACCAGGCCGGGGAGGGCGTCCTCGGCCCAGGCGGCCGAGCGCTCCTCGGCGTCCCGCTCGCCGTCGTAGACGGCGTCGTGGAACCACGCGGCGAGCAGCACCGGGGTCGGGTCGTACGGCGTGCCGGCGTCGGCGAGCTCGCGGAGCCGGTCGAGCACCTCCGCCAGGTGGCGCACGTCGTGGTGACCGCGGGCGGGGTGGCCGTAGGCCGCGAGCAGCTCCTGCTTCAGCCCCTCCCCGCCGGGGAGGGGCCAGGGCGGCGGAGGTTGGTCGGGATGTCTGCCGTCCATCGCCCCCATTCAAACCCAACCGGGCGGCGTTCGGGGAGGGGGTCGCCAGGTCGCGGGAGCGCGGTCAGCCGACGGCCGGGACGCCGCGGAGCGCCTCGGCCAGGTCGTCGTCGGAGAGCGGGTCGTCCTCGAGCCGGCCGGCGAGGAACGCCTCGTAGGCGCCGAGCTCGAGCAGCCCGTGGCCGGAGAGGCCGACGACGATCACCGGGGAGGTGCCGGCCTCGCGGGCGGCGAGGGCCTCGCGGCGTACCTGCGCGAGCGCGTGGGACGCCTCCGGCGCCGGCACCACGCCCTGGGTGCGGGCGAACTCGATCGCCGCCTCGAAGCACTCCCGCTGGTGCAGGGCGGTCGCCTCTACCAGACCCTGGTCGACGACGTGCGAGACCAGCGGTGCCATGCCGTGGTAGCGCAGCCCGCCGGCGTGGATCGGCGACGGCACGAAGTCGTGGCCGAGGGTGTGCATCTTCATCAGCGGGGTGAGGCCGGCGGTGTCACCGAAGTCGTAGCGGTACTCGCCGCGGGTGAGCGTGGGGCACGAGCTGGGCTCGACCGCGAGCACCCGCGGCGACAGCCGGCCGGCGAGCTTCTCGCGGAGGAACGGGAAGGCGAGCCCGGCGAAGTTGGAGCCACCGCCGGCGCAGCCCACCACCAGGTCGACCGAGTCCTCGCCGGCCTTCGCCAGCTGCAGCACGGCCTCCTGGCCGATCACCGTCTGGTGCAGGAGCACGTGGTTGAGCACCGACCCGAGCGCGTACTTCGTCGCCGGGTCCTGGGCGGCCGTCTCGACCGCCTCGGAGATCGCGATCCCGAGCGACCCGGGGTGGTCGTCGGCGAACGCCTTGCCGGACTCGGTCAGCCGGCTCGGCGAGCGGTGCACGCGGCCGCCGAAGACCTCGATCAGCGTACGGCGCTGCGGCTGGTGTCGAACGAGGCGCCGACCTGCCACACCTCGCACTCGACGCCGAACAACGAGCACGCGTAGGAGAGCGCGGTGCCCCACTGGCCGGCGCCGGTCTCGGTCGTGAGCCGGGTGATCCCGTTGAGCCGGTTGTAGTACACCTGCGGCACGGCGGTGTTGACCTTGTGCGACCCGGCCGGGGAGACGCCTTCGTACTTGTAGTAGATCCGTGCGCTGGTGCCGAGCTGCTCCTCCCAGCGGCGGGCGCGGTGGAGCGGCGCCGGCCGGTACTGCCGGTAGACGTCGAGGACGGGGCCCGGGATGTCGACGTACCGCTCGCCGGTGACCTCCTGCTGGATCAGCTCCGGCGGGAACAGGGCGGCCAGGTCGTCCGGGCCGACCGGCTCGTGGGTCGCCGGGTGCAGCGGCGGCGGCGGTGGGGTCGGGAGGTCGGCCGCGAGGTTGTACCACTGCGTGGGCTGCTCGTCGGCGTCGAGCGTGAACGTCACCTGGTCGGCGGCCATCGCCGTCTCCTTCCGTCGCGGGCTGGACGGAGGCTAGTGCGCGCCGGTGCCGGTGCGGGAGGACCTGTCCAGGGGACGGGCCGAGCGCAGTCCTACTTCGCGTCTACTCCCGCTCCGGCGCGAGCTCGTCGCCGGCGTCGACGATCCGGTAGGCGTAGCCCTGCTCGGCCAGGAACCGCTGCCGGTTCTGGGCGAACTCCGCGTCGACGGTGTCGCGGGACACCACGGTGTAGAACCGGGCGACCTTGCGCTCCCCGCCCGGCCCGGGGTCGCCGGGGCGCAGCAGCCGGCCCAGGCGCTGCGCCTCCTCCTGGCGGGGAGCCGAACGAGCCGGACACCTGGATCGCCACCTCGGCCGAGGGCAGGTCGATCGAGAAGTTCGCGACCTTCGACACGACCAGCAGCCGCACCTCGCCCGAGCGGAACGCGTCGAACAGGCGCTGCCGCTCGCGGACGGTCGTCTCCCCGGTGATCACCGGCGCGTCGAGCTCCGCGCCCAGCTCCTCGAGCTGCTCGAGGTACTGGCCGATCACGAGCGTGGGCTGGTCGGCGTGACGGGCCACCAGGCGCTTGACGACGCCGACCTTCTCGCGGGTGCAGGCCGCCAGCCGGTAGCGCTCCTCCGGTTCCGCGGTCGCGTACGTCAGCCGTACGGCGTCCGGCAGCGTCACCCGCACCTCGACGCAGTCGGCCGGCGCGATCCACCCCTGGCTCTCGATGTCCTTCCACGGCGCGTCGTAGCGCTTCGGGCCGATCAGCGAGAACACGTCGCCCTCGCGCCCGTCCTCGCGCACGAGGGTGGCGGTCAGGCCGATCCGCCGGCGGGCCTGGAGGTCGGCGGTCATCCGGAAGATCGGCGCCGGCAGCAGGTGCACCTCGTCGTAGACGATGAGGCCCCAGTCGCGGGCGTCGAAGAGCTCGAGATGCGGGTAGACGCCCTTCCGCCGGGTGGTCATCACCTGGTAGGTCGCGATCGTGACCGGCCGGATCTCCTTGACCGAGCCGGAGTACTCGCCGATCTCGTCCTCGGTCAGCGACGTGCGCCGGACCAGCTCGTCCTTCCACTGCCGGGCGCTGACGGTGTTGGTGACGAGGATCAGCGTCGTCGCACGGGCGTGCGCCATCGCGGCCGCGCCGACGAGCGTCTTGCCGGCGCCGCAGGGGAGCACGACGACGCCGCTCCCGCCGTGCCAGAACGACTCGGCCGCCTCCTGCTGGTAGGTCCGCAGCTCCCACCCGTCCTGGCGGAGGTCGATCGGGTGCGCCTCGCCGTCGACGTAGCCGGCGTAGTCCTCCGCCGGCCAGCCCAGCTTGAGCAGCGCCTGCTTGAGGTTGCCGCGCTCGCTGGGGTGCACGGCGACCGTGTCGTCGTCGATCCGCTGGCCGAGCATCCCGGCGACCTTCTTGGCCCGCAGCACCTCCTCGAGCACCGGTCGGTCGGTGCTGGCCAGCACCAGGCCGTGGACCGGGTGCTTCTCCAGCCGCAGCCGGCCGTAGCGGGCCATCGTCTCGGCGACGTCGACCAGCAGGCTGTGCGGGACGGCGTACCGGCTGTAGGTGAGCAGGGTGTCGACCACCTGCTCGGCGTCGTGGCCGGCTGCCCGGGCGTTCCACAGGCCCAGCGGCGTGAGCCGGTAGGTGTGGATGTGCTCCGGGCTCCGCTCGAGCTCCGCGAACGGCGCGATCGCCCGGCGGCAGTCGGCGGCCTGCTCGTGGTCGACCTCGAGCAGCAGCGACTTGTCGGACTGGACGATGAGGGGGCCGTCGGTCACCGCACGAGTTTACGTGCGGGCAGCGGTGGCGCGGGTCACGCCGACCCCGGACGCGCCCCGGCCCGGTGCGCGCAGGAACGCACCGGGCCGGGAGCGGGTCGGGGCCTCGGATCAGCCGAGGATCTGGCGGAGCAGGGCCTTCCGCTCCACCGGCGGCAGCTCGGGCAGCGTCCAGCGCTGCTCCTTGCCGCTGACGCCCGGGGAGTACGACGCCACCAGCTTGCGGAAGGCGACGGTGATCGGGTCGCCGGGAGTGCCGCCGGGGTTGAGGGCGACCCAGCGGATGGTGTGCTTGCCGGCGTTCACGCGCTTCGGGATCGCGTAGCCGAGACCGATTCCCCCGCCGATCGCGACGACGGAGTTCATCAGCCTGGCTGCCTCCGGATCGCTCGCCCCGCCGAAGAGGGCTTCCGGCGAGATCGCGCCCTTGTAGTCGAGGAGGGCGAGCATGGGCGCCCCCGGTCGGCAGGGAATCGCCGTAGACCGGCGTCCCGAACATGTCGACCTCGAGCAGGCCGGGAGCGGCCACCTTGATGGTGCGGGTGCCGAGGTTGAGCACACCGCTGCTGGGCCACGTGGTCTCCAGCGGCGCACCGGGCTGCCACACCCACGAGTGGGTGCGGGCCTTGGCGGAGAGGTCGGCGCGGGTGACGTGGCCGTTCTTGATCTTGGCGGTGGTGACCGCGTTGTTCTTGAGGTCGCCGGTGCCGATCTTGGCGGCCGCGTAGGCGCCGGCGCCGCCGGCGGAGGCGACGACCAGCGCAAGCGTGGCGACGGACATGGAGGCCTTGGGGAGAGCGGCGTCGAGCCGCTCCCCGGATGCGGGTGAGTCGGGGCATGAGGGAGCACCTTCCGAGGAGATCGCGGTCCCGGCGGAGGACCCGTCGAGACCCTGTTCATCGGCAACCTAGGGCGGCTGCGGGCTCGTAATGATCAGATCCGACAAGTCTTTACTTTGTGTTCGACCTCACGTCGAGCCGACCGGGCCCACCCGCGAGATCCGGTGGACGGCGAACGTCCGGACGTCCTCGGCGGCGTGGTCGCGGGCGGTGAGCCGGCCGCCCTCGACCGAGATCGGGTCGACCACCCGCTCCCCCGACGACGCCGCGGTCGTCGGTGAACCCGATGACGACCGACGTACGCCGCTCGATGGCGTCGCGGAGCGCGGACAGCGCCCCGGCGGGCGAGGCCGCGGAGGCGGGGCGGGTGCGCGCCGCGGCGTCGCCGGCACGGAGCGAGCGCACCGCGGCCGCCACCTGGGTGGCTTGGCGCGCCTGGTCCTGCGGCCCGCTCCGGGTGCGCGGTGGGCGGGCGCGGAGCGCCTCGACCCGGCCGACCCGCACCGTGCCGTCAGGCCCCTCGACGACCGGGGCGACGCCGAGGTCGCGGAGCCGGGGGAGGAGCACGTCGACCGGCGTGGTGCTGATGACGACGGTCGGGGCGATCCGGCGCAGCCCCAGTGCCTCGGCGGCCGGGTGGTGCACCAGCTCGGCGAGGGCGGCCTCGTCGTCGGAGCGCACGAACGACTCGGCGACACCGACCCGCACCCGACCGAACGTCCGCTCGGCGTCGTCGACCAGGTAGGTCAGCGGCTGGGGGACCGGCGTCCGCGAGACCGAGGCGAGGAACGCGTGCACCTCGGCGGCGGTCCACCCGGCGTCGAGCGCGCGGCGCACCGACGCCGGTGTGAAGCGGTAGACGGTCGCGGCGCCCCGGGACTCCACGTCGGCGACGAGCTGCAGCGACCGGGCGATCCCCGACTCCAACGGTCCCGGGGCGACCGCGGTGAGGTCGGCCTGGACCAGCACGTGGTCGACCGGCGGGGGCAGGAGCGCGGCCAGCCGGGGGGTCGGGTCGGTGCCGGCGACCAGGTCGCGACCGTACGGCGACAGCGCGTCGAGCCCGGTCACGCCCAGGGAGGCCGCCTCGGCGACCGCCCACCCGACGAGCTCCGCACGGGTCCGGGGGCGGCGCGGGCGGAGCCACTCCAGCCGGGCGACGAGCGACGGCAGTCCGGTGCCGGAGGCGAGGGCCTCCCCCTCCGGGACGGTGGCCAGCTCGGCGAGGGCCATCGCCTTGGCCTCCGGCATCAGCATCGACGACAGCTCGGGGGTGAGGGCGTTCCACGGCCGGTCGTCCGGGCCGCGGCGGCCGACCAGTCCCGGCAGCCGCGGGCTGTCGAGCCAGGCGCGCGCCAGGCGGGTCCACCGCGCGGCCAGGTCGTCGGCGAGCCAGTCGTCGAAGCGGTCGGTCGGCACCCACACGGGGTTGCCGTCGGCGTCGGCGCGGCTGCCGACGAGGCCCGCGGCGGACGCGGTCTCGATCACGAGCGCGGCCTCCGGCTCGGTCAGCTGGAGGTGCGCCGCGGCGGCCCGGAGCTCGCGGACGCCCAGGCCGCCGGTCCGCAGGGCGGCGGCCGGCCGGGTGCCCCACCACTCGAGCAGCAGCTCGGTGCGGCGCACGAGCTCGGCGGCGGCCCCGGCCGCCGCCGATGCGGTCATCCGTGCGGGGCGGTCGGCGGTGGCGAGCGGGGGGCGGCCGGTCGACCGGGTCCGCCGTGGTCCGGCCGCCCCGCAGGGTGAGGCCGGCCTCGCCGGGCACCACCAGCAGGTCGTCGCCCCCCGGCACCAGCAGGCCGTGCGCGACCAGCTCCTCCGCCGGCGTCCGCGCGTCCTCGGGCCGCACCGTGCGGCGGGTGGCGCCCGCGGTCGCGGCACCGCCCTCGTCGAGGACGTGCCCGAGGAGGGCGCGCGCCGGGTCCGACAGGCCGTCGACCCGGGCCTGCACCTCGGCCGGCCCCGGGCCGTCGGGCGTGCGCGGACGCAGCCCGCTGACCCCGGCCGCCGGACCGCCGGTCAGGCAGTCGCCGACGCCCGACAGCGGGCGGAGGCCCTCGGGGGAGTCCCAGGCGAGCGCCAGCGAGCGCAGCCGGGCGAGGGCGGCGACGGGGTGCTCCTCCTCGGCGTGGACCAGGCCGACCAGCTCCTCGTCGCTGGTTTGGCCGGCGACGTACAGGGCATCCAGCACCGAGAGCTCGCCCCGGGTGAGCGAGTCGAGGGCACGGGCGATCGAGCTGCGGACGGCGGCGCGGGAGGCCAGCTGTGAGAAGTCGTGAGGGGCAGGCGTGGCGAGGTCGGGACGCAGGGTGAGCAGCTGGGCGACCTGGTCGTCGGACCACGAGCGGAGCTGGTCCGCGAGCGACCGGTGCCCGCCGGGACGCCTCGCTCCCCTGACCACGCTCGCCACCCGTCCCACGCTACCGACGGTGGCCTGGTGACCGACGCGGTGCTCCGGCACGGGGCGGCCTCGCACGTGGGCAACGTCCGGGAGCTCAACGAGGACGCGTTCCTCGTCGCGCCGCCGGTCTTCGCCGTCGCCGACGGCATGGGCGGGCACGACCACGGCGACGTCGCAGCCCGGTTCGTCGTCGAGGAGCTCGCGGCCCTCGGCGGCCGCACGTACGACGCGGCGACGGCGGTCACCGCCGTCGCCGGGGCGCTGACCGCCGTGCACGAGCGCATCGACGCCTACGAGGCGGCGCAGCGGGCGGCGGGCCGCCCGCTGTTCAGCGCGGGCACGACCGCGGTGGTGGCCGTGCTGGTGGAGGACCCCGCCGACCCCCGGTGGCTGCTCGCCAACCTCGGCGACTCCCGCGCCTACCGGGTGGCGGGGGACCGGCTGGAGCAGGTCACCGTCGACCACAGCCTCGTCCAGGAGCTGGTCGACGCCGGCACCCTCTCCGCCTCCGCGGCGGCAGGGCACCCCGACCGGCACGTCGTGACCCGCGCGCTCGGCGGACCGGTGCGTCACGACGCCGACTTCTACTCCCCTCCCGGCGGCTCCCGGCGAGCGGCTGCTGCTGTGCTCCGACGGTGTGAGCGAGATGCTCTCCGCCTCCGACATCCGGCGCGTCCTGCTCGCGACCGAGCACCCCGGGGCGGCGGCGGACGCCGTCGTCGGCGCCGCGGTCGCGGCCGGGGGGCGCGACAACGCGACCGCCGTCGTCGTCGATGTGATGGGATTGGGCGCACACATCCGTGAGAGGCCACCGGACATCGGCATCCAGCAGCCGGGTCCAGAGCAGGAGACGGGGGCACACCCATGAGCGCGATCAGCTCACCCGGCGCGACGGGCGCCTGGTCCTACCGCACCGGTCCGTGGTTCGCGGCGTTCGGGCCGCGGGTCACCGTGCTGCTGCCGGAGTCGCAGCGCGACCAGGTGATCGGGGTCTGGTCGCTCGTCGACGGTGGCGCCGGGTTCGACGAGGTCCTCGACGCGCTCCTCGCGTCCGGGCTGAGCCGGCTCCCCGGGTTCGTGCTGGTCAGCACCGACGACGGGCCCACGCGGGTGCTCCTGCGCGGCACCGGTGTCGGCGCGGTCCTCACCGCGCCCGCTGAGCCCGGTGGTGTCGTGGAGCTCGACGGCAGCGCCGGCTCGACGTGGGTCGAGCGCAGCGTCGAGGGCGTGGAGTCGCTGTCGGTGGTGCTCACGGACGTCGAGCCCGGGACCGACCACGCGGAGACCGACTTCCCCCATCCTCACCGGGCTGGTGCGGGTGTCGCGGATCGACCGACCGGGGGCGGTCGCCGCACCCGAGCCGCTCCGCGCCCCGGCCGTCGCCGAGCCGGAGGTGAGCGCGGAGCCGCTGCCGGCCGAGGAGCCGTTCCTGCCGGAGGAGCCGACGCCGGCCGACCCGGTGCCCGCCTTCGACGAGCCGGTCGCGGTGCCCGTCCTCGACGAGCCGGCCCCCGTGGACGACGACGGGCCGCCCACCGAGGTGCTGATGCCGCTCGACGGCGACCCGCTGACCGACCCGATGCCGGGTGAGCCCGCGGCCGGCCCCGACATCGACACCGACACCGACACCGACACCGACGCCGACGAGGAGACCACGGACCTGCCGGTCGACGGCGACTCCCCGGCCGAGGCCCCCGAGCCGGCCGCCGGGGCGCCGTCGGACTGGGTGACCCCGTGGGGCGCGCCGCCGCCTCCGCCGCCCGGGCCGCCGCCGGCCGGGCCGCCGCCGGTCGGCCCGCCGTCCTTCGACCCGCCGGCGCCGCCCGCCTTCGACCCGGACTCGGTCACCGAGGTCGCGCCGCCGGCGTACGCGCCGCCCCCGCCGCCTGCCGAGGCGCCGCCGGCCGACGCGCCGCCCCCCGCCGCTGCCCGTCGGGTCGTGGGAGCCGGTGGGCGAGGACAACCCGCCGCCGCCGCCGGCCAGCGACTTCGCACCGCCGCTGCCGGACGCGCCGGCGCCCGCACCTGCGCCTGCGCCGGCCGACGGCGACGGGGCCGTCGCCCGGCTGCTCATCTCCGACGGCCAGCAGGTCGTCGTCGACCGGGTGGTGCTGATCGGTCGCGCACCGGAGGCCCGGCGGTTCACGTCGACCGAGCAGCCGCAGCTGGTCCAGGTGCCCAGCCGGCTCCACGAGATCTCCTCGACCCACATCGAGGTGCGGCCCGGCGCCGGCATCGACGAGGGCAGCGCGGTGGTCACCGACATGGGCTCGACCAACGGCACCGTGCTCGTGCAGCCCGGGCAGGGTCCCGAGGACCTCAAGCCCGGTGTCGCCGTGGCGTTGACGCCCGGCGCCGTCATCAACCTCGGCGACGGCATCACCATCCAGGTCACCCGCCCCTAGCCGCCGCGGCCGCGGGCGGCGCAAGTCGTTCGTGGCCGACGGTGCTGGTGGCCTACGATTTCGGGTCGCGCCGGACCGACCGGCGCCCCTGAGGAGGAGCGAGACCGTGCCGACTGGCAAGGTGAAGTGGTACGACGCGGAGAAGGGCTTCGGCTTCCTCTCCCAGCCCGACGGGCCCGACGTCTACGTGCGGTCCGACGCGCTGCCCGAGGGGGGTCACCACGCTGAAGGCCGGCACCCGGGTGGAGTTCGGGATCGCGCAGGGGCGCCGCGGCGACCAGGCGCTGCAGGTCCGGCTGCTCGACGCGCCGCCCTCGGTCACCCGCGCCCAGGCCAACGCCAAGCGCAAGAAGCCCGACGAGATGGCGCCGATCGTGGAGGACCTGATCCGGGTGCTCGACGGCGTCGGCGAGGCCTACCGCCACGGCCGGCACCCCGACCGGCGCACCGCGCAGCCCGTCGCCAAGCTGCTGCGCGCGCTGGCCGACGAGCTCGACGGCTGAACCCGGACGGCCGGCGGCCGCACCGGGGCGTCTCTCAGAGGCGGGTGGTCGCGCTCGCCGCCGGCCGCGGCGCGCCGGCCCGCCGGGAGCGGGTCCCGAGCACGAAGACCGCCCACGCGGACAGCACGATCGCGGCCACCACCAGCCCGAGCAGCGGCTCGAGCGGCATCGCGATGCCGACGAACCCGCCGACGACCCACGCGAGCTGGAGCGTGGTGTCGCCGCGGGCGAACGCGCTCGCGTGGGCGCGCGCCGGCACGCCGGTCTGGATGGTGGTGTCGAGCGACACCTTGGCGAGGTACTGCGCCAGCCCGGCGGTCAGGCCGAGCGCGACCAACGGGACCAGGCTGTAGAACACCGCCGCCACCACGACCAGCGCGATGTCGGCGAGCAGCGCCGCGACCACGGTGACGGCGGGGTTGATCTTCTTCGCCACCGACGCGAGCACGATGCCGAGCGTGTTGCCGAGGCCGGCGGCGCCGATCACCAGCCCGATCAGGAGGGTGGTGCGGTCCTCCCAGCCGGGGATCGGCTCCTCCCGCAGCAGGAACGCCATGAACATCGTGAGGAAGCCCGACAGCCAGCGCGGACCGCAGTTGACCCGCAGCGCGAACGACACCGCGGGCGGGATGCCGGTGCCCCGCCGCCGGCCGGTGCGCGGGTCGTCGGTGCCGACCTCCTGCTCGCCCTCGGTGGAGTCGACCTTCGCCGGCAGCAGGATCGCCGCCACCGTGCCGAGCGCGAACACGAGGAACCCGACCCGCAGCGCCCACTCCGGGCCGAAGTACGCCGCCGCGCCCGCCAGCGGCGCCGACACCGACGCGCCGACGACGCCCGCGAGCGACACCCGGCCGTTGGCCTTCACCAGGGTGATCCCCGTCGGGACCAGGCGGGGCACCGCGGCGGCGCGGGTGACGCCGTACGCCTTCGACGAGACGAGCACACCCAGCGCGGCGGGGTAGAACCACACCGACTCCGACGCCACCGCGCCCGCGAGCACCCAGCACAGGAACCCCCGGATCGCGAACGTCGCGCCGATCGCCCACCGCCGGCCGTGGCTGAACCGGTCGAGGAACGGGCCGATCAGCGGCGCCACGATCGCGAACGGCAGCATCGTCAGCCCGAGGAACAGCGCCACCTGGCCGCGCGCGTCGCTGGTGGCGCCGGCGAAGAAGATCGTGCCGGCGAGGGCGATCGCGACCGCCGCGTCGCCCGCGGCGTTGCAGGCGTGCAGCTCGATGAGCCGGTTGAGGCCCGACCGGTCCGCCCCCTGGGCGCCCGCCGCGCGGCGGGCCTGCGTCCAGGTCGCCTTCCCGAACCGCCCCGTCACCCGCGCGAAGCCGCGCAGCCCGCGGGCGGTGGCGCGGGCGCCGGTGCCGACGCTCTGGCCGACCGACCGGCCGGTGCCGCCGTCGGGCGGCACGGAGGTGCCGGCCCCCGGCCCGTGGTCCGCGGACGGCGGCGCACCCACGCCGCCGGGCGAGCGGGGGTCGGGACGCTCGGTGCTCACGTGCCTATCTTGCCTGCTCGTCCCGAGCGGACCCGGGGCGGAACACGCCGACCCCGAGGTGACGTGAGCCTCCCGGATGGGGGATGCTAGCCGCCGTGAGGACGCAGGAGCGCAAGGTGAACGACGCCGTCACGGCAGCAGCCGTCGACCAGGCGCGGGCCGCCCTGCTCGAGGAGGTGCCCGCCGAGGACGTCGGCGACCACCTCGGCCGGCGGGTGGAGGCGGCACGGGTCGTCACCCACCTGTTCGCCTGCCACCGCAAGGGCTACGTCGGGTGGCAGTGGGCCGTCACGCTCACCCGCGCCACGCGGCAGAAGAAGGTCACCGTCGTCGAGGTGGCGCTGCTGCCCGGCCCCGACGCGATCGTCGCGCCCGCCTGGGTGCCCTACCGCGAGCGGATCAAGCCGGGCGACCTGTCCCCGGGCGACCTGCTGCCCGTCGCCGACGACGACCCGCGGCTGGTGCCCACCTACTCCTTCGGCGACGACCCGGTCGAGGCCGGGGTCGACGTCCAGCTCGACAGCGCCGCGAAGGCCCAGGTGCGCCAGGTCGCCAAGGACCTCGGCCTCGGCCGGGTGCGCACGCTCTCGCCCGAGGGCCGCGACGCCGCGGCGCAGCGGTGGTACGACGGCGACGGCGGGCCCGACTCCGCGCTCGCCCGGTCGGCGCCCGAGGCCTGCAGCTCCTGCGGCTTCCTGGTGCGCATCTCCGGCCCGCTCGGCCTGCTGTTCGGGGTCTGCGCCAACGGCGACGCCAACGACGACGGCCGGGTGGTCTCCTTCGACCACGGCTGCGGCGCCCACTCCGAGGTCCGGCTCACCAAGCGCCACACCTCCCCGCCGCCCGCCCCCGCCGGTCGTCGACACCGTCTCCGCAGGCGACCTGGACACGTTCTGAGCGGACGCTCAGCCGGTGGCCGCTGACAGCAGCCACACGGCGTACCGGTCGTCGACCGGGCGGAGGTCGTAGCCGCCGAAGCGGTGGTCGACCCGCAGCCCGGCCTCGGCGGCCTCGGCGGCGAACACGTCGGGCGGGAGCCGGCGAGCGGTCTCGGGGCCGTCCTGCAGGTGGAAGCCGACGAGCAGCCGGCCGCCGGGGGCGAGCAGCTCGCCGAGCCGGCGCAGCACCGCGACCTCGGTGCCCTCGGCGACGAAGACGATGACGTTGCCCACGCAGACGACGAGGTCGAAGGCGTCCGGGGCGCCGGCCGCGGCGAGGGCGTCGTCGGTCAGGCCGAGGACGTCGTGGGGGAGCACCGCCAGGTCGGGGTACGTGCGCTGCGACTGCTCGCGAAGGCGCGGGTCGGGCTCGGTGGCCACCACCCGGTGCCCGCGCCGGAGGAGGGCGGCCGCCACCCGGCCCATCCCGGACCCCGCGTCGAGGACCCGGCCGTGGCGGGGGAGCAGCGTGTCGGCGAGCCGGGCCTCGCCGTCGACGTCCTCGCCGGCCGCGACGAGCCGGGCGAAGTGCTCGCCGTAGCCGAGGTTGCGCTCCCCGCCCCGCTGCCAGCGGGAGAGCGGCGCCTCAGGCATCGTCGCCGGCGCGCTCGGCGCGGACCCGCCGCCGGCGCTTGCAGTACTCGACGCCGAGCAGGCCCAGGCCGACCCCGGCCAGGCACATCCAGAGCAGCCAGGTGTGGTCGTCCTCCCGCAGCCGGCCGTAGAAGGGCAGCAGCCCGACGAACGCGAGCAGGAAGAGCCCGGTGCCGACCTGCACCGTGCGCACGCCGTCGACGTCGAGCGGCTCGACCGGCGCGATCAGGTAGGTGCGGTTGCCGATCTCGTGCCGGTCCGGCTGCTCGTCGCGAAGCTCCACACGGTCGATCGTAGTCGCCGGCGGGCGGTCGGAGCGGCGGGCACCGACCGCGCGGATTATTTCGCATTGCTAATGAGTTATGCTAACGACATGGCTTCGACGAGGACCGCAACGCGCAGCGACACGGGGCTCGCCAGCGAGCTCCGGCTCGCGGTGATGCGCCTGCGTCGCCGGCTGGCCTACGAGCGGCACCCCGACAACCCGCTGGGTCTCGGGGCGATGGCCGTGCTCGGGGCGCTCCTCCGGCGCGGCGACCTCACCGTCGGCGAGCTCGCCGCGCACGAGCGGGTGCAGCCGCCGAGCATGACCCGCACGGTGGGCGGCCTGGTCGAGGGCGGCTACGCCGAGCGGCGGGCCAACCCCGACGACGGCCGGCAGGTCGTCGTGTCGATCACCGACGCGGGCCGCGAGCTGGTCCTCGCCGACCGGGCGCGCCGCGACGGCTGGCTCGCCCGCCAGCTCACCGGGCTCAGCCGCGAGGAGCGCGACCTGCTCCGCCGGGCGGCGCCGCTGCTGCAGCGGCTGGCCCAGTCGGACTGACCATCCGGCAGATCCACCCGATCCACCCGATCGACCACCAGGTCCAGTCCGACCGACTGACCGACTGATCCAGACCGACGGCCGACCGCCGTCATGATCCGCTGAGGGAGAGATACCCCCACGAGCCCCACGTTCCGCTCCCTGTCCCACCGCAACTACCGGCTGTACTTCGTCGGCAGCATCGTGTCCAACGTCGGCACCTGGATGCAGCGCGTCGCCCAGGACTGGCTGGTGCTGACCATCCCGGGCAACGGCGGTGCCGCCCTCGGCATCACCACCGGGCTCCAGTTCCTGCCGATCCTGCTCCTGTCGCCGTACGCCGGCGTCATCGCCGACCGGTTCCCCAAGCGCCGCCTGCTCCAGGTGACCCAGGCGACGATGGCGCTCGCCTCGCTGCTGCTCGGCGTGATCGCCGCGCTCGGCGTCGCCGAGACCTGGCACGTCTACACGATCGCGTTCGCGTTCGGCATCGGCGCCGCGTTCGACGCCCCCGCCCGGCAGGCGTTCGTGTCGGAGATGGTGGGTCCCGACGACGTCACCAACGCGGTCGGCCTCAACTCCGCGGCGTTCAACACCGCCCGGATCGTCGGGCCCGGCCTCGCCGGCCTCCTGATCGGTCTCCTCGGCGGCGGGATGGAGGCGACCGGCTGGGTGATCCTCGTCAACGCCGTGTCCTACCTCGCGGTCATCTGGCAGCTGCAGCGGATGGACACCTCCGCCCTGCGCTCGCCGAAGCCGGTCGGGCGCCGGCCCGGCATGCTGCTGGAGGGCGTGCGCTACCTCCGCGGCCAGCCGAAGATGCTGATGATCCTGGTGCTGGTGTTCTTCGCGGGCACGTTCGGCATGAACTTCCAGATGACGTCGGCGCTGATGGCGACCGAGGTCTTCGGCAAGGGCGCCGGCGAGTTCGGCATCCTCGGCTCCGCGCTCGCCGTCGGGTCGCTCTCCGGAGCCCTGATGGCCGCCAGCCGGACCCGGGTGCGGCTGCGGCTGCTGTTCGGCGCGGCGATCGCGTTCGGCGTGGCCGAGATCGTCGCGGGCACGCTGCCGAGCTACCTCGCGTTCGTCCTGTTCTCGCCGCTGATCGGGCTGGCGACGATCACGCTGCTCAACTCGGCCAACGCCACCCTCCAGATCGAGGCCGACCCGGAGTTCCGGGGCCGGGTGATGGCGATCTACATGACGATCGTCATGGGCGGCACCCCGGTCGGGGCGCCGGTGATCGGCTGGGTCGGGGAGACCTACGGCGCCCGCTGGACGCTGATCGTCGGCGGCGCGCTGGTGCTGGTCGGCGTCGGGCTGGCGCTGCTGCTGCGTCCCTCGGCGAGCGGCGGGGAGCCGCCCGCGTCAGCCGAGGGCGCCGACGTCCACGACGAGGTCCGCGGCGTCGCGCGTCGCCTCGACGAGCTCGGCGTTCGCAAGGTCGCTGCGGTCCACCCAGTCGCGCGCGGCGCCGGGTGACTTGCCGAACCGCACGTGGCGCGCGACCAGGCGCTCCCGGCGGACGACCGGGTCGAGGTCGGCGTACCAGACCTCGGCGAGGAGCGGGCGCACCCGCTCCCACCCCGCCGTCGGCGAGCAGGAGGTAGTTGCCCTCGGTGACCACCAGCCGGGCCGCCGGAGCGACGACGGTCGCCGCCGCGAGCGGCTGCTCGAGGTCGCGCTCGAAGCCCGGCGCGTACACCGGGCGGTCGGTCGTGCGCAGCAC
Source organism: Nocardioides sp. TF02-7 (assembly GCF_022437945.1). GTDB lineage: Bacteria > Actinomycetota > Actinomycetes > Propionibacteriales > Nocardioidaceae > Nocardioides. The sequence goes on from NZ_CP092535.1 coordinate 2,832,551, forward strand.
CCGCTCCAGCGTCGCGACGTAGCCGTCGACGTCGAACGTCGCCGGCGCCCCCTTGCGGTCGCGCAGGCCCAGCCGGTCGAGCTGGACGTCGGCGAGGTGGAAGCCGTCCATCGGCAGGGCAGCGACCCGGTCGCGGCCCAGGCCCGCCGGCGGGTCGGCCGCGAGGTGCTCGAGCAGCGAGCGGGCGAGGGTGCTCTTGCCGGCGCCCGGCGGGCCGGCGATCCCCAGCGCCCGCCGCTGCCCGTCGCCGGCGACGAGGTCGCGGGCCCGGGCGACCAGGGCCGCTAGCACGGCGGGTGTCTCGGCATTCGGCACGGGGTCTCCTCGGACGGTCCTCTGCTTCTGGGATGCTGCCGCCATGAGCTCAACGGCAGACGGTACGTCGACACTCGACCGGTTCTTCAAGCTCAGCGAGCGCGGCAGCACCGTCGGCCGTGAGGTGCGCGGCGGCGTGGTCACGTTCTTCACGATGGCCTACATCGTCGTGCTCAACCCGCTCATCCTCGGCTTCGTCACCGACGTCGAGGGCAACTACCTCGGCGGCGGGTCGGAGCCGAACCTGGCGGCGATCGCCGCCGGCACCGCGCTGGTGGCGGGGGTCCTCACGATCCTGATGGGCGTGTTCGCCAACTACCCCATGGCGCTGGCCACGGGGCTCGGCCTCAACGCCTTCGTCGCGTTCTCCGTCGCCAGCCAGATGACCTGGGCCGACGCGATGGGCCTGGTCGTGATCGAGGGCGTCGTGATCCTCGTCCTGGTGCTCACCGGGTTCCGCACCGCCGTCTTCCGGGCCGTGCCGAAGCAGCTCAAGGTCGCGATCTCGGTCGGGATCGGCCTGTTCATCGCGCTCATCGGCTTCGTCGACGCCGGGTTCGTGACCCGGATGCCCGACATCGCCAACACCACCGTCCCGGTGCAGCTCGGCGCCGGCGGCAACCTGAGCGGCTGGCCGGTCCTCGTCTTCGCCGTGGGCCTGCTGCTGATGATCGCCCTGTGGGCGCTCGACGTCCGCGGCGCGATCCTCATCTCGATCCTCGCCATGACCGTCGTCAGCCTGGTCATCGAGGCGGTCGGCGACCACGCGTGGGCGCTCACGGTGCCGGCCTGGCCCGACGACCCCGAGTGGCTGCCCGGCTTCGGCACCCTCGGCGAGTTCAACCTGCTCGGCTCGTGGGAGAACGCCGGCGTCGTCACCGTGCTGCTGCTGATCTTCTCCCTGCTCCTGGCCGACTTCTTCGACACGATGGGCACGATGACCGCCATCGGCGCCGAGGCCGGGCTGCTCGACGAGGAGGGCATGCCGCCCAACACCGAGCGGATCCTCGTGGTCGACTCGCTCGCCGCGGCGGCCGGCGGCGCCGCCGGCGTCTCGTCCAACACCTCCTACATCGAGTCCGCCTCCGGCGTCGGCGAGGGCGCGCGCACCGGCCTGGCCTCCGTCGTGACCGGCGTCCTGTTCCTGCTGTCGATCTTCCTGTCGCCGTTCGTGGGGATGATTCCCTCCGAGGCGGCCGTGCCCGCGCTGGTGCTCGTCGGCTTCCTGATGATGCAGCAGGTGCGCGCCGTCGACTGGGACGACGTCGAGATCGCGATCCCGGCGTTCCTCACCATCGTGCTGATGCCGTTCACGTACTCGATCTCGGTCGGCATCGGCGCGGGCTTCGTCTCCTACACGTTCCTCAAGATCGTCCGCGGCAAGGCCGCCCAGGTGCACCCGCTGATGTGGGTCGTCTCGGCGCTGTTCGTCGTCTACTTCGCCATCGACCCGATCACCGACTGGCTGACCTGACCCTGGCTGACCCGGGCTGCACCGCAGCGGCGGCGAGCGTCGCTCGCCGCCGCTGCGCAGTGATTTTGCGTCTGGTTCCTGCGGCCGGTAATCTCGGTAGCCGTGTCTGGGCCACCGGGCACGTCACGCATGCCCTCGATGCGGCCAGGGTTCCCGCGGAGTCTCGCGGAGCCGGCAACCACAACTGCTGGGCATCCAGATCAAGGCACAGCATCAAGCAACACCACCGTGCCCGGCAAGGTGCCGGCACTGAGAGCAGAGACGAAAGGGAACCATCAGGTGCCCACCATTCAGCAGTTGGTCCGCAAGGGCCGCCAGGACAAGGTGTCGAAGAACAAGACGCCTGCCCTGAAGGGTTCGCCCCAGCGACGCGGTGTGTGCACCCGCGTCTACACCACCACCCCGAAGAAGCCGAACTCCGCCCTGCGGAAGGTCGCCCGTGTGCGCCTGAGCAGTGGCGTCGAGGTCACGGCGTACATCCCGGGTGAGGGCCACAACCTCCAGGAGCACTCGATCGTGCTCGTCCGCGGTGGTCGTGTGAAGGACCTCCCCGGTGTCCGCTACAAGGTCATCCGGGGCGCTCTCGACACCCAGGCCGTGAAGAACCGCAAGCAGGCCCGTAGCCGCTACGGCGCCAAGAAGGAGAAGTGAGATGCCTCGTAAGGGTCCCGCTCCGAAGCGCCCGATCGACGTCGACCCGGTCTACGGCTCGCAGCTGGTGACCCAGCTGGTGTCGAAGGTCCTCCAGGACGGCAAGAAGCAGGTCGCGCAGCGCATCGTCTACTCCGCTCTCGAGGGCACCCGCGAGAAGACCGGCACCGACCCGGTCATCACGCTCAAGCGCGCGCTCGACAACGTCCGCCCCGCGATCGAGGTCAAGTCCCGCCGCGTCGGCGGCGCGACCTACCAGGTCCCGATCGAGGTCAAGGGCACCCGCGGCACCACGCTCGCGCTGCGCTGGCTGGTCGGCTACGCCCAGGACCGCCGCGAGAAGACGATGAGCGAGCGGCTGATGAACGAGATCCTCGACGCCTCCAACGGCCTCGGCGCCGCGGTGAAGAAGCGCGAGGACACGCACAAGATGGCCGAGTCCAACAAGGCCTTCGCCCACTACCGCTGGTGATCCCGGTCTGCGTGCGGCCCCCGGCCGCACGCAGCCGAGGCGGGTCCGCCCGCACACCGGTCCATCCCCGACTCTCGCCCCGACTTTCGAAGGAACGCTGACTCACGTGGCAGTCGACATCACGACGGACCTCAACAAGGTCCGCAACATCGGCATCATGGCGCACATCGACGCCGGCAAGACCACCACCACCGAGCGGATCCTGTTCTACACCGGCATCAACTACAAGATCGGCGACACCCACGAGGGTTCGGCGACGATGGACTGGATGGAGCAGGAGCAGGAGCGCGGCATCACGATCACGTCGGCCGCGACGACCTGCTGGTGGAAGGACCACCAGATCAACATCATCGACACCCCGGGTCACGTCGACTTCACCGTCGAGGTCGAGCGCTCGCTGCGCGTCCTCGACGGCGCGGTCGCGGTGTTCGACGGTGTCGCCGGCGTGGAGCCGCAGACGATGACGGTCTGGCGGCAGGCCAACAAGTACTCCGTCCCGCGGATGTGCTTCGTCAACAAGCTCGACCGCACCGGCGCCGACTTCTTCCGCTGCGTCGACATGATGGTCGAGCGCCTCAACTCCACCCCGCTGGTCCTCCAGCTCCCGATCGGCGCCGAGTCCGACTTCATCGGCGTCGTCGACCTGGTCGGCATGCGGGCGCTGGTGTGGCGCGGCGAGACCGCGATCGGCGAGGACTACGAGGTCGAGGCGATCCCGGCCGAGCTCGAGGAGCAGGCGGCGGAGTACCGCGAGAAGCTGCTCGAGACGCTCGCCGACGCCGACGACGCCGTCATGGAGAAGTACCTCGAGGGCGAGGAGCTCTCCGTCGAGGAGATCGACGCCGCGATCCGGCGCGCGACCCTCGCCGACAAGGTCAACCCGGTCCTGTGCGGCACCGCGTTCAAGAACAAGGGCGTGCAGCCGCTGCTCGACGCGGTCGTCAAGTTCCTCCCGTCGCCGCTCGACATCGAGGCGATCGTCGGCACCAAGTCGGAGGACGACGACACCGAGGTCACCCGGAAGCCGTCGGACAGCGAGCCGTTCAGCGGCCTGGCGTTCAAGATCGCCTCCGACCCGCACCTCGGCAAGCTCTACTACGTCCGCGTCTACTCCGGGAAGCTCGAGGCCGGCGCGACGGTGCTCAACTCCGTCACCGGTCGCAAGGAGCGGATCGGCAAGGTCTACCAGATGCACGCCAACAAGCGTGAGGAGATCGCGTCGGTCGGCGCCGGCCAGATCGTCGCCGTCATGGGCCTCAAGGACACCCGCACCGGTCACACCCTGTGCGACCAGGCCAACCCGGTCGTCCTCGAGTCGATGACGTTCCCGGCCCCGGTGATCGAGGTCGCGATCGAGCCCAAGACCAAGAGCGACCAGGAGAAGCTCGGCGTCGCGATCCAGCGGCTGTCGGAGGAGGACCCGACCTTCGTCGTCAAGACCGACGAGGAGACCGGCCAGACCATCATCGCCGGCATGGGCGAGCTCCACCTCGAGGTCTTCGTCGACCGGATGAAGCGCGAGTTCAAGGTCGAGGCGACCGTCGGCAAGCCGCAGGTCGCCTACCGCGAGACGATCCGCCAGAAGGTGGCCAACCACAGCTACACCCACAAGAAGCAGACGGGTGGCTCGGGCCAGTTCGCGAAGGTCGTCGTCTCCCTGGAGCCGAACATCGACCCCGAGACCGGCACCGGTGCGGGCTACGAGTTCGCCAACAACGTCACCGGTGGTCGCGTCCCGAAGGAGTACATCCCCTCGGTCGACCAGGGTGGCCAGGAGGCCATGGAGTTCGGCATCCTCGCCGGTTACCCGATGGTCGACGTGAAGTACACGCTCGAGGACGGCGCCTACCACGACGTCGACTCCTCCGAGCTGGCGTTCAAGATCGCCGGCCTGCAGGCCTTCAAGGAGGCTGCTCGCCAGGCGAAGCCGGTCCTGCTGGAGCCGATGTTCGCCGTCGAGGTCACCACCCCCGAGAGCTTCCTCGGCACGGTGATCGGCGACATCAACAGCCGGCGCGGCCAGATCCGCGCGCAGGAGGAGCGTCACGGCGACATCGTCGTCAGCGCCCTCGTGCCGCTGTCCGAGATGTTCGGGTACGTTGGCGACCTGAGGTCCAAGACCTCCGGTCAGGCGTCGTACTCGATGGAGTTCGACTCGTACGCCGAGGTTCCCACGAACATCGCCGACGAGATCATCAAGAAGGCGCGCGGCGAGTAGTCGCAGCCCTCGGCACCACCCCTTGGCTTCGGCCAGCAGAGTACGAGTCAGGTAAGAAAACCACATCCAGGAGGAGCCCCCAGTGGCTAAGGCGAAGTTCGAGCGGACCAAGCCGCACGTGAACATCGGCACCATCGGTCACATCGACCACGGCAAGACGACGCTGACCGCGGCGATCTCGAAGGTGCTGCACGACAAGTACCCCGAGCTCAACGAGGAGTCGCCGTTCGACGCGATCGACAAGGCTCCCGAGGAGCGGCAGCGCGGCATCACGATCTCGATCGCGCACATCGAGTACCAGACGGAGGCGCGTCACTACGCCCACGTCGACTGCCCCGGTCACGCGGACTACATCAAGAACATGATCACCGGTGCCGCGCAGATGGACGGCGCGATCCTCGTGGTCGCCGCCACCGACGGCCCGATGCCGCAGACCCGTGAGCACGTGCTGCTCGCCCGCCAGGTCGGCGTGCCGGCCCTGGTGGTCGCGCTCAACAAGTGCGACATGGTCGATGACGAGGAGCTCATCGAGCTCGTCGAGATGGAGGTGCGCGAGCTCCTCTCCGAGTACGAGTTCCCGGGCGACGACGTCCCCGTCGTGCGCGTGGCGGCCTTCCCGGCCCTCAACGGCGACGCCAAGTGGGCCGACTCGATCCTCGAGCTCATGAACGCGGTCGACGAGGCGATCCCGACCCCGGAGCGCGACACCGACAAGCCGTTCCTCATGCCGGTCGAGGACGTCTTCACGATCACCGGTCGCGGCACGGTCATCACCGGCCGCATCGAGCGGGGCATCATCAAGGTCAACGAGGAGGTCGAGATCGTCGGCATCCGCGAGGGCTCCCAGAAGACCACCGTCACCGGTGTCGAGATGTTCCGCAAGCTCCTCGACGAGGGCCAGGCCGGTGAGAACGTCGGTCTGCTGCTCCGCGGCACCAAGCGCGAGGACGTCGAGCGCGGCATGGTCGTCGTGAAGCCGGGCACCACCACCCCGCACACCAACTTCGAGGCCTCGGTCTACATCCTCTCGAAGGAGGAGGGCGGCCGTCACACGCCGTTCTTCAACAACTACCGTCCGCAGTTCTACTTCCGGACCACGGACGTGACGGGTGTCGTGACCCTGCCCGAGGGCACCGAGATGGTCATGCCGGGTGACAACACCGAGATGTCGGTCGAGCTCATCCAGCCCATCGCGATGGACGAGGGGCCTGCGGTTCGCCATCCGTGAGGGTGGCCGCACCGTCGGCGCCGGCCGGGTCACCAAGATCACGAAGTGACCTGACCGACCAGTCGCAACGACGGCCCCGGACCGACAGGTCCGGGGCCGTCGTGCTGTCCGGCCACACCACGACACCCAGGGAGATCCCCGCGTGAGCGACGGCGCAGAGCACCGGGTCACCCCCGGCCCGCCCCCACCACAAGATGACCGCCGACGGCCGCCGGGTGCGGGAGGTCCTGACCTACGCCCGCCGCGGCAGCCGGTTCACCCCGCAGCAGGCGGCGGCGTGGGGAGGCCCACCACGAGCGCTGGGTGGTGCCCGACGAGGCGGTCGACGAGGACGGCTTCTCCTTCGACACCTGGTTCGGCCGCGGACCCGGCGAGCGCGACGGGCTGGTCGTCGAGATCGGGTCGGGCGTCGGGAGGCGACCGCCGCGCTCGCCGCGCAGCGGCCGACGTACGACGTGCTCGCCCTCGAGGTGTGGCGTCCCGGGGTCGCCGCCACCCTGGCGCGACTGGCCGAGGTCGGCGCCGACAACGTGCGCCTCTGCGGCGTCGACGCCGTGTGGTCGCTGGAGCACCTGCTGGCCCCGGGGTCGGTCGCCGAGCTGTGGACGTTCTTCCCCGACCCGTGGCACAAGAAGCGCCACCACAAGCGCCGGCTGGTGACGCCGGGCTTCGCCGCGCTCGCCGCCGAGCGGCTGCGGCCCGGCGGCAGCTGGCGGCTCGCGACCGACTGGGCGGACTACGCCGAGCAGATGGTCGAGGTGCTCGACGCCGAGCCACGCCTGTCCGGTGGCGTGGTCGAGCGCTGGGCCGACCGCCCGGTCACCAAGTTCGAGCGCAAGGGGGCTCGCCGCGGGCCGGTCGATCACCGACCTGCGCTACACCCGGGTCTGACCGGGGCCGTCGCCGAGCAGCGCGAGCTCCTCGTCGACGTAGGGGTCGACCTCGCCCAGGGCGTCGAGCTCGGCCTTCAGCGCCCGCTGGAGCGCGCCCGCGCCTCCTCGGCCCGGCCGAGGTTGCGCAACGCCCACGCCACCATCCACCGCGCGACCCGGGTGGCACCCGGGTCGCCGATCCGCCGGCGCGCGGCCAGGGCCTCCTCGAACCCGGCGAGCGCCGCCGCGAAGTCACCGGCGTCCGCCCAGGTCATCGCGAGGTTGTTGAGCAGCGAGGCGTCCCAGTCGCGGGCCCGCGGGTCGGACGCGGCCCGCGCCACGGCGAGCGCCCGCTCGGTCAGCGCCCGCCGCTCCTCGGGCGCGGCCGCCAGCGCCACCATGTGCAGCGCGTCGACGTGGAGCTCCTCGAGGCCCGCCCGGGCAGCGGCCACCGCCGCCTCCTCGAACAGCGGCCGGGCCGCGGCGGGATCGCCCGCCGAGCGCCGCAGCCGGCCGCGCTCGAGCAGCAGCCGGACGGCGACCTCCGGGTCGTCCGCGCCGTCGGCCGCCGCCACCTCGTCGAGCAGCGCGTGCGCGTTGTCGTACCGCTCCTGGAGGCCGGCCGCGCGGGCCGCCTGGGTGAGCAGCACCGCCCGCTCGGCGCCGCGCCGGTCGGCGGCGGCCCGGCGGAACCGGTGCTCGGAGCCGGCGGGGTCGTCGAAGTCCCAGATCTCCGCAGGGTGCACCCGCCCAGTGTGCGCCCGTCCGGGCGCCGTCGTCGCGGAGGAGTAGGCGATCGGCAACCCGACGTTCACGCGGTCGTCGCGGCGTGTCGCTGCGGGCGGCCGGGTGCGCGGCGTACGTTCGCACCACTGGCGGGTGGGGAAGCCCGCCAGATCGGGGAGGCCCGTTCGTGAACGACGACCACATCATCCGGTGGCGGAGCCAGGGCGGTCCCTGGCGTGCCGACCGGGTGGGAGGGCGCCGGCACTCCGGCGTTCGGGCTCACGCGCCTGCTCGGGCATCCGCTTCCCGGTCCGTCTGCGAGGAATAGGACCGGGCGCAGAGTGCGCGCGCGGTCCGGTGAGGTGTCACGTGACAACCACAGAGTCCCGCGCCGCGCTCAGCGCCGAGGTCCCGGACGCCGCCGCGACCGACCGCCGTACCTACGTGCTCGACACCAGCGTCCTGCTCGCCGACCCCGGCGCGCTGCGGCGGTTCGCCGAGCACAGGTGGTGCTGCCCGTGGTGGTGATCAGCGAGCTGGAGGGCAAGCGCCACCACCCCGAGCTCGGCTACTTCGCGCGCAGCGCCCTGCGGATGCTCGACGAGATGCGGATCAGCCACGGCCGCCTCGACACGCCCGTCCCCGTGGGCGAGGAGGGCGGCACGCTCCGGGTGGAGCTCAACCACACCGACGTGGGCTCGCTGCCGTCGGGGTTCCGGCTCGGCGACAACGACACCCGCATCCTCGCGGTCGCGCGCAACCTCGCCGACGAGGGCCACGACGTCACCCTCGTCTCCAAGGACCTGCCGCTGCGGATCAAGGCCTCCGCGGTCGGGATCGACGCCGAGGAGTACCGCGGGGGAGCAGTTCGGCGACGCGTCGTCGGCCGGCTACACCGGCATGGCCGAGCTGGACGTCGCCGCCGAGGCCCTCGACGAGCTCTACGACGACGGCACGGTCGACCTGGAGGCCGCCCGCGACCTGCCCTGCCACCACGGGCTGGTGCTCCTCTCCGACCGCGGCACCGCGCTCGGCCGGGTCGGGCCCGACAAGCAGGTGCACCTCGTGCGCGGCGACCGGGAGGCCTTCGGGATCCACGGCCGCAGCGCCGAGCAGCGGATCGCGCTCGAGATGCTGCTCGACCCCGAGGTCGGCATCGTGTCGCTCGGCGGCCGCGCCGGCACCGGCAAGTCCGCGCTCGCCCTGTGTGCCGGGCTGGAGGCGGTGATGGAGCGGCGCCAGCACAAGAAGGTCGTCGTGTTCCGCCCGCTCTTCGCCGTCGGGGGCCAGGAGCTCGGCTACCTCCCCCGGCTCGGAGTCGGAGAAGATGTCGCCCTGGGCGCAGGCGGTGTTCGACACCCTCGGAGCCCTCACCTCCACCGCCGTGATCGAGGAGGTCCTCGACCGCGGGATGCTCGAGGTGCTGCCGCTCACCCACATCCGCGGCCGCTCGCTCCACGACTCCTTCGTGATCGTCGACGAGGCCCAGTCGCTGGAGCGCAACGTGCTGCTCACCGTGCTCTCCCGGATCGGCGCCAACTCCAAGGTCGTGCTCACCCACGACGTCGCCCAGCGCGACAACCTCCGCGTCGGCCGCCACGACGGCGTCGTCGCGGTCGTCGACAAGCTCAAGGGCCACCCGCTCTTCGCCCACGTCACCCTCACCCGCTCCGAGCGGTCGCCGATCGCCGCGCTGGTGACGGAGATGCTGGAGAACGTCGTGGTGTGAGGGGGGTGGGCGGCGCGGGCCGGGCGCGGCGGGGGACGTCATACGAAGTGAGGGTGATCGCCCACGATCCGGATGACGTCCCCGGCCTCACGCAACGCGGCGGGGCGCGGGCCGGGCGCGGCGGGGGACGTCATACGAAGTGAGGGTGATCGCCCACGATCCGTATGACGTCCCCCAGTGGGTCACGCGGCTCGGCGGGCGGCGGCCGCGGCCAGCGCGTCGGCGATCTGCCCGAAGAAGTCGTCGGGCTGCAGGCGCAGGCCGAGCAGCGGCAGGCGGAGCACGGTGTCGCCGGTGATCGCGAGCGCGTTCTGGCGCAGGGCGTCGCCGATGACGTTCTCGACCCAGGCGTGGTGGATGCCGTCGATCTCGACGACGACGCCGAGGTCGGGCCAGCAGAGGTCGAGGTAGTAGCGGCCGCGCCGGTCGCGGCGCAGCACCTGCCGAGCCGGCGGGGGCAGCCCGCGCTTGCGCAGCTCGCGGACGAGGTGGAGCTCGCCGAGCGAGCGGGCGCCGTCGAGCAGGTCGTTGAGGAGGGCGTGCAGCAGCAGCCGGCGCTTGTCGCGCTTGATCCGCAGCAGCTGCTCGCCGATCTGCTCCGGCGTCGCCAGGCCTTGCTGCACGGTGGCGGTGAGGAGGTACGCCGCCTGCTTGTCGCTGCGCGCCCAGAGCGCGCCGCGGACCGCGGCGACGGCGGGGCGGGTGCGCGGGATGCCGGTCGGGCAGAGGTCGTCGGCGCACCAGCGGCGGGTCTGGCGGATGTCGTAGCGGCGGTTGCGGCGCACCCGGGCCCCGCGCGGCACCGACACGCGGATCCGGTCGGCGTCGAAGCGCTCGAGCCCCGAGGCGAGCAGCGACGCCGACCCGTCGAGCTGGGCGCGCGGCCCGCCCTGGAACACCGCCGCCCAGCGGTGCCCCCTCGTCGGTCACCGGCCCGGAGTGGACGGCGACCGCCTGGTCCCCGAGCCGCCGCCACCGCTCCGCGCGGAGGTGGGCCCGGATCTCCCACCGGGTGACGCCCAGCTCCTTGAGCTGACGACGGGAGACGACGCCGGCCTGCTCGGCGGCGAGCTCGGCCAACCGGCGGGAGCGCTCGTCGGAGCCGGTGCCGACGAGCGCCCGGGCGAGGCGGGGCGGTGTGGTCATGCCGGCATGCTGCGGCCGCGGGGGCCACGAGCGGGCACGGCGGTCGGCCGGCTGTGGAGAGCCCCTCCTGCCGCAGCGCCCTGTGGACGCCGAGTGGCCCCGACCGACGCCGACCAGCTCAGCGCCAGCCGCGGACGTCATACGGGCCGAGGGCGATCGCCCACGATTCGTATGACGTCCGCGCCCGGCCCCGCGCGACGTCCCGCGGCACCTGCGGCATGACGCGGCATGCCGCATGACCTTGGACACCCCGTGTGAGCGCTGTGACCCGCGTGACTGTTGTGACTGGCGGGACCAAACTGACCCACATTTCAACCACTTTCCGGTGCGGTTCGGTTTGCACGGGGCAGGTCGGTCGGGCAGGGTGTCGTGGGTTGCCTGGGCCCGGTCAACGACGACCGGCCGCCCGCACGGGCGACCTGCACACGTCGTCGACCCCACGGGATCGAGCTTTGTCGAAGCACGCGAACTACACACCGAAGCACCGCGGCACCCCCGCCACGCCCACCTGAAGGAGACGCCCAAGAAGGCGCTCCGCAACACGGTGGTCCTGTCGGGCGTCGCGCTCACCGTCACCGGGATCACCGTCGGCGGCGGCGTGGCTGGGCGACCGGGGCGGCGAGGCCCCGGCGGCCGCGGGCAACCTGGCAGGCCTCACGGGCTCCGGCTCGGGCGCCGAGGCGGCCGTCGACTCCGGTGACCGTGCGCCGGTGGTGTCGCGCTCCGACCGTCGCGGCGAGGCAGACCCGGCCAAGCAGGCGGGCCTGGTGCAGAGCGAGACGGCGGCGATCACGGAGGCCGAGCAGCTCTCCGACTCCGACCCCCGCGACATCGCCCGCGCGCTGATGGGCGACTTCGGCTTCGGCCAGGACCAGTTCGGCTGCCTCGACTCGCTGTGGACGCGCGAGTCCAACTGGAACCCGTACGCCGACAACCCGACGTCGTCGGCCTACGGCATCCCGCAGTCGCTCCCCGGGTCCAAGATGGCGTCGGCCGGTGCCGACTGGGCCACCAACCCGGTCACCCAGATCACCTGGGGCCTCGGCTACATCCGCGACCGCTACGGCAGCCCGTGCTCCGCGTGGGGCCACAGCGAGTCGCACGGCTGGTACTGAGCCACCCCACACACCGGGCCGAAGATGAGGCCTAGGGCCGGGTCATCCGCTCCACGTCGAGCGCGGCGTCGAGCTGCTCGAGCGTGAGGTCGCCGCGGTCGACGTAGCCCATCTCGAGCACCTGCTCGCGGATCGTGCGGCCCTCCTTCAGCGCGGCCTTGGCGACCTTCGCGGCCTCCTCGTAGCCGATGTGCTTGTTGAGCGGCGTGACGACCGACGGCGAGGACTCGGCGTAGCGGCGCATCCGCTCGGCGTCGGCGGTGATCCCGTCGACGCACCGGGCGGCGAGCGTGCGCATCGCGTTGGCGAGCAGCCGCACCGACTCGAGCACGTTGCGGGCCATCACCGGCATGGCGACGTTGAGCTCGAAGCTGCCGCTGGCGCCGGCCGCGGTGACGGCGGCGTCGTTGCCGACGACCTGCATGCACACCATGAGCGTCGCCTCGGGCAGCACCGGGTTGACCTTGCCGGGCATGATCGACGAGCCCGGCTGGAGGTCGGGCAGGTGGATCTCGGCGAGCCCGGTCGTGGGTCCCGACCCCATCCACCGCAGGTCGTTGCAGATCTTGGTGAGCCCGACGGCGATCGTGCGGAGCACGCCGCTGAGCTCGACGAGGGAGTCGCGGGCGCCCTGCGCCTCGAAGTGGTTGCGCGCCTCGGTGAACTCCTCGCCGGTGGCGTCCGCCAGCGCCTCGATGGCCGCCGCGGCGAACCCGGCGGGGGTGTTGATGCCGGTGCCGACAGCGGTGCCGCCGAGGGGCAGCTCCCGCACCCGCGGCAGCACCACGGCGAGCCGCTCGGCGCCGTAGCGGACGGTGGCGGCGTACCCGCCCAGCTCCTGGCCCAACGTCACCGGGGTGGCGTCCATCAGGTGCGTGCGCCCCGACTTCACCAGCCCGGCGAACTCCTCGGCCTTCGCCTCCAGCGACCCGGCCAGCACGTCGAGCGCGGGCAGCAGGTCGCGGGTGACGGCGAGCGTCGCAGCGACGTGGATCGCGGTGGGGAAGGTGTCGTTGCTCGACTGGCTGGCGTTGACGTGGTCGTTGGGGTGCACCGTCACCCCGGCCCGCTCGCACAGGGAGGCGATCACCTCGTTGGCGTTCATGTTGGAGCTGGTGCCGGAGCCGGTCTGGAACACGTCGATCGGGAAGTGCTCGTCGTGCTCGCCGCCGGCGACCTCGCGCGCGGCGGCGACGATCGCGTCGGCCTTCGCCTCTTCGAGCACGCCGAGCCGGGCGTTGGCGGCCGCCGCGGCGGCCTTCACCTCGCCCAGGGCGTGGACCAGCGCCGGCTCGATCGGGGTGCCGCTGATGGGGAAGTTCTCGACCGCGCGCTGGGTCTGTGCCTTCCACAGGGCCGCGGCCGGCACCCGCACCTCGCCCATGGAGTCGTGCTCGACGCGGAAGTCCGTCGGTTCGCTCATGGAGCCGACAGTACCCACGAGCGCCCGCTCCGCCCCTCGCTATCGCCGGCGGGCGAGGTAGAGGTGGTAGGTCCCGACCCGCCCGTGCCCGGGCACGGGCAGCGCCTCGGCGGCCACCTCGCCGACGACCTCGGCCAGCGTCGCCGCGAGCGCGGGGGAGGGCGCGGCCGACCAGACCGCGAGCAGCCCGCCCGGTGCGAGCGCGTCCCCGCGCGGCCGCGAGACCGGTGCGGTCGTAGAGGGCGGCGTTGGTGTCGTGCACCAGGTGGTCCGGGCCGTTGTCGACGTCGAGCAGCACGACGTCGTACGCCGCCGCCGCGCGCCGCAGGGCCTGGCCGACGTCGTCGACGACGACCTCGACCCGCGGGTCGGCGAGCAGCGGCGGCCCGTGCGGCACCGTGCCGTCGCGCAGCCACTCCACGAGCGCGGGCTCCAGCTCGACGACCGTGCACCGCGCGACCCGCGGGTCGTCGAGCACCGCGCCGAGCGTGAACCCGAGGCCCAGCCCGCCGACGAGGACGTGCAGCGGGCCGTCGGCGCACGCGGCGAGGGCCCGGGTCGCCAGCGCGCGCTCGGAGGTGTGCTCAAGGGTGTCCATCACGAACACCCCGTTGGCGCGGAGCTCGAGGTGGCCGTCGTCCCGGCGGCGCAGCACCAGCTCGCCGCGGCCCGACGCGCTCCGGGTCGTGTCGCCCGAGCCGGTCACGTCAGTCGAAGAGCTCGCTGAGCCAGCTCTCCTTGCGCTTGCGCTTGTAGTGCCCCTGCTGGAGTACGACGACCGGTCGTCGTACCGGTCGTGGCGCTGCTGCTGCGGTGCGGCCGGACCGGGCGGCACCGACAGCGAGCGCTCGATGATCTTGTCCAGCTCGCCGCGGTCGAGCCAGACGCCGCGGCACTGGGGGCAGTAGTCGATCTCGATCCCGTTGCGCTCGCTCATCACCAGGGTCGTCTCGTCGATCGGGCAACGCATCCGGCTCTCCTCGTGGTCGGGGGCTTGCTGGGTCCAACGTGGTCAGATCCGAGGTGGTTCCCCGGCGATCGTTGCCGTCGGCCCGCCTGCGTGCTGAGGTGGTCGGATCGGTGACGTCGAGGGGAGCAGCCATGTCGCTCGATCGCAGGACCCTGGTCAAGTCGGCCGCCGCCCTCTCCGCCGCCGGCCCGTTCGCCGGCCTGGTCGCCCCCGGGGCGCCGGCCCACGCCAGGCCGCGGGCGGCCGCCCTGGTGCCGGTGCGCGACAAGCGCGACGGCAAGGTGCGGCTGCACCTGCCGCGCGGGTTCTCCTACCGCTCCTTCCACGACACGGAGTCGCCCGTGGTGCTGCACGACGGCACCCGGCTGCCGGGCCGCCACGACGGCATGGGGGCGTTCCGCGGGCCGCGCGGCACCGTGGTCCTCGTCCGCAACCACGAGGTCAACAACCCGACGCCCGCGTTCGGCCCGCGCCGGCCCTACGACCCGATGGCCGGCGGCGGCACGACCACCGTCCAGGTGACCCGGCACGGCAAGGTGGTGCGCGCGTTCACCAGCCTCAACGGCACGATGATGAACTGCTCGGGCGGCCGGATGCCGTGGGGCGCCTGGGTGACCTGCGAGGAGACCGTCAACGGCCCGGACGTCGGCCCCGACTTCACCGGCGCGTCGAACGTGCCGCTGACCAAGCCGCACGGCTACGTCTTCGAGGTGCCGGTGGACTGCCGGCAGGGCGCGGGGCAGGCGAGCGGGCGCCCGGTGCGCTCCGCCGGCCGGTTCGCCCACGAGGCGGTGTCGTTCGACCCCCGGCACGGGCACCTCTACCTCACCGAGGACAACTTCGCGTTCGCCTCCGGGTTCTACCGCTACCGCCCGCCGGTGCACCCGATGAAGGTCGGCCGGTTGAAGGACGGCGGCCGGCTGCAGATGCTGAAGGTCAAGGGCGTCGACAACGCCCACCTCGAGGGCGCGCAGCCCACCGGGGCGACGTACGACGTCGAGTGGGTCGACATCGACGAGCCGGACGTCGAGTACGACTACCAGCCCGGGGCGGACGCGCCGACGCCCAACGACACCGCACTGGTGCACGCGAGCAGCCAGGGCTGGGCGCAGGGCGCGGCGTACTTCTCCCGGCTCGAGGGCCAGGTCTACGACGACGGCGTCGTCTACTTCACCTCCACCCAGGGCGGCGGCGCTCCGGAGGCCGGCAACCACGACCCGGCCGGCTACGGCAACGGCTCGGGGCAGGTCTGGGCCTACGACACCCGGGCCCGCCGGCTGCGGTGCGTGTTCCAGTCCAGCGGCCCGCTCGAGCTCGACCTGCCCGACAACATCACCACCTCGCCCCGGGGCACGCTGGTGGTCTGCGAGGACAACGTCGACGACAACTTCGTGCGCGGGCTCTCGCCGAGCGGGCGGCTGTGGGACATCGCCCTCAACCGGCTGCGCAGCGCCAGCGGCGCCGACCGGTCCAACGACGAGTTCGCCGGGTCGACGTTCAGCCCCGACGGCCACACCCTGTTCGTGAACATCCAGGCGAGCGCCGGGATGACGTTCGCGATCTGGGGCCCGTGGCACCGGATCGGCGTCTGAGGCCGCGATGGGACTCGTCACAGACGTCCGGGTCCGGCAGCCCGCGAAGAACGACCTGGTCGGTCGCCGGTTCCGGGTTGCCGGCGTCGGCGCCGGCTTCGAGGGGACGATCGGGATGCGGCTGCTCGACCCGCGGGGCCGGGTGCTCGCGACCGGGTCGGCGCAGTCGTCGGGCGGCGGCGTCGGTGTCGGCGAGTTCGCCACCACTCTCGAACTGGACCGGTCGCCGAGGGCCGGCACCCGGTGCCTGCTGGAGGTCTTCGGCGACAACCCCGGCCTGCCCGACGAGGGCCCCAGCCCCGGCTTCGACACCCGGCGGGTCGAGGTGATCGTCTTCCCCGACCTCGCCGGCTGGCTGCTCTACCGGGTCGAGCCGGGCGACACCCTCAGCGGCATCGTCCGCAAGCTGCGCGACTTCGGCCGGTTCACCGTGCCGCAGGTGGTCGCCGCCAACCCCCGGATCACCGACCCCGACCACATCGAGGTGGGCTGGCGCCTCCGGATCCCGCTCAAGCGGTGACGCCCCGCCGCCCGGACCCTAGGCTTCCCGCATGAGCGAAGCCGCGGCCTCCCGCGTCATCTACGGCTGCATGGGCCTGGCGTCGGTGCCGCAGGCCGAGGCCGCGGTCGAGGCGGCCCTCGAGGCCGGCATCACCCGCTTCGACCACGCCGACATCTACGGCCGCGGCGGCGCGGAGTCGGTGTTCGGCGAGGTGCTGCGCCGCTCCCCGGGGCTGCGGGAGCGGATCGTCGTCCAGAGCAAGGTCGGCATCCGGCTGCCCGAGCAGGGCGTCGTCGGCCACTACGACCTCGGGGCCCGCGCGATCCGGGAGGGCGTCCTCGGCAGCCTCGACCGGCTCGGCACCGACCGGCTCGACGTGCTGCTCCTGCACCGGCCCGACCCGCTGCTGGAGCCGGCCGAGGTGGCGGCGGCCGTCGCCGGCCTGCAGGAGGAGGGCCTGGTCGGCGGCGTCGGCGCCTCGAACATGTCCGCCGCGCAGCTCGCCGCGCTCCAGGAGGCGCTCCCGACGCCGCTGGTCGCCGACCAGCTCGAGATGAGTCTCGCCCGGCACGGCTTCGTCGACTCCGCGGTGCTGGTCAACCACCCGGAGGCGGTGATGGTCGACTTCCCGCACGGGACGCTGGAGCACTGCCGACGGCACGGCATCGAGCTGCAGGCGTGGGGCGCGCTCGCCGGCGGCCGCTACAGCGGCGGGCCCGCCCTCGAGGGCGACGCCGCTGCGGAGGCGACGGCGGCGCTCGTCGAGCGGATGGCCGGGGGAGCGCGCGGTGCCGCGGGAGGCGGTCGTGCTCGGGTGGCTGATGCGGCACCCGGCGCGGATCGCCCCGGTGGTCGGCACGACCGACCCGTCCCGGATCCGGTCGTGCGCCGAGGCGGAGAAGGTGGCGGCGTCGATGAGCCGGGTCGAGTGGTACGAGCTCTACACCGCGGCCCGGGGGAGCCGGGTGCCCTGACCGGCCGAGAGGACCGGGGGCTTAGGATCCTTCCGTGGACCTCAAACCGCTCGCCTGCTCGTTCGACGAGGAGTCCAGGACCCTGTTCGTCAGCGGGTCCGTGGACGAGCTCTCCGGCGTCGTGCTCCGCGAGAACCTCGCGAAGTACTCCGACGACTACCAGGAGAACCTGACCGTCGACCTCGCCCGCGTCGACTTCCTCCCGAGTCTCGGGATCGGCGTGCTGGCGGTCGCGATGCGCGACGCGGAGACCAACGGCGCCGTGATCGACCTGGTCGTCGAGCCGGGGACCCTGGCCCACCAGGTGCTCAACGTCTGCGGGCTGCCCTACCGCGAGCGCTGAGCCCGCTCACTCGTCGTCGACCTCGGGCGGGATCCGTGCGGCCAGCAGCGCCACGTCGTCGGCCGGGGCCTCGGTCAGCAGCCCCCGGACCAGCGCGTCCGGCAGGTCGGTGAGGGGCACCCCGGGACGCGACGCGAGGTCGACCAGCGCCCCGATGCCCGTCTCGAGGTCCTGGCCGCGCCGCTCGACGAGCCCGTCGGTGTAGAGCAGCAGGCCGTCGCCGGGTCGGAGCTGCAGCTCGGTGTCGGCGGTGAACTTGCGACCGACCCCCAGGGGCGGGTGCGGCTCCGCCCGCAGCCGGGTCGCGACGCCGTCGGCTCCGAGCAGGATCGGGGGCACGTGACCGGCGTTGACGACGTTGGCCGTCATCGTGTCGGGGTCGAACAGCGCGTAGACGCAGGTGACGATCTCCTCGGGGAACAGGTCCCAGACCAGGGCGTCGAGCGACTCCATCAGCGGCAGCGGGGGCAGCCCGAGCCGGGCGTAGGCGCGGACGGCGGCCCGGAGCTGGCCCATCACCGCGGCCGAGCGGACGCCGTGGCCCATCACGTCGCCGATGACGAGGCCGGACCGCCCGTCGTCGAGCTCGATGACGTCGTACCAGTCGCCACCGACGCGGCTGCCCTCGGCGCCGGCGCGGTAGAACGTCGCCACCTCGAGGTGCTTGAGGTTGTAGGAGCGCTCGGGCAGCAGGCTCGCCTGCAGCTCGTCGGCGATCTGCCGCTCGCGGGCCGCCACCTCCGCCGCCGCGTGGGCGACGAGGACCGACTCCGCCGCACGGCGCCGCTCCGTCACGTCCCTGCAGCGAGCAGCGCAGCACCGGCCCCACGTCGTGGACCGTGGTGACCTCGCCGCGCACGTGGGCGAAGAACTCCGAGCCGTCGGGACGGTGGACCGGCACCTCGAACGCGATCTCGTCGCCCAGCCGTGCCTCGCCCAGCACCGCGCGCACGAACGGCCGGTCGTCGGGGCGGACCAGGTCGGCGAGGAGCCCGGGGTGGCCGGCCGCCTCGACCTCCTCGGCGGAGCGGCCCAGCAGCCGCAGCAGCTCGCTGGAGACCTGCACCCGGCCGGAGTCGAGCTCGACCGACCAGCTGCCCATGTTGGCCAGCCGCTCCGCCTCGTCGAGGAGCCGCTGGTTGCGCTCCAGCTCCTGACGGGTGCGGCGGGTGCGGTCGAGCTCGAGGCTGGCGCGCACGCGCGCCAGGAGCTCGCGGGCGGCGAACGGCTTGATGAGGTAGTCGTCGGCGCCCGCCTCGAGCCCCTCGGCGGTCGCGTCGTCGCCGCCGCGCGCCGACAGCATCACGACCGGCACCCCGACGGTCGCCGGGTCGGCCCGCAGGGCCGCGAGCAGCCCGAACCCGTCGAGCTCGGGCATCATCACGTCGGTCAGCACCAGGTCCGGGGTCTGCGCCCGGGCGGCCTCGAGCGCGGCCCGGCCGTCGACCGCCGTCACGACGTCGTAGTGGGGGGCGAGGACCTGCGCGACGTACTGCCGGATGTCGGCGTTGTCGTCGGCGACGAGGACCCTGCAGCCGGTCTCCCGCGGCGCCGGCGGCGGGAGTGGCGCGGTCGACGTCGACGTACTGCGCCGCCTCGGTCAAGAACCCCTCGATCACCCGGTCGGAGACCGCTCCTCCGGTGCCGCCCACCACGCGCTCGGGGTCGAGGTGGTCGGTGCCGAGCGGCACCCGCACGGAGAACGCGCTGCCCTCGCCCGGCGCGCTCACCACCTCGGTGCGGCCACCGTGGATCTCGACCGCCTCGCCGACGAGGGCCAGGCCGATCCCGGACCCCTCGTAGCTGCGGCCGCGGACCTCGCGGATCCGGTGGAACCGCTCGAACAGCCGCGACTGCTCCTCGACGGGGGATCCCGACGCCGGTGTCGCGCACGGTGAGCACCGCGTCCGGGCCGTCGAGCCCGAGCCGGACGGTGATCGAGCCCTCGTGGGTGAACTTGAGTGCGTTGGACAGCAGGTTGAGCACGACCTTGCCCCACAGGTCGCGGTCGACGTGGACCTCCTCGTCGAGGGGCGGGCAGTCGACGACGAGGGTGAGCCCGAGCCGCTCGGCAGCGCCGGAGAACATCCCGGCCAGCTGGCGCGTGTACGCCGCGAGGTCGACCGGCTCGAACGTCCCCTCCATCCGGCCCGACTCGAGCCGCGAGAAGTCGAGGAGCGTGTTGACCAGCTTGAGCAGGCGCAGCCCGTTGCGCTGCACCAGCTCCACCCGGTCGCGCTGCCGGGGCGGCAGCGGCTCCCCGGAGTCGGCGAGGGCGTCCTCCGCGGGGCCGAGGAGGAGCGTCAGCGGGGTCCGGAACTCGTGGCTGACGTTGGTGAAGAAGTCGCTCTTCGCGCGGTCGAGCGCCGCCAGGCTCTCCGCCCGCTGACGCTCGGCCTCGTAGGCGCGGGCGTCCGTGATCGCCGCGCCGAGCTGGCCGCCGACGAGCGTGAGGAAGTCGGCGTACTCGGCGTCGAAGGGACGGTAGGGGTTGAGGCCCGCGACCAGGAACCCGTACGCCGCCCCCTGCGCGCCCGGGACGGGCACGACCGCCGCCTGCGACGGCGGCACCGGCCAGGCGCCCGTCGGCAGGTCGGGGAACCGCTCCGGGTCGAGGTCGACGACCGTGGGGCCGACGTCGGGCGCGCCCGCGGTCCAGAGCCCGCCCTCGCCGTCGGCGGGCACCACGGCGGGGGCCGCGGGGTGCTCCGGCGGCAGGCCGCCGATCCCCACCCGCTGGGCGGCGCCGCTGCCGTCGTGGAGATAGAGGAGGTGGAACGGCAGGTCCTTGCGCCCGGCCGCGAGCGCCTCGCCGGCGGCCCGGATCGTCTCCTGCTCGCCGACCTGGGCGCGGATCCGGCCCGCGAGCTCGGCGAGGGTCGCGATCCGGCGGTTGGCGATCACCTCGTCGGTGTCCTCGCTGACCACGCAGAGCATCGCCGCGACCTCGCCGTCGTCGTCGGCGACGGGACTGTAGGAGAAGGTGTGGTAGGTCTCCTCCGGGTAGCCGCTGCGCTCGAGGACCAGCATCAGCTTCTCGTCCCAGGTCGACACGCCCTCGCGGAAGACCTGCTCGATGCGCGGTCCGATGTCGTCCCAGATCTCCGACCACACGGTGGCGGCCGGGCGGCCGAGGGCCCAGGGGTACTTGGCGCCGAGCGTCACCTCGCGGTAGGCGTCGTTGCAGAAGAACGTCATCGACGGTCCCCACGCCAGCCACATCGGGAACCGGGACGCGAGGACGGTGCGGACGGTGCTCCGGAGGAGCGGCGGCCACTCCTCAGGAGGGCCGATCGGCGTCTCCGCCCAGTCGACGGACAGCAGGTCTCGACCGAGGCGACCGCTGCGGAGCAATGTCTCCCGCATCTCGCTGAGCTCCTCTGGCAGGTCCACGGGCCGCTGACCGGTTTGCTCCAGGGCGGCTGGTGACGGGGATCCTAGGCCAGGATCGCCCTGGTCTGCATCGGATGGGTCCTGCGGGTTACCGTCGGACCAGCAGCCGGGCACTCGTCCGGCCCACGAGGACAGGAGAGGTCGCCCGTGGAACCCACCACGACCCGGTCGGAGCCGGACACCGGCCTGGACCGTGGCCCGGTCGTGGGGCGCGACGAGGTCGGTCGCGTCCCGACGGTGGTGCTGGTCGACGACGCGGTCGAGGTCCGCACCCTGGTCCGCGCCCGGCTCCGGCTGGCCGGGACGATCGACGTGGTCGGCGAGGCCGCCAGCGGCCAGGAGGCGATCGAGCTGGCGGACCGGCTCCGCCCCGACCTCGTGCTGCTCGACGTCTCGATGCCCGGCATGGACGGCCTGGAGGCGTTGCCGCGGATCAGGAGCGCCGCGCCGGCGACCCGCGTGGTCATGTACAGCGGCTTCGTGGAGGAGGGGCTGGCCGAGCGCACCCTGGCGCTGGGGGCCGACGCCTTCTTCGAGAAGTCCTCGTCGCTGCAGTCCCTCGCCGACGACCTCCTCGCCGTCCTGGAGACGGGCAGCGCGGGCGAGCGGGCGATCGTGCAGCCGGAGCCGCGGTCGCGCCGGCTCGAGCGCACCGACGGGTCCGAGGAGCCGAGCGGCTGGGCGAGCGCCTCCATGGTCGAGCCGGTCCTGCGCGAGCACCTCGAGCGGTTCCGCGAGGTGTTCGACGACGCCGCGATCGGCATGGCGACCATGACCCTGGCCGGCCGCCTGGTGCGCGCCAACCCCAGCCTCGGCCGGTTGACCGGCCGCCCGGTGCCCGAGCTGGTGGCGATGTCGTACGCCGACCTCGTCGGCGCCGACGTCGACCGGGTGCAGGACGCCCTGCAGGCGGTCGTGAGCGGGTCGCGCGAGGTGGTGCAGTTCGAGCACGGCGTCGTCGGCGCCGAGGACCAGCGGCTGCTGTGCACGCTGTCGCCGGTGCGCGATGCCGCCCAGCGCCCGCTCTACCTGTTCCTGCAGGTCCAGGACGTCAGCGCCCAGCGCGAGGCCGAGGAAGAGCTGCACCTCAGCGAGCAGCGGTTCCGGATGCTGGTGGAGGCGGTCCAGGACTACGCGATCTTCATGCTCGACCCGACCGGGCACATCGCCAGCTGGAACGCGGGCGCCCAACGCATCAAGGGCTGGACCGAGGAGGAGATCGTCGGCCGGCACTTCCGGACGTTCTACCCCCGCGACAAGCAGGTCGAGCAGCACCCCGAGCACGAGCTCGAGATCGCTGCCCGCGACGGCCGGTACGAGGAGGAGGGCTGGCGGGTCCGCAAGGACGGCACGACGTTCTGGGCGCACGTGACGATCACGGCCGTGCGCGACGACGTCGGCAACCTGGTCGGCTTCGGGAAGGTGACGCGGGACGTGACCGAGCGGCTGCACATGCTGCAGCAGCAGGAGCGCGCCGCCGCGGCGCTGGCGGAGGCCAACGAGCAGCTCGAGACCGCCAACCAGCGGCTCCAGCAGGCGGCCGAGGACCAGGCGCAGTTCCTCGCGCTGACCGCCCACGAGCTGCGCTCGCCGGTGGGCGTGCTCGGCGGGAGCGCGCAGCTGCTCCGCGACCAGTGGACCGCCATGGACGACGACCAGCGCGAGGAGCTGCTCGGCTCGATGATGAGCGGCGCCACCCGGCTCCAGCGGCTCCTCGGCGACCTCCTGACGGCCTCCCGGATCCGCAGCAGCGCGCTCGACATGCAGCTCGAGGTGATCGACCTCGGCGCCGAGGTAGAGCGCACCCTGCGGTCGAGCGGGTCTCCCGGGGAGAACGGCGAGGTCGTGGTCGAGGTGCCCGCGGGGCTGCGGGTGGTCGCCGACACCGACCGGCTCGCCCAGATCCTGGAGAACCTGGTGCGCAACGCGCTCCTGCACGGTGCGGCGCCGGTGCTCGTCACGGCCGAGCCTGGCGAGGAGACGGTCCGCCTGGTGATCAGGGACGCCGGCGACGGTGTCCCGGAGGGGCTCCAGGGGCGCCTGTTCGAGCGGTTCGCCACCGGCAGCTCGCGCGGCACCGGGCTCGGGCTCTACATCGTCCGGGTCCTCGCTCGGGCCCAGGGCGGCGACGCCGACTATCGTCGTGACGACGGAGCCTTCGTCGTCACCATCCCAGCGGCTCCAGCTGGGGAAGAGCAGCAAGTGGGGGTCAGGTGAGCGGCAGCAACACCAGCGGGGAGGACAACAGTCCGGTCCGCGTCCTCGTGGTCGACGACGCGGCCGACGTACGGGTCCTCGTGCGCAACGCCCTGCGTCTGCGCGGCGGCTTCGACG
The DNA here is from genome assembly GCF_022437945.1 of Nocardioides sp. TF02-7. Lineage (GTDB taxonomy): Bacteria > Actinomycetota > Actinomycetes > Propionibacteriales > Nocardioidaceae > Nocardioides. The sequence continues at coordinate 2,856,028 of NZ_CP092535.1, forward strand.
TCGTCGGTGAGGCGGCCTGCGGCGAGGACGCCATCACGCTCGCGCGCGACCTCGAGCCCGACGTCGTCGTGCTGGACCTGACCCTGCCCGACGTCAGCGGCCGCGAGGTGCTGGCGCGGGTGCAGGAGCTGCGCCCGGACGTGAAGGTCGTGATCTTCTCGGGTGCGGAGGCCGAGGACCGCGGCTGGCTCGAGGAGCAGGCGGCGAGCTATCTCCTCAAGGACGTCGACGTCGGCTACCTCGTCGACGTCGTCGGCACCGTGGCGCGGGAGGACCGGTCGACCGAGGCCTCGCTCGAGCTCTCCCAGGAGCTGGGCAGCGTCAGCGAGGCGCGCCGGTTCGTGCGGTCGAAGCTCGAGGAGTGGGGCCTCCAGGCGCAGCTCGACCTTGCGTACCTGGTCGTGACCGAGCTCGCCGCCAACGCCGTCCTGCACGCCCGCTCCGACTACGAGGTGGGCGTCTCGCAGACCGACGAGGCGCTGCGGATCGCCGTCCGCGACCGCGGCCCGGGAGCGCCGGTGCTGCGCGGCGACGACACCGGCGCCGAGAACGGCCGGGGCCTGCTGCTGGTGTCCGCGCTGGCCGCGGCGTGGGGGCGTGGAGCACCACGACGACGGCAAGGTCGTCTGGGCGGAGCTCCGGCGCGCGCCGGGTGACGCGCTGGCCGGGTGAGGCGTGGCGCGGCGCGTGCTCCGGGTGCTCGTCGTGCTCGTGCTCGTGGTGGCGATCGTGGTCGCCCTGCTCTGGTGGCAGCAGCGACGGCTGGTCTACTTCCCCGACCCGTCGGAGGTGCCGCCGGCGGCGGACGTCGTCGACGGCGCCCAGGACGTCGAGCTGCACACCGAGGACGGCCTGACGCTGGGCGCCTGGTTCGTGCCCGCGGCGCCGGCGCGCGGTGAGCCCGACCGGCGGACGGCCGTGCTGGTCGCGCCGGGCAACGGCGGCAACCGGGCGGGCCGGGCCGGCTTCGCCGAGCAGCTGCGCCGGTCGGGGTTCGCCGTGCTGCTGCTCGACTACCGCGGCTACGGCGGCAACCCGGGCAGCCCGAGCGAGGAGGGGCTGGCCCTCGACGCCCTCGCCGCCGTCGACGCACTGGCCGACCTCGGCTTCCCGCCGGAGCGGACCATCTACTTCGGCGAGTCCCTCGGCACCGGTGTGGTCGCCGCACTGCAGGCGGTGCGGCCACCGGCCGGCGTGGTGCTGCGCTCACCGTTCACCGAGCTCGCCGACGTCGGCGCCGAGCACTACCCGTGGCTGCCCGTGCGGCTCCTGCTCCGCGACGACTTCCCGGTCTCCGACCACCTCGCCGCGACCGACGTACCGGTGACCGTGGTCTACGGCGACCGCGACAGCGTCGTGCCGACCCGGCTCAGCGAGCAGGTGGCCGACGAGGCGCCGACGCTCTTCGAGCGGGTCGTGATCGAGGGCGCCGACCACAACGACCCGGTCATGTTCGGCCCGCGGGTCGCGCGGGCGGTCGCGCGGCTGGCCGATGCGGTGCGGTGAGCGGGGCTCGCTCGGGGGCGGGGTGGATGGGGTGACTGGGCGTTGAGGTGCGCTCCACCGGCACCAGGTGTCGGTGGAGCGCACCTCAGCTACCCCGGTGGCGCCGCGGCCCCGGTGCACGACCCCATCCAGGTCGCGCCCTGAGCCCGGCGTTGCCAGGATGAGCGGCCACGGGCGACGGGAAGGACGCGGGTGGAGCTGGAGCCGGGCGGTGCAGGCGGGTTCGGCATCCCGTTGACCGAGCACGACGGCGCGCGGCGGGCGCTCATCGAGCCGTCGGAGCACATCGCCGGGCGCGACGTCCCGGAGGCGTGCGTCATCACGTTCTTCGGCGATGTCGTCGACCGCCTCGTGACGCAGAGGGGTGCGCGGGTGCTGGCCGAGAACCGGTGGGAGGACGGGCCGCACCCGCTGCTCGAGGTCGAGCACGACGGTCAGCGGCTGGCGGTCCTCCGGTCGGGGGTGGGTGCGCCGCTGGCGGGTGGGCTGCTCGAGGAGGTGATCGCCACGGGCTGCAGGTACTTCGTCGTCTGCGGTGGCGCCGGCAGCCTCCACGCGGACCTGACGCTCGGGCACGTCGTGGTGGTGTCGTCGGCGCTCCGTGACGAGGGGACGTCCTTCCACTACCTGCCGCCCGGCCGCCGGGTCGAGGCGGACCCCGCCGCCCGGCGTACCCTCGAAGCCGTCCTCACGAGTCGGCAGCTGCCCTTCGTCTCCGGCCTGACCTGGACCACGGACGCGCCCTACCGCGAGACCCCCGGCAAGGTCGCCGCCCGGCGCGCCGAGGGGTGCCTCACGGTCGAGATGGAGGCGGCGGCGCTCGTCGCGATCGCGCGGTTCCGGGGGTCCCGCTCGCCCAGGTCGTCTACTGCGGGGACGACCTGTCCGGCGTCTCGTGGGACCACCGCTCCTGGCAGAGCCGCTCGGACGTCCGGGAGGGCCTGTTCGACGTCGCCGCCACCGCCGCGCTCGCCCTCGCCGCCGAGCGGACCTGACGCTCTGTCCCGTGTCGATGGACCGGCGGCACCGGTGCGCCGTGGTGCCTCCGGGCGGGGCCGGCCGGGACCAAGGTCCCGAATCATCGTCGATGCTGTGGAAAATCCCCCGACCGCATTGCCTCCGGCGCCGCGGCGTGTGTTGATGGTCTCGGACTGTCGGGGGACGGTCCGCAGCAACTGAGGACGATGTGCGATCCGCTCGTCCGCCGCGGGAGTGGATCGAGGGTGTGGGAGACACCGGTCCGCTCCAACAGACCGCGGCAGGGGACGAGGGCGCCATGCTCACCGAACACAGAGAAGCCCTCTCGGGACGAACAGCCATGCACGAGGTCCGCACCGGCCTCGCCGACGAGATCGAACGTCGGTTCCAGCAGGTCCGCAGGTCGGCCGGGTGGCAGTCGCTGCCCGAGCGGAACATCGCCGTGACCACCAACCTGGTCAGGCTGGTCACGGTCGGCGACGCCGACGACTACCGACAGCTCGACCACCTGGTCGAGCGCTACGGCCACGAGCGCGTGGCCGCCATCCAGGACCGGGTCGACGACCTGCTCGGCACGAGCGGCGACCTGCCGGTGCTGACGTCGGCGATCCGCCGGCTCTCGACGCCCGGCCCGGTCGAGTGGCGGCTCCGGGCCGCGGGCCTGGCCCCCGGCGAGGCGAGCCGCGTCGCCGGACGCTGCTACACCCACATGTTCTGGATGCTGCTCGCCGACGTCGTCGACGACGACCCGCCGGTGCTGGTGGCGTCGCCGGCTGCGCTCGAGGACGTGATCGAGCGCGGCAAACGCCCGCCAGTGGCGCGCGGTCGTGGCGCCGCTCGCGAGCAGCCCGTGGGGCCCCGACGGCGAGCGGCTGGTCAGCCTGGCCGGCGCCGCCCACCTGCGCCTCGTCGAGCGCGCCCTCGTCGAGTGCCGCCGCGTCTACCGGCAGCGGGAGGAGGCCCGCGAGCGCAGCGCGATCGCACGCGAGATCCGCCGGATGATCGCCGTGAGCGGGCTCAGCCAGCGCGAGTTCTCGGCGTACGTCGGCACGTCGCCGTCGCGGCTCTCGACCTACGTCACCGGCAAGGTGACGCCGTCGGCGACCATGATGCTGCGCATCAAGGGAGCTGCGCGGATGCTCGCGCAGGAGGCCCAGGAGCAGTCGCAGCAGGCACACGTGGTGCGGTCGGCACCGGTGACGGGCCGCAGCGCCTGAGCGGACTCCGGAGGATCGTCCCTCCGGACCCCCTGCCTCATCCCTGCGACGGTAGCGCAGCCTTCTCGACCGCGGTCGAATGGCGGCCGTCGTCGTGCGAAGGAGGCAGCGGTGGCTGCACGTTCCCGTCTGCTGCTGCTCTGCAGCGCGCTCGTCATGGCCGTCCTGGCGCCGGTCGCCGACCGGGCGGCCGCCGGGCCGGCCGCGAAGCCGAACTTGGTCGTCGCCTCCGTGCAGGCTCCGGCGAAGGTCACGGCCGGTGGCAAGGCGGGCGTGCGCACCAAGATCCGCAACGCCGGCCCCGGCAAGGTGCGCGCGACCACGACGTCGTACCGGCTCTCCACGGACCGCCGGCCCGGCGCCGACCGCGCCCTCCGGCCGAGCCTGCGCACGCCGGCGCTCACGCCGCGGAAGGCGTGGACCGGACGGGTGACGCTCACCGTGCCCGCCGCGGTGGCGCCGGGGACGTACTACGTGATCGCGTGCGCCGACGGCCGGCGCAAGGTGCGCGAGAAGCGGGAGACCGACAACTGCCGGGCGTCGGCCCGGATCGCCGTCGCCGCCCGCCCCACCGCGCCCGCCACGAGCCACGACCTGATCGAGGCCGACGTGCAGGCCGGCCGGATCTCGGCCGAGCAGGGCCTGGTCTACAAGGTCTTCGCCGACTTCCGCGACCCCCGGCTGCCGGCGCGCTACCGCGGTCCGGCGGACGGCCTGGAGCACGGGGCGCTCGTCGACGCCGCCGAGCAGTGGCCGTCGCTCAGCAGGGCCGGGCAGGAGCAGCTCCGCCCGTTCCTCGTCCCGCCGTTCTACGCCGGCAGCCACTGGACGCCGGCGTCCGCCGACCTCACCCGCACCGACGGCCCCGGCGGCACCCACCAGGCTGCGCCGACCGCGGACGAGCCGGTCCTGAGCTCGCCCTGGTGCGCGGGCAGCGACGAGATCCGCACGCCGGCCTTCGAGACCTGGGACTTCGAGGACACCGCGGACGGCAGGTTCCGGATCTGGTGGCTCGCCGACCACCCCGACGACGCGGTGCTCGCCGGCGAGCTGTCGGCCGTGCTCGCCACGGTGCTGCCGGAGCTGGAGAGCCTGATGGGGCGCTCCATCAAGTCCGACGGCGGGGGCCTCTGCGACGGCGGCAGCGACGCGTTCGACATCGCCATCGTCGACGCCGCGACGGCGACGACGTACGGCGACGGCCCGTGCGGGCAGGCCGGCCAGACGGCCCACATGGTCTGGCCGCGCACCAAGCCCGCCGAGTGGCCGGGCATCGAGCCCTACCTCGCCCACGAGGTCATGCACGCCGTCCAGTACGCGATGCCGATGAACGGCAGCTGCGGCGACTACCGCTGGATGATGGAGATGACCGCCGAGTGGGTGCAGGACTACGTGACGGACCCGGCGTACGGGATCGGCCTCGCGCCCGACGACACCGAGCACCTCGCGGCGCCGCTGCTCCTCGACCGGCCGCGGATCTCGCTCGACTCGGAGACGCCGCCCAAGCACGACTACGGCGCCTACCTCTTCACGCAGTGGGCCGTGCGCAAGACGTCGCCCCAATTCGTCGGCGAGGTGTGGGCCAACGCGGCGACGATGAAGCCCAAGCCCGCCCTCGACGCCGCGCTGCCCGGCGACGGCTTCGAGTCGACCTGGGACGAGTTCGCCCTGTCCAACTGGAACCGCGGGCCGATCCGCGACTACAAGGACTGGGACGACCTGACGCTCGGCGCGAAGCCGATCGGCCCGGAGCCGGTCTTCGCCGGCCACCCCCGCAACCCGAGCGTCCACGTCGACCACCTGGCGGCGCAGTACCTCGAGCTCGACATCGACGAGGGCGTGACCGAGCTCGAGGTCGAGAACGACCTCGCCGGCGACGAGCACGCCAAGCTGCGGGCGGTGATCACCTACGACGACGGCAACCACGCGATCGTCGACCTGTCCGACCAGCAGAAGACCGTGCTCTGCATCGACGACGGCGCCCGGCGCGCGGTCTCGGTCGTGCTGATCTTCTCCAACGCCCACCAGACCGACGCGAAGGACTTCGGGCCTTAGCTGCGCGGCTTCGCCTACTGCGGCTGCCCCAACGGGCCGGCCGGCCTCGCAGCCACGGCCACGGCCGCCGCCGACGCGGCCGCGACCTGCACCGGCAACCTGACCTTCAGCTATCGCGAGGAGATCAAGGACTACAACGACGACGGCTCCGTCGAGTCGGAGTCCGTGACCGAGGGCAGCGGCACGCTCGGGATGGGGTTCCTCCCGCCCGAGCCGGACGCGCCGGACATCTGGCCGATGGACCCGGCGTCGACGTACGCCGTCCGGCGCACGCGCCACGGCGAGGTGCACCGGCCGTGCGCGGAGACCAGCGACACCACCCACCAGGGTTCGGGGAACGCTCGGTGAGCTCGCCACCTCCGCCTGGGACGAGCCGGACTCCGAGCGGGTGCTGGTCAACGCGCTGGTCGGCATGCAGACGACGTACGAGCGGGTGCACACCAACTGCGGCGGCACCTTCCCGTCCTCGGGCACCGACGTCCTGGTCGTGCCCTCGTGCCCGGTGATCAACGACGGCGGCAGCTGGTTCTGGGAGTTCGAGCCGACCGCACCGGGCTCGGACACCTACACGTTCGAGTGCAACGACACCGTCGAGTACGAGGACGGTCTCGGGGTGCACAACGCGACGGTGTCGATCTCGGGGACGATCACGCTGCCGTAGCGCGCCGCGGTCCGTGGCCCGGGGCCCCGGCACCGGTACGGTGACCGCGCCGGCACGGTGCGTGTCCGGCGGAGCGCGGGAGGTCGGAGTCGCCGGTGAACGTCACCACCCTGATGGTGGTCGGGCTCTTCGGCCTGATCGGTCTCTCGATGCTCGCCGTTGTCGTCCTCGTCGTGGTGCTCGTCGTGCGGAGCGGGCGGACCAGCTCCGTTGCCGCCCGGTGCTCCGTTGCGGTGGAACGTGATGGTCTTCGGCAACGGCCCGATCGGGCGCGTCGGCGGGACTGCCGGGGCGGACGTCGGGACGCTCGAGATCCGCGACGGCCATCTCGCCTACCAGCCCGACGGCGCCGCGGAGCCCGCGTGGTGGGTGCCGTGCGCGGGCCTGCCGGTCCGGCTGCAGACGGTGGGGCTGCGCGGCCTGCGCACGTTGACGATCCATGCGCCGACCGGCCCGATGCACGTCGCGGTGAGCCGGGGAGCACATCAACCGGGTCGTCGACAACCCGCTCAAGGACCTCCGCGAGGCGCGCTACGCCGCGGAGCTGCACCGGGTGCTGACCGCGCACGGCGCCCGGCCCTGCTGACGCCGGTCGGGAGCTGCTCAGCCCTTCTGCAGCGCCTCCGCGAGCATCACGATGATGCCGCTGGGCCCGCGGACGTAGGTGAGCTTGTAGACGTCCTCGTACGTCGCCACGCCGCGCAGCGGGTGGCAGCCGTGCCGCGCGGCGACGGCCAGGGCCTCGTCGAGGTCGTCGACGGAGAAGGCGACCCGGTGCATGCCGATCTCGTTGGGACGCGTCGGCTCGGTCTCGATCGCCTCGGGGTGGAGGTACTCGAAGAGCTCGAGCCGGCCGTGGCCGTCCGGGGTCTGGAGCATGGCGATCTTGGCGTGGTTGCCGTCGAGTCCGACGGCGGTGTCGGTCCACTCGCCGCTGACGGTGTCACGCCCGAGGACCGTGAGCCCGAGGTCGGTGAAGAAGGCGATCGTCGCCTCGAGGTCGCGGACGGCGATGCCGACGTTCTCCAGCTTGATGGCCATGGGTCGCACGCTACGACACCGGGGCGGCAGGCGCTCGGCCTGCCGCCCCGGGGTCCGGGGCTCGCCCGGGTCAGGCGGCCAGCCGCCGGCGGGCGTCCTGCTGGACGAGGTCCGCGCCGCGCTCGGCGATCATCAGGACCGTCGGGTGGATGTTGCCCGTCATCTGCACCGGCATGACCGACGCGTCGACCACGCGGAGGCCGTCGACGCCGCGCACTCGCAGCTGCGGGTCGACCACGGCCAGGTCGTCGGTGCCGATCCGGGCGGTGCCGGCGTAGTGGAAGCCGGTGTTGGCCGACTCGCGCATGTAGTCGAGGAGGCCCTCGTCGGTGTCGGCGAGCGGCCCGGGCTCCACCTCGCGGATGTCGAGCCCGGCCGGCATGGCGTCCGCGATCCGCTTCGCGATGCGCATGCCCTTCATCAGCACCTGCTGGTCCTCCTCGGAGGACAGGTGGTTGAAGGTGATGTCGGCCGGCGCGGTGGGGTCGGCGGAGGTGATCCGCACGTGGCCGCGGCTCTTCGGCCGCCCCTCGTACATGGCGAGCCGGAACCCGGAGGTGTCCGCCAGGTCCCAGCCCTTGTCGCCGGGCATGAACGGGAGGAAGTGGAGCTGCAGGTCCGGCTCGGCCAGCCCCGGGTCGGTCTTGACGTAGGAGCCGGCGAGGGAGGCGCCGATGGTCAGCGGCCCGGAGCGGTCGCCGGCCAGGTACTTCACGCCGTTGAAGCCCTGCTTGAGCATGCTCCCGACCATCGCGTTGAACGTGTCCTTGCTCGACGTCGTGTACTTCCGGCCGACCTGGATGTGGTCCATCAGGTGCTCACCGATGCCCGGCAGGTCGTGGACGACCTCGATCCCGTGCGCCTTGAGGAGCGCGGCCGGGCCGATGCCCGACAGCTGCAGGAGCTGCGGCGTACGCAGGGCTCCGGTGCTGAGGATCGTCTCCCGGGCCGCGGTCACGGTCAGCTCCTGACCGTCCTTGCGGTAGGCGACCCCGACCGCGCGCCGGCCCTCGAGGACGACCCTCGTCACGAACGCCTCGGTCAGCACGGTGAGGTTCGGGCGCTTGCGCGCCTCCTTGAGGATGGTCTGCGAGGTGGAGGAACGTACGCCGTCGCGGGTGGCGACGTCCCAGTAGCCGGAGCCCTCCGGGCTGCCGGAGTTGAAGTCGACGTGCTTGCCGGTGCCCAGCACCCGCGCCGCGGTGTCGATGTAGGCGTCGGCGAGAGGCGTCTTCCAGCGGGCGTTCTCGACCGCGATCGGGCCGCCGGTGCCGTGCAGGCCGGTGTCGCCGCGATAGCTGTCCTCGTACCGCTTGTGGAAGGGCAGGACGTCGTCCCAGCCCCAGCCCTCGGCGCCCGACTCGACCCAGGCGCGGTAGTCGTCCTTGGTGCCGCGCACGTGGATCAGCCCGTTGATGGCGCCCGAGCCGCCGACGAGCTTGCCGGCGGGCAGCTGGAAGGAGCGGCCCTTGAGGCCGGGTTCGGCCGAGGTCTCGTAGTCCTGCCAGATGTACTTGTCGTTGAACAGGATGAGGCCGAAGCCGAGCGGGATCCGCGACCACGGGCTGCGGTCCTCGGGGGCCGGCCTCGAGCAGGAGGACCTGGTTCTCCGGGTTCTCCGACAGGCGGGACGCGACGATGGAACCGGCCGATCCGGCTCCGGCGACGATGTAGTCGTACTGGCGTGGCAGGTGCTTCATGCCCTTCTCCTTCCGCCGCGAGCGCGTGGCCGCGGCCTTTGTCGAACGGTCTGGTTCGCACTGTCGACGGGGGCCTCGGCGCCGGGGGGAGTCGCTCTCCCCTCCGAGGCGCGTCACCAGGTAGAACGACAGAGATAGTTGGTTTGTTCCAACTAAATGGCGGTAGGGTCGTCGCCATGCCCGACGAAGCGCCCCAGACCGCTGCCGAGGCCGCGGCGGCCCTCGAGCGCGCCGTACCGATGCTGGTGCGCTGGTTCACCCGCAGCGACGTGAAGCGCGCGATGCTCGGCGACGCCGAGCCGACCCTGTCCTGGACCGACGCCTGGCTGCTGGGCCGGATCACCGACACCGGGCCGGTCCGGATCTCGGCGCTCGCGGACTGGCAGGAGGTGGACCGGTCCACGATGACCACCCAGCTCCGGCGGCTCGAGAACCTCGGACTGGTCGAGCGGAGCGGCGACCCGCAGGACGGCCGGGCGGTCCTCGTCCGGGCGACCCGCGCGGGCGTCGCCCGGCACGGGCGCACGAAGCAGACGGCCCGCCGGATCTACCGGGGGCTGCTGGACGACTGGTCGGACGACGACCTGCGGACGGTCGCGGAGGCGGCGCGACGGCTCACGGAGACGCTGGAGCGACCCCGCACCCCGCCCCGGGCCGGCGGGCGAGCGGCTACGGTCGGGCCATGACCTGGCCCCGCGTGGACGGACTGCGTGCCCTGGAGCTCGGGACGCCCGGCGAGCTGCGAGCCCGCCTCAACGGCCTGGTCCTGGCCGGTCGGAAGCGCGCCACCGCCGGCCTGCTCGGGGAGTACGACGAGGAGGGCGAGGCCCTCGAGCACCCGGGGGAGCGGCTGGCGCTCCTCGACGACGCCGGCGCCCGGATCGCCACCGTCGAGGTCACCTCGGTCGAGACCGTCCGCTTCGCCGACGTGCCGTGGGAGTTCGCCGCGGCCGAGGGGGAGGGCGACCGCGACCTCGAGGAGTGGCGCGCCGGCCACCGGCGGTTCTGGGCGGCGGAGGGCACGGCGGTGACCGATGACACCGAGGTCGTGCTCGTGCGCTTCGAGCTGGCCTGACGGCCTCGGGGCGGGGATGGCGCCCGCACGAGGCGTTCACGGTCGAGGACGAGAGGTGCTCGGGCTCGGCGCCAGAGCCCTCGGCGTGAACCCTGCTGCTATGGGCGGCATGGTTGGGCGTTTCGCCCTGACACGCATGCGCCGATTTCGCTGGTCGCGCATGGCCCTTACTCAGTGCCAAGATCGTCATCGGGCATCTCGAAGGAGCGGAGAGCCTCCGGTTCGTAGTCGTCACTGACGGGCAGTCCCAGGGCCATGAGCGCTGCTCGCGAGGGCAGCTGGTCATCGAAAATCCCGAAGGGGCGCGTTCGTTCTTCGTCTCTCCACAGACCACCTTCGAGGTCGCCACTCCTCAGCAGGCGCTGCACCGTCTCTTGATCCAACCCGCTGGCGCGGCAGAAGTCTTCGATCAGCAGCACGCCGCGCGCGTGGAGGAGTGGTTCGTCGCCCGGCTCGTCACCCATGGCGGCAGCATGACACCTGGGTCCGCTCCTCGCCATGACCGCACGATGAGCGGGCTTGCACGCTATGCCCTCAGCGCGGCAGATGAGTGCGTCTCGGTCCCACCGCTGCGAGTTCGGCAAGCAACGAGGCCGCAGGTGCACGTTTCGGCAACCAGCCAGGGCCGTCGCCCGTGGAAGCTGCCCGCCTGACTGACGCGACCACCCAGCCTGCGACTGCTTCCGCGTCCGACGGGTGCCGTCCCCGCGTCAGCGGGCGGTGACCACCGATTCGGCTCCGTCGAGCATCCGCGTTGCCCATTCGACTGCCTTGTTGGCTTCCGCTTTCGCAATGGACGCGGACTGGTATTGCGACTTGGTCTTGAGCTTCAGAAGCCGGCTGAAGGTAGGAGCGAGGGCCGCTCCTGCCGGCCCGGCGGCCTTCAGTTCTGCCACCGCCTCATTGTGGTTGTCGGCCTTGCGCGTAGTACCTGTCAGGCGGAGGCAGATGGCGTCCTTGGAGTTGATCCCGGAGATCACAGCGTCTGATGTAGCCGCGTTGAACAGTTCGACGTCGAGGTTGAACTGGGCGGCCTGGAGGAACTCTCTGGCCTTGGCGAGGTGTGCGCGTGCATCTTCGAGCGCACTCATCGCCTGACCGCTTTCCGGAGAAGTGTTCGCACATCTGGGCCGAACAGGTTGATCGCATCTGCATATAGGTCCGACGCGAGGCGGTCCTTGCGAACGGCGGCCGCCTCGAGCTCGTCGAGGGTGAGCTCGAGGACTTCGCAGTGGTTTCCCGACCAGGCAGCTACCTTCGACATCAGCGCATCGACTTGTCCGTGCCAGGCATCCTGTGGCTCCTTGTCGTCGTCGGTCGCGCGACGGACCACGAGCACGTCGATGTCACTGTCGGGCCCAGCATCACCTCGAGCGGCGGATCCGAACAGGCAGGCGGCCAGCGGCGGGTGGGCCCACTCCCGGAAGTCGTCGCGGATACGTTCAACCAGCAGGCCCCACATGTTGGCAAGTGCGAGCACTCCCGGAGCGGCCACGTGTTCCCGGTTGAGCCTGTAGAACTTCGCCGGGGGACGGCTTTCGCGGAGAACAACGCCGGCGTCTGCAAGCTCACCGAGGACGGCATTGACGCGTGACTGGCCCACCTTGCCGTTGACAAGCTCGGCGACCTTTCGGCCACTGAGCGGCTCCGCCGTGCGCGCTAGGACTGCAAGGACTGCGCCGTGAGCACTGGGAATGACCGCGCGCATCGGATCTGACAAGTCCAAGATGAGCCTCCTCCGAGACTGAGCACAATACCACTCGCTTGAGCGGCATAGTGCTCATCCTGTACCGTGGTGCAAGGAGCCGGCTTGCACGCTATGCCCTCAGCGCGGCATGAGCGGGCTCGCACGCTCTGCCCTATGTGCGGCATGACCGGAGGTGCCAGGCGGACATTCCACGAGTAGCCTTTGGCGTGAGCCCGCCCAACGCGTCCAAGCCGGTAGGACGCGTCACTGAGCACACGGTTGGTTGCCCGTTCGAGTCGGCCCGGGTCCGAAGAGCCACGGCAGTCGCCGTGGCTCTTGAAAATTCCGCTCATCGAGGCGTCCGCAACTCGGCATGAGCGCGCGCTTCGCACGAGCACGACTACTCAGCTGCGGCGTTTAGTGATGAACAGGTCGCCGTCGGGCAGGCGTCGGTGCTCGTAGTTCGGGTTCTCGATCAGTCGGTGGTGGTAGGCGCACAAGCAGACGCCGTCGTCGATGCTCGTGGACCCGCCGTCCCGCCAGGCGTGGAGGTGGTGGATCTCGCACCACTGCGGTTTCACCCGACAGCCTCGGGCCCGACATCGCTTGTCGCGTCGTCGGATGGCTTTGCGTTGGTGCGGGGTGTGGAGGCGGCGGGTGCGGCCGAGGTCGAGGACCTCGCTGTCGCTGCCGAGGACGACGGGGATGATGCCGGCGTTGCAGGCCAGACGTCGGGCTTCGGCGGCGGTGATGTTCGGTCCGTGTTCGAGATCGGGTTCGACGAGCCCGGCGACACCGAGCTCGGAACGCAGATCCTCCAACGTGATCGTGACGAGGACGGTGGTGGCGTCCCCGCCGTGCTCGGGGAGCCGGTCGGGGTCGAGCCGCTCCAGAAGGGTGCAGAACGCCAGGGCGCGCTTCTTGGGGTAGGGGATCCGGTCGCCTTCGTCGTGACACCCGATGATCTCGGTCCCGTCAGGGAGCTCGGTGGTCGTCGGCTCCAACGGCTCCGCATCGCCGGTTTCGGTCGTCTGGGTCTCGTCCTCGACGGTGTCGGGGCCGCGGTGGCGCGGTGAGGTGAGGGCGTCGAGGTAGGTGTCGAGCCGTTTCGCCGCGGGGGTGGGGATGATTCCGGAGATGCGCGAGGTGCCGTCGCCGAGGTCGCGGATCGAGAGCCGGGACCGTTCCTCGGCGGTGGCTTCTTCCTCGGCCAGCTTCTTCGCGTCCTCTTCGTCGGCGATCTCGGGTGCGACCACGTGCAGGATGTGTCGGCCGAGGATGCGGAGCTGGGTGGGGGCGAACTGGGCGGCGCAGTCGACGAGGGTCTCCTCGGCGTCGGCCTTGACCTGCAGCCCGACCCGTTTGGGCAGGGCGTCGACGGCGCGGACGATCACCCACGCCTGCTCCTCACTCACCCGGCCGTCGGCGAACGCCGCCGCTACGACGGGGAACCGGTCGTCCAACGCCTTCGCGAGCCGTTGGTCGGCCCGGGCGTCGCGCAGGTCGGCGTTCACCTCGTGCGCCAACCACGACGCCACGTCCGCGGCGGCGTTCTCGCTGGCCACGTCGGACGAGGCAGCCATCACTTTCAGCCGCAGCGCCTTGACCTGGTTCTCCACCGCGTGGAGCTTCGTGATCACCCGGGCCTTGGCGTCGGTGGTCATGAAGGTCGCCTCAAGCTCGGCGGCGTCGTTCACGGTCTCCGCGAGGAGTCGTGCGCACGCCTCGACCGGATGCGTCCCAGGGGGAGCACCGGTGGTGGGCGGGCCTTCGAACATGCTCCTATCGAAGCACCAGCCGCCCGCCAAGAATCCCGCTCAACCACGAGGGTTGTGGAGAACTTCGGCCCAAGAACCGCCTGTGGACGACAAGTGGGCTTTCTCTCGGCTGCGCCGCTTCGATCGCGTTCAGCGAGCCCGGTCGGAACCATCGCCCCACGCTGCGGCAGCGCCGACGAGGCGACGAAACCGTCGGCGGCGACGCGTACTGTTCGCCAGGTGAATGCGCGATGAGCAAGGAAGCAGCAGTGCGGGGCGATGCGAGAGGCCCGCTACAACAAGAGGGCGGCGACGTCGACCACCGCCCCGACGCCGGCCAGGCCGGCCGTACGACCCGCGAAGGCCGCGAAGGCCGCGGACTCCGGCGCAAGTGGCCCGGCCCCGTCGACCAGCGGCGCACTGTGCGGACACCGTTCGATGAACGGACGCACGTGCACCCGCGAGTTGGGCCACGCGGCGAAGACTCACCGCTACTCCCTAGCGACTCGCCTTCTGCGTGCGGTCGCGGCGCGCGACCGCGTCCTGGATGACCTCGACGAGCTGGTCGCGGGTCGGGCCGGGGGCGTACGGCGCCCGCCAGCCCGTCTCGTAGACCGCCCGGGCGAGCGGCTCGGCCGGTTGGAGGCAGCTCGGGAGCGCGGCCATGGCGAAGTAGGGGCCGGCGTACTCCCCGATCGCGGGGTCGGCCTGGGCCGCCTCGCAGATCCGCTCGCTGGACAGCGGCCGGGTGAGGTCGAGCTCGACGCCCTGCCAGCGCGCCACGGCCTCGGTGTCGATGGCGATGTGGTCCTCGACCCACGGCCGCACCTGCTCGTCGCACCACGCGCCGAACGGTGCGGAGACCGCGCCCGGGTCGGCGCCGTCGTCGAGCAGCTCGAGGAGGGCGTCGACCTGCGTGAAAGGCCATCGCGAGGCCGCGACCGCGGGTGGGCGTCGTGGTCGCCACGACGTCGCCGACCGAGACCAGCCCGGCGAGGCCGCGCTGGGGCCGGTAGACGTTGCGCAGCGCGCCGCCCACCATGACCGCGCTGGTCGGCCGCGCCCGGTCGGGATCGGTCCACGCGGCGAGCGCGGGGACGGCACGGCACGCCTCGTCGAAGACGGCGTCGAACCGGAGCGGCTTGAGCGCGTCGTCCGCGGTCGGGCAGACGAACAGCACCGAGAAGTGCCCGGCCTCGTGCAGGAACAGCAGCACCTGGTAGCCGTCGTAGCTGCTGAAGCTGCCGAGCGGGTTGTCCATCGGACCCGGCTCGGCGTCGGGCAAGAGCTGGTAGGTGCGGTCGACGTAGGCCAGCCCGCACTAGCCCCTCCAGCTCCGGGTCGGTCGTCCGGTCGATCCGGCTCGAGCGGCCGGAGGCGTCGACGACGAGGTCCGCCGGCAGCAGAACGTGGTCGACCACCGCGCCCGTCACCCGGCCGTCGTCGGTGAGCAGCGCGTCGATGTGTCCCGTGCGGAGGGTGAGGTCGGCTGCGTCCACGGCGGCGGTGCGGAGTGCTCGCTCCATGACCGAACGCCGCGACCGGTTGCCGATCGTCATGTCGCCGATCGTCATCGGCTCCGCGCCGGCGGCCAGCCACGCGTCGTACGCCGTCGGCCATCGCCGCTGCAGCACGTCGGCCACCTGTGGCCGGAACCCGTGCGCGTGCTCGAACTGCATGACCCCGCGTCGCCGCCAGGTGCCGTCCGTTGTCGGCCCGGGATCGCGGTCCACCGACACGACCTCGTGCCCGCGCTCCGCCAGCGTCGCGCCGGTCAGCAACCCGGTCGGTCCGGAGCCCAGGACGAGGACCCTCATTCGATCCACGGTCCGCCTCGCGGGGCGGGGTGTCAACGCGTTTCCGGCCCGGAGTCGACCGCTCGCAGCGGCCGCCGTCGTGCCGCGCTCAGGCGGCGCGCAGGATCTCGTTGGTGAACCAGCTCCCGAGCCGGCCGCCTCGATCGCGGCTGCTGACCACGATCCCGACCTCGAGGTCGAGCGCCATGTCCACGCCGTCCGGCAGCTCGCCGGGCGACGCCGTCCAGTCGTCGCCGTACTCGAGCCGCTGCGAGGCCTCGGAGAAGACCAGCGGGCAGCAGGAGCAGATCGGGTCATAGCCGGTCACCGCCCTGGCGACGAACGTCACCACCGGCCGACCGAAGAGCTCCTCGCGGCGTACGTCGCTGATCACGACGCCCTCGGTCAGCTCGTACGGATCGAGCATCGCCGACCACTGGTAGTTGGTCGGATACGGCTCGAGCGGCCGCACCGTCCACGACGACGGAGGCGCGCCACGCTCGTGGATCCGCTGGCCGTCCGACAGCCGTACGCCGTCGAGCTCGCCATGCCGCAGCGTGACCCGCAGCTCGAGGTCGTCCGAGCGGTGCACCAGCTCGAGCTCACGCCACCGCTCGGGCGCTGAGCCCGCCAGCCGGCGCACCTCCTCGGGCTTCACGCGCGCAACGCTAGGCGGTCTCGTTCCGCGTCGTACACCAGGTTTCGTTCTCCGGCAGCGCATCGGCGGGGGGATGTCCGACCCACCGGCTATGCGAAGGGAGGCCCGTGCTGCGGGCGATCTATGTCTGCAGCCGTTCGGCGAGGCGCACGGCGGCGTCGATCTCGGTGCGCCGAATGGAGACGCTCTCGACGTTGAATCCGTACGGCGCGCCGAGGCGGCGGCAGAAGCTCGCCAGCTCCCGGGCGGCGGCCAAGCAGTGATCGAACGAGGACGACAGCGGATCGTCGGATCGTTCGAGCTCGTTGCGCATCCAGCGCGGGATGTCGACCCCGAGCCATTCCAGGAACGCCAGGGTCTTCAGCGAGCCGCAGACGGAGAGCGTGAAGATCACCGGAGCTGGTTCTTGATCGGCGTCGATACAGGCGTAGTGGTAGTCCGAGACCATGCTCATCGCTGCGGGTGCGTCGTAGACCACCTGAGTCACGAAGTAGGACGCGCCGTCACGCTGTTTGCGCAGCATCCGGTCGTGCTCCACCCCGGTGCTCGAGTGTCGCTCCGGTATCGCGACGGCGCCCAACGGCAGCTCGGGTCGCGTGTTCCGCCAGAGATCCTGAGCCTCGGGGAGAGTGGTCAGTACCTGCTTGGAGCTCGAGGACGCACCCACGAACACAGTTCGCACCCGCTGGGGATCCTGTCCAGCAAGCCAGGCCTCGAGGTCGCTCTTGGCGTACTTGCCGACGCAGCGGTAGACGACGACCGGGCGATCCCAGTCGACAAGGTGCTGGGTATGGAAGTCGCCGGCGTCCTGTGTTGGCAGATAGGGAAAAAGGACGCTCGGCAGGGTTCCGATCGCTCTCGTCGTCGATGTCATAGACGACAAGAGCGTCGAGGTTCAGGTGGCGGAGCCGGTCAATGGTGACCTGGGCGATCCGATGAGCCTCTTCAGAAGACGTCGAGGCGCGCGGGGGCGTGATGCTGAACATGAGCAGTTCGCGCCCTTGCGACGAATCCATCGCCTGCCTCCTGCCAACGTCGTCGCGGTGAACCATACGCACCGCGTCCTGCTCAGCCGCACGGCCGATTGCGGACCGGCGGTGAAGTGACGCAGGTCCGAAGTGCCTTGCAGCCGGTGGTCGGCTGCGCGTGGCTAGGCTGCGGCCATGTCGATGGACCACACCGACGCGGTGTTCTTCGAGGACGACAAGGCGTTCGAGGCGTGGCTCGTCGACAACGCGTCGACCGCCTCGCACGTCTGGATGCGGATGGCCAAGAAGGGCACTGGAGTCACGTCGATCGACTGGACGACGGCCGTGGACGTGGCGCTCTGCTTCGGCTGGATCGACGGCATCGCCCGGCGAATCGACGACGAGTGGTACGTGCAGCGGTTCACCCCCCGGCGCGCCAGGGAGCGTCTGGTCGAAGATCAACCGCGAGCGCATCGAGCGCCTCGCCGCTGAGGGGCGGATGCGCCCCGCCGGCCTGGCCGAGGTCGAAAGGGCGAAAGCAGACGGCCGCTGGGACGCCGCCTATGACAGCCCGGCCACAGCATCGGTGCCCGACGACCTCGCCGCCGCCCTGGCTGCGCGCGACCTCACCGACGTCTACGCCGCGCTAGACGGCCGCAACCGCTACGCCTTCCTGAACCGCATCCAGACCGCGGTACGCCCGGAGACCCGCGCCCGCCGCATCGAGCAACTCACCGACGCCCTCGCTCGGGGGCAAGACCCCGTACCCGGCGCCGACGAAGAAGTAAGGCACCTAGAAGTCGCCGCCGAGCCAGGCGTCCACGCTGACCAAGGGCTGCGTGCGCTCGCGGCGAAGTGACGCCGTTCCCGGACCAGCGTCCCGCCGCTCCCTACCCCGCCGACCGCACCCGAATCCCGGAGAGCGGCACAGTCACAGCCCCCGACGGGTCGGTGAAGAAGTCGTTCCCCTTGTCGTCCACGACGATGAAGGCGGGGAAGTCCTCGACCTCGATCTTCCAGACGGCTTCCATGCCGAGCTCGGGATACTCCAGGACCTCCACCGACTTGATGCAGTCCTGGGCGAGGCGGGCGGCGGGGCCGCCGATGGAGCCGAGGTAGAAGCCGCCGTGCTCGGCGCAGGCGTCGGTGACCTGCTTGCTGCGGTTGCCCTTGGCGAGCATGACCATGGAGCCGCCGGCGGCCTGGAAGGACTCGACGTAGGAGTCCATGCGGCCGGCGGTGGTGGGGCCGAAGGAGCCGGAGGCGAAGCCGTCGGGGGTCTTGGCGGGGCCGGCGTAGTAGACGGGGTGGTCCATCATGTACTGCGGCATGGGCTCGCCCGCGTCCAGCCGCTCCTGGATCTTCGCGTGGGCGATGTCGCGGGCCACGACCAGGGGGCCGGTCAGGGAGAGCCGGGTCTTCACCGGGTGCTTGGACAGCTCGGCGCGGATCTCGCTCATCGGGCGGTTGAGGTCGATCCGCACGACCTCGCCGCCCTGGATCAGGTCGGCCTCGGTGGTGTCGGGGAGGTACTTCGCCGGGTCGGTCTCGAGCTGCTCGAGGAACACGCCGTCGGCCGTGATCTTCCCGAGCGCCTGCCGGTCGGCGGAGCACGACACCGCGATCGCCACCGGGCAGGAGGCGCCGTGGCGGGGGAGGCGCACGACGCGGACGTCGTGGCAGAAGTACTTGCCGCCGAACTGGGCGCCGATCCCGAAGCCCTGCGTCAGCTTGAAGACCTCCTCCTCCAGCTGGAGGTCGCGGAACCCGTGCGCCGCCATCGAGCCCTCGATCGGCAGGCCGTCGAGGTAGTGCGCGGAGGCGTACTTCGCCGTCTTGAGCGCGAACTCCGCGCTGGTGCCGCCGATCACCACCGCAAGGTGGTACGGCGGGCACGCGGCCGTGCCGAGGGAGCGGATCTTCTCGTCGAGGAAGGTCAGCATCCGCTTGGGGTTGAGGATCGCCTTCGTCTCCTGGAACAGGAACGACTTGTTGGCCGAGCCGCCGCCCTTGGCCATGAAGAGGAACTTGTACTCCGGCGCCGCGCCCGCCGGCTGCGGCGTCGAGTAGATCTCGACCTGCGCCGGGAGGTTGCTCCCGGTGTTCTTCTCCTCGTACGTCGTCAGCGGTGCGAGCTGGCTGTAGCGCAGGTTGAGCCGCGTGTAGGCGTCGTAGACGCCCCGGCTGATCGCCTCACCGTCGTCGGCGCCGGTCAGCACGCCCTCCGACTTCTTGCCCATCACGATCGCGGTGCCGGTGTCCTGGCACATCGGGGAGCACGCCGCCGGCTGAGATGTTGACGTTCTTGAGCAGGTCGAGCGCCACGAACCGGTCGTTGCCCGACGCCTCCGGGTCGTCGATGATCCGCCGCAGCTGGGCCAGGTGGGCCGGCCGCAGGTAGTGGCTGATGTCGTGCATCGCCTCCGCCGTCAGCCGCCGCAGCGCCTCCGGCTCGACCTGGAGGAACGTGCGGCCCCCCGCCTCGAACGTCGACACGCCCTCCGTCGTCACCAGCCGGTACGGCGTCCGGTCCGTGCCGGTCGGGAGGAGGTCGGAGTAGAGGAACTCTGCGTCAGCCACGACGACGGAGCGTAGCGTCCCCTCCTCCGACGAGCCGGCTGGGCATCGACCACGTCGTCCTCGCCGCCGACGACCGCGCGCCGGGGGCCGCTCAGTGCTGCTCGGACGCCCGCTCGATGCGCTCGGCGATCCGCTTGATCCGGCGCAGCCGGGCGTCCCACGCCGCGCCGACCTCGGCCAGCTCGGCCGCGGCGCGGCCGAGCTGGACCTCGTCGACCCGGTAGCGCCGCTCCCGGCCGACCTGGTCGGCGTGGACCAGGCCGGCGCGGTCGAGCACGCCGAGGTGCTTGGCGACGGCCTGCCGGGTCACCGGCAGCTGCGCCCCGAGGCTGGTGGCGGTGCCGCCGCCCTCGGCCAGCAGCAGGTCGAGCATCCGGCGACGGGTCGGGTCGCCGATCGCCGACCACAGCTCGTCGTCGACGGCGGTGGTCACCGGGCCACCCCGGCGGCGTACGTCGTGAGCACGCCCAGGAAGTGGTCCCAGCCGTTGCTGTGGTCGGCGTGCACCTCGCGGGCCTTCGCCTCGGTCCACCCGCGCTGGCGGAAGCCGGACTCCCTGAACGAGAGCCGGGTGCCGGTGCCGGACGGCTCCAGCTCGAACACCACCAGGTTGGCGGTGCCCAGACCCGGCTCGACCCCGTCCTCGTGGGTCCACCAGAAGGAGAACAACCGAGAGGGCACGGCGTCGGCCACCTGGAACCGGACCCGCTTGCCGCCGGCCTCCAGGTCGCCGAAGCCGAGCCAGCCGGGCTCGCCGGCCGCGAACTCCGCGTCGTCGGCCCACCACTCCCGCACGTGCGCCGGATCGCTGATGACGGTGAACACCACGTCGGGCGACGCCTCGATGTAGAGCGACCGCTCGATGGTGGCGTGCTCCCCGACATCACTGACGGCCATGGCGGTCAGTCTCCCATCCGGTGCGCACACGGTCAGTGCCAGTCGCTGATCGTCACGTCGCGCGGTGAGGGCGCCCCGGTGCCGGTCTCGACCAGCTGCTTGAGGCTCAGCAGGTAGCTGGCCCACTTCGTGCTGCAGTGGTGGAGGAACTCCACCTCCTCGGTCCAGCCGACGTGCCCGAAGTTGACGATGGTGTAGCCGCCGTCGGCCTCGGTGAGCTCGAACTGCGCGCGGGTGCCGCGCCACTCCGCGGGCTCCTCGCCGGTGAACCGCCACACCACCCTCTTGCTCGGCTCGAGCTCCTCGACCTCGAACCGGATCGAGCCGACGAGCTCGCCGGACTCCCCGGCGGAACGTCACCTCGATCTCGCTGCCGACGGTGCCCTCACCGCTGGTCTCGTCGGTCCACCACGCCGCGACGCCCTCCGGCGTCGCGATCGCCCGGTAGACCTCGTCGATCGGCGCGACCGCGCCTACCCGGTGCCAGATGTCGATCATGTCCCTGTCCCTTTCGTGCACCCTTTGGTTTGCACCACGTTAGGCGACCGAGACGGATCGCGCAACCGATGGTTGCGCGACAATCTCCGGAGGAGGCAGAGTGTCGGCGACGAGCCCTACGCTCACCCTCGTGGAGTTCCAGTTCGCCGCGCCGGTGATCGAGTGGCGCGGCCCGGCGCCGTTCTACTACGCCGACATCCCGGTCGACGACAGCGACGACGTCAAGGACGCCGCCAAGGGCCTGGAGTACTGGGGACAGGTGCCCGTCGTCGTCCGGATCGGCGAGACCGAGTTCACGACCGCGCTGTTCCCGAAGGACGGGCGCTACCTGCTGCCGCTCCGCGACGCCGTACGCCGGGCGGAGGGCATCGAGCTCGGCATGGTGGTCGACGTCGAGATGGGTCTCAACCGCGACCGGACCCGCCCCGACGCCCCGCGGCGGAACCTCGGGTAGTGCGCGGAACCGGCCCGCCGCGGGGATAGCGTGGCGCGGTGGCCGACAAGCAGCTCGTCAACTCCTCCCGGGTGCACCTGCGCACGCAGGTGCGCCGGTTCAGCCGGCGCACCAAGCCGGGGATGCTGGTGCTCGACGCGGGCGCCGGCACGTCGCCGTACCGCCGGTTCTTCTCCCACGCCACGTTCGAGACCGCCGACTTCGCGCAGGTCGACAAGGACTACGGCGACCTCGACTACGTCTGCGACCTGACCGACATCCCGGTCGAGGAGGGCCGCTTCGACCGGGTGCTGTTCAACCAGGTGCTCGAGCACCTGCCGGAGCCGGCGAAGGCGCTCGCCGAGCTGCACCGCGTGCTCCGCCCGGGCGGCCTGCTGTTCTGCTCGGTGCCGTTGTTCTACGCCGAGCACGAGCAGCCGCACGACTACTTCCGCTACACCCAGTTCGCGCTGCGCCGGCTGTTCGAGGAGGCGGGCTTCCGCATCGAGCGGATCGACTGGCTCGAGGGCTACTTCGGCACCGTCTCCTACCAGTTCCGCGAGATGAGCCGGCACCTGCCGGCCGACCCGAGGGCGCTGCGCGGGCTCGGGATGAGTCGCGCCGCGGCCCTCCGCGCCGCGCCGACGCTGCGGTTCACGCGGTGGCTGGCCGGCCGCCTCCAGCGGTTCTACGCCGAGCTCGACGTCGACCACAAGTACACGGCCGCCGGCATGCCGAAGAACTACGTCGTGGTGGCGCGCAAGCCCCGCTCCCGGGAGGGGAGGCGGCGTGACCGCCGACGCGTGGGAGGTCGGGCGCCTCGACGTGGCCGGCTACCTGCGCCGGCTCGGCGTACCTGCGCGGGACCCGTCGGCCGACGCCCTCGCCGAGCTGCACGAGGCGCACGTGCGCACGTTCACCTTCGACAACGTCGACGTGCTGCTCGAGCAGCACCCGGGGGTGGGGCTCGACGCCGTCGACGCCAAGTTCGTCGGGCGGGGCCGCGGCGGCTACTGCTTCGAGCACGCCACGATCTTCGCGGCGGCTCTCGAGCGGCTGGGCTACGACGTGACCCGGCGGCTGGGCCGCGTGGGCGACCCTGCGGCGGGGACCCAGCAGGGCCGCACCCACATGACCGTCGAGGTGCGGCTCGACGGGCGGCGCCTGCTCTGCGACCCCGGCTTCGGCATGAGCCTGCTGCGGCCGGCGCCGCTCGCGGACGGCGCCGAGAGCGACCAGCGCGGCTGGCCCTACCGGGTGCGCCGCAACGACACCGGCGGTTGGGAGCTCCACCGGCACCGGGAGGCCGGCTGGGAGCTCACCCACACCACCGACGAGCTGCCCGTTCTGCCGGTCGACGTGGTGATCGGCCACCACTACACGAGCACGTTCCCGGCGTCGCACTTCCGGCACGGGCTGATGCTGACCCGGCACCTGCCGGGGCAGCACGTCTCGCTCACCGGCACCACGATCACCGTACGGCGGCCCGGGCGGGCCACCGAGCACCGCGAGCTCGCCGACGGCGAGCTGCTCGCCCGGGTGCGTGAGCTCGGGGCCGGGCTGACGCCCCAGGAGGAGCAGCGGCTGGTCGACCGGCTCGCCGGGTCGGCACCGTCGGCATAAGCCCGCGGCCTGCCGCGTTGGGTCCAGCATGGAGGCACACGACGCGGTGGTGATCGGGGCGGGCCAGGCCGGCCTGTCCGCGTCGTACCACCTCCGCCGCCTGGGCCTCGACCACGTCGTGCTGGACGCCGACGAGCGCCCCGGCGGGGCGTGGCAGCATCGTTGGGACTCGCTGACGATGGAGGACGTCCACGGCGTCGCCGACCTCCCCGCCGCCCCCGCGCCGGGCGGCTCCCGCGACCGCGCCAACGAGGTGCTGCCGGCGTGGTTCGCCCGCTACGAGCGCGACCACCGGCTGCCCGTGCTGCGGCCGGTGCGGGTCGACCGGGTGACCGACGACGGCGACCTGCTCGTCGTGCACGCCGGTGACCGCACCTGGACCACACGCACCGTCGTCAACGCCACCGGCACCTGGACGCGCCCGTTCGTGCCGCGCTACCCCGGCCAGGAGACGTTCCGCGGCGAGCAGCTGCACACCGTCGACTACCCCGGCGCCGACCACTTCGCCGGCCGGCGGGTCCTCGTCGTCGGTGGCGGAGCCTCGGCCGTCCAGTTCCTGGGCGAGCTGGCGCCGGTGACCGAGACGCTGTGGGTGACCCGGCGCGAGCCGGTGTGGCGCGAGGACTGGACCGAGGACGTCGGCCGGCAGGCGATCTCGTTCGTCGAGGAGCGGGTCCGCCGCGGCCTCCCGCCCGCCAGCGTGGTCAGCGTGACCGGGCTCGCGCTGCGCCCGCAGGAGCGGCTCGCCGAGGAGCTCGGCGCCTACCGGCGGCGGCCGATCTTCGACCGGATCGAGCCGCACGGCGTGCGGTGGGCCGACGGCGCCTACGAGCCGGTCGACGTGATCCTCTGGGCGACCGGCTTCCGGCCCGCCGTCGCCCACCTCGCGCCGCTGCGGCTGCGCAGCGAGCACGGCGGCATCGCGCTGGTCCGGCAGGGGGCCGACGTGCAGACCGCGGTCACCGCGGCCGCCGACCCGCGGGTGCAGCTCGTGGGCTACGGCCCCTCGGCCAGCACGATCGGCGCCAACCGGGCCGGTCGCGCTGCCGCGCTCGCCGTACGCCGTCTGCTCACCGAGCCCGACGCCGTCGCGGCCGCCGGCTGACCAGCACCGGCAGCGCTACAGGATAAGTACTGGCGCTCGGGCGCCCGGCCCGGTTCTACTGAACCTCGGTCCCCCTGGAGGGGCGGACCGGAGGGGGAGTGCGGCCATGACCGACTACGGACAGTTCTGTCCGGTCAGCAAGGCGATGGAGGTGCTCGACGAGCGCTGGACCATGCTGGTGGTGCGGGAGCTGCTGATGGGCAGCACCAGGTTCAACCAGCTGCGCCGCGGCGTGCCGCGGATGTCGCCGGCGCTGCTGTCGAAGCGGCTGCGCCGCCTCGAGCGGGCCGGGCTCCTCGTCCGGTTCGGCAGCGGCACCCGCACGTCGTACCAGCTGACCGAGGCGGGCCGGGCGCTCGGCCCGGTGGTGGACGCGATCGCCGCGTGGGGGACGAGCTGGCTCGACCTGCGCGACGACGACCTCGACCCGCAGTTCCTGTTCTTCCACATCAGCCGGTCGGTGCCGGCCGAGCGGTGGCCGGTGGCCCGCACCGTCGTGCGGTTCGTGGCGACCGACGCCCGCCCACGGTCGGCGCAGTGGTGGCTGGTCGCGCACCGGGGCGAGGTCGACCTGTGCGACTTCGACCCCGGCTACGAGGTCGACGCCCACGTGACCTCCGACCTGCGCACGCTGTCGCTGCTGTGGCGCGGCGACCTGCGCTGGGAGCGCACCGTCCGCGACGGCGCCGTGCGCGTCGACGCGCCGGCGGCCGTGCGCCAGGCCCTGCCCGACTGGCTGGGCCACTCCGTGCTGGAGCCGGCCCCGGCCGGCTGACCCGGCCGGGGCCCGCCGCTCAGCCGGCGGCCGGCTCCGCGACCCGCGGCTCGGGGATCGTGCCGGCGTTCTCGCGGTCGACGGTGAGGTTCTCGCCCGTCGCCGGGTCGAACAGGTGCATCTTGCTGGAGTCGACCCAGATCTCGGCGTTCTCGCCCTCCCGGATCTGGCTGGCGCCGTCGAGCGAGATCACCAGCTGGGTGCGCAGCGACTCGCCGTCGAGGTCCTGCTCGAGCTGGCGCAGCTGCGCCTCGACCCTCCGGCGGCGCCTCGAACGGGATGTAGGCGTAGGTCTCGTTGCCGAGCCACTCCACGACCTCGACCGGCGCGGTGAACGTCGAGCCGCCGGTGTCGCCGCGGCCGGTGCGGCTGACGATCGAGGCGTCCTCGAAGTGCTCGGGGCGGATGCCCGCCATCAGCAGGCCCTTGCCCTCGGCGGCTCGCGCCTTGTCGGCCGGCAGCTCGACCTCGCCGAACGGCAGCTTCGCACGGTTGCCCGACACCTCGCACGGCAGGAAGTTCATCGGCGGCGAGCCGATGAATCCGGCGACGAACAGGTTGCCCGGGTTCTCGTAGAGCTCCCGCGGCGTCGCCAGCTGCTGCAGGAGGCCCCGCTTGAGCACGGCGACCCGGTCGCCGAGCGTCATCGCCTCGGTCTGGTCGTGGGTGACGTAGACCGTGGTGATGCCGAGCCGCTTCCTGCAGCCGCGCGATCTCGGTGCGCATCTGCCCGCGCAGCTTGGCGTCGAGGTTCGACAGCGGCTCGTCGAAGAGGAACGCGTCGGCCTGCCGGACGATCGCGCGCCCCATCGCCACCCGCTGCCGCTGGCCGCCGGACAGGTTGCCCGGCTTGCGGTCCAGGTGCTCGGTGAGCTCCAGCGTGTCCGCCGCCTCCTTGACGAGCCGGTCGACCTCGGCGCTCGGCATCTTCGCCAGCCGGAGCGGGAACGCGATGTTCTCGTAGACGCTCAGGTGCGGGTAGAGCGCGTAGTTCTGGAACACCATCGCCAGGTTGCGGTCGCGAGGCGCGAGGTCGTTGACGCGCCGGTCGCCGATGATCATGTCGCCGGAGGTGATGTCCTCCAGGCCGACGATCATCCGCAGCAGCGTCGACTTCCCGCAGCCGGAGGGACCGACGAGGATCATGAACTCGCCGTCGGCGATGTCGATCGAGACGTCGTTGACCGCGGGGAAGCCGTCGCCGTACTGCTTGACGATGTTCTTCAGCGTGATGGCAGCCATGTCGGTGGCACCCCTATCCCTTCACTGCGCCGGAGGTGAGGCCGGCGACGATCTTGCGCTGGAAAAATGAGGACGATGACGATGATCGGGATCGTCGCGATCACGGCTGCCGCCGCGAGCAGCGAGGCCGGTCGGTTGAACGGGTCGGAGCCGACGAAGAACGCCAGGGACGCGGGGATCGGCCGCGCCGCCTCGGTCGACGTCAGCGAGATGCCGAAGACGAAGTCGTTCCACGCGAAGAAGAACGTCAGGATCGCCGCGGTGAACACGCCGGGGGCCGCGAGCGGCACGATCACCCGCCGGAACGCCTGCCACGACGTGGCGCCGTCGACCTGGGCCGCCTGCTCCATCTCCCACGGGATCTCGCGGAAGAACGCGGACAGCGTCCAGATCGCCAGCGGCAGCGTGAACGACATGTAGGGGATGATCAGGCCCGGCCAGGTGTCGTAGATCCCGAACGTGCGCCACATGTCGAAGAGCGGTCCGACGAGCGACACGACCGGGAACATGGCGATGGCGAGGCTCAGCGAGAGCACCAGCCGCTTGCCCTTGAACTCGAGCCGGGCGATGGCGTACGCCGCGAGCGTCGCGACGATCACCGAGAGCAGCGTGGCGATCAGGCTGATGCCGATCGAGTTGAGGATCGCCCGGCGGAACTGGTCGTTGTCCCACACCGCCGTGTAGTTCTCCCCAGCCGGCGAACGTGCCCTCGGCCGGGAAGAACCCGGGGTTGCCGTTGGTGATCGAGGCCTCGTCCTTGAAGGACATCGAGATGATCCACGCGACCGGCAGCAGGCACCAGACCAGGATCACCAGCACGCCGAGCGCGATACCGAACTTCTTCATGGCCGCCTCACCCCTCCTGCCGGGCCTGCGCCAGGTCGACGCGGAAGAGCTTGATGATGAGGAACGCGATCAGCAGCACCGAGAGGAACAACAGCACCGACAGGGCCGAGCCCATCCCGAGCTGGAACTGCTCGATCGTCTGCCGGTAGGTGAGGAAGCTGATCGACTGTGTGTCCTCGGCCCCGTTGGTCATCACGAAGATGTTGTCGAAGATCCGGTAGGCGTCGAGCGCGCGGAACAGGATCGCGACCATGATGGCCGCCCGCATGTTGGGGATGACCACCTTCCACATCCGTTGCCACCAGGTGGCGCCGTCGACCTTCGCCGCCTCGATCATGTCCTCGCTGACCTGCGCGAGGCCCGCGAGCAGCAGCAGCGACATGAACGGCGTGGTCTTCCAGATCTCCGAGATGCAGATCGCGATCACGGCCGGTGTGGTGTCGCCGAACCAGTTGAAGTCGTCGCTGATGAACGGCAGCCACCCGTTGACGAAGCCGTTCTGGTAGGAGAACGCGAACTGCCAGGTGAAGCCGGAGACGACGGTGATGATGCCGTAGGGGATGAGGATCGACGTGCGGACGATGCCGCGGCCGAAGATCACCCGGTGCATCACCAGCGCGAAGATGAACCCGATCACCAGCTCGATCGCCACCGTGACCAGCATGTAGAGGACGGTGATGCCGGTGGACTTCCAGAACAGCGGGTCGGTGAGCGCGGTGACGTAGTTGTCGATCCCGATGAAGCTGCGGTCGTCGGGAGCGGTCAGGGCGTAGTCGTAGACCGACAGCCAGATCGCCCGCAGCATCGGGAACGCCGTGACCAGCAGCATCAGGACGATGGCCGGCGCGACCAGCTTCTGGCCGAGCCGGTTCTCCGCCTTCGAGCGGTCGCTCGCGCCGTTGCGGGTTTTGGTCGCCGGCGCCGGGGCCGGCGGGATCGCGGTCGAGGTCATAGCAGCGCCTCCCCTCGGAGCACCTCTTGGACGTACTCCGCGGACTCCTTCGGGGTCGAGTCGGGATCGACGGAGTTGGGCGAGTGCCAGGTCTGCTGCACGGCGCTCGAGATCATCGCGTAGAACGCCGTCTTGGGCCGCGGCCCGCCCTCGTCGACGCTGGTGCGGAACAGCTCGACGAGGTCCTCGGGGTAGTCACCGCTCGCGGCGACCTCGTCGTACGCGTCGTTGGTCGAGGGCATCAGACCCGCCTCGAGCGCGAGGTCGACCTGCGCCTGGGTGGAGGTGATGCACTGGGCGGCCTCCATCGCGAACTCGGGGTTCTCGGTGTAGGCGCCGACGCCGATGTCGATGCCGCCGACCGGCGGCTTCGACGGCTCGCCCTCGACGGTCGCGGGGTAGCGCGCCCAGCCGAGGTCCTCGAAGGCCTGCTCGTCGGCCGGTCCGCCGGGCGCCCCGATCAGGCCCTCGTAGTTCTTGTAGACGAAGGTCCAGTTGACCATGAACTCCCCGGCGCCGCCCTCGGCGAACATCAGCCCGAGGCTGGTGCCCTCGTTGGAGACCGTCAGGTCAGGCTGCGCCGCCTCGGAGTCCGCGAGCTGCTGGATCACCTCGGCCGCCGCCCGTCCGGCGTCGGAGTCGATGTCGACGGAGGCGTCGCGGCCGGCCTCGGTGTCGGAGACGATCTCGCCGCCGGCTCCCTGCACCAGGGCGTTGATCCAGACCATGTAGCCCTCGTAGAGGTTGGCCTGGACGCCCACCGACCCGCCGTTCTGGGCCGCGGCGTCGATGACCTGCTGCCACGTGACCGGCTGCTCCATGTCGAGCCCGGCCTGCTCGGCGAGCGACTTGCGGTACCAGAGCACCTGCGT
Source organism: Nocardioides sp. TF02-7 (assembly GCF_022437945.1). GTDB lineage: Bacteria > Actinomycetota > Actinomycetes > Propionibacteriales > Nocardioidaceae > Nocardioides. Next base: position 2,884,950 of record NZ_CP092535.1, read on the forward strand.
GTTGGCCCACAACGGAATCGCGTAGGGCTTGTCGTCCCACACCACCGTCTCCGCGGCACCGGCGAGGTAGTTGCCCGAGCCCTCGATGCTGCCGGTGATCTCGGAGGCGAGGTCGTCCTCGGTGTTGTCGTCGGTGATCTCCTCGAGCCAGCCCGCGTTGGCGAACTCCGCCACGAACACGGGGTCGAGGTTCATCAGGTCGGTCGAGGAGTCCTCGGCCGCGAGCCGGCGCGCCAGCTGGACGCGCTGGTCGGTCGCGCTCGAAGGCAGCAGCTCGACGGAGATCTCGTATTCGTCGGTGCTGCACTCCTCGGCGTACTTCTCGAAGATGGGGACGCCGTCAGGGTTGACGTACCAGTTGAGTACGGGCTTGCCGGAGTCGCCGCACGCGGACAGCAGGGTCGCGGTGAGGGTCGCGGTCGCGAACGCGGCCAGCGCCCTCCGTGCGGGTCGAGACCCGCTCACCCCCCGCCGCCCCGTCAACGGGGACGCCGGTCCTCCCGAGCGATTCGCCATTGAATCCTCCCGATCGTGTGACCAGAAGCCACATTCGCGGGAAGTTCAGATTTTGTCTACCCCATCCGGCGCGTGGCTCGCCGACAGGTACCCGCGGCGAGGCGGTTCCAGTCCCGCCGGTCGCAGAGCGCCCCCGCGGTGGGTCATCCGGCCCGGTCGGATGTGCGGTCGGTGGCCCGGTCGGCGGTGCGCCGGACGGCGTCGGCGATGGTGTCGAAGAGCGCGACCGGGAAGTCGTGGCCCATGCCGTCGAACAGCATCAGCTCCGCGCCCGGGATCGCCATCGCGGTGGCCCGGCCGCCCGACACGTGGACCATCCGGTCGGCCAGGCCGTGGATGACGGCGGCCGGGAGCCGCAGCGAGCGCAGGTCGCCCGTGCGGTCGGGCTGGGTGAGCACCGCGAGCATCTGCCGCGCCACGCCCGCCCGGCTGACGCCGCGGTCGTAGGTCTCGCCCGCGCGCTTCTCCAGCTCCTCCGGCGAGTGCGGGAAGCCGGGCGAGCCGATCATCTTCCACACCTTCGTGCTGCCCTTGACGTAGGCGTCGCGGCTCGGGCCGCGCGGGGTCACCAGCGTCGGCAGCAGCGCGGGGTGCTGCCAGCCGACGGTGCGGCGCCCGGTCGTCGACATGATGCTGGTCAGCGACCGCACCCGGTCGGGGCGGGTCACCGCCATCGTCTGCGCGATCATGCCGCCCATCGAGGCGCCGGCGACGTGCGCCGCGGGGGAGGCCCAGGTGGTCGAGCAGGAGGAAGGCGTCCTCGGTCAGGTCGGCCATCGTGTACGGCGCCCGGACCTCGAGGCCGACGAACGCCTTCGCGAGCGTCGGGAGCGTGACCCGTCCCTGGCACCGCGTCGAGCGGCCGGTGTCGCGGTTGTCGTAGCGGACGACGTAGAACCCCCGTCGCGCCAGCCTCTCGCAGAGGTCGTGGTCCCACCAGGTCATCGGACCGCCGAGCCCCATCACGAGCAGCAGCGGGTCGGCGTCGGGCTCGCCGTAGGTCTGGTAGCACAGCTCGATGCCGTTGGGGAGCGGGGCGACCAGCTCGTCGGACACGGTCACTGCGGGTGAGGTGGACATGAACACCAGTGTGCCGAACGGCCAACGGTTCACGTTTCAACCACGTAGGCTCGGGCACCGTGAGCAGTGTGCTGGCTCCCTTCCTGCTGCCCGACGGGTTCGGGCGCCCGCCGCTCGCGGCGGTGCTCCGGGAGACCAGCCTGCTCGCCGAGGCCGCCCGGCTCGCCCTGCACCGGGGCTCGGAGCTCCGGGGGCCGCCGCCGCACGCCGTACGCCGTCCGGGCGGCGGTCCGCGCGGCCGAGCCGGTGCTGCTCGTCCCCGGCTTCCTCGCCGGGGACTGGACGCTCGAGCTGATGGCGCGCTCGCTCCGCGACCGCGGCTTCCGCACCTACCGGTCCGACATCACCGCCAACATCGGCTGCACGCTCGACGCCGCGACCGCGCTGGAGGAGCGGCTCGAGCAGGTCGCCGAGCGGCGCGGCGCGCGGGTGCAGGTCGTGGGGCACAGCCTCGGCGGCATGATCGCCCGCGGCATCGCCGTCCGCCGGCCGGACCTGGTCTCCGGCATCGTGACGATGGGCAGCCCGATGCTCGCGCCGGCAGCGCACCACCGGCTGCTGACCGGCGGGGTCAGCCTGCTGACCCGGCTGGCGGGTGTCGGCGTGCCCGGCCTGATGTCGGTCGACTGCGTCTCCGGCTCGTGCGCCGAGACATCGTTCCTCGAGACCCGGCGCCCCGTGCCCGCCGGCGTGCGGATGACCAACGTCTACTCCCGGCGCGACGGCATCGTCGACTGGCGCGCCTGCATCGACCCCGACGGCTCGGCCGTCGAGGTCCGCGCCTCCCACCTCGGCATGGCCGTCGACCCGCGGGTGATCGACGTCGTCGGCCGGGCGCTGACCCAGCAGGTCGCGGGCGGCGCGCAGGCCGTCGGCGCGACGGCCTGAGGGCGGTCCCTCCCCGGCCGGGCCGCAGGTCAGTCGAAGTCGATCGAGCTGAAGCTCCGCAGCTTCTGCAGCTGGTGCTCGGAGGTGATGGTGCGGATCGTGCCGCTGCGCGAGCGCATGACGAGCGACTCGGTGGTGCAGCCGCCGGCGCGGTAGCGCACGCCGCGGAGCAGCTCGCCGTCGGTGATGCCGGTGGCGACGAAGAAGCAGTCGTCGCCGGTGACCAGGGTGTCGGTGGTGAGCACGTGGTCGGGGTCGAGGTCGTGGCCGGCGTCGATCGCGCGCTGCCGCTCGTCGTCGTCGGTGGGCCAGAGCCGGCCCTGGATGGTGCCGCCGAGCGCCTTCATCGCGCACGCGGCGATGATGCCCTCGGGGGTGCCGCCGATGCCGAGGAGCAGGTCGACGCCCGACCTCGAGCTGGCGGCGGAGATCGCGCCGGCGACGTCGCCGTCGGTGATGAACTTGATCCGCGCGCCGGTCTGGCGGATCTCCTCCGAGAGCGCGGCATGCCGCGGCCGGTCGAGCAGCACCACGGTGACGTCGGAGGGCTTGGCGCCCTTGGCCTTGGCGACCTGGTGGATGTTCTCGGCGACGGGGTAGCGGATGTCGACGACGTCGGCCGCCTCGGGCCCGGTGACCAGCTTCTCCATGTAGAACACGGCTGACGGGTCGTACATCGAGCCGCGCGGCGCCACCGCCAGCACCGAGATCGCGTTGCTCATGCCCTTGGCGGTCAGGGTGGTGCCGTCGATCGGGTCGACGGCGACGTCGCACTCGGGGCCGGTGCCGTCGCCGACCTCCTCGCCGTTGAAGAGCATCGGCGCGTCGTCCTTCTCGCCCTCGCCGATGACGACGACGCCGTTCATGCCGATCGTCGAGATCATCACCCGCATCGCGTTGACCGCGACGCCGTCGGCGCCGTTCTTGTCGCCGCGACCGACCCACCGGCCCGCCGCCATCGCGGCCGCCTCGGTCACCCGCACCAGCTCGAGCGCGAGGTTGCGGTCGGGGGCCTGGGGGTGCGGGGAGAGGGGGTCCGTCATGGTCGAACCCTATCCGGCCCGGTCGGCGCGGTCAGGAGGCGTCGTACGTCGTCACCGCCGTCTCCTTCACCGCCAGCCACACCTCGCGGCCGGGGCTGAGCACCAGCTCGCGCGTCGCCGCCGGCGTGACGTCGGCGATCAGGTCCTGCTCGCCGGCGACCTGGAGCCGGACGGCGTCGCCGTGTGGCGCTGCGGAGCGCACGACGCCGCGCCAGCGGTTGCGGCTGGAGTCGGCCGGCGGGTGCAGCGAGACAGTGACCGCGGACGGCGGGAACGCCCGGAGCCGGTCGCCCTCACGGACGACGTTGAGGCCCACCAGACGGGCGACGTGCTCGGTGCGGGGCCGGGCCGCGACCTCCTCCGGGGGCCGGCCTGCACCAGCCGCCCGTCGTCGAGCACCGCCACCACGGTCGCGAGCGTGAGCGCGTCGAGCGCGTCGTGGGTGACGAGCAGGGTGACGCCGTCGAACGCCGCCAGGTGCCGGGTCAGCTCGATCCGCAGGGCCGCCGCGACGCCGACGTCGAGGCCCGCGAACGGCTCGTCGAGCAGCAGCAGCCGCGGCTCGGCGGCGAGGGCCCGGGCGATCGCGACCCGCTGCGCCTGCCCGCCGCTGAGCCGCCGCGGCCGGCGGTCCGCGAGGTCCGCGACGCCGAGCCGCTCCAGCCACGACCGGGCCGTCCGGCGCGCCGCCGCGCGCGGGAGCCCCGCCGCGCGCGGGCCGAACGCGACGTTGTCGAGGGCGGTCAGGTGGGGGAACAGCCGCTGGTCCTGGAAGACCACGCCGACCCGTCGCCGCTGCGGCGGCAGCGGCAGCAGGTCCTCGCCGTCGAGCACCGCCGTGCCGTCGGCCTGCTCGAGGCCGGCGAGCGCGTGCACCAGCGTGCTCTTGCCGGCCCCCGTTGGGGCCGACCACGGCCACCACGTCGCCCGGTGCCGCCGTCAGCGCGAGGTCGAGCCGGTCGTCGACCCGGAGCCGGGCGGCCAGCCCTGCCGCGTCGGCCGGGCCGGTCACGCCGTCACCAGCCAGCGGTCGCGCAGCGCCACCAGCACGCCGACCGAGACCAGGAGCATCAGCAGGCTCAGCGCCAGGGCGGCGTCGCCGTCGGCCTGGCGCTCGACGTAGATCAGCGTCGGCATCGTCTGGGTGGTGCCGGGGTAGTTGCCATTGAACGTGATCGTGGCGCCGAACTCGCCGAGCGAGCGCGCCCAGGCCAGCACCATCGCGGCCGCGAGGCCGGGGAGGGCGAGCGGCAGCGTCACGCGGCGGAAGGTCGTCCACCGGCCGGCGCCCAGCGTCGCCGCCGCGCCGTCGTACCCGCTGCCGGTGGAGCGGAGCGCGCCCTCGAGGCTGATCACCAGGAACGGCATCGCGACGAAGACGTGCGCGAGCACGACGCCCCAGGTCGTGTAGGGGAACGCGAAGCCGGTGAGGTCGAGAATCGGCTCGCCGAGCAGGCCGCTGCGCCCGAACGCCGCGCGCAGGGCGATGCCGGCGACGACGGGCGGCAGCACCATCGGGACGATCACCAGCGCCCGCAGCAGGCGCCGCGCCCGCAGCCGCACCCGGGCGAGCACCCAGGCCAGCGGCAGGCCGAGGACCAGGGCGACGAGGGTCGCCGCGGTCGAGGTGGTGACCGAGAGCCACAGCGCCTGGCGGGCGGCCTCGGAGGTGAGCTGGTCGACCAGCGTGGCGGGCTCGGTCGCGGCGACGAGAGCGAGCAGCGGCACCACGAGCACCAGTACGCCGAGCGCGGCGGGCGCGAGCAGCACCAGCGGCGCCCGCCCCAGCGGGTCGCGGCTCACGGCAGCTCGAACCCGGCGTCGGCGAGCACCTCGCGGCCCTGCGGGCCGGTGAGCAGCGCGACGAAGTCGGCGGCCAGGTCGGGGCCGGTGCTCTGGTCGAGGGTCGCGACGAGGTAGTCGGTGGCCTGCCCGCCGCCGGCGACCTCGACCGTCTCGACGGTGTCGCCGGCCGCGACGGCGTCGGTGCGGTAGACCAGCCCGGCGTCGGCCTCCCCGGCGACCACCTTGTCGAGGGTCGCCCGGACGTCCTCCTCGAGGCTCGCCGGCGCAGCGGTGACCCCGGCGGCGGCGAGCAGCTCCACGGCCAGCCGGCCGCACGGCGCCTCGTCCGCGCACCGCACCCACGTCGTGCCGGCCAGGTCGTCGAGCCCCGCGACGCCGGCCGGGTTGCCCGGCGGGGTCACGACCACCAGCCGGTTGCGCGCGAGCAGCGCCGGGTCGCCGGCCGCCCCGGCGTCGACGGCGACCTGCATCGAGGTCTCGTCCGCGGTCGCGAGCACGTCGCCGGGGGGCGCCGTCGGCCGCCTGCTCGGCGAGGTCGGTGCTCGACCCGAGGGAGACGCGGACCTCGACGCCCTCGTGCCCGGCCTCGAACGTCGCCGCCAGGTCGTCCAGCACCTCGGTCAGCGACGCCGCCGCGAGCACCCGCAGCGTCGTGCCGTCCTCCCCGCCGCACGCGGCGAGCGGCAGCAGGGCCACCACGGCGGAACCGGCGACGACCCGGCGGCGGAGGCGCCGCGGGCCGGCGGCAGGGGAGGCGGTCACGGCCGCTCCACCACGACGCTGGTGGACTTGACCGACGCGATCGCGCGCACGCCGGGCTCCAGGCCGAGCTCGGTGGCCGCCTCGGCGCTCATCAGCGACACCAGCCGGTAGGGGCCGCACACCATCTCGATCTGCGCCATCACCGTGTCCTTCGTGACCCGGGTGACGATCCCCGACATCCGGTTGCGCGCGCTCACCCGGCCGGCGCGGGTGCGGTCGCGCTCGGCGTCGTCGACCAGCGACGCCGCCAGGGCGGCGAGGTCGGCGCCGTCGACGACGGTGCGGCCGCCGCTGCTGCGGGTCGCCACCCGGCCCGCCTCCACCCAGCGCCGCAGGGTGTCGTCGCTGACGCCGAGCAGGTCGGCCGCCTCCGCGATCCGGTACTCCGCCATGCGGCCATGGTTCCGCAGATGCGGCGGAAATGCCAGAGGACAGCCGCAGTTGCGGTACCGCGCCTCGCGAGGTGTGCGGCCCGTGGTGGCCGGATCCCGGGGTCGCCGCGACCGCGTCCCGGGGGCGCTGGGACGATGGTGCGGTCATGAGCACGACGCAGGTGGGCCGCCCGGGGAAGTACCAGCGCTCCTTCGGCGGGATGGTGGGCGCGCTGCTGCTGGTGGTGCTCGGCGTCGCCCTGCTGCTCTGGCTGCTCGGGCTGTTCCGCTCCGACCTGGAGGTCGAGCCGGACCAGGTCGACCACCTGCGGATCGCCGCCGAGGCCCAGGACTCCGGCCTCGACCCGGTCTACCCGGCGACGCTGCCCGAGGGGTGGACGGCCACCGCGTTCGACGTCGAGGCGGGCACCGACCCGGTGTTCGAGATCCGGCTGCTCACCGACGAGGAGCGGTTCGTCGGGATCCACGAGGAGGACGCCCCGGTGTCCGACCTGCTCGACCGCTACGTCGTCGAAGACGCCGACCCCATCGACCCCTACGGCTCGCCGGACTCGGTCGCCGGGCGGTGGAGCGGGTACGCCGACGGCGAGGGCGACACGGCGTACGCCGCCGAGGTCGGTGGCCGCACCGTGCTCGTGTGGGGCTCGGCCCCGGCCGCTGAGCTGCAGGACGTGATCGACCGGCTCACCGACGCGCCGGTCGAGCGGCAGGCTCCCTAGGCCCCGTCGTCCCCGCCGGCCCCGTCGTCCTCGTCGGTCGCGCCCCGTCCGTCCAGCACCGCGTCGAGCCGCTCGCGGGCGCCGTCGAGCCACTCCTGGCAGATCGTGGCCAGCCGCTCGCCGCGCTCCCACAGCGCGAGCGACTCCTCGAGCGTCGTGCCGCCCGCCTCGAGGCGGCGGACGACCTCGACCAGCTCGTCGCGGGCCTCCTCGTAGGACGGACGCTCGTCGGCGGGGTCACTCGTGCTCATCGGTCTCCTCGAGCAGCTCGCTGCGGGTGGTCGTGACATGGATCCGGCCGTCGGCGACGCGCACGGACATCGGGATGCCGCCCTCGACACCGGCGGCGCTCGCGACGACGTGGCCGTCGGCGTCCTGGAGCACGGCGTAGCCGCGCCGGAGCGTCTCCAGCGGCGACAGCGCGCGGGCCCGCGCCCGGTGGTGGGCGATGTCGTCGGCCGCTCGATCGAGCCGGTGGCCGAGGGTGCGACGCATCCGCTCGGCCAGGCCGGCGAGCTCCTCCCTCGCGGCGGTCGAGCAGCGTGCGCGGGTCGGCGAGCGCCGGCCGGGAGCGGAGGGCGTCGAGCTCGGCCCGGGCGTGGACGACCCGCGCGGTGACCACCTGCCGGAGCCGGGCGCGCGCCTGCTCGACCCGGCCCGTCTCGACGGCCACGTCGGGGACGACCAGCTTGGCAGCGTCGGTCGGCGTGGACGCGCGCCGGTCGGCGACGAGGTCGAGCAGCGGGGTGTCGGGCTCGTGCCCGATCGCCGAGACGACCGGCGTGCGGGCCCGCGCGACGGCCCGCAGCAGGCCCTCGTCGGAGAACGGCAGCAGGTCCTCGACCGACCCGCCGCCGCGGGCGATCACGATCACGTCGACGTCGGCACGGGCGCCGAGCCGCTCGACCGCGTCGATGACCTCGGCCGCCGACCGCGGGCCCTGCATGGCGGCGTACACGGTCTCGAACGCGACCCCCGGCCACCGCCGCGCGGCGTTGTCGACGACGTCGCGCTCGGCCGCCGAGCGCGGCGCGGTCACCAGCCCGACCCGCCGCGGGAGGAACGGCAGCGGCCGCTTGCGCTCGGCGGCGAACAGGCCCTCCGCGGCGAGCAGCTGGCGGCGCTGCTCGAGCCGGGCCAGCAGCTCGCCGAGCCCGACCATCCGGATGTCGCGGGCGTAGAGCGAGAGCGTGCCGCGGTTGGCGTAGTAGGACGGCTTGGCCTGGATCACGACGCTGCCACCCTCGACGAGCGGCGGCTGCAGCCCGTCGAAGAGCACCCGCGAGCACGTGACCGGGATCGAGATGTCGACGCCCGGCGCGGAGTCGCGCAGGGTCAGGAACACGGTGTTGATGCCGGGACGGCGGCTGACCTGCGCGACCTGGCCCTCGACCCACACCACGCCGAGCCGGTCGACCCAACCGGCGATCGCGTTGGCGATCGCCCGCACGGGCGCCGGCTTCTCCGGCGAGGTCTCGAGGGCCACGGACGACGAACCTAGGGGATCGGGCCGACGGATCGGCAGGGTGTCAGGCCAGGTGGGCGTGCACCAGCGGTACGACGGACGCGCCCTCGCCGGTCGCGGCGGCCACCCGCTTCATCGAGCCGGCCCGGATGTCGCCCACCGCGAAGACGCCCGGCACCGTGGTGGCGAGGTTGGCCGGCGGCACCCCGTCGACCCACGCCTCCGGCGGGACGTCGCGGCCGGTGAGGATGAACCCGTGGTCGTCGGTGGCGATCTGGGGCGGGAGCCACTCGCAGCGCGGCTCCGCGCCGAGCAGCAGGAAGAGCCCGTCGGCGTCGCAGCGCTCGGTGGCGCCGGTGCGGGTGTCGCGGAGCCCGATCCACTCGAGCCGCCCGCTGCCGCCCCCCGTCGACGACCGCGGCGTTCGGCCGCACCGAGATCCGGTGGTGGTAGGCGATCTCGTTGACCAGGTACTGCGACATGGTCGCCTCCAGGCCGTCACGGCGTACGACGATCGTCACCGACCGCGCGAACCGGGCGAGGTGGATGGCGGCCTGGCCGGCGGAATTGCCCCCCGCCGACCACGAACACGTCGCCGCCCTCGAGCTCACGCGCCGCCGACATCGCGCTGCCGTAGTGGACGCCGCGGCCGACCAGGTCCTCGACCGGGTCCACCCCGAGCTTGCGGTAGGTCACGCCGGTCGAGACGACGACCGCCCGGGCGTGGACGGTGCCGCCGTCGGTGCGGACCAGGTGGGGGCCGCCGTCCTGCGCAGGGGTGAGGCCCCGCACCTCCCAGCCGGTGAAGAACCGGGTGCCGAAGCGGATCGCCTGGTTGCGGGCCCGCTGCGCGAGGCGCATCCCCGAGACACCGCGGGGGAAGCCGAGGTAGTTGCGGATCATCGAGCTGGTGCCGGCCTGACCGCCGATCGCCTCGGCCTCGACCACCACCGTGCTCAGGCCCTCGGAGGCGCCGTAGACCGCGGCGGCGAGGCCGGCGGGGCCCGCCCCGACGATGCAGAGGTCGACCACGGTGTGGGCGCCCTCGGGGTCGATGGAGTCCGGCCGGCCGTAGAGCGCGGCCGCCAGGTCCGCCACGGAGTGCGGGGTGATCAGCTCGAGGCGGGTGCTCCGCACCAGCGGGATCGTCGGCTCCGCTCCCTGCTCGGTGCGGTAGCGCGCGACCAGCTCGGCACCGACCTCGGAGTCGGGGTCGTGGCGGCGGTGGGGGAACCCCATCCGGTCGAGGAAGTCGCGCAGCCGCCCGGCGAGCAGGTCGTCGGCCGGCGCCACGACGTCGACGCTGGTCACCTCGGGCGTGGCCACCGTCGAGCCCCAGTCCGACAGCAGCTCGCAGATCGCGGTGTGGAACTCCTCGTCGCGCGGGCCGCGCGGCATGAGCAGGAACGCGTCGTACTTGCCCTTGGCGAGCCCCGGGCGGAGGCTCTCGGCGTCGGCGAAGAAGTGGTCGATGTGCGCGACGACCACCCGCCGCGCGGTCGGCACGGCGACCCGCAGCCGGGCCACCGCCTCCATCGCGCTCGCGTCGGGCAGCCGCGACTCGGTGACGATCAGCGCCACCTGGCCGCCCGCCTCGGCGGACGCGGTGGCGACCTTCTCGGCCTCCTCGGCGCTGGTGGCGGTCAGGAGCTCGTAGTCACGGGTGTAGCGGCCGAACTCGTCGCAGAGGAAGTCGCACCGCGACTCCGAGACGAGGAGGATGGCAGGGCGGGGAGGGAGCAGGAGCCACGACGGCAGTATGACGCGGCCCGCCCAGCGCCGTCGCGGGTCAGCCGCGGCCGGCGTACGACACCGCGACGGCGGCGCCGAGGCGGGCGTTGCTGCGCACGAGCGCGATGTTGGCCTCCAACGACCGGCCGCCGGTGAGCTCGACGATCCGGCCGAGCAGGTACGGCGTGATGTCCTTGCCCCGGATGCCCTGCTCCTCGGCCTCGCCGAGCGCCTGCTCGATGACGCCGGTGATCTCCCCGGCGGGCACCTCGTCTTCGGCCGGGATCGGGTTGGCGACGACCACGCCGCCGCGCAGCCCGAGGTCGCGCTTGGCGCGCATGATCGCGGCGATCTCGTCGGCGGAGTCGACGCGCATCGGTGCCGGGTGCCCGGAGGTGCGCGAGTAGAACGACGGGAACTCGTCCGCGCCGTGCACGAGCACCGGCACGCCGTGGGTCTCGAGGCGCTCCAGCGTCAGCCCGATGTCGAGGATCGACTTCACGCCGGCGCTGACCACCGTCACGTCGCTGGTCGCGAGCTCGGTGAGGTCGGCCGACTCGTCGAACGTCGTGCCGGCGCCGCGGTGCACGCCGCCGAGACCGCCGGTCACGAACACCCGGATGCCGGCCATCGCCGCCAGCCGCATGGTGGAGGCGACCGTGGTGGCGCCGTGCGCGCCGCGGGCGACGACGTAGGGCAGGTCGCGGATGCTCACCTTCGTGACCCCGGGGTCGGAACCGAGCAGCTCGAGGGCGTCGTCGTCGAGCCCGATCCGCGGCACGCCGCCGAGCACCGCGATCGTCGCCGGCACCGCGCCGTGGTCGCGGACGATCCCCTCGACCTCGCGGGCCATCGCCACGTTGCGCGGGTAGGGCATGCCGTGGCTGATGATCGTGCTCTCGAGCGCGACCACCGGCGCACCCTCGCGGAGCGCGGCCGCGACGTCGTCGGCGATCTCCAGCAGCTCGTGGGCCGGTCCGTTCACAGCAGGCTCCTGACCAGGTCGTCGGTGAGGTCGGGGCGGACGGTGTGCTCGCTCGCGATGGTGAGCGCCGCCGCAGCATGACCGTACGCCGCCGCCTCGGCGGGAGCGGCACCGCCCAGCAGGGCGTGGGCGAAGGCCGCCAGCATCGCGTCCCCCGCCCCGGTGACGTCGACCACCTCGACCGGCACCGGCCGCAACCGCGTCGTCCCGTCGGGGCCGCTCAGCAGCGAGCCCTCCCGGCCCAGCCGCACCCACACCAGCGCGACGCCCGCCTCGTGCAGCCGCGCCACGGCCTGGTCGGTCGTGCCGGGCGCCACGTGTCCGGTCAGGGCGGCGAGCTCGTCCAGGTTCGGGGTGACCGCGTGCACGGCCGGGCCGAGCAGCGGCGCCAGCCGCGCCGCCTTGGCGACGCTCACCGGCTCGACCACCGCAGGCACCGCGGCGTCGCCCGCCAGCTCCAGCACCCGGGCGACCGTGTCGGGCAGCAGGTTGCCGTCGAGCACCACGAGCGACGCCCCGTCGAGCATCGTCGCCGGCAGGTCGTCGGGCCGGATCGCCTCGACGGCCGCCATGTCGGAGACCGCGACCGCGAGCTCGCCCGAGGAGTCGAGCACGGCGGTGTAGCTGCCCGTCGGGTGGGCCGGAGCGCGTCGTACGCCCGCGACGTCGACGCCCGCCGCCGCGGTGGTGGCGAGCACCTCGTCGCCGAGCGGGTCGTCCCCGACGGCCGACCAGAGCGCGACCGGCGTGCCGAGCCGGGCGAGGTTCTCGGCGACGTTGCGGCCGACGCCGCCGGGGGAGAGCACCGTGTGACCGGGGTTGCTGGTGCCGTCGACCAGCGGGTCGGTGCTGCGCGCCTTGAGGTCGACGTTGACCCCACCGACCACGACCACGCCGCTCATGGCCGCCATCATCCCTGAGAGACTGGACGGGTGCGGCTCCGGATCGACCTCGCCTACGACGGCACCGACTTCCACGGCTGGGCCGCGCAGCCGGGGCTGCGGACCGTGCAGGGCGAGCTCGTCGCCGCGCTGGCCACCGTGCTCCGGGTGCCGGCGACGCAGGTGCAGGTGGTGTGCGCCGGCCGCACCGACGCCGGCGTGCACGCCCGCGGGCAGGTCGCGCACGTCGACGTGGCCGACCCGCCCGACGACCTCGACCGGCTGGCGCGGAGGGTCAACGGCGTGCTGCCCCCCGACGTACGGGTGCGGCGGGTGACCGCGGCACCGGCGGGCTTCGACGCCCGGTTCGCCGCCCTCTGGCGGCGCTACGCCTACCGGGTGGCCGACGACCCCGCTGCCGTCGACCCGCTGCACCGGCGGCACGTGCTGGCCTGGCCGCGGCGTCTCGACCTCGACGCGATGAACGCCGCCGCCGCGCCGCTGGTCGGGCTCCACGACTTCGCTGCGTTCTGCAAGCAGCGGCCCGGCGCCACCACGATCCGCACGCTGCTCGACCTCTCTTGGTCGCGCGACCGCGACGGCGTCGCCGTCGGCACGGTGCGCGCCGACGCGTTCTGCCACTCGATGGTCCGCGCCCTCGTCGGGTGCCTGCTCGCCGTCGGGGGAGGGCCGGCGCGCGCCGGCGTGGGCGGCCGAGGTGCTCGCCGCCGGGAGGCGCGACCCGGCCGTCGCGGTGGTGCACGCCCACGGGCTGACGCTGGAGGAGGTCGCCTACCCCGCCGACGACGGGCTGGCCGCCCGGGTCGAGCAGACCAGCGCCCGGCGGACGGTGCCGGCCGCCTCGGCGAGCGGTCCCGCCGACGCTCCGCAGGAGGCGTGATGGCCGACGAGGAGCACTACTTCTCCGCCGACCCGACCGCGCCGTTCCAGCGCACCGAGGTGCGGTGCGAGGTCTGGGGCCAGGAGCTGGTCCTCACCAGTGGCTCCGGCGTCTTCGCCCACGGCCGGCTCGACATCGGCACGTCGGTGCTGTTCCGGGAGACCGACCCGCCCGAGCGGGGCAGCGTGCTCGACCTCGGCTGCGGCTATGGCGTCATCGGGCTCGCGGCGTGCGTCGCGTCGCCGGCCGTGCGGGTCACCGCCGTCGACGTCAACCGGCGCGCGGTCCTCCTCGCCGAGGAGAACGCCGCGGCGCTCGGCGTCGCCGACCGCTACCGGGCGACGACGCCCGACCGGGTGCCGGCGGGGGAGACGTTCGACGAGATCTGGTCCAACCCGCCGATCCGGATCGGCAAGGCCGCCCTGCACGACCTGCTGCTCACCTGGCTGCCGCGGCTCGAGCCGGGCGGCCGGGCGGTGCTGGTCGTGGGCAGGAACCTCGGCGCCGACTCGCTGCAGCGGTGGCTCGGCGAGCAGGGCTGGCCGACGAGGCGCCACGCGAGCGCCAAGGGGTTCCGCGTGCTGGAGACCACGCGGGCCGGCTGACGGCTACGGTGGCCGGGTGAGCACCGAGCTCCTCGTGCGCGGCACGGCCTCGGCCGCCGAGCCGCCCGGCCGCGGCACCGTCCGCGCCGCGGTCGCCGCCGACGGCCCTGCGATGCAGCCGGTCCACGACCGGGTCGTCCGCCAGCTCGCCGTCGTGACGGCGTCGGTCCAGGAGCTCGGGGCGGTCGTGACCCGCTGGTCGACCGGCCACGTCCGCACCTGGGCCGACCGGCCGTGGCAGCCCGACGGCAGCCGGCCGCCGCCCGTGCACCACGCCCGGATCGAGGTGGCGGTCGAGCTGGCCGACCCGGCCGCCCTCGCCCGCTGGGTCGACCGCCACGGGGCGACCGCCGGATTCGAGGTGCTCGGCGTCGAGTGGGCGCTGACCGAGGAGCGCGAGCAGGAGCTCGGGCGCGAGGTCCGGGCGCGCGCGGTGCGCGACGCGGTCGCCCGGGCGCAGGAGTACGCCGACGCGCTCGGCCTCGGCACGGTCCGCCCGGTCGCCGTCGCCGACGCGGGCCTGCTCGCCCCGCCGGGTGCCGCGCCGCTGGCCGAGGCGGTGGCGCTGCGCGCCGGCGCCGCGGACGGCGGCGGGCTGGAGCTGGCCCCGGCCGACATCGAGGTGACGGCCGCGGTCGACGCCCGCTTCGCCGCGGACTGAGACGCCTGGGGGTGGTGTCCGGCAGGCTGGGGCCGTGGACCTCACCGTCGACCTGACCGGTCGCCGCGACCGCGCCGCGACGCTCTACGAGGCGCTGCGCGACGCGGTGCGCCACGGCCGGCTCTCGGCCGGGGACCGGCTGCCCTCGAGCCGCGAGCTGGCCCGTGACGTGGGCGTCGCGCGCGGCACCGTGGCGACCGTCTACGAACGGCTCGTCGCCGAGGGCTTCCTGGAGTCCCGGGTCGGCGCCGGCACCTTCGTCAGCGCGGTCGCCGTCGAGCCGCGCCGGCGGTCGGTCGACGCGCTGCGACCCCGGTCCGGCTGGACCTGGGAGGCCGCGCCGACGAGCGGCGACCGCGCGGTGCCGCCGTACGACTTCCGGGTCGGCATCCCCGACGCCTCGCTGTTCCCCTTCGACACCTGGCGGCGGCTGCTCGCCGCCGAGAGCCGGCTGCGCGACCACAACCCCGGCGGCTACGTCGGTCCCGCCGGCCTGCCGCGGCTGCGGGAGGGCATCGCGAGAGCCACCTCGGCTACGCGCGGGGGATGCACGTCGACGCCGACGACGTGGTCGTCACCCAGGGCACCCAGCAGGCCCTCGACCTGGTCGCCCGGGTGCTCCTGTCGCCCGGCGACGTCGTCGCCGTCGAGGACCCGGGCTACCGGGTGGCCGCCGACCTGTTCGCCTCCCACGGCGCCCGCGTGGTGCCGGTGCCGGTCGACGGCGAGGGCATCGTCGTCGACCGCATCCCGGCCGGCGCCCGGCTGGTCTACACGACGCCGTCGCACCAGTTCCCGCTCGGCGTCACGCTCTCGCTCGGCCGCCGGCGACAGCTGCTCGCCCACGCCGCCCGCCACGGCGCCGCGGTGGTCGAGGACGACTACGACTCCGAGTTCCGGCACGAGCCGCGGCCGCTCGACACGCTCCACTGCCTCGACCCGACCGGCCACGTCATCTACGTCGGCACGTTCTCCAAGTCGCTGCTCCCGTCGCTGCGCCTCGGCTACCTCCTCTGCCCGCCGTCGTTGCGCCCGGCGGTGCTCGCGGCGCGGCAGCTCACCGACGGCTACGGCCCGCCGCACCTGCAGGCCGCGCTCGCCCGGTTCATCGACGAGGGACTCCTCGCGCGGCACGTGCGTCGGGCGACGAGGGTCTACACCGAGCGGCGGGCGCTGGTGCTCGAGGAGCTCGCGCGGCTGCCGGTGGCGGTGGTGCCGTCGGCCGCCGGCCTCCACGTCGCCGCCCACCTGACCGACGACGCGGTGGCCGCGGCCGCCGTGGTCGCCGCGGCGGCGCGCGAGGGGGTGGAGCTCGAGGCGCTGCAGCCGCTCGGGCCGGGGATCCGAGAAGGACTCGTGCTCGGGTTCGGCGCCACCGTCACCGGGTCGGTGCGACCAGGCATCCGTCGGCTGGGGCGGCTGCTGGCCGGGGCCGGCGGGTCACCGACCACGCCAGGCCCGCGGCGGCGATCGCCAGCGAGCCGATGACGGCCCACCCGGTCATCACCAGCAGCCCCAGGGCCGCGGTCAGCGACACCACCGCGCTGCGGCGCGCCCACCCGGGCGGGGAGCAGCCGCACCGCCGCGGCGGTGCCCACCACGTAGACCAGCGTGAACGTGCCGGTGGTGAACAGCATGGTGGCGTCGGTCGGCAGCCCGCCGGCCCACAGCACCGCCGTGGTCAGCAGCGCCAGCCCGGAGACCACCCCGAGCGAACGCCGCGGCGTGTCGCCCGCCGTCGCCCCCTGGGCCAGCCACCCGGGCAGCGACCCGTCGCGGGCGAGCGCCGCGCCGAGCCGCGCGGCGCCCGCGAAGTAGGCGTTCATCGCACCCAGCGACAGCAGCACGGCGACCGCCGCCGTGACCGGCCGCGCCACCTCGCCGAACCCCAGCACCAGCAGGTCGGCCAGGGGCGCCGCACCCGGCTCCGGGCCGAGGGCGAGGAGCGTCGCGACCGCGATGCCGA
Source organism: Nocardioides sp. TF02-7 (assembly GCF_022437945.1). Classification (GTDB taxonomy): domain Bacteria; phylum Actinomycetota; class Actinomycetes; order Propionibacteriales; family Nocardioidaceae; genus Nocardioides. Next base: position 2,901,351 of record NZ_CP092535.1, read on the forward strand.
GGTAGAGCACCCCCCATGACCGCGACCGCGACGGCGGTGGCGCGCGCGATGCCGCGGGCCGGGTCGGCGTACTCACCGGACAGCGAGCTGACGACCTCCCAGCCGGCGAACGCCCACACCAGCAACGCGGCCGCCGTCGCGACCCCGCCCCAGCCGTGCGGGGCGAACGGGGTCAGCCGGGCGAGCTCGGCGTGCGGCAGCGACACGGCGACCGCGACCAGCAGCAGGACGCCGATCGCCGCCGCGACGACGAGCTGGGTGTGGCCGGAGACCTGGATGCCGAGGTAGTTGGTGACCGTCACCGCGACGACCAGGGCCGCCGTGGTCGCGAACGCGGCCGGCCGGCCGCCCCCCGGTGGCGTCGGCGACGTAGGCGCCGGCGAAGCCGGACGCGACCGGCGCGCCGACGGGGATCGTGAGGTAGAAGCTCCAGCCGACCATCGTCGACGCCCGGTCGCCGAACGCGAGCCGGGCGTAGGTCGAGACGCCCCCCGCCGTCCGGGTGGCGCGCGCCGAGCGCCGCGAACGTCGCCGCCAGCGGCACCGACAGGACGACGAGGCCCAGCCAGGCGACGAGCGACGCCGGTCCTGCGGCCTCGGCGGCCAGGCCGGGCAGCGAGATCACGCCGGTGCCGAGCACCGCCCCCAGGGTGAGCGCCGCGCCCTGGGGCACGGAGAGGCCGCGGCGGGGAGCGGTGGCGGGGACGGGCGGTGCGGTGGTGGTCACCCGACGATCCTCGCGGTGAGACCGGCCCGGCCGCTGCGCCATTCCGAGGTTGGTTGGGTGGGCCAATCCGGTCTTGCGGGAGGTCGTCAGGGTGAGAGTGACCTATGGCTCACTCTCACCCTGACGACCTCGCTGCGACCGGAAAACCCGGTGCGGATCCCCGGGGGCTGACGGACAATCGACGCTTGTGGGTCACGTAGAGGTCACCGGCGTCCGGTTCGAGCTGCCCGACGGTCGGGTGCTGCTCGACGACGTGTCGTTCCGTGTGGGGGACGGCGCCAAGGTGGCCCTCGTCGGGGCCAACGGGGCGGGCAAGACCACCCTGCTCCGGATCATCACCGGCGAGCTCACGCCCCACGCCGGCTCCGTCGTCCGCTCCGGCGGGCTCGGCGTGATGCGGCAGATGGTCGACCGCGGCCTCGGGGACGACCCCACGGTGGCCGACCTGCTCCTCGCTCTCGCTCCCGCGCGGATCCGCGACGCGGCGCGCCGGGTGGAGCGCACCGAGCTGGCGCTGATGGACGACGACTCCGAGGCGCGGCAGCTGGCGTACGCCGAGGCGCTCGGCGAGTACGCCGATGCCGGCGGCTACGACCTCGAGGTCACCTGGGACGTGTGCACGGTGAAGGCGCTCGGCGTGCCCTACGACCGCGCGAAGTACCGCGAGCTGCGCACCCTCTCCGGCGGTGAGCAGAAGCGGATCGTGCTGGAGTACCTGCTCGCCGGCCCCGACGAGGTGCTGCTGCTCGACGAGCCCGACAACTTCCTCGACGTCCCCGGCAAGATCTGGCTCGAGCAGCGGATCGCGTCGTCGGAGAAGACGATCCTCTTCATCAGCCACGACCGCGAGCTGCTCGCCAACACCGCCACCCGGGTGGTGACCGTCGAGCTCGGCGCGGCCGGCAACCAGGTGTGGACGCACCCGGGCGGCTTCGCGTCGTACCACGACGCCCGCCGCGACCGGTTCGCCCGCCTCGAGGAGCTGCGCCGCCGCTGGGACGAGGAGCACGCCAAGCTCAAGGCGCTCGTGCAGCGCTACAAGGTCAAGGCGGCCTACAACGACGGGCTCGCGTCGCAGTACAAGGCCGCGCAGACCCGGCTCCGGAAGTTCGAGGAGGCCGGCCCGCCGACCGAGCAGCCGCGCGACCAGCAGGTGCGGATGCGGCTCACCGGCGGCCGCACCGGCAAGCGCGCCGTCGTCTGCGAGGACCTCGAGCTGACCGGCCTGATGCGACCGTTCGACCTCGAGGTCTGGTACGGCGAGCGGGCCGCGGTGCTCGGCTCCAACGGCTCCGGCAAGTCGCACTTCCTCCGGCTGCTGGCCGGCGGCGGGAGCGACCCCGACGTCGAGCACCGGCCGGTCGGCGACGTCGTCGTCTCCCCGGTCCGCCACACCGGGCTGGCCCGGCTCGGCGCCCGGGTGCGGCCCGGGTGGTTCGTGCAGACCCACGAGCACCCCGAGCTGGTCGGGCGCACGCTGCTGGAGATCCTCCACCGCGGCGACGGCACGCCCACCGGCCGGCAGGGCATGGGGCGCGAGCAGGCTAGCCGGGTGCTCGACCGCTACGAGCTGAGCGTGGCAGCCGAGCAGCGGTTCGAGTCGCTCAGCGGCGGCCAGCAGGCCCGGTTCCAGATCCTGCTGCTCGAGCTGTCCGGCGCGACCCTGCTGCTGCTCGACGAGCCGACCGACAACCTCGACGTCGCCTCCGCCGAGGCGCTCGAGGAGGGTCTCGCGGCGTTCGAGGGCACCGTCCTCGCCGTGACCCACGACCGGTGGTTCGCGCGCGGCTTCGATCGCTTCGTCGTCTTCGGCGCCGACGGCGACGTCTACGAGTCCGACGCCCCGGTGTGGGATGAGGGAAGGGTGGCACGAGTCCGATGAACCCCACCACGAGCACCGGCACCGCGGCGCAGCTCGCGATCGACGAGGTCGACCCGTACGACGACGACGCCGTCGCCGCGTGGCTGCACGTCGTCAACACCGTCGACGTCGCCGAGCGGGGTGCGGCCTCCACCACCTGGACGCTCCCCGAGACCCTGGTCGCGGCGCGCGAGCACCGCAAGGACCGCCGCACCATCCGGGTGACCGGCGCGGTCGACGGCGAGGTGGTGGTCGCGGCCCACATCGTGCTCCCGCAGCTCGACAACCTCACCTCGGCGGACATCGAGGTCAGCGTGCTGCCCGAGCACCGCCGGCACGGGCTGGGCACGCAGATGCTGCGGCACTGCGAGCAGGTCGCCCGCGAGCTCGGCCGGACCCGGTTCGACGCGATGTGCGCCTGGCCCTACGACGGCCCCGCCGACGGTGCCGGCACCTCCGGGGGTCGAGTTCGGCCGCGTGCACGGGTATGCGTTCGGGCTCGGCGACGTGCAGCGCGAGGTCGTCCTCCCGGTCGACCCGGCGGTGCTCGACGAGATCGAGGCCGAGGTCGCCCCGCACACTGCCGGCTACGAGCTCCGCAGCTGGGCCGGGCCGGTCCCCGACGAGCTGCTGCTGGGCTACCTCGAGGTCGCCACGACCCTCAACACCGAGGCACCGGCGGGCGACAACGAGTACGAGGACGAGGCGATCGACGTCGAGGCGCACCGCATCACCGAAGCGGTGATGGCCAAGATGGGCCGCACCATGTTCACGACCGTGGCCCTCGACGCCGACGGCGCGGTGGCGGCGTACACCGACGTGATGGTGCCCGGCCACGACCCCGAGCGGTGCTACCAGTGGGGGACGATGGTCGCCCGCGCCCACCGCGGCCACCGGCTGGGGCTCGCGGTCAAGGTGGCCAACCTGCGCAACCTGCTGGCGACGGCCGACGTCGCCGGCCGGCGGCTGGTGACGTGGAACGCCGAGGTCAACGACCACATGATCGCGATCAACGAGCGGATGGGGTTCGTGCCCACCGCCCGGGCCGGCGAGCTGCAGAAGAAGGTCGGGTGACGGCGGTGACGACGCAGGAGGCCCGCACCGGGCGGCTCACCGTCGGGCCGGTCGACCCGTTCGACGAGGACCTCGTGCGCGCGTGGACGGACCTGACGACGCAGGCCATGGAGAACGAGATCGGCGACGCGGCAGCGATGTGGACCGCGCCCGAGATGCTGGCGGCCGTGCAGGACCCGCCGAAGAACCGACACGAGCTGCTCTTCACCGGCACCGTCGACGGCGAGCTGGTCGCGACCGGGTGGATCACCCTGCCGCAGCTCGACAACCTCGGCCACGCCGACATCTACGTCGCCGTCCGGCCCGACCGGCGTCGCCGCGGCTACGGGTCGGAGGTGCTCGCGTACGTCGAGCGGGTGTGCGCCGACCACGGCCGCACCGTGCTCACCGGGTTGACCGACTGGCCGGGCGACGGCCCGCCCGACGGGGCGGGCACCCCGGGCGTCGAGTTCGGCCGGGTGCACGGCTTCGCGTTCGGGCTCGGCGACGTGCAGCGCGAGCTGCCCCTGCCGGCCGACGAGGAGCGGCTGCGTGCGCTGGCCGCGGAGGCGACGCCCCACCACGCCGACTACGAGCTGCGCAGCTGGACCGGCCCCGTGCCCGACGACCTGGTGCTGACCTACCTCGAGCTCTCGTCCACCCTCGCGACCGAGGCCCCCACGGGCGATCTCGAGCGGGCCAACGACAAGGTCGACGTCGAGGCGCACCGCAGTGCGGAGCGGGTGCTGGCCGAGCAGCGGCGTACGCCTTGGCACACGGTCGCGCTCGACCGGGCCGGCCGGGTCGTCGCCTACAGCGACCTGGTCGTCCCCGGCACCGACCGGCGCTGGGTCTTCCAGTGGGGCACGCTCGTCGACCGCGCCCACCGCGGCCACCGGCTCGGCGTCGCCGTCAAGGTCGCCAACCTGCTCGCCCTGCAGGCCGGTGCTCCCCAGGAGGTCGCCGGCCGGCGGGTGGTCACCTGGAACGCCGAGGTCAACGACCACATGATCGCGATCAACGAGCTGATGGGCTTCGTCCCCACCGCCCGCTCCGGCACGCTGCAGAAGAAGCTCCCTGACCGATCGACCCGGCCCATCTCCGCATCGTGAAAGGGCCGACCCGGCTCATCTCCGCACCGTGAAGGGGCCGACCCGGCTCATCTCCGCACGAAATTGCGCCGACCCGGCTCATCTCTGCACAAAGACATGCAGAAATGGGCCGGGTCGGCGGGTTTGAGGTGCCGGAACGGGCCGGGTCGGCGGGTTTGAGGTGCGGAGAGGAGCCGGGTCGGCGGGTTACAGGTGCGGAGACGGGCCGGGTCGGCGGGTTACAGGTGCGGAGACGAGCCGGGTCGGCGTCAGGGGGGCGTCGGAGCCGAGCTCGAGGTCGGTGGTGCGCTCGTCGTCACCACGCAGGTAGGTGACCTCGACGCTGTCGCCGGGGCGGTAGCTGCGCACGATCGCCACCAGCGCCTCGGAGGTGTCGATGACGTGGTCGTCGAGGCGGGTGATCACGTCGCCCGGGCGCAGGCCCGCGTCGGCGGCCGCCGTACCGTCGCCGACGTCGACCACCACGGCGCCCTCGGTGGCCGCGCCGCGGGTGGCAGCGTCGTCGACCTGGATGCCGAGCCGGGCGTGGGTCGGGGTCTCGCCGTTGCGGAGCTGCTCTACGATCGGCATCACCTCGTCGATCGGGATGGCGAACCCGAGCCCGATCGAGCCCGCACCCGCGCCCTCGCCGGCGGTGCGGATCGAGGCGTTGATGCCGACCAGGTGACCGTCCATGTCGACCAGCGGGCCGCCGCTGTTGCCGGGGTTGATCGCCGCGTCGGTCTGGATCGCCGGGTACGCCGTGGTGTTGCCCTGCTCGTCGCGCGCGACCTCGACGGGGCGGTCGAGCGCGCTGACGATGCCGCTCGTGACGGTCGCGTCGAGGCCGTACGGCGACCCGACGGCGACGACCTGCTCGCCGACGTCGAGGTTCGACGACTCGCCGATCGTCACCGGCGTGAGCCCGCTGACGCCCTCGGCCTGCACCAGCGCCGTGTCGGTGAGCGGGTCGGTGCCGACGACCTGCGCCTCGGCGGTCGAGCCGTCGGCGAACGACACCCTCACCTGGGCCGAGGCCGGGTCGAGCTGGCCGGAGAGCGACACCACGTGGTCGTTGGTCAGGATCAGCCCGTCCTCGGTGAGCACGACCCCGGAGCCGCCGCCGCCCGGGCCGGCGCCCGGCACCGCGACGTCGAGCGCGACCACCGAGGGCAGCACGGCGCCCGCGACCTGCTCGACGCTGCCGGCGGGCGCCGGGTCGTCGGAGTCGGACGCGTCGGCGACGCGCAGCGGCTGGTTCGACGCCCCGCCCGACGGGGCGTCGTCGTCGACGGCCGACCAGAGCGCCGCCCCGCCGAACCCGGCGGCGCCGCCGACGGTGAGGGCGCCGGCGAGCACCGCGGCGGCGAACCGGGCGCGCCCCCGGGCGCGCCGACGGCGGAGCGCCGGCTGGCGGTCCACCCGGAGGCGGCCCGAGAGGTCCGGGCGGCGCGCTGGGCGGAGGCGGGTACGGCGGCGGGGCGATGGTCGTCATACGACCACGGTGCGTCGGCTGCCTGTGAAGTCCCTTAGACGATCCGGGGGAATTCGGTCAAGACCTCCCGCGGAGCCGGAGGTCAGACGCTGCGCTCCCGGCCGTCCCAAAACGGGGCGCGGAGGTCGCGCTTGAGGATCTTCCCGGTGGCGTTGCGCGGCAGCGCGGGGACCAGGTCGACCGACTTCGGGCACTTGTAGTGGGCGAGCCGCTCGCGGCAGAACGCGACGATCTCCTCCGCGGTGGCCGACGCGCCCTCCTTCAGCGCGACGAACGCCTTGACCGCCTCGCCCCAGGTGTCGTCGGGGACGCCGACGACGGCGCACTCCTGGACGGCCGGGTGCTCGGAGAGGACCCGCTCGACCTCGGGGGAGTACACGTTCTCGCCGCCGGTGATGATCATGTCCTTGATCCGGTCGGAGACGAAGAGGTAGCCGTCGGCGTCGAGGTGGCCGATGTCGCCGGTGCGGAACCAGCCGTCGTCGGTGATCACCTCCGCCGTCGCCTCGGGCTTCCCGAGGTAGCCCTTCATCACCTGCGCGCTGCGGATCCAGATCTCGCCGGGCTCGCCGGTCGGGCGGTCCTCGAACGTCGCGGGGTCGACGATCCGCAGCTCGAGGCCGGGGAGGGCGCGACCGGCCGAGAGCAACCGTTCGGGGTGGCCCTCCGCCTCCGCGGTCCGGTGCTCCTCGGGCAGCAGGTGGGTGGCCACGCCGGCGACCTCGGTCAGCCCGTAGACCTGCATGAAGTCGGTGTCGGGCCAGGCCTCCATCGCGGCGCGCAGCAGCGGCGGCGGCATCGGCGAGGCGCCGTAGGTGTAGGTGCGCAGCGCGCCGAAGAGCTTCACCGCGTCGCCGCCGGCCTGCAGCACCTGCGCCAGCACGGCCGGCACCAGGAACGCGGCGTCGGCTCCCTGCATGATCGCGCCGGCCAGGGACGCGGCGTCGGGCTCGCGGGTCATGATCGAGGGGATGCCGTCGTGGATCCCGAAGAGCACGTACGACGACCCGCCGACGTGGAACAGCGGCATCGCGACCAGCGACTTGGCGTCCGGCCCGAACTCCCAGCCGTCGTGGGCGTTGACCGTGTGGGCGACCATGTTGCGGTGCGTGAGCATCACGCCCTTCGGCCGGCCGGTGGTGCCGGAGGAGTAGAGGACCAGGCACACGTCGTCCTCCAGCACGTCCGGTCCGTCGTCGCAGGCGGGCGCCCCGGCGAGGAACGCCTCGTACTCGTCGCCGTCGGCGCCGTCGGGGGTGACCGTGATGATCCGCTCCACGTGGGGGAGCCGGTCGCGGATCGCCTCGACGGTGGGCATCAGCTCGGTGCCGACGAACAGCACCTTGGCGCCGGAGTCGTTGACGACGTAGTCGACCTCGTCGCCGGCCATCCGCCAGTTGACGACGGCATTGGCCGCGCCGATCGACCCCGCGGCGAGGCTGATCTCCACGCACGCCGGGTGGTTCTTGTCGAGGAAGGCGACCACGTCGCCGCGCGCGACGCCGAGGTCGCGGAGCCCGCCGGCCGCGCAGCGGACCCGGTCGTGCAGCTGGCGCCAGGTCCAGGTGCGGTCGAGGTAGGTCATCGCCTCGCCGTCGGGGTTCGCCTCCGCCCAGTAGGCCAGCCGGTCGTCGACGTACGTCGGCGCGGGCGGGTTCGCGGGGGGCCAGCTGCCGGTCCTGGGGGCCGTGGTCGCGGTGGTCACGGGGGCGATTGTGGCCCAGATCACAGACCGGCACAACGACCCGGTCCAAGCCCGGCGGTGCTAGACGGGCAGTCCTAGTGCGCGCAGCTCGTCGCCCAGCCGCTCGGCGTCGGTGAACACCACGCCGGCCATGCCGAGCTGCTGCGCGGACGCCACGTTGGCGGCCTTGTCGTCGACGAAGACCAGCCGCTCGAGCGGGAGGCCGCTGCGCTCGGCGGCCAGCCGGTAGATGCGCGGGTCCGGCTTGGCGATCCGCTCGGTCCCCGACACGACCACGTGGTCGAGCAGGTCGGCCAGGAACGGGAACCGCGCGGTCGCGTGCGCGTGGTAGAGCTCGTGCGACCAGTTGGTGAGCCCGCACTGCGGCACGCCGGCCGCCTTCAGCCGCCGTACGAGGTCGACGGTGCCCGGCACCTCGCCGGTCAGCGAGGCGGCGAAGTTCGCGTGGTAGGCGCGGCCGTGGGGGAGCCACTCGGGGTGGTCGCGCTCCAGCTCGGCCAGCGCGTCGCTCCACTCCCGTCCGGCGTCGCAACCGGCGTTCCAGGTGCCGAAGTCGAACTCGGCGAGGAACCGGCGCGCCTCCGTCTCCCCGACGCCGGCGGCGACGGCCGCGAGCGGCTCCCACTCGACGAGGACGTTGCCCAGGTCCCAGACGACCCCGGCCACAGAGGTGGCCGGGGTCGTCGAGGAGTCGGTCGCGGTGCTCAGGCCCAGCGCTCCTCGGCCGGGACGAAGTCGAGCGTGCGCTCGCCCGTGTAGATCTGCTTCGGGCGGGCGATCTTCTGCTCCTTGTCCTGCACGAGCTCGAGCCACTGCGCGAGCCAGCCGGGCGTGCGCCCGATGGCGAACAGCACGGTGAACATCTCCGGCGGGAACTCGAGCGCCTCGTAGATGAGACCGGAGTAGAAGTCGACGTTGGGGTAGAGCTTGCGCTTGACGAAGTACTCGTCCTCGAGCGCGATCTTCTCCAGCTCCTGCGCCACCTCGAGCAGCGGGTTGACGCCGGTGACCTCGAAGACGTCGTCGCAGGCCTTCTTGATGATCTTGGCCCGCGGGTCGTAGTTCTTGTAGACGCGGTGGCCGAAGCCCATCAGCCGCTCGTTGCCGGCCTTCACGCCCTCGATGAAGGCGGGGATGTTCTCCTTCGAGCCGATCCGGCGCAGCATCTTCAGCACGGCCTCGTTGGCCCCGCCGTGGAGCGGGCCGTAGAGGGCGGCGATGCCGGCCGCGACCGCGGAGTACGGGTCGACCTGCGAGGAGCCGACGGAGCGGACGGCGTTGGTCGAGCAGTTCTGCTCGTGGTCGGCGTGCAGGATGAACAGCACGTCGAGGGCCTTGGCGATCCGCGGGTCGGCGGCGTACTTCGTCTCGCTCATCTTGAAGAGCATCGAGAGGAAGTTCTCGGTGTAGGTCAGGTCGTTGTCGGGGTAGACGTACGGCTTGCCCTGCGCGTGGCGGAACGACCAGGCGCCCAGGGTGGGCATCTTCGCGATCATCCGGACGATCTGGATGTGCCGGTTGTCCGCGTCGCCGATGTTGCGCGCATCGGGGTAGAACGTCGACAGGGCCCCCACCGACGCCATCAGCATCCCCATCGGGTGCGCGTCGTAGCGGAAGCCCTGCATGAAGCTCTTCACGTTCTCGTGCACGAACGTGTGGTAGGTGATCTCGTGCACCCAGGCGTCGTACTCCTCCTTGGTGGGGAGCGAGCCGTGGATGAGGAGGTAGGCGACCTCGAGGAAGCTGGACTTCTCCGCCAGCTGCTCGATGGGGTAGCCCCGGTACTCGAGGATGCCGGCCTCGCCGTCGATGTAGGTCACGGAGCTCCGGCAGGAGGCGGTGTTGACGAAACCGGGGTCGTACACAGCCAGGCCGGGGTCGTCGTCGGCCTTGATCTTCCCGATGTCGGCCGCTCGGATGGTGCCGTCGGTGATCGGGATGTCGTACTCCGCGCCGGTGCGGTTGTCGCGTACGGTGAGAGAGTCAGTCACCCCCCTCACCGTAGTCGCCGCTCTCGCGGGCCGGTAAGCCGGTGTCCCGACCAGCGAGCGGGTTGATAGCGTCGCGGGGCGATGGTGCGCCCTATCCAGTCCTCGTTCTCCTACCACCCCGAGCTCGACGGCCTCCGCGGCTTCGCGATGCTCGCGATCGTCTTCTTCCACGCGCAAGCAGCAGGCGCGGGCAGCATGTTCATCGCGCTCGACCTGTTCTTCGTGCTCTCCGGCTTCCTCGTCGCCCACGTGGTGATGGCGGAGGTCGAGCGCACGGGACGGCTGGACCTCGGCGGCTTCTACTCCCGGCGGGTACGACGGCTGCTCCCGGCGGCGGTCGTCGCGATCCTCGCCACGTCGGTGGTGATGCTGCTGACCCACGCGCAGACCGAGCGGCTCGACTTCGTGCGGCACGCGCAGGCGGCGCTGGTCTACCTCGCCAACTGGCAGATGATCGCCGACTCCACCGACTACTTCGCCGCCGACGTGGCCTCGTCGCCGTTCATGCACTACTGGTCGCTGTCGGTGGAGGAGCAGTACTACATCCTCTTCCCGCTGGTCGTGCTGCTGTGCCTCAAGCTCGCGCCGCGCCGCCGCGGCGTGCTGCTCGCGGTGCTGGCAGGGGTGTTCGTCCTGTCGCTGGCCTCGCAGGTCATCACCGCCCAGGTCGACCCCGACCGGGCCTACTTCGCGACCGACACCCGGGTGTTCCAGATCGTTGCCGGCGCGCTCGCGGCGCTGGCGGTCCGGCAGTTCGCCCGCGGCCGCGACGAGCAGGGCAACGTCGACTGGCGGCGTGCCGGGCCGGTGCTCGCCAGCGTCGGTGCGGTCGGCTACCTGGTGCTCGGCACCGAGCTGATCTCGATGAGCAACTCGACCCGCAACATCGTCGCGACCGCGCTCGCCACCGCCCTGGTCCTCGGCCTCTTCGCCGCGCCGCGGTTCGTGCTCACCAAGGTGACGTCGTGGTCGGTCCCGGTCCACCTCGGCCGGATCTCCTACGGGACCTACCTCTACCACTGGCCGATCGTCATCCTGCTCACCGAGTACACGACCGTGCGGCCGTCGGTCGTCGCCGTGATCACGATCTGCCTGGCGACGAGCATCGCGAGCCTGTCCTACGAGCTGCTCGAGTCGCCGATCCGCAAGGCGCCGCGGCTGCACCCCTACAAGTGGCGGACGGTCGCCGTCGGCGGCGCCGTGAGCCTGCTCGCCGCGCTGGTCGTGGTGAACCCCGTGCTGGGGGCCGACCGCACGCCGTCGGTGCTGCTGGCCGCCGACGCGAGCGACCGGGCCGGCCAGGTGGCCGAGCAGCGGGCCCTCGACGACCGCCTCGACCGCAAGGTGCCCGACGTCGACCTCGAGGCGGTGCGCGCGGACCGCGGGATGCGCGGCCACTGCACCCCCGACGCCCCCGAGGACTGCCTCGTGGTCGACGGGGACGGCCCGCACGTGGTGCTGGTCGGCGACAGCCACGCCCGGATGTGGACCGACGCGTTCGCGGCGCTCGCCGAGGACCACGGGTGGCGGTTCTCGATCAGCGCCGAGGCGAGCTGCATCTTCCAGGACGGCGTCACGCGCAAGGCCGGCAACGACGAGGCGTGCGACGAGGCCCGCGACGGGTTCTACGACCGCACGCTGCCGGCGATGGAGCCCGACCTCGTCGTCTTCGCCAGCGCCGCGCGGACCGAGAAGCGCTTCCACGGCGTGCCGGTCGCCGCCGACGGCGTCACCAACGAGGACGCCAAGGAGCTGCTGGCCCGGACGACGCGGAGCACGGTCGACCTGGTCCAGCGCGCCGGCGCCAGCGTGCTGTTCCTCAAGACGTCGATGGGCACCGAGGGCTGGGGGCCGTCGGGGCCGGACCCGCTGCGCTGCCTGGCCGAGGCCGAGCGGCTCCGGGACTGCACGGTGGTCCAGCCGCCGGACCGGCCGGCGGAGGACGCGATCTACGAGTCGCTCGCGATCGGCGACGACCGGGTCGCGGCGATCGACCCGACGCCGGTGTACTGCCCGGACGCGCCGGTCTGCCTGCCGGTGCTGGGCGGGAAGGTCGTGTGGCGCAACGTCAACCACCTCACCCCCGAGGTCCTGGTCGCTCGCCGTGACCGGCTGTGGCGGCTGGTCCAGGAGACCGGCCTGCTGAGGTGAGCAGCAGCCCGGCGACGAGCGCGAGCGGGAACATCAGCACGCCGTAGACCGCCGCCGGCACCGCGAGGGTCTCGTTGTCGAGCACGCTCACCGCGACGGCGATGGCCAGCGTGCTGTTGTGGATGCCGACCTCGAACGCCGACGCGAGCGCCTGCCGGTCGCCGACGCCGGCGGCGCGGGGAGGGCGTACCCGAGCGCCAGGCTGCACGCGCAGAACAGCGTCGCCGCGACGCCGATGTCGGTGAAGTACTCGCGCAGGTTGTCGCGCTCCGCGACGAGGGCGCCCACGATGACCAGGGCGAGCACGACCGCGGAGAGCACCCGCACCGGGCGGTCCGCGCGCTCGGCGGCCCGCGGCGCCGTCCGCCGTACCGCCATGCCGATCGCGACCGGCACCAGCACGATCGCGAAGACCTGGAGCGCCTTGCCGAGCTGCAGCCCGATGTCGCCGGCCCCCGCCGGGTCGAAGTACGCCACCGCGAGGTTGACGACGAGCGGGAGCGTCGCCACCGCGATCACCGAGTTGACCGCGGTCAGGGTGATGTTGAGCGCCACGTCGCCGCGGAACAGGTGGCTGAACAGGTTGGCCGTCGTGCCGCCCGGCGAGGCCGCGAGCAGCATCATCCCCACGGCGAGCAGCGGGTCGAGGTCGAGCAGCACCACCAGCCCGAAGCACAGCAGCGGCAGCACGACCAGCTGGGCGGCGAGGGCGACCGCGACCGGTCGCGGCGAGCGGCCGACCCGCCGGAAGTCGTCCACGGTGAGGGTGAGCCCGAGACCGAGCATGACGACGGCCAGGGCGGCCGGAAGCCCGACCGACACGAGAGCGGAGTCCATGGCCCCTCCTGCGGGGTTGCAGCGTTTTGACCGGTTTGGTACGCCGCCCGTAGTCTTGTCGATCGCGTCTTCTGCCGCTCCCACTTCCGCCGGACGGGTTCCGCTCCGCGGGGAGTCGGGGGCAGTCCCGGATCGCTGTCGCACCGCCGTGAGGCGGGGTGCGGTGGGCCGGGCCGAGTTCGTCAGTCGACGTGGCACCACCCGGCCGGACACCTCCGGCCGGACCCAACGAACGACCAGAGAGGCAACGCGCCATGCGCACCTACGCCCCGAAGCCCGGCGACATCGAGCGCCAGTGGCTCGTGATCGACGCGACCGACGTCGTCCTCGGCCGGCTCGCCGCCACCACCGCCAACCTGCTGCGCGGCAAGCACAAGCCGATCTTCGCCCCCAACGTCGACACCGGTGACTACGTCATCGTCGTCAACGCCGAGAAGGTCGCCCCTCACCGGCAACAAGCGGGACCGGAAGATGGTCTACCGCCACTCCGGGTTCCCCGGTGGTCTGACCGCCACCCCGATCGGCGAGGTCCTCGACAAGGACGCCCGCAAGGCCGTCGAGAAGGCCGTCTGGGGCATGCTCCCCAAGAACAAGCTCGGCCGTCAGATGCTGAAGAAGCTCAAGGTCTACGCCGGCCCGGCCCACCCGCACCAGGCCCAGCAGGCCGTCCCCTACGAGATCTCCAAGATCTCCCAGTGACTGAACGACCGAAGCGAAGGATCTGAGGAACACCGTGGCTGACACCACCACCGACAACGCCGAGGCCGGCGAGACCTACGAGACCGACGAGCAGGGCCTCGCCTACACCAGCAGAGCTCGCCGTCCGCCGCCGGCGCCGACGCCCGGCCGGCGACCATCGCCCCCGCCGGAGCGACCGGCCGCCGCAAGGAGGCCGTCGCCCGCGTCCGGATCGTCCCGGGCACCGGCGTCTGGACCATCAACGGCCGGACCCTCGAGTCGTACTTCCCCAACAAGCTGCACCAGCAGGTCGTCAACGAGCCGCTCGCCGCGCTCGGCCTCGAGGGCCGCTTCGACATCATCGCCCGCATCCACGGCGGCGGCATCACCGGCCAGGCCGGTGCGCTGCGGCTCGGCGTGGCCCGTGCGCTCAACGCGGTCGACGTGGAGGCCAACCGGCCGACGCTGAAGAAGGCCGGCCTGCTCACCCGCGACGCGCGGGCGACCGAGCGCAAGAAGGCGGGCCTGAAGAAGGCCCGCAAGGCGCCGCAGTACTCGAAGCGCTGATCCGCCGCGGGTCTTCGCGGGTGCGGATCTTCGGCACCGACGGGGTCCGGGGTCTGGCGAACGGGTCACTGACCTCGGAGCTGGCCCTGGGCCTCGGCGTCGCCGCTGCGCGGGTGCTCGTCGAGCACCAGGACGACCTCGCCTACGGCAGCGGCCGGCCCCGGCCGCTGGCCGTGGTAGGGCGCGACACCCGGATCTCCGGGCAGTTCCTCGAGCACGCCGTCGTCGCCGGCCTCGCCTCGGCGGGTGTCGACGTGCTCCGGCTGCGGGTGCTGCCGACCCCGGGCGTCGCCCACTTCACCGACGCCCTTGGCGCCGACGTCGGCGTGGTCATCTCGGCGTCCCACAACCCGATGCCCGACAACGGCATCAAGTTCCTCGCCCGCGGCGGCGTCAAGCTCGACGACGCGCTGGAGCGCGAGATCGAGGCGCACCTCGGGCAGGAGTGGGACCGGCCGACCGGGGCCGACGTGGGCCGGGTGACGCCGTACGGCCCGACGGTCGACGAGTACGCCGCCCACCTGGTGCGCACGCTCGACAAGCCGCTGGCCGGGCTCAAGGTCGTCCTCGACTGCGCCCACGGGGCCGCGAGCGAGGTCGGGCCGAAGGCGCTGGCCGACGCCGGCGCCACCGTGGTCGCGATCGGCGCCGAGCCCGACGGGCTCAACATCAACGACGGCTACGGCTCGACCCACCTCGGGCCGCTGCAGCAGGCCGTCCTCGAGCACGGCGCGGACGCCGGGTTCGCCGTCGACGGCGACGCCGACCGGTGCCTGGCGGTCGACCACACCGGCGAGGTCGTCGACGGCGACCAGATCATGGCGATCCTCGCCCCTCGCCCTCCAGGAGAAGGGGCGGCTGGTCGACGACACCCTCGTCGCGACCGTGATGAGCAACCTCGGCCTGGTGCAGGCGATGACCGCCGCGGGCGTGCGGGTCCGGCAGACCGCCGTGGGCGACCGCTACGTCCTCGAGGACATGCGCGCCGGCGGCTACACCCTCGGCGGGGGAGCAGTCCGGGCACGTGATCATGCGCGAGCACGCCACCACCGGCGACGGGCTCCTGACCGCGCTGCACGTGATGGAGCGGATGGTCACCACCGGTCGGAGCCTGCAGGAGCTGGCGTCGGTGATGACCCGCCTCCCCCAGGTGCTGGTCAACGTCCCGGACGTCGACAAGGCCCGCTGCGACGACGCCGAGGTGGTCGCGGCGGTCGCCGCCGCGGAGGCCGACCTCGCCGGCGCCGGCCGGGTGCTGCTCCGCCCCTCCGGCACCGAGCCGCTGGTGCGGGTGATGGTCGAGGCGCCCACCGCCGAGCAGGCCGCGACGGTGGCCGGGAGCCTGGCCGACGTCGTACGCACCCGCCTGTCGCTCTGACCCGGCTGCCCGGCTCCGCCGCGGCTCTGGAAGGGTTCGGGGGCATGACCTCCGCACCGGCCCTCACCGTGGAGGGCCTCACCAAGCAGTTCGGCCCGGTCCGGGCCGTCGACGACCTCAGCTTCTCCGTGCGGCCCGGCGCCGTGACCGGGTTCCTCGGTCCCAACGGGGCCGGGAAGACCACCACCCTGCGGATGCTGCTCGGGCTCACCAGCCCCACCGCCGGCTCGACCCTCGTCGGCGACCGGCCCTACGCCGACCACCCGGTGCCCGGCCGCGTCGTCGGCGCCGCGCTCGAGGCCTCCAGCTTCCACCCGGGGCGCACCGGCCTCGCCCACCTCGAGGTGTACGCGCCCCAGGTCGGCGTCCCGAGGAGCCGCTGCCGGCAGGTGCTCGAGGCGGTCGGCCTCGGCCACGCCGCGAAGCAGCGGGTCGGGAAGTACTCCATGGGCATGCGGCAGCGCCTCGGCCTCGCCACCGCGCTGCTCGCGGACCCGCCGGTCGTCGTGCTCGACGAGCCCACCAACGGTCTCGACCCCGAGGGCATCGTCTGGATGCGCCGGCTGCTCCGCCAGTTCGCCGCCGAGGGACGCACCGTCCTCGTCTCCAGCCACCTGCTGCGCGAGGTCCAGGCGAGCGTCGACGACGTCGTGATCATCGCGCAGGGGCGGCTGCGCCACGCGTCGTCGCTGACCGAGCTGCAGGCGCGCACGACGCCCGCGGCGTACGTCGAGTCGCCGCGGCCCGACGCCGTCTCGGCGCTCGCGGCGGAGCGCGGCTGGACCGTCACGCCCGAGGACGCCGGGCTGCTGGTCGACGGCGCCGAGGCGCGCGAGGTCGGGGCCGCCGCCCACGCCGCGGGGATCGAGCTGCACCAGCTCGTCCGCCGCGACGTCGACCTCGAGGCGCTGTTCTTCGAGCTCACCCGCCCGCACGAGGCGGTCGCGCCGGAGGCGGCGGCATGAGGGCCGCGCTGGTCGCGGAGTACCGCAAGCTGGTCAGCACCCGGATCTGGTGGGTGCTGCTGGTCGTGATGGTCGGCTACCTGGGCCTCGTCGCCGCCGCGGTCGCGGCGAGCACCACCCTCCTCGCCACCGAGGGCACCACGCCGCTGCGCGGCGAGGACGCCGCGCTGTCGACGTACTCGGTCGTCAACGGCATCGGCTACGTCTTCCCGCTCGTCATCGGCAGCCTCGCGATGACGACGGAGTTCCGCCACAAGACCATCACCCAGAGCCTGCTGACCGAGCCCGACCGCACCCGGTTCCTCGTCGCGAAGCTGCTCTCGGTGCTGCCCGTCGGCTTGCTGGCCGGGGTCGTCGTCGTGGCCGCGACCGTCGCCGGCGGCGCGCCGCTGCTCGCGATCGAGGGCGACGGGGCGATGCTCGGCGACGGCGACGTGGTGCTCACCCTGCTGCTGGGCGTGCTCGTCATCGCCCTGTGGGCGGTGATCGGCGTGGCGTTCGGGTCGTGGGTCTCCAACCAGGTCGCCGCGATCGTGGTGATCCTGGCGTTCACCCAGTTCGTCGAGCCGATCGCACGGCTGGTGCTCTCCCCAGGTCGACGGGCTGGGCAGGGTGGCGTCCTTCCTCCCCGGCGGCGCGGCGGACTCGCTGATCGGGGCGAGCTTCTTCACCGACCCCGCCTCCGCCGACCTGCTGCCGCGGTGGGCCGCCGCCCTCGTGCTGCTCGGGTACGCCGCCGCGTTCGCGGTCGTCGGCCGGCTGACGACGCTGCGGCGCGACATCGGCTGAGCCGGCTCTCGCCGGGCTCGAGCCCGATCAGAGCTTGCGCAGCCGCACGTAGCGCACGGAGTGGTCGGCGTCCTTGCGCAGCACCAGCGTCGCGCGGGACCGGGTCGGCAGCACGTTCTGCTCCAGGTTGGGGCCGTTGATGGCGTCCCAGATCCGGCGCGCCTCGTCGACGGCCTCGTCGTGGGTGAGCCGGGCGTACTTGGCGAAGTAGGAGCTCGGGTCGCGGAACGCCGTCTCCCGCAGCTTGAGGAACCGGTCGACGTACCAGTCGCGGACGTGGTTGACCGCGGCGTCGACGAAGATCGAGAAGTCGAAGAAGTCCGACAGGCCCAGGCCGGTGCGGCCGTCGGCGCGGACCCGGGCCGGCTGCAGCACGTTGAGGCCCTCGAGGATGAGGATGTCGGGGCTGCGGACGACGACCTTCTCGTCGGGCACGACGTCGTAGATCAGGTGGGAGTAGACCGGCGCCTCGACCTCGTCGCGGCCGGACTTGATGTCGACGACGAACTTCATCAGCGCCCGCCGGTCGTAGGACTCGGGGAAGCCCTTGCGCTGCAGCAGGCCGCGCTTCTCGAGCTCGGCGTTGGGGTAGAGGAAGCCGTCGGTGGTCACCAGCGCGACGTTGGGGTGCTCGGGCCACCGGGCGAGCATCTGCTGCAGCACGCGGGCGGTCGTGGACTTGCCGACCGCCACCGACCCGGCGAGACCGATGACGAACGGCGTGCGCGGGGGCGTGCGGCGGTGGAGGAACTCCTCCTGCCGCCGGTGCAGACGCCCCGCCTCCTCGACGTACATGCTGAGCAGCCGGGAGAGCGGCAGGTAGACCGCGACGACCTCCTCGAGGCTGAGGGCGTCGCCCAGGCCCCGGAGCCGGATGATCTCCTCCGCCGTCAGCGGGCTGCGGGTCTCCGAGGCCAGCGCGGCCCAGGTGCCGCGGTCGAGCTCGAGGTACGGCGACGACTCGCGATGGTTCTCCTCGCCGCCCGGCGTGCCTGCCTCCGCGGTGGACATGCCGCGATTCAACCAGTAGCGGCACCGGGGTCCCTGGGCAGGTCACGGAGCGGGCGTCGCGGCCCCCGGAGCGACCCCCGCCGCGAGTGCCGGCCGTGGCCGCGCAGCCCGTAGAGTGGGGGAGTCATGTGCGGGATCGTTGGCTACGTCGGGCCGAGGCGCGCCCAGGACGTGGTGATCGACGGCCTGCGCCGGCTGGAGTACCGCGGCTACGACTCCGCCGGCATCGCCGTCGTCGACGACGGCCGGCTGCACGTCGCGAAGCGCGCGGGCAAGCTCGCCAACCTCGAGAAGGTGCTCGCCGACACGCCGCTGCCCGCCACCACGGTCGGCATCGGGCACACCCGCTGGGCCACCCACGGCCCGCCCAACGACGCCAACGCCCACCCCCACGTCGGCGGCTCGCGCCGGGTGGCGCTCGTGCACAACGGGATCATCGAGAACTTCGCCGAGCTGCGCGACCGGATCGAGGCCGACGACCACGTCTTCCTCTCCGACACCGACACCGAGATCGCCGCGCACCTCGTCGAGCTGCAGGTGGAGTCGGGCGTCGACCTGCCGACCGCGATGCAGCGCGTCTGCCAGCAGCTCGACGGCGCGTTCACGCTCGTCGCCGTCGACGCCGAGGACCCCGGCCAGGTCGTCGCCGCGCGCCGCAGCTCGCCGCTCGTCGTCGGGCTCGGCGACGGCGAGAACTTCCTCGGTTCCGACGTCGCCGCGTTCATCGAGCACACCCGCGAGGCGCTCGAGCTGGGCCAGGACCAGATCGTCACGATCACCGCCGACGACGTCACCGTCACCGACTTCTGGGGCCGTCCGGTCGAGGTGAAGCCGTTCCACGTCGACTGGGACCTGTCGGCCGCCGAGAAGGACGGCCACGACTGGTTCATGCGCAAGGAGATCTTCGAGCAGCCCCGCGCGGTCGCCGACTCGCTGATCGGACGGCGTACGCCCTCGGGCCTGCTGCAGCTCGACGAGATGCGGCTCGCCGACGAGGAGCTGCGCGACATCGACAAGATCATCATCATCGCCTGCGGCACGTCGTTCTACGCCGGGATGGTCGCGAAGTACGCCATCGAGCACTGGACCCGCACGCCGGTCGAGGTCGAGCTGGCCTCGGAGTTCCGCTACCGCGACCCGATCATCGACGCCACCACCCTCGTCGTGGCGATCAGCCAGTCGGGGAGACCGCCGACACGCTGCAGGCGATCCGCCACGCCCGCAGCCAACGGGCGAAGGTGCTCGCGATCTGCAACACCAACGGGTCGTCGATCCCGCGGGAGTCCGACGCGGTGATCTACACCCATGCCGGCCCCGAGATCGGCGTCGCCTCCACCAAGGGGTTCCTCACCCAGCTGGTGGCGTGCTACCTGCTCGCGCTGTACGTCGCCCAGGTCAAGGGCACCCGCTACGGCGACGAGATCGACGAGATCATGCACCAGCTCGAGGCGATGCCCGACCACATCGAGACGGTGCTCGGCCGAGCCGACACCGTCTACGAGCTGGCCCGGGCGCACACCGGCAGCCGGTCGGTGCTGTTCCTCGGCCGTCACGCCGGCTACCCGGTGGCGCTCGAGGGTGCGCTCAAGCTCAAGGAGCTCGCCTACCTGCACGCCGAGGGGTTCGCTGCCGGCGAGCTCAAGCTACGGCCCGATCGCGCTGGTCGAGGACGGGCTGCCGGTGCTGTGCGTCGTGCCGCCCCGCGGCCGCGACCAGCTCCACGGGAAGATGGTGAGCGGCATCCAGGAGGTCCGCGCCCGGGGCGCGCGCACGATCTGCCTCGTCGAGGAGGGCGACGCCTCCATCGAGCCCTACGCCGACCACCTCGTCCGGCTGCCGCGGGTGCCGGTGCTGCTGCAGCCGCTGGTCGCGATCGTGCCGCTGCAGCTGTTCGCCTGCGAGCTGGCCACCGCCCTCGGCCACGACGTCGACCAGCCGCGCAACCTGGCCAAGTCCGTCACGGTCGAGTAGCGGCGGGGGACCGGGGGATGGCCGTGATCGGCGTCGGCATCGACGTCTGCGACGTCGACCGCTTCGCCGCGGCGTTGCGGCGTACGCCCTCGCTGGCCGAGCGGCTCTTCACCGAGGCCGAGCGCCCGCTCCCCGTCTCGTCCCTCGCCGCCCGGTTCGCCGCCAAGGAGGCGCTCGCCAAGGCGCTCGGCGCCCCGCGCGGCATGGCCTGGCACGACGCCGAGGTGGTGCGCGAGGAGTCCGGCCGCCCCCGCTTCGACGTCCGCGGCACCGTCCGCGCCCGCGCCGACGCCCTCGGCGTCGTCCACGTCCACCTCTCCCTCTCCCACGACGCCGGGATCGCCAGCGCCATGGTCGTGCTGGAGGGTTGAATCGGGCCTCGTGGTGTGTCGAATCGGGCCTCGTGGTCGGTCGAATCGGGCCTGGTGGTGTGTTGAATCGGGCCTCGTGGCTCGTCGACTCGGCCCTCGTGGCGACGTACGCCCACCACGACACACCACGACACCCGATTCGACACACCACGACACCCGATTCGACACACCACGACACCCGATTCGACGCCGTAGCGTGGGGGCGTGATCCGAGCGCACACGGTCGAGCAGGTGCGGGCCGCGGAGGCGGCGCTGATGGCGCGGTTGCCGGAGGGCGCGCTGATGCAGCGGGCGGCGCACGGCCTGGCGTACGCCGTGATCGAGCTCCTCGGGTCGGCCTACGGGCGCCGGGTGCTGCTGCTCGTCGGGTCCGGTGACAACGGCGGGGGACGCGCTCCACGCCGGCGCGCTGCTCGCGCGTCGGGGCGCGTACGTCGAGGCGTGGCTGCTGTCGTCGAAGGTCCACGCCGCCGGGCTCGAGGCGCTCCGGGCGGCCGGGGGCCGGGTGGTCGACCGGATCCTGTGGCAGCCGGACGTGGTGGTCGACGGCATCGTCGGCATCGGCGGCCGGCCGCCGTTGCGCGCGGAGGCGGTCGAGGCGCTGCAGCTGGTGCACGGCGCACCGGTGGTCGCCGTCGACACCCCGTCCGGGGTCGACGTCGACACCGGCGAGCTCGCGGGCCCGCGCGTGACCGCCGACCTCACCGTCACCTTCGGCACCCACAAGCCGGCGCACCTGGTCGACCCCGCGGCCGAGCACGCCGGCGCGGTCCACCTGGTCGACATCGGGCTCGACCTGCCCGCGCCGGCGGTGGAGGCGCTGCAACCGGCCGACGTCGCGGCGCTGCTCCCGCGCCCGCCGGCGCAGGCGCACAAGTACACCCGGGGCGTGGTCGGCGTCCGTGCCGGTTCGGCCACCTACCCGGGCGCCGGCCTGCTGAGCGTCGCCGGCGCGGCCTGCGGCCTCGCAGGCATGGTCCGGTACGTCGGCGACGACGAGGTCCTCGACCTGGTCCGGGCCGCGCACCCCGAGGTCGTCGGCGCCGGGCGGGTGCAGGCCTGGGTCGTCGGCTCCGGCAGCGCCGACGGGGCCGAGGGCACGCTGCGGGAGGCGCTCGCCGACGACGTGCCGCTGGTCGTCGACGCCGACGCCCTCGCCTCCGCCGACCTCGTGTCCGGCCGGCCGGCCGTGCTCACCCCGCACGCCGGCGAGCTGGCCGCGATGCTCGACGTGCCGCGCTCCGAGGTGGAGGCCCGGCCGCTCCACCACGTCCGCGCGGCCGCCGAGCGCCACCGCACGACGGTCCTGCTCAAGGGCCGCCGCACGCTGGTCGCCGAGCCGGGCCGGCCGGCGCGGGTGACGACGAGCGGCACGCCGTGGCTCGCGACGGCCGGGGCCGGCGACGTGCTCGGCGGGGTGGTGGGGGCGCTGCTCGCCGCCGGCCTGCCGCCGTACGACGCGGCGTCGGCCGGGTCGTGGCTGCACGGCGTCGCGGCGACCCTGGCGTCGCGCGGTGGGCCGGTCGTGGCGGGCGACGTGGCCCGCGCCCTCCCCGCCGTCGTGGGCACCCTCCCGCAGCCGCGCGGGCGGTGATGGAAGGATCGGACCCATGCCCGACCAGTCGGCCGCGCCCCCGGGCGGTCCGCTCGCGGAGATCGTCGTCGACCTGGCGGCGATCCGGAACAACGTGCGCGTCCTGCGCCGCACCGCCGGTGTCCCCCTGATCGTGGTCGTGAAGGCCGACGGCTACGGCCACGGCATGGTGGAGGTCGCCCGCGCGGCCCGCGCCGCCGGCGCCGAGTGGCTGGCGGCCGCCACCGTCGACGAGGCCCTGCAGCTGCGCGCGGCGGGGTACGCCGGCCCGCTGCTGTGCTGGCTCAGCTGCCCGGCGCCGACCTTGCGTCGGCGGTCGCCGAGGGCATCGACGTGACGGCGTACTCGGTCGCGGAGCTCGACGACCTCGCCGCCGCGGCGACTGCCGCGGGACGCCGCGCCCGGGTGCAGCTCAAGGTCGACACCGGCCTCAACCGCGGCGGCGCACCGCAGCCGCGGTGGGTGGAGCTCTTCGAACGCGCCCGCGCCGGCGAGGTCGACGGCAGCTGGCGGATCACCGGGATCTGGTCCCACCTCGCCTGCGCCGACGACCCCGCCCACCCGGCCAACGACCGCCAGGAGGCGGCCTTCCGCGCCGCGGTCGCCCTCGCCGAGGACCTGGGCCTCCGCCCCGAGCTGCGCCACCTCGCCAACTCCGCCGCGACGGTGCTGCGCCCCTCGGTCCGGTTCGACGCGGTGCGCTGCGGCATCGCGGTCTACGGGCTCGACCCGGCGCCCGGCCACACCGCCGACCTGGGCCTGGTGCCGGCGATGACCGTGCGCACCCGGCTCGCCATGGTCAAGGAGCTGTCGGCCGGCGACTCGGTGTCCTACGGCTGGGCGTGGACGGCCGACCGCCCGACCACGGTCGGCCTGGTGCCCGTCGGCTACGGCGACGGGGTGCCGCGCCACGCCTCGGGCGGGACGACGAGCGTCGAGGTCGCGGTCGGCGGGAAGCGACGACCGGTGCGCGGCCGGGTCTGCATGGACCAGCTGCTCGTCGACCTCGGCGACGACACCGCGGACGTCGGCGACGAGGTGGTCCTGTTCGGCGCCGGCCCGGACGTCCCCACGGCCCAGGACTGGGCGGAGGCCTGCGGCACCATCAACTACGAGATCGTGACCCGGATCGGAGGCCGGATGAGCCGGACCCACGTCGACACCGGGGACGACGCCCGGTGAGCCGCCGCGGGCGGGTCCTCGGGTCGGTCGCCGGTGCGGTCGGGCTCGCGGCCGCGGGCACGGCCGTCGGGCTGCTGCGACGCCAGCAGTCGATCAGCCGGCGCGCCGGCCGCGACATCCCGTTCGGGTCGCTGCGCTCGGAGCCGGTGACGGTGGTCGCC
The DNA here is from genome assembly GCF_022437945.1 of Nocardioides sp. TF02-7. Taxonomy (GTDB): domain Bacteria; phylum Actinomycetota; class Actinomycetes; order Propionibacteriales; family Nocardioidaceae; genus Nocardioides. The sequence continues at coordinate 2,924,929 of NZ_CP092535.1, forward strand.
GACGACGGCGTGCCGCTGCACGTCGAGGTGGACGAGGTGGACGAGGTCGACCGACGCGAGGGCGCCGGGGTCACGGTCGTGTTCGTGCACGGCTTCTGCCTCAACCTCGACTGCTGGCACTTCCAGCGCGCGGCCTACCGCAACCTCGTCCGCACGGTCTACTACGACCAGCGCTCCCACGGCCGCTCCGGGCGCTCCGACCGCGCCCACTCCACCATCGACCAGCTGGGCCGCGACCTGCTGGCCGTGCTCGACGCGGTCGTGCCCGAGGGGCCGGTCGTGCTGGTCGGCCACTCGATGGGCGGCATGTCCGTCGTGGCCCTGGTCGAGCAGCACCCCGACCTGGTCGGCGACCGGGTCGTCGGGTTCGGGCTGATCTCGACGACCGCCGGCGGGCTCGACCCGAGCCGGCTGCTGCTGCCGCTGCTCCCGGCCCGGCTGAGCGGCCCGGTGGCGCGCCGCGCGGTGCGCAGCCTGCACCGGCGGCACCGGATGATCGACAGCGCACGTCGGCTGGGGCAGGTCGTGGCGACGGTGGCGACCGACCGGTTCGCGTTCGGCGACCGGGTGCCGGCGGCGTACGTCGCGTTCGTCGACCAGATGCTCTCGGCGACGCCGTTCGAGGTGGTGGCCGACTTCTTCCCGCACTTCTCGGGCCTCGACAAGTTCGACCACGTCGAGCGGATGGGCGAGGTGCCGACCTCGATCATCTCCGGCACGGAGGACCGGATCACCTCGGTCGGGCACTCCCGCAAGCTGCACTCCCGGATCCCCGGCTCCCGGCTGCTCGAGTGCGAGGGCGCGGGCCACATGGTGCTGCTCGAGCGGCACGACCTGGTCAACGCGGAGCTCGACCAGCTGATCACCGCCGCCACGACGGGGGCGCGCAACCGATGAGCGTGCAAGCCACCGCCCCTGCGATCCGCGTCGTCGGGCCCGGCGACGCCGGCGTGGTCCTCGACGTCGTCCGCCGGGCGTTCGCCGACCGGGAGCCGCTGGACCCGCCCACCGACGCGCTCGCCGAGACCGAGGGAGACCATCGCCGCGCGGCTCGCCGCCGGGTGCGGCCTGCTGGCCACCCTCGACGGGGGAGCCGGTCGCCACGGTCCTGCTCGACGTCGACCGGACCGGCGGCACGGTGCACCTCCGCCGGTTCGGGGTCACCCCCGCCGCGCGGGGCCGCGGCCTCGCCGAGGCGCTCGTGGCGCACGCCCTCCGCACCGCCCGCGACCTCGACCGGCGGGTCGAGCGTGCGGTGGTGGTCGCCCGCGAGGAGCTGCCCCACACCGTGCGGTTCTGGCGGCGGCAGGGGTTCGCGCCGGTCGACCACCGGTCGCCGTACGTCGAGCTCGCCCGCGCGCTGCCGCTGCGGCTGGAGGTGCCCACCGCCGACGACATGCGGGACCTCGCCCGGCGGGTCGCGGGGATCGTCCGCGCGGGCGACGTGCTGGTGCTGAGCGGCGACCTGGGCGCCGGCAAGACGACGTTCACCCAGGGCCTCGGCGCGGCGCTGGGCGTGCGCGGCGAGGTCACCTCGCCGACGTTCGTGATCGCGCGCGTGCACCCGACGACCGTCGGCGGCCCGGACCTCATCCACGTCGACGCCTACCGGCTCGGCGGCAGCGCCGAGCTCGACGACCTCGACCTCGACACCGACGTCGACCACGCGGTCACGGTCGTCGAGTGGGGCGAGGGACTCGCCGAGGACCTCGCCGACTCGCCGCTCGTGGTCCGGATCAGGCGCGCCCGCGGCGCCGGCGACCCGACCGACGACCCGGCCGAGCACCCGGCCGACGACGACCCGAGGACGGTGGAGATCGACCCGCTCGGGTCGCGCTGGCTCGGGCTCGACCTCGCCGCCGCGCTGACCTGACGACCGGGCGACCCCGGCCGACCGGCGTCGCGACGAGGTCGTGACCTGCGTCGCGAGCGACCCCTGGGGCGAATGCGGTGGTGACCCGTGGGTAACGAGACGTTAGGTAAAGAAACCTAGTCATTCCGGACCATGGGGCAGTGCCCGCCAGCGGGAAGATTGCCGGATCTGATCACGCAAGACTGGTGGCACCCGCAGCGCTCCCTCGCGGTGCGGAGTCTCGGGCAACTCGAAGAGGAAGACAGTCACCATGCGCTCACGCGCTCTGCTCGTCATGCTCGCATGCCTGGCCACGGCGATCGCCGGCCTGGCTGCCGTGGTCGACGCGCCGTCGTCGGAGGCGGCGCAGCGGACCACGCTCGACCGGCCGCGCACGGTCGGCGGCAAGGTGGTCTTCAAGGGGCGTGCCCAGCCCCGGGCGCGGGTCGTCATCAAGCGGCGCGCGAACGACCGGTGGGTGCGCGTCGCGGTCGACCGGGCCGACCGGAAGGGGCGCTACCAGGCGCGGACCCAGCGTCCGCTGCGGCAGCGCTGGGTCGTGCGGGCGGTCGCGAAGGGCAAGCCGAGCGGACGCCGGACGGTGCCGCCCGCGATCCCGGTCGCGCCGCCGGCGGAGGACTCGCGCACCGAGCAGCTCCCCCCGACCACCGAGCCGCTGCCGCCGGTCGACCTCCCGGCCGAGGAGCCGCCCCTGGAGGAGCCGCCCGTCGAGGAGCCGCCGGTGGAGGAGCCGCCCGTCGAGGAGCCGGCTCCGGTCGACGAGTGCGGCGAGCAGCCGCTGAAGGCCGACGGGACCCGCTGGCAGTGCTCGTTCGTCGACGACTTCGACGGCACCGAGCTCGACACCGACAAGTGGCTGGTCCAGGAGACCTGGTTCAGCGGCATGACGACCGCCAACAGGGACTGCTACGTCAACGACCCGAGCACCGTGCAGGTGGCCGACGGCACCCTCCGGCTGTCGATCCGGCGGGGCCTCGAGGAGTTCGAGTGCCGCAGCCCCTACGGCAACTTCCGGACCACGTCGACGGCGGCGACGGTGGCGACGTACCAGCGGTACAGCCAGACCTACGGCCGCTTCGAGTTCCGCGCGAAGTTCCCGCAGCACGAGGGCATCCCGGGCACCGGCTCGGGCCTCTGGCTCTACCCGCAGCGGCACACCTACGGCGCCTGGCCGCAGTCGGGCGAGATCGACGTCGCCGAGTGGTTCAGCGGCGCCCCGGAGCGGGCCTACCCGTCGGTGCACTACGCGGGCGAGGACCGGTCGCTCAGCAGCGGCTACCAGTGCCTGGTGTCCGACGCGGGAACGCAGTTCCACACGTACGCCGTGGAGTGGACGCCGACGGTGATCGAGTTCTTCTACGACGGCCAGAAGTGCTTCGAGCACGAGTGGAACGCGACCGACCTGCCCGCCCCGGCGCCGTTCGACCACCCGTTCTACCTGGTGCTGACCCAGGCCTGGGGCGCCGGCACGAACGCCCCGAACGCCGAGACGCCGATGTCGGCCACGCTCACGGTCGACTGGGTCCGCGCCTGGGAGTGACGTCCGGCGGCTCCCCACCGCGGCGCTAGCCTTCGCGGTGTGCAGCTGGCGTTCGACACCTCCTCGCCGACGGTGACCGTCGCGGTCCACGACGGCGCGGACGTCGTCGCCGAGCGGGTGTCGGACCGGACGATGCGTCACGGCGAGCAGCTGATGCCGCTGGTCGAGGAGGTGCTCCGCACCGCCGGGCTGTCGCCGCGCGACCTGACCGCCATCTCGGTCGGCGTGGGTCCCGGTCCCTTCACCGGCCTGCGGGTCGGGCTGGTCACCGCCCGCACCCTCGCGCACGCGCTCACCCTCCCCGTCTACGGCGTCTGCTCGCTCGACGTGCTGGCGGTCGAGGCCGTCGACACCGGTGCGGTGACCGGCCCGTTCGTGGTCGCCACGGACGCGCGCCGGCGCGAGGTCTACCTCGCGACGTACGACGAGACCGGCACCCGGGTCTCCGGCCCCGACGTCGGCCGCCCCGTCGACCTGGCGACGTCGGCCCCGGTCGTCGGCGAGGGCGCGGCGCTCTACGCCGAGCACTTCCCGGACGGCCGGGCCCCGCTGCGGCCGAGCGCCGGGTGGCTCGCACAGACGGTCGTCGACGAGCGGGCCGAGCTGCACGACCCCGAGCCGCTCTACCTGCGCCGTCCCGACGCGGAGGTCCCGCGGGCGCCGAAGCCGGTGTCGTGACGCGCCGGCGGCCGCGGGTGCGCCGGGCCGACCTCGGCGACGTCGTCGCGATCGCCGAGCTCGAGACGGAGGCGTTCCCGGCCGACCCGTGGTCGCCGGCGCTGGTGACCGACGGCGTGGCCGGACGGGTGCCGACGGTGACCTACCTCGTCGCGGAGCGGGCGGGCGACTTCGCCGGCCACGCCGTCGTGAGCGTCGTGCAGGACGTGGCGGAGCTGCAGCGGATCGCGACGGTCGCCGCCGCGCGCCGCACGGGCGTCGCGTCGGCCCTGCTCGCGGCCGCCCACGACCTGGCCGCGGGAGCGGGGGCGGAGCGGCTGCTGCTGGAGGTGCGCGAGGACAACGCGGCCGCCCGCGCGTTCTACGAGCGGGCCGGCTTCGTCGAGCTGGCCCGCCGCGCCCGGTACTACCGCGACGGCACCCACGCGGTGGTCCTCGAGCGGTCGCTGGCCGCTGGGGACGGTGCGCGAGAATGACTGCCGTGAGCCCCGACGAACCGCTCGTGCTCGGCATCGAGACGTCCTGCGACGAGACCGGCGTGGGCATCGTGCGCGGCACCACCCTGCTCGCCGACGCGGTCGCGAGCAGCGTCGACGAGCACGCCCGGTTCGGCGGGGTGGTGCCCCAGGTGGCCAGCCGCGCCCACCTCGAGGCGATGGTCCCCACGATCGACCGGGCGTGCGAGACCGCCGGCGTGGCGCTCCACGACGTCGACGCGATCGCCGTCACCAGCGGCCCCGGGCTGGCCGGCGCGCTGCTGGTGGGCGTGGCGGCGGCGAAGTCGCTGGCGTTCGCCCTGGGCAAGCCGCTCTACGGCGTCAACCACCTCGCCTCGCACGTCGCGGTCGACCAGCTCGAGCACGGGCCGCTGCCCGAGCCGTGCCTGGCGCTGCTCGTCTCCGGCGGCCACTCCAGCCTGCTGCGGGTGGCGGACGTGACCGGCGACGTCGACCCGATGGGCGCCACGATCGACGACGCCGCCGGGGGAGGCGTTCGACAAGGTCGCCCGCCTGCTCGGGCTGCCGTTCCCCGGCGGTCCGCACATCGACCGTGCCGCGCGCGAGGGCGACCGGGTGGCGATCGACTTCCCGCGGGGTCTGACCGGCCGCCGCGACCTGGAGCGGCACCGGTTCGACTTCTCGTTCTCCGGCCTCAAGACCGCCGTCGCCCGCTGGGTCGAGGCCCGAGAACGGTCCGGCGAGCCGGTGCCGGTCGCCGACGTCGCCGCCTCGTTCCAGGAGGCGGTCTGCGACGTGCTGGTGCGCAAGGCGCTCGACGCCGCCGCCAGCGAGGGCATCGAGGACCTGCTCATCGGCGGCGGCGTCGCCGCCAACTCCCGGCTGCGGGCGCTGGCGGAGGAGCGGGCCGGCCGCCTCGGCATCCGCGTCCGCGTGCCCCGGCCCGGGCTGTGCACCGACAACGGCGCCATGGTGGCCGCCCTGGGCGCCGAGATGGTCGCCCGCGACCGGACGCCGTCCTCGCTCGACCTGCCTGCCGACTCGAGCATGCCGGTCACCGAGGTGCTCGCCGGATGACCGACGACGTCCTCCTCGCGGCGTACGACGACCAGCTGCGCGGGGACGCCGAGACGGCCGGCGCGGCCTCGGTCGAGCGGCTCGGGCCGCTGTGGCTGGTGCGGTTCACCGGACGCGGGTTCATCAGCTACCGCGACCTCGACGGCGCCGACGAGGAGACGCCCGCGGGCTGGTGCCGGAGGCGCTCGACCGCCTCCGGGCCGACCCTGCGGTGACCACCGTCGAGTGGAAGACCCGGGGCCACGACCGTGCCCCGGGGCTGCACGAGGCCCTGGTCGACCACGGCTTCGTCCCGGGCGAGCCCGAGTCGATCATGGTCGGCGACGCGGCGGCCCCTGGCCGTCGACGTACCGCTGCCCGAGGGGGTGTCGCTGCGCCGGGTCACCGAGGAGGCCGACGTCCGGGCGATGTGCGCCCTGCAGGACGAGGTGTTCGGCGGCCCGCCCCTCGTCGGCGTGGCCGACGCGCTCCCTGCGGCGACTCGCCGCCGGTGACCCGATGGAGCTGTGGGTCGCCGAGGCCGACGGCCGGATCGTTCTGCGCCGGCCGGCTCGAGCCGGTGCCGGGCACCGAGTTCGCCGGCATCTGGGGCGGCGCGACGCTCGGGTCCTGGCGGGGCAGGGGGATCTACCGGGCGCTGACCGCGGCCCGGGCGCGGTCGGCGCTCGCGCTCGGCAAGCGGCTGCTGCACAGCGACTCCACCGCGATGTCGCGGCCGATCCTCGAGCGGTCCGGGCTCGTGCGGGTGTCGACGACGACGCCGTACGAGTGGAGGCGCTGAGCGGCTCTCCGGGCGGCGCTTCCTGGGTACGCCGCAGGGCGGTGGGTACCGCCCCGGCATGGACAGCAACGGACTCGCCCTCGTCACCGGAGCCTCCAGCGGCATCGGCCGGTCGCTCGCCCGCCAGCTCGTCGGACACGGCTACGACGTGGTGATCGCCGCCGAGGACGCCGAGCTGCACGAAGCGGCCGCGGAGCTGCGTCGCACCGGGCGCGAGGTCGTGCCCGTGCAGGTCGACCTCACCTCACCCGACGGCGTCCGCGAACTGTGGCACGCGGTGCTCGACCGGCAGCGCCCGCTCGCGGCCGCCGTGCTCAACGCCGGGGTCGGGGTCGGCGGCCCGCTCGCCGGCACTCCCCTCGAGCGCAACCTGGAGATCGTCGACCTCAACGTGCGGTCCACCGTGCACCTGGCGAAGCTCGCGGTCGACCACATGCTCGCCCACGAGGGCGGGCGGATCCTGGTCACGTCGTCGATCGCCGCGGTCGTGCCGGGGCCGTTCCAGGCGGCGTACGCCGCGTCGAAGGCGTTCGTCCACTCCTTCGCCGAGGGCATCCGGCACGAGCTGAAGGGCACCGGGGTCACCGTGACGTCGCTGATGCCCGGCCCGACCGACACCGAGTTCTTCGAGCGGGCCGACATGCTCGACACCCCGATCGGACGCGGCCCGAAGGACGACCCCGAGGACGTGGCACGCGACGGGTTCGAGGCGATGATGACCGGCAAGCCGCACGTGCGGGCGGGGTCGCTGCGCAACAAGGTGATCGCCGAGGTCGGCACCCACCTGCCCGACCGCATCGGGTCGCGGGTGATGGCAGTGCAGACCAAGCCCCGGAGCTGACCCGGCCGCCCACCGGGCGCGGCCGGCTACCTCCGGGCCGGCTCCGCGGCCACGGTCCGCGCCTCCAGGTACGACGCGATCCGGTCGTCGTCCCAGCCGCGCGACTCCCGCAGGCCCTGCGCCAGCATCGCGAGGTAGGCCGGCTGCGGGCGGGTGTGCTCGACCGCGTCGTGACCGTGCGGTGCGGTGAAGGTGAGCATCGGCAGCCCGTCGCGCCGGCCGACCTCGACGAGCGTCTCGTAGTGCCCGGGTCCCGCCTCGTGCCGGCCGGCCACGAGGCCCTCGACGACGACCTTCTCGATCGGGTCGTCGGGCTCCGGCAGCCGGTGCATCTCCTGCGCCGCGACGTCGGCGAACTGCTCGGCGGTGATCCGGTAGGCGCGCGCCGCCGTGGGGCCCGGCTCGTCGTGGTCGTAGAACGCGACACCGCCGCCCCACGTGGGGGACTCGCCGGCGAAGTAGAGCCGGCCCGGCAGGTCGACGCTCACGTCGTCCTCGGGCATCGACGGGTTCCGCGCCCCGGCGTACTCCCGCCGGGCCCCGGCGGGACGGCCGCCGAGCAGGTAGGCAGCCAACCGCGCCCGGCACATGTTCGAGCCGTAGCTGACGTACCAGACCTCCGCACTCACCTCCCCCAGCATGCCAAAGCGCCGGTGAGGCGCGTGGTCAGCGCACCGAGCGGATCCGGCGGACCAGGACGGAGCCGAGCACCGTGACGGCCGCGCCGCAGAGGTAGAGCGTCGCGTAGCCGAGGTCGAGGGCGCTGAGCACCAGCGCGGCGACGGCCGGGGCGAGCACCTGGGGAGGGCGTTGGCGATGTTGATGACGCCGAGGTCCTTGGCCCGGTCGTCGGCGCTGGGCAGCACCTGGGTGATCAGGGCGAAGTCGACGGCGGTGTAGGCGCCGAAGCCGATGCCGAGCACCACCGCGCCCACCCAGGCGACCGGCAGCGTCGGCCAGGCGGCGAGCAGCACGAGCGCCACCGCCATCACCAGGCCGGACCCGACGACGAACGGCTGCCGCCGGCCCGCCCGGTCCGACCAGGCCCCGGCGGCGACCGCGGTGGCGACCGTGCACACGCCGTAGACGAGGGTCAGCCCGAACACCGTGTCCTCGGCGCGGTCGTCGCCGAGCCCGACCTCGTCGGTGAGGTAGTAGAGCAGGTAGAGCAGCAGCACGGCGTTGCCGAGGTTGACGAGGAACCGGGTCGCCCACGCCCACGCGAAGTCCGGGTGGGCGGTGGGCGAGACCCAGAACGAGCGCACGAACGCGCCCAGGCGGAACGGCGGCGCCGAGGCGATCGCCGTGTCCTGCGGGTTGAGGCAGTAGGGGAGCGACAGCACGAGCAGCAGGAGGGCGACCGCGGCGTACCCGGCGGCGATGCTGCCGGTGGCGGCCGCGAGCCCGGAGCCGGCGATCACGCCGAGGGTCTGCGCGATCGCCACCCAGCCGCCGACCGTGCCGCGCTCGCCCTCGGGGACCCGGTCGGGCACCGCCGCGGTGATCGCCGCCAGCATCGCGTTGAGGGAGGCCTGGACCAGGCACCAGGCGAGGACCATCGGTACGACGGACCGGGCGGCGGCGAGCAGCAGCAGCGCGAGCACGCCGGTCACCAGCCCGCCCACCACCCACGGGAGCCGGCGGCCCGCGCGCAGCGTCGTGCGGTCGGAGAAGGCCCCCCACAGCGGGTTGAGCACGAGGCTCACCGCGGCGCCGGCGCCGGTCACCAGCGCCAGCACGGACTCCTTGTCGGCCGGCGCGATCTCCTCGGCCTGCTGCGCGAGCAGCACCTGGATCGGCCCGAAGAACCCCGACCAGACGCCGATGCTGACCAGCACGAGGCCCGCCACCCAGCCGCGCGGCACCGGTGCGGCGCGGCCGCCGGTCGCCGCGAGGTCCGTCATCGCCCCCTCCTGCCCGGGAGCATAGGGGAGCGCGGTTGCGCTGCGGCCGGCCCGGACGCAACCATTCGGGTTGCCCACGCGTCGGAGTGGGTACCTGCCGCCCGACCAGAGGAGGTCGCATGAGCGAGGCACGTCCGTCCGGCGCCCAGCCGTGGGAGCAGGAGCAGGAGGTGCGGGTCGAGGGAGCCGGGACCTTCCGGGCCTTCGACCCGGCCGTCGACGGCACCGTGGGCTGCGGCGACCCGAGCGGTCCCGTCGGCACAGGGGGCACCGTGGCTGGCGGACCGGCGCTCGCGACCACCGCCGTCTCCCGGCGGCACCACCCGTTGCTGCGGCTCAAGCGGCGGCTCGCGCGCATCTGACGCGGCCGCCGCCCTGACCCGCCGGCACCCGGAAGCGCTCCTCGTGCGGCCGCGGGCGACGTAACGTGCCCCCCATGGAGGAGCTCCACGTCACGGTCAACGGCGAGGCCCGCCCGCTCGCCGGCGCCGCGCCGCCGGCGACCGCGCTGGACTGGCTGCGGGCGAACGGCCTGACCGGGGCCAAGGAGGGCTGCGCCGAGGGGGAGTGCGGTGCCTGCTCGGTGCTCGTGGCCCGGCCCGGCTGCGACGCCCCCGACCGAGTGGACGGCCGTCAACGCGTGCCTGCTGCCGGCGGCCGCGCTCGCGGGCCAGGAGGTCGTGACGGCCGAGGGGCTCGGCACCCCTGCGGCGCTGCACCCCGTGCAGCGCGAGATGGCGGTGCGCGGCGGCTCGCAGTGCGGCTACTGCACGCCGGGGTTCGTGTGCAGCATGGCGGCGGAGTACTACCGGCCGGGCCGCGACGGCTTCGACCTCCACGCCCTCTCCGGCAACCTGTGCCGCTGCACGGGCTACCGGCCGATCAAGGACGCCGCCGACGCGCTCGGCCCGCCGGCCGACGGCGACCTGCTCGCCGCCCGCGGCGCGGCGCCGGCGCCGCCGGTGCCGCCGGTGCGGCTGCCCGGGTTCGTGCGGCCGGCCGACCTCGACGAGGCGCTCGCGCTGCTGGCCGAGGACGGCGCGACGGCGGTCGCCGGCGCGACCGACCTCGGCGTGGAGATGAACCTCCGCGGTGCCCGGCCCGCCCTCCTCGTCGCCATCGACCGGCTCGAGGAGCTGCGGGGGACTCGAGGTGCGCGCGGAGCACGTCGAGATCGGGGCCGCCCTCACCCTCAGCGAGGTCGAGCGGCTGCTCGCCGGGCGGCTGCCGCTGCTCGACGCCGTGCTCCCGCAGTTCGCGTCGCGACTGATCCGCAACGGCGCCACGATCGGCGGCAACCTCGGCACGGCCTCGCCGATCGGCGACCTGCCGCCCGCGCTGCTGGCGCTCGACGCGTCGGTCGTGCTGGTGTCCGCGGCCGGCGAGCGGGAGGTGCCGCTCGACGGCTACTTCACCGGCTACCGCCGGACCGTCCGCGGCCCCGGGGAGCTGGTGCGGGCGGTCCGGGTGCCGCTGCCGCCGGCACCGGTCGCCGCCTTCCACAAGATCGCCAAGCGCCGGTTCGACGACATCTCCTCCGTCGCCGTCGCGTTCGCCCTCGACGTCGCCGACGGCATGGTGACCCGCGCCGCCGTCGGGCTCGGCGGCGTCGCGGCCACCCCGGTCCGGGCGACCGCGACCGAGGCCGCCCTCCTCGGGCGCCCGTGGGACGAGGAGACCGTCCGCGCCGGCGCCGAGGTGCTCGCGGGGGAGGGGACGCCGCTCGACGACCACCGCGCGAGCGCGGCGTACCGGCGGGCGATGCTCGGGCAGTCGCTGCGACGGCTGTTCCACGAGGCGGGCGCGGCATGACCGGCCTCTGGACCCGGCCGCCCGGAGGTGACGTCGGCACCGCCCGGCCGCACGAGTCCGCCGCCCTCCACGTCACCGGCCGCGCGCTTCTACACCGACGACGTCGCGCTGCGGACCCCGTCGCTCCTCCACGCCTTCCCCGTGCAGGCGCCGCACACCCACGCGCTGGTCACCCGGCTCGACCCGAAGCCGGCCTACGACGTGCCCGGCGTCGTGCGGGTGCTGACGGCCGACGACGTGCCCGGCGCCAACGACTCGGGCACCAAGCACGACGAGCCGCTGTTCCCGACCGAGGTGATGTTCCACGGCCAGGCCGTCGCCTGGGTGCTCGGCGAGACGCTCGAGGCCGCCCGCACCGGGGCGGTCGCCGTGGAGGTCGACTACGAGCCGCTGCCCGCCCTCGTCACCGTGCGGGAGGCGATCGAGGCGGGCAGCTTCCAGGGCATGCAGCCGCGGATGGAGCGCGGCGACGTGGCGGCGGGTCTCGCCGCCGCGACGTGGGTCTTCGAGGGCGAGCTCGAGATGGCGGGGCAGGAGCACTTCTACCTCGAGACCCACGCCTCGCTGGCCCGCCTCGACGACGACGGCCAGGTGCAGGTGCTGTCGAGCACGCAGCACCCCACCGAGACGCAGGAGATCGTCGCCCACGTGCTCGGCCTCCCCAGCCACCAGGTCACCGTCGAGTGCGTGCGGATGGGTGGCGGGTTCGGCGGCAAGGAGATGCAGCCGCACGGCTACGCCGCCGTCGCGGCGCTCGGCGCGACCGTGACCGGCCGCCCGGTGCGGGTGCGGCTCACCCGCCAGCAGGACATGACGATGAGCGGCAAGCGGCACGGCTTCCACGCGTCGTGGCGAGTCGGGTTCGACGACGACGGCCGGCTGCAAGCGCTCGACGCCACGCTCACCTCCGACGGCGGGTGGAGCCTCGACCTCTCCGAGCCGGTGCTGTCGCGGGCGCTGTGCCACGTCGACAACGCCTACTGGATCCCGCACGTCCGGCTCCACGGCCGGATCGCCCGCACCCACAAGACGTCGCAGACCGCGTTCCGCGGCTTCGGCGGCCCGCAGGGGATGCTCGTGATCGAGGACGTGCTCGGCCGGTGCGCCCCGCGGCTCGGCATCGACCCCACCGAGCTGCGGCGCCGCAACTTCTACGCCGACGGCCAGGCGACGCCGTACGGCCAACCGGTGCGGCACCCGGAGCGGCTGGTCACGGCGTGGGAGCAGGTGCTCGCGTCGGGCGACGTCGCGGGGCGGCGCCGGGAGATCGCCGCGGCCAACGCCGCCGACCCGCACCGGAAGCGCGGGCTGGCGGTCACGCCGGTGAAGTTCGGGATCTCCTTCAACTTCACCGCGTTCAACCAGGCCGGTGCCCTCGTGCACGTCTACAAGGACGGCTCGGTGCTGATCAACCACGGCGGCACCGAGATGGGGCAGGGCCTGCACACGAAGATGCTGCAGGTCGCCGCCACCGCCCTCGGCCTGCCGATCGAGCGGGTGCGGCTCGCGCCGACCCGCACCGACAAGGTGCCCAACACCTCCGCCACCGCCGCCAGCTCCGCCGCCGACCTCAACGGCGCGGCCGTCAAGGACGCGTGCGACCAGGTCCTCGCGCGGCTGCGGCCGGTGCGCGACCGGCTCGGGCCGGACGCGTCGTGGGACGAGGTGGTGAGCGCGGCGTACTTCGACCGCGTGCAGCTGTGGGCGGCCGGGTTCTACCGCACCGAGGGGCTCAGCTGGGACGCGGCCGCGATGCGCGGGGAGCCGTTCAAGTACTTCGCCTACGGCGTCGCGGCGGCCGAGGTCGAGGTCGACGGCTTCACCGGCGCCTACCAGGTGCGGCGGGTCGACATCGTCCACGACGTCGGCGACAGCCTCTCGCCGCTCGTCGACCTCGGGCAGGTCGAGGGCGGGTTCGTGCAGGGTGTCGGGTGGCTCACCCTCGAGGACCTGCGCTGGGACGCCTCCGACGGCCCCGCCCGCGGCCGGCTCGCCACCCAGGCGGCGTCGACGTACAAGCTGCCGTCGATCTCGGAGATGCCTGCCGACCTCCGGGTCTCGCTGCTCGAGCGGGCCACCGAGGAAGGGGGTCGTCTACGGGTCGAAGGCGGTCGGCGAGCCGCCGCTCATGCTCGCCTTCTCGGTGCGCGAGGCGATCCGCGACGCGGTCGCGGCGTTCGGGCCGGCCTGGACGGTGGTCGAGCTGCCGTCGCCCGCCACTCCGGAGGCCGTGTGGTGGGCGATCGAACGGGCGCGGGACGCGTGATGGACTGGCTGGCCGCGCTGCAGGAGTGCCGGCGACGCCGGGAGGCGGCGGTGCTGGTCACCGTCACCGAGGTCCGCGGACACGCACCCCGCGACGCCGGCGCCAAGCTCGTCGTGACCGCCGGCGCCACCTGGGGCAGCGTGGGCGGCGGCAACCTCGAGGAGACCGCCGTACGCCGGGCGCGGGCGCTGATCGGCGACGGCGCGGGCGCGCCGGTGGTCGAGCGGTTCGCGCTGTCCGACCGGGCCCCAGCCGAGCACGGCGTGCAGTGCTGCGGCGGCGAGGTCACGCTCCTGCTCGAACCGGTGCCGGTGCGGCGGGCGGTCGCCGTCTTCGGCATGGGGCACGTGGGGCTGGAGATCGCGCTCCTCCTGAGCCGCCACGAGCTCGAGCTGCACCTGGTCGACTCCCGCGCCGACCAGCTGGGCGATGAGCGGCTCGGCCCCGTGCGGTCGGGGGCCGCGGAGGTGCACGTGCACCGGGTGCCGGTGCTGCCCGAGCTGGTGGTCGCCGAGCTGCCGGCCGGCACCGACGTGCTCGTGCTGACCCACGACCACGCCGAGGACCTCGCCCTCCTCGACGCGCTGCTCCGCTCCACCCTGCCGGGCTCGATCGGGCTGATCGGGTCCTCGGCGAAGTGGACCCGGTTCCGCGCCCGCCTCGCCGACCTCGGCCACCCCGAACCTGTCGTCGCGCGGGTCCGCACGCCCATCGGCGACCCCGCCGTGACCGGCGTACACGGCAAGACCCCGGCCGCCATCGCCCTCTCCGTCGTCACCGAGCTGCTCGCGCGCCCCGCCGCCGTACCGCGTTGAATCGGGTGTTGTGGTGGGTCGAATCGGGCCTCGTGGTGGGTCGAATCGGGCCTCGTGGTCGGTCGAATCGGGCCTCGTGGTGGGTCGAATCGGGCCCCGTGGTTGGTTGATTCCGGCCTCGTGGTGGCGGAGTGCGCCACGACCCCCGACTCAACCGACCACGACACCCGATTCGACGAGCCACGACACCCGATTCAACCCACCACGACACACGATTCAACACACCACGAGGCCCGATTCAACGTGGGGCAGGGGGCTCGGTAGCGTCGGGGGTGTGAGCACCGAGACCGAGGTGGGGCCGGCGGCGGGGGCCGCCGGGAGCGAGTTCGACCGCGACATCGCCGTGAGCGGCGCGGCAGGCGGGCAGCGGTTCGAGGGGCTGCTGAGCGACCGTTGGCGGGTCGGCGGCGGCCTCAACGGCGGCTACCAGCTGGCGTTCCTCGGCAACGCCGTGCGCGCGGCGCTGCCCGACCACCCCGACCCGGTGGCGGTGAGCGCCTACTACCTCTCGCCCGCACAGGCCGGCGAGGCGGAGGCGGTCGTCGACGTACGCCGCGCCGGCGGCCGCACCGCCACGGTCGCGGCCGACCTGCGGCAGGGCGGCGACACCCGGCTGACCGTCCTCGCCACCTACGCCGACCTCGACCGGTTCCCGGTCGACGACGTGCGCACCACGGCCGAGCCGCTGCGGCTCCCGCCGGTCGACGAGTGCCTCCCCGGCTCGATGGCGCCGCCGGAGGTCAAGGAGCTGGCGCCGTTCATCGCACGGTTCGACATGCGCTTCCACCCCGACGAGGTCGGGTGGGCGGTCGGGAAGCCGAGCGGCCGCGGCAGCCTGAGCGCGTGGTTCCGGTTCGCCGACGGCCGCGAGCCCGACCCCGCTGGCGCTGCTGATGGCGGTGGACGCGCTGCCGCCGGTGACGTTCGACCTCGGCCTGCCGGGCTGGGCGCCGACGGTCGAGCTCACCGTCCACGTCCGTGCCCGGCCCGCGCCGGGGTGGCTGCGGGTGCGCCACGCCACCCGCAACGTGGCGGGCGGGATGTTCGAGGAGGACTGCGAGGTCTGGGACTCCGCCGACCGGCTGGTCGCCCAGTCGCGGCAGCTGGCCCGGCTCCCGCGCTGACCGCCCGTCAGTACGCCGTCCGGCCCTCCTCGGCCAGCCAGGCGTCGAACGGCGCGGTGCCGGTCGGCACCGGGTGCTGCTCGACGCGCAGCTGCCACTCCGAGCGGGCCTTCCCGAACAGCTCGTGGAACGCCCGGTCGTCGAAGCCGCCACGGGCGGCGTCGTCGCGGTCGGCGGCGAAGACCACCCGGTCGAGCCGCGCCCACAGCGCCGCGGAGAGGCAGAGCGGGCAGGGCTCGCAGGAGGCGTAGAGCGTGCAGCCGGCGAGGGAGAAGTCGCCGAGGACGGCGCACGCCGACCGGATCGCCACCACCTCGGCGTGCGCGGTGGGGTCGAGGTCGCGGGTGACCCGGTTCTGCCCGGAGGACACCAGCGCGTCGCCGCGCACGATCACCGCCCCGAACGGGCCGCCGCCGTGGGCGACGTTGGCCGTCGCCAGGTCGACCGCGTGCGACAGCCAGGTCGCGTCGTCGTAGTCCACCTTCATCGATCCGTCCATCGCCTCACTCCACCTCTCCGATGCGCTCGTAGGCCTCGGTGATCGCCCGCACCCGTCGGCCGCCCGCGCGCCCGCACGCCGCGAGCACGGCGTCCGCCAGGACGCAGGCCAGCGCCATCGGCGCCGCATAGCTGTCGAAGGCCAGGGTGTGCTGCAGCGGGCACTCCAGCCACACCGTCGCGTGGGCCGCGTGCGCGACGGCCGTCGGGTCGCCGACCAGCACCACCGCGGCCCCGGTCGCGGCCGCCTCGGCCAGGAACCGGTCGAACCCCCGCGGCCGGCGGCGGAAGCCGATCACGACCACCACGTCCTCCGGTCCGAGGCCGGCCAGCTCCTCCCCGAGCGTCTGCCCCGGCACCGGCGCCAGCCGTACGTCGTCGCGCGCCTGCGCCAGCTGCTCCCGCAGGTGCAGTGCGACGGGGTGGCTGTTGCGCCACCCCACCACCAGCACCCGGTGCGCCATCGCGACCAGCCCGGCGACCTCCGGCAGGCGCGGCTGGTCGATCGCCCGCAGGACGGCGGCCTGCTCGGCAGCCGCCAGCGCCGTGGCGTCGGGTGCGCTCTCGACCCGCCGCGGCTCGCCGTTGCCGCGCAGGCCGCGCAGGTGCTCGCGCACCTCGTCGAAGTCCTCGAAGCCGAGGTGGCGGAAGAGCCGGCTCATCGTCGCCTTGGAGACGCCGGCCAGCTCGGCGAGCTCGGCCGCCCGGTAGGTTGCGAGGTCGTCGAGGTGCTCCAGCAGCGTCGCGGCCGCGCGCCGCTCCTGCGGCGTGAGGGTCTCGTGCCGTTCGGCGATCCGCTCGTCGATCCTCATCGCTCCTCCTCCAGCTGCCGGGCGACGTGCAGCACGGCGTGCTCGAGGGCGTCGAGCCCCCGCGCGACGTCGAGCTCGCGCACGTCCTCGTCGGGGTGGTGGCTGATCCCGTCGTGGCAGCGGAGGAACAGCATGCCGACGTCGGTCACGCCGGCCATCGCCATCGCGTCGTGCCCGGCTCGGCTCCACAGGCCGACCGGGTCGTCGTCGCCGGTCGCGCGGATCCCGGCGACCACCGCCCGCTGCAGCCGGTCGGCGCACGGTGCGGCGGGCGCGGTGTGGGTCTCGGTCACCTCGAGCCGGAGCCCGCGCCGCGCGCACCGCGCCGGACCTCGGCGTGCACCTCGTCCCAGGTGCGGTCGCGCTCGGCGTCGGTGGCGGCGCGTACGTCGAGGGTGAGGGCGGCCCGGCCGGGCACCACGTTGACGGCGCCCGGCTCCACCTCGACCCGGCCGACGGTGGCGATGGTGCCGGCCGCGCGCGCCACCCGTTCCACGGCGACGACCGCCTCGGCCGCGCCGACCAGCGCGTCCTTCCTGCGCTCGTACGGCGTCCCGCCCGCGTGCCGTGCCTCGCCGAGGAAGGTCAGCACGAACCGGCGGGCGCCCGCGATGCTGGTGACGTAGCCGAGCGAGGCGTCGGCCGCCTCGAGGTAGGGCCCCTGCTCGATGTGCGCCTCGAGGTAGCCGACCAGCTCCTCCGGCCGCCGGGCCGCCTCCCCGACCCGCGCGGGGTCGAGGCCGAAGTCGCGGAACGCCTGGTGCAGCGTCACCCCGTCGCGGTCGCGCAGGTCCCACCAGGCGTCGTCCCAGGTGCCGGCCACCGCCTGGCTGCCGAGCAGCGCCTTGTCGAACCGGGTGCCCTCCTCGTCGCCGAACCCGATCACCTCGAGCGCGAACGGCAGCCCGAGGGGGCCGGCACCGGCCCGCCGCCCCAGCCGCTCCGCCACCGCGACCGCCATCAGGACGCCGAGCGGGCCGTCGTACCTCCCCGCGTCGGGCACCGTGTCGAGGTGCGACCCGAGCACCAGCGCGGGCAGCCCCGGCGTGCGGCCCTCGCGGCGGCCGCAGACGTTGCCGGCGGCGTCCTGCCGCACCCGCAGCCCCGCCTGCTCCATCCAGCCGCCGACGAGCGCGTTGGCCGCGCGGTGCTCGGGGGTGAGGTGGCTGCGCTCGATCCCCCTTCGGGCTCGCGGTGATCGCGGCGAGCTCGGAGCAACGCGCGAGCACGGTCTCAGCGGTCGTCACCGGCACCTCGCTCCGCGTCGTCGGCGTAGACCTGTCGGGCGGCGTCGACCCCGCCGCCGGGAGGTACGGCGACACCGGCGGCCCGCAGCGCGTGCTCGAGCGCCGCGAGGGTCACCAGCACCGCGTCCCTGCGGGCGTTGTGGCCCATGGTGCCGATCCGCCACACCCGGCCGTGGAGCGGGCCGAACGAGGTGCCGATCTCGATGCCGAAGTCGGTGAGCAGCGCGGCGCGGACCGCGTCGGCGCCCTGTGCACCGAGCCGCTCGGGCACCTCGACGGCGACGACGTTGTGCATCTTGTGCGCGACGTCGCCGAAGACGCCGAGCCCGAGCCCGCGGACGCCTGCGGTCATCGCCCGCCCGTGCAGCGCGTGCCGGGCGACCGCGGCGTCGAGACCCTCCTCGAGCAGCAGCCGGGCGCACTCGCGGGCGGCGTAGAGCATCGAGGTCGCCTCGGTGTGGTGGTTGAGCCGGCGCGGACCCCAGTAGTCCATGACCTGGGCGAGGTCGAGGTAGTTGCTGGCGATGACCCGGCCGCGGGCCTCGTCGCCGGGGTCGCCCGGGTCGCCGGGGCCGCCGGGGTCGCCCGCCTCGCGCAGCCCGGCCTCCACGTGCTTGCGGCCCTCGACGACGCCGACCGCGCGCGGCGAGATCGTGATCGGCGCCGAGCCGGACGGGCCGCCGAGGCACTTCTGCAGGCCCGCGGTGACGACGTCGAGACCCCAGGCGTCGGTGCGCAGCTCGTTGCCGCCGACCGACGCGGTCGCGTCGCAGTAGAGCAGCACGCCGAGGTCACGGCAGACGGCCCCGATGTCGGCGAGCGGTTGGCACATCGTGGTCGAGGTGTCGCCGTGCACCACCGCGAGCACCTTCGGCCGCACCGAGCGGACCGCCTCCTCGACCTGCGCCGGGTCGAACACCTCGCCCCCACGGCACCTCGATCGTGTGCACCTCCGCGCCGCAGCGGTAGCCGATCTCCGCCAGCAGGTGCCCGAACCGCCCGAAGACGGGCACCAGCACCCGGTCGCCCGGCTCGAGCAGCGACACCAGCGCCGCCTCGATGCCGGCGCGCGACGTGCCGTCGACGAGGAACGTCTGCTCGTTGGCGGTGTCGAACACCCCGCGGTAGAGCGCCATCACCTCGTTCATGGTCGCGGTCATGAACGGGTCGAACTGCCCGACGAGCGGGGCCGACATCGCCCGCAGCACCCGGGGGTCCGCGGTGATCGGCCCCGGCCCCATGAGGAGCCGCGGCGGCGGGTGCACCTGGCCGGTCACGCCGCCTCCCGCGCCAGCATCCGGCCCCAGGAGTGGTCGAGCCCGTCGGGGGGCGATCACCCGGCCGCGGACGACCGTCCGCAGCACGCGGCCGTCGTACGCCTGGCCGTCGTAGGCGGTGAGCGGGTTGCGGTGCGCCAGCCGGGCGGCGTCGACGACCGTCGGCACGGTCGGGTCGTGCACGACGAGGTCGGCGTCGGCCCCGACGGCGATCCGGCCCTTGTGCCGCAGGCCGACCAGGTCGGCGGTGCCGCGCGCCATCCACCGGCTCACCGCCTCGATCCCGATGCCGCGGCGACGCGCCTCGTGGGCCACCGCGGTGAAGCCGACCTGGAGGCCGGACACCCCGCCCCAGGCCTGCTGGAGGTCGCCACCGCCGCGGTGCTTGAGCTCGGCGGTGGCGGGGGAGTGGTCGCTCACCACCGCGTCGACCACGCCGGCGACGAGCCCCCTGCCAGAGCTGCTCGCGGTTGCCCGCGTCGCGGATCGGCGGACAGCACTTGAACTCCGCGGCGCCGTCGGGCACCTGCTCGGCCGTGAGGCACAGGTAGTGCGGGCAGGTCTCCGCGGTCACCGGCAGCCCCCTCCTCCTTGGCCGCGGCGACGACGTCGAGCGCGCGGGCGCTCGACAGGTGCAGCACGTGCACCCGGCAGCCGGTCTCGCGCGCCGCGCCGACCACCTGCTGGACGGCGGCGGTCTCGGCCTCGTCGGGCCGGCTGAGGAGGAAGTCGGCGTAGGCGCGGCTCGGCGGCGCCGGCGCCGCGGCGAGCACGCCTGCGTCCTCGGCGTGCACGACGACCAGCCCGCCCAGCGACGCGACCTCGGTCAGCGCGGCCGTCAGCTGCGCCGGTGCCAGCGGCGGGAACTCCTCGACCCCGCTCGGCGCGAGGAAGCACTTGAAGCCGAGGACGCCCGCCTCCCACAGCGGGGCCAGGCGACCGAGGTTGTCGGGGACGACGCCGCCCCAGAACCCCACGTCGACGGCCAGCTCGCCGGCCGCCGCCGCGCGCTTCAGCCCCAGGGCCTCGACCGTCGTGGTCGGGGGCAGCGAGTTGAGCGGCATGTCGACCAGCGTCGTCACGCCGCCGAGCGCCGCGGCCGCCGTCGCGGACACGAAGCCCTCCCACTCGGTGCGGCCCGGCTCGTTGACGTGGACGTGGGTGTCGACGACGCCCGGCAGGACGTACGCCGTCGCCGGGGCGTCGAGCACGGTGCCCGCGACCTCGGCGTCGTGCGGGGCGACGGCGGCGACCCGGCCGTCGCGCACGACCACGGTGGCCGGCACCAGCTCGTCGCCGACCAGCACCTGCCGGCCGCGGACGGCGTCGACCTTCACGACACCCCCGCCCAGGCGCGCGGCTCCGGGTCGGTGCCCGACCGGCTCAGGGTCGCCGAGATCAGGCCGTAGGGACGGTCGGCGGCGTGGAACACCTCGCCGGGGTTGTCGAGGCCGAACGGCTCCAGGTCGACGAGGAAGTGGTGCTGGTTGGGGCAGGCGATGCGGATCTCGGCGACGTCGGGGGCAGGCGTCGAGCGCGGCGCCGCCCATCGCGTGGATCGTCTGCTGCAGGGCTCGGCTGTGGGTCCGGGCGAACGCGTCGACCAGAGCCGCTCGCACGGCGGCGTGCGCGGTGTCGAAGTCGACGCCGCCGGCGGCGGCGTACCGCCAGGTGGCGGTGACGCTGGTCGCCAGCACCCGGTCTTCGGTCTCGGCGAGCGTGGTGAACCGGTCGCGCGGGAACCCCCGGAACTCGCTGCCGGTGGTCTTGAGCAGCACCAGGCCGGTGAGGCCGGCCAGCACGAACGTCTCGTCGCCGTCGGTCTGCACCCACGCGGTGCGGGTCTCCCCGCCGGACCGCACGAACGAGTGGCCGTTGGCCGGCAGCCGCTCCCAGGCGTGCGCCTCGGCCCGGAACCAGGTGCCGGTGACCCACGGCTGCGCGGCCCAGTGGTCGGCGAGCACGAGCAGGAACGCCTCCGGGGAGTCGACTCCCCTGCTCGCGGGCCAGCGCGTAGACGGTGTTCTTCTGGGTGTCGGTGGCGTGGACGTGGCTGTTGTCGCCGTCGGTGTAGGCGGCGGCGAAGTCGCCGCGCAGCTGGGTGGTGACGGTCAGGTCGCGCAGCACGTGGTCGGGCGTCGACCGGTCGACCGTGACGAGCCGGCACTCGGCCTTGCCGTGCTGGAGGTCGGAGAGCACGTGGTCGGCCATCAGCTGCCCCGGTAGGTCGTGTAGGCGTAGGGCGAGAGCAGCAGCGCGACGTGGTGGTGCTCGTCGGGCACGACCGTGAAGCCGACCCGCACCTCCGGGTAGAACGTCGTGCGCTCCCGGGCCGCGAACCACGGGCCGGTGCGGAACTCCACCGACCAGGCGCCCGCCTGGACCTGCTCGGCGAGCCGGAACCGCCCGTCGTCGTCGGTGACGCCGTCGTACGCCGTCCCGTCCGGGCCGCGGAACGCCAGCGCCATCCCGGCGGCGGGCCGGCCCCGCTCGGCGTCGAGGACGTGGGTGGAGATCGTGCTCACGCGACCAGCTCCTCGAGGCGGAGCAGCGCGACCTCCCGCAGCTGCCCGGCGGTCACCGCGAGCTCGGTGCCGGGGTCGTTGCCGAGCCGCTCCTCGAGCAGCCGCAGCAGCTCCGCCCCCGCTGCGGCCGCGGGCGCGGACCAGGTAGATCCGGCCGAACCGCTCCTCGTAGCGCCGGTTGCCCTCCGCCAGCCGCGCGGCCAGGTCGGTGTCGGCGGGGTCCACGCCGGCCTGCTCGCTCCGCGACTGGGCCGCGGCCGGCCCGTCGCCGTCGGGCCGCTCACCGATCCGGGGGTGCTGCGCCAGCGCCTGGTCGACCTCGGTCGCCGTCCACCGGCGCGCGGCCTCGTCGGCGGCCGTCAGCAGCGCCGCCCGGTCGGCCCACGGCCGCCCGCGCACGAGCCGGTCGACCCACGCGTCGACGTCCGCGCAGGCGCGGAGGACGGCAGCGGCCTCGTCGGCCGGCAGCCCGTTGAGCTCCTCGACCCGCACCTGTCCTCCTTCCACCGACGTCGGCTGAAACGGCGGGCGAGCGCCGAAACCGGCGTTTCACCCGGGTCCAGGGTGGTGGATCGCGGCCGCCACGTCCAGCAGCTCGTGGTCGCGGCCCGGTGCGGCGACCAGGCAGAGGCCGCACGGGAGCCCGCTCCCGGTCCGCAGCGGGACCGACACCGCGGGGAGGCCGCCGATCCCGGCGAGGCAGGTCAGGGCGAGGGTCGCGTCACGCGCTGCGAGCAGCCGTTCCGGCAGCCCGGGGCCGGTCTCCGGCGCGGTGCCGGGGGGCCGAGGGCAGGGCGACCACCCGGTCGCCGACGAGCTCGTGGATCGTGCGCCGGGCCGACGCCACCGCCGACCGAGCCGCCTCCGCCTCGGCCGGCGTGACGGTGCGCGCCCGCTCGAAGCGGGCGCGCACGTCGGGCCCGAGGACGTCGAGGCGGCCGTCGAGGACGGGGCCGTGCGCCTGCCAGGCCTCCCACGCCTGCAGCACCACGAACGCATCGCGCCAGGACGCGAGGTCGTCGAGCCGCCAGCTCTCCGTGCGGTGGGTGTTGGGCAGGCCGCCGCTGACGGCCGCAGCCACGTCGGGCTCGGCGAGGGCGAGGAGCTCGGGGACGACCACGAGCTCGGCGGTGGGCGGAGCGGGCGAGCGGGGGGCGGGCAGGAGCACGCCGGCGACCCGGCGCAGCAGGCCGAGGTCGCGGGTCAGCCACCCGACCGCGTCGAACGTCGGGGGCGAGCGGCACCAGGCCCTCCCGGTCGACGGCGCCGTGCGTCGTACGGATGCCGAACAGGCCCTGGTAGGCGGCCGGGACCCGCACCGACCCGCCGGTGTCGGTGCCGAGGCCGATCGACGCCTCGCCCAGCGCGACCGCGGACGCGGGGCCGGACGACGAGCCGCCGGGCACCCGGCCGGGCGCGGCCGGGTTGGGCGGCGTGCCGTGGTGGTGGTTGGTGCCGGCCAGCGAGTAGGCGAGCTCGTCGGTCTGCGCGATCCCGCGCACCGACGCGCCGGCGGCGAGCAGCCGGGCGACGACCGGGGCGTGGGCGGAGGCCGGATGGGCCTCGGCCAGGAGGGTGGGGTTGCCGGCGCCGCACCGGAACCCGGCGACGGCGAACAGGTCCTTGACCGCCACCGTCTCGCCCACCAGCGGCCCGTCCGCGGCGCCCGCGACGAGCGGGTCGCCGCGCTCCCGCCAGACACGGGTGTCGAAGCCGGTCATGGCGGCACCCTAGGCCGACCCGCCCGCGCCGGGGATCACCCGCGCTGCAGCCGCGACCGGCGCATGCCGAACACCCAGCGGCGGCGCGGGTGCTCGCTGAGCGACCACAGCAGGTCGGTCGCCGGCCAGTAGACGAGGTCCTCGGGGCCCGGCGGGGTCGCCCACCGCTGGGTGCGGAAGCCGGAGGAGGGGTGGCCCACGTGGACGTGGCCGTACGTCGCCCGGCCGTGGGAGGACGTGACGTAGTAGGTCCCGTCGACGACGGCGGCGCCCTGCATCCGGGCCAGCGCCTCCTCCGCGTCGAGCGCGGGCCGGGAGACGCCGTCCTCCTCGGCGGCGAGCAGCCCGGTCTCCGGGTCGGTGGGGAACCGGGCGAACCGCCGGGTCTGCTTGCTGTTGCCGTACTCGCCCACGACGAGCGCGGGCGGGTCGGTGCTGCGGTCGAGCGTCATGAACGAGAACCGCAGCCGCTCCACCCCCTCCTCGGCCGCCGCCCGGTAGGCGAACCGCACCGGCAGCACGTGGTCGTGGCCGTAGGTCTCGACCCGCGCGTCGGCGCCCACGCGCAGCACGTCGTCGACCCGGCACGTCAGGAAGCCGCGGCCGGTGGCGGCGACGTGCACGTAGGGCCCGTGCCAGACCACGCCGCCGGCGTGCACCTTCACCGGCCGGAGACCGGGCCGGCCCTCGTCGAGGGTCGGCTCGACCAGCAGCACGTGGCGGTAGCGCCGCGTCGCCAGGTCGATGAAGCTCAGCCGCGAGCCCTCGCCGTGCTTGGAGTACCACGACGTCACGAGCACGTCGCGGTCGATGCCGGTGCGCACCGACGTCGAGATCCCCTGCGGGTACCACCGGTGGTCCCGCCGGTCACGGGCCTCCCAGGTGAGCGCCCGGTCGACCGCCAGCCCCAGCAGCCGCGGGTGCGGCACCCGGCTCCGGCGCATCCGCCGGTCGAGGTCGGCCAGCAGGCCGCGGGCGCCGACCCGGGCACCGCCGGTCTCGCTCAGCAGGCCGGTCAGCGCCTCGATCTCGGCGGTGTTCTCCTCGGTGCGCGACAGCCGCACCCCCGAGCGTCCGGGCGGTCGGTTCCACGCCGGTCACGGTAGCGTCCGGGTCCCATGGGCGAGGCGGACACAGGGCGCGCAGCGGTCGTCGGGGCGGCGGTGGTGCGCGACGGCCGGCTGCTCGCCGCGCGCCGGACGAGGCCCGCGGCCGCCGCCGGGCGCTGGGAGCTCCCGGGCGGCAAGGTCGAGGCCGGCGAGACCCCCGACGTCGCGCTGGTCCGCGAGCTCGGCGAGGAGCTGGGCGTCACCGCGACCGTCGTGCGCTGGCTCGACGGCGCGGTCGGCATCGGCACCACCCACGAGCTCACGGTCGCCGTCGTGACCGTCGCCGGCGACCCGCAGCCGCGCGAGCACGACCGGGTGCGGTGGCTCGCCGCCGACGAGCTCGACGCCGTCGACTGGCTCGAGCCGGACCGTCCGTTCGTCGCCCAGCTGCGGGAGGTCCTCGCCGACGGCGCCCGGCCTGGGACGATGGAGCCGTGAGGGGCATCTTCTTCGACGAGGACGACGCCCGCGCGGCGGCGCTGGCGCTGACCCGCGGCGGGTTCGAGGCGACCGTGGTGCGTGAGCGGCTCGCCGGGGAGGACGACGACGAGGACCACCCGTGGGCGGTGCTCACCGACGCGCCCGCGATCCAGCTGGAGGTGCTCGTCGACATGTACGACGGGTGGCTCGACGCCGAGACCGACACGGGAACGGACCCAGGGACCGGCCCAGCGGTCGACCCCGGCCCCGGCCCCGTGCGCGACGGGGGCGACCGGCCGGGCGCGGCGGGCGGACTGCCGCTGCCCGACCAGCCGCGGCGGCTCAAGCGGCCGCCGGCGGGCTGACCCTCAACCGGGCGCGCAGACCGCCGGGCCGCCGCCGCGCTGGAACGCGCCGAGGGCCACCGAGGGCGGGTCGACGTCGGCCTCGACGAGGACCAGGCTCCCGTCGCGCTCGACGGTGAGCTCGCCGAGCTCCGCGAACGGCCGTCCCGTGACCGGGTCGGTGCCGTCGGCGAGCAGCGCCTCGCGCGCGTCCCGGTCGGCCTCGGCGGCCTCGTCGTCGGCGTGCTCGAGGACGTAGGTGGCGCGGGGGTCCTCGCCGCGCACCAGGAGCGCCCGCCGCTCCGGCCGGCCGAGGTCCGCCAGCCCAGCCAGCCCAGCCTGCGCGGACTGCGCCGACCTGGGCAACCGGTCGCCCCGGCTCGCGCACGCCGCCGGCCCGGCCTCGAGGACGGCGTACTCGACGTCCTCGACCGCGTCCGCCACCTCCCCGAACCCGTCGTCGTCGGCCAGCGAGTCGGCGTCGTCGTTGATCACGTCGGCGACCGTCTCGAGCGGCCCGACCGCGGCCGCCGCGACCACCAGGCCGTCGTCGGGGTCGAGCAGCAGGGCCCGCGCGAACGGCGGGTAGCCGGCGGCGGCCGGGTCGGTGGCCCGGCCGCCGGTGAGGACGTCGAAGCCCGCGACCTGCTGCTCCTCGTAGCCGAGGGCGGCCAGCTCGTCGGCAAGCGCGTCGAAGTCGAGGTCGTCGCCGACCTTCCACACGGTGGCGCCCTCGGGCGCGTCGGGGTCGCCCCACGACGCCGAGCCCTCCCACTCGACGTCGAGGTCGTTGAGGGCGGCCTCGCGGGCGGCCACCACGAACGGCGTGAGCCGGGTGCCGGCCACCTCCTCGGCCAGCGCCTCCAGGTAGCCGACGGCGTCCTCCTCGGTCGCGTCCCGCGGGCCGACGTCGTCGACGCCCAGGCGCTCCGCCTGGGAGGCCCGGTCGGAGAACGTCACCCGGAAGCTGTCGGCGGGCAGGTACTCGAACGCGTCGTCCATCGTCGACCCGCCGAGCAGGTCGCGCACCAGGCCGCAGCCGGTCAGCGCGGTCGCGGCGGTGGCGGCGGCGGCGAGGACTGCGATCGCCGGCAGGGCCCGCCGGACGGCTCGGGGAGCACGGGCACCGGGAGACATGGGCGCCATCATTACGCTCATGACCGTGAGTGACACTCCGGCACACCGGCTGCTCCTCGTCCACGCCCACCCCGACGACGAGTCCATCGGCCAGGGCGCCACGATGGCCAAGTACGTCGCCGAGGGACGCGGCGTCACGCTCGTGACCTGCACGGCGGGCGAGATGGGCGAGATCCTGGTCCCCGAGCTCGAGCACCTCGCCGCCGACCGGGAGGACCGGCTCGGCGAGCACCGCCGCGGCGAGCTGGCCGCGGCGATGGCCGCGCTCGGGGTGACCGACCACCGGTTCCTCGGGGGTTCGGCACCTACCGCGACTCCGGCATGAAGTGGCACGAGGACGGCCACGCCGTCCCCGCCGACACGATCCACGCCAACGCGTTCTGGCACGCCGACCTCACCGAGGCCGCCGACCACCTGGTGGCGGTCGTCCGGGAGGTCCGCCCGCAGGTGCTCGTCACCTACGACCAGTTCGGCGGCTACGGCCACCCCGACCACATCCAGGCCCACCGGGTCGCCATGTACGCCGCCCAGCTCGCCGCGGTGCCGTCGTACCGCCGCGACCTCGGGGAGGCGTGGGAGATCGCCAAGATCTACTGGAGCGCGATGTCGGCGGGCCGGATGCGCGAGGGGCTGCGGGCGCTGCGCGACGCGGGGGAGAAGGGGTTCGGCGACGACTGGGACCCGGACGGGCCGCTGCCGCCGATGTTCCTCCCCGACGAGGACGTCACCGCGGAGGTCGACGCCACCGCGTACGGCGACCAGAAGCTGGCCGCGCTGCGGGCGCACGCCACCCAGATCACCGCCGACGGCCCGTTCTTCAAGGTCTCCGACGTGCAGGGCCCGCAGGCCCTCGGCGTCGAGGAGTTCCGCCTCGTCAAGGGCGTCCCCGGGCCGGTCGGCCGCGCCGGTCGCGAGACCGACCTGTTCGCCGGCGTCGACCCCGACTAGTGGCGGGTCCGCGCGCCGCCCGGGTCGCGGTCGCCGTCGTCCTCCTGCTCCTGGGAGCGGCGGTCGGACTGGCGTCGTTGCTGCTGCACGCCCGGTGGTGGGGGATGGCCGTGGGGCTCGGCACGACCGCTGCCTGGCTGGTCGCGCTCCCCGGCGGCTGGTGGCTGCGGCTGCCGTTCGCCCTCGGGTGGGTCGCCGCGGTGCTGGTCCTCGCCCCGGAGCGGGCGGAGGGGGACTACCTGGTCGCCGGCGACGTGTCCGGCTGGCTGCTGCTCGGCTCGGGCGTGGCGGTGCTGCTGGCGGGGATCCTCGGCTCGCGCCGGCACCCGGCCGTGTCCACGGAGCGGGTCGGGATTTCCGGTCCGGCGGGCCCGCCTTCCTAGGATGCACGCGTGACGTTCTGGGATCAGCAGCCCGGCGAGGGCGAGTCCACCAAGCGCGAGCGACCCGGCGGCCGGGTCGTCGTGCTGGTCGTCGTGTTGCTGGTCGCGCTGCTCGGCGGTGCCTACTACGCCGCCTACGCGGTGGCCGGCGACAAGGTGCCGCGCGGCACGTCGGTCTCCGGTGTCGACGTCGGCGGCCTCAGCCGCGACGACGCGATCGCCGAGCTCGAGGAGGCGTTCGGCGACCGCGCCGCACGCCCGATCGAGGTGCAGGTCGAGGACCGGTCGGCGGAGGTGCGCCCGGAGGAGATCGGTCTCGGCGTCGACTACGCCGCGTCGGTCGACGCCGCCGGCGCCGAGAAGGACCTGCGCCCGGCGCGGCTGTGGGACTACTTCACCGGCGGCGACGACGTCGACGCCGTCGTGGACGTCGACGAGGAGCTGCTGGACGCCCGGCTCGCCGAGCTGTCCGAGGGTCTCGGCACGCCACCGAAGGACGGCCGGGTGCTGATCACCGCCGACGGCGTCGACGTCGTCGAGCCCGTGCCCGGCGAGGCCGTCGACACCGACGCCGCCCGCACCGCGATCACCGAGGCGTTCCTCGGCGAGGAGGAGACCGCCCGGCTCACGGTCGAGGAGGCCAGCCCCGACATCGACGAGGCCGACGTCCAGGAGGCGGTCGACGGCTTCGCCAACCCGGCGATGGCGTCGCCGGTTACCCTCGTCTTCGGCAAGTCCGAGGTCCGGCTCCGGCCGCAGCAGTACGCCCGCGCGCTGTCGATGGTGCCCGAGAACGGCGAGCTCGTGCCCCGCGTCGACGAGAAGCGGCTGGCCCGCCTCGTCAAGGGCGCCACCACCCGCGGGGAGCCCGTCGACGCGACGTTCCGCATCGTGAAGGGCAAGCCGCGGGTCGTGCCGGCCAAGCCGGGCGTGGAGTTCCGGCCCGACGACGTCGCGGCGGTCTTCACCGAGCTGCTCGTCGCCCCGGAGGGGGGAGCGCACCGGCAAGGTCGAGGCGACCGTCCGCGAGGCCGACCTCACCACGGCCGAGGCGAAGGCGCTCGGGGTGAAGCGGAAGATCTCCGAGTTCACGACCTACTACCCGCACGCGGAGTACCGCAACGTCAACATCGGCCGCGCCGCCGAGCTGGTCGACGGCACCCTGCTGCTGCCGGGCGAGGAGTTCTCGCTCAACGACACCGTCGGCGAGCGCACCGCCGAGAACGGCTTCACGACCGGCTACATCATCAGCGACGGCATCCTCGTCCAGGACTACGGCGGCGGGGTCTCCCAGATGGCCACCACCGCCTTCAACGCCGCGTTCTTCGCCGGCCTCGAGGACGTCGAGCACCACCCGCACTCGTTCTACATCGACCGCTACCCCGCCGGCCGCGAGGCGACGGTCGCGTGGCCGACCAAGGACCTGCGGTTCCGCAACGACACCGACCACGGGGTCTTCATCCGGGCCTGGGTCGACCCCAGCTCCTACGCCGCGCAGGGCTCGGTCACCGTGCAGATGTACTCCACCAAGCTCTGGGACGTCGACTCGGTCGAGAGCGAGCGCTACAACTACCGCGCGCCCGCGACCCGCACCCTCACCACGCCGGACTGCGAGCCCAACACCGGCTGGTCCGGGTTCGACATCGACGTGACGCGGGTGTTCCGCAAGCCCGGCTCCGACGCGGTCGACCACCGCGAGACCTTCCACACCTCCTACACCGCCGCCGACACCGTCGTGTGCCGCCCGCCCGGCAGCAACGGCGGCAACGGTGGTGGCGGCAACCGCGGCGACTGAGCCACCGGCGGCGACGTCGGTCCGCGCGGCTACCGAGCCTCGGCCACCAGCCGCTCGGCCAGCGCCGTCCACCCCGGGTCCGGCTCCCACCCCGGCTCGCCCGGGATCGCGACCAGCGTGCGCGTCTCCAGGTCGCTCACCCGCTCGGCCGGCGGCCCGTAGACCTCGACGACGTACGACGGCCGTGAGCTGACGGCGTACGCCTCGGCCTGGGCCTCGAGCATGGTGACCAGCACCGGGTGGCTGTTCGGGGTGACCGACGCCAGGTCGGGGTCGTCCTCGAGCCGCACCGCCGCCCGGAGCCGCGTGTCGGAGAGCTCGAGCGACACCGGCTCCAGCCCGGGCAGCGCGATGCTGTTGTGCAGCAGGTCCCACTGCTGCGCCAGCGCCCGGGTGACGCGGCCGGCGGTCGAGAGGACGAGCGCGCCGCCGCGGGTCGGCTCGTCGGCCGACCACCGCTCCCACGTCGAGAGCTCGGGGTGCTCGGCGACGGTGCGGACGGCGTCGGCGATCCGCCCGGACCCCGCCGGGACGTGGAGCGCGGTCGAGACGTCGCGGACGACCACGGCCAGGCCGTCGAAGGCCGCCTCGGCGACGACCGCGCGCTCCGCGAGCGCGCGCGGCGGCAGCGCGGCGGACCCCTCCGCGCGTTCGACGTCGACCTCGAGCGTCACGTCCGCCAGCACGAGCTCCGCGGCGGCGACACCGCGGAGGCCGGCGTCGGCGACCGACGGCCCGACCTGCGCCACCACGTGCGCGAGCTCGCCGGGGGCGATGTCGTCGGCGACGTCGACCTCGAGGGTGGCGACGCCCTGCCAGTCCGGCTCCGCGCTGACCGCGACCACCCCGGGCAGCGCGCCGAGCAGCCCCTCGACCTCGGTCGCCGCCTGCTGCTGCTCCTCGGTCGGCCCGCAGGCCGCCAGCGCGGAGAGCAGGAGCAGCGCGGCCGTCGCCCGGACCCGCACGTCAGGCCGACGCCAGGGCGTAGACGGCGACCCCCAGGAACGCGCCGGCGGTGCCGAGGGCGAGGTAGAGCCCCCACCACCACAGGCTCCCGGACAGGGAGGCCGAGCTCCACAGGGTGCCGCGGTCGCGTCCTCGTCGCTGTGCCGGTGGTCGCGCCCGAGCCGTGCGGCGCAGCGCCGTGGCCATCGCCCACCACGCCGGCGCGGCCATCGCCCAGAACAGCACGCCGCAGAAGAGCCACGAGAAGTGGAAGCCGTCCTCGAACGCGAACTCCAGGAAGTTCCACCCCAGCGAGGTGAAGAGCAAGGCCCACATCGGCAGCAGCAGCGACGGGCCGCCGATGGTGGAGGCGAAGCCGGAGCCGGACAGGGTCGCCACGACCAGCACCGGGATCGCCACCGCGATCAGCCAGCTGCCCTCGGGGCACGGCGTGGCGACCTGGTAGGGCCCGCCGCTCGCGCACGACCCGCCCACGCCCATCACCGCCCGCATCGACAGGTACGCCCACACCAGGCACGCCCCCACCAGCAGCACGCACACGTAGGTCACCACCACCGGGACGTACGACGACCCTGGGCGCTGGCCGGTCGACTCGGCTGTCACGCGGGTCAGGGTAGGGACCTTTGCCTGCGACCGTGCGCCGAATGCCGTTGAATCCTCCTCGTGCACCCCACCTGTCCCGCGATCCCGGTCGTCCGTCCAGCCGCGGGGGAGCGGCGATGATGCTGCGGGCGGCGGTCGTCCCGCCTGCCGAGGCGCTCGCCGAGCTCACGACGGCCACCGCCGACCTCCGTCGCGTGCCGGGGGTGGACGCGGTGCCGCCCGACCAGCTCGACATCCCGGTCGCGTCGTTCGGCAACCTGACGACGGCCGACGCCGGCCGGATCGTCGAGGTGCTGAGGGACGCGTTCGAGGGCGCGACCGGGCCGGTCGTGCGGTTCTCCGGCGTCACGCTCCTCGACCCCGAGGAGCAGTCGCGCAGCGCCCGGCCGCGGGCGACGCTCGTCACCACGCTCACGGGCGACGTCGACCCGGTCGTCGACCTGGCCCGGTTCGTCCCCGAGGCGGTCGCCCGGCTCGGGCTGATGGTCGACCGCCGGAGGTTCCGGCCGGCGCTGACCCTGGGGTCGGTCGCCGCCGACGACGCGCCCCGGCTGCTGGCCACCGCGCTGGACGGGGTCGCGGGCTGGGCCGGACGCGAGTGGACGGTGCCGGGGCTCTCGTTGCTCCGGATGCGCCTCGACCACGGGCGCCGGATGGTGGGCGAGGAGCACGCGCGGATCCACCTCGCCTGACGTGGGCTAGAATGAGAACACGTTCTAGTTCTCGCGAGGTGGCATGAGCTCGACTGCGTCCCCGGCCGTGGCCGGCTGGTTCACCACGGGGCCCGAGCCCCGGCTGCTGGCGTCGCGGTGCACCACGTGTGCCACCCTGGTCTTCCCCCCGCACCCCGAGGACGCCACCGCGTCCTGCCGCAACCCCGGCTGCGACGGCCAGGGAGCACGAGGTCGCACCGCTCTCACGCCGTGGCCACGTGTGGTCCTACACCGACGCGCAGTACCAGCCGCCGCCGCCGTACGTCCCGGCGAGCGAGCCGTTCCGGCCGTTCGCGCTCGCGGCCGTCGAGCTGCCGGAGGGGCTGGTGGTGCTGGGCCAGGTCGCCGAGGGCCACGGCGTCGCCGACCTCGCCGTCGGTCTCGAGGTCGAGCTGGTCGTGGAGACGCTCCACGCCGACGAGACGGGCGAGCGGCTGACCTGGCGCTGGCGGCCGACGGGGAGGCCCGGTGAGCGGGCCGGTCGTCGTCGCGGGCGTCGGCATGCACCCGTGGGGCAAGTGGGGCCGCCCGTTCGTCGAGTACGGGGTCCACGCGGCCCGCGCGGCGCTGGCCGACGCCGGCGTCGCGTGGCGCGACGTCGACCTGGTCGTCGGCGGCGAGACCGTGCGCAACGGCTACGCCGGCTACGTCGCCGGCTCGACGTTCGCCCAGGCGCTGGGCTGGAACGGCGCGCGGGTCGCCACGTCGTACGCCGCGTGCGCGACCGGCGCCCAGGCGCTCGACACCGCCCGCGCCCGGATCCTCGCCGGCCTGTCGGAGGTCGCCCTCGTCGTCGGCGCCGACACCACCCCCCAAGGGCTTCCTCGCCCCCAACGCCGGCGAGCGGTGGACCGATCCCGACTGGCTGCGGTTCCGGCTGCTCGGCATGACCAACCCGGCGTACTTCGCGCTCTACGCCCGCCGCCGGATGGACCTCTACGGCGCGACCAGCGAGGACTTCGCCCGGGTCAAGGTCAAGAACGCCCGGCACGGGCTGGCCAACCCCAACGCCCGCTACCGCAAGGAGGTCAGCGTCGCCGACGTGCTCGACTCCGCGGTCGTCTCCGACCCGCTGCACCTGCTCGACATCTGCGCCACCTCCGACGGCGCCGCTGCGGTGCTGCTGGTCGGCGGCGACCGCGCCCGGCGGCTGGCGCAGAACGACGGCGCCCACCCGCCGGTGCGGGTCGAGGCGGTGTCGACGGTGACGCCCACGTTCCCCCACACGGTCATCGACATGCCGCTGCTCGCCACCGACCACGCCGCCGGCGCCGAGCCCGCCCGGACGTTCAAGGAGTCGATCGGCGACGCGGCGTACGAGGAGGCCGGGATCGGTCCCGACGACGTCGACGTCGCCGAGGTCTACGACCTGTCCACCGCGCTCGAGCTGGACTGGATGGAGGACCTCGGCCTCTGCCGCCGCGGCGAGGCCGAGGTGCTGCTCCGGGCGGGCGAGACCGCGGTCGGCGGCCGGATCCCCGTCAACCCCTCCGGGGGCCTCGCCTGCTTCGGCGAGGCGGTGCCGGCGCAGGCCCTCGCCCAGGTCTGCGAGCTGACCTGGCAGCTGCGCGGCCAGGCCACCGGCCGCCAGGTCGAGGGCGCGCGCGGCCGCGCCGGGCACCCACGGGTCGGGATCACCGCCAACCAGGGCCTCTTCGGCCACGGGTCGGCGGTCGTGCTCAGCCGCTGACGGTCGGGCGGGCCGTGTCCCGTATCGGACCGCGGTCCGCGCTAGGCGAGCGCGAGTACGTTGAGGGCGTGACCGCTCACCTCGCACCTGAGACGTCCACCGCCCCCAGCATCGCCACCGTCGGGGGAGCTGCGCGCCTCCGGCCACGTGCACAAGCCG
Organism: Nocardioides sp. TF02-7; assembly: GCF_022437945.1. Lineage (GTDB taxonomy): Bacteria > Actinomycetota > Actinomycetes > Propionibacteriales > Nocardioidaceae > Nocardioides. The sequence continues at coordinate 2,958,445 of NZ_CP092535.1, forward strand.
CTGCGCGCCGAGATCCGCGACAACCTGCTGGCCAAGCTCGCCGCGGGGGGAGGACCCGTGGCCGGGGCTGCACGGGTTCGAGGACACCGTCGTCCCCCAGCTCGAGCGGGCGCTGCTCGCCGGGCACGACGTCGTGCTGCTCGGCGAGCGCGGCCAGGGCAAGACCCGGCTGCTCCGCACCCTCGTCGGGCTGCTCGACGAGTGGACGCCGGTGATCTCCGGCTCTGAGCTCGGCGAGCACCCGTTCGACCCCGTCACCCACGCCTCGCGTGCGGCCGCGGCGTCGTACGGCGACGACCTGCGGGTCTCCTGGCGGCACCGCAGCGAGCGGTACGCCGAGAAGCTGGCGACCCCGGACACGTCCGTCGCCGACCTGATCGGCGACGTCGACCCGATGAAGGTCGCCGAGGGCCGCTCGCTCGGCGACCCCGAGACCATCCACTTCGGGCTGATCCCGCGCTCCCACCGCGGCATCGTCGCCATCAACGAGCTGCCCGACCTCGCCGAGCGGATCCAGGTCGCGATGCTCAACGTGATGGAGGAGCGCGACATCCAGATCCGCGGCTACGTGCTGCGGCTGCCGCTCGACGTGCTCGTCGTCGCCTCGGCCAACCCGGAGGACTACACCAACCGCGGCCGGATCATCACGCCGCTCAAGGACCGCTTCGGCGCCGAGATCCGCACCCACTACCCGACCGAGCTCGAGGCCGAGATGGCCGTCGTCCGGCAGGAGGCCGACCTCGTCGCCGAGGTGCCGGAGCCGCTGCTGGAGGTGCTGGCCCGGTTCACGCGCAACCTGCGCGAATCCAGCGCCGTCGACCAGCGCTCGGGCGTCTCGGCGCGGTTCGCGATCGCCGGCGCGGAGACCATCGCCGCGGCCGCCCTCCGCCGGGCCACGCTGCTCGGCGAGGAGGCGGCCGTCGCCCGGGTCGTCGACCTCGAGACGGCGGTCGACGTGCTCGGCGGCAAGATCGAGTTCGAGACCGGGGAGGAGGGCCGGGAGGCCGAGATCCTCACCCACCTGCTGCGCACGGCGACCGCCGAGACGGTGCGCCAGCACTTCCGCGGCATCGACTTCGCGCTGCTGGTGCAGGCTATCGAGGACGGCGCCATGGTCACCACCGGCGAGGGCGTCGCCGCCCGCGACGTGCTCGCCGGGCTGCCCGTGCTCGGTGAGTCCGACCTCTACGACCAGGTGTGCGAGCGGCTGCTCGGCGAGGACGGCGGCGCCAACGACGGCGAGCGCGCGTGCGCGATCGAGCTCGCCCTCGAGGGCCTCTTCCTCGCCCGGAGGATCGGCAAGGACTCCGACGGCACGGAGACGGTCTATGGCTGACGACCCCGGCCGGTCGCGGAGACCGCGGGGCGTCGCGACCCACTACACCCGCTACGGCGGCGGCGACCCGCTCGCCCCGCCCGTCGACATCGCCGAGGCGCTCGACGCGATCGGCGAGGAGGTGATGGCCGGCTACAGCCCCCGAGCGCGCGATGCGCGAGTTCCTCCGCCGCGGCGGCCGCGACCAGGCCGGCCTCGACGACCTCGCCCGCCGGGTGGCCGAGCGGCGCCGCGACATCCTGCAGCGGCACAACCTCGACGGCACGCTCGAGCAGGTCCGCGAGCTGCTCGAGAAGGCGGTGCTGGAGGAGCGCAAGCAGCTCGCGCGCGACCCGATGATGGACGACGCCGACCGGGCGTTCCGCGAGATGCGGATGCAGAACCTCCCGCCGTCGCCGGCCGCCGCCGTCACCGAGCTCGCCGACTACGACTGGCAGAGCACCGAGGCCCGGCAGGCCTACGAGGAGATCAAGGACCTCCTCGGCCGCGAGCTGCTCGACCAGCGGTTCGCCGGGATGAAGGACGCGCTGGAGAACGCCACCGACGAGGACCGGGAGGCGATCCAGCAGATGCTGGGCGACCTCAACGAGCTGCTCGAGAAGCACGCCCGCGGCGAGGACACCCAGCAGGACTTCGACGACTTCATGGCGAAGCACCGGCAGTTCTTCCCCGAGAACCCCGGCAACGTCGACGAGCTCCTCGACGCGATGGCGCAACGCGCGGCCGCCGCGCAGCGGATGCTCAACTCGATGAGCGCCGAGCAACGGGAGGAGCTGATGCGGCTCTCGGCGCAGGCGTTCGGGTCGCCGCAGCTGATGGAGCAGCTCTCCCGCCTCGACGGCAACCTCCAGTCCCTGCGGCCGGGCGAGGACTGGTCGGGGTCGGAGCGGTTCGACGGCGAGCAGGGAGTCGGCCTCGGTGACGGCACCGGCATGCTCCAGGACCTCGCCGACCTCGACGACCTGGCCGACCAGCTCTCCCAGGGCTACGGCGGCGCCCGCCTCGACGACGTCGACCTCGACAAGCTGGCCCGCCAGCTCGGCGACGGCGCCGCCGTCGACGCCCGGAAGCTGCAGGAGCTCGAGCGGGCGCTGCGTGACTCCGGGGCGCTGGAGCGGGGCTTCGACGGCGAGCTGCGGCTGACCCCGAAGGCGATGCGACAGCTCGGGAAGGCGCTGCTCCGCGACGTCGCCGAGCGGATGTCCGGCCGCCAGGGGCAGCGGGACCTGCGTCAGGCCGGGGCCGCCGGCGACCTGTCGGGGTCGAGCCGGCAGTGGCAGTTCGGCGACACCGAGCCCTGGGACGTGCCGCGCACGGTCCTCAACGGTGTGCGGCGTCGTACCGGAGACCCCTCCGGGCCGCGGTTGTCCGTCGACGACATAGAAGTCCAGGAGACCGAGGCCCGTACGCAGGCGGCGGTCGCGCTGTGCGTCGACACCAGCTTCTCGATGGCGATGGACGGCCGGTGGGTGCCGATGAAGCGCACCGCGCTCGCGCTGCACACGCTGATCGGCACCCGGTTCCGCGGGGACTCGCTGGAGCTGATCGGCTTCGGCCGGCACGCGGAGCGGATGGAGATCGAGCAGCTGACCGCACTCGACGCGCGGTGGGCCAAGGGCACCAACCTGCACCACGCCCTCCTCCTCGCCAACCGCCACTTCCGCAAGCACCCCAACGCCCAGCCGGTGCTGCTGGTCGTCACCGACGGCGAGCCGACCTCGCACCTGGAGCCCGACGGCGAGGTCTACTTCAGCTACCCGCCGCACCCGATGACGATCGCGCTCGCCGTCCGCGAGCTCGACAACGCCCTGCGCCTGGGCGCCCAGACCACGTTCTTCCGCCTCGGCGACGACCCCGGCCTCGCCCGGTTCGTCGACTCGATGGCCCGCCGCGTCGACGGCAAGGTCGTCGCCCCCGAGGCCGACGACCTCGGCGCCGCGGTCGTCGGCTCCTACCTCGGCTCCCGCGGCCCCCAGGGCCGCCCCGGCTCCTACGACGACTGGTTCGGCGGCCGGGGGTTCTGGGTGGGGTGACCGGCTTGACCTCAAGTGGGGTTGAGGTCGCACGATCGCCGCATGGATGCGACGAACCAAACTGTGGCCGTGATCGGCACCGGCGCGATCGGATCGGCAGTGACCCGGACCCTGCTCGCCCGAGGTCGTGACGTCGTCGTCTGGAACCGGACGTCCGGGCGAGCCGACGCGATGGTCGAGGCCGGGGCAAGGCGGGCCGGCTCGTTGAAGGAGGCTGCCGTGGCGCCCCTGGTGCTGCTGACCCTCACTGACTACGCAGCAGTCGACGCGGTCCTGGCGGAGCTCGCGCCGGCCGACGTCGACCGGACGCTGGTCGTGCTCGCGACCGGTGGCCCGGAGGAGGCGCGGTCGGCGGCGGCGCGTGTGGCGGAGCTAGGAGCCGCCTACCTCGACGGAGGCGTCCAGGCAGCCCCGGAGACCGTCGGCACTGAAGCAGCAGCGTTCCTCCTCAGCGGTGACCGGGCGTCGTACGAGCGGCACCGTCCGACGTTGGAGCTGCTCGGCGGTACCCGGTTCGTGGGTGACGCGCCTGGCTCCGCGGCCGTGTGGGACCTCGCCCTCTTCGGGGTCTGGTACGACGCCCAGCTCGGCCTGCTCCGGGCGCTGGCCGCGGTGGTCGAGGCCGGTATCGACGCAACCGCCTTCGCGGAGACGGCCGCGACCCAGCTCGGGCACGTCGTCTCGTCGGCGTCGGACACCGCGCGCGAGGTCGTCACCGGCCGCCACCCGGCCGGGCCGGCGTCACTTGTCGAGCACCTCCCGGTGCTGCGCCGGCTCGCATCCCTTCACGCCCCCGGGCCGCTCGGCGACGGCGGTCTCGGCGCGACGGTGGCCCGGGCCGCGGAACTGGTCGACGCGGGACGGGGCGAAGAGGGCCTCTCCGCCTTAGTCGTGAGGTCGTCAGGGTGAGAGTGACCGATAGACCACTCTCACCCTGACGACCTCACGCGGCGGCGGGGACGCCGAGGTTGCGCAGGTCGCGGGCGACGACGTCGGGCTGGTCGCGCAGCTCGCGGGCGGTGCAGCGGACGACGACGCGGTCGGGGGAGGTGAGGGCGCGCTGGCGGGCGATGTCGTCCTTCCAGTGCTCGACCTCCATGTGGAAGCCGCCGTCCACCTCGAGCACCAGCACCCGTCCGTCCCGGAGCCGCCACTCGCAGTCGGTGAAGCGCACCCGCCCGCTCGCGTCGCGCCGCTTGGTCTGGCGGGCGGGCGCGGCCAGGCCGAACCGGCGGCACATCCGGCGCACGTCGAGCTCGGCCACCGACTGCGCGCCACCGGCGATGTCCACGAGCGCGGCGCGGAGGATGCGGGCCCACCGCAGCGGCTGCATCCGGTCCAGCCACGCCAGCAGGGCCGCCGGGGAGGTGAGCCGCTGCTGCACGACCGCGGCCACGACGCCCTCCGCCGTCCGGCGGGAGTCCTGGTAGGCGGCGAAGTGCAGCACAGCCGGCTCGAGCCGGCACACCGGGAGGCGGAGGTCCGTGCGCCGCAGGTCCGGCAGCGGGCGGCGGGTCTGGACGAAGCCGATGCCGGGCACCGGCCGGCCGAGGTCGGTGCCGCGCGGCACGAGGACCGTCACGTCGTCGCGGTGCCAGTTGCGCAGGCCGCCGACCTCGGCGGCGGTCAGGTCGCCGACCAGGGCCGGCGGGCCGGCGTGGAGGACGCCCAGCCACATCAGCTGCCGGCGCCCCAGCTCACCGGTGGTCGTGCCGATCACCGTGGGCGTCCACTCGACCCAGCGGCCCGTGGCGATCCGGTGCCGCACCGCCCAGCGGTCGACGCCGAGCGCACCGAGCTGGGCGCGGGTGATGAGCCCGCCCTGCTGCGCTGCGACCGCCGCGACCTGCCGCCACGACTCCTGCCCCCGGGACCACGCCACCAGCGTGGACCATTCCGTCACTTCCCGGGCCGGCCCTCCACAGGCCCTGAGGTCGTCAGGGTGAGAGTGACCCATGGACCACTCTCACCCTGACGACCGCGACAATGGGTGGCGATGAGCGACATCAGCCTGACCGTGCTCGTCCTCCTCGGCGTGGCGGCGCTGGCGGCGGGCTTCGTCGACGCGGTGGTGGGCGGCGGCGGGCTGATCCAGCTCCCTGCGCTGCTGCTCGGGCTGCCGGGGGCGGCGCCGGTGGAGGTGCTGGCGACCAACAAGGTCGCCTCGATCTGCGGTACGACGGCCGCGTCCGCGACCTACTACCGGCGGATCCGCCCCGATCCACGCACGTTCGGCCCGCTCATGCTCTGCGCGCTGCTGGGCTCGTTCGGCGGCGCGTTCGTGGCGTCGCACATCCCGCGCGGGGCGTTCGAGCCGATCGTGCTCGTGGTGCTCGTCGTGCTGGGTGCCTACGTCGTCCTCCAGCCCGAGGTCGGCGAGCAGACGCTGCTCCGCTTCGCCGGCCGCCAGCACCTGGCCGCCGCGTGCGCGGTCGGCGCGGTCGTCGGGTTCTACGACGGCGCGCTCGGCCCCGGCACCGGCAGCTTCTTCGTCTTCGCGCTGGTCGGGCTGCTCGGCTACGACTTCCTGGAGGCCTCGGCCAAGGCCCGGCTCGCCAACTGGGCGACCAACCTCGGTGCGCTCCTCCTCTTCGTCCCCACCGGCGCGGTGCTGTGGCAGGTCGGCCTGCTGATGGGCGCCTGCAACCTGCTCGGCGGCTACCTCGGCGCCCGCACCGCCGTCGGCCGGGGCGCGAAGTTCGTGCGGATCTTCTTCATCCTCGTCGTCAGTGGCTTCATCGTGCGGATCGGTGGCGGCGTGCTCGGCCTCTGGTGATCCGGTGGGTCGGGGGTCGAGCTCGCGGCCGACCTGCGCCCTGGGTGCCCGGTCCTACGGTGGGGGCATGAGCAACCCCGGCGAGACAGGTGACCTGACCGAAGCGGTGCGCCCGACCTGGGCGACGGCGTTCCTCGACTTCGCGCCGGAGGGGTTCGAGGCCGGGGTGGACTTCTGGTCGGCGCTCACGGCGTACGACGTGTCGCCGCCGCGCGGCGACGACGGCGAGTTCGCGACGCTGCTGCCGCCCGCCGGTGACGACTGCCTGCGGGTGCAGCGGCTGCGGGAGGGCCCCGACGACGTGCACGTCGACCTCCACGTCGCCGACCCGCGGGCCGCCGCGGAGCGGGCGCGCCGGCTCGGCGCGACCGAGGTGGAAGACCGGGGCTATGTCGTGATGCGCTCGCCCGGCGGCCTCGGCCTGTGCTTCGTGCACGCCGGCGAGTCGACCCGGCCGCGGCCGACGGAGTGGCCGGAGGGGCATACGTCGCTGCTCGACCAGGTGTGCATCGATGCCCCGGCGCCGGCCTACGACGCGGAGTGCGCGTTCTGGGCGGCGGTGACGGGGTGGGGAGCTCGCCGAGCACCCCGACGAGCCGGAGTTCCGGCGCCTGGTGCGGCCGCCGGAGCAGCCGGTCCGCTTCCTCCTGCAGCTGCTGGAGGAGGACTCCGGACCGGTCCGCGCCCACCTCGACTGGGCGACGCTCGACCGGGACGCCGAGGTCCGGCGGCACGTCGCGGCCGGCGCCGAGCTGGTCGGCGTGCACGAGCAGTGGACGGTGCTCGCCGACCCCAACGGCCGGGCCTACTGCGTCACCGACCGCGATCCCGCGGTCGGCGCCTCGGGTTGACGGTCTGGCTAGCGTCGGCGACATGGACGACACCGACCGCCGGGACCCACCGCTGCGAGCCGACGAGGTGACCACGGTCCGCGCTTACCTCGACTACCACCGCGACACGCTGCGCTGGAAGGTCGACGGCCTCACCCGCGAGCAGCTCGCCCAGACGCTGCCGCCGAGCACGATGACGCTGGGCGGCATGCTCAAGCACCTGGCGCTGGTGGAGTGGAGCTGGTTCGAGCGCGTCCTGCACGGCCGGCCGCCGGTGTCGCCGTTCGTGGACGTCGACTGGGACGCCGACCCCGACTGGGACTGGCACTCCGCCGTCGACGACAGCCCCGAGCAGCTGCGGCAGTGGTTCGACGAGGCGGTCGCCCGCGCCGACGCGGCGATCGACGAGGCACTGGCCGCCGGCAAGGGGCTCGACGTCGAGTCCGCCCTTCCCTCGCGTCGCGAAGAGGGCCACTTCACGCTGCGGTGGATCCTGCTGCACATGATCGAGGAGTACGCCCGCCACAACGGTCACGCCGACCTGCTGCGCGAGGCGATCGACGGCCGCACGGGGGAGTGAGCCCGTCAGTCGGCCCCGTCAGTCGGCCCCGGTCAGTCGGCCCGGTCGGCAGGGTGGAAGCCCGGCAGGAACTCCTCCATGATCGCCCGGAACGGCGCCTCGGCCTCGAGCTGGCTCAGCACGCCGACGCCGCCGAGCCAGGTGCGGTGGATCAGCACGTACTGCGGCGGCAGGTTGAGCTTGGTCGAGACGGTGTACGCCGGGTCGCGGGGGTTGTTGACGCGCTGGAACTGCTCGCGCATCCAGGCGCGGGAGAAGCGGAACCGCTCGACGAGCGTCGGCTCCACGAACGGTGACAGGTAGTCCATGAGCAGCTGCGGGTCGACCTTGATCCGGTCCTTGAGGAAGCCCTCCTCGCGGAGCCCGTCGATCAGGGCCTCGCCGTCGCCGGCCGCGCAGAGGCTGATCAGCCGCCCCATCGGCTCGGGCAGCCCTCGTTGCGGCAACCGCGCGACGGCGCCGTAGTCGAGGACGCCGAGCCGGCCGGGTGCGCCGTCCTCGGTGGGGAGGATCCGGTAGTTGCCGGGGTGCGGGTCGGCGTGGAGCAGGCCGGTGCGCGCCGGGCCGGAGAAGAGGAACCGGGTGAAGAGCTGGCCGTAGTGGTCGCGCTCCTCGGAGGAGCCGCCGGCGATCACCGTCGCCAGCGACGCGGGGGACTCGAGCCACTCGGTGACGAGCACCCGCGGCCCCGACCGCGACGACGTCGGGCACGACGATGTCGGGGTCGTCGGCGAAGGACCGGGCGAACTCGCGCTGCGCCTCGGCCTCGAGGTCGTAGTCGAGCTCGTCCTTGGCGCGGGCCTGGACCTCGTCGACCAGGGGCTTCATGTCGACGCCGGGCATCAGCGGGCCGATCGCCCGTGCCGCGCGGGCGAGCGTGCGCAGGTCGGACTCCAGCGCGGCCCCCGCGTCGGGGTACTGCACCTTGACCGCGACCTCACGTCCGTCGTGCCAGCGCCCCTTGTGCACCTGGCCGATCGACGCGGCCGCCGCCGGGCCGCCGTCGAGCCAGACCAGCCGGGCCTTCCAGTCGGCGCCGAGGTCGGCCTCGAGGATGTCGCGCACGGTCTGGGTCGGCATCGGCGGTGCGGAGTCCTGGAGGCGGGTCAGGTGCTCGCGGTAGGGCGCGGCCATCTCCTCGGGCAGCGCCGACTCGAGCACCGACAGGGCCTGGCCGAACTTCATCGCCCCGCCCTTCAGCTCCCCGAGCGTGCGGAACAGCTGGTCGGCGGTCCGCTGCTGGATCTCGGTCATCACCGCCTCGGCCGGAGCACCGCCGAGCCGCTTGCCGAAGCCGAGCGCCGTGCGGCCGGCGTACCCCAGTGGCAGGGCGGCGAGCCGCGCGGTGCGCGCGGCGGCCTTGCGAGGGAGCTCCGACATGCAGCCATTGTCCCTGACGCCTGGTCACGGCGACCGGGCGAACGGCGGCCGGCTCAGGGAAGGCGCTTGCGCTGGCGCTCCAGGAACGAGCGGCCCCGGCCGGCGGCCTTCGACAGGCCCTTCCGTGCGCTGCCGGCGCCGTCCTCGACCGCCTTGCCGGCCTCCGACACCGGGTGCCGCACCGGGCGCGGCACGAGCAGCGCCATCGCCGTCCGGAACAGCTTGCGGGCCAGCCACAGCAGCGGGATGCCGAGCGGCAGCAGCACGATCGTCACCGACAGCAGCACGCCCACCAGCCCCAGCAGACCGGCGAGGACCCACAGCAGCGACCCGCCGACGACGTTGAGCACGCGCACGAGCCACCTCCCTCTCCCGCACGGAGTGGTACCCGGCGGGCGAGCGGCCAGCCGCCGGTCTGTCACGGACGGCTCGACCGGAAACCAGGATGCAGACGGCCCCCGGACCGGCGATGCTCGTCCGGTGAGGTACGAACGCTTGTGGGAACGGCTCCTCGAGTTCCTGGACGAGTGGGCCACGGTGACCGAGGTCGAGCCCGGGCGGCTCCGGGTCGTCGTCGACGGGGCCGACGGGACCTTGCGCGTCGTCGAGATCCTGATGTCCCGGCAGGAGTGGGACGACATGGTCTCCATCCCGTTCGGCGACTTCGCGCCGGCAGCCGACGAGGTCCGCCGCGCGGTCCTCGCGCTCACCGACGACCAGCGCTACCTCGTCTACGAGAACTACGAGCTCGTCCCTTCCACGACACCCGTCCTCCCGGTGGATCCCGAGGAGGAGCGCCTCGCCGAGCTCGCGCGCCGGCACCCGGAGGGCTTCGGCCGCTGGGTCGCCATCGACTGGGACGGCAACGTCGTGGACGAGCTCGGACCGCCCCGGAGCTGACCGGCGACGGGTGCCCGACCGCGCGGCCGCCCGGCCGCCGCCTACATGAAGCGCCGTACCTCCTGCGGCCAGCCGCAGGCCTCGGCGACCTTGACGGCCCAGACCCGGGCGGTCTCCTCGTCGGGCACGTCGACGGCGCAGAACCCGCCGAGGACCTCCTTGGTCTCGACGTAGGGCCCGTCGGTCAGCAGCACCTCGTCGGCGCCCTGGGTGGGGTCGGCGCTGAACACCGGGCCGTGCTCCTCCAGGCCGCCGGCGAGGAGGTAGACGCCGGCCTCCTTCATCTCGTCGACGACGGCGTTGGCCAGCGGCGCGCGGCTGCGGAACCACTCCCGCGGTGTGGTCGCCGACCCACTGCTGGTTGAAGTAGATGAGGTACTGGGGCACGTCCGCTCCTCCGTCCGGGCAGGCCCGACGCCCGCCGCTGCCTACGCTACGAACGGGAGGCGGCGGATACGACAGGTCCCAGGCGAGCCGCTCAGGCGGTCTGCGGGAACGGCACCCCGGTGTTGGCGTGGCAGCGGTAGCCGTAGGGCACCTTGTGGAGGTACTGCTGGTGCTCGGGCTCGGCGTAGTAGTACGGCCCGGCGGGGACGATCTCGGTGGTGATCTCGCCGTAGCCGCGGCGGGTGATCTCGTCGCCGTAGACCTTGGTCAGCTCGCGCGCGACCTGCTCCTGCTCGGGGGTCGTGTAGTAGATGCCGGAGCGGTACTGCGTGCCGATGTCGTTGCCCTGCCGCATGCCCTGGGTCGGGTCGTGGACCTCGAAGAACTTCTTGACCAGGTCGGCGTACGACACCTGGGCCGGGTCGAACACGACGCGCACGGCCTCGGTGTGGCCGGTGCGGCCGGAGCAGACCTCCTCGTACGTCGGGTTCGGGGTGATGCCGCCGGTGTAGCCCACCGACGTCGACCACACGCCCGGCATCTTCCAGTAGAGCTCCTCGGCGCCCCAGAAGCAGCCGAGCCCGAAGACCGCGACCTCCATGCCCTCGGGCACCTCGTCGGTCACGACCGGGGTCCCGAGCACCTCGTGGCGGGCAGGCACCTGGAACGTGGGCGCGTCGCGGCCCGGGAGCGCCTGCGCGGCGTCGACCATCTCGGTCTTGTGGCGGGAGAGGAACATGCCTCCATTCTCCCCCGCGGCGCAAGCGCCCGACCACGGTCGGCGCAGCCGCTGAGTAGGCTCGCGAGGGTGACCCAGGAGCACCGGAGCAAGAGCGGCTTCGAGACCCGCGCCATCCATGCGGGCTACGAGCCGGACCCCACGACCGGAGCGGTGATCCCGCCCATCTACGCCACCTCCACCTACAAGCAGGACGGGGTCGGCGGCCTGCGCGGCGGCTACGAGTACAGCCGCAGCGCCAACCCCACCCGCACCGCCCTCGAGGGCGCGCTCGCCGCGCTCGAGGAGGGGGAGCGAGGCTTCGCGTTCGCGTCCGGCCTGGCGGCCGAGGACACCATCGTCCGGGCGCTGTGCCGCCCCGGCGACCACGTGGTCCTCCCCGGCGACGCGTACGGCGGCACCTACCGGCTGTTCGACAAGGTCATCCGGCCGTGGGGCCTCGAGCACACGCCGGCGCCCGTGCACGACACCGACGCCGTGCGTGCGGCGGTCCGGCCGGGGCGGACGAAGCTGGTCTGGGTCGAGACGCCGACCAACCCGCTGCTCAACATCGCCGACATCGAGGCGCTCGCCGGGGTGGCCCACGAGGCGGGCGCCCTGCTCGTCGTCGACAACACCTTCGCGTCGCCGTACCTCCAGCAGCCGCTCACCCTCGGTGCCGACCTGGTGGTGCACTCGACCACGAAGTACGTCGGCGGCCACTCCGACGTCGTCGGCGGCGCCGTCGTCGTGCGCGACCTCGAGGTCGCCGAGCAGGTCGCGTTCCACCAGAACGCGGTGGGCGCGGTGCCGGGGCCGTTCGACGCGTTCCTGACCCACCGCGGCATCAAGACGCTCGGCGTCCGGATGGACCGCCACAGCGACAACGCCGAGCGGGTCGTCGACTTCCTCACCAGCCACCCGAAGGTGGGCGACGTGGTCTACCCGGGGCTGGAGACCCACCCCGGGCACCGGGTCGCGCAGCGGCAGATGCGCCGCTTCGGCGGGATGGTGTCGTTCCGCTGCGAGGGCGGCGAGGAGGCCGCGCTGCGGGTCTGCGAGCGGGCGGAGGTGTTCACGCTCGGCGAGTCGCTCGGCGGGGTGGAGTCGCTGATCGAGCACCCGGGCCGGATGACGCACGCGTCGGTGGCCGGCACCGCGCTGGAGGTGCCCGCCGACCTGGTCCGGCTCAGCGTCGGCATCGAGGCCGCCGACGACCTGGTCGCCGACCTGGAGCAGGCGCTCGGGTGACCGGCGCCCGCGCGGCGGCCGGCGGCGCGGTGCTGTGCGTCGACGTCGGGTCGACGTTCACCAAGGCGCTGCTCGTCGACCTCGCCGAGGCGCGGATCGTCGCCCGGGCCGACCGGCCGACGTTCGGCACCGGTGACGTGATGGACGCGATCGACGGCTGCCGCGCCGACCTGGCGGCGACCGACCCGCGGGCCGAGCAGGCCGAGGTGCTCGCCTGCTCCAGCGCGGGCGGCGCACTCTGGATCGCGGTCGTCGGCAACGAGGAGCTGGTCACGGCCGAGGCCGGGCGGCGGGTCGCGCTCTCCAGCGGCGGGCGGGTGACCGCCGTCGTCGCGCTCGCGGGCCGCGAGCACGCCGCCGTGGTGGCGCAGCTGGCGGGGCTCACCCGTCCGGCGCGCGACCGCAGCGAGGTCGATGTCGTCCTGCTCACCGGCGGCACCGACGGCGGCAACGCCGAGGCGCTGCTCGCGGGTGCCCGGGCGCTGGTCGACGCCGGGTGGACCGGGCCGACCGTGGTCTCGGGCAACGTCGAGGCCTACGACGAGGTGGCGCGGGTGCTGGCCGGGCGGCCGCACGTGCTGGCGGACAACGTCGTGCCCCGCATCGGCGTGCTGGCCCCCGACGGAGCCCGCAGCGCGATCCGCGAGGCGTTCCTGCGGCACGTGATCGGCGGCAAGGGCCTGAGCCGGGGCTCCGAGTTCGCCGCGCTCGTGCGTGGCGCCACGCCCGACGTCGTGCTGACCGGCGTCGAGCTGCTCGCCCACGGGCTCGACGAGCAGCACCCCGGCGCGGGCGACGTGGCGGTGGTCGACGTCGGCGGCGCCACCACCGACGTCTACTCCGTCCTCACCGTCGACCCCGAGCTCTCCGAGGCGGGCGGCCTCGCCCGCGAGGTGGTCGCGCCCACCTCCGCCAACCGCACGGTCGAGGCCGACCTCGGCATGCGCTGGTCCGCCCGCGGCGTCCTGGAGGCGGTCGGCGACGCCGCGAGCCCGGGGCTGCGGGAGGCGGTCGCCCGGCTCACGGCTGCGCCCGGCTCCGTGCCCGCCGACGACGCGGCGTACGACGTCGACGAGGAGCTGGCGCGGATCGCGGCGACGACCGCCGTACGCCGCCACGCCGGGCGGTCCCGCGTCGTGCTCGCCCCGGACGGCCGGGTGGTCGAGCGCACCGGTGTCGACCTGCGGGAGGTCGCGCTGCTCGTCGGCAGCGGCGGCGTGCTGCGGCACGGACGCCCCGGCGCCGCCGACCGGGTGCTCGGCAGCCTGGTGACGACCGGCGACCCGGAGGGCTGGCAGCTGCCCGAGCGGGCCCGGGTGGTCGTGGACGACGACTACCGGCTGATGGCGGTCGGCCTGCTCGCCGGGCCCCACCCCGAGGTGGCTCACCGGCTGGCCGCCGGGCTCGGGTCTAAGGTGGCGCCGTGACGGAGGATCGGCCTGTCCCGGACCCGGCGGGACGACCGGGCGACTCGCCCCCGGGAGGACCGGCCGGGGGAGCCGGAGGCGGGTGTCGGCGGCGATGTCGGAAGCTTCGCCGGCAGCGACGCCGAGCCGCCCCCGAGCACCGGCACCGGCCGCGGTTCCCGCGCCGCCGGCGCAGCGCCGACGATGACCGCGAGCACCCCGACCGGCCCGACCAGCCCGACCAGCCCGACCGCCGGGAGGGCGAGAGCGTCGAGAGCATCCTGCAGCGGTTCACCCACCAGTGGGCGCAGCTGCGGGAGGAGCGCCGCACCGAGCCGACGCCGATCACCGCCGGCCCGTCCCGGTTCGGCCGGGCGGAGGTGCCGTGGGGGCTCGACCTGGCGGCTGCCTGGGCGTGGCGGCTGCTCGTCATCGCCGGCGCCGGCTACCTGGTGCTGTGGCTGGTCGGCTACTTCTCCGTCGTCACCATCCCGCTGGCCGTCGCCCTCCTCGTCAGCGCGCTCGCCAGCCCACTGGTCCACCTGCTCACCCGGGCGAAGGTGCCGCGCGGCCTCGCGGCGCTGCTCGTGGTGCTCACCGGCATCGCCGGGGTGACGGCGCTGCTCACCTTCGCCGGCCAGCAGGTCGCGGCCGGCGCCAACGACCTCGCCGACTCCACCGTCCAGGGGCTGCAGGAGATCCGGGACTGGCTGCGCGACGGCCCCGTCAACGCCAGCGACTCCCAGATCAACGACTGGATCCAGAGCGCCCAGGAGATGATCCAGGAGCGCTCGCGCGACGGCGAGACGCTCAACCAGGCGACCGAGCTCGGCAGCGCCGTGGGGCACGTGTTCGCGGGGCTTCTTCATCGCGCTGTTCGCGACGTACTTCTTCCTCGCCGACGGCGGCCGGATCTGGTCGTGGCTGGTCCGGCTCTCCCCGCGGGTGGCGCGGGAGCGGATCGACAGCTCGGGCAAGGTGGCCTGGATCTCGCTGGTGCAGTTCGTGCGCGCGACGGTGCTGGTGGCGGCAGTCGACGCCGCCGGGGTGATGATCGGCGCGGCGATCCTCGACGTGCCGTTCGTGCTGGCGATCGGCGTCCTGGTCTTCCTCGGCGCCTTCGTGCCGCTGATCGGCGCGACCATCGCCGGCACCGTCGCGGTGCTGGTGGCGCTGGTCGACCAGGGGCCGATCACGGCGCTGATCATGCTCGCGGTGATCATCGGCGTGCAGCAGCTCGAGGGCCACGTGCTGCAGCCGTTCCTGCTCGGCCGCTGGGTATCGCTCCACCCGTTGGGCGTGATCGTCGCCCTCGCCTGTGGTGTGCTGGTGGCGGGCATCGTCGGCGCGCTCGTCGCGGTGCCGCTGGCCGCCGCCGTCAACGCCGTCGTGCTCCACCTCGCCGAGCTGGCGCAGATGCCGGTCGAGGAGGCGGTCGACGAGCTCGAGGACGAGGTGATCGATGTCTGAGCAGCCCGGCGACCCGGGGCAGACCGTCACGCTGGCGGACGTCGAGGCGGCCCGGCCGCTGGTCGACTCCGTCGCGGTGCCGACGCCGATGCTGGAGTCGCGCTGGCTCTCCGGCCTGGTCGGCGCGCCGGTGCACCTCAAGTGCGAGAACCTCCAGCGCACCGGCTCGTTCAAGGTCCGCGGGGCCGCGACCCGGATCGCCCGGCTGTCCGAGGAGGAGCGGGCCCGCGGCGTCGTGGCGGCCTCCGCCGGCAACCACGCCCAGGGCGTCGCCCTCGCCGCGCAGCAGCACGGCATCCGGGCCACCGTGTTCATGCCCGACGGCGCCCCGATCCCCAAGGAGCGCGCCACCCGCGGCTACGGCGCCGAGGTGGTGTTCGCCGGAGCGGTCCTCGAGGACGCGCTCGCGGAGGCGCGGGAGTTCTCCGACCGCACCGGGGCGGTGCTGATCCACCCCTTCGACCACGTCGACATCGTCGCCGGGCAGGGCACCCTCGGCCTCGAGATCGCCGAGCAGTGCCCGCAGGCGGCGACGGTGGTGATCCCCACCGGCGGCGGTGGCCTCGTCGCCGGGTCCGCCGTGGCGCTCAAGGCGCTGCGCCCGGACCTCCGGGTCGTGGGCGTGCAGGCGGCCGCCGCCGCGGCGTACCCGCCGTCGCTCGCCGAGGGCCGGCCGGTGCGGCTGGCACAGATGGCGACGATGGCCGACGGCATCGCGGTCGGGCAGCCCGGCGACCTGACCTTCCGGCTGGTGCGTGAGCACGTCGACGAGGTGCTCACCGTCTCCGAGGAGTCCCTGTCCCGCGCCCTGCTGGCGCTGGTGGAGCGGGAGAAGCTCGTCGTCGAGCCGGCCGGCGCCGCCGCCGCGGCCGCGCTCTGCGAGGCGCCCGAGCACTTCCGGGGGCCGGTCGTCGTCGTGCTGTCGGGCGGCAACATCGACCCGCTGCTGCTCGGCAAGGTCATCCGCCACGGCATGTCCGCCGCCCGGCGCTACCTCAACCTGCAGGTCACCATCGCCGACGTGCCGGGCGGCCTGGCCCGGCTGCTGGCCGAGGTCGCCGACGCGGGCGCCAACGTGCTCGAGATCGTGCACGAGCGCATCTCACCGATGCTGCACCTCGACGAGGTCGAGGTCCACCTCCAGCTGGAGACCCGCGGCAGCCCGCACGCCGAGGCCGTGCTCGAGCGCCTCCGCGCGCACGGCTACCTCGTGCTCGACCGCGGCTGACGCCGGGTCAGCCTAGGTCGGCCTGGGTCAGCTCGTGTACGGCTTGGCGTCGAGGATGACGACCTTGAGCATCTTCCCGTTGGGCGCCTCGTACTCGACGGTCTCGCCGATCTTGTGGTCGATGATCGCGGCGCCGAGCGGCGACTGGGGCGAGTAGACGGTGAGGCCCTCGGGCTCGATCTCGCGGGCGCCGAGGAGGAAGGTCTCGGCCTCGTCGTCGTCATCGCCCTCGAACTTGTAGGTGACGACCATCCCCGGCTCGACGACGCCGTCGTCCGGCGGGGTCTCGCCGACCTCGGCGCGTCGCAGGATGTCCTCGACCTGGCGGATCCGGGCCTCGATCCGGCCCTGCTCGTCCTTGGCCGCGTGGTAGCCGCCGTTCTCCTTCAGGTCACCCTCGTCCCGCGCCGCGCTGATGCGGGCGATGATCTCCTGACGCTGCGGCCCCTTGAGGTCCTCCAGCTCCGCGCGGAGCTTGTCGTAGGCGTCCTGGGTGAGCCAGATCGTGTTCTGGTCGGTCTGCGTCATCTCGGGTACTCCTGGGTGAAAAGCGGATATGGCGGTCGTACGTCGGCGGGTCCGGCTCTCCTGGCCACGCTCACGGGCGGCCGATCGTTCGGGCGGGAAGCGCGTCGGGGGCTCGTCTCGCAGCCCCGCCGGACGCGCTCGGGTCCGGACAGAACTTCAAGTCTAACAAGCCGGCCGCCGAACCGCAGGTCCGGCGGACTTCTCAGCGCGGCCGGGGCTGTCCCTCGGCGGTGCACCCGACCTTCTCCACGGCGGTCGCCCGGCGCTCGGTCGCGATCTCGACGGTGTGGTCGTGCTGCCCGGTCTCCTCGGGGACGAACGTCTGCTGCCCGACGACCGCCTTGTCCGGCGCGAGCGCCCGCACCGTGCAGCGCGGGTCGGACGCCTCGTCGTCCAGGTCGACCCGGAGCACCACGGTCACGGTGTGCTCGTCGACGATCTCGTGCTTGACCAGCTCGGAGGCCACGGCGGGGGTTGCTCTGCTCGACGGTGATCCAGGTCCACAGCGCGGCGAGGGCGCCGACCACGACGACGACCAGCCCGATGAGGACACGGCGCCGCCAGCGCGGGGGGCGCGCCGTACCTCTCGGCGAGGGAATCGCGGGAAACGGTCACCGGTTCATGTTCCCATGTCCAGCACTCCTACCATTTCGGGCATGCCCGCCCCCGCCAGCCGAGCCGGCCTGCGACTCATGCACGTGCACGCGCACCCGGACGACGAGTCGAGCAAGGGGGCGGCCTCCACCGCCCGCTACGTCGCCGAGGGCGTCGACGTCCACGTCGTGACGTGCACCGGTGGCGAGCGCGGCTCGGTGCTCAACCCGAAGATGGACCGGCCAGACGTGTGGGCCAACATCAGCGAGATCCGGCGCCAGGAGATGGAGCGGGCGCGAGACATCCTCGGCGTCCGGCAGGACTGGCTGGGCTTCGTCGACTCCGGCTGGCCGGAGGGCGACCCCAAGCCGCCGTTGCCGGAGGGGTGCTTCGCGCTGGTGCCGCTGGAGGAGGCGACCGAGCGGCTGGTGCGGCTGGTGCGGGCGTTCCGGCCGCACGTGATCACGACCTACGACGAGCGCGGCGGCTACCCCCACCCCGACCACATCCGCTGCCACGAGGTGAGCGTCGCGGCCTTCCACGCGGCGGGCGACCCGGAGCGGTTCCCCCGGCGCGGGGGAGCCGTGGCAGCCGTCGAAGCTCTACTACCACCACTCCTTCAACCGGCCGCGCATGCAGGCGCTGCACGAGGCGATGCTCGAGCACGGCCTGGAGTCGCCGTGGGAGGAGCGGCTGAAGACCTGGGAGCCGGAGCCGGAGTGGGACGCCCGGATCACGACCCGCGTGCCGTGCGCCGACTACTTCGGCGTCCGTGACCAGGCGCTGCTCGCGCACGCCACGCAGATCGACCCGGACGGGGCGTGGTTCGCGATCCCGCGGGAGATCCAGGAGAAGGTGTGGCCGACCGAGGACTACGAGCTCGTGGTGAGCCACGTGGCGACGCAGACCCCGGAGGACGACCTGTTCGCGGGCATCGACCCCGGGGTGGGAGACTGACGGGGTGTACGCCGACCTGGTCCTCCTGATCGCCGCCCAGCCCGAGGACGAGGACGTGGTGGCCGGGCCGATCGGCGCCCTCGTCTTCTTCGGGCTGGTCGTCGCGGTCGCGCTGCTGCTCTGGAGCTTCACCCGGCGGCTGAAGAAGGTCGACCGGGCCCGCGAGGAGGGCGTCTACGGCGACCCGCCCTCGCACGAGCGGACCGACGCGGCCGACGACGGCTCCGCCGGCAGCGGTGACTCCGGCAGCTCCGGCGGCGACGCCGGGGGCAGCGGCGACTGAGGGCCAGCGGTGCCGGGGCTCGACCAGGCGCTCGCGTTCGGCCTCGCGGCCGTCGTGCTCATCGTCGTCCCGGGACCGAGCGTGGTGTTCGTCGTCGGCCGGGCCGTCGCCTACGGCCAGCGGGTCGCGCTCGCGAGCGTGGCCGGCAACACGGCGGGCCTGTTCGTCGTGATGACGCTGGTCGCGGTGGGACTGGGCGCCGTCGTCGCGGAGTCGATCGTGGTCTTCACGGCGATCAAGCTGGCGGGCGCGGCGTACCTCGTCTGGCTGGGGGTGCAGGCCTTCCGCCACCGCCGCGGGCTGCGGGTCGGGGGCGAGAGCCCGCGGGCCGGGCTGTCGTGGTCGCGGGCCGCGCGGCAGGGGTTCGTAGTGGGCGTGAGCAACCCCAAGGCGTTCATGATCTTCGCGGCGCTGCTGCCGCCGTTCGTCGACCCGGGCAGCGGCTCGGTGCCGACGCAGATGTTCGTGCTGGGCGCCGTCGCCGTGGTGCTCGGGCTGGTCTGCGACTCGGTGTGGGCGGTGGCTGCCGGCCGGGCCCGGGACTGGTTCGCCGGCTCCCCGCGCCGTGGCAGCGCCCTCGGCGCCGTCGGCGGCACCTCGATGATCGGGCTCGGGATCGGGATGGCGGTGACCGGTCACCACCGGTAGCTGTTCTGGTCGGGCCCTCGGCGGGGGCTGGTCGCGCTGTCGGCGGGCTGTGGCACATTGCGCGCGTGCCCGAGCGTCCCGATGTGCCCCTGGAGTGGGTGGAGCGGCTGCGCCGCATCTGCGCGCGGTTCCCGCGGTGTGAGGAGCATGCCGCCTGGACCGGCGTCATGTGGCGCGTCGGCAGCAGCACCGTCGCCCACGTCTTCGGCGGTCACGACCAGCTGTTCCGGATCACGTTCCGCGCGGAGATGGACGAGGTGCTCGCGTTCGAGCACCTCGGCGCGCCGTACTTCCGGGTGGGCGGCAACGCCGTCGGCATCCTGCTCGACGACGACACCGACTGGGAGGAGCTGGCCGAGCTGCTGACCGACTCCTACTGCCTGCAGGCGCCCCAGCGGCTCGCTGCGCAGGTCGCGCGGCCGGGTGCCTGAGGGTCGTCAGGGTGAGAGTGGTCCATAGCTCACTCTCACCCTGACGACCTCCCAGGGCGTTCAGCCGTAGGTGTAGAAGCCCCGGCCGGTCTTGCGGCCGAGGAGGCCGGCGTCGACCATCCGCGCCAGCAGCGGCGGGGGGGCGTAGAGCGGCTCCTTGAACTCCTCGTAGAGCGACTCGGCGACGGCCTTGGTGGTGTCGAGGCCGATCAGGTCGGCCAGGGCCAGCGGGCCCTGGGGGTGCGCGGCGCCGCGCACGAGGCCCTGGTCGATGTCCTCGGCGCTGGCGAAGCCGGACTCGTACATCCTGATCGCGGACAGGATGAACGGGATCAGCAGGGCGTTGACCACGAACCCGGCGCGGTCCTGGCAGAGGATCGAGTGCTTACCGAGGCCGCTCTCGACGAAGCCGCGCGCCCGGTCGGTGGTCTCCTCCGACGTCATCAGGCTCGGGACCAGCTCCACGAGGGAGAGCACCGGCACCGGGTTGAAGAAGTGGATGCCGAGCACCTGCTGCGGCCGCTCGGTCACGACCGCGAGCTTCATGATCGGGATCGAGGAGGTGTTGGTCGCGAGGATCGCGTCCGGCGCCTCCACCACCTTGTCGAGGGCGCGGAACAGCTCGGTCTTGGCGTCCTCCCGCTCGACGATCGCCTCGATCACCAGCTCCCGGTCGGCGAGCGCGTCGACCTCGGTGACCAGGGAGATCCGGCCGAGCACGCCGTCCGGGTCGTCGATCTTGCCGCGCTCGGCGGCCCGCCGTACCGACTTCTCGATCCGCGCGCGTGCCGTGTCGGCCGCCCGGGCGTCGGCCTCGACGACGAGGACGTCGCGGCCCGACCGGGCGCACACCTCGGCGATGCCCGACCCCATCAGGCCGCCCCCGACGACGCCGACCCTGCTCAACCCACCCGCTGGCGCTGCTGTCTCCATCGCTTCCTCCTGTTCGGTCCGTCCTTCCTACCGAACGCCGGCGCGGACGCGGGAGGCGGGGTCGTGGTCAGCGCGGGCGCGGCCCGCGTCACCCGGATCGCAGCCGCGGCCCGTGGGTACCGGCCGGGCATGGCTGAACAGGAACGACTCGAAGCGATCCAGGCCGTCGTCGACCGGGTGACCTCCTGGCAGGACGGCGCCACCGAGGGCACCGTCACCGAGGAGCTGCGCCGCGGCGCCCGGGAGGCCGGCGTCGACCTCTCCGACGACGAGGTCGCCCGGCTGGCCGACGTGATCGAGGACCGCCACGGAGCCGTCGACGCCGCGGAGGTGCTCTCCGCCGGCTGAGGTCGTCAGGGTGAGAGTGACCTCTGGATCACTCTCACCCTGACGACCTGGGCGACCACGAGCGCGGCAGACTCGAAGCGTGAACCGCCTCGCCGACGCGACGAGCCCCTACCTCCTCCAGCACAAGGACAACCCGGTCGACTGGTGGGAGTGGGGGGCCGGACGCGTTCGCGGAGGCGCGGCGGCGCGACGTCCCGGTGCTGCTCTCCGTCGGGTACGCCGCGTGCCACTGGTGCCACGAGGTCGTCGCGTAAACGGTCGTTGACGAGATTTCGCGAAACCGCAGGTCAGGCTGGGTTTTGGAGATCGCGCCGGTCCGGGCTGTGTCGCCGATGGACACCGTTTCCGGGGCTTCGTGTATCACTTTCGTGTATCACTCGGGTCTGGGAGCACCGATGAGGCTCTCGCCTCGAGGTTCAAGGTGGACCCTCGCCGGGGAACTGGCGATCCGCATCCGATGCTCCATCACCAAGCCAGGCAACCGCGGGTTCGACGGTTGCGAATCGGTCTAGCTTGGGGAAGGTTCGATGGAGACGCCCAGCGCGCACGATCGCGGCCGTCGCGCCGCATCGCCCCACGGCCCGGCCCGCACGCGAGATTGCCCTTCCGTGCTACTCCATCCTAGCGTAAACTAACGGTCTCGGATCTGCGTTAGCGGCCTCAGAAAGCGAAGACCAAATGCCCAGGAAGACCGCCAAGACTTCCCACGCTGATGCCCCCCATCGTGGTCCCCTCCTTGGAGAAGTACTTCGACAAGGTGGAGGAGCAATCCGTGGTTCGGGGCGGGACGCCTGGCGCCTTGTTCGCCGAGAAGGGCGTGAAGCTCGTCCCCGTCGTTGCGCTGGACCCCGATGCTCCCGCGAAGGTTGCCTATAGGGTCCGCAAGAGCCGTGAGATGAGCCAGGCCGTCATCGCCGAAGTGGGGGAGAACGGCCTTGTGTTCGTCACCGTCCGCGGGCCAGGACCGGACCCCGTGGAAAACCCGAAGCTAAACCGCGGACTCGCCAAAGTCGTGGACGCGATCACCCGGGTCGTGCCGCGGGCAGTGCGCCAGGTCGAGATCACCGAACGCCCGGCCCTGCCGATGACGGCGCCCGCTGAAGAGGAGGAGACCGACCCCGCGATGGAGCGGCTCGCTGTCTCCTCGACCGTGGGGGAGCAGCTAATCATGTTGGCCAGCCGGCTCAGCGACCGTCCGACAGAGTTCGTCCAGCAGATGTTTGTGAGCCTCGCTGACCTCGCGGAGGCTGGTGGAGGGATGGTCGCTCGTCCCGATACCGGACTGACCGAGGCGGAGATCCAGGCACTGCGTGACGCCGACTCGTACGTCGAGGAGGTGCCCGCTTTCTCAAGTCGCGCGCGTACTCGCGTCGCCGCGGCGCGCACCCTGGCGACCTCGCTCACTACTACGGAGGCGGCCAAGATCCTCGGTGTCTCGGACAGCCGCATTCGTCAGCGGATCTCTGAGCACACACTGCTCGCCCAGCGACTGCCTGACGGGTGGCGCCTGCCTGCCTTCCAGTTCCCCGAGGGCAAGGAGCTGCCCGGATGGGCCGAGGTCGCGGAGGCCTTCCCGGAGTCGGTGACGATGCGCGCGGCAGAGAGGTTCATGACCACCCCACATCGCGAGTTGGAGTTGGACGAGGCCGACGCGACCTGTGTCTCGCCCAGCGAGTGGCTGGCAGGCGGCGGCGACGTGGAGACTCTGACGGAGCTGGTTGAGCACGCCTTCGGGCGGATCGCGTGACGGAGAAGCTTCCCAAGCCCGACCCCAGCCGATTCCCCGATCTCCAGGCCAAGCACCTCGTGAAGCTGCCAGCCGGTACCGTGCTGGGCAGGATCAGTTTCACCATGGGCGCCCACCCCGCTCACTGGAACACATTCCGTCACTACGGTCCGACCACGCTCCGCTTCGACCACCACAGCCTGCCCAAACGTGACGGTCAGAAGCGCGGCATCATGTACGCCGCTGTACGGAAGGTCTTCCTCACCCCGGAGGAGCACGCCCGCTCCCCGCACCCGCTGCTGCGCACCTGCTTGGCTGAGGTCTTCCGCGACAGCGGCACCATCGACACCATTACGGACACCCCGACCTTCGCCACGTTCCGGCTTGCCGAGCCCCTCGCGCTGCTGGACCTCGTCGACTCGGACTGGATCACCAAGGCCGGCGGCAATGCGGCCATCTCATCCGGGCTGCGCTCACGCTGCCGAGAGTGGTCCAAGGCCATCTATAACCACTATGGCGACGCACTGGACGGGCTCTACTACGCCTCCTCAAACTTTCCCGCTGCCCGCTCGGTCGCTCTCTACGAGCGCGCCAAGCCCAAGCTGCCAGCCCATCCGACCCTGCTGCAGGAACTCTCGTCGGCCAGGCTCGCCCCAGAGCTCGAGGTCTACGCTGACGACCTGGACTGCGACCTCATTTGAGCGACGATGGGACAGTTCGGCATCTGAGTCGGCTTCCAGCAGCTCTTCGGGCTCTTGGCCAGGCAGAATCTGTGCCACCCCATCGCGTTGATGGCGGTCGCGAATGCTTCGAGACAACGAGCGTGATTCATGACTTCCTCGACCGCAGCGAGGCCGGTGCCTACGTTCGACATAGCTTTGAGTGGCCGGGCCGAAGTGCTGCGCGACCCCGTGGGTGTCGAGTGAACCAAGTTTGCGTTCGACACCTTTGTTGAGCCCTCGGCGGTCGACCGCGCCTTCGGCACTCGGCGAAAAACGCGCTGACTGTGTGAAGCCGGTCGAGTTCTCACGCTCGCGGTGTCGGACCCCTGCGTCACGATGGCTCTACAGGTTGGGATCATGATGGTGGAGGGCAGTCATTGAGCAGCGAGGACGACATCGCGCGACGGGTCCGTTTCTTCGGGGTCCAGGACCTTGCCGCGGGCTGGTACGTCCCGCGCGTCGCTGAGCTCGTCGAGCAGTTCGACCCAGCGAATGCTTCCTCGGATGCGATGGACCTCATCGAGCTTCACAACGTCCAGCAGTATCTCGAGCATGGCTTCTTCCCGCCGGAGTACACCGAGGCGGAACGCGCGACTGCAAGGTCGCGAATCGGCCAGATCCGTAGTCTCGTCGCGAGCTTCTTCTCCTCAATCGACGATGCCAACTGTGCTGCGCTGATCAGCGGTGTCGACCACGAGTACCATGCCGATCTTCTCGAACTACTCGGCCGCCACAAGGCATACGAGCGCTGCAACGCAACCACGATGTTGCGAGTGCTCGAGCAGGCAGGAGTTCACATGAGTGAATTGCTTGCATGCAAGAGGCTCCAGGCCGCGTACGACGCGGAGGTTCGCGATCAGCTGTTGGCCTCGCCCTCGAACGCGGAGCACCTGGTCCGGAAGCACTTGCAGAAGGACGTTCGTGAGGCCGTGCATCTTCCGCGCAGTCTCAGCCAGGCGGACGCGCGGGACCTCCTCGAGCGCTACATCGACAGCCCGGACGCAAACCCCAACTATGTGGGCCTGATCGAGTCTGCACCCGTCAGCTCGGACACCGGGGTGGACGCCAAACTGAAGTTGCGGGCGAAGAGACGCAACGCCGAGATGACCGAGAAGTTCTTCGAGAACAACAAGGGCTTCAGGACGGGCACCGAGGTACGACTCTCGGACGAGCAGGACGCGCCGGTCAAGTTTGAGATGGACGACTCCGATGGACTGATTGCGAGGTTCACATACAGCAGCCGTTGGCTGGACGAGACACAAGACAACCCCAGCATTCTCAACAACTTCCAGCACCTGTTCGAGTTCGCAGATCGAAACGGGTTGCTGACACTCCCGTCGTACCCGGCACAGCTGGGGGGTCTTCGAACGATTTATGGGAACGGCGGGCAAGACCCACTATCAGGTGGGAGCAGGGTTCCGTGCCGTCGACATGAGCAGCCTCCTTCAGACGCGGCTATACCAGCACTATCTGGAGCGCATGGGCAGAGATCTCGAGGAAGTCATCTCCTGGTTCTTCGAGGAGTACATCGTGGAGGAGTTCGGCGCCGCGAACTTCTCGTTCCGGCCGTCAAGCCGCGGAGCCACCTACCTGGAGCGCGTTCGCCACCTCTTCGCCGAGATGGAGAGCGTCACCATCCAGTTCAGCCTCTGGGCCGAGAACGGGGAGGTCGATCGAGACCTCTTGGCGATCACGTCTGATCCGGTTCGTTACAAGCAGGTGCCGAGTTTGCTTCCCGGCAAGTACGTGTATCCGACGGAGAGTCCGGAGATCGTGGGCGTCCTGCACGCGTTGTTCTCGGATCAGTCCTCACTGACCTACATCAGTGAGGACCTCAAAGGGCACGACGCTGCTGACCTGCTGCTGAAGCACAAGGTCGCATACGACGACTTTCACGAGTACCAGAAGCCCGCAATCGACCAGTTGGTTGCGTTCGGCATCCTCGAGAACTCGGGCGAACGCATCCGGATCGCCAATGCCGAGCAGTTCCTCATCCTTCGGTCACTTTTGCGACCGAAGCGTGCAGCTACTTCCACTTGTCCGAGGGCGGGCGCGCGGAGGTCGATGCGATGGTGGCGCGAGGGTGGGTAGTGCGTCGGGCTTCCCTGCTCACGGAAGCGGAGGGGAAGTACTTCAACTACTTCCTCAACAAGGTCGATTTCAGCAATGGGCCTGAGCTGCGGAACAAGTACCTCCACGGGTCGCAGGCCAACGGGGAGGGCGAAGACGCCCACTTCCATGCCTACATCACGGTGCTCAGGCTGATGGTGGCGCTCGTCATCAAGCTGAACGATGACTTCTGTCTGTCGGCAGCTGAACGGTCGCCGTCCGAGCCGACCTAACTCAGCGCGGCTCTGTTGCCGCGTCTGCTCCCTCCCTCATGCCGTCCTACCGCGTGTCTTGGCCTGTGGGAGCCGGTCGATGAGTCGGACCTCCTCGAGCCCCGGCGCGACGTGTGACTCCAGCGCAGCCTCGGCCAATTCCATTCGCTTCTCCTCCCAGTTGAGCAGCTGATCCAGCCGCCAGCGGTCCGGGTGCGTCATGACCGGCGCCGGGACGACGGACCGGTCCTTGAGGTTCTGGTAGCCCTTCGTCTTGCCCCAGCCGTAGCGACGGATCACGTCCTGGGCGCTGAGGAAGACCTGGCGCGGGTCGTCCATGACGATCACACCGCCCTCGGCCGTCCGATGACGGGCTTCGAGGCGAGACGCTGCTCGCGGATGAAGCGGCGCAGGTCGCCGACGGTGGTGTAGAGCCGCCGACCGATCTTGAAGAACTCCGGCCCGGTGCCGATCTGGCGCCACCAGCGGACGGTGTTCGGCGATGCCTGCAAGATCTCGGCGACCTCGTCGAGGGCAAGCAGTTCGTCCTCGTGGCGGGCGTGGAAGGGGACGTCGGACGTCTTGTTCATGGTTCCTCCTGGTTGGCGAAGGCCCGCGACAGTCACGGACGACAGGTAGGTGTGCGGGCCGCGCCAACCTGACGGCCAAATACGTCCGATCAGATATCGTCGCGTTATGGATCACTCGTTCCTCCTCGAGCGTGCGCGGCGAGCACGTGGCCTGACGCAGGCGCAGCTCGCGGTGTTGGCGGGCACGTCGCAGGCGACGTTGTCCGCGTACGAGCGCGGGCTGAAATCGCCGTCGTTGAAGGTGGCCTCGCGGATCCTGGCTGCGCTCGACCAGGAGCTGACGCTGCGCACGCATGTCGACTGGGTGGAGCACCACCCGAAGGGGATCGTGAAGTTCTGGGCGCCGAGCATGCTGTGGGCGGTTGAACCGCCGACGTGCTTCGCGACCCTCCACATCCCCGACGAGATCCGGGGCACCGGCATGCGCTCGTGGAACATGCGCGACCGCGACGAGAGGCGCGGTGTCTACGAGCAACTCATCCGCCGTGGCCTTCCGCAGCAGATGATCCGCTGGATAGATGGCGGGCTGTTGGTCGACCTCTGGGACGAGCTCGATCTCCCGGACCCGGTGCGCGATGCCTGGGCTCCTGCGATCCAGCTGGCGACGCAACCGCTGGAGCTCGACGGACTGCGCTTCATCATCCGTGAGGATCCGTTCGTCGCCCCGAACGCCTACGTCCGCGACTACCGGTCGCTGCCGAAGCCGCCTCCGCCGCCGCCCCGCCGGCAGCGACGCACACGGTTCGACCCGAGGCCACTGCCGCCGACGGGTCAGAGCCCGAGGCCAGGGCCGCCGGACGACGGGACCGGCGGCCGGTAGCTGATCCCGTGCTCGGCCTCCGGCACGGCCGGCGTCGGACGCCGGGAGTACCGCGGCCTCGTTGGCCCGTAGCGGTCGATGGCCTCCGCCGCGGCCTCGCGCGCATGCGCCGGGCCGAGGTCGGCGCGGTCCCGACCAAAGACATCGATCCAGTGGTTGCGCGCGTCCTCGACCGACTCGGCGACAAGATGCGCGACGTTTCGCTCCCGCCCGCGGGTCATGCCGACGTACGCCGAGGCTGCGCCGGTGTGCTCGCCCACGAGGACGTGACTGACACGGACCGTCGAGCCCTGAGCGCCGTACGCGGTCGTGGCGTAGGCGAGCTCGACGTGCCAATGGACGTACGCGGGCGCAAGCACTCGTGTCCCGGAGTCGCCGCGGACGGTGAGGGGCTCCGCCGTCGCACGACAGCACTGTCCAGGCCTCGCGGTTGGCGACATCGGCGTCGCGATCGTTGCGACGGGTAGCGATCCGATCTCCGACGCCGATGCGCTCGCCGGACGCGGTCAACACACCCGCGGTGAACTCGCCGAGGGTCTTGTGGGCCCTCTGTGCAAGCGTGTTGATCCTGGCGACCTGCTCCCGGGTGTCGGCGACCACGAGCTCGCCGAGGCTGGCCTCAGCGGCCACCCGCTGGGTCCGCTCGACCTCGCTGGGGTGGATCACGATCTCGCCCCGGCGTACCAGGTCGTCGAACACCGAGCCAGGAGACTCACCCTTGCGCATCCGCAGCGAGAGCTCGGCGTAAGCGGGATCGGCGAAGCGCCGGACTCCGTCGAGCTGGGTAACTCGTTCGGGCGCGTAGCGGACGGCGAGGTCCAGCACGCCACCGCGGCCGACGGCCGGCAGCTGGTGCCGGTCGCCGACCAGCACGAGCTGCGCGCGGACCTCGTCGGCCAGCTGCAGCAGCGCGCGAGCTGTGTCCTGGTCGACCATGCCGGCCTCGTCGACGACCAGCAGGTCGCCCGCCCGCAGCCGGGCGGCGATGTCGGGGTTGGCGGCGCCGCGGGTCCACCGGCCGTCCTCGTCCCAGCGGAAGCCGTGCTGGTGCAGTAGCCAGGCGGCGGAGTACGACGCCGCGCCGATCGCACCTTCCGCGATCTGTGCGGCCTTGCGCGTCGGCGTGACGACCACCATCCGGTGCCCGGCTGCGAGGGCTCGTTCGCGCATGGCGGCCAGCCGCGCGGTTTTCCCAGCTCCTGCCGCGCCTTCGATGACGCTGATCGACCCCGCGGCCGCGCGGGTCGTGGTCCGGTCGACGATCTCGTGCTCCACGGCGAGCACGGCGGAGGAGGTGAACGATCGCACGTGCTCGGGCACGTCCGACCGGGGGAGCAACGGCCTTGATGCGGCCATGGCTCGCGCGGTCAGGTCCTCGGCCAGCTCACGTCGTACGGCGGGGTCGACGGCGCCGCCACCGGAGGCGATGATCCGCTCGACCTCCCCGCGGGCGTCAGCGGTGTTCCAAGCCGAGCGACGGGCGCCCAGCCGGACCAGGACGAGTTCGACGACCCCACCGCGGTCGACAGCTCCTGCCCGCAGGGTATCGAGTGGCGCGTGCGGTGCGGGCGGCGCGTAGCCGAGCTCGTGGAGCTCATCGACCCAACGCCGCCGAAGGTCCTCGCCGCTGGAGGGCACAACCTTGTCGGGCCGCGCGTCGGCCCACGCCCGTCGATCCCATGCCTGCCGCCGGGCCGGGCCCGGCTCGTCGCCCGGGTGATCGGCCCGCCACTCGGCCTCGTAGGTGTCGATGTTCGACTCGATCTGCCTCGCGCGTGCACTGAACGCTCCGGCGTACGGCGCCAGCTCGACGACCTCGCCCGTCTCGGCGTCGAGAGTGAATCCCTGCCGCGCCAGCGCCGACCGGAACGCCGGGTCCGTCATCACGGCCGCGTGCCCGATCCCGTTGATCGCCTCCAGGCTGTCGCGGACCCCGACGGTGTGCAGCCCACGCCACACCGATCCGGTGATTGACCCTGTCGAAACCAAGACTCGCGCGTTGATCTGGAGGTGCAGGTGGCGGTGGGGGTCTCCGGCACGCGAGGTGAAGTGGCGTACGACGGCCGCTTCGATCCGCTCGACCGGCACCTGCACCTGGCGGCCGCGCGGGCCGATCCGCGTTGACGCATGCGAGGCGAGCCAACCGACGATCTCCTCCGCCGCTGCCATCTGCGCGGCGTCGTACGCCGCAGCGATCTCGGGGTGGAGCGCCGCGGCGAGCGACCAGGTCTTGGGGCCGTTGACCGTGACCTCGACGAACCGCACACCCTTGTCGTCGGTCCGCAGTCGACCCTTAGCGGTGCCGGTGTCCACGTCGTAGCCGGCGACCCAGCGCTCGTACGTCTCGCCATCCATGTCGGCCCGGTGCGCGATTCCATCCGGCGTGCCGACCAGGCGCATGGCGATGCCACTGCCGTCGGCGAGGTAGTAGTCGTCGGTCCTGGAGCGGTCGGCCTCGACGTAGTGCCGAGCAGCGGCTGCCGCGCCGCGGTAGAACTTCATGCCGCCATGCACCTGAACCACCTCCCTCAGCAAGCGTCGACAACCGTGAAACCGCAGGTCAGGCGGCAAATCGACGCCCGTCCCGCTACGGAACTTCGTAGCATGCGTGCCGCTTGGTTGGGTGGGCGAAAAAGGGTGATCAGTGCGGCGAGTTGGAGACCCGTTGATGGTTATCGGTGAGTAGAGCCAGGCGGGAAGTTGCAGGCGGCGATGGGTGAGTGTGGATCGGAGAAGGCTCAAGGCGAGATTGGCGAGAAGCGTGTCGTGTGCGGAGCTCGTCAGGGGGCTGGCCGTCCTGAGTCGCCGTCGTTCGTGGTGTCTCGGCTCTTCGAGTACTTGGGAAAGAGATACGTGTTGTGCGCCTGTTCGACGGTCAAGCGGCCAGCTCGGATGGCACGCATCGCATCTTCGAGGTCCCGCGCCGCAGGCAGCCCCGAGACCGAAAAATGTGAAGGCGCCGGAGCCGTACAGCGAGTCGTCACTGGTGAACTTATTAAGGAACGCGACTGAGTCCAGGACCGCCTCGACCCAGAACTGAACGAACCGAAGGCGCCGAAAGGTCGAGTACGGCGATGTCACCATCTCGGAGAACATTCCGCGCCCGTCCCACCCGATCGGTGCAGTCGCGGCGGCGACGGCGACGTTCTGTGTGTTCGCTGCCTCGGAGACGGAGTAGCCCTCCCACGACAGCCGGTCCACCGCGCCGATCACCTTGGTGGCGTCGACCTGCCGCAGGTCCGACACTGCCCTCATCCAGTGCTCGCGGTTCGGGCTCCTTAGGCGTAGTCGATGCAAGCGAGATCCATCGATAGTCACCGGCGGTTCGCCTGGCTGAGGCGAAACTTGCGAGAACATGGATCGGCGCTGTGTCACCGACCAGGTCGGGATGAGCCCCAAGGTGGGCAGAGGTTCGGTCTGTCCCGGGTCAGATCCCGGATTACGGAGTCGGCGCGACCTCGATCGGTTGAGTTCCTTCGGCAGGGCGTGGAGTTCCAACAGGAGGTCGTTGCCGGCTGCGGTTTCCTCAAGCAGGCCGTCAACGAAGTCGCAGAGGATGGCGACTGGATCGCGGCCGTAGCCGGTGTGGTTGAAGTCGTTCAACAGCGCGAACATCACCTCGGATGCCCGGGACCACCCGCTCCAACCGGCACAAACGCAAGCTCGTAGGCGTAGCGCTGCTTCCCGACGTCGTCCATGAGCATGCTCCGAAAGAAGCCGGTTCGCTCAATGACGGATCGTCTGCCCGCCAGGTGATCTGCCCGATAGAGACTCCACGGATGTGCGCTGAGTCTGGACCGCAGGCTCTCGTCACTAGGCATCGCTGTCGTCCTCGTCGATGTCGAAGCGGCGAAGATACTGTTCGATCTCGGTTGGTGCCTGGGCCCCCGCCGCGAGGGCCATCGGGCGCAGCCAGCGTGCGTAGAACATCCCCTCGAAATGGCTACCGCGCACGGAGCGCAGGGATCCTCATCGCTTCCGCAGAAACGGACGCGGACTGTGGGTCGTCGTCATACCCGAACCCGCCGAGATCGAAGAGTCCTCTCGGCACGCCCAGCTCCTCAAGCGCCTGGTTGGCACGGATCTCGATGTTGGAGCGCTCGATGCCACCCGGCGTCAATGCAAATAGTGCTGACTCAGAGGACAAGGTCGCCGCGGCCCGTCCCAGCAGCTGTGTTGACCGCTCGGCGTCAGTGAAGAGTCCATCCCAGAGCGATTCGAATGGGGCGAAGACCGCGGCGTCTTGCGTGACCTCGGAGATTGTGAGAGCGATGCCGCACAACTGGAGGAACCGGACGTATGGCTCCGCCACGTACGAGTTGATCACGCTTTGGTCGTGACGGCGAACCGTCGCGAGCAGGCGCTGGGTCGCGACATCTCCAGCCCAGTAGAGGAGCGCCACCTTCTGACGCAGTTCGTCGGAGTCGCCAGGCTCGCGCGCGAGCACTCGTCTGAGGATGTTCTCGTGGGCTCGGTAGTAGGCCCACCCAAAGTGATCTGGCCGATCAGAATCCGGGGCAGAGTCGACTGTCGCCGCGAGACGTGCCACCGGTAACTCGAGTCGGTTGGATAGCGATGTTGCGCGCCCGACAACGGCGGCCGTGTCGGTAACTGGCCAGCGATCATCCTTTTTCGATGTGGACGGATTCGCACACATCTAGGAGTTGGCGTTCGAAATGAAGCATCGTGGTGAGCTTCTGAGTTACCTCCGTCGCGCGACTGAGTGCGGACCCTGCTGCCCAAGAGCGGGTTCCCCCAATCTCGATCACCCACGGCCAGACCTCGTTTTCCAGGAAGGAAACGAAGTGCTCCACCTCATCGATTGCCTCGGTGGCCAAGGCTCGAGCGACGAGTTGAGTCAGGGCGTTATCCGGGGTTACTCGTTCGCCCTCGATGTCGATTTCAGTGGCAAGCGCCTCGCGGAGGGTGGAAGTGATCTCAAGGACCAACTTTCCTGCGACGATGCGCTTTGAGGTATCAGCCACCAACGCGCCCGCGCCCGGCAGCAACTGGCGCATGCGTTCGAAGTAGTCCATGTAGCCGAGGCAGGCACTGAGCAGCTCCAAGAGGACATGGTCGACGAGATTGTGAGCACTGGCCTCGCCAGGTAGAGCAAAATGCTGTTCCCGCGACAGATACCGTCCGGGGAATTTGCCCCGTCTCGCCCGGGGCGACTATGGCTCCTTGCTCTCGCGCGTAGTCACCTACCGACGCCATGGCAGCGAACGTCGTCGACGTTAGCCAGAGGCGAAGCTCCTCAAACTGCCCTCGGCTCCCAAGGGCTCGCGACAGCGGTGGCAACCCACGGACGGCGCTTTCGACTGAGCGCAGTTGTCGCCCTGCCAAGAGGCGCTCGGCGAAGTCTGCGATCTGCCGCTCGAACCATAAGTCATCGACGACTTCGCTGCCGACAAGTGTGGTGCCCGTCGCCAGAGCGACACTCACCTCCGAATGGGATGACAAGAACCAGTCTTTCGACCGGGTGCGCTTCGGATTCCATCCGGGGAGGGCCCTAATCGTGTGCTTACGCTGAGAGTAGGACTCCCAGATGAACAGGAGGTTTGTCGCTGCCGAACTGACCCGAGGATCGTAGCTAGCGGAGATCCCGCGATCTCCGGCCCTCGTGTACTCCCTGTCGAGAATGAGGGTGATTAGGTCATTGAGGGTTGTCAGAGCGCTTCGGATGCGGGCGTTGGCCCGTCGCACAGCAACAGGCGAAGGAGCCCTGCGCTTGCCGAGCTTATAGGCGCGGTGCACCCAGCGATTGAGGTCACGCTGGATCTGCGGGAAGAGCGAAGTCGGCTCCAGAAGCACGAACAGCGTGATCCATATCCGTCCGAATGAGAGCACGACAAGTGCGGCAGACAGGCCCGCTGCCACCAGCGTGAGGTGGGTCGCCGTTCGGCCGACGACCGGTAGCGCTAGGGCCAGAGCAACGTACACAACGGCCTGGGTGAAGAACACTGCGTACCAGCGTGACTCGGGCTGCCGAACGATCTGGTCCCGAAGATTTCTCGTAGCGTCCTTGTACGTGGTCGAGACAACAAACGTGACTGTTGCGAAGTAGACCGCAACGAAGACCCCGGCCACCTCAATCGCTGCAGTTGGCAATGCGGCTGAATCAAACCACTCCGGAACGGGCGACGTAAGCCACGTCAAGCTTCGTTCGATCCAGTTCGGTAGCGAGCTGATCCAACTCGGCAAGTGTCCGTTGGCGCGAACGACCGACTGCGTCGCAACCAGAGCGAGTAGCGGCGGGGCAATCAACATGACGGACTTCGTGAGTGAGCGGCCGCCAATGCGGGCGAGAGACGAGAAGTCCGCGACACGGGAGACGGTGGCGATCCTCGCTGAGGCGAGGCGAGATCCAAACCTCTGACGCCGTGAACGCAAGCGCCAGTAGCGTCGAGTCTCCATGGCTCGAAGCTTCAGCCGCATCCTGAGGGACTTCACTCAAGACCTCTGGCAGCCCCGCGGTCTGCGTGCGTGAACGGCAGTCGTCGGAGGTGCCTCCTCACGCGACATCCTGGGGTAGGGCGGTCTGCTTGATGTGGTGGAGAGTGTCGACGAGGGCCTCGACGTCGGCGTCGGGGAAGAAGTAGTCGGGGCCGGTGGGGGCGTGGTCGGTGTAGGGAGACTCGAACAGGCGCCCCGGCTCCATGACGCCGTTCCGGGTGAGCTCGTCAACAATGAGGTTCACGAATCGCACCTGGTCTGCGGAGAACTTGGAGCCGTCCAGGTAGTTCTCAAACGCCTCGATGGCTGCGGCGCGGTCGAGGCCGACGAGGCTGCGGACGAAGATGCCGAGGCCGCCGCCGCCCTGCTCGGTCGCCCAGGCGATGTCGACCTGCTGACCTCCGGAGGCGACGAGCATCTGCTCCAGCTCCGTCAGATCCTCGGGCGTGAGCTGCTTGTTCCGGCGGAGGCGCTGGAGGGCGAGGTTGTCGAGGTGCTCGCGAAGGTAGGCCTCGGCCTTGGCCCGGAAGCGTTCGAAGTTGGTGCCGGGCGTGACGCGGGGGAGTACGACCTCGACTCCTTCGCCGAGGGTGTCCTCGAAGTCGGTGTAGATCGGGTTGCGAGTCGTCTTCTCGATGAACCGGGCGAGTCCGCGGATGCGCAGTCGCGCGAGTTCCAGCATCGGCAGGGTGACGTCGATCCACCACTCGTCGCCCGCCACCGACTCCAGCAGGACTGCCTGTTCGGCGACGCTCGGGATCGTGGTCTTGCCGAGCAGCGCGGCGGCGATTCGCTGCACGGTCTCGCGCAGCCGTTCGGCCAGAACCGCGTCGCCGTCGAGCTGGGCTAGTTGGCGGCGCAGGATGAGCAGGTCGAACCGCTTGGCATCCTCATCGTCGTCGCGGACCGAGGATGGCAGACCGGCGAGGGCGAGCAGGGCCTCGGCGTCCTGCGGCCCGAGCTCGCTCCACGCGTCCGCAGATGCGTACTTTTCGACGGCCCGGCGGTGCGGCCGGACGACGAAGTTGTCGAGGTTCATCCCCGCCACGACCTCGTGCAGCGTTTTTCACCGTCGACGACCGGAGGTTGGGTTCATCACTGCCCAGCGCGGTGACGAGTCCGAGCCGCGCCTCGAAGAGGCGCTGGGAGAGTGACTTCTGAAGCTGACCCTGGGAGCCGGGCAGGTCCTGGCTGAAGTACTCGAGGTTGCCGCAGAAGTCGAAGACGAGGAAGTCCTCCTTGTCCTCGCCGGGGCCGAACAGGTCGGGACACAGGCGCGTGCCGCGGCCGATCATCTGCCAGAACTTCGACTTCGACCGCACCATCTTGAAGAACACGAGGTTCACGACCTCAGGCACGTCGATGCCGGTGTCGAGCATGTCGACGCTGATCGCAACGTGCGGTGCCTTGTCCCTTATCGAGAAGTCGTCGATCAGGGACTGGGCGTACGGCGTGCCGTGGGTGATGACACGGGCGAAGCGGCCAGCGAGCTCGGGGTAGGCGAGGTTGAAGCGTTTCTCGATGAACTCCGCGTGCTTCTGGCTCTTGGCGAAGATGATCGTCTTGCCCAACCGATCGCCGCCCGCGACCTTGTAGCCCTGCATCATCAGAGTCTCGAGGACCTTGTCGACGGTGTCCTCGTTGAACAGGAACCGGTTGAGCTCCTCGGCACCAACCTCGTCCGGCGGACCGTCCTCACCCCAGTCAAGCGCATCCCACTGGTCCTTCTCCTCCTCGGTGAGGTCGTCGTACTTGATGCCCGAGCGGAGGAACTGGGTACCCACGCTGATGCCCTTCGGGGGCACCAGATAGCCGGCATCGACGGCCTCATCCAGCGAGTAGTTGTCGGTCGGCACGCCGTCCTCGAGATGGAACAGCCGGTAAGTGTTGTGGTCGACCTCGTCCTTCGGGGTCGCGGTCAGGCCGACGAGCATGGCGTCGAAGTAGTCGAAGATCGCGCCGTACTTGGCATAGACCGAGCGATGGGCCTCGTCGATGACGATCAGGTCGAAGTAGCCGGGACCGAACCTGCGCACGCCGCCGTCGACCTCGTTGATCAGGTTCATCATCGTCGGGTACGTCGACACGTATACGCGGCCCTCGACGGCCTTCTCCGTCACGAGGTTCACCGTGGTGGAGCCGGACAGGTGCTCCTTGAACGCGTTCGCGGCCTGGTTGACCAACGCGGTGCGGTCCGCGAGGAAGAGCACTCGCTTGACCCAGTTCGTCTTCTGCAGCAGGTCGACGAGCGCGATGGTGGTGCGGGTCTTGCCCGACCCTGTCGCCATCACCAGCAGCGCCTCGCGCTGCTTGCGGTCGAACGCGTCGCTGACCGCCTTGATCGCCCGGACCTGATAGGGCCGACCGGCAATGTCGGTGTTCACCGGAGCGCTCGAAAGTGGCAGCTTGGTCCGACGGCGCTGGATGAGCAGCTCGAGCTCGTCGCGGGTATAGAAGCCCTGGGTCTCGCGCGGCGGGTAGCCGCCGGCGTCGTCCCAGATCCGGTGCTCGTAGCCGTTGGTGTAGAAGATCACCGGCCGCCGCCCGAACTGCTTCTCGAGACAGTCGGCGTACAGCTTGGCCTGCTGCTGGCCCACCTCCGGTGACTTCGCGGTGCGCTTGGCCTCCACCACGGCCAGTGGAAGGCCGTCGGCGCCCCACAGCACGTAGTCCACGAAACCCTTGCCCTCAGCGTTGGGCATGCCCGTGACCTCGAACTCGCGGTCGCGCTGCTCGGCCAGCTCCCAGCCGGCTTCGTTCAGCAGGACGTCGATGAACAGGTCGCGGGCCGCGGCCTCGTCGTAGTCGCGGGTGTCTGGCGCGGCTGCCGCCTGGGCCGCGGCGATCTGCGCTTTCAACTGCGCGATCTCTGCCTCGTGCTGAGCGAGACGTTCGTTCTTCTCCGCAAGCTCGCGGGCGTGGGCCTCGTCCTGCTCCCTGAACTTCGCGGCCAGCCGAGCGACCTCCTCGCGCGACAGCGGCGCGGCCTTGGCGGCGAGTGCAGGGTCGAATTGCGCCTGCAACGGCACCACGTCAGGGGACGGTGAGTGGTGGTACGACGTCCACACCACGACGTTGAACAGCTCGCGCAGGACCGCGAGCGATACGTCGGGGCGGATCTGGCGGTTCTCGTGCACCGCGGTGTTTGCGATGCGACGGATCGCGGTCAGCTTCTGCCCGATGCCCTGTGGCACCTTCGCCTTGAACGCGGGGTCACCGATCTTGGCGGCGAGGTCGTCGCGGTACGGCGTCCGCAGCGACAGGACGTCGTAGAGGTAGCCGACGAGCTCCTCGACGACGCGACGGCTGTAGAAGCACGCGGAGCGAGGATCCGACGACAGGTACGACTCGGCCCGGGCGCAGTCGTCATGGAGTGACGGCAGCGTCTGGCGGACGAAGTCGAAGTTCCCCATCGCGGTCGTCTACTCGCCGTCGTCGATGGTGAAGTGGTCGGCCAGGCGCCCGAGGGTGAACTCCTGGCGTAGCTTGCAGGCGCTGTGCTGGCTGGCGAACATGCCCTTCTCCCAGAAGCCAGCGTCGAGCGGACGGGCGTCGATCCACTCGACGGGCACGACCCACTCGGCGTTGTCGTCCGGGGGTCGCTGGATCGCCAGGGTAGGTGCCTTGCAACGCTCGGGCGCTTAGCGGCACCCAGTTGCCGCCGATGCGGACCTGGGCGTCCTCGAAACGTGCCGCCGGTGCCAGAACTCGTCCCACCGCCACGTAACGCATTGGCGGCACGTTGACCCAGATGCGGGCGTCCTTCGGCAAAGCCCGCATGTCCTGCGACCACATCTTCCCGCCGCCACCCGAGACGAAGCCATACTGGCGCGCGTCCTCCCACACGCGGTCGCCGCCGCCGAAGGAGATGTACCAGTCCTTCCCGTTCCACGCTGCGCGCTTGCTCTTCTTGCTTCCCGTGGTGGCCTGCGGGGTCTCGTCGTCCGAGGCCGTGAGCCATGAGCGGGCGAGATAGCGACGCCCGTCGTCCTCGAGATAGGAGAAGAAGACCGCGTTGACCGGGACCCCGAAGTCCCGCAGGTAGTTGACGATGCGCTCTGAGCTTGCGTCGAGCTCGGCAGCGACGATCGTGAGGCTGAGGTCGCCGTTGAGCTCGTCGGGCGGGGCGCTGCCGAAGACGTCCTCGAACGCGGCCTCGAACGGCTGGTCGAGGTGCTTGGTGGCGATATCGATGATGTCGTCGCGGGACAGCGTCGAGGCCCACGAGCCGTAGTCGAGTACCTGGGCGACAACCTCTCGTGGAGTCTTGTCGCGCTTCAGCTCCAGTAGGTTGAGATTGCCCTCGGCGTCGATCGCCAGCAGGTCGAGACGCGGCCCGTACGGCGTGATCACCTCGCTGCCGATGACCAGCAGGCGGTCGCCGAGCAGGGACGGGTCGCGCTTGAGGAACTCGTGCAGCTCCTTCTCTGCAGGGAGTACGGACGTCGCCAGCGGCTTCGGCTCGTCGCCGTCGATCCGCCACATCCTCATCTCAACGGGCATCGGTCACCGCTCCCCTCGGAACGCGCGGGACTGGATAGAGGCGAAGAGCTCGTCATCGGATCGTGTTGCCCGATGCGCGGTGATCAGGCTCTCTTCGACTGCGCGCAGCCGCTCAGCGAATTTCGCTTGGACGAAGCTGGGGGCCTTCGGCGCCGGAGACCTCTTCACGATGGTCGCGTTCAAGTTGGGGAGTGTGGCACCGAGGGAGCTCCGCTCCAGATGCGCCTTCATCCGAGGCGAGGTGACGACCGAGTGAAGGAATCGGCTGTCCACTCCCCGGGGTCGAAGTATCAGTGAGCCCGTTCCGCAGAGCATGCCGACATGTTGCGCGCCGGCGACCCCCGCGCGGCCCATCTCGCCTCGACGCCCGAGAACGACATCGCCCTCGCGGAGACGGTAGAGCCAAAGGGAAGCGGCCTTCTGTTCGGCAACGGAGAACTCGCCGTCTGGTCGTAGCTGTCCGTCCCGGATGTGCATCGGGTTGATGACGGGCACGCCGCCGGAGACGTAGTCCTCCTTGTGGAGGAGTGAGCCGAAGGGGCCGATCTGGATGTCAGCGATGTCGCTGAGTGTCGAGTCCCAGATCTCTGACCCAAACATGTCGTTGAAGATCGACTGTGTGAGGGCGTCGAGGTGGGTGAAAAACTTGGCGGCGCTTGATGCGGAGGGCATCGGCTTGGTCGAGGATCGCGGCGATGCGGCGTTGCTCGGGGGAGAGGTGGGAGATTCACGTCCAACCGGTACACGTCGTCGCGATTCAGCCCGGGCACGGCGGCGGACTTGTTCATCGTCTCCATGTGGAGTGACCGAAGCATCCAGTACGCCCAGCGTCGGTCAAGGTCTTTTCGCTTCGGCTTGACGAAGTAGGCGGTGTCGATGGGCCAAGCGGGGCCGTCGACCCAGGTGACGCTGCCGATGCTGCCCTTTCGGCCGACGACGATCGTCGGTGCATCTGTGATGCCGGTGGAGTGCCCTCCGACGACGCCGCCAGAACCGACAACCGGGACGTCTCCACCGTCCCGGTCGGCCTCCTTGAGCGCCTTCCCATACGACAGTTCAAGGATGTCGCCGACAGCCGTCACGAGAGCATCGCCTTCAACTCGGCAAGGCCCCTGGCGATCTCGTCTTCGAGGATTTCGATGTCGGCGATGATGTCGAGCGGGTCGCGGTGCTCGATCTCGTCGTGGACGATCTCCTTGTAGCGGTTCAGGGAGAGGTCGTAGCCCTGGGCGACGATGTCGGCCTTGGGGACGAGGAAGGACTGCTCGGTACGGGCGCGGTCTTTCTCAGCAGCGCAGTTCTGCCAGCGGGCCAAGACGTCGGGGAGGTCATTGGCCTCGACAGGGTTGCGCTTGTCGTCGAGGCTGAAGCCGTCGGCGCGGACGTCGTAGAACCACACGTCGTCGGTGCCACCGGAGTTGGTTTTGGTGAAGAGCAGGATCGCCGTCGAGACGCCGGCGTATGGACGGAAGACACCGGAAGGGAGCTTCACGACGGCGTCAAGCTTCTGGTCTTCGACCAGGGTCTTGCGCAACGCCTGGTGTGCCGTGCTCGACCCGAACAGCACGCCATCGGGCACGATGACGGCCGCTCGGCCGCCGGGCTTGAGCAGCTTGAGAAAGAGCGCGAGGAAGAGTAGTTCGGTCTTCTTGGTCTTGACGATGCGCTGGAGATCCTTGGCTGTGGACTCGTAGTCGAGCGATCCGGCGAAGGGCGGGTTGGCGAGGATGAGTGTGTACTTGTCGGCGTCGCCGGCGGCGCCCTCGGAGAGGGAGTCGCGATAGCGGATGTCAGGAGACTCGATGCCATGCAGCAGCATGTTCATGCTGCCGATGCGGAGCATGGTGGAGTCGAAGTCGTAGCCGTGGAACATCGAGGCGTGGAAGTGCCTGCGCTGCTCGGAGTCCAGCAGCGCTTCGGCGTGGGTGTCGCGAACGTACTCGCTCGCGGCGACCAAGAAGCCGGCGGTACCGCACGCCGGGTCGCAGATCTCGTCCGATGGCTGCGGCGCGGTCATCTTCACCATGAGCTCGATGATGTGGCGCGGCGTGCGGAACTGGCCGTTAACTCCCGCGGAGGCGATCTTTGAGAGCAGGTACTCGTACAGGTCGCCGTTGGTGTCGCGGTCGGCCATCGGGATGTCGTCGAGCATGTCGACGACCTTCGACAGCAGTGCCGGAGTCGGGATCGTGAACCGCGCGTCTCTCATGTGCTCGCTGTAGGTCGTGCCGTCACCCATGCCCCGCAGGAACGGGAAGACCTCCTCGGCGATGGTTTTGTGCATGACCTCGGGGAGGCGTTCTTGAACTGGCTCCACCGCAGGTGCGCCTGACCCGGCAGGAACACGGGGTTCTCGACGGCGGTCTTGGTAATGCGGGCCTTCTTCTCCGCCAGCGTCTGGATGTCGTCGAGGCGGCGGATGAAGAGCAGGTAGGTGATCTGCTCGATGACTTCCAGCGGGTTGCTGATTCCGCCGGACCAGAAGGCGTCCCAGACGCGGTCGATCTTGCTCTTCAACTCGCCCGTGATCACTGACGAAACCTTACTGATGGAGCCGCCTGCTGGCTGCGACATTGCTGGATTCCTTCCTCTTCGCACCGGCTACTCCGGGCAGCCGCACAGGCTCTCAGCGGCTGCCGACAGATCACCGTCCGGCCAACTTGACCACAGAGTCGCGGAGGGCGTCCTCGCCGGCACGGACGTAGTGGTTGAGCACCGTGGTGAGCTTGTCGCCGAGGTACTGGGCGACCACCTCCCAGGGTTCGCCGAGCTCCTCATGGAACCACTTCGTCGCCGCGTGATGGCGGAGGTTGCGGTAGACGATTGCCTTGGGCCAGGCGTTGTCGGGGTCGTTTTCGTCGACCCACTTGCGGACGCGATGCCAGCGTTCGTTGTGCATCTCGGGCTTCACCGGCAGGCCGGTCACGGTGTCGACGAAGAGCCAGAGCTCGTCCTCGGGTGGCACCGGGTAGTTCCACCAGGCGAGGCTCCGGTCCTTCTCGCGGGCGGCGAGTGAGGCGCGGCGTTGACGCTCGGCCTCCTGGGCGTTGATGACCTGCTGGAGCGACGCCTTGGCTGGCAGATTGAGCAGGTCTTTGACGCGGGGAGGAGCTCGTCGTGCATGAGCGACCTCGGGAGCGGGACCTCGTGGATGCGGTGGTTCTTCACCGGTCCCCGGAATCCGGCAGCTCCGCGGGGCGTGATCCAGGAGCCGTTCACGTGCACGTAGCCGTGGTCGAGGAAGACGTCGATCGCACGGAGTGCGTTCTGCTCGCCGAGGCGGAGGCCGCCGAAGCCCGCGACGCGGATCTTCGTGCCGAATAGGGGGAGGCGGGTCATCAGCGGGTCTATGCCGTCTGAGCCGCACAGCTTGTCGGCGGCGGCGGCCATCGCCTTCACCTGACGCGTCTCCGGGCGCAGTCGCGGGTCGACGTACTGCGCTGTTGCGCCGTGGTGCACGGTTGCCCGGCCGATCTCGAGCCCGTCCAGCG
Organism: Nocardioides sp. TF02-7; assembly: GCF_022437945.1. Lineage (GTDB taxonomy): Bacteria > Actinomycetota > Actinomycetes > Propionibacteriales > Nocardioidaceae > Nocardioides. Next base: position 3,000,091 of record NZ_CP092535.1, read on the forward strand.
GGTCGATCGACCGGTCGAGCCAGCCAAGGCGCCAGGCGAGCTTGCGCATCGCGGCGAGCTGGCCGCGGAGATCCTCGCGGCCGCGCTGAGAGAAGAGCGTCTTCGATCCCTTCTCCATCACCTTGCGACTGTGCTCGACCCGCCACTTCGTCACCGGCACGTCGCCGATGGTCGGCAGGATGTGGGCGTTGAGCCGGGAGATGCGCTGCTCCATGGTGCGCGGTTGCTTCCCGCGTTCGAGCGAATCCTTGAGGTACTCCTCCCCGAGCATCCGGATCGTCCGCGTCGTGCGTACGTCGGCGCCGACCGGAGTCTCGCGCTCGGTGTCGAGTGCGGCCTCGGCCTGGTCGAAGATCTTCCGCGCCTCGGTCTCGGAGTTGGCACGGCGTAGCACACGCCTCCACGGCTCGCCGTCGCCGGCCGGCGCGCGGAACATCACCTGGTACTTCGTGCCGCCGTCGTCCGGAGCGTAGAGACGCACCCGCCACGGCCGCGTGCTCCCGCCAAGCGTGCGTGGCTTGCCCTGCGCGAGCAGCGTCGGCTTCCGGCGGGCTGGCATCCGCGTCCCTCCTAGGCTGGGAGCGTTGGCTCGACCGCGAGCCGCGACCACTGCTTCGTGTATCACTCTCGTGTATCACTGGGACGATTATGATACACATGCCACTGCGGAGGAGTCACAGGAATGGCCAACCGCCTTGCCAACGCCACCAGCCCGTACCTACTCCAACACGCGGAAAAATCCGGTGGATTGGTGGGAGTGGGGGCCCGAAGCGTTCGCCGAGGCCAAGCGTCGTGATACACCAATTCTCCTGTCTGTCGGGTATGCCGCCTGTCACTGGTGCCACGTGATGGCGCACGAGTCGTTCGAGGACGAGGCGACGGCGGCGTACATGAACGAGCACTTCGTCAACGTCAAGGTCGACCGGGAGGAGCGGCCGGACGTCGACGCGGTCTACATGCAGGCTACGACGGCGATGACCGGTCACGGCGGCTGGCCGATGACGGTGGTGCTCGACCACGAGGGGGCGCCGTTCTTCGCCGGCACCTACTTCCCCGACCAGCCGCGGCACGGGCAGCCGGCGTTCCGGCAGGTGCTGGAGGCGTTGTCGCAGGCGTGGCACGAGCGCGGCGACGAGGTACGACGGGTGGCCGGGCGGCTGCGCGAGCACCTGGCGGCCGGCAGCGACCTGCCCGCGGGCGCCGTGTCGCGGGAGCTGCTCGACCGGGCGGTCACCGCGCTGAGCGGCGAGTTCGACCCGATGGCGGGCGGGTTCGGCGGTGCGCCGAAGTTCCCGCCGACGATGGTGCTGGAGTTCCTGCACCGCTACGGCGCCGCGGCGGGCTCCGAGGACGGCGAGCCGACCGAGCTGGTCCGGCAGGCGCGGCACATGCTCTCCCGCACGACGGCCGCGATGGCCGGCGGCGGGCTCTACGACCAGCTGGGCGGCGGCTTCGCCCGGTATGCCGTCGACCGCGGCTGGGTCGTGCCGCACTTCGAGAAGATGCTCTACGACAACGCCCAGCTGGTCGGGCTCTACGCCCGGCTCGGCACCGAGGCCGGCGACCGGGTCGCCGCCGAGACGGCCGACTTCCTGCTGCGCGAGCTGCGCACCCCCGAGGGCGGGTTCGCGTCGGCGCTCGACGCCGACAGCGAGGGCGTCGAGGGGAGGTTCTACGTCTGGACGCCGGCCCAGCTGGTCGAGGTGCTCGGCGAGGGCGACGGGCGGTGGGCCGCCGACCTGTTCGCGGTCACCGACGAGGGCACGTTCGAGCACGGCACCTCGACGCTGCAGCTGCGCCACTTCCCGGCCGACCCGGGGGAGCGGCAGCGGCTCGCCGACGTCCGGTCGCGGCTGCTCGCCGCCCGCGAGCAGCGGGTGCGGCCGGGTCGCGACGACAAGGTGGTCGCGGCGTGGAACGGGCTCGCGATCAGCGGGCTCTGCGACGCCGGCGTGCTCCTCGGCCGGCCGGCGTACGTCGACGCCGCGGTCGCCGCCGCCGAGCTCCTCGCCGGCACCCACCTCACCACCGACGGCGGGCTGCTGCGCGTCTCGCGGGACGGCGTGGCCGGCGCCCACGCCGGCGTCCTCGAGGACTACGGCTGCGTCGCCTCGGGCTTCCTGTCGCTGGTGCAGGCGACCGGCGACGCGCGCTGGCTCGGGCTGGCGACCGGGCTGCTCGACCAGGCGCTGGACGGGTTCCGCGCCGACGACGGCGGGTTCCACGACACCCACGCCGACGCGGAGCCGCTCGTCGCCCGCCCCCGCGACCCCGGCGACAACGCCTCGCCCAGCGGGTCGAGCGCGATGGTGCACGCCCTCGTCACCGCCCACGCCCTCACCGGCACCGGGCGCTACCGCGACGCCGCCGAGCAGGCGCTCGCCACCGTCGCCGGCCTGGTCGAGCGCGCACCCCGGTTCACCGGCTGGTCGCTCGCCGCGGCGGCCACGATGCTCGACGGGCCGCTCGAGGTCGCGGTCGTCGGCCCCGCCGGCCCCGAGCGCGACGCCCTCGCCGACCGCGCCCGCCGGCTGGCCGGCGCGGTCGTCGTCGTGGCCGACGGGCCGCGCGACGACGTGCCCCTGCTGAGCGGGCGCACGCCGGTCGACGGGCGGGCCGCCGCCTACGTCTGCCGCGGGTTCGTCTGCGAGCGGCCGGTCACCGACCCCGAGCAGCTGGGCTGACCGTGGCGCGGGCGATGAGCGAGCGCTGGCGCTCCGGGCTGGCGCTGCTGCTCAGCCTCGTCATCTTCGGGGTGATCCTCGTCGTCGGGCCCGGCGCCGAGATGGACGGCCTGCGCCGGGTGCTCGGGCTCTCCGAGCGCATCGGCTCGCCGGCCGACGTACCGCCGGGCGGCACGTACGCGTTCCTTCAGCACCAGCCGGGCCGGTCCGGGGAGCCGGTGGCCTGGGACCCGTGCCGGCCGATCCGCTACGAGGTCAACCCCGACGGCGGGCCCGACGACGCCGAGGACCTGGCGCGCGACGCCGTCGCGGAGGTCGCGGCGGTGACCGGGCTCGGGTTCGAGTACGAGGGCACCACCGACCGAAGGCCGTCGTGGACCGGCGGTGAGCGCACCGTGCTCGTCCGGTTCGAGCCGGTGCTCATCGCGTGGGCGACGGCGGACGAGGTGGCCGAGCTGGCGGGGAGGTCGCCGGCGTCGGCGGCGCCAGCGCGGTCGAGGTCGAACCCGGCTGGTGGCGCTACGTCACCGGCGGCGTCACCCTGGACGAGGACGCGTACGACGGCCTCGACGAGGACTCGCAGCGGGCGATCCTCCTCCACGAGCTCGGCCACCTCGTGGGCCTCGACCACGTCGACTCGCCGGCCGAGCTGATGTACGCCGACAACGTCGGTCGCGAGGAGTTCGGGCGCGGCGACCTCAACGGGCTGGTGCGGCTCGGCCAGGGCCGCTGCGGCTGACCGGCCGACCGGCTGATGTCAGCGACCTGCTGGCGGGTGGGTGGCCGCGGGCGGAGAATCGGCCCATGCAGCTCGTGCCGGAGGCAGCGCACCCGGACCGTTTCTTCGACGGCGGCACCACGGACGGCGACGTCGCGCGCGACCGGCCGCCGCGCGTGGTGCTGGAGCGGGTGGTGGTGCCGGGGCCCGGCGGGCGGCACCGCGAGGCGTTCCGGATGCTGCGCCGGATCGGCTACCGCGACGACGTCGTCGGGGAGATCCTGGTGCCGCGCGACCCGGGCCGGTTCACGACCGACTTCGCCTCGGTGCCGGCGCTCTTCACCTGGCTGGTCCCGCGGACGGGCGAGCACCTGCCGGCCGCGCTCGTCCACGACGGGCTGGTCGGCGGCCGCGACTACCTGCTGCCGGGACGTCCCGACGACGGGCCCGGCGGGCCGGACGCGCCCGGCGGTTCCGGCGGGATCGACCGGGTGGTCGCGGACGAGGTGTTCCGCCGGGCGATGCGCGACAGCGGCATCGGCCCGATCCGGCGGTGGCTGATCTGGTCGGCGGTCACCCTCGGCACGATCTGGCACGGCTCGGAGAACTGGTCGCGCGCGCGGCACCTGCGCTACCTGCTGGTGGCGGGCCTGACGCTCGGGCTGGTCGCCGGTCTGGGCGTGGTGGCGACCCTCGACCTGCTCGACGTCGTGGCGTGGCTGCCGTGGATGGGCGGTGGCCGGCCGTTCGTGCTCGAGCTGGCCGGAGGGCTGGCGGGGGCGATCGTCATCCCGCTGCTCCTCTCCGTGGCGTGGGGGAGGTTCGCGGTCGCGGGCGCCGTGGCGGGCATCGCGCTCGCGGTGCTGCTGCACGTCACCGCCCTCCTGCTCGCCGTCACCGGGCTCTACCGGGTCGCGGAGTGGGTGGCGCGGCACCGGCCGGTGGCGGGCGTCGTCGCCATCGGACTGGTGCTCGCCGCGAGCCTGGTGCTCACCCTGCTGCTGGTCGGCACCTCGGGCTGACGGTCAGTCGGCGCCGGTGACCACGGGCGCGTCGGCGGAGGCCGGCTGGTAGGGCACGCCGAGCAGCCCGCGCTCGCGTCCTACCCGCAGGGCGTGGGCCCGGCGGGTGACGCCGAGCTTGCGGTAGACCGACGCGAGGTGGGTCTTGACGGTGTTCTCGGTGACGAAGAGCGCCCCGGCGATGTCGGCGTAGGAGCCGCCGAGCGCCAGCTGGTGGAGCACCTCCAGCTCGCGCGGGGGTGAGGGGCGCCGCGGACGGGGCCGGAAGGACCGGCCGCACCAGCGGCGTGCCGGGCACCCCCGTCGCCGGACCGCCTCGAGGGTCCGCCGCGCGAACGACCGCGAACCGCCCGGGCCGGCGTACGCCGCCAGTGCGGCGAGCAGCCCGGCGTCGGCGGGCAGGGCGCGAGCCAGGGTGCGGAGGTGGCCGTGGGTCGCGGCGGTCGCGAGCAGGCCCGGCAGCGCGCTGCGGCCGCGGGCCGCGTCACCGGTGCGGAACATCAGGCCCACCCGGGTGGCCTCGAGCGCGGTGCGCGTGACCAGGTCGGCCGCCGGGTCCGGGAGTCGGTCGAGCGCCGCCAGCGCCCGGGCCGGGTCGTCGTCGCGGCCCGCGTCGACGAGGGCCGCCTCGACGTCGAGGCCGAGGTCGCGCAGCACCGCGGCCTCGCGGAGCGCCCCACGGTCGTCGCCGGTCTCGGAGGCCAGCCGGGCGCGGGCCCGGCTCGCGAGGCCCAGGACGTGGGGCGGCACCGGCGGGACCACGGCGGGTGGTGCGGCCAGCAGCCGGCCCGCGTCGTGCAGCCGCCCGGCCTCGATCAGCAGCTCGGCTCGCAGGAGCGTGCCGAGCGCGACCACGTCGGGCTCCGCGAGCCCGGTCGGAGCCGGCGCGGCCGCGGGGGGCGGCCGGTCCGATCGCCTCGAGCGACTCGAGCCGGGCCCAGGTGAGCGCCAGCCGGGCGCGGGCGACCGCCGCCTCGTCGGCGGCCCCCTCCTGCTCGGCGAGGTCGAGCGCCGCGGTGCTGTCGGCGCGCGCGGACTGCAGGGCACCGGTGACGGCGTCGAACGACGCGGCGAGCGCGAGCGCCCCCGCGACCAGCCGCGGCGTGCCGAGCGTGCGGGCCACCACCCCCGCCGCGCGGGCGCGCTCCGACGCCCGCGCCAGGTCGCCGCTCCACCCCTCGGCCGCGGCCAGCTCGAGGAGCGTGGCACAGGTGGCCGTCGACGAGAGCGACGCCGCGGCGGGGGAGCGGAGGAGTGCGTCGGTAGCCGCGACCGCGCCGGCGAGGTCGCCGCCGGCACAGCGGCCGCGCCACAGCGCGAGCTGGAGTCGCTCGGCGTCCGGGTCGCCGGGCGCCGGCTCCGGAGGATCCGGCGGTCCGCTCGGCTCCTCGAGCCGGTCGACGAGGTGGAGGGCGGCCCCGACGTCACCGGCCTGCCGGTGGCAGAGCGCCTCGAGCGCGACCAGCGCCGGGCGGCCGGCGCGGACGACCGGCCCGAGGTGCCCCATCGCCTCGAGGACCACCGGAGCCCGCCCGGCCGCGAGCAGGTCGGCCCCCTCGGCCACCAGCGCCTCCGCGAGCAGGTCCTCGTCGGTGCTCAGGACGGCGTGCCGGAGCGTGCCGGCCGGGTCGTGGACCGCATGGGCGTACCGGGCGCCGCGGACGTGGGCCGCCCGCCGGTCGCCGTCGGGCTGCCCGCGCTGCCGCACCGCCTCCTGCAGCACCGGGTGCAGGCGCCAGGCGTCGTCGCCGGCGGTCGTCACGAGCAGGCCCTCGCCGGCCAGCCGCGCCAGCCGCTGCGGGGCGTCGGGGACCTCCGACAGGGCGACCGCCAGCTCGGCTGTGACGACCGGCTCGTCGCAGACGGCGACCAGCACCCGGCGGGTGGGGTCGGGAAGCCGGTCGAGCAGCTCTCCGAGGAGGTGGCTCAGCACCGGCGGGTCGGTCGGGTGCAGCGCCGGTCGCGGCCCGGGCGCCCCGCCGGGGCCGCCGGGGCCGTCGGGGTCGGGGTACGACGCCAGCTCGCGCGCGCCGAGCACGAGCACGGCCGCCCAGCCCTGGGCGCGCCGGCACAGGTGGGCGACCTCGTCGGGGTGCCCGCGCGGGGCGTGGGCCCGCACCAGCTGCTCGGCCTCCGCGTCGTCGAACGCGAGCCGTCCGGCCCGGACGACGGCCAGGCGCCCGGCGAGCTCGAGGGCGACGAGCGGGAGGCAGGGTTCGTGCCGGGCCAGGAGCACCAGGCGGGTGGTCGCTCCCCGGCCGGTCGAGGGCCGCTCCGACCGCGGCGATCGCCGCCTCGTCGAGCAGGTGGGCGTCGTCGACGACGACGGTGCCGGGCTCCTGCAGGACGGCCGGCGGCGCAGCCGCGGGCGCGACTGCGCCCGGGGCGAACCAGCGGACCGCCTCGCCGGCCGCCCGGCGCTCCGCCGCCCAGCCCGCCGCGAGCGTCGTCTTCCCCGTGCCCGGCGGCGCGACGACGAGCGTGAGGTCGGCCCCGGTGTCGAGCAGGCGGGACACCCGGGGCCGGGGCACGAAGGTGGCTGGAAGCGCCGGCGGTTGCGCCGCCGGTGGGCCGAGCGGTCGGTGACCTCGTTGCGGATCCTTGGGCATGTCCGCCTCCCGTCGGCCACCCGGAATACGCCGCAGGCAGCACGCCGCACTGCCCGCCCCCCATCGTGGGCACCCGCGCCGACCCCGTCAACCGCGCACGCCGCTGCGACCGCCGCCTCCCCCGGAACGGGTGAGGCGACGGAGCGGAGCCTGCTCCAGCATTCCTTCTGTCCCGGCGACGGGTGCCACCGGTCGCTGCGCCGAGGCCCTGGGAGGTGCGGTGGGGGAGCGGGCGACCTGGCCGCACCGGGCACGCACGATGGTGCGGGGGGCCGCGGTGCTCCCTGCCGGGGCGGTCGGCGCGCTGGCGCTGCTGTGCCTCTCGTTCACGCCGTCGCTGCTGCCCCGGACGCCGTTGATGCAGGGTGTCGTGAGCGGGCTGGCCGCGGCCGCCGGCTACGGCATCGGCGTCTTCCTCGCCTGGTGCTGGCGCGGGCTCCGCGACCGGCCGCGGCAGCCCTGGCCCGGCTGGGCCCGGTGGGTGCTGGCGATCGTGGGCCCGGTTGCCGTGCTCGTCGCGCTGGTGCTCGGGGCGCGGTGGCAGCACGAGGCGCACCGGCTCGCCGGCACCGACCCGACGCCGGTGGCCTACGTGCTGCTCAGCCCGCTGGTCGCCGCGGTGGTGGCCGTCGCTGCCGTCGCGGTGGCGCGCGGGCTGCGCGCCGCCACCCGGGCGACGGGCCGGCTCCTCGAGCGCCGGCTCAAGCCGTCGGTCGCGCGGGTGCTGGGCGTCGTGCTCGTCGTCGCGGCGCTCTGGGGGCTGCTCAGCGGCGTGGTCGCGGACGTGGCGCTGCGCGGCCTCGACGCGTCGTTCGCGGTCCGGGACGCCGCGACCCCGGCGGGGGCGGTCCGGCCGACGAGCCCGCTCCGGTCGGGCAGCGACGACTCGCTGGTCCCGTGGGACTCGCTCGGCCGGGGAGGGGCGCGCGTTCGTCTCCGGCGGGCCCGACGCGGACGAGATCGAGGACGTGACCGGCCGTCCGGCGCTCGAGCCGATCCGCGCCTACGCCGGGCTCGAGAGCGCCGAGGACGTCGAGGAGCGCGCAGCCCTGGCGGTCGCCGACCTCGAGCGCGCCGGCGGGCTCGACCGGCGCCGGCTCCTCGTCGTCACCACCACCGGCACCGGCTGGGTCGAGCCGAGCGCAGCCGCCGGGTTCGAGTACGTCGCCGACGGCGACGCCGCGATCGTGTCGATCCAGTACTCGCACCTGCCGTCGTGGATGTCGTTCCTCGTCGACGCCGTCCGCGCCCGCGAGGCCGGCCGCACGCTCTTCGACACGGTCTACGAGCGGGTGTCGCAGCTGCCGCTCGACGAGCGGCCCGAGCTCTACGTGTTCGGCGAGAGCCTGGGGTCGTTCGGCGCCGAGGAGGCGTTCAGCGGCGAGTACGACCTCGCGAACCGGACCGCCGGCGCCCTGTTCGTGGGCCCGCCGAGCTTCAACCCGCTCTACCGCGGGTTCGTCGAGGACCGCGACCCCGGGTCGCCGGAGATCGAGCCGCGCTACCGCGAGGGACGCATCGTCCGGTTCACGACCCGCGCCGGCCGACCGGACGACGTGGGCCCCTGGACCCGCAGCCGGGTGCTCTACCTCCAGCACGCCTCCGACCCGGTGACCTGGTGGAGCCCCGACCTGCTGCTCAGCCGGCCCGACTGGCTGGAGGAGGAGCGCGGGTCCGACGTCCCCGACAGCATGCGCTGGATCCCCCTGGTCACCTTCCTCCAGGTCTCCGCCGACCTGGCCGCCGCGTTCTCCACCCAGCCGGGACACGGGCACAACTTCTCGGGCGAGCACGCGGCCGCGTGGGTCACCGTCATGCAGCCGGAGGGGTGGACGGCGGCGATGACCGACCGGCTCCGCGCGATGCTGCGGCGCGAGCCCTGACCGCGAGCCCGGACCGCGAGCCCTGACCGGGGGCGAGGGGGCTCGGCGTCAGGCCACCACCGGACCCGGCGCCGCTCCCGCGTCGCGGTCGTGCCGGCGTACCGCCACGGCGGCACCCACCAGCACCAGGCCCCACACGGCGGCGGTGAGGCCGAGCACGAAGGCGAGCGTGACCACGGAGCGCCCCGGGTTGAGGACGAACAGGAGGCCCAGCAGGACGTCGAGGGCGCCGCTCGCGAGGAGGCCGAGGCGCGCCTCAACGCCACGGCCGAGCGTGGCCGTCACCGCGTCGAGGACCCCGCGGGCGAGGAGCCACAGGCCGAGGACCCAGGTCAGGGTGACCGCCGTGACGCCCGGGCTCGCGACGGCGACGACGCCGACCAGCAGCGCGAGCACCCCCATCACGGCGAGCACCAGCCGCGCCGCCCGGGGACCCGGCCGGCTCGCCTGCACCAGGTTGAGGACGCCGTCGGCGAGGGCCCACAGGCCCCAGAGCAGCGCCAGCACGACGGCCGTCGAGAGCGGGTAGGCCATCGCGACCACCCCGAACACCACCGCGACGCCGCCGCGGACGAGCAGGTGGTGCCACTCCTTGTCCAGGACCGACCAGGCCATGTCGTCCCCCCTCTCCGGGCTCCCGTCCGGGCCTCTGCCGGGCCCTGTTGAGGAGCCTAGGAGCGGCCACCGGCGGCGTGGTCCCCCGGCGCGGGTGACGTCGTGCCGGTGCCGCGGTCCGCACTGCCCGGCTCACCCGTTCCCGGTGAGTCGCCCGTCGACGCCGGGCCGTTAGCGTCGTCGGGCGTCGGGCGTCGTGGACCGGAGGCGGAGGGGCCGGGAGGAGAGGCAGTCATGACCGAGCAGGACCGCTCCCCGAGCGCCGCCTACGGCGTCCACTCCGAGGTCGGCGTGCTCCGCAAGGTGCTGGTCTGCGCACCCGGCCTGGCCCATCGGAGGCTGACGCCGACCAACAGCGACGAGCTGCTCTTCGACGACGTGCTGTGGGTCGAGAGCGCCCAGCGGGACCACGCCGACTTCGTGGCCACCCTGACCGGGCGCGGCGTCGAGGTCGTGGAGCTGCACGACGTGCTGGCCCGGACGATGGAGCAGCCCGGCGCCCGGGACTGGCTCCTCGACCGCAAGATCACCGCCAACCAGGTGGGCCTCGGGCTCGTCGACGACACCCGGGCCTTCCTCGAGGGGCTCCCTCCGGACCGGCTCGCCGAGTACCTGATCGGCGGGCTCGCCACCTCCGACCTCCCCGACGACTTCCGGTCGGGTTACGTCGCACTGGCCCGAGAGGCGACCGGTGCGCGGGAGTACCTGATGCCGCCGCTGCCCAACACTCTCTACACGCGCGACACCACCTGCTGGCTCTACGGCGGCGTCACGCTCAACCCGCTGTACTGGCCGGCGCGGCACGACGAGACGCTGCTGATGAAGGCCGTCTACCGGTTCCACCCGGACTTCACCGGGGCGACGGTCTGGTGGGGCGACCCGGAGCGCGACTGGGGCGAGGCGACCTTCGAGGGCGGCGACATCATGCCCGTCGGCAACGGCGTCGTGCTGATGGGCATGAGCGAGCGGACGTCGCGGCAGGCGATCACCCAGGTCGCGGCCGCCCTCTTCGCGGCCGGGGCGGCGCAGCACGTCGTGGTCGCCGGCATGCCCAAGCTGCGGGCCGCGATGCACCTCGACACGGTCTTCACGTTCGTCGACCGGGACGTGGTGACGCTCTACCCGCGGATCATCGACGCCGTCCACACCTTCTCGCTGCGCCCCACCGACGCCGCCCCGGGCGTCGAGGTGGTCGACGAGGCGCCGAGCGCCTTCACCGACGTCGTCGCCAAGGCCCTCGGGCTCTCGGCCCTCCGGGTGATCGAGACCGCCGGCGACGTCTACGAGTCGGAGCGGCAGCAGTGGGACAGCGGCAACAACGCGGTCGCGGTGGAGCCCGGCGTCGTCTTCACCTACGACCGCAACACCCGCACCAACGACCTGCTGCGCGAGGCCGGCATCGAGGTGCTCCCGATCGTGGGCGCCGAGCTCGGCCGGGGGCGCGGCGGCGGCCACTGCATGACCTGCCCGATCATCCGTGACCCGGTGGACCTGTGATGCCGGTCCGACCGTCGTACGCCGGCCGGGCGCTGCCCGCCGCCCTCGCCGCGCTCGCGCTGGTGGTCGCGTCGTGCGGCGACGAGGCCGACGGCGGCGGCGACGACCCGCCGGCGACCTCCGACAGCCCGCCGGCGGCGCCGGCCGGGACCTACGTCGCCGAGCAGGTCGAGGGGCACGACCTGGTCGAGGGCACCACCCTGTCGCTGACGTTCGCCGACGGCGTGCTCGCGGTGCGGGCGGGCTGCAACACGATGACGGCGGGCTACCGAGACGACGGTGGCGAGCTGCGGTGGGACCGGGCGGTCGCGAGCACCCGGATGGCGTGCGACCCCGGTCTCGAGGAGCAGGACGACTGGCTGACCGGCCTGTTCACCGACGGGATGACGGTCGAGGACGACGACGCCGCCGACCTGGTGCTGACCTCCGGTGACGTCAGGATCGAGCTCCGGCGACAGGGCGACGACGCCGCCGGCACCGAGACGTCCGGTCCGCGCGTGCGGCTCAACGGCCGGTCGGAGGCGGAGCCCGGCACCGTGGTCGTGCTCAGCGTGAGCAACCTCGGGACGGACCTCGACACCTACCGGCTGACGGTCTCGCCGCCCGGGGCGGGACGGGTCGCGCCGCGGCACCTCACCGTGGAGCCGGGCCGCAGCGGCAAGGTGCGGGTGGGGGGTGCGGCGCACGCCGCTGACCGTCGAGGTCGAGAGCGCCGCCACCGGGCCGGGCGCCGACGCGTTCACCATCCGCTGACCGGGCGGTTCTGTTCCCCGTTCCGCCGCAGTAGGTTCGGCGACGTGACCACCGAGACGGACCCGGCGCCGCCCGCCGGCGCCACCGAGACCTTCGACTCCCTCGACCCGGCCACCGGCGAGGTCGTCGGCACGCACCCCGTCCACGACGCGGCGTACGTGCGCGCCGCGGTCGAGCGGGCGCGCATCGAGGCCGCCTGGTGGGAGAGCCTCGGCTTCGACGGCCGCAAGGAGCGCCTCGGCGCGTGGCGGCGGCTGGTCGTCGAGCGGATGGCCGAGCTGGTCGCGCTGGTGCGCCGGGAGACCGGCAAGCCGCACGGCGACGCGACGCTCGAGGTCACCCTCGCGCTCGACCACCTCCACTGGGCCGCCGCCAACGCCGAGAAGGTCCTCCGGCGGCGCAGCGTGCCGTCCGGGCTGCTGATGGCCAACCAGGCCGCCAGCGTGGCGTACCGGCCGCTGGGCGTCGTCGGCGTCATCGGGCCGTGGAACTACCCCGTGTTCACCCCGATGGGCTCGATCGCCTACGCCCTCGCGGCCGGCAACGCCGTCGTGTTCAAGCCGAGCGAGTACACCCCCGGTGTCGGCGCGTGGCTGGCCGCGACGTTCACCGAGGCAGTCGGCCGGCCCGTCCTGCAGGTCGTCACCGGCCACGGCGACACCGGGGCCGCGCTCTGCCGGGCCGGTGTGGGCAAGGTGGCGTTCACCGGCTCGCCCGCCACCGGCCGCCGGGTGATGGCGGCGTGCGCCGAGACCCTCACCCCGGTGCTGATCGAGGCCGGCGGCAAGGACCCGCTGATCGTCGACGAGGACGCCGACGTGGCGGCGGCCGCAGAGGCGGCGCTCTGGGGCGCCTGCTCCAACGCCGGCCAGACCTGCGCCGGCGTCGAGCGGGTCTACGTCCACGAACGCGTCCACGACGCCTTCCTCGACGAGCTCACCGCACAGGCGCGGCGCATCACCGCCGGCCCCGACGGGGCCGGTCGGCCCGATCACCATGCCGGGCCAGCGCGAGGTGATCCGGCGCCACATCGCCGACGCCCTCGCCCGCGGCGGCCGCGCCGTCGTCGGCGGCGTCGACGCGGTGGGGGAGCGCTACGTGCAGCCGACCGTGCTGGTCGACGTCCCCGACGACTCGACCGCGGTGACCGAGGAGACCTTCGGTCCGACGGTCACCGTCACCAAGGTGCGCGACATGGACGAGGCGGTCGCCCGCGCCAACGCCACGTCGTACGGACTCGGCTCGACGGTCTTCGGCAAGGCGCGGGCGATGGAGGTCGCCGAGCGGCTGCGAGCCGGGATGACCGCGATCAACGGGGTGATCAGCTTCGCCGGGGTGCCCGCGCTGCCGTTCGGCGGCGTCGGCGACTCCGGCTTCGGCCGGATCCACGGGCCCGACGGGCTGAAGGAGTTCACCTACGCCCACGCGATCGCCCGGCAGCGGTTCCGGCCCGCGCTGGCGCTGACCACCTTCCGCCGCACCGCCCGCACCGAGCGGGCGCTCACCGCGGTGGCCCGCACGCTCTACGGTCGCCGCGGGCGGTCGTCAGGCTGAGAGTGACCCAGGGGTCACCCTCACCCTGACGACCTCGCCCCGCTCACCCGACGAGGCCGGTGTCGTAGGCGAAGATCACCAGCTGGACGCGGTCGCGGACGCCGATCTTCTGGAGCAGGTGACCGACGTGGGTCTTGACGGTCGACTCGCTGAGGTAGAGCCGGCCGGCGATCTCGGCGTTGCTCTCCCCGTGGGCGACCAGGCGGAGCACCTCGGTCTCGCGGCCGCTGAGCCGCTCGGAGGCGGCGCAGCCGGTCGGGGTCGGCGCGGCGGCTGAGCTGGCGGTCGACCAGCCGCCGGGTGATCGTCGGCGACAACCGCAGGTCGCCGGCGTGGACGGCGCCGATCGCCTCGACCAGGTGCTGGCGGGGGAGGTCCTTGAGCAGGAAGCCGCTGGCGCCGAGCTGCAGCGCCCGGACGACCAGCTCGTCCTCGTCGAACGTGGTCAGCACGACGACCTTCGTGGGCGGGGGCTCGTCGGCGAGCAGCTGGCGGGTCGCCTCCAGCCCGTCCGTGCCCGGCATCCGGACGTCCATCAGGGTGACGTCGGGGCGCAGGTCGCGGGCCAGCCGCACCGCCTCGTCGCCGTCGGCCGCCGTGCCGACCACGTCGAGGCCGTCCTGACGGGCGAGGATCGAGGCCAAGCCGTCGCGGATCAGCTCCTGGTCGTCGGCGACCAGCACCCGGATCACGGGGCTGCTCCCTCACGCACGGGCACGGTCACCCGCACGCGGAACCCGGCGCCGTGCGGGCCCGCCTCGACGCGGCCGCCGTGGGCAGCGACGCGCTCCGCCATGCCGGCGAGGCCGTGGCCCCCGGACGGCAGCCCGGTGCCGAGGGCCGGTCCGGGGTCGGTGACGGTCAGCTCCACGTCGTCGCCGGAGGCCGCGATCGTCACGACCGCCTCCGCGGCGGCGCTGTGCTTGACCGTGTTGGTGAGCGCCTCTTGCACCACCCGGAACAGCTGGCGCCCGACCTGCGCCGGCAGCCGCGCCGCGGCCACGTCGCCCCGGCGGCGTACGACGACGTCGAGGCCGGCGCCGCCCATCACCGCTGCGAGGGTCTCGAGGTCGGCCAGGCCCGGTTCACCGGCGGGAGCGTCGGCGTCGCGCAGCACGCGCACCATCGAGCGGAGGTCGGCCAGGCCGCGGCGGCCGGCCTCCTGCACCTCACGTGCGGCCGCCCGCGCCCGGGCGGGGTCGTCGGCGATCGCCTCCTCGCACGTCTCCGCCTGGACCACCGCGACCGTCAGGGTGTGCGCGACCACGTCGTGGAGGTCGCGGGCGAGCCGGATCCGCTCCCCGGCGACTGCCAGCCGGGTGGTGGCCTCCCGTTCCCGCTCGAGCGCCTCGTTGAGGCGGCGCAACGCGGCCGCCTGGTCGGCGAGCCGGCCGACGACGGCGCCGAGGCCGGCGGCCGCCGAGGTGTAGAAGAACGGGAAGACCAGCTCGGCGAGGTCCTCGGGCAGCGCCTCCCGCATCGCGGTCACGACGCCGACCAGCACCACGCCGACGCCCAGCACCGTCGTCCGGAGCGGGCCGGTCCGGCCGAGGGAGTACGTCGCCACCAGCACCGCGACGAACGAGCCGAAGGACAGGCTGCCGCCCAGCGCGTCCTGCACCGGCAGGGCGACGGCCACCAGTGCGGCGGCCGCCAGCGGACGCGCCCGGCGCAGCAGGAGCGGGAGGCCCAGCCCGAGCCCGGTGGCCGCCAGCGCCAGGTCGGACCCGGTCCACGGCTCCTCCAGACCGAGCCGGGTCTGCGACACGACGACCACGAAGACGACCGGGCCCCAGAGCGCCGTGGTCTCCCCGCACCCACCGGTCGCGCGCCCACGTCATGCCACGGAGCGTAGGGCCGCCCGTCGTACCTCGTGGTCGTTCTGAGGTACCGCGAGGACGGCACCGTGGTGCCGTCTCTCGAGCCCCTGCGACCGATGGCGCGGCGGCGTCGCCGTCGCAGGCTGGTGGCACCGCGGCGGCCGTGGAGGCCGTCGCCGACCTCGAGGAGGAGACATGGACACGTCGCTGGACACTTCCCGGGACACGCAGCCGGACACACCGCCGGGCCTGGTCCGCAGCGCCGGCCGGGCAGCGCTGGGCGGTGGGGTGCTCGGGCTGGTGTCGCTGGTGGTGGTGATCGCCGGCGAGACGCGGGACGGGAGCGGCTTCATGTCCACGACCGCGGCCGCGCTCGCCGGGTGGGCGGGTTTCGTCGCCGCGGCGCTCCTGGTGGTCGGCCTGATCGGGCTGGCGGTGCGCCACGCCGGCGTCCTCCCGGCCGCCGGGCGCGGGGCCCTCCTCCTCCTGGGGCTCGCGACCGCCCTGACCGTCGGGGCGTCCTCCACGCTGGCGCTCGTCGTGCCCACGCTGGCCGACCGGGCCCCCGACCTGGTCGAGGACCCGCCCACCGCGGTGCCGCCGACGTTCATCTTCAGCGGGCTGGTGATGGGGGGTCTGCGCGATCGTGCTCGCGGTGGCGCTGCGCCGCGCCGGGGTCGTGCCGACGACCCTCACCACGCTCCTGATCGTCGGTGGCGTGGTGACGATGGTGCCGCTGCCGTCGCGGTTCTTCCTGCTGTCGCTGGTCGTGGGGCTGCTCGCGCTCGCTCCGGAGCCGCAGAGGTCGTCAGGGTGAGAGTGACCCAGGGGTCACTCTCACCCTGACGACCTGGCCGCGGTGCCTCAGCCGCCGAGCAGCAGCACCCCCGTGCCCACGACCAGGGCCGGCACCGTGGTGATCACCGTGGCCAGCATGGCCGAGCGGGTCTCGACCGCCAGCAGGGGCAGCAGCGCGTCGCCGTCCTGGCTGATGCTGTTGGCGACCAGCGTGGAGAGCGGCATGCCGCCGGCGATGAAGATCCCGGTGAACACGATCTGCACCCCGCAGCCGGGGATCAGCCCGATCGTCGCTCCCACCACGACGCCGAGCAGGCCGAGGACGGGGGAGCTGGGTGCCGTCGAAGCCGGTGACGTGCTCGAGCACGGCCCAGGCGACGTAGGCGACCGAGACCCACACCGTGATGAAGGCGACCTCCTGGCCGCCCTGCCGCAGCACCTCGGCCGTGGAGGAGGGGTGTGCGGTGCGGGCGTCGTCGTCGGCGACCTTGCAGCCGCCGTGGACGAAGGCGACCAGCGACACCGCGGCCCCGGCGAGGCCGAGCGCGAGGTAGGGATCGACCCCGCCCAGGAACGCCTGCCCCACCAGCGCGGGGTCGAACAGCCGGAACGTCGCCGGCACCGCGACCACGGCTGCCGCCGCCAGCGAGGCCCAGAGCAGGATCGGCACCGCCCCGACGCCGGCGAGGGGGACCGGCGCGGCGAGGGCGCCGTCCGGCGTGACCGCGAGGCGTGCGGCAGCGGACGCCGGCACGGCCGACCGCGGCCGCTCGCCCTGGCGGTACGCCGTGCCCGCGCGGGCACCGGTCGGGGCCGGGGCGCCGCCGGGGTCGGGCGGCGCGGTGTCGATGCCGAGCCGGTCGACCCGCAGCCGCGGGGCGATGCCGAGCGCGTCGACGACGTAGCCGGTGACGGCGCCCGTCGCGAGCAGCAGCAGCTTGAGCTGGAGGGTGAGCGTCGGGTCGGCCGCGAGCAGCAGCCAGGTCGCGTCCCCCATGGTGGCGACCAGGGCCGCCACCGCGGCGCCGTAGGACACGGCGCCGCGGGCGTAGAGCGCGACCACCACGATCGCCCCCGCCGCAGCCGGGCGGCATCGTGAGCGCGGCGGCCAGCAGCGGCCCGAGCCGCCGGTGGCGCACCAGCGCCGCGTCGAGGCGCCGCCCCCACCGGTAGCGGGCCCAACCGAACGGCGCCACCAGCAGGGCGACGAAGACGCCGACCTGCATGAACGCGTCGGCGAGCGGGCGGAGAAGCACCTCGGTCATCGGTCCGGCCTCAGTCGTCGTCGCTGCCGGTCAGCTTCTCCTTGGCCTTGCTGAGCAGGTTCTCCGCACCCTGCACGTAGGCCCCGCCGGCGGTGCCGGGCTTCCCAGGGCCCATCGACCCGTCGTACGTCACGAAGTGCAGCGGGTTGGGCGGCGGCGCCTGGTTGACGTCCTCGCCCAGCGGCACGCCCGGCTCGGCCTGGATCTGGTGGTCGCCGATGAGCGTCGTGCCCTGCGCCCAGCGGCCCTCCGGGGCCGCGCTGCCCTCGGTGAACGTGTAGAACGTGTGACCCGGCTCGGTCAGCTCCTCGTCGGCGTGGGAGTCCTCGATCCCGTCGGTGAACCCGTCCTCGATCAGCTGCTCGATGCCGAGCAGCCACTGCTGCTGGTGGAAGGTGTCGCGGGCGAGATTGAACCGCAGCATCTCCTTCACCCCGGGGTCGTCGGTCATGTTGTAGACCCGGGCCGTCTGCAGGCGGCTCTGGGCCTCGGCGGCCACGTTGTGGCGGAAGTCGGCGAGCAGGTTGCCGCTGGCGACGATGTAGCCGGCGTTCCACGGCACGCCCTGGCTGTTGGTCGGCATCGCCGAACCGCCGGACACGATGGCGTGCTGCACGTTCTGCCCGCCGAGCACGGCGGCGAGGGCGGGGTTGGCGGCCGCGGCCTGGGCCTGGGTCTCCGACGGCGCACCCTCGAGCAGGCGGGCCATCATCGTGCAGAGCATCTCGACGTGCCCGATCTCCTCGGTGCCGATGTCGAGGATCATGTCCTTGTACTTGCCGGGGACGCGGCAGTTCCAGCCCTGCCACAGGTACTGCATCATCACCGTCATCTCGCCGAACTGTCCCCCGACGAGCTCCTGGAGCTTGCCCGCGAAGAGGGCGTCCGGACGCTCCGGCTTGGCGTTGAACTGCAGCTGCTTGGTGTGTCGGAACACGAGTGCCTCCGTGGGGTCGGGGGCGCTGGTCGCCCCGTCCTCGCCCACGGTGGCGGGGCCGCGTGGCGCCGCCGTGGCCCGCGGCGTACGCCGTGGCGTCGCGGGCGCCGTCGCAGCCGCGTCACCGTCGCGCCACTTCTTCTCGGGCGGTGACCGGATACCGGGGGCGCGGCGGGGGAACCTGTCCCTCTGTGCCGGGCGGCCGGAGGCCGCTCGGGACCTCCGGGTCGAGAGCGCGGCCCGTTGGCGAGGCACGGCAGAGGGGAACCGCCGATGGCCGGAACCGGAGCGGTCCGCCCGCGGCTGCAGGTGCTGGGTGACTTCCAGGCCAGCTGCGGCGGTGAGCCGCTGCACGTGCCCCACGCCGGTCAACGGGTGCTCGCATGCCTGGCCGTGCTCCACCGGCACCGGCCGGTGCGGCGTACGACAGTCGCCGAGCGGCTGTGGCCGGACGCGCCGCCCGGCCGGGACACCTCGACGCTGCGGTCGGTGCTCTGGCGGCTCCCGCGGCCGCGCGGACGGCTGCTGGTCAGGTGCAACGCCACGACCATCGAGCTGCACGAGGACGTCGAGGTCGACCTCTGGGGAGTCGGAGCAGGTCGCGACCGGCGTGTGCGCGGACGAGCGGCGTTCGACGACGGTGCCGGACCTGCTTCCCCTCGAGGACGACCTGCTGCCCGACTGGGACGAGGAGTGGCTGGCGATGGAGCGCGAGTCGTTCCGCCAGCTGCGGCTGCACGCCCTGGAGCGGGTGGCGGCCGAGTCGTGCGACCGCGGCCGCTTCACCGACGCCCTCTCGGCCGGCCTCTGCGCGGTGCGGTCCGAGCCGCTCCGGGAGAGCGCCCACCGGACCGTGATCGCGGTGCACCTCGCCGAGGGCAACTTCGCTGAGGCGCTGCGGCAGTACGACGGCTACCGGCGGCTGCTCGCGCACGAGCTCGGCCTGCCGCCCTCGCCGGCGATCGACCGGATGCTCGGGCCGCTCCTCGACCGGCCCGCCGACCTGCGCTGACGGGGGAGGCTCTCCGGGGGCTAGTCCCGGGGCGGCTTGAGTGGGTCGTGACCGATGTTCATCAGCCGGCGGCGCCACCGGTCGTCGCCGGCGGTCGGCTCGAGGTCGTCGCGCCGCTGCGAGGCGACCTTGTCGACGACCCGGCGCATGACCTCGACGTCGTCGGGGTTGAGGTCGGAGCGCCGCTTGCCGAGGATGTCCAGCACCCGGTGGCCGAGGTGGGGCCCGGCCTGGTCGGGGAGCTCCTCGGTCTCCTCGCCGGCGCCCTGGACCGCGAGCCAGTCGCGGAGCTCGCGGGACGTCATGTTCACCACGGTGTGGAAGTTCTCCCAGAGCACGTCGTCGACGATGCTGGTGGCCACGGTGCCTCCTCGGGATCGGGTGTGGCTGTCCCGGGGCGGTACCCGCGGACGGCAGGGCGTCATACGTCCGTGGTCGGATCGGTGCGGGTGGGTACCGCGCCGGCATGGCCGAGGAGCGACCGGGCGCCCAGCAGTGGGTGCCGAGCGACCCCACCCTGGCGGACCTCCGGTCCGCCGTGCAGGAGTGCCGCGGTTGCGAGCTCTACCGGGACGCGACCCAGGGCGTGATGGGGGAGGGCCGGCCCGACGCGCCGCTGGTGCTGCTCGGCGAGCAGCCGGGCGACCGGGAGGACGTCGAGGGGGAGCCGTTCGTCGGCCCCGCGGGCAAGCTGCTCGACCGGGCGCTCGGCGACGCGGGGATCGACCCCGACGACGTCTTCCGCACCAACGTGGTCAAGCACTTCCGCTGGAAGGGGCTGCGCGGCAAGCGGCGCATCCACCAGTCGCCGCACAAGGCCCACGTCGAGGCGTGCGGACCGTGGCTCGACGCCGAGCTCCGGCTGGTGCGCCCCACCGGCGTGGTGCTGCTCGGCGGCACCGCCGGCAAGGCGGTCTACGGCTCCTCGTTCAAGGTGGGCGAGACCCGCGGCCGGCTGATCGAGTGGCCCGACACCAGACCGCTCGCCCACCAGCCGGCCTGGGTGCTCACCACGACCCACCCCTCCGCCGTGCTCCGCACCGACGACCGGGACGCGGCGTACGCCGCCCTCGTCGACGACCTCCGCGTCGCTGCCGCCCAGCTCTGACCCACCCGGCTCGTCTCGGCAGCTGTAACGCGCCGACCCGGCGCGTTCCGGCAGCTGTCAGGGGCCGACCCGGCGCGTTCCCGCGGGCGGGTGTGCGGGGAGACGGGCCGGGTCGAGCTAGGACTGCGGCCTGATCGGCGGCTGGCCGCCGTCTCGGGCGGCGTTGAGCACCGAGATCTTCTGCCACACCTTCCGCTCCAGCGACACGGTGAGGTTCTCGACCGTGCTCACGGTTTCGAGCACGAGGCCGTCCCGCGACTCCTCGGCACACAGCGCGGCGGCCTTGCCGATCAGGCTGAGCAGCTCGGAGCAGTAGTCGAGGTAGTGCTCGAGCTCGCGTCGGTCGAGATCCATGGCCACGCTGGCCGACGTCGGCTGGAACGACGGTCGGAGGCGTTCGGGGTCCTTGGTGAGCTGGTGCATGTCGACGATGTGGGCGAGCGATCGGAGCCGGTGGAGCAGGCCGAGCAGTCGCGAACGCTGCAGCCGCTCCGGCACCGAGGCGAGGAACCAGATCGCGATCGCCGCGAAGACCAGGTCGTTGACTGCGCTCTCGAGCAGCGGCAACCACTGGAGGCCGTCGTCGGGTCCGTCGGTCGCCGCGGAACGGGCCACCATCACCAGGACCGCGCCGGTCACCAGCACGACCGCGACGATCCCGAGCCTCGACACGGGCCGCAGCCACGATCGCCGGTCGCGCACCGAGGCCGTCGACGACGCGACCGCGGCCACCAGCGACTCGAGCTCGTCGGCCACCCCGAGCAGGCCGCGGCCGGGGAAGCGCGCGGCGATCCGCTCCTGCAGCCGCCGCACGGTGGCCAGCACCGGCTCGGCCTGCACCTTCTCGAGTCCTGCTGCCACGGCCGCAGCCTAGAGGCATCGCGAGCTGCGGCGACCCGGCTCGTCTCCGCACCGAGAACGCGTCGACCCGGCGCGTCTCCGCACCGAGATCCCGCCGACCCGGCGCGTCTCCGCACTCCTGACGTGAAGGAATGCGCCGGGTCGGCGCCTTACAGCTGCGGAGATGCGCCGGGTCGGCGCCTTGCGGGGTGCGGGGATGGGACGGGTCGGCGCCTTACAGCTGCGGAGATGCGCCGGGTCGGCGCCTTAGGGGTGTGGGGATGCGCCGGGTCGGCGCCTTGCGGGTGCAGGGATGGGACGGGTCGGCGCTTTACGGGTGCGGAGATGCGCCGGGTCGGCGACGTACGCTGGCGCGGTCATGACCGCTCCGCACCACACCGCGCCCGCGCACCACACTGCGCCCGCGCAACAGGCTGCGCCCGCGCAACAGGCTGCGCCCGCGCAACAGGCTGCGCCCGCGCACCACACCGCGCCCGGGCACGACGGCGGGCCCGCGCGACAGGGCGTGCAGGTGCTCGACTGCCGGTACTGGGAGGCGGGGGTCTGCCGGTCGTGCGCCTGGTTGGGCAGGGCGTACGACGCGCAGCTCGCGGCGAAGCAGGAGGCCGTGCGGGCCGTCGTCGACCGGCCGGGCCTCACCTGGCTGCCGCCGGTGGCGAGCCGCCCGGAGGGGTTCCGCAACAAGGCGAAGATGGTGGTCGGCGGGGCGACCGAGGAGCCGACGCTCGGCATCCTCGGGCCGGACGGCGGGGTCGACCTGCGCGACTGCGCGCTCCACACGCCGGGGATCGTCGCGGCGCTGCCGGTGCTGGCCGGGTGCGTGGCGCGCGCGGGCCTGCAGCCCTACGACGTCGGGTCGCCGCTCCCGGTCGGCCGGCGGGGGCGAGCTCAAGCACCTGCTCGTGACCGAGTCGCCCGACGGCGAGCTGATGGTGCGCTGGGTGCTGCGGTCGACCGCGGCCCTCGCCCGGGTCGAGAAGCACCTCCCGTGGCTGCGGGCCGCGCTGCCGCAGGTGCGGGTGGTCACGGTCAACGTGCAGCCGGAGCACCGGGCGGTGCTCGAGGGCGACCGCGAGCTGGTGCTGACCGAGGAGCAGACGCTGCCGATGCGGCTCGACGGCGTCACGCTCCACCTGGGTCCGCGCAGCTTCTTCCAGACCAACACCGCGGTCGCCGCCGCGCTCTACCGCCAAGCCCGCGCGTGGGCCGACGAGCTGGCGCCGCGGACCGTGGTGGACCTCTACTGCGGCGTCGGCGGCTTCGCCCTCCACCTCGCCGCGCCGGGGCGCCGGGTCACCGGGGTGGAGATCAGCGCCGCGGCCGTCGAGGCGGCCGCGCGCGGGCGCGACGACCTCGGCCTGTCGCCGGAGCAGGTGCGGTTCGTGGTGGGCGACGCCACGTCGTACGACGTCGGGCCGCCGCCCGACCTGGTCGTGGTCAACCCGCCGCGGCGCGGCCTCGGCGCCGACCTGGCCGGCTGGCTGGAGCGCTCCGAGGTCCCGCACGTGCTGTACTCGAGCTGCAACCCGGCCACCCTGGCGCGCGACCTCGCCGCGATGCCGTCCTACCGGCCCGCGCGGGCCCGGGTGCTCGACATGTTCCCGCAGACCTCCCACCTGGAGGTCCTGACCCTCCTCACCCGCACCCGACCGGCAAGGACCAGCCCGTGACCCCCGATCGACCTCTCCCACGACCCGGCCGCCCGGCGCTACGTCGCCCGGGTCGGCGGCGCCCCGGCCGGGTACGCCGAGTACGTGCTCACCGACGAGCTCGTGGTGTTCACCCACACCGAGGTCGACCCGGCGTTCGAGGGGCAGGGCGTCGGCTCGGCCCTGGCGCGGTTCGCCCTCGACGACGTGCGGGCCGCGGGCGGGCGCAAGGTGCTGCCGGTGTGCCCCTTCATCAAGGCGTGGATGCGGCGTCACGAGGACTACTACCCGCTGCTCCACAACGTGCCCGAGTCGACCGCCCGCGACTAGCGGAGGGAGTACGTCGCCAGCGAGACGCCGACGTAGTGGGCGACGAACGCGAGGATCGTGAAGGCGTGGAACACCTCGTGGAAGCCGAAGTACCGCGGCCACGGGTCGGGGCGCTGGAGGCCGTAGACGACGCCGCCGACGGTGTAGAGGGCGCCGCCGACGACGATCAGCACGAACACCGCGACGCCGATGCCGACGCCGAGGGCGAGGGCGCCGTCGAAGAAGTGCGGGATGAAGAAGATCGCCGCCCAGCCGAGCGCGATGTAGATCGGCGCGGACAGCCAGCGCGGCGCGGAGGGCCAGAACAGCTTGAACGCGACGCCGAGGAGGGCGCCGGTCCACACCACCGTCAGGGAGCAGCACCCGGTCGAGGCCGTCGAGCAGGATCAGGCTGAACGGCGTGTAGGAGCCCGCGATCATCAGGAAGATGTTGGAGTGGTCGAACCGGTTGAGGATCGTCCACACCCGCGGTGACCACGTGCCCCGGTGGTAGATCGCCGAGACGCCGAACAGCAGCGCCGCGGTGCCGGCGTAGAGCGCCGACCCGATGCGGGTCGTGGCGGTCGGCGACATCGCGACGAGGACGATCCCCGCGGCCAGGATCACCGGCGTCGACGCGAGGTGCAGCCACCCGCGGAGCCGGGGCTTGACGTCCGCGATGGTCTCGCTGATCTGGTCGCCGAGGTGGTCCAGGCCCGCGCGGACCCGGGAGTTCGCGTTGTTGAAGGCCTGGGACATGCCGCCAAGGCTATCCGGCGTCCCCAGCGCCCCGGCCGCGCTCGGGACGGTGATCCCGGCCACGGTACGGCGACCGGTCGCCGCGCCGGGCCGGGGCCGGCGTCAGTGGTTGTGGGGCGGGACGACGGCGCCCTCCGAGGGCTGCACGATCACGAACCCGTGACCGCCGAACGCCACCTGGAACGCCTCGCCCGAGCCGCGGCCGATGAGCGCGCCCGCGGTGAACGAGGAGGTGATCGAGGTCTGCAGGTCGATCGACCAGGCCACGATCGCCTGCATGTCGGCGAAGGTCGGGGCCTCCGCCGCGTCGAGCACGACCGGCTCGCCGTCGGTCGTGATCGCCACCCAGCCGGTGCCGCGGAGGGTGGTGTTGAACAGGCCGCCCGCGGCGATGCTGCCGCCCTTGACCCGCTCGATGTTCCAGTCGAGACCGTCGGAGAACGCGAGCACGTTGGCGCCGTTGACCGAGATGCCGCTGCCGTTGAGGTGGAGCACGTGGACGTGCCGCGCGCCCTCGGCGAGGAACACGTCGCCCTGCCCCTCGACCCGCATGAGCGGCAGCCCCTCGCCCGTGAGCGCCTTCTTGAAGAACTTCGCGGCGCCGCCCGAGCCCTGGTAGGCGAAGGACACCTGGCCCTGGTAGGCGACCATCGCGCCTTGGCGGGCCATGAACGGCCCGGTCATCCGCACCCGCAGCAGCTTGTTGTTCTGCAGCGACGGGCCGGGGCCGGTCTCCTTCTCCGAGAACCGGCCGTCGATGAGGTCGCCGGAGATGCCGCCGGGGCCGGCGGGCGCTCCGCCGCCCCCGACGTACGGTCCGCCCCCGCCGTACGGCGCGCCCACCGGCTGCGCCACGGGCGCGGCGGCCGGGGGTGCCTGCTCGAACGCCGGCTGCTCCGCGTCCTGCGCCGGCTGGTCGCCGACCACCCGGGTCTCGCCCACCCACGCGTCGCCGTGGTCGGCCGGCTGCTCGGCTGCGGGGCGGTCGTCGTGCGCCTCGGCCGCGTGCGTGCCGGCGTGGGCGCCGGGCTCCTCCGGGGGCGCGAGCGGCGCGACCGACTGCACCCCGCCGTCGGAGACGTGCTCGGTCCACTGGGTGCCGTCCCAGAAGCGGAGCTCGTGTCGGCCGGTGGGGTCGGGGTGCCAGGCTGCGGCGGTCATCGGTGGTACCTCTCTCTGCGGTCGGTGCGTCGTCGCGCGGGGCCCATGGTGTCAGCCCGGCCCAGCACCCCGGAAGCGTCTCGGGGAGCGGGTCGCGCGGCTAGGCTTGGCGGGTGGTCGACTGGAAGCGCGGCGTGCGGCGGGTCCTCTACCCGGCGTACGAGGCCCGGGTCCTGCGCCGCATGCCCGACAACCTGCCCAAGCACGTCGGGGTCATGCTCGACGGCAACCGGCGGTGGGCCAAGGCGGTCGGCCGCGACACCGCGCACGGCCACCGGGCCGGCGCGGCCAACATCGAGCCGCTGCTGACCTGGTGCGAGGAGATCGGCATCGAGGTGGTCACGCTGTGGCTGCTGTCGACCGACAACCTTAACCGGCCGCCCGCCGAGCTCGAGCCGCTGCTCGAGATCATCGCCGAGGCGGTCGACAGCCTGGCCGACCAGGGGCGGTGGCGGCTCAACCCGGTGGGGGCGCTCGACCTGCTGCCCGACGCGACCGCGAAGCGGCTCAAGTCGGCGGCGGAGGCGACGGCCGACGTCGACGGGATGATCGTCAACGTCGCCGTGGCGTACGGCGGCCGGCGGGAGATCACCGACGCCGTGCGGTCGCTGCTGATGGAGCACGCCGGCAAGGGCACGTCGTTGGAGGACCTGGCCCACATCGTCGACCTCGAGCACATCGAGGAGCACCTCTACACCAAGGGCCAGCCCGACCCCGACCTGGTGATCCGGACCTCGGGCGAGCAGCGGCTCGGCGGCTTCCTGCTGTGGCAGAGCGCGAAGTCGGAGTTCTACTTCTGCGAGGCCTACTGGCCCGACTTCCGCCGGGTCGACTTCCTGCGGGCGATCCGGGCCTACGCGCTGCGCGAGCGCCGCTTCGGCGCCTGACCGGCTTCGTCGGTCCCGCTGCGGGGGCACCCGGTCAGTACGCGCCCCGGTGCGACAGCACCGCCCCGAACGTGCGCAGCACGATCCGGAGGTCCAGCGCCGGCGACCAGTTGTCGACGTAGGCCAGGTCGAGCTGCACGGACTCGTCCCAGTCGAGGTCGGAGCGCCCGGAGACCTGCCACAGCCCGGTGAGGCCGGGCTTGACGGCGAGCCGGCGCAGCGCGTCGGCGTCGTACTGCGCGACCTCCTGCGGCAGCGCCGGCCGCGGGCCGACGAGGGACATCTCGCCGCGGACGATGTTGACCAGCTGGGGCAGCTCGTCCAGCGAGTAGCGGCGGAGGACGCCGCCGAGCCGGGTGACGCGCGGGTCGGCGCGGATCTTGAACAGGAGCCCGGCTCCCTCGTTGCGCTCGGCGAGGTCGTCGACCTCCTCTTCGGCGGCGGTCCGCATCGTGCGCAGCTTGAGCATCGTGAACGGGCGCCCGTCCCTGCCGATCCGCACCTGGCGGTAGAGCGCCGGCCCGGGGGAGTCCCGGCGGACGGCGAGCATCAGGGCGGCCAGCAGCGGCAGCAGGGCCAGGAGCGCGAGGGCGGCCACCAGCCGGTCCGCGGCGTCCTTGGCCACCCGCGCGGCGCTCCGGGACGGCACGCTGCCCACCCGCACCATCCGCATCCGCCCGGCGCGGGTGAGGGCCGTGCGGGAGGGCGCGACACCGCGCAGCGCGGTGTCGACGTAGAGGTCGACCCGCGTCGGTGCGAGCTGCCACCCGAGCCGCTGCAGGTCGCGGGGGCCTGCCCCCGGCCCGGGCAGCACGAGCACGCCGTCGGCGTCGTGCAGCGCTGCCGTGGCGGGGAGGGCGGCCAGCGGGTGCTCGTCCAGCAGGTGGGTGCCGACCACGGTCGTGGGTGCGCCGCCGGCGCGCTCGAGCTCGCCGATCGCGGCGGACACGGCGGGCCCGGCGCCCGCGACGACCAGGCGGACCGGCCGCCGGCGTACTGCCGCGGTCGCGACCGCACCGAGCGCCGAGTTCGCCGCCAGGGTGGCGGTGAGGGCGAGCAGGGCGCGGGGCGGCGCCCCGAGGCCGACGACGGCGTCCAGGACCCAGCACCCGAGCCCGAACAGCGCGCCCGCCCGGAGGGCGGCCCGGACGCCGCGGCTCGCGTCGACGACCGCTGTCGGACGGCACCCGGAGCAGCAGGCGAGGTGGAGGAGGAGCCAGGAGCCGGCGACCAGCGCGGCCGCCCCCGGGTCGACCCCGCCGGTCCACGCCTGCAGCACCACCAGCCCGAGGCCGACGGCGACGAGGGGTGCCAACGGGCGCAGCCACCGGAGGGTCAGCCGGCGCCGCGGAGCGCGGCTCGCCCGCGCGGCCCGCGGCCTGCGGCGCACCGCGAGCGCGTCGTTGCCGACGGGCGAGGTCAGCGACGGGGTGGTCATGGGGAGCAGGTTTCCGCCGCCGGGGCCGTCCGCGGGTGGAGAAGCGGCACCGGATACCCAGAACTGGTCAGGACCGCCGCCGTCGACTTCCCATCCGGAGAACCGCGTGCACATAATCGCGGCGACCACGCGCCTGACCGGGGAGAGCCCGTGAAGAAGTCACTCGTCGTCCTGCTCGTCCTCGCCGTCGCGAGCCCGCTGACCGCGCTCCTCGCCGCGCCCCCGGCGTCGGCCGCGCCGTGCCGGGACCCGCGGTACACGACCACCGACCCCAACGGGATGTGGATCCCGGGCCGGCTGATCGTCCACAACAACATGTGGAACGCGTCCGGCTACGACATCCGGCAGCGCCTCGTGGCCTGCTCGCCGTCGAACTGGTACGTGACGGCGACCGCCGACAACCGGAGGGGCGACGGTGCGGTCAAGAGCTATCCGAACGTGCACCGCGACTACCACTTGGAGCACCGGTCACGAGCCGCGGGTGACCCGGTTCCGCACGATCTACAGCCGGTGGCAGGCGCGCACGCCCAAGGTCGGGATCTACAACGCCGCCTACGACATCTGGCTCGACGGCGTTCCCGGCGACCACGAGGTCATGATCTGGACGCACAACCGCAAGCAGGTCCCCGCCGGGTCGGTGGTCCGGCGTTCGGTCAAGCTCGGCAAGTACCGGTGGACGGTCTGGGCCACCTCCGACAACGGCTACATCGCCTTCGTGCCGAAGCGCAGGCTCGACCAGGGCACGATCCGGATCCGCCGGATGCTCGGCTGGCTGATCTCGACCGGTCGCCTCGACCGCGACGTCACGCTCGGCCAGATCGGCTTCGGGTTCGAGATCGTGTCGACCGGCGGCCGCGCCGCCCGGTTCAAGGTCGACCGCTTCAGCGTCGTCAGCCGGCGGAGGTGAGGGCGGGCGAGCAGTCGTCGTCCGCGGCGAGCAGCCCCGCGCCGAGCAGCGCGTCGGCAGCGGACCGGATCGCGGCGAACGGCAGGCCGGCCCGGTCGGCGATCTCCAGCAGGCTCGCCGTGCCGTCGGCGTAGGCCAGCGTCCACAGCATCGCCATCACGGCGTCGGACGCGGTCTTCCCGCCCATCGTCGGGTAGAGGCCGCGCTTGCCGAGCTGGGGCTCGCCGTAGGGGCTGAGGTTGGTCACGACCTCGTCGCGCTCCAGGACGTCGAGGATCTCGGTCAGCGCGGTCAGCGACTCCTCGAGCTCGTCGTCGGTCACGAAGTCGAGGTCGTCCGCCGAGGTGTGGTACTCGGCGTACTCGCCGTGGGGCGTGCGGGTGAGCCGGCCCACCGGGAGGTCGAACCCGACGGCGTTGAACTGCCGCTCGTCGTAGCCGTAGGGCGTGTACGCCCGCACCTCGCCGCCGCGGTGGCCCACGACGTGGGCGGCGGCGTCGTCGACCGGCCGGTCGCCGTGCCGGGTCTGCTTGTAGACGAGCGGGCCCCCGCCGCCGAGGCCGGTGATGACGAGCCCGTGCCGGATCCGGGGGACCACCCCGGGGTTGCGGCTGAGCCAGGCCAGCGAGCCGATGGTGCCGGGGGCGAACAGGAACCGGTACGAGAGCCGTCTCCGCGGCAGCGCCGCCAGGTGCCGGACCAGCTCGGTCGCCACGGCGAGACCGGTGAGGTTGTCGTTGGCCATCGAGGGGTGGCAGAGGTGGCAGCTGACGAGCACCTCGTCGGCGGACTCGCCGCGCAGCAGCACCTCGCCGTAGACCAGCTCCCCGGGCGCCAGCGTGGTGTCGACGGTGACGTCGTAGTGCCCGGGCCGGAGCTGCTCGAGCACGCGGTGCGGGAGGCAGAACCCCCAGTCGCGGTGGTAGTACGTCGTCCGGTACGGGATCCACGCGGGGTGCTCCGGCAGGCTGTGCAGGTGGGGGAGCAGCTCCTCCAGCGAGAGGCGGGCGCGCACCGGGGTGCTGTAGCTCACCAGGTGCAGGGTGTGGTCGGCGAGGTCGACGACCCGCTCGCCGTCCGGGCCGTCGATCCAGGCGCCGCGGACGTTCCACTCCTCGCCGACGGTCCAGTCGAACACGTCCGTCCCGGACGGGACGGCGGTGCGCTCGAGGGCCGCTCCCGGCGGCAAGGCCTCCTCGACCAGGTCGAGGGTGCGTCGTACGCCGTCGCCGGTGATGCTGCGGCAGATCGGGTACGCCCGCGTCATCAGGCCGCGCATCCGGGCCCGCGCGGACGGGTGCTGGCCCCGCCCGGTCACCCGTGCTCCCCGTCCGCGACGGGCGTCCGGAGCCGACGCGGGTGGGCCCGGGCCCGCAGCGCCGGCGCCACCGGGCGGCCGTGGAGCAGCCCCTGCGTGGATCCCTGCTCGACCGCCCGTGCGTAGACCGGGAGCGCCCGGCGCACCGCCTCGACCGTGCGATCGAGGTCGGCGTCGGTGTGGGCCGCGGAGATCACGAACGACTGCCCGAGCACCCCGTGGCGGAGCAGCTCCTGGAGGAACAGCGTCCGGTACTCCTGGGAGGGCCGGCCGTGGTGGTCCCGGGTCGTGAAGACCAGGCACGACGGGCGCCCGAGCACCTCGACGTGCGCGGACAGCCCGGCCGCGGCGACCTCGGCGGCCACGGCCTCCCGCAGTCGCGCGCCCTGCCGCTCCATGACGCCGACGACGTCCTGCTCGCGGTAGACCCGCGCGACGGCGAGGTACGCCGCCAGGCCGCCGGTCTCCGCGCCGTGGGTCGTCGACAGCAGGAAGACGCGGTCGGCGTCGGTGCGCAAGCCGCCGAGCTCGAGCAGGTCGCGACGGCCGGCGAGCGCCGAGATCGGGAAGCCGTTGCCGAGGGCCTTCCCCCAGGTCGAGAGGTCCGGGAGGACGCCGTAGGTGCCCTGGGCGCCCGCGGCCGACCACCGCATGCCGGTGATCATCTCGTCGAACACCAGGACGAACCCGTCGCGGTCGGCCAGGGCCCGCAGGCCCTCGAGGAACCCGGGTGCCGGCTCGCACAGCGCGGTCGCCGCCTCGAGGAACACGCAGGCGACGTCACCGGGGTGGTCGGCGAGGAGCCGCTCGAGGGAGCCGAGGTCGTTGTAGTCGAAGCCCAGCGTGAGCCGCCGCTCCTCGTCGAGGGTGCCGGCCGACATCGGCGTGGTGCCGATGAACCAGTCGTCGGTGGAGAAGAACGGCTGGCTGCGGCACACCGCGACGTGTCGCCGGCCGGTCGCGGCGCGCGCGAGCCGCACCGCTGCGGTCGTCGCGTCCGACCCGTTCTTCGCGAACTTCACCATCTCGGCGCCCGGCACCTGCTCGACGAGCGCCTCCGCCGCCTCCAGCTCCAGCACCGTGGGCCGCGAGAAGCTGACACCGTCGGCGATCGCCGCCGAGACGGCCCGCACGACCGGCTCGTACCCGTGCCCGAGCGTGACCGAGCGCAGCCCCATGCCGTACTCGACGAGCTCGTTGCCGTCGACGTCGACCACCCGGGCGCCGCGCCCGCGCACGAGCACCGGCGCCATCCCCTCCGGGTACTGGTCGGAGCCGCGTGCGTAGGTGTGCGCCCCGCCGGGCACGAGGTCGTGCAGCCGGTCCTGGGCGACCACCGACCGACCGAAGGTGACCGGCGCGGGCGCGGCGTCGACCTCGATCACGTCGCCGCCTCCGGGAGGTCGACCGACATCTTGGTGCAGTAGAACGCCTCGGCGTAGCGGTTGCGCGACTCCATGCCCCGGATCCGCATCAGGCCGAGGAACATCTCGTCGTCCCACCAGTCGCGGTCCAGCTGGCTGGGGAAGTACTTGTTGAGCAGCTCGACCTTGCGGCGCGCCCGCTCGTCGGAGGCGCGCGCGTAGACCTGGGGGAGGCGAGGTCGCCGTCCCACTTCGGGATCTCGTAGTGGAGGATCAGCGCGTCGCGCCAGACCGTGCCGGCGAGGGTGCCGACCAGGCGGTGGTCCTGGTGCGCGTCGTCGGTGCGCGGTGCCAGCACCAGGCCGGGCCGGCACGCCCGGGCCAGGCTCTCCAGCGCGTCCTTGGCGCCCTGCCAGTGCGCGGGGAGCCTGCCGTCGGGCAGGTGGGCGAAGTGCGTCTCGATCCCGGGCGCGAACTGCTCGAGCGCGGCCCGCGACTCGAGCTCGCGCTCGCCGCCGCCGGTCAGCACCAGCGCCGTGAAGCGCGTCGACGGACGCTCCGCGAGCCCGAGCAACGTCGCGCCGCACCCGATCTCGATGTCGTCGGGGTGGGCCCCGAGGCAGAGGACCTCCAGGGGCCCGGAGGGGATGGTCAGGCCTCTCACGGTCGGGTTCCTTCCTGGCACGGCGGCGAGGTGCGGACGACGGGAGCGCTCATGCGTACGCCGGCACCCCGTCGGCGACCGGCTCGATGCGCCGGTGGCCGCTGGAGCCATCCCGCCACAGCGTCCACGGGCTGACGCCGCGCTTGTAGCTGTCCTCGAGGACCGTCCGCTCCTTCAGCGTGTCCATGGGCGCCCAGAAGCCGGCGTACCTCACCGCGCGCACCTTGCCGTCGCGGGCCGCACGGACGCACCCGTTCATCACCAGGTCGTCGCCCTCGTTGAGGTAGTCGAAGATCCCCTGCCGGAGCGCGAAGTAGCCGCCGTTGATGCACATGGACATGTCCGCCACCGGCGTGAGGCCCGAGACCTGGCCGGCGTCGTCGAAGTCGACGACGTGGAAGGAGTCCTGCGGCTTCACCGCGAGGAACTGGGCGACGTTGTCGGTGTCGGCGAACTCGTCGATCAGGTCGTTCATCGGAGCGTCGGTCAGGACGTCGCCGTAGTTGGCGAGGAACATCTCGTCACCCTCGAGGTAGGGGCGCACGCGACGGAGCCGCTCACCGATCGCGGTGTCCATGCCCGTGTCGATGAAGCTGATGGACCACTCGCTGATGTCGGTGCTGAGCATCTCGACGTGCCGGCCGCCCTTCGTGATCACGAAGTCGTTGGACGCGGTCTCGCGGTAGTCCAGGAAGTAGTCCTTGACCGCTTGCGCGCCGTACCCGAGGCACAGGATGAACTCCGTGTGGCCGAAGTGCGCGTAGTAGCGCATCACGTGCCACAGGACCGGCCGACTGCCGATCGGCATCATCGGCTTGGGGAGCGACTGGTTGTCGGCGCGCATGCGCATTCCCAGTCCTCCGCAGAACAGGACCACCTTCATCGCGTACTCCGTCCTCGTCCGTCCACTGAGGGTCTAGAAGATCTCCAGCCGCGGCAGCGCCACGACCAGCTGTGCGCCCCACTCGCGCACGTACTCGAGCTGCGCCGTGATCTCGGCGCGCAGGTTCCAGGGCATGATCACGATCACGTCCGGCTTCTCCTCGGCCAGCCGCTCGACCGGGCTGATCGGGATGTGGGTCCCCGGCAGGAACAGGCCCTGCTTGTGCGGGCTCCTGTCGACCGCGAAGGAGATCAGGTCGGACCGCACGCCGCAGTGGTTCAGGAGCGTGTTGCCCTTGCCGGGCGCGCCGTACGACGCGACCTTCTTGCCGGCGCGGCGGCAGTCGAGGAGGAACCCGACGAAGTCGTCGCGGACCCGGCCGACCTGCTCTGCGAAGCCCGCGTGCCCCTCCAGGTCGTGCAGTCCCGCCGACCGCTCGTCCTCGAGCACCTTGGCCACGGCCGCGCTCGGAGCCCCGGCGTTCGCCGTCGGCGTGGACCACGTGCGCAGCGACCCGCCGTGGGTCGGCAGCTCCTCGACGTCGACGACGCTGGAGACCGGCGGTCGCGAGGACGCGTTGGGTGGTCAGGAGCGACAGGTACGAGTAGTGCTCGTGGTAGATCGTGTCGTACTCGTTGCCGTCGATGAGGCGGAGCAGGTGCGGGATCTCGATGCTCACGTGGCCGTCGTCCGCGACCAGCTCGCGCAGCCCCTTGCTGAAGTCGACGATGTCGGGCACGTGGGCGAAGACGTTGTTGGCGGCCACCAGGTCGGCCCTGCCGTGGATGTCGGCCACCTTGCGTCCGGTCTCCTCGCCGAGGAACATCACCTCGGTCGGCACCCCGTTCGCGACGGCGACCTCGGCGATGTTGGCGGCCGGCTCGATGCCCAGCGACCGGATCCCGCGGGCGACGCTGTGCTGCAGCAGGTAGCCGTCGTTGCTGGCGACCTCGACCACGAACGAGTCGTCGCCGAGGCCGAGGCGGTCGATCGCGTGCTCGACGAACCGCTCCGCGTGCCGCACCCAGGAGTCCGAGTACGACGAGAAGTACGCGTAGTCGCTGAAGATCTCCTCGGCCGGGATGTAGGCGGGCAGCTGGACGAGCAGGCACTCCGAGCAGACCCGCACGTGGAGCGGGTAGAACGTCTCGCCCCGGTCGAGCTGCTCGGCGGTGAGGTAGCTCTCGCACGGCGGCGACATCCCCAGGTCGACGAACGTCTCGGTCAGCTCCGCCGAGCACAGGCGGCAGTTCGGTGCAGTCACGCTGGATCCCCTTTCGCGGCGCCGACGACGCCGGGCCTCGGTCCACCACCCTCCGCGGGCCGGTCGGCGCCGGCAGGAGGATTCGGAGCACGGTCACCAGAAGTGGGTAGCGGCCCACCGGAGGGCGGCGACGGCCGCACGGGGACGGCGTACCGGAAACTGGGGATGCACCGGGCGACCGGCCGCAGGCACCGAGGGGTGCGTGCGAGGTTCGGCCCTGGCCGGGCGACCGCCCGCCTCGATCCCTACCGTGGAGGTGGAGAAGTGCGGGTCCTCGTCAACGGCGACCGCGGCTACATCGGCGCCGTGCTCGTCCCCCTTCTTC
Organism: Nocardioides sp. TF02-7; assembly: GCF_022437945.1. GTDB lineage: Bacteria > Actinomycetota > Actinomycetes > Propionibacteriales > Nocardioidaceae > Nocardioides. The sequence continues at coordinate 3,034,155 of NZ_CP092535.1, forward strand.
CAGGAGGCCGGCCACGACGTCGTCGGCCTCGACGCCGGCTGGTACGACGGCTGCGACTTCGGCACGTACACGCCCGACCACGAGTCGCGGACGGGGGACATCCGCGACGTCACGCCGGCCGACCTCGCGGGCTTCGACGCCGTCGTCCACCTCGCCGCCATCTCGAACGACCCGGTCGGCCACCTCAACCCGGCGGCGACGTACTCGGTGAACGCCGACGGCGCCGTGCACATGGCCCGGACGGCGAAGGCGGCCGGCGTCGGCCGGTTCCTGTTCTCCTCCTCCTGCTCGCTCTACGGGGCGGCGGGCGAGGCGCCCGTCGACGAGGAGGGTGCCTTCAACCCGGTCACGCCCTACGGCGAGAGCAAGGTCATCGCGGAGCGGGGGATCTCCGCGCTCGCCGACGACACGTTCAGCCCGTCCTACCTGCGCAACGCGACCGCCTACGGGTCCTCGCCCCGGCTCCGGGCCGACATCGTCGTCAACAACCTCAGCGGCACCGCGTTCACCGCGGGCGAGGTGCGCCTCCAGAGCGACGGCACGCCCTGGCGCCCGCTGGTGCACGTGGAGGACATCGCCCGCGCCTTCCTGGCGGTCCTGGAGGCTCCGCGCGACGTCGTCCACGACCAGGCCTTCAACGTGGGCCGCGACGCCGACGTCGTGCAGGTCAGGGACATCGCGCTCGCCGTCTCCGAGTTCTTCTCGGCGCCGGTGACGTTCGCGGAGGGCGCCTCCGCCGACAAGCGCGACTACAAGGTCGACTTCACCAAGATCTCCACCCCTGCTGCCCGGTTTCCGGCCCTGGTGGACGGTGTCCCGCGGCATCCAGGAGCTCGCGACGGACATGAACCGCCACGGCCTGGCGCGGGCCGACTTCGAGGGTCCCAGGTTCGTCCGGCTGCGCCGGATCGAGGAGCTGCGCTCGGCCGGCCGCATCGACGACCGGCTCCGGATGGTCGACGCGACCGTCGGGTGAGCGGCCGGCGGCCCGCGCCCGCTGCGCCGCGGCGCCGGGCACGCCTGCTGCAGGTGGTGGTGGTCGCGTCGCTGCTCCTGCTCGGGCTCACGGTCCTGGTGGCGACCGACGCCGTCCAGGGCGCCGATGACGCCGCGAAGGAGCTCTTCCGCCCCGACGACATGTGGAGCACCCCCGCAGCACCGCGCGGGCGAGGTCATCGACGGGCTCAAGCCGCTCCACGTGGTCGCCGGGGCGGCGCTCCTGGTCGGGTGGACGTCGCTGCGGTCGAGGACGGTGCGGCCCCTCGTCGTGCTGGGCGCCGCGGTCCTGGTGACCGCCGTGACGACCTGGGTCACCAAGCAGGTCCTCGACCGCCCCGACACGCACGGCATGGACACCGGCGGGAGCTACCCGTCCGGGCACGTCGCGGTCCTGCTGGTCGTGCTCGGCTGCCTGACCCTGGCGCGCCCCCGCTGGTGGACATGGCTCGGCACCGGCGTCGTCGTGGTGGTGATGGCGGTGGCGCTCATGCTGCAGGCGACGCACTGGCTGAGCGACATCGTGGGCGGCGCGCTGCTGGGCGTGGTCGTCGTGGCCGGCACCGCGGCGGTCGGCGACCGGCGGGAGGATCAGCGGGACCGCACCGACCCGGCGTCCTGCCGGTAGGGGGAGGACCGCCACTGGGCCCACCCGACGCGGTTGCCCTGCTCGAGCACCATGAACGACCACCGGCCGACGTAGCGGTTCCTCGACCAGCGGTTGTCCTGGTCGAAGGTGATCGCGCGCTCCACGGTCTGGCCCTGGTACGGCGACCACGGCGGGTACGTGCCCCAGTTGGAGAACAGCCCGACGAAGCCGCAGCCGCTGGAGACCGTGCAGGCACGGCCGATCACGGACGGGTCGTGCCGGAACAGGTTCCCCCTGACCCGTAGGTGCTGGGTCTTCCACCGGCAGTCGTCGATGTAGGGCGCGCGGCCGATGAGGTCGGGGTCGCTGCAGGCCTCGACGGTGGCGACCGACGGGTTCACGAGGGTCGAGCTCTCCGTGCTCGTGTTGGCCGGCGAGCCGGCGAACCGGTCGGCGTTCTCCCCAGCCGACGACGGCCGACCAGTTGTTGACGAACCTGTTGCGGAGGACCGACAGCTCGCCGCGGTAGGAGCCGCGCACGCGGCTGTCCCCGCCCGACTCGGAGATGTAGAGCGCCGGCGTCGGGAAGCCGGGGTCGTCGGGGCCGTCGACCCACCCGTTGCGGGAGAAGGTGTTGGCCACGAACCGCGCGTTGTAGCTCGTCTCGTAGATGATCCCCTTGGCGTCGTTGCGGTCGATCACGTTGGCCTCGAACAGGAAGCCGGTGTTGTTGGTGTCGGCCCACAGGCCGACGCCGCGGTTGTGGTGGACCCAGTTGCGGACCACCCGGCCCTCCGAGGTCGCCCAGAACTTCCCGCCGCCCGTGCAGCCGCACCCCGGGTACCGGTTCTCCCAGTCGTCGGTGTTGTTGCCCACGATCTCGTTGCGCCGCACCGTCACCCGGCGCACCCCGTCGGGGTGGTAGGCGCTGAACCCGTACTGCCCGTTGTTCTTCAGGCAGTTGCCGAGGAGCCGGTTGCGCGAGCCCAGCATGACGCCGGCGCCGGCGTTGGCGACGATCGTGCTGTTGCGGACCGCCCACCCGGGGGCCGCGTCGTGGTTGACGACGCCCTCGTTGTGGTTGCCGCGCCGGGCACCGAAGCGGCGGATCGTCAGGTAGGCGATCGTCACGTCCGGCGCCTGTCCGCCGAAGGCGTACCGGTGGTGCCGCTGACCGTCGATGACCGCGCCGGGCGCCCCGATGAACGTCTGGTTCCGCTTGGGGATGATCTGGCTGAACTCGCCGCCGTCGAACCGGTGCACGCCGGGGGCGAGCCAGAACGTGGTGCCCGGGGGTGCCGTCTGGGCCAGGCGCGCGACGTCCTGGGTCGGACGGACCCGGCGGGCGCCGCTCGGTGGCCGGCGCGGGCCCCTGAGCTCGGCGGTGCCGCACCTCCGGTCGGGGCGCACGCCGCGGTTGGGCACGTCCACCGGCGCGGTCGCCGGCTCGGCGGACACGCCGTCGGCCTGGTCGACCACGCCGCCGTCCGGCGCCAGGCAGGCGGTCGCGCCGAGGACGGCGACCGTCAGGCCGGTGACCAGCATCGCGCCGACGGTGCGGCGCGGGGACTCGTGGGGGTGACTCGTGGGGTGGCGCACGGCTACTGCCCTCCTGGCCGGTCCGCACCGGCCGACTCGAACGTGCTCGGGCGATCTAGGAGAAACTCGTGGATCCGGGCGCACACGGCGGGTGCGGCGAACCTGGCGCGGGCGGCCTCCCAGCCGGCGTCGCCCATCGCGCCCCTCCGGGCCGGCGACCTGCGCGCGGGCGAGGACCCGCTCGAGCACGTCGGCCGCGGCCGCCGGGTCGTCGAGCGGCCAGAGCTCCCCGGTACGACCGGGCTCGACGAGCTCGGCGAGGCCACCGACCGGCGCGGCGACCACCGGCAGTCCGGCTGCCATCGCCTCCGCCACCGCGATGCCGAAGCTCTCCATCCGCGCCGCGTGGCAGTAGACCCGGTGCTCGGCGAGGACCCGCGGGACGTCGTCCGTGTGCCCGAGGAACCGGACCTGGTCGGACAACTCGAGGTCCCGGGCCCGGCGCACCAGGGCGGCCCGGTCGGGACCCTCGCCGACGACGGTGAGGCTCGGCCGGGTGCCGCGGCGGGCCAGCTGGTGCAGGACGTCGAGCAGGTAGCCCTGGTTCTTGCGGGGCTCCAGCGAGCCCACCGTGACCAGGTCGCCCCGGCGGGTGGCCCGGCGGCCGGGCGGCTCCGGAGGTACGACGACCGGGTTGGGCACGACGACGGCGTCGACCTGCCGGGCGGCGGGGATCCGCTGCTCGACCGTGCGCCGGGCGAAGTCCGACACGTACACGATGCCGTCGAGACGCGGGACGACCTCGTCCTCGAGCGCCCGGATGGCCCGGAAGCAGCGGCCTCCCCGGCGGATCTCGCCCTTGTCGGCCCACTCGTCGGCCTGGGAGACGTTGAAGTGCGCGGCCAGGACGACCGGCTGCCCCGGTCGCCGGACCCGCAGCGCGACCGCCGCCGACACCGGGCACTGGGCGTAGACGACGGCACCCGGCCGGGCCTGCAGTGCCGAGCGCAGCGGGGCGGCTAGGAACTCGGCGTGCCAGTGGCGGTACCACCACACCGCACCGGCCCGGGTCACCGGCCGCACGAGGAAGCGGCCGGCGAAGACCGGCCCCAGCAGCGGGGACCTGCTCGAGAACGGGGTGACCAGGGTGACCGCGGAGTGGGAGTGCGGGTCGGCGGGCGGTTCGGGCTGCAGCTGCGCGAGCAGCGTGGAGACGTGGCTCTGCACGCCGGTCCCACCGGTCTCCCGCATCAGCGACGCGACCACGACCTGCCGCACCGCGGGTCCCCGGTCGCGGGCAGCGCTCGGGACGGCCGACGGGCTGGACGGGCTGGACAGGCTGGACGGGTCAGGCATCGGTGCCGCCTCGGTGGTCGCCGCCCACCGGCGCCGGGCCGACGAGGCTGCGCTCGGCCGCTCGGTGAGTGGCGGGAGACCGGTCGCCGGTGACGGCCGTGCCGAAGCGACCCGCCTCCGCCCGCAGCAGGGCCGACCACCAGACCGCGGCGGCCAGCACCGACGCGGCGGCCATGCCCCAGACCGCTCCGTGCGCGCCGGCCAGCACCGCGCCGAGGACCGCGAGCGCGAGGAGGAGCGCGGTCGAGACGAGCTGGCACCTCAGGGTGCGGTCGGCGCGGCCCAGGGCCCGCAGCCCCGCGGAGGGGCCGACGTGGAGGCAGCCGGCGGTCGCGCTGACGGCCACCGCCGGGAACAGGGCGTGCGCGTCGTCCCACGCGCTCCCGAGCAGAAGCTCCCCGGTGCCGTGGGGGAAGACGACCAGCACCACGACGGCCCAGGACCCGGCGGCGGCCGCCAGCGCCACGCTGAGCGCCACGCACAGCCGGTGGAACGCGACGCGTCCGCGGTCCAAGCCTCGGACGGTCTCGGGCACCGCGACCTGCGCGACGCCCATCAGCATCGTCACCACCGGGCCCATCAGCATCTCGGCGCCGCGGACCCCGCCGGCGGCCCGTACGCCGTCGGCCGCCGCCACCACGGTGGGCCGGACCTGCCCGCCCACACCGAGCGCGATGTTCTCCGCGAGGAACCGGACGCCGAGGTCGCCGTGGTCGGCGAGCCAGGACCGGAGCTGCCGCGGATCGGGCACCGTCCCGGCCTGGACCGATCCGACGACCGCGGCGACGTAGGCGGTGCCGCCGAACGCGAGCATGCACCAGCCGACCCCGGCCACGCCCACGATCTCGAGGGCGAGGAGGGCCGCGACCATCAGGACGCTCCACACCACGTCGTTGGTGAACGCCTTGGCGCCCTGGCCGGAGGCGAAGAACGCGTAGCGCCAGCTGTCCTGCAGCGTCAGACCGGGCAGCGTGACGCCCAGGGCGACCATCGCGGCGCCGACCTCGGGGTGGTCCAGCACCGACCACGAGACGAGGCCGACGGCTGCGCAGAGGAGGCCGGCCACCGTCCCGACGACGACCGCCGTCCCCGTCGCGGACACGGCTCCCCGCGCCCACCTCCGGTCGCCGTGGCCGCTGAACCGCACGACCAGCGGGTCGGTCGACAGCCCGCGGTGGGCGCTGAGCACGACCGCGTACGCGACGAACGCGAGGCCGAGCGCACCGAGCGAGACCACGCCGAGGGACCGGGCGACGACGATGCCGAGCACGAAGTTCTGCAGGCTGGAGACGCCCTGGTCGAGGACGCCCCAGCTGAGCCTGCTCAGGATCGACCGGGGCGCGCGGATCACGGCCATGCGAGTCACCGGCCCGTCCGCGCGCCGCGCACGGCGCGGGGCGCGGCTGCGAGGAACGCGTCGAGGGCGGCGAACTGGCGGTCGAGCTCGCCGGCCAGCCGGGTCGCGCTCTCCCGGAGCGTGGCGGCCACCCGGGCCCGGTCGGCGTCGAGCCGGTCGAGCATCGCGACGACCTCGCCGAGGCTCGCCCCGCGCGGGTCGAGGGCGTAGTCGGGGGTGCCGACGGAGGCCATGAGCGCGCGGTGCTTCTCGGCGTACCCCAGCGAGAGCGTCGGCTTCCCGGCCTTCACGGCGCACAGGACGTTGTGGAACCGGCTCGCGACGACGGTCTCGACGGCTTCGACCTGGCGGCCGAGCTCCCCGAGGGTCGCGGCCGGCTCGAAGACGAGCGCCGCCGGCGGGAGGCCGGGTTCGGCCGCCCGGACGCGTTCGACCACCCCTGCGCGCGACCGGCTCGTCGTCCCGGTCGCCGACCAGCAGCCGCACCGGACGGCCGTGGCCGACCAGCCACCGCACGAGGTCGACGACCAGTTGCTCGTACGCCGTCGCGACCTGACCGGAGGGGTCGCCCGAGGCGAGGTCGATGACGCCGACCCCGACCGATCCAGCGGGCGCCCCGGTCGCGGGCACCGGTGGCAGGGCGAAGGCCAGGTCGGGGTAGACCTCGTCGTCGTCGACGGGCACGCCCATCCGGGCCATCTCGGCACGCGAGTAGTGGTCCCGGAACGAGCGGTAGGCCGCGAGCCGCGACGCCCGCACGAGCAGCCAGCGGGTCGGGCCGCGCCCCATCCGGCTGGCGCCGACCGAGACGTGCGCCACCGGCACCCCGGCGGCGCGCCCCGCCAGGCTCAGGCAGAAGAGGGCAGCGGGCAGCTGCCACGGCTTGACCGGGAGCGTCGTCTCCAGCGACCCCATCCCGGGGACGACGACGACGTCGTGACCGCGGACCCAGCGGGCGGTGGTCCACGCGTCCGCGACCGCCGCCCACGCCACCCGGGCCGCACGCACCGGGAGGGGCGCGCGCCGCCCCGCGCGGTCCGGCTCCGCGTGCAGCCGGTGCATCTGCCGGGCGGGCAGTCCGTAGCGCGCGGTGACGACCTCGGGCCCCGAGCAGAGCAGGTCGACGTCGGCGTCGCCGTACGTCGTGCGCAGGTGGCCGAGCAGCGCCTCCAGCGTCCCGTCGTTGCCGAGGTTGCCGGAGCCGAGCCGGCCGTGGATCCCGATCCGGAGCCGGCGGGCGGGCGCGCGCTGCCCCGCGGGCGGTCGTCGGCCCTCGTCGACACGCGTCGGCGTCACGGCGCCTACTGCCCGGCCACGACGGCGTGGACCCGCGGCGCGAGGGGGCGAGATGGTCACGCGCCCGCCGGCGGCGGGACCCGGGCGACCGGGAAGCCGGCGGCGCGCCCGGTCGGCGATCCACGACCCGAGCACCCGGAAGCACGCGCGCCGCTCGGCCGCCGTCAGCGGCGCGCGCCGGATGTTGTCGGCGTGCGCCCAGACGAACTCGGCGTACAGCCGCGGCTTCGGGTTGCGCCAGCGGTTCGCGCGGCTCGGGTCGAGGTTGGCCGTCCACGCGTGCACCGTCGGGTTCGCGACGAAGGCGCGGCCGCCGTGGTGCCGCCGGAAGTACAGCCAGTCCGGGACCTGGCGGAACCGCCCGCGGAGGGCGAGATCGGCCATGAAGGTCTGATCGGCGTGGTGGTGGCTCCCGTGCGGCTTCACCGTGCGGAGCACGTCGCTGCGGATGACGCCGTAGAAGTCGTCGGCACGGATGGCGCCGGGCACGTCGTCACCGCCGAACAGCATGCTGTGCAGCCGGACGGCGACCTCCGGGGGAGTCCGTCGCGAGCGGGTACTCCATCGCCTGGATGAGCTCGCCGCGGTCGTCGATCGCCGCGGTCCACGAGTGCGCCAGCACCACGTCCGGCTCCTCGTCGAGGACGGCCACGCACCGCTCCAGCAGGTCCCGCGCGTAGAGGTCGTCGGCCGACGCCCACTTGAACAGCTCGCCCCGCGCGTGGCGGAACACCACGTCGTGGTTGCGGGCCGCTCCGATGTTCTCCGCCTGCCGGACCAGCCGGATCCGGCGGTCCTCGGCGGCGTAGCGGCGGACGGTGTCGTCGGTGTCGTCGGTCGACGCGTTGCTCGAGACGACGATCTCGAAGTCCTCGAACGTCTGGCCGAGGAGCGCGTCGAGCGACTGGGCCAGGTAGTCGCCGCCGTTGTAGACGGGGAGGCCGATGCTCAGCCTGGGTTGCCGCATGGTGGTCCACCTCTTGCCCGGCCGCGCGTTGCGACCTGTCGTCGTGCCGACGCCCGAGGAGCCGACGTCGCCCGGGCTTCTCGACCGGTCATCACCCTAGGAACGCCGCGACCGGCCGGCCGTGGTTCCGGCAGGGGCGTACCCAGCATTGGGGAGCGCCGCCACCTCGGCCGGGAGGAGCCGCGGGTTCTCCCGCACGAACCGGTAGACCTCCTCGAGCCGGTCCAGCCCGACCCCCGGCCGGAACCGGCGGTGCCACGTCCGGAGCCCCGCGCGTCCGAGGTCGGCGAAGGTGCCGGGGGACCGGTCCAGCTGCTCGAACGAGGCCGCGAGGCTCGCGGCCTCGCCCGGACGGAACAGCACCCCGTCGACCCCCGGCGTGACCAGCTCGGGGAAGGACCCCCTGGCCGGCGCGATCGGCGGGACGCCCGCCGCCATCGCCTCGACCGCCACGAGGCCGAACGTCTCCTCCCACGCCGACGGCACCACGACCGCGGCGGCGCCGCCGAGCAGCCGCCGCGCTTGCTCAGGAGCGACCTGGCCGACCAGGTCGACCGAGGGCCGGTGCCGCGCCCACGCCTCGACCTCCGCCGAGAGGGGCCCGGCGCCGACGATCCGGAGCACCAGCCCGCTGCGGGGGTGGGCGCGGCCGAACTGCTCCCAGGCCTCCATCAGGAACCGGACGCCCTTCGCCTCGTCGAGCCGGCCGACGTAGGCGACCGCGTGGTCGGTGGGGCCGGTCCGGGGCGGTGCGGGGTCGACGAAGTTGTGCTTGACGAAGGTGCGGTCGACCGGCAGGTCCAGTCCCGACATCAGCCGCCGCTGGGACTCGGAGATGAAGACGTACGCCGACACGAGGTCCCGCCAGGTGCCCCGGTTGACCGCCAGGCCCAGGCTGACGGGGGCGGTCGTCGCCGATGCCCCCCGGTAGCAGCCGTGACGGACCGCCGGCAGCAGGGCGCCGTCGGCGCACGCGTGACAGGGCCGTCCGTCCCGGAAGAAGTCGCCGCTGGCGCACAGGAGCTTGTAGTTGTGCAGCGTGGCCACGACCGGTACGCCGAGGTCGCGGCAGGCCAGCAGCACCGACGGGCTGAGCGTCGGGAACGTGTTGTGGACGTGGACGACGTCGGGCCGGACCGTCGCCAGGCGGTCCTCCAGCGCTCGTCGTACCTCCCTGCTGCGGACGCTGGTCACGACCAGGGCCGCCCGCCGCGCCGCCGACCACGACGCGATGTCGTCGCTGTGCCGCTCGAAGCGCTCGACGGTGTGACCTGCGGAGGCGAGCAGCGCGGCCTCCTGGTCGACGACCCGGTTCTCGCCGCTCGGCGCCTGGGACCGGTACCGGCCGTGCACGATCATCACTCTCACGGGGAACCTCCGGGTGATCGGCGGCGCCAGCAGCGAGGCGGCGACCGCGAGGTCGAGCAGGTAGGGGAGGGGCTGCCGAGCCCCGTCTCGGTGAAGGAGGCGACGACCGCGTAGACGATCAGGAAGATCGCGACGGCGCGGGACGGGCCGGGCGCGTGGGCGATCGCGAGCACCAGCAGTGTCAGCAGCGCGGCGACCTCGACGGCGATCCCGAACCAGCCCTGGTCGTAGTAGGAGGCGACCCAGTTGCTGTCGATGGGGAGCCCGCCGAAGGACTGGTTGGACATGCCGGAGCCGAACAGCGTGTCGAGCCAGGGCCGGTCGAGGCCGAACACGGCCGACCAGACCTTGGTGCGCCCCGTGAGCTGGCTGAGGTCCTGCGCGCTCTGGCCGCGCGTCGCCCAGGTGGTGATCTGGGACGCGAACAGCGTCACGACGCCGACGCCGGCGAGGGTCCCCCAGGCGTAGGTGCGACGGACCCGCGCGTGCCCGACGAAGAGGCTCGCGCCGGCGAGGACCAGCCCGACGACGACGGCCGTGAGCGCCGTGCGGGTGTGTGTCGCCGCCAGCACCGCCCCGCACACACCGACGGTGACGAGCGCATGACGTCCGCTCACCAGCCGGCACATCCAGAGCAGGGCGGTCACCCCCAGCAGGACGGCGCCGTAGTGCGCCACCTGCGTGGGCGGGATCGGCCAGATCGCGCCGGACAGCCGGCCCTCGAACGCGAACGCGGACCCCGGGGAGATCAACGCCCCGAGCAGCACGGTGCCGAGGACGGCCCAGAGGACGATCCGGTGGCACCGGAGCAGGAGCAGGTCGCGCCGCCCGAACCACGGCGTCAGCAGCCACAGCACGACGACGAACCCGAGCAGTCGCGTCGCCCGGAACACCGAGCCCGCGAAGAACTCGTTGTGCAGGCTGACCATCAACGAGACGACCGCCAGCATCGTGTAGAGCACGAGGAAGAGGCTCGACCGCACCACGCCGCGCCGGTTGACGACGAGCGCCAGCACCAGGGCGACCGGCAGGGCGCCCTGGGTGATGAGCTGTCCGACGGGCGCCGGGATCGGGACGACCGTCGGGTTGCCGGCGAACGAGAGGACGTTGAGGAACAGCGCACCCCACGCCGCGACCACGAGGACCGGGAGCGTCCTCGTGTCGACCGACCGCCACCGCCCGGCCGACGCCACCCGCGGTGCCCCTCTCGGTGCCCCGCTCAATGGCCCTCCTGATCGCCCGGCGACCGGTGCGGTCATCGCGCGTCCCTGCGGGCGATCGGGGACGGCTGGTCCGCCTCCTCGAGGCGGCCCGAGCTGTCGTCGAGACCGTCGGCGCCGACCATCACGGCGAACGGGAGGTCGAGGCCGCTCGACCGCACCAGCTCGACCGTCGTGCGCAGCCGCTCGGCGCTCGACCGTCCGGCCGTGACGACCGGGACCACCTGGTCCGCCCACGACGGCACCTGGTCGATGCCGGTGCCGGGATCGATGTCGACCAGCACCACCACGACGTCGGCCGCGCGCCACTCGGCGTCGAGCCCGGTCGCGGACGAGCCGTCCCGCCGGACGGAGCCGGGCCCGCGCGCCAGCACGCCCTCCTCCGGCCGGGTCACGGTCGGCACCACCGCCGGGCCCGACGACCCGTCGGCGAACGACTCCCCGAGCGACGCGGCGAGCCGGCCCCGGGGGCTCAGGTCGGCGACGAACACGGACGCACCGGTCCGGGCCAGCGCCGCGACCAGGGCAGCGGTGACCGCCTCGCAGTCCTCGATGTTGCCGGTCGCGCCGACCGCCAGCCGGTGCGGGCCGCCCTGCCGGTCGGCGTACGCCGCGGCGATCGTGCGGCCCAGCTGCTCGTGCGCCGGCGATGCTCCCGGTGCACGACCGGGCAGCCGGAGCCGGCTGCCGCCGCCGGCGGTGAACCGGACGGGTACGCCGAGGGCCAGGGCGACGTCCTCGCGGCGGCGCAGCTTGTCCGACGTCAGCGCGGTGAAGAGGACGATCCCGATGCCGACGGCCGCGCCGCCGATCGCCCCCGACATCGCGGTGAGGACGACCCGCCGGGCGCCCGGGGCCGGCACCGCGCTCGTCGGGTCGAGGACGTGGCTGGCGGCGGTCAGGGCGGCGGTCTCGATCGTGCTCTGCTCGACGGTCTGCTGCAGGGCGTCGACCTCCGTGGCCAGCTCCGCGCGGCGCGTCAGGAGGTCGGACACCACGGCCTGCCCGCCGCCGTTCTCGTCGACCTCCTCGGACTGGTCCGTGAGGTCGGCGATCTCGGACTCGAGCTCCTCGATCCGGTCTCCGTAGCCGCGGGCGAGCGCCTCCGCCTGCATCTCCATCTGCGTCCGGCGGAAGTCCAGGAAGCTGGTCGCGAGCGTGTCGGCCAGCTCGGCCGCGGCCTCGGGGCTGCCGGCGGCCACGGTGACGACCAGGACGGTCGTCGAGACCTGCTCGAGGGTGACAGCGCCCTGCAGCTCGTCGGGCGACATCTCCAGGCCGAGGCGGTCGATGACGTCACCGGCCACCGAGCGGGTCCGCAACAGGCTGATGTCGGTCGCCATCTCCTGGGCGGGGTCGGCTCCCGCGGGGTGCGCCAGCATCAGCGTGACCTCGGCCTTGCTCGGCGACGAGAGCATCAGCGCCGCGGACGCTCCGAGCAGCAGGCCCACCGCGCCGAGCCCGACCCAGGTCCTCCAGCGGCGGAGCACCGCCGTGGTCAGGAAGTGGAGGCTCGCCAGGGGAGTGGGCGGGGCGCCGGCGGGCTCGTCGACGGCCGGCTCGTCCACCTGCCACGTGGATCGCATCATCGGCCTTCCCGGGCTCGTCGCCGGTCCGGTGCGCCGCCCTGGTCGGCCGCGCCGGCGGCGGGCCGGGTCCTCGGACCACCGGTGAGCAGCGTGGGCAGCGGAGCGCGCCCGACCCGGTCGGCCTGGAGCAGGCGGCCGGAGGTGCGGTCCAGACCGTCGGGGTCCGCGACGACGACACCGGCGATGCGGTGGCCCGCGTCGTCGATCTCGACGGCGACGCGCGCCAGGTCGTCCGCGGTCGCCTTCCCCGGCGAGACGCAGACGAGCGTCACGTCGGAGTGCGGCTGCGGCGTGACCTCGGGCTTGCGGCGGTCGATGACCACCACGACGACGGTGAGGTCGACGTCGGTCGCGTCGGCGGCGCCGGTCGCAACCGACAGGCCCGGACGAACCTCGTCCTGGCCCGGGTCACGGTGACAGGCGGCCCACAGCGAGGCGGCCGACTCGTGCCGCTGGGCCGCCACGAGCCGGGTCCGCAGCCCGCTGGTGGCGGCGTACGACGCGAGCTGCGGGCCGATCGCGAGCGCCCGGTTGTCCTGGTCGAGCGACACGACCGTGATCGTCGCCGCGCGCCGGTCGCCGTCGTCGGCCCGACCGCGTGCCTTGCTGTCGGTGAGCTGGGGGACGAGCTGGCGGAGCGCGAGGCGCAACGACCAGGCGTCGACCGTCGACGCCTCGTAGGACTGCATCAGGGTCGTCCACCCGGCGACCGAACGGGGCGCCTGGCTGTGGACCGAGGCGACGACCGGGCTGCCCACCGCGTCCGCGATCTCGTCGCGCAGCCGCAGGCGGCGGTCGTTGCGCAGGACCGCCGACATCGCCATGAGCACCAGGAGCAGAGCGGCGGCCGCACCCACGGCGGCGTAGACCGCGTAGTGCACCGCCGCCTTCGGGCGGGTCGCGGGCGACGCGGCCTGGATCTCGGTGGCGGTCGCCGCGGGGTCCGTGGTCCCTCCCTCCAGCTGCTCCGTCAGCTTGTCCAGCTGGAGGAGCAGGTCGGCCTGCTGCGCCGTGAGCTGGGCGAGCGCCGCGATCGCCGCGTTGGCGACCACCGAACCCGGCGGGGCGCCGTCCCGGCGGTCCTTCGTGCGGGTCATCTCCGCGGTCACCCGCTGCAGGCTGGTCTCGAGCGTGCGCCGCCGCTGCTCGAGCACCTGGTCGCCGGCGTCGTCGACGGTGCTGGCCGCGTCGGCGACGTACCGGATCTCGGCCCGGGCCACGGCCGCCGCGAGGGCCTCGGCGAGCGCCGGAGACGCCGCCGAGGCCTCGATCGTGATGACGTCGTTGGTCGAGGCGTCGATCCGGATCCGCTCCCGCACCTCGGTGGCCGTCATCGGCGGCTCGAGCGCCTTGCCGGCGGGGCCGAGCACGAGGTCGCTGGAGGCGATCCGTGCCTCGGTGAGCGGGTCGCGGACCACCAGCTGCCCGTTCGCGTCCTTGCCGGAGGGGAGCAGCACGACGCTGACGCTCGTGTAGACCGGCGGCCGCAGGTAGGCGACCGCGACGCCCGCAGCCGCGCCCAGCAGCAGGATGGCGAGGACGACGAGCCGGTAGCGGCGCAGCAGGGTGATCGTCGAGCGAGCGTCGAGCGCCTGGTCAGCCATGGCCGGCCCCCGTCCCCTGCAGCGGTCCGTCGAACCGGAGGACCGACGTCAGGGTCGCGGTGCGGTCGAACGTTCCGCGGCCCACGACCGTCGTGGTGGGCACCCGCTCGCCGAAGCGGGGGAGTGCCAGCCCAGCGGCGGGTCGACCTCGCCGCTGTGGGTCGACCACTCCAGATCGCCGGGCAGCTCGAGGGTCGCCTGTTGGTCGCCGGACGGATCGGTCCAGGACAGCCGGGCGGCGCCGGCGTCCAGTCGTACGTCGACCAGGGGCCCGAGGTGGAAGCGCAGGGCGACGTCGTGGGCTCCCGTGCTGGAGAGCCGGTCGACGATCGACAGCCGGCGCGCCGACGAGTCGAGCCGGACGCTCCGCTCGTGACCGACCGGGTGCTCGAGCCGTGCGTACCCGTCGTGGCGGGCGACCCACCGCTGGTCGTCCGGGTCGGTCGTGTCGACCTGGTCGACCACGGTCGCGGCCCGGGTCCGCCAGAGGAACGGGCCGCCCTCGACGGACTGGTCCAGCCGGTCGACCTCGACCGTGTTGTGGGCCCGGGTCGAGCGGAAGTAGCTGCGCCACTCGGGCTCGCCGTGGTAGCAGTACGTGCCCGGGTCGACGAGCACCTCGACGCCGTCGTGGCGGACCTCGACTGCCAGTGCGTCGGCGTGGCCGTGCGCGGCGATCGAGAGGAACCCGTGCGGCCCGCCGTCGCAGCGGCACCAGATCTCCGGGCCGGCGCCGGACGGCGACCTCAGCACCGTGATCCCGGCGTCGGCGAAGGTGGCCGGTCGTCGCGCGGGACGGGCGCCCGCGGAGCGCGGTGCACCGGCGAGAGCGCCGACGGCCGGGCCGAGGACGCTGTCCGTGGCCGGCGGCCACCACGGCAGCGGGCCCACGGCGTGCCGACCGAGGTCGAGCAGCAGCCCCCAGGGGTCCGCGGACGGGGCGTCGACCAGCAGGGCGCGCCCTTCGTCACCGTCCCCCTGACGGGGCGGACGGCCCGCCGCGTCGGGGGACGGCCGCGGCGACGTCGTACGCCGCGACCACCAGCTCCCAGGTCCGCTCCGAGAGCGGGGTCCCGGCGGCAGCTGCCTCGGCACCGACGAGCACCGCGGTCTCCGCGACGAACCGGTGGTAGTCCGTGGCGAGCTCCCGGTTCACCCCGCTGGCGAAGGTGTTGGCCCGCAACGCCGCCTCGAACCCGGCGATCGCGTCGCGCCGCCACCTGTCGCTCTCCTCGAACCACGGGAACGCGCAGGCGGCGACCGCCCGGCCGGCCGCCTCGAGGACCAGGTGGTTGTTGGCCGACGACCCGCAGCTGCGGAAGGCGGCCAGGTGCTCCTGGTGCCAGCGGAGCTGGGCGAGCGCGAGCTCGTTGGACTCGAAGAGGTCCGCTGCCTTCGGCCAGTCGTCCAGCAGCCGCCGCACCCAGACCCAGCTCAGCAGCCGGACCCCCAGCTCGATCCCACTGGTCCAGTGGATCCCGGAGAGGAACGGGTTGGCGGCCCACCACGAGCGGAGGTGCTGGTCGACCCGCTCGGCGTACCGCTCGTCCCGGGTGAGCCAGTACGCCGTCGCCAGGACGGTCAGGTGGTGGTGCCGGGAGAGCTCCCACACCGACTTCACGTTCCCGGTCACCTGCTCGTCGCGGTGGTCGATCCGGAAGGCGTACCGGCTCGACGGGGAACGACGACCGGTGACCGGGTCGCGGAACCAGTCGGGCGACACCAGGTCCGTCCGCACCGTGCCGAGCACGTCCCAGGTCCCTGCCAGCAACGCGTCGGCCGCCTCGACGAGGGCAGCGGCGGCGGGTCCGGGCACCTGGTCCCGCGCGCCGGGCGGGAGGACCGCCTCGAACGTGCGGGGGGTCGACGAGCCTCGGCACGGCGACCGGGTCCCCGGACCGCACCTGGCGCCGCGCCCATGCCGCCTGCCGCGCCTGGTCCCGTCCGCGCGCGACCACCTCGCCGGGACCCATCTGCCGGAGCCGGCGGGCGTACCACGTCAGGGAGCGGCTCACAGGGGCACCGGCCCTCCGGAGACCAGGCTCTGCTGGACGGCGATGGTGGCGCGGGTCGTGGCGAGCAGGTGGTCCAGGGGGATCGGCATCGGCCCGCCGTCGCGGACGGCAGCGACCAGCCGGCGCAGCTGCTCGGCCTGGCCCTTGTCCTGGCCGGTGAGGGGCCCGCTTGGCGTCCTTGCCGCCGCTGCCCCACACGGTCGCGCGGGTGAAGTTGTCCAGCCGGGCGTTGCGGCCGCAGCCGGTGACGTCGAGCGTCTCCTTGGGGAACTTGCCGTGCCCGTCCGTGGCGTAGGTGATGTCGGCCAGCGACCCATCGGCGAACCGGATGGCGGCGTGGACCGCGAGCCCACCGGGGGTCTGCCGCGCCCAGACCTCCGTCGGCGTGCTGCCCGTCCAGGCGACGAGCGTGTCGATGAAGTGGCCGCCCTCGCCCAGGAAGCGGCTGCCCTCGAGCTCGCTGTCGAGGTACCAGCTGCTCGCGTCCAGGCGCCCGGCGTTGACCAGGTAGCGGGCGCTCACCGGGCCGGTCGTCGCGCCGAAGCGTCGTCGGAGGTCCACGAACAGCGGGGCGAACCGGCGGTTGAACCCGACCACCAGCCGGTCGTTGCCGGTGCGGGCGACGGTCTCGCGCACCCGGTCCAGCTGCTCGACCGTCAGCGCCAGCGGCTTCTCGACGAACACCGACTTGCCGTGCTCGAGCGCGGTGCAGACGAGGTCGGCGTGCGAGTGGTGACGGGTGACGACGAAGACCAGGTCGACGGCCGGGTCGGACAGCACCGTGTCCGCATCGGTCGAGGCGGTGGCGAACCCGAACTTGCGCTGCGCGTTGACCGCGGAGAGCGACCGCGTGGTCGCGACCGACACGAGGTCGACGCCGGGATCCTTGGCCAGGTGCGGCAGCAGCATGCTGGACGCGTAGTTGCCGGCACCCACGAAGCCGATCCGCACGGGCCGCCGGCCGACCGGCGGCGCCGGCTCGGACGTCCGGCGCTCCACCGTCCGCGCCGCTCCGAGCGCGGGCGCGGGGGCGGCCGCCCCCGCCGGGTCGGGGGTACTCCAGGAGGAAACCGACCCCGGTGGCCTCACCGGTGCGCAGCTGCTCGTAGACCGTGGTGGCGTCGGCGATCCCGTGGATCCCGGACACCAGCTGCCGACCTCGACCTGGTCGGCGGCGATCAGGTCGAGGAAGCAGCCCAGGTTGCGGCGCTCGGTCCACCGGACGTAGCCGGCGGGGTAGTCGACCCCCTCGAGCTCGTAGCGGTCGTCGTACCGCCCCGGTCCGTAGGACCGTGAGAAGCGGAGGTCGAGCTCCTTCTCGTAGTAGGCGTTCCACGGCAGGTCCAGCCGGGTCTTGCCGATGTCGACCACCCGGGCCCGGTCGCGGGCGAGCCGGGCGGCGACCTCGACCGGACCGTTCGACGCGCCGCCCGCGGCCAGGAACACGTGGTCGGCCCCCGGGCTCGACGGGTCCGCGCCGAGCACGCCCTCCAGGCGCGCCAGCCCCTCGGGGTCGGGGCCGGCGCACAGCAGCGCGCCCGCCTTCTCGGCGAGCCGGCACCGGTCCGGCACCGTGTCCACCCCGACCACCCGGACGCCGGCGGCGACCAGCAGCCGCACGACCAGCTGGCCGACCAGCCCCAACCCGATCACGCACGCCGTCTCCCCGAGCTGGGTCTCCGCCCGGCGCACCCCCTGCATCGCGATCGCGCCCACGGTGGCGAAGGCGGCGTGCTCCGGTGCGACGCCGTCGGGCACGCGCACGCACAGGTTGGTCGGCACCCAGTTGAACTCGGCGTGGAGGGCGAACTCGTTGCCGGCCGCGGCCACGAGGTCGCCGACCGCGAACTCGTCCTCGGCGCCCGGACCGACCTCGACGACGACACCGCAGAGGGAGTAGCCCAGCGGCGTGTAGCTGTCGAGACGGTTCATCGCCTTCTGGTAGGCGGCCACGGGTCCCTGGTGCGCCACGGACTCCGCCAGCTTCCGGACCTGGTCCGGTCGCGCCTTGGCCTTCCCCAGCAGCGACATCCTGGCTTCCGACACCTTCATCAGCTCGGTGCCGGTGGAGATGAGGGAGAACAGGGAGCGGACGAGCACCCCTCCCGGCTTGGTGGCCGGCACCGGTGCCTCGAGCACCACGAGCTCCCCCGAGCGGTAGTTCTGCGCGACCTGCTTCATGCGTCCCCCGTCATCGTCGTCTCCTCGTGGATCACGTGTGTCCTCATGCGGCCGCGACCCCGTCCCCACGGGCGTTGCGGTACCAGAGCTCGAGGCTCAGCAGCTGCCAGACCTGCTTCGCCAGGTCGCGGCGTCCCGATCGCTGGTCGGCGACCAGCGAGGTCAACGGCGCCCGGTCCAGGAAGCCGGAGGCGACCAGCTCGCCGTCGACGAGGACGTCGTCGACGAGCTCCCCTGAGGTCGTTGCCCACCCACGCCCGCAGCGGGGCGCCGAACGAGGCCTTGGGCCGGTCGATCACCTCGGACGGGATCCAGGCCCGGGCCGCGTCCTTCAACGCGGCCTTCTGCGTCCGGCCCCGGATCTTGCTGGACCCCGGCAGCGAGAACGCGGCGCGGAACACCTCGACGTCGACGAAGGGCACCCGGACCTCGGTCGAGGCAGCCATGCTCGCGCGGTCGGTGTAGGTGAGGTTGAGACCGGACATGAACAGCCGCGAGTCGGCCAGGCACATGCGGCTCACCTGGTCGTCCAGCCGGTTGTCGTCGTAGAGCGTCCGGTGGCTGTCGACCACGGCGTCGATGTCCGGTCCGAGCTCCGGCGCCAGCAGGCTGCCGAGCTCGTCCCGGTCGTACAGCGTGTAGCTGCGCCGGAACGCCTCCTCCTCCGGCAGCTCGGCGAAGTCCAGGAACCGGTGCGCCCACCGGACGGTCCGTACGCCGCGGCCGGCGACGACGACCGGCAGCCGGTCGGCGACGGGTCGGACCACCCGGGAGCGGAGCAAGCGGGGGAGTCGGCGGTAGTGGCCGCCGAGCAGGCAGGCGAGGTGCTTGCGGTAGCCGCCGAACAGCTCGTCCGCGCCCATCCCCGAGAGCAGCACCTTCGCGCCCCGTTCGCGGGCCGCCTCGCACATCAGGAAGGTGTTGATCGCGGCCGGGTCGCCGATCGGCTCGTCCAGGATGTCGACCATCCGCGGCAGGAGGTCGACCACGTCGGGCGCGATCTCGATCTCGTGGAGGCGGATGCCGAGGTGCCGGGCCATCGACCGCGCGTACCGCGTGTCGTCCGGCATCGCCTCCAGCCGCTGGTCCTGCGACCGGAAGGCGATCGTGTAGGCCTCGATGGCGGGGTCCGCCCGGTGGGCGAGGGCGGTCACGACGCTCGAGTCCAGGCCGCCGCTGAGGAACGCCGCGACCGGGACGTCGGCGACGAGGTGCGCCGCGACGGACTCCTCGACGACGGCGCGCAGGTCGCACGGCGGACCCGCCGCGGCCGCCGCGGCCTCGGCGACCGCGTCCCAGTGCTGCCCTTCGGTCACGCCGCCGTCACGCCCGACGCGCAACCACGACCCCGCCGGGAGCTTGTGCACGCCGCGGACCGCGTCGAACTGCTCCGGCAGCCAGTAGTAGAGCGCGGAGGCGACCATGCCCGTCGGGTCCACCCGCAGCTCCGGACCGACCGCGGCGACGATCGCCTTCAGCTCCGAGGCGAACAGCAGGCCCGAGCCGCGGCGCAGCACGAACAGCGGCTTGATCCCCAGCGGGTCGCGCGCGAGCGTCAGGCCGCCCGTCGCGTCGTCGTGGACGGCAAGGGCGTACATGCCCCGGAACCGCCGCAGCGCACCGACGCCCCAGGCGCGCCAGGCCTCGAGCACGACCTCGGTGTCGGAGTCGGTCGCGAACCGGGCGCCCGTCCCCTCGAGCTCGCGGCGCAGCTCGCGGTAGTTGTAGAGCTCCCCGTTGTAGACGAGCCGGAGCCCGCCCTTGACGAACGGCTGGTCGGCCGCGGTCGTCAGGGCGATGATCGAGAGCCGGGTGTGGCCCAGGTGGACGGACAGGTCCGGCGTGGTGACCTCGACGACCCCGGCCGCGTCGGGGCCGCGGTGGGCCAGTCGCTCCACCATCGTGGCGGTCACGACCTTCCCATCGGCCTGCTGGTAGGCGCCGGCGATCCCGCACATGGCCTCAGGCCCCTCGGCCGACCGGGGCCGCGGGCTGCTCCGCGGCCGCACGACGGACGCCCGCGAGCCGGTCGACGACACCGACGTACGCCTTCTCCTGGTGCTGCCAGGCGAGCTCGTCGACGACCCGCTCCCGGCCCAGCCGGCCCATCGTGGCCCGCGCCTGCGGGTCGTCCAGGAGGTCCACGATCGCCGCGGCGAACGCCTCGACGTCGTTGGGCCGCGCGTAGACGGCGGCGGGGCCGGCCGAGACCCGGGTCTCGACCAGGTCGAAGGCCACGACCGGGAGGCCGAAGGCCATGTACTCCATCGTCTTGTTCATGGTGGAGACGTCGTTGAGCGGGTTGCGCGGGTCGGGGCTGAGACCGAGGTCGGCGGTCGACAGGACCGACGAGACGGTGGCGTCGGGCACCCGCCCGGTCATCACCACGTGCTCGCCCAGGCCGAGCCGGTCGCGCTGGCGCACCAGGTCCGGGTAGCAGTCGCCGCCACCGAGGAGGGTGAAGGCGATGTCGGTCCGGCCGAGCTCGTTCACGATGTGGTGCGCGGCGTCGAGGACGATGTCGACGCCGTCCTGCGGACCCATCACGCCGAGGTAGGCGACCAGGTGGCGGTGGCCGCGGCGCAGCCCGGGCTCCGCGGGACCGGCCTTCAGCCGGTCGGGGTCGGGCCCGGTGCGGACGACCGTGACGTCCTGCGCCGCCTTGCCGCCGCGGGTCCGGGCGACCGACGCGTAGGAGTCGTTGGTCGACGTCACGGCGTCGGCGGCGCGGAAGGTGGCGCGCTCGAGGAACAGCAGCGCCCGCAGCGGGAGCCGCCTCCCGTCCGGGAACCGGGAGCGGTAGAGCTCCGGGCAGAGGTCGTGGTGGTCGAACACGAACCGGGTCCCGTCGCGCAGGCGGAGCCACCGGGCCAGCGGCCAGAAGATGTCGGGCGGGTTGCAGGCCTGCAGGACGTCGATCCGGCCGCGCCGGCGCCGGGCGCGGAGCACCAGGCGTGCCGTGGCGAGGAAGGAGTAGAGGTACTCGGTCACGAAGCCCCGTGTGGTGCCGTCGGACGGGCGGGGGCGGTAGGTGAAGACCTCGACCCCGTCGATCACCTCGTGCGGGCGGGACTGCGGTCCTGCCGGGCAGACCACGGTCACGTCGTAGCCGGCGCGCAGCAGCGACTGGCACTCGAGCCAGACCCGGCGGTCGAACGGGACGTGCAGGTTCTGGATGACGATCAGCACGCGGGGCGTCCGGTCGTGGGGCGCCGGAGAGGTCACCATCCGATGCCCTGGTAGCCGGGGGAGCGACTCGATCGTGCTGCCGAGGTCGCCCTGCAGGTCGATGATCGCGGCGGGCCGCCGCTCGAGCAGCGCTTCACGGACCGGGACCCCGGCGTGGGCGACGACCGCCACGTCCGCGTCGGCGAGCGCGTCCTCGGGCCGGCAGACCAGCAGCCGGTTGAGGTGCGGGAGCTTGGCCTCGACGTGGCGCCGGTTGGCGCCGACCAGCCGCTCGGGGTTGATGATCGGGTCGTAGACGCGCAGCTCGAAGCCCTTTCCCATGAGCCGCTCGGCGAGCTCGACGTTGGGGCTCTCGCGGAGGTCGTCGGTGTTGCTCTTGAAGCTGAGGCCGAGCAGCGCCACCCGGCGCCGGCCCAGCGCGACGACGCGGTCGACGACCTCGCTGATTACGAGCTCGTTGGTCTGCCAGGTCCCTGCGAGCAGCGGCACGTCGACCCCGCTGGTCCGGGCCATGTGCTGCAGCGAGCGGAGGTCCTTGGGCAGGCAGGAGCCGCCGAACGCGAACCCGGGCCGGAGGTAGGCGCGCGAGATGTTCAGCTTGTCGTCCTCGCAGAACACGTCCATGACCTCGCGGGAGTCGACGCCGTGGAACCGCAGGACGCGGGCCATCTCGTTGGCGAACGAGATCTTGGCCGCGTGGAAGGCGTTGCAGGCGTACTTCAGCCCTTCCGCGGTGCCGACGGAGACGTGGCGGGGCGGCCGGCCGAGGAACGCGAACAGGCGGGTCATCGCGTCGAGCGCGGCCTGGTCGTCGGTGCCGGCGACCAGGAACGGGGGATGGGCGAAGTCGTCCACCCCGCTGCCCTCGCGCAGGAACTCGGGGACCATCGCCGTGCCGACCGACCAGCCATGGGGGAGCGGGTCGGCGAACGCCGGGCTGACGACGCCGTCCACCGTGCCCGGCGGCACGGTGCTGCGGACGACGACGGTGTGGTGCCCGGACGCCGGCGGCGCGACCTCGTCCATCGCCGCCCTGATGTCGGCGACGGCGCGGGCGATGTACCCCAGATCGGTCTCGCCGTGCGCGCCGGACGGTGTCCCTACGCAGACCAGCGACACGTCGGCGTGTGCGATCGCCTCCCTCGAGTCGGTGGTCGCGCGGAGCAGCCCGCGGGACACCGTGTCGGCGATCAGCTCCTCCACGCCGGGCTCCACCACGGGGCTCCGGCCGTCCCTGATCATGTCCACCTTGAGCTGGTCGACGTCGACGCCGACGACGCGGTGCCCGACGGAGGCCAGGCCGGCTGCGGTGACGCACCCGACGTACCCGAGGCCGAACACGGCTACCTGCATCGGCGGCATCGACGGCATCGACGGGGCCGACGGCACCGCGGGGGCTGTGGTCTGTGTCATGCCCCCATGACACGAGCAGCGGCTCGGGGCCGGTGGCCGTTCCTCGGTCACGTACACAAAGTTGGGGAGTCGAAGGGACGGATCTCACGCAACCGGTCGCCGAGCTCGGCCAGCCGGGGGGCGGACCGGTCGACGCCGGAGATCCCGGAGACCTCCAGCGGCCACGGGATGGCGAGCTCGGGGTCGTCGTGGGCGATGGTGACGTTGTACGCCGGGTCGTGGGGCTGGTCGATCCGATAGCTGGTGTCCGCCGTCGCCGTCAGCGCCTGGAACCCGTGCGCGCAGCCGGCGGGGACGAAGATCGAGGTCTGCTCGTCGCCGTCGAGGTCGAACGAGAGCCACTCCCGGTAGGTGGGCGAGCCCGGCCGGAGGTCG
This sequence comes from Nocardioides sp. TF02-7, assembly GCF_022437945.1. GTDB lineage: Bacteria > Actinomycetota > Actinomycetes > Propionibacteriales > Nocardioidaceae > Nocardioides. Next base: position 3,057,209 of record NZ_CP092535.1, read on the forward strand.
ACGACGACGTCGAAGATCCGTCCCGCCGAGCAGCGGACCAGCTTGCCCTCGCCGGCGCCGGAGCGGACATGGAGCCCGCGCACCACGCCGCGCCGGGAGCGCGACAGGCTGTCCTGGACGAACGAGTGCGGATCGACGCCCGCGCGTCGCGCGACCTCCACGTCGAAGGTGCGGCTGAAGAACCCCGCTCGTCACGGTGCGGCGTCGGCCGGAACCGGACCAGCCCGGGAATGCCGGTGCTCTCGTACTCCATCGCCACCCCTGTCGAAGCCTGTCGAAGCCCGTGCGCATCGCGTGCACGGCACGCGACCACGGGCGGCGACCCGCACGGAGGGGAGGCCGGACCCGGGTCCCGACAATTGGGTACGCCGGCGGTGACGCACCAGGCCGGTTCCCGCCCCGGACGGCGTCCGCCATCCCCAGAACGCGGGACCCGAGCGGCGATTGCGTCCCGGGACGGTCCGTGGTTCCTAGTCTCGCCGCATGCGTCCCCCGCGTCACGAGCGAGCCGGTTCCTCCTCCCGAGGCAGGAGCCCGGTGCTGCTGGTCCTGCTGGCTCTCGCGGGTCTCGTGGGTGCGTTCCTCGCCCCGGCTCCGGCCTCGGCGGACGAGCCGGCCCCGACCGCCCCGAGCCCGTCGGTGTTCGTCACCTGGGACTGCACCGGCAGCCCGTGCCCGTGGGGCGGGCAGACCACCGGCCATGCGGTGGCGTGGCCGGCGGAGGTGGCTCCCGTCCGCAACCGGCACGGCTACACCACCTCGGCCGGTGTCTACGCGCCCGGAGCCACGACGTCGGGCTACCAGGTGAGCGTGCACACGGGCTCGGCGCGGGTCTACGCCGGTGAGCCGGACGGCGCCCACCGGCTGGTCGCATCCGTCGCCGCCGGCGGCACCACGACCCTGCCCGTCGTCGCGGCGGGCGAGGTGTTCTCGGTGCAGGCCGACGGCCCGTTCACCTACACGCTCACGCCCGGCACGCCGCCGGCGCCGGACCCGGACGCGCCGCGCTCGTCGGCGTACGTCACCTGGGACTGCACCGGCACCCCCTGTCCCTGGGGCGGGCAGACCGCCGGCCACGCGGTGGTGTGGCCGGTCGAGCTGTCCCCGGTCCGGGAGCGGCACGGGTACACGACCTCGGCCGGTGTCTACGTCCCCGCCCAGAGCGTCGCGGGGTTCGAGGTCTCCGTCCACACCGGATCGGCCAAGGTCTACGCCGGTGAACCGGACGGGTCGCACCGGCTGGTCGCGTCGATCGCCGCCGGCGGCACCACGACCCTGCCTGTCGTCGCGGCGGGCGAGGTGTTCTCGGTGCAGGCCGACGACCCGTTCACCTACACGCTCGCACCCGGCACGCCGCCCGACCCCGACCCCGACCCCGAGCCGGAGCCGGACCCCGCTGCGCCGCGCTCATCGGCGCAGGTCACCTGGGACTGCACCGGGAGCCCCTGCCCGTGGGGGGCGCAGACCAGCGGCCATGCGGCGGTGTGGCCGGCGGAGGTGGCGCCGATTCGCAACCGGCACGGCTACACGACCTCGGCCGGTGTCTACGCCCCCGGCCAGAACGTCGCGGGCCACCGGGTCAGCGTGCACACGGGCTCGGCGCGGGTCTACGCCGGTGAGCCGGACGGGTCGCACCGGCTGGTCGCGTCGGTCCCCGCCGGCGGCACCACGACCCTGCCCGCCATCGGTGCGGGCGAGGTGTTCTCGGTGCAGGCCGACGACGCATTCACCTACACCCTGACCGCCGGCACGGTGCCCCAGCCGGACCCGAACGCGCCGCGCTCGTCGGCATCGGTGACCTGGGACTGCACCGGGAGCCCGTGCCCGTGGGGGGAGCAGACCAGCGGCCATGCGGTGGTGTGGCCGGCGGAGGTGGCGCCGATCCGCAACCGGCACGGCTACACGACCTCGGCCGGTGTCTACGCCCCCCGGCCACAACGTCGCGGGCTACCGGATCAGCGTGCACACGGGCTCGGCGCGGGTCTACGCCGGTGAGCCGGACGGCGCGCACCGGCTGGTCGCGTCGGTCCCCGCCGGCGGCACCACGACCCTGCCCGCCATCGCGGCCGGTGAGGTGTTCTCGGTCCAGTCCGACGACCCGTTCACCTACGCGCTCGCCACCACTCCCGTGCCGGACCCCGACCCGGACCCCGACCCAGACCCGGGCGCCCCGCGCTCGTCGGCGTCGGTGACCTGGGACTGCACCGGGAGCCCCTGCCCGTGGGGGGCGCAGACCACGGGGCACGCGGCGGTGTGGCCGGCCCAGCTGGAGCCGGTCCGCAACCGGTACGGCTACACGACCTCCGCCGGTGTCTACGCCCCCGGCGCGAAGGTCTCTGGCTACCAGGTCACCGTCGGCTCCGGCACCGCCAACGTCTACGCCGGCGACCCGAACGGCTCGCACCGGCTGGTCGCGTCGATCCCGACCGGCAGCACGACCACCCTCCCCGCCGTCGCAGCGGGTGAGGTGTTCTCGGTGCAGTCCGACGACCCGTTCACCTACACCCTCACCCCCGGCACGCCGCTGCCACCGCTCGACCCACCCTGCCAGGACCCGGTCGCGTGCGACCCCGTCGCGTGGACACCCGCGATCTGGGTCTGCAACATCCCGGGCTGCACCGACGGCGACTGGGTGGGCGGCGTGGTCTCGTGGCCCCCGGGGACCGCCTACAGCTCCAACGGCAGGAGCGGTGGCAACTCCCGGACCGTCTACGCCGAGGACGGGAGCCTGCTCCACCCCTACATGGGCCCGTGGGCCGACGGGTGCGAGGTCACTGTCCTCACCGGCGAGGTCCTCGTCATCGAGTGGGAGCGCGGCGAGGACGTCTGGCGGGAGACCGTCGTCGGCCCGGGCGAGACCCACACGATCGAGCTCGTCGGGGCCGAGAACGGGGCGATGCTGGAGACGCCGAACAACAGCGAGCCGTTCACCGTCAGCCTGGCGAGCTGCACCCCTGAACCGGTCGGCGCGGGATGAGACGACAGGTGGTGACCGCGTCGTGAACCGCATCGGCGTCATGCAACCGTGGCTCGGCGAGGAGGAGGTCGCCGCGGTCACCGGCGTCATGGAGGCAGGCTGGGGGCTGCTCGGTCCGCGCGTCGAGGAGTTCGAGAACCGGTTCGCCGAGCGCCAGGAGGTCGGCTACGCGGTCGCGACCTCGAGCAGCACCTCCGCGCTGCTCCTGGCGATGGTGGTCGCGGGCGTGGCGCCCGGCGACGACGTCGTCGTGCCGGCGTACTGCTCCCTCGCGACGGCGAATGCCCCGACGTTCGCCGGCGCCCGCCCGGTCCTCGCCGACGTCGACCCGGTGACGGGGAACATCACGGCCGCGGACGTCGAGGCGGCGATGACGCCTCGTACGACGGCGGTGATCGCCGTCGACCACGGTGGGACACCCGTCGACCTCGACCCGATCCGCGGCCTCTGCGAGCCGATGGCGATCCGTGTCATCGAGGACGCCGGGTCCGGCGTCGGTGCGGAGTACCGGGGCCGCCCCGTCGGTGCGGGGGCCGACCTCGCGGTGTGGTCCTTCCAGCCGCACCAGGTGCTGACCACCGGCGAGGGCGGGATGCTGACCACCGACAACGTGGCCTGGGCCTTGCGCGGTCGCCGGTTGCGCGAGCGCGCCGCGGCCCTCCCCTCGGCGACGAGGAGCAGCGTCCTCGCGATCGCCGAGGTCGGGTTCGACTACCGGATGACCGACGTACAGGCAGCCGTCGGGATCGTCCAGCTGAGACGGCTGGACGAGGTGGTGCGCCGCCGCCGCGACCTGGCCGCGCGGTACTCGGCCGCGATCGGGACGATCGCCGGCCTGCGGCCCGTGTCCGACCCCCGACCACGGTGCGAGCAACTACCAGTCCTACCGGGTGGAGGTGCTCGACGAGTACCCGCTGGACCGCGACGGGCTGCTCGCCGCCTTCGCGCGGGCCGGCATCGCCGCGGGGCGCGGCACCACGGCGGTGCACCTCGAGCCGGCCTTCGACGCGAGCGCCGGGTTGGTCGTGCCGCTGCCGGTGGCCGAGGCGCTGACCCGCCGCACCGTGGTCCTGCCGCTGTTCCACCAGATGTCGGACGCCGACCAGGCACGGGTGGTCGAGGTGCTGCGCACGGCGAGCCGTTGCGCCGGGCTCGACCGCTGTCACTAGGATGACGGTTTCAGTGTCGAGCGGGCCGGCTCCCCGTCACGGCGACGTGACGGTTCTGGGGAGGCGGGGCCCGCCACGCGTGCCAGAGTGGTCCGCCAGGAAGGGAGCAACCATGCCGGCCGCGCGGAGCCGTGCGCCTGGGGGCGCTCCCGCGACCCCGGTGATCGTCGTCGCCGACCAGGGGATGGTCGCGGACACGGTCGCCCGAGCGCTGACCGAGCTGGGGCTGGCAGCACGCCCCGGGCGCTGGCCGGGCTCCCCGGACGACGAGCAGGGTGGAGCGGCGCCCGCCGACGTCGGCGTCGTCGTCGTGGAGGCACCGGACCCCGGGCGAGCTGCGGCGGTCGAGGCGCTCCTCGCCGACGGGTCGGCGCGGCGCTGGATCGTGCTCGCCGCGGACACCGGGAGCCCGGAGTGGGCTCCGGTGCTGGCGGCCGCCACGCTGGTGCTGCCCCGCGGCACCGCGCTGGCCGACGTCGTCGCGGCGATCCGCCTGGTCGCCGGCCAGGAGTCTCCCTAGTTCGCCTTGTGCCGCACGTTCGGCGACCAGCCCGCCTGACGGGCGAGGCCGACCGCAGCCAGCTGCGAGGTGACCTCGAGCTTCCTGAGGATCCGCTTGACCTGCGTGCGCACGGTCGCCTCCGAGACCACGCTCTCGCGGGCGATCTCGCGCACCTGGTGTCCCTCGACGAGCCAGCCGAGGACCTCGGCCTCCCGCGGCGTGAGCCGGTCGAGCCGGCCCCGCAGGTCCTCGGCGACGCGGCGGTGCTCGGACCAGACCCCGATCAGGCGCTCACGCTCGGCGGCGTCCATGACCGGGAGGCCCTGGCAGATCCGGCGGGTGACCGACAGGATCTCGTTGAGCGGATGGGTCTTCGGGATCACCTTCCGGGCTCCCCGCTTGATGCAGTGCCCCCACTCGGACTCCTCGTAGGACCCGGTGACCACGACGACGTTCGAGCCCGTGCGGGCGATCGGGTTGATGAGCCGGGTGCCGTCGCCGAGGCTCCCGAGGTCCAGGTCGAGCAGCACCACCCGCGGTTGGTACCTCGCCACCCCGGCCAGGAGCGCGACCGGGGTGGTGGACGCGGTCGGCACCCGCCGCACGCCGTAGCCCTCCATGTTGAGGGCGAGCTCGAGCGACTCCGCGAAGAGCTCGTGGTCGTCGACGATCATCACGCGACTATGGGCGTTCGCCCTCATGACGTCTCCAGCACTGTGTCACATCATCCCCATGGTGCCCGAGCGCCATCTCCCCTTGTCGCGCCCCGGTTCAGCGGCGACGACCCCTCCGAAATCCTCCCGACGACCGGGACGCTATTACACGACCGCGCTGCTCCGCGGTGAGTCGTGATCGCTCACTCCCGGATGTGACACCGGCCCTCCGACGGCCGTCGCGAGGGCGTCCCGACCGTCCGCTGGGACGGCCGAGCCGGCGTCTCGGGGGCTGGTTAGGCTTGCCTCACTCGAGCACAGGAGGAACCGTGGGGAGCAAGCCGGTCACCAGGCTGACCGTCACCGACAAGGAGCGGCTCACGCCCGGGATGGTGCGGCTGCGGTTCCACGGCGAGGACCTCTCGGCGTTCGCCGGCAGCGTGTTCACCGACCGCTACGTCAAGCTCGTGTTCGGCGACCCGGCCGCGATCGAGCGCGGCGAGCGCCCGGCGCTGCGCACCTACACCGCCCTCGACCCCGACCCGGTCGCGGGGACGCTCGCCATCGACTTCGTCGTCCACGGTGACGCGGGCGTCGCCGGGCCGTGGGCCGCGACGGCCGAGCCGGGCGACACCATCAACGTCCGCGGACCCGGCGGCGCCTACGCGCCCGACGCGACCGCCGACTGGCACCTGTTCGCCGGTGACGAAGCCGCCGTGCCGGCGATCCGGCAGTCGCTGGCCGCGCTCCCGGACGACGCCGAGGGGTACGCCGTCGTCCAGGTCGACACCGCAGCGCACGAGCAGCCGCTGGGAGCACCCGCCGGCGTCGAGGTGGTCTGGCTGCACCGCAGCGACCCGGCGCACGCCGGCCTGGCGGACGCGGTACGGGCGCTGCCGTGGCGCGACGGCCGGGTCCACGCGTTCGTCCACGGCGAGGCGCAGGCCGTGATGCACGAGATCCGGCCCTTCCTGCTGCACGAGCGCGGCGTGCCGCGCGAGGACCTCTCCGTCTCCGGCTACTGGCGACAGGGCCGCACGGAGGAGGCGTTCCGCGAGTGGAAGGCGGCACTCGCCGCGACCGAGGCCGCCGGGTAGACGTGGTCGGGGGTCGGGCCCGGGCGGCGGACTGCACCGTGGGCAACACCGGCTGCGCAGCGCGGGCTGCGGACCCCAGGTGGTTGCGACCGACAGGCAGCGACGGGGGAGGAGCGGGCGGGAGCCGGGCGCCGCGGCCGGCCACAGCGCCCGGGGAGCGCACTACCTCGGAGCTGGGGTGACTCCCTGGGTGCTGTGACTGGTTAGAGCACCGAGGGAGTCACCGGAACTCCGGGGAGTGACGATTGGTCACGAACCGCAGGCACCGGGGCGGCCCGGCCGCGAGCCGACCGGTGACCGTGACCACCCGCGACCTTCCTCGTCGCTGCCCTGTCGATCGCAACCACCGGCGACCCGCCAGCCGCACCGTGGGCAACACCGGCTGCGCAGCGCGGCCTGCGGGTCGCGGCCACCGACAGGACCCGGGCCCCGTCGCCCTAGGGTGGGCCCGTGCCGCCCGCCGTGCCGCCCACCGTGCCGCTCCGCAGCCGGGTCGCCGACTTCTTCGCGTTCGACGACCCCTGGGAGCGGGAGGGCGCCCTGGCCCGCGGTGACTGGCTGGTCGGCCTCGCCGCGGCGGTCTTCGGCGTGACCTCGCTCGAGCTCTACCGCAGCGTGGGGGTGCTCGACAGCGTCGACGAGCCGCGCTGGGTGCAGTGGGCGGTGCTGACCGTCGGTGCGCTCCTGCTCGTGGGTCGTCGGCGGTGGCCCTTGACGGTCGCCCTGCTGGCCGCGGTGCACATGTTCGGCACCGGCGTCTGGATGCCGGCCGTGATGGGTCAGGTGTCGCTGCAGATCGTCTACTTCGTGGCGTTCTTCTCCGGCGTCGCGTGGGCGCGGTCGCGGCGCGACATGGCGGTGGTCATCGGCGCGGTGCTGGTGTTCATGGCGGCGTGGATCGCCTGGCAGCTCGCCCTCGGCGCCTGGGTCGACGACCTGCGGGCGGACTTCGACGACGAGCCGCGGCCGGGCTGGGTCGGCCCGGTGACCGCGAGCGTGCTGATCACGGCGCTGATCAACGCGCTCTACTTCGGTGGTGCCGTCCTCGGCGGCCAGGTGTCGTGGCGCGGGGCGAGGCAGCGTGCCCGGCTCGCCGAGCAGGCCGCCACGATCGCCGAGCAGGCCGAGGCGCTCCAGCGCCGCGCGGTCGTGGAGGAGCGGCTGCGGATCGCCCGCGAGCTCCACGACGTCGTCGCCCACCACGTCTCGGTGATCGGCGTCCAGGCCGCGGCCGGCCGGCGGCTGCTCGGCCGCGACGGCGAGGCGGTCGCGACCGCGCTGTCGCACGTCGAGGAGTCCGCGCGCGAGGCGGTCGGGCAGATGCGGAGCCTGGTCGGCACCCTCCGCGAGCCGGCGTACGACGACACCGACGGGCCCGACGTACCGGCGGAGGCCCGCGCGCCGGAGCCGCGCTGGACCGACCTCCCGGCGCTGGTGTCCGCCGCCGGTGACTCCGGGCTGTCCGTGCGCTACGACCTGGTGGAGAGCCCCGACGGTGCGGCGACCACGCTGCCCGACCCGGTCGGGACGTCGGTCTACCGGATCGTCCAGGAGGCGCTCACCAACGTGCGCCGTCACTCGACCGCCGACCGGGCGACGGTCGTGCTGCGGGTCGACCGCGTCTCGACCCCGCCGTTCGTCGAGGTCGAGGTGACCGACAACGGCCGGCCGCGCGGACGCACGTCCGGGACCGGCCTCGGTCTGCTGGGCGTGCGCGAGCGCGCCGCCGCCCGCCGGGCGGACGTCGAGATCGGGCCCCGCCCGGTCGGCGGGTTCCGGGTGCGGGTGCGGTTCCCGCTGGGCACGGAGGTGCCGGGATGAGCGCGCCGGTGCGGGTGCTGCTCGCCGACGACCAGCACCTGGTGCGGTCGGGGTTCCGGCTCATCCTGTCGGTGGAGGACGACGTCGAGGTGGTCGGCGAGGCCGTGGACGGCGCGGACGCGGTCCGGCAGGCGCGGGCGCTACGCCCCGACGTGGTGCTGATGGACGTCCAGATGCCGGGGACCGACGGGGTCGAGGCGACCCGCCAGGTCGTGGCGGAGGGACTCGCGAAGGTGGTCATGCTGACGACCTTCGACCGTGACGACTACCTGTTCGACGCGCTCGCCGCCGGCGCCAGCGGCTTCCTGCTCAAGAACGCCGACCCCGACCGGCTGGTCGAGGCGGTCCGCGCGGTCGCCGGCGGCCACGCCCTGCTCGCTCCCGAGGTGACGCTGCGCGTCATCGAGCGGATGACGCGCACGGCCCCGGAGGACCGGTCGCCGTCGCCGGAGCCGGCCGGCCTGCGGCTCCTCACCGACCGGGAGCTCGAGGTGCTGCTGCTCCTGGCGGAAGGGCTCTCCAACGCCGAGATCGCCGGTCGGCTGGTCGTGGGGGAGGCGACGGTCAAGACCCACGTCTCCGCGTGCCTGGCCAAGCTCGGCCTGCGCGACCGCGTGCAGGCGGTGGTGTGGGTCCACCAGCACGGCCTCCTCCGACCGGGGGAGGACCCCGGCTGAGGATCTCCCACGCATGGCGGATCCGCCCCCGGTCGCGCCGCCCTAGCGTGAGGTGCGTCGACCGAAGGAGGAGACGTGCTCGAGGTGAGGTCCCTGACCCGCCGGTTCCAGGACCTGGTGGCGATCGACGACGTGTCGTTCACCGTCCGGGAAGGTGGGCTGACCGGGTTCGTCGGCGGCAACGGCGCCGGCAAGACCACGACCATGCGGATCGTCATGGGGGTGCTCGCGGCCCACGGGGGCGAGGTGCTCTGGCAGGGCCGACCGATGACGGCCGGCGACCGCCGCCGGTTCGGCTACATGCCCGAGGAACGGGGTCTCTACCCGAAGCAGCCGGTGCTCGACCAGCTCGTCTACCTCGCCCGGCTGCGCGGGATGGCGGCCGGACCCGCCCGCCGCCAGGTGCTCGACCTGCTCGAGCGGTTCGGTCTCGGTGAGCGCAGCGCCGAGCCGCTGGAGAAGCTCTCCCTCGGCAACCAGCAGCGGGTGCAGATCATCGCCGCGTTGGTGCCGCCGCCGCGGGCGCTCGTGCTCGACGAGCCGTTCTCGGGCCTCGACCCGGCGGCGGTCGACGGGATGGCCGACCTGCTGCGCGAGCGGGCACGCGACGGCGTACCGGTGATCTTCTCCTCCCACCAGCTCGACCTCGTCGACCGGCTGTGCGACCGGCTCGTCGTCATGGCCCGGGGCCGGGTGGTGGCGGCGGGCACCGCCGACGAGCTGCGCGCCGGCGGCCCGGTGCGCTATCGGCTGGTGCTCGAGGGCGACGCGGGCTGGGTGCGTGGGCGCGCCGGGCTCCACGTCTCCGACGTCGCCGGCAACGAGGCGCTCCTCGAGGTGCTCGAGGACGGCGCGGAGCAGCTGCTCCTGACCGAGGCGGTCGCCCGCGGCGGCGTGCGCGACTTCTCCCTCGTCGTGCCCCGCCTCAGCGAGATCTACCGGGAGGTGGCGGCATGACGACGACCGGCACGGACCCGCGGCCGACGGCCGACCAGCAGGCCGACGACGTCGACCACCGGACCGGGGCGCTCTGGACCGTGATCGCCCGCCGGGAGGTCGCGGTCAAGCTCACCGACCGCTCCTTCGTCCTCGGGACGCTGCTGTCCCTCGGCCTGATCGTCGGGTTGGTCGGCGTCCAGGTGTGGATGGACTCCCGCACCCACGACTACGAGGTGGCGGTCAGCTCGGCTGCCGCCGGCGAGCTCGCCGGTGCGGTCGCCGACCAGGCGCCCGACCTCGACGACGACGTCAGCGTCGAGGTGGTCGACCTCGCGGACGACGACGCGGCGCGGACCGCGGTGGCCGACGAGGAGGTCGACGCCTGGCTGCGGCCGCCTGCGGAGGCCGGCGACCCGTGGACGCTGGTGGGCCGCGACGACCCCGACGACCGGCTGCAGCGACTCGTGCGCGACGTGCTGAGCGAGCAGGTCCTCGCCGAGACCGCCCGCGAGGCGGGCACCACGCTCGCCGAGGTGACCGCCGGGGCGGAGCTGACCGCCGAGCCGCTCGACGGCGACGACGACCTGGGCGCGCTGCGCGACGTGCTCGGCTTCGCCCTGGCCTTCCTCTTCTACGTCGCCACGATCATGTTCGGCATGACCCTGGCCAGCAGCGTCGTGGAGGAGAAGCAGTCGCGCATCGTCGAGATGATCGCGGCCGCCGTCCCCCTCCGCCAGCTGCTCGCCGGCAAGATCGCCGGCAACACCGCGCTCGCGCTCGGCCAGATGGTGGTCTACGTCGCGATCGGCATGGTGGCGCTCACGTTCACCGACTTCGGCGACCTGGTGCCGGCGCTGTCGGGGGAGATGGGCTGGTTCCTGGTGTTCTTCCTCGTCGGGTTCGTCGCCCTGTCGTGCCTGTGGGCGGTGGCGGGCGCGCTGGCCAGCCGCACCGAGGACCTGCAGCACACCTCCGGTGCCGTGACGATGCTGATCCTCGCCATGTTCTTCGGCGCGCTGTTCCTCGACGGCACTGCGGCCGAGGTGGCGTCGTACGTGCCGCCGCTGTCGGCGATCCTGATGCCCACGCGGCTCGTCGACGGCACCGCCGCGTGGTGGGAGCCCCTGGTCGCCCTCGGCCTCCTGCTCGCGTTCGCGGCGGTCCTCGTCCTGGTCGCCGAGCGGCTCTACCGCCGGGCGCTGCTGCAGACCGGCGGCCGGCTGAGCCTGCGGGCGGCCTGGTCGCTGGAGGAGTGACCCGCGGCGGCCCCAGCGTCGGCAGGTGATCGGCTGGCCGTCGGCGGGCGCCGGTAGTCTCGACGAGAACCCCCTGTGCTCCCCCGCACCGGGGGCTCTCGTGCTGTCCCGCCCGACCAGAGGAACCGCCCGTGACCCTCGCCGGCCTCGCCGACGCCGTCCTCACCGACCCCGCCCTCGCGACCGCGCTGACCGGGGCGGCCGAGAGGCGGCTGCCCACCCACGAGCTGACCGGGCCGGAGCCGCTGCGGCCGTTCCTCGTGGCCGGTCTCGTCCGCACCGGCCGGCCGGTGCTCGCGGTCACGGCCACCACCCGCGAGGCCGAGCAGCTGGTCGCCGAGCTCGGCGACCTCGTCGACCCCACCGCCGTCGCCTACTACCCGAGCTGGGAGACGCTCCCGCACGAGCGGCTGAGCCCCCGCAGCGACACGGTCGGCCGCCGGCTGGCCGTGCTCCGCCGGCTCTGCCACCCCGGTGAGCGCCAGGACGGCGACCCGGCCGCCGGCGCGCAGACCGGCCCGGTGCAGGTGGTGGTGGCGCCGGTGCGGTCGGTCCTCCAGCCGCAGGTCAAGGGTCTCGGCGACCTCGAGCCGGTCGAGCTCCGCGTCGGCCAGGCCGCCGACCTCGACGACGTCGTCGCGGGCCTCGCCGGGGCGGCGTACTCGCGCGTCGACCTGGTCGAGCGGCGCGGCGAGTTCGCGGTGCGCGGCGGCATCGTCGACCTCTTCCCGCCGACCGAGGAGCACCCGCTCCGCGTCGAGTTCTGGGGCGACGAGGTCGAGGAGATCCGGTCGTTCGCCGTCGCCGACCAGCGCACGATCGAGACCCGCGACCGCGTCTGGGCGCCGCCCTGCCGGGAGCTGCTGCTCACCGACGAGGTGCGCGCCCGCGCCGCCGAGCTCGGGCGCAGCCACCCGCAGCTGCGCGAGATCACCGACAAGCTCGAGCAGGGCATCGCGGTCGAGGGCATGGAGGCGCTGGTCCCGGCGCTCGTCGACGAGCTCGAGCTGCTCGTCGACCTGATGCCCGCCGACACGCAGGTGCTCGTGCTCGACCCGGAGCGCGCCCGGGCCCGGGCGCACGACCTGGTCGCGACCAGCGAGGAGTTCCTCGCCGCCTCGTGGGCGGTCGCCGCCGGCGGCGGCCAGGCGCCGGTCGACCTGCAGGCCGCCTCCTACCGCGACCTCGGCGAGGTGCGCGGGCACGCGCTCGGCCGGGGGCAGTCGTGGTGGACGTTCTCGCCGTTCGGTCTCGACGCCGCCGCCCCCCTCGACGAGGGTGCCGGGGTGGCGGGGCCCGCCGCCCGCGCCGCCGACCCCTACCGCGGCGACGTCGAGCAGGCGTTCAAGGACATCGCGGCCTGGCGCGCGGTGGGGTTCGCGGTGGTCGTGGTGCACGCCGGGCACGGGCCGGCGCAGCGGATGGTCGAGGCGTTGGGCGAGCGCGACCTCCCCGCGCGGATGGTCGACGACGTCGCCCGCGGCGTCGCGCCCGACCCGGCCGTCGTCACGGTGACGTGCGGCAACCTCGCCCACGGCCTCGTCGACGAGCGGCAGCGGCTGGTCGTGCTCACCGGCGAGGACATCGTCGGGCAGAAGGCGTCGACCCGCGACATGCGCGCCATGCCGGTCCGCCGGAAGCGGCAGATCGACCCGCTGGAGCTCAAGGCCGGCGACTTCGTCGTGCACGAGCAGCACGGCGTCGGCCGGTTCGTCGAGATGCGGCAGCGCGAGGTCAACGGCGCCACCCGGGAGTACCTGGTGCTCGAGTACGGCGCCAGCAAGCGCGGCGGCCCGCCCGACCGGCTCTACGTCCCGGCCGACGCGCTCGACCAGGTCACCCGCTACGTCGGCGGTGAGGCGCCGAGCCTCGACCGGCTCGGCGGCGGCGACTGGACCAAGCGCAAGAACCGCGCCCGCAAGGCGGTCCGCGAGATCGCGGCCGAGCTGATCAAGCTCTACGCCGCGCGGCAGGCGACGAAGGGCCACGCGTTCGGGCCCGACAGCCCGTGGCAGCGCGAGCTCGAGGACGCCTTCCCCTTCCAGGGAGACCCCCGACCAGCTCAGCACGGTCGAGGAGGTCAAGGCCGACATGCAGCGCACCGTCCCGATGGACCGCCTGATCTGCGGCGACGTCGGCTACGGCAAGACCGAGATCGCCGTCCGTGCGGCGTTCAAGGCGGTCCAGGACGGCAAGCAGGTGGCGGTGCTGGTGCCGACGACGCTGCTCGTGAGCCAGCACCTGTCGACGTTCACCGAGCGGATGAGCGGCTTCCCGGTCGTCCTCAAGGGGCTCTCGCGGTTCCAGTCCGACAAGGAGGCCGCCGAGGTGATGGCCGGTCTCGCCGACGGCACCGTCGACGTCGTCGTCGGCACCCACCGGCTGCTCGGTCCCGACATCCGCTTCAAGGACCTCGGGCTGATCATCGTCGACGAGGAGCAGCGGTTCGGCGTCGAGCACAAGGAGCGGATGAAGCGGCTGCGCACGTCGGTCGACGTGCTCAGCATGAGCGCCACGCCGATCCCGCGGACGCTCGAGATGGCGATCACCGGCATCCGGGAGATGTCGACGATCACGACGCCCCCCGGAGGAGCGGCACCCGGTGCTGACCTACGTCGGCGGCTACGAGGACCGGCAGGTCGTGGCCGCGGTGCGGCGCGAGCTGCTCCGCGACGGCCAGGTGTTCTACATCCACAACCGGGTGCAGTCGATCGAGAAGGCCGCCGCCCGGATCCGCGAGCTGGTGCCCGAGGCGCGGGTCGCGACCGCCCACGGCCAGATGGGCGAGGCGCAGCTCGAGCGGGTGATGCTGGACTTCTGGGAGAAGCGCTTCGACGTCCTGGTGTGCACGACGATCGTCGAGTCCGGTCTCGACGTGTCCAACGCCAACACGATGATCATCGAGCGGGCCGACACCCTCGGCCTCAGCCAGCTCCACCAGCTGCGCGGACGGGTGGGCCGTAGCCGTGAGCGGGCCTACGCCTACTTCCTCTACCCGACCGAGAAGCCGCTCACCGAGACCGCCCACGAGCGGCTGGCCACGCTCGCGCAGCACTCCGACCTCGGCGGCGGGATGGCGATCGCCATGAAGGACCTCGAGATCCGGGGCGCCGGCAACCTCCTCGGCGGCGAGCAGTCGGGCCACATCGCCGACGTCGGGTTCGACCTCTACGTCCGGCTGGTCGGCGAGGCCGTGCGCGACTTCCGGCACGACGCGCCCGAGCAGCTGGAGGAGGTCCGCATCGAGCTCCCGGTCGACGCCCACCTCCCGCACGACTACATCCCGAGCGAGCGGTTGCGGCTGGAGATGTACAAGCGGCTGGCCGAGGTGCGCACCGACGCCGACGTCGACGAGATCAGGGAGGAGCTCGACGACCGGTACGGCGAGCCGCCCGAGCCGGTGGTGGCGCTGATGCTGGTCGCGCGGTTCCGGGCCCGGGCACGGCAGGCGGGGCTGAAGGAGATCACCGTGGTCGGCAAGAACGTCCGGTTCGCGCCGGTGACGCTGCCGGAGTCGCGGACGCTGCGCCTGCAGCGGCTCTACCCGAAGTCGCTGGTCAAGGCGCAGGTCGAGGCGGTGCTCGTCCCCGTCCCGGGGCGACGGGGCTCGGCTCCCGTCCGCTCGAGGGAGTGGCCCTGCTTGAATGGGCGCGCGGTGTGATCGATGCCGTGATCGACCCGAAGGAGGGTGCGTGAGGAAGCTTCGCAAGGCCGTCCTCGCCGGCGTGACGGCGACCGGGCTGGCCATGACCCTGTCCGCGTGCGGCGACAACGTGGTGGGCGGCGACGGGCCGCGGCCGGGAGTCGCGTTCGAGGTGGAGGGCACCCGGGTGTCCCTCGACGACCTCGGCAACCTGACCGCCGGCTACTGCACGCTGACCGAGCAGGACCCACAGCTCGGCGCGACCAGCCGGTCGTTCGCCCAGCGGGTGCTGCTCGAGCGGTGGCTGGACGCGGTGATCGTCGGCGAGCTCGCGGAGCGGGAGGGGATCGAGGCGCCCGAGCCGCGCACCCCGCTGCAGAACATCACGGGCTGGTCGGAGCTGTCCGACGACGAGCAGGCGGCGGTCGAGGACTACATCTCCGCCGTCAACCGCGCCCAGGCGGTCCGTGACGCGAGCGAGGGCGAGCAGCCCGACGCCGCCGGCCTCGACATCGCGGTCAACCCCCGGTTCGACGCGGTGCCCCAGCTGACCGACGCGCCCGACGAGCACTTCGCCCTGGCGCCGGCCGGCGGCCGGCTGTCGTTCGGCGTGAGCGACCTGGCGTCGTCCGGCGCGGTCGAGGAGCCCTCGATCGACGAGGTGAGCCGGCTCCCCGAGTCCGAGCTGTGCGGCGAGCGGCCCGACCCGCAGCAGCCGCAGGTCCCGCTGGGCTGACGCCCGGCCGGACGAGCACCGGACGAGCAGCCGGCGAGCAGCGATGACCGAGCGGGACGACGCGGTCGCGGAGTTCGTCGCGGTGATGCGGCGGCTCCGGGCCGAGTGCCCGTGGAAGCGCGAGCAGACCCACCGCTCGCTCGCGCGCTACCTGCTCGAGGAGACCCACGAGGCCCTCGAGGCGATGGACACCGGCGACGCCGACCACCTCCGCGAGGAGCTCGGCGACCTGCTGCTTCAGGTGGTCTTCCACGCGGTGATCGCCGAGGAGTCCGGGGCCTTCGGTCTCGACGACGTCGCCCGCGACGTCACCGCGAAGATGCACCGCCGCAACCCGCACGTCTTCGGGTCCGACAGGTCCGACGGGGCCGACGGGTCCGGCTCCGGCGCCGGGCCGGCCCCGCGGGACGCGGCCGAGGTCAACGAGCTGTGGGAGTCGGTCAAGGCGGTCGAGAAGCAGCGCACCGACGTCACCGAGGGGCTGCCGCCGGGCCTCCCCGCGCTGCTCTACGCCGACAAGGTCCTCGACCGCCGCGCCCGCGAGGGCCGCCCGGTCACGCCGCCCGCCTCGTCCGACCTCGGCGACCGGCTGCTCGCGCTGGTCGCCGAGGCGCGCGCGACCGGGGTCGACCCGGAGCAGGCGCTGCGCGACGCCGTGCGCCGGCAGCTCTGAGCACCCCGGCGGCTCCTCAGCCCGGCGGCTCCTCAGCCCGGCGGCTCCTCCAGTTGCGCGAGCTCGGCCGGGCTCAGGGTGACCCGGCCCATCTCCTCGCCGCCGTCGCAGGTGCAGAGGCTGACGACGACCGCGTCGTCCGTCGCGTGGACGACCTGCCAATGACCGCCTGCCGCATGCCAGCGGCGTACGTCCTCGATCGCGCTCACGCCTCCATCCTGCCCCCGCCCGCCGGTCTCCTGCGCGCGGTCGGGGTCGATCCGGTGCATGACCGGCGTGGCCAGCACGCCGTGGAGGAGCACCGACGCCACGACGGTGAAGGTGACCGTCGACCACAGCCAGTCGCTGGCCAGGACGGGCGCCTTCCCCGAGGCGTAGGCGAGGTAGTAGATCGAGCCGACCCCGCGGACGCCGAAGAACGCGGTGGCCCAGAGCTGGCCGACGGCCAGCGTGCCGGGGTCGCCGTCGCGCGCGGCGTCGGGCGTTCGGTGGGTGAGGGACGCCAGGGCCGCGACGCCGGAGAGCGGGCGGATCACGAGCAGCAGCGCCAGCCCGATGGCGACGCCACGCCAGTCCAGGGCCTCCAGCATGCCGCGGGTGAGCGCGATGCCGAGGAACAGCAGCACGCCCATCGTCAGGAGCCGCTCGAGCCGCTCGGTCACCTCGTGCATGGCCGCGTGGTAGTCGTGGGAGCGCTCGGCCTGGCGGAAGGTCATCCCGCAGGCGAAGACGGCGAGGAACCCGTAGCCCTGCGCCACCTCCGCGACGCCGTACGCCGTCACCAGCGCGGCCAGCGCCAGCAGCGCCTCGCCGCGCTCGGCGACCCGGAGGGAGGGGCTGCGCGCCCGGAAGGCCACGGCGGCCAGCACCCGGCCGACGACGATGCCGGCCACGATCCCGATCACCACCTTGCCGACGAGGTGGAACGCGGCCCACTCGGCCAGCCAGCCCCAGCCCGACGTCGACGCGGTCGCCGTGAGGATCGCCAGGTAGACGAAGGGGAACGCCAACCCGTCGTTGAGGCCCGCCTCCGACGTCAGCGTGAACCGCAGCTCGTCGCGCTCGTCGACCTCGTGGTCGCCGGTCTGCGGCCCCGCCACCTGCACGTCGGAGGCGAGCACGGGGTCGGTGGGGGAGAGCGCCGCCCCGAGCAGGATCGCCGCCGCGGGCGCCAGCCCGGCCCACCAGCCGAGCAGCGCGACCGCTCCGATCGTCAGCGGCATCCCCACCACCAGCAGCAGCCAGGTGGCGCGCCACGCCCGCCAGTGGTCCCGCCGCCGCAGCAGGAGGGGGCGGTCGAGCGCCAGCCCGACTCCCATCAGCGCGACGATCACGGTGAGCTCGGTGGCGTGCTCGATCACCGCCCGGTTGTGCTGGGGGTCGAGCGGCATCCCGTCCGGCAGGGGCGTGATCCCGATCACCATGCCCACGGCGACCAGCACCATCGGCGCCGAGACCGCCCAGCGCTTCAGCAGGGCTGGGAGCAGGACCGCGAGCAGTAGGCTGCCGCCGGCCACCAGGTAGACGAGGTCGGCGGTCACCTAGTGGTGGTACCCGCCGCACCCCGCGGACAGCCGGGCACCCTCCCGACCCGAGCCCTGGCCGGATCCGGTCGCGGTCCTGTCCAAGGCGTGCCTTCGACCGTAGTATGACGCCCGTCACACTCTGAAACGTTTCAGATCGAATGGGAGACCGATGCCGATCTTGTCGCCCCCGCGCGCTGCACGCGGGCCGCTCGCGGTGCTCGCTGCCGTCTCACTGGCGCTGGTGCTGGTCCCGCCCGCCGGCTCGCCGGCGGGTGCCGCTGCTGCGGACCTGCCGGCGGTTGCGCCTGCCAGCACACTCCACGTCGGAGAGCTGGAGGTCGAGCACCAGAGCACACCCCTCGGGATCGACGTCGCCGAGCCCCGGTTCGGGTGGGTCTCGAGGTCGACCACCAACGGCGCGGCGCAGAGCGCCTACCAGCTCGTGGTGTCCACCGACGACGGCCAGCAGGAGGTCTGGGACAGCGGCAAGGTGACGTCCTCGCGGTCCTTCGACGTCGAGTACGCCGGCGCTGCTCTCGAGTCGCGCACCCGCTACACCTGGAAGGTGCGGGTCTGGGACGCGGCGGGAGCGGTCTCGCCGTGGAGCCGTCCGACCTGGTTCGAGACGGCGTTCCTCGATGCCGGCGACTTCGCCGGCGACTGGATCGGGGCCCAGGAAGAGCTCCCCGTGCCGTCGTTCGACGGAGCGAGCTGGATCTGGTACCCCGCGGGCAACCCGGCGGACTCGGCCCCGGTCGGCAGTCGGTACTTCCGGCGGTCGTTCGACCTGGTGGCCGGTCAGCTCGGCGGCCCGGCGCAGATGCAGCTGACCGCCGACGACTCGCTGGTCCTCCACGTCAACGGCGAGGAGGTCGCCCGGTCACCCCGCGTGCAGGACGCGTGGCGGACGGCCACGGTCGTCGACGTGGCTCCGCACCTGCGAGCGGGGCGCAACGTCATCGCGATCGAGGCCGAGAACGCGCAGCCGGGGCCGGCAGGGCTGCTGGCGACACTGGAGCTCGAGGGCGACGACTCGTTCCGCCTGGTCACCGACGACTCCTGGTTCAGCGCGGAGTCCGCGGCCGACGGTTGGCAGCAGCCGGGCTTCGACGACTCGGCCTGGTCCGCCGCCCTCGAGGCCGCCGGCTACGGGTCGGGTCCGTGGGGCAGCTCGGTCACCGCGTCGGTTCCGCCCGAGCCGCTGCTCCGGCGCGAGTTCGCCGCGGACAAGCCGATCGCGTCGGCACGGGCCTACGTCTCCGGCCTCGGCTACTACAAGCTGTTCCTCAACGGTGAGCGGGTCGGCGACCACGAGCTCGATCCCGGGTTCACGGTCTACGACAAGACGGTCCTCTACGCGACGTACGACGTCACGGACGCCCTGCGGACAGGTGACAACGCCGTCGGGGGTGAGCCTCGGCCGCGGCTACTACGCGATGACCAGGCCGGACGAGTGGATGACGTCGCCGTGGCACGGCGAGCCGAAGCTCAAGATGATGCTCGACATCCGCTACGCCGACGGAACCTCCGAGCAGGTCGTCACCGACGACGACTGGCGGCTGAGCGACGGCCCGACCCGCGCGGAGTCGCTCTGGTTCGGCGAGACCTACGACGCGCGCCTGGAGCAGCCGGGGTGGACCACCTCCGGCTTCGACGACACGGCCTGGCGGCAGGCCCGCACGGTCTCGGCGCCGGAGGGCCGGCTCACGGCGCAGATGTTCCCCCCGATCAAGGTCACCGAGCAGCTCGAGGCCGGGAAGGTCACCAATCCCCGCGACGGGGTGCACGTCCACGACTTCACCGACCCCACGGCGGGTTGGGCGAAGATCGGGGTCAGCGGCCCCGCGGGCGCCGAGGTCCGGATCACCTACGGCGAGAAGCTGCGGGGCGATGGGACGGTGGACAACTCCGGTGCCTTCGGGATGGCCATGCAGGTCTACACCTACGTCCTGAAGGGCGACGGCATCGAGTCCTACCGCCCGAGCTACAGCTACGCCGGGTTCCGGTACGTGCAGGTCGAGGTCCCCGCCGGCGTGGAGCTGGAGTCCGTCGAGGGCGAGCGGGTGCACTCCGCCGTCGCGCCGACGGGGAGCTTCAGCAGCTCGAGCGGGCTGCTCAACCGCTACCACGCCGCGCAGGCCGACACGATCCTCAACAACCTGCACTCGGTGCCGACCGACACCCCGATGTACGAGAAGCGGCCCTACACCGCGGACGGTCAGCTGATCTCCGACTCGGCGATCGCGAGCTTCGACATGCAGGAGTTCTACGCGAACTGGATGCGGGCCCACCGCGACGACCAGACCGCCGAGGGCACGATCGGCCACACGGTGCCGGGCACGGTGGGCGGCAAGGACATCGTCGACCCGGTCTGGTCGGCCAGCCTGGTCCTCGTCGCCCGCGACCTCTACTGGTACTACGGCGACGTGCGGGTCCTGGAGGACAACTACGACGCGATGAAGGCGTGGCTCGGCCACTTCGAGGACGAGGTGGCGGAGACCGGTGGGGTCTACACCGGGTTCAGCTACGGCGACTGGCTGGCGCCGGGCGCGGCCCACGCTCCGGAGGGGAACCGCCTGACGGGCACCGCCTACCTCCACCTGACCGCGACCGCGATGGCCGAGATCGCCCTGGCCGTGGGTGAGCCCGAGGACGCCGCGCACTTCACCGAGCTCGCCTCCGAGCTCGCCGACGCCATCAACGCGACGTTCCTCGACACCGAGGAAGGTGCGTACTACGACGATCGCAGTGCGGGCTACCGACAGACCTCGAACCTGTTCCCGCTGAGCCTCGGCATCGTCCCCGCGGAGCACCACGACGCCGTCGTCGGCAACCTGGTCGAGGACATCGAGGACCGCGGGGTGCACCTCAACACGGGTGCGCTCGGCACGAAGATCATCCTGCCGGTGCTGACCGACCTCGGCCACGGCGAGCTGGCGTACGAGGTCGCCACGAACCCGACGTACCCCGGCTGGGGGTACTGGTTCGAGGAGCTCGGTGCCACGACCATGTGGGAGGAGTGGCACGAGGGAGCCCGGTCGCACCAGCACGCGTTCCTCGGCACCGTCGACGACTGGCTGTTCCAGCGGGTCGCCGGCCTGGAGCCGGCCGCGCCGGGTTACACCGAGGTGCGGATCAAGCCGCACCCGGTCGGCGGCCTCCAGCGTGCCTCGGCCCGCGTGGAGTCGCCTCTCGGCGAGGTCGCCTCGTCCTGGCGCCGCAACCACGGCGTGCTCACGTTGGACGCCACGGTGCCGGTCGGGGCGACGGGCGCGGTCGCGGTTCCGGCGGTCGACCGCAGGTCGGTCAAGGCCCCGGCCGGAGCCCGGTTCCTCGGGATGACCGACGGGTACGCCGAGTTCGAGGTCCGATCGGGCACCCACCGGTTCCGGGTCGTCGGGCGGGCCGACCTGCGTCTGCACAAGTCGGTGGTCGGTCGGGCGAAGGTGCGCGTCGGCGCACCGGCGCGGTTCCGGCTCCGGGTGGCCAACCGTGGTCGTGACGCCGCCGTCGGACCGATCACGCTGGTCGATCGCCTGCCACGGGGCCTGAAGGCGGTGTCGGCCCGCGGCAAGGGGTGGCAGTGCCGCGTGCGCCGGGGACCGGGCACGATCACGTGCGTCCGGACCTCCGACCTGGCCCCTCGGCAGTCGGCGCCGGCCGTGCGGGTCGTGGCGAGGGCCACGAGGAAGGCGGTGGGCCGACCCACCGTCAACCGGGCCCGGGTCACCGCGGTCGGCGACGTGGGCAACGCCGACAACCGCGACACCGCCCGGGTGCGGGTGGTGCTCCGCAAGAAGCGGCGCTGAGCCGCCGCGGCCGGCGGGCCCGTCACCGGGCCCGCCGGCCCGCTGGTGCTGTGGTCGCCGCTACGGGGTCAGCCGCGCGCCGGTGGCGTTGTCGAAGACGTGCACCTTGTCGGGGGTGGTGGTGAGCCGGACGACGGCGCCCCGCTCGAGCGACATCCGGGCGTCGATGCGCGCCACGACCTGCCGCAGCACGCCGCCGTCACCGCCTTCTCCACCGGCATCTCCACCGGCGTCGTCGACGGCGGCGGGGCCGGGCTCGGCCGGGGTGGCGTAGAGGAACGCGTCGGCGCCGAGCTCCTCGACCACGGCGACCTTGACCGGGTAGCCCGGCTCGCCGTCGGCGGCGATCCGCCACGACTCCGGCCGCACCCCAAGCGTGATGTCGCCGGTCGCCTTGGCCGCCGCCGAGCGGTCGATCGGCATCGCGAAGCCGTCGACCTCCGCCGTGCCGTCGCCGCTGGTCTTGGCGGTCAGCAGGTTCATCGCCGGGGAGCCGATGAAGCCGGCGACGAAGAGGTTGGCCGGCTTGTCGTAGAGGGCGAGCGGGGTGTCGACCTGCTGGAGGACGCCGTCCTTCATGACGGCGACCCGGTCACCCATCGTCATCGCCTCGACCTGGTCGTGGGTGACGTAGACGGTCGTGATGCCGAGCCGCTGCTGCAGGGCGGCGATCTGGGTGCGGGTGGAGACGCGCAGCTTGGCGTCGAGGTTCGACAGCGGCTCGTCCATGCAGAAGACCTGCGGCTGCCGCACGATCGCGCGCCCCATCGCGACCCGCTGCCGCTGACCGCCGGAGAGCGCCTTCGGCTTCCGCTCGAGGTACTCCTCGAGGTCGAGCAGCTTCGCCGCCTCCTTCACGCGGGTCATCCGCTCGGCCTTGCCGATCCCCGCCATCTTCAGGGCGAACGCCATGTTCTCGGCGACCGTCATGTGGGGGTAGAGCGCGTAGTTCTGGAACACCATCGCGATGTCCCGGTTCTTGGGCGGCACGTGCGTCACGTCCCGGTCGCCGATGAAGATCGAGCCCGCTGTCACCTCCTCCAGCCCGGCGAGCATCCGCAGCGAGGTCGACTTGCCGCAGCCGGAGGGGCCGACGAGGACCATGAACTCGCCGTCGCCGATCTCGAGGTTGAGGTCGTCGACCGCGGCCCGGTCCGAGCCCGGGTAGATCCGCTCCGCGTTCCGATAGGTCACAGAAGCCATGACGGGGCCATCCCTTCACCGGCAGGTACGTGCCGGACGATCCGTTGTGAAGTGGGCCACACCGTACGGCGTTCCGGCTCCTCGCACCAGGGCGGTCCGATCACACCGTCCGGGCGCCGTACCGAGCGCGCACCCTGGCGGGTTGCAAATCGATTGGCTACGGTGCGGGTCTGATCCTGTCGAGAGGGGGACCCCATGCACCCGAGCCACCGCCGTGCCCTGGTCGTCCGGGGCGGCTGGGAGGGCCACAGCCCGGTCGAGGCGACCGAGCGGTTCATCCCGTTCCTGAAGGAGCACGGCTTCGCGGTCGAGGTCCACGACGGCCCGGAGGTGTACGCCGACGCCGAGCGGCTGGCGGCGACCGACCTGGTCGTCCAGTGCTACACGCAGGGGGTGGCGACCGACGAGCAGGTGCTCGGCCTCTCGGCCGCCGTGGCCGCCGGCACCGGTCTCGCCGGGTGGCACGGCGGCGTCTGCGACTCCTTCCGGGGCTCGCCGGACTACCTCCACCTCACCGGCGGCCAGTGGGCGGCGCACCCCGGCGGCTTCGTCCCCCACGAGGTCGAGGTGCTGCCCGACCGGGCCGACCACCCGCTCGTGGCGGGCCTCAGCCCGCGGTGGTCGCTCGACACCGAGCAGTACTGGGTGCTGACCGACGAGCTCAACGACGTGCTCGCGACGACGACGTTCGAGCCCGGGGAGGACACGCCCTGGCGGGGAGACCGTCACCTGCCCGGCCGTCTGGACCCGCCGTTGGGGGAGCGGTCGGGTGTTCGTCTCGACCATCGGCCACAAGCTCGACGACCTCGACCACCCCGACGTGCGGGCGGTGACCGAGCGCGGCCTGCTGTGGGCGAGCCGGTGACGCGGATCGTCCTCGACACCGACCTGGCGATGGGCGCGCCGGGCTCGGACATCGACGACGGCTTCGCCCTCGCGCTGGCCCTGGCCGAGCCGGGCCTGCAGGTGGAGCTGGTGACCACCGTCGGCGGCAACAGCGACGTCGCGACCTCGACCCGGCTCACCCGGGAGCTGCTCGGGACGCTGGGGCACGAGGAGGTGCGGGTGGTCGAGGGCGCGCCGGCGTCCTCCGCGGCTGCGGAGGAGATCGCGCGCCGGGTCCTCGCCGCGCCGGGCGAGCTGACGCTGGTCGCCATCGGGCCGCTCTCCAACGTCGCGGCGGCGTTGGCGCACCCGGGCGTCGCCGGTGCGGTGCGCGAGGTGGTCGCGATGGGCGGGGTGTTCCTCGAGCAGACCAACGTCGCCGCGATGCCGGGGGAGTACAACTTCTGGTGCGACCCCGATGCGGCGCAGGCGGTGATGGAGAGCGGGGTGCCGCTGCGGCTGGTCGGCCTCGACGTCACCCGGCGGGTGCGCCTGACCCGCGCGGACGCTCGGGCGCTCGCCGAGCGCGGCCGGTTCGGCCGGGTCGCCGCGACCCACACCGAGGCCTGGATCGACTACCAGGAGCGGGTGAAGCCGCGCGAGGAGCTCGAGCAGGGCAGCTGTGCCCTCCACGACCCGCTCGCCGTCGCCGTCGTCGAGCACCCGGACCTCGTCACCTGGCGCGACGCCCACGTCGCGGTCGAGACGGCCGGCCGCTTCACCCGCGGCGTCGCGGTCGCCGACCTGCTGATGTGGGCCGACCCGCCCGCTCCCAACTGCCGCATCGCCACCGAGGTCGACGCCGACGCCTTCCTCGCGCTGTTCCACGACCGGTTGGCGGCGCTGCCGTGACCCGCGAGGTGGACGTCGTCGTCGTGGGCTCGGTCAACCGCGACTACGTCTGCCGCGTGGCGGCGCTCCCGGCGCCGGGCGAGACGGTGCTCGGTGCCGACGTCGTGGTCGGCTCGGGTGGCAAGGGCGGCAACCAGGCGGTGGCGGCGAGCCTGCTCGGCGCCCGCACGGCCATCGTGGCCCGGGTGGGCCGTGACCGCGACGGGCGCGCGCTGGTCAAGGACCTCGCCGACGCGTGGGTCGACACCTCCGAGGTCCTCGCGACGGCCGAGCACACCGGCACGGCGTTCGTCCTGGTCGACGCGGCCGGCGAGAACGCGATCGTGGTCGCCCCCGGGGCCAACGAGCTGCTCGAGCCCGGCACGACCGCGCGAGCCGTGGGCGTCCTGGCCCGGCCTCCGGGGGTGGTGGTGACGCAGGCCGAGATCCCGGAGGCCGCCCTCGACGCCGCCGTCAGGGCGGCCGCCGACGCGGGCTGCCGGGCCGTGGTCAACCTGGCGCCGTTCCGGCCCCTTGCCGCGGACGTGCTCGCGCTGTGCGACCCGCTCGTCGTCAACGAGTCCGAGGTCAGCGGCCTGCTGGGGAGACGGGTCCGGGGCACCGACCAGGCCACGACGGCGGTGCGCGAGCTCGCCGGGCGCTGCCGGTCGGTGGTCGTCACCGTCGGGGC
Organism: Nocardioides sp. TF02-7; assembly: GCF_022437945.1. Classification (GTDB taxonomy): domain Bacteria; phylum Actinomycetota; class Actinomycetes; order Propionibacteriales; family Nocardioidaceae; genus Nocardioides. Next base: position 3,082,297 of record NZ_CP092535.1, read on the forward strand.
GGACGGCGCCGTCGTGGGCGCGTGCGGCGAGGTGACCCACGTGCCGGCGGAGCGGGTGGACGTGGTCGACACCACCGGTGCCGGCGACGCCTTCACCGGTGCCACCGCGGCGGCGTTGAGCGCCGGTCGCGACCTGGTCGACGCCGTGCGGATCGGCGTCCTCGCGGGCACGTACGCCGTCCAGCGCCCGGGCGCGCAGGCGTCCTTCCCGCGTGCGGCCGACCTCCCCGTCGGGCCGCTGCACAAACCCGAGTGACGGCCGTTGACCCCTGCGGCCCGAGCGCCTAGCGTTCCACCACCAAACCGATTTGCATCGATGCGGGCCGAGCCCGGGAGCGAGGGGAGCGCGATGAGCGTCACGGTGACCGAGGAGGCCCGCCCCGAGCTCGGCGTCGCGATGATCGGCTACGCGTTCATGGGGGCGGCGCACGCGCAAGCGTGGCGCACCGCCCCCGGTTCTTCGACCTCCCCGCCCGGCCGGTGATGAGCGTCGTGTGCGGCCGCTCCGAGGACGCCACCCGCGCCGCGGCCGACCGCCAGGGCTGGGCCGGCTGGACCACCGACTGGCGCACGGTGCTCGAGCGCGACGACGTGCAGGTCGTCGACATCTGCACCCCGGGCGACACCCACGCCGAGATCGCCGTGGCCGCCCTCGAGGCCGGCAAGCACGTGCTGTGCGAGAAGCCGCTGGCCAACACCGTGGCGGAGGCCGAGCAGATGGCGGAGGCGGCGGGACGGGCGGCGGACAGGGGGTGCTCGCCTCGGTCGGCTTCAGCTATCGCCGGACGCCCGCCCTCGCCCTCGCCCGGCAGCTCGTCGAGGCCGGCCGAGTCGGCACCGTCCGCCACATCCGCGCGCACTACCTCCAGGACTGGATCGTCGACCCGGAGTTCCCGCTCGTCTGGCGGCTGCAGAAGGACAAGGCGGGGTCGGGCGCGCTCGGCGACATCGGCGCGCACGTCGTCGACCTGGCCCAGTTCCTCACCGGCCAGCGGCTGGTCGAGGTCGCCGGTCACCTGACCCGCTTCGTCGAGCGACGCCCGCTCGCGGGGTCGACGTCCGGGCTCAGCGCCACCGGCGGCCCGATCGGGGAAGGCCCCACCGGGGAAGGGCCGACCGGAGAGGTGACCGTCGACGACGCCGCGGTCTTCTTCGGCCGCACCGACGGCGGCGCCCTGGCGACGTTCGAGGCCACCCGCTTCGCCACCGGCCGCAAGAACGCGATGCGGATCGAGCTCAACGGCTCGGCCGGCAGCATCGCGTTCGACTTCGAGGCGATGAACGAGCTCCAGGTCTACGACGCCTCCGCGCCGGCGACCGAGGCCGGCTTCCGGCGGATCCTCGTCACCGAGCCGGACCACCCCTACGCCGGCGCCTGGTGGCCGCCCGGGCACGGCCTCGGCTACGAGCACACCTTCGTGCACGAGATCGCCGACTTCGTGCGCGACGTGGCCACCGGCACCCCGCCGACGCCGTCGTTCGCCGACGGCCTCCAGGTCCAGCGGGTGCTGGACGCGGTGGAGCGGTCGTCCGACAAGGACGCCGCCTGGACGACCGTCCGACCGTCGACCGAGAGGAACTGAAGTGAGCACGTTGCGTGTCGGAGTGGTCGGCCTGGGCGAGGTCGCCCAGGTGATCCACCTCCCCATCATCGAGTCGCTGCCCGAGCACTACGAGCTGGCCGCGGTCTGCGACATCTCGCCGGGGCTGCTCAAGAGCATCGGCGACCGCTACCGCGTCAAGAACCGCTACACCGACGTCCACGAGATGGTCGCGGCGGGCGGTCTCGACTGCGTCTTCGTTCTCAACAGCGACGAGTACCACGCCGAGTGCACCGTCGCCGCCCTCGACGCCGGCCTGCACGTGCTCGTCGAGAAGCCGATGTGCCTCAGCCCCCGCGAGGCGGAGCAGATCATCGCCGCTCGCGACCGGTCGGGGAAGACGGTGATGGTCGCCTACATGCGGCGGTTCGCCCCGGCGTTCACCGAGGCGGTCGCGCGGCTGCCCGAGCTGGGGCCGATCCGCTACGCCCGCGTCCACGACGTGATCGGTGAGAACCGGCTGATCGTCGACCAGACGTCGTACGTCGAGCGGCCCGACGACGTGCCGCAGGAGGCGGTCGACGCGAAGTGGGCGCGCCGCGCCGAGCTCGTGCGGGAGGCGCTCGGCGACGTGCCGGAGGAGGTCGGCTGGACCTACGGGCTGCTCTGCGGCCTCGGCAGCCACGACCTGTCGGCGATGCGGGAGCTCCTCGGCCGCCCGCGGGAGGTCGCCGCGGCCCGGATGTGGCGCAGCGGCGGCTACGTGGTCGCGCTGCTCGACTACGGCGACTTCGTGGTGACCTACGAGACCGGCGTCGACGACCAGCTCCGGTTCGACGCCCACATCGAGGTCTACGGCGCGAGCGGGACGATGAAGGTGCAGTACGACACCCCGTACGTGCGGCACTTCCCGACGGTGCTGGAGCTCGAGCGCACCGTCGGCGACGCCTACGAGCGCTCCGTGGTGCGCCCCCACCTCAAGGACCCCTACACCCACGAGCTCGAGTACTTCCACGAGGTCGTCACGACCGGCGCGACGCCCAAGACGACGCCGGAGGACTACGTGGAGGACATGGAGCTCTTCGTCGAGATCATCCGCGCCCTCGACCGGGCGTGACCCGTGACCAGTGCGGCCAGGAGGGGCTGAAGAAATGTCGAACCCACCGGAGGAAAGACGTCGTGGCCGCCGGCGGGCCGCCCGTAGCGTCGATCCCGTGCCCATCGGTTGTCATGCCGGTCCCCGAGCCGCAGGGCACCCAGCACCGAACAGCCACCCACCCGCCACCGAAAGGCGCTAGTGCGATGACCCAGACCCTCACCGACGCCGACGTCGCGTTCTTCCGCGAGAACGGCTACCTCCTGCCGGGCCGCCAGCTGCTCACCGAGGACCGCCTGTCCCGGCTCGAGCAGATCTTCAACGAGCACCTGGCCGACAAGGGCGACAAGCTCTCCGACGAGCTCGACACGCCCCACTACCGCGACGACCGGCTGCTGGACTTCCTGCTGTCCGACGAGGTGCTCGACTGGGTCGAGCCGCTGGTCGGCCCCGACATCGCGCTGTGGTCGAGCCACTTCATCTCCAAGGACCCGTTCACCGGCCGGGCCACGCCGTGGCACGAGGACAGCGCGTTCTGGGAGGGGCGGTTCGACCGCTACGACCACATCGTCACGATCTGGCTGGCGCTCGAGGACGGGTCGTTCCGCGACAACGGCTGCATGCGGGTGATCCCCGGGTCGCACCTGAACGGCGGGTTCTCCGACAACTACCAGCCGACCGACATCACCAAGCAGACGTTCCACGCCGAGCTCGCCGGCGTCGACGAGGAGCAGGCCGTCTACTTCGAGCTGAAGCGCGGCGAGTTCTCGATGCACGACGGCCGGATCGTGCACGGCGCCGCGGCCAACACCAGCCCGGTCCGCCGCACCGGCTACACGATGCGCTACTTCCCCTCGTCGGTGAAGATGCAGGACGTGCCCCAGAACGAGGGTTGGAAGATCTGGCTCGCCCGCGGCCGCGACCTGGCCGGCAACGCCTACGCCAACGCCCCCGCGGACGTGTGAGGCGGGCTCCATGAGGTTGGGCCTGCTCACCGCCTGCCTGCCCGGCGAGTCCCTCGCGGACGTCGCCGGCTGGGCGGGCGCGCACGGCTACCGGGCGCTCGAGGTCGCCGCCTGGCCGGACCGCCCGGGTCGCGACTGGGAGGCCAGCCACCTGGACGTCGAGTCGTTCGGGCCCGACGACGCCGAGCGGGTCCGCGGCCTGCTCGACGGCCACGGGCTGGAGATCTCGGCCGTGGCCTACTACGAGAACAACCTGCACGCGGACCCGGCCGTGCGCGAGGAGACCCACGAGCACCTCCGGCGGTGCATCGACGCCGCCCACCTCCTCGGCGTCGGGCTGGTCGGCACCTTCGTCGGCCGCGACGTCACCCGCACCGTCGCCGACAACCTCCGGCTCGCCGAGAAGCTGCTCCCGCCGCTGGTCGACCACGCCGCCGCACGCGGCGTACGTCTCGTGGTCGAGAACTGCCCGATGGAGGGGTGGCACCCCGACGGCTATCCCGCCAACCTCGCCTACTCCCCGGAGCTGTGGGGGGTGGATGGCCGACCTCGGCCTCTGGCTCAACTACGACCCCTCGCACCTGGTGTGGCAGGGGATCGACCCGCTCGCAGCGCTGGAGTCCCACGCCGACCGGGTCCTGCACGTGCAGGCCAAGGACGTCGAGGTGCACCCCGGCGCACGCAACCGGTACGGCGTCTTCGGCCAGGTGCTCGGCCGGCAGCCGTGGGTCAGCGGCTGGTGGCGCTACCGGATCCCGGGGCTCGGCGAGGTCGACTGGCGTCGTCTCGTCGACGCGCTCTACCAGGCGGGCTACGACGGCGTCGTGTCGGTCGAGCACGAGGACCCCGTCTGGAGCGGCGACCCCGAGCGGGTCCGCCATGGCCTGACCATCGCCGAGCGCACGCTCGGCCCCCTGATCGTCGCCTGATCCCGTCCCGACGCACGAGAGGCCCGCCATGCACCGCGGTGTGTACTTCGACGCCTGGTTCCCCCGGCAGCACTGCTACCACCCGAGCCTGCCGCCGCGCCGGCTCCGGATGGTCGACGACCTGGTCGACTACCGCGCCACCGTGCTGGTGTGGGCCTCGATGGGCGGAGGGTCCCTGTCGCTGCCCTACCTCGAGCAGGAGGCGTTCGGCCCGGTCGACGCGCGATCGCGGTTCTACGGCTTCGTCAACGACAGCGAGTTCATCGCCGCGTGCCACGAGCGGGGCATCAAGGTGCTCGGCATCGTCTTCGAGGCCCAGGGCTGGGAGTTCCCGGTCGAGCTGAGCGACGACGAGGACGAGGTGCTCGCGCTCAACGAGCTGCGCGGGGTCGGCAAGCGGGGCTGGCTGGGGCTGCGCGAGTTCTCCGCCAACCGCTACCCGCGGCTGTGGAAGCCGGTCGAGCACTACTTCCCCGACGGCCTCGTCAACAGCGACGACGAGCCGGTCACCGACCTGGTCGAGGAGTGCGTGGTCCGCGACATCCACCAGCAGCCGTGCCACGCGCACTGGGTGGAGTGCCCCGACCGCGAGCACCAGTGCTTCTACATGGACCGCAACAACCCGGTCTGGCGCGAGTACCTCAAGGCCGTGATCAGGATCCAGGTCGACGCCGGCGTCGACGGCATCCAGCTCGACGAGGCCGAGCTGCCGATGGGCGCGTTCCAGTACGGCGCGTGCTTCTGCAAGGACTGCATGAAGGGGTTCCGCTCCCACCTCCAGGAGCAGCCGCCCGACCGGCGGGACCCGGCGCTCGACGGCGTCGACCTCGGCTCCTTCCACTACGGCGAGTGGCTGCTCGAGCAGGGGTTCGACTTCAAGACCGGCCGCGAGACCACGCCGCTCTTCGGCGACTACTACGCGTTCCAATGCCTCGCGATCAAGAGGTACTTCGCCGAGCTCGCCGACTACGCGCGCTCCTACGCCCGGTCGGTCGGGCGGGAGATCATCGTGTCGGGCAACTTCTTCAACCTCGAGCCGATGTACCTCGCGCTGGCCGACGACGTCGACCTGGTCGTCACCGAGATGCGCAACACGACCTACCGCCAGCCGGAGTGGTACCGCTACGTCGCGGGGTTCGCCGGCAGCAAGGACGTGGTCGTCGTGGAGAACCCCTACGGCGGCGTGGTCCCCGAGCTGATCGGCCTGCTCGGCGAGGGGAGGGGCCACGACCTGTTCCGGCTCTCCCTCTTCGAGGCCGCGGCGATGGGCGCGAACATGTCGGTGCCCTACGGCTCGTGGATGGGCAGCGTCATCGAGGACTCCTTCTACGCCCCGCACGGGCTGGCGACGGAGATCCAGGCCTTCCTCGCCGACCACGAGGCGCTGCTCGCCCGCGAGACCGCCAACGAGGTCGCGGTCGTCTTCAGCGTGGAGAGCACGCGCGCGCTGATCGCGAGGGCCGACGCCAGCGACAACACGACCAACGCCCGCGACGAGTCGGTCGTGGTGCCCTACCGGGCGGTGACGAAGGCGTTCGCGGACGCCGCCGTCCCGTTCGACGTGGTCATCTGGGCCGACGGCGTGACCGCGCCGGACCGGGCGAGCGCAGCGGCGCTCGCGCGGTACCCGACCGTCGTCCTCCCCCGACGTCCACGCGATGACCGACCAGCAGGCGGAGGCGGTCGCGGGCTACCTGGCCGGCGGGGGCACGGTGGTGACCACCGACCGGGTCGCGGCGGCCCTGCCGGAGCACGAGCGGGTCGTCCGGGCGCACCGGGGGCACGGTCGACGCGCTGCTGCCCGGCGGCCGGCAGGTCGAGACGACCGCGTCGGTCGCCGCCAACCTGCAGCAGCTCGCCGACGGCTCCGTCGCGCTGCACCTCGTCAACTACGACTACGACGCCGCGGTCGACGCGGTGCGCCCGGTCGCGGACGTGCCGCTCACGGTGCGGCTGCCGAAGGAGAAGCAGCGGGCGACGCTGGTCACGCCGGACGGCCGCCGTACGCCGCTCGAGCTCACCCACGCAGACGGCCGGCACCGGGTGCGGCTCGAGACCCTCGGGGTCTACGCGATCGTGGTGCTGCACGACGGAGAGCTGCCGTGAGGATCGCGGCCCTGCGCGGGCCGGAGCGGTTCGAGGTCGAGGAGGCGCCGGTGCCGGTGCCGCGGCCGGACGAGGTGGTGGTCCGGGTCGTCGCGTCGGGCGTGTGCGCGTCCGAGCTCGAGCCGTGGGTCGACGGCCCGCCCACAGGGGAGGTCCGCTACCCCGGGCACGAGGTCAGCGGGGTCGTCACCGAGGTCGGCAGCGACGTCACCACCCTCGCGGCCGGCGCCCGCGTCGGGGTGTGGGTCACCGAGCGCGGTTTCGCCGAGTACGTCGCGGTGCGGGCGGCCTACTGCTTCCCGGCCGGCGACGGCCCGCTCGACCTCGCCCTCGCCGAGCCGATCGCGTGCGCCGTCAACGCGGTCGAGGCCGCCGACGTCCGCCTCGGCGACGACGTGGTCGTGATCGGCGCCGGGTTCATGGGCAACCTCGTCCAGCGGCTGGCGGCCCTCCGCGGTCCGCGCCGCCTGGTCGTGGCCGACGCCCGGGGCGACGCGCTGGAGCGCGCGCGTCGCCTCGGGGCCACGGACGTCGTGGACGTGACCGCCGACGACCTCGCCGCCCGCGTGCGCGCGCTGACGGGAGGCCGGGGCGCCGACGTCACCTTCGAGTGCACTGGCACCCAGCGCGCGCTCACCGCCTGCGGCGACACGACGCGGATGAGCGGGACGATCGCGGTCGTGGGCTACCACCAGGGTGCCGAGCGGACCTTGCCGCTGGCCTTCTGGAACTGGATGGCCTTCCGGCTCGTCAACGCGCACTTCCGCGACCTCGCGGTGATCATGCGGGGGATGGAGGTCGGCATGCGCCTGCACGCCGCCGGCCGGCTCCCCACCGACGACCTGGTCAGCCACCGGTTCCCCCTCGACGACGTCAACAAGGCGTTCGCCACCCTCCGCGACAAGCCCCCCGGCTTCGTGAAGGCCGTCATCACCTTCCCCGAGGTCGAGTAGGCACTTCTTCACGGTCGAGAAGGCACTTCCTCGACGTCGAGTGGGGCCGTCAGGCGGTGCCGCGCTCGATCAGCGGGCACGGGAGCACGACGGTGCGGCCGGCGCCGGCGTAGCGGCCCGACATCCGGCTCAGCACCAGGTCGCCGGCGGCGCTGCCGACCTCGTACGCCGGGTTGCGCACGGTCGTCAGCTGGGGGGTCACGATGGTCGCAGCGTCGACGTCGTCGAAGCCGATGATGGCGACGTCCTCCGGCACCCGGAGGCCGAGCTCGTGCGCGACGTCGAGAGCCCCGATGGCCATCAGGTCGTTGGCGCAGAACACCGCGTCGGGACGGGGATCGAGCCTCATCAGCGTCTGCATGGCCTGGTAGCCGCCCTTGCGGGTCCAGTCGCCCCGCACCATCCGCTCCGCCGGGACGCGCACCCGGGCGGCCTGCATCGCGGCGCGGAACCCGGCGGTGCGGGCGATGCCGTAGCGCGGCGGACCCTGCACCATCGCGATCCGGGAGTAGCCGCGGGCGGCGAGGAAGGCGGCCGCCTCGCGCGAGCCGGACTCGTCGTCGGGGATCACGGCGTCGCACATCGGGTGCTCGAGGTGGTCGCCGATGCAGACGATCGGCGTCGCCTGCTCGGCCGGCCCGAAGGTGATCTCCGAGGCCGTCTCGCCCGAGGCGAAGACGACGCCGTCGGCGCCGCGGTCCATCACGTCCTGGAAGAACTTCCGCTCGCGGTCGTGCTGGCCGTCGGTGCTGCACACGAAGGTGCCGTAGCCGGCGGCGTCGACGGCGTCGGCGAGGCCGCGCGTCAGGACGGCGTAGTAGGGGTTGGTGATGTCGGGGACGACCACCGCGAGCATCCGCGACTGCCGGGTGCGCAGGTTGCGGGCGACGTGGTTGGGCCGGTAGCCCAGCTCGCGGATCGCGTCGAGCACCGTCTGCCGGGTGGTCGCGCCGACGACGCGCTTGCCCGACAGGACGTGCGACACCGTGGTGGGGGCTGACGCCCGCCCGGTCGGCCACGTGAGCGATCGTCACGCGCGCCGGAGGGGGCGCGACATCGGTCGACTTCCGGCGCGGCATGGCCGTAGCCTAGCGGAACCAAAACGATTTGAGCGGGGGCCGGTGACCGACCCGGTGGAGCGGTTCAGCGTCGCGTCGCTGCTGCCCCCGGACCGGCGGGCCCGGGTGATGGTGCCCGAGCTGCGCACCGTCGACGTGCACTGGCACGACTACTACGAGCTCGCCCTGGTGGTCCGGGGCGAGGCCGACCACGAGGTCAACGGCGAGACTCGGACCATCGGCCCCGGCAGCGCGTTCCTGCTCTCCCCGGCCGACTTTCACGCGATCCGCAGCCGGGGGGACGAGCCGCTGACCTGCTACAACGCGGTCATCGACCCCGAGCTGGTCGAGCAGCAGCTCGCGGTCCTCGGCAGCCCGGCGGTGGCCGGCTTCCCGTGGGAGGTCGACGACCTCGGCGACGCCGCGGCCGACCTGGCCCGGCTGCAGCGCGAGCTCGAGGAGCCGCGGCCCGGCTCCGAGCGGTTGGTCGAGGCGATGGTCGCCTGCCTGGTCGTCGAGGTCGCCCGGCGGCGCCGCGACGCCGGCGCACCGCGGCCACCGCAGCCGGGCGCCGTCGACGACGACGTACGGGCGGCGGTGCTCTACGTCGACCGCAACTTCCGCGAGCCGCTGACGCTCGCCGACGCGGCCGCCGTCGCGCACCTCTCGCCCAACTACTTCAGCGAGCGCTTCCGCCGCCGGACGGGCACCTCGTTCCAGGCCTATCTGCAGGAGCGGCGGCTGCGGTTCGCCCGGACGCTGCTCACGACGACGTCGCTGTCGGTGACCGAGATCTGCCACGCGGCCGGCTTCAACGACCTCTCGCACTTCGGCCGCGCCTACCGGCGGCGGTACGGCGCAGCGCCCTCGCGTCTCCGGACGGTCACGATCCGGCAGCAAATGTGACGCAAAGCACGCCGATCCATTGACAAAGACGCGGCCGGAAACGATGCTTCCCGCGAAGGAGCCAAACGATTTGCATCGCGGTCGCCACCGGTCTCCTGACACCACTGACGACACAAGGGAGTGGGTTTCGGTGAGGATGAATTTGTCCCGGAAGGTCGCCTCGGTCGCAGTGCTGGCGACCGCCGCGTCGCTGGGGCTGGCCGCGTGCGGCGGCGAGTCCGGCGGCGAGCAAGAGCCCAAGGGGGAGGGTGAGGGTGCCGTCCAGGAGCCCTCGGAGCCCACCACCGTCACCTTCTTCTCGTGGGTCGGCACCCAGCCGGAGATGAAGAAGCTGGCCAAGGAGTTCAACGAGGAGTACCCCAACATCACGATCAAGTTCGAGAACGTGCCCGCGGAGCAGGCGGCGCAGGTGCTCACGACGCGGATCGCCGGCAACAACGCACCGGACGTCGCCTACGTGAACGCCAGCGACACCGCCGACTACGCCTCCCGCGGCGCGATCGTCGACCTGGTGAACTACATCGAGCGCAGCGAGGTCGTGGACCTCGACGACTACGTCGAGGCGTTCCGCCAGTTCGTCACCTACGACGAGAAGACCTGGGGCCTGCCGGTCGGCGGCGAGACCACCGGCCTGTTCTACCGGACCGACCTGTTCGAGGAGGCCGGCATCGACGGTCCGCCGGAGACGTGGGAGGAGTTCGAGGAGGCTGCGGCGGCGCTGACCGACGAGGACGCGAACCAGTACGGGTTCCAGGTGTTCGCGCCGGAGTCGGCCTACTACTTCCAGCCGTGGCTGTTCCAGGCCGGCGGCAACCTGTTGAGCGAGGACGGCACGGAGATCGCGTTCGACAGCGAGGAGGGCCGGGAGGCCGCCGAGTACTACGTCAACCTCGCGAACTACTCGCCGCCGGACTACCTCAACTCCAACTCGTGGGACGGCCGGGTGGCGTTCGCCGAGGGACAGGTGGCGATGTACATGGCCGGCACCTGGTTCGCCGGGACGCTGACCGAGGAGTTCCCCGACATCGAGGGGAAGTGGGCGACGGCGCCGCTGCCGGACGGGCCCGCCGGCTGCAAGACGTCGATCGCCGGTGACGCGCTGGTGATGCTCGACCAGACCGACGTCCCCGACGCGGCCTGGCTCTGGATCGAGTTCCTGTCCCGGCCCGAGACCCTTGCCCGCAACACCTACAAGACCGAGGGGACGACGCTCCCGCCGCTGACCTCGCTCCTCGAGGGCGAGGAGATCCTCGAGCACAAGCCGATCCTCGAGGGCTTCATCGACCTCATGGAGTGCGGCGTCGCGCCGACCGCGTCGAACCCGAAGTTCCCCAGGATCGAGACGATCCTCAACGAGGAGCTGGGCAAGGCGTTCTACGGCGAGCAGTCGGCCGACGAGGCGCTCGACAACACCGCCCAGCAGGCCGACGCGATCCTGGCGCGCGGCTGACGACCGTTCCGTCCGCCCGGGACCCGCGTCCCGGGCGGACGGTCTCGAGAGGGGAGGAGCCCGGATGCCGACGGCTGTCGCGACCGACACGAAGCCGGAGGACGTGGAGAAGCGCCGCGAACCGCGGGAGCGCAGGGTGACGAGGCTGTCGCGCCGGATGTGGCGGGAGCGGTCGGCGTACCTGTTCATCGCACCCGGGGTCCTGATCTTCTCGGTCTTCACGCTCGGTGCGCTGATCTTCGCGTTCTACCTGACGTTCCACCGCTGGAGCATCATCGAGCCGGAGAAGCCCTACGTCGGCCTGCAGAACTACGAGGACATGATCCACGACGAGCGCTTCGTCGGGTCGGTCCTCAACACGATCTACTTCACGGGCGCGTCGGTGCCCCTGACGATGGTGATCGGTCTGGTGCTGGCCCTGCTGCTCAACCAGCCGCTCCGTGGCCGGGCGCTGTTCCGCACCGCCTACTACCTGCCGGTGGTGACGCCGTTCGTGGTGTCGGCGCTGCTGTGGAAGTGGCTCTACAACGGGGACTTCGGGCTGTTCAACTACTACCTGCTCCAGGGCGGGATCATCGACGAGCCGCTGCTGTGGCTGTCGGACAAGAACCTCGCGATGCCGGCGGTGGTCCTGATGAGCGTGTGGAGCGGCGTCGGCTTCTCGATGGTGGTCTACCTGGCCGGGCTCCAGGCCATCCCCCCACGAGCTCTACGAGTCGGCCAAGCTCGACGGCGCCGGCACGCTGCGGCGGGTGCGGTACGTGACGATCCCGCTGCTCCGGCCGACCACCCTGTTCCTGCTCGTCATGGGCATCATCGGCTCGCTGCAGGTCTTCACCCAGATCTTCGTGATGACGAGCGGCGGACCGGTCAACAAGACGACCACGATGGTCTACTACATGTATCTCTGGGCCTTCAAGTACTACGACATGGGCTACGCCAGCACCCTCGCGTTCGCCTTGTTCGCGATGCTGCTCGCCTTCACCGCCTTCCAGCTGCGGCTGTTCCGCGACGGGGCCACCTCGTGAGCGGCGTGACCGACGAGCCGGTCGCGGCGCGCTTCGCCAGCGAGCTCGAGCCGGTCGTCCCCCGCCGGATGCGCAAGGACCGGCGGGCCCGCCGCCCGGCCGGCGCGCCGCGCGAGAAGGACCACATGTCGTTGCGGGCGAAGCTCGCGACCTACCTGGTGCTGGGGCCGATCGCCATCTTGTTCGTGGCGCCGTTCGCGTGGCTGCTGAGCGCGTCGTTCCAGCCGATGAGCACGATCTTCGACAACCCGCCGACGTGGATCCCGGGCGACCCGACCATCGACGGCTACAAGGGGTTCCTCAACGTCGGCGACCTGACCGAGGCGCAGCAGTCGCAGGGGCACGGTGAGTGGCGGTGGTTCGCCAACAGCGCGTTCGTCGCGATCACGATCACCGTGCTGCAGACGTTCTTCAACGCGTTGTGCGCCTACACCTTCGCGAAGCGCAAGTTCCCGGGCCGCAACGTGATCTTCGTGATGTTCCTCGCCACGATGATGGTGCCGGGCCAGATCACGCTGATCCCGAACTACATCATCATCCAGCACATCCCGTTCCTGGGCGGCAACGACTGGTTGGGCAACGGCGGCCAGGGCATGCTCGACTCCTACTGGGGGCTGATCGCCCCCGGGATCGTCAGCGCGTTCGGCATCTTCCTGCTGCGGCAGTACATGATGTCGATCCCCGACGAGCTCCTCGACGCCGCACGCATCGACGGCGCCAACGAGTTCCGGATCTTCTGGAACGTCGTGCTCCCGCTGTGCACCCCGGCGCTCGCGGCCAACGCGATCTTCACCTTCCAGGGCGCCTGGGAGGACTTCCTGTGGCCGCTCATCGTGATGTCGGACCCGGAGAAGATCACCGCGCCGGTGGGGCTCGCGCTGTTCGTCGTGCAGAACAAGACCGACTGGAACCTGCTCTTCGCGGGTTCCGTCATCGCCACCCTTCCGATGATCATCGTCTTCATGATCTTCCAACGGCACTTCGTCCGCGGCATCACCGTCACGGGGCTGAAGGGGTGAGCGCCGACCGCGACCTCCTGCACCGCCTGCTGTCCCAGGGCGACGGCGTGCTCCGGTGCGACCCGGCCTGGGTCGCGCGCGACTTCCTGCCTCCCGGCCGCCGGCTGGGCCTGCCCGAGGAGGCGTACGACGTCGGGCCGCGCGGCGCGATCTGCGAGCGGTGGCTGGCGTCGGAGACCAAGGCCGACAACCGGGTCGGCCCCGACGACGAGGGTCTCAGCCACGTGGTCGGCGAGCACGGGGAGCGGATGCTGCTGCGCGACGCGGTGGCCGCCGACCCGGCGGCGGTGATGGGGTCGGCGTACGCCGCGGGCCACCGCGGGCTGGGCCGGCTGGCGAAGATCTTCGACTACGGCTTCCGGCTGCCCTACCACATCCACCCGCCGCAGGAGTTCGCCTCGCTCGTGGGCCGCAACGCCAAGGACGAGTCCTACCACTTCCTCCCGGGCGTCGACCCGGGCGCGCACCCGGAGACGTTCTTCGGCGTGCACCCGTGGATCGCGGAGGAGGGCGCCCACGAGGTGCTGCTGCCCTACCTCGTCGACTGGGACAGCGACCTGGTGCTGCGCCACGCGCGCGCGGAGCTGCAGGTGCCGGGGGAGGGGTTCCACGTGCCGTCCGGCGTGCTGCACGCCCCCGGGACCGCGCTGACGCTGGAGCTCCAGGAGGACTCCGACGTGCTGGCGATGTTCCAGGCGCTCAACGCCGGCCGCATCATCTCCAAGGACCTGCTGTTCAAGGACGTGCGGCCGCAGGACCGCGAGGCCGAGGGGGGAGCGGTTCCCGCTGCGGTTCGTCGACTGGGAGCTCAACGGCGACCCGTGGTTCTACGAGAACCGGCACCTGACGCCGCAGCCGGTGACCGGCGACGACTCCGGTGTGGAGTCGTGGATCTTCTACAACACCGGCAAGTACGCCGGGAAGCGGCTGGTGGTGCCGCCCGGCGGGACGCACCGGCTCCGGGAGCCGGGGGTCTACAGCGTCTTCGTCTGGTCGGGCGAGGGCACGTACGCCGGCCTCGAGGTCAGCGGTGGCGAGCCCGGGCGCGACGAGCTGGTCGTGACCCACGACGTCGCGACCGGCGACCACGAGGTCGTCAACACCGGCAGCGTGGACCTGGTGGCCTACACGTTCTTCGGTCCCGACCTCCAGACCGGCGCGCCGACGATCCCGGCCCGCGGCCGCTGACCGACCGGCCGCCCGGGCGCGGCCAGGAGCGCCGCGCCCGGGGTCCCCGGTCGGTTCGTGGGGTCAGCGCCGCTTGTCGAGCTTCCAGAGCCGCTTGCGCTTCGGCGCGTGCCGGAACGCGTGGCTGATCGCGTAGTAGGCCCGCTTCGGGCCCATCCGGCGGTTGAAGGCCAGCGGGCGGCGGTGGGCGCCGTCGGGTCGCGGCTGGTCCTCGTCGAGCCAGGTGTAGCGGTCGGTGAGACCGAACGCCACGACCACCTTGACCGCCCGCTCGTCGAGGGTGACGTCGAGGTAGCGGCGGTAGACGTCGGCGACCATCCGGTCGCGCCGCTTGGGGTTCTTGGGCAGGCCGGTGTCGAGGACGTCGAGCTCGGTGATGAGGATCGGCAGGTCGCGGTCCGCGATCTCCTTGAGGAACGAGCGGTAGGCCTTCTCGTTGAACCTGCGGCCGAAGTCGTCGGCGAGGAGGTGGCCCTGGATGCCGACGGCCTGGAGGGGCACGTTCTGGTCGAGCAGCCGGTCGATCGCCTTGAGGTAGGCCCGGCGCCGCGGACCGGGACGGTCGCCCCACTCGTTGACGGTCTCGAAGCCGAACTCGTTGATGATCCGCAGCGCCTTCGGGTCCTGCCGCTTGGCGATGTGGAAGCTCTCGGCGATGTAGCCGGGGCCGATCGTCTGGTACCACGGGACGTTCTTGCGGAACCCGTGGCGGTCGGCCTCCTCGGGATCGGTCACCTCGTTGGCGACGATCCAGCCGTCCATCTTGCCGCGGTAGTGCCGCACCTCGCGCCGGATGACGCCGTAGAGCAGCCTCTCGGCGTCGCGCCGGTCGAGGCCCCACAGGTCCTCCTCGCTCCAGCCCTCGCCGAACCCCCTCGTCCCAGGCGAGGTGGGCGCCGATCACCAGCTGGTTGTGCCGCTTGGCGAAGCGGACGATCCGGTCGCCGGGCCCGAAGTTCATCGGCTCGCCGGGGCCGGGCTTGAGCTGGTACCAGAGCAGGTCGTCCTCGGTGAACATCAGCCCCGCCTCGCGGGCGTGCAGGCGCTTGTACTCGGGGTCGAGCTGCCAGGTGGCGATCGACGAGCCGAAGACGATGCCCTTGCGGTCGGCCTGCCGCCAGAGCGGTGGGCGTCCGGTGGGCGGCAGCTTCACCGGGGCGGCGGCCGCGCCGGCGGGGGTGGCCGCCCCGATGGCACCGACCGCGCCTGCGGCGGCCAGGCCGGCGGCCGCGCCGCCGGTGCCGAGCAGCATCGCGCGCCGGTCGAGCCGGTTGAGGTGGACGGACTGGTTCATGAGGGGCTCCCTCCGCTCGGCGACCGTCCCGGGACGCCTGTGACGACGGTCACATGCAAATCGATTGTCCTGACCGTAGGACGGGTCGCGCCCGGTGGCAACCCCCCATGCGCGGATCCGTCGCGGCGCCGGGTCAGACCACGCCCTTCGTGACGAGGAAGCAGCCGTAGGGCCGCGCCTCGGTCGTGGCGACCACCACGTACGCCGCCGCCGCACGGCGGTAGAACTCGAACCGCTCGAGCGGGGCCGAGGGCACCGGTCGCCCCTCGGCCTCCTCCACCACCGAGCGGAGGTCGGCGTGCACGGGCAGCTCCACGTCCTCCTCGCCGACCGGCCCCATCCGGAGCAGGGCCGGCTCGACGAACGTGTCCACCGGGAGCACCGAGAAGATGGCTCGTGCGGCGCGGGGGACGTCGACACCCGGCAGCTGGACGAGCCGGCGGGCGGAGGAGGCGGCCGGGTAGTTGCGGTCGACGAGGGCCAGCACGTCGCCGTGGCCCATCGCGGCCAGGTGGCCGAGCAGGTCGGCGCCGAGGAGCGGGTCGATGTTCTTCAGCACGGTGTCCTCCGGCTCACGTGTGCAGCACGACGTGGCCGTCGGCCTGGGTGACGCGGTAGGTCCGCAGGCCGCTGCGGTGCGGCTCGAGCAGGGAGCGGCCGGTCTCCAGGTCGAACTCCCAGCCGTGCCACGGGCAGCGCAGGACGCGCTCGTCGCGCCCGTAGACGTACTCGTGCGGTGCCGAGGCGACGAAGGTGCCGCTGAGCGACCCGGTGCACATCGACGCCCCCATGTGCGGGCACCGGTCGCTGACGGCGTAGAACTCCTCGCCGACGCTGATCACCCCCACGCTGCGGCCGTCGACGTCGACCACGCGGCAGCCCTCGCGCCGCACCTCGTCGACGGTCCCGATGCGAATCTCCACCGGTTTCCCCCTGTCGCGATGCCAAACGATTTGCTATGCATGACTCTGACGCTTCGCGGCGTCATCCGCAACGGGTCAGCCGGACAGGAGCCGCACCATGACCGATCTCCTCGAGCTGCCGGCCGACACCGGGGAGCCGGCCCCTCGCTACGAGCTGGTCGACTGCGACGTGCACCCGATCATGAAGGGCGGGATGGCCGACCTCCGCCCGCACCTGTCGCGCAGCGCCCAGCGACGGCTGGGCCTCGACGAGCGCCGCAACCTGTCCACCGTCGGCCACCGCGAGGCGGTGTCGATCCCGCGCAACATGCTCTACGTCAACCAGTCCGGGGTCCTGCGCGACGACGCCCGTGCACCCGACGGCTCGGCACCCGGCGCCGACCCGGCGTTCACCGCCCGGCAGCTGCTCGACGGCAACGGCATCGACCGGGCGGTCCTCATCGGCGGGGAGGTGCTGGGCCTCGGGGGCACTGCCCGACCCCGACGCCGCGGCGATGATCGCGTCGGCGTACAACGACTGGATCGCGGCCACCTGGCTCGCCGCCGACGACCGCTTCCGCAGCTACCTGGTCGTCGGTGCGCAGGACCCGCAGCTCGCGGCGCAGGAGATCCGCCGCGCCGGCCGCGACGAGCGGTTCGTCGGCGTCCTGCTGCCGTTGACCGGCATCCTCATGGGCGAGCGCCACTACTACCCGATCTACGACGCGGCGGCCGAGCTCGGCGTGCCGGTCGCGGTGCACCCCAACTCCGGGGAGGGGATCTTCCGCACCTCGCCGCCGATGGCGGGCGGCACACCGACCTACTACGTGGAGTGGCACACCGGCCTCAGCCAGGTCTTCCAGGCCAACGTGATCAGCCTGGTCTGCCACGGCGTCTTCGAGCGGTTCCCCGGGCTGAAGGTGATCGTCACCGAGGGCGGGCTCGGCTGGATCCCCGACGTGATGTGGCGCCTCGACAAGAACGTGAAGGGCCTGCGCGACGAGGTGCCGTGGATCAGGCGGCTGCCCAGCGAGTACCTCGTCGACCACGTGCGGTTCACCACCCAGCCGCTGCCCGAGCCCCGCCGCCGCAGCCACCTGCACACGCTGCTCGAGATCGCGCACGCCGAGCGCACGCTGATGTTCAGCTCCGACTACCCCCACTGGGACTTCGACGACCCGCGGCACGTGCTCACCTCGCTGCCGCCGGCCGTCCGCGAGCGGGTCAAGGCACGCAACGCGATCGAGTCGTACGGCGACCGCCTCTGACGCCGGCCCGGGGGAGACCCGGGTCTCACCGTGGCGACCCGTCGACACGTGGTCCGTCGACTGATGAGACGGTGGTCCGCGCATGCTCCGGCCGGGCCGCGTCAACGGCGCCCGCGGTCACCGCCGGTGAGGAAACGTCACGAGAGGTGTCTGTGGTGGACGAGAGCCTGGAGTCGGTCTACGACGAGATCCTGCGGAGGAACCCCGGCGAGACCGAGTTCCACCAGGCGGCGTACGAGCTGCTCGACAGCCTGCGGCCGGTGGTCTCGCGGCACCCGGAGTACACCGAGGCGGCCGTGATCCGGCGGCTGTGCGAGCCCGAGCGGCAGATCATCTTCCGGGTCCCGTGGGTCGACGACTCCGGCGCGGTGCAGATCAACCGCGGCTTCCGGGTGGAGTTCAACTCCGCGCTCGGCCCCTACAAGGGCGGGTTGCGGTTCCACCCGTCGGTCTACCTCGGCATCGTGAAGTTCCTCGGCTTCGAGCAGATCTTCAAGAACTCCCTCACCGGCCTGCCGATCGGCGGCGGCAAGGGCGGCAGCGACTTCGACCCCAAGGGCCGCTCCGAGGGCGAGATCATGCGCTTCTGCCAGGCGTTCATGACCGAGCTCTACCGCCACATCGGGGAGTACACCGACGTGCCGGCGGGCGACATCGGTGTCGGCCGGCGCGAGATCGGCTACCTCTTCGGCCAGTACAAGCGGATCACCAACCGCTACGAGTCCGGCGTCCTCACCGGCAAGGGCCTCACCTGGGGCGGCGCGCAGGTGCGCACCGAGGCGACCGGCTACGGCACCGTCTTCTTCGCCAACGAGGTGCTGAAGACCCGGGGCACCTCGTTCGACGGCAAGACGGTCGTGATCTCCGGCTCCGGCAACGTCGCGATCTACGCCGCCGAGAAGGTCGCCGAGCTCGGCGGCCGGGTCGTCGCCTGCTCCGACTCCGGCGGCTTCGTCGTCGACGAGGACGGCATCGACGTCGCCCTGCTCAAGGAGGTCAAGGAGGTCCGCCGGGAGCGGATCTCCGCGTACGCCGACGAGCGCGGCGGCCGCAGCCGGTACGTCGCCGGCGAGTCGGTCTGGACCGTGCCGTGCGACATCGCCCTTCCCTGCGCCACCCAGAACGAGGTCGACGGCGACCTCGCCGCCACCCTGGTGCGCAACGGCTGCGTGGTCGTCGCCGAGGGCGCCAACATGCCGTGCACGCCCGACGCCGTGCGGGTGCTCACCGAGGCCGGCGTGTCGTTCGCGCCGGGCAAGGCGGCCAACGCCGGCGGCGTCGCCACCAGCGCGCTGGAGATGCAGCAGAACGCATCCCGCGACTCGTGGTCGTTCGCGCACACCGAGGAGCGGCTCGCCGAGATCATGGTCGGCATCCACGACCGCTGCCTCGAGACGGCCGACTCCTACGGCATCCCGGGCAGCTACGTCGCCGGCGCCAACATCGCGGGGTTCATCCAGGTCGCCGACGCGATGCTGGCGCTGGGGGTGATCTGACCCCGCCCCACCCCTAGGCTGGCAACGCGAGGAGGTGTGGTGCGAGCGGAGGCGGCGCGGTCGAAGGCGCGCGCGTGGCTGCCCAGGGCCGCGCGCGGGCTGGGCGTCTACGCGGCCTACGTCGTCGTCGCGGCGCTGGTCGTGCTGCCGGTGAGCATCGAGCAGGCGCTCGAGGACGCGCGGTTCGAGGACCGGCTGGGCACCTTCCCGGTGGAGGTCGAGCTCGCGCACGACGGGCGCTCGACGATCGACACCGGCGTCATGGGGCAGGTCTACTGGGAGCGCACCGGTGCCGGGGGTTCGGGGCGCGGATCACGGTGACCGGGCCGCCCGAGGCGGGCGGGACGCTGTCGTCGTACGTCTCGCCCCGCTTCCTGCAGGCCAACGCGGCGTTCGTCAACGACCCGGCCGAGGTGGCCCGCAGCTACGGCGCCGAGCTGCGCTCGCAGGTCGTGCAGCGGACGATCGTCTACGGCCTGGCCGTGGCCGCGGTCGGCGGGCTGCTGCTGATGGCGCTGTTCCGCGGTGGGGCGCCACCGGTGCCGGCGCGGTGGTCGGGCACCCGCGGCCGGCGGGTCGCGGCGCGTGCCGGCTACGTCGTGGGCGCGGTGGTGGTCTCGACCGCCGTGGCGTCGGTGCTCTTCGCCCGGTGGGACGCCCGGGACGCCGCCGACGAGGGCTATGCGATGCCGGGCGTCGAGGGCCTGTCGTTCAGCAGTCCGCAGACGCGGGAGGTCGCGCAGCAGGTGCGGCCGTTCATCGAGAAGAACACCACCCGGATCGAGGCGCGGGCCGCGCAGTACCGGGACGCCACCCGGGAGAACCTCGAGCGGATCATCCCGTCGGAGGCCGAGGAGCTGGCGCCGCGCGAGGGCGAGGTCGTCGTCGTCGCGGAGGCCGACCCGCAGGGGAGCCAGGTGGCGACCGACGCGCGGGTCCCGCTCTACGACCTGCTGCGCGAGCACCTCGGTGCGGACGCGGTGGTGGTGCGGACGATCTCCGGCGACATCTCCTCCAACGGCACGGTCGCCGAGGACGGGTTCGTACGCGACGAGGCGGCCGCCTCCGGCGAGATCCCGACCGTGGCCGTCAAGGGCGACCACGACTCCGAGGCGACCGTCGAGCAGCTGGAGGACGGCGGCGCGACGGTCGTCGACCGCACCGTCGAGGAGGTCGGCGGGATCCTCGTCTCCGGTGCTGCCGACCCGGCGTTCAAGTCGCTCTTCGGCGGCCTGGTCAACAACGACAGCGGCGTCACCCAGCACGAGCGCGGGGAGGACCTGCGCGGCGTGGTCGAGGAGGAGGCCGCCGAGGAGGAGCGCGGGCTCGTGGTCGTGGTGCACCAACCGGCCACCGCCGCCGGCTACCTCGGGGTCGACGCCGTCACCGAGCTCGACCCGGCCCAGGAGCGGCCCACCACCCCGGCCGACGACGGCATCGGCGACCTGCCGCCGGGCATCGTCAACATCGGCCACCGGCACGACGCCGAGCCGCCGCGGGTCGTCTGGAACACCGACGGGTCGCAGGTGACGTGGACGGTCGTCAACCAGCTCGGCACCTCCGGCGGGGTGGAGGAGACGCCGACCTTCAACCGCTTCTCCACGCCGTTCTCCACCCCGCTGAAGGACGTGACCGTGCAGCTGCAGTACGTCAACCCCGACACCGGCCTGCAGACCGGCTACGCGTCGATCGTCCTCAGCCCCGACGGCGACGTCACCGTCGAGCGGCGCGTCGACGTCGGGCTCCCGGGCGGCGAGCCCGGCGACCCCGACGACTACCCCGGCGTGGAGCCGCCCGACGCGCGCTGAGCGTCGGGCGGCTCCTGCCCCCCGTCGGTCAGGCGGTCAGGCGGGCTGGACGGCGCCGAGGATCTCCAGCACCTCGTCCGTGGACGCCGCGGACTCGAGCCGGGCCACCTGGTCGGCGTCGGCGAAGATCTCCGCGATCCGCTGCAGCACCTTGAGGTGGTCGTCACCGGCGGCGGCGACGCCGACGACGAACTTCACCTGCTTGCCGTTCCAGTCGACCCCCTGCGGGTAGCGCACGAACGACAGCGCCGTGCGGCGGATCGAGGGCTTGGCCTCGTTGGTGCCGTGGGGGAGGGCGAGCAGGTTGCCCATGTAGGTCGACACCGACCGCTCCCGGGCGTGCATCGCGGCGACGTACGACCCGTCGACCGCGCCCGCTGCGACCAGCAGCTCGCCCGCCGTCGTGATCGCGTCGTCGCGGGTGCCGACGGCGTCGAGCACGACCGAGGCCGCGTCGAGCACGGGCCGCTCGTCGCTGCCGCCGGTTGTCGCGGCCGCCGGCTCAGGAGCCGCCGGCGGCCCGTCACCGCCCGCGCTGCGCCGGCGCACCAGGTCGACGATGTCGTCGTAGGCCGGCGACTGCATGAAGTTCTCCACCGAGACGTGCACGGCGGAGCCCGCGTGCTGGCGGGCACGGTCGGTGAGGTCGCGGTGGGAGACGACGAGGTCGAAGTCGTCGGTGAGGTTGGCGATCGCCCGGTTGACCACGGTGACCTCCTCGTGGCCGGCGCCGTGGATCTTCTTCCGCAGCACCGACGCACCCATGGCGGAGGACCCCATGCCCGCGTCGCAGGCGAAGGCGATGGAGCGGATGGGACCGGTCGCCAGGTCCGTGGCCCGGTCGATGACTCCGTCCTTGGCCCCGGTCAGCGCCGACGCCACCGACGACCGCTTGCCCTTGTTGGCCTCCATCCGCGCGGTGGCGCCCGCCAGGTCGCCGTCGTCGTCGCCCTTCTCGATCTTGAGCAGGAAGGAAGCCACCGCGAACGTGACGAGGGCGGCGCCGAACACGCTGAGCGTCACGCCGAGGTAGTCGCCCCGCGCGGTCTGCGCGTAGACCGCGAACACCGAGCCCGGCGCCGACGGGGCCCGCAGCCCCACGTCGAACGCGACGTTGATCGCCACGCCCGTCATGCCGCCGGCGATCATCGCGAGGATGAGCTTGGGCTTCATCAGCACGTAGGGGAAGTAGATCTCGTGGATGCCGCCGAAGAAGTGGATGACCGCGGCGCCCGGGGCGGTCGCCTTCGCGACCCCGCGGCCGAACAACGTGAACGCCAGCAGCAGGCCGAGGCCCGGACCCGGGTTGGCCTCGAGCAGGAACAGCACCGACTTGCCCGTCTCGCCTGCCTCCTGGAGGCCGAGCGGCGTCAGCACGCCGTGGTTGATGGCGTTGTTGAGGAACAGCACCTTCGCCGGCTCGATCAGCAGCGACGTCAGCGGCAGCAGGTTGTTGTCGACCAGCGTCTTCACCAGGTCGCCGGCGACGTCCATGACCCCGTTGACCAGACGGGCCACCCCGACGAAGCCGACCAGGGCCATCACGAAGGCCGTGATGCCGGCCGAGAACATGTTGACGAGCATCTCGAAGCCGGCCTTGACCTTGCCCTCCCAGAGGGCGTCGAGCCGCTTCATGACGTAGGCCGACAGCGGGCCCATGATCATCGCGCCGATGAACATGTGCACCTGGCCGCGCGGGTCCTCGCCCGGGGCCAGCGAGGCGTTGAACTCGGCGATCAGGAAGTCGGACCCGGCGATGACGCCCAGCGTCGCGAACGCGCCGACCACCGCGCCGCGGTCGCCGTAGACCATCCGGCCGCCGGTGACGGCGATCAGGACGGGCAGCAGGTAGTGGATCGCCGGGCCGACCATCGTGGCCAGGTCGGCGTTGGGCAGCCAGCCCACGTCGATGAAAGAGGGCGGTCAGCAGTCCCCACGCGATCAGCGCCGGGATGTTGGGCATGATCATGTTCGAGAGGAAGGTGCCGAAGCGCTGCACCTGGACCCGTACCCCGCTCCGGGGCGTCGTCACCTGCGTGGACATCGTGAACCTCCGGCGAGCACCGTGTGACTGACGTCACGTGATCTGTGAATGTCTTTGTATCGCTGTTGTTTCGGGTGGTCAAGAGGCAAAAACCAACAGGGTCAAAGACCGAAGCCACGAATATGCGGTACATTGCGGCTGTCCGAGTCGTCGACCAGCCCGGAGGGCACCATGAAGGCACTGCGCTTCTACGCACCCGAGGACGTGCGGGTGGAGGACGTCCCCGAGCCGGTCTGCGGGCCCGACGAGGTCAAGCTCCGGGTCCGCAACTGCTCCACCTGCGGCACGGACGTCAAGATCCTCCACAACGGTCACCAGAACCTCACCCCGCCGCGGATCACCGGCCACGAGATCGCCGGCGAGGTGGTCGAGGTCGGCGCCGACGTCAACGCGGCGTACGGCGCGGACTGGGCGGTCGGCGACCGGGTCCAGGTGATCGCCGCCGTGCCCTGCGGCGAGTGCCACGAGTGCCGCAAGGGGTGGATGGCGGTCTGCCAGAACCAGACCTCGGTCGGCTACCAGTACGACGGCGGCTTCGCGGAGTACATGGTCGTCCCGCGGCAGGTGCTCAGGGTCGACGGCCTCAACCGGATCCCCGAGGGCGTCGGCTTCCCGGAGGCGTCCGCGGCGGAGCCTCTCGCCTGTGCGATCAACGCCCAGGAGCTGCTCGGCATCGAGCAGGGCGACACGGTCGTCGTGTTCGGGGCCGGCCCGATCGGCTGCATGCACATCCGCCTCGCCCGTGGAGTCCACGGCGCGGGCCGGGTGTTCCTCGTCGACGTCAACGCGGACCGGCTGGCCATGTCCGCCGACGCCGTGCACCCCGACGAGGTGATCGACGCGTCCCAGGTCGACGTCGTCGAGCGGGTCCTCGAGCTCACCGGCGGACGCGGGGCCGACGTCGTGATCACCGCGACCGCGGCCAACGTCACCCAGGAGCAGGCGATCTCGATGGCCGCCCGCAACGGGCGGATCTCGTTCTTCGGCGGCCTCCCGAAGACCGACCCGTTCATCCGGTGCGACTCCAACCTCGTGCACTACCGCCAGCTGCACATCCACGGCGCCAACGGCTCGGCCCCCGAGCACAACAAGCGGGCGCTCGACTACATCGCGGGCGGCCAGGTGCCGGTGGCCGACCTGATCACCGAGCACGTCCCGCTCGAGCGGGTGCTCGACGCGTTCTCGATCGTCGAGAAGGGCGCCGCCATCAAGGTGACCGTCGAGCCCTGAGGGCGGCCGGCGTCCGTGATAGGACATCCCCGTGTACGCCGAGGAGCGCCAGCAGGCGATCGCGCAGCTGGTGACCGAGACCGGCCGCTGGTCCGTCAACGACCTCGCGGCCCGGTTCGACGTGACGACGGAGACCGTGCGCCGGGACCTCTCGGCGCTGGAGCGGATCGGGCTGGTCCGCCGGGTCCACGGCGGCGCCGTCGCCGGCGACCGGCTGGCCGTCATCGACACCGCACTGGGGGAGCGCGACGTCGCGCACGCGGAGGAGAAGGAGCGGATCGCGCAGGCCGCGCTGGTGCAGCTGCCGACCGCCGGCGGGTCGATCCTGCTCGACGCCGGGACGACCACCTCGCGGCTCGCGGCCGCGCTGCCGGCCGACCTGCCGCTCGTCGTCGCCACCCACGCCGTGCCGATCGCGGCCCGGCTGGCGCCGCGCGCGCACCTGGACGTCCACCTGCTGCCGGGCCGGGTGCGGACGACGACGCAGGCGGCGGTCGGGGCCGACACCGTCGCCGCCCTGGCCGACCTGCGGGCGGACGTCGCCTTCGTCGGCACCAACGGGCTGACCCTCGACCACGGGCTGTCGACCCCCGACGTCGACGAGGCGGCCGTCAAGCGCGCCATGGTGCGGGGGGCCCGCCGGGTCGTCGTCCTCGCCGACTCCTCCAAGATCGGCGTCGAGAGCCCGGTCCGGTTCGCGACCATCGAGCAGCTCGACGTGCTCGTCACCGACCGGATCGACGAGGCCGAGCGGCTCGCGCTGGAGGAGGCCGGCGTCGAGGTGGTCCTCGCCTGACGTCGTCGGGCGGGCCGCGGTCAGGCGGGCGCAGCGGCCGCCTGCACGTCGCGGGCGGCCTGACGGGCCGCTGCCGGGTCCTCCGCGGCGAGGGCGGCCTCCGCCATCGCCTCGCAGTCGGCGTATGTCGTCCGTGCCAGGCGCGCGCCGACCGGCCGGACGGCCGCTGCCGCCATCGACAGCGACGTCACCCCCATGCCGACCAGCACCGCGGCCAGCAGCGGGTCGGCGGCGGCCTCGCCGCACACGCCGACCGGCTTCCCGGCCTCGCGGCCCGCGGCGGCGGTGATCGCGACCAGGTGCAGCACCGCCGGCTGCCAGGGGTCGGTGAGGTGCGCGAGGTCGCTGGCCATCCGGTCGGCCGCCATCGTGTACTGCGTCAGGTCGTTGGTGCCGATCGAGAGGAAGTCGACCTCGGCGAGCAGCTGGTGGGCCAGCAGCGCCGCGCTCGGCACCTCCACCATCACCCCCGCCCGCAGGCCGCGGTCGCGGACGGCGGTCGCGAAGTCCCGCGCCTCGGCCGCGGTCGCGACCATCGGTGCCATCACCCAGGTCTCCGTGCCGGTGCGGCGGGCCGCCTCGGCGACGGCGTCGAGCTGGCGGTGCAGCAGGCCGGGGTCGTCGAAGGAGAGCCGGAGGCCGCGGACGCCGAGGGCGGGGTTCTCCTCGTCGGGGTGGGTCGCGAAGCTGATCGGCTTGTCGGAGCCGGCGTCGAGGGTGCGGACGACGACCGGCCGGCCGTGGCCGTAGGCCGCCAGCACGTCGGTGTAGATGGCGGCCTGCTCCTCGACGGTGGGTTCCTGGTCCCGGTTGAGGAAGCACAGCTCGGTCCGGAACAGCCCCACCCCGGCGACCGGCTCGCCCGCCGCCGCCGTCGCCGAGGCGGCGTCGGCGACGTTGGCCATCAGCTTCACCTCGCGGCCGTCGGCCGTCCGGCCCGGTCCGGTCCAGGCGGCGAGCGCCGCGCGCTCCTCCCGGTCGGCGGCGACCCGCGCCTCGGCGTCACCGGGGTCCGGGTCCACCTCCACGACCCCGCTGGCGCCGTCCACGAGCACCCGGGTGCCCGGCTCCACGCCGAGGACGCCGGCCACGCCGACGACGCACGGGATGCCGAGCTGGCGGGCGATGATCGCGGTGTGGCTCGTGGGCCCACCGCGCTCGGTGGCCAGCGCGACGACGAGGGCCGGGTCGAGCACCGCGGTGTCCGCGGGGGCGAGGTCGGCGGCGACGAGCACGGACGGCTCCTCGGGCACCGGCACGCCCGGTTCGGGCTCGCCGACGACGTGGGCGAGGAGCCGGCCGTGGATGTCGCGGAGGTCGGTGGCCCGCTCGGCCATCAGCCCGCCCATGCTGGTGAACAGGCCGACGAAGTGCTCGACGGCGTTGCCGATCGCGGTGAGCAGGTCGTTGCCGGCCTGGAGCTGCTGGGCGACCGTCGAGCGCAGCCCGCGGTCGGTGACCAGGCCGGCGCTCGCCGCGAGCACCTGCGCGGTCGCGCCGCTCGCGGCGCCCGCCTTCCGCTCGAAGCCGGCGGCGACAGCCGCGACCGCGGCGTCGTACGCCGCGAGCGCGGCGTCGTCGTCGGGGAAGCCGCCGTCCCCGAACCGGTCGATCGCCGCGGGGGAGACCTCGCTGCTCGCGACGAGGGCGGGGCCGAGCGCGACGCCGGCGACGACGGGGGTGCCGTGGAGGGTGGTGACCATGCTCACACCGTAAGCCCGGTGCGCCTTGACAATCAACAGAAACGGGCATAGAACAACACAAACGCAGATCGGATCGAGGAGGGCCCGTGATCGTCACCGTCACGCCCAACCCGAGCGTCGACCGCACGGTCGAGCTGCCCGGGCAGCTGTCGCGTGGCGCGGTCCACCGCGTGTCCTCGGCCACCGACCAGCCGGGCGGCAAGGGCGTCAACATCTCGCGCGCCTGCGTGGCCGCCGGGGTGTCGACGCTCGCGGTGCTGCCGGTGGAGGCCGAGGACCCGTTCGTCCGGGAGCTGCACCGCCTCGGCGTACCCTGCCTGCCCGTGCCGCCGGCGGGTCCGATGCGGGTCAACCTGACGATCACCGAGCCCGACGGGACCACGACCAAGCTCAACGCCGCCGGCGCCGACGCCACCCCGGCCGAGCTGGAGGCGCTCGCCGTCGCCGTGCTCGGCCGCCCGGCCGAGGGTTGGGTCGTGCTCGCCGGCTCGCTCCCGCCCGGGGCGCCGACGGGGTGGTACGCCGACCTGGCCGCGCGATTGCGCGCCGACGGCCGCCGGGTGGCGGTCGACACCAGCGACGCACCCCTGACCGCGGTGGTCGCCGCGCTGCGGCCGGAGACCGCGCCCGCGCTCCTCAAGCCCAACGCCGAGGAGCTGGCCACCGCGACCGGGGAGGACCCGGTCGCGCTGGAGGCCGACCCGGCGCGGGTCGCCGCGGTCGCCCGCTCCCTCGTCGACCGCGGCGTCGGGGCAGTGCTCGCCACCCTCGGTCCGGGCGGTGCCGTGCTGGTCGACCCGAGCGGCGCCTGGCACGCGCGGCCGCCGGACACCCGGGTCGTCAGCACCGTCGGCGCGGGCGACGCCAGCCTGTTCGGCTACCTGCGTGCCGACCTCCTCGGCCTGCCCGCCCCCGAGCGGCTGGCCGCGGCGGTGGCGTTCGGCAGCGCGGCGGCCGGGCTCCCCGGGAGCACCGTGCCGACCCCGGCCGACGTCCGCACCGGCGAGGTCCGCCTCAGCCAGCTCGACCCCGTCTGACCGTCCGTCCCGTCCAGCCCAGCACCCGCCCAGCACCCGGAGGAAGCATGCACACCAAGACCGTCGTCGTCGGCTCGGCCGTCGGGCTCCACGCCCGCCCCGCCGCGATCATCTCCCCAGGCAGCGGCCGACCTCGGCTCGGACGTGACGATCGGCCTCCCCGGAGGCGCGCCGGTCGACGCCGCCTCCTCGCTGATGATCATGACGCTGGGGGGCCGGCAAGGGAGCGGAGGTGGAGGTGAGCGGGGAGGTCGAGTCCGACGTCGACGCGATCGCCCGGCTCGTGGAGCAGGACCTCGACGCGGAGGACGCCCCCCGGGGCCGACGTGTCGTCGCCGTCGGCCTGAGCCGAAGGGCGCGGGTCGGGCTGCCGTTGGCGTCGCTCGCGCCGCCCGGATCCCGCCGGGTGCCGACCCAGGTAAAGAAACGTTGTCACTTCTGGCAGCAACGGACCGACATGGGCGCCGAACCAGCGCTTCTTCGTTTGGCTGCGAAGCTGTTGCGGGTTCAATCACACTTGGCACTGGACGAATTGCGATCCGTTTGTCCGCCGCAGGGGGCGGGTCGTCGGCGTGGGGAGACGCCGGTCCGCTCCACCAGTCTGCGGCAGGACGAGGACCAATGCTCGCCGATCATGGGGTCGACCCAGCCTCCGCGCTGCCCGGGGACACGCGGGCGCTGCGCGCCGACGCGGGTCCGTTCGCACCATTGTGGCGCAGGTTCGCCGCCGTCCGGGGGTCGAGCAGGTGGACCGCCCTCGACGGCACGGCGGCCGACGTGCTCACCAACCTGCTCGAGCTGGCGGTGCTCGGCGACGCCGAGGACTACGTGCGCCTCGACGAGCTGCTGCGCCAGCACGGTCACGAGCAGGTGGCCCGGATCCAGGACCGTCTCGACCCGCTGCTGGGACTGGGGCCCGAGCTGCCCCTGGCCACCCAGGCGCTGCGCCGCCTGCGCAACCGACGTGACATCGTCGAGCTGCTGGTCGAGGACGACCTCGACCCCGAGCAGGCCGACGACATCGCGCTGCGGTGCAGCACGCACGCGTTCTGGATGCTGCTGACCGGCATCGACGACGCCACCCGGAGCCGGGTCGTCCGCACGCCCGCCGAGATGATCGACCTGATCGAGAACGGCGACGCCCCCGCAGTGGCGCGCTGTCCTCGCCCCGGTGGCGCAGCACCCGTGGGGTCCCGAGGCCGAGCGGCTGCTGGGCCTGGCCAAGGAGGCCAGCCTCGACACCGCAGGGGAGTGGCTCACCGCCTGCCGGGCGGTCTACCGCGAGCGCCAGGAGGAGCGCGAGCGCGCCGCCGTCGCCCGCGAGATCCGCCGTCTGGTGGCGGTCAGCGGGCTCAGCCAGCGCGACTTCGCCTCCCACATCGGTACGTCGGCCTCGCGGCTGTCGACGTACGTCACCGGCCGGGTGACGCCGTCGGCGACGATGATGATGCGCATCCAGCGCGCGGCCCGCCGGCTGCAGAAGCGACGCGACGAGGAGTGACGCGGGCGGTCCTGGCCCGGAGGCGCCGCGGCACCCGGCGGTGCACAATCAGCCATGGCCACCTCCATGCTCGTCGGCCGCGAGGATGAGATCGCCCGGTTGCACGGGCTCGTCGCGGGGCTGCCGCGGGCCGGGGCGGCACTGGTCGTCCGCGGGGAGGCCGGGGTCGGGAAGTCCTCGCTGCTGGAGGCCGCCGCGCGCCGGGCGGAGGACGCCGGCCTGGCCGTCCTGAGGGTCACCGGCGTCGAGTCGGAGGCACAGGTCCCGTTCTCGGGACTGCACCGTCTCCTCGCACCCGTCCTCGGGAGGGCCGAGGCGCTCCCTCGACGCCAGCGGGAGGCGCTGCTGTCGGCGTTCGGGATGGCCGAGCCCGCGGTCGAGCCCTACCTCGTGGGCTACGCCGCGCTCGAGCTGGTCGCCGAGCACGCCGCCACGGTGCCGGTCGTGCTGGTCGCCGACGACGTGCAGTGGCTCGACCCGGCCACCGCCATGGCGCTGGCCTTCGTCGCCCGTCGTGTCGGCGACGAGCCGGTGGCGGCCGTCCTCGCCCTGCGCGACGGCTTCGACTCGCCGTTGTCGGACGGCGGCATCCCCGAGCTCGTGGTTCCCGCACTCGGCGAGCGGCACGCGGCGGCGGTGGTCGACCGTCACGGCCGCGAGCTGTCCGCGTCCGCGCGGCGGCGGATCGTCGAGCTCGCGGACGGGAACCCGCTGGCGCTCGTCGAGCTCGCCCGGGCCTGGACGGCGAGCGACACCGGCGCAGAGCTCACCCGCGTCCCGTTGCCGGCGCGGTTGGAGCGGGCCTTCGCCCGCGGCGTCGACGCCCTTCCCGACGACGTGCGACAGGCGACGCTCGTCGCGGCGGCTGCTGACACCGACGCCCTGGCGGAGGTGGTCGCCGCCACGGCGGCGCTCACCGGCTCCGACGCCGCGGAGGACCTCGTGGCCGCCGCGGTGGACGCCGGCGTGCTGGTGACCGACGGCGCGGAGCTGCGCTTCCGGCACCCGCTGCTGAGGTCGGCGTGCTACCAGAGCGCGCCGCCGTCGCAGCGGCGGGCGGCGCACGCTGCGCTCGCCGAGGTGCTCGCGGGGGTCGCCCGGACGACGGGCGTGGCACCGGGCGGCGGCAGCGATCGGCCCGGCTCCCGAGATCGCGGACGAGCTCGAGGGCGCCGCCGCCGACGCGACCGAGCGCGGGTCGGTGCAGGTCGCCGTCGCGGCGCTCGCCCGGGCCGCCGACCTGAGCGCGTCGGAGGAGGCGCGGGGGCGTCGCCTGGCCGGCGCGGCCGAGCTCGCCCTCGACGCCGGACTGCACGAGAGGGGCGCCGACCTGCTCGTCCGCGCCGCCGCGGCGAGCCTCTCCGCGGACGACCGGCTGCGGGTGTCGTGGCTCCAGGAGTGGTTCGGGGACCCGGGCTGGTCAGGAGCGGAGAAGGTCGTCTCCCTCTGCAGGCTGGCGAGGAGCATGGCCGAGCACGGTTCGCCCGACCGGGCGTGGAAGGTGCTGCTCGAGGTGGCGTTGCGCTGCTGGTGGTCCGAACCGGACGACGCCACGACCCGGACGCTGGTCGAGGCGGCGGACGGGCTGGCGACCGGCGCCGACGAACCCACGCTGCTCACGGTGCTGGCGTACGGCGCGCCCGTCGAGCGCGGACGGATGGTGGTCGAACGGATCGGGTCGTTCGCTCCCGAGGCACTGGCGCGGCCGGTCGACGCCCTCAACCTCGGCACCGCCGCCACCGGCGTCGGAGCCTTCCCGTCGGCGGCGCCGCTGCTCGAGAGCGCCGTCGTGCGCTTCCGTGCCCGTGGCCAGGTGGTCCACCTCCTGCGGGCGCTCATCGCCCGGATGCTGACCGACTACCACCTCGGACGATGGGACGCCGCACGCGCCGCCGGCGACGAGGTCAGGCGCCTCGCCGTCGACACCGCCCAACCCCTGTGGGGGGATGGCGGCCGCGAGCACCGAGTGCCTCGTCGCCGCGGCCATGGGCGACGACGAGGCACTCGACTCCCTGGGCCGCACAGCCGAGCAGTTCTTCCTCCCGCTCGGGGCCGGCACGTTCGTCGCGCCCGTCGCGATGGCGCGGGGCGCGGCGGCGCACGCCGTGGGCGACCACGAGGAGGCGCTGGACCACTTCCGTCGGGTGTCCGATCCCGAGAGCTCCCTGCACCACCGCCACGCCCGTCACTGGGCCGCGCTCGACCACGTCGGCGCCGCGCTGGCGCTCGGGAGGCGCGACGAGGCCCGGCGGGTCGTCGAGGAGATGGAGTCGCTGTGGGACCGGACGCGATCGCCGCTGCTCGGCGCCTCGCTCCTCGTGACCCGGCCGCTGGTCGCCGACGCTCGTCGGGCCGAGGCGTTGTTCGAGCAGGGACTGGCCAAGGCGCTCGCGCAGTGGCCCTTCCACCGCGGCCGGCACCTCCTGGGCTACGGCATCTGGCTCCGGCGGCGCCGGCGGGCCCGCGAGTCGCGCCCCTTCCTGCGCGAAGCGCGGGACGTCTTCGACGCCCTCGGTGCCGCACGGTGGTACGAGCACGCGGCGCGGGAGCTGCGCGCCTCCGGTGAGACCAGCCGCGAACGGGCGGTCAGCGCCCGGCACCGGCTCTCGCCGCAGGAGCTGCAGATCGCTCAGCTCGCCGCGGACGGGCTGAGCAACCGCGAGATCGGCCAGCACCTGTACCTGTCGCACCGCACGGTCGGCTCCCACCTCTACCGCATCTTCCCGAAGCTCGGGATCACCTCCCGGGCACAGCTCGGGTCGGCCCTCCGCCACGCCGTCGAGATCGGCGGCGCGGCACGGGGCTGACCGCCATCGCTCAGGACATCTCCGCCGCTCCGCCGGCCGCGACCGCCACGCTCTGCGCCGCCTGGTGGATGGTGCCGGCGACGGCGTCCGGCTGGGTGAGGAACACCGCGTGGCTCGCGGCGACCTCGGTGACCACGGCTCCCATCCGCTCGGCCATGTGGCGCAGCATCGCGAGGTCGAACGCCTTGTCGTCGGTCGCGATCACCGCCCAGCTGGGCCTCGTCCGCCAGGCCGCCTGGCTCACCGCCTCGGCGAAGGCCGACATGTTGATCGGCACCTGGGAGTCCCGGAGGAAGGCTGCCTCGGTGCTGCCGGCGTCAGCGGCGAACCCCGCCTCGAACTTGTCGGGGCGCAGGAACCCGAAGCCGTCCGCCCCGGTGTCGATGACGAAGTCCGGCGTCGCCGCGAACCCGTCGTACTGCTGCGCCGTCGTCTCACCGGAGTCCGGGGCGAGTGCCGACACGTAGACCAGGCCGCCGACGTTGGGGTGGACGCCCGCCTCGGTGATCACGGTGCCGCCCCAGGAGTGACCGACCAGGATCGTCGGCCCGTCCTGGAGGTCGAGCACACGGCGCGTCGCCGCGACGTCGTCGTCGAACGAGGTGAGGGGGATCTGGGCGATGGTGACGCGGTGGCCGCGAGCGGTCAGCCGGTCGTAGACGCCCCGCCACCCGGAGCCGTCGGCGAAGGCCCCGTGGACCAGGACGACGTTCCGCACCGCCTGGCCGTCGGGGAGGGGGTCGGAGGTGTACGTCGGCTCGGCAGGTCTGGTGTCGGCGGTCATGCTCGGTCCTCTCGTCTCGCGTCCGCCACGCGCGGACGTCGGACTCCTGAACGTAGGGATGCCGGCGGTGCGCCGCTTCGGTCAGATGACTCAATCGGGCCGGGACGGGCCGGGCCGGGACGGGACGGGCTGGACGGGCGGGGACGTCATGCGATCCGTGGGCGATCGCCCACGGATCGTCTGACGTCCGGCGTGCGTCGCCCGGTGTGGACGGCCTGGCAGCTGGCCGCGGTGGTGGTGATGGGGGGAGCGGATGTGGGCGTAGGGGGGGCGCGGGCGCCCTGAGCGCACCAGTCGTAACGATCGTTCCTTCCGGTAGACTGGGGTCATGCCAGCGAAGACCCGCACCGACCGCGTCTCCGAGCCGCGCGAGCGGCTGCTGCGCACCGCGAGCACCATCTTCTACACGAAGGGGATCCACGCGGTGGGGGTCGAGGAGATCGTCGACACCGCCGAGGTCACCCGGTCGACGCTCTACCGGCACTTCCGCAGCAAGGAGGAGCTGGTCGTCGCCTACCTGAGGGCCGCCAGCCAGGGCGAGCGGTCGCAGGTCGCCGCGCTGCTCACGGAGGACCAGTCGGCCGCGGACGCGGTGCGCACCGTCGCCAGGGCGGTGGCCGGGCAGATCGCGAACCCGATGTTCCGCGGGTGCGCGTTCCTCAACGCGGCCGCGGAGTACCCCGACCCGGACCACCCGGTGCACCAGGCGATCCTCGAGCACCGGCAGTGGTACTTCGACCTGGTCGCCGCGCAGATGGAGCGGCTCGCGGGCCGGCCGGCCCGCGACGCGGCCGAGGTCTTCGTGCTGCTGCGCGACGGCGCGATGACCGCGGGCTGCCTGGCCGACCGCGAGCGGGTCACCGCGAGCTTCCTGCAGGGCGTCGACGACCTGGTGCTGCGGGTCCGCGCCGCCTGATCGGCACAGCATGAGCCCCGGTTGCGGCGCATCGGAGCTGCGCCGCAACCGGGGCTTCGTGGTTGCCCGATGACCGGCCGCCGTCAGGCGACGGTCGCGTCCACGGTGACCGGGATGTTGCCGCGGGTCGCGTTGCTGTAGGGGCAGACCTGGTGGGCTTCCGCAGCGAGGTCGTCGGCGACCTCCTGGGACACGTCGGTCAGCTCGACGTGGAGGGCGGCGCCCAGCGAGAACCCTCCGCCCTCGGTCGGGAGGAGCTGTACGTCGGCCACGACAGCCGAGTCGGCGAGGGTCAGCCCGCGCCGGCTCGCGACCAGCTTGAGCGCGGAGTGGAAGCAGGAGGCCCAGCCAGCGGCGAACAGCTGCTCGGGGTTGGTGGCGCCGCCGGGTCCCCCATCTCCTTCGGGATCGCCAGCATGATGTCGACCAGGCCGTCGTCGGTGCGGGTATGGCCTCCGGCGCGGCCGTCCCCGGTGGAGATGGCGGTCGCGGTGTAGAGGGCTTCAGTCATCGTCGTGCTCCTTCTGTGTGGGTTGGTGAGCTCAGCTCGGTTGGTGAGAGATGGGGCGGCCGTAGGTCTCGAGCAGGCGCAACCAGACCTCGCTGACCGTCGGGTAGGCGGGCACCGCGTGCCACAGCCGCTCGATGGGGACCTCCCCGGTGATCGCGACGGTGGCGGCGTGGACCAGCTCGGCGACGTCGGGGCCGACGAAGGTCGCCCCGAGGACCACCTCGCGGTCGGCGTCGACGACCAGTCGGGCACGGCCCTCGTAGCCGTCGGCGTGGAGCGACGCCCCGGCGACCGCGCCGAGGTCGTGGTCGGCCACCTTCGTGGGGAAGCCGGCGGCCTCGGCTGCCGCGGCGGTGAGGCCGACGGAGGCGACCTCGGGGTCCGTGAACACGACCTGGGGCACCGCCTGCCGGTCGGCGGTCGCAGCGTGCCACCCCCAGGGCCGGTCGTCGAGCGGGCTGCCGGTCGCGCGCGCCACGATCGCGTCGCCGGCGGCCCGGGCCTGGTACTTGCCCTGGTGGGTGAGCAGCGCACGGGCGTTGACGTCGCCGACGGCGTAGAGCCAGCCGTCGTCGACGACGCGGCCGTCGCCGTCGGTGACCCGGAGAGTCTCGTCGACCGTGAGCCAGCTGCCGTCGGTGAGACCGACGGAGCCGAGGCCCAGGTCGCGGGTGCCGGGGGTGCGGCCGACGGCGACCAGCACCTGCTCGGCGCGTACCTCGCCGCCGCCGACGAGGTCGAGGACGACCTGGCCGTCGACGCGCTCGGCGCGGACCACCTCGACGCCGAGCCGCACGTCGGTCCCCGCGGCCTCGAGCGACCGGATGACGAGCTCGCCGGCGAACGGCTCCGCCGTGGGCAGCACGCCGTCGCGCGCCAGCAGCGTCACGGACGAGCCGAGCCCGACGTACGCCGTCGCCATCTCCGCCGCGACGACCCCGCCGCCGATGATGGCCAGGCTCCCGGGGACCTCGTGCGCGGACGCAGCCTCCCGGCTGGTCCACGGCGAGACGTCGGCGAGGCCGGGGATCGGTGGCAGCAGGGCCGCGGTGCCGGTGGTGACCACGACCGCGTGCCGCGCGGTGAGCACGACCGGCGGCTCGCCGTCGTCCACTGGGGTGACGGTCACCTCGCGCGCGGCGGTGAGCCGGGCCCGGCCACGCACGAGGTCGATCCCGGCGCTGTCGAGCCAGGCGACCTGGCCGTCGTCCTGCCAGGAGGAGGCGAACCGGTCCCGCCGGGCGAGCACGGCGCTCGCGTCGACCCGTCCGGTCACCGCCTCGCGGGCGCCGGGCACCCGCCGCGCGGCCTGCACGGCGGTGGTGCTGCGCAGCAGCGCCTTGGTCGGCATGCAGGCCCAGTAGGAGCACTCGCCTCCGACCAGCTCGCGCTCCACGACCACCGCGGTGAGACCGCCGGCGACCACCCGGTCGGCCACGTTCTCACCGGTCGGTCCGGCGCCGATGACGACGACGTCGTAGCTGCGCACCTCCCCCGCGGGGGCGTCGGTTCCCTCGGTGGTCATCTCAACCCACCTGGGCGGGCGAGCGGTCGGCGCTGCGGCCGAGGCGGATGGCAGAGGCGAGGAAGAAGAGGCCGCCGAGCGTGGCGTAGCCGGCGATGGACGTGAGCGACGTGGCGTCGCCGGCCATCGCGATGAACGAGAGACCGGCGAGCACCGAGATGCCGCCGCTGAGGATCATCGGCCACTGGCCGCCGAGGGCCTTGCGGAGGACGGCGACGACCAGCTGCACGGCGCCGGCGGCGACGGCCCAGGCGCCCCACACGACCAGGATGTCGCCGAGGTCGTCCTTCCCGACGGCCAGGAGGGCGACCGCAGCGGCCGCGCTGAACGCCATGTTGAGGTAGAGGATGCCCGTCGGCCGTCCCGCAGCCGTGGCCGACCGCGCGTCGACCACCGCGGCGGCGAGGTCGAAGAGCGGGTAGAGCACCGCGAGCGCGAAGGCGAACGTCCCGAGCGGGGAGTCGGAGGTCGCGGCGAAGAGGCCGGCCCACACGATCGCGAAGCCGAAGCGGGTGAAGTAGAGGCGTCGTAGTGACGGCGCGTTGGACGGCCGTGCGGCCATGTCGGTGGTGGACATCGGGACTCCTTGGGTCGGTGTCGCTCTGTCAGAGCGAACGATCGTTCTGATCATGGCGCAGCGACACCGGGAAATCAAACCGAACGTTCTGTTCTTTGGTTCGGTGCGGTCCGGCGGATGTCGACCGGCGTGCGGGTTGCCTCGCGTCGGGGTGGCGGTTATCGGGCGCGGTTGCGCGGGTGCTGACGGGCGGTGCGCTCGTTGCCGCGGCGGTAGTTGCCGGTGAGCCGGGCCATCAGCTCCTGCGGGTCGCTCGCGTCGACGTCCGCGAGGAAGTCCCGGGCCCGCCGGCCCCGCAGCACGGTCGCGCGCCGGCCGTGGTGGTAGATCACGACCTCGTCGCCGACCTGCTCGTACTCGAACCCCTCGGGACGACCCACAGCTCTCCCTCCGCGTCGCCGGATTCGCCGATCCTTGCAGGCGGCGGCTGCGGGCCACGTGAGGTTTCCCCGGCCGACCGGGGAAACCTCAACCTGTCGGGCAAAACAATGCCGGACAAGTGGAGGTTTGCCCGTCACGTCGTGAGGGATTGCCCGTCACGTCCCGCCGCAGCCGGCGCCGGGCCCACGACGCGCGGCCTCCTCCGGGGCCGCCGGCGGGGCCCCGGCCTAGACTGCGCGGCACCACGGAGCGCCCCCGAGCGATCGAAGGGAAAGTCGCATGACGAACCTGGCCATGTTCCTCGACGACACCGCACGGGAGCACCCCGAGCGGACGGCGATCGTGCTCGGCGACGTCCGGGTGCCGTACGCGCAGGTCGACGCGGCGGCCAACCAGGTGGCGAACCTGCTCGTCGAGCGGGGCGTCGAGCCCGGCGACAAGGTGGCGCTGAGCTGCCCGAACCTGCCGCAGTTCACCATCGCCTACTTCGGCATCCTGAAGGCCGGGGCGGTCGTCGTACCTCTCAACGTGCTCCTCAAGGGCCGCGAGATCGCCTACCACCTCGCCGACAGCGACGCGAAGGCCTACCTCGCGTTCCAGGGCACCCCGGAGCTGCCGATCGGTGCCGAGGCCCACGCCGGGTTCTCCGAGGTGGACGGCTGCGAGCACCTGTTCCTCATCACGGTCGACCCGGCCGCCCCGTCGCCGATCGAGGGTGTCGAGACCCTCGGGCAGGCGATGGCGGGCCAGGCGCCGACGTTCGCGACCCGCGACGTCGACGACGAGGACACCGCGGTGATCCTCTACACCTCCGGGACCACCGGCCAGCCCAAGGGCGCCGAGCTGCGGCACCGCAACATGCGGTCGAACGCACTCGTCGGCAAGGAGCTGTTCGGCGCCGACCCCGAGCGCCCGGACACCTACCTCTGCGTCCTCCCGCTGTTCCACTCGTTCGGGCAGACGGTGATCCAGAACGGCGCGTTCGCGTTCGGCGGCACCCTGGTGATGCTGCCCCGGTTCGAGGCGGGTGCGGCGCTGGGGCTGATGCAGCGCGAGAAGGTGACGTTCTTCGCCGGCGTGCCGACCATGTACTGGGGTCTCCTCGGCGCCCTGTCCGCCGCCGGCGACAGCGTCGACGTCCAGCAGATCGCCGCCGGCCTGCGGGTCGCGGTCGCGGGCGGGTCGGCGCTGCCGGTGGAGGTGCACCGGCAGTTCGAGGAGCGCTTCGGCGTCACGATCCTGGAGGGCTACGGCCTCTCCGAGACCTCGCCGGTCGCCTCGTTCAGCAAGTACGGCGAGCCGGTGCGGGTGGGCTCCATCGGCGTTCCGATCCCGGGCGTGGAGATGAAGCTCGTGGCGGCCGACTCCTGGGAGGAGGTCACCGACCCCGACGGCATCGGTGAGATCGCGATCCGCGGCGAGAACGTGATGAAGGGGTACTACAAGCGCCCCGAGGCCACGGCCGAGGCGATCAGCCCGGAGGGGTGGTTCCGCTCCGGCGACCTGGCCCGCAAGGACGCCGACGGCTGGTACTACATCGTCGACCGCTCCAAGGACATGATCATCCGGGGCGGGTTCAACGTCTATCCCCGCGAGGTCGAGGAGGTGCTGATGACGCACCCGGCGATCTCGCTGGCGGCCGTGATCGGCGTCCCGCACGAGTCCCACGGCGAGGAGATCAAGGCGGTGGTCATCCTCGAGGACGGCGCGTCCGCCACCCCCGACGAGATCGTCGACTGGAGCAAGGACCAGCTCGCCGCCTACAAGTACCCGCGGATCGTCGAGATCGTCGAGCGGCTCCCGATGACCGCCACCGGCAAGATCCTCAAGCGCGAGCTCGGCTGACCGCGCGCTCGGCCCGCAGCGCCGAACGCCGCACCTTCCCGGCGTCGTCGCGGAGCGGGGCATCGGTGAGCTCGTAGCTGCGCGGCAGCTTGTAGCGGGCGACGCGCGCCCCGAGGAACGACTCGAGCTCCTCGACGGTCGTCGCCGACCCGCTCGCCGAACGTCGTGCCGCCCCTCTCGCCGCTCTCCTGATCCACCTGGCCGGCCTCCTGTCGAGTCATGCGGCCGTCGCTCCGAGACGATGACAGTCAGTCATGACTGTCTGCCAACCGTGGCGTGCACAGGCGGCAGCAGCCCGCCGTCGGCGCCGTCGATCTCGGTCCACGTGGCCCGATCGCGCAGTCCTCAGCCGCGGGCGATCCGCTCCTTGATCGCGGCCACGCCGGCGACGAAGCCGGGCAGGGTGGTCGACCACCGTTGCGCCTCGGTCTCGAGCGCAAGCGCCTCCCGGTGTTGGGTGAGCGTGGCACTGGTGCGGAACGACGCCACCATCCGGCGCGCGAGGTCCGCGTCCAGGCCGTCCAGGCCGCTGGCGACCCGCACCGCCGCCTCGACGAGGTCGCCCTCGACGACGTCGAGCACGAAGCCGACGCGCCGCGCGTCCTCCGCCGACCAGGTCTGCGAGAGCAGGCAGGCGGCCGCGGCCTGCTGGTAGCCGACGGCGCGCTGCAAGAGGTACATGTGCCCGCCGCCCGGGTGCAGCCGCAGCTGCGCGAACCGGGTGTCGAACGACGCGCGCGGCCCGGCGATCCGGAGGTCGCAGGCCAGGGCCAGGTTCATGCCCGCGCCGACGGCGGGACCCCCGACCGCGCCGATCGTGAGCAGGGGCGAGTGCAGGACGCGCAGGAAGCCGTCGTACACCGCCTCGACGGGCCCGAAGTCGCCGTCCGCCGCCCGGAGCAGCGTGTCGAGCTCGGCGCCGGCGCAGAACGCCCTGCCCTCGGCGGCGACCACGGCGGCTCGCACGCGCTCGTCGGCTTCCGCCTCGTCGAAGGCGGCTGCGAGGCCCGCGACCAGCTCGGGGGACAGGACGTTGCGCCGGTCCGGGTCGTCGAGGGTAACGATCGCGACCGAGCCGGCGATGGACAGCTGCACACCAGTCATGGGGGGACATCCTGTCAACCGACCACAGGTCGGCGGGACCGGGCGACGCGTCCCTCGTCGGTCGTCGGTTCTCCACATTTGACTTCGACCCCTCGCGGGGAGCGCCGGTCCTGTTCTACGTTGCTGGGCAGCCACCGGATCTCAGCTCGGGAGAGTCGCCATGGCCGTGCTCCAGCCGACACCCACCGGCGTCGGGCCGCGCCGCGCGGTGCTGCCCGGGCCGGAGGACGTGGCGGGTGCGCTGGACGAGGTGCTGCGGGAGGCGGTGCGGCGCGCGGGCATCGACCCGCAGCGCGAGGTGGCCGCCGTACGTCGCCTGGCCGAGGGCGTCGTCCGGGAGCACGACGAGCGGAGCCTGACCGGCGCGGTGCCGTCGGTGGCCGACGTCGACGGGCTGGTGGCCGAGCTGGTGGCGCGGGTGTCGGGGTTCGGGCCGCTGCAGCCCTACCTCGACGACCCGACGGTGGAGGAGGTGTGGATCAACTCGCCGGACCGGGTGTTCGTGGCCAGGAACGGGCGGCACGAGCTGACCAACCTGGTGCTCACCGCGGCGCAGGTGACCGAGCTGGTGGAGCGGATGCTCAAGACCACCGGGCGGCGCGTGGACCTGAGCCGGCCGTTCGTGGACGCGATGCTGCCGCAGGGCCACCGGTTGCACGTGGTGCTGGAGGGCATCAGCCGCGGCTTCTCGGCGGTCAACGTGCGGAAGTTCGTGGTGCGTGCGGCGAGCCTTGCCGAGCTGGTCGACCTGGGCAGCCTGACGCCGTCGGCGGCGCTGTTCCTCGAGGCGTCGGTGCGGGCCGGGCTCAACATCCTGGTCAGCGGCGGCACCCAGGCCGGCAAGACGACGATGCTGAACTGCCTGGCCGCCGCGATCCCCGGTGGGGAGCGGGTGATCTCGGTGGAGGAGGTGTTCGAGATCCGGTTCCCGCACCCCGACTGGGTCGCCCTGCAGACGCGGCAGGAGGGGCTCGAGGGCACCGGCGAGATCCGGCTCCGAGACCTGGTCAAGGAGTCGCTGCGGATGCGGCCCAGCCGGATCATCGTCGGCGAGGTGCGGGCCGAGGAGGCGCTCGACCTGCTGCTGGCGCTCAACAGCGGGCTTCCCGGGCTCTGCACCATCCATGCCAACAGTGCGCGGGAGGCGCTGACCAAGGCGTGCACGCTGCCGCTGCTGGCGGGGGGAGAACATCTCGGCGCGGTTCGTCGTGCCGACCGTCGCCGCCGCCGTCGACCTGGTGGTCCACCTCGAGGTCGACCACCGCGGCGCCCGGCGGGTGACGGAGATCGTGGCGGTTCCCGGCCGCACCGAGCACGACGTGATCGAGACCGAGCCGGTCTTCGAGCTGCGCGGCGGCGTGCTGCAGCGCGGGATGGGGATGCCGCCGCGCATCGGCAACTACGAACGGGTCGGCGTCGACGTACGCCGTCTCCTCCACGAAGCCGGCTGACGTGGGCGCGCTGGTCGGGCTCGGCGTGGGGGTGGGGCTGCTCCTCGTCTGGTCGGCGTTCGCGACACCGCGGCACCGGAACCCGCGGCCGGCCGGGCCGGGGCGGACCGAGCGGATGCTCGCCGAGGCGGGCATGGGTGCGGTGTCGCCGCGCTCCCTCGCCGCGCTGTGCCTCGTCTCCGCGGCGGCCACCTGCGTCCTCGTCCTCGCGGCGACGCAGACGCCGCCGCTCGCGGTGGTCGTCGGCGTGCTCGCGGGCTACCTGCCGGTGGCGCTCGTGAACGGCCGCGTACGGCGTCGGCGCCGGGAGCTCGCAGAGGTGTGGCCGGAGGCGGTGGACGACCTCGCCTCGGCGGTGCGGGCCGGGATGTCGCTGCCCGACGCCGTTGCCGCGCTGGCCGTGCGCGGACCGGAGCCGCTGCGTCCGGCGTTCGACGCGTTCGCGCTGGACTACCAGGTCTCCGGCCGGTTCGGCGACTGCCTCGACCGGCTCAAGGCGCGGCTCGCCGACCCGGTGGGCGACCGGGTGGTCGAGGGGCTCCGGATCGCGCGGGAGGTCGGGGGCGGCGAGCTCGGACGCCTGCTCCGCAACCTCTCCGGCTACCTCCGCGACGAGCTCCGCACCCGCTCCGAGCTCGAGGCCCGGCAGTCGTGGGCGGTCAACGGCGCCCGGCTCGCCGTCGCCGCGCCGTGGCTGGTCCTGCTCCTGATGTCGTTCCAGACCGACGTCGTGACCCGCTACCGCTCGACCGCGGGCACCGTCGTGCTCGCGGTCGGCGCGGTCGCGTGCGTCGCGGCGTACCGGCTGATGATGCGGATCGGCCGGCTCCCCACCGAGCGGCGGATCCTGTCGTGACGCCCGCGGTGTGGGGCGGGCTGCTCGGCGCCACGACGGCCGCCGGCGTCGTACTCGTCGCCGGTCGGGTCGCCGCGCTCCGCCGTCCCGACCTCGGCGCCCGGGTGCTGCCCTACCTCCGCGACCTCACGCCCACCGCCGCGCCGCGGTCCCGCGAGCCGCGGTCCGCGCTCGGGGCGCTGACCGGCCCGGCGCTGGAGTCGGCCGCCCGGACGGTGGAGCGGGTCGTCGGCGGCGCCCCGTCCGTACGACGCCGCCTGGCCCGCGCCGGTCTCGACCGCACCGTCCACGACTTCCGGGTGGAGCAGGTGGTGTGGGGCCTGGTCGGGTTCGGGGTGGCGGCGGCCTACGGGCTGGTCACGGCGCTCTCCCGCCCGGCCAACAGCGTCGCGCTGCTCCTGGTCTGCGTCGTCGGCTTCGTCCTCGGCGTGCTGCTGCGCGACCAGGAGCTGACCGCACGGGTGCGCCGACGGGAGCGTGCCGTCGTCGCCGAGTTCCCGACCGTCGCCGAGCTGCTCGCGCTCGCCGTGGCGGCGGGGAGGGGGCCGGTGACCGCCCTCGACCGGGTCGTCCGGCGCTCGCGCGGCGCCCTGTCGGCCGACCTGGCCGAGGTGCTCGCCGCCGTCCGCACCGGCGAGCCCGTCGCCGCCGCGTTCGACCGGCTCGCCGCCCGCACCGGTGTCCCGGTCGTCGCCCGCTTCGCCCACGGCGTCGCCGTCGCGGTCGAGCGCGGCACGCCGCTGACCGACGTGCTGCACGCGCAGGCCGCCGACGTCCGCGAGGCCGGGCGCCGCGAGCTCATCGAGCAGGCGTCGCGCCGGGAGATCGCGATGATGGTGCCCGTCGTCTTCATCGTGCTGCCGGTGACCGTCCTCTTCGCCTTCTGGCCCGGGCTGGTCGGGCTCTCGCTGACCGCCCCGTGACCTCGGATCCACCTCGGGAAGGAATCGACATGAGACCGCTCCTCCGCCTCTGGGTGTGGTGCACGAGCCGGCCGCGCGACGAGCGCGGCGACGTGCCCGGCTGGGTGCTCGTCACCGTGATGTCCGTCGGGCTGGTCGGCATCATCTGGACCGTCGCCGAGGACGAGCTCGGCCGGATGCTGCGCAGCGCGCTGCGGTCGGTGCAGTGACCACGGCGCCGCGCCAGCGGCGCGGCCGTCGTCGACTTCGTGCTCGTGCTGGTCGTGCTCGTCCCGCTGGTCGTCGGCATCCTCCAGGTGGGGCTGGTCCTCCACGTCCGGTCGACGCTCGCTGCGGCGGCGTCGGAGGGCGCGCGCTACGCCGCCACCGCCGACCGCGGCCCCGCCGACGGGGTGGCGCGCACCCGCGCTCAGATCGACGAGGCGGTGGCGGGGGCGGTTCGCGCACGACGTCGAGGTGCGGCGGGTGCTGGTCGACGGGCTGCCCGGGGTGGAGATCACCGTGCGGGCGGAGGTGCCGGCGCTCGGCCTCGGTGGACCGGCCGTCTCGTTCTCGGTCACCGGCCGCGCGGTGGAGGAGGCGCCGGAATGACGCGTCGCGACGAGAGGGGCAGCGCGATCGTCGAGCTGGTGTGGCTCGGCGTCCTGCTGCTGGTGCCGCTGCTGTGGATCGTGCTGTCGGTCTTCGAGGTGCAGAAGGGGGCGTTCGCCGTCACCGCGGCGGCCCGCGCCGCCGGCCGGGCCTACGCGCTCGCGCCGACCGACGCGGCGGGCGAGCGGGCGGCGTACGACGTCGCCCGGCGGGTGCTCGCCGACCACGGGCTCGCGGACGCCCGGCTGCGGGTGCGCGTCACGTGCACGCCGTTCCCCGACCACTGCCACAGCGGCACCTCTGTCGTCACCGTGCGGGTCGAGAGCGGCGTCGAGCTGCCGCTGCTGCCCGAGGCCCTCGGCGGCGGGGCGCCGTCGTTCGCGCTCGACGCCACCCACACGGTGCCGATCGGGCGCTACCAGGAGGTCACCGGTGCCGCGCCGTGAGCGGAGCGACCGCGGGCAGGTGAGCGTGCTGATCATCGGATTCGCGCTCGTGGTGGCGATGCTGGTCGTGGTGGTCGTCGACGCCAGCGCCGCCTACCTCAAGCGGCAGAGCCTCGACTCCCTCGCCGACGGCGCCGCGCTCTACGCCGCGGACGCCGCTGCGGAAGGGCACGACGTCTACACCGGCGGGCTCGGCGACGACGACCTGCGGCTCAGCGCCGGCGTCGCCCGCGCGGCGGTGCGCGCCTACCTGCGCTCCACCGGCGCCCTCGCCGCCCACCCCGGCCTCACCACCGTGGTGACCGTCGACGCCACCCGGGTGCGGGTGACGGTGGCCGCGCCGGTCGACCTCCCGCTCACGCTGCCCGGCGGGCCGGAGCGACCGGTCGTCCGTGCGGTGGGGTCGGCGGTCGTCCGGCCGGAGTGAGTCGCGTCGGCGCCGCGCACCGGCGCCGTCGCGCGCACGCGCTGCGCCGCGCGCCGCGTCGCGTCGCGTCGCGTCGCGTCGCCTCACACGGTGACGACGATCTTGCCCCGCGTGTGTCCCTCCTCGGAGGCCCGGTGGGCGTCGGCCAGGCGCTCGAGCGGGTACGTCGCGGCGAGG
Source organism: Nocardioides sp. TF02-7 (assembly GCF_022437945.1). Classification (GTDB taxonomy): domain Bacteria; phylum Actinomycetota; class Actinomycetes; order Propionibacteriales; family Nocardioidaceae; genus Nocardioides. The sequence continues at coordinate 3,126,936 of NZ_CP092535.1, forward strand.
TCGACCCGCAGCCGGCCGTCGTCGGCGAGGGCGCGGAGCTCGTCGAGGTGAGCCCGCTCCGGACGCACGAACACGTAACGCCCTCCGAGCCCGAGCACCGTCGCGGGGTCGACGACCGACGCGACGCGGGCGGGGTCGCGCACCTGCCGCGGGGCGTCCTCGAGCGCGTCGCCCCCGACCAGGTCGAGGACCGCGTCGACGGGGAAGTCGAGCTGCTCGCTCACCGGCCCGGCCGTGTAGTCGACGACCTCGTCGGCACCCAGGTCGCGCAGGAAGTCGTGGTTGTGCGGCCGGGCGGTGCCGACGACCGTCGCCCCGCGGGCCTTCGCGACCTGCACCGCCATCTGCCCGACGCCGCCGGCGGCGGCGTGGACCAGCAGCCGATCGCCCGGCCCCACCTCGAGCGCCTCGACGACCGCCTGCCACGCCGTCAGGCCGGCCAACGGCACGGCGGCCGCCTCCTCGAACGTCAGCGCCGCCGGCTTGCGCGCCACCGTGCGCTGCGGCGCCGGCACCAGCTCGGCGCAGGTGCCGTGCCGGACGTCGTCGCGCCGCACGTAGCCCCACACCTCGTCGCCGGGCCGGAGCCCGGTGATCACCGCCGGCCCGACCGCCTCGACGACGCCCGCGACGTCCCAGCCCGGGACGATCGGCAGGTGGTGCGGGTAGGCGCCCTGGAGGTGCCCCTGGCGGATCTTCCAGTCGACCGGGTTGACGCTCGTCGCGCGGGTGCGCACCAGCACCGTGTCCGGACCCACCGGCGGCACGTCGACGTCACGCACCTCCAGCACGTCCGCGTCGCCGTAGCGGTCGTAGACCACTGCTCGCACCGGCCACCTCCGAGATCCGCGTGCCCGTGGTCGGGCGCGTCCTCCTCGCCGGTACCCGCCGCTCCTCCCGGCAACGCGCTCCGCGGACCGCGCTCCCGCGGACGTCATACGGCGCGAGGGCGATCGCCCACGATTCGTATGACGTCCCGCGCCCGCACCGGCCGGCCGGCACGGTTCGTATGACGTCCGGCGAATCGGCCCCGCACCTACCCCCAGGCCCGCCTCGGCTCCGCCTCGGGCGGCTGCGTCGACTCCCACACGCGGCGCCACTCGGCGACCTCGGGGCCGGCGGGGTCGGGGGTGGTGCCGGAGGCGGCGCGGCGGAGGGCGGCGTACCAGCTCGTGGCGTCCTCGTCGAGGAGCTGGGCGACGCCGGCGCGCACGCGGCGGGCGAAGTCGCGCACCGACTCGTCCTCCCCGGGCACGAGCGGGTCGCCGAACCGCACCCGGAGCGTACGGCGGCCGCGGCCGGGCCAGCCGGCACCGCGCGGCATCGCGGCGAAGGTGCCGCGGTGGGCGACCGGCACGACCGGCACGCCGTGCTCGACGGCGAGGAACGCCGCACCGAGCCGGAACGAGCCCATCCAGCCGTCGCGTGACCGGGTGCCCTCGGGGAAGATCACGAGGCTCCAGCCGTCGGCGAGCACGTCGCCCGGTGTGGTCGACAGCGACCCGCCGCGGCGGTCGATCGGCAGGGTGTTGAACAGCAGCGAGGAGCCGACCGCCCGCCACCAGGTGTCGAAGAAGTAGTCGGCGGCGGCGGCGACCGCGGTGCGGCGGCGCCACTCGTCCGGCAGCGACAGCAGGATCAGCGGCGTGTCGAGGTGGGAGGCGTGGTTGGCGGCGAAGATCACCGGGCCGGTCAGCCGGTCGAGCACGTCGACGCCCTCGGCGCGGGCGCGCACCTGCGAGCGGAAGAGCGGCTCCAGCGCGGCCTTCTGGGCGAGCTCGCGCACGGCCGCGGCGGCCGGGGTGCGCGACCAGTCGTTGGGATAGACGTTGGGCGACGACGGCGGCACGAACGGCTCCGCCGAGCGCGGCACCTGCGAGCGGTGGCCCCAGCGCCAGCCGCGCTTGACCTGCCGGACGTCGGCGATCGTGTCCTGGAGGAATCCCACGCCCGCCTCCTCAGCGCACGTCCGCAAGCAGGTGCGGCGGGTTGTGCAGGTAGGTGATCGAGGGCGAGGAGCCGACGGTCGACGACGCCATCTCCAGCGCGTCGCGCAGCGTGGTCGCCGTACGGAAGCCCATCCGGCCGGCGGCCTTCGGGTCGCCGCCCACCCAGATCACGTCGCCGAGGTGGTCCATCCCGTGCGCCGCCCAGTACCACATGTAGAACGGGTGGACGCCGTGGTAGGCGTGCGACGTCCGGTAGAGGTGGATGTACCAGGGATCGGTGGCGAACTGCTGCTCGAACTTCTCCCCGACCACCATCGGGTCGGTCGACTCGGCGAGCACCTCCTCGTAGAAGTCGACGTACGACGGGTGGTGCAGCGTGTTGAAGCCCTCGTCGAGCGGGTGGTAGAGGATCGCCACGCCGCCCTGCCGCACGACCGGCCGGCCGAGGTAGGAGTTGAAGTAGTAGCCCAGCCCCATGCAGGTGGCGAGGATCGGGTTCATCCGGCTGTTGACGTTGTAGGGCCCGAGGTAGGGGATGCCGAGGACCAGCACGTCGGACTGCCCGTCGACCTCGACCCGCTGCTGCCGGTGCACGTTGCGCAGGGTGCGGTGGTGGACCGCCTCGACCTCCCCGGCGTTGATCCCGGTCAGGTTGTAGGCGGCCCGCAGGTCGTGGAAGGTGCGGTGGCGCAGCTTCTGCGGCATCAGCGCCAGCCCGCGCCGCATGCCGAGCGCGGCGGCCTGGTCCTTGACCGACCACTCCCACTCCCGCTTCATCAGGAACTCGTAGGGCTTGGGGAAGACGGTGTTGTCGACGGTGGTCTCGATCTGGAAGACCTTCACGTGCTCCTTGACCACCGCGCCCATCCGCCACGCGGAGTGGTGCATCGCCGAGTGCTTGTGGTCCATGAACGACCGGCTGTGCACCATCGTCCGCGCGTTGTGGTGGTGCCGCAGCGAGCGGTACGACGCCAGTCCGATGCCGACCGACTTGTGACCGCCGTCCATCGCGACCAGGTTGACGTTGACGTAGACGAGCAGGTCCGACTCGGCGGCCCGCTTGCTGATCTCGACGTCCTCGCCCTTCTCAGTGGTGCCGAGGTGGGCGAGGTTCGCCCGGTCCTCGGCGTCGAAGTTGTAGAGGGCGCCCTGCGGCCAGAACGAGCGGAACACCCGCTCGCCGACGATGTGGCGGATCTCGGCGGCGGTCATCCGCCGGTGCAGCGCGTTGGCGGCGACCAGTTCGACGTCGTCGACGCCCGCCCGGGCCGCGAGCTCGAGCACTTGCTCGATGATCCGGCCGCGGATGTCGGGCGCCCGCATCGGCGGCAGCGGCAGCGACAGGTCGTCGAACGCGATGGTCAGCCGCATGCCGGGCTTCAGCAGCGCGGGCAGCGGCTCGGAGTCGACCGGGTGGTGCAGCGCGTCGCGGATCGCCTCGTCGACGTCGGGCACCGCCGGGACCGGCTCGGGCGGGTAGACCACCCGAGTGCCGATCGGGAAGTCCTCCAGCCGGAAACCGAGGCCCTCGTGCACGAGCAGCGGCGGGGTGCGGTCGTCGACCTCCAGCACGAAGCCTGGTCGGGTCATCGGGCGCTCCTCAACTGGTCCTCCTCGGGTCGAACGCGACCTTGACGGTGCCGAGCCGCCCGGCGGAGTGCGCGTGGTCGAGCGCCTCCCGCCAGCGGTGCAGGGGATAGGGGGCGACGGACTTGGACATCCGGGCCACGGCGTCGTGCGCGACCAGGCCCAGCGCCTGGTCGAAGGACCGGTCGGCCCGCGCCGAGGCGTAGGTGCCGACCAGCTCGAGCTCGCGAAACCAGGCCGCCGACAGGTCGGCCTTCGCCGGCATCCCGGAGAGCACCACCCGGCCGCCGGCGCGGGTGGCGTGGAGGCAGGTCTCCAGCGAGGCGGTGCTGCCGACGGCGTCGAGGGCCACGTCGACGCCGCCGAGGAGGTACGGCGACGCGAGCTCGGGCTCGAGGTGGAACGCGCCGGTCGCCCGCCGGATCCGTCGCAGCGCCTCACCCGGCGCGACCACCTCGGTGGCGCCGAACTCGAGCGCCAGCTCGCGCTGGTGGCCGTGCTTGGCGACGACCACGATCTCGCCGGCCTCGGTGAGCTCGCGCAGCGCCAGCGTCGCGAGCAGGCCGACCGCCCCGGCGCCGGAGACCAGCACCCGGTCGCCCGGCCGCACGCCCGCCCGCCGGGCGGTGTGCACCGCGCACGCCACCGGCTCGGCCAGCAGCGCCTGCTCGTCGGAGAGCCCCTCCGGCACCGGGTGCAGCTGCGAGCGGTGGGCCGTGAGCTGCTCGCCCCACCCGCCGCCGGTGTCGTGGGCAGAACCCGGTCTGCAGGCCGGGGAGAGGTCGCCGACGGTGATCCGCGAGCACCGGTTGGTCTCGCCGCGCTCGCACGCCTCGCACGGGTCGACGCCGCGGGCCGCGCAGGCGAGCACCGGGTCGACGACGACCCGGGTGCCCGCGGGCAGGTCGTCGCAGTCGTCGAGCAGCTCGGCGACCACCTCGTGGCCGGGCACGAACGGCAGCGACACGACCGCGCTGAAGTAGAGCGACGTGGTGCCCGACAGCATGCCGAGGTCGGAGCCGCAGATGCCGGAGAGCCGCACCCGCAGCCGGGCCCAGCCCGGCCGTCGTACCCGCGGCGGGTCGAGGGTCACCAGGCGCAGCGGCGCCGCGACGCCGGTCAGCATCAGTGGGATCCGCCCGCCGGCGGCCTTGCCGATGATCGTCCGCGGGACGCTGCGGTACATCTCCAGGGCCAGCATCCGCGTCACCACCGGGTGGCGGGGTCGAGGACCCGCCGGGACGTGCCGGAGGACGCCCAGTCGACGATGTTCCAGTGCTTGCGGCGCGCGTGGCGCAGCAGCGCGACGTCGGGCCGCACTGCCACGGCGTGCCCGACCGCCTCGAGCAGGGGCAGGTCGGAGTGGGAGTCGGCGTAGGCGAACGAGGCGGCGGTGTCGACGCCGTTGCGGCGCGCGAAGTCGCGCACGAACGCCGCGCGCGCCTCGCCGACCAGCGGCGACGACGTGAGGTGGCCGGTGCACCGGCCGCGGTCGTCCACCGCGAGGTCGGCCGCCTCGACGTGGTCGAACAGCGGGTCCAGCGGCCGGGTGAGCGGCCGCAGGGCGCCGGTGATCAGCACGGTGAGGTGGCCGGCGGCCCGGTGCTGGCGCACCCGGCGCACGGCGTCCGGCGCCAACCGCTCCAGCACGTACGACGTCAGGTGCCGGTCGACGATCGCGTCGAGCTCGGCGCGGGTCGCGCCGGCGTACTCCTTGTAGACCGCGCGGAGCATGCCGGTGCGGTCGCGGCGGTCGGCGGCGAGGATGCCCGGCACCCGGCCGGCGACCCGTGCCGCCTCCGCCGCCTTCCGGCCGGGCGGCAGGTCGGCCAGCCGGAGCCACAGGTAGGTCTCGACCACGTTCGACGACAGCAGGGTGCCGTCCATGTCGAAGAACGCGGCGACCCGCCCGCCGGGCCGCTCCTCCTGGCGGTCGGGCGCGGCCGGCTCCAGCACCGTGAGCCGGGCCGGGTCGCGGTGCTGGCGGCGCTGCGCAGCTGCTCCAGGTCGCGGATCGGCCGGGTGACCGAGGGGGTGTGGATCTCGCGGAGGTAGCGCTCCCAGTCGATGGCCGCGGTGTCGAACGGGAAGGTCTCCCGGTCCTCGGGGGTGAGCGACTCGAACAGCGCCAGCATGTTGGTGTCGACGAACCGCAGCTCCGCCTGCGCGTACTCGGCGTAGATGTCGAGGTAGCGGCGCAGGAACCGGAGCCGGCCGCCCTGCCGGTCGAGCCGGCGTGCCCAGTCGGTGGTCCGCCGGCCGCGCGGCGCGAACTCGATCGCCCGCTCCGCCACCTCGTGCGCGCGCTCGCCCAGCCGCATCATCCGCTCCACGGCCGGGCCGCCCGGCCAGGTCCAGACCGGGAGCCGCACGTGGCCGCGGGGGCCGGCGGCGAACGGGTTGTCCTGGAAGTAGGAGCGGATGTGCTCGTAGAGCATCCCGAACGTCACCGGGTTGCGGTCGCCCGAGGAGAGGTGGAAGTACGCCGGCCGGCCGGGCTCCGGCGGGTCGGCGAGGCAGGCGATGATCGAGGCGACGACGAGGTCGACGGGGACGATGTCGATCGTGGTGTCGGCGGCGCCCGGGAAGAGCGGCAGCTCGCCGCGGCCGTAGGCGAGGATCAGCGGCTCGGCCATCTTGAAGCCCTCGATCCAGCCCGGGTGGGGCCGGTCGAGCGCGGACTCGATGATCGTCGGCCGGTAGACGGTCACCCGGCGGCCCCGGGCGGCGTACTCCTCGACGACGCGCTCGCCGAGCGCCTTGGTGAAGGTGTAGGAGTCGGTCCAGCCGAGGCTGCGGGCGCGCTCGGTGCCGAGCCGCACCAGCTGCTCCTTGACCCAGCGCCGTCGGGCCTCCTCGGTGGCGGCCGCTGCCGTGATGAGCCCGGCGCGGCCGTGGTCGCGCTCGGCCCGGCGGCGGGCCTTCTCGAGGACCTCGACGCTGCGCGAGCGGGCCTCCACGTCGTCGGCCTGCGCGAGTCCCCACGCGAGCTCGGCGTCGACGTCGACGGCGTGGTCGAGCGACTCCTCGAAGACCGCGCCGCGTCGCCGGCCGGCGACGTAGGCGGTGGAGACGTGCAGGTAGTGGACGTCGCGGGTGCCGCCGGCCGTCGCCTCGTCGACCCGCTCGAGGAGCCGGCGGGTGCCGACGACGTTGGTGCGGAACGCCTCGTCGACAGGCGGGTCGAACGACACGTCGCCGGCGCAGTGGACCACCGCGTCGAGGTCGGCGGGCAGCGCCGGCGGGTCGGCGAGGTCGCCCTCGAGCACGGCGACACGGGAGGCCAGCAGCGCCTCCGTGCCGCCGGCGCGCTCGACGACGTCGGCGAAGATCGGCTTGCGGAGCAGGTCCGCGACCCGCTTGCTGCCCGGTGTCGAGCCGCGCGGCCGCACCAGGACGGTCAGCCGCACTCCCGGCACGTCCGTCAGCAGCCGCTGGAGCAGGGCCTCGCCGACGAAGCCGGTGACGCCGGTCAGCAGCACGTGCGACCCGGCCAGCCGCTCGCGCACCGGCGGCAGCGTCCGGCGCTCGCTGGGGTGGGCGCTCAACCGACCTCCCTCGTGCCGCCCGGGTCGGCGGCGGTGGCTTCGAGAATCCTGCCCCCGAACCGTTGCACAACCGAGGGGCGAAGGGAATGAGCAGCAGCGGACTCGGCGGTTCGTGGCCGCCGTCGGCCAGGCCCGGTGTGGAAGGATCGACGCCGTGGGCGACCAGGCGGTGGGCACTGCGGGGACCGGCGGCGAGCTGGTCCTCGACCTTCACCGGCGGGCGCGGACCGGGCTCGCCGAGGCGGTCTACGCGCCCGGGAAGTCGCCGCAGCAGTGCGCCGCCGCCGTCGCCGGGCTGCTCGACGGCGGGGACGGGCCGGTGCTGCTGACCCGGGCCGACCCCGACCAGGCAGCGGCTGCGACGGCGCGCAACCCGGGCTCGGTCGCGTCGCCGCACGGCAGCCCGTCGGACAGCCTGCGCACCCTGGCCTGGCGACCGCTGACCGGTCGGACCGGCGACGTGCTGGTGCTGACCGCCGGCACCGGCGACCTCCCGACCGCCCGCGACGCCGCCGCGGTGCTGTGGAGCCTACGGCGTCGAGGTCGCGGTCGTCGCCGATGTCGGGGTCGCCGGTCTGCACCGCGTGCTCGCGCACCAGGAACGGATCGCCGCCGCCGACGTGGTCGTCGTGGTCGCCGGCATGGAGGGCGCGCTCCCGAGCGTCGTCGCCGGGCTCACCGCGGCTCCGGTCATCGGCGTGCCGACGAGCACCGGCTACGGCGCCGGGCTCGAGGGCGTGACCGCGCTGCTGTCGATGCTGGCCTCGTGCAGCCCCGGCATCACCGTCGTCGGCATCGACAACGGCTTCGGCGCCGGCTGCGCGGCGCTGCGGTTCCTCAACCGCCGGGAGGCGCGGTGACCGCCCTCGACGACAAGCTCGCCGCCCTCGACGAGCGGCTCCGGGAGCTGGGCTCGGTGCTGGTGGCGTTCTCCGGCGGCGCCGACTCCGCCTTCCTCCTCGCCGCCGCGGTCCGGGCGCTCGGCCCGGCGCACGTCGTGGCCGGGACCGCCGTGAGCCCGTCGCTGCCGGCGACCGAGCTCGCGGCGGCACGCGACTACGCCGCGGGCCTGGGCGTCGACCACCGCACGCCGTCGACCGACGAGCTGGCGCGGCCGGCGTACGCCGCCAACGGTGCCGACCGCTGCTTCCACTGCAAGAGCGAGCTGCTCTCGGTGCTCGCACCGGTCGCCCGCGACCTCGGCGTCGCGGCCGTCGCGACCGGCACCAATGCCGACGACGTGCGCGACCGGTTCCGGCCCGGCATCCACGCGGCCCGGCTGGCCGGGGCGGTGACGCCGCTCAGCGACACGGGCTTCACCAAGGCCGAGGTCAGGGCGGCCTCGCGGGCGTGGGGACTGGTGACCGCCGACAAGCCGGCGGCCGCGTGCCTGTCGAGCCGGGTGGCCTACGGCATCCAGATCACGCGTGAGCGGCTGGGGCGGGTGGAGGCCGCGGAGCGCGACCTGCGGCGCGCGCTGACCGAGGCGGGCCTCGCCGTGCGCGACCTGCGGGTCCGCGACCTCGGCGACCGGGCCCGGGTCGAGGTCGACCGCGACCTCGTCGCGGCGCTGGAGGACCGGCCGGAGCTGCTCGCCGCGGTGGCCGGGTTCGCGACGGTGGAGGTCGATCCCCGCGGGTTCCGGTCGGGCTCGCTCAACGAGGCGTTGTCGCGGCGTGGGAGCTGACGCGACGGGACCGGCCGCTCCGGCGGGCAGCGTGCTCTGGATCGACGCGAGCAGCGGCGTCAGCGGCGACATGCTCCTGGGGGCGTTCGTCGACGCCGGGGTGCCGCTCGACGTGCCGCAGGCCGCCGTCGACCGGCTCGGTCTCGAGGAGACCGTGTCGCTGGTGCAGGAGCCGGTGACCCGGTCGGGGCTGCGGGCGACGTGGGTGCGGCCCGTGGTGCCGGAGTCCGACCGGCCGCGCCGGCTCGCCGACGTCGTTGCGCTGCTGGAGCGGCTCGACGAGCCGGTGCGCGCGACCGCCACCGCCGCCTTCCACGCCCCTGGCCGAGGCCGAGGCGGCCGTGCACGGGACCACGCCTGACGACGTGCACTTCCACGAGGTCGGGGCTCTCGACTCGATCGCCGACGTCGTCGGGGTCTCCGCGTGCGCCCACCACCTGGCGGCCGGCCGGGTCGTGTGCAGCCCGATCGCCCTCGGGGGCGGCCGGGCCCGCACCGCCCACGGGTCGATCCCCGTCCCCGGGCCCGCGGTGACCGAGCTGCTGCGGCGGCACGCGGTGCCGGCGTACGGCGGACCGCTCGACGTCGAGCTCGCCACGCCGACCGGGGTGGCGCTGGTCGCGGTCCTGGCCGACGAGTTCGGGCCGATGCCGGCGCTGGTGCCGGCCGCGACCGGCTCCGGCGCCGGCGCCCGCGACCCCGAGGGCCACGCCAACCTGCTGCGGGTCGTCGTCGGCGCGGCACCGCCGGCTCCGGCCGCGCTGCCGGTCGAGCCGGCGACCGTGCTGGAGGCCAACGTCGACGACCTCGACCCGCGGCTGTGGCCGGCGGTTCTCACGCTGCTGCTCGACGCCGGCGCCGACGACGCGTGGCTCACCCCGATCGTGATGAAGAAGGGCCGCCCGGCCCACACGGTCGCGGTGCTCTGCGCGCCCGGCGACGCGGACCGGCTGGCCCGGCTGCTGCTCGCGCACACGACGACGATCGGCCTGCGCCGCCGCCAGGTCGAGAAGACGCCGCTCGAGCGCGAGACCGTCACCGTCGAGGTGCACGGCTCGTCGGTGCGGGTGAAGGTCGCCCGCCTCGACGGCGAGGTGGTCAACGTCAACCCGGAGTACGACGACGTCGCGCGCACCGCTGCGGAGAGCGGGCGCCCGGCCAAGATCGTGCTGGCCGAGGCCCAGCGTGCGGCTGCCGGGTTGTGGGACGGCGGGGGCAGCAGCCGGGCGTGACCGCGGCCGGCGCTACGTCGACCGTCCGCCGCCGCGACTGTCCTCGGGACGGCCGTCGGCCGGGACCTGCGCCAGCCCGGCCTGGAACGCGATGACGACGAGCTGGGCGCGGTCGCGGGCATGGAGCTTGGTCATCGCGCGCTGGACGTGGGCGCGGACGGTGAACGGGCTGACGACCATCCGCTCGGCGATCTCCTGGTTGGACAGGCCGGTCGCCACCAGCGCCACCATCTCCCGCTCGCGGGCGGTGAGGACCGCGAGCTGCTCCGGGTGGCGCGCGGCCGGCTCCTGTGGGGTCGCCAGGAACCGTGCGACCAGCGAACGGGTCGCCGCCGGCGACAGGAGCGTGTCGCCCGCGGCGACCGTGCGGACGGCGTCGAGCAGCGCCTCCGCGCCGATCCCCCTTGCCGATGAAGCCGCTCGCGCCGGCGCGCAGCGCCTGCGCGACGTGCTCGTCGGTCTCGTAGGTGGTGAGGACGAGCACGCGGCACTCCCGCAGCTCCGGGTCGGCACAGATCTCCGCCGTGGCCGCGAGCCCGTCCACGTCGGGCATCCGGATGTCCATCACCACGACGTCGGGCCGCAGCTCGCGGGTGAGCCGCACCGCCTCCCCGCCGTCGGCCGCCTCGCCGACGACCGTGATGTCGTCGGCGGTCTCGAGCAGCGTCCGGAACGCCTCCCGCAGCAGGGGCCTGGTCGTCGGCGAGCAGCACGCGGAGGGTCACGCGACCTCACCGTCCTTCCCGTCGTCGGCCGCGCCCGCCGGCTCCTCGGTCGGCGGGAGCGGCAGGTCGGCGGAGACCAGGAAGCCGCCCTCGGGACGCCGTCCCGCCGACAGCCGACCCCCGACCGCCGTCACCCGCTCCCGCATGCCGATCAGCCCGTGGCCGGCCCCGTCGGCTCCGTCGTCGACCCCGCCGTCGGCCCGGTCGGCCCCGTGGGCCCCGTCGGCCCCGTCCTCGGCAGGTTGCCGCCCGTCGTCGGCGACGGTGATCGTCACCCGGTCGGGGCGCCAGGTGAGGCCCACCCGCGCGGAACCGGTGCCGGCGTGCTTGGTCACGTTGGTCAGGGCCTCCTGGACGATCCGGTAGGCGGTGAGGTCGACACCGGGCGGCAGCGGTCGCGGTGGGCCGTCGTGGTCCACCGAGACCGCCAGCCCGGCCCGGTCGAAGGACTCCACGAGCGCGGGGAGGCGCGCCAACCCGGGCGCCGGCTCCGCGGTGGCGGGGTCGTCGGTCTGCCGGAGGAGGCCGACCGTGGCCCGCAGGTCGTCGAGGGCGCCGCGGGTGGTGTCGACGAGGTCGCGGAGGCTGGCCCGGGCCTGCTCCGGGCGGGCGTCGAACACGTGCAGGGCGACCGAGGCCTGCGCGTTGGCGAGCGTGATCTGGTGGGCGACCAGGTCGTGGAGCTCACGGGCGATGCGCACCCGCTCCTCGGCCACCCGGTGCCGCGCTTCGCTCTCGCGGGTCTGCTCGGCGCGCCGGGCCCGCTCCTCGACGGCCGCCAGGTAGGCGCGCCGGTTCTGGGTCGCGCGCCCGAGCACCCCGGCGACGAGCGGCGCCGCCACCACGGTCACCGCGCGGCTCACGTCCCCGCCCGAGAACGACGACTCGAAGAACGGGGCGACGGCGACCGGCAGCACCGACGCCGGCAGCAGCACCGCGACCGCCACCCGCCGCTCGACGCGCACCGCGAGGAAGTAGGCGCTGAGGACGGCCGGGGTCAGGGCGAGCGGGCTCAGCAGGAGCCCGAGCGGCGCCACGAGCATGCCGCAGGCGGTCGTGGCCGCCACGGCGGCCACCGGCGCCCGGTGGCGCAGCGGGAGCAGGGCCGACGACACCGCGCCCACGACGTACGCGGCGATCGGTGGTGGGGCGAGGGTGTCGTCGAGGTGCAGCGTGCCGCCGAGCAGGCAGAGCGCGTACGCCGTCGCCACGACCGCTCCCCTCCCGCCACCGCGACACGTGCGGAGGCAGGAGGGAGCCGGCCGGGCTCGTCATGGCCGGCGTTACCGCCCCGCCGCCGGACCGGCCGCCCCCTGCTCCGACGGGCTCCGTCGCGGGGGAGGTTCCGGGCCTGCTCAGCGCGTCGCCCTCGACGTCGACGTTCGGCAGCACGCGGTCGAGGATACGAGGGATCCACCACGCCCGGTCGCCGAGCAGGGCGAGGACCGCGGGGATGATCGCCATCCGGACCACGAACGCGTCGAACGCGACGGCGGACGCCAGGCCCACGCCCATCGTCTGGATGGTCGGGCTGTGGATCCCGATGAACCCCGCGAAGACGCTGACCATGATCACTGCGGCGGCCGCCACCACGCGACCGCTGTGCCGGAAGCCGGCGACGAGCGCGTCGTGCGCGGACGCGCCGTGGGCGTAGGACTCCCGCACCCGCGTGAACAGGAAGACCTGGTAGTCCATCGCCAGCCCGAACACGATGCCGATGACGAGGATCGGCATCAACGACATCACCGGGCCGGTCTGCTCGATGCCGATCAGGTCGGCCCCCCAGCCCCACTGGAAGACCGCGACCAGGACGCCGAACGCCGCACCCACCGACAGGAGGAAGCCGAGGGCGGCGGTCACCGGCACCAGCACCGAGCGGAAGACGACGAGCAGCAGGAGCACCGCGAGACCGATGACCACGGTCAGGTAGGGCAGCAGGGCGTCGGACATCGCCTCGGAGATGTCGATGTTGAGCGCGGTCCGCCCGGTGACGAGCACCGCGGCGCCCGTGTCCGCCTCGACGCCGTCGGCCGCGGCCCGGATGTCCTCCACGAGGTCGCTGGTGTCGCTGCTGGTCGGCGCCGACGTCGGGACGGCGGTGAGCACCGCGGTGTCCCCGGCCTCGTCGAGCACCGGGTCGCCGACCGAGGCGATCCCGTCCATCGCGCGGAGGATGTCGACCACCTGTCCGGTCGCGGCCGCCGGGCCGTCGGCTCCCCGCCAGGTCGACGACGACGGTCAGCGGGCCGTTGAAGCCGGGGCCGAAGCCCTCGGAGAGCAGGTCGTAGGCGCGGCGCTGGGTGGTCTCCACCGGCTTGGACTCGTCGCCGGGCAGGCCGAGCTCGAGGGCGAGCGCCGGAGCGGCCACGGCACCGAGCCCCAGGCCGGCGACCAGCAGCACGGCCGCCGGGCGGCGGAGGACGAACCGCGCCCACCGGGTGCCCACGGTGGGGCGGCTCGCCGCGGCGGACGCGGGCGCCGTGCTCGGGGTCCCCCTCGCGGAGAGACCGGCGCGCGGCACGGGACAGGACCCGGCGACCGAAGGCCCCCAGCAGCGCGGGGACCAGGGTGATCGCGACGAGGACGGCCAGCACCACGGCGCCCGCGCCGGCGAGACCCATCTTGGTGAGCTCGGGGATGCCGACGACCCCGAGACCGACGAGGGCGATCACGACCGTCGCGCCGGCGAACACGACGGCCGACCCGGCGGTCCCCACCGCCCGGCCCGCGGCCGCCTCCGGCTCCCAGCCGGCGGCGCGCTCGTCGCGGTAGCGCGAGGTGATGAACAGCGCGTAGTCGATGCCGACCGCCAGCCCCAGCATCAGCGCGAGGATGGCGACGGTCGACGTGAGGCCCAGCGGCGACGCGAGCGCGGAGACGAGACCGAAGGCGATCGCGACACCGGAGAGCGCGGTCAGCAGGGAGAGCCCCGCGGCGACCAGGGAGCCGAGCACCAGCACGAGCACGACCGCGGCGACGGCCACGCCGACCGCCTCGGTGGCGCCGCCGGGGGCCACCTCCGCGTCGAGGGCCTCACCCCCGATCTCCGCCGTCAGGCCCGCGTCCCGGGCCCGGTCCGCGGCCGCCTCGAGGGCGTCCTTCGTCGCGTCGCTCAGGTCGACGGCGTCCGCGGTGTAGGTGACCGCGGCGAAGGCGATGGTGCCGTCCTCGCTCACCGCACCGTCCTCGAACGGGTCCGAGAGCGACGCGACCTGGTCGCCGCCGGCCAACGAGCCGAGGGCGTCCTCGACGGCCCCCTGGTGCTCGGCGTCCGTGATCCGCTCCCCGTCCGGGGCCTGGAAGACGAGACGGGCCTCGGCCCCCTGCGCGTTGCCCTCGGGGAACCGGTCGTCGAGCAGGTCGAAGGCCTGCTGCGACTCGGTCCCGGGCATGGCCAGGTCCTCCTCCTCCGCGGACGGCGCGGCGGCCACGGCCACCACGGCGAGCGCGACGGCCGCCAGCCAGACGCCGGCCACCCGGCGGCGCCGCCGGAACGCCCATCGTCCGATCCGATAGAGAGCTGTTGCCACGGTCGATCACTCCAGACTCGTCGAGATGAGGAAGGCGCGTGGGATCCACGCGGTCCTCACCCTCGTCTCCGACGCTCGCTGAAGCGTCGTGCACGAGGACCGACTTCGGCCTGGTGCGACCGGACCAGCGGGTTGGCGGCCTGGTGCATCCGCACCAGACGCCGCCGCGGGTCAGGGGGAGACGAACAGCGGCTCGCGCGCCATCAGCGCCTGGTGCAGCCGGTCCGGCCGGCCGTCCGCGGCCGTGACCGTCACGACCACGACCTCGTCGTGCGCCTCGGCGGAGAGCACGCTGAACCAGTCGGCGTACGGCTCTTTCGTCACCGCGCTGGTGCCGTCGCGGTAGAGCGCCGACAGCGGGTCCACGGCGTCGGCGGCGTCCGCGGCCGACGCGAAGTGGTAGGCGACGTGGGTGACGGGCTCGCCGTCGTCGACCGCCCAGCCGATCCCGACGACGTCGTACGACGGGAACGCGAGGTCGCTGGTCGGGCCGTCGGCGGTGCGGGTGAGGGCGGCGGAGACCACGGCCCGCTGGTCGAGCGCGTCCGCCACGGCGGCGACGGCGGGGTCGTCGGCGAGCGACTCGCCGGCCGCACGCCAGGCCCGGACCAGCGGCGTCGACGGCGACAGCGCGATCCGGCCGTCGGCCTGCGCCATCCGGACCGGCACGCCGATCGGGCTCAGCGGGCCGGCCGCGGTCAGGTCCGGGACCAGGTCCTCCCCGTCACGGTCGCTGACGATGCCGTCCTCGACTGCGACGAGGCCGCTGTCGAGGGTGTCGTCGTCGAACGGCCCCACCCCCGACCGCGAACGTCGTCGGCGGCGCGTGCTGCTCGACGTAGGCGTCGACGTCGACGACCGACCAGCCGGCGACCCCGGCGAACTCCTCCGGCGGGGCGCTGTTGACGTTGAACGAGTCGGCCATCGGCACGTAGACCGGCGGCCGCTCGCCGTCGACCTCGCTGCCGGTGAGGCCGAGGAGCCAGGTCTTGACGTCGCCACCAGAGTCCGGGTGCTCCAACCCGGCGGCCTCGGTGGCTGCCCGCAGGTCGGCGGTGTGCACCAGCAGCTGGTCGGTCGCGGCCTCCGCCGGGACCTCCTCGAGCAGCGCAGCCACCGGGTGCGGCCCGGTCGCGGAGTGGTCGCCGGGCGACGACCGGTCCGGCCGAGCGCCGTCGGTGTCCTGCCCGTCACCGCCGCCGCACGCCGCCAGCACCAGCCCCGCTGCCGCCAGCCCGATGCCGGTGACCCGCCGTCCTCGTCCGCCCACCCGTCCTCCTCTGTGTCGAGGAGAGCAGTTTCCCAGCGGGCGGCCGCGTGAAACGCCGGGGCGGTCAGTCGGAGGTGGTGGTGTCCTCGGTGGTCGCCGGGTCCGGCTCGGCGCAGGGCACCTCGTCGGTGCCCTCGGTGTCGCCGGTGTCCTCGCTGTCGCCGGTGCCGCCGGTGTCGCCGGAGTCGTTGGTGTCGCTGGTGCCGTTCGTGGTGGGTCCGTCCGTCGGCGTCACGGTGGTGGTCGGATCCGCCGGCGGGCACTCCGGCTCCGTGGACGGGTCGGACGGGTCCGCCGTGGCCGTCGGGGGGCTTGTCGGTCGGCTTCGGGCTGCCCTTGGGGCCGTTGCCCACCGGGGCGAAGGTGACCGGGTCGGACGGCTCCTGGGACGCCTCGTCCGTCGGGTCCGGGGTTCCGGTCGGCTTGTCGTCGGCCTTGTCGTCGCCCGGCTTGCTGCCGTCGTTGTTGCGGGCCGGGACGACGTCGGGCAGGTCGGGCGGGTCGATCACGGGCACGTCGACGATGTCCGGCGGGTCGGCCTCGAGCTGCTCGTTGTAGGTGTCGTAGACGGCCAGCACGGTGTCGACGAAGCTCGCGTCGTCGTTGACCCGCTCGACCGCCTCGCGGAGCTGGTCGGTCTCGCGCAGGTCGTGGTCGCCGGCGCAGATGAGCACCGCGACGGCGAGCGCCGCGTCGTCGAGGTCCTGGGGGTCGCGGCGGCCGTCGCCGTCGCCGTCGACACCGACGCTGCTCCAGGTCGTGGGCGCGAGCTGCATCGGCCCGACCGCGCGGTCGTGCCGCTCGTCGCCGTCGTACTTGCCGGCGTCGGTGTCGCTGAGCCGGCGTCCGGCCTGGTTGCGGACGGCCGGCCCGACCAGCGCCGGTCGCACGACGCCCTTGTCGGTGATCGTGCCGTCGCCGCGGCGGCCGTGGTCGCTCACGACCTGGCCGACGGCGGCGACCAGCGTCCAGCGCAGCTGGCAGGCGCTGTCGGCCTCGGCCATCACCGACTCGGCCCGCTGGTAGGCGGCCGTCGCCGCCGACGGGATGTCGGCGAGCTCGGCGGACACGTTGCGCACCGTGCTGATCCGGGTGTCGACGCTGCCATCGTCGGTGGCCACCGGCCCGACGAAGGCCGACGTCGGGGGCGTGGCCGGCGGCGTCGAGGTGACCGCCTCCGCGGCGCTGCTCGCCTGCGGCTCCTGGTTGGCCAGGGTGACCGCCACCGTGGCGACCGCGACCATCGTCAGCATCGACGACGCCGCGACCGACTGCACGACGTGACGCCGGGCGCGCGACGGCCGGGCCAGACGTCGGAGCAGCGGTCGGATGGTCATCGGTTCACTTTCACGGGGGTGCACTCACAGGATGCCTGCCGAAGCAAAGCCATGCGAGCCAATCTTGACCAATTCCTTCCTCGGTAACCTCATCGGGCATCGTTTCGTCCCCGGGTGGCCCGCTGCCGTAGGCTGGATCCTCGTGGCAGGCCCCGACTTCGACACCGAGATCAAGCAGCTCACGGCGACGATGAGCACCATCGAGCAGGTCCTCGACGTGGCGGCGCTGCAGCGTGAGATCGCCGACCTCGAGGGCCAGGTCGCCGCCCCCGACCTGTGGGACGACCAGGCCAACGCCACCCGGGTCACCGGCCGGCTCTCCGCGCTCCAGGGCCAGCTCGAGCGGTTCGCGTCGCTCCGGAGCCGGATCGACGACCTCGCCATCATGGTGGAGCTCGCGGCGGAGGAGTCCGACGCCGACGCGGCCGCCGAGACCGAGGCCGAGCTCACGAAGATCAAGAAGGCCGTCGAGGCGCTCGAGGTGCGCACCCTGCTGTCGGGGGAGTACGACGAGCGCGAGGCGATCGTGACCATCCGCGCCGGCGCCGGTGGCGTCGACGCCGCCGACTTCGCCGAGATGCTGATGCGGATGTATGTCCGCTGGGCGGAGCGCAACAAGTACCCCGTCGAGGTCTTCGACGTCTCCTACGCCGAGGAGGCCGGCATCAAGTCGGCCGAGTTCGCGATCCACGCGCCGTACGCCTACGGCACCCTCTCCGTCGAGGCCGGCACCCACCGCCTGGTGCGGATCAGCCCCTTCGACAACCAGGGCCGCCGCCAGACCAGCTTCGCCGCGGTCGAGGTGGTGCCGGTGCTGGAGCAGACCGACGAGATCGAGATCCCCGACGAGGAGGTGCGGGTCGACGTCTACCGCTCCTCCGGCCCCGGTGGCCAGTCCGTCAACACCACCGACTCCGCGGTGCGCCTCACCCACCTGCCGACCGGCATCGTCGTCTCCCGCCAGAACGAGAAGTCGCAGCTGCAGAACAAGGCGTCGGCGATGGTGATCCTCAAGGCCAAGCTGCTCGCGGTGAAGAAGGCAGAGGAGGCGGCGCTCAAGAAGGAGCTCAAGGGCGACGTCCAGGCGAGCTGGGGCGACCAGATGCGCAACTACGTCCTCAACCCCTACCAGATCGTCAAGGACCTCCGCACCGGCTTCGAGACCGGCAACCCGCAGCCCGTCTTCGACGGCGAGATCGACGGCTTCCTCGAGGCCGGCATCCGCTGGCGCCGCGGCGCCGACAAGGCGGCCGAGAACTAGCCAAGGCTCACCGTCTCGGCGGAGGGCTTCAGCGCTCGCGGAGCGCGTCGACCAGCGTCGGGGTCGATCATTGGGGTGCGCTGGGCCGGCACGTGGTGCCGGTGGAGCGCACGCTAAGCACTGGTGGCCTGGGGTCGGCGTGGTCGGGGGGCGCGCGGGGTCGCCGGTGGTCGCGGTGGGGACGAACGGCCGGGCGTGGGCGCTCGCCGCGGGGGTCGAGGCACTTGGTTGCGGTCCGCGGGTCGCTGCCGGGTGGTCTCGGGTCGACCCTTGTGGCAGCGGTCCAGGAGAAGAAGGTGATTTCTAGGTTCCGGCGCCGCGGGGCGGGGGTCAGGGTCGTCGCTTGGTGATGAGGAGGTCGCCGTCGGGCAGGCGACGGTGCTCATAAGCCGGGTTCTCGATGAGCCGGTGGTGGTAGGCGCACAGGCAGACCCCGTTGTCGGGGGTGGTGGAACCGCCGGCTCTCCAAGCGCGCAGGTGGTGGATCTCGCACCACTGCGGTTTCACCCGACATCCTTTGGCGCGGCATCGTTTGTCGCGGACTCGGATCAGCTTCCGCTGGGTCGGGGGTGAAGAGGCGTCTCGTGCGGCCGAGGTCGAGGACCTCGCTGTCGCTGCCGAGGACGGCGGGGATGATGGCGGCGTTGCAGGCCAGGCGGCGGACCTCGGCGGCGGTCAGGTTCGGTCCGTGCTCGAGGTCGGGCTCGACGAGCCCGGCGACGCCGAGCTCGGAGCGCAGGTCCTCGAGGGTCACGGTGACGAGGACGGTGGTGGCGTCCCCGCCGTGCTCGGGGAGCCGGTGGGGGTCGAGCCGCTCCAGGAGGGTGCAGAACGCCATCGCGCGCTTCTTGGGGTAGGGGGATCCGGTCGCCTTCGTCGTGGCAGCCGATGATCTCGGTCCCGTCGGGCAGCTCGGTGGTGGTCGGCTCCAACGGTTCCTCGGGGTCCGGCGCGTCCTGCTCGTCGGCGGGGTCGCGGTGGCGCGGGCTGGTGAGGGCGTCGAGGTAGGTGTCCAACCGCTTCGCCGCGGGGGGTGGGGATGATCCCGGAGATCCGGGAGGTGCCGTCGCCGAGGTCGCGGATCGAGAGCCGGGACCGTTCCTCGGCAGATGCTTCTTCCTCGGCCAGCTTCTTGGCGTCCTCGGCGTCGGCGATCTCGGGTGCGACCACGTGCAGGATGTGGCGGCCGAGGATGCGGAGCTGGGTGGGGGTGAACTGGGCCGCGCAGTCGACGAGGGTCTCCTCGGCGTCGGCCTTGACCTGGGGTCCGACCCGTTTGGGGAGGGGCGTCGACGGCGCGGACGATCACCCACGCCTGCTCCTCCGAGACCCGGCCGTCGGCGAACGCCGCCGCCACGACGGGGAACCGGTCATCCAACGCCCTCGCCAGCCGCTGATCGGCCCGGGCGTCACGCAGGTCCGCGTTCACCTCGTAGGCCAACCACGACGCCACGTCCGCGGCGGCGTTCTCGCTGGCCACGTCGGAGGAGGCGGCCATGACCTTCAGCCGCAGTGCCTTGAGCCGCTGCTCGGCCCGGTGCAGCTCGGTGATCGCCGCCGCCTTCGCCTCGGTGGGCATGAACGTCGCCTCCACCCCGGCCACCTCGTCCAGCGCCGCGCTCACCCGTTGGGCGCAGGCCAGCACCGGGTGGGTGCCGGTGCTGGTGGGGGAGTGCGACATCGGGGATCTTCTCCAAGGCAGGGCAGACGAGTGTGTTTCCACAGTCATCCTGCCGGAGGCACTCACAGGCGCAATGACACATCCACCCGCCGTGGGAAGCAGGTGGCGACAGTTGGTCCGATTCGCAGAACTCGGTCGCTTTCCTCCTCCCCCAGAAGGGGCTCCGGTCCGCGACCTGCACCCATTCTAGATCGAACAAAGGTTCGAATACAAGGCCCGCAGAGTAAAGAATTTCGACCCCGTCGCCCGAGCTCCGAGCATCCCGCGCGTGTGGTCCTCAGCGACGGCTCTCCGCCGCGTCGAACACCACCTCGGCCACCGCGAAGGCGACGATGACGGCAAGGGTCGCGGGCAGGTCGCGGGCCGCGAGGCAGCCGAAGGCGATCAGGCCGCCCAGCGCCCGCCAGGCGCCGCGCGGCGGGAAGGCGTCGTACCACCTCTGCACCCGGTGGCGTGCCGTGCTGCTCATGATGACCCCTTCCTTCGATCGCCTAAATCTACTGGACAACTAGACTTAAGACAAGGCCGGGTGCCGCTCGCCGGCCGCCGGTCCGCGGGTCTACTCCTCGGCCGCAGGAGCCGCGGCGCGGGCCACGGCCACGCAGAACCGCCCGGCGCGGTCGACGAGGTCGGGCTCGGCGACCGACTCCGGCGCGGTGACGCTGCAGGCGAGCCAGGCGTCGCCGAGGAGGCCGCGGAACGAGGCGGTACGGCGGTCACCGGCGCCGCAGACGAGCGCTACGGTGGGCTCGCCGAGCGCCGGGGCGTCCGGCTGCCGCTCGCAGCGTCGTACGTCGGCCGCCTCGGCCGCGAGGTCGCGGGCGCGGTCGGCGGTGACTGGGGGAGCGAACACCCATGCCTGTGCCTCGGCCCCGCTGCCGGCGGCGGTGAGACGGCAGCCGTACTCGTGGGCCACGTCCCGCACGCCCGGTGCGATCCGGGCGCGCTCGCCGTTGCCGTAGGCGGCGACCCGGCTCTCGGCGCCGCCGAGCGCCTCGGAACCGCCCAGCGCCTCGACCACCGCCTCCTCGGGCAGCAGGTCGCAGAACGGGGCCCGGGCGACCGCCAGGGTCGTGGTGTCGACCTCGGCCAGCGGCGTCGACGTGTAGGCGGGCGCGGGAGGTGGCTCGGGGTCGTCGGCGCCGAGCGTCAGCACGCCTGCGGTGACCGGCAGAGCGGTCAGCAGGACGGCGATCGACAGCCCGCGCAGCACCCCCGGCACGCGGACACGATAGAACGGCGCGCCCGCGGCCCCGCGGGCGCGGTCCTGACCGACGCTCCGCCGCGGGAGGCCTCCACCGCCGCGTTGTCCTCCTCGCGTACCGTCTGGTCAGTGATTCGCTTCGAGAAGGTCACCAAGAGCTACCCCGGTCCGGGGCGGCCTGCGCTCGATCAGGTGACGGTCGACATCGACAAGGGCGAGTTCGTCTACCTCGTGGGCCAGTCGGGCTCGGGCAAGTCGACCGCGCTCCGGCTGGTGCTGCGCGAGCTGCGGCCGAGCAGCGGCCGGGTCTACGTCGCGGGCAAGGAGATCAACCGGATGGCCGGCTGGAAGGTGCCGCGGCTGCGCCGCCAGGTCGGCACCGTCTTCCAGGACTTCCGGCTGCTGCCCAACAAGACCGTCGCGGAGAACGTCGCGTTCGCCTTGCAGGTGATCGGCAAGTCGCGGCGCGAGATCAACCGGGTGGTCCCCGAGACGCTCGAGGTCGTGGGGCTCAAGGACAAGGCCGGGCGGCTGCCCGACGAGCTCTCCGGCGGCGAGCAGCAGCGGGTCGCCGTCGCCCGCGCGTTCGTCAACCGGCCGATGATCCTCATCGCCGACGAGCCCACCGGCAACCTCGACCCGGCCACGTCGGTCGGGATCATGAACCTCCTCGAGGAGATCAACCGCACGGGTACGACGGTCGTGATGGCGACCCACGACCACGGCCTGGTCGACCAGTTCCGCAAACGCGTGGTCGAGCTCGAGCACGGCAAGGTGGTCCGCGACGAGGCTGCCGGCAGCTACGGCTTCCAGCACTGAGCACCGAGCCGTAGGCGCGAACCGACCCGATCCCCACCGGTCCCAGGAGAGCCCCCACCACCATGCAGCTGCGCTATGTCTTCACCGAGCTCCGATCCGGCCTGCGGCGCAACCTCTCGATGCACCTGGCCGTCGTGCTCACCCTGTTCGTCTCGCTGACCCTCGCCGGGTGCGGGATGCTGCTCCAGCGACAGGCCGACAAGACCGCCGAGGCGCTGGGCAACGAGCTCCAGATCCTCGTCAACCTCTGCGTCAACGACGACCCGTCGGACACCGGCAACTGCGAGGGCGGCGCCGTGACCGACCAGCAGAGCCAGGACATCCGCGCGGCGATCGAGGCGAGCCCCGAGGTCGCGTCGGTGGAGTTCCAGAGCCAGGAGGAGGGGTTCGCCGAGTTCCAGGACGTGCCGGAGTACGAACCGTACTTCGAGGGGCCCGACCCGGTGATCACCGTCGACGACTGGCCCCCGCAGTACTGGATCACGCTGGAGGACCCCGAGCGCGCCGACGGCGTCGTCAGCGCGGTCACCGGCCTCGAGGGCGTGTCGTCGATCAAGGATCAGCGCGAGACCCTCGAGCCGGTCTTCGGCCTCATCAACGCGCTCAAGTACGGCTCCTGGATCGCCTCCGCCCTCCTCCTGCTCGCCTCGTTGCTGCTCGTGGCCAACACGATCCGGCTCGCGGCCCTCGCCCGCCGCCGGGAGATCGGCATCATGCGGCTGGTCGGCGCCTCCACGCTCTACATCGCGCTGCCGTTCCTCCTCGAGGCGCTCGTGACCGCGGTCATCGGCGTCGCGCTGGCGGCCGGCGCGCTCGCGGCGTTCACCAAGTTCGCGATCCTCGACGGGCTGGAGAACGCGATCCAGTTCGTGCCGTGGATCGGCTGGGAGGACTTCGTCGAGACCCTGCTGACCGGGCCGGACGTGTCGCTGCCGTTCAGCGGCGTCGACGTGCCGATCCCGCTCGGCCTGGTCGTCCTCGGCCCGGCGCTGACGCTGATCCCGACACTCCTGCTGACACGCAAATACATCAAAGTCTGACCCGCCGCCGTTACGGTCGGAGCGTTCTCTTCCCCGAACACAGATTGGTTCACCCGTGCGCTCCTTCCCCGGCGCCCCGTCACCCCTGCCTGCCTCCGGTCGGCCGCCCCGCACGCAGCGGTGGGCAGCCCTCGCGGCCGCGGTGGTGGCGATCGGCAGCTTCACGGTCCCGGCGTTCGCCGACGACGAGGACAAGCTGCGCAACGAGCAGAAGCAGGTCGAGACCCAGATCGACCGGGCCGAGAGCGACCTGCACGAGGCCAGCCGACGGGGTCGCCCGCGCGACCACGAACCTCGACAAGGTGGTCGGGCAGCTGCGTGCCGCCCGCAGCCGGCTGCAGCGGGTGCGCACCGACCTCCGCGCGGCCCGCGTGGAGCGCGCGCGGCTCGCGCGCGAGCTCGCGCAGGCGCAGGACCGGCTCGAGCGGGTCGCGGCCGAGCTCGACGCCGCCGAGGCCGACGTCGCCGCGCAGCGCGACCTGCTGCGGCGCAGCGTCCTCGACATGGAGACCCGCGGAAACCCCGAGCTGGCGGTGATGGACGCCATCACCTCCTCCGGCTCGATCCAGGAGATGCTCGTCGCCGAGACCGGCGGCGAGATGATCCTCGGCCGCGAGGACCAGGCCCTCACCGCGTTCGAGGCCGCCGAGGCGGCGCTGCAGCACAAGAAGGACGAGGTGAAGGCCGCCCGCGACGAGGTCGCGGCCCAGGAGGAGGCGGCCCGGCGCAACCTGCTCCGCATCCGCGGTCTCTACGCCGACGCGCAGGCCACCGCGCAGCGGGTCGACCGGCTGGTCCAGCAGGCCCGCAGCGCCCGCCGCGCCGCCATCAGCGCCCGCCAGGCCGACCGGGCCGCACTCGAGCGGCTCGAGGCACGTGAGGCGCGGATTCGCCGGCAGCTGCTGGCGCTCGCCAACCGCGCCGGCGGGCCGACGTACAACGGCGCCACCGGGGGCCTGCTCTCCACACCGGTCAACGGCCCGGTGACGTCGCCCTACGGCTACCGCACCCACCCGATCTACGGCTACTACAGCCTCCACAACGGCACCGACTTCGGCGCCCCGTGTGGTGCGCCGCTCTACGCCGGCCGCGGCGGGCGGGTGGTCAACACCTACTACGACGAGGTCTACGGCCACCGGCTGTTCCTCTCGGTCGGCACCGTCAACGGCGCCAACCTGACCCTGGTCTACAACCACCTGTCGGGCTACCGCGTCGGCGAGGGCGCCGTCGTGGGCCGCGGCGACGTGGTCGGGTACGTCGGCACGACGGGCTGGTCGACCGGCTGCCACCTGCACTTCACGGTGCTGCGCAACGGCACCCCGGTGAACCCGATGAACTACCTCTGAGAACCCGATTGACCGTCCCTGGGAGAATGGGGGGGATGGCCAGGAAGTCGGGGGAAGTCGGGTGCGGCGAAGGACGCGGGCGACGCGCGCAAGATGATCGCGTCGAACCGCAAGGCGCGCCACGACTACCACATCGAGGACGTCTTCGAGGCCGGCCTGGTCCTGCAGGGCACCGAGGTGAAGTCGCTGCGGATGGGCCGCGCCACTCTGACCGACGGGTTCGTCGACATCGACGGCGGCG
Source organism: Nocardioides sp. TF02-7 (assembly GCF_022437945.1). Lineage (GTDB taxonomy): Bacteria > Actinomycetota > Actinomycetes > Propionibacteriales > Nocardioidaceae > Nocardioides. Next base: position 3,151,393 of record NZ_CP092535.1, read on the forward strand.
AGGCCTGGCTGCACGGCATCCACATCCCGGAGTACGCCCAGGGCACCTGGACCAACCACGCCGCCCGGCGCAAGCGCAAGCTGCTGCTCCACAAGTCGGAGATCGAGAAGATCGAGCGCAAGGTCAGCGAGAAGGGCCACACGGTCATCCCGCTGTCGCTCTACTTCGTCAGGGGCCGTGCCAAGGTCGAGATCGGCCTCGCGAAGGGCAAGAAGTCGTGGGACAAGCGGCAGACCATCGCCTCCCCGGGAGGCCGACCGCGAGAAGCAGGTCGAGCTCGGCCGGCGGCTGAAGGGCATGCGTGACTGAGGTCGCGCGGGTCCGCGCGTTCTGGCGCGGGCTGGGCCTCCCCGGGCTGCTCGACCTCCACGTCCACTTCCTGCCGCCGCCGATCGAGCGCGCGGTGTGGCGGGAGTTCGACACGGCGGGGGAGAAGATCGGCCGCCCGTGGCCGATCACCTACCGGCAGCCGCCGGAGGAGCGGGTGGCGCTGCTGCGCGACCTCGGCGTGCGGCGGTTCACGACGCTGCCCCTACGCCCACAAGCCCGGCGTCGCCACCTACCTCAACGACTGGTCGCGCGACTTCGCCGCCTCGGTGCCGGAGGCGGTGTGGACCGCGACCTTCTACCCCGAGCCCGAGGCGCCGGCGTACGTCGACGCGCTGGTCGCCGCCGGCGTGCAGGCGTTCAAGGTGCACGCGCAGGTCGGGGGAGTTCCACGTCGACGACCCGGCGCTCGACCCGGTGTGGGGGACGCTCGCCGACGCCGGCGTGCCGGTGGTCGCCCACGTCGGCTCCGGGCCGGTCGGCAACGCCTACACCGGCCCGGCCGCCACCGCCCGGCTGCTCGCCCGGCACCCGCGGCTGGTGCTGGTGGTCGCCCACATGGGGTCGCCGGAGTGCGCGGAGTTCCTCGACCTCGCCGAGCGCCACGACCGCGTCCACCTCGACACCTCGATGGCCTTCAGCGACTTCTTCGCCGAGGACGGCGGCTACCCGCGCGACCTGGTCCCGCGGCTCCGCGACCTGCAGGAGCGGGTCGTCTACGGCTCCGACTTCCCGACCCTCCCGTTCGCCTACGCCGACCAGCTCGACCAGCTCGCCGCCCTCGACCTCGGGGAACATTGGCTGCGGGCGGTGTGTTGGGACAATGCGAGCCGGTTGCTCGGGCTCGACGGCGCGGAGGGCCTCGGTGGAAACGATGAGGCGTTCGGTCGGTCGGGTCCGTAAGATGGGTCGTGCACAACTCAAGAGGGGCTGATCGGTTTCGACTTGGGACGTTGGTTCCAGGGGAAGCGGGTCGAGAAGCCAGCGTCATCTCGTAAACGTTCGCTGGAAACCAATAACTGCCGATTCCAAGCGCAGTTCCTTCGCTCTCGCTGCCTGAGCAGTGATCGAAGCGTCAGACAGGGCATCCGTCTCCGTCCCTGACCCTGGCGTCGACTAGGAGACTCGCTGCGTCGCTCTCGCCGGGAGGGCGGCGCGGGACTCAAACCCGGCTGGGCCTGTCGGCGACGTGTCAGTGCGAGCGCCGGGGCCGAGCAACACGACAGCACTGACTGCACCCGGAGAAGACCTGGTTCGGCGCTCGAGGACGCGGGTTCGATTCCCGCCAGCTCCACCACCACGCACCATCCACGATCACCACAGCTCAGCGACACCAGGCCCCGGCGGGTGATCCGCCGGGGCCTTCGTCGTGTCCAGGGCCGACGCGCGAGGCGTACAGTGCAACCCCCCGTCGAGGTGAGGTGACACATGAGAACGCACGAGGACCGGGTCGCCGCGTTCCGCCGACTCCACGCCGAGGGTTGCTTCGTCATGCCCAACCCCTGGGACGTCGGGACGGCGCGGATGCTGGAGCGGATGGGGTTCCCTGCGCTGGCGACGACGAGCGCGGGGCTGGCGTGGTCGCAGGGGTTGGCGGACAACGAGGTCACGCTCGACGCGGTGCTCGACCACCTGCGGCTGGTGGCGGCTGCCGTGTCGGTGCCGGTCAACGCGGACTTCCAGGGCGGCTACGCGGTCGAGCCGGAGGGCGTGGCGGCGAACGTGGCCCTGGCCGTCGACACCGGCATCGCCGGGCTGTCGATCGAGGACGCGTCAGGAGACCCGACGGAGCCGCTGCTCGACCGCGACCTGTCGGTGCGCAGGATCGAGGCCGTGCGCAGGGCGATCGACGAGAGCGGGACCGGGGTCGTGCTCACCGGCCGGTCCGAGGGCTTCGTCTGCGGGCGGCCCGACATCGACGAGACCATCCGGCGACTGCAGGCGTACGCCGAGGCGGGCGCGGACTGCCTCTACGCGCCCCGCACCGACCGGCTCGAGCACGTCGAGGCGATCGTGTCCGCCGTGGCGCCGAAGCCGGTGAACCTCCTGATCAACGCGCCGTTCACCACGGTCGCGGAGGCAGCCGAGCTGGGCGTGCGGCGGATCAGCGTCGGCGGCACGCTGGCGCGCACCGCGTGGGGCGGCTTCCTGGCGGCCGCGGAGGAGATCGCCGGTGAAGGTACGTTCTCGCGGTTCGTCGGTCTCCCCGACGTGGAGGGCCTGTTCGGCGGCTGACGGATCACCGGTTCGGTGCTCACCGCTCCGGGGCCGGAGTCGGCGGCAGGTCGACGCCGCGCAGCCGCTCCCGTCCGGTGAGCGACTCGATCCTCGTCATCCGGCCGTTCTCGACGGTGCACCGCATCAGGCCGGCCGGCTCGCCGGTCGGGCCCCACGCGAGGATGCCGGGCCGGCCGTCGACGAGGACACGGCGGGCGGTGTAGCCGAGGCCGCCGCCGCGCAGGACCGCCCGGACGAGCTCATCGCGGCCGCGGGTGACGGTGGCGCCGCTCGGGTTCTCCACCTGCCAGGTCAGGTCGGGGTCGAGGACCGAGAGCAGGGCCTCGAAGTCGCCGTCACGGGCCGCGGCGAGGAAGGCGTCGACCACCCGCCGCTGCTGCTGGAGGTCGGCGGCGGGCGGTGTCGCGCCCTGGACCTTGCGGCGCGCGCGGCTGGCCGCCATCTTCGCGGCGTCGGAGGACTTGCCGATGATCGGGCCGACGTCCGCGAACGGCACGGCGAACAGGTCGTGCAGCACGAAGGCCAGCCGCTCCTCGGGCCCTAGCGAGCCCAGCACCACGAGCAGGGCGAGCCCGAGCGACTCGGCCTGCACCGCCTGGTCGGCGGGATCGTCCCCGGCCGGGACGACGTCCTCGGTGACGACCGGCGCGGGCGGCCGGTCGTCGTACGGGACCTCGCGGCGGGCCGATCGCGAACGAAGCGCGTCGATGCTCAGCCTGCCGACGACGGTCGTCAGCCACCCGGCGACGTTGTCGACCGACCCCGGCTGCTGGCGGGCCAGGCGCAGCCACGCCTCCTGCACGACGTCCTCGGCCTCGGTGCGGTCTCCCAGCACCCGCGAGGCGATGGCCAGCAGCCGCGCGCGCTGGTCCTGGAACTCCTCCGCCTGCGACGCCTCGTCACTCATCGTTACCTCTCCTCGTCCGGCTCCGTCATCCAACACGACGGGCCCGGAAGGGCCGACGTAACAGAGAAGGAGGAACCGTGGACCTCACCCTGTGGATCCTCGCCGGCGTGCTCGCCCTCGCCTACACCGCCGGCGGCACCAGCCTGCTGCTCCTGCCGAGGGAGAAGTACCGCGCCCTGGGCCACAGCCAGTACTGGGTCGACGACTTCGGCGACACGCACCTGAGGATCATCGGCACGATCAAGGTCGTCGGCGCCGTGGGACTGGTCGTGCCGGCGGCGCTCGACGTCGCGCCGGTGCTCACACCGCTCGCCGCGTGCGGGCTGATGCTGTTCATGGCCGGTGCCGGCACCACCCGGTTCCGGCGGGGCGAGTGGACGCTCCTGGCCGGCGACCTGGTGTTCATCAGCCTGTTCGCGTTCCTGGCCTGGGGGCGGTTCGACCTCCAGCCGTTGGGAGCGGGGTGACGACGGGTGAGCCGACCTGCCTGGTACGCCGCTCCTCAGGCAGCGCCGACGGCCAGGGAGCCCACGACCGGGGCGGCGTACAGCAGCGGGAACGGCACGTGGGCGAACGACCGCGCCCGCAGCACGGTCGTCACGGCTCCCACGAAGTACAGCACCAGGCAGACGCCGGCCGTCACGCCGATCGCGGGCACGGCCAGGCCGGCGAGGAGCCCGAGGGCGCCGGCCGCCTTCGCCGCCCCGAGCCACGGCCACCACGTCCGCGGGACGCCGTAGTCCGCCAGCGGCTCGACCACCCACTTCGCGTGGACGAGGACCGAGATGGCCGAGAACCCCACCATCGCGGCAGCGAGCAGGGTGACGATTGCGTGAGTCGACATGGGACGAGCTCCCTCCGGGTGCGGGCCGGCGCTTCCCGCCGGCGATCAGGTGTCGCTGCCATGGGGACACCGCAGGAGCGGCGGGTGTGACACGAGCGCACGACGGCCGACGACGCGCCCGGTCGGCCGGACAGCCGCGACCTACGCTCTGTCCATGACGTCACTGCTGGACGCGCCGCCCACCTCGCGACCGCGCACGGTGGCGCGGCTGGCGCTCGGGGCCGCCCTCGCGTACGCCGGCGTCAGCCACCTGACCTTCGCGCGCGAGGAGTTCTCCGCCCAGGTGCCGGGCTGGTTCCCGGTGGACGACGACCCGGTGGTCGTCGTGTCCGGCATCGTGGAGATCGGGCTCGGCACCGCGCTGCTCGCCTGGGCGCGCGGGCGGGTGCCGGTCGGGTGGGTGGTGGCTGCCTTCTTCGTGGCGATCTTCCCCGGCAACATCGCGCAGTACGTCGAGGGCAACGACGGGTTCGGCCTCGACACCGACACCAAGCGCCTAGTGCGGCTGTTCTTCCAGCCCCTGCTGGTCGTGTGGGCACTGTGGGCGACCGCCGCGTGGCGCGACCGCCCGCGCCGCTGACCCGGACGCGGACGCAGAAGGGCCCCGACCACCTACGTGGTCGGGGCCCTTCGCTGTTCGTCAGGTGAGTGGGTCGGCTCAGACGGGGAGCGCTTCTTGTTCTTGCCCATGAAGCCCTCGACGACGCCGATGAGCAGCACCGCGGCGACGATCGCCACGATCGCGCCGAGGATGTTGAGCTCGAAGATGTCGCCGGTGCCGAGGGCGGAGGCGACGATGCCGCCGATCAGCGAGCCGATCACGCCGAGCACGAGCGTCCCGAGGAGCCCGAGGTTCTGGCGGCCGGGCTTGATGAGGCGCGCGAGGGCGCCGACGATGAGGCCGAACACGAGGAATCCGATGATTGCCATGTCGGGCTGGTACCCAGTTGCCGGCCGTCGATTCGTGCGCGGCACGCCGTTGCGCGGCGGACCTCCTTCGGTCGCGGGGGAAGATGGCGGGATGACGTCCGAGCATCCTGCCGCCGGCCTGACGGTCCGCACGTTGGAGACGCCCTCCCTGGGCGACCGCAGCTACGTCGTGCACGACGGCGAGGTGGCGTTCGTCGTCGACCCGCAGCGCGACGTCGACCGGGTGCTGGAGGTGCTCGCCGACGACGGCGTCCGGCTGACCCACGTCTTCGAGACCCACATCCACAACGACTACGTCACCGGCGGGCTCGCCCTCGCCCGCGCCACCGGGGCGGCGTACCTGGTCAACAGCGAGGACCAGGTCTCCTTCGACCGCACCCCGATCGCGGACGGCGAGGTGGTCGAGGTCGGCGACCGGATGCGGGTCCGCGCCATCGCCACCCCCGGTCACACCTTCACCCACCTCTCCTACGCGCTGAGCGACCGTGAGGAGCCGTACGCCGTGTTCACCGGCGGCTCGTTGCTCTACGGCGCCACGGGGCGGCCGGACCTGCTCGGCGCGGAGCACACCGACGCGCTGGTGCGGCACCAGCACGCCTCCGCGCACCGGCTGGCCGCCGAGCTGCCCGACGAGGCCGACGTCTACCCGACCCACGGGTTCGGGTCGTTCTGCTCCGCCACCCAGTCCGACGCCACCGCCTCGACGATCGGGGGAGGAGAAGCGGTCCAACCCGGTGCTGACCCAGGACGAGGAGACCTACGTCCGCGAGCTGCTCGACGGGCTGGGTGCCTGGCCGGCCTACTACGTGCACATGAGCCCGGCGAACGCCGCCGGCCCGTCGGCGCCGGACCTGTCCCCGGTCGAGGAGGCCGACGCCACCGAGCTGCGGCGCCGGATCGAGGCCGGCGAGTGGGTCGTCGACCTGCGCAACCGGACGGCGTTCGCGGCCGGTCACGCGCCGGGCACCCTCAACTTCGGCCTCGACGGGGCGTTCTCCACCTACCTGGGGTGGCTCATCGAGTGGGGCACCCCGGTGACCCTGCTTGGTGAGACCGCCGAGGACGTCGCCTCCGCGCAGCGCGAGCTGGTCCGGATCGGCATCGACCGCCCGGCGGCCCAGGCCACGGGTGGTCCGGAGAAGTGGGCGGACGGCGCACTGGGCAGCTTCCCGACCGCGACCTTCGCCGAGCTCGCCCAGGTGCGCCACCACCGCGACGTCGTGGTCCTCGACGTACGCCGGGCCGACGAGCACGAGAAGGCCGCCGTCGCCGGGTCCGTCAACATCGCGATCCACGAGCTGCCGCGCCGGCTCGCCGACGTGCCCGACGGTGAGGTGTGGGTGCACTGCGCCAGCGGCTACCGCGCCTCGATCGCGGCCTCCCTGCTGGCCGCGGCCGGGCGCTCGCCGGTCACGATCGACGACTCCTTCGACAACGCGTCGGAGGTCGGTCTCGAGCTGGTCGCCGGGTCGGACTAGGCACCGGCCGCCACCACCGACGGCGGCAGGTCGAGGTCGGGCGCCAGCTCGTGCAGCAGGTCGCGGACCCGGCCGTCGAGATCGGCGACGATCCGGCGCACGGTGGCGTCGTCCCGGCCGCCGGGGTCGTCGACGGGCCAGTCGCGGTAGGTCACGCCCGGCACGTAGGGGCACTCCTCGCCGCAGCCGAGGGTGATCGCGAGGTCGCTGGCGGCGACCATCTCCATGGTGAGCAGCTTCGGGTGCTCGCGGGAGGTGTCGAGACCGAGCTGCTCGAGGACGTGGGCCACCTCGCGGTGGACGTGCTCCCCGGGCTGGGTGCCCGCGGAGAGCGCCACCACCCGACCGGCGGCGTAGTGCTCGGTGAGCAGCCGGGCAATGACGGAGCGGCCGCCGTTGCGGACGCAGGCGAAGACCACCTGTGGGGTGCGTGCTGTGGAGTCGTCGGTCATGGGGTGGCTCCTTCTCGGGTGTCGGCGAACCAGCGGCGGCTCCGGAGACTGACGTAGACGAGTCCGACGAGGACGGGGACCTCGATGAGCGGCCCGACGACACCGGCCAGGGCCTGGCCGCTGGTGACGCCGAAGACGGCGATCGCCACGGCGATGGCGAGCTCGAAGTTGTTGCCGGCCGCGGTGAACGCGACCGTCGTGGACCGGGCGTAGCCCAGCCCGACCTGCCGGGCCAGCCACAACGACCCCGCCCACATCAGCGCGAAGTAGACGACCAGAGGCGCCGCGATCCGGGCGACGTCGAACGGCCGGCTGGTGATCGTCTCGCCCTGGAGGGCGAAGAGGACGACGATCGTGAACAGCAGCCCGTAGAGCGCCCACGGGCCGAGGCGGGGAGGAGTCGCTGCTCGTACCAGTCCCGCCCGCGGCGTCGCTCGCCGACCCGGCGGGTCAGGTAGCCGGCCGCGAGGGGCACGCCGAGGAAGACCACGACGCTGCGGGCGATCTCCCACGGCGACACGTCGAGGCCGCTGGTCGGGAGGCCGAGCCAGCCAGGCAGGAGGTCGAGGTAGAACCAGCCGAGCAGGGCGAACGCCAGCACCTGGAAGACCGAGTTGACGGCGACCAGGACGGCGGCCGCCTCGCGGTCGCCGCACGCGAGGTCGTTCCAGATGATCACCATGGCGATGCACCGGGCCAGACCGACGATGACCAGCCCGGTGCGGTACTCCGGCAGGTCGGGGAGGAGCGCCCACGCGAGCACGAACATCAGGGCCGGGCCGACCAACCAGTTCAGCACGAGGGACAGCGCCATCAGCCGGGTGTCCCGGGCGACGAGCCCGACCTCGTCGTACCGCACCTTGGCCAGCACCGGGTACATCATCACCAGCAGGCCGACGGCGATCGGCAGCGAGACCGAGCCGACCGTGATCGCGTCGAGGGCCTCCGCGATGCCGGGCACCCCGCGGCCCAGCAGGAGCCCGGCGAGCATCGCCAGGCCGATCCAGACCGGGAGGTACCGGTCGAGGGTGGGCAGCCGCCGGGTGAGCCGATCGGTCTCGGGGACGGCGGTCACGCCGGCTTGCGGGCGCGGATGATCGCGCCGTGCATGCCGGGGGCAGCCTCGTGGGTGAACTCCACCTCGGCGTCGACGAAACCGGCCGCCGCGAGGCCGTCGAGGTACTCGCGGCGGGACAGGGCGCCCGCGATGCAGCCGACGTAGGAGCCGCGCTCGGCCCGCTCGGCCGGCGAGAGGTGGTCCTCGGCGACCACGTCGGAGATGCCGATGCGCCCGCCCGGCACCAGCACGCGGTGCATCTCGGTGATCACCTTCGGCTTGTCGACGGAGAGGTTGATGACGCAGTTGGAGATCACGACGTCGACGGCGGCGTCGGGGAGAGGGACGTCCTCGATCGTGCCCTTGAGGAACTCGACGTTGGTGGCGCCGGCCTTCGCGGCGTTGGCCCGGGCGAGATCGAGCATCTCGTCGGTCATGTCGACGCCGTAGGCGAAGCCGGTCTCCCCGACCCGGCGGGCGGAGAGGAGCACGTCGATCCCGCCGCCGGAGCCGAGGTCGAGGACGCGTTCGCCCGGGCGGAGCGCCGCCACGGCGGTCGGGTTTCCGCAGCCGAGGCTCGCGGCGACGGCCTCCGCGGGCAGGTCGGCCTGGTCGTCGCTGCTGTAGAGCACGGCCCCGAAGGACTCGTCGACGGCGACCTCGCCGGTGCAGCAGGACGTGCCGCAGCCGTCGTCGACGACCTGGAGGGCGTCGTTGACCTCGGCGTTGGTGCGGCCGCGGCCCACGGCGGTCGCGGCCTCGGCGTAGCGGGCGCGGACCTCCTCGCGCAGATCGTCGGTCGTCCTGCTGGCTCCGCTCGCGGTCGTCATGACCCAACCTCCTCGCATCGGTGAACGTCGATGCATCGAGAATCGTCGATGCATCGACGTCTGTCAATAGGTGTGGCACGATAGGTGCATGACCTCGCCGACCGTCTCCTTGCCGCTGGTCGACACCGGCGTGTGCTGCTCGCCGGTCACCGGCGGCGCGCTCGACGCCGAGGAGGCGCAGCGGCTGGCCCGGATGTTCAAGGCGCTGGGCGACCCGACCCGCGTCCGTCTGCTGTCGCTGATCGCCGCCCAGCCGGAGCGCGAGGCGTGCATCTGCGACCTGGTCGACCCGGTCGGGCTCGCCCAGCCGACGGTCTCCCCACCACATGAAGCAGCTCGTCGACGCCGGCCTGGTGGTGCGCGAGCAGCGCGGCCGCTGGGCCTACTACCGCATGGTCGAGGACACGCTGATCGCGCTCAGCGCGGCGTTGCGGCCCTGAGGTGCTCGACCGCAACGGTCGGGAACCGGTGCGCCGCCCGGTTCGTTGAGCCCGACACGATGCGCAAGAAGAAGCCCCGACCAGCGACGGCCACCCGACCTCGACACGACGCTGACGTCGTAGGGGCGGGTGGCCGATGACCGCATTGCTCACCCTGCTGCTGGGCCTCGTCGTGGTGCTCGCGATCACCGCGGCGACCGGCTACTTCGTGGCCCAGGAGTTCGCCTTCATGGCGGTCGACCGGTCGCGGCTGAAGGCGAGGGCCGCGGCGGGCGACACCTCCGCGGAGCGCGCCCTGCGGGTCACGCGCCGCACCTCGTTCATGCTCTCCGGGGCCCAGCTGGGCATCACGGTGACCGGGCTGCTCGTCGGGTACGTCGCCGAGCCGCTGGTCGGCGACGCGCTGGGCTCGCTGCTGGGCGGCGTGGGGGTTCCGACGGCTGTCGGCGTCGCGGTCGGCACCGTGCTCGCGCTCGCCTTCTCCACCGTCGTGCAGATGCTCTTCGGCGAGCTGTTCCCCAAGAACCTGGCCATCGCCCGCCCGGAGCCGGTCGCCGACCGCCTGGCGCGCTCGACGCTGGGCTACCTGCGGGTCACGGGGCCGCTGATCTGGGTCTTCGACCAGGCGTCCAACCTGCTGCTGAAGGCGGTGGGGATCGAGCCGGTGCACGACGTCGAGCACTCCGCGACCGCGCGCGACCTCGAGCACATCGTGGCCGACTCCCGCGAGTCCGGCGACCTGCCCGCGGAGCTGTCGGTGCTGCTCGACCGGGTGCTCGACTTCCCGACCCGCGACGTCGAGCACGCGATGGTGCCCCGGCCGCGGGTCGACGTCGTGGCCACCGGAACCGACGTCGCCGAGGTACGACGGCTGATGTCGACCGGCCACTCCCGCTATCCCGTCCTGGACGCCGAGGACGGGGTGGTCGGCGTGGTGCACCTCGGCGACCTCCTCACCGCCGCGCCCGGCGCCGCCCTCGCCGACGTGGTGCGCCCGCCGCTCGTCGTACCGACCCGGATGGCCCTGCCCGACGCGCTCGAGGAGCTCGCCCGCACGCGCAACGAGCTCGCCGCCGTCGTCGACGAGTACGGCGGGTTCGTCGGCGTCCTCACCCTGGAGGACCTGGCCGAGGAGCTGGTCGGCGAGCTCACCGACGAGCACGACGACCCCCACGACCACGCCCCGACCGTCGCCGACGCGGCGGGCTCGTGGTCGGTGCCCGGCGACGTCCCGGTCGACGAGGTGGAGCGCACGATCGGCCACGACCTCCCGACGGGCGACTACCAGACCCTCGCCGGCCTGGTGATCGCCGAGCACGGCCGGCTCCCCGAGCCGGGGACCGTCGTCGAGGTGCGCCTGCCCGACGACCCCGGCGACCTGGCCCGCACCGACGAGCCGCCGCCCCGCTTCGCGCGGATGGAGGTGGTCGAGGTCGAGCAGCACGTGCCGGCCGTCGTCCGGATCACCCTCGACCTGCCCGACGAGCGAGGGGGAGGGGTCGTGATGGAGAACCCCGTCGTGGTGGCCGTGGCGACCGCCGTCATCATCGCCGCGAGCGCCTTCTTCGTCGCGATCGAGTTCGCGCTGATCGCCGCCCGGAAGCACCGCCTCGAGGAAGCCGCCCCGTCGAGCCGCGCCGCACGGGCCGCGCTGCGCAGCTCCACCGAGCTCAGCGTCCTCCTCGCCGGCTCCCAGCTCGGCATCACCGTGTCGGTGCTCGCGCTCGGCGCGATCACCAAGCCCGCCGTGCACCACTGGCTGACACCGGTCTTCGAGGGCTGGGGCGCGGCGTACTGGCTCGCCGACGTCGCCGGCTTCGTGCTCGCCCTGGTGGTCGTCACCTTCCTCCACCTGGTCGTGGGGGAGATGGCGCCCAAGTCGTGGGCGATCGCCCACCCGGAGCGGTCGGCGACCCTCCTCGCCCTGCCGATGCGGGGGGTTCATGTGGACCACCCGCCCCCTGCTGCGCGCGCTCAACGACGCCGCCAACTGGTGCCTGCGCCGCGTCGGCGTCGAGCCGGTCGACGAGGTCGCCTCCGGCCAGGACCCGGGCGCGCTGCGGCAGCTCGTCGAGCACTCCGCCAACGTCGGTGCGCTCGACGCGTCGTTCTCCGCGCAGCTCTCCGGCGCACTGGAGCTCGAGACCCTCACGGTCGGCGAGCTGGTGAGCCCGACGCCGCCGACGGCCGTCCCCTCGGACGCGCGGGTGGCGGACGTGCAGGAGGCGAGCCGCCGCTCGGGCCACCTGCGGATCCTGGTCGGTGACGGCCGGAGCGCCGCGGGTGTGGTGCACGTGCGCGACACGCTCGAGGCCGAGCCGGACACGGGGATCGGACCGCTCACCCGGGAGGTTCTGCGGCTGCCCGCCGACACGAGGGTCTACGCCGCGCTCGGCCGGATGCGGGAGACGAGCAACCAGCTGGTGGTGGTCACCGACCCGACCGACGCCGCGTCGATGCTCGGGGTGGTCACCGTCGCCGACGTGCTCCGGCGGCTGTTCCCGCTGCGCCAGCAGCGGGGCTGAGGCGCCGCCTCAGCCGGCAGCCGCGGCGCGCACCGCCTCCGCGACCGGGGTGTCGCCGGAGATCAGGTCCCACTGGTGCCCGATCGAGCTGTCGTCGGCCAGCGACGCGGCGACCACCGCTGCGACGTCGGCGCGGGGGACGTCCTCGTGCGGCAGGCGCTGGCCCAGGGCGACCCGGCCGGTGCCCGCCTCGTCGGTGAGCCGGCCGGGGCGGATGATCGTCCAGTCCAGGCCACTGTCGCGCAGCGCGACGTCGGAGTCGCGCTTGGCGGCGACGTAGGCCAGCCAGACCTCCGACGCGGCCTCGACATCGGGCTCGTCGACCGCGATGGCCGACACCTGGACGAAGCGGCGGATGCCGACCTCGTGCGCGGCGTCGATCGACTTCAGCGAGCCCTCGAGGTCGACGGTGCGCTTGCGCTCGATGTTGCCGTCGGGCCCGCCGCCGGCGGAGAACACCACGGCCTCACAGCCCTCGAAGGCGGCCGCGAACGCGTCGACCCCCTGGTTCTCGATGTCGAGCAGGCGGACCTCCGCGCCCAGCCCCTCGAGCTCGGCGCGGTACTCCTCCTTGCGGACGAGAGCGACCGGCGTGTGCCCGGCGTCGACCAGGAGCGGGTGGAGGTGCAGGGCGACCTTGCCGTGGCCGCCGACGATGGCGATGCGCATGCGGCCAAACCTACGACGTCCGTGGGCGGGGAGGGGACGGGGTTGGTGGGGCTGGTGGTGGTGGGGTGGCGGTGGTGGGGTGGCCGGCGACGTGAGGTTTCCCCGGCCGACCGGGGAAACCTCAACTTGTCGGGCAAAGCAATGCCGGACAAGTGGAGGTTTGCCCGTCACGTCGCGCCCGCGGCCTCGGCGGACCGCCCCGACCCTCAGGCCCGCATCACGCCGACCGGCTCCGGGGTGAACCCGGGGAACACGGTCGCCGTCGACACCCCGGTGCGGGCGCTGACGACCTCGGCGAGCACGCTGCGGTAGTCGAGGGTGACGGGCAGGTCGGCGTCGTGGGTCTCGGTCAGGCCCGGCCACTCGGCGTAGTAGCGGCCGCCCTTCACCTGCGCGCCGGCGAGGAACATGACGTTGCCCCAGCCGTGGTCGAGGCCCTGGGAGGCGTTCTCGACCGTACGGCGGCCGAACTCGCTGATCGTCACGAGCGTCACCCGGTCGCCGAGCGCCCCGAGGTCGGCGAAGAACGCGGCGATGCCCTCGGCGAGCTCGGTGGCGTTGTCGTGCATCCAGCCGTCGTCGGGCCGGCCGACGTAGGTGTGCATGTCCCAGTCGCCGTGGTCGACGGTGAAGACGGAGGTGCCGACATCGCCGCGGATCGTGCGGGCGACGCTGCCGAGGGCCCGGCCCAGGTCGGTGTCGGGGTACGACGCGCTCGGGTCGGCGGTCCGCCGCACTGGCTCGAACCGCCGCACCGTGTCGAGCGCCGACCGCATGCCGCGGCCCATCTCCGACCGGTTGCCGCCCCACATCCGGCGCAGGCTGGCGAGCCGCGGGTCGTTGGCCGCGAGCGACTCGGCGCCGTCGACGTCGACGTCGTCGACGTCCTCGAGCGCGATCACCGACTGCCCGCCGTAGAGGGCGGTGGGCAGCGAGCCCACGGCGACGCCCTCGACCGGCGTCGTCGCGGCGGTGCCGCCGAGCAGCCGGTTGAGCCACCCGGAGCGCGTGGCCGAGCCGGGCGCGGCGTCCTCGAGCTGCTCCATGGCCGAGAAGTGGGAGCGGTTGGCGACCGGGAGGCCGGTCGCGTGGACGGCCGCGAGCCGGCCCGACTGCCACAGCGGCAGCAGCGGCGCGAGCGCCGGGTGCAGCCCGAACATGCCGTCCTTCGCCAGCAGCCGGTCGGAGGGCACGTGGATCCGGGGCCGGGCGCGGTAGTAGACCTCGTCGGCGTGCGGCACGACGAGCGAGAGCCCGTCGGCCGCGCCCCGCAGCGAGAGCACGACGATCGTCCACGGCTCGACCGGCGCGGCGGCGCTGGTGGCGGCCGCGGCCCGCGTGCTCCGGCTGACGACGGTGGAGCCGAAGACGGTGGTCAGGCCCGCGACGGCGAGGCCGCCGCGCAGCAGGCTGCGCCGGTTGACGCTGGTGAACTCCGGGCAGCCGCACGGCTGGTCGGGCTGGGACACGGCGGACCTCGTCGATCGGCTCATCGGTGGAAGTGGGCGGGGGAGTCGAGCATCGTGCTGAGCAGGCGCCCCATCCGCCACTGCAGCAGCGGGTGGTCGGCCCGCACCTTCTCGCCGGGCCGCATCTCCATCGCCACGCACGCGGCCTCGACCAGGCCGCGGCCGGCCGGGCGGCCGAGCAGCACGCGAGAGAGGTGGTCGACCAGGGCGTCGAAGCGGATCGGCAGCCGCGGCACCCAGGCCCGTGCCGGCCGGTGAATCGCGCCCGACTCGGCGTTGGGCCACCAGCCGTGCGCCACCGTGTAGTGCAGGTTGGCCGACCCGAGCGCCCGCAGCGTGGTCGCCCACGGCGCGTTGTCGAGCGGCGCGCCGTCGGGGCGCGGCCAGTCGCCGACCTGGAGGCCGAGGCTCCCGGTCTGCCAGACGATCGCCTCGGTCGCGACGCGACCGCCGCCGGGCCGGCGGAACCGGATCCCGAGCGCACGGTAGGTCGCCACCAGGTCCTCGACCGGGTCGCGCAGCTTCTCGCCGGCCGACTCGCGGAACTCCGGCGACCGCACCAGCGCGCGCAGCACCGGCGCGATCCGGGTGTCGTGGTCGAGGTAGGTGTCGGCGAGGCGGCGCACCAGCCGGGCCGGCGGGTCGTCGGAGACGAACTTCACCGCCAGCTTGTGGGCCAGGTGCCGCGCCGTCGCGGGGTGCCGGGCGAGGTAGCGGAGCATCGCCTTGGTGACCGCGCGGCCGTCGGGGGAGGAGTTGGCGTGGGAGAAGCCGAGCACCTTCACCTTCCCGACGTGGTGGCGGTCCGCCCGGTAGGAGGGCTCCCAGCTGCCGAACAGGTCGACGTACCAGCCGGTCAGCACGAGAGCGGCGTTCTTGACGTCGGCCTCCCTTGAAGTTGCCGACGCCGACGGTGAACAGCTCGAGCAGCTCGCGGCCGAGGTTCTCGTTGGGGGCGGTCTTCGTCGACTGCACGCCGTCGAGCCACGCCAGCATCGCCGGGTGGGTGACGGCGGCGACGAGGAGGTCGTCGAACCGGCCCAGCGCCCGGGCCCGCACCGCCCGGCCGTACGACGGCCGCCAGGGCCACGCGTCCGCGCCGTGCGGGATGTGGAGGTGGTTCTCCCAGAACGCCGCCATCACCTCGTGCACCTGGCGCTCGGAGGAGATCCGGCGGGTCAGCAGCCACGAGGAGTAGTCGCGCACCAGCTCCCAGCCCGGCTGCACGCCACGCTGGTCGCGGTCCCACAGCTGCTGCGGCGTCATCCGCAGCTGCGGCCACCAGCGGTCGAGCCGGGCGCCCGCCGGGTCGTCGATCCGACCGGGGTGGAGCTGCCGCTCGAACCACTTCGACGCACCGGCGCGGTCGACCTGCGCGACCAGCCGCGGCGTCGTGCCGTAGGTGAACCGCGACACCAGGTGCCGCCCTTGTGGCGGCAGCACCGCCGCGGGCTTGGGCTTGCGCCATCGTGGCGCGGCCGTCGTCGTGCTCAAGGTCCCTCCCGGATGTCCCGTGGCAGGCTAGGGCCACCCGCCGCGTGGCGCGACCGCGCGCCGCCCGAGCGGGACCTAGGTCCCACATGACTCTGTCCGATCGGGGTAACAACGGCCGCATGCGCGCGCGGCTGTGGATCCCCCTCGTCCTGTGCCTCGGCCTCGTGCTCGGGCCGTACGCCGGCCCGGCGGCGCCCGCCCGCGCCGCGACGCCGACCGAGCTCCGGCTCTCGGCGCCCGCCGCCCACGCCGGCTCCACCACGACCCTCACCGTGCGCCTGCTCGCGGACGGCGCCCCGGTCGCCGGGGCGCCGGTGGTCCTGCAGCGGCGGGTGGGCGGCACGTGGCGGCCGCTCGGCACGGTGACGACCGACGCCGGCGGCGCGGCCGGCCAGGTGGTCGAGCTGAGCCGGCGGCCGGCGGACAACCGGGTGCGGGCGTCGTACGCCGGTGACGTGGAGCTCGAGCCCGCCGTCGCCGACGCCGGGCTGCGGCTGCGCAAGCGGCAGGGCAGGGTGCGGATCGCCGGCCCGGCTTCGTTCGTCGACGAGCGGAGCGCCCGGCTGCGGGTGCGGTGGACGACCGCTGCGGGGGAGCCGGTCCAGGGTCGGGTGCACCTCCAGCGGCGGGTCGACCGGCGGTGGCGGACGGTCGCCGTGCTGCGCACGAACGCTGCCGGCCGGGCGTCGCGGACGGTGGCGCCCCCGCACCGACACCCGGTGGCGCGCCGTCGCCCGGGGCCTGCCGTGGGTGACCGGCGACGTCAGCACCGTCCACGCCCTCGACAACCTCCCGCCGGGCGTCCGGGTGCGACTGCCCGGCGCCGCCCCGCCGCCGCGCCGCAAGCTGTCCTCCCCGCCGGCGGTCGGGAACGGACCCAACCCGCGGGTCACCCGGATCCCCGACCGGGTCTGGCGCCAGATGACCGGTCGCACCTGGCACCGCGGCTGCCCCGTCGGCCGGGCGGGGCTGCGGCTGCTGACGATCAACTTCTGGGACTACAGCGGCTACCGCAAGCGCGGCGAGCTGGTCGCGGCCGCCTCGGTGGTGCACCAGATGGCGGCGGCGCTGGCCGACATGTACCGCGCCCGGCTCCCGATCCGGACGATGCACCGGGTGGACCGGTTCGGGTGGTCGCGCCGGCTGGGCGGCGGCGACGACTACGCGTCGATGGCCGCCGGCAACACGTCCGCGTTCAACTGCCGGGACGTCGTCGGCCGGCCCGGCGTCCGGTCCCCCCACTCCTACGGCCGGTCGCTCGACGTCAACCCGTGGGAGAACCCCTACCGTGCCTCCCACGGCTGGGTGCCCAACCGGTGGTGGGTCGGCCGGTCGCACCCGCGCGTCGCCTGGCGCTCCCGCGGGCACCGCGTCGTGCAGATCATGGCCCGGCACGGCCTGCGGTGGACCTACGGCGTCCGCGACGCCCACCACTTCGACGCCGTGCCGCGCAACGGCCGCCTGCTGCGCGTCCCCGGCTGCGGCGACGCCGTGTGCCACTGACCGGGCGGGGTGGTGCCCGGGTCACGTGAGCCGGCGGTCGAACGCGTACGCCGCGGCGGCGGTCCGCGACGAGACGCCGATCTTGGTGAAGATGTTGCTGAGGTGCCGGGCGACCGTCTTCTCGCTGAGCACGAGCGCGGTGGCGATCTGGGCGTTGCTCCTGCCGGCCGCGACCAGCCGCAGCACCTCTGCCTCCCGCGCTGTGAGGCCGTCGGGCAGCACCCCCGGCAGCAGGAGGGCGGCGGCCTCGCGTGCCGCCGGCTCCGCTCCGAGCTCCTCGAGCACCCGGCGGGCCGCGTTCAGCTCGGCGGCTGCCGACCCCTCGTCCCCGAGCGCGCGCAGAGCGAGCGCGATCCGCATCTGCGCCCGCGCCGCCTCGTAGGGACCGTCGAGCGCGTTCCACAGTGCTCGCGCCTTGCGCAGGTAGGGGAGGGCGCCCGCCGGGTCGCCGGCGTCCAGCTCGACGCCGCCGGCCGCATAGCCGGCCATCGCCTGGAGCGCCGAGCACCCGAAGGCGGTGGCGGTGCGGCCCAGCTCGTCGGCCAGCGTCCGGGCCGTCCCGGCGTCGCCGGTCGCGAGCGCGATCTCGACCGCAGCCGGGAGCAGCCGCGACCGGTGGACGGGGTCGGTGATCTCGGCGACGAGCCGGCGGGCGGCGGCCGCGGCCGCGCGTGTGCCGCCCCGGGCCAGCCACAGGAGGGCGAGGCCGGGCTGGGGCTCGAAGCCGTGGGCCGCGGCCCGGTCATAGCTCGCCTCCGCGGCGTCGAGGTCGCCGAGCAGCCGCAGCACGTCGCCACGCTCGGCCAGGGCGAGACCAGCGGCGACCGGGGTCCCCACCGCCTGGTAGCGCCGCACCGCGTCGTCGAACTCGGTGACGGCCGCGGCGAACGCGCCGTGCAGGCGCATGATCTGGCCGCGGTGGACCGCGCACTGTCCCGTGAACGCGACCAGGCCCGGTTGGCTGCTGCACCAGCGGCTGAGCGCGGCGGTCCACGCCGATGCCCGGCCGAGGTCCGACACCTCCTGGCAGCCCTCGATCATCACGCAGTAGGCGTGCCCTGCCATCACCGGTGACACCCTCCCCCGGAGCGATGACGGTCATCGCCTCGTCGAAGAGCCGGAGGCCATCCGGGACCCGGCCGCCCTGGAGGGTGGTCCGGCCGAGCGCGGCCAGCGCGACGGACAGGAGGTCGAGGTCGCCGTGGCGGCGAGCGTGGTCAGCGGCCACGGCGGCGCGAGCGGCGGCGGCGTCCCAGTCGCCGTCGCCGATGTCGCGGAACATGAGGAGGAACTCGACGTACCCCCGCTCGACGACGTCCCGGTCGAGCTCGCCGAGCAGCCGCACCGCCTGGGCCGTCCACCCGGCCGCGACCGTCGGGGCGCCCGCCGTGACGTTGGCCATGGCGAGGTGGAACGCGGAGCGGACGGCGGCGGTCGGCTCGCCTGCGGCGACCTCGAGCCGGAAGGCGCGCTGCAGGGCGGAGATGGAGTCGTCGGTGCGTCCGAGGAGGAATGCCGTCGTCGCCAGGGCGCCGAGGTCGGCGGCGTTCATGGCGTCCGGCGGCGTCCCCGACCAGGCCTCGTACGCCGCCGCCCAGTCGCCGCGCTCGTAGGTCTCCCGTGCGCGAACCAGCTCCTCGACCACGCCCATGCGTGAACCTCCAGCTCGAGGATAGGACCGCCCGGACCGTCGCGGGAGGGGGCAGCCGGCTTCTCGAGGTCAGGCGGCCTCGAGCCGGCGCGCCGGCTCCGGCCGGCCGCTCCGCTCCGCGATCCGTCGTGCCACGTGGTCGGCGTCGCGCCCGACGCCCGGCAGCACCATCGAGCTGAACGCGTACTGGAAGGACAGGCCGCAGAAGTACAGCCCGGGCGCGGAGTCGACGACCCCCCGCACCTCCAGCGGCCAGCCGTCGGCACCGATCACGGGCAACCGGATCCAGTCGAAGGACTGCCGGAACCCGGTCGCCCACACGACGTTCGCCACCTCGACCGCCCGGTCGCCGACCACCGGCAGCCCGTCGCGCACCCCGGTGACCCGGTCGGTGAGCCGCTCGACGCCCCGCGCGCGGAGGTCGGCGCGCCGCACGCGGATCATCGGGCCTCCGTGGAAGCGCACGTGCGGCATCATCCGCCGGCCCAGCGGCGTCCGTCGGGTGAGCAGGTGCCGCCAGGCGAGGACGAGCAGTGGGAACAGCACCCGCCCGGCGGGCGACTCGATGCGGAACGGGACCTGGCCGCAGTCGCGGCCGGCCAGGATCGTCGGCCGGGTCGCGGCGACCTCGTGGGCGACGTCGGTGCCCGAGTGGGAGGCCCCGACGACGAGCACCGGGCCGTCGCGGAGCTGGGCCGGCCGGCGGTACTCGCTGGAGTGCAGCTGCAGGACCGCGGGGTCGAGGTCGGCGGCGAAGTCGGGGACGGCCGGGGTCCGTCCGAACGTCCCGGTCGCCACCACCACGTTGTCGCAGCGCAGCGTGCCGGTCGAGCAGTTCACGGTGAAGCCACCGTCGAGCGCGGCGTCCAGCGTCTCCACGCGGGTGCCGAGCAGCACCGGTAGCCGGTGGTGCTCGGCGTACGCCTCGAGGTAGTCGGCCACCTCGTCCTTCCCGGGGAACGTCCACGGGCGGGCGGGGAACGGAAGCCCCGGCAGGCCGTCGTAGCGGGCGGGGGAGTAGAGGCGCAGCGTGTCCCACTGACGGCGCCACTGGTCGCCGATCCGGTCGGCGGCGTCGACGACGAGACAGTCGCGGCCGCGTCGACGCAGGTGGTAGGCGGTCGCGAGGCCGGCCTGGCCGGCGCCGATGATCACGGTCTCGACGTGGGTGGGGGTGGTGTCCACTTCTCCTCCTCGGCTCGGGAGCCTCCACGCTAGGAAGCGCCCGCCACCGCCCGCTTCGGGCGGAATGCCCATCCGGTGGGCGGGGTCGTGGGTAGAAGTGCGCAGCGCCGAACCCCCGGTGATCACCTAGAGTCCGGGACGTGGCCGACTGCGTCTTCTGCTCGATCGTCGCGGGCGACACGCCCGCCGACGTCGTGCTCGACGAGCCGGAGCTGGTGGCGTTCCTCGATCGCCGGCCGGTGTTCAAGGGTCACGTGCTGCTGGTGCCGCGCGCGCACGTGGTGACGCTGCCCGACCTGCCGGCCGCGCTGCGCGACGGGTTCCTCGAGGCGGCGCAGCGGCTCGCGACCGCGGTCATGGACGGGCTCGGCGCCCAGGGCAGCTTCGTCGCGATGAACAACGTCGTCAGCCAGTCGGTGCCCCACCTGCACCTCCACGTCGTGCCGCGCACCAAGGGCGACGGGCTGCGCGGCTTCTTCTGGCCGCGCACGAAGTACGCCGACGGCGAGCCCGCGGCGTACGCCGAGCGGCTCCGCGCGGCGCTGCCGCCGGCCGGCCGCTGACCCTGCCGCTGACCCCCGCTGCCGGCCCGGCCGTCGACCCCCGCTGCCGCCCGGACCGCACCGGTCCGGGGGACCGTCTCGTAGGCTTGCCCGCCGACCGGAAGCACGGGCCCTGCGGCCCGCCACCGAGGAGGAGCAGATGGGTCGTTTCGACGGACGGGTCGTGGTCGTCACCGGCGCGGCGCGGGGCATCGGGTTCGGCACCGCCGCCCGGTTCGCCGAGGAGGGTGCCTCGGTCGCCCTCGTCGACCTCGACGAGACGGCGGCCGCCGAGGCCGCCGGCCGGCTGCCGCTCATCGACGGCGCGAAGGCCGTCGGCGTCGGCTGCGACGTCGCCGACGAGGTCGGCGTCGACGCCGCGATCGAGCGCGTCGTCGCCGAGCTGGGCGGGATCCACGTGCTGGTCAACAACGCCGGCGTCACCCGCGACAACCTGCTGTTCAAGATGACCGAGGACGATTGGGACCTGGTGATGAACGTGCACCTCAAGGGCGCGTTCCTGATGACCAAGGCGGCCCAGCGGCACTTCGTCGAGCAGAAGTACGGCAAGGTCGTCAACATCTCCAGCATCTCCGCGCTCGGCAACCGCGGCCAGGCCAACTACTCCGCGGCCAAGATGGGCATCCAGGGCTTCACCCGCACGCTCGGCATCGAGCTCGGCCCCTTCGGCATCAACGTCAACGCGGTGGCCCCCGGCTTCATCGCGACCGAGATGACCGACGCGACGGCGGCCCGCCTCAAGCTCGACGTCGAGGAGTTCCGCCGGCTCAACGCGGAGGCCAACCCGGTCAAGCGCGTCGGCCACCCCGAGGACATCGCGGCCGCGGTGTGCTTCCTGGCCAGCGACGAGGCGTCGTACGTCACCGGGCAGACGCTCTACGTCGACGGCGGGTCGAGCCTCGGCTGACCGCCGGCCGGCCGCACAATCGAAGTCATCCCCACCAGCACGAACCGACGATCGGAGTTCCGACGTGCGTGACGTTCGCTCGCTCGCCAGCATCACCGCCGCCCTCACCGCCCTCAGCCTGGGCTCGCCGCCTGCGGCGGCGACGACAGCGGCGGCGACGAGCCGGCCTCCGAGGAGGGCACGAGCGCGGCGCCCGAGGAGCCGGGCACCTGGCCGCTCACCGGCCTGCCGGTCGCCGACGGCGACGACGCCGAGCAGGACCACCCGGTCCTCGTGCTGAAGATGGACAACACCGAGTCCAGCGCCCCCCAGCAGGGCCTCGGCAGCGCCGACCTGGTCGTCGAGGAGCTGGTCGAGGGCGGCATCACCCGGCTGGCGGCGCTCTACTACTCCGAGATCCCGGGCGAGGTCGGCCCGGTCCGGTCGATGCGGGCCAGCGACATCGGCATCGTCGCGCCGGTCGACGGCGCGATGGTGGCCAGCGGCGGCGCGGCGCAGACCGTCGAGCGCGTCAACGACGCCGGCATCAAGATCTTCAACGAGGGCAGCCCCGGCTTCTTCCGCGAGCAGACCCGCAGCGCGCCGTACAACCTGTTCGCCGACATGGCGGCGGTCGCGAAGGCCGCGCGGGACAAGGAGACCGCCCGTCCCGACGACTACCTGCCGTGGGGCACCGGCGACGACGTCCCCCAGGGTCGCCCGGCCGGCACGCTCACCGCCGACTTCGGCCAGCACTCGACGAACTGGTCCTTCAGCAACGGCAGCTACGTCAACGAGAACACCCACGCCGCCGACGGCGACGAGTTCCCCGCCGACAGCGTGCTGGTGCTGCGGGTCGAGGTCGGCGACGCCGGCTACCTCGACCCCGCCGGCAACACCGTGCCCGAGACGATCTTCGAGGGCACCGGCGACGCGCTGCTCTTCCACGGCGGCAAGGTCGTCAAGGGCTCCTGGAGCAAGGACGCCCTCGACACGCCACTGCAGCTGGAGACCCGCAAGGGCGACCTGAAGGTGCCGGCCGGCCGGGTGTGGATCGAGCTGGTGCCGGTCGACTCGGCAGGCGGCTCGGTCACCTACGGCAAGTAGTCGCCGCCGAGGCCGGGCGGCAGCTCCTCGCCGTTCTCGACCATCAGCTGCACGCCGGAGAGCAGGAACGCGATCGCGGCCTCGACCCGGCGGGCCGCCGCCTCGGGGTCGTCGGCGGTCGACACCGACTCGCCCGCCGACGACATCGCACCGAAGAAGATCCGCGCGAACGTCTGCAGCATCGGCTCGTCGAGCGTCCACGACCCGGCCTCGAGCACGGCCCGCACGATCTCGAGCACGTTGGCGAACGTCGAGCGCTCCTCCTGCTCCCGGAAGCGCTCGTAGCCCAGCACCGCCGGACCCTCCTGGATCACGATCCGCCGGTACCGCGGCTCCTGGACCACCGCGAGGAACGCGCGGAGACCCGCCAGCGCCTTCACCCACGGGTCGTCCTGGTCGCGCAGCTCCTGCTGGATCCGCTGGGCCGCGTCGTGCTCCACCCGCTCGAAGACGGCCTCGAACAGCGCCTGCTTGCCCGAGAAGTGGTGGTAGAGCGCCCCCTTGGTCACCTGTGCGCCGGCGACGATCGCGTCGAGCGAGGTGGCGGCGTACCCCTGGGCGGTGAACAGCTCCTCGGCGACGTCGACCAGCGCCCGCTTGGTGGAGGCGGAGTACGCCGCGCGGCTGGTCGTGCCGGTCACGCCGGGGACCCGCGGCACCTTCGGCACCTTGGGGACCAGCCTGGGGACCGACGGCTTCGCCATCGGACCAGCATATGTCGGTCGTCACTCCCGGGGCGCGCGTGGCGGTGACGGTCATCTCGTGCGCCAGATCACGTCGCACGTCCTTGGGCATACCGCGGGTCTGCTCCATACTGAGAGTACGTACTTACGGTATGTCCGCCGCCGGGACCGACCCCCGGCCACGCGGACGGGCACGTTCCACCGGGGGGACTGGCTGCCGTCCACACCAGTGAAGGAGCCGCTGACCATGACCTGGAAGGCCTTCCACAACCGGGGCGAGACCCTCCGCACCGTGATGGCGACCGCGGACGCCCGGCGCGACGGCGTGCTGCCGACCGACGTCCCCGGGTTCGCCGAGACGTTCCGCGACGAGCTCGACCTGCTCGCCACGCTGCAGCTGCGGTGGCACACCCGGCTCTCCGGGTCACGTCGAGCGCGAGCTCGCGGCCCAGCCGATGGACCTCGAGCGGGCGGTCGCCGCCGCCTGGGCACGCACCGCCGGCCAGATGCCGGGCGTACGGATGGTGCTCGACCACCACCGCCGGCACCCCGCCGACGACGCCACCGCGGGAGCGCTCGCCCGTGCCGTCGCCAAGGAGCGCCACTTCCTGGCGGTCATGGGCGGCCGCGCCGGTCTCGGCGACGCCGCCGCGCAGCGGATCGGTGCCGAGATCGAGGAGCGCGGCCGCGAGCTGTGGGCCGGCGCCGCGGCGACCGGCTCCACCCACGCGCCGCGCCGCGGCCTGGTCGACCGCCTCCGCGCGGTCGTGGCCGCCTGACCGCCCCACGAACCCGGCCCCGGGCCCGACGCGCCCCCCCCTCCCTCTCCCTCCCGCGCCGGGCCCGGGGTCGGCGCTTCCGGGCATGATGGAGGAGTGAGCGACCCGGTGAGCGACCCCCGGGCGGGCATGCTGCTGCTCGCCAGTCCCGCGCTGCTCGACCCGAACTTCGTCGACGCGGTCGTCCTGCTCCTCGACGTCAACCCCGAGGGAGCGCTGGGCGTGGTGCTCAACCGGCCGAGCCCGCTGCCCGTCTCCGAGGTGCTCGGCGAGTGGGGCGACGTCGTCGACGAGCCCGAGGTGCTGTTCCAGGGCGGACCCGTCTCCACCGACGGCGCGCTGGCCGTCGCCCTCGCCGCTCCCGGCGGCGAGAACGCGGCCGGCTTCCAGCCCGTCGTCGACCGGCTCGGGCTGCTCGACCTCGACACGCCGAGCGAGCTCGTCGTCGGCACCGTCGACCGGCTCCGGATCTTCGCCGGCTACGCCGGCTGGGGCACCGGCCAGCTCGAGGCCGAGATCGCCGAGGGCAGCTGGTACGTCGTGCCCGGGCAGGCCGACGACGTCTTCCGCCACGACACCCGCGACCTCTGGCGCGAGGTCATGCGCCGCCAGCCCGGCGACCTCGCCTTCCACTCCACCCGCCCTGCGGATCCCGCGCTCAACTAGGCGCGGTCGTTGACTCGTCAGCCAGATGGTGATGGCGCCTAGGAACGCTCGCCGGGCCGTGCTCCATCGGCGACCGGTCGTCACGAGGTCCCGGCTTCGACCTCTGCATCCGCGGCATACGCGGCGTCGCGTCGCGCCTCGAATCCGGCAAGACGTTCGCGCACCGAGGTCGTCACAGCCTCATACGCGTCGGAGTTGATGAGCAGGCGCAGCGGGGGTGTGTCGGAGAGCGCGGCCTCGATGGTCGCATTTGCGACGCCGGACTGGCTGGCGGGCATCTGCTCCACCGGGATGGGATCGGCATCGGCAGGACCGCCGACGTAGGGCTCACTGAGGGGGACCTGTTCGGCGGCGGCGTAGAAGGTCGTGCGGACCATGCCGGGCTCGACCAGGATGGTCTTGATGCCGAAGGGCTCGATCTCGGCGGAAAGGGACTCGAAGTAGCCCTCGATGCCCCACTTGGTCGCGTGGTAGATCGCGAACCCGGGGAACGTGATGTGGCCGCCCATGCTGGAGATCTGGACGAGCACGCCGCCGCCCTGCTTGCGCAGGTGCGGAACGACGCGGCGGGCGAGCTGGATGGAGCCGGTGAGGTTGGTGGCGATGGAGCGCTCGACCTGTTCGTCGCACAGGTCCTCGGCTGCGCCCATGACTCCGAACCCTGCGTTGGAGACGACGACGTCGATCCGTCCCAGCTCGGCGAACGCGGCGTCGACCGCGGTATCGAGCTGCTGGCTGTCGAGTGACGTCGAGGGCGTGTCGCCACAGCCGGTCTCCGTATCGGTCGGCGAGCTCGTCGAGCTGCTCCGGGCGGCGCAGGGTCGCTGCGACTCGGCCGCCGCGGGCCAGGATCTGCTCGGTGAGCTCGCGGCCGATGCCGCGGGATGCGCCGGTGATGAACCAGGTCTTCATCAGTTTTCCTTTCGCTCGGTCGGGTCGGGGCGGGTCGTAGGTCATCCGCCGGTCGATGCATTCACCGCGCGAACCGCGGCGTCGGTCGATGCGCGGAGCGCTTCGTAGACATCCCTGGTGATGCCGACCTGCATCTCCAGGTCGTCGTGCTCGAGGCCGAGGAACAGTCCGTCGACGGCGTCGGCGACCGACACCTTGTCGTCGGAGACGACGCCGCCAGAGAAGGGCGAGTCCACGAGGGGTGCCATGAACTCGAACACCTTGACGGTGGAGCCGTTCCGCTCGAGCTGGAGCCGGGCCGACTGGGTCAGCGAGTGCAGGGCCGCCTTGGTGGCGCTGTAGGTCGGGTTGGTGATGTCGGGTGCGAACGCGACCCCCGGAGGTGGTGACGATGAGGCATCCGTCGTCGCCCCGCTCCAGGATCGGGACCAGCGCTCTGATGAGCCGTACTGCAGAGAGATAGTTGACGCGCATCTCGGCCTCAGCATGGGCGACCGCGTCTACGGCGTCGTCGAACAGCTTGTACGTGTGGGTGATGCCGGCATTGAGCAGCACGGTGTCCAGGTCGCGGTGCTGCTCTCCGACAAGATCCAGCAACGCATCGACCCGCGTATCGTCGGCAATGTCGCACTGAACGGGAATGGCGCGGCCCATGCTCGCGGCCTCGCGCTCGAGTCGCTCACCGTTGCGCGCGACCATGAGGACGGTGGCGCCGTGCGCGGCGAACCGCCGAGAAGCTTCGAGGCCCATGCCGGTGCCGGCGCCGGTGACGAGGACCTTTCTCCGGTTGATGTTCACTGTTCACCTTCCTCGGGCTCGGGGGCGTGACCCTGCCTTGCGGTCGCGCAACTCCAGAGTTCTCCGCTCAAGCCATGCGGACAAGCGAGGTTTTTCGCACCGGAGGTATGCGGCTACCGCATCGCCGGGAGTAGCGTCGAGGTCATGGCTGAACTGACGATCGCGGGCCTGCGTGTGGTCGCCGAAGTCGCTCGACGTGGGTCGTTCACTGCAGCGGCGGAAGCACTCGGCTACACCCAGTCCGCGATCTCGCGGCAGGTGGCCACGGCGGAGGCCGCGGTGCGGAGCCCGATCTTCGAGCGCAGGGCGCGAGGGGTGACGCTGACGCCGGCGGGCGATGTGCTGGCCAAGCACGCGCGCAGCGTCTTGAGCCAGCTCGCTGCTGCCGAGCTGGAGCTGGCCGGCCTCCGCGACCAGGTCGCGGGTCGTCTTGTGGTCGGAGCCTTCCCGCTTGCTGCCGCCCACTGGGTGCCCCGAGCCATCGCCGCCCTGAAGGAGCGGCACCCGGCGCTGGAAGTGGACCTGCGCGAAGCGGGGAGTCCGCAGCAGATGCGTTGGATGCAAACCCGGCGGATCGAGGTCGCGCTCGTCGCCCGAGGCGATGGCCTGCCCGACTACGACTTCAGCGAGCTGACGACAGAGGTCCTCGCGCCGACGGCCTTGGGGATCGCCGTCGCCGCGACCCATCCGCTGGCGCAGCGTGACGAGGTGGCCGTCGCCGACATCGCGGGAGAGCCGTGGGTCGTCGGTTCGGGGGACGAGCCGCAGTTCCTGGCCTGGCCGACGCTGTCGGAGCCGCACGTCGCCTTCCGGGTCGCGAGCTGGCAGACCCGCCTCGGCCTGGTATCAGCCGGGCTGGCGCTCACGGTCATGCCGGAGAGTGCCGCCCGAAGTGTTCCGCGGGATGTTCGATGGCTGAAGGTCCGCGATCCTGCCCTTCGCTTCGACAGGGAGGCCGTCATCGTCACGAGAACCGAGCGCAGCCCGGCGGCCGAGGCCTTCAGTCGCGCCTTGCACGAGGTGACCTCCCCAGCCGGGTTAGGCGCGCTCTCCACACGCGGTCGCCCGGGGGTCGCCCGGCCTCCGGACGGACGTAGACTCTGGTCCGTGACCACCATCGGCTTCTCGACCGAAACGGACGTCCGCGAGGACCGCCGTACCGTCCCCGACCGACGACGGTGACCACGAGCGCTTCTCCCACTACGTGGAGAAGGAGAAGCTCACCGAGGCGATGGTGATGGGCACCCCCGTCCGCGCGCTGTGCGGCAAGGTGTGGGTGCCGAGCCGGGCGCCGGAGAAGTTCCCGGTGTGCCCGGAGTGCAAGGAGATCTGGGAGAGCCTCTCCGACGACGCGGGCACCGGCGAGTGAGCGGCGGCCCCGACGAGGCCGCCTCCCGCCTGACCTCCCTCGGTCCCGCCTGGCCCGAGCGTGCGGCGTGGGGCACGGCGCCCTCGCTACGTGCCTGGCAGGGCCGCGGCGCTCCGCGACTACCTCGACCGCTCGCCGCGCGACTTCCTGGCGGTCGCGACCCCCGGCGCCGGCAAGACGACGTTCGCACTGTCGGTGGCGGCCGAGCTGCTCGGGCGGCGGCAGGTCGACCGGTTGATCATCGTCGCGCCGACCGAGCACCTGAAGCTGCAGTGGGCCGAGGCCGCCGCGAAGGCCGGGCTGCCCATCGACCCGAGCTACTCCGCGGGCAAGGGCAAGATCGCCAGCGACTACGTCGGCGTCGCGGTGACCTACGCCGGCGTCGCGGTGAACCCGCTCGCGCTGCGCATCCGCACGGAGCGGTTCAAGACGCTGGTCATCCTCGACGAGATCCACCACGCGGGCGACGCGCTCAGCTGGGGCGAAGGCGTCCGGGAGGCCTTCGAGCCGGCCGCCCGCCGGCTGGCGCTGACCGGCACGCCGTTCCGCTCCGACGTCAACCCGATCCCGTTCGTCACCTACGCGCCGGGGCCGGACGGCGTCCCGCGGTCGGTGGCGGACTACACCTACGGCTACAGCCAGGCGCTCGCCGACCACGTCGTACGTCCGGTGCTGTTCCTGGCCTACTCCGGCGAGATGCAGTGGCGCACCCGCGCCGGCGACGAGGTCGCCGCCAGCCTCGGCGAGCCGCTCACCAAGGACCTGACCGCCCAGGCGCTGCGCACCGCGCTCGACCCGCAGGGGTCCTGGATCCCGGCCGTGCTCGAGGCCGCCGACAAGCGGCTCTCGGAGGTGCGGCGGCACGTGCCCGACGCCGGCGGCCTGGTCATCGCCACCGACCAGGACTCCGCCCGCGCCTACGCCAAGGTGCTCAAGGCGATCAGCGGCGAGCCCGCCACGATCGTGCTCTCCGACGAGAAGGCCGCGTCAAAGCGGATCTCGGAGTTCAGCGAGGGCGACAGCCGGTGGCTGGTCGCGGTCCGGATGGTGTCGGAGGGCGTCGACGTGCCGCGGCTGGCGGTCGGGGTCTACGCCACCACCACGGCCACCCCGCTGTTCTTCGCCCAGGCCGTCGGCCGGTTCGTTCGGGCCCGGAAACGGGGCGAGATCGCGTCGGTGTTCCTGCCGTCGGTGCCGCGGCTGCTGCAGTTCGCCGCCGAGCTCGAGGTCGAGCGCGACCACGTGCTCGGCCGGAAGGTGACCGACGAGGGGCGACACTCTTCTCCGCGGAGGAGGACCTGCTGCGCCAGGCGCAGGCGGGGGAGGCGGCCTCGGCGGAGCTGGAGGCGTTGCCGTTCGAGGCGCTCGGCTCGCAGGCACGCTTCGACCACGCCCTCTACGACGGCGCCTCCTTCGGCCACGAGGGCGAGGTGCAGGTCGGCTCCGAGGAGGAGATGGACTTCCTCGGCATCCCGGGCCTGCTCGAGCCCGACCAGATGCGGCTGCTCCTGCGCGAGCGCCAGCAGGCCCGGGTCAAGGAGCGCCGCCGGCAGCCCGACCCCGACGCCGTCGAGCCGCCGGAGGACCCGGTCACGAAGCACGAGCAGCTCGCCGTGATGCGCCGCGAGCTCAACGGCCTGGTCGCCGCCTGGCACCACCGCACCGGCCAGGCCCACGGCATCACCCACGCCGCGCTGCGCAAGGAGTGCGGCGGCCCGCCTGCCGCGGTCGCCAACGCCGACCAGCTCAAGGCCCGCATCGACCGGATCCGCCAGTGGGCCGCCGAGGGCCGCACCGCCTGACCGCCGACCCGGCGCATCTCTGCAGCTGAAACGGCCCGACCCGGCGCATTCCTGCACCTGGAAGGGCCCGACCCGGCTCGTTCCCGCACCCAGAACGGCCCGACCCGGCGCATCTCCGCACCTGGAAGGGCCCGACCCGGCGCATTCCTGCAACCGGCTCGTGCAGAAACCGGCCGGGTCGGCGGGTTGGGCGTGCGGAGACGGGCCGGGTCGGCGGGTTGGGCGTGCGGAGATGGGCCGGGTCGGCGGGTTGGGCGTGCGGAGATGGGCCGGGTCGGCGCGTTGTGCGTGCGGAGATGGGCCGGGTCGGCGGGTTGGGCGTGCGGAGACGGGCCGGGTCGCGTGACGGGGGCCACAAGCGGACGAGGCGAAGTTAGGTTAGCCTTCTCTCCATGGCGATGACCGCGACGGCGAGGACGGCCTCGGCGACCGACGCGTTGCAAGGGCACGACCTGGTGCTCGGCTACCAGCGCACCACCGTCGTGCACGGCGTCTCGGTGAGCCTGCGCGCTGGCGTGGTCACCGCGCTGATCGGCCCCAACGGCAGCGGCAAGTCGACGGTGCTCCGCTCGCTCGCCCGCCTCCACCCGGTCGAGAGCGGGTCGGTGCGGGTCGGCGAGGACGACGCGGCACCGCTGAGCGCGAAGGAGTTCGCGCGGCGGGTCACCCTGCTGTCGCAGTCGCGGCCGCACCCCTCGGGCCTCGAGGTGCGCGACGTGGTCGCGTTCGGCCGGCACCCCGCACCGCGGCCGGTTCTCCGCTCACGGCGGCCGACCGGGCAGCGATCGACAAGGCCATGACGGTCACCGGCATCACCGACATGGGCGACCGCTGCGTCGACCAGCTCTCCGGCGGCGAGCTGCAGCGGGTGTGGCTGGCCACCTGTCTCGCGCAGGACACCGGTGTGGTCCTCCTCGACGAGCCCACCAACCACCTCGACCTGCGCTACCAGGTCGAGACCCTCGACCTGGTCCGCGACCTCGCCGACGAGCACGGGACGGCCCTGGGCGTCGTGCTCCACGACCTCAACCACGCGGCTGCCGTCGCCGACGACGTGGTGCTGCTGCACCAGGGACGGGTCCGCGCCGCCGGCGCCCCGGTCGACGTACTCACCGCCGAGCACCTCTCCGAGGTCTACGGGCTGCCGATCCGCTCCATCGTCGACCCGGTCACGGGCGCGGTGCGGGTCGAGGCCCAGGGCCGGCACCACCAGCCCGGCCGCTGATCCCCGCCGCCGACCACTCACCACACAGAGGAACCGATGAAGACACGCTCGATCGCTGCTGCCCTGACCGCGCCGCTGGCCCTGCTGCTCGTCGCCTGCGGCACCACGGACACTGGCGGTGACGACGACCCGGCCCCGCAGGCTAACGACTCCGCCGACTGCGCCGACGACCAGACGGCCACCTCGACCGAGCCCGTCAGCCTCACCGACGCCTTCGGCCGCAAGGTCGAGCTGGACAAGCCGGCCGAGCGGGTCGCGGTGATCGAGTGGCAGCAGACCGAGGGCCTGCTCTCCCTCTGCGTGACGCCGGTCGCCGTCGCCGACGTCGAGGGCTTCTCGACCTGGGTGACCGCCGAGGAGCTGCCCGAGGGCGTCACCGACGTGGGCCTGCGCAACGAGCCCAACCTCGAGACCCTGTTCGGCACCGAGCCCGACCTCGTCGTCATCGAGGCCTACACGCCCGAGGACGAGATCATCGCCCAGCTCGAGGAGTACGACGTCCCCGTGCTCGCGACGAAGGGCGCCGACGCCGAGGACCCGATCGGCCAGATGGTCGACACCTTCGAGCTGATCGCCGAGGCCACCGGCCGCGAGGAGCGCGCGGAGGTGGTCGTCGACCAGTTCGAGCAGCACCTCGAGGCCGCCAAGGACGAGATCGCCGACGCGGGCACCGAGGTCGAGGAGTTCGTCTACTTCGACGGCTGGCTGCAGGGCGGCAACGTCGCACTCCGCCCGTTCGGCCAGGGCTCGCTGATCGGCGAGCTGGGGAGGAGCTGGGCCTCACCAACGCCTACGACGGCGAGGTCGACCCGGCGTACGGGCTCGGGCAGACCGACATCGAGGGCATGAGCGAGTACGCCGACGCCACGTTCTTCCACACCGGCACCACCGACCCGGCCGGCGACGTGTTCGCCGAGCTCGAGAAGAACCAGGTCTGGCAGAAGATCCCGGCCGTCGCCGAGGGCCGCGTCCACGCCTTCCCCGAGGGCATCTGGACGTTCGGCGGGCCCCGCTCGTCGCAGCAGGTGCTCGACGCGTACGTCGCCGCGCTGACCAGCTGACGACCGACCCGGGACGTGGTGGTGGAGCGGCAGCGGCTGCCCGAGCTCGACGGGCCGGCCGCGGAGACCCCGCGGCTCGGCGCCGCCGCCGTGGTCGGCGCGTCGGGTGCGCTGCTGCTCCTCGCCGCCGGGCTGGCACTGGTCGCGGGCTGGCACGTCACCCAGGGCACCTCGGGCGTCGGGCTGGGTGACCTGCTCGGGTGGGCGGTCGGTGACGACACCGTCGACGCCCGCACCGCCGACGTACTGGTCGGCTCGCGGGTGCCGCGGCTCCTCGCCGGCATCGCGGTCGGGTTCGCGCTGGGCGTCGCCGGTGCCCTGTTCCAGTCCCTGGCGCGCAACGCCCTCGCCTCGCCCGACACGCTCGCGGTCACCGGCGGCGCCTACTTCGCGGTCACCGTCGTCGCGGCGCTCGGGCTCTCGGTGCCGCTGTGGGCGTCCGGGCTGACCGCGTTCGTGGGTGGCGTGCTGGCGGCCGGCCTCGTGCTCGCCCTCGCCGGAGGGGCCGGTACGTCGACCTCGCGGCTGGTGCTCGCCGGGTCGGCGATGGCGCTCGCCCTCCAGGCGGGCACCGCGACGCTGCTGATCCTCTTCGAGGAGGAGACGACCAGCCTCTACGCGTGGGGCAGCGGGTCGCTCAGCCAGCTGGGGCTCGGGGCGTTCCAACGGGCCGCCCCCGTCGTGGCGGTCGCGACCTGCGGTGCGCTGCTCTTGTCCCGGCGGCTGGACCTGCTCGGCCTCGGTGACGACAGCGCGGCCGTGCTGGGGGTGCCGGTGCGGTCGACCCGCACGATCGGCACCGTGCTCGCGGTGCTGCTCACCGCGGCCGCGGTCACCCTGGCCGGCCCGATCGGCTTCGTCGGCCTGTTCGCCCCCGTCGCGGTGCGGCTGGCCGGCCGCGTCGTCCCGGCGCTCAACCGCCACCTGGTGCTCATCCCCGCCGCGGGCCTGATGGGCGCCTTCGTGGTCGTGCTCGCCGACGCCGTGATCCGCGCCGCGATCGGGGCCGACGAGGCCCTGTCGGTGCCGACCGGCGTCACCACGACCGTCGCCGGCGCCGTGGTGATGATCGTGCTCGCCCGGCGCAGCCTCGACTCGGGCCCGGCCCGGCAGCCGCCCGCCGCGAGGGTCGGGGTCGGGAGCCGGCTGCGCTTCGTCGTCGTGCTCGTCGTGGTCGCCGTCGCCGCGGCGGCCGTCGTCGTCCTGGGGCTGCTCGCGGGCGACACCTGGCTGCGCACCGGCGACATCGCGCTCTGGCTGCAGGACGACGGGCCGCCACTGGTCCGGTTCGCGCTCGACGAGCGGGCGCCCCGCGTCGCCGCCGCCGTGCTCGCGGGAGCGGCCCTGGCCCTGGCCGGCTCGATGGTGCAGGCGACCTGCCGCAACCCGCTGGCCGAGCCCGGCATCCTCGGCATCACCGGAGGAGCCGGCGTCGGAGCGGTCGTCGTGGTCACCGGCACGGGCATGACCGCCGCCGCGAGCAACACCGCCATCCTGGTCGGCGCCACGGCCGGCGCCCTGATCGCCTTCACCCTCGTCTACGCCCTCGCCTGGCGCGGCGGGCTCGAGGCCGACCGGCTGCTGCTGATCGGCATCGGCACCTGGTACGGCTCGACCGCGATCTCGACCTACCTCCTCGTCCGCTCCAACCCCTGGGACACCCCGCGGATCTACACCTGGCTGTCCGGGACGACGTACGGCCGCTCCTTCGACCAGGTGGTGCCGGTCGCGGTGGTGCTCGCGGTGGCGCTGCCCCTGGCCTGGGTCGTGCGGCGCGAGCTCGACCTGCTCGCGCTCGACGAGGACACGCCCCGCCTGGTCGGCGTCGGCCTCGAGCGGGTGCGGCTGCTGGTGCTGGTGACCGCGGCGCTGCTGGCGGCGATGAGCGTCGCGGCCGTCGGGGTCGTCGGCTTCGTCGGCCTGGTCGCGCCGCACATGGCGCGAGCGCTCGTAGGTGGCCGCCACAGCCGGTCGCTGCCCGTCGCCGTGCTCGTCGGGGCGGTGCTGCTCGGCGTGGCCGACCTGGTCGGGCGCACGGTGATCGCCCCGTCCCAGCTGCCGGCCGGCTCTCGTCGTCGCGGTGATCGGCGCGCCGTACTTCGTCTACCTGCTGGCGCGCTCGCGGGCCTGAGGGCCGTCCGCACCCGCACTGGCACCTGGGCACTGGACACCGGGCTCTGGGCACAATGCACGCGTGCCCACCTACGTCGCCTTCCTCCGCGCCATCAACCTCGGTCGCGTGCGCAAGTTCGCGAAGGGCGACATCGCCGCCGCCACCGAGGCGGCCGGCTTCACCGACGTGGCGACGCACATCAACACCGGCAACGTCCGGCTCACGACCGCGATGCGCTCGCGCGCGCGGATCGAGAGCGCCCTGGAGGCGGCGTACGCCGAGCGCGCCGGGTTCGACGTGCCGACCATCGTCTTCGACCAGTCGGAGCTCCGGCAGGTCGCGGCCGAGGCCGAGGAGCTGAACGCGGCCCGGCCCGACCTCGAGCGGCACTACCTCTTCCTGCTCAAGACCGAGCCGGCCGCGGACCGGGTGGCAGCGCTGCTCGCCAAGGAGCAGGCGGCCGACACCGTCGTCGTGCGCGGCCGGGTGGCGCACGTGCTGCTCGGACCCGGCTACCAGCAGGGCACGGTCGACCCCGCGGGGGTCGAGAAGGCGCTCGGCGTGGTCGCCACCAACCGCAACTACAACGTCGTCACGACGCTGGCGCGGAAGTGGTGCTAGCCGCCTCGACCCGGTCGGCCGGAGTCGCACGTCGCATGCCCCGCACCGAGGGCGAGAGCAGGGTGAGCAGCGAGATCGCGGCGTAGGCGAGCCCGGCGAGCAGGATCATCTCCTGCAGTCCGAACGCCGCACCGAGCGGGCCGAACGCCAGCTGGCCGGCCGGGATCGCCACGAACGAGCCGAGCATGTCGTAGGAGTAGACGCGGGAGAGCATGTTCTCCGGGACGTTCTCCTGCATCGCCAGCTCCCAGCCCAGCCCGAAGATCTCGATGCCGGCACCGGCGACGAACGCCGCCACGACGAGCACCCACAGCTCGGTCGTCAGGCCGAGCGCGACCATCTGCGAGGCGTAGACCGCGCAGCCGAGCATGCCGAGCAGGAGCGGACGGCGCAGGGTCACCCGGAGGAACACCAGCGACGTCGTGACCAGGCCGCAGGCACCGGCGGAGACGATCAGCGACCACCCGGCGACGCCGATCGTCGACGACTCGGCGTGGGCCGGGCCGAGCGTGCTGAAGCCGCCGCTGCTGAGCGCGTTGAGGAAACCGAACGCCAGCACGACCACCCACAGCCAGGTCGTCGTACGGAAGAAGCGCCAGCCCTCGCGCAGCTCGCGCACCATGCTGGAGCTGCTGCTCGGCGGTTTCGGCGGCAGCTTCACGCGCAGCAGCAGGGCGGCGGCGACGAGGTAGGTCACGCCGTTGACCGCGACCGCCCAGCCCGCGCCGATGCCGACGACGAGGACACCGCCGAGCGCCGGCGCGAAGACCAGCGAGATGTTGCGCAGCAGCCCGTTGAGGACGTTGGCCTGCTGCAGCGCACCCCTGGGGGCGAGCTGCGGCAGGAGCCCGGCGAGCGCGGGCTGGTTGGCGGCCGCGGCCACGCCGGCCACGGCCGACAGCGCCACCAGGTGCCAGATCTCGGCCACCCCGGTGACGACCAGCGCCGCGACGGCGAGCTGGGTGAGGCCGGCGGTCACGTTGCTGAGCTGGATGATCAACGTCCGCCCGAACCGGTCGGCGAGCACGCCACCGAGGAGCAGGAAGAGCACGGTCGGGATGCTGCGCGCTGCGAGCACGGCACCGAGGGCGCTCGGCGAGCTGCTGACCGCCAGCACGGCGAACGCGAGCGCCACGCCGCCCATGAAGTCGCCGACCTGGTCGACGGCCCGGGCGGCGAAGTACCAGCGGAACCGCTGGTCGCGCACGCGGCGCGAGGGCCGGACCGCTCACGACCGGCCCTCCATCCGGAACGCCGCGACCGTCAGGTTCACCTTGACGGTGCCCTCGGTGCGCGGTCGCACCGCCCGCTCGTGCAGCACCGCGGACGCGTGGCGCACCATGTCGACCACCTCCTGCCAGGTCTCGGGCGTCACCCACAGCTCGGCGTCGGTCAACGTCGCCGGACGCGACGCGCCCGAGCGGTAACGGCGCAGCAGCTCGCTGCACATCGCCTCGACCTGCGCGGCCAGCTCGGCCTCGCTCGGCCTCGGCTCCGGCCGCTCGTGCGGGTAGCGGTAGCGCTTCGCCACCCCCACCCCGGATCCGCTCCTCGCCGTCGACGACCACCAGGTCGGCGTCGTGCAGCACCCGCAGGTGGTACGACGCGTTCGCGTGCGTGATCTCCAGCTCGCGCGCCACCTCGGCCGCGCTCATGGCCGAACCCGTCAGCAGCGAGAGGATCCGCAGCCGCAGGGGGGTGGGCCGTCGCCCGCAGCGACGTGATCCGCTCGTCGGCCATCGACCTGCCCCTTCGTCGTACGGGGCCCGCTCCGCGACGACCCTCCAACACCTGTTGGGGAGTGAACCATGCGCCCATCGCCACTGTCAAACACTCCTTTGACAGTGCCGACCCGGCTCATCTCCGCACGCAGAACGGCCCGACCCGGCGCATCTCCGCACGCAGAACGGCCCGACCCGGCTCATCTCCGCATGCTGCACGGCCCGACCCGGCTCATCTCGGCAGATCGCCACGGCCGACCCGGCGCATCTCCGCACGTCGAGGTGCTGCACCGAGACGCCGATCCACGCTCGTATCCACAGGCAGCAGAGCACGCTGTGGCGCCGATCCGCGTCGCGTGGCGCCATTCCGGCATGGACAAGACCAAGCTCATCGGGGAGCCCCGCCTGCCGGCCTGGTTCCCCTTGCCGATCGACCGACCGTTCACCTACAAGATGGCCCAAGCAGAGGGCATCGGTGAACGAGACCTCCGGTGGCTCGTCCAGCAGGGCTTCCTCCGGAGACCCATCAAGAGCGTCTACGTCGCCGCCGACATCCCCGACTCGCTCGGGTTGCGGGTCGCCTGCCTCAAGCTCGTCGTGCCGGACGACGCCGTCGTCGTCGACCGTCACGCGGGGTGGTTGCACGGCGCGGAGATGGTGCTCGCTCCCAACGAGCACCTCGACCTCGCGCCGGTGCGGACCTTCCTCCCACCCGGCAGGCGGCTCCGCAACCCGCTCACCGACAGCGGCGAGCGCACGCTGCGTGTCGAGGACGTCACCGAGATCGACGGTCTCCCCGTGACGACGCCGATCCGCACCGCCTGGGACCTCGGCCGCAACCGATGGGTCGAGCCGGCGCTGTCCGGCATCGACCAGATGCTCCGGCTCGGCGTGTTCAGCAAGGAGGAGCTGATCGACGGCGTGGCGAGGTTCCGGGGCATGCGCTGGGTGACGGTGCTGCGGGTCGTGGTCGTCATCGCCGACGGACGCGCCGAGTCGCCGCCCGAGTCGGTGCTGCGGCTGCGCTGGATCCAGGTGCACCTGCCCACGCCCGTGCCGCAGATCGAGGTGTGGGACGGTCCCGACTTCCTCGCGCGTCTCGACCTCGGCAACGAGGAGCTGCGGTTTGCGGCCGAGTACGACGGCGTCGAGTGGCACTCCAGCCCGGAGCAGCTCGACCACGACCGCCGCCGTCGCCGGATCGTGGAGGAGCGGGGTGGCTGGCTGGTCCAGCCGTTCGTGAAGGAGCACCTCTACGGCCGCAACACCGACGCGGAGCGGCTCCTGCGAGAGGGAGCGGCCGAGGCGCGGCGGCGGCTGGGCCGGCGGCGTTGACCGTGCCGGAATGAGCCGGGTCGGCCCGTTCTGCGTGCGGAGATGAGCCGGGTCGGGCCGTTGTGCGTGCGGAGATGAGCCGGGTCGGGCCGTTGTGCGTGCGGAGATGAGCCGGGTCGGGCCGTTGTGCGTGCCGGAATGAGCCGGGTCGGCCCGTTCTGCGTGCGGAGATGGGCCGGGTCGGGCGGTTCTGCGTGCGGAGATGGGCCGGGTCGGGCGGTTCTGCGTGCGGAGACGGGCCGGGTCGGGCCGTTGCGGGTGCGGAGATGAGCCGGGTCGGCGCTGTGCCACCATGGGGGCGTGACGACCGCGAGCCCTGTCGAGGTGGATCCGGGAGTCGAAGAGGACCTCACCCCGGACGAGATCACGCTGGCCGACACGCCCTGGGTGACGGTCGTGTGGAACGACCCCGTCAACCTGATGTCCTACGTGACCTACGTGTTCCAGAAGTACTTCGGTTACTCGAGGAAGAAGGCGGAGAAGCTGATGCTCGAGGTGCACCGCGACGGCAAGTCGGTGGTGAGCAGCGGCTCGCGCGAGGAGATGGAGCGCGACGTCCAGGCGATGCACGAGTACGGCCTGTGGGCCACGCTCCAGAAGTCCGAGTGAGGGCCGGAGGCCACTGACCGATGGCGGGATTCGTCCGGCACCGCCGGAGCAAGCGCATCATCGCGACCCTCTCGGGGTTCGAGGCCGACCTCCTGCGTTCGCTCGCCGGCCAGCTGATCGAGCTGCTGCGCGACGAGGAGGGGACGCCGGTCGACCACGCCGGCGCGAGCGACCCGCTGGCGGCGCTCTTCGACGACGCGTTCAGCGGACCCACGCGGGCCCCCGAGGACCCCGTCCTCGCCCGCCTGCTCCCCAGCGCCTACCGCGACGACGACGAGGCGTCGGCGGAGTTCCGAAGGTTCACCGAGACCACCCTCCGCGACGGCAAGGCCCGCGCAGCTGCGGCGGTCGTCGGTGCGCTGGAGGAGGCCGGGCTGCCGACCGAGCCGAGCGACGAGCTGACCATCGACGTCGAGCTGGAGCCGCCGGCTGCCGAGCTCTGGCTGCGCTCGCTCACCGACCTCCGGCTCGCGCTCGGCACCCGGCTCGGCGTGGAGGAGGACGACGAGGACCGGTGGGCGTCGCTCCCCGACGACGACCCGCGGGCGCAGGCGCACCACATCTACGAGTGGCTCGGCTACCTGCAGGAGACGCTCGTCGCGGCCCTGTCCTAGTCCGACCCCCCGGGAGGGTTCCGGTCCGCCTCTCGCCAACGCCTACCCTGGACCGGTGCTGACCATCGACCAGGCGACGTACGACGCGATCGTCGCCCACGCCAAGCGTGACCACCCCGTCGAGGCGTGCGGCCTGGTGGCGGGACCCGTCGGCAGCGACCGGCCCGAGCGGCTCGTCGAGATGGTGAACGCCGCCGGCAGCCCGACGTTCTACGAGTACGACTCCACCGACCTGCTCGCGCTCTACAAGGAGATGGACCAGCGCGACGAGGAGCCGGTGGTGATCTACCACTCCCACACCGCCACCGAGGCCTACCCGAGCGTCACCGACGTCGACCTCGCCAGCGAGCCGGGCGCCCACTACGTGCTCGTCAGCACCCGCGACCACGGGAATAACGACGGCCCGGTGGAGTTCAGGTCCTACAGGATCGTCGACGGCCAGGTGACCGAGGAAGAGGTCCGGGTCGTCCCCACGCTGGCTCCCGCCGGCTGACCACACGCACACGAGGAGACAACGCACGCCATGGCCATCGAGGTCCGCATCCCGACCATCCTGCGCACCTACACCGGGGGCGAGAAGTCCGTCACCGGCGAGGGCGCGAGCCTGAGCGCGCTCATCGACTCCCTCGAGGCCGACCACCCCGGCATCAAGGAGCGCCTCATCGACGACGGCGACCTCCGCCGGTTCGTGAACATCTACGTCAACGACGAGGACGTCCGGTTCCTCGGCGGTCTCGAGGCCCCGCTCAGCGACGGCGACCAGGTCGTCGTGCTGCCGGCCGTCGCCGGCGGCTGAGCCCGGACCTCCGGTGCGCTACGACAACCTCCTCGCCTCCGTCGGCGGCACGCCGCTGGTGGGACTGCCCCGGCTGTCGCCGAGCCCCGAGGTGCGGCTGTGGGCCAAGCTCGAGGACCGCAACCCGACCGGCTCGATCAAGGACCGGCCGGCGCTGAAGATGGTCGAGCAGGCGGAGAAGGCGGGCGTCCTGCGTCCCGGCTGCACGATCCTCGAGCCGACCTCCGGCAACACCGGCATCTCGCTGGCGATGGCCGCCAAGCTCAGGGCTACCGCGCGGTGTTCGTCATGCCGGAGAACACCTCCGAGGAGCGCCGCCAGCTGCTGCGGATGTGGGGTGCGGAGATCTACTCCAGCCCCGCGGCCGGCGGCTCCAACGAGGCCGTCCGCGTGGCCAAGCAGATGGCGGCCGAGCACCCCGACTGGGTGATGCTCTACCAGTACGGCAACGAGGCCAACGCGCTCGCGCACGAGGAGGGCACCGGCCCGGAGATCCTGGCCGACCTCCCGTCGATCACCCATTTCGTCGCCGGGCTCGGCACCACCGGCACGCTGATGGGCGTCGGCCGGTTCTTCCGCAGCGCCAAGCCCGAGGTGCGGATCGTCGCCGCCGAGCCGCGGTACGGCGAGCTGGTCTACGGGCTGCGCAACCTCGACGAGGGGTTCGTGCCCGAGCTCTACGACGCCGGCCTGATCGACAGCCGGTTCTCGGTCGGCCCGCGCGACGCCGTACGGCGGGTGCGGGAGCTGCTCGAGCTGGAGGGAATCTTCGCCGGCATCTCGACCGGGGCGATCCTGCACGCGGCGCTGGGCCAGGCCGCGAAGGCGGTCAAGGCCGGTGAGCCGGCCGACATCGCGTTCGTGGTCGCCGACGGCGGGTGGAAGTACCTCTCGACCGGCGCCTACGAGGGCACCGTCGACGAGGCCGAGGACCGGCTCGAGGGCCAGCTCTGGGCGTGACCCGGCTGGCAGGCTCGCCTGGCAGGCTGGGGCGCATGACCCGCACCGCTCCGCGGCTGGCCGTCCTGCCCGCGCTCGTCGCGTTCCTCGCCTGCCTCGCCGCCCTCGTCCAGCCGGTCGCGGCTGCGGAGGAGCCCGAGCCGCTGACCGTCGTCCGGGAGCCCTCGGTGACCGGCACGCCCCCGCTTCGGCCGCACCCTGGAGGCGGACCCGGGTCGCTGGCGACCCGCGCCGACCCGGGTGCGGTTCCAGTGGCTGCGCGACGGCCGGCCGCTCCGCGACGCCGACCGCCGGCGCTACGAGATCCGGCCCGCCGACGTCGGGCACCGGCTGGCGGTCGTGGTCACCGTCCGGGCGCCCGGCCACGCCGAGACCTCCCGTCGCGCCGGCGCCGGCGTCGTGAAAGCACCGGGTCGGCGTGCGTCGCACCGTCCGCTACAGCGTCCGCGCCAAGGGGCCGGTGTCGGCGAGCATGCGCGTGTTCCGGCGGCTCGCCCAGGAGACGTACGACGACCCGCGCGGCTGGCGCGCGAAGGGCGTGCGGTTCGTGCAGGTCGAGCGTGGCGGCCGGTTCACGTTGTGGCTGTCGGTCGCGCGGCTGGTGCCGTCGTTCTCCTCCGGCTGCAGCGCGCAGTGGTCGTGCCGCGTCGGTCGGGACGTGATCATCAACCAGACCCGGTGGCGCGGCGCGTCACCGGCCTGGAACGCGGCCGGGCGGTCGCGCCGCAACTACCGGCACATGGTCGTCAACCACGAGACCGGCCACTGGCTGGGCTACGGGCACGCGTCATGCCCGCGCCGCGGCGCCCTGGCGCCGGTGATGATGCAGCAGTCGAAGGGCACCGCCGGTTGCCGGCTCAACCCGTGGCCCACGGCGCGGGAGCTGCGCCGCGGGTGACGGTCGCCGCCCGCGACCGCTAGCGCCAGCGCAGCCGCTGGTGCTTGTTCCACCTGCTGCCGGGCACCGGGCCGAGGCCGAGCAGGTCGGTCGCGACGTTGGCCAGGTCGCCGTTGCGCACCGGCTGCGTGCCACCGAAGCCGGGCCGGCCGCGGCCGGGGTCGGCGTACGCCGGGTTCATCCGGTAGAGGTCGCCGCGACGGACGCCGCGGCCCCAGAGCACGAACGGCACCCGGTGGTTGGCCCGGCGCAGCGGGTCGTCGTGGTGGTGCTCGCCCGCGGCGCCGCCGTGGTCGGCGGTGAGCACGACCACCAGGTCGGCCAGGCGCCGGTCGCTGCCGGCTCCGCGGAGGAGCGAGCCGAGCAGCCGGTCCATGCGGGTGACCGCGCGCAGGTAGGGCCGGCTCAGCCAGCCGTGCTCGTGGCCGGTCTCGTCGAGCAGGCCGAGGTGGACGAACGTGAACGACCGGTCGCGGCGCAGCAGGTCGCGGCGGGCCGCCCGGACGACGGCGCGGTCGTCGTCCTGGCGGACGACGACCCGGTCGATGTCGTGCGTCCACGAGCGCTCGAGGAGCGTCAGCTTCTCCTCGGTGGCGAAGAGGGCGGTGCGTCCGGTCGCGTCGTGGACGACGCTGAACACCGAGGCCGTCGGGCGGCCCGCCGCTCGCTGCACGGTGGCGTCGGGGCGGTGGCCGTTCCAGTCGACCCCGTGGCCGCCGGCGTCGGCGTCGATCCGGCGGCCGGTGACCATGCTGGTGTGGTTGGGGAGGGTGACCGTCAGCTCGACCTGTGTGCGGGCGTTGCGGGTGGCGGCGCCCTGCCGCAGCAGCCGGTGCAGCACCGGCGTCCGCGCGCGACCGAGGCGGGCGAGGGCCTGCACGTTGAACCCGTCGAGCGAGACCGCGAGCACCTGCCGTCCGTTCACCCGCTCGGCGGGGGAGCCCGGGGGCGGGTCGGCCAGCCGGTCCGGTGCGGCGCTGACGGCGCCGACCGGGGCGACCCGGGCGACCGGGCGGACCGGCGACAGCAGAGCGACCACCAGCACCGCGACCACGCCGAGGCGGGCGGGCCGGAGCCGCGGGCGGGTGGTGCGTGGGGTGGCCACGACCCGACGGTACCGGCGTGCGTGACCTCCATCGCGAATCGGTCACCTCGGGCGGGCGAGCGCCTACCCTGGTGGCCGTGACCGACCAGCGGGGGACGAAGGCGTTCCGGATGACGGTCGTCGGCTGCTCCGGCTCGTTCCCGGGGCCGGAGTCGCCGG
Source organism: Nocardioides sp. TF02-7 (assembly GCF_022437945.1). Taxonomy (GTDB): domain Bacteria; phylum Actinomycetota; class Actinomycetes; order Propionibacteriales; family Nocardioidaceae; genus Nocardioides. The sequence continues at coordinate 3,194,174 of NZ_CP092535.1, forward strand.
CGAGCTGCTACCTCGTCCAGGCGGAGGCCGAGGGCCGCACCTGGAGCATCGTCGTCGACCTCGGCAACGGGGCGCTCGGCGCCCTGCAGCGGTACGTCGACCTGCTTGCGGTGGACGCGGTGCTGCTCAGCCACCTGCACACCGACCACTGCCTCGACATGTCGAGCTACCAGGTCTTCCGCAAGTGGCACCCGTCGGGACGGGCACCGGCGCTGCCGGTGTGGGGACCCGCGGGAACCGGCACCCGCCTCCACCGCGCCTACGACATGCCGACCCTGCCCGGCCAGGAGGACGAGTTCCTGGTCCGCGAGTACGACGGCCCGTTCGAGGTCGGTCCGTTCCGCATCCGGCCGGTGCCGGTCGACCACCCCGTGCCGGCGTACGGGCTGCGGATCGAGGTCGACGACCACGTCCTCGCCTACACCGGCGACACCGGCCCGACCCCGGTGCTGCTCGACCTCGCCGCCGACGCCGACCTGCTGCTGTCGGAGGCGTCGTTCCGCGCGACCGACGACAACCCGCCCGGCATCCACCTCACCGGCGCCGAGGCCGGTGAGACCGCCGTCAAGGCCGGCGCCAAGCGGCTGGTGCTCACCCACGTGCCGCCGTGGCACGACCCGCAGGTGATGCTCGCCGAGGCGGTCGCGGTCTACGACGGCCCCACCGAGCTCGCCGCCTGCGGCACCGTCTACCCCATCGGTTGAGGAGGCACTTCCGCTCAACTCGCGTCGTGGACGCAGATGGCGATCTGGACGCGGTTGGTGGCGTCGAGCTTCTCGAACAACCGGGAGACGTGCGCCTTCACGGTCGGCACGGAGAGGTGCAGCTCGGCGGCGATGTCGGCGTTGGAGAGGCCGCGGCCGACCGCGTGGGCGACCTCCAGCTCGCGCTGGGTGAGCCGGGCCAGCCGGTCGCGGGCCCGGGTCGCCCGGTCGTCGGCGGAGCCGGTGCGGACCTGGTCGATGAGGGTGCGGGTGACCGACGGCGACAGCATCGGGTCGCCCTCGGCGACCTTGCGGATCGCGGCGACGATCTCGGCCGGTGGGGTGTCCTTCAGGAGGAACCCGTCGGCGCCGGCGGCTAGGGCGCCGACGACGTGGTCGTCGGCGTCGAAGGTGGTGAGCACGATCACCCGGGGCGGGTGTGGCCGGGCGTGCAGCTCGCGGGTGGCGGCCAGGCCGTCGAGGCGGGGCATCCGGATGTCCATGAGCACGACGTCGGGGCGCAGGTCCTGGACGAGTGCGACGCCCTGCCGCCCGTCGGCCGCCTCGCCAACGACGGCGAGGTCGGGCTGGCCGCCGAGCATCAGCGACAGCGCCGAGCGGACCAGCGGGTCGTCGTCGACGATCGCGACCCGGATCTGCTCGGTCACCGACCGACCTCCTTCGCGGTCACCACGACGGGCGCCTCCTCGCCGCAGTCCCACGGTAGCCACGCCCGGACGACGAACGCCGGCGGCCCTCCGACCGGCTGCTCCACGCCGTGCGTGAGCCGGCCGCCCCGCAGCTGGGCACGCTCGGCGAGGCCCACGAGCCCGAGCCCGGCCCCCGGCGTGCGGGTCGGGCCGAAGCCGAGCGCGTTGCACAGGACGACCTCGACGCCGTCGGTGGGGGAGCCGTCGATGCGCACCCGCAGGGTCGCCGCCGGCGCGTGCTTCGCCGCGTTGGTGATGCCCTCCTGCACGATCCGGAAGATCGTCCGCCCGACCACGTCCGGCAGCGACGGCTCCCGCGGCAGCTGGTCGTCGTAGTCGATCGCAGCCCCGGCGGCCCGCGCATCCTCGACCAGCGCCGGGACGTCGGCGTACGTCGGCTGCGGTCCGGTGAGCGGTCCACCGCCCTCCTCGTCGCGGAGCACGCCGAGGACGACGCGCAGGTCGGTGAGGGCCTCGTGCGCCTTCTCCTGGATGACGGCGAGGCTGGAGCGCATCTGGTCGGCGGACAGGTCGTCGCGGAACGTCAGGGCACCGGCGTGAAGCGAGATCTGGGAGATCCGGTGCGCGAGCACGTCGTGCATCTCCCGCGCGATCCGCGCCCGTTCGTTGGAGCGGACCTGCGCCGCCCGGAGGTCCCGCTCCGCCTCGGCGGTCTCGGCCCGCTGCCGCAGCGTCCAGATCAGCTCGCGGCGGGAGCCGATGAACATGCCCCACGCGATCGCCGCCGCGGTGAAGGTCACGGCGAAGACCACGGTCAGCCAGAACGGGTCGGTGTCGGCGTTGGGCTGCACCTCGTAGTAGGCCCAGTTCATGACGAGCGCGAGCAGGCCGATCGTGATCACCTGCCACCAGTTGCGGCGGGTGGCGAGGGAGATCGTCGCGAGGATGATCGCGCCGGCGCCGAACGAGGTGAACGGCGTCAGCAACCCGGTGACGACCGCGATCGTCATCGGCCACCGCCGCCGCCACCACACCAGCGCTAGGCAGACCAGCCCGAGCGTGAAGTCGAGGACGAAGAGCAGTTCGTGGTCCTCGGCCTGCGCCTCGATCACGGGCAGCCACACCAGACCGCCGATCAGCACGCACAGCGCGTACCGCCACAGGTGGCTGTACCACCGCAGCGGCGGCTGGTAGTCCGGCGTCTCGCTCATGCTCCCCCGAGCGTAGGGCGTCGCGGGTCGCTGGCGGCAGCGACGGCGGGTGCTCGTCGTCCCCTACTTTGGTCGGTGCCGCCGTGGACCCCCGGCCGATGCGGCGGCCGTGGCGATCGGGCAGGCTGACGCCATGATCACGGTCGATCGACTCACCAAGACCTACGGCGGGTTCACCGCCGTGGACGACGTCAGCTTCGTCTGCCAGCCCGGGCGGGTCACCGGGTTCCTCGGCCCCAACGGTGCCGGCAAGTCGACGACGATGCGGGTGATGGTCGGCCTCACGCCGCCGACCCGCGGTCGGGTGACGATCGGCGGGCTCGACTACCACGAGATCCCCAACCCGGGCCGCCACGTCGGCGTCCTGCTGGACGCGTCGGCGCAGCACGCGGGCCGGACCGGACGGGGAGATCCTGACCCTCGGCGCGCAGACCATGGGCCTGCCGAAGTCGCGGGTCGACGAGATGATCGCCCTGGTCGGCCTGACCGAGGCCGAGGCGAAGCGCCGGATGAAGAACTACTCCCTCGGCATGAAGCAGCGGCTCGGCATCGCCCACGCACTGCTCGGCGACCCGTCGGTGCTAATCCTCGACGAGCCGGCCAACGGCCTCGACCCGGCGGGCATCCGGTGGATGCGCAGCCTCCTGAAGTCGTACGCCGACCGCGGCGGCACCGTGCTGCTCTCCAGCCACCTGCTGCACGAGGTCGAGCAGATCGCCGACGAGATGATCCTCATCGGCCACGGGCGGATCGTCGCCCGGGGTGACAAGCAGACGCTGCTGGCCAATGCCGGCGGGGGAGCGATCACGCTGGTCACCTCGCTCGACAACGAGTCGCTGGCGGCCGAGCTCGAGAACGCCGGCCACGAGGCCGAGCCGGCCGGCACCGGCCTGCGGGTGCAGGCGTCGACCGAGCAGGTCGGCCGGGCGGCGCTCGCCGCGGGTGTCGTCCTCACCGACCTGCGTTCTGGGGGCGCAGGCCTGGAGGACATCTTCCTCGAGCTCACGTCCGGCACGGCCCGCGAGGCCGTGCCGGGCGCGCCGATCGACCACGGCCAGCACCTGCCACCGGTGCCGAACATGCCCCCGGTCGACTCGCCCACCCAGTCCCACGGAGGTTCCCCCCCGATGAGCACCACGACGACTCCCGTGCCGACGCTCGACGTCTCGGGCACGCCGCGGACGCCGTTCCTCCGCCTGGTCAAGGTCGAGTGGCGCAAGATGCTCGACACGCGGGCAGGGCGGTGGCTCCTCGGGATCACCGCCGGCCTGGTGCTGTTCGCCATGGCGATCGTGCTGCTGGTGACGAGCACGAGCGCGTCGGCCCTGTCCCAGCGCGCGTGGTTCGAGGAGGTGCTGCTCCTCCCGCTGTCGCTCCTCGTCCCCGTCATCGCCATCATGGCGGTCACGAGCGAGTGGAGCCAGCGCACGGCCATGGTGACCTTCGCGTTGGAGCCGCACCGGTCGCGGGTCGTGCTCGCCAAGCTGGTGGTGGTGATGGGCATCGCGGTGGCGGCGTTGGCCACGGGCTACGTGCTGAGCCTGGTCGGCACGGTCGCCGGTGCGGCGATCGACGGGACGGACCCCGTCTGGAACCTGGAGGTCGACTACCTCGCCTGGATCGTGGCCCTGCAGCTGCTGGCGTACGTCTCCGCGTTCGGTCTGTCGATGCTCGTGCTGAGCACACCGGCGGCGATCGCGGTCGTCTACGTCGTCCAGCTCGTGCTGCCGATCATGGTCTACCTGCCGCTGGTCTTCGTCTTCGACTGGGCTGCCACCCTCATCCCGTGGATCGACATGACCCACGCCTCCGCGCCGTTGTTCCAGACCGACGGCGGGGAGTCGATCGAGATGACCGGCGAGGCCGTGGACGTCGGCATCTACCACGTCGCGCGGTTCGGGTTCTCGATCCTGCTGTGGGTGGTCGCGCCGCTCGCGCTCGGCGCCGCCCGCATCCTCCGGGCCGAGCTCAAGTAGCGGGGCGCGGCCGCTAGGCTCGCGCACCATGAGCACCCGCGAGGACGGCCGCGCCGACGACGAGCTGCGCCCGGTGACGATCACCCGCAACTGGCTCGACCACCCGGCGGGCTCGGTGCTCGTCGAGTTCGGCCGGACCCGCGTGCTCTGCGCCGCGTCCGCCTCCGAGGGCGTGCCGCGCTGGCGCAAGGGGAGCGGTCTGGGCTGGGTGACGGCGGAGTACGCGATGCTGCCCGCGTCGACCAACACCCGCTCCGACCGGGAGTCCGTGAAGGGCCGGATCGGCGGCCGCACCCACGAGATCAGCCGGCTGATCGGCCGGTCGCTGCGGGCGGTGATCGACTACGGGAAGCTCGGCGAGAACACCATCCAGCTCGACTGCGACGTCCTGCAGGCCGACGGCGGCACCCGCACGGCCGCGATCACCGGCGCGTACGTCGCCCTCGCCGACGCCTGCGCCACCCTCGGCGTCACCGGTGCCCTCACCGGGTCGGTCGCCGCTGTCAGCGTCGGGATCATCGACGGCGTCCCGCGGCTCGACCTGCCCTACGTCGAGGACGTCCGCGCCGACACCGACATGAACGTCGTCATGACCGGTGCGGGCAAGTACGTCGAGGTGCAGGGCACCGCGGAGGCCGCGGCGTTCGACCGGGCCGAGCTCGACGCCCTGCTGTCGCTGGCCGAGAAGGGCTGCGCCGACCTCACCCGCCTCCAGCAGGAGGCGCTGGCCGGTGCCTGACGTCCTGGTCGCGTCGCGCAACCCCAAGAAGCTCGAGGAGATGCGGCGGATCCTCGTCGACCACCTCGACGCGGTGCGGGTCGTCGGGCTCGACGACGTGGCACCCTTCGACGAGCCGGTGGAGGACCAGCCCACGTTCGAGGGCAACGCGCTGCTGAAGGCACGGGCCGGCGTGGCCGCGACGGGGCTGCCGACGATCGCCGACGACTCCGGCCTGTGCGTCGACGCGCTCAACGGCATGCCCGGCGTGCTCTCGGCCCGCTGGTCGGGCCGCCCGAAGTCCGACGAGCGCAACAACCAGCTGCTGCTCGACCAGCTGCTCGACGTCCCCGACGACCGTCGCACCGCCCACTTCGTGTGCGCGGTGGCGCTGGTCCTCCCCGACGGCACCGAGCGGGTCGTGGAGGGCCGGATGGACGGCCGTGTCGTCCGCGAGGTCCGGGGGAGCGGCGGCTTCGGCTACGACGTGGTGTTCGAGGCCGACGACCGCCCGGGCGTGACGACGGCCGAGCTGTCGGTCGCCGACAAGGACGCGATCTCCCACCGCGGCAAGGCGCTGCGGCAGGTCGCCCCGATCGTGGCCGACCTGCTCGGCTGAACCGGCCGGTGCCGTCGTGACCGCGCGCGTCCGCCCCGCGGAGCCGGCCGACCTGCCACGGCTGGCGGTCGTGGAGGGCGCGGCCGACGGGCTCTTCGCCGAGCTCTTCGGCGACCCCGGCTGGGACCCGCCGACGTCGGGCGAGGCCCGGGCCGCCGAGCCCGGGTTCTTGCTCGTGGCCGAGGCGGACGGCGTGGTCGTCGGGTTCGCGCACGTGCTCGACCTCGCGGGGCACGCCCACCTCGAGCAGCTCGCCGTCCACCCCGAGCACAGCCGTCGCGGCCACGGCACCGCACTCGTCCGGGCGGCCCTGGCCGAGGCGCGCCGCCGCGGCCACGACGAGCTCACGCTCTCGACGTACGCCGACGTCCCGTGGAACGCGCCGTACTACCGGCGGCTCGGCTTCCGGGAGCTCCACGAGCTCCCGCCGCACCTCGAGCGGGTCCGCGAGCACGAGCGCGCGATCGGGCTGGAGAGGCACGGGCGGCGGGTGCTCATGGCGGCGCCGACGGCGATCGGCTGAGGTGCCGGAGGCGGGAGTCGAACCCGCACGCCCTGGAGCACAGGAACCTAAATCCTGCGTGTCTACCTGTTCCACCACTCCGGCCGGAGCGGTCAGAGTCTAGGGCTCGCGGGGTGGCCGCTGCAGAGGCCGCCGACCCGAACGAGCCTCACTCCCAGACCCAGGTCTCCAGCGTGTCGTGGAAGATCTGCTCGAACTCGTCGTCGCCCTGCCGGAAGGTGCCGGTGATCGAGTACTGGTTGTCGCCGTGGACGACGAGGTAGGCGACCTGCCGGACCTCGAAGCTGTTGGGGTTGGTCCACTCGAGCTCGATGCCGACGGCGGGGAGGTCGCCGATGGTGGTGTCGGGGAGGTCGGTCGGTGTGGCGCCGGTCGACTGGGAGATGACCGCCTTCCACTGGTCCCTCAGCTCGGCGGGGTCGTCCTGGCCGTAGGACGACGACGTCTCGACGAGGATGTTGCCGCGGGCGGAGTTGATCGCGTCGCCGGGCGCGGCGATGGTGTCGATCGTGCCGGTGGAGTCCGGGGTGGAGTCGGTGACGTCGCGCCACTCCTCGCTGGGGAGCTGGTAGCTGTAGCCGGTGCCGCGGAGGGTGTCGGCGCCCGCCTCGGTCGTCGGCGACGTGGGGGTGTCGGTCGTCGGCGACGTGGTGTCGGTCGTCTCGCCCTCGGACGACGCGGCGGTGGTGGGGTCGTCGTCCGGGTCGTCGTCGCCGCTCGACAGGGCGACGACGGTGACGATGCCGAGGACGATGAGTACGACGGCCGCGGCCGCGAGGCCGACGATCAGGCCGGTGCGGGACTTCTTCTGCTGCGGCGGCTGCCACGGCGGGGTGCCCCATCCCGGCTGCTGGCCCGGCTGCTGCTGCCAGCCGGCGGGGTGCCCCCGCCCCCCGGGACGGCGGTCGGCTGCTGCGGCGACTGGTGCACCGGCGAGGGCGGCGACTGGTGCACCGGTGCGGGCGGGGACTGCTCCGGGCGGTGCGCGGTCGGCGGCGGGCCGGGAGGCGGGGTCGGCCGCTCGGCGGTGGGGCCCGGGGTCCCGGCGGTGGTGGCGTCGGGCCGGAGCCGGGTCGCGAGCTGCACGGGCACCCGCCCGAGCGCGTAGCCGAGCACCGCGCAGGCCCACTGGGAGCCGCTCACGTCGGCGCTGCCGCGGTCGCGCGAGAGCCGCTGGCCGGCGCTCTCGACGGCGTCCTCGACGCGGGCCCCGCTGTCGAGCATCGTGAGCAGGCCCTGGAGCGCGCCGAGCCGCACGGCGTCGGTCAGCAGGTTGATGGTGCCGGTCGACGCGGCTCCCTCGTCGAGGTAGTCGTCGAGCGCTCCGCGGAACGCGTCGGCATCGGTGAACAGCGCCTGCCCGTGGTCGCGCGCCAGCTGGGCGAGGCTCTCGTGCAGCTCCATGGAGTTCCCTTCGCTCGGACCGGCCTCAGGCCAGTCCGAGGTCCTTCTTCAGCTTCGCCACGTGACCTGTGGCCTTCACGTTGTACTGCGCGAGCTCGATCTTCCCGTTCTCGCCGACGACGAACGTCGACCGGATGACGCCTTCGACGATCTTGCCGTAGAGCTTCTTCTCGCCGTAGGCACCGTAGGCCTCGTGCGCGCTCAGCTGCGGGTCCGACAACAACGGGATCGTGAGCCCGTCGCGCTCGCGGAACTTCGCCAGCTTGGACGGCGCGTCCTTCGACACGCCGAGCACCGTGTAGCCCGAGCCCTGCAGCGAGTCGAGGGAGTCGGTGAAGTCGCACGCCTGCTTGGTGCAGCCCGGCGTCATCGCGGCGGGGTAGAAGTAGACGATCACCTTGCGCTGCTGCTCCTCGAGGAGCGCGTAGAGGTTCACCTCCTGGCCGGTGTCGTCGGCGAGGGTGAAGTCGGGGGCCGGGTCACCGACGGAGAGGCGGTGCGGTTCGGTCACGGGTTCTCCTGACACGATCGGGTCGCTGCACGCCGCGTGCAGCGCGGTGGTCCGTCGTACCCCATTCAACCGTGACGGCGGCGAGCCCCGGCAGGTGGTCGACGGATCCGCCCGGCCGGTCGGCGGCCGCGGTCCGCGGGCGCTCGTTTGCGACGGCATTGGTAGCCTGCCACGGTGAGCAACCAGCCCTCCGACATCGAGCGCGAGATCGAGGAGACGCGCGAGCGTCTCGCCGGCACGATCGACCAGCTCCTCTACCGCTCGCACCCCAAGACGATCATCGGCCGCGAGGTCGCCCAGGTGAAGGCGTACTACGTCGACCCCACCACCGGCGAGCCGCGCACCGACAACATCCTCAAGACCGTCGGTGGGGTCGTCGGCGTGGTGGCGTTCTTCGTCGTCCTGCGCAAGCTGGCCCGATGAACGACGGGTCGGCCAAGACCCCGATCAAGATGCTCCACGACCGCATCCTCTGCGAGTCGGACGCAGAGGCGGGGGAGCGGCGCTCCGCGGGTGGCATCGTGATCCCGGCGACCGCCGCGATGGGCGCGCGCCGGCTGGTGTGGTCGAAGGTCGTCGCCGTCGGCCCGCACGCCCGAGCCGTCGAGTCCGGCGACCGGGTGCTCTACGACCCGCAGGACAAGGCCGAGGTGGAGGTCTCGGGCGAGCTGTACGTCGTCATGCGCGAGCGCGACGTGCACGCCGTCGCCGCGGGGCGGCTCGCCGACGAGGCGGCCGGGCTCTACCTGTAGGTCACGGACCGCGGGCGACCGCCGTAACGCCCCGTGACGGAACGCGTTACAGGCGTGTGAGACGACGCCGCCTCCTGCTCCCGACCGCCGCTCTCCTCCTGGCCGCCACCGCGCTGGCGCAGCCCGGCCAGCCCGCCCGGGCCGGGGCCACCACGCCGGACGCGGCCCCGCAGCAGGCGGCCGCGCGGGCACCGCGCTACGACGCCACCGTGCGGGTCACGAAGCACGGCATCCCGCACGTGGTGGCCGACGACTGGGGTTCGCTGGGCTACGGCAGCGGCTACTCGGTCGCGGCCTCCTCGATCTGCAACCTGGCCGACATCCTGATGACCGGGCGCGGTGAGCGGTCGCGCCACCTCGGCCCGGACGGCCGCTACACCGACGGCGTGACGCCCGGCGCCACGAACCTGCAGATGGACGCGTTCGTCACCGACCTGCGCGACCGCAAGGTCGTCGAGGCGCTGCTGCGGTCGAAGGCCGGTCCGAGCAAGCGCGCGAAGCAGATGGTGCGCGGCTACGTCGCAGGGATCAACCGCTGGCTGCGCGACAACGACGTGACCGACCCGGCGTGCCGGGACGCGGCCTGGGTGCGGGCGGACGCGACGCCGCTCGACGTCTGGTACGGCGTCTACCTTGCCAACCTGATCGGCTCATCCGGGCAGTTCGTCACCGAGATCGTCGAGGCCGACCCGCCGACCCTCGACGACCCGGGGCTGCCGGACCTCGGGATCGACCTGCCGCTCCCACGGACCAAGGCCGAGGTCGCGGAGTACGCGAAGCACGTCGACCGCGAGGCGCTGCTGGAGTCGCTCGGCCACGACACCGACTTCGGCTCCAACGCCACCGCGATCGGCCGCGCCAAGAGCTCCACCCGCCGCGGCCTCCTGCTCGGCAACCCGCACTTCCCGTGGCTGGGCCGCTACAAGTTCACCCAGCAGCACCTCACCATCCCCGGCAAGTACGACGTCGCCGGCGCGTCGCTCATCGGCTCGCCGGTCGTCAACATCGGCTGGAACAAGCAGGTGGCATGGAGCCACACGGTGTCGACGGCCTACCGGTTCACGCCCTACGAGTTCCTCACACCGGCACCGGGGACGGCGTACCTCACCGTCGACGGGCTCGTGAAGCAGGCCGAGCGGCGGGGTCGTGGAGGTGGAGGTGCGGCGGCGCGACGGCTCCGTCGAGACGGTGGAGGAGGATCTCTACCGGGTGCCGGGCGTCGGCTACGTCATCGACAGCCCGTCGCAGTTCATGGGCTGGATGCCGACCAGCTTCTGGGCGATCCGCGACGCCAACGGCGAGCACCTGCGCACCATCGACACGTTCCTGTCGATGGGCCGGGCGCGCGACGTCCGCGACCTGTTGCGCCGCCAGGACGCCGGCGGCGGGATGCCCTGGGTCAACACCACCGCCGCCGACCGCAGGGGCGACGTGCTCTACGCCGACCACAGCGTGGTGCCGCACGTCACCGACCAGATGGCGGCCCGGTGCCTGACCGTGATCGGGCTGCTCATCAAGCAGGTCGCCGGGCTTCCCGGCCTCAACGGCTCGCTCGGCAACCTCTGCCGCTGGGGCGCCGACGCCGACGCCCAGCGGCCCGGCATCCTCGGTCCGAAGCGGCTGCCGGCGGTCGTGCGGCGCGACTGGGTGATGAACGCCAACGACTCCTACTGGACGCCCAACGACCGGGTGCGGCTCGAGGGCTACCCCTCGATCATCGGCTGCGAACGCTGCACCCGGACGATGCGGACCCGGATGGTGGCGCAGTACGTCGTCGACCGGCTGCGGCGCGGCCGGGAGACGCCCCGGACCCTCCGGTCCCACCAGCACGCCAACCGGGTGCGGGCCGCGGAGGTGATGCGGGAGGGCGGCCGGCTCGACGAGGTCTGCCGCCGGACCGGTGAGACAGAGGCGTGCGCGGTGCTGGCGGCGTGGGACGGGCGCTCCGACGCCACCTCGGTGGGCACGCACCTCTTCGAGGAGTTCGTGAAGCGGGCGCCCACGGGGACGAACCTCTGGTCGGTGCCGTTCGAGGCCAAGGACCCCTTCCGCACGCCGCGGGGACTGAAGGCGTCGGCCGTGGTCGTGAACGCGATGAAGGCCGCCATCCAGCACGTGCGCGACGCGGGCGTGCCGTTCGACGCGCCCTGGGGGGACGCTCCAGGTGGCCGGCGACCGCGGCGCGCCGTCGTACCCGATCGGCGGTGGCGACGGCGACCTCGCCGGCAACGCCAACGCCGTCGCCTCGCGCGGACCGGCAGGCAACACTGACCGTTACAAGCCGGTCAGCTACGGCTCCTCCCACATCCAGGCGGTCTCCTACCTGCGCAACGGCAGGGTGGACGCACGGACGATCCTCACCTACGGGCAGTACGAGGACCCGGCCTCGCCGTGGTCGTCGGACCAGACCCGGCTGTTCTCGCGCGAGAAGTGGGTGCGGTTCCCCTGGACCGGGCCGCAGATCCGGCGCGACCTCGTGCGGCGGGTCGTGCTGCGCGGCCGGTAGACCGGGCGGTAGGAGGGGCGGTACGACGCGGCGGGTGCCGGTGTCAGCGACCGCGCACGTCCGCCGGGGCGGCGGCGACGTAGCCGAGCTCGGCGTTGTCGGCGTCGGCGAGCCGGCCGCCGGTGTCCTGGGTGTGCAGGTTCGGGACCGCCAGGCCGGCGATGCCTGCGCACAGCAGGGCGACGGCCAGCACGGCGAACCCGATGGTGTAGCCCTGCTCGACCGGCAGTCCGGCGGCACCGGTGCGGGCGGTGATGATGCCGGCCATCACGGCGGAGCCGGGAGCGAGCCGCCGATGGTGCGGATGTTGGCGTTCATGCCGCTGGCGACGCCGGTCTGCGAGGGCGGGACGGCGGAGACGACGACACCCGCGAGGCTGGCGAACACCAACCCGGATCCGAACCCCTGCAGCGTGGTGGCGGCGTAGAGCTGCCAGGTGGTGTCGTGCCAGATCGCGATCGAGGCGAAGGCGGCGGAGTTGAGGAGGGCACCGGTGACGATGACGGCGCGGGCGCCGAAGCGCCGCACCAGTCCGGCGGTCACGAACCCGACGAGGAAGCTCATCACCGCCGACGGCAGCAGCAGCCACCCGGACTCGCTGATCGACGCGTCGAACCCGTAGCCCGCCTCGGACGGCGTCTGGAGGAACTGGGGGAGGAAGCCGAACGACGCGAACATCCCGAAGCCGACGAACGCGGCGACCGCGTTGGCCGACCACATCCCGCGACGGCGCATCATCCGCATGTCGATCATCGGCACCGGCACCCGCTGCTCGACCACCACCCAGGCGACCGCCAGCACGACCGCGACCGCGAGCAGCGTGCCCACGCGGCCGCTCGTCCAGCCCCACTCGTTGCCCTGGCTGAGGGCGAGCAGGAGCGTGGCCAGCCAGCCGGCGAGCAGCACGGCGGGCAGCAGCGGCAGCCGGCCGGGCGTGCGCACCGGCGACTCCGGGACGAACAGCACGGTGGCGATCGCCGCCGCGACGGTGGCGACGAGGGGGACCCAGAACAGCCCGTGGTAGCCGAAGACGTCGACGATGGGGCCGGCGAGCACGATGCCGAAGCCGAACCCGACCGCCGCCAGCGAGGCCAGCACGCTGAGCGCGGTGTGCATCCGTGCGCCGAACTCGTCGCGGACGATCCCGAACGCGAGCGGCATCACCCGCCGCCGGCGCCCTGCACCACGCGGGCGACGATCAGCCAGCCGATGCTCGGGGCGAGCGCCGCCATCAGCGAGCCCACCGACAGCGCGACGAGGGTCACCGCGAGCATCCGGGTCTTCCCGACGACGTCGCCGACCCGGCCGAGGAGTGGCGTGGCGATCGACGCGCTCAGCAGGTAGCCGGTCAGCACCCAGGTCACCGTCGCCTGGTCCGTCTCGTACTCCCGCTCGATGGTCGAGAGCACCGGGACGATCAGCGACTGCAGGAGGGTGAACGAGCAGATCGACACCGCGAGCACGGCGAACGTGACCGCGTTGCGGCTCCGACTCAGCATGCGTTCCTCTCCGGGCATCCGTTTGGTTGTGGACGGCAACCAAGCGACGTGTGAGTTTATGCCCAGGCCGGACCGGTCCCCGCATCACCGACCCGCTGGTCCGGCTCGCCTCTACCCCTCGCCCCATGCCTGTGCACGTGGACCACCGCGGACCGGTGACGATCGTCACGCTCGACCGGCCGGAGAAGCGCAACGCCGTCGACGCCGAGCACGCCGCGGCGCTGCGCGCGGCGTTTGAGGGAGTTCGACGCCGACGACGCGGCGTCGGTCGCGGTCCTCCACGGCGCCGGCGGGGTCTTCTGCGCGGGCGCCGACCTGGCCGCGGTCGCGGACGGCGCCTTCGACCTGGTCGCGCCCGGCGAGGGGCCGGCGCCGATGGGGCCGACCCGGCTGCTCCTGTCGAAGCCGGTGGTCGCCGCGGTGGAGGGGTACGCCGTCGCCGGCGGTCTCGAGCTGGCCCTCTGGGCCGACCTCCGGGTCGTCGACCCCGGGGCGTCGTTCGGGGTGTTCTGCCGGCGCTGGGGCGTGCCGCTCATCGACGGCGGCACGGTGCGGCTGCCGCGGCTGGTCGGCCGGTCGCACGCGCTCGACCTGGTCCTCACCGGTCGGGAGGTCGGTGCCGAGGAGGCGCTGCGGATGGGCCTGGCCAACCGGGTCAGCGCCGCCGGCGCCGCCCTCGACGAGGCAGTGACCCTCGCGGAGCAGCTGGCGGCGCTGCCGCAGACCTGCCTCCGCGAGGACCGGCTCGCGGTCTACGAGCAGGAGGGCCTGCAGCTCGACGCCGCGCTCGCCGTCGAGTGGCGGCACGGCATGCGGTCGCTCCGCGACGGCGGACCGGGCGGGACCGCCGGCGCCGCCCGGTTCGTCGCGGGCGCCGGCCGGCACGGCGCCGGCTGAGTCCCGGTCGCCGGTGCCCAGCGGCGGTGCCGGGGCACCGGCGACCGGGCCTCAGCCGGCGGCGAACAGGTCGCGGTAGTAGGGCGCCTGGGCGGGGTAGTAGTCGTCGAACCGGACGGTCGCCGGGTCGGCTCCGCCCTCGACGGCGACCAGCCGGTCGAGGTAGTACTCCCACCCGGGGCCCATGCTCTCGCCGAGCGCGAGGAGGGGCAGGCTCTGCGCGAACACCAGGGTCGTCACGCCGCCGGTCTCGGAGAGGTCGACGTGGATGTGCCAGTCGAGACGCGACCCGTCCTCGGCAGGCATCGTGCTCCGACCGCCAGCCGCCGCGGCGGCGTGCACTCGTCGATGCCGAACACCTCCGGGGCCGCGTCGTCGCCCTCGAAGAGCACCTGCACGGTCACCTGTCCGGAGGCCGGGTCGCCCTCCCACGTCGCGAACCAGCGGGCGAGCCGGTCGGGCTCGGTCACCGCCGCCCACACGTCCTCGACGGGGGCGTGGAACGTGCGGGTGAGCACCACCCACTCGCGGCCGTCGCGGACCTCACGGCGCCCGCCGGGCACCTGCTGCTGCGTCGTCATCCTGTCTCCTCCTCGGGCTGGATCGTCGCGGACCCGCGATGGCTCGTACGCCGGTCGCGCCCGGTGCGCCGGACCTCCAGGTCGAGCCCGTCGAGCACCCGCTCCGGGACCGCGGCCGCGGGGGCGAGCTCGTCCAGCAGGGCGCGCACCGGCGTCAGGCCGGCGCGCTCCAGGCGGTAGTGGCGCTCCCGCCCGCGGTCGTCGGCGCTCACCAGGCCCGCGTCGGCCAGCACCCGGAGGTGCTTGCTGATCGCCGGCCGGCTGATCGCGTGCTCCGCGGCGAGGTCGACCACCCGCACCGGCCCGTCCGCCAGCCGGCGGAGCAGGTCGCGTCGGGTCGGGTCGCCGAGCGCCACGAAGGGATCCACCTGACATTGGTAACCGGATGGTTACCAAAAGTCAACCCTGGTCCACCCGCGCCCCGCCTGGGCGGCGACGTAAGGTCTGCACGACGGCGGTCCGGGCCGCCGGCCGACCAGACGAGCGCACGGAGGGGGAGCGTGACGAAGCGACCGGGGGCGCGACCAACGCGGGCCGATGGAGCGGCTGGTCAAGATCGCCGCCACCCTCGCGGCCCGCGGGCCGGTCGGGGAGACCGGGCCCCGGCTCGCGGAGATCGCCGGGTTCGAGGGGAGCGCCGCCGCCGACCAGCTCGCGCGCGACATCCGCTCGCTCAACGCGCAGGGCTGGCAGATCGACAACATCGCCGAGCCCGGCGACGTCGCGCGCTACCGGATGCGCACCGTCGACAACCGGCTGCGCCTGCGGCTCACCCCCTCCCCAGCAACGGGCGTTGCAGCGTGCGGTGCTGCTGGCCGACCGCGACGACCTCGTGGAGCGCCTCGGGCTCGAGGGCGACCCGACCGTGCGCGACGACCTCGACGGCGTCGACGCCGGCCTGCCGACCACCGACCGCGACCCGAGCCTGGGCGTCGTGCTCCGGGCGGTGCGGCTCGGCTGCCTGGTGCGGTTCGGCTACAAGGGCACCGCGCGGGTCGTGCACCCGGAGTCGGTGCGGACCCAGAACGGCACCTGGTACCTGCGGGGCCGCGAGGACGGCGACGCCGAGGAGCGCGTGAAGTCCTTCGTGGTGGCGCGGATGAGCGACGTCACCGCCGACGACCCCGGGACCGCCCGGCGGGGTGGCCCCCGCCCGGCACCCGGGGCTGCACCCGATGACCTGGGAGATCGACCCGCCCGTCGACGTGACGCTGCGGACCACGACCGACTTCGAGCCCGACGTACGCCGCTGGCTGGGGCCACCGGCGGCCGTGGAGCCGGCGGGCGAGGACGTCGTGCTCCGCTACCGGGTCACCCACCGGGCCGCGCTTCGCGCCCGGCTCTACGAGCTCGGCCGGCGGGTCGTGCTCGTCGGGCCGGAGGACGTCCGTCGCGAGCTCGTCGCCGAGCTCGAGGAGCGCCGGGGAGGAGCGTCGTGACGCCGCCGAGGTACGCCCAGCGGGTCGCCCGGCTGCCGCGGGTCTTCGAGCTCCTCGCCGCCCCCACCCCCGCGGGGGTGCCGCTGGCGCGGCTGGCCGACGAGATCGGCGTCGACGCCGCGGAGCTGCGGGAGGACCTGCTCGCGTTCTTCAGTGCCGACCTGCTCGGCGGCGACCCGATGCTCGGCCTCTGGCGACCGCCCGTGCTCGACTTCCTCGGGCCCGAGGGCGACGACGTCGACCCCAACGAGGCCGAGGTGGTGCGGATCTCCAGCGACCGGCCGACCGAGGAGCTCGGGGTGGAGTACGTCGACGCCGCCGAGCTCGCCATGGTCTACGCCGCCGCCCTCGCGCTCTACGACATCGAGCCGGACGAGGACCTCGAGGGCGCGATCGACGTGCTGACCGAGACGATGGTGGGCGCGCCCGCCGGCCAGCCCCCGAGGTCGCGGCCTGGAACCGGCCGCTCAAGCCGCTCCAGGAGGCGGCGAAGCGGCGGCACGCCGTGCGGATCGTTACTCGCGCTCGTGGGACCACGGCGTCTCCACCCGGGTCGTCCACCCCTACCGCCTGGTGCAGACCCGCCGCGGCTGGGAGCTCGACGCCGGTCCGCCCGACTCCGGCGGCAACCTGCGGACGTTCCCTGCTGTCCAACATCCGCGAGGTCGAGCGGCTCGAGGACACCTTCGAGCCGCCCGCGGACCTCGCGACGCTGCTCGACGCGCAGCGCGCGACCACCCGGGTCGAGGTGGTGCTGCCGCACGCCGGCCGGTGGGCGGCCGACAGTACGCCGAGCGGGTGGCCGTCCTGGAGGCCGACGAGGAGAGCGTCAAGCTCGCCCTCGACCTCCTCCCCCCCCTCGAGCGCCGCGTCGGCATGCTCCTCCTCGCCGCCGGCCCCGACGCCTTCGTCGTCGACCCGCCCGAGCTCGACGTCGCCGGTGTCGAGCTCGCCAGGAGCTGCTGATCCACCACACGGTGCACCGCTGACGGAAGGGCTGGGCCGCCGGGGGACGTCATGCGTCCCGTGGGCGATCGCCCACGGGACGTATGACGTCCGCCGGTCCTCCGTCCCCGCTGCTCCGCGCCCCGGTCCTCCGTCCTCCTCGCCCGCCCCGGCTAACGTCGAGCGGGTGACCGCGCCACCGGAGCTCGACCCCCGCGACCACCGTCCGTGCGTTCTTCGCCGCGCTGGAGGACCGGGCGGTGGGGGAGGCGTGGAAGCTGGCCGACGACCGGATCAGTGTGGCGCAACACCTCGCTCCCGACGGTGCGGGGCCGGATGGTGCGCCGGGTCCTGTCGGGTCTCAATCGCGACCGGCTGGGGTTTCGCGCCGACTTCCACCACGTGGCGGCGGAGGGGGACGTGGTGCTGACCCAGCGCACCGACTACCTCAGGCTCGGGCCGCTCGAGATCGACTTCTGGGTGTTCGGCACCTTCCGCGTCGTCGACGGGCGGATCGTCCTCTGGCACGACCACTTCAGCTGGGGGCAGCGTCGCCCGCGGCATGGTGAAGGGCCTGTTCCGGATGGGCCGCGCCCGCTGAGCCGCGTCACCCCGCCTCGTCGAGGGCCTTCTCGTCGGACAGGCGGGGCACGCTCGGCGGCGTGGACCCCGGCGGTCGCCGCCGTGGGGGCCGCGTTGACCGACGAGCGGCGGTCGGCGGTCCAGGTGCCGCGGACGTTGTTGCGGCGCAGCGCCTCGGCGAAGAAGTCGTGCACCTCCAGCTCCTTCTGCCGCAGGGCGAGCGCGGTCTCGGTGGACCCGGGCCCGGCCGGGTCGGCGCCGGCACCCGCCTCGGTGAGCGCCGCCTGCCGCGCCTCGTCGAGCCGCTCCCCGACCCGCCAGGCGTAGGCCTCGTAGAACGCCAGCCGGGCGGTGATCGTGGCGACCGGCTTGTCGACGTACCGCCGGCGGCGGGCGTCCCACACCGTCTTGGTGTCGCGGGCACCGGCGCTGAGGTAGTGCTCGCAGTCGGCGACCATCTGCACCAGCAGCGACTCGTAGAGCGCCTTCGTGACCGCGATGTCGGACGGGAACCCGTGCAGGTTGACGCCGGTCGAGTCGTGGTTGATGGTGCATCGCACGTCGTTGGCGTGGGCCACGTTGAGCAGCAGCCGCACGTAGCGCGCCAGCCCCCGCCGGCCCGGCTCACCCACCCGGTAGTGCTCGGCGACCGGCTGCTCCCGGCCCTCCTCCTTGGCGGAGTGGGCGCGGGCGACCGCCAGGGCGACCGAGTGCCGGGTCGCCAGCGACTGCGCCTTGGCGAGGAACGCCGCCCGCTCGTGCTCGTTGCTCGCACGCTCGGCCTGGCGGGAGCAGCTTGGCGAGCCGGGCGAGGGTGCCGTCGTCGACGGTGTGGGCGACCGCCTCCAGCCCCTGAGCGGCGTAGGCCACGTGCAGCAGCTGCGCTGTCACCGGCGACCCGACGTCCTCCAGCAGCCGCAGGAACGTCGCCCGCCACCGGGGCCCGTGGTCGCCCTCGCCGGAGAGGTGGTGGGTGAGCTCGTGGAGCACCACTGTGGCGCGCAGCGCCCACTGCCCGCCGACCTCGAACGGCGGCAGCGCGATCGTGCGGGCGACGGGGTCGTACGTCGCCATCCGGGCGCCCGCCCGCGGGCGCACGGTGACCGCCTCGTGCTCGCGGCCGCCGTAGTCGCGCTCCTCCGAGCGCAGCAGGGCCAGGACCTTGTCGACGTAGGCCTGCGCGGCCGTTGGCTCGGTGAACCGCAGGTCCGGCCCGGGCTGGTAGGTCTCGCCGTCGACCGTCACCGACGGGCGGTCGGGCGTGGTCGAGTCGAGCCAGGCGGCGAGCTGGTCCTCGGCGGCGTAGACGGCGGCCTTGTCGGGGTCGGCGGTCATGGGATCCTTCCGGGTGGTGTCGAGGACGAGTCTGCCCCGAGCCTCCGACACGCGCGGACCGACGTGCCGAGCCCTGTGGAGGACGGCTGCCGACCCGGCCCTCCTGGCCGATCACCCCCTCGCACGGTGAGATGTGCCGGACCGCCCCGACCACAGCAGTGGTAGACATCGCTCCCGTGGCCCCCGCACAGAAGTACACCGACGAGCAGCTGCTCCGAGCCCTGCGCCGGGCGGCCGAGGTCGACGGGGTCAGCCGCCCGATGACGCAGGTGCGGTACGACGAGCTCCGGGTCGCGTTCGACGGCCCGAGCGGGTTCGCGGTCATCCGCCGCTACGGCACCTGGCGCGCCGCTCTGCAGGCCGCCGGCCTGCCGGCCAACCGGGCGAGCGCCCGGCGTCCGAACTGGACGGAGGCCGAGCTCCTCGAGTGGCTGCGGCGCTTCCTCGCCCACCCGACCGCCGGCAGCTCCTACAGCGCCTACGTCGCCTGGGCCCAGACCACCCGCGACGCCCCCAGCGGCCCGACCATCCGCAACAAGTTCGGCAAGTGGTCGACCGCGGTGGCCGCGGCCGCGGGAGAGGACTGACGGGGCTGACCGGCCCCCGCCGGGACGGGTGCGTCACACCTTCTCGAGGTCGCGGAGGGCGTAGCGCAGGTGGTCCCACTCCTCGTCGAGGATCACCTGCAGGCAGTCGAGCACGGTGACCTCGTCCTCGGGGGCCCACGGGTCGGGACGGCGCTCGGCGAGCGTCTCCGGGGTGACGTCCGCGAGGAAGTCGCGGACCATCGCCTGGTGGTCTGCGCGCACCGCGAGCACCTCGTCGTAGGACGCGGGCTCGCGGAAGATCGAGGTGTCGAAGCCCTCCTCGGCGTACTCCGCGAACGGCTGGCCGATCGGGTGGAACGGCTGCTCCTGGCGGAGGACCGCCCCGTGCAGCCAGGCGTTGGTGGCGAGCACCAGGTGCCGCAGCGTCTGGGAGAACGTCCACTCGCCGTCGACCGACACGTCCTCCCGGCCCCGGGCCGTCTCGACGGCCGCGGCCCAGGCGGTCTCGACGGCCGACCACGCCGAGCGGAGACCGGCCGGGTCGGAGGCCGACCGGAGCCCGCGTCCCGGGAAGAGCCGGTCGAGCTCGGCCTCGACGTAGGGCACCACGTCGACCCCGTTGACGACCAGCGGTGCGTAGGGCAGGTCGTGGGAGTCGATGTCGAGCCCCGCCACCTTGACGCCGCGCATCACCGCTCCGGCGAGGTCGGACCGGATGAAGCGCGAGCCGCGGAGGTCCTGGCCGATGAAGTCCATCCCCGCACCCTGCCACCGGCCGCCGACACCGCACCAGACCCGTCGCCGGCACAGCTGGGGCGGGGAGCCGGTGACGCACACGGACCTCGTCGCCACAAACGCCGTCCCGGTCGATCCGGATGGCCCGTTCGGACTAGGCCCGCCGCCCGCCCGGCCCCGATCGGGCCGGATCCGCCCGGTCGCCTCAGCTCTGGGGTCCCATGGCCGTTGGGGTGGACGAACACCGAGGAGGAGAGGGCCGAGTTGAGCAGCTACGTGGAGGCCTACCTGGGGCGCCTGCAGGGAGGCGCCGCCCGCACGGGCCGGGAGCTGGCGCCGATCTCCGACCGCAACCGCGCGGTGCGCCTCGTCGAGAGCGATGCCCGCAGCGTCGAGAGCGGCTTCGCCGCAGGGGTCCTGACCGTCGAGGACGGCAACCGGGTGCGCACGCTCGACCCGCGGCAGGGCACGGCCCGGCTGGTCGAGGGCGACCCGGCCCACCTGTGCTGGGAGCGCCTGCCGCAGCTGGCGGCGTACGTCGACCTCCTCGGCGCCGGCTTCCCGCCGGGCGCCCTCCGGTTCGAGACACCGGAGTCCGAGCTGCGGCTCGACCTGGCGGCGGTCGACGACGACGGCCGGGTGCTGGTGCTGGGGGAGGCGAAGGCCGAGCCGCTCCAGCTGGCCAAGCTGGAGGCGTTGGTGCAGACGTTCGAGGGCGACCCCGGCGCCCGCTCGTGCGCGACGCGCGACGGCGACGCGCACCGGCTCGCCCACCGGCTGTGGGCGACGCGGGCGCCGTACCTCTGGCTGGTGGCCGCGGGCGCCCGACGGGCCTTCCGCGTCCACTACGGCCGGACGTTGCGGCTCACGGCGCAGGAGGCGCTGCCGCACGCGGCCGACCTCTGGCCCTACGGGTGCGACGGGGCCACGCCGGCCGTGGCCCTGCCCGGCTCCGAGGCGATGACGGCCTGACCAGATCCGGGACGGGTGGCCGGCTCCTCGGTGACCAGGCGACGAGGTCCCGCTAGGTTGAGCCGATGGCGAAGGCGGTGGACGTGCCCGCGTTCACGATGAACCAGCTCGCGGTGTTCGTGGCAGTGGCGGAGGCGGGCACCATCTCCGCTGCGGCGGAGCGGATGCACGTGTCGCCGTCCGCCGTCTCGGCGGCGATCACCGAGCTCGAGCGGGCCCTGCGGGCGGACCTGGTCCACCGGCAGCGGGCCAAGGGGGCCCGGCTGACGCCGACGGGCGAGCAGGTGCTGGCGCGGGCGCGCGCCCTGCTGCACCAGGCCTCCGAGCTGGCCGCCGACGCCCGCGGCGAGGGCGTCAGGCGCGGCCTCACCGGCACGATCCGGCTCGGCAGCTATCTCTCGCTGGGGCCCTCCGTGCTGCCGGGCCTGGTCTCCACGTTCCTGGACACGCACCCCGAGGTCGACATCGAGATCTCCGAGTCCACCCAGGACCAGCTGACGGCGGCGCTCGAGGACGGCCGGCTCGACCTGGCGCTGATGTACGACGTCCACATCAGCCCGGCGCTCCGCTCGGTGCCGGTCACCCGCTGGACGCCGACCGTGACGCTGCCGGCCGGACACCGGCTGGCCGGTGGCCGGCCGATCCGTCTCACCGAGCTCAAGGAGGAGCCGCTGGTCCTGATCCAGGCGCCGCCGTCGGACGAGTGGATCCTCGCGCGCTGCGCCGACGCCGGCTTCGAGCCGGTCATCCGCTACCGCGTGCGCAGCTACGAGACCGCCCGCTCGCTCGTCGCCCGCGGGTTCGGCTGGACCATGCAGATCCAGCGCCCGCGCAACACCACGTCGTACGAGGGCCTGGAGATCGTCTCGGTGGAGGTCGCCGAGCCGCGGGTCGAGCCGGTGGCGGTGCTGCTGGCAGCGGCCCGGGACTCGATGCTCAACCGGGCCGCCCGCACCTTCGTGACCCACGCCACCACGCTCGAGGAGCACCCGGCGGGATTCGTGCGCTGAGCCGTACGTCGAGCGCTGCCTTCTGCACCAAACCCGTGGAGGCAGCGCGGGTTTCTGCGCTTTTCCGTCACTCGATGTCACAGGAAACTAGGTGGGTGAGCGTGACCCCCACCTGTTCCAGCGGCTCTTCGACGACGACTCGGTGTCGTCCGGCGGGGTGCCCGTCGCGGACGCGTTGTCCCAGCACGAGCGCGACCGCGGCGCCCCGTTCCGCGCCATGATCGGGTCGCTCGTCGTGCCGGCAGGTGCGCTCGACGAGGTCGCGGCGATGACGAAGGAGGACGCGCCCGGTTCGGTGGCCATCACCCTCCGGGTCGCCGAGCCGGCCGCGGCCGAGGCCGCGGTCGCCGCCGTCGCGGACATCGCCGCGGTGCGGCTCGAGGCGCTCGACGTGGCGCTTCCCGACGGTGTCGAGCCCGGCTCCGTGGTGCCGGCCCTGACCTTCGCCGGCCGGCCGGCCAGGACCCACGTCGCGCTTCCGTACGACTGGCGCAGCCGCTCCCTGGTCAAGGAGCTCGCCGGCACCGGCCTCGGCGCCAAGCTGCGCGTCGGCGGCCGGGCGGGTCAGCGGCCGTCGGACGAGCTGGTCGCGGCGTCGCTGGTGGACATCGCGCTCGCGGGTGTGGCGTGCAAGGTGGTCGGCGTCGACCGCGGTCTGGCGGACGCCGTCGCCAGGCCCGGCTACGAGCGCACCGGGGTGCTCAACCTGTTGGTGGCGGCCGACGCCGCCTGCGACGGGGCGGACCAGGACGAGATCGTGCAGATCCTGCGCGCCGGCGACTCGGGCCTGATGGACGCCGTGCTGTTCCTCGACCCCGCCGTGCGCGAGGTCCTCCAGGTGGTCGGCGTCGTCGACGTCGACGGTCTCGTCGACGACCTCGTGCACCACGGGCTGGTGCCGGTCGACCACCAGCAGGTGTCGTAGCCGCCAGCCGCCACCGCGGCCGATCGGCGGGTCCGCCGGTGACCGCCTCAGGACATGGATGCGCCCGCAGGCGTCTCGGGTCACCTGCGGGCGCTGACAGAAGTATGCACGCTCAGGCGCCGTTGTCCAGGGTTTCGGCGGAACTCGTATCGGGAACCGCCGGGTGCCGCTCGTCGCGGGCTGTCAGCGACGACCGATCACGACCGCGGCGACGACGGCCGCGGCGGCGATGAGGGCGAGCATCAGCCCGCCCGTCCACAGCCAGGCGTCGCGGTCGGCGCACCACCTGATCCACTCCGGACTCTCCCACGTCGCCTCCTCGCCGGCGAGGATAGTCGCTCCCCCGGTGAGGGCAGCCGGTGAGGGGCGCAGAGACGTGAGAGCGCCCGCGGGCGTCTCGGGTCACCAGCGGGCGCAGGTCAAGTCTGCACGGATCCCGGCGAAAGTCCAGGGTCCGCGACCGATCCGTGGTCGGATCTCGTCCGGAGGAGGTGAGGAGGCGTCAGCGGCGGAGCAGCCGCCTGGCGACACCGGTCATCTCGATCAGGCTGGCGACCCGCGGCGGCGTCGCGTAGAGCACGAGGTCCTTGCCCGCCGTCGCCAGGCGGGTCGCGGCGTCCTCGATGCCCTGCAGCCCGCTGACGTCGCAGAACGTGAGGGCGCCCAGGTCGAGCAGCACCATCGTCGCCGGGCAGTCGGCGTCCGCGACCGCCCCGAGCGCGTCGTGGAGGCTGTGCACGGTGTGGCTGTCGAGGTCGCCCGCCAGCCGGACGAGCGGCAGCGACGGGCTGTAGCGGATCCTGATGTCGAGGCCGCCGCTCAGCTCGTAGGGCTGCTGGTCCTCCGGGCCGGTCGGCTGCGGCGGTGCCTCGTCGTGCACGCTCATCGCACGCTCTTGAGCCGGGGGCCCGGGCCCCGCGGGCCGACCGGCGGCGAGGAGGCGTCGAGGGCCAGCTCGATGCGCGCGCGCAGCGCGCTGTCCCACGTGACGGCGTCCGGGTCGCCCGAGGCCGCGTCGACCAGGGTCTTGGCGACCGCGAACAGGGAGTGACCGGTCTCGGAGGCCCAGAGGCGCAGCACGTCGAAGGCGTGGTCCGGACCGATCCGGTAGCGCAGGATCAGGATGCCCTTGGCCTGCTCGATGACCACCCGGTTGGCCATCGCACGCCGGCGCGAGCGCTCGTGGAGAGGAAGCAGGGACGAGGTCGTCGGTGCCATGGGGAGCTCCTCGTTGAGCTCGGTTGCGGCTGATCGCCGCCGGCTGATCTCCCAACCACCCTCAAGGTAAAGGCGATGTCAAGACCGTCGGTCGTCCGGCCGTTCCCCCGCGGTGCGGGCCACGATGTCCGTCGCCACCTCGCGCAGCTTGCGGTTGGTGTTCTGCGAGTGCTGCCGGAGCAGGTCGAACGCCTGGTGCGCCCCGCAACGCTGCTGTGCCATCAGCACGCCGATCGCCTGGTCGATCACCGTCCGCGACGACAGCGCGGCGGTCAGCTGGTCGTTGAGCCGGCGCAGCTCGGCTTCCCGCACGGCCAGCGCGACGACGGGCGCCGCGAGGGCGGCGTACGACTCCATCGCCCGGGTGTACGCCGGCTCCAGCGGCCGCTGGGCGTCGTCGGCGTAGACGTCGAGCCGGCCGTCCACGCCGGCCGCCGACAGCGGCACGGTCCACGACGGCGTCCACGGCACCGGCCCGTCGGCGCTCGAGACGGTGAGCGGCCGGCCGGACACCTCGACGGTGACCGCGGCGACGCACGGCTCGGCGACCAGCTTGCCGGCCAGGACGGCGACCCCGGCGAGCACCTCCTCGAGCCGGTCCGCGCGCAGCAGGAGGTCGTGCAGGGTGCACACGATCTCGCTGCGCTCGACGCTGTCGTCGCGGTCCATGCCTCCTCCCGGTCCAGTGGTGGAGAGGTACCCACTCAACGACGACGAAGGCCCCGGACCGGCGTCTCGCGCTGGTCCAGGGCCTTTCCGTACGCCATCAGGGACTCGAACCCCGAACCCGCTGATTAAGAGTCAGCTGCTCTGCCAATTGAGCTAATGGCGCCCGTTGTCCGGCTGCGCTCGCCGCGCACCGAAGCGACATCGATGTTAGCAGCGGCCGGTGGCGAGGAGGAAATCGCGGGGCGCGCTAACGGCTCTCCAGCACCGCCCGGGCCGCGTTGTGGCCGCCGATGCCGGAGACGGCACCGCCGCGGCGTGCCCCGGAGCCGCAGAGCAGCACCGACGGGTGGCCGGTGTGGACGCCCCAGCGCTCGGCCGGGGTCTCGAGCCGGGCCCGGTTCGGCGCCCACGGCCAGTCGAGGTCGCCGTGGAAGATGTGGCCCCCGGGCATGGCGAGGTCGCGCTCCACGTCCTGCGGGATCTTCGCCTCGATGCAGGGCTCGTCGGCGGCGTCGCGGGCCACGCACGACTCGATCGGGTCGACGAGGTGCTCGTCCAAGGAGGCGATCGCGCGCCGCACGGCCTCCGCCTTGGCTGCCTCCGGGTCGGCGTCGAACAGCGACGCCGGGGTGTGCAGGCCGAAGTAGGTCAGGGTGTGGGTGCCGGGCGGCACGTCCCCGAGGATCGAGGGGTCGGTGAGGGAGTGGCAGTAGACCTCGCCGGGGAGCGGGTCGGGGAGCCGGCCGGAGGCGGCCGCGCCGTAGGCGGCCAGCAGCTCGCCGTAACCCTCCGCCAGGTGCAGGGTGCCGGCGAAGGCCACCTCGGGGTCGACCCCGGAGCGCAGCCGGGGCAGCCGGTCGAGCAGGAGGTTGACCTTGAGCTGGGCGCCCTGCGGCTTGGTGGCGTCGTCCTGCGGCTCGCCGAGCAGGATCCGCAGCACCCACGGCGCGACATTGGCGAGCACGACGCCGGCCGTGACGCCGTGCTCGGCAGCACCGTCGTGCCAGCGCACCTCGGCGCCCGCGTCGGCGGCCCCGCCCGCGCCGGGCACGATCCGGCTGACGCCGGCGCCGGTGACCACCTCGGCGCCCGCCTCGGTCGCGGCGCGCGCCAGGGCCTCGGTGACCGCGCCCATCCCGCCGACGGGCACCCGCCACTCCCCGGTGCCGTTGCCGACCAGGTGGTAGAGGAAGCACCGGTTCTGCACGAGGGAAGGGTCGTGCAGCGACGCGAAGGTGCCGATCAGCGCGTCGGTCGCGACGACGCCGCGCACGGTGTCGTCGGTGAACCGGCGCTCGATCGCCTCGCCGAGGGGCTGCACGACGACGTCGCGCCAGGTGACCGGGTCGACCTGCGCCTGCACCTCGCGCTCGCGCGGCAGCGGCTCGAGCAGCGTGGGGGCCACGACCCAGCCCAGCCGCGCGACGTCGGCGTAGAACGCCCGCCAGGCGTCGTACTCCCGGTCGGATCCGGTGAGCTCGGCGAAGGAGCGCCGCGTCGCCTCGCCCTCCTCCCGCTCCACCAGCAGGCCGCCGTGGCGGCCGTCGCGGACCACTGGTGTGTAGGAGGCAGTCGGGCGCGAGACGAGCGAGATGTCCAGCCCGAGGTCGGTCACGACCTGGTCGGGCAGGAGCGAGACCAGGTAGGAGTAGCGCGACAGCCGCGTGGGCCGGCCGTGGAAGGCGGGAGCACTCACGGCGGCCCCGCCGACGTGGTCGAGCCGCTCGAGGACCAGGACCGACAACCCGGCCCGCGCCAGGTAGGCCGCGGCGGTGAGGCCGTTGTGCCCGGCGCCGACGACGACGACGTCGTACGAGGAGCGAGTGGTCACCTTGCGACCCTAGTCCAGCGAGCCGTCGCCGCCCTGCCCGGTAGCCTCCTGCGTCGTGGCCCGGCTCTACCGCGACGCGTACGGCGTCCCGCACCTGCGGGCGGACTCGGTGCAGGGCCTGGCGAGGGCGCAGGGACGGGTCACCGTCCTCGACCGCGCCTGGCAGGTCGAGTGGCTCCGCCGCCGGGCGACCGGCACCACCGCGGAGGTGGCCGGCGAGGCCGGTCTGTCGTGGGACCGCTTCTCGCGGCGGATGCGCACGGTCGAGACCGCGCGTCGGGCGTTCGAGACGTGCACGCCGGAGACGCAGGCGCTCGTGACGGCGTACGCCGACGGCGTCAACGAGGCGCTCCGCGAGCTCGACCCCGCGTCGGTGCCGGAGCTGGTGGAGCTGCGCCGCTCGGCCGGGCTCGAGCGGCCGGGGGAGTGGGAGCCGTGGACGCCGCTGGCGACCTTCCTGGCCCAGCACCTGCTGTTCGCCAACCTCGGCGGAGCGCTCTGGAAGCGCCTGGTCGACGACGTGCTCGGTGCGGACGCCCGGCTGCTGTCGCACCAGCACCCGACGGCCTCGGGCAGCAACGCGTGGGCCGTGGGCGGGGGGCGCACGGCCACCGGCCTGCCGCTGATCGGCGGCGACCCGCACCGGGTCATCGAGCAGCCCGGCGTCTACCAGCAGGTGCGACTCGCGTGCGAGGACCCGGACGACTCCTTCGACGTCGTCGGCTTCACGTTCGTCGGCGTCCCCGGCGTGCAGCACTTCGCGCACGCCGGCGAGGTGGCGTGGGCGATCACCAACGCCTGCGCCGACTACCAGGACGTGAGCGAGGAGGCGGTGCCGCCGCGCGACGTGCTGTCGGCGCGGACCGAGCAGGTCAGCGTGCTCGGCGGGGGCGCCGGTCGAGCTCGAGGTCGTCGAGACCGAGCGTGGCCTGGTCTTCGAGGACGGGCTCGCCGTGCGCACGACCTCGTGGGAGCTCGGTGACCTGGGGTTCGACGCGCTGCTGCCGCTGCTGCGGGCGCGGAGCGTCGACGACGTCGACCGGGCGCTCGACCTGTGGGTCGAGCCGGTGAACAACGCGGTCATCGCCGACCGGGCGGGGACCGTGCGCTACCGGATCGCCGGGCGGGTGCCGGTCCGCTCCGCCACCGGCGCCTGGACCGGCTGGCTCGACGACCCCCGCCGCGCAGACGCCGGGCCGGACGGGCAGGTGGTGACGGCGAACGAGTGGCGCGGCCCCGAGAGCGACGCGGTCGGCACCGTCTTCGCCGCCCCGTACCGCGCCGACCGGCTGCACGCCCTGCTCGACGGACGCACCGGCCTGACCGGCGCCGACTTCCGGGCGATGCACGACGATGCCTGGCTCGCGACGGTGCCGGTGGTGGCGGCGCTCGTGCCGGGCGCCTTCGACGACTTCGACGGCGTGATGGACGCGGGGTCGCCGCAGGCCGCGCGGTACGCCGCGTTCCGCACCGCGCTCGTCGCCAGGATCGCCGGCGAGCCGGTGTTCGCACCGCTGCACGACCCGCCCGAGCGGCACCGGCACGAGGCGGTGTTCGCGCCGTGGCTCGACGCGACCTACCGGATCGGGATCGCGCTGCCGCGGCTCGCCAACGAGGCACTGGCCGGCGGCAAGCCGTTCGGGATCGACGTGGTCGCGCACGCCGAGGCCGCCCTGGCCGAGGTCGACGACCGGCCGGTCCACGCGACCTGGGGCGAGACGCATGTGCTCGACCCGGTGCACGGCCTGGGGCTGCTCACCGGCTACGACGGCGACGACCTGCCGCGGGTCGGGCTCTCCGGCGACTCCGACTGCGTGCGCTGCTGCGCGTCGTACCCGGCGATCACCGACGAGTGCAGCCGCGGCTCCGTCGCCCGCTACGTCTGGGACCTCGCCGACCGCACCGCCGGCGGCTGGGTGGTTCCGACCGGGGCGAGCGGCCTGCCGGACGATCCCCACCACCACGACCAGCTGCCGCTGTGGGCGGCCGCCGAGCTGGTCGCGATCGTCACCGACTGGGACCTCCTGGTGAGGTCGTCAGGGTGAGGGTGACCCCTGGACCACCCTCACCCTGACGATCCACCTGACGACCCCAGGTCCTTGGCGAAGAACGCCTCGGCGTAGGGGTTGTCGTTGTAGCGCTCGATCCGTGTGTAGCCCGCCCGCTCGTACATCGCGATCGCCTCGAGCAGCGTGCCGTTGGTGTCGAGCACGACCCGCGTGAAGCCGCGGCCGCCGGCGGTGCTCTCGAGGTGGCGCAGCATCCGCGATCCCAGCCCGGCGCCACGCCAGCCCGGGTGCACCCACATCCGCTTGATCTCCGCCGTGCGCCCGGCCCCGGCGCCGGCGTCGAGGTGGGGAAGGGGACGGATGCCGCCGTAGGCGACCGGTTCGCCGTCGGAGGTGGCCACGACGTACGTCGCGCCCGGCTCGGGCGCGTCCGGTCCGCCCGGGTCGAAGCCGGTGGGGAAGCGTCGGTCGAGCTCGGAGAAGTAGCGGGCGGTCGCCTCCTGCGCGGCAGGGTCGTCGGGGCCGACCTCCCGCAGCCGCACGGTCGCCGCGCGCACCAGGAGGTCGGCGGTGGCGAGCGCGTCGGCGAGGCGGTCGCGCTGGCGGGCTGTCAGCGGCGTGACCAGGCGCGCGGCCAGCTCCTCCGACCGGTCGTCGAGCTCCTGGCGGGCGTCGCGGCCGGCGTCGGTCAGCCGGACCACGCGTCGCCGCTGGTCGCGAGGATCGGGGGAGGTCGTCACCAGCCCGTCCCGCTCCAGCCGCCGCAGCATCCGCGACAGGTGCCCGCTGTCGAGGTCGAGCCGCTCGCGCAGGTCGCGCACCGTGGACCCGTCGGCGGCACCGACCTCGAAGAGCAGCCGGCTCACGGCGAGCGGCCGCCCGGTGCCGAGGAACGACTCGTCGAGGACACCGATCCGCTGGGTGAACGTGCGGTTGAAGCGGCGCAGGACCGCCGTCGTCGAGCTCACGATCTCTGACTCTAGTCAGAGAAACGGTCGACCGCCATGGCTGAAGCCAACAACGACGGGAGCCGGACCCCAGCGGGGTCCGGCTCCCGGACAGGGTGAGTGACGGGACTTGAACCCGCGACCACCTGGACCACAACCAGGTGCTCTACCAGCTGAGCTACACCCACCATCGGCTCCGGTCCGCCACCGGCGTCCGGGCCGGGACGAGTGTAGTGCCCTCAGTGCCCGGCGGCAGAATCGGTGTCGTCCACCGGGAGGCCCAGGCCGGTGATCGAGCCGCCGTGCCGCTCGGCCGCGACCTTGGCGGCGACCTTGTCGGGACCCGGGAGCGGCACGAAGATCGTGTCGCGGTAGTAGCGCAGCTCCTCGATGCTCTCCTGGATGTCGGCCAGCGCCCGGTGGTTGCCGCGCTTGGTGGGTGCGCCGTAGTAGGCCCGCGGGTACCAGCGCCGCGCCAGCTCCTTGATCGAGCTGACGTCGACGATCCGGTAGTGGAGGAACGCGTCGAGCCGCGGCATGTCGCGCGCGAGGAACCCCCGGTCGGTCGCGACGGAGTTGCCCGCCAGCGGCGGCCGGCTCTCCGGGGGGCAGTGCTCGGCGATGTAGGCCATCACCTGCTCCTCGGCCTCGGCGAGGGAGGAGCCGGTCGCGAGCTGGTCGAGCAGCCCGGAGGTCTCGTGCATGTTGCGGACGAAGTCGATCATCTGGTCGAGCGCCTCGGCCGGGGGCTTGACGATGATGTCGACGCCGTCTCCGAGCACGTTGAGGTCGAAGTCGGTCACGAGCGCGGCGACCTCGACAAGCGCGTCGGTGCGCAGGTCGAGACCGGTCATCTCGCAGTCGATCCACACGAGTCGCTCGTTCACGGGTTGCACCCTAGCCCGTGGCGCCCCCCGTCTCTCAGGAGCGGTTCAGGCCGGTGTCCTAGGCTCGGCGATCATGGGTCACGGTGTGCACGGGTGGCTGGGCCTGGTCGCCCGGTTGGTCGCCGGGGGCGTCTGGCTGGTGGCCGGTGCGCTCAAGGTCACCGACCCCGCGGGCAGCATCGCCGCCGTCCGCGCCTACGAGCTGTTGCCCGGCTCGCTGGTCGAGCCGGTCGGCGTGGCCCTGCCGGCCGTCGAGATCGTCGTCGGTCTCGCCCTGGTCGTCGGCGCCTTCACGCGCGGCGCCGCGGTCGTGTCGGCGCTGCTCTACGTCGCGTTCATCGTCGGGATCGCCTCGGTGTGGGCGCGCGGCATGGAGATCGACTGCGGCTGCTTCGGCGGCGGCGGGGCGGAGGAGGGGGGCCTCCTCGTCCTACCCCTGGGAGATCGCGCGCGACGCGGCCCTCCTGGCCGCCTCGCTCTACGTCGCCGTGCTGCGGCGCACGCGGCTGGCGGTCGACAACGTGCTCTTCCCGGAGCGGACCGACGACCCGGAGCGGGACCGCCCGGACCACACCGAGCCCACCGATCCCACCGGGCTGATCGAGCCCATCGAGCCCATCGAGCGGAGAAGCTGAGAGATGTCGAAGTCCAAGGCCAAGGCCAACGCACGTGCGGCCAGGGCCGCCGAGCTCCGCGCCGCGCAGGCGAAGGCCGAGCAGCGGCGCCGGCTCCTCATGATCGGCGGCGTCGTCGCCGTGCTCGTGCTGATTGCGGCCGTCGTGGTTATCGCGACCGTGTTCAACCGGGACAAGGTCGAGGCCGGCTCCGCCGGCAGCCCGTACGGCGTCACGATCGGCGACCCGGAGGCCGACCACGAGGTCGTGATCTACGAGGACTTCCTCTGCCCGTTCTGCGGCGACCTCGAGCGGGCGACGGCCGACGACCTCGAGGAGCTCGCGGCGGACGGGAAGGTCTACGTCGAGTACCGCCCGTTCGACCTGCTGAGCGGGCGGTTCGGGGACTACCCGATCCGCGCCGCCAACGCCTTCGCCGTGGTGCTGGAGGAGGTCGGTCCCGAGGAGGCGAAGCGCTTCCACGACATCCTCTTCGCCAACCAGCCGGCCGAGGGCAGCGACTACCCGACCGACGACCAGCTGGTCGAGTGGGCCGTCGAGGCCGGCGCCGAGGAGAGCGCCGTCCGGGCCGGGATCGAGAACCTCGAGCAGGAGGAGTGGGTCGAGGACGCCACCCGGGCCGCGGCCGACGCCAACGTCCAGGGAACGCCGACCGTGATCATCGACGGTGAGCAGGTCTCCGACTACTCCTCGATCGACGACCTCGCCGACCAGATCATCGAGGCCGTCGAGTGAGCCGGCTGCGCGACGGGTTCGTCGCGGGGGCTGCCTAAGGCCGAGCTCCACGTCCACCACGTCGGCTCGGCGTCACCGCGGATGGTGAGCGAGCTGGCCGCCCGGCACCCCGGCACCGTGCCGTCCGACCTCGACGAGCTGCGCGAGTTCTTCGCGTTCCGCGACTTCGCGCACTTCATCGAGGTCTACCTCGCCGTCGTCGACCTGATCCGCACGCCCGAGGACATCCGCTACCTCACCTACGAGGTGGCTCGCGAGCTCGCCGAGGCGCAGTCGGTGCGCTACGCCGAGCTGACGTGCACGCCGTACACCTCGGTGCTGCCGGACGACCCCGACCGCGGGATGCCGATCGAGGCCTACTCCGAGGCGATCGAGGACGCGCGACGGGCGGCCGAGCGGGACTTCGGGCTCGTGCTGCGGTGGATCTACGACATCCCCGGCGAGTTCGGTCTGCCGGCCGCCGACGCGACCCTGGGCTTCGCGCTCGACCACGCGCCCGACGGGCTGGTCGCGTTCGGTCTCGGCGGCCCGGAGGTCGGCGTGCCGCGCCCTGCAATTCAAGCCGGTCTTCGACCAGGCCCGCGCGGCGGGGCTGCGGTCGGTGCCGCACGCGGGGGAGACCACCGGCCCGGAGACGGTGTGGTCGGCGCTGCGCGACCTCGGCGCCGAGCGGATCGGCCACGGCACGTCGTCGGCGCAGGACCCCCAGCTGCTCGCCCACCTCGCCGAGACCGGCATCCCGCTCGAGGTGTGCCCGTCGTCCAACGTGGCGACCCGTGCGGTGCCCTCGCTGGCCGAGCACCCGCTCCCGCGGTTCGTCGAGGCCGGGGTGACCGTCACCATCAACTCCGACGACCCGCCGATGTTCGGCACGACGCTCAACCGGGAGTACGAGGTCGCCGCCGACCTGCTCGACCTCGACGAGGCCGGCACCGCCGAGCTGGCTCGCGCGGCGGTGCGCGCGTCGTGGGCGCCCGACGAGGTGCGCCGGCGGCTGCTGGACGAGATCGACGACTACGTCGGCGGCTGAGAGCCCGGAGAGACGCGCAGGCCCCGCGGGCTCATACTCCGCGGGGCCGTCCTCTTTCTACGGCGCCCGCGGCGTGCGCCGTCGGAGGCGCGCCGTCCCACCGTCGATTAGGTGCTTCCGCACCGTCGAGTGGGGGCTCGTGCAGCGTCGAGTGGGGGCTCTCAGGCGCCGGTGACCATCGGCACCACGTCGGCGATCGAGTTGACCACCATCGTCGGCCGGTAGGGGAAGCGCTCGACGTGGTCGGGCCGGGTCGACCCGGTCGACACCAGGATCGTGCGCATCCCGGCCTCCAGGCCGCTGATGATGTCGGTGTCCATCCGGTCGCCGATCATCACCGTGGTCTCGGAGTGGGCCTCGATCCGGTTGAGGGCGCTGCGCATCATCAGCGGGTTCGGCTTGCCGATGAAGTACGGGTTGCGACCGGTCGCGGTGCTGATCAGCGCGGCCACGGAGCCGGTCGCGGGGGAGCATCCCCTGCGGGCTCGGGCCGCTGGCGTCGGGGTTGGTGGCGATGAACCGGGCGCCGGCGTCGATCAGCCGGATCGCGCGGGTGATCGACTCGAACGAGTAGGTCCGGGTCTCCCCCGAGCACGACGTAGTCGGGGTCGCGCTCGGTCATCACGTAACCGACGTCGTGCAGTGCGGTGGTCAGGCCGGCCTCGCCGACGACGTACGCCGACCCGCCCGGGCGCTGCTCGGAGAGGAACTGCGCCGTCGCGAGCGCCGAGGTCCAGATCGCCTGCTCCGGCACGTCGATGCCGCTGCGGAGCAGGCGCACCCGCAGGTCACGCGGGGTGTAGATCGAGTTGTTGGTCAGGACGAGGAACGGCACCTCGTGCTCCTTGAGTGCGCCGATGAACTCGGTCGCCCCCGGGATCGGGTCCTCCTCGCGGACCAGCACCCCGTCCATGTCGGTGAGCCAGGTGCGGACCGCTCGCGTCTCAGTCACGCCGCCATTGTGGTGCACGGGCCGGGAGCCGCGCGCCCCCCGACGCGCTGGCCTCGCGGCTCAGTCACCGCGCTCCGCCCGGGCGGTCAGGTAGGAGCGCTCACGGAGCCGCACCACCCACGGGTACTGGTCGAGCCCGGGCAGCTGGTGGAGGACCGGGTCGAAGGAGACGTCGGCGGTGTCGTCGAGGGGCTCGCCGAGGATCAGCTTGCCGAGCGGCACCCACCCGCCGCCGACCCGCGCCCAGAACAGCGCGTACCCGATGTCGCCCGTGCGCCGGGCGCCGATGACGACCGGGCCGGCGGCAGTGCGGTAGGGCAGAAGGGTCGTGAGCGGTCGGTCGCCGGACCAGCCCGGGAACAGCAGGTGGCGGGTCAGCCGGTCCCACCCGGTGTTGGCGAGGAGCAGGTCGGCGTACCCGTCCTCCTCGAGCTCCATACGCAGCGCCAGGCCCTCGACGTCGGGGAGGACACGGGGAAAGCCCACGGCCCTGGACACCCGGACGAGGACGTCGTGCTCACCGGGCCGGTCGAGCCACGGCACACCGACCAGCTGCCGGGTGCCGTTGCGCACCAGCCGGCCGGCGCGGAGCTGCCCCTCCGGGTGCAGCGGCTTGTCGGCCGGGCGGGCCTTGGCGAGCCCCAGGGTCAGCACGGAGAGCACGCGACCGGCGGTGTCGGAGGCGGCGGACAGCACGGGCATGACGGGCGGGTACCCGCTGCCGGCGGGTTGATGTGGGCGGACCCGGCGGTGCCGCGGGGCAGGCGATTCGGCTGACGGCAGAGAAACGGCCCCGGTGAGGTGTGTGCGTAACGCACCGCCGGGGCCGACACGTCAGTACCCGCTCGCCTGCGGTTCATTCGAACACGTTCCCGGAATCTCTCCGCCCGTCCAGGGAGGCGGAATAGAACCGCTACGCAATGCGTTTCGAAATCATCCGACTCCTCCTACGACGCGAGAAAGAAGGTGGACGACGTGGTCGTCTACAACGAGCTGGTCGCCGTGACCGCGGGTGCGGGGCTACTGGGTTTCGCCGGGTTCCTCTCCCGAGTCCTGCGCGGCAAGCGGGTCGAGAGCGAGGGCTGGGCGGCGTTCTTCGGCGTCACCGGGCTCCTGCTGCTGGTGACCGGCCTGCACACCACCATGACCTGGCCCTTCGGCGGTGACGGTTTCGAGTACGCCAACATCGCCTTCGGGCAGCCCGCCGCCGGCTTCGGCGCCCTGCTGCTCCTGGCCGCGATCTTTCTATGGCGGCACCGCAGCCTGTACGCCGGGCCGGTCGAGCCGGTGAAGGACGCCACCCTCGCCGCGCTGAAGCCCGCCGGGATCTTCGTCGGCGCGCTGGGCCTCAGCATGGCGGTCCTCGCCATCACGTTCGTCCGGTTCCAGCTCGGCGCCGCACCGCCGGAGGAGCCGATCAGCGGCCGGTTCGGTCACATCCCGATCATCGAGGCGCTGTTCCTCGGTGGCCTGTGGGGCGTGGTCGCCCTCGGTTCGCTGCTGTTCACGATCGCGCTCTGGACCGACCGGCCGGGTCTGCTCCGGTGGGCGGTGCGCGCCTGGGTCGTCGGTGGCGTCGTGTTCCTGCTCTTCGGCGCGATGAACTTCTACACGCACATCGGGATGTACGACAACATCGCCTTCGGCAACGACGCCAA
The DNA here is from genome assembly GCF_022437945.1 of Nocardioides sp. TF02-7. Taxonomy (GTDB): domain Bacteria; phylum Actinomycetota; class Actinomycetes; order Propionibacteriales; family Nocardioidaceae; genus Nocardioides. The sequence continues at coordinate 3,229,808 of NZ_CP092535.1, forward strand.
GTGGTGACCGGCCGGCGGTCACGCGTCCGACCTGCCAGGGCCCGGGATCTCCCGGGCCCTGGCTCGCGCCCCCGGCAGGACTCGAACCTGCGACCAAAAGCTTAGAAGGCTTCCGCTCTATCCAGCTGAGCTACGGGGGCCGGTGAAGCGCGGGCCAGTATCGCACCCGGGCCGGCGCCGCAGGTTCATCAAGGTATGTCGACCAACCTGCGCCTCCCATGGCGGGCACACCGTGGGAGGCGCTGGTTCGGCTGCATACCTTGATGAATCTGCGCCGCCTGCGCCGCCGCGCGCCGTGCCGGGACGCCCGACCTGCGGAGCGAACCGCGGGCGCCGCGCGCACCTACCCCCCGCACGCGCCCCATCCACTCCTCGACGGCGTCGGGGGTGCGGGGGAGGGAGCCGGAGAGGTTGCGGATGCCGTCGGCGGTGACGACGACGTCGTCCTCGATCCGGATGCCGATGCCGCGGAGCTCCTCGGGGACGAGCAGGTCGTCCTCCTGGAAGTACAGGCCGGGCTCGACGGTGAGCACCATGCCCTCGGCGAGGATGCCGTCGCGGTAGGACTCCGGGGCGGCGCGGCCGCAGTCGTGGACGTCCATGCCGAGCATGTGGCTGGTGCCGTGGAGGGTCCAGCGCGCGTAGACCTTCGAGTCCGGCGAGAGCGCCTCCTCGACCGGCACCGGCAGCAGGCCGAGGTCGGCGAGGCCGTGGGCCAGCACCTCCATCGCGGCGTCGTGGCCGGCGAGGAACTTCACGCCGGGGCGGAGGGCCGCCATCGCGGCCTCCCTGGGCGCGGAGCACGAGCGTGTAGAGGTCGCGCTGGACCGGCGTGAACGTGCCGGACACGGGGAGGGTGCGGGTGACGTCGGCGGTGTAGAGGTTGTGGCCCTCGACGCCCATGTCGCAGAGCACCAGCTCGCCGGGCACGATCGGTCCCGAGTTCTCGATCCAGTGCAGCGTGGTGGCGTGGGAGCCGCCGGCGACGATCGAGTCGTAGCCGAGGTCGTTGCCCATCGCGCGGGCGCGGCGGAAGAAGGTCCCCTCCAACCAGCGCTCGCCGTGCTCGAGCACCCGGTCCCACTCGGCGACCGCGTCCTCGAACCCCAGCGCCGTGATGTCGCAGGCCTCCTGCAGCTCGCCGAGCTCCCACTCGTCCTTGACGAGCCGCATCTCGGAGACCACCCGCGCGAGGTCTCCGTCGAGCGTCTCGTCCGCGGGCACCAGCCGGTCGACCGCGTCCGAGACGCCGCGGTGCACGCGGGTCTTCGCGGACTTCCCGAGCGCCGCCTCGAGCTCGTCGACGTGCCGCACCGGCAGGCCGAGGGAGGCCTCGAGCTCACCGAGCGACGGGCGCCGACCCGCCCAGAGCGCGCCGTACTGCCGGTCGCGGAAGAACTCGTCGCTGTCGCGGCCCGAGCGCGGGCGCGCGTAGAGCACGGACTCCCCGTCGGGCTCGACGACCAGCACCGCGTCCGTCGTCTGGTTGCCGGAGAAGTAGGTGTGGGCGGTGTCGGATCGGAACCGGTAGTCGGTGTCGGCGGCGCGCACCTTGAACGTGCCGGCGGGCAGCACGAGCCGCTCGCCGGGGAACAGGGCGGCCAGCCGGGCGCGCCGCTCCGCGGCGTACGGCGTCACCGCGTGCGGTGCGACCTCCCGCTCCCCGGTCGTCCCAGCCGGTGCGCATGAACGCGGCGTAGGCCTCCGGGACGGCGGGGTCGTGCGTCTCGGTCTTGGGCTCGGTTCGCTCCTCGGTCACGCCGTCCACTGTACGTCGCAGCGAGGCCGACGCTGCACCGTACGCAGGTCGCGGAGTCGCTGGCCGATAGGCTTCGGGCCATGCCGGCAGCCCGTCGCGACAGCGTCGCCTTCACGGTCGTCGTGACCGTGGCGGTGGTCGTCGGCGCCCTGCTGATGCTGGCCGTGCTGGCGCTCTCGGGCGCCCCGTCCACCATCCTCGTCGGCACCGTCCTCGCCGCGCTGCCGGTGGGACCGGTGCTGGCGGCGTTCCTGTGGCTCGACCGGTACGAGCCCGAGCCCCGCACACTGCTCGCGCTCGGGTTGCTGTGGGGCGCGTTCGTGGCGACCTGTGCGGCGATCGTGGTGCAGGGCATCGGCGGGTTCGTCGTCGGCTGGACCGAGACCTTCTCCCCTCGCGGTCGCGGCGCCGGTCGTGGAGGAGGCGACCAAGGGGTTGTTCCTGGTGCTGCTGCTCCTGTGGCGCCGGGCCGAGCTCGACGGCGTCCTCGACGGGATCGTCTACGCCGGCATGGTCGGCATCGGGTTCGCCTTCACCGAGAACATCCTCTACCTCGCCGCCGCGTTCGGCGGCACCGCCGGCGTCGGGCCCGGCGGCGTCGAGAGCGTGACACCCACGTTCATCGTTCGCTGCCTGTTCAGCCCGTTTGCGCACCCTCTGTTCACGGCGTTCCTCGGGATCGGCGTCGGCGTCGCCGTCATGGCGCGCAGCCGGGTGGTGCGGCTGCTCGCGCCGGTGGGCGGGTACTGCCTCGCCGTGCTGGCCCACGCCGTGTGGAACGGCTCCACCGTCTTCGGCTTCGGCAGCTTCGTGGTCGCGTACGTCGTGCTCATGGTGCCGGCGTTCGCGGGCATGATCGCGTTCGCCCTGTGGTCGCGGACGCAGGAGCGGGTGATGCTCACCGCCGCTCTCGACGACGCCGCCGCGCGGGGCCTGATCCCGGCGACCGACATCGGCTGGGTGGTCGACCTGCGGGCCCGTCGGCTGGCCCGGAGCCACGCCCGCGCGCTGGGCGGGAACGCCGCGGAGAGGGCGATGCTCGACTACCAGCAGGCCGCGATCGAGCTGGGCTTCCTGCACCACCGCCTGCTGCGCGGCACGCCTCCGCGCGACTGGCAGGCCCGTGGTCAGGACTTCCTGGCGCGGATCCAGGCGGCGCGACCGCGCGTCGCGTTCCCCGGACAGGTGGTCCCGCACCGATGAGCACCCCCCTCCTCCCTGGGTCCCGAGGCCGACGAGCTCACCGGCAGCAAGATGCTGACCGAGCTGGTCCGCCTGCGCGGCGCGCTGCAGGCGGCCGCGCTGCCGCTCGACCTGCCGGGAGTCGCCCCGCTGCGCGACCACCGGCAGCAGGTCATCGACCAGCTCGAGGACTACGTCATCCCGCGCCTGATGTCGCTCGATGCCCCGTTGCTGACGGTCGTCGGCGGGTCGACGGGCGCCGGGAAGTCGACGCTCGTCAACTCCCTCGTCGGCCACCGGGTCACCGCGCCCGGGGTGCTCCGCCCGACGACGCGGTCGCCGGTGCTGGCGCACCATCCCAAGGACGGCCGCTGGTTCGGGCAGGACCGGCTGCTGCCCGACCTCCGGCGGGTCGACCACCCGACCGACGACCCGCACTGCATCCAGCTGGTCCCGACGACCGCGGTGCCGCAGGGCCTGGCGATCCTCGACGCGCCCGACGTCGACTCCGTCGAGGAGCGCAACCGGGTGCTCGCGGGCCAGCTGCTCGCGGCTGCCGACCTGTGGCTGTTCGTGACCTCGGCTGCGCGCTACAGCGACCAGGTGCCGTGGGAGTACCTCAAGCAGGCCGCCGAGCGCTCGACCGCGGTCGCGATCGTGCTCGACCGCACGCCGCCGGACGCGGTGGCGACGGTGTCGGCGCACCTGGCCCGGATGCTGGCCTCCCGCGGCCTCAAGGACTCGCCCCTGTTCGGTGTCGCGGAGGGGCCCGGTCGACGACGACGGCCTGCTCCCGTCCGGGCACGTCGCCGAGATCCGCGGGTGGCTCGAGGCACTCGCCGCCGACCAGGCGGCGCGCGACGCCATCGTCTACCAGACCGTCGGCGGCGCCATCCGGATGCTCACCCGGCGCATCTACCCGATCGCCGACGCCGCGACCGCCCAGCTCGACGCCCTCGGTGACCTCGCCACGGTCGTCGAGCGCCAGTACGACATCGTCCGCAAGCAGCTCGCCACCGCGGCGACCGACGGCACCCTGCTGCGCGGCGACCTCCTTGCCCAGTGGCAGGACTTCGTCGGCAGCGGGGAGCTGATCCGCTCGCTGGAGGGGAAGGTGGGCTTCGTCCGCGAGCGCCTCGTCAACGCGATCAAGGGCAAGCCCCAGCAGGCGGAGCGGGTGGGAGTCGCCGTCGAGACCGGCCTCGAGACCCTCGTCGTCGAGCACGGCGAGCAGGCTGCCGCGCGGGCGGCTGCGGCCTGGCGCGCGACGCCGTACGGCGCCCAGCTCGTCGAGCACGCGACCGACGACCTGGCGCGGGCCTCCCGCGACCTCCGCGCCCGCGCCACCCGGGAGGTCCAGGCGTGGCAGGACGAGCTGCAGGAGCTCGTGCGGGCCGAGAGCGGCGACGTGCGGGCCACCGCCCGGTTCCTGGCCCTCGGCGTGCGCGGGCTGGCGGTCACCTTGGCCGTAGTGGTGCTCGGCGGCGACCAGCCGCCGGCGGCCGCCGCCGACGCGGTGCGGCTGGCTGACCGCCTGCTCGGCACCGTCGTCGGCCCCGGTGCCGCGGGCACGCTGCGGCACCGCGCCCGGGTGTCGCTGGAGGACCGGCTCGCTGCTTTGCTCGCCGGCGAGCGCGGCCGGTACCTTGCCCCGGCCGACCAGTGGCAGCTGCGCCCGGACGCCGGGGAGCAGCTGCGCGAGGCGGCCCGGCGGGTCGACGACCTGCGCTACGCCGCCACCATGCAGAAGGGCTCGGGAGGGAACCTGTGACACAGACGGAGGGGGGAGACCCGCCGCCTGCGTGAGCTCGCCACCCGCGGCACGACGATCGGCGAGCGCCTGGCCGGCCTGGAGCAGGCTGTCGCGGCCGCCCGGGGGCGGCTCGACGACGACCTCCTCGACGACCTCGAGGCGACCGTCGAGCGCGCGACCGGCCGGCTCCGGCTCTCCGCCCACCACACGGTGGTCGCGATCGCCGGCGCCACGGGGTCGGGCAAGTCGTCGACGTTCAACGCGCTCACCGGGCTCGAGCTCTCCTCCACCGGCGTACGACGGCCGACCACGTCGTGGGCGACCGCGTGCGTGTGGGGCAGCGAGGGCGCCGAGGAGGTGCTCGACTGGCTCGGCATCCCGCCCCGGCACCAGACGATGCGCGACTCGATGCTCGACACCCGGCGCGACGACAAGGCGCTGGACGGCGTCGTGCTGATGGACCTGCCCGACCACGACTCGACCGAGGTGTCGCACCACCTCGAGGTCGACCGGCTGGTCGAGCTCGCCGACCTGCTGGTGTGGGTGCTCGACCCGCAGAAGTACGCCGACGCCGCCATCCACGACCGCTACCTCGCGCCGTACCGCACCCACGCGGGGGTCATCCTCGTCGTCCTCAACCACATCGACACCATCGCGCCCGAGAAGCGGCAGGGGATGGTCGACGACGTCCGGCGGCTGCTCGCGCTCGACGGGCTCGGCTCGGTCAAGGTGATCGCCGTCAGCGCTCGCGAGGGCATCGGCATCGACGACCTCCGCGACGAGATCGCCGCCCGGGTCGCGGAGAAGCGCAGCACGACCGCGCGGGTGGAGGCCGACATCGCCGCGGCCGTCGCGCGCCTCGACGAGGCCGGTGGCGACGCCCCGCCCCGCGAGCTGACCTCACGACAGACCACGCAGCTGGCGGATCGGGTGGCCGAGGCCGCCGGGGTGCCCAGCGTCACCGCAGCCGTCGAGCGCTCGCTGCGCGAGCGGGCGGTCCGGGCGACGAGCTGGCCCCCGTTCGCGGTCCTCGGCCGGGTGTTCGCCCGCCGGGGCTCCGGCAGCGCGGCCGGCGACCTGCTCGCGGAGTACGGCCGCGACCGCCGGCCGCGCGTGGCGCCGGTGCAGCGGGCGGTCGTCGACAACGCCGTCCGCGAGCTCGCCGACGACGCAGCCTCGGGTCTCGCCCGACCCTGGGCCGACGCGGTGCGCCGCGCGGCGACCGACGACCTCGAGCGCACCGACGACCGGCTCGACGCGGCCCTCGGCTCGGTCGACCTCCGCGTCGACCGGCTGCCGGCGTGGGTCACGCTCGCCCGGGTGCTGCACTGGCTGCTGCTCCTCACCGCAGTCGGCGGCGGGGCGTGGTGGGCCGTGCTCGCCGTGCAGGGCACCGTCGACGACGCGCCAGAGGTCGCCGGCTTTCCGTTGCCGGCGGTGCTCCTCGCCGCCGGGTTGGCGCTCGGGCTCCTGCTGTGGCTGGTGTTCCGGCCGCTCGCCGGGCGACTGGCCAGGCGACGCGCCGAGGACGCCGAGGCCGGTCTGCGCGAGGCCGTCGACGAGGTGCTCGAGGCGGAGGTCGTCCGGCCGACCCGCGACGAGCTCGCGTCGTACGCCGCGTTCCGCGCCACCGTGGCCGCCGCCCTGCGCTGACGGTGTGGCCGACGCCGGCCCACCTTCCGTCCACAGCCTCGGTCGAGACGGTCGTCGTCCACAGCCTCCGCACCGGACGGCGGCACGACGTCGCCGGCACCGCGTGAACTACTCCCGACCGGCCGCGAACGCGTCCGGTGAGATCGGAGGAGACATGTCCAACGACACGATGGTGACCGTCCAGGGCTGGCTGGGCAGCAACCCGCAGCTGCGCGAGGCGGCCGGCACGCCGGTGGCCAACTTCCGGGTCGGCTGCACGCCGCGCCGGTTCAGCCGCGTGCACAACTCCTGGGTCGACGGGCCGACCCAGTGGTACAGCGTGAGCGCCTGGCGCGCGCTGGGGGAGAACTGCAGCCGCTCGCTCCACCTCGGCGACCCGGTGATCGTCCACGGCCGGCTCAACCAGCGCAGCTACGAGCGCAACGGCGTCGAGGTCCCGGTGCTGGAGATCGACGCGGTCGCGGTCGGCCACGACCTCAGCCGCGGTGTCGGGTCGTTCACCAAGAACGTCGGCAGCGCGCGTCGCGAGCAGCAGCCGGGCGCGGCCAACCCGCCGGCGGAGGGTACGCGCGACCCGTGGGAGGTCGAGCCTGCCGCGTCGGCGCCTGACGACGGGGGGCGCCAAGGGCGCCGACGCTGCCTGACGCCCGGTCCGACCCTGGACCGACCCGCCCGTGGGACGCGGCCACCCCGGGCGGGTCCGACGGGCCGTGAGTGCGTAGGCTCCTCCGCATGGCGGAGTACGTGTTCACCCTGCGTAACGTCCGGAAGGCCCACGGCGACAAGGTCGTCCTCGACAACGTGACGCTGTCGTTTCTCCACGGCGCCAAGATCGGTGTCGTCGGGCCCAACGGAGCGGGCAAGTCGTCGCTGCTGAAGATCATGGCCGGGCTCGACCAGCCCAACAACGGCGACGCGATCAAGGACCCCGAGGCGACGGTCGGCATGCTCCAGCAGGAGCCGCCGCTCACCGAGGGCCGCACCGTCCTCGAGAACGTCGAGGAGGCCGTCGCCGAGGTCAAGGGCAAGCTCGACCGGTTCAACAAGATCTCCGAGGAGCTCGCCGACCCGGACGCCGACTACGACGCCCTGCTGGCCGAGATGGGCGACCTGCAGACCGACCTCGACCACGCGGGCGCGTGGGACCTCGACAGCCGGCTCGACCAGGCGATGGACGCGCTGCGCTGCCCGCCGCCGGACGCGCTCGTCGACAACCTGTCCGGCGGCGAGCGACGCCGGGTCGCGCTGTGCAAGCTGCTGCTCCAGCAGCCCGACCTGCTCCTCCTCGACGAGCCCACCAACCACCTCGACGCCGAGTCCGTGCAGTGGCTCGAGGGGCACCTGAAGAACTACCCCGGCGCCGTCCTGGCGGTCACCCACGACCGGTACTTCCTCGACAACGTCGCGGAGTGGATCGCCGAGGTCGACCGCGGCCGGATCCACGGCTACGAGGGCAACTACTCGACCTACCTCGAGACGAAGAAGGAACGGCTCAAGATCGAGGGCCAGAAGGACGCCAAGCGCGCCAAGATGCTCGAGAAGGAGCTGGAGTGGGTCCGCTCCAACCCGAAGGCCCGCCAGGCGAAGAGCAAGTCCCGTCTCGCACGCTACGAGGAGCTGGCGGCCGAGGCCGACCGCGCCCGCAAGATCGACACCTCCGAGATCAACATCCCGCCGGGCCCGCGCCTCGGTGACGTGGTGCTCGAGGTCAAGGGCCTGACCAAGGGCTTCGACGGCCGCACCCTGTGGGACGACGTGTCGTTCACGCTCCCGCGCGCCGGCATCGTCGGCATCATCGGGCCCAACGGCGTCGGCAAGACCACGCTGTTCCGGATGATCACCGGCCAGGAGCAGCCCGACGCCGGGGAGCTCAACGTCGGCCAGACCGTCAAGATCTCCTACGTCGACCAGAGCCGCGGCGGCATCGACCCCAACAAGAACGTCTGGGAGGTCGTCTCCGACGGCCTCGACCACATCAAGGTCGCGAACTTCGAGATGAACTCCCGCGCCTACGTGGCGTCGTTCGGGTTCAAGGGACCGGACCAGCAGAAGAAGGCCGGCGTGCTCTCCGGTGGTGAGCGCAACCGCCTCAACCTCGCGCTCACGCTCAAGATGGGCGGCAACATGCTGATCCTCGACGAGCCCACCAACGACCTCGACGTCGAGACCCTGTCGTCGCTGGAGGACGCGCTGCTCGACTTCCCGGGCTGTGCCGTCGTCACCTCGCACGACCGGTGGTTCCTCGACCGGGTCGCCACCCACATCCTCGCCTGGGAGGGCGACGAGGAGAACCCGGCGAAGTGGTTCTGGTTCGAGGGCAACTTCGCGGCGTACGAGGACAACAAGATCGAGCGGCTGGGCGCCGAGGCGGCTCGTCCGCACCGGGTCACCCACCGGCGGCTGACGCGCGACTGACGCGCTGGACCGAGTCCGGGCGGGCCGGCGCCGACCGCGGGCGGTCAGCGCCGGTCGTCGCGCAGCTCGCGCTCGGGGTGGTCGGAGATCAGCCGGTCGCTGACGGCGTCCATCACCCGGCCGACCGCGGCGAAGTCGTCGGGTGAGGCCAGGTCGACGAGGTACGTGCGCACGTGCTCGACGTGGCTCGGCGCGACGTTGCGGAGCACCAGGTCGCCACGCTCGGTCATCCGGCAGACGACACCCCGGCCGTCCTCGGAGGCCCCGCAGCGCTCGACGAGGCCGGCGTTCTCCATCCGCTTCACCGTGTGGGTGACGCGGCTGCGGCTGTGGGCGAGGGAGTGCGCGAGCCGGGCCATCCGGAGCGAGCCGTCGGACTCGGAGAGGCGGACGAGGATCTCGTACTCCACCAGCGACAGCCCGTGCTGACGGCGCAGGTCCTCGTCGAGCCGGTCGAACAGCAGCGTGGTGCCGAGGACCAGCGCCCGCCACGACCGCTGCTGGTCGGCGTCGAGCCACCGCGGCTCACGTCGTGACCAGGCTTCGCGGGTCGCGTCGGTGCCCTGCTCCTCCCTCATCCGGGCAGTGTAGGACTTCTGCCGGGGCGCGGACGGCCTCAGCGCAGGTCTCGTCGCATCAGCACCCGGGGGAACCCGTTGAGCACCGAGGTCGTGTCGGCGACGTGGGTGAAGCCGGCCGCCTCGAAGTTCTTGCGCAGCCCGGCGTAGGCCATCGTCTGGTCCACCTTCGCGCCCCGGTTGTCGAGCGGGTAGGCCTCGACCGCCGGCGCGCCCTGCTCACGGGCGTGCGCGACCGCCCCGTCGATCAGGGCGTGGGAGATGCCGCGGCCGCGGTGGCCGGGGCGGACCCGGATGCACCACAGCGACCAGACCGGCAGGTCGTCGACGTGCGGGATGCGCCGGTTGCGGGCGAAGGACGTCGCCGCCCGTGGCGCCACCGCCGCCCACCCGACCGGCTCCGTGCCGTCGTAGGCCAGCACGCCGACCGGCCCCTCGGCCAGGAGCTGCGCGACGTAATCGCCCCGCGCCGGCCCGCGCAGCTCGTTGTTGAGCTTCGACGGGATGCGGTAGCTCAGGCACCAGCAGACGTTGGCGTCGGGCCGCTTCGGCCCCACCAGCGTGCGGACGTCCTCGAAGACGGTTGCGGGTCGTACGTCGACGGTCATGCCCGCAGGTTAGGCGTCACCGCCGACGCCCGAGCGGGCGACGTGACGGGCAAAACCTCCACTTGTCCGGCATTGCTTTGCCCGACAAGTTGAGGTTTCCCCGGTCGGCCGGGGAAACCTCACGCGGCGCAGGCGGGCGGATGGCCCGAGCCGCGCAGAGGTCGCGGTCCCAGCCCGGCCGCCCGGCCGCAGCGGCTCAGCCCATCCGCTCCAGCCCGATGGTCGCGGATGGCCTGAGCCGCGCAGAGGTCGCGGTCCCCACCCGGCCGCCCGCCAGCAGCGGCTCAGGCCATCCGCTCCAGGATCAGCGCCATGCCCTGGCCGCCGCCCACGCACATCGTGATCAGGCCGGTGGTCTTGTCGTGCCAGTCGAGGCTGTTGAGCATCGTGTTCTGCAGCCGGGCGCCGGTCATGCCGAAGGGGTGGCCGACGGCGATCGCGCCGCCGTTGACGTTGAGCTTGTCCATGTCCACGCCGAGGTCCTCCGCCGACGGCAGCACCTGGGCGGCGAACGCCTCGTTGATCTCGACCAGGTCGATGTCGTCGATGGTCATGCCGGCGTTCTTCAGCGCCCGGCGGGACGCCTCGACGGGGCCGAGGCCCATGATCTCCGGCGACAGGGCGGAGACGCCGGTCGACACGATCCGGGCGAGCGGCGTTAGGCCGAGCTCGGCGGCCTTCGTGTCCGACATGATCACGACCGCGGCGGCGCCGTCGTTGAGCGGGCAGCAGTTGGCGGCGGTCACGACGCCGTCGGGGCGGAACACCGGCTCGAGCTGCGAGACCTTCTCGTACGTGACGCCGGCCCGAGGCCCGTCGTCCCTCGTCACCACCGTGCCGTCGGGGAGCGTGACGGGGGTGATCTCCCGCTCCCAGAAGCCGTTGTCGATCGCCTTCTCGGCCAGGTTCTGCGAGCGGACGCCGAAGTGGTCGAGGTCCTCCCGCGCGAGGCCGCGGAGCCGGGCGACGTTCTCGGCGGTCTGGCCCATCGCGATGTAGATGTCGGGCAGCAGGCCGTCCTCGCGCGGGTCGTGCCAGTCCTTCCCGCCCTGGGCGTAGTCCTTCGTCCGCTCCTCCGCGTCGGCGAAGAGCGGGTTCTTGGTGCCCGGGATGTGGTCGGAGGTGCCGTGCTGGAAGCGCGACACGGTCTCGACGCCGGCCGAGACGAACACGTCGCCCTCGCCGGCCTTGATCGCGTGGAACGCCATCCGGGTGGTCTGCACCGACGAGGAGCAGTAGCGGGTGATGGTGGCGCCCGGGATCTCGTAGCCCAGCAGCGTCGTCACCACCCGGGCCATGTTGTTGCCCGACTCGCCGCCCGGCAGGCCGCAGCCGAGGTAGAAGTCGTCGATCTCGGCGGGGTCCAGCGCCGGGACCTTGTCGAGCGCGGCCCGGGTGATCAGCGCGGTGAGGTCGTCGGGACGGAAGTCCTTCAACGAGCCCTTGTTGGCCCGGCCGATCGGCGTACGGGTGGCGGCGACGATGACGGCCTCGGGCATGGATGCTCCTCGCTGGTCGGGTCGACGGATCCCGCCAGCCTAGTCGGGGCCGAGTGGAACAGGTTCCAGACGTGGCGCACGCCACAGCGGCCGGGAAGCGCCGCGGTCCGGGCGCATGGAACGATGCGGCGGTGCGGCACCGCTACGCCTCTCCCGTCCGCTGGGCCGACCTCGACCTCCTGGGCCACGTCAACAACGCGCGCTACATCGACTACCTGCAGGAGGCCCGGGTCGACATGCTCCGCGCCCACCGCTGGTCGGGCGCGCCCGGCGGCAGCGACGCGAGCACCGACGACCTCGTCGACGCCATCGTCGTGACCCGCCACGAGATCACCTACCGAGCGCCGCTCCACTTCGGGGACCGCCCGGTGCTGATCGAGTGCTGGGTGACCGAGCTGCGCGCCGGGTCGTTCACGCTGGCCTACGAGCTCTTCGACGAGGACGACGAGACGGGGGAGCGGACCGTCTACGCCGAGGCGCAGACGGTGCTCGCGCCGTACCGCTTCGACATCGAGAGCCCGCGCCGGCTCACCGCCGCGGAGCGCACCGCCCCTGCAGGCGTACGTCGAGCCGCCGGCGGAGCCGTGGCAGCGGCCGGCGCCGGCCGAGGCGGGCCGGTACGAGATCGGGCACTACGCCGTGCAGGTGCGCTTCAGCGACGTCGACGTCTACCGGCACGTCAACAACGTCGTGTACTTCGAGTACTTCCAGGAGTCGCGGATCCGGTTGTTCATGGACCTCAGCCGCGACCTGCCGCGGATCGAGCAGCCGGTGGTGGTGGCGCACATCGAGGTCGACTACCTCGCACCGATCCTGCTGCGGGCCGAGCCGTACGACTGCTGGACCAGGGTGGCCCGGATCGGCCGCACGTCGGCCGTGCTGGAGTCGGAGATCGTCGACGGCGACCGGCCGCTGGCGCGCGCCCGGGTCGTCCTCGTGTTCGTCGACCCGCAGACCCAGCAGCCGGCCGAGCCGGACCCGGTGTTCCGCCGGCGGCTGCAGGAGGTCTTCGACCTCTGACCGGCCGGTCCGCGTGGTGTGGCGCCGGCGTGACGACTACGCCGTCGCTCCCGGCGACGACGCGGGCCCGACCGTGGACGTGGTGTGGACGGCGAGGACGCTGCGCAGCCGCTTGAGACCGCGGTGCCGGGCCACCCGGACGGCCACCGCGCTGATGCCGAGCGCCTCGGCGGTCGTCGCGACGTCGAGGTCGAGCACCTCCAGGCAGGTGACGACGTCACGCTCGCGCTCCGGCAGGTGGCCGAGCGCCTCGCGCACCCACTCGGAGCCGACGAACGCCGACTCGGGACCCGCCACCACGGGGTCGTCGCCGATCAGGGAGGGGCGACCGCGGCTCGTCGGCCGCTGCGGCGACGGGCGTTGGCCAGGTGGTTGCGGGCGATCCCGAACAACCAGCCCGCGAACTCCGTCGACGTGCCGTGGAAGCCCCCGACCTTCTCGGCGGCGACCAGCCACGCCTCGGCGGCGACGTCGTCGGCCGCGACGTCGATGCCGGCCAGTCGGGTCTCGAGCCACAACGCCAGCCGCCCGGCGTGAGCACGGTAGAGCTCCCGCCAGGCTTCGGGGTCGCCGCTCTTGGCCGCGGCGACGATCGCGTCGTCGGACCTCACCGAGCGTGATCAGCTCCTGCACCGTGGTGGACGGGACGCCTCCAGTGTGCAGCAGGAAGGGCCGTCAGCCGGCACCTCCGGGTCCGCGGTGGCCGTGGGGTCCGCGGTGGTCGCGCGGTCCGCGGTCGTCGTGCGGTCCACGGTGGCCGTGCGGTCCGCGGTCGTCGTGCGGTCCGCGGTGGCCGTGCGGTCCGCGGTCGTCGTGCGGTCCGCGGTCATCGTGCGGTCCGCGGTCGTCGTGCGGTCCGCGGTCGTCGTGCGGTCCCCGGTCATCGTGCGGTCCGCGATCGTCGTGCGGTCCCCGGTCGTCGCGCGGTCCCCGGTCGTCGCGCGGTCCCCGGTCCTCCCGCGGTCCCCGGTCCTCCCGCGGTCCGCGGCCGTGACCGGGACCGTTGTCGGGATCACGGAGGTGGCCCCTCCGCCCGACCGCCGCCGTGGCCGTTGCCGTCACCGTCGCCCCGGCCCGGTCCCTCCCGAGGCGGCTGGCCGGTGGCCGACGGCGACGGCGCCGTCGGCTGCGTGGGGGAGGTGCTGGTGCCGGACGGCCCCGGGGACGTGGGGCCGTCCGGCGTGGAGCCGGCGTCGTCGGGCTGTGGGGTCCCGGCGCCGCCGTCTCCGTTCGTCGGCTCGACGGTGGGTGCTGGCCGGTCCGGCGACCCGAAGGGGGACTCGGGCCCCGGCAACGCACCCGCCACCCCAGGTGGTGCCTCCGACGACGGCGACCGTGGCCGCCACGACGAGGCCCCGCACACCGGCGAGCCGTGCCCTCCGAGCGCTCGGCGCGGAGGCCGCGCCGAGCTCGGCCAGCTGGTGGAGCAGCACCGGGTCCGGCTCCAGGGTCGGTGGGGCGACCCGGAGCGCTCGGGGGACCGGCGCTTGATCATCAGCTTCCTCTGGCTCGGAGAGCAGTACCTGCACCCCGTACCTGTCGCGAGGCGCCCGCCGCGTTACACCGGGTCGGAAGATCTTTGCCGAGGCTCAGCCAGGGGTGTTGACCATGAACGTCGCCGCGTGGGTGACGTAGGCCCAGAACTTCGCGTCCTGCTCGGGGCTGAGCTCGACGGAGTCGAGGCCCTCCCGGAAGTGCTTGAGCCAGCGGTCGCGCGCCTCCATGTCCACGGCGAACGGCGCGTGCCGCATCCGGAGCCGGGGGTGTCCGCGCTGCTCGGAGTACGTCGTCGGCCCGCCCCAGTACTGGACGAGGAAGTGCAGGAAGCGCTCCTCCGCCGGCCCCAGGTCCTCCTCGGGGTACATCGGGCGCAGCACCTCGTCCTCGGCCACGCCCTCGTAGAACTTCGCGACGATCCGCCGGAACGTCTCGAAGCCGCCGATCTCCTCGTAGAAGGTGCTCACGCCACCATCATCCCGCGTCGGTCGAACCGGCCGACCCGGAGTCCTCCGCGGCCGCCCGCCTGTCCTCGCGGTGCCAGATCACCCCGCTGCGCGAACGGGATCTCGATCCCCTCGTGGTCGAAGCGGGCCTTGATGCGCTGCCGCAGCGCCCGGGCGACCCCCCACTGCTCGAGCGGGGCGGTCTTGACCATCACCCGCAGGGTCACCGAGTCCGCGGCCAGCATCTCGACCCCGGTCACCTCGGGCTCCTCGATGATGACGTCCTTGTACTCCTCGTCCTCCCACAGGTCGTGGGCGATCTCGCGGAGCACCCGCTGCACGCGGGCCAGGTCCTCCTGGTAGCCGACCCCGACGTCGATCACCGCCCGCGACCAGTTCTGGCTCTGGTTGCCGACGCGCACGATCTGCCCGTTGGGGACGTACCAGACGGTGCCGTTGATGTCGCGGGAGCCGGGTCATCCGCAGCGTCACGGCCTCCACCGAGCCGGACGCCTCGCCGACGTCGACGACGTCGCCGACGCCGTACTGGTCCTCGATGAAGATGAAGATGCCGGCGAGGAAGTCGCGGACGAGCGACTGGGCGCCGAAGCCGAGCGCGATGCCGATGATGCCGGCGCTGGCGATGATCGGCGCGATGTCGACGCCGAGCTCGCTGAGGATCATCGTCCCGAAGACCGCGAGCACGACCACGGTGATGATGCTCTTGAGGACGCCGGCCATGGTGGCCGCCCGCTGCTTGCGGCGGGCGGTGACGGGGAGTCGACCCGCTCGGGCAGCACTCCCTTCTCCGCACGGCGGGCGATCCGGTCGACGAGCCGGTGGAGCAGCCAGCGGAGGACGCCGCCGAGCAGGACCAGCCCGAGGATCGCGAGCGGCTTGCCGATGAGCACGTCGGTCCAGTCGGCGAACGTGCTGTTGCCGGTCAGGTCGTAGGCCAGGTCGCACAGCTGCTCGCCGTCGGCGCACGGCGCGACCAGGGGCAGGGAAGGCATCCCCCGAGTGTGGCAAATCGCAGGGTCGGGGGGCGAACCGTGGGCCGTGAGCCCGCGCACACCCGGTCGTCGCGGCGACGGGGCCGAGCACCCCGCGCGGTCGTCACGGGCAGTCGATAGCATGCGGTCGTGACCAGCACAGTCGTACGCCGTCTGCTCGCCGCTGCCGCGTCCCTCGCGCTGACCGGCGCCACCGTGGTGCTCGCCGCGGCGCCCGCCTCGGCCGACACCCCGGAGGGGTGGCCCGACAAGCCGTCGATCGACGTGGTGGAGATGCTGCTGCTCTTCGTCGGCGTGCCGCTGCTGGTCTTCGTGGTCGTGTCGGCCCTGGTCCTCGCCCCCGCGCTCGCGCGCGGCGAGTCGATCGGCCCCGGCCAGAAGGAGCCGGAGCCGGAGTGGCTCGGCGGCCCGCGCAAGTCGCCGGACGAGCTGGCGGCGCCGGACTCCGAGACGTCGAAGGCCGGCGGCGCCGGCGGCGGCTGGTAGGGGGCCGCGGATATGCCCTCCGGCGCGTTCCTGACCGACGCGGAGCGTGCCGCGCTCGACGCCACCATCCGGGCGGCCGAGCAGGCCTGCCGGGCGGAGATCTCGGTCTACATCGGCCCGACCGGCGCCGACGAGCCGCGCGTCTTCGCGACCAGCCTGCACAACACGCTCGTCGCGCCGCCCCGCAGCATCCTGGTGCTGGTCGACCCCGGCCGACGTGCCGTGGAGGTCGTCACCGGCGGCTACGTGCGCCGCAAGCTCACCGACGCCGAGGCCGCCCTGGCGGTCGAGGAGATGACCCGCTCCTTCGCCGACGGCGACCTCGCCGGCGGCCTCACCCGCGGCATCCGCCTGCTCGCCGACCACGCTCGCTGACGGGCTCGCTGACGGGCGCCGGGCCCCTCGCGCTCGGCGAGGGCCCCGCGACCCGACGCGGCTGCGCGGCCTACCGCTGCGCGTCCTTCCGCTGCGCGGCGAGGGCCCGGGCGACGTCGTCGCGACCCTCGCGCACGAACCGGACGGCGCCGGGGTTGACGCCCTCGGCCTTCTCGAGCCAGGCGTCGACCTTGCGAGCGTCTCCTCGGAGCCGAGGAGACGCGGGAAGATGTACTCCAGCGACACGGCGGCCCGGTGGGCGCCGAGACGGTCCCAGGCGAGCGGGGCGTCGGCGAGGTAGCGCTCGACGTACGGCGCGAGCACCTCCTCCTGGCCGTCGCGCCAGAACGACAGCACGACGCTCTTGGCCGTCTCGTTGGGCACGGTGCCGTCGACCATGGCCTGCTCCCACGCCCGGGCCTTGGCCTCGGCGGTGGGCATCGCGGCTCGTGCGGCGGCGGCGTGCTCCTTGCCGGAGATCGTGTTGTCGCGCTCGAGCTCGGCGTCGATCCGCGCGTCGTCGGCGCGGCCGACCCGCGCCAGGTTGGCCAGCAGGTTCCACCGCAGGTCCTGGTCGACGGCGAGGCCCTCGAAGGCCAGCGAGCCGTCGAGCAGCGCCTCGAGGTCGGCCACCGCCTTGTCGCTGTGGGCGACGGCGGCGTAGGCGCGCACGAACGTGAGCTGGTGGTCGGTGCCCGCCTCGGCCTGCTCGAGCAGCTCGCGCAGGCCGCGCTCCCACCGGGCCCGCAGCGCCGGCTTGGTGGCCGGTGCGGCGTAGACGGCGACCGCCTGGGCGGCGTACGACGGGAACGCGGTGACGCCCCAGGAGTCGGTCTCGGCGCCGATGTTGCCGAGGACCAGCTCGACGAAGTCGGTGGCGGCCATCTCGGCGTCGCGGGTCATGTCCCACGCGGCGCTCCACACGAGGGCGCGCGCCAGGGAGTCGTCGAGCCGGGACAGGCTGGAGACGGCCGTCTCCAGCGAGCGGGGATCGAGCCGGACCTTGGCGAAGGTCAGGTCGCCGTCGTTGAGGAGCAGCAGATCGGGCTGTGCCTTGCCGACGACCTCGGCGAGCTCGGTGAGCTCACCGTCGATGTCGACCTCGACCTGGTCGGTGCGCACCAGGCGGCCGTCGACGTCGTTGTAGAAGCCGATGCCGATCCGGTGCCGTCGCAGCGTGGGGGTGGTCGGGGTGCGCGCTCTGCCGGACGGCGAACGAGGCGTAGGTGCCGTCGTCGGCGAGCTCGAACTCGGGCGTGACCGTGTTGACGCCGGCGGTCTGCAGCCACTCCTGCGCCCAGCCGCTCAGCTCACGGCCCGACGCCTTCTCCAGGGCAGTGAGGAGGTCGACGAACTCGGTGTTGGCGTAGGCGTGGTCGCGGAAGTACTCCCGCAACCCCGCCAGGAACGGCTCGAGGCCCACCCAGGCCACGAGCTGCTTGAGCACCGCCGCCCCCTTGGCGTAGGTGATCATGTCGAAGTTCACCTCGACCGCGTGCAGGTCGACCATGTCGGTGGCGATCGGGTGGGTGCTCGGCAGCTGGTCGGCGCGGTAGCCCCGCTGCTTGCGGGCGTTGGTGAAGCCGGTCCAGGCCTCGGTGTAGGACGTCGCCTCCACCTGGGCGTGGTAACAGGCCCACTCGGCGAACGACTCGTTGAGCCAGAGGTCGTCCCACCAGCGCATCGTCACGAGGTTGCCGAACCACATGTGCGCCATCTCGTGGAGGATCACCGAGGCGCGGAACTCGTAGAACGAGCGGGGCTGGCGCGACCGCGGGATGTACTCGTCGCGCAGCGTCACGCAGCCGGCGTTCTCCATCGCGCCCATGTTGTACTCGGGCACGTAGAGCTGGTCGTACTTCTCGAACGGGTACGGCGAGTCGAACTGGTCCTCGAAGAACGCGAAGCCCTGCTTGGTGAGGAGGACGATCTCCTCCCCGGTCGCGGTCGAGGCAGTCCTTGAGCGACTGCCGGGCGTAGTGGCCCAGCGGGATGGTGCCGTGCTTGCCCTCGTAGACGTCCTGCACCTCGTAGTACTCACCAGCGACGACCGCGGTGATGTAGGTGGACATCCGCTTCGTGGTCGGGAAGCTCCACTGGGCGGTGCCGTCGCCGCGGTCGACGGGCTCCGGGGTGGGTGCGTTGGAGACCACCTTCCAGTGCGCCGGTGCGGTGACGTTGAAGTCGAAGACCGACTTGAGGTCGGGCTGCTCGAAGCAGGCGAACACCCGCCGCGCGTCCGGGACCTCGAACTGGGAGTAGAGGTAGACCCGGCCGTCGGCGGGGTCGACGAAGTGGTGGAGGCCCTCGCCGGTGTGGGAGTAGGTGCAGTCGGCGCGCACGACCAGCTCGTTCTCCGCGCGGAGTCCGGGCAGCGCGATCCGGCTGTCGGCGTAGGCCGTCGCCGGGTCGAGCCGCTCGCCGTTGAGCGTGATCTCGTGGACGGTCGCGTCGACCAGGTCCACCCACGTCTCGGCGCCGGGTTCGCGGCACGTGAAGGTGATGGTGGAGGTCGAGCCGAAGGTCTCCACGCCGTCCTCGGTGGCCCTGGTGAGGTCGAGGTCGATCGTGTACGACGTGACGTCGATCAGCGCGGCACGGGCGGTGGCCTCGTCGCGCGTGAGGTTCGTTCCGGGCATGCTCGCCATCCTCGCACCGGACGCCAGTCCGCCCGGCATCGGGCGCGGCAGAACTGTCCTCGAGGACGAACGACGGCGGCGAACCACAACGGTGTAACTCTCGAAAGTCAAGCGCGACACGCCTGTGACGGGTGGGTTTTTCGGGCATTTTGTTGCGTTCTGAGGCGGAAGTGGCCGAGAGTGGAGCCCATGCGTCTCGGACGACACCTCTGGCGCGGCGGGTCCGCCCTGCTCGCGAGCACGCTGCTGGCGACCCTCCTCGTGGTCACCGCGGCCCAGGACGAGCGGGCTGCGAACGCCCCGTCCGGCTCCGCGGCGTCGCCCGACCCGACCCCCGTCGCGGGGTCGACGTACCTCTGCAGCGGCTACGACGGCTGCCGCCGGGCGGGCTACTCCGACGCCGGCTACGGCGCGGTCAACCACCGCATGTACTGGCGGATGTACAGCGGGCACAACTGCACCAACTACGCGGCGTACCGGATGATCAAGGCCGGCATGCCCAACGAGCGCCCCCTGGTCGGGCGGCGGCAACGCCAGCGAGTGGGGCCTCCAGATGCGCCACATCACCGACCAGAAGCCGGCGGTCGGCGCGATCGCCTGGTGGGGCCGCTACTCCAACGGCAGCGGCTCCGCCGGCCACGTCGCCTACGTCGAGCGCGTCGTCTCCGCCACCGAGATCATCATCTCCGAGGACAGCTGGGGCGGCACGTTCCACTGGCGCCGGCTGACCAAGGACAGCGGCCGGTGGCCGACCGGCTTCATCCACTTCGTCGACACCAAGGTCGTGGAGAGCCTCGCCCCGCCGACGGTCAGCGGCACCCCGCAGGTCGGCGTCCCGCTCCGGGCCGTGCGCGGCAACTGGAAGCCCGCGGCCAAGAAGCTCACCCTGGGGTTCCAGTGGTACGCCGACGGCGAGCGGATCCCCGGGGCGACCGAGCAGGTCTTCACCCCCGGCGCCGACCAGGCGGGCAAGCGGCTGACCGTGTCGGTGACCGGCCGCAAGCAGGGCTTCACCCCCGCGACCGCCACCTCCGCGGCGAGCGCCGCGGTCGCGCGCGGCGAGTTCGAGGTCGTGACCCGCCCGACGATCGCCGGCGACCCGCTCGTCGACGAGTCTCTCACCGCGGTGCCGGCGACGTTCTCACCGGCGACCCGGCCCGGCGTCTACCGGTGGCTGGCGGACGGCGAGATCATCGAGGGCGCCGACGGTCCCCGGCTGGCGCTGACCCGCG
The DNA here is from genome assembly GCF_022437945.1 of Nocardioides sp. TF02-7. Taxonomy (GTDB): domain Bacteria; phylum Actinomycetota; class Actinomycetes; order Propionibacteriales; family Nocardioidaceae; genus Nocardioides. The sequence goes on from NZ_CP092535.1 coordinate 3,249,963, forward strand.
ACCTGGTCGGCAAGCAGATCCAGGTCAACACCCCCGCGCGGGGCGCCGGCTACAAGAACCAGCCGGTGCGCTCGACGCCGGTGGGTCCGGTCGCGGTCGGCAAGATCGAGACGACGGCGCCGTCGGTGCTCGACGGCACGACCCGGGTCGGCAGCGAGCTCGCCGTGACCCCGGCGACGGTCACGCCCGCCGACGCCGGCCGCTCCTACCAGTGGCTGCGCGACGGGCGGGCGGTCGCGGGCGCCACCGGCACGTCGTACGCCCTGACCGCCGACGACCTCGGCACGCAGATCTCGGTGCGGGTCACCCACAGCCGACGCAACTTCCTGCCGCTGGTGGAGCGGCTGGCCGCACCGGCGGCCGTCACGACCCGGCCGACCCTCGCGACGCGGGTCGTCGGGAAGCCGCGGCGGGCCGTGGTCCGGGTGCGGCTCACCGCCCCCGGCGTCGGACCGGTCGACGGGCGCGTCGTGGTGCGGGTGGGGGTCCGCCAGGCGACGGTCCAGCTGGTCGACGGGCGGGCCCGGGTGGTCGTGCCCGGCGTCGTGCCCGGGCGACGCAAGGTGCGGGTGCGCTTCGCGGGAACGACGACCGTGGAGCCGGCCGTCGCGGCGTCGGTCGTGCGGGTGCTCCGCCGGCGCTAGGAGCCGCTGGTCGGGAATGTGGACCGTCGTCCGTACTGTTGGTACGGACATGACCTCGGACACCGCTGCCCCCGCCGCCCCTGCCCGCCCTGTCGACCGGGACGCCGAGAAGGACCGGGCCGACTTCTGGTTCGACCCGCTCTGCCCGTTCGCATGGATCACCTCGCGCTGGATCCTCGAGGTCGAGCAGGTGCGCGACATCGAGGTGCGCTGGCACGTCATGTCGCTGGCCTACCTCAACCAGGACCGGGACATCCCCGACGACTACCGACGGATCCTCGCCCCGGCCTGGGGGCCGGTGCGCGTGCTGATCGCGGCCCAGCAGAAGTACGGCGACGACGTGCTGCTGCCGCTCTACACCGCCCTCGGTGAGCGCATCCACCTGGGCGGCCGCAGCCTCCACGAGCAGGACGACCAGGGCCGGGCCCTCGTCGTCGAGGCGCTCGAGGAGGCGGGCCTCGACGCCGGTCTGGCCGACGCGATGGACGACCGGTCCTACGACGACGCGGTGGCGGAGTCGCACCATGAGGGGATGGACCAGGTCGGCGACGACGTCGGCACGCCCACGATCGCGGTCAACGGCGCGGCGTTCTTCGGCCCGGTGCTCTCGAAGATCCCGCGCGGCGAGGACGCCGGCCGGCTCTGGGACGGCTGCGTGGCCGTGGCGTCGTTCCCCTACTTCTACGAGCTGAAGCGCACCCGCACCGGCGACCTCGACTTCAGCTGACGGCCGGGGCCTCTCGGCTGAGGTGCGCGGCGTAGGTGGCGGGTCGGCGGTGGTTGCGACCGACAGGGCAGCGACGAGGGCCGGGTCGCGTGGTGCGGTTGTCGGTCGGGTTGCGGTCGGCGCGGGAGCGTGCCTGCGGGGGGCCGGTCGGTCGCTGAGCCGTACCCGCCGGCCCCCGACCCGCGGTTTTGTGACCAATCGTCGTTCGGCCGCGTGAGACCGCCACGATTGGTCAGAGAACGCATGAAATTGGGGCCTTTCGCATGCGGTTTGTGACCAATCGTCGGCCCCGCAAATCCGTTCGCGCCGACAACGTGGAGCCGGCCGGACCCTCGACCGGCGTCCGGCCGTGGCCTACCGTCGGACCATGTCCACGTCGACGCAGTCAGAGACCCTCCCCGTGCTGGTGCGGGCCCTCGACCAGGCGGGCGACGTGCTCGACCACGTGCACGCCGACCGGCTCGGGGACCCGACACCGTGCAGCGACTGGGACGTGGGCCGGCTGGCCGACCACCTGGTCGACTCGCCGGTCGCGTTCCTGACGATGGTGCGGGGCGACCGGCCGGACTGGGACGCGCCGCCGCCCCACGTCACCGAGTCGTGGGGTGCCGCGTTCCGGGTGCACGCCGACGACCTAGTCCACGCCTGGCACGAGCTGACGGAGGACCCGCCGGTGCCGGCCGCGATGATCGTCTCCGAGCTGGCCATCCACACGTGGGACCTGGCCACCGCGATCGGCTTCCCCGGTCGAGCGCCTCGACCCGGAGGTCGCCGAGACGGGGCTGGCGTTCATGCGCGCCAGCCTGAAGCCGGAGCTGCGCGGCGAGGCGTTCGGCGCCGAGCAGGAGGCGCCGGAGGGTGCCGGCAGCTACGAGCGGCTCGCCGCCTTCGCCGGCCGCAGCGTCCGAACCCCTTGACCCGCTGACACGCCCGCCGCGGAGATTCCCATATCCCTTGGGCGGGTGACGCATGCTCGATGACCATGGGCTTCTCGGACCTGCCACTCGCACGCCGTGACCTGAGCATCCTGCCGGCGGCTGCCGCAGCCGCGACCGCGGTCGGGGCCACGCACGCCGCACCGGCCCGCTCCGTGCCGCCCGCGACCACCCTGCCAGGCCGCCGCCGGCTGGTGGACGACGGCGGCATCGCGGCCCTCGACCTCGAGCTCGACACCCTGCCGGCCACGACCCGGCGGGCAGGTGGGCGGCTGCGGACGCCGGTGATCGAGGCCGACCGGTTCCGGATGGTCGGCGTGACCTGGCGGGGCGGCCGCGGTCGGGTGTGGGCCCGTTGGCGCCGGACGTCGGGCGGCTGGACGGGGTGGCGTGAGCTCCCGCCGCTGAGCCACGGCCCCGACCGGCGCGGCCCCGAGCGAGGACGCCGCGGAGCGGCGACGGACCTCACCTGGACCGGCCCGAGCGACGCCGTGCAGCTGGAGCTCACCGGCGCCGCGCGGGCCCCGGTGCTGACCCTGCTCGAGCTCCGCCGACTGCCGGGCGACCGCCGCGCCGACGAACGCCTCTCCGCGCCCCGCCGCAACGGAGGAGGCACCCTCCCGAAGCCGGGGGCCGTGCCGATGCCGCGGATGCTGTTCCGCAAGGCCTGGGGACCCAACCCCGCCTGGCGCAACGGGTCGCCCTCCTACAACCGCCGGATCCGGCAGCTCCACGTGCACCACACCGTCAACGGCAACGACTACCGACGCGCCGACGTGCCGGCCATGATCCGCGCGATGTACCGCTACCACACCAAGAACCTCGGCTGGTCCGACATCGGCTACAACTTCCTGGTCGACCGGTTCGGCCGGCTCTGGGTGGGCCGCGCCGGCGGGCCGCGCAAGGCGGTGCGGGGCGCCCACACCCTCGGGTTCAACCACGCCTCGGTGGGGGTGGCGGTGATCGGCAGCTACGAGACGACCGAGCCGCCGCGGGCGGTGATCCGGGCGCTCGTGCGGATCGCGTCGTGGAAGCTCGACCTCTACGACGGCCGGCCCCGCGCGAGGATCCGGATCCGGAGCGGCGGCAGCGACCGGTTCCGCGAGGGCCGTCGGGTCCGGCTCCCCACGATCGACGGCCACCGGGACACCAACCAGACCGCCTGCCCCGGTGCCCGCCTCTACGCCGCGCTGCCGGCCGTGCGCCGGCGTACGGCGCGCCGGATCCGGAAGTTCCGCCGCCGCCAGGCCTCACTCCGCACCGGCTGAATCCGCCGCGCAGCTGTCGCGGCGCCGCCTCTAGGATCGACGCCATGAGCCGTGTCCTCTCCGCCGTCGCCTGGCCGTATGCCAACGGCCCGCGCCACATCGGCCACGTCGCCGGTTTCGGCGTGCCCTCCGACGTGTTCAGCCGCTACCAGCGGATGGCCGGCAACGACGTCCTGATGGTGTCGGGCTCCGACGAGCACGGGACGCCGATCCTGATCGCCGCCGACGACGCCGGGGTCGCGCCCCAGGAGCTCGCCGACCGCAACCACCGGCTGATCGTCGAGGACCTGGTCTCGCTCGGCGTCACCTACGACCTCTACACGCGGACCACGACGCGCAACCACGAGGCGGTCGTGCAGGAGCTGTTCCTCGGCGTCCACCGCAACGGCTACTTCGTCGAGCGGACCACGTTCGGGGCGATCAGCCCGTCCACCGGCCGCACCCTGCCCGACCGCTACATCGAGGGCACCTGCCCCACTAGGGCTACGACGGCGCCCGGGGCGACCAGTGCGACAACTGCGGCAAGCAGCTCGACCCGCAGGACCTGGAGAACCCGCGCTCGCGGATCAACGGGGAGACCCCGGAGTTCGTCGAGACGCAGCACTTCTTCCTCGACCTGCCGGCGCTGGCCGACGCGCTGGGGGAGTGGCTCGACCAGCGGGAGGCGACCGGCCTGTGGCGGCCGAACGTCATCCGCTTCTCCAAGAACATCCTCGAGGAGATCAGGCCGCGGGCGATGACGCGCGACATCGACTGGGGCATCACGATCCCGCTCGAGGGGTGGCGCGACAACCCGACGAAGAAGCTCTACGTCTGGTTCGACGCGGTGATCGGCTACCTGTCGGCGTCGATCGAGTGGGCCCGCCGGCTCGGTGAGCCCGACCGCTGGCGCGACTGGTGGAACGACCCGGAGGCGCTGTCCTACTACTTCATGGGCAAGGACAACATCACCTTCCACTCCCAGATCTGGCCGGCCGAGCTGCTGGCCTACGCAGGCCAGGGGAGCCGGGGCGGCGAGCCGGGCCAGTACGGCGTGCTCAACCTGCCGACGGAGGTCGTCAGCTCGGAGTTCCTCACGATGGAGGGTCGCAAGTTCTCCTCCTCCAAGCGGGTGGTGATCTACGTCCGCGACCTGCTCAGCCGCTACCAGCCCGACGCGTTCCGTTACTTCGTGGCCGCGGCCGGCCCGGAGAACCAGGACGCCGACTTCACCTGGGCCGAGTTCGTGCGGCGCACCAACGACGAGCTGGTGGCGGGCTGGGGGCAACCTGGTCAACCGCACGGCGAACCTGATCCACAGGAACTTCGGCGAGATCCCTGCCGCCGGCTCGCTCACCCCGGAGGACGAGGCGGTGCTCGCCGTCGCCGAGGGGGCCTTCGCGACGGTCGGCGACCTGATCGGCCGGCACCGGCAGAAGGCGGCGGTCGGGGAGGCGATGCGCGCGGTCGGCGAGGTCAACAAGTACGTCTCCGACCACGAGCCGTGGAAGCTCAAGGGCGAGGAGCAGCGCGAGCGGCTCGGCACGATCCTCCACGTCGCCGCCCAGTGCGTGGCCGACCTCAACCTGGTGCTCGCGCCGTTCCTGCCGTTCTCCGCCAACGAGGTCGACCGGGCGCTCGGCGGCAAGGGCGACGTCGCGCCGATGCCCCGGATCGACGAGGTCGACGACCTGGACGGCGGCGCGGCGTACCCGGTCATCACCGGCGACTACTCCGGCTTCCCCGCCTGGCGGCGTCACCCCGTCGAGCCGGGCACCCCCGTGGCGAAGCCGACCCCGGTGTTCACCAAGCTCGACCCCGCGGTCGTCGACGAGGAGCTCGCCCGGCTCGAGGGGTGACTGCTCGGCGGGTGGGCTGCCCGGGTGAGCCCGGTGCCGCTGGGTACTCGCCCCGCATGAGCGCGACGCCCGACCCCGAGCAGGCACGCGGAGCCACGCAGGCCGCCGTCGACGCGACGGCGACCGCCTACACCGACGACCCCGCGACCGACGTCGACCAGCGCCTGCGCGCGGAGCTGGAGCAGCGCGGCCTGACCGTCGACGACGCCTGGGTCGCCGAGGTCGCCCACCGGATCCGCTCCGGCCACCACGTGTCCTTCGACGGCGACAGCACCTGAGGGTCGTCCGGGCTTCTGGTTCCCGTCGGCTGCGCGGCGCGGGTGGCGGGTTGCCGGTGGTCGCGACCGACAGGCAGCGACGGGGAGGAGTGAGCCGCGGGTCGGGCGCCGCGGCCGGCGGCAGCGCCCACGGCCGCTACCCGGGTGTTCGAGCGACTCCCTCGGTGCTGTGACCGGTTTGAGCGCCCGGGGAGTGACTGGAACTCCGGGGAGTGACGATTGGTCACGAACCGCGGGCGCGGGGGCTGATTCCGTGCGGTTTGTGACCAATCGCGGCCCGCCGCCCGACCGCCCGCCCCGCCCCCGCACCTCCTCCCTCGTCGCTGCCTGTCGGTCGCATCCCCGGCGGACCTGTCGCCCGCACTCCGAGCCTGATGGGGCGGGTACCCGGGTGTTCGAGCGACTCCCTCGGTGCTGTGACCGGTTTAAGCGCCCGGGGAGTGACTGGAACTCCGGGGAGCGACGATTGGTCACGAACCGCGGGCGCGGGGGCTGATTCCGTGCGGTTTCTGACCAATCGCGGCCCGCCACCCGACCGCCCGCCCCGCCCCAGCCCTCTCCTCCTCGTCGCTGCCTGTCGGTCGCGACCCCGGCGGACCTGTCGCCCGCACTCCGAACCCCACCGCTCCCGGAGCACCGACCCCAGCACCCGAAACCCACTTGCCCCACCCCGGCCCCGGTGCCAGCCTCACCGCATGACGGACAACGCCGACGGCCACCGGGTCACCTTCACCACTGACGCGGCGGAGTTCCTCGACCGCGCCGGGGGAGCTGTTGGCCGCGGACCCGGTGCCGGCGACGGTGGTGGCCACCACGGCGCAGCGGGCGCGGGCGGCGGCGGAGCGCGGGGAGGACCCGCGCGGGGGCTGCCGTTCTGGTGGTTCGCGGTGGTGGCGGACCGGACCGGGGCGGTGGTCGGCGCGGCGATGCGGACGGCCCCGTTCGCGCCCTACCCGGCGTACGTGCTGTCGATGCCCGACGCGGCGGCGGAGGCGCTCGCCGACGCGATCCTCGACCGGGGCGAGGAGGTCGGGGGGCGTCAACGGCGACCGGCCGGCCACCGACGTGGTCGCCGCCCGGGTGGCCGCCCGCACCGGCACCGGGGTCGAGGTGCTCCTGCACCAACGGCTGTTCGAGCTCGGCGACCTGGTCGAGCCCCCGCCGGTGCCGGGCCGGCTGCGGGAGGCGCGTCCCGACGAGGCGGAGCTGGCGCTGAAGTGGATCCACCGGTTCTTCCTCGACGCCGACGAGCAGGCCGGCCGCGAGCCCGGGTCGGTTCACGACCCCGGGCACTTCACACTCGCGGACGTCGAGCGCAAGCTGGCCGAGGGCGTGCTGTGGTTCTGGGTCGACGAGCACGACGTACCCGTCCACCTGACCGGCGCCAACCCGCCGGCGTTCGGCACCGTGCGGGTGGGTCCGGTGTTCACGCCGGAGGCGCTGCGCGGCCGTCGCTACGGCGCCGCCGGTGTCGCGGCCGTGTCCCGCCTGCTGCTCGAGCAGGGACACCGGCCGATCCTGTTCACCGACCAGGCCAACCCGGTGTCGAACCGGCTCTACGAGCAGCTCGGCTACCGGCGAGTCGTCGACACCGTGCAGCTCGTGATCGGCTGACTCCTAGGGTGGCGCCATGGCGCTCCACCCCCAGGCCCGCAAGGCGATCGAGCAGTACGAGTCCGAGCTGCGGGTGAACGACCCGGCCTACGACGTCGCCGCCGCCCGCGCCCGCGACCACGCCGAGGCGCTCACCGCCCCGCGGGAGGACGTCGCGGAGGTGCGCGACGTCGACGCCGGCGGCGTGCCCGCCCGGCTCTACCTGCCCGAGGGGTACGACGCCGTGGTGCTGCACGCGCACGGCGGCGGGTTCGTCCTCAACGACGTCGAGATCCACGACCCGGCGGCCCGGCGGCTCGCCAACCGCACCGGCGCGGCCGTGCTGAGCGTCGACTACCGGCGGCCGCCCGAGCACCGGTTCCCGGCCGCCCCCGACGACGTCAGCGCCGCGCTGGCCTGGCTCGACGAGCAGCCCGGCCTCGCCGGCCTGCCCACCTTCGCCCACGGCGACAGCGCCGGCGCCAACCTCGCGCTGGTGACGGCGCTCCGGCGGCCGGAGCGGTTCGCGGGGGTCGCGCTCGTCTACCCCTTCCTCGACCCCACGACGTCCTACGACTCCTACCGGACCGCGGCCGAGGGCTTCGACGTCGCCGAGGCCGCCTGGTACTGGCAGCAGTACGCCGCCGGGCCTGCCGACCTGGAGCACCCCGACCTGGCGCCGCTCCGGTCGGACCGGCTCGGCCTCCTCCCGCCCACGCTGGTCGTCACGGCCGAGCACGACCCGCTGCGCGACGAGGGCGAGCACCTGGTCGAGCTGCTCGCCGACGCCGGGGTGGAGGTCGTCGGCACCCGCTACCTCGGGCAGATCCACGGGTTCTGGCGCCACGACCGGGTGTTCGACGCCGCCGAGCCGCTGATGCGCCAGGTCGCGTCGTGGATCCGGATGCAGGTGGAACGGGGCCGGTGACAGGGGCCGACGGAGGGGGGCGCCGTAGACTCGCGCCCGCCATGACCGATCCCGCCGCCCGTGCCGCCGAGACCTTCGCCGAGGCCGAGGACGCCCTCCTGTCCCGGTGGCCCGAGACCCGCCTGGAGCCGTCGCTCGACCGGATCCGCGCCTTCACCGAGCTGCTCGGCGACCCGCAGCGGGCCTACCGGTCGGTGCACCTGACGGGCACCAACGGCAAGACGTCGACGGCGCGGATGGTCGACGCGCTGCTGCGGGCCCTCGACCTGCGCACGGGCCGGTTCACCAGCCCGCACGTGGAGCGGATGAGCGAGCGGATCAGCATCGACGGCGAGCCGCTGTCGGACGAGGACTTCGTGCGGGCGTTCAACGATGTCGCCCCCTACACCCACCTCGTCGACGAGAGCGAGGCGCACCCGCTCTCCTTCTTCGAGACCGTCGTCGGCATGGCGTACGCCGCGTTCGCCGACGCCCCGGTCGACGTCGCCGTGGTGGAGGTCGGGATGGGCGGCTCGTGGGACGCCACCAACGTGATCGACGCCGACGTCGCGGTGGTCACGCCGATCGCCGTCGACCACGCCGGCTACCTGGGCCCCACGCCGGTCGCGATCGCGGAGGAGAAGGCCGGGATCGTCAAGGAGGGTGCGACCGTCGTCGTCGCCCTGCAGACCCCGGAGGTCGCCAAGGTGCTGCTGCGCCGCGCCGCCGAGGTCGGCGCCACCGTCGTCCGGGAGGGCGTCGACTTCGGCGTCGTCTCCCGGGTGCCCGCCGTCGGGGGGCAGTCGGTGACGCTGCAGGGCCGCCGTGGTCGCTACGACGAGCTCTTCCTCCCGCTCTACGGCGCCCACCAGGCGCAGAACGCCGTGGTCGCGCTGGCCGCCGTGGAGGCGCTGGTCGGCGGCGACGAGCCGCTCGCCGACGAGGTCGTCCGCCAGGCGTTCGCCGAGGCGACCTCGCCGGGCCGGCTGGAGGTCGTGCGGCGCAGCCTGACCATCGTGCTCGACGCCGCCCACAACCCGGCGGGTGCCGAGGCGACCGCGGCTGCGCTCGAGGACTCCTTCCGGTTCGACCCGCTGGTCGGCGTGGTGGGCGTCATGGGCGACAAGGACGCCGAGGGGTTCCTCGCCGCGTTCGAGCCGCACCTGCGGCACGTCGTGGTCACCCAGAGCTCCACCGCCCGGGCGATGTCCGTCGACGACCTCGCCCGCACCGCGATCGAGGTGTTCGGTGAGGACCGGGTGATCGTCGCCCCCGGCTGGCCGACGCGATCGACCAGGCGGCCGGCCTCGCCGAGGCGGCCGCCGGGTCCGGCGACGCGCTCGGCTCCGGCGCGGTGCTCGTCACCGGCTCCGTCGTGACCGTCGGTGAGGCGCGCCAGCTGCTGCGGGGCCGTCGGTGAGCGGGGCGGTCCCCGCGCGGGGCGGCCGGTCGCCGCGACGCGCGATGTGCGCGGCGGTCCTGTCGCTGGAGGCGATCACGCTCGGCCTGACCACGCCGGTGATGATCACCATCGCCGACGTCGACCCGCCGGTCGCGCTGACCGTGGGCCTCGGCCTGGCGGTCGGGTGCCTGGTCGTGGCCGGCCTGCTGCGGGCGGAGTGGGCCTACTGGCCGGGCCACGCGGTGCAGGTGGCGGCGGTGGCGCTCGGGCTGGTGGTGCCGCTCATGTTCGTGCTCGGGGGGATCTTCGCCCTGCTGTGGGGGACGGCGTACTGGCTGGGCCGGAAAATCGAGCGGGAGCGGGAGGCGGCGTACGCCGCGTGGGAATCCCGCGGGGAATCTGACGACTAGCGGCCGCTCGGTAGAGTGGCAGCCGTGCCCATGATCATCGACAAGCTCCTCCGCATCGGCGAGGGCAAGATCCTCCGTCAGCTCGAGGCCGTGGCCAAGGCTGTCAACGCCATCGAGGACGACTTCGTCAAGATGTCCGACGACGAGCTCCGCGGCATGACCGACGAGTTCCGCAAGCGCCTCGCCGACGGCGAGACGCTCGACGACATCATGCCGGAGGCCTTCGCCACCGTCCGCGAGGCCGCCAACCGCGTGATCGGCCAGCGCCACTACGACGTGCAGATCATGGGTGGCGCGGCGCTGCACATGGGCAACATCGCCGAGATGAAGACCGGTGAGGGCAAGACGCTGGTCGCCACCCTGCCGTCGTACCTCAACGCCCTCGAGGGCAAGGGCGTCCACGTCGTCACCGTCAACGACTACCTGGCGAAGTACCACGCGGAGTGGATGGGCCGCGTCCACCACTTCCTCGGCCTGACCACCGGCGTGATCCTGCCGCAGATGAAGCCGGCCGAGCGTCGCGAGGCCTACGCCTGCGACATCACCTACGCCACCAACAACGAGCTCGGGTTCGACTACCTGCGCGACAACATGGCCAGCGCGCTCGAGGACTGCGTGCAGCGCGGCCACAACTTCGCCATCGTCGACGAGGTCGACTCGATCCTCATCGACGAGGCGCGGACGCCGCTGATCATCAGCGGCCCGACGCAGGACGAGGTGAAGTGGTACGCCGAGTTCGCCAAGATCGCGCAGAAGCTCACCCGTGACGTCGACTACGAGGTCGACGAGAAGAAGCGCACGATCTCCGTCCTCGAGCCGGGCATCACCCGCGTCGAGGACCACCTCGGCATCGAGAACCTCTACGAGGCGGCCAACACCCCGCTGATCTCGTTCCTCCACAACTCCATCAAGGCCAAGGAGCTGTTCCGGAACGACAAGGAGTACGTCGTCATGAACGGCGAGGTGCTCATCGTCGACGAGCACACCGGCCGGATGCTCGCGGGCCGCCGCTACAACGACGGCCTGCACCAGGCGATCGAGGCCAAGGAGGGCGTGAAGGTCCGCGAGGAGTACCAGACCCTCGCCACGATCACGCTCCAGAACTACTTCCGCCTCTACGACAAGCTCTCCGGCATGACCGGCACGGCGATGACCGAGGCGTCGGAGTTCGACAAGATCTACAACCTCGGCGTGGTCCCGATCCCGACCAACAAGCCGATGGTCCGCAAGGACCAGCCCGACCTCGTCTACCGCACCGAGGAGGCGAAGTACGACGCGGTCGTCGACGACATCGCCGAGCGGCACGAGAAGGGGCAGCCGATCCTCGTCGGCACGGTCTCGGTCGAGAAGTCGGAGTACCTCGCCACCCAGCTGAAGAAGCGCGGCATCCCGCACACGGTCCTCAACGCGAAGGTCCACGCGGAGGAGGCGAAGATCGTCGCGCTGGCAGGCCACAAGGGCGCGGTCACCGTGGCCACCAACATGGCCGGTCGAGGCACCGACATCATGCTCGGTGGCTCGGTGGAGTTCCTCGCCGACCAGGAGCTGCGCAAGCAGGGCCTCGAGCCCACTGGCGAGACCGCCGACGAGTACGACGAGAAGTGGCCGGAGACGCTCGAGCGGATCAAGGCACAGGTCGCGGCCGAGCACGACGAGGTCCGCGAGCTCGGCGGCCTCTACGTCATCGGCACCGAGCGGCACGAGTCGCGCCGGATCGACAACCAGCTGCGCGGCCGGTCCGGTCGTCAGGGCGACCCGGGCGAGTCCCGGTTCTACCTGTCGCTCCAGGACGAGCTGATGCGGCTGTTCAAGTCCGACTGGGTCGACCGTGTCCTGCTGATGCTCAAGATCCCCGACGACGTCCCGATCGAGAACAAGCGGGTCACGAACGCGATCGCCAACGCCCAGGGGCAGGTCGAGTCGCAGAACTTCGAGTCCCGCAAGAACGTCCTCAAGTACGACGACGTCATGGACCGCCAGCGCAAGGTGATCTATGCCGAGCGTCGCGAGGTGCTCGAGGGCGTGGACCTCGAGGAGCAGATCCGCGGCTTCGTCGACGACGTCGTCACCGGCTTCGTGACCGGCGCGCTCGACGAGTTCTCCGAGGAGTGGGACCTCGAGCAGCTGTGGACCGACCTCAAGCAGTTCTGGCCGGTGTCGATCGACCACCGCGAGCTCGTCGAGGAGGCCGGCAGCCAGGCGGCGCTCGAGAAGGGCGACCTGATCGAGCGGCTCAAGGCCGACGCCCAGGCCGCCTACGACCAGCGCGAGGAGGAGGTCGGCGAGGAGGTCATGCGTGAGCTCGAGCGCCGGGTCCTGCTCTCGGTCCTCGACCGCAAGTGGCGCGAGCACCTCTACGAGATGGACTACCTGCGCGAGGGCATCTACCTGCGCGCCTACTCGCAGCGCGATCCGCTGGTGGAGTACCAGCGCGAGGGCTACGACATGTTCGCCGCGATGATGGACGGCATCAAGGAGGAGACGGTCGGCTTCCTCTTCAACCTCGAGGTCCAGGTCGAGGAGGAGGAAGAGGGAGGAGTTCCACTACCACGCCGACGGCACCCGCCACGCGGGCCCGATGCACCCGGGCGCGTTCGCGGAGCCCCCCGGTGGAGGTGGAGCCGATGCGGCGGGAGCTGCCGTCGGAGCCGCAGCCGGCAGCGGCCGGACAGGCCGCCGCGGCGGGCCAGGCGCCGCGGATCCGGGCGAAGGGCCTGGAGAAGCCGAAGCAGCCGCAGTTCCTGGCCTACTCCGCGCCGAGCGACGTGACCGGCGAGCCGGAGGTCAAGGGCACCACGGCCAGCAACGCCGACGACGAGTACGCCGAGGTCGGCCGCAACCAGCTGTGCCCCTGCGGCTCGGGCAAGAAGTACAAGCGGTGCCACGGCGCGCCCGGCGGCCCCAGCGGGCTGACCGCGCGGGTCTCGTAACCGGCGAGCGGTCGGGGCTCAGGAGTAGTCCAGCGCGCTGCACAGCCAGCGCTGCCGGACCCGCTCGAACCGGGTGGCGAGCGCGCGCGACCGCTCGCCGTACCGCACGTGGACGGCGGCCTCGACGACGTCGGTGCTGAGGAAGCAGGCGTGCACGCTCAGCACGCGGGGGCGCACCGGCTGCACCCGGGCGAGGCCGGGCTGGTGACCGCCAGCGCGGGCGACGAGCAGGGCGCGGCGGCGGAGGTCGGCGTAGACCTCGGGGGTGGTCCAGCGCAGGAGCTGGGACGCCGGGCGGTCGCCACCGACGATCTCGACCGCGGCTTGGACGTAACGACGGGCCCACTCCTCGACGGCGCGGCGCTGGCGCTGGTCGATCGGCACGACCACCGATCCCGCCCCGGCGTCGCCCGCCGGCGGCGGCGGCTCGTGCCGCGGCAGGATGGCCAGGGCGAGCGTGCCCTGGGTGGCGGCGACGGGCACCGGGAGGCGCACGCCCGTGGGGCGGAGCGGGAACGGCGTCGCGACGGTGTCGGTCATCGGTGCTCCTGCGGCTGGTGAGGCGGCGGCAGCACGAGCTGCTGCCCGGGGTGGATGAGGTCGGGGTCGGGGCCGATCTCGGCGGCGTTGACGGCGTGGACGCGCTGCCAGTACGCCGTGACCTCGGCCGCGCTCGCCGCGCCGTCGAGCCGGTCGGCGGCGATCGTCCAGAGCGAGTCACCGGTCCGCACCCGATGCGTCTCCGGCGCCGCCGGCCGCCGCGCACCGCCGGTCGCCCGGTCGGGCAGCGGCAGGCCGGCCAGGAGCTCCTGGCCGACCCTCGCCGGTGGATCGGTGCGGGGAGAGCGCTCGTCCGGGACCGGGCCGGTCGCCGCCGCGGCGGGCGCCCCCCAGGGCGGCGGCCCCGCAAGCGAGGAGGACCAGCGCCCGCAGCGGCCCCGGCCGGCGGGCGCGAGCGGCCGGCAGACGGCCGAGGACGACCCGCACGGCCACGTCGGTGGTGAGCAGCCACAGCCACCCCGCCGCGACGAGGGCCGCGGCCGCGCAGCCCCGGTGAGCAGGTCGGCGAAGGTGACCGGCCGGTCGCCACGCAGCGGCGCTGCCACCACCGCCGCGGCGGCCGTCGTCAGCGCGGCGGCGACACCGGTGACGAGCACCCAGACGGCGCAGCAGCGGAGCCGTGCCGGTGGTTGCGAGCAGACGTACATCCCGAGATCGCCTTGCGTGTGCTTGCGTTTGCTTACGTTTGCGTCAGTCTGCGTCCACTGGTGCTCCGCGTCAATCTGCTTTCCACAGACGTCTGTGGTGGGCTGACGACATGGGCTGGGAGGACGAGCTGTTCGCGCTGTTCGACGACCTGGAGGACCAGGCAGGGGCGCTCGCGGCAGCGGAGCGCGACGCGGAGGTCGCCGACCGCAGCCGCGCGGAGTACCAGCAGGTCACCCTCGCCAGCCGGTTGATGGCGTCGGCCGGGACCGACGTGACGCTGGTGGTGGCCGGGGGTCGGTCCGGTGTCGGGCACCCTCGAGCGGGTCGCGGCCGACTGGTTGCTTCTCTCCTCCCGGCCGCACGACTGGGTGGTCAGCACCGGCGCGATCAGCACGGTCGAGGGAGCATCGGTGCGGTCGGTTCCCGAGGTGGCGTGGTCGCCGCTGACCCGCCTCGGCCTCGGGTCGGCGCTGCGGCGGGTCGCCGAGGCCGGTGAGCGCTGCATGCTCCACCTGCGCGACGGCAGCCGGCACGAGGGGACGCTGCGCCGGGTGGGCGCCGACTTCTGCGAGCTGGTGACGGGGGAGGAGCGCCGGCTGCGGCTGGTCGCGTTCGACGCGCTCGCCGCGGCGCAGTCGCTCGGCTAGGACCTCAGGTCGCGTCGACGTCGTACGGCGGCCGCTCGCCCGGGCCGAGCGGGCGCTGGCCGGGCCGGCGCCTGCGGCGCGGCTCGTCGTCGTCCTCCTCGGCCATCGCCTCGGCGATGTGCTTGCGCACGATCACCCGCGGGTCGAGGTCCCGCAGCTCCAGGTCGGAGAACTCCGGACCGAGCTCGGAGCGGAGCTCGTCGCGCGCGTTGTTGGCGAACTGCCGGACGGTGCGCAGCATCCGGCCCGCCTGACGCGCCAGGTCGGGCAGCCTGTCGGGGCCGAAGACGAGCACGGCGAGGAACGCGATGACGACGAGCTCGCCGAAGCCGATGCCGAACACCCGCTGCCCCCGCCGTGCGCGACCGGGTCAGAACTTGCTGGTCGGCGTGAGGCCGAGCTGGAGGCCGGCGAGACCGCGCCCGCGGCCGTCGATCCGGTCGGCGATCTCCCGGAGGGCGGCTGCGGCAGGTGACGTCGGGTCGGACTCGACGATCGGCTTGCCGACGTCGCCGCCCTCGCGGAGCGAGATGTCGAGCGGCACCCGGCCGAGGACCGGCACGTCGTAGCCGAACCGCTGGGAGAGCGTCGCCGCGACCCGGTCGCCGCCGCCGGCGCCGAACACCTCGAGCCGGTGGTCCTTGCCCTCCGCGGTGCAGTGCGGGCACGGGAGGTAGCTCATGTTCTCGACCACGCCGATCACCCGCTGGTGCATCATCGAGGCCATCGTGCCGGCGCGCTCGGCGACCTCGGTGGCGGCCTCCTGCGGGGTGGTCACGACCACGACCTCGGCGCCGGGGAGGTGCTGACCGAGCGAGATCGCGACGTCGCCGGTGCCCGGCGGGAGGTCGAGGAGGAGGACGTCGAGGTCGCCCCAGTAGACGTCGGACAGCATCTGCACGAGCGCCCGGTCGAGCATCGGGCCCCGCCAGGCTGACGACCTGGTCGCGCCGCGGCTTCAGCATGCCGATCGAGATCACGGAGACGCCCGACGGGGTCGGCACCGGCATGATCAGGTCCTCGACCTGGGTGGGCCGCTGGTCGGCGACGCCCAGCATCGCCGGCACCGAGTGGCCGTAGATGTCGGCGTCGACGACGCCCACCTTGCGGCCGGCGCGGGCCAGCGCCAGCGCGAGGTTGACGGTGACCGACGACTTGCCGACGCCGCCCTTGCCGCTGGCGATCGCGACCACCTTGGTGAGCGAGCCGGGCTGGGCGAACGGGATCTCCCGCTGCGCCGCGCCGCCGCGGAGCTGCTCGTGCAGGGAACCGCGCTGCTCGGCGCTCATCACGCCGAGGTCGAGGTCGACCCGGCTCACGCCGTCGACCGCGCCCACGGCGGCGGTGACGTCGCGGTTGATCGTGTCCTTCAGGGGGCAGCCGGCCACGGTCAGCAGCACGCGGACGCTCACGACGCCGTCGTCGGCGACGTCGACCGTGTCGACCATCCCGAGCTCGGTGATCGGGCGCTTGATCTCGGGGTCGTTGACCGTGGTGAGCGCGGCGGTGACCTGCTCGACGGTGGGGACCGGGTGCGTGGTGCTCACGACAACCGAGTCTACGGAGCGTCCGCGGGGGAGGACGACTCGCGCCCCCGTGAGACGTCCCACCCTCGGCGCGCCGCCCCGCCCCGCGCTCGTCGTCGCGCTCCTCGAGCTCCGTGAGCAGCGAGCGCAGCTCGGAGCGCAGGTAATCGCGGGTCGCGACCTCGCCCATCGCCATCCGCAGCGAGGCGACCTCCCGGGCGAGGAACTCCATGTCGGCGTGGGCGCGGGTGGCCGCCTCGCGGTCCTGCGCGGCGATCACGCGGTCGCGGTCCTCCTGCCGGTTCTGCGCGAGCAGGATCAGGGGGGCGGCGTAGGACGCCTGCAGGCTGAGCATGAGCGTCAGGAACACCATCGGGTACTGGTCGAACTTCAGCTCGTCCGGGCCGACGGTGTTCCACAGCGCCCAGACGACGACGAAGACGGTCATCCAGATCAGGAAGCGCGACGTGCCCATGAACCGGGCGAACCGCTCGGCGAACACCCCGAACGCGTCGGTGTTGTACGTCGGCCGCCGGACCAGCTGCCGACGCGTGGAGCGCGGGGTGTCGAGGCGGTCGACGGAGCGGCGGGTCTCAGCCACGGGGCGCCTCCGGTCCCATGGTGCCCTGGTCGGTCGACACGGCGCGCTCGCGCCAGTTGGCCGGCAGCATGTGGTCGAGGAGGTCGTCGACGGTGACCGCCCCGAGGAGGCGGCGGTCCTCGTCGACCACGGGCGCTGCGACCAGGTTGTAGGTCGCCAGGTGGGCGGCGACCTGGTCGATGCTCGCGTCGGGACGCAGCGCCTCGAGCTCGTCGTCGAGCGCGCCGGCAACCAGGGTGGAGGGCGGCTCGCGGAGCAGCCGCTGGATGTGGGCGACCCCGAGCAGCTTGCCGGTCGGCGGCTCCAACGGCTGGCGGCAGACGTAGACCAGGGCGGCGAGCGCCGGCGTGAGCTCGGGGTTGCGGACGTGGGCGAGCGCGTCGGCGATGGTCGCGTCGGGGCCGAGGATCACCGGCTCGGGCGTCATCATCGCGCCCGCGGTGTTCTCGACGTACTTCATCAGCCGCCGCACGTCCTCGGCCTCGCCCGGCTCCATCAGCTGCAGCAGGATCTCGGCCGTCTCCGGCGGCAGGTCGGCGATGAGGTCGGCGGCGTCGTCGGCCGACATCTCCTCGAGGACGTCGGCGGCGCGCTCGGAGTCGAGCCGTTCGAGGATCCCGACCTGGTCCTCCTCGGGCAGCTCCTCGAGCACGTCGGCGAGCCGCTCGTCGTCGAGCGCCAGCGCCACCGCCGTACGCCGCTCCACCGGGAGGTCGTGCAGGACGCTCGCCGCGTCGGCCGGGCGCATCTCGTTGATCGCCGCGACCAGGTGGGTGGCGCCCTGGCGGGCGTCCTGGCGGGCGAGGCCGGTGACGTCGTCCCACTCGGCGACGTGGGTCTGTCCGCGGCGGCGCAGCCCCTTCGACGGCTCCTTCACCGCGACCCGGCTGAGCACCCAGTCGCGGGTGCGGGCCCGCTCCATCCCGATGTCGAACACGGTGCCGGTGACACCGGAGCTCTTGATCGTGACCGTGCGGTCGAGCATCTCGCCGATGACGAGGGTCTCGGTCGTGCGCTGCTCGAAGCGGCGCATGTTGAGCAGCCCGGTCGTGTAGACGTGGCCGCTGTCGATGGCGGTCACCCGGGTCATCGGGAGGAACACGCGGCGCCGCCCGAACACCTCGACCACCATGCCCAGCACCCGCGGCTGGGCACCCTCGACGCGCATGGTCACGACCAGGTCGCGGACCTTGCCGACCTGGTCGCCCTGGGGGTCGAAGATCGGCAGGCCCACCAGCCGGGCCGCGAAGACGCGGGACGGGGCGCTGCTCACGCTCCGAGGCTATCGGTCCGGCGCCCCGGATCCGTGGCGCCGGACCGGTCGTGCGGCCGTCAGCCCGCCCGGCCCCTTGCCGCCCGCGGCACGTGCGACCATCGCCGCCAGCGCTGCCAGGGCGGCCTCGGTCACCAGGTGCGGGTCCACGTCCTCAGGGCGCACCCCGGGCACCGGCACGGGGGCGAGGTCGGACCAGTCGCCGACGCAGCGCACGCCGGACTCCTGCAGCGCCGCCACCGTCGCGTCGGTCTGCTCCCGGACCCAGCTCGGCGGGTCGAGCGAGAGCCGCGGCTCGTCCGCGGCGCGCGCAGCCAGCACCTTCTTGGCGAGCAGCCGCTTGCGGACCATCATCGCGTCGGGCCAGGGGTGCCCCTGCTCCTCGAGCAGCTCGTTGAGGCGGCGGACGACGAGCACGGACGCCAGTCCGAGCGACTCGTTGGGGCGCGGCGACGGCACCGTCGGGTCGAGCGGGATCGCCGCCGCGTCGGCGAACCGGCGGGGCAGCTCGGTGCGGTCGGCGCCCTTGGGCGGCACGACCACGACCGTCACCCGGTCGGCGCCGAGGCGGTCGGCCCAGCGGCGCACCATCCGGGCGACGTCCTGCTGCTTCCAGAACGTGCCGCCCGCCGACTGCGGGTCGGGCTCCTCGGTGCGGCGGTAGGGCGCCGCCGCCTCGGCGGCGGCGTAGTAGTCGTCCCAGGTCCAGGTGCGCCCGTTCTGGACGGTCTCCTGCCACATCGAGACCAGCGTCCGGTTGAGGTCGCGCACGGTGACGACCACCTCCACCGGGGCCGGCTCGAGGTCGGGCAGCAGGTGGCGGAAGACCTTGTCGGTGGCGGCTCCGAGCAGCTCGTGGGAGAGCACGGCGGTGCCGGGGTGGTCGCGCACCTCGCTGCGCATCGCCTCCCACAGGTCGCGCGGCCCCCGCGGGAGCCGGCCCTGCATGAGGGCGTCGATCTGCTCCACCCGGTCGCGGCCCGGTACCAGCACGCCCGCCGCGGCCAGCTCGGAGCGCTGGGCGAACAGCAGGTGCTGGAGGTACGACGAGCCCGACTTCATGGTGCCGATGTGCAGCACCACGCGTTCCGCCACCGCAAACCCCTCCGTCGTCTCCGTCGTCCTGTGCCGACCGGCGTACGCCGGGTCAGGCCTGGAGCTTGTAGTCCTCGAGCAGCCGGCGCCCGATGATCATCTTCTGGATGTCGGAGGTGCCCTCGCCGATGAGCATGAACTTGACCTCGCGCATCAGCCGCTCGATCTCGTACTCCTTGGAGTAGCCGTAGCCGCCGTGGATGCGGAAGGAGTCCTCGACGACCTCGTTGGCGTACTCCGAGGCCACCATCTTGGCCATGCCGGCCTCGACGTCCATCCGCTGCCCGGTGTCCTTGAGGCGGGCGGCGCGGACCATCATGTTGTGGGCGACCTCGACCTTCGTGGCCATCTCGGCGAGCCGGAACAGGATCGCCTGGTGCTGGGCGATCGGCTTGCCGAAGGTCTTGCGCTGCTGGGCGTAGGCGACGCCGAGCTCGAAGCCGCGCCAGGCCAGGCCGCAGGCGCGGGCGGCGACGTTGACGCGCCCGACCTCGACGCCGTCCATCATGTGGAAGAAGCCCTTGCCCGGCTCGCCGCCGAGGACCTGGTCGGCGGAGATCCGGTGGTCGTCGAGGACGAGCTCGGTGGTCTCGACGCCCTTGTAGCCCATCTTGTCGATCTTGCCGGGCACGGTGAGGCCCTGGGCGGTCTCGCCGAAGCCGGGCTCCTTCTCGACGAGGAAGGTGGTCATGTTCTTGTAGACGCTGTCGGCGCCCTCGTCGGTCTTGGCCAGGAGCGCGACCAGGGTGGAGGTGGCGCCGTTGGTCAGCCACATCTTCTGGCCGGTGATGGAGTAGCCGCCGTCGTCGAGGCGGGTGGCCTTGGTGGTGACCGCGGAGACGTCGGACCCCAGGCCGGGCTCGGACATCGAGAACGCGCCGCGCACCTCGCCGGCCGCCATCCGGGGGAGGTACTTCCGCTTCTGCTCCTCGGTGCCGTGCTGCATAAGCATGTAGGCGACGATGAAGTGGGTGTTGATGACGCCGGAGACGCTCATCCAGCCTCGCGCGATCTCCTCCACGCACAGGGCGTAGGTCAGCAGCGACTCGCCGAGCCCGCCGTGCTCCTCGGGGATCATCAGGCCGAAGACGCCGAGCTCCTTGAGCCCCTCGACGATCTGCTCGGGGTACTCGTCGGCGTGCTCGAGGTCCTGGGCGACCGGGATGATCTGCTCGTCGACGAAGGTCCGGACGGCCTTGAGGATCTCGGTCTGGTCCTCGGTCAGTCCGTCGGTCTCACACAGGCGTGGCATCGGTCCTCTTTCCTGCCGGGGCGATCGCGGCGACTCTACCGGCGGGTCACTTCTTATCGGCTTCCCTCCCTCGGCGCGAGATGCGAGGGTGGGTCGGGAAGTGAGGCATCTCACGAACCGAGGAGGAGCGATGGCTGCCCCAGGGGCGAACGACGACCTCAAGGCCCGGATGCGCGAGGCCCTGGACCGGAAGAACAACCGGGAGAAGGGGGTCCACGAGGACCGTCCGGCGAAGGAGAAGGCGCACGGCTCGGAGGTGGTGGGGGGCGCTCCCAAGATGCACCGGCGCAAGGCCGGCGGGGGCGGCGCCTGAGCGGTTCGCGTCACGACCCCGGCCGTGCCGCTTGACCCTGACGCAGCGTCAGGGTTCCAGCATGGTCGGCATGACCACTGCAACCCCTGCCGTCGACGTCGTCGGGCTGACGAGGTCCTACGGCGACCACCACGTCCTGAAGGGCGTCGACCTGCGGGTCGAGGAGGGCACCGTCTACGCCCTGCTCGGCCCCAACGGCGCCGGCAAGACCACGCTCGTCCACATCCTGTCCACCTCGCTCGCTCCCGGCGACGGCGACGTCCGCGTCGCCGGCCACGACGTACGGCGGGAGGCCGGCCGGGTGCGCGCCGCGATCGGCGTGACCGGGCAGTTCTCGGCGGTCGACGAGCTGCTCACCGGGCGCGAGAACCTGCGGCTGATGGCCGACCTCGCCCACCTCGGCCGGGCGGCGGCGACCACGGCGGTCGCGGAGCTGCTCGACCGGTTCGACCTGGTCGACGCGGCCGACCGCCGGGCGCAGACCTACTCCGGCGGGATGAGGCGACGGCTGGACCTGGCGATGACGCTCGTCGCACGGCCGCGGCTGATCTTCCTCGACGAGCCGACCACCGGTCTCGACCCCCGGAGCCGGCGCGAGCTCTGGTCGGTCGTGCGGGGAGCAGGTCGCCTCCGGCGTGACGGTGCTGCTGACGACGCAGTACCTCGACGAGGCCGACCACCTCGCCGACCGGATCGGCGTGCTCGACGGCGGCCGGCTCGTCGCCGAGGGCACCGCCGCCGAGCTGAAGCGGAGGGTGCCGGGCGGGCACGTCGCCGTGCGGTTCACCGACCCCGCTGGCCTGGCGGCCGCCGCGGCGCTGCACCCCGACGCCGTCGTGGACACCGGCGCCCTCGCCCTCCAGGTGCCGCACGACGGCAGCCTTCCCGGCCTCCGGCGGGTGCTCGACGCCCTCGACGAGGACCGGGTCGACACCGTGACCGTCGGCACCGCCGACCTCGACGACGTGTTCCTGGCGCTCACCGGCCGCGCGGCCCGGCCCCGGACGGCCGAGGAGGTGCCGGCATGAGCGCCACCACGACGTACGCCGCCCGCGACTCGCTCACCATGCTGCGGCGCAACCTGCTGCACATCCGGCGCTACCCGTCGGTCTCGGTGATGCTGGTCGCCCAGCCGATCCTGTTCCTGCTGCTGTTCGTCTACGTCTTCGGCGGCACGATGGGTGCCGGCCTCCCTGGCACCGGAGCGGGCGGTGGCCGCGAGGACTACCTCGCGTTCATCACGCCGGGGATCCTGATCATGACGGTCGCCAGCATCGCGCTCGGCACCGCCATCGCCATCGCGATGGACATGACCGGCGGCATCATCGCCCGGTTGCGGACGATGGACATCGCCCGCTCCTCCGTGCTGACCGGCCACGTGCTCGGCGCGGTGCTGAGGACGTCGTTCGCGCTCGTCGTGGTGATCGGCTTCGCCGTGCTGCTCGGCTACCGGTCCGACGCCGGTCCCGCGGGCTGGCTCGGCGCGCTGGGGCTGCTCCTGCTGCTGGCCGTCGCGCTGACCTGGCTCACCGTCGGGATGGGGCTCGCCGCCGACAGTGTGGAGACCGCCAGCAACACGCCGATGTTCCTGGTGGTCCTGCCGTTCGTCAGCAGCGGGTTCACGCCCACCGACGCGATGCCCTGGGGGCTGCGCCACTTCGCGGAGCACCAGCCGCTGACGCCGGTCATCGACACCCTCAGGGCGCTGACGACCGGCACCGAGGTGGGCGGCGACGGGTGGCTCGCGGTCGGGTGGTGCCTGGTCATCGCGCTGGTCGGCTACCTCTGGTCGCGGCGCCTCTACACGAAGGTGCCGGCCCGGTGAACGGCATGCTGGACCCGTGCTGACGATCGGGGAGCTCGCGGCGTACGCCGGCGTCACGGTGCGAGCGGTGCGCCACTACCACGCCAAGGGCCTGCTGCCGGAGCCGGAGCGCGACGCCTCCGGCTACCGGCGGTACGACGCGTGGGCGGTGGTCGAGCTGGTGCGGATCCGCACGCTGGCGGACGCCGGCGTGCCGCTGGCCCGGGTGCGGGAGCTGCTCGCGGCAGGCCCCGAGGAGTTCGCCGCGGCCGTCCGCGAGATCGACCAGCGCCTGCGCGAGGAGATCCGCGAGCGGCGCCGGCACCGCGAACGGATCGCCCGGCTCGCCGCGGGGGACAGCCTGGCGCTGCCCCCCGGAGGCGGTGGCCTACCTGGAACGGCTCCGGGAGCTCGGGGTCCCCGACCGGATGGTGGAGGCCGAGCGCGACGCCTGGATCCTGGTCGCCGCCCGGATGCCCGACCGGATGCCGCTCTACATGGAGGCCAAGCAGGCCGGGGTCGACGACCCCGCCCAGGTGAGGCTCTACCGGGACCTGGCCGACGTCATCGAGTGGGACGAGGACGACCCGCGGCTGCCCGCCGTCGCCGACCGGCTGGTCGCCACGTTCGAGGCGATCGACCCCGACGAGTGGGACGCCGGCGAGCTGACGATGGACGACGACTTCGTCGACCTCCTCGACTCGATGTTCCTCCAGGCGGTGCCCGCCGCGCCCCGGCTGCTGCGGCTGCTGGAGGAGCGCGGCTGGACGGGCTGGACCCAGATGCGCCCCGTGGACCCGTCGCCGCGGACGGGGGCGGTCACGGCAGAATGACCGCCCGTGAGCAAGACCAACGCGGGCAGCTTCTTCGAGGACTTCACCGTCGGGCAGGTGATCGAGCACGCCACGCCGCGCACGGTCACCGAGGGTGACCGCGCGCTCTACGGCGCGCTCTACCCGACCCGGTTCGCCGTCCCGAGCTCCCGCGAGTTCGCGGCGTCGGTGGGGCTCTGCGCGCCGGAGGGGCCGCACCCGGTCGAGGACCTGGTCGGGTTCCACATCGCGTTCGGCAAGACGGTCCCCGACGTCTCGCTCAACGCGGTCGCCAACCTGGGCTACGCCGAGTGCCGGTTCCACCGCCCCGTCGTCCCCGGCGACACCCTCCGCACCACCTCGGAGGTGATCGGCCTCAAGCAGAACTCCAACGGCCGCACCGGCGTCGTCTACGTGCGCTCGACCGCCACCAACCAGCGCGGCGAGGTCGCGATCGACTGGTGCCGCTGGGTGATGGTCCACAAGCGGGACGCCGGCGCCCCCGCTCCGGAGCCGGTGATCCCCGAGCTGGCGACGGCGGTCGCCGCCGACGACCTGGTGCTGCCCGAGGGCCTCGACTTCACGTCGTACGACTTCGGCGCGGCGGGCGAGCCGCACCGGCTCGACGACTACGAGGTGGGCGAGCGGATCGACCACGTCGACGGCGTCACGCTCACCGACGCGGAGCACATGATGGCGACCCGGCTGTGGCAGAACACCGCCAAGGTGCACTTCAGCACCGACGCGCGTCCCGACGGCAACCGGCTGGTCTACGGCGGGCACGTGATCTCGATGGCGCGGGCGCTGTCGTTCAACGGGCTCGCCAACGCCCAGCTGGTGGCCGCGATCAACGGCGGCTCCCACGTCGCGCCCGCGTTCGCGGGCGACACCGTCTACGCGTGGTCGGAGGTGCTCGACAAGGCCGGCACGCCGGCGCCCGGGGTGGGGGCGCTGCGGCTGCGGCTGGTCGCCACCAAGGGCAGGGACACCTCGATGACGCTCCGCGGCGAGGACGGCAAGTACGCCGACGGGGTGCTGCTCGACCTCGACTACTGGGCGCTCGTCCCCGCGTGACCGGTCAGCCGTCGACCCGCACGTCGCGGACGATGAAGGTGATCTCGTCGTCGGTGGCGTTGGCCATCTGGTCGACCTCGACCCGCGACGGGTAGTCCTGCCCCTCGGGCCACACCACCTCCACCGAGTCGGCCTCGGTGTCGTTGGCCCGAGCGATCACGTCGTTGATCGTCGCGCGGAGGTAGTCCGGGGCCGGGGTGCCCTTCTTCACGCCGTGCCGGTTGCGGGTGACCACCGCCTCGACGACCTCGCCGTCGCGCACCGTCACCTGCACCGGGCCGGTGACCGGGCAGAAGCACACCTGCTCCAGCAGGTAGGTGTAGTCCTGCGCCGCGAACTCGGGGTAGGTGCCGGTGGTCGGGTCGTCGGTGGGGCCGGTGGTGGTGGTGCCGCCGTCGGCGGTGGCGGGGTCGTCGGCGGTGGCTCCGCCGTCGTCGCCGCCGCAGCCGGCCAGGAGGCCGAGGGCGAGGAGGGTCGCGCCGGTGCCGATGAGGGTCTTCATGGTCCTTCTGACGGTAGCGGGGCGCTCCGGGTTCCCGCCGGTGGCGCGCGCGACGGCAGCACACCGGAGCACTGGAACACCGGAACGCTGGGAGACTGGGGCGATGGCGCACGCGCACGAGCCCACCGACCGCCCCGAGCTGTGGCTGGTGCGGCATGGTCCCACCGAGTGGAGCCGGGCGGGCCGGCACACGTCGGTGACCGACCTGCCCCTGCTGCCCGACGGCGAGGACGACGCGACCTCGCTCGCCCCGCGGCTCGCGGACGCCGGCTTCGACCTGGTGCTGACCAGCCCGCGCGAGCGCGCCCGGCGCACGGCGGCCCTGGCGGGCTTCCCGGACGCCGAGGTCGACGACGACCTCGTCGAGTGGGCCTACGGCGACTACGAGGGGCTGACGACGGCGCAGATCCGCGAGTCGGTGCCCGGCTGGACGGTGTGGAGCCATCCCTCGCCCGGCGGCGAGCCGGCCGCGGCGGTCGCGGAGCGCTGCGACCGGGTGGTGGCCCGGGCCCGCGCCGCCGGCCGCACCCTGGCCTTCGCCCACGGCCACTCCCTGCGCGTGGTGGCCGCGCGCTGGCTCGGGCTGGCGCCGCAGGACGGCCGGCTGTTCCGGCTCGACACCGCCACCGTCTCGGTGCTCGGCCACGAGCGCGAGACGCCGGTGGTGCTGCGCTGGAACGGGTGAGCCCTTACCGTGTGACCCATGTCGCTCCGGGTCGGATGCCCGCGATGCCCGGCGCCGGTGGGCGGGACCGGCGACGGTCGCTGGGCGTGCCCCGAGCACGGCGTCGTCGTGCCGCTCTGGCACCCGGCTGCGGCGACGTACGACGACTTCGCGGGGCACCTGGGCCGCGCCGGGGCGTTCCCGACCTACCTCCCGTGGCCGCTGGGCCCGGGCTGGAGCGTCACCGACTTCGCGGTCGTCGGCGACGAGGACGGCCGCAGCGTCGCGACCATGACCTGCGTCTCGGGCACGAGCGCGCTCGACGGCCCGGTCGACGTGATCGTGGTGAGCGAGGAGCCGGGCACCGGTCTCGGCGCCCGGATCGCCGGCCTCGCCCGCACGGGTCGCGACGACCCCGGCGACGAGGTCGGCGACGGCCCGCCCACGGTGCGGGTGCGGATCGGCAGCTATCCGGTCGGCCTGTGGCCGGTCTCGGTCAGCGCCGCGGAGGGCGAGTGGGACCGCTCGGTCGTGGCCGGTGAGGCGGAGGGGGCGCTGGCTGTGGCTGGTGCTCCGGCCCGCCTCCGCGGTGCTGTTGCTGCGGGACGAGTGGATCCTGCGCGACGTGTCGGCGTCCGGCCCGCAGCTGGTGGCGCTGCCGTTCGGCGGCCCCGCGCCGCCCTGGTAGCCGTCGGCGGGGTGACCGAACCCACCGCGTCGCGGCTTCGCCGCGGGCCGATCCGCGCTACTAGCCTTCGTCCGTGCGGATCGACCTCCACACCCACTCCCGGGTCAGCGACGGCACCCAGCCGCCCGCCGAGCTGGTGCGTGCCGCCGTCGCCGCGCGGCTGGACGTCGTGGCGATCACCGACCACGACACCACCGCCGGTTGGGACGAGGCGGCCGCGGCCGCCGTGGACGCCGGTGTCGGGCTGGTCCGCGGCATCGAGGTCAGCACCCGCTTCCGTGGCCGCGGCGTCCACCTGCTCGCGTACCTGCCCGACCCGGCCGACCCCGCGCTGGTCCGGGAGCTGGGCCGGATCCTCGAGGGTCGCGACCAGCGGGTCCCGGCGATGCTGGAGCGGCTGCGCGACCTCGGCATCGCCGACGCCACCGAGGAGGCGCTCGCCGAGGTCACCGCCGACGCCGCCGCGACCGGCCGCCCGCACGTCGCCGACCTGCTGGTGCGGCTCGGCGTCGTGGCCGACCGGGGCCAGGCGTTCGCGGAGTACCTCGCCGACGGCCGCCCGGCGTACGTCGACCGCTACGCGACCGACCTCGTCGAGATGCTTCAGGTCGTGACCGAGGCCCGCGGGGTGCCGGTCGTGGCCCACCCCTGGGGCCGGGGGAGTGCCGAGGTCCTCGACGACGACGCGTTCGGCCGGCTCGCGGAGGCGGGGCTGTTCGGGATCGAGGTCGACCACCTCGACCACGGCCCGCGCGAGCGCGGCCGGCTGCGGGAGGTCGCCGGCCGGCTCGGGCTCGTCGTCACCGGCTCGAGCGACCACCACGGCACGGGCAAGACCAACCACGACCTGGGCTGCAACACCACGGCGCCGCGGCACCTGGAGCGGATCCTCGCCCGCGCTGCCGACCTCGGCTCCCCGACCGCCCTCGTCGGCGAGCGGAGGGGAGCGGCGTGAGCATCGTCGACGGCGTCCTCCTCGTCGAGGTGTTCGTGACGTTGTTCGTGATCATGGACCCGGTCGGCACCGTGCCGATCTTCCTGTCGTTGACCGCCGGCCGCAGTCCCGCCACGTCGCGTCGCTACGCCTGGCAGGCGGTCGCGGTGTCGTTCCTGGTGATCGTGCTGTTCGCGCTGTTCGGCCAGCAGATCCTGGCCTACCTCCACATCTCGCTGCCGGCACTCCAGTGCGCCGGCGGGCTGCTCCTCCTGCTCGTCGCGCTGGAGCTGCTGACGGGCAAGGAGGAGGAGATGACGGCCGGCCAGGACACCAACGTCGCCCTGGTGCCGCTCGGCACGCCGCTCCTCGCCGGCCCCGGCGCGATCGTCGCCACCATGCTGTTCGTCCAGGGCGTCGACGACGGCTCGGAGCTGGTCGCCGTGGCCCTCGGCATCGTCGGCGTCCACATCACCCTCTGGCTGGCGATGCGGTACTCGCTGCCGATCCTCAAGGTGATCCGCGAGGGTGGCGTCCTCCTCGTCACCCGGATCGCCGGCCTCCTGCTCTCGGCCATCGCCGTGCAGCTGGTCGCCGACGCGGTCCGCGCCTTCATCGCCGGCGAAGGTTGAGGAGGGGCTTCCTCACCCTCGAGTAGGCACTTCTCCCGCCCGAGCGACCGGAGAAGCACCCACTCGACGGTGAGAAAGTGCCTCTTCGACCTGTCGACGGGCTACTTGCGGCCGAGGGACTGGAAGCGCTGGAGCAGGGGAGTGGGGAGCACGCGCGAGGCGGTCACGATCACCTTGTAGCGCTTGCTGGGCACCGAGAGGGCGCGGCGGCGGTCGAAGTCGGCGAGGGCGTCGCGGACGAGGCGGTCGGCGTCGAGCCAGAGGAACCGGGGTGCCGTGGCGTCGCGGTCGACGCCGAGCCGCTGGTGGAACTCGGTGCGCACGAAGCCGGGGCAGAGGGCCATCACGGTCACGCCGCGCGCGGCGTACTCGTGGTGCGCCCACGCGCTGAACCCGTTGACCCACGCCTTCGCGGCGCTGTAGGTGCCGCGCGGCAGGAACGCCGCGACGCTCGAGACGTTGATGATCCCGCCGCGGCCGCGGTCGACCATCCCGCGCAGCGCCGCGTGGGAGAGCCGGAGCACCGCCCGCACCAGCACGTCCTGCTGCGCCTGCTCGGTGTCCACGTCGTTGTCGAGGAACCGGCCCTTGAGGCCGAAGCCGGCGTTGTTGACGAGCAGGTCGACCGGGCGGTCGCCGTCGGCGAGCCGGTCCTCGACCCGCGCCAGCTGCGCGGGGTCCGTCAGGTCGGCGACGAGCACCTCGACGGCGACGCCGTACGCCGCCCCGAGGTCGGCCGCGACCCGCCGCAGCCGGTCCTCGTCCCGGGCGACCAGGACCAGGTCGTCGCCGCGGGCGGCGAGCTGGCGGGCGAACTCGTGGCCGATCCCGGCGGTGCCGCCGGTGACGAGACTGGTGGGCATGGGGAAAGTGAAACAGGCTGGTGCCCCACGGGCGCGCCCCGGTCCGGCATGATGTCCCCTGACATGAGCACCCGGCCCCCCTCGACCACCGTCCTCGCGGTCGCGAACCAGAAGGGCGGCGTCGCGAAGACCACGAGCGTCGCCTCCATCGGTGCCGCGCTCGCCGAGCTCGGGCAGCGGGTGCTCCTCGTCGACCTCGACCCGCAGGCGTGCCTGACCTTCTCCCTCGGCATCGACCCCGAGGACCTCGAGGTCTCGGTCCATCACGTGCTCACCAAGGGCGTGCCGGCGAGCGAGGTGATCATCGAGACCGAGGACGGTGTCGACCTGCTGCCCGCGACCATCGAGCTCGCGCGCGCCGAGGCCGACCTGCTGACCCGCACCGGCCGCGAGCACGTCGTCCGCGGCGTGCTCGAGGACCTCGGCGCCACCGGTACGGGCACGGACTACGACTGGGTGCTGCTCGACTGCCCGCCGTCGCTCGGCGTGCTGACGGTCGCGGCGCTCACCGCCGCCGACGGCGTACTGGTGCCGTTGCAGTGCGAGACGCTCTCGCACCGCGGCGTCGGCCAGCTGCTCGACACCGTGCACGACGTGCGCCGCTTCACCAACCGCGACCTGGCGGTCTGGGGCGTCCTGCCGACCCTCTACGACGGCCGCACCAACCACGCCCGGACGGTGCTCGACACGATCTCGGGAGACCTACGACCTCGAGGTCGTCGAGCCGCCGATCCCCAAGACGATCAAGTTCGCCGAGGCGCCGGCGGCCTGGCCGGTCGATCCTCGTCACGAGCCGCGCCAGCAAGGGCGCCGCGGCCTACCGCGAGGTCGCCGCCAACCTCCTCCGGCGGGCGGCGGGCTGAGGTGAAGCACGCACGTCAGCCCGGTCAGCACCGGGCTCAGGCCGGCAAGCGTCGCGCCGAGCGGCCGGGGCGGCGCCGGGCACCCGTCCGGCCCCGCTACCCCCGGCTCGCCGTCCTCGCGGTCTCGGCGACCGTCGCCGGGGTGGCCCTGGTCGGCAACCTCGACGTGCTGCCGGGCGACCGGGCGCTGGCCGGGGCGACGACCGCCGAGATCACCCCGGCGGTGTCCGGCGACCTGAAGCCGCCGCGGGCCAGGACGACCGGGCCGGCCGGGGACCGCGAGCAGCGGGAGCGGCCCGCGGGTGCGACCCGCGAGAAGACGGACGCCCGGTCCGACCGCGACGAGACCCCCGCGGTCGCGACGGCGGCTCGTGCCGGGCTCGCCGACGAGTCGCTGCCTCCCGGGTCCGGCAGCGGCCACCGCGTCGTCTTCAGCGAGGGCCGGCAGCGGGTCTGGCTCGTCGACGACGCCGACGCCGTCGTCCGCACCTACCCGGTCTCGGGCAGCGTCTACGACAACCTCGACCCCGGCACCTACGAGGTGTTCTCCACCTCCCGCCACGCCGTCGGCATCGACGACTCCGGGACGATGGAGTACTTCGTCCGGTTCACCTACGGCGACGCGGGCGCCGCCATCGGCTTCCACACCATCCCGGTCGACGACGGCCGGCCGGTGCAGACCGAGGCGCAGCTCGGCACGCCGCTGTCCCACGGCTGCATCCGGCAGCGCGAGGAGGACGCGATCGCGCTGTGGGACTTCGCCCCGCTCGGCACCACGGTCGTGGTCACGCCGTAGTCGGCGTGATCCGCGCCACCCGCGCGGAAAACGATTCGTCCGGGCGGCACAGGGGGATGAGATCGTTCCCCCTTGTGATCGACCGATGAGCTGGGCCGACCGCCTGCGCGGCCTCAGGATGGACCTGTCGCCGTGGCGTGCCTCGCGCGACTACCGGCTGCTGCTCGTCGCCGGCACCGTCTTCTACTTCGGCGCGATGGTCAGCTACGTCGCGGTGCCGTACCAGGTCTACACGCTCACCGGATCCAACTTCGCGGTCGGCGCGATCGGCCTGGTCGAGCTGGTGCCCCTCGTCGTCTTCGGGCTCTACGGCGGCGCGCTGGCCGACCACGTCGACCGGCGCCGGCTGCTGATCGGCACCGGGATCGCGCAGGCCGTGCTCACCACCGTGCTGGCCCTCAACGCCTTCCGCGACGAGCCCAGCGTCGTGCTGATCTTCGTCGTGGCCGCGCTGCTGACCTCGACCAGCGCTCTCCAGCGGCCCTCCCGGGAGGCGCTGCTCCCGCGGACGGTGGCGCACGACCAGATCCCCGCCGCCAACGCCCTCGCCAGCTTCGGCATCCAGATCGGCCTGCTCGCCGGACCGGCGCTCGGCGGCCTCCTCATCGCGGGCGTCGGCATCGGCTGGTGCTTCACGATCGACGTCGCCGGGCTGCTGGTCGCCTCGCTGCTCTACACGATGATGCGGCCCTACCCGCACCGCACCGAGACC
This sequence comes from Nocardioides sp. TF02-7, assembly GCF_022437945.1. Lineage (GTDB taxonomy): Bacteria > Actinomycetota > Actinomycetes > Propionibacteriales > Nocardioidaceae > Nocardioides. Next base: position 3,281,155 of record NZ_CP092535.1, read on the forward strand.
ACCCCGCCGAGCCTGCGGGCGATCGGGGAGGGCGTCCGCTACGCGTTCGGCCGCCGGGACCTCCTCGGCACCTACTTCGTCGACATCGCGGCGATGCTGATGGCGATGCCCACCGTGCTGTTCCCCGCCCTGGTGGAGGACGTCTTCGAGCGACCCGAGCTGCTCGGCCTGCTCTACACCGCCGGCACCGTCGGCTCGATCGTCGCGACCGTGCTGTCGGGCTGGACGGGCCGGGTGCACCACCACGGCCGGGCGATCGTGATCTCGGCCGCGGCCTACGGCGCCTGCGTGGCCGCCGCCGGCGCGATGCCGTCGATCTGGCTGGTCATGGTGTTCCTCGCGCTGGCCGGCGCCGCCGACCTGGTCTCGGGCGTGTTCCGGGCGACGGTGTGGAGCCAGACCATCCCCGAGTCGATGCGCGGCCGGCTGGCCGGCATCGAGATGCTCTCCTACTCGCTCGGCCCCTACGGCGGCCAGGTGCGCGCCGGCGTCACCGCCGACCTCTGGTCGGTCCGCGGGGCGATCAGCACCGGCGGCCTCGCGTGCGTCGCGGCGGTCGGCGTCACCGCCCTGTGGCTGCGTGACTTCTGGACCTACGACGCCCGCACGGACGAGCACGCCGTCGCCGAGCGCGAGGCCCGGGCCCTGGCGGGGCAGCCGTGATGGACGCCGGACGCTGGACCGACCCCGCGTGGCGGGCCGAGGCCGACGCGTGGGTCGAGGAGCAGCTCGCCGTGCTCGGCCTGACCCGCACCGGTGCGATCGAGCAGCCCCACGTCGTGCGCTGGTCCACGGTGCTGAGGGTGCCCACGTCGGCCGGGCCGGTCTGGTTCAAGGCCAACGACGGGTCGATGCACCACGAGGCGGGCGTGGTCGCCCTGCTCGCGCAGCGCCGCCCCGACCGGGTGCCGCCGCTGCTGGCCGCCGACACCGAGCGGGGCTGGATGCTGATGGCCGACGCGGGCGAGCGGCTGCGCGAGGTGGCGCCCGCCGAGGGCTCCCTCGACCGTTGGTACGACGTGCTGGCGGCCGTCGCCGAGATCCAGATCGCCTGCGAGGACGCCGTGCCGGAGCTGCTCGCCCTCGGTGTGCCCGACCGGCGGCTGGCGGTGCTGCCGGAGGCCTACGAACGTCTCGTGCACGACGTCCCCGCGGAGCCGCGCTTCCGCGACGCGACGGCGTACGTCGCCGAGCTCTGCGACCGGCTGGCCGGCTTCGGCATCGCCGAGACCCTGCAGCACGACGACCTGCACGACGCCCAGGTGTTCGTGCGCGACGGCGTCAACCTGGTGATGGACTGGGGCGACGCGTGCGTCTCGCACCCGTTCTTCACGCTGTCGGTGACGCTCGAGGGCCTGATCGCGTGGGGGCTCGACGACGAGCCGGACTCGGTCGACACCGCGCCGTTCCGCGACGCCTACCTCGCGCCGTACGCCGTCCGCCACCCGGGCGTCGACCTGGTCGCGGCCGCGACGGTGGCCACCCGGCTCGGGTGGGCGTGCCGCGCCGTCAACGGGCACGTGCCCGGTGACGACGACACCACGCTGACCCGGCTGCGGATGTTCCTCGACGGCAAGCCGTAGCGGCCGCCGAGGACTCCCGGCGTCAGGCCTCGGTCGGGGCGGGGACCTCGGTCGGCGCGCTGCTACCTGCCTGGCCGGCCTGGCCGGCCTGGCCGGCCTGGCCGCCGCCGGACCGGCGGCGGCGCCGCCGGCGGGGACGGTCGCCCGACGGGCCCGACGGCCCGGCGTCGCCGGTGCCGGTCTGGCCGGCCTGACCGCTCTGACCGGTCGCGCCGCCCTGGCCGGCGGGAGCGGTGCCCTCCGCGGTGGTGTCGGCGCGGCCCTCGACGGGCCGCCCGCCACGGGTGCGGGTCCGGTTGCGGTTGCGGTTGCGGGGCCGGTCGCCGGACCGCTCGCGCCGCTCGCCGCGGTCCTCGCGGGGCTTGCGCTCGACCGGCGCCGGGTCGACGATCCGGCCCTTGGTGCCCGGCGGGATGCCCTGGTCGTGGAAGAGGTGCTCGGAGGTGGAGTAGGTCTCGACCGGCTCGTCGAAGGGCAGGTCGAGCGCCTTGTTGATCATCTTCCAGCGGTGGATGTCGGTGGCGTCGACCAGCGTGATCGCGATGCCCGACGCGCCGGCGCGGCCGGTGCGGCCGATCCGGTGGACGTAGGTCTTGTCGTCCTCGGGGCAGCTGTAGTTGACGACGTGCGAGACGCTCGCCACGTCGATGCCGCGCGCGGCCACGTCGGTGGCGACGAGGACCTTGATCTTGTCCTCGCGGAACTTGGTCAGCGCCTTCTCGCGCGCGACCTGCGCCATGTCGCCGTGGAGCGGGCTGGCCTTGAACCCGCGCTCGACCAGGTCGTCGGCCACCCGCTGCGCCTGCCGCTTGGTGCGGGTGAAGACGATCATCTTGTCGGCGTCCTCGGCCTGCAGGACCCGACCGATGATCTCGGGCTTGTCGAGGTCGTGGGCCTGGTAGATGAACTGCGCGGTCGCGGGCACCGTGGCGTTCTCGTACGACGACTCCGCGCGGATGTTCATCGGGTGCCGCAGGTGCCGGCGGGCCAGGTTGACGATCGCGGCCGGCATCGTGGCGGAGAACAGCATGGTCTGCCGCGTCTCCGGGGTGAGCCGCAGCAGCCGCTCGACGTCGGGCAGGAAGCCCAGGTCGAGCATCTCGTCGGCCTCGTCGAGCACCAGCGCGTGCACGTGGGACAGGTCGAGGGCCCGGCGGTTGGCGAGGTCGAGCAGCCGGCCGGGCGTGCCGACGACGATGTCGACGCCGGCCTCGAGCGCCTCGAGCTGGGGCTCGTAGCCCACGCCGCCGTAGATGGTCAGCACGCGCATCCCGCGGTCGCGGGAGGCCAGCTCGAGGTCGCCCGACACCTGCAGCGCGAGCTCGCGGGTCGGGGCGACGACGAGCGCCTGGGGCTTGCCCTGCGGCAGCTCGGCGTAGTCGGGGTCGGTCGGCGCGATGCTGCGCTGGATGACGGGGATGCCGAAGGCCAGCGTCTTGCCGGTGCCGGTGCGGGCCTGACCGATGAGGTCGGTGCCCATGAGCGCGACGGAGAGGGTCATCTCCTGGATCGCGAAGGGGTGGGTGATGCCGGCGCGCTCGAGGGAGTCGCAGATCTGCGGGAGCACGCCGAGGTCGCGGAAGGTCGGCTTGTCGTTCAGGGTCCTGTTCGCTTTCGTGAGTGAGTTCAGCCGGGGCCGAGTCAAGGGTCGGATGCGGCTGATTCACACTCAGCCGCGCACATACGTGGGCGGTCTGCGCCCGGCGGGGCGCCCGGTCGGGCTGCCACTCGCCGACCCCATGGTATCGGTACCCTGCCCGCATGGCTGAATCCGTCGAGACCGCGTCGACCGACGTCCCGGTCGCGTTCACCGACCCGGAGTACCGCGAGGCGGTCGTCGACCTGCTCGCGGTCATCGCGTACGGCGAGATCTCGGCCTTCGAGCGGCTGGCCGAGGACTCCAAGCTCGCCCCCCACGCTGGAGGACAAGGTCGCCCTGGCCCGGATGGCGGCCGCGGAGCTCGACCACGTGCAGCCGCTGCTCGACCGGATCCGCGCGTTCGACGTCGACCCGTTCGCGACGATGGCGCCGTTCCGGGAGGCGCTGGACGCGTTCCACGCCCACACCGCGCCCGCGGACTGGCACGAGAGCCTGGTCAAGGCGTTCGTCGGCGACGGCCTCGCCAACGACTTCTACCGCGAGATCGCCGCCTACCTCGACCCCGACACCCGTGACCTGGTGGTGTCGTCGGTCGCCGAGGGGCAGCACGCGGCGTTCGCCGTCGAGCGGATCCGCGAGGGGGATCGCCGCCGACCCGCGGCTCGGAGGGCGGCTCGCGCTCTGGGGGCGCCGGATCATGGGCGAGGCGCTGACCCAGGCGCAGCGGGTGGCTGCCGAGCGCGACGCGCTGACGGCCCTGCTCGCCGGCGGTGTCGACCGCCCGGGGCTCGACCTCGCCGCGCTCGGCCGGATGTTCACCCGGCTCACCGAGCGGCACACCGAGCGGATGACCGAGCTGGGGCTAGACGCCTGAGCGCTCCGGCCTCCACCCCGGGGGCCCGAAGACGTAGCCCAGCTTGTCGCGCAGCGTCGGCGCCCGGCGCACGTCGCGGACGATCGCGGCGTACTCGTGGGTCTGGATGGTCAGCAGGTTGGTGCTGCCGACCGGCGTCGTCAGCCCGTACGTCGGCCGGTGCAGCTCGGGCTGGAAGGAGCCGAACAGCCGGTCCCAGACGATGAGGATGCCGCCGTAGTTGCGGTCGAGGTACTCCGGGTCGCTGCCGTGGTGGACCCGGTGGTGGGACGGCGTGTTGAAGACCAGCTCGACGGGCCGCCACAGCCGGTCGACCCGCTCCGTGTGGACGAAGAACTGGTAGACCAGGCTGACCGAGAAGCCGAGGAAGACCAACGCCGGCGGCACCCCGAGCAGGGGGAGCGGCGCCCAGAACACCAGCTCGTGGGAGTTGTTCCACTTCTGCCGCAGGGCGGTGGCGAAGTTGAAGTACTCGCTGGAGTGGTGGGCCTGGTGGGTGGCCCACACCAGGCGCACCCGGTGGGCGACGCGGTGCGCCCAGTAGAAGGTGAAGTCGACCCCGACGATCGCCACCGCCCACGTCCACCACGCATCCGCGGGGAGCTGCCACGGTGCGACGTAGGCGAAGAGCACGGAGTAGCCGAGCAGGCCGAGGGCCTTCCACGCGGTCATCGTGAGCACCGACACCGCGCCGGCCCCGATGCTTGCGAGCGCGTCGCTGCGCTCGTAGCCGCCCCGCGCCGGGTGTGCGCGACCGCCGCCGGGCCGGCCGGCCGGCTCCTCGTCCTCGAGGAGGCGGGCGGCCAGCGCCTCGATGCCGATGAACAGCAGGAAGAACGGCGCCGCCAGCGCGACCGGGTCGTGCAGCGGCTCGGGGATGGCGTGCCAGAGATCGGCGAGCACGGGCGCTCCTCGGTGGCAGAGATATGACTGCGCGGTAAGTTACCAGGAAGTCATATCAACCGGCTAGGGTCGGCTCGTGACCTCGACCGCCGCGCGCCTCACCGGCACCAAGGGTGTGGCCCGGGCGGACCGCGAGCAGCAGATCGTCGCGGTCGCCGGGGAGGTGTTCGCCGAGCGGGGCTTCGCGCTGGCGTCGGTCGACGAGATCGCGCGCCGCGCCGGCATCTCGAAACCGCTGATCTACAACTACTTCGGCTCCAAGGAGGGGCTCCTCGCCGCGTGCCTGGCGTACGCCGGGACGCTGGTCGCCGACGAGATCGAGCGGACGGCGCGGCTCGGGGAGGTGGGGCTGGCGCGGGCCCTCGTCTCGCTCGACGGCCTGTTCCGGGCGCTCGAGCCCGCGCCGTGGACGTGGCGGCTGCTCAACGACCCCACCGTCCCCGGAGGACCCGAGCTCGACCCGGTGCTCGCCACCTACCGCTCGCGGATGGCCGCGCTGAGCGCCGACGGGGTCGGGGAGCTGATGCGCCTCGCCGGCGACGACGACCCGGCCGACACCGACGCGATGACCGCCGTGTGGACCAGCGTCCTCGACGCGCTCGTCACCTGGTGGCTCGACCACCCCGCCGAGACGCCCGAGCAGATGAGCCGGCGCTGCGTCCGCCTCTTCGCCGCCGTCCTCGGCCCGGTCGACGTCGACCTGCCCGGTCGGTCCGGCTAGGGGGAGCAGGCCACGCGGCGGTCCGACGAGGCGGCGGCCCCGTAGGTGCCCCCGAACCTGCCAGCGCACGTCCACGCCCGGTGCCGGCCGGCGTCGAAGACCATGCTCCGGGGCCACAGGTCCCACCGGTCGTCGAGGCCGCGGTGCCGCGGGTCTCCGGTGTGCACGAACGCCCGCACGCTGCGCATCATCAGGCGCGAGAGCTCGAGCCGGCCGGTCCGGTTGGCTCGGCTGAAGGCGTAGGAGAACACGTTGCGCCGGAAGTTGCCGAAGACGAACGGCAGGTCCAGCGCGTGCACCGCCCCGTAGACGCGGTCGAACGGCCGCGGTTGCTCGTTCCACCCGAACTCGTAGTAGTAGGCGTTCCGGTTGCCGGCGTCGACCAGCGTGTCCATCGACCGCTCGACGATGCCGTGGAAGACCGACGCGGTCAGCGCCTCGGAGGCCTCCTCCCACCCGCCGGGCGCGTCGAGCGGAAGGAACGGGTCGGCGACCAGGTCCCGCACCCGCAACCGCCCGGGCCGGTCGGGGTCGAACCGGTACTGCAGGGTGAACCGCTCGCGGTCGGAGGGCCGGTGGGCACCGATGGCGGAGCCGAACAGCTTCCCCTCCTCGAACGTGTTGCCGGCCAGCACCGGGATCCGGCGCGTGCGGGCCGAGCCCAGGGCGGCGTACGGATCCGACGGCACGACGGTCCCCGTCGGCGATCACGGCCGGCGTCGCGTCGAGGCCGTGCTCGAGCGTCAGCTCGACGAGCTCGTCGGCCGACAGCGAGCGGAGCAGGCGGACCGGGTCGGGAGCCGCGCCCGGCGCGTGCTCCTCGACCGCCGCGGCCGCCAGGGCGCCGGCGTACTCGCGAGCCGTCGCGGGCGGTGTGGACTGGAGCCCCCGCTCAGCGGGATCGCCTTGTGGAAGAGGCCGCGGGCCTGTGGCGACACCATCAGCGCCCACACGTCGACCGCGCCGGCCGACTCGCCCGCCAGCGTGACGTTGTGGGGGGTCACCGCCGAAACGTCGGGCGTTGTCGCGCACGAACCGCAGCGCCTCGACCTGGTCGAGGAGGCCGAAGTTCCCCGACTCCGCCAGCGGGTCGCCGTCGGTGCCGGGCAGGTCGAGCCAGCCGAGGACGCCGAGCCGGTAGTTCACCGTGACGACGACCGCGTCGGCTCGCCTGGCCAACGTGCGGCCGTCGTACATCGGGTCGCCGGAGTAGCCCACGACGTTGCTGCCGCCGTGGACGAACACGATCACCGGCAGGTTCGTGCGCCGGGTCGCCGGCCGGTAGACGTTGAGCGTGAGGCAGTCCTCCGCACCGACCGGCCGGCGGAGGCCGTCGCGCACGTCGAGGTCGTAGTGCGGCCCGTCGGGGGAGGGGCTGAAGAACCGTCCCGGCTGCGCACACCCGTCGCCGAGCTCCTGGGTGCGGCGGACGGCCCGCCAGGGACGGTGCGTCACCGGGGGCGCCACCGCAGCTCGTCGACCGGGGGGCTCGGCATAGGGCAGGCCCAACCACGCGTAGGTGCCCGTCGAGCGGCTCTCGTCGAGGCCGAGCACCGGGCCGAGCGTGGTCTGTCGCAGGACGGGCGACCGGCGCTCCGCGGCCGGCGGCCCGGCGGTCCCCACCGACGGTGACGCCGCGACCAGCGCGGTCGACGCGACCGCCACCGCGAGGAGCGCTGCCGCCGCCCGGCGGCGGAGCAGGCCGGGCCGTGCCCAGGTCGGCGCGGTCACGACCGCGCCTCCTCGTCGGCCGCGGCGAGGTCCGGTGCGAGCCACCGGTGGTGGACCAGTGCGTAGACCAGCGGCGCCCCGATCGTCCCCAACGGCCAGATCAGGTAGAGGAAGATCCCGCTGGAGACGTGCAGGCCGCCGAGCTCCCGAGAGCTGTCCATGAGCACGGCGCCCGCGACGAACAGAGCGGTGAGCACCGCCCAGAAGCCGACCACCGGCACCAGGACGGCCGACGACCACTCCTCCCGGGAGCTCATCGAGCCGAGGAGCATGAACAGCAGCACGAAGGCGGGGATCGAGTAGTACACGGCCTGCCAGACGTCGAAGGCCATGCCGACCGCGGCGAACAGGGTGGCCACCGTCACCGCGGCGACCAGGACGTCGGTTCTGTCGAGCTTCATCGGGTCTCCGATCGGGTCAGGAGTCGAGCGGGGCGGGCGTGGTGGCGCGGAGGGGGTCGCGCGGCTCCTCCTCGGGGGCCGCGTAGACGCGGTCGAAGTACCGGCGGGAGCCGTCGGAGGGGAAGGCGACCGAGAGCGCGACGAACAGGAGCAGGCCGAGCGCGATCACCAGACCGCCCGCCTGCAGGTAGGTCGGCAGCGTGATGACCTCCTCCGAGGTCAGGACGGTCAGCGCCAGGTTGGCCACGATGCCGAAGGCGATGGTGACGGTCGTGGCGAGACCGGTCGCGCGCTTCCAGTAGATGCCGAGGACGATCGGCGCGAACATCGCCGCCGCGAACGCCGCCCAGCCGATCGCGCCGAGCAGGAACACCACCTGGGTCAGGTAGAGGGCGAACAGCAGCGAGCACAGGACGACGAAGGCGCTGGCGAGCCGGCCCCAGAGCAGGTCGCGGTGCAGTGTCCGGCCCAACGAGGACACCAGGTCGCGGGTGAGCGAGGAGGCGCCGATGGTGATGAACGAGCTGGCGCTGGACATGATCGCCGCCAGCAGCCCGGCCATCACGAAGCCCGCGAACACCGGCGCGGTCATGTTGTCCAGGAACCAGGTCGTGGTGTTGTCGATGTTGCTGAGCTCCGGTGCGCGGCCCTCGGCTGTCAACGCCCGCATCGCGAGGCCGATCGAGAGCGCGAACAACGTCGTCACCGCGTACGCGACCGATGCCACGAGGGCGCCCCACCGCAGCTCGGACGCCGACCGGAGCATCAGGAACTTGGTCACCAGCTGCGGCTGGGCGGCCGTGCCCAGCACGGCGAGGAACACGAACCCCAGCACCCAGGTGACCGGCTGGGTCGCGTCGAGGTGCAGCCAGCCGGCGTCGTACTGCTCGATCTTCCGCAGCATGGAGGACCAGCCGCCGACCGAGCTCGTCGCGACGAAGAAGGTCGCGATCGACATGGCGATCATGAGCAGGCCCTGCACCAGGTCGGTCCAGACGGCGGCCAGCATGCCGCCGGCGATCGTGTAGGCGGCGACCACGACCGAGCCGATCACGGCGCCGACGGTCACGGAGGTGTCGAAGATGATCCCAACGATCACGCCCATCGCGGTGACCTGGGCGGTCATGTAGGCGACGGAGCCGACGAACATCGCGACCGACATCGCGACGTGCGCCGAGCGGTTCGGGTAGCGGACACGGATCACGTCGGGGATCGAGTAGACGTCGTGCTGCCGGGCGATGCGGTAGAGCCGTGCGCCGAGCAGGAACCACGACAGGGCGAAGCTCAGCGGCACCAGGAGCGCCGCCGCCACGATCGCCTGGATGCCCCAGGCGTAGGTGTTGGCGGTGTGGCCGATCATGCCGAAACCGCTCTGGATGGAGGAGAACGTGGCGATGGCCATGACGAAGAACCCGAGGGTCTGGCCGGCGACCAGGAACTCCTTGGCGGACTTGGTCCTCGTGTTCGCCCAGTAGCCGATGGCGAACATGAGGAGGAAGTAGAAGATGACGATCCCCAGCACGACGACGCTCACGAGGTCTCCTCCTTGAGGGCGGTCCACCGGCGTCCGGCGGCCCGGCCGCCCGGTGTGGTCGCCGTCACTCTAGGAAGCCTCGTCCGGCGGTCATGAGGTCTGAATCGCCCACACTTGCCCGGTCTGCGGTGGGAAGAACGCACACCGAACCCCGGCGGGGGGTCGCGGGGCTCAGGTGCGCAGGGCGCGCCGGAGGGTCTCCAGCCGGACCGCGAGCCGCAGCTGCAGGTCGTCGCCGCCACGCCAGTCGCGGCCGAGGACGGTGGTGACCCGGTCGAGCCGCTTGAGGAGCGTGTTGAGGTGCACGTGGAGGACGCCGGCGGTGCGGCGGAGGTTGCCGTCGTTGGCGTAGTAGGCCTCGAGGGTGGCCACCAGGTCGGTCGACCGCCGCGCGTCGTAGGCCAGGAGCGGCCCGATCGTCTCCTCGAGGAACCGGTCGAGCTCGGCCCTCCGCTCGACGTCGAAGACGGTGGCGTAGAGGGCGAACCGGTCCGTCGTCGCGGCCACGTCGGTCGACCCGAGGTGCCGAGCAACCGCCAGGCACCGCGTCGTCCGTGAGAACGCCCGCGCCCAGTCGTGGCCCCTGACCCGCTCGGCGACCACGGCCACCTCGCCGAGGTCGTCGGGGGTCGCCGAGGTTGCCGCGAAGGCGGGCCCGGACGTCGCGGGCGAGCTGCTCGGGGTCCTCGGCGGGCGCCAACAGGGTCGCCCGGCCGAGGTGCTCCCCGGCGAGGCCGGCCCGCTCGCGGGCGACCGCGTGCAGGTGCCGGACGACCTCACCGGCGGTGGTGGCCGCTTCCGCCACGAGGAGGACGTCGAGCGCGTCGGGGTCGATCCCGCGCGAGTGGGCGCGGGACCGCTGGGTAGCGGTGAGGTCGGGGCTGGTCACGATCAGCTCGGTGAGCAGCTCGCCGCTGAGGCGGTCGGCGGCGTCGGCCGCCGCGTTCTCCTTGAGGATGAGCAGCCCGACGACGTGGGCCGCCAGCTCGAGGCTCCGCACGTCCACGGTGCCGGGCTCGCCGTCCTGGCTCCACACCAGCGTCCCGAGCACGCTGTCGCCGGCGCGGATGGTCACCGCGCTGTGGCAGCGGCCGTCCTCCCCCGCCGGCGGTCGCGGCGCGGCCGGTGGTCCGGGCCCGGTCGATCACCTCGTGGAGCGCCGCTGGGTCCGCCTCGCGGACGTCGCGCGGATCGCCGTCGCTGCGGGCGAGGGGCTCGCCCCTGCGGTCGAGGATCGTGACGGCCCCACCCATCCGGTCGGCCAGCTCGGCGGCCACCACCCCGGGGCCGCCTCCGGCGAGCACGACCTCGGTCAGGGCCTCGTGCACCGACTGGGCCCGCTCCATCACGGCCACCTGCTGCTCGATGGTGCGGTAGGCCGACGTCAGCTCGCTGAGCGCTCCTCGGCTCTCCTCGTAGAGGCGGGCGTTGTCGAGGGCGATGGCGGCGTGGTCGGCGAACGCGCTCAGGAGGGCGATCTCGTCGGTCCGGAACCGGCGTCGGCTGCGGTGGGCGGCGAAGAGCGCGCCCAGCACGCGGTCGCGCGCGACGAGCGGCACCCCCAGCAGGGCCACGAGGCCCTCGTTGCCGACGAGCGCGTCGAAGCCGGGATGGTGACGGAGGTCGACCGCCTGCGCGTAGTCGTCCACCCAGTGGGCGGCACGCGAGGCGATGACCTTCCCGCCGAGCCCGGTGCCCGGCGGGATGTGGGCCGAGCGGAACGCCGCCGAGATCGTGCCCTCGCTCGCGGTGATGCGCAGGACGCCGTCGTCGTCGAGCAGCGAGAGGTAGGTGAAGTCGGTGCCGATCAGCTCGTGGGCGTGCCGGACGATGGAGTCGAGCACGTCCTCGACGTCGCCGAGCGCGGTGAGCGACCGGGCGACGGCGTAGAGCGAGGCGAGCTCCCGCTCCCTGCCGGGGCGCCCGTCGGGGTGTTCTCGATCGTCCATCGTCCTCGCCTCGGTGGGTGCGTCGGCCGGTCGGCCCCGGCATGGTCCTGCCGGCGTCATCGACGACGGTAGAACATCCGTCCACCGTGCGCCGTGCAGCTGTGGATGAAGAACACCTGCCACCGGCGACGCCCGGCTCCTACCGTGAAGTCGCGGCGTGACGCCGCCAGGACGCCCGCATCCCCGAACGGAGGACCCGCCGCGAGATGGACGGCCTCATGCAGCCCCGCCCGCTGACCCTCGCTCACGTCTTCGAGCGGGCCGAGGGCCTGTTCGGCCACAAGCGGGTCGTCGAGGCCGACGGCGAGGAGGTCACGTACGCCGCCTGGGCGCTGCAGGTCCGTCGCCTGGTGTCGGCGCTCGACGCGTCGGGAGTGCCGGCGGGCGCGCGGGTGGCGACGCTGGCGGCCAACCACCGCCGTCACCTCGAGGTCTACGCCGCCGCCCCGATCAGCAAGCGCGTGCTCCACACCCTCAACGTCCGGCTCTCGCCCGACGACCTCGCCTACGTCATCGACCATGCGGGCGACGACGTCGTCTTCCTCGACCGCCGGCACCTGCCCGTGGTGCTCGCGTGCGCCGACCGGCTGCCGGGTGTGCGGCGCTGGGTGGTGTTCCCCGACGGCAGCGACGAGGCGCTGCCGCCCGACCCGCGGTTCGTCGACTACGACGACCTGGTGGCGGCCGCGACGCCGTACGAGGGCTCCTTCGAGGAGACGTTCTCCGCCGCCGACGAGAACCTGGCAGCGGGGCTCTGCTACACCTCCGGCACGACCGGACGGCCGAAGGGGGTCCTCTACAGCCACCGGTCGACGGTGCTGCACTGCCTCGGCACCATGGCGGCCGGCCTGATCGGCATCAGCGAGCGCGACGTCGTGCTGCCGATCGTCCCCATGTTCCACGCCAACGCCTGGGGGCTGCCCCTACGGCGCGCTGATGGCCGGCGCCGACCTGGTGCTGCCCGGCGGCTCCGCGGCCCGCGACCACCTGGCCGGGCTGATGGAGCGGCACCGGGTCACGCTCGCGGCGGCCGTGCCGACGGTGTGGACCGACCTCCTGCCGGCGCTGCGCGGTCGCGACCTGCGCTCGGTGCGGCTCCTGCTGGGCGGCGGGTCCGCCGTCAGCCCGACGCTGTCCTCGGGCTACGAGGAGGCGGTGGGCGTGCCGATCACCCACTCCTGGGGGATGACCGAGATCAGCCCGGTCGGCACCGTCGGAGGCCTGCGGAGCCAGCACGACCGCCTCGACGCCGACGCCCGCCGGGGAGGTGCAGGCGGCGCAGGGCCAGCCGGCGCCGCTGGTGCGCGTGCGCGTCGTCGACGTCGAGTCCGGCGGCGCACTGCCCCACGACGGCGCGGCCGTCGGTGAGCTCCAGGTCTCCGGCCCCTGGGTGGCGAGCGGGTACTTCGGGGGCGAGGGCGCGGACAGCCTCACCGCGGACGGCTGGCTGCGCACCGGCGACCTGGCGACCGTCGACCGGCACGGCTACGTGCGGCTCGTCGACCGGATCAAGGACCTGATCAAGTCTGGCGGCGAGTGGATCTCGTCGGTGCAGCTCGAGGCGGCGATCCTCACCCATCCCGACGTCGAGCAGGTCGTCGTGGTGGCGCGCGACGACCCACGGTGGGTCGAGCGCCCCGTGGCCTTCGTCGTGCTGCGCGAGCACGCCGCGGTCACGGCCGAGCAGCTGCGGGAGCACGCCGCGCAGCAGGTCGCGTCGTGGTGGCTGCCGGACGAGTTCGTGCTCGTCGACGCCATCCCGACGACGGGGACGGGCAAGGCGTCCAAGGAGGCCCTGCGCCGGTCACTGCGATCGGCCTGACGCTCCCGTCGTCGGTGCGGGTCGGTGCGAGTCGGTGCTGGTCGGGGGTCCCGCCCGCCAGCCCCTCGACCTTCTCCTGCACCCAGCCCGCCGGGCGCCCGACCCCGGCTCGCCCGGTGGGTGCTCCCGGGCGCGGCTGCCGCGCCGGTCTAGGCTGAGGCGACCGGTGCGCTCGGCGCACCACCCCGACCTATCCAGGAGCAGCACAGACGTGGCAGCGATCGAAGCCGTCGGCGCCCGCGAGATCCTCGACTCGCGCGGCAACCCCACCGTCGAGGTCGAGGTGCTCCTCGACGACGGGTCCTTCGCCCGGGCGGCGGTGCCCAGCGGCGCCTCCACCGGCGCCTTCGAGGCGGTCGAGCTTCGCGACGGCGGCGAGCGCTACCTCGGCAAGGGCGTGCAGAACGCGGTGGACGCCGTGACCAAGACCCTCGGCCCCGCCGTGGAGGGACTCGACGCCGCCGACCAGCGCCTCGTCGACCAGACGATGCTCCAGGTCGACGGCACGCCCAACAAGGCCCAGGTCGGCGCCAACGCGGTCCTCGGCGTCTCCCTCGCGGTCGCCCGCGCTGCAGCCGACTCCGCCGACCTGCCGCTCTACCGCTACGTCGGCGGGCCCAACGCCTTCCTGCTGCCGGTGCCGATGATGAACATCCTCAACGGCGGCGCGCACGCCGACACCAACGTCGACATCCAGGAGTTCATGGTCGCGCCGATCGGCGCCCCGACCTTCCGCGACGCGCTCCGCACCGGGGCGGAGGTCTACCACGCGCTCAAGTCGGTGCTGAAGGGCCGCGGGCTCGCGACGGGCGTCGGCGACGAGGGCGGGTTCGCCCCCGACCTCGAGTCCAACCGGGCGGCGCTCGACCTGATCGCCGAGGCCGTCGAGAAGGCCGGCTACACGCTGGGCACCGACGTCGTGCTCGCCCTCGACGTCGCCGCGTCGGAGTTCCACCAGGATGGCGCCTACACGTTCGAGGGCGCCGCCAAGACGGCCGAGGAGATGACCGCCTACTACGCCGACCTGGTGTCGTCGTACCCGATCGTCTCCATCGAGGACCCGCTCGACGAGGACGACTGGGACGGCTGGAAGGCGATCACCGACCAGCTCGGCTCCCGCACCCAGCTCGTCGGCGACGACCTGTTCGTCACCAACGTCGAGCGGCTCCAGCGCGGCATCTCCGGCGGCCAGGCCAACGCGCTGCTGGTGAAGGTCAACCAGATCGGCTCGCTGACCGAGACCCTCGACTCCGTCGACCTGGCCCACCGCAGCGGCTTCCGCTGCATGATGAGCCACCGCTCGGGCGAGACCGAGGACACCACGATCGCCGACCTCGCGGTGGCGACCAATTGCGGCCAGATCAAGACCGGCGCCCCGGCGCGGTCCGAGCGTGTCGCGAAGTACAACCAGCTGCTCCGGATCGAGGAGGAGCTCGGCGACGCGGCGCGCTACGCCGGCGTAGGCGCCTTCCCGCGGTTCCGGGGCTGAGACAGCCGGACCATGTCTCCCTCGTCGGGCGACCGTCGCAGCCCGGGCCGCCGGCCGGGCCGGACCACCAGGTCCGGCTCGGGGGGGCGGCCGCGGACGCCCGGTCGGCCGGCGGGCGGCTCCCGGTCCGACCCGCGGCAGAAGCAGGCCGACCGCAGGCGCGAGCAGCGCGGGCGTGCGGCGCCCGCGGCCCGGGCGGGCACCGAGGAGCGACGGCGCAGCCGGCTGACCGGCCGAGCGGCGATCCTGGTGCTCGTGCTGGCCGTGCTCGCCGTGTCGTACGCGTCGTCGCTGCGCGCCTACCTCCAGCAGCGCCACCAGATCGACACCCTCGAGACCCAGATCGCCGAGCGCAAGGAGTCGATCGAGGAGCTGGAGCAGGAGAAGGAACGCTGGGACGACCCGGCCTACGTCGCGCAGCAGGCGCGCGAGCGGTTCGGGTACGTCGCGGTCGGCGAGACGCCGTACGTCGTCGTCGACGGCAACGGCGACCCGCTCACCGAGGCCGAGCTCGACGACCCGTCGACGGTGGGCGGCACCCCCGAGGAGCAGGCGTGGTTCGATCCGTTGTGGGGAGTCGGTGAAGGTCGCCGGCGACCCGCCGACGCGGATCCCGCCGCCTCCGGAGAAGCGGATCGACGGAAGGGACGATGGCGAAGACTGACGACACCGACGAGCGGGTGGTCGCCGCCCAGCTCGGCCGGCCCCCGCGGGGCATCCACGCCATCGGTCACCGCTGCCCGTGCGGCAACCCCGACGTCGTCACCACGGAGCCGCGGCTGCCGAACGGGACGCCGTTCCCGACGACGTACTACCTGACCTGTCCGCGGGCGAGCTCGCGGATCGGCACCCTCGAGGCGTCCGGCCTGATGCGGGAGATGCAGGACCGGCTGACGGCCGAGCCCGACCTGGCGGGCGCCTACCGGGCGGCGCACGAGGCCTACCTGGCCGACCGCGCCGAGGTCGGCGCAGCCGGCGGTCACGACGTGCCCGAGATCGAGGGCATCTCCGCCGGCGGGATGCCCGACCGCGTCAAGTGCCTCCATGTCCTGGCCGCGCACGCGCTGGCGGCCGGGCCCGGCGTGAACCCGCTCGGCGACGAGGTGCTGGAGCGGCTCGGCGCCTGGTGGGAGACCGGCCCCTGCGTGACGGTGGAGCCCGAGTGACGACGGTCGCTGCGGTCGACTGCGGCACCAACACGATCAAGCTCCTCATCGGCGACCTCCCGGACGTCGTCGTGCGGGAGAGCCGGGTGGTGCGGCTCGGGCAGGGCGTCGACGCGACCGGACGGCTGGCGCCCGAGGCGCTGGAGCGGGCGTTCGCGGCGGTCGACGAGTACGCCGCCCTCGTCGCGCGGCACGACGTCGCGCGGCTCCGGTTCTGCGCCACCTCGGCGACCCGGGACGCGGAGAACGCCGCCGAGTTCGCCGCCGGGGTCCGTGCCCGGCTCGGCGTCGATCCCGAGGTGCTCTCCGGCGAGGAGGAGGCGCGGCTGGCGTTCGCGGGCGCGGTCCGCGGTCGGTCGGTGCCGGGGGCGCCGGTGCTGGTCGTCGACATCGGGGGCGGCTCCACCGAGCTGATCCTCGGCGCCGAGGAGGTGGAGGCCGCCCACTCGATGGACATCGGCTCGGTACGGCTCCACGAGCGGCACGTCCGCCACGACCCGCCGACGGCGGGGGAGGTGCGGGCGATGGTCGCCGACGTCGAGGCCGCGCTGGATGCCTGTCCGGTCGACCCCGCGGCGGCGGCCTCGGTCATCGGGATCGCCGGCACCGTCACGACGGTCGCCGCCGGGGTGCTCCGCCTCCCGGCCTACGACCGCGACCGGATCGACGGGCGGGTGCTGCGGGTCGCCGACGTCACCGCCCACGTCGACGAGCTGGTCGCGATGACCGTCGCCGAGCGCCGGGCCCTGGGCTGGATGCACCCCGGCCGCGCCGACGTGATCGACGCCGGCGCGCTGGTCCTGCGGACCGTGCTCGAGCGGAGCGGTGCCGAGGCCGTCACCGTCTCCGAGACCGACATCCTCGACGGCATCGCCTGGAGCCTGGCGTGAGCGAGCCGCTGCCACACCCCGCCACCGGAGAGCTGTTCACATCGCCGGTGCGGCCCGGGACGGGCTGGCCCGGAGACCCGGTGAACCCGCCGGCCGACGGGTCGGAGCCCACACCGCTGCAGCGGCTGGACGCGCGGATCTCTCGGTGCCGCAAGTGCCCGCGGCTGGTCCGCTGGCGGGAGAAGGTGGCGCGGGAGAAGCGGGCCGCGTTCGCCGAGGAGCCCTACTGGGGCCGCCCCGTCCCGGGCTTCGGTCCGGCCGACCCGTCGGTGCTCGTCGTGGGCCTGGCGCCCGCCGCGCACGGCGCTAACCGCACCGGCCGGATCTTCACCGGTGACCGGTCGGGGGACTGGCTCTACGCCTCGATGCACCGGGTGGGCCTGGCGACCCAGCCCACGAGCGTCCACGCCGCCGACGGCCTACGGCTCGTCGACACCCGGATCGCCTCGGCCGTGCGGTGCGCTCCGCCCGACAACAAGCCGACGCCGGAGGAGCGCGACACCTGCGCACCGTGGCTGGACAAGGAGCTGCGGCTGGTCTCGGGTCGGCTGCGGGTGATGGTGGCCCTGGGGACGTTCGGGTGGGACGCCGCCCTCGGTGCCGCCCGGCGGGCGGGGTGGGACGTCCCGCGCCCGCGGCCCCGGTTCGGGCACGGTGCGGAGGTCGTCATCGGCCGGCGGAGCGCCGGAGACGTGCGGCTGCTCGGTTGCTTCCACCCCAGCCAGCAGAACACGTTCACCGGCCGCCTGACCGAGCCGATGCTCGACGCGGTCCTGGGGCGGGCGGCCGCCCTCGGGCGGGAGGCTGGGACACTGGGCGCGTGAGCTCGCCCAGCCTGTACGCCGTCACCGTCATCGGCCACGACCGCCCCGGCATCATCGCCGAGGCCACCGCCGGCCTCGCCGACCTCGGGTTGAACCTCGAGGACTCGACGATGACCCTGCTGCGCGGCCACTTCGCGATGATGCTGCTCTGCTCGGCCGCCGGTGGGAGCGGCCCGGTCGCGGCCGCGGACGTCGAGCAGGCGCTGTCGCCGCTGGTCGCCGACGGAGACCTCGACGTCTCGGTGCGTCCCGTGACCGACCAGCCCACCCCGTCGGCCGGGGAGACGTCGTGGGTCCTGACCGTCCACGGCGGCGACCGGCCCGGCATCGTGTCGGCGGTGGTCCGCGAGGTCGCCGCGGTCGGCGGCAACATCACCGACCTCACGACGCGACTCGCCGGCGACCTCTACCTCCTGGTCGCCGAGCTCGACCTCCCCGCGGGCGTCGACGCCACGGCCGTCGGGACCGCGATCGACGCCGCCGCCGAGGGAGTGGGGGTGACCGCCACGCTGCGGTCGGCCGAGGCCGACGAGCTGTGAGCGGGGCCGAGCGACTGGCCTCCTGGACGGAGGCCGAGCTGGGCGTCGAGGGCCGGGTGCTCGACGTCGTCCGTGCGCCGAGCCCGGTGCTGGCCACCGTCGGCGACCGCGTGGACCCGACCGCACCGGAGACGGTGCAGCTCGCGGCCGACCTGGTCGCCACGATGCGGGTCAGCCCCGGGTGCGTGGGGCTGGCCGCCCAGCAGGTCGGGGTCGCTGCCCAGGTCTTCTGCGTCGACGTCTCCCAGCACCCGAAGGCGCGCACCCACCACGGGACGTTCGCGCTCTGCAACGCCGAGGTGCTCGAGGCGAGTCGCAACGACAAGGGCCGCGAGGGCTGCATGAGCGTCCCCGACCTCACCGGCGACGTGAAGCGGGCGTCGCGGCTGGTCGTCCGCGGGTTCCTCCCGGGGACGGGCGAGGAGGTCACCGTCGCGACCGACGCGTTCGAGGCACGGGCCCTGCAGCACGAGATCGACCACTGCCAGGGGCTGCTCTTCCTCGACCGGGTCGCCGGCGCCCACGCCGTGCACGCGCGCCGCACCTACCTCTGAGGCCGGGTGACCGACACTGGTGCCGACCGCCCCCGTATCCCAACCGGCAGAGGAAGCCGCCTTAAAAGCGGCGCAGTGTGGGTTCGAGTCCCACCGGGGGCACCGGGCGCTTGCCTTCAGGTGGGCCTGAACCGGCAGAGTGGCGGCATGCACCGGCACCACCACCACGAGCCCACCGTCCTCGACGAGCTCCGACAGGCCCTCACCAAGGAGTTCTGGGACGAGCGCTACGCCGGCTCCGGCCGGGTCTGGAGCGGCCGCCCCAACCAGCGGCTGGTCGAGCAGACCGCCGACCTGGAGCCCGGTCTGGCGCTCGACGTCGGTTGCGGTGAGGGGGCCGACGCGATCTGGCTGGCCGAGCAGGGCTGGCGGGTGACGGCGGTCGACGTGTCGACGGTGGCGCTCGACCGCACCGCGCAACACGCGATCGAGCGGGGCGTCGACGACCGGGTGCGTGTGGGGCAGTACGACGTGCTGGCCGGGCACCCGCCGCGCCGGCCGCGGCGCGGCAAGGGCTACGACCTGGTGTCGGTCCACTTCCTGCACGTGCCGCGGGAGGACTTCGACGGCATCTACCGCCGCCTCGGCGAGGTGGTCGCCCCGGGCGGGAGGCTGCTCGTGGTCGCGCACCACCCCGACGACCTCGTGACCGGCGCCCGCAGCTGGCACGGACCGAACCTGCTCTTCCCGCCCGAGCAGGTGCTCGCCACGTTCGGTGTCGCCGACGGCGACTCCGCGACCTGGGCGGTCGACGTGGCCGACGCCCCGGGGCGCGAGCAGGAGACGCCGGACGGGCCGGTCGCGGTGCGGGACACCGTGGTGCGCCTGCGGCGCCGCTGATCCCCGGGGCTCTCCCCGGACCTGTGGAGAGCGCGCTGCGCGCGCCGCTGCCGGCAGGAGCACACTCGTGCTGATGTCGGTCGCGGGGAGGCAGGGGCACAATGGAGGTCGTGAACGCGTGGGGCCCGGTGCTCGCGAGCACGGCGGTGACGATCAGCCTGGTCGCACTGCTGTGGCGGATGATGGACGCCCGGTTCACCGCGCTCGGCACCAGGATCGACGCGAGGTTCGCCGTGGTCGACGAGCGGTTCGCCGCCGTCGACCAGAGGTTCACCGCCCTGGACCGGCGGATGGACGAGCGGTTCGCCGCGATGGACCGGCGGATGGACGAGAAGTTCGCCGCGATGGACCGGCGGATGGACGAGAAGTTCGCCGCTGCGAACCGGCGGATGGAGGAGAAGTTCGCCGCGATGGACCGGCGGATGGAGGAGAAGTTCGCCGCCATGCAGCAGCAGATCGACCAGCGGTTCGCGGCGACGTACGCCAAGATCGACGACCGCTCGGCCGCGACCGACGCCAAGATCGACGACCGCTCCGTCACGGCCGCCACCAAGGTCGAGGGCCTGCAGCAGGTGATGGAGGCCCGGTTCGACGCCGTTGACCACCGGCTCTCGGCGCTCGAGACCGACATGACGCTCGTCAAGCAGCACCTGCTCAATCCTTCGCACGCCTGAGCGACGCGTCGGGAACGTCCGGCCGGTCCTCGGCGTTGTACTGGCGTACGACGGCCTAGACTTGCCGTCACCCACTCAGGAATCCCGCGGAGGAGACCATGCAGAGCAACAACCCGGTGTTCCGCCGGTCGGACGCGTTCAACCGGCCGGCTCCCTACGGCCAGGGCACGTACGACGGCTACGCCCCGCAGGGCGGCGGCGAGCCCGGTGGGCCCTACGCCCCGCCCGCCCCCGCCGGCACCGGCCGGATGACGATCGACACCGTCGTCCAGAAGGCGGCCATGACCATCGGCCTGGTGATCCTCACCGCGGGCGCTACCTGGGTCCTCACCCCTGACATCGACAGCGAGTCGGCGATCGGTGCACTGAGCGCCGCGATCTTGATCGGCGCCGGCGGTGCGTTCGTGCTCTCGTTGGTCAACTCGTTCAAGCGCGTGATCAGCCCCGCCCTCGTCCTGGCGTTCGCTGCGCTGGAGGGCGTTGCCCTCGGCGCGCTGAGCAAGATGTACGACGCTGCGTTCCCCAGCGACTCCTACGGCGGGATCGTCGTCCAGGCGGTGGTGGGAACGTTCGCCGCCTTCGCAGGCACGCTCGCGGCCTACCGGTTCTTCGAGATCAAGGTCGGGCAGCGGTTCCGGACGTTCGTGATCGCCGCCATGTTCGGCATGGTCGCGCTGAGCTTGATGGAGGTCGTGCTCGGCCTGTTCGGCGCCAACCTGGGCCTGTTCGAGTTCAACGCCCTCGGATTCCTGTTCGCGGTCGCCGGCCTGGTGCTCGGCGTGTTCATGCTGATCCTCGACTTCGACTTCGTCGAGCAGGGCATTCGGAACGGCCTGCCGGAGCGGGAGTCGTGGCGGGCTGCCTTCGCCATGACTGTCAGCCTGGTCTGGATCTACACCAACCTGCTGCGGATCCTGGCGATCCTCCAGCAGGACTGAGCTCACGTCGAGGGCCCCGGAGCGATCCGGGGCCCTCGTGCTTTTCTCCGCGCGGGAGGGATTGGCGCAGGCGCGGTCCTGGGTACGGTCGCCGCCATGACCGCACCAGCGCCTGTCTCCCGCCGCCGCGCCGTCGTCCTGCTCGCCGCCCTGGCGGTGCTCCTCGTCGCTCTCGCCGTGGTGGGGGTCGTCGTGGCCCGTGACCCGGGCGACCGCGGCTCCACCGCGGCGGCGGAGTGGAACGGCCTGGTCGGGGTCGACCCGGTGGCGGGAGAGGTCGTGGTCTACGACGACGCCGGCGAGGAGGTCGACCGGGTCGCGGCCGTCGACGGGCTGCTCAACGCCACGACGCGCGGCTCCCTGGTGCTCGCGGCCGCGGACGACCGGGCCGCCGTCGTGGACGCGGCGGAGGGTGAGGTCGTGTGGGAGGACGCGACCGAGGGGACCGCGGCTTGGCTCCAGGGGAGCTCGGCTCCCGTGGTGCTCGTCGGCGACCCCTCCGGCGGCGACCTCCGGGTCGTCGACGTCGAGGGCGACACCGACCTCCGGCTCGGCGACGTCGTCGACGGCGATCCCTCGTTCGTCCCGCAGGCCGTCGCCGTGTCGCCCGACGGGACCGTCCTCGCCGCCCGGGACCTCCGGTCGCAGACGTCGGTCGTGGTCGACCTCGCCTCCGGCGACGCCACTCCGGTCGACGGTTCCGCGGCGGCCGTGACCGACGACAGCGTCGTGGTGGTGACCCCGGAGGACGACGGCGAGGCGACCGCCCGGTTCCTCGGCCGCGACGGTGACGAGCGGGGCGTCGCGCCGCTCGGTCGCGGGCCACGCGGGCTGTTGGTCACCGGCGACGACAGCCTGCTGGTCGTGGCGGAGGGCGACGACGGCCCGGTCGTGGCCCGCACCTCGGTCGGCGACGACGCGCCGACCGAGGTCCGCGACCTCGACCTGGCCGGGGCTGGCCCGGTGCTGGCGTTCCACGAGCAGGGGCGGCTCGTCGTGACCGGCGACGACGGCACCGTGCTCCTCGACCAGGACGGCGGGGAGGTCGCGGACGTCGAGGGAACCCTCAGCCCGGTGACCGGAGTCACCGGGTCCGCGGCCGCGTGCTTCGCGGTTCAGACCGACGGGGAGGTCGTGGTGCACGACCTCGGGTCCGGCGACGAGCGGGTCCGCGCCGCGCAGGAGCAGAGCGGGCCGCTGTGGAGCTCGGTCGACGGGTGCACGCTCGGCGGCCCGGGCCTGCTGGCGGGGGAGGACCGGTCGGTGGAGCTCGACCCGAGCCAGGTGGCGGTGGTCGCCCCCGACGGCGCGGCCGCACTGGTGCGCGGAGGCGGCCCGCCCGAGCTGGTCGACATGACCGCGCCCGACGCCGAGCCGGCCGAGGTCGACCGGGCGGTCACCGGCTTCGTCGCGCGCTGACGACGTCAGGCGGTGACGACGTCGTCGTCCTGGTCCGGGTCGGTCGGACCGGCATCCTCGCTGCTCTCGGGCGCCTCGGCCGGTGCCGTCGGGCGCCGGCGACGGTGCCGCAGCTCCACCCACAGCCCCCGCACGCCGGCCCGGCGGCCGGCGACCTCCGTGCCGCCGAGCTCGGTGCCGGGCTGGTTGACGGCGCGCACCGCGGCTCGCGACACGGGGAGCACGCCTTCCCCGCGGTAGGCCTCGAGCGAGACCTCCTCGGCGGGCACCTCGTCGAGCGCGGCCAGGACCGACGGGACCAGGACGTTGGCCAGCGCGCGGTAGCCCTCCGCGGACGGGTGGAACTGGTCGGGGCCGAACAGCAGCGCCGGCGCGGCCGCGAACTCGGGCCCGAGGATGTCACCGAGCGACACCGAGCGGCCGCCCTCCTCGATCGTCGCGATCGTCTGGGCCGCGGCGAGCCGGCGCGACCAGGCGCGGGCCACCTGCTTGAGCGGGGGAGCGATCGGCTGCACGGTGCCGAGGTCGGGGCACGTGCCGACGACGACCTTGGCGCCGGCCGCGACCAGTCGTCGTACGCCCTCGGAGAGGTGGCGCACCGAGTGCGACGGGGAGGACGGTGTGGGTGACGTCGTTGCCGCCGATGAGGATCACCACGACGTCCGGCTCGATCGGCAGCGCCCGGTCGACCTGGGCGGCGAGGTCGGAGGAGCGGGCACCGACGACCGAGAACGAGCGCAGGTAGACCCGCCGCTGGGAGTGCTCGCTGACGCCGCTCGCCAGGAGCGCGCCGGGGGTCTCCTCGACCCGCTCCACGCCGTAGCCGGCGGCGCTGGAGTCGCCGAGCAGCGCGATCCGGATCGCCGGGCCGGGCCGGCCGCGGCCGTACCAGCCGGTGGCGTCGGGCGGCGGGTCCTCGAGGATCGGGCCGATGATCCTCCGCGCGATCTTCGCCTCGGCGACCATGACGCCGTAGAGGCCCGCGCCGAGCGTAGACACGCCGCCGCCGCCGTACAACGCGGCGGCGGCGAGCTTCCGGGCAGCGGCAGCCTTGCTCACGCCACAACTCTATGCATCGGTCTATGCATCGGCCCCACCCGTGGTGCCGGGCAGGCCCGACTGGATGAGTAAGTCCAAGGGGTCGTGCAGGCGAGCGGCGCTCGTCGCCGCCGTGGCAAGGCGCGGTCGCGACGGCGCTGTGGGTCCATCTCCGAGCGGCCGCAACGCCGCCACGGTGGATGCTGAGCGTCGCGCAGCGTGCGAACCCTTGGACGTACTCATCTAGGGTCGTGCCATGGAGTACGTCGACTCGCTGCTGGACCTCATCGGCAACACGCCGCTCGTGCGGCTGCGCCGCTCGCTCGACGGCGTCGGGGCCGACGACGGCGGCCCGCTGGTGCTCGCCAAGGTCGAGTACCTCAACCCGGGTGGCTCGGTGAAGGACCGGATCGCCACCCGGATGATCGAGGCCGCCGAGGCGTCGGGCCAGCTGCAGCCGGGCGGGACCATCGTGGAGCCGACCTCCGGCAACACCGGCGTGGGCCTGGCGATGGTCGCCCAGCAGAAGGGGTACAAGTGCGTCTTCGTCTGCCCCGACAAGGTGAGCGAGGACAAGCGCAACGTGCTCAAGGCCTACGGTGCCGAGGTCGTCGTGTGCCCGACGGCGGTGCCGCCGGAGCACCCCGACTCCTACTACAACGTGTCCGACCGCCTGGCCTCCGAGCCGGGTGCGTGGAAGCCCGACCAGTACTCCAACCCGCACAACCCGCGGTCCCACTACGAGGAGACCGGGCCGGAGATCTGGCGGCAGACCGAGGGCCGGATCACCCACTTCGTCACGGGCATGGGCACCGGAGGCACGATCAGCGGCGTCGGGCGCTACCTCAAGGAGCAGAACCCCGCAATCCAGGTCGTCGGGGCCGACCCGTCCGGTTCGGTGTACTCCGGCGGCAGCGGCCGGCCCTACCTGGTCGAGGGCGTCGGGGAGGACTTCTGGCCCGACACCTACGACCGGGGCGTCGCCGACCGCGTCATCGAGGTCTCCGACGCCGACTCGTTCGCGTTCACCCGCCGGCTGGCGCGTGAGGAGGCGATGCTCGTCGGCGGCTCGTCGGGCATGGCGGCGTTCGCCGCGGCCCAGCTGGCGCGCGAGCTCGCGGGCACGCCGGAGGGCGAGGACGCCGTGATCGTCGTGTTGCTCCCGGACTCCGGGCGCGGCTACCTCACCAAGGTGTTCAACGACGAGTGGCTGGCGCAGTACGGCTTCGACACCGGCACGCCGGCCACGGCCCGCACGGTCGGCGAGGTGCTGCGCGGCAAGACCGGCGCGCTGCCCGACCTCGTGCACACCCACCCGGGCGAGACGATCGCCGAGGCGGTCGCGATCCTGCAGGAGTACGGCGTCTCGCAGATGCCGGTCGTGCGCGCCGAGCCGCCGATCGTCGCCGCCGAGGTCGCGGGCTCGGTCTCCGACCGGGTCCTGCTCGACGCCCTGTACGCCGGCCACGCCCGGCTCACCGACTCCGTCGAGCAGCACATGTCGCCCCCGCTGCCGACCATCGGCTCCACCGAGCACGCGACCGACGCCGCGGCCCTGCTCGAGTCCGCGGACGCCGTGCTCGTCCACGAGGACGGCAAGCCGGTCGGCGTGCTCACGCGGCAGGACCTGCTCGCGTTCCTCGCCCGCGGATGAGCGCCGTCGAGCTGCCCGACGGCCTCCGGCCGGCGACCCCGGACGACGTACCGGAGGTCCTGCGGCTGATCCGCGACCTCGCGACGTACGAGCGCGAGCCGGACGCCGTGCGCAACACCCCCGAGCGGCTGCACGCGGCCCTCTTCGGCGGCGACCCCGTCGCCTCGGCGCTGGTGGCCGAGGTCGACGGCGCCGTCGTCGGCACCGCGATCTGGTTCCGCACGTACTCGACGTGGACCGGGGTCGCCGGCCTGCACCTCGAGGACCTGTACGTCGACCCGGCACACCGGGCCCGCGGGCTCGGCCGGGCGTTCTTCACCGCCCTCGCCCGGATCGCCGTCGCCCGCGGCTACGCGCGCTTCGAGTGGGTCGTCCTCGACTGGAACGAGTCGGCGATCGGCTTCTACGACGCCCTCGGCGGCCGGCGGCTCGACGACTGGCTGACCTACCGTGTCGAGGGCGATCGGCTGCGGGAGCTCGCGGACCGGTAGCGGTCCCCTCAGCCCGGCACCAGGTAGCGGCAGGTGTGGTGGGGGAGCAGGCCCAGCTCGTCGTAGAGCGCGAGCGCCGGGGTGTTGTCGGTCTCGACGTGGAGCCAGACCGTGGTGGCGCCCTGCTCGGCGCCCCAGGCGAGGAGCTCGGCCATGACCGCGGTCGCCAGGCCGAGCCGGCGGTGCGCCGGGTCGACCTCGACGCCGTGGATGCCCAGCCAGTCGCCGTCGACGGCGGCCTCGCCCCGGGCCAGCACGGCGCCCTCCCCGGTCCGGTCGTCGGTGATCGTGGCGGTCGCCCGCGGCCCGGCGGACTCCAGCGCGACCGCCTGGGACGCGCCACGGCCCCGGAGCCGGCGCCGCACCTGGGTGAGCGCGGCCAGCCGGTGCTCCGCGTCGCCGGTCGGGTCGACCTGCCAGCCCAGGCCGGTCAGCGCCGACTCCTCGTCGGAGCCCAGCTCCACCTGGGCGTACGCCGGCCGGCCGCGGCGCTCGTAGAACCGCCGCACCGCCGCGGCGGCGTCGGCGAGCGGGAGGCCGGGGTCGCCCATCGCGAGGCAGGAGTTGGCGCGGCGCCGCAGCCTGCCGACGGGAGCGGTGTCGGTGCGGAGCAGCCAGTCGCCGAGCGGCTCGGTCGCGACCGCCGGCCACAGCGACGCCGTGTGCAGCTCGGCGGCGCGCGGCGAGACCCGCATCCGCACCGAGGGCCGCGGTGGGACCGGCTTCCCGGAGACGATGTCGGCGAGGGCGATCTCGACCGGGGGCCCGGACTCCGGCTGCACCACGCAGCGGCCGTCCCCCCCAGGCCAGGCAGACGCCGAGCAGGTCGGTCATGGCGGGTCCGCCGGTGGGGCCGGTCTCGCCGCGCAGCAGTCGCCGGACGACGACCCTCTGGCCGACGACGTGCGGGCCGAGGAGGTGCCGTCCCGCATCCCGAGGGTCGTGCGTGGCTGCCACGCCCGGGATACTAGGCTGATCCCGCAGTAGAGCACTGCCGCCCCGTGGCCCCTTCGTCAGGAGGAACCGATGACCTACGTCATCTCCCAGCCGTGTGTCGACCTCAAGGACAAGGCCTGTGTCGACGAGTGCCCCGTCGACTGCATCTACGAGGGCAAGCGGATGCTCTACATCCACCCCGACGAGTGCGTCGACTGCGGCGCCTGCGAGCCGGTCTGCCCGGTCGAGGCGATCTTCTACGAGGACGACGTGCCGGAGGAGTGGAAGGACTACTACGACGCCAACGTCGGGTTCTTCGACGACCTCGGCTCGCCTGGCGGCGCCGCGAAGATGGGCGAGATCGACAAGGACCACCCCTACGTCGCCGCGCTCGACCCGCAGAACCAGGACAGCTGAGATCACGGGGACCCCGCTCTCGAGCCGGCTGCCCCGCTACTACGGCGCGCGGCTCGACGCCTACCGCCGAACCGCCGCCGCCCACCCCGACGGGCCGGTCGACGTCTCGATCGGCTCACCGGTCGACGACACCGCGGCGGCGGCGCAGCAGGCGCTGGCGGCGGCCGGCAGCGCCCGCGGCTACCCCGCGACCGCCGGCACGAGCGAGCTCCGTGAGGCCGTGGTCGGCTGGCTGACCCGGGTCGCCGGGGCGTCCGGCGTGACCGAGGAGATGGTGCTGCCGGTGCTGGGCGCCAAGGAGTTCGTGGCCGGCGCGCCGCTGCAGCTGGGGCTCGCTCCGGGCGACGTCGTCGCGGTGCCCGAGCTGGCCTACCCGACCTACGGCGTCGGTGTGGCGCTCGCGGGCTGCACCGTGACGACGTACGCCACCCCCCGCGACCTGGTGCGCAGCGATGCCCGGCCGGCGCTGGTCTGGCTGAACTCGCCGTCGAACCCCGACGGCGCGGTGTGGTCGCCGGAGGAGACGGCGGAGCTCGTGGCGTGGGCCCGGTCCGCCGGGACGCTGGTGGTCTCCGACGAGTGCTACCTCGAGTTCGGCTGGGAGGACCAGCCGGTGTCGGTGCTCGACCCCCGGGTCCACGGCGGCGACCTGACCGGCCTGCTGGCGGTGCACTCGGAGTCCAAGCGCTCCAACGCCGCCGGCTACCGCCTCGCGACGGTGTCCGGCGACGCCGCCCTGGTGCGCGAGCTGCTCGACATCCGGCGCAACGTCGGGCTGATCATGCCGACCCCGCAGCAGCGGGTCCTGACGGCGCTGGTCGCCGACGACGAGCACGTACGCCGCCAGCGCGAGGTCTACGCCCGCCGGCGCGCCCTGCTGCGCGGGGCGCTCGAGGGCGCCGGCTTCGTGATCGCCCGCTCCACGGGCGGGCTCTACCTGTGGGCGGCGCTCGCCGACGGCACGCCCGACCCTGCCGCGCACCTCGCGGCGCGCGGGATACTGGCCGTCCCGGGGAGGCCTACGGCCCCGCGGGGCAGGGGCTTCGTCCGGGTCGCCCTGACCGTGAACGACCGGGACGTGCAGCGAGTTGTCGACCGCCTGGCGGAAGGATGAGTGTGGTGACGAGATCCGGCGGGCGGACGCTGGCCTACCCCCTGAACGAGCCGGAGGCGCTGGCGATGCGGCTGGCCCGGATGTGGGGCTACGAGCCCGACGTCGGCTCCGTGGTGCGGATGGTGGACCAGCAGTCCGCGCTCGCGACCGCCAGCGTCGCCGGCGACGTCGACGCGGTGCTGCGCGTGGGCGACCTGCGGCAGCCGAGCCTGGGGTTGCTGCGCGACCTCGCCGAGCACGACGGCGCCGTGCAGATGGTGTCGGTGGCCGTCGCCCCGTCGCCGTGGGTGTGGGCGAGCGCCCGGGAGACCGCGGGGCTGCCGGTCCGCGTGCGGGTCGGCGCCTACAACGACGTGAGCCCGTGCCTCGCCCAGCGCGGGGTGCAGTACGAGCTGGTCGAGGACGCCGTCCCGCTCGAGGAGCTCCTCGACGGCACCGAGGACGGCAGCCGCTCGGTGATCCTCGACCGCGACGAGGTGCCCGACCACCTGGGGTGGCGGGGCGACCTGGGCGACGTCCCGCCGATCACGTTCGGGGTCGCGACCGGCGCCCCGGGCGCCCGCGGCCACTACCACTGGATCGTCACGACGCCGCACGCCGAGCGGGTCGGCACCCTGGCGCGGGCCCTCGACGTCGTGGCCGCGCACGGGGTCAACCTCGACTTCCTGCACAGCGACGCCCTCGACGCGCGCCGCCACCGGTTCTTCATGGGGTTCGAGTCCGACGGCGGCCTCGACCCGCTCGCCGCCGCGCTGCACGAGGTCGGGATGCGGGTCACCGTCCTCGGGTCGATCGAGCACCTCGAGCAACCGTGACGGTCGCCTACCTCGGCCCCGAGGGCACGTTCACCCACGCCGCGGCCCGCCGGCTGTGCCCCGAGGACGAGCTGGCCCCGGTGGAGAGCCAGGCGCGGGCGATCGCCGGGGTCGAGGACGGCCGGTACGACGGCGCGGTGCTGCCGATCGACAACTCCGTCAACGGCGTGGTGCTGCCCACGTGGGACGCCCTGCTCGACTCGCGCGACGCGGTGATTGTGGCCGACGCGACGATCCCGGTCACCTTCGACGTCTACGCGGCGGACCCGGCGGTGCCGCCGCAGGTCGCCGTCAGCCACCCGCACGCTCTCGCCCAGACGTCCGCGTGGATCTCCGAGCACGGGCTCTCGACGCGGGTCTCGTCGTCGACCGCCGCCGCCTGCCAGGACCTCGGGCCCGGCGAGGTCGCGATCGCCGCCCCGATCTGCGGCGAGCTCTACCCCGTCACCCGGATGGCGAGCGGGGTGGAGGACATCGCCGGGGCAGCGACCCAGTTCGCGCTGATCCGCCGCGACGGAGGGGCGCCGCCGACTCCTCCGACGGAGCGGTCCATCTCCGTGCTGGCCGTGGTGCCGGACGTCAACCGGCCCGGCGCCCTGCTGGAGGTGCTGCAACCGGTCGCCGACGCCGGGCTCAACCTGGTCAACGTGCTCGCCCGTCCGATCGCCCACAGCGAGAACGAGTTCCTCTTCATCCTGTTCGTCCAGGCGCTCGACGAGGCCGGCCGGCACGGCCGGCTGCTCGCCGACATCCGCGCCGCGGGCGCGCTGCTCGTGCCGCTCGGCCGGCTGGGCGGGCAGGTGAAGCACCTGGCGGAGGTCCCGCGCGAGATCCCCAGGCGGTTCGGGCATGGCGACCGCTAGCCCGCGGCGGGTCGCGGTCGTCGGCCTCGGCCTGATCGGCGGGTCGGTCGCGCTGCGCCTCGTGGGTCGGGGCCACGACGTCGTCGGGGTCGACCCCGACCCCGCCACCCGGTCGCAGGTCGCGGCCCTGGGCGCGACGGTCCACGAGCGGGTCGACGGGTGGATCGCCGACGTCGACCTGGTCGTCGTGGCGACACCCCTGCGCGCCGTCGCGGCCTGCCTCGCCGAGGTCGCGCGCTGGAACGACCACGCCACCGTGGTCGACGTGGCGAGCGTCAAGGGAGCGGTGCACGCCGCTGCCGCGGAGCAGGGACTGGAGCCTCGGTTCGTCGGCTGCCACCCGATGGCCGGCTCGCACCGCTCGGGGGATCGCCGCCGCCGACGCCGACCTGGTCGCCGGCGTCACCTGGGCGGTGACCGCGACCGACCGCACCGATCCGGGCCGGTTGGGCGACGTGCTCGCGTTCCTGGTCACCGAGTTCTCCGCCCAGGTGGCCGTGGGCGGACCGGAGTGGCACGACCGGGTCGTCGCCGTGGTCAGCCACCTGCCGCACGTGCTGGCGGCCCGGCTCCTCTCCTCGGTCGCCGACCTGCCGCACCCCGAGGCGGGCGCGGCGCTCGCCGCCGGGTCGTTCCGCGACGGCACCCGCGTCGCCGGGGGCGACACCACGCGCACGGCCGGCATGGTGGTCCACAACAGGGAGGCGGTGCGCGAGCAGCTGACCGCCACGATCGCCGGCCTCACCGGGCTGCTCGAGCGGCTCGACGACGACGAGCAGGTCGCAGCCTGGTTCGAGACCGCGCGGCGGGCGCGGACGGCGTACCTCTCCGGCGCCAGCGAGGAGCGCACCGTCGCCCGCGACCTGCCACCGGCCGAGCTGGTCGGGCTCGGGGAGCAGGGCTGGCTGGTGACCGCCGTCCACGACGACTCCTACGACCTGGTCCGCGGCGCCCTCAACAGCGAGCTCCGGCGGCCGTAGTCATGGGCGGTCCGATCGACCTGTCGGTCCCGCGATCGGTCGGGCCGGTGCCTCGCCGGGTCCCCGACCCGGTCGGAGGCGAGGAACCGCCGGACCTGCGCCGAGCCCTCGTCGGGCGGCTGCAGCGACGGCACGGGGTCGAGGGCCTCGACGTCGCCGGTGTGCTCCCGGTCGCCGGCGTGGACACCGCCGTCGAGGCGCTGCCGGCCGCCCTCGGCGTCGGCCGGGGCGACCTGGTCGTGCATCCCCGCCTGGCGCCGCCGGCCCACGCCCGGGGAGCCGCCGCCGTCGGCGCCCGCCGGCTGGCCGCCGACTCGTTGACGGCGCTCGGGCCGGAGCGGCCGCGCCTGGTCTGGGTCGCCACGCCGGGCGACCCGACCGGCCGGGTGCTGCCCGTCCGGCACCTGCGCAAGGTCGTGGACTGGTGCCGCGAGCGCGACGTGCTGCTGGTGGCGGACGAGTCGCAGCTCGACCACGTCTGGGAGGGTGAGGCGCCGTCCGTGCTGCACCCGTCGGTCTCCGGCGACCGTCACCACGGCCTGCTGGCCCTCCACGCGCCGGCGTCGGCGAGCGACCCCGGCGGCGCGGGCGGTGCCTTCGTCGTCGGCGACCCGGCGGTCGTCGAGCGGCTGCGGCACGCCGGCGACCGGCTGCGCCCGGCGTGGGACGACCGGGCGGTCGCCGCGGTGCTCGCCGACGACGACCACGCCGCCGCGCTCCACCGCCACCTGTCGACGGTCCGGCGCCGCCTCCGCAGCGCGCTGGTGGGCGCGGGGTTCACCGTCGAGGAGGCGGCCGGGTCGCTGCACCTGTGGGCGACCCGCGGCGAGGACTGCCACGAGACCGTGGCAGCCCTCGCCGAGCGGGGTGTGTCAGTGGCGCCCGGCGACGCCTTCGGCCCGGCCGGCGGCCGTCACGTGCGCGTGGCGGTCACGGTGACCGAGGAGGAGGCCGCGGAGGTCGAGCGCCGCCTGTCCGGGCTCGGGGTCAGCGGGAGACCCTGATGGTCGGGCTCGCGTCCGGCTTGCACTGCGCGTTGCCGCGGACCTTGGCGTAGAACCTGCCCTCGAAGCCGAGGTTGCCGGTCTCCCAGACGCCGACGCCGTTGCGGACCTCGCTCGTGTCGGTGGCGAACAGCTCGTCGTCGGCACCCCCGCGGGCGCCGCGCTGGAGGTAGAGCAGCACCCTGCGGTCGGCCTTGCACGCGCGGCGCTTGCTGCGGATCTGGCCGAAGATGTCGGTGCCCTCGGAGTCGATGGTCACGGTGACGCGTGCCTTGGCCGCGGCGTCGACCGGAGCAGGCGAGGCGGCGAGCACGCCGGTGGCGGCGGTCGCCGCCGCGACCGCGCCGACGGCGGCACGGCGGATGCGGGTGGGTTGGAGCATGGTGGTTCCTCTCGTCGTCGAACGAGGCCGGTCAGGAGCCGGCCTCTAGCAAGGGATCGTCGAGGACGCCCCGGTGATACGAAAGGACAGGATCTGGACTGCCGCCGGCTCATCTAGGCGAAGACGTCGACGTGCACGTGGTCGCGGTGCTCGAGGACCGCGGGGTCGCCGGGACCGGACGGGGCGTCGTAGTCGCGCCAGCCGTCGCGACCGGCCGTCCAGATCCGGTCGTCGTAGATCACCGTGCGGATGTCGAGGCGGTCGGCGTTGCCGACGAGGTAGTGGGCGACCGCCCACCCGCGCACGCGGTTGCTCTCGTCGACCGGCCGGAAGAACACGTCCACGGCCCGGCCCTCGTAGTGTGCGGAGCCCTCCATGTGACCGGTCGACACGCCACCGGGCTCGTAGCCGCCGAGCGACAGGTTGCCGAAGCGGCCGAGCAGGTCCTTGCGTACGGCGTCGGCGCGCGGGGTCAGCCCCGTCCCGGTCAGCTCGGCGTCGGCGGACGGGGCGCCGCCGTCGAGGTCGCAGGAGAACGTCGCGGGGGAGTGGCCGGTGAGCGCGGACGCGAGCGCCCGGGCGTCGGCCTCGTGGTCGGCGTACGCGTCGGGGAACGCCGAGCGCTGCACCTGCTGCGCCGCGACGGTGATCTCCATGTCCTCGTAGCCCTCCACCTGCTCGAGGGCGTCGTAGAACGCGTTGGTGGCGTAGACCGGGTCGAGGACCTGCTCCTCGGTGCCCCAGCCCTGCGACGGGCGCTGCTGGAACAGGCCCAGCGAGTCGCGGTCGCCGTAGTCGATGTTGACGATCTTGGACTCCTGGTAGGCGGTGGCGAGGGCGATCGACACCGCCCGCGCCGGGAGCCCGCGCTCGACGCCGATGGCCGCGATCAGCGTCGCGTTCTCGGCCTGCTCGCCACTCACCTCGACCCGGTGGCCGGCGACCGTGACGGTGCAGTCGCCGCTCGGCCCGGAGACGATGTCGTCGACGGCGTCGAACACGGCGAGCCCGACCACGGCGACGACCGCCAGCGCGGCCAGGCCGACCACGATCGCCGCGACTCGTCCTCTCACGACCCCAGTGTCCGAGACGGTTGGTTGAGGATCCGCTGAGAAGCGGTCGGCCGGCCGTTCAGCTGGCCGTTCGGCTGGCCGTTCAGTTCGCGTGGAGGGCGTCGTTGAGGGCGATCCCCTCGCCCTGCCACGGCACCGCTTCGACCGCGCCGGTCACCGAGTTGCGGCGGAACAGCACGTTGCTCGCGCCGGACAGCTCGCGGGCCTTGGCCACGCGGGCCTCCTTGCCGGGCTCGAGCACGGTGACCTTGGTGCCGGCGGTCACGTAGCAGCCGGCCTCGACCACGCAGTCGTCGCCGAGCGAGATCCCCAGGCCGGCGTTGGCGCCCAGCAGGCACCGGCGGCCGATCGAGATGACCTCCTTGCCGCCGCCCGACAGGGTGCCCATGATCGAGGCGCCGCCGCCGATGTCGGAGCCGTCGCCGACGAGGACGCCGGCCGAGATCCGGC
Source organism: Nocardioides sp. TF02-7 (assembly GCF_022437945.1). Taxonomy (GTDB): domain Bacteria; phylum Actinomycetota; class Actinomycetes; order Propionibacteriales; family Nocardioidaceae; genus Nocardioides. Next base: position 3,314,823 of record NZ_CP092535.1, read on the forward strand.
CCTCGACCATCGACGCGCCGAGGGTGCCGGCGTTGAAGTTCACGAACCCCTCGTGCATCACGGTGGTGCCCTCGGCGAGGTGGGCGCCGAGCCGCACCCGGTCGGCGTCGGCGATCCGCACGCCGGCGGGGAGCACGTAGTCCACCATCCGGGGGAACTTGTCGACGCCGTGGACGGTGACGTGGGCGCCCGTCGCCCGCAGCCGCGCCCGGGTCGACTCGAAGCCCTCGACCGCGCAGGGTCCCGCGCTCGTCCACACCACGTTGGTGAGCAGGCCGAAGACGCCGTCGAGGTCGACCTCGTGCGGCTTGACCAGCCGGCTCGACAGCAGGTGGAGCCGCAGCCAGACGTCTTCCGTGGACGCCGGCGGGGGCGGCGAGGTCGGCGACCTCGACCAGGGTGACCTGCTTCTCCACGCGACGCACCGGGTCGCTGCCCTGCAGCGCCACCAGCTCGGCCGGCGCGGTCGCGTCGTCGGAGCGGGCGCCGAGCGCGGGAGCGGGGAACCAGGTGTCGAGCACCGAGTCGTCGGACGCGTAGGTCGTCAGGCCGTAGCCCCAAGCAGCAGTCACGTGGGGAGAGTCTAGGGGCGGTCCGCCACCGTGACCCAGCGGAGCCGGGTGGAGACGACATGAGACAGCCCGAGACAGCACCGCGGCGGCGTCGGCGTTCCCCACTCGCGCCGACGCCGCCGGGGCGTCTGCTGCCGCCGTCAGGCGGCGCCGAGCCGCTCGAGGAGGCGGCGACCCTGCGGGGAGAGCCGGTCGGCCGTGCGTCCGGCGACCAGCTTGGACCCGGCGGGCAGGTAGGAGATGCCGTCGAGGATGAGCGGCGATCCGGTGCCGAGCGCCGCCACCGCGCCCGGCGGCAGCGACAGGCCCGGAGCGGCCAGGCCGTTGCGGCCGACGACGAGGATCCCGCCGGTCGTGCCGATCGGCAGCAGCTGCGTGCGGGCGGGACGGAACGGACCCGGCAGCACGAACGCGACGGCGTCCTCGGTCTCGCCGACCGCGCCCGAGTCGCAGACGCCGTCGCCGCCGCCTCCGTCGGCCGGGGCCGCGACGCCCGCGAGGTGCACCGTGCCGAAGCGGTCCTTGCGGAACCCGGGCCGGCCCAGGCCGGGCACGAGCGAGGAGCCGAGCTGCCAGACGCAGTCACCCTCGCCGCCGGTGCGGAACGCCGGGGCGCCGCTCTTGCCGACGTACTTGAACTTGCCCTCGCGGACCAGGTCGGTCGCCTTGAGCGAGCCGTTCTTGACCTTGGCGCTGGTGACGGCGTTGTTCTTCAGGTCCTTGGTGCCGATCTTGCCGGCGGCGTAGCCGGCGCCGGCCGCGGCGACGACGAGGGCGAGGACCGCGACGAGCATCGACGCCGACGGCAGGGCGTCGTTGATTCTCCTGAGGGCGGACACGAGACCTCCGGTGGGTGGTGTGACGAACGGGTACGAGGGAAGGAGCGCCGGGCCGGCGTCCTGATACACGGGCCTGCTCGGGCCTGGTCGGGCCTCGCCGGGCCTGGTCGGGCCGTGACCCGGCTACTGATTGGCGGGTGGTCCACGGGTCGCCGTATCCTGGGGGCAGAGGCGTTCGAGCCGTCATCAGCGGCGAGCTCCGGGAAGAACAGCGCCGGCCACGGCCGGTGCCCAGTAGAACCCGGCGGGTGGGCCCGTCACAGCCGTCGACGAGCGGCCCCGGCAGGGGCAAGCAGGGTGGTACCGCGGTCCTGAGGGGTCGTCCCTGCGGGGTTCTGACCAGACGACCACCGCAGGAGACCAGCCCGATGACCTACCCGAAGGTCACCACCGACAGCTCAGGCCCCGGCAAGGGGTCCCGTCCTCGCCGCGGTTCCCGGAGATCGAGGAGCGGGTGCTCGCCTACTGGGCCGAGGACGACACGTTCCGGGCCAGCGTGGAGCAGCGCGACGCCGGCCCCGACGGGCAGAACGAGTTCGTCTTCTACGACGGCCCGCCGTTCGCCAACGGCCTCCCTCACTACGGCCACCTGCTGACCGGCTACGTCAAGGACATCGTCCCGCGCTACCAGACGATGCGCGGCAAGCGCGTGGAGCGCCGGTTCGGCTGGGACACCCACGGCCTGCCCGCCGAGCTCGAGGCGATGCGGCTCGAGGGCATCAAGACCACCGACGAGATCGTCGAGATGGGCATCGACGCGTTCAACGACGCGTGCCGGGCCTCGGTGCTGAAGTACACCGGCGAGTGGCGCGACTACGTCACCCGGCAGGCGCGCTGGGTCGACTTCGACAACGACTACAAGACCATGAACCCCGAGTTCATGGAGTCGGTGCTCTGGGCGTTCAAGAGCCTCTACGACAAGGGCCTCGTCTACGAGGGCTTCCGCGTCCTGCCCTACTGCTGGAACGACGAGACGCCGCTGTCCAACCACGAGCTGCGGATGGACGACGACGTCTACCAGGACCGGCAGGACCCGGCGGTGACCGTCGGCTTCCCGCTCGACGCCACCGGCGAGGACCCGGTCCTCGACGGCGCCCACGTGCTGATCTGGACCACCACGCCGTGGACCCTGCCGTCGAACCTCGCCGTGATGGTGGGCAGCGACATCGAGTACGTCGTGGTCGAGGCGCCGGTGCCCGGCACCGACACCACGGCGCGGTACCTCCTGGCGGCGGCCCGGCTGCCGGCGTACGCCCGCGAGCTGGCCGGTCCCGACGGCGAGCCGAAGGTCCTCGGCCGCTACCGCGGCGCCGACCTGCTCGGCCGCACCTACACCCCGCCGTTCGCCTACTACCTCGGCCGGGAGCGGGCCTTCCGCGTCGTCGCCGCCGACGACGCCGTCACCACCACCGACGGCACCGGCGTCGTCCACACGGCCGGGGCGTTCGGTGAGGTCGACAAGGAGGTCACCGACCGGGAGGGCATCGAGCCGGTCATGCCGGTCGGCAAGGACGGCCGGTTCACGACCCCGGTCGACGAGTACGCCGGCATGCTCGTCTTCGACGCCAACCTGCAGATCATCGACCACCTCAAGGCCGCCACCCGCGGCTACCCGGCCCAGGAGCGCCACGGCGCCGTCACGCCCGGCACGGTCCTGCTGCGGCGCGAGTCCTACACCCACTCCTACCCGCACTGCTGGCGCTGCCGCGAGCCGCTGATCTACAAGGGCGTCTCGTCGTGGTTCGTCGAGGTCACCGAGTTCAAGCAGCGGATGCTGGAGCTCAACAAGCACATCCGCTGGGTGCCCGACCACATCCAGGACGGCCAGTTCGGCAAGTGGCTCGAGAACGCCCGCGACTGGTCGATCACCCGCAACCGGTTCTGGGGGAGCCCGGTGCCGGTCTGGAAGAGCGACGACCCGGCCTACCCGCGGATCGACGTCTACGGCTCGTTCGAGGAGATCGAGCGCGACTTCGGCCGGCTGCCGCGCAACAAGCACGGCGAGCCCGACCTGCACCGCCCCTGGGTCGACGACCTGGTGCGGCCCAACCCCGACGACCCGACGGGGCGGTCGACGATGCGCCGGGTGCCCGACGTCCTCGACGTCTGGTTCGACTCCGGCTCGATGAGCTTCGGCCAGGTGCACTACCCGTTCCAGAACGCGGAGTGGTTCGAGAACCACTTCCCGGCCGACTTCATCGTCGAGTACATCGGCCAGACCCGCGGCTGGTTCTACACCCTGCACGTCCTGGCGACCGCGCTGTTCGACCGGCCGGCGTTCTCCTCCTGCATCAGCCACGGGATCGTGCTCGGCTCCGACGGCAACAAGATGTCGAAGTCGCTGCGCAACTACCCCGACGTGCGCGAGGTGTTCGACCGCGACGGCGCCGACGCGATGCGGTGGTTCCTCATGGCGAGCCCGATCCTCCGCGGCGGCAACCTCGTGGTGACCGAGCAGGGCATCCGCGACGCCGTGCGCCAGGTGATGATCCCGCTCTGGAACACCTGGTACTTCTTCTCGCTCTACGCCAACGCCGAGTCCTACGAGGCCAAGGTGGGGCGGCCGGAGTCGGTGGGCAGCAGCGACCCCCTCGACCGCTACCTGCTCGCCAAGACCCGGCAGTACGTCGAGCAGCTGACCGCCGAGCTCGACGACTACGCGATCGCGGACGCCTGCGAGACGACCCGCGGGTTCCTCGACGTCCTCACCAACTGGTACGTCCGGCGCTCCCGCGAGCGGTTCTGGGAGGGGCGTCCGGAGGCGTTCGAGACGCTCGCGGCGGTGCTCGACGTGGTGTGCCGCGCCGTCGCCCCGCTGCTGCCGCTGACGACCGAGGAGGTCTGGCGCGGCCTCACCGGCGGCCGGTCGGTGCACCTCGCCGACTGGCCCGACGCCGCCGCGCTGCCCGCCGACGACGCCCTCGTGGCCGCGATGGACCAGGTGCGCGACGTCTGCTCGGCCACGTCCGCGCTGCGCAAGGCCGGCGGCCTGCGCAACCGGCTGCCGCTGTCGACGCTCACCGTCGTGGTCGCCGACCCGGCGGCGCTCGAGCCGTTCACCGGCATCGTGGCCGACGAGGTCAACGTCAAGCACGTGCGGCTGCTCCCCGCCGACTCGGCCGAGGCGGCGGCGTACGGCGTCTCCCAGCGGCTGACCGTCAACGCCCGCGCCGCCGGGCCCCGGCTCGGCAAGGACGTGCAGACGGCGATCCGGGCGGCGAAGGCGGGCGACTGGGCGGTCGGCGACGACGGCACGGTCACGGCCGGGGGGCTGGCGCTGCTCGAGGGCGAGTACGCCCTGGAGACCGTCGTCGGCTCCGACAGCGCCGACTCCGCCACCGGCATGCTGCCCGGCGGGGGTTCGTGGTGCTCGACACCGTCGTGACGCCCGACCTGGCCGCCGAGGGGCTCGCGCGCGACCTGGTGCGGGCGGTCCAGCAGCTGCGTCGCGACAGCGGGCTGCAGGTCGTCGACCGGATCGAGCTCACCGTCGGCGGTGGACCGGCCGTCCAGGAGGCGGCGCGCGCGTTCGAGGACCTGATCGCGAAGGAGACCCTGGCGACGGCGTACGAGGTCGTCGGTGCCGGTGCCGGCACCGAGGTCGTCGTGGGCGAGGGGGAGCGCGCGGTCGTGGCCCTGCGCAAGGCGTGACGGCGCCCACCGACCGCACGGTCGTCGCCGACTCGCTCGGCGTCGGTGTCGCGACCGGCGCCTACGGCGTGTCGTTCGGCGCCCTCGCCACCGCGTCGGGGCTGGACGTGTGGCAGGCCTGCGCCCTGTCGGTGCTGGTCTTCACCGGGGCGTCGCAGTTCGCGTTCGTCGGAGTCGTCGCGGCCGGCGGCGCGCCGCTGGCCGGGTCGGCGACCGCGCTGCTGCTCGGCAGCCGCAACCTCTTCTACGGGCTGGCGCTCGCCCCGCGGCTGCGGCTGCGGGGCTGGCGCCGGCTGCTGGCCGCGCAGGTCGTGATCGACGAGTCGACCGCGATGAGCCTGGGCCAGGACGACGAGCGCCAGGCCCGGCTCGCCTTCCACCTCACCGGGTGGTCGGTCTTCGTGCTGTGGAACCTGATGACACTGGTCGGTGCCCTCGCCGGCACCGCGATCGGCGACCCGCGCACGTTCGGCCTCGACGCCGCCGTCGGTGCGGCGTTCCTGGCCCTGCTGTGGCCGCGGCTCACCGCGTGGCCGCAGCGGGTGGTGGCCGTCGTCGGCGCCGCCGCAGCGACCGGCCTGGTGCCGTGGACGCCGGCCGGCGTGCCCGTGATCGTCGGCGGGCTGGTCGCGGTCGTGGCGGGCCTGCTGCTGCGGCCGGAGCCGGAGCGGAAGGAGCGGGAGCGGGAGGAGGTGGCGCCGTGAGCCCCGAGTGGGTGGCGATCCTGGTCGCCGCGGCGGGCTGCTACGCCCTCAAGGTCGCCGGCGTCTCGGTGCCGCAGCGGGTGCTCGCGCACCCGGTCGCCGAGCGGGTCGCCGCGCTGATCCCGGTCGCGCTGCTCGCCGCCCTGGTCGCCGTGCAGGTGCTGGCCGACGGACAGTCGTTGACGCTGGACGCCCGGCTGCTCGGCCTCGGCGTCGCCGTGGCGCTGCTGCTGGTGCGGGCGCCGTTCCTCGTCGTCGTCGTCGCCGCGGCGGCCGCGGCGGCGCTCGGCCGGCTGCTCGGCTGAGCGGTTCGACCGGGTCGCCGCCGCGTCCGGCGGCGCCCGGATCCCCCGCACCTCCTCCCCGCCGACCTGCTTGACTTGCCCCATGCCGACGCTCGACCTGACCGCCGACGCCGTCACGCTCACCCGGCAGCTCGTCGACATCGAGTCGGTGAGCCGCGACGAGGGCCCGATCGCCGACGCCGTCGAGGCCGCGCTGCGTGCGCTGCCGCACCTCGTCGTCGAGCGGCGCGGCAACACGGTGGTCGCCCGCACCGAGCTCGGCCGCCGCGAGCGGGTGGTCCTGGCCGGCCACCTCGACACGGTGCCCGTCAACGACAACCTCCCGAGCCGGCTCGAGGACGGCATCCTCCACGGGCTCGGCACCTGCGACATGAAGGGGGGCGACGCGGTCATCCTCCGGCTCGCCGCGACGCTCACCGAACCGGTGCACGACCTGACGTTCGTGCTCTACGAGTGCGAGGAGATCGACTCGCAGTTCAACGGGCTCCGGTTGCTCAGCGAGTCGGACCCGGCGCTGCTGGTCGCCGACTTCGCGGTGCTGATGGAGCCGTCGAACGCCGTGGTCGAGGCGGGCTGCCAGGGCACCCTCCGGGTCGAGGTCCGCACGACCGGTGAGCGGGCGCACTCCGCGCGCAGCTGGCGCGGCGTCAACGCCATCCACGCCGCTGCCGACGTGCTGCAGCGGCTGCGCGACTACCGGCCGCGCAAGCCCGTCATCGACGGCCTGGAGTACCACGAGGGACTCAACGCCGTGTTCGTCCGCGGCGGCGTCGCCGGCAACGTGCTGCCCGACGAGTGCGTCGTCGAGGTCAACCACCGGTTCGCGCCCGACCGGTCGGAGGAGGAGGCGCTCGCGTTCGTGACCGACTACTTCGCGCCCTACGAGGTCACCCTCACCGACACCGCGCCGGGCGCCCTGCCCGGGCTCGACCGGCCCGCCGCCCGGGCGTTCATCGACGCCGTCGGGGGAGAGGTGAACCCGAAGTTCGGGTGGACCGACGTCGCCCGGTTCACCGCCCTCGGCGTGCCCGCGGTGAACTTCGGCCCCGGGGACCCGATGCTGGCGCACAAGCAGGAGGAGCACGTCCCGGTCGCGCAGGTGCTGCGGTGCGAGGAGCAGCTGCGCGCCTGGCTCACCACCGAGCCGACCGGCACCGCCGGGCAGGCCGTCGGGCAGAACAGGGGGAACCACCGCGTGAAGGCGAAGTTCAAGGGTCCGATCGTCCAGCGTCGCGACCAGATCGACGGGTCGACGACCGACCAGCGGCTGCTCGACTCGCGCGGCCCGACCGACTGGGTGCACACCGACCCGTGGCGCGTGCTCCGGATCCAGGCCGAGTTCGTCGAGGGCTTCGGGGCGCTCGCCGAGCTCGGGTCGGCGGTCGCCGTGTTCGGCTCCGCCCGCACCAGCACCGACGAACCGGCATACGCGCAGGGGATCGAGGTCGGCCGCAAGCTGGTGGACGCGGGGTTCGCGGTGATCACCGGCGGCGGGCCAGGAGCGATGGAGGCGGCCAACCGGGGCGCGAGCGAGGCCGGCGGCGTCAGCGTCGGCCTCGGGATCGAGCTGCCCTTCGAGGCCGGCCTCAACGACTGGTGCGACGTCGGCATCAACTTCCGCTACTTCTTCGTCCGCAAGACGATGTTCGTCAAGTACTCCCAGGGCTTCATCGTCCTCCCGGGCGGCATGGGCACCCTCGACGAGCTGTTCGAGGCGGTGACCCTGGTGCAGACCGGCAAGGTGACCGAGTTCCCCGGTCGCGCTGCTCGGCGTCGACTACTGGTCGGGGCTCATCGACTGGCTGCGCGACACCGCCCTCGCCGAGGGCAAGATCGCTGCGAGCGACATCGACCGGCTCACGCTCACCGACGACGTGGACGAGGCGGTCGAGCTGATGGTCACCGCCCGCGGCCACCGCGCCTGACAGGGGAAAGGCACTGATGTCGCAGTCGATGATGTGGGTCTTCGCCGTGCTGGTGGTGCTGGCGATGGGCGGGATCGCGCTCCTGGCCGCCGGCAAGGGCGAGCCGATGCACCCGGCGTACGACGACCGCCCCGACGCCGCGGTCCCCGCCGACCGTCCGCTGGGCGGCGACGACCTGAGACGGGTGCGGTTCTCCTTGGCGTTCCGCGGCTACCGGATGTCGGAGGTCGACGCGCTGCTCGCGCGGGTCGCCGCCGAGCTCGAGCAGCGGTCGCCCGGGGTGACTCCCGGTGCCAGGCCCGAAGCCGGGCCCGAAGCCGGTCCCGCAGCCGCACCGGGCACGACGCCGGACACGGCACCGGACACGGTTCAAGACACGGCTCCGGACACGGCTCAAGACACGGCTCCGGACCGGAACGCCCCGGGCTCCCACGTTCCCGGCGACGGGCCGTGACGTCGGGGTCTGCTGCACTGTTGTGCGGCATGGGCGATAATGGTCCGGCGAACCCGTGCAGCACGTCTGCCAGTACTGATGGGAAGAGGGGTGCCGCATGGCGGCGATGAAGCCTCGGACCGGTGACGGTCCGCTCGAGGTCACCAAGGAGGGTCGGGGCATCGTCATGCGGGTCCCGCTCGAGGGCGGCGGCCGGTTGGTCGTCGAGCTCAACGCCGAAGAGGCCGGCGCCCTGGGTGACGCGCTCAAGAACGTCGTCGGGTGACGGGTCCGCTTCCCCGCCAGGTTTCCCCTCCTGAGTTCGCGCTCAGCGAGCTCCACCCCGCTGCGATCGTCGGGGTCGACGCGATCGCGGTGCCGGTGCTCCCCCGCGGCGAGCACCGACGACGGTCCCGCCGTGCTCCTGGGCCCCGGTGCGGCCGACCTCGCCGACGTCACCGGGATCGATCTCCTCGGCGTCGCCGAGCTGCACGCGATGACCGGAGCGGTCGGCGAGGTCGCCACCGTCCCGCTCCCCGACGGGACGCCGGTCAACGCCGAGCTGCGGGTGGTCCTGCTCGTCGGGGTCGGCGCCGCCCGACCGGTCGACGTACGCCGGGCTGGTGCGGCGATGGCCCGCGCGCTGCGCGACCGCGAGGCGGTCGCGACGTCGCTCCCCCGGGGTCGCGCCCGACGGCGAGCCGCCGGCGGACGGTGCCGCGCTCGAGGCGTTCGTCGCCGGCGCCATGCTCGGCTCGTTCCTCTTCCACTGGCGCTCAGGCGGCCCCGAGCACCACCCCCGTGCGGCGCGTGGTCGTCGCGCTGCCGCCCGGCAGCCTCGGGGAGGCCGACCAGGGCACCCTCGAACGGGCGGTCGCCATCGGCGGCGCCGGCTGGCGCTCCCCGGCTGCTGGCGACCGTGCCGAGCAACCTCAAGAACCCGCCCTGGCTGGCCGAGCAGGCCGAGCAGGTGGCCGAGGCCGCCGGCCTGGAGTGCCGGGTCTGGGACGAGCGGCAGCTCGAGCGCGAGGGCTTCGGGGGGCATCGTCGCCGTCGGCCGGGCGTCCGCGACGCCGCCGCGCCTGGTGCGGCTCGACTACACCCCGGCGGGCGTCTCGGCGAGGGCGGCCCGCAAGCTCCCGCACGTGGTGCTCGTCGGCAAGGGCATCACGTTCGACTCCGGCGGCCTCTCGATCAAGCCGGGCCCGAGCATGGTGTCGATGAAGCGCGACATGACCGGCGGCGCCGTGGTGCTGGCGACCATGGCCGCGCTCGGTGACGTCGACTGCCCGGTGCGGGTCACGGGGCTGGTGCCCGCCGCGGAGAACGCCGTCTCCGGCGACGCCGTGCGGCCGGGCGACGTCGTGCGTCACTGGGGCGGGCGCACCACCGAGGTCACCAACACCGACGCCGAGGGCCGGCTGGTGCTCGCGGACGCGATCGCCTACGCCGCCGCCGAGCTCGACCCGGCCGTCATCGTCGACGTCGCCACGCTCACCGGCGCGATGAAGGTCGCGCTGGGCCAGCAGATGGGCGGCTTCTTCGCCACCGACGACTCGCTCGCCTCTGCCCTCCGCGACGCCGGGGGAGAGGTCCGGCGAAGAGGTCTGGCGCTTCCCCCTTCACGACGGCTACCAGGACAAGATCGCGTCCAAGGTCGCCGACGCCGACAACAGCGGCGGCACCCCGCAGGCGATCACCGCCGCCCTGTTCCTGCGGCCCTTCACCGCCGGGCGCCCCTGGGCCCACCTCGACATCGCCTCGGTCGGCGACGTCGAGAAGGAGCTACACGAGTGGACGGTCGGGCCGTCCGGCTTCGGTGCCCGGCTGCTGCTGACCTGGCTGGGGGCAGCCCGACCCGCTCGCCGGCATCGACATCCCCACGGGAGGACGGAAGAAGTGAAGGGTCTCACGGTCCGCTGGTCGCTCGCGGACGCACCGGAGGGGGTGGAGGACCGGCTGGCCGCCTACGTCGCCGAGACCTCCCACGCCCGGTTCACCGGCATGGACGGACTGGCCTACAAGACCTGGCGGGTGCGCCGCGGCGAGTGGTTCGAGGGGTTGCTACGTCTTCGCCGACGACGCCGCCCGGGCCGCCTTCCAGGAGACGTTCACCGCCGGTGCCGCGGAGGCGCCGGGCTCGCAGATCGTCGGCAGCCCGCCGGTGCTCATCGAGCCGTGCGAGGTGGTGGCGATCGCGGAGGGTGCGACCGGGTTCGCGGCCAGCCCCCGCGCCGAGGACTAGCCCTCGGGCACCCACTCCTTCTTCGCCACCAGGAGGCCGTCGCCGACGGGCAGCAGGGCCGGCACCAGGCCGTCGGTCTGCGCGACCTCCTGGACGAGGGTCCGCACGGCCACCGTCTCGTCGTCGCGCTGCGCGGGGTCGGCGACCCGGTCGTGCCACAGGGCGTTGTCGAAGGCGACCACGCCGCCCGGGCGCAGCAGCCGCATCGCCTCCGTGAGGTAGGCGCCGTACTCCCGCTTGTCGCCGTCGGCGAAGACGAGGTCGTAGTGGCCGTCGGTGAGGCGGGGGAGCACGTCGAGCGCCGCCCCCCGCGATGGTCCGCACCCGTTGCGGGGGCGACACCGTCGTCCCTGAACGACTCCCGGGCCAGCCGCTGGTGCTCGGCCTCGACGTCGACCGTCGTCAGCACGCCGTCGGGGCGCATCCCGCGCAGCAGCCACAGGCCCGACACGCCGGTGCCGGTGCCGATCTCGACCACCGCCCGGGCGTCGAGCACCGCCGCCAGGAAGCGCAGCGCCGCCCCCGAGCCGGAGCCGATCGAGACGACGCCGACCTCCTCCGCACGCGCCCGTGCGGCGAGCAGCACGTCGTCCTCGACGACGTAGGTCTCGGCGAAGGTCCAGCTCGCGGGGCTGATCGGCGGAAGCGGGGAGTCGGCCACGGCACCACCGTAGCGGCCGGCGGCCGACGTTCGGCGGAGCCGGACGGGGAGTCAGCGGAACAACGGCGGTGCGCCGGTCGTTGGACCGGGCGACAGCGGTCCTCAGGAACCCCGCCGGGCTTTCACAGGGATTCCTCAGGCCGGAGTCCTACCGTCATGGCACACGAGGGAGGCAGCACGCAGGTGCGGAGAAGGGGAACCATGAGCGCTGAGCCGGACGGCCGGGCGACGGCCGGGGCCGTGCCGGGGTGGGACGAGATCGTCGAGCAGCACTCCGACCGGGTCTACCGGCTCGCCCTGCGCCTGACCGGCAACCGCCACGACGCCGAGGACCTCACCCAGGAGGTCTTCGTCCGCGTGTTCCGCTCGCTGCACACCTACACCCCCGGCACCTTCGAGGGCTGGCTGCACCGGATCACCACGAACCTGTTCCTCGACCAGGCCCGGCGCAAGCAGCGGATCCGGTTCGACGCGCTCTCCGACGAGCGCGCCGCCCGGCTCGCGAGCGCCGCCGCCGGCCCGGACACGGCGTACGCCGACCGCACGTTCGACGACGACGTCGAGTCGGCGCTCTCGGCCCTGCCGCCCGACTTCCGCGCCGCCGTGGTGCTCTGCGACATCGAGGGCCTCACCTACGAGGAGATCGCCGGGATCCTCGACGCCAAGCTCGGCACCGTCCGCTCGCGGATCCACCGCGGCCGGGCGATGCTCCGCGCGGCCCTCTCGCACCGGGCGCCGAGCGGCGACCGCACCCGGTACGCCGGCCCCGAGGCCGCGGTGACCCCGGGAGCAGGGCGGTCGTGATCGGTCACCTCGGCGCCCGGGTGAGCGCGCTCCTCGACGGGCAGCTGCCGCCGGCAGAGGCGGAGGAGGCGTGGGAGCACGTCTACACGTGCCACGCCTGTCGTGACCTCGTCGAGCGCGAGGGCTGGGTCAAGACCCGGCTCGCCGGCCTCTCGTGCGGCCCCGGCGCGGCCCCGCCCGACCTCAAGGGCTCGCTGCTCAACCTCACGCCGGCCGAGCGGTGCCTGGGCGGCGGCCACGACCAGCAGTCGCGGGGACGCCGGGGCCTCGGCGTGGCCGTGCTGGGTGGCGGGGCGGCCGGCGCTGCGATGCTCGGCGTGATCGCGCTCGGCCTGGTTCCGACCTCCACGCCCACCGCCGACCGGCGGATGCCCGCGTCGCGGGTCGAGACACCTGCCGTCGGCGACCGCGCCGACCGGTCGACGACCGGCAACCGCGCCGACCCCGGCGCCGGGAGCGACACCGGCGCCGGCAGTGGGGACGACCCCGGGAACCGGGCCACCGGCGCACCGTTGGTCGCCTCCCTGCCCCCCGGGTTCGGTGACCCTCCCGGCCGGCGCCCCGGCGTGGGTGCAGATGCTGATGCCGTGACGGCCTCGGGGCCCGGCCGTGCGGCTGGGTCCGATCAGCCATGATGGACGACGTGAACGACCGCCCCGAGGACGAGCCCCGCGACGCGATGCCGGGCGACGCGATGCCGGGCGACGACCTGCCCGCCGAGGCCGACCTCGAGCCGACCCAGCCGATCACTGCCCGCCCCGCAGGAGGCAGCGACCGCTGGGCGCCGCCGAGCGGTCCGTTCCTGCCCCCCGTCGGAGCCGCCGTCGGAGCCGCCGTCGGGAGGGGGCCCGGAGTCGGCCTCGGAGCCGGCGGCCGGCCCGGTCCCGGCGCACCGCGCGTCCGCATGGCCGCCGCCCCCCTCCGACGTCGCCGCCGCCGGGGTCGCCGCCAGTCGCTTCGGGCTCTGCGGGCCCGGCGTTCGGCCCGCGACCGACCTCGCCGCTCCCGCTCGCCGAACGCTCCGCCCCGGCCGCCACCGGCGGTCGCGCCCGTCTCGCCGGGTGGGTGTGGCCCGTCGTGGCCGCGGTCGCGCTCGTGGTGGGTCTCGTGGGCGGCGTCGTGGGCGCGGTCGTCACCGGGGCACTGACCGACGACGACAGCCCCGGCCTGGTCGAGGGCGGGCTCGAGGGCGTCGACCTCGAGACCCGCGCCCCGCTGGAGAAGCCGGGCTCGGTGGCCCGCGTGGCGCAGACGGTGCTGCCGAGCACGGTGCAGGTCCTCGCCGAGCTCGACGGCGTCGCGGCGGGAGCCACCGGCTCCGGCTTCGTGCTCGACCGCAACGGCCACGTCATCACCAACAACCACGTGATCGCCGACGCCGCCGAGGGCGACGGCCCGATCGAGGTGGTCGACCACGAGGGCGAGCGGCACCGCGCGACGGTCGTCGGCCGCAGCGCCGTCTACGACCTCGCGGTCCTGCACGTCACCAACGCCGACGGCCTCAAGCCCGCCAAGCTGGGCCGCTCGACGACGCTCCGTGTCGGCGAGCCGGTCGTCGCGATCGGTTCGCCGCTCGGCCTCAGCGCCACGGTCACCTCGGGCATCGTGAGCGCGCTCAACCGGCCGGTGACGACCGGTGACCGGTCCGACGACTCCTCCTACATCAACGCGGTCCAGACCGACGCCGCCATCAACCCCGGCAACTCCGGCGGCCCGCTCGTGAACCTGCAGGGCGAGGTGGTCGGCGTGAACTCCGCGATCGCCACCAACGGCGGCGGCACCATCGACGGCACCGCCGGCAACATCGGCGTCGGGTTCGCCATCCCCGTCGAGCAGGTCCGCGTGACGGCCGACCAGATCCTCAAGACGGGGAGGCGCAGTACCCCGTGATCGGGGCGACGGTGCAGACCGGGGGTGCGGTCCAGCTCGACGGCGCCACCGTCGACGAGGTGGTCGCCGGCTCACCCGCCGAGGACGCCGGCCTCGAGGACGGCGACGTGATCACCCACGTCAACGGGCAGCGGGTCACCGACGGCATCGCGCTCATCGTCGCGATCCGCACCCACCAGCCCCAGGAGACCATCGAGCTCACCGTCGAGCGCGGCGGGGAGGACACGATGCAGGTCCGGGTCCGGCTCGACGGCAAGGTCGGGTAGGCGCGGGAGGCGGCGACGGCGGCGACGGCGGCGACGGCGGCGGCGAGGTGAGGTTTCCCCTGTCGACCGGGGAAACCTCAACATGTCGGGCAAAGCAATGCCGGACAAGTGGAGGTTTTGCCCGTCATGTCCCGGGTCGACCACGTGCGAACGGGAGACGCACGAGGTCCCGTCCTCGAGCTGCGGTTCGTGACGAGCCCCTACTCCGGCAGCGGCTCCGTGTCGACGAACGGGTGGGTCTCGACGTAGCGCCGGGCCTCGCGGTACTGCTCCTCGATGTACTCCTCGAGCTTGCTGGCCTCGACCCGCCACTGGCCGCGGCCGCCGATCTTGATCGCGGGCAGCTCGCCGCGGCGGACCAGCGCGTAGACCTGGGCGCTGGAGGTGTTGAGGACCTCCGCGACGTCGGTCAGCGTGAGGAACCGTGGCGATTCGGCCATGCGCACATCGTGTCACCACGGACGGTACGACGGCAGCGCCACCCCGACGGCCTGTGGATCGACAGGTGACGCGGCGGCCCGCTGGCTGCATGATGTGCCTGTGTCCAGGACTCTCGGGGAGCCGGGCGCGTCGGTGGTGCCCCCGCCCGCGGCGCGGGTGACGAGGGCGGGCTGGCGCGATCCCCGGCTGTGGATCGGGGTGCTGCTCGTCGCCGGGTCAGTCGTGCTGGGGGCGCGGGTGCTCGCCGCCGCCGACGACTCCGTGGCGGTGTGGGCGCTCGCCGGCGACGTCGGGCCGGGCACCGTCCTCGACGAGGGTGACCTGGTCGCGGTGCGGGTCGGGTTCGCCGACGACACCGACCTCGACCGCTACCTGCCCACCGACGAGGCGCTCCCGGAGGGGGCGCTGCTGGTCCGGGGGCTCGGCGCCGGCGAGCTGCTGCCGCGGGCCGCCCTGGGAGACGCCAACGCGGCGGGCACGGTGCGGCTGCCGCTCGACGTCGAGCCGCACCGGGTGCCGCCGACCGTCGACGTCGGCTCGGTCGTCGACGTGTGGGTCGGCGTCGCCGGCTCCGGCTCCGGCCCTGGCACCGGCCGTGGCACGGGCCCCGGCGCCGGTCCGGGCGCGAGCGCCCCGACCGATCCCGCCGCCGGCCCGGCGCTCGCCGCGGTCACCGTGGTCGACGCGCCGCCCGCGGACGAGAGCATCGCCGTCAGCGGCACCCGCCAGCTCGTGCTCGCCGTCGCCGACGACCAGGTCGGCCCGTTCCTCGCCCTGCTCGACGGCACCGACGAACCCGCGGTCCGCGTCGTGCAGCGTTCGTAGGAGGTGCCGTGATCGTCGTCCTGCTGGTCTCGACCGGCGCCGCGTGGGAGTCCCGCGCGTTGGCGGCCCTCAACGACGAGCCGGGCGTCGTCGTGCTCAAGCGGTGCGTGGACGTCGCCGACCTGCTCGCCACCGCGAGCGCCGGGCAGGCGCAGGTGGCGGTCGTCGGCGCCGAGCTGACGGGGTTCGACGCCACCGTCGTCGACCAGCTCCGGCAGCACGGCGTGCGGGTGGTCGCCGTCGGCGAGGACGTGGAGCGGGCCCGGGTCCGGGCGGCCCGGATCGGCGTGGAGGTGGTCGTCCCCGCCGACCCGGTCGACCGGATCACCGCCGCGGTGGCCCGGGGCCCGGCAGCGGCCGCCCCGACTCCCGACCTCCCCGGTGAGCCGCCAGCGCCGTCAGGGGCCGTCAGGGCCGTCAGGCCCGGCCCCGGGGCGGCCCGGCCGGGTGGTCGCCGTCTGGGGACCGGCCGGCGCCCCGGGGCGCACCACGGTCGCCGCGGGGGTCGCGGCCGAGCTCGCGGGGCGGGGGCTGCGGACGGTGCTGGTCGACGCCGACCCCTACGGCGGCGCGGTCGCGCAACAGCTCGGCATCCTCGACGAAGTCTCGGGCCTGCTCTCGGCGGCCCGGCTCGTGGCCGGCGGGGCGCTGGACGAGCGGTTCGCGACGGTGCAGCGCCGGCTCTCCGACGAGCTGCGGGTGGTGACCGGCCTGCCCCGCCCGGACCGGTGGGTCGAGGTCCGGCCCGGGGCGCTGGGCGCGATCGTCGAGCGGGCCAGGAGCGAGGCGCAGGTGGTGCTCGACACCGGCTTCAGCATCGAGCAGGACCGGGCGGCCGACGTCGGCGTCCGTCCCGAGCGCAACGGCCTCACGCTGGAGGCGCTGGAGGCCGCCGACGACGTGCTGCTCGTCGGTGCGGCCGACCCGGTCGGGCTGGCCCGGCTGGCCCGGTCGCTCGCCGATGCGCGCGAGCTGCTGCCCGCCACCCGGATCCGCCTGGTCGTCAACCGGATGCGGCCGACGCTCGGCTGGCGCGAGGCCGACGTGGTCGCGATGCTCCGCGGGTTCGGCGACCACACCGGGGTGCACTTCCTGCCCGACGACCAGGCCGCGGTCGACCGGGCGCTCGTCGCCGGACGGACGCTGCTGGAGGCGGGGGAGTCGCCGCTTCACCCGCGCCCTCGCCTCGGTCGTCGACGCGATGGCAGGGACAGTGAGCGTCAGGCGCTGAAGAGCAGGTAGAGGCCGCCCGCCGTGAACGCCACCATGGCGACCAGCAGCGGCAGCTGCCCGGTGATCTGGTGCCGCTTCGGCAGCAGCGCGATCGCCCGGTCGTGGGCGGCGACGGCCGCCAGCACGTGCCCGACCACGACGGCGACGACCTTGGTGGTCGCGAGCACCGTCGGGTGGTAGGAGAACCAGTACGACGGCTCCACACCGGCCGTGCCGAGCACGTCCCATCCCTTGCCGAACGGGTCGCTCGCCCGCGCCAGCGTCTGGGTGCCGACGTCGATCAGCAGGGTCAGGTAGTGGGCGATGATGTAGGCGGCGATGATCGGGACGATCGAGTGCGCCAGCCGCCGGGGGAGCTCCGCACGCGACTGCTCCGGGTCGACGCCGGTCAGCGCGGCGCCGAGCGAGAAGAGCGCGCCGGCCCCGATGCAGAAGACGAGCAGCGCGAGGTTGTTGAGGGCGAAGCCGGTGACCTCGGCGCCCTGGATCGTGCGGATCCAGAACGACGACTCGCGGAAGGAGTCGAACGCGGTGCTGCCGAAGAGCACGGCGACCACGGCGACCAGACCGCGGTACGGCGGCGTGGTCGCGAGGTTGGCGAGCGGGCTGCGGAGGACGAGCCGGCCGGTCTCGTCGCGGGCCCACGGCGACAGCCGGCCGACCAGGGTGGAGTAGACCTCGAACGGGTCGGCGCGCTCGTAGAACCGGTCGCCGAACACGGCGCCGCCGATGAGCATGGCGCCGACGTAGACGGCGAACCACAGCCGCACCGTGCCGAGGTCGGTGGGGTGCCGGTGCACCAGCTCCATCCACACGAACGCGTAGAGACCGAGCGCGGCGGGCCACATCCCGAGCCAGGTGGGGTAGTCGCGGATGCCGCGTTCGGCGTCGCCGCCGGTGAGCCGCGCGAGCACCAGGTTGATGGTGCGCATCGGGCTGATCGCCCGCCACACCGGCCCCAACAGCAGCGAGGCGAAGACCACCCCGACCCACAGCCACACGTAGACGATCCCGAAGAACGGGTTCGTGAGCTGGTCCTGCCCGAAGATCGCCGTGGCGGCGGTGAACAGGAAGCCGACGATGCCCACCAGCCGCAGCCCGACCGACCAGTACGGCGACCGCACCAGCGCGTCGAGCGCCCGCGGGGCGGGCCTGCCGCCGGCGTCGCGACCGGGTCGGTGCGGCTCGCGGTCGTCCGCGGAGCCGGCGGGCGCCGGGACGTCGCCGGTCGCGTACCGCGGGGTGCGCCACGCGACCACGAGCACGGTGAACGACACCACCAGTGCGGCGACCGCACCGGAGATGGCGAGGCTGAGCGGGATCGGGAGATCGGCCTGGCCGCCGATCCCGTGGGCTTCGAGCACGGTGCCTACCGGACCTCGAGCTGCACGATCACCTGTTCGAGCTCGTGCGACTCCACCTCGACCACGCCGGGCCGGTCGACCTGGATCTCGAAGGTGTCGGTGCCCGCCTCGAAGTCGAACTCCTGCTCGGGGTCGGAGTGGATGTGGATCGACCCCGGCTCGTCGGCGGTGACCTCGAGGTCGATCGGCTGGCCCGCCTCGACCTCGACCCGCTCGCCGTTCGGCGTGACCTCGCCGCCCTCGAAGACGATCTCGACCACGACCGGCTCGTCCGATGCGCCGTTGCCGCCGTCGTCGTCCCCGCCGCACGCCGCGGCGGACAGCCCCACGACGGAGGTCGTCACCAGCGCTGCGAGGGCCCGTGCCGTCGTACGTCCCACTCGTACCACCCTTTCCGTGACTCTGCCAGAATCTCACGCAGCAGCTGACCAGCGGCGACGGGGTGCCGGCGGAGAAGGCGGGGAGTGACGTGGTCGACAGGGTCCGTCCTCGCGATCTCGCGTTCCTCACCGAGGAGAGCGCGCAGACGCCCCTGCACAACGCCACGATCGAGGTCTTCGACCCCGGTGGCTCGGGGTTCGACTACGGCCGGCTCGTCGAGCTGGTCCGCGACCGGATCGCGTTCGTGCCGCGCTACCGCCAGCGGGTGCAGACCGTCCCGGGCCGGCTCGCCAACCCGCTGTGGATCGACGACGAGGGCTTCGACCTCGGGTTCCACGTCCGGCGGTCGGCGCTGCCGCGACCCGGCACCTCCGCCCAGCTGCTCGAGCTGGCGTCGCGGATCGTGTCGCGGCCGCTCGACCGCTCCCGCCCGCTGTGGGAGATCTACTTCGTCGAGGGTCTCGAGGGCGGCCGGGTGGCGCTGTTGTCCAAGACCCACCAGGCCCTGGTCGACGGAGTCCACACCGTCGACCTCGGCCAGCTGCTGCTCGACCCGCAGCCCGAGCCGCGCGAGCTCGAGCCCGACGACTGGACGCCGCGCCGTGCCCCGTCGCCGCCCGCCCTGCTGACCGGCGCGATCCGCGACACCGTCACCGACCCGGAGACCGCGGTCGCCACCGTGCGCAGCGCCTCCCACGCCCTGCTGCGCACGGCGGAGGAGCGCACCCGCCGGGTCCGCGGGTTCCTCGACGCGGCGACCGGGGGCCGGCCCTCGCGCCGCGGCGTGATCAACGGCCCGCTGTCGCAGCAGCGCCGGATCGTCACCGTCGAGACCCGCCTCGCCGACCACCGCGCCGTCCGGCAGGCCCACGGCGGCACCGTCAACGACGTCATCCTCGCCACGATCACCGGCGGCCTGCGGGGCTGGCTGATGACCCGGGCGGAGTCGATGGGCGGCCTGCGCCAGGTGCGCGCACTGGTGCCGGTCTCGGTGATCGACGAGGAGCTCGAGGCGACCTCGCTCGGCAGCCAGATCGCCGCCCACTTCGTCGACCTCCCGATCGGCGAGCCGAGCCCGGTGGTGCGGCTGCACCAGGTGTCGTACTCCTTCCAGGACCACAAGGACACCGGTCGCAGCGTCGCGGCCAACCGGCTCGCCGGCATCGCCGGCTTCGCCCCCACGACGTTCCACGCGATCGGCTCGCGGGTCGCCGCCGACGAGCTGCGCCGCGGCTACCAGCTGTCGGTCACCAACGTCCCCGGCCCGCAGGCGCCGCTCTACGCCGCGGGCGCGCGGATGCTCGCGAGCTATCCCGTCCACCCGCTGGTGCCCGGGCACCCGCTGGCGATCGGTGTGACGTCCTACGACGGCGGGGGTGTACTTCGGCATCACCGCCGACCGCGACTGGATCCCCGACGCCGACCTGCTCGGGCTGTGCCTGCGCGAGGCGCTCGACGAGCTGCTCGAGGTGTCGTCGGCGACGCGCCGCCGCGCCCCCGGGGCCGCAAGGCCCGGCGGCGGCCGGGGACGGACAAGGCGGCGGACCGGTGACGGGCACATGACGGGCAGGGTCTACGTCGCCACCACCCTCGACGGGCTCCGCGACCACGTGGCCGCGGGGTCGGTCCCCGCCTCGGCCGAGCGGGTGGTCGTCGGCGAGGAGGACGAGGAGCTGGAGTACGACGCGCTGATGACCGCCGCCGGGCTCTCGGCCGCGGCGCAGCCCGAGGGCGCCCGGCGGGTGGTCGTCGTCGGGGAGCCGTCCGGCGACCCGGAGGGGGACCTCCCGTGGCGCGAGGTGGTCGCCGTCCACGCCGACGACCGCGGTGGAGCGGGGCCCGACGACGACCTGGCCTGGTACGCCACGCAGGAGGTCGGGGCACTGCTGGGGTGAGCCCGGGTGGGTGGGCACGACGACGACGGCGAGCGTAGGTTCTGAGGGCATGGACGCCATCACGTTCCCCCCGGCTCCCACCAACGAGCCCAACCTCACCTACGCGCCCGGCACCCCGGAGCGCTCCGCCCTGACCGCTCGGATCGCCGACCTGGAGGCGACCCAGCGCCCCCTCGAGGCCTACGTCGACGGCGAGTGGGTCGCCGGCGGCGGCGCCGAGATCCCCGTCGTCCAGCCGCACGACCACGGTCACGTCCTCGGGGTGCTGCGGAACTCCACCGCCGCCGACGCCCAGCGGGCGATCGACGCCGCGCTCGCCGCGGCGCCGGCCTGGCGGGCGACACCGTTCGACGAGCGGTGCGCGATCCTGCTCCGGGCCGCCGAGCTGCTCGCCGGCCCCTGGCGGCAGCGGCTCAACGCCGCGACCGTGCTCGGGCAGTCCAAGACCGCGTTCCAGGCCGAGATCGACGCCGCCTGCGAGCTGATCGACTTCTGGCGGTTCAACGTGCACTACGCCCGGCAGATCCTCGCCGAGCAGCCGATCGCCAACAGCCCCGGGGTGTGGAACCGCACCGACCACCGGCCGCTCGAGGGCTTCGTCTACGCCGTCACCCCGTTCAACTTCACCGCGATCGCCGGCAACCTGCCGACCGCGCCGGCCCTGATGGGCAACGTCGTCATCTGGAAGCCCAGCCCGACCCAGCAGCTCGCCGCGAGCCTCACGATGGAGCTGCTCGTCGAGGCCGGGATGCCGCCGGGCGTGATCAACATGCTGCCCGGCGACGGGCTCGAGGTGTCGGAGGTGGCCCTCGCCCACCCCGACCTCGCGGGCATCCACTTCACCGGCTCGACCGCGACCTTCCAGCGGCTGTGGCAGACCGTCGGCAGCAACCTGCCGTCGTACCGCAGCTATCCGCGTCTGGTGGGCGAGACCGGCGGCAAGGACTTCGTGCTCGCCCATCCCTCGGCGGACCCCGACGTGCTCACCACCGCCCTGGTCCGGGGGGCGTTCGAGTACGCGGGGCAGAAGTGCTCGGCCGCCTCCCCGCGCCTACGTGCCGCGCTCGGTGTGGGACCGGATGGGCGACGAACTGGTCGACCGGACCGAGGCGCTGTCGATGGGCGACCCGACCGACTTCCGGCACTTCCTGGGCGCCGTCATCGACGACCGCGCGTTCAAGAAGCACACCGCGGCGATCGAGCGCGCCCAGGCCACCTCCGGCCTGACCGTGGTCGCCGGCGGCACGACCGACGACTCGGTCGGCTGGTTCGTCCGGCCGACCATCGTCCTCGGCGAGGACCCGGAGGACGAGATGTTCCGCACCGAGTACTTCGGGCCGATCCTCGCGGTCCACGTCTACGACGACCGCGACAGCACGGCGTTCGAGCGGGTCGCGCACCAGCTCGAGTCCGCGTCGCCGTACGCCCTCACCGGGGCCGTCGTCGCCCGCGACCGCGCGGCCATCGACTGGGCGAGCGAGGCGCTGCGGTTCGCCGCGGGCAACTTCTACGTCAACGACAAGCCGACCGGCGCCGTCGTCGGCCAGCAGCCCTTCGGCGGCGGCCGCGGCTCGGGCACCAACGACAAGGCCGGGGCGGCGCTCAACCTCCAGCGGTGGACGTCGCCGCGGTCGCTCAAGGAGACGCTGGTGCCGCCGACCGACCACATGTACCCCCTCCATGGCGCCCTCCACGGCGGAGGAGTGACGGGCGTGCTCCCGGCACACCTCGGTCCGCTGCACCCGGTCGAGCAGGCGCTGACCGTCGCCCTGGCGATCGGCCCGTTCGTCGTGCTCGGGATCGTCGTCGCCCTCCGCCGCCGGCAGGAAGCCCGGGAGGAGCGGCAGGGCCAGGAGGAGCCGGAGCGCCAGGAGGAGCCGGAGCGCCGGGAGGCGCAGGGCGTGCCGGAGACGACGGAGGGCGAGGAGCGGGGCTAGCGCGCCAGCCAGTCCTGCCCGACGCGGTTCTCCGCCTTCAGCGCCCGCACGAGGAACTTGGCGAGCAGGTCCTCGACCTTGCCCGCGACGAGCGGGATGCGCACCGAGATCCGGAGGTCGACCACCTCGACCGTGCGGCCGTCGCGCTGCTCGAGCACCGTGGTGCCCTCCATCTCGCCGGGCTTGCCCGGGATCGACACGTGGACGTCGGCGTGCGTGGGGCTGGTCCAGCTCTCCGCCTGCACCACGGTGGTGGTGGCGCCGACCAGCTTGCGGGCGAACGACGGCACCCCGTCGGTGGGCTGCTCCATCTCGATGCGCACCTTCGTCGCCGACGCGTCGCGGTCGACCGTGACGGCGTACGACGTGGCCTGCACGGCCCGGCACACCTCCTCCCGGAACTCGCGGTCGGTCAGCATCCGGGCGACCGCCTCCACGGGGGCGTCGTAGGTCAGCTCGTGCACCAGGCGGGTCGCCATCGGGGTCCTCTCGAGGATGGTTGTTCGGGGCAGCGCGCCACCCTACTGTGACAGGGTGTCAACGACGACGCACAACACCGACCGGGACGAGCTGATCGAGCAGGCCGCAGAGGTGGCCCGCCACGGCCGGGGCGCCTCGGCGCCTCCCGGTGACGACGTCGTGGCCCTGCTCACCGGCTACTACCGGCACGTCGCCACCGAGGACCTGGCCGACCGCAGCGACGTCGACCGCTACGGCGCCTACGCCTCCCACCACCACCTGGCGGCGGAGCGCAGCCCCGGCACGACGAAGGTGCGCGTCTACACGCCGACCGTCGCCGAGCACGGCTGGTCGGCCGGCGGCCACTCCATCGTCGAGGTCGTCACCGACGACATGCCGTTCCTCGTCGACTCGGTGACGATGGAGCTCGCGCGGCAGCAGCGCGACGTCCACGTGGTGCTGCACCCGACCCTCGACGTGCGTCGCGACGAGAGCGGCGCGCTGGTGGGCGTCGAGCCCGTCCGGGCCGGCTCGACGGAGCCCGCGGAGGACTCGATCCGCGAGTCGTGGATGCACGTGGAGATCGACCGGGTCGCCGACGACCACCGGGTACGCGAGCCGGAGCGGCTGGCGGAGGACCTGCGCCGGGTGCTGGGTGACGTGCGGGCGGCGGTCGAGGACTGGGCGGCGATGCAGGAGCAGGTCGCCGCCGTGGTGGGCGACCTGACCGACGACCCGCCACCGCTCCCCCGACGACGAGGTCCGCCAGGCCCGGGAGCTGCTGACCTGGCTCGCCGACGAGCACTTCACGTTCCTGGGCTACCGCGAGTACCGGCTGGAGCGGTTGCCGGTCGAGGGCGGGCACGACGACGTGCTCCGCCCGGTCCCCGAGTCCGGCCTGGGCATCCTGCGCACGCGTGCCGCCGAGGGCCAGTCGGCCTCGTTCGGGCGGCTCTCGGGCGCCGTCAAGGCCAAGGCTCGCGAGAAGACGCTGCTGGTGCTCGCCAAGGCGAACTCGCGGGCGACCGTGCACCGGCCGGCGTACCTCGACTACGTCGGGGTCAAGGTCTTCGACGCCGACGGCGAGGTGGTCGGCGAGCGCCGGTTCCTGGGACTGCTGTCGAGCGCCGCCTACACCGAGTCGGTGCTGCGGGTGCCGTTGCTGCGCGAGAAGGTCGAGCAGGTGCTCGCCCGCACCGGTCTCGACCCCCGCAGCCACGACGGGTCGGCACTGCTCGACACGCTCGAGACCTATCCGCGCGACGAGCTGTTCCACACGCCCGTCGACGAGCTGGCGCCCATCGCGGAGGCGGCGATGCAGGCGCGCGAGCGGCGGGCCGTGCGGCTGTTCATCCGCCGCGACACCTATGGGCGCTACCTCTCGGTGCTCGTCTACCTGCCCCGCGACCGCTACAACACCGGGGTCCGGCAGCGGTTCGCCCGGATCCTGACCGAGCAGCTCGGCGCCGAGTCGGTTGAGTTCAACGTCAGCATCGGCGAGTCGACGACGGCCCGGGTGCACTTCGTGGTGCGGCTCCCGGCCGGGCAGACGATCCCCGACGACGTCGACACCGCCGACCTCGAGCGGCGCCTGGTGGAGGCCTCCCGGTCGTGGCAGGAGGACTTCCTCGCCGCGGTCAACGCGGAGTACGGCGAGGAGGTCGGGGCGATCCTCGGCCGGCGGTACGTCGACGCGTTCCCGGAGGCCTACAAGGAGGACTTCCCGGCCCGCACGGCGGCGGCCGACCTCGGCCGGCTCGAGTCGATCCAGGGCGACGTCGGGATCGACCAGGCGCTCTACTCCGAGCTCGACGCCCCCGAGGGGGAGGTGCGGCTGAAGGTGTTCCGGGTCGGTCCGCCGCTGTCGCTCTCGCAGGTCCTGCCCATGCTCTCGTCGATGGGGGTCGAGGTCGTCGACGAACGGCCCTACGGCGTCGACGGGCTGGAGCGCACCGCCCACGTCTACGACTTCGGCCTGCGCTACGGCGCGGCGTTGCCCGACGACGGCCGCGAGCTGTTCACCGACGCGCTGCAGGCGATCTGGGACGGCTACACCGAGATCGACGGGTTCAACGCGCTCGTGCTCCGCGCGTCCCTGACGTGGCGGCAGGCGATGCTGCTGCGCGCCTACGCCAAGTACATGCGGCAGGGGAACTCGCCGTTCGCCATCGACTCGATCGAGGACGCCCTCGCGGTCAACGTCGACCTGGCCCGGATGCTCGTCGCGCTGTTCGAGACCCGGTTCGACCCCGACCTCGACGACGCGGCCCGCAGCGAGCGGCAGGCCGACCTGGAGGGCCGGATCCGGAAGGCGCTCGACGACGTGGTCGGCCTCGACCACGACCGGATCCTGCGGTCCTACCTGAAGCTGGTCCGCGCGACGCTGCGGACGAACTACTTCCAGCACGACGGTGCATCCGGCCGGCACAAGCAGTACCTGTCGCTGAAGATGGAGCCGTCGGCGATCCCGGAGCTCCCCGAGCCGCGGCCGCGGTTCGAGATCTTCGTGTACTCGCCGCGGGTCGAGGGCGTGCACCTGCGGTTCGGGCCGGTGGCGAGGGGGCGGGCTGCGCTGGTCGGACCGGCGCGACGACTTCCGCACCGAGGTGCTCGGCCTGGTCAAGGCGCAGATGGTGAAGAACACCGTCATCGTCCCCGTCGGCGCGAAGGGCGGGTTCTACGCCAAGCAGCTCCCCGACCCCTCCGACCGCGACGCCTGGATGGCCGAGGGCGTGGAGTGCTACAAGACGTTCATCCGCGGCCTGCTCGACGTCACGGACAACCTCGTCGGCGGCGAGGCGGTCCCGCCGCCGCGGGTGGTGCGCCACGACGGCACCGACTCCTACCTCGTCGTCGCCGCCGACAAGGGCACCGCCACCTTCTCCGACATCGCCAACGGGGTGGCGAAGGACTACGGCTTCTGGTTGGGCGACGCGTTCGCCAGCGGCGGCTCGGTCGGCTACGACCACAAGGCGATGGGCATCACCGCCCGCGGCGCCTGGGTGTCGGTGCGGCGGCACTTCCGCGAGCTCGACATCGACTGCCAGCGCGAGGACATCACGGTGGTCGGCATCGGCGACATGTCCGGCGACGTCTTCGGAAACGGCATGCTGTGCTCCGAGCACATCCGGCTGGTCGCGGCGTTCGACCACCGCGACATCTTCATCGACCCCGAGCCCGACGCGGCCGCGTCGTACGCCGAGCGCAAGCGCCTGTTCGGGCTGCCCCGGTCGAGCTGGCAGGACTACGACCCCTCGCTCATCTCCGAGGGCGGCGGCGTCTTCCCGCGCTCGGCGAAGTCGATCCCGCTCAACGCCCAGATCCGCGCGGCGCTCGGCATCGCCGGCGACGTCACGGCCATGACGCCGGCGGAGCTGATGAAGGCGATCCTGCTGGCGCCGGTCGACCTGCTGTGGAACGGCGGCATCGGCACCTACGTCAAGGCGTCGACCGAGAGCAACCGCGACGCCGGCGACAAGACCAACGACGCGATCCGGGTCGACGGCGGCCAGCTGCGTGTCCGGTGCGTGGGGGAGGGCGGCAACCTCGGGTTCACCCAGCGCGGCCGGATCGAGTACGCCGCCCGCGGGGGAGGATCAACACCGACTTCATCGACAACTCCGCTGGGGTCGACACCTCCGACCGGGAGGTGAACCTCAAGATCCTCCTCGACCGGGTGGTGGCCGACGGTGACCTCACCGAGAAGCAGCGCAACCAGCTGCTCGCCTCGATGACCGAGGAGGTCGCCGACCTCGTCCTCCGCGACAACTACGAGCAGAACCTCGCGCTCGCCAACGCCGCCCGCAACGCCCCGTCGCTGCTGCACGTGCACGAGAAGTGGATGCAGCGGCTGGAGGCCGACGGCCGGCTCGACCGCGGGCTGGAGGCGCTGCCGGCGACCGCGGAGGTCAAGCGGCGGCTCGAGCAGGGTGGCGCGCTCACGCAGCCGGAGCTCTCGGTGCTGATGGCCTACACCAAGATCGTGCTGGCCGAGGAGCTGCTCGCCTCCGACCTGCCGGAGGACCCCTACCTGACGCTCGACCTGCTCGAGTACTTCCCGAGCGCGGTGCAGGACGGCTTCCGCCAGCAGATCGAGCAGCACCCGCTGCGGCGCGAGATCATCGTGACCCAGGTGGTCAACGACCTGGTCAACGGCGCCGGGATGACGTACTGGCCGCGGCTCGCCGGGGAGACCGGTGCGTCGGCTGCCGAGCTCACGCGGGCGAACTTCGTCGCGCGGGAGATCTTCGGGTCGCTCCCGCTCCGGCAGGAGCTGGCGACCTACGACAACAAGATCTCCGCCGCCGTGCAGACCCGGATGCGGGTGGAGATGCGCACGCTGGTGGAGCGCGCCTCGCGGTGGCTGGTGACCAACCGGCGGCCACCGCTCGACAGCGCGGCGACCGTCGACCTGTTCGCCGGCCCCGTGCAGGCGACGATGCTGGAGCTCCCCGACCTGCTGACGGGCAGCGAGCTCGCGGCGTACGAGCAGCGTCGACAGGCCCTCGCCGCGCAGCAGGTGCCCGACGACCTCGCGGCGCGGGTGGCGGCGTACGACGTCGCCTACGCGCTGCTCAACGTCGTCGAGATCGCCACCAGGGACGGGCTCGTGCCGCGCGACGTGGCGAAGGTCCACTTCGCGCTGGGCGAGCGGCTGGGGCTGTCGGTGCTGCAGCGGCGGATCGTCGACCTGCCCCGTGCCGACCAGTGGCAGACGATGGCCCGGGCGGCCCTCCGCGACGACCTCCACCACGTGCACGCCCAGCTCACCGCGGAGGTCCTCGCCCTGACCCCGGCGGACGCCGCCGCGGAGGCCCGGGTGGCGGCCTGGGAGTCGTCCGCGGGCGGGGTCGTGGACCGGGCCGGGGAGACGCTCGACGCGATCTGCGCCGACGAGGACACCGACCTGGCCCGGGTGTCGGTGGCGCTGCGGGTGGTGCGCGGACTGCTCAGCTGAGAAGGGCCGGCGCCGACGGCACCGAAGGCGCAGCCACCGACCAAAGTCGGTGTCGGGCCGTCCGGGCCGTCCCCTAGGGTCGTCCGCGATGTCAGTGATCGATGCGCGAGGACTGTCCAAGACCTACGGCGACCTCACGGCGGTCGACGGGGTCGACCTGACCGTGGAGCAGGGGGAGACCGTCGGCGTGCTGGGGCCCAACGGCGCCGGCAAGACCACGCTCCTCGAGATGGTCGAGGGGCTGCGCCAACCCGACGCGGGCGAGGTCAGCGTGCTCGGCGAGCCGGTGTGGCCGCGGAACAAGCGGCTGCAGCCCAGGATCGGCGTCCAGCTGCAGGCGTCGTCGTTCTTCGAGCGGCTCACCGCGCGCGAGCAGATCCACACCTTCGCCGCCCTCTACCGGGCCCCGGCCACCGCGGCCGACGAGTGGCTGGAGCGGGTCGGGCTCGAGGAGAAGGCGGACACCCGGGTCGAGGACCTCTCCGGCGGCCAGGGGCAGCGGCTGTCGATCGCGTGCGCCCTGGTGCACGACCCCGAGCTGGTGTTCCTCGACGAGCCCACGTCGGCGCTCGACCCGCAGGCCCGCCGCAACCTGTGGGACCTGCTGTCCGACATCAACGACGCCGGCCGCACGGTGGTCCTGACCACCCACCACATGGACGAGGCCGAGGTGCTCTGCGACCGGGTGGCGATCATGGACCACGGCCGGGTGCTCGAGCTCGGGACCCCCACCGCGCTGGTGCGCAGCCTCGACGCTCCCACCCGGATCACCGTCGCGCCGGGAGTGGTCCCGGTCGAGGAGGCCCGGCAGATCCCCGCCGTCACCGAGGTGCGCGAGACCGCGGACGGCACGGTGCTGACGACGCGCGACCCCGCCGGGGTCGTCGCCGCCCTCGGCGAGCGGCAGCGGCTCGACGGGGTGACGGTGCACACGGGCACCCTGGAGGACGTGTTCCTCGCGCTGACCGGACGGGAGTACCGCGCATGAGCATCTCCGGTTCGCCGTTCTGGGCGCTCTCGGTCGCGATCCTGCGCGGGTTCCTGCGCGACCGGGCCTCGGTGTTCTTCGCGCTGGTCTTCCCGCTGATGTTCCTGGTGCTGTTCGGCGGCCTGCTGGGCGACCAGGGGACGTCGAAGGTGGACATGATCAAGGTCGGCGACGTCGCGCTGGTCGACGAGCTCCCCGACGACGCGCGGGAGGCCTTCGACGAGACCTTCGAGGTCGAGGAGAGCGACGACCTCGAGGCGGCGATCGACACCGTCCGCAAGGGAGACGCCGACGTCGCCCTCGAGCAGCGGGGTGACGTCGTCGTGGCCCACTACACGCAGACCGACCAGGTGCGGGCCGGGATCACCCAGGGGACGCTCCGGGCGTTCGTCGACGGTGCCAACGTGGCCGCCAGCGGGCAGCCGCCGCGCTTCGACCTGCGCACCGAGCGGGTCGAGGACGACTCGCTGACGACCATCCAGTTCGTGACGCCCGGCCTGCTGGGGTGGGCGGTGGCGATGAGCGCCGCGTTCGGCGCGGCGGCCACCCTGCAGGGCTGGCGCCAGAGCAAGCTGCTGCGCCGGCTCCAGCTCGCGCCGGTCTCGACCCGCACCGTCGTCGCCGCCCGGATCGCGGTGACCCTCACCGTCGCGCTCGCCCAGCTGGCGATCTTCCTCGGCCTCGGCGCAGCGGCGTTCGGCCTCACCCTCTCCGGCACCTGGTGGATGGCGATCCCGCTGGTGGTCGTCGGGACGCTCTGCTTCATGGCGATCGGCCTGCTCGCCGGGGCGATCACCCGCACCGCGGAGGGCGCGGTCAACATGTCCAACTTCATCGTGCTGCCGATGGCGTTCCTCAGCGGCTCGTTCTTCCCGCTCGACGTGGCGCCGGAGTGGATGCAGCGGCTCTCCGACGCGCTGCCGCTCAAGCACCTCAACGAGGGGATGCTCGACGTGATGGTGCGCGGCGAGGGTGCGTCGGCGGCGCTCGCGCCGCTGGCGGTGCTCGCCGGGTTCGCCGTCGTCGTCACGCTCGCCGCTGCCAAGCTCTTCCGCTGGGAGACCACCTGAGCCTCGGCCCGTCCGCGGCCGCGGTGGCGCGTCGTCCGGAGGGACGAACTCCTCCGCAACCGGGCCCGCGGGGAACATCCAGCCCGTAGTCTGGCGCGGCCCGTCGCCGCCGCTAGGAGAGCCTCGTGTACGACATCACCGTGATCCTCGCCCAGCTGGCGCTGATCATCGTCGTGGCCCGATTGGCCGGGTCAGCAGCCGGCCGGATCGGGATCCCGCCGGTGGTGGGGGAGATCTTCGCGGGCGTGCTCCTCGGCCCGAGCCTGCTCGGCCCCACGATCAGCGAGAACCTCTTCCCCCTCGACACCCGGCCGTTCCTGTCGCTCCTGGCGAGCATCGGCCTGGTGCTGTTCATGTTCGTCGTCGGCCTCGAGCTCGACGTCTCGCTGGTCAAGGGACGGGGCCGGGTGGCGGCGTCGGTGTCGCTGACGTCGATCGTGCTGCCGTTCGCGATGGGCATCGGGCTGGCCCACTTCCTGCGCGACCTCAAGCCGGCGGGGAGCCGACTTCTGGCCGTTCGCGCTGTTCATGGGCGCCGCGATGTCGATCACCGCGTTCCCGGTGCTGGCCCGGATCCTCACCGACCGCCGCATGCACCGGACGGAGACCGGCGGGCTTGCCCTGGCCTGCGCCGCGACCGACGACATCCTGGCCTGGACCCTGCTCGCGGTCGTGATCGGCATCGCCGGCGGCGGCGACCACGGCCACGGTCCCGGCTGGCTGGTCGTCCTGGCGGTGCCGTTCGCACTCGTCGCGATCTTCGTGGTCCGGCCGGTGCTGACCCGGTTGACCGGGATGTACCACCGCGCCGGTGAGCTCACGCCGACCGTCTTGTCCATCGTGCTCGTCGGCCTGCTGCTGTTCGCCGCCGCGACGGAGTACCTCGGCGTCCACTACATCTTCGGCGCCTTCCTCTTCGGCGCGATCCTGCCCCACGAGGACGCGGCCGCCCTGCGCCACGAGATCCTCGTGCGGCTCGAGCAGATCTCGGTGCTGCTGCTGCTCCCGGTGTTCTTCCTCGTGTCCGGCCTCAAGGTCGACCTCCGCGGCCTGAGCGCGGAGAACCTGCTGCAGCTGGTCGCCATCCTCGCGGTCGCGATCGCCGGCAAGTACGCCGGCGCCTACGTCGGCGCCCGCTCGGCCGGCGTACCGCACTGGCAGGCCAACGCCCTCGGGGTCCTGATGAACACCCGGGGGCTCACCGAGCTGGTCATCCTCAACGTGGGCCACGAGCTCGGGCTGCTCGGCGACGAGCTGTTCACGATGATGGTCGTGATGGCGCTGGTCACCACGGTGATGACCGGGCCGCTGCTCGGCGTCGCCTACCCCGCCCGGCGGGTCGCCCGGGACATCGCCGAGGCCGAGCGAGCGGCGCTCGGCGACGAGGCGGTCGACCGGGTGCTCGTGCTGAGCCGGCGCGACGCCGACAACCAGGTGGCGGTGGGGCTCGCGGTCGCGATGCTCGCCGGCGCACGCCCCGCCGAGCTGGTGGTCGCCGACCTGCAGCCGCAGGGCCGGCCGCTCGAGGTCGGCAGCGGCCTCTCCGGGGAGCTGGCCGAGATGGCGACCCAGATGGAGCGCCAGGAGGTGCTGGTGCGGCAGGGGCACGAGCTCGGCGTACCGGTGCGGGTGATCGCCCACCCGAGCGGCGACGTCGGGGCCGACCTGGTCGAGTTGGTCCGGGTGCTCCGCCCGCAGGGCCTCGTCGTCTGGTCCGACGACCCCGCCGCCGACGCCGTGCTCGCCGCGGCCGAGTGCCCGGCCGCCGTCGTCGCGGCGGGCACCGTGGCGTTCCCGCCCGACGCCGCCGTGTCGGTGCGGTGGAGCTCCGACACCGACGGGGACGCGGCCGTGCTGCTCGGCGCCCGGCTCGCCGTGGCCCGCGGCGTGCCGCTGCACCTGTCCGCCGACCGTGGCCGCCGCGCAGCGGCTGTGCGCACCGCCCTCGTCGGGCGCGGCCTCGACGTCCGGGACGCCCCGGCCGAGGATCCGGCGGAGGACGCGGCCGCGGCGCCGGCCGGCGGACCGGTCGCCGCGCTGTCCGTCGCCGTGATCGACGTCGCGGCTCTCGGTGCCGAGCCGCGCCCGGCACTCGCCGCGCGGGCCGAGGTCGACGCCGTGCCGGTCGACTTCACCACCGTCGCGCTCGGCCTCTCCGCCGCCGCGCCCACCCCCTGACGTCGAGTAGGCACTTTCTCCAGCGCGAGTGGGCACTTTCCCGCGCTCGAGAAGTGCCTACTCGAACCGGACGAAGTGCCTACTCGACCTCAGCTGGCGCCGGCGTGGGTGTTGAACGCGAGCGTACGGTGGCCGATCCGGATCCGGGTGCCCTGGACGAGCACGTGCTCGCCGCCGGACGGGAGCCGCTGCCAGTCGGGGGTGCGGGGCACGTGCACGAAGGTGCCGTTGGTCGAGCTGTTGTCGACGAGGACGACGTCCCAGCCGCGCAGCTCGAGGCGGGCGTGGACGCGCGACACCTGGTTGGACTGGTCGATGACAGGGAGGCCGCGGAACTCGCCGCCGCGCACCCGGTCGTCGGAGGACGGGTCGCGGCCGAGCAGGTAGGGGCGCGTCGAGCTGGAACACGGCACCGTCGTCCATGACCACCACACCCAGCGGCGGCCGCACGCCGGTCACCAGCACCGGGGTCTGCTGCACCATGTTGATGCCGCACACCGCGCAGAACAGCTGGCGGGGGTCGTTGAAGTGCCGGTTCTTGCAGTAGACGCCCGGCACCTCCTCGTGCGGGTGGCTGGCGTCGACGACGACGCTCGGGTCGTCGACGATCGGCAGCGGCTCGAAGTCCTCGTCGTCGAGGTCGTCGAGGAGCACCGACTGGAACTGGACGTGCTCGTCGGCCTGCGGGGGCGGCACCGGCCGGCCGCCGCCGTCCGGCACGGGGGCCGGCTCGGGCGCGGGCTCCGGCGGGGGCTCGGGTGCGGGTGGCGAAACCGGCGGCGGCTCGGGAACCGGCGGAGGCTCGGGTGCGGGCGGGGGCTCGGGTGCGGGCTCCGGAACCGGCGGGGGCTCGGGTGCGGGAGCTGGCACGGGTTCCGGCACGACGAACGGGGCGGTGTCGTCGGTGTCGTCGGTGTTGTCGGACGCGCCCGGAGGAGCGACCGCGAACGACCCGGCGGGCACGATGCCGCCGTCGAGCCGGTACGTCGAGCCGGGGTCGGCCGGGCTCGCGCCGGGCAGCGTGACCGAGACCCGGTCGACCGGCCACGGCACCAGCCGCTCGACCCACGCGAGCGAGTCGGCGCCCGAGATCGCCTGGTCGTCGACGGTCACGGTGACGTCGCCGTCGACGAACACGGCGAGCCCGGTCGAGTGCGGTGCCAGGGCGGCCAGCCCCGGTGACTGCTCGACCGTCGTCGACAGCAGCAGTGCGAGGCCCCGGACCAGCTGACGCCCCTGGCCGCCGTTGGCCGCGACGGTGCGGGCCTGGTCGACATACGGCCGCACCACCTGGGGGTCGGTCGACCCGACCAGCAGCACCACCGGCCCGAGCCGGACGAGGGTCCCCTCGCCGGGGCCGGGGACGACCGTCGCGCCGGCCCACTCGTCCGCTGACAGCCTCACGTCACACGATCCTTCCACCGAAGAAGCGCCACCGGATGAACGGCACGCGCATCGGTCCGTTGGTCCACACCCAGATGACGAGCCAGATCACCCCGAACATGATGAAGAACGCCCAGAAGCTCGGCACGCCGTCGACACCGGGCACCACCTCGAGCGCGAGCAGCAGCCACACCAGCGCGCCCTCGTTGATCCCCGTGAGGAGCCCGAACATGGTGGGCCAGTCCTTCTCCCACCGGAACTGCTGGATGAAGTGGTAGAGCAGCTCCCACAGGACGCCGAGCACGAGCACGGTCAGCAGGATCGCGTACGTCGTCCGGTAGCTGTCGCCGCTCAGGTCGAGCCCCGGCAGCAGCGGGGTGATCAGCAGCGTGATGACGCCGCCGAACACGACGAGCATGAAGATCCGGGTCTGCAGCCGCCCGTTGAGCGTGGGCAACATCAGTGGTCTCCTCGACGGTGGGGCGGACGGTGGACGAGGCTCGCGAGCGGGAGCAGGGGGTCGGTCACGGCGCGCTCCCGAGCAGCCACTTCCACCACTGCACCGTCGACCGCACCGGGCCGATCCGCTTGCAGAACCCGCGCTTGTTGAGGTCGCCGTAGATCTCCTGGGCGGCGACCTGGAGCCCGAGGAAGGTGTCGACGCCGGGGGAAGTACCCGCCCAGCGTCGTCGCGCCGGAGGCGTAGAGCGCGCCGGCGCCGGAGCGGGTGCCCTTGAGCTCGAAGTTGCGGTCGACGTCGAGCCGGCCGACGGGGTTGCGGCCGGCGCCGCCGTGCTCGAGGAGGTCCTTGAGCAGCCGGTGCTCGGTGATGTCGGCCTCGAGACCGGTGCAGTCGATGACGAAGTCGACCTCGACCGGCACGACGCCCTGGTGGGTGCGGACCTGGTTGAGGATCCGCTCTCCGCTGGGCTGCATGTCGTCGACGGTCCCGACCAGCACGTGGTACCAGCCCTCGCGCCGGCCCTGGTCCATCTGCTTCTGCCACAGCTTGCGCCACGGCGTGTTGGTGCCGCCCATCCGTTTGTAGATCTCGGCGCGCTGCTCGCCCTCGAGGCCGCGGACCTGCTTCTTCAGCTGACCGCCCCACACCGACTTCGGGTAGTTGAAGCCCTGGTAGGCCCAGCCGTTGCCGCCCTTGCGCCGGAAGAACACCGGAGGCTTCCCGCCGCCGGGACGCGGGTCGGTCTCGTTGCCGTAGCCGTCGTTGGCGCCGTGGATGTAGGTGCGGAACAGGTGGACGATCGTCGTCTGCGCCCCGTGCTTGAGGCGGTCGTCCATCAGCCGCTGCAGCACGCGCGACGCGACGATGCCGCCGCCGCGCACCAGCACGGTGCTCGGGTACTGCAGTAGCCGCTCGTAGACGTGCTCGTGCGCCTCGTAGGCGTTGACGATGTGCCGGTAGTCGTTGTGCTCGGTGCGGTAGCGCTGGAGCTCGGGCAGGAACTTCAGCCCGGGATAGCCGACGGCGACGTGCACGTACTGCGAGCGGAAGGCCACCCGCTTGGTCGCGGACGCGCCCTGCGGCGGGGTGAGGATCGTGAAGTAGCCGCCGCCGTAGCGGCGGCGCACGACGCGCACCAGTCCCTTGACGAGCATCTCGTGGTAGCCGATCCGCCGGGCCTCGCGCTCCATCGCCTCGAACGCCTGGCCCGCCCGCGGCGTCCAGTAGTCGGCGAGGATCGGCTCGGAGAAGACGTTCCAGAGCGGCTTGAGCGTCTTGTCGCGGAGCGCCTCGCTGACGGCGTACGACGGGAAGCCCCAGATGTTGTCCGGCCGCGACGCGGAGTCGGACCGGAGCCGTTCGCCGCGCGGGATCTGCGACACCCGGGTGAGGTACTCGTAGGTCTGCCACGGGTGGTCGAGCGCGGAGAGCACCCGCATGTGCGACGTCGGGACCCCGGCGATGCGCAGGTAGTCGACGGTGACGAAGCTGCCGATGCCGCCGCCCACGGTGACGAACGGGATGTCGACGATCGGGATGCCGGCGCGGGCCACCATGTCGTCGGTCCAGAAGTCCGTGGCGAGCAGCTCGTCGGTGAGGTCGCCGATCGGCTGGGCGGGCAGGTAGGTGCTGGGGTCGGTGGTCGGCACCACGGATGCAGCAGAGGGCTCGATCAACGATGTCTCCTCGGGGTCGGTGCGGTCGGCACGCTACACCGGTGCTCGGTGGCAGAGGGGCCGAAACGTGAAGGACCGCCCGGCGACGGTGCAAGTTCAGCCACGAGGATGAATCGGGCGCCCCGGTCGGCGAATTGCGTGGGTCTGCGCCGCGACGCATGACATCCTGAACCGGTGCAGGGCATCGCGGACTACGACTTCATCCGGCCGTTGGGCGAGTCCAACTACGGCACCAACTACCTCGCGCAGGCGCCCGCCCGGCTGGGCGTCGCCGCCGGCGAGGTGGTCGTCAAGGTCATCGACGGGCCGACGTCGGACGACGCGTTCCGCCGGGCCACGCGCGAGCTGAAGCACTTCAGCGTCGCCGACTCCGACCGGCTGGTCGCCGTCTACGACGCCGGCCGCCAGGGCGGTGCGTTCTACTACGCGATGGAGTACCTGCCGCTGGGGTCGCTGGAGCAGCCGAGCAGCCCGCTCGAGCCCGCGCGCGCCGTCGCGGCTGTCCGCGACGCTGCGTTGGCCGCCCACGCCCTCCACGAGCGCGGGATCGCCCACCGCGACATCAAGCCGGCCAACATCCTCATCGCCGAGGACGGCGGCCGGCTCTCCGACCTCGGCCTCTCCCAGCTGCTGTCGCCCGGCATGGTGATGACCGGCCTCGGGCAGATCGGCCTGGAGTTCACCGACCCGGCGATCATGCTGGGCGCGGCCGCCTCGCGGGCCAGCGACGTCTGGTCCCTCGGCGCCTGCCTGCACTTCGCGATCACCGGCCGCGGCGTCTACGGCGTCATCGCCGGCACCGAGCCGCTGCTGATGGTCCGGTCGATCCTCGCCTCCCAGCCGACCGTCGACCGGGCGCTCCCGCCGGACGCCGCCCGGCTGGTCGAGGCCTGCCTGGCCCAGGACGTGACGGCCCGCCCGCGCACGGCCGCGGAGGTCGCCGACCGGATGACCGGCCTCCTCGCGGGTCTCGGCGCCGGCGTCTGATGGCGGCCGCGATTTCGCCGGACCGGCCACGGCGCTGCAGTCGTCGTCCGTAGGATTCCGTGGGCCGGAGACCGGACCCGGCCTTCCCAGATGAGGTGACCATGGAGCTGCACGAGAGCCTGTACGCGCTGGGGCGCAGCCAGGGCCGCGAGCTGTTCAGCGACGCCGACAGCTTCCGCGGTGCGCTGGACGACTACCTCGACGAGGAGAGCGCCACCACCGGCGACATCAACCTCCTCGTCGACGCCGTCCGGCTCGGTGCGTTCCAGTCGATGGTGACCATGCTCGACAGCGGCGCCGACGCGGACCGGGCGATCGCCGAGGCCGGCAACCGGCTCGCCCGCGACCGGGGCAGCGCCGACGTGGGCGGCTCGACCTGGGCGCTGGCGGTGCTCGGCTACGCCATCGGCAAGGTGTCCGACGCCCAGGTCCGCAGCTACCGCACCCAGCACGGCTCGTCCCCCGTGCCGCCGCCGGCCGGGCCGCCGACGATGCTCCCGCAGACGGGTCCGACGCCCCCGGTCAGCTCTCCGGCGACACCCCACTCACCCACCACGCCGCCGCCCCCGGCCGCGACCTCCCCGGTGTGGCCCGCCCAGCAGCCGCCGCAGCCCGCCGGCTACGGCCAGGCGCCGGCCCACCCCGGCACGCCGTACGGCGGGTACGCCGGCCCGCCGGGCCCCGTCCTGCCGGCCGGCCACGGTGGCCCCGCAGGCCCGGCCGGTCACGCCGGGCCCCGCAAGCCGCGCAAGATCTGGCCGGCGATCGTCGCCGCCGTCGTCGTGATCGCCCTCCTCGGCGGTGGAGCCACCGCGTTCCTCGTCTTCCGGGGCGACGAGGAACCCGACGAGCCGACGAAGGACCCGACCAGCGAGGGGCCCGACGTCAGCTTCGAGGCGCTCAACTCCCGCTACGCGAGCCTCGGTCAGATGGTGACCTCCGGCATGGACGAGTGCGCCGCGGCCGACACTGCCTCCGGCGAGGCCGAGGTCGTCGAGTGCACGTTCCCCAACGGGACGCTCGCGCTGACGACGTACACCTCCGCCGCCGAGCTCGACGCCGCCCGCAAGCGACGCCTCGACGTCGCGAAGGGCACGACGGTGTCCGACCTCGACTCCGGCGTCTACTACCGGTTCGACCCCAAGGTCGCCGACGACACCAGCACCGCTCCGCCGGTCCTCTACTGGGACAGCCGCGCCGGCGTCCAGTCCGCGGAGATGACCGGCGGCACCGGCGTCACCGCCGACAACCTCGACACCGCGTTCGACGCGGTCTCGGCGACCGTGACGCCGCCCGACGGCCCCGCCGACACGCAGCTCGTCGAGTTCGTCAACCAGTTCGCCGTCGTCGGCTGCGAGCGGATCCCCGTCCTCGTCGACGGGGAGACCGAGGAGAGCAAGTGCAAGCGCAGCGGCCGCAACACCTGGGTCGGGCACTTCGCCAAGGCCAAGGACCTGCGCCAGTACCGGCAGAACGCCAAGTCCCTCGCCGGCCAGGACGGCGACCTCGTCGTCGACTACTGGTACACCGACGAGAACAGCAACGGCATCCAGGACGCCGAGGAGCCCGAGCAGGGCAAGATCTACGGCTACATCGAGGACGACTCCGACTACGGCGTCCTCTACCTCGACGACCTCGACTGCAAGTGCTACCTGCAGATGTACGACCGCGGCGAGGGCGACCCGGAGAAGCTGTACAACCTGATCTTCTAGCTGGTCTGCGCGAGCGCGTCGCAGACGGTGCGGCGCCGCCCGGGACCCTCGCAGGCTCGGGCCCCAGGGCCGCCGCACCGTGCGGCTTCGCCGCGTGCGACACGCTGCCGCGCCGCGGTCGCGGTGGACGGGGTGCCGGATCGGCTGGCGGCCGGAGGGTGGAAGCGGTCGGGGTGCAGGCGGCCCAGGCCCCGGTCGTCGCAGGTTCATCAAGGTATGTCGGTGAGTTGGCGCTCCCTATGGCGTACCCACCGTGGGAGGCGCGGGTTCGTCTGCATACCGTGATGAATCAGTACGCTCCCGAGGCCGGGCCCCGCGGCTGCCGCAGGTTCATCAAGGTATGTCGGTGAGTTGGCGCTCCCTATGGCGTACCCACCGTGGGAGGCGCGGGTTCGTCTGCATACCGTGATGAATCTGCGCGCTCCCGAGGCCCGCGCCCACCCGAGCCCCCTCACCCTCGCCGAGGCCCCCCACCGCCGACCAGCCGGTCCGTCTGGTCCACGACCTCCTGCCGCCGGCACTGGCCGGTCGCCCGCAGCACCTTGCGGTGACGGTCAGCCGGCGGCGGGCGCCGGCTTCGTGCTGTGCTCGAGGTCCTGTCGGGCCAGGATGACCATGGACGTGTCGTCGCCGCCGATGCGGGCGGGCTCGTCGAGCCAGTCGGGGAGCTGGGCGGCGATCCAGTCCAGGCCGCGAGTGCGGCCGAAGTCGACGAGCTGCTCGCCGGTCTGGCGCCACCAGCCGTCGGCGTCGACCCGGGAGGTGCCGAACCCGTCGGTGCAGAGGAACGCGAGGACGACGCCGTCGGCACGGACGTCGACGACGCCGGTGCGCAGCGAGCGGAGGGGGTCGGGCTGGCACAGCGAGCTGGTGTGGACACCGTCGAGCTCGGGGTCGTCGGGAACGGCGCGGCCGGCCTCCCCGCGCGCGGTCACGACGACGGCGTCGCCGTCGCCGATCTGCAGGAACACCATCAGGTCGCCGTTGACGGCGGCCGCCAGCAGGGTGCTGCCGTAGGGCTGCAGCGGGTCCGGCGGCGGCGCGGTGTCGGGGGAACGGGTTGGCCTCGGCGTGGTGGGTCACCTTCGCGACCCAGGTGTCGACGATCGAGGCGGCCGCCCTCGCGACGAGGTCGCCCGCGGTCGTGGGGTCGGTGAGGTCGGGCAGGATCCGCCGCAGCTCCTCGACGGCGCTGACCGCCGCGAGCGCAGCGCCGGTGTCGCTGCGGAAGTGGGCGCGGTGCCCGTGACCGTCGGCGACGGCCACCACCGCCTGGTCGCCGTCGCTCCAGGTGTGCACCGCGTCCTGGATGGGCAGCTCGTCGCGCACGTGGACCGAACCGATCCGGGCTCCCGAGAGGGTGCGCCAGCCGGTGCCGACGGGTCCGGTCATCCGAGGGTGCTCCAGATCGGGTCACCGATCGGGCTCGGGGGAGCGGCGGTCAGCCCGCCGCCGACCGCGGGTCGCGAGGCCACCTTGCTGGCGGCCTTCGACGCCCACACGATGTACTCGACGAGCTGCTCGGGGTTGTCGGCCCGCAGCAGCGGGATCTCCTCGTCGCCGATGAACCGGCGAAGGGAGTGCATGTCGGCGTCGCGGCCCACGCCGAGGGCGAGCCGCACGGCGGTGGCGCCCCCAGCGGTTGTTGAGCAGCGCCTGCAGGCCCTCGGCGAACGTCGTGCCGCTGCTCTGCGTCGGCCGGCCGTCGGAGACCAGGATGATCGCCGGCGGGTAGGCGCTCGAGGACTCGTCGAGGCCGTCGAGGGCGTCGGTGAGCGTCAGCAGTGCGCTGCCGAGCTCGGTGAACCCGCGCGGCACCGCCTCGAGCCGCTCCCAGTGCACCTGGTCGACCGGGGTCGGCTGCTGGATCACCCACCGCGGCTCGTTGGCGAACGCGAGCACGCGCACCAGCAACTCGGCGTGCGGGTTGGCCCGCGCCTCGTCCTTCAGGTGCGGCAGCACCTCGGAGATGGCGTTGTTGAGGGCCTGGATGCGGCCTCCACGCAGCATCGAGCCGGACACGTCCAGCACGAAGATGAAGTGGAGGGGCTTGCGCGCGAGGGCGCCGCCCAAGCGGTCACTCATGCCATCTCCTGATACCGGGTTTGGACGTCGCCGTCGAAGACGAGGCTATAGATTGTCACACAACGCACAGGCGTTCCGCGGGGGAACAGAGCACGGAGGTCGGCGACACCCATGGTGCTGGCAGAGGGCGTCGAGGTCGACCTCGGTCCGCTGGGTCGAGCCCGCGTCACCTCGCTGATCGGTCAGGGCGGCCAGGGCTACGTCTTCGAGGTACGCCGCGACACCGGCGAGCCGCTCGCGCTGAAGTGGTACAAGCCCGACAGCGCCACCTCCCAGCAGTGGCAGGAGATGCAGCAGCTGGTCGAGATCGGATCGCCGCACCAGCGGTTCCTGTGGCCGCTCAGCATGGCGCGGGTCGCCGACCAGCCGAGCTTCGGCTACGTGATGCAGCTGCGCGACCCGCGGTTCCTCGAGCTGAGCTACCTGCTGCTCAACACCGACCGCGACGGCCGGCCGCTCGACGTCACCTTCGCCTCGATCATCGAGCTCTGCCGCCAGCTCAGCTACAGCTTCCTGCGCCTCCACGCGCGCGGCCTGTGCTACCGCGACATCTCCTTCGGCAACGTCTTCTTCGACCCGGCGAACGGCGACGTCCTGATCTGCGACAACGACAACGTCGGGATCGACAACGGCACCGGGCGGGTGCTGGGGACGCCGTACTTCATGGCGCCCGAGGTGGTCCGCGACACGACGTACCGCACCCTCCCCAACACCGACACCGACCGCCACTCGCTCGCGGTGCTGCTGTTCTACTCGCTGTTCCTCGGCCACCCGCTCGAGGGCGCGCGCACCGACGCGGGCATGCGCGACGCGCACTGGCTGATGACCCACTTCGGCACCGACCCGCTCTTCTGCATGCACCCGAGCCGCACCGACAACCGTCCCGCCGAGATCGTGGAGCAGTACTGGCGGATCTACCCGCAGTTCCTCCGCGACCTGTTCGTGCAGGCGTTCGTCGACGGCCTCGAGCGGCCCGGCGCGCGGGTGACCGAGGGGCAGTGGATCAAGGCGATGGACCGGCTGCGCGACGGCCTGCTCACCTGCCCGACCTGCGGCACGACGAACTTCTGGAGCCCCGGTCAGGACGGCGTCCCCTGCTGGCAGGACGGCACGCTGGTGCGGCCGCCGTACGTCCTGCAGGTCGGGCGGCGCACGATCGCGGTCGGTCCGCAGACCACGATCCGCTCCGACCACCTCGCGTCCGGGGTGGACCACCCGGTCGTGGTCGGCCAGCTGCGGCAGCACCCGCAGGACCCCGCGCGGTGGGGGCTGCACAACGCCTCCGACCAGCGGTGGCCGGTCGCCTACCCCGGCGGCCAGGACCTGGTGCTCGACCCCGACCGGACCATCGAGCTGGTGCCGGGCGCGCGGATCCGGATCCGCGAGGCCACCGTCCACGTACGCCGTCCGGGCACGCCGGGCGAGACGGCCTAGGGTGGCGCGCATGTCTCCGCTGGTGGTCGAGGTGGACGGTCGCGTCCTGCGCCTCGAGGGCAGGTCGGTGGTCCGGGTCGGCCGGGCGATCGAGGCCGACGTGGTCCTGACCGCCGGCTCGGTGTCGCGTCAGCACGCCGAGCTGCGGCCGGTCGACGGCACCTGGGTGCTGGTCGACACCGGCAGCCAGTTCGGCACGTTCGTCGACGGCCGGCGGGTCACGGAGCACCCGATCAGCGGTCGCACCGTCGTCAGCTGCGGTCCGCCGGCGCCGGGCTCGTCGCTGACGATCACCCCGGGCGACCGGGCACCGTCGGCGGCCCCGGGCCATGCGCAGGTGCCGCCCGGTCCGGTGCAGCCGCCTGCGCCCCCGCCACCGGTCCCGGCGGCGGCGCCGGCCGGGGGCGAATGGGACGAACGGCGCGAACGGCATGGACGGGATGGACCAGACCCAGGTGCTCGCGGCGCAGCCCCGCCGGCCCGCCCGGCGTCGGCGGAGCGTTCCCGCCGCCGCGCACCGGACCCGACCTGCTGCTGGTGGCGGAGGGGCCGCGAGTACCGGTTCCGGCACCCGGCCCAGATCACCATCGGCCGCCGCACCGACTGCACGGTCGTCCTGACCGATCCCGCCGCGTCGCGCCAGCACGCCCACGTCGCCGCGGTGCCCGGCGCGTGGGTCTACACCAACGTGTCCAACGAGGGCACCTTCCTCGACGGGCGGCGGATCCAGACCCGGCGGTTCGACGAGCGGATCGCCGTCCGGCTCGGCCACCCGGTCGCCGGTCCCGAGGTCACGCTGGTGCCGATCCTGTCGGCCGCGGAGGAGGAGCGCCGGATCGCCCGCCGGCGGCTCGGCCGGCGCCTGGCCGTCGTCGGGGCGGTGGTGGCGGTCCTCGCCGTGATCGGCACCGCTCTCGGCGTGGCCGTGTGGCTCGACGACGACGAGCCCGGCAGCGCCGCCCCCGGTGACGGCAGCAGCGCGACCGACGGCGACGGCGGCTCCGACGAGCTGTCCCCCCAGGGAGCTCGAGGTCGCCAAGGCGGCGGCGGTCAAGATCATCGCCGAGAGCCACCCCGTGGGCGTCCCGTCCCAGCCGATCACCTACGCCGGGTCGGGCTCGATCATCCGCTCCGACGGGCTGATCCTCACCAACGCGCACGTCGCCGCCCCGGAGGCGCCCGGCGTCGTCGAGCAGTACGGTCCGGGTGCCGCGATCGCGAACCCCGAGTACGTGCTGATCTCGCTCACCGACGGCATGACCGACACGAACGCGCCACCGGCCTACCGCGCCCGGGTCGTCGTCGCCGACGGATACCTCGACGCGGCGGTCGTGCAGATCTACGCCGCCGCCGACGGCTCCGAGCTCGAGGAGGAGCTCGACCTCCCCACCGTGCCGATCGGCAGCTCCGAGGACCTGCGGGCGGGCGACCCGGTCACCGTGCTCGGCTTCCCCGCGGTCGCCGGCTCCGGCGACTCGATCTCGGTGACGGGCGGGTTGATCTCGACCGTGATCAACGACCCCGAGCTCGGGCCGCGCTCGGAGTTCGACACCGACGCGCGGATCTCGCCGGGCAACTCCGGCGGCATGGCCGTCGACAACGACGGCGAGCTGATCGGCCTGCCGACCTCGATCCACCTCGACGAGGGCTCACCGGTGGCCAGCGGCCGGATCCGCGCCATCGACGCGGTGAAGGACCTGATCGCGGAGGCCGAGCAGACGGTCGGCTGACGCCTCGACCGAGGGGTCAGCTGGCCTTCTTGGCGGCCGCGCGCTTGCTCGCGGTCTTCTTCGTCGCCTTCTTGGCGGCGGTCTTCTTCGCCGGGGCCTTCTTGGCGGGCGCCTTCCCGGCGGTCTTCTTGGCGGCGGTCTTCTTGGCCGCCTTCTTCGCCGGCTTCTCCTCCTCCGGCTCGTCGCCGCGGGCGGTCTGGGCGGCCTCGACCGAGCGCTGGAGGGCGGCCAGCAGGTCGACGACCTCGCCGCCGGTCTTGGTCGAGGTGGGGGTGCGCTTGATGTCGCCGCCCTCGATCTTGGCCTTGACCATCGCCTGCACGGCCTCGGCGTAGTCGTCCTCGAACTCGCTCGCGTCGAAGTCGCCGGCGAGCGTCTCGACGAGCATCCGGGCCATCGTGACCTCGGCGTCCTTGACCTCGCCGGTCTCGATCGTGAAGTCGGGCTGGCGGATCTCGTCGGGCCACATCATCGTCTGCAGCACGATGACGTCGTCGCGGACCCGGAGCACGGCGGTCGTCGTGCGCTGCCGCAGCGCGACGGTCACGACCGCCATCCGGTCGGCCTCGAGCAGCGCCTCGCCGCAGCAGCGCGTAGGGCTTGGCGCCGTTGGCCTCGGGCTCGAGGTAGTAGGACTTCTCCAGCAGCATCGGGTCGATCTGGTCGCTCGGCACGAACTTCTCGACCGCGATCTCCCGGGAGGAGGTGGTCGGCAGCGCGGCCAGGTCGTCGTCGGTGAGGACGACCATCTCGCCGTCCTCGGTCTCGTAGCCCTTGGCGATGTCGGAGTACGGCACCTCCTCGCCGTCGATCGAGCACACCCGCTGGTACTTGATGCGTCCGCCGTCCTTGGCGTGCACCTGCCGGAACGACACGTCGTGGCTCTCGGTGGCGGAGTAGAGCTTCACCGGCACGCTGACCAGCCCGAAGGAGACCGCACCCCTTCCAGATCGCACGCATGACAACGAGGGTACGGGCAAACTGACCGGAGCACGATCGTCGCGGCGGAGGGAGGCGGGACCTTGGACTCGATCACCGTGGTCGGAGGCGGCATCGTCGGGCTCGCCGTCGCCCGCGAGCTGACCCGGCGGTACGACGGTCTCCGCGTGGTGGTGCTGGAGAAGGAGCCGCGGCTGGCCGCCCACCAGACCGGGCACAACTCCGGCGTCGTGCACGCCGGCATCTACTACCGGCCCGGCAGCCTCAAGGCCCGGCTGTGCGCTCTCGGCCGCGACCTGCTGCGCGACTACTGCGAGGAGCACGCCCTCCCGTACGTCGAGTGCGG
Source organism: Nocardioides sp. TF02-7 (assembly GCF_022437945.1). Taxonomy (GTDB): domain Bacteria; phylum Actinomycetota; class Actinomycetes; order Propionibacteriales; family Nocardioidaceae; genus Nocardioides. Next base: position 3,359,601 of record NZ_CP092535.1, read on the forward strand.
CAAGCTCGTCGTCGCGGTGTCGGAGGCGGAGCGCGGCCGGTTCGACGCGCTCGAGCGCACTGCCCGCGACAACGGTGTGCCGGGCCTGGTGCGTCTCGACGCGACCGGCATCCGCGACGTCGAGCCGCACGCCGCCGGCATCGCGGCGCTGCACTCGCCCCGCACCGCGATCACCGACTACACCGCGGTCGCCGAGGCGTTCGCGCGCGAGGTGACGGCCGCCGGTGGCGAGGTCCGTCTCGGCACCCTCGTCAGCGGCGTCGCCCGCCGCGGCGGCCGGTTGGAGGTGAGGGTGCCGGGGGAGCCGTTGGTGGCCGACCACGTCGTGCTCTGCGCCGGCCTCGAGGCCGACCGGCTCGGCCGCATCGTCGACGGCCACGACGAGCCGCGGATCGTGCCGTTCCGCGGCGAGTACCTCGCGGTGCGCGGCCCCCGGCGCGAGCTCGTGCGCGGCATGGTCTACCCGGTGCCCGACCCCCGCTACCCCTTCCTCGGCGTCCACTTCACCCGGCGCGTCGACGGCAGCCTCGAGGTCGGGCCCAACGCCGTGCTCGCCCTGCGGCGCGACGGCTACGGCGTGGTGCCCGGCCTCCGGCTCGCCGACGTCCGCAGCACCGTGACCTGGCCGGGGTTCTGGCGGATGGCCCGCACGCACTGGCGCACCGGCGCGGTCGAGGCGTGGGGGTCGCTGTCCAAGCAGGCCTACCTGCGGGTCGCGCGCCGCTACGTCCCGGAGATCCAGGTCGCCGACGTGGTGCGGGCGGGGGCGGGCGTGCGCGCCCAGGCCGTCGAGCGCGACGGCACCCTGGTCGACGACTTCCGCATCGTCACCGGCGACGGCGTGACCAGCGTCCGCAACGCTCCCTCGCCGGCGGCGACGTCGAGCCTGGCCATCGCCCGGCACGTCGTGGACGGGATCCCTGTCGGCGGACGGGCATGATGGGGCCGTGTCCGTCCTGCTGCCGATGCTCGCCACGGCCGGCACCCACGTGCCGGCGAGCGAGGAGTGGCGCCACGAGGTGAAGTGGGACGGCGTGCGCGCGATCGGGCACGTCGCCAGGGCCGCCAGTGCCGACAGGGCCGCCGGGGCCGTCACCCTCACCAGCCGCAACGGCAACCGGATCACCGGGGCCTGGCCGGAGCTGCTCGAGCCGCCCGCCGGCGCCGACGACATCGTGGTGGACGGCGAGATCATCGCCCTCAACGAGCGCGGGGTCCCGGACTTCCGGGTGCTCGCCGAGCGGATCCACGTCCGCAAGCAGACGGTCGTCGCCCGGCTCGCCGAGCGGGTGCCGGCGACGTACATGGTGTTCGACCTGCTCCGCCAGGGAGGCGAGGACCTGACCGGACTGCCCCTGGTCGAGCGGCGCAAGCGCCTCGAGCAGCTCGACCTGGGCGGGTCCGGCTGGCAGGTGCCGGCGACGTACGACGACGGCGCGATGCTCCACCAGGCCACCCGGTCGCAGGGCCTCGAGGGGATCGTGAGCAAGCGGCAGGACTCGACCTACCGCCCGGGGGAGCGGACCTCGCACTGGCTCAAGTTCGCCCACCGCCACCGCGGCTCCTTCGTCATCGGCGGCTGGCGACCGCAGACGGGCGGCACCCACCTCGCCTCGCTGCTGGTCGGGCAGCCGACCCGCGACGGCCTGCTCTACCGCGGCCGCGTCGGGAGCGGCATCGGGGTCAAGCAGTCGCGGCTGCTCGCCGGGCTGGTCGCGCCGCTGACCCGCACCGCCAGCCCGTTCGCCGACGAGGTGCCGCGGGTGGACGCGCGGGGGACGACGTGGACCGAGCCGGTGCTCGTCGTCGACGTCGACACCCACGGGGTCGGCTACGACCGGCTGCGGCAGCCGTCCTTCCAGGGTGTGCGCGACGACCTGACCCCCGACGACCTGCTGGGGGAGGCGTGAGCCCGGGCCGGAGCCTCGCCGCCGTGGCGGTCGCGGTCGTCGCGGTCGTCGCGGTCGTGGCCACGACCCTCGATGCCGCGTCGCCCGCACCGGCCCCCGCCCGCGCCGAGGACACCGCGTCGCAGCGAGCCGGCCGGGTCACGCTCGGCGGGGTCGACGTCCGGCTGCGCGAGCGGACCGGACAGGTGGTGACGGTCGACCGCACCCGCGGCCACCACGCCCGGGTGTCGTACTGGACGCTCGAGGACGGCCGGTGGCGGAAGCGGTTCTCGGTCCGCGACGGCCGGATCGGCTACGGCGGCGTCGTGCCCCGCAGGCAACGCCGGCAGGGCAGCGGGGACACCCCGCTCGGGACGTTCGGGCTGCGGTGGGCGTTCGGGATGCACCGTCCCGACCCGGACTGGTCCGTGCGCTACCGCAAGGTCCGGCGCGGCGACTACTGGGTGCTCGACAACTCCTCGCCCCACTACAACCGCTACCGCAACAGGCGGCAGGGCGGCTTCCGCTGGCGGCTCCCGAGCGGACACCCCGACGCCTCCGAGCGGCTGCTCGACTACCGCCGCCAGTACGAGTGGGCGATCGTCATGGACTTCAACCGTCAGCAGGTGCGGCGGCGCGGCGGCGCCATCTTCCTCCACGTCAACGGGAGGGGCGCGACCGCCGGTTGCGTCAGCGTCCCGCGCCGGACGATGAAGCGGCTGATGGGTGTGCTCGACCCGGCCCGGCAACCGGTGATCGCGGTGGGCCGATGACCGCCGGGAAGACCGAGGTCCACGTCGACGTCGAGGGCCGCACCCTCACGCTCAGCAACCTGGAGAAGGTGCTCTACCCCCGCACGGGCACCACGAAGGGCGAGGTGCTCGACTACTACGCCCGGGTCGCGCCGGTCCTGCTGCCGCACCTCGCCGGGCGTCCGGTGACCCGGATCCGGTGGCCGCACGGCGTGCAGGCGATGAGCTTCTTCGAGAAGAACGCGCCTGCCGGGACGCCGTCGTGGGTGCGCACGGTCGAGGTGCCGACCACCGGCTCCCGCGGGCCCAGCCGCAACGGCGACACCCTGGTGTTCCCGATCATCGACGACCTGGCGACGCTGATGTGGGTCGTCAACCTGGCAGCCCTCGAGCTCCACGTCCACCAGTGGACCGTCGACGACCGGGGTGAGCCGCGCGGCGCCGACCGGCTGGTCGTCGACCTCGACCCGGGCGAGCCCGCCGGCCTGCACGAGTGCTGCGTCGTCGCGCTCCACGCCCGCGACGCGCTCGCGGCCCGCGGCCTCGACGCGGTGCCGGTCACCAGCGGCAGCAAGGGTCTCCACCTCTACGCCGAGCTGTCGTCGCTGCTGCCGTCGGAGGAGACGTCGGCGGTCGCCAAGGAGGTCGCCGAGGAGCTGCAGGCGGCCCGTCCCGAGCTGGTCACCGCGACCATGACGAAGTCCAAGCGGCGCGGCAAGGTCTTCATCGACTGGTCCCAGAACGCCGGCTCCAAGACGACCGTGTCGCCGTACTCCCTCCGCGGCAAGGAGCGCCCGACCGTCGCGGCGCCGCTGACCTGGGAGGAGGTCGAGGCCGGCGCCGAGGACGAGCTCGGGCTCGACCAGCTCGGCTTCCGCGAGGTGCTCGACCGGGTCGGGCAGCACGGCGACCTGTTCGCCGCGGGCTGACCGCCACGTCGCTCAGGCCAGCCGGCGCCGCATCCCGTAGACGTCGAACTCGCTGACCGCGCCGGCGTCGGCGTCGCTCAGCGAGCCGCCGTCGACCTCGTCGAGGGTGGCGTCGATCAGCAGCTGGAACTCGGGGGAGGGGTTGGTGACGCGCATCGGGGTGGTGTCGATGCGCCAGCCGTCACGACCCAGCTCGTTGAGGACACCGATCAGAGTGGTGTTCTTCTCCGCGACCATGCCCTCGAAGCCGTCGGCGGCCTCGATCAGGTAGACCGGGCGGGCGACGGCCACCGTGGCGGCGTCGTACAGCGGCACCCACAGGCGGGCGTACTCGTACGACGTGGTCGTGGTCACGACTCCAATATAAGTTGATCCGGCCGCTGCGCGCGGGTGCGGCCGCGAAGCAAAGCTCAGGCCGACCGCAGCGGCCGCACGGCGACCGGGTCGACGACGTTGCGCAGGTCGGTGCCGGCGCCGATCACCGTCCCGGTCCCGACGACCGGCGCGTCGTCGACCACGTCGGCCACGACGACGGTGACGTTGTCGCGGCTGCCGCCGTCGAGCGCCGCGGCGACCAGGTTGCTCGTCGCCATCGAGCGCGAGGGCACGGCCAGGAGCTCGGCCAGCGCGGCGTCGGACACCGCGTCGGTCAGGCCGTCGCTGCACAGCAGCAGCCGGTCGCCGGGGGCGGAGGTCGAGCCACAGCAGGTCGGGGGCCGGCTGGTGGCCGGCGTCGACGGCCTGCAGCACCACGTGACGGTACGGCGACGACGCGGCCTCCGCGGCCGTCAGCCGGCCCGCGTCCACCATCGCCTGCACCATCGTGTGGTCGTGGCTGAGCTGGGTGAGGCCGCCGTCGCGCAGGAGGTAGGCCCGCGAGTCGCCGACCTGGGCGAGCGCCGTGCGGACGCCGTCGGTGAGGACGGCGGTCAGCGTGGTCGCCATCCCGACCCGGCCCGGGTCGGCCGCCACGCCGGCGACCAGCTGCTCGTGGGCCTCGCCCGCCGCGGCGTCGAGGAGCCGGAGCGGGTCGTGGCCGGGGTGGGCGAGGGCGCGGGCGGCGACGACGTACGCCGTGGTGGCCGCGGCCACCTCGCCGGCGGCGGCGCCGCCGACGCCATCGGCGACGCAGAGCAGGTAGGGACCGGCGTAGCCGGCGTCCTCGTTGTGCCCGCGGAACCTGCCGATGTCGCTCTGGGCGGCGAAGCGGAACTGCAGCATGACGACCTCCCGTTCACGAGCGACTCTGCCCGTGCTGCCTGTGAAACGGCTGAGGAGAGGCGAGGAGTTCCCGGAGTGCGCCGCGGGCGGCCGGTCCTACGAGCGGAAGCCGACCTGTCCGACGACGCTGCGGCCGATCTCGACGTAGGCGATCTTCTCGGCCGGCACCACCGTGCGGCGGCCCTTGGTGTCGCTGAGGGGTGAGCACGCCGCCCCCGAGATCGCGTCGGTCACGAGCTTCTCGATCGCGTCGGTGCTCTCGTCGGTCTCGACGACCAGCTCGCGGGCGGCGTTCTGCACGCCGATCTTGACCTCCACGGTCATCTCCTTCATGCGTGTGCGTCGTGCTCCGGCTGTCCGGAACGAATCTAGTGGTCCTCGGTGAGCGGGTAGCCGCGGATGCCGCGCCAGGCGAGGCCGGAGACCAGCGCCACCGCCTGCTCGCGCCCGAGCGGCCCGTCCTGGTTCGCCATCCAGAACCGCGCGGAGACCTGCGCCATTCCCACCAGCGAGACCGCCAGCAGCTGCGAGGCGGCGCCGGGCAGGCCCGTGTCCTCGTGGATGACGTCGGCGATCATGTCGGCGCACTCGGTGGTCACGCGGTCGACGTGGTCGCGGACCGCCGGCTCGCTGGTGAGGTCGGACTCGAACACCAGGCGGAAGGCCCCGGCGTCGTGGGTGACGTAGGCGTAGAACGCGTCGATGGCCGCGGTCACCCGCTGCTTGTTGTCCTGCGTCGACTCCAGCGCCGCGCGGCAGTTGGCGATGATCGTGTCGCACGACGCGTCGAGCAGCGCGAGGTAGAGGTCGAGCTTGCCCGGGAAGTGCTGGTAGAGCACCGGTTTGGAGACGCCGGCCCGCTCGGCGATGTCGTCCATCGCGGCGGCGTGGTAGCCGTGGGCGACGAAGACCTCGAGGGCGGAGGAGAGCAGCTGCGCGCGGCGCTCGCGCCGCGGCATCCGGACGCCGCGCGGACGGGCCTCCTCGACGTCGTACGACCTGCTGACCACGCGCACCTCCTCGATCTCCTGCTCCGCTTCGGCCACGGCGAGCCTACTCCCGCGTAACTCACGAACAGCCGACGGCCCGGCGCTCCTCGCTCCACCTCGTCCCAACCCTCGGACTGCTTGTCCGGATGGCGGTACATCCGAGGTCGGCGAGGGCACCGGGCGGACGATGGGGACCGGGCCCGGCAGCGGGAACACGGCGGACCGGACCGCTGTTGACACGAGACGGCCGCCCGGACGGCCCCACCCGACAGATCCCCCGAGGAGCACATCGTGAGCTTTGCGCCGCTGGTCGAGCCGGCCGACGAGCTGACCATCGACGAGGTACGTCGCTACAGCCGCCACCTGATCATCCCCGACGTGGGCATGGCGGGGCAGAAGCGCCTCAAGAACGCCAAGGTGCTGGTCATCGGCGCCGGCGGCCTCGGCAGCCCGGCGCTGCTCTACCTCGCCGCCGCGGGGGTGGGCACGCTCGGCATCGTCGAGTTCGACGAGGTCGACGAGTCCAACCTGCAGCGCCAGGTCATCCACGGCAAGTCCGACATCGGGCGACCCAAGGCCGAGTCGGCCCGCGACTCGATCGCCGAGATCAACCCCTACGTCCAGGTCGTGCTGCACAACGAGCGCCTCGACAACGACAACGTCTTCGACGTGTTCCGCGGCTACGACCTGATCATCGACGGCACCGACAACTTCGCGACGCGCTACATGGTCAACGACGCGGCGTACTTCCTCGGGATCCCCTACGTGTGGGGCTCGATCTACCGCTTCGACGGCCAGGCCTCGGTCTTCGCCCCGTCCCTCGCCGAGGACGCGCCGTGCTACCGCTGCCTCTACCCCGAGCCGCCGCCGCCGGGCATGGTCCCCAGCTGCGCCGAGGGCGGCGTGCTCGGCGTCCTGTGCGCCAGCATCGGCTCCATCCAGGTCAACGAGGCGATCAAGCTGCTGACCGGCATCGGCGACCCGCTGGTCGGCAAGCTGATGATCTACGACGCCCTCGAGATGGAGTACCGCAAGCTCAAGGTGCGCAAGGACCCGAACTGCGCACTGTGCGGGGACAACCCGACCGTCACGGGGCTCATCGACTACGACTACTTCTGCGGCGCGGTCTCCGACGAGGCCGCCGACGCCGCGGCGGAGGCGACGATCTCCGTCGTCCAGCTCGAGCACATGCTCAAGGAGCGCGAGGAGGGCACCCGCGACTTCGTGCTGGTCGACGTTCGTGAGCCCAACGAGTTCGAGATCAACAAGATCCCCGGCTCGGTGCTCATCCCCAAGGGCGAGTTCCTCAACGGCAACGCGCTCGCGCAGCTGCCCGCCGTCGACTCGGGCAAGCAGGTCGTGCTGCACTGCAAGAGCGGGGTGCGCTCGGCCGAGGCGCTGGCGGTCGTCAAGGGCGCCGGCTACGACGACGCCGTCCACGTGGGCGGCGGCGTGGTGGCCTGGGTCAACCAGATCGACCCCAGCCAGCCGGCGTACTGACGCTCGCGGCGTAACCGCGGCCTGCTGCTGTCGTTGACAGCGGTGAGGTCGCGCGTGACCCGAGAACCACGCGGGGCCACTCCTGGATCGATGGAGCGTTCCACCGCACCGAGGGGAGCACCCGAGGGCCCCGTCGCACGGCGACGGGGCCCTCGGCGTTCCTCCGCCCGCTGGGCGCGGGCGCGCGGCACGATGGACCGGTGCGGCCGGACCAGGAGGACTACGTCGAGCAGGTGCTGTCGATCGTGGAGCGGATCCCGCGCGGCCGGGTGACGACCTACGGCGGCATCGCCGACGTGGTCGGCGGCGGCCCCCGCCGGGTGGGGTCGGTGATGTCACGGCACGGCGGGCCGGTGCCGTGGTGGCGGGTGGTGCGGGCCGACGGCACGCTGCCGCCCAGCCACGGCGAGGGAGGCGCGGGCGCGCTACCTCGAGGAGGGCACGCCGCTGCGCCGCTCCGGCGCGGTCGACCTGCCGCAGGCGTACTGGCACCCCGGCGGGTGACCTCGCACCCGCCGGCCGGGACCTCCCGGTGGCTCCGTCAGCGCAGGTCAGCGCAGGTCAGCGCAGGTCAGCGCAGGTCAGCGCAGGTCAGCGCAGCGCCGCGACCGCGGCGTCGTAGTCGGGCTCGGTGGCGATCTCGGGGACCAGCTCGGTGTGCAGCACCGTGCCGTCGGCGTCGACGACGACCACCGAGCGGGCCAGCAGCCCCTCGAACTTCCCGTCGACCATCCGGACGCCGTAGTCCTCGCCGAACGTCGACCGGAACGCCGAGGCGACCGTCACGTCCTCGATGCCCTCCGCGCCGCAGAAGCGGGCCTGGGCCATCGGGAGGTCGTGCGACACGCAGATCACGCGGGTGCCGTCGAGACCGGCAGCCAGCTTGTTGAACCGGCGGACGCTCTCGGCACAGACGCCGGTGTCGATGCTCGGGAAGATGTTGAGCACCACGCGGGTGCCCTCCGGGAGGGTGACCGTGCTGAAGTCGGAGCCGACCAGCTCGAACGCGGGGGCCGGGGAGCCGACCGCGGGGAGGTCGCCGAGCGTGGACACGGGGTTGCCGCCGAGGGCCGTGGTTGCCATGGGCGTCTTTCTAGCAGGTCGTCCGACCCGGTCAGCGCAGGCGTCCGAGGAGCCCGACCGCCCGCCGCAGCTCGAGCAGCCGCCGCTCCCAGGTGATGCCCACGGTGGTGAGCAGCGCCCCGGCGAGGCCGATCCAGACCCACTGCGGGACCTCGCCGGCGTAGGGCCCGATCTCACGCAGCACGAGCACGGCACCCACCGCCGACCCGACCACCAGCGGTGCGCTCCAGCGGAGGGCGGCTCCGGCGACCGTCAGCGCCAGGCACCCGGCGCCCAGCACCAGCGCCCGGACGGTCAGCGGGTCGTCGAGCACCCACGCCAGCGAGGGAGGGTGCCGAGCAGGAGACCGGGGACCAGCGTGCCGGTCGTGGTCGCCCGCGGGTCCCGGCGGAGGCGCACGAGGCCGACGACGACCAGGCCCACGGCGAGCGGCAGCGTGTAGGGCTCGGGCGCGGTGATGCCGACGTCGCCCAGCCACACCCAGCTGGCGAGGAGGAACAGGCCGGCGCCCGCCCAGGTCAGGCCGCGACGGCTGGGGTGGACCAGCGCGTGCGTCACCACCAGGCAGCCCGCGACGGTGAGGTGCAGCGCGAGCGAGGACCCGGTGTCGGCGGCCGCGGCCACGGCGGGCAGCGCGGCGACCGGCGCGACGATGGCCGCGGGCAGCTCGACCTCGAGCCGCGGGCGGACGACGACCAGCAGCCCGACGACGAGCAGCGCGGGTATGCCGAGGAGCGCGACGTCGACCTCGCTGGCCGGACCGGCGCTCCACACCACCAGGGCCGCCGCCGGGGCCAGCAGCAGACCGCCGGCGAACGCCAGGTCGCGGGCCCTGCCGAGCACGTGCGCCGCCGCGGCGACGGGAGAGGGCGCCGGCCGCGGCGACCGCGAGGACGGCCAGGCTGGGCAGGCCGGCCGCCACCGCACCGATCGCGACCGCCAGGCCGACCGCCCCGAACGCCGTCTCCGGGCGACCGCCGGACAGCAGCCCGAACGCGAGTGCCGCACCGGCGACCAGCAGCAGCCCCGCGACGACGACCACCAGCGGCACGTCGTACGACGCCGCGGTCGCGACCGCCGCGAGCCCGCCGACCACGCCGCCCGCCGCCCACCAGGCGGCACGACCGCCCTGCCCGCCTCGTGCGGGTCGCGGCCACAGCCGGGCCACCAGCAGCAGCGGGAGCAGCGCCGAGGGCACGGTGAGCAGCGGCTCGGTGACCGGGTCGGGGCCGTCGACCAGCACGTCGAGCGGCTGGTCCCACCCCGTCGCCGCGACCCGGGCGACGGCCACCACCGCGGTCACCGCGGCCAGGCCGAGCAGCAGCAGCGACCCGACCGCGGCCGGAGCGATGGCGACGGTGCGCAGCGGCTGCGGCAGCAGCCAGTGGGCCAGGGTCCACCCGGCGGTCGCGGCGAGGGGCGACCAGGCCGAGCACGGCCACCGGCTCGTCCACGCACGGCAGGCTCAGCGCGGTCGTCACGAGCACCGCGGCCAGCGACCCGGCGGCGAGGGTCAGGTCCCGGTGCCGCAGCACGGCGCCGGGCGCGAGCAGGGCGGCGGCGGAGACCAGCAGCGACCACCCGGCGCCCTGCGCACCCCACATCGTCCCGAGGGTCGGGTCGGACAGCGCGACCGAGAACGCGAGCATCGCGGTGGCCGCCCAGACCCAGGCCGCGGCACCGGCCAGCGCCCACGCCTGCACCACCAGCGGCCGCCGGCAGCTGACGGCGGCCGCGCCCGCAACCACCACCATCAGGTGGCCGGCCACCAGGTCGTGGGACGTCTCCGCCGCGAAGCCGCCCCAGGCGACGAGGGCGCCGAACCCGGCGACCACCTGCGGCGCGACCAGGCGAGGGCGGCCGGCGGGCCGGGGGAGCGCCAACCCGGTGCCGGCCACGGCCGTCGTCAGGCCGGCCACCCCGACGACCGCACCGGTCGACAGGCCGCCGAACCAGCCCGCCGCGTCGGCGCCGAGCAGGTCGAGCCCGAGCAGCCCGAGCGCGACCACGCTCAGCGACTCCGCGGCGATGCGCAGCTCGAACCGGTGCAGCACCAGCGCAGCCGCCGCCGCGAGCACCGTCAGCGAGACCAGCACGCCGGTACGCCCCCCAACCCCGAGCCACGACCACGACACCGCCAGGAAGACCACCGCCGCCACCAGCAGGCACAGGGCGCCCAGCCCGAGCAGGATCCGCGGCACCGCCGCCACGCCCAGCCCCGCGGCGTACGGCGCCGGCGCCGGCGGCGCGGTCGGCGGTGCGGGCGGCAGGGACGCGGCGGGCGGTGCGGTCGGCAGGGGTGCGGCGGGCGCCGGCCCCACGGCCGGGGCGACCGAGCGCAGCCGTTCCACGAGCACGTCCGCCCGGGTCAACGTCGCGAACAGCTCGACCGCCAACGGGTGCCGGACCGGCAGCGAACAGGTCGGGCAGGTCGCTGCACCGTGCGGCAGGTCCGAGCGGCAACCAGGACACAAGGACGGATCGGCATAACGCATGTCCACCATCTCCCCACGAAAGACCGACCCGTCACACGGCGGTCCTACTCGGCACCGCTGAGTACCCGTACTCAACCAGCCGTCCTCCACAGCCGCGCCCACACCCTGTGGACGAACCACCCGCCGGCTGTGGACGCCGCCCGGGACCGTTGTGGACGACACGCCGGAAAGCCCACATCGCCCCAAGAACCTGGCCGCCACCCCTTGCGCCCCGCCGCGGAACGGCATAGAACTTCTCCCACGTCCTCCTCCGGGAGGACGGGATCAGCCGGAAGGCGAGGATCCACACGGCAGACGATCCCCTCGCGGGAACGCGCGCCGCACGAGCCGGGTGACGAGGCTCGTGGGATCCCGGCCGCCGGCCGGATCGACCGGGAGCGTCACCAGTACCGGTCACCAGAAGGGCCCTTGTGACTCATACTCACAAGGGCCCTTCGCTTGTTTTGTTTGGCGCGAGCGTGTCGCAGACGGTGCTCGCCGCGCGGGGCCTCGCAGGCTCGGCCCCACGGGCGTCGCACCGTGCGGCTTCGCCGCGTGCGACACGCTGCCGCGCTCGCGGTCGAGGTCCGCGGGGGCCGGGGTCGCCTGGCGGCCGGCGGTGGCGGGGACGGAACGCTGCCGCGCTCGCGGTCGAGGTCCGCGGGGGCCGGGGTCGCCTGGCGGCCTTCGGTGGCGGGGGTCGGGTGCGCGAGCGCGCCGCGGAGGGTGCCGGCGGGCGCGGACCCCTCGGACTCGCCGTGCCGGTGGCGGGCCGCTGGTGGTCGCGACCGACAGGGCAGCGACGGGGAGGGGGGCGGCGGTGGTCGGGCGCCGCGCCCGGCCCCAGCGGGCCTGGATTGGTCAGAAACCGCACGAGGATTGCCTGTCATGTCGCGGTTTGTGACCAATCGTCGCTCCCCTGGAGTTCCGGTCGCTTCCCGGGCGCTCTCACCGGTCACAGCACCGAGGGAGTCGCTCGAACTCCCGGGTAGCTCCCTCCACGGCGCTGTGACCGGCCGCGGCGCCCGCCCCCGGGCTCACGCCTCCCCGTCGCTGCCCTGTCGGTCGCAACCCTCGCCGACCCGCCGCCCGCGCTGCGCACCCGACCAGGCTGGCCTCCCACGGCGCTGTGATCGGCCGCGGCGTTCGACCCCCGCCCACTCCTTCCCGTCGCTGCCCTGTCGGTCGCAACCCCCGCCGACCCGTCGCCCGCGCTGCGCACCCGACCAGGCCGGCCTCCCACGGCGCTGTGATCGGCCGCGGCGCCCGACCCCCGCCCACTCCTTCCCGTCGCTGCCCTGTCGGTCGCAACCCCCGCCGACCCGCCGCCCGCGCTGCGCACCCGACCAGCCGCCCCGCTTCCCAGCGCCCAGCGACCCACCCCCTGGACGCCATTCGGCGGACCCGTCGGTAACCCCTAGCGTCGTCGCCGTGCTCTACCACGTGCTCCACTCCGTGGTGCCGCCGTTGGCGAAGGCGGTCTGGCGGCCGGTCATCCGCGGGCTGCACCACGTGCCGGCGAGCGGGCCGGTGATTCTGGCGAGCAACCACCTGAGCTTCGCCGACTCGGTGGTGATCCCGATCGTGGTGCCGCGGAAGGTGGTGTTCCTCGCCAAGTCCGACTACTTCACCGGCACCGGGGTGCGGGGTGCGGTGTCGCGCGCGTGGTTCGGGGGGCTCGGGATGCTGCCGGTCGACCGTGACGACTCGGCCGCGGCGATGGCGTCGCTCGACACCGCGCTGGGTGTGCTCGGCAGGGGAGAGGCGTTCGGCATCTACCCCGAGGGCACCCGGTCGCGCGACGGCCGCCTCTACCGGGGCCGCACCGGGGTCGCGCACCTGGCGCTGACGTCCGGGGCGCCGGTCGTCCCGGTCGGCCTGGTGGGGACCGAGCGGCTCCAGCCGATCGGCTCCCGGATGCCGCGGCTGGCGAAGGTGCGGGTGTCGTTCGGGCCGCCGATCACCGTCGCCGACGAGTACGACGGCGTCCCGCCGGGGCGGGCACGGCGCGACCTCACCGACCGGATCATGACGGCGATCCAGGAGCTCAGCGGCCAGGAGCCGGCCGAGGTCTACAACGACCGGCCCGTCCTCGACGACTGACCAGCACGAGGAGCCGCAGCGCCCTCCAGCCTTTCGCGGAAGCCGCCCCGCCACCGTCTTGTGAAGGCGCCGCCCGCGGCGCACGATGGAGGGAGCAACCCACGCGTGCGAGGTGAGTCCGATGGGCAGCACCGCGAACCTGGCCGACACCGTGCGGCACACGCACGACGAGCTGGCCGAGCGGCTCGACGTCCTGACGGAGGGCTGGGGGTCGCCCGGCGGTTCGGACGCGGTCGGGAGCCCGCCCCGCGGCTACGCACCCATCGACGAGCTCGTCACGGCCGCCAGCCGGCACGTCCACGCCGTCACCGAGGTGCTGCTGCCGCCCGTCCGCCGCGGCCGCGGCTCCGACCGGCAGGTCGCCCGTGCCTACTGCGACGCCGCGCACCGGCTGGAGATCGTGCTCGCGCACGTCAAGGCGCACGAGTACGGCTCGACGTACGAGAAGCGGTTCCCGTGGTCCACGGTGTGGGCGGAGGTCGCGGAGGCGCTCGGCGATTGCCGCCGGACCGAGGAGGAGGTCGTCGCCCGGCTCACCGACGTGCTCGACGACGAGGCGCTCGACGGCCTCGCCGCGCGGCTGCGGGAGGTCGAGCCGGCCGAGCCGACCCGGCCGCACCCCCTACCTGCCGCACGCCGGCGTGCTCGGCTCGCTCGCGCGCCGCGTCGTACGCCGCACCGACCGCGCGTGGGACCACGCCGAGGGCCGCCCGCTCCCGGCGACGCCCCGCGTGTCGCGCAAGCGGCCCGGGCTGCTCGGCCAGTACCTCCTCTGCGACCCGCGCCTCGAGCCCGCCGACCGGTCGGCCGAGGAGCGCCGCCCCGGCTGACCCGCCCGGGCCGACCCGCCCGGCGACCCGCCCCGGGGGCGACCCTGCGCCACCCGTCGCCGTTGCGTCGGGGGGCGGATGGTTGAGTGGGCCGCGCCATGACGCCCACGACCGCCACCACCGCGACGACCTACCGGCTCGCCGCGCCGGCGCCGGCCACGCCGCCGCCGGCGCTCGACGAGCACCAGCGCCGCGTCGTCGACCACCCGGGCGGGCCGCTGCTGGTCCTCGCCGGGCCGGGCACCGGCAAGACGACGACCCTGGTCGAGGCGATCGTCGACCGGGTCGAGCGGCGGGGCGCGGCGCCCGACTCGGTGCTGGCGCTCACGTTCTCCCGCAAGGCCGCCGAGCAGCTCCGGGACCGGGTGACGGCGCGGCTGGGGCGCACGACCGGCACCCAGCTCAGCTCGACGTTCCACTCCTTCGCCTACTCGCTGGTGCGCCGGTTCGCGCCCGCGGAGCTCTACGAGGGCCCGCTGCGGCTGCTGTCGGCCCCCGAGCAGGACGTCGTGCTGCGCGAGCTGCTCACCGACCACCCCGAGTCGGTGCGCTGGCCCGAGCGGCTGCACCGCGCCCTCGGCACCCGCGGCTTCGCGCGGGAGGTGCACGCCGTGCTGGCCCGCGCCCGCGAGAAGGGGCTCGACGGCCACGCGCTGCACGCGCTCGGCGTCGCCGAGGGCATCGACGAGATGGTCGCCGCGGGCCTGTTCCTCGAGCAGTACCTCGACTCCCTCGACAGCCAGGGTGCGACCGACTACGCCGACCTGATCCGGCGGGCGCAGATCGAGGCGGAGGTCAACCGCGACGAGCTGCTCGGCCGCTACCAGCACGTGTTCGTCGACGAGTACCAGGACACCGATCCGGGGCAGGTCGCGCTCCTGCGGGCGATCACCCGCGGGGCGCAGGAGCTGGTCGTGGTCGGCGACCCGCACCAGTCGATCTACGGCTTCCGCGGCGCGGACGTGCGGGGGATCCTCGAGTTCCCCACCCGGTTCCCGCGCCCCGACGGCACGCCCGCCGACGTGGTGGCGCTGCGCACCACGCGGCGCTTCGGCCCGCGCATCCTCGTCGCCGCCCAGCGGGTCGCCCGTCGCATCGGCCTGCCCGGCACGATCGACGAGGCTGCTCGCGAGGCGTTCCTCGCGCCCGTCGCCGAGCGCGGCGCCCACGGCGACGGCTCGGTGCGGGTGACGACGTTCGACACCGAGCGGGCCGAGGCCGACCACCTCGCCGACCTGCTCCGCCGGGCCCACCTCGAGGACGGCGTCGCGTGGGACGAGATGGCGGTGCTCGTCCGGTCGGGCCGCAACCACATCCCGCCGCTGCGCCGGGCGCTCGGTGCGGCGGGCGTGCCGGTCGAGGTGGCCAGCGACGAGGTGCCGCTGGTGCGCGACCCGGCCGTGCTGCCGCTGCTCGACGCGCTGCGCGCCGTGGTCCACCTCGACGTCACCGACCACGACCACGTCGGCTACGTCGACCCGGGCCGGGCGGAGGCGTTGCTGACGGGGCCGCTGGGCGGCCTCGACGCCGGCGACGTACGCCGCCTGGCGCGGCAGCTGCGGGCGCGCGAGAAGGACGCCGCGCAGGCGAGCGGCGCCACGCCGCGCACGTCCCGCGAGCTGGTACGGCTGGCCGTCGTCGACGCCGGTCATCTCGACGGGCTCGAGGGCGCCGAGGTCGACCGGGCCCGCGGGCTCGCGGCGCTGCTGGCCCGGGCCCGCGCCGAGCTCGAGGCAGGCGCCGACGCCGAGGAGCTGCTGTGGACCCTCTGGGCGGGCACGTCGTGGCCGCAGCGGCTGCGGCGCGCGGTCGACACCGGCGGGGCCGCCGCCCGGCGCGCCCACCGCGACCTCGACTCGGTCTGCGCCCTCTTCGACGTGGCGGTGCGGGCTGGTGAGCGCCGCGAGCACCTCGGGGTGGCGGCGTTCCTCGAGAGCCTGGTCCAGCAGGAGATCCCCGCCGACACCCTCGCCGACCGCGGCGCCCGCGGGGCGGCGGTCCGCCTCCTCACCGCCCACCGCAGCAAGGGGCTGGAGTGGCGGCTGGTCGTCGTGGCGCACGTCCAGGACGGCGCCTGGCCCGACCTGCGCCGCCGCACGACGCTGCTGCAGGCCGACCGGATCGGGCCCCCGACCGCGACCGGCGAGGCGACGCTGGTCCCGCCCGTGACCGCCCGCGAGCTGCTCGCCGAGGAGCGCCGGCTCTTCTACGTCGCCTGCACCCGCGCCCGCGAGCGGCTGGTGGTGACCGCCGTCCGGTCACCCGACGACGAGGGCGAGCAGCCCTCCCGCTTCCTCGAGGAGCTGGTGCCGACGACCGACCAGATCCAGCACGTCGTCGGCCGTCCGCCGCGGCCGCTGTCGATGGGCGGCCTGGTCGCCGACCTGCGACGCACCGCCGCCGACCCCGCCGCGCCCGCGGCGCTGCGCGAGGCAGCGGCCCGCCGGCTCGCCCGCCTGGCCACGGCCACCGGCGCGGGCGAGCGGCAGCTGGTGCCGGCAGCCGACCCCGCCACGTGGTGGGGCACCCGCGCCGCGAGCCGGTCCGTCCGGCCGATCCGCGAGGCCGACCAGCCGGTGCCGGTGTCGGCGAGCGTGCTCGACGCGATCGCGGTCTGCCCCGACCCGGTGGTTCCTCGAGGACGAGGCCGGTGGCCGGGTGCGCGCGCCCCAGTCGGCCAACCTCGGGCAGATCGTCCACGCCCTCGCCGAGCGGGTCGCCGACGGCAGCGCACCGGCCGACCTCGACCTGCTGATGGCCGAGGTCGACGCGGTGTGGGACCGGCTCGACTTCCGCACGCCCTGGTCCAAGCAGCGCGAGCACGCCCGGGTCCGCGCGGCGCTGGCGCGGTACCTCGCCTGGCACGCCGGCAACCCGCGCCGACTGCTCGCGACCGAGGCGCGGTTCTCCACGGTCGTGGCGATGGACGACGGCAGCCAGGTCCGGATCCACGGCTACGCCGACCGGGTCGAGCTCGACGGCGACGGCCGGGTCGTGGTCGTCGACCTCAAGACCGGCCGCACCGCCCCCGAGCGGTCCCGCCGTGCGGGCCCACGTGCAGTTGGCGCTCTACCAGTACGCCGTCGACGCCGGCGCCCTCGACCGTCCCGACGAGGAGCTCACCGGGTTGGTCGCGGGGGTGCCGAGCTGGTGCAGCTCGGGCTCGAGGACGGTTCCGCCGCGGTCACCGTGCAGCCGCAGGAGCCCCACGCCGGCGACGGCGAGCAGCGTCGCGCGTTGCGGGGAGCGGATCGCCGCGACGGCGCGGCTGCTGCGCGAGGAGCAGTTCCCCGCGATCCCGGGCGACCACTGCCGCGGGTGCGGCTTCCTCGCCCTGTGCCCGGCGCGCAGCGCCGGATCGGTGGTGGTGCAGTGACCGCCGCACCGGCCGTCGTCACGGGCGGCATCAACGGTCCTGCCGACCTGCAGCGGGCGATGCGGGCGAAGTTCCCCGCCGAGCGAGGAGCAGTGGCGGGCGATCACGGCGCCGCTCTCGCCGGTGGTCGTCATCGCGGGTGCGGGCTCCGGCAAGACCACGCTGATGGCCGCCCGCGTCGTCTACCTCGTGCTCACCGGTCAGGTGCGCCCGGAGGAGGTCCTCGGCCTCACCTTCACCACCAAGGCGGCCGCCGAGCTGCGCCAGCGGATCCGCGACGCGCTCACCGCCGCCGGCGCGCTCGACCTCAGGCCGGGCCCGACGACGAGGAGGTGCTCGAGCCGACGGTCGCCACCTACAACGCCTATGCCGCCAACCTCCTCACCGACCACGGCCTGCGCATCGGGCACGAGCCCGACACCCGGGTGATCACCGACGCCGCGCGCTACCAGCTCGGGGCCCGGGCCGTCGACCGCTACGAGGGGCCGGTCGAGAAGCTCTCCGACCACCCGCCGACGGTGATCCAGAACCTGCTCGCGCTCGACGGCGCGATGAGCGAGCACCTGGTCACGCCCGCCCAGGTGCGCGAGCTCGACGCTGCCGAGCGGCGGGCGTTCGAGCGCGCCCACGAGGCCGAGCTCGCCGGCAAGGCGCGCAAGACCTACCTGCAGGCGCCGCAGAAGGCGATCGACGTGATCGACCGGCGTGGCGAGCTGATGGGCCTCGTCGCGTCGTACCGTCGGCTCAAGGCCGACCTGGGGCTGATGGACTTCAGCGACCAGATCGCGCTCGCGGCGCGCCTGGCCGCGGAGCAGCCCGACGTGGGCGCGGTCGAGCGCGAGCGCTTCAAGGTGGTGCTCCTCGACGAGTACCAGGACACCTCGGTCGCCCAGGCGACGATGCTCGCCCGGCTGTTCGGCGGCGGCCACCCGGTGATGGCCGTCGGCGACCCCAACCAGGCGATCTACGGCTGGCGCGGGGCCTCGGTCTCCAACATCGTCAACTTCCCCGAGGTGTTCCCCGCCCGCGACGGGGCGGTGCCCGTGCTGCCGCTCACCGTCAACCGCCGCTCGGCGACGCGCATCCTCGACGTCGCCAACCAGCTGGCCGCCCCGCTGATGGAGAAGTACGGCGACAAGGTCGCGCGGCTCGAGTACGGCAAGCCGGAGCCGGGATCGGTCGGGGTCAAGGTGTTCGAGACCCACCTCGACGAGCTCGCCTGGCTGGCCGAGGAGGTGACGGCGACGCACGACCGGGGCGTGCCGTGGTCGCGGATCGCGGTGCTGAGCCGCGACAACCAGCACGGCGAGGCGGTGTTCGACGCGCTGACGGGTGCCGGTGTCCCGGTCGAGATCGTGGGGCTGTCCGGGCTGGTGCGGCTGCCGGAGGTCGCGGCGGTCGTCGCGACCCTCAAGCTGGTCCACGACGTCACCGACAACGCGTCGCTGCTCACCCTGCTCGCGGGCCCGCGCTGGGCGATCGGCCCGCGCGACCTCAAGCTGCTGGCGGAGCGGGCGTTCGAGCTCGCCGGCCGACGGGGCCGCGACGTCTCCGCCGCGACCCTGCACGACCAGCTCGTCGGGATCGCCGACGGCATCGACCCCGCCGAGATCCCGTGCCTCGACGACGCCCTGGCCGACCCGGGCGACGCCGACTACTCAGCCGAGGCGCGCGAGCGCTTCGCGCTGCTGCGTGACGAGCTGCGGCTGCTGCGCAGCGCGACCGGCGAGCCGCTGCTCGACCTGGTCCGCCGGATCATCGACGTCACCGGCGTGGAGGTGGAGCTCGCGGCGTCGGTGAGCCCGGCCGCGGCCGCCCGGCGCGACAACCTCGACCTGTTCGTCAAGGCGGTCGCCGACTTCCAGGCGGTCGACGGCGACGTCACGCTCCCGGCCCTGGTCGCGTGGCTCACGGCCGAGGACGAGGCCGGCAACGGGCTGGAGGTCGCGACGCCGTCGGAGGCCGACTCGGTCAAGCTGCTGACCGTGCACCGCTCGAAGGGCCTGGAGTGGCACACGGTGTTCTGCGTCGGCGTCGCGGAGGGCCGGTTCCCCCAGCACGCAGGGCCGGACGCTGTGGACCTCCTCCCCGTGCGTGCTGCCGGCACCGCTGCGCGGCGACGCCGCCGACCTGCCGGCGCTGCAGGGCCACGACCGAGCGGCGCTCGACGCCTACCGCAAGGCCAACCGCGACCACGAGGCCGAGGAGGAGCTGCGGCTGGGCTACGTCGCCTTCACCCGGCCCGAGCACACGTTGTGGGTGACGTCGTTCCTGTGGGGGACCCGCAAGACCCCCTACGGACCGTCGACGTTCCAGGAGCAGCTGCGCGACCTCTGCGACGCCTGGGGCGAACCGGTGGAGTGGCGCGACAAGCCCGAGAAGGACGCTCCCAACCCGGTCGCCGAGATCGACGGCTCGCGCCCCTGGCCGGCGGAGGGCCCAGTGGAGGGACAGGGCGCCGAGGCGGCCCGCCGGGCCGAGGCCGCGGCCCTGGTGCGCGCGGCCGACCCGACCGTGCCTGACCCCGAGCTCGACCTCGTCGACGCGGCGCGCGTGGCCGCCTGGGACGACGAGATCGAGCGGCTGCTGGCCGAGGCCCGCCGCGAGCGCGCGACCGAGGTGGTGGTCCCGCTGCCGAGCACGCTGTCGGCCACGGCGCTCGCCCGGCTCCGCGACGACCCCCAGGGCTTCGCGGCCGACCTGGTGCGCCCGATGCCGCGACCGCCCGCCCCGGCGGCCCGGTTCGGCACCCGCTTCCACGCCTGGGTCGAGGCGCGGTTCGGCCAGCAGGGGCTGTTCGACCCCGACGAGCTGGCCGGCCGGGCCGACGCCGGCATCGAGGACGAGGCCGACCTCGCGGAGCTGATCGCGACGTTCGAGGCCGGCCCGTTCGGCAGCCGGGTGCCCGCGGCGGTCGAGGCGCCGTTCGCGGTGGTGCTCGGCGGGCAGGTGGTGCGGGGACGGATCGACGCGGTCTACGCCGAGCCCGACGGCTCCGTCCTCGTCGTCGACTGGAAGACCAGCGCCCGGCAGACGGCCGACACCCTCCAGCTCGCGCTCTACCGACTGGCGTGGGCCGAGCTCCACGGGCTGCCGGTCGACCGGGTGCGGGCGGGGTTCTACTACGTCCGCACGGGCGACCTGGTCGTCCACGACGACCTGCCCGACCGGCCGGAGCTCGAGCGGCTGCTGCCACGTCCGTGAACGACCGGGGCGCGCGGAGCGGGGTCAGGTGGCCGCGACGACGCGCTCGGCGGCGCCGCCCGGCGCCGTCTCGAACGCGATGCCGGCGTCGGCGAGGAGGGCGACCGCCGTGCCCGAGAGCAGCACGTGTCCCGGCTCGGCGCGGGCCGCGAGCTCCGCGGCCGCCGTGACGGTCGGGCCGCCGACCGGCCCGGTGAGCGGCACGTCGGCGACCGAGAGGCCGAGGGCGCACCCGGGGTGGCGTCGCAGGGCCGCGGTGCCGGCGGCGACCGCGGTCGCCGGCCCGTCGAAGAAGCACCACCCGGCCGCCCTCCGCCACCGGCCGCTCCCGCCCGCCGGCGGCCACGAGGACCGCCGTGACGCTCGTGGCGACCGGGCCTGCGACCGCGGTCACCGCCGCCAGCGACCGGTGCGGCGTGGGCTCCGGGACCGCGGCGACGAACGGCTCGACGACGTCGAGGATCTGGTCGGGGTCGCCGGCGACGAAGTGGTCGGCACCGTCGAGCAGCACGAGTCGGGCGCCGGGGATCCGGTCGGCCAGGTAGCGCGCCTCGGCGACCGAGAACAGCGGGTCCTCCGTGCGGTGCACCACCAGCGTCGGCACCGACACCGACGCCAGCACCCCACGCACGTCGACCGCGGCGTTCATGTCCATCAGGGCGCGGACGGTCGTCGGCGTCGCCGCCGCCGACATCCGGCGGTTCCACCAGCGGGCCATCGCGTCGTCGCCCGAGCGCACCCGCAGCCGCAGGTCGGCCGCCCAGTCCCAGCGGCGCACCAGCTCGGAGGTGTACGCCGCGCGCTCCTCGTCGCTCTGTCCCCACGGGTAGTCGGGGGCCCGGGTCCGCTTGGCATAGCTGCCGTAGAGCACCAGTGCCGACACCCGCTCGGGGTGCGTGGCGGCCATCAGCAGCGCCATCGGCCCGCCCTCGGAGTAGCCGACGAGCACCGCCCGCTCGGACCCGACGGCGTCCATCACCGCGAGCACGTCGTGCACCCGCGTCTCCAGCGCCGGGACCCCGGCCGGCCGGTCCGACATCCCCGTGCCGCGCTTGTCGAAGCGGAGCAGCCGGCCCATCGTGCCCAACCGGTCGAGGAAGCGGGCGTGGCGCGGGTCGTCCCAGTCGAGGTCGAGGTGGGAGACGAAGCCGGGGATCAGCACGATGTCGCGGGGGCCGCCGCCGGTGACCTGGTAGGCGATGTGGAGACCGTCGCTCGTCGTGTACCGCACCGGTGCGCCGCGACCGGTGCCCGGCTGCGCCGGGGAGGGTGCGGCGCCGACGTCGCCGGCCTCGTGGACGTCGCCGGTGAACCGGTAGCCGCGCCCGTGGAGCGTCCGCACGAGGCGTTGGCTGCGCCCGTCGTCGCCGAGCGCGCGGCGTACCTGCTTGATCCGGCTGGTCACGGCGGCCTCGGTGACGAACCGGCCGCCCCAGACGGCGTCCATCAGCTCCTCCTTCGTGACCACCCGGTCGCGGTGGCGCACGAGGTGGACCAGGACGTCGAAGGCCTGCGGCTCGAGCGGGACCACCTCGCCGTCGCGCCGCAGCTCGAGGCGGGGCTCGTCGAGCTCGACCGAGCCCTCGAGCAGCAGGACCACCCGGCCATGGTGGCACCGCCGGCGAGGTCCTGCCATCCCGTTCCTGCGGCGGGCTCAGGCGGTCGCCACCGCGATCGTCACCGGGATGCCGCGGGTCACGACGTCGTAGACGGCCGACCGCTGCCGCGACTGCTCGACCAGGCCCGCCAGCTGCTCGGCCGTGCCGTCGCCGGCGACGTGGAAGGTGACCCGGACGCCCTCGAACCCGTTGCGCACGGACTCGTCGAGCCCGAGGATGCCCCGCAGGTCGATGTCCCCCTCGACCCGCGCGGTGACCTCGTCGAGACGGATCCCGCGGGCGGCGGCGATGTTGGCGAGCCCGCTGGTGAGGCACGCGGCAAGCGCCTGGAGCAGGTGCTCGGCCGGCGTCGGGGCGTGGTCCTGCCCGACCAGCACCGTCGGGTGGTCGGCGTCGACCTCGAAGGGGGCGGACCGGGTGTGCTCCGCTCCGGCCCCGTGGAAGTCGTCGATGGTCGTGCGGTTGTGGGTGCCGGACAGCCACCGGGTGCGGGCGCGGAACTGGAACCGGGCCAGCCCGGGGTCGTCGCGCACCACGCCGATCGTCGCGAAGAGACCGTCGGTGTCGACGCCGTTGAGGGCGCGGGAGGCGGGGGCTTCGGTGGTCATCGTGCTGCTCCTGTCATCAGTGGTGGGACCACCCCGTTCGGGGTGGGTTGCGAGGCCAGCCGTAGTGCCTCGCGGTCGACGGCCTCGCCCAGCTCGATGGCGAGCTCGGTGAAGCGGTCGGGTTCGGGGAAGCGGGTCATCTGCTCGGTCAGCCGGAGCGTCTCCGCGAGCGCGGCGTCGCGCTCGCGCTCGTACGCCGCGAGCGCGGCGGCCTCGGCGTCCGTGCCGGTGAGGACGCGGTCGAGGGCGTCGGCCAGCAGCTCGGCGTCGCGGAACGCGTCGGTCATGCCCTGGCCGGTGACCGGGTCGCGGTAGTAGCCGGCGTCGCCGACCAGTGACCAGCCGGGGCCGTGGGCGCGGCGGACCCGGTTGGGCGGGGAGTCCCAGCCACGGACCGGTCCGTGCAGCCGGCCGGCCCGGACCCGGGCGCCGAGGTCGGGCGCCAGCTCGTCGAGCGCCCGGACGAAGGCGGCGGGCCGCGTCCGCCCCGCGTGCCGGAGCGCGCCGGTGAGCGACGTCGGGCGGCACAGCCAGACGCACGCGAGGCCGTCGTGGGTCGGGAAGGCGCCGGCGTAGGCGCGGGGGCCGACGTGGAACTCCAGGGCCGGCCAGGGCACGCCGCCGACGTACGCGTAGTAGGTCGAGGCGTGGTGGTCGAAGGCGCGCACCGTCGGCGCCTGCACCGCGGCCGCGGTGAGCGAGCGGACGCCGTCGGCGCCGACGACGTACCGTGCCCGCAGCTCCTCGACGCGGCCGTCGCGGGTGCGTGCCGTGACGCCGCCGACCCGTCCGCGTCCGTCGCGGAGCAGGCCGGTCACGGCGACGCCGGTGCGCACCTGCGCTCCGGCGTCCGCGGCGGCCCGGACGAGCAGCAGGTCGAGGCGGGCACGGCGGGGGGCGAGGAGCAGGTCGACACCGGCGCGGTCCTTCACCGGCCGGACGACCGTGGAGCCGCCGGCGGCGAACCGCACCTGCCGGACCGCCGGCGCCCCGTCGGCGAGGACGCCGGCGAGCAGGCCCCACCGCGCGAGCTGCACGACACCGCCGCGGGCGAGGTTGTGGGTGGACAGCGTGTCGCTGGGGAGCGGGGCGCGCTCCAGCACGACCACGTCGTGGCCGCGGGCCGCCAGCAGTCGCGCCACGGCCGAGCCGGCGCACCGGCCGCCCACGACGACGACGTCGTGGGCGGCGGGTGCCGGACGGTGCGCGTTGCCCGGTCGTTTGTCCGGTCGTTTGTCCGGTCGGTCGACCGGTCGGCTGGGGTGGGAGGCCATGGACCCAGCGTCCGCGGGCTCCGGCCGCCGTGCTTGGCGGCCACGTGGAGGGATCGTGGAGGGACCATGGTGG
This sequence comes from Nocardioides sp. TF02-7, assembly GCF_022437945.1. Lineage (GTDB taxonomy): Bacteria > Actinomycetota > Actinomycetes > Propionibacteriales > Nocardioidaceae > Nocardioides. The sequence continues at coordinate 3,383,525 of NZ_CP092535.1, forward strand.
ATCCGGGGACGGCGGCGACCGTGGAGCCAGCGGATCCGGAAGCGGCGGGTCTCAGCCGGTGACCGCGAGCAGCTCGTTGGGCTTCTCCGGGAGGTCGAGGGACGCGGTGACCTCGAACCGGGCGAGGTCGACGACGTGCACCTCCCGGGTGGCCGGCGCGGTGACGTAGGCGGTCGTGCCGGCGACCTGCAACGTGGGCCGCGGCTGCTGCCAGTCGAGCGGTTCCCGCCACGGCGCCGTGACCGGCAGCGACGCGGCCACCCGGCCGCCCTCGGCGTCGACCCGGTGCAGCCGGCCGTCGGTGCCGAGCACCAGGCCGTCGCCGGAGGGCGTGCGGCCGAGCGAGCGGAAGCTGTAGCTGGCGGGGAGGTCGACCAGCCGCAGCGACGCGTCGCGGGTGTCGATGACCGACACCCGGGTCGGCCGCTCCAGCTCGGCGTCGGGGTCGGTCTTGTAGTCGCCGAGGACGTACGGCGACGTCTCGTGGCCGGCCTGGTTGCCGATCCGCCCGTAGCGGTCGGGCGCCTCGACCTTGGTGATCTCCCTGCCGCGCACCACCAGGACGCCGTCCTCGCAGCCGAACACGGCGACGTCGCCCGCGAACGCCTCCCCGTGCACGCCGGGGCAGTCGTCGGAGGCGGCCAGCTCGTTGCCGGCGGCCGTCGCCACCCGGATGCCGCTGCGGGCCTCCTCGTCGCCCACCGTGTGCACCAGGTTGCCGTGGCCGTCCTGCACCGCGACCCCGTGGTGCGGCTCGTCGAGCCGCCAGGTGTCCAGCGTCGGCTCCGCCTCGTCGAGCTCGGCCAGGTCGGCCAGGTCGGCCAGGTCGGCGGGGTCGAGCGCCGTGACGGTGCCGGTGCCGTCGTCGAACAGCGTGGTGCGGCCGTGGTGGGCCACCACGTGCCCGGGCTCCTCGGCCGGGACGGTGAACGGTGTGAGCCGCGGCTCGGTGGTCCAGGAGTGCCCGTGGTCGCCGTGGTCGTCGGTCCAGCTGCCGAGGTCGAGCGCCGTGAAGCCACCGGCGCGGCTGAGGAACGCGTGCCGGTCGTCGCCGGCCGGGCTGAGCCGGAGGGAAGCCGTCGACCGGCTGGTCGAGGAGCAGCTCGCCGGAGGTCGCGTCGAGCACGAGGACACCGCCGTCGTAGGTCACCGCCACCCGCGGCTGCGGGTGGTCGACCTCGGTGGCGGGCGGGGCAGCGGAGGTCCGCGCAGGGGAGGGCCCGGCCGCGGGTGCGGCGTCCTCGCTGCCGCAGGCGGCGAGCGAGAGCGAGGCGGTGAGCAGCATGGCGGTGGTTGTTCTGAACATGAGAATCATTCTCAACAGAAAGGTGGGGCGCCGTCAACCGGGACGTGCGTGCCCCTACCGTGGACCCGTGGCCTACCCGCACCTCGACCTCGCGCGCGACCCCCACGACCGGCTCGGCCTGCTCCGCACCGACGAGGCGTGGCTGGCCGAGCGGTGGGCGGACCCGACGAGCCGGGTGCTGGTGGTCGCGGGCACGCGGGTGCGGCCGGGGGAGCAGGGCCTCACCTGGCTCCCGACGGCCGAGGCGCCGGACGGCCTGCGGCTGCTCCTCGGCGAGCGCGACGGGACGACGTGGTGGGCGGTGGTCGTCGGACCGGACGTCGCGGCCGCCGACCCCGACGGCTGGGTGCCGCTGCGCGGCGCCCCTGCCGCACCTCGTCGGCTCCGGTCTCGCGCCGCTGGTGCTGCACGCGCTGGGGCTCGCCGAGTGGCACTGGGCGACCCGGCACTGCCCGCGCTGCGGAGGGAGCCTGGAGCCGCGCGCGGCCGGGCACGAGCTCGTCTGCACCGGCTGCGGACGTCCGCAGTTCCCGCGCAGCGACCCCGCGGTGATCATGCTGGTGGCGGCGGGGGAGCCGAGCAGCGCCGAGGAGCGGTGCCTGCTCGGGCGCCACCCGCGCTGGCCGGAGGGCCGGTTCTCCACCCTCGCCGGGTTCTGCGAGCCGGGCGAGACCCTCGAGGACGCGGTCCGCCGCGAGGTGGCCGAGGAGACCGGCGTGGTGGTCGGCGAGGTCACCTACTTCGGCAACCAGCCGTGGCCCATGCCGAGCAGCCTGATGCTCGGCTTCCACGGGCGGGCGCTGACCGAGGAGATCGTGCTGCAGGACGACGACGTCGAGGACGCGCGCTGGTTCACCCGCGACGAGATGCGCGCCCAGGCGGAGGCGGGCACGCTGGTGCTGCCCGGCGGGGTCTCGATCAGCCGGTCACTCGTCGAGCACTGGTACGGCGGCCCGCTGCCGGGCAGCTGGTGAGGAGCCGGTCACCCCGCGAGCGCGGCGAGCTTCTCCTTGACCTGCGCGAGGGACGGGTTGGTCATCGCAGTGCCGTCGCTGTAGACGAGGGTCGGCACGGTCTGGTTGCCGTCGTTGGCGGACTCCACGATCGCAGCGGCCTCCGGCTGCTGCTCGATGTCGACGATGTCGAACTCGATGCCCTCACGGTCGAGCTGGCTCTTGAGCCGACGGCAGTAGCCGCACCAGGTCGTGGTGTACATCGTGAAGGAGCTCATCGGGTGTGTCGCCTCCGCCGTCTAGGGTCACGGACTGTCACCGATCCAACCCCATCCGCCAAGGAGTTGTTCCAGCCGTGAGCACCGACGGGTCCCGCGTCGAGGCGCTGCTGGGCGCCCTCGACCCCGAGCAGCGACAGGTCGCCGAGGCCCTGCGCGGTCCGGTACGGGTGCTCGCCGGCGCCGGCACCGGCAAGACCCGGGCGATCACCCACCGGATCGCCCACGGCGTGCTCACCGGGGTCTACGCGCCGACGGAGGTGCTGGCGGTCACGTTCACGACCCGGGCCGCCGGCGAGCTGCGGCAGCGGCTGCGCCGGCTCGGCGCCCCGGGCGTCCAGGCCCGCACGTTCCACAGCGCCGCGCTGCGCCAGCTGCGCTACTTCTGGCCGCACGTGCACGGCACCGAGCTTCCGCAGCTGACCGAGTCCAAGCTCGGCATGCTGGCGCTGGCGACCCGGCGGCTCGGGCTCTCGGCCGACCAGGCGCTGCTGCGTGACCTCGCCTCCGAGATCGAGTGGGCCAAGGTCAGCAACGTCGGTCCCGACGACTACGCCGTCCATGCCGTGCGACGCGGCCGGACCGTGGGCGACCAGGCACCCGACACGGTCGGCAAGGTCTTCGCCGCCTACGAGGAGGTCAAGCGCGACCAGGGCCGGATGGACATGGAGGACGTGCTGCTCCCTGACCGCCGGCGTCCTCGCCTCCGACGAGCGGGTGGCGGCGCAGGTGCGGCGGCAGTACAAGTGGTTCGTCGTCGACGAGTTCCAGGACGTCTCGCCGCTGCAGTCGGCGCTGCTCGACCTGTGGCTCGGCGGCCGCGATGAGCTGTGCGTGGTCGGCGACCCGGCCCAGACGATCTACTCCTTCGCCGGTGCCGACGCGACCTACCTGCTCGACTTCGCCCGGCACCACCCCGGCACCACGTCGATCGAGCTGGTGCGCAACTACCGCTCCACCCCGCAGGTGGTGACCGCCGCCAACGGCCTGCTCGCCGGCAGCCGCAGCGCCGGGGTCGAGCTGCGGTCGCAGCAGCAGGCCGGCCCGGCGGTGCGCTTCGTCGGGCACTCCGACGAGGTCGCCGAGGCCGCCTACGTCGCCGACCAGGTGGCCGCGCTGCACCGCAAGGGCACGCCGTACGCCGAGATCGCGGTGCTGTTCCGCATCAACGCCCAGTCGGAGAGCTTCGAGGACGCGCTCAGCGACCGGGAGGTGCCCTACGTCGTGCGCGGCGCGGCGCGGTTCTTCGACCGGCCCGAGGTGCGGGAGGCCGTCGTGCGGTTGCGCGGTGCCGCTCGTTCCGGCGAGGCGGCCGACGAGCCGTGGCTCGACGTCGTGCGGGGCGTCCTCGGCGGCATGGGCTGGACGCCGACCCCGCCGACCGCCCGTGGCCAGGTGCGCGACCGGTGGGAGTCGTGGCAGGCGCTCGTCACCCAGGCCGAGGAGCTGGCGCGCGAGCAGGGAGGCGACCTGGCGGCCTTCGTCGCCGACCTCGACCGCCGCGCGGCCGAGCAGCACGCGCCGGCCGCCGAGGGCGTGACGCTCGCGACCTTCCACGCCGCCAAGGGGCTGGAGTGGGACGCGGTGTTCTGCGCCGGCGTGCAGGACGGCACCGTCCCGATCACCTACGCCGACACCGACGCCACGGTCGAGGAGGAGCGGCGGCTGCTCTACGTCGGCATGACCCGCGCGAGGCGCGACCTCACCGTCACCTGGGCGGCGGCCCGCAACCCCGGGCAGGCCGCCCGGCGCCAGCCGTCGCGCTTCCTCGCGCCGCTCCTGCCCCGGCGCGAGCAGCCGCAGCCCGGGGGCCGCGCCCGCAGCAAGGTCGCGCGCTGCCGCGAGTGCAGCCAACCGCTCGGCACCGCCGCGGAGAAGAAGCGGGGCCGCTGCGCCCACCACCCGGTCCGCTACGACGAGGCACTCTTCGAGCGGCTCAAGGCATGGCGCCTGGAGCGGGCGCGCGACGACGAGGTCCCGGCGTACGTCGTGTTCACCGACGCGACCCTCGAGCTGATCGCCGAGCACCGGCCGGGTGACGAGCGGGCGCTCAGGACGATCAACGGTGTGGGGCCCAGCAAGATCGAGAAGTACGGCGAGGACGTGCTCGCGCTGGTCGCGCAACAGTCCTGAGGATGGAGATCCGGCCGGGCCGTGACGGTGGTCCAGACAGGTCGGCGAAGAAAATTCTCGAAACAGTCAATAAATGGTTTGCTCCTTACATCCGACCACCGCTAGCGTGGTCCGCACGAACTGAACGACTGCGCATCGAGGCCCTTTGGCAAGGCCCGCGCCCGAAGCTCTCAGAAGGAGGTGGCACCAGTGGAGAACATGATCCAGCGCACCGCGATCGCACACCCGGCACTCCCGGATGCGGTCGCGCCGTCGCGTGCCCTCATGCCTGCGTGCGCCGCCTCCGTCGACGTCCGGACCGCTGATGTCCGCACGGTCACGGCCGTGGCCCCGCTCCCGGGGACCGGTGTGTCCATTTCGGCCACCGTGCGCGACCGCGGCATCGCGGGCACCACCGACAAGCGGCACACCGGTTACTTCGCCGGCGTTGCCCAGGGTTCGACAGCCTGGAGCCCACCGATCTGATCCACAAGACTCAGCTCGGCAGCCTCCAGGCCGCGGAACCCGAACCGGGATCCGCGGCCTTCGTGTTTCTCAAGGCACACGAAGCCGCGGACCCGATCCGATGAAACGACCAACGCGATCAGGTCAGAAACGAGGAGGTGAAACATGACGACCAGTGTTCTCGAGCCGACGCTGAGCACCTTGCACGACGAGGCGTCCTTCCTCGACGAGCTGGACGCCGAGCGGCTGCCGTGCCGGGTGAACGACCCGGAGCTGTGGTTCGCGGAGTCGCCCAGCGACGTCGAGTTCGCAAAGGCCCTCTGCAAGGACTGCCCGGTCCAGCAGCTGTGCCTCGACGGCGCGCTCGAGCGGCGTGAGCCCTGGGGTGTCTGGGGCGGTGAGCTGTTCCTGCAAGGAACGGTGATCCCCCGCAAGCGGCCCCGGGGTCGGCCCCGCAAGGACGCCACTGCCGCGTGACGCCGACGAAGTTCCTCGACCCACCCACCCCTCTGAGATGACCCAAGACCTGAACTGGAGCAAGAAGATGAACCACCTGATCAACGAAGATCTGGCCCGCGCGCATATGTCCATGCGCCTGGGAGAGGCGCAGCAGCAGCGCGAGGCCAAGATGGCCCGCGCCCGGCGCGTCAGCCGCAAGGCCGAGCGCGCAGCGCAGCAGGCTCGCCTCGCCCTCGCTCGCGCTCTCTGACGAGAGGCAGAAACTCGGAGGGGCCTCCTCCGACACCTGATCGCGGGTGAAGAAAAAGAAGAAGGGGCCGGAGCACGACGTAACCCGTCGGGCTCCGGCCCCTTCGGCATTTCCCCGGACTACGGTGGACCCGTGCCCGTCTGCGACTTCTGCGGCCGCCTCGCCCCGGGTGACGAGACGCCGCTGACCTGGAGCACGGCCGTGGAGCCCCCGGGGCCGGCGGGCCGGCTGCGACGCTACTGCGAGGTCTGCTCCCGCGAGCACGTCCGCGCGATGGAGGCCAAGCTCGACAGCGACTTCTGGTGACGGGTCAGGGGATGTCGAGCAGCAGGTCCCACGCACAGCCGCAGTGCGGGTGGCGCAGCCGCTGGACGACGACCGGCGCGGCACCCGGCCCGACGTCGACCGTCGCCGACCAGGTGCTGGGCTGCTCGCCCTCGAGGTAGCGGCAGAGGTCGCGCACCGCCCAGGCCAGGGCGAGCCGGTCCACGACCGGGTCGCGTGGAGCGGGTTCCCGGGCCAGTGCGGCCTGCTCGACGAGGAACGGGAGGCGGGGGTCGGCCTCCGCCTCGTGCGCGTCGACGCAGCGCAGGCACGCGGTGCGACCCGGGTCGACGAACGGCCCGAGCCGGCGCCGCGTCGCGTCACCGCTGACGAGCAGGTGCGGCTGGCCGCCACGGACGAGCGGGTCGATGCTCTCCCGCACGTGCTCACCGTCGGCGACCACGAGCCACACCGCCGGCCGGTCGTCGTCGACGGCGACACCGGCGGCGGCGAGCAGCTCGGTCACCGCACCCGCGTGGGCCGCGCCGGCGCGCACGCCGACGGCGTGCGCGGAGCGGGCCGCGACCCGGCGATCGCCGTCGGCGCCGAACTGCGCACGGGCGGTCGCGACCACGTCGTCCTCCGGAGGCTCACCCGGGACCGCCAGTCCGGCGGACTCCAGCGTCGTCAGCGCCCGGCGCGCCCCGGGAGGCAGCGCCTCGGGCGCGACGCCGGCGCGGAGCCGGTCGAGGAGCGCCCGCACCTCCGGCACGTCGGGCAGCCGCGCGGTGAGCGGGGGTGCAGCCCGACCTGGAGGGTCCGCGCGTCGCGGCGCAGCACGGGCACCCCGGGGCGCAGCACCACGCTCGCGGCTGGCGGAGCCGGGACGGCGGTCGACACCGGGTCAGGCTCGCACGCCGGCGCGCCGGTCCGCACGGCTCGTCCACAGCCCCGTTCCGGGCAGCGCCCGAGGCGGAACAGCTGGTGGGGAAGCCGGTGGAAAAGCCGCGGGCGGCCCACCTCTCGGTGGGCCGCCCGCTGCGGTCTACGTGTCGGGTCCGGATCAGGCCTTGCCCAGGATCCGGTTGAGGTTGGTCCCGCAGACGGGGCACTGGGCCTTGGCCATCCGCGTGCCCTTGTCGTTGACCTTGACCTCGCCCTCCGCCTCGCGCTTCTCCTTGCACTTGACGCAGTAGAACTCGCCGCTCCAGGTCTCCGCCATGACGGCCTCCTTGCTCATCTCATTTTCGGTCGTCGCGACGGGAGGGTGTTGGGGAAGCCCGCCGGGGTCCGCGGCACCGGCCGTGAACCTCCCCGACCCTACGGCACGCCGCTCCGGACACGCACTACCGTGCCCGGTATGTCTGATTTCAGTCGTGGCGAGCCCGGGCCCGCCCGGCCCGCGCCAGGCGCTGAGCGGCCGCAAAAGCGAGGAGACCCCCGGTCCGCCCGCCGCCGCCCGCCTTCCCCTTGCGGACGTCGGTGGCGCCCCGGGGGCCCCATCTGGGTGCAACGCTAGGAGCGGCGGCCGAGGCGGGTCAATCCGGTCCGGCCGGGCCTGTGGACGACGTTGTGGAGAAAGGTGTGGAGGATGCGGACGGGTGGTGGACAGCGGTGGGAAACCGGTCCGGCGGCTGTGGACACCGGGTCGGTACGACGCCGCCGCGCGGGGCGTGAGGCGGCCGTGACCTGCTCCGACGCCGTACCCACGCCGTCCACCGGCTGTGGACGGCAAATACCTGAGGCCGGTCCCGGCGTGTCGCGCGAGGACACGCCGTGACGGCGGGCGTCGTGGCGGGGGAGCCCCTACGACGGCACGCCGGTCGCCGCACTGCGCCGGATCGCGTTCCTGCTCGAGCGCGGGCGGGCCGACACCTACAAGGTGCAGGCCTACCGCAAGGCCGCCGCGGCGATCCTGCCGCTGGGGCACGAGGAGGTGGCCCGCCGGGCGGCGGACGGCACGCTGACCGACCTTCCCGGGGTCGGGCGCAGCACCGCCCGGGTGATCGCCGACGCCGCCGCCGGCCGGGTGCCGCAGCGGCTGGCGGAGGTGGAGGCGGAGTACGGCGCCCTGCCCGCGGCGGGCGGGGAGGTGCTCCGCGGCCTGCTGCGCGGCGACCTCCACTCCCACTCGGACTGGAGCGACGGCGGGTCGCCGATCGAGGAGATGGCGATGACCGCCATCGAGCTCGGCCACGACTACCTGGTGCTCACCGACCACTCCCCCGCGGCTCAAGGTCGCCCGCGGCCTCAGCGCCGAGCGGCTGACGCGACAGCTCGACGTGGTCGACGCGGTCAACGCCCACCTCGACCAGGTGCCCGGAGGTCGGTCCTTCCGCCTGCTCAAGGGCATCGAGGTCGACATCCTCGACGACGGCGGGCTCGACCAGACCGAGGAGCTGCTCGGCCGGCTCGACGTGCGGGTGGCGAGCGTGCACTCCAAGCTGGCGATGGAGCCGGAGCAGATGACCCGCCGGATGGTCGCGGCGGTCGGCAACCCCTACACGAACGTGCTGGGCCACTGCACCGGCCGGTTGGTGACCGGCAACCGCGGCACGCGTGCCCCGTCGCGCTTCGACGCCCGTGCAGTGTTCGAGGCGTGCGCCGAGCACCGGGTCGCCGTCGAGATCAACTCCCGGCCCGAGCGCAGGGACCCGCCGACCGCCCTCCTCGAGCTGGCCCGCGACGTCGGCTGCCTGTTCTCCATCGACAGCGACGCCCACGCGCCCGGCCAGCTCGACTTCCAGCTCCTCGGTTGCGAGCGCGCCGAGGCGGCCGGGATCGACCCCGACCGGATCGTCAACACGTGGCCTGTCGAGCGACTCCTGGCGTGGGCGGGTTCTAGAGTCGCTGCATGAAGGACTCGCCCCGGGTCGAGGTGCGTCGTTCGCGCCGCCGGCGGCGGACCGTGTCGGCGTACGTCGACGGCGACCGGATCGTGGTGCTGGTGCCCGACAGCTTCACCAAAGCCGAGGAGCGCGACTGGGTCTCCACGATGGTGGCCCGGCTGCAGCGCAAGGAGCAGGGTGGGCGCCGCAAGGACACCGACCTGCTGGCGCGGGCGCGCGCCCTCAGCGACCGCTACCTCGGCGGGCTGGCCGAGCCGACCTCGGTGCGATGGGTGGCCAACCAGCGCTCGCGGTGGGGCTCGTGCACGCCGGGGGACCGCACGATCCGGCTCAGCGAGCGGCTCAAGCAGATGCCGGACTGGGTGGTCGACTACGTGATCGTCCACGAGCTGGTCCACCTGATCGAGCCGCACCACAACGAGGCCTTCTGGGGCTGGGTGGGCCACTACCCGCACACGGAGAAGGCGAAGGGCTACCTGCTCGGCTGGTCCGACGCCGCGCGGCTCGACCCGCCGCCGGACGACCACGCGGGCCCCGACGCCGACTGAGGGGTCCGCCCCCGTTCGGTACCGGCCGGGTCAGCCGACCAGGGCGCGGGCCAGGCCGACCAGCGCCACCATGCCCGGCTCGAGCTCGGGCAGGGCGTCGACCGGCCACCACCGCACGTCGAGCGACTCCTCGCTCGCGACCTCGCGGGCCGCGGCCGGCGCGACCGCGACGTAGCGGACGTCGAGGTGGTGCACCTCGCCCCGCGGGTCGCAGAACGGCACCGGGTGCTCGTCGAGCTGCACCGGCTCCGGGAGCAGCCGCAGGTCGGGGATGCCGGACTCCTCCCGCGCCTCCCGGGCGGCGACACCGGCCAGCGTGCGGTCTCCGGGCTCGGCGTGGCCTCCGAACGCGAACCACCGCCGCGCCTTGCGGTGCAGGTTGAGCAGCACCCGCTCCCCGGACTCGTCGACGACCAGCGCTCCCGCGGTGAGGTGGTCGGGGTACGACGAGCGCCACATGCCGTCGGCCGTGTGCTCGAGGTGCGCGACGAAGCGGGCGCGCAGCGCCTCCTGCCGCTCCCGGTCGGGTGAGCCGGGCCCGTCAGGTGCGCGCCAGGACCGCAGCGACGCGAGGGCGTCGGCGTGGAGGTCGCTCACTCCTCGGGGTCGGTCGGGCCGCCGTCGGTGCCCTTGTCCTCGCCCTCGAGCAGCTTGCGCAGCTCCTCGTCGAACGCCTCCTCGGTGAGGTCCTGGGGAGCGGTCGCGTCGGCGCGGAAGGACAGCGGGTCGTCGAGGTCGCTCGCGGTCGGCAGCAGGTCGGGGTGCATCCACACGCCGTCGCGCGCCTCGATGCCCGAGCGGGTGCGCAGCGCGCCCCACAGCGTGGACGCGTCGCGCAGCCGGCGCGGGCGCATCTCGAGGCCCACGAGCGAGGAGAAGGTCTGCTCGGCCGGGCCGCCGGCGGCGCGGCGGCGGCGTACGGCCTCGCGCAGCTTGGTGGCGGCGGGCATCCGCTCCTCCGTCGCCTGGCCGACCACCTCGTCGACCCAGCCCTCGACCAGCGCCAGCGCGATCTCGAGCCGCGACAGCGCCGCCTCCTGGGCGGGGGAGGCCGGCGGCTCGAACAACCCGCCCTCGAGCAGGCTCTGCATCGCCTGCGGGTCCATCGGGTTGATGCCGCGCAGCTGCTCCTCGACCCGCTGCTGCATCTCCTGGACGTTGAGCTCGATGCCCTTGGCGTAGTCGGTGACCGCCCCGACCAGGTGGTCGCGCAGCCACGGCACGTGGCCGAACAGGCGCTGGTGGGCGGCCTCGCGGGAGCGCGAGGTAGAGCAGGACGTCGTCCTCGGAGACGTCGAGGCCCTCCGCGAACTCCCGGACGTTGCTCATCACCAGGGCCGCCTTGCCGTGGGCGCCGAGCGGCAGCCCGATGTCGGAGGCGGTGAGCACCTCACCGGCGAGGGTGCCGAGCGCCTGGCCGACCTGGGAGGCCAGCATCCCGCCGATGGCCTGGCCGATGATGCCCATCAGCGGCCCGGCGCTCGCCTGCATCTCCGCGGGCAGCGCGGAGCCGAGGCCGGTGACCGACCGGGCGGCGACCGGCTCGATCAGCACCTTCCAGACCGGACGCGTCTCCACCAGCCACTCCGCGCGGCTCCAGGCCGCGGTCGACGTCACGCCCGAGGGGAACTCGGTGGCCACGTCGAGCCAGTGGTCGGCGAGCTGCACCGCGTCGGCCACCCGGTTGCGGTCGCGGCCGCCGGGGGGACGGGTCGGGCTCCTGCGCCACGACCGAGCGGGCCAGGTCGTCGGCGACCTTCCAGTTCAGCGGCCCCTCGAACGGCTCCATCATCGACTTCAGCTGGCCGAGGAACTGGCCGAGGTTCATGCCGGCGGCGCCGCCAGGGCCGAAGCCGCCCATCCCCGCGAACGGACCGCCCGCCGAGAAGAACTGCTCGAACGGCGTCCCCTTGAACGGGTTGGGCTCCTCCGGGTCGCCGGGGCCGCTGCTCCCGGGGTCGTTGGTCATGACCCAAAACTACGCCCGATCACCAACCACGGACCCACCGCGACGGGGCTAACCTGCGGGGGTGAGCGATCCCGCCGTGCGCCTGGTCGGCATCCAGGACACCCCGCTGTCGGTCGACGACGTGCTCAAGAGCCTCGACGACGACGCCTCGGGCGGGCTGGTCGTGTTCGTGGGCCGGGTCCGCGACCACGACGGCGGCAAGGGCGTGACCGGGCTGTCCTACTCCGCGCACCCGAGCGCGCTCGACCGGCTGCAGGACGTCTGCGCACGAGTCGCCGCGGACCATGACGTCACCGGGGTCGCCGCCGTGCACCGGGTCGGCGACCTCGGCATCGGCGACCTCGCGGTCGTGGTGGCCACCACCGCCGGCCACCGCGGCAGCGCGTTCGAGGCCAGCCGGGCGCTCATCGACACGCTCAAGGCCGAGGTGCCGATCTGGAAGCACCAGCGGTTCGCCGACGGCACCGAGGAGTGGGTCGGCGCGCCGTAGCTGCCGGCCCGGCCGGGCGCCGTACCCTCCTGTGGGTGGAGATCCTGCTGTGGCTGGTGCCGGCAGCCGTCGTGACGCTCACGACGATGCTGTGGGTGGCCTGGTGGGGTCGTGAGGGTCGCGGCGCGGTCGACCGCGAGACGGCGGCCCGCCGGCTCGGCGAGGCGCTGACCAAGCAACGCCGGCGCCGTCCCGGCTACGCGGTCGCCCGCCGGGCGCCCGACCGCAGCACCGGCGTGGCCCTGCGCCCGTCGCGGGTGCGGCCCGCGCCCGTGCCACCCCTGACGGATCGGCCGGACCGGCCCGGCGGGCCCGACGGGGCCCGCGACACGGGCGGCCCGCGGGGCGATCGGCGCGCATCCTGACCCTCGGCCCCCGCCCCCCGTCTTGGGCGCGGATGAGAGGGTAACGCCATGAGTCAGCGCTGGATCGCGTTCGCCGTCGCGGCGCCGCTGACCGTCGTGCTGCTCGTGATGGTGACGCTGGTGCCGCTGCCGTTCGCCGTCTACAGCCCCGGCCCGACGTACGACGTGCTGGCCACGGACGTCAACGAGGCCGAGATCATCCAGGTCGACGGGCACCGCACCTACCGTGACGACGGGCAGATCCGGTTCACGACCGTGCAGTCCTCGCCGCGGGGCGACCAGCTGTCGCTGTTCCGCGCGCTCGGCGCCTGGGGCGACCCCGACCGCGCCGTCGTGCCCTACGACGTCGCCCACCCGGAGGACCGCACCGAGGAGGAGGACGAGCTCGAGGGCGCCGTCTCCATGATCGGCTCCCCAGGACAACGCGGTGAAGGTCGCGCTCGAGGAGCTCGGCTTCGAGGTGCCGCGGGTGCTGCAGGTCGCCGCCTTCACCGACGAGGACGGGCCGGCGTCCGGGAAGCTGCGGGTGCGCGACAAGCTGCTCGCCGTCGACGGCCGGCGTCTCGGCACCGACCCGCAGGTGCTGGTCGACGCGGTCGAGCGGCACGGCCCGGGCGACCCGGTCGAGCTGCTGGTGCAGCGTGACCGGCGGGAGCCGATGACCGTCGAGATCGAGCCCCGGCTGGTGGACAGCGTGCCGAGGATCGGCATCGTGACCGGTGTCGGCTACCGCTTCCCGTTCGACGTGGCGATCACCGTCGACCCCGCGATCGGCGGCCCCAGTGCCGGCCTGATGTTCTCGCTGGCCGTCTACGACACGCTCACCCCTGGCTCGCTGACCGGCGGCGGGGTCGTCGCCGGCACCGGCGAGATCTTCCCCGACGGCCGCGTCGGGCCCATCGGCGGCATCGAGCAGAAGATCGCCGGCGCCGAGGACGCCGGTGCCGAGCTGTTCTTCGTGCCCGAGGCCAACTGCGGCGACGTCACCGACCTCGACCCCGACCTGCGGCTGGTCAAGGCGACGACGATGCCCGACGCGCTCGAGGCGCTCGAGACCTGGGCCGCCGACGCCGACGCCGCCCTGCCGACCTGCTGAGGACTGCGATGGACTTCGAGCTCGACGTCGACCCGGCGCTGGCTGCCGCCGTGCTGGAGATCGAGAAGCACCAGTCCGACCTCGGGTGGGACCAGCCGGCGCGGCTGTTCGCCCTCGTCGACACGCAGGAGCTGGTCGCCAAGGAGCCGGCCCTCGCCGCGATGCTCGGTCTCGACGCCACGCGGGAGCGGGGCTCGCTGACGCCGGTCGAGCAGGACGCGGTGCCGGCCGAGCAGCAGCTGGAGGACTTCCTGACCACGATCACCTGGCCGCCCGACGTGCGCGGCTGCGCCGCCGTCGTCGAGCGGCTGGTGCTGCCGCCGGCCGCGGACGGGCAGCTGCCGGACGACCCGGCCGCGGCGGAGGAGTTCGCCCGTGAGCACCCCGACCGGCAGGAGGTGCGGATCGTCGCGGGCGTCACCCGCCACGGCGCGACGTACTGTGCCCTGCGACTGCGCGCCCACGACGAGGACGCGTCGGTGATGGGAGGGGGCGGACCTGGTGCCGAGCCTGGTGGCACTGCTGCGCGGAACCCTGGAGGACGAGGTGGAGGACACACCGTGAGTGACCTGTTCGACGACGAGCCGACCGACGCGGCGCCGCGACGGCCCAACCGCCGCGCCCGCGCGCTGGTGACCACCGGCGTGGTCCTGGTGCTCGGCTTCTTCGCGCTCACCACCTTCGCGTCGATCTACACCGACCGGCTCTGGTACGACGAGGTCGGCTACGGGCAGGTCTTCAGCACCCTGCTGTGGACGCGGGTGGGGCTGTTCCTCGTGTTCGGGCTGCTCATGGGCGCGACGGTGGCGGTCAACATGTACCTCGCCTACCGGTTCCGGCCGCTGTTCCGGCTCTCCGGCGACGGCTCGATCGACCGCTACCGCGACGCGGTCACCCCGATCCGGACCTGGCTGCTCGCCGGGGTCGCCGCCGTCATCGGCGTCTTCGCCGGCACCTCCGCGCTCGGTCAGTGGCGCACCTTCCTGCTGTGGCGCAACGCCGAGTCCTTCGGCGAGACCGACCCCTACTTCGACCGTGACATCGGCTTCTACGTCTTCCACCTGCCGTGGTGGCACTTCGTCACCGACTTCCTGATGGCCACCGCGATCGTCGCGCTGATCGCCACCGCGGTCGTGCACTACCTCTACGGCGGGATCCGGCTGCAGGTCCAGCACGACCGGCTGTCGGGCGCCGCGCAGGTGCAGCTCTCGGTGCTGCTCGGGATCTTCGTCCTCGCCAAGGGCGTCGACTACTACCTCGACCGGTTCGACCTGGTGACCGAGGACCACAGCCTGTTCACCGGCATGAACTACACCGCGGAGAACGCGCTGCTGCCCGCCCGCAACATCCTGATGGGCGTCGCGCTGATCTGCGCGGTGCTGTTCTTCCTCAACATCTGGCGCCGCACCTGGCAGCTGCCGTCGGTGGGCCTGGCGCTGCTCGCGCTGTCGGCGATCCTGCTGGGGATGATCTGGCCGGCGATCGTGCAGAACTTCCAGGTGAAGCCGTCGGAGGCCGACAAGGAGGAGCCCTACCTGCAGGCCAACATCGACGCCACCCGGGCGGCGTTCGACATCGCCGACGTCGAGGTCGACTCGATGGCCGGCGTGCCGGAGGGCGAGGCCGACCTCGGGCAGCTCCAGGCCCGGCTCGACGCGGTGCCCGTGGTCGACCCGAAGCAGGTGTTCGAGACCTTCGAGCAGCGGCAGCAGCCGCGCGCCTACTACTCGGTGTCGCCGGTGCTCGATGTCGACCGCTACCAGATCGAGGGCGAGGAGCGGCCGCTGGTGCTCGGCGTTCGCGAGCTCGACCAGTCCGGCATCAACGAGTCCGACCAGAACTGGACCAACCTGCACACGGTCTACACCCACGGCGAGGGCGTGATCGCCGCCTACGCCAACGAGGTGTCGCCGAGCGAGGCCAACGGCCGGATGGTGTGGGCCGAGGGCATCCAGGACGCCGAGAACGTCCTGAGCGAGCAGGGCTTCGAGTCGCGGATCTACTTCGGCCAGCAGAGCCCGACGTACTCCGTCGTGGGCAAGTCGAGCGACGACGCCGAGGACGTCGAGCTCGGCCTCGGGCTCGACGAGGCGGAGGCCGAGGACGTGGAGGAGGAGGTCGAGACCGACTCCCGGACGACGTACGACGGCGAGGGCGGCGTGGACGTCGGGAGCACGTTCCGGCAGCTGCTCTACGCGATCAAGTTCGGCGAGCCGAACTTCCTGCTCTCCGGCCGGGTCAACGACAACTCGCGGGTGCTCTACAACCGCGACCCGGTGTCGCGGGTGGAGATGGTGGCGCCGTGGCTGACCGTCGACAGCGACCCCTACCCGGCGATCGTCGAGGGCAAGGTGCAGTGGATCCTCGACGGCTTCACCACCACCGACCGGTACCCGAACTCCCAGCGTGAGTCGTTCGAGTCGATGATCGACGACTCGCTGCAGGACGACACCGGCTTCCAGACCATCCCGACCGACGAGATCAACTACATGCGGTCGGCGGTCAAGGCGACGGTCGACGCCTACGACGGCACGGTCACGCTCTACGAGTGGGACGAGGACGACCCGATCCTCAAGGCGTGGATGGGGGCGTTCCCCGACACGGTGGAGCCGAAGTCGGAGATCTCCGAGGACCTGATGGCGCACCTGCGCTACCCGGAGGACATGTTCAAGGTCCAGCGCTACCAGCTGGCCCGCTACCACGTCACCGACGCCAGCAACTTCTACCAGGGCAACGACCGGTGGGAGGTGCCGACCGACCCGCAGGCGCGCGACAGCCAGCAGCCGCCGTACCGGCTGTTCACCGCCGACGACGAAGGCGACGACATCTGGTCGCTGACGTCGGTCTACGTGCCCCGCGGGCGCGGCAACCTGGCGTCGTTCGTGTCGGTCAACTCCGACGCCCGTTCCGACGAGTTCGGCCAGATCGAGATCCTCGAGATGACCGACGAGGGCGCTCCCGGTCCCGGCATCGCGGCCAACGAGGTGCAGCAGGACGACGGCGTCGTGCAGGCACTGACGCCGTTCCGTGTGCCCGGCGCGGCGCCGCCGGTCTTCGGCAACCTGCTGACGGTGCCGGTCGGCAACGGCCTGATCTACGTGCAGCCGGTCTACGCCGTCCGCTCCAACGCGGCGTCGAGCTTCCCGATCCTCCAGTTCGTCATCGTCCGCTACGGCGCCGACGTCGGCGTCGGCCAGACCATCGCGGCCGCGCTCGCCGACGCCCTCGACATCGACATCGACGAGCAGCCCGAGGGCGGCGAGGGCGAGGGTGGCCAGCAGGGCGACGGTGGCCAGCAAGGTGAAGGTGGCCAGCAAGGTGAGGGCGGCCAGCAGGGCGAGGGTGGCCAGCAGGGCGGCGGCGAGGGCGACGGCCTCACCGTCGAGCAGCGCATCGCCCGCGAGCTCGAGGCCGCCGACCGCGCCTTCGCCGACGCCGCCGAGGCCCAGCAGAACGGCGACACCGTCGAGTGGGCGCGCCTGATCGAGGAGGCCGAGGGCCACGTCGAGACCGCCCTGCGCCTCTACGACCAGCAACAGCAGGCCGAGGAGGGTCAGTAGGCCCCCCGATTTGAAGTCGCTGCTCGCCATCCCGTAATGTTGGGTTCACCGACGCGGGGTGGAGCAGCTCGGTAGCTCGCTGGGCTCATAACCCAGAGGTCGCAGGTTCAAATCCTGCCCCCGCTACAGAAAGTGGCCCGTGATCTGCAGAAACGCAGATCACGGGCCACTTGTCATTTGAGCCATTCCGGCTTGTGTCGCGCTTTGTGGCCCAAAGGACCCTCGCGGACGCCTGGTCAGGGACGCGCCACGGCCTCCTCGGGACCGACCTCGTCCTGCCCCAGAGGTGTCCGGTCACCGGCCCTCTGGGCGAGTGAGGGTCCCTGGGTCGCAGGCGGCAGCTAGACGCACCTCAGAACGTGAGGCGAGGAAGTTCCGGCGTTCGGCGTTGCGGACTCGTTCCAGGCTCTCATGAGGTTGAGTGGCCGAAGAGCAAACGCCTCGACTGCCGCTCGCGACACGAGCAGTGCCAGGACGAGAAGCGTCACCGATGCGAAGCCACCCAGGCTCACCGAGCCGCCGAAGATGACGTCGATCAGCCGCAGCACCACCAGCTTGCTCCCCGCGGCCACCGCCCAGAGCGCCGCGGCGAACGCCACCTTGCCCACGCGGGTGGTCGCACCATGAAGGCGTGACCGGACGGTGCTCTTCACGACAAGCACCACCTCGAGCGACGCCTTCAAGAGGACGGCGGTCAGCAGCGAGAGTGTGAAGGTCTCGCTGATGACTCGCGGCAAGTACTGGATGGCTAGGTTGAGGACGACGACGTAGACGAAGAGGTCCACGATGTGGGCCGGATGGGCGACGATCCACGCCCGGAGCGGACCGAGCGCGAGAGACGGCCCGTCCGCGCGATCTCGTTCTCCCGATCCTGTCACAACACTGATCTTGGCGAACGACGCTCCCGTGCGCGACGGTCATGGGATTGCCCGAGCTGCTTCCGGCGGGTACCGCAGGCTCGCGATCTTCGGCTCGGTCGCGCGCCGAGGGGGCAGGGACAAGACTCCGACATCGACCTGCTGGTCGAGGCGCCGGAGGGGTCGTCGTCGTACGAGTTCATTCGGTTCGAGCAGTTGCTTGAGCGGGTGCTTGGTCGGCAGATCGACCTGGTCGAGTACGGCGGCTTGAAGCCGAAGCTGGATGACGATGTCCGCCGGACACGAGCGGCCGGGCTGGAGATGCAGTCAGCTGACTGATGCTGGGGACGAAGTCCGCGGGTGACCATGAGATCCCCTGTTGCCGACTACCGGAGGTCATCATGTTCGAACCCGTGAAGCCCGTCCTGGAGGGGCCTGCGCAGGCGTTCGCCGATGCGAACGCAAACCCGCCGTTCCTCTACCAGCTGGCCCCTGAGGAGGGTCGCAAGATCGCGGAGACCGTCCAGACCGACCCGCCACCGGTCGTCGCCGAGGCGGACGTCGAGGACCTCACCATCGAGGGTGGACCGACCGGGTCGGTGCGGGTCCGGATCGTGCGGCCGGTCGGCTCGGCCTCGACCGGTACGGCCGTCCCGGTGATCCTCTACGTCCACGGACTCGGGTGGGTGTTCGGGAGCCCGGTCACCCACGACCGGCTGGTCCGCGAACTCGTGGCGGGCACGGGTGCGGCCGTCGTGTTTCCCGACTACGACCTCGCGCCCGAGGCGAAGTACCCCACGCAGATCGAGCAGATCTACGCCGTCGCCAGCTGGCTCGAGAACAACGGTGACGACCACGGCCTCGACACGACGCGCGTGGCGGTGGCAGGCGACTCGGTCGGCGGCAACATGGCCACCGTCACCACGATCCTCGCCAAGCAGCGTGGTGGCCTCGCCCTGCGCGGCCAGCTCCTCTTCTACCCGGTGACAGACGCGAGCTTCGACACCGGCTCCCTACGAACAGTTCGCAACCGGCTACTTCCTGGCACGCGACGGCATGAAGTGGTTCTGGGACCAGTACACGACCGACCCGGCGCAGCGCGCCGAGATCACGGCCTCGCCGCTGCGGGCCACGACGGAGGAGCTGTCGGGTCTGCCGCAGGCGATGGTCATCGTCGCCGAGGCCGACGTCCTCCGCGACGAGGGCGAGGCCTACGCCGCGAAGCTCCGGGCAGCCGGCGTGCCGGTGACCACGATGCGGTACGCCGGGATCATCCACGACTTCGTCGGACTGAACCCGCTGCGCGACACCTACGCCGCTCAGGAAGCGATCACCCAGGGCATCGCGTTTCTCTCGCGCGTGCTCGGCGAAGCGTGACCGGCCCTGACTCGGTTTCGGAGACGTCATACGGACGGGGCCACCGGTGACCCTGTCCGTATGACCTCCCGAGTGCACCCGGCAGCCGCGGATCCCGCACCGGAGTGGGTCCACCCCGGGATGCCGGGTAGACATACCGCGTGGACACCGCATCCCCGCTGTTCCTCGCCCTCGACCTGACGGGCGTGTTCGCGTTCGCGCTCAACGGGGCGCTCACCGCGATCCGGGTGGTGCGGCTCGACGTCGTCGGCGTGATCACCCTCGGGATGATCACGGCGCTGGGCGGCGGCATCGTCCGCGACATCTTCATCGACGACCTGCCGCCGGCGACATTCAGCGACTGGCGCTACCTGTCGGTCGCGGCCACCGGGAGCCTGGTCGCGTTCCTGTTCGGGACGCGCCTCGACCGGTGGGTCAACCCGATCATGGTGCTCGACGCCGCCGGGTTGAGCCTCTTCGCCGTCGCCGGGGCGCTGAAGACGCTCGAGTTCGGTGGTGGGCCCGCGCAGGCGGTGATCCTCGGCACGGTCACCGCGGTCGGCGGCGGCACGATCCGTGACGTGCTGGTCGGCCGGGTCCCCGTCGTCCTGCGCAGCGAGCTGTACGCGATCCCGGCGCTGGCGGGCGCACTGTCGATGCTGGTCGCGATCGAGCTCGGCGCGGCGGAGGTCCCGGCCGCGATCGGCGGTGCGTCGCTCTGCTTGGTCGTCCGACTCCTCGGCGTGCACTTCCGCCTCGAGGCACCCGTTCCCCGGTCCACCGACCCGGATGCATGATGGCGGTGCGACCGGAGCACGACCAGCGAGGAGGCTGCCGTTGACGACCGAGCAGGCGGGAGCAGCGCGTGCCGCAGCGGCCTCCAAGGCGGCCAGGGCAGTGCTCGGCGGCCTCTGTCCGCAGCGCGGCTGGATCGAGGACCTCTACCGCGACCTCCACGCCCATCCCGAGCTCTCCCACCAGGAGCACCGCACCGCCGCCCTCGTCCCCGACCGGCTCCGCGACGCCGGCTGCGAGGTCCATGAAGGGATCGGCGGCACCGGCGTGGTGGGCGTGCTGGCCAAGGGGCCCGGACCGACGGTGCTCCTGCGCGCCGACATGGACGCCCTGCCAGTGCGGGAGGAGACCGGGCTGCCCTACGCCAGCACGGTCACGGCGACCGACGGCGACACCGAGGTCCCGGTCATGCACGCCTGCGGTCACGACGTACACGTCGCGTGCCTGGCCGGCGCCACCACCTTGCTGGCACAGGCGCGCGACCAGTGGTCCGGCCGCCTGGTGGTGGTGTTCCAGCCCGCGGAGGAGACCGCGGACGGCGCCAGGGCGATGCTCGACGACGGGCTCGCCGGGATCGTCGGCGACGTCGACGTCGCGATGGCGCAGCACGTGCTGCCGATGCCCGCCGGCCGCGTCGGGACGAGGACCGGTGCGGTGCTGTCGGCGGCCGACAGCATGCGGATTACGGTGCATGGCAGGGGAGCGCACGGGTCGATGCCGCAGGCGGCGGTCGACCCGGTGGTGCTCGCCGCGATGATCGTCGTCCGTCTCCAGACCGTCGTCGCCCGCGAGGTCGCCCCGGGCGACCCGGCGGTGCTGACCGTCGGCAGCATCGCCGCCGGGAGCAAGAGCAACGTCATCCCCGACCACGCCGTGCTCCAGCTCAACGTGCGCACGTACGACGAGGCCACCCGCGCCGCCGTGCTGGCAGCGATCGAGCGCATCGTGCGCGCCGAGTGCCAGGCGTCCGGGTCACCGGCCGAGCCGGAGCTCGAGCTGTTCGACCGCTACCCGCTCACCGAGAACGACGCCGGGGTGACCGGTCGCGTTGCGGAGGCGTTCGCGGCCTTCTTCGGCGACCGGGCCGGCGAGCTGCCCCAGCAGAGTGCGAGCGAGGACTTCAGCGACCTCCCGCGAGCCTTCGGCGCGCCCTCCACCTACTGGGGGATCGGCGGCACCGACCCCGACGCCTACGCTCGTGCGCAGGAGGCCGGTCGCGTGGCCCAGGACGTGCCGGTCAACCACTCCGCCGGCTTCGCCCCGGTCGTCCAGCCGACGCTCGACACTGGCGTCGAAGCGCTCGTCGTCGGCGCGCTCGCATGGCTCCACCGGTGACGACGCCGAAGGGTACGCCGGGTCAGCCCGGCACCCGGAACCCGCGGAAGACGACCTCGCGCCGGACCGAGAACCCGAGCCGCTCGTAGAGCGCGAGGGCGCCGGTGTTCCCGCTGAGGACGTGGAGGAAGGGCCGGTCGCCGGTGCGGTGGATCTCGTCGACGAGGGCGCCGACGACCTGCCCAGCGAGACCCCGCCCGCGTGCCTCGTGAGCGGTGCAGACGGCGCTGATCTCCGACCAGCCCTCGGGGCGAACGCGTACGCCGCCGATCGCGACCAGCCGGCCGCCCTCGCGGACGCCGAGGTAGGTGCCCATCTCGATGGTCCGCGGCCAGAACGGACCGGGCGCTGTCGAGGCGACGAGGTCGAGCATGTCGGGCACGTCCTCGGGTCCGAGCCGCCTGACGTCCGACCGTTCGGCGCGTGGTGGGGCGACTGTCGACTGGGGGTCTTCGGGGCCGACCAGCTGCAGCCCGGTCACGGTGAAGACGGGCGCCCAGTCCGGTGGTGGTGTCGCCGGGGAGCTGAACATGTCGGCCAGACCGCCGGGGCCGAGCAGAGCGGCCAGGTCGTGCCAGTCCTGCAACTCCGGCTCGGGCGGGACCGAGACGAAGGACGCGACCGAGGGCTGGTAGGCGCACGCGGATCCGACGCGACGGGCGAGATGGGCGTGCCGACCGGAAAGGGGAGGCGGCGACGGGCTCGTCCAGGATGCTGTTCGCGGAGCGACTCGGCGTGGACACCCCGACATTCTGGCCGCCGGCACCGCCCGGGACGTCATGCGGTGCGGGCCACGGGCGGCCCTGAGCGCATGACGTCCCGAGCTGGTACACGCCCCACCTTGTGATGGCGCCGTGGGCTGGACCCTGGAGAACTTTCGGCATGTCCCGCAGAGGTCCACGGCGACGAGCGCGACGAGGAACCCGTCTACAGGGCACCTCATCGCGCTCCCGACCTCGGGTCAGAGCACGTCGAGCAGCCAGCGGGTCGGGTCCGTGAGCCGGGCGTCGAGAGCGCTCGTCAGCACGTCGCGTTGCACGACCTGCTGCGGCACGTCCCGACGTGCGTAGCTGATCGTCGCAACGCGGCGTCGGGCGCCGCTGCGGTTGGTGGTCCCGCTGTGCCAGAGGTGGCCGTTGATCACGGCGATCGCACCGCGCGGCATGGTCACGTAGCGCTCGCCGTCGTAGGCCGCGTGCGGGTCGGCCGGGATCCGGGCGGCGTCCTCGGCCGCATCGGTCTCCTGCTGGCCGTCGTAGAGGTTCTCCGCCGGCACGTTGAGGTAGCCCCACCGGTGCGAACCCGGCACCACGCGGGTCGGGCCGTTGTCCGCGGTGACCTCGTCGAGAGCCACCATGGTGTTGACCAGCTGCCAGCCCCGGTCGTCCTTCGGCACGTCGCTGTGCAGCCGCTGCTGCCCGGCGCCGGCGAGCGGCTCGCGGATGTTGGCGCCGTGGAGCCGGAACTCGCCGAGCACGTGACGGGCGGCTGCCAGCGTCGGCCCGATGGCGATCAGCGGGTCGAACGCATCCGACTTGTTGTAGAGGTTCGACAACCGTCGGGAGACGCCGACCTCTTGGGAGACCTCGCCACCGGCCCCCTCGCCCTCGGCCGCCCAGAGGGCATCCGCCGCCTCGGTCATCCGATCGCACTGCTCCTCGGTGAAGACGCCCTCCACGACGAAGAAGCCGTCCTCGTCGATGGCGCGGATCTGCTCCGGCGAGAGCTCCGGGATGCCGAGCGCGGCGAGGTGGTCACGGGTGTCGGGGGTGGTTGCGGTCATCGTTCCTCCTGGTGATCGGACTAGTGACAACCACCACGCTAGGCTCGCGATGAACCGTTTCATCCAGGTCGCAGCGGCAGGGAGGGGAGGGCTACGGATGACCGACATCCGGGACGTGGCCCACCGGGCGGGCGTCTCCGTCGGCACCGTGTCGCGGGTGCTCAACCGACACCCGTCGGTCGGTCCGGAGCTGCGGGAGCGGGTCCTCGCGGCGATCGACGAGCTCGACTGGCAGCCGCACCGGGTCGCCCGCAACCTGCGTACCGGGCGTAGCCAGACCGTGGGCCTGGTCGTCGTCGACATCTCCCACCCGTTCTACCCGGACGTGGTTCGCGCGGCCGAGGCTGCCGTCGAGGGAGCCGGATTCACGCTGGTCCTCGCCAACACCTACGACGACGTGGGGCGCGAGGACCGGGTGCTCGACCTGATGCTCGACCAGCGCGTGGCGGGCGTCTTGATGAGCCCGGCCAACGGCGACAACACGTTGGTGGAGGGGTTCCGCAGGGCCCGGACGCCGGTCGTCTTCCTCGACGCGCCTCCCTCGGAGACGACCGGGCCGGTCTGCTCGGTCCACGCCGACGACGTCCGAGGTGCGCGTCGCGCCGTCGAGCACCTCGCGTCGCTGGGGCATCGCTCGCTGCTCGTGCTCACCGGACCGGACTGGATGCGGCAGTGCGTGGAACGCGAGACCGGCGCCCGGCAGGCGGCCGCCACGCTGGGGCTCGGCGTCGACGTCGTGACGCTGCCCGACCTGACGGCGCGGTCCGCGGAGGCAGCTGCCATCCGGCTGCTCGCCGACGGCTGGCGGTGGTCATCGGTGTTCTGCGTCCAGGACGCCGTGGCGGTCGGCCTTCAGCGGGCCCTGCTGCGGCACGGCGTACGACTTCCGGAGCACGTCTCCGTCGTGGGGTACGACGACGTCGACGCCGCCGCGTTCGCCCCGGTGCCGCTCACGACCGTGCACAAGCCGCGGGCCGACATGGGCCGCCTCGGCGCCGAGCTGCTGCTCGCGGAGATGGGAGCCGCCACCGACCACCGCCACACCTCCCACGTCGTCGAGACCCGCCTGGTCACTCGTGAGTCGACCGCGCCGCCGCGGGACGTCATGCGGGTGAGGGCCACGGGTGGCCCGGAGCGGATGACGTCGCGGCGAGAGCGCGGCCGAGGACGGGGGCGCCCCTTCCGCTCAGGCAGCGCCCTTCGCCACGAACTGGACGCGTCCGGCCTCGTCGGTCACCGCGTCCAGCTGTCGGCCGGCGACGCGTCGGGCCGCTGCGGGGGCCAGGTAGAGGCGGCCACCGGCGCGCTCCACGACGTGGTCGCCCGGCTGCGGGCCCTGCACCACACGGACCTCGAGGGACGCGGAGGGGTCGTCGCGAGAAGCGATGCGGAGCCCTGAGGAGAACTCCAACGTCGGGTGCGCGGTGACGCGCCGGAGGACGCTCAGGGCGCGGGGCGTGAACGTCAGCACGGTGTTTCGCCTCCTTGTCTGGTACTTCGGTTCCTCCACTCCATCCAGACACCCGCGCGGACCCCCGACAAGGTGGTCGACCGCATTGACCGGACCTCGACCGTCGATCGTCATGAGACTGCAACGTGACGGACAGCAGACCTGTCACCTGGCGAGGTCACGGTGGTCGACATGGCTGCCGAGATCGTGCTCCCGCTGCGGGACGCGGGGATGGACGTCGCCTTCGACGACCTCGAGCGCAACCTCGAAGTGGTGCTCGCGGCGGGGCCGCGGACGCTCGTCCTCGACATGGGGGCGGTGGAACGCGTCTCCTCGACGGTCGTCGCGGTGCTGCTGTGGACCAGGCGGCGCTGCTCCTCGCAAGGTGTCGAGCTCGTCCTGCGCCGCCCGTCCCGACGGCTGCAGGAGACCCTCGACCGCACCGGGCTGTCGCAGGTGCTGGCGGTGGAGGGTGCGGACCGGCCGGGCGGCACCTCCCGTCCCGGGGTGAGCGCGGGCGGCGGACGATGAGGGCCGACCGGTTGACGGCACAGATGGAGGAGCTCGTCGGGCCGCCGACGCTCCCCGGTGTCACGCGGTTCGACGTGCTGTGCCGGCCCGGGGTCGTCGAGACCGTCCTCGGCCTCGTCGACCGGTGGGCGTCCGACCGGGCACTGTCGGAGGGCTCCGTCACGCGGCTGGAGTCGTTGATGCGGGTCACCCTCGCCCACGGCCTGCGGTTCGGGCCGAGGAGGCTGACGCTCCTCATCCGGTGGCAGGACCTCGAGCGGGTCCGGGTCGACGTCCGCTGGTCGGGTTGCTCCGACGCGGCGGCTGCCGACCAGGGCGGGCACGACCTCCAGGCGACGATCGCGACACTCGACGCCCTGGCAGCGGACTGGGGGGTGGCGCGCGACGACGGCGGCTGGCTCCAGTGGATCGTCGCCGACACGGAATGAGGCCCCGGTCCCTCACCCGGCGGCCGGTGCCTCAGCGACGCGGACAGCCGATGGCGCCCGGTGCGCGGAGCCGGGCGGGCAGGAGCTCGGCGTAGTCGCTCGCGCGCACGGGCTCGTCGGTGAGCACGCCGCCCGGCAGCGGGACCTGCACCGGCTCGCCGTCGTCGACGAGGACGACCGAGCGGACCGTCGGGGCGGATGTGACCGTCAGCACCACCTGCCCGACCGCCACCGGCAGCTGCTCGGCGCTGAGCGGCGTCTCCGGCTCGATGCCGATCTCGGCCGTGCCGTCGCGGAGGTCGACCAGGTCGAGGCCGAAGTCCGGCGGGACGGCGGAGGACCTCCCGGCGGCCCGCGTCTCCTCGGACGGCCCGGCCACGAGCTCGGCCAGCAGTCGCTCCACCAGTGTCGCGGGGTTCTCGGAGCAGGTGCCGCCGGTCGCCTCCGGGACCAGCCGCTCGCCCCCGGTCCAGACGACGACCGGCGCCCGCGCCGGGCCACCGATCGGCGCCGGAGGCGCGGAGGGACTCGGCGGGTCGAGCAGTCCGTAGGGGACCTCGTCGTCGTCGACGGTGCGCACCGTGCCGCTGCCGGGCACCCCACACGAGAGGAAGGTCGCCGCGGCGGCCACGACCACGACCACGACCGGCGTACGCCGACCGCCCGCGCGACGCGTGCTGGGCACGGTCATCGCTCCCCCGGGCCGCGGCCGGGAGCCGGACGACGAATACCGCGCCGCCGCCCGGTCCGTCCGTGCACCAGACGTCACCACCGTGGGCATGGACGATCTGCTGGACGATGCTGAGGCCGAGACCGCTGCCGGTGCCGGCCTTCTGCCCGCCCGCGCGGGCGAAGCGCTCGAAGACCCGGCTGCGGTCCGCGGCGGCCACGCCGGGCCCGTCGTCCGCCACCCGGATGTCGACCACGTCGCCGCCGTCGGCGATCGTGACGCCGGTGAGGCCGTCGCCGTGGAGGTCGGCGTTGCGGAAGAGGTTGGTGAGGGCTCGCAGCAGCTGGACCCGGTCGACGAGCAGGGTGGGGTCCGTGCCGTCGGGCGGCTCGGTCGCGACCAGGTCGGACGGGTGGCCGGTCGTCCGCAGCGCCTGGTCGACCAGCTCCCGGGCGCCGATCGCCACGCGTTCCCCCTCGGCGGGGTGGCCGGCGTCGAGCTTGCCGAGCGTCAGCAGGTCCTCCAGGGCCCGGTGGAAGCGGGCGAGCTCGTCGGCCATGAGGCGCACCGCCTGCTGCGCCCTCGGTGACAGGTCGGGAGCGCCCTGCAGCAGGCTCAGGCTGGTGGTCAGCGTGGTCACCGGGGTCCGCAGCTCGTGGCTCACGTCGGCGGCGAACCGGGCGTCCTGCTCGATCCGCCGGTTCAACGCGTCGACCATGTGGTTGAACGACCCGACCAGGGCGGCCAGGTCCGGGTCGTCGGTGCGCTCCAGGCGGGTGGTGAGGTCGCCGCCGGAGACCCGGACCGCGGCGGTCGTCACCTCCGCGAGCGGCGTGAGCAGCCGCCGGCTCATCGCGCGCCCGACCAGCGCACCTCCCAGGGTCGTCACGGCTGCGCACACCGCGAGGGCGAGCGCGAGGGTCCACAGCGTCCGGTCGAGCTCCTCCACGACCGACACCTCGTAGTACTCGGCGTCGACGGCCGGGAGCGGGATCCCGACCACCACCGCCGAGGGATCGGTGGCGTCGGTCCACCCGACGCCGACCGAGCCGTCGCCGACCACCGGCTGCAGCGCGGCCGTGAGCTCCGGCCCCGCGCCGTCCAGGCCGGACGAGTACCACTCGCCGTGACGGCGTACGTAGACGACCGCCCCCGCCGGCGGGCTCAGCGAGCCGAGCACCTCGTCGACCTCGGCGCCGGAGGTCTGCAGGTTGGCCCGCACCAGGGCGCTGTCGGTGAACGCCTGCCGGATCGCGGTGCGCTCGCGCTGCTCGACCAGGAAGTGCCGGACCGAGAAGTAGGTGCTCACGGCGAGGATCGCCGACAGGGCGAGCGCGCCGAGGGCGAAGACCAGCGTCACCGACGCCCTGAGACCCCGCGTCGGCCGGGCGGTCATCGGACGACGTCGAGCCGGTATCCGAGGCCGCGGACCGTGACCAGGAGGACGGGGGAGCCCGGGTCGGTCTCGAGCTTCTTGCGCAGCCGCCGGACGTGGACGTCGACGATCCGCTCGTCGCCGAAGAAGCCCTGCTCCCACACGTGCTCGAGCAGCGAGCTCCGGCTCAGCACGAGCCCGGCGTGGTCGACCAGCACGCTGAGCAGCCGGAACTCGGTGTTGGTCAGGTGCACCTCGTCCTCTCCGCGCTTCAGGGCGGCTGCCCCGCGGTCGAAGACCAGCGGACCGTTCCGGGCGTCCAGCACGAACGCATCCGCCTCCCGGGGCTGGCTCGCGCCCATCGACGGACGTCTGAGCAGGGCCTTGATCCTGGCCTTCACCTCGTCGACCAGGAACGGCTTGGTCACGTAGTCGTCGGCTCCTGCCTCCAGGGCCGCCACGATGTCCTCGACCCCGTCGCGCGCGCTCACGACCACGATCGGCGCCTCGGTCTGCGGGCGCGCCCGTTGGATGAACGAGAAGCCGTCCATGCCGTGCAGCATCAGGTCCACGAGCATCACGTCGACCCCTTCCGGGTCGGCCACGACCTCGAGGCCGCTCTCCGCGTCCGCGGCCTCGACGACCTGGTAGCCCTCGTCCTCGAGCACCATCCGCAGGGACGCCCGGAGTCCGGCGTCGTCCTCGAGCACCAAGAGCCGAGTCATGCCCTTCATGATCGCACCCGCCCAGGCGTGGCTGGTGTGGCGGCGTCGGGCATGGGTACCCACCTGACCAGTGCTGGAGGCGGTGCCCGCTCGGCGCCCGCCACCGTGCGTGACCGATCGAGGGGAGCAATCTGGTGCACGAGACGATCACGAGGATGATGGACACCTACCCGGCGGAGATCGACGACCGGGAGCTCCTCGCCGCGTGCGTCGCGGCGTGCGTCGAGTGCGCCCAGGCGTGCACTGCCTGCGCCGACGCGTGCCTGGGCGAGGAGTCGGTCGCAGACCTGACGTCGTGCATCCGCAGCGACCTCGACTGCGCCGACGTGTGCGAGGCGACGGGCAGGATCCTGTCCCGGCACACCGGCGGCGACGCCGCTGTCACCCGCGCGGTCCTCCGAGCCTGCGCGCAGGCTTGCAGGTCGTGTGGTGACGAGTGCGAGTCGCACGCGCAGATGCACGAGCACTGCCGGGTCTGCGCCGAGGCCTGTCGGCGCTGCGAGGAGGCCTGCAACCGGGTCCTGGCCGCGATCGGCTGAGTCGGGCCGGTGCTCACGCGTAGGGGGCGATCCCGGGTGCGACCACCTCGCGGAGCGGCCACGCTCGAGACGTACAGCGGACCCGAGGGTCGCCGGTGACCTGGCTCCTGGCGTGCCAGGTCGGCCTCGCGGTCGGCGTCGTACTGCTCGGACGTGCCCTCGGCACCCGCGTCTTCCTGGTCGCCGCCCTGGCGCCCGCGGCGGCGTTCGTCTGGCTGGCAACGCAGGTCCGGACGGTCGTCCACGGCAACCCCGTCGCCGAGTCCTGGTCGTGGGCACCCGCCCTGGGGCTGGAGGTGCACCTCCGGCTGGATGCCCTGGCGCTGGTGCTGGCCCTGGCAGTGACCGGGATCGGTGCGCTCACCCTGCTCTACGCCCGCTGGTACTTCGACGGTCGACGCGAGGGTGTCGGCAGGACCGCCGGCGTGCTGCTGCTCTTCGTCGCCGCGATGCTCCTCGTCGCCCTCGCGGACAACCTCCTCGTGCTCTACGTCGCGTGGGAGGTCACGACGGTCTGCTCCTACCTGCTGATCGCCGACGACGGTCGCAAGGCGGAGTCCCGTCGCGCGGCCGTGCGCGCGCTGCTGGTCACGACGAGTGCCGGGTTCGCGATGCTGCTGGGCTTCCTGCTGCTGGGACACCAGGCCGGGACGTACCGGATCTCCGAGCTGGTCGACTCGGCGCCGGTCGGCGGCATCGGCTCGTTGGCCGTCGTCCTGGTTCTCGTCGGGGCACTGGCCAAGTGCGCCCAGGTCCCGTTCCACCCCTGGCTGCCCGAGGCGATGGTGGCGCCGACGCCGGTGAGTGCGTACCTCCATGCCGCCGCCATGGTGAAGGCGGGGGTCTACCTGGTGGCGCGGCTGGCGCCGGGTCTCGCCGAGTCCGTGCCCTGGCAGCCGCTGACCGTGGTGGTGGGCCTCGCGACCATGGTCCTGGGAGGGTGGCGGGCGCTGGCCCAGACCGACCTCAAACGACTGTTGGCCTACGGCACCGTCGCACAGCTCGGGTTCCTGGTCGTCCTGGTCGGCGCCGGCAGCCGTACGGCTGCACTGGCCGGCGCCGTGATGCTGGTTGCGCACGCGCTGTTCAAGTCCTGCCTCTTCCTCGTGGTCGGGGTGATCGACCACGCCGCCGGGTCCAGGGACCTGCGGGAGCTGTCGGGTCTCGCGCGCAGAGCACCCCTCCTCCTCGTCGTTGCCGCCCTCGCGGCAGCGTCGATGGTCGGGCTCCCGCCAACGGTCGGCTACCTCGGCAAGGAGGCCGCGCTGGAGGCGTTCCACACCGATGCCTGGGGAGGGGCATGGGTGCTCGCCGGCCTGGTGCTCGGGTCCGCCCTCACCGTCGCCTACACCTGCCGCTTCCTGTGGGGAGCCTTTGCCGGCGGCTCCGACGCCGCCGCGGACTGGCACGCGCCCCGACCGGGGTTCGTGGTCGCGCCGTCGATCCTCGCGCTCGCCGGCCTCGCCGTCGGACTGTCTCCCTCCCGGATCGGCGAGCTGGTCACGCCGTACGCCGACGCGCTGCCCGACCCGGGGAAGACCTACCACCTGGCGTTCTGGCACGGTTTCACCCTCGTCGTCGTGCTGTCGGTCTCGACGCTCGTCCTGGGCGTGGCGCTCTTCCTCGGTCAACGGTTGCTGTCGCCGCTGCACGGCCGGTTGGCGGGACCGGTGCGAGCGGTGAAGGTCCAGGACCTGGCCGCCCGGGGTGTGTTGTCGGGCGCCACCTGGCTGACGAGGAGGGGGCATGCACGAGCGCTGCCCACCCAGCTCGCCCTGACGCTCACGGCGGTCGTCGCCCTCCCGTTGTTCTTCCTCGCGCCGGTCGGCGTCGCCCGGCCACGCTGGTGGGACTCCCCCTGGGAGGCTGTGGTCGCGGGACTGGCCGTGGCGGGCGCACTCGGTGTCGTCGTGGTCCGCGCGTCGCTGGTGGCGGCACTCGTGCTCGGGGTCGTCGGCTACCTCGTCGGCGTGTTCTTCGTGCTCCGCGGCGCGCCGGATCTCGCACTCGTGCAGGTGCTGGTGGAGACGCTGACGTTCGTCGTGTTCGTCCTCGTCCTCCGCCGGATGCCGCGGTCCGGCTCGGGCCCTCGGCAACGGCTGTGGCCGCTCCGCGTCGTGATCGCCCTCGCGGTCGGCGCGGTCATGACCTGGTCCACGTTGACGATGTCGAGCCGGCACGCCCGCTCGGAGCCGTCCCCGGCCTACCTGGAGGAAGCTCCCGCGCACGGCGGTCCGAACGTCGTCAACGTGATCATCACGGAGTACCGCGCGCTCGACACGCTCGGCGAGGTCACCGTCCTCGTCCTCGCGGCGACGGCCATCGCCAGCCTCGTCCTGCGCAGGACCCGGATGGGCGGACCGCCCAGCCCGAGCGCCCACGCAGACCCCGTGCCAGGAGGACCGTCGCATGAGTGAGCAGCCCCGGCAGCCGTCAGGCTCGGGCGAGCCGCCGCAGGACCGGCTGCTCGCCGGCAGCCGTTACCTCGACCCGACGTCCCGGAGCGCCCTGCTCGAGGCGTTGGCCCGGGTGGTGCACCCCACCACGCTGGTGATCGCGGCGTACCTCCTGCTCGTCGGCCTCCACCACCCGGGGGCGGGTTCGCCGCCGGTCTCGTCGTCGGCCTTGGGCTGCTGTTGCGTCGGCTGGCCGGTGGTCCCTACGAGCTCGGTACCGCGACCCGCTTCCCGCCGGGGGTGCTCCTGGGCGGCGGGCTCGTCGTCGCTGCGGGCTACGGCGTCGCCGGCCTGCTGACGAGCGGCGACCTGCTGCACGGAACGGTGGTCCACGTCGAGCTGCCCGTCCTGCCGACCTACGAGCTGCCGACCTCACTGGTCTTCGAGGTCGGCGTGCTCATGATCGTCGTCGGACTCGCGCTCGACGTGCTGCGGACGCTGGGGGGCGAACAGGAGAAAATGAACGCTGCCAACCTGACGATGGCCCTGCTGGTGGGATCCCTGTTCTCCGCCGGCGTCTACCTCCTGCTGTCCCGTTCGTTGGTGCGGGTCGTGATGGGAGTCGTGCTGCTGGGCCACGCCACGAACCTGCTCCTGCTGCAGTCCGGCGGCCGCGCCGGAGCGCCTCCTGTGTCCGGTGAAGCCGGCTACGAGGCCGTCGCCGACCCGCTGCCGCAGGCGATGGCACTGACCGCCATCGTCATCACCTTCGCCGTCAGCGCCCTTCTCCTGGCCCTCGCCCACCGGAGCCACGAGCTGAACGACAACGAGGAGGTGCCGACGCACTCGGGCCCCGACGAGGAGGACCCGTGACCGTCGACCAACTGCTGGTGTCGCTGCCGGTCGCTGCGCCTCTGCTCGCCGCCGGTCTGAGCCTGCTGCTGAGTCCGAGTCCCGGCGCGCAGCGGGTGCTCGCCATCACCGTGCTGACCGGGGTCCTCGTGGACGGTGTGCTGCTGCTCCAGCGGGCCGACGCGCACGGGCCGGTGGTGGCACAGGTCGGCGGCTACCGGGTGCCGCTCGGCATCACCCTCGTCGGCGACCGGTTCTCGGCGCTGATGCTGGTGACGTCGACCGCGATCCTCCTGGCGGTGCTGGTCTACGCCGTGGCGCAGGGGTCCAGCGAGTCGAGCGTGGGCAACGTGCCATCGGTGTTCCACCCCAGCTACCTGGCCCTGACGGCCGGCACGGCACTGGCGTTCCTGACCGGCGACCTGTTCAACCTCTTCGTCGGGCTCGAGGTGATGCTGATGGCCAGCTATGCCTTGATCACCCTCGGAGCCACCCGCGAGCGGGTGCGCGCAGGCTCCACCTACATCGTCACCAGCCTCCTGTCGTCGATCCTGCTGCTGACCGCGATCGCGCTCGTCTACGGCGTCACCGGCACCCTCAACCTCGCCCAGCTCTCGGAGCGGACCGCCGAGCTTCCAGAGGACGTCCGGAGCTGGTTGAGCGTGGCCCTGCTGGTGGCGCTCTCCATCAAGGCGGCGATCGTGCCGATGCACTGGTGGCTCCCCGAGAGCTATCCCCCGGCACCGGCGCCGATCACCGCGGTCTTCGCCGCGCTCCTCACCAAGGTCGCGGTGTACGCCGTCATCCGCACCCAGTCGCTCCTGTTCCCGCGCGACGAGCCGTGGCTGCTGCTGCTGGCTCTGGCCGCGCTGACCTTCCTGGTCGGGAGCATCGGGGCGCTCGCGCAGAAGAACCTCCACGGCGTGCTGTCGTTCCTGCTGGTGGCGCACATCGGGTTCATGCTGCTCGGGCTGGGGATCTCCAGCGCAGCGGGCATCGCCGGATCGGTGGTGTACCTCGTGCACCACATCGTCGTGCAGGCTGCACTGTTCCTCGGTGTCGGGCTGGTGGAGAGACACCGCGGCACCGCGTCGCTGCGGAGGCTCGGCGGTCTCACCTCGACCGCTCCGCTGCTCTCCGTCCTGTTCCTGCTACCAGCGCTCAGCCTGGGTGGGATGCCGCCCCTCGCAGGCTTCGTGGCCAAGCTGGCTGTGCTCCGTGCCGCGGTCGGTGCGGACCACGGCCTCACGCTGGGGGTGGCGGGCGTCGCCCTCCTCGCCAGTCTGGCCACGCTCGCGTTGGTGGCGCGGGTGTGGGCCGAGGCCTCTGGGGCGAGCCCGGCGAGGTCGTGCCCGATCCTGATCCCAGGGACGCCCTCGAGCTGGGGACGACCACCGGCAGCCCGCTGATGGTCGCCGCCACGGCCGGCGTCGTCGCGCTCGGGCTGGCGGTGGCCATCGGCGCCGGGCCGCTGGCCGACGTCGCTGCCCGGGTGGGGACGGACCTCCGCGGCGGCGACAGCTATCGGGAAGCGGTGCTGGGAGGTGGCGGGCGATGACGGTGCGGCGGCTCGAGCTCGCACGCCGGGCGCTCGCGGCACTCTGGCTGGTGCTGGTCTGGCTGCTCCTGTGGGGAGACGTGCGCCCCGACCTGGTGGTCGGTGGCGCCGCGGTCGCGGTCGCGGTGCTGAGCTGGTCACGGCTCCCGCCGCTGCGGCTGAGGACCCGCACCCGGTGGCGACGGCTACCCGGCCTGGTCCTGCGGTTCGCCGTCGACCTGGTCCGTTCGTCGTGGGGGGTCACCGTGACGACGTTCCGCTCGGGGCGGGACACCCGCTCGTCGCTGATGACCCTCCGGATCCCGGACGACGTGCCCGACACGGCCATGCTCCTGGTCTGCAACCGGTTGTCCCTGGAGCCAGGCTCGATCGTCGTCGACATCGACCGGGCGCGGGAGCGGCTGTACGTGTACCAGCTCGACACCCCGGACCGTGAAGCCGTCGAGCGGACCCGGCGCCAGGCCCAGCGGCTGGTCGACGACGTGCTCGCGACCTTCCCCGCACGGAAGCCCGACGACGCGAACGGAGGTGACCGGTGACGGCATTGATGGTGACCGCGGCGTCGGCGCTGGTGGTCGCTGCAGCGCTCGTGCTGGTGCGGTTGCTGATCGGCCCCAGCCTGCACGACCGTCTGGTCGCCCTCGACACGCTCGTGGTGCTGATGGTGTGTGGCGTCGTCGTCCGCTCGGCGCACCTCGGCGAGGTGCACGCCCTGGTGCTGCTCGTGCTGGTCGCCCTCGTCGGCGTACTGAGCACCCTGACGGCGGTGCGGCTGATCCCGGAGGAGGAGCAGTGATCGTCCTGGAGTGGATCGGTGCCGTGCTCATGGTGACCGGCGGGCTGCTGAGCGTCGTCGCAGCCGTGGGCATGCTCCGCCTGCCCGACGTCGCTGCTCGTCTGCAGGCGGCCACCAAGCCGCAGACCCTCGGGTTGATGCTGATCGTCGTCGGGGCCGCTCCGTTCCTCGACGCGTGGTCGGCGATCGGGATGCTGGTGCTCCTCGTGACGTTCCAGCTCGTGACGGCGCCGGTGCTCGCGCAGCTCGTCGCGCGGTCCGCCTACCGCGCAGGGGCCTGGCGGAAGGACAGGTTGGTCCTCGACGAGCTGGCCGAGTCGGAGGAGTCGTCCTGATCGTCCGTCGTGGGGATGTGGCAGCGGCCCGGGGGTACGGGACCACCCATGACGAGCGCGCGACACAGCCCGGACCGGATCGCCGAGCCGTGGGGGACCCGGACGCCGTACGGTGCCGGCGCGCCGTGGCCGATCCGCGTCGACTCCTACCTCGACGGTGGGCTCTCCCACGACCAGGTCGACCGGTGGGTGCAGTCGGCGTCGATCCTGCACTCGAACGGCGACGGCATCGACATCGCCGTGAAGGGCGACCAGGTCGTCGGGGTCCGCGGCCGGGCCGTCGACCGGGTGAACCACGGGCGGCTCGACCCGAAGGACCTGTTCGGCTGGCAGGCCAACCGCTCACCCGACCGGCTCCGACGACCTCTGGTCCGTCGCGACGGAGAGCTCGTCGAGACCGACTGGGACACCGCGATGGACGCGGTGGCGGGACGGACCAGGGAGCTCCTCGAGGAGCGCGGACCCAGCTCGATCGGCTTCTACACCACTGGTCAGCTCTTCCTGGAGGAGTACTACACCCTCGGCCTGATCGGTCGCGGCGGCATCGGCACCAACCACATGGACGGCAACACCCGGCTCTGCACGGCCACCGCCGCCGCGGCGTCTCAAGGAGTCGTTCGCCTCCGACGGCCAACCGGGTTCCTACACCGACATCGACCACGCCGACGTCATCTGTCTCTACGGGCACAACATGGCGGAGACCCAGGTCGTCACCTGGACCCGCATCCTCGACCGGCTGGCCGGACCGAACCCGCCGGCGATCATCAGCGTCGACCCGCGGCCGACGCCTGTCGCGCGCGCCGCCGCGGAGCACGGCGTGCACCTCGCTCCACGGCCCGGCACGAACGTGATGCTGATGAACGCCCTGCTGCACGAGATCGTCCGCAACGGCTGGGTGGACCGGGACTACGTCGAGCAGCACGCGGTCGGCTTCGACGAGCTGGAGAAGATGCTGGAGGGCTACCCGCCCGAGCGGGCCGCCGAGGTCTGCGACGTCGCTGCCGACGACATCCGGCGCGCCGCCCACGTCATCGGCACGGCCGAACGGCTCCTCTCGACGGTGCTCCAGGGCTTCTACCAGTCGCACCAGGCCACCGCGGCGGCAGTGCAGGTCAACAACATCCACGTCGTGCGCGGCATGCTGGGTCGGCCGGGGTGCGGGGTGCTGCAGATGAACGGTCAGCCCACCGCACAGAACACGAGGGAATGCGGCGCGGACGGCGATCTCCCCGGTTTCCGAAACTGGTCCAACGACGCCCACGTCGAGGACCTGGCCCGGGTGTGGAACGTCGACCCGATGACGATCCCGCACCACGCTGCACCCACCCACCTGATGCAGATGATGCGCTACGTCGAGGACGGCTCGATCCGGTTCCTCTACGTCTCCTGCACCAACCCGGCGGTGTCGCTGCCCGAGCTGCGCCGAGTCCGGTCGGTCCTGGGCCAGGACCGGCTGTTCCTCGTGGTCCAGGACATCTTCTTGTCGGAGACCGCCCAGCTCGCAGACGTCGTCCTTCCCGCCGCGACCTGGGCTGAGAAGACCGGCACCTTCACCAACGCCGACCGCACGGTGCACCTCTCGGAGAAGGCCGTCGAACCGCCCGGTGAGGCCCGTCCGGACCTCGACATCTTCATCGACTACGCCCGCCGCCTCGACCTCCGGGACAAGGACGGTCGACCGCTGGTGAAGTGGAGCACCGCCGAAGAGGCGTTCGAGGCCTGGAAGGAGTGCACCCGGGGACGACCGTGCGACTACACCGGCATCACCTACGACAGGCTCCGTGGCGGCAGTGGCATCCAGTGGCCCTGCAACGAGGAGAACCCCGACGGCACCGAGAGGCTCTACGCCGACGGGCAGTTCTGGGCCGCGCCCGACTACTGCGAGTCCTACGGCCGCGACATGGTCACCGGGGCGCCGGTGTCGCCGACGGAGTACCGGGCGCTCAACCCCCACGGCAAGGCGGTCATCAAGGCAGCGGAGTACCTCCCGCCCCACGAGCCCGTCTCAGAGGACTTCCCGTTCCAGCTCATCACCGGCCGCACCCTCTACCACTTCCACACGCGCACCAAGACCGGCCGGGCGGCTCAGCTGCAGAGGGCGGCACCCGACGTCTGGGTGGAGGCCTCCGCCTCCGACGCGGCCGAGCGAGGCTGGACGGAGGGCGACGTCCTCCGCGTCTCGACCCCGCGCGGCGAGGTCACCGCCAAGCTCCGCATCACCGGCGTCCGGCGCGGCGTGCTCTTCCTGCCCTTCCACTACGGCTACTGGGACCGCGACGGCGGCCCCGGCGCCGGGGGTCACACGCGCGCGGCCAACGAGCTGACCATCACCGACTGGGACCCTGCGTCGAAGCAGCCGCTCTTCAAGACCGCGGCGGCCGCCGCCGAGCGGATCGCAGGGGCCGACGGAGCACCCTCACCGGCGCCGACCACCACCGCCTCACGACCGGTCGCGGACGGCGTCGTCGGCACCGTCGGCGGTCCAGACGCCCGAGCCGACGAGGCCCCTGCCCACGGAGGTGACCCGGTGAAGCCGACCATCACGGCAGCCCTTCCGGCCTGGGCAGCAGCCCTGAGGGACGGGGAGGGGAACAAGGTCGGCGTGGTCATGGCAGCGCTCCACAGCGCCGAGACCGAGCTCGGTCAGGAGCTCGTCGCCCTGTCCGACCGACACGAGGACGACCACGAGATCTTCCACGTGGCACGGGACATCGCCCGCTGGTCCGACGAGCACGTCCGACGGTTGGCCGAGACGGGCGACGCCTACGGCGTGAGCCTGAGGCACGAACCCGCGGAGGGTGCGGACCTGATCTCGAAGGTGCGGCAGAAGGGCGCCGAGCTCACCGGACGGAGGCAGGAGACCGCGCTGCTGCTCCTTGCGGACCTGCGCCGCGTCCACACCATGGCAGCAGGGGTCTCCGTCGACTGGGAGGTGCTCGCCCAGGCGGCCCAGGTGATGAAGGACCGCCAGCTGCTGGGTCTGGCATCGGACTGCCATCCCCAGACCCTGCGCCAGCTGCGATGGGCGAACGCCAAGATCAAGGACTCGGCCGCACAGATCATCGTCAGCTGATGGGGGAGACGTCGCCCGGGGTCACGACCGTGGTGCTGCGGCCGTTCGCAACGCCGCTGCCACTCGGCTTCCTCGGCCTGTTCGTCGCCACGGCGGGATTCGCCTCCTTCCAGCTCCAGTGGGTCGAAGCCGACCAGAGCACCACCATCGCTCTGGCGGTGCTCGGCCTCACCGTTCCGGCGCAGCTGCTGGCTGCCGTCTTCGGGTTCCTCTGCCGCGACCCGATCGCCGCGACCGGCATGGGGATCCTGGCCGGGACGTGGGCCGCTGCTGCGTTGGCGACCCTGACCTCGAGCCCGGGCGCGACCAGTCCGGGGCTCGGCATCGTCCTGCTCGCTGCCGGAGCCGCCATGCTGGTGCCCGCGTCGGCGGCCTTCGACAAGCCGGTCGCGGCGGCTGTCACTGACGCTGGCAGCGGTCCGGTTCGTCGTGACGGGCGTCGCCGAGCTCGTGGGTTCGCAGTCCTGGCTCACGGCCGCCGGTTGGGTCGGGATCGTCCTGGCGACGGTGGCGCTCTACGCGGCCGCTGCGTTCGAGCTCGAGGGCGCCCGGCAGCGCCGGGTGCTGCCCCTCGGTCGCCGGGGGTCAGCTCGGACCGCCGTCGGTGGCGAGCTCGACCAGCAGGTGGCGCAGCTCGCCCGCGAGGCCGGTGTCAGGCAGCAGCTCTGAGTGCGCCGGCTGCCTCGACCCCGTGAGTCCGCCGCTCGGCACCTCGTCGACGTACGGCACCGCTCGGATCCTCACCGTGCGTCGTCGAGCAGCGCGACTGCCCGGCAGGCCGCACGCACGGGCTCGTCGAGCCACTGGGGGACGGGGTCCCCGATGAGGCTGCGCACCATGCCGAGAGGGGTGTCCCGGGCGGCGAGCGCGACGATCTCCAGCCCCCGCTTGGTGACGCGGCCGTAGCGGCGGCGGGCCAGGTCGGAGAGCAGGCGGCCCACCGGAGCGTTGAGGTCGCGCAGGTCGTCCTCGAGCCCGGGCGGCGGGTCCTCGACCAGGTCGCGGTAGCGGAAGACCGTGAGCATCCGCGCGTCACGTGGGTGAGCGCGACAGAACCGCGGCACCAGCAGACCGGTCTCGACGATGGCCTCGACAGGATCGGCGACGGTGGTGATCCGGTCGAACTGCGCGTGGTAGCGGCGGACGGCGCGGATCCAGGCTGCGGCGAACAGCGCGTCGCGGGAGGCGAACCGGTGGTAGATCGAACCGGAGGGGTGCGCCGAGCAACTGGCTGACGTGCGCGACCGTGGCCGAGCGCCAGTGCTCGTGCACTGCCGCAGTTGCCCCGTCGAGGATGGCATCGGCGGTGAACTTAACCGGCTTGACCACGGCCGCATCCTACCTCCAGCCTAGAGACGGCCATCTAGAAGACAGTCTCTAATACCGATCTCGTGGGAGGACGGATGCACGCACGCATCGAGCGCACGGCCCTGTGCCTGGTGGCGGTCGCGGTGGTGCCGTACACGGCGCTGAAGGTGCTCTGGCTGGCGGGAGGCACCGCAGGCGCCAGGACCGCGGACCAGGTGTCCGAGCTCCACAGCACCCGCATGGTCGTCGGCAACGTCGTGACCATCGGGCTCGAGCTGCTCGCGGTGGCTCTGGCGGTGGCGCTGGTCCACCCCTGGGGTCGCCGGGTCCCCGCGTGGATGGTGCTCGGGCTCGCCGCAGGAGCGACCGGACTGCTCGCGCCCATCCTCGTGGGTCTCGGTCTCGGGAGCGCGCTCCAGCTGCTCGCCGACGGCGACCTGCGCACCGGCGGCATGGAGGACATGAGTCCGTGGGTGTTCGCGGTGGCGTACGGCGGCTTCGGGCTGCTCGCCGTCGGCATCGGCCTCCTGGCGTGGCGCTACACGCTCGACCGGTGGGGACGTGAGCTCGCGGGTCCGCCCCGCCGGCCAGGAGGGTGGGCCGTCGCGGCCGGAGCCGTGGGGTTACTGCCGTTCGGCTCGTGCATGGTGTGGTGGGGTCTGCTCGGGCCGGGGGAGAGCGGGCCGCAG
The DNA here is from genome assembly GCF_022437945.1 of Nocardioides sp. TF02-7. GTDB lineage: Bacteria > Actinomycetota > Actinomycetes > Propionibacteriales > Nocardioidaceae > Nocardioides. The sequence continues at coordinate 3,423,340 of NZ_CP092535.1, forward strand.
GGCATGGACGCCGTCTCCCAGCGCACGGTCCTCGTGGTGTCGGGTCTGCTGGCGGTGGCCGGGTGGCTCGCACCGCTGCTGACACGTGCCTCGTCGTCGCCCAGGGCCCGGGCCGCGTGGCTGGTCACGTGGACCGGCTGCACCGCGGCCGCGATGCAGGCCGTGGCCCAGGGGCTCCTCGCCAATCGCGGCAACCCGACCCCGGTGCTGGTGCTCCTCGCCTGCCTCGCGGTGCCCGGCGCTGCGACGTACGGTCTCGCCGTCCTGCGGCGCCGTCTCAGCGAGCCGGAGGCGTCGAGGCGGCTCGAGGCCGGCGCGGCGTGACCGGGTCGCCGCACCGCCCAGGGGCGGAGAGTGCGTCCCAGTGCCACGACTCCGCGGCATACTGACGGAAGCCGAACCGGGCGGCGTGGCGCCGCAGGAACCGCCAGACCCGGCTCGCGGGGTCCTCGGCGCGCCGGTCGCACGACCGCCCACCTGTCACCCGCGTGCCTGAGAAGTCGACGGCCACTCCCAGCTGGTGCTGCGAGTGCCCGGGCGGAGCGACGAGCGTGTGGTCGCCGCGTCGGCAGCCGGGGTCCTCGCGACAGAGGTCCCGCTGGTGGCGCATCGTCCGGAAGGAGCTGTTGGCCGAGAGCCGGAGGCCTTCCCGCCGGGCTGCCTCGACCAGGGCCCGCACGGCGCCGGAGATGCGCGCGTTGACGACGGCGCGGCCCCGGGCGCCCGGCACGTGGTAGCGGCTGCTGGCGGTGCTCTCCGCTCCCGAGCTCGGGAGGTGCGGCACGGCGCACAACCGTACGGCGACGCGTCGCCCGTCGACGTAGCCCGCGCGGACCCCGACGTCGCGGGTGCCCGGTGCGCATCGGAGTGCCGTCGAGTCCGCTCGCAGGTCGCCGACCGGGCGGGTCGGGACGGGGCGAGGCGTGAGCGTCACCGCCGACCCCGGCGGTGCGTCCCACCGTGCCCTCTCGACACGCAGGACGGTGCGCGCGAGGACGGTGCGGTCGGCCGGGCAGCCGCCGACGGGGCACGCCGCGACGGGCGGCTCGGCGGTCCCCACGTCGTCCGGGCAGGGGACGTCGGTCAGGGTTAGCGGCGCGTCCACGCCCGGGTCCAGGCGCAGCCGGCCACAGGCCTGGCCGGTGCTGGTGGTCCCGGTGAGGGGCGTCGTGCCAGGTGCCGTGGGCGACCACCAGGAGGTCGTCGGTGCCCCGCTCCTGACGGTGGAGACCGATCGACGTCGCCTTCCCGGCGAGGTACCCGCTGGCCGCGAGGCGGCGCAACCAGCGGGTCACGTCGTGGCTCGTGACCTCGAACCCCGAGGCACGGAGCAGGGCGACGGCCTCCCCGAGGTCGCGGTGCGTCCGGTGGAGCGCGTCCCGCGCCAGCTGGTCCCACCTGTCCGGGCGCGGGTCGTCGAGCGCGCGGACGACTCCGATGGCCACGACCGCCAGGACCACGCTCAGCAGTGACGACAGCGCGAGCGACGGACGACGGCCGGGCATGGCGGCGATCCTCGCTGTGCGGGTCCCGGGGGTCAAAGACGACCGCGACACTTCGCCGATAGCCGTTCCGACTGGAGCCGGTCGAACCCGGTCATGACGAGGCGACCCTCATAGCCGATCGCTATCGACCCGGTTCGCTCATAGTCTTTGACTCTGGTCAGCCCGGCCCCGGAGCATGCCTGCCATGTTCCGCTCCCTGAGCATCCTGACCGCCCTCCTCCTGTCGGCCACCGGCTGCGCCCTGCTGCCGGACGACGATCCCGAGGCCCTCGCCGACGACCTGGCCGAGGCCCTGAGCTCGCACTCCTTGGCCGAGCTGCCCCTGACCCGCGACGCCGACCGGGACCGGCACGCCGAGCTGGTCGACCCGTTGGACGGGCAGGAGCCCGAGGTCACGGTGGCCGGCGTCGACGTCGACGGCGACACTGCGGAGGTCACCCTGCGGTGGGCCTGGTCCTTCCCCCCGCAAGACGTGGCGCTACACGACGACGGTCCGGCTGGTCGACGACGGCAACCGGTGGGAGGTCGACTGGACTCCTGGCGCGCTCGTACCCGGCCTGCGTGACGGCGACCGTCTCGGGCTGTTCACGCTCGACGGCGACCGGGGGAGGATCCTCGGCCAGGACGACGTCGTGCTGGTGGAGGACCGGCCGGTGCTGCGGTACGGCCTCGACAAGACGAAGGTGAGGCCCGCACGAGCCGCCTCGAGCGCCGAGCGGATCGCCGAGGCGCTCGACATCGAGGCGTCCACCTACGTCGAGCGGGTCCGGGCCGCCGGCCCCGAGGCGTTCGTCGAGGCGCTCGTCCTCCGCGTCGAGGACGCGCGTGAGGACGTGGACCCCGGTTACGCGCAGATCCCCGGCGCCGTGGCGATCGAGGACCAGCTGCCGCTCGCGCCGACCCGGGAGTTCGCCGCCGAGCTGCTCGGGCGGGTGGGACCGGCGACGGCCGAGATGATCGAGGAGTCGGGCGGCGAGATCGAGGCCGGCGACGTCGTCGGGACGTCCGGCCTGCAGGCGAGGTACGACGACCGGCTGGGCGGCACCCCCGGGCTCGAGGTCGTGGCGGTGGGCGCGGACGACCGCCGCCGGCGGCTGTTCCGGGCCGCGCCCGACCACGGCCGCGACCTGGTGACCACGATCGATCCGGCCCTGCAGATGCGGGCGGAGGAGGTGCTGGCGACCCTGGGGGAGGACGGGCCGCGTTCCGCCCTCGTCGCGATCCGTCCGTCGGACGGCGAGGTGCTGGCGGTTGCCAACGGCCCGGGCAACGGGGGGCTCAACGTCGCGACGGCCGGGCAGTACGCGCCGGGCTCCACGTTCAAGGTGGTCACCGCGCTGGCGTTGCTGCGCGCCGGCGTCGAGCCCGACGACGTCGTCTCCTGCAACGACACGGTCACCGTCGACGGTCGACCGTTCGAGAACTACGACGACTACCCCGCCGGTGAGGTCGGTGACATCACGTTCACCGCGGCCATCGCCCACTCGTGCAACACCGCCCTGATCGCCGCCCGCGACCGGCTCGGGAGCGACGACCTGCGGGCGGCGGCGGCCGCGCTGGGCCTGGGCGTGGACCACGACCTCGGCTTCCCGGCGTACTTCGGCCAGGTCCCGACGGCCTCCGGCGAGACCGAACACGCCGCTTCCCTCATCGGTCAGGGCAAGGTCCTGGCGAGCCCCATGACCATGGCCGCCGTCGCTGCCTCGATCGCCGCCGGGCGCACCGTGGTGCCGACCCTCCTGACCGGCCACCGGGTCGACCCGCCGCACCCGGACGCCCCGCTGACAGAGTCGGAGAGCCGGACCTTGCGCGAGCTGATGCGCGCGGTCGTCACCGACGGCTCGGGAGCCTTCCTCGCCGACGTCCCGGGCGAGGTGGGGGCGAAGACCGGGACGGCCGAGTACGGCGAACCCGGACCGGACCGGGCGCTCGCGACGCATGCCTGGATGATCGCCACGCGGGAGGACCTCGCCGTCGCGGTGTTCGTCGAGACCGGCGACTCGGGCTCGGGGACCGCCGGCCCGCTCCTCGAGGAGTTCCTCCGTTGAACCTGCGACCGGGGTCCCGCGTCGCGCGCCGCGTCGCCGGGCTGGGCGTCGGCTCGGTGGCGATGGGTGTCCTGGTCGCCGGCCTGGTGCTGCCGATTGCGACCGTGGCCGGGGTGACGGCCCGCGAGCTCGCCGAGCACGTCGAGGACCTGCCGCGCGAGCTCGAGCTGGACGACCTGCCCCAGCGGAGCCGGCTGCTCGACCGTGACGGCAACGTGATCGCGACCGTGTTCGAGCAGAACCGCGTCGTCGTCCCCCCTCGGGCGCGTCTCCCGCACGCTGGTGCAGGCCGTGCTGGCGATCGAGGACCACCGCTTCTACCAGCACGGGGCGCTCGACGTGCACGGCACGGTACGCGCGCTCGTCAGGAACGCGGTCAGCGGCGGGGTCGTGGAGGGCGGTTCGTCGATCACGCAGCAGCTGGTCAAGCAGACACTCGTCCACCAGGCCGACGGCCCGGCCGAGCGCCGCGCCGCGACCCAGGAGACCTTCGCACGGAAGCTGCGCGAGCTGACCTACGCGATCGGCCTGGAGAAGCGGCGCTCCAAGGACTGGATCCTGGAGCGCTACCTCAACACCGTCTACTTCGGCGACGGCGCCTACGGCATCCAGGCGGCAGCCGAGCACTACTACGGCGTCGACGCCAGATCGCTCGACCTCAACCAGGCCGCCACGCTCGCAGGTTTGGTCCAGAACCCCACGGCGTACGACCCGACCGACCACCCGGCACGGGCACGTGCCCGCCGTGACGTCGTCCTGGACCGGATGGCGGAGCTGGGCGTGGTCCGGCCGCACCGGGCCGCACGGGTCCAGCGGCGGGGGCTGGCGCTCGACCCGCGACGGACGCCGAACGGCTGCGTCGCGAGCGACGCCCCGTTCTTCTGCGACTACGCCCTGGAGTTCCTGTACGCCGATCGGAGGCTCGGCGCGACACGCGAGGAGCGGCAGGAGCTGGTCCGGACCGGCGGCCTGACCATCCGCACCACGCTCGACGTCGGCTGGCAGCAGGCCGCCGACTCTGCCGTCGCGGAGCGGACCGACCCGACCGACCGTGCCATCGGCGCGCTGGCGATGACCGAACCGGGCACCGGCGAGGTGCGCGCGCTGGCCCAGTCGCGGCCGATGGGTGCCGACCGGCGCGCGGGGGAGACCTTCCTCAACCACGTCGTGCCGACGCAGTACGGCGACTCCGCCGGGTTCCAGGCGGGCTCGACGTTCAAGACGTTCGTCCTCGCCGCCGCGATCGAGCAGGGCATCCCCGCTGGACACCACCTATGTCACGCCCGACGAGGTGGTCTTCGACCAGGCCGACTTCGCCAACTGTCCCGGCGCTGCTCCGTTCAGCGGGACGTTCTCGGTCGGCAACGACGCGGTGCGCTCGTCCGGCCGCGAGAACCTCTACTCCGGCACGCGTCGGTCCATCAACACCTTCATCCTCCGCCTCGAGCAGGAGACCGGCGTCTGCGCGCCGTTCGAGCTGGCGCGCCGGATGGGCGTCCGCCTGACGGCGCCCGACGGCGACGCGACGACCGGACCCGAGCGGGTGCCGATCTTCCCGCTCGGCGTGGCGAACGCGAGTCCTCTCGAGATGGCCGAGGCCTACGCGACCTTCGCCGCCCGCGGCGTGCACTGCGCCTCGCGACCGGTCACCACCGTGCACGACCGGAGTGGGCGGACCGTGCTGGAGCACGAGCCCCGGTGCGAGCGCGTCATGCGTGCCTCGACCGCCGACGCCGTCAACGACGTGCTCCGCGGCGTGCTCGAACCGGGCGGCCTCGTCGCGGAGCAGGCACTGGACCAGCCCGCCGCCGGGAAGACCGGCAACAACGAGGGCCTGTCGGTCTGGTTCGTGGGCTACACCCCTGAGGTGTCCGCTGCGGCGATGATCGCCGGCGCCGACGCGGACGGGACGCCGGCCCTGCTCGACGGCACGGTGGTCGGCGGGGTCACGGTCCACGGCGCGTCGGCGACGGCCTACGCCGCGCCCATCTGGGGCGACGCGATGAGGGTCGTCGACGACGACCTCGACGGCGCCGACTTCGTCGCGCCCGACGGCGTCGCCGGCGCGGGGGGTGGAGACGCCGTCGCGGCAGGACGCCGGGCCGACCGGAAGGGCCGATCCCTGATGGCAGGAGCCGACGCGTCTCGGAGCGGCACTTCGATAGCGATCGACTATCGTGCACGCGGTGGACCTGCTCCGACACCTGCGCTTCTTCACCGCAGTGGCCGAGGAGCGCCACTACGGACATGCGGCGGCGGCCCTCGGCATGACGCAACCGCCCCTCTCCCAGGGCGTGCAGCGCCTCGAGAAGCACCTGGGGGTGCGGCTGTTCGACCGCGACGCCCGCGGCGTGCGGATCACGGAGGCAGGGGCGGCGCTGCTCCCGCGAGCCGAGGAGCTGCTGGCGGCGGCCGACGAGCTCGTCCAGCGGGCCGTCGAGTGGGCCGTGACCCCGTCGCTGCGGGTCGGCCTCGCCGCCGACCTCGAAGGACGGGTCCCGGAGCTGGTGCGACAGCTGGCCGAGCAGCTGGAGCCGGTCGCGCCGGCTGTGGCCGGCAGCGTCGAGCTGGTCGACCGGGTCCGTGCCGGCGACCTCGACCTCGCCGTCGTACGGCACCCCGGCGTCATCGACGGCACCCGGGCCGGTGCGGTGCACATGGTCCCCACCCGGTTGGTCGTCCCCGACGATGGACCCGACCCAGGTGCCGAGGGGGTCCGGATCGCCGAGGTGGCCCGGCCGTTGGTGGTGCCGCCGCGGCGGCACCAGCCCGCCGCCCACGACCAGCTCGTCGACAGCCTGCGACGAGCGGGGCACAGCGGTGAGGTCGTCGAGGAAGCCGATCCGCTCGCGCGGCAGGCGCTGGTCTCGGCGGGGGTCGCCGTCCGGCTGACCCCCGACCCGGGATCCGGTCGCGACCTGGCCGGCGCACCCCTGCCGCTGCTGCTCCGCGTCGTGCTCCCGGTGCCTGCCGCCCGGCGCAAGGACGTCGACCACGAGCGGGCGGCGCACATCATCGAGCAGTGCCTGTCGTGAGCGTCGCCGACCGGCTTCACGCGATCGCACAGGACGCCGGCGTCACCGCCTGGGTGCACGCCGTGCGCATCGCGGGCCCTCGCGAGGCGGTGACCTTCGCCGGGGACGAACCGGTCGCCGTCGCCTCGCTCTACAAGCTGCCTCTCGCCGTCGCCTGGGCAGACCTCGCGACCACCGGCGCCCTCGACCCGACGGAGCGGCTGGCGCTGCGGCCGACCGCGCGGGCCCCGGGCCCGACGGGGGTCGCGATGCTCCTGGACGAGGTCACCCTCACCCTCCGCGACGCCGTGCGGTTGATGCTGGCAGTCTCCGACAACGCCGCGGGCGACGTGGTGCTGCAGCGGGTCGGCCTCGACCGGGTGTCCCGCTGGATCGCCGACGCCGGACTGGAGGACACGGTCGTGCGGCGCGGGTCCGCCGAGAGCCTGCGCATCGTCCAGCGGGAGACGGGTGCGTCCAGCGCTGCACTGGCGGAACGCGCGCTGGCCGACGTCCGGCACGACGTCGTCACGAGCGAGTACGACTCCGCGCTGGCCAGCTCCTCGACCGCGGCCGACCTCTGTCGGCTGCTGGAGCTGCTGTGGTCGCGCACCGGAGCCGCGCACGCGCTGGTGCGGGACGCGCTCGCCCACCAGGCCTGGCGGCACCGCATCGGCTCCGGCTTCCCCACGACGACGTGGCGGTCCACGGCAAGACCGGCACGCTCGGGCGGCTGCGGCACGAGGCCGCGGTCGTCGCCTTCCCCGAGGAGCACCCCGTGGCCGTCACGGTCCTCACCCGGGCCGCGCGGGCCGAGCGGCACCTGCCTCGGGTCGACGCCGCGATCGGTGAGCTCGCGCGCGCGGCGGTCACCCCACTCCGGATGCCCGCAGGTCGGCCGCCGGGCTCGGGCGCACCAGCAGCACCATGGTGACCAGCGTGACGGCGGTGAGGCCGATGGCGACCCACACGGGTCCGAGCTCGCCGGCCGACGTCGCGAGGGAGGCGGCGCCCATCGCCGGACCGGCGACGGCTCCGACGTTGAGTGCCGCGGTCGCGTAGGCGCCGCCCATCGTCGGGGCGTCGACCGCCGCATAGAGAACCCGGGCGATCAACGTGCTCCCGACCGCGAACGCCAACGCACCCTGGGTCGACACGAGGACGAGCAACGCGGCCGGGTGGGCCGCGAGCAGGGGCGAGAGCAAGCCACCCCACCAGCAGCAACGGCCCACCCACAGCGAGGACCACGCCGGGACTGGATCGGAGGATGGCGCCACGGCTCGCGGGCGGGCGCGGGGCGGGCGCCAGGAGGTGGGCGACCGCCTGGGTTCCCGGAAAATACTGGACAGGCGGACTGGTGACCGCTGTTGTTGAGCGGGTGGGCTGCGGCGAAGAAGACATTTAACGGACCCAAAACGGGGCTGGCCGCGCTGGCTGGGAGGAAGAATACTTATGGAGGCGTTTGCTCTGGGAACTATTGTATATCCACTACCAACAGCTGTGTTTTTTGAGAAGCACGTTCAGGTCGTCTGCGGACTTCACTGAAGATGTGGTGAGTCTTTCCTTGCAACTGGGGCATATAAAACAGAGCAGTAATCATGAAAGATGGTGACACATAATCTTGTCTTCCTGCTGCCAGTCCATGGCATGGTGTGATAAAATCATGCTCTAGCTGTTTCAGAGACTTTGACATGTAACTCTATTTAGTCACATTTGTGGCTCATTCTTGCATCCATGAGATCACAAAACTTTTGTGTTGAGAGCTTAGCATTGAATCTTCTGGCTTTTCTTGCATTTCAGAAAAATGAAGATGACATGTCAACATAAATGTCAAACTTGTGTGGCTGTCAACTGGGCCTGAAACAGCCCTTCATGCCTATTAAAGAAGGCATGGTCTTTTTGGAAGCATTTTCATGTTTGGGGCTACTACATCTGATCTTGCCTGGCATGGCTCTTGCAAACACTTGTTTACCAAAATCTTTCTTAACGTCACTAATCACTTTCACCAAAACTTAAAGTAACAATATCCAACTTTCAGCTCCTTCATTTATATTCAAAGTACCCTTAACATTTATTCCATTTAGCAGCTGCTGTCTGCTTCGCTGCTTTATCAGAACTTTCAGAAATGAAGGACAACAAGGGCATCATGTGCAGGTAACACCAAAATTAACCACCAGCAGGCATTTATTGGTGGAAAACAACGGGCTGGCACAAAATGAAACTGGCACCGCGCCCGGCACCGCACCCCATCATCAGGCTTCTCAAAGGCTGTTTGCTTGCTTTTGACAAGAACGCTGCTTCCCTGCCCCCTGCTGGGACCTGCTGCTGTACACCAGGCAACTTGTGGACAGTGACTGCCGGCAGGCATGCTGCAAAATAACCCGCAATACCGCTGGCTGGCACCCCAGGTCCGGGCAATAAAATGCGCAGGCTGGCTGGCGCTTCGTCGATCTGACACTACACCCAGCACTAATCCTGCTTTTTTTTAACGCGGTACGCGTGCCGTCGTACGACGGCCGGGCGCGGCGCCGCGGCTCGACGGCGTCGAGGAGCACGTGGGCGAGTTCGACGACCCGGGCTTCGCTGCCCGCGTGGTGGCCGGCGCGGCCGCCGTGGTGACCACGGTGCACCCGATGGGATCCGACCTCGCGACCCAGCGTCGGGTCGGAGTCGAGGGCACGCAGGTGGTCGCGCGGGCGGCCCGCGACGCCGGAGTCGCCCGACTGGTCCACGTGTCGACCGCGGCGGTCTACGACCGCTCGCCCGGCGTCGGTGACGTCGACGAGGCCGCCGACCTCGTGCCCGACGACGCCGGCGCCTACGCCGTCACCAAGCGCGACACCGACGCCGCGCTGGCCGGCATCGACGGCATCACACGGGTCCTCGTGCGCCCGCCGGCGATCCTCGGGCCGGGGGAGAGCTCGATCTGGAACACCCTGCGCCCGCAGCACGTCCGCGACGACGCGGACGCGCGCCGGACACCGCCGGACAAGAGCTTCGCGTGGGTCCACGTCGACGACCTGGTGACGCTGGTCGCCGACGTCGCGACCGGCCGGATCGGCACGGCGGACGCCCCGGGGGCGGGGCCGGTCGACGGCGGCTGCACGCCGGTCAATGTGGCGGCGGGCCCGGCCACCGCCCGCGACTACTTCGGCACCGTCGCCCGGGCCGTCGGAGTCGAGCCGGTGTGGGTCGACGAGCCGGCGTGGACCGGCCGGATCGTCGCCGACCGGGCGCGCTCGTGGGGCTGGTCGCCGGCGGTCGACCTCGACCGGGCCCTCGCCGAGCTGGAGGCCGGGCTGCGCGCGTGACTGCGGCTCCCGCACGTTGGGGGAGGTCATACGGACAGGGCCACCGGTGACCCCGACCGTATGACGTCCTGGGACGACAGCACACGCACGCGTCACCCGTGACCGCCGCGTCCTCGCCCTCGGCCGCAGTTTCCCAGAAACGCTTGCAGATCGGTCGAAGTGGCGTAGCGTGAGGGAGTCCTCGACGCGCTCAGGAACCCGGGCGCCGGTCGACTTCTCTCGGTAAGGGCCAGACATGCTGTCCGTGGTCACTTCTCTCCATCCCCCGCACGCGGTCGTCTCCCCCGGCGGGCGAGCTCGACATCTTCTCCACCCAGGTCCTCAAGGAGCGGCTCGACGTCGTCGTCGACCGCGGCTGCACCGACCTCGTCCTCGACGTGTCCGCCGTGTCGTTCGTGGACGGGTCGGCGCTCGGCGCGCTGGACCGCTACCGCTGTCACGTCGGCGGCCGGGGTGGCCGGCTACGGGTGGTCGGTGCCGACCACCGCTTCCTGCGCAACTGCAAGCTGGCCGGCTATGCACCGCTCCTCGGGAGGAGCGTGCCCGCCGGCGACGCCGGGTAGGGCGGAACGGCGGAACATCAGCCGCCGGCGAGCGGCTCGAAGAGCGTCTCGATCGCACGCCTCGCGTTCCGGCTGTAGACGGGGAGCGCCTGCTCGACGCCGTACCGCAGGTCCTCGAGGGCACGCGCGCGGGCATAGAACTCCGACCGGGCCACGACCCCTTCGTCGACCTCCCCGAGGCGCTCGAGCACCCGGTCGCGGGCACGGGCGCCGAGGTCCCGCAAGACCAGGCCGAGGTCGAGGGCCGGGTCGGTGACGGCGGCGTCGGACCAGTCGATGACCCCGGTGACCTCGCCGGTGCGCGGGTCGACGAAGACGTGCTCGGCACCGAGGTCGCCGTGGCAGAGCCGTGGGCGGGGCGCCGGCGGCAGGTGGCGGCGTCGTGAGGAACCGCTCGACCGCCCTGCGCACCCGCGGCCGCAGCGGGGCGGTCACCTCCATGGCGACGGGCTCGAGCTCGGCGAGGTACTCGTCGGGGGTCGTGGCGTCGCGCGGCACCAGGCCGGCGACCAGCCGTCCGGGGATGTCGGCGAGGGCGGCCTGGAGCTCGCCGAGCCGTGCCGCCCAATCGTCGACCAGCGGCGTGGGAGGCGGCGGGCGCTCGTCGAGCCACTCGAGGAGCGGAACGCCAGGGATGCGGGTCATCTCCATCGCCTGCTGGTCCGGCCAGACCTCGACCACGCGCGGCACCGGGACCGGCGCGCGGGTGGCGAGGAGCTCGAGCAGCCGGGCCTCGCTGGCGACCGACAGCCCGTCGTCGCCGGCGGCCGACCGGCGGCGTACGACGGTCCCCGGCGCGCGGCCGTCGGTCACGTGGTGCCCGGTGCCGTGCGCCTCGGTCCGACCGGTGTCCGGGTCGGGGATCTCCTTCGTCTCGGAACGCTCCATCCGCTACCTCCTGCTGGCGGGCCGACACCATGATGACCCGTCGACGCCGGGGCCGCCGTCGCCCCGGGGCGACCGGTCGTCGCCCGCCGGCGACGGTTGCCCACGAGCATCGGCCTTGGTGCTCCGGCGGCCGTAGCATCGGGGGACCAGCGAGACCGAGGACCGACCATGCAGCCACGACACGGAGACCTGCTGCTCGGCCTGGGCGTCGCCACGGCCCTGGCCGTCGTGGTGAGCTCCGACCAGGGACGCGGCGGCGCGGTGGACCCGCGCGCCTACGTGTGGGCCGTCGGCTTCGGAGCGTTGATGCTGCTGCGTCGACAGCACCCCGTCCTGGTCCTGGTGCTCACCGCGCTCGGCTACTTCAGCTACCACGCGGCGGGGTTCCCGGCCATCGGGGTCGCGGTCCCGATGGCGGCGGCGCTGTACTCCGCCGCCGAGATGGGCCACGTCCCCGCCGCAGGTGCCACGGCCCTGGTGACCCTCGGCGGGGCGACCGGCTACCGGCTGCTGGCCGGGCAGGACCCTGCGCTCGTGCTGGGCTACGAGCTGGTGTCCCACGGCGCGCCGATGCTCGCGGTGGTCGCGCTCGGGCACAGTGTCCGCACCGGGCGACGGCTCCGCCTGCGCACCGAGCAGGTGACCCGGCTCCTCGACCGCCAGGGCACGTTGGACGCCGAAGCGAGGCTGCGCGAGGAGCGGGTGCACCTGGCCCGCGAGCTGCACGACTCCATCGGGCACTCCTTGGCGATCGCCTCGCTCTACGCCAACGTGGCCCGCGACGCGGACGACGACCCCGAGCGACGCCGCAGCGCGTTGGAGCTGGTGCGCAGCGGCGTCTCCGACTCCCTCGCCCACCTCCGGCGCACCGTCGCGCTGCTCCGCACGCCGGGCAGCGACGCGGTGCCCTCGACCCCCCGGCTGACCGACCTGACGCACCTCGTCGCTGCCCCCTCGCGGGCCGGGTACGACGTCTTGCTCGAGGTCGACGACGTCCGGGCGCCGCCGGAGGTCGAGGCCGCGGCGTTCCGGGTCGTGCAGGAGGCGGTGACCAACACGGTGCGGCACTCGACCGGGACGCGCATCCGCGTCCGCGTCCGCGAGGAGCCGCGAGGACACCTCTCGGTGGAGGTGGCCGACGACGGCGCTCCGGTGACCACCGACGACCCGGGCCAGGGTCACGGGCTGGGACACGGGCTGGGACACAGGCAGGGTCACGGGCTGAGCGGGCTGGCCGAGCGCGTCCACGGCCTGGGCGGTCGGCTCGAGGCCCGGCCCACCGGGGAGGGCTGGGTGGTCCGCGCCGACGTCCCGATGGAGGCGGACCGGTGACCACCGTCCTGCTCGTCGACGACCAGAACCTGCTGCGCGCGGGCCTCCGGGCGATCCTCGAGAACGCCGACGACATCTCCGTCGTCGCCGAGGCGGCGGACGGCCGGGAGGCGCTGGCCCGCGGGCGGGAGCACCGTCCGGACATCTTCCTCATGGACCTCCGGATGCCGGTCATGGACGGGATCCGAGCCACCCGCGCGATCCGGGCCGACCCGGTGCTGGGTCGCACCCCCGTGCTGGTCCTGACCACGTTCGACGACCAGGACGACGTCACGGAGGCGCTCGCCGCCGGCGCCGACGGCTACCTCCTCAAGGACATCGACGCCGACGACCTGCGGCGTGCGGTCCGTCGCGCGGCCGCGGGCGAGCCGCAGGTGGCGCCGGAGATCGTGCGCCGGATGATGGAGCGGGTGGCCGCCCTGCCGACCCGGCGTACCACCGAGGCCGCGCTCGCCGGGCTGACCGACCGCGAGGTCGAGATCCTGGCCCACGTCGGGCGGGGGATGACCAACGAGGAGATCGGCAGGGCCCTGTTCCTGAGCCGGGAGACCGCCCGCACCTACGTCAGCCGGTTGATGACGAAGCTGGCCGCGCGCGACCGGGCGCAGCTGGTCGTCCTCGCCCACCGGGCGGGTCTCGTCGACTGACCACCCCCGACCGTGGACTCGGGGTGTCCCCGGGTACGTCGTCGCTCCGGGGCGACGGCGGGCGCGCTGCCAGCGGGATCCGCGGAGGAGGGTGGGCGCCTAGCGTCCGGAACATGCGCGACGATCCTTCCTTCTCCTCGTCCACCGGCCCGCCTCAGCCTGCCGCCGGCCGGCGGCTCGGCCTTCCGCTGTGGGCGGTCGTCGGTCTCGCCCTGCTCTCGGTGCCCCGGATCTTCGCCCACGACCTCGGGCTCGGCGGCGGACCGATCCCGGCGCTCCTCACCGTCGGACCGGTGGTCGTGTGGGTCGTGGTGGTCCTCGCCGCCCGGGTGCCGTCACCGTGGGTGACGCTCCTCGCGGTCGGCGTGCTCTACGGGGTGGCACTCGGCGTCGTCCACAACGTCCTCTGGGACGAGGTGTTCGCGGACGACCCGCCCGGGCTCGGCGCCCTCGACCCGGAGCGCGCCGAGCTGCCGCTGCGGGTCGCAGCCTTCGTCAGCAGTGTCTTCACCGGCACCGCGGTCGGGCTCGTCGCCGGACTGGTCGCGACGGGGCTCCGGGCGCTCGCCGGCAGGTGGCGCCGGTGAGACGGGTCGAAGTCGCCCGTGTGCAGCGTCGACCCGGCAGGACCCGCGCCCCTCGACGTAGCCGCCTGCGCCTGAGGGGGAGGCGGCAGCGGCGGTGTGAACCTAGGATCCCGGCATGACCGAGCGCCTCCGGTCCCTCCGCCCGCCTGCCCGGGTGCAAGACGTCGCGCTCGCGCTGCTCGTCGCGGTGATGCAGGTCCAGGGCACCATGTCCCGTGCCGCCGCCGACCCGGACACCGTGCTCCGGCCGCTGGCGGAGCCCGGTCACCTCGGTCACGCACTCCTGGCCGCGAGTGGTCTCGTCCTCGTCCTGCGCCGCAGGTACCCATTCGCCGTCTTCGTCGCGACCGCGCTCGGCAGCCTCGCCTACTACGCCCTGGACTTCCCCGACGGACCGGGTTGGCTCGCGCTGTTCGTCGCCCTCTACACCCTCACGGCGCACGGCGACGGACGGAGGTCCCTGGTCCTCGCGGGCGTCGGGATCACCGTCCTGGCCGCCTGCTGGCTGGTGGCGGCCGCCGACGTCGAGCCACGGCAGGCGATCGGCTGGGTGTTCTTCCGGATCGGGGCCTCGGTCATGAGCGCCGCGCTCGGTGAGTCGCTCCGGTCGCGCCGGGTGATCGCGACCGAGGCACTGGCACGGGCCGAGCTCGCCGAGCGGACGCGGGAGGAGGAGGCCCGGGCCAGGGTCGCGCAGGAGCGCCTTCGGATCACACGCGAGGTCCATGACACCGTGGCGCACGCGGTCGCCGTCATCAACGTGCAGGCAGGCGTCACCGCTCACGTGCTCGACCGCCGCCCCGACCGGGCCCGCGCGGCCCTGGTCGCCATCGAGCAGACCAGCTCGCGCGCCCTGGAGGAGATGCGAGCGGTGCTCGGCGTCCTCCGCGGGGACGACGGCGCGCGCACGACGTCGCCGGGCCTGGACCAGGTGGACGCGCTCGTCGAGCGAGCCCGCGACGCGGGCCTGGACGTCCAGGTCGCGGAGTCCCGGAACCCGTGCGCCGCGGGGAGCGAGGCAGGTTCCGAGCGCCGTCGACACCGCGGCGTACCGGATCGTGCAGGAGGCGATCACCAACGTCATCCGGCACGTGGGCCCGACCCGGGTCGAGGTCGGGATCCGTCACGACGGTGAGGCGCTGGAGGTGCGGGTGACCGACCGCGGCCCGTGTGCCGACCACCCGGTGGCCGGGCCACCGGGCGACGGGCGCGGCATCCACGGGATGCGTGAGCGTTGCGAGCTGCTCGGTGGTCGGCTCGAGGCGGGGCCTGTCGAGGGCGCGGGGTTCGAGGTGCGGGCGGTGCTGCCCCTCGGGGTGGTCGGATGACGGCCGCAGCCGGCGATCGGCAGCGGGGTGGGCCGATCAGGGTGCTGCTCGTCGACGACGAGGTCCTCGTCCGATCCGGCTTCCGCCTGCTGCTCGACGTCGAGGACGACATCGAGGTCGTCGGGGAGGCGAGCACCGGCGGCGAGGCGGTCGAGCAGGCGAGGGCGACGCGACCCGACGTCGTCCTCATGGACATCCGGATGCCCGGCGTCGACGGGATCCGGGCCACCGAGGAGATCGCCGCCACCCGCGGCCTCGAGAGCACGCGCGTGCTGGTCCTGACGACGTACGAGACCGATTCCTACGTCTACGACGCACTCCGGGCCGGAGCCAGCGGGTTCCTGCTGAAGGACGCGGGTCCCGCCGAGCTCCTCCACGGCATCCGGGTGGTCGACGCCGGTGATGCGCTGCTGGCCCCGAGGATCACCCGGCGGCTCATCGGTAGGCTGACCGCCACCGAAGCGGCTGCCAGGGTCGCCGAGGAACGGTTGTCGGTGCTGACCGTGCGGGAGCGCGAGGTCCTCGCGCTGGTCGGCCGCGGCCTCAGCAACGAGGAGATCGGCGCCGAGCTGGTGCTCAGCCCCGCGACCGCCCGCACCCACGTCAGCCACACGATGCGAAAGCTCGGCGCTCGCGACCGCGCCCAGCTCGTCGTCGTCGCCTACGAGACCGGACTGGTCGGGCGGTAGTCGCCGGTCCGGACGGTGGCGGGCGCCGCTACGCCGAGGAGCGCGCGTCCGGGCGGTCCTGCTACATCGACCGACGTACCCGGTGCCGCCCGGGACCCGATGCGGGGACGGCGCGTGCCGCGGGACATTCGTCGGCATGACTCCTCGAGCAGACGACCGCAACCGTTCTCACCACCGCCCCTCACCGGTCCGCTCGCGGCAGGCGCCGCGACGCCGGGCGTCGACCGCCGGGCGCGTCGCCGCGATCCTCGCCGCGACGTCCTTCGCCGTCGTGCTCGGAGACGTCGCGAGTGCGGCCGACGCGGTCGCCGGCGCTCCGGCGGACCCAGCGGCCGCCGGCTACGAGATGAGCGGAGGTCGCGCGGCTTCCGGCGCCGGACTGCTGGCGTCCCTCGTCGGTATCGCCCTCGGCGTGCTGGAGCTGGTCCGCCTCCGTCAGCCGTCGCGGCGGTCCGCCGGCCGGCCGGCACGTGCCGCCGTGCTCGCCGGGGTCGTGGCCGTGGTCCTGGGCGCGGCGACGATGCTCGGTGCCGACGGCGGTGTCGGCAGCGGAGAGGGCGTCGGCGGAGCGGTGCTGGCGGTCGTGCTGGGCGTCGTGAGCGCGCTGCTCGGCGCGGCGTCGCTGGTCCGCGGTCGCCGGCGGGCCGCTGCGCCGTCGTCGTGAGCCGGCCCGCGACCACGGGCTGCCCCCGGGACTGGCCCGTCGGCGACCCGTTCGTCCTGACAGGATCGCGGCATGGACGTGGTGCGCTCGATCCCGTTGTTCGTGCTGGCCGCCGTCGCCGAGATCGGCGGCGCCTGGCTGGTGTGGCAGGGCGTCCGTGAGCAGCGGGGCCTGCTGTGGGTCGGCGCCGGCATGGTGGCGCTCGGCCTCTACGGGTTCGTCGCGACGCTCCAGCCCGACGCCCACTTCGGCCGGATCCTCGCCGCCTACGGCGGCGTCTTCGTCGCCGGGTCGCTGGCCTGGGGCATGGTCGTCGACGGGTTCCGGCCGGACCGGTGGGACGTCGCCGGGGCCGCGATCTGCCTGGCCGGGGTGGCGGTCATCATGTACGCCCCCGCGGCGCGTAGCGACGACGTTCCCGCGGCACGGCGTCGTCCGCTGCCTAGGTTGGTGTCCATGACGACCGACAAGTCGATGCGGGAGCGGATGCGCTCCGGGGGAGCCCTACATCGCCGACGACCCCGAGATCGCGGCCGAGCTCGGCCGGGCACAGCGGCTGTCCTTCCGGATCAACAGCACCGACCCGACCGACCAGGAGGCCCTGCGGGCGCTGTTCACCGAGCTGCTGGGGGAGTACGGCGACGGCGCCGAGATCCGGCCGCCGTTCCACTGCGACTACGGGAGCCAGACGACGTGGGGCGCCCGCTCGTTCGCCAACTTCGGGCTGGTGGTCCTCGACGTGGCGCGGGTGAGGGTCGGCGAGGACGTGCAGATGGGACCCCGCGTGCAGCTGCTGACCGCGACCCACCCGCTCGAGCCCGGCCCGCGCCGGGACAAGTGGGAGTCCGCCGAGCCGATCGTGATCGGCGACAACGTGTGGCTCGGCGGTGGCGTCATCGTCTGCCCGGGCGTCACCATCGGCGACGACACCGTGGTGGGCGCCGGCTCCGTCGTCACCAAGGACCTGCCGTCCGGCGTGGTCGCGGTGGGCAGCCCGGCCCGGGTGGTCCGCGAGCTCTGAGCCCGGCGAGCCGACCTCGATGTCGGCGGGCGGCCCTACCGTCGTCGGTCATGGAAACGTTCGAGGACCGGTTCGAGGGGGCGACCCTCGACCCCGGGCGCTGGGTCGACCACTACCTCCCTCAGTGGACGACGCCGGAGCGGTCCCAGGCCCGCTACGACCTGCCCGGGCGCGGCCTCCGCCTGCGCATCGACGCCGACCAGCCGGCCTGGCGGGAGGACGACGGCCCGATGCGGGTCAGCAACGTCCAGACGGCGACGTGGTCCGGCCCCGCGGGCAGCACGGTCGGCACCCACCGGCACCGCCCCGACGGGCTGCTCGTGGTGACGCCGCAACCGACGCGGCGGCTGTGGACGCCGACAGCGGGGCGCGTCGAGGTGACCGCGTGCGCGAGCACCGACCCCGACTGCATGCTCGGGATCTGGCTGGTGGGGCTCGAGGC
The DNA here is from genome assembly GCF_022437945.1 of Nocardioides sp. TF02-7. Taxonomy (GTDB): domain Bacteria; phylum Actinomycetota; class Actinomycetes; order Propionibacteriales; family Nocardioidaceae; genus Nocardioides. The sequence continues at coordinate 3,441,379 of NZ_CP092535.1, forward strand.
CGGCGATCCCGCGGACTCCGGCGAGATCTGCCTCGCGGAGCTCTTCGGCGACAAGGTCGGCGCCCGTGGCTCCGTCGTGCGCACCGGGATCAAGGCCCACCACGACCCGCGGCTGGTCACCGACGTCACCGACGTCGAGCTGCCGATCGACACCTCTCGGCCCCACACCTACGCCGCCGAGTGGGACGCCGACGGCGTCCGGCTGTCGGTCGACGGGCGGGTCGTCAAGAGCAGCACCCAGCGGCTCGACTACGAGCTGCAGCTGATGATCGACCTGTTCGAGTTCCCGGGCGACGGCGACCGGAGCGCCGCTGACTACCCCAAGACCGCCCTCGTCCTTGAGGTCCGCGGCCACCCGGCGTGACGCGCCGGCCCGGCTGCTCAGGCCTCGGCGAGCTCGCGGAGGTGCGCGAGCGTGGTCGCCATCCCGGCCTCCAGCTCGTCGGCGTGGCTCGCCCCGCCGCCGAGCAGCGCGGCGGCGAACACCCTGCCCACCGGCGTGAGGCGCTGCGGCACCGGGCGGCGCTGCACCAGCCTCGTGGACGCACCGCCCAGACCCGCTCGGGCGGCGCCTCGACGAGGGTCTCGGCGACCAGCTCCCGGTCGGTGCTCACCCCGCGGCCGCCGCCGGTTCGTCGTCCCGCAGCCCCCAGGGGAGCCGTACTCCGTCAGCAGGTCGAGGAACGGCACGGCGTCGAACGCCTCCGGCCCGAGCACCCCCGTGCCGCTCCACGCGCCGGTCGCGAGCAGCTCGAGCGCGACGACGGGGTTGACCGCTGTCTGCCAGACCACGCACTGGTGGCCGTACTCGCGCATGCTCCACTCGTTGTCGACCACGTGGTAGAGGTACGTCGACCGCGGTCGGCCGTCCTTGCCGGTGCCGGTCACCTGGACCCCCGCGCAGGTCTTGCCGCGCATCCGGTCGCCCAGACCGGCCGGGTCGGGCAGGCACGCCGCCACGACGTCGCGCGGCGCCACCTCGACGCCGCCGACGCGCACCGGGTCGGTGCGGTCGAGGCCCAGCCGGTGCAGCGTCTGCAGCACGCCGATGAACTCCTCGCCGAGCCCGTACTTGAAGGTGACCCGCTCGACGTCGATCCAGCGCGGCATCAGGAGCACCTCCTCGTGCTCGACGTTGACGCACTCGACCGGCCCGATCCCCTCGGGGAACTCGAACACCTCCGGCTCGCTGAACGGCGGCGTGGTGTGCCAGGCCCCGTCCTGCCACACCACGGGCGGGTTGAGGCACTCCTCGATCGTCGTCCAGATCGAGAACGACGGCGCGAAGACCGGCTCGCCGTCGTCGCCGAGCACCTCGAGGTCGGCCCCGTCGCGCACACCGAGCTCGGTGACCTCGCTGAAGAGGTGGTCGGCGGCGTAGCGGGCGAACACGTCGGACAGCCCCGGTTCGACCCCGATGCCGACGAGTGCGAGCCGGCCGGCCTCCTCCCACTGCCGGGCGGCGGCGAACTGCTCGTCGCCGAGCTTGACGCCGGTCTGCTCGTACGGCGCCGTCGGGTGCGGCCGGGAGAGGCTCATCGCCATGTCGAGGTAGTCGGCGCCGGCCTCGAGGGCACCCTCGAAGATCGGCATCACGAACCTCGGGTCGACCGCGTTCATCACGTGCGTGATCCGGTGCTCGCGGGCGAGGGCCGCCACCAAGGCGCGGTCGGAGGCGTCGACCCGGGCGGCGACGTAGCGCGGGTCGGTCGCCGCGGCCCGCTCCGCTCGAGCGAGGTCGTAGTCGGCGCAGACCACGGTCTCGAAGAACTCCCGGCGGGCGGCGATCGCCGCGAACGCGCCGCCGACCCCTCCCGCGCCGACCAGCAGGATCCTCATCTCCGCCCCTCCCCGTCTCGTCCGGTCCGTGTCTCGTCCGTGTCTCCGGTGGGGGAACCTTGTCACCGCCGGGCGGGGGAGTCCAGGGAGCCGCGCTGCGGCTGGTCGGGTGGGGGGTCGGCTCGGCACACGCGGCGCAGATTCATCAAGGTATGTCGACCAACCTGCGCCTCCCATGGTGGGTACGCCATGGGAGGCGCGGATTCACCTGCATACCTTGATGAATCTGCGGCTGCTGTGGCGGCTGCAGCGGCTCCGCCGCGAACCCGCTGAGCGGCGCGAACTCACCTGCATACCTTGATGAATCTGCGGCTGGAACCACCTGAAACCGGCGTGAAGCCGAGGCGTAGCCGCGCCGGTGGACGCTTCCGGGGAGCCGGGGTTCCCGGCAGGAAGGAGGTACCGGGATGACGGACGCTGTACGGGCCACCGGCCTGGTCAAGGCCTTCGGCGACTTCCGGGCGGTCGACGGCATCGACCTCGAGGTGCGCCAGGGTGAGATCTTCGGTGTGCTCGGCCCCAACGGGGCGGGCAAGACCACCACGCTGCGGATGCTGGCGACCTTGTTGCCGATCGACGGCGGGCGGGCGGAGGTGCTCGGTGTCGACGTACGACGCCAGCCGCACCGGATCCGGCAGCTGCTCGGGGTGACCGGGCAGTACGCCTCGGTCGACGAAGACCTGACCGCGACGGAGAACCTGTGGCTGTTCGCGCGGCTGCAGGGGGTGCGTCGGGGGAGGGCTCGGCGGATCGCCGTGGAGCTGCTCGAGCAGTTCGGGCTCGAGGACGCGGCCCACAAGCCGATCAGCCAGTTCTCCGGCGGTATGCGCCGCCGTCTCGACCTCGCGTCGAGCCTGATCACGCGGCCACCGCTGATCTTCCTCGACGAGCCCACGACCGGTCTCGACCCGCGCACCCGCGGCCAGATGTGGGACACGATCCGCGGCCTGGTGGCCGACGGGTCGACGATCCTGCTGACGACGCAGTACCTCGACGAGGCCGACCAGCTCGCCGACCGGATCGTGGTGATCGACCGCGGCCGCAAGGTCGCGGAGGGCACGCCGGACGCGCTCAAGAGCCAGGTCGGCAGCTCGACGCTGCAGCTGCGGCTGGCGACCGACGCCGACCCCCGGCTCGCGACGGACGTCGTACGTCGCGTGGTCGGCGACGAGCCGGTGCTCACGCCGGAGTCGGGCCGGATGAACGTTCCGCTCGACGACGCCGACCGGGCCGCCGACGTGCTGATCGGTCTGCGGCAGGCGGGGATCGGCATCGTCTCGGTCGCCGTCGCCAAGCCGACGCTCGACGAGGTGTTCCTGGCGCTCACCGGCCACGACACCCACGACGGCGCTGCGCACCCGGCGGCGCCGGCGGGCGACCCCGAGCTGGAGCTGGCGCGATGACCGTCGTCCCGGCCCGGCTCGTCGACCCCCGGGCAGTAGTGGCGGCCACCACGCCCCCGGCCGACGCCGGTCGAGGCCGTCGACCAGACCTTGGCGATGGCGTGGCGGGCCGTGAAGAAGATGCGCCGCAACCCCGAGCAGTTCTTCGACGTGGTCGTCCAGCCGCTGCTCTTCACCGCGCTGTTCGCGTTCATCTTCGGTGGCGCGATCTCCGGCAGCGTCGAGGACTACCTCCCGGTGCTCGTCCCCGGGATCCTCGCCCAGACGGCGCTCACCGTGTGCATGGCGACCGGCGTGACGTTGCGGAGCGACATGGAGAAGGGCGTCTTCGACCGGTTCAAGTCGCTGCCGATCGCGCGGATCGCCCCGCTGGCGGGGCCGATGGTCGCCGACCTGATCAGGTATGCGATCGCGTCGGTGCTCACCCTCGCCACGGGGATCGCGATCGGCTACCGGCCCGGCGGTGGCGTGGTCGGCTGCCTCGCCGGTCTGGCCCTCACGGTCGTCGCCGGTTGGTCGCTGGCCTGGATCTTCGCCTGGCTCGGCACCGTCGCGCGCTCGGCACAAGGCGTCCAGGGCATCTCGCTGATGATCATGTTCCCGCTGACGTTCCTCTCCAACGCGTTCGTCCCGGCAGAGACGCTGCCCGGCTGGCTGGAGGCGTTCGTCTCGGTCAACCCGGTCTCGCACGTGGTCACGGCCGTCCGCGACCTCCTCAACGACGGCGAGCTCACGGCCCACGTGGGCTGGGCGCTGCTCGGATGCGCGGCCGTGGTCGCGGTGTTCGCCCCGCTCGCCGTGCGCTCCTGGTCCCGCAAGATGTAGCGAGGCTCAAAGGACGCCGACCAGGGCGGCGCGGGCATCGGCCAGCAGGTCGGGCCCGCGCCGCCCGGCGTACTCCGCCTCCATCGCGGCCAGCAAGCCCGGGGCGCGGCGCTCGATCTGCTCGGCGACGTGCGGCCAGTGCATCGTCGGGGCGAACCGGTGGTAGGCGAGCCGCTCGGCCAGCACCAGCAGCCGTACGGCGTCCGCCCGCGGCAGCGCGTCCCTGCAGAGCCCCCCAGATCCCGAGGCCGAAGAGGACGAGCCCGACGACAGGCACGTCGAGGAGCGGGCGCTCCGCGTCGACGGTGGCGAGCGCCTTGGCGCGGAGGTCGGCGTAGAGGTCGGCACCGTCGTCGCCCTCGCCCAGCTGGGCGAACGCGGACAGCGCGATCGCCTCCCCGAAGATCACCCACGGCTCCAGCCCGCCCACCCGCTCGGCGCCGGGGAACCGCACCTGGCGCAGCTGTTCCACGGCCTCGCGGTGGAGCCGCAGCCCGCCGGCCACGTCGCCGTCGGCGAGCGCCAGCTGCCCGCGGCTGGTGTAGATCGACACGCTGCCGCCGAAAGTGCCCTGGCCGGCGACGTCGGCGAGCTGGTCGACGAGCGCGGCCGCTTCGTCGCGGTCGCCGAGGAGCAGGGCGGCCATCGCGAGGACGGCCTTGCCCTGCGTGGCGTCGTCGACCGCGCCGAGCCGGTCGAGGACGGGCAGCGCGATCCGCGCGTGGTGGCCGGCCAGCTCGGCGTCGCCGAACTGTGCGTGCAGGCCGGAGAGCTGTGTGTGCAGCACGGCCAGCCGCCACGGACCCTCGTCGGCGGGGATCAGCGGCAGGGCGCGGGTCGCGGCGTCGATCGCCCCCTCGGGGTCGCCGCTGTTCTCCCGCTCGTGGGAGATCCAGTGCCATGCGATGCTCGCGACGACCGGGTCGGGGTCGTCGGTCAGCGCGGCCACCGCGTCCGGGTCGGTGCCCGGCCCCCCGAGGCCCGCTGCCGCGGTGGTGAGCAGCACGGTGGTCACCGCGCGGAGCGCCGGCCGGTCCGACGGCCCCAGGGCCCGCAGCTGCTCGGCCACCGGCCCGCGTTGCTCGCCCGCCGTCAGCATCGTGCTGAACAGAGCGACGGCGAGCGCGATCCGCGCCCGGTCCGCCGCCCCCGCCCCGGGGGTCCAGCCGTCGAGGGCGCGGCTCACGGCGCCGGCCGCGGCGATCGTCCGCGGGTGGTCGCCACTGATCACCCAGAAGCAGCCGAGGGCGGCGAACAGCGTCGCGACGGTGGGCGGGTCGGGCTCGACGAGCGCCTCACGCAGGACGTCGGCGAGGTTGGTCTCCTCGCTGCGCATCGCGTCCATCGCGGCCACCTGGTCGCCGGAGAAGAGCCGGTCGCCGTGTCGCACGGCGTACGCGACCGCCCACCGGCGCAGGGCGGCCCGTGCCTCGTCGGCGTCGCCGGTCTCGCGGAGCCGGAGCCGGCCGAACTCCCCGGACCGTCTCCAGCATCCGGTACCGGGCGCCGTCCTCGGTGTCGACGACCACGACCAGCGACTGGTCCGCGAGCTCGCCGACCGGGTCGAGCGCGTCCTCGCCCAGCACCTCCGAGGCGGCGTCGAGGGTGAACCCGTCGTGGAACGCCGACAACCGGCGCAGCGCCCGCCGCTCGCGCTCGCCGAGCAGGTGCCACGACCAGTCGATGACCGCCAGCAGCGTCTGATGCCGGTCGGGTGCGGTGCGGTCGCCGCCCCGCAGCAGGGCGAACCGGTCCCCGAGCCGTCGCGCGATCTCGGTCGGCGTCATGACCCGCACCTTGGCCGCGGCGAGCTCGATCGCCAGCGGCAGGCCGTCGAGCCGCGCGACCACCGCCGCCACGGCGTCCTCGTCGAGGCGGACGCCCGGCCGGGTCGCCCGCGCCCGGTCGCGGAACAGGGCAGCCGCGTCGCCGGTGTCGAGCTGGGGGGAGCAGGTAGACGTGCTCGGCCGCGATCGCCAGCGGCGCCCGGCTGGTGGTGAGCACCCGCAGTTCGCGGGTCGTGCCGACCAGGAAGGCGACGAGGTCGGCGACGGCGTCGACGAGGTGCTCGCAGTTGTCGAGGACGAGCAGGGTGGGCACCTGGTCGAGGTGCTGCGCGATCCGGGCGCGGACGTCGGCCCGCTGCGCCGGCGTGAGCGTACGGCGCCCGCTGACGGAGTCGCGTACGCCGAGCGCCGACCCGACCTCGCCGACCAGGTCCTCCGCCGACGTCACGCCGACCAGCTCGACGACGTGGACGGCCGGTTGCGGTGCCTGGCGCGCGACCACGTGGGCGAGCCGGGTCTTGCCCAGCCCTCCGGGTCCGACGAGCGAGACCACCCGCCGGCTCGTGAGCAGGGCCGTCACCTGCCGCAGGTCGTCGTCGCGACCGACGAGCGTGCTGGCGTCGTACCGCACCCCCTCGCGGACGGGGCGGTCGGCGGCGAGGAGCTCGCGGTGCACGCGCTGCAGCTCGGGTCCGGGGTCGGTGCCGAGCCGGTCGCGGAGCGCCGCCCGGTGCCGCGCGTAGCGGTCGAGCGCCGCGGGGACCCCCCGCACCGCCGCCTCGGAGCGGAGCAGGTCGGTGAGCAGTCCCTCGTCGGTGTCCTCGTTGACGTCGTCGGCGGGCGCGTCGGCAAGCGCCTCCGCGTGCCGCCCGGCGCGGCTCAGCGCCCGCACCCGCACGGTGCGAGCGACGGCCAGGTCGGCCAGCGCCCGGCAGCGGAGCTCGGCGAGCGGCCCGGCGCCGGAGGGCTCGCCCAGCGTCTCCGCGAGCGCGGCCGCCTCGTCGGCGAGCCGCAGCGCCGCCAGCGGATCGGTGGCCAGCGCGTCCCGGGCCGCGGCGGCCAGCCCGCGCAGCCGGGTCGCGTCGACGGCATCGGGGTCGAGCGTGAGCCGGTAGCCGTCGCCGTCGGTGACGAGCGCGTCGGCACCGACGGTCGCGCGGGTGCGCGAGACCAGCACCTGCAGCGCCTTCGCCGGGTGTGCCGGGCGGTCGTCCCCCCACACGAGGTCGACCAGCCGGTCGGTGCTCACCGCCCGCCCTGCGGCGACGAGCGCCGCGAGCAGCGCCTGCGGCCGCTCTCCGACGATCGGGCGGCCGTGCCACTGCACCCCGTCGAGCAGGGCGAGGACGACCGGCACGCCGTCAGTCTAGGGACGGGGCGCCGGCGCGGTCGCGGATCCTGCCGAGGTCCCACCCGGGAGCTTGTCCGGAAGGTGCGTGCCGACCCGGGCCGACAGCCCGGCGAGCGCGTCGTCGAGCGAGTCGGCGACGACGAGGTCGTCGAGCACGCCGGGGTGCACGAACCCGGCGTCGGCGAGACCGCGCAGCGCGGTGAGGAGGGGGATCCCAGAACCCGGCGGTGTTGAGGAAGCCGACCGGGTCGTCGAGGTTGGCGAGCTGGCGCCAGCTCCACACCTCGAACACCTCCTCGAGCGTGCCGAGGCCGCCGGGGAGGCAGAGGAAGGCGTCGGCCAGGTCGGCCATCATCGCCTTGCGCGCGTGCATCGTGTCGACGACGTGGAGGTGGTCGAGGTCGGTGCGGCCCCCACTCGCGCTCGACCATGAACCGCGGGATCACGCCGACGACCTCACCACCTGCGTCGAGGGCGCCCTGGGACACCGCGCCCATCAGGCCCTTGCCGCCGGCGCCGTAGACCAGGCCGATGCCGCGCTCGGCGAGACCCCGCCCCACGACGTACGCCGCCTCCGCCAGCTGCGGGTCGAGACCCTGGGCCGAGCCGCAGAACACGGCGATGCGCTGGATCCGGTGGTTCACGGGTCGAGCGTAGTGGCCCGGCAGCCGGCGGAGGCGGCGGTCAGGTGCGCTGAGCGTGGGTCAGGTCATCCTCGACCGGGTGCCCGTCGTACCGCGACCGAGGGCCAGGCCGATGCCGATCATGCCGATCGCGAGCAGCAGGTGCAGCACGTTGTCGGCACCGTTGAGCGGCACGAAGTTGGCGCTGCTGTCGTGGTCGATCACGATGCCGTAGACGAACAGCACGGCGTAGATCACGCCGCCGCCCACCAGGTAGGCCCGGGCGCCGCTCCAGGAGCGGGCGAGCGCGAGGCCAGCGAGGCCGAACAGCAGGTGCACGATGTTGTGGAGGATCGACACCTGGAAGATGCCGAGCAGCTTGGCCTCGGACTCGTGGCCGGCGAACTCCATGGTGTCGTAGTCGCTCGTGATCCCGGGCACGAAGCCCAGCACGCCGACCAGGAGGAACACCGCCGCTACGACGGTGGCCGCTGTCTGGAGAGGCGTGGCGGTCATGGACGACCGGTTGGGTGCCGTGTTGCTCATGGGTGCTCCTCGGGTCGGGGATGAGCCTGAGAAGCGGTACCCGGCCGGTTGCACGGCATCCCTCGGCCGGGCGGGGGTGCGCCCCGGTCAGTGGGCGTCGCGGTCGTCCGTCGCCTGCCGGAACAGCCACGCGGACAGGGTGAACAGCGCGGCGTACAGGGCACTGATCCCAACGATGTCGATGGCAGCGCCGGCACTGCCGTCGTGCAGGCCGGCGGCGAGCGCGACGACCGCGACGGCGAGGGTGCCGAACGCCGTCAGTGCCAGCGCGAGCGCCATCCCGGAGGCCCGGAACCGGACGGCGACCGCGGTGGCGAGACCGACGCCGAGCACGGCGACGTACATCAGGTCGGGCCGGCCGCCGTCGCGGATGATGCCGAGCGCGCCGGCTCCGAGCAGGAGGAGGACGGAGGTGCCGAGGGCGACGGCGAGGCCGAGGGAGTAGCGGAGGCGGCGGTTCATCGGGGGTCCTCTCGATCAGGGCGTCAGCGGTCGGCGTCGGAGCGGAGCAGGCGCAGGCCGCCGGCGACGAGCGCCGCGACGGCCCATAGGGTGAACGTGGTCCGGGCCGACGACGTGGTCATGTCGTCGCTCGGACCCTCGCCGAAGACGAGGAAGAGTGCGCTCGAACCCGGCAGCGCCGCCGCGACGTCGACGAGCCAGTCGTGGCGGACGGAGAGCTGCGCGAGGAGGAACGGCAGGACGAGCACGAGCCCGACCACGCTGACGAGAGCTCCCGCCGTGCTGCGGGTCACCAGGCCGAGACCGACCGCCAGTGCGGCGCCGGCGGCGAGCACGAAGCCCGCCGCGGCGAGGGTCTCGACGCCCTCACCGATCGGGGCACCGACCTCGGGCACGAACGAGAGCACGACGAGGGAGGCCGCGGTGACGAGCACGACGCCGACCGCGGTCGTGGTGGCGGCGACGACGGTGGTGCGGGCGACGAGCAGCACGGTGCGGCGCGGTGTCCACTGGAGGGTCGGCACGATGCCGCCGGTCGTGTGGTCGGCGGTCGTGGCGAGCGCGGAGAGGGCGAGGACGCCGAAGAGGGCGAACATCGTCGTGGTGCGGCCGGCGTCCCAGGCGGTCGCGTCGGCGGGCGGACCCGACGGGCCGCTCGCCTCGGCACCGAGGAGGGCGGCGAAGCCGACCACGACGAACCCGGTCACCCCGACGAAGACCCACGTGGAGCGCACGGTCCACAACCGGCTCCACTCGGCGCGGCAGGTCCGGGCGATCAGCACCGCGCTCGTCGCGCTCACCGTTCTCACCGTGCTCACCGGCCGTCTCCGGCGGATGCGGCGGTGGGGCGGCCTTGGTGGTCGGCGGAGCCCGCGGTCAGCGACAGGTAGGCGCGTTCGAGGGAGTGCTCGACCTCGGCGAGGTGGTGCAGAGGTACGCCGGCGGCGTGGGCGGCGTCCCCGACCGCGGCCGTGTCGAGGCCGGTGACCTCGAGCTCGTCGGGACCGGTGCGCTCCACCGCCGCGTGGTCGGCCAACGCCCGCTCGAGGTCGCTCGCGCACGTCGTCCGCACGCGCACCCGGGGCCCGCCGAGGCCGCGCAGCACGTCGTCGACGTCCGCGTCCGCGATCAGGCGGCCGCGCCCGATGACCACGACCCGGTCGGCGATCATCTGCACCTCGCTCATCAGGTGGCTCGACACCAGCACCGCCCGGCCCTCGGCGGCGAAGCCCCGGAGCAGCTCGCGGATCCAGCGGACCCCGTCGAGGTCGAGCCCGTTCATGGGCTCGTCGAACAGCAGCACCCGGGGGTCCCCGAGCAGGGCGGCGGCGATGCCGAGCCGTTGCCGCATGCCTAGCGAGTAGCCCTTGACCCGCCTCCGGGCCGCCGGTCCGAGCCCCACCTGGTCGATCACGTCGTCCACCCGGGTGCGCGGGATGCCGTTGCTCAGCGCGGCGAGCCGCAGGTGCGCACGGCCGGTCCGGCCGGGGTGCATCGCATCCGCGTCGAGCAGCGCCCCGACCTCCCGCAGCGGCGCGGCGATCTCGTCGTACCGCCGGCCACCGACCGTGGCGGTCCCGGCCGTCGGCCGGTCGAGTCCCATCACCACCCGCATGGTCGTCGACCTGCCGGCACCGTTGGGACCGAGGAACCCGGTCACCTTGCCCGGCACGACGTCGAAGGTCAGGTCGTCGACCGCCCGGACACCGCCGTAGCGCTTCGTCAGTCCGCGCACGCTGATCATGCTCCGCACGCTAGGCCCGGGCGTGCGGGGGAGGAGGGCGGGAAACGGGAGGTTCGGTGGAGATCGGGCCGACCCGATCCTCCTTCCGCGGTCGGGACCGGCCGCTCGGCCCACTTTCCGTCCACAGGCCGATCTTCGGTGGAAGTTGTCCACAACCCGCGTGGTTGAGCGGGATTCTCGGCCGGGCTATGTCGGTGGCGGGTGCTTCGATAGGAGCATGTTCGAAGGCTCCTCCACCCCCGGCGCACCGACCGGGCTGCACCCGATCCAGGCGCGCGCCCGACAGGTGACCGCCGCACTCGACCGGGTAGCCGGGGTGGAAGCGACGTTCATGCCGACCGCTGCGAAGGCGGCTGCGATCACCGAGCTGCACCGGGCCGAGCAGCGGCTCAAGGCGCTGCGGCTGAAGGTCATGGCCGCCTCCAGTGACGTCGCGGCGGACAACGCCGCACCGGATGTCGGCACCTGGTTGGCACACGAGGTCAACGCCGACCTGCGTGACGCCCGGGCCGACCAACGCCTCGCGAAGGCACTCGACGACCGGTTCCCCGTCATCGCGGCGGCGTTCGCCGACGGCCGGGTCTCGGAGGAGCAGGCGTGGGTGATCGTCCGCGCCGTCGACGCCCTCCCCAAACGGGTCGGGCCCCAGGTCAAGGCCGACGCCGAGGAGACCCTCGTCGACTGCGCAGCCCAGTTCACCCCCCACCCAGCTCCGCATCCTCGGCCGCCACATCCTGCACGTCGTGGCACCGGAGATCGCCGACGACGAGGACGCGAAGAAGCTGGCCGAGGAAGAAGCCACCGCCGAGGAACGGTCCCGGCTCTCGATCCGCGACCTCGGCGACGGCACCTCCCGGATCTCCGGCATCATCCCCACCCCCGCGGCGAAACGACTCGACACCTACCTCGACGCCCTCACCAGCCCCCGCCACCGCGGCCCCGACGCCGTCGAGAACGAGAATTCCCAGGCGACCGAGACCGAGTCCGGTGCAGCCGGCGAGGCGGAGCCGTTGGAGCCGACCACCACCCAGCTGCCCGACGGGACCGAGATCCTCGGCTGCCACGACGAAGGCGACCGGATCCCCTACCCCAAGAAGCGCGCCCTCGCGTTCTGCGCCCTGCTGGAGCGGCTCGACCCCGACCGGCTCCCCGAGCACGGCGGGGACGCCACCACCGTCCTCGTCACCGTGACCCTCGAGGACCTTCGTTCCGAGCTCGGTGTCGCCGGGCTCGTCGAGCCCGACCTCGAACACGGACCCAACCTGACCGCCGCCGAAGCCCGCCGCCTGGCCTGCAACGCCGCCATCATCCCCGCCGTCCTCGGCAGCGACAGCGAGGTCCTCGACCTCGGCCGCACCCGCCGCCTCTTCACCCCGCCCAGCGGAAGCTGATCCGAGTGCGCGACAAACGATGCCGCGCCAAAGGTTGTCTGGTGAAACCGCAGTGGTGCGCGATCCACCACCTGCGCGCTTGGAGAGACGGCGGCCAAACGACCCCCCGACAACGGGGTCTGCCTGTGCGCCTTCCACCACCGCCTCATCGAGAACCCCGCCTATGAGCACCGTCGCCTGCCCGACGGCGACCTCCTCATCACCAAACGACGAACCTGACCCCGCCCCGCCGGGCGCCAGGGCGCCGGAACCTAGAAATCACCTTCTCCTCCTGGACCGCAACCACCAGGGTCGACCCGGAGCCACCCGGCAGCGACCCGCGGGTCGCAACCAGGTGCCTCGACCCCCCGCGGCGAGCGCCCACGCCTGGCCGTTCGTCCCCACCGCGACCACCGGCGACCCCGCGCGCCCCCGATCACGCCGACCCCAGGCCACCAGATGCTTAGCGTGCGCTCCACCGGCACCAGGTGCCAGCCCAGCGCACCCCAACGTCCGATCACTCCTCCGAGCCCCTCCCCGCCGGGCCATCCCACGCCCCACGGTCCCGATCCGGGACTGGCGCCCACCACGGCCCGTCGCCGATCGTGGTCCGGCTACCGAAGGAGCGACCGTGCAGCTCACCACCGACTACCTCGTCGTCGGCGCCGGCGCGTCGGGCCTGGCGTTCACCGATGTGCTCCTCGCCGAGTCGGATGCCGAGGTCGTGGTCGTCGACCGCGGCGGCCGCCCGGGTGGGCACTGGGAGCACGCCTACCCGTTCGTGCGGCTCCACTCGCCGTCGGCGTTCTACGGCATCCACTCGCTGCCGCTGGGTGCCGATCGGATCGACGGGCCGGGGCCCAACGAGGGCCTCTACGAGCGGGCGACGAAGGCGGAGGTCCTCGACCACTTCGCCACCGCGGCGGACAAGCTCGAGGCGACCGGGCGGGCGCAGGTCCTGATGCGGCACGAGCACCTCGGCGGTGCTGAGGGTCCCTCCGGACCGGGACCTTCGCCTCTCGCGACGCGGTGGCCGCAGGCGGACCATCGGGTCATGGCCCGCTATGTGAAGGACTTCCGCGAAGGTCGCTCCGAGGAGCGCGCCCTCCTCGGCGGCAAGGGGGCAGGCATCGCCGAGATGATCCGCCTCGGGTTGCCGGTGCCCCCGGGTTTCACCATCACGACGGAGGCCTGCCGTCACTACCTGCGTCACGGGTCGGTTCCCGGTGGGCTCGACGCCGAGGTCTCCCGTCACCTCCGCACGCTCGAGCGGACCGTCGGCCGGCGGCTGGGGCAACCGGACGACCCCCTGCTGGTGTCGGTGCGCTCCGGCGCGGCGTTCTCGATGCCCGGGATGATGGACACCGTCCTCGACATCGGGCTCAACGACGTGTCCGTCAAGGGTCTCGCCCGGCGGTCCGGCAGCGAGCGCTTCGCGCTCGACTCCTACCGGCGCCTGCTCCAGATGTTCGGCGAGACGGTGCTCGGCGTGTCGGCCGACGTGTACGGCGACGCGCTGAGCCGGGCGAAGTCGGAGGCGGGCGTGGTCCTGGACGTCGATCTCGACGCAGGTGCCCTCGCGCGGCTCGTCGAGCGGTTCCTCGACCTCACCGAGCGCCACGCCGGCCGGCCGTTCCCCCAGGACCCCCGTGAGCAGCTCGACCTCACGATCCGTGCGGTGTTCGAGTCGTGGCTCGGCGAGCGCGCCGTGCTCTACCGGCGGCAGCACGGCATCGACCACGACCTCGGCACCGCCGTCAACGTGCAGGCGATGGTCTTCGGCAACCGTGGGTCACGGTCCGGGTCGGGAGTGGCGTTCACGCGTGACCCGGCGACCGGCCGCGTGGGTCCGTACGGCGACTACCTGCCCGACGCGCAGGGGGAGGACGTGGTCTCCGGCGTGCGCGACGCCTTGCCGCTGGCCGAGCTGCGCCGTCTGGACGAGCGTTCGTTCGACGAGCTGCAAGGTGTCATGACCACCCTGGAACGGCGCTTCCGCGACATGTGCGACATCGAGTTCACGATCGAGGAGGGGCCGGCTCTGGATCCTCCAGACCCGGGTCGGCAAGCGCACTGCCGAGGCGGCGTTCCGGATCGCGGCGGACCAGGTGGACGCGGGCGTGATCGACCTCGACGAAGCGATCCTGCGAGTCTCGGGCGACCAGCTCGCGCAGCTGATGCATCCCGGGTTCGACGCGGGTGCCGCGCGGCGCGAGCTCACCGTGGGCGTCGGCGCCTCGCCCGGCGCCGCTGTGGGCCGCGTCGTGTTCGACTCCGCTGCCGCGGTTCGGAGGTCGACGGCCGGGGAGCAGGTCGTCCTGGTCCGCCGCGAGACCCGTCCGGACGACCTGCCCGGGATGATCGTCGCCGCCGGCATCCTCACCGCACGGGGCGGCAAGACCTCCCACGCCGCGGTGGTCGCGCGGGGCATGGGCCGGGCGTGCGTGGTCGGCGCGGGCGAGCTCGAGATCGACCCCGTCCAGCGGTGCATGACGATCCGCGGCCGGGTGGTGCAGGAGGGTGACGAGATCTCGATCGACGGCAGCAGCGGCGCGGTGTTCGCCGGTGCTGTGCCGGTCGTCCCGTCCGACGTCGTGCGCTGGCTCGACGGCGAGGAGGTGGGTGGCGATCTCGTCGGGGCGGTCGCCCGGCTGCTGGCCCACGCGGACGCCACCCGGGTGCTCGCGGTGCGGGCCAACGCCGACAACGGCGACGACGCGGCGCGTGCCGTCCGCTACGGCGCCGCCGGGATCGGGCTGTGCCGGACCGAGCACATGTTCCTCGGCGAACGACGCGAGCTCGTCGAGCGCCTGGTCCTCGCCGACAGCGACGACGACCGCGACGCAGTGCTCGCAGCGCTGCTTCCGCTCCAGCGCGCCGACTTCGTGGACCTGTTCGAGGCCGTTCGCGGCGGGCCCCTGACCGTGCGGCTGATCGACCCGCCGCTGCACGAGTTCCTGCCGGACGCCGCACAGCTGGGCGTGCGGGTCGCCGTGGCCGCCGAGCGCGGCGCGGTGGACCCGCGGGAGCAGGAGCTGCTCGAGGCCGTGGAGCGGCTGAGCGAGACGAACCCGATGCTCGGGCTGCGTGGGGTCCGGCTGGCGATCCAGGTCCCCGGGCTGGCCGCCATGCAGGTCCGGGCGATCCTCGAGGCCGCCGACGACGTCCGGTCGACCGGTGTTCCCGTGGACCCGGAGATCATGGTGCCCCTCGTGGCGGACCACGCGGAGCTGGCGATGGTCCGCGCCGAGGTCGTACGGGTGGCCGAGGCGGTGGCGGCCGAACGAGGCCACGCCGTGCCGTACCGGTTCGGCGCGATGATCGAGCTGCCCCGCGCCGCACTCACGGCGGACCGGCTCGCCGCCGACGCAGAGTTCTTCTCCTTCGGCACGAACGACCTGACCCAGACCACGTGGGGGCTCTCGCGGGACGACGTGGAGTCGACGGTCGTCCGCCGCTACCTGGACCTCGGGATCCTGGACCGGTCGCCGTTCGAGACCCTCGACCGCGACGGCGTGGGCTTCCTCGTGCGCACCGCGACCGAGAAGGCCCGCGCGGCCCGCAGCGACGTGCGGCTGGGGGTGTGCGGCGAGCACGGGGGAGACCCGGCGTCGATCGCGTACCTCGCGGAGGTGGGCGTCGACTACGTCTCGTGCTCGCCGTACCGCGTGCCCGTCGCCCGGCTCGAGGCAGGTCGGGCCGCCGTCCGAGCCGCCCGGTCAGCCGACCGGCCCGACACAGGGAGGTAGGGATCATGCTGGTCAGGCACGTCATGTCCACCCCGCCGATCACGGTCGAGAGCGCGTGCCCGGTCACCGCGGCGCTCGGTCTCCTGAGCGAGCACCAGGTGACGGCGCTGCCGGTGGTCGACGAGCAGCGGCGCATCATCGGCGTCGTGAGCGAGCGCGACCTGATCCGCGGGCGGATCCCGCCCGACCCGGCGTACGGCGACCCTCGCGCGGCGACCGCCGTCCTGCCGCAGACCGTCGGCGAGGTGATGTCGCACGTGACCGTCGTGGTCCGCCCCGAGACCGACCTGGCCGAGCTGGGCCGGCTGCTCGCGGCGAGGTCGTTCCGGAGCGTGCCGGTCGTCGATGCCTGCGACCAGGTGGTCGGCGTGGTGAGCCGTAGCGACCTGGTGCGTGCCCTGGTGCGGGAGGAGGAGCAGCGCGACCGCGTGGCCGGGCGTTGACAAATCGCTGCCTCTTGTCGAGCGGGTTTACATCCATTACCTTCATGTAAACCCGCATGTGGCAGGAGGCACGATCGATGGCGACGGAGCAGATCCCCCACAGCACGGTGCCGGAGGGCACGACGGAGATCTGGAAGGACAAGAAGCGCTACCTCTGGCTGCTCGGCCTGGTGATCCCGGGCTACGCGATCGCCGGGTTCGCGGTCTACGCGCTCTACGACTGGGGCCCGGTGCTGTTCATCGGCCCGTTCCTGATCTTCGTGGTCATCCCGGTGCTCGACGTCGTGATGGGCCTCGACAACTCCAACCCGCCCGACGACGTGATCGAGGCGCTCGAGAACGACCGCTACTACCGCTGGATCACCTACTTCTACCTGCCGATCCAGTACGTCGGCCTGGTCGGCGCGTTCGCGATGATCGCGGGCTACAACCCGCTGGCGTGGGCCACCGACCTCCTGGGCGTGACCGACTGGTTCGCGGCCAACGTGAGCAGCGGCCTGCTGCGCGACATGGACCTCGCGACGTGGGAGAAGCTCGGCCTGGCCTGGACGATCGGCACCATCGGCGGGATCGGCATCAACACGGCCCACGAGCTCGGCCACAAGCGGGAGGCCAACGAGCGGTGGCTGTCGAAGATCGCGCTGGCGCAGAGCTTCTACGGCCACTTCTACATCGAGCACAACCGCGGCCACCACGTCCGCGTCGCGACGCCCGAGGACCCGGCGTCGAGCCGGCTCGGCGAGAGCTTCTACCGGTTCCTCCCGCGCACGGTGTGGGGCTCGCTGAAGTCGGCGTGGAGCCTGGAGGCCAAGCGCTACCGGCGCAAGAAGACCCACCCGTTCCACCTCGGCAACGACGTGCTCAACGCGTGGCTGATGTCGGTCGTGCTGTTCGGCGGCCTGATCGCCCTGTTCGGCTGGGAGATCACGCCGTACCTCCTCCTGCAGGCGGTGGTCGGCTTCAGCCTGCTGGAGGTCGTCAACTACCTCGAGCACTACGGCATGCTGCGGCAGAAGGTCGGCGCGCCGGGCCGGCAGCGCTACGAGCGGGTCGACCCGTCGCACTCGTGGAACAGCAACAACGTCGTCACCAACGTGTTCCTCTACCACCTGCAGCGGCACAGCGACCACCACGCCAACCCGACCCGGCGCTACCAGGCGCTGCGGCACTTCGAGGAGTCGCCGAGCCTGCCGATGGGCTACGCGGGCTGCATCATCCTCGCCGTCGTCCCGCCGCTGTGGCGCCGCGTCATGGACCCCAAGGTGGTCGGGCACCTCGGTGACGTCCGGCTCGCCAACATCCAGCCCGGCAAGGAGGAGAAGTACCTGCGGAAGTACGGCGCGGCCGCCGATCGGCGTACGTCCCTCGCCGACGACGTGACGGCGCAGGACTTCCAGACCGAGGTGCTCGCCGCCCGCTGCCCCGGCTGCTCCTACGTCTACGAGGTCGCCGCCGGCGACGAGCACGAGGGCTTCGCCGCCGGCACGGCCTGGAACGACATCCCCGACGACTGGTGCTGCCCCGACTGCGGCGTGCGGGAGAAGGTCGACTTCGTGCCCGTGGACCCGGAGACGCTCGAGGTGCGCACCGGCTGAGACCGGCTCCTCAGGCTCGTAGGTCGCGGACGGCGAGGACGGCAGGAACGGCGAAGACGACGCTCGCTGCCGACAGGAGCGCGACCGTCGCGGCCGACGCGTGGAGGTCGTCACGCGCGAGCATCACGACGGCCATCGCGGCGACCGACGGCGGCACCAGCGCGAACCAGCCGACGACCGCGTAGTAGGCCTGCGACGCGAGCCGGCCTGAGCGCAGCTGGAGGAGGGCGGCCGCCACCGTCGCAGGGACGACCACCCCGAGGTCGAGCAGCACGATCGACCAGTAGAAGGTCCGGTCGGCACCGAACTCGGCCGGGATGGCCGTGCCGTCCACCGCGCCGGTGAGCGCCCCTGTGTAGCGGAGAAGGACGAAGACGGCGAGGAAACCCAGCCATCCGGCGCGTTGGCGACGCCGGGCGGGCGACGACGGCGGCAGGACGAGCGAGGCCGCCGTCGTCCAGCACCAGATCGCGAGGACGCCGGCGAGGACGGCGATGGCCAGATGCACCAGCACCGCGAACGAGTAGTGGTCGTACTCCGGCCCGAGGACGTACTGGACGAACATGTACGCCGCATAGCTGCAGGGCCCGAAGGCGATCAGCGGCGCCGCGGACCGCCCGGCCAGGGCGAGCAGGCCGGCGACGACGAGCGCCGGTGCGACGAGGACGACGGTCACGACCTCCAGACCGGTCAGCTGGTTGAGCATCGTCGGGGTGAGCGGGTAGTCGATCACACCGATCCCGAGCGGTCCGGCGAGCGTGTTGCCGACCAGCAGCCCTGCCAGCGCGAAGAGCCCGGCGACCGGGACGGCCCGGGTGGCCTCCGACGAGCGTCCGACGGGGTGGTCGCGGGCGATGCGTTCGGTGCCGCTCACCGCCGCTCACTCCTCCGCAGGTGCCTCGGGGACGACAGCGACCGGACCGTGCGCGTGCTCGAGGACGGCGGTGGCGACGGCGCCGCGAAGGAGACGGTCGACCCCGGCGTTCTGCTGGTGCCCGACGACCACGAGGTCCCACGCCGCGTCGCGAGGGACGAGCGCCTCCTCGACCAGGCCGTGGCGCAGCACCTGCGACACCTCGACGTCGGGGGTACTTCTCCTGGAACCCCGCGACCGACTGGGCGAGGAGCAGCCGCTGCTCCTCGAGGTGGACGTCGTTGAGGACCTCGCCCGACGCCTCCCGGAACCCGGCGACAGCCGCGACGACGTCCCAGAACGAGTGCAGGACCGTCAGCCTCCGGCGGTGGAGGGTGGCCTGCTGGAAGGCGAACTCGATCACCGGCAGCGACTGCGGCGAGCCGTCGACCCCGACGACGATGCCGTCGCGCGGGGCGTGCCGGAGCGGTCGGAAGACCACGACCGGGCACGAGGCCGCCTTGCTGACCGCCGCGCTGACCGATCCGAGCAGCATGGTGCGGACCGCGCCCCGGCCACGGGAGCCGAGGACGAGGAGGTGCGCCGTCGCCGAGAGGTCGGTGAGCACCTGGCGTGGGTCGCCGAAGACGGCGACGCCGGTGGCCTCGACGCCCGGCTGCCAGTGCCGCGCGAGCTCGGCGGCGGACTCGGCGACGCCTCGGACGCCGGCCAACGCGTGCTCGGCGACGTCGGCGCCGGAGCCCTCGACACCGGCCCAGCCGAACCCCCGGAGGTGGTTCGGCTCGGCCGCGACGACCGCGACCAGCGGCCGTCGCTCGAGGTAGGCCTGCTCGGCGGCCCACCGGACGGCGCGGTCGGCGTGCTCGGACCCGTCGACGCCGACGACGATGCTGCCTGCCTGGATCTTCGTCATGCCTCGATCGTCTCCCGCGTCTGCCCGGCGGCGTAGCGCCTGCGGACCCGGCCGGACGGGACCTTGGTCCTGCCGCGCCCGGCGCCGGGAGGCGACGGTGCGGACCGCTCCGCCCGGAGCTTGATCCCGAGCAGCATCCGCCGGGTCATCACGAAGCTGACCACGCCGGTCGGCGCCATCAGCCACTGGGCGCGGCGCGACCCGAAGCCGACCCGCTCGCGCACCAGCAGGCGGGTGCGGCCGGTACCGGCAGGGCGCACGACGAACGTCCACTGGAACTCCAGGCCGTGGTCCGTACGTCGCGCCGGCCGTTGCGCGCGGACGTCGGCCATCTGGAGCACGAGCGCCTCGCCCGGCACCAGGTGGACGACGTACCAACCAGCGGGGTGGTGGCGAGACGCCCGGACCAGGTCGCCGACCTCGAGCTGCTGCCAGTCGTCGACGACCGACTCGGCGCTGTGGATGTCGAGCCCGACGAGGTTCTCCGCCCAGTCGTAGGAGTAGAACCCCGCGCGGTCGGCGCCGATCTGCACCAGCCACGGCCAGACCGCGGCCGGGTCCGTGTCGATCGTGATCGCACGCGTGATCTGGGCCGCCGGCGCGGCGAGGAGGTCGTCGCCGGGCAACGGCTCCTCGGTCTCCTCCACGGTCGCCCCCCAGGCCTGCTGCCACGGGGTGAAGACCTCGCGGTAGACCAGGACACCTGCCGCGAGCGCGGCGGCCCCGCTCACCAGGAGTGCTTTCTGGTTCCTCATCATCGCTCCTCAGGAGACGGCTGCCCCGACCGCGGCGAAGGCCGTGCCGAGGACGAGCAGGATGGCGACCAGCGGCAGGACGAACCGGAGGTACTGGTCGTAACGGACCTTCGCCAGGGCCAGACCGCCCATCACCACCGCCGAGGTCGGCGTGATCAGGTTGACCACGCCGGACGCGGACTGGAAGGCGGTGACGACCATGGCGCGCTCGACGCCTGCGAAGTCGGCCAGCGGGGCGAGGATCGGCATCGCCAGCGCAGCGTGGCCGGAGGTGGAGGGCACGAGGAACGCCAGGGGCACGTTGATCAGGAACATCAGTCCGCCGAAGACGGCGGACGAGGTCCCGTCGACCGCACTCTCCATCGCGTGGAGGACGGTGCCGGTGATCTCGGAGTTGTTCATGATCACCGTGACCCCGCGGGCCAGGACGATGATCAGGCCGACCCCGATGAAGTCGCCGGCGCCCCGCACGACGGCGTCGGTGACACCCTTCTCACCGAGCCCGCCGACGAGACCGACCACGAGCGCCATCACGACGAACAGCGCCGCGAGCTCGGGGAAGTACCAGTCCAGCTGCCAGCCGTAGCTGGTCGCGTCCGGGCCGTTGACGACCTGCGCCCAGGGAACGATCGCGTAGATCATGAAGGCGAAGGTCAGCCCGACGATCGCGAGGACCGACTTCTCGCGGCCGGTCAGGCGGGGAACGTCGCGCAGGCCGTGCGCACGCAGCTCGTCGTCGCCCTCGGCGGGGGCGGTGAGGGACCGCGACGGGTCGGACTTCACGCGCCGCGCGTAGCGGACCACCCACCACACGCCCACCGGGACCAGCACGACGTACATGAGGAACCGGAAGCCGATGCCGTCGCCGATGCTGATGTCGGCGGAGTCGGAGGCCACGCCGGTCGCGAACGGGTTCACCGTCGAGGCCAGCACGCCGATCCCGGCACCGACCAGGATCGTCGCCGCCGCGACCATCCGGTCGTAACCGAGGGCGAGCATGAGCGGGATGAGCAGTGCGTAGAACCCGAGGGTCTCCTCCGCCATGCCCTCGGTCGTCCCGCCGATCGAGAAGAGGACCATGAGAACGGCGATCAGGAGCGTGCCGCGCCCGCTCATCCGCTGGGCCACCCGGGCGACGCCGTTGTCGATCGCTCCGGTGCGCATCGCCATCGTGATGAAGACGCCGATGGCGAGCACGAACAGGAAGACGCCGGCGGCGCCGTAGAGCTCGCCGGCCTCGTAGGGACCGATCTTCCCGTCGGGGTTCATCACGCCGTACAGCCCGTTGACGGGGGCGAGGAAGAGCTCCATCAGCCGGTCGCCGAACGACAAGGCGCTGTCGGTCTCGTGATAGCTGCCCGGCACCGGACGGCCGGTCTCGGCGTCGGTGTCGTAGACGCCCGTCGGCACCACGAACGCCAGCAGCCACACCGCGATCGTCACGACGAAGAGCACGGTGAAGGCGCTCGGGAAGCGGAACCTGCTCTTCGCGACGCCGTCGGCAGGTACGTCGGACCCCGGCGGGGTCCGGTGGGTGGTGGTCATGGCGGCTCCTCTCTCTCGGACTCGAGCCTCGACCAACGAACCACGCGCGCACCGGGCCGGAGAGGTGCCGAACTGCCCCGGCGCTCGGGACCTTCGACCCTCTCCCTGCTCTGCGGCCGGGCGAAGGATGAGCGGCGTGAACATCGACGAGACCCGGTCCACTGCGCTGCGCGTCGACTCGGAGGTGGGCCGGCTGCGCCGCGTGATCCTGCACCGCCCCGACCTGGAGCTGAAGCGACTGACGCCGACCAACCACGACGAGTACCTCTTCGACGACGTCCTGTGGGTGAAGCACGCCCGTCAGGAGCACGACGCGTTCGCCGACACGTTGCGCGAGCAGGGCGTCGAGGTGCACCTGCTCGACCGACTCCTGACGGAGACCCTGGAGGTGCCCGAGGCCCGGCAGCACGTCGTCGACGCCACGTTCGACGAGCGCACCTACGGGCCGATCGCGGCCGACCCGCTCCACGCCGCCTTCAGCGCGATGCCGAGCGCGGAGCTCTCGGCGGTCCTGGTCGGCGGCCTGACGAAGCGGGAGCTGCTGGAGCGGATGGACGAGCCGGCGTCGGTCGTCGTCCAGGCGATGGAGCTCGACGACCTGCTCCTGCCGCCCCTGCCCAACCACCTCTTCACGCGGGACACCTCTGCGTGGATCTACGACGGTGTCTCCGTCAACGCGATGCGCAAGCGGGCGCGGATGCGCGAGACCCTCCACTACGAGGCCATCTACCGCTGGCACCCCCTGTTCGCCGACAGCGACTTCAACATCTGGGCGGAGGGCACCCGCAACGCGCCTGCCACCACCGAGGGCGGCGACATCCTCGTCCTCGGCCGGGGTGCGGTGCTGGTCGGGATGAGCGAGCGTACGACGCCCCAGGGCGTCGAGCGGCTGGCGCGGCGCCTCTTCGACCACGGCAGTGCCGAGCGGATCGTCGCGCTGGCCATGCCGAAGGCCCGGGCGTTCATGCACCTCGACACGGTGATGACGATGGTCGACGAGGAGACCTTCACCAAGTACGTGGGTCTCGGGATGCTGCCTTCGTACACGATCGAGCCGGGAGACAGCGAGAAGGAGCTGAAGGTCACCGCGCACCCGGCCGAGCGGATGCACGACGCGATCGCGGACGCTCTCGGCCTCGACCGGATCCGGGTGCTCACGCCGACCCAGGACGTGCACTCCGCGGAGCGCGAGCAGTGGGACGACGGCTGCAACGTCCTCGCCGTCCGCCCCGGCGTCGTCGTGGCCTACGAGCGCAACGTCACCACCAACACCCACCTGAGGCGCAACGGCGTCGAGGTGATCACCATCCAGGGCAGCGAGCTCGGCCGCGGTCGCGGTGGTCCCCGGTGCATGACGTGCCCGGTCGAGAGGGAGGGGATCTGAGCCATGGCGTTCAACCTGCGCAACCGCAGCTTCGTCAAGGAGGTCGACTTCACCCCGAAGGAGTGGAAGTTCCTCCTCGACCTGGCGGCCGAGCTCAAGCTCGCGAAGTACGCGGGCTCCGAGCAGCCCCGGCTGGAGCGGAAGAACATCGCCCTGATCTTCGAGAAGACCTCGACCCGCACCCGGTGTGCGTTCGAGGTGGCGGCGTTCGACCAGGGCGCCAGGGTGACCTACCTCGACCCGTCCGGCTCCCAGATCGGCCACAAGGAGTCGATGGAGGACACCGCCCGGGTCCTCGGGCGGATGTACGACGGCATCGAGTACCGCGGGTCCCGCCAGGAGAACGTCGAGACGCTGGCCGCGTGCTCGGGCGTCCCGGTGTGGAACGGGCTGACCGACGAGTGGCACCCGACGCAGATGCTCTGCGACATGCTGACGATGCGCGAGCACGCACGGAAGCCCGACGAGGAGATCGCGTTCGCCTACCTGGGCGACGCCCGCAACAACGTGGGGAACTCGCTCCTGGTCGCCGGGGCGATGATGGGGATGGACGTGCGCATCGTGGCGCCGCGCGAGCTGTGGAACGACGCCGGCATCGTCGCGCAGGCGCGGGAGATCGCCGAGGAGACCGGCGCGCGGATCCGCCACACCGACAACGTCGCGGAGGGCGTCGCCGGCGTCGACTTCCTCTACACCGACGTCTGGGTGTCGATGGGGGAGCCCAAGGAGCGGTGGCGCGAGCGGATCGAGCTGCTGCGCGACTACCAGGTCGACATGGACGTCGTGAAGGCCACCGGCAACCCCAAGGTGCGGTTCATGCACTGCCTGCCCGGGTTCCACGACCGGCACACGACCGTGGGCGAGGAGCTCTTCCAGGCGACCGGCATGGACGCGCTGGAGGTGACCGACGAGGTGTTCGAGTCGCGGCACTCGATCGTGTTCGACCAGGCCGAGAACCGGATGCACACCATCAAGGCCGTGCTGGTCGCGACGTTGGGCGGTTGAGATGCGCATCGTCGTGGCCCTCGGCGGCAACGCCCTCCTCCGTCGGGGTCAGAAGCCGGACGCGGAGGTGCAGGAGGCCAACGTCCGCCGCGCCGTCGCCGCGCTCGCGTCCCTCGCCGTCGAGCACGAGCTGGTCATCACCCACGGGAACGGTCCGCAGGTCGGGGTGCTGGCGTTGCAGAGCGCCTCGGACCCGCACCTCACGACGCCGTACCCGTTCGACGTCCTGGGGGCCCAGACCCAGGGCATGATCGGCTACTGGCTGCTCCAGGCCCTGCAGAACAAGGTCCCCGGCCGTCAGGTCGCCGCGATCATCAACCAGACGCTCGTGGAGGCGGCCGACCCGGCCTTCGACCACCCGACCAAGTTCGTCGGCGAGGTCTACGACCGGGCTGCCGCGGAACGGCTGGCGGCAGAGCGTGGCTGGACGGTGCGCCAGGACGGCTCGGGCTGGCGGCGGGTGGTCGGGTCGCCACGACCGCAGCGCGTGGTGGAGACCCGGCTGATCCGGCTGCTCCTGGAGAGCGGAGCCGTCGTCGTCTGCGCCGGCGGCGGCGGGGTGCCGGTCGTCCGAGACGAGTACGGCGACCTCCGCGGGGTGGAGGCCGTCGTCGACAAGGACCTCACCAGCGCTGTGCTGGCCGAGGCGCTCGACGCCGACGCGCTGCTCGTCCTCACCGACGTCCCAGCGGTGATGCGAGGGTACGGCACTCCCGCCGAGGCCCCGATCCGCCGCGAGACGCCGGCCGGCCTGCGGTCGATCGACTTCCCCAGCGGCTCCATGGGCCCGAAGGTCGACGCGGTGTGCCGCTTCGTCGAGCTCACCGGCGGCATGGCGGCGATCGGTGCGCTGGAGGACGCGAACGCCATCATGACCGGCCGGGCCGGCACCGTCGTGACCCCGTCGGGGCTCTACGACGGTGTGGCGAGGGCCGCCGGGCCCCGGCTCGTCAGGCGCCAGCTCGGCGCGGACGAGGCCTCCGTGTGACCAGGCTCCATCAAGGACCAAGGTCCTCCGGGGAGGGGAGCCGCGGCCCTCGCAGGGACCCGCCGGGTCGGTGAGGCTGGAGCCACAGCGACGACGAGGAGGTTCCCGCCATGAGCGAGACCATCAGGACCGAGACGAACCGACCGGTGGTCGTGGGCTACGACGGCACGGACCGGACGCTGGCGGCGCTGCGGTACGCCGTCGCGGAGGCGGGGAAGCGCCGGGCACCGCTGCGTGTGGTCCACGTGGAGCCGGACTTCGGGGCGGCGTACCGCGGGTTCCCGGAGGTGGAGGCGGAGATCCGCACGGTCGCTGGGGGAGGTGGCGCGGGCGGTCGCGGCGGAGGTCGCGGCCGCCGACGTCGCGCCTGCGGTCGAGCTCGTCGAGACGGCCGGCTCCGTCGCCGAGCAGATCGTCCGGCACGCCGACGACGCGCAGCTCGTCGTGCTCGGCCACGAGACCAAGACGCCCGTGGAGCGGCTCGTCACCGGCGCCACCACCGGCAACGTCGCCCGGTCGTCCCCGGTTCCGGCCGTGGTGGTCCCGGACGACTGGCGCGCCGACGCCTCGTCGCGCGGCGTGGTCGCGGTCGGGCTCCGCGACCCGGGGCACGCCGACGCACTGCTGGGTGTCGCCTTCGCCGCCGCGGCGGCGCGCGGCAGCAGCCTGCGCGTCGTCCATGCCTGGGCGCTCCCGAACCCGTACGCCGACGCGGTCGAGCTGCGGACGCACGGACCGGTGTGGGACGAGGCCGCACGAACGATGGCCGCCGGTGTGCTCGAGGAGTGGCGCCGCGCCTACCCCATGGTCCCCGTGACCGTCGAGGTGGTGCACGACGACCCGGCCCAGGCACTCGTCAAGGCGTCGGCCGACGCCGACCTGCTGGTCGTGCTGCGGCGCAAGCTGCCGGTGCTCGGCCCCCATCTCGGCCGCGTCGGGCGGGCCGTACTCCGATCGGCGGCCTGCCCGGTCGCGGTCGTCCCGGCCGACGAGATGCTCGGCCTGGCGGCGGTCGAGAAGGCGGGCACGATGCTGCGATGACCGACACCCCGACCGGCCACCGCCTAGCAGCCGGCCTGTCCTCCGCCGAGGCGGCGGCCCGCCTCACGCGCGACGGTCCCAACGTCGTGCCGCGGCCCCGCCCGCGGAGCCTCGGCTCCCGGGTCGCCCGGCAGCTGGGCGACCCGATGATCCTGCTGCTGTGCGGCGCGTTCGCCGTCGTCCTCGCCGTCGGCGACGGCGCCGACGCCGTGATCATCGCGGCGGTCGTCGTCGTGAACACGGTGATCGGCGTCGTCCAGGAGGTGCGTGCGGAGAACGCGATCGCGGCGCTCGACCGGATCGCCGCTCCCCGCGCACGGGTCCGCCGGGACGGGCGGCTGGTCGAGATCGACGCGGCGGACCTGGTGGTCGGCGACGCGGTGCGGCTCGAGGCCGGCGACGTCGTGCCGGCGGACCTGGAGCTCGCCGAGGCCGTCTCGCTGGAGGTGGACGAGTCGTCGATGACCGGCGAGTCGGTGCCGGTCGCCCGCGCGGTGGGCGAGGAGCTGCTCGCCGGCACCGTCGTCACGCGCGGCCGCGGTTTCGCCACCGCGACCCGGACCGGCGCCGACAGCGGTCTAGGCCGGATCGCCGCGCTGATCGCGTCGACCGGCGTCCGGGCGACGCCGCTCCAGCGCCGGTTGCAGGGGGCTCTCGCGCCAGCTCGTCGCCGTGACCGGCGTCATCGCGGTCCTGGTGGTCGTGGTGGGCCTGGCCGACGGGCAACCGTTCGGCGAGGCACTGATCCTCGCGGTCAGCCTGGCGGTGGCCGCGATCCCCGAGAGCCTCCCGGCCGTGGTCTCGGTCGCCCTCGCCCTCGGCGCCTACCGGATGGCCCGCCAGTCCGCCGTCGTGCGGTGGCTGCCGGCCGTCGAGACGCTGGGGTCGGTGTCGGTGCTCGCCTCGGACAAGACCGGCACCCTGACCGAGGGGCGGATGACGGTTCGCCGGCTGTGGACACCGGACGGACCCACCGACCTCCTCGGGCCCCGAGGCAGGGCGCCGGACGAAGTCCCGCCGTCGGCCGGCCGGCTGCTGCGTGACGTCGTCCTCTGCAACGACGCCCGCCTGCGGCCGGCCGACGGTGCCGAGGGTGCGGGGCGAGACGGGTGGATGGACGGTGATCGGGGACCCGATGGAGGGCGCCCTGCTGGTCGCCGCGGCGGCGTACGACGTCGGCCTGCTCGGCGCGCCCGACCGCTGGGCGCGGCTCGGCGAGACACCGTTCGACAGCGAGCGGATGTGGATGTCGACCACCCACGCGACCGACTCCGGCCCGCTGCGGGTCGTCAAGGGGTGCGCCCGAGACGGTGCTCGGCCTGCTGCGGCCCGGCGACGTCCGCGATGCGGCGTCGGCCGAGGCCCGCCGGATGGCGGAGCAGGGCTTCCGGGTGCTGGCGGTCGCCGACGACGCCGACGACGTCGACGGCGGCCTCGACCTCGTCGGCCTGGTCGGGCTCGTCGACCCCGCCCGGTCGGACTCGGCGTCGGTCATCGCCGACTGCCGAGCGGCGGGGGATCCGGCCGGTGCTGATCACCGGAGACCACCCCGCGACCGCGCGCGCCGTCGCGCGGGAGATCGGCATCACGACCGCGGACGGCGGCGTCCTCGACGGCGACGCCGTCGGCCGCGGCGAGCACAGGTCGCAGGTGGAGGACATCGACGTCTACGCACGGATCCGGCCGGAGCAGAAGGTCGACATCGTCGACGCGTGGCGGGCTCGCGGGCACGTCGTCGCGATGACCGGCGACGGCGTCAACGACGCTCCGGCGTTGCGTCGGGCCGACATCGGCGTCGCCATGGGCGACCGCGGTACGGAGGTCGCCCGACAGGCCGCCGACCTGGTGCTGGCCGACGACAACCTCCGCACCGTGGTCGCCGCCGTCGCCGAGGGCCGCAGGATCTACGCCAACATCCGCACCTTCCTCCGCTACGGGCTCTCCGGCGGGCTGGCCGAGGTGGTGGTGATCCTGCTCGCGCCGTTCCTCGGGATGGGCATGGTGCTGCTGCCGGGGCAGATCCTCTGGATCAACCTGGTCACGCACGGGGTGCCCGGCGTCGCCTTCGGCAGCGAGCCGCTCGACCCGGAGCTGATGCGCCGGCCGTCGCCCTCACCGGAGCGCTCGGTCCTCGGCGGCATCGCGGCCAAGATCGCCGGCGGCGGGGCGCTCATCGCCGTCGTCAGCCTGGCAGCGGGCCTGCTCGCCGACGTCGAGGGCTGGCACGTCTCCACCGCGGTGTTCCTCACCCTGGGGCTCGCCCAGCTCGGGCTGGCGCTGGCGCTGCGCGCGCCGCGGCAGGGCGGCGGTCGCGGGGAGCGGGTGCTGGAGCTGTCGGTGCTGCTCGCCGCGGCGCTGCAGCTGGTCGCCGTCACGTGGGCTCCGATGCGCGAGCTGCTCGGCACGCAGCCGCTCGCCGCCTCGGCGTGGATCGCCGTGCTGGCGCTGGCGGCGGTGCCGGGAGTGGTGGTGCGGGTGCTGCGGCGCGTCCCTCAGCGGGACGCGTGACGCCAGGAGCCGCGCGATGACGTCCGACGAGACCTCCACCGACCGGGTCGACCTCTACTGGATCCCGCTGGGAGCCGACGGCTCGCCGCTCGTGCGGTGGTCCGGGACGGCGTACGAGGCGGTGTGCGCGGCCGCCGGGCGGCGCCCGCGCCGGCGGCTCTTCCACTCGGCCTTGAAGGTCCACCTGGACGGGGCGACCCACGTCATCGAGGTCGGGCCGGAGTGGGGGCGCACCGAGGCGGACCGGGGCGTGGTCAGCGGCGGCCCGGTGGGGCACCGGCTGCTCGGGCGGAGCCGGCTGTTCCGCTACGAGGTGCGGTGCTGGCGCGGTGGAGTGCTGCCCGACGAGGCCCACGCGGTGGAGAGCCCGACCCTGGTGGGGGACCGGGCGTGCGCGCGGGCGGTGCTGCGCCTGGTCCGCGACGTGCCCACACACGTGTGGGGGCGCGACGAGCTGCAGGTCGGCGACATGTGGAACTCGAACTCCGTGGTCGCGTGGCTGCTCGCCCGGGCTGGCGCCGATGCGGCGGAGCCGCCGCAGGGAGGGCGTGCGCCGGGATGGGCAGCGGGTCTCGAGCTCGCGCGCCGGCAGGCCAGCGTCGCGTCCGGCGCCGGCCGTTGGGGCCATCCGCCACCATGAACCCGTGACCGACATCGACGCACCGGCGTGGACCGACGACCTGCGCCGCCGGATGGACGAGCTGCTCGACGAGCACCGCGCGATGATGGCCGCCAGCCTGGACGGCCTCACCGAGGAGGAGTCCCGTCGGTCGCTGGTCCCGTCCCGTACGACGCTGCTCGGCCTGGTCAAGCACGTCACCTACGTCGAGAAGGTCTGGTTCAACCAGGCCCTCACCGGGCGCAGCCTCCGCGAGATCGGTGCACCGCCGACGCCCGACCGCTCGTTCGTCCTGCGCCGGACCGACACGATCGCGTCGGTCCGGGCGGCGTACGCCGAGGCGTGCGCGGACTCCCGTCGCCTCGTCGCCGACCTGTCCCTGCACGACGAGGTGACCGGCCGCGGATCCCGGGCGCTGTGGGCGATCTATGCGCACATGCTCCGCGAGATCGCCCAGCACTGCGGCCACGCCGACATCCTGCGCGAGCAGGTGCTGGCCGCGCGGGCTGACGGCTCCTCCGGCACGTCGGCGGTGGCCACGTGAGCGACGCCCGCGCCCAGCTCGAGGCCGAGCGCGAGCAGACGCTCCTCCGGCTGGCCAGCCTGACCGACGACTTCGACGCCGTGGTCGCGGCGTCGAAGGACACGAACGCCGACGACGAGCACGACCCGGAGGGCGCGACGATCGCGTTCGAGCGGTCTGCAGGTCGGCGCCCTCGTGGGGCAGGCGCGGCGTCACCTCGGGGAGATCGACGCGGCGGTGGCGAGGCTGGAGGCGGGCACGTACGGCGTGTGCGAGCGCTGCGGGGAGCCGATCGGCGAGGGTCGGTTGGAGGCGAGACCGGTGGCGCGGCTCTGCATCCGGTGCGCTGCGCGCCGCTCAGCGTGACGGCGCCGGCAGTGCGACGGTGACCCGCAGCCCGCCCTCGGGGCGGGCGGCCAGGGAGAGGGTGCCGTCGTGCGCGCGGACGATGCGGTCGACGATCGCGAGGCCGAGGCCCGCGCCGGCGTGGTCGGAGCGGGTGCGCTCGGTGCCGCGCTGGAAGGGCTCGGCCAGGGTCGCGACGAGATCCGGCGGGAGGGCCGCGCCGGTGTTCTCGACGACGAGCTCGGCGGCCCCCGGTCGCGCCGTCGTCGTCACCCACACCGCGCCGCCCTCCGGCTGGTTGTGGACGACTGCGTTGTGCACGAGGTTGGTCGTCATCGGGAGCAGGAGCGCGGCCGACCCGGTGGCCGCCGCGACGTCGCCGGCGGTGTGGATGGTGACGCCCCGCTTCTCGGCCAGGGGGGAGGAGCGTCTCGGCCGCGTCCTCGGCGAGGAGCGACAGGTCGACCCGCCCGCGGGCGAAGGCGCGCTGGTCGGCGCGGCTGAGCAGGAGCAGCGCCTCGGTGAGCTCGATCGCGCGGGTGTTGACGGCGTGGAGCCGCTCGACGAGCTCGTCGACGTCGCGGTGCGGGTCGTTGCGGGCGACGTCGAGGAGCGTCTGGCTGATCGCGAGCGGCGTGCGCAGCTCGTGGGAGGCGTTGGCGGCGAACCGCTGCTGCTCCGCGACGTGCGCCTCGAGCCGCGCCAGCATCGAGTCGAAGGCGTCGGCGAGCTCGCGGAACTCGTCCTGGCGCCCGGGCAGCGCGACCCGGTGCGAGAGCGAGCCGGTCGCGGCCACCCGGGTCGCCTCGGTGACCCGGCTGAGCGGCGCGAGCATCCGGCCGGCGAGGAACCACCCGCCGGCGAGGCCGAGCACGAGCAGGAACGCCAGCGCCCAGAGGGCACGCGGCACGAACGCCCGCTCGAGGTCGGAGCGGTTGGGCACGAAGAGGCTCGGTCGGCCGGCGCCGGGATCGGTGACGATGACGCCGTCGGGCACGTAGCGCAGGAGGAACACCCACACCACGGCCAGCAGCAGCGCACCCGCGACCATGAGGAAGCCCGCGTAGCTCAGGGTGAGCTTGAGGCGGACGCTCAGGCCGGGCGGCCTACCCACCGCGCGCTCCGTCCCCGTCCGGCCCGGGCGGCGTGGCGATGCGGTAGCCCACGCCGGCGACGGTCGCGATCAGCCACGGCTCGCCGAGCCGCTTGCGCAGGGCGGAGACGGTGATCCGGACCGCGTTGGTGAACGGGTCGGCGTTCTCGTCCCAGGCCCGCTCGAGGAGCTCCTCGGCGCTGACGACCCCGCCCTGGGCCCCGACGAGCACCTCGAGCACCGCGAACTGCTTGCGCGTCAGCGCGACGTAGCGGCCGTCGCGGAAGACCTCGCGGCGGAACGGGTCGACCCGCAGCCCGGCGAGCTCCTGCACCGGCGGTCGCACCTGGCCGCGCCGCCGGCCCAGCGCCCGGAGCCGGAGCACCAGCTCTCTGAGCTCGAACGGCTTGGTCAGGTAGTCGTCGGCGCCCAGCTCGAACCCCGACGCCTTGTCGTCGAGCCGGTCGGCGGCGGTGAGCATCAGCACCGGCGTGCCGCTGCCGGACGCGACGATGTGCTGCGCGACCTCGTCGCCGGAGGGCCCGGGGATGTCGCGGTCGAGCACGGCGACGTCGTACGTGTTGACGCCGAGCAGCTCGAGCGCGGTGTCGCCGTCCCCGGCGACGTCGGCGGCGATCGCCTCCAGGCGGAGTCCGTCGCGGATCGCGTCGGCCAGGTAGGGCTCGTCCTCCACGATCAGCACACGCATAGCGCCCTCGATGCTAGGGCTCCGGGGATATCGGCGGCGTATCGGAAACCGGATACGCCGTCGCAACGCCGCCCTTCCTTGACTGGCGGCATGACCGGACCTCCCGCTGCCCCTGCCGCCCGCCGCCGCTGGACGGCCGTCGTCCTGGTGCTCGTCGTCGGCCTGCTCGTCGGCGCTGCTGCCGTCGGCTCGCTGCCGACCGCCGTCTCGACGGTGTGGTCACCGTTCTCCGCCGAGCCTGACCGTCGGCTGCCGCCCGACCACCTGCCGCGAGCCCGTGGCCACGGTGTCGCCGAAGGACTCCTCCCCGAGGGTGCCACCGCTCTCGACGGGCAGTACGCCGCGATCGCGAACCTCGACCCCGCCCTGCTGGACGCGCTCCGCGCGGCGACGGCGGAGGCCGCGGACGACGGGGTCGTCCTGCAGGTCAACAGCGGCTGGCGGTCGGCGGACTACCAGCAGCGGCTGCTGGACGAGGCGGTCGTGGAGCACGGCTCGGAGTCGGAGGCGGCCCGCTGGGTCGCGACCCCGCAGACCTCGGCGCACGTGGCGGGGGAGGCGGTCGACGTCGGTCCCGCCGCGGCCGCGGCGTGGCTCGCGGACCACGGCGCCGACCACGGGCTGTGCCGGGTCTACGACAACGAGCCGTGGCACTTCGAGCTGCGGCCGCAAGCCGTCACGGCCGGCTGTCCGCCGACGTACGCCGACCCGACGCAGGACCCGCGGCTGCGGCGATGACGCGGGACCAGCGACCGCCGCCGATGGCAGTGGCCTCGGCCTGCCCCCTGCCGCCCTAGGCTGGGGGCGTGAGCGAGCCGCCGGCGCGGACCCCGGACGGACGGCACCTCGTGATCGGGGGCCGCCGCTGGCGTGCCACGGACCCCGCCATACCCGAGCAGCGGCGCGAGGAGCTCACCCGGATCCTCATGGCGTGGCGGCGCGAGGTGCGCCGCACCAAGGGGACCGACCGCGAACGCGCGGCTCGCGCGGGGGTGCAGGCGGCCAAGGTGGCCCTCGGTGAGCGCGGCGATCCGTGGTGGGGAGCAGACCGACGAGCAGCGGCGCGCCCGCTGGAGCGCCGACGTGCCGGAACCGACCGAGCGAGAACGCTGACCGACCGGAGGGCGGTGTCCTAGTCCTCCCGCAGGGCGTGGTGCTGGTCGACGTTGCGCACGGCGTCCGGGTCGGCGACGACGCTGGTGTCGACGCTCGCGATGGTCTCCTCCGCCTGCGGGCTCGGTGGGAGGCTGCGGAAGTCCGCCTCGCTCGCGGCCCGACCCGGCTTCTTCCCGCTCGTCGTCATGGGCCGACCATAGAGCAACGCAGCGGGCCGTTCATCGCTTCGGCGCGGCCGGACCCTCCGACGCGTGGACGGGCCCGGGCGCAGCGCGCGCCCGGGCCCGTCCTTCCTCACGTCCCCCTGGTGCTACGGCCGCGGCAGGAGGAACGGCACCGGCTCGCCCGCGGCGACGGTGATGGTGTCGCGGTGGTGCCGCCTGATCCTCCCGTCGACGTAGGTCTCGCCGGTGAAGCGCCTCAGCACGCGCGTCGGCTGTCCCTCGCGGAGCGTCGCCAGCGGCGCGTTCGTCTCGTCGAGCCACCGGATCAGCTGTCGGCCGAGGTGGTGCACGAGCCCGGGCTTGCGGGCGGCGAGGTCGGTGGTCTCGCCGAGGTCGCGGGCCAGGTCGTAGAGCTCGAACGAGCCGTCGGTGTAGTCGTAGTGGAGCTTCCACCGGCCGTCACGGACGGTGGACGCGGGCCCTGCACCCCGACGTACGCCGGCAGGTGGTGGAAGTGGTCGCGCTCGATCGTGGTGCCCCGGCTGAACGCCCGCCTGAGGTCGACGCCGTCGAGCGGGACCCGGCGCGGCAGCTTCGCCTTCGCGTACGAGGCGAGCGTCGGGTAGAGGTCCGTGCTGTTGACGATCGTCTCGTTGGCGCGACCGCCGCCCCGGACCAGGTCGCGGTTCTTGCTCCACACGATCCACGGCACACGCACGCCGCCCTCGTAGACCTGCCCCTTGTCGCCGCGGAGCGGGCCGTTGAACGCGCCGGAGTTGACCGGGTCCTCCTCGCCGCCGTTGTCCGAGGTGAAGATGACCAGGGTGTTGTCGGCGAGCGGCCTGCCGCCGTTGCGCGGGTCCGGTGTCTCCTCGAGGTAGTCGATGATGCGGGCCACCGACTGGTCGACGCCTTCGGTCAGGGGCGGCGTACGACGGCTTGGCGGGCGCGTCGCCGGGAGCCTTGGCACGGTACTTCGCCAGCAGGTCCGGGCGCGCCTGCGCGTCGTTGACCGGGAAGTGCGGCGCGAAGTGGCTCACCCAGAGGAAGAACGGGTCGTCCTTGCGGCGCTCGATGAAGTCGAGGGTCGCGTCGGTCTGGGCGTCGGTCACGTGCTTGTCGGTGCCGACGAGGGCGTCGAGCTGGGCATCACCGACGCCGTCGCTGTAGGGCGCGATGTTCTCGTCGACGTACTCCTGGGTGTAGTCCTCGGCGAACTGGTCGAGCTCGGGCGCCACCGTCTCGTTGAACTGGCCGTCGGTGGCGAAGTAGTAGGTGGCGTGCGAATTCGGCCCGCCGCCCCAGCTCTCGTCGTACCCGTGGCTGGTCACGATCTCCTCGACCGACCCGGTGACGTGGAACTTGCCGGTGTAGCCGGTGGTGTACCCGGCGTCCTGGAGGGTCTCGCCGATGGTCGGGTAGCTCACCGGCACGGCGTGCCTCCCGTCCTCGGGCCGCCCCTGCGTCACGCCGCGCAGCGGGCTGGTCTCGGAGCCCGTGCCGGCGCCGACGGAGTAGACGTTGTTGGTCGGGCGGGTGCCGTACTGGCCGGTGTGCAGGGCGGTCCGCGTCGGGCTGCACTGGACGGACGCGTAGGCCTCGGTGAACACCTGGCCCTCCGCGGCGAGCCGGTCGAGGGCGGGTGTCTCGTTGAAGTCGTTGTCGTGGCCGCCGTTGACCCGGCCGGTGCCCAGGTCGGCCCAGCCGAGGTCGTCGGCCATGACGAAGACCAGGTTGGGGCGCGGCGCGTCGGCCGGTCGGGGGCCGGCGCTCGCGGTGCTCGCCTGTGACGTGCCGAGGACGGGAGCGAGGCTGGCCAGGGTGAGGACGGCGGGCGCAGCGATCGCCGTGAGCAGCTTGCGGGATGGCATCGAGATTCCTTCGGTCGGGAACGGTCGCTGAAAACTATTGTTAGTCAACTTGGATAGTCAACAATGAGGCCGTGTCGGCATTTCCTGCTGCGGCACGCTTGAAGACGTATAACACAACTGAACTACTGTAGTTTGAGGTCATGACGACCGACCCCCGCTCCCGCCGCGCTCTGCTGCCCCTCCTCGAGCCGAGCGGACACCCCTCGCACGAGCACGCCGGGACCGCAGGGTCGTGCTGCGCTCCCTCCGCCGCGGTGACAGCGGCCGGACACCGTCCTGTCCACAGCGCGGTGTCGCCCGTGCCGCCGGGGGAGCGCAGCACCCGGGGGCAGGTCCTCATCGGCGCGGGCACGTTCTGGATGGGCGACAGCCACGGCGACGGGTATGCCGCCGACGGTGAGCGGCCCGTCCACCAGGTCCGGCTCTCGCCGTACTTCATCGACACCAAGGCGGTGACGAACGCCCAGTTCGCCTCCTTCGTGAAGGCGACGGGGTACGTCACCGATGCCGAGCGCGACGGAGTGTCCGCGGTGTTCCACCTCGCGGTCGAGGCCGGCCCGGGCGACATCGTCCAGCGGGCCGCCGGCGTGCCGTGGTGGCTGGCGGTCCGCGGCGCCGACTGGCGCCACCCGGCCGGCCCGCGATCGAGCATCAGCGACCTCCAGAACCACCCGGTCGTCCACGTGTCGTGGCGCGACGCCCGGGCCTACTGCCACTGGGCGGGCAAGCGGTTGCCGACCGAGGCGGAGTGGGAGCACGCCGCCCGCGGCGGCCCTCGACCGGGCGCGCTACCCCTGGGGCGACGAGCTGACCCCTCGCGGGCGCTGGCGCTGCAACATCTGGCAGGGCGAGTTCCCCCGGCGCAACACTCTCGACGACGGCTACCTCACCACCGCGCCGGTGACGGCGTTCCAGCCCAACGGCTACGGCCTGCACAACACGGTCGGCAACGTGTGGGAGTGGTGCCTCGACGCGTTCCGCCCCACCGAGTACGCCGACCGGGCAGGCGACGAACCGGTCGTCGACCCGGTCGCGGCGGAGCCACCGGTGGCCGACGACACCACTGTGCGGAGAGTGATGCGGGGCGGGTCCTACCTGTGCCACGACAGCTACTGCAACCGCTACCGCGTCGCCGCCCGCTCCTCCAACACCGCCGAGTCCTCCTCGGCCAACATCGGCTTCCGCTGCGCCAACGACGCGGTGTGAGAGAGCCTCGGCCGGTCGGTCGATCCGGGCGGAAGGAGGGGCAGCCGTACGCCGCGCGGAGTACGCCGAAGTGTCTGCCGTGGCCGGACGCGCCAGCGCCGCCTCCTTGACAGCGTGGTCGCCATGACCACTGAGCTAGCGGCGCCCGACCACACCGGCGCCGAGAAGAGACCCAACAGATCCCGGACCAAGGCCGTGCTGCCCTGGGTCATGGTGGTCGCGTGGATCGGGCTGCTGGTGGGCGGCTACCTGCTCGCCGGCAAGCTCGACTCGGTGACCCGCGACGGGCAGGCGGACTACCTGCCCGCCAGCGCCCAGTCGACCAAGGTGCTGGAGGCCGAGGCCGGCCTGCCTGGCGGCGAGAGCGGCCTGATCGTGGTCGTGCACGAACGACCGGGCGGGCTCCAGCCGGGAGATCGGGAGGCGGTCGAACGCGGCCGGACCGCGCTGGCGGAGCGATTCGGCACCGGCACCTTGCCCGAGATCGTCGACTCCGACGACGGCACGGCGCTGATGTACGCGCTTCCGCTCGACCGTGACGCGGTCGCCGAGGAGGCCGGTGCCACCGCGGACGCACGTGCCCTCCTCGACGACCTGCCGAGTGGCCTGAACGCACATGTCACTGGTCCGACCGCGCTGGGGGCCGACATGGACGAGGTCTTCGACGCCGTCGACGCGACGTTGATGCTCGCCACTGCCGTGGTGGTGGCGCTCCTGCTGATCCTCACGTACCGCAGTCCGCTGCTGTGGCTGGTTCCGCTCGCCTCGGTCGGGGTCGCGGCGATCACGGCGATGGGCACCGTCTACGCGCTCACCCAGATCTTCGACTTCACCATCACGAGCATGAGCTCGGCGCTGCTGATCGTGCTGGTCTTCGGCGCGGGCACCGACTACGCCCTGCTGCTCGTGGCTCGCTACCGCGAGGAGCTGCACCGCCACGAACGGCCGATCGACGCGATGCTGCCGGCGCTGCGGGGGCCGGCCCGGCCATCCTCGCCTCGGCGGCAACGGTGGCGGCCGGCTTGTTGTGCCTGTTGGCCGCCGATCTCAACAGCATCAGCAGACTCGGCCCGGTGGGTGCGGCGGGCATCGGGGCGGCGTTGCTGGTCATGCTGACGCTCTTCCCGGCCCTCCTGGTGGTGCTCGGACGCCGGGTCTTCTGGCCGTTCGTCCCCCCGGCTCGGGGGTGAGGCACACAAGTCCCGGTCCGGCTGGGCTCGACTCGGCGAGCTGGTGGCCCGCCGCCGCGTGGTCAGCTGGGCGGTCCCGCTGGTGGTCCTGGGCGGTCTTGCGCTGGGCACCGTGGGTGCGAGCGGCTCGCTCCCGCAGCTGGACCAGTTCGCCCGTTCGACACCGGACTCGGTGACCGGGGCAAAGCTGATCGAGGAGCGGTTCCCCGAGGAGAGCGGTCAGCCGATCACCGTGATGAGCCGGCCGGACCAGAGCCGCGAGGTCCTGGCTGCCGTCGAAGGCACGCCCGGGGTCGCCCGAGCCGAGACGGGCCGGTCCAGCGACGACTGGGTGGAGATCTCGGCGCTCCCCGGTCGATCCCCCGGAGAGCGCGGGGGGAGACGGCGACGATCAAGCAGCTGCGGGAGAACGTGCGCGAGGTCGCCGGCGAGGCCGCGCTGGTCGGCGGGTCGAGCGCCGAGAAGCTCGACGAGGTCGAGACCAACGAGTCCGACCGCAACCTGGTGATGCCGCTGATCCTGCTGGTGGTGCTCGCGATCCTCGGGCTGCTGCTGCGGGCGATCGTGGCTCCACTGGTGCTGGTCGCCACCGTCGTGGTGTCGTACTTCGGAGCCCTCGGGCTGTGCAACCTGCTGTTCGGCCAGGTGCTCGGCTTCGCCGGGCTGGAGTCGTCGGTGCCCCTGATCGGCTTCCTGTTCCTGGTCGCGCTCGGTGTCGACTACAACATCTTCCTGATGACCCGGATACGTGAGGAAGCCGTGCGGCACGGCACTGTCGAGGGCACGAAGCGTGGCCTCGCAGTGACAGGTGGGGTGATCACGTCGGCCGGCGTCGTGCTGGCGGCGACGTTCGCGGTGCTCGCCTCGCTGCCGCTCGTCATGCTCGTCGAGATCGGGATACTGGTCGCCGTCGGTGTGCTCATCGACACCTTGCTGGTGCGGTCCGTCGTGGTCCCCCGCACTGACGATGTCGCTGGGCTCGAGGATCTGGTGGCCCAGCGGGCTCTCGCGGGTGGGTGAGGACGGTGTCGATGATCGTGGGTGAACGATGACGGCGCTCCGTCCGCCAGTGGCCGATCGGCTGCTGGCGGCGGGGTCGTTCGTGCTCGGCCTCGTCGTCGCGATCACGCTCGAGGCGGTCGATCTCGACGGCGGGCGAAGCGTGGATCTGGGGGCGGTCGCGCTCCTGGGCGCGATGTCGGCGCCGTTGCTCGCCCGTCGGCGTTGGCCGATCCCCGTCGTCCTCGCGGTCCTCGCCGTGTCGACGCCGTACCACCTCCTCGACTACCCCCACGAGGCCACGATGCCGGCCTCGCTCGTGGCGGCGTTCACGGCGGCGCGCTACAGCGAGCCGCAGCGGCGGGCCGTCGCCGCCCTGGTGGCCGTGGGTGCGGTGACCGTGCCGGTCGTGGCCGACGAGGCGTCAGGGGCACCCGGCGATGCGCTCCTCGGCGTCGGCTGGCTGTTCATGGCCTTCTTCGCCGGGCTGGCGGTCCGCTTCCACCAAGCCTGGAAGGCCTCCGTCTCTGCGCGGCTCGAACAGGAGCGTGCCGACGAGGTCGAGCGGCGGGTGGCCGAGGAGCGAGTACTGATCGCCGCCGAGCTGCACGACGTGCTGGCCCATGGTCTCGCGGTCGCGAACGTCCAGGCGTCGGTCGCCGCGCACCTCATCGACCAGCTGCCGAGGCCGGCCGATGCGCCGCTGCAGGAGCTCTCCAGCACACTGCACGACCTGGCGGACACGAGCCGAGCCACGCTCCACGAGCTGCGTGCCGTGCTGGACGTCCTGCACGGTGGCGAGACCGAGCCGACCGAGCCAGCGCCCCGGCTCGGCGAGCTGCAACGCCTGGTGGACATGGCCGAGGCGGCTGACGTCCGGGTCGACGTGGAGGCTGCCGGGCTGCCGGACGAGCTACCGTCGACGGTGTCCGTCGTGGCCTATCGGATCATCCAGGAGTCGCTGACCAATGTCATCCGGCACTCGACGGCGAAGCACGCGACCGTCCGACTCGACCAGGACGGCCGCCGGCTGCGGATCGCGATCGTCGACCGCGGGCCGGCACGACCGGACGCGACCGTGACGGCGGCCGGCTTCGGGATCGCCGGGATGTCGGGCCGCGCGCAGGCCGTCGGCGGCGAGCTGTCCGCCGGGCCCGGCGCGTCCGGAGGGTTCGAGGTACGCGCCAGCCTGCCGCTGCCGGAGATCTGGCGGGTGCCGTCGTGATCCGGGTCCTGCTCGCCGACGACCAGACCCTGGTGCGCGGCGCGCTCGCGCTGCTGGTCGACTCCGCTGACGACATGGAGGTCGTCGGGGAGGCCGGCACCGGCGACGAGGCGGTGACGATGACCCTGGACCTGCGCCCCGATGTCGTGTTGATGGACATCAGGATGCCGAGCACCGACGGCATCGAGGCGACCCGTCAGATCTACGCCGACGATCGATCGAGCGGCAGCAAGGTGCTGATCCTGACCACGTTCGAGACAGACACCAACGTGCTGCGCGGGCTTCGCGCGGGGGCGTGCGGCTTCCTGCCGAAGGACACCCGTGCGGACGCGCTGCTGGACGGCATCCGCACCGTCGCGGCGGGCGAGGCGCTGCTGTCGCCCGGCGCGACCAGGGCGGTCATCACCCGTGCGCTGAGTCGCCCGGACGCGCCGGCGCCCGACCGGCTGGCCAGCCTGACCGCGCGGGAACGCGAGGTGCTCCGGCTGGTCGCCGTAGGCCGGAGCAACCAGGAGATCGCGGACGAGCTGGTCGTCAGCCCGCTGACCGCCAAGACCCACGTGGGCCGCATCCTCGCGAAGGTGGGCGCTCGTGACCGGGTCCATCTCGTGATCGCCGCGTACGAAGCCGGGTTGCCGTAGGCGTCGTGCCGGACCTCGACATCGACCACCGCGGGCCCGCGCGCTGGTGGTCGGCTCGCCCGGCACGAGGCGCCGTGACGTTCAGCGCGGCGCCAGCTGCGGAGGCAGCCCGAACCACCCGAAAACGCTGCCGCCGAAGGTGGTGATCTCGGCGACCAGGCCGTCCGCGATGCCGAGGACGTCCAGGGCGAAGGCCTCGTAGGTCGGCGACCCCGGACGGCGCAGGTACATCGCTACCGCAGGTCGGCCGTTCGCCGTCGTGGTGAGGCACCTCCAGTCGGCGTACTCACCGCTGCCGAAGCCTCCGTCGACCCAGGCCCGGACGGTCGCGTCACGGCCGACCCAGACGCCCGGCTCGGGCGGCATCGCGAACCGCAGGTCGGCGCGCAGCAGCGCCGTGAGCGTCTCGATGTCCAGCGCCTCGTGCGCCCGCACGTACGCCGCGACCAGCTTCTGCTCGTCGGCGGTCAGCTCGTGCCGCGCCTGTGCGCTCCAGTCGAGCCTGCCGTCGGGCAGGTGCTCGCGCATCGTCACCCGGGCGCGCTGGAGAGCGCTGGTGACCGATGCGAGCGTGAGGCCGAGGGTGTCGGCGGTCTGCCGGGCCGGCCACCCGAGCACGTCCCGGAGGATCAGGACGGCGCGCTGCCGCGCCGGCAGGTGCTGCACGGCCACGATGAAGGCGAGCTCGACGGTCTCCTTGGCTGCCGCCCGCTCGTGCGGGTCGTCCGGCTGGCTGTCGGGCCACGGCTGGAGGTAGCGCACCTCGGTCCCGGTGCCGCCGTCGCCGTGGAGATCGGTGGGGACCGGCGTCCGGTCCCTGCGCTTCTCGAGGAAGTCGAGGCAGGCGTTGGTCGCGATCCGGTAGAGCCAGGTGCGCAGCGACGCCCGCCCGTGGAACGTCTCCCGCTTAGCCCAGGCACGGAGGAACGTGTCCTGGGTCAGGTCCCTGGGCGTCCTCGTACGACGCGAGCATCCGGTAGCAGTGCACCAGCAGCTCCCGGCGGTAGCGCTCGGTCAGCAACGCGAAGCCGCCGGCGTCACCGGTGCTCGCCACCCGCATGAACGCCGCCTCGTCGGCGCCCACGAGGCTCGTCGGTCGGGGTTCGGTCGTCTCCACGGTGCCTCCAAGGTCGCAGGTCTGTCTCTCGGTGTCGACGCCCGAGCGCACCGGAACTGATCGGCGTGGACCTGATCGTGCTGCACCTGGCCGTGCCGGCGGTCAGCCCGGACCTGCAGGCGAGCAGCACGCAGGTGCTGTGGAGTCGGCCCCCACATCTCGAAGACGATCCGGGCCGTGGTCCGGCCCGCGAGGACCTCGTCGATCGCGGCGTTGACGTCGTCGAGCTTGCGGGGCTCGGCGATGACGCGAGTCCTTCCGCGGGCGTGCAGGTCGAAGACCTCGAGGAGGTCCTGCCGGGTGCCGACGATGGAGCCGATGACCGAGATGCCCTTGAGCACCGTCGGGAAGATCGGAAGCGCCATCGGGCCGTCGGACTCGGGCGGGAGGCCGACGCAGACGAGGCGGCCACCGCGGCGCAGGGCGGCGAAGGCCTGCTCGAAGACCTCGGGAATGACAGCGAGGACGATGGCGACGTCGGCGCCGCCGAGAGACTCGATGGCGGCGACCGGGTCCTGGGTGGCGGCGTTGACGAGGTGGTCGGCGCCGAGCTCGGCGGCCATCGCGAGCTTGTCGTCGTCGACGTCCACGGCGATCACCGTCCCGCCGACGATGCGGGCGTACTGCACGGC
This sequence comes from Nocardioides sp. TF02-7, assembly GCF_022437945.1. Classification (GTDB taxonomy): domain Bacteria; phylum Actinomycetota; class Actinomycetes; order Propionibacteriales; family Nocardioidaceae; genus Nocardioides. Next base: position 3,483,579 of record NZ_CP092535.1, read on the forward strand.
CAGGTGGCCGAGACCGCCGATGCCGAACACGGCGACCCGCTCGGTCGGCCTGACGTGGGCGACCTTGACGGCCTTGTAGGTGGTGACACCGGCGCAGGTCAGCGGGGCGGCGTCGAAGCTGCTGACCCCGTCGGGTACGGGCACTGCGTACGTCGCGTCGGCGACGGTGTGGTCGGCGAAGCAGCCGTCGATGGAGTAGCCGGTGTTCTGCTGCTCCTCGCACAAGGTCTCCCACCCGGCGACGCAGTGGTCGCAGTGCCCGCACGCGTGGCCGAGCCAGGGCAGCGCCACCCGGTCGCCGACCGCGCGAGCGGTCACGCCGTCGCCGACGGCTTCCACCACGCCGACCCCCTCGTGGCCGGGCACGAACGGAGGCGTCGGCTTCACCGGCCAGTCGCCGCGGGCGGCGTGGATGTCGGTGTGGCACAGCCCGCTGGCCTCCAGCCGCACGAGCACCTGGCCCGGGCCGGGCTCGGGGACGTCGCGCTCCTCGATCCGAAGCTGTGCCCCGAAACTGTCGACGACTGCTGCCTTCATGATGCTTCCTCCTGGATCCGCTCGGGCGCCGGTCACTCCGGCACCTCCACCTTCCAGCCGGAGGCTCCGCGCCGCCACGGGCGTGCGACCCCCGTCCGTGGGACCTTGTTCCTCCCGCTCCTTGAAGACCGCCGGCAGCCCCACGATCCTGGGTGGATGTCGACGCCGAGCGAGCCTCCCGACTCCCAGCCGACCGACGTCGGAGCCACGTCGGGCGCCGACGTCCTCCTCAGCGACGGCCGCATCGCTGTCGTCCGCGGCCTCGGGCCGGAGGACGGCGAGGCCCTCCACGACCTCCACGACCGGGTCTCCGACGAGGCGCTGTGGCTGCGGTTCTTCTCGGTCGCCCGCGCTGCGGCCCACCGCTACGTCGACCACGTGCTGACGTCGCCCGACACCATCGCGCTGGTCGCCGAGGTCGACGGACGCGTGGTCGCGCTCGGCACCGCCGAGCCGGTCGGTCCCGACGTGTGCGAGGTCGCGTTCCTCGTCGCCGACGAGATGCGGGGGCAGGGCATGGGCACCCTGCTCCTCGAGCACCTCGCCGCCGCGGCCCGCGACCAGGGACTGCGATGGATGGACGCCCGGGTCCTCTCGTCCAACCACCGGATGATGCGGGTGTTCGGCGACGCCGGCTTCGACGTCGAGGTCCGCCACGAGGGCGGCGAGCAGGTCCTGCGGATGGGCACGGCGGTGACCGCCGACGTCCAGGCCGCCGCGGACCGGCGCGAGTTCGCCGCCGAGCGGCTCTCGCTCGGGCCGCTGCTCGCGCCGAGGACCGCGGCGGTCTACGGAGTCCGCCGCGACGGGTCCGGCATCGGTGCGGCCGTCGTCTCCGCGGTGCGCTCGGGTGGGTTCCGTGGCGGGCTCGCGATCGTCCACCCGAACGCCGAGCGCGTGCTCGAGGTGCCGGCGTACCCCGCCGCCACGCAGGTGCCGCACCCGGTGGACCTGGCGATCATCGCGGTGCCTGCCGAGCGGGCCGCCGACGCCCTCGAGGACGCCGCGGCCGCCGGTGTCCGGGCCGCGGTCGTGATCTCGTCCGGCTTCCGTGAGATGGGCCGGCACGGCGCGGCGCTCGAGCACGACCTCGTCGTCGCCGCACGGCGGCACGGCATCCGCCTCGTCGGGCCCAACGGCCTGGGCCTGATCAGCAACGACCCGGACGTGCGGCTCCACGCCACCTTCGGCGGCACGGTCCCGCCGCCCGGAGGGCTCGCCGTCGCCAGCCAGTCCGGCGGCGTCGGCATCGCCCTGATGGACCTGGTCGCCCGCGCGGGGGTCGGGGTGCGCTACTTCGTCTCCCTCGGCAACAAGGCCGACGTCTCGGGCAACGACCTGCTCGCAGCCTGGTACGACGACGCCGCCGTCACCTGTGGCGCGCTCTACCTCGAGTCGTTCGGCAACGCCCGCAAGTTCGCTCGCTTCGCCCGCCTGTTCAGCGAGCGCAAGCCGCTGGTGGCGCTGGTCGGCGGTCGGTCGACGGGCGGTCAGCGCGCCGGTGCGTCCCACACCGCGGCTGCGGCCTCGCCCGCGGCCGGCGTACGTGCCCTGTTCGCCCAGGCAGGTGTGATCGGGTGCGACGACGCCGAGCAGCTGGCGGAGACCTGCCTGCTCCTGACCCGCGAGCCGCTGCCCGCGGGCCGGCGGGTCGGCATCGTCAGCAACGCCGGGGGACTCGGCGTGCTGGCCGCCGACGCCGCCGAGGACGAGCGGCTCGACGTCGTGGAGCTCTCGCCCGACCTGCAGGAGCGGCTCGCGGGACTCGTCAACCAGACGACCGGCACCGCCAACCCCGTGGATGCCGGGGCCGGTGCGGAGGCGGCGCAGCTGGCCGCCATCTCGAGCGAGGTGCTCGGTTCGGGCGAGGTCGACGCGCTCGTCGTCGTGCTCGTCGCGACGGGCACCAACGACGTCCCCGCCACGCTCGAGGCGCTCGCGCGGCTGCGCGCCGAACGGCCGCGCCGGCCGGTCGCGGTCGTCGTGCTCGGCGCGGAGCCGACCGCCGGCTCCGAGGTCACCGTGTTCGGCAGCGCGGCTGCCGCGCTCGGGGCGCTCGGGCGCGCCGTGCGGTACGCCGAGTGGCGGGCCACCAAGACCGTCGGCGGGCCGCCGCCCACGGACCCGGTCGAGGTGCGGCACGCACGGGCGACCGCGCGCCGGCTCCTCGCCGAGGCGACCCCGGAGGGATGGGTGCGGCCGGAGACGGCCGCCGAGCTCTTCGGCCGTTACGGCATCGACCTGCTCGGGCGGTTCACGGTCGGAGTCGAGGGCGCCGCCGAGGTGGCCGCGGCGGTCGGGTTCCCCGTCGCGGTCAAGCTGGCCGAGCCCGACGTCGTGCACAAGACCGAGCTCGGCGCCGTGCGTACCGGCCTGCAAGGCGCGGAGGAGGTGCGGGCCGCGGTCGCGGCGTTCGAGCAGGTGCGGGGGTGGGCCGAGCCGGGTCCTCGTCCAGCCGATGGCCGCCGGTGTGGAGCTGGCCCTGGGGGTGGTCCGCGACCCGTCGCTCGGTCCGCTCGTCATGATCGCGGCCGGCGGCGTCGCGACCGACGTGTGGGACGACCGCGCCTTCCTGCTGCCTCCCTTCGACGAGGGGCAGGCGCTGCGGGTGTTGAGCACGCTGCGGCTGGCGCCGCTCCTCGACGGCTTCCGCGGCTCGGCACCGGTGGCCGTCGCGGAGGTCGCCGGGCTGGCGAGCCGCCTGGGCCGGCTCGCGGTCGACGTTCCCGAGGTGGCCGAGGTCGACCTCAACCCCGTGCTGGTGAGCCCCGGGTCCTGCGCGGTGGTCGACACCAAGCTGCGGCTCGCGCCGGCGGGCGACGTGCCGATGGACTCGCCGCGCCAGCTGCGCCGACCTCGGTGAGGCGCACGGCGCGGCGGGCACGGCACCCGGGCATGCGAACGGCCCCGCCGGGTGCAGGCGGGGCCGTTCGGTTCGGGGGGTCGTCAGCGGAGGACGGGGTACTTCCGGACCAGCTTGGTCTTGGCCCAGGCCTTGCCGAGGCCCCAGGTGTCGCCGGCCAGGGTCAGCGCCAGCACGACCACGATCACGGCGCCCATCAGGTGGTCGTCGACGACCGGGTTGTTCTCCAGCGGGAGAGCGGCGAGCCACATCATCATGTAGAGCGCGGCGCCGGCGATCGCGGCGGGCCGCATGCCGATCCCGAGGATGAGGGCGAGGCCGATGCCGGCGAGGCCGATCATGAAGAGCCAGTCGGCCCAGGTGTCGCCCGCGATGCCGTTGAAGAACTCACGCATCGGGTTGTCCTCGGGGACGCCGAAGGTCAGGAAGCCGAAGGTGGGGCTGCCGCCGTTGACCCAGGCGTCGGGGCCGAAGTAGTCGACCGCGCCGGTCTCGGCGCTCTTGCCGGTGGCGTAGCCGAGGGCGAGCAGCTTGTCGAGGAAGGCCCACAGGAAGGTCACGCCGAAGCCGATCCGCAGGACGGCCAGCGCACGCCGGGCGGCGCTGTGGGTGACGATGTCGTTCTCGACCATGACGTCGAGGTGGCGGGGGGTCTGGACCGTGGTCATCGTTCTCATCTCCGATCGTGGGGCCCTCGGCCCCTGTTCTCTGTTGATGCCTCAAGCCTCGCTGGCGGCGGGCCGCGTCGGCAGGGTCGCTGGGACCGGCTGCGCGGGTCCTAGGTCCCGAGATCCGCCGGGCCTTCTGCCGGCGCCGCCGCGCGGGCGGCCGCGCCGACGGCCCGGCCCCACCGGGACGCGCGCGGCAGCTCGCCGTCGACGACCGGGCCCTGCACGTCCTCGACCAGGAAGCCCTCGGGGGGTACGACGGCACGGGCGCCGTGGGCGCGGAGGAGCCGGGCGGTCTTGCGCGCGGCGGCGGGCAGCCGTCGTGCCTTCGCGGCCCGGGTGTCGAACACCGCCACGGGTGGCAGCGGGTCGGCAGACCGGGGGAGCGCGGCGATCCACTCGCGCAGGCCCACCTCGGCGCGGCCGGGGTCGGCGCCCTGGCGCACGGCGTCCTGCCGGGTGCTGGCGCGGGTCATCGAGAAGGCGTGCGTCGGTCCGCCGAGCACGAGCAGGTCGAGCTCGGCCAGCGGCACCGGGAGCGCCGTGGCGGACGTCGTCGCGACGTCCGCCACGACGACGTCGTACCCCTCGTCGCGGAGGCCGTCGGCCACCGCGGCGGCGACGGCGGCGGTGCTGCCGAACATCGACTCGTGGACCACCAGGGCCCGTGGCTGCCTGGTCATCACGGCTCCTGGGGGACGACCGCGACGCAGGTCCGTGCGCGCTCGAGGACGGAGGTGGCGACCGTCGGGGTGGCCAGCCGGCCCAGCGACTCGGCGGGGTGGCGCCCGACCACGATCAGGCTCCACCGGTCGGAGTCGGCGGCCAGGCAGGTCTCGGCGAAGCCGCGGGCGACCTGGAGGTCGACCCGGACCTCGGGGTAGCGCTCGCGGAACCCCGCGACCGACTCCGAGAGCAGGGCCCGCGCCTCGGGCTGACCGTCGCGCAGGAGCGACGGGCCGTCGACGGCCGCCGCGAGGTCCCACACGCAGTGCAGGACGGTCAGCGGCTGGTCGTGCAGCGACGCCTGCCGGAACGCGAACTCGATGACCGGCAGCGACTGCAAGGTCCCGTCGGCACCCACGAGCACGCCGTGGTCGGTCGCCCGGCGGTGTCCCGGGCGGACCACGACGACCGGGCAGGACGCGTGCTTGCCGACCGATGCGCTCACCGAGCCGAGCAACCGGCTCAGCACCGCGCCCCGGCCGCGGGACCCGAGCACCAGCAGGTGCGCGTGGGCGGCGAGATCGGTGAGGACCCCGCGTGGCTCGCCCCGCATCGGGAGGGGCTCGACGTCCAGCCCGGGCCGGTGCCGACGGGGCCAGGGCCGCACCCTCGTCGGCCAGTGCGGTCGCCGCCGCGAGGAGGTCCTCGGGCGGGATGACGGGGACGGCTCCGATGCCGGCGCCCGCCATCACGGGCGTCGGGTCGAACGCCGCCGAGACGACGGCCAGCGGCCGCCGCTCCAGGTAGGCCTGCTCGGCCGCCCACTGGACGGCCCGGTCCGAGTGGGGCGAGCCGTCGGTCGCCACCACGATGGTTCCACGCGTGATCTCGTTCATGGTCCGAACCTCTCTCGGTGGTGCTGGTTGCGGTACGGCCGGAGATCCTCCGTCCGTGGGACCTTGGGCCCGTCGGGGCGTCCGGGAGCCCGCTGCTACGACCAGGTGCAGCCCTGCGGGACGACGACGACGTCGCACCGGCTGCGCTCGGCGACGGTGCCGGGAAGCGGAAGCGCGAGCAGGTCCTTGCGACGCGACGGCGGCCGCCCGGTCACCACCAGGTCCCACCCGCGGCGCTCGGGACCGAGCACGGCGCCGAGCAGCCCGGTCCGGGTCTCGAGCGTCGCCGTGACGTCGGGGTACTTCTCGCCGAGGTCGGTCACGGTCGCGGCCAGCATGGTGGTCAGCTCGTCGAGGTAGGACTCGTTGACGACCGTTCCGCACAGCTCGGGGAGCCGGGAGACGCCGGCGAGGACGTCCCGCGACGTGTGCACGACCGTGACCGGCAGGCCCCGCAGCGAGGCCTGGGCGAACGCGAGCTCGAGGACGGGCAGCGAGCCCGGTGTCCCGTCGGCCCCGGCGACGACCCCGTCCCCGGCCCCGCCCGGCGACGGGCGGCAGATGAGGACCGGGCAGGTGGCCAGCCGGCTCACGGCCGCGGTCACCGACCCGAGGGGGGTGCCTCGGAACATGCTGCGGCCGTGGCTGCCGACCACCAGCAGGTGCGCCCGGGCGGACAGGTCGGCCAGGACCTGTCGCGGGTCGCCGAGCTGGGGCCGCGCGTCGACGGTGATCCCGGGCGCGACGGCGAGGGCGCGTCGGGCTGCGTCGTCGGTGAGCGCGGCGACCTCGCGCAGCGCCTCGGTGGTCGTGCAGCGCGAGGTGCCGGCGTCGCCACCCGTCCGCTGCAGCGACGCGAACCGGGCCGCCGCGACGACCGCGAGCGGACGCCGTTCGCACGCGGCCTGGACGGCGGCCCGTTCCACGGCGAGGTCGCCGTGCTCGGAGCCGTCGATGCCGACGACGATGCTGCCGGGGGCGATGGTGCTGGTCATGCTCCGAGCATCGGCCGCGTCCGCCCCCGCTGGTAGCGGCACAGGACCCGCGCCGGAGGGACCTTCGACCTAGGCCGACCGTGCGGTGTCGGTGTCGGTCTCGGGGAAGCGGTAGCCGTCGAGGTCGACCACGCGGTCGACGGCGTCGAGACCGGCGGAGGTGTGGGTGATCCACAGCACCGCCCGGTCGCGGTCGCCCCCGAGCACCTCGCTGGCCAGCTCGGTGGCCGTGGCGTGGTCGAGGTGCGCCGCCGGCTCGTCGAGCACGAGCACCCGGTTGTCCGCCAGCAGCGACCGGGCGATGCCGATCCGGGCGCGCTCGCCCCCGAGACCGCCGCGTGGCCGTCGCCGACCCAGGTGTCGAGCCCGTCCGGCAGGCCGTCGAGCCAGTCCCCGAGCCGGGCGCGCCGCAGCGCTCCCTCGACGTCGTCGTCGCTGGCATCGGGCCGGGCCAGGCGCACGTTCTCCACGACCGTCGTCGCGAAGACGTGCGGGTGGTCGTCGACCAGGCCGACGGTGCGGCGCACGTCGTCGAGCCAGAGGTCGCGTGTCGAGCAGCCACCGAGCTCCACCCGCCCCGCGGCGGGGTCGAGGAACCGCAGCAGCAGGGCGGCCAGCGTGCTCTTGCCGGACCCGGACGAGCCGACGACGCCCACCCGCTCGCCGGGACCGAGGTGCAGCGAGACCTCGGCGGTCAGGGGAGAGTGGGGCTCCCACCGGGCGCGCGCCCGGCGGACGTCGACCGCGGTGCCCCGGGCGGTGCCGGTGGCGACGGTGTCGCGCACGGCGGGCGCGGTGACCTCCAGCCGGCGAAGCCTGGCCTGGGCCGCCGCGGTCCGCACGGAGAGGGCGCCGGCGTCGGCGAGCGGCAGGGCGACGTCGGTCAGGGCCAGCGGGAGCAGCACCAGGAGGGCCAGCATCGGGCCCGACAGTGCTCCGTCGGCAGCAGCGCTCCCGGCGACGTACGCCGTCGTCGCCATCGCCGCGCCGGCCGCGGCCAGCACCCAGGCACGGGCGGCCGACAGCCCCGCCGCCGCCCGCGACCTGGCCCGCCCGATCGCCGCGCTCGTCGCGGCGACCCGGTCGGCGGAGCGCCCGGTGGCCTGCCACATGGTGAGCTCGTCGGCGCCCTGCAGGGCGTCGACCACCTGCTCCGACAGCTCCGACCGGAGGTGGACCACGCCTCGTTCCGCGCGGGCCGAGCCCGCCCGGGCGAGGTGGTAGGCCCCGACCCCGGCGAGGGCGCAGAAGACCAGCAGGATGCCGCCCGCCGCCGGCACGAGCAGCGCGGCGAACGCCACCGCGGCAGCAGCGACGAGCACGAACTGGCGCACCGGCATCCGCACCCGGAGCTCGCGGTCGACCACGCTGTCGACGTCGTCGACGACCGTGCTCAACAGGTCGCCGCGTCGCCGGCCCAGCCGCGCGGGCACGAGCGGCACCAGCGCGTCGTAGACCTCCACCCGGCGCCGCGCGAGCAGCCGCAGGGCCGCGTCGTGCCCCTGCAGCCGCTCGACGTAGCGGAGGACCGGCCGGGCGAGACCGAACGCGCGGACGCCGACGACCGCGACCAGGAGGGTGAGCACCGCGGGGCGGGTGGACGCCTGCACGATCAGCCAGCCGGCGGTCGCCGTGAGCGCGACTCCCGACGCCGAGGCGAGGGCGCCGACCACCGTGCTGCCGGCGAACCGCGCCGGCGCCGGCTGGTCGGTCGGGTGCGGCGCAGCGGAGGCCGCCCGTGGCGTCCGGCGCCGCTCCGCCGGACGTGGCGCGCTCGTCGCGGCCGGGACCGGCGGACGGTCCAGGGCGACCACGTGGTCGGCGACCGTGAGCACTGCGGGCCGGTGGGCGACCACGACGACCGCGGAACGCCGGCCCAGCTCGACGATGGTGTCGGTGATGACCTGCTCGGTGAGCGGGTCGAGGTGGGCGGTCGGCTCGTCGAGCAGCACCCACGGCCGGTCGGCGAGGACCACCCGCGCCAACGCCAGCCGCGCTCGCTCGCCCGCGGACAGCGTCGACCCGTCCTCGCCGAGCGGGGTGTCGAGCTGCTGGGGCAGCGCCTGGACCCGCAGCTCCAGGGCGACCTGGCGCAGCGCCTCCCAGAGGTCGCCGTCGGTGGCGTCGGGTCGCGCCAGCCGGAGGTTGTCGGCGACCGACCCGGCGACGAACTGCGGCTGTTGCGCCAGCCAGGCGACCTGCTCCTGCCAGGCAGGGCCGCCCACGGGGCGGCCCGCGGCGGTGACCGCGCCCGTCGCGGGCACCAGGCCGGCGATCGCGGCGAGCAGGGTGGACTTCCCGCACCCCGAAGGGCCGACGACGGCGGTGACGCCGCGCGCCGGGATCCGCTCCCGGGTCACGACGAGCGCTGGGACGGCCCGGCCCGGATAGGTGACGGACAGGCTGGCGAGCTCGAGGCCCGCTCCCGGAGCCGCCGGCCCACCGGTCGCCGGACCTGCGTCGTCGGCGGCCGTGAGCGCCAGGTGGGCCGCTTCGAACGTGGCCGCGCCCTCGGCGGCGGCGTGGAACTCGGCCCCGACCCGGCGCAGCGGCCAGTAGGCCTCCGGCGCCAGCAGGAGCACCACCAGGGCGGTCGGCAGGTCGACGCCTCCGGACGCGAGGCGGACCCCGATCGTGACCGCGACGAGCGCCACCGACAGGGTCGCGACCAGCTCCAGCACCGCGGAGGAGGCGAACGCGATCCGCAACGTGCGCAGCGTCGCGACGCGGTAGCGGTCGGTGATCGCGGCGATCCGCTCCGACTGGACCCGGGCCCTGCGGTGCGCGACCAGGGTCGGGAGCCCGCGGACGACGTCGAGAAAGTGGCCGGACAGCACCGTCATCGCCCGCCACTGCTCCTCCGCGCGGTCGCGCGTGGCGAGGCCGACCAGGGCGCCGAAGACGGGCACCAGCGGCAGCGTCGCGAGCACGATCGCCGCGCTCAGCAGGTCCTGGGTCGCGATCGCCACGACGGTCAGCGGCGGCAGCACGCCCGCCACGACGACCGCGGGGAGATAGCGCGTCACGTAGGGCTCGACCGCGTCGACGCCGCGGGTCAGCAGCACCGCCTGCTCCCCGATGCCGCTGCCGCGGCTGCCGGCGGCCGCGGTGACGAGCCGGCGGCGCAGGGAGGTGCCGACCACCGACGCGGCCCGCGCAGCAGCCGGTCGCCGCACCCGCCGACGACCCCACGGGCGAGGAGCACGGCAGCCACCACGCCACCCCAGGCCAGGACGCTGCCGTCCCACCACGGCGCCTCCACGCCGGGGAGCGCGGCCAGCACCAGCCCGGTCACCGCCCAGGCCTGGGCGATGACGAGCAGCCCGGTCAGCAGCCCCGCTCCGGCGACGCCGGCGAGCTCGCGGCGCGCGGGCGCGAGGTGCGCCCGCAGCCGCGGGTCCGAGGGCCTCACGGGACCGGCGGCGCCGCGCCGGCGGCGGTCGGCAGCGGGATGTGGTGCACGGCGATCCGCTTCCGGAACACCCAGTAGGTCCAGCCCTGGTAGGCCAGGACCAGCGGAGTGAACACGATCGCGACGACCGTCATGATCCCCAGCGTGTACGGCGTCGCCGCGGCGTCCGACGTCGTCAGCCCGACCCCGTCGGCCAGGGTGGTCGGCATGACGTCGGGGAAGAGCGCGAGGAACAGGCCCGCCACGGCCAGGGCGATCGTCGTGAAGGTCGCCGCGAACGCCCAGCCCTCGCGGCCGGCCCGGACCGCGCCCAGGCCGGCGAGCAGCGCGCACGCGGCGGCGGCGAAGGCGACCGCCGACGCCACCGTCCCGGTGAGGAGCTGGGTCCACACGAGGAACGCCACCGCGGCCGCAGCGGCGGCGACGGTCGCCGGGATCGCGAACGCCCGCGCCCGGTGGCGGATCGGCCCGTCGGTCTTGAGGGCGACGAAGATCGCGCCGTGGGCGAGGAACAGCAGCAGGGTGGTCGTGCCACCGAGCAGGGCGTAGGGGTTGAGCAGGTTGAAGAAGCCGCCGACGTACTCGTGGTCGGCGTCGATCGGGACGCCGCGGAGGATGTTGGCGAACGCGACGCCCCACAGCAGCGCCGGCACGAAGGAGCCGACGATGATCGCCGTGTCCCAGCGCCGCTTCCACGACGCCTCCTCGCGCTTCGCCCGGTACTCGAACGCGAGGCCACGGACGATCAGTGCGACGAGGATCAGCAGCAGCGGCAGGTAGAACCCGCTGAAGAGGGTGGCGTACCACTCGGGAAAGGCTGCGAACGTCGCGCCTCCGGCCACCAGCAACCACACCTCGTTGCCGTCCCACACCGGGCCGATCGTGTTGATCATGACCCGTCGTTCCGTGTCGTCCTCGGCGAGGACCGGCAACAGCATGCCGACGCCGAAGTCGAACCCCTCGAGGACGAAGTAGCCGATCCAGAGGACGGCGATCAGCGCGAACCAGACGGTCGTGAGCTCCATCGGTCTCTTCCTGCTCTCAGTAGGCGAAGGCCAGCGGGCGGTCGTCGCCCTGGCCGGTGTCGGGCTCGTCGTCGGGGGGAGGGAGGGGGTCGGCGCCCCTGCGGATGTAGGTGAGCAGCAGCCGCACCTCCACCACGGCGAGCAGGCCGTAGACCGCGGTGAGCACGATGAGCGACGTCAGCACCTCGCCCGTGCTCACCCCGGGCGAGACCGCCTGCTCGGTCGTCATCAACCCGAACACCGCCCACGGCTGCCGCCCGACCTCGGTGAAGATCCAGCCGAAGGAGTTGGCGAAGAGCGGCAGGAACGGCAGCGCGACGGCGGCCCACAGCAACGGCCGGCCGGACGGCGTACGACCCTTGCGGGTGGCGAGCAGGACCCAGGCCGCGACGGCCGCGGCCGCCATCCCGAGGCCCATCATCAGCCGGAACGTCCAGTAGGTCAGCGGGATCACCGGCGTGTAGTCGCCGGGGGGAGTAGTACTTCTCGCCCGGGTCCTGGCCGTAGGTCTCCCGGTAGCGCTCCCGCAGCTCGTCGATGCCGAGCACCGTGCCGTCGCTCGAGCCGGTCGCCAGCCACGACAGCAGGCCGGGCACCTTCACCGAGAACGTCTCGCGCTCGCCGTCGAGCGTGCCGAGCTGGAACAGCGAGAAGTCCGCGGGCTGCTCGGTCTCGTAGAGTCCCTCGGCGGCCGCCATCTTCATCGGCTGCACCTCGGTCATGATCTTGCCCTGGACGTCACCGGTGATCGCGACGCCGATGCCGCTGACCAGGACCACCGCGGCCGCGGTGCGCACCGCCTTGCGGTACATCGTGCGGTCGTCGTCGGTGTGCTTGCGGCGCATCATCTGCCACATGCCGACGCCCACCACGAACGCGGCGCCGGTCATGTAGGCGGCGAGGATCACGTGCGGGAAGGTCACCAGCTGCACCTTGTTGAGCAGCACGGCGACGAAGTCGTTCATCTCGGCCCGTCCGGTCTCCGGGTTGTAGGCGAACCCGACCGGGTTCTGCATCCACGAGTTGGCGGCGAGGATGAAGTAGGCCGAGAAGAGGGTCCCGACGTGGACGAGCACCATGCAGGCGGCGTGCAGCTTCTCCGGCAGCCGGTCCCACCCGAAGATCCAGAGGCCGAGGAACGTCGACTCGAGGAAGAACGCGAGCAGGCCCTCGACGGCCAGCGGGGCGCCGAAGACGTCGCCGACGAACCGCGAGTAGTCGCTCCAGTTCATGCCGAACTGGAACTCCTGCACGATGCCGGTCACCACGCCGATCGCGAAGTTGATCAGGAACAGCTTGCCGAAGAACTTCGTCAGCCGGAGCCACTGCTCGTTGCGCGTGCGGAGCCAGGTGATCTCGTAGCCGGCGATGAGGGCGGAGAGGCCGATCGTGATCGGCACGAACATGAAGTGGTAGACGGTCGTGATGGCGAACTGCCACCGGGCGATGTCAGTCGGGTCCACGGGGTCTCCTACGCGCGCTTGTCAGATGTGATCAACGTAGGGGTGGGCGCCGCTGCGCCCCACGGCCGGAATTCCCTGCTCGGCGGGACCTTGGTCCCTCAGTCGCCCCGGTCGCGCCCTCCGCGGCGCGCGTCCGCCAGTCAGGGTCGGACCGGAACGCGCTCATGACCCGCACAGCGGGCGGTGCCGTGGCGGGGTGCCTCATCGAGGTCGGCGCTGCGCCAGGAAGACGCTCGCGCGAGCGTCGTCAGGCGATGAGCACGTCGTCGACCGGGCGGCGCGGGGTGCGCGGCAGCTCGCTGCGGCCGATCGCCTGCCAGCCGATGCGCACCAGGAGGTGGGGGATGAAGGCACCCCCGAGCACGGCGTCGCGGAGCTCCTGGCGGACGTCGTCGACCTCGACCGGAAGCGTCAGCGGCACGACCGACAGGCCGTCGCGGGTCGCGCGGAGCCACAGGGCGCTCAGGCCCTCGCCGGCCCGCAGCCACTCCTCGGGCACGTCCTCGAAGCCGCCCAGCGCGATGACGCCGTCACCGCTCTCCACCGGGGCCCGGACGTCGTCGAGGACCCCGGTGCCGAACCGCGACCGGCGGGCAGCGTCGGCGCTCGAGGTCTCGGCGGGCAGCACGGCCCGCGGGATGCCGTCGTCGCCCCCGCGCCGCACCCAGGAGAGCTGCTCCCGGACAGCCAGCGGGTCGGCGTCGCGGACACTCTGCGCCCGGCGGGAGAGCAGCTCGAGCCGGAACCGCGCGACGACGTCGACGACCGGCTCCGCCAGCGCCCCCTCCTCTGCCGCCTCGTCCGCGAGCGCGGCCAGGAGCGGGTCGGGCACCGGCCACGACGTGAACCGACGGCGGTCGGTGCAGCGCCGGCGCAGGACGGCCAGGTCGTCGGCGGCGGTCGGCGAGGGGCCGGTCCGCTCGAGCCGGACCTCGGCGAGGAGGTCGGGCGCGGCCGCCTCGGGCAGCCGGCGGACGGTCGTGTGCCAGCCGAGCGCCTCGGCGGCGAACCGGAAGTGGTGGAGGGCGGCGCCGCAGCTCAGGACGAGGTTGCGCCCGGAGGGGTCCTCGACCGGGAGCTGGCGGGTGCGGTCGGCGAAGAGCCGGACCCGGTCGCCGTCGACCATCCAGGTCCACGGCTGGGTGTTGTGGACGCTCGGTGCGAGGCAGGCAAGGTCCACCAGCCGGCGGGCGACGGAATCGGGCAGGGACATCGGACTTCCGATCAGGAGGAGGGTTCGGGGCTGCTCAGGGGTTGGGGTCGACGTGGACCTCGACGACGCCGGGTACGCCGCGCGCGACGACCCGGGCGAGGGCCCGGTCGCGCGGGTCGGTCGGACCGCTGACCTCGGCGACGCCGTCGTGGACGTCGACCAGCCAGTCGCGGAACCCGGCGGAGACGAGCAGGTCGTCGATGTCGTGCTCGAGCTCGGCGTCGCTGCGGGCGAGCATCCGCACGACGTCGCGCCGGCTGATCACGCCGACGACGCGGTCGTGCTCGTCGACGACGGGGATGCTCTTGATCCCGGTCGAGGTGGCCAGGTCGATGGCGGTGACCAGGTCGGTGTCCGGGCGGACGGTGACGGCGTGCGGTGTCATCACGTCGGCGACGACGCGGGGGCGGTCGACCGGCCCGGTCTGGGCGGCCCCGGCGCGCAGGGGCGTGCAGCCGCGGGTCGGGGCCGATCAGGTCACGGATCAGGTCGGCCTCGCTGACCACACCGACCACCCGTCCGGCGGCGTCGACGACGGGCAGGGCGGTGATGTCGTGTTCGTCGAGGAGGGCGAGCGCGGCCTTCACGGTCGTCCGCGTGCGCGCGGTCACCGGGTCGGTCGTCATCAGCTCTCGCACGATCATGGTGCTCACCGCTTCCTGTGTGTGGTCGGTGACACCACTGTCCGTGCCCGGCCCGGCGCGCAACAGGGACCAAGGTCCTCAGCCGGCGGGAGATCCTGCCCGCCCGGCAACGGGGAGCCGTTACGGTGAGGGGCGTGAGCCAGACACCGATCCGGATCTTCCTCCTCGACGACCACGAGGTGGTCCGTCGCGGGATGCGTGAGCTGCTCGAGGCCGAGCCCGACTTCGAGGTCGTCGGCGAGTCCGGCTCGGCCGTGGAGGCGGCCCGCCGCATCCCCGCCCTGCGGCCCGACGTGGCGATCCTCGACGGGCGGCTGCCCGACGGCTCCGGCATCGACGTGTGCCGGGAGGTCCGCTCGCAGGACCCGGCCATCGCGGCGCTGATCCTGACGTCGTACGACGACGACGACGCGCTGTTCGCCGCGATCATGGCCGGTGCCGCCGGCTACGTGCTCAAGCAGGTGCGCGGCTCCGACCTCGTCGACATGATCCGACGCGTGGCCGCCGGCCAGTCGACGCTCGACCCGTCGGTGACCGCGCAGGTGCTCGAGCGGATCCGCAAGGGACCCGAGAAGGACAAGGACCTCGAGGGGCTGACCGACCAGGAGCTGCGCATCCTCGAGCTGATCGGCGAGGGCAGGACCAACCGCGAGATCGCGCAGGAGATGTTCCTGGCCGAGAAGACGGTCAAGAACTACGTCTCCTCGCTGCTGGCCAAGCTCGGCCTGTCGAGCCGCACGCAGGCCGCGATCTTCGCGGTCAAGCACGGCCGCTCCGACCGCTGAGATGACAGCGGTGGGACCGGAGCCGACCGGAGGCCGTCCGCTCCTCGACGCGGCCTTCGAGGACCTCGTGGAGGAGGTCCAGGCGCGGATGCAGGGCGCCCTCGACCAGCAGGCCCGGCTGCGGCTGCTCCTCGACGCGGTCGTGACGATGGCGTCGGACCTCAGCCTCGACGGCGTGCTCTCACGGATCGTGCTGATCGCCAGCCGGCTCGTCGACGCCAAGTACGCCGCCCTCGGCGTGCTCGGCGACAGCGAGGCCAAGCGGCTGCGCACGTTCATCCACCACGGGATCTCCGACGAGGACGCGTTGCGGATCGGCGACCTGCCCCGCGGCCACGGCCTCCTCGGCCTGATCATCGACCGCCCCGAGCCGCTGCGGCTCCACGACATCGCCGAGCATCCCGAGTCCTACGGCTTCCCGCCGAACCATCCCCCCGATGCACTCCTTCCTCGGGGTGCCGGTGCGGATCCGTGGCAAGGTCTTCGGCAACCTCTACCTGTCGGAGAAGAGCGACGGCAGCGACTTCACCGCCGAGGACGAGGAGGTCGTGGTCGCCCTCGCCGCCGCGGCCGGCGTGATGATCGAGAACGCCGGCCTCTACGAGGAGGCGACCCGTCGGGGGGAGTGGCTGCGGGCCACGGCGGAGATCACCGGCCTGCTGGCGGGGTCGGCCTCGGGCGACCAGGCGTTGGAGGCGGTCGCCGGTCGGGCGCGGGAGGTCGCCAGGGCCGACGTCGCGTGGATCGTGGCCGGTGACGACGCCGACCACCTGAGCGTGCGGGCCGTCGCGGGCGCGAAGGTGACCGCCGCCGACCTGGACCATCTCTCGCTCGACGACTCGTTCGCGCAGCTCGTCGTGGAGTCGGGCGAGCCGGTGCGGATCGCCGACGTCGCGCACGGCCCGCGGGCGCTCGGCGTGCGGCGTCTCCCCGGCTGGCCGGAGCTCGGTCCGGTCATCGTGGTGCCGCTGGGGTCGAGCGGCACCCGTGGCGCCCTGGCGCTGGGCTGGACGCCGGACCACGCCGACCGGTTCCACTCGGTGACCGCCGAGATGCCGGCGAGCTTCGCCGAGCAGGCCGCCCTCGCCCTACAGGTGGCCCAGGCCCGCTCCGACCAGCAGCGGCTCGCCGTCCTGGAGGACCGCGACCGCATCGGCCGCGACCTCCACGACCTGGTCATCCAACGGCTGTTCGCGATCGGCCTCGGTCTCCAGGGCACCGCCCGGCGGGTCGACCGGCCGGAGGTCACCGAGCGTCTCGAGCAGGCCGTCGACGACATCGACGCGACCATCAAGGACATCCGCCGCTCGATCTTCGCCCTGGGCACCGTCGAGGCGTCCGCGGACATCCAGGCCGAGGTGACCCGCCTGGTCGACCGCGCGGCCGCCACGCTGAAGTTCCGGCCCGACCTGCGCTTCGAGGGGCCGGTGCGGACGCTGATCGACGACGCCACCGCACCCGACCTGCTGGCCGTGCTGGGCGAGGTGCTGTCGAACGCCGGCCGGCACGCGCAGGCGGGGGCGGTCACCGTCGTCCTCGAGGCGGGCGACCGGATCACGCTCACCGTGGTCGACGACGGCACGGGGATCCCGCCCGGGGTGGCCGAGAGCGGGCTCGCCAACATCCGGCACCGGGCCGAGCAGCGCGGCGGCAGCTGCGAGATCGACTCGGCGCCGGACAAGGGGACGACGGTGCGGTGGTCGGTGCCCCGGCGGTGACGCGCGGCGTCAGGCGGGGATCAGCCGCCGGCCGGTGACGACCTCGGGCCGGATCCGGATCGTGTACGTGCGGACGCCGTCCGCCCACGGCGAGGGTCGTTCGTCGAGGTCGGCGGAGAGCTCGAACTGCGCGGCCCGCTCGGCGGGTCCGCGGACGACCACCGACCAGCCGGACCGCGTGAAGGCGTCGAGCTCGTCCACCTCGAACGCGACCCGGGCGCCGGTGGCGGCGCGGGCGATCACGCCGTAGCTGCTGGTCGTCACCAGGACGTCCTCGCCCTGGACCGCGTAGTTGACCGGGAGGATGTCGGGCCCCGAGTCGTCGACGAAGGCGATCCGGCCGACGTCGCCGGCGCGCAGCAGGGCCAGGCACTCGTCGCGATCGAGGTCGCGGACCCGGCTCTTGAACCAGGACTCGCTCATCGTGGTCCTCCTTCGCACACGGACTCGTGGTGTCGGCACCCACGCAACCCCACCCCCGGCGCCGGGCACAGGGCCGGTGGACCGGCGGCGGTGGGACGTTGGTCCCGACCACACGGAGCAGGCGGCGCGGACCAGGCGCTCAGCGGGCCGGGACGACGTACCGCTCGACGCGGTCGCGCCCGGCGGCCTTCGCCTGGTAGAGCGCGACGTCGGCGCGGACGATCGTGTCCTTCACGCCGAGGCTGGCGTCGACGGCAGCGATGCCGAAGCTCACCGTCGGGTGGGTCTCGTCGAGGTGCTCCGCCCCGAACCGGTTGCTGATCTCGCGTGCGACGCGCTCGCCCTGGGAGCCGTCGCGGAGCAGCACGGCGAACTCGTCGCCGCCCAGGCGCCCGACCGTGCCGCCGTCGCCCACCACGTCGAGGCACACCCGCGCGAACGCGACCAGCGCCCGGTCGCCCGCGGCGTGGCCGTGGCCGTCGTTGAGCGCCTTGAAGCCGTCGAGGTCGGCGACCATGACGACGCCGGAGGCCGCGACGGCGTCGTCGGCGAAGGAGCGCTCGGCGGCACGCATGAACGCCGAGCGGTTGAGCGCCCCGGTGAGCCCGTCGTGCGTGGCCTGCTCGCGCAGCTCGCTGGTCTGCTGCAGGTGGCTGAGCGCCGACATGCTGAACGTGACGACGACCAGGAGCGCCATGGTGAGCAGGGTGGTCAGCTCGGAGCCGAACGCGGTGCGGAACAGCTCGTGGTCGGGTCCGACGGCGACGAACACCACGCACCGCAGCAGGTAGAACACCGCCACCACTGTCGACGCCGCCAGGAGGGACCCGATCGTGAACCGGTGCTGGGCCCACTCGTCCCGGCCGGGCCGGTGCTCCCGCAACACCCCGGCGAGCTCGTGCGACGTCAGGCCGAACGCGAGCGCCATCCCGGCGAGGAACGCCGCGCCGCCCGCCCACACGTCGCGCTCCGGGTGGGCCAGCGCGGAGGCCACCAGCACGACCGCCGCGGGGAGGAGCAGCGGCAGGTACGGCGTCCGTCGGCCTCGCAGCGAGCGGGCGGCGGCCCACACCGCGCTGCCGCCGGCAACCGCGAGCGTGTTGCCGAGCGGGTTGGCGACCGCCTGCGCCGGCGTCCCGTTGAGCAGGTACAGCAGCGACGACACGATGAACAACGCCATCGACGAGCACCACCAGCCGCAGTACGGCGCCTTGGTGGTGCGGTAGGTCGCCCCGTAGAAGAGCACGAGGACGCAGAGGGCCACCAGGCCGAAGGCCACCCGGAGTGTTGCCGTGTCCATGCCCGCGCCGGCCTACCGGGGGCCGTCGGGGTGGATGCTGCGGGTCTCGGCGCGCTGGTGGCGCCGGGGCAGCCAGTCGGCGACGTAGACCTTCGGCAGCATCTTGGCGACGGCGAGCGCGACGTACATGACGGTGTTGACCGCCACGAACGCGCTGAGCACGCCGACCCAGTGCATCTGCAGGACCGACTCCGGGAGCAGGATGCCGAGGGGGGCTGAGGAGACCGGTCATCACGCCACCGCCTCGTACCGGGTGCTCGCCTCGGGGGGCGCTGCGCACGACGTGGCCCCCACGAGCCCTGGCGGCCGCGGGAGATGTCGACGACGCCCTTGACGTAGACGACGTCGAGGAACATCGCGTACAGCAGCTCCGGGAGGACCAGGGCCGCCAGCAGGCGGGCCCGCCAGCCGCCCTGCCACACGCCGACGACCCGCTCGGCGGCGAACACGGCGCCCATGCCCAGCCAGAACGGGAACCACACCCACGAGTCGAACGACACCGCCATCAGCAGCATCAGCGCCAGGTAGCCGCTCAGCGCGATCACGCCGTAACCGATGCCGAGCTGCTGAGCCCAGTAGCGGAAGGTCTGGGTCCGCAGGCCGTAGGCGCCGAGGTTCTCCAGGGCGCCGCGCTGCCAGCGCAGCCGCTGGGCCCACAGGTTGCGCCAGGTCGGCATCACCTCCGTCACCACGGTGCAGTCGGCGGGGGAGAGGACGATCGCGCCCAGGCTCTTCAACGCCAGCGTGATCTCGTTGTCCTCGGTGAGCACCGTCGTGTCGTAGACGTCACCGGGGACGCCGGGGAGGTTGGTGCCGCGCTCCTCGGCGACCCAGCGCAGGCCCCGAGGGCGGAACACCGTGGCCGTGCCGGTCAACACGAACACCCGGCCGCGGCGGCGCCGCAGGTCACGGGCGTAGCGGGTGTACTCGTTGCGCTGGAGCTGGCCGATCAGGCCGTGCCCCTCCTCACCGTGGAACAGGCCGCCGATCGCCATCAGCGCGCGGTCGTCGGTCATCCGCCGCACCGCCGCCGCCAGGAACCCGTCGTCGAGGACGGTGTCGGCGTCCATGACCATCACCAGGTCGTTCTCGCCCTGCTCGGGCAGCAGCCCGACGAGCACCTGGTTGAGCGCCCCCCGCCTTCTTGTCAGTGTTGCCGGACGTCTCGAACACCTCCACGCCGGCCTCCTCGGCGATGGCGACCGTGTCGTCGGTGCAGTTGTCCGCGACGACGATGACGCGCTCCGGCCGGCGCGACTGCCCCAGCAGGGACTCGAGGGTCGCGGCGAGGCACCCCTCCTCGTCGTGGGCCGGGATCAGCACCGTCAGGGTGACGTCGCCGTGGAAGACACCCCGGGTGTCGGCCATGACGAGCTGGGGCGCGAGCGGCCGGTGGAAGCGGTCCGCGCTCCGACGCGCCGCGTCCGAGAACCGGCGCTCGAGCGCGGCGACACCCGCGGCGAGGAGCAGTGCGATCCCGCAGGCCGCCGCGAGGGTGCCGGTGGTCGGCACCGCGGTGTCGTAGAGCACCTCCCAGGCGCCGAGGACGACGCCCTCGGGCGGCCGGTCGGCGTACGCCGTCGCCTGGTCGGAGACCGACCACCACACCAACCCCGCCCCCGCCATCGCGGCGCCGAGGACGAGCGCGCCGACTGCGCGCTGCAGACCCCACATGTCCAGCTCCTCACGTCGCGACGAGGCTAGGTTCGCGGGGCGGGGCCCGGTGCGCGAACCGCGCCCAAATGGTCCTTCCGGGCCATGAGGTCCGGTCGATCGTGCGGTTCCGGCGGATCCGGCGGAGGATCGGCCGGATCCTCCGTAGACTCCCCGTGAACGCGGGTGCCTGCTAGGGAGCGAGGAATCATGGAACCGCAGCCGGCAGGCGCCTCGGCGGACGAGGAGCGTCTCCGACTGATCATCGAGGCGGCACCGAACGCCATGGTGATGGTCGACAGCGACGGCAGGATCGTCCTCGTCAACTCCGAGGCGGAGCGCTCGTTCGGCTACGGCCGCGACGAGCTGCTGCGGCTGCGGGTCGAGGACCTCGTGCCCGCGGACGCCCGGGCCGCGCACCAGGGCTACCGGTCGTCGTACCTGGGCGCGCCGAGCCGGCGGGTGATGGGCGTGGGGCGCGAGCTCCACGGCCTGCGCAAGGACGGCACCGAGCTGCCGATCGAGATCGGCCTCAACCCGATCCGGATCGGGGAGGAGCAGTTCGTCCTCGCCTCCATCATCGACATCAGCGAGCGGCTGCGCGGCCAGGCGGCCCTCGCCGCGGCGCGCGAGGACGGCCTGCGCCGCTCGATCCTCGACACCATCCCGCTGTGCATCATCGCCACCGACTGCGACGGCCGGATCACGACCGCCAACCCCGCCGCCCAGGTGCTGCTCGGCCGGCGGAAGGACGAGCTGGTCGGCTCGTGGCTGACCGAGATCGACGCCGAGCCGCGCGACTGGCGGTCCGACGGGCCGCGGGAGACGCCGCCCGGCGAGGACCAGGAGTGGGCCTACGTCCGCGGCGACGGCAGCACGGTGCCGGTCAGCGAGGCGGTGGTGGCGCTGCGCGGCGAGGACGGCCAGCGCGGCTTCCTCGTCGTCGCCCACGACATCAGCAAGCGGGTCGAGGCGCGGCAGCGGTTCGAGCACATGGTCAGCCACGACGCCCTGACCAACCTCCCCAACCGGGCGTCCCTGATGACCCACCTCGAAGCGGCGTTCGCGGCCGCCGAGCCCGGGCGACGGGTGGCGCTGCTCCTGCTCGACCTCGACCGCTTCCAGCGGGTCAACGACTCCCTCGGGCACCACGTCGGCGACGAGCTGCTCCTCCAGGTCGCCGACCGGCTGCACGCCTACGTCGGGGAGGGCGACCTGGTCGCCCGGCTCGGCGGCGACGAGTTCGCGCTGGTGCTCACCGACGACGGCGAGGGACCCGAGCTCACCGAGCGGCTCGAGCTCGTCCTCGAGGAGGCGCTGGCGCCGGTCGAGGTGCTCGAGTACCAGCTCGCGATGACCGCGAGCATCGGCGGCGCCCTCTTCCCCGAGGACGGCTGCGACCCCGCCACGCTGCTGCGGCACGCCGACACCGCGCTCGACCACGCCAAGGCCGCCGGTCGCGACAACCTGCAGTGGTTCGAGGAGAAGATGCTCGACGCCACCCGTGACGACTTCGCGATGTCGACCGCCCTGCGCCGGGCGCTCGACGCCGAGGAGCTGTCGGTCGTCTACCAGCCGCAGCTCGACCTCGACACCGGCGAGTTCGTCGGCGTCGAGGCGCTCGCGCGGTGGAACAGCCCCGACCTCGGGCCGGTGCCGCCGGACCGCTTCATCCCGGTCGCCGAGGACCGCGGCACGATCATGCAGCTCGGCGAGTGGGTGCTGCGCCGGGCGTGCGTCGACGTCGCCGCCGCGCAGCGGCGCCTCGGGCGGCCGCTCCGGCTCGCGGTCAACGTGTCGCCGCGCCAGTTGCGCAGCCGCACCTGGATCAGCACCGTCGTCGACGCCCTGGCGGAAGCGGGGCTGGAGCCGAAGCAGCTCGAGATCGAGATCACCGAGGGGCTCCTGATCGACGACCACGGCGACGCGATCGCCATCCTCACGGCGCTCCACGAGCTCGGCGTGCGGATCGCCATCGACGACTTCGGCCGTGGCTACTCCAGCCTCGCCTACCTGACGCGGTTCCCGATCGACCGGATCAAGATCGACCGCTCGTTCGTCCACGGCATCACCGGCCCCGGGCGGGACGCGGCGATCGTCGACGCGGTCATCGTGATGGCGCACGCGCTCGGCATGGAGGTCGTCGCGGAGGGCGTGGAGACCGCGGACCAGGAGAGGTACCTGCGGGCCCGCGGCTGCGACGAGGTGCAGGGGTTCCGCTACAGCCCCGGGGTGCCGTCCGACCGCCTCGGCGAGGCGATGGGCGTCGTCGGGGCGATGTCCTGAGGACCGGTCACCGCCGCGAGGGGCCGGGCCGCGCGCCGCAGCCGCCTGAACTCCTTCATCCGGCGGAAGTAGCGGCGCAGGGCCGTGGCCGGCACCGGTCGAGGCCAGTCGTCGGCGCGGAACCACGCGTCGGAGCCGCCGTCGACGAAGACCACGCTGCCGCACAGGAAGTCGGCGGCGTCGGACAGCATGAGGAGCACCCACTCGGCGAGGTGCCCCGGGTCGCCGTACCCGCCGATCGGGACCGGGAACGACCGGATCTGCTTGGCCTCCGCAGGCGTCGCGAGCTGCTTCTCCAGCAGCGGCGTGGCGATCGCTCCCGGAGCGATCGCGTTGAGCCGGATGCCCGCGCCGGCCCACTCCTGCGTCACCGCGGTCCTGCGCACCCAGTGCGAGACCGCCAGCTTGCTCGCCGCGTACGCGAACGTCGGAGCCTGGCGGCCGTAGAGCCGCACCGTCTTGAGGACCCGCTCGATGTCGTCGTCGAGGAACGCCCGCACCGCCCGGCGCGGCACCAGCGGCACCGTCGTCGTCGAGTTGCTCGAGAAGACGACCACCTTGGCGCGGTCACCGGCGGCCAGGGCCGGTCGCCACGCCTGGAGCAGCTCGACCACGCCGAAGTAGTTGACCTCGCTGATCAGCCGCGCCCGCCCGCGCCCGGGGGCGGGTCCGAGCCCCGCCGCCAGCACCGCTCCGTCGAGACGGCCGCCCGCCTCGTCGAGCACCGCCTGGGCCGCCGTACGTCGCCCGGCCGGCGTCGCCAGGTCGGCCGTCACCGTCGCGTCGGCGATGTCGACGTCGATCACCGTGTGCCCCGCCCCGGCCAGGCGGTCGGCGACCGCGCGGCCCATCCCGGACGCCGCGCCGGTCACTGCGTAGGTGCCCACGCATCCTCCTCCTGATCAGGTGCCCCGACCCTAGTGGGCACCGGTCCCGGCGGCGGACGCAGTCGGAGCCGGTCCGCCGGAGGTCAGTCCGCGCCGCCCGACCCCTCGGTCCGCGACATCCGGATCATCGGCCCGAGCGCCCCGAGCAGGAAGAGCCCGCCGGCGAGGACGTAGGTGCGCACCAGCTGGTCGTCACCCACCGCTCGGTGCGCCACCAGGGCGAGGCCGAGGGCGGCGACCGCGACCAGCAGGTGCACCAGAGCGCGCCGTCGACCGCGTGCCAGCTCCTCGGGGGAGCGGTAGGGGCCGAGAGGAGAAGCGGTGCTCATGGTCCGCCGACGGTAGCCCGGCGGCGGGCGTCGTGGGAGTGGTTTCCGGCAGTTGTGGCCGACCCGTCGCCGACGGCTTGGGGTCGTCGTTCTGTGGTCGGGGGGGGCAGGATCGAGCAGGGTTGTGCGGTTGATCGCGGTCACCTGGTGACGGGGATCCACCGCGCAGGCCCGCGAGGCGGTGGCCGGGCATGCCGCTGGCCCCGCCGAATCGGGCGGGGTGTGGGGCGCGGTGCCTATTGCTCGGGCGGGTCGGTGCCGGCGTCGTCGCCGGGGTCGAGGGCCCGGGTGCCGGCGGCGGTGACGAGGTAGCGGTGCCGAGACGGACTGGTCCACAGGTACACGGTCGGGGCGAGGCGTTCGTAGCTCCAGCCGGCATGGGTCTTCGCGCGGTGGTGGCCGCGGCACAGGGCGGCTTCGTTGCACGGACACGTCACGCCACCTTGGGCGTGCGGCTGGATGTGGTCGACGTCGCAGCGTTCTGCGCGCTTGGTGCACCCGGGGAACACACACCGGTGGTCACGCTGGACCACGACCCGGCGGTGGCGGTCGGGCGCTTCGTAGGCGTCGACCGGCTCGCAGCCGGCGAGGTCGAGGACCGGGCGGACGATGATCCGCCCCGCCGCACCACACCACTGACGGATCTGCTCAGCGGTGACCGGAACCTGCAGGTTCTGCAACCGACCGACGCACGCCCCTTCGGAGGCGGCGGCGTCGTCGCTGAGGGCGGTGTCGGTGAGGTGGACGAACAGCTCGATGCCGCGTCCGGCGACCGGGCGCGGGTGCTCCGGCTGGTCGCCGTCAGCGTCGTCGCCGGTGAGGTCGAGGGTGAGCTGGTCGCGGGCGATCTCACCGACCGCCTTCGCCCGGCGGACGTCGAGGGAGTCCTCATCGCCGAGTGACGCGAGCTCCTTCGCCTTCGCGGCAACCGCGCGCTCGAGATCCATCGCGTCGGCGGTGTCGAGGACCCCGTCGACCGGCACCACACCCTCGGTGCCGGCGTGGTCGAGGTCGATGTCGAACCGTCGAGACTCCTCCGCACGCCGGCGGCGGGCTTCGGCGAGATCGGGCTGGAACCGGGTGATCGCCTCCTCGATGAGCCGGTCGATCTGCGCCCACGAACACCCCGCGACGAAGGGGGCGAGGTGATGGTCGACGAAACCGACGGCCGCCTCGTTGAGAAGGCGGGTCTGGTCGGCGATCCGCAGCGCCTTCCACACCGGCAACGCACCCTCCAGCATCTTGGCCCAGATCTCGGGCAGCCGGTGGCTCAGCTCGACGACGCAGCCCACGTAGGAGCGGGCGGAGTCGAGGGAGCGGCCGAGGATGGGGGGCGAGCTCGATGATCGCGAAGTCGCTGATCAACGGCGCCCCCTCACCCGCGACAGGGGAGCCGGTGTCGAGACCGCGTTCGGTCAGGGTCGCCGCGCCGTCGGTGGTGGGGATGGTGTTGAGGTTGGCCCAGTGGGCGATCCGCTGGACCAGGGCGAGCTCGCGGGCCGCGATCACAGCCCGGTCTTCCGCGGCGAGGTCGAGCAGCTCGTGGGTGAACGTCTTCACCGGCACCTCGGACTCGGCAGGCTCGGTCTCGACGACCCGCGCCGCAGTCGCGGCGGGGAGGTCGAAGAGCGGTGCGGTCCCGAGTTCCATGAGATCTAGTCAACACGCCGCCACCGACACCGCCCGATGCTCAGGACCCCGCTGTGGACAGCAATCCGGTGCATCCGAGCCTGTGGACGAAAGGTGGGTCGGAGCCCCCTCGGCCACCACCGAGAACCCGTCCCCGACAGCGATGCGCAACCCTTCGTCGTACCCGTCTCGACCCCGACCACAGAACGACGACCCAAGACGACCTGGCACCCGGTCACGATCACCCGGGTCGCTCCTCCGCACCCTGAGCGGCACGAAAACCCCGTTGCCGCCCGCGCGCGCCGGGAGAACAATCGGCGCGTGCCCACCTCCAGCCAGTGGCTCGCGTTCCTCGTCGCCTCGATCCTGTTCATCCAGGTGCCCGGACCGAGCCTGCTCTTCGCGATCGGCCGGGCGCTGACGGTCGGCCGGCGCGACGCGCTGCTCTCGGTGGTCGGCAACGGCATCGGCCTGACCTTCCAGGTGGTGCTCGTCGCGGTCGGGCTGGGTGCGGTCGTGGCGGCGTCGGCGAGCGCCTACACGACGCTCAAGCTGGTCGGGGCGGCGTACGTCGTGTGGCTGGGCGTGCAGGCGATCCGTCACCGCGGCGAGGCGCGGCGGGCGCTGGAGGAGCAGGGGGAGCGTCGACGGCGCGCGAGGCGCCCCGTTGCGGTCGGTGTGGACGGGCTTCGTGGTCGGCGCGACGAACCCGAAGTCGATCGTCTTCTTCCTCGCGTTCCTGCCGCAGTTCGTCAACGAGGGGGCCGGGCCGGCCGGCGTGCAGATCGCGGCGCTCGGCATGGCCTTCGGCGTGATGGCGATCGGGTCCGACGCGGTCTGGACGCTGGCGGCGAGCAAGGCCCGGGCGTGGTTCTCCCGGAAGCCGCGCCGGCTGGACGCGCTCGGCGCCGCGGGTGGGGCGATGATGGTCGGGCTCGGCACCACGATGGCGGTGGCCGAGTAGCCCGGGGCCGGCGACGGCACCGGTGACACCAACGACACCCGGCGACACCCGGCGACACCCGGCGACACCCGGCAGTGCCCGGAACGAGTCGAACGCGTCACTTGTTGCTACGCTGTTTCCGGCCGCGCATCCCCGACCTTCTGAGCGTCGGGCGGGCGGCTCTCGTGGGGGCGGGGTGCGGACGACCAGGTCCGCACCGCAACGCGCCGGCCGCAGCGGTCGGCCATCGACGCAGTAGGGACGGCAGTGGCTCGAGGAAGCCAGCGCAGATCCGCGCAGAACCGACGGGGTCGGACGACGACCGGGCGCCGGGACGAGACCGGCATCATCCCGGTGCTCGCCCGGGTGGTGCGGGAGGTCGAGTCGGCCGTGGCTCGGCGGTCGGCGATGCCCGACGTGCGCACGAAGTTCCAGGTGGTCGCGCTGCTGGCGCGCGAGGAGCGCAACCGGGTCAAGGC
This sequence comes from Nocardioides sp. TF02-7, assembly GCF_022437945.1. Classification (GTDB taxonomy): domain Bacteria; phylum Actinomycetota; class Actinomycetes; order Propionibacteriales; family Nocardioidaceae; genus Nocardioides. The sequence continues at coordinate 3,510,393 of NZ_CP092535.1, forward strand.
CGACGAGTCGCTCTCCGACGCCAAGCGCTCGGAGGAGCTCAAGCGGCTCGACGGGATCGCGACGATCCTCGCCCAGACGGCGGCGCGCGACAGCACGCTGTTCGAGCTGTTGTCGGAGGAAGCGGAGATCTCGCACTCCGCCGAGGAGCTGCGGCGCGAGCTGCTCAAGCGCGCCGGCATCGACGAGCCGGAGCCGGAGCCCGAGCCGGTGGTCCTCACCGCGCCGAGCGCCAACGAGCGCCGGGTGCCGCCGTCGGTCGTCGCCCGCCAGCTCGCCAACCCGTTCCTGGTGCCGGACTTCGAGGCGGCGGCCCAGGTGCGGCGCACGAACGGGCGGCTGGCCACCTGGGAGCTGCTCGGCCCGCTGTTCCGCTCCTTCGAGGACACCACGCCGGGAGCGCCGGTGTGCATGGACCTGCCCGACCCGCTGCCGGTGATGCTGCCGCCGGGTCGCGAGCTGATGGCGCACCAGGCCCGGATGGTCGCGGCCGCGGCCGAGGGCCACCGGACGTTCCTCCTCGCCGACGAGCCCGGGCTCGGCAAGACCGCGCAGGCCCTGCTGGCCGCGCAGGCAGCCGACGCCTACCCGCTGCTCGTCGCGGTGCCCAACGTGGTCAAGACCAACTGGGCGCGCGAGGTCGAGCTGTGGACGCCGAGCCGGCGCGCGACGGTGCTCCACGGCGACGCCTACGACGTCGACGGCTTCGCCGACGTCTTCGTCGTCAACTACGAGATCCTCGACCGGCACGTCGGCTGGCTCGGCCAGCACGGGTTCCGCGGGATGATCGTCGACGAGGCGCACTACATCAAGAACAAGACCTCGCAGCGCTCCCAGAACGTGCTGGAGCTCGCCGACCGGATCCGTAAGCGGGTGCCGCGTCCTCTGCTCATGGCCCTGACCGGGACGCCGCTGATCAACGACATCGAGGACTTCCGCGCGATCTGGCAGTTCCTCGGCTGGATCGACGACAAGAAGCCGCTCGGCGAGCTGATGGCCGAGCTGGAGGACACCGGCCTCACGCCGGCCGACCGGGCGTTCTACCCGGCGGCGCGGCAGTGCGTGGTCGACATGGGCATCGTCCGGCGCCGCAAGGTCGACGTCGCCGCGGACATCCCCGCCCGCCGGATCGCCGACGTGCCCGTCGAGCTCGAGGGCGAGGCCGGGCGCTCGATCCGCAAGGCCGAGGAGGACCTCGCCCGCCGGCTCGTGCAGCGCTACGACCGGGCGCTCGAGACGCGGCGTACGCAGACGTTCGTCGACGGCATCGACCACGACCTGGTGCGCCAGGTGGCGACCTGGGAGCGGGAGGACATCTCCTCGGAGTCGGGCGAGAACGTGTTCGCGATGCTGCGGCGCATCGGCCAGGCCAAGGCGGGGCTGGCGGCCGACTACGCCGCCCAGCTGGCGCGCAGCGCCGGCAAGGTCGTGTTCTTCGCCAAGCACATCGACGTCATGGACACCGCCGAGGAGACCTTCGCGGCCCGCGGCATCAAGGCGGTCTCGATCCGCGGCGACCAGACCAAGACCGCGCGCCAGCAGGCGATCGACTCGTTCACCGAGGACCCCGAGGTGCAGGTCATCGTCTGCTCGCTCACCGCGGCCGGCGTCGGCATCAACCTGCAGGTCGCGTCCAACCTGGTCCTCGCGGAGCTGTCGTGGACCGACGCCGAGCAGACGCAGGCGATCGACCGGGTGCACCGGATCGGCCAGACCGAGCCGGTGACGGCCTGGCGGGTGATCGCCACCCAGACGATCGACACCCGGGTGGCCGAGCTGATCGACAGCAAGGCCGGTCTCGCGGCCCGCGCGCTCGACGCCCAGGTCGAGGAGGGCGACGGCGGCTTCGACCTGCAGCTCGAGGCGCTGGTCGGGCTGCTCACCCAGGCGCTGGAGCGGCGCGAGGCGACGAAGGTCTTCACCTGAGCCATGCCGTGGACGTGGGGGGCGCCGCTCGCCGGCGGGCACCGCGAGCGCCTGGTCGCCGCGGGCGTCGAGCCCGACGTCCTGGGTCGTACGCCGCTGCGTGCGGTCACCGGGCCGCTGCCGGGCTGGTGGCACGACCAGGGCAACGCGCTCTACCTCGGCTCCGACGCCCGGGTTCCCACGCGGCTGGTGGAGACGATGGCGCTGTTCCCGTTCCGCGACGTGCTGGTCGCGATCGCCAGTCCCTGCGACAACATGGCGTCGCTGCTGCTCGGGGGTGACGGCGCCACGGTCTTCCTCGGCCCGGGCAGCGCCTTCACCGCCACGGACGTCTACTGCGGGGCGCAATCGTCGGTGGTGCTCAACGCCGACGTCACCGCCACCCGGTGCGCGGTCGTCGACGCCCGCAACGGCGGGTCGATCGTCGCCGAGCCGGGTCAGCTGTGGGCGGCGGACGTCTACATCGCGACCGACGACATGCACCGGCTCGAGGACCTGGCGACCGGGGCGCGGCTCAACCCCTACGGCGCCCACATCCGGCTCGGCCGCCACGTCTGGCTCGGCCGGGACGCCGTCGTCACCGGTCATGCCGAGGTCGGCGCCGGAGCGGTGGTCGGTATGCGCAGCATGGTGCGCGGGCAGAAGGTCGCTCCCCACACCGCGGTCGCCGGGACGCCGGCGCGGGTGGTGCGCGAGGGCATCACCTGGCGCGAGGAGGACACGCCCTAGGGTGCCGTGTCGGCGAGGACGTCGAAGGCCTCGACCATCGCCGGCCCGTACCAGGTGAGCAGACGCCCCGACACCAGCCGGGTCGGTGCCGCCGTGAACGCCTCCGGCCCGTCCTCCTCGGTGAACACGTAGGGCTCGTCGGGGAGGAGCACGAGGTCGACGTCGGGACGGTCGACCTCCGCCAGCGAGACCCTCGGGTAGCGCTCGGAGGAGCCGTCGAACACGTTGGCCCAGCCGAGCCGGCGGAGCAGGTCGCCGGTGTAGGTGCGCGCCCCGACGACCATCCACGGGTCGCGCCAGACGGGTACGGCGACCCGGGCGCGCTCGGCGGGCAACGGCCGGTCCCAGCGGTCGTGGGCCGCCGTGAGCCAGCCCGGGGCCGGCCAGCCGAGAGCGGCGTAGAGGCGGGACAGCGACGCGAGGGCCTGGGGCACGGTCTCGATGTCGGTGACCCAGACCCGGACGCCGGCGTCGCGGAGCCGGCGTACGTCGAGCTCGCGGTTCTCCTCCTTGTTGGCGACGACGACGTCGGGCCGGAGCTCCCGGATGGCGGCGAGGTCGGGGTTCTTGGTGCCGCGGACGCGGCGTACGTCGAGGTCCGGCGGGTGCGTGCACCAGTCGGTGGCGCCGACCAGGGCCGACCGCCGGTCGCTGGCGAGCGCCTCGGTGATCGACGGCACGAGCGACACGACGCGGGCCGCCACCTCCGGGCCGTCGTAGGGATGCCCGAGGTCGTCAGTCCGCGTCATGTGACGGACGTTACCGAGGGGGCAGGAAGGCGCGGCAATTAGTTGTCAACGTCAAGTATCTGTAAGGTCCCGACGCGCGAACCGAAGGAGCAGAGCTTGACGAACCCGCAGCCCGGACCGATCCAGGTGGCCCGCAACCCCGTCCTCGCCGTCGTGGCGCTGTGCTTCGGCGGACTCGCCGCGGCGACGACCCAGACGATGGTGATCCCGCTGCAGAGCGAGCTGCCGCTGCTGCTCGACGCCACGCCGGCCGACACCGCCTGGGTCGTGACGATCACGTTGCTGACCGCCGCGGTGTCGATGCCGCTCGCCGGCCGGCTGGCCGACATGTTCGGCAAGCAGCGGGTCCTGGTCGTCAACGCTGTCACGCTGCTGGCCGGGTCGGCGGTGTGCGCGCTGTCGGACACGCTGCTGCCGATGCTCGTCGGACGCGGTCTGCAGGGCGCGGCGATGGGGTTCATCCCGGTCGCCATCTCCCTGGTCCGCGAGATCGTCCCGCCGCGGCTGGCGACGACGTCGGTCGCGGCGATGAGCGCGACGCTCGGCGTCGGCGGCGCCATCGGCCTGCCGCTCTCCGCCTGGATCGCCGAGGCGGGCGACTGGCACGCCCTGTTCTGGATCGCAGCCGGCCTGGCCGCGCTGGTGACCGCGGCGGCCGTGTTCCTCGTCCCGCACGTCCACGACGCCCACCGCGGCCGGCTCGACGTCCCCGGCGTCGTCGGGCTCGCGGTCGGGCTGGTCACGCTGCTCGTCGGCATCTCGAAGGCCAGCACCTGGGGCTGGGGTGACGCGCGCACCGTGGGCGCCATCGTGGCGGGTGTCGTCGTGCTGGTGGTGTGGGGGGCCTACGAGCTGCGCCAGGACGAGCCGATCGTCGACCTGCGCACGAGCGCGCAGCGCCCCGTCCTGCTGACCAACCTCGCGGCGGTCGCGATCGGCTTCGGCATGATGGCGCAGTCGATCGTGGTGCCCCAGCTGCTGCAGGCGCCGACCGCGACCGGCTACGGGCTCGGTCAGTCGATCCTCGAGGCCGGCCTCTGGATGGCGCCCGGCGGCCTGGTGATGATGCTCCTGTCGCCGGTCTCCGGCGCCCTGATCGGCCGGGCCGGCGCCAAGGCGACCCTGGTGCTCGGCGCGGTGCTGCTCGGGGGCGGCTACCTGGTCGCCTTCGCCCTGATGGGCGCTGCCTGGCAGCTGATGATCGCCTCCTGCATCGCCGCGGCGGCGGTCGGCATCGGCTACGCCGCGATGCCGACGCTGATCCTCGACGCGGTGCCGCCCCGGGAGGCGGGAGCGGCTGTCGGGCTGAACTCGCTGATGCGGTCGTTCGGCACCACGCTCTCCGCGGCGATCATGGCCACGGTGCTCACCAGCGACACCCAGCCGCTCGGGTCGTTCGAGGTGCCGACCGAGCACGCCTTCCAGCTGTGCTTCCTCGTCGGTGCCGTGGCCGCGTTCGTGGGTGCGGCGATCGCCCTCGGCATCCCGCGGCGGGCGGAGGAGCCGCAGGCGGCGGGTGCGCCGTCGGCGGCCGTGTCGGCCTGAGCGACGCCCGACTAGTCTGGCGGCCGTGTCCCGGCTGACCCGGCTCCGCCGGCTCGACGTGCCGACCGCCGTACGGCCCGACGTGGAGGCGGTGCGCGCGGAGGGCCCGGGCGCGGTCGTGGTCCGCTACCAGCGCCGCGACCGCGTGACTCCCTCCGGAGCGCTGCTCTGGATGCACGGCGGCGGCCTGGTCGCCGGCATCGCCGAGGTCGACAACGGCTACTGCAGCCAGGTCGCCGCCGAGCTCGGCGTCCTCGTCGTGGGCGTGGACTACCGGCGGGCTCCGGAGCACCCGTTCCCGGCCGCGCTCGACGACTGCGAGGCGGCGTTCCGCGACCTGGTCGCCGACGCGGCCCGGCTCGGCGTCGACCCGGGCCGGGTCGCGGTCGGCGGGGCCAGCGCCGGCGGGGGACTGGCGGCGGCCCTGTGCCAGCGGCTGCGCGACCGCGGCGGTCCACTGCCGGCGTTGCAGCTGCTGCGCTACCTGATGCTCGACGACCGCACCGGTCTGAGGCCGCGACCGCGGCTGCGGCGCCACTCCTGGACGCCGGCCTGGAACCGGTTCGCGTGGGCCGCCTACCTCGGGCGGCCGAGGTACGGCGGCGGCGCGGTGCCGCCGTACGCCGCCGCCGCGCGGGCGCGCGACCTCGCCGGCCTGCCGCCCGCGTGGATCGGGGTCGGCTCCCGGGACCTCTTCCACCAGGAGTGCGCCGACTACGCCGCCCGGCTCGCCGCGGCGGGCGTGGCGGTCGAGCTCGACGTGGAGCCGGGGATGCGGCACGGCGCCGACGGCGACCAGGGGCTGCCGGCGATGCAGCGGTTCCGCAGGCGCGAGCTCGCGGCGCTGGCCGCGGCGGTGGGGACCGGCGCCGCGGGCTAGGGGCGCACCGGTGCGGCCGTGCAGTGGTGGTCGGCCAGGACCGCGCGTCGCCGGGCGTCCGGCGGGCAGAACGGGACCGCGGCGGCGGTGACCGCGGCGGCCACGCCGAGGGCGAGCGGGTGGCCGCCGTGGCCGACGAGGACGCCGGCCGCGGCCGACCCGAGCAGGATCCCGATCGTCAGCGCGGTGCTGACCGCGGCCAGGCCGGCCGCCGGGTGCTGGTCGAACACCTGCGCGCTCCACACGCCGTGGGCGGCGATGACGGAGGCGTAGGAGGCGCCGAAGAGGGCGGCCGCCGCGAGCGCGGCGACGAGGTGGCCGGGTGCGGCCGCGAGGACGCCCGGTGCCGCGGCGAGCAGCACGGCGCTGCCGAGGTAGCCGGCGCGCAGCCCGAGGCGCTCGAAGACGAAGCCGCTGAGCGACCCGAGCAGGCAGGCCGTGCCGCAGACGGCGTAGACCACCATCGACTGCGCGGCGGGCAGGCCGCCCTCCTGCATCGCCTCGACGCTGAACACCCACCACACCGAGCTGCCCAGGCCGACCAGCACCGCCGAGACGAGCAGCGGCCGCGACCGCGGGCAGAAGAACCAGCTCGGGCTCAGCTGCGGTCGCCGCAGGGCGCGCTCCTCGTGCGCGGGCGCCAGCAGGGTCGCCGCCACGCCGACCGCGACCGCGACGAGCACGAACGCCGCCCAGGCCCACCGCCACCGGTCGCCGGCGACGATCGCGACCGGCCCGGCGAGGGCGACGCCCCACCCGGTGCCGGAGCTGATCGCCGACCACACGATGCCCCGGCGCGGGGCGTCGACGTGCTGGTCGACGACGTCGGCGTACGGCGGGGAACGCCATGCCCGCGGCCGCTCCCGCGATCATCACCCCGAGCAGCACCGTGGTGACGTCGCCCGCGACGGCGATGACCGCCATGCCGACCGCCGCCGCGGTCGCCGCGCCGGCGACCGCGACCCGCGGCCCGCGGCGGGAGGTCAGGGGCACGACGGCGGCGTTGGCGACGAGGTAGGAGACGTAGCCGAGAGCGGAGATCAGGCCCGCCGCGCTCGGGCTGATGCCCAGCTCGGCGCGCATGTCGGGCAGCAGCAGCCCGTAGCCGTAGCGGGCGAGACCGAAGGTGACCGCCACCATGGCGGTGCCGGGCAGCAGCACCGCGAGGGCCGGCACCCGACGGGTGGGGACGGGCTCGGTGGTGGCGCTCATCCGACCGGCTCCTCGGCGCGGGTGTGCGCGAGGGGGCAGTCGCGGTCGTTCGACCGGCACGCCGGCCGGTCGCACAGGCGACAGGTGCGCAGCGCCGGGACCAGGTCGCTGGCCGAGCCGCCGACCAGTCGCTCGAGGAGCCGCTCGAGCCGGGCCCGGTCGTCGCCGTCGAGCGGACCGAGGCAGTCGGCGAGCACCGCCGCGCGGTCGTCGACGACCTCCTGCGCGACCGCCGTGCCCGCCGCCGTGAGCAGCAGGCGCCGCTGGCGACTGTCCGCACCGGGGGAGCGGGCCACCCACCCCGCCGCCACCAGCCGGTCGACGAGGCGGGTCGCGCCCGAGCTGGTCAGCGACAGCACCTCCCCGAGCCAGGACACGGTGCGCCCCGGCTCGGCCAGCAGCGTCACCAGCGCCGCCTGGTCGGTGACCGACAACCCGTGCCCGCGCCCGACCGCCGCGAGGCGGTCGCTGACGGTGAGGGACAGGGCGCCGAGGAGATTCCCGAGACGGTCCATCGCTCCAGGTTACGTAGTTGCCTGCGGCAGTCAAGTATTTTGTGGACGTGGAATCCCGCGGGCGCAGGGGCCGGGGCGCCGCGTGAGGTTTCCCCGGCCGACCGGGGAAACCTCAACATGTCGGGCAAAGCAATGCCGGACAAGTGGAGGTTTTGCCCGTCACGTCGGCCCCGAGGCACCCGCCGCCGGCTCCCACACCACCCGGGCGCAGGAGGAAGGGGGCGTTGGGGTGCGCTGGGCCGGCAGCTGGTGCCGGTGGAGCGCACGCTAGGCCGCCGTCGGTGGCCGGGGGTCGTGGTAGGGACGAACGGACGAGGTCGTCGGTCATCGCTGTGGACCGTCGGCGACCTCGGAAGCATCGCCCTAAGGCACCAGCAACCCCGAGATCTAGGGCATCCGACCGATCCGGGAGGCAGTGCCTTAGCCGCAGTGTGGAGGTTGCCAGCAGTCCAGTCCCGGGAGGCAGCCATGCTCACCTCACCGCACCTGTACGCCGCGATCGCCGCCCAGCGTCAGGCCGAGCTCCGCTCGGAGATGGCCGCGCGGCGGCTCGCCCGCGGTCTGCTCCGCCGGCGTCGCGCCGAGCGCCGCGAGCTCCGTGGCGCCCTCCGCGCCGCGCGGCTCGAGGCGCAGGCCGAGGCACAGGCCGAGGCGCAGGCCGAGGTCACGCCGCGACCGGCCGCCGTACGTCCGGCCCCGGTCCCGCGCTGACGGTCTTGCCGCCGCGACGACGGCGACGGATCATCGACACCATGGACGCGGACCTCCTCGCCAGGGCAGCGGTGATCGTCGCCGTGCTCGCCGCGTTGTGGGTCCTCGCCGACTGGAACCGGTACCGCCGCCGGGCGCTCCGCGTCGGCCGCGTGCTGCGACTGGTCGAACCGGCGCCCCCACCGCCGGTGACGACGGCGCGGCCGATCGAGCGGCTGGCCGCGGACGCCCGGCGGATCGGGGGCCCAGCTGCGGCACCCACCGCCGGGCGTGCCGGCCGCCCGGCGCCGCGGCTGGCAGGCGGCGTACGACGACGTGCTCGTCGCCGCCTGCCACGCGCTCGGTCTCGAGGAGCACCTCAGCACGCTGCCCGCCGGCACCAGGCGGGACTTCGAGCGGGAACGGCTCGAACGCGTCCTGGAGGCCGCCGGCTTCCTGGTGCCCCGCTCCGCCTGATCACCGCCCGTCGGCGCGGACCCGCCGCCCAGCTAGTACTCGACCCGTTGCGTGCTGTCTCCGGGGTCGCGGTGGGAGAGCACGTCGAAGCCCTTGCCACCGTCGACGTCGTCGTCGCCGCGGCCGCCGCCGAGGACGTCGCGACCGCTGCCGCCCTCGAGCGTGTCGTCCCTGCCGCCGCCGCTGAGCTCGTCGGCGCCCGGGCCGCCGGCGAGGCAGTCCTCGCCGCCGCCGCCGCTCAGGTCGTCGTGGCCGCGGCCGCCGACGACGACGTCGTCGCCGCCGTTGCCGTCGACCACGTCGTCGCCGGCGCCGGCGAGGATCACGTCGTCGCCCGCGGTGCCCTCGATCCGGTCGTCGCCGGAGGTGCCGTGGATGACGTTGCCGGCCCGCGCGCAGTCGTCCGCGCCGGTGCCGACGGCTCCGGGTGCGGTGAGGACGACGAGGGCGGAGGCTGCGGCGAGTGCCGCGGCTGCTGCGGTCGTGGGGTTCGGTCGGTTCATGGTCTGCTCCTCGGGGGTCGGGGGCGCCGCGGGGTGCGGCAGGGGGAGAGGGTGCTGCGTCGGCATCAGTACGACGTCACAACCGGTCGACCGCGCGTCACCGTGGCCGGAGGGCGGGCGCGCCGGGGCCGGTCGGGCCGTGCCGTGACGAGGACGCGCGGGTCGGGCGGCGGGGCACCGAGGTCGGCCATCGCCCGCTCCCACCGTCCGAACGCCCGCCGGGCCTCACCGCGACGGCCGGCGCGCAGGAGGGTGCGGACGAGTTGGCGGTGCGCCGCCTCGTCGTAGGGGTCGGCGGTGAGCAGCCGCACCAGGAGGGCCTGGGCGTCGCTGGGCCGCCCGGCGCGCTGCGCCAGCACCGAGAGCCGTCGGACCGACCGCTGCCAGGCGGCGCGGGCCTCCTCCCGGAGCGCGTCGGCCCACTCCTCGGCCGGCTCGTCCTCGAACGCGTCGCCGGCGTAGCGCCGGTCGACGTCCCCGAGGATCTCCCGCGCCCGCTGCTCGTCGCCGTCGTCCATGAGCGCCGCGGCGGCCGTGGCGTCCTCGATGAGGACCTCGGCGTCGACGCGCACGCGGTCGGCGACGAGCCGCAGGCCGTCGAGGTCGCCGGCGACGAAGTGGTCCGAGGGCCACCGGCGTCCGGGGTCGAGCACGCCCCGCACCGCGGTCAGCAGCACCGAGAGCCGGTGGCCGGTGCGGGCGGGGTCGTCGTCGGGCCAGAGCGTCTCGCACAGCCAGGCACGGGTGGCCGGCCGTCCGCGGCGGGAGGCCAGGACCTTCACGAGCGTTCGCGCCTGCCGCGAGCGCCAAGCGGTGACCGGCACGTCGGCGCCGTCGACACGCACCCGGAAGCCGCCCAGCACGTCGATCTCCAGGCAGCCGGCAGGTGTCGTGGCCGGCGCCGGGACGCCGTCGACGTGGACCACGCCGAGCCGCCGCAGCTCCCGTCGGGCGTCGCGGGCGCGGGAGCGGGCGACGGGGTCGGCTCCGGGCAGCACACCGAGCGCGAGCTCGACCCGCGCCGCCCGGGGCCGGGCGCCTCCGGCCGACCACACGGCGTACGCCCTCGTCAGCAGGTCGCGTGCCTCGTCGGGCTCGGTCGCGCACGCGGCCGCCAGCTCGAGGGCCTCGGCCAGCAGGTCGAGCGCCTCGGCGTCGCGGGCCGTGGCGGCGGCGTCCCGTGCGAGGTCGCCCGCCCGCCCGCGTTCGCCGTCGGCGAGGGCCACCCGACCGGCGGCGACGAGCGCGACCGGGCGCAGGACGCCCCGGGCCAGGGCCACCGCCTCCGCGGCCGACGTGCGCGCCCGCTCGCGGAGCTCGGCCGACCCGGCCCGGGCGTCGACACGGGCCAGGCCGGCCAGCGCGGGCACCAGCACCTGTGCCTCGCCGGTGGTGCGGGCGAGGGCGACGGCCTCGAGGTAGCGCGGTCGGGCCTGGTCGTCCTGGCCGACGGCACGGTCGATCTCGGCGAGGCCGAGCACACCCAGGGCCGTGCGGCCGGCGCCCAGGCGACGGCAGAGACCGACCGCCCGGGCCAGGTGCCAACGCGCCTCGTCGTAGGCGCCGGTGTAGGTGAGAGCCTCTGCCAGGTTGTGGAGGGCCGCGGCGCGCCGGCCGGTCGGGTTGCCCGCGTCGGCCGCGTGCAGGGCGGCCCGCGCGACCTCGCACGCCTCGTCGTACCGGGCGCTGGCGAGCAGGTGGAACGCCTGGTTGACCAGCACCCGGGCGGCGGTGATGACGTCGCGACCCTGCGCGGCGGCGACCAGGGCGCGCTCGTGGTGGGCCTCCTTGACCGCTCCGGTGCGGCACCGCGCCATCGCGAGGTGGGCGGCGGCTCCCGCCACCGGGTCGCCGCCCGCCTCGGCGAGGGCGAGCGCCCGCTCGGCAGGACCTGCCGCCTCCTCCGGACGACCGAGGGAGCAGAGGGCGTGGACCTGCAGCGCCAGCGACTCCACCAGGCCGGTGGCGTCGAGGTCCCGCTGCGCACGACCGCGCCCCAGCGCCTCGAGCACGGCGTCGAAGCGGCCGCCGGCGTAGTGCATCGCGGCGACCTTGCGGGCGAGCCGCGGCTCCCAGGGACCCTCGTCGCCGGCAAGCGGTCGGAAGGCCCGGGCGGCGGCGGCGAGCTCGCCGGCCGCTCGGAGCGCGTCACCGTGAACCCGGCGGACGGCCGGCGTGACGAGCGGGTCCGGCGCAGCCTCGACGAGCTCGACGACCCCCGCGTGGTGGGCACTGCGCAGCATCTCCTCGCCGCGCTCGGCCACCAGTCGGAGGGCGCTTGTCACGTCACCCGCGCCGGCAGCAGCGCGCGCCGCCGCGTACGGCAGGTCCGCGGCGAGCGCCGGGCCCACGACGCAGGCCGCGGTCGGTCCGTCCCGCGCCGGCAGGACGGGCGCGAGCAGCGGCACCGCGTCGACCAGGTCCTCGCGCCCGGTGCCGGGCAGCCGCACCAGGAGGCCCAGCCGCTCCAGGTCTCGCGCGACCGGCGCCCGGCCCACCCCCAGCTCGGCGGCCACGTGCTCGACCACGCCGGGCGTGACGCCGCCCAGGCCGGACACCGCGCCGAGCGCCGCGGCGACGCCGCGCGGCAGCCGCGTCACCACCTCCGCGTGCAGCCACCGCTGCAGGGACCGGTCCTCGGCGAGCACGTCGGCGAGCTCGGCGGAGGGACGCCGCGCGGCCGCGGCCGCGTGGTGCACGAGCGCGGGCCACCCGGCGGTGAGTGCGTGGACCGTGACGGGGAGCTCGGGGTCGTCGAGCCCGTACTCCTCGACCACCACCCGCCGGACGCCGTACGTCGACAGCGCCAGGTCGCACGCCCCGAGCTCCCGGACCCGCCCGCGCAGCCGCGCCCCGGCCGCGGCAGGGAGCGGCTGCCTCGACGCCAGCCCGAGCCGGGGCGGTCCGGGGCGCCTCGCGACGTCCTCCAGCAGCCGGACCTGCTCAGAGACGGTCAGCGCGTCGAGGTCGTCGACCCCGAGCCAGTCGCAGTCGGGCAGCCCATCCTCGAGCAGCGCGGCGGCCGGCCGGACCACGCCCCCGCGCGGCCGTGCGGCCTCCAGGGCGGCGGACTTGCCGTAGCCGGCGGCCGCGACGACCACCAGCACGTCTTCCGGGTGGGGCATACGGGGAGGAGCGGACAAGGCCTCTCCCTGATACAGCCCCGGTCGTGCTGACGCCGTGCTGATGCCGGCCGCGCAGGGTGGCCGCGGCTCGCAGGAGCGGGCCGACCCGATCAGCGGCGCACCGCCGCACGACGAAGGAGAACGCCATGTCCAGCACCACGAAGAGCACCACGAAGACCAGGACGAGGACCAGCCGCGCCGCCGTCCTCCTCGCCGCCGTGGGGACCGCGGCCGTCGGGGTCGCCACGCTGGCGGGCCCGGCCGAGGCCGGCCCGCGGGACGTCGACCGCCCGAAGGTCACCGAGCGCAACCACGACTTCGGCCGCAACTGGGCGGCCGGCGCGCCGGTGAACGGCGGCCACCTCGAGTGGGAGCTGTCGGGCGGCCGCACCTACGTCACCCTGAGCGGCTACCACTACCTGGCCCGCCAGAAGTGCGGCCGGGTGCGGGTGAAGTACTACGACTCCAGCCACGACCTGCTGGGCACCGACTACTCGGCCCTGCACTGCGCGCCGGGCAACGGCAAGACGCAGTGGTTCGTCACCGAGCACTTCTCGAGCAGGACCGTCGAGCACGCGCACGTCGACGTGGTCAACGCCCAGGGGAAGCTGATCGGCGGCGACACCGCGGACTTCGACTGACGCGCCGGTCGCGGGCGGTGGCCGTCAGGCGGCCGCCGCCCGCAGCTTCTCCAGCAGCGGCCCCGCGGCCTCGCTGAGGAACCGGTCCTGCAGCCGGTCGCCGACCTGCACGATCGCGATGTCGGTGAAGCCGGCCTTCCAGTACGCCGACACCGCCTCGACCATCGCGTCGAGGTCGGGGCCGCAGGGGATGTTGTCGGCGACGTCCTCGGGGCGGACGAACTGGGTGGCCGACGAGAACCCCGCGGGGGTGGGCAGGTCGGCGTTGACGTCCCAGCCGCCGGCGAACCAGCGGAACTGCTCGTGCGCGAGCTCGCGCCCCTCCTCGTCCGTCGGCGCCCAGCAGACCGGGATCTGGCCGATCGCCCGCGCCTTCTCACCCACCCGGGGCGCACCGTCGGTGCTGTTCCAGGTCTCGAGCAGGTCGGGGTTCGGCTCGACGGCGATCATGTGGTCCGCGAGCGGGGCGAGCGCCTCGATCGCCCGCTCGCCGCCGACGGCGAGGCCCAGCTCGACCGGCTCCTCGGGCAGGTCCCAGATGCGCGCGGACTCGACGTCGTAGAACTCGCCGTGGTGGTCGACCAGCTCGCCCGTGTGCAGCTTGCGGATCACCTCGACCGCCTCGCGCAGCATGGACAGGCGGGTGCCGACCACGGGCCAGCCCTCGCCGACCACGTGCTCGTTCAGGTTCTCGCCGGTGCCGAGGCCGAGCCGGAACCGCCCGTCGGAGAGCAGCCCCATCGTCGCCGCCTTCTGGGCCACCACGGCCGGGTGGTAGCGCATCGTCGGGCAGGTCACGAAGGTCATCAGCCCCATCCGGGAGGTGGCCTGCGCGACCGCGCCGAGCACCGACCAGGCGTATGGCGCGTGGCCCTGCTCGGTGAGCCAGGGCGAGAAGTGGTCGCTGGAGACCGCGAAGTCGAAGCCCACCTGCTCTGCCGCCACGGCGTAGCGCACCAGCTCGCGCGGACCGCTCTGCTCGGTCATCAGGGTGTAGCCGAAGTTCGTCATGCGCACCCGGTACCCACGCGTGGCCGGGAGGTACCCCGGTCGGCCTACATCTCCTCGTGCCGGTCCGGGTCGCCGTCGAACAGCCGGCCGTCGGGCCGCCCGAGCGCGGTGATCGCCGCGACCTCCTCGTCGGTGAGCTCGAAGCCGAACACGTCGAGGTTCTGCCGCTGCCGGCCGGGGTCGGCCGACTTCGGGATCGGCAGGGAGCCGAGCTGCAGGTGCCAGCGGAGCACCACCTGGGTGGGTGTGACGCCGAGCCGCTCCGCCGCCTCGCGCACGACCGGCTCGCGGTAGGGCGCGTCCCGCTTGCCCAGCGGGCTCCACCCCGAGGTCCGGATCCCGAGATCCGCGTTCGTCCGCCGCATCTCCTCCTGCGGGAAGTACGGGTGCAGCTCCACCTGGTTGACCGCCGGGGTCACCCCGGTCTCGGCGATGATCCGCTCCAGGTGGGCCCGGGTGAAGTTCGAGACGCCGATCGACCGCACGAGCCCCCGCTCGCGCGCCTCGACGAGCGCCCGCCACGCCTCGGGGTAGCGGCCGACCGACGGGTTCGGCCAGTGGATGAGGTGCAGGTCGAGGTAGTCCAGCCCCAGGCGCTCCAGCGACTCCTCGACCGACCGCAACGCGTCGTCGTACGCGTGGTGCCGGCCGGGGAGCTTGCTGGTGACGAAGACGTCCTCGCGCGGCAGCGCCGATCCGCGGACCGCCCTGCCCACCTCGACCTCGTTGCCGTAGTTGACCGCGGTGTCGACCAGCCGGTAGCCGGCCTCGAGCGCGCTGGTCACCGCCGCGACCGCCTCGTCCCCGCGCAGGGGGTAGGTGCCGAGGCCGATCGCCGGGATGGTGCGGCCGTCGCTGAGCTGGTGGGTGGGGATCGTCGGCGTGATCACCTTCTCGATGCTAGGCCGCGGCCGGCGAGCGGTCAGCGCACCGCCTTCGGGTCGACCGACTGCAGCAGGTCGTCGTCGCGGGGGATGCCGCCGCCGCAGGCGTACGGCGTGTTGTAGCCCCAGCAGGCGCGGTAGCGCACGCTGGTGTTGACCAGCGTCACCTCGACGGCGCGGACGTTCCTGCTGCTGAACGGCACGGTGCGCGTGGCGTCGCCCCTGCGGTCGAGCCGCACGAAGGACGTCGAGGTGCCACGCTTCTTGCGGACCGTGATCACGGCCGCCGAGCCGCGGTGGGTGTCCTGCAGGTCGATCGCCAGCCGGAGCCGCCACGCGCGGGCGGTCAGCCTGCGCGGCACGTAGCGGAGCGTCGCGGAGGTGAGGTGGTCGAGCCGGCCGCGGAGGGCGGGCGGGTCGGTGCGCCCCGGCCGGATCGCGACCGTCGCCGCCAGGGGCGCGGGCCGGTACGCCGACGCGCGGCCCTCGTCGTAGACGGCCCGCGGCCGCCGGTTGGCGGCGGCGAACAGCGCGAGCTGCTTGGTGAGCGTCGTGCCCCGGGTGCGCAGCACCGTTGCAGGGCCTGCGTCGAGTGGTCGTCGGGGCGCCCGGCGGCGCCGTCCGCGCGGCGCCACACGTCGCGGACGAGGGTGGGGAGACCACCGGCGCGGGTGCGGTACTTCTCGGTCAGGTAGCGCCAGAAGATCCAGGTGCCGTAGTGGAAGCCCTCCTCGCCGAAGGTGTCGAGCGGCATGCGGGGGCGCCGCAGGGGGCTGTTGCGGAGGTACTGCCGGTTGTCGTCGACGGAGTCGTAGAGCTCGTCCTCGACCCACGCCGCGGTCGACTCGAGGAGCCACGGGTCCTCGGCGAAGTCGTACCCGAACTGCACGGCGTGGAAGTACTCGTGCGCGGCGGTCACCCGCATGTTCTCCAGCGGCGTGTTGGTGGGGAACTGGCTGCGGGTGTAGTCGTCGTCGAGCACGCAGTAGGCCCACACGTCGTAGGACCCCGGGTCCGAGATCGCCGTCTTGGGGTCGTCGCTCGTGCAGAAGCCGTAGAGGCCGTCGTCGCCGATGTCACCGACGTAGACGTCGGTGTGAGCGCTGCCGCCGCGGACGCCGTCGGGCTTCGGCGCGCGGTAGCCGGCGCGGACGTACCGGTCGTGGATCGTCTGCAAGGTGTTGCTCACCGACCTGATGTAGCGGGGGACCGTGTCGTGGTCGCCGTCGGAGCCGGTCGGCGCGTGCGGACCGGACTCCCGGTAGTGCACGCAGATGTCGGCCGAGCAGTGACGGAGGGGAGCGGGACCGGGATGTAGGGGTCGGTGATCTGCCCGGGGCGTCGGAAGTACCTGTCGGCCTCGGCCCGCTTCCCGGGCGGGAGGTCGTCGCGGAGCAGCGCGAGGTCGCGCAGCGCCAGGGTCAGCGAGCGCTGCTGCCTCGCGACGCCGCTGGTCCGGGCGGCGCGGCCGGTGACCAGCGCCTGCACGGCCGCGAGCGCCTCCTCCGCCCGGTCGGCCCGGTCGGCACCGTCGTGCCGGCCGGTCGGCGACCCCTTCCCGCCGGGGTCGGTCAGCGGGTCCGCCTCGGCGACCGGGACGAGCGTGAGACCGAGCACCAGGGCGGTGGCGAGGACGAGCAGGGCGCGGGCGCGCACGTGGCCTCCAAGGGGAGCGGGGACGTCCGGGCGTCCGTCGGTGGGAGGACGATCCTCCCCCGACCGGCCTCCCTGCGCTACGACCGGATCGATGAAATGCCGCACACCGTGCCCGGCCCGCCCCGCCCGGCCCGTCCGGCCGCCGTATGCGGGTGCAGGCCAGGGGTACGGAGCCGTTATGGATCTCCAACAGGTCAGGAACGTGCTCGACCAGCCCGGCCCCTACGTGTCGCTGCACCTCGACGTCAGCCGCGACACCGAGGACGCCCGTCAGCAGCTGACCTCGCGGTGGACGCGTGCGCGGCACGAGCTGGAGCACCAGGGGATCACCGGGTCGCTGCTCGACGAGCTGGAGGAGCGGGTGCAGGAGGTCACCCACCTGCCCGGCCAGGTGCGGCGCACGATCGTCGCGACGCCGGAGCGAGTGGTGCTCGACGACGTGCGCGGCGGCGACACCACCTGGCCGGAGACCGTGACGGTGGGGCCGCTGCCCGACGTCGCGGGCTGGATCAGCATGGTCGACGGCGAGTTCCCGTTCGCCCTGGTCCGCACCGACCGGGTCGGTGCCGACATCGAGGTCTACGTCGCCTCCGGCACCCACGCCGCCGAGACCACGACCGTCGAGGGCGACACCTTCGACGTCACCAAGCTGCCGCAGGGTGACTGGCAGCACGACAAGTACCAGCAGCGCGCCGAGAACACCTGGGAGGCGAACGCCAAGCTGGTCGCCGACCAGCTGCGCGAGATGAGCGCCCGCCACCGCCCCCGGCTGGTGGTGGTGTGCGGCGACGTCCGCGCCCGGTCGGAGCTGGCGCAGCTGCTCGACGGACAGCCCGGCTCGACGGTCGTGACCGTCGAGTCGGGTGGGAGGGCCGCCGGGACGTCGGACGAGGCGCTCTGGGCCGACGTACGCCGGGTGCTCGACGAGCACCGCGCCCACCAGACCGCCGACCTCCTGCAGGAGCTGGCGCGGGGCGCGGCGACCGGCGAGGGCGTCATCACCGGCGTCGACCGGGTCGCCGACGCGTTCGTCAAGGGCGAGGTGGAGCGGCTGGTGCTCGACCTCGAGGACGCGCGCGAGACCACGGTGACCGCCGCCGACCACCCGGGCCTGGCCCTGCCCGAGCCCGCGCTCGCGGCCGGCGCGCTGCCGGCCGACCAGGTGCTGGTCGCCGCCGCCGCGCTCACCAGCGCATCGGTCTCGCTGCTGCCGCACGAGGTGGCGCTCCCGCAGGAGTTCGCGCTCGCCAACGGGGTCGCGGCGACGCTCCGCTGGGACGACCGGGCCCCGCGGCGCGACGACCAGGTGTGAGGGGCGCTCTCCTCACGAGGGGCGCAGATTCATCACGGTATGCAGACGAATCTGCGCTCCCCACGGCGGGTACGCGGTGGGAAGCGCCGGCTCGCCGACATACCGTGATGAATCTGCGCCGACCGCCTGACGCTGTCTTTCGAGCCGGCCCTACTTCGAGCGGGCCTTCGCGGTCTGGCGGTTGTTCGCCTTGCGCAGCGCCTCGACGAGCTCGTCCTTGTTCATCCGCGAGCGACCACGGATGTCGGCCTTGCGGGCCAGGTCCATCAGGTGCTCCTTGGTGGCGTTCGCGTCGACGCCGCCGGCGGTCTTCCCCGCCCTTGCGGGCGGCGCCGCCCCTTCTTGGCGGCCTGCTTGTCCGACGGGCCCTTCTCGTCCTTCGGCTCCCAGTGGTCGCCGACCTTCTCGAAGGAGTGCTTGAGCGCCGAGTAGGCCGTCCGGTGGGCGCGCTCGCCCTCGCCGTACTCCTCCACCGCCGAGTCGTGGGCCTTGCTCCAGGTCCGCTGCGCCTTCTTCGACGACCGGCGCAGGGTCGAGGGGAGCTCCTTGCTGGCAGGCACGTGTGCCACCTCCCGTGAGTCGTGTGGAGGGGCGGTACCCGAGTTCAGGCGAACCAGCCGGACGGGGCGAGCTCCGCACCCATCCGCGGGACGTACTGGTCGAAGTAGATGCGCGAGATCAGCTCGCGGCGCGACCGGACCGCGGCCTTCTCGAAGACCGACTTCAGGTGGTCCTGCACCGTGTACGTCGACAGGTGCAGCGTCGCTGCGATCTCCCTTGGTGTCCACGCCCTGCAGGACCAGCTGGGTGACGTCGCGCTCACGGGGGTGAGCCCGAAGGCGGCCACCACCAGCGCCACGATCTCGGGCGGACGGGCCTCCTCGATCGTGATCACGACCTCGCCCTGCCGTCCGTCGCGGGAGACCAGGGGCCCGGCGTGCAGTACCAGCCACATGCCGCTGCGGGCGCGCACCCGGCACCGCGGCGGGACCTGCGTGTCGCCGCGGGCGTAGCGGCGGGCCGCGCCGATCAGGGCGGCGACGGGGGAGAGCGGGTCGGCGGCGGCCTCGCCGTCGATCAGCTCGGCGAGCCGTTCCTCCGCGCCGAGGCTCAGCGACACGATCTGGTCGTCGGGGCCGACGACCACGACGGCGGGCCCGGAGACCGAGGCAGGAGCCGGGGCGTCGGTGAGCCGGGTGAGCATCCCGGTGCGGACGCCGTGGGCGAGGGGCACCGACAGCGAGGCGAGGAAGTCGATCTCGGCCGCGTCGAACGGCTGGTCGTCATCGCCCCCGGAAGAGCGCCATGGCGCCCCACACCTGGCGACCGTCGCGGAACGCGAGCCGGGCCTCGTCGGCGAACGCGAAGTTCGGCTTCATGAACCGCGACATCCGGCCCGACCGCTCGACGTCCCCGCCGGTGACGAGATGGACACCGGCGGCCGGGGACTCGGCGCGGGCCAGCTCGGTGAACGCCGTGGGCTCCCAGGTGCCGTACTCGATCAAGCCGAACTCGTGGTCGTGGCTGTTCTTGTCGCGGAGGTCGCCGTACTTGCGGGCGCTCGTCAGCAGGTGGGTGCTCGGGTCGTGGGTGGCGATGCACGCGCCGACCCACGGCACCGCGCGGGCGAGGGACTCGGTCGCCTCCTCGAGGAACGTGTCGAGGTCGAGGCCGGCGCGCGCCACCACGTCGACGTCCTGGCGGACACGCGCAGCGGTCAGACCTCGGGGCATGCCTGGAAGTGTGCGCGCCCGGCGGCGGATCCGCCATCCCACATTTGTGGGTGGTCTGGACCTCCCACCCTCGGTGGCCGCGAACTCCCCGCCGGCGCGGGATGGTCCCGGCGGCCCGTCCGGCCGGATCGTTCTCGGCATGAGCTGCATCGGCAACGTCCGGCGTCCCGCCCGTCGTGGCGCCGGTGGCCGTGCAGGTCACGACCGACCGACGAGACGAGGAAGCAGATGACCACCACCCCCGAGACCAGTCGAGCACTGGCCTACCTCCGCGCCGCGTGCGAGGTCCACCTCCCCGGCGACGAGTCGTACGACGCCGCGCGGCTGGCGTGGAACCTCGCCGCCGACCAGCGCCCGGCCGCCGTGGCCCTGCCGCGCTCCGCGGCCGAGGTCGCGGCCGTCGTACGGGCCGCCGTGGCCGCCGGCCTCCGGGTCGCTCCGCAGAGCACCGGCCACGGCGCGGCGCCGCTGGTCGAGCAGGGCCTGGACGAGACCGTCCTGGTGCGGCTCTCGGCGCTCACCGGCGTGACCGTCGACCCCGCCGCCCCGCACCGCCCGTGTGCTCGGCGGCACCCTCTGGCAGGACGTCGTCGCCGCTGCCGCCACTCACGGTCTCACCGCCCTCCACGGCAGCGCCGGCGACGTCGCGGTCGCCGGCTACGTGCTCGGCGGAGGTCTGTCCTTCTACGGCCGGCAGCACGGGCTCGCCGTCAACGCCGTCACCGCCGTCGAGCTGGTGACGCCGGACGGCCGGCTGGTGCGCGCCTCCGCCGAGGAGGAGCCCGAGCTGTTCTGGGCGGTCCGCGGCAGCGGCGGCAGCCTGGGCGTCGTCGTGGCGGTCGAGATCGCGCTGCTGCCCTACGCCGACGTCGTCGCCGGGATGCTGCTGTGGGACCGCGAGCGCGCGCCGGAGGTGCTGCCCGCCTGGCTGGCGTGGACCCGGTCGGCACCGGAGTCGGCGACGACGTCGCTGCGGGTGATGAGCTTCCCACCGCTGCCCGAGCTGCCGCCGTTCCTCGCCGGCCGCGACGTCGTGGTCGTCGACGGCGCGGTGCTCGAGGACGACGACCGGGCGGCCGAGCTGCTGGCGCCGCTGCGTGCGCTGGCGCCCGAGATCGACACCTTCGGCAGGGTCCCCGCTCCAGCCGTGCTCGAGGTGCACATGGACCCGCCGGGCCCGGTGCCCGCGGTCACCGCGCACTCGGTGCTGGGTGAGCTCGACGAGGCCGCTGTGGCCGCCTTCCTCGAGCAGGTCGGCCCGGGCACCCGGTCGGGCCTGATGATCGCCGAGCTGCGGCACCTCGGCGGGGCGATCGCCCGGCCGGCGGTGGGCGGAGGTGCGCTGTCGCACGTGCCGGGCAGCTATGCCCTCCACCCGGTCGCGATCGCGCCGACGCCGCAGGCGGCGGTCGCCGGCCGGGCGGCGGCGTTCGCGCTGCTGCGGGCGATGGCACCCTGGGCCCAGGTCAACCTGCTCCCGACGTTCACCGACACCCGCGCCGACACGAGCCGGTTCT
This sequence comes from Nocardioides sp. TF02-7, assembly GCF_022437945.1. Taxonomy (GTDB): domain Bacteria; phylum Actinomycetota; class Actinomycetes; order Propionibacteriales; family Nocardioidaceae; genus Nocardioides. The sequence continues at coordinate 3,531,496 of NZ_CP092535.1, forward strand.
TCGACGGCGAGGACTGGGCGCGGCTGTGCCGGGTCCGCGACGTCGTCGACCCGCGACGGGTGATGCAGGCCAAGCACGACCTGTGACGCCCCGCGGCGGCACCGGACGGGTCAGCCGGGCAGCACCTCGACGTCGACGCGGAACCCCTTGTCGTCGTCGCGCGGCACGCCGCCGCAGGCGAACCCGGTCCGGCGCCCGCACTGGTAGCGGCTGGAGTGGTTGACCAGGGTCACCACGACCCGGTCGACCGCCCCGGCCGAGAACGCCACCCTGACGGTGCCGCGGCCGCGGGCGTCGCGGCGGACGGTGCGCACCGTGCTGCCGCCATCGGTCCGCTCGACGACGACCCGGACGGTGGACCGGCGGCCGGGCCCGTCGACGGCGATGCGGAGCCGCGCCGGCCCTCGGCCGCTCGGGTGGTAGGCGAGGTGCTGGGCCGCGAGGTGGTCGACCGACACCGTGCGGCTCGACCGCCGGGCCCTCGGCCGGCCGCGGTCGAAGTCGGCCGGCCGCCGCACCCGGGCCGCCGGCCAGTGCGCGCCCTCGGGATAGCTGCGGGCCGGGTCGAGGTTGGCGACGGCGTACGCCGCGAGCGCGCGGCGGATGCCGCCGCGGCCCTGCAGGACGCGGGCCAGGGCCTGCACGGAGTACTCGTCCGGCGCGTCGCCCACGGTGTCGGCCCGCCGCCAGACCGCGCGCACGACGTCGTCGCCGTGGCGCCGGGCGAGGAACTCCCAGAACGCCCAGTTGCCGTAGTGGGCGTAGCTGAGGTTGGAGAAGCGGTCGAGCGGGATGCCGGGTCGGCGGACCGTCCCGTAGGGCAGGTAGCGCCGGTTGTCGTCGGCGCCGTCGGCGAACCGCTCCTCGACCCAGGTGGCCGTCGACTCCAGGAGCCACGGGTCCTCGCGGAAGTCGTAGCCGAACTGGATCGCGTGGAAGAACTCGTGGGCCGCCGTCACCCGCAGGCTCCGCCGCGGGCCGGCGCCGTACTGTCGGCGGGCGAAGTCGTTGTCGAGCACGCAGTAGCTCGACGCCGCGAACCGCTCGCCGCGCACCCGGCGCTCGGGCGTGCAGTAGCCGAAGATGCCGCGGCTGCCGAGGTCGGCGAGGTAGACGTCGAAGCGGCGGTCGCCGCCACGGCGGCCGTCGGCCGGCGGCCGCCGGTAGCCCAGCTCGCGCACCTCGAGGCGCCACACCTCCTCGAGCACCCGCAGCGTGCGACGTACCCACGCGGTGCTCGCCGGGGCGTCCGCACCGCGCTTGACGAAGTGGACGCAGAACCGCTGGCTGCAGCGGCGGACGGCGGGACGGGTGTAGCCGTCACCGCCGGGGTCGGCGCGGCCGTCGGTCGGCCGCGCGAGCAGCACGTCGGCCCACAACGAGGCGACGAAGCCCATCGTCGGCCGCGCCACGAACACGTCCCGCAGCGCCAGTGTGGCGTCGACCCGCCCGTCGCCGGTCGCACCGGCATCGCCGTCGAGGATCCGGTCGGCGCGGGCGACCGTCCGGGCCGGGTCGGGTTCGCCGCTCCCCGGGTCGGCCCCGGGATCGGCGGCAGCCGGGACGGAGAGGAGGCCGGCTCCGGCCACCAGGCCGGCGAGCAGGCAGGCGACAGCGACGCGTGCGGGGAAGGACACGGGCTCCACCATCCGTGACGACCGGTCACCACGGCGGGAGGACGCGCCGGGGGCCGGCGGATCCGCCGCGCGGCCGGGTGTGCGTCGTACGGGAGGATGAGGCGTGTGAGCGGACCCATGCTGCCGACCGACGCCCTCGGGAGCGCCGCGGACGCCGTACGACGGCGCGCGCTGCGACGGATGCGCACCGTGGCGGTGTCGCTGCTGCTGCTGGCGGCCGCCGTCTACGTCGTCACCCTGCACCGCGACGGGTTCTGGGGCTTCGTCAACGCCGGCGCCGAGGCGTCGATGGTCGGCGCGATCGCCGACTGGTTCGCGGTGGCCGCGCTGTTCAAGCACCCGCTGGGGCTGCCGATCCCGCACACGGCGCTCGTGCCCAAGCGGAAGGACGACCTGGGCAAGGGGCTCGAGGAGTTCGTGGGGGAGAACTTCCTGCAGGAGGACATCATCCGGGAGCGGATCCTCGCGGTCGGGATCTCCGCCCGGGTGGCGCGCTGGCTCGCCGTGCCGGCCAACGGCCAGCGGGTGGTCGAGGAGGCGGCCGACCTCGCCGTGATCGCGCTCAGCAAGGTCCGCACCGACCACATCGAGTCACTGGTCAAGGACGCGCTGGTGCCGCGCTTCCGGGAGGAGCCGATCGCGCCGCTGCTCGGCGGGCTGCTGTCGGAGGCGCTCGCCGACGACCTCCACCACGGGCTGGTCGACCTCACGCTCGACGAGCTGCACGGCTGGCTGGTCTCCAACCCCGACACGGTGCACGAGGTCCTGGGCGAGCGGGCCCCCTGGTGGGCGCCGGAGAGCGTCAACAACTACGTCATCAACCGGCTCCACCTGGAGGTCGTGCGTTGGGTGGGCGAGATCCGGGACGACCCCGACCACCGCGCCCGGCGCGCACTCGACTCGATGCTGCGCCGGCTCGCCGACGACCTCCTCGGCAACCCCGACACCCAGGCCCGCACCGAGCGGCTGAAGGAGCGCGTGCTCGACCACCCGGCCGTCCTCGACACGGCGGTGGCGCTGTGGAACTCGTTGCGCACCGCGCTCGTGCACTCCCTCGACGACCCCGACGGCGCCGTGCACCGCCGGCTGCTGACCGAGGTCGACGCGTTCGCCCGCCGCCTCTCCGCGGACGCGGCGCTGCGCGAGCGGCTGGACGGGATGGCGGCCGACCTCGCGGTGTTCGCCGTCGACCGCTACGGCACCGAGGTCACCGCCGTCATCACCCACACCATCGAGCGGTGGGACGGCAAGGAGGCCGCCCGCCGGATCGAGCTCCACGTCGGCCGGGACCTGCAGTTCATCCGGATCAACGGCACCATCGTCGGCGGCCTGGTCGGCGTGCTGATCCACACCGTCGCCGTGCTGCTGCCCTGACCTACCCGGCTCGTCTCGGCAGCTGAATTGCGCCGACCCGGCTCGTTCCGGCACCTGAATTGCGCCGACCCGGCTCATTCCGGCACGTGAATCGGGCCGACCCGGCTCGTTCCGGCAGCTGAATTGCGCCGACCCGGCTCATTCCGGCACGTGAATCGGGCCGACCCGGCTCGTTCCGGCACGAACAGGGTGCGGAGATGGGCCGGGTCGGCGCGAATCAGGTGCGGAGATCGGCCGGGTCGGCGCGATTCAGGTGCGGAGATGGGCCGGGTCGGCGAGTTCGACGGGGCCTAGGATGAGGTCGTGACCGATCCCGTCGACGTCCCGATCTCCGACGCGTCGATCAGGCTCGGGCAGTTCCTCAAGCTGGCCAACCTGATCGACTCCGGGTCGGAGGCCAAGCCGCTGCTGGCAGCGGGGATGGTGCGCGTCAACGGCGAGGTCGAGACCCGGCGCGGTCGTCAGCTGCAGGAGGGCGACGTGGTGGCCGTGGCGGCTCAGTCGGCGCGGGTCGCGACCGGGCCGGTCACCGACGACCTGCCCTGGTGAGGCCGACGCCGCCGTCGAGGGGAGCGCGGAGGGTCAGGAGACGCCGAGCAGGTCCACGACGAAGACGAGCGTCTCGCCGCCCTTGATCACGCCGCCGGCGCCGCGGTCGCCGTAGCCGAGGTGCGGCGGGATCACGAGCTGGCGGCGGCCGCCGACCTTCATGCCCTGCACGCCCTGGTCCCAGCCCTGGATGACCTGGCCGACACCGAGCTGGAACTTCAGCGGGGCGCCGCGGTTGTAGGAGGCGTCGAACTCCTCGCCGGTCGAGTGGGCGACGCCGACGTAGTGCACCGACACCGTGTTGCCGGCGCTGGCCACGGGCCCGTCGCCGACGGTGATGTCGGTGACCACCAGGTCGGCCGGCGGCTCGGGGTCGAAGAACTCGATCTCAGGCTTTCGCTCATCCCTCGACCCTACTGACCCGGGTCACGACGCCGGCGGGCAGTCGAGGGTGGGGCCGGTGGCGGTGCTGAGCGGTACGTCGTCCGGGAGGTGCTCGGCGGCACGGGCGCGGCCGAGGTTCCACTCCAGCCAGTCGTCGTCGGCCCGCTCCCGGCCGGCGAGCGCGCACTGCTCGAGGTCGTCGGGCAGCCGGATGAGGGTCGGCACGGCGTCGTCGGACAGCCGGCTGAGGTAGTGGACGTCGATCCGCCCGGTCTCGTCGTACCGCTCGAGGTTGCGCTCGGCGATCCACGCGTCGGGGTTGATGGCGGCGACCCCGAGCAGCGCGACGGCGCCGCTGAGCAGCGCGAACCGCGGCAGCCACCGCGCCCGCAGCCGGACGCCCGCGACGAGAACCGCGATGACGAGCAGCCCGAGCCAGCCCTCGAAGACGTCGACCACGAGCCGCAGGCCGGTGAACCCGTAGGCCTCCTGGTAGACGTGCATCCGGTGGAGCGCGGAGGCGACGACGACCAGCGTCTGCGCGCACAGCAGTCCGAGCGACCCACGTAGCCAGGCGCGGTCGGCCGGACCGACCCGCGACGCCTTGCGCGCGGCCGCCCACACCACGAGCAGCGTGAGCGCGGTGGCGACGGTGAGCTGGCCGAAGCCCTGGTGGACGTACTCGGCATAGGTCAGGCCCGTGGTCCGGCGCAGGTGGTCGTGGCCGCCGAAGACCACCGTCGCCTGGGCGGCGAGGAAGGCCGCGAAGACGGCGTCGACGACCAGCACCGGCGCCAGCCACTCGAACCGGTGAGAGGCGGGGCGTTGCGGTCGCTCGTCGCGGTCGACGTTCGGGGGGTTGAGCGCGAGGTAGGCCGCGGCCAGCACGACGCCGCCGACGGCGACGGTCACGAACGTGCGGAGCACCAACGTGTCGACGGTGAGGTCGGGCACGAGAGCGCCGGCCCACTCGGCGAAGAGTGCGTCGGCGGAGGCGAAGAGCAGGCCGAACACGACCAGCCCGAGCGCCGACAGCAGCACGGTGCGGACCAGCGCCGCGCCCCGGCCGAGGCCGGGGAGGCGGGCGAGCGTGCGGCCCAGCCACGGCAGGCCACGCAGCCCGGCCAGCGGCAGCGCCGCCGCCGCCAGCACGAACCCCGGCAGCGTGCGTCCCCGGGTGACCCCGCAGACGCACAGCACACCGCCCGCGAGCACGCAGAGGACGAGCAGCCAGTCGGCGTCGCGCACCACCGTGGTCGCCGCGAGCAGCACGCACAGCGCGGCGCAGGTGAGCGTGAACGGGTCGCGCCGGTCGCGTGCCGCGCCGAGGACCACCGCGCCGGCCGCGAGCAGCACGAGGAGCGACCCCGTGCCGGCGTCGCGGAACGGCAGCACGACGGCGGCGAGCAGGCCGGTGCCGAGCGCGCCGAGGAGCGCCGACAGCCGGGCCGGGGGTGGCCGCGTCGGGCCAGAAGCCGCCGAACAGGTCGTCGAGCAGCGGCCGCGCTGGTACGGCGACCGCTCGCGGCGCGCCGGAGGGCACCGCGGTCGTCGGTGGTGGAGCTGACGGGGGAGCGGCGGTCGGGGGAGCGACGGTCGGCGTCGTCACCGGTGCCGCCGGCGCCGGCCGGTCGGGTGGACGCAGTGGGAGGTCGACCCACACCCGGGCGCCGGTCGTGCCGGGCTCCGGGTCGACGAACCGGATGATGCCGCCGTGCAGGTCGGTGACCCAGCGGGCGATCGCCAGGCCGAGACCGGTGCCGCCACCGCCGTCGGTCGCGTTGAGCGTGCCGAAGGGCTCGAACACCCGCTCGCGGTCCTGCGGCGCGACGCCCGTGCCCTGGTCACGGACCTCGAGCCGGTAGCGGTGCTCGTCGGCGGTCGCGGAGACCGCGACCGTGCCGCCGGCCGGGCTGTGCCGAGCGGCGTTGTCGAGCAGGTTGGCGACCAGCTGCCGCAGCCGCGCCGGGTCGGCGCGCACCACGAGGCCGGCGGGCACCTGGACGTCGTAGGTCACCGGGCGGACCGAGACCCGGGCCTCCTCGACCGCCGCCTCGAGGAGGGGACGCGAGGTCGACGTCCCGCGGGACCAGGGCGGCGCGGCCGGCGTCGACGCGCGCCAGGTCGAGCAGGTCCTCGACCAGGTCGCTCAGCCGCTCGGCCTGGCCCAGCGCGGCCTCGAGCGCGGCCGGGTCGCGGGGCCCGACGCCGTCGGCGAGGTTCTCGAGCACCGCCCGCAGGCCGGCCAGCGGTGTGCGCAGCTCGTGGCTGACGTTGGCGACCAGGTCGCGGCGCTGCTGGTCGACGGTGGCGAGGTCGCGCGCCATCCGGTTGAAGGCGCGGGCCAGCTCGCCGACCTCGTCGGTCGAGGTGTCGGTGACCCGGACCGCGTAGTCGCCGCGCGCCATCCGCCGCGCGGCGGCGGTCATCTCGCGCAGCGGGGCCACCATCCCCACCGCCAGCAGCTGCGTCACCGCGAGGGCCACCACGATGGTGACCGGGATGCTGAGCAGGGCAGGCACGCCGCCGGCGCGGCCGACGCTGGCGACCACCGCGGCGACGGCGACGCTGGCGGCGACCAGCAGCCCGAGCTTGACCTTGAGGGAGCGGACCCGCGCGAGCGGCGTCATGCCGCCCCCGTCCGGCTCGAGGGCGTAGCCGACACCGTGGACGGTGCGCACCCGGTCGGCGCCGATCTTGGCCCGCAGGCCCTTGACATGGCTGTCGACCGTGCGCGTGCCCGACGCACCCGGCCATCCCCACACGTCGGCGAGCAGCCGCTCGCGGGTGACGACGGCTCCCGGGTCGGCGGCGAGGCAGGCGAGCAGGTCGAACTCGGTGGGCGTGAGCCGCACCTCCTCGCCGTCGCGCCACACCCGCCGCGCGGCGTTGTCGATCCGCAACCCGCCGACCTCGATCGGGCGCCGCCCGGCCAGCTCGGCGGCCCGCTCGACGCGGCGCAGCAGCGCCGCCACGCGAGCGGTCAGCTCGCGCATCCGGAACGGCTTGGTGAGGTAGTCGTCCGCACCGACGCCGAGGCCGACGAGGACGTCGGTCTCCTCGTCCCGCGCGGTGAGCATCAGCACCGGCACCGGCCGCTCGGCCTGGATCCGGCGGCACACCTCGTAGCCGTCGAAGCCGGGCAGCATGACGTCGAGCAGCACCAGGTCGGGCGCGTGCCGTGCGAAGGCCTCCACCGCGGCGGGGCCGTCGTACGCGCTGACCACGTCGTAGCCCTCCGCGGCGAGGCGGTCGGCCACTGTCTGGTGGATGACGGGCTCGTCCTCCACCACGAGGACCCGGCGCTGCGTGCTCATGCAGGCAGCGTAGGAGTGGCGACCGGGCGGGACCGGGGACGACTCGTGGAGGTTCTGTGCAGATCGCGGTCCGGCGGCCGCCGTACGCCGTCAGCCCTGGTGGACGTACTCGTCGAGCTGGTCGCGCTCGAACTGCAGCTGGTCGATCTTGTGCTTGACCAGGTCGCCGATGCTCACCAGGCCGACCAGCCGGTCCTCGTCGCAGACCGGGATGTGGCGGAAGCGACCCGTCGTCATCTGGTGCATGACCTCGTCGAGCCCGTCGGTGGGGGGAGCAGGTGGTGATCTCCGAGACCGGCGTCATGATCGCGCCCACCGTGTTGTTGACGACGGTGCCGTCGTGGTGGAGGTGGCGCACCACGTCGCGCTCGCTCACGATGCCGTCGAGCGAGCTGCCGTCGGCACTCACGACGAGGGCGCCGATCTCGTGCTCGGCCAGGGTCGCGATCAGCTCGCGCACGCCGGCGTCAGGGGAGATCGTGACGACGTCCCGGATCTGCTTGGCCTGGAGGACCTCTGCGATGCGCATGGGACGGAGGCTACTCAGTCGCAGCCGCGCCGACTAGGCGTCCGAGCCGTCTGTGGACTCCGTGCCGGTGTCGCCGTCGGCGAGGTCCGTGCCGCGGCGGCGCTGCCGCAGGTCGGAGACCGTGCCGGGGCCGCTCGTGGGCCAGTCGGGGTCGTCCTCCCCGCCGGGAAGGGTGCCGAGGAACGACAGGGCGGCCTCGTGCAGGTGGCCGTTGCTCGCCAGCGCGTTGCCTCCCCACGGACCGTCGCTGCCGTCGAGCGAGGTGAACCGCCCGCCGGCCTCGCGCACGATGATGTCGAGCGCGGCCATGTCGTAGACGTGGAGCTCCGGCTCCGCCGCGACGTCGACGGCCCCCTCGGCGAGCAGCATGTAAGACCAGAAGTCGCCGTAGGCGCGGGTTCGCCACACCCGCCGCATCAGCGCCAGGAAGTCGTCGCCGAGGCCCCGCTCCTCCCAGCCGTGCAGCGAGGAGTAGGAGAGCGACGCGTCCTCGAGGCGGCGGATGTCGGAGACTTCGCAGCGGGTCGCCTTCATCAGCGACTTGCCGGTCCACGCGCCGGAGCCGGCGGACGCCCACCAGCGGCGCTGCAGCTGCGGCGCCGACACGACCCCGAGCACCACCTCGTCGTCGACGGCGAGCGCGATGAGCGTCGCCCAGACGGGGACGCCGCGCACGAAGTTCTTGGTGCCGTCGATCGGGTCGACGATCCACCGGCGCTGCGAGTGCCCCGACGTGCCCTGCTCCTCGCCGGTGATCGCGTCCCTGCTGCGGACCCGGGAGAGCGTGCGCCGGATCGACTCCTCGACCGCCTGGTCGGCGTCGGTCACCGGCGTCAGGTCCGGCTTGCTCATCACGTGCAGGTCGAGCGCGCGGAACCGGGCCTGGGTGAGCGAGTCCGCGTCGTCGGCCAGCAGGTGCGCCAGCCGGAGGTCGTCGGTGTAGTCGGTCGCCACAAGGGCACCCTACGGCGCCCCGCCCGCGAGGACGTGGAGGGACTGTTGCCGCGGACCGAGGTCGTGCAGGATTCAACCATGGAGATCAACGGGCTGCCCCTCCACGCCCTCGTCGTCCACGCCGCGGTCGTGCTGACGCCGCTGACCGCCGTGGCCGCCGTGGTCTACGCCGTTCCGGGGCGGTGGCGCGACGGGTTGCGCTGGCCGGTCGCCGTGGCCGCGGTGGTCGTGGTGCTGGCGGTGTGGACGGCGTACCTCTCCGGCGAACAGCTCGAGGAGGCCAACCAGTACGGCGGTCCCCTCGCCGAGCTGCTGGAGACCCACGAGAGCCGGGCGAACATCCTCCGGTGGGCGACCACCGCGTTCGGAGCGGTCGCCGTGCTCGCCGCCGCACTGCACCGCCGGCGCGGCGTCGCACAGGTCGTGCTCGCGATCGCACTCGCCGCACTGGCGGTGCTGACGCTGGTCTACGCCGTGCTGACCGGGGACGCGGGGGCGCAGATCGCGTGGTACGGGATCAGCGGGTGAGGCGGGTCGCCGGGGGTGGTGGACTCGCGGCGGCACAGGAGGCGCAGATTCATCAAGGTATGTCGGTGAACCTGCGCCTCCCACGGTGGGTACGCCGTGGGAGGCGAGGACTCGCCTACATACCTTGATGAACCTGCGGCTGCCGAGGCCGAGCCGCCCCGAGGCCGAGCCGCCCCGTGGCTCAGCCCGCCCGGCGGATCAGCCGGTCGAACCGCTGCCGCATCAGGGCAGGGTCGTCGTAGTCGCTCCACACGAACCGGATCATCCGGGCTCCCCTGGCCTCGCGCATGGCGTCCTCGCGGACCTTCTCCTGGAACACCGCGTCGCCGGGGTCCTGGCCCGGCTGGAGGAGCCGACCGTACTTCACCCGGCCGTCGAACTCGCCGAGCAGCCCGAACCGCTCCCACCACCAGTCGCTGATGCCGATCAGCGTGCCGTCGGCGTCGCGCACCTCGTGCTGTAGCTCCGGGCAGGGGATCCCGATGCCCTTGAAGCCCCACCTGCCGCGCGACTCGCCGATCGACCCGGACCGGCCGTCGGCCATCCGCACGGGGATCCACAGGTGCCGCATGAACGGCCAGGCCTGGAGCACGCTGAAGCACGCCTCCAGCCGGTCCTGGTCGAACGCGCCGATGCGGAGGCCGCCGTCGAGGAGGCACAGCGCCACCTCGTTCGTCGCCCGCGACCCGGCCTCGAGCACGCACCGCTCCGGCCTGAGCACGAGCTGGCCGTCGACCTCGAGCAGGTCGTCGTCCACCACCACCCCCTCGTGGTGGACGACGTCACCCTCGACCCGGCCGGCACCTCCGTCGAGCCGGGTGACGTGCACCCGGTCGAGCGGGATCCCCCAGACGTCGATGCCGTGGCAGATCACCCCGGAGACGTGGCTCAGCGCCACCGAGTCACCCAGCGACCGGAGCACGGCGCGGCTCCGCACCTTGTGCTGGCCCACCGGGGTGAGCGCTGTCCACTCCGCCGTCAGGGCGTAGAACCCCCGGCGGAACCTGGTCCACTCGCCCTGCCGGACCTTCCGCGCGATGTCGCGGTCGTCGTAGCCGGCCGCTCGTGCCTCGGCCCGGGTGAAGAACCCGCACTCGCGGGTCAGTGCTCGCATCACGTCCATGCCGACGACGCTCGCGCGCACCGGCCGCAACCGCACACGGTCGGGTCGTGCGCTGTGGACAGCCGGCCCGCGGCAAGGGGCCTGTGGACGGTTGCCGGGCCGGTCGAAGCCCACGCACCACGCGCCGCAGATTCATCACGGTATGTCGGCCAGTCCGCGCTTCCCATGGCGTACCCACCGTGGGAGGCGCAGGTTCGTCGACATACCTTGATGAATCTGCGGCAGCCGGGACGCGCGGCAGCCGGGACGCGCGGCAGCCGAGACGCGCGGCACCAGCCGGGGGCCGCGCCGCAGTCGGAGCGGTGGCGCCGACCGCCCCTCAGTACTCCGTCACCGACCGGGCGGCGAGCAGCCGCCGGAAGGACGCGACCCGGTCGGGGTCGGCGGTGCCGGCGGCGAGGGCCTCGTCGAGCCCGCACTCCGGCTCGTCGTCGGCGTGGGTGCAGCCGCGGGGGCAGTCCTCGGTCATCTCGTCGAGGTCGGGGAAGGCCTCGATCAGGTGCTCGGGCTGCACGTGGGCGAGGCCGAAGGAGCGGATCCCGGGGGTGTCGACGATCCACGAGCGCGGCGCCGCCGCACCGGCCCCGCCCGCACCGGCCTCACTCCGACCGACCCCGCTCTCACCGCCCCCACCGGGCATCGGCAGCATCACCGCCGACGTCGACGTGTGCCGGCCACGGCCGGTGACGGCGTTGACCACACCGGTCTCGCGGCCGGCGTCGGGGACGAGCGCGTTGACGAGCGTGGACTTGCCGACGCCGCTGTGGCCGAGGAGCACGCTGACGTGGCCGCGGAGCCGGTCGCGGAGGTCGTCGAGGCCGACGATCCGGTGGTCGGCGTCGCGGTGGGTGACGACCCAGGGCACGCCGAGCGAGGAGTACGTCGACAGCAGCGTCTCCGGGTCGCGCAGGTCGGCCTTGGTGAGGCACAGCAGGGGCGCCAGCCCGGCGTCGAACGCCGCCACGAGCGCCCGGTCGATCAGCCGCGGCCGCGGCTCGGGGTCGGCCAGCGCCGTCACGACGACCAGCTGGGTGGCGTTCGCGACCACCACCCGCTCGACGGGGTCGTCGTCGTCGGCCGTACGACGCAGCACGGTGCTGCGCTCCTCGACCTCGACGATGCGGGCGAGTGAGCCGGGGTCGCCGGTGACGTCGCCCACGACCCGCACCCGGTCGCCCACCACGACCCCCTTGCGCCCGAGCGGCCGGGCCTTCACCGCGGTGACGGTCCGGTCGCCGACGAGGAGGGTGTAGCGGCCGCGGTCGACCGTGACGACGACACCGTCGACGGCGTCGTCGTAGGTCGGGCGCTCCTTCGTGCGGGGACGGGTGCGCCGGCGCGGTCGCTCGTAGTGCTCGACGTCGTGCTCGGTGTACCGCCCCGTCATCGCCGCGCGTCCGTCACATCAGGCGCGACCAGAAGCCGGCGAAGTCGGGGAACGTCTTGCCGGTGGTGGCGACGTCCTCGACGAGCACGCCGGGCACGGCGGCGCCGACGACCACGCCGGCGTGCGCCATCCGGTGGTCGGCGTAGGTGCGGAACACGCCGCCGCGCAGCGATGAGGGACGGATCGAGAGCCCGTCGGGGTGCTCGGTCACGTCGGCGCCGAGCCGGCCGAGCTCGGTGGCGAGGGCCGCCAGCCGGTCGGTCTCGTGGCCGCGGATGTGGGCGATCCCCCGCAGGTAGGTGGGGGTCTGGGCGAGCGCGCAGAGCGCGGCGACGGCCGGCGCGAGCTCACCGACGTCGTGCAGGTCGGCGTCGAGGCCCTGCAACCCCCGCCACCCGCCGTCGGGGCCGGTCACCCGAAGTCCGTCGGCCACCCGCTCGACCGAGCAGCCCATCTGCGCGAGCAGGTCGCGGAGCGCGTCGCCGGCCTGGGTGGTCGCCTCGGGCCAGTCGCGCACCGTCACGGAGCCGCCACTGACCGCGGCCAGGGCGAGGAACGGCGCCGCGTTGGAGAGGTCGGGCTCGATCGCCTCGTCGTACGCCGCGACCGGGCCGGGGGCGACCGCCCACCGGTTCGCGTCGGCGTCGTCGACCGTCACCCCCCGGTCGCGCAGCATCGCCACCGTCATCTCCACGTGGGGAGCGAGGGGATCGGCTTGCCGTCGTGGCGCACGTCGACGCCCTGGTCGAACCGGGCGCCGGCGAGCAGGAGTGCGGACACGAACTGCGACGAGGCGGAGGCGTCGACCACCACCCGGCCGCCCGGCACCCGGCCGTCACCCGCGACGACGAACGGCAGCGAGCCCCGAGCACCGTCGTCGACCCGTACGCCGAGCGTGCGCAGCGCGCCCAGCACCTCGCCGACGGGTCGGTTGCGCATGTGCGGGTCGCCGTCGAACGCGACCGAGCCGCGCACCAGGCCGGCCACCGGCGGCACGAACCGCATCACCGTGCCCGCCAGCCCGCAGTCCACGGCTGCGGTGACCGCTGCGGCGTCCCGGTCGAGCGGCGTCACCGCCCAGTCGGGACCGGAGGTGTCGACTGGCGCCCCGAGCGCCGTGAGCGCCTGCGCCATCAGCAGGGTGTCGCGCGAGCGCAGCGCGCGTCGTACGACTGACGGCCCGTCGGCCAGCGCGGCGAGCACGAGCGCGCGGTTGGTCAGGGGACTTGCTGCCCGGCAGCGTGACGACCGCGTCGACCGGTCCGCTCGCCACCGGCGCCGGCCAGGGGTCGGGGAGCGGGGTGGGGGCGACGGAGGCGGGAGCGCTGTTCATGACGGCCGCAGTCTAGGAGACCGCGGCCGGTCCGCTCCCGGCTCGACCCTCAGGTGAGCCGTCAGGTGAGCTCCGCCTTGACGAGCTTGGCCTCGCGGCGCGCGGAGGAGGCGAGGTGCCCGGCCTCGCGGCGGGCGTCCTTCGCCGCGCGGCGGGCGCGCCACGCCAGCCCGGGCCGGCCCTCGGTGTCGCCGGCGGCGATCACCAGGGCGCCGAGCAGCGAGGCGTCCTTGAAGAACTGCTGCATCTGCTGCTCCCGCCGCTCCTTGTCGGTCTCCTCCCAGAACCGGTGCGTCGCGGCGGTGCTCGGCACCAGCGTCGCGGCGAGCGCGACCGCGGAGAGTCGCGGGAACTTCCCGAGGCCGAGCGCGGCACCGGCGGCGACCTGCACGCCGCCGATGACCCGCACCCACGTCGTCGGGTCCTTGGGGACCGACGCGTCCGGTGCCGCCTGGTGCACGGCCTTCTCGGCGAGCGGCGCGATGCGGTCGGTGACGGGCTGTGCCTGCGGCGCGAGCGCGGCCGCGTTGCGGAGCGCGTGGACCCCGGTCACCACGAAGGCCGAGGCCAGGAGGGGGCGGGCGATCAGTCTGGTGAGGGACATACCTCCTTGCTACCCCAAAGCGTCGCGGCCAACCAGCGCCCGTCGCCGCGGATACGCTGTCGCCATGTGCGGTCGCTATGCCTCGAGCAGGAGCCCGGACGACCTGGCGGAGGAGTTCGAGGTCATCGACCCGCGCCTCGACAAGGTGCTCGACCCCGACTACAACGTGGCGCCCACCAAGGAGGTGTACGCCGTCCTCGAGCGGCCCCCGGCGGACCGGGAGGGGGAGCCCGGTGAGGGGACGGGCGAGCCGGAGCCGGTGCGCCAGCTCCGCGTGCTGCGGTGGGGGCTGGTGCCGTTCTGGGCCAAGGACCCCTCGATCGGCAGCCGGATGATCAACGCGCGGATGGAGACGGTCGCGGAGAAGCCGGCGTTCCGCCGCGCGTTCGCCGCGCGGCGCTGCCTGCTCCCGGCCGACGGCTACTACGAGTGGTATCCCACGCAGCAGAAGGAGAAGGGCAAGCCGGCCAAACAGCCGTTCTTCATCCGGCCCAAGGACGGGTCGGTCCTGGCGATGGCGGGGCTCTACGAGCTGTGGAAGGACCCCACCCGGTCCGACGACGACCCGGAGCGGTGGCGCTGGACGTGCACGGTGCTGACGACCGACGCTCCCGACCACCTGGGCCGGATCCACGACCGGATGCCGCTCCTGGTGACGCCCGAGCGCCGCTCGGCGTGGCTCGACCCGCAGACCCCGAAGGACCGGCTGCTCGACCTGCTGGTGCCGGCGCAGGAGACCGGGCTCGAGGCCTTTCCCGTCGCCCGCGCCGTCGGCAACGTGCGGAACAACGGCCCCGAGCTGGTCGAGCCCGTGCCGTTCGAGGAGACGCTCCTGGCGGCGGAGGGGCACGTCCGGTGACGTCCGAGGAGCGGCTCGTCCCCACGCCCGTCGGCGAGGGGCGGCTGGTCACCCACCGGGCCCGGCGCCCGATCGCAACCCTGCTGCTCAGCCACGGGGCCGGCGGTGGGATCGAGGCGCGGGACCTGGTGGCGCTGGCGCAGACCCTGCCCCGGCAGGGGGTCACCGTCATGCTCTTCGAGCAGCCGTGGCGGCGGGCCGGACGGCGGATCGCCACACCGCCGCCGACGCTCGACGCCGGGCTCCGCGCGGCGGCCGACACGATCCGGGTGCGCACGCCCCTGGTGGTGGGCGGCCGCTCGGCGGGTGCCCGCTCGGGCGCCCGGTGTGCCAAGGCGCTGGGCGCGACCGGCTGCCTGGCCCCTCTCGTTCCCGCTGCACCCGCCGGGGAGGCCGGAGAGGTCGCGGCTCGCCGAGCTCGAGGAGACCCGGGTGCCGACGCTGGTCGTGCAGGGTGCGAACGACCCGATGGGGCGACCGGAGGAGCTCCCCGACCTGTCCCACGTCGACCTCGCCGTGGTGCCGGACGCCGACCACGGCCTGGCGGTGCCGAAGCGGGCCTCGATCAGCCAGGACGAGGCGATGGAGATCGTCGTCGAGTGCACGCTCGAGTGGGTCGTCCGCGAGGTCGCGGGCTGACCGCGACCGGTGCCCGCCGATCCCGCCGGCCCGGGAATGAGGACGCCGGGCGCGCGGTTGTGGAGGACATGAACGCCGTCCTCGAACGCCCCGAGCGGGTCGACGTAGGCTGGGAGGCGATGACAGAGACCTCCGACCTCGACCTGGCAGCTGCCGACGAGCCCGTCGACCTCGCGACCGAGACGCCCGAGGAGCGGGCGGCGCGGTTCGAGCGCGACGCGCTGCCGTTCCTCGACCAGCTCTACTCCGCGGCGATGCGGATGACCCGCAACCCCGCGGACGCGGAGGACCTGGTGCAGGAGACCTTCGCGAAGGCCTACTCGGCCTTCCACCAGTTCAAGCCGGGCACCAACCTCAAGGCCTGGCTCTACCGGATCCTCACCAACACCTTCATCAACACCTACCGGAAGAAGCAGCGCCAGCCGCAGCAGTCCCTGAGCACCGACTCCGGGGACGTGGAGGACTGGCAGCTCGCCCGCGCGGAGTCGCACACGTCGAGCGGGCTGAAGTCGGCGGAGATGGAGGCGCTCGAGCACCTTCCCGACAGCCAGGTCAAGGACGCCCTCCAGCGGCTCCCGGAGGAGTTCCGGCTGGCGGTCTACCTCGCCGACGTCGAGGGATTCGCCTACAAGGAGATCGCCGAGATCATGGAAACGCCGATCGGGACGGTGATGTCCCGGCTCCACCGCGGCCGGCGCCAGCTGCGCGACATGCTCTCCGACTACGTCCGCTCCGGCGGCGACGCGCCCGTCGAGGGAGGCCGCTGATGAGCCACGAGCACGGCCGTCCCGGCCAGCACACCGACGAGGAGTGCGTCGACTTCCTCGAGCGCATCGTCCGGCTGATCGACAACGAGCTCGAGGAGGGGGAGTGTGCGGTCGTCCGCGCCCACCTCGAGGGCTGCAACCCCTGCCTGGAGCGCTACGACCTGCAGCGCACCGTGAAGGCGCTCGTCGCCCGCTCCTGCTCGGAGAAGGCGCCGGCCGACCTGCGGGAGAAGGTCCGGGTGCAGATCCAGGCGGTGCAGGTCCGGATCACCGAGGGCTGAGCCCCGGCGCCCGCCGAGGGCGGAGTCCTCAGGAGACGAGCGAGCCCCCGCGACCAGTGGTCCGGGGGCTCGGTCACAGCCGTGCTCAGCTGTTGGGGCGCTTGCCGTGGTTGGCGCCCTTCTTGCGGCGCGCGCGGCGCTTGCGGCCGGTCTTGCCCATGGTTCCTCCTGGAAGTCGAGAGACAGGACAGTCTCTCAGGTCGGCCGGGTCAACCCGAAATCCGGCCCAGGAAGCGAGCGGCGTCGACGACGACCCGGGTGACCTCCCCCGCTGCCGACGAGCGCGCCGGGCCCGTCGGGGCCGAGGTTGCGGGCGGCGACGGAGAACCGGCGCAGCCGGCCGTCGGCGTACGCCAGTCGTGCGGTCACCTCGACCCGCTGCCCGACCGCGCTCGGCGCGAGGTGCTCGAGCTGCACCCGGGTGCCGACGCTGGTCTCGCCGTCGGCGAGGACCGGGTCGATCGCCGCGCAGGTGGCCGCCTCGCACCACGCCAGCAGCCGCGGCGTGCCCAGCACCGGGAGGCTGCCGGAGCCGACCGCGACCGCGGTGTCGGCGTCGGTGACGGTGAACTCGAGGGCCGCCTCGGTCGAGGGGGTCTGGGTCATCGGCGCCGCGCCTCAGATGCCGAACGTGTTGCGCGGGTAGGCCGCGTCGACGTCGGTGATCACGTTGACGAGGTACGGCGTCCCCGCGGCGAACGCCCGGTCGAGCGCCGGCCCGATCTGGCGGGGGGTCGGTCACGGTCTCGCCGGCGCCGCCGAGCGCCTTGACGACCTCGTCGTAGGCGGTGCGGGGGCGCGAGGTCGGCCGCGACGTCGTAGCCGTAGAGCATCTGCATCGGACCCTTCTCCAGGCCCCACGCGGAGTTGTTGCCCATGACCATCACGACCGGCAGCCGGTGCCGCACGAGGGTGTCGACGTCCATCAGCGAGAACCCGGCGGCGCCGTCGCCGAGCAGCAGCACCACCTGTGAGGACGGACGCGCGATCCGGGCGGCGATCGCGGCGCCCAGGCCGGCGCCCAGGCAGCCGTAGGGACCGGGGTCGAGCCAGCAGCCGGGGCGCCGCGGCTCGACGTACTTGCCGGCGAAGGAGACGAAGTCGCCGCCGTCGCCGATGACGACCGCGTCGTCGGCCAGACGGGGGACCAGCTCGCCGTAGATCCGGGCGGGGTGGACGGGGTCGGCCTCGGCGCCGAGCAGCTCGCGGTCGCGGGCGGTGGCGGCGGCGACCGTGTCCTGCAGCCCGGAGACCCAGGCCGACCAGTCGGGTCGGCTGCCGCGGTCCAGGGCGGCGAGCAGGCCGTCGAACACCGACGTCAGGTCGCCGGAGACGGCGCCCGCGAGGGCGGCGTGGGTCGAGACCTGGTCGGCGGCGTCGGCGACGTGGACGACCTTCGCCGGCTCCGCACCGTCCTTGCCGCCGAACACCCCGTAGCCGAGCCGGAAGTCCAGGGGCGTGCCGACCACGACCACCAGGTCGGCCCCGCCGAGCGCGGCGCTGCGGGCCTTGGTGACCAGCAGCGGATGGCCGCCGGGCACGACGCCGCGGCCCATGCCGTTGGTGATCGCGGGCACGCCGGCGGTCTCGACGAAGCGCAGCGCGGCCTCCTCGGCGCGGTCGGCCCAGACGTCGGTGCCGAGGATCATCACCGGCTGCCGGGCGGCGGCGAGCAGGCCGGCGATCCGCTCGAGCGCATCGGAGTCGGGCTCCGCGCCGCGTCCCGCAGCGGCGCCGACCGTCGGCACCCGGCCGGTGCCCTGGTTGAAGAACTCGTCCATCGGGACGTCGACGTACGCCGGGCCACGGTGCGACGACCGGGCGGCGAGGAACGCCTCGTCGAACCCGGCGGCGACGTCGCCGGCGGTCGGCAGCGTCCGGGCGAGCTTGGTGATGGTCTCGACGATCGGCAGGTGGTCGATCTCCTGCAACGCGCCGGCGCCCCAGCGGTTGTTGGGAGCGCGGCCGCCGACGACCACCATCGGGGAGCCGGCGAACCTCGCCTGGGCCAGGGCGCTCGCGCCGTTGGTCACGCCGGGACCGGCGGTGAGCACCGCGAGGCCGGGGACGCGGGTGAGCTTGCCGGTCGCCTCCGCCGCGAACGCCGCGGTCTGCTCGTGCCGGACGTCGAGCAGCCGCATCGGCGGGTCGGCCTTCACCGCGCCGTCGTACATCGGGGAACACGTGCGCCCCCGAGAGCGTGAACATCGTCTCCACGCCGTGGGCACGGGCGACGGCCACCGCGAGCTCGCCGGCGTGGCCGGAGAGCTCGGTCGCGGTGCCGGCGGGGGACTCGTCGGTCGAGGTCATGAGGGCACCGTACCGAGATCGGTCAGTGCTGGGGCGGTGGGTCGGCGCGGTGGTGGGACGGGCCGAGGTACGCCGGGTGGGCGCGGCGCAGGTGGGTGACCAGGGTCAGCAGCAGGTCGGACCGGTCCGGCGGCTGCTCGGGGCCGAGCGCGACCTGGAGGTAGAGCGAGCGGAGGAACGCCGCCGGGTTGCCGGTGTGCACGTAGACGTCGCGCTCCCCGGGCGGCGTCGGCCGCCGGCGGGCCGCGTCGCCGATGCGCTCCAGCCACGGCTCGACCAGGTCCTGCGGCACCAGCCCGCGGCGCAGCACCTGCAGCGCGGTCAGGGCGAGCCGGTCCGGCTCGCCGGCGGTCCAGACCCGGTCGGGCACGCGGAGCACCCGCTCACCGATCACGTCGAGGACGACGAGCAGCTCGCCCGCCCCGCAGTGCTGCGACCGGGCCAGCGCACCGAGCGCGTCGGCGCCGTGGGCGATGGCGTGCGCCCAGCCCTTCCCGGGCACGAACCCCCGCTCGTCGCGCTCGGCGAGGAACCAGGTGGCGAGCCGGTCGCCCCACTCCAGGACCTTGCCCCGGGGCACCAGCGGCCGCCGGGCGTCGCGGGCGATGATGTCGGCCAGCACCAGCGCGGAGAAGCTGCGGCGGAACACGGTGTCGGTGCCCGACTCGCCGATGCCGGTGAGCAGCCCGGTCGCGATGCCGTCGCCGAGGCCCGGCAGCAGGTCGTCGTAGACGCCGCGCTCGACCCAGGTGCAGATGACCTCGAGCGCGACCTCGTCGCGCAGCTTGGGGTCGGGGCTGCCGAGGAGCTCGGTGAGCTCGGCGGTGAGGTCGGACAGCGGCCGGTCCCGGGGCACCTCGAAGCCGGCGGCGGACACGTGGTGCCAGTCGACCGGAGGGCGCATGGGCTCATCCTGCCAAACCTGGCGCCGCCCACTACCGTGAACCCGTGCCGTCCCTGTCCACCGTCGTCCGGCGCCACACCGATCTCGACGCGGACGACGTCGTCTGGCTCCAGCTGCTGCTGGCCGACTGGCAGATCATCGCCGACCTCTCCTTCGCCGACCTCGTGCTGTGGCTGCCCGACCGGGAGGGCGCCGGGTTCTGGGCCGGCGGCCAGATGCGGCCGACCACCGGACCGACGGCGTACGTCGACGACGTGGTCGGCACGTTCGTGCCCACGGGCAAGCGGCCCCTCGTCGACGCCGCGTTCGCGCAGGGCCGGATCGCGCGCGAGGGAGACCCGGAGTGGCGCGACGAGGTGCCGGTGCGGGTCGAGGCGATCCCGGTCCGCCGCGGCGACCGGGTGATCGCGGTGGTCGCCCGCAACACCAACCTGCTCGGGGTGCGGACGCCGAGCCGGCTCGAGATCTCCTACCTGCAGACCGCCGGGGACCTGACCAAGATGATCGCCTCGGGCCACTTCCCGGAGCCCGGGCAGCGCAGCGACCACGCCGACTCCCCGCGGGTCGGCGACGGCTTCCTGCGCGTCGACGCCGCCGGCCGGGTGGTCTACGCCAGCCCCAACGCGCTGTCGGTCTACCGCAAGCTCGGCCTCACCGGCGACCTCGCCGGCCACGTCGTCGCCGACCTGACCCGCGAGCTGGTGCCGCCGCGCAAGCGGCCCGACGAGGAGACGCTGAGCGCGGTGCTGGGCGCCCGCGCCCACCGCGACACCGAGATCGGCTCGGGCGACGTGGCCCTCATCGTGCGCTCGATCCCGCTCCGGCCCGAGGGCCACCACATCGGCGGCCTGATCCTGCTCCGCGACGTCACCGAGCTGCGGCGTCGCGACCGGGAGCTGGTCACCAAGGACGCGACGATCCGCGAGATCCACCACCGGGTGAAGAACAACCTGCAGACGGTCGCGGCCCTGCTCCGGCTGCAGGCGCGCCGGATCGACTCGCCGGAGGCGACGACCGCGCTGGAGGAGGCGGTTCGCCGGGTCGGATCGATCGCGATCGTCCACGAGACCCTCAGCCAGGCGGTCGAGGAGACGGTCGACTTCGACGACATCGCCGACCGGCTCGCGCGGCTGGTGACCGACGTCGGGCTGGCGCCGGTGCGGGTGCGCCGCGAGGGACGGTTCGGGCTCCTGCAGTCCGACCAGGCCACCGCGCTGGCGATGGTGGTCACCGAGCTGCTGCAGAACGCGGTCGAGCACGGCTACCCCGGCGACGGCGGCCGGGAGGGGGAGATCGTGCTGCGGGTCGAGCGGCACGGCGGCCGGTTGGCCGTGGTGGTCGACGACGACGGCTCGGGGCTGCCCGAGGGGTTCGAGCTCGACAGCTCACCCAGCCTGGGGCTGTCCATCGTCAAGACCCTCGTCGAGTCCGAGCTCGGTGGCCACCTGCAGCTCGGCCGGTCGCCGCTGGGCGGCACCCGGGCCGACGTCTCGCTGCCGCTGGACGGGCCGGACTGAGACCGGAGTGACGGGAGGTGGCCGGACGGGTCACGACCGCTCGAACGGACGCTGCGAGTGCGCTCTCAGACGTTGGTGCGGACGCGGGCCCGGGCGTTGCGCCGCTTCAGCGCGCGCCGCTCGTCCTCGCTCAGGCCTCCCCAGACGCCGTGGTCCTGCCCCGCCTCGAGAGCCCACGCGAGACACTGCTCGCGCACCTCGCAGCGACGGCACACCTGCTTGGCCTCCTCGATCTGGAGGATGGCCGGACCGGTGTTGCCGATCGGGAAGAACAGCTCCGGATCCTCGTCGAGGCATGCGGAACGGTGACGCCAATCCATGGGTGGGGGATTCCCTCTTTCTGATGCGTGCAGGCCGTGACCAGGCTGTGGCTGCGCCCACCGGCCTGCGGGCGCGACAAGGACCGCAAAAGTGAACGGTTTCACGATCGCCCCTCCAGGGTTCCAAGGAAAGGCTTTCGAATCAAGGATTTCTGGTGGTCGGTTGGGTCACAACCCAGGGCCGGTACCCCGTCCTGACGATCCGAGACCTACGATTGCCGGTCGTGTCCGACGCACCGAGTCCCGGGCGGGTCCCGCCGCCGCTGACCGTCGCCGCCTCCTTGGTCGGCGTCGAGGGCGCGGTGCTCACGCTGCTCGGTGTGGCGGAGCTCGCCAACGTCTCGACGGAGCGGCTCGGCCTGGGGCTGTCGACGGCGGCCTTCTTCACGGCGTACGGCGTCGTGCTGCTCGCCGCGGCCGTCGGGCTGTTCCGCCGGGCGGGCTGGTCGCGCGGCCCGACGCTCTTCACCCAGCTGGTCTGGCTGGGGCTCGCCTGGAACCTCCGCGAGCACACGCTGGTCGCCGTGCTGCTCGCGGCGACCGCCGTGGTGGTGCTGGTCGGGCTGCTGCACCGCGACTCGATCGCGGCCCTGTCACCGGGACCGCCGGACGAGCCCGACCCGACCTGAGCGGCACCGGCCGGTCCGGCACGCGCCGGTCGGCCAGGCAGGCGTCAGGCGTCGGTCTCGAGCGACGTGCGGAGCTGCTCCAGCGTGCGGCTGAGCAGGCGCGAGACGTGCATCTGCGACACGCCGATCTCGGCGGCGATCTGCGACTGGGTCATGTTCTTGAAGAACCGCAGCAGCAGGATCTTCTTCTCCCGTGGCGGCAGGCTCTCGAGCAGCGGCTTCACCGACTCGCGGATCTCCACGTGCGCCAATCCGGCGTCGTCGACCCCGATCGCGTCGAGCATGCTCTGGCCGCCGTCCTCGGAGTCGTCGCCCGCGTCGAGCGACAGCGTCGCGTAGGCGTTGCTCGACTCGATGCCCTCGACGATCTCCTCGACCGAGCACCCGACCGCCTCGGCGATCTCGCGCGGCGTCGGGGACCGGCCCAGCGTCTGCGTGAGCTCCGCGGTCGCCGACGCGATCTGCATCCGCAGCTCCTGGAGCCGGCGGGGCACCCGGATCGCCCAGCCCTTGTCCCGGAAGTGCCGCTTGATCTCGCCGATGATCGTCGGCGTCGCATAGGTCGAGAACTCCACGCCGCGCGCGATGTCGAACCGGTCGACCGCCTTGATCAGCCCGATCGTGCCGACCTGGACCAGGTCCTCGAACGGCTCGCCCCGGTTGCGGAACCGGCGCGCGCAGTGCTCCACCAGCGGGAGGTTGTTGGCGACCAGCTCCTCCCGCGCGGTCCGGCGCTCCTCCTCGGAGATGCTCGGCCGGTCGAGGATCGCGAACAGCACCGCGTTGCGGTTGCGGGCGTCCTCGGTGGTGGGCGGGTCGGCCAGCAGCTCGAGCAGCTCGGCATCGAGTGGCGCCCCGCCACCGCGGGAGTTGACCGAGGTCATGTCAGAGACCGGCTCCGTCGGCGGCGACGGGGTCGATCGACGAGGTCAGCGTGAGCGACACGGCGTAGCGGCCGGGGACGGCCTCGACCCGGGCGTCGCTGGTGAGGGTCGTGAGCACCTGCCAGCCGAAGCTCTCGTAGTCGGGCGGGGTCGGCGAGGAGGAGGTGGTGGCGACGCGGAGGGTGAGCTCACCCGGGTTCATCCGGAACTCGCAGACCAGGTCGACACCCTGGTCGGCCTCGGCCAGCACCATCGCGACCGCCTCGCTGACCGCGATCCGCAGGTCCTCGATGTCGTCCATCGTGAAGTCGAGGCGGGCGGCGAGGCTCGCGGTCAGGGTGCGCAGCACCGACGCGAACGCCCCGTCGGCCGGCAGCCGCAGCTCGACGTCGGACCGGGCGCGCAGAGTGCGGACCGTGGCGCTGCTCTCGGACATGCAGATCCTCCTGCTGGTCGCTGACGGTCGCCAGCCTAGACGAAGCACCGGCTCCCACAGACGGCAGTGGCCGTGCCCCACGAGGGACACGGCCACCGACGGGAGCGCCGAGCTTCTCAGCCCTGCTGTGCTGGATTGCAGGGCCGAGCTCCGCGGCGCAGAGGTCGCGGCTGCTTCACGGCCGTCGGCCCGCAGCCGCTCCGCTCAGCCCTGCAGTCCTGATGGCAGGGCCGAGCTCCGCGGCGCAGCGGTCGCGGCTGCTTCACGGCCGTCGGCCCGCAGCCGCTCCGCTCAGCCCTGCTTCGTCTCCCAGAAGATCTTCGCGATCTCGTCGATCTTCGCCAGGAGCTGGTCGGCGACCTCGACGTCGAAGACGGCCTTGGTGCCGCCACCGCCGCCGGCGAGCTTGGTGGCCTCGTTGACCAGCTGGTGGAGCTGCGGGTACTTCTCGAAGTGCGGCGGCTTGAAGTAGTCGGTCCACAGCACCCAGAGGTGGTGCTTGACCAGGTCGGAGCGCTGCTCCTTGATGATCGCCGCACGGATGCGGAAGTCGGGGTCGTCGTTGTCGGCCACCTTCTGGCAGATGGCCTTGACCGACTCGGCCTCGATCCGGGCCTGCGCGGGGTCGTAGACGCCGCAGGGCAGGTCGCAGTGCGCGGAGACCTCGATGGTGGGGGCGAAGAGACGCGAGAACATGCGGGTCCTCTCTGAGTCGCGTGACGGACGAGGAAGCTGGTTCCTCCTGACTGCGACACTACTCGTCGTGGGTGCACCGAGGAACGAGGGTCGCGGGTCGGTCACGGCCGTCCGCCGCCCGTTGCTGCCGCTCGGCATGGCCGTCGTCCGCGGCGAGTCGATGCGCCCGACGCTGGACCCCGGCGACCGCCTGCTCGTGCGCTACGGCCGGCCGCCCCGGCCGGGGAGGTCGTGGTGGCCCGGTTCGCCGACGGCACCGTCGCGGTCAAGCGGGCCCACGAACGGCGGCCGGAGGGGTGGTGGCTGCTCGGCGACCGGCCCGCGGCCAGCACCGACTCACGGCACCGCGGCGCCGTGCCGGAGAGCGACGTCCTCGCGGTGGTCGTCGCCCGGCTGTGGCCGCGCCCGCGGCGGCGGATCCGACCGGTCCGGCGTCGCCGGACGGTGTGACCAGCGCCACCCCGGAAGGCGGCGGCACGCGAGCCCGCTGTGGAAGAATCGCCCGGCATGGCAGGCCAGCCCCGACCGCACCCCCGCGCTGGTGAGCAGGTCTTCGACCTGCACCTGGCCGGCAAGATGGAGACCCGGCCGACCGCGCCACTGACCGGCCCGGACGACCTCTCGCTCGCCTACACCCCAGGCGTCGCCGAGGTGTGCGAGGCGATCGCCGCCGACCCGACGCTGAGCCGCCACTACACCTGGGTGCCCAACACCGTCGCGATCGTCACCGACGGGACGGCGGTGCTCGGGCTGGGCGACATCGGGCCCGCCGCGGCGATGCCGGTGATGGAGGGCAAGGCCGTGCTGTTCAAGCAGTTCGGCGGTGTCGACGGCGTGCCGATCTGCCTCGCGACCACCGACGTCGACGAGATCGTCGAGACCGTGGTGCGGCTCGCCCCGAGCTTCGGCGGCATCAACCTCGAGGACATCTCCGCGCCCCGCTGCTTCGAGATCGAGGACCGGCTCAAGGAACGCCTCGACATCCCGGTCTTCCACGACGACCAGCACGGCACCGCCGTGGTGACGCTGGCGGCGCTGGTCAACGCGCTCCGGCTCACAGGCCGGTCCGCCGAGTCGACGCGGGTGGTCGTCTCCGGCGCCGGCGCGGCCGGCGTCGCCATCGCCAAGATCCTGCTCGAGGCGGGCGTGAAGGACCTCGTGGTCACCGACCGCAAGGGTGTCGTCAGCTCCACGCGCCACGACCTGACCCCCCGCCAAGAAGGCCCTCGCCGAGCTCACGGCCGACCGCACCGGCCGCACCGGCAGCCTCGCCGACGCGTTCGCCGGCGCGGACGTCTACGTCGGTGTCTCCGGCGGCACCGTCGCGGAGGAGGTCGTCGCGACGATGGCCGACGACGCGGTGATCTTCGCGATGGCCAACCCCCACCCCGAGGTGCACCCCGACGTCGCCCACCGGCACGCCCGTGTGGTGGCCACCGGCCGCTCCGACTTCCCCAACCAGATCAACAACGTGCTGGCCTTCCCCGGCATCTTCCGCGGTGCCTTCGACGTCCACGCCACCGCGATCACCGAGCGGATGAAGGTGGCGGCCGCCGAGGCCCTCGCCGGCCTGGTCGGCGAGGACCTGCGGGAGGACCTGGTGATCCCCTCTCCGTTCGACCCGCGCGTCGGCCCGGCCGTCGCCGCGGCGGTCGCCACGGCCGCCCGTCAGGACGGCGTGGCCCGCGCATGACCGAGGAGCCGGGCGGCGACCCGACGGCCGACCGGCTCGCTGCGGCGGTCTCCCGCGCGGCGCGGCGCCGGGCCGGAGTCGCCGCCGGGTACGTCGACCGCCAGGGCCGGATCCTCGTCCACGGCGCCGGTCACACCCGGCTGCCGGACGGGCCCGCACCCGACCAGCGCACGCTCTTCGAGATCGGGTCGGTGACCAAGACGTTCACGGCGACGCTGCTGGCCTGCGCGGTGGTCGCCGGCGAGGTGGACCTGGACACGCCGGTGGCCGAGCTGGTGCCCGAGGTCGCCCCGCTGGAGCGGGACGGCGTGCCCGTCACCCTGAAGCACCTGGCGACCCACACCTCCGGCCTGACCCGGATCTTCGTGCCGGTGGTGCGCGGCTCCGTGGAGATGCTGCGCGGCCGCGACCCCTACGCCGGCGTCGACGAGGCGGCGCTCGTGGCGGGCGTGCGCGGCTCGCGGCTGAAGCGCACCCCCGGCACCGGCCGCAGCCGCTACTCCAACACAGGGATGGGCCTGCTCGGCCTCGCGCTCGCGCGCCTCGCGGGGACGTCGTACGGCGAGCTGGTGCGGACCCGGATCGCCGGACCGCTGGGCATGGCCGACACCGCGACCGACGAGCAGCTGACCGCCGACCAGCGAGCGCGCCTGGCGACCGGCCACCACCGGCGCCGGTCGCCGGCCGCGCCGTGGCCGCTCGTCGGGCTCCCCGGCGCGGGTGCGCTCCGGTCCACGGTGCACGACCAGCTGCTGTGGCTGCGCGCCCAGGCCGACCCGCCCACCGGCGACCTCGGCGACGCGATCCGGCTCACCCAGCAGGAGCACCACCGCGACACCGGCCTGGGCTGGATGCTCCACGGCGGCCTGCAGTGGCACAACGGCGGCACCGGTGGGTTCCGGTCGTACGTCGCGATCGTCCCCGAGACCGGCGACGCCGTCGCGGTGCTGGCCAACCACGCCCGCGGCCTCGACCTGGTCGGGATGCGCCTGCTCGCCGGGCTCTCCCGCGCGTCGCGGCCGGCTCGCTAGGTTGGCTCCCATGTTCGCCGTCTACGCCGAGTCCTTCAGCACCGACGACCCGCTGTCCGGCCTGGTGGTCGGGGAGCGGCCCGATCCGGTGGCCCCGGACGGGTGGACCACCGTCACCGTCAAGGCGGCCTCGCTCAACCACCACGACCTGTGGTCGCTGCGCGGGGTGGGCTTGAAGGAGGACGCGCTGCCGATGATCCTCGGTTGCGACGCGGCCGGCCTCGACGAGGACGGCAACGAGGTCGTCGTCCACGCGGTCGTCTCCGATCCCGGCTGGCGGGGCGACGAGACCCTCGACCCCCGCCGCTCGCTGCTCTCCGAGCGCCACCAGGGCACCTTCGCCGACCGGGTCGTCGTGCCCCGCGGCAACGTGGTGCCCAAGCCGGCCTCGCTGTCGTTCGAGGAGGCCGCCTGCCTGCCGACCGCGTGGCTGACCGCCTACCGGATGCTGTTCACGCAGGGCGGGCTGAAGGCGGGCGACACCATCCTGGTGCAGGGTGCCGGCGGGGGCGTGGCGACCGCGCTGATCGCCCTCGGCCGCGCCGCCGGGCTGCGGGTGCTCGCGACGAGCCGCGACGAGGGCAAGCGCGCCAAGGCACTGGAGCTCGGGGCGCACGAGGTCTACGAGTCCGGCGCCCGGCTCCCGGTCAAGGTCGACGCCGTGATGGAGACGGTCGGCCGTGCCACCTGGTCGCACTCGGTGCGGTCGCTGCGCCCCGGCGGGCGGATCGTCATCAGCGGCACGACGTCCGGTCCGCGGCTCGACGACGCCGAGCTCACCCGGATCTTCTTCCTCCAGCTGAGCGTCATCGGCTCCACGATGGGCACCCGCGACGAGCTGGCCTCGTTGGTGACCATGCTGGACGCGACCGGGCTGCGGCCGGTGATCGACCGCGTGGTGCCGATGACCGAGGCCCGCGAGGGCTTCGCGGCGATGGCGGCCGGCGAGGTGTTCGGCAAGGTCGTGCTCACCCGCTGACGAGGTCGGCAGACCCCGCGAAAAATCGGTCGCGCGAGGTCGTCCGGTCGGGAAGCATCGGGGGCCGTCCGACGTTGCGTCCGGCGGCCGCGATGAGTTCGGCCTCCGCGCACTGTCGTATCCGGCAGCGCCCGTTCGTGGTGTTCACGAAGAGCGGCACCGCCGTCAGGGCGACGCCCGACCGACCCGACCCGAGGACTCGAGATGACTGCGCCCACGACCGGGGAGAGCACCCCGGACCGAGCGACCGAGACGATCGCGGAGCTGGAGGACGAGCTCGCCCCGGGCTCCCGCCGCACGCCGCTGGTGATCACCCTGCTGGTCGCCGCGACCTTCGTCGTGATCCTCAACGAGACGATCCTCGTCAACGCGCTGCCGCGGATGATGGTCGACTTCGGGGTCACCGAGCGCACCGCCCAGTGGCTGTCCACGGTGTTCATGCTCACGATGGCCGCGGTCATCCCGGTGACCGGCTGGTTCCTGCAGCGGGTCAGCACCCGGGCGGCGTACGCCACCGCGATGTCGACGTTCATCGTCGGGACGTCCTTGGCCGTCGTCGCGCCGGCGTTCGAGGTGCTGATCGTGGCCCGGGCGATCCAGGCCGCGGGCACCGCGGTGATGATGCCGTTGCTGATGACGACGCTGATGACCGTCGTCCCGGCCCACGACCGCGGCCGGGTGATGGGCAACGTGACGCTCGCGATGTCGTGCGCCCCCGCCCTGGGGCCCGCCGTCTCCGGCGTGATCCTGCACCTCGGGTCGTGGCGGCTGATCTTCGCGGTCGTGCTGCCGATCGCCGTGCTCGTGACCGTCGGCGGGCTGCGCCTGCTCCAGAACGTCGGCGAGCCGCGACGGAGCGCCGTCAGCTGGCTCAGCGTCGTGCTCGCCGGCTCCGGGTTCGGCACGCTGGTCTACGGGCTCAGCAAGATCGGCACCGACAGCGGCTCGACGCCGTTCCTCATCGGCGTCGGTGCGGCCCTGGTCGTC
The DNA here is from genome assembly GCF_022437945.1 of Nocardioides sp. TF02-7. Lineage (GTDB taxonomy): Bacteria > Actinomycetota > Actinomycetes > Propionibacteriales > Nocardioidaceae > Nocardioides. Next base: position 3,560,147 of record NZ_CP092535.1, read on the forward strand.
GCCTTCGTGGGCTACCAGCTGCGGCTGCAGCGCTCCGACTCGCCGCTGCTCGACCTGCGCACGCTGCGGCACCGCTCCTACGCGATCTCGCTGGTGCTGCTGTCGGCGGGCTTCATGGCGTTCCTCGGCTCGATGATCCTGCTGCCGCTCTACCTCCAGAACCTGCGGGGGCTGTCCGAGCTCGAGGCGGGCCTGATGGTGATGCCCGGCGGCCTCGCGATGGGCGTGCTCGGCCCCCAGGTCGGCAAGCTCTACGACCGGTTCGGGTCCCGGCCCCTGGTCATCCCGGGCGCGTTCGCGATGGTCGCGCTGCTCGGCCTGCTCAGCCGGGTGGGCACCGACACGCCGTACCCGATGCTGCTCGCGCTGCACGTGGCGCTGATGGCCTCGCTCGCGACCGTGTTCACCCCGGCGTTCACGATCGGCCTCGGCGACCTGCCACCCCAGCTGTACTCCCACGGCAGCTCCCTGCTCGGGACGCTGCAGCAGGTGGCCGGCGCGATCGGCACCGCGCTGCTGATCGTGATCCTGGACAACCGGTCCGACGCGCTGGCCCGCGGCGGCGCGGCGCCCGACGAGGCGTTCGTGGGCGGTCTGCAGTGGGCCTTCGCCGCCGGCGCGATGATCGGCGTGGTGGTCGTGGTCTGCGCGTTCCTGCTGCCGTCGAAGGTCGACGCCCCGGAGGGAGCGCCGGCCGGGCACTAGGATCCGGCCTGGTCCACCGACTTCCAGTTCACGACGCCCACCATCAGCATCCGGAGCTGGGTGCGCACGGTGTCGACGACGCGCTGCTGGTCGGCGGGGCCGCCGGCCAGCAGCGCCTCGATGGTCGCGACCATCGCGTTGACGATCAGGTTGGACACCACGCGCAGGTCGGTGTCGGACCAGGTCTCCGTGCCGGGCAGGTGACCGAGGTCGACGGCGAGCTCGCGTTCGAAGAGCCCGATCTCGCGCGCGATCTCGACCCGCACCGAGGCAGGGCCGGCGAAGCGTTCGCGGGCGATGAAGGAGAACTGCCGGCGCTCGGCGCGGACGTGCTCGACGAGCACGGCCACCGAGGCGTCGATGATGTCGCGGTACTCCGGCCGCCCCCGGCGGACGTCGCGCAGCATCGCCCGCAGCGACGCCATCGACTCCTCCACGAGCGCGAGCCCGAGCTCCTCGATCGACCCGAAGTGCCGGTAGAACGCCGTCGGCACGATGCCGACCTGCTTGGCCACCTGGCGCAGCGACAGCGAGGCGAGCGGCTGCTCCTCGCAGAGGTCGAGCGTCGCGTCGAGGATCGCGCGGCGGGTGCGGCTCTTGCGCTCCGCGCGGGTCTCGGTCGTCGGCGGCATACCCAGCATCCTACGAGAGTGCACACGTGTTCACTGTCACGCGGCGATCTGCTTGACCGGTGGCGGGGGGAGCCGCGAGAGTTTTGGTGTACGGATGTTCACCGAATTGCGGGAGTACCGATGGGCACCATCCTCGCGGACGTCGCCGGCGGCGTCCTCCGGTCCCGCGTCGTCGCCGCGCTCGCCAGCCCGCACGGCGTCGACCGCTACCTCGAGCACGTCAACCCGATGTGGGCGGCGCACGAGGTGCGGGCGCGCGTCGTCGACGTCCGGCGGGAGACCGCCGGGGTCGGCACCGCCCCGGTCGCCACCCTGACCCTCCAGCCCACCACGACCTGGCGCGGCCACCGCGCCGGCCAGCACGTCCTCGTCGGGGTCGACCTCCCCGGCTCCGCCCGTCGCCTGACGCGCGCGTTCTCGATCTCGTCGGCGGCGTCGGGGGCGGGGGGAGCGGATCACCCTGACCGTCCGGGCGCACCAGGAGGGGCAGGTCTCACGGCACCTCGTCCACGAGGCGCGGCCCGGCGACGTCCTGCACCTCAGCCAGGCGCAGGGCGACTTCACGCTGACCGAGAGCCCCGCCACGCCGACCAACAACCACCTGCTCTTCATCACCGGCGGGTCCGGCATCACGCCGGCGATGTCGATGCTGCGCACGCTGCTGCGCGACGGCTACGACGGCCACGCCGGCCGCAGGGTCACCTTCCTCCACTACGCCCGCGGCCCGGAGGACCAGATCTTCGCCGACGAGCTGCGCGCGATCGCCGAGGCCGACAACGGCGTCGACGTCCACCTGCGGCACGGCGACCGCACCTTCAGCGAGTTCGAGCTGCGGCGGCTGGTGCCGTCGTACCGCGACACCGACACCTGGCTGTGCGGGCCGGCCGGCCTGGTCGAGCTCGTCACGGAGGCGTACGGCGACTCGCCGCGGCTGCGGATGGAGTTCTTCAAGCCGTCGGTCGCGCGGGCCGCCTCCGGCGACGCGGACGTGACCGGCGAGGTCGCGTTCGAGCGGTCCGGCGTCACCGCGGCCAACACCGGCACCAGCCTCCTGGAGCAGGCGGAGGCGCTCGGCCTGCGGCCGGAGCACGGCTGCCGGATGGGCATCTGCTTCTCCTGCACCAGCACCAAGCGGAGCGGCACCGTCCGCAACGTCCTCACCGGCGAGGAGTCCGCCCTGCCCGACGAGGAGATCCGCATCTGCGTCAGCACCCCCGTCGGCGACTGCCACGTCGACCTGTGACTTCAGTACCTGCCCTCATGTGCCGGCTGCGAGCGAAGCGAGGCAGCCGCCGAGCACCAGCCGACCCGGCGCACGGTGCGCTCCGCGAGCGAAGCGAGGCAGGCGCCCGAGCACCAGCCGACCCGGCGCACGGTGCGCTCCGCGAGCGAAGCGAGCCGCCCCCGCAGCTTGCGCCGGGTCGGCGTACAGCCGCCGAGCACCAGGGCTGATGCGAACACCACCCGCCCGAGAGCGAGAGGAATCCCGATGACCACGAACGACACCTACCACGGCCTCACCCCCGAGCAGCTCGAGGCGTTCGGCGCCGAGCTCGACGCGATCCGGCAGCGGATCATCAACGACCTCGGCGACGCCGACGCCGAGTACCTGCGCAAGGTGGTGAAGGCGCAGCGGACCTTCGAGGTGGTGGGCCGGGCGCTGTTCTACCTGCCGCCGGCCTGGCCGCTCGCGGTGACGGCGCTGAGCATCTCCAAGATCCTCGACAACATGGAGATCGGGCACAACGTGATGCACGGCCAGTACGACTGGCTGGGCGACCCGGCGTACAACTCGCGGATGTTCGAGTGGGACAACGTCTGCCCGAGCGAGCAGTGGAAGTACTCCCACAACTACATCCACCACACGTTCACCAACGTCCTCGGCAAGGACCGCGACATCGGCTACGGCATCCTCCGGATGGACGAGGACCAGCCGTGGCACCCGTACTACCTGGGCAACCCGGTCTACGCGTTCCTGCTGATGATCTTCTTCGAGTGGGGGCGTGGCGATGCACGACCTCGAGGTCGAGAACATCGTGGCGGGGAAGCGGAAGATCTCGGAGAACAAGAAGCTCCACGCCGGGATCATGCGCAAGGTGAAGCGGCAGGCGCTCAAGGACTACCTGCTGTTCCCGGCGCTGACCGGCCCGCTGTTCCCGTTGACCTTCGTCGGCAACGCGACCGCCAACCTGGTGCGCAACATCTGGGCGTTCAACATCATCTTCTGCGGTCACTTCCCGGCGGGCGTCGAGTCGTTCGCCGAGGACGAGATCCTCGACGAGGACGGCGTCGAGTCGCGGGGCAAGTGGTACCTGCGCCAGCTGCTCGGCTCGGCCAACATCACCGGCGGCCCGCTCTTCCACGTGATGAGCGGCAACCTGTCGCACCAGATCGAGCACCACCTGTTCCCGGACCTGCCGGCCCGGCGCTACCCCGAGGTCGCCGCGGAGATCCGCGAGATCTGCGAGCGCTACGGCCTGCAGTACAACACCGGGCCGCTGCGCAAGCAGCTGTTCAGCGTGGCGAAGAAGATCTGCCGGCTGGCCCTGCCGGACCGGCCGAAGCAGGGGCGTGGCCCGGCCGGCGATGTGACGCAGACGCCGTTGGCGGCCTGACCGGGAGCCGTCACACTGGTGCCATGACCGGACGCGACCACATCAGCCGGGCCGAGATCGGCAAGGACGCGGTCCAGGCGACCGCCGAGGCCGCGGCGACCACGGTGGGGGAGGTCGTCACCATCCTCGCCGGCGCGGTGAAGGAGGTCGCCGGTGCGGTCGGCGGCTTCGCCACCGAGGTGTTCGAGATCCGTGACGCCTCGCGCCGCGCCCCTCGCCGAGCACGCCGACGAGCCCGCTGTCGAGTAGGTACTTCCTCCACGTCGAGCAGGCACTTCTCGGCGGTGAGAAAGTCCCTACTCGACCATGGGGGCAGTCACTCGAACCGGAGCCGGAAGTCGGCCATCCGGAACGAGCCGAGCCGGCGGGCCGGGCGCAGGAAGGCCAGCGGGCCGTCGGCGGCGAAGCTCCACCGGGCGCGGCAGGGGAGCGCCTTCGCCGTGCCGCTCATCACGGCCCGGCCGCGGCCGTCGTGCTCCGCGAGGGGCGGCTGGTCGACCAGTCCCTTGAACGGCGCGCGCGGCGCGGCCCTCGAGACGTCGGTGAACGCCGCCTCGGCGACCACCCGCCGGTCGACGGACGCGGACCAGTGCGTCGAGGTGAGCGGTCCCTTGAAGGTGCTCTCGAGCTCGAAGTCGCAGAGGTCCTTGGGGATCGCCCACAGCGCACGGCCCCCGGCCATCGAGGCCGGCGAGTCGACCCAGATGTCGGTGATCGTCACCGCCCGCTCGCCGTCGGGGAGCGCGCGTCGGCCGGGCGACGAGGAGCTCGCCGTAGCGGAGCGGGCTCGGGTCGACGTAGCTGACGAAGGCGACGCCGTAGACCCCGGCGGGGTGCCGGTCGTCGGCGCCGTGGCGGAGCCGGAACAGCGACAGCCAGAGGCTGCCGTGCATCCGCCAGGGCGGCGGTGGGTAGTCGGTCACCGGTCTCCTCTGGTCCGTTCGGTGCCCGCGAGGCCGCGGACGACGAGGTCCAGTGTGCTGGTGACGACCTGGTCGCGGCCCGCGGCGTCCAGGTGGCGGTAGGGGCCGTCGAGGAGCAGCAGGCTCAACCCGTGCACCGCGGCCCACGGGCCGGCCTCGGCACCCGGGCGCAGCTCGGCAGGCAGCCACCCGACCTCCACCAGCTCGTCGAGCACCGAGGCGAGGAAGGCGTACGGCGGCGACGCGGCGAGCCGCGACTGGAGCGGCTGGTCGTCGGTGTCGGGCACGGGGCAGAACGCCATCCGGAACAGGCCCGGCTGGTCGAGCGCGAACTGGACGTAGCCGCGCCCGGCGGCCTGCAGCCGCTCGAGGGCGGCCGCCACGGGATCGACCGGACCGGCGGCCGGCGCGGGCAGCAGCGCGAGCGTCGTCGCGGCCATCCGCTGCATCGCCTCGTCCTTGGCCGCGGCGAGGAGGTCGGCCTGGTTCTCGAAGTGGCGGTAGGTGGCGGTCGGGGTGACACCGACGGCACGGGCGGCCGCCCGGATCGTGACGGCCTCCGGGCCGCCCCTGCTCGGCGAGCTCCGCGGCCGCGCGCACCAGCGCGTTGCGGAGGTCGCCGTGGTGGTAGGGCCGGGACGGCTGCTCACGGGTCACGGAATGAATGTTGACACGCGCCCACATGTGTGCCAAGTTGACAGGCGTAAAGTTAACGCCGTGCACATAGGAGAGTCTCATGTTGCGTCTTCTCGGCACCCTCGTGACCACCCGCGCCCGCGCCGTCCTCGCCCTCGCTGTCGTGCTGATCGGCGTCGCCGGCTGGCTCGCGGTCGGGGCCTTCGGAAAGCTGCAGTCGGAAGGGTTCGACGACCCCTCGTCGGAGAGCACCCGCGCCGCCGAACGCCTCGAGGAGGTCGCGGGCGGCGACGCCGACTACCTCTTCGTCGTCACCGCCGAGGAGGGCACGGTGGACGACGGGGCGGCGGCGGAGGCGGGTCGCGAGCTGACCCGGCGGCTGCAGGCCGAGCCCGGCCTCACCGACGTGGTGTCCTACTTCGACGCCGGCAACCCGGCGCTGCGGTCCGCCGACGGCGAGCACGCGCTGGTGACGGCCGGCGCCGCGGCGACCGGCGCGCCCGAGCCCGGCGGCGTCATCGACGACTACACGGTCGACCCCGGCAGCAGCGGCGGCGTGACGGTGCGCGTCGGCGGTGGCGAGGTCGTCGGCGAGGAGATCGGCGGCCAGATCGGCTCCGACCTCGGGCTCGCCGAGGCGATCGCGATGCCGCTGATCCTCGCGCTGCTCGTCCTCGCGTTCGGCAACGGGGTGGCCGCACTGGTCACCCTGGCCGTCGGCACCTTCTCGATCGTCGGCACGTTCGCGGAGCTGTCGGTCCTCGGCTCCCTCACCGACGTCTCGATCTACGCCGTCAACCTCACGACCGGACTGGGGCTGGGGCTCGCGGTCGACTACGGGCTGCTCATGGTGGCCCGGGTGCGCGAGGAGCGCGCGGCCGGACGCGAGCACCGGGCGGCCGTCGTACGCGCTGTCGAGACGGCCGGCCGGACGATCCTGTTCAGCGCGACCACGGTCGCCGTCGCGCTCGCGGCGATGCTCGTCTTCCCGCTCTACTTCCTCCGCTCGTTCGCCTACGCGGGGATCGGCGTCATGGTGATCACGGCGCTCAGCGCCGTCGTGCTGCTCCCCGCCGCGCTCACCCTGCTCGGCGACCGCGTCGACGCGTGGAAGGTGCCCGGTGTGCGCGGGATCCGCGGTGGTGCCGCACCGTTCTGGGGCCGCCTCGCGGCTGCGGTGGTACGGCGGCCGGTGCTGACCGCCGTGCCGGTGCTCGGCGTGCTCGCCCTGATGGCGCTCCCGCTGCTCGGCGTCTCGTTCGGCACCCCGGACGACCGCGTGCTGCCCACCAGCGCCGGCAGCCGCCAGGTCGGCGACGTCCTGCGGGCGGAGTTCACCGGCGACCGCACCAGCCCGATCACCGTCGTCACCAGCGGCCCGGTGTCCCCGGAGGAGCTCGCCGCGTACGCCGAGCGGGTCGCGGCGCTGCCCGACGTCGTGCGGGTCGAGCAGCGGCCGGGGAGGACGGCGCGGTGCTCCAGGTGGTGACCGACCTCGACCGCCGCTCCGCCGCGGCGCGCGACCTGGTGGCGGAGGTCCGCGACCTGCCCGACCCGGCCGGTGTCGACGCCCTCGTCGGTGGCCGCACCGCCGAGCTGGTCGACAGCATGGCTGCGATCACGGGGAGCCTGCCGCTCGCCGCCGGGTGGCTGGTGGCGACGACCGTCGTGATCCTCTTCCTCTTCACGGGGAGCGTCGTGCAGCCGCTGCGGGCGCTGGTGCTCAACGGGGTCGGCCTGGCCGCCACCCTCGGCGCGATGGTCTGGGTGTTCCAGGACGGGCACCTGTCCGGCGTGCTCGGGTTCACGCCGATGCCGCTCGACACCAGCATGATGGTGCTGCTGTTCTGCGTCGCGTTCGGCCTGTCGATGGACTACGAGGTGTTCGTGATGGGACGGATCACCGAGATGCGCGAGCAGGGCTGGTCGTCGGAGGAGGCAGTGGTCCGGGGCCTGGCGCACACCGGCCGCATCGTCTCGACCGCGGCGGCGTTGATCGCGATCAGCTTCTTCGCGTTCCTGGTGAGCCGGGTCAGCTTCATCCAGTTCTTCGGCCTGGGCACCGGGCTGGCGATCCTGGTCGACGCCACCCTGATCCGCGGGGTGCTGCTGCCGGCCGGCATCCGGCTGCTCGGCGAGGCCGCCTGGTGGGCGCCGCGGCCGCTGCGGGCGGTGGCCGACCGGTTCCGGCTGCGTGAGGGCACCGAGGAGGAGCTGCCGGTGCCGCCGGTCACGGTCGGGTAGGCGCGCTCAGTCCTCGGGGTCGTCCAGCCGCGCCAGCCAGGTGGCGAACCGCTCGACGGCGGTCTCGAACTCCGGGTGGACGTCGGTGAACTCCTGGAGCCGCTCCGCGAGCCACGCCAGGGTGACCTCCTCGTCACCCCGGCGTTGCTCGAGCTCCTCGATCCCGCGGTCGGTGAAGTACATCGGCGGCAGTCCTAGGCGAACGCCTGCGCGACGAGCGCCTTCTGCTCCTCGAGGTGGCGCTTGGCGACGCCCACCGACGGCGAGGACGAGGCCGGCCGCGAGACCAGCTCGACGGACTGCCCGAGCCGCGGGGAAGACGTCGAGGCCGTAGTGCGGCCACGGGCCCATGTTGGCCGGCTCGTCCTGCACCCAGCGCACCCGGTCGAGATCGGGGTACTTCGCGATCTCGGCGGAGATCAGCTCGTCCGGCGACGGGTAGAGCTGCTCGACCCGGGCGATCGCGAACCGGTCGCCGTCGTCGCGCTTGCCGCGCTCGACCATCAGGTCCCAGGTGATCCGCCCGGAGCAGAGCAAGAGGGTGCGCACCGCGGCGGGGTCGGCGTTCGCGTCGCCGACGAGCGGCTGGAAGGTGCCCGAGGTGAAGTCGCCCGGCTGCGACGCGGCCTCCTTGCGCTTCAGCATCGACTTCGGGGTGAAGACGATGAGCGGCTTGTGCTCGTCGCCGAGGGCGTGTCGCCGCAGGAGGTGGAAGTGCGACGCGGGGGTCGACGGCTGCGCCACGACCATCGCGTCGTCGGCGCACAGCTGCATGAACCGCTCGATCCGCGCCGAGGAGTGGTCCGGGCCCTGGCCCTCGTAGCCGTGGGGAGCAGCAGCACCACGCCGGAGTCCTGGCCCCACTTGGTCTTGCCGGCGCTGATGTACTCGTCGATCACGATCTGGGCGCCGTTGACGAAGTCGCCGAACTGGGCCTCCCACAGGACCAGCGCCTCGGGACGGGCCACGGAGTAGCCGTACTCGAACCCGAGCGCGGCGTACTCCGAGAGCAGCGAGTCGTAGACGTGGAACTTCGCCTGGTCCTCGCTGAGGTTGGCCAGCGGCGTCCACTCGCTCGCGTTGATCCGGTCGATGATCGTCGCGAACCGCTGGACGAACGTCCCGCGGCGGGAGTCCTGGCCGGCGAGCCGGACGGGGCGGCCCTCCATCAGCAGCGAGCCGAAGGCGAGGATCTCGCCGGTGCCCCAGTCGATCGGGCCCTCGGTGATGGCGGTCGCCCGGCGCTGCAGCTGCGGCATCACCTTGGGGTGGACGGTGAAGCCGTCCGGCGGCGTGACGTAGGCGTCGGCGATCGTCTTCAGCACCTCCGGCGCCACCGAGGTCTGGGTGTCGCCGGTCGGCTTCTCGGGGGTAGTCGGGGACGGTGGTCCACTCGTCGGGCTGGCTGGTCGCCTCGCGCACCTCGGTGAACACCCGCTCCAGCTGCTGCTGGTAGTCGCGGATGACCTGCTCGGCCTCCTCGATGGTGATGTCGCCGCGGCCGATGAGGGACTCGGTGTAGAGCTTGCGCACCGAGCGCTTCTGCTCGATCAGGTCGTACATCAGCGGCTGGGTGTACGACGGGTCGTCACCCTCGTTGTGACCGCGGCGGCGGTAGCAGACCAGGTCGATGACGACGTCGCTGTGGAACGCCTGGCGGTACTCGAACGCCAGCCGGGCGACCCGGATGCACGCCTCGGGGTCGTCGCCGTTGACGTGGAAGATCGGCGCCTGCACCATCCGGGCGACGTCGGTGGCGTAGAGCGAGGACCGGGACGCGCCGGGGGAGGTGGTGAACCCGACCTGGTTGTTGACGACGAGGTGGATGGTGCCGCCGGTGCGGTAGCCGCGCAGCTGGGAGAGGTTGAGGGTCTCGGCCACCACGCCCTGGCCGGCGAACGCCGCGTCGCCGTGGACGAGCAGCGGCATCACCGGGAACGCGGTGCCGCGGTCGAGCACGTCCTGCTTCGCGCGGGCGATGCCCTCGAGCACCGGGTCGACCGCCTCGAGGTGCGAGGGGGTTGGCGGCGACCGACACCTTCACGGTGGCGCCGGACCCGGCCACGAACTCGCCCTCGGCGCCGAGGTGGTACTTCACGTCGCCGGACCCCTGGACGGTGCGGGGGTCGATGTTGCCCTCGAACTCGCGGAAGATCTGGGAGTACTTCTTGCCGACGATGTTGGCGAGCACGTTGAGCCGGCCGCGGTGGGCCATGCCGATCGTGACCTCGTCGAGCTCGGCCTCCGCGGCCGCCTCGCAGATCTCGTCGATCACCGGGATCGTCGTCTCGCCGCCCTCGAGGCTGAACCGCTTCTGGCCGACGAACTTGGTCTGGAGGAAGGTCTCGAACGCCTCCGCCTGGTTGAGCTTCTGCAGGATCCGCAGCTGCTCCTCGCGGGGCAGCTTGGTGTGCGGCTGCTCGACCCGCTCCTGGATCCACCGGCGCTGCTCGGGGTCCATGATGTGCATGTACTCGATGCCGGTGGTGCGGCAGTAGGAGTCGCGCAGGATGCCGAGGATCTGCCGCAGCTTCATGAACCGCCGGCCCGAGCCGCCGAACTCGCCGGTGGGGAACTCGCGGTCGAGGTCCCACAGGGTGAGGCCGTGCGACTCCACCCGCAGGTCGGGGTGGCTGCGCTGGCGGTACTCCAGCGGGTCGGTGTCGGCCATCAGGTGGCCGCGCACGCGGTAGGCGTGGATCAGCTCGAGGATCCGCGCCTGCTTGTCGATCTCGTCGTCGTGCGAGGTGGCGACGTCGGTGTTCCAGCGGATCGGCTCGTAGGGGATCCGCAGCGAGCGGAAGATCTCGTCGTAGAAGTCGTCGCCGCCCAGGAGCAGCTGGTGGATCCGCTTGAGGAACTCGCCCGACTGCGCGCCCTGGATGACGCGGTGGTCGTAGGTCGACGTCAGCGTCATCACCTTGCTGATGCCGTTGCGGGCGATCGCCTCCTCCGAGGCGCCCTGCCACTCGGCGGGGTACTCCATCGCGCCGACGCCGATGATGGCGCCCTGCCCCTTCATCAGTCGCGGCACGGAGTGCACGGTGCCGATGCCGCCGGGGTTGGTGAGGCTGATCGTGGTGCCCTGGAAGTCCTCGATCGTCAGCTTGTTGTCGCGGGCCTTGCGCACGACCTCCTCGTAGGCGGTCCAGAACGCGGCGAAGTCCATCGACTCCGCGGCCTTGATCGACGGCACCAGCAGCTGGCGGGTGCCGTCGGGCTTCTGCAGGTCGATCGCCAGGCCGAGGTTGACGTGTGCGGGCTGGATCAGGTTCGGCTTGCCGTCGACGACGTCGTAGCCGACGTTCATCTCGGGCATCGACTTGAGCGCCTGGACGAGCGCGTAGCCGATCAGGTGGGTGAACGACACCTTGCCGCCGCGGGCGCGGGCGAGGTGGCTGTTGATGACGATCCGGTTGTCCCACAGCAGCTTGACCGGCACCGAGCGGACCGACGTCGCGGTCGGGACGGTCAGCGAGGCGTCCATGTTCTGGGCCGTGCGCGCCGGCGCGCCACGGAGCACGGTGTACGTCGGCTCGTCCTTCGCCGCCGTCGGCGTCGGGCGGGGCGCGTCCTTGGGCGTCGGCTTCGGCGCCGAGCCGTCCTTGGCCGGCGGGTTGGGGGGTGGTCTTCGAGGCCGGGCTCACCTGCGGCGCCGGCGTCGCCCGGGGGCGGGCCTGGCGGGCTGGCCGGGCTGGCCGGCGGACTGGCTGGGCTGGTCGGACTTGGCGGCCGGCTTGCTGGTCCCGGCCGCGGGCTCCGACGTACGGGCGGGCGCCGGCTTCGTGGGGGAGGAGGACGAGGAGGTCGCGGACGTCGAGGAGGTCGCGGTGGAGGATGTCGCCTGCCCGTTGCCCGTCGCGGCGCCGCCCTTGCCGCCGAAGTAGGCCGCCCACGCGGGGTCGACGCTGTCGGGGTCGGCGTCGAACCGCTCCTTCATCTCCTCGACGAGCCACTCGTTGGCTCCGAAGTCGGGAGTGCTGGACTGCTGGCCTGTCGACTGCGACACGACGTGCTTCGCCTCTTCCGTGAGCTGATGGACCTGTCCGACCTGGGCGGGCGCCGGGGTCAAGGCTAGTCCCACCGGAAAGAATTCGGGGTGCAGGCCCGGGTGCTCTTCGACACCCCGTCACAGGAACCGGTACCCGCGTGCCGAAGCGGCACCCGGCAGGCGGGTGTGCGACCCTCGATGACCGTGGCCGCGGAGGCGGTCGACGGACCGGGAGGAGGGCGCGACGTGCGCAGATGGCGACGACCCGCCGGCGCGGCGCTGGCCGTGCTGGTGCCGCTGGGGCTGGTGCTCTCCGGCTGCAGCGGCGACGACCAGCCGGCGGGCGAGAGCGCCCCCAGCCAGGAGGCCACCGCCATTGAGACGCTGGCCACGACGGTGCGTGTGGGCGAGGTGACCGGCCGGCTCGGCAAGGACCGCGCGCGGCGTACGGCCGAGGCCGTCGCGGACGTCGTCGACGGCTGGCTCGACGGCGCCTACGTCGCCGGCGACTACCCCCGCGACGACTTCGCCGACGCCTTCCCCGGCTTCACCAAGGGCGCGGCCCGGCTGGCCGGGAAGCAGCGCGGCCTGATGAGCAACGCCGCGGTCGGCGACCGGGTCGAGAGCGTCACCCCGACGCGGCGGGTGGTGCGGGTCGACCTGCTGGCTCCGAAGGGCGAGCCGGCCGGGGCCACCGCCCACGTCGACCTGGTCTTCGAGGTGGCGGGTGAGGTGGAGCGCACCGAGCAGGTGCGCGGCCGGCTGCTGCTCACGCCGAAGGGCGACGGCTGGCGGGTGTTCGGGTTCGACGTCGAGCGCGGAGAGGTGAGGGGTCGATGAGCGAGCGGAAGCAGGACCGGGCGCGCTGGACCCGCGGGTGGCGCCGGGTGGTGCGCACCTCCGTCCTCGGTGCGCTCCTGGCCGCCGTGGCGGTGGCGATCCCCGACGGCGACGTCGCCCCGACCCACCTGTCGCTGGTGAAGTTCGAGCACGCGCAGGGCGTGGACAGCGACCCCGAGGTGGTCTGGGTGCTCGCCGTCGGCTCCGACGCCCGCCCCGGGCAGGACCCGCTGCGGCAGCGCGGCGACACGCTGCAGCTGATCGGCATGGACACCCGCACCGGCGCGGCCACCGCGATCGGCATCCCCCGCGACTCCTGGGTGCCGATCCCCGGACACGGCTCCAACCGGGTCAACGCGGCGCTCTTCTTCGGCGGTCCCCAGCTGATGGGGGAGGCGGTCGCCGGGCTCATCGGGATCGAGCCCGACTACGTCTTCGTCGCGAGCTTCCGCGGCGTCGAGGAGGTCAACAAGGACATCGGGCCGATCACCGTGCGCAACCCGCGGCCCTTCTCCGACGAGTACCTCAAGCCCCGCGGCTACGAGTCCGGAAAGATCAAGCTCCGCGGCTACGACGCCGTGTCGTTCTCGCGGATCCGCAAGTCGCTGCCCGGCGGCGACTTCGACCGTTCCGCCAACCAGCAGCGGGTGCTGCGAGGCTTCCACGCCCGCGCCCTCGAGCTGGCCGACCGCCCCGGCGGCATCGAGCGCGGCGTGCTGAGCGTGATGCAGCACCTCCACACCGACCTCGGCCCGGCCGAGCTGTTCCGGCTCGCCCAGGCGGTCGCGCAGGTCGACCCGCGGAAGATCACCACCTGCGTCCTCCCCGGCGGCATCGGCAACGTCGGCGGCGCCAGCGTGGTGCTCCCCGACACCGCCACCGCCCAGAGGTACGGCGACGACGCGCGCAAGGACGCCACGATCAAGCGCTGCTGAGCGCCCGGATTGGTTCTAGCAGGACTGGTCGGGGTGGCGGCGGGGCCGGTCCCAGGCGTCACGGGTGGCGCAGGTTCATCAAGGGATGCAGGTGAACCTGCGCCTCCCCTGGTGGGCACGCCGTGGGGAGCGCGGGTTCGTCGACATCCCTTGATGAACCTGCGCCTGCTGAGCCCAGACCCGCCCGGCGGGCCCGTGCGCACACGCGCAGTGGCCGAACCACACCCCTCGGCGTTCGGGTGACTCCCTCGGTGCTGTGACCGGTCCCAGCACCGAGGGAGTCACCGCAACTCCGAGGTAGCGGGCTCCCCGAGTGCTCTGCCCGCAGTGGCGCCCGATCCCACCAAGCAAAGAGCCCGAACCCACGGGGGGCTCGGGCTGTCACCGACGTCCTGAGACATCAGAGGGCGCCTTCGGCAGGATTCGAACCTGCGACACCTGGTACCGGAAACCAGTGCTCTATCCCCTGAGCTACGAAGGCCTGCGCCGTCGCCGACGCTCGGTGAACCATACCGGGCCCTATCCGCGCGAGAGAAACCGGAGGGCGCCGATAGGCTTGACCGGTGACTCCCGCCCAGCTCTCCGCCACGATCGTCGACGCCCTCTCGACGCTCGTCGACCAGGGTGCGCTCACCCTGCCCGACGGCGTCCCGGCCGAGGTGACGGTGGAGCGACCCCGGCAGAAGGGGCACGGCGACTACGCCACCAACGTGGCGCTGCAGCTGGCGAAGAAGGCCGGCACCAACCCCCGGGCGCTCGGGGAGCTGCTCGCGGAGCGGCTGCGGGAGGCCGACGGCGTCGGCGACGTCGAGGTCGCCGGGCCGGGCTTCCTCAACGTCACCGTCGAGGCCGGCGCCCAGGGCCGGGTGGCGGCGGAGGTCGTGGCCGCGGGCACGGCGTACGGCCACACCGACACGCTCGCCGGGCAGCGGATCAACGTCGAGTTCATCTCGGCCAACCCGACCGGCCCGCTCCACCTCGGCCACACCCGGTGGGCGGTGCTCGGCGACGCGATCGGGCGGGTGCTCAGCGCCGCGGGCGCGGACGTGACCCGCGAGTTCTACATCAACGACCGCGGCGTGCAGATGACGCGGTTCGCGGAGTCGATCGTCGCCGCGGCGCTCGGCGAGCCGACACCGGAGGACGGGTACGCCGGCGGCTACGTCGAGGACCTGGCCCGGGCGGTCGGCGAGGCGCAGCCCGGCATCTTCGACCTGCCGGCCGAGGAGCGGGTCGCCGCGGTCCGCGAGGTCGGCTACCGGCTGCAGCTGAAGGACCAGCAGGACCAGCTGGAGTCCTTCCACACCCACTTCGACGTCTGGTTCTCCGAGCGGTCGCTCCACGACGGTGGCCGCGTGCCGCAGACGCTGCAGCGGCTGAAGGACCTCGGCCACGTCTACGAGCAGGACGGCGCGCTGTGGATGCGCACGACCGACTTCGGCGACGACAAGGACCGGGTGCTCATCAAGTCCGACGGCGAGCTGACCTACTTCGCGTCCGACACGGCCTACTACCTCGACAAGCGCGGCCGCGGGTTCGACCACTGCATCTACCTGCTCGGCGCCGACCACCACGGGTACGTCGGCCGGTTGCGGGCGATGGCGGCGTGCGTGGGCGACGACCCCGACCGGACGCTCGACGTGATGATCGGCCAGCTGGTCAAGATCATGCGCGACGGCCAGGAGCTCAAGCTCTCCAAGCGGGCGGGCACGATCGTGACGCTGCAGGAGCTGGCGGAGGAGATCGGCGTCGACGCCCTGCGCTACTCGCTGGCGCGCTACCCGGCCGACAGCCCGTTGGTGCTCGACGTCGCCGAGATCACCAAGGCGTCCAACGACAACCCCGTCTACTACGTGCAGTACGCCCACGCCCGCACCTGCCGGATGGTCGAGAACGCCACCGACCTCGGCATGGCGCTGCCGGGTGACGACTTCGACCCGTCGCTGCTCGTCCACGAGCGCGACGGCCAGCTGCTCCGGGCGCTCGCGGAGTTCCCGCGGGTCGTCGCGAGCGCGGCGGAGCTGCGGGAGCCGCACCGGATCGCGCGGTACCTCGAGGACACTGCGTCGGTCTTCAACAAGTGGTACGACACCAAGGAGTGCCGGATGCTGCCGCAGGGTGACGAGCCGGTGACGGCGACCAACCTGGCCCGGCTGGTCCTCGTGGTGGCCACCCGGACGGTCTTCGCCAACGGCCTCGGCCTGCTCGGCGTCACGGCGCCCGAGCGGATGTGAGCGGCGCCCGATGACGCACGAGGCAGGGTGGGCGCACGCCCCGGGAGAGCTGCGCGGGCCGGCGTGGCTGCGCGAGCCGCGCGACCCCAACGCGCTGGTGCCGCAGCTGTGGTCGAGCACGGCCCACAAGACCGAGGCCGGCGACCTGGTGGTCGGCGGGATCCCCGTCGCCGACCTGGTGGCCGACCACAACACGCCGGCCTTCGTGCTCGACGAGGACGACTTCCGGGCGCGGGCCCGGGCGTTCCGCGACGCGTTCGCCGACTTCGACGTCTTCTACGCCGGCAAGGCGTTCCTCTGCACGGCGGTCGCCCGCTGGGTGCACGAGGAGGGGCTGTTCCTCGACGTGTGCTCCTCCGGGGAGCTCACGGTGGCGCTGCGAGCCGGCTTCGACCCGGCCCGGATCGGCTACCACGGCAACAACAAGACCGTCGCGGAGCTGCGGCGCGCGGTCTCCGTCGGCGTGGGCCGGATCATCGTCGACTCCTTCCAGGAGGTCGAGCGGCTGGTCATGGTCACCGCGGACACCGGCCTGACCGCGCGGGTGATGGTGCGGGTGACCGCCGGGGTCGAGGCCCACACCCACGAGTACATCGCGACCGCCCACGAGGACCAGAAGTTCGGCTTCTCGATCAGCACCGGCGACGCGCTCGAGGCGGTACGCCGGCTCACGGCCGCCCCGGGCGTCGAGCTGCTCGGGCTGCACTCCCATATCGGTAGCCAGATCTTCGACTCCTCCGGCTTCGAGGTGGCCGCCCGCCGGGTGCTCGCGCTGCACGCGCGGGTGTCGGAGGAGCTGGGCGTCACGATGCCGGAGATGGACCTCGGCGGCGGCTTCGGCATCGCCTACACGACCCAGGACGACCCGTCCGACCCGGCGCAGCTGGCGACCGAGATGGGCAAGATCGTCGACCACGAGTGCCGGGCGCTCGGCGTCGACCGCCCGCGGCTCTCGATCGAGCCGGGGCGGGCGATCGTCGGCCCGGCGATGTGCACGGTCTACACCGTCGGCACGGTCAAGCCGGTGACGCTCGACGCCGGTGCCGTGCGCACCTACGTGAGCGTCGACGGCGGGATGAGCGACAACATCCGCACCGCCCTCTACGACGCCGACTACTCCTGCACGCTGGCCGGCCGCCGCTCCGACGCGCCGCCGGCGCTGGCGCGGGGTGGTCGGGAGCCACTGCGAGGCCGGCGACATCGTCGTGCGCGACGAGTTCCTGCCGGGCGACGTACGCCCGGGGGACCTGCTCGCGGTGCCGGGCACCGGCGCCTACTGCCGGTCGATGGCCTCGAACTACAACCACCTGCTGCGGCCGCCGGTGATCGCCGTGCGCGACGGGAAGGCGACCGTGGTGGTGCGGCGGGAGACCGAGGACGACCTGCTCGCCACCGACGTCGGCTGACGCCGGCTGCTGCCGCCGAGGTCGCTGAGGTCAGCCGCCGCTGTGGCGGTGGACCGCCACCCGCGCCGGCCGGACCGACCTGCCGGCCTCGGTGAGCCACAGGCCCGCCTCGAGCACGGACGCGACCGTCCGGTCGGCGGCCGGGTCGTCGGTCGCGACCACCTCGGCCGCCTCCATCCGGGTCGCGTCGAACGGCTCACCCGGGGCGGGGGCGACGAGCGTGCCGCCCCGGCCGGTCACGAGCCGTTCGAGCCCGCGGGCGACCGCGGTGAACGCGTCGCGCTCGCGCCTCGACCGGGCGGTGGCGGCGCACGCCGTGGCGTCGCGGTGGAGCGCGAGCAGGTCGACGAGGAGCGGTACGTCGGCGCCGGCCCGGGCCCGGGCCGCCGCGGCCCGGGAGTCGTCGACGAGCCGGTCGATCGCCGCGCCCTGGCGGGCGACGATCCGGCCGACGTCGGTGACGGCGTCGTGGAGGTCCTGCAGGTTCGGGTCGGGCACCTCGCGAATGCTAGCTAGGTGGTCGGGCGCGATCGCGCCCCCGGCGCCGGCACGGCCGGGTACTCTCGCGCCGTGCCCGTCCACGGTATCGATCTCGGCACCACCTGCTCCGCCGTCGCCCGCTGTGACCGGGACGGCCGCCCCGAGGTGCTCGTGGGGCTGACCGGTGAGCCGACGGTCCCGTCCGTCGTCCTCTTCGCCACCGACCGCGAGCACGTCGTGGGCGAGGGGGCGCGGCGGCAGGCCCGGCTCGACCCCGACCACGTCTGCGCGCTGGTCAAGCGGCGGATGGGCGACTCGGAGTGGCGGTTCGTCGCCCACGGCCGCAGCTGGTCGGCGGCCGCCGTGTCCTCGTTGATCCTCCGGTCGCTGTGCGAGGACGCGGCGTTCGGGTCGGGGGAGCAGGTGACCTCGGCGGTGATCACCGTGCCGGCGTACTTCGGCGACGAGGAGCGGCGGGCCACCCGGCTGGCCGGCACGTACGCCGGGCTCGACGTGGTCGACGTCCTGTCGGAGCCGATCGCGGCCGCGCTCTCCTACGGGTTCGGCCGGCTCGACGGTGCGCCGGACCTCCGGAAGGGCCGCGACGACGGCGACTACGAGACGGTGCTGGTCTACGACCTCGGCGGCGGGACCTTCGACGCCACGGTCATCGAGCTGGCCGACCGGCGGATCTCCGTCCTCGCCGTCGACGGCGACCACCAGCTCGGCGGTGCCGACTGGGACGAGCGGATCTGCCTGCACCTCTCCCGCCGGTTCTGCGCGGAGAACCCCGACGCCGAGGACCCTCTCGACGACTCGGCCGGATCGCAGGAGCTGGTCATCGCCGCCGAGCGGGCCAAGCGGGAGCTGAGCGACCGCGACTCCACCGAGGTGGTGGTCGCCCACGACGGCCACCGCTCGACGATCACCCTCACCCGCGCCGAGCTCGAGGACATGACGTCGGCCCTGCTCCGCCGGACGATCGACCTGACGCGTTCCTGCCTCGAGGCCGCCGCCCAGCGCGGCGTCGCCCGCGTCGACCGCGTGCTGATGGTCGGCGGGTCGTCGCGGATGCCGATGGTCGAGCGGGCGTTGCGCACCGAGCTCGGCCTGGTGCCGGAGCTGCACGACCCCGACCTGGCCGTGGCCAAGGGGGCGGCGCTCTATGGTGCCAAGAAGGAGCTGGAGCGGATCGTGGGCTCCGACCTCGTGACGCGGGGCCGGCTGCGTCCCGACCAGCCGCTCGACGAGGCGCCTCCCGACGAGCTCGACGCCGCCTGCCGCCGCGCCGCCGACGCCCTCGCCCTGCCGCTCGCCCAGGTTCGCCGCCAGGTCGACATCCGGGTCGACACCGTCGTGTCCCGCGGGTTCGGCGTGCTGGCCCGCAACGCGATGACCGGCGAGCTGGAGCCGGTCTGGCTGGTGCACCGCAACGACCACCTGCCGATCGACGTCCAGCGGTCGTTCGGCACCGTGCGCCCCGACCAGGACGCGATCGAGCTCCAGGTCGTCGAGCAGCAGAGCCAGGTCGCCTCGAGCCGGATCCAGGACGTCAAGCTGCTCGTGGCCGGCGCCATCGACGGCATCCCGCCCGGCTACGACGCCGGCAGCGAGGTGCGGGTGAGCTTCACGATGGGCTTCGACGGCTTGCTCAAGGTGCTCGCCTACCATGTGCAGGCCGGGCTCCCGCTCACCCTCACCGCCCAGACCGGGGCGACGCTGTCGCAGGCGGAGGTCGCACGGGAGCGGGACCAGCTCCAGCGCACCCGGCGGCGGGAGGCGTGAGCGGCGCGGCGCCGTTCGACGGCAACGGCTACCGCAAGCGGGTGCTCGCCGCGGTCCTCGAGCGGGGCGGGCCGGACGCGTCCGACCCCCTTCGAGCTCTACGACCTGCCGGTCGAGGAGGCCGACCGCTGGAGCGACGCCGAGGTCGCCGCACGGATGGCGGAGGTCTGGGGCTTCTGGCAGCGCCAGCGCGACCACCCGAAGTACGGCACCCTCGTCGGTCTGCTCGTCGCGGCCCACGACGACAACTGCGCGCAGCTGCTCGACCGGAGTCGCCGGTCCACGCTGGCCGCCCGGGTGCGCGCGGCCCGGCAGGCCCGTGACGCCGCCCGGTTCGAGATGCTCGACCAGGCGATCGGCCGCCTCGTCGAGCGGCACGGCGGCGTCCCGCGCGACAAGGTCGACGGGCTGGTCGAGGTCGGGGCGCTCGGCGGCCTGACCGCCGCCGAGGTCCACACCCGGCTCCGACGGCACCGGCTCGTCGACGCGGCCACCGCCCCACCTGCCGCCGCGCCGCCGCGGCCGCCGCTCGTGAGCGACCACCGCCGGCAGCAGGTGCGCGACCTCCTCGACGAGTTCGGCCGGCTGCAGGAGCAGCCGCCGCCGCCGACGCTGCTGGCGCTGCTCGGGCTGGAGCCGGAGGCCGACGACGCGGAGGTCTCGTTCCGCGCCGAGGCCTGGCGCGCCCGCTGCCGCGAGCTGCCGCCGCTGCGGATCCGGGCGGTCGCCGACGAGCTGATGGTCCACGTCGCCGACCTGCTCGAGGCGGGGCCCGACCGTCCGCGACGCCTACCTCGACGTCGTCGTGGACGACGTCAAGGTCCGGCTCCGGCCCCGGTTGCGCGCCGCGGTGCTCGTCGAGGACCGGCTGGTCGCCGACGACCACGCGCACCTCGTCGAGGAGGCGCGGGCGCTCGGCCTCGACCGCGGACGTGCCGGCCGGGCGGTGGCGGAGATGGCGGCCGAGCTGGACGTGCCGGTGGAGCCGGCGCCGACCGCCGGTGGCACGCAGCACCACCCACCCCCGCAGCCCCCGGGCCGGCCCTGGGAGGACGCGCTCCGCGCCGCCCGCGGTGCCCTGCGACGCGGTGCCCTGCTCGAGGCGCGCCGGTTGGTGGCGACGGCTGCCGCCGCGACCGACCCGGTCGCGGCGACGCCGGTGCGCGCCGTCGCCGACGAGGTCGAGCAGCTGGTGCGCGAGGCCGAGCTCCGGTGGCGGGCGGCGGCGACCGCGCTCGCGGCGCGACGGTTCGCCGAGGCCGCCGACCACCTGGAGCACCTGAGCCGCACGGCGACCGACCTGCCGCCTCCCGCAGGGCTGGGCCCGGCCGGTGCCGAGCTCGACCGCGCCCGGCGGGAGGTCGCCGAGGCCGACGCCCGGGTGGCCGGCGCTCGCGCGGAGCCGGATCCCGTGGCGGCGCTGCTGGCGGTGCTCGACCGCTGGCCGCAGCACCCGACTGCCGTCGGCGCGCTGGCCGAGCACCCGCTCCACCCGCCGACGGAGGTCCGCGCCACGCGGAGCGGAGGCGTCGTGGTGGTCGCGTGGCAGCCGTCGGCGACGCCCGGCGTCACCTACCGGGTCAGCCGGATCGAGCCGGACGGCACCACCCGGGTCGTCGGCCGCACGGGAGAGCCGCGGATCGAGGACGGCGGCGCGCCCGCGGGCCCGGACCTGCCCGGCTACGCCGTCGTCGCGGTCCAGCCCGGGCGGAGGTCGGAGGAGGCCCGCAGCAGCGGTCCCGCCCCCGTGCCTGCATCGGCCGCTACGCCGGCGGCACCGACCGGCACCGGCCGCCGTACCGACCGCTGCGGCGCCCGCGGCTGGTCCGGAGGCGCCGGCCGAGGTCGTCGCCCGCCGCGGCGAGCGCGGCTCGGTCGTGGTCACCTGGCGGGGGCCCGCCGGAGCGGAGTTCAAGGTCCGCCGGCAGCGACCCGACGGCGGCTGGCAGGTGGTCGGCCGCACCCGGGAGTCCTCGATCGAGGACGGTGGCGCCCCCGGTGAGGCGCTGCCGGTCTACGGCGTGTCCGCGCTCCGCGACGGCACCGCGTCGACCGAGACGCTGTCGGGCTGACGGCCGGGGTGTCCAGGGTTCGACGGTCCCCCCACGGCCACCCGCGGTGCGCCGATACCCTTGCCCGGTGGACAGTCCCCCTCAAGGTCGCGGTGCTCGGCTGCGGCGTCGTCGGCTCGCAGGTCGTGCGGCTGCTCGACGAGCAGTCCGGCGACCTCGCCGCCCGGGTGGGGGCGCCGGTCGAGCTCGCCGGCGTCGCCGTGCGACGCCTCGACGCCCCCCGCGACGTCGACGTGCCCCGACGGCCTGCTCACCACCGACGCCCTCGGACTGGTGACCCGCGACGACATCGACGTCGTGGTGGAGGTGATCGGCGGCATCGAGCCCGCCCGGACCCTGGTGCTCGCCGCCCTCGAGAACGGCGCCTCGGTCGTGACCGCCAACAAGGCGCTGCTCGCCGAGGACGGCCCCACGCTCTACGAGGCGGCCGAGAAGGCCGGCCGCGACCTCTACTACGAGGCGGCCGTCGCCGGCGCGATCCCGATCCTCCGCCCGCTGCGCGAGTCACTGGCCGGCGACAAGGTGACCCGGGTGCTCGGCATCGTCAACGGCACCACGAACTTCATCCTCGACCGGATGGACAGCTCCGGCGCCGGCTTCGACGAGGCGCTGGAGGAGGCGCAGGCGCTCGGCTACGCCGAGGCCGACCCGACCGCCGACGTCGAGGGCTTCGACGCCGCGGCGAAGGCCGCGATCCTCGCCAGCCTGGCGTTCCACTCCCGGGTGACCGCCTCCGACGTGCACCGCGAGGGCATCAGCGACGTGACCGCCGGCGACGTGCGCTCCGCGCGCGACATGGGCAGCGTGGTCAAGCTGCTGGCCATCGCCGAGCTGCGCACCGGTGACGGTGGCGACGAGGCCGTCAGCGTCCGGGTCCACCCGGCGATGATCCCGAGGTCGCACCCGCTGGCCAGCGTCCGCGAGGCCTACAACGCGGTGTTCGTCGAGTCCGAGGCCGCCGGCCAGCTGATGTTCTACGGCCCGGGCGCCGGCGGGGCCCCGACGGCCAGCGCCGTGCTCGGCGACCTGGTCACCGTGGCCCGCAACCACCGCCAGGGCGCCCGCGGCGTCGGCGAGTCGGCGTACGCCGACCGCGCGGTGCTGCCGATGGGGGAGACCCGCACCCGCTACCACGTGGCGATCGACGTCGACGACCGGGCGGGCGTGCTCGCCGCGGTGGCGCAGGCGTTCGCCGCCCACGGTGTGTCGATCCAGACCGTCCACCAGGAGGGCCGGGGCGACGACGCCCAGCTGGTCGTCGTCTCCCACGAGGCGACCGACGCCGCGCTGTCGGCGACGGTCGAGGAGCTGCGCGGGATGGAGATCGTCCGCGACGTCACCTCCGTGATGCGGGTCGAGGGGGCCGAGGAGTGAGCGGCATGGCGCACCAGTGGCGCGGGGTCATCGAGGAGTACCGCGAGCTGCTCGACATCCCGGCCGGCACCGCGGCCGTCACCCCTGCGCGAGGGCGGCACGCCGCTCGTCCACTCCGGGTGGCTGTCGGCGCTCACCGGCGCCGACGTGCACTTGAAGGTCGAGGGCGACAACCCCACCGGCTCCTTCAAGGACCGCGGGATGACCGCTGCGATCTCGGTGGCCAAGCACGAGGGTGCCGAGGCGGTCGTCTGCGCCTCCACCGGCAACACGTCGGCCTCGATGGCGGCCTACGCCGCGAAGGCCGGGCTCAACCCGCTCGTGCTCGTCCCGGACGGCAAGATCGCCGCCGGCAAGATGGCGCAGGCCATCCTGCACGGCGCGCAGGTGATCATGGTCAAGGGGAACTTGACGATTGCCTGCGGCTGGCCCGCGAGCTGGCGGAGGCCTACCCGGTCGCGCTCGTCAACTCGGTCAACCCGGTGCGGCTCGAGGGCCAGAAGACCGCGGCCTTCGAGATCGTCGACTTCCTCGGCGACGCTCCCGACTTCCACCTGCTGCCCGTCGGCAACGCCGGCAACATCTCGGCGTACTGGCTGGGGTTCCGGCAGTACGCCGACGCCGGGCGCGCGTCCCGGAAGCCGGTGATCCGCGGGTTCCAGGCGGCCGGCGCCAGCCCGCTGGTGACCGGCGAGCCGTTCCCCGAGCCGGAGACCCGGGCGACCGCGATCCGGATCGGCAACCCGGCGTCGTGGAAGCTCGCCGAGGCGGCCGCCGCTGAGTCCGGCGGCCGGTTCGCCGCCGTCAGCGACGAGCGGATCCTCGCCGCCCAGCGTGAGCTCGCCCGCACCGACGGCGTCTTCGTCGAGCCGGCCAGCGCCGCCGGGGTCGCCGGGCTGCTGCAGGAGCTGGAGCAGGGGGGAGACCTATGCCGGCAGCACCGTCGTCATCACCGTGACCGGCCACGGCCTCAAGGGACACCGCCACGGCGCTCGAGGGCTTCTACGAGAGCGGCGGCGTCGTGGTCGACGAAGTCGTGGCGCCCGAGGTGCAGGACGTCGCCGAGGCCGCGGGCCTGAGCGCGCCCGTCGGTGCGTGAGGGCAGGAAGCCGGGGATGACGTTCGTCGAGGGGCCGGTGCGCGTCTCCGTGCCGGCCACCTCCGCGAACCTGGGGCCCGGGTTCGACACCCTCGGGCTGGCGCTCGACCTGCGTGACCGCCTGGAGGCCGAGGTCGTCGGCACCGGACTGGTGGTCGAGGTCGACGGGGTCGGCAGCGGTGAGGTGCCGCTCGACGAGCGCCACCTCGTCGTCCGGGCGATGCGCGAGGCGTTCGGCCTGCTGGGGGTGCAGCCGCCGGGCCTGCGCCTGCGGTGTCGCAACGTCATCCCGCACGCCCGCGGCCTCGGCTCCTCCTCGGCGGCGATCGTCGGCGGCGTCTGGCTGGCGCGCGAGCTGGTGGCGGGCGGACGCCTCCTGGTCGACGACGCCGGGCTGCTCGACCTGGCCGCCCGGATCGAGGGGCACCCCGACAACGTCGCCCCGGCGCTGCTCGGCGGGTTCGTGATCGCGGGCTGCGACGACGACGGGTTCTGGGCCGTCCCGTCCGAGGTCGACCCGCGGATCGGGGCGGTCGTGTTCGTCCCGCCGGAGCCGGTCTCGACCGAGGCCGCCCGGGCGCTGCTCCCCGCCGAGGTCCCGCACGCCGACGCCGCCTGCAACGCCGGCCGCGCCGCCCTGCTGGTGGCCGCGCTCGCCGGTCGCCCGGAGGAGCTGTGGCGGGCGACCGAGGACCGGCTCCACCAGGACCACCGGCGCCCGGCGATGCCGGCCACCCTCGACCTGGTCGCCGCGTTGCGGGCCGACCGGGTGCCGGCCGTCGTCTCCGGCGCGGGCCCCACCGTGCTGGCCTTCACCGACACCACCGACGGCCTCAGCGCCCGTTGCCCCGACGGCTGGACGGCGCTGCCGCTGCCCATCGACACCCGGGGCGCCGTCGCCTGGTGACCGGTTCCGGTGCTGGGCGCGCGTGTGCGGGGGACCACGAGCGGGGGCGGTGGTACATTGGCCGCGCGTCGCAGCCGTTCAGCCCTGATCCTCGGCGCCGCGCGATCAGCGCGCACCCCCTTCCTCGCCCATGCCGGACCGGCCCACGGTCGGCGCGATCGTCCGCGAGAGCACCCCGGCCGAGGAAGACCCGACCGATCGCCCTCCTCCGCAGCGCCGGAGCCGCAGGGCCGTGATACGTGGGAAGGACCTCACGTGACAGAGACCGTCGAATCTACCGCCGGACCCGGCACCGACGCCCCCAAGGCGTCCGCACCGCGGAAGCGCGGCGGTGGGCTCAACTCCATGCTGCTGGCCGACCTCAAGGCGATGGCGAGCGGCATGGGCATCACCGGCGCCGGCAGCATGAAGAAGGCGCAGCTCGTGGAGGCGATCAAGGCCGCCCAGTCGAGTGGCCAGTCGGGTGGCCAGTCGAGCGGCCAGTCGAGCGGCCCGGCGGGCGACCAGCCCGCGGAGCCGGCCGCCACGGGCGACCCGGGCGACATCGGCGGCCGCCGGACGCGGGGCCGGTCGCGCAACGCCGCGGCGGGTGGTGCCGACCAGCCGACCCTCCCGGGGACGACCGGGGGAGCAGGAGGCAGCGGAGCAGCCCCGCGAGCGGCAGGACCGTCGCGCCAGCGACCGGCCCGAGAAGCAGGAGCGGCCCGAGAAGCAGGAGCGCGCCGAGAAGCAGGAGCGGGCCGAGAGGCAGGAGCGGGCCGAGAAGCAGGACCGGACCGAGAAGCAGGACCGGACCGACAAGCAGGCGGGCCAGCAGGGCCGTCAGCAGAGGCAGCAGTCCCAGCAGCAGGAGCAGCAGCCCCAGCAGCAGGGGCGCGCAGCAGCGCAACGACGACGGGGACGACGGCGAGGGCGGCAGCCGGCGCAACCGCCGGCGCCGGGGTCGCGACCGCACCCGGACGACCACCGGCGGCCGCAACGAGCCCGACACCACCATCCTCGAGGACGACGTCCTGGTGCCCGCCGCCGGCATCCTCGACGTCCTCGACAACTACGCGTTCGTGCGCACGAGCGGCTACCTGCCCGGCGCGGACGACGTCTACCTCTCGCTGTCGATGGTCCGCAAGTACGGCCTGCGCCGGGGCGACGCCATCGTCGGCCAGGTCCGGCAGCCGCGCGAGGGGCGAGCGGCGCGAGAAGTTCAACCCGATGGTGCGGATCGACAGCGTCAATGGCGTCGACCCCGAGCAGTCGCGGCACCGGGTGGAGTTCTCGAAGCTGACCCCGCTCTACCCGAGCGAGCGGCTCCGCCTCGAGACCGACGCCCACAACCTGATCGGCCGGGTCGTCGACATCGTCGCCCCGATCGGCAAGGGCCAGCGGGGTCTCATCGTGTCGCCGGCGAAGGCCGGCAAGACGATGATCCTGCAGTCGATCGCCAACTCGATCACCACCAACAACCCCGAGTGCCACCTGATGGTCGTGCTGGTCGACGAGCGCCCGGAGGAGGTCACCGACTTCGAGCGCTCGGTCAAGGGCGAGGTGATCTCCTCGACGTTCGACCGTCCCGCCGGCGACCACACCACGGTGGCGGAGCTCGCGATCGAGCGGGCGAAGCGGCTGGTCGAGCTCGGTCACGACGTCGTCGTGCTCCTCGACGGCATCACCCGGCTCGGCCGTGCCTACAACCTGGCGGCGCCGGCGTCGGGCCGGATCCTCTCCGGTGGCGTCGACTCCGCGGCGCTCTACCCGCCGAAGCGGTTCTTCGGCGCCGCCCGCAACATCGAGAACGGCGGCTCGCTGACGATCCTCGCGACCGCGCTCATCGAGTCCGGCTCGAAGATGGACGAGGTGATCTTCGAGGAGTTCAAGGGCACCGGCAACATGGAGCTGCGGCTGCGGCGCGACTTCGCCGACAAGCGCCTGTTCCCGGCCATCGACGCCATCCAGTCCGGCACCCGCCGCGAGGAGCTCCTCATGACCAAGGAGGAGATGGCGATCGTCTGGAAGCTGCGGCGGGTGCTCTCGGCGCTCGACAGCCAGCAGGCGCACGAGGTGCTGCTCGACAAGCTCAAGAAGTCGCAGAGCAACGTCGAGTTCCTGATGCAGGTGCAGAAGACGACCCCCGCACCGGGCGACGACTGAGAGGGAATAACCGGACCTGCTCGCGGATTGGAGTAGGTCCGGCCCGAGTCCGTAGACTGTTCGATCGGCTCCGGTTCACGCCCGCGACCGCGTGGCGACCCGGCGGCCCCTGAGAGAGGACACCATGAAGAAGGACATCCACCCCGAGTACGTCGTGACCGAGGTCACCTGCACCTGTGGCAGCACCTTCACGACCCGCAGCACCGCGACGAGCGGCACGATCCACGCCGATGTCTGCTCGCAGTGCCACCCGTTCTACACCGGCAAGCAGAAGATCCTCGACACCGGCGGCCGCGTGGCCCGCTTCGAGGCCCGCTACGCCAAGGCTGCCAAGAAGTAGCCACCCGACGCGCCGGTCGCCCACCCCGTGTGGTCGACCGGCGTTCGTCATTTCCCCACCGCGGGTCGGCGCGACCTGGCGGGGTCGCCGAGGTCGGAGGAGGGTCGTGGTGTTCGAAGCGGTCGAGGGCATGCTCGAGGAGCACGCCGAGCTCGAGAAGCGGCTGGCCCTGCCCGAGACCCACGCCGACGCGAGGCTCGCGCGCACCCTCAACCGGCGCTACTCCGAGCTCGGCGCGATCATCGGCGCCTGGCGGGAGTGGCAGCAGCACGGCGACGACGCCGGCGCCGCCGAGGAGCTGGCCGCCGACGATCCTGGCTTCGCCGAGGAGGTCACCGAGCTGCGGGCGCGGCAGGAGGCCGCCGCGGAGCGGCTGCGGCGGCTGCTGGTCCCGCGCGACCCCGCCGACGACAAGGACGCGCTGCTCGAGGTGAAGTCGGGCGAGGGAGGCGAGGAGAGCGCGCTCTTCGCGGGCGACCTGCTGCGGATGTACACCCGGTACGCCGAGCGGCGGGGCTGGAAGACCGAGGTCCTGGACGCCACCGAGTCCGACCTCGGCGGGTTCAAGTCGGTCACGGTCGCGGTGAAGGCCGGGTCCACGGCGTCGACCCCGGGCCAGACGCCGTACGCGCTGCTGAAGTTCGAGGGCGGCGTCCACCGCGTGCAGCGGGTGCCGGTGACCGAGTCCCAGGGCCGGATCCACACCTCGGCCGCCGGCGTGCTGGTGATGCCGGAGGCCGAGCCGATCGACGTCGAGATCAACGACAACGACCTGCGCATCGACGTCTTCCGGAGCAGCGGTCCCGGTGGCCAGAGCGTCAACACGACCGACTCCGCGGTGCGGATCACCCACCTGCCCACCGGCATCGTCGTCAGCTGCCAGAACGAGAAGAGCCAGCTGCAGAACAAGGAGCAGGCGCTGCGCATCCTCCGCGCCCGGCTGCTGCAGGCGGCCCAGGACGCCGCCGACGCCGAGGCGAGCGACGCCCGGCGCAGCCAGGTGCGGACCGTCGACCGCTCCGAGCGGATCCGGACCTACAACTTCCCCGAGAACCGGATCTCCGACCACCGCACCGGCTACAAGTCCTACAACCTCGACCAGGTCCTCGACGGCGACCTGCAGCCGGTGCTCGACTCCTGCGTCGAGGCCGACCTGGCGGCGCGGCTCGCCGCGCTGGAGGACTGAGTGGCGGTCACCCGCGAGCTGCTCCGCTCCGCGGCCGAGCGGCTGCGGGCCGCCGGCGTGGCCAGCCCCGACCACGACGCCGCCGAGCTGCTCGCCCACACGCTCGGGACCACTCGGGGCCGGTTGGTGCTGGTGACCGACGTGCCCGGTGAGGCGGCGGCAGCGTTCGAGGACCTGGTGGCCCGGCGGTGTGGCCGGGTGCCGCTCCAGCACCTCACCGGCAGGGCCTACTTCCGCCACGGCGAGGTGGCGGTGGGTCCGGGGGTGTTCGTCCCGCGGCCCGAGACCGAGCTGCTGGCTGGCTGGGCGGTGGAGCAGCTGACCCGCGCCCGGGACGGCCGGCCCCAGACCCCCGACAGCGCGGACCCGCTGGTCGCCGTCGACCTCTGCACCGGTTCCGGGGTGATCGCGAAGGCGATCGCCGAGGAGGTGCCCGGCGCGCGGGTGCACGCGGTCGAGCTCGACGACGCCGCGCACGCTTGGGCGGCCCGCAACCTGGCCGGCACCGGTGTCGACCTCCGGCACGGCGACCTGGCGACGGCGTTCGACGACCTGCTGGGCACCGTCGACGTGGTGGTGAGCAATCCGCCGTACGTCCCGCTGGAGGCCTGGGGAGTCGGTCGCGCCCGAAGCGCGCGACCACGACCCGCACCTCGCGCTCTTCTCCGGCGAGGACGGGCTCGACGCCATCCGCGCGCTCGCCCGCCGCGCCGCCGACCTGCTCCGGCCCGGGGGAGTGGTGGGCGTCGAGCACGCCGACGTCCAGGGCGAGTCCGCGCCCGCCGTGTTCGCCGCCGACGAGCGGTGGGAGGAGGTCCGCGACCACCGCGACCTCAACGACCGGCCCCGGTTCGTCACCGCCCGGCGGGCGGTCCCGGGACGCCGGGCCGGGCAGGAGCGGGACCGGCAGTGACAGGATGGGCGCCGTGAGTGAGTCGGCACAGGTCTGTCCCGTCACGACCGACGAGGAGCGCGAGGCGGCCGTCGACGCGGCGAGCCTGGCCGTCCAACGAGGACGGCTGGTGGTCTTCCCGACCGACACCGTCTACGGCCTGGCGGCCGACGCGTTCGACCCGGCCGCGGTCCAGCGGCTGCTGGCGGCCAAGGGGCGGGGCCGCGAGATGCCCCCCGCCCGTGCTCGTCAGCACCGCCGCGACGCTCGACGCGCTGACGACCCGCGTGCCCGACTACGCGCAGGCCCTCGTCGAGGAGCTGTGGCCCGGCCCGCTGACCGTCGTGTGCCACGAGCAGGCCTCGCTGCGCTGGGACCTCGGCGACACCCGCGGCACGGTCGCCGTACGGATGCCCGACCACGACCTGGCCCGCGAGATCCTCGACCGCACCGGACCGCTCGCGGTGAGCTCGGCCAACCTCACCGGGCGACCCGCCGCGACCGACGCCGCCGAGGCCGTCGCGATGCTCGGCGCGGAGGTGGCGGTGGTCGTCGACGGCGGCCGGACCCGCGGCGCCACCCCCTCGACGATCCTCGACGTCACCGGCGAGCGCCCGCGGCTGCTGCGGCTGGGCGCGATCCCGGTCGAGCGCCTCGACGACGTCCTCGGCGCCCACGGCGTCAGCGTCGAGACCGCGCCGGTCGGCGCGGAGACCGCGGACGAGGGCTGAGCCGGGCCGTGCGCGAGTACGTCGTCGTCTTCCTCGTCGCCGCGGCGGTCACCTACCTGCTGACCGTCGTCGCCCGCGAGATCGCGATCCGCACCGGAGCGGTCGCCAAGGTCCGCGACCGCGACGTCCACGCCGAGCCGATCCCCTACCTCGGCGGGCTGGCGATGCTCGGCGGGCTGTTCGCCGCCTACGCCGTCGCTCGTGACCTGCCGTTCCTCTCCAACAGTCCGCCGTTCGTCTTCGAGGACGCGCTCTCGGTGCTGATCGCGGGGGGCGCTCGTCTGTGCGGTCGGCGTGCTCGACGACATCTTCGACCTCGACGCGCTCACCAAGTTCGGCGGCCAGGTGCTCGCCGTGGGCGTGCTGGTCTACTCCGGCATCCAGTTCCGCTACTTCTTCCAGTCCGACGGGTCGCAGTTCTCCCTCGACAGCACGCAGGGGGCGCTGCTGACCGCGCTGATCGTGCTGGCGACGGTCAACGCCGTGAACTTCATCGACGGCCTCGACGGGCTGGCCGCCGGCGTCATCGGGATCAGCGCCCTGGCCTTCTTCCTGTTCTGCTACCAGCTGACCGTGATCAACGAGGCGAGCCGCGCCAGCACCGGGGCGCTGCTGTCGGCCGCGCTGGCCGGCGCCTGCGCCGGCTTCCTCGCCCACAACTTCCACCCCGCCCGCCTGTTCATGGGCGACAGCGGCTCGATGCTGATCGGGCTGGTGCTCTCGTCGACGGCGATGACGGTGACCGTCCAGTTCCCCGCGGCCGAGATCGCCCAGGGCGTCGACGGCACCCGCGCCAGCCTGCTCCCGATGCTGCTGCCGGTCGCGCTGCCGATCATGATCCTGATCGTGCCGCTGGCCGACCTGGTGCTGGCGGTGGTGCGACGCACCCGGGCCGGCCGGTCGCCGTTTGCCCCGGACAAGCAGCACCTGCACCACCGGCTGCTGGAGATCGGCCACTCCCACCGCCGGGCCGTCCTGATCATGTGGCTCTGGGCGGGGCTGATCGCGTTCGGCACGGTCGTGGCCAGCCTGTACGACGACCTCGCGGTCTGGATCGGCATCGGCGCCGCCGCGGCGCTCACCGTGGTGCTGACGTTCCTGGTGCCGCTGCTGCCGGGCCGGCGGTTCTCCGAGGAGACGCCACCCGCCCCGGCCGGTGGGGGAGAGGCCCCCGATTCGGGAGCGCCGCAGACTTTGTGATAACTTTCACGAGCAGGCAGAGACTGCCCGCAGACCGACCGCCCCGACACCCTCGACAGGACGGCCGCCGATGCTGACGACCGACACCGCGAAGCCCCGGCCGGGGGACCCGCGCGTCGGGTCGCGACCGCTGGTCGTCGCTGCCGTCGTCACTGCCGTCGTCGGCTCCCTGCTGGTCGCCGCCGCAGCCGTCGCGCACGGCGCAGCCTGGCCACGGGGGCGGCCGTCGGCAGCCTGATGGTCGTGGGCGTGCTCGCCTTCGGAGCCTTCTTCGTCGACCTCGTCGCCCGCGTCGCGCCGGCTGCGTCGCTGCTCGTCGCGCTGGTCACCTACACGTTCCAGGTGGCCCTGATGGCGCTGTTGTTCGTCGCCGTCCGACGGGCCGACGTCCTGGAGTCGGACGTCGAGCGCGGGTGGCTCGGGGCCGGCGTGATCGCCGGCGCCCTGGTGTGGTCGGCTGTCCAGCTGAGGGCCTCGACGACGGCCCGGCTGCCGGTCTTCGACGGGCCGGCCGGAGCCGCCTCCGAGACGCCCCGTGAGGGCCTCGTCGACCGGGCGGAGGGCGGTGCGGGATGAGCCGGAGCGACTGCTATTGTCCGGGGGCGCAATGAGTCAGCCCGTGGAGGATCCGAAGGGCGACCCGTGGCGGGCGTTCGGCTATGTCGTGGCCGGCGTCGCTGTCTACGGGGTGCTGGGGTTCCTCGCGGACCGTTGGCTCGGCACCCGGTTCCTGGTGGCGATCGGGATCGTGGTCGGGGCGGCGTTCGGGATCTACATGACCGCCGCCCGCTTCCGCACCGAGCCGGTGGAGAAGCCGCAGCATGACCCTGAGCAGGACACGGACTAAGGAGACCTGGTGATCAGCGCAGCCAGCACCATCACCGCCGCAGGTGACGGCTTCACCGCGCCCGGCCCGGCCAACTTCGAGTACCCCGAGCTGTTCTCGGTCGGTGGTGTCGACGTGACCAAGCCGATGGTGCAGCTGGTGCTCGCCGGGATCCTCGTGCTCGCGTTCTTCTGGATGGCCTCGCGCCGCGCCGCGATGGTGCCCGGCCGCCTCCAGTTCGCCGGCGAGGGCGCCTACAACTTCGTCCGCAACAGCGTCGGCCGCGACATCATCGGCAGCCACGACTTCCAGCGGTTCGTGCCCTACCTGGTGGCGCTGTTCTTCTTCGTGCTCGTCAACAACCTGTTCGCGAGCATCCCGTTCATCCAGTTCCCGACGTTCAGCCGCTCGAGCATGGCCTACGCGCTCGCCGGGCTCTCCTGGCTGATCTACAACGGCGTCGGCATCGCCAAGCACGGGTTCGTCGGCTACCTCAAGCTGCAGAGCATCCCGTCCGGCGTGCCTGCGGCGATGTACCCGCTGCTGGTCCCGCTGGAGTTCTTCTCCAACATCCTGGTCCGGCCGGTCACGCTCGCGCTGCGACTCTTTGCCAACATGTTCGCCGGCCACCTCCTGCTGATCCTGTTCGCCACCGGCGGCCTCTACCTCGTCAGCGAGTACGGCGGCGCCGTCGGCGTCATCTCGGGCATCGCCGCCTGGGTGATGGCGATCCTGGTCAGCTTCCTCGAGATCCTGGTGCAGTTCCTGCAGGCCTACGTCTTCGTCCTGCTGAACGCGATGTACATCCAGGGCGCACTCGCCGACGAGCACTGAGCACTTCTCCGACCCAACTCAACAACCGCAGTATCAACCGAAAGGAACCGCCGTGGACGGCAACCTCAACATGATCGGTTACGGCCTGGCCGCCATCGGCCCGGGTGTCGGCATCGGTCTCATCTTCGCCGCCTACATCAACGGAGTCGCCCGCCAGCCGGAGGCCCAGAGCCGCCTGCAGTCGATCGCGATCCTGGGCTTCGCGCTCGCCGAGGCGCTGGCGATCATCGGTATCGCGCTCGCCTTCGCCCTCTGACGCGTCCACCGCGCGTCGTCCCAGACCATCACCGATAGGTCAGGTCCATGAAGTCAATGTTCCTCATCCTTGCCGAAGGCGAGGAGGGCGGTCACACGCCGGAGAGCCCGCTCGCGATCGAGCCCGTCGAGATCGTGCTCTCGCTCATCGTGTTCGCCCTGCTCTTCCTCGCCGTGCGGAAGTTCGTCGTGCCGAACTTCGAGAAGACGTACGCCGAGCGCACCCAGGCGATCGAGGGCGGCCTGGCCGCGGCGGAGAACAAGCAGGCCGAGGCGGACGCCAAGCTCGCCGAGCTCGAGCAGCAGCTCGCCGACGCCCGCCACGAGGCCGCGCGGATCCGTGAGGAGGCGCGCGAGCAGGGGCCGCGATCATCGCCGAGATGCGGGGAGCAGGCCCAGGCGGAGTCGGCCCGGATCGTCGAGCACGGCAAGGCGCAGATCGAGGCCGAGCGCCAGCAGGCGGTCACCTCGCTCCGTGCCGAGGTCGGCACCCTCGCGACCGGCCTCGCCGGCCGGATCGTCGGCGAGTCCCTCGAGGACGACGCGCGGCAGGCCCGCGTGGTCGAGCGGTTCCTGGCCGACCTCGAGACCGGTCCGAGCGCTCCCGGAGCGAACTGATGACCGTCCGCTCCGGCTTCCGCGGCGCGTCTGCCGACGCCTTCGCCGTGCTGTCCGACCAGCTCGGTGGCGTGGCGGAGTCCTCGGCGAACGCCGTGGCCGACGACCTGTTCGCGGTCGCGGCCAGCCTGCGCGCCGAGGGCGCGCTGCGCCGGTTCGCGACCGACGCGACGGTCCCGGTCGAGGCCCGCGCCGGCCTCGCCGGCGAGCTCTTCGAGGGCAAGGTCGACCCGGCGTCGCTGGAGCTGCTCAAGGCGGCGGTCAGCCGGCGCTGGACCAGCAGCCGTGACCTCGCCGACGCGCTGGAGCTGCTCGGGGTCGTCGCGGTCGTCCGTTCGTCGGGCGCCGACAGCGGTCGGCTGACCGACGAGCTGTTCGCGGTGCGGTCGCTCCTCGGCGACGACAGCGACCTCCGCAACGCCCTGTCCGACCCGGCGCGCAGCGTCGCCGACAAGGCGGCGCTGGTCGACACCCTCCTCGAGGGGAAGGCGCTGCCGGCGACGGTGACGCTGGTGAAGCAGTCGCTCGCCGGAAGCTACCGCACCGTGGTCGCCGCGCTCGAGGACTACGAGAAGGTCGCCGCGGACGTCCACGGCCAGCGGGTCGCGACGGTGCACGTCGCGCGGCCGCTGGCCGACGCCGAGGCGCAGCGGCTGACCGACGCCCTCAGCCGGCAGTACGGCATGCCGGTCCACCTCAACGTCGTCGTCGACCCCGCCGTCATCGGTGGCATCCGGGTCGAGATCGGCGACGACGTCATCGACGGGACGGTCTCGAGCCGGCTCGACGACGCCCGGCGCAGGCTCGCCGGCTGACCGCCCCACCGACCACCCCACCGGTTTTCGAAGCAGAAGAGAGAAGGCACTCACGATGACGGAACTCTCCATCCGTCCCGACGAGATCCGCGACGCGCTGGCCAAGTACGTCGCCGACTACCAGCCGGCTGCCGCCAGCAAGGAAGAGGTCGGCACGGTCGCCTCCGCCGGTGACGGCATCGCCCGCGTCAGCGGTCTGCCCTCCGCGATGGCCAACGAGCTCCTCGAGTTCGAGGACGGCACCCTGGGCCTCGCGCTGAACCTCGAGGACCGCGAGATCGGTGTCGTCGTCCTCGGCGACTTCGACAAGATCGAGGAGGGTCAGACGGTCCGCCGGACCGGCGAGATCCTCTCCGTGCCGGTGGGCGACGGCTACCTCGGACGGGTCGTGGACCCGCTCGGCAAGCCGATCGACGGCCTCGGCGACATCGAGACCACCGGCCGCCGGGCGCTGGAGCTGCAGGCGCCGTCGGTGGTGCAGCGCAAGTCGGTGCACGAGCCCCTCGCGACCGGCATCAAGGCGATCGACGCGATGACGCCGATCGGCCGCGGTCAGCGCCAGCTGATCATCGGCGACCGCGCGACCGGCAAGACGACGATCGCGATCGACACGATCATCAACCAGAAGCAGAACTGGGACTCCGGCGACCCGACCAAGCAGGTCCGCTGCATCTACGTCGCCATCGGCCAGAAGGGCTCGACCATCGCGTCGGTGCGGGCCGCGCTCGAGGAGTCCGGTGCGCTGGAGTACACCACGATCGTCGCCGCCCCGGCGTCCGACAGCGCGGGCTTCAAGTACCTCGCCCCCTACACCGGCTCGGCCATCGGCCAGCACTGGATGTACGACGGCAAGCACGTCCTCATCGTCTTCGACGACCTCACCAAGCAGGCCGAGGCCTACCGCGCGGTGTCGCTGCTGCTGCGTCGTCCGCCGGGTCGTGAGGCCTACCCGGGTGACGTCTTCTACCTGCACTCGCGGCTGCTGGAGCGTTGCGCGAAGCTCTCCGACGACCTCGGCGCGGGCTCGATGACCGGTCTGCCGATCATCGAGACCAAGGCCAACGACGTCTCGGCGTTCATCCCCACCAACGTCATCTCGATCACCGACGGGCAGATCTTCCTGCAGTCCGACCTGTTCGCGGCCAACCAGCGGCCGGCGATCGACGTCGGCATCTCGGTGTCGCGAGTGGGCGGCGCGGCGATGACCAAGGCGATGAAGGCCGTCACCGGCTCGCTGAAGGTCGACCTGGCGCAGTACCGCGCGATGGAGGCGTTCGCGATGTTCGCCTCCGACCTCGACGCGGCGTCGCGGCAGCAGCTCGACCGCGGTCAGCGGCTGATGGCCCTGCTCAAGCAGCCGGCGTACTCGCCGTACCCGCTGGACGAGATGACCGTCTCGCTGTGGCTGGGCACCACCGGCCGCCTCGACCGGGTGCCGGTCGGCGACGTCCTGCGGTTCGAGAGCGAGTTCCTCGACTACCTGCGGCGCTCGCACGAGGGCATCCTCGGCAGCATCCGGGAGACCACGAAGTTCGAGGTCGAGGACGAGCTCGAGCGCGCCTACGACTCCTTCCTCGACCAGTTCGAGACCTCCGAGGGTGGCTCCATCAAGCCCGGGCACGAGGCCGAGGCCGAGGCGCTCCCCGACGACGAGCTCGAGCAGGAGCAGATCGTCAAGCAGAAGAGGGTGTGACCTCTCATGGCCGTATCGCTGCGTGAGTACCGCGCGCGGATCAGGTCGACGGAGTCGATGAAGAAGATCACGCGCGCCATGGAGCTCATCGCTGCGTCCCGGATCATCAAGGCGCAGCAGCGGGCGCAGGCGGCGGCGCCGTACGCCCGCGAGCTGACCCGTGCGGTGTCGGCGGTGGCGACGTTCTCCAACGTCGACCACCCGCTGACCAGCGAGGAGGAGAACCCGCGGCGGGCGGCGGTGCTCGTGATCACGAGCGACCGCGGCCTCGCCGGTGCCTACTCCTCCAGCGTCCTCAAGGAGGCCGAGCGGCTCGCCGAGCGGCTCCGCGAGGAGGGCAAGGAGATCGACTACTACCTCTCCGGTCGGAAGGCCGAGGCGTACTTCAAGTTCCGCCAGCGCCCGTTCGTCAGCTCGTGGACGGGGTTCTCGGACCAGCCGTCCTACGACGCGGCGGCCGAGATCGGCCGGACGCTGATCGACGCCTTCCTCCTCGACAGCGGCGAGCGCGGCGACGACGGCGTGACCGGCGTCGACGAGGTGCACGTCGTGTTCACCCGGTTCCGTTCGATGCTCGTGCAGGAGCCGACCGCCGTGCGGCTGCTCCCGCTCGAGGTCGTCGAGGGTGAGGAGGCGCCGGAGGAGTCCGAGCTGCTGCCGCTCTACGAGTTCGAGCCGTCCCCGGCGGAGGTCCTCGACAAGCTGCTCCCGCAGTACGTCCAGAGCCGGATCTTCTACTGCCTGCTGCAGGCGGCGGCCTCCGAGCTCGCCGCGCGCCAGAAGGCGATGAAGTCGGCGACGGACAACGCCGAGGAGCTCATCAAGAAGTTCACCCGGATCGCCAACCAGGCGCGCCAGGCGGGCATCACCCAGGAGATCAGCGAGATCGTCGGCGGCGTCAACGCGCTCGCCGACGCCCAGGCCAGCGCGAACGACTGACCGCACCCCCAGAACCACCACAACGGAGTAGACAGACATGACTGCAACGGTTGAAGAGACCACGACCAGCGGTGCGGCCTCGGTCGGTCGGATCGCTCGGGTCATCGGCCCGGTCGTCGACGTGGAGTTCCCCGTCGACGCGATGCCGGAGATCTACAACAAGCTCGAGGTCGAGGTGACCCTCGGCGACGAGACCACGCTGCTGCCGCTCGAGGTGGCCCAGCACATCGGTGACGGCATGGTCCGCGCGATCTCGCTGAAGCCGACCGACGGCCTGGTCCGCGGCGCGCAGGTGACCGACACCGGCGGCCCGATCACGGTGCCGGTGGGCGACGTGACCCTCGGCCACGTGTTCAACGCGACCGGCGACGTGCTCAACCTCGAGGAGGGCGAGCAGCTCGACGTCCAGGAGCGCTGGGGCATCCACCGCTCGGCTCCGGCCTTCGACCAGCTCGAGGCGCGGACCCAGATGTTCGAGACCGGCATCAAGGTCATCGACCTGCTGACCCCGTACGTGCAGGGCGGCAAGATCGGCCTGTTCGGTGGTGCGGGCGTCGGCAAGACCGTGCTCATCCAGGAGATGATCGCCCGCGTGGCACGCAACCACGGTGGTGTGTCGGTGTTCGCCGGCGTCGGCGAGCGCACCCGTGAGGGCAACGACCTCATCGAGGAGATGACCGAGGCCGGCGTGTTCGGCCAGACCGCCCTGGTGTTCGGCCAGATGGACGAGCCGCCGGGCACCCGGCTGCGCGTCGCGCTGTCCGCGCTGACGATGGCGGAGTACTTCCGCGACGTCCAGCAGCAGGACGTGCTGCTGTTCATCGACAACATCTTCCGGTTCACCCAGGCGGGCTCGGAGGTGTCGACCCTGCTCGGCCGGATGCCGTCCGCGGTGGGCTACCAGCCCAACCTGGCCGACGAGATGGGCGTGCTCCAGGAGCGGATCACCTCGACCCGTGGTCACTCGATCACCTCGATGCAGGCGATCTACGTGCCCGCGGACGACTACACCGACCCGGCGCCGGCGACGACGTTCGCCCACCTCGACGCGACGACCGAGCTCTCGCGTGAGATCGCCTCGCTCGGCATCTACCCGGCCGTGGACCCGCTGACGTCGACCTCGCGGATCCTCGACCCGCAGTACATCGGCCAGGCGCACTACGACTGCGCGATCCGCGTGAAGCAGATCCTGCAGCGCAACAAGGAGCTGCAGGACATCATCGCGATCCTCGGTGTCGACGAGCTGTCCGAGGAGGACAAGATCATCGTCTCCCGGGCTCGCCGGCTGCAGCGGTTCCTGTCGCAGAACACCTACGTCGCCAAGCAGTTCACCGGCATCGAGGGCTCCACGGTCCCGGTGTCGGAGACGATCGAGGCGTTCAACAAGATCTGCGACGGCGAGTACGACCACGTGGCCGAGCAGGCGTTCTTCATGTGCGGTGGCCTCGACGACGTCGAGCGCAACTGGGCCGAGATCCAGAAGAACCTCTGACATGGCCGGCTCCGAAGCGCTCCACGTCGAGCTGGTCGCGGCCGACCGGACCGTGTGGTCCGGCGACGCCGCGATGGTGATCGCGCGGACGACCGAGGGGGACCTCGGCGTCCTGCGCGACCACGCGCCGGCGCTGTCGCTGCTGGCGGCGGCCGTGATCGAGGTCCAGGTCGAGGGGCACCGACGACGTCGTGGTGGCGGCCGTCGACGGCGGCTTCCTCAGCGTCGCCAACAACCGGGTGTCGATCCTCTCCGAGCGCATCGAGCTCGGCGAGGAGATCCACGTCGACCGGGCCCGGGCGGAGCTCGAGGAGGCCCGCGGCCTCATCGGCGCCAACGACGAGGCGGAGAAGCGGGTGCGTCGCGCCGAGGCGCGCCTGCGTGCCGCCGAGAAGGTCTCCTCCGGCGTAGGCCACTAGCGAGAGTCCATGGCGTGGTGGGAGTGGTTGCTCGACATCGCGGGCGTCACCCTGCTCCTCGTCGTCGTCTACGGCGTCGCGCTGGTCGTACGCCGCCGGGTCCTGGCCCGGCACGGGGGCACGTTCGAGCTCAGCCACCGGCTGCGCCCGGACGTGCCCGACCAGGGCTGGGTGCTCGGCCTCGGCCGCTACTCCGGCGAGCGCCTCGAGTGGTTCCGGGTCTTCACGCTCGACCCGCGGCCGCGCCGGGTCTGGCTCCGTGAGGCGCTGACGTACGACGGCCGGCGCGAGCCGGTCGGCGCCGAGCAGGCCTCGCTCTACCCCGACCACCTGGTGATCCGCTGCGGCTCCCCGGACGGGCCGGTGGAGCTCGCGATGAGCCCCGCCTCGCTGACCGGCTTCCAGTCCTGGCTCGAGGCCAAGCCTCCGGGCGCCGACTGGGACCGCCGGGCGACCGGTGCCTGACGGCCCTCACACCGGCGCCCGCAACGCGGTCGCGGTCGTCTTCGCCCTCAACGGCCTGTCGTTCTCCTGCCTGGTCGCGCGGCTCCCGGACATCCGCTCGGGCCTCGACCTCTCCAACGGAGGCCTCGGCCTCCTGCTGCTGCTGATCACCGTCGGCTCCCTCGTGGCCCTGTCCGCGAGCGGTCGCCTGGTGGGCCGGTTCGGCGCCACCGCGGTCGTCCGCGCCGGCTGCGTCGCGGTGGTCGTCGGCTTCGTGCTGTCCGCGGCCGGCGTCGCGCTGTCGTCGTCGGTGCCGGTGACCGCGGCCGGGTTCCTCGTCTACGGCCTCGGCATCGGCGGCTGGGACGTCGCGATGAACGTCGAGGCCGCGGAGGTGGAGCGGGCGCTGGGTCGCACGATCATGCCCCGGTTCCACGCCGGGTGGTCGCTGGGCACGTTCGGCGGCGCCGGGGTCGGCGTCGTGCTCACCCGGCTCGACGTCCCGGTGGCGCCCCACCTCGTCGTCGGCGCTCTCGTCTCCGGCGGGGTCGCAGCCCGTGCGGCCGGCCGGTTCCTGGCGACCTCCGCGGCGGCGGCCGCGCCCGCCGGCCCCGGGCCGGAAGAGGGGCGGCGTACGCGCTCCCCGTGGACCGAGCCGCGCACGCTCGCGATCGGCGTGATGGTGATGTGCTTCGCGCTGGTCGAGGGCGCGGCCAACGACTGGCTCACCCTCGCCCTCATCGACGGCTACGACGTCCCCCACTGGGCGGGCGTGGCCGGGTTCGCGCTGTTCGTGTCGGCGATGACCACGGGCAGGCTGACCGGCCCGGCGGCGCTCGACCGCTTCGGCCGGGCGCCCGTGCTCGGCCTGTCCGCGCTGGTCTCCGCCGTGGGGGTGCTGCTCGTGGTGTGGGGCGGCAGCTGGCCGCTCGTGGCGCTCGGCATCCTGCTGTGGGGGACCGGCGCGGCCCTCGGGTTCCCGGTCGGCATGAGCGCCGCCGCCGACGACCCGGTGGGCGCCGCCCGGCGGGTCGGCGTGGTCGCCACCATCGCCTACGGCGCCTTCCTCGGCGGTCCGCCGCTGCTCGGCGCGCTCGCCGACCGGGTCGGCACCCTGGAGTCGCTGCTGGCGGCCGCCGGGGTGATGGTGGTCGCGATGTTGACGGTCGGCGCCGCGCGGGAGCGGTCCGCGACGACCGCGAGCGACTGAGGCCTACTCCTCGAACAGGCCGCGGATGTCGTCGGCGCCGATGGCGGTGCTCATCGCGCCGCCGCCGTCGACCACCCGGGCGAACAGCTCGGCCTTGCGGCCCTTGAGCTCCATCACCTTCTCCTCGATCGTGTCGGTCGCGACCAGCCGGTAGACGTTGACGTGCTGGGTCTGGCCGATCCGGTGGGCGCGGTCGACGGCCTGCGCCTCGGCGGCGGGGTTCCACCACGGGTCGAGGACGAAGACGTAGTCGGCCTCGGTGAGGGTCAGGCCGACGCCGCCGGCCTTCAGCGAGATGAGGAACACCGGCGCCGCGCCGGAGCGGAACTGCTCGATCACCGTCGCCCGGTCGCGGGTGGCACCGTCGAGGTAGAGCGCGCCGATGTCCTCCCGGGCCAGCCGGTCGCGCACCCGGCCGAGGAACGACGTGAACTGGCTGAACACCAGCGCCTGGTGGCCCTCCGCGGCGATCTCGGCGAGGTGCTCGACGAGCAGGTCGAGCTTGGCGGAGCCGACGCGGTCGTGGGCCGGGTCGACCAGGGCCGGGTCGAGGGCGAGCTGGCGCAGGCGGGTCAGCGCGCTGAAGATCGCGACCCGGTTGCGGTCGAAGTCCTCGACCAGGCCGAGGATCTCCTGCCGGGCCTTGGCGAGGTGGGTGTCGTAGATGCGGCGGTGCCGTGCCCCGAGCGCGACGTCGAGCACCTGCTCCTGCTTGGGCGGCAGGTCGGCCGCGACCAGCTCCTTGGTCCGCCGCAGGACGAACGGACGGATCCTCGCCCGGAACCGCGCCAGCGCCTGCTCGTCGGCCCCGCGCTCGACCGGTCGCACCACCCGCTCGGTGAACTGGCGCGGCCACGGGTAGAGGCCGGGCACGGTGATCGACAGCAGCGCCCACAGCTCCATGAGCCGGTTCTCGAACGGCGTGCCGGTCACGGCCAGCTTGAACGGGGCGGCGACCGAGCGCGCCGCGGCGTACGTCTTGCTCTGGTGGTTCTTGACCTGCTGCGCCTCGTCGAGCACCAGCCCGGCCCAGCGGACCGAGGGCGTAGTCGGCCTGTGCCAGCCGGAGGAGGGTGTACGTCGTCACGACGAGGTCGCTGGTCGCCGCGAGCGCCGCGACGTCGTCGGAGCGGCGGGTGGCGACGCCGACCCGCAGGCCCGGCGCGTGGCGCGCCGCCTCGCTCGCCCACGCCGTGACGACGCTGGTCGGCGCGACCACGAGGAACGGGCCGTCGTCGGGGCGCTCGACCCGCGCCCGCGCGACGAGCGCGAGCACCTGGAGGGTCTTGCCGAGGCCCATGTCGTCGGCCAGGATCCCGCCGAGCCCGTGCTCCCACAGGAACGAGAGCCACCAGAACCCTTCGCGCTGGTAGGTCCGCAGGTCGGTCGCCAGGCCCACCGGCTCCGGGCGGGGGATGACGGTGAGGTCGCGCAGCGCCTGCGCGCGGCGGACCCAGTCGGCCGCCTGGGCGTCGACGATGCCCGTCTCGGCGAGCTGGGCCCACAGGCCGAGGTCGTGCTTGCCGACCCCGATCCGGTCGCCCTCGCGCTCGCGCAGCTCGGCCGCCGCGGCGACCACCTCCCGCAGGCGGTCGAACTCGGGGCGG
This sequence comes from Nocardioides sp. TF02-7, assembly GCF_022437945.1. GTDB lineage: Bacteria > Actinomycetota > Actinomycetes > Propionibacteriales > Nocardioidaceae > Nocardioides. The sequence goes on from NZ_CP092535.1 coordinate 3,602,671, forward strand.
TCGGTCGTGATGTAGCGCCCGCTGGGGAGGACGAGGAACTCGTGGCCGAGGGTCAGTGCCGCCAGTACGTCGGGGAGCGGCACCCGCTCGCCGTCGACGGAGACGGCGACCTCGAGGTCGAGCCAGTCGGTCGGACCGTCGGCGGCCTCGCCGTCCACGAGCTCGAAGCTGATCTCGGGGGCCTCGTCGACCTCGCGGAAGTCGGGGCGCTCGACCTCGACCACCTCGACGCCGGCGAGCCCGCGGAGGTGGGGCAGGTCGTGGATCGCCAGGGTGAGCGCATCGCCGCCGTGGACGGCGTCGACGCCGAGCAGGTGCGGCGGCACCGTCGCCCGGATGTCGGCCTCCTTGGCGCGGTCGCGCACCCCTCCCAACCGGTCGCGGCTGTCGAGCGGGCAGCCGCGGGTGTCGTCGTAGCGCCACTGCCAGTCGAGCTCGGCCGACGTCGAGGCGTGCCAGCCCACCGTGACGACCAGCGTCGGCTCCAAGGGGGCCGGCAGCTCGACCGAGCCGTCGGGGGAGCGGACGGTCAGGTGCCGGACGAGCCCGGTGAGCCGGTCGCGGAAGGTCTCGAGCTCGCCGGCGGGCACCTCCAGCGCCTCGCCCTCGACCATCGAGCGGACGCCCGGTGGCACCCTGCGCCGCAGCTCGGCGAGCTCGAGGTGCCCGTCGGCGTCGAGCAGGCCGACCATGGTGGGGTCGTGGCCGGGGAGCAGCAGCTCGCCACGCCAGAGCGCGCCGTCGACGTCGACACCCAGCTCGAGCCGGGCGGTCCCTCCCACCCGGGTGAGGTCGGCGGCGAGCCCGACCGGCTCGTCCCGGAGGGTGACCGACCGCAGCGGCGCGACCGGGTGCAGCTCCACACCGGCGGCGACGGCGGCGCGCAGCAGCCGCGGCAGCTGGGCGCCGAACTGGTCGAGCGACGGTGCGGTGCCGGCGGGCTGGTAGCCGAGCGAGCGGTGCGCCTGCCAGGCGGCATGCAGAGCTCCGAGCGCGTCGGCCTGCTCGGGCACCAGCGCCCCGCCGAGCACCAGGTGGCCGACGTCGGGCCAGTCGGCGCCGGTGCGGATCCAGTTCTGCCGGGCTCCCGGCCGCAACGGCCGCAGCCGCAGCACCGGGGCATCCTCGGTGTAGCGGTAGATCCGCCGCTGGTCGAGGGAGAGCTGGAGGGCGATCGGCACCGCCTCCGCTCGGAACGTCGTCGTGCGGGCCAGCTCGTCGACGAGCGAGCCGAGGCGCCGCTCCCACGCCGGGGTGCGGTCGCCACCGACGTGGCCCTTGCGCATCGTGAGCGCCACCGCCGCGCCGTGCTTGCACATGTTGCGCACCGGGCAGGTGCAGAGGCTGAAGATCCATCCCGACGTCGACGTGCGGCTCCGCCCGCTGGGCCGGCCGACCTCGCAGTGCAGCTGCACGTGGTAGGGCGAGAGCGCCGAGCCGCGGACGTCGGCGGTCGCGGTCACCGACCCGGAGCTCAGCTGGTGCAGGTGGGGCGGGCCGTCGAGGCGGTCGACGTAGCTGCGGGCGCGGGCGAGGGTCTCGGGAGCGAAGTGCTCCTCGAGGAACTCGTCGGTGAGCGAGGCCAGGACGTCCACGGTGCGACCATCGTGGCACGCGGTGCGGACAGCGCACGAAGCCATCCACAGAGGCTGCCGCGGCGGGGGCTGGAAGACTGGGCGCCATGGCGGGACGGGTCGTGATCACCTACTGCGTCCGGTGCCGGTGGCTGCTGCGCGCGCAGTGGTACGCCGCCGAGCTGCTGCAGACCTTCGAGGACGAGCTCGACGAGGTGGCGCTGCGCCCGGCCCCGCGCGACGCCGACGCCGGCGTGTTCCGGGTCGAGGTCGAGGGCGTCTCCTCCGGGACCGCTCCGACGGGGTCGGGGCGCGTGACGGTGTGGAACCGCAAGCGCGACGGCGGCTTCCCGGAGGTGGCCGACCTCAAGCGCCGGGTGCGCGACCTGGTCGCTCCCGGCAGGGAGCTGGGCCACACGGAGCGAACGGCCGACCGGGCCGGCTCCTGAGGAGCGGCCCGGCCGGCCGGGTGGGGGTGCCGGGGAGAGGGTCAGCGGACGTTCCCGATCGCGTTGCGCGTCACGTCGTCGGCCCTCCGTCCTCGTAGAGCCGCGGGACGCGGTGGTTGGCGACGAAGAGGCCGTGCGGGTCGACCGCCGACCGGACGCCGACGAGCTGGCGCCAGGCCTCGGGGCGGTACGCCGTGCGCGTGTCGACGGGGTTCTCGGCGAAGTTGAGGTACTGCCGTCCCGACGAGCACGTCGCGAGCGCCCCGCTGACCGCTGCCGCGGCGCGGTGTCCCTCCGCGGCCATCTCCGGCGTGAGCGCCATCGCGCCGCCGAACCACAGGAACCGGCCCTCGAGGTGCGACAGCACGCCGCCGCCGTCGTGCGGCCGTCCGAGGGCACCGCCGAGCTGGCGCAGCTCGGCGATGGCGAGCGGCGTGTCGGCGCCGGGACCGACCTGCGCCAGGAACGCGTCGATCGCCGCGTCGGGGAGGGCGTCGAGCACTCGCGAGTCCGAGGTGACGGGCGCGCCGCCCTCGGGGTCCATGTGCAGCCGCACGAGCGACGCCGCCGGGACGGTCGCGAAGGTGTCGATCTCCGGCCGCAGCGCCCGCAGGTCGGCGAGCAGCTCGCTGCCGCGCTCGGCGCTGCCGAGCACGGCGCCGTCGACGACGACGACCGCCCGACCGCGGAGGAAGTCCGGCAGGTCGGGGAGGTCCGGGAGCCGCATGACGCGGAAGGCGGTGGTGATCTCGTCGGGTGCGTCCGGCGCCCAGGCCGCCCAGGTGCGCAGCACCGGCTCGGCCTGGGCGGCGTCCCACAGCAGGAACCCCGCGTAGGCCGTGGGGATGTCGAAGGAGCGGAGCTCGAGCGCGGTGACCACGCCGAAGTTGCCGCCCCCACCCCGGAGCGCCCAGAACAGCTCGGCGTTGTGGTCGGCGTCCGCGCGCACCAGCGTGCCGTCGGCGACGACCAGCTCCACGGCGGTGAGGCTGTTGGTCGCCAGCCCGAGCTTGCGGGCGTACCAGCCGATGCCGCCGCCGAGGGAGTAGCCGGCGACACCGACGTCGGGGAGGAGCCGTGCAGGACCGCGCGCCCGTCGGCGGCGGCGGCCGTGACGGCGGCCTCCCAGAGGGCACCGCCCTCGACGCGGACGATGCCGCGGCCGGGGTCGGCGACCGCCAGGTCGAGGTCCGACGTACGCACGACGACGACGTCGTCGAGCCCCCTGGGCGGCGAGCGGGCCGGCGTTGTGGCCGGTCGACTGGGCCGCCACGCGGAGACCGTTCTCCGCGGCCACGCGGACGACGGTCGCGACCTCGGCCGCCGAGCGCGGCACGGCGACCGCGGCCGGGCGCTGGTCGACGGCGAAGTTCCAGGGAACCCGCACCTCGTCGTACCGCTCGTCGCCCGGCAGGACGACGCGGTCGCCGAGCAGGCCGCGCAGGGCGTGGCCCACGGTGACGAGGTCGGGCGGGGTGCTGACGGTGTCGGTCTCGATGGTCATGGGTGCTCCTCGGTGCTGCTCAGGGCGTCTGTCGTGATGCCGAGGACGGTGCCGGCGACCGCTTGGGAGCGACTTGGGGTCGACTTGGGGCCGCCGCCCGAGCCCGCCGGTCGGCGTCGACCACCTCGTGGAAATCCCGTGCTGACCTGCGCGGACGTCCCTATGCTGCGGGCGTGCCAGAGCAGGTCGCGGTGTCCGTCCTCGGCGCCCTGGAGGTCCGGCGCGGGGGATCGGTCCTCGACCTCGGCACGCCCAAGCAACGGGCGCTCGTCGCGGCGCTCGCGCTGGCGCACGGCTGGCCGGTGTCGGTCGACGCGATCGTCGACCACCTGTGGGGCGACGACGCGCCGCCCGGCGTGACCGGCACGCTCCAGGCCTACGTCTCCCCAGCTGCGCCGGGTCATCGAGCCCGACCGCGCGCCGCGGACGCCGGCGACCGTCCTGGTGACCACGGCGCCCGGCTACGCGCTGCGGGTGCCCGAGGACGCCGTCGACGCCCGACGCTTCGAGCAGACGGTCACCCGCGCCCACAAGCGGCTCCAGCCGCTCGGGACGTGGGGGAGTCACGGGCTCGACGCCGCGGTGCTGGAGCAGGAGCGGGCCGCCCTCGACGGCGCGCTCGCGCTCTGGCGGGGGACGCCGTACGCCGAGCTGGACGGCGTCGACGCCGTCACCGCCGAGCGCGTCCGGCTCGAGGAGCTGCGGATGGTGGCGCTGGAGGACCGGGCGCTGGCCGCGCTCGCGCTCGGCGACCACGCACCGGTCGCGGCCGAGCTGGAGGCGCTCACCGCGGCGCACCCGCTGCGGGAGCGCCTGTGGTCGGTGCGCGCCGTGGCGCTCGCCCGGTCGGGGCGGCAGGCCGAGGCGCTCGACGTGCTCCGCCGGCTCCGCGACGTGCTCGACGAGGAGCTCGGCATCGAGCCGTCGGTGGCGGTGCGCGACCTGCAGACGGCGCTCCTGCGCCAGGACCCGGACCTCGACTGGCGCACCCCGCCCGCGGCGGCGGCCCCGCCGGCGCCCCCGGTCGCGCCGCCGGTCCCGTCTGCGCCCGCTCCGCGGCCGGCTGCCGAGGTCAACGTCGCGCCGTGGCCGATGGTGGGCCGCGACGCCGACCTCGCCGCCCTCGTCGGCCTGCTGTCGGAGGCCGAGCGGGGCCGGCCGTCGTTCGCCGTCCTCACCGGCGAGCCGGGCATCGGCAAGTCCCGCCTCGCCGCCGAGGTGCTGCTCCAGGCCCGCCGGCACGGCACCCGGGTGCTCGTCGGGCGGTGCACGCAGGACGAGGGCGCCCCGCCGCTGTGGCCGTGGAAGTCCGTGCTGGAGGGGGTCGGGCTCGACCTCGTCGACGCCGTGACCACGGCCGGCCAGGACGAGGGCGGCCGGTTCCGCGCCTGGGAGCGGATCTGCGACGCCGTCCGCGGCGCCGCCCGCGACCGCGGCCTGGTGGTCCTCCTCGACGACCTGCACTGGGCGGACGCGGCCACGTTGCGCGTGCTGCGACTCCTGGTCGAGTCGGTCACCGACGAGCACCTGCTGCTGATCGCGACCTGGCGCAGCCACCCGGCGCCGACCGGGCCGCTCGCCGAGGCCGCCGAGGCGCTCGCCCGCCGCCACGCCCACCGGGTGGCGCTGACCGGTCTGCCCGAGCGTGAGGTGCGCACGGTGTTCGAGGCGATCGCCCGTCGGGCACCCGAGGCCGCCGAGTCGCAGGCGCTGCTGCAGCGCACCGACGGCAACCCGTTCTTCCTCGTCGAGCTGGCCCGCCTCAGCGCCGAGCGCGGGGGCCGACTCCCCGGCGACGGGCTGCCGTCGGCCATCGGCGAGGTCATCGACCGCCGGCTGGCGCGGTTGCCGGACGAGACGGTCGCCACCCTCCGGGCGGCCTCCGTCATCGGCCGGCAATTCGACCTCGGCACGCTCGAGGCGGCGGCGGCCGTCGCGGACGACGCGGACGTGCTCGACCTGGTCGAACCGGCCCAGGCCGCGGGACTGCTGCGCGAGGACGGCCCCGACCGGTTCCGCTTCGCGCACGCCCTGGTCCGTGACCGGCTGCGGGAGGGGTTGAGCGCCAGCCGGCTGGCGCGCGTGCACGCCCGGACGGCGGCGGCGCTCGAGGGCCTGCCGGGCCGGGAGTCGGAGGTGGCGCGCCACTGGCGCGACGCCGGACCGGCCCACGCCGGCCGCGCCTGGCGAGCGGCGGTCGCCGCCGCCGACGTCACCCGTCGGATGCACGAGCACGACGAGGCCGCCGGGCTGCTGCGGTCGGCGGTCGACAGCCAGGCAGCCGACCCCGCCGTGACGCCCCTGGAGCGCTACGACGTGCTCCTCCGGCTCGTCGACGCCCACCGGTGGTCGGCCAACCTCCCGGGCCTCGTCGCCGCGGCCGAGGAGGCGATCGGGATCGCCCACGACCTCGCCGACCCCGAGCTGCTGGCGAGGGCGGCGATCTCGGCCAGCCACGAGGTGCTGTGGCGTTCGGCGCCGGACGGGGAGACCAACCCCACGGTCACGAGCGCGCTGCGGACCAGCCAGGACCGGTTGCCGCCCGGCGACGGCGAGCTGCGCTGCCGGGTGCTGCTCGCGCTCGCCGTCGAGGGCAAGAGCGTGACGCCGGTGCCCGCCATCCGCCCGCTCGTCGACGACGCGCTGGCGATGGCCCGCCGCCTCGGCGACCGGCGGCTCCTCATGAACGCCCTCCAGGTGGGCTACATGACACAGTGGGTGCCGTCGACGGCTGCGGAGCGCTTGTCCTGGATCACCGAGGCGGTCCGCATCGCCGAGGAGACGGGCGACTCGCGTGCCTACGTCGTGGCCGGCACCCTCCGCACCGCGTCGCTCAGCGAGATGGGTCGGGTCGCGGAGATGTGGGAGCAGCTCGCGGCCGCGCGGGCGGCGGCGCTGCGGCAGCGGATCTTCTACGGCGACCTGATCCTCACCACCATCGAGGTGTCGTGGCTGGCGATGTGCGGCCGGTTCGCGGAGGCCGAGGCCGCGATCGAGCGGCTGCAGGGCTACGGCGCGGTCCTCGTCCACGAGACGGTGGAGGCGAACGTCGACCTCGCGCGCTGCGCGGTCGCCTACTGGGGCGACCGTCCGGGGTCGGCGGTCGACACCCTGCTCCGCTGGTCGGCGGAGGAGGAGGTCCGGCCGACCGCCGCGGTCTACCTGTGCCGCGCCGGCCGCCTCGACGAGGCCCGGGCGTTCGTCGCAGACCCCGGTGTGGAGTTCCACGACGACGACCTCTCCACGGTGCTCGCGGCCGGGCACGTGGCCGAGCTGGCGACGTACCTCGACGACCCGACGCTCGCGCAGCGCGCCCACGACGTGCTGCTCCAGCACGCCGGCCGGCCCTGCAGCGCCGGCTCGGGCCTGGTGACCGCCCCGGTCGACGCCTACCTCGCCCTGGCCGCCGCCGTTCTCGGACGACCGGACGAGGCCGCCCGGCACGCCGCCAGCGCCCGCGACCAGGCCACGGCCTGGGGCCTCGACCGGGTCTGCGCGTGGCTCGAGGAGGAACGCGCGCGGCTGGGGTTCTGAGGGTGGGGGCCGGGTAGGTGTGGGGTTGCGGCGGGGGCGGGATTTCGGGGGTGCGGTTTTTTCGGGGTGCGGACGGCGTGAGGTTTCCCCCGGCCGACCGGGGGAAACCTCAACTTGTCGGGCAAAGCAATGCCGGACAAGTGGAGGTTTTGCCCGTCACGTCGCCCGTTGAGCCCCTCGATCGCGCCGCCGCCCCCACGATCGCGCCGACCCCGCGACCGCCCGCGCCGACCCCCTCGGCCCACCGCGGCGCCGCCGACCGCGGTCAGTCGGTCGCGGTCCCGAGGTGCCGCTCCGGATGCTGCCGGGCGTAGCGCCGCACCGGCACCGGGCGCTCCTCGTCGTACCCGACCGGGAGCCACAGGTCGCCGATCGTGGACAGGTAGATGATCTGCCAGGCGCTGAGCGTGCGCAGCGCCTGCGGGTCGCGCTCGAGCACCGAGGCGTACGCCAGGATGCCAGCGACGTAGCCGGAGTGGTTGTTGTAGCTGTAGAGCGCGTCCTCGAGCCCGTCCCGGCCACCGGCCCCACCGCTGGCGGCCAGGTAGCGGGCGGCGGCGAGGATCGCGTCGTGCGGGTCGTCGACGTCGCCCTCGCCGTAGGCGGCCCAGGTCGAGGGGATGAACTGCATCGGGCCCTGGGCGCCGGCCGACGACACGCCGCGGATCCGGCCGAAGCCGGTCTCCACCAGGTTGATCGCCGCGAGCACCTCCCACGGTACGCCGTGGACGCGCTCGCCCTTGCGGTAGAAGCGCAGCAGGTCGGCGAGCGGCGCCGGCTCCGCGATCCGCCACGCCGGCAGCTCGTCGGTCAGCGTCGTGTGCAGGCTCCGCAGCGACCGGCGCGCGTGGACGTGCGCCGACACGTCGGCGCGGTAGCGCCGGGGCACCGCGGCGCGCACCCGCTCCTCCCACGCCGGCCGGCGGGCCAGCTGGCGGTAGAGGAGCTGGGTCTCGAACGCCGCCGCCCGCCGCACCTCTCCGCCGTCGGCCGACGCGCGGGCCAGGTCCTCGGCGACGGTCAGCCGGGTCGCCAGCTCCCGGGGCGTGCGGGCCGGCACGAACCGCTCGGTCACCGGCGGCGCCTGCGGCAGCTGCTGCTCGGGCGCCCCGGTCGGGCCGTCGGTCGGGCTGCGCAGCGTCTCGCCGTCAGGGCTGCCGGTGCTCGCGCTGCCGGAGGGGCTACCTGCCGGACCGACGTCCCCGCCGCCGTCGTCGTCGGAGCACGCGCCGGTCGCCGCCAGCACGGCGACGACCGTGAGTGCTCCGAGCAGCCGCCTCACCTGCCCGGCTCGCCCCCGCTCGTCCCTCGCTGCGCCCGCTCACCGCCAGGCACCCAGAGCACGTCCCCGTTCTCCCGGTTCGCATACCGCGCCAGCACGAACACCAGGTCCGACAGCCGGTTGAGGTAGGTGATCGCCAGCTTGTTCATCGTCTCCCCGTGCACGGCGTACGCCGCCCACGCGGCGCGCTCGGCACGACGTACGACGGTGCGGGCGACGTGGAGGTGGGCGGCCGCCGGCGTCCCTCCGTTGAGGATGAACGACCGCAGGTTCGGCACCTGGTCGTTGTAGTGGTCGCACCACTGCTCGAGCCGGTCGACGTAGTCCTGCTCGATCCGCAGCGGCGGGTACGCCGGGTCGTCGGTCACCGGGTTGCAGAGGTCGGCGCCCACGTCGAAGAGGTCGTTCTGCACGTGCCCCAGCACCGCCACGACGTCGTCGTCGAGCCCGCCGATCGCCAGCGCGACACCCAGGTGGGCGTTCGCCTCGTCCACGCTGGCGTACGCCTCCAGCCGGAGGTCGGTCTTCGTGGTGACGCTCATGTCGCCGAGCCGGGTCTCGCCGGCGTCGCCGGTGCGGGTGTAGATGCGGGTGAGGTTGACCATGGACCGAGCGTAGGCCGCCCGGGGAGGTGGGGCGCGGCGACGCCCCCCGTCGGGCCACCGACCCCGCCGGCGCCGGTGTGACCGGCGACACACCGGGGCCGGTTGGTCGCCCAATGCAACCGAATCAGGGTGCGGAGCGTCATGGTGGGTAAAGAACCACCACAACTCGGGCGTGGTGCAGGAAGGGGAGCCATGGACATCGTGAGCGACGGGTCGACGCTGGTGCTCCGCGGCGACTTCGACGTTCGCAGCACCAGCGAGGTGCGCAACGCCGTCTACGACCTCCTCGACCGTCACGACGGGCACGTCACCATCGACATCACGCAGGTCGACACCGTCGACGTCACCGCCCTCAAGGTGCTGGCGGTCGCCAGCCGGTTCGCCCACCGCGACGGCCGCCGGATCGTCCTCCGGGGCGCCTGCCCGGCGGTCCGCCGGATGCTCCACCTCTCCCACCTGATCCGGTTCGTCGAGCTGGAACGCGAAGCCATACCCGCCTGACCACTCCCGGAAGGTGTCGGAAACCCCACATCCCCGAGGCGTTACCAAGCAGTAGCGATCGCCCTAGGCTGCCCGCCATGAGCGAGGAGAAGCGCACGAAGGACCGCCCCTGGGTGATGCGCACCTACGCCGGGCACTCCACCGCGGAGGCGTCCAACGCGCTGTACCGCACCAACCTGGCGAAGGGGCAGACCGGACTCTCGGTCGCCTTCGACCTACCGACGCAGACCGGGTACGACCCCCGACAGCCCGCTCGCCCGCGGCGAGGTGGGCAAGGTGGGCGTCCCGGTCCCGCACCTGGGCGAGATGCGCAAGCTCTTCGACCAGATCCCGCTGGCCGAGATGAACACCTCGATGACCATCAACGCCACCGCCATGTGGCTGCTGGCGCTCTACCAGGTCGTCGCCGAGGAGCAGGCCGGCGTGCCGGAGGGCCGCGCCACTCCGGAGGAGGTCGCGGCCCGGCTCGCGGGCACGACCCAGAACGACATCATCAAGGAGTACCTGTCGCGGGGGACCTACGTGTTCCCGCCGGAGCACTCCCTGCGGCTGATCGCCGACATGATCGCCTACGCGGTGCACAACATCCCGCGGTGGAACCCGATCAACATCTGCAGCTACCACCTCCAGGAGGCGGGTGCGACCCCGACCCAGGAGCTGGCCTACTCGCTGTGCACCGCGATCGCGGTGCTCGACCGGGTGAAGGCGTCGGGGCAGGTCTCCGACGAGGACTTTGAGAAGGTCGTCGGCCGGATCTCGTTCTTCGTCAACGCCGGCGTGCGGTTCGTCGAGGAGATGTGCAAGATGCGGGCCTTCGTCGAGCTGTGGGACGAGATCACCCGCGAGCGCTACGGCGTGCAGGACCCGAAGATGCGACGCTTCCGCTACGGCGTCCAGGTCAACTCGCTCGGCCTGACCGAGGCGCAGCCGGAGAACAACGTCCAGCGGATCGTGCTGGAGATGCTCGGCGTCACGCTGTCGAAGAAGGCCCGCGCGCGGGCGCTGCAGCTGCCGGCGTGGAACGAGGCGCTCGGCCTGCCGCGTCCGTGGGACCAGCAGTGGTCGCTGCGGCTGCAGCAGGTGCTCGCCTACGAGTCCGACCTGCTCGAGCACGAGGACATCTTCGACGGCTCGCACGTGGTCGAGGCGAAGGTGAAGGAGCTCGTCGACGGAGCGAAGGCCGAGATCGACCGGGTGCAGGCCATGGGCGGCGCGATCGCCGCGGTCGACTCCGGCTACATGAAGCAGGAGCTGGTCTCCGCGCACGCCGCACGCCGGGCCAGGATCGAGAGCGGGGAGGAGGTCATCGTCGGCGTCAACCGGTTCGAGACCACCGAGCCGAGCCCTCTGACCGCCGACCTCGACACGGCGATCATGGTCGCCGACCCGCAGGCCGAGCAGACGGCCCTGGAGTCGCTGCGCGCCTGGAAGGAGCAGCGCGACCAGGCGGAGGTCGACGAGGCGCTGCGGCGGCTGGCCGAGGACGCCAAGAGCGACGCCAACCTGATGGAGGCCACGCTCGCCGCGGCCCGCGCGGGCGCGACGACCGGGGAGTGGGCGAGGCACCCTGCGCGAGGTCTTCGGCGAGTTCCGCGCCCCGACGGGGGTCAGCGGCGCGGTCGGGGTCGCGGAGGCGGGCGAGGAGCTGGCGGCCGTCCGCGAGGCGGTCCGGCGGACGGGCGAGGAGCTGACCGGCCACGGCGGGCGGCTGCGCCTGCTCGTCGGCAAGCCCGGGCTCGACGGCCACTCCAACGGCGCCGAGCAGGTCGCCGTACGGGCGCGGGACGCCGGGTTCGAGGTCGTCTACCAGGGCATCCGGCTCACGCCCGAGCAGATCGTCGCGGCCGCCGTGGCCGAGGACGTGCACTGCGTCGGCCTCTCGATCCTCTCCGGGTCGCACATGGAGCTGGTGCCCGCCGTGCTCGACGGCCTGCGAGCCCAGGACATGGCCGACGTCCCGGTGGTGGTCGGCGGGATCATCCCCGAGTCCGACGCGCGCCGGCTCGTCGACCTCGGCGTCGCGGCCGTGTACACGCCCAAGGACTTCGGCCTGACCGAGATCATGGCCGGGATCGTCGGCGTGATCCGGCGTGCCAACGGGCTCGACTGAAGCGCCGGGGTGGTGGCTCAGCCACCAGGCCGCACGAGCCCCATCTCGTACGCCGCCACGGCGGCCTGGGTGCGGTCGCGGACGGCCAGCTTGTGGAGGATCGCGGCGACGTGGGTCTTGACCGTCCCCTCGCTGAGGAAGAGGGCCGACGCGATCTCGGCGTTCGACCTTCCTGAAGCGATCTCTCGGAGCACCTCGGTCTCGCGGGCCGTCAGCCGGTCGAGGAGCGGCGACCGCGCCGTCCTCCGTCCGGCGTGCTCGCGAAGGAGGCGGTCGACCAGGGCAGGGGGCCAGCGTCGTGCGTCCCTCGGCCACCGCCCGGACGCCGGCGCGGATCTCGTCCGGCGGCATCGACTTGAGCAGGTAGCCGGACGCTCCGGCGCGGACGGCGGCCACGACCAGGTCGTCGTCGGCGAAGGTCGTGAGCACCACCACGCGCACGCCGTGCAGAGCAGGGTCTGCGGTGATCCGCTGTGTCGCCTCGATCCCGTCGAGCCGGGGCATCCGGACGTCGAGGAGCGCGACCGACGGCCGGTGCTCGCGCACCAGCGACACCGCCTCCTCTCCGTCCGCTCCCTCCGCGACCACTGCGAACCCCTCGCCCAGCTCGAGGACCATCCGGAGGCCCTGCCGGACCAGCGGCTCGTCGTCGACCACGACGAGGCGCACGGTGCTCACGGCGCTCACGGCGCTCACGGCGCCTCCGTCGCGAGCGGGATCCGGGCCTCGAGCCGCCAGCCCTCGGGGAGGCGTCCGAGGAGAGCCGGCCGCCGAAGAGGCCGAGACGACGTCGGAGGCCGTCCAGCCCCCGGCCGCTGCCCGCGACGTGCGAGGGCTGCGGCCTCCCGTCGTCGCGGACCTCCGTCACCAGCTCGCCGTCGCGCCGGAGGACCCGCACCTCCGCACGTCCGGCGTCGCTGTGCCGGACCACGTTGGTCAGGCCCTCCTGGACCACCCGGTAGACGGTCGTGGCGACGCTGGCCGGCACGTCACCCGTCCCGGTGTCGACGTCGAGGACGACGTCGAGCCCCCCCGCGGCGGACGCCCTCGACCAGGTCGTCGATGTCGGCGAGCCCCGGCGCCTCACCGTCGCGAGGGCCGAGCAGTCCGAGGTAGCGGTGCATGTCGGCCAGCGCCTCCCGCCCGCTCCGCTCGATCGCCGCCAGCGCGTCGGCCGATCCGGTGTCCGTGGTTCGCTCCCGGGCGGACCCGGCGTGCAGGGTGATCAACGTCAGGGCGTGCGCCATCGAGTCGTGCAGGTCCTGCGCGATCCGCCGCCGCTCGGCCTCGACCGCCTCCCGGGCCGTCCGGTCGGCAGCCACCTCGGCCAGGACCCGGCGGTCCGTCGCGATCCGGAGCCCGCGCAGGAGGACCCAGGGAAGGACGATCAGCACCGCGTTCACGACGACGTCGGCGGGTTGCGCCGTCCCCGTGAGCAGGTCGGGCGCCAGACCGCAGCCGAGGACCGCCGCGACACCGACGAGACCCGTGCGCGGGCCGGCGTACCAGCCCAGGGAGCCGAGCAGGAACAGGATCGTGAGGTACGGCGTCGCCACCGCGGCGTCGCCGACCAGCGGGTCGGTCACCAGGCCGAGCGCCACGAACGCCATCGACAGCAGCGGAGCGCGCCGCCGGAGCGCGACGGCAGGGGAGCACCAGGAGTGTTGCGAGCTGGTGGTCGAGGCGGTCGTCGACGTCGACGAGGAGCAGCTCCACCTCGGCGACGAGGAGGACGGCGGCTCCCAGGAGGAGGTCGCGCGACGGACGGAGCATGCGGGTGATCGTAGGAGCGAGCACGCTCCGTGTCCTCTGTCCTGCGACAGAGGCGAGGGTGGCCGCAAGGCCGATCCGCGCCCGGTCTCCGAGCTCCTAGCGTCGCCCCGACCCGGTCGGACGACGACCCCGGACCAAGGAGATCACGATGTCCCCTCACCACCACCGCACCGACGCTGCTCCTTCCTCGCACCGCCGCGAGGCCCGCTGCAGCCTTCGCGGCCTCCCTCCTGGCCGTCAACGGCGTGTGCGGGGTGCTCGGCGGCGACGACAGCGACCACTTCACCGGCCTCGGCCTCCTCTCCGAGCTCACCGCCGGCGCGGCGTTCGTCGCGGCGGCGGTCGCTCTCGTCGCCCTGACGCCGGTGACCGGCTGGCGCGGACTGCTGTGGTGGCTTGCTCCGGCCGGGCTCACGGTCGCGGGCGGCACCATGCTCGCGGTGCCCGTGGTCGGCCAGGAGCCCGCCGAGTGGCTCTTCGTGCTGGCCGTGCTGCCGACGTTCGTCGGGCTCGTCGCTGCCGGCGTGCTCGGCACGCGCCGGGTCTGGCCGGGCTGGGTGGGTGCGGGCGTCGCCCTCCTGCTCCCGATCATGTTCCTGCTGCCCCTCAACGGCTTCCTGATGGCCGTCGTGTGGACCTCCGTTGCCGTCACCGCGCCGCGGGACCGGGCGTGACCACACGCCAGTGAAGGTTAGGCAGCCCCTCACCTCGTGCTACCGTCGGGCCGTGGGCAAGAAGTCCAAGAAGGCCGCGAAGGCCGGCAAGGCCGGCGTGGAGAAGCGCAAGCTCCCCAAGCGGGAGTGCTGCGTCTCGAAGTCCCGCTGCGGACGGTGCCCCATCCGGATGCTCAAGGAAGGCACCCTGCCCGACGGGCTCGCGGTGAAGAAGCGGGTCCTCGTGCGCGCCGCGGACGGCAAGAAGGTCTCCAAGAAGGAGCTGCAGAAGGCCGCGTGAGCGGTGCCCGGGCGGCGGCCTGGGGCCGACTAGGGTTTCGGCCATGCCTGCCCCTCGGTTCACTGACCAGCTCAACGTCCAGATCGGCAACGAGCTGGCCGCCCACAACCAGTACCTGGCCTGCGCGGTGTACTACGACGCACTGACGATGCCGCAGATGGCCGCGTTCTTCTACGCCCAAGCGCTCGAGGAGCGCGAGCACGCCATGATGATGGTGCGCTACCTCCTCGACACCGACGCGGCGGTGCGGATCCCCGCCGTGCCCGCGCCCGAGTCGGCGTTCGCCGACGTGGTGGCGCCGGTCGAGCTCGCGCTCGAGCAGGAGCGCACGGTCACCCGGCAGGTCAACGAGCTGGTCAGGATCGCCCGGGAGGAGGACGACTACGCCTCCGAGCAGTTCCTGCAGTGGTTCGTCAGGGAGCAGGTCGAGGAGGTCGCCACGATGAGCGACCTCCTGGCGGTGGTCACCCGCAGCTGCGACGACCTCAACGACATCGAGGCCTACGTCGAGCGCGAGCAGGGCGGACCCGACCCCGACCCGACGGCTCCGCCGGCGGCGGGCGCCTGAGGCGGCAACGGTGGCGAGGGTCGTCGTCGTCGGCGCCGGTGTCGTCGGCCTGACCTGCGCGGTGCGGCTCGCCGAGGCCGGCCACCGCGTCGACGTCGTCGGCCGCGACCTGCCGCGGGAGACGACCTCCGCGGTCGCCGCGGCGTACTGGTACCCCCGGGTCGGGGAGCCCCGCGCGCGGGTGACGACCTGGGCGGCCCGCACGTACGACGTCCTGGCGGGCCTGGCCGAGCTGCGCGAGGGCCCGACCACCGGCGTCCGGATGGTGCCCGGCACCGAGCTGTTCCGCGCCCCCGCCGCCGACCCGTGGTGGCGCGACGCCGTGCCGTCGCTGGCCCGGGTGACGCCCACCGACGGGCTGCCGCCCGGGTACGTCGACGGGTGGCGGTTCACGGCGCCCGTGGTGGAGATGCCGGTCCACCTCGACTGGCTGGTGCACCGCCTGGGCGAGCTCGGCGGCACCCTGACCCGGCTCAACCTCTCCGCGCTGCCGCTGGCCGGTGCCGATGCGGCCGGTGTCGACGTGGTGGTGCACTGCGCGGGGCTCGGCGCCCGCCTGTTCGCCCAGGACGCCTCGGTCACGCCCGTGCGCGGCCAGGTCGTCGTGGTCGAGCAGGTGGGCCTGGACCGGTGGTGGCGGGCCGACGCTGACCGGCCGGACGGTCACCTCCGTACCTACGTCGTCCCGAGGTCGACCGACATCGTCCTCGGCGGCACCGACGAGCCGGGGGAGTGGAGCCGCACGCCGGACCCGGCGACGGCGGAGGCGATCGTGGCACGCGCCGCGGCGCTGGTGCCCGCGCTCGCGGACGCGCGGGTGCTCCGGCACAAGGTGGGCCTGCGTCCCGCCCGCCCGGAGGTGCGCCTCGAGCGGGTGGGTGATGTGGTGCACTGCTACGGCCACGGCGGCGCCGGCGTCACGCTGGCCTGGGGTTGCGCCGAGGAGGTCGTCGCGCTCGTCGGCTGACGGCGGATCTCAGCCCGCGTGCCCGTGCCCCGGCGAAGACCCTCCGTCCGTGGCCGGGTCGCCGGTGGGGCTGATCGGCGTGGCCCTCACCACGGCGCCGGTCGGCAACGGCCCGTAGACGTGCGGGAAGGTCTCGTCGCTGCCCGGCTCTCCGGGCTCCTCGACCACCGGCACGTCCAGCAGGTCGGTGTCGATGTGCAGGAGCACCAGCGGCTCGGTCGCGTCGTGGTAGAGGGCGTCGCGGATCCGCAGCCACTGGTCGGCGCGGCTGCAGTGGATGAACCCGACCTCGGCGAGGGTGCGGCCCCACGTCGACACCGTGTAGACCCCGGTGCGTCGGGCGGCCCGCCAGTCGGAGGCGAACGCGACGTGGAAGATCGTCGTCATCGGGGGCCGGCTAGAACAGCCGGTCGGACGGGTCGTCGAGGCCACGGAGCGCGTCGTAGTCGACGAGGGCGCAGGTGATGCCGCGGTCGCCGGCGAGCACCCGGGCCTGCGGCTTGATCTCCTGGGCGGCGAAGATGCCCCCGGACCGGCGCGAGCAGCGGGTCGCGGTTGAGCAGCTCGAGGTAACGGGTGAGCTGCTCGACGCCGTCGATCTCCCCGCGGCGCTTGATCTCGACCGCCACGCTCACGCCGTCGGCGTCGCGGCACATGAGGTCGACCGGACCGATCGCTGTGGGGTACTCCCGGCGTACCAGCGACAACCCCGGCATCAGCGTCGCCGGGTGCTCGGCGAGCAGCTCCTGCAGGTGCTTCTCGACGCCGTCCTTCTGCAGGCCCGGGTCGATCCCCAGCTCGTGCCGGGAGTCGTGGTGGATCTCCTCGATCAGGATCCGCAGCGTGTCGGGCACGGCGCCCTTGGGGGCGCGCGAGGTGACGGTCCACTCGACGGTGCCGTCCTCGGTCGATCCCTCCCGGACCGTGCACGGCGGTGACATCCAGTTGAGCGGCTTGTAGGAGCCGCCGTCGGAGTGGACGAGCACCGAGCCGTCGGCCTTGATCATCAGCACCCGGGTCGCCATCGGGAGGTGGGCGGTGAGGCGGCCGGCGTAGTCCACCTGGCAGCGCGCGACGACGAGTCTCACGGGGCCCGAGGCTACCGTGACGCCCGTGGAGATCGAGGCGGGGCGACCGTGGTGGCGGCCCGACGGCGAGGCATGGCTGCTGTCGGTGCGGGTGCAGCCGGGCGCGTCCCGCACCGAGGTGGTCGGGCCGTACGGCGACCAGCTGCGGATGCGCCTGCAGGCGCCGCCGGTCGACGGGAAGGCCAATGCCGCCTTGGAGCGCTTCGTCGCCGACGAGCTGGGCGTCCCGCGCTCGTCGGTGGCGGTGGTGCGCGGCCGGTCGTCGCGGTCGAAGGTGGTGCGGGTCGCGCCGGTGTGACGTGTTGCATAGTTACTGACGGGTAGAAACCGCTGTCACGGTTTGCCACACTGCCGCCATGACCTCGACCAGCGAGCAGATCTTCGACACCCTGGTGCTGCCCTACCTCAACCACGCGGTGCGCATGTACGAGTCGTCGTACGCCTCGGCGGCCGACATCGACGCGGCGATGCGGTACGGCTGCGGCTACACCAGCGGTCCGCTGGCGACGATCGACGAGCTCGGGGCAGCGACCGTGCGCGACCGGCTCGCCGCCCGCCACGCCAAGACCGGCGACCGCCTCCACGAGCCTGCCGACCTGCTCGACAAGCTCGCGACCGAGGGCCGGTCGTTCGCCGAGGAGGCGGCCGGCGGCAGCACGGGGACGCCGCGGCTGCGGCACCGGGTCGCCACGGTGGGCGTCGTGGGCACCGGCACCATGGCGTCGGGCATCGCCCAGGTCTTCGCCCAGGCCGGCCGCGACGTCGTGGTCGTCGGGCGCAGCGAGGAGAAGGTCGCCGGCGTCCGGCGACTCGTCGAGAAGAACCTGGCCAAGCTGGTCGCCAAGGGCAGGATCGACGATGCCGCACGGGAGGCCGCGCTCGCCCGGCTCAGCGGCACGACGTCGCGCGACGACCTCGCCGACGCCGACCTGGTCGTCGAGGCGATCGCCGAGGACCTCGCGGTCAAGACCGACCTCTTCCGCGACCTCGACCGGATCTGCAAGCCGGGGGCGATCCTCGCCACCACGACGTCGTCGCTGCCGGTGACCGCGCTCGGCGAGGCCACCGGACGGCCGGCGTCCGTCATCGGGATGCACTTCTTCAACCCGGCCATGGTCATGAAGCTGGTCGAGGTCGTCACCACCGAGGCCACCGCCGTCGACGTCGACGAGACCGTGCTCGCGCTCTGCGCCGAGATCGGCAAGGTCGCCGTCTCCTGCGGCGACCGCGCGGGCTTCATCGTCAACTGCCTGCTGTTCCCCTACCTCAACGACGCCGTGCGCCTGCACGAGGCGGGCGTCCCGCTGGACACCATCGACGCCGCCGTCAAGGAGCACGCCGGCTTCCCCATGGGCCCCTTCGAGCTGCTCGACGTCGTCGGCAACGACGTGTCGCTGGCGATCCAGAAGGAGCTGCACGCCGAGTTCAAGGAGCCCGGCTTCTCACCGGCGACGCTGCTCGAGGAGAAGGTCGCCCGCGGCGAGCTCGGCCGCAAGACCGGCAAGGGGTTCCACGACTACGCCGGCTGACCCCGGTGGGCCGTCGCCCCGGCTCCGCCGGCCGGCAGCGACGGACGGCGTACGCGTGCCGTCAGCGAGCCGGGCGGAACGTGCAGGCGAACTTCGAGGTGATCTGGCCCGGACCCTTGACCGACCGGCGGGCGCTCCGCTCGGCTGAGATCTTGTCGCGAGCCTTGCCCTTGCCCCACTCGACGACCCTGTTGTCGCGGACCCGCCACGCGACCGCGACGCAGCCGTTGTAGGCGAAGACCTTGCGCTTGGCCGGCGGCTGGCAGGCGCTGGGCGGGGCGTTGGTCTCGTTCTTCGTCCGGGCCTTGCACCGCTGGAGCGCCTTCTGCATCGCGAGCTTCTTCGAGCCGACGCCCTCCTTGTTGGTCCAGCCCCCAGATCTTCGCGCGCGGGTTGAACGAGATCGCGGTCCAGCAGCGGGGCGCGCACGGAGGGCGCGGCGCGAGCCGCGGCTGCACGTGGGTGGCGACCGTGACCATCGAGGCCGGCGTGGCCGGGGCAGCGGTGGCGGGTGTCGCCGCGAGCGCGGACGCGCCCATCAGCAGCGCAGCCGCGAAGGCGAGCAGGACGCGGACGGAGGTGGCGGGACGCAAGAGGTGTCTCCCTGGGGTCGGTCGCATGGCCGTTGCCATCTTCGCTGATCCTCCCAGGAGAAACCGAAGCCGGGGCGGGTGTTTCCCGATCTTTGTGCCGGCGCGACCGCTCCGCCGGGCGGGGGAGCCGCCTGACAGACTGGCGCACGTGCCGCTCCACACCACGACGTACGGCGACCACGGCAGCCGGGTGGTCTTCTGCCACGGCCTCTTCGGCCAGGGCCGCAACTGGAACCAGCACGCCAAGGACCTGGCGGCCGACCACCGGGTGCTGCTCGTCGACATGCCCAACCACGGGCGGTCGGAGTGGACCGAGCGGTTCGACTACGTCGACGCCGCCGACCGGGTGGCCGGCGTCCTCGACGCCGACGACCCCGTCGCGCTCGTCGGCCACTCGATGGGCGGCAAGATCGCGATGGTGCTGGCGCTGCGCCACCCGGAGCTGGTCGAGCGGCTCTGCGTGGTCGACGTCGCCCCGGTGCGCTACCGCTCCGCCACCGAGTTCGCCGGCTACATCGACGCCATGCTGGCCATCGACCTGACGACGCTCGAGGGGCGGCGCGAGGCCGACGCGGCTCTCACCGACGCGGTGCCCGACCCGGGGGTGCGGGGCTTCCTGCTGCAGAACCTGCGGCGCGACGGCGACGCGTGGCGGTGGCAACCGAACCTCGAGCTGCTCCGCGACGACCTCGACGCCGTCACCGACTGGCCGGAGGAGGCGCTCGATGTCGTGACGCCGTACGACGGCCCGGTGCTGTGGATGGGCGGCTCGGAGTCGCGCTACGTGCGCGACGAGCACGCCGCCGCGATGGAGGCCCTGTTCCCGAGGGTCCGGCGGGTCACCGTCAAGGGCGCGGGCCACTGGGTGCACTCGGAGAAGCCGGACGTCTTCCTCGAGGTGCTGCGCCAGTTCCTCGGGTGAGCTCAGGCGCCGGAGGCCTGTCGGGCACGGTAGGCCGCGACCGCGTTGCGGTTGCCGCAGGCGGTCGAGCAGAACCGGCGCGAGCGGTTGCGGGAGAGGTCGAGGACCAGGCCCTCGCAGTCGTCGTCGGCACAGATGCCGAGGCGGGACATCTCGTCGCTGCGGATCACGTCGATCATCGCCATCGCGGTCTCCACCACGATCCGGTCGCGCAGCGGGCGTCGTCGTCGATCGCGTGGACGTGCCAGTCGTAGTCGCCGTGCCGGCGCAGCTGGGGGAGCGCGCGGGCGCTGCGCAGCAGCTCGTTCACGAGCTCGACCGCGCGGTCGCGGTCGGCGGTGAGCACCTCGCGCAGCAGCGGCCGGAGGCGTCGTACGGCCTGGAGCTCGGTGGCGTCGCCGTCGCGGCGGCCGGTGAACCCGAAGTCGTCCAGGAACGTCGCGAGCTCCTCCGCCGACGTCAACGTGTCCGGCGGCTCGGCGGAGTTGACGAGCAGCACGGCCGCGCGCAGGGCCTCGTTGGTGTCATGGGCGAAAACCACGTTGACAGGTTACATCACCGCCGATAGCGTCATGTCCCATGACGGCGATGACTGATGACATTCCGGCGACGACGCCCTCGCGCCGTACGGCGGCGGGCCTTGCGGTCGCGCTGCTCTCCGCCGTCTCGTTCGCGCTCTCCGGCGCGCTCGCCTCGCCGCTGCTCCACCAGGGTTGGAGCGCGGGCGCCGTCGTGCTCGTGCGCATCGGTCTCGGCGCGCTGGTGGTGCTGCCCTTCGGCGTGGCCGCGCTGCAGGGGCGGTGGCACCTGCTCCGGCGCAACGCCGGGCTGATCGGGCTCTACGGGCTGCTGGCCGTGGCGGGCGCCCAGTTCTGCTACTTCTCCGCCGTCCGCTACCTCGAGGTGGGGCCGGCGCTGCTCATCGAGTACACCGCGCCCGCCGCGGTCGTGCTCTGGCTGTGGGTGCGCCACGGGCAGCGGCCCGGCCCGGTCACCGTCGCCGGCGCGGTCGTCGCGGCGCTCGGCCTGCTGCTCGTGCTCGACGTGGTCGCCGGGTTCGGCCTGCACCTGGGCGGCGTCGCCTGGGCGTTCGCGGCGATGGTGGGCGCGGCGGCGTATTTCGTGATCTCCGGCGACGACAGCACCGGGCTGCCGCCGATCTCGCTCGCCGCCGGCGGCCTCGTCGTCGGGGCGGCCGTCCTCGGGCTGCTCGGCCTGGTCGGGCTGCTGCCGATGGAGGTGACCGGTGCCGAGGTCGAGTACGCCGGCGTCCGCGTCGACTGGTGGGTGCCGCTCGCGCTGCTCGGCCTGATCACCGCTGCGCTGGCCTACACCTCCGGCATCGCCGCCGCCCGGCTGCTCGGCTCGCGGGTGGCGTCGTTCGTGGCGCTCTCCGAGGTCGTCGCCGCCGTCCTCTGGGCCTGGGCCCTCCTCGGCGAGCTCCCCGGCCTCGTCCAGCTCCTCGGCGGCGTCCTCATCCTCCTCGGCGTGGTCGGCGTCAAGCTCGGTGAGCGCTCGGTCGCCCACGCCGAGCCGACCCCCGCCTGACCTCCGCGAGGACGTTGAATCGGGTGTTGTGGTGGGTTGAATCCGGCCTCGTGGTGTGTTGAATCGGGCCTTGTGGTGTGTTGAATCGGGCCTTGTGGTGTGTTGAATCCGGCCTCGTGGTGATCAGCCGTCGCCACGACACCCGATTCGACGCGCCACGACACCCGATTCGACCGACCACGACACCCGATTCGACCGACCACGAGGCCCCGATTCAACAGGTCAGCGCAGGTCCTGCTGCTTCACCACGACCTCGCGGATGATGAGGAGTACGGCGGCCGCGGTGGGGATCGCCAGGAGGGCGCCGACGACGCCGAGGAGGGCGGCGCCGACGAGGGCGGCGATCACGATGGCCGCGCCGGGCAGGTCGACGGACTTGCTCATCACCCGCGGGTAGATCACGTAGTTCTCCACCTGCTGGTAGATGATGTAGAAGATCACCGCGGCGATGCCGCTCTTGATGTCGGTGGCGAACGCGATCGCGGAGACCACGACGGCGCCGATGGTCGCGCCGATCATCGGGATCACGTCGAGCAGGGCCACGACGAACGCCAGGGCGACGGCGTACTCGCGCACCTCGGTGAACCACAGGAACACCAGCGAGGACAGGCCCGCGCACAGCGCGACGATGAACGCGCCGGAGACGTAGCCGCCGATGTCGCTGATGACCTTGTCGCCGAGCCGGGTGACCCGGTCGCGCCGCGAGGCGGGCGCGAGCCGGTAGATCGCGTGCGTGGTGGTGTTGAGCGACGCCAGGAAGTAGAGCGTCAGGACGATGATGATGAACGCGTTGAACAGCGCCGAGACGATCTTGAGTCCCACCCCGAGCGCACCGCCGAAGAGGGTGGAGATGAAGTCGCCGTTGGCCACGAAGTCCTTGGCCTTGTCGACGATCTCGTACTCCTCGTTCAGCTCCTGAACCTTCCGGTTCTCCTGGAGCTGGTCGAGCCAGATCGGCGCGTTCTCGGTGAGCGCCCGGATCTGGTCGGCGATCACCGGCACGATCGCGACGACGAACAGCGCGAGCATGCCGAGCGCGGCGATGATCACCGTCGTGACCGCCAGCGACCGGCGCAGGCCGCGCCGCTCGAGCAGCTCGACGGAGGGGTTGAGCCCGGCCGCGAGGAAGAACGACACGACCACCAGCAGCAGCACCGAGCCGATGCCGAGCAGCGCCTGGAAGATCCAGTAGGCCAGCAGCAGGCCTAGGCCGCCGACGAACCCGACGTAGAACGGCGAGCGCCGGTCGAACGGCTGGCCCAGGTCGCCGTACGCCGCGACGCCGGCACCGCCGGGAGAGCCGCCGGGAGGGCTGCCGGGAGGTACGTCGGCGCCGTCGCCCGTCGGCGGCGGGCCCGCCTCCCCGTCCGGGACGGCAGGCTGCCGCCGACCTCGCATCAGCCTTCGCCCTCGCCCTCGTCGAACCCGGCCACGAGGTCGGCGAGCGACGACAGCTGCGCGGTGATGGCGGCCCGGCGCTTGGTGAGCCGCTCGAGCTCGGCGCGGGTGGCGGCGAGCTGGCGCTGCGCCTCGGCCTCGCCGCTGGCGGTGATCGACTCGGCCTGGGTGCGGGCGGAGGCGACGATCTGCTCGGCCTCGCGGCGGGCGCGGCTGACCATCGCCTCGGCCTCGGACTGGGCGGCGGCACGGTTCTCGGTGGCCTGCTTGCTCGCGTCGGCGGCCCGCTGCTCGGCGGCGGCCGCGCGCTGCTCGGCCTCCTCGACCAGCCGCTTGGTCTCGGCGACCGCGGTGTTGTGGTGGTCGGTCGCCTCGCGAGCGAGCCGCTCCTTCTCCACGGCCAGCATCCGCCGGGCCTCCTGGACCTCGCGGTCGACCGCGGCCCGCGCCTGCTCGCTCTCGCGCTGGGCGGAGCTGCGCAGCTCGCTGGCCTCCTGCTGGGCGGCGAGCCGGAGCTGGTCGGCCTCGCGGCGGGCGGCCGCCAGGGTGTCGGACGCCTCGCTCCGCGCGAGCGCGAGCTCCTGCTCGGCGTCGGCCAGCAGGCGGGCGCGGTTCTCCTCGAGCTCGCGCAGCTGCACGGCCCGCATGTCCTCGGCCTCGCGGGAGGCCTCGGCGCGGATCGCCTTCGCGTCGCGGGCGGCCTGGTCGCGGATCTCGGTGGCGTCGCGCTCGGCGATGGCCCGGATCTCGTCGGCCTCCCTCCTCGGCCAGCCGCAGCATGGCGCTGGCCCGGCCGCCGAGCCCGGCGTACGACGGGTTGTCCATCTCGGCGAGCTCCGCGCGGAGCCGGCCGAGCTCCTCCTCGAGCCCCACAACCCGCTGCTCGGCCTCGGCGAGCCCGGCGCTGAGCGCGGCCTTCTCGCCGGCGAGCTGCCGGAGGTGCTGGTCGACCGCCGCCCGGTCGTAGCCGCCCTTGCGGACCACGGGCAGGGAGGCCGTCGCGGGCGGGGCCGCCGGCGGCTGCGCCACCGCGGACGGTCGGACGGGGAGCCGGCGGGGCGGAGCGGGGCGGGGTCGTCACCGGCATCACCTGGGTCTTCTCGTTGTCGGGGTCGGGCTTGCCCGGCCCTCGCGGCGGACCGTCGGTGGGCTCCTCGTCGAAGATGGACAGACCCTGGTCGCTCATGGGGGGCGGGCTCCCTCGCGTCGCGTGGTTCGGCAGGACCGGACCATGATCCCTGATCGCGGGGCGATAACCCACCCCGACCCGCGCGAATTCACGCGCGGGTCACACGAAGCAGGCGCGGGTGCGGGCTCAGACGCCGCGGAACAGGTTGATCTTGTCCAGGTGCTGCTCGCGCAGCTCGGTGTCGAGCACGCCGAGGCCCTCCTCGGGAGCGAGGCAGAGCACGCCGACCTTCCCCTGGTGCTTGTTGTGGTGCACGTCGAGGGCGGCCTGGCCGGTCTCGTCGAGGCGGTAGGTCCGCGAGAGGGTGGGGTGGATCCTGCCCTTGGCGATGAGCCGGTTGGCCTCCCACGACTCGCGGTAGTTGGCGAAGTGGCTGGACACGATCCGCTTGAGGTTCATCCACAGGTAGCGGTTGTCGTACTCGTGCATGTAGCCGGTCGTCGACGCGCAGGTCGTGATGGTGCCGCCCTTGCGGGTGACGAACACCGACGCGCCGAAGGTCTCGCGGCCGGGGTGCTCGAAGACGATGTCGATGTCCTCACCGCCGGTGAGCTCGCGGATCTTCTTGCCGAACCGCCGCCACTCCGCGGGGTTCTGCTGGGTGCCGTCCTCGTTCCAGAACCGGTAGTCCTCCTCGGAGCGGTTGATGATCATCTCCGCGCCCATCCGGCGGCAGATCTCGGCCTTCTCGGCGTTGGACACCACGCACACCGGGTTCGCGCCGCCGTTGAGGGCGTACTGCGTGGCGAAGCCGCCCAGGCCGCCGGAGGCGCCCCAGATCAGCACGTTGTCGCCCTGCTTCATCGCCCCGCCGTTCTTCGACACCAGCTGGCGGTAGGCGGTGCAGTTGACCAGGCCGGGGAGGCGGCCTCCTCCCAGGTGAGGTGCTCGGGCTTGGGCATCAGCTGGTTGGCCTTGACCATCGCGATCTCCGCGAGGCCGCCGAAGTTGGTCTCGAACCCCCAGATCCGCTGCTCGTTGTCGAGCATCGTGTCGTCGTGGCCGTCGGGCGACTCCAGCTCGACCGAGAGGCAGTGGGCGACCACGCGGTCGCCGGGCTTCCACTTCGTGACGCCGGGTCCGACCTCGAGCACCACGCCGGACAGGTCGGAGCCGACGACGTGGTAGGGCAGGTCGTGGCGCTTGGTGAGGTCGGAGAGCCGGCCGTAGCGCTCGAGGAAGCCGAAGGTCGACACCGGCTCGAAGATCGACGTCCACACGGTGTTGTAGTTGATCGCCGAGGCCATGACGGCGACGAACGCCTCGCCGGGACCGAGCTCCGGCAGCGGTACGTCGTCCACGTGGAGCGACTTGCGGGGGTCCTTCTCCCTGGTGGAGATGCCCTCGAACATGTCGACCTCGTCCTTGTGCACGGTCACCGCCCGGTAGGACTCGGGCAGGTCGAGCCCGGCGAAGTCCTCCGTGGACGTGCCGTCGGTCATGATGGCGTCGAGGATGTGCTGCACGGGATCGTCTCCTGTGTCGGTGAGGGATCGGCGGCCGAGCCGCAAGATACCCGCCGGTAACGTCCGGCAGAGCGGTTCGTGACCCTCGTCACCCGGAAGGCTTCTGGCGTCGTCGTGGACTCAGCGACGCCGGCATGGGTCACCATAGGGCCGTGAGCACCTCGCCCGGTCCCTCGGCCCGAGGAGCCGTCGACCTCAACGCCGACGTCGGCGAGTCGTTCGGCCGCTGGACGCTCGGGGACGACGCGGCGGTGCTGGCGGTCGTCACGAGTGCCAACGTGGCGTGCGGGTTCCACGCCGGCGACCCGACCACGCTCCGGCGCACGTGTGCCGAGGCCGTGGCTCGCGGCGTGGTGATCGGCGCCCAGGTCGGCTACCGCGACCTCGCCGGCTTCGGCCGTCGCTTCGTCGACGTGGCGCCCGACGACCTCGCCGCCGACGTCGTCTACCAGCTGGGGGCGCTCGACGCGATCGCCCGTGCCGAGGGCGGCCGCGTGGCCTACGTGAAGCCGCACGGCGCGCTCTACAACGCGATCGTGACCCACGAGCGGCAGGCCGCCGCCGTGGTGGACGCGGTCCTCGCCTACGACAAGGGGCACGGCACCGCGCTGCCCGTCGTCGGCCTGCCCGGCTCGGCGTTCCTCGAGGCGGCGACCGTGGCCGGGCTGCCGACGGTGCGCGAGGGGTTCGCCGACCGCGCCTACCGCCCGGACGGCACGCTCGTCCCCCGCTCCGAGCCCGGCGCGGTGCTCGACGACCCCGCCGCGGCCGCCGACCAGGCGGTGCGGCTGGCGGCGTCGGGGGGCGGTGGACTCGGTGTGCGTGCACGGCGACAGCCCCGGCGCGGTCACGATGGCGCAGCGCGTCCGCGCCGCCCTGGTCGACGCCGGCCTGGAGCTGCGGGCGTTCGCGTGACCTCCCGCCTGCTGCCCTACGGCGACCGCGCCCTGCTCGTCGAGCTCGACGACGTCGCCGCGGTGGTCGACCTCGCCGACCTCGTGCGCAGCGACACCGGGCTCGCCGACCTGGTCGAGGACGTCGTCCCCGGCGCCCGCACGCTCCTCGTGCGCGCCGCCCCCGGCGTCCCGCTCGGGCGGCTCCGCGATCGCCTCGCCGACACGTCGCCCCCGGCGGCGACCGGCTCGACCGGCTCGACCGGCGACGACCTTCGAGAGCAGGTGCCGACGGCGGAGGTCGAGGTGCCGGTCACCTACGACGGCCCCGACCTCGCCGAGGTCGCCCGCCACACCGGCCTCCGCGAGGACGAGGTGGTGGCGGCCCACACCGGCACGCCCTGGCGGGTCGCGTTCGGCGGGTTCGCCCCCGGGTTCGCCTACCTCGTCGGCGGCGACCCCCGGCTCCGCGTGCCCCGCCGCGACCGCCCCCGCACGACGGTGCCGGCGGGCGCGGTCGGGCTGGCGGGGGAGTTCAGCGGCGTCTACCCGCGCCCGTCGCCGGGCGGGTGGCAGCTGATCGGCCGCACCGACCTGCCGGTGTGGGACCTCGACCTCGACCCGCCGGCGCTGCTCGCGCCGGGAGCGACCGTCCGGTTCCGCGCGGCATGAGTGGTGCGACGGAGGCCGCGCTGCGCGTGCGCCGCACCGGCGGCCCGTGCCTCGTCCAGGACGCGGGGCGGCCCGGGCACGCCGCGATCGGCGTGGGCCGGTCCGGCGCGGCCGACCGGTCGGCGTACGACCTCGGCAACCGGCTGGTCGGCAACCCTCCCGGCGCCGCGGCGCTGGAGGTGACCCTCGGCGGCCTCGAGGTCGAGGCGGTCGGGCGGACCGTGTGGCTGGCCGTGACCGGTGCGCCGGCACCGCTGACGGTCGACGGACGCGCGGAGCCGACCGGGTCGGTGCTCGCCCTGCGGCCGGGCGCCGTCGCGGCGCTCGGGCTGCCACCCACCGGCCTGCGGTCCTACCTCGCCGTGCGCGGCGGCCTCGACCTGCCTCCGGTGCTCGGCTCGCGGGCGCGGGACACCCTGGCCGGTCTCGGGCCGGAGCTTGTCGGCCCCGGCGACCTGCTGCCGGTGGGATCGGGCGCGGCGCGGCCGATGCTGGTCGACGCCGTCCCGCCGCAGGCGTACTGACGACCGCCCGCTGCTGCGGGTGGGGGCCCGGCCCGCGCGCCGACTGGGTGCGCGACCCCGCGGTGCTGGTCACCACCATCTGGACGGTGGCGCCGGAGTCCGACCGGGTGGGTGTGCGCCTGGGCGGCGGGACGGCTCGAGCACGTCGACCCTGCGCGCCAGCTGCCGAGCGAAGGCGCCACCCGTGGAGCGGTGCAGGTTCCGCCGGGAGGCGAGCCGGTCGTCTTCGGCCCCGACCACCCGGTCACGGGCGGCTACCCGGTGGTGGCAGTGGTGCTCGACGAGGACACCGACCGGCTGGCCCAGCTGCGGCCGGGGGAGCAGGTCCGGTTCCGGTGGGCCTGACTCGTCTCACGCCCGGTGCCGCGGCGCCGGCCCGTCAGTGGCCGGTGGCCGCCGGCTCCACCAGCTCGACGAGCACGCCCCCCGCGTCCTTGGGGTGCACGAAGTTGATGCGGCTGTCGGCCGTGCCGCGGCGAGCCTCGGGGTAGAGCAGCCGCACGCCGCGCTCGCGGAGCAGCGCCGAGACCCGGTCGAGGTCGGTGACCCGGTAGGCGAGCTGCTGCAGGCCGGGGCCGTTGCGGTCGAGGAACTTCGCGATCGTGGACGACTCGTCCAGCGGGGCCAGCAGCTGGATGCACGACGCCGGGTCGGCGGGGTCGCCGACGGCGACCATCGCCTCCCGCACGCCCTGCTCCTCGTTGGTCTCCTCGTGGACGGCGACCATGCCGAACGTGTCGCGGTAGAACGCGATCGCCGCGTCCAGGTCAGGGGACCGCGATGCCGACGTGGTCGATGGCGGTGAAGAGCTGCTCGGGGAGGCCGTCGGTGATCTGCATGCAGGTCAGTGTGCCGCCACCTCCGGGCCCCGGAGCGGGCATGTGACGAGCGACTCATCCCGCACCCGCGGCCGGGCCTCGACATCCGGCTACCTCTTAGTAAGGTCGCAGGCGTCCGGCCCCACCCGTCCTTCAACACCTGCGGAGGCACCATGTCCGAGAACCCGAGCGTCATCGTCGCCGGCGCCCGCACGCCGATCGGTCGCCTGCTCGGCGGCCTGAAGTCGCTGTCGGCGCCCGACCTCGGCGGGATCGCCATCAAGGGCGCCCTGGACAAGGCAGGAGTCTCCGGCGACCAGGTCGACTACGTGATCATGGGCCAGGTGATCCAGGCCGGGGCCGGCCAGAACCCCGCCCGGATGGCGGGCGTCAACGCCGGCATCCCGATGGGCGTCCCGTCGATCACCATCAACAAGGTGTGCCTCTCCGGCCTCAACGCGATCGCGATGGCCGACCAGATGATCCGCGCCGGCGAGGTCGAGGTGGTCGTCGCCGGCGGCATGGAGTCGATGACCAACGCACCCCACCTGCTGCCGAAGTCGCGGGAGGGCTTCAAGTACGGCGACGTCCCGCTGGTCGACTCGATGGCCTACGACGCGCTGTTCGACCAGTTCACGAAGCAGGCGATGGGCCTCCTCACCGAGGAGTGCAACCAGGCCGCGCAGAACCTGACCCGCGACGAGCAGGACCACTTCGCCGCGCAGTCGCACCAGAAGGCGGCGACCGCGTGGAAGAACGGCGTCTTCGACGACGAGGTGGTGCCGGTCGAGATCCCGCAGCGCAAGGGCGACCCGCTCGTGGTGCGGGAGGACGAGGGCGTCCGCGGCGACACCACCGCGGAGTCGCTCGGCAAGCTGCGCCCCGCGTTCTCCAAGGAGGGCACGATCACCGCCGGCTCCTCCTCGCAGATCTCCGACGGAGCGTGCGCCGTGGTGGTCATGAGCAAGGCCAAGGCCGAGGAGCTCGGACTGGAGTGGCTCGCGGAGATCGGCGCGCACGGCATGGTCGCTGGCCCGGACTCGACGCTGCAGCTGCAGCCGGCCGCGGCAACGGCCCGGGCGTGCGGAGAAGGACGGCATCGCGCCGACCGACCTCGACCTGGTCGAGTTCAACGAGGCCTTCGCCGCCGTCGGCATCGCGTCCGCCCGTGAGCTCGGGCTCGACGACGCGAAGGTCAACGTCAACGGCGGCGCGATCGCGCTCGGCCACCCGGTCGGCATGTCCGGCGCCCGCGTGGTCCTCCACCTGGCGCTGGAGCTGAAGCGGCGCGGCGGCGGGGTCGGCGCGGCCGCCCTCTGCGGCGGCGGTGGCCAGGGCGACGCGCTGCTCGTGCGCGTGCCGGGGGCCTGAGGGCCCGCCGGTTGACCGACAGCAGCGGAGGCGGTCGCCGCGGGACCACCGCGGCGTCCGTCCCCGACCTGGTGGCGCGGGCGCGTGACGGCGACGCCCGCTCGGTGGGGCGGCTGATCTCCCTCGTCGAGGACGAGTCGCCGCTGCTGCGCGACGTGATGCGCGCGCTGGCGCCGTACGCCGGCCGGGCCCGCGTCGTCGGCCTCACCGGCGCCCCGGGGGGTCGGGAAGTCCACCTCGACCAACGCCCTGGTCACCGAGCTGCGCCGCCGCGACCTGCGGGTGGGTGTGCTCGCCGTCGACCCGTCGTCGCCGTTCTCGGGCGGCGCGCTGCTCGGCGACCGGATCCGGATGTCCGACCACGTGCTCGACCCCGGCGTGTTCATCCGGTCGATGGCGGCGCGCGGCCACCTCGGCGGGCTGTCAAGTGGGCCGCGCCGCAGGCGCTGCGGGTGCTCGACGCGGCCGGCTACGACGTCGTCGTCGTCGAGACCGTCGGCGTCGGCCAGAGCGAGGTCGAGGTCGCCGGTCACGCCGACACCACCGTGGTGCTGCTCGCGCCGGGCATGGGCGACGGCATCCAGGCGGCCAAGGCCGGCATCCTCGAGATCGGCGACGTCTACGTCGTCAACAAGGGCGACCGGGAGGGCGCCGACAAGGTGCGGCGCGACCTGCGCTCGATGCTCGGGCTCGCCGAGCGCCGCGAGGGTGCCTGGCGACCGCCGGTGCTGAAGACCACCGCGGCCACGGGCGAGGGCGTGCCGGCGGTGGCCGACGCGCTGGAGGAGCACGCGGCCTGGCTCCGCGACACCGGCGAGCTGCAGCGGCGCCGGGTGCGCCGGGCCCGCAGGAGGTGGAGGCGCTCGCCCTCACCGCCCTCCGCCGGCGCTGGGGCACGGTCGGCTCCGGCGACCGGCTCGACCAGCTCGCCGCGGCCGTCGCCGCCGGCGACACCGACCCCTACGCGGCGGCCGACGAGCTCGTCGCCGGGACGTCCTGAGCCGCTCCGGCCGTCACCGACCTCCGGCACCCGGCCGGGCGTCGGTGATCCGGGCGGTCGCGGTGGCGGACCGGAGCCGGAGCCCCTGCGGCCGGTCGAGCACGACGGCGAAGTCCTCGGCCGGATCGGCGACGTCGTCGGGCAGCAGCCGGACGGGCACCTGCGCCCGGAGCCGGCCCGCCGGGACCCGCACCCGGCGGACGACCCGGGCGACGTCGCTGCCGGCCCGGGCCGAAAGCGCGACACGGTCCGCAAGCGGACGCTGGTGGCGCGCCCGGCGGGGAGCCGACAGCCGGACGGTCGCCACCGCGACGCCGCCCTCGACGCCGTCGGTGAGCGCGACCGAGGCGGCCGGCGTCGGGAAGCCGGGGCGTCCGTCCTCGTCGAGCGCGGTGAAGCAGTAGCCGCGTCGCCGGGCCTGGCGGACGATCATGGGCACCGCATCGACCGTGGCCTCCGCGTGGCGGCCCCCGTCGTGCTGCACGGCGATGTTGTCACCCGGCCGCAGCGCTGCGAGCACCCTGGCCGCGATCTCCCGGCTGGTGCCGCCCTCCCAGTCGCGGGAGGACGCCGTCCACATGACCGGCACCAGGCCGGCCCGGCGGATCCCGGCCCGGGCGGCGCCGTCGAGGCCGCCGTACGGCGGTCGCATCAGCGGGGTCGGGTGGATGCCGAGCCGCCGCAGCGCGCGGTCGGTGGTGCGCAGCGACCGCGCGACCTGCGCAGCGGTCTGGCTCCGCATGTTGCGGTGGTTCCACGAGTGGTTGGCGACCAGGAAGCCGGCGCGCTCGACCCGGCGGGCCAGCCGCGGCTCGGCCGCCGCCCGCGTGCCGATCATGAAGAAGGTCGCCGGCACCCGCGCCTCCCTCAGGATCCGCAGCAGCCGGTCGGTCGGCCCGGGCCGCGGACCGTCGTCGAACGTCAGCGCCACCCTCCCCGTGCAGCCGCCGCGGTCCGCCGAGCGTGACGGCGTCGCGGTCGGGCCGGCCTCCGTTTCCGGCGCCGGCGAGCGTGGCGCCGCACCGTCGCCGCACGAGCCGGCGAGCAGCGCGACGAGCAGGCAGGCCACCCCGAGCAGGGCAGCGGTCCGGCGACGACGGGGGAGCACCCCACCAGGGTGGCCCGGGCAGGCAAGTCCCGACCAGCCGCGCGGCGGAACGGGGCGACCGGCCACGGCGACGCCGTACGGTGAGGCCATGGCGACCTGGGACGACGTACGACGCCTCGCGCTCGCCCTCCCCGAGGCCACGGAGAGCAACGACGGCTGGCGGATCCGCAGCAAGGCCTTCGCCTGGGTGCGTCCGCTGCGGAAGAAGGACGTCGCCGACCTCGAGGCGCTCGGTCGGCCGGTGCCTGCCGGCGAGATCATGGGCATCCGCCTCGCCGACGAGGGGGGAGAAGCAGGAGCTGATCGCCAGCGAGCCCGACGTCTTCTTCACGATCCCGCACTTCGACGGCTGGCCCGGCGTGCTGGTCCACCTCGACGCCATCGACGTCGACGAGCTCGAGGAGGTCCTGACCGACGCCTGGCTCGCCCGGGCCCCCCAAGCGGCTCGCCCGGGCGTTCCTCGAGGCGCGGGGGTTGCCGGGGGCGGGGTGAGGCGGAGCCGGTCGGGCCGGGGGGTGAGGCCGGCCGGGGTTTCGGGGACCGGGCGACGTGAGGTTTCCCCGGCCGACCGGGAAACCTCAACTTGTCGGGCAGAGCATTGCCCGACAAGTGGAGGGATTGCCCGTCACGTCGACGCGGAGCCGCCACACCGGCCACAACGGCCACACCGGCCCGCACCCCCCACCCCGCCCGCCGGTCTAGGGTGATGTTCGTGGAGCTCGACCGGATCGCGCTGATCTCCGACGTCCACGGCAACCTGACGGCGCTGGAGGCGGTGCTCGCCGACATCGAGGCCCGGGGGATCGAGCGGGTCCTCAACCTGGGCGACTACGTCGGCAAGGGGCCGCGCGGCCGGGAGGTGGTCGACCGGTGCCGTGAGCGGTGCGAGGTCAACCTCCTCGGCAACTGGGACGACTTCCTGCCCGACCCGGCCCGCGGCGGCGACTAGCGAGGCCGTGCGCTGGTGGCGCGACCAGCTCGGTCCGGGGCAGGCGGAGTGGCTGCGGTCGCGGCCGTTCAGCCACGACCTCTGGATGAGCGGCCGGCGGGTGCGGCTGCTGCACGCGTCGCCCGACGACGTGCACCGCAAGGTGTGGTTCGACCACGACGAGGACGGGTTCCTCGACATGTTCCGCAACACCCCGCTCACCGGCGACGGCCCCGTCCCCGACGTGGTGGCGTACGGCGACACGCACGACCCCTACCTCGAGAACGACCGCGGCCGCCGGACCCTCGTCAACGTGGGCAGCGTCGGCAACTGCATCGGCGACCCGACACCGGTGTACGTCGTCCTCGAGGGCGTCGCGGACGGCACCGAGCCGGCGCCGTTCTCGGTCGCGTTCGTGCGGGTTCCCTACGACCACGAGGCCGAGCTGGCCCACGCCGCGGCGGTCGGGATGCCCGAGCTCGACGCCTACGCCCTCGAGCTGCGCGAGGGCGTCTACCGCGGCCACCTCCCCACCGGCGTCGCCCCCTATCACCGCCGACCCGCAACCGTCCCTGCGATGGTGGGAACACCCACCCCCTCCTGAGAGGATGGGCGACGTGAGAGACGTCGTCATCCTCGGCTCCACCGGGTCGATCGGCACCCAGGCGCTCGACATCGTGCGCGCCAATCCCGACCGGTTCCGGGTGGTCGGGCTGACCGCCGGGGGGAGCAACCCGGACCTGTTCGAGGCGCAGGTCGCCGAGTGCCGGCAGCGGTTCCCGGGCCTCCACGCCGGGCTGGGGGGAGGAGGCGTCGGTG
This sequence comes from Nocardioides sp. TF02-7, assembly GCF_022437945.1. Classification (GTDB taxonomy): domain Bacteria; phylum Actinomycetota; class Actinomycetes; order Propionibacteriales; family Nocardioidaceae; genus Nocardioides. The sequence goes on from NZ_CP092535.1 coordinate 3,636,358, forward strand.
GAGGCGGCGCAGCTGCCCTGCGACGTCGTGCTCAACGGCATCACCGGCGCGGTCGGCCTCCGCCCGACGCTCGCCGCCCTCGACGCCGGCCGCACCCTGGCGCTGGCCAACAAGGAGTCGCTGATCATCGGCGGCCCGCTGGTCAAGGAGCGTGCGAAGCCGGGCCAGATCGTGCCGGTCGACAGCGAGCACAGCGCGATCGCGCAGAGCCTGCGCGGCGGCCGCCCGGACGAGGTACGCCGCCTGGTCCTCACCGCGAGCGGCGGCCCGTTCCGCGGGCGGAGCCGCGACGACCTCGCCGGCGTCACGCCGGAGCAGGCGCTGGCGCACCCGAACTTCGCGATGGGCCCGGTGATCACCACCAACTCCGCGACCCTCGTCAACAAGGGACTCGAGGTGATCGAGGCACACCTGCTCTTCGACGTGCCGTTCGAGCGGATCGACGTCGTGGTGCACCCGCAGCAGATGATCCACTCCATGGTGGAGTTCACCGACGGCGCGGTCGTGGCCCAGATCGGGCTGCCGACGATGCTGGTGCCGATCGCCCTCGGCCTCGCCTGGCCCGAGCGGGTGCCGGACGCGGAGTCGCCGGTCGACTGGACCCGAGCCGCCGACTGGCGGTTCGAGCCGCTCGACGACACCGCGTTCCCCGCCGTCCGGCTCGCCCGCGAGGCCGGTGCCCGCGGCGGCACCGCCCCGGCGGTCTACAACGCCGCCAACGAGGTGTGCGTCGACGCCTTCCACGACGGGCGGCTGCCGTTCCCGGCCATCGTCGACGTGATCGCGTCCGTGCTCACCGAGCACGACGTACCCTCGGACCAGCAGCTCACGCTCGACGACGTCCTCGCCGCCGACGCGTGGGCGCGTGACGCCGCCCGCCGGACCATCGCGGCCACCGCCACGACCGCGCCGACCCGAGAGACCTGACGCCAGCATGACCGCACTTCTCTACACCCTCGGCGTCGTCGTCTTCGCCGTCGCGATCCTGGTCTCGATCGCCCTGCACGAGGTCGGGCACCTGGTCCCGGCGAAGAAGTTCGGCGGCAAGGTCACCCAGTACTTCGTCGGCTTCGGCCCCACTGTCTGGAGCAAGCAGGTCGGCGAGACCGGAGTACGGCGTCAAGGCGATCCCGCTCGGCGGCTACGTGAAGATCGTCGGGATGCTCCCCGCCGGGTGCCGCCGAGCTGGCCGACGAGGTGACCGTCGACGCCGCGGGCAACCAGGTGACCCGGGTGCGCAAGTCCAACACCGGCATGTTCACCCAGCTGATCTCCGACGCGCGCGCCGCCGAGTGGGAGCTGGTCGGCCCCGGCGACGCCGACCGGCTGTTCTACAAGATGCCGCCCTGGAAGAAGATCGTCGTGATGGCCGGCGGTCCGAGCGTCAACATCCTGATCGCCTTCCTGATCTTCCTCGGCGTCTTCGCCACCTGGGGCAACGCGGCCGACCCCGACGTCAGCACCGTCGTCGACGAGGTGCAGGCCTGCGTCGTGCCGGTCGAGGAGTCGGGCCGGGTCTGCACGGACGAGGAGATCGCCACCAGCCCGACCCCCGGCGTACGAGGCCGGGATCCGCTCGGGCGACCGGATCGTCGCCTTCAACGGGGTGGAGGTCCGCGACTGGACCCACCTGCAGCAGATGATCCGCGGCAACGGCGACGACCGCGCGACCATCCTGCTCGAGCGCGACGGCGGCGAGGTGCAGGTCGAGACCGCCACGACGGTGACGCCGCGGTTCCTCGACGCCGAGGCCGAGGAGCCGGAGCCGGTCGGGTTCCTCGGCGTGCGCCCGGAGAGCAGCCCGACGACCGGCGGGCCGCTCTACACGCTCGAGCAGATGGGCGTGATGACCGTCGACGTCGTCGAGGCGCTGGCGACCCTGCCGGCGAAGGTGTTCGACGTCGCGCAGGCGATCGTCGGTCTGGAGGAGCGCGACCCCACCGGTCCGGTCAGCATCGTCGGCGGCGGCCGGCTCGCCGGCGAGACGGCGGCGCACGAGGAGATCCTCGTGGACCAGAAGGTGATGTCGCTGCTGATGCTCATCGCCGGTTTCAACTTCTTCATCGGCATGTTCAACTTCGTGCCGCTGCTGCCGCTCGACGGCGGTCACATCGCCAGCGCGGTGTGGGAGGCGCTGCGCCGCCGGTTCGCCCGGCTCCGCGGGCGCCCCGACCCCGGGTACGTCGACGCCGCGAAGCTGCTGCCGGTGGCCTACGTCGTCGCGAGCGCGATGCTGGTCATGGGTGTCGTGCTGATCGTCGGCGACCTCGTCGTGCCGGTCCGGCTGACGTCCTGACCGGGCCTGCGGGGGCGTCGCCGAATCCCGTCCGCGCGGCCCCCGGAAGTACCCTGGAGCCATGACCGCTATCGGCCTCGGCATGCCCACCGCCCCGCCGCCGGTGCTGGCTCCCCGCCGCAAGACCCGGCAGATCCAGGTCGGCAAGGTCGGTGTCGGCAGCGACCACCCGATCTCGGTGCAGTCGATGACGACGACGCTGACGGCCGACGTCAACAGCACGCTGCAGCAGATCGCCGAGCTCACCGCGTCCGGCTGCGACATCGTGCGGGTGGCGTGCCCGAGCCAGGACGACGCCGACGCGCTCCCGGAGATCGCCCGGCACAGCCAGATCCCGGTCATCGCCGACATCCACTTCCAGCCGCGCTACGTCTTCGCCGCCATCGAGGCCGGGTGCGCCGCCGTCCGCGTCAACCCCGGCAACATCAAGAAGTTCGACGACCAGGTCAAGGAGATCGCGCGGGCCGCGAAGGACCACGGCACCTCGATCCGGATCGGCGTCAACGCCGGGTCGCTCGACAAGCGGCTGCTGGAGAAGCACGGCAAGGCCACGCCCGAGGCGCTCGTCGAGTCGGCCGTGTGGGAGGCGAGCCTCTTCGAGGAGCACGACTTCCACGACTTCAAGATCTCGGTGAAGCACAACGACCCCGTGGTGATGGTGCGCGCCTACGAGCTGCTCGCCGAGCAGGGCGACTGGCCGCTCCACCTCGGCGTCACCGAGGCCGGGCCCGCGTTCCAGGGCACCATCAAGTCCGCGACCGCGTTCGGTGCGCTGCTCAGCAAGGGCATCGGCGACACGATCCGGGTCTCGCTGTCCGCACCGCCGGTCGAGGAGGTCAAGGTCGGGCTGCAGATCCTGGAGTCGCTCAACCTGCGGCCGCGCCGGCTCGAGATCGTCTCCTGCCCCAGCTGCGGCCGGGCGCAGGTCGACGTCTACAAGCTCGCCGACCAGGTGACCGCCGGCCTCGACGGCCTGGAGGTCCCGCTGCGGGTCGCGGTCATGGGCTGCGTCGTCAACGGTCCCGGTGAGGCCCGCGAGGCCGACCTCGGCGTCGCCTCCGGCAACGGCAAGGGCCAGATCTTCGTCAAGGGCGAGGTGATCAAGACCGTGCCCGAGTCCGAGATCGTGGAGACGCTCATCGAGGAGGCGATGCGGATCGCCGAGGCGATGGAGCCGGTCGAGGGCGCCGAGCCCCAGGTCAGCATCTCCTGAGCGCACCGCAGGAGCGGTCAGCCGGACACCGGATGGCCGCCGACGGCTCCGCCTCGTAGGCTCGGCTCGTGCTGACGACCCGGAGCGGTGTGCGCGTCCTGGCGGCCGCCGACCTGGACGCGTTCCTGGAGCTGGCCGACCAGGAGCCGGTGGTCAACGTGTTCGCGATCCACCGCGCCCGCACCACCGGGCTCGAGCCCCGCTGGCTGGGCGGCGAGATGTGGGGCCGGTTCGAGGACGGGCTGCTGGTCGCGGCGTGCCACGTGGCCGCCAACCTGGTGCCCGTCCAGGCCCGCGCCGAGGACGCCGTTGCGTTCGCCGCCCGGGCGCTCGCGCGTCGTCGTACCGCCTCCACGATCGTCGGCCCGCAGGACGCCGTCCGCGCGTTCTGGGACGAGGTCGGCGGCGCCTGGGGACGCCCGCGCGAGGAGCGCTGGGACCAGCGGCACATGGTCATCGAGGGGCCGCCGGTCGTGGCGCCCGACCCGGCGGTGCGGCCGACCGTGCGCGAGGACCTCGAGTCGCTCTACCCGGCGTGCGTCGCGATGTACACCGAGGAGGTCGGGGGTGTCGCCGGAGGTCGGGGGAGGAGCCGACCTCTACCGCACGCGGGTGGCCCAGCTGATCAGCCGCGGCTGGTCGTTCGCGCGCTACGACGGCGACGAGCTGGTCTTCAAGGCCGAGGTCGCCTGCGCCACCCCCCGACGCCGCCCAGGTCCAGGGCGTGTGGGTGCCGCCGCACCGGCGCGGCGAGGGCCTGGCCACCGCCGGCATGGCTGCGGTGGTGCAGCTGGTGAGGGAGCGGATCGCCCCCTCGGTGTCGCTCTACGTCAACGAGTGGAACCACGCCGCGCGCCTCGCCTACGAGCGGGTCGGCTTCCGGGAGTCCGCCCGGTTCGCCACCGTGATGTTCTGACCTCGTCCCGGGCAATCCGGTTGCGGCGCGCGGCGCGGCCCCGCCTACCCTTTGCGCATGATCTCCCGGATGTCGACCCTGTTCGTCCGCACCCTGCGCGAGGACCCCGCGGACGCCGAGGTGCCGAGCCACCGGCTGCTGGTCCGGGCGGGCTACATCCGCCGCGCGGCGCCCGGGATCTACACGTGGCTGCCGCTCGGGCTGCGGGTGCTGCGCAAGATCGAGAACATCATCCGCGAGGAGATGGACGCGATCGGTGCCCAGGAGGTCAGCTTCCCCGCCCTGCTGCCGCGGGAGCCCTACGAGGCGTCGAACCGCTGGACGGAGTACGGCCCGAACCTGTTCCGGCTCCAGGACCGCAAGGGCGCCGACTACCTGCTCGGCCCCACGCACGAGGAGATGTTCACGCTCCTGGTCAAGGGCCTCTACTCCTCCTACAAGGACCTGCCGCTGTCGATCTACCAGATCCAGACGAAGTACCGCGACGAGGCGCGTCCCCGAGCCGGGCTGCTGCGGGGCCGGGAGTTCACGATGAAGGACTCCTACTCCTTCGACGTCGACGACGCCGGGCTCGACGCGAGCTACCGCGCCCACCGCGAGGCCTACGTGCGGATCTTCGACCGGCTCGGCTTCGAGTACGTCATCGTCAAGGCCACCTCGGGCGCGATGGGCGGCTCCCGGTCCGAGGAGTTCCTCGCCAAGGCCGAGGTCGGCGAGGACACCTACGTCCGCTGCACGCGCTGCGACTACGCCGCCAACGTCGAGGCCGTCGAGGTGCGGGCCCCCGAGCCGGTGCCCTACGACGACGCGCCCGCCGCGCACGCGGAGGCGACGCCCGGCACGCCCACCATCGCCACGCTCGTCGACCACCTCAACGAGCGCTTCCCCCGGGACGACCGTCCGTGGACGGCCGCCGACACCCTCAAGAACGTCCTCGTGGTGCTCGTGCACCCCGACGGCAAGAGGGAGCCGCTGGCCATCGGCGTGCCCGGCGACCGCGAGGTCGACCTCAAGCGGCTCGGCGGCCAGCTGGAGCCGATCGACGTCGAGCCGATGGACGACGACGAGCTCGCGAAGCACCCCGCGCTGGTGAAGGGCTACATCGGACCCGAGGTGCTCGGCGAGGAGGGCAAGAGCGGGATCCGCTACGTCGTCGACCCCCGCGTCGTCGAGGGCACCCGGTGGGTGACCGGCGCCAACGTCGAGGGCAGCCACGTCATCGACCTCGTCGTCGGCCGCGACTTCACCCCCGACGGCACCATCGAGGCCGCCAACGTGGTGGACGGCGACGCGTGCCCCCGGTGCGGCCACGACCAGGGCGGCACCCTGGAGGCGGCACGCGGCATCGAGATGGGCCACATCTTCCAGCTCGGCCGCAAGTACGCCGACGCGCTCGGCCTCCAGGTCCTCGACGAGAACGGCAAGCTCGTGACCGTCACGATGGGCTCCTATGGCATCGGGCCCTCCCGCGCGGTCGCCGCGATCGCGGAGAACACCCTCGACGACATCGGGCTGTGCTGGCCGCGCAACGTCGCGCCGTACGACCTGCACGTCGTCGCGACCGGCAAGGACGAGGCCGTGTTCGAGGCCGCCGCCCGGCTCGCCGCCAACCTCGACGCCCGCGGTGTGGAGGTGCTGCTCGACGACCGGCCGAAGGTCAGTCCCGGCGTGAAGTTCAAGGACGCCGAGCTGATCGGGGTCCCCACGATCGTCACCGTCGGGCGCGGTCTCGCCGACGGCGTCGTCGAGGTGAAGGACCGCCGCACCGGCGAGCGCACCGAGGTCCCGGTCGACGGCGCCGTCGAGCACCTCGTCGGGCTGGTCGCCTCGGCCGGCGCCACCGGCGCCGGGCACCGCTGACGATGCTCGAGCGGATCACGTGCCCGGCCCTGGCCGGGCGGGTCACGACCGCGGCGGAGGCGGCGGCGGTCGTCCAGCCGGGCGACTCGGTCGGCATCAGCGGGTTCACCGGCGCCGGATTCCCCAAGGCGGTGCCGCGCGCGCTGGCGGCACGGATCGCGGCTGCGCGTGATCGCGGCGAGGACTTCCGGGTCGGGCTCTGGTCCGGTGCGTCCACCGGCCCGGAGGTGGACGGGGTGCTGGCCGGCGTCGACGGCCTCGACAAGCGGCTCCCCTACAACTCCGACCCCGACCTGCGGCGCCTCATCAACGACGGCACCGTCGACTACGTCGACGCCCACCTCTCGCACGCCGCCCAGCAGGCGTGGTTCGGGTTCTACGGGCCGCTCGACGTGGCCGTCGTGGAGGTCGCGGCCGTCCTGCCCAACGGGCTGCTCGTGCCCGGGACGTCGGTCGGCAACAACAAGACCTGGCTCGACCAAGCCGGCAAGGTGATCCTCGAGGTCAACCGGTGGCTGCCGCGCGACCTGGAGGGCTTCCACGACGTCTACTACGGCGCGGCCCTCCCGCCGCACCGGATCCCCATCCAGCTGACCCACCCCATGCAGCGCATCGGCGACCCCTACCTGCGGGTCGACCCGGCCAAGGTGGTCGCGGTCGTCGAGACCGACGCGCCCGACCGCAACACCCCGCTCGACCCGCCGGACGACGCGTCCCGGGCGATGGCCGACCTGCTCGTCGACTTCCTCCGCCACGAGGTGCGCGCCGGCCGGATCCCGTCGTCGCTGCTGCCGCTCCAGTCCGGCGTGGGCAACGTCGCCAACGCGGTGATGGAGGGGCTGCTCGCCAGCGAGTTCGAGGGCATGACCGCGTTCACCGAGGTGATCCAGGACGGGCTCCTCGACCTCCTCGACGCGGGCAAGCTGGTTTCCCCTCTCGTCGACGTCGTTCGGGCTGTCCCCGGAGGGGCAGCGCCGGTTCCTCGACAACGTCGGCTCCTACAAGGGCCGGATCCTCCTCCGCAGCCAGGAGATCTCCAACCACCCCGAGCTCGTACGGCGGCTGGGCGTGATCGCGGTCAACGGCATGCTCGAGGCCGACATCTACGGCAACGTCAACTCCACTCACCTGATGGGCTCGGCCATCATGAACGGCATCGGCGGAAGCGGCGACTTCGCCCGCAACGCCTACCTCAACTTCTTCGTCGCGCCGTCGACAGCCAAGGCCGGCGCCGTCTCCAAGATCGTGCCGATGGTGAGCCACGTCGACCACACCGAGCACGACGTGCACGTGCTGGTCACCGAGCAGGGGCTGGCCGACCTCCGCGGGCTCTCCCCGAGCGACCGCGCCGAGCGGGTGATCGACCGGTGCGCGCACCCCGACTACCGTGACCGGCTGCGCGACTACGTCGCCCGGGCGCGCGCCGCCCGGCCGCACGCCCGGCACACCCCGCACCTGCTCGAGGAGGCGCTGGGCTGGCACGTCAACTACCTCCGGGAAGGCAGGATGTGACCGTGGCCGGTGGCGTCGACGCGGTGATCTTCGACTGGGGCGGGACCCTCACCCGTTGGCACGACATCGACTTCCACGCGGAGTCGGTCGCGCTGGCGGCGGCCGTGGTGGCGACGCCCGACCCGGAGGACGACCGGGCGCTCGCGGTGTCCTCCCACGCGAGCCGGCTGCTGACGGCGGGCAGCGTGATCTGGGGCCGCAGCCGCGACGAACACCGGAGCTCGACGCTGGCCGACCTGTTCGCCGAGGCCGGCCTCGACCACGACCCCGACCTGCTCACCGCCTACTACGAGTTCTGGGAGCCGCACACCCAGACCGACCCGGAGGTCGGCCCGCTGTGGGAGACGCCCGGGGCGAGGGCATCCGGGTCGGCGTGCTCTCCAACACGATCTGGCCGCGCGCGTGGCACGTCGGGTTCTTCGAGCGCGACGGCGTCGCCCATTTGGTCGACGGCGACGTCTACACCAGCGAGATCCCGTGGACGAAGCCGTCGCCCCAGGCCTTCGCGGCGGCGATGGCGGCCGTCGGCGTCGACGACCCGGGCCGGTGCGTCTACGTCGGCGACCGGCTCTACGACGACGTCTGGGGCGCGCAGCAGGCGGGGATGCGGGCGATCCACGTGCCGCACTCCGACATCCCCACCGAGCAGCTCGGCCACACCCACGGCGTACCGGACGCGGTGGCGCACCGGCTGGCCGAGATCCCGTCGCTCATCGAGCCCTGGCGCTGACCCGCGCGCCTCGCTGTTGCAGGTTCCTGCACTGCGAGTTTATGAGGATGGCGGGAACGAGCGCCGGAGGGCCTGCAGCGTTGCACAATCGTGCACGCAGCGATCGAAGAGCCCCCACCTCCCTCGATCGTGAAGCGATGACCGTTGTCCCCGGTCGTCAGCGGTCCGTGCCTCCGTGCTCCGGGGGACGTCTCGGGAGTTCCCCGGAGGCGGAGGCACGGACCGCTGCTTCGCTTCGGGCCCTCAGAGACCCGGCAGTGCCGTCGGCTCGCCGCCGAACGTCACCTGCCGCACGGCGGCGTCGACGAGGGCGGCCACGGCCCACTGCCGCTCCTCGCCGGCGGTGCTGGCGACGACGTAGGCGTAGGTGGCCGCGCACGCCCGCTCGACCCGCAGCGCCCGGTCGGCGACGGCCACCGGCCCGGAGAGGTCGGCCGGCAGGTCGTAACCGGGCTCGGCCGCCGGCGGCTCACCGCCCGCCTCGGTGATCATCGCGGTCAACCGGTCGCGCCGGCCGCGGTGCACGACGTACGCGTCGGTGACCTCGGCGAACAGCTGCGGGTCGCTGGACTGCGAGGTCTGGCCGCCGAGCGCGCCGTAGACGAACACCGCCGCGTGCTCGGCAGCGAGCGCCGTCCCGAGCGCGTCGAGCGCGGTCATGCCGCCACCGCCCGCTGCTGGGCCACCGCCGCCGCCATCGCTGCGAGGACCTGCGCAAGCGCACCGCTCTCGGCCTCCACCGCGGCCGCGGTGAGGCGGCGCTGCAGGCGCGCCTCGGTGCGCAGCAGCCGCTCCCGGGCCGCGGCCTGCGGCCCGGGCGGTGCGGTCGCCGGCCGGACCGACCCGTCGCGCCCCAGCTCCGCGAGGTGGGAGCGGTGCAGGCTCGCCAGCCGTCGGGCGAGGGGGCGGAGGGCGCGGTGCTGCCGTGCGGTCGCCGTCGCCGCGGCGACCGCCGCCTCGAGCTCGGCGGCGACCTCGGCCACGAGATCGGAGTCGGCGTCGACGGCCGGCTCGGTGGGGTCGGCGCCGGGGCCCGGCGCCGGGCCGCCCGTGCGGTCGGATCCGCACCCCGCGACGAGCGCGACCCCGGTGCCCGCACAGGCGGCGAGCACCGCTCGACGGGTCGCGCGCGGGTGTCGGTGCACGCGGCGACTGTAGAGGATCACGGCCTTCGCGTCGGCCCCGGCGCGGCCCTCCGCCACCCTCGCCGCGACCCGCTATCGTGGACGGATCGCACGTCGCGCCGTGCGCGACGCAGGCAGCACCGCCACAACCAGCACCGCCACAACAGGACACGGGGGTCTCACCCATGAGCTCGAGCCAGTCCGCCGTCGTCGCAGCCGTGGAGGCCGAGGTCACCCGGCCGCTGGCGGCCCTCGACCTCGACGTCGAGGCGGTGGAGCTCACCCCGGCCGGCAGGCGGCGCGTGCTGCGGATCGCCGTCGACAAGGACGGCGGCGTCACCCTCGACGACGTCGCCGCGGCCACGAAGGCCGTCGACGCTGCCCTCGAGGACTCCGACGTGATGGGCGAGCAGCCCTACACGCTCGAGGTGACCTCGCGTGGCGTCGACCGCCCGCTCACCCTGCCGCGACACTGGCGGCGCAACCGGTCGCGGCTGGTCCGTGTCACGCTCACCGACGGCAGCACCGTCACCGGCCGGGTCCGTGACTCCGGCGACGACAGCGCCACCCTCGACGTCGGGGGCGCCGAGCGCACCGTGCCTTACGCCGACGTGGCCAAGGCGCTGGTGCAGATCGAGTTCAACCGCAAGGAAGGCGACGACTGACGATGGACATCGACCTGAGCATCCTGCGGATGCTGGAGCGGGAGAAGGAGATCAAGTTCGACGTCCTCGTCGAGGCGATCGAGCAGGCGCTGCTGACGGCGTACCACAAGACGCCGGGCGCCCAGGAGGACGCACGGGTCGAGCTCGACCGGCGCTCGGGCCACGTCACCGTGTGGGCGGCGGAGCTCGACGACGACGGCAACCGGATCGGGGAGTACGACGACACGCCCCAGGGGTTCGGCCGGATCGCGGCCACCACCGCGAAGCAGATCATGCTCCAGCGGCTCCGCGACGCCGAGGACGAGGTGCGGTTCGGGGAGTTCTCCGGCAAGGAGGGCGACATCATCTCCGGCGTCATCCAGCAGGGCCGCAACCCCGACGACGTGCTCGTCGACCTGGGCAAGCTCGAGGCCCTGCTGCCGGTGAGCGAGCGGGTGCCGGGGGAGGACTACCGCCACGGAACCCGGATCAAGTGCCTGGTCGTGTCGGTGCGCAAGGGCATGCGCGGACCTCAGGTCACGCTGTCGCGTTCGCACCCGAGCCTGGTGAAGAAGCTGTTCGCGCTCGAGGTGCCCGAGATCGCCGACGGCACCGTCGAGATCGCCGCGATCGCCCGTGAGGCCGGCCACCGCACCAAGATGGCCGTCCGCTCGACCGTGCAGGGCGTCAACGCCAAGGGCGCGTGCATCGGCCCGATGGGCCAGCGCGTCCGCGCGGTGATGGCCGAGCTCGGCGGCGAGAAGATCGACATCGTCGACTGGTCCGACGACCCGGCCGAGCTGGTCGCGCACGCCCTGTCGCCGGCGCAGGTCAGCTCGGTCCAGGTCGTCGACGCCGCCGCCAAGTCGGCCCGGGTCGTCGTCCCCGACTTCCAGCTCTCGCTCGCCATCGGCAAGGAGGGGCAGAACGCCCGGCTCGCCGCCCGGCTCACCGGCTGGCGCATCGACATCCACTCCGACGAGGAGCCCGCCGCGTCGGAGTGACGCACACCGCCGACCCGGCTCATCTCGGCACGCAGAATGCGCCGACCCGGCTCATCTCGGCACGCAGAACGCGTCGACCCGGCTCATCTCGGCACGCAGAACGCGTCGACCGGCGCATCTCCGCGCGTCAGTCTGCTGAGACGAGCCGGGTCGGGCCGTTTGAGGTGCGGAGATGGGACGGGTCGGGCCGTTTGAGGTGCCGGGATGGGACGAGTCGGGGCGTTGGAGGTGCAGAGACGAGCCGGGTCGGCGGGTGGCGGAGCACGGGGGCGCGCCCGTTTCGGATTCCGGTGGCGTCCGTGGGTAGACTGGTACCTCGGTGGCAAGCCGACGGAGTTCCCCTGCTCGCCCGGACCGGGTTCCCCTCGCGGGACCGGTGCGGACGTGCATCGGGTGCCGGCAGCGGGCCGCCAAGCGTGAGTTGTTGCGAGTGGTCGCCGGCTCGGACGCGACGACCGGGGGACCGGTCGCCCTGCCCGATCCCGACGGCACCGCACCCGGCCGCGGAGCGCACCTGCACCCCGTGACCGAGTGCTACGAGCTCGCGGTGCGCCGGAAGGCCTTCGCCCGCGCCCTCCGCCTCGCGGCGGGGAAAGGGGAGGGGTCTCCAGCGCACCGGTGGGTGACTACCTCACCTCGCGACAGCAACAGCACTGACCGACCGGAAAAGAAACTGGAGCAGCAGCTCATGAGCACTCGATGAGTACCTCGCGATGAGCCAGTTCGTTCTGCAGCATCCACCAACGGTCTGAAACACCCCAGGAACCGGGTCTTCAGGCCAGAAGGAGAGACGTGGCCAAGACCCGAGTTTCCGAGCTCGCGAAGAAGTACGGCATCCCCAGCAAGGAAGCGCTGGAGAAGCTGAACGCAATCGGCGAGTTCGCCAAGACGGCATCCTCGAGCATCGAGCTGCCGGCGGTGAAGAAGTTCGAGGACACCTACGGTGCCGAGCTCCTCGCCCGCATGAAGCCCGCCGAGGAGAAGAAGGCGGACAAGCCCGCCGAGGAGAAGCCGGCCGCCAAGAAGGCGACCGCCCCCAAGCCCGGCCCCAAGCCCAAGGCGCCCGCGCCGGAGCAGCCGGCCGAGCCCCGCACAGCCGGCCGCTCCCGCCGAGCCCACCGCGAAGCCGGCGGCTGCCGCGGCGCCCGCCCCGACCGAGGAGCCGCCTGCTGCGCCGGCGGCCCCCGCTGCGCCTGCCGCCAAGCCGACGGCGCCGAAGCCGGCGGCCCCTGGGCCGCCGACGCCCAAGGCGCCCGCGCCGCGCCCCGTCGGCAAGCCCGGCGGCACGCCCCGGCCCGGCAACAACCCGTTCTCGTCCGCGCAGGGCATGGGCCGCCGGCCCGCGCCGCCGGCGCGCGACGGCGAGGCCGGTCCGGGTGGCCCCCGGCCGCCCGCCCGTCCGGGCATGCCCCGTCCCAACCCGGCGATGATGCCCAAGAACCCGGCCCTCTTCGGCCAGGGCGGTGGCGGCGGTGGCCGTGGCCCGGGTCGCGGACCCGGTGGTCCCGGCGGCCCCGGCCGGTCCGGTGCCCCCGGCCGCCCCGGTGGCGGCGGTCGCGCCGGAGCCGGTGCCGGCGCACCCGGCGGCGGTCGCGGTCCGGGCGGTTTCGGCCCCGGTGGCGGTGGTCGCGGTCGTCCCGGCCAGCGCGGCCAGACGCAGGGCGCCTTCGGTCGCCCCGGCGGTCCGGCCCGTCGCGGTCGTAAGTCCAAGCGGGCGCGTCGCCAGGAGTTCGAGGCCATGGAGGCCCCGACGATCGGCGGCATGCGGGTCCGCAAGGGCAACGGCGAGACCGTCCGCCTCGCGCGCGGTGCCTCGCTGACCGACTTCGCCGAGAAGATCGGCGTCGACGCCGCGTCGCTGGTGCAGATGCTCTTCCACCTCGGCGAGATGGTCACGGCCACCCAGTCGGTGGGCGACGAGACCCTGGAGTTGCTCGGTGAGGAGCTCAACTACAAGGTCGAGGTCGTCTCGCCCGAGGACGAGGACCGCGAGCTGCTCGAGTCCTTCGACATCGAGTTCGGCGCCGACGAGGGCGACGAGTCCGACCTGGTGGTCCGCCCCGCCGGTGGTCACCGTCATGGGTCACGTCGACCACGGAAAGACCAAGCTCCTCGACGCGCTCCGCAACGCGAACGTCGTCGACAAGGAGGCCGGTGGCATCACCCAGCACATCGGTGCCTACCAGGTGCACACCGACGTCGACGGCGAGGACCGCCGGATCACCCTGATCGACACCCCCGGTCACGAGGCGTTCACGGCCATGCGTGCCCGTGGTGCGCAGGCGACCGACATCGCGATCCTCGTGGTGGCGGCCGACGACGGCGTGATGCCGCAGACGGTCGAGGCGCTCAACCACGCCAAGGCCGCCGACGTGCCGATCGTGGTCGCGGTGAACAAGGTCGACAAGCCGGAGGCCGACCCGACCAAGGTCCGCGGCCAGCTCACCGAGTACGGCCTGGTCCCCGAGGAGTACGGCGGCGACGCGATGTTCGTCGACGTCTCCGCGAAGGCCGGGCTCAACCTCGACAAGCTGCTCGAGGCGGTCGTGCTGACGGCCGACGCGTCACTGGACCTGCGGGCCAACCCCACCCAGCAGGCGCAGGGCCTCGTGGTCGAGGCGCACCTCGACCGCGGCCGTGGTCCGGTGGCGACGGTGCTGGTCCAGCGCGGCACGCTGCGGGTCGGCGACTCGATCGTCGCCGGTCCGGCGCACGGACGCGTCCGGGCGATGCTCGACGAGCACGGCAACGAGCTCGAGGTGGCCGACCCGGCCCGCCCGGCGCTCGTGCTCGGTCTCTCGGCGGTGCCCGGTGCCGGTCAGAACTTCCTCGTGGTCGAGGACGACCGGATGGCCCGGCAGATCGCCGAGAAGCGGGAGGCGCGCGAGCGTGCCGCCCAGCAGGCCAAGCGGCGTGCCCGTCGTTCGCTCGAGGACTTCATGGCCTCCATGGAGAAGGGCGAGGCGCAGGAGCTCAACCTCATCCTCAAGGGCGACGTGTCCGGTTCGGTCGAGGCGCTCGAGGACTCCCCTGGCCCAGATCGAGGTCGGCGACGAGGTGTCGCTGCGCGTCATCGACCGCGGCGTCGGTGCGATCACGAAGGCGAACGTCGACCTCGCGGCGGCGTCCGACGCGGTGATCATCGGCTTCAACGTCCGGCCCGAGGGCAAGGTGGCCGAGCTGGCCGACCAGGAGGGCGTCGAGATCAAGTACTACTCGGTCATCTACCAGGCGATCGAGGAGATCGAGGCGGCGCTCAAGGGCATGCTCAAGCCGGAGTTCGAGGAGGCCACCCTCGGCCAGGCGGAGATCCGTGCGATCTTCCGCTCCTCGAGGATCGGCAACATCGCCGGCTGCATGGTCACCAGCGGCGTGATCCGGCGCAACGCCAAGTACCGGGTCATCCGCGACGGTGCCGTCGTCGCCGACAACCTCGACCTGTCCTCGCTGCGGCGGGAGAAGGACGACGCGTCGGAGGTCCGGGAGGGCTTCGAGTGCGGTCTCGTGCTCCGGAACTTCCAGGACATCAAGGAGGGCGACGTCGTCGAGGCGTTCGAGATGCGCGAGATCCCGCGCAGCTGATCACTCCCCGCTGTGCCGCCCGGTCCCCTCGGACCGGGCGGCGCAGCCGTCTCACTGATAGGAACGAAGCATGAGTAGCCCGCGCGTGCGCAAGATCGCGGACCGGATCCAGGTGATCGTGGCCGAGATGCTCGAGCGCCGGATCAAGGACCCGCGGCTGGGGTTCGTCACGGTCACCGACGTCCGGCTCACGGGCGACGCCCAGAACGCGACGGTCTTCTACACGGTGCTCGGTGAGGACGCCGACCAGAAGGCGACCGCGACCGCGCTGGAGTCGGCCAAGGGCGTGATCCGCTCTGAGGTCGGCAAGCAGCTCGGCATGCGGCACGTGCCGAGCATCGCGTTCGAGCTGGACGCGATTCCCGAGAGCGCCCGGCATCTCGACGAGGTGCTGGCCCGCGCGCGGGAGGCGGACGCCGCCGTCGCCGCGGCCCGCGAGGGCGCGCGGCCGGCCGGCGAGCCCGACCCGTACCGGAAGCCGCGCGAGGCCTCGGAGGAGACGGGCGAAGCTGTCGAGACAGACGTAGAGGACGAGGACGAGGCCTGATGGGCGGCGCGCCGTCGGGGCTCGTCGTCGTCGACAAGCCCGCCGGCATGACGTCCCACGACGTCGTCGCCCGGGCGCGGCGGACCCTCGGCACCCGCAAGGTCGGCCACGCCGGCACCCTCGACCCGATGGCGACCGGCGTGCTCGTGCTCGGTGTCGAGCGCGCCACCCGGTTGCTCGGCCACCTGATGCTGACCGAGAAGACCTATGCAGCGACGGTGCGGCTGGGCGCGGCCACCACGACCGACGACGCCGAGGGCGAGGTCATGGCGACCACGCCGGCGGCGGGCCTGAGCGACGACGCCGTCCGTGCCGCGCTCGCGGCGTTCGAGGGCGAGATCGAGCAGGTGCCGTCGACGGTCTCGGCGATCAAGGTCGACGGCCGACGGGCCTACGCCCGGGCCCGCGCCGGCGAGGAGGTGCGGCTCGAGGCCCGTAGGATCACCGTCCACGCCATCGAGGCGGGCGCGTTCCGCCGCGACGGCGAGTTCCTCGACGTCGAGGTCCGGCTGCGGTGCTCGAGCGGCACGTACGTCCGGGCGATCGCCCGCGACCTCGGGACCGCCCTCGGGGTCGGCGGCCACCTGACCCGGCTGCGGCGCCACTCCGTCGGCCCGTTCACCATCGACGGCGCCGACACGGACCTCGACCACCTCCACGTGACGGGGCTGGCCGAGGCGGCCCGGGCGACGTTCGCCTCGATCGACCTCGACGCCGACCAGGCGCAGGCCGTCCGGCACGGCCGGCCGCTGCCGCTCCAGCTCGCCGCGGTCACCGCCGTCTTCGCGCCTGACGGCGAGTTCCTCGCCCTCTACCGCCCCGACGGGGGGCCGCGCCCGCCCGGTCGCCGTCTTCGTCGGCTGACGGGGATCAGTAGTCTGGCGCCCGTGCGCGTGTGGAGAAGGTTCGAGGACGTCCCTGCGGATCTCGGGCGCACCGTCGTCACGATCGGCAACTTCGACGGCATGCACCTCGGCCACCAGCACGTCGTACGACGCACGCGTGAGGTGGCGAACGAGGTCGGGGTCGGCACCGTCGTCGCCGTCACGTTCGACCCGCACCCGATTGCGGTGCTGCGTCCCGAGCACGCCCCTCCGACGCTGACGACCATCGACGAGCGGCTGCGGCTGCTCGAGGAGGCCGGCGTCGACCACGTGCTCGTGATCCCGTTCTCCCGCGAGATCGCCGCCTGGACGCCGGAGGAGTTCATCGACCGGATCCTCGTCGGCACCCTCCACGCCCGGGCGGTCGTCGTCGGCGCCAACTTCCGGTTCGGCAACCGGGCCGCCGGCGACTGCCAGCTGCTGCGGGAGGCCGGCGCCACCCGCGACTTCGTCGTCGACGCGGTCGAGCTCGACGGGGGACCCCAGGTGTGGTCGTCCACCTACGTCCGCACCTGCCTCGCCGCCGGTGACGTCGCCGGCGCGGCGGAGGCGCTGGGCCGGCCCTACGTCACCCGGGGCGTCGTCGTCGAGGGCGACAAGCGTGGCCGCGGGCTCGGCTACCCGACCGCGAACGTCCCGGTGGTCCCCGGCGCCGCGGCACCGGCCGACGGGGTGTACGCCGGCCGGTTGCGGCGGCTGGACGGCCCGGCCGGACCGGACGGCGAGGCCCTCCCCGCCGCGATCAGCGTCGGCACCAACCCGACCTTCGACGGGCAGCGCGAGCGCCGGGTGGAGGCCTACGTGCTGGACCGCACCGACCTGGAGCTCTACGGGGCGGAGGTGGAGGTCGAGTTCGTCGACCGGATCCGCGGCATGGTGCGGTTCGAGTCGGTCGAAGCGCTGTTGGAGGCGATGGCCGAGGACGTGGCCCGGACACGGGAGATCCTGGGCGCATCCGCATGAGCGACCGTGCGGCCGGCCCGGTGCTCGTGGCGACCGACGCCTGGTTCCTGCGGCACGGGCTGACCTACTTCGTGCCCGAGCAGCGGGCGGCGGTGCGCGCGGCGCTGCGGGTGCGGCGCACGCTCGTCCCGGCCGTCCTCGTCGTCGTGGTCGCGCTGTCGGTCGCGGTGGCGCTGGTCTCGGTCTCCGGCGACCTGGGTGCCGGCCCGGCCGTCCTGGTCACGATCGCGGTGCTGGCGCTGGTCACCTACGGGGTGACGGCGCTGCGGGCGGGCCACATCCTGGGCTGGGGCCTGAGCCGCACGTTCGGCTCGCTCCGCCGGCTGCTCCCGATGGTGATGCGGGCGCTGCCGCTGCTGCTGCTGTTCGTGACGTTCCTCTTCATCAACGCCGAGGTCTGGCAGATGGCTGCCGCCGTCAGCGTGGGGGCGTTGTGGCTCACGGCGCTCCTGTTCGCGGCGACGGCGCTGACGTTCCTCGTGATCCGCCTCCCCGAGGAGGTCGACAAGGTCGACGACGACGTGGACGACGCGTTCCTCCTGCGCGCCTGCCGGGACACGCCGCTGGAGGAGGCGTGCGTCGACCTGGTGGCCGACCCGGACGCCGACCCGGCGTCGTACGCCACGATCGTCGGCTACGAGCGCTGGAACCTCGTGCTGTCGCTCCTGGTCGTCCAGCTGGTGCAGGTCGTCCTGATCGCCGCCGGCGTGTTCGCGTTCTTCTTGGTCTTCGGGTCGCTGGTGATGACCGACAGCGTGCAGCTGGCCTGGACCGGGTCCGAGAGCCTGCGGAGCGCCGAGTGGCTGCCCACCGTGTCGGTGGAGCTGCTCCGGGTGTCGTTCTTCCTCGCGTCGTTCTCGCTGCTCTACCTCACGGTCTCCACGGTGACCGACGACGCCTACCGCGAGCAGTTCTTCGGAGGGCTGCTCCGGGAGCTCGAGCGCGCCGTGGGCATGCGCGCGGTCTACCTCGCCCTGCGCGCACGGGAGCGGCCCGGCGCCCCGTGACCGCCGGCTGAGCGCCCGAGCGTCGCCGGCGGCTCGGATGGTCCGCGCCCGGCTGGGTACCTCCTCGGGTGCAAGGACGACCCGCCACCGAAGGGACAGGTCACATGGGTTACGGACTCGGCATCTTCCTGCTCGCGCTCGGGCTGATCCTCGCGCTGGCCGTGCAGGACCGGGTCGAGAGCGTGGACCTCACGCTGATCGGCTGGATCCTCGCCGGCGTCGGTTTGCTAGCGATCGTGCTGACCGCGGTGACCGCCGCGTCGCGCCGGAGCCGCTACAACAGCACCACCCACCCCGACGGGTCGCAGACGGTGCACCGCGACGACCGCGTCTGACGGCGCCGGCGACGGCAGCGCAGTCGGCCCAGGAGGTGCCAGGGCCGTGACCGGCCACCCCCGGATCCCGGTGGTCCTCGACTGCGACACGGGCAGCGACGACGCGGTCGCGATCATGCTGGCCGCGCACCACCCCGCGCTGGACCTGCTCGGCGTGACCACGGTGTGGGGGCAATCACGACGTCCGCGGCACCACCGACAACACGCTCCGGGTGCTCGCGCGCATCGGCCGCGACGACGTCGGCGTCCACCCCGGCGCCGACGGGCCGGTCCGGCCGCGGGTCTGCGCGGTCCCGCCGGGCCGTGACGACCTGCCGCCCCGCCTCCCGCTGCCCCCGGCCACCGCAGCGCCGGGCGCCCCGGCGGCCGAGTGGCTGCTCGAGACGCTCCGCGCCGCCACCGACCCGGTCACCCTCGTCGCCACCGGGCCGCTCCAGCAACATCGCCGCCCTGGTGGCCGCCGACCCCGCCGTCACGGACGCCGTACGACGGCTGGTCGTGCTCGGCGGCGCCTACCGGCAGCGGGGCGTCACGCCGCACGCCGAGCGCAACGTCTGGTGCGACCCCGAGGCCGCCCACGACGTGTTCACCGGGGCGTTCCGCGAGATCCTGCTGATCACGATGGACGCGACCTTCTCCGCGCCGCTCACCGGCGTCGACGTCACCCGCCTCCGGTCGACCGGGACGCCGGCGGCGCAGACCGCGGCCGACCTGCTGGAGGAGCGGATCGCCTGGTACCGCCGCGACGAGGCCATGCTCGCGCTGAACGCGGCGCCGCTCCACGACCCCCTGGCCGTCGCCTGCCTGGTCGATCCCGGGGTGGTCGACGTCCGGCGTACGGCGGTGACCGTCGAGCGCACCGACCCGGTCACCTACGGCGCCACCCGGTTCGCCTTCAGCCCCGACAGCTGCGCCGGCTCGGTCGTCTCGGTGGCCTTGCGCGCCCACCGCGACCGGTACGTCGACCTGCTGGTGCGCACGCTCGGGGATTCGGCCCGGTGAGGGGGCGCTGATAGCCTTGAGCGGTTGCCGTAGGAACGGCCGCGGACAGAGAGTGCCCCGGTGAACAGGCCCGGGCGCGCCGCGCAACGAGTGAGCTGGAAGGAAGCCCATGGCTGTCGGAACCCCCGCTGAGGTCAAGAAGAAGATCATCGCCGAGTACGGCACGAACGAGGGCGACACCGGCTCGCCCGAGGTGCAGGTCGCGCTCCTGAGCCACCGGATCTCCCACCTCACCGAGCACCTGAAGCAGCACAAGCACGACCACCACAGCCGGCGCGGCCTGCTGCTCCTGGTCGGCCAGCGCCGTCGGCTCCTCAACTACCTGAAGAAGACCGACATCGAGCGCTACCGCTCGCTCGTCGAGCGCCTCGGCCTGCGCCGCTGAACTTCGCGTGTGGGGATCCACCACCTGGTGGGTCCCCCACCGCTACATTGCAGCGCGGAACAACTGAACAACACCATCAACTGGAGCGATTCGCGTCCCCGCCGGCCTTCCGGGTCGACCCGGTCCTCGGTAGTGATCCCCAGACCGCCGGTCTGTGGGTCTCGATCGAAGACCGGTCACCACTGGCCCCCCGGGCCGGACGCGGACGGTCGCGGATCGCACCGCGAACGAAGGAAGTCCCACGTGACTGAACCCGTCATCTCCGCCGTCGAGACCGTCATCGACAACGGGAAGTTCGGAACCCGCACCGTCAAGTTCGAGACCGGGCTGCTCGCCCGCCAGGCCGCCGGTTCGGTGACCGCCTACCTCGACGACGACACCATGCTCCTGTCGGCGACGACCGCGTCGAAGCAGCCGAAGGACCACTTCGACTTCTTCCCGCTGACGATCGACGTCGAGGAGCGGATGTACGCCGTCGGCCAGATCCCCGGCTCGTTCTTCCGGTCCGAGGGCCGCCCCAGCGAGGACGCGATCCTCACCTGCCGGCTGATCGACCGCCCGCTGCGCCCGACCTTCAAGAAGGGCCTGCGCAACGAGGTCCAGGTCGTCATCACGGTGCTGGCGCTCGACCCCGACATGCCCTACGACGTGCTCGCGATCAACGCCGCGTCGATCTCCACCCAGCTCTCCGGCCTGCCGTTCTCCGGCCCGGTGGGCGGCGTCCGCGTCGCCCTCGTCGACGGCCAGTGGGTGGCCTTCCCCACCCACAGCCAGCTCGAGCGCGCCGTCTTCGACATGGTCGTGGCCGGCCGGGTGACCGAGTCCGGTGACGTCGCGATCATGATGGTCGAGGCCGAGGCCACCGAGCAGACCTTCGAGCTCGTGCAGACCGGCGCCCAGGCGCCGTCGGAGGACGTCGTCGCCGGCGGTCTCGACGCCGCCAAGCCGTTCATCAAGCAGCTGTGCGAGGCGCAGGCCGAGCTGGCCAAGCAGGCCGCGAAGCCGGTCCAGGAGTTCCCGGTCTTCCTCGACTACGAGGACGACGTCTACGCCGCCGTCGAGGCCGCCGTGCGCACCCAGACCGCCGAGGCGCTCACCATCGGGGGCAAGCAGGAGCGCGAGGAGCGCCTCGACCAGATCAAGGCCGCCCTGCTCGACGAGGTCGGCCCGCAGTTCGAGGGCCGCGAGAAGGAGATCGGCGCCGCGTTCCGCTCGCTCAACAAGCAGCTGGTCCGCGAGCGCGTGCTCCGCGACAAGGTCCGCATCGACGGGCGCGGCCTCGCCGACATCCGGCCGCTCCACGCCGAGGTCGGCGTGATCCCGCGGGTCCACGGCTCGGCGCTGTTCGAGCGGGGCGAGACCCAGATCCTGGGCGTCACCACCCTCGACATGCTCAAGATGGAGCAGCAGCTCGACACCCTCTCCCCGGAGAAGTCGCGCCGCTACATGCACAAGTACGTCTTCCCGCCGTTCTCCACCGGCGAGACCGGCCGCGTCGGCTCGCCCAAGCGTCGCGAGGTCGGCCACGGCGCCCTGGCGCGCCGCGCGCTGCTGCCGGTACTGCCGTCGCGCGAGGAGTTCCCTTACGCGATCCGTCAGCTCTCCGAGGCGATGGGCTCCAACGGCTCGACGTCGATGGGCTCGGTGTGCGCCTCGACGCTGTCGCTGCTGCAGGCCGGTGTGCCGCTCAAGGCGCCCGTGGCCGGCATCGCGATGGGCCTGATCTCCGGCGAGGTCGACGGCGAGACGTCGTACGTCGCGCTCACCGACATCCTCGGCGCCGAGGACGCCTACGGCGACATGGACTTCAAGGTCGCCGGCACCCGCGAGTTCGTGACCGCGCTCCAGCTCGACACCAAGCTCGACGGCATCCCCGCCGAGGTCCTCGCCCAGGCGCTCGGCCAGGCCAAGGACGCGCGGATGGCGATCCTCGACGTCATGGGCGAGGCCATCGACGGCCCCGAGGAGATGTCGGTCCACGCCCCGCGGATCATCACCGTCACGGTGCCCGTCGACAAGATCGGCGAGGTCATCGGCCCCAAGGGCAAGGTGATCAACCAGATCCAGGACGACACCGGCGCGACGCTGTCGATCGAGGACGACGGCACCGTCTACATCGGTGCGACCAACGGCGAGGCCGCGGAGGCCGCCCGCCAGGCCGTCAACGCGATCGCCAACCCGACCATGCCGGAGGTCGGGGAGCGCTACCTCGGCACCGTCGTCAAGACCACCAACTTCGGCGCGTTCGTCTCGCTGCTGCCCGGCAAGGACGGCCTGCTGCACATCAGCAAGCTGCGCGGCCTCGCCGGCGGCAAGCGGGTCGAGAACGTCGAGGACGTGGTCTCCGTCGGCCAGAAGCTCCAGGTCGAGATCGCCGAGATCGACGACCGCGGCAAGCTGTCGCTGATCCCGGTCGTGGAGGAGTCCGAGGGCGCCTCCGACGCCGGCGAGGGCGGGGGAGCCCGAGCAGGCGGAGGCGTGAGCCCGTCTTGAGCACATTCCCGACGACGGCCGGTCCGCAGCACGCGGGCCGGCCGTCCGGCCTTACCCGGTCAGCCGGCCGGGCCTCCACCCGCACGGTGGAGACCGTCCGCGACGCCACCGGGCACGTCACCTCGCGGGTACGCCGCACGGTGCTGCCGTCGGGCCTGCGGATCGTCACCGAGCAGATGGCCGGTGCCCGGTCGGCGTCGATCGGCGTCTGGACCGGCGTCGGCTCCCGCGACGAGACGCCCACGACCCACGGCGGCTCGCACTTCCTCGAGCACCTGCTGTTCAAGGGCACCCACGAGCGCTCCGCGCTCGACATCTCCGTGGCGCTCGACGCCGTCGGCGGCGAGTTCAACGCCTTCACCGCCAAGGAGTACACCTGCTTCCACGCCCGGGTCCTCGGCGAGGACCTGCCGCTGGCCGTCGACGTGCTCGGCGACATGGTCACCGGCTCGCTCCTCGAGCCGCACGACGTCGACGCCGAGCGTGACGTCATCCTGGACGAGATCGCCATGCACGAGGACGACCCCCGACGACGTCGTGCAGAACCTCGTCGCCGAGCTCGCCTGGGGTGCCGAGTCGCCGCTGGGCCGGCCGATCGCCGGCACGACCGAGTCGATCGGCGCCATGACCCGCGCCCAGATCCAGCGCTTCTACCGCCGCCACTACCGGCCCGACAACATGGTCGTCTCCGTGGCCGGAGCCGTCGACCACACCGAGGTCGTCCGCGCGGTCCGCCGCTCGTTCGGCCGCCACGGGTTCCTGGACGCCGTCGCCGAGCCCCCGCGGCCCGCGCGCCCTCAAACGCAGCCCGCAGGTCCGCGGCGGCAGCGGTCGGATCGCCCGCCCCTTCGAGCAGGTCAACGTCGTCCTCGCCAACGAGGGCCTGCCCCGCGACGACGAACGCCGGTTCGCCCTCGGCGTGCTCAACACCGCCCTCGGCGGCGGCACGTCGAGCCGGCTCTTCCAGGAGGTCCGCGAGCGCCGCGGCCTGGCCTACTCCGTCTACTCCTTCGCCAGCCACTACGCCGACTCCGGCATCGTCGGCGTCGCCGTCGGCTGCCTGCCCGACCGGCTCGACGACGTGCTCGAGGTGGTCCGTGTCGAGCTCTCCCGCATCGCCGCCCACGGCATCACCGACGAGGAGCTCGCCCGCGGCAAGGGCCAGCTCGTCGGCGGCCTCGTCCTCGGCCTCGAGGACTCCGGCGCCCGCATGATGCGCCTCGGCAAGGCCGAGCTCGTCTACGCCGAGGTCCTCGGCATCGACGCCGTCATGGACCGCATCAACGACGTCACCATCGACGACGTCCGCGCCGTCGCCGCCGACGTCTTCGGCCGCCCGGAGATCCTGGCCGTCGTCGGGCCCAGTTGATCTGCGCTCGCTTCGCTCGCGTAGAGCAGGTCGACCCGGCGCGTTTCCGCACGGGAATCGGGTCGACCCGGCGCAAACCTGCATCGGGATTGGGTCGACCCGGCGCAAACCTGCGGGCCCATGTTGCCGACCCGGCGCAAATCTCGGGCGTGGCTCGCTTCGCTCGCGGAGCAAGATTTGCGCCGGGTCGGCTACCGCGCATCGCTTCGCTCGCGCGCGCGGGCTCATGTGACTCGCAGGCGCATCGCTTCGCTCGCGCGCGCGGGCTCATGTGACTCGTGGGCGCTTCGCTTCGCTCGCGCGCGCGGCTGACGAGATCCCTAGCGGCGGCCGATGATGCCGACGACGGGGGGCTTGTCGGAGGTGGCGATGTAGACGCGGAAGCCGCCGTCGGTGAGGGCGCGGGAGGCGTTGGTGAGGATCTCCTGCACCTGGTCGGGGCGGGTGGCGTCGAAGAACAGGTTGACCGAGCCGCCCGGCAGCACCCGCTCGTGGAGCAGCGCGACCTCGTTCTTGCAGTCACGCACCCAGAACAGGTTGACGTTGAACGCGAACACCTTGGTGAGCCGCTTGACCGGGACCCGCAGCGTGGCGAGGTCGATCTGACGCACGGTCAGCCGGCCCGCCTCGACGTGGGCGGCGCAGCGCTGGCGCGTGCGGTCGACGCCCGCCTCGGAGCGGTCGATCGCAAACATCTTGCCCTTGCCCTCGAGCCGTCGGCAGATCAGGTCAGCCGCGTGCCCCGAACCGCACCCGATCTCCAGGACGTGGTCGTTCGGCTGCACCTCCATGAAGTCCACCGCCCACCGGATCCGGGCCGGGATCGTCTGCACCGCCATGTGCCCAGCCTGCCAGACCCGTCGGCAAGGGTGCGGGACCGACCGGGCAGTATTGCACCGTGAGCGGTGCAGAGAGCGGTCGGTTGCGGGTCGGCGTGCTGGGTGCGCGCGGCAAGGTGGGCTCCGAGGTGTGCCGGGCGGTCGCCGCCGCCGACGACCTCGACCTGGTCGCCGAGGTCGACCAGGACGACCCCGCCACCCGGTTGACCGACGCCGGTGCCCAGGTGGTCGTCGACTTCACCCACCCCGACGTGGTGATGGGCAACCTCGAGTTCTGCGTCGACCACGGCATCCACGCGGTCGTCGGCACGACCGGCTTCGACCAGGAGCGGCTCGACACGCTCACCGGTTGGCTCGAGCGGTCACCCGGCACCGGCGTGCTGATCGCGCCGAACTTCTCGATCGGCGCGATCCTCATGATGCGGTTCGCCGCGGTGGCCGCGCCGTTCTACGAGTCGGTCGAGATCGTGGAGCTCCACCACCCCGACAAGGCCGACGCGCCCAGCGGCACCGCCCGGCGGACGGCGCAGCTCGTCGCCGCCGCACGCCGCGAGGCCGGCGCCCCGCCGGTGCCCGACGCCACGTCGACGGCCCTCGACGGTGCCCGCGGCGCCGTCGTCGACGGCATCCACGTCCACGGGCTGCGGGTTCGCGGGCTGGTGGCGCACCAGGAGGTCGTGCTGGGCGGGTTGGGGGAGACGCTCACCATCCGGCACGACTCGCTCGACCGGGCGTCGTTCACCCCGGGTGTGCTCACCGGCGTGCGCGCGATCGGCGACCACCCGGGACTGACCGTCGGGCTGGAGCACTTCCTCGACCTCGGCTGAGGGATCAGGCGGGCGGGTCCTCCGCGGCGCCGATGCGGGTGTGCAGCCGGACCTGCTTCACGGTTCCCGCTCCCGCCTCGTCGGCGAGCTCCCGGCTCGCGCCGTCGGGTGCCCAGCCGCCGCTGGACAGGAACCCGCGGAAGCCGTCGTCGGTGCTGTCCACCCAGCACGTGGCGCGGGTGAACGCGTCGGCCTCCAGCGTGTCGACGCACGCCTGCAGCAGCCGGGAGCCGTGTCCCTGACCGGTGTGCCCGGGGTCGACGGTGAACTCGCTGATCTCGCCGTCTGCGGCGGGGTCGGCGTCGGGATCGGTGCCCGGGCCGGTGAGGGGCGAAGCCGACGACCCGGTCGTGCTCGAGCGCGACGAGCGCACGGCGACGCGCCTCGGGCGGCCGGGCGAGCGACCGGGCCCACGCGGAGCGGTGCTGCTCGGGGTCGAGGCCCCGCTCGGCCAGCAGGCCGGGCAGGAGGTCGCCGTACCGCCGCTCCCACGCCCGGAGCTGGACCTCGGCGATCCCGGAGCCGTCCTGCGCCCAGGCGACCCGCACCGAGACGTCCGCTGTCGTCATGCCTCCATCCTCGCAGGAGGCTTTCCGGGCGCTCGATAGGGTCGTGCCCATGGAGATCCGCAACCTCGGAGCGAGCGGCCTGAAGATCTCGGCCATCGCCTACGGCAACTGGCTCACCCACGGCTCGCAGGTCGAGGAGGACGCCGCGCTGGCGTGCGTGCGCCAGGCGCTCGAGGAGGGCATCACCACCTTCGACACCGCCGACGTGTACGCCAACACGGCGGCCGAGTCGGTGCTCGGCAAGGCGCTGGCGGGGGAGCGGCGCGAGGGCCTGGAGATCTTCACGAAGGTCTTCTGGCCGACCGGCCCCGGCAAGCACAACGACAAGGGGTTGTCGCGCAAGCACATCCTCGAGTCGATCGACGGGTCGCTGCGGCGGCTCGGCACCGACTACGTCGACCTCTACCAGGCGCACCGCTTCGACCACGGCACGCCGCTGGAGGAGACGATGCTCGCGTTCGCCGACGTCGTCCGCGCCGGCAAGGCGCTCTACATCGGCGTCTCGGAGTGGCGGGCGGAGGAGATCCGCGCCGCGCACGAGCTCGCGAAGGAGCTGCGCGTGCCGCTCGTGTCGAACCAGCCGCAGTACTCGATGCTGTGGCGGGTGATCGAGGGCGAGGTGGTGCCGACCTGCCGCGAGCTGGGCATCGGCCAGATCGTCTGGTCGCCGATCGCGCAGGGCGTGCTGACCGGCAAGTACCTGCCCGGCCAGGCGCCGCCGCCGGGCTCGCGCGCCACCGACGAGAAGGGTGGCGCCGGCATGATCAGCCGGTGGATGCAGGACGACGTGCTCGAACGGGTGCAGCAGCTCAAGCCGATCGCCGACGAGGTCGGGCTCACGATGGCGCAGCTCGCCGTCGCGTGGGTGCTGCAGAACGACAACGTCTCCGCGGCCATCATCGGCGCCAGCCGTCCCGAGCAGGTCACCGACAACGTCAAGGCCGCCGGTGTGGAGCTGGACGAGGCGACCATGAAGGCGATCGACGACGTCGTCGGCCCCGTCGTCACCAGCGACCCGGCGCTGACCAGGTCACCCACCCTCGACTGACCATCGGGGTCGAGTAGGAACTTTCTCTACGTCGAGCAGGGACTTTGTCCGCGTTGAGTAGGGGCCTTCCCGGCGAGGAGGTGCCCACTCGACGGTGAGAAAGCCTCTACTCGACCTGGCGGCGGCTCAGCGGTAGGTGTCGGAGAGGCTCTGGCCGATCTTCACCTGCGGCTTGGGCAGCCGCATGAACTTCATCTGCAGGGCGCGCATGAGCGCGTAGTACGTCGTGCCCTTGAGCGGCTCGTCGGGGAACCGGCGGCCGAGCTCGCGGCGCAGACGGAACCGCAGCACGACCATGTCGACGATCACAAAGAGGAACGTCGCGAGCAGGATCATCGAGCTGGCGTTGACGAGCGTGGGGGAGCCGGACCAGCCGAGGACCATGCTGACGACGAGCAGCGGGATCATCAGCTCGACGACGGAGAACCGGCTGTCGATGTAGTCGCGGATGAACCGGCGCACCGGGCCGCGGTCGCGGGGGAGGTAGTAGCGCTCGTCGCCGCTCTTCATCGCCTGGCGGATCTTGCGGCTGTCCTCCATCCGGAGCTCGCGCTGACGCCGCTTGAGCTCCTTGCGGTCGCGCGGCGGCCGTGCCTTGGCCCGCGCGAGCGCTTCGGCCTCGCGGCGCTTCGGCGTCGGCCGGCCCTTGCCGCCCGGCTTGGGCGCCACGGCCTCGACCGGTGCCTCCTCGGTCCTGCTCCGTCGGAACAACGCGTCCTCCCGTTCCTGCGTCAGTCGCGGCTCGACCTGCCGGGCAGGTCGAGCATCCGCTGCAGGGCGACCAGCGCCTCCTGCTCGGTCTGCGGGTCGACCTCGATCCGGTTGACGACGACCCCCTCGACCAGGGGACTCCATCGCCCACACGAAGTGCGGCAGGTCGATCCGGTTCATGGTCGAGCAGTAGCAGACGTTGCGGTCGAGGAACACGATCTGCTTGTCGGGGTGCGCCTCGGCGAGCCGCTGCACGAGGTTGAGCTCGGTGCCGATCGCCCAGGCCGACCCGGCGGGAGCCGCCTCGATCGTCTTGATGATGTACTCCGTCGAGCCGACGTGGTCGGCCTTGAGCACCACCTCGTGGGTGCACTCGGGGTGCACCAGGATGTTGATGCCGGGGATCCGCTCGCGCAGGTCGTCGACGACGTCGGGGGGAGAACCGGCCGTGGACCGAGCAGTGGCCCTTCCACAGGATCATCCGGGCGTCGGAGAGCTGCTCGGCGGTGAGGCCGCCCTCGGGCTTGTGCGGGTTCCACACGACGCAGTCGTCGAGGCCGTAGCCGAGCTTGAGGACGGCGGTGTTGCGGCCGAGGTGCTGGTCGGGGAGGAAGAGCACCTTCGTGTCGGGGCCCTTCTGCTGGAACGCCCACTCGAGGGCGACCTCGGCGTTCGACGAGGTGCAGACGACGCCGCCGTTGCGACCGCAGAAGGCCTTGATGGCGGCGCTGGAGTTCATGTAGGTCACCGGGACCACCTGGTCCTGGATCCCGGCGGCGGCGAGCGCGTCCCACGCGGCCTCGACCTGCGCGATGCGCGCCATGTCGGCCATGGAGCAGCCGGCGGCCAGGTCGGGGAGCACGACCTGCTGGTGCGGGCCGGTGAGGATGTCGGCCGACTCGGCCATGAAGTGCACGCCGCAGAAGACGATGTACTCCGCCTCCGGACGGGCGGCGGCGTCGCGGGCGAGCTTGAAGGAGTCGCCGGTGACGTCGGCGAACTGGATGACCTCGTTGCGCTGGTAGTGGTGCCCGAGCACGAACACCTTGTCGCCGAGCGCCTCCTTGGCGGCGCGGGCGCGCGCGACCAGGTCGGGGTCGGACGCCGGCGGCAGGTCGCCGGGGCACTCGACGCCGCGCTCGGAGAGCGGGTCGGTGCCGCGGCCCAGCGGCAGCAGCGGGAGGTCGACGGTGGTCATGGCTGAATCCTATTCCTCGGTCGCCCGGGGCACCGATTCGCGGCGCAGCCGGCCGTCACCGACGGCGGGTGCCCGGTCGCAGCGTGGTCACAACATGGCACCGTTGTGAACGTACGGCGTCGGCGGGTCCATTCCGCGCACGCCGAGGTAGCCCTGGGGTCGCATCTCGAGCCCCCACGGTCAGCCCGACGTCGACCGCCCACTGGTTCGCCGCCGTCACGTGCGGGACGGTGAACGCCGGCCCCCGCACCCGCCAGGCACTCCCAGAGGAGCGCCTGCGCGGTCACCGGGTGGGTGGCAGCCAGGAGGTGGAGCCGGGCGTCGTCGGCGTAGGCGAACCCCAGGCCGGTGCGGTCCTCGGCCACGAGCATCCGGCCGAGCCCGGCGAGGCTCTCGTGGTCGGGCCCGTGGCCGCCGCCGCGCAGCCGGCGCGCGACCTCGTCGGCCAGCTCCCGGTCGTCGGGCCCGCCGGCACGGACGCCGTCCGCTCCGCGCAGCCGCGACCGGTCCACCCGGCCCTGGAGCTGCACCTGCGGGTGCAGGGTGAAGCCGGCGCGCCAGTAGCGGCGGACGGCGCGCGGGTCGGTGGACGCGGCGAGCATCCCGGTCTCGCAGTCGTCGCCGTGGCTCTCCGCGGCCTCGAGCAGGCGGGCGCCGACGCCCCTGCCCTGGAGCCCGGGCCGGACGGCGTACGTCGCCAGGCACCAGACGCGCTCGCGGACCAGCGACGTCGCGAAGCCCGCCACGCCGTCGGCGTCCTCGGCCACCCAGCACCCGCCCGGGTCGTGCTCGAGGAAGCGGAGGGTGCGGGCGATCCACCGCGCCGAGTGCTCCGGGCTCCGCGGCTCGGGCTCGGGCTGGTCGCGCGGCGTGGTGCGCAGGTCGAGCTCGTGGAAGGCGCGGTCGCTGATCTGCTCGGCGACCGGCACGTCGTCGGGGCGTCATCGGTCGGATCACCACGTCGGCCATCGCGCCACGATAGGCGTCCGCGATCATGGGGGGCATGCGGATCCTCGTCGCCCCGGACAAGTTCGCCGGCACGCTGAGCGCGGTCGAGGCGGCGGACGCCATCGCGACCGGCTGGCTCAGGCAGGCGCCGGGTGACGAGGTCGACCTGGTGCCGATGTCGGACGGCGGTCCGGGTTTCGTCGACGTGCTGCACGCGGCGCTGGGCGGCGAGCTGGTCGCCACGACGGTCGTCGGGCCGACCGAGCGGGCCGGCACGGTGCCGGCGGCGTTCCTGCTGGTCGGCGACGTGGCGTACGTCGAGAGTGCGCAGGCCTGCGGGCTCCACCTCAGCGGCGGTGAGGGCGCCGACCGCGCCACGACGTACGGCGTCGGCGCGCTGGTCGTGCGGGCGGTCGAGGCGGGCGCGCGCCGGGTGGTGGTCGGGCTCGGCGGCAGCGGCACCAACGACGGCGGCGCCGGACTGCTCGCGGCCCTCGGCGCGCGGGCCGACGGTCCGCTGGAGGAGGGGCCGGCGGGCCTCGAGCAGGTGTCCCGGGTCGACCTGGCGGCCGCGCGGGAGCGGCTGGCCGGCGTGGAGGTGGTCGCGGCCAGCGACGTCGACAACCCGCTCACCGGGCTGTTCGGTGCGACCCGCACCTACGGTCCGCAGAAGGGCATCCCCGAGGAGCAGCTGCCCCGGTGGGACGCGGCGCTCGAGCGGTTCGCCGAGGCCACCGACCGGCGGGTCTCGCTCGAGAAGGGCGCCGGGGCCGCCGGCGGCCTCGGGTTCGCGCTGCTGCTGCTCGGCGCCACCCGGCAGCCGGGGATCGGCCTCGTGGCCGACGCCGTCCGGCTGGCGGAGCGGGCCCGCGACGCCGACGTCGTCCTCACCGGCGAGGGCGCCTTCGACTTCAGCAGCGGGGCCGGCAAGGTCCCTGCCGGCGTCGCCGCGGTCGCCGCGGAGGCGCTGCGGCCCTGTGTGGCGCTCGCCGGCCAGGTCCTGGTCGGGGCGCGCGAGATGCGTGCGCTCGGGATGGACGCGGCGTACTCGCTGGTCGACCTGGTCGGCGAGGAGCGGGCGTACGCCGACCCTGCGGGCTCGCTGGCCGCGCTCGCGCAGCGGGTGGCCCGGACCTGGTCGCGCTGAGCCCGACCACCACCCGCCGCCCGGTCGTCCGGGCCCGGGAATAACCCAGGGTGTGCGACCATTGGAGACACCAGACGTGATGCGTCGGCACAGCGCCCACGGCCCGTGGGTGCGCGGCGCGAGCAACCGACCACGGGGGAGCGAAATCCATGACCGAGCAGCTCGAGACCGAGTTCGAGCGTCGCAGCGACCAGATCAACCTCAGCCCGGTCGCCGCCGCCAAGGTGAAGAGCCTCCTGGACCAGGAGGGTCGTGACGACCTGCAGCTGCGGATCTCCGTGCAGCCGGGCGGCTGCAGCGGCCTGCGCTACCAGCTGTTCTTCGACGAGCGCAGCCTCGACGGCGACGTGGTGACCGACTTCGACGGCGTGTCCGTGGTCGTCGACCGGATGAGCGTGCCCTACCTCAACGGTGCGCTGATCGACTTCGTCGACAGCATCGAGAAGCAGGGCTTCACCATCGACAACCCCAACGCGACGGGTTCGTGCGCCTGCGGCGACTCGTTCCACTGAGGTCGAGTGGGGGTTTTCTCACCCTCGAAATGTCAGAAAGCTCCGGCCCGGCCGGAGCTTTCTGACATTTCGAGGGTGAGAAAACCCCCACTCGACTAGTCGAGGTGGAGGTGCAGCGCGTTCGCGAGCCGCTGAGCGGCCTCGGAGACCCGGATCTCCGGCTTGGGCACCTCGCGGGGGAGCTCGTCGTAGTGGATGCTGGGCGGCGGCTCGACGGCCTTCTGCGCCGCGCGGGCGAGCCGGCGGCTGGCCGCCTCGCAGTCGGCGTGCAGCGCGGTCGGCGACTCGAGCTCCTCGTAAGGCGTCATGCCGCCGACGCTAGGCGCTACTCGCGGGTACCCCCAGCAGTACCGGTCGGTAGTGTTCCGTGTCATGCCTGGACCCAGCGGCTCCCTGCTCATCGCCGGCTCGATCGCGACCGACCACCTGATGACGTTCGACGGGAAGTTCTCCGACTCCCTCGTCGTCGACCAGCTCGACAAGCTGTCGGTCAGCTTCCTGGTCCACGACCTGGAGGTGCGGCGCGGCGGGTGCGCCGGCAACATCTCCTTCGGCCTGGGCAACCTGGGCCTCCGGCCGGTGCTGGTCGGTGCTGTGGGGGAGGACTTCGCGGAGTACCGCTCCTGGCTCGAGCGGCACGGGGTCGACTGCGGCCACCTCCACGTGTCGGAGACCCGCCACACCGCCCGGTTCGTGTGCACCAACGACTCCACGATGGCGCAGATCGCGTCGTTCTACCCGGGCGCGATGAGCGAGGCCCGGGAGATCGAGCTCAAGCCGATCGTCGACGTGGTCGGCGAGCCGGCCTACGTCCTGATCGGCCCCGACGACCCCGACGCGATGCTCCGCCACACCGAGGAGTGCCTGCAGCGGGGCTACCGCTTCGTGGCCGACCCCTCCCAGCAGCTGGCGTTCGGCGACGGTGACCTGATCCGCGCGCTCATCGACGGTGCCGACGTGCTCGTGACCAACGAGTACGAGACCCACGTCATCGAGAAGAAGACCGGCTGGACGACCGACGACATCGGGTCCCGGGTCCGGCTGCAGGTCACCACCCTCGGCGCCCGGGGGTCCGGATCAGCGGCGCCGACCAGGAGCTCCTCGAGGTCCCGGCGGCCGCCGGCGTCACGCCGGTCGAGCCGACCGGTGTCGGCGACGCGTTCCGCGCCGGGTTCCTCGCCGCGCTCGGCTGGGGGCTGGCGCTGGAGCGGGCGGCCCAGGTGGGGTGCGTGCTGGCCGCCTACGTTGTCGAGACGGTCGGCCCCCAGGAGTACGCCTTCACCGCCGACCAGTTCGTCGGCCGGGTCCGGGAGTCCTACGGCGACCTCGCGGCCGAGGAGGTCGCGGCGCACGTCAGCTGAGGCGGCGGACGACGTAGCGCGGTGCGCCGTCGTCGGCGGCCTCCTCGCCGACGTACTCCTGCCCGCGCATCCGGCACCACGCCGGTACGTCGTGGCGAGCGGCGGGGTCGCGCGCCACGACGGCGAGCAGCCCGCCGACGGCGACCGACGGGAGCGCCCGGGCCAGCTCGATGACCGGCCGCGGGCAGGGGAGCTCGCGGCAGTCGATCTCCACCGGGTCGTCGCCCGCGTCGGGGCCGGTCACAGGCCCGCTCCGGCCCGGATCTCGGTGACGCACTCGACCAGCGCCGAGCAGAACGCGTCGACCTCGTCCTCGGTGGTGTCGCGGCGCAGGGAGACGCGCACGTTGCCGTGGGTCAGCGCGCCCATCGCGGCCAGCACGTGGCTGGGTTCCAGCGAGGACGCTGTGCAGGCCGAGCCGCTGGCCACCGCGAATCCCCGGCGGTCGAGCCCGGCGACCAGCTCGTCGCCGCCGACGTAGAGGCACGAGAAGGTCACCAGGTGCGGCAGCCGCTCCACCGGGTGCCCGACGACCTCGGTGTCGGGCAGCGCGGCCGCCGCCGCCCGGACGCGCTCGACCAGCCGGTGCTGCCGCGCCGCGGTCTCCTCGCGGTCCGCGAGCACCGCCTGGAGGGCCGCCGCCGCGGCGAGCGCGCCCGGCACGTCCGCGAACCCGCCGGGCTGGTCGAGGCCGTCGTCGCCCGGGAACGGGGTGGTCCACCGGGCCGAGCGGCGCACGGCGAGCACCCCGACCCCCGGCGGGCCGCCCCACTTGTGCGCCGACGCCGCCAGGGCCGACCACCGGCGGGGCAGCGGGACCCGCCCCACGGCCGCGGCGGCGTCGACGAAGAGCGGCAGGTCGTCGGGCAGGTCCAGGTCGTCGACCGGCTGGAGGGTGCCGACCTCCTGGTTGGCGGCCTGTACGGCGACCGCCACCACGCCCGGGTTCCGTGCCGCCGCCGCGACCTCCTCCGGGTCGACCCGGCCGTCGCGGTCGACGCCCACCGCGACGTGGGCGGGGGAGGGTCGCCACCCCACGGCGTGCAGCACGGAGGAGTGCTCGACGGCCGTGTGGACCACCCCGTCACCGCGGCTGCGACGGGCCGAAACCAGCCCGAGCAGCCCCCGGTGGACGGCGTCGGTGCCCGACGCCGTGAACCCCACCTCGTCGGACCGGACGCCGAGGCACTCCGCGACCACGGCGCGGGCGTTCTCGAGCAGCAGGCGGGCGTCCCGCCCGGGGTGGTGCAGCCGGCGCGGGTCGGCGTACCCCCGCTCCAGGGCAGCGAGCAGGGCCTCCCGCGCGGCCGGGTGGAGCGGCTCCGCGGAGGCCGTGTCGAGGTAGCCGGTCACCGTCTCAATCTAGCGACGCCGGTAATCCGACCCGCTGCGTTCCCGACGGTGCTGTTCCGCTAGTGTTCTGACCAATCGTGAACCTTCGAGAGGAAGGGCTCGTTCGTGGGTTTGAGGCACCCCGAGCGCACGGGTGAAACGGCCCGGCGCCTGCGTCGATCGGCCGGCTCGGCCGGTCTCGTCGCGATCGCGTTGGGCCTGGCCGGCTGCTCCAAGGAGACGGAGGCCGGCCGGCTCGGCATGCCCGAGATCGTCACCACCCAGGGCCAGGACATCCTGTCGCTGTGGCAGGGCGCCTGGATCGCCGCGCTGGCGACCGGATTCGTCGTCTGGGCGCTGATCATCGGTGTGGCGGTCTACTTCCGTCGCCGCAACGAGGACGAGATCCCCGTCCAGACCCGGTACAACCTGCCGGTCGAGATCTTCTACACGATCTTCCCGATCATCATGGTGATCGTGTTCTTCTCGCACACCGTGCGGGTCCAGAACACCGCCCTCGAGATGGTCGAGGACCCCGACGTCAACATCGTCGTCGTCGGCCAGAAGTGGCAGTGGACGTTCAACTACCCGGAGTCGGTCGACACCCCGGAAGGCTCCAACGTCTTCTTCAACGGCACCGGTGACAACATCGCCGAGCTCTACCTGCCCGTCGACAGCACCATCGAGTTCCGGCTCTTCAGCCCCGACGTGGTCCACAACTTCGGTGTCCCGGCCTTCGCCATGCGCATGGACGTCGTGCCCGGCGCCGACAACGCCTTCCAGGTGCACACCACCGAGGAAGGCACCTACGCCGGCAAGTGCTACGAGCTCTGCGGCACCTACCACTCGCGGATGCTCTTCGAGGTCCACGTGGTGTCCCAGGACGAGTACCAGGCCTACCTCGAGCGCCTGGCGCAGGACCCTGACAACGTCTCCGAGGAGCCGGTCCAGGGCGGCACCTACGCCGAGGCGCCGGCCCTCGAGGAGATCGAGGAGAGCGACGAGGACGAGGGAGAGCACGAGTGACCGCCACCGCAGCCCGCTCGGCGGAGGTGACCGCGCGCAAGCCGCTCGGTCGCCAGCTGGTGCGGCTCATGACCACGACCGACCACAAGCTGATCGGCAACCTGTACCTCGTCACCTCGATGGTCTGGTTCCTCATCGGCGGCGTGATGGCCCTCGTCATCCGGTCCGAGCTCGCCTACCCGGGCAGCCAGGTCGTGAACGAGGAGATGTACAACCAGCTCTTCACGATGCACGGCACGATCATGCTGCTGCTGTTCGCGACGCCGCTGTTCTTCGGCTTCGGCAACGCGATCATGCCGCTGCAGATCGGTGCGCCCGACGTGGCGTTCCCCCGGCTGAACATGTTCAGCTACTGGCTCTACCTCATCGGCGGCATCATCGCCGCCGCCGGGTTCCTCACGCCCGAGGGCGCCGCGTCGTTCGGCTGGTTCGGCTACGCCCCGCTCTCCGACGAGGTCAACTCGCCCAGCGTCGGCGGCGACCTGTGGATCATGGGCCTCTGGATGGCCGGTATCGGCACCATCCTCGGCGCCGTCAACTTCATCACCACGATCATCTGCATGCGCGTCCCCGGCATGACGATGTTCCGGATGCCGCTGTTCACCTGGAACGTGCTCATCACCAGCCTGCTGGTCCTGATCGCCTTCCCGGTCCTCGGTGGCGCGCTGCTCTCGCTCGAGGCCGACCGCCAGCTCGGCGCCCACGTGTTCGACGCCTCCCACGGCGGCGCCATCCTGTGGCAGCACCTGTTCTGGTTCTTCGGCCACCCGGAGGTCTACATCATCGCGCTGCCGTTCTTCGGCATCGTGACCGAGATCCTCCCCGTGTTCAG
Source organism: Nocardioides sp. TF02-7 (assembly GCF_022437945.1). Classification (GTDB taxonomy): domain Bacteria; phylum Actinomycetota; class Actinomycetes; order Propionibacteriales; family Nocardioidaceae; genus Nocardioides. Next base: position 3,672,574 of record NZ_CP092535.1, read on the forward strand.
CCGCAAGCCCGTGTTCGGCTACATCGGCCTGGTCGCCGCCACCATGGGCATCGCGATCCTGTCCGTGGCCGTCTGGGCGCACCACATGTACGTCACCGGCGAGGTCAACCTGCCGTTCTTCGCCGGCATGACGTTCCTCATCGCCGTGCCGACCGGAGTGAAATTCTTCAACTGGATCGGCACCATGTGGGGCGGATCAGTGCGCCTCGACACACCCATGCTGTGGTCGATCGGCTTCCTCACCACGTTCCTCTTCGGCGGCCTCACCGGCGTCATCCTCGCCAGCCCGCCGCTCGACTTCCACGTGTCCGACTCCTACTTCGTGGTCGCCCACTTCCACTACACCGTGTTCGGCACCGTCGTGTTCGCGATGTTCGCCGGGTTCTACTTCTGGTGGCCCAAGTGGACCGGCCGGATGCTCGACGAGCGGCTCGGCAAGATCCACTTCTGGCTGCTGTTCCTCGGCTTCCACGCCACCTTCCTCGTGCAGCACTGGCTCGGCGTCGAGGGCATGCCCCGGCGGTACGCCGACTACCTGCCCGGCGACAACTTCGAGGTCCTCAACCAGGTGTCCACCATCGGCGCCTTCGTGCTCGCCTCCTCGATGCTGCCGTTCTTCTACAACGTCTACATCTCCCGCAAGGCACCGCTGGTCGAGGTCGACGACCCCTGGGGCTGGGGCCGCTCGCTCGAGTGGGCCACCAGCTGCCCGCCGCCGCGCCACAACTTCCACCGGCTGCCGCGGGTGCGCTCGGAGTCCCCGGCGTTCGACCTCCACCACCCGGAGATCGCCGCCATCGAGCTCGACGTCAACCCGCGCGAGAAGGACGGCCAGCCCGCCGACGTGCCCGAGGCCGACGGTCGTGCCGAGCACATCGCCGAGCAGCAGGCCAAGAAGGAAGCCGGCGACCCCGACAGCCACAGCTACAACCACGAGGACGGTGACGCCCGATGAAGGTCGAGGCCTGGCTCTTCGGCATCACGGCGGTCTTCCTCCTCCTCGTCACGCCCGCCTACTGGTTCATCACCGACGCCGGCGACACCGGCGCCGACTGGACCGGCACCTCCGCGCTCGCCATGACCACGCTGCTCGCCGCCATGGTCACCTTCTACCTCGGGTTCCACGCCCAGCGCATGGACCCCCGGCCGGAGGACCGCACCGACGGCGAGATCCCCCGAAGGCGCCGGCGAGCTCGGCTTCTTCCCGCCCTACTCGTGGTGGCCGTTCTGGTGCGCTCTCTGCTTCGGCACCATCACCCTCGCCCTCGCCCTCACCGCCTGGTGGCTCGTCATCATCGGCAGCGCCCTCGGCGCCATCGCCCTCAGCGGCTGGGTCTTCGAGTACTACCGGGGCGAGCACGCGCATTGAGTGAATTGGCCTCGCTCCGCTCGGCCGTGTTGCGCCGCCTCGGACGCGTTGCCTTCCTCCGCTCCGCTCGCTCGTTCCTCGCTCGCTGCGCTCCGTCCAGGCAACGCGGGCGGCGCAACGTCTCGGCGGGGTGAGGGTGGCGGCTTCGCCGCCGTGCGACACGCTGCCGGCCCGCGGTCGAGGCAGGCTCGGTGCGAGGTTGCTGGGCGGCCAGACGAGCTCGTGGCGCCGACCCGGCGCATTCCCGCACGTGAGAGGGGCCGACCCGGCCCATTCCCGCACGTGAGGAGCGTCGACCCGGCGCGTTCCGGCGCGTGAGGGGGTGCCGACCCGGCGCATTCCCGCACGTGAGGAGCGTCGACCCGGCGCATTCCTGCGCGTGAGGGGCGCCCGACCCGGTGCGTTCCGGCCGGCCCTGCATGCGCGGCGAGGCGGGTTGGGGCGGGTGGTGGGGTTAACCTGGGGGCGGCGCGCAACCCCTGAGGGGTCGGGCGCGTCCTCCTGTACGTGATGTCGCGAGAGAGACACCTTCCCACCATGCTTCCCTCCACGTTCGGTCCTGCGCGCTCCCGCGCCCCGCTGGGCCTGGCCGCGCTCGCGGTCTGCGCGTCCCTGCTGACCGCCTGCGACGCCGCCAGCGACGCGCTGCCCGGCGGGGGAGGCGAGGAGCCGGCCGCGGAGACGACCGGCGTCGCCGACACCGCGAAGCCAGCGCTGCGCACGAGCGTGCGGAAGGGGGCCCGGGAGGTCCCGGTCGACACGGTGCTCCGGGTCGCCGCGAAGGCGGCCGAGCTCACCGAGGTCACCGTCCGGCACCCCGGCGGCGCGCTGCCAGGGGAGATCTCCGCCGACGGCACCCGCTGGACCGCCGGCGACCGGCTCGAGCCCGGCGTGCGCTACACGGTCGAGGCGGTCGGGAAGGGCGTCGACGGCTCCACCGTGCGCACCCGCTCGGCCTTCACCACCCAGGCGCTCACGCTCGACGAGCAGACCTACCCCTCCGTCGCCCCGCTCGACGGCGAGACCGTCGGGGTCGGCATGCCGGTCGTCGTCACCTTCGACCTCCCGGTCACCGACAAGGCCGCGTTCGAGCGCAACATGCACGTCACCACGACGCCCGCCCAGCCCGGCAGCTGGCGCTGGGTGAGCGACACCGAGGCCCGGTACCGGCCCAAGAGCTACTGGAAGGCCGGCACCGAGGTCAGCGTCGACGTCGACATCAACGGCGTCGACGCCGGCAACGGCATCTACGGCCAGGAGGACCGCGACATCGACTTCGCGGTCGGTGACGCCCACGTCTACCGGGTCAACGCCCGCACGCACCAGATGAAGGTGTTCTCCAACGGCGACCTCCTGCGCACCATCCCGATCACGACGGGGGAGCAGCCCGCCTACACCACCCGCTCGGGCGTGAAGGTGATCATCGAGAAGTTCGAGTCCAAGACCATGAACTCCGAGACGGTCGGGATCACCGGCGCCGACGCCTACAACATCGCCGGCGTCCAGTGGGCGATGCGGCTCACCTACTCGGGCGAGTTCATCCACGCGGCGCCGTGGTCGGTCGGCTCCCAGGGCCACGACAACGTCTCCCACGGCTGCACCGGCATGAGCACCGCCGACGCCGGCTGGCTCTACGCCATGACCCGCCGCGGCGACGTCGTCGAGTACACCGGCACCGACCGCCCGATGGAGCCCGACAACGGGTACGGCGACTGGAACCTCTCCTGGGCCGACGTACGCGAGGGCTCCGCCCTGCGCTGACCGCCCGCCGCTCTGGTCCGCGCCTGGCAGGCCAGCCGGACCGGGTACGACGAAGGCCCGCCCCCCTCGGGGAGCGGGCCTTCGTCGTCGTGCTCAGTGGTCGGAGCTCGGACCGTGCTTGTTGGGGCCGGTGGCGATCTGGTGCTCCAGCTCGTGCAGCTCGTGCTCCGCGTGCGCCCGCGACTCCTCGACCTCCGCAGCCGTCGGCTTCTGCACGTTGTCGGCGAAGAACATCGCCGACAGCTTCGCCCGCAGCCGCGCCAGGCGACGCCCGCGGGGCGAGACGCCGTCGAGGTCGTCCTCCTCCGGCACGTAGACCTCGTCGCGGTCGCGCGCCGTGAGCGCGTAGGCCTGGTGCTCGTCGATCGGCAGGTGCTTCTCCGCGTACCCGCCGGCGGGGGAGCGGACCAGGACGCCCGTCTCGTAGCCGTGCAGCAGCTTCTCCTTGTCCTGCCGCTGCAGCGAGATGCACCAGCGCTTGGTGATCATGAACGCGATCACCGGGCCGACGAAGATCGCGGCACGCATGAAGTACGTGATCTGGTTGATGCTCAGATCCATCTTGATCGCGATGATGTCGTTGCCTCCCGCGGCCCACGACAGGCCGTAGAAGGTCATCAGCGCGACCATGATCGCCGTCCGCGTCGGCGCGTTGCGCGGCCGCTGCAGCAGGTGGTGCTCCCGCTTGTCGCCGGTCACCCACTGCTCGATGAAGGGCAGCAGCGCCAGGATCGTGATCATCAGCGGCGGCATCACGAGGATCGGCAGCATGATGTTCCACGACAGCGTCACGCCCCAGATGTGGGTCTCCCACGGCGGGATGATCCGCAGCAGGCCGTCGGGCCAGCCCATGTACCAGTCGGGCTGGGAGCCGGCGGTGACCTTCGACGGGTCGTAGGGGCCGAGCTTCCACACGTTGTTGATCGAGAACAGCCCACCCAGGAGGGCGCAGGCGCCGAACACGATGAAGAAGAAGCCGCCGGCCTTGGCCGCGTAGACCGGGAGGAGCGGGTAGCCGACCACGTTCTGCTCGGTCCGGCCGGGACCAGGCCACTGCGTGTGCTTGTGGTAGACGAGCAGCAGCATGTGGGCCGCGATCAGCGCCAGCAGCAGGCCGGGGAGCAGCAGGACGTGCGCGATGTAGAGCCGCGGGATGATCGCGTCGCCCGGGAACTCGCCGCCGAACATGAAGAACGACATGTAGGTGCCGACCACGGGGGTGGCCTTCACGAACCCGTCGGCGGCGCGGACGCCGGTGCCCGAGAGCAGGTCGTCGGGGAGCGAGTAACCGGTGAAGCCCTCGATCGTGCCGAGCAGCAGCAGGAGGCAGCCGATCACCCAGTTGAGCTCGCGCGGCTTGCGGAAGGCGCCCGTGAAGTAGACGCGCAGCAGGTGGATCATCATCGCGGCGATGAAGATGTGCGCCGCCCAGTGGTGCATCTGCCGCAGCAGCAGGCCGCCGCGGACGTCGAAGGAGATGTCGAGCGTCGACGCGAACGCCGAGGACATGTGCACGCCACGCAGCGGGTCGTAGGACCCGGCGTACTGCACCTCGGTCATGCTCGGGTCGTACCAGAGCGTGAGGAACACACCGGTGAGGAGCAGCACCACGAAGCTCCACAGCGCGATCTCACCGAGCATGAAGGACCAGTGGTCGGGGAAGACCTTGCGCAGGTTCTTCTTGAGCATCGTGCCCAGGCCGAGCCGCTCGTCGGCCCAGTTGGCCACCGCGCCGGCGCGCTGGGACCCGCGGCTGGGCGGGACGGCCGGCTCCCCGGCGTTCGACTTCGCGACCTTGCTCATGTCGGGGCGGTCACCAAGGCTCATCGTAGTCACGCTCCCAGTAGCTCGGTCCGACCGGTTCGGTGAAGTCGCTCTGGGCGACCAGGTAGCCCTGCTCGTCGACCTCGAGCGGCAGCTGGGGGAGCGGCCGCCCGGCCGGGCCGAACACGACGCGACCGGAGTCGGTCAGGTCGAACGTCGACTGGTGGCAGGGGCACAGCAGGTGGTGGGTCGTCCGCTCGTTCAGCGAGATCGGGCAGCCGACGTGGGTGCAGATCTTGGAGTAGGCCACGATGCCGCCGACGTCCCAGTTCTCGCGGCCCTTGCCCGGCTTGATCTCCGAGGGGTGCATCCGGTGCAGGATGAGCGACGCCTTGCTCTTGTGGACCTGCAGCTCGATGCCCTCGACCTCGTGCGGGTCGACGTGGTAGCGCTCGGGGTTGAAGAGCACCTCGGGCTGGGCGTTGACGAGGTCGCCGATCTCGAGGTCGGAGGCGAGGATCGGGGGTGCCGATCGCGTCGCGCGCGATCCGCATCTTCGGCACCTGCACCTCCTGCTCGACCCCGTTGTCGTCGAGCACCTTGATGGTGCGGCCGCCCGCGCCCCAGATGGTGTGCTCGAGGCTGTCACCCGGCAGGGGGCCGAGGTCGCGCAGCATCACGAGCGGACCGACGGCGACCAGGCCGAGCGCGCCGAGGGCCGAGTTGCGGATGAGCGGCCGGCGAGCGATGCCGGTCTCGTCGAAGCCGGTGCGGAGCGCCTCCACGCTGGCGGCCCGGTCCTCGTCGCTGGACCGGGCGGGGTGGCGCATCTCCACGATCTCGTGGTCGCCCATCAGCTTGCGCGCCCACTGGATGATCGCGATGCCGATGAACAGGAACGCGCCGCCGAGGGTCGCGCCCAGCGCCATCGTCGAGGCGCCGAAGCCGCCCACGACGTGCCAGTTGTCCTCGATGTCGAGGGTGAAGTAGGCCACGACGAACAGGACGGTGCAGAGCGCCGAGAGGCCGAACAGCGTCGCGACCTGGATCTCGGCCCGCTTCTCCTGCCGCGGATCGACGTCGGTCGGGCGCCACTGGTGCTCGGGCAGGCCCGGGTCGGTGAACGGCTCCAGCTCGCCGCGGCGCTCCTCGTCGCCGGTGTGGCCGTCGTTGGTGTGTGCGTCGGTCACGCTTCCGCCCCGTCCTTCTTCCTGCTCGTGCGCGTGGTGTGTGCGGCGATCCACACGGCGAACGCGACGAGCGCGCCGAGTCCGACCACCCAGGCGATGATGCCCTCGCTCACCGGGCCCAGCCCGCCGAAGGTGAAGCCGCCGTAGCTCGGGGTCTCCTCGAGCGTCTGCAGGTAGGCGATCACCGCCAGCTTGTCGTCCGGCGGGATGTTGCCGTCGGAGAAGGTGTCCATCGTGTACGGACCGGTGAGCATGGCCTCGTAGATGTGCTTCGGGTCGGTGCCGCGGATCTTGGGCGCGTAGCCGCCGCGCGGCATGGCACCGCCGGAGCCCTCGAAGTTGTGGCACGCGGTGCAGTTGGCGAGGAAGATCTGGCCGCCCCGGGCGACGTACTCCTGGACCTCGTCCTCATTGCTGCCGTTGCCGTTGGCGTCCGCGATCGTCTCGGGGTCGTAGAGCTCGCGGTCGGGGATCGCGGGGCCGGTGCCGAGCGAGGCGACGTACGCCGCGAGGGCCGCGGTCTCCTCCTCGGAGTAGACCGGGTCCTTCTTCGGCGGCTGCTGGCCGGGCTGCGCCATCGGCATCCGGCCGGTGCCGACCTGGAAGTCGACCGCGGCGGCGCCGACGTCGGTGAGCGGCGGGCCGTACTGCGTGCCGCCCTGGGTGAGGACGCCCTCACCGTTCTGGCCGTGGCAGAAGGCGCAGCCGACCAGGAAGAGCTCGCGGCCCTCCTGGACGAGCTCCTCCTGGGCCTGCGTGGAGTCGGCCTGCGCCGGCGCGAACGCGGAGTAGAGACCGCCGGTGAGCAGCAGGCCGAGGACCAGCACCAGCAGGCCGGCGAGCGGCCCGCGACGGTGCCGCGACAAGCGGCCGGCGGAGCGGTTCAGGAGGCGCACATCGATTCCTTGCGGGTCCGGGACGGGTCGTCAGGGGGTTGAGTTGTCAGGCGGTGGCGAGCGTCACTGGACGAGGTAGATCGTCGCGAACAGACCGATCCAGACCACGTCGACGAAGTGCCAGTAGTAGGACACGACGATCGCGCTCACCGCCTGCTCGTGGGTGAACCGCTTCGCCATGTAGGTGCGTCCGAGGACGAACAGGAACGCGAACAGGCCGCCGGTCACGTGGATGCCGTGGAAACCGGTGGTGAGGTAGAACATCGAGCCGTAGGCGTCGTTGGGGATCGTGACGCCGTGGTGGATCAGCTCGGCGTACTCCAGCGCCTGGCCGCCGATGAAGACGGCGCCCATGACGTAGGTGAGGATGAACCACTCGCGCAGTCCCCAGCCGCGCACGTCGAACAGGCCCCCGGTGCGCGCGACCTGGCCCCGCTCGGCGGCGAACACGCCGAGCTGGCAGGTGAACGACGACAGCACCAGGATCGTGGTGTTGACCGACGCGAACGGGACGTTGAGCAGCTCGGTGTTCTCGGCCCACATCTCGGGGCTGGCCGCCCGGATCGTGAAGTACGCCGCGAACAGGGCGGCGAAGAACATCAGCTCGCTGGAGAGCCAGATGATCGTGCCGACGGCGACCATGCTCGGTCGGTCGTGCTGCCCGTGCAGTCGCGAGGCCGGGAGGAATGCCGTTGCTGTGGTCGCCACGGTCCTCATTATGTCGGTAGTCGACCCCGACGTCTCCCCGACCCCCTCCAATCCGGCGCGCCTCCGCGGCGACGTACGGTCGGGGGTGGAGACGACGGTCGTGAGCGCCCTCGGAGCCGGTCCGCAGGCCGGTCCCGGAGACGGCGGCGAGGTGCTCCCGGAGCTCACCTTCACCACCGCGGTGACCGAGTGGGCGCTCGACCCGTTGTCACTGGTGGTGACCGTGTGGTCGGTGGGGTTCTACGCGCTCGGCGTGTGGACGCTGCGCCATCGGGGCGACCGCTGGCCGGTCGGGCGGTCGATCGCCTGGGGCCTCGGGATGCTCGCCTTCTACCTCTCCACGTCGTCGGGTGTCGCCGCCTACGACACGGTGCTGCTGAGCGCCCACATGGGGCAGCACATGGTGCTCTCGATGGTCGTGCCGCTGTGCCTCGCGCTCGGGGCGCCGGTGACGCTCGCGCTGCGCACGCTGCCGGCACGCCCCCGCCGGTGGCTGCTCGCCGTCCTGCACTCGCGGGTGGCCAAGGTGCTGTCGTTCCCGCCGCTGGCGTTCGCGCTCTACGTCGCGTCGCCCTGGGCGCTGTACTTCACCGGGTGGTACGAGGCGTCGCTCACCTCGACGTACGTCCACGAGATGATGCACGTCCACCTCGTGCTCGTCGGCGCGCTCTTCTTCTGGCCGATCGTGGGCATCGACCCGCTGCCCGGCCGGGTGTCCCACCCCTTCCGGGTGCTGCTGACCGTGCTCACCCTGCCGTTCCACGCGTTCCTCGGAGTGACGGTCATGGACCAGAGCCAGCTGCTGGGCGGCGACCACTACCCCTCGCTCCACGACGGCCCGATGGGCGCCTGGCTCCCCGACCCGCACGCCGACCAGGAGCTCGCCGGCGGCCTGCTCTGGGGCGCGGGCGACCTCGTGGGGGTGATCTTCTTCGTCGTCCTCTTCGCCCAGTGGGTGCGCGACGCGAAGAAGGAGGCCGAGCGGGAGGACCGCCGACTCGACCGGCTCGAACGGCTCGGGAGCGCCGCCGAGTAGCATCAGCGCGTGACTTCGACCAAGACCCTGAAGGTCCTCGTCTACAGCGACGACGTCCACACCCGCGAGCAGGTCATCCTCGCGCTGGGCCGGCACCCCCCACCCGGACCTCCCGGAGGTGGAGTACGTCGAGGTCGCGACCGAGCCGGTCGTGATCCACAACATGGACGCCGGGCACATCGACCTCGCGGTCCTCGACGGGGAGGCGGTGCCGGCCGGCGGCCTGGGCATCGCCAAGCAGCTCAAGGACGAGATCTACAACTGTCCGCCGGTGCTCGTGCTGACCGGTCGCCCACAAGACGCGTGGCTGGCGACCTGGTCGCGGGCCGACGCCGCCGTGCCGCACCCGATCGACCCGATCCAGCTGGCCGAGGCCGCCATCTCGCTGCTGCGGTCGCGCGTCCCGGCGTGAGCACGACCTGGCCGGAGCTGCTCGACGCGGTCGTCACGGGTCGCGACCTGACTCCTGCCGAGGCCCGGTGGGCGATGGGCGAGATCCTCTCGGGCGACGCCACCCCGGTGCAGATCGCGGGGTTCGCCGTCGCGCTGCGCGCCAAGGGGGAGACGAGCGAGGAGCTCAGCGGCCTCGTCGACGCGATGTACGAGGTCGCGACGCCGATCTCGGTGCCGGGGCGCACGCTCGACGTCGTCGGCACCGGGGGCGACCGGTCGATGTCGGTCAACGTGTCGCTGATGTCGGCCATCGTGGCCGCCGGTGCGGGCGCGCGGGTCGTCAAGCACGGCAACCGGTCGGCGTCCTCGAAGGCCGGGAGTGCCGACACCCTCGAGGAGCTCGGAGTGCGGCTGGACCTGCCCGTCGAGCGGGTGGCGGCGCTCGCGGAGGAGGCCGGCATCACGTTCTGCTTCGCCGCGGCGTTCCACCCCGCCCTGCGGCACGCCGCGGTGCCGCGCCGCGAGCTCGGCATCGGCACGCTCTTCAACCTGCTCGGCCCGCTGGCCAACCCGGTGCGGCCGGGCGCCCAGGCCATCGGCTGCGCCTTCCCGGGGAAGGCCGAGGTGATGGCGGGGGTGTTCGCCGCCCGCGGTGTCGACGCCTGGGTGTTCCGCGGCGACGACGGGCTCGACGAGCTGACCACGTCGACGACGTCCGCGGTGTGGGCCGTGCACGGGGGTGGGGTGCAGAGCTTCAGCCTCGACCCGACCGGGCTCGGCATCGCCCGGGCCGACAAGGACGCGCTCCGCGGTGGCGACGTGCGGCACAACGCCGACGTCGTACGCCGTCTGCTCGCGGGGGAGCAGGGCCCGGTCCGCGACGCGGTGGTGCTCAACGCCGGCGCCGCGCTGGCCGTCCACGACGCCCCGGGCGAGGAGCCGCTCGAGGCCCTCACCGCCGGCATCCGCCGCGCCGGCGAGGCGATCGATTCCGGTGCGGCTCAGGCGACGCTCGACCGGTGGGTCGAGGCGGCGTCGGCCTGATCGTCGAGGTCGAGCACGAACACGTCGCCGCTGCGGCGGAAGCCGATCTTGTCGTAGTAGGGGTCGACGACGTCCGGTGAGGTGACCACCCGCCGGTAGCCGCGGCTGCGGAGCAGGTCGCTGCGCCGCCACACGAACTCGCCGGGCGTGAAGTCGCGGTACTTCGGCGTCACGTAGTCGAGGTGCACCCGGGCGGTGTCGCCGTCGCGCTGCAGCAGCACCACGCCGACCGTCTCGTCGCCGCGAGCGACCACGAACGCCTCGTCACCGGGCTCCGCCCGGCCGCCGAACGTCGGCTGGTGCTTCCGGATGTCCTCGGCGTGCGTGTCGAGCACGTGCTGGAGGTAGTGGTCGTCGACCCCGACCTCGATCACCTCGAACGTGGCGGCGTCGTGGCGGTGCCGCAGCAGCTGCGCGATGAACCAGACGTTGATCGAGCTGGTCACCGCGTTGAGCGCCACCATCGGCCACACCTCGATGAGCGCGTTGAACACGACCAGCACCAGCCCGGCGACCAGGTTGAGCGTGCGGAACCGGAGGACGCGCTGCTGCAGCAGCGAGAAGACGAGCAGCGCGCTCCCGCCCCACCCCAGCGCCTCGAGCCAGTGCTCGGCGACCCAGGTCTCCACCCGCCGAGTCTACGGCGGCCGGAGCGCCGGTTCCCCGGCCTGGGACCGGCCCGGGACCCCCTGGTCAGTTGTGACTACCTCGCGATGTCGAACGACCGGTCCTCCCGCGACAGCGCCGTCGCACGGCGTGGCTGCGGATAGGTTCACGCGACGGCGCGGAGCCCGGCAACCGCCGGAGGACGCCGCAAGCAGACGTTCGGGTGGGAGGGCGAAGTGTCGCCGAGGAAGTTCGTCGTGCCGCTGACCGCGGTGCTCGTGGGGGAGTGGACTGGCGGTCGCCGGTGTGGCATCGCCTGCCGTCGCTGCCGTGACCCCGACCCAGGCCGCGGCCGCCCTCGACCTGCCTGCGGGCGTGACCGCGACCGTCACCGGCAGCAGCACGGTCGAGACGCGGCCGTTCAACGACTTCCCGTCCGACCCGGCCAAGGGCTCCGACTACCTGGTCCTCTCCACCGGTCTGGCCGAGGACGTGATGCTCGACGCGCCGCTCGCGATCGACGACCCGCGGACCCCGGTGTTCGAGCGCGAGCCGGACCCGCTCGTGAGCACGGACCGGGAAGCGGACCGTCTGCCCGACACCACCACGCTCACGATCACCGTCGCGCCGTCGACCGGCGCCGGGTGCCTCCAGGTCGACTTCGCCATGGCCACCGACGAGACGGTGCGGGCCTACCTGCCGGGGACGCCCGGCGACTCGTTCTCGGTCACGCGGCGGTCGGACCCGGAGACCGAGCACGCGATGAACGCAGGCGAGGGCTACTTCCAGCAGGACGGCTGGACCCCTGAGCCCAGGCCGTACGGCACCAACGACGTCGACTACTGGCACGAGCCCGGCGACCGGACCGACGTCGAGAACGGGCAGCTGGAGACGCCGCGGCTCGCGCGGTGGACGCCGCTGAGCCGTGTCACCACCCGGGACACCGCCGCGGTGCCGTTGAACCTCGCGGGCGGCCCGGAGGTCATCGACGTGGTCGTCAGCGACGCCCTGCACGACGCGGGCGAGCTCGACACCGCCGCCTTCGTCGACAACGTCGGGCTGACCGACACCTGTGCAGCGGGGGTCGCGGCACGGCCGGCCCACCAGTACGGCGAGGGCAGCATCAAGGGCGAACGCCGGGTCGGCTACCCGCTCAGCTACGACCCCGTGCCGAGCACCTCGGTCATCGAGCGCTACGACGCCGTCGACAACGGCTGGACCCACCTGCGCCCGCCGCACCAGTGGACCTGCGGTTCCGCTGGTACCGGACCTTTCCGGGCAATGCCCACAACTCGGACATGAACCGGTGGACGCCCATCCCGGACGCCGACCGGCAGTCCTACGTGCCGACCAACCTCGACCGGGGCATGGTGCTGATCGTGCTCGTCACCGGCGTCGTCCACGGGCGTCCGAGCCAGACCTATCCCAACACCAAAGAGGCAGGGACCGACCCCGACCGGTGGTACGTCACGCTTCCGATCGGACTCGGGGTCTTTCAGGACGGTTCGACGCCCCTCGTTTCGCACGACGGCACGCCGAAGGTGGGCGAGGAGATCACTGTCCAGCCCGTGGCGACCCGCCCCCTGCAGGACTCCTGGTCCTACCAGTGGTACGCCGACGGCGCACTGATCACCGGTGCGACGAGCGACTCGTTGGTCCTGGCGGCGGCGCAGCGCGGCAAGCGGATCACGGTGCGGGCGACGGCGCGGCGGTCCGAGTTCGCCGACCGGGACTGGACCAGCGCGCCCACGCCGGTCGTCGCGGGAGACCGGATGGAGTCCGAGGGAACCCCGGCCATCCTCACGTCGACCGGTGAGCCATCGGTGGTTGTCGACCAGGAGGTGCTCGCCCATCCGGGTCGGGTGTGCGACGTGGCGGAGCCGTCGGGCGGCACTTGCGCAGGTAGCTGGCCGCTGGGGACCTCGTTCACCTACCAGTGGCAGCGCGACGGCAAGAACATCATCGGAGCGACAAGAGTCAGCTACGTGCCGGTCACGCAGGATGCCGGCAAGCAGCTCGGTGTCGTCGTCGCGGGCTCCAAGCCCGGATACGACCCGGTCTCCGTCACCAGCGCCGCGGTCTCCGTCAGAGGGACGCCCATGCTCGGCGCCGTTCCGAAGGTGACGGGCACGCCGCGGGTCGGGGAGCGGCTGACGGGGAGCGCGTCTGGCTGGAGTCCGCCCGGCTCGTCCCTCACCTACGAGTGGTACGCCGGCAACACGCTGCTCCAGTCGGGGTGGAGCACATCTCTCACGGTGCCGGCCAAGGCAGCTGGCAAGCCGATCGTGCTGCGGGTGACCGGCGAACGGACCGGCTACGAGCCGCTCACGACCTCCAGCGAGCCGACTCGGACGGTCGCCAAGGGAAGGGTCACGCCGAGCACGCCGACGATCTACGGGACGGCGAAGGTCGGGAGCACCCTCATGGTGAGCGCGGGGTACTGGTCACCCAGCGGCGTCAAGCTGCGCTACCAGTGGAAGGTGGGGTCGCGGCTCGTCAAGGGCAAGGCAGGCACGAAGCCACAGTTCCGGATCCCGCGGACGGCGCGCGGCAAGCGGATCGCCGTGGTCGTCACGGCAACGCTGGCCGGTTACACCACCGTCAAGCGGACCAGCCGCGCGACGGCCAAGGTGAGCCGCTGACCGTCCCGTCGCTGCCGGGCTCGGCGGCCGCCTCGTCAGTCCAGGCCGAGCGAGAACGCCGCCTCGAGGTCATGGCGGGAGTAGGCGCGGAACGCAATGTGAGTCTCGGTGTCGAGCACGCCCGGCACCTTGTTGAGCTGGTCGGCGACGACCGCCGCGACGTCCTCGTGGCGGCGGACCCGCACCAGCGCGATCAGGTCGACCTGGCCGGTCACGGAGTAGACCTCGCTGACCCCCTCGAGCGCGGCGATGCCCTCGGCGACCTCGGGGATCCGGGCGACGTCGGCCTTCACGAACACGATGGCGGTGATCATGGGTTCAGCCTAGGACCCGGGTCCCGGCGCCCGACCGGTCAGACGCCAGCGAGCCGCTGCGCGTGGCGACCGGCGCCGTGCACCGGGCAGGTCCACTCGCCGTCGATGTCGACGAGCCGGACCCCGGGCAGCTCGAGCCAGCGCAGGATTCGCTCGGACTCCTCCGCCGTCGCCGCCGGCAGCGGACCGACGGAGGGCACCACCGTCTCCGCGGACGCGCGCAGCTGGTCGATATAGGCCATCGCCTCCATCCCGTTGGGGATCACGCCGGCGGCGGCCAGCCGGCCGTGACGGACCACGTGGACCGACCACCGCCCGTCGTCCTCGCGGCGCGCGGCCACCACCTCCGGGGCAGCGGGTCAGCGACGTCAGCCGCTGGGTGCGAGCGGCGCCGCGGACGAACGCCGCCAACCGGTCGCGCTGGGCACCGGCCTCCTCGAACCGCTCCTGCTCGGCGAGGCCGGCCATCTTGGCGTTGACCAGCTCGACGACGTCGTCGGGGTGGCGCAGCAGCGCGTCGCGGAGCTGGCGTACGACGGCGCCGTAGGTCAGCAGGTCGACGCTGCCGTCGCAGGGGGACAGGCAGCGGCCCAGCTCGGCGAGCACGCACGCGGAGCGCGCCGGCTGCCGCCCGAACCGGTCGGAGCACTGACGGATGGGGAACGTCTCGTGCAGCGCGGCCAGGCAGCTCTCGGCCGTCGCGCGGGACGAGAACGGCCCGAGGTAGTCGGCGTCGTCGTCGAGCACCCGCTTGACCAGCGACAGCCGGGGCCACGGCTCGCGGGTGAGCTTGACGAAGGTCATCTTCTCGGGGAACTTCGAGCGGCGGTTGTAGCTGGGCTTGTGCTCGGCGATCAGCCGGAGCTCGCGCACCTCGGCCTCCAGCGGCGTCGCGCACTCGATGCCGGTCACCGAGGCGGCCAGCCGCACCATCTCGCCGATGCGCGAGCGGGTCTCGGACGCGGTGAAGTAGGACCGGACGCGCCGGCGGAGGTCCTTCGACGTGCCGACGTAGAGCACGCGCGACTGCTCGTCGCGGAAGAGGTAGACGCCGGGCGCGTGGGGGAGCGGGTCGGCGAGGTGCCAGCTTGCGGCGCTGGGCGGGCGCGACCTTGGAGGAGTAGGTCTGCAGGTCCTCCAACGTCCTGGACGCCGAGGCCACCGAGCCGTTCGAGCAGCCCGTGCAGCACGTCGACCGTCGCGCGGGCGTCGGCGAGGGCGCGGTGGTTGGGGGTGGTGCCCGACCGGAAGACACGGGCGAGCGAGGACAGCTTGTGGTTGGGCGCCTCGTCGCGGGTCACCACCCGGCGGGCCAGGGTGACCGTGTCGACGACCTCGAAGCCCGGCCACGGCAGGTCCTGCTGCCGTGCGAAGTGCTTGAGGAAGCCGACGTCGAACCGGGCGTTGTGGGCCACCAGCACCGAGCCGGCCGCGAACTCCAGGAAGGCCGGCAGCGCGGCGGTGATCGGCGGCGCCTGCGCGACCATGCCGTTGGTGATGCCCGTGAGCACGGCGATGAACGCCGGGATCGACGTCTGCGGGTTGACCAGGGTCTGGAACTCGCCGAGCACCTCGCCGCCGCGGACCTTCACGGCCCCGATCTCGGTGATCATGTCGCCGTCCCCGACCGACCCGCCGGTGGTCTCGAGGTCGACCACGCAGAACGTCACGTCGCGCAGCTGCCGGCCCAGCTCGTCGAAGCTGCGCTGCTCCTCCCAGCGGCTGCGGACCGGCGTCGTGCTCACGCGGCTGACGGTAGGCGCCCCCTCCGACAGGTCGGCGGAGGCACGCCCCGGCGCCGCGGGGAGGTCGCGGACGTCTCTACACTTCCCGCCGTGACCGACCTCCCGGACCCGACCCAGCGCTGGCGTTGCGGTGGCTGCGGCAACCTGACCCGCTTCGACGTGACGCGGAGCCGCCGGACCACCGAGTACTGGCACTTCGACCTCGCCGGCGACCACCGGGTGGACGACACCGAGGTGCTGGCCGAGGCGGTGGAGTCGGTGCGCTGCCGCTGGTGCGGCCGCGACGACGCGATCGAGGTCATCGCCCGCGCCGACGGCGAGTAGGCCGCGCGAGCGCAGCGGAGGAAGACAGGACGCTGCAGCGCCGCGCGACAGCGCGAGCGGAGCGAGCGGTGCGAAGACGGACAAGAGGTCGCGCGGCGCCGTCGTGTCTGGACGGAGCGGAGCGAGCGAGGGACGAGCGAGCGCAGCGGAGGAAGACAGGACGCTGCAGCGCCGCGCGACAGCGCGAGCGGAGCGAGCGCAGTCAATACCGTCGGGGGTCCTGCAAGTCTCCTGCCATGACGACGAGGATCGACTGCGACTCCTGCCTGGTGCGCGGGCTGGCGTGCCACGACTGCGTGGTCACGGTGCTGCTCGGGCCACCGCCGGAGCTGACCATCGACGACGAGGAGCAGCGCGCGTTGGACGTGCTCGCGGGGGAGGGCCTGGTGCCGCCGCTGCGGCTGGTGCAGCCGGTCTCCGGACCCGACGTGGAGTCCGCCTGAGACGGGTGTGACGGGTGTGACGGAAGGGATCGAGAACCGTGCGCCCGGACGGCGAGGCGCGGTTTGCGGGGGACCGGCGCCGGTCTAGGCTGCTCGCTCAGGTGTCCGTGGAAGTGGGTCGACCGATCCGCGCGGGCACCGCGTCGAGTCCGGCGCCGCTCGCGGTGCCGGAGCCGGGGACCCACACTCCTGGGGTGAATCCCGTGCGAGGCGCGGCCGCACCAGCGGTGGTCGCGAGGAGCACGGGTAGGGCAAGTCGTGCCCGAACCCGACAGCTCACCCGGTAGGCGTACGACACCAGAGGGGACCGCCAGCAGGTGCTGAACGGCCGCACACGCATCACCACCGCGCTCACCGCGCTCGCGCTCGCCGCTTCGATCGGGCTCTCCGTGAGCGCCTCCGGCCCCGCGGCCGCCGATCCCGACATCGAGGACGTCCGCGCCCGGGTCGACCGCCTCTACCACGAGGCCGAGCAGGCCCAGGAGCGCCACCACGACGCCCGGCTGGAGCTGGACGAGCTCGACGACGAGCTCGAGTCCCTCGAGGCCGACGAGGCCCGCCAGGGCGACCAGCTCGCCGACATCCGCTCCGACGTGCGCAACTCCGTGATCCGCCAGTTCCAGGGCCACAGCCTGGGACCGGCCGGCGAGCTCCTCAGCACCGAGGAGGACGCCTTCATGAGCAACCTCTCGACGCTGACCACGGTCGGCGACCTCCAGGACTCGCTGCTCGGCGACTACAACGACGAGCTCAAGGCCTACGCCATCCGGCGCTCCGAGACCGCCCAGCGCCGCGACCGGATCGCCGCCCTCGGAGGAGGAGCTGGCGGAGGAGAGCGAGGCGGTCGACGCCAAGCTCGCCGAGGCCGAGGACCTGCTCGAGGAGCTCGAGGCCGAGGAGCGGGAGGCGATCCTCTCCCGCGACGGCTCGGTGCGGGCGCCGTCGGAGGTGCCGGCCGAGGGGCGCGCCAAGCTCGCCATCGACTACGCCATGGCCCAGGTGGGCGACGCCTACGTCTACGGCGCCGCCGGGCCGAGCGCGTTCGACTGCTCCGGCCTCACGATGATGGCCTGGGCGCAGGCGGGCGTCGCGCTGCCGCACTCCTCCAGCGCGCAGTTCAGCACCGGCACCCGCATCTCGGAGAGCCAGCTGCAGCCCGGCGACCTGGTCTTCTACTACAGCCCGATCAGCCACGTCGCGATGTACATCGGCAACGGCCTGATCGTGCACGCGGCCAACCCGGGCGCCGGCGTGAGGGTCGACGCGCTCCACTCGATGCCGTACGTCGGCGCGGTCCGCCCTGGCTGACCGACGCCTGAGCAGGCCCCTCGCGGCCCCTGCTCGCCGCGGTCCTCCTCACCGGCGGCTGCCGGGCCGAGGAGGAGCCGTACGTCGCGCCGACGCCGGCCGCCCCGGCTGCCGTCGTCGACCCCGCCGCCGCCGCGACGACCCTCGGTCGCCTCGAGGACGCGCTGCGCCGCGGCGACGAGACCGCGGCGAGCGCCCTGGGCGCCGACGCGGACGCCGCGGCCCGGTTGGCCGCGGTCGCGCGCGACGTCGGCCGGCTCCGGGTGCGCGACCTCTCCTTCCGCTACCTCATCGAGACCGGCGAGGCCGACGCGGACGGCTGGCGGGCCGAGGTCGAGACGACCTGGCGGCTCGCCGGCTTCGACCCCACCGCCGCCCGGGCGGAGATCGAGGTCGGGTTCGCCGACGGCGGAGCCGCCGTCGCCGACCTGGCCGGTCAGCCGCGGCTGTCCCCGCTGTGGATGAGCGGGTCGCTCACCGTCCACCGCGCCGCCGACACCCTGGTGCTCGTGGAGGCCGAGGCGGCCGACGGCCGCACCCTCGCCCGGCAGGCCCGCCGGGGCCTCGGCGTCGTCCGCGACGTCCTCGGGCGCGGCGGCCGGCTCGTGGTCGAGGTGCCCGCATCGCCGGCCTCGTTGAACGCTGCGGTGGGCGCCGACGCCGGGACCTACGACCGGATCGCCGCGGTCACCGCGGCGGCCGACGGCAGCGGCGTCCCCGACGCCCCCGTGCACGTCTTCCTCAACCCGGAGGTCTACGGCGGGCTCGACCCCCTCGCGGCCCAGGTGGTCATGAGCCACGAGGCCGTGCACGCGGTCACCGGGGCGCCCGCCTCGGTGCAGACCGCGCCGCCGTGGCTGCTCGAGGGCTTCGCCGACTACGTCGCGCTCCGCGACGTCGGGCTCCCGGAGACGACCACGGCCGCCCAGGTCGCTGAGCAGGTGCGCACCGACGGGGTGCCCGGCGAGCTGCCCGGCCCGCTCGAGTTCCGCACCGGGGGAGCCAACCTGGGCGCCGCCTACGAGGCGGCCTGGCTCGTCTGCGTGACACTGGTCGAGCACGGGGGAGAGGAGGCGCTGGTGGCCCTCTACGACGCGGCCCTCGCCGGCGCCCCGGTCGAGGAGCAGCTGCGCCGGCGGTTCGGCTGGTCGCTCACCGACCTCACCCGGGCCTGGCAGGACCGCCTGCGCGCGGTCGCACGGGCCGGCGGCTGACGTGGTCGACCAGCAGCGTCGCGTCGCTCTCGGCACGACGATCATCGGCGCGGCCGCGTTCGTCGTCCTGGCCGCGTGGCTGGTGCCGTGGGACCCGGTGCCCGGCGGGGCGCCCACGCCGGCCGACGTCGACTCCGTGCTCACCGCCGAGCAGGTCGACCGGGCCGAGCACTTCTCGCGCTGGGCACGGGTCTGGAGCTGGAGCTCGCTCGCGGTCTCGTTGGCCGTAGCGTGCTGGCTGGGCTTCGGCCGGCGCGGGCGGCAGCTGGCCGGGCGGATGCGCGGGCCGTGGTGGCTGCGGGTGGCGCTGGTCGTCGCCGCCCTGGCGGTCATCGGGCGCGCGGCGACGCTGCCGATGGCCGTCGCCGCTCAGCAGCTGCGGCGCGACGCGGGCTTGAGCACCGCGAGCTGGTCGGGATGGGCCGGCGACCTCGTGAAGGGCGAGCTGGTCGGGATCGTCGTCACCTCGATCGGCGTCGTGGCGCTGGTCGGGATCGCGCGCCGGTGGCGACGTGCCTGGCCGGCGATCGCCGGGGCGCTGCTCGCCCTGCTGGTCGTGCTCGGGTCGTTCGTCTACCCGCTGCTGGTGGAGCCGCTCTTCAACTCGTTCACGCCGCTGCCCGACGGCTCCCTGCGCACGGGCGTGCTCCGGCTCGCCGAGGAGGAGGGCGTCGACGTCGACGAGGTGCTCGTGTCCGATGCTTCCCGCCGCACGACGACCATCAACGCCTACGTCTCGGGCTTCGGCGGCACCCGCCGGGTCGTCCTCTACGACACCCTCGTGGAGGACCTGCCGGAGGACCAGGCGCTGTCGGTCGTGGCCCACGAGCTCGCCCACGCGCGGCACGACGACGTGGTGATCGGCACGGTGCTGGGCGCCGCCGGCATGCTGGTCGGCGCGGGCCTGCTGGGGCTGCTGGCGGGAGCGGCGCGCCGCCGGGGGTGGCCCGACGTCACCGACGTCGGGGCGGTGCCGGCCGTGCTAGCGCTGGTCGCGCTGGCGACCGTGCTGTCGGCTCCGGTGCAGAACGGGATCAGCAGGCAGATCGAGACCCGCGCCGACGTGGTCGCGCTGGAGAGCACCGACGACCCGGAGGCGTTCGTCGGGCTGCAGCGGCGGCTTGCCGCCCGGTCGCTGTCCGACCCGACCCCGCCGCGGTGGTCGCAGTGGTGGTTCGGCAGCCACCCGACGGTGCTCGAGCGGGTCGGTCTGGCGCGCCGGTGAGATGTCTTAGAGGATTCCAGCGAGATCGGAGACGAAGCTCGCGAAGAAGGCGCTGACTGCACCACCGAACAGGAAGGCGGCGGTCGTCAGCATGATCGCGATGGAGATGACGAGGAGTCCGTACTCGGTCGCGGAGGCTCCTCGCTCACTACGGTGACGGTGTTGACCCGCGCCGGGTGCGGCCCAGGTCGAAGATCTGCGGCGGTCGACCATAAGACTCCTTCCCAAAATGCGCCGATGGCCGCGCGCCCAGCGGGCACGCGGCCATCGGAGTGCGATCTAGTTCGGTGGTTACCAGCCCTGGATCGTGGTGCCGAGCTCATTGAAGAACCCGTTCAGCTGCGTGCCGAACGCTCCGACGCCGACCGTGAGGATGATGGCGATCAGGGCGACGAGAAGGCCGTACTCGACGGCGGACGCACCGCGCTCGTCGTCGCGGCGGGCGTTGAGCAGGATCTGCAGGTACTGGATCATCGGAAGTGCTCCCTCATTCGTGTTGCTGTGTCCCCGGGGGAGTACTTCCCCGACAACGACAATCCTGCCGGGAACGGCGGCTCCACGGATCGGGAGTTCGACTCGACCGCGGTAGTCCTTTGTGACTATCGACTGGCGGCGGTGGTCGGGGCAGACGATGGCGTCGTCAGCGTGCTGACGGCTGGACCGTCGACAGCAGCCCGATCCGCATCGCGGTGACCAACGCCTGGGCACGGTTGGCGGCACCGAGCTTCTGGTAGATCCGGGCGATGTGCGACTTCGTGGTCGACTCCGACAGGTAGAGCTGCTTGCCGATCGCCGCGGCGTTGAGTCCTTCCGCCAGCAGCAGCAGCACGTCGTGCTCGCGGTCGGTCAGGGCCGAGGACTCGCCGCTTCGCCTGCGCATCATCGCGCCGACCAGGCCGGCGCAGACGAACGCCTGGGGGGAGACCGCGGCGTGTCGCGCGGTCTTGATCACCTCGGTCGCCGGCGCGTCCTTGCCGACGAATCCCGACGCACCGGCCTGCATCGCGGCGAAGATCTGGTCGTCGCCGGAGTGCATGGTCAGCACCACCAGACCGGTGGTGTCGCTCTGCTTGCGCACGGTGCGCACGATGTCGAGTCCGGTGCCGTCCTGGAGCTGGAGGTCGGCGACCACCACCCGGGGGCGGAGCCGCTCGAAGGCGGCGATCGCCTCCGCCACGCTGCCCGCGGTGCCGACCACGTCCATGTCGGGTTCGAGGTCGAGCACGGCGCCGAGCCCGCTGCGGATCAGCTCGTGGTCGTCGACCAGCAGGATGGAGATGGTGTCGTCGGTCATCAGTGCTCCTTGGTTCCGTTCTGCCCCGTTGCCGTACCGGTACCCCCTCCGGAGGCCCGCAGCACGACCGAGACCGTCAGCCCCCTGCTCGCATTGTCGCGCACTGTGAGCTGGGCGCCGATCAGCCGCGCCCGCTCACGCATGATCTTGAGCCCGTGTGAGTCGCTGCGGCCGACCTGCATGCCCACGCCG
This sequence comes from Nocardioides sp. TF02-7, assembly GCF_022437945.1. Lineage (GTDB taxonomy): Bacteria > Actinomycetota > Actinomycetes > Propionibacteriales > Nocardioidaceae > Nocardioides. The sequence continues at coordinate 3,694,042 of NZ_CP092535.1, forward strand.
TCATCGGTGACCGTGATCCGAGCATCGGGGGCGTAGACCTGGCAGCGCACGTCGATCGCGGTCGCCCGGGCGTGCTTGACGGCGTTGTTGATCGCCTCCTGGGCGATCCGGAACAGCTCGGCCTCGACCTCCGGCCGCAACCGCGCCGGCTGCTCGTCGAGGCGCACCCGGATCGGGATGCCGGACGCCTCGGACAGGTGGCGCGCCACGGCGCTGATCGCCGCGCCGAGGCTCTCGTTCTCGCCGATGCTGGTGCGCAGGTTCATCACCGACTGCCGCACCTCCGCCACGACCTTGGTGACGCGGTCGCGGAGGAGCGCGAGCTGCTTGGCCTGGTGCTCGTCGGTCGGGCGGGCCGCCAGCGCGTCGACGAGGTAGCCGAGAGACGCGATGTCCTGGGCCACCCCGTCGTGCATCTCCCGGGCCAGCCGCTGGCGCTCGCCGGCCGTGGCGACGTCGCGGAAGTGGGGAGAAAGAGCAGCGCAGTGTCGAACTTGACCACGCTGGCTGCGAGCGCCTTCTTGAGCACGTCGAACGGGACGTCGTCGGCCGCCGAACCCTCCGGCAGGAGGCCCGCAACCACGGCGGCGTCGCCGACCGGAAGGGCGAAGCTACGCCCAGTGGTTACCGGGGCCGCCTGGGCCCAAGCGTCGGTGGCGATCTGCTCGCAGGCGTCGGTGTCCGCGCCGTCGAGGTCGGTGGTTGCAGCAACCGGGCTGAGAGCATCGCCTCGGGGCACGAACAGGGCAAGCGCCTGCGTCGGCAACCGATCACCGATCACGGCTAACACCTCGCCGCCGAGAGCGGGAACGTCGAGACCGGAGCTGAGGTTGTCGGACAGCTCGATCAGTTGCCGGATCAGGTGCTGCGCGTCACGGTAGGGCGCCAACGGGTCGAGCTCGATGTAGTCAGAGGCAAACGTCACGCCGGCGACGAGGCTGAGGCCGACCCCGGCCATCGACCAGGTGAAGATGCTCACGCCTTCCTGGCCCGTGATGTCCCCATGCCACATCAGCCCGAGGCTGACAATCGACACAACCTGGAAGGCGACCGTGCGCACCATCGTGCGGGTGCCGGCCACGGCAGTGGCGTAGAGGGGCGGGACCACGAGGGCGGCCAGAATCGCGTCGGAGGATTTCATGCCGATCGCGCAAACGATGCCGACCGCTGTCGCTTCGACAGCTGGCGACAAAGTGAGCTCGAGCTCACGGCGGGTAGCCGTCACGACCTGATAGGTCCACAAGACGGCGAGGACCAGCAGTGCAATCAGAGCATCGGTCTGCCGCAGGTACAGCGCAGGAGCACCGATCGCGATCAGCGCGAAGAGTCGCGCCGCTGCGACGACGGCAAACGCCTGGCTGCTGGGCATGCCGTCAATACTGTCAGCCGAAGCTCTTCATGATGCCGAGGACCGCCGGGCCCATCACGACCACCATCAGGCACGGCAGGATGCACACGATCAGCGGCACCATGATCTTCACGGGCACTTGCTGCGCCTTTGTCTCCGCATACTGGCGCCGCTTGACGCGCATCTCGCTTGACTGCACGCGGAGCACCTGACCGATCGAGATACCGAAGGCATCCGCCTGAACCATCGCTCCCACGAACGTTTTCAGGTCATCGACGTTCGTCCGCTCAGCGAGCGCCTTCAGGGACTCGGAACGGCCCTTGCCTAGCTGCATCTCTCGCAGAACCCGTGAGAACTCCTCGGCAAGTGGGCCGTCGGTGTTTCGTGCGACGTGCTGGACGGCGGCGTCGAAACCGAGACCCGCCTCGACACTGATCGTCAACAAGTCGACGGCATCGGCGAGAGTTCGCCGGATCTCCTCGGAGCGGTTGTAGGACCGTTGGTAGAGATAGAGATCAGGGCCGTAGAACCCGACAACCAAACCGCCGAGGGTGACCAACGCGACCACGCTCAGGCCGAAATCCATGACCAGGCCGTAGGACAGCGCCAACAAGGGCGACACGACCGCACCCAGCACCTTGAGCGAGACCACCCTGTCGACCGACCAGTCGCGGGGATTGCCGGCGAGGTCGAGCTTGTGGCGGATCCGCTCCGTCTTGTCAGCACCGGTGAACCGGCGACCGATGGCCAGGGCGCGCTCCTGAAGCGGTGCCAGAACCCGATCTGCGAAGGGCGGCTCCGTTTCGGCGAGAAGGTCGGTCGCGTCAGGGCGGGCGTTCAGATTCTCGAGAGCCTCGAGCGACCTGGTGAGTCCCGTCGCCGGCTCCTGCCGCCCTAAGGAGCGTCCGAGGAGGACGACTGCGGCGCCGATCAGAACTACGCCGAGGAACAGGGTCATCTCAGACCTCCACCTTCACCGTGCGACTCATCCAGAAAGCGCCGACACCGAGCCAGAGGAACCCACCGACCAGCATCAGGAGACCGAGTGGTTCGTTGAACAAGGGCATCACGAAGTCGCGGTTCGTCAGCAGCTGGAAGACGAGGAAGCCCGGGGGCAGCGCAGTCAGGATCACCGCCGACAACTTGCCCTCGGCCGCGAGAGCGTTGACCTGACGGCGAAGGTAGGCGCGTTCGCGCATGGTGCCGGCGACGGTCGTCAGGAGCTCGGCGAGGTTGCCCCCGACCTGGCGCTGAATGCGGATCGCCATGACGACCCAAGCGAAGTCCTTGCTTCCGAACCGCTCGGCAACGCCTTCGAAGGAGTCTTCGAGCGTCATGCCGATGCGGTTCTCCATGAGAACCCGCTTGAACTCGCCAGCGATCGGCTCCTGCCCTTCTCGGGTGATCGTGTCGACCGCCTGTGGCAGCGACAGTCCAGCGGAAAGGCTGCCCGCGATGAGTTGGAGGGTGTCCGGGAGCGCCGCATCGAACGCGTTGCGCCTTCTATTCGCCTTGAACCAGAGGTAGGTCCTCGGGACGAACAGACCGCAGACGAGGAAGAGCACGGCCACGAGAAGGCTTCCGCGGCCGACAAGGAGGCCAAGGACCGTGATGACCACAACGATGGCGACGTGGACGAGCAGCCACTCGGACGGCTGAGCGGGCTGCCGGCCGCAGCCAGCCGCACGGCCAGCTTGTCCTCCAAGCCCTTGTTGCGCTCCAACACCCCGGCCGCGGCGGCCTTTGCCTGGTCCAGCACCGGATCGGCTGCCGGCTTGGAGGTGTCCTTGGCCGGGACATCGGCGCGGCTGTAGGCCGACACCCGGTCGGCGATGCTCATCGGCTTGGGCTTGCCCGGCACCAGGAGGACGGCGACGGTCAGCAGGCCGAGGGCGAAGACGGCGATGCCGGCGTAGAGCACCCAGGGAGGGCACGTGCCGGCCCTCGTCGGCGAGCGCCGGTGCGGCCACCGGAGCCGTCGTCTCGGCGGGCGCGTCCTGGATGCGGGCGAAGGCGCGGGCGACCAGGTCGCCGGTCGGCGACGGGAGGGTGACCTCGACGGTGGCCTCGCTCGCGGCGAAGCCGGCCGGCAGGGGGGAGCGGTGACCAGCACCTGGTCGGCCAGCTCCTCGGCCTCGGACTCGAAGGCCGCGGCGAGGTCGTCGCCGGTGGCCTCGATGACCCGGCCCCTGGCCGGCGTCGGCCAGCTCCTCCAGGGCGGCCGCGGCACGGCGGGGTCCTCGCTCGTCTAGCGACACGACGTCGACGAGCGCCGCGGCGTCCTCGATGGCCGCGGTCACGTCGTCGAGCGCGGTCACGTCACCGGTGTCGGCGCCGTCGGAGAGCACGAGCACGGTGCGTTGGCCGTCGTCGCCGGCCAGGTCGAGCGACGCCAGGAGGCCGTCGTAGAGCAGGGTGCCGCGGTCGAGCGTGAGGCCCTCGACGACGACCTCGGCGGCACCGCGGTCGGTGGTGGGGTCCAGCGCGGTCGTGACACCGCCGTCGAAGGTGACGATGCCGACCGCCACGTCGGCCGGCACCGTGGCGAGGAAGGTGAGCGCGGCGGCCTTTGCGGCGTCGAACCGCCCGCGGCGCGCCATCGAGTCGCTGGTGTCGATCGCGAGGATCGTCGTCCGCTGCACCGAGGTGTCGGTGCCGGCGTGCTCGGCCGTGGCGTCGAGGTCGTCGCCGTCGAGGGTGGCGGTGACGCCGTCGAGGTCGACCTCGGCTCCGGCCGGGACGCTGACGAGCACCCGCAGGCCCTCGCCGGTCGACTCGACGTGGGCGATCGTGGGGTCCTCGGCCCACGCGGCCGAGGGGAGGAGCAGCACGACGAGGACGGACACGAGGCCGGCGAGCACGGCGGCCGCCAGCCGGACCGCCGTGACCGGGGTGGGGCGCGCGGTCACAGCCGGTCCAGCCGGAACAGCATCGGGTCGACGGTGACGTTGGAATGGGCCAGCTTCTCCACGAACTTCGGGCGCAGGCCGGTCGACCGGAGCCGGCCGAGGACCCGGCCGTTCTCGTCGAAGCCTGCCGAGTTGTCGAAGACGAAGACGTCCTGCAGCGTGATCACGTCGCCCTCCATCCGCTCCACCTCGGTGATGTGGGTGATCCGGCGGGAGCCGTCCTTGAAGCGGGTCTGGTGCACGACCAGGTCGACCGCGGAGGCGACCTGCTCGCGGATCGCGCGCACCGGCAGGTCCATCCCGGCCATCAGCACCATGGTCTCCATCCGGGCGAGGGTGTCGCGCGGGCTGTTGGAGTGCAGCGTCGTGATCGACCCGTCGTGACCGGTGTTCATCGCCTGCAGCATGTCCAGCGCCGAGGCGTCGCGGACCTCGCCGACGACGATCCGGTCGGGCCGCATGCGGAGCGTGTTCTTCACCAGGTCGCGGATGGTGACCGCACCCTTGCCCTCGATGTTGGCCGGGCGCGACTCGAGGCGGACGACGTGCTCCTGGTGGAGCTGCAGCTCGGCGGCGTCCTCGATGGTCACGATGCGCTCGTCGGACGGGATGAACGACGACAGCACGTTGAGCGTGGTCGTCTTGCCGGAGCCGGTGCTGCCCGAGACGATGATGTTGAGCCGGCCGCGCACGCACGCGTCGAGGAAGTCGGCCGTCTGCCGGGTCAGCGAGCCGAAGTTGATGAGGTCGTCGACCGTGAGCGGGTCGGCGGAGAACTTCCGGATCGTCAGCGCCGAGCCGTCGATGGCCAGCGGCGGGACGATCGCGTTGACCCGGCTGCCGTCGGGGAGCCGCGCGTCGACCATCGGGCTCGACTCGTCGACGCGACGGCCGATCCGCGACACGATCTTGTCGATCGTGCGCCGGAGGTGGGCCTCGTCGGCGAAGTGGGCCCCGGCCTTCACCAGCCGGCCGCCCTTCTCCAGCCAGACGTTGTCGTGGCCGTTGACCATCACCTCGGAGACCTCGGGGTCACGCAGGTAGGGGTCGATCGGCCCGTACCCGAGGATGTCGTCGCTGATCTCCTGGGTGACACGCGTCCGGTCGCTCTTGCTGAGCGGGCGGTCCTGCGCCCCCAGCACCTCGGCCAGGACGGTGCGGACCTGCTGGTCGAGGTCGTCCTGGGCCATGTCGGAGTCGTAGAGACGCGGGCCCAGCTGCTGGAGCAGCTCGGCGTGGACGCTCGTCTTGAGCTCCTCGATCCGGTCGGACTCCTGGTGCGCGAGGGCGCGGCGCTGCGGAGACCGGGTGTCGGCCGCCGCGGCCTTCGCGGCCCGGGCGGCCAGCGGCCCGGGGGGCAGACGACGCGGGGGGACGCCGCCGGCGCTGCGGCGGACGCGGGCGGGGCAGCAGGCGCCGCGGCGGCGGCCGGGGTCTCCGGGCTGTCCGGGGGGCGTCGCCGGGGCGGCGGCGGTGATCTCCGCCAGCAGCGCGGCTTCCGGGTCGGTCGGCGGCGCGCGCCTCCTGCGGGTCCGGCGCACCGGCGTGCCGGCCCTCGGCCGCCCGGCGGGCGGCGGCGAGCCGCTCGGAGAGGCTCGACATGTCAGCTCCTTCCGCGCCGGAACAGGCCGCGCCCACGTGAGCCTGCCTCGGGCTGGTCGACGGCCGCCGCGGCGAGCGGCTCCCCCGGTCACGGCTGACGCGAGCTCGAGGAAGGCGCGGCTGGCGGGGTGGGTCGGGCGCTCGGTCACGATCGGGGTGCCGGCGTTGGTCGCAGCGGCGATGTCCATCGCGGTCTGCACCTGCGCGGCGACCGGCATCGCCAGGATGCTCTCCACCTTGTCGACGCTGATGCCGACCGCGTCGTCCGCACGGTTGAGGAGCAGGTGACGGTGGCCGCGGGCGATGTTGAGCATGTCCATCGTCTCGAGCGCGACCTTGACGTTCTTGAGCGTCGGCACGTCGAGGGTGGCGATGACCACGCACTCGTCGGTCTCGTCGAGGGCGGTGAGCGTCGCGTCGTCGAACGACGGCGAGGTGTCGACGACGACGTAGTCGAAGCCGTCGCGCAGGGCCCGGAGGATGCGGGAGATCAGCAGCGGGGTGACCCGCTCGCGGACGTCGGGGTGGGCCGGAGCGGCCAGCACGCTGAGCGAGTCCTGGTGGCGGGTGAGGAGGCCCTCGATCATGGCCAGGTCGACGGAGTCCTCGGAGCCGACCGCCTGCTCGATCGAGTGGGTCGGGAAGAGCTGCATGGTGATCGCGACGTCGCCGAACGCGAGGTCGAGGTCGACCAGGCAGACCTTGCGGGCGCCCTTGTCGGCCAGCGCGAGGGCGAGGTTGACCGAGGCGGTCGTCTTGCCGACGCCGCCCTTGGGGGAGAAGACGGTCACGATGCGGCCCATCTGCCGCGCCCCGCCGGGGCCCCGCAGCGCCTGGTGCAGCTGGTGGGCCCGCTCGACGGCCTTGGTGAGTCCCTTCTCGTCGTCGGTCGTCACGACGTCGCGGACGCCCGCCTGCATGGCGCGCGTCAGCAGGTCGGTGTCGAACTGGTCGCGGACCAGGACCACGCTCACCGTGGGCTTGGTGATCCGCAGGTCCTCGGCGCAGGACAGCGCGACCTCGACCGGCACCGACGGGCCCAGCGCGACGGCGTACTCGTCGGTGCGCTGATCGAGCCAGACGTACATCCGGTCGGCGGCCGCGACGGCGTGGGAGCCCGCGGGCATCGCCCGGAGGAGGGACTCGACGGCCCCTGCCGTCGGCCTCGACGAGAACGGGCATCGGTCAGTCCCCTTGCTTGAGGAGGTTGTCCTTGGTGACGCCCTTGTCGACGTCGACCTCGCTGGCGTGGTTGAGCAGCGCCGCGGTGAGCTCGCCGTCCTTCTCGGCGAACCGCACCTGCTGGGCCTGCCGCTGGCTGACGGCGATCGTCAGCAGCTGCTGGATCTGCCGCTCGTCGCCGGCCGCGGCGTCCTCGGAGGACCCGTCGTCGCCCTGGAGGGCGGTGGTGCTGCCGGCAGCGAGGACCGTCACGCGCGGGAGGAGGGTCTGGGTCAGCACCGGCTCGCCGGTGCTCCGGTCGATGTCGGTGAAGATGACCGCCACCTCTGCGCCGGGGCTCAGGAACTTGCCGACCCGGCCGTCGTCGTTGACGAGGATCGAGATCGCGATCTTGCCCTCGGGGATGGGGAGGGTCGCCGCGGCCTCGACGTCGAACGCACCGCCGAACTTCAGTGGCACCAGCTGCTCGTTGGGGTAGATCGTGGTGAGTGCGAGCTTGCCGTCGAAGGGGTCGGTCTGGTCGCCGGCACCGTCGAGGAGCTGGCCCTCGGCGACGGCGGCCTTGTCGACCTTGCCGCTGGCGAGCGCGTCCTCGAAGCTCTCGCCCGGCTCGATCGTCTGGGTCGCGACCAGGACCTCCCGGGTGTCGAACTGCTCCGCGGCGCGGGCGTCCGCGCCCCGCGCGTAGACGAAGACCAGCGCCACGCCGAGAGCCGCGATCACCGCGGCGACGACGAGCAGCAACCTACGACGGTCCATCAGAGCCTCCCGCTCCCATGCCGGCGCACGACTCCCTGTCGTGCGCCCGCGCTCAAACGCTTGGGGCTGTCGCCGGACCTCTCCCGGCCGCGACCAGCGACTGCGAATCTAGCCGTCGGAGGACCCCAAGCGTTATCGAAAGTGCAAACAGGATCCGAACGTCAACGGGTCCTAGTCACTTCGGGCTAGCGGGGGTCTCCGAAGGGTCCGACCGGGCCCCTCGCCAACGCCTTCTCAGAGCTCGTAGAGGGCCTCGACCGCCTCGCGGCACTCCCGCAGGACGACGTTGCGCTTGAGCTTGAGGCTCGGGGTGAGCTGCCCGCCCTCCTCGGTCCAGTCGTGGGGGAGGATCGTGAACTTCCGGATCGACTCGGCCTTCGACACCGCCTGGTTGGCGTCGTCGACGGCCTTCTGCACCTCCTGCCGGAGGTCGGGGTCGTCGGTCAGGTCGGCGATCGCGCCGGTCTTGCCGTGCTGCTCGGCCCAGGCGGGGAACGCCTCCGGGTCGATCGTCACCAGCGCCGCGATGAACGGCTGGCCGTCGCCCACGACCAGGCACTGGCTGACCAGCGCGTGCGCGCGGACCCGGTCCTCGAGGACGGCGGGCGCGACGTTCTTGCCGCCGGCCGTGACAAGGATCTCCTTCTTCCGGCCGGTGATCCGCACGAACCCCTCGTCGTCGACCTCGCCGACGTCGCCGCTGTGGAGCCAGCCGTCGGCGTCGATCACCTCGGCGGTCGCCTCGGGGTTGTTCCAGTAGCCGGTGAAGACCTGGCCGCCCCGGAAGAGCAGCTCGCCGTCGTCGCTCACCCGCACCGAGGTGCCGGGCAGCGGGCGGCCGACGGTGCCGACCTTCTGCGCGTCCGGCAGGTTGACCGTCAGCGCGGCGGTCGTCTCGGTGAGCCCGTAGCCCTCGAGCACGCACAGGCCGATCCCGCGGTAGAAGTGGCCGAGCCGCTCGCCGAGGGGCGCGCCGCCCGACACCGCGAACTGGCAGGCGCCACCGAGGGCCGCTCGGAGCTTGCTGTAGACGAGCCGCGAGAAGACGGCGTGCTGCGCGCGGACGCGCAGCGGAACCCGACCGGTGTCGAGGCCCCGCGAGTACGCGATCGCCACATCGGCGGCCCGGTCGAAGATCCGGCCCTTCCCGTCGGCCGTGGCGTTCTGCGACGCGGTGTTGAACACCTTCTCGAAGACCCGCGGCACCGCGAGGATGAACGTCGGCCGGAACGTCTGCAGCTGCGGCAGCAGGTTCTTGATGTCGGCGCTGTGGCCGAGCCGGGTGCGGGACTTCACGCAGCCGACCTGGATGATCCGCGCGAAGACGTGCGCCAGCGGCAGGAAGAGGAGTGTGGAGGCGTCGTCGGCGTCGAACAGCCGGTGCAGCTCGGCCACCGCGACGCCCAGCTCGGTCTCGAAGTTGCCGTGGGTGAGCATGCAGCCTTTGGGGCGGCCGGTCGTGCCGGAGGTGTAGATGAGCGTCGCCAGGTCGTCGGGCCCGGCCGTCGTACGCCGCTGCTCGAGGTCGTCGTCGGGGACGTCGCCGCCGAGCCGGGTGAGGACGTCGAGGGCGTTGTCGGCGAACGACCAGACGTGGTGCAGGTCCGGCAGCCCCTTCCGCACCGCGGTGACCTTGGCGACGTGGCCGCCGTCCTCGGCGAAGACGCCCTTCGCGCCGGAGTCGCCGAGGATCCAGGCGATCTGCTCCTCCGAGGAGCTCTCGTAGATCGGCACGCTCACCGCACCCGCGAACCAGGTCGCGTAGTCGACCAGCGTCCACTCGTAGCGGGTGCGGGAGACGATCGCGACCCGGTCGCCCGGCTCGATGCCGCACGCGACGAGGCCCTTGGCCACCGTCCGCACCTGCGCCAGGAACTCCGCCGCGGTGACGTCCTCCCATCCCGCGGCGTCGCCCTCGGTCCCGTCCGGACGGCTGAAGACGACGGCGTCCGGCGCCTCCGCGGCGTTGCGGACCACGTCGTCGGTGAGGTTCCCGGTGGTCGGGATCTCGACCGTCGGGGGAGTGGAAGTACTCGCGCAAGGTCTTCCTCCTGCGGTCCGGCGTCGAGGTGGGCCGGAGCGCAGGTTACCGCCGGGTCGGGGCCGGGACGCATCCGGTAGCCTGCCGCCATGGCCGAGCAGACGTCCTCGTCGATCGTCGTCGACGCCCCGGCGGCCGACGTGATGGCCGTCATCGCCGACTTCGCGGCCTACCCCGAGTGGGCCAAGGGCGTCCGGGTCGCCGACGTCGTCGAGTCCTACGACGGAGCCGACCCGTCGGCGCGCGGCCGCGCCCGCCAGGTGTTCTTCGCGCTCGACGTGTCGCCGATCAAGGACGAGTACACCCTCGCCTACGAGTGGGACGGCGACCGCGAGGTCACCTGGACCCTGGTCGAGGGCAAGATGCTCCGCTCGCTCGACGGCGCCTACACGCTGCGGGAGACCGCGCCGGGCACCACCGAGGTGATCTACCGGCTCGCCCTCGACGTCTCGATCCCGCTGATCGGCATGCTCAAGCGCAAGGGCGAGAAGATCCTCATCGACACCGCGCTCAAGGGGGCTGAAGAAGCGCGTCGAGACCGGCGCCTGACCCACCCCCCGGCACCAGGAGCCCGCCGTGCGGATCGTGCTGTTCACCGGCAAGGGCGGCGTCGGGAAGTCGACCGTCGCCGCCGGCACCGCTGCGCTGGCCGCCGCGCGCGGCCTGCGGACGCTGGTGCTGTCGACCGACGCGGCGCACTCGCTGGCCGACGCCTACGGCGCCGACGGTGTGGGCGCGGGAGCACGGGTCGGGCAGGCGCACGCCGAGCCGACCGAGGTCCGCGACCACCTCTTCGTCCAGCAGGTCGACGCCCAGCTGCGGTTCGAGCAGTCCTGGGCCGACGTCCAGCGCTACCTGCTGTCGGTGCTCGACGCGGTCGGGATGGACCCCGTCGCCGCCGAGGAGATGACCGTCGTCCCCGGGGCCGAGGAGGTGCTGGCGCTGCTCGAGCTGCGGCACCAGGCCCGGTCCGGCCGGTGGGACGCAATCGTGGTCGACTGCGCCCCGACAGCGGAGACCCTCCGCCTGCTCGCGCTGCCGGAGGCGCTCGGCTGGTACATGGAGCGGCTGCTGCCCATCCAGCGCCGGCTGGTGGGGGCGCTGCGCCCCGTGCTCAACCGGGCCGCGGGCGTGCCGATGCCCGGCGACTCCGTCTTCGAGGCGGTCACGCGGCTGCACGGGGAGCTCGACGAGGTGCAGGAGCTGCTCGCCGGCCCGGAGGCCTCGGTGCGGGTGGTGCTGACCCCGGAGAGCGTGGTGCTCGCCGAGGCGCGGCGCGCCTACACGAGCCTCTCCCTGTTCGGCTACCGGGTCGACGGCGTCGTCGCCAACCGCGTGTTCCCGGCGGGCCCGGGCGACGACTGGCGGCAGGGATGGGTAGCCGCGCAGCGGACGGTGCTCGAGGAGGTGGAGCAGTCGTTCGCCGGGCTGCCGGTCTGGCGGTCGGAGTACCAGCCGGTCGAGCCGGTCGGCGTGGAGGCACTGGCGGCCCTCGCCGAGGAGCTGTACGGCGCGCACGACCCGCTCGCGGTCCCGGAGGGCGACGGACCGTTCCGTGTGGACCGCACCGGCGAGGGGCGGTGCTGCACCTGGCGCTGCCGTTCGTCACCCGGTCGGACGTCGACCTCGCGCGCAACGGCGACGAGCTGGTGGTGACCGTCGGGTCCGCGCGGCGGCTGCTCACCCTCCCGGCGAGCCTCGCCCGGCTCCGCGTGGTGGGCGCCCGTGTCGACGGCGGCGAGCTGCGGGTACGGTTCCGCGAGCCGGAACCGGTGACCGCAGCGACCAGAGAGGGGGCGGGATGACCGAGCCGCACGACCCGCCCGACCACTCCGACCGCTCCGACCGCCTGGACGTCGGCTCGGTCGGCGAGGAGGCCGTGAAGCTGTTCGGCGCGCTTGCCGATCTCGCCCGCCAGCACGGCTCCGAGGTCGGCACCGGCCTCGGCGGGCTCGCCGGGCACGCCGCGTCGTTCGCCCAGCAGGTCGACGAGCACGTCGCGACCGACAGCGACGAGTGCCGCTACTGCCCGGTCTGCCGGGTGGTGCACGCCGTACGGACGACGTCGCCGGAGGTGCGGACCCACCTGAGGACCGCCGCGTCGGCGCTGGTGCAGGCCGCCGCCGGCCTGCTCGAGACGGTGCCGCCGCCCGGGGCCGGCGACGCCCGGCGCGGCGCCGGGGTGGAGCACATCGACCTCGACGGCGCCGACGACCCGACGGTGACCGATCGCTCGGGCGGTCCTGGCAGCCCTGGCCGCAGCGAGGGCTTCGACGATCTCGGGACCGAGGAGGAGGACGGGGACCCGTGACCGAGTCACTGACCTGTGGCATCGACATCGGCGGCACCAAGATCGCGGGAGCGGTCGTGGACGAGTCCGGCGAGATCCGCGCGGAGTCGCGCGTCGAGTCGCCGGCGACCGATCCCGACGCCATCGAGCAGGCCGTCGCCCGCCTCGTGGGCGAGCTCGGCGCCACCACGCCCGTCGCGGCGGTCGGCGTCGGCGCAGCGGGCTACATCGCCGCCGACCGGTCGACGGTGCTGTTCGCCCCCAACATCGCGTGGCGCGACGAGCCGCTCGGCGCCGACCTCGGCCGGCTCCTCGACCTGCCGGTCGTCGTCGAGAACGACGCCAACGCCGCAGCGTGGGGGGAGTTCCGCCACGGCGCCGGCCGCGACGTCGACGACCAGCTGATGGTCACCGTCGGCACCGGCGTCGGGGGGCGGCATCATCGTCGACGGCCGGCTGCTGCGCGGCGGCTTCGGCTGCGGCGCGGAGATCGGCCACCTGTGCCTCGTTCCCGACGGGCGGCTGTGCGGCTGCGGCAACTACGGCTGCCTGGAGCAGTACGGCTCCGGGTCGGCGCTCGTGCGGTCGGCCCGGGAGGCCGCCGCCGGCTCGACGCTCGCCCGCGACCTGCTGGAGCGGGCCGGCGGCGACGTCGCAGGCATCACGGGGCCGCTCATCACCGAGGCGGCCCAGGACGGCGACAAGTTCGCGGTCGAGCAGCTCGAGCAGCTGGGGGAGTGGCTCGGCCAGGGCATCGCCTCGCTCGTCGCCGTGCTCGACCCGGCGGTCATCGTGATCGGCGGCGGCGTCAGCGCGGCCGGCGACCTCCTGGTCGACCCGGTGCGCGACTCCTTCCAGCGGCACCTCACCGGCCGCGGCCACCGCCCCGAGGCGGAGGTCCGGCTCGCCGAGCTCGGCAACCGCGCCGGCGTGATCGGCGCCGCCGACCTGGCCCGCAGCTGATGCACGTCGGCGTCGACGTCGGCGGCACGAAGGTCCTCGCCGTCCGGCTGGCCGACCAGCCCGCGGCGGACGGACAGGTCGTCGTCGCCGCGTCGGCCCAGGTCCCGATGCCCGGGCGCGACGCCCCCGACGCCGCCGTGGAGGCAGCGGTCGCGAAGGCCGTCCACGAGGCCACCGACGGCCGGACGCCGACCGCCGTCGGCCTGTCGTCGGCCGGCCTAGTCGACCGCGACGGAGAGCGCGTGCGATTCGCCGCGCACCTGCCGTGGCGCGACGCGCCCGTCCGGTCCCGGGTCGAGGAGCTCGTCGGCGCGCCGGTGAGCCTCGACAACGACGCCAACTGCGCGGCCCTCGCCGAGGTCACCGCCGGCGCCGCCCGCGGTGCCTCCTCGGCCGTGCTGGTCACGGTCGGCACCGGGATCGGCGGCGCCCTGGTGATCGACGGCCGGGTGGTCCGCGGCGCCAACGGGATGGCCGGCGAGTTCGGCCACATGCAGGTCGTGCCCGACGGGTTGCCGTGCGAGTGCGGGCTGCGCGGCTGCTGGGAGCAGTACGCGAGCGGCCGCGCCCTCGAGCGGGTGATGCGGGTGTCGCTGGGGTCCCACCTCGACGGTCCGGAGGTCGCGGCCAGCGCCCGCGGCGGCGACCCCCTCGCGCGCCAGGCGTTCGCGTCGGTGGGCACGTGGCTGGGCGTCGGCGTGGCCGGCCTGGTGTCGGCGTTCGACCCGGCGGTCGTCGTCATCGGCGGCGGCGTCTCCGCCGTGGGCGATCTCCTCCTCGAGCCGGCCCGGCGCTGCCTGCTCGACGCGCTCCAGGGCGCCGAGCACCGGCAGGTCCCGCCGCTGGTGCCGACCCGGTTCGGGCCGGAGGCGAGCGCCGTGGGCGCGGCTTTGCTCGCGCGCGACGGGCGCGGCTAGCCGGCAGAGGGGCGCCCGCGGGCGCTAGAGCACCGCTCCGTCGTCCCACGGGTCCCGCGGCGAGCCGGGCAGCCGGACGACCAGGTAGAGGAACCCGCCGACGAAGGCGGCGGCGAGCAGCAGGCCCGCCCACGACGGGATGCTCACGCCGGCCGCGACCAGCACGACGACGAGCGCCGGCACACCCAGGACACCGAGCCACGCCAGCAGCCGGTCGGTCGGCGGGCGGGGGGATCGGGGGGTGGCGTCGGCGGCACGAACTGCTCGTCGGGCGGCACCTGGTCCGCCGGGTCGGTGTCGCCACCGCGCGTCCCGCCCGCCCCGTCGGGGCCGTCGGAGACGTCGGCGCCGCCGCTCCCGGCGTACGACGGCCGCCCGGTCGAGGCCGCCGGGGCGTCCGGTCCGTCGTCCTCGGGCCCGAGGACCGCACGCTCGCCGAAGTTCTCGACGATCCGCTGCCACTCGCGCTCGTGGGCGAGTGCCTCGTCGTCGTCGCGGGCCATGGCCCCAGGCTACGCCGGGGTGGTCACACCGCGGCGACCCGAGCGACGAACTCCGCCGACCGCTCGAAGATCGTCGGGGCGTCGTTGTCGAGGGTCGCGACGTGGTAGGAGTCGGGGAGCGGGACCACGGTGACGTCGGTGGAGGAGACCCGCTCGAGGACGAGCGGCTGGGACGCGTCGTCGACGACGTGGTCGACCGCGGAGCGGAAGTAGATCAGCGGCGCCTTCACCTGAGGGAGGTCGGCCACCAGCGGCCGCCACGCCTGGATCAGCGAGTGGATCGCCTTGAGGGGCGTGCGGGTGTAGCCGTGCTCCTGGACGCCGGCCTTCTTGATGTCGTTGGCGATGCCCGGGAACGACGGCACCAGGTGCTTCAGCACCGGCAGCGCCCTGACGTCGAGCCGCTTCGTCGCCACCGCCGGGTTGACGAGCATCACGCCGGCGACGTCGTCGGAGCGGTCGGCGGCCAGCCGCAGCACCAGCGCGCCCCCCATCGACAGCCCGCCCACGACGACGGCGTCGTGCTCGGCCCACATCTCGTCGAACACCTCGTTGAGGGCGGCGTACCAGTCCGGCCAGCGCTTGGTGTTGAGGTCCTGCCAGGAGGTCGCGTGGCCGGGCAGCAGCGGCACCCGCACGCCGTAGCCGAGCTCGGCCAGGTGCCGACCCCACGGCCGGATCGAGACCGGCGACCCGGTGAAGCCGTGGCTCAGCAGCACGCCGACCCGGCGTCCGCCGGTCAGCTCGGGACGCGCGGCGACGGCGAGGGGCTCGGACTCGGGCAGGTGGGCCATGGCCGCGATTGTGCACCAGTGTCCGACCTGACCGGTCAGGCACTACGCTTCGGTCAGCCGGCCCAGGGCGTCCGCCCGGCGGACCGGCGGAGGGTGTGTCCGCGACGGTCTCGGGGAGAGGTGCGGTGGGTTGTTCTACTGGTTCCTGAAGTTCATCGCGCTCGGGCCGCTCCTCCGGCTGGTCTTCCGGCCGCGCGCCGAGGGCGTCGAGAACGTCCCGGCCGAGGGCCCGGCGATCCTGGCGA
The DNA here is from genome assembly GCF_022437945.1 of Nocardioides sp. TF02-7. Classification (GTDB taxonomy): domain Bacteria; phylum Actinomycetota; class Actinomycetes; order Propionibacteriales; family Nocardioidaceae; genus Nocardioides. The sequence goes on from NZ_CP092535.1 coordinate 3,709,595, forward strand.
GCAACCACCTGTCCTACGCCGACTGGCTGTTCATGCCGCTGGTGATCCCGCGCAAGGTCAGCTTCGTCGCCAAGGCGGAGTACTTCACCAGCCCCGGGATCAAGGGCTGGCTGCAGAAGACGTTCTTCAGCGGCACCGGCAACATCCCGATCGACCGGTCCGGCGCCGACGCCGCCGCGGGCGCGTTGCTGTCGGCCAAGCGGGTGCTCGGCGCCGGTGAGCTGTTCGGCATCTACCCCGAGGGCACCCGGTCGCACGACGGGCGTCTCTACCGCGGCAAGACCGGCATCGCCCGGCTGGCCCTGGAGACAGGGGTGCCGGTCGTGCCGGTCGCCGTCGTCGGCACCGACGTGGTGGCGCCGCCGGGCAAGAAGTTCGGGCGCTACACCCGGCCGCTCGTCCGGTTCGGCGAGCCGCTGGACTTCAGCCGCTACGCGGGGATGGAGAACGACCGGTTCATCCTGCGGTCGATCACCGACGAGATCATGTACGAGATCATGCGGCTCTCCGGGCAGGAGTACGTCGACGTCTACGCCAACCGGGCCAAGGAGGACGCCAAGCGCGGCGACTCCGGCAAGGGCGACGAGCAGCGCCGGCTGGCGTCCTGACCCTCCGCCCGATGGCCGGTACGGCGACCCGGGCCGCGGTGGCGGTCGAGGACCGGATGTTCCGCGCGCTCGCGGTGCTGCGGGTCGTCGTGCTCCTCAACGCACTCGTCATCAACGCCTACCGCAACAACTTCGACCACCCGACCGCCGCCTGGGCGTGCCTCGCGCTGATGGTCGCCTGGACGGCGTACGCCATCGTCACCTACGCCCGTCCGGCCCGCCGCACCTGGCGGCTGCTCGTCGCCGACCTGGCCGTCGCCGCGGGCCTGATGCTCGCGACGCCGGTCGTGAAGGGCCCGTGGTTCGACGCCACCATCCCGGGGTTCTGGGTGATGGGGGCGCTGATCGCGTGGGCCGTGCGCTACGGCTGGCTCGGCGGACTGGTCGCCGCCGGCGTGCTCGTCGGCTGCGACCTGACGATCCGCCCGGACTTCGACCAGGGCAACTACGCCAACGTGTTCCTGCTGCTGATCGGCGGGCCGATCGTCGGCTACCTCTGCGAGTCGCTGCAGCGGATGGCGACCGAGCGCGACCTCGCCGAGCGGGAGGCCGCCGCGGCCGCGGAGCGGGCGCGGCTGGCGCGGGTGGTGCACGACGGCGTGCTCCAGGTGCTGGCGCTGGTCCAGCGGCGCGGCGCCGAGATCGGCGGGGGAGGCCGAGGAGCTCGGCCGGCTGGCGGGGGAGCAGGAGCAGGCGCTGCGGACGTTGATCCGCAGTCAGGACGCGGTCACCGCGGACGACCGGGCCGGCGCGGAGGACCTGGCTGCCGCGCTCGGCGCCCTCGCCCCGCGGCCGGGGGTGCAGGTGGCGCTCCCGGGCGGGGCGGTCGAGCTGCCGGCGCCGGTGGTCGCCGAGCTGGTCGCGGTCGTCGTCGCCTGCCTCGACAACGTCACCCGGCACGTCGGGGAGGGCGCTCCGGCGTGGGTGCTGCTGGAGGACCTCGGCGACCGGGTGGCGGTCTCGGTGCGCGACGAGGGCGACGGCATCCCCGAGGGCCGGCTCGCCGAGGCGCGGGCGGAGGGACGGCTCGGGGTCAGTGGGTCGATCGAGGGCCGGGTGCGCGACCTGGGCGGCACGGCGACGCTCAGCACCGGCCCGTTCGGCACCGAGTGGGAGGTCGTCGTACCGAAGGGGTGAGCGGACGCCGCGCGGCTGGACCTCGTCGGCTGTCGCTCCCGACCCGGCCCCTACCCTCGACCCGTGACGATCCACACCAGCCACCCGTTCGCCGACCCCGAGCCGGATCCCGTCCGGCGGCTGCGCGGCCGGCTGGGCGGCGCGGTCACCCTCTGGTCGGCAGGGGAGGGCGCGACCGCGGCCGGCCTCACCGTCACCTCGGTGATGGTCGCGATGGGGCCCGCCCCGCGCTGCTGGCGCTGCTCGACCCCGACAGCGACCTGCTCGCGGAGCTGCGCGACACCGGCCGCGCCGTGGTGCACGTCCTCACCTGGCCCGACCGCCAGCTGGCCGAGGCCTTCGCCGGTACGGCGCCCGCACCAGGCGGCCCGTTCCGCCAGGCGGAGTTCGTCGCGACGGCGTACGGGCCGCGCCTCGCGACGGCGACCACCTGGGCGGACGTCACGCTCGCGGGCGAGCGGGAGGTCGGGTGGTCGGTCGAGGTCACCGCGACCCTCGACGCGGTCACGGTCGGCGAGGACGAGCGGCCGCTGCTGCACCGGCGTGGTCGCTTCCGCACCCTCGACTGAATAGGGTCGCCGCCATGACCGACCCTCGCGATCCTGGGGACGCCCGTGTGCGCGTGATGATCGTCGACGACCACCCGATGTGGCGCGAGGCGGTCGAGCGCGACCTGGAGGCCGCCGGGTTCACCGTGGTGGCGACGGCGGCGACCGGGCGGGGAGGCGGTGACGCGGTTCACCGCCACCCGGCCGCAGGTGGTCGTGCTCGACCTGCAGATCCCGCCGCCGAGCGGCGTCGAGGTCGCCGCCACCGTGCTGCGCGAGGACCCGTCGGCGCGGGTGCTGATCCTCTCCGCGTCGGGCGAGCAGGACGACGTGCTGGAGGCGGTGAAGGCCGGTGCGACCGGCTACCTGGTCAAGTCGGCGTCGCGCGAGGAGCTGGTCGACGCCGTCCGCCGGGTCGCCGTCGGCGACAGCGTCTTCACCCCGGGCCTCGCCGGGCTCGTGCTCGGTGAGTTCCGCCGGATGGCCCACGACCCCGAGCCGGCGGCACGTGACGGCGAGCAGCTCACCGAGCGGGAGACCGAGGTGCTGAAGATGGTCGCCAAGGGGATGTCCTACAAGCAGATCGCCGAGCGGCTCGTGCTCTCCCACCGCACGGTGCAGAACCACGTGCAGAACACCCTCCGCAAGCTGCAGCTCCACAACCGCGTGGAGCTCACCCGCTACGCCATCGAGCAGGGGCTCGACGACTGATGGCCCGGCGCGACGAGACCGACACGGGCGGCCCGGACGACACGGCCGAGCTGCTCGCCGTCGCCGACGAGCTCTACGGCCTGCCGCCCGGCGAGTTCACCGCAGCCCGCGACGCGAAGGTCAAGGAGCTCAAGGGCACGCCGCTGGCGCCGCGGGTGAAGGCGCTGAAGAAGCCGAGCACGGCGGCATGGGTCGTCGACCTCCTCGTGCGGCGCGAGGCCGAGCAGGTCGAGCAGCTGCTGAGCGTCGGGGCCGCGCTGCGCGAGGCGCAGGCCGCCATGTCCGCAGGGGAGCTGCGGGCGCTCACCAAGCAGCGGCGGCAGGTGACCGCCGCGGTGACCCAGCAGGCGCGGCGGCTCGCGGCGGAGGAGGGGCACAAGGTCACGCAGGCCGTCGCCGACCAGGTGGAGGCGACGCTCACGGCGGCGATGGTCGACGCCCGGTGCGGGCGTGCGGTGCGCAGCGGGATGCTCGTCGGCACCCTGCAGACCACCGGCGTGGAGGAGGTGCCCGAGGACCGGCTGGCCGCCGCGCTCGCGGTGCCCGAGGCCCTCGGGTTCACCGCCACGCCCCGCGAGGCCCCGGCGCCCGGCCCTCCCGACCTGCGGGTGGTGCCCGATCCCGACGCCGAGGCGAAGGCGCGGGCGGCGGCCGAGGACGGCTCGCCGCCGCTGCGGAGGCGCACGTGGAGGCGGAGGCAGCCCACGCCGAGGCCCTCGCCGACGTCGAGCGCCTGTCCGCGCGGTCGCTGCAGCTGCAGGCCGAGATCGACGAGCTGCGCCGGAGGCTCGCGGAGCTGGAGACGGAGCTCGACGAGGTCGACGACGAGCTCGGCGACGCCGAGGACGTGCGCGACGAGGCCGCCGCGACGCTGCGGACGGCGACCGCCGACCGCGACGCCGCGCAGGCCGCGCTCGACCGGGTCGCCTCGCGCCGGCGGTGACCGGCCGGGCTCCCTCGCGTCAGGGCGGTCCGGGCGCCCCCGGGTGTCAGGAGGCCGACCACTCCGGCGTCGCGCTCCGGAGCTCGTCGACCACCTTCCGAGCCGTCCAGCCCTCGCCCACGTAGCCCTCGTAATTGAGGCTGCCGACCCAGGCGCCGAAGTCGTCGTGCCCGAGCGCGCGGGCACGACCGTCGAGCTCGGCCTGCAGCTCCGGGCTGTCGGGCAGCTGGTCCTCCTCGGCCACGACCGGGAACAGCTCCTCGTGCAGGCCGAGCAGCCGCTCCAGCTCGCGGACCGGCTCGGCGTGGTCGTCGACCCGGAGGTCGACCGCGACGTCGTCGAAGCCGCCGTACCCGGCGCCCTCCTTCACCACGAGCAGGGCGGCGGACTGCCGGCCACGGCTGTCGCCCCCCGGCGGCGTCACCCGCCGCCAGGGCCGCCAGCAGCCGCCGCGCCAACGGGGCGTCGGGGTCGCTGCCATCGAACGCGGCCTGCATCGCGTCGACCACCTCGGGCCCGGTGAGGATGTTGCCCTGGATGGCGTAGCCCTCGCCGCTCACGCCGCCGGCCCACTCCAGGCACGCGGAGCCGGTGTACGTCGCGGCGCCGCCGTCGAGGTCGACGACGCCGACCTGGCGGTGGTCGCGGCCCTCGTCCTCCTCGACCAGCCGCTGCACGGCGACCGACGCCGTGGCTCCTTCGTCGAGGTGCGCGAGCGCGATGCCCTTGTAGGCGACGTTGGCCCAGGCCTGGGTCGCCACGGCGCCGACCCCGGCCACGGCGGCGGGCACCGCCGACCCGACCGCGAGGAACTTGGAGGCCACCGCCACGCCCCAGGACTCGCCGTCGGCGGAGCGGGCCACGATCGAGAACGTCATGGGCGCCACCGTAGCCCCGCCGCGTCACGGTGCCCCGGTCACCTCGGTTTCGCTAGTCTCGCCGTTGATCGTTCCAAGTCGGAGGGAGACGGGTCCATGCGCGTCGGAGTGCTGACCGGAGGAGGCGACTGCCCCGGGCTCAACGCGGTGATCCGCGCGGTCGTCCGCCGGGGGGTCAAGGAGTACGGCTTCGAGTTCGTCGGGTTCCGTGACGGCTGGCGGGGGCCCGCTCGAGGGCATCACGATGCCGCTCGGCATCGAGCAGTGCCGCGGCATCCTCCCGCGGGGCGGCACCATACTGGGCTCCTCGCGCACCAACCCGTTCAAGGTCGAGGACGGCGTGCAGCGGATCAAGGACAACCTCGCCGAGGCCGGTGTCGACGCGCTGGTGGCGATCGGCGGCGAGGACACCCTCGGCGTCGCCACCAAGCTCGCCGACCTCGGCGTCCAGGTCGTCGGCGTCCCCAAGACGATCGACAACGACCTGTCCGGCACCGACTTCACGTTCGGCTTCGACACCGCGGTCAACATCGCGACCGAGGCCATCGACCGGCTGCACACGACGGCGGAGTCCCACCACCGGGTGCTGGTCGTGGAGGTGATGGGCCGCCACGCCGGCTGGATCGCGCTCCACGCCGGCATCGCGGGCGGGGCCAGCGCCGTGCTGATCCCGGAGGTGCCGTTCGACATCGACGCGGTCTGCGCCGACGTCGAGACCCGCTTCGAGAGCGAGTACGCCCCGATCATCGTCGTCTCCGAGGGCGCCGTCCCGGCCGACGGCAGCGGGATGACGCTCGCCAGCGGCGAGAAGGACGCGTTCGGCCACGTGCGGCTCGGTGGCATCGGCGACCGGATCGCCAAGGAGATCGAGCAGCGCACCGGCAAGGAGGCGCGGGCGGTCGTGCTCGGCCACGTGCAGCGCGGCGGCACGCCGACGGCGTTCGACCGCTGGCTCGCCACCCGGTTCGGCCTGCACGCGATCGCCGCGGTCGCCGACGGCGAGTTCGGCGTGATGGTGGCGCTGCGGGGCACCGACATCGTGCGGCTGCCGCTGATCGAGGGCACCGGCGAGCTCAAGGTCGTGAGCCCGGAGGAGTACGCCGAGGCGGAGGTCTTCTTCGGCTGACGGCTGACCGGGGCCGCCTCACACCAGGTCGACGACCAGGGCGAGATGGTCCGAGAGCGGCATCCGGCAGGTCTGCGACCGCACCTCGAGCCGCCGGTCGGCGAGCACGTGGTCGAGCTGCTCGCGCGGCGCGTCGGCGGGGAACGTCGGGTGCCGCGCGACCGCGGTCATGCCGGAGACCCGCTCGGCCCGGTCGACGCCCATGTTGAGGTCGCCGGTGACCAGCATCGGCGCCGGCAGCGACGCCAGCGACGACACCAGGTGCCGCAGCTGGCGGCCGTTCCACCAGTTGACGAACGACAGGTGCGTCGTCGCCACGGTGAGCGGGCCGGAGGGGCAGTCGATGGTCGCGGCGACCGCCACCCGGGGGCTCGTCGCGCACCATCGTCGGGAGCCGCCGGCCGTCGAACCGGATCGGCGTCGGGAACGGGATGGTGGGCAGCCGCACCACGTTCCAGCCGCTCACCGGGTAGCGGCTCAGCAGCGCGATCCCGTACGCCGCCGCGTCCGGCTGCTCCTCGCCGGTGGCCGCCTGCCAGGTCGCGCCCGGGCTGCCGGCCAGCGCCGCGACGAACCGGTGCTGCGCGGCGCCCATCGCCTCGGCCGCGATCGCGGTGAGGTCGTGCCAGTTCGACCGCGGCTGGTTGCGGTCGACCTCCTGCAGGGCGAGCACGTCCGGGTCGAGGTCGCGCACGGCCGCGCGCAGCACCTCGTCGTCGACCTGCTCGTCGTGCAGCGAGCGGCCGTTGAGGATGTTGAAGGTCACCAGGCGCATCAACGGCGGGGTACCCATGCCGGTGCCGTTGCATGAGCCGGCGCCGACTTCGGATGAGCGCGCCCGCGCGGGGTACCGAGCGGCCGTGCACGACGTACAACGCAACCTCCGCGAGGCCCTCAAGCTGGTCGCGGTGACCCTGAAGGAGGGCGAGGCGCCGTTCGCGCTCGCCGGGAGCTATGGGCTGTGGGCACGCGGCGGCCCCGAGCCGGCGCACGACGTGGACTTCATGATCGCCGAGGAGGACGCGCCGCGGGCCAAGGACCTGCTGGCCGAGCGCGGGCTCAACGTCGTGCAGCCGCCCGAGGACTGGCTGTTCAAGGTCTACGTCGACGACGCGATGGTCGACATCATCTTCCGCGCCCGCAGCGAGCCGATCGAGCGGTCGCGCTTCGACTACGCCGACGAGCTCGAGGTCGAGTCGGTGCAGATGCCGGTGCTGTCGACGACCACCCTGATGGCGGACAAGCTCGGCGCCATGGAGGAGCACGCCTGCGACTTCGGCAAGGGGCTGCCGGTCGCCCGTGCCGTCCGCGAGCAGGTCGAGTGGGACGTCGTCGCCCGCGAGACGAAGGACAACCCGTTCGCGCAGGCGTTCCTGTTCCTGCTCGAGCGGCTCGAGGTCATCGACCCGATCGGCGACGCGGGCTGAGGATCCTGGCTACGGCGGTCCGCAGCTCGTCGAGCGCCACGGGGTCGGGGGAGCAGGGGCGGCCGTCGACCGAGACGGCCGCGCGCAGGTCGCCGAGCTCGCCGACCGCGCACACCAGCCGGGCGTCCGCGAGCGCTGCCCGACCGAGGCCGGCGGGCGCGGCGGCGACGGCGGCGGCGACCTCGTCGTAGGTCCACGAGGTGACCGCACCGGCCTCCTCGGGCGGGCGGACCCACCGGCCGTCGGCTGCCAGCACCACGACGGGCCCGGCCGTCGTCGTGCAGAGCCGGCCGCGGTGGTCGAACCACAGGCCGAGGCCGGCGCCGCGGCCGGCGACGTGGCGCTCGGCGCGGGCGGCCTCGAGCCGCGAGATCGTCGGCAGGCCGGCGAGCGCGCCCGTCGACCCCCAGCGCCAGGGCAGGCTCACGGCCGCGACGGCGACCGGTGGCTCAGGGGCGGTTGCCGCGTCGAGGCGGGCGGCGCAGGTCCAGGGCGGTCCGAACGGGCGGCCGGGCCAGTACTCCCAGCCGCCCTCGACGACGGCCCCGCCGTCGCGGTTCGCGAGCTCCGCCCAGGCCACCGGGTCGAGCTCCAGGCCGAGGCGCCGGGCGACGCGCTCGGCCTGCGCCCGGGCGAAGCGGTACGCCGGCCCGCCGGGCGGTCCGGTCGGCACGACCACCCGGAACCCGCAGCCGAGGAACCCGGCGGCGCGGCGGTCCCACTCGGCGGCCGACGTGGCCACGGGGTCGCCGCCGCGCCAGGTCGTCACGGCGCTGGTCGCGCCTCCGGGACTCACCGGGCCGCGGCGGCCGCGCGGAACGCGGCCGAGCGCTGCTCGTAGCTCTCGAACTCGTCGAAGCTCGGCGCGCCGGGGGAGAGCAGCACCACGGAGGCGGGGTTGTCGCCGGAGCGGGCCCACGTCACGGCGTCGGCGAACGACGCGAAGAGCCGGCCGACGCCCGCGGTGTCGTGGACCCTGCGGCCCGCGGGGCCCACCAGCAGCACCGTCACGTCCGGCCGCCGGGCGAGGTAGTCAGTCAGCGGCGTGAAGTCGAGGCCGCGGTCGGCGCCGCCCACCAGCAGCGCGACCCGGTCGTCCGGGAGCGAGGCCAGGGAGGCGACCACGGCCTCCGGGGCCGTCGCCAGGCTGTCGTCGATCCAGGTGCGGTGGTCGGCCGACGGGACGCGCTCCATCCGGTGCGGCAGGGCCCGGAACGTGCGGACCGCCGCGGCGACGACGTCCGGCGCGACCCCGAGGTGCTGCGCGGCGAGGGCCGCCAGGGCGATGTTGACGGCCTGGTGCCGGCCCAGCAGGGGAAGGTCGTCACGGTCGACCCGGGTGCCGTCGGCCCAGACGACCGCGCCGTCCTCCGTGACGCCGACGGTGTGCCGGCCGGTCGCGAGGAGGGGCGCCCCCGGGGCGGCGGCGCGGACCCGGGCGAGCAGCGCGTCGTCGGACCCCGGCACCACCACGACCTCGGGCCCGTGCGCGGCCGCGTTGAGCTTGTCGCGGTAGTAGGCCTCCTCCGACCCGTGCCAGGTGAGGTGCTCGGGGAAGAGCGAGGTCACGACGAGGACCCGCGGCGACACGGTGAGCGACTGGGCCTGATAGCTCGACAGCTCCATGACGACCAGCTCGGACGGCGGGTCCGGCTCCTCCAGCACGCTGGTGCCGATGTTGCCTCTCAACGACGCCCGCCGGCCGGCGTGGTCGAGGACGTGGCTCAGCAGCGACGCCGTCGTGCTCTTGCCCTTCGAGCCCGTCACCGCGACCGTCCGCGGCGCGTTGTCGCTCATCCAGAGGTCGGTCAGGCTGGTCACGACGGTGCCCCCGGCGACGACCTGGCCGTAGAGCGGCGAGGTGACCGGGATGCCGGGCGACTTCACCGCGACCTCCGCGGCCAGCAGCAGCGACCGCGCCCGGTCGCCGTACGCCACCTGCGGGTCGGGGCCGTCCTCCTCGTCGGGGACGACGACGTCGTGCGGGATGCCGAGCGCCGACAGGTGGGCCGACACCGAGCGCCCCTCCCGGCCGTGGCCCCACACCGCGACCCGGCGGCCGGCCAGGTCAGAGAAGTTCACGCACGGCCTTCTCGTACGCCGGGGGCAGGAAGTGCTCGTCGTGGAAGGCGAACACCGACGCGATCCCCGACTCGTCGGTGAGCGTCGCCCGCACCTCCGGGTCGTCGAGGAACGGGTGCGCCTGCCAGTCGGGGTGGCGGGACAGGAGCGTCGCGGCCACCCGGCACTCCGCCGGCTCGCCCACGCACTCGAACGGCTTCAGCCGGCCGCCGACGTTGAGGAGCGCGAGGAAGCCCTCCCGCTGGGCGGGGTCGGCGAGCAGGTCGCGCCCAGCGAAGACGGCCAGCAGGGCGTCCCGGGTCAGGAACGGGGCCAGGCAGAGGAAGACGAACCGGCACTTCGGGCACTCGCCGCACCACAGCCGGCGCCGCGACTCGTCGAGGTGGAAGGCGCGATTGCAACTGGTGAACACCGGGTGGTAGTCGGTGAGCCGGGCGAACGCCCGCATGATCGCGAGCTCGGAGAGCGGCCGGAGGAACGAGAAGTACGTGAGCCGCTGGCCGGCGACGAGGTCGCGCACCAGCGCCTCGAACTCCAGCCCCTTCGACCACTGGTGGTTGACGTCGACGCCCTCCCAGGTGAGGTTGCCCGCCGACGAGCTGGCCTCGTTGCTGAACACGACCGCGTCGTGCCCGGCCCGGATCGCGGCCAGGCAGGCGATGAGGGAGTTGACCGCCGTCACCGGCACGTGGCCGTTGAGCGCACCCTGCGCGTTGAGCTCGAACAGCAGCGGGTCGAGGGTCCGGCGCGCGACCAGGAGCGGCAGGCCCGCCTGGTCGGCAGTGGCGCGGATCGGTGCGTACTCGTTGACCGAGAACAAGGTGACGTCGACCGGCAGCCGGCGCACCGTCTCGACGGTGACGATCGAGTCCTTGCCGCCGCCCACCGCGACCAGCGGCCGCCGCGGGTTGTCGACGACCCCGTCGGCGGCCGGCGGCTCGGGGGAGGTCGGGGCCCTCGACGCCCGGTCGCAGCGCCTCGGGCCGGTCGTTGCGGTAGGCGAACTCGGCGAGCCCGCCCCGCACCAGCGCCGTGAGGAAGCCGCGCTCCCGAGGGGTCAGGCCCCCGGGCACGACGATCCGGGCGGGGATGCAGGTCTTGTAGTAGCTGAGGCCGCCCGCCAGCGCGAGCAGCCGCAGCACCCGGTCGAACGCCGCCCGGTCGGGGTGGGCAGCGGCGGTGCCGGGCAGCACCACGACCTCGTCGAACGACGCCAGCCGCTCCCCGCCGTCGTCGCGGACCTCGTAGCGGAGCGTGACGGTCGCGTCGCCGTCGAAAAATCGGCTCCAGCACGTGGAACGCGAGCGACGCGCGCGGCAGCGACAGCAGCGGGCTCACCACGTCAGCATACTGAGCGGGCACCGGCCCGCCGTCGCCCGCGCGTCCGTGGGCGGGCGCGGAATCGGTGGCGCCGGACCGGGCGCCGTACCCTTGAGCGGTGAGCACGATCCCCACCCTCGAGCAGCTGCACGCCCTCGGCGCCCGGCAGCAGCCGACGTACGACGACCCGGCCGCCGTCGCCGGCGTGGTCGAGCGGCTGCGGACGATGCCGCCGCTGGTGTTCGCCGGCGAGTGCGACGACCTCAGGACAAGCTCGCCGCGGTGACCCGCGGCGAGGCGTTCCTGCTGCAGGGCGGGGACTGCGCCGAGACCTTCGCCGGCGCGACGGCCGACAACGTGCGCAACAAGCTGCGGGTGCTCCTGCAGATGGCGATCGTGCTGACCTACGCCGCGTCGGTGCCGGTGGTGAAGGTGGGCCGGCTCGCCGGGCAGTACGCCAAGCCGCGCAGCTCCGACCTCGAGACCCGCGCCACCGCCGACGGGCAGAGCGTCACGCTGCCCGCCTACCGCGGCGACGCCGTCAACGGCTACGAGTTCACCGCGGCCGCGCGGCAACCCGACCCGCAGCGCCTGCTCGAGGTCTACCGCGCCTCGGCGGCGACGCTCAACCTGGTCAACGCCTTCGTCCGCGGCGGGTACGCCGACCTGCGCCAGGTGCACACCTGGAACACCGACTTCGTCTCGACGAGCGTCTACGGCCAGCGCTACGAGCGGGTGGCCACCGAGATCGACAAGGCGATGCAGTTCATGACCGCCATCGGCGTCGACGCCGAGGAGCTGCGCCGGGTCGACTTCCACTCCTCCCACGAGGCGCTGGTGCTGGAGTACGAGCACGCGATGACCCGCGTCGACTCCCGCACCCAGCAGCCCTACGCCGCGTCCGGCCACTTCGTCTGGATCGGCGAGCGGACCCGCCAGCTCGACGGCGCCCACGTCGAGCTGCTGAGCCGGATCCGCAACCCGATCGGCGTCAAGCTCGGCCCGACCACCTCCGCCGACGACGCGCTCGCGCTCGCGGCGAAGCTCAACCCGGACAACGAGCCCGGCCGGCTGACGTTCATCACCCGGTTCGGCGCGGCGAAGATCCGCGACGGGCTGCCGCACCTGGTCGAGAAGATCACCGCCGAGGGCGTCCAGGCCGCGTGGGTCTGCGACCCGATGCACGGCAACACGTTCGAGGCGACCTCCGGCTACAAGACCCGCCGCTTCGACGACGTGATCGAGGAGGTGCAGGGCTTCTTCGACGTGCACCACGCCCTCGGCACCTGGCCCGGCGGCATCCACGTCGAGCTGACCGGCGACGACGTCACCGAGTGCCTCGGCGGCGGCGAGGAGCTGCGCGACGAGGACCTCGCCAACCGCTACGAGTCGGTCTGCGACCCGCGTCTCAACCGGGTGCAGTCGCTGGAGCTGGCGTTCCTCGTCGCGGAGATGCTGCGCCGCGACCGCCGGGCGTGACCGTGCTCGACCTCCGGTCCGACACCGTCACCCGGCCGACCGAGGCGATGCGCGCCGCGATGGCGCGCGCCGAGGTCGGCGACGACGTCTACGGCGAGGACCCCACGGTCCGCGCGCTCGAGGAGCGGGTCGCCGCCCTGTTCGGGCACGAGGCGGCCCTGTTCACCCCCACCGGGTCGATGGCCAACGTGCTCGCGGTCGGGCTGGTCGTCGCGCCCGGGCAGGAGGTGCTCTGCGAGGCGCGGGCCCACATCGCCCGGGCCGAGCTCGGCGCCCACGCAGCGGTGTCCGGCATCACGATGCGCACCTGGTCGCACCCGCGCGGGCAGGTCGACCTCGCCGCGCTCGACGACCTCTTCGCACCCGACCTCGGCCCGTTCTTCGTGCCGACGGCGGCGATCTCGGTCGAGAACACCCACAACTTCGCCGGGGGAGCGGTGCTGCCGCTGGCCGACCTGCAGGCGCTGCGGGCGTTCGCCGCCGAGCGCGGCGCGGCGGTGCACCTCGACGGCGCCCGGATCTGGAACGCGCACGTCGCGACGGGCACCCCGCTGGCGGCGTACGGCGCCTGCGCGGACGTGCTGGCGGTCTGCCTGTCCAAGGGGCTCGGCGCCCCGGTCGGCTCGCTGGTCGTCGGCCCGGCCGACCTGGTGGCGGAGGCCCGGATCCGGCGGAAGCGGCTCGGCGGCGGGATGCGCCAGGTCGGCATCCTCGCCGCCGCCGGCCTGCACGCCCTCGACCACCACGTCGACCGGCTCGCCGACGACCACGACCACGCACGGCTGCTCGCCGACGCCTGCGGTGCCGACCCGGCCGGCGTCGCGACCAACATCGTCACCTTCGACCGCCCGGACGCGGTCGCGTTCGTCGAGAAGGCCCGCGCCGAGGGCCTGCTCATCGGCGCCGTCGGCCCCCGCACCGTCCGGCTGGTCACCCACCTCGACGTGACCCGCGCCGACGCCGAGGCCGCGGCGAAGGTGCTCGCGCGTCTCTGACCGAGTAGCGCGGCCCGCCGCGCGGCGGGCCGTGAGCCGGATCAGCGCGCCCGGTCGTAGGTCAGGCTCAGCTCGCCCTGCTCGCCCGCCTCGTGCCGGGCGAGCGTCCACCTCGTCGCCGGCAGGCCGGCCTCGAAGAGGCGGGTGCCGCCACCGGCGAGCTCGGGTACGACGAGCAGCTCCAGCCGGTCGACCTCGTCCGCGGCCAGCAGCTCTTGGATCACGCTCGGGCTGCTGTTGACGAGGATGTCGCCCACACCGACGTCGCGCAGCTCCGCGACCACCTCGGCCGCGGGCGCGTTGCGGACGCGCGAGTTCTCGCCCGGGGCGTCGGTGAGCGTGGTGGAGAGCACCACCTTCTCGGTGGCCACCAGCCACTTGGCGTAGGCCTCGTCGCGGGGGTCGACGCCGTCGGAGCTGATGAGGGCGGGCCAGAACCCGAGGAACCCCTCGGCGTTGACACGCCCGAGGACAGCGGTCGTTGCGGTCGAGATGAAACGCGCCATGTGGTTGCGGGCGACGTCGGTGACGGCGTAACGGACGATCGGTGCCAAGTCGTCGGGTCCGCCGGCGCCGTGGAACGAGCCGTCCAGGGTGAGCGCGAGGTTGGCGACAACCCGTCGGCTGGTGGACCTGGTGATGGGGTGCTGAGCGTTCACGGTGAGCTCCTGTGAGGTGGTCGGCCCGCCCGGTGCGCGCCGTTCACCTCCTGTAACGGAGCCCGGTCGAGATCCTCATCGGCGACTTCTCCGGTCGTCGCCGCGCGACTGCTCGGGCAGCACCAGCGGCAGGCCCAACCGGATGAAGTGGTGCGGCTCGAACGAGGTGATCTCGGCGACCCGGTCACCCTCGATGCGGAGCACGTCGAGCACCTGCGCGCGGTAGACCGTCGTACCCGGCAACCGGACGTAGTTCGCGCACGCCGGCATGGTGTTGACGGTGGTCGGCGTCGATCGCCAGTGCCCGAGGAAGGTCGGCGACGCCGGGTCGAGCGACCGCATCACGAACGACAGCATCGCGTCCCGGCCGTGGAACCAGAACGGGTTCGGCGGCATGGTGAGCACCACGTCGTCGCGGAGCACGTTCGCGATCTCGGCCGCGTCCAGCGACTCCACGGCCGCGATGTAGCGGTCGAGGATCTTCCGCTCCTCCTCGGACGGCCCTCGCGCCCGGCGCCACTCCTCCCTCCGTGCAGGCAGGCGGGAGCGGAGCGTCGATCGAGCACGTTGCAGGGCGGAGTTCACCGAAGCGGGGCTGGTGTCGAGCAGCCGCGCCGTGTCGGCGGCGGACCAGCCCAGCACGTCGCGCAGCACGCTCACCGCGCGCTGCACCGGAGGCAGGTGCTGGAGACCGCCGACGAACGCCAGCTCGATGGTCTCCCGCGCCTCGGTGCTGTCCTCGGGCAGCGGCGCCGGCTGCAGCCAGGCGATGCTGACCGGAGCCGCGCCGGTGCCGTGGTCCATCCCGGGGAGCTCGGCGTACGGCGCCGGGGTCCGCTGGTGCGCCCGCAGGAAGTCCAGGCAGGCGTTGGTCGCCACCTTGTAGAGCCAGGCCCGGAAGTTGGAGCCCCGCTCGAACCGCTCCCGGGACTTCCAGGCGCGCAGGAGCGCCTCCTGCACGAGGTCCTCGGCCTCGTCGTAGGAGCCGAGCAGCCGGTAGCAGTGCACCTGCAGCTCGTGACGGAGCGGCTCGGAGAGCTCGGCGAACTCGGCGGAGTCGACGGTCTGGTCGGGCATGGCGACGATCTTCGTCCTTCCTGGGCGCCTGTCGTGGCCTCACTCGCCGGTGGACACGGTGGGCAGGGGTGGGGTGGTCGGTCGGGTAGATGCCGACCGCGAACCCGTACACGATCTCGCCCGACCTGGGCAGCTTGTCGAACTCGTCGACCAGCTCGGTCATCCGCTCCCAGAACCGGGAGGCCTGGTCCTCCGAGATGCGTGCGTGGCGGATGAACCCCCACAGCTTCCCCTGCCCGTGCGCCGTCGCCGACTCCTGGGCGGCGACCTCGAGGTCGTTGAAGTCGAGCGGCGCCTCGCCGTCGGCCGACGGCTCAGCGGTCACGTAGAACAGGCGGGCGGTGCGACCGTAGAAGCGCTCCTCGATCGCGCGCACCTTCCGCGTCCGGACCACCCGGAGGAGCCCGTTGCGGACGAGCACGTCGACGTGGTGGGCGACCGTGCTCTTGGGGCGTTCGACGGCGGCAGCGAGCTCGGTGACCGAGGCGGCCCGCTCGTGCAGCAGCTGCAGGAGCGTCGTGCGCAGCGGGTGACCGATCGCCTTGACCTGCTCCGGTCGGGTCAGCGCCAGCCGGTCGGCGAGCTCGTAGTCCGGGGGTTGTCGGTCATGGACGAACAGACTAGCGTGATCGAATGTTCCGGAATAGTCGATCAAAAGGGGCGTTGAGATGGCCGAGGTGCTGCTCTACCACCACATCCAGGGGCTGACCGACGGCGTCCGGGCCTTCGCCGACGACCTGCGCAGCGCCGGCCACACCGTCCACACGCCCGACCTGTTCGACGGCCGCACCTTCGCCAGCATCGAGGAGGGCTTCGGGTTCGCCGAGGACGCCGGGCTCGACGCGGTCCGCGAGCGGGGAGCGGCGGCGGCCGACGAGCTGGGCACCGGCCTGGTCTACGCCGGGTTCTCCTTCGGCGTGATGATCGCCCAGCAGCTGGCGCAGACCCGCCCTGGTGCCCGCGGCGCCCTGCTCATGTACTCGTGCATCCCGGTCGCCGCGTTCGGCGGACCGTGGCCCGCCGGCGTACCGGTGCAGATCCACGGCAAGGAGGGTGACGAGTTCTTCGAGGAGGACCTCCCGGCCGCGCGCGAGCTGGCCGCCGCCACCGACGACGCCGAGCTGTTCCTCTACCCGGGCGACCAGCACCTCTTCGCGGACTCCTCCCTCGATGCCTACGACCCGGAGGCCACCGCGCTGCTGACGGAGCGCGTGCAGGGGTTCCTCGCCGCGGTGTGAGGAGCGGCGGGAGCGGTCAGTCCCGTCGCCACGGGGAGTCACCGGCCATGTGCGACCGATCTTCCCCACTCGGCGCCGAACAGGCAGCGGGCGCACCCGCGTGGGGAGGTCAGAGCACCGAGAACCCGACCGGCAGCCCCGACCGGCCCGTCGCGGCGAGCAGCAGGTCGCCGGCGCGGCCGTCGTGGACGGCGAGCCCGGCGACGATCGACAGGGCCATCTCGGCGGCCGCCGGAGGTACGTCGACCGGCTCGCCGAGCGCGACGGCCAGGTCGGCGGTGTGCACCGCGAGCTCGAAGACCCGGGTCGGCAGGTAGTCGGCGAACCGCATGCCGCCGACGATGGTCTGGACCACCTCCGTGCCGTCGTGCCGGTCGAGGACCGGCAGCACCCGCTCGGCGATCGCGGTGACCGCGGCGACCGGGTCGTCACCGAGGGCGGCGCCGGCGTCCCGCCCGCGTTGCGCGACCCCGGGGCCGGCCGCGATCGCCCGCGCGGCCCGGTAGTACTCGACAGGGGAGTCGACCCGGATCGCGTCGGCCGGCGTGGCGGCGTACTCCTCGACGGTGAGGAACGACCGGGTGGTGTGGCCGACCAGGGCGCGCACGTCCCACTCGCCGAGGCCCGGCTCGTCCCAGCGGTCACCGACCAGCCGCACCGTCGCCAAGAACCGCTCCGCCGCCGCCCGATAGGCGTCCCGCGCCTCCGCCCACCCCGATCGCATGGCGGAACAGTACGGCGATCCGCCCGCGCGTCTCGTCAGCCGGTCGGTCCGCCGAACGCGACCTCGCTGATGGCGGTGTAGTCGCGACCCGACCGGCCACGGCCGGGGGCGGTCACGTCGAGGATCCGCAGCTGGACCTGCCGGGTGCTGACCGGGTCGATGTCGACGACCTGCAGGGCCCGCCGCTCGCGGAGGTCCTGGGTGACCTCGGAGCCGTCCTCGAACAGCCAGGAGACGCGCAGGATGCGGCGGTTGCCGTCGTACCAGTCGTGCGGCGGGTCCTTCTTGGCGTAGCCGTTGACCAGGCCCACCGACGTGATCTCGACCGGCTCGTCGAACCGGAAGGTGACCACCTGCCCGGTGCCGTCGCCCGCCATCCGCCAGGCGGTGCGCGGGTCGCCGTCGAGCATCCGGCGGGCGTGGAAGGAGACCCGGTTGCCGTCGCCGTCGGTGCTGGCCGGTGCCGTGGCCGGCACGTCGACCAGCGCGAGCGCCGCGAGCCGGCGTTGCCCGGCGGGCTGGTCGGACGGCTCCTCCTCCTCACCAGCACCTGCCGGCTCGCTGACCGGCGCGGGGGTCGGGTCACCGCCGGCGGCCTGGGGCTCCTGCGGGGAGCCGCCGGTGACCAGGAGCACGATGCCGGTGAGCGCGACCAGTGCGAGCAGCGCCAGGGCAGCCACCCAGGGCAGGGCGGTCCGGCGCCGGGCCGGACGGTCGGCCGCCGGCTGCCCGGCCCGCGACTGCCCGGCCGGTGGCGGGCCCGGCGGCGACGACCGCGGCGGGGCGGTCGGTGGGCCCGGCGGCGCGGGCGGCGGCGCGTCGGCGTACAACGGGTAGCGGGCCGAGGGCGGCACCGACGACGGCGGGAGCGGCTGCACCGGGGGAGCCGCACCGCCGTCACGTCGGGGTCGCGCGTCCCGTCCGGCGCGTCGCCGGCGACCGGGTGGGGCGCCGGTGCGCCGCAGCCGGCGCAGAACGCACCCGCCCCCAGCTCGCGACCGCAGTTGCCGCAGTACCTCATGCCGCGATCAAACCACGATCCGACGCGATCAGCCCGCCGGCGTCCTCGCCTCGGCCGGCGCCCGCCCGACGAGCGGCGGCAGCTGCCGCACCGCCTGCGCCAGGGCCCGGAGCTCCGGGCCGACCAGGGCCTGTGGGCCGTCGCACAGCGCGACCTCCGGCTCGGGGTGGACGTCGACGATGACGCCGTCGGCGCCCACCGCGATCGCCGCTCGCGACAGCGGCACGACCAGGTCCTTGCGGCCGGCGGCGTGCGACGGGTCGATGATGATCGGCAGGTGGCTGGTCGCCTGCACCACCGGCACCGCCGAGATGTCGAGGGTGTTGCGGGTGGCCGGCTCGAAGGTGCGGATGCCCCGCTCGCACAGGACGACGTCGAGGTTGCCGCGCTGCGCGACGTACTCCGCCGCCATCAGCCACTCCTCGATCGTGGCGGTCATGCCCCCGCTTGAGCAGGACCGGCTTGCCGGCCTCGCCGACGGCCTGGAGCAGGCCGAAGTTCGCCATGTTGCGAGTGCCGATCTGCAGCATGTCGGCGTGCTCGGCCACCTCGGGCACGTCGCGGGCGTCGACGACCTCGGTCACGATCGGGAGCCCGGTCGCCTCGCCGACCGACGCGAGGATGTCGAGGCCCTTGCGGCCGAGGCCTTGGAAGGCGTACGGCGACGTCCGCGGCTTGTAGGCGCCGCCGCGCAGGAGGGTGGCTCCGGCCGCCTTGGCCATGGTCGCCGCCTCGAGCGTCTGGTCCGGGGTCTCCACCGCGCAGGGACCGGCGATCAGCGTGAACGTGCCGGGGCCGATCGGGGCCTCGGCGCCAGGCTTGCCGACCCAGACCGTCGACCGCTCCGGGTGGTGCTGACGGCTGACCAGCTTGTAGGGGTCGGAGATCCGGTGCACCGCCTGGACGCCCTGGAGCGTGCGCAGGTTGAGGTGGTGGAAGCTGTCGATGTCGCCGACCAGTCCGATGATCGTCCGGTCCACGCCCTGGGAGACGAACGCCTCGCCGCCGACGGCCTCGACGCGCTCGACGACGTGGGCGATGTCCTCCGCGGTGGCATCCGGTGCCATGACCACGACCATGGTGCAACTCACTCTCTGTGCTGGTTCCCGGTGACGACCCGGACAGCACGACGCCCCGGGTTCGGCAGCCGGGGCGTTGGGATGGGGTGGCGGGGAGGGGTCTACATGCTCCTCACCCGCACGGGCGGCGCCCGGCGGGTGGGTAAACAGATAGGTCCTCTGCACGAGGAAGAGACTAGGCCACCCGGGGTGACGGCCGGTGGCCGATCCAGGATCCGGACGGGCGGTCCGGCCGTCGATCAGGGCCGCAGCCGCTTGAGCAGCGGGATGTCGGGGTCGTCGGGGCTGCGGGAGCCGGGCGTCTCCAGGATGAACGGCACACCCTCGGTCGCCGGGTGGGTGAGCAGCTCGGCGAACGCGTCGACACCGATGTGGCCCTGACCGATCTTCTCGTGGCGGTCGCGCAGCACCCGCGGGGGTCCTTGGAGTCGTTGGCGTGCACGAGCCGGAGCCGCCCCGGCCCGCCGATCTCGACGACCCGGTCGACGGTGGCCTTCGCGCCGCCGGGCTCGGCGAGGGAGCGCCTGCCGCGAACACGTGGCAGGTGTCGAGGCAGATCCCTGCCTTCGGGTGGAAGTCGAGCGCGGCGAGGTAGGCCTCGAGGTCGTCGACGCCGGCACACAGCGAGCGGCCCTGGCCGGCGGTCGGCTCCAGCAGCAGCCACGGCGCGTGGTCGGCCTCGACCTGCTCGAGGACGGGCAGCAGCGCCTCCCGCACCTGCCGCAGCGCCCGCTCGTGGCGCTCGACCGCCGAGCCGGGCTCGCCGGGGTCGACGTACGAACCGGTGTGGACGACGACGCCCTCGGCGCCGACCTCGACGGCCCGGCGCAGGTTGTGCGCGACCAGGGCCGCGGAGCTCTCGTACGTCTGCGGGGTCGGACTGCCGAGGTTGACCAGGTACGGCGTGTGGATCAGCACCCGCACGCCCCGCTCGGCCGTGGCCTCGCGGAACCGGCGGTCGACCTCGGGGTCGCCGGGGGAGCGGGCCCAACCGCGCGGGTTGCCGACGAACACCTGCACCGCCTCGCAGCCGAGCTCCTCGGCGCTGCGGAGCGCGCCGTCGACGAGGTTCTTGCCGACCAGGACGTGGGTGCCGACGGGGCGCGAGGGCTGCTGCATGACCGCGCCACGCTATCCGGGCGGATGTGGTGTGTTGAATCGGGTGTCGTGGTGTGTCGATTCGGGTGTTGTGGCGCGCCGAATCGGGTGTCGTGGTGGCTCCATTCGGGCCTTGTGGCGCCGGCCGATCACCACGAGACCGGACTCGAGCAACCACGAGGCCTGATTCGACCAACCACGAGGCCCGATTCGACCCACCACGGGGCCCGATTCGACCGACCACGAGGGCCGATTCGACCGACCACGAGGCCGGACTCGACCGACCACGAGGGCCGATTCGACCAACCACGAGGCCCGATTCAACGTGGAGGCGGGCCAGGGTCAGACCACGTAGACGGTGATGGTGCTGCCCTTCTCGGCCATGGTGCCGGCGGGCGGGTTGGTGGAGTAGGCGCGCTCGCCGGTGAAGTAGACCGGCGCGTGCCGGATCCGCACGACGAAGCCGAGGTCCTCGAGGGTCGCGACGGCCTCCTCGGTGGGGTCGTAGAAGACGCTGGGGACCTCGACCAGCTCGGGGCCCTCCGACACCACGAACTCCACCACGTCGCCCTTGAACAGCGTGCCCTCGGCGGGCTCATGGCTGATCACGCCGCCCTCGTCGACGGTGTCGCTGTGCTCGCGGTCGACGACCTCGACCGCGAGCCCGCGGTCCTCGAGCTCCGCCTTCGCCGTCTCGAAGTCCTTGCCGACCCAGTCGCCGACCTTGATCGGCTTGCGGCCCTTGCTGACCACCAGGCCGATCGCGGTGTCGGGCGAGAGGCCCTCGGCCTTCTCGGTCCCGAACTTCGGCAGGCTGCGGATCACCTCGCCCTCGGGCACCGACTCCGACCACCGCCGCTCCACCTTCCCGACGACGAACTTCACCTCCGCGAGCGCCTCGGTCGCCTCCTCGACCGTGTGCCCGCGCAGGTCGGGGACGTCGTAGCGCTCGGGCCCCTTCGACACCGTCAGCACGACCGTGTCGTCGGGCAGGATCCGAGACCCCGCCCCCCGGGTCGCTGCTGATGACCTCACCGGCGGCGACGTGCTCGGAGTAGACGGCGTCGGCGAGCTCGACCTGCAGCCCGGCGTCCTCCAGCCGTTCCTCGGCGGCTGCCTGCGTCAGCCCCACGACGCTCGGCGTCGTCGTGTACCGCGCCCAGCCGAACCAGTAGGCACCGCCGCCCACGGCCGCGGCCAGGAGCGCCGCCAGCAGGAGGAGTACGACGCCGCGTCGCCGTCGTCGGGATCGGCCGGCGACCGGCGTCGGCGGTCCGCCCGCGGGAGGAACGTGATCGTCCGGTGCCTCGATGACCGTCGTCGGCTCGCGGCGCGCCG
The DNA here is from genome assembly GCF_022437945.1 of Nocardioides sp. TF02-7. Classification (GTDB taxonomy): domain Bacteria; phylum Actinomycetota; class Actinomycetes; order Propionibacteriales; family Nocardioidaceae; genus Nocardioides. The sequence continues at coordinate 3,731,083 of NZ_CP092535.1, forward strand.
CCGGGGCCGGTCCGACGACGTCGTCGGCCCGGTCGAGGGCGTCGGCGACCTCGGCCTCGTCCCAGAGCTCGCTCATCGGCTCCGGCACGGTGTCGGTGCGCACGGCCACGGGCCGCAGGTCGGCCTCGAGCTCGGCGTCCTCGCGCACGCCGTCGTGCAGCGCCGCGGTGACCCGGTGCACGTGGTGGAGCAGCACGCCGGCGTCGGCCGGGCGCAGCGACCGGTCGCGGGTCGTCGCGCGGGCGACGAGCGCGTCGACGTACGCCGGGATCCCCGGCGCCCGCTGCGACGGCGGCGGCACGTCCTCGTGGACGTGCTTGTAGGCGACCTGGATCGGGCTCTCGCCGGTGTGCGGCTTGGTGCCGGTGAGCAGCTCGTAGAGGATCACGCCGACCGCGTAGACGTCGACCCGGGCGTCGGCGCGGCCGTCGACCACCAGCTCGGGCGCCAGGTAGGAGACGGTGCCGATCAGCACGCCCTGGGTCGCGGTGTGCTGGGTCTCCGCACTCACCGCGCGCGCCAGGCCGAAGTCGGCCACCTTGATCCGGCCGTCGTCGGCGATGAGCACGTTCTCGGGCTTGACGTCGCGGTGCACCAGGCCGGCGCGGTGCGCGGACGCCAGGGCCGACAGCACCGGGTCGAGCAGGGCGAGCGCCCGCTCGGGCGACATCGGCGCCTCCTTGGTGACGGTGTCGCGCAGCGTGTGGCCGGTGACCAGCTCCATCGCGAGGTAGACCGTGCCCTCGTCCTCGCCCTGGTCGTAGACGGCGACGACGTTGGGGTGCGACAGCCGGGCGGCGGCGCGCGCCTCGCGGACGAACCGCGCCGCGAACTCCTCGTCCCCGGACGTGGCGTCGCCCAGCCCGGCGTGCATGATCTTCACCGCGACCGTGCGGTCGAGCCGCACGTCGTGCGCCTCGTAGACACCGGCCATGCCGCCGCGGGCGATGCGCGGCCCGACGCGGTAGCGACCGTCGAGGAGGCGGCCGACGCGGGGGTCGTTGTCCGGGGTCGCCGAGCTCCGCGCGCGGGCACCACGGGCACGCGTGTCCTCGTGCACAGCGACCCTCCTGTGCAGTCCGTCGGGCTCCGGTGGGGAAGGACCGGAGGCCACATGGTACGTCGGCCGGCGTGGGCGCCCGGGCAGGCTCGCCGCCCGCGCGCGCTGCCCGGGCGCGCCCCCGTCGAGGGCCGGAACCGGGCCGTGCCCGGCTGGACCGCTGCTGGAATGATGGAGGCATGACCGATCCGGCTCCGCGCCTCGCAGACCGCGACCTCGGCGCGCTCGTGGAGGACTGGCTCGACTGGGACGCCGCCGGCGCACGGCTCGGCGTCACGCCGGCCAAGGTGCGCACGATGGTCCGCGACCACCAGCTCGCCGCCGCCGTGCCGGGGGAGGGCCGTCCCCCGATGGTGCCCGCCCTGTTCATCGACGACGAGGGACTGCCGGTCAAGGGGCTGCCCGGCCTGCTGACGCTGCTCCACGACTCCGGCTTCGACGACCGCGAGTGCATCGCCTGGATCTTCCTCGACGCCGACCTTCCCGGCCGTCCGATCGACGCCCTCCGCGAGAACCGCGGCACCGAGGTCAAGCGCCGCGCGCAGGCGCTGGCGTTCTGACCCCGCGTTCTGACCCCGCGCCCTGACCCTGCGCCCGGGCGGCGGGCGGATCAGGCCGACACGTCGCGCAGCCGGTACTGCTGCGGGCTCATGCCGCGCTCGCGCTTGAACGCCGCGCTCAGCGCGAACGGCGTGCTGTAGCCGACCTGGCGGGCCACACTCGCGATGGTGGCCTCCGGGTCGCTGAGCAGGTCGGCGGCCAGGGCCAGCCGCCAGCCGGTGAGGTAGGCCATGGGCGGCTCGCCCATCACGTCGGTGAACCTGCGGGCGAGGGCCGCCCGCGAGATCCCGGCGGCGTCGGCCAGGGACCCGACCGTCCACGGGTGCGCGGGCCGGCCGTGCATGAGACCGAGCACCTGGCCCACCACGGGGTCGTGCTGCCCGCGGAACCACGCGGGCGCGCCGTCCCCTGGCCGTCGTGAACCACTGCCTCAGCGCCGAGATCAGCAGCACGTCGAGGAGCCGGTCGAGCAGTGCGCGCTGGCCGGGGGCCTCGACGGTCACCTCGTGCGCCAGCAGGTCGACCAGGGGCGAGCGCCACTCCTCGCCCCTGACCACGGCCACCGGCGGCAGCGCGGCCAGCAGGGGGCGGCTGACCTCGCCCGCGTGCTCGTAGGTGGCCGTGAGCAGCACGGTGCCGGCCTCGGTGCTGGTCCCCCAGGTGCGGATGCCGAGCGACCACTCGTCGACGAGGCTGCGGCCGTCGTCGGCACTGGTGCACAGGCCGCCCGGCAGCACCACCACCGTCGGCTCGGTCGCGGGCTCGTCGGCGACGGTGTAGAAGCCCGGTCCGCGGACCACCGCCACGTCCCCGGCCGCCAGGCGGGTGGACGCCCCCCTCGTCGGGGACGACGTACGCCGACCCGCGCAGCGGTGTCACGACGGTGAGCGGCGCCGCGTCCTCGATGCGCAGCGCCCACGGCGGCTCCAGCAGCGAGCGGAGCAGGAACGCGCCGCGGGCGCGCGGCCCGTCGAGCAGCGCCTCGAGCACGTCCATGTCGCGGAAGTCTAGGTCAGCCGGGTCAGTACGACAGGCCGGCAGGAGCCCCGACGTAGCGGTCCTCGGTCACGACGTCGAGCACGAAGTGCGCGACGTCGGCGCGGGAGACCTGGAGCGCCAGGTCCCTGGCATCGGGACCGAAGCCGTGGCGGTAGCGACCGGTGAGCGGCCCGTCGGTGTAGGCGGCCGGCCGCACCAGGGTCCACACCAGGCCGCTGGAGCGGACGACCTCCTCCTGCCGCTGGTGGTCGGCGTACGCCTTGCGGAGCAGCATCCCGAACATCAGCCGCTTCCAGACGAAGCTCAGGTTGGCCCGGCTGTCGCCGGCGCCGAGCGTGGAGACGCAGACCAGTCGCTCGACGCCGGCCTCCTTCATCGCGGCGACGGCGGCGCTGGTGCCGGCCTCGCGGATGCCGGCCGCGCGGCCGGCGCCGAGCGCCACGACCACGGCGTCGGCGCCCGCGACCGCCCGTGCCACGACGTCGTGGTCGGTCGCGTCGCCGGCCAGGACGTGCAGCCCCTGGTCGTCGCGGAGCGACGGGTCGAGACGGTCGGGGTCGCGCACCAGCGCGGTGACGTGGTGCCCGGCGGCCAGCGCCTGCTCGACGACGTGGCGGCCGACGGTGCCGGTCGCACCCAGGACGGTGATCTTCATGGTGTTCCTCCTCGGTCGGTTTGACCTGCTCAGTCAAACCGCCGGGATGAGTGGCTCGCCATGGCCGGGACGCTCGGCCGCATACGCGATCGTCCAGTCAGTCGCGGGTGGAGCGGTCGACGGCGCTCGCGTAGCGGGTCGCCAGCACCCGCAGGTGGTCGACGAGCGCGGGCGGCTCCTCGACCCAGAAGTCGATGCCGAGCATGCCGATCCAGACCGCGACCACCTCGAGGCTGTCGCCGCCGGTCACCAGCACGCTGCGCCCGTCGGGGGCGCGGCTCGACGGTGCCGACGGCGGGGTTGATCCGGGCGACCACCTCCTCGGCCGGTGCGTCGACCACGAGGCGGGCGTGCACCGCCCACCCGGTGCGGGCCACCTCCCGCACGACGAACTCGGTGAGGTCGAACGGGTGCGGCTGCGGGGTGAACCGCCGACCGCCGGGGACGCGGAGCCGGATCCAGTCGACGCGGTACGGCGCCCACGCGCCGCTGCCGACGTCGCGCGCCACCAGGAACCAGCGCCGCTGCCACGCCACGAGGTGGTAGGGCTCCAGCTCGAGCCGCGCCTCCCCGTAGTCGCAGCGGATGCCCTGGTGGTCGCGGACCGCCGCGGCCAGCTCGTTGAGCAGGTCGGGGTCGACCACCGGGTCCTCGACGTTGGAGTCGGTGTTGGCCGGGCCGGCGCTCGTCGCCGTCCGGAGCGCCGCCAGCCGCCGGCGCAACCGGTCGGGCAGTACCTGCTCGAGCTTGGCGAGGGCGCGGGTGCCGGACTCCTCGAACCCGGCCATCCCGGTCGCGGCGCGGAGGCCGACCGCGACGGCGACGGCCTCCCCGTCGTCGAGCAGCAGCGGCGGCAGCTTGGCGCCCGCCCCGAGGCGGTAGCGCCCACCCGGGCCGCGGACCGACACGACCGGGTAGCCGAGCTCGCGCAGCCGGGCGACGTCGCTGCGAACCGTGCGGTCGGTCACCCCCATCCGCTCGGCGAGCTCGGCGCCGGACCAGTCGGCCCGCGCCTGCAGCAGTCCCAGCAACGCGAGCAGGCGCTCGGCGGTCGCGGCCACGGCGTACCTCCTCCGGATCTCTCGACGGTCCCGAAAGTACCGGAAGAAACCGTTCCTGAACCACTCCTAGCGTGAGGGTCACGAACCGCGAACTCCCGAGGAGGAGCCATGACCACCACCAACGCCGAGGTCCGCCCGTACGCCGTCCGGGTCCCGCAGTCCGAGCTCGACGACCTGCACGCCCGGCTCGAGCGCACCCGCTTCGCCCCGGCCGCCCCGGGCGACTCCTGGGACTACGGCACGCCGGAGTCCTACCTGCGCGACATGGTGGAGCGCTGGAAGGACTTCGACTGGCGCGCGGTCGAGGACTCGATCAACGCGCACCCCGGCTTCGTGACCGAGATCGACGGTCAGGACATCCACTTCCTCCACGTCCGGTCGTCGGTCGAGGGCGCCACGCCGCTGCTGCTCGCGCACACCTACCCCGGCTCGGTCCTCGACTACCTCGACCTGATCGGCCCGTTGACCGACCCGGTGGCCCACGGCGGCCGGCCCGAGGACGCCTTCCACCTGGTGATCCCGTCGATGCCTGGCCTCGGGTTCTCGGCGCCGGTCACCGAGCCGTGGACGATCGCCCGGGTGGCCGGGGCCTACGACACGTTGATGCGCCGCCTCGGCTACGACGCCTACGGGATCCACGGCAGCGACGCGGGCGCACTGGTGGCGCGCGAGATGGCCGTCGTCGAGCCGGCCGGGTTCCTCGGCGCGCACGTGCTGCACCTGTTCGCGTTCCCCACCGGGGCGCCCGGGGAGATGGACGGGTTCGGCGAGAAGGAGTACGCCGCGCTCGGGCACCTGCAGTGGTTCCAGAGCGTCGGTGGCTACAACCAGATGAACGGCACCCGGCCGCAGACGGTCGCCGCCGGGCTCGCCGACTCCCCGGTCGCCGCGCTCGCCTACAGCGAGCTCTTCGAGAGCTTCGGCAACGGCACCAGCCTGGTGCGGCCCGAGCAGGTGCTCGCCCAGGTGTCGCTCTACTGGCTGACCAACACCTACGCCAGCGCGGTGCGCTACCACTTCGAGGAGCAGCGCGCCGAGCGCGAGCCGGTCGTCAGCCGGGGCCGGCTCGGGGTGGCCGTCTTCAAGGACGACTTCCAGACCATCCGTGCGTTCGCCGAGCGCGACAACGCCGGCATCGAGCACTGGTCGGAGCACCCCCGCGGCGGGCACTTCGCGGCGATGGAGGTGCCCGAGGACCTGGCCGCCGACCTGCGGGTCTTCTTCGCCTAGATGAGTAAGTCCAAGGGGTCGTGCAGGCGAGCGGCGCTCAGCGCCGCCGTGGCAAGGCGCGGTCGCGACGGCGCTGTGGGTCCATCTCCGAGCGGCCGCAACGCCGCCACGGTGGATGCTGAGCGTTGCGCAGCGTGCGAACCCTTGGACTTACTCATCTAGACCGCCCGGCGGGTCGCCGCGGTCGCCAGCCCCTCCAGCACGGCGCAGGCGTGGTCGTCGAGGCCGACCGCCTCCCGAGCCCGGTGGAGGGCGGCGACCGCGCGGCCGGCGAGGTCGTCGATCACGGCCTCCACCTGCTCGGCGGCACCCGAGCGGTCGATGATCCCGCGCAGCTCGGCGACCTCCTCGTCGCCGAGCGCGGTCCCGAGGGCGGCGTCGAGCCGGGCGGCCTCCGCCGGGGAGCGGCGTCGAGGGCGAGCGCCACCAGGACGGTGCGCTTGCCCTCGACCAGGTCGTCGCCCGCGGGCTTCCCGGTGGTCGCCGGGTCGCCGTAGACACCGAGCAGGTCGTCGCGGAGCTGGAAGGCCTCGCCGAGCGGCAGGCCGAACGAGCTGAGCGCCGTCAGCGTCTCTGGGCCGGCGCCGGCGAGTGCGGCGCCGACGTGGAGCGGGCGCTCGATCGAGTACTTCGCGGACTTGTACCGCAGCACCGTCATGGCCGCGTCGACGTCGGCCCGGCCCCGGGCCTGGACGGAGACGTCGAGGAACTGCCCCGCGATCACCTCGGTGCGGCACAGCTCGAGCACGTCCAGCGCAGGAGCGACCCGTTCGAGCGGCAGCCCGCACCGGCGCAGCATCTCGTCGGACCAGGAGAGCAGCAGGTCACCGAGGAGGATGGCGGCGGCGGCGCCGTACTGCTCCGGGTCGCCGGGCCAGCCGGCGTCGCGGTGCAGGGCCGCGAACCCGCGGTGGGTCGCCGGCCGCCCGCGGCGGGTGTCGGAGGCGTCGATCAGGTCGTCGTGGGCGAGCGCGCTCGCGTGCAACAGCTCGAGCGCCGCTCCTGCCCGGACCAGGGCGCGTTCGTCGAAGTCGTCGCGCACCGCGGCGCGGAACCCCCAGTGGCAGAACGCCGCCCGGAACCGCTTGCCGCCGGAGGAGACGGCCCGCGCCTCCGCCACCAGCCGCTCGGCGTCACCGCCCAGCGGTCGGAGCCGCTCGGCCTGCTCGTCGAGGAACGCGTCGATGGCCGCCTGGAGGTCGGCGCGGAACCGCTGCTGCTCGTCGTCGTCCCACGCCTGCCCGCTCATGGCGGCGAGCCTATTGATCACGGACAATGCCCCGCTGAGGGGGTCGCTCTCCTACACTCGCCGCCATGACAACGGGTCGCGGCCGCTCCCTGGGCGACATCATCGGCACGGGCGAGCGCTCGTTCTCGTTCGAGTTCTTCCCGCCCAAGGACGAGGCGGGGGAGCAGCAGCTCTGGAACGCCATCCGCGCGCTCGAGCCCTACCGGCCGACGTTCGTCTCCGTCACCTACGGCGCCGGCGGCAGCAGCCGCGACAAGACCATCGGCATCACCGGGCGGATCGCCCGTGAGACCTCGCTGCTGCCGATCGCCCACCTCACCTGCGTGGGCCACACCCGGGAGGAGCTCGAGTCGATCCTCGACGCGTACGCCGCCGAGGGTGTCTGTCACCTGATGGCGCTGCGCGGCGACCCCACCGAGGGGCCGCGCGCCGACTGGACGCCCACGCCCGGCGGCCTCGACTACGCCGTCGAGCTGGTCGAGCTCGCCCGCTCGCGCGGGGACTTCCGGGTCGGCGTCGCCGCCTTCCCCGAGGGGGCACCCCGCGGCGACGTCGCTCGACGACGACGCCGACGTGCTGGTGGCGAAGGCCCGGGCCGGCGCCGAGTTCGCCGTCACCCAGATGTTCTTCCGTGCCGAGGACTACTTCGGTCTCGTCGACCGGGTGCGTCGACGTGGTGTCGACATGCCGATCCTCCCGGGCATCATGCCGATCCTGAACCTCAACGCGATCCGCCGCCAGGGCGAGCTGATCGGCACCTCGGTGCCCGACGAGGTCGTCGCGCGGATCACCGCCGCCGGCCCCGACCCCGCCGACATCCGCGCGGAGGGCATCCGGCTGGCGGCCGAGCTGTGCGAGGACCTGCTCGCCGGCGGCGCCCCGGGCCTGCACTTCTACACGCTGAACCGGTCGAAGGCGACGCTGGAGATCTTCGAGGCACTGCGGATCACCGTCTGAGGCGCGCCGTGCGGGAGCTCGTCGCGACGAGCCTGCTGGACGAGCCCGCCCTCGCCGCCTGGCGACTGCTCGAGCGCGAGAACCTCCGGCGTACGACGGAGCAGCGGTGAGCTTCCGCTCGGACTTCGTCGACGGCGCCCGCAAGGCGGTCGGGCCGGCGGCCGCCACGCTCGCCCTCGGGATCTCGTTCGGAGCGGCGGCGGCCGCCGCGGGGTGGGGCTTCGCGGCGCCGCTGGCTTTCTCGGCGCTCGCGTTCTCGGGATCGGCGCAGTTCTCGCTGCTCACGACGCTGCAGGCGGGCAGTGCCGTGGCGGCCGTCGCCTCGGCGGTCCTCATCAACGCCCGCTACCTGGTCATGGGGCTCGCGCTCAACGACAGCCTCGAGGGCGGTCGCGGACGGCGGGCGCTGCAGGCGCAGGCCCTGGTCGACGCGTCGTTCGTGGTGGCCCACCGCGGCGGTGGGCGGTTCGACGTGGTGCGGCTCCTCGGGGCCACCGTCCCGCAGTGGACGTGCTGGCTGCTCGGCACCCTCGTGGGGCTGCTCCTGCGGCCCGACCCCGCGATGATGGAGCGGCTAGGCCTCGACGTGGTCTTCCCGGCGTTCTTCCTGCTGCTCGTCCTCGAGGAGATCAAGTCCGCTCGGGCGGCCGCCGCTGCGCTCTGCGGCGGGAGCATCGCGGGGGCGCTCCTGCTGGTGACCGAGCCCGGCTACGCGCTGCTGGCCGCCACGGCGGGGGGCGGCGGTGGCGCTGCTCCCCGGTGCGGAGGAGCAGCCGGCATGAGGGTCTGGTTGTCGGTCCTCGCCGTCGCCGCGGCCAACAGCCTGCTGAAGGCGACCGGGCCGCTCGTGCTCGGCGAGCGGCGGCTGCCACCCGTCGTCCGCCGTGTCGTGGCGCTGGTGGCACCGGTGCTGCTGGCGGGACTGATCGTGGTCGAGCTCGCCGGCCCCGACTGGCGGGGGCTCGACGGTCCGCAGGTGCTGGGCGTCACGGTGGCGGGGCTGGCCTGGTTCCTGCGGGCACCGCTGCTGGTCGCCGTCCTGGTCGGGGCGGCGGCCGCCGCCGCGGTGCGCTTGCTCTGAGCGGGCGGTCAGGCCGGCCCGACGACCTGCGCGACCAGCGCCGCCGACTGCGCGACGAACGGCACGCCCGCGCCGGGCGCGGCGTGCGCGCCGGCGGCGTACACCCCCGCGATCGGGGTGGTGGGCCCGAGTCGGTGCCGCACCGTGCCGCGCCCCTGCCAGAGCACGCCCATCGGCGAGCCGCCCCAGCGGTCGACCTGGTCGCGGGGGGAGAGGTCGACGCGTGCGACGACCTGGTCGCGGACGTCGATGCGGTGGCGGGCCAGCGCGTCGAGCACGTCCTCGGCGATCCGGCCGCGGCCGTGCACCGTCCAGGCCGCGCGGCCCTCGGGCGCCGTGCCGCCCGTGCGCACGGTGAGCAGCGGCTCCGCGTGGAGGACCAGCTCGGCGGGGAGGTCGGGCACGTCACCCTCGAGGCCGACGTGGGCGACGACCGGCGGGATCGCCGGCATCGTGCGCTCGACGAGCGGGGCCAGGGCCGGCAGACGGCGGGGGTCGACCGCGACGACGACCGCGTCGACGTCGATCTCGCCGGTCTCGACCACGACGGCCGCGACCCGCCCGTCGCGGACCACCAGGTCGCGCGCCGGGGTCGAGGTGAGCACGGTGACGCCACGGGTCTCCATCCGCGTCGCGAGGAGGTCGGCGACGCGCGCCATCCCGCCCGGCACCCGCCACACGCCGAAGCACTGCTCGAGATAGCTCGCGACGCCCACCCACGAGGGCACGTTGCGCAGGTCGTGCCCCTCGGCCACCGCCGGGTGGCCGGCGACCAGGGCGAGCCGCTCGTCGCGGAAGTCGCGCCGCAGCCGCTTGTGGAGCGTCTCCCGGCTGCCGAGCAGCGCGGCGAGGTCGCGGGGGACGTCGGTCGGGTCCCAGGGCGCCTCGACGTAGTGGCGGCGGAGGACGTCCCACACCGGCGCATAGCGGTCGACGTGGCGGACCCATGCCTCGCCGAGGCCGGGGGCGAGCTCGTCGAACGCGGCGACCTGCGCGGCCCGGGAGCCGCCCGGGACGACGACGGACGTGCGGTCGGCGAACCGGTGCTCGCGAGCCACCTCCAGCGGCTCGAGCTCGCCGCCGAGCTCGCGCTCGAGGGGGCGGCCGGTCTTGCGGAAGAGGTCGCGCAGCGCCGCCGGCAGCAGCGTCGTGGTCGCCGCACCGTCCCACGTGAAGCCGGCCTCACTCACCGCGCCGAGCGCGCCGCCGAGCGTCGGGGACGCCTCGACCAGCACCACCTGGTGGCCGGTCTTGGCGAGCCGGGCGGCGGACGCGAGACCGCCGAGGCCGCCGCCGACGACGACGATCCTCACCAGCGCCTCACCAGCGCCTCACCAGTGCCTCACCAGTGCCTCACTCGACGTCGACGGGGGTCGCGCCGGTCAACCGGAGCAGCTCGTCGTAGGACGTCGAGAAGACCGCCGCGGGGTGGCCGGCGGCCGCCCACACGACGTCGTACTTCTCCAGCCAGGTGTCGAGGTACGTCGGCACGGGGGAGGGGTGCCCGATCGGCGAGACCCCGCCGATCACCTGACCGGTGTGCTCGCGGACGAAGTCGGGGCTGGCCCGCTTCAGCCGCTCCACGCCGACGGCCGCGGCCGTGCGGACGGTGTCGACGCGGTGGGCGCCGGACGTGAGGATCAGGACCGGCGACCCGCCCGCGTCGAACAGCAGGCTGTTGGCGATCGCGCCGACCTCGCAGCCGAGCGCCTCGGCGGCGAGTGCGGCGGTGTGGACGGAATCGGGCAGAATGACGATCTCGCCAGAACCCCCGCGACGCTCGTGCTCGTCGCGGAACCGGCTGATCGACGGGTGGTCGGCCGACATGGGAGTGACCCTAGGGCAACCGCCCGGGGCACGGACGACAGGTCCGACGGGGAGTCGAGGAGGACTCGGATGCAGAAGCGACCGGCCGCGGTCGAGCTGGCCACGTGGCTGCTGTGGACCCTCGTGGTCGCGGGGCTGGTGATGTCGGTCCTCGTCGTCGTGTTCCGCGACGACCTCGCCGATGCGTGGTCGCCCGCCTCCTCGGACGGGAGCACCGTCCGGCCGCTCGAGTTCGTCCCGGTGATCCTCGTGCTCTACGTCGTGGTCGCGGTGCTCGCGGTCACGCTCATCCCGCTGATGCGCCACGGGCACAACTGGGCCCGGCACTCGCTCGCCTCCATCGTGGTCGGGATCCTCTTCGTCACGGTCGCCACCGTCCGCACCTCCCCGCCGACCCTGTTCCGCTGGCTGATCATCGTGGCCGCGGTCCTCAGCGCCGTCAGCCTGGTGTTCCTGTGGCACCCCCAGTCCCGCCGGCACTGCCTGGAGGAGGACGGGGACGGCGGTCGCTCGGAAGAGGAGGACGGTGCGGGCGCCGGCGACTCCGGTGATGCCGGCGATGCCGCGGACGCGGGGGACGCCGGGGACGCCGTGCGCGGCGGGTCTGCGGCGCGGCGCCCCTGACTGTCTGACCGGCCCGCGGCCCGGGGTGGGAGGGCCCGCCGCGACGTGAGGTTTCCCCGGTCGACCGGGGAAACCTCAACTTGTCGGGCAAAGCAATGCCGGACAAGTGGAGGTTTTGCCCGTCACGTCGCCGCCCCGCCGCCCGGGCCGCCGCCCCGCCTCGCCCCCGCCGTTCCCAACCGCCCGCCACCGCAGCCTTTGGCCCCCGCCCACCGCCGCACGGGCCGACCCCCTGCGCCCCCGCGCCGCCAACCCTTGACGCCCTGTCGGGGGGCGGGTGTACCGTGAACGTGTTCGAACAAACGTTCGAACAGCGAGCCGGCGGGGCGCCTCGACCCCGCCCCGTCGGCTCGACCCGGCCGACACCGCCACACGAAGGGGACCAGCGATGGCGAGCACCCACCCGTCCGGAGCCGGCAGCGCCACCCGGCAGGTCGCAGGGCCGACCCGAGGGTCGGTGCCCGGGCCGATCTCCGGCCCGGTCCACCTGCCGGCCACCACCCACTCCTACCTCCTGCGGGCGGCGGAATCGCTGAGCGAGGCCGTCGCCGCCCGCGACGTCGCGGCGCGCTACGCGTGCGCCCACGTCGCGGCGCTGCGGGCCGCGGCGGCGCTGCTCGCCGCCCGGGCCCGGCCGGCGCCGGGGCGGCGGCGTCCGCAGAAGAACGCCTGGGTGCTGCTCGCCGACGTGGCGCCCGAGCTCGCCGAGTGGGCGTCGTTCTTCGCGGCGGGCGCGGGCAAGCGCGCGGCGGCCGAGGCGGGGTCGAGCCGCGCGGTCACCGAACGGGAGGCCGACGACCTCGTGCGCGACGCCGACCGGTTCCTCGCGGTCGTGGAGCAGGCCCTCGGCCTGGTGCCGCACGTGCCGGTCGGCGACCAGCTGGCCGGGCGAGCGGCAGGCTGACCACCGCCGCGCGGCGGGCGAGGCTCTAGTGTTGCCGTCATGGTCACCAGTGAGCGGCCCGTCGAGCGCCCGGGCTCGGTGCGCACCGCCGTCGTGTGGGACGCGCTCGGGCCGGTCCTCGCGGGAGACCCGCGCGACGTCGTCGACATCGGCGGCGGCACCGGAGGGTTCGCGGTCCGCGTGGCGCGCCTCGGCCACCGGGTCACGGTGGTCGACCCCAGCCCCGACGCGCTCGCGGCGCTCGACCGCCGCGCCCGCGAGGTCGGGGTCGTGGTCGCCGGCCGGCAGGGTGATGTCTCCGGGCTGCTCGACGTGGTCGGCGCCGACAGCGCCGACCTCGTGCTCTGCCACGGCCTCCTCGAGATGGTCGACCCCGTCGCGGCCCTCGCCACCATCCGCCGCGTCCTCCGCCCGGGCGGCGTCCTCAGCCTGCTCGTCGCCCAGCGACACGCGGCCGTCGTGCACCGGGCGATGGCCGGCCACTTCCAGCAGGCGCTCGCCCTGCTCGACGGGGACGACCCGGCCGAGCAGCGCGGCCGATCGGCCCGCCCGACCCGCCGGTTCGCCGCCGACGAGGTGGCCGCGATGGTGCAGCAGGCCGGGTTCGCCGTCACGGCCACCCACGCGGTACGGGTCTTCACCGACCTCGTCCCGGGCTCCCTGCTCGACCAGGAGCCCGGCGCCGCTGCTGCGCTCGCCGACCTCGAGCGCGCAGTCGCCGAGCGCCCCGAGTACCTCCCCCTCGCCACCCAGCTGCACCTGCTCGCCCACTGACCGACCCGGGGCGCCCCGGTGACGGGGCAGACCCGCACCCCGATCGACTGCCACCTGCTGCACGTCGACATGGACGCGTTCTACGCCTCCGTCGCGATCCGCGACCGGCCCGAGCTGCAGGACGTGCCCGTGGTGGTCGGCGGCGGCCACCGCGGGGTCGTGCTGTCGGCCAACTACCCCGCCCGGGCGTACGGCGTCCGGTCCGGCATGTCGGGGGTCGAGGCCCGCCGGATCTGCCCTGGACTGGTCGCGGTGCCGCCCGACTTCGACGTGCTCCGCCCGGTGTCGCGGGCGATCATGGAGACGTTCCGCAGCTTCACGCCGGTGGTCGAGGTGATGTCGCTCGACGAGGCGTTCCTCGACGTCCGCAGTGCCGTCCGCCTGTTCGGCCCGCCGGAGCGGATCGCCGAGCTGATCCGCTCGCGGGTGCGTGCCGAGCACGGCATCACCTGCTCGGTGGGGATCGCCGCCACGGTGTCGGTCGCCAAGCTCGCCAGCCGGCGCGCGAAGCCCGACGGCGTCCTGACCATCCCGCCCCACCGGTTCGCCACCATCGTCCACCCGCTCGACGTGGGCGAGCTCTACGGCGTCGGTGAGGCGACCCGTCGGCGCCTGCACCGGCTCGGGCTGGTCACGGTCGGCGACGTCGCGCGGATCCCGGTCGACGACCTGCGCCGGATGCTCGGCGGGCACCTCGGTGGTCACCTGCACGCGCTGGCCCACGGCGCCGACCGCAGCGAGCTGCACCCCGGCGGTGCCGGCACCTTCGGCTTCGGGGAGGGCACGCCCGAGGGCAGCATGGGCGCCCAACACACGCTCGCCGCCGACACCCGCGACCGCCAGCAGCTCGCGCGCGAGCTGCTGCGCCTCTCGGGCCGCGTCGCCGCCCGGCTCCGCGCCGCCGGCAAGGTCGGCCGCACGGTCGCCCTGACCGTCAGGTGGAGCGACTTCCGCACCATCTCCCGCTCCCGGACGCTGAACGAGCCGACCGACGTGACCGACGACGTTTACCGCGCCGCCCTGGTCCTGCTCGACGCCCTGGGCCCGCTGCGGCAGGCGGTGCGGCTCGTGGGGGTGCGTGTGGAGCGGCTAGTGCCGCGGCAGCGCCTCGACGGGCGGCAGCTCGCGATCGGCGAGCGCGACCCCGGGTGGCCCGACGCCGACCGGGCCGTCGACCGGGCGGTGGACCGGTTCGGGCGGGCTGCGGTACGCCGGGCCAGCCTGCTCGACGGCGCTGCGGGCGGGCCGCCGGGGATGATCCCGACCGATCATGGGTAGTGCCCGAACGTACGGAGTTAGCGGAATTGCCGTGGTCGGCCTACCGGTCGGCGCGGGCCCTGCCTACACTTGCTGCAAGAACCACTGACGGCCCGACCGTCTTCGCACGTGGGAGGAACCGGTGCCACTCTCCGAAGAGGAGCTGCGACTGCTGGAGCAGATGGAGCGGGCCCTCGTCGAGGAAGATCCCAAGTTCGCGTCCACGCTCCGTGGCACCACGCTCCGCCAGGCCGCCCGTCGCCGGGCGCTGCTCGCCGGGGTGGTCTTCGCGATCGGCATCGCCGTCCTCATGGGTGGGGCGATCAGTGGGTGGTGGCAGATCGGCATCCTCGGCTTCGTGATCATGCTCGGGTCCGCCACCGTCGCGCTCAGCGCGATCCGAGGACAGCAGCGGGTCGGAGCCGACCCCGGGCCGACGGCGCACCCGTCCGGCCTCGGTGTCATCCAGGGTGGGCGCTCACGCAGTCGCCGATCCGGCCGGCCCCGGCCCGCGGGCTCCGGATCGTTCATGGCGCGGATGGAGGCTCGCTGGCGTCGTCGCCGCGAGCAGGGCGGCTTCTGACCCGCACAGCCGATCAGCGCCCGGCAGGAACCCGCTCGTCCTCGACCGAGGGAGCCCGGCCGTCGCCGCGGTCCACGCCCGCCCACAGCGACCGCGGGGAGCCAGCGGGCCCGCGAGCTGCGTCGCGGGGCGCCGGCAGCCAGCGAGTCGGCCACTGCACGAGCGTCGTCGGCCAGCCCGGGCAGCGGGCTGTCGTCACCGTCGCGGGCGTAGCGGGAGCGTTCGAGGGCATCGACGACCCGGTCGAGCGCGGCGGTCGCGTCGGGGTCGACGTCGGGTCCGGTGCGGGGCCGCTCGGGCGGGCTCTGGTCGGACCGGTCGCCGAGCAGTCCCACCAGCACGGCGCCGACCTCGCGGGGCGACCGGCCTGCGGGCCAGGGAAGGCCGAGGTCGACGGCGGTCGCGCGCAGCTCCGCCCACACCTGCTCGGGGCCGCCGGTGAGGCGGCGCCGGCGCGCCCGGTCCCGCAGCCTCCGCGGGGCGAGCAGCAGCGCGAGCAGCAGGGCGACGACCAGCACCGCGCCGAGCCCGCCGAGCAGCACCGGCAGCCAGCCGGCGCCCTCCTCCTCGTCGGCCGCCTCGACGTCGACGTCGGTGGGCTCGGGCTCGACGGTGACGCTGCCCGTGGCGTCGCTGGGGCGCAACGACGGTTCCTGCGTCGTCTGGGACTCGGTCGGGAAGTCCGGCACGTTCGCGCGGTCCACCTCGACGGTGGTGTAGTCGGGCACCCGCCCGCGGTGCTCGCGGGCGTCGGCTCGAACAGCACCCAGCCGGCGCCCTCGAAGTAGAGCTCGACCCACGTGTGGAGGTCGTGCGAGCTGTACTCGTAGGTGTCGTCGCCGAGGGCCTCGGGCTCGAGGAACCCGACCGCGACGCGGGCCGGGATCCCGACCATCCGCGCCATGATCGCCATCGCCGACGCGAACTGCTCGCAGTAGCCGACGCGCCCGTCCGGTCCCCTGTTGAGGAACGTCTCGAACACGTCGCCGCCGATGCCCGACGGCGCCCGGCGGAGGCTGTAGCGGAAGCCGCCGGAGCTGCGGAACCAGTCCTGGAGCAGCAGCGCCGCCTCGTAGTCGTCGCGCGCGGTCTCGGTGACCGACCGCGCATAGTTGCGCACGACGCTGGGGATGCCGCCAGGAACCTCGAGGAACTCCTCGTCCACCGCGCCGGTGGGGGCGTTGGCGAAGAACCGGCCGTCGGTGCCGAAGGACGGCTCGACCGCGGTCATCTCGTAGGACAGCCCGGCGGTGGTCAGGTCGTCGGGCACCGCGATGAAGTCCATCGTGTCGAGGTCGTAGCGCCAGTCGCCGTCAGCGGTCACCGACGTCGCCGGAAACTGCGTGGGGAGCCACGACGACCGGAAGTCCCCGGTCACCTCGACGTCGTAGTCGTAGGAGGTCAGCGGCACCTCCGGCGAGAGCCCGCTCGGTCCCGGCAGCTCGCCGCCCGCGCGCGCGTCGTCGGCGACGCCCCGGTCGCCGCTGCTCCACTCGATGCCGGTGAACCGGTTGAGGGACGCGATCCGGAGGTAGCGCGGGTCGGGGTCGTCGGTGCGCACCCGCAGCAGCGGGATGTCCGCGTCGCGCTGGAGGTCCCGGCGCAGGTCGGCGCGGGGGTTGTGGATCTCGATCTCGTCGTCGCCGTTGCCGGCGCCCAGGCCGAGCACGTCGACGTCGAGCACGGGGATGAACGGCGGCACCACGAGCGCCAGGGCGGTCGCGGCCACGCCGATCCGGCCGGCGCCGACGCGCAGCGCGTCGGCCATCGGGTTGCTCTCGTCCCAGGGGTTGTGCTCGTCGAGGCCGAGCGGCCGCCCCCCACCGCAGCACCTGCTCGCGGCTGTCGAGGTGGAGCATGGCGAGGAAGCCGGCCGCCGCGAGGACGAACGTGAACCAGCCCGGGCCGGTCTCGGCGAGGCCGGCGGGCACGGAGTAGACCGCGAGCAGGGGCCAGCCCGGCGACCGGCACCCGTCGCAGCGTGCACGCGAGCAGGTCGACGACGAGGACGAAGAAGAGCCCGCCGACGACCAGCAGCGGGGCCACCGGAGGTACGCCGGGACCGATGGGCGCGGCGTACGTGCCGGCCGAGTCGACCGCGAGCTCCAGGGAGCGGACGAGCCGGTCGCCGGTGTCGCCGTAGGGGATCGGACTGCCGCCGAGGTGGCCGCTGACGAACGCCACGGCCACGAGCAGCTGCAGGGTCACGGTCAGCAGCGCCGGCGTGCCGAGCCACCGCAGCAGCGCACCGCCGACGACGAGGAAGGTGCCCATGACGACCACGGGCGCGAGGTACTCCGAGGAGTCCACGACGAAGCCGCGCCACGACAGCAGCGCAGCGACGGTGGTGCCGCCCGCCAGCAGGGCCAGCAGCAGGGCCTGGGGGAGTGCGGGACGACCGGTCACCGCGCCGCTCCCGCCACGGGCCCGCCCGCCACCGGTCCGCCCGGCGCCGGTGCGCTGACGGCACGGCGGCCCAGCTCGCGCCAGGCGACGTCGATCCGGTCACGCGGTCCGATCGCGACGGCGCGCCACCCGGCACCCGAGGCGCCCCGTGCGGCCGCCGGCGACGCGGGCCGCCCTGCCCACTGCTCGACGTCGAGCACGAACGCGAGCGCGGTGCCGGCGTCGTGCCGGATCCGGCGCAGCGGGACCTGGTCGCCGCTGTCGCTGCCGCCGAGGACGGCCACGACGAGGCCCCCGCGGTCGTGGTCCGACCAGGTCGCGTCGATCCCGGGGTGCTGGGCGGTCGCGGCCAGCGCCAGCCGCTCGAGCACCGCCGTGGAGCTGTCGGGGGAGTCGGCGCCGCCGCCGTCGGTCAGCACCAGCCGGACGGCGTACCCGTGCTGCTCGAGGTGGGTGACGACCGACGCCGCGACGACGACGGCGTGCTCGAAGCTCGACCCGAGGCCCTGGCCCCGGTGGGCGCGCAGCCGGTTGTCGAGGAGCACGGTGGCGCGCGCCTCCCACGGCTGCTCCTCGCGGCGCACCATCAGGTCGCCGACCTTCGCCGAGCTCCGCCAGTGCACCCGGCGGAGGTCGTCGCCGCGGCGGTACTCCCGCACGCTGACGTCCTCGGCGGAGCCGGCGGCGAACGACTGCGGGCGGTGCTCGCTGGCGCCGCTCCAGCCGCCGCTCAGCCGCACCACCGGCAGGGTGACCGTGCGCGGTGTGACGACCAGCGGAGCGACCCCGGGGAGCGTGCGCCGGGTCTCGACCAGGCCGAACGGGTCGGACACCCGGACCGTGAGCGGGCCGACGTCGAACCGGCCGCGGACGTCGGAGCGGACCTGGTAGCTCACCTTCTGCCGCCAGTTGCGGCCGATGCCCTGGAGGACGAACCGCGGCCGGGTGCCGAGGGCGTAGGGGACCTGGTCCTCGACCAGCATGGCGCCGGCGCCGGCGCGGCCCTCGTTGACGAGGTCGAGGTCGACCCGCGCCGGCTGGCCGGCGGTGACGAGCCGCGGGTGCACCGCTCGTCCGACGGCCAGCGCCGGCCGGCGGCGACCGATCACGAACGCGGCGACCAGCGGCAGCGTCAGCACCAGCACCCCGATCCGGGTCAGGCTGGTCTGGCCGAGCAGCATCGCGCAGACGATCGTGGTCACGCCGGCCGCGAGGAACGCGCGGCCGCGGAGGGTCAGGCCGGAGAGGGTCTGTCGCACAGGATCGGCCGGCGTCAGCGGTGGTCGGGCACGGGCACCTGCGCGGCGATCCGGTCGAGGATCGCGGCGGTGCCGAGGCCCGCCTCGGCCCGGGGGAGCAGCCGGTGCGCGAGCACCGGCTGGACCAGGGCACGGACGTCGTCGGGGAGCACGTAGTCGCGCTGGTGGAGCGCGGCGTAGGCCTTCGCGGCGCGCACCAGGTGCAGGGTCGCGCGCGGGGAGGCGCCGAGGAGCAGGTCGGGGTGGTCGCGGGTGGCGGAGGTGAGGGCGACGGCGTAGCGCTGGACCGGCTCGGCGACGTGCACCTGGCCGACGATCGCGCACAGCTTGCGCAGCTCCGCGCCGTCGGTCACGGGCTCGAGGTCGTCGAGCGGGTTCAGCTGGGTGTGGGAGCCGAGCATCGCGATCTCCGCCGCCGGCACCGGGTAGCCGATCGACACCCGGGCCATGAACCGGTCGCGCTGCGCCTCGGGGAGGGCGTAGGTGCCCTCCATCTCGACCGGGTTCTGCGTCGCGACCACCATGAACGGCGACTCGAGCTGGTAGGTGACGTTGTCGACGGTGACCTGCCGCTCCTCCATGCACTCCAGCAGCGCCGACTGGGTCTTGGGGGAGGCGCGGTTGATCTCGTCGCCGATGACGATGTTGGCGAACACCCCGCCCGGCCGGAACTCGAACTCGCGCGTCTGCTGGTTGTAGACCGACACCCCGGTCACGTCCGAGGGCAGCAGGTCGGGGGTGAACTGGATCCGGCGCACCGTCGAGTCGATGCTGCGGGCCAGGGCCTTGCTCAGCATGGTCTTGCCGACGCCGGGCACGTCCTCGAGCAGCAGGTGGCCCTCGGCGAGCAGCACGACGAGGGACGCCGAGACGACCTCGCTCTTCCCCTCGATCACGCGCTCGACGTTGGCGCGGATGCGCCCGGCCACCCGGGCGACGGTGGCGACGTCGGCCCCCCGGTTGTGGTCGATCTGCTCGGCGGTCGGCGACTCCACGTCCTGGTACTCCCTGTCTCTGGCCTGCGCCCCCAGCGTAAGGCGCGAGGTGCGGCCACGGTACGGCGTCCGCGCAAGCGGGTGCCGCGGCCCGCGCTTCCTGCCCCGGCCGCCACCGCCGCTCCCCCTCCGGTGCCCCCGGGGCCACCACGGCGCCCCACTTCCTCCACTTTCCGCTCCACCCGCTCCACCGCGCCCCCTCCACCCGCCCGCCACGCCTCGTTCCCGCCTGGGAAGCGCCGGGATCCGCCGTGGCCGCAGGTCCCCGCGACGCCGCGGAGGGCGCCGGAAGGACGCTCGGACACGCCCCGATGTGGTTGACGGTGGAGGAAAGTGGAGTACTGTGGGGGAAAGTGGAGGAAAGCGGAGGTGCGAGATGCTCTTCATGGGCACCTTCACCCCCAAGCTCGACGAGAAGGGGCGGCTCTTCCTCCCGGCGAAGTTCAGGGACCGACTGGCGGAGGGCCTCGTGGTGACGCAGGGACAGGAGAACTGCCTCGTCGTCTGGCCTGCCGACGTCTTCGCGGAGGAGGCCGAGCGGGCAGCAGCGCGGCCGATGACCAACAAGGCCGCCCGGCGCTACGCACGTGTGCTGTTCGCCGGCGGCGACGAGGGCAAACCGGACAAGCAGGGGCGGATCGGCATCCCCGCCCACCTGCGCGACTACGCGGGGCTCGACCGCGACGTGGTCGTGATCGGCGTCCGGGACCGGCTCGAGATCTGGAACCCGCAGCGGTGGAGCGAGTTCCAGGCCGAGGCCCTCGAGGACTTCGCCGACCTCGACGAGGACGACGAGGACTAGCACCACCGAGGAACCAGCCGGGTCGGCCCGGCGCGCAGCACAACTCGACAGCGGATCCGCAGGACGAGGCCTCGGCCCGCTCCTGGTCGCGGTCTGGGGCACCTTCCCCGGCTCCAGAACGTCGACCCGCCGCCTCTGGGGCCCCTTCCCCGGTTCCAGAGGCGCACGCAGGGAGCGGGCAGGGACCTGGACCTGCGGATCCGTCGCAGTCTCGGACAGGGGGCAGGACAGCGGAGCAGCAGCGGGTGAGGGTCGAATGAGCATGACGGGTGCGGGCACCGCCGGTCGGTCCGGCGCGACGCCCGACGCAGCGCGCGAGCCGCGGGTGCGCGAGCTGGCGCGCGACGCGGTCACGTTGATGGCGTTCTCGGCCGCCGTGTCGCTCGGTGTCGCGCTGCTGCTCCTGCTCGGCCACGGCGCGGGGTCGCTGAGGCCGGAGATGGACGACGCCCGCCACGTCCCGGTCCTCCTCGACCGGGTCGTCGACCTCCTCGCGCCCGCGCTCGACCGCGAGGGCGCGGTCCTGGTCGACGCGACCCTCGGCCTCGGGGGCCACACCGAGGCCGTGCTGGCCCGTTGCGGCCGCGCCCGGGTGGTCGGCATCGACCGCGACCCGGGGGCGCTCGAGCGCAGCACGCAGCGGCTGGCGTCGTACGGCGACCGGTTCACCGCCGTGCACGCCGTCTACGACGAGCTCCCCGACGTGGTCGCCGACCTCGGGCTGGCCGAGGTCGGCGCCGTGCTGTTCGACCTCGGGGTCTCGTCGATGCAGCTCGACCTGCCCGACCGGGGCTTCGCCTACGCGGTCGACGCGCCGCTCGACATGCGGATGGACCCCGGCTCCGGGCCGACGGCCGCCGACGTCCTCAACACCTACACCGCCGACGACCTGGCCCGGGTGCTGCGCGACTACGGCGAGGAGCGCCACGCCCGCCGGATCGCGGCCGCCGTGGTCCGGGAGCGGGAGCGGGAGCCGTTCACGACCTCCGCGCGCCTGGTCGCCCTGCTCTACGACGCGATCCCAGCCCCGGCGCGGCGGACCGGTGGCCACCCCGCGAAGCGGACGTTCCAGGCGCTGCGGATCGAGGTGAACGACGAGCTGCGCGTGCTGGAGCGGGCGGTGCCGGCCGCGATCGCCGCGATCGGCGTCGGCGGACGGGTCGTCGTCGAGTCCTACCACTCGCTGGAGGACCGGCTGGTCAAGCGTGCGTTCACCGCGGCGACCCGGTCCGACGTCCCCGAGGACCTGCCGTTCGTCCCGGAGGGCCACGAGCCCGCGCTGCGCCTGGTCACCCGCGGCGCCGAGCAGGCCGGTGCCGACGAGGTCGCCGCCAACCCCCGCGCCGCGTCCGTGCGGCTGCGCGCCGTCGAGAGAGTCCGTCCCCGCACCCGCCCGGCCGACGAGGGAGTCGCGTCATGAGCAGCACCGCACCCCAGCTCCGCAGTCGCATCCCCCGGTTCGCCGGGGCCGCGGTCGAGCGGGCCCGGCTCACCGTCGTCCCGCGGCCGCGCACCCGGCCGCGCGCACCGCGGGTGCCGTTCGTCATCCTCGTCAGCGTCCTGCTGCTCGGCGGCGTCGTCGGGCTGCTCCTGTTCAACACCTCGATGCAGCAGGCGGCCTTCCGCACCACGGCGCTGGAGCGGCAGGCGGGGGACCTGTCGGCCCGCCAGGAGGCGCTGCAGCTGGAGCTGCAGGAGCTCCGGGACGGCGACCGGCTCGCCCGGGTCGCGCAGCGCGAGCTCGGCATGGTGATCCCGGCCGGCGGCGTCGGCGTGCTCGAGCTCGGCAGCGGCCAGGTGGCCGGCGACCCGGAGCCGGCCCAGGCCGGCCAGCAGGTGCCCGTCGACCTGCCGGGGCAGCGCCGTCCGCCGGCCCTCGACCCCGGCCCGGTGCAGGTCGTCGACCGCGACGGCGTGCCGGACCGCGATCGGGATCGCGCCCGATCTAGGTTGGGCAGGTGAGCCGACCCGACCGAGCCTCGCCGCTGCTGCGGCTGCGCGTGGGGTTCGTGCTGATCGCGATGGTGCTGTCGGTCTTCGCCGCACGGCTGGTCCAGCTGCAGGGCGTCGACCCGGCCGACTACGCCGCGATGGCCGCGGCCGAGGGCACCGAGTCCGTCGTCCTGCCGGCCGCCCGCGGCGAGATCCTCGACCGCTTCGGGGAGCCGCTGGCCGAGTCGGTCGACGGGCGGATGATCGTGGCCGACCCGGCGCTCACCGCCGACGACGCCCCCGAGCTGGCGACGTTCCTCGCCCGCCGGCTCGACCTCGACTACATCGAGGTGCTCGAGCGGCTGCGGGTGGAGGGCAGCCGGTTCCAGTACGTCGCCCGGCAGGTCCCCGCCAGCCTGGCCTCCGACGTGGTCGCCGACGCCGAGCGGAAGGGCTTCGTCGGCCTGTTCACCGAGCACGACCCGGTGCGGGTCTACCCCAACGGCGACGTCGCCGCCAACCTGGTCGGCTTCCTCGGCACGCCGCGCAAGGACGGCTCGGCGCGGGCGCTCGCCGGGCTCGAGGCGGCGTTCGACGCCTACCTCGCCGGCACCGACGGCGAGGCGCGCTACGAGACCGGCGCCGGCAACCAGATCCCGCTCGGCGACAACACGGTCACGCCGGCCGTCGACGGGTCCGAGCTGCGGCTCACGCTCGACCGCGACCTCCAGTGGTACACGCAGAAGGTGCTCCAGCAGACCGTCGAGGGCTCGCGGGGCGAGTCCGGCATCGCGGTCGTGATGGACAGCCGCACCGGCGAGCTGCTCGCGCTCGCCGACTACCCGTCCTACGACGCGAGCGACCCCCCAGGAGTTCGCGGACCAGAAGCACCTGTTCAAGTCCAGCGCGCTGACCGACGTCTACGAGCCGGGCTCGGTGCAGAAGGTGCTGACGCTCAGCGCCGTGCTCGACGCCGGTCTCGGCACGCCCCGCCAGCAGTACGTCGTCCCGCCGGTGCTCGACCGGCAGGACCGCCCCATCCACGACCACTGGGTGCACGGCGTCGAGCACCTGACCCTGGCCGGGATCCTCGCCAAGTCGTCCAACATCGGCACCGTGCTGGCCGCCGACCGGTTCCGCCCGGGCCAGCTGCGCCGCTACCTCACCGCGTTCGGCCTGGGCCGGCGTACCGACGTCGGCCCGCGCGGCGAGACCAAGGGCCTGCTGCCGAAGGGCGCGGCGTGGACCGACCAGGTCGACGACCGGATCGCGTTCGGCCAGTCGCTGTCGGTCAACGCGGTCCAGATGGTGGCGGCCGTCAACGCCCTCGCCAACGACGGCGTCCGGATCGACCCGAGCCTGGTCAAGGGCACCGCCACCCTCGACGACGGGACGCCGATCGGCACCGACCAGGTCGAGCGCCGCCGGGTCGTGAGCAGCGAGGCCGCCTGGCAGACGGCGCTGATGATGGAGCGGGTGCTCGACCCGGAGGACGGCGTCGCGTCCATCGCCTCGGTCCCCGGCTACCGGATCGCCGGCAAGACCGGCACGGCGCAGCGGGTCGCCGAGGAGTGCGGCTGCTACGACGGCAGCCACACCGCGTCGTTCGTGGGCTTCGGGCCGACCGACGACCCGCGGTTCACCATCTACGTCGTCGTGCACGACTCGCGCACCGGTGGCGGCTCGGCCGTCGCCGGCCCGGCGTTCGCGAAGCTGATGAGCTACAGCCTGCGGCGCTACGGCGTGAAGCGCACGGAGACCCGCCCCTCGCAGCTGCCCGTCGAGTGGTGATGGCCGACCCGACCCCTGCCTCCGACGTCGCCGCCACCCGCCCCCAGCACCCGGTCGCGCTGCCGTTCGGCGACCTCGTCGCGCTGGTCCGGGACCGGACGGAGGCCCGGGTGACCGGGTCCGGGGGCCCGGTCACGGGCATCACGCTCGACTCCCGGCGGGTGCTGCCGGGCGACGTCTACGCCGCCCTGCCGGGCGCCCGCGCGCACGGCATCGAGTTCGTCGACCAGGCCGTGGCCGCGGGGGCGGTCGCGGTGCTGACCGACGAGGCGGGCGCCGGTGCGGCCGGCCGGGCGGGGGTCCCGGCGATTGTCGTGCCCGCCCCGCGCGCGGTGCTCGGCGAGGTGTCGGCCGGCGTCTACGGCCACCCGGCCCGGGCGATGCGGATGGTCGGCGTCACCGGCACCCAGGGCAAGACCACCGTCACCCGCCTCCTCGACGGCGGCCTCGGCGCCGCCGGCATCACCTCGGCCGTCGTCGGCACCGTCGGCACCCGGATCGCCGGCACGGACGTCCGCACCTCGCTCACCACGCCGGAGGCGCCCGACCTGCACGGCCTGTTCGCGCGGATGCGCGAGCTCGCGGTGACCAGCTGCGCGATCGAGGTCTCGAGCCACGCGCTGGTCCTCGGCCGCGTCGACGGCGTGGTGTTCGACGTCGCCGTCTTCACCAACCTCGGCCGCGACCACCTCGACTTCCACGCCGACGTCGAGGACTACTTCCGCGCCAAGGCCTCGCTGTTCACGCCGGAGCGGGCACGGCTCGGCCTGGTGAACGTCGACGACGAGCACGGCCGTCGCCTGGCGGCCGAGGCCACGGTGCCCGTGCGCACGTTCTCGGCGGCCGGCACTGACGCCGACTGGACCGCGACCGACGTCCGGCTCGGGCCCGACGGCTCCACCTTCCGTCTCGCGGCCCGGGCGTCGACACCGACGCCCGGGTCGCCATCCCCGGCGACTTCAACGTGGCCAACGCGCTGGCCGCGGTCGCCGCCGCGGCCGAGGCGGGGCTCGACGTCGACCGGGTGGTCGCCGGCGTCGCGGCCGGCGGCGGCGTGCCGGGCCGGCTCGAGCGGGTGGCGACCGACCGCGGGTTCACGGTCGTCGTCGACTACGCCCACAAGCCCGACGCCCTGGAGGCGGTGCTGCGCACGCTGCGCCCGGTCACGGCCGGCCGGCTCGTCGTCGTCATCGGTGCCGGCGGCGACCGCGACCGCGGCAAGCGGCCGGTGATGGGCGCGATCGCGGCGACTGCCGCCGACGTCGTGGTCGTGACCGACGACAACCCGCGCAGCGAGGACCCGGCCGCCATCCGCGCCGAGCTCCTCGCCGGCGCCCGCGAGGTCACCGAGGGGGAGCGCGCCGAGGTGCACGAGGTCGGCGGTCGACGTGCGGCCATCGCGTTCGCGCTCGTCGCCGCCCGCCCCGGCGACGTCGTGCTCGTCGCCGGCAAGGGCCACGAGACCGGGCAGGAGGTCGCCGGCGTGGTGCACCCGTTCGACGACCGCGAGGTCGTCCGCGAGATCCTGGGCGGACGATGATCCCCCTCACCCTCGCCGAGGTCGCCGCCGTCGCCGGCGGCGAGCTGCACGGCGACCCGGACCTCCTCGTCACCGGGGACGCGTACGTCGACAGCCGCTCGCCCGTCGCGGGCGGGCTGTTCGTCGCCCTGGTGGGCGAGCGCGCCGACGGCCACGACCACGCCGCCGGCGCCCATGCCGTGCTCGGCAACCGGCCGACGGCGGCACCCACCGTCGTCGCCGCCGACCCGGTCGCGGCGCTCGGCCGGCTCGCCCGCCACCTGCTCGACCGCACCGGCGCCCACGTCACCGCCCTGACCGGCTCCCAGGGCAAGACCGGCACCAAGGACTACCTGGCCGCCGTGCTCGCGCGCCTCGTCGGGGGCGGAGAAGGTCGTCGCCACGGCTGCCAACCACAACAACGAGCTCGGCGTCCCTCTCACCGTGCTGCGCGCGACGGAGGACACCAGCCACCTGGTCGTCGAGATGGGAGCCCGGGGGACCGGCCACATCGCCTACCTGTGCGACGTCGCGCCGCCCCGGGTGGCGGCGGTGGTCAACGTCGGCTCCGCCCACGTGGGCGAGTTCGGGGGCCGCGAGGCGATCGCGCGGGCCAAGGGCGAGATCGTCGAGGCGCTGCCTGCCGAGGGCACCGCCGTGCTCAACGCCGACGACCCGCTGGTCGCCGCCATGCGCCACCGCACCCGGGCACGGGTGCTCACGTTCGGGACGGGCGGGGACGTGTCCTGGCGCGCGGTCGAGCTCGACGACCTCGGCCGCCCGGCGTTCGAGATCGGCCACGGCGGCTCCTGGCACCCGGTGCGGCTGCGCCAGACCGGAGCCCACCAGGTGCTCAACGCGGCGGCGGCCGCCGCCCTGGCCGTCGCCGGTGGGTTCGGGCTGGGCGACGTGGCCGGGGCGCTGTCGGAGGCCACCTCGGCGTCGCGGTGGCGGATGGAGGTCCACGAACGGGCCGACGGCCTGGTCGTCGTCAACGACGCCTACAACGCCAACCCCGACTCGATGCGCGCGGCCCTGGACGCCCTCATCGCGATCGGGCGCGCCCGCGGCCGCCGTACGGTCGCGGTGCTGGGGGAGATGAAGGAGCTCGGCGACGAGCACGACAGCGGCCACCGCGCCGTCGGCGCGGACGCCGCCCGGCTCGGTGTCGACGTGGTGGTCGTCGTCGGCGCGGCGGCGGCGGGCATCGCCGACGCCGCCGGGTCGGGACCGGCCACCCGGGTGGTGCGGACCGAGGGGCGCGAGGAGGCGTCGACGTGGGTGCGGCAGAATGCCGGACCGGAGGACGTCGTCCTCGTGAAGGCGTCGCGGGGCGCCGCGTTGGAATGGGTCGCCGACCAGCTGCTCGCCGGGTCGGACGCCCCGTGACCCGGTCGGACGAGGAGAGGACGACGACACCGTGCTAGCGATCCTGCTCGGCGGCGGCATCGCCCTCCTGACCTCGCTGCTCGGCACCCAGGTCGCGATCCGGCTCTTCACCAAGTGGGGCTACGGCCAGGAGATCCGCGACGACGGGCCGACCAGCCACCACACCAAGCGCGGCACGCCCACGATGGGCGGCGTGGTGATCATCGCCGCGGCGGTGCTCGGCTACTTCGGGGCCAAGCTGCTCACGCTCGACGCGCCCAGCGCGTCGGCGCTGCTGCTGGTGTTCCTCTTCGTCGGCATGGGCCTGGTGGGGTTCCTCGACGACTTCATCAAGATCTACAAGCAACGCAGCCTCGGGCTCCGCAGCAAGGCGAAGATGGTCGGGCAGACCCTGATCGCCCTCGTCTTCGGACTGCTGGCCCTGTCGCCGTGGCTGGCCGACGAGTCCGACGTCACGCCCGCCGGTTTCGTCCAGGTCGGCGACGTGTTCGCCACGCACAAGGTGTCGTTCCTGCGCGAGATCGAGTGGCTGGCCCTCCCGCTGCTGGTCGCGCTGCTGCTGATCTGGCTCCTCGTCACCGGCTTCAGCAACGCCGTCAACCTCACCGACGGCCTCGACGGGCTCGCGGCCGGCGCCAGCGTGATGGTGTTCGGCGCCTACACCCTGGTGAACATCTGGCAGTTCAACCAGTCGTGCGACGTCGCACCCGGCGACGGCTGCTACAACGTCCGCGACCCGCTCGACCTCGCGATCATCGCCGCCGCCATCACCGGGGCCTGCTTCGGCTTCCTGTGGTGGAACGCGTCGCCGGCCAAGATCTTCATGGGCGACACCGGCTCGCTCTCGCTGGGCGGGGCGCTCGCCGGGTTCGCGATCTTCACCCGCACCGAGCTGCTGCTGGTCGTGCTCGGCGGCCTGTTCGTGCTGATCACCGCGTCGGTGATGCTGCAGGTCGGCTGGTTCAAGGCCACCAAGCGGTTCACCGGCACCGGCAAGCGGCTGTTCCGGATGGCGCCGCTTCAGCACCACTTCGAGCTGCTCGGCTGGGAGCAGGTGACGATCGTGATCCGGTTCTGGATCATCACCGGGCTGTTCGTCGCCACCGGCCTCGGCATCTTCTACGCCGAGTGGGTGGCGAGGCTGTGACCGACGTCGACGCCCTCGGTCGCGGGCAGTCCTGGCGCGGGGTGCGGGCGGTCGTCGCCGGCTTCGGCGCCAGTGGGGCGGCGGCGGTCGACAACCTGCTGCACCTCGACGCGGACGTGACCGCGGTGGCCGACGCGGTGGGTGAGGGGCTGCAACCCCGCGCCGAGCTGCTCGAGGCGCTCGGCGCACGGTTCCGGGTCGGGAGTGACGCGACGGCGACCCTGCCCGACGACACCGACCTGCTCGTCGTCTCCCCGGGGTTCCCGCCCGGTGCGCCGCTGCTGGAGCAGGCGTCCGGGCGCGGCGTGCCGGTGTGGGGGCGAGGCCGAGCTCGCGTGGCGGCTCCGCGACCCCGAGCAGCCGGCCCCGTGGCTGTGCGTGGGCGGAGAGGGCCGCGAGACCGTCGCCACCGCCCTCGTCCCGATCCTGCGGGCCGCCGGCCTGCGCAGCGCCGCGGCGGGCGGCCACCGGCTCCCCGCTCACCGAGGCCGTGATGGACCCCGAGCCCTACGACGTGCTCGCGGTCGAGCTGTCGGGCCGCCAGCTCCACCACACCGCCGGCCTGGCCGCCGAGTCCGCCGCCGTGCTCGCAGTCGGGCAGCCGCCGGCGGGACTGGTACGCCGATCCCGACCCGGCCGGCGCCCACGCCCGGGACACCGGGCGGGTCTACGAGGGCGTCGAGCGGGCCTGCGTCTACAACCCGGCCGACCCGGCCACCGAGCAGCTGGTGCGCGAGGCCGACGTCGTCGAGGGCGCGCGGGCGATCGGCGTGACCCTCGGCATCCCGTCGGTCGGCATGCTCGGCGTGGTCGACGACATCCTGGTCGACCGGGCCTTCATCGAGGAGCGGCGGAGCAGCGCCGCCGAGCTGTGTGCCCTGGCCGACCTCGCCTCCCAGGAGCCCGCGTTCGTGACCGGTGCGCTGGCCGCGGCGGCGCTGGCCCGCGCCCACGGCATCAGCCGCTCCGCCGTGCGCGACGGGCTGCGGGAGCTCCGCCCCGCGCCCTGACCGGCCTGCGCGACACGCACCGGATGTGCGCGCCATCGGCGCCGGCGCCGGGGAGACTGGGACCGCGCTCTGGGACGGCGCGCCGTCGCGTCCCGGGCCGTCGTACGAGCAGCCGGGCCGGACAGGAGGGGTCGCCATCACCACCGCGCACCCCGAGGGCAGCACCCGGTTCCGGCTCCGACCGCCGGCCCGCCTCCTGCCGGCCCTGCGACCGGGACAGGCGGGGCGACCCGGCTGGACGGCGGCCCTGCGCGACGCCCTCGCCCGGCCGCTCACCACCTACTACCTGCTGCTCGGCTCGGTCGCGCTGCTGCTGACGATCGGGCTGCTCATGGTCCTCAGCGCCTCGAGCGTCGAGGCCTACCGCCAGACCGGCGACTCCTACGCGACGGTGAAGCGGCAGCTGATGTGGGTAGCGGTGGGGGTGCCCGCGGCCTGGGTCGCGTCCCGGGTGCCGCTGCGGTGGGTGCGCCGGCTCGCCTACGTCGCGTTCTCCGCCTCGCTCGTCCTGCTCGGGCTCACCGCCGTCATCGGCATCACCGTCAACGGCAACCAGAACTGGCTCGCGATCGGCCCGCTGCAGATCCAGCCCTCCGAGGTCGCCAAGCTCTCGGTGGTCGTCTGGGCGGCGCACATCTACGCCAACAAGGAGCGGCGGCTCGGCCGCAGCCTGCACGAGATGGTCGTCCCGGTCGTGCCCGGCCTGGCGCTCGCGACCGTGCTCGTCGTCGTGGGCCGCGACCTCGGCACGGCCCTGGTGTTCTTCGCGATCGCCGTCGGGATGCTCTGGGTGGTCGGCGTGCCCCTGCGGGTCTTCGCCATCGTCATCTGCGGCCTCGGCGCGACCGCGCTCGCGCTGGCGGCCACCGAGTCCGAGCGGCTCGCGCGCATCACGACGTTCGTCGACCCCTTCAAGGACTACCACGGCACGGGCTGGCAGCCGGCCCACGGCCTCTACGCCATGTCCAGCGGCGGCATCTTCGGCGAGGGCATCGGCGCCAGCCAGCAGAAGTGGGGCGCCCTCCCGGAGGCCCACACCGACTTCATCTTCGCCGTGCTCGGCGAGGAGCTCGGCCTCGTCGGCACCCTGCTCGTCGTCGGGCTGTTCCTGACGATCGCCTACGCCGCCCTGCGGATCGCCCGCGAGACCAAGGAGCCGTTCGTCCGCTACTGCACCTTCGGCATCGTCATCTGGCTGCTGGGCCAGATGATCATCAACGTCGGCATGGTGCTGGCGCTGCTGCCGGTGATCGGCATCCCGCTGCCGCTGGTGTCCTACGGCGGCTCCAGCCTGCTGCCGACCCTGGTCGCGCTCGGTCTGGTCGTGGGCTTCGCCCGCCGCGAGCCGGCGGCTGCCCGTGCCCTCGCGCAGCGCCGGCGCGCCCGCTCCACGGGCCTGTCGGCCCATCGGTAGCCTTCGCGCAATGCGAGTGTTGTTGGCCGGTGGCGGCACGGCAGGGCACACCTCACCGCTCCTGGCGACGGCGGCCGCGCTGCAGCGGCTCGACCCGTCGGTCGAGATCACCTGCCTCGGCACCCCCCGCGGCCTGGAGAACACCGTCGTGCCCGCGGCCGGCTACCCGCTCGAGCTGATCCCGCCGGTGCCGCTGCCCCGCCGACCGGGGGCCGACCTGGTCAAGGTGCCGGCCCGGCTGCGAGCCGCGGTGCGGGCCGCCCACGCGGTGCTCGACCGGGTGGACCCCGACGTCGTCGTCGGCTACGGCGGCTACGTGTCGGTGCCGGCGTACCTGGCGGCCCGGCGCCGGCGGCTGCCGCTGGTCGTGCACGAGCAGAACGCGCTGCCGGGAATCGGCAACAAGCTCGGCGCCCGGTTCGCCACCAGGGTCGCGGTCAGCTTCCCGGGCACACGCTGCGCGGCGCCGAGTACGTCGGCCTGCCCGTGCGGCGGATGATCTCGCAGCTCGACCGGCCGGCGCTGCGGCCCGAGGCCCGGTCGTTCTTCGGGCTCGAGCCCGACCTCCCGACCCTCGTCGTGACCGGCGGCTCCCAGGGCGCGTGGAAGCTCAACCGTGCTGTCGCCGGCGCCGCTGCCGCGCTGGGCGCAGCCGGCGTGCAGGTGCTGCACGTCGTCGACCCGCGGGGGCTGGAGGACCCGGAGTGGAAGGAGCCGAAGGCGCAGCCGTCGGTGCCCTACGTCGTGGTGCCGTTCGTCGAGCGGATGGACCACGCGCTCGCGGCCGCCGACCTGATGGTCTGCCGCGCGGGCGCCAACAGCGTGGTCGAGGCCGCCGCCAGCGGGGTGCCCGCGATCTTCGTGCCGCTGCCGATCGGCAACGGCGAGCAGGCCCACAACGCCCGCCCGGTGGTCGACGCCGGCGGCGGGCTGCTGGTCGAGGACGCCGCGTTCACCGCGGCCTACGTCGCCGACACCGTGCCCGGGCTCGCCACCGACGGCGACCGGCTGGCCCGGATGGGAGCTGCCGCGGCGGGGCTGGTCCCCGCGGACGCCGACGAGCGGCTCGCGCGGATCGTCGTCGAGGCCGCCGGGTCGGGCAGGGGGGCGCGGTGAGGATCCCGGTCCCGGCGGAGGTGCCGCCGGCCGAGGAGCTGGGCCGGGTGCACTTCGTCGGCATCGGCGGTGCCGGGCTGTCGGGCATCGCGCGGATCATGGCGCGCCGCGGCGTCCCGGTCACGGGCAGCGACGACAACGACACCCCGTTCCTCGCCGGACTGCGCGAGCTCGACGTCCCGCTCCACCTCTCCTACGACGCTGCGCACCTCGGCGACGCCGACACCGTCGTCGTCACGACCGCGGCGCGCGAGACCAACCCCGAGGTGGTCGCGGCCCAGGAGCGCGGGCTCCGGCTGCTGCCGCGGTCGGCGGGACTCAAGGCGGCGATGCACGGCCAGCGGGTCGTCGCCGTCGCCGGCACCCACGGCAAGACCACCACCACGTCGCTCCTCGCCGTCGCGCTGATCGAGGCGGGCGCGGACCCGTCGTACGTCGTCGGCGGGGTGCTGAGCGCCACCGGCCGCAACGCGGACCTCGGGCAGGGGGGAGTACTTCGTCGCCGAGGCCGACGAGAGCGACGGCGCCTTCCTCGTCTACGACACTCACGCGGCGATCGTCCTCAACGTGGAGGCCGACCACCTCGACATCTGGGGCAGCGAGGCCGCCTACGCCGCGGCGTTCGACGAGTTCGCCGACGGCATCGACCCCGCCGGGTTCCTCGTCTGCGGCGTCGACGACCCCGGAGCCGCCCGGCTGGCCTCCCGGCAGCGCGCCGCCGGGCGACGGGTGGTCACCATCGGCGAGGACGCCGGCGCCGACCTCCGCGCCACCGGCCTGCGCACCGCCGGCACCGGCACCACGTTCGACGTCGAGCGACGCGACGGCGCGGTGCTCGGCACGGTCGCGCTCCGGATCCCCGGCCGGCACTACGTCGTCGACGCGCTGGCAGCGCTGGCCACCGGGCTCGAGCTCGGCCACGACTTCACCGCCCTGGCGCGCGGGCTCGGCTCGTTCACGGGCACCGGGCGCCGGATGGAGCCCAAGGGCGAGGCCGGCGGGGTGCGGGTGCTCGACAGCTATGCCCACCACCCGAGCGAGATCCGCGGCGACCTCGAGGCCGCCCGTGCCGTCGCCGGCGACGGCCGGGTCGTCGTCGCGTTCCAGCCGCACCTGGTCTCGCGCACGAGGATCTTCGGCCGCGCGATGGGCGAGGCGCTCGGCGCCGCCGACGAGGTGGTGGTCCTCGACGTCTACCTGGCCCGCGAGGACGCCGACCCGGCGGTCACCGGCGCGGTGGTCGCCGACGCGGTGCCGCTCGCGGAGGGGCGGGTGCGCTACCTGCCCGACCGCGCCGACGTCGTACCGACGCTGCTCGGGCTCGCCCGGCCGGGCGACGTCGTGCTGACCCTCGGCGCGGGCGACGTGACCGCGCTGGCTCCCGAGCTGCTGGCCCTGCTGGCGGAGGGGGCGGCCGCCGGTGGCTGACCGGGGCGTGGAGCGGACGAGGAGACGGTTCGCGCGCCGGCAGTGGGCCCGCCGCTGGCTGACCTGGCGCTACGTGCTGGGCGTCGTGCTCGTCGTGGCGACGCTCGGCTTCGCGGTCTACGCCGTCTACTTCTCGCCGTGGCTGCGGGTCGAGGGTGCCGAGGTCGTGGGGGAGGGGCAGCTCACCGAGGCGGAGGTGCTCGCGGCGGCGGAGGTGCCGGACGGCGGCGCCCTGGCGCGGGTCGACCTCGACGCGATCGCCCGGCGGGTGCAGGCGCTGCCGGCGGTGCGGTCGGTCGACGTCTCCCGGCAGTGGCCGCACGAGGTGCGCATCGACATCGTCGAGCGGACCCCCCGTGGCCGTCGTCGACGACGGCGACTCCTTCAGCCAGCTCGACGCCGAGGGGTGGACCTTCGGCCGGCTCGCGAAGGCGCCCGACGGGCTGCCGCTGGTGGAGGTCGGGTCCGACGCCGACCGCGCGGCCCTCGTCGAGGCGGCGCAGGTCGTGGCGGCCCTCGACCCGGACGTGAGCGCCCGGGTGGAGGCGGTGGAGGTGCGCACCGTCGACCAGGTGCTGCTGCGGCTGCGGGACGGGCGCGAGGTGCGGTGGGGGAGCGCGGACCGGGCCGAGCAGAAGGCCGCCGTGCTGCTGGACCTGCTCGCGGCCGCGCCGGACGCGCGGACCTACGACGTCAGCGTCCCCGGGCTCCCCACGACCCGGCCGTAGCGCGCTCCCGGCACAGGCGCCACGGATGCCGGCCGGCGTCCCGGCGTGTCTGCGCCGCCGGGCGCCGCTTCGTCCCTAGTGTCGTCGGCACGACGAGGTTGACATAACTATAACCCTCAGGATGAGGGTAAGGGTTGAGGGACACGCCGGCCCGTCGCTTCCCCGCACGACCGTCCCGCCATCCCCAACAGCTGGCCCCACCAGCCGGCTGCCGACACCAACTGGCACACAGAACTGATTCGACGAGAGGTGAAAGCCGCCGTGGCAGCTGCACAGAACTACCTGGCCATCATCAAGGTCGTGGGCATCGGTGGTGGTGGGGTCAACGCCGTCAACCGGATGATCGAGGTCGGCCTCAAGGGCGTCGAGTTCATCGCGATCAACACCGACGCGCAGGCCCTGCTCATGAGCGACGCCGACGTCAAGCTCGACATCGGCCGCGAGCTCACCCGCGGGCTCGGCGCCGGCGCCAACCCCGAGGTCGGCGGCAAAGCCGCCGAGGACCACGCGGAGGAGATCGAGGAGGTGCTCAAGGGCGCCGACATGGTCTTCGTGACCGCCGGCGAGGGCGGCGGCACCGGCACCGGCGGCGCCCCGGTCGTGGCCCGGATCGCGCGCTCGCTCGGCGCGCTGACCATCGGCGTCGTCACCCGGCCGTTCGCGTTCGAGGGCCGGCGCCGCGCCGGCTCCGCCGAGGAGGGCATCGCCCGGCTCCGCGAGGAGGTCGACACCCTCATCGTCATCCCCAACGACCGGCTGCTCTCCATCAGCGACCGCAACGTGTCGGTGATGGACGCGTTCCGCCAGGCCGACCAGGTGCTGCTCCAGGGCGTCTCCGGCATCACCGACCTGATCACGACGCCGGGCCTGATCAACCTCGACTTCGCCGACGTGAAGTCGGTCATGGCCAACGCCGGGTCCGCGCTGATGGGCATCGGCTCCGCCCGCGGCGAGGACCGCTCGGTGGCGGCCGCCGAGATGGCGGTGTCGAGCCCGCTGCTCGAGGCGTCCATCGACGGCGCGCACGGCGTGCTGCTCTCGATCGCCGGCGGCTCCGACCTCGGCCTGTTCGAGATCAACGAGGCGGCGGCGCTGGTCGCCGAGGCCGTGCACCCCGATGCCAACATCATCTTCGGCGCGACCATCGACGACGCCCTGGGCGACGAGGTGCGGGTCACCGTGATCGCGGCCGGCTTCGACGGCGGCACGCCCAAGCGCCGGGAGGAGGGCAGCGCGCTGCGACGCGAGGCCCGGCCGCAGCAGACGCAGGAGGAGACCCGCGCCGCCGTGGCCGCAGCCGCCAACCGGCGCGAGCCCGCCGCCGAGCGGACCGAGCGGCCGGCCCCGGCGCCCGCCGAGCGGTCGGAGCGCCCGGCCGAGAAGCCGAGCGTGCCCGTGGGCGCCCGCCCGGCGCCCGCGCCGATGCAGCTCGACGACGACGACCTCGACGTCCCCGACTTCCTCAAGTAGGTCCCGGAGGACATGTACGCCTACCGCAGCACCCACGGCCCCGTCGAGCTGGCGTTCACCGACCGGCTCGGCGGGGTCAGTGCTGCGCCCTACGACGAGCTCAACCTCGCGCTCACGGGGGCGACGACCCGGCCGCGGTGGCGCGGAACCTGCGCACGGTGCTCGCCGACTTCGCCCCCGACGCCGACCCGGCGCCCGCGATGGTCCAGGTCCACGGACCCGACGTGACGTACGTCGACCACGGCGAGGCCGCCGGCTCCGAGCGGGTCGAGTGCGACGGCCAGGTCACCGACCGGCCCGACCTGGTGCTCGTGGTGCGGGTGGCCGACTGCGTGCCGGTGCTGCTCGCCGACGCCGAGGCCGGCGTGGTCGGCGTCGCCCACGCCGGGCGGGCCGGGATGGTGCGGGGAGGTGGTGCCGCGCACGGTGGAGCGGATGACCGCGCTGGGCGCCCGCCGGGTGACGGCCTGGGTGGGCCCCCACATCTGCGGCCGCTGCTACGAGGTGCCGGCGCAGCTGCAGGACGAGGTGGCCGCCGCGGTCCCGGAGAGCAGGAGCACCACCTCGTGGGGGACCCCGGGCCTCGACATCGGGGCGGGCGTCCGCGCCCAGCTCACCGCGGTCGGCGTACCGGTCGTCGACGCCGCCCGCTGCACCCGCGAGTCGCCCGACCTCTACTCCTACCGCCGCGACGGCGCCGCCGCCGGCCGGTCCGCCGGCCTCGTGCGGCTGCGAGGCGCGGCATGAGCCGCCGCGACGAGGTCGCCGCCGGGCTCGACCGGGTCCGCGCCCGGATCGCCGCGGCCTGTGCGGCCGCCGGCCGCTCCGCCGACGAGGTCCGGCTGGTCGTGGTGACCAAGTACTTCCCGGCCTCCGACGTGCGCCTGCTCGCCGAGCTCGGGGTGACCGACGTGGGGGAGAACCGCCACCAGGAGGCGGAGGCCAAGGCGGCCGAGTGCGCCGACGTGCCGGTGCGGTGGCACTTCATCGGCGGGCTGCAGAGCAACAAGGCCGCCGCGGTCGCTCGCTACGCCGACGCCGTGCACTCCCTCGACCGCGCCAAGCTGGTCGCCCGGCTCGACGCGGGCGCCGAGAGCCGGCCCCGGCCGGTCGACGTCCTCCTCCAGGTGAGCCTCGACCCGCCGGGGCGCGAGGGACGGGCCGGGGTCGACCCCGCCGACGTGGCCGACCTGGCCGACCGGGTGGCCGCCGCTCCGCACCTGCGGCTGCGCGGCCTGATGGCCGTCGCGCCGCTCGGCGAGGACCCGGCCGCGGCATTCGAACGGCTCGCCGCCATCCGCGCCGACTTCCTCGCCGACCACCCCGACGCAGGTTGGCTCTCGGCCGGCATGAGCGGCGACCTGGAGCAGGCGATCACGGCCGGTGCGACACACGTGCGCGTCGGCACCGCGGTCCTCGGATCGAGGCCCGCGGTCCAGTAATGTCCACAACACGAGAAGTCGCCCGCGCGGGGCGCAGAAGACTCGGAGGCAACAGCCATGAGCGGTGCGATGCGCAGGATCGGTGAGTACCTCGGCCTGCTCGAGGACACCGGCTACGACGAGCTCGACGACGACCGCGACGTCGTCGACGAGACCGAGCGCACCTCCTCGGCCCGGGCCGAGCGGACCGCCCGTCCCCGTCCGGCCCCCGTCGCCGACATCAGCGAGCGGCGCCGCTCCGTCCCGGCCGCCCCGGTCGCCCAGGTGGCGCCTGAGGTGGGCCCGGAAGGGGGCACCGTGGCCGAGCTCTCCCGGATCATCACGCTCCACCCGCGCACCTACAACGAGGCCCGGGCGGTGGGCGAGCAGTACCGCGACGGCACGCCGGTGATCATGAACCTCACCGAGATGGACGACGCCGACGCCAAGCGCCTCGTCGACTTCGCCGCCGGCCTGATCTTCGCCACCCGGGGCAGCATCGAGCGGATCACCAACAAGGTGTTCCTGCTCTCGCCGCCCAACGTCACCGTCGCCGCCGCCGACAAGCAGCGGATCGCCGAGGGCGGGTTCTTCAACCAGAGCTGACCGGTCGTCCGGCCGCTCCACCCAGCCCCGGGGCCGGTTGGCCCGTACGGCACACTTGAGCCGCCGGGCGACAGCGCCCGGCTTCTCTCGTTCACCAACTAGGAACTGTCGTTGTCGATCGTCGGCCAGGTCATCGAGTACGTCCTGTGGGTCTTCATCGGGCTGCTCTGGGTGCGTTTCATCGTCGACTGGGTGCAGGTGTTCGCCCGGTCGTGGCAGCCGCGCGGCCTGGTCCTGGTGCTGCTCGAGGTCGTCTACTCGGTGACGGACCCGCCGATCAAGGCGCTGCGCCGGGTGGTGCCGCCGCTGCGGCTGGGGAGCATCGCGCTCGACCTCAGCTTCATCATCGTGATGATCCTCGCCTACATCGCTCTGGGCGTGACCCGGAGCATGGCGATCTGACGTCACGGCGGTATCGTCGAGTCTCTCGACCTGCAGGTCAGGCGCTATTGTTCGCGGGACAGCAAGTCCCAGGATCGAAGATAGGTGAGGTCATGCCGCTGACGCCCGAGGACGTGAGCAACAAGCGCTTTACCCCCGTCCGGTTGCGCGAGGGCTACGACATGGGCGAGGTCGACCAGTTCCTCGACGAGGTGGAGGCCGAGCTCGCGCGGCTCACGCAGGAGAACGACGAGCTGCGCGCCAAGCTGGCCGCCGCTCAGTCGGGTGCTCCGTCGTCGTTCGACCCGGTGGCGCCCACCCAGCTCACCCCGGTGCCCGAGGCCGCTCCGGAGCCGCCGCCGGCGCCCGTGGCTGCGCCCGCGCCCGCACCGGTGAGCGCACCGGCCACCGGCGAGGTCGTCGGCGGGGTCGAGACCATCCGGGTGGAGACCGTGCCGGAGGCGTCCAACGCCGCCGCCCGGCTGCTCGAGATCGCGACCCGCAACGCCGACGAGCTGGTCGAGGACGCCAAGAACGAGGCCGACCGGATCGTGGGCGAGGCCCGCACCAAGGCCGAGCGCCTCGAGAACGAGGCCCGTGGCAAGTCCGACCGGCTCGAGTCCGACGCCCGGGCCCGCGCCGAGATGCTCGACGCCGAAACCGCCGAGCGGCGCACGCAGCTCTTCGGTGACCTCGAGAAGGAGCGCGACAAGCTGGCGCTGGAGGTCGAGAACCTCCGCTCGTTCGAGCGCGAGTACCGCTCGCGCCTCAAGAGCTACTTCACCCAGCAGCTCGAGGCCCTGCAGACCCCGGGCGACACGGTCGCCCCGTCCGAGGAGGCGCCGGCCCCCAAGCGGCTGCGCTCCATCCTCGGCGAAGAGGAGCGCTGAGCGCTCCGGCGCCTGCACCTGCACCACCGGCCGTCCCGCACCGCGGGCGGCCGGTGTGCATTTCGGCGGCTCGGCGCAGGCGGTGTGGCTGCTTGGTCGCGGGGGACCCACCGGCTACCCTCCCTGCAGCCCGTGATCCACGTCACCGGCTGAGCCCGGACAAGGAGGGTCCGCATGGCCCGCAGCACGAAGAAGTCGTTGGCGGGACGCACCGTGTCCGCGGCCGGCAAGATCATCGGCCGCCGGCGCTCCGCCAACGGTGAGGACGCGAGCCCGTCCCGGACCACCGCGTCGGTGAAGAAGACGACGGCGAAGAAGGCCGCACCCGCCAAGAAGGCGGCTCCGGCGAAGAAGGCGACGCCCGCGAAGAAGGCGGCTCCGGCGAAGAAGGCGACGCCGTCGAAGAAGGCGGCCCCCGCCAAGAAGGCGACGCCCGCCAAGAAGGCCGCACCGGCCAAGAAGGCCGCCCCCGCCAAGAAGGCGACGCCCGCGAAGAAGGCCGCGCCGGCCAAGAAGGCGACGCCCGCGAAGAAGGCCGCACCGGCGAAGAAGGCTTCCGCGACGAAGAAGACGTCGCCCGCCACGAAGTCGACCACGAAGACCTCGCCGGCCCCGAAGCCGGCACCGACCACGAAGGCGGCGCCGGTGAAGAAGACGACCAAGCGGGCGGCGCCCGTGAAGAAGGCAGCACCGAAGAAGGCAGCACCGAAGAAGGCGGCGTCCGCGCAGAAGGCGGCGGCGACCGCGCTGCCGGTGCTCGACAGCGAGGCGAAGTGGTCGTCGGCGGAGCTGGCCGAGGTGATGGCCGAGCTCCACGAGCAGCGCGAGCACAGCGCGCAGATCGTCGCCGAGCAGGAGGCCGACCTGTCCGGGCTGCTCCGCGACGCCGGCGACGGCGCCGGGCAGGACCAGGCCGACATCGGCGCCACCAGCTTCGAGCGCGACCACGAGCTCACCGTCCTCAACCACGAGCGCGAGAAGCTGGCCCAGATCGACCGGGCGCTCGCGCGCATCGAGAACGGCACCTACGGCGTGTGCGAGTCGTGCGGCAACCCCATCGGCAAGATGAGGTTGATGGCGTTCCCCCGTGCGACACTGTGCATGACATGCAAGCAGCGCGAGGAACGCCGGTAGACCACGAGACCGCCCCGGACGAACGCCGTCGCCGCCTGCTCGCCAGCCGGGGCACCTGGCTGCTGTTCGCGGTCGTCGCCGGCGTGCTCTACGCCGCCGACCAGCTGTCGAAGCGGGCCGCGGTCGAGCACCTCGCCGACGGTGACGTGCAGGTCGTCGGCGAGCTCCTGCAGCTGCACCTGACCCGCAACCCCGGCGCCGCCTTCTCGCTCGGCACCGACTTCACGGTCGTCCTCACCTGCCTCGCCATCGCGGCCACCGTGGTGGTGCTGTGGATGAGTCGCGGCCTGGCCGACCGGTTCTGGGCGTTCGGGCTGGGCGCGATGCTGGCCGGCATCACCGGCAACCTCACCGACCGGCTGGTCAGGGAGCCGCAGGCCTTCCACGGTCACGTCATCGACTTCCTCCAGCTGCCGAACTGGCCGATCTTCAACGTCGCCGACATCGCGATCAACGTCGGCGCCGCCGTGGTGCTGATCCAGGTGTTCCGCGGCGTCCACCTCGACGGCACCCGCGGGACCCCCGACCGGCCCGGTGACGACGGGACGGGCACCGACGGCGCCTCCGCCGAGGACGACGGGGGAGGCCCGGCCGCCGCGGAGGACGACCGGTGACCACCGCCGACCACCGCAGCCTCCCCGTGCCCGACAGCCTCGACGGCGAGCGGGTCGACGTCGCCATGGCCCAGCTGTTCGGGCTCTCCCGCTCCCGGGCGGCCGAGCTGATCGCCGCGGGCAACGTCCGCCTCGACGGCGCGGCGGTGAGCAAGAGCGAACGGGTGCTGCCCGGCTCGGTGCTCGACGTCGAGATCCCCGTCGAGGCCGACCCGCTCGAGGTGGTGCCCGAGGTGGTCGAGGGCATCAAGATCATCCACGACGACGACTCCATCGTCGTGATCGACAAGCCGGTGGG
Organism: Nocardioides sp. TF02-7; assembly: GCF_022437945.1. Classification (GTDB taxonomy): domain Bacteria; phylum Actinomycetota; class Actinomycetes; order Propionibacteriales; family Nocardioidaceae; genus Nocardioides. The sequence goes on from NZ_CP092535.1 coordinate 3,771,655, forward strand.
CGTCGCGGTGCACCCCTCGCCCGGCTGGCGCGGCCCGACCGTCGTCGGCCACCTGGCGGGCGCCGGGTTCCGGATCGCCACCAGCGGCGCGTCGGAGCGGCAGGGCATCGTCCAGCGGCTCGACGTCGGCACGTCGGGCGTGATGGTGATCTGCAAGTCCGAGCACGCCTACTCGCTGCTCAAGAACGCCTTCCGGCAGCGCACCGTCGACAAGACCTACCACGCCCTCGTCCAGGGGCACCCCGACCCGCTGTCCGGCACCATCGACGCGCCGATCGGCCGCCACCCGGGCGCGGACTACAAGTTCGCGGTGATGGAGGGCGGACGCGCGAGCGTGACGCACTACGAGACGCTCGAGGCGCACCGGTTCGCCAGCCTCCTGGAGGTCCACCTCGAGACCGGCCGCACCCACCAGATCCGGGTGCACATGGCGGCCCTCAAGCACCCCTGCTGCGGCGACCTCACCTACGGAGCCGACCCCGTCCTCGGCCGCAGGCTCGGGCTGACCCGGCAGTGGCTGCACGCGGTGCGGCTCGGGTTCGAGCACCCCGACACGGGCAAGCACGTCGAGTACGAGTCGTCGTACCCCGACGACCTCCAGAGCGCCCTCGACGTCATCCGTGACAGCCACTGACCTGGTGCTGCGCCCGGCCGGTCCGGCCGACGCGGACGCGGTCGCCGACGTCCACCTCGCGGCCCGCGCTGCTGCGCCGATGCCGCCGTCGGTGCACCCCGAGCCGGAGGTCCGCGCCTGGCTCGCGAGCCGGCTCGACGGCGCCGCTCGTGTGGACGCCGACGAGACCTGGGTGGCGGAGTTGGCGGAGTCGACCGGGCTGACCGGGCTGACCGGGCTGACCGGGCGCGTCGTCGGCTACGCCCGGTTCACGGCCACGTGGCTCGACGACCTCTACGTGCACCCCGCGCACGCGGGCACCGGCATCGGCTCGGCCCTGCTCGACCTGGTGAAGGCGCGGCGCCCGCACGGCTTCGGCCTGTGGGTGTTCGAGACGAACGAGCCGGCGCGGAGGTTCTACGCCGGCCGGGGGGCTGGTCGAGCGCGAGCACACCGACGGGTCGGGCAACGAGGAGCGGGAACCGGACGTCCGGATGGAGTGGCCCGGCCGGCGGACCGGGATCTGACAACGGCTTCGCCGAAACCGCTCCGCCGCGGCGCTCGCGACGGGAGACTCGGGGGCATGACCACGTGGTCGGAGTCCTCCGGAGCGACCGGCGCCGCCGGCTCGCCGGAGGATGCCGCGGCCGAGGCCGCCCGAGGGCGGACCGCCCTGGGCTTCGCCGGTGCGCTGCTCGCCGTGCTGCTGGTCGTCGTCCTCGGCAGCCGCACCGAGCTGGCCCCTCACCTTCGGCCTGTCCGGAGAGGCCGGCACGTTCGCCGCCAAGACCTGCGGCCGCGACCTGCAGTACGACGGCACGACGACGCGCGCGCAGTGCCTCGGTACGTTCGAGCCGGCCGGGGGGCGGCTCGGCGTACCGTGCCGAGCTCTACTACGACGGCGACCCGGGGGAGAGCTATGCGGTGCGCGCCGACCCCGACTCCCGCTCCGCCTACCGCAGCGACCTGTGGTCCCGCTGGGCCGCGGCGTCGCTGCCGCTCGTGCCGCTCGGGCTGATGTGGCTGGCGGTCGGCGCGTGGTGGGCGTTCCGCCGCCCCGGCGTGCTCAGCCCCCGCCACCGGTGGGTGGTCCTGGCCGGTTTCCTGGCCCCCGCAGCGGGGTTGCTGGTCCTCGCCGCCGCCGGGTTCGTGGTGGCGGTCGGCACCACCTGAGCCGGCCGGCCGGACTGTCGGAGGGTCTCCCTATCGTCGGGTCCGAGTTCGCGTAGGCTGGCGGTCCTTCCCCCAGTGAGCCCGCGGGCCCGCCCGCCGACGTCCGGCGCGGCCGTTCCGGCCACTGCCGCACGCCGTCCGCACACCGAGTGAGGGAGTCAGAAGCAGCACATGGCAGGCTCGAGCGCCGCGGCAGCCGGGGACGGGGACTTCGTCCACCTGCACGTCCACACCGAGTACTCGATGCTCGACGGGGCGTCGCTGCTCGACGGGCTGTTCGGCCGGGTCAGCGAGCTCGGCATGCCCGCCGTCGCCATGACCGACCACGGCAACCTGCACGGTGCCTACGACTTCTGGTCCAAGGCCCGCAAGCACGGCGTCAAGCCGATCATCGGCATCGAGGCCTACGTCACCCCCGGCACCCACCGCTCCGAGCGTCGCCGCGTCCGCTGGGGCAAGGGCGAGACCGCCGAGGAGGGCGGCGACGACGTCTCGGGCGGCGGCGCCTACACCCACATGACCATGTGGGCAGAGAGCACCGAGGGGATGCACAACCTCTTCCGGCTCTCGTCGCTGTCCAGCCTCGAGGGGTACTTCTACAAGCCCCGGATGGACAAGGAGCTCCTCCAGACCTACAGCAAGGGCCTGATCGTCAGCACCGGCTGCCCCAGCGGCGCGATCCAGACCCGGCTCCGGCTGGGGCAGTGGGACGAGGCGGTCCGCGAGGCCGGCGAGCTGCAGGACGTCTTCGGGCGCGACAACGTCTTCCTCGAGCTGATGGACCACGGCATCTCGATCGAGAAGCGGGTCCGCGACGACCTGCTGAAGCTCGGCAAGCAGCTCGGCATCCCGCCCGTCGCCACCAACGACAGCCACTACAACAACCCCGGCGACGCCGCGGCGCACGAGGCGCTGCTCTGCGTGCAGTCGGGCAGCCGGCTCTCCGAGCCGCCGTACAGCAAGGGCGGGCGCCGGTTCGCGTTCGAGGGCACCGGCTACTACATCAAGTCCGCGGCCGAGATGCGCGAGCTGTGGGGCGACCACAACGGCCTGCGGGAGGCGTGCGACAACACGCTGCTGATCGCCGAGCGGTGCGAGGTCGAGTTCAACGAGTCGACCGGCGGCTACATGGCCCGCGCCGACGTGCCGGCGGGGGGAGACCGAGGAGTCGTGGTTCGTCAAGGAGGTGTGGCGTGGCATCGAGTCGCGCTACCCCGGCGACCGGCTGACCCAGGAGGTCCGCGACCGGGTCGACATGGAGCTCGCGGTCATCTCCCAGAAGGGCTACTGCGGCTACTACCTCGTGGTCGCCGACTTCATCAACTGGGCCAAGAGCAACGGCATCCGGGTCGGCCCCGGGCGTGGCTCGGGCGCCGGGTCGATCGCGGCGTACGCCCTGCGGATCACCGACCTGTGCCCGCTCGAGCACGGCCTGATCTTCGAGCGGTTCCTCAACCCCGAGCGCCCGTCGATGCCCGACTTCGACATCGACTTCGACGAGCGTCGGCGCACCGAGGTCATCCAGTACGTCAGCGAGAAGTACGGCAGCGACCGGGTCTCCTACATCGCCACCTTCGGCCGGATCAAGGCCAAGCAGGCGATCAAGGACGCCGCCCGGGTGCTCGACCACGGGTTCGCCGTCGGCGACCAGATCACCAAGGCGCTCCCGCCCGACGTCATGGGCAAGGGCGTGCCGCTCAAGGACATCTTCGACGACGGCCACAAGCGGTTCGGCGACGGCGCCGAGTTCCGCGAGCTCTACGACAAGGACCCCACGGTCCGCGAGATCTACCAGACCGCCCTCGGCCTCGAGGGGCAGATCCGGCAGTGGGGCGTGCACGCGGCGGGCGTCATCATGTCGAGCGAGCCGCTGGTCGACATCGTCCCGATCATGAAGCGCGAGCAGGACGGCGCGATCATCACCCAGTTCGACTACCCGATGTGCGAGTCGCTCGGGCTGGTCAAGATGGACTTCCTCGGCCTCCGCAACCTCACGGTCCTCGACGACGCGCTCGACAACATCCGCGCCAACCGGGGCGAGGAGGTGGTGCTCGAGGACCTGCCGTTCGACGACCCCGCCACCTACGACCTGCTCTCGGCCGGCGACACACTCGGCGTCTTCCAGCTCGACGGCGGCCCGATGCGGGCGCTGCTGCGCAGCATGCGGCCCGACAAGTTCGCCGACATCTCCGCGGTCGGTGCGCTCTACCGCCCGGGGCCGATGGGCGCCGACTCCCACAACAAGTACGCCCGCCGCAAGAACGGCCGCGAGCCGATCGAGCCGATCCACCCCGAGCTGGCGGAGGCGCTGGAGCCGATCCTCGGCGAGACCTACGGCCTGATCGTCTACCAGGAGCAGGTGATGGCGATCGCCCAGGTCCTGGCGGGCTTCACGCTGGGACAGGCCGACAACCTGCGCCGGGCGATGGGCAAGAAGAAGAAGGAGGAGCTCGACAAGCAGTACGCCGGCTTCGAGGGCGGCATGCTCGAGCGCGGCTACTCCAAGGACGCCGTCCGCACCCTCTGGGAGATCCTGCTCCCGTTCTCCGACTACGCGTTCAACAAGGCGCACTCCGCGGCCTACGGCGTCGTGTCCTACTGGACGGCGTACCTCAAGGCCAACTACACCGCCGAGTACATGGCGGCGCTCCTCACGTCGGTGAAGGACGACAAGGACAAGATGGCGGTCTACCTCAACGAGTGCCGTCGCCTGAAGATCCAGGTGCTGCCGCCCGACGTCAACGAGTCGGCCAAGAACTTCACGCCGGTCGGCACCGACATCCGCTTCGGCCTGACCGCCGTCCGCAACGTCGGTGCCAACGTCGTCGACCAGGTCGTCGCCGCGCGGGAGGAGAAGGGTCGCTACGAGTCGTTCAACGACTTCCTCGACAAGGTGCCCGCGCTGGTGTGCAACAAGCGGGTGATCGAGTCGCTGATCAAGGCCGGCGCGTTCGACGACCTCAAGCACCGGCGGCGCGCGCTGCTGGCGATCCACGAGACGGCGGTCGACCAGTACGTCGACATCAAGCGCAACGAGGCGATCGGGCAGGACTCGCTCTTCGCCGGGCTCGACGACATGGACGGTGCGGACTTCGGGGTGAGCGTGACCATCCCCGACATCGACGAGTGGGACAAGACCACCCTGCTCGGCCACGAGCGCGACATGCTCGGCCTCTACGTCTCCGACCACCCGCTGCTCGGGCTCGAGCACGTCCTCGCCAACAGCGCCGACTGCACGATCGGCGAGCTGATGGCCGACACCGAGGGCACCGAGCGGCCCGACGGCGCGGTGATCACGGTCAGCGGGCTGATCACCTCGGTGCAGCGCAAGATCACCAAGAAGGGCGACCCCTGGGCGATGATCTCGCTCGAGGACCTCGAGGGCGCCATCGACGTGCTGCTGTTCCCGAGCGCCTACCAGCTGGCGGGCACGATGCTGGTGCCCGACGCGATCGTGACCGTCAAGGGTCGCCTCTCGCGCAGCAAGGAGCAGCCGGAGCTGCACGCGATGGAGGTCACCGTGCCCGACCTCGACCGCGGCAGCGACGGCCCGGTCGTGATCAGTCTGCCCTCTACGCGCTGCACCGCCCCGGTCGTGGCCGGGCTCAAGGAGGTGCTCCGCACCCACCCGGGGCTCACCGAGGTCCGGCTGCGGCTTCTCACCCGGGAGAACACGCGGCTGATGAAGCTCGACGACGGCCTGCGGGTGTCGCCGAGCCCCGCTCTCTTCGCCGACCTCAAGCAGCTGCTCGGGCCCGGGTGCCTCGCCGGATGAGCCAGCCCGTCGTGGCCGACGCACCTCCGGCGGAGGCGGAGCGGTCCGGCCGCCGGCTGCTGCTGCCCGCCGGCCTGGTCGGGCTGGGCGGCCTGCTCGGCGTGGTCGGCGGCTGGGCCTGGCACGCGTGGTGGTCGCCGGCTCGTCCGGGCCGGGTGTTCGAGACGGAGGACGGCGTGGTGTGGCTGCCGTTCCCGTGGGACCCGGGCCAGGCGCAGGTCTTCGCCGGCACGGCGCAGTACGCCGTCGTCGGGTTGGTCGGGGGCGTCCTGCTGGGCGTCGTCGCCGCGGTCACGGGGCGCCGCCGGGCCCTGGCGGCACTGGCCGGTCTCCTGCTCGCCACCGCCGTCGCGGCCGCCGTCACCTTCGTCGTCGGCACGGCGCTCGGCCCGCCGGACCCGCAGGGCCTGGCGGCGGAGAAGGGCGTCGGCGCGGAGCTGCCGTCGTCGATGCAGGTCGACGGCTGGACGCCCTACCTGTGCTGGTCGCTCGGCGGTCTCGTGGCCTGGCTGGCCGCGACCCTGCTGGTCAACAGCGCCGAGAACGTGCGCCGCCGGGAGGCCGGCGGCGGCTGGCTCAGGCCCGGCGGATCGGAGCCGTCACCGCCCGCGTGAGCCGCACCAGGTCGGTCGGCGCGAGCTCGACCTCGAGCCCGCGGCGCCCGGCCGAGACGCACACCGTCGGCCAGTCGAGCGCCGAGTCGTCGACCACGGTGGGATGCGCGCGCTTCTGGCCGAGCGGCGAGATGCCGCCGACGACGTAGCCGGTCGCGCGCTCGGCCGCCTGTGGGTCGGCCATCACCGCGCGCCGGCCGCCCGCCGCCTTCGCGAGCGCCTTGAGGTCGAGCTGGCCCGACACCGGCACGACGGCGACCGTGAGCCGGCCGTCGACGTCGGCCAGCAGGGTCTTGAACACCCGGGCGGGGTCGACGCCGATCGCCGCGGCCGCCTCCTCGCCGTAGGACTCCGACCGCGGGTCGTGCTCGTACTCCTGGACGGTGAACGCCACGCCGGCCGCCGTCAGGACGGTGGTCGCGGGCGTCCCGCCCGCCGACTTCTTCTTCGCCATCGGCCCTCTGACCAGCCCGGTGCCTAGTTGGGCGACCAGCGGGTGCGGGCCACCTCGGTCGCGGGCAGCGAGGTGATCACGTTCATCGCCTGCAGCTCCTCCCGCAGCTGCTCGACGACGAGCGCGAGGCGCTCGGCCGCGTCGGACGCCTCGAGCAGCTGCTGCCGCTCCGCCATCGGCAGCGGCGCGGACGCGGCGAGCACCCAGGAGAGGTACGTCGGGTCGGCCGGCAGCGCGCCGTCGTAGGGGTCGGTGGCGATCTGGGCCAGCGTGGCCCGGTAGGCCGTGAACGTCGCCCGTGCCCGCTCGACCAGCTCGGCCGGCACCCGCGCCTCGGGCTCCGGCAGGTCGGCGACCTCGCCGAGCGGGAACTGGTCGCCCGGGAGCAGCCGGTCGAGGCGGATCCGGTCGCGACCGACCGCCACCACATCGAACGTGCCGTCGGCGTGGGCCTCGACGTCGGTGAGCTGGAGCCGGACCCCGACACGGAACAGCGACTGGGCTCCGTGGTCGCCCACCTCGTAACCCTCGCGGATCGCCACCGAGCCGAACAGGCGCTCGGCCGGGTCGTCGACCCGCAGGAGGTGGTGCACCAGCGCGCGGTAGCGGTCCTCGAAGACGTGCAGCGGCACGCTCACGCCCGGGAACACCACCGTGCTCAGCGGGAACATCGGGAGCTGTGCCGTCACACGGTCGACACTAGTGCGGCGCACCGCGGGCCTCGTCCACCGGTCGTCGGCGAGGCGGGGGAAACCGAGGCCCGGCCGTAGAATCGGGCCATGGCCCTCATCCGTCGCATCGACCTGCGTGACGCCGACCCGGCACGGGTCGACTACCGCGCAGCCGTGCCCCCGCGCCGACTTCGACGTCGAAGCCGCGGTGCCGGCGGTGCATGCGATCTGCGAGGAGGTCCGGACCCGCGGCGTCGACGCGATCCGCGAGCTGGGGGAGCGGTTCGACGGCGTGCGCGTCGACGACCTCCGGGTCGCCCCGGAGGCGATGACGGCCGCCCTCGAGCAGCTCGACCCCGACGTACGGGCCGGGCTGGAGGAGTCGATCGCGCGGCTCCGGGCGGCCAGCGAGCGCGAGCTCGAGGCCGACGTGGTCACCGACGTCGCGCCGGGTGCGCGGGTGGTGCAGCGCAAGGTGCCGGTCGACCGGGTGGGTCTCTACGTGCCCGGCGGCCTCGCGCCGCTGGTGTCCACGGTGCTGATGAACGTCGTCCCGGCCCAGGTCGCCGGGGTCGGCTCGATCGCGCTCGCCAGCCCGCCGCAGAAGGACTTCGGCGGCTCCGTCCACCCGACGATCCTGGCCGCGTGCGCGCTGCTCGGCGTCGACGAGGTCTACGCCGTCGGCGGCGCGCAGGCGATCGCCATGTTCGCCTACGGCGTCGGGCCCTGTCGCCGGGTCGACCTGGTCACCGGCCCGGGCAACATCTACGTCGTCACCGCCAAGCGGATCCTCAAGGGCCTCGTCGGCATCGACTCCGAGGCGGGTCCGACCGAGGTGGCGATCCTCGCCGACGACAGTGCCGACCCGGTCTATGTCGCCGCCGACCTGGTCTCCGAGGCCGAGCACGACCCGCTCGCCGCGGCGGTGCTGATCACCGACTCGGTCGAGCTCGCCGACGCGGTGGAGGCCGAGCTGGAGCGGCAGGTCCCGGCCACCAAGCACGCCGAGCGGGTGCGCACGGCGCTGGCCGGGTCGCAGTCGGGCATCGTGCTGGTCGCCGACCTCGACCAGGGCGTCGACGTCGCCAACGCCTACGCGTCGGAGCACCTCGAGATCCAGACCCGCGACGCGCACGCGGTGGCCGCGCGGATCCGCAACGCCGGCGCGATCTTCATCGGCCCGTTCGCGCCCACCGCGCTCGGCGACTACTGCGCGGGCTCCAACCACGTGCTGCCCACCGGCGGCTGCGCCTGCCACAGCAGCGGGCTCTCGGTGCGCTCGTTCACCAAGGCGGTGCACGTCGTCGACTACACCCGCGAGGGGTTGTCGGCCGTGCGCGACCACGTGGTGACGCTGGCCGAGGCCGAGGACCTGCCCGGCCACGGGCAGTCGGTCGCGATCAGGTTCGAGTCGTGAGCTGGCCCCCCGGTCCGGGAGGAGCTGCGGGGGATCGAGCCCTACGGCGCTCCCCCAGCTCTCGCTCGACGTGGCGCCGGTGCAGCTCAACGTCAACGAGAACCCCTACGGGCCGTCCGAGGAGTGTGTCGCCGACGTCGCGGCCGCGGTGGCGGACGCGGCGCGGACGCTCAACCGGTACCCCCGACCGCGAGCTCGTCGCGCTGCGCACCGCGCTGGCGTCGTACCTCTCCGGCGACGTGCCCGGCACGATCGAGCCGGCGCAGGTGTGGGCCGCCAACGGGTCCAACGAGGTGATGCTGCAGCTGCTCCAGGCCTTCGGCGGGCCGGGGCGGACCGCGGTGAGCTTCGCGCCGACGTACTCGATGTATCCCGAGTACGCCCGCGACACCAGCACCGCGTGGGTCACCGGGCGGCGCCAGGAGGACTTCTCGCTCGACCTCGACCGCGCACGAGAGCTGGTCGCCGAGGTGCGGCCGAGCGTGGTGCTGCTGCCGAGCCCCAACAACCCCACCGGCACCGCGTTGCCGCAGACGGCGGTGACGGCGCTCTGCGAGGCGGTGGGCGACGCCGGCGTCGTGGTGGTCGACGAGGCGTACGGCGAGTTCCGCCGCTCCGGCGTGCCGAGCGCGCTCGAGCTGTTGCCGGTGCACCGCAACCTGGTGGTGACGCGGACGATGAGCAAGGCGTTCGCCGGGGGCGGGCCTGCGGCTCGGCTACCTCGCCGCCGACCCGGCGATCTGCGACGCGATCCACGTCGTGCGGCTGCCCTCACCACCTCTCCGCGGTCACCCAGGCCGCCGCGCTCGCGGCGCTGCGGCACGCCCCCGAGCTGCTCGGCCGGGTCGACGAGCTGCGCGTCCAGCGCGACAAGACCGTGGCCTGGCTGCGCGACCAGGGGCTGCAGGTGGCCGACAGCGACGCCAACTTCTGCCTGTTCGGCACGTTCGCCGACCGGCATGCTGTCTGGCAGGGCCTGCTCGACCGCGGGGTGCTGATCCGCGAGACCGGCCCGGACGGCTGGCTCCGCGTGTCGATCGGCACGCCGGAGGAGATGGCGGCGTTCGAGGACGCCCTGACCGACGTGATGAAGGAGCTGTGATGAGCAGGACCGCACGGATCGAGCGGCAGACCAGCGAGTCGAAGGTGCTCGTCGAGGTCGACCTCGACGGCACCGGCCGCCACGACGTCTCCACCGGCGTCGGGTTCTACGACCACATGCTGATCTCGTTCGCCCGGCACGGTCTGGTCGACCTCACCGTCCAGACCGACGGTGACGTGCACATCGACGCCCACCACACGGTCGAGGACACCGCGATCGTGCTCGGTCAGGCGCTGCGCCAGGCGCTCGGCGACAAGGTCGGCATCCGCCGGTTCGGCGACGCCACGGTGCCGCTCGACGAGGCGCTGGTGCAGGCCGTGGTCGACGTGTCCGGCCGGCCCTACTGCGTCCACACCGGCGAGCCGGAGGGGCAGCAGTACGTGCAGCTCGGCGGCACCACCCCGGCCTACCTCGGCTCGCTGACCAAGCACGTCTTCGAGACGATCGCCTTCCACGCCCACATCGCCCTGCACGTGCGGGTGCTGGCGGGGCGCGAGCCGCACCACATCGTGGAGACGCAGTTCAAGGCGTTCGCCCGCGCGTTCCGCGACGCGATCGCGCTCGACCCCCGCGAGACCGGGGGTCCCGTCCACGAAGGGTGCGCTGTAACCGGTGGCTGACCGCAAGCCCAGCGTCGTCGTCCTCGACTACGGCTCGGGCAACCTCCGCTCCGCCGTGCGCGCGTTCGAGCGCGCCGGCGGCGACGTCACGCTGACCGCCGACCTCGACACGGCGCTGGAGGCCGACGGCCTCGTCGTGCCCGGGGTGGGCGCGTTCGAGGCGTGCATGAACGGACTCCGCGCGATCCGCGGCGAGCGGGTGATCGCCCGCCGGCTCTCCGGCGGTCGCCCGGTGCTCGGCATCTGCGTCGGCATGCAGATCCTCTTCGAGCGCGGGATCGAGCACGGCGTCGAGACCGCGGGTTGCGGCGAGTGGCCCGGCGTCGTCGAGCGGCTCCAGGCCCCGGTCGTGCCGCACATGGGGTGGAACACCGTCCACGCCGCCGACGGCACCCGCCTGTTCGCCGGCATCGAGGACGAGCGGTTCTACTTCGTCCACTCCTACGGCGTCCGCGACTGGTCGCTGGTCACCAACGACCGCACGCCGGACTCCCCACCAGCCGCTGGTCACCTGGGCCGAGCACGGCGGCGACCGGTTCGTCGCCGCCGTCGAGAACGGCCCCCTCAGCGCCACCCAGTTCCACCCCGAGAAGTCCGGCGACGCCGGCGCCCAGCTGCTCCGCAACTGGGTCACGAGCCTCTGAAAGCGACGGTCATGCCTGACTACCTCGAGCTCCTGCCCGCCGTGGACATCAAGGGCGGCCAGGCCGTCCAGCTGGTGCAGGGCGTGAACGGGTCGGAGAAGCGGTTCGGCGACCCGCTGGAGGCGGCCATGCGCTGGCAGGAGGCCGGCGCGGAGTGGCTGCACCTGGTCGACCTCGACGCCGCGTTCGGCACCGGCGAGAACCGCCGGTTCCAGGCCGAGATCGTCGGCCGGCTCGACATCAAGGTGGAGATGAGCGGCGGCATCCGCGACGACGAGTCGCTGGAGGCCGCGATGGCCACCGGCTGCCGCCGGGTCAACATCGGCACCGCCGCGCTCGAGCAGCCCGAGTGGTGCGCCCGCGCGATCGCGACGTACGGCGACCGCGTTGCGGTGGGTCTCGACGTCCGGGGCCGCACCCTGGCCGCGCGCGGCTGGACCCGGGAGGGCGGCGACCTCTACGAGACCCTGGCCCGGCTCGACTCCGAGGGCTGCGCGCGCTACGTCGTGACCGACGTCAACAAGGACGGCATGCTGCAGGGCCCCAACCTGCAGCTGCTCCGCGACGTCTGCGCCGCCACCGACCGGCCGGTCGTCGCGTCCGGCGGCGTGACCACGCTCGACGACATCCGGGCGCTGATGGAGCTGGTGCCGCTGGGCGTCGAGGGCGCCATCGCCGGGACGGCGCTCTACACCGGGCAGTTCACGCTCGAGGACGCGCTCGCGCTGACCAAGGGCACGGCGTGACCCTCGCGGTGCGGGTGATCCCGTGCCTCGACGTCGACGCCGGCCGGGTCGTCAAGGGGATCAACTTCCGCGAGCTGCGCGACGCCGGTGACCCGGTCGAGCTGGCGCGCACCTACGACGCCGAGGGCGCCGACGAGCTGACGTTCCTCGACATCTCCGCCTCCCACGAGGGGCGCGCCACGACGATGGAGATCGTCGCCGCGACCGCGGAGCAGGTGTTCATCCCGCTGACCGTCGGTGGCGGCGTCTCGTCGGTGGCCGACGTCGACCGGCTGCTGCGGGCCGGCGCCGACAAGGTGGCGGTCAACACGGCCGCCATCCAGCGGCCCGAGCTGGTCGCCGAGATCGCCGACCGGTTCGGCAACCAGGTGCTGGTGCTGTCGGTCGACGCCCGCCGGGTGACGGGGGAGGGCCGCACCGACTCCGGGTTCGAGGTCACCACCCACGGCGGCCGGAAGTCGGCCGGGCTCGACGCGGTCGCGTGGGCGGCGCGGGCCTGCGAGCTCGGTGCGGGCGAGATCCTGCTCAACGCGATGGACGCCGACGGGACCGAGGACGGCTTCGACCTCGAGCTGATCGAGGCCGTGCGCCGCGAGGTCACCGTCCCGGTGATCGCCTCCGGCGGCGCCGGTGCGGCCGAGCACTTCCCGCCCGCGGTCGACGCGGGCGCGGACGCCGTGCTGGCGGCGACGATCTTCCACTTCGGCAAGGTGCGGGTGGCCGAGGTCAAGACGGCACTGTCGGAGGCCGGGCACCCGGTGCGCTGAGGCGGCGGGCGCGCCTCGTCATCCCTGGCACCGGGGTGTGGGAGGCTCTGCGGCCATGAGGTCTCGGCTTCGGTTGCTGGTCGGTGTGGTGGCGTTGCTCCTGGTGGTCCCGATGACCGCCGCGGGTGCGGAGGACGCGGAGGACTCGCGGGACCGGGTCGTCCACCCGATCGCCCCGCGCGGGATGAACGCCCCGCAGCTGTTCACCTTCGGCTCGCTCGCCCTGCCGCGCACCACCAACGGCCCCAACGACCTGGCGATCGCCAGCCGGGGCCGGCGGGCGGTCATCGTCGCCGACGACTACCTCCAGGTCGTCGAGCTGCATGGTTCGCGGATGGTGCTCGGCGGTCGCACCACCGCGGCCTTCGGGGAGCAGGTCGCGCTCAGCAAGGACGGCACCACGGCGTACGTGCTCAGCGACGGCGACCAGCTGTTCGTGGTCAACGTCGCCGCCAAGCGCCCGAAGGTGGTCCGCCAGCTCCGGCGGGGTGCCTTCGCCCCGTCGCACGCCTTCGACATCGCCGTCACCCCGAACGGCAGGATGCTGCTCGTCAAGCACGGCTTCGTCCTCGGCGGTCACGGCAAGGGGAAGGGCATCGCGACCCTGTCGCTGGTCAAGCCCCGCAAGCCGAAGCTGGTGCGCCGCAACCGGTTGGCCGAGTGGGGCGGCGACGTCGAGGTCGCCCGCAACGGCAAGCTGGTGGTGACCACCTCACGCACCGTCGACGACTACGTGCTGATCCACGGCGTCCGCAAGAAGGGCCGGCTCAAGCTGGCGAAGCGGCTGCGCCTGCCGTTCGCACCCGACGGCATCGCGATCACCCGCGACAGCCGCACCGCCTACGTCAGCTCGTCGATGACCGAGTCGCCAGGGCGGATCGCGCGGATCGACCTGCGCAAGCGCCGGCTCGTGAAGGTCGTCGACCCCCCGCTCTTCGAGGACGGCACCGACATCGCGGTGGCTCCCGACGGTCGCGCCGTGCTCGCCACGATGTGGGGCGGGGCCTCGACCGGCACCCCGTCGCTCCTCGCGCTCGACGCCCCCGGCCTGAGCTCGGGCTTTGTCGGGGCCGGCGAGGCGCTCTACGCGCCGCAGGCGGTGGAGGTCTCGATGGCCGGCAGCACTCGGGGCCGCTACTACGTGCTCTCCTACGTCGGCATCGAGGGCGGCCGGCCGCACCTCCACGGCTTCACCTACCACTAGGCGCCGGTGACCGTCCGCGAGCTCGTCGTCCTCGGCACCGCGTCGCAGGTGCCGACCAGGACCCGCGCGCATCACGGTGCGCTGCTGCGGTGGGACCGCGAGGTCGTGCTGTTCGACCCCGGGGAGGGGACGCAGCGGCAGCTCACGCTGGCGGGCGTCTCCGCGGGGAGCATCACCCGGATCTGCATCACCCACCTGCACGGCGACCACTGCCTCGGCCTGCCCGGCGTGCTGCAGCGGATGCTGCTCGACGGCGCCCGGCAGCCGGTCGACCTCTACTACCCGGCGTCCGGACAGGAGTACGTCGACCGGCTCCGGCGGGCCAGCGCGGTCGCCGCGACCCCGGAGGTGCGGGAGCACCCGGTGTCAGCCGATGGGGTCGTCGACCGCTGGCCCGGGTTGACGCTCGAGGCACGCGCCCTCGACCACCGGATCGACGCCTACGGCTGGCGCCTGCAGGAGCCGGACGGTCGGCGGATGCTGTCCGACCGGCTCGACGCCCTGGGGATCGCGGGGCCGGCCGTCGGCGAGCTGGCGCGGGCCGGGCGCCTGGAGGTCGGCGGCCGGGTGGTCACCGCCGAGGAGGTCAGCGAGCCGCGGCCGGGACAGTCGTTCGCGTTCGTGATGGACACGCGGCTGTGCTCCGGTGCCCGCGAGCTCGCGCAGGGCGTCGACCTGCTGGTCACCGAGTCGACGTTCCTCGCCTCCGAGGAGGACCTCGCCGAGAAGTACGCCCACCTCACGGCGGCCCAGGCCGGCACGCTGGCCTGGGAGGCCGGCGTACGCCGCCTCGTGCTGACCCACTACTCCGGCCGCCACCCCGACGAGTCGGTCTTCGAGGCCGAGGCGCGGCTGCACCACCCCGACGTGCACGCCGCACGCGACCTCGACCGGGTACCGGTGCCGCCGCGGCGCTGAGCGGGGCTGGGTCGAGCCGCTGGGGGTTTGCGGGCGTCGACCTCGGGCACCGCCTCCTCATGGCCGACGACACGCCCGCCCGGAAGTTCGCCTCCGCCCTCCAGCAGCTGGAGTCCTCCGGCGACACCGACGCCCCTGCTCGGCCTCTTCGCCGACGACGCCGAGCTGCTCCGCCCCGAGGTCGCCGCGCGCGGCTCGTCGACCAGCGACCCGGCGGCGTACTGGCAGGCCTACCTCGACCAGTTCGACGAGATCAGCACTGATTTCGACACCGTCCGCGAGGCGCCCCGCGCCGCCTGGCTCGAGTGGCACTCGACCGGCCGGCTGAGCACCGGACGCGACGTCAGCTACTCCGGCGTCTCCCTGCTCGACCTCGACGACGACGGCCGGGTCACCCGGTTCGCCACCTACTACGACACCGCTGCGTTCCTCGAGCCGGCGGACCGCGGCGACTCGTGAGCGCCGAAACGGGCAGGCTCGGCGCCGTCGGAGTTCCTCCTGGGGGAGGATGCGCCCATGTACTTCGACAACAAGCCGTGCCAGGTCTGCGGCTCCGAGGTGAAGCTGCAGGCGCGTGAGGTGCCGGACGCCTCGGGCAGCGAGCCTGTCGGTGCACCCCGACGGCGTGGTCGGCGATGCCGACCCCACGGTGGACGAGCGAGTCTGCAGCAACTCCGACTGCCCGAGCCACGAGGAGGGCGGTCCGACGTCGTGAGCGCTCCCACGGACGGTGTAGCCGAGGACGTCATACGAATCGGGGGCTATAGCCCACGATTCGTATGACGTCTCGCGTGCGCTGCGCCTGTCCCTCCTCGGGGCCCGGCGGGCGACGGCCAGACCCTGCAGCGCCGATGCCGATCCCCAGCCGGCTCGCCGAGGGGCTTGGCCTGCACCCCGATCGCTGGTTACGTTGGAACCGATGCCTGTCATCGACCACTTGGATCTCGGCGCGGCGGACCTGGCGGCGGCGGAGGCGTTCTACGCCGCACTCGGCGTGAGTGGCCTGGTCCGGGTCCGGGCCGCGGAGACCGCACCGACCGGCTTCGAGGGGTTCACCCTCTCCTTCGTCCTCGCCCAGCCGGGCGACGTCGACATGCTCGTGGAGCGGGCCTTGAACGCCGGCGCCACGTCCCTCAAGCCGGCCAAGAAGTCGCTGTGGGGCTACGGCGCGGCGTTCCAGGCGCCCGACGGCACCGTCTGCACCGTGGCGTCGTCGTCGAAGAAGGACACCGCGCCGGCCACGGGGCGGGTCGACGACGTCGTGCTCCAGCTCGGCGTCGCCGACGTGGCCGCGACCAAACGCTTCTACGCCGACCGCGGCTTCACCGTCGCCAAGAGCTTCGGCCGCAAGTACGCCGAGCTCGACACCGGTCCGGTCACGCTCACCCTCAACAAGCCGGGTGACCTCGCCAAGGCCGTCGGTGTGTCGGCGGACGGGACCGATCCCGCGCGCCTCGTCATCCACGGCGACGCAGGCTCGTTCACCGACCCCGACGGCTTCGTCTGGAGCGCGTGATGGCGAAGGACAGCGACACCGCACCCAAGCTGCTCTCCGGCGGCAATCCTCAGATCCCCAAGGGCGATGGCGACGGCCCCGTCCAGGACTACATCGCGGCCATGCCGGGGTGGAAGAGCAGCGTCGGCAAGCGCCTCGACCGGATCGTCACCGAGGCGACGCCCGACCTGCGCAAGGCCGTGAAGTGGAACCAGCCGTTCTACGGCACCGACGACAACGGCTGGTTCCTGTCGTTCCGCTGCTACACGAAGTACGTGCAGGTCCAGCTCCTCAACGGAGCCGAGCTCGACCCGGTCCCGCCGAAGGAGTCGAAGCACCCGCGTGTGCGCTACCTCGACCTCCACGAGGACGACGACCTCGACGAGGACCAGCTCAGGTCGTGGGTCGACCAGGCGCGACGGCTGCCGGGCGACCACTGACGACCGACGCGGAAGTGCGCCGACCGAGTCACCCCTCGCCGCGCATCTTCGCCAACCTCGCCCGCAGCAGCCCCCGCCCGGTGCGCGTTGGCGCGCAGGTCGACGTAGGTGTCGCCGTAGGTCCAGAGCAGGGCGTCGTCGAGGCGGCGGACGGCGCCGGGCGGGTAGCGGTAGTCCATCCGCTCCATCAGCGGTGGCGGTGTCGACCGAGCGCAGGGTCTCGCCGAGCTGGGCGAGGGAGGTGATGCCGAGCTCGAGGACGACGCCGGCGATCCAGGCGTAGTGGTCGGTGCGCGACCAGCCGGCGTCGGCGTACTGCCCGGCGAGGAACGCCGCGAGCTCCCGCGGGTGGATCCGCGGGTCGTCGTCCTCCGGCTCGGGCCCGGAGCCGGGGGCGCCTTCGCGGAGCCGGTCGCGGATCTTGGAGAACTCGCGGTCGGCGAGCTCGAGCAGCCCGGCGGCGAGGGTGAACCGGCGGTCGAACTCCGGCCGGTGCTCCGCCGGCAGCGACCCCTTGTAGCGGATGTCGTGCTCGAACTCCGCCCACGCGTGCTGCAGCACCGTGCGGATCTGCACCTGAGCGGTGTGGCCGCGCAGCACGTCGTACGCCGGCTCGGTCTCCTGCTCCTCGTCGAGGCTCACCAGCAGGTGGCGGCTGGCGTAGCCGAACCGGCCCTCGCTCGCCGTCTCCTGGCCGAGGTCGCGGTCGTCGTGCACGACGACCTGGTCGTCGAGCAGGTCGACCACTGCCTGCACGTCGCTGTGCACGTAGGTGATGACCCGAACACCGATCTGGTCGGTGATCTCGGTGAGCGGGTCGGCGTAGGTCGGCCGGCCGTCGACGGTGCGCGCGGCCTTGGCGGCGAACGACGCGATCGACTTCGCGCGGCCGCTGACCGTCAGGTAGTTGATGCCGGCGTCGTCGAGGACCGACGTCACCAGCTCCACGAACAGGTCGGCGGCCCGCCGCAGCTCGGGGTGGCGCTCGGCGTACTCCCGCACCGCCGCGCCTGGGTCCCGGGCCTCGGGCTGCGTGCCCCTGCCGCGCGGCGTCGGCACCAGGTCGTGGGGGAGGGCCGGGGTGACGATGTAGCCGGTCTGGAGGTCCCCGTACGTCGTGGTGAGGTCGGGTCGCCGGGTGGCGAAGAGCCCGATGTAGGCGCAGACGACGGCGTCGACCTGGTCCTCGACCGCCCGCAGCTCGCTCTTGCGGCCCGCCCGCTCGACCGCGGTGCGCAGCAGCCGCCAGGGCCGCGGTCCGCCGGGCTCCTGCGGCCGGCCGTCGACCAGGAGCGGGGGATCGGCGGTGGCGAGCCCCTCGAGCAGGCCGACCAGCACGAGCAGCTCGGCGCGCAGCTGCTCGAGGTCGCGGCCGGACTTGTGCTTGTACTTCAGCGTCCGCCCGAGGTGGAACAGCGCGATCGTCGCGGGGTGCGGGTAGACCTCGATCGCCCGGCGCGGCCGGTTGGACCGGGGGTCGATGTCGAGGCCGAGCCGCGCCGCGATCCGGGCCCCGCGCGGCTGGTCGCGGAACTCCGGCTTGCCGGTGTTGGACGGGTGTGCGCCGGCGTCGAACCGGGCGAAGTCCTTGTTGAGCGCTGCCTCCGCGGGCCGGCTGCCGGTCGGGTTGGCCACCACCAGGGGGTGCGTCGATCGCGACCAGGCAGTCCCCGTCGGTGTAGGGCGCGATCGCGTCGACCACCTCGTCGTCGGTCTGCGCGGCCGACACGTGCACCAGGTGGCCGTCGGCGTCGAGGACGGCAATGCCGGTGGGCCTGCGGTCGCCCCATGCGAGGTCGACACCGACGAAGTGCATGCCCGAAGACTGCCGTACGGCGGGGCGCCGTACCACCTGGCGGCGTCGCCCTTGACACGTCCGCAGCGAGTCGGTTGAGTGTGCCGGCCGTCACTGTTCCACGCTGTTCGACGATGTCGAGGGCAGGCTGCGAGGTCTGAGCGCCGGCGACCCGACCCTGCCCTCCCTGGTCCGTGCCGATCCCGACCGGACCCGTCCCGTGCCCGCCGGCTGCTGCCGCGCGGGGCGCGAGAAAGGCTCAGTGATGAGACTCCGTCGAGCAGCAGCAGTGCTGGTGGCGACCCTGACCGGAGGCCTCGCCGTCGGCGGCCTGACCGCGCCGCCGACCGCGGCGGCGCCCACCGCATCGGCCCCCCTCGGCCGCGGCCGCATCGGCCGCGGCCGAGGATCACAGCGCGGACGACGAGCACTGGTTCACGGCGTGGACCCAGTCGATCCAGCGCCGGTCCGGCCTGACCTTCACCAACCGGACCCTCCGCCAGGTCAGCCGGCTGAGCCAGGGCGGTGACAAGATCCGGCTGCGGTTGGAGAACTCCTTCGGCAACGCGCCGATGGTGGTGGACCAGACGACCGTCGGTCTCGCCGGCACCGGCGCCGCCGTGGTGCCGGGCTCGCTCGAGACGGTGATGTTCAACGGCAGCCCGAGCATCACGATCCCCGCCGGCGGCATGGTGTGGAGCGACCCGCTCGACTACACCGTCGAGGCGCAGGACGACCTCATGGTGTCGCTCTACCTGCAGAACGCCACGGTGACGACGCTGCACGACCGCGCCGGCCGCACGAACTGGTTCGCGCCCAACGGCGGCGGCAACCACACGCTGTCGGAGTCGGCCGCGCCGTTCAACGAGACCCACGGCTGGAGCTACATCGTCGGCGCGATCGACGTCCACAACGAGGACCTCGCCGGCACCGTCGTCACCTACGGCAGCTCGGTCGTCGACGGCAACGGGTCGGAGAGCTGCGGCCCCGGCTGCTCCGAGCCCAACCCCTACATGCGCTGGACCGACATCGTCTCGCGCCGCATCCAGTCCGAGCTGCCCGCCGACAGCCAGCTGGCGATCGTCAACGCCGGCATCGCAGGCACCACGGCGTCCCCGGCCTGCGGCTCCGGCGGCATCGACGGCGTGTCCCGGTTGAGCCGCGACGTGCTCGAGCTGACCGGCGTCACCGCGCTCATCTACTACTACGGCACCAACGACCTCGCCAACCTCAACAACGGCAGCGGCTGCAGCGCGGAGGCGCTGACGTCGAGCATGCGCGCCACCTTCGCCGAGCTGCGCGCCGCCGGCATCGACGTGTTCGTCACCCCCGGTGACGCCGCGGCCCGGCTACACGTTCTTCCAGAACCAGCGGCGCAGCGAGATCAACGCGTTCATCCGCGCGGGCGGGGGACTGCTCGGGCACCTGCGACGGGGTCGTCGACTTCGACGCCGCGCTGCGCGACCCGGGCAACCCCAACATCATCCGCCCGGCGTACGACCTCGACGGGCTGCACGTCAACACGCTGGGCCAGCAGGCGCTGGCCGCGGCGGTGCCGCTGGCGCCGCTGGTCGAGGCCGGCGCCCCCGAGTTCACGAGCCCGGCACCCGAGGCGGCCTCGCTCGGTGAGCCGTACTCCTACCAGCTCACCGCCACCGGCCGCCCCGCGCCGACGTACGCCGTCACCGACGGCGACCTGCCGGACGGCCTGACCCTCGACGCCGAGACCGGCGCGATCTCCGGTGTCCCGACCGAGCGCGGAGCGAGCGCCTTCACGGTCGAGGCGCGCAACCCTGCCGGTGCGACCGGGCTCGACGTCGTCCTCGACGTGCTCGCCG
Organism: Nocardioides sp. TF02-7; assembly: GCF_022437945.1. Taxonomy (GTDB): domain Bacteria; phylum Actinomycetota; class Actinomycetes; order Propionibacteriales; family Nocardioidaceae; genus Nocardioides. Next base: position 3,791,941 of record NZ_CP092535.1, read on the forward strand.
GACCGGTGTTCACCAGCGGCGAGCCGCCGGCGGGCCACGTGGGCGTCCCCCTACGAGTTCGCCGTCGAGGCGACCGGTCACCCCGCGCCGACGTACGCCGTCACCGACGGCGCGCTGCCCGCCGGCCTGAGCCTCGATGCCGAGACAGGACTGATCGCGGGCATCCCGACCGCGGCCGGCTCCTTCCCCGTGACGGTGGAGGCCGGCAACGGCGCGGGCACCGACATCACGACGTCGTTCACGCTGACCGTCGCGGCGGCGGTGTCGGCGACCGTCGCGACCCTCGCCGACTCCTCGGTGCGTTACGGGGCCCGCACGACCGTGCGCGCGGTCGTCTTCGGGTCGGGCGCCGCGGCGCCCGAGGGCACGGTCGTGCTGCGTGCCGGCTCCACCTCGCTCGGCAGCGGCTCGCTGGTCGCCGACGGTGACGTGCCCGGCATGTCGGTCGCGACCATCACCGTCGCGCCGCGGGCCCTGCGGCCGGGCGTGCACACGCTCTCGGTCAGCTACGACGGCGGCCCCGGGATGCTGGCGTCGAGCGACACCGCCCGGCTCACCGTCGAGCGGGCCGTCGCCCGGGTCAGCGCCACCCTGCGGCCCCGGAAGCTGACCGCCGCCAAGCGCGGCACGCTCGTGGTCACGGTGCGCGCTCCCGGCTTCACCGCGCCCGGCGGCAAGGTCGTGGTCACCGACGGCGGCCGCAAGGTCGGCACGGCGCGGGTGGCGGCCAACGGCAAGGCCCGCGTGCGCCTGGCGCGGCTGGGCGCCGGCAGGCACACCCTGGTCGTCACCCACCGCGGCTCCGCGCTCGTCGAGCCGGGTGCCACGACGAAGGTGCGGGCGAAGGTGAAGCGGCGGTAGCCGGTTCTCGCGCGCGGCGCGGCACGCACCGCGCCGCGCGCGGGGCGCCGGGGGCCTACGCCGCCGCCGGCCTGAGCAGCTTCCCGAGCTGGGGGGAGCAGGTTGCGGCGGTTGGTCTCCTCGAGCCACCCGTTGGGGAGGGAGAGCCGCACCACCTTGTGCCAGGCGGAGTAGACCTGCGGGACGAGCGGCCGGGAGCAGTAGGCGAGGCCGTACTTCTCGAAGACCGCGCGCACCTTGGGCGCGATCTCGCCGTACCGGTTGCTCGGCAGGTCGGGGAAGAGGTGGTGCTCGATCTGGTGGGAGAGGTTGCCGGTGAGGACGTGCATCAGCCTCGATCCGGAGATGTCGGCCGAGCCGAGCATCTGGCGCAGGTACCAGTCACCGCGCTCCTCGGTCGGGTCGAGCTCGTCGAGCTCGAACACCTCGACCCCCTCGGGGAAGTGACCGCACATGATCACCGAGTGCGACCACAGGTTGCGGGTCAGGTTGGCGACGGCACCTGCGGCCAGGGTCGAGCGCCACGAGCGGAGCGAGAGCGCCGGCCAGACGACGTAGTCCTTCGCGACCTGCTTGGCCGCGCGCTTCAGCGTCTTCCGCAGCTCCTTCCGCTTCGCCGGCGACATCTTCCGCTTCTCGCGGAGGTGGTCGCCGAGGTCGAGGTCGTACATCGCGATGCCCCACTCGAAGATGCAGGCGGTGACCAGGTTCCACACCGGCTGCACCAGGTGACGGGGCCGCCACTCCTGCGCCTCGTCGACGCGCATGATCCCGTAGCCGAGGTCGTTGTCGTGGCCGACGATGTTGGTGAACGTGTGGTGCACCTGGTTGTGCGCCCGCTGCCACTGCTCGGGCGGCGAGGCGTGGTCCCACTCCCAGGTGGCGGAGTGGATCTTGGGGTCGCGCATCCAGTCCCACTGGCCGTGGAGGACGTTGTGCCCGATCTCCATGTTGTCGAGGATCTTCGCGAGCGAGAGCCCGACCGTGCCGACCAGCCACGCCGCCTTGTTGCGGCTGCCGAGGAGCACGACCCGGCTGCCGAGCTCGAGGGCCCGTTGCACGGCGATCACCCGCCGGATGTACGCCGCGTCTCGCTCGCCGCGGCTGTCCAGGACCTCCTGGCGCAGGGCGTCGAGCTCCTCGCCGAGCGCGATCACCTGCGCGCGGGTCAGGCCGCCGGGGGGCGGGAGGTGGGGCGGCGGTGCGCTCGGGCGCGGTCGAGGACAGTGCGGTCACGACAGGGCAGTACCCAACCCGGTCCCGTTCACCTGACTCCCGGGACCTCAGCGGGTCCGGACGCCGATCCCGTCGATGGTCACCGGCTGCCTGCTCGTGGTGGTGATGGTGAGCCGCCCGGAGCGGGCCTTCTTCCACCTGCCGAGACGGAACAGCTGGCGGTGCGTGGTCCGCGGGTGGCCGAGGTCGAGGGAGACCCGCTGGAGCACCCGGTTGCCGAGCCGAACGACGACCGTGCCCGACCGGCCTGACGTCGACGCGACCAGCACGAGCTCGCGAGCGCCGCGGACCTGGTAGGTCAGCGTCGCGCCCTTGCGCCGGGCGGTCAGAGCGCTGCCGCGGTAGCCCCTCGCCACCTGCTTGCGCACCCAGCCGCGCGACCGCTTGAACACCCTGTCGTCGTGCGGGACGGTCCAGACCGCCTTCGCGGGAGTGGTGTCGGGGATGCCCCACGTCGGCTCGGTGGCGGCGACGCTGAAGACGTGGCTGCCCGGCTTGCCGACCGGGAGCCTCACGCCGTCGGCGCCGCACTCGAGCGGGCGCCCGTCGACCGCGCACGCAAAGGAGGTGTCGGGGTGGCTCGAGGCGTAGGCGAAGCGCGCCTTGCCGCCGAGCAGCCATGGCCGCGGGTAGTCCATCAGCATCGTCTGCGGCCGCGCCTCGTCCCAGCTGATCACCACCCGCGGGTCGCCGGTGCCGCTGGTGACCGAGGCGGTCGTGGGGTACGACGAACCGGCTCCGCCTCCGCCGCCGTCGCCGGACTCCCCGTTGTCGCTGCCGCCGGAGCCGCCCGAGCCGCCGCCACCGCGCCCGATCGGCGTCCAGCCGCCGCCTCCGCCGCCGCTGTGACCACCGGCTGCTCCGGAGACCCCGTCCGCGCCCGCACCCGTGGAGTCCGCGTTGTTGCCGGGCAGCCCGTTGAGGGGACGTCCCGACGCCGGGGGACCCGCCGTTGCCGCCCAGGTCGCTGCCGGCACCGCCACCCTGGCCGTCGACGATCGCGCTGCCGCCATCGGCGCCGTCCCGGTCGTCAGTGCCGGCGTCGCCGCCGTCGCCCCCTTCGTGGTCGGCTGTCACGCCGCCGCCCCCCGCCGCCCGCTGCGGCGACCAGCACCTCGAAGGTCGACGCGACCTCGACCGACGACACTCCGCCGCCGCCACCGCCGTAGGTGTCGCCCGAGCCCCCTCCGTGGCCGCCGCCGAAGCCACCGCCCAAGCGGCCGTCGGCGTTGCCGCCGATGTTGAGCCTGAGGGACGTGCCCGGCGCGACGGTTCCAGCCGGGTCGATCTGGATGTCGTGCGTGACGACGGCCCCGGCTCCGCCCGCGGAGGTCGGGACCCCGTCGCGCATCCCGGGCGCACCGGCGCCGCCCTCGACGACGACCCGCATCGACGGCGCGTCCGGTGCCGGGAACACGGTGACCGTGGCCGGGTCGTCGTAGACGCAGGTGATGCGGGTGCCGACGGCCGTGCACTGCGCGTCCTCGTCGGCCGTCGCCGGCGGTGCCGGCCCGACCAGCGGTGGCAGCGTCACGGCGGCGAGCGCCAGCGTGATCGCGGTGGGCAGGACTCGGCGAGCGCGCATGGCGCCTCCTCGGAGGGGAGCGGGGCGCACCCGTCGTTCGGTGCGCGCGTCACGTATACCGCAGATCGGCTTCCCGTGGGCGGAAGCCCGCAACCTGGATGCCGATCGATCCCGTGCCGGGGAATAGGCTGTCCCTCTTGCCCGGTTGCGACCGGGGACAAAGGAGGAGCAGGGCCGGGTGGCGGACGAGCGAAGCGACAGCGGGACGACGTGGGCGGGGTTCGGCGTCCTCTGGGTGGCGATCAAGCGTGAGCCCTGGATCTTCACCCTCTCCACCCTCGGCAGCCTCCTCTTCGGCGCGCTGACCGTCGCGGACGCCTGGGTGCTCGGGTGGGCGACCGACCACGTGGTGCTGCCGGCGTTCCGCGACGGCGAGGTGGACGGCAACCTGCTGTGGGCGGTGCTCGCGCTGTTCCTCGGCGTCGCGATCCTGCGGGCGGTCGGCATCGTGGCCCGGCGGCTCGGGGCGGGCGTCATGCAGTACCGGATGCAGGCCAGCACCCGGCGCGCGGTGACCCGGCAGTACCTCCGGCTGCCGATGTCGTGGCACCAGCGGCACCCGACGGGCGAGCTGCTCTCCAACGCCAACTCCGACGTCGAGGCGGCCTGGGGGCCGATCGCGCCGCTGCCGATGGCCGTCGGGACGGTCGCGATGATGGTGATCGCCGTCGCGCAGATGTTCTTCGCCGACCTGGTGCTGGCCCTGGTGGGGCTGCTGGTGTTCCCCGTGGTGATCGCGACCAACATCGTCTACCAGAACCTCGCCCAGGGCTGGGCGACCCGGGCGCAGCAGCTGCGCGCCGAGCTCAGCGAGATCGCCCACGAGTCCTTCGACGGTGCGATGGTCGTCAAGACCCTCGGCCGCGAGCCGGAGGAGACGGCCCGGTTCCGGGCCAAGGCGCTCGAGCTCCGCGAGGCCAACACCCGGGTCGGCCGGATCCGCGCGGCGTTCGACCCGACCCTGGCCGCGCTGCCGAACCTGGCGGTGTTGGTCGTCCTCGTCGTGGGCGTCAGCCGCGTGGTCTCGGGCGCCACCGACGCGGGCGACGTCGTGACCGTCGCCTACCTGCTCACCGTCGTGTCGTTCCCGATCCGCTCGATCGGCTGGCTGCTCGGCGAGTTCCCGCGCAGCGTCGTCGGCTTCCGGCGCGTCTCGGCCGTGCTCCGCGCCACGGGCTCGATGGAGCACGGCGACGCCCCTGCCCCGGCCGCGACCGGCGGCGCCCGGCTGGAGGTCGACCGCCTCCGCTACGGCTACCGCGCCGACCGCCCGCTGCTGCGGGACCTGTCGTTCACCGTCGAGCCCGGCCGCACGGTGGCGCTCGTCGGCGCCACGGCGTCGGGGAAAAGCACCCTGACCACCCTCCTCACCCGCCTGGTCGACGTCGACGCCGGCAGCATCCGGCTCGACGGTGTCGACGTCCGCGACCTGGCCCGCGGCGAGCTGGCCGAGGTGATGGCCGTCGTGCCGCAGACGCCGTTCCTCTTCGACGACACCGTCCGCGGCAACGTGACCCTCGGCGCCGACGTCACCGACGACGACGTGTGGGAGGCGCTGCGCACCGCGCAGGCCGACGGGTTCGTCGCCGCGCTGCCCGCGGGTCTCGACACCCGGCTGGGGGGAGCGCGGCACCTCCCTCTCCGGCGGCCAGCGGCAGCGGATCTCCCTCGCCCGGGCGCTCGTACGACGGCCGCGGCTGCTCGTGCTCGACGACGCCACCTCCGCGGTCGACCCGGAGGTCGAGGCCCGCATCCTCGCGGCGCTGCGGACCCACGGGCACGACGCGACGCTCGTGGTCGTCGCCTACCGCAAGGCCACGATCGGGCTCGCCGACGAGGTGCTGTTCCTCGCCGACGGCGCGATCGTCGACCGCGGCCCCCACGACCAGCTGGTCGCGACCAACCCCGACTACGCCGAGCTGGTCAACGCCTACGAGACGGAGCAGTCGGGGCAGTCGGGGCAGTCGGGGCAGTCGGAGCACGCCGAGCAGGTGGCGCCGTGAGCACCAGCACCGTCAACAGCACCCGGATGGAGACCGGCGAGGACATCGGCGCCTGGGAGACCATCCGCCGCGGCGTGCACCACTCGCCCGAGCTGGTCGACGGCATCTGGAAGACCCTCGGCCTGGCCGTCCTCGCGTCGGTCGGCCAGGTCGTCGTACCGATCGCCGTCCAGCAGACCATCGACCGCGGCCTGCGCGGCTCCGACGGACCCGACCTCGGCTTCACGACCTGGATGGCCGTGCTCGCCGCCGCGGCGATCGTGCTCACCAGCTGGGCGTCGTTCGCGATGACCTCGCGACTGTTCGCCACCTCCGAGCGCGGGCTCGCGACGCTGCGGGTCAAGGCGTTCCGCCACGTCCACGACCTGCCGCTGCTGACCCAGAACACCGAGCGCCGCGGCGCCCTCGTCTCCCGGGTGACCAGCGACGTCGACCAGGTGAGCCAGTTCCTCGTCTTCGGGGGCCTGCTCTTCGTCGTCAGCATCGGGCAGGTCCTGATCGCGACCGTCGTCATGATCGTCTACAGCTGGCAGCTGGCGCTCGTCGTCTGGCTGTGCTTCGCGCCGCTCTTCCTCAGCCTGCGCTACTTCCAGCGCAAGCTGTCCGCCGCCTACGGCATCGTCCGCCAGCAGGTCGGCGGCATGCTGTCGGCGATCTCCGAGCCCGTCGTCGGAGCCGCCGTGGTCCGCTCCTACGCCGTCGAGGCCCGCACCCAGGCGCGGATCGACGACGCGATCGCCAAGCACCAGGCGGCCTCGACCCGGGCGCAGGGGTTCACCGCGTTCTCGTTCTCCCTCGGCGGCATCTCGGCGGGGCTGGCCAACGCCGGGGTGCTGATCGTCGGCATCTGGCTGGGCGTCCACGGCTGGCTCGGCGGCGGAGGCATCACCGCCGGCCAGGTGCTCGCGTTCGCGTTCCTCGTCACGCTGTTCGTCGGCCCGGTCCAGATGGGCACGCAGATCCTCACCGACGCGCAGAACGCGATCGCCGGCTGGCGCCGCGTCATCGGCATCCTCGACACGCCGGCCGACCTGGTCGACCCCGGTCCGGAGGGGCAGGTGCTGCCCGACCGGGCGGTCGACGTGCGGTTCGAGGGCGTCGGCTTCGCCTACCCCGGCGGGCCGCCCGTGCTGGTCGACATCGACCTCGACATCCCCCGCCGGCCGGCGGGTCGCCGTGGTCGGGGAGACCGGCTCCGGGAAGTCGACCATCGCCAAGCTGCTCACCCGGCTGATGGACCCCTCGGCGGGGCGCGTGCTGCTCGACGGCATCGACCTGCGCGACATCTCCGAGGCGTCGCTGCGCTCCAGCGTCGTGCTGGTGCCGCAGGAGGGCTTCCTGTTCGACGACACCCTGGCCGCGAACGTGCGCTACGGCCGGCTCGACGCCAGCGAGGCGGAGATCGTCTCCGCGGCCCAGGAGCTCGGCCTCGGCGACTGGGTCGACGGCCTGCCCGAGGGGCTCGCGACGCCGGTCGGCCAGCGCGGCGAGTCGCTGTCGGCGGGGGAGCGGCAGCTGGTGGCGCTGCTGCGGGCCCAGCTCGCCGACCCCGACCTGCTCGTCCTCGACGAGGCGACCAGTGCCGTCGACCCGCAGCTGGAGACCCGGATCGGTCGGGCCCTGGAGCGGCTGATGTCGGGGCGCACGTCGGTGACGATCGCCCACCGGCTGTCGACCGCCGAGGCCGCCGACGAGGTGGTCGTCGTCGACCGCGGCCGGATCGTCCAGCGCGGCCCGCACGCCGAGCTGGTGCGGCAGGAGGGGTCGGTCTACGCCGGACTGCACCGCTCCTGGGTCTCCCAGCACGGGTGACCGGGGCGCTGGGATACTGGCGGCATGCCTCTCGACCCCGCCATCGCCGACCGGCTGACCCGCACCGAGGCGGGCCTGTTCCCGGCGGTGGTGCAGCAGCACGACACCGGTGAGGTGCTCATGCTCGCGTGGATGGACGACGAGGCGCTGCACCGCACGCTGACGACCGGCCGGGCGACGTACTGGAGTCGCTCGCGGCAGGAGTACTGGGTCAAGGGCGAGACGTCCGGCCACCGCCAGCACGTCCGGGAGGTCCGGCTCGACTGCGACGGCGACACCGTGCTGCTCAAGGTCGACCAGGAGGGGCCCGGCGTGCCACACCGGCACCCGCACCTGCTTCGACGACGGGCTCCTGCGTGGCTGACCGGGCCGGACCGGGCGAGGCGCCGGTCGGGGCGACGACCGACCCCCGCCGCCGCACGTTCGGGCGGGTGGCGCTGGCGGGCCTGGCCACGACCGGGCTCACCGCGTTCGCCGGCCACCAGCCGATGATCCGCGTGCCCGAGGAGCAGCTCGACCGGGCGGGGGCGATGTCGGTCGCCGGTCAGGAGCTGAGCCAGGCCGAGTTCCCGCTCGCGGGCGCGCTGGCGCTGGTCGCGCTCGCCTGCTGGGGGGCGCTCCTCGTGACCCGCGGCGTCGTACGCCGGGCCGTGGCGGTCCTCGCCGCGCTCGCGACCGCCGGGGTGCTGGTGGTCGTCGCCGTCGGCGGCTTCGTGCAGCGCGACGACGCCCGTGACGACTTCGTCGACCAGGTCGGGCTGACCGGCGCGGGCGGCGACCGGTTCACCATGGAGCTCACGGCCTGGTTCTGGGTCGCCCTCGCCGGGTCCGCGCTCGCGCTCGCCGCCGCGGTGGCCGCCGTGCGCCTGGCGCCGTGGTGGCCCGAGATGGGCAGCCGGTACGACGCCCCGGCCGCGCAGGAGCCCGGCTCCGCCGACGCTCCCGCCGAGGAGCGGACCAACCTCGACCTGTGGAAGTCGCTCGACGAGGGTGACGATCCCACGACCGGCCCCGTCTCCTAGACTTCATCCGACCCTGCGCGACCTCAGAGGAGCACCTGCATGTCTGACAACCACGGCAACACCCCCGCGGCCTGGACGGCTGTCGTAGTGGGCCTGCTCGGATTCGTGGTGGGTGCGGTCGGCCTGATGCTCGACCCCGTCAGCATGGTGGTCTTCTGGGTCGGCGCCGCGATCGTCGTGCTCGCCGGTGTGGTGTTCGTCGTGATGGACAAGCTCGGGCTGCACCAGTCGGGCCACTGACGGTGCCCACCGCGGTCGCCTCCCGCGGGCGCCGGCTGGTCGCGCCGGCGCTGGTGACGGGTGGGCTGGCGGCGGCCGTCGTCGCGCTGCACCTGCGCGACCCGCACGACCAGGGGTCGTGGGGCGTGTGCCCCAGCTACTCGATGTTCGGGATCTACTGCCCCGGCTGCGGCGGCCTGCGCGGCGTCAACGACCTCAGTAACCTGCGGCTGGTCGACGCCGCGTCGAGCAACCTGGTGCTCGTCGTCGTGGCGCCGTTCGTGCTGTGGCTGATCGGCCGGTGGGCCCTCGCCCGCTGGCGAGGGGAGCGGTGGGAGCTGTCGGCGACCACGATGAACGCCTCGGCGGTGCTGCTCGCGGTCGGGCTGGTGGTCTTCACCGTGCTCCGCAACACCACGGCGGGGTCCTGGCTCGCGCCCTGAACCCCGCCGTGGCCGACGACCGTCAGATGTCGTTGTAGTAGAAGTCGAACGCCCCGGTGGCGAAGAGGATCCAGATCAGGATGCTCGCCAGGATGCCGAGGACACCGGTGATCAGCGCGGCGAGGGCCATCCCGCCGCCCTTCTTCTGGCCCGAGTCGGTCTCCTTCTTGCCGAGGAAGCCGAGCACGACGGCCGCGATCGAGAAGATGAAGCAGCCCCACAGGCACGGGATCAGGCCGAGGATGCCGAGGACGAGGCCGATGATCGCCATGACCGAGTTCTGCTGGGGCTGGCCGCCGCCGTAGGGCTGGCCGCCGTAGGGCTGCCCGCCGTAGGGCGGTTGGCCGCCGCCGCCGGGCGGAGGCGGCGGCGGGGGCGCCGTAGTTGGGGGGCTCGTTGTAGCTCACGTGGTGCCGTCCTTCTCCGAGGCGTCTCCCGGCCGTTCGCCGGGACGGGTGCCCCGACCGTATCGGCATCGTGGGACACTCGAAAGGACCACCGCCGTGCGTCGCGGGGAACCCGGGAGCCCGGGTCGGAGCCGCGGCGGAGCAGGCCGCAGGACGAGAAGGAGGAGGCCACGTGTCCGTCCTGGACGACATCGTCGCCGGGGTGCGCGAGGACCTCGCCGCCAGGGAGGCCGCGGTGCCGGCCGCGGAGCTGCGGGCGGCGCTCGCCGACGTCGACCCGCCGCGGGACCCGATGCCGCACTTCCGCGGCGCCGGCTCGAGCGTGATCGCGGAGGTCAAGCGGCGCAGCCCCAGCAAGGGCGACCTGGCCGACATCCCCGACCCTGCCGCCCTGGCGCGGGAGTACGCCGCGGGCGGCGCGGCCGCCATCAGCGTGCTCACCGAACGGCGCCGCTTCGGGGGCAGCCTCGACGACCTGCGCGCGGTGCGGGCAGCGGTGGACGTGCCGCTCCTGCGCAAGGACTTCATCGTCAGCGACTACCAGCTGCTCGAGGCCCGCGCCGCCGGCGGCGACCTCGCGCTGCTCATCGTCGCCGCGCTCGACGACGACACCCTGCGGCGGCTCCACGACACCGCGCGGGAGCTCGGGCTGACCGTGCTCGTCGAGGTCCACGACGAGGCCGAGACCGAGCGGGCGGTGGCGCTGGGCGCCGAGCTGGTCGGCGTCAACGCCCGCAACCTCAAGACCCTCGACGTCGACCCCGACGCGTTCGGCCGGCTCGCCCCGCTCGTCCCCGACGACCGGGTGCTGGTCGCCGAGTCGGGCATCGGCGGACCGACCGACGTGAAGCGCTTCGTCGCCGACGGCGCCCGCGTCGTCCTGGTCGGCGAGGCACTGGTGAAGGACGGCGCACCGCGCGAGGCGGTCGCCGCGATGACAGGAATCCAAGCGTGACCACCAAGTTCGACGCCGACCAGCACGGCTGGTACGCCGGCCACTTCGGCGGCCGGTTCATGCCCGAGGCGCTGATCGCCGCGCTCGACGAGCTCGACACCGCGTGGCAGGAGGCGATGGCCGACCCGGCGTTCCTCCGCGAGCTCGACCAGCTGCTGCAGAACTACGCCGGCGTGCCGAGCATGCTCTACGACGCGCACCGCCTCTCCGAGCGCGCGGGCGCGCGGATCCTGCTCAAGCGCGAGGACCTCAACCACACCGGCGCCCACAAGATCCGCAACGTGCTCGGCCAGGCGCTGCTCACCAAGCGGATGGGCAAGACGAGGGTGATCGCCGAGACCGGGGCCGGCCAGCACGGCGTCGCGTCGGCGACCGCGGCCGCCTACCTCGGGCTCGACTGCACGGTCTACATGGGGGAGGTCGACACCGAGCGGCAGGCGCTCAACGTCGCCCGCATGCAGCTGCTCGGCGCCGAGGTGGTCCCGGTGACGAGCGGCAGCCGCACGCTCAAGGACGCCATCAACGAGGCTCTCCGCGACTGGGTCGCGAGCGTCGACCGGACGGCGTACCTCTTCGGGACGGCGGCCGGGCCGCACCCGTTCCCCCAGCCTGGTGCTGAGCTTCGTCCGCGGCATCGGCGACGAGGCGCGCCGCCAGTGCCTCGACCTCACCGGCCGGCTGCCCGACGCCATCGCCGCCTGCGTGGGCGGCGGCTCCAACGCGATCGGCCTGTTCGCGGGCTTCCTCGACGACCCCGAGGTCGCGATCTACGGCTTCGAGGCGGGGGGCGACGGCGTCGAGACCGGTCGCCACGCCGCCACGATCTTCGCCGGCAGCATCGGGGTGCTCCACGGCGCCCGCACGTTCGTGCTGCAGGACGACGACGGCCAGACCGTCGAGTCGCACTCGATCTCCGCCGGCCTCGACTACCCGGGTGTCGGGCCGCAGCACGCCGGCCTCGCCGAGACCGGCCGGGCGACGTACCTCCCGGTGACCGACGCCGAGGCGATGGACGCGATGGCGCTGCTGGCGCGCACCGAGGGGATCATCCCGGCGATCGAGTCCGCGCACGCCGTCGCGGGCGCGCTGAAGGTGGCCGCGGAACGGCCGGGGGAGACGATCCTCGTCAACCTCAGCGGCCGCGGCGACAAGGACATGGGCACGGCGCTCGACTGGTTCGGTCTCGGCACGGCCGGCCCGTCGCCGGTCTCGGAGGAGGGTGAGGAGGCGTGAGCACCAGCGTCAGCGTCGCGTTCGAGAAGGCGCGGGCCGACGGCCGGGCGGCGCTGGTCGGCTACCTCCCGGCCGGGTTCCCCACCGTCGAGGGCGGCATCGCCGCCATGCGCACCATGGTCGAGGCCGGGTGCGACGTGATCGAGGTCGGCCTGCCCTACAGCGACCCGGTGATGGACGGCCCGACCATCCAGGCGGCCGCCCAGCAGGCGCTCGAGTCGGGCGTGCGGACCACCGACGTGCTGCGCACGGTCGAGGCGGTCGCCGCGACCGGCACGCCCACGCTGGTGATGACCTACTGGAACCCGGTCGAGAGCTACGGACGCGGAAGCGGTCGTAGCCGTGGGCGCAGTGGCGTCGACCGGTTCGCCCAGGACCTCCACGACGCCGGCGGCGCCGGGCTGATCACCCCCGACCTGACGCCGGACTTCGCGCCGGAGTGGATCGCCGCCGCCGACGCGCGCGACCTCGACAAGGTGTTCCTCGTCGCCCCCTCGTCGACCGACGAGCGGATCGCGATGACGACGGCGGCGTGCCGCGGCTTCGTTTACGCGACGGCGGTCATGGGCGTCACCGGTGCGCGGGAGTCGACCAGCGACCTCGCCGGCCCGCTCGTCGCGCGCACGAAGGCCGTGACCGACCTGCCGGTGGGCGTCGGCCTCGGCGTGAGCAACGGCGCGCAGGCCGCCGAGGTGGCGGCGTACGCCGACGGCGTGATCGTCGGATCGGCGTTCGTGCGCGCCCTTCTCGACCACCCGGGCGACGAGGCCGCCGGCCTCCGCGCGCTCGCCGCCCTCACCGAGGACCTCGCGGGCGGCGTACGTGGCTGACCCCCGACGTCGCCTCCTCGCGGCCGCCCTGGGCGCCGTGCTCCTCCTCACGGCCTGCGGCGGCGACGAGCCCGCCGAGTTCACCGGCACCCGGCTCGACCGCCCCTACCAGGCGCCGACGATCGCGCTCACCGACACCGGCGGCGAGTCGTTCTCGATCGCCGCCGACACCGACAAGCCGCTGACCCTGGTCTTCTTCGGCTACACCAACTGCCCCGACATCTGCCCGCTGGTGATGAACAACATCGCCGCGGGCCTGCAGCGCCTCGACGACGACGAGCGCGACCAGGTGGACATGGTGTTCGTGACCACCGACCCCGAGCGCGACGACGAGACGGTGGTGCGGGAGTACCTCGACGGCTACGACGAGAGCTTCATCGGCCTCACCGGCGACCTCGACGACATCGTCGCCGCCGGCGACCCCCTCCATCTCTACGTCAACGACGGCCAGAAGCTGCCCAGCGGTGGCTACGATCTCGGCGGGCACTCGACGTTCGTCCTCGGCATCGACGAGGACGACGAGGCCGTGGTGGTCTGGAACCAGGGAGACCTCCGCCGTCGAGCTCGCCGACGACATCCAGACGCTGCTAGACGAGGACTGACCGGTGCTCCCAGACCTGCTCGCCGCCGCCATCCCGAGCCCGGAGCAGGGGGTGTGGGAGATCGGCCCGGTGCCCCTCCGCGGCTACGCCCTCTGCATCATCCTCGGCATCGTCGCCGCCATCTGGATCGGCGAGCGCCGGTGGGTGGCGCGCGGCGGCCGGCCCGGCGACGTGCAGGACATCGCCATCTGGGCGGTGCCGTTCGGCATCGTCGGCGCCCGGATCTACCACGTCGCGACCGACTGGGGCCGCTACTTCGGTGAGGGCAACAACCCGGTCACCGCCCTCTACGTCTGGCGCGGCGGTCTCGGCATCTGGGGCGGCATCGCCCTCGGCGCGCTCGGCGCCTACCTCGGCTGCCGGGCCAAGGGCCTCCGGTTCCCCCGGTGCTCGACGCGCTCGCGCCGGGGCTGCTCGTCGCGCAGGCGATCGGCCGGTGGGGCAACTGGTTCAACCAGGAGCTCTACGGCCGTCCGACCGACCTCCCGTGGGGGCTCGAGATCGACCGCGAGCACTTCAGCAGCGCCTACGAGGCCCAGCAGGAGGCAGCCGGCAACGCGCTGCCCACGCTCGGTCAGTGCAGCGCCGACCCCGGCCTCGAGGGCTGCGTCGCGACGTTCCACCCGACGTTCCTCTACGAGTGCATCTGGAACCTCGCCGCCTTCGCGCTGATCATCTGGCTCGACCGCCGGTTCCGCATCGGCCACGGGCGGGTGATGGCTCTCTACGTCATGGCCTACACCGCGGGTCGGGGCTGGATCGAGGCGTTGCGCATCGACGACGTCCAGTACGACGACGTGCTGGGGCTGCGGTTCAACGTCTGGACCTCGATCGTCCTGTTCGCGGCCGCCGCGGCGTACTTCGTCTGGTCGAGCCGGCGCCACCCGGGCCGCGAGGAGAGCGTCCACCGCGACGGCGCGGCCCCGGACGGCGAGTCGGAGGAGGAGCGCGAGGACGCGAGCGCGTCCACCGACGACTGAGGCGTGTTCACGCCCTGTCACGCGGTGGTAACGTGTGCCCTCCGCCGCGTGGGCCAACGCCGTCCCTAGCGCCCCACCTTCTGCTTTTCGCCGCCGCCTCGGTGCGTCGGCCGGCAGACGAAGCCGACGGGAGAACTCTGGTGCCGTACTCGCACGCGTTCCCGCCGCCGCAGGGTCTGTACGACCCGAGTCACGAGCACGACGCCTGTGGCGTCGCCTTCGTGGCGACCCTGACCGGCGAGGCCAGCCACGACATCGTGGCGAAGGCCCTGACCGCCCTCCGCAACCTGGACCACCGGGGTGCGGCCGGGGCGGAGCCCAACTCCGGTGACGGTGCGGGCATCCTGATGCAGGTTCCCGACGCCTTCCTGCGCGAGGTCACCCGCGAGGCGGGCTTCGAGCTGCCCGAGCAGTGGTGCTACGCCGTCGGCACGGCGTTCCTCCCGGGCGACGAGGAGCAGGTCGCCAAGACCCGCAGCCGGATCGAGGAGATCGCGGCCGAGGAGGGTCTCTCGGTCATCGGGTGGCGCGACGTGCCCGTCGACCCCGACGTCCTCGGCACGATGGCGCTGAGCGTGATGCCGACGTTCAGCCAGGTGTTCGTCCAGGCCTCGGGCCAGCGGCTCACCGGCATGGCGCTGGAGCGGCGCGCGTTCTGCCTGCGCAAGCGGGCGGAGAGCGAGGCCGAGGTCTACTTCCCGTCGCTGTCGTCGCGCACCCTGGTCTACAAGGGCATGCTGACGACCGACCAGCTCGACAAGTTCTTCCCCGACCTCGTCGACGAGCGGATCGCGTCGGCGCTGGCCGTGGTGCACTCGCGCTTCTCGACCAACACGTTCCCCAGCTGGCCGCTGGCCCACCCGTTCCGGTTCATCGCCCACAACGGCGAGATCAACACCGTGATGGGCAACCGCAACTGGATGCGGGCCCGCGAGGCGCTGCTCGACAGCGACCTCATCCCCGGCGACCTCGAGCGGCTCTACCCGGTCTGCACGCCCGGGGCGTCCGACTCCGCGTCGTTCGACGAGGTGCTCGAGCTGCTCCACATGGGCGGCCGCAGCCTCCCGCACTCGGTGCTGATGATGATCCCGGAGGCGTGGGAGAACCACGCCGAGATGGACGAGAAGCGCCGCGACTTCTACCGATTCCACTCCACGCTGATGGAGCCGTGGGACGGTCCCGCGTGCGTCGTCTTCACCGACGGCACCCAGATCGGCGCCGTGCTCGACCGCAACGGCCTCCGTCCGTCGCGGTTCTGGGTCACCGACGACGGCCTCGTCGTCCTCGCCTCCGAGGTGGGCGTGCTCGACATCGACCCGGCCACGGTGGTGCGCAAGGGGCGCCTCCAGCCCGGCCGGATGTTCCTCGTCGACACCGACGAGCACCGGATCATCGAGGACGAGGAGATCAAGGACGAGCTCGCCGCCGAGCAGCCGTACGGCGAGTGGCTCCACGCCGGCCTGGTCCACCTCGACGACATCCCCGAGCGCGAGCACATCGTGCACACCCACGCCTCGGTCACGCGCCGGCAGCAGGTCTTCGGCTACACCGAGGAGGAGCTGCGGGTCATCCTCACGCCGATGGCCAACACCGGCGGTGAGCCGATCGGCTCGATGGGCACCGACACGCCGATCGCGGCGCTCAGCGAGAAGCCGCGGCTGCTGTTCGACTACTTCAGCCAGCTCTTCGCCCAGGTCACCAACCCGCCGCTCGACGCGATCCGCGAGGAGCTGGTGACCTCCCTCAACGGCACCATCGGCCCGGAGGCCAACCTGCTGCAGCCGACGCCGGCGTCGTGCCGCCAGGTCGTGCTGCCGTTCCCGGTGATCTCCAACGACGACCTGGCCAAGATCCGCCACATCAACCGCGACGGCGACATGCCCGGCTTCGCCACCCACGTCTCCCCGCGGCCTCTACCCGGTCGAGGGCGGCGGCGCCGCGATGGCGCAGCGGATCGACGAGATCTGCCAGGAGGTCTCCGACGCGATCGCCAAGGGCGCGCGGGTCATCGTGCTCTCCGACCGCCACTCCACCCAGGAGAAGGCGCCGATCCCGTCGCTCCTGCTCACCGGCGCCGTGCACCACCACCTGGTGCGCGAGAAGACCCGCACCCAGGTCGGTCTCCTCGTCGAGGCCGGCGACGTCCGCGAGGTGCACCACGTCGCGCTGCTCGTGGGCTACGGCGCCGCCGCGGTCAACCCCTACCTCGCGATGGAGTCGGTCGAGGACCTCGCCCGGCAGGGCTTCTTCGTCAAAGTCGAGCCCGAGCAGGCGGTCGCCAACTTGGTGAAGGCGCTCGGCAAGGGCGTGCTGAAGGTGATGTCGAAGATCGGCGTCAGCACCGTGGCGTCCTACACCGGCGCCCAGATCTTCGAGTGCATCGGTCTCTCCCAGTCCGTCGTCGACAAGTACTTCACCGGAACGACCTCCAAGCTGGGCGGCGTCGAGCTCGACGCGATCGCCGAGGAGGTCGCCCGCCGGCACGCCACGGCGTACCCCAAGGACGGCATCGCGCCGGCCCACCGGGCGCTGCCGGTGGGCGGCGAGTACCAGTGGCGCCGGGAGGGCGAGCCGCACCTGTTCGACCCCGAGACCGTGTTCCGGCTGCAGCACTCCACCCGGACCGGCCGCTACGACATCTTCAAGCAGTACACGCAGGCCGTGGACGAGCAGGCGGAGCGGCTGATGACGCTGCGCGGGCTCTTCAAGTTCAAGGACCCGGCCGACCTCGGTCGCGCCCCGGTGCCGGTCGACGAGGTCGAGCCGGTGTCGGAGATCGTCAAGCGGTTCTCCACCGGCGCCATGTCCTACGGCTCGATCAGCAAGGAGGCGCACGAGACCCTCGCGATCGCGATGAACCGGCTGGGCGCGAAGTCCAACACCGGTGAGGGCGGCGAGGACCCCGATCGGCTCTACGACCCCGAGCGGCGCAGCTCGATCAAGCAGGTCGCGTCGGGCCGGTTCGGTGTGACGTCGGAGTACCTCACCAACGCCGACGACATCCAGATCAAGATGGCGCAGGGCGCGAAGCCCGGCGAGGGCGGCCAGCTGCCCGGCAACAAGGTCTACCCCTGGGTGGCGCGCACCCGGCACTCGACGCCGGGTGTGGGCCTGATCAGCCCGCCGCCGCACCACGACATCTACTCCATCGAGGACCTGGCGCAGCTGATCCACGACCTCAAGAACGCCAACCCGGCGGCACGGGTGCACGTGAAGCTCGTGTCGGAGGTCGGTGTCGGGACGGTCGCCGCCGGCGTCTCCAAGGCGCACGCCGACGTCGTGCTAATCTCCGGCCACGACGGCGGCACCGGCGCGTCGCCCCCTGACGTCGCTCAAGCACGCCGGCGGGCCCTGGGAGCTAGGTCTCGCCGAGACCCAGCAGACGCTGCTCCTCAACGGCCTGCGCGACCGGATCGTCGTGCAGACCGACGGCCAGCTCAAGACCGGCCGCGACGTCGTGGTCGCCGCGCTGCTCGGCGCCGAGGAGTTCGGCTTCGCCACCGCGCCGCTGGTGGTCTCGGGCTGCATCCTGATGCGGGTGTGCCACCTCGACACCTGTCCGGTCGGCGTCGCGACCCAGAACCCGGTGCTGCGGTCCCGGTTCAGCGGCAAGCCCGAGTTCGTCGTGAACTTCTTCGAGTTCATCGCCCAGGAGGTGCGCGAGCTGCTGGCCGCGCTCGGCTTCCGCTCGATCGACGAGGCCGTCGGCCGGGTCGAGTCGCTCGACACCGTCGGCGCGATCGACCACTGGAAGGCCTCCGGGCTCGACCTGGCGCCGATCCTGCACCAGGTCGAGGTCGCCGAGACGCACTTCCCCGACCAGGACGTGCGGCGCACCAAGGTCCAGGACCACGGGCTGGAGCGGTCGCTCGACGTCACCGAGCTGGTCCCGCTGGCGGAGCCCGCGCTCGAGCGCGGCGAGCCCGTGCGCGCCCAGCTGCGGATCCGCAACGTCAACCGCACCGTCGGCACGATCCTCGGGCACGAGGTGACCAAGCGGTACGGCGGCGACGGCCTGCCCGACGGCACCATCGACCTGACGTTCACCGGCTCGGCCGGCCAGTCGTTCGGGGCGTTCGTGCCGCGCGGGGTGACGCTGCGGCTGGAGGGCGACGCCAACGACTACGTCGGCAAGGGGCTCTCCGGCGGCCGGCTGGTGATCCGGCCCGACCGCTCGGCGCCGTTCAAGGCCGACGAGCACATCATCGCGGGCAACACGATCGCCTACGGCGCCACCTCGGGCGAGATCTACATCCGCGGCGGCGTGGGGGAGCGGTGCTGCGTGCGCAACTCCGGGGCGCGGGTCGTGACCGAGGGCGTGGGCGACCACGGCTGCGAATACATGACCGGCGGCCGGGTCGCCGTCCTGGGGCCGACCGGCCGCAACTTCGCGGCGGGCATGTCGGGCGGCATCGCCTGGGTGCTGGACCTGAAGGAGCAGCGCGTCAACGGCGAGCTGGTCGAGCTCGGCCCGGTCGCCGAGGCGCACCGCGACGAGCTGCACGACATGGTGCGCCGGCACCACGAGGAGACCGGCTCGAAGGTCGCAGAGGCGCTGCTCGCCGACTGGGAGGCCGCGCTCGAGCGGTTCACCGAGGTGATGCCGCGTGACTACCGGATCGTCCTCGAGGTGAGGGCGAAGGCAGAGGCCGACGGCCTCGACGAGGACGCGACGGCGAACCGGATTATGGAGGTGCTCCATGGCTGACCCGAAGGGATTCCTGAAGCACGGCCGGCAGGTCGCCGAGCGGCGGCCGGTCGAGGAGCGCGTGCGCGATTGGAACGAGGTCTATCCCGGCGGTGCCGGCCGGGCGCTGCTGCCGATCATCACCGAGCAGGCCGGGCGGTGCATGGACTGCGGCATCCCGTTCTGCCACCAGGGGTGCCCCCTCGGCAACATCATCCCCGAGTGGAACGACCTGGTCTGGCGCGACGACTGGCAGGGGCGCCATCGAGCGGCTGCACGCGACCAACAACTTCCCGGAGTTCACGGGCCGGCTCTGCCCGGCGCCGTGCGAGACCGCGTGCGTGCTCGGCATCAACCAGCCGGCGGTGACGATCAAGAACGTCGAGGTCTCGATCATCGACAAGGCGTGGGACTCCGGGTTCGTGACGCCGCAGCCGCCGGAGTGGCTCTCGGGCCGGACGGTCGCCGTCGTCGGCTCGGGCCCCGCGGGCCTGGCCGCCGCCCAGCAGCTGACCCGGGCCGGCCACACGGTCGCCGTCTACGAGCGCGCCGACAAGCCCGGCGGGCTGCTCCGCTACGGCATCCCCGAGTTCAAGATGGAGAAGCAGCACCTCGACCGGCGCCTCGAGCAGATGAAGCGGGAGGGCACGGTCTTCCGCTCCGGGGTCGAGGTCGGCACGGGGGACCTCACCGGCGCCGCGCTCCGCGACCGCTACGACGCCGTCGTGCTCGCCGTCGGCTCGACCGTGCCCCCGTGACCTGGCGGTGCCGGGCCGCGAGCTGCGCGGCATCCACCAGGCGATGGAGTTCCTGCCGCAGGCCAACCGGGTCGCGCTCGGCGAGGAGGTGCCCGACCAGATCCGCGCCGACGGCAAGCACGTCGTCATCATCGGCGGCGGTGACACCGGCGCCGACTGCCTCGGCACGTCCACCCGACAGGGCGCCGCGTCGGTCACCCAGCTGGAGATCATGCCGGAGCCGCCGGCCGACCGGCCCGGCAGCCAGCCGTGGCCGACGTACCCGATGGTGTTCCGGGTCTCCTCCGCGCACGAGGAGGCGGGGGGATCGGGTCTACTCGGTGTCGACGAAGGAGTTCGTCGGCGACGAGCACGGCAACGTGAAGGCGCTGCGCCTGGTCGACGTCACCTTCGAGGACGGCCGGCTGGTCGAGATCGAGGGGACCGAGCGGGAGATCGCGGCCGACCTGGTGCTCTTCGCGATGGGATTCCTCGGCCCCGAGAAGGAGGGGCTGGTCGAGCAGCTCGGCGTCGACCTCGACGGGCGCGGCAACGTCGTCCGCGACGGCGACTACATGTCGACCGTCCCGGGGGTGTTCGTCGCCGGCGACGCCGGCCGAGGGCAGTCGCTCATCGTGTGGGCGATCGCCGAGGGGCGGGCGGCCGCGGCCGCGGTCGACCGGTTCCTCACCGGCTCCACGACGCTGCCGGCCCCGATCCCGCCGACCGCCCGGCCGCTGGCCGTCTGACGCCGGACCGGGGTGCCGGACCTACTGTCCAGTACCCCGGTCCAGACGGTTTGGATCGATCACATGCCCACTAGGGTTGGGGTCGTGCGAAGAGCCAAGATCGTGTGCACGCTGGGCCCCGCGACCAGTTCCGAGCGGCGGATCCGTGAGCTCGTCTACGCCGGGATGGACGTCGCCCGGCTGAACATGAGCCACGGCAGCCATGCCGACCACGCCGATGTCTACCGGCTGGTGCGCGAGGCGTCGGACGCCAGCGGCCGCGGGGTCGGCATCTTCGCGGACCTGCAGGGGCCGAAGATCCGGCTCGAGCGGTTCGCCGACGGGCCGGTGCGGCTCGAGCGTGGCCAGGAGTGGACGATCACCACCCGCGACGTGCTCGGCGACGAGAAGGTCTGCGGGACGACGTACAAGGGGCTTCCCGGTGACGTCTCGCCCGGCGACCCGATCCTGATCGACGACGGCAAGGTCAAGCTCCGCGTCGTGGAGGTCGAGGACACCGACGTCACCACCGAGGTGCTCGTCGGCGGCCCGGTGAGCAACAACAAGGGCATCAACCTGCCGGGGGTGGCGGTCTCGGTGCCGGCGCTGTCGGAGAAGGACGCCGAGGACCTGCGGTTCGCGCTGCGGCTGGGCGTCGACTTCATCGCGCTGAGCTTCGTGCGCAGCGCCGCCGACGCCGAGGACGTGCGGAAGGTGATGCGCGAGGAGGGCATCATCATCCCCGTCATCGCCAAGATCGAGAAGCCGCAGGCGATCGACAACCTCGACGACGTGGTGCAGGCGTTCGACGGGTTCATGGTCGCGCGGGGCGACCTGGGCGTGGAGTGCCCGCTCGAGGAGGTGCCGTTCCTGCAGAAGCGGGTCGTCGTCGCCGCTCGCGAGAACGCCAAGCCGGTCATCGTGGCCACCCAGATGCTGGAGTCGATGGTCACCAACCCCGCGCCGACCCGCGCCGAGGCCAGCGACGTGGCCAACGCCGTGCTCGACGGCGCCGACGCGGTGATGCTCTCCGGCGAGACCAGCGTGGGGGAGCACCCCGTGCACACGGTGGAGACGATGGCGCGGATCGTCGCCGCCACCGAGGCGCACGCGCTCACCGACGAGACCTTCACCGGCTTCGGCCGCATCGAGTGGGACCCCCACACGCGCGCCGGCGTGATCACCAAGGCGGCCGAGGAGGTCGCCCAGCGGGTCGGGGCCAAGTACGTCGTCGCGTTCACCCAGTCCGGCGACTCCGCCCGGCGCCTCGCCCGGCTGCGCAGCGGGATCCCCGTGCTCGCGTTCACCCCCGAGGCACGGGTGCGCTCCCAGCTCGCCATGACCTGGGGCGTCGAGGCGTTCAAGACCAGCACCGTCGAGCACACCGACGAGATGGTCCGCCAGGTCGACGAGGAGCTGCTGCGCATCGGTCGCGTCGTCGAGGGCGACCTGGTCGTCATCGTCGCCGGCAGCCCGCCGGGCATCCCCGGCTCCACCAACGCACTGCGGATCCACCGGATGGGCGACGCCATCAACGAGGTCGCGCCGGCCTACCGCCGCGCCCGCTGAGGCGGCTCAGCGCTTCGGGCCGAGCCCGCGCCGACCGCGGACGTCATACGGAGAGTGGGCGATCGCCCTCGCCCCGTATGACGTCCCCCGGTGTCCGCGAACAGCGATGCCGCCGTGCCCCGGGTGAGATTCGAACTCACACTGGATGTGGTTTGAGCACATTGCCTCTGCCGTTGGGCTACCGGGGCAGCGAGCGAAACGGTAACGGATGGTCGGAGCGCGCGTGACGCGGCGTCGTCCAAGGGCGCGGAGTGGGCCGCCACGGGAGTGCCGCGCCCGATAACCTTGCTCCGTGACCGAAGCCAGCACTCCGCGCACCGTCGTCATCGCCGAGGACGAGACCCTGATCCGGATGGACCTCGCCGAGATGCTGGCTGAGGAGGGCTACGACGTCGTCGGGCAGGCGGGCGACGGGCAGAAGGCCATCGAGCTGGCCGAGGAGCTGCGGCCGGACCTGGTCATCCTCGACGTGAAGATGCCGGTGCTCGACGGGATCTCCGCCGCGGAGAGCATCGCCGGCCACCGGATCGCGCCCGTCGTGATGCTGACCGCGTTCTCCCAGCGCGACCTGGTCGAGCGGGCCCGCGAGGCGGGCGCGATGTCCTACCTCGTCAAGCCGTTCTCCCAGTCCGACCTGGTGCCGGCGATCGAGATGGCGATCAGCCGGTTCGCCGAGATCAAGCAGCTGGAGGCGGAGGTCGAGGACCTGCAGGACCGGCTGGAGACGCGCAAGGCCGTGGAGCGCGCGAAGAGCGTGCTGCAGGAGCAGCTCGATCTGACCGAGCCGGACGCGTTCCGCTGGATCCAGAAGACCGCGATGGACCTCCGGATGTCGATGCGCCAGGTCGCCGAGGGCGTCGTCACCCACGGCGTGCCCGGCGGTTCGGGGTCCTGACCGCCCGGCGGGCCGGCGCGAGCGGCCGCCGTAGATCACACCTGTGTAACGCCATGTCACCGTTCGGTGTCGATCGGGGAATCGCGGCCCAGGGTGGCCCAGGTCACGTGCGCTGCCCCTAGACTCCCTCCACGTTCGCCGCAGTGAGCGGCGGTGCGAGGAGGAGACTGCGTGAGGTTCGAGGGTCGACGAACGGCGGGCAAGGCCCCCGTCGCGCGATGGCTACTGGTGGCAGCAGCACTTCTCGGGACCGTGGTCCTCGTCGGAGGTCCTGCTGCTGCCGAGACCGAGGCGTGCCGGGCCAGTGCGGAGCAGGGCTGCCTCACCGGCACCCTCGACACCGGTGAGGAGAGACTCGCGGACGTCGAGGTGCTGGTCACCCCGGTCGACCAGCAGGGGCAGCCGCTGCCCGGCGTCGAGCCGACCACCGTGACCACCGACGACAACGGCGTCTGGAGCTTCGCGTTCAGCGAGCAGGGCCGGTTCCAGGTCGAGATCGTGGAGGACTCGCTGCCCGACGGCGTCGACGCGCTGCCGTCGGAGAACAAGCTCCTCAAGGGGCCTGGCAACTCGGTGTTCGTCAACGGCCAGCTCGGCGGCCTCGCCAGCGGCCAGCCGGTGATCCTCGGCATCCGCGCCGAGGGCTTCGAGGCCGAGGGCAGCGACCTCGATTACTTCCTGCAGAGCTCGGTCAACGGCATCCGCCTCGGCCTGCTCCTCGCCCTCGCCTCGATCGGTCTCTCGCTGATCTACGGCACGACCGGCCTCTCCAACTTCGCTCACGCGGAGCTGCTCACCCTCGGCGGCTTCCTCGGCTACCTGCTGGTCAACACGTTCGGCCTCCCGCTCTGGCCGGCGGTCGCGCTGGTGGCGGTCCTCGCCGGTGCGTTCGGCTGGTTCCAGGACCGGGCGCTCTGGCAACCACTACGCCGCCGCGGCCTCGGCCTCATCCAGCTGATGATCGTGACGATCGGGCTCTCCCTTGCCCTGCAGTACGTCTTCCAGCTGGTCGACACCGAGACGATCCGCATCACCACCGGCATCCCGGAGAGCCTCCAGATCGGCTCGATCGGCATCACCTGGCAGTCGGTGATCGCGATGATCATCGCCGTCGTGCTGCTGATCGCCGTCGGCTTCGCCCTCGTGCGCACCCGGATCGGGCAGGCGACGCGGGCCGTCGCCGACAACCCCGCGCTGGCGGCCGCCTCCGGCATCGACGTCGACCGGGTGATCCGCCTCGTGTGGACCGTCGCGGCGGCGCTCGCCGGCCTCGCCGGCGTCCTCTACGCGCTGGTCACCAACGGCGTGAAGTGGGACTCGGGCATGCAGATCCTCCTGCTGCTCTTCGCCGCGGTGACGCTGGGAGGTCTCGGCACGGCCTTCGGCGCGCTCATCGGCGCGATGATCATCGGCTACGTCGTGGAGGTCTCGCCGGTGTTCGGGATGCCCAACGACTACAAGTACGCCACGGCGCTGGTGCTCCTGATCCTGCTGCTGCTGGTCCGGCCCCAGGGACTGCTCGGCCGGGCCGAGCGGGTCGGCTAGGAGGAACGAAGAGATGGTGGACGACAACAAGCACACGCAGCCGGTCCAGGACGAGGCCGAGGACGCCACCGTCGTCGACACGGCGACCGACATGAGCGACACCAGCGCCGCCGTCACCGCCGCAGCGGGTGGCGACGTCGGGCGGCCGCTGGTCAGCGACCGGGTGCGTCAGGCCGCGACGTACGTCGCCTGGGCCGTCGGAGCCCTCATCGTGCTGGCGATGGTGCTCGCCTTCCTCGGCGTCGACGCCGGGTGGCCGACCGAGGTCGGCTTCAGCATGCTCGACGCGGCCGTCGACCCGCAGACCGCTGCCGTCGCGGTCGCGGTGATCGGCCTCAACATCCACTTCGGCTACACCGGCCTGCTCAACTTCGGCCAGGCCGGCTTCATGCTGCTCGGCGCCTACGGCTTCGCGATCTCCATCTCCGAGGGCGTGCCGCTGGTCTTCGCGATCCTCATCGGGTTCGCCGCCTCCGGCCTGTTCGCGGTCGTGCTCGGCGTACCGACGCTGAAGCTGCGCGGCGACTACCTGGCGATCGTCACGATCTCCGCCGCCGAGATCGTGCGCTACGTCGGCCGGGCCGGGTCGCCGGCCGTGGTCTCCGAGCGCACGGGGGGACCGCAGGGCATCGAGGGTCAAGAGTTCCGCGGACCGATCAACGACCTGTCGTTCCTCGGCACCGGCGACTTCAGCATCGGCAGCCTCGACTACATCCAGACCGGCGCCAACAGCTGGTGGGTCCGGCTCGTCGCGTGGTGCATCGTGCTCCTCTGCGCGCTCGTGGTCTTCCTGCTGGTGCGCAGCCCGTGGGGCCGCCTGCTGCGCGGCGTCCGCGAGGACGAGGACGCGATCCGCAGCCTCGGCAAGAACGTCTTCGCCATCAAGATGCAGGCGCTGGTGCTGGGCGGCATGTTCGGAGCCCTCGCCGGCATGCTCTACATCCTCCCCGCCTCGCTGGTGCCGGACTCGATGGGACGCACGCTGACGTTCTACATCTGGACGGCGCTGCTCCTCGGTGGTGCGGCCACCGTGTTCGGGCCCGTGCTCGGCGCGATCCTGTTCTTCGTCGTGCGGATCCTGGTGACCGGCATCGCCGACAACACGGTGCCGGATTCGGTGCTCAACACCCAGCAGGCGGGCCAGTTCGGCTGGATCGTGATCGGCGTGTCGCTGATGCTGCTGGTGATCTTCCGGCCACAAGGCGTCCTGGGTGACAAGAGGGAGCTGCGCTTCAATGTCTGAGACCGCGACCGGTTCGCCGAACCTCGCCGACAAGGCCGCGCGCGTCGCGCTGATGTCCGGCGTCGCGCCCGAGCCCGGGGTCGCCAAGCCCGACCCCATCCTCAGCGTCGACAACATCGTCCGCCGGTTCGGCGGCATCACCGCCGTCGACGTCGGCCACCTGGAGGTCCAGCGCGGCATCATCACCGCGCTGATCGGGCCCAACGGTGCCGGCAAGACGACGTTCTTCAACCTCGTCACCGGCTTCGACCGGCCGAGCTCGGGCCGGGCCGCGTCGTGGACCTTCGACGGTCGCTCGCTGAGCCGTACGTCGGCGTCGCGGGTCGCCCGCGCCGGCATGGTGCGCACCTTCCAGCTCACCAAGGCGCTGAACCGGATGACGGTGCTCGACAACATGCTGCTCGGCGCGCCCGGGCAGACCGGCGAGCGGCTGCTCACCAGCTGGCTCAAGCCCACCTGGGCGAGCCAGGAGCGGGAGATCCGCGACAAGGCGCTGTCGCTGCTCGAGCGGTTCAAGCTGCTCGAGAAGCGGGACGACTTCGCCGGCAGCCTGTCCGGCGGCCAGCGCAAGCTGCTCGAGATGGCGCGGGCACTGATGACCGACCCGACGATGATCATGCTGGACGAGCCGATGGCGGGCGTGAACCCCGCGCTCACGCAGTCGCTGCTCGGCCACATCGAGTCGCTGCGCGACGACGGCATGACCGTGCTGTTCGTCGAGCACGACATGCACGTCGTACGCCACATCTCCGACTGGGTGGTCGTCATGGCGGAGGGCAAGGTCGTCGCCGAGGGCACCGCGGAGAGCGTGATGTCGCAGGAGGCGGTGATCGACGCCTACCTCGGAGCCCACCACGACACCGACCTCGGCGACGACTCGCTGCTGGAGGACGAGAACTTCGCCGCGATCGAGGCGGAGGCTGACCAGGAGAGCGAGAGCCGGGCATGACCAGCACCCCCGAGCAGTCCGTGGTGATCGAGGCCAAGGACGTCGTCGCGGGCTACCTCCCGGGCGTCAACATCCTCAACGGCTGCAGCCTCGTGGCCCGCACCGGCGAGATCGTCGGGATCATCGGCCCCAACGGCGCCGGGAAGTCCACGCTGCTCAAGGCGATGTTCGGCCTCGTGCGTGTGCACTCCGGCACCGTGACGCTCCGCGACCGCGAGATCACCAACATGCGCGCCAACCGGCTGGTCGAGCTCGGCGTCGGCTTCGTCCCGCAGACCAACAACGTCTTCCCGACGCTGTCGATCGAGGAGAACCTCCGGATGGGGCTCTTCCTCCGTCCGCGCAAGCTCTCCGAGCAGCTGGACCGGATGTACGAGGTGTTCCCCGTGCTCCGCGACCGGCGCACCCAGCGCGCCGGCGCCCTGTCCGGTGGCGAGCGGCAGTCGCTGGCGATGGCCCGCGCCCTGATGATGGACCCGTCGGTGCTCCTGCTCGACGAGCCCTCCGCCGGCCTCTCGCCGGTGCGGCAGGACGAGACGTTCATCCGCGTGCGCCGCATCAACAAGCTCGCCGGCGTCAGCGTCGTCATGGTCGAGCAGAACGCCCGCCGCTGCCTCCAGATCTGCGACCGCGGCTACGTCCTCGACCAGGGCCGCGACGCCTACACCGGCACCGGCCGCGAGCTCGCCAACGACCCCAAGGTCATCCAGCTCTACCTCGGCACGCTCGCCCAGGACGTCGACGGGAAGAAGGGCGCCTGAGGGCGCTCGGGCACGGCGTACGTCGGCTCGGCGCGCGTCGGCCGGCGTAGGGCGGCTGGCGTGCGGCGGCCCGGCGTACGTCCGCTGGCGTGCGGTGCCGCGGCGTGCGGCGGAGGCCCGGCCCAGGTCGGCCTCCTGGGCCGGGTCCCGTGACCGATCGTCCGCCCGCTCACCGCGGCGGCATCCGTCTGTGACCTGACGGGCAATCCCTGCGACGTGACGGGCAATCCCTCCACTTGTCCGGCATTGCTTTGCCCGACAAGTTGAGGTTTCCCCGGTCGACCGGGGAAACCTCACGTCGCGCCCCGCGCCCCGCGGCCCGGCGCGCGCGGCCCGGCCGAGGTCGGCCTCCTGGGCCGGGTCCCGTGACCGATCGTCCGCCCGCTCGCCGCGGCAGGATCGGTCTGTGACCTGACGGGCAATCCCTGCGACGTGACGGGCAATCCCTCCACTTGTCCGGCATTGCTTTGCCCGACAAGTTGAGGTTTCCCCGGTCGACCGGGGAAACCTCACGTCGCGACCGGCCGCTCGGCGCCCCGCCCGCCCGGCGTCCCGCAGCCCACCCCAGCCCCGCCAATCCCGAAAAACACCGGTGCCCCGGACCACCCGGCCCGGGGCACCGACGGTTCAGCTGGAGGTCACTCCCCGCTGACTCCCTCGACGGAGTCGACCAGCTCGGGGGCGTTGTCGGCGTTGAACTGGTAGATGCCGATGAACGCGGAGCTGGGGTCGTGGTTCTCGTTGAGCGGGCCGATGCCGGAGGGACCCGTGTAACGGATCTCCTCGCCGGCCTCGATCAGCTCGAGGCACTCGGCGTACGAGGTGCACTCCTGGCCCTCGGTGGCGCCGGAGACGGCGAGCACGTTCTGCTGCACCGTCTGGGAGTCGTTGGCGCCGCCCTTGGCCGCGGCGAGGGCCGCGAGGATGGTGGCGTCGTAGGACTCGGCGGCGTAGGAGAAGTCGCTCAGGGCCTCGCCCTCGAACTGCTCGTGCCACGAGCTGACCTGGGTCTTGAAGTCGTCGGAGGCGTCGGCACCGGGGATGGTGCCCTTGGCGCCCTCGAGCGTGCCCGGGTCGAACTCCTCGCCCCAGTCGGAGGTGTTGCCGTCGGACATGTAGACGTTGGCCACGTCGAAGCCCTGCGCGGCGAGCTCGGGGACGATGCCCGCGGTCTCGTCGAAGGCGAGGATGACGATCGCGTCCGGGTTGGCGTTGAGCGCCGAGGTCACCTCGGCGGAGAACGTCGTCTGTCCCGGCGGGAACTCCTGCCCGTCGCCCTTGCCGCCGTAGACGACCTGGCCGCCCGCGGCCTCGTAGGACTCCTGCACGAAGTCGCGCAGGCCCGTGCCGTAGGCGTCGTTGAACACCAGGAACGCGAGCCGCTGGTGGCCGTCCTGGGCGATCAGCGAGCCGAGCGCGCTGCCCTGGACGCTGTCCTCGGGCGCCGTGCGGAAGTAGAAGTCGCTGTAGCCGGTGAGCTCGGCGGCGGTGTTGGCCGGCGAGATCTGGGTGATCTTCGCCTCGGTGAGGGTGTCGACGAAGCCGAGCGACACGCTGGACGACGCGGCGCCGACGACGACCGACGGGTCCTCACCGGCGAGCTGCCGGGCGCTGCGCCGGGCGACCGAGAGGTCGTTGGCGTCGCCGGAGTCGAGGATCTTGTGGCAGGCGTCCGCACCGTTGACGCCGCCGGCCGCGTTGATGTCGGAGACGGCGAGACCGACACCGGCGATCTCCGGCGGGCCGAGGTAGGCCAGCGTCCCGGTCAGCGGAAGGATGCCGCCGGCAACGAACGCGTCGGCAGAGGTCGCGTTGGCGGCGCACTCGTCGTTGGTCAGCGATGCCGCGGCGTCGGAGCTGGGGGAGTCGGCGTTGTTGTCGCCGCCACCGCCACCGCCGTCCCCGCCGTCGTCCTCGGAGCCGCACGCCGTGAGCGCGAGGCCCAGCACGGCGCCACCGGCCAGAAGCCTGAACCAGGGGCGGTTGTTGGATCGAATCACTCTGCGAACCTTTCTGTTCGAGTGCATCGGCGTGCACTGGGGGCCGCTCCCGGAGCGTGAGGACCGGGTGCAGCAGGGACACCGTAGGCCGACATCCGCCTGCCGCGTGGGATGCGTCACGGTTTTGACCAAACCGTTACGTCAGGACCAGGCGGCCACGAACGCCGTCAGCACCGGCGCCACGGCAAGCGCGGGCAGCAGGTCGGCGACCGCGACCTGCTTGACGTTCATCAGCCGCAGCGCGACGCCGACGAGCAGCAGGCCGCCGGTCGCGGTGATCGACGCGAGGTGGGCGTCGGGGAGCACGTCGCCCAGCCCGACGCCGACCAGCGTGAGCCCGCCCTGGACGACGGCGATCGTCAGCACGCTCGCGGCCACGCCCCACCCGAACGCGGCGGCGAAGGCGACGGCCGCGAACCCGTCGAGCGCGGACTTGAGGTAGAGCTGCTCGGCGCCGTTGCCCAGCCCGTCCTCGAGCGAGCCGAGGATGGTGAGCGGGCCGGTGCAGAAGATCAGCGACGCGACGACGTAGCCCTCGACGAACCGGCGCCGCTCCTCGCCGGTCGCCTCGCCGGCCAGCCTCGCCTGCAGCCAGCCGCCGAGCCGCTCCACCCGGTCCTCGAGGCGGAGCAGCGACCCGGTGATGCCGCCGACCAGCACGGCGCCCAGCACGATCAGCATCGGCGCGCTGTCGCCGACGGCGTCGGAGAACGACGGGTCGAGCACTGCCATAGCGGAGGTGCCGGCGATGAGGAGCGTCACCAGCCCGAGGCCGTCGGTCACCAGCTCGCGGGTGCGCTGCGGCAGCCGGTTCCCGGCGACGCGGCCGACCACGGAGCCGACCAGCACGGTGGCGATGTTGACGACGGTGCCGGTGCCCGGGACCAAGGCGCGCTCCTCGTCGGTGTCGGTGGGGGAGTTCGGCAGGGAGGGGACGGCACAGGACAGGGAGACTGGGCCTGTCGCCGTCGCCGCGGTGAGCGTAGTCTGACCCGCGACCTGAGAGGGGGTTGGTCGGAGCATGAGCAGGGTCTCGTTGACGCCGAGGGCGGCGGTGCGTGAGGACGCACCGGTCCTGGCCGAGCTGTGGAGCGACGTGCTCCGCCGCGTCGACCGCGCCGAGCAGGTCGCCGACCTCGAGCTGGTCATCAAGGCCGCGGCCGCGTCGCCCGAGCAGCGCCTCGTCGTCGTGGAGTACGGCGGCGCCGTCGCGGGAGCCGTCTTCCTGCGGCTCACCACGCTCTCGCCGATCAACCTCGAGTCGTGCGTGCAGTCCATCCAGCCGCGCGTGCTCCCGGAGTACCGCCGCCACGGCGTCGGACGGGCGCTGATGGACGCGGCGGCCTCCTTCGCGGAGGAGAACGGGGTGCTCCACCTCAACGCCACGGTGCCCAGCACCGCCCGCGACGCCAACCGGTTCATGGCCCGGCTCGGCCTCGCCCCCGCCGCGACGTACCGGCTCGCGCCGGTGAGCCTGGTCCGGAGCCGGCTGTCGCCGCCCCGGCCCCACGTCGGCACCCGGTCGGTGCCGCGGGTCCTGGCGGTGCGCCGCACCCAGCGGCGGGCACGGGCGGGCCAGGAGGAGCTGCCGCTCCCGGAGTAGCCGCCCGCTACTTCGCGGGGTCGCGCTCCAGCAGGGCGCAGGTGATCCGCGACGTGCACACCCGGCGGCCCTGGTCGTCGGTGAGCACGATCTCGAAGCTGGCGGTGGTGCGTCCGCGGTGTGCCGCCGTCGCGACGCCGGTCACGACGCCGCCGGTGACCGCGCGGTGGTGGGTGGCGTTGATGTCGAGGCCGACCGGGTACCGGCCCGGGCCGGCGTGCAGCGCCGCGGCGACCGAGCCCAGGGTCTCCGCCAGCACCACCGACGCCCCACCGTGGAGCAGGCCGTAGGGCTGCGTGTTGCCCTCCACCGGCATCGTCCCCACCACCCGCTCGGGGGTCGCCTCGACGATCTCGATGCCCATCTTGGCGCCGAGCGCGCCCATGTCCGCGAGCATCTGCTCGACCACCTCGTTGCCGTGCGTCATGACGCCCACGCTAGTGGCCCGGCGGCCGGGCCGCGGTGTCGGCGCCGGTCGATAGGGTCGGGTCGTGCCCGAGCCCAACCAGCGTCCCCGCCTGCTCCTCCTCGACGGCCACTCGCTGGCCTACCGTGCGTTCTTCGCGCTGCCGGTGGAGAACTTCTCGACGGCGACCGGCCAGAACACCAATGCCGTCTACGGGTTCACCTCGATGCTCGTCAACGTGCTCCGCGACGAGCAGCCGACGCACGCCGCTGTCGCGTTCGACGTGTCGCGCACCACGTTCCGCACGGCGGAGTACGCCGAGTACAAGGCCAAGCGCAACAAGACGCCCGGCGAGTTCAGCAGCCAGCTGCCGCTGATCGAGCGGGTGCTCGACACGTTCTCGATCCCGTTCCTCAAGGCCGAGGGCTACGAGGCCGACGACATCATCGCCACCCTCGTCACGCAGGCCCTCGCCGACGAGACCTCTGACATGGAGGTGCTGATCCTCACCGGCGACCGCGACTCGCTGCAGCTGGTCACCGACCGCTCCACGGTGCTCTACCCGATGCGCGGGGTGTCCGACCTGGCCCGGATGACGCCGGCTGCGGTCGAGGACAAGTACGGCGTCCCGCCGCAGCGCTACCCCGAGCTCGCGGCGATCGTCGGCGAGACCTCCGACAACCTGCCGGGCGTGCCGGGCGTCGGCGCCGGCTTCGCGGCCAAGTGGCTCAACCAGTACGACGGGCTCGACAACGTGATCGCCCGTGCCGACGAGATCACCGGCAAGAAGGGGAGGCCCTGCGGGCCCACCTCGGCGACGTGATCCGCAACCGCCGGCTCAACGCCCTCGTCACCGACCTCGACCTCGGTGTGCGCCCTGCCGAGCTGGCGCTGCAGCCGTGGGACCGGCAGGCGGCGCTGACCCTCTTCGACGAGCTGGAGTTCCGGGGCGAGCTGCGCACCCGCACGATCGAGACGCTGGCGGGGGAGGAGCCGATCGAGGAGGGCGGGTTCGAGCTCGAGGGCCGCACGCTCGCGCCCGGCGAGGTCGCCGGGTTCCTCGAGGGGCTCGGCGACCAGCCGGTCGGGCTCCACGTCCGCGGGTCCTGGGCGGCCGGCACCGGGTCGGTCGACGGCCTCGCGTTCGCCGACGCGAGCGGTCGGGCGGCGTACGTCGACGTCGGGTCGCTGGAGCCCGACGACGACGCCGCGCTCGCGGCCTGGCTGGCCGACCCCGGGCGGCCGAAGGTGGTCCACGACGCGAAGGGGCCCTCGCTGGCCCTCGCCGCGCAGGGCTGGCCGCTGTTCGGGGTGGTCAGCGACACCGCGCTCACCGCCTACCTCGCCCGTCCCGACCAGCGCTCCTACGACCTCGCCGACCTCACCCTGCGCTACCTGCGCCGCGAGCTGAAGGGTGAGCGCGACAGCGATCAGGGCGAGCTCTTCGACGACGGCACCGACGCCGGCTCGACGTCGATGCTCTACGCCCGGGCGGTGATCGACCTCAGCGAGGCGCTCGAGGGCGAGCTCGAGCGGGCCGGAGGCGTGCAGCTGCTGACCGACGTCGAGCTGCCGTTGGTCCAGCTGCTGGCGCTGATGGAGCAGACCGGCATCGCCGTCGACATCGACCACCTGACCGCGCTGGAGGAGCACTTCGCCGACGAGGTGCGCTCCGCTGCCGACGAGGCCTACGCCGTGATAGGCAAGGAGATCAATCTCGGCTCGCCCAAGCAGCTGCAGGTCGTGCTGTTCGACGAGCTCGGCATGCCCAAGACCAAGCGCACCAAGACCGGCTACACCACCGACGCCGACGCGCTGCAGGGCCTGTTCGCCAAGACCGAGCACCCGTTCCTGCTGCACCTGCTGCGCCACCGTGACGTGAGCCGCCTGCGGCAGACGATCGAGGGCCTGCTCAAGACCGTGCAGCCCGACGGGCGGATCCACACGACGTTCAACCAGATGATCGCGGCGACCGGACGGCTCTCGAGCACCGAGCCGAACCTGCAGAACATCCCGATCCGCACCGAGGAGGGGCGCCGGATCCGGGAGGGATTCGTCGTCGGGCCCGGCTACGAGTCCCTGATGACGGCCGACTACAGCCAGATCGAGATGCGGATCATGGCCCACCTGTCCGAGGACGAGCTCCTCATCGAGGCGTTCCGCTCGGGCCGTGACTTCCACTCGACCACCGCCTCCCGGGTCTTCGACGTGGCGGCCGACGAGGTCACCCCGGAGATGCGGGCCAAGATCAAGGCGATGAACTACGGGCTGGCCTACGGCCTGTCGGCGTTCGGCCTCTCCCAGCAGCTCGGCATCGACACGAGCGAGGCCAAGGCGCTGATGGACGAGTACTTCGAGACGTTCGGCGGGATCCGCGACTACCTCTCCGGCGTGGTCGACGAGGCCCGGCGCACCGGGTTCACCGAGACGATCATGGGCCGCCGCCGCTACCTCCCTGACCTCACCAGCGACAACCGGATGCGCCGCGAGATGGCGGAGCGGATGGCCCTCAACGCGCCGATCCAGGGCTCCGCGGCCGACCTGATCAAGGTCGCCATGCTGCACACGCAGCGGGCGATCGAGGAGCAGGGCCTGCGGTCGCGGATGCTGCTGCAGGTCCACGACGAGCTGGTGTTCGAGGTCGCGCCGGGGGAGAAGGACGCGCTCGAGGCGGTCGTGCGCGAGCGGATGGGCGGCGCCGCCGACCTCGCGGTGCCGCTCGACGTCAGCGTCGGCACCGGCCGCAGCTGGCACGACGCCGCGCACTGAGAGCCCTATGTCAAGCGGCCTCCTGGAGGAGGTCGTTGAGGCGGCCGTGGCGGTCGGTGTCGTAGGGCACGCGTTCTTGCCAGCAGCGCCACAGGATCCTGGTCCAGCCTTGGGCGAGGATCCTTGCTGCGTGGGGGGTGGCGGCAGCCGCGAGCCCGGGCCCGGTCGTAGGTGTCGCGGGCCCAGGCGTTGGCGCGTGGGGTGTCCTGGGCCCAGTCGATGAGCGCGGCTCGTAGCTGCTTGTTGCAGCCGCGGCGGTAGGCGACGTTGCGGTGCTTGCCGGACTGGCGGGTCGAGGGTGCGACGCCGGCGGCGGCGGCCAGGGACTGGGCGTCGGGGAATCGTGCGCGGCAGTCGCCGATCTCAGCCAGGAGGGTTGCTGCGCGGACGACCCCGGCCCGGGGCAAGGACTGGAAGAGCGGCCCGTCGGGATGGGCGAGGAGCGCTTCGCGGATCCGGGTCTCGAGCTCGTCCTGACTGGCGCGCAGGCCCATAAGGACCTCGACCAAGGTCGTGACGATCAGCTCGGACGCTTCGGCGGCAGCACCGGTGGTGCGCCCTTCAGCGGCCTTGCCGAGGTGGTCGACCAGCTGGCGTGGGGTGTGGCGCCCGCAGTAGCTGTTGGCCTTGAGCCAGTGCGCCATTCGCAGTTCACCACCTCCGGCGGTCAGCCACGCGGCCTTCGCTTCAGAGGGAAATCGGCGCAGGAAGGCGAGGCTGATCGGGATGTCGAGCTGGCTGAACAGGCCGATCGCGCCGGGGAAGTTGTGCTGCAGCACCGCCAGCAGCTGGTTGTGAACCGCGATGCGGTGCCCGACCAGGTCTTGGCGGGCACGGACCAGCATCCGCAACGCGATCGTCTCGGCAGAGTCGGGTCGAACGACCGCCCATCGGCCGGCGTCGGTGCGCAGCGCGTCGGCGAGGACGAACGCATCGAACCGGTCGTCCTTGTTGCCCGCAGTGCCGTAGCGGGCCCGCAGCGACTTCACCTGCCGGGCTGAGATCACCACGACCTCGAACCCGTCGCGGATCAGGTGCTCGACCACCGGACCGTCGCCACGTTCGATCCCCACCTGCGCGACACCGTGTCGTCGCAACAGGGTGGTGATTTTCGCCAGCCCCGGCCGCGAGTGCGGCACGGTGGCCTCTTCGATGCGCTGCCCGGTGTCGTCGACGATGCACAGCGCGTGGTGCTGCCAAGACCAGTCGATCCCGGCGAAAGTGGGCGTAGCCTGCATGTGAGTGCTCTCCTTCCGTTAGCCCACGGATTCAGCACTCCGGTCCGGGACGTGACGGTCGGTCGCTCACTGAGGCGCTCCAGGCCGGCAAGCCTTGGCGCAAAGCCCTATGGCCGATCTGCACGTCCCGGGCCACCGGGCCCTGCAACTCTCAGCCAGGTCGTCCACGAAGGGCGACTCGGTCAGCCCGGCAGTGACCCGGCAGACCCGGGGTGCAGACAAGAGACCTACTCCTGTCTGCGCCTAACGTCCACCAGTGAGAGCGGTCAGCCGCCGAGGGTCTCGGTGCCCGTGCGGCTCCGGAACGCCTGGAGCGCGAGCAGCAGCCCGACCACGCAGGCGTCGACGACCGCGACGGTCACGACGAGGCCGGTGAGCGAGTCGGCGAGGCCGCCCGCGACCACCAAGGCCACGACGCCGGCCGCCACGAGGTACTTCGTCCACCGCCCCCGCTTGGCCAGGCCGGCGTAGACCAGCAGCTGCAGCACCGCCAGCAGGGCGCCGAGGGTGGCGAACAGCCACAGCCGGCCCTCGACCTCGGCGTAGTCGGCGCCGCCGACGAACTC
This sequence comes from Nocardioides sp. TF02-7, assembly GCF_022437945.1. Lineage (GTDB taxonomy): Bacteria > Actinomycetota > Actinomycetes > Propionibacteriales > Nocardioidaceae > Nocardioides. Next base: position 3,827,825 of record NZ_CP092535.1, read on the forward strand.
CACCGCGACGCCGCTCAGCAGCCAGGCCCCGGCGACCGACACGGCGCCGAGCCCGCCGAGGAACCCGAGACCCCGCAGCACCGCGGCCCGGCTCTCGCCGGCGGTCGACATCGACGGGAACAGGATGACGACCGCGAACTGGGGCAGGAAGAGCACGGCCTTGGTCACGATGAGGCCGCCGGCGTAGAGACCCGCCTGGTGGTCGTCGAGGACGTTGCGGGCCACGACGACGTCGAGGTTCGACAGCGCCACGAACGCCAGGAGCGCGAGCGAGCTGCTGGCCGTCTCACGGCGTACGTCGCGCCGGACCTCGCGGTCGTGGGCGGTGACGATCGCGTCGCTCCGGCGGCCGCGGAGCGCCCACGACCCGACCACGACGGGGAGCCAGGAGGCGACGAGGACACCGAGCATCGCGCTGGTGGCGGTGGCCGACACCAGCAGGCAGGCACCACCGATGACGACCCGCGGCACGCCGACCGCGAGGTAGACGAGGCTCAACGGCAGCCACCGGCGCTCGCCCTGGAGCACGCCGGCCTGGCCGCCCATCACCGTGACCGGCACGACGCACAGGCCGAGCAGGACGGCGGGGACCACGCCGTCGAGGCGCAGCACCTCCCAGACCAGCGGCGAGGCGGCCACGGCCAGCGCGCCCAGCACCAGCGCCGCCCGCCAGGTCGTGGTCAGCACCGTCTGCTCGATCGCGGCGACGTCCGCGGGTGCGGCGGCGATCCGGCGCGCAGCCGTCGCCTGGAGGCCGAGCTGCAGCACCGAGAGCACCATCAGCAGCGCCATCAGGCCGGCCACCGCGCCGTACTGGCTCGGCCCGAGCAGCCGCGCCGCGACCATCTGGAACGCGTAGGTGCCGACGTTGGTGACGGCCATCGCGACCGCGATGCCGGCGCTGCCGCGCAGCACGCGGAGGAGCCGCGGCCGTGGACCGGAGCCGGGGACGCGTGGGTCCCGGGTCTGCGGTTCGGCGGTCACGGATCGAGCGTAGAGGGCGCGCCGATCCCGGCGCCGCACGGTCGCCGGGCACATACAGTGGCCTGCGCCGTGCGGCCGTGGGAGGAGAGGCGATGGAGGAGCGGGCTGCGGCGCGACGCTGCGCCGTCGTGCTCGTCGCCGTGTACGCCGCCCTGGCACTGCTGCTCGTCACCGAGCAGGCGGGCCGCACCACCAACGACACCCGGCTCGAGCTGACCGAGGAGCCCGGCCGCTACCTCGCCGGGACGTTCTCGCTCTGGAACCCGCAGGTGTCGCTCGGCGAGCTGCAGAACCAGGCCTACGGCTACCTGTTCCCCCAGGGCCTCTGGTACGCCGCGCTCGACCTGGTCGGGATGCCGGGCTGGCTGTCGCAGCGCCTCTGGTCGGTGCTGCTGCTCCTCCTCGCGTGCGAGGGTGTCCGCCGGTTGGCCCGGCACCTGGTCGGGAACCCGTGGGCGGCCGCCGCGGCCGGGCTCGTCTACGGGCTGGCTCCGCGCCACGTCACCGAGCTGGGCGTGCGCAGCGCCGAGATCCTCCCCGGCGCGGTGCTGCCGTGGGCGCTGCTGCCGATCGTGCAGGCCGTCGACGGCCGCCGCCGGCCGCGCGACGCCGCGGTGCTGTCGGCGGCGGCGTACGCGTGCGCGGGCGGCGTCAACGGCACCGCGACCGCGGCGCCCGCGGCCCTGCTGGTCGTGTTCGTCGCCTGGGCCGTGCTGCGCCGCCACCTGTCGTGGCGGTTCGCGGCCGGTTGGGCGGCGCTGATGGCCGTGGTCAACGCCTGGTGGGTCGGGTCGCTGCTCCAGCTCGGCCGCTACAGCCCGCCGTTCTTCGACTACGTGGAGGACGCTCGCGCCACCACCTGGTCCTCGGGCTTCGCCCCGACCCTGCGCGGCACCAGCAACTGGGTCGGATACATCGTCGTGGACGGCGAGCGCTGGTGGCCCGCCGGTCACCTGCTCTCCTACGAGCCGTGGGTCGTGGTCGGCACCGGGCTGCTCGCCGTCGTGGGGCTCGTGGGCCTGCTGCGCCACCGCGGCCGGTTCCGGGTGCCGTTGCTCGTCTCCGCCGCGCTCGGGTTGACCTGCCAGGTGATCGCGCACACCGGCCCGCTGGACGGGCCGCTGAGCCAGTGGTTGCAGGACCTGCTCGACGGGCCGCTCGCACCCTTGCGCAACGTGGCCAAGGCCGACCCGGTGCTGCGGGTGCCGCTGGCCGTCGGTGTCGCGGTCGCGGTCGCCGACGCGGCCCGCGTGGCGCACCGGACGCGGCGGCGCGACCGGCCTGCCGGCCGCGTCGGCGCCGGCCTGCTTGTCGCGGCGCTGGTCGGCGCGCTGGTCGCCGGGCTGGGCACGGCCGCGGCGCCGATCGTCCGCGCGGAGACCCGGACCCCCGGCTGGGGGAGCTGCCTGGCTACTGGCGCGACGCGGCGGCCTTCGTCGCCGAGCGGCGGGAGCGGCGGCTCGGCGACCGGGCGGTCGAGGGCGGCACGGCGGTGACCTGGGTGATCCCGGGCGCCGGGTTCGGCATCCACGAGTGGGGCTGGACGATGGAGGAGGTGATGCAGGCGGTCGACCGGTCGCCGTGGGTCACCCGGTCGCAGGTGCCGTTGACTCCGGCGGCCACCATCCGGATGCTCACCGCGTTGGAGACCTACCTGGAGACCGGCTCCGGGTCGCCGTACCTCCAAGCCATGCTGGTGCGGATCGGCATCGACACCGTGCTCGTCCGGCACGACCTCGACTCCGACGTGGCGGTCGCCACCCCGTCGAACCTGGTCTCGGTCGCCCTCGCCCGGTCGCCGGGGCTGCGGCGGGTGAAGAGCTTCGGGGGCGCTCGACTTCGGCCCGGCGATCGAGGTGTTCGAGGTGCAGCGCAACCTCGGCGCGGCGGAGAGCGGCGGGTACGACGTCCGTGACACGGCCGACGCCGTCACCGTGGCGTCCGCCCCCGAGGACGCGGTGGCGGCGGTCGGCGCGGGCCTGGTCGGGCCGGCGCAGCCGGTGCTCCTGGCGGGCGCGCCCGGCTGGGACCGGACCGCCGACGTCATCGGCGACGCCTGGCGGCGCCGCGAGCGGTCGTTCAGCCGGATCCTCGAGGCGGAGAGCAACGTGATGACCGCCGACGAGCCGCGGCACGGGCGGCGGGTGGTCGCCGACTACCCCGGCCCGCCCGGCGCGGAGCCCGTCGTGGCGGCGTACCGCGGGGTCGCCGGGGTCACGGCGTCGAGCTCGCGCGGCTGGGTCGAGATCCTCGGCAGCGTGCAGGCGGAGGCCGCTCCCGACGCCGTGCTCGACGGCGACACGTCGACGTCCTGGCGGCCGGCGCCGTACGTCGGCCCCGAGGGCGAGTGGGTCCGCGTCGACCTCGCGCGGGCGCAGCCGGTCGGCCGGGTGGAGCTGCTGCAGCCGGTCGAGCGCGCCGACCTGGAGCTGGTGACGGAGTGGCGGGTCAGTGCGGGTGGCGTGACCCGCACCGTCGAGACCGACGAGACGACGGGCCGCGCGGTCGCCGACCTCGACGGGGTGCGCGCCCGGTCGGTGCGGGTCGAGGTCGCCGCCACCCCGCACGCGGAGTCGGGGATCGGCCTGGCCGAGGTGTGGATCGAGGGCGTGCACCCCGAGCGGACGCTGGTGCTGCCGGAGGTGCCGCAGGCCGGGACGCCGGACGTCGTGCTCGGGGCGCGCCCCGAGACCCGGGCGTGCATCACCACCCTGCTCGGCCCGGACTGCGCGGCCGCCCGCCGGCGTGGGTCGGAGGAGGCGGCAGGCATCGACCGCACCTTCACGGTCGGGGCGGCCGGCCGGTGGGGTGTCCGGGGCCTCGCGGTCGCCCGGGCGACGCCGTCCACCACCGAGCTGCTGCTGCCGTTCGGCGGGCCGCAGGTCAGGGCCACGTCGGTGCTCTCCGACGACCCGGCGGTCGGGCCGCGGATGGCCCACGACGGCGACGACACCACGATCTGGCTCGCCGACGGCCGCGACCCCGCACCGACCCTCACCATCGACCTCGGCCGGCAGCGGGTGCTGCGCGGACTCGACGTGACGCCCCCGGCCGGGTTCGGCGCGATGCCCGACCGCGCCGTCGTGGAGGCCGACGGCCGGCGGCGCGAGGTGGACCTGGCGGGGTCGGGCTCGTTCGAGCCGCTCCGTGCCCGGCTGCTGACGGTGACGTTCCTCCGCGACGCGCCCGACGCCCGGCCGACCGGGATCGCGGAGCTGCGGCTGCGGGGCGGCCGGCTGACCACACCGTTCGACGGCGCCGCCCAGGCCGGGACGCCGTGCGGCTTCGGCCCGCCCCTGGTCGTCGACGGCCGCCGCTACCAGACCCGCGTCCGGGGCGACGCCGGCTCGGTGGTCTCGGCCGGCCAGCTCGCGCTCCGGGTGTGCGGGAGCCGCGCCGAGCGCCGGTTGCGGCTCGCCCCCGGCGTCCACCGCGTCCGGCTGTTGTCGACGCCCCAGTTCCAGCCGGTCGGGTTGACCCTGCTCGGGCTCGACGGGGACCACACCCGGGTGGTGGAGCGGTCGCGGTCGCTCCGCCTGCTGGACGCCGACGCGACCCGCGTCCGGCTCGACCTCGGCCCGGGGGAGGAGGCCGTGCTCTCCACCCCGCACAACCACAACGCCGGCTGGGTGGCCACCGTGGACGGACGGGAGCTCGAGCCGGTGACCGTCGACGGCTGGGCGCAGGGCTGGCTGGTGCCGGCCGACGCCGCCGGGGAGGTCGAGCTGCGGTTCACGCCGCAGCGCAGCTACCTGGTCGGGCTGGTCGGCGGGCTGCTGCTCCTGGCGGGCGTCCTGCTGTGGGCGCTCTGGCTCCTGGTGCGAGGCCGCCGGCGCGGTGCACCACCGGACGACCGTCCCGATCCGGCGCCGCCGCCAACGGTGCAGCGCGCGGACGGCGGCCGACGTACGGTCGCCACCACCGCGGCGCTCGCGGCGGCCGCGGCGGGGGGTCGCCTGGCTGGTCGGCGGGCCGCTCGTGGCGGCGGGCGCGGCGGCCGGGGTCGTCCTGGGCCGCCGGCCGGCCCTCGTCCAGGTACTGGTGGCCGCCGCCCTCCTGGTCGCCCTCGGCCTCTGGGCCGTGGAGCTGACCCGTGCCGCCACACCGCCGTCGGCCACCGTCGACCTGGTGACCGGCACGGCGTTCGCGCTCGCGGTGGCCGCAGCACTCCTCGGCGGCCGGGCCGGCACCACCGACGGGTCGTCGTGACCGGGCGCGGCGACGACCTCCGCGACCTCGGCTGGTCGGCCCTGGTCGCCGCCGTCGTGCTCGGGCCGCTGTTCCTGGGTCCGGGCTTCTGGTTGGTCGGCGACATGGTCTTCGTCCCGGAGCAACCGTGGAAGGCGGCCTGGCTCGGTCTCGACCCGGCCCTGCCTCGGGCCGTGCCGATGGACGCGCTGGTGTCGCTGGCGACGCAGGTGGTGCCCGGCACCTGGGTGCAACGGGCGCTGCTCCTGGCCGGGCTGCTGCTCGGCGGGCTCGGAGTCGGGCGGCTGACCCGGCCGCTGCCCCTCGTCGCCCGGGCAGCGGCGATCACCCTCCTGCTGTGGAACCCGTGGGTCCACGAGCGGCTGCTCATCGGGCAGTGGGCCATCCTGCTCGGCTACCTGGCACTGCCGTGGGTCGCCCTGGCCGCCCGGCGCCTCCGGGAGGACCCCCGCAGCGGCTGGGCGCCGGCCGCGATCGCGTGCACGGCAGCGGCGGTCTGCAGCCCCTCGAGCGGCGTGATGGCCGCGGCGACCCTCGCCGTGCTCGGGCTCGGCCGGGACCGGTCGGGCTGGTGGCGGGCGTGCGGGGTGGTGCTCCTGGCCAACCTGCCCTGGCTGGTGCCCTCGATGACGGCGACCACCGTCCGGGTGTCGGCCGACGGCGTGTTCGCCGGGTTCGCCGCGCGCGCCGAGTCCGGCGCCGGCCTGCTGCCGAGCCTGCTCTCCCTCGGTGGCATCTGGAAGACCTCGATCCTGCCGCCGGAACGCACCAGCACCCCTGTCGTGCTGCTGGCGTGCCTGCTGACCCTCGCAGCCGTGGCCGGGCTGCGGCGCGCGACCCGCGACCACCGCGGCGAGCTGCCGCGGCTGGTGCTGCTCGGAGCGGGCGCCCTGCTGGTCGCCGCCGCACCGGCCGTGCCGGGCGCGGCGGACGCGCTGGAGACGCTCGCCGCACGGCTGCCCGGGCTCGCCCTGCTGCGGGACTCGCACCGGTTCCTCGCGCCGCTCGGCGTCGCGCTCGCCGTCGGCCTCGCCGGCTCCGTGACCGTCGTCCGCGAGCGGGTGCGGCCCGGCCGCGAGGCGCTGTGGGGCGTCGCCGGACTGCTGGTCCTCGCGCCGGCCCTGCTGCTGCCGTCGCTGGCGTGGGGGGCGGCCGGGGAGCTCCAGCGGTCGTCGTACCCCGCCGAGTGGGACACGGTGGCCGCGATCCTCGAGGACCAGCGCGGGTCCGGTCCGTCGGGCAGCATGGTCGTGCTGCCGTGGCAGGGCTCCTACCGCGGCTTCGACTGGAACCACCACCGGGCGGTGCTCGATCCGGCGCCGCGGTTCTTCCCGGGCACGGTGCTGACCGACGACCGCCTGCTGCTCGACGACGTCGTCGTGCCGGCCGAGGACCCGCGGGCCGAGGACGTACGCCGCGCGCTCGCGGCGGCCGACCCCGGGGAGCAGATGCGGGCGGTGGGCGTGCGGTGGGTGCTGGTGCAGCACGGGATGTCGGTGGTCGACCCGCCGGCGGGGCTGGTCAGGCACGACGGCGAGGGCCTCACCCTCGTCGATCTCGCACCGGACGGGGAGCCGGTCGTGGATCCGCCGGTCGCTGAGATGTGGCGGGTCGTGTGCGTCTCGGCCGGACATCTTGCGGGGATGGCGTTGCCTTTGGCGGCGTTCCTGTGGAGAATCCGCAGCGGGAGAGATGCTCGTCACATTTCGTGACGACCGGTCACCGGTGCACCCGGACGCGGCCGGAGGTCTTTGGGAGGGGACCTGCGCATGACCATGAACATCGTGATCTCAGCGCTCGTCGGAGCGCTCGCGTCGGCGGCCGTGCTCGTGGCCGGCGTCAACGCCTACCAGAACAGCAGCGCCCAGAAGCCGGTCTCGGAGGCCGAGCTCTACACCTACTCCAGCGAGTAGCACCGGCCGGTCGTCCGCGGCTGGGGAGCCCGCGGACGACCGGCGTCTCAGGCGTCCTCGAGGGACGCGTCTCACTGCAGACGGCTTGGGAGGGCCCGGATGCTGCACATCGTCATACCCGCGTACAACGAGGAGTCACGGCTGCCACGGACGCTGCACGCCTTGCGCCGGCACGTGGTGGACCGCCGCGGGGTCCTCGGGGCGGTCGGGGTGGTCGTCGTCGACAACGCGAGCACGGACCGGACGGCCGAGGCTGCGCTGGCGGCGAGCACCCCGGCGCTGCCGGTGCGCGTCGTCGCTTGCCCCGAGCGGGGCAAGGGGGCTGCGGTGCGGGCCGGGCTGCTGGCGACCGACGCCGAGCTCGTGGCGTTCATGGACGCCGACGGGGCCACGGCGCTGGACGCGCTCGACGAGGCCTGCCGCCGGGTGCAGCTCGGCGCCGACGCGGTCATCGGCTCCCCGCGCCCTCGCCGGCTCCGTCACGACCGCCCGCACCTGCGCCACCCGGGCGGCGGGCGCCGCCTGCTACCGGATGCTGGCGCGCCGGCTCGTGCCCGGGGTGGCCGACACCCAGTGCGGGTTCAAGGTCCTGCGCGGTGACCTGGCGCGCCGCGTCGCGGGCGCCCTGACCGCCCGCGGCTTCTCGTTCGACGTCGAGCTGCTCGTGCGGCTGCGTGCCGTCGACGCCCGGATCGACGAGATCCCGGTGGTCTGGACCGACGTGCCCGGCTCGACGTTCGTGCCGATGCGGCACGGCGCGGCGGCGTTCTCCGAGCTCGCGGCGATCGCCTGGCGCACCCGCCGGCTCGTCGCGCCGCCGCTCGGTGGCGCCGGCACGACCGGATCGCCGTCGCCCGTGGCACTCCCGGCACCCGTGGCTCTCCCGGCGGCGCTCACCCCGGTGGTCCTGTCCGCGATGAGGGAGCACTGACATGGCCGGCCGCTCGGCGCTCGCGCCGCTCGCCGGCCGCCGGGTCGTCGTCGTCAACTGGCGCGACCTCGACCACTCCCTCGCGGGCGGGTCGGAGATCTACGCGTGGCACCTCGCGCGCGCACTCGCCGAGGGCGGCGCCGACGTCGAGCTCGTCACCGCGCGCGAGCCGGGCCAGGCCCGGTCCGAGCACCGGGACGGCATCGCCGTGCACCGCCACGGCGGCCCGCTCGGGTTCTACCCCCTCACCGCCGTGCGGCTGCTGCGTCGTCGCCGCCGCATCGACGCGGTCGTCGACCCGTCGTGCGGCCTGCCGTCGTTCGCGCCGCTCGTCGTGCGCCGGCGCACGCCGGTGGTGCTGGTGCTCCACCACGTGCACCAGGACCAGTTCGGAGCACACTTCCCGGCGCCCGTCGCCGCGTTCGGCCGCTGGCTGGAGCGGGTGCTGATGCCGCTCGTCTACCGGCGACGCCGGGTGGTGGCGGTGTCGGAGTCGACGCGTCAGGAGATGCGGCGCCGGCTCGGCTGGACCGGGCCGGTCGGGCTGCTCGAGAACGGCGCCGACCTCCCGCCCGCCGGGGCGGTCGATCCCGGCCGGAAGGACCCGGAGCGGGTGGTGGTGCTCGGCCGCCTGGTCGCCCACAAGCGGGTCGACCTGGTGCTGCGCGCGGTCTACGCCCTCACGCTGCAGCTTCCGGGGGTCCGGGTCGACCTCGTGGGTCGCGGCCCCGAACGTGAGCGGCTCGAGCGGCTCGCCGCGCATCTCGGGCTGACCGACCGGGTGACCTTCCACGGCTTCGTGGACGAGGAGCGCAAGGCCCAGCTGCTGGCCCGGGCATCGGTGCACGTGTGCGCGTCCGACGCCGAGGGCTGGGGCCAGGCGGTCGTCGAGGCGGCGGCGTACGGCGTGCCGACCGTCGCCCGCGACGTGCCGGGGGCTGCGCGACTCGGTCCGGCCCGGCGAGACCGGGTGGCTGGTCCCCGACACCCCGGCCGATCTCGAGGAGGTGCGCCGCCGGCTGACCGCCGGGATCGCGCACGCCCTCGCGGAGGCCGCCGACCCCGCCGTCCGCAGCGCCCGGGCCGAGGCCTGCCGCGCCTGGGCGGCCAAGCACGACTGGGCGCAGATGCGCCGGCAGGCGCTCGACCTGGTCGTGGCAGAGCTCGCGGACCGCGCACCGGCGCGGTCCCGTCACCACCGTCCGCGCGACCGGCGCGAGACCGTCATGGGAGGAACAACATGCGTCGACTGATCGGACCCATCCTGGTCGGGCTGGGGGTGTTCCTCATCGTGGCCGCCGTACTGGTGCGGTTCTACGCCTACCCGACGCTCGCGCGGGTGCCGGACGGGTACAACAGCGAGACCAACCTCGAGGCCGCGGGCGCGCAGATCTTCAACTCCGACCCGGAGGTGCTCGCACCCGAGACGCACGACCTGGTCATCACGTCGAAGACCAGCGAGGACGCCGAGGCCGATGCTCCCGACGACGTGACGGTCTGGGTCAACGTGGTGACCACCGACCGGGCCGACGGCAGCAACTTCCAGCGCTCGACCGAGCGGGCGGCCTTCGACGTCGTCACCGGCGAGGGCGTCGACTGCGAGCCCTGTGACACGTGGATCGAGCGGGTCGAGGGCGAGGACGTCGTGCGCGACCCCACGGTGTTCGAGGGACAGGTCTACAAGTTCCCGTTCGGCACCGAGAAGGAGGACCACGACGTGTGGGACGGCTCGGTGGGGGAGGCGGTGACCGCCACCTACGAGGGCGAGGAGGAGATCCAGGGGCTCACGGTCTACAAGTTCGTCCAGCAGGTCGAGCCGACCGTCATCGAGACCCGGGAGGTGCCCGGCTCGGTGTTCGGCGCGTCCGAGCCCGTCGTGCAGGCCGAGATGGTCTACGAGATGACCCGCACCTTCTACGTCGAGCCGCAGACCGGGTCGCCGATCCACCGCGTCGAGGAGCGCAACCAGGAGCTGGTCCACGACGACGTCCGGGTGCCGGCGTTCGTCGGCACCGTGCAGTACACCGACGAGCAGGTCGACTCGAACGTCGACGAGTACGACACGAAGGCGATGCTGCTGTCGGGGAGCAAGGTGCTGTACCCGCTGCTGCTGGTGGTGCTGGGTCTGGTGCTGATCGGGCTCGGGCTGGTCATCAACCGGCGGGTCGAGGGCGAGGAGGCCGGCACCGGGGAGCACGACCGGCCGCTCGCGACCGTCTGACGTGGTGTCGCTTCCGGGCAGCCGAGCGGTCCGGGGGACGAGGGAGCGGCTGCGGTCGTTCCGGGAGCGCCGGATCGACCTCCCGGTCGGCCCGGACGACCTCGTCCTCGACGTCGGCAGCGGCGACAAGCCGTCGTGGCGCGCCGACGTGCTCCTCGACCGCTACCCGGACGACGCGTACGCCGGGCAGCGGTCGGGCACCGGCCGCACCCGCGTCGTCCGCCCGCTCTTCGACGCCGACGCCGCCGCCATGCCGTTCGCCGACGGCGTCTTCGACTACGCGATCTGCTCCCACGTCCTCGAGCACGTGACCGACCCGGTCGGGGTGGTGCGCGAGCTGACCCGGGTCGCGAGGGCCGGCTACATCGAGGTCCCCGAGGCCGCGGCCGCCAAGATCGTCGACTTCCCCCAGCCACCTCTGGTGGTGCCGCCTCGACGACTCGACCCTGCCGCCGACGCTGGTGATGACGGCCAAGCAGGCGCCCGCCTTCGACCCCGAGATCGAGGCCTACCTCGACCGCTCGGGCCTGGCCGGCCCGGTCAAGCGCCTGATCGACACCAAGCACCACCTCAACGTGATCTCGTTGCGCTGGCACGGCTCGCAGCCGATCAGGGTCGAGGGCGAGCTGGCCCCGGAGTTCGTCGAGCAGACCGTCACCGCCGACGCCCACCACCGCGGCACCGAGGCGCTGGTCGCTCGCGCGATGACCACCGTCCTCACCGCCCGCCGCGCGCCACGCGACCGGGCGATCCGGTTCGACGACGTCGTCAAGCCCCGACCTCCGCCGCGGCGACGGGTCGCTGCTCGAGCCGCGGGTCTACCGGCTGTAGGGCGGTCTCCGCGGTGGTCGCGGTGGTCGCGGCGGTTGGTTGATTGCTCGGGCGCCGGGTTGCTTCGGGTCGACGTGCCGCCCGGGGACGTCATACGGATCGTGGGCGATCGCCCTCGGCACGTATGACGTCCGCGGCTGGCGCTGGGCGGAAGCGCAGGAGCCCGGGTTGTGCGGTTGATCGCGGTCATCTGGTGACGGGGATCCACCGCGCAGGCCCGCGAGGCGGTGACTGGGCATGCCGCTGGCCCCGCCGAGTCCGGCGGGGTGCGGGGCGCGGGAGCTACTCCTCGAGCGGGTCGGCGCCCGGCTCATCAGCGGCCGGGTGGAGGGGCGCGGGTGCCGGCAGCGGTGACGAGGTAGCGGTGCCGAGACGGACTGGTCCACAGGTAGACCGTGGGGGCGAGTCGTTCGTAGCTCCAGCCGGCGTGGGTCTTCGCGCGATGATGCCCTCGGCACAGGGCGGCTTCGTTGCACGGACACGTCACCCCGCCTTGGGCGTGGGGGACGGTGTGGTCGACGTCGCAGCGTTCGGCGCGCTTGGTGCAGCCGGGGAACACGCAGTGGTGGTCGCGCTGCACGACGATCCTGCGGTGCCGGTCGGGGATCTCGTAGGCGTCGATCGGCTCGCAGCCGGCGAGGTCGAGGACGGGGCGGACGATGATCCGCCCCGCCGCACCACACCACTGGCGGATCTGCTCGGCGGTGACGGGGACCTGCAGGTTCTGCAACCGACCCACGCAGGCGCCCTCGTCATGCGCGGCGCGATCGGTGAGTGCGTCCTGCGCGAGGTGGACGAACAGCTCGATGCCGCGTCCGCCGACCGGGCGCGGATGGGCCGGCTGCTCGCTGTCGGTGGTGAGGTCGAGGGTGAGCTGGTCGCGGGCGATCTCACCGACCGCCTTCGACCGACGCACGTCGAGGGAGTCCTCATCACCCAGCGACGCGAGCTCACGAGCTTTGCCGCTGACCGCACGTTCGAGGTCGAGCGCGTCGGCGAGGTCGAGCACACCGTCGACCGCACCACACCCTCGGTGCCGGCGTGGTCGAGGTCGATGTCGAATCGTCGCGTCTCCTCCGCGCGCTGGCGGCGGGCTTCGGCGAGGTCGGGCTGGAACCGGGTGATCGCTTCTTCGACGAGGCGGTCGATCTGCGCCCACGAGCAACCCGCGGCGAACGGGGCGAGATGGTGGTCGACGAACCCGACCGCTTCGTGGTTGAGGAGTCGGGTCTGGTCGGCGATCCGCAGCGCCTTCCACACCGGCACCAACCCCCTCCCCGACCTTGGCCCAGATCTGCGGCAGGCGGTGGCTCAGCTCCACAACGCAGCCCACGTAGGAGCGGGCCGAGTCCAGGGAGCGGCCGAGGATCGGGGCGAGCTCGATGATCGCGAAGTCACTGATCAACGGCGCCCCCTCGCCCGCGACCGGCAGCCCCGTGTCCAGGCCCCGCTCGGTCAACGTCGCCGCGCCCTCAGCGGAGCTGATGGTGTTGAGGTTGGCCCAGTGCGCGATCCGCTGCACCAGGGCGAGCTCGCGAGCCGCGAGGACCGCCCGGTCCTCCGCGACCAGGTCGAGCAGCTCGTGGGTGAACGTCTTCACCGGCACCTCGGCGACCGCAGGCTCGGTCTCGACCACCCGCGCCGCAGTCGCGGCGGGGAGGTCGAAGAGCGGCGCGGTCCCGAGTTCCATGAGACCTAGTCAACACGCCGCCACCGACACCGCCATGCGGCCAGAACCCTGCTGTGGACAGGCATCCAGCGCATCCCGGCCTGTGGACGACAAGTGGGCCGAACACCCCTCTGCCACCCGCGACGCCGGCCGACAACGCCGCGCAACCCCCTCGTCGTACCCGTCTCGACCCCGACCCCAGAACGTCGACCCAAGACGACCTGGCACCCGGTCGGAGCCACCAGCCAAGCGCCGCGACCACCGCGGCGAGCGCCCACACTTCCTCGTCCTTCCCAGCGGCGACGCGCGGTGCGGCGTCCGAACCTCGTGCGATCGCCGTCTGAGAGTGTGTCGCGCATGAGCGACAACACCCTGCGCAGCGTCGACCTGGCCCGCATCGGCGACGGGAAGTACCGGGCGACCAACGTCCGCGGCGGCGAGATGCTGGTCGGCGCCATGGACGACCAGGATCCGACGTTCACGCCGGTGGAGCTGCTGCTCGTCGCGATCGCCGGCTGCAGCGCCACCGACGTCGAGTTCATCACTCGCAAGCGCGCGACGAGCACGTCGTTCGACGTCCGGGCCGAGGGGAACAAGGTGCGTGACGAGCAGGGCAATCACCTGGACGGGCTGCGGTTGACCTTCGACGTCCATTTCCCGGCGGGCCCCGAGGGTGACGCCGCCAGGGGCGTGCTCCAGCGGGCGATCGAGCAGAGCCGCGACCGGTTGTGCACGGTCAGCCGCACGGTCCAGCTCGGCGCGGGCGTGGAGTACCGGCGCGCCGACTGACGGATGTGGATCGTCGCGCCGATCCGCCCGGACCGGCCTATTGGCTCACGCCGCCCGCGCCGCCCGGTTCGCGACGCGGGTGACGCCGACAGCGCCGAGCAGGACGCCTCCGTAGCCGAGGACGAAGAGGCCGATGGTGACGGGGTGCGGCGAGACGCCGTGGGGAGCAGCGCGGACGCTGCCAGCGCCAGGGCGGTCCCGACGGTCACGTCGGCCACGAGCCGCCCCGGCCGTGCTGCGGCGCGGTGCGCGGCGTTCCACGCCCGGTCCGACGCACGGGTGGCAGACGTGCGGATGCCGACCAACCCGTTGCGGGGGAGCGTGCCGCGCAGACCGGCTCGCGCGACGAACCTCAGGACCACGCTGACCACCAGGAGGCCCCACGCGCCGCTGAGCGCCATCACCATGCGGTCACCCCGGCTTGCGCCCGACGAGGACCAGGCTGACGCCCGGCAGCCGCCGCAGCGGCAGCACGCGCTCCAGCGCGACGGTGGCGCGCAGGCCGGCGTTGAGGGCGGGGTGCACCGGCTCCATCTCGCTCTCCGCCGTGTCCCGCTTGCGCCGGCGGGCCCGGACGACGGGGCGCAGCAGCACGTTCCACGACCACACGTCCTCGACCTGCAGCCCGGCGCCCGCGACGAGGCCGGCGAGCTCGTCGCGCTCGTAGCGCCGGTGGTGGCCGAGCGCGACGTCGTGGCCGCTCCACAGGCGCATCGAGCACGGCACCGCCACCAGCAGCCGGCCGTCGGGGCGGAGCACCCGTGCGGTCTCGGCGGCGACGGCACGGTCGTCCTCGACGTGCTCCCACACGTCGGTGGACATGACGAGGTCGAACGACGCGTCGCCGAAGGGCAGGCGGGTCGCGTCACCGCGGACCACGGTGAGCCCGCGGCCGGCGGCGATGCGCGCACCGGCGGGGGAGCGCTCCACGCAGCTGACCGTCCACCCGAGGTCACGCAGGACCGCCGCGTTGCCGCCGCTACCGGCGCCGACGTCGAGCGCCCGGCCGGGCGACCAGGCAGCGGCCGTACGACGCACCAGCGCGCGCCGCTCGGCGTACCACCAGTGCCGCTGCTCGAGCCGCGCCGACTTGGCGATCTCCTCCTCGTCCACGGCGGGAGCCTAGGGGCGTGTGCCCACCCCGGGGAACGACACGGGGCACCAGCATCACGCTGGTGCCCCGTGTCGGTGGTTCCGCGGTCAGCGGCCCCGGCTCAGCCCTGCCCGCCGAGGATCCGCAGGCCGCGCGGGTTCTTCAGCCCGGAGCGGACGTCGGCCGGGTCCGCACCGGCGCGGACCTCCTTGCCGTCCTTGACCCCACCGCGGTCGGTGTCCCAGTGAGTGGGGTCGCTCTTGTGCCGCTTGTGCCGCTTGTTGGCGTTGCCGGTCACCTCGGCGCGGTCCTTGAGACCGTCGCGGTCGGTGTCGGCCTGCACCGGGTTGGTCACCCGCAGGCCGATCCGGTAGGAGCCGCCCTGCTGCTTGCGCACGATCACCTTCTGCTTGATCCGCGTGCCCTTGACCTCACGGTCGTCGCGCAGGCCGTCGCCGTCGGTGTCACGGACGCACGGGTCGGGCTTGACCAGGCCGATCGCCTTCCGGGTCCGCTTGTTGAGCTGCACCTTCTGCTTCAGCCGGATGCCCTTCACCTCCTGGCCGTCCTTCAGCTTGTCGCCGTCGGTGTCGGCACGGAGGGGGTTCGTCGAGCCCGTGCTGCAGTTGGTCGGCCCGTTGACCTCGCGGCCGTCGGTGAGCCCGTCGTTGTCCGTGTCGGGGTCGACCGGGTCGGTGCCGACCTCGTCGACCTCCTCGCCGTCACCCAGCCCGTCGTCGTCGGTGTCCCCGTCACCGGGGTCGGTGCCGAGGTCCTCCTCCTCGTCGTCGGGCAGGCCGTCACCGTCGGTGTCGGTGTCCGGCAGGTCGTCGTCGGGGGTCGTCGACGGGGTTGGTCCCGTTGTCGACCTCGGCGCCGTCGGTCACGCCGCCGTCGTCGGTGTCGGGGTCGAGCGGGTCGGTGCCGACCGTGTTGACCTCGGCGCCGTCGGTGAGCCCGTCGTTGTCCGTGTCGGGGTTGCCCGGGTCGGTGCCGAGCTCCTCCTCCTCGTCGTCGGGGAGGCCGTCGCCGTCGGTGTCACCGGTGGCCGGCAGGTCGTCCTCGGGGTCGTCGACGGGGTTGCTGCCGTTGTCGACCTCGGCGCCGTCGTTGACGCCGCCCTCGTCGGTGTCGGGGACGAGCGGGTCGGTGCCGATCGTGTTGACCTCCTCGCCGTCGCTGAGGCCGTCGTCGTCGGTGTCGGGGTCCTCCGGGTCGGTGCCCAGCTCGTCCTCGACGTCGTCGGGCAGGCCGTCACCGTCGGTGTCGGTCGAGGGGAGGTCGTCCTCCGGGTCGTCGACCGGGTTGGTGCCACGGTCGACCTCGGCGCCGTCGGTGACGCCGCCGTCGTCGGTGTCGGGGTCGAGCGGGTCGGTGCCGACCTCGTTGACCTCCTCGCCGTCGGTGAGCCCGTCGTCATCGGTGTCCGGGTTCTCCGGGTCGGTGCCGAGGTCCTCCTCTTCCTCGTCACTCAGGCCGTCGCCGTCGGTGTCGCCGGTGGCGGGCAGGTCGTCGTCGGGGTTGTCGACGGGGTTGGTGCCGTTGTCGACCTCGGCGCCGTCGGTGACGCCGCCGTCGTCGGTGTCGGGGTCGAGCGGGTCGGTGCCGATCGTGTTGACCTCGGCGCCGTCGGTGAGCCCGTCGTTGTCGGTGTCGGGGTTGTTCGGGTCGGTGCCGAGCTCGTCCTCCTCGTCGTCGGGGAGGCCGTCGCCGTCGGTGTCACCGGTGGCGGGCAGGTCGTCCTCGGGGTCGTCGACGGGGTTGGTGCCGTTGTCGACCTCGGCGCCGTCGTTGACGCCGCCCTCGTCGGTGTCGGGGTCGAGCGGGTCGGTGCCGATCGTGTTGACCTCCTCGCCGTCGGAGAGGCCGTCGTCGTCGGTGTCGGGGTCCTCCGGGTCGGTGCCCAGCTCGTCCTCGACGTCGTCGGGCAGGCCGTCACCGTCGGTGTCCGTGGTCGGGATGTCGTCGTCGGGGTTGTCGACGGGGTCGGTCCCGTTGTCGACCTCGGCGCCGTCGGTGACGCCGCCGTCGTCGGTGTCGGGGTCGAGCGGGTCGGTGCCGACCTCGTTGACCTCCTCGCCGTCGGTGAGCCCGTCGTCGTCGGTGTCGGGGTCCTCGGGGTCGGTGCCGAGCTCCTCCTCCTCGTCGTCGGGGAGGCCGTCGCCGTCGGTGTCACCCGGCTCGACCTCCTCGCACTCGACGCCGCCGGCCGGGGCCGTCGCGGTGACGTGCTGCGGAGCGAGGCCCAGGTCGAGGGCGAGCAGCGGCGCCCCGACCACGGACAGCACCTCGAGCTCGATCCGGAGCAGCGACAGCAGGTCCGCCTCTCCGGTCGCGCCCTCCGACTGGTCGTCCGGCGAGAAAGCGGTGACGGTCAGGTCGGCGACCGCGTCGAGCAGTCCGAGGTCGATGCTGAGCGGCTCGCCGTTGAGCGGGACCGGGATCTCCGACGAACCGACGGTGACGGTCACTGTCGGCGGGTCGACGAGCTCCGCGGAGCCGGTCGTGCCGTCGGAGGTCGCCTGCAGGGTCACCGGGGAGGTGACGTCGATGCCGACCTGGCCGCCGAGGAGGTCGATGTCGCCCACGGTGGTGCGCACGGTGGAGACGACGTCGGAGCCGCCGTCCCCGTCGTCCACGAGCTCGGTGGTGGTGCGGACCGAGGACGCCTCGATCGACGCGACCTGGCCGACCACCGGGAGGTCGAGCAGGGACAGCCCGGCGAGCTGGGTCACCGCGTCGGAGAGCAGCCGGCGGCCGCCCTCCGCGGGCACGCACGACGTCGCGGAGCCGTAGGCGGCCTCGACGTCACCGGAGAGGGCGCCGACGGTGACCACCGGTGCCAGCGGCACGCCGAGCAGCTGCCTCGCGGCGGGGTCGGCGCTCGGGGGAGCCGCCACCTCCTCGCTGTCGAGGGGGGATCTCGAGACCGACCAGCGCCGCCTCGAGGTTCGCCGACTCGGCGGTGGCGTTGTCGTCCGCCGCCGTGCTGTCGACCGTCGACTCGGCGTGACCGACGTACACGTCGGCCAGGTCGAGCGCGGCGGCGTCGATGGTCAGGCCCACGACGTCCGCGTGCGCGTCGGCCGTGTACGGCGCGGGCAGCGGGTCGGCCTGGGCGGGCTGCGCGGCGGCGAGGGTGAAGGTCGCCGCGGTGGCCAGTGCGGTGCCGGCGACGAGGCCGGCGCGCAGGCGCGCGGAGGTCGTCCGCGGTTCGGACATGGGAGCTCCCTGAGATTGGTGACCGAGATGATCCGAGATGCCCATTCAACGTCGGATGCGATAACGCGTTATGCGTTTCTGATAACAGACCTCGCGATTTAACCTTCGGTTTCAGCCCAGGTCGGCGCCGAAGATCGCCGTCCCCGGCGTGAGCCGTCCGCGCACGGCGGACCAGCCGCCCCACAGCCGGTCGTGCCCCTCGGGCCACTCCGGCTCCAGCAGCGTCGTCAGCCGGAAGCCGGCGCCGGCCAGCAGCGACACCCAGTCGCCCAGCGTGCGGTGGTGCTCGACGTAGGCGGTCTCGCCGGTCTCGTCGTCGACCTCGACGTACGGCGTCCGGTCCCAGTAGGACTGGCTGGCGACCAGCCCCTCCTCGGTCGGGTCGTCCGGGAACATCCACCGGGTCGGGTGGGTGATGGAGAAGGCGAAGCGCCCGCCGCGGCGCAGCACCCGGGCGGTCTCGGCGACGGTCACCTCGATGTCGGCGACGAACTGCAGCGCGCCGAACGCGCAGAACACGACGTCGAACGCGTCGTCGGCGAAGGGGAGCGCGGTCGCCGTGCCGCGGACGCTCGGGACGGCGATCCCGGTCACGTCGTCGATGCGGCGCGAGTGCTGCAGCTGGCGGTGGGAGAGGTCGAGGCCGTAGGACCGGCCGCCGCGGCTGCGGATCCAGCGGGAGCACTGCCCGGCGCCGGAGCCCAGCTCGAGCACCGAGCGGCCCTCGAGCGGCCCGAGCACCCCTGCCTCGTCCTCGGTGAGTCCCTCGGGCCCCCAGACGAAGCCGACGTCGCCGAGGAACGCCCCGTGGGTGGCCTGGTACTCGTCGGCGTAGCGGTCCCAGTCCGGTCCGTTGGCCCGGCGCGACTCCTCCTCGGAGACCCGGCGACGATGGGCGGTGACGGGGGGATGGGGCCAGTGCTCCTGGCGGGCCTGCTCCACGGGAGGAAAGGTTAGTCCGCCCGGTCTCGCGGCCCGTCGCCGCCAGTTGGACTCGGGCGCAGCCGCCCGCGTACCCTGGAACGTCTGCGATCGCCCGGGTCACCCCTGACCAGGGAGCGCAGGAGATCTATCCCGACGACATTCTGCCCATCCAAGGACTACTCCTACACATGACGAGCACCCTCTCGACCCCGCTGCCCAGCCAGTACGACGACAACGCGCCCCAGGTCGCGGTCAACGACATCGGCTCGGAAGCGGACTTCCTGGCCGCGATCGACCAGACCATCAAGTACTTCAACGACGGTGACATCGTGGATGGCACCATCGTCAAGGTCGACCGGGACGAGGTCCTGCTCGACATCGGCTACAAGACCGAGGGCGTCATCCCCTCGCGCGAGCTGTCCATCAAGCACGACGTCGACCCGTCCGAGGTCGTCGAGGTCGGCGACAAGGTCGAGGCCCTGGTCCTCCAGAAGGAGGACAAGGAGGGTCGCCTGATCCTGTCCAAGAAGCGCGCCCAGTACGAGCGCGCCTGGGGCACGATCGAGGAGATCAAGGAGGCCGACGGCGTCGTCGAGGGCACCGTCATCGAGGTCGTCAAGGGTGGTCTGATCATCGACATCGGCCTGCGCGGCTTCCTGCCCGCGTCGCTGGTCGAGATGCGCCGCGTGCGCGACCTGCAGCCGTACGTCGGCCAGACGCTCGAGGCGAAGATCATCGAGCTCGACAAGAACCGCAACAACGTGGTCCTTTCGCGCCGCGCCTGGCTCGAGCAGACGCAGTCGGAGGTCCGGCACGGGTTCCTCACCCAGCTGCAGAAGGGCCAGATCCGCAAGGGTGTCGTGTCGTCGATCGTCAACTTCGGTGCGTTCGTCGACCTCGGTGGCGTCGACGGTCTGGTGCACGTCTCCGAGCTGTCGTGGAAGCACATCGACCACCCGTCGGAGGTCGTCACCGTCGGTGACGAGGTCACCGTCGAGGTGCTCGACGTCGACATGGACCGCGAGCGTGTCTCCCTGTCGCTGAAGGCGACCCAGGAGGACCCGTGGCAGCACTTCGCGCGGACCCACCAGATCGGCCAGATCGTGCCGGGCAAGGTCACCAAGCTGGTGCCGTTCGGCTCGTTCGTGCGGGTCGAGGAGGGCATCGAGGGCCTGGTCCACATCTCCGAGCTGGCCGAGCGCCACGTCGAGATCCCCGAGCAGGTCGTCCAGGTCAACGACGACGTCATGGTCAAGATCATCGACATCGACCTCGAGCGGCGCCGGATCTCGCTGTCGCTGAAGCAGGCCAACGAGACCACCGCGGCCTCCGACGTCGAGGAGTTCGACCCGACGCTCTACGGCATGCCCGCGACCTACGACGAGCAGGGCAACTACATCTACCCCGAGGGGTTCGACCCGGAGACGGGCGAGTGGCTCGAGGGCTACGAGGAGCAGCGCTCGGCGTGGGAGGAGCAGTACGCCAAGGCGCACGCTCGCTGGGAGGCCCACGTCAAGCAGCAGCAGGAGGCCAAGCAGGCCGAGGTCGAGGCCGGCGAGGCCACGTCCTACACCTCCACTCCTGCGAAGGAGGAGGAGGGCGGCGGTTCGCTCGCCTCCGACGAGGCGCTGCAGGCGCTGCGTGAGAAGCTGACCGGCGGCAACTGACCGCTGATCCACGACGGCCCCCGGCGCACCG
Organism: Nocardioides sp. TF02-7; assembly: GCF_022437945.1. Lineage (GTDB taxonomy): Bacteria > Actinomycetota > Actinomycetes > Propionibacteriales > Nocardioidaceae > Nocardioides. The sequence goes on from NZ_CP092535.1 coordinate 3,848,309, forward strand.
CGCCGGGGGCCGTCGCCGTCTGCGGGCGGCAGGGGAGGGGAGACGTGGTGCGCGGAGCACTGAGAGCAGCAGCGTGCCTGCTGGCGCTGGCGGTCGGGCAGCCGGTGCCGGTCGCCACGGCCAGGGTCGACGGTGTCGACGGGGTCGTGGCGCAACGGCGGGCCGCGCCGGTCCACGCGATCACCGTGGGTGGGCAGGGGGTCGCCCTCAGCCCGGCCTTCACGCCGGGCACGAGTCGCTACGCGATCGGGACCACGGAGGCGACGCAGGGCGCCGTCACCGTCAGGGCCACCACCAGCGACCGGCGGGGCCGGGTGCGGGTGAACGGCCGCGTGGCCACGGGACCGGTGCGGGTGACCGGCCTGGCGCCCGGTGACGAGATCTCGGTGCTGGTCGACGACGCCGGCGGCGCCGCGGCGTACTCCCTGGTGTACCTGCCGGCCGGGTTCCCGCGGCTGGCGGCGGTCGTCGACCGGCCCGGCGCCGGTGACGGCGAGGTGCTCCCTGACGCTCGGTGACCACACGGTGGTCGTCGACCGTGCCGGCGTGCCAGTGCACCTCCACGACCACGGCACGCCCGTGACCGACCTCAAGCCCGCGCCGGGCGGGCACTACACCGTGATGCGCCGGCTGCCCGGGCCGGAGAGCGACTGGGACCTGGTCGAGCTCGACGAGCAGCTCCGCGAGGTGCGCACCTACCGCACGGTCGGGCTGCGCAACACCGACAACCACGACTCGATCCTGCGCGCCGACGGCAGCCGGCTGCTGCTGGCCTACGAGCCGGACGACGACACCGGCCTCGTCGACGCGGCGATCCAGGAGGTCGACGCCGACGGAGACGTCGTCCACACCTGGGACAGCGGCGACCACCTCGACGTGGCGGCGGAGACCACCGCCAGTGACGCCGCCGACTACGCCCACGTCAACTCGATCGAGGTGTTGCCCGACGGCGACGTGCTCGCGTCGTTCCGGCACCTGAGCGCGGTGCTCAAGATCGCCTGGTCCGACCACGACGGCCACCAACGCGGCGACGTGGTGTGGCGGCTGGGCGGCCGGCTCAGCGACTTCGAGTTCCTGGACGACCCGCACGGCGGGCCGTGCGCGCAGCACACCGCGACCCGGCTCGCGAACGGCAACCTGCTCGTCTTCGACAACGGCTCGGTGGCGCTCGGCGCCAACCCCTCCTACTGCGTGGACCCCGACGACCGGGGCGGGCCGACGGTCGACCGGCCGGTCACGCGGGTCGCCGAGTACGAGCTCGACGAGGCGGCCGGGACGGCGAGGCTGGTCTGGTCGTACGCCGACCCGACGCGGTTCTCCTACTTCGCCGGCTCGTCGCGGCGGCTCGCGGGCGGCACCACGCTCGTCGGCTGGGCATCGGACCACACCGCGATCGCGACCGAGGTGGCGCCCGACGGCACCACGGTGTGGGAGCTGCGCGACCTGGATCCGGACGTCCAGGGACGGGCCTGGAGCTATCGCGTCGAGAAGGCGGTCGTCCCGGACGCGATCGCGCCGGAGCTGGACGCTCGGCTGCCCGGCCGGGCGCGCTTCGACGTCGGCGACGTGGTGCGACCACGGGTGACCTGCACCGATCGGGGCGGGTCCTCGCTCCGCACGTGCGCGACGCCGGCGCTGCGCACCTCGCAACCGGGCCGGCACACGGTGCGGGTCACCGCGACCGACGGCGCGGGCAACGCGACGCGCCGGACGCTGCCCTACCGGGTGACCTCGCCCCGGCCGGCGCTGGCGGTCCGCGACACGAAGGCGTGGCGCGACCGGACCGTGCTGCGGGTGCCCCGTCAGGGCAAGGCGAGGACGACGGTCCGGGTGGTCAACCGGAGCGTCCGCGCGCGACGGATCGACCTCCGCGGCCCCGAGGGCGGCGCGGCCTTCGACCTCCGCTACCAGTTCCGCGGCAACGACGTCACCCGGGCCGTGGTGGCCGGGACGTGGCGCACGCCCCGGGTGGCGCCGGGTGCCGCGACACGGCTGATCGTGACGGTCGTCCGGCGGGCGCCGCGTCCCGCCGCGCGCACCTTCGGCGTGGCCGCCGCGGTGCGGGCGGGGGACGCGGACCTCGTCCGGCGGGTCCGGCTCGCCGTGCGCCCGGGGCGCTGAGGCGGGCTCAGGCCGCGCGGACGTCGTTGCGGGTCGGGGGGCAGGAAGCTGGGGTCCGTCCGGTGCGAGGCCGGAGGGGCCATGGGGCCGCGGTCCTCGCGGACCAGGGCGACGACGGTGCCCAGCACGCCGGCGAGCGTGAGGGCCGAGAGCAGGATCACGATGAACATGGCAGTAATCCTGCTCCTGGCAAGATCCTGCCACCAGTGGCAGAGTTGCCGCCTTTCGTTGATTTCCTGCCATGGCCGTGGCACGCTGACGCGGTGCTGACCAACGTCGCCGTCCTCGCCTACCAGGGCGTCGCCCCGTTCGAGCTCGGCGTGCTGTGCGAGGCGTTCGGCCTCGACCGCACCGAGCACGGCGTGCCGCGGCTCGAGTTCGCGGTGTGCGCGCCCACCGCCGAACCGATCCCCACCTCGATGGGGTTCTCCATCCAGGTGCAGGAGGGCCTGGAGCGGGTCCGCGACGCCGACCTGGTCGCCGTGCCCGCGATCCCGCGCGGCGGGATGCCGCCGGAGCCGGTGCTCGACGCGATCCGCGAGGCCTACGACCGGGGTGCTCGGATCCTCTCCGTGTGCAGCGGGGCGTTCGCGCTCGGCGCGGCCGGCCTCCTCGACGGCCGGGAGTGTACGACCCACTGGATGTACACCGAGGAGCTCCAGCGCCGGTTCCCCGAGGCCAAGGTGGTCCCCGAGGTGCTCTACGTCGACACCGGGCAGGTCGTGACCAGCGCCGGCACGGCCGCCGGCCTCGACGCCTGCCTGCACATCTGGCGGCAGGAGCACGGCGCGGCCGTGGCCAGCATGATCGCCCGCCGGGCCGTCGTACCGCCGCACCGCGACGGGGGCCAGGCGCAGTTCATCGCCCGCGCCGTGCCCGACTGCGACGCCGAGACGCTCCGTCCGCTGCTGCTCTGGGTGCTGGAGAACCTCGGGGAGGACCACAGCGTCGAGTCCCTCGCCCGCCGCGCGCACATGTCCCCGCGCACCTTCGCGCGGCGGTTCCGTGACGAGACCGGCACGACCCCGCACAGCTGGCTGACGGCGCAGCGGGTCGCTGCCGCCGAGGAGCTGCTCGAGACCACCGACCAACCGGTCGAGTGGATCGCGGCCGAGGTCGGCTTCGGCAACGCGGCGAGCCTGCGGCACCACTTCCAGCGGGCCCGCGGCGTCAGCCCGCGTCAGTACCGGCAGACCTTCTGCCCGACCCCGGGGCAGGCATCGGCATGATGGCCCCATGGAGCAGCGGACATTCGTACGAGCAGGGTTCGACGCGTCGGTCGTAGGCCTCGGGACCTGGCAGCTGGGCGCGGACTGGGGTGACGTCAGCGAGGACGACGCGCGCGCCGTCCTCGAGGCGTCGGTCGCGGAGGGGGTGACCTTCTTCGACACCGCCGACGTCTACGGCGACGGCCGCAGCGAGCAGGTGATCGGCGGGTACCTCCGCGAGCACGACCGGGAGGGCCGGATCCGAGTCGCCACCAAGATGGGACGCCGGGCCGAGCAGGTCCCGGCGAGCTACGTGCTCGACAACTTCCGGGCGTGGACCGACCGGTCGCGGCGCAACCTCGGCGTCGACACCCTCGACCTGGTGCAGCTGCACTGCCCGCCGTCGGAGGTCATCGACGCCGACGCGACCTACGACGCGCTCGACACCCTGGTCGCGGAGCAGGCGATCGCGGCGTACGGCGTCAGCGTGGAGACCGTCGACCAGGCGCTCAGCGCCATCGCGCGGCCGGGTGTCGCGAGCATCCAGATCATCCTCAACGCCTTCCGCCTCAAGCCGCTCGACGCCGTGGTGCCCGCGGCCGCCGACGCCGGGGTCGCGATCATCGCGCGGGTGCCGCTGGCCTCCGGCCTGCTGTCGGGGCGCTACGACGAGACCACGACGTTCGCCGACGACGACCACCGCAGCTTCAACCGCCACGGCGAGGCCTTCGACGTCGGCGAGACGTTCTCCGGCGTCGACTACGCCACCGGGGTGGCGGCCGCCCGCGAGTTCACCGCGCTCGTGCGCGAGCACGGTCCTGAGGGGGCGACGCCGGCGCAGGTGGCGCTGGCCTGGGTCGCCCAGCAGCCCGGGGTCACGACCGTCATCCCCGGCGCCCGCAACCCGGAGCAGGCCCGCGCCAACGCCGCGGCCGGCCGGCTGCCCGCGCTGCCGCAGGAGCTCCTCGACGGTGTCCGCCGGATCTACGACGACCGGCTGCGGGCGTCGATTCACCCGCGGTGGTAGGGCGGCGAGAGCGGCGCCGAGCGCGGCACAGTACGGTCCCGGTGTGCGCGTCGGACTGACCGGGGGATCGCCTCGGGGAAGAGCACGGTGTCGGCGGTGCTGCGCGAGCTGGGGGGCGGTCGTGATCGACGCCGACCAGCTCGCCCGCGAGGTCGTCGCCGCGGGTACGCCGGGACTGGCGCGGGTCGTCGAGGAGTTCGGCGCCGAGGTGCTCACCGCCGACGGCGAGCTCGACCGGGCGAAGGTCGGCACGATCGTGTTCGCCGACGAGCAGCGCCGTCGCGCCCTGGAGGCGATCGTCCACCCGCTCGTCTTCGAGCGCATCGTCGAGCTCGAGGCGGCCGCACCCGACGACGCCCTCGTCGTCCACGACATCCCGCTGCTGGCGGAGTCCGGACGTGCCGACACCTTCGACGCGGTCGTGGTGGTGGAGGCGCCTCCGGAGGTCCAGGTCGAGCGGATGGTGCGTGACCGGGGCTGGACGCGCGCCGACGCGGAGGCGCGGATCGCCGCCCAGGCCACGCCCGAGCAGCGGCGTGCGATCGCGACCCACGTGATCGACAACACCGGTTCCCTGGCCGACCTGCGCCGGCGCGTGATCGAGGTGGTCGCTGAGCTGACCGGGCGCTGACCGGGCGCTGACCCGGGCGTTGTTGCCTGGTCTGGTACCGACGTCGGCCGATCCGGGCCGTGCCGCGTGTCCCCCGGGCGTCCGGCCACGTAGCCTCGGCAGTGGTCCGGTGCCATGGGGGTGAGCCGGACGGGGGAGCAAGCGGGCGACCGCCCGGACACCCAGGGGAGAAGAAGATGGCCGGCTCGGACCTGCTCGTGCGACCGCGCACACGCCCGGCTCCACGGCTGCTGGAGGTCCTCCGGCAGCCGCGGGCGTTCCTCGCGCTCTACGCGGGCGTGCTCATCGTGGTGCTCACCGCGATGAGCCTGATCCAGAACCGCTGACGCGACGACGCCCGGCAGCACGAGGCTGCCGGGCGTCGTCGGTCGGCGTCAGAGGTCAGTCGGCTCCGTCGCCGTCAGGCGGCCAGGTCGGGGTCGCCGAGGCGGCGCAGCTTCTGCAGCGCCTCCCGCTCCAGCTGGCGCACCCGCTCGGCGGAGATCCCGTGCTTGGCACCGATGTCGGCGAGCTTGTGCTGCCGGCCGTCGACGAGGCCGTAGCGGGACCGGATGATGTCGGCCGCCCGGTCGTCGAGCTGGGAGACCAGCCGGTTGAGCCGGTCGCGCGCCTCGTGGTCGAGGACGCTGATGTCCGGCCCCGGGGCCGTCTCCTGGGCCATCAGGTCGCCGAGCGAGGTGTCGCCGTCCTCGTCGACCGGCGTGTCCAGGCTGACGTGCTCGCGGCCCCACGACATCAGGTCGAGGACCCGCTCCAGCTCCATGCCGAGCTCGTTGGCGATCTCGCCCGGCTCCGGCTCGCGGCCGAGCTGCCGCTCCAGGGGTGCGGCGGGCGCCGCTGACCTGGTTGAGCTCCTCGACGACGTGGACGGGCAGCCGGACCACGCGCGCCTGCTGGGCGATGCCACGGGTGATCGCCTGCCGCACCCACCAGGTGGCGTAGGTCGAGAACTTGTAGCCCTTGGCGTAGTCGAACTTCTCGACGGCGCGGATCAGGCCGGTGTTGCCCTCCTGGATCAGGTCGAGCATCGGCATCTGCGCGCGGCCGTACTTCCGGGCGATCGACACCACGAGCCGCAGGTTCGCGGTGATGAACTCGTCGACCGCCTTCCGGCCCTCCTCGGCCAGCCACTCGAGCTCCTCCTGGGTGGCGCGCTTGGGCGCCCCACCCTTGCGCCGGCCGACCCGCCCCTCGTCGAGGAGGTGCTGGGCGTAGAGCCCGGCCTCGATCGTCTTGGCGAGCTCGACCTCGCGGGCAGCGTCGAGCAGGGGGGTGCGGGCGATCTCGTCGAGGTACAGGCCGACGCTGTCGCGGCCCTCGATCTCACGTCCGGTGGACCTCGGGACGCTGCTGCGCGCCCGAGCGCTCTCCTTGGTCGTCACCACAGTTGCAGCCATCGCGACCCCTCCTTCACGTCGAGGCGACCTTGCGCCCCGCACATCGTGATCAACGCGCTCCGGCGGTGCCGTGTTCCCATGCTGTTCCCTCGGTCCCGCAGGTGCTCTCGTCTGCTCTGACGTGCCAACGGGTGCGAGAGTTGCGACGGCCGACAACTCTCAGGGAGTTCTCAGTCAGTCACGCCCGAGCGCTGGAGGTGTACCCAGGCCCGAGAGCCCCATCCGGTCGAGGATCCAGGCCACGGTGAACGCCCGGTCGTGCCAGGCGCGGTAGCGGCCCGAGACGCCGCCGTGGCCCGCGGCCATCTCGGTGCGCAGCAGCACGTCGGCCCGGGGTGCGACCGCTCGCAGCCGGGCCACCCACTTGGCCGGCTCGACGTAGAGCACGCGGGTGTCGTTGAGCGAGGTCTCGGCGAGGATCGGGGGGTACGGGAGGTCGGCGACGTTGTCGTACGGCGCGTAGCCGGCGATCCGGTCGTAGGCGGCGGGGTCGTCCTCGGGGTTGCCCCACTCGTCGTACTCGGTGACGGTGAGGGGGAGCGAGGAGTCGAGCATGGTGGTGAGCACGTCGACGAACGGCACCCCCGCGACGATCCCGCCGAACGCCTCGGGCGCCTGGTTGGCGACGGCGCCCATCAGCAGCCCGCCGGCGCTGGCGCCCTCGGCGACGATCCGGTCGGGCGTGCTCCAGCCGGTGTCGACCAGGTGGCGGGCGCAGGCGACGAAGTCGTCGAACGTGTGCTGCTTGTGCTCGAGCTTGCCGTCGTCGTACCACCGCCGGCCGAGCTCGCCGCCGCCGCGGACGTGGGCGATGGCGAACGCGGCGCCGCGGTCGAGGAGCGAGAGCCGGGCGACGGAGAAGTAGGGGTCGACGGCGTACTCGTAGGCGCCGTAGCCGTAGAGCAGCACCGGCACCGGAGCGTCGCCGCCGGGGCCGCGGGCGTCCTTGCGGACGACCAGCGAGACGGGCACCCGGACACCGTCGGGCGCGGTCGCCCAGAGCCGGTGCTCCTCGTAGTCGTCGGGGTCGTAGCCGCCGAGCACCGGCGCCTGCTTCAGCAGCACCCGCTCCCGGGTGCGGAGGTCGACGTCGTAGACCGACGACGGCTGGGCCAGGCTGGTCATGCCCACCCGGATCACCGGCTGGTCGAACGACGGGTTGCCGCCGACGCCGGTGGTCGCCAGGTCGCCGGGGAAGTCGACCAGCCAGTCGTCGACCACGCCGTCGGCGCCGAGCTCGAGGACCCGCACCCGCGGCAGGCCGCCGCTGCGCTGCTGGACGACGATGTGCGCGGCGAAGGCGTCGGCGTCCTCGAGCCTGACCTCGGGGTCGTGGGGGAGCAGCGGGGTCCAGTCGGCGCGTCCGGTCGGCCGGGTCGGGGCGGTGGCCAGCTCGAACTCCGGACCGCTCGCGTTGTGCAGGACCAGGAACCGGTCCTCGCCGCCGATCACCGCGTGCTCGAGGGAGTACTCGACCCCCTCCTCGCGGGTGGCGAAGCACCAGGGTTGCGCGGACGCGTCGGTGGCGTCGAGGACGTGGTACTCCGAGGTGGTCTTCGCCGACGTCGCGATGACGACGTACTGCCGGCTCCGGGTGCGTCCCACCCCCACCCAGAACCGGCCGTCCTCCTCGTGGAAGACCAGCTCGTCGTGCTCCTGGGCGGTGCCGAGCCGGTGCCGCCAGACCTTGTCGGCCCGCCAGGTCTCGTCGACGGTCGCGTAGTAGAAGTGGTCGGGCGTGGCGCCCCCAGGTGACGCCGCCCAGGACGCCGGTGATCTCGTCGTCGAGCAGCCGACCGGTGGTGAGGTCCTTGACCCGCACGGTGTAGCGCTCGTCGCCGACGACGTCGGTGGCGTAGGCGAGCAGCCGGTCGTCGGGGCTGACCGACGACCCGCCGACGGAGAAGAAGTCGTGACCCTCGGCGAGCGCGTCGAGGTCGAGCAGGACCTCCTCGCCGGGCAGCGCCGGCTGGTCGGGGCGGGCGTCCTCGGCGGGGCGCGGGGGCACCCAGGCGTCCGGGCCGTCCGGATCGGCGACCGGCACCCGGCAGCTGGCGCCGTACTGGCGCCCCTCGAAGGACCGGCCGTAGTACCAGTAGCCGCGCACCCGCGTCGGCACGGAGAGGTCGGTCTCGAGCGTGCGCGACCTGATCTCCTCGAAGACCTGCTGCCGCAGGTCGGCGAGGTGGGCGGTGCGGGCCTGGGTGTAGGCGTTCTCCGCCTCGAGGTGGGCGAGGACGTCCGGGTCGTCCCTGGCGCGCAGCCAGTCGTACTCGTCGGTGCGGGACCGGCCGTGGTGGGAGCTCGTGACGGGGCGGCGAGCGGCGACCGGTGGGGTCGGGGCGCCGGCTGCGGGGGCGGGTGCGGACACGTCGGTCACCGTATCCGGCGCCGCCGAAGCCGTCGCGGGCGAGGCGCGGCGTCCACAGGGACCGGTGGAGGACCTGTGGATGACGGGCGGTTCCTGTGCAGAGGACGAGCGTTCGTGTGGAGGAACCTGTGGGACCCGAAGTTTGTCGAAGATCTTCGCCGATCGCCCTTGTGCGGGTGGGACCGGGAGGCGTAGAACTCTTTCACCGATCCGGAGCTCCCGGGCCTCCGGGCCAGGGGGACGACGGATCGGGGGGTCGGACGACAGCGTCCTTCCGGTCCTCGCGGGGAGACCTGCGGGGCGCCGCCCGCGGTGACGGGCCGGCGGGGAGGACGGTGAGCCGGCTCGACCGGAGCCACCGGCCGGTCACGCCGAGGGCCTCTTGATGCTCATACCATCAAGAGGCCCTCACCCTTTCCACCCACGTGCGTGTTACCCAGGTGGGTGGCGCTCCACCCGGGTCGACGCTGCCGGTTCCGCCGGTTGTGTCGGTTCTGCCGGGTCCGCCGGCTCGTCCGGCTCCGGGTGCCGCCAGCGCACCAGCGCCGGGTCGTCGACGGCGAACGACCGCACCGGGCCCGGCGGCGTGAGGGCGGTCTCGAACCGCACCGTCACGACGCCCCGGCCGGCGCCCCAAACCCAGCCACGGCCGTGCTCGTCGTGCACGACGTCCATGCCCGGCCGGTAGCCGCCCGTCGCGGGGTCGGGTGCGGCGTCGGGAGTGGGGTCGCGGGCCGGGTCGACGGCAGCCGCGGCGGAGGCCGGTGCCGCGGCGTCCGGCTCGCCGGCGGCGTCGGAGATGTCGGAGCCGTCGGTGGGGGCGCCGGTGGCGAAGAGCTCGTCCTGGACCCAGTCGGCCAGCCCGGAGACGCCGACGCCCAGGAGCCGTACGCCGCCGGAGGTGTCGACCCCGTCGAGCAGCTGGTGGGCCAGGCGGGTGATCAGCGCGGGGTCGTCGGTGGGGCTGGGCAGGGTGGTCGAGCGGCTCAGCGTCGTGAAGTCGTAGAGCCGCACCTTGATCGACACCGTCCGGCCGGACAGCCCGTTGCCGCGCAGCCGCCGCGCGACCTCCGCCGCCTGCCGGGCGAGCAGGCTCTGCATGAGCCGCAGGTCGGCCAGGTCGTTCTCGTAGGTGTCCTCGACGCTGACCGACTTCGCCTCCCGCTCCGGGACCACCGGCCGGTCGTCCTGCGCGAACGCGAGCCGGTGCAGCGCCGTGCCGCTGGCCTTCCCGAGCACGCGCACCAGCTCGTCCTCGCCGACCTGCTGCAGGTCGGCGACGGTCGAGACGCCGATCCGCCGCAGGCGCTCGACGGTGGCCGGCCCGACCCCCGGGATGACGCGGACGTGCATCGGCCGGAGCAGGTCGAGCTCGGTGCCCGGCGCCACGACCACCAGTCCGTCGGGCTTGTCGAGGTCGCTGGCCACCTTGGCGAGGAACTTGGAGCTGGCCACCCCGACCGACCCGGTCAGGCCGCCGGTGACCTCGTGCACCCGGCGGCGCAGGTCCTCGGCGAACGCGGTGACGGTCGGGACCTCCAGGTCGGGCAGCCCGGCCTGCTCGAGGTCGACGAACGCCTCGTCGAGCGAGAGCGGCTCCACGAGCGGCGAGCACGAGCGCAGCAGCGCCATCACCGCCGCGCTCGTCGAGCGGTAGGCGTCGAAGCGGCCGGAGAGGTACGCCGCGTGCGGGCACCGCGCCCGGGCCTCCCTGGTCGACATGGCCGACCGGACGCCGTACGCCCGGGCCTCGTAGGACGCGGTCGACACCACCCCGCGGTTGCCCACCCCGCCGACCACGACCGGCTTCCCCGCAGCGACGGCTTGTCACGCTGCTCGACCGCCGCGAAGAACGCGTCGAGGTCCAGGTGCAGGACCGAGGCCAACGCGCGCACAGCGGCACGGTATCCGCCGCCACCCCCGGGCCGACGGTCGAGTCGGTCGAGTCGGTTGAATCGGCTGAATCGGTCGGATCAGGGTCGACCGATGCCGTCGGCGGGGGACGTGACGGGCAATCCCTCCACTTGTCCGGCATTGCTTTGCCCGACATGTTGAGGTTTCCCCGGCCGACCGGGGAAACCTCACGTCCCCCGCCCCCGCCGCGCCCGCCGCCCCGAACCCACCAACCGTCCACAGCCCGCCGGGACGAGCCGGCCATCCACAGGCCGGGCGGCCGGCCGCCGCCGACGTCGGCCGCCGGGGCGAGCGTGGGGGGCATGACGTCGACACCAGCCGTGCCCCCTCCCGACCTGCCCCCTCCCGACAACACCCTCCGTGTGCGCAGTGCCGAGGACCTGCTCGCCGTCGCACCCGTGGTGCTCGGCTTCTGGCCCGAGCAGTCGGTGGTGATGATCACCAGCGACGCCGACCGCCAGTTCCACGCGCGGGTCGGCCTCCCCACCGGCGCTCCGGCCGCCGGGCTGGGCGCGGGAGGTCGCCGAGAGCCTCGTCCCGCCCGCCCGGCGCAACGGGGTGCGCTCGTTGGCGTTCCTCATCTACAGCGACGACCCGGTCGTCGTCAGGAAGGCCTGGGGAGCTCTGCGCCGGGAGTGCGAGGCGTCCGGCATCCGGGTGCTGGAGGTGCTGCGGGTCGAGGCCGGGCGCTACTACCCGCTCCTGGCGGGGCCGCACCTGCGGGAGGTCGGCGTCGCCTACGACGTCTCGACCCACCCGCTCCTGGTCCGCGGGGTGGTCGAGGGCCAGGTGGTCGAGGCGAGCCGCGACGCGCTCGCGGCGACCGTCGGCCCCGACCCGGCGGCGGTGGAGGCGGTGTCGGCGGCGCTCGCTCGACCCGGTGTCGTCCCGGCCGAGGGGCTGCCCGCCACCGACGCAGCGCGGCGGTTCTGGGGCGACCGGGTGCGGGCGCTGGTCACCCGCCACGTCGATCGACGAGCAGCCGGTGCGACCCGGCCGACGGCGCGGGAGGTGGCGTGGACGGTGTGGGCGGTCCAGGACGTCACCGTCCGCGACGCCGCCTGGGCGCTGATGACGGTCGCAGGTGCACGCGGCCACGCCGACTTCTGGGGTGACGTGCTCCGGCGCACCCCCGAGGAGCTGGTGCCGGCACCGGCCTGCCTGTTCGGCTGGGCGTCCTGGCTGACCGGCAACGGCGCGCTGGCCTGGGTCGGCGTCGACCGCTGCCAGGCCGTCGACCCCGACTACAGCATGGCCCGGCTGCTCGGCGACTTCCTCGCGGCCGCGGTCCCGCCGGAGGACGGGGAGCCGAGCCTGGCGTGGGACGCCGACCTGTCCGGCTGGGGCGCGAGCCCCTGACACCGGTTGCCTGCCTGACTAGTGTCGCCGCATGGGCGAGGAGGTCGACGCACAAGAATTACGGGTGAGGACCGGACCCGGCACCGGGAGAAGGTCCGCCGGTGCCTCGACGTGTTCGAGCGGATGCTGCGCGAGTCGGCGTTCGACACCGACGATCCGATGACCGGTCTCGAGGTCGAGCTCAACCTCGTCGACGACGCCGGCGACCCGGCGCTCCGCAACGCCGAGGCGCTGGACGCCATCGCCGACCCCGACTTCCAGACCGAGCTCGGCCGGTTCAACATCGAGATGAACGCGGCGCCCGCGTCCCCTGCGCGACGGCGGGCTCGAGGGCTTCGAGATCGGCCTCCGCCGCAGTCTCAACGCGGCCCAGCAGCGCTCTGCCGGCGTCGGCGCCCACCTGGTGATGATCGGCATCCTGCCGACCCTCACCGCCGAGCACCTCTCGCTGGAGGCGATCAGCAGCAACCCCCGCTACCGGCTGCTGAGCGAGCAGGTGCTGCGCGCCCGCGGCGAGGACATCAGCATCGACATCGGCCGCGCCGAGCGGCTGCGCACCACGGCTGACTCGATCCTCCCGGAGGCGGCGTGCACCAGCACGCAGCTCCACGTGCAGACCCCGCCGGAGAAGTTCGCGGCGTACTGGAACGCCTCCCAGGTGATCTCGGGCGTGCAGCTCGCGCTCGGCGCCAACTCGCCGTACCTCCTGGGCAAGGAGCTGTGGCGGGAGACCCGGGTCCCGCTCTTCGAGCAGGCGACCGACACCCGCAGCGAGGAGCTCAAGGCGCAGGGGGTCCGGCCCCGGGTGTGGTTCGGCGAGCGGTGGATCACCTCGGTGTTCGACCTGTTCGAGGAGAACGTGCGCTACTTCCCGGCGCTGCTGCCGATCACCGACGACGAGGACCCGCTCGTCGTGCTCGAGGCAGGCGGCACCCCCAACCTCTCCGAGCTGCGGCTCCACAACGGCACCGTCTACCGCTGGAACCGGCCGGTCTACGACATCGCAGGCGGCCGGCCGCACCTGCGCGTCGAGAACCGGGTGCTCGCCGCCGGCCCCACGGTCGCCGACACGATCGCCAACGCCGCGTTCTACTTCGGGTTGGTCCGCTCGCTCGCGGAGAATGAGCGGCCGGTCTGGTCGCAGATGTCGTTCAGCGCGGCCGAGGAGAACTTCCACAGCGCCGCACGCGACGGCATCGAGGCGGAGGTCTACTGGCCCGGGGTCGGGCGGGTCCGCGCCACCGAGCTGGTGATGCGGCGACTGCTCCCGATGGCCCGCCAGGGCCTCCTGGACTGGGGCGTGGGAGGCGACGTCGTCGACCACTACCTCGACATCATCGAGGAGCGGTGCCTGCGCGGCGTCAACGGCGCGGAGTGGTTCGTGCAGCGGATGGCCGACCGGGACGACCAGGACCGCTACGACGCCATCCGCGCCGTGCTGGCGGAGTACCGGGAGGGCATGGCGGCCAACCGCCCCGTGCACTCCTGGTAGCGCTCACCGGCCGTCCGCGCGGTCCCGCAGCCGCTGCCACGAGCGGCCGACACCGGTGCAGGGGTCGTGCCAGCTGCGCCGAGTGACCACCACGAGCCCCAGCGTCAGCCCCAGTTCGCCGCCGGCCGCCGCGACCGCCGCCGACCACTCGCTGTCGGCGTCCTGCTGCTCGCGCTCCCCGCGGCGGGTCAGCCACAGCAACGGCACCACGCCGGTGTCGACCGCGGGCCGCAGCATCGCCTCCACGACGTCGGTGCGCAGCGCGTGGTCGAGCTCGTCGACCACCTCGAACCGGCGGGCCCGGATCCCGGGTACGCCGACGTGGAGCGCGGGCGGGTAGAGCCGGCGTCGCTCGGTGGCCCGGGCGTGGTCGAGCACGGCCCGGCGGAGCAGCCGTTGGAGGGCCCGGTCGACGGGCTCGCGGATGCCGCCCCGGGCGTCGTACCCCATGGCGGCAGCCTGCCCCAACCGGGTGGGCGGCGCGCCGCTCCTCCACAGCCGTCCGCTCGGCCGCGCCGTGGTCCGGCGACTTTTCTGGCTAGTGTGCAGGTCATGGCAACCGTCGTCGTCGGATACGTGCCGAAACCGGAGGGTGAGGCCGCGCTGGCTGCCGCGGTCGGGGAGGCGCAGCGGCACGACGCCCGGCTGGTCGTCGTGCACACGCCCCGCGAGGGGGACGGCGACCAGGGCTACCTCGACCAGCTGCGCGCGACCCTCGCTGCGGCCGGTGTCGACCACGACCTGCGGATCGTGCCGCCCGGCGAGGGGACGACCGGCGACCTGGTGACGGTGGCCGAGGAGGTCGACGCGACCCTGATCGTCATCGGCCTGCGCCGCCGGTCCCCGGTCGGCAAGCTGATCCTGGGCTCCAACGCGCAGCGGGTGCTGCTCGACGCCCCGTGCCCGGTGCTGACCGTCAAGCCGCAGGCCGGCGGGCGGTGACCGGTCCGCTCGTCGGTCCCGAGGAGCTCGCCGCCCTCCTCGGCCGGGTGACGGTCCTCGACGTCCGCTACCGCACCGGCGGCCCGGCCGGCCCCGAGGAGCACGCCGCGGGACACGTGCCGGGCGCCCCGTACGTCGACCTCGACACCGCGTTGGCAGCGCCACCGGGCCCCCGTGGTCGGCACCCGCTCCCGCCGACCGCCGGCTTCGAGACGGCCATGCGCGCCGTCGGCGTCTCCGACGGCCGCCCGGTCGTGGTGTACGACGACTGGTCGGGGCACGCGGCCGCCCGCTGCTGGTGGCTGCTCCGGTTCCACGGCCACCGCGACGTGCGGGTGCTCGACGGCGGCTGGTCGGCGTGGACGGCGGCCGGGCTCCCGGTCGAGACCGGCGCCCCCGTGGTGGAGCCCGGTGACTTCACCGCGGTACCCGGCGGGCTGCCCGTCGTGACCGCCGAGGAGGTGCCGGCGGTCGGTGTGCTCGTGGACGCCCGCGCCCCCGAGCGCTACCGCGGGGAGACCGAGCCGCTCGACCCGGTCGCCGGCCACGTGCCCGGGGCCGTCAACGTGCCGACCTCGCGCAACCTCACCGCCGACGGCCGGTTCCGCGGCGCCGAAGAGCTGCGCGCCCTCTACGCCGAGGTGGGCGCGGTGCCGGGCGCCGACGTGGCGGCGTACTGCGGCTCGGGCGTCACCGCCGCCCTCGACGTGCTGGCGATGGAGGTCGCCGGGATCCAAGCCGCGCTCTACCCGGGCAGCTGGAGCGAATGGGTCGCCGACCCCGCCCGTCCGGTCGCCACCGGGGCGAGCCCCGCCGGCGACCCCCGTTAGCCCGTCACCAGTGCACGCCGGGGAACATCCGGGCCATCATCGCCTGCTCGGACTCCCGGCCGCCCACGCCTGCGCTGCCGCGCGCCGCGGCGCTGTCGGGGAAGACCTGGTAGGCGAGGTTGAGGACCCGGAACGCCGCCTTCGGCGCCACCGTGTGGGCGATCGCCCCGACGTTGCCGAGCACCGTGTTGATCTCGTGCGGCCGGTCGACCATCGCGCGGACGACGATGTCGGCGGCCTGCGCCGGTGAGATCGTGGGGAACTTGTCGTAGAGCTTGGTCGGCGCGATCATCGGCGTCCGCACCAGCGGCATGTGCACGTTGGTGAACGTGATGCCGTGGCCCACCACCTCCGAGGCGACCACGTTGCTCCAGGAGTCGAGCGCCGCCTTCGACGCGACGTAGGCCGAGAAGCGCGGCGGGTTGGTCTGCACGCCGATCGACGACACGTTGACGACGTGCCCCGACTTCTGCGCGTGCAGCGTCGGCATCAGACCCATCACCAACCGGATCGCGCCGAAGTAGTTGAGCTGCATGGTGCGCTCGAAGTCGTGGAACCGGTCCTGGGAGAGCCGCAGGGAGCGGCGGATGGACCGGCCGGCGTTGTTGACGACGTAGTCGACCGACGGCAGCGCCGCCAGCTGCTCGCAGAGGGCGTCGATCGCGTCGAGGTCGGAGAGGTCGCAGGAGAACACGTGGGCGGTGCCGCCCCGCATCTCGATCGTGGTGCGCGTCTCCTCCAGCTTGTCCTTGCCCCGGGCCACCAGCACCGGAATGCCCCCGGCCTGGGCGACCTTGAGCGCCGTCACCCGGCCGATCCCGGAGGAGGCGCCGGTGATCACGACGTGCTTGCCGGCGAGCGCGGCCCGGACCTTCCGGTCGCGGCCGGTGGAGTCGTCGAGGTGCTCCTCCCAGTAGGTCCACAGCTGCCGCGCGTAGGACTCCAGGTCGGGCACCGCGAGGCCGCTGCCGGCCAGCGCCTGCTCGGTGCGGCGGGAGTCGAAGACCGGGGCGAACGACGTGTGGCCCAACACCTCGGGCGGCACGCCGAGCCGTCCGACGGTCTGCTCCAGGACGGCCTGGGCGGACGCCGACCGCACGACGGCGCTCAGCAGCCGGGCCGGGCGCAGCGCGCGGGGGAGCAGGCCGCTCGCGCCGGCGGTGACGGTGCGGTCGACCGGCGTCGCGAACCGCGGTGCGCCGGCCGCGGCGCAGAACGTGTTGAGCACCTCCACCACCGGCTGCGGCTCCGGGTCGACCAGGTGGAAGGTCTCACCGTCCCGCTCCGGAAGGTGGGCGAGGTGGTCGATCGCCTTCGCGACGTAGTCGACCGGCACCACGTTGGTGTCGCCGAGGTCGATGCCGACCAGCGGGAGCCAGGAGGGGAGGTGGTCGCGCATCCGCTTGAGGAGCGGGAAGAAGTAGTAAGGCCCGTCGACCTTGTCGATCGCGCCGGTCTGGGAGTCGCCGACCACGATCGCCGGCCGGTAGACCCGCCACGGCACCGTCGCCTCCTCGCGCACGATCCGCTCGGACTCGTACTTGGTCCGGTGGTAGGGCGACGGCAGCGGCTGCCCCTCGGCGAACATGGTCTCGTCGAACCGGCCGTGGTGGTCGCCGGCGACGGCCACCGACGAGACCTGGTGGAAGCAGCCGGCGCGCAGCGCCCCGGCGAGCGCCAGCGCGTGGCGCGTGCCGCCGACGTTGAGCTCCTCGTTGGCCGCCTCGCCGGCGGTCATGTCGTAGATCGCGGCGAGGTGGAAGAAGTGCTCGACCTCTCCGGCGTGCTCGGCCACCCACGCCGGGTCGACGCCGAGCGCCGGCTCGGCGAGGTCACCGACGACCGGCCGGACCCGGTCGGAGCCCCACTGGCGCACCAGTGCCTCGACGCGGGGAGCGAGGACTCCCGGACCAGGACGAACACCGGGCCCTCACGGTGGTCGACCAGCTCGCGGACGAGGTGGCGGCCGATGAACCCGGTGGCGCCGGTCACGAAGGAGGACATGCGGGCAGGGTACGCCCGCTGCCGCCGGTCGGCGGGTCGGTCGCCGGGAGGTCAGCCTGTCAACTGGTCAGACGGTCAGCCGGTCACTCGTTGGAGCCGAACATGATCTCGTCCCAGCTCGGGACCGAGGCGCGGCCGCGCTTCTTGGCCACCTGGCGCCGGCGTCGGGCCGGCTCGTCGCCGGCGGCGGGCTCGGGGTCCGCAGCGGCGGGGGCGTTCGGGTCTGCGCCGGGGTCGGCCGTGGTGTCGCGCAGCGGCTCGTCGTACGCCGCCGGCGCGGGGTCGGCCGGCAGCGCCTCGGCCGCCTCGCCGCCCACCAGGTCGAGGGTGTCGTCGCCGAGCGGGAGCTCGTCGGCCGGCACGGCCGCCAGCCGGCGCTGCCGGGCCTGCTCGAGGTCGTCGACCCGCGGCGCGGCGGCGACCGGCTCGACGAGGTCGCCGACGAGCCAGCGGGCGTCGTCGTTCTCGGCCACGACGTAGTTGCCGGGCACGTCGAAGGCGAACCGGGCGGCGCCCGACCGCCGGGAGGTCCGGAACGTGCCGGTGAGCACCCACCGGCCGTCGTCGCGGCGGAACGCGTCCCAGGCGACGTCCTGCGCCTTCGCGTCGTGGGCGCCGAGGTGGGCCGCCACCGCGTCGCCCAGCGCGCGGGCGCCGCCGCCCCCCGTCGCCGGTGCGCCGGCGCAGCGACGACCGCTGGGCCCGGTCGGCGACGTGCTCGCGCTCGGCGAGGACCGGCGCGACGTAGGGCAGGATCGCCTCGACCGTCGTCCGTCCGGCCGCGGCGACCTCCTCGGCGGACTCGCCGGCCCGGATCCGGGCCTGGATCTCGCGGGGACGCAGGGTGCTGGTCATCTGGATCTCCAACTGGCCGTTGCGGGTGGTCTCACCACGGAGGGCGGCGCGGAGCGCCGGGGTGATGTCGAGCGTGTGCTCCGAGCCCCGGCCGTCGACCAGCAGCAGGCGTCGCCCGTCGGGGCTGACTCCCGCCAGCTCGAGGTGCGCCATGCTCGGTCCTTCCGTTCTCCGGTGGGCCGAGCCTACGCCCGCGGGAGGGCCCGATCGGGTTGCGCGCGCGGCGTGCCGACAAGTCGACACGGATCACGGGCCGAGGACCCGCCGGAGGTGGTCGTTGGCAAGGACCCGGTCGGGGGTCGAACCGGTCGCGCAACGCGAGGAAGTCGCCGAACCGCGGGTAGAGCCCGGCGAGCTCGCCCGCGTCGCGGGTGTGCAGCTTGCCCCAGTGGGGCCGGCCGCCGTGGTCCTTCATCACCGCCTCCATCAGCGCGAAGTATGCGCGGTGCGCGGCGCGGCGGTGGGTGTGGAACGCGAGGTAGAGCGACGCGCGGCCGTAGCCGGTCGACAGAGGTACGTCGTCCGGTGGCGCGACCCGGATCTCGACCGGGAAGCTGATCGCCAGCCGCGACGCCTCGAGCGCCCGCCGTGCCTCGCGCAGCGCGTCGAGGCCGACCTCGCGCGGGACGGCGTACTCCATCTCCCGGAACACGACGCGGCGCTCGGTCGTGAACACCCGGTGCGCGACGTCGGTGTAGGTGCGCGGCCCGAGCAGCCGGGCCGCGACCCGGTTGGCGCGGGGCACCGCCCGGGGGCGCGAGGTTGAGGGCGGCCGTCTGGGCGCCGAAGGCGGTGTTGGACAGGAGGTCGTCGTCGAGCCAGGCGCGCCACCGCGCGAGCGGCTCGGCGGCGGCGAGGTCGGTGCCGGCCCTGGTGTTGCGCTTGGTGAGGACCCGGTCGGTGTGCGGGAACCAGTACATGTCGACGTGGTCGTGCGCCGCCGTCAGGTCGTCGAAGGACGCCAGCGCGTCGGCCCACGCCATCGGGCGCTCCTCGGCACGCAGGAGGAAGAGCGGCTCCACGCGGAAGGTCACCGCGACGAGGACGCCGAGAGCGCCGAGGCCGACCCGGGCGAGGTCGAGCACCTCGGGGTTCTCGTCCGCCGCCGCTCGGACCAGGTCGCCGGTGCCGGTCACGAGCTCGAGCCCGACCACCTGCGCAGCGAGCCCGGCCGCCCGTCCGCCGGTGCCGTGGGTGCCGGTCGAGATCGCTCCGGCGACCGTCTGCTCGGCGATGTCGCCCATGTTGTGCAGGCTGAGACCGAGCCGCTCCAGCCCGGCGTTCAGGTCCTTCAGCGGGGTGCCGGCGAGGGCGGTCACCGTCATCGCCTCACGGTCGACGGCGGTGATGCCGGTGAGGCGGCCAGGCAGCAGCAGGGTGTGCTCGGGCCGGGCGATGCCCGTGAAGCTGTGGCCGGTGCCGGCGGCCTTGACGGTCTCGCCGAGCTCGGCTGCACGCCGTACCTCCGCCGCCACCTCCGCTGCGGTGGCGGGGGAGACCACGCGCACGCCGGAGGCCGACTCCAGGCCGGACCAGTTACGCCATGTGCCGGACGGGCGCGTCGGGCTGATCATGGGACGGCACCGTAGCGGGGAGCCGGGTGGCGAGCGCGCCCGCCAGCGCGAGCAGGCCGCCGCCCAGCGACACGAGGTATGCCGTCGACGCCCCGTGCTGCTCGATGACCACACCCGCCACGGCCGCTCCGGGTGCCAGCCCGGCAGCGAGGCCGGTCTGGATGAACGCCATGCCCTCGGTCAGCCGCTCCTGGGGCAACACCTGCTCGGCCAGCGACATCGCAGCGATCAGGGTCGGCGAGATCGCGAACCCGCCGACGAACAGGACCGCACCCATCAGCGGGATCGACGGCACCACCACGAGCGGGGCCATCGCGGCCGCCATCCCGACCGCGCCGACCCGGAGGCGGAACAGGGGCCCCCGGCGCCACGCCACCGCCCCCGAGATCAGGCCCGAGATCAGGCTGCCGGACGCCCAGACGGCCAGCAGGAAGCCGGCGGCGCCCTGGTGGCCCTCGTCGTCGGCGAACGCGACGGTCGTCACCTCGGCGGCGCCGAAGAGGACGCCCAGCGCGAACGACACGACCGTCAACGGGCCGATCGCCCGCCAGGGAACCGCCGCCCGGTCCGCGCCCTTCTCCAGGGCCGGGTGGGCGGGCGGCTCGGTCGCGCGCTGGGCCGCGAAGACGTAGGTGCCCGCCAGGCCGGCGGCGAGCGCCGCCCCCCAGCCCGGCGGCCGGGTGGACCGACGTGGCCAGCATCGTCACCAGGATCGGCCCGAGGAGGAACACCGACTCGTCGGCCACCGCCTCGAACGAGAACGCGGTGTGCAGCCGCGCGGGGTCGTCGCGCAAGGCGTGGGACCAGCGGGCCCGCACGCAGGTGCCGACCGACGGCAGCGCGCCGCCGGCGACCGCCGCCAGTGCGTAGGTCGCCGCGTGGGACCAGCCCTCCGAGATCGACCACATGGTGCCCGCCAGGCCGACGCCCCACAGGGTGATCACCACCGGCAGCACCCGGCTCTGGCCGAGCCGGTCGAGCAGCCGGCCCTGGACGACCGCGAACAGCGCGTTGGAGATCAGCGCGACCGCGGAGACGGCGCCGGCGAAGGCGTAGGAGCCGCTCTCGTGCTCGGCCAGGAGCACCAGGCCGAGGCCGACCATCGAGATCGGCAGCCGCGCGACCAGCCCGGTGAGGCTGAACAGCGCGGTGGCGGGGGTGAAGATCCGCCGGTAGGAGGACAGGGCAGGCATGGCCTGCGCATCTTCCTCCCTACGATGGCCGGGTGACCAATCCCCAGTCGCGTCCCCAGTCGCCCGACGTCCGGCCCTACGACGCCGTCCTGCTGCTCAGCTTCGGCGGACCCGAGAAGCCGGAGGACGTGGTGCCGTTCCTCGAGAACGTCACCCGCGGCCGCGGCATCCCGCGGGAGCGGCTCGAGCAGGTCGGCGAGCACTACTTCCTCTTCGGCGGACGGTCGCCGATCAACGACCAGAACCGCGCGCTGCTCGCGGCGCTCCAAGAGGAGCTCGCCGCCGCCGGCATCGACCTGCCGGTCTACTGGGGCAACCGCAACTGGGCGCCGTACCTCACCGACGTCGTGCGGCAGATGGCCGAGGACGGCGTACGGCGGGCCGCCTGCATCGCGACCAGCGCCTACTCGTCGTGGTCGAGCTGCCGGCAGTACCTCGACAACCTCCGCGACGCACGGGCCGCCGTGCCCGACGCGCCGGCGATCGACAAGCTGCGGCCCCTACTTCAACCACCCGGGCTTCGTCGACGCCGTCGCCGACCGCACGCTGGCGGCGCTGGCCGACCTGCCCGAGGACCTGCGGACCGAGGCCCGGCTGGTCTTCGTCACCCACTCCATCCCCACCACCATGAACGACGAGAGCGGACCGGAGGGCGGCGCCTACCTCACCCAGCACCTCGACGTCGCGGCCGTCGTGGCCGCCCGGGTGGCCGACGCGACCGGCGTCGCCCGCCCGCACGAGCTCGTGTTCTGCTCCCGCTCCGGCTCCCCGCACACGCCATGGCTCGAGCCGGACGTCAACGACCGGCTCGAGGAGCTCGCGACCGAGGGCACCCGGTCGGTCGTGATGGTCCCGGTCGGGTTCGTCTCCGACCACATGGAGGTCGTCTACGACCTCGACACCGAGGCGATGGCGACCGCCGAGCGGCTCGGGATCGAGGCGCGCCGGGCGGGCACACCGGGGGTCGACGCCCGGTTCGTCCGGGCGCTGCGCGACCTGGTCGTGGAGCGGGCGGCCACCGAGCGCGGCGAGGAGGTGCCGCGGCCCGCGGTCGGCTCGTTCGGCCCGGTGTGGGACTGCTGCGCCCCCGGCTGCTGCCTGCCCAAGGCCGCGGTGCTGGCGTGAGCGTGGCCCCCCGCGAGCTCGGCGACCTCGCCCTCGGCGTCGCGCGCGAGGCCGGAGCGCTGGTGCTGCAGCACGCCGACCGCGGCGTCGACGTCGCCGCGACCAAGTCCAGCAGCGTCGACGTCGTCACCCTCGCCGACCGGGCGTCCGAGGAGCTGATCCGGGCACGGCTGCTCGCCGCCCGGCCCGACGACGCGCTGCTCGGCGAGGAGGGCGACGACGTCAGCGGCTCCACCGGGGTGCGGTGGATCGTCGACCCCATCGACGGCACCGTCAACTTCCTCTACGGACTCCCGGAATTCTCCGTCTCGATCGCCGCCGAGGTCGACGGCGAGGTCGTCGCCGGCGTCGTCCTCGACGTCGCCAAGGACCGTGCCTACGTCGGGTACGCCGACCCGGCCCTGCCCGGCGGCGGCTCCGTCACCCGCGACGGCCGCCCCCCTCACGGTGCGCGGACCCGCCCCGCTCTCACAGCGGTTGATCGCGACCGGGTTCGCCTACGTGCCCGAGCTGCGGGCCGTGCAGGCCGAGGCCGTCACCCGGCTGCTGCCCGTCGTCCGCGACATCCGGCGCCACGGATCCTGCGCCCTCGAGCTCTGCCACGTCGCCGAGGGCGCCCTCGACGGTTACGTCGAGGAGGGCGTCAACCTCTGGGACCACGCCGCCGGCGGGTTCATCGCCCGGCTCGCCGGCGCCCGGTTCGAGACTCACCCCGGAGTGGGCGGGACCGACCTGTTCGTGTGCGCCCCGCAGCACGGCTTCGACGAGCTCCTCCAGGCGGTGCGAGAGGCCGGCTTCCTGCGGGAATAGGCACCGCCCGACCACTGTTGCGACGAGTCCCCGGCCTCCGGCACCGCCCTGGTGTACCGCTGACGACCGGGATGGTGCACAATCTGCCGCGCCGATCGGACTCCGCAGTCCGGGGCGGGGTACTGAGCGACGGCGAGCCGGAGGGAGATGAGGCGTCATGGCGACCGACTACGACGCACCGCGCAAGAACGAGGACGAGCAGTCCGAGGAGAGCATCGAAGAGCTCAAGGCGCGCCGCCACGACAAGAACTCCGGCAAGGTCGACGAGGACGAGGCCGAGGCCGCCGAGTCCTTCGAGCTGCCCGGAGCCGACCTGTCCCACGAGGAGCTGGCCGTCGAGGTCAAGCCCAAGCAGGAGGACGAGTTCACCTGCATGAGCTGCTTCCTGGTGCACCACCGCAGCCAGCTCGCCGACGAGAAGAAGATGATCTGCTTCGACTGCGCCTGATTTCTTGGCCGAGCGTGTCGCATACGGCGCTCGCCGCCCGGGCCGTGAGTGCTCTTCAGCAGGCAGTGCGGTACGTCGGCCCGGGGGCTTCGCGCCGTGCGGCTTCGCCGCCGTGCGCCACGCTGCCGGCCGCGCGGTCGAGGTAGGCGGGGCGAGAGGCTGCTTGGCGGCACAGGGCCGTCGATGGGCCGAGCGTGTCGCAGACGGCGCTCGCCGCCCGGGCCGGAAGTGCTCTTCGGCAGGCAGTGCGGTGCCCCCTGGCCCGGGGGCTTCGCGCCGTGCGGCTTCGCCGCGTGCGCCACGCTGCCGGCCGCGCGGTCGAGGTAGGCGCGGCGAGAGGCTGCTTGGCGGCCGACGGTCGCTTTGGATGGGCCGAGCGTGTCGCGGAGCGCGGCTGACCGCTACTGGCCGTCCTTGCGGAGCGGGGGCGGCAGGGCGCCGGTGGACTTCTGGTAGTAGTGCGCGGCGCGGCGCTGGGCGAACATCCGGGCGATGGCGACCACGGCGCCGGTGAGCGCGGCCCAGGCGACCGCCTCCCACACCTGGACGTCGGGGTCGGCCGGGTTCTCCGGGGGCTTCTTGCCGGTGCCGACCTGCCAGCCCTTGTCGAGGACCTTGCGCGCCACGGCGGCGCCGCCGAGCGCGGCCACCAGCGAGAAGACCGACCACACCTTCGAGCTGTCGCCCTTTGCGTTCGCCATGGGACGACCCTATCCGCCCCGCCCACCCGGTCGCCGGGTGCGGGTGCGGGTGTCTCAGCCGCGACGCGGCAGCGAGGAGAGGGCGTCGGCGAGCGCCTCGGGGGTGGCGCGAGCTGACCAACCAGTACGGCGCGGGGTCGGCCGGGTCGGCCACCTCCACGCGCACCGCGCGGTTGATGTAGGGGCCGCAGCAGCAGGTAGGCCCGGACGTCGGCCTGCGGCCCGGCGACCCGGCGGGTCTGCTCGACGTCGAGGGCGGCGACCGCGCCGAGGTGCTCGGCCTCGATTCGCGCCCGGCCCGCCTGGAACCAGCCGTCGCGCACGACGACGCGGGCGTCGCCGTACCAGAACAGGCCGAGGGCGACGAGGGCCAGCGCCACGCCGGTCACCACCCACGCCGTCGGGCCCGGGACCGCGACCACGACGGTGAGCCAGACGATCGCGACGAGCATCGTCCCCTGGGCCCACCACCGCAGCGGAACGGTCAGCCGCTCCTCGTAGTCGGGCCCCCTGTTCACAGGAGGAAGGATCCCATCCGGCACGGGCGCCGGCGTCAGTAGGGTCTGACTCGTGCTCCGCGACGACCACGACGACACGGATGACAGGGACGACCCGACCGGCGTGGACCCCGCGGACCTCGAGGTCGCGGTCCGCCGTCTCGACGCGGAGCTGCCGCTGCCGGCGTACGCCCACCCCCGGCGACGCCGGCGCCGACCTGGTGACCGCGGTCGACGTCACGCTCGAGCCCGGCGAGCGGGCGCTGGTGCCGACCGGCGTCGCGATCGCCCTGCCCGAGGGGTACGTCGCGCTGGTGCACCCCCCGCTCGGGTCTGGCGGCCCGCCACGGGCTGTCGATCGTCAACACCCCCGGCACCGTGGACGCCGGCTACCGCGGCGAGATCAAGGTGCTGCTGATCAACCACGACCCGCGCGAGGCGATCAGCCTGCGCCGCGGCGACCGGATCGCCCAGCTGGTCGTCCAGCGGTTCGAGCGGGCCCGGTTCGTGCCGGTCGACGACCTTCCCGAGAGCGTCCGTGGCACCGGAGGTTACGGTTCTACCGGAGGCTTCGGCACGCCTCCGCCGACCAGCGGCGCGGTGCCGGGGACGACCTGGAGGAGACAGACGTGAGGTTCCGGCGCAAGCCCGGCACGGACGACACCGGGACGGCCGAGGAGGCCGCGCCGGGATCGCCCCGCACGACGGACGCCGAGGCCGACCGGCCGGCGCCGGCGGGCCCCTACGACGCCGACGAGCTGCCCGACGACGGGGTCGAGCGCATCGACCTGGGGTCGCTGCTGGTGGCGCCCGGCCCGGGCCGCGACCTGCGGGTGCAGGTGGACGAGCGGTCCGGCAGCGTGCGCTCGGTGGTGCTCGCGGGACAGGACGGCGCGATGGAGCTGCGCGTCTACGCCGCCCCGCGCAACGGCGACCTGTGGGACGAGGTACGACCGCAGATCGCCGCCGACGCCGCCCGCAAGGGAGGCACCGCGACCGAGGAGGAGGGCCGGTTCGGCACCGAGCTGGTCTGCGAGGTGCAGGTCCGCACCCAGGAGGGCCAGGTCGGCAAGCAGGTGTCCCGCGTGGTGGGGATCAACGGTCCCCGGTGGCTGCTGCGGGCCACGTTCCTCGGCCGCCCGGCCCGCGACCAGGCGGCGGCGGAGGAGTGGACGAGCACGCTCACCTCGGTGGCCGTGCGTCGCGGCACCCAGGCGATGCCGGTCGGCGAGCAGCTGCCGCTGACGCTCCCCGAGGCGGTCCGGCAGGCCCGCGAGAAGGGGGGCTGCCCAGGCGGAGCGCCCGGCCGGCGACGGCGTGGACGGCTCCTGAGGACGAGGGGAGCGGACGTGGCGACCAAGGGCCGCCTGCGGCGGACGATCAGCCGGTGGGCGAGCTCGTCCGAGGCCGAGGCGCGCGACCTGCGTCGCACGTTCGTCACCAGCGACGTGCAGCCGATCGCGGACGCGCCCGACCGGACCCCGGTCCGGCTCCGCGGTTCGCTGCGCACCGTGACGCTGCAGCCGCGCGGCGGGGTGCCGGCCCTCGAGGCCGAGCTCTACGACGGCACCGGCACCCTGACGCTGGTCTGGCTCGGACGGCGGCGGATCGCCGGCATCGACCCCGGCCGGTCGATCGAGGTCTGGGGGCGCATCGGTGCGCACGACGGCGAGCGGGTGTTGTTCAACCCGCGGTACGAGCTGCTGTGAACGCCGCGGACGGGGAGGGGACGGCAGCCGAGGAGCACCCGCTCGGCACCGAGGCCGCACGCCAGATCGGCGTGGCGACCGTCGAGGCGCTGGTGCGGCACCAGCTCGCCTCGTCGCTGGGTGGCCGGCGCGGCATGCTCGAGGCCGGCGTGCCGGGCCTGGTGTTCACGGCGGTGTGGCTGCCGACCAAGGAGCTCGAGTGGGCGCTCGTGGGCAGCCTGGTCGTCGCCGGCGCGGCGCTGCTCCTGCGGCTCCTGCAGCGCAGCTCGGTGCAGTACGTCTTCAACGCGATCTTCGGCATCGGCATCGGCTGGGTCTTCGTGCGGTGGGCCGAGAGCCAGGGCGGGTCGGAGACCGACCAGGCGCTGGCCTTCTTCCTGCCGGGGATCCTGTTCAGCCTCGGCTACACCGTGCTGATGGGTGCGTCCTGCCTGGCCGGGTGGCCGGTCCTGGGCTTCATGCTGGGCGCGGCGACCGACGACCCGCTCGGGTGGCACGACAACAAGCAGGTCGTGCGCCTGTGCAACCGGCTCACCTGGGTGATGCTGATGCCCGGGGCGGTCGGCGTGCTGCTGCAGGGGGCCGGTGTGGCTGATGGGGCACTACGACGTCATCGACCCCGACGTCGCCGTCGCGGCGATCGCGATCCTCCGCACCGGGCTGGGCTGGGTGCTGCGGGTCGGCTCCTGGTCGCTGATGGTCTGGCTGCTGGCCCGCAACGCGACGCCGCTCGACGAGGCAGAGGCAGAGCCCGCCGGCTGATCAGCCGGGGTGCGCGGTCGGCGCGAGCAGCCGCTCGAGCTCGTCCTCGGCCTCGGCCGGCACGACGAAGAGCAGCTCGTCGCCGGACTCGACCGGCTGCTCCGGGGTGGGCACGTAGACCTGGCCGTCGCGGAGGATGGTGACGAGCGCGCAGTTCTCCGGGAGCGGGATCAGGCCCGAGGGCTTGCCGACGTACGGCGAGTCCGCCGGCAGGGTCATCTCCACCAGGTTGGCACCACCCTGGCGGAACGTGAACAGCCGCACCAGGTCGCCGACCGTGACCGCCTCCTCGACCAGCGCGGACATGATCCGGGGCGTCGACACGTTGACGTCGACCCCCCACGCCTCGGTGAACAGCCACTCGTTGTTGGGGTGGTTGACCCGCCCGACCGTCCGCGGCACGCCGAACTCGGTCTTGGCGAGCAGCGCGGTCACCAGGTTGGCCTTGTCGTCGCCGGTGGCGGCGATGACGACGTCGCACTTGTCGAGCCGCGCCTCCTCGAGCGAGGACAGCTCGCAGCTGTCGGCGAGCAGCCACTCCGCGTTGGGCACCCGCTCGGGACGGATGGCGGTGGCGGACTTGTCGATGAGCAGCACCTCGTGGCCGTTCTGGATGAGCTCCTGGGCGATGGAGCGCCCCACGGCGCCGGCGCCGGCGATCGCGACCCGCATCGTGTCCTCCTCAGGCCTCGGGGTCCGGTCCGTGCTTCAGGACGTCGTAGGCCCGGTCGGCCTTGTCCTCACGGACGACGACGTGGAGCACGTCGCCCTCCTGGATGACGCTCTCGCCGGTCGGCAGCATGCCCTCGCCGAGCCGGTCGATCCACGCCACGCGCGCCTGCGCCTGCTCCTGGAAGGCGCCGATCCGGTGGCCGACCCACGACTCCGGCACCATCATGTGGTCCATCCGGATCGTGCCGGAGGGGTCGCGGAAGTCGGGCTCGGCGCCCGCGGGCAGCAGCCGGCGCAGCACCTGGTCGGCGGTCCACTTCACCGTGGCCACCGTGGTGATGCCGAGCCGCTGGTAGACCTCGGCGCGGCCGGGGTCGTAGATCCGGGCCACGACCCGCTGGATGCCGAAGGTCTCGCGGGCGACCCGTGCGGCGATGATGTTGGAGTTGTCGCCGCTCGACACGGCGGCGAACGCGTCGGCCCGCCGGATCCCGGCCTTCTCCAGCACCTGCTGGTCGAAGCCCATGCCGGCCACCTTGTCGCCGTTGAACCCCGGCCCGAGCCGCCGGAAGGCGTCGGGCTCGCTGTCGATCACGGCCACCGTGTGGTTCCGGTCCTCGAGGCTGCGCGCGAGGGTCGATCCGACGCGGCCGCAGCCCATGATCACGACATGCACGTCGAGAACGCTATAGCACCCGGCATGGCCTAACGTTCCTCCCGTGGGTGTCGGCGACGTCTCGAAGCGGATCCTGCTCGGACGCAAGCTCCGGAGCGCTCAGCTCGGCGAGACCCTGCTCCCCAAGCGGATCGCGTTCCCGGTGTTCGCCAGCGACGCCCTGTCGTCCGTGGCCTACGCCCCGGACGAGATCTTCATCATCCTGGCCCTGGCCGGCGTCGCGTTCTACTCGCTGTCGCTGTGGGTCGGCGTCGCCGTCGCCGTCGTGCTGCTCATCGTGGTGGCGTCCTACCGCCAGAACGTGCACGCCTACCCCTCGGGCGGCGGCGACTACGAGATCGCCACGGCCAACCTCGGCCCCCGCGCCGGGGTCACCGTCGCCAGCGCGCTGATCGTCGACTACGTGCTCGTCGTGGCGGTGTCGCTGTCGTCGGCCGCGCAGTACGCCGCCGCCGCGATCGACTTCGTCGAGGACCACCGGGTGCTCGTGGCGGTGGTCCTGGTCGTGGCGCTCGCCCTCGTCAACCTGCGCGGCGTCCGGGAGTCGGGCACCTCGTTCGCCGTGCCGGCGTACCTGTTCATGGTGGCTCTGGGCGGCATGTGCCTGTGGGGCGCGGTGCGGTTCGTCAACGGCACCCTCCCCGACGCGCCGAGCGCCGGGCTCGAGATCCTCCCGGCGCCGGGCTACGAGGACGACATCACGACGATCGCCCTCGTGTTCCTGGTGGCACGCGCCTTCTCCTCCGGGTGCGCGGCGCTGACGGGGGTCGAGGCGATCTCCAACGGCGTCCCCGGCGTTCCGCCGGCCCAAGAGCCGCAACGCCGCGACGACGCTGCTGCTGCTGGGCCTGATCGCGGTCACGCTGATGCTGAGCGTCGTGTCGCTCGCCAACGCGATGGACGTCAAGTACGTCGACCCGCACCACCTGGAGCGTCTCGTCGACGGCAACGGCGACCCGGTGGCGAGCGACTACCACCAGGACACGCTGATCGCCCAGATCGCCCACGGGGTCTTCGACAACTTCTCGCCGGGGTTCTACCTCGTGGTGGTGGCCACCGGCATCATCCTCGTGCTGGCGTCCAACACGGCGTTCAACGGCTTCCCCGTGCTCGGCTCGATCCTCGCCAAGGACGGCTTCCTGCCGCGCCAGCTCGCTGCCCGCGGCGACCGGCTGGCCTACAGCAACGGCATCCTCATCCTCACCGGCATGGCGGTCGCGCTGATCGTGGCGTTCGACGCCGAGGTGACCCGGCTGATCCAGCTCTACATCGTCGGCGTCTTCGTGTCGTTCACGCTCAGCCAGCTCGGGATGGTCAAGCACTGGACGCGGCTCCTCGGCGCCGAGCGCGACCCGGCGGAGCGGCTGCGGATGCAGCGGGCCCGGGTGGTCAACGGCACCGGGTTCGCGATCACCGCGGCGGTGCTCGTGGTCGTGATGGTCACGAAGTTCATCGCCGGTGCCTGGATCACGATCCTGGCGATGGGGTCGTTCATCGCGATCATGGTCGCCATCAAGCGCCACTACGACAGCGTGGCGCTCGAGCTCGCGGCCGACGAGGAGGACAAGGCGCTCCCGACCCGGGTGCACGCGATCGTCCTCGTCTCCAAGCTGCACAAGCCGACGCTGCGTGCCCTCGCGTTCGCGAAGGCGACGCGCCCCAACACCCTCGAGGGGTCTACGTCTCGGTCGACCAGGCCGACACGGCGCGGCTGTTGGAGGAGTGGGACGACCGCAACACCGGCGTGCCGCTGAAGGTGCTCCACTCGCCCTACCGCGAGATCGTCAAGCCGGTCGTCGAGTACGCGACGGCGATCCGCCGCGCGAACCCGCGGGGGTGGTCGCGGTCTACATCCCGGAGTACGTCGTCGGTCGCTGGTGGGAGCAGCTGCTCCACAACCAGACGGCGCTGCGGCTCAAGGGCCGGCTGCTGTTCACGCCGGGCGTGATGGTGACGTCGGTGCCCTACCAGCTGCGGTCGTCGCAGGTCGCCCGCGAGCGCGAGGAGCGCGACGAGGCGCGGGGCGTCCGGGGCCGCCAGGTCGTCCGCGGGCCGGGACGCCGGTGACCGGCCGGTCCCGACGCCCCGGCCCCCGTCGGCCGCGCGCCCGCCGGCCCCGCGGACGGTCGGTCGTCGGCGAGCGGTTCGAGGTCGAGGTCGGACCGGTGGCGCACGGCGGCCACTGCGTCGCCCGCGTGCCCGCCGGCGACGGCGGCACCCGGGTGGTCTTCGTCCGGCACGCGATCCCGGGGGAGCGGGTCGTCGTCGAGCTCACCGAGGGCACCGAGGGCGACCGGTTCTGGCGCGGCGACGCGGTCGAGGTGCTGGCCGCCTCACCCGACCGGGTGCCGCCGCCCTGCCCGTTCTCCGGCCCGGACCGCTGCGGCGGCTGCGACTTCCAGCACGTGGCCCTGCCCCGGCAGCGGGAGCTGAAGGCCGAGGTGGTGCGCGAGCAGCTGCGCCGGCTGGCCGGTCTCGACGTCGACGTGGAGGTCGAGGCGGTGCCCGGCGACGTCGACGGCCTGCGCTGGCGCACCCGCCAGCGCTTCGTCCCGCTGCCCGGCGGCGGGTTCGGCATGCGCAAGCACCGGTCGCACGACGTGGTGCCGGTCGACGACTGCCTGATCGCGGCGCCGGGCGGGCCGTCGTACGAGGTCGGCGGCCACACGTTCCGCGTCGCCGCCGGCGGGTTCTGGCAGGTGCACCCCGGGGCGCCGCAGGCGCTGGTGACGGCCGTGCTCGAGGCGCTCGCACCCCGGCCGGGCGAGTCGGCCCTCGACCTCTACGCGGGCGTCGGCCTGTTCAGCCGGTTCCTCCTCGACGCGGTCGGGCCCGCCGGCCGGGTCGTCGCCGTCGAGGGCGCACCCGGCGCGTCCGCGCTGTCGCTCGAGAACTGCCCCGGCATCACCGCCACCGCGGGTGACGTCGGGGCCGTGCTGGAAGCGGACCACGACGAGCCGTTCGACGTCGCCGTCCTCGACCCACCACGCGCCGGCGCCCGGCGGCCCGTCGTCGAGCAGGTCGTCGCCCGCGGGCCGCGGGCCGTGGCGTACGTCGCCTGCGATCCCGCAGCGCTGGCCCGGGACCTGGCGGTCTTCGCCGAGCACGGCTACCGACTCGCGAGCCTGCGCGCGTTCGACCTGTTCCCGATGACGCATCACGTCGAATGCGTGGCGCTGCTGGAGAAAGCCGGCTCTGACCTGCGGTGACGTAATCCCCGATGCGCGGGCTCACGCTCACGCGTCCGCCTTAGGGCGCACTTTGGGCGCACTTTGGGCGCACTTTCGTCCAGAGCACCCTCTTCGGGCTCTCGCAAGCGGGACATTGGGCGTAGCGGGACTAGCGAGGATCTGCAGAGTCGCCGCAGACGGCCGCGGAGCGCACGGATGGGCTTCCCGGCCGACCGCGAGCCTGGTCGGTCGTCAGCGCAGCGTTCTCAGGCCGGCAGGGCCGTGCCGGGGATGGGCCCTATCTGTCGATTTCATTCCCATCGCGCGCTCCAGCGCCTGGAGCGAGGCGCTCGGTGGCGGCCCGGTAGTCCGGCACTACGAGTTTGCGGTTGATGTAGTGCCGCTCGGTGATCGTCGTTGACGTGTGTCCGAGCTGATTCTTGGCCGCCTCTGCGTCGTAGACCTCGTCGATCTCAGTTGCCACCGTCCGGCGAAAGGAGTGAGGCGTGACGCCCTGAAGAACCTCGAGGTCGGCATAGTCCTCGAGCAGGCGGATATGGCGCAATCGGCCCTGGATGTTGGTGGGGTAGTGCCAGGTGCCGTTGCGCGTGACGAAGACGGCGTCGAGGTCATTGGGCGTCTGGGCAAGCCTCCTACGGCGCAGCAGCGCCGCCGCCCAGTCGGGGAGCGCGATGGGGCGGATGGCGGCGTCGGTCTTGCCGTAGTCGACCCGCTTGCCTTTGGAGGTGATCTGCCCGTTGACCATCAGCCACGGAAACCAGTCGTCGTCGCCCCGGCGTGAGGGCGGAGGGCTCAGTTCGATGTCGGACCAGCGCAGGGCGAGTAGTTCACCGATGCGCATTCCGGTGGCGACCAGCATCTCGACGATGTCGGGTAGGTCGACGCTCTTGGGGCCGTTTCGCTTCTCCGCGTTCGCCCACTCACGGATGGCTGCACGTACGGCATCCAGATCCGTCACGGGGACTGGCTTCTTCTTCCGTCGCGGCACCGGAACCGAGGGCACCGCGGTGGCCGGGTTGCCATTGATGGCTTCGTGGAAGATCGCCAGGTCGAAGGCCCGAACGAGGACGCTGCGGATCCGCTTGCGCATGTCGGCCGACACGCCGGAGCTGTCCAACGCGGCCTGGATAATGACCGGGCGGACGTGGCGCAACTGATAAGCGCCGAGTGGGTGATCCGTCTTGTCCTTGTCCAGGACCCAGCGGGCGTGAGATCGGTAGTACCCGAGCGTCTCCTTGCTGGGGGCCGCCATCGGCCTGCTCCATCTTCTCGAACCAGAGGTCGAGAAGGCGCTGCACGTTGTCGTCCGGGGCGAGGGCACCGTCGCCGAATGTGCCGGTGTGTTCGACAAAGAATGCTTTCAGGTTGTTCTTCGCCTTTGTCTTGGTCTCGCCACTCTTGCGGTATTCCCGCACCACGCCGTCGATGTCGCAGTAGCGGGCGCGGGCCAACCAGGTTCCGTTCGGCCGCTGGGTGCAGTTGATCTCGCCGTAGGTGCCGACAATCAGTCTCTGCCTGGCCACGTCTCTCTTCCTCTGGCTGCTCGAGTACGGGTCCGGACGACCTTGCGCGCCGGCGCACTGGGCTTCTCCTCAATCGCCTGGGCGGCCTCCACCTGCTCCTCAGTGAAGGACTCCTCATGTGCTTCCAGCCACCGGTCGAGCTCGGAAAGGCGGTACTTGAGCCGGCCGCCGGCCTTGACGGCGCGGGGGCCGTAGCCGGGGCGGCGCACGCGCCACGTCAACAGCGTCGCCTTCGGCACGCCCAGATACCCGCAGGCGTCGTCAGTGTTCAGAAACGGGTCGTGGACCATCGAGACGACGGCGTCCGAACTGTTCATGTCGGCGGACATCTGCTCTCCTTTGCTCGGGCTCACTCATGAGGTGGACGAGCTTCGCCAGCGCACGACCGATGGCCTCAGAGATAGGGGGACATCGGGACGCGCTCTCTTGTCATGCGGTCGGTGGATGAGGGGCGGCATGAAGATCGACGCGGCTCGCGCCCGGCGACGCCACGGCCGGCTCTGGCCGGGGCCGCAGGTACTCACGGGCCGTTCTGATGACCTCGAGGTCGGCGGCGCGGGTGACCGGCACGAAGCGCTCTCGAACCGGATGGACCAGCCGTCCGTCGCCGCTCACCAGCCGAGGGACGGACACCCGCTGGACGAATGCCCCGCGATCGACACCGGCTTCGAGGACATCGCTGATGCGTTCGTCGATGCCGCGGAAGAGCGTCTGGAAGCCTCCGAGCATCCGCGGCTCGATCACGGTGCCGGATGGCAACGCCTTCATCCGGCTGACCGCGTTCGCGGCCTCTGCTGTGGCGCCGGCGCCGTTGCCGAGTCTTCCCCCGACGTTGCGGAGCTCGCGTTGGATCCGCGTGTACGTCGCCGTGCGGGCTCGCCATTGCTCGGCCAGCTCGGGATCGACCCGCTCTGCGTATGGGATGAGCTGGGAGGTGAGCAGGCGCTGAGAGTCGACGATCAGGCGCAGGTTCATGGCGTTCGGGAGCGAGTTCAGTCGGACCAGGAGGTTGTGCTCGGCCTGGAGCACTCCGAGGACCCCCGGCTTGGCGGGGCCACGGATCGGCTTGGTCCGCGGTCGCCATCCGGTCTGGTCGACGCTGTAGTCGGGCTGTCCGAGGTTGACGTCGAGCGCCGTAGCAAGCGCGGCCCACCCGAGCCGGTCGCATCCAGCGAGCGGCTCCCACTCGGGCGTGTTCCGGTAGCGACGATCGAGCACAACCAGTGCCTGACTGATCGCCGCGACGTCGCCTGCGACAGTTCGGGCTTGGGCTGCCGTCAGATGCACTGCAAGGTCGGGCGCGGTGTCGTGCTCGGCGAGTGCCGCGGCCCTTGCCGCCAAGCGCCAGTGTTCGACAACCTCGTTCGGGCTCGGCGTCCCGATATCCGTACTAGATGCGGCCGGCCTCGTTGCCTGGTCGCGAGCGAGCTCCAGGGCCCCTAGCCAGCTCGCCCACTGCTGCGCCATGCTCGCTCGTGGCGCGGAAGGGGTCTGCCGGTTTATGCGGGATGTTCGGGAACGTGAGCGGCTGTGCCACACGGATGGCTTGCGCGCACCAGGTGAGGAGCGTGCGCCGGTAGCGCAGGATCTGTTGCCCGACCTCAGCCCGCTCGGTCGGCGAGTTCGCGGCGAGGCGGTGCATCACTCGGTGCTGACGCAGAAGCCCCGCCAACTCCGTCCGCATCTGAGCACCGTTCTCGCCGTACATCAGCCGATGTCCAGATCTTGCGCGTCGACGAGCATCGCGAGGATCAGCTCGACCGAAAGCGGGTCGACTCCGTAGTTCTCGAGCCCCTCTACGGCGCTGCTGGCGACGGCGAGCAGGGAGGTCGCGGTCGTCTGTGAGATCGTCGGTGTCGAGTGCCGGGCAGTCGTCGCCGTGTACGCGGTCCAGTTCCAGCAGCACCCGCTCATACGCGGACGACGACTCGACGGTCAGTGCCCGGTCGGCCAGTGCAGCGACGTACGACCTGGCTTGCGCGAGGGTCTGTGCGTGTGGGAGGAGCATGGTTCCCTCCTTCAGGGGTCGGGGATCGACCGTGCGACGACGATCGCCACCAGGCGTCTGGCGGCGCGAATGCTGTGGACGAACGTGGGCGCGACTTGGCTATGGAACGAATCCGGCTCACCCGATGAGTTGCTGGTTCGCGATCGCCTCGATCCGGCGACGGCGCAGAACGTCCTCGCGAACGAAGTCGGCGAAGTCCTTGTCGCGGTCGCGGATCTCGATCTCACCGCCGGCGTCAGCAGGTAGCTCGCCGGGCCAGGTGGTCCGCCTGGTCGGGCGGTCGCGGTCGAGCCGTGTGCCGCAGATCGAGACCCAGTCCCGCAGCCGGCCGCGAGCTTCGGCGAACTCCCGCATCCAACTGATGGGTGCCGACGGCGACGCCGACTCGTGGTAACAGCTGAGCCAGTGGCAGTGCAGTGCCGACAGCTCCCAGACGAGCTCGTCGTGGCGGTGCCAGTACGGCGGCACGATGTTCGGCGGGAGGCCGAACGTGCCCTTGAGCCACTTGACCCATTGGTCCAGGTCGTGCCACTCGATCTCGGCCTGCTCCGCGTCCAGGAGGTTCCAGTTGATCGGAACCGGCGGTCGCTCCAGGATGTCGGTCACGCTGCGGCA
Source organism: Nocardioides sp. TF02-7 (assembly GCF_022437945.1). Lineage (GTDB taxonomy): Bacteria > Actinomycetota > Actinomycetes > Propionibacteriales > Nocardioidaceae > Nocardioides. The sequence continues at coordinate 3,883,964 of NZ_CP092535.1, forward strand.
GCCGTCCGCGTCGTCGGGATCGTCCGGGTACGGACTCATGGCGAGTCCGATCAGAGGCCAACGGCGGGCGGCTGGGGCACAGGGGTCAGGGACCGGTCAGCAGCGTGCCGGCCGCGCTGGACGACGTAGTCGGTCTTGTTGACGTTGTGGCCGATCTTGCGGGCGACGAACTCCTCCTTGATGACATTGCCCTCGCGGCCGTCGATCTCGTACTCGTGGACGTAGCCGCTCGCGACGAACGAGTCGCCCTTGCGGAAGCGGGCGTAAGTCTCGCGGGCGGTGCTCTCGAAGGCGACCATGTCGTGGAAGGTCGGGTCGAGCTTCGTGAAGCTGCCGTCGACCCCCTTGCGCCACTGCTCGATGCCGACGCGCATGCGGCAGCACTCGGCGCCGGCCTTGGTGAAGTGCAGTTCGGGTGCTGAGGCGATGAAGCCGACGAGGCTCATTTGGGTCGGAATCGACATCGGGACTCCTTCGTGGTTGCCGCGTCGCTGCTGGATAGGGACCTTCAGGAATCCAGGTGCACCCAGGTCGCCAGCCGACCGAGATTGGCATGCAATCCCGTCATCTGCCCGGGCGTCAGTAGCGGGTGCATAAAGGGCTTCGCCCGGGTCAGTGGGTCGAACTGTCCCTGGCCGTCGGGGGAGTCTTCTCCAAGGCCTCCTGCCAGGCTTCGGTGCCTTCGCGCACGGCAACGGCTGCGATGGCAAGTGCAGCGACGGGGTCGGCCCACCACCAGCCGACGGTGCTGTTCAGCGCGAGGCCGGCGAGCACGGTGATGGAGAGGTAGTTGGAGAGCCAAGTCTCCTTGGATTGCGCGACCAGGACCGGGTTAGCGAGTGCTCGTCCGGTGCGACCTTGGGCGAGCGCTACCGGGACCATCACGGCCAGTGCGACCACGTTGAGGATGATGCCGATCAGCGACTCTCCCGCCTTGTCGGTCGTGATCAGGTCCCGTACGGCCTCGAAGGAGACATAGGCGGCCAGCACGAAGAACGTGGCCGCAATGGCCTTGAGGGCGGGGCGCTGGCGTGCAGCCGCGCCGCCGCGGAGCTGCCAGATGACCACCGATGCGGCGAAGACCTCGATGCCCGAGTCGATGCCGAAGCCGAGCAAGGCGATGGAGCCGGCTGCCAGGCCAGCGGTGATCGCGACGGCACCCTCGATGAGGTCCCAGACGACGATCAGCCAGGCCAGTCGCAAGCCGCGTCGGGTCAGCGCGGCGGTGTCGGCGCTCATGGGTTCTCCGTGGTCATCGGGGACAGTGGCTGGTCCTTCAGTGGCGCGTCAGCATCGTCGGTGCGACCTTCTGGGCGCGCGTGCAGCAGTGCGATCCCGATGCACCCGATGACGAGGAAGGTGTCGGCGAGGTTGAACGTGGGCCACCAGCCGGTGTGCAGGTAGTCGGTGACCACTCCGTCGCCCGCGCGGTCTACCACATTGGCAACCGCGCCGCCGATGACGGCGCCCCCGGCTACCCGCTCGAGCCGCCCGGCGCGCGGAGCGCGAAACCAGGCGTAGACAGCGAACGCGACGGAGATGGCGGCGGTGAGACCCACGATGACACCAGCGGGCAACCTGTCGCCCATGCTGAAGGCCACGCCGGGGTTGTAGGCCAACTGCAGCTTGATCAGTCCGAGGTCGACCGGCGAGTCGGTCAACCGCGCCTCGGAGACTGCCTTCGCGCTCAGGTCGATGGCAGCGACTGCGGCAGCGGCAAGGAACACCACCGCCCGAGCGGCCCGAGCGGTCCGCGCGCGGCGAGCCGCAGCGGTCGGCCGGGAGCTCACCTGGCCCCGACTTCCGTCGGCACCGCGGGAGCCGCGGGCGCATCCGCCGGGGCCGGGGGGAAGTGGGCGGGCCCGGCCGGCACGGACGCCGTTGCCGATCACGAAGATCTCCGCGATCTCGTGGACCAGGACGACCGCGGCGAGCCCGAGCACACCGAAGGCAGCGAGCGGGATCAGGATGGCGATCAGGCCGAGAGAGAGGCCGACGTTCTGCAGCATGATCGACCGTGCGCGGCGGGCGTGGGTCAGACTGTGCGGCAGGTGGCGCAGGTCCTCGCCCATCAGCGCGACGTCGGCGGTCTCGATGGCTACATCGCTGCCCATCGCGCCCATCGCGATCCCGACGTCGGCGGTGGCCAGGGCCGGGGCGTCGTTGACCCCGTCCCCGACCATCGCGGTCGGCCGGCTCTCCCGCAGGCGCGCGATGATGGCGGACTTGTCCTCAGGCCGGAGTTCGGCGTGCACGTCGCTGATCCCGGCCTGCGCGGCCAGGGCGCTTGCCGTCCGTTCGTTGTCGCCGGTGAGCATGGCGACGTCGTAGCCTCCGGCCTGGAGGCGGGCGACCACCTCGGCGGCTTCGGCACGGAGATCGTCGCGGACGGCGACGGCACCGATCACGGTTCCGTCGTACTCCACCAGCACTGCCGTCGCGCCGGCCTCCTGCATGGCCTTGACCGGGTCGGCGAGCTCGCCGGCGGCGATCCAGCCTGGCCGCCCCAACCGGGCGGGCCGGCCGGCGACCGTTCCGGTCAGGCCGGCCCCGGTAACGGCCTCGACGTCGTCGGCGTCGCGGTGCTCGGGCACCGCGGCGAGGATCGCGCGGGCCAGCGGATGCTCGCTGCGCGACTCCAGCGCGGCCGCGATGTCGAGGACCAGCTCGCGGGTCTGGCCCTGAGCGGTGGCGACGTCGACCACGGCCGGCTGGTTGCGGGTCAGGGTGCCGGTCTTGTCCAGGGCGACCGTCCGGATCCGGCCGAGGGCCTCGAGAGCGGCGCCGCCCTTGACCAGCGCGCCGATACGGCTCGCGGCGCCGATGGCGGCGACCACGGTGACCGGCACGGAGATCGCCAGCGCACACGGCGATGCGGCGACCAGAACCACCAGGGCGCGCTCGATCCACGTGGACGGATCGCCCAGCAGGCTCCCGATGATCGCGATCACGGCGGCCAGAACCATGATCCCGGGCACCAGCGGCTTGGCGATCCGGTCGGCGAGGCGCTGTGCGTCGCCCTTACGAGATTGCTCGGCCTCCACGATGTTGACGATCCGAGCCAGGGAGTTGTCCTCGGCGGTTGTGGTGACCTCGACCTCGAGGACGCCGGTGCCGTTGATGGAACCGGCGTACACGGTGTCGCCGACGCCGGCCTCGACGGGCACGGACTCGCCGGTGAGGGCGGAGACGTCCAGGGATGTGCGACCGTTGCGGATGACGCCGTCGGTGGCGACGCGCTCACCTGGGCGGACCAGGAGCAGGTCGCCGATCGCGAGGTCGCCCGGGGCGACGGCGACCTGGGCGCCGGCGCGAAGAATGGTGGCCTCGGCCGGGACCAGGGACAGCAGAGCGCGCAGCCCCCGGCGGGTGCGGGCGACGGCGTACTCCTCCAGGCCCTCGCTGATGGAGTACAGGAAGGCCAGCATCGCGGCTTCGGCGACCTCGCCGAGGAAGACCGCGCCGATCGCGGCGATCGTCATCAGAGTGCCGACGCCGATCTTGCCCTTGGCCAGTCGCCTCAACGTGTTCGGAACGAATGTCCAGGCGCCGAGCGCCAGGGCAATGGCATTCAGGCCCGTGACTGTCGAGTCGGAGCCCCCGGATCGGTCGGCGATGAATCCGGCGAGGAGGAAGACTCCTGCGAGGGCGGCGAACCTTAGCTCGCTGACCTGCCAGAGTCGTTCAGGCTCGTGTTCCTCAAGCTCGCCGTCGTCGTCGCGGGGCTCGTCGTGGCCGCAGCCGCAGGCGTCCGTCACGGTGCTACTTCCTCAGTCGTCGTAGGGGTGGTGTCGGTGAGCGTTTCGGCGCCGAAGTTGGGGCAGAGCACGACTGCGTCACCGGTCAGTGCCAGGACCTGCTCGGCCGCCGCGAGCAGCTCCATCAGTTCCGGGTGGGCGATGGAGTAGAACATCTGTCGCCCCTCAGGACGACCCACGATCAGGCCGCAGTCACGCAGGCAGGCCAGGTGCCCGGACACCGTGCCTTGGGCCAGCCCGAGAGCTTCGGTCAGGTCCACGACCCGGCGCTCGCCCGCGGACAGCTGGCGGACGATCGCCAGCCGGTTGCGATCGGCGAGGCCGTGGAACAGAGATGCTCCGCGCCGCAGAGCCGGGTCGTCATTGGCCGTTGTCATCGACATACGCCGATGATAGCGTCCGAACTATTGATCGTCCAACGCCGCTGTTAGCGGGTAGCGCATAAGGGGTTCGCCATGACAGAGACAGCGGTTCGTAGCCGGGGGAGCGGGACGCGAGAGCCGGACGCGGAGCCTGGGTGGTTCGTCGGTCTCTTGCTCCGTCGCCGCGGCTGGGTACTGCTGACGGCGTTGCTGCTCATGGTCCTGGCTGGACTGGCCGGACGGGATGCAGGCGACAAGCTCGTCTCTGGCGCCTACCTGGATCCCTCGGCAGAGTCGCAACAGGCAGCCGAGCTGCTGACCCGCCAGTTTCCCGGCGCCCCCCCAAACCTGGTCCTCATCGTCGAGACGACCACCGGCACCATCGACTCTCCGGAAGCCGCGCAAGCGGGACGCGAACTCACCGAGCAACTCAGCCAGACGCCCGGAGTCGCCGGCGTGCAGTCCTACTGGACCACACCGGACCAGTCACTGCGCGCAGCCGACCACCGAGCAGCCCTGATTGCCTTGCAACTGACAGGTGGCGAGCACGCGGCGCAGGAGACGGCGGGAAGGATCATCGACGACCTCGAGGGGGCGTCGAGCGGCCTGCACGTGAGCCCGACCGGTCCGGCGGCGGTGGGCCTGGCGGTGGACGAACAGGCGGAGAGCGACCTGGTTTCTGCGGAGATGGTGACCTTGCCGATCACCCTTCTCGTATTGCTGCTGGTCTTCGGATCGGCGATCGCGGCAGGCCTGCCCCTCCTCGTTGGCGCTGGAGCGGTCGTCGGGACGCTGGCAGTGCTCGGCCTGATCGCCGACGCCACGACCATGTCGAGCTACGCCCTCAACCTGACGACCGCTCTGGGATTCGGACTGGCGGTGGACTACAGCCTGTTCCTGGTCACCCGGTTCCGTGAGGAACGCCGCAGGGGGGCGCTCGGTCGAGTCCGCGGTGGTGATCGCCATGCGGACCGCCGGACGCACCGTCGTGTTCTCCGCGGTCACGGTGGCACTCTCCCTGTCGGCGCTCCTGTTGTTCCCGATGCCCTTCCTGCGGTCGCTGGGGTTCGCCGGGATCGCGGTCACCGCGCTCGCCGCGGTGACTGCGGTGGTCGTCGTCCCCGCGCTTCTCGCCCTGGTCGGGCACCGGCTCGACCGGGCCGACCTGTTCGCCCCGATCCGCCGGCGGATCATCCGACGCCGGGCCAGCGTAGGAGAAGAGCGGCAGACCTGGCACCGGATCGCCGCCCTCGTCATGCGCCGCCCCGTCCTGATCCTCGTCTCGGTCAGCGCCGTGCTCGTCTTGCTGCTCCTGCCGTTCGCTGGCGTGCGGTTCGGACTGCTGGACCACCGCACCCTGCCCGCAGAGCACCCCGTCGCCGAAGCCGCCGAACAACTGGCCCGCGACTTCCCGGCGGCGGCCGAGGACCAGATCGCGGTGGTACTCCCATCGGAAGCCGCCGCCGGCTCCGGGCTTGACGAGCTGGAGGACTACGCCGCACAACTCTCAACCCTGCCCGGGGTGAGGAGTGTCGAGACCGCCACCGGCCAGTACGCGGAAGGCCGACCGACCACCAGCACCGGCAAGGACGACGCAAGCCTGAGTGCCCGCTTTACCGCCCCCTCCGGAACATGGCTAGCCGTCACACCCTCTGCCGCGGACCCCACCGACGCACGCGATGTCGTGTCCGAGATCCGCGACCAGCCGGCGCCCGGATACGTGCTGGTCGGCGGCTCCGCAGCCACCCTCGTCGATGCCACCGACACGATCGCGGACCGGTTGCCGTGGGCGCTGGCCGTGATAGCGCTGTCGACCTTCGTCCTGCTGTTTCTGTTCACCGGGTCGCTGCTCATCCCGCTGAAAGCGATCGTGACCAACCTGCTCAGCCTGAGCGCCACGTTCGGCGCCCTAGTGTATGTGTTCCAGGAAGGACACCTGCGCTGGCTGGTCGGTGACTTCACCCCCAACCGGCACCCTGGAAACCACCTTGCCGGTGCTGGTCTTCTGCATCGCATTCGGGTTGTCGATGGACTACGAGGTCTTCCTGCTGTCGCGCATCACCGAGGCTCATCGCAACGGCGCCAGCACCACCGACGCGGTAGCCCAAGGCCTGCAACGCACCGGTGGACTGATCACCGCCGCCGCCGCGATCCTCGTCACCGTCTTCGTGGCCCTGGCCGCCTCGAACCTGACCGCTCTGAAGGTCATTGGCGTCGGTCTGACATTGGCGGTCGTCCTCGACGCCACCATCATCCGCGGCCTGCTCGTTCCCGCGATCATGCGGCTCGCCGGCGAGGCGAACTGGTGGGCCCCCGCGCCGCTGCGTCGCCTGCACAACCGGCTCGGCCTCACCGACTGATCCACCGCCCGACCCGGAAGGAGGAGCATAGTGACGACGAGCTACGACGACCCGCGGAGATGGTGGGCGCTCGCGGCCCTGGGCTTGGCTGTCCTGACGCTCGGCTTCGACATCACGATCATGAACGTCGCGCTCCCGACCATCGCGACCAAGCTGGATGTCGGCACCGACGGCTTGCAGTGGATGGTCAATGCCTACGTCCTGGTGATCGCCGGACTCATGCTCACCTGCGGGGCCCTCGGGGACCGGTATGGCCGCAGGCGTCTGCTTCTGATCGGGCTGGGGCTCTTCGGGATCTCCTCCGCGATCGCAGCGTGGGCAGATTCAGCCGCCCTGGTGATCGCTGCTCGCGGAGTGATGGGTGTGGGCGCCGCCATTTTGATGCCAGTCGCCTTCGCTGTCCTCGCCGCCCTCTTCGGACCCTCCGAGCGCGGCAAGGCCGTCTCCATCCTGGTGATGGGTCTCGGCGTGGGCATCCCACTGGGGCCGATCATCGGCGGCTACCTGCTCGAGCACTTCTGGTGGGGCTCCATTTTTCCTCATCAACCTCCCCGTTGCGCTCGTCGGTGCCGTCGCCATCGCGGTCTTGCTCCCGGAATCGCGCGACCCATCACCCCGTCGCCCTGACATCGGCGGCGCGGTCCTGTCCACCGTCGGGCTGACCTCACTCGTGTATGGGGTCATCGAGGCCCCCACGCGCGGCTGGTCCGATCCGGTGACCGTGGGCCCCATCAGCGCCGGGCTGGTACTGCTGGCGGGCTTCACCGCGTGGGAGTTGCGCGTACGCGAACCGATGATCGACCTGCGCCTGTTCGCCCAACCTCAGTTCCTGTGGGCCAGCGTCGCGGGCGTGCTCGTGACGTTCGGCATGCTCGGCCTGCTATTCGCGGTACCGCAGTACCTGCAGTTCGTCGCCGGTCACGACCCCCTCGCTACGGGGGTCCGCTTGCTACCGCTGATCGGCGGACTGGTTGTCGGTGCACCGACGGGGGAGCGGCTCGCGGCGCGTGTCGGCTACCGGGTGCCGGTCTCTGCTGGCCTGGCAGTGCTTGCTGCGGGTGCCGGAGTGGGTGCAACAACGGACGTGGCGTCCGGATACGGGTTCGTCGCAGCATGGCTCGCCATAGCGGGCCTCGGCATCGGGATGGCGCTCGCCCCTGCCATGGATGCCGTGCTCGATGCGCTGCCGACCGAGCAGGCCGGATCGGGCACCGCGATCACCATGACTCTGCGCCAGACCGGCGGCGCCCTCGGCGTCGCACTGCTCGGCAGCCTGCTGGCTGAGGGCTACGCCGGCCGGGTGGACACCGCGGGACTGCCGGCCGAGGCGGCAGCCGCCGCACGTGAGTTCATCGCCGGCGCGCTCACCGCCGCCGCGCGGATCGGTGAGCCATCCCTCGCCGTAAGCGCGAACGCCGCCTACCTGCACGGCATGTCGCTAGTTCTGATCGCGACAGCCGTCACCGCAGGGGTCAGCGCGCTACTCACGGGCTTGCTCCTTCCAGGGAAACCCTCACCTGACATCGAGGACGGTCGGCAGTCGCCGCAGGCGACCAGCGTCCCCGACGACAATGCGCGCTGACCAGTGCTGCTCAAGAAGGTGAAGACCCTCGTGGCCGCCACACCACAACCGCCACGACTCGCTCCTGCGGACCCGGTGGCGCACCTGCGTTGGCAAGTGACTACGTGGGTCGCCGTCGCTCAGAGGCGTGAACAATGGGAGATCAATGGGAACAGTGTGCGCTGCACCGAGCCGGGAACTGCCAATAGCGTCGAAGCGCCGCCCACGAAGGAGCACCCGTGACACCTTCTGCGATCAAGTCCGTCGACAGCACGCTCGCGCTCCTGCGAGACCCCTATCGATTCGTGTCCCGCCGAGCCGCCGAACTCGACGACGACGTCTTCGAGACACGGCTGCTGCTGCGCCGTACGACCTGCATGACCGGCGCCGAAGCCGCCGAGATCCTCTACGACCCGACGCGGTTCCAGCGGGCCGGAGCCGCACCGCCACCCCTGCAGAAGACTCTCTTCGGCCAGGGTGGAGTACAGGGCCTCGATGGGGAGCACCACCGACGCCGCAAGGCAATGTTCCTCCGCATCAACCAGCCCGCCCGGGTCGAAGCCTTGGCCGAGGTCGTCACCCGAGAGTGGCAGAGAGCGGTCGGGGACTGGGAGGTGGCCGGTCAGATCGACCTGTACCCACAGGTGCAGCTGCGCCTGACCCGAGCGGCCTGCGAATGGGCCGGCGTCCCCCTTCCAGAGGCGGAGGTCGAGGTCCGGACTCGGCAGTTGACCGCCCTCTTCGACGCCGCCGGCGACGTCGGACTGGGACACCTGCGGTCACGCGCGGAACGGAAGGCAGCTGAACGATGGACGACAAATGTCCTCGAGCAGATCCGCTCCGATCAACTGGCCGTCCCCGACTCAGCCGCTGCATCGGTGATCGCGAGCCACCAAGAACCCGACGGACGGCCGATGGAGCTCCGGATCGCCGCCGTGGAACTGCTCAACGTCCTCCGACCCACCGTCGCCACGGCCGTCTACATCACGTTCCTCGCACACGCACTCGACGTGCACCGCGCTTGGCGGGACCGCCTGGCGCAGGGCGACGGCACTGAAGACTTGGCATTCATCGAGGAGGTTCGGCGCACCTACCCGTTCTTCCCGGCCGTCACCGCCATCGTGCGCGATGACTTCCAATGGCGAGGTCACCACTTCCCCAAGGGCCGGCGGGTCCTGCTCGACCTGTACGGAACAAACCGGGACCCCCGAGCGTGGGAACACCCGGAGCGCTTCGACCCCGAACGGTTCCTCGGAGCCGACCCGGACCCGTTCGCGTTCGTGCCCCAGGGTGGCGGCGATCCGTCGGTGCACCATCGGTGCCCGGGCGAGCCCATCTCAACCCGCCTCATGGGCGTCGCTCTGGATCAGCTGGCCAGGCACATGGAGTACAAGCCCGGACAGCCAGCCGCCCCCATCGACTACCGGAGGCTCCCCGCGATCCCCGAACGGGGCTTCCCCATCCAGCAGATCGCCCGCCGCCCCTCCTGATATGGTGCCAGTGGCCCCGAGGCCGCCTCAGCCCCCCAGAAGGAGATCGGCCCGCATCTGCTGCCTGATCGCAAGAAGCACCAAGAGCACTAGGCCGGCGACGAGCAGCACCCGCCGCGTTCGAGGCGTAAGTTGGACAGCAACGTTGAGCCACCGCCGCGTAACGGCTCCAAATGCTGCTCGCACGACGACAACCGCTGAGACGGCGACGACGAGGATGCCCAACGGGTTGTAACGCCAGGCCTCCGCGAGGTGCCCCTGAGTCGTCAATCGAGCGGACCTCGTGCCGCCACAGAACGGACACGTGATACCCAGCTCGTGGATCGGCGAGCCGAGGCTGAACGGCGGCAGCCCGAAGATCGCCATCCCAACCGCGATGGCGGTGAGACCGAGGGCAACGATGGTGACGGCGATATGCCCATCTCGCCGGTCCCAACTCACCGAAGGACGTCCGCGAGTTGGTACAGCATCGGCGCCATAGCTGTTGGACGCCATGGAGGCGGCCGCTCCCTGCTCCGTTGCTCGTTCACGAGGCCTGTTCCCGTGACCTTGGAGTTTGGGATCGTGCTGCATTCGGCTGCCTCTCGCGGGATGAGCGTCCTAGCTCGCTTGCCTCAATACTATGGCGGATAGTACGCGAGTATCCAGTTGCTCGCGGGCGCCTGACGTGAGCACTACGACCCGGCCCACTGATTGCCACCGGCCCAGAAGGCGCGGTTGTCGCCGGTCCGCTGATCGACCAAACATGTCTCGGCGGGCCTGTTCGGATAGTCGCGGTGATCATGTACTCGCCCCGCCCCGCATGACTCCCGGCTCGCGCAAGATGCGCAGTCGGTGAGCGCGCCACCCATGAGAAAGTGCGTCGCCGCGAGGGTCGTGCGCGCGGCGTGGTCAGTGGCCGACAAGGTCTACGTGCGCGGGCCACGGGTTCGGTTCGCAGCCCTCTAGCCCTTTGGTCTGTTGCAGCATGACCGGCGCCAATTCTCCGGATCCGGGGCAGCCGACGTGGGCGTAGCCGAGCGCGTGGCCGGTCTCGTGGTTGACGACGTAGCGCCGATACCCTTCCAAATCGCCGGGGGTAGCTCTCCGCGCCGAACTGCCACCTCCAGGCGTTGATGACCACGTTGTCGCCGTTGCGGCAAGAGAGCCGGCCGCCGGTGTCGAGCGGGGCGCACAGCTCGTCCACAGTCTCCGGGGTTGCGACGACGATGCGCAGGTCGGCGTGGCCGTCGACGCGGACGAGCTGATGGCGGGTTGCCCAGCCCCGCTGGTCGGTCAATGTCTCTTCGACGAACTGCGCGACCTGCGACGCCGGGAAGGGCAGTCCGTCCTCGACCTCGACCCGGTAGGTGGTGGCTCCCTCGGTGGAGATGGCTGGCGCGGCCGCGACCTGGAAGGTGCCCGGGCCCTGTTCGGGAACTCGTGGGGCCGGGGGAGTGCGCTTGGGGGGTGCCGGGCTACGGTCTCGGCCCACCGCTACCTCCCCGACCGGCTGCCCGCTAGCCTGCGGCGGGGGAAGGTGCCGCCAAGTTGGACGGCGGTGAGACAGCAGTATCTCGATCGGCGTCGTCGAGCTCAGGGACGTCTTGCGCGATGAGCAGCGCGGGCACCGCGACCACGGAGAATGTCAGCAGCACCGCCAGCCCGGCGAGCCAGGCCGGGGGCCGTCGCCTGGGTGCGCGATGGGCGCCGTTGTGACGCGGCGTTGCTCTGTGCTTGCTCATCGTTGTCGCCCCGGATCAGAGAACTCGGGTCCAGGTCGCACCGGCATCGGTGGACCGGAAGACGGTGGTCTCGGTAGCGGCATACCAACCCTGCTCGCTGATCGTGAAGGCGGCCGGCTGCCCATCGATCGAGCCGACATCCTTCCAGGTTTGTCCGTCATCGGAGCTGATGCGGACAGTCCCGTCCGGAGCGATCCCGGCCAGGGTGCCGTCGGGTGCGGTGTCGAGGTAGATGGCGGTCGGGCCGCCGAGCTTGCGCGTCTCGCCGGTCCCGGGATTGATGGTGACGAGCTGTGCCTGGTCTGTGGTCGCGATCAGCTGGTCCCGGGCTTGCGTGGCTGCGACGCTGAGCAGTGGCGCTGTCACCACCTCTTCGAAGGTTGCTCGGTCCTCGGTGCGCAGCAGGCGACCGGAGGTGGCGTCGTAGGCGTAGAGCACGTCGCCGGCAGGCTCGAGGATATGGAAGTCCGCCTCGCCCTGGAGGGCGAGCGGCTTCCACGTCTGGCCGGCATCGGTGGACTCGATGAGGCCGAGGTGCGGGGGGCAGGTCCTCGCGGAGGTCGGGGTGGCCGCTACCCAGGAAGTGGCCCGGTCCCACCACGGTGAAGGCCATGGTGTCCTGATACCGGTCGGCGACCCGGGTGGGCTCTTCGTCGTCCGTGACGTGGAAGAGTCCGAAGTGGGTGGCGACGTAGAGGGTGTCGTCGGCGGGATCGATGCCGAGCCCGTGGATGTGGCCGACCTCTGTGGCGTCGGGGGAGGGGACCTGGGTCGGGGTTTTGTTGCTGCACCCGGCCGCCAGAAGGGTCGTGGTGAGCGCGAGGGTCGCGGTGGCGAGGGTGGTTCGGTTCATGGCGTGGACTCCGGTGTGAGGGGTGTCGGGCAGGCGCGCGCGGGCGCGCCTGCCCGACACCGGGACGACGTCAGGGCTTGAGCAGTTCCTGCATCGTCTGGATCTCCTCGGTCTGGGCGCTCTCGATCTGCTTGGCCATTGCGAGGGCGTCGGGGAACTCGCCCTCGGCCTGCTCGGTCTGCGCCATCTCGATCGCGCCCTGGTGGTGCTCGATCATCATGGTGAGGAACATCTGGTCGAACGCGGATCCCGAAGAGTCCTCGAGGTCAGCCATCTCCTCCTCGGTCATCATCCCGGCCATGTCGTCGGAGGACATGTCGTGCCCGCCGTGCTCACCGTCACCGGGTGCCTCTTCGCCCCAGGAGTCCAGCCACCCGGTCATGGTCTCGATCTCGGGGTCCTGGGCCGCCTCGATGTCGGCGGCCAGGTCCTTGACGTCGGGGCTCTGGGCGCGGGTCTCAGCGAGCTGGGCCATCTCGATGGCCTGCTGGTGGTGGGGGATCATCTGTTGGGCGAAGGTGACGTCGGCGTCGTTGTGCGCGGCTGCGGAGTCGCTGTCATCTTCGTTGCCGCACCCCGCGAGGGTGAGCAAGGAGGCCGCGACGAGGGCGGCGGTGAGGGTCTTGCGCATGGGTGTTTCTCCATCTGTGTGATCGTTGTTTGGGCAGGCGAATGTCCGAGTCACCCGGTGGGTGTCTCGTGGCGAGTGCCTGTCAGCAGCGGATCACGCAGAGTCTGCGCAGGTCGGGCGGGTCACGGTCCCGCCCGATGAACACCGGAAGCGACCATTTCTGGAGCGTGCCCCGAGCAAGGCGGATGCGGCGTCGGCCCAGCAGCAGTGCGACGCCGAGGAGGATCCCGGCGAGGATCGCCAGGCAGAGCTCGAGGAGCCCGCCGTCTCCGTCGCCGTCCGGGGCTTGGGTCGGGTGGCCGGACGCCGGCTCGCTCGACTCGTCCATGACGAGGCGCGCGTCGCCGGTATCGGTGGTACCGCCGTGTGCGTGCGTCGCGGCCGTGATGGCGCTCGGGCCTGGGAGCGGGGCCGCCAGGTGTGCGCCGGTGTGGGAGCCCCAGCCATGCATCGACATGAGCCCGAACAAGGCCACCGCCACGGCGGCGAGCGCAAGGCGCGCGCCGGGTGCCCGGGTCGCAGCTCGGAGGTCCCGCATGGTCCTGATCTTAGGCAGCCTGCGATCCGGTGTCGGCTTGCCCCTCACCAGCCGTCGACGCGATGCAAGAGCGCTCACGCGGATCCGGTCGACCGCCTGCCACCACTCATCGGGTTGCGCACCGACGCTTCGCTCGCTCGTCGTACTCGGGGACCGGCCGCGACTCCGCCTCTTCCACTGTCTCGGCGGGACCGTTGCGTTCGATGTCGTCGATCAGCCAGTCCATCTCCAGGATCTCCCGACGCTGTGCCTCGCTGATCTCCACCGCCAGCCGGCACACCCGAACGTCGCGGAGCTCGGGGCGTTCCGAGCGAGTGATCGCCAGCGAGTGATGCGGGATCATCGACTTCATGTAGCCGGTGTCCTCAACGGTGACCTGGCTTCGGTCCAGGAACACGCCGGCGCCCAACAACAGCAGGCTGGCCGCGACGATGGCGATGTTGACCTTCGTGTTGGAGTACATCTTCCACATCCAGGCGAGCATTACCAGGCCCATGGCGCCGCCCATGGTGAGGGCCATGAAGATGCGGCTTTCGCTGAGCCGGATGTGGCTCCACTCGTAGGTGCCGACGAACATCGTCGCGTACATCACGACCATGCCCGTCAGGATCATCGCCGCGAACCGCAGGTACATCCGCTTCGTACCGTGCCCCTTCGTGCTCTCGTGGTGCTGTGTGTCGTCATGCTGGGATTCCATGTCGGGCCTTCCTCGTCGTGCTCGGGGTGTCCTAGTCGTCCTGGTCGTCGTCGATGGGTCGGCGCGACATCTCGATCAGCTGGCGCAGGCAGTGCTCGCGGAGGGGCTCGGGAAAGCCCTCGGCGAGGCGGTAGAAGACCATCCGTCCCTGCCTGCGGGGCGTGACCAGGCCGGCGGTGCGCAGCACCCGCAGGCCGTAGGAGGCGGCGTCCTCGCTCACGCCCAGGGCCATGGCAAGGTCGCCCACGCAGAGTTCTTCCGCGACGTCCAGGGCATAGAGCAGTCGGGCACGCGTAGGGTCCGCCATCAGCGTCAACACGCTGGCGAGCCGGTCTCCCTCCTCTGCGCTGGGGAGACGGTCACGGGCCCGCGCGACTCTCTCGGGGTCCACCGGGTGGGGGGTCATCCGCCTTGCCCGCGCCGGGCAGCTCCTTGTCTCTCTCGGTCACGCCGACCTCTCGACACGCGATCTTCGCTTGGCCCTTGCCGTACCCGCGAAGCAGCTGAGATATCCGTGTGGCTGCACGGATATCTCTTCCGCCGCGGGGGTACGGCAGTGATAGCGGTCGCGTTGCCACGATCGACCACACCGGGTGGCCGGGCGCGCCGCGAAGAGCGTGAGGAGCCCGTCATGACACACGCCGAGATGCTCAATGCCTACCCCAAGGACTTGGGCCACATCGACGAGGACAAGCTCGCCGCATGCATCGAAGCCTGTTTCGAATGCGCCCAGGCCTGCACCGCATGTGCCGACGCCTGCCTCAGCGAGGACATGGTCGCCGAGCTGACCAAGTGCATCCGCACGAACCTCGATTGCGCCGACATCTGCGAAACGACCGGCAAGACCCTGTCCCGGCACACCGGCTACGACGCCAACATCACCCGGGCGTTCCTCGAAGCGTGTGCGGCCGCCTGCAAGGCCTGCGGAGATGAATGCGGCCGACACGCCGACATGCATGAGCACTGCCGCATCTGCGCCGACGCATGCCGCCGCTGCGAGCAGGCGTGCCGCGACCTGCTTGCTTCACTCGGCTAACCACTCCGGGTCGGCAGGCCACTGCTGGGCCTGAGGGCACTGCTCGAGCTCGGCGCCAAGGAGGTCGCCGTACTGGAGCCAGACGGCGTCACCGAGACCAGGATTCCGGTGGAGAATCTCGCCGTCGGCGACCTCTTCGTCGTACGCCGGGGCGAGAAGATCGCCACCGACGGAGTGATCGAACGCGGCACCTCGGCGGTGGACGCCTCGATGCTCACCGGGGAATCGGTACCGGTCGAGGTCAGGCCCGGGGACGCGGTCGTCGGTGCCACCGTCATCGCCGGTGGTCGCCTCGTCGTCCGGGCCACCCGCGTGGGCACCGACACCCAGCTCGCCCAGATGGCGCGACTCGTGGAGGACGCCCAGAACGGCAAGGCCCAGGTCCAGCGCCTGGCCGACCGGATCTCCGGCATCTTCGTGCCGATCGTCATCCTGCTCGCCGCGGGCCACCCTCGGGTTCTGGGTGGGCACCGGCAACGGGCTCGCGGCGGCGTTCACCGCGGCTGTCGCGGTCCTGATCATCGCCTGCCCCTGCGCGCTCGGCCTGGCCACCCCGACCGCCCTCATGGTCGGCACCGGCCGAGGCGCCCAGCTCGGCATCCTCATCAAGGGCCCTGAGGTGCTCGAGTCCACCCGCCGCGTCGACACCGTCGTGCTGGACAAGACCGGCACCGTCACCACCGGCCAGATGACGCTCCGCGAGGTCATCGCCGCAGAAGGGGGAGGACGCGGACGAGGTGCTCCGCTACGCCGGCGCCCTCGAGGACGCCTCCGAGCACCCGATCGCCAAGGCGATCAGCGACGGCGCACGCGACCGGCTCGGCTCACGCCCCAGCGTCGTTGCGCGTCATGAGGCGCGCTCCATGCTCCACTGCTCGTGCGCGAGGCCTGTGCCGTGACCCTGGAGTTTGGGATCGTGCTGCATTCGGCTGCCTCTCGCGGGATTAGCGTCCTAGTTCGCTTGCCTCAATACTATGGTGGATAGTACGCGAGCATCCAGTCGTTCGCCGACACCTTCTCGCGAGCACCACGACCCGGCCCACTGCTTGCCACCGGGCCAGAAGGCGCGGTTGTCGCCGGTCCGCTGATCGACCAAAACATGCTTCGGTGTCCCAGGCAGAGCGCCGCACCATCACATTGATCAACCTCGGGATTCATCGTCCCTACCGTCGCCACGGTGACGCTGGTCGGCCCCTTCGCCGGCTACGGGATGGCGTGTTCGGAACGACCGCGGAAGCGCAGCACGGAACGCCGTGCCAAAACGGGGTACTGGGCACGGAGATGACCGCGCAGGCGGCGCACAGCGCGTGTGTGGCGAACCACATCGCTCGGGTTCATTGTGGTTGCGCGCTACGAGGGCCCGTTGGACTCGTCGATGTCTCACTCGTTCTACTACTGACTAGGCACACACCCTGATCGGGTGTGCCCATACGCATGGATCAGCCCAATGCTGTTGGTCCATTTCGGATACGAGGGCGAGGGGGTTTCTCTTCTGCTCGGGACTGCGTGCCGTCGCTTGTGGCCGACCCGGCGCGTCACGTCGCCCAGCGATCAATGCGTGAAGCAGGCGACGCGTAGCGTACGGCGCACACCGATCAGCCGAACGCGGCTCCCGGACGAACGCCGGCCCTCCGAAGGATGGTCGCGGCCGGACAAAGGCCGGTGAAGCTGGCCTGGAGTTGGTTGAGGCCGACGAACGCCGCGAGGAGGAGCCACCAGGGGGAGACGAGTGTGGCGAGGACGGCGCTGAGCAGGGTCAGGGTGCCGGCGAAAGCCAGGACGATGCGGTCGATGTTCATCGGGGTTTCCTTCGTGTGGAGTCAGCGGCCGAGGATGCGGCTGAGCCAGCCGCCGTTGGGGTCCTTGGGGTCTGCGGTGTGGCCGGAGCACCACTGGTCGTTCGGGACCTGGGCCTTGACCTGGGCGATGTGCTGACCGCAGCCGGCCCAGGTGGTCTTGCCGCAGGCGCGGCACTTCTTGGGGTGGCACATGGTGGGTCCTCTCGGGATTTCGGTTCAGGCGGGGGCTTCGCCGGCGTCGATGGCGTCGACGAACTCGCAGAAGGCGTCGAAGGCGCGGGCGCCGTGGATGGTGGCGGGGCCGCCGTGCATCAGAAAAGTCACCCCGATGGCCTCGGCTGCCTCCTGTGGGGTGGCGCCGGCGCGGGCGGCGGCCTGGCCGTGGGACGCGACGCACCCGTCGCAGCCCTCGACGACGCCGATCGCCAAGGCGATCAGCTCCTTGGTCTTGCGGTCGAGCGCGCCGTCGGCGAACGCCGCCTTCGACAGCTCGCCGAAACCCTTGTAGACCTCGGGGATCGCTCGCCGGAGCTCCCCGTGGAGGGGCGCGATCTCGCGCAGGACGGCCTTGCCGTGCGATGAGCCGTGCTCGTTCGTGGAGGTCATGGGGTCCCTTTCAGCCGTGAGAGAAGGTGATCTTCGGGAGGACGCGGCACAGCCATGCGGGTGTGGCCCAGGCGGCGCGGCCGGAGAGACGGAGCATCACCGGCAGCAGCACGAGCCGGACGAGGAAGGCGTCGAGGAGGACCGCGACGCCGAGGATGACGCCCATCTCCTTCGGCGGCAGGGGGGCCGGACAGGGCGAAGGTGAAGAACACCGCGACCATGACACCCCCGGCGGCGAAGATGACCCGACCCGAATGCGCGACCGCGCCGACCATGGCCTCGCGCGGGTCGCCGGTCTTCTCCCAGTGCTCCTTGGCGGAGGCGAGCAGGAAGACGGTGTAGTCCATCGCGATGGCGAAGATCATCGCGAAGAAGAACACCGGCGCCCAGGCATCGAGGAAGCCCTGGCTCTCGAACCCGAGCAGCCCGGCGCCATGACCGTCCTGGAAGATCAGTCTGGCGACGCCAAAGGCGGCTGCGGTCGAGAGCAGGCTCGCGAGCGTGCCGAGCAGGGAGATCAGCGGCGCCTGCAGGGCGACGAGCAGAAGCAGGGAAGCCGAGGACGAGCACGACCCCGATCACGAGGGGTGTCGACTCGTCGAGCTGGGCCTTGAGGTCGATGTTCTCCACCGCGGCGCCGCCGACGAGCGCGGAGTCGGGCAGGGCGGCGCGGAGCCGTTCGACGGTTTCCACCAGCTGGTCGTCGGACGGGTCAACGGTCGGTACGGCCTGGATCATCCGGTGGTCGGTGCCGTCATCGGCCGGCATCGCCGGGAGCACGGTGCCGATGCCGGGGTCGGCCTGGAGAGCGCGCGCGGCAGCGCTGGCGTCGTCACCGTCGACGACCACCTGCAGCATTCCGGGAGCGCCGGGCCCGAAGGCCTCCTTGACCTGCTCATAGCCGACGCGGGCGCTGGCGTCGCCGGGAAGGACCCTGATCGACGGCATGGCGGTCTTGAGGCCGAGGATCGGGGCAGCCAGCACCACCAGCACGACCAGCGAGCCGAGGCCCCACGCGACCGGGCGGCGCCACAGTCGCTCGCCCCAGGCGGCGAAGGCGGGCGAGCGGTGCTCGCTGTCCTTCGCCCAAGGCAGGGCGACCTTGTTGATCCTGTCGTCGAGCTTGAAGAGCACCAGCGGCAGCAGCGTGAGGGTCGCGGCGAGCACGAAGACGACCGAGAGCATGATTCCCCCCGGCCATCGAACGGAACGACGGCGAGGGCACCAGCATCACCGCGGACAGCGACACGAGCACCGTCGCACCCGAGAGGAGCACCGCCTTCCCGGCAGTGTCCATCGTCTCGGCGATCGCGTCGCGAGGCGAGGCTCCTGACTTGCGGGCGGCGCGGTAGCGGACGACCAGGAAGAGCGCGTAGTCGATCCCGAGCGCGAGGGCGAACATCATCGCGAAGTTCATCGCCCAGATCGAGACCGGCACCAGCTCGTTGATCAGCACCAAGGAGCCCGCGGACGCAACCAGGCCGGCGAGCGTGAGCAGCAGCGGGAGGCCAGCGGCGACCAAGGCACCGAACGCCAGCACGAGGATCGCAAGGGTGACCGGCCAGGAGACCATCTCCGAGGTCAGCATCGCCTCGAGGTTGGCCTCGTTGAAGTCCGACCACAGCAGCGAGGAGCCCGTGGGGTTGACCTGCACGGTGTCCGTCGACAGGTCCTGAAGGTCGCCCTTGAGGTCGGTGGCGACGCGGACCATCTCGTTGGTGTCGACGCCGGCACCGGCGAGCACCACCGCGGTCGATCCGTCGTCGGACATGCTGACCCCGGGCATCGGGGCGATCACCTCGGCCAGCCGGGGCTCGTCCTCGAGAGTCCGGGTCACGTCGGCCAGAACCTCCGGCCCGTCTCCCTCCTCCAGCGAGCCCTCGGTGCTGTGCACGACCACCTGGATGGCGTGGCTGGCGTTGCCGCCGAAGTGGTCCTGCGCCAGCTCGCGGACGGCGACCGACTCCGAGCCATCGGCCTGCCAGCCGGCGCCGGAGAGGTTCTTCTCCACTGCCGGAGCGAAGATGCCGAGCCCGATGACCAGCAGCACCCACGTCCAGGTGGCCAGTCGCCGGTGTTCGGTGGCCCAGACGCCGAGCCGACCCAGCGGCCCTCGCCTGACCGCGACGGACGCCGTCGCGTCGTGCTCGTACTGCGTTTCTGTCATCGCGGAACTCCTCTCGACCTAACCCCGGGGGATAACGCGAGGGACCGTACCATAACCCCCAGGGGGGATGTAGAATCGACGTGACGAAGGAGAAGAGATGACCGACTTCACGATGAGTGCCACTGTCCAGAAGCCGTTCGGCGACACCTTGGCTCGCGTCCGCGACCTCCTCGGGGACGCCGGGTTCGGCGTCCTCACCGAGATCGACCTCGCAGCAACCCTGCAGGCGAAGCTGGGTGTCGAGATTCCGCCGCAGGTGATCCTCGGCGCCTGCCGGCCCCAACTCGCTCACCGCGCGCTCGAGGCCGACCCTCGCCTTGCTGCGATGCTGCCCTGCAACGTTGTCGTCGCCGACGAGGGCCACTCCACCCGGGTGGAGGTCTTCGACCCGGCCGCCATGATTTCCTTCAGCCCGACCGATGGCGTGGCCGAGGTCGCCGAGGATGCCCGGCAGCGTTTGACCGGCATGCTGGCGGCCCTTACGGGCGCAACGGAGGCCACGCGATGAAGCTCGAAGCTGACGAGGTCAAGGCGATCATCACTCGCCTCAAGCGGGCGAACGGACATCTCGCATCGGTGATCCGCATGCTCGAAGACGGCTCCGAATGCGAGGACGCACTGACCCAGCTCGCCGCCGTCAACAAGGCCATCAGCCGGGGCGGCTATGCACTCGTAGCCACCGGTTTGGAGAAGTGCCTGGCCGAGGGTGGTCGCGACAGCGTCGACGCCAAGAAGATGGAGAAGCTCTTCCTGGCACTGGCGTGAACCGGCCCCTTACCGATTGGTCCAGCGTCGCAGGCGCGTCACGATGGGCGCTGCGCTGCGGAGAAGCACCAGGCCCGTGCCGAACGGGAGCATGCGGATCCGCTCTGGCGGCATCACGGATGCGCGTCTGATCGACCGCTGGAGGGACCGCGTGCCGTAGTCGCCGATCGTGACGGTGTCTGATCGCTCGTCGCGCTCGCCGATGAGGACGGAGAGTTCCTGGAGGTCCTTTGAGGCTGACGTTCCGCCGAGGATGACCTTCACGATCGAGGCGTCCCAGATCGTGCTGGCCGCGTGGTCACCCCACTTGCTCCGCGCCTGCGAGAGCGACTGCAGGACGGGCATCGTCGTGATGCCGGTGCCGCCGCCTTCCGCCATCAGAACCGGCAGGGAGGGGAGCGGGGCGAGGTTGCCGATCTCGTCGAGTGCCAAGAGGAGCGGGGGATCAAGCCGAGCGCCGGGGGAGTCGGCGGCGAGGTGCCGAGCTACCTCGGTGAGGTCCTCCACGAAGGCCGCCACGAGGGGCCACGAAGCGCCGGCGCCGGCGCCGGTCGCCAGCAAGTACAGCGCCCCGTTCTGCACAAGGAAGTCGCGCGGATCGAAGGCATCGTCCGCGTCGGGACTCACGGCTTCCAGCACAGCCGGATCAGCCAGGCACGCGAGAGCTTGGCTCACCGCCATCCAGATCGAGTCTCGTGTGCGCGGGTCAGCGTTGATCATCCCGTCCAGAGCGTCCGCCCAACCTGGCGCTGCTTGGCGTCGGCTGGCGAGGATGCCGACCGCATCGGTGGCAGCCGAGGGCGACAGTGACCACTCGAAGAGTGCGCGGGTGGGTAGCCGTTCGATCGCCGCCGCGTGGAGGAGCGACTGGAGTGCTGACCTGGCTTTGCCTTCCCAGAAGCCGCCAGACTCGACTCCGCCAGCCGACAGCCCGGTCGTCGATGCGAGACCGGCTGCTCGGATCATCGCGGTGAGTGGCTCCTCGCAGCCGCGGATGGGGGGACCAGCGAACCCCGCTCCCATCGACGATCGGAAGTCCCTCGGTCAGGTGCTGCGGGTCGAAGACCGCGACGGGCCCGCGTTCCTTACGCGCGTTGATGGTGGCGACGATGTTGTCCGGCCGCGTGGACGTCGTGACGACGGCTCCGGGGGCATCGAGGATCGCGTTGATGACGAGGTGCAAGCCCTTGCCGGAGCGGGGCGGTCCGATGACCAGAACCGAGTCCTCCACTGAAGCCCAGATCTCTCGGCCGCAGCTGCGCCCGATCAGGTACCCGACATCCTCCGGACGCGGACGGCTGAGCGAGGGGCGGAGGGTCTGGCCTCGGCGTACGAGTGCTCGCTTCGACGCGACAAGGTCGATATCGCGGCGGGTGGCGATGCCCTCGATCTTGTGAGGATCGTGCTGGGTGCGGTGGCGTAGTCGCGCGATGACGGTCCAAGCAAGCCACGCAACGATGCCGATCGGCGTGAGCAAGGCTGCGACGACAAGCCAGTACGCCTCGGTCGACAGGCCGGGTGTGCCGAGTGCCGTTCCGGGGTGCCCTGGGTCAGTGACGACCCGAAGCCCGCTGGCACTACCGCCACTGGGACCCGGCACGCCGGCCAGGAAGGCGGCGATCTCTCCGGCGACTCCGAGGACGAGCCCAAAGCCCAAGAGCGCGATCAGACCCACCAGAGCAAGGTTGACGAGCTCGTCGTTCGCGCTGCCAGCATTCGGGTTCATGCCTGCGCCTCGACTGGCGCGACCGTCAGCGAGGTCAGACCGAGGAGAATCAGCCCTTGGCGTGTTGCGCTCAGCAGCGCCGGTGGGAGGTTGATTGCGGCATTGCCGTTGGCATCGGCTTCCTGGCGCGCCACGACGTAGGCGAGAGCGACCTGTTCGCCTGGGCGGAAGCCGGCGCCGGCAAGGGCCGGTGTGGCCGTCTCCGGCTCGGGCTCCATGGCGTCCGGAGCACTGCCCTCCGCGGGAGTCTCGATGTCCGAGTACGTCGTGCCGTCAGCCTCGTGGACTTCGACACGCACCGCAGTGCGTCGCCTCGCAGTGATCTCGTCGAGGACCGAGCGTAGGTCGTCGCGAGTCAGGGGTCGGCCTTCGACGTGCGGCTGACCGTCGACGCTGACCTCGAGCCGGCCCTCCGTGTCGATGTCGAATCGAACGGTGGGGAGGACGATTGGGATCTTCACAGCCCGAGCGCCGCCCCGTCGCGTCGTACATGGCGAATGACCGGCTCGGTTCCACGCTGGTCAAGCGCCTTCCGATCGAGGCCGAGCGGATTGCCGTCGCCGACCTTGGGGGTGTCGAGCTTGTCGAGGATCCCGACCGCGGAGGTCCTCACCCGCTCGGCCGTCGACTGGACGACATCGACCGGCGTCTTGCCGGGGACGCTCGCTGCCCACGTCGACACGTAGGGGACGGTGTACGACGACGTGTCGAGCCCGTGCGCTGCGCCGACCATCAGTGCGATCGATTCCGCTTCGACCTCCGCGATCCCACGGTGCAGGGTCGCGTCAGCGGCGAGGTCTGTGGAGATGACGTTCTCCTGAGGAGCGTGGAGAAGTACATGTCCGAGCTCGTGGGCCAGAGTTTTCACCTGAGCGGCGTCATCCATGTCGATGCGAACCGAGACCTCGCGGGCGAGGAAGTCGGTCAGCCCATTGGCGCCACCGATCGCGGCGGCGGAGGAGACCAGGCGGAGCTCAAATCCGAGAGCCGTGATCTGATCGGCGAGACCGTCCCAGAGACCGGCAGGCGCCTGGCCGTGCAGCAGGTACGGATGGGGCAACTCGGGAACGGGATCGCCAGCCGTCTGTGAGACGTCCCAGACGTGGGCGGGCTTGAGGCCGACGAGCTTCGACCTCACTGACTCCCCGGAACCTGGCTTCTCGCCGTGCGAGAGACGACGCCACGACGCTGCGTCCGACGGGTTCGCCGAGGCGAACCTGGCAGTGACCGGCGCGAGAATCCCGTAGCCGTGCTGGCCCTTCACGACGTGCCGCCCGAG
This sequence comes from Nocardioides sp. TF02-7, assembly GCF_022437945.1. Lineage (GTDB taxonomy): Bacteria > Actinomycetota > Actinomycetes > Propionibacteriales > Nocardioidaceae > Nocardioides. Next base: position 3,907,316 of record NZ_CP092535.1, read on the forward strand.
GGAGAGCCACTGGTGGAACCCGGCGACGTACGTCGGCGTCGGCTCGGGCACGCGTCCCCTCCTTGAAGGCGGAGTAGTGCTGGGCGTAGATCAGCATCGTGTTGTTGAAGCTGCGGGAGCGGAACTGCGCGGCGAAGGTGAGCGCTCGCTTCCAGTCTTCGCCAGTGACCAGGGCGGCGACGGACTCTGTCAGCTGCTGTTGGAGCGCCTCGAGCTTGGCCTCGCGAGTTGCGTGGGCGCCTGCCTGAGTGGTCATGACGACGGCCCAATCTCTAGGAACTCAGGTTCGATCGGACGTCCATGCGCCCCGATCTGCGTTTGCGCAGGTGGCGTCGGTTCAGCTCTCTGGAGGGCGCGCATTGACGAAGCGTCACTCTGAACGACGGTTTGGCTGTAGTATCGACGCATGATCGCCTCCACTGAAGTCGGTGACTGATGGGTCTGGTGGCGTTGCCGGGCGGCAGCGCTGTTGATCCGGCACTTATAGGTGCGCAGGCGGTCCAGGACTTCGAGCAGGAGCTGGTGGACCAGTACGCGCTGGCGATGTCGGCGGCCGGTCTGACTGACCGCCATATCGGCGCGACTCGGGCGATCGTCATCGAGTTCGCTCGCTCGCTGTCGACTCCGCTGTGGGAGGCCACCTGTGCGGACGCGGACGCGTTCTTGGCCCAGCAACGGCGGATGGGGCTCAGCGTGTCGACCCGGGCGGGGAAGGCCGGCGCGGTGGCGGGCTTCTACGAGTTCGTGATCACCCGCTACGGGGGCACGATCCGCCGCGCGACTGGTGCCTTGGTCGAGCAGCCGATCGATGAGTTCAATCGCCAGTCGGGGGGCATCGCTGGGCAAGGTCCGGGTGCCGCCGTCGGATGAGGAGATCGACTCGCTGTTCACTGCCTGGCGCGGGTCGGTCACACAGGCGCGCAAGTACCTTCCCGCGGCCCGCGACTACTTCGCTGCCTCGTTGTGGCGCCGACTCGGGCTGCGGATCAACGAGACCGTCATGCTCGACATCCGCGATTGGCGCCCCGATCTGGGCGAGTTCGGCAAACTCCACGTCCGCCACGGCAAGGGCTCGGGCGGCCGCGGACCCAAGCCACGGTTGGTGCCTGCGATCAACGGCGCGAACCAGTTGCTCGACTGGTGGCTGGCCGAGGTCCGTCCGCAGTACGGCGAGGACTGGGCCGACCCGGACGCGCCGCTGCTGCCATCCGAGCGGTTCGATCGTGATCTGGATCGGTGCGGACGTGTCGGCGCGAACGCGCTGCGCCGCGCCCTGGGAATCCAGGTCGAGGAGTGGTTGCCGGCGTGGTCGGGTCGGATGACGCCACACGTGCTGCGGCACTACTGCGCCTCGTCGCTGTACGCGGCCGGGATGGATATCAAGGCGCTCCAAGAACTGCTCGGCCACCAGTGGCTGGCGACGACCTCGGGGTATCTGCATGTCCGCAGTGACCACATCGAACGCGCGTGGAACAGCGCGAGCGACCGCATCGAAGTCCGCCTGGGCCTCCGTACCGACTAACGAGACCGAAGAACCGAAGGAGCTGATCCAGATGCAGTGGAGCCTGCGGCTGCGGGCCGCCGAACGAGGGATCTGGAAGTCCGCGCAGTTGCGCAGGATGCTGTCCGATGCCGGGCTCGAGATCTCCGCCGGAAAGATGTCGTCGTGGTGGGCCGGGACCCCGCCGACGATGCGCCTCGAAGAGCTCGACGTGCTCTGCTTCGTGCTCGAATGCACCCCGAACGACCTGATGACACCCGAGCCGGACAAGGTCGCCGCGCGCCGTCCCCGCAACACCGACGCCGCCAACAACAACGGCGGAAATGGCGGCGACGATTCGAACGGCAGCGGCGGCGCGCCACCGGCGGTCACACCGCGGCTCGGCAAGCCCCGCTCGACCCCACCGCTGTAGCCCGCACCCCGATCGCCCACCGAAACGACGAGCACCGCATGCCTGCGCCCGGCCCCAACGCGGCGTTGCGGTTGCCGCCCAAGTGCAACGCGTGCCAGAGCAACCGCGTCGCGTGGACCCGCCCCCGGGTCGACTTCTGCTATCAGTGCCTGCCCGGCGGCCCATTCGCGGCTCCACCGTGCAACCGCTGCCGCTCCCGCACGGACTACTTCAGTCAGGGGCTGTGCAGTCGGTGCCATCCCCGCAGCTCCGAACACGTCGGATCGTGCAAGGGCTGTCTGGCCTGGGGTGTCTACCCCCGCTACAACTGGACCTGCTGGTCCTGTCGCTGGTGGCAGAGCCACCACCCGAAGGGCACCTGCGCCTCCTGCGGCCGCACCAGCCACGTCAGCGACCGGCAAGCCTGTCGGCTGTGCCTTGAGAACGCCCGCCTCGACCAAGAACCCGGCCGAGCACCCGATGTCGCCGCGGCGAACCAGCACAGCCAGCAGCTGTTCTTCGCCAACATGGTCTTTAAGCGGCGCGCGACACCGGTGCCTGACTACGTCCGCAGAGATCGCCGATGGTCGACGAAGACCAAGAACCAGCTGCCCTACGAACCCGGCACCAGCTTCGACGACCAAGCGCTCGAACAGCTGACCCTGTTCGACATGGACCCCGACCCCGCGGTGCTGCGCCAACGCCTCCTGGTCGAGGACAGCGAACTGACCCGTTACTGCGCGGCCATCGTCGCCGACCACGCCCGCCGCTACGGCTGGAGCGTCAGACAGCGCAATGCCGTGATCCAGTCCCTGCGGCTGCTGCAGATCCTGCGGCCTACTTCCACCGCGAAGGTCCGCGCCAGTGACGTCGTGGCGTTGCGCCGATACGACGGCACCATCACCTCCACCCTCGACGTCCTCGCAGAAGCCGGGCTCCTGATCGAGGACGTACCAACCCGGGTCGAGCGGTACTTCAACGCCAAGTTCATCGAATCCGGAGCCCTCCCGGACACGATGCGGGGGCACCTCCAGTTGTGGCTTCAGATCATGCTCGGCGGATCCCGACAAGCACCACGCCAGGTGCCCCGCGAACCCGAGACCGTCGAGATCCACATCCAGGGCCTCGCGCCCGTCGTGCAGGCATGGGTCGAAGCCGGGCGCCAGTCGTTCGCCGAGATCAGCACAGACGACATCCTGGCCGCCCTCACGGCCCTGCCCGCCGGCACCAGCCACCGCCACTTCGCCGAGATCGGACTGAAGTCGCTGTTCAAGATCCTCAAGGGTCGCCGACTCGTCTTCACCAACCCGATCAAGGATCTCGACCTCACCCGCATGGCCACGAACCTTCCGCTGCCGCTCGACCCCGCTTTGATCCGCGCCGAGCTCGACTCGCCCAATTCGGCCCTCGCTCTCGCCGTCGCGCTGGTGGCCTTCCACGGCCTGACCGGCAAGCAGGTCCGTGAGCTGCAGTTGTCCGACATCGTGGACGGCCGGCTGCACCTCGACGGCCGCGACATCCCGCTCGCCGCACCCGTGAGGACACGGCTGAGCGCCTGGCTCGATCACCGCAACCGCACTTGGCCGGCCACCGCGAACCCGCACCTGCTCATCAACCGACGCACCGCGCCGCGTCTCGTCCCCGGCGGTCCGTCCTTTCCCTGGAGGGGACAGCCGCGTTCGCCCGCGCGCCCTGCGAGAGGACCGCATCCTGCACGAGATCCACGCCACCGGCGGCGACGTACGCCGCATCTACGACCTCTTCGGACTCAGCGTCGAAGGCGCCACCCGCTACCTCAAGACGATCGAGCACCCCGACCTGAGGAACAAGGACCACCCCGGCAACCGGACATGACCATGTCGTTGCGTCCCGCGCGGCGTGGGCCGAGAGTCGTCGCAACATCCTCACGCCACGGATAAGCAACCGTGACGCGCACAAATCGGACACTCTGACGCCACTGACTTTGGTCACGGCCGCAGCGTGGCGGCTCAGCGTCCCCCTATCCGTCCCCCGGGCCGTCCAACCTCGGGGGACGCAGCAGCCCGCGCCACGTTTGCGCAGGTCAGACAGCGTCCCCCCGAATTTCAAGAAAGTTCTGAGACCCGGTCACTCGGACGGTGGGTGGGAGTCCCGCAAGCGGATCCGCTGGCGGTCATCGGCCGGCGCCGTTGCGTCCGGGACCGCGGTCACGAGTTGTACGCCGTTCGGCCCCTCGTGCGATTCGAGCGGTCGAGCGCTAGCGGTGGCCGATAGGCAGAACCCAGCGGAATGCGCTCAGCAGGGGTTTGCGGCACCAGCACGTCGCCGAGCAGTGGCACCGTTGAAAGCCCGCTGCTTCGGCGGCCCGACTCCCCAGGGCCGCAGTGAGGTAGAGCGTGACCGGGATGATGATGCGGCGACTCATGCGGCGACGCTACTCCTGGACGGTGGCACCCGCGCGTGATGGTGAGCGCGGATGGGCGATGATGTGGCAGATCGCCTCGTCAGAGCAGTCGGCCGGGTCCAGCCGACGGCTGAGCCTGATCAAGTGGCCGAGCTCCGCCTCGAGGGTGACCAGCTCGCGTTGCCGCTGCTGCACGTCGAGCAACTTCGCAGCGAGGAGGTCCTGCACGTGTCCGCACGGAGTGGCGCCTTCGCGGCGCAGGTCGAGGATCGTCGCGATCTCGACCAGGGTGAGACCGGCGGCTTGAGCGTTGCGGATGAAAGCGAGCGTGGCGAGTGTCGAGTTGTCGTACTCGCGGTAGCCGTTGGGGCCTCGATGCGGCTGCGGCAGCAGTCCCTTGCGCTCGTAAAAGCGGATGGTGGCGGTCGGGACCCCGACGGCCTCGGCGACTTCTCCGATGCGCATGATCTCACTGTACCGCTTGACCTTGTACCGCGGTTCAAGGTTTAGCGTCGGGGCATGGACATCACGCTGCTCTACTTCGAGGACTGCCCGAACTGGAAAGTCGCGGACGAGCGCCTGGCCCTGATCGCAGCCGAGCGCGGCGACGTGACGGTGACCCACCGGCTGGTTGAGACCCCGGAGGACGCCGAGCGCGTCGGATTCCTGGGCTCACCCAGCATCCAAATCGACGGCGTCGACCTGTTCGCCGAGCCCGGCGCACCCATCGGGCTGGCTTGCCGGAGATACCCGGTCCCCGGTGGCCACGAAGGCGCACCGACACTCGACCAGCTCCGCGGGGCGCTCGCCGATGCGTGACCGGATGGGCACTGTCGGACCAGTGGTCGCCGTCGTCGGCGCAGTCGGCATCTGTTGCGGACTGCCGGTGCTGCTGTCGCTGGGGCTGCTAGGTGCGGTGGCCGGCATGTCCCCTCCAGAGCTGGGCCCTGATCGGTGTCGGCCTCGTGCTCGTCGTCCTCGGATGGGTGACGCGGGTGCGGCGCCGGAGATGTCCCGCGTCAGACGTCAACGAGACCACCAACAACCCGCTGAAGGAGAACCACCGATGAGCGAAAGTTATGACCTGATCGTCCTTGGCGCCGGGATGGCCGGTGTGGCCTCTGCGAACAAGTCCGCCAGCCAGGGGTGGCGCGTCGCGATCGTCGACCCGCTGCCCTACGGCGGCACGTGCGCGCTGCGGGGGTGCGACCCGAAGAAGATCCTTCGCCGCGGCGCGGAGATCATCGACAGCGCACGTTTGATGGAGGGCAAGGGCATCGACGCGGGCGGCCTGTCGATCAACTGGGGCGACCTGATGAAGCACAAGCACGGCTTCACCGACCCGGTGCCGGAGAACATGGAGGCCGGCCTGAGCCGCCACGGCGTCGAGACCCTCCACGGCCCGGCGCGCTTCACCTCCGAGCGACAGATCGACGTCGACGGCACCCGCTACGACGCCGACCGCTTCCTGATCGCCACCGGCGCCAGGCCCCGCCCCTTGGACTTCCCGGGGCACGAACACCTGATCGACAGCACCGGCTTCCTCGACTTCGACGACCTGCCGCCACGGATCCTGTTCGTCGGAGGCGGCTTCATCTCTTTCGAGTTCGCCCACATCGCCGCCCGTGCCGGCGCGTCACCGGTCATCGTGGACCGCGGCGAACGACCCTTGAAGGGATTCGACCCCGACCTCGTCGAGCTGCTGGTCGCCCGTGGCGCCGAGGTCGGTGTCGACCTGCGACGCTTCACCGAAGTAGTGGCTGTCGAGCCGAACGGCCGCGGCTACATCGTCACTCTGGACCGGGCCGGAGTCCGCGAGAGCATCGAGACCGACCTCGTCGTCCACGGCGCGGGTCGTGTCGCGGACCTCGCCGGTCTTGCCCTCGACGCCGCCGGGGTGGAATGGGGCGAGCGTGGCGTGAGCGTCTCGGATCATCTCCAGAGCACCACGAACGCAGCCGTGTGGGCTGCCGGGGACTCCGCGGACACCGCGGGGATGCCGCTGACACCGGTGGCGGTCATCGAGGCCAAGGTCGCCGCCTCCAACATGATCAAGGGCACCACGGCCGCTCCCAACTACAGCGGCATCCCTGCGGCGGTGTTCACCATCCCCGAGCTCGCCCGCGTCGGCATGCTCGAAACGGAGGCTCTCGAGCAAGGCATCGACCTGAGCGTCCGTCATAACGACACCAGCGGCTGGTACTCCAACTACCGCGTCGGCGAGACCACCGCGGCCGCGAAGGTACTCATCGACCGGTCCACGGACCGGGTCGTGGGCGCCCATCTGCTGGGACCCGAGTACGGGGAGCTCATCAACATTTTTCGGCCTAGCCATCAAGCTCGGGCTCACCACCCGTCAACTCAAGTCGACCACCGCTGCGTACCCGACCGTGGGGTCCGATCTCGGATCCATGGTTTGAGTGCGTCGTTCCGGCCCGGGGCACCGAAGTAGGGCCTTGTGGTGGCACGCTCCGAGCGACGGTCCGGCTGTGGTCACGTCCGCTTGACGGCAAGCGGATGTGGTGCACCGTGGCCGCAAGCGAATCGACTCGCGGAGCGTGCCCAGCAGGATCCCCTGCCGGGACGACCTCGCCACAGAAGATCCGAGCGGACCAGATCGCCACTGGCGGTTCTGCTCTCGGAACGTCCAGGCCGGAGAGCGTACGTGCGGTGCCACTGGGGACAACCACCCTCAACGGTCCCTCCAGCGAGGTCGCGGACCACTTCGGCGTGGGCGCGGGTCATGGAAGGGTCAGCTCGATCTCCTGCTCGGGTTCGAGCTCGAGGTCGCCGGGGTCGCCGGTCACGGGGGCACCGTTGCTGGTCACCCTCACCTCCTCACCGGCGTTCGCCTTGACGCCACCGATCTGGGTCGGCGTCAGGGCGACGCCCCACTGGGTGAACAGCTGGCCGAGGGTGAACTTCTCCCCCGACGGTGTGGGCTTCGATGTGAATGGTGCCGTCACCTTCGTGGGTGTGGACCGCGGACATGGCGCCGGTATCGGGGTCGACGCCGATGTTGGGCGGGACGGGGACCGGCTGATCGTTGATGGTGATGGCCAGCGTGGGGTGGTAGTGCTCGGCGGTGCCCATCGGGCCGAGGTCGAGGCCGGCGGCGGCGACCCGCGCAGGAACGTCGCCGGGTGCTGGCCATGGCGGGAGCGAGATGTCATCGGGCTCAACGCCGGCGGAGCTCGACGAACTCGATCTGGTCTCGCTAGTGGCATCGGTGGCCGCCGGGTCCGTGCCGCATCCGGCGGCGATGAGGGTGAGGATTGCTGCGACGGCGGCGGCCGCCAGCTGAGCGGGGGTGGGTGTCTTCATGGAGGTGTTCCCTTTGCTGTGGTGGCGTGCCTCGGTTGGGTCGCCGGCGGCGTGCGGGACGTGGGGCACACGAACAGGGCGGACGCCACCGCCACGGTGGCGTCCACCTGCGCTGCGGGTTCAGGAGTCGAGGAGGCCCCGCATGATGTCGATCTCCTGCTGCTGGGCGTCGATGATCTGTCCGGCGAGGTCGACGGCGTCCTTGAATTGGCCGTCTTCCTGCTCAGTCTCGGCCATCTCAATGGCGCCTTCGTGGTGCTCGATCATCATCTCGAGCCACATGTCCTGGAACTCGGCGTCGGAGGCGTTCTCGAGGGCGTCCATGTCCTCGGAGGTCATCATTCCGGGCATGTCGTCGTGGTCCATGTCGTCCATGTTGTCGGACATGTCGCCCATGTCGTGGCCGGAGTTGACGTGGTCGCGCATGGTCTCGGGGACGTCTTCGCCCCACTGGGTGAGCCAGTCGGCCATGGTCTCAATCTCCGGGCCCTGGGCGTCGCGGATGTCCTCGGCGAGGGCCTGGACCTCGGGGTCGAGGTCGCGCTTAATGGTCAGGTCAACCATCGACAGCGCCTGGGCGTGGTGGGCGATCATGTCGCTCGCGAACGCGACGTCGGCGTCGTTGTGCTCGGTGGCGCTGACCTCGGACTGGCCGCCCGCGTCGGAGGTGTCGTCGCCGCAGGCGGTGACGCCGGCGCCGAGGACAAGGGTGAGCGCGACGGCGCCGAGGGCGCGCGTACGGGTCTTGGTCTTGATTTGCATGCGAGTTCTCCTGGAAGTCAGGTAGTCAGGTGGGGTGTTGCGGGCAGGCGGAAGCGGCACCCGGCCGGGACGCTGGTGTCGAACTCTGACGGTCGAGGTCAGCGGTGGCGGGCGGTCGCAGGGCCTGTCAGCACCTGATGACGGAGAACTGCCACTCATGGGGTGGCCCGGTGCAACGCACCCACCGCAGCGCCCGTACGCGGACGGCTGCGGGCATGAACGCCTCCGACTGCAGCGGCCGGAGGAAGCCCTTGGCGAGGAGCGCCAGCAGCGTGAGCGCTGCAGCGGCGAGCATGACGACGCACAGCATCACCATGCTCGCCATGCCGTGACCCGAGCCGGAACCAGCGTCAGCACTGACCTCAACGCTGGCCTCGGGGGCTGCCATCGAGGACTGCGTCGCGGCGGAGTGCGCGTGTCCGTCGTGCGAGTCCCCCGAGGCCATCGCCGCCTCATGGGCAGAAGTCATGGCCGCCGTACTCGTCATGCTCATCGTGCTTGAGGGCGTTGGGACCGTGGCGGCTGGCGAAGCGCCGTGGCTGGCCAGGGCATGCATGCCGAGGATGCCGACGACCAGGGCCGCTACGAGGGCGGCCACTGCGCTGCGGCCGGTCAGCCGCGCAGCCGTCCGCGCCCACAGGGAGTTGCGGGTGCGGCGGCTGGTCGCGGGCACGGGGCTCATCGGCTTCGATGGTACGGAAACACAGGAATCAGGGCAGCCGCTGGGTTCGCAACCTCAGGGCGTTGATGATGACGCTGACCGACGAGAGAGCCATCGCGGCCGCGGCGATGACCGGGGACAGCAGCCACCCGAACACCGGGTACAGCACTCCGGCGGCGATGGGGATGCCGGCGGTGTTGTACCCGAACGCCAGGACCAGACCGCGTCGGACGTTGGACATGACGGCATGTGAGAGCTGTCGGGCGTGGGCTATGCCGTTGAGGTCGCCGCGGAGCAGGGTGACTCCGGCAGATTCGATGGCGACGTCGGTGCCGGTGCCCATCGCCAGTCCGACGTCGGCTGCGGCGAGCGCAGGGGCGTCGTTGACGCCGTCTCCGGCGAACGCGACGACGCGGCCCTCGGCACGGAGTCGGTTGACGACGTCGGCCTTGTGGTCGGGCAGCACCTCGGCTTCGACCCGGTCGATGCCGAGGTCGGCGGCGACCGCGGCGGCGGTGACCTGGTTGTCACCGGTGAGCATGATGACCTCGATGCCCTCCTTGCGCAGCGCCGTGAGCGCGGCCGGGGTGGTGTCCTTGACCTGGTCGGCGATGCCGATGACGCCGGCTGGGGTGCCGTCGATGGCGACGAGGACGGCGGTCGCGCCGGTGCGGCGCAGCTTGTCGGCCTTGTCGGCCAGGGGCGCGGGGTCGATGTCCTGGCTCGTGAGGAACCCGGCGGTCCCGATAAGCACCTCGCGGCCCTCGACAATGCCGAGGACACCCTTGCCGGCGGGTGCGTCGAAGTCAGCGACCTCGGGCAGCCTGCCTGCGCTGGACTCGGTCCCGGCTGCCAGGGAGGATTGGGCCTTGTCGACGATGGCGCGAGCCAGCGGGTGCTCCGAGGCGTTCTCGACCGCGGCCGCGAGCCACAGCAGTTCGTCGGCGGTGTGCGTGTGGAAGCCCTCGGCGAGCTCGACGGCGACGACGGCGGGTTTGCCCTCGGTCAGGGTGCCGGTCTTGTCGACGACCACGGTGTCGACCTTCTCCATCAGCTCGAGCGCTTCGGCGTTCTTGATGAGGACGCCCATCTGGGCGCCGCGTCCGACGCCGACCATGATGGACATGGGTGTGGCCAGGCCCAGGGCACACGGGCAGGCGATGATCAGGACGCTGACCGCGACGACGAGCGCGTGAGCCAGCTTCGGATCGGGGCCTAGGAGCGCCCAGATGATGAATGCGAGCACGGCGACGCCGATGACGGCGGGTACGAAGACTGCTGAGACTCGGTCGACGGTGCGCTGGATGGGTGCGCGGGAGCGTTGGGCTTCGGCCACCATGTTCACGATGCGGGCAAGCATGGTGTCGCGGCCGACCGCGTTGGCGCGCACCAGCAAGGCGCCGGTCTGGTTGAGGGTGCCGCCGATGGCGTTGTCGCCGACGTTCTTGGTGATGGGCATGGACTCGCCAGTGACGAGGGACTCGTCGACAGCGGACTTGCCGTCCTCAACGAGCCCGTCGACCGGGACCTTCTCGCCGGGGCGGACGCGCAGCATGTCCCCGATCTCAACCTGGTCGAGAGTGACTTCCTCCTCGGTGCCGTCCTCACCGACGCGGCGCGCGGTCTTGGGGGACAGGTCCAGGAGGGCCTTGATGGCGCCGGAGGTCGCTTCGCGCGCGCGAAGCTCGAGGACCTGCCCGAGCAGGACGAGGGTGGTGATGACGGCTGCGGCCTCGAAGTACACCTCGACGGCCCGGTCCTCACGGAAAGCGGCAGGGAAGATGCCCGGCGCGACGGTGGCGACGACGGAGAACAGCCACGCAACGCCCGTGCCCATCGCGATGAGCGTGAACATGTTGAGGTTCCGGGTCCGCACCGACGCCCAGCCGCGGACGAAGAACGGCCACCCGGCCCACAGCACCACCGGGGTCGCGAGCACGAGCTGGGTCCACGCCGACGCGGTAGCGGAGATGTTGTCGTGCAGCCACGGGACGAGATCGCGGCCCATGCCAAGGGTCACGACCGGGATAGACAGGACGACTCCAACCCAGAAGCGGCGGGTCATGTCGCGCAGTTCCTCGGACGGGCCGGTGTCCGCGGTGACGATCACGGGCTCGAGGGCCATCCCGCAGATGGGGCAGGTGCCAGGGCCGTCCTGGCGGATCTCGGGGTGCATCGGGCAGGTGTACTCGACCGACTCGCCCTCACTCGGGGTCGGCTGCCCATGTCCTGGCTCGGTTGCATGCCCGGCGCGGCCGCCTGCGGCACGGTCCGGGAAGCCATGGCCGGTGTACTGGCCGGGGTCGGCGAGGAACTTGCCCTTGCAGCCGGCTGAGCAGAAGTAGAACTGCTCACCGCGGTGGTCGACCGCGTGCTCGGCCACGGACGGATCGACCTTCATGCCGCACACCGGGTCGGTGACCTGGTCCATCGTGGCGGCGTCGGGACGATGGGTGTGCGCATTCATGACTTCACTATACCCCCCTAGGGTATACGGTCAAGGCAGTTCGACGCCGAACAGGGCCAACATGGCAAGGGCATCACTGACATCATCGAGGCTGCTGGCGGCGGTTCCCTCGAAGCTCGGGACGGGACGCTGATCGGCTTCCTCCTGAGTGGTGGCCGGGCCGTTCTTCTCGATATCCTCGATCAGCCAGTCCATCTCCTTAATCTCCTTGCGCTGGGCCTTGATGATCTCGTCGGCGAGTTCTCGAACGCGAACGTCATCGATGTCGGCCCGCTCGCTGGTCAAGATGGCGATCGAGTGGTGCGGGATCATGCCCTTCATGTACGCCTGGTCGTCGACCAACGCCTGGGAACGCGAGAGGTACAGCCCACCTGCACCGAGCAGCAGCGCCACCGCCACGAGCACGAGATTGTAGGCGCGGTTCTTGTACATCATGCTGCGCATGAACGCGAACATCACCAGCGCCATGGCGCCGCCCATCAACAGCGCCATGTAGAAGCGCTCCTCGCTCCACCGCACGTGGTCAAAGGCGAAGACGTTGGAGTACATCAAGACGAACATCACCACCGTGGAGGTGGCGATCATCAGTCCGAAACGTACGTACATCCGCCGCTCATGGGCCTTGTCCCCCTTCTGCTGCTCGGGCTTCTCCCGGTCACTGGGCTCGCTGGCACCGGACGGCTTCTGCGTATGAGGCGATGACATGGGGATTGCCCTTTCCGATGGGGGTCAGTTGCGGTGGTTGATGTCGCTCAGCTCGGCGTCAGACGTCGTCGTCCTCGATTGGAGCGCGAGACATCTCGATGAGCTGACGTAGACAGTGCTGACGAAGCGGCTCGGGAAAGCCCTCTGCGAGCCGGTAGTACACGATCCGGCCCTCCTTGCGTCGTCTCACCAGCCCGGCGGTACGCAGCACCCGAAGTCCGTAGGAGACTGCGTCCTCGCTCACCGACAACGCAATGGCGAGGTCGCCCACACAAAGCTCCTCGACCACGTCAAGCGCGTACAACAGTCGTGCCCGGGTGGGATCGGCCATCAACGAGAGCACGCTGGTGAGCCGGTCTCCCTCCTCTGCCGACGGCAGGCGCTCGCGGGCCAAGGCAACCCGTCTCGGATCGACCGGGTGCTGGTGCCGGTCGCCGCCACCGGTGTTCTGGTCGGGCGCGTCTACGCGAGCGCGGACCGGATGGTCGTCAGTCACCCCGCGGAAGTACCCGATATCCGTGCGGCTATGCGGATGATGCTCGTCCGGTTGGGTACAGACGTCAGGAGAGCGGCGGATCAAGAGCACCATGCCGGGATGACCTCGCCGCCGTAACTAGAGGAGGAACCGTGGCTCACACCAAGATGCTGGAGGCTTACCCGAAGGACTTGGGCAACATCGACAAGGAAAAGCTGGCCGAGTGCATCGCGGCCTGTTTCGAGTGCGCACAGATTTGTACCGCGTGTGCCGACGCGTGTCTGTCGGAGGACATGGTCGCCGAATTGACCAAGTGCATTCGTACTGATCTCGACTGCGCCGACATCTGCGTCGCCACCGGGAACGCGTTGTCACGCCACACCGGGTACGACGCGAATGTGACCCGAGCGTTCCTGGAAGCCTGCGCGACCGCCTGCAAGGCATGCGGCGACGAGTGCGAAAGCCATGCCGACATGCACGAGCACTGCCGTATCTGCGCCGAAGCCTGCCGACGCTGCGAACAAGCCTGCCGCGACCTCCTCGCCAATCTGGCGTAGAGGTCGGTCCGGTGACCCTCGTGGCCATAGCTCCACGGCCGGGTGCGTTCGTTCCAAGCTGGCACAAGGGGTCCACCCGTAGGTCAGCGTGGGTCAGGCAGTCCAAACTACGACATACAGCACTGTCTCACCGAGAACCGGAATCATGATCGACGACGCGGGCCCCGGCTGACCGGGCCCGCGTCGCGGCCTCCGCCGCACACTTGGCCGGTCACTGTGCAGTGCAAGCGCGCCCAACATGCTCGCGGTCGCGGCGCGGCATCTGGGTTCCGCTCTACGACGTACTCGCGGGGACGCCTGCCCTCGGAGGTGAGGGCCCCATCACCGCATAGGGAACCGCCAACGGTGAACCCGCGGGGCCGACCCGATCGCCGCTACTCCTTCTCGGTGACGGCTCCAGATCTGGCACACGACATGCCACGTCCCCGGCTTCTCCGAACCTGAGTGTCCGCACACACTCGAGGACGTTGCGTATGCTCAGGTTCGTCGCAGAACCGTCAAGATTCGCGCGAACTTCTAAAGAGCTCCTGTCATCCGCGCAGTGGTGTCGAAGACCTCGAGCTCCGCTGGGTGCATCTGGTGCTGTACGACGAATGACCGGTGCTTGATCCGCCACAAGCCCTGGCCGGTGCCGAGCGTGGGGATGAGGGACTGCTCGGTGCCGGTGAGCCCGAGGGCCGCGGAGGTGGCGCCGAGCTGGTCGGACTCCTGGCGGTAGACGATCCGGGTCTCGGCGTTGGCCAGCAGGGAGGAGGCGAGGGCGCGCATCGCCGAGCCCTGGTCACCGACGTTGTCGAGGTCGGTGAGCTTGTGGAAGATCAGCATGTTCGCGATGCCGTAGTGGCGAGCGAGCCGCCAGTGAGCATCCATCCGCCGCAACAGCGCTGGGTGCGACATGAGCCGCCATGCCTCGTCGTACACCACCCAGCGCTGGCCTCCGGCGGGGTCCAGGAGTGCTGACTCCATCCACGCCGACGCGCAGGTCATCAGGACCGAGATGAGGGTCGCGTTCTCGGTGACGCGGGAGAGGTCGAGCGAGATCATCGGGAGAGTCGGGTCGAACGTCACCGTGGACGGCCCGTCGAAGAGACCCGCGAGGTCGCCAGCGACGAGCCGACGAAGGGCGTGCCCGACGAGGCGCCCGTCCTCGGTCAGCCGTCCGTCTGGGTCGTCGGTGCGGTCGGGCGTGAGCAGCCTGTCGACGACCATCGGTAGGACGGGTACGTCAGTGCCACGGACCGTTCGGTCGATCGCGATGTCCACCGCGGTGTGCTCCAGCGGGCTGAGGCGGCGGTCGAGCACGGTCTCGGCGAGCGCGCCGACGAGGTCGCGGCGGCGGGAGGCGATCTGACTGCCCCATTGAGCGTCGTCGAGACCGGTGGGGCGGTGGCCCTCATCGAGCGGGTTGAGGCGGTTGGGCATGCCGTGGCCGAGCGCGATGGCTCGGCCACCTACGGCCTCCGCTACAGCGGTGTGCTCGCCCTTGGGGTCACCGGGCACGTACACCCGCCGGCCGAAGGGGATGGATCGCGTGTAGAGACTCTTGGCGAGGCAGGACTTGCCGGAACCGACGATGCCGGCAAGGACGAGGTTCGGGGCGGTGATGAGCCCGCGGGCGTAGAGGATCCAGGGGTCGTAGACGAACGAACTGCCGGAGTACAGGTCCTGGCCGACGAAGACGCCCTCACTTCCCCAGACCGCCTTCGGCAAGGAACGGGTACGCGCCCGCCAGGGTTGCTGAGGTGTCCTGATGGCGTGGGACTCGGAATCGTCCGGGCGTGCGGAGGGCGGCCGGGCCGGCTTCGCCGGCGCGGGGAGTGTCACGGTGGCCCGCTTCTCCGCGGAGACCTGCGCAACCTTGTGCTTCGCTGCGGTACGCCGGGCTGCCCGGTCCGCGGACAGGAGCTCTCGCGCGGCAGACTTGCGGACCTTGCGATCGTGCCGACGCTCCCGGCCGGGGAGACAAGCACGGCTGAGTGGAGGCGACCGTCCTGCCAGCCGGTCACAGCGACATCCCTGGTTGACGCGATGAGCGCTGGACCAGCTCGAGCGACGGATAGTCGCGGGTGTCGTAGGCGATCGTCGCCTCGATCTCGTGCGCCCGGTTCACGCATTCGCCAACCTGGTGAATCATCTCGGCGGCGCGGTGAAGCTCCCAGGACTCCCCTGTACGACGCTGCTCGCCCGGCGTCGACATCGCCGTTCATCCACGCCTGCCTGCGAATCGGCCCATCGTGGAACTGGCCGAGCTGGTGCAGGGACTGGCTCAGCGAGGCGAGCGCGGAGCTGATGGACCCGAGTACGGCATAGATCGCGGTCGGGTCCTCGATCGAGCGCGTCGCGTGGGCGAGGCCGCGGACTGCTTCCCGGAGTTCGTCAGCGTCGGCGACCGGGTCGTCGAAGATAGGCATCGCTGGCTCCTCGGTCGATGGCTTCTCATCGGTGAGGTGCGCGGGTGAGTCCGCCGTGTCGCCGTGGTGGCGTTCGCCGGCCGACCTACCCTGTGGCGGTGGCCGATCTGACGGAGCCTTGCCCGAACTGCGACACCCTGATGCGCTGGGAGACCTCTCACGAGCGCTGCGACGGCTGCGGTTACATCCGGCCCTGCTGTGAGGGTGCTCCGTGTAACTGAGCCGGCCTACTCGTCGGCGGCGTCGCCGATGTCCCGGCGGCGGACACGGCGGCGCTTGCCGGTCTTGCGAAGCACGGGCCAAGGCTCGCGCACAGCACGACCGTGGCGACGGTTCTTGTGAGGCTTACAGAGCTGGCAGCCCTTGCGCTGCCGGTGAGGCGAGTTCGCCATGTCGACGACTCCGATCCGTGAACAACACCCGCCACGGAGGGCGGGGTTGGTGCGCGATCGGGGCCATGGAGGAAGGCTACGCCGGACGTCCGACACCCTCAGGGGAGCGAAAGACCCCGCAGGCGTCTCGGGTCACCTGCGGGGTCTGGGCAGAATCCTGATGCACACATCCATGGCTTGTCCTGGAAATCCGAGAACTGTGGCTATCTCCTGGCTGCGCTGGTCTTGCAACTTGTACGTGGGTACGGGTTTACCGTCGTCCCATGGAGACCTTGCTGAACACCGACGCCTGCACGATGCCCACCGCGAAGCGACCGCTGCGGCTCTCGGAGTTCGACGACCTGTTCGCCACCGCCGTTCGTGCCGTCGATCGCCACTACGGCGGTGTTCGGATGCATCTGACCGGCGCTGAGGGCCTGGCCGACCGGGTCCGCGACCTCGCCGCACGGGAGACCGAGTGCTGCTCGTTCTTCACCTTCACGGTTGAGGGCACCGATGTCGACCTCGTGCTCGACATCTCGGTGCCACCGGCTCGGCAGGAGATCCTCGACGCGCTGGCCGCTCGCGCTGAGGAGCTCTCGTCGTGAGCCTGCGGATCAACGAGGTCGCACAGGCGGCTGGGGTGAACCGGGAGACGCTGCGCTACTACGAGCGCCGGGGTCTCCTTGAGCAGCCCGACCGTAGCCCTGGGGGCCACCGGCTGTACGACGAGCGTGCAGTGCAGACGCTGCGGATCATCAAAGCCGCGCAACGTCTCGGCTTCACTCTCGACGAGGTGGCCGACCTGATCGAGGTTGGCCGCCGTCGGGGGCGTGACTCCGGGCTGCAGGCCCGCGCTCGCGCCAAGCTGGTTGAGGTGGAGGAACGGATGGCTGACCTGGCCGCGATCCGCGACAACCTTCGCGCCGCGCTTGATGCCGGGTGTAACGACCTCCATCAGTGCGCCACCAGCGACTGCTGCCCCCTGCCCTTTGTCGAGATCACCACCCGGAAGGCCGACGCGTGAACCGGAAGCTCAAGGACCGGCACCTCCTCGGTGCCGGCGCTGCCGCCTGCGTTATCTGCTGCGCCCCACCCCTCCTGGCGCTCTTAGGCATCGCGGGCGCCGGACTTGCCGCGACGCTGGCGACCGCCGTATTCGCCGGGTTAACCTTCGCCGCCGTCGTCCTGGCCGCCACGCTCCTCGGTGTTTGGGCACGCCGCCGCAGTCAAGGCACCGAGGCCTCGTGCGTCGAGGAAGGACCCGTCGATGTAGGGATCACGGTCGCCTCGCGCGATCCCCGCTGACCGTGCGCTGTGCCTGGATCGGGTGGAGCTCGTCAGCCCCAGAGTCGGCACACCCGGGGGACGCCGCCGGTGGCGACACCCTCGCGGAGGACTCGAACAACACACCGGGGTGCCGAGCCTGGCGCCGGATCCGTGCCGCTGGCACCCGCACGGCCCAGGGGACCGGCGGTGCCACAATCGCTCGGTGGACACTTTGAGGTCGATAGCCCTGTTCGTCGCCGCTGCCGTGGCCGAGATCGGCGGTGCCTGGCTGGTCTGGCAGGGCGTCCGCGAGCACAAGGGCTGGATCTGGATCGGCGCCGGCATCATCGCCCTCGGCATCTACGGTTTCGTGGCTACGCTGCAACCCGACGCGCACTTCGGCCGGATCCTCGCCGCCTACGGTGGCGTGTTTGTGGCCGGCTCGCTGGCCTGGGGCATGGCGCTCGACGGATTCAAACCCGACCGCTACGACATCGCCGGAGCGCTCATCTGTCTTGTTGGTGTCGCCGTGATCATGTACTCACCGCGCAGTGCGTGAGGTGACTACTCGCACGTTCGTTCGCCAGGAGACGGATCCAACGCCGAGTTGATCGAGTGCGCCCGTGATCGCCAGTGCCGCTGAAGGCACTTGCACCGCCTTGCGTGCTACACAACGCGGCCGAGCGGCAAGGCAGCAACGGCGAAACCCTGAGCTTGCTGTCCCCAGAGCCGGCGGGTCTCACACGATGCCTGGATGGCCGCCTGCTCGATTGCGGCGACAGCGCGCTCGAGCTCGTCAGGATCGGTCGCGCTGACGGTGACGAAGCCGGTGGCCCTGAGCACGCCATGGCCGGCGGTCAGGTCCGCCTCCTGCTGGAGGACGTCCTGGTACTCCGCCGTCTGCTGCGCGTCCTCGATCTGCCCGATCTTCTGTCGCTGGGCGGCGTCGGAGATGTACTCCGTCTTCTTCTTGCGGATGTCCCGAGCCGCTCTGTCGGTACGCATCGGCGTGTAGAGAAGCGAGAACGTCCGCCGGATCCCAGAGGAGAGGAGGAGCGGCGCGAGGAACCCGGGGAAGACCAGTGAGCGCGGCCATTCGCTGATCCAGAGGACACAGTGGTGTGCCGAGTCGCTGCGGAGGCTGCCCCAGCACTCGGTGACGGCGACTGGGCCGGCAGTGGCCAGGTCGCGGCCTACGGCCCCGTGCCGCTCCAGGGCGCCGGCGACAGCTGGGTCGTATGCCGATCGAAGGACGAGTGCGAGGTCGCCGGGCGTGAGCCAGTCACTGGGGGAGAGGTCCGCGGACCGAAGGGCCGCGAGCATCGTCGCCATCTCCTGCCGCAGTACCGCGGCCGCACCGCGGTTCCCCCACCTGCGGCACGGATTGCGCGGCCAGCGGTCTTGATGTCGAGGGAGATCGAGATGGTGCTCGCGTGACGCTCGCCAGCGGGGCCTGCGCGGTCGACGAGTTCGCCGTAAGTCCTCGACGCCCAGGACTCGGTCCGGTTCCCGTGCTGCTCCCACCAGTCCGCGAGGCCCTTGCCGGAGTCCGGCAGAGTGCGCTCCATGACCTGGACCGAGGCCAGGCGTCCGGATCGGCAGGCGGTCGCGAGCACGCGTCCCCAGCTGACGACCCGACGCTCCTGCTCAGCCGGGTCGAGGAGCACGAAGGCGGGGTGGGGAGACGCCGACGATCGCGGTCAGGGTCGCGGCGTGCGGGTCGTGAACCATGACGGCGCTGGTCTCGGGGTCGATCCATTGCCTGAGCCGAGCGGAGTCGCCCGGAAGGGCGAGCGTTCCTGCCGGGCGCGGCTTGACCAATCGGCGGCGGTACAGCAGCTGGCCTCCGGCGGAGCGCCAGAGCCACTGCGCTCCGATCGGCGCCCACTCGATGATCTTCCGGCCACCGACGCCGACGAATCCGAGTACGGCGAAGACGAGGATGATCGGGAAGGTCATGACGACTGCACCCAGGTAAAGGCCCAGGATCAGGGCGGCGGCGGCGAGGCTCGCCATCACGAGTTGCGGACCTGACAACCCGAGGAGGATCCCGCGCTTGGAGAGCCGCGAGAACTTGATCGGTGTCAGCGAGGGTTCGGCGCTGGTCGACGTACTCACTGCCGGTCAGTTCCGTCCTGCGGGCTCGGCAAGCGTCGAGTCCGCGACCGGCGGCGGCACTGCAGATGGTGCCGCTGATTCGTGGGCTTGGGCTTGACCATTGGCCTGCGCCGCGACGAAGCCTCCGAGACGCGGCCCGGCCGCCGCCGCTTCCTTTGCCACGACTGCGCCCGCGGCGATGACGCCGCCCGCGGCCGCTGCGCCGCTCGAGCCGCCTGCCGCCGCTGTTCCGCCGGAACCGCCACCGGCAGAGCCGCCGGAGGTCGCACTCGGTCCGCCGCCGCCCGCAGCGGGTGTCACCGCAGGGGGACCCGCCCGTCGTCGTACCTCCACCGCCGTCCCCGAGGATCTTGGTGGGCTCGCTGCCGGTGCGGCGCGAGAGCGGGATCGGCATCGGCCGGTTGAGCGAGGCCTTGGCCTCCTGTTCGGCTGACATCGCGTGGTACATGTCGAAGCCCATGAACGCGATCGCCTTGTAGGTCAGGTACGGCGCGAAGCCGGCCATGAGCATCAGGACGACGCCGGCCATCGGCTGGCTCACGGACTCCAGGTCGGCATCGATCGGCGCCGAGACCTGGGCGGTGGCGAGCAGGAAAAATCACCACGAGGACGACCTTCGAGAGGATCATCGCGATCACGAACGTCGCCCAGCGGCTCAGCCACGTCCGAGTGTGGTCCCAGCTGGCACCCGCGAGCGCAATCGGTGCGAAGACGATCGCGATCAGAAGCAAGGCCTTGCGGATCAGGAGGCTGATCCAGACGACCATCGCGCCGACGATGGCGAGGCTGGAGAGGAAGATCGTCAGGATCGCGCCGGCGCCGGGTGCGTTGAGGTTGATGGCGCCGAGTCCGGCGGCGAGCACGGCGACCTTGTCGCCCATCTCGTTCATGTTCGTCCCGGCGGCGTTCACGATGCCGATGCAGAGCTGGTCGGTGATCTCGAGCGCTGTAGCGAGGAGGGCGAGGGCGACGAAGGATCCCAGGATCGATTTCGCGAGTCCGAGCGCGGCTCTGGAGAGCGCAGCGGGTTCGCGACGGATCATGCCGCCGATGACCTGGAGCATGAAGAAGCCGAGCATCACGAAGACGCCGACGCCGAACATGATGTTGTAGACCTTCGTGTACTCGCCGCTGGTCACGTCGACGTACGTCGTGGTGTCGATGACCTTCCAGACGGACGTAAACATCCACTCGGCGGCGCCGCCCATGCCCTGAGCGAGCCAGTCGAAGGGAGCGGTCACGACAGCGCCGGCAGCGTCTCCTGCGGCGTTGCAGACCTCGTGGATAACCGGTACGTCGCAGACACCCATGACCAGTCCTCAGACCTGCTGGCCGACGTTCCAGAAGAAGTTCACCAGCGTCACCGAAGCGCCGCAGACGATCGCGGCGCCGAGGGCGACGAGGACGCCGAGCTTGCCACGACCGGCGAGGTGTGGGTTGGATGAGTTGGCGCCCAGCGCCCAGACGATGGCCGAGATGATCAGCGCCAGTACGGCAAGGACGAGTCCGACCGTCATCGAGGCTCCGACGATCTTCTTGAGCTGACCGATCCCCGGTAGGCCGTTGGAGTTTGGGTCGATCTGGATGTCGAGGGGGAGCAGGAGTGCTGCTGTGAGTAGGTCCATCGGAGGCTCCTGACGTCTGGCGGGCGGACGCCTTAAAGGTGTGCGCCGACGTCCAGCAGCCAGTTCGCCCAAGCGAGTGCTCCGCCCGTGAGGGGCGGCGCCGCCGATCGCGACGAAGCACCCGAGCTTCGCCTTCTGCGCGGTGTGCCAGCTGCCCGAACTGGAGGCGATGGCCCACGTCGTAGCTGAGATGACGAGCATGAGTACGGCGATGATCAGGCCATAGGTCAGAAGCGCGCCGACGATGGCACGCAGATCGTCGGTGCCTCCGACAGCTCCGAAGTCTGGGCCGACATTGCTACGGACAAGAACGCTGGATCTCATGACGCTCAGGTGCGTGCAACCTGTCGGGAGCGTCGAGGACTACCAAATCCAGGACGCGCCTGTCGGTACCCACCCGTAGAGTCCCGCGCATGGCGAAGCGAACGCGAGAGCGAGGCCGCTGCGCGCTGTGCCGGGTCTTCGGCCCGCTGACGTTTGAGCATTTCCCGCCGAAGGCTGTCGGCAACAGGTTGCCTGTCGTCATGCGGGAGTGGAGCGACTTTGTGCGTTCGCCGTCTGCGTTCGGCACTCGAATGGCCGGTCCGGTGCAGCAGCGGGGATCGGGCTGGTACGCGCTTTGCGCGCACTGCAACAACTGGCAGGGCAGGGAACTGGTACCGGAGTACCAGAAGTGGGCGCTTCCAGTCCGAATGGCCATGGAGTGTGAAGGCGGCCTGGAGGCCACTGCCATGGCGGATGCAGTCACCGACGAGTCGGTTCTCCACATGACCCTGACCGGGGACTTCAAGCCGGGCCGTTTCGCTCGGTACGGGCTGGCAGCGACCCTGCTCAGCACGGTGAAGGGCGATCAGGCCCCTGTATGGCATCCGGTTGCCGCGGCTTTGGTGCGGCAGTTCGACGCGCAGAAGGTCCCTGATGACTTCCCGCGACTCTTTCTCTCGATCTGCGCGGGACCGCTCGTCGGCGTGATGGGGATCCAGGTCGCTGTTCGAATCGGGCCCAGTCAATCAACCACCTGGCACTCCAGCGCGTACGGTCGACCGTTCGGCTTCTGGCTGGTCGAGGGACCCGTCAAGCCCGGTCTACTTGAGATCACGGATTGGCTTGAGATGTCTGCCGATCAGTCGGCGTCAGGACTGGAACTCGGCGCGCTGACGTATGGATTCTCTCACCTGCCATTTCCAGGCGACCTGAGAAGCATGGCAGCCATCCGTGAACAGGCAGGTGAGCCGATCGATCCCCACCCGAACTATCGCGGCTCGCATCCTGACCGTCAGGGCGTAGGGACCTGCGTCACGCTCCAGGATGGCCAGCGAGGCACGTCAGCGGAGGTTCGTATCGAGGTCCCGGGCATCTGGGAGGAATACGAAGCCGACGATGGTCAGATGCAGATGAGCGGCGACTGACTTGCGGAGTCAGCCGAGCCGGCGAACCGTCATGACCTCGCCGGCGAACTCGCCGATCGTCCCGTAGCGGACGACGTCGCCGGTCCGTGGCGCGTGCAGGATCCTGTCCCCGCCGACATAGATCGCGACGTGGTGCGGCCCGCCGGCGCCGGGATAGCTGAAGAAGATCAGGTCACCAGGTTGCTTGGCGCTCCACGCGATGCCTTGGCCGGCGCGGATCTGCGAGCCGCTGTAGTGGGGGAGTCGAATGCGGCCCCCAGAGGCTTGGTAGGCGGCATAGAGCACGAGGCCGGAGCAGTCGAATCCTCCGCCGGTGGGTCCGTCGAAGTTGCCTCCGCCCCAGACGTACGGCTTGCCGAGCTGAGTGGCCGCCGCCGTGACGAACGCTCCAGGGAAACCGGGTGGGAGGTTCGCGGGAAGCTCGCTGGCGGGCTGAGCACAGTCCAGGCTGCTGCTGAGGGAGACACCACTGAGTGCGCTCAGGACCTTCTCGGCGATCGGCTGGTTGACCGCGTAGCGATCCGGATACGCGGAGACCTGCACCGCCTGCGCTGCCGCTCCGGGATCCATCGATTGCCAGCCGTCGATGTCGAGGAGCCCCCCGCGGCGACCCATGGTTGGGTCCGTTCGGCCCGCCGTAGAAGGCACGGGACGACCAGACCGGGTCCATGAGCTTCTCGACGGTGCCCCAGCCTGCGGCCGGTCTCTGTTGGAACATGCCGACGGAGTCGTGGTCGCTGCCGTCACCGTCGTTGGGGATGTTCGCCGAATGGGGGTAAGCGCTCGTGTTCGACAGAAGTCGGAGAGAGGACTCCGTCAGGGCGGTCATGATCGCGATGAGCTGACCGCGCGCCGGGATCTGTTGCTGGTTGCCGACGGCGATGATCGTCGCTGCCCGCGTTAGCTGCTGCTTGTTGAGGATGACTGTCTCGCCGTGCGTGTTGGTGGCGGAAAGCCCCTCCGGGACAGGGGCCAGCAACGCCGAGGCTCGAGGTCGCCTGGCCGTCCCACATGCAGCTGCCCGATCCTGCCGCCGCCGGACTCACGAGTGTTGCCACGCCTAGGACCGCGGCTCCAGGTGCGAACAGGACTGCGGCCGCGGCGCCGACGGCGAGGACCTTCATGCCCATCCGCGCTCACTCAGCGGATTGTCGAGCTCGGAGAGGCGCAGGACGCGGCACCGTTCGAAGGACGGCTGGCAGGCGACGAAGACCGTGAAGGAGACCGGATACGATGACTCGGCCACTTCGCCGTTCCAAACTCCGGTGCGGTGACGGGGTGCCCGTGATGGTCACGGCTGTCGTCCCTGGGCGCAGATGTCCGTGTGCTTGCTCGACGGCGTCGGACCAGGAGTCGGGAACGTACGCCTCGTCGATCCCGATGGTCTGTTCCACCTCCATCGCACCGAGGTCGAGCCATTGCTCCACGCTAGGGAGGTACGTCGCGACATCTGCCAGCAGGCCGGGCGTCTCCTCGCCGGAGGGATCGGCGTCGGCCAGGACTGCCGAGGTGTAGTCGGTCGGAAGGAAACCTGCCGTTGTGTCCCAGTCGAACAGTGCGACCGCCACGGCACGTGCGTAGGCGACTGGATCGGTCGTGTGCGGGAGGGTCCGGTTCTCCAGGGTGACGGCATCGTCGGTCGGATTGGCAACGGCCTGGACCTTTGGCGGTCTGGCATGGGATGACTCTGCGGCCGTTCCGCCCGGTCCTCGCACGAGCCCGTAGATCCCGACGGCGGCCGTGATGAGAGCGAGGGCGCATCCGAGGAGAAGCATGATCTGGCGGCCGGTCAGGTTGGGCATCGGAGCTCCGAGCGACGGGGTCAGGGACGTCCGATAGGTGCGCCGACTATGCCGATGTCGCAGCGTGCCGACGCGCGGCAACGAGCTGGTCGCGGAACGCGATCGTCGCTGTCACGACGCGGTCGAACCGCTCCCAGTCGGCGCGGCTGAGCTCGGCCGCCAGGGCGTCGACGTCGTAGAGCTCCGTCCACCCGTCGAGCTCGGTCCAGGTCAGATTGAAGGAGCGGATGCTTCTGAAGTGGCTGCTCGGTCCGTGGCTGCGCTTGAGGTTCTTGCGGCCCTTCTCACGCGCCTCGCGCTCGGCACGCTCCCGTGCCTCGCGCGCCAGCCGAGCGAGATCCGTCTCCTCCTCCGGCTGAGGCTGTTGCGCCTGGTCGAAGGCTTCCTTGACCTGGAGGTAGAGCGGCTTCACCGGCTCGCCCTGCTCGATCCTCTTCAGCGCGTCGTTAGCCATCGCGCGGATCTCCGGCGGCGTGGCCTTTCGGGAGGCCCAATCCATGAGCGCGCAGACCCGCTCGTGGGTGTTGTACGACGCCTTGCCGGTGATCGCCATGGCTGCGTGTGACCGGGCATCACCGGTCTCGCCCGGCTCCGCACCGGGTGCGGACCCGGAACCCCCGAACTGGGTCGCCTGCATCCGCCGCTCCGCGTCCTCGGCTCTAAGCGCCTTCAGCTCTCGGTAGAGCGCGGCCTTCTCGAGTTCGTTGAGCGGCTTGTGCAGCTGGTTCTCATCCTGCTCGGCGAGCAGCAGCGAGAGCTTGTCGGAGATCCCGGAGCGCACCCAGACCTTCACGGTGCGCCAGCCGAGCCGGCGTACGGCCTCCAGGCGCCGCGACCCGCACACGAGGAGACCCTCGGGGGTGATGGTGATGGGCTGCAGCAGGCCGAGCCGTTCGATCGACTCCATGAGGGGGCTTGAGGTCGCCGGGATCCTTGCGGTGGCGGACGCCGACGGTGATCGAGTCGAGCGCTCGATCCAGTTCGATGTGACTCCGCGTGTCAGACATGGATCCGAGCCTTCGGTCGGGGAGCGGCCGCGCTGATCTCGAAGACCAGCAGGTCGTCGTCCAACAGTTCGGCGACCGGGTGGCCGATGAGAAGTCGCAGGAGTACGCCGTGCCCGTCCGACGTACATGCCTCGTCGGGGTTCGGATTGCCCAGCACGATCCGCAGGACCGTCGACCATGCCTCTTGCTCGATGTCGAGGAGTGCCCGCGCGGTCTGGTCGCGCCGCAGGGCCGCGTGCGCCTTGGGACGTGATCCGGATTCGACGAGGCGGGCGGAGATGTAGTCGAGCGTGCACGTGGCCGTGTCCCGCGGCCAGCCCAGCGCGGTGAAGAGGTCGATCGTCGCGTCGACAGCTTCGTAGGCGCCAGTCGGCGGAGTCTCTTCCGGGTCGAACGGTTCGACGGCGAGCGCGGGAAGGAAGTTGGGCAGGTCGGCTTCCGTGTCGCAGAACCGGCGTACGTCGTGGTGCCTGGAGATCTCCGGCCGCCTGGCCTGGTCGACGGAGCACAGGAGTCCGTCGGCGCGCTCCTCGGCAATGAGCGTGACCTTGACCGCCATAGTGACGACGGCCCACGGGTCGTCAGCGGTGCGGACGGCGTAGGTCCGCATGGCCTCAGAGGCTGCCGCGGCTCCTGCGGTCGGGTCGCAGCGGTGCTTGATCGCGAGCGCCTCGTACTTCCGCGCGGCGTACAGCATGAGGTCGTGGGCCTCGGCGTCGTGCTCCCACGCGTTCGGTCCGGACACCCGCAGTCGGACGAGAAGCCGGCGGAGCCCAGTCGCGGTTTCGAATGAGTGCTTCACAGCGACATCCCCTCCGTCCGGTTTGCTGCCGGTGTCGGCGCGGGGGAGTGGACATCTCGCTGGAGGGCACGCCGCGCAACGACAGGAGTACGCCGTGTGCGACGAATCAACTCGGCTTGGAGGTCGATGCCGCGCGCGACTGTCGGGCTGAGGTACGACGAGAGCTCGGTCGGCCGAACCCAGGCGATGCCCTTGGGTGCGTTCGCCGGTGTCTGCGCTTCAACCGCGCGCATCGACGGATCACGGTGGCGAGCGAGGGCGCTCGCGGTCGCCTCGGTGCTCTGCACAGACGGCTCGTGCGGACGGTAGCTGTGACGGCGGTACTCGGCGTGGGTGTTCACAGCTGGATCGCCTCATTCCTCTGAGTAGGGCCCAGGCGGCTCCCGGGGCCGAGCCGGGACGCGATCCGGAAGGCGGAGTCGATGGTCGACTCGATTTCCCGATCGGGAAGGCCGGCGTACTGGGCGGCGGGCATCAGATAGCTGACGGTGTTCGCGCGGCTCTGGCCGTCCTCGGCCATGCGACATGACGCCCAGAAGAGGGCGCGATTGCGACCGCCTTCGGGCGTCAGCGCCACCACTCTGGCCAGCGCCTCAGGGTGGCAGCCCTTCGGAGAGAGCCCTGACGGTGGTGCTACCGGTCGCGGCCGGGGCGGCTCCAGGAACGGGCGAAGCCCGACCGCGTCCAGCGGCTCCGCCGGCTGGGTCGTGACCGCGATGACCTCGTACGCCCTGATCACGCCGTCCACCTCGAGCCGCGACGGGGGAGCAATGACGTAGCCACCATCGCCCCGGAAGTCGACGTGCGCGGACGGGACCTGCCACGACCGCTGCTCCCGGTCGGGCACGCTCGGGTAGTAGGCGTGGACCCCGCCCGACGGCGTGCGGACGAGCCAGCCCCAATGCGTGGCGAGCCCATCAGAGCGAGCACGCTCGAACGCCGCGAATCCACTGCCGCCCGCGTGGACGTCGATGTCAACGACGAGGATGCCGGTGCGGGCGCCCGTAGGCAGCCCGATGTTCGCTTCGGGCGTGCGCTCCCACCAGCGGTGCACGACGCGAGCGGAGGACGTCGCATCGTGGAAGCCGTTCGGCGTGAGTGGCTGCTTGCCGCCCGGCACGCAGGGGAACACTGGGATGCCGAGATTCGCGTAGCGGATCGCGGCAGCACCCAGGGTGGGCTCGCCGGCAACGCGCTGCATTGTCGAGGTGGTCCAGTCGGGCTTCGGGTTTGCCGGGTCGAACATGCCTCGAGACTGGAGGCGCAGCGTTACCGGAATCCGGTAACAAGGAGGGGGAACGGGGAGGGGGAACGTTGCGTTTGCGCAGGGCAGCCGCGTTCCCTAAGAGATCATCCGATATGGGGCATGCGAGACTCGCAGCCTCAGATCGGGGGTCTGCCAGTTGGCGACGACACCCCTGGAGCCGAGTCATCAGATCAAGCCACAGCCCGGTCACCTGAAGCACTCCGAGCACGACCATGACGAGGCCGCCGACGATCATCACTCGCGGGGCGTGACGTCGTGCCCACTGCATCCGCGCCATGAACCTTGAGATCGAGAACGCAGCCACGATGAAGGGGATGCCGAGACCGACGCTGTAGGCGAACGAGAGCAAGGCGCCGCGGCCGGCACCGGCGCTCGTCGTGGCGAGGGTCAGGACTGCGGCCAGAGTCGGGCCGATGCACGGTGTCCAGCCGAGGCCGAACATCACGCCGAGGACGGGGGCCCCGGCCAGCCCGGCCCTCGGTCGGTACGACAACCGGATGGAACGGCTCGCCAGCGGCATGCGCGACAACAACCCACTGAACATCAGTCCGAAGACGATGGTGACGATGCCGAGGAACCGAACGACCGTCTCCTGATGGCTGATGAGCAGGCTGCCCAGCGCCCCGAACAGCACGCCGTAGCTCGTGAACACAGCTGCGAAGCCGAGGACAAAGAGCACCGAACCGAGGACGACCCGCCGGTCATGTCTGCGCCGCGCCTCGAACGGGGCACGGGCTGTTGGCTCAGCCTGGCCGGAACCGACCGCGACCGGTGTGCGGTGCTCGGCGCCGGCCATGCCCGCGACGTAGGACAGGTACCCGGGCACGAGTGGCAGGCAGCATGGCGAGAGGAACGAGACCAGGCCAGCCGCGACGGCGAGCGCTGCGGCGACGATGAGGGGTCCCTCCATCACCAGGTCGGTGGCATTCATGCGTCTGGGTGCTCAATCATGTCTGGCGACGCTCTGGGGACGGCGCATCTACTATCAAAGGTAGGATACCGGCGGAGTCGGGGAAGCAGGCGGGTGAGGAGCATGCCGAGAATGAAGGGGCTGGGAGAGCTCGAGGCGCAGGTGATGAACCTTCTGTGGGCCACGGACGCACCCCAGTCGGTTCGTCAGGTTCTGGAGGCTCTTCCTCACGAGCGCAATCGGGCCTACACCACGGTCATGACCGTTCTCGACAACCTTCACCGCAAGGGCTTCGTCGAGCGCGAGCGTCTTGGCCGCGCCTGGAACTACCGACCGACACGGTCCCGAGAGGAACATGTCGCGGACCTGATGGGGGATGCCCTCGGTGCAAGCGGCGACCGAACCGCGGCGCTGATGCATTTCGTCGAGCAGCTTCCCGCGGAGGAGGCCGCCCAGCTGCGGGCGTTGCTCGACCGGCACCCGGAGTGAGCGTGTGACGACCGCCCCGGTTGACTGGATGGGCACGCCCGGCGTTATCATCGCCATATGACGATGAAAGCCCAGGGTGTCGAAACCGCGACAGGTTCGGTCGACGAGACAGAGGCCGCGGTCGCGGCCGCGTGTCTCTTCCGTGGCATGGGGGATCCGTCGCGGGTCGCCATCCTGCGGCACCTGTTGCTGGGGGAGCACAAGGTGACGGAGTTGACCGCACATCTCGGCCTGGCTCAGTCCACCGTCTCCAAGCATCTGGCCTGCCTTCGCGAATGCGGTCTGGTGGAGTCCCGACCGGTGGGTCGGGCCTCGGTCTTCACCCTGACTCAGCCCGCTGCGGTCCTGAAAGTGTTCGCAGCCGCAGAGGAGCTGCTGGCAGCAACTGGCGACGCCGTCATCCTGTGCCCGAACTCGGGTTTGGGATCCTCGCGATGACGGCCGCGACAGCGTGGACCCTCGCGGATCCGACGCGGCGGCGCCGGCTCATGCGGCGCGCACAGCTGCTGGCGGCGACATCGGTTGCCTACAACGTCATCGAGGCGGTCATCGCGATCACGGCCGGTCTCCTCGCCGGATCGGTTGCGTTGGTCGGATTCGGTCTGGACTCGGTCGTGGAGGTGAGCAGCGGTCTGATCATCCTGTGGCAGTTCCGGCACCACCTCCCAGAGTCCCGGGAGCAGCAGGCGCTTCGGCTGATGGCTCTGTCGTTCTTCGCGCTCGCCGCCTACGTCACCTTCGAGTCGATGCGCGCGCTCAGCGGCAGCCATGACCCGGATGACTCGCCGGTAGGAATCGGTCTCGCTGCCGCGTCGCTGGCGATCATGCCCTTCCTCTCCTGGATGCAGCGGCGGACGGGTCGGGAGCTCGGCTCCGGAGCCGTTGTCGCCGACTCCACTCAGACACTGCTGTGCACGTACCTCTCTGCGGTGCTGTTGGCCGGGCTCCTGCTGAACTCGACGCTCGGCTGGTCGTGGGCCGACCCGATCGCCGGCCTGGTGATCGCCGCGGTCGCCGTGCGCGAAGGCGTCGAGGCGTGGCGGGGCGAAGGCTGCTCGTGCGCTCCCCACCTGGCCGATGCGGCGACATCGGCCGGTGACACCGTCGCAGGTGACGACGGGTGCGGCTCCGGCTGCTGCCAGAGCGAACTGCCAGTCCCCAGTGCCGACGCCGCGAAGGGGTCGTGATGGGAGTCGGACACGGACACGGACATGCGGGAGGCCGCCACAGGTGGAGGCTCGCTGTCGCGTTCGGACTCGTCGCGTCGTTCTTCGGCGTCGAACTCGCTGTCGGCTGGTGGTCCGGATCGCTGGCCCTGCTCTCCGATGCCGGCCACATGGCCGCGGACGTCGTCGCCCTGGGTGCGGCGCTCGCCGCGACCCGGATTGCCACCATGAAGGACCGCACCGGCCGCAAGACCTTCGGCTCGTATCGAGCCGAAGTGTTCGCCTCCGGCCTCACCGTCCTGCTCATGCTGGGGGCAGGTGCCTACGTCGCATTCGAGGGCATTTCCCGTATCGGGGAGGCCGTTCACCTGGAGAGCGGCGCGGTGATGGTCGTCGGTGTGATCGGCCTGCTGATCAACGTGGCTGCCCTCCTGTTGCTGAAGGGTGGCGCGGGCGAGAGCATCAACGTCAAGGGCGCCTACCTCGAAGTTGTCGCTGACACCGTCGGCTCTGTCGGTGTGATCGCCGCCGGCGCCATGGTCGCTCTCACCGGAAGCGCGTGGTGGGACACCGGTATCGCGATGGCGATCGCGCTGTTCGTCATCGTCCGTGCCGTCATGCTCGGACGCGAGGTCCTGACGGTCCTCGGCCAGCACGCCCCTGCCGGCATGACCCCAGCGGAGGTCGAAGCGGCGCTCGACGGCCTCGACGGCGTCGAGGAGGTCCACGACCTCCACCTGTGGACGCTCACCTCCGGGATGAACGTCGCGACGGCGCACCTGGTCGCCTCACCGAGCGCCGACCCGGCCGCGGTCCTGACCTCCGCACAGGCCGCCCTCCGCAACCGGTACGGCGTCGAGCACGCGACGTTGCAGATAGAGTCGGACGCTACCGCCTGCAACGAGGTGTCATGGTGAACCAGTCAACGCGATGCGCCCCCATGGTCGACGCCCACGGGGAGCGTCCATGATCGCCGCACTCGGCCTCGTCCTGTTCGCCGCAACCGTGGTCGTCACCGCCCAACGGGTGCTGCCCGGAGCTGCGTGGATGCGTCGAGCTCCGCGGCAAGGCGTTGTCGCCTGGCAAGTCGTGACGGTCACCGTCCCGGCATCACTGCTGCTCGCTGGAGCCGCCCTCGCGCTCCCGACGGTGCCATCGGCCACAGACGACATCGCGGGTCTCCTCGGGGCATGTGAGTTCCTCGTTCGGCAGCACTATGAGACGCCCGGGGGAGCGTTGGTCCACGTCCTCGGCGTGCTCGGGGCCGCAGGACTCCTCCTTCGCCTGGGTTGGAGCGTCGTCACCGAGTTTCTGGCGGTTCGGCGCGATCGGCAGCGGCAGCGCGCCCGAGTCGCACTGGTCGGCCGCCCCGACGCGGTCGACGGGGCGTGGATCGTCGATGAACCCCGTCCGTCCGTGTTCTGCATCCCCGGGCGCAGGGACCAGATCGTGGTGACCACAGGGGCCCTTGCCGTCCTCACGCCCCGCCAGCGGGCCCTCGCTCTCGCCCACGAGCGAGCGCATCTCGGTGGCCGCCACCACGTCGCGCTCACCGTCGCAGCAGCGTTGCGGCGGGCGATGCCACGCAGCCGGTTCTTCGCAATCGCCGAGACCGAGATCGCGACCCTGGTGGAGATGCACGCCGACGATCGAGCAACGGCCGCCGGAGGTCGACGGGACCTCGCAGCGGCACTGGTCGCGCTCGCCGAGGGAACGTCTCCCGCCGGCGCACTCGCGGTCAACGGTGGCGCGGCGATGCAGCGCGTGCACCGCCTCGTTGTCACCGCGCCTGGCTTGCCTCTCGGTCAACGCTGGTCGATCCACGGGATCGCGGCCGCACTTGTCGCGGCGCCGGTCCTGATCGCGGCGGCGCCCGCGCTCGAGACCGCGCTCCTCGACTACTGTGCCGCGGCGTTCCACGCCTGAGATCGCCGGATCATGCCCCCACCGACTCGCGCGTGGACCTTCGCGATGGTCGACCTCGCCGGCTACACCGCCCTGACCGAGACGCACGGCGACGAGCACGCTGCCGACCTCGCGACGAAGTTCGCGCGCCTCGCGGAGGAGCAACTCGACACCGGCGATCGTCTCATCAAGACGATCGGCGACGCGGTCCTCCTGGCCACGCCGTCCCCCTGCTACGGGTATCGCTCTCGTTGAACGTCTGCTGACCGCCTGCGCCGGGCTCGAGGGGTTTCCGGTGGCGCGCGCTGGGCTGCACCACGGTCCTGCGGCGGAGCGCGACGGCGACATGTTCGGCACGGCGGTCAATCTTGCCGCCCGGATCGCCGGACAGGCGTCGGGTGGACAGACCCTCGCGACAGC
Source organism: Nocardioides sp. TF02-7 (assembly GCF_022437945.1). Lineage (GTDB taxonomy): Bacteria > Actinomycetota > Actinomycetes > Propionibacteriales > Nocardioidaceae > Nocardioides. The sequence continues at coordinate 3,939,513 of NZ_CP092535.1, forward strand.
AGAGGTGGCCGATGCCGCACGGGAGCGAGGCCGCAGTGTGGTGTCGATGGGTGCCGTCGAGCTTCGCAACCTCATCGATGCCCCCGAGCTCTTCGACATCGACCTCGGCCTCGTCCGGCCCAGGGGTGGGGTCGATCCGGTATGCCGGATGTGGGTCCCGCACGCGGGCGGCGCCGGGCACCTGCGGCATGACGGCCGCCACCATTGCTTCTGCTCCCTGGAGTGCGCCGCCGCATTCTCGGCGCAGCCGGATCGCTACACGACCTGACTCCCGGTTGGTGCTTCGGCCGAGTGGGCAACGGCTGCGGCTGATTCGGGGGGAAGGACAGCTCCTCGGGATCCCCCTGCGTCCCCGCGTATCTCCCGAGATGGTCAACAGGGAGAGCGCGAGGCCGTGGCAGAGCAACAGAGCGAGCCCGAGCAGGCCGCCGAGCTGCTGGTCCTCGACGGGGCTGGCGCCCCACGGCCGGTCCAGGACCGTGAACCAGTCTGCTGCGCGGAGGTCGTCGGATCCGATCAGGCCGAGCATGAAGGCCACCAGGGACGCCGTGGTGGCCCCGACAAGCAGCAGGCGGGTTCGGGTGCTGGGTCTGCGCATGGTCGGGTCGATGCCACAGACGGCGTTGGCGAACAGGTAGCCCACCAACAGTGCACTCCCTGTCATCACAAGGTGCATGGTGTGGCCGCGCAAGGACGCCTCGAATGCCGACGATGAGTAGAATCCGACCACGCTGATCACGAACAGCGGAGCGGCGACCATCCCGTGGCCCACCAGCTGCACCGGCAACGAGTACGCGACGTGCGAGAGCCACTCACGGGGCCCGTGGGATCCGTCGGCCCGACGGCCCAGGGCGCGTAGCGCCAGGGTGATCGGCGCCGCAACCGCGAAGCACACCGGAACCAAGGCGATGATCGCCGTGTGCTGCACCATGTGCATGCTGAACAGCACGTCGCCGTAGGCGCCCGGTGCCCCGCTGGTTGCCCACACGAGCCCCGCGCAGCCGGCCAGCCACGCCAGCGTCCGTCCGCGCGGCCAGGTCTCGCTTCGACGGTGCAGGCGGCGGACTCCGGCAAGGTAGGCGGCAGCGAAGCCGATCGCGACCGGCGTCCAGAGGGTGTCGATCTGCCACTGAGTGAACCACTCGGGCAGGCCGAGTCGAGGAGGCATTGGGCGCCCGAGGAGCTCCTCGGCCGGCACCGGTACGGCGGAGTCAGCGGCCTGTGGAGGCGGAGTGCGAGCCAGCGCGACGCCAGCGCCCGTGGCGACTGCCATGAGGACCAGCTCGGCGACGGTGAGCTGGAGGAACGACCATCTGCGCGGCGGGTCGAACTCGCTGGAGAGTCGTCGGACGACCAGACGACGCTGACGCCACCCGAGAACGCCGAGCATCACGAACAAGGCCGACTTGAGGCCGAGAGCGGCTCCGTAGTCGCTGAGGACGTCTGTGACCGCGGGGATCCTCAGCACGCCGCCGGCTAGCCCGGACGCCGCGGTGGCGGCATAGCACAAGCCCGCGATCCGTGAGTACCGTCCGGCGATGACCCGGAGGTCAACGTCGGGGTGGCGGTGGATCCAGACGAGGGCGACGAGTCCGCCGACCCAGACTGCGACACCCAGCAGGTGCAGGAACTGCGCGTTGACGGCGAGATCGTGGTTGGCATCGCTCGCGGCATGGCCGGTCAGTGCCATCGCCCACAGCCCGACGACGCCGAGCGCGCCGCCCAGCGCGAGCCCAGTGACAGTACGTGCAGCGAGTGCCGCGAAGGTGGTCATGCCGGCCAGGAGTGCGTTCCAGGCCAGCTGCTGACCGATGGCCATCTCGGTGGCGAAGAACTGCAGTTGCGCGGGCGATGCTTCGAACGGGCCTTGTCCGGCCGCGTCGGCGTAGGTGAGGACGAACTCGCAGGCGACGCCGGTCAGCCAGAGCGCTGCGGCCATTGCAGCAAGTCGGGCCAACCGTCGTTGGGGCCGACTCAACAGCCCGGACTCCTTCGCCGGCACCGCGACAGTGGCCAGGACGAGCGCTCCGACCGTCACCGCCGTCGCTGCATCCCGGACGCCGCGGCTGACCGGGAGCCCCCACTGGGTGAGTGCACCCGGGTCGGGCAGCCCCGTCGGAGGTGCACCTCCGATGCTGCCCGTCGCCAGCAGCGTTCCGACGGCCGCCACCGGAGCCACGACCACAACGAGGACGAGGACCACCGAATCGGCCCAGCGAACGCGGCCGAGTGCGGACACCGTGTCGATCACTCCTCCCGGGCCGCGCGCCGCAGGAGCACGATGGCCGCGGCAGTGCCGGCGGCCGCGATCAGGCCGATCATGACCGTCGAGGACCATGGTGAGTCGCGGGTGTCAGATGTGTCCGGGCCGCTCTGGTGCTCCCTGGGCGGCGTTGCGCCGGCGTCGGTCTGGTCGGTCTGTGGGCGCTCCTCGACCGACGGATCGTCCGACGGTACGTCGAAGTCGACGGCGCCCTCGATCGGGTGTCCGTCGGCGGATGTCACCCGGTAGGCGAGCCGCCACGACCGTGCTCGGTCGAGCTCGTTGGGCACGTCGGCCGTGACCCGTGCGCCGCTGACGGCAGGATCCAATGTGATCGGATCGGTCTGGGTGCCCAAGGCAGTCAGCGTGACGGTCGCGAACTGAGCAGCGATGTCCTGGTTGAACTGAAGCTCGACCTCCGCGGGCATAGCGCGCAGGCTCGCTCCGTCGACCGGCGTCGACGACACGAGTTCGCTGTGAGCCGCGGCGGGTGCAGCCTGCCAGGTGAGCGTGAGGCCGATGAGGATCAGCGGGGCGAGCGCGGCGAGTGCTCGCGCGGCGGTCGAAGTACGCGTCTTCATGGTCGGGATCGCACCTTGTCTCAGACTCCGGCGTAGGAGTGGAGGCCGGTGATCCACAGGTTGACGCCGAAGAAGTTGAACAGGAACGCGGCGTAACCGGCCAGGGCGAGCCAGGAAGCCCGGACCCCGCGCCAGCCGGCGGTCGCCTGCGCATGGAGATGAGCGGCGTAGAGCACCCAGGTGATGAAGGCCCATGTCTCCTTGGGGTCCCAGCCCCAATAGCGCCCCCAGGAGTTCTCGGCCCAGATGGCGCCGGCGATCACGGCGAACGTCCAGACGGGGAAGGCGAAGATGTGCGCGGCATGGGCCACCTGCTCCAGCCTCTCGCTGGCTGGCAGGATCGCGGCGTAGCGTGGCCGGGAAGTGGGGCTGTCCTCGTTGCGGGAGGCAGAGTTGCGACGCTCGGCGCGATGCCGGAGCAGGAACAGTGCCGAGGCGACAGCGCCGAGCGTGAAGACACCACCGGCGGCGATCGCCGCCGCGACATGGATCACCAGCCAGTACGAGTCCAGGACGGGCACGAGGTCGCCGGCCGGGACGTAGAGCACGGTGACGGCGAGACCCAGTGCGAGCAGCACGATGCCCACGATCCACACGCCGAACGCGCGCACGGGTTCCCTGGTGAGGAAGGCGAGGTAGGCGCCGCCGGCCGCGATGGCGCACACGAGCACGAACTCGTACATGTTGCCCCACGGGACGCGTCCGGCCGCTACGCCTCGAGTTGCCGCGCCCGCGACGTTCAGCAGGAACGCGAGAACGGTGAACGACGTACCGATTGCGCCGATCAGGCGAAGTCGGGAGCTCCCCGCGTGGACCTGAGGTGCCGTCGCCACGGCAGCCGGCGCAGTCGCCCCTGCGGCCCCGGCGACCTCGGCCGGGTCAGGTGCTCGGGGGCTCGACGGCGAACGGTCACGGCGCCGGCCGTCTCGGCGGCGTACGCCAGCATGGCGAGCGCGTAGACCGCGATGGAGGCGTAGACCAGGTTGTTGGAGACCTGGGCCAGCGTGCCTGTGTCCATTGTCGTCACCTGTGGTCGTTGTCGGGGGCCGGGGATTGGTGGCGGTCGACACCGCGGATGGCATCGACGAGTGCGCGGACCTCGCCGGGCGGTGGCCGTCGTCGCGTCAGCGAGTATCCGGCGACCTCGACGCGAGAATCGGAGCCAACGGATGCGCCGGGGGAGACCCGCACCCAGATTCGACGCCGACGGATGACCATCGATGTCGTGAGGCCGAGGAGGATCACGATCGCCGCGACCAGGGTGATCTCCTTGCCGGGGTCGTAGGCGACCTGGAAGTTCGCGAACCGGGAGACCCCGTCGAAGGTCAGGCTGCCCTGCCCGTCGGGCAGTCTCATCGTCTCTCCGACCGAGAGCGCCTGGCTGAACGGCTGGCCGTCGCGCCTGACCTGGGTGAGACCGTCCCGGTCGAGGGTGAAGACCGATTGCGGAACGCCGTCGTCCATGCCGAGGTCGCCGGTGTAGGCGGTCAGGAACAGTTGTGGGTCGAGCGCGTCGGGGGAACATCGAGTACGGGCCCTCCGGACCGACATCCGCCGTGGGCAGGAAGAGGCCCTCGAAGGCGAGTTGGGTGGGCTGGGCGTCGGGCACCTTGATCACGCCGTCGGAGCTGTTGTTGGCATCGAGGGGGAGGAACAAGACCGGCCCCGTGAACACGACCTCACCATGCCCGTCGCGGACTGTCACGAGCGGTGCGTAGCCGTTCCCCGTGAGGAAGAACTTCGTCTCGTTCACGTCCAGAGGGTGGTTTGGCTGCACCGTGGCCTGTCGTTCGGTCGGATCGTCGCCCTGCTGGTAGGACAGGCGCGCGACGAACTCCTTGGGCTGCCCGACGTTCGGACCGGCTGTCTGGTACTCGACGTTGAAGTCCTCCAGCGTGAAGGCCAGTCGCTCAAGGTCGTCGACGTCGGTCCACGCGGACGGCGTGAAGACGTCGTACTGGGGAGCGGTCGTTGACGAACGTCCCGCCCTCTGCCACCGCCACGCGGCCCTCGAATCCCATGAGCTTGCCGGCGGCGATGCCCACGAGCAGCACGAGCAGGGAGAGGTGGAACGACAGGTTGCCGACCTCCCGCAGGTAGCCCCGCTCGGCCCGGACCTCGGTGCCGGTGACGACGACCCGGAACCGGCGCGTTCGCAGGTGGCGTGCCGCTCGGTCGAGGATCTCGGCGTGCTCGGTCCCGGCTTGCCAGGCGTGGTGATCCTCCATGCGCGCGAGGTTGCGTGGAGCAGGTGGGGGCGCGCTCCGCACGGAACGCCACAGGCGCAGCGATCGCGGAAGCACGCACCCGGTCATCGAGATCAGGAGCAGGACATAGACGGCGGCGAACCATGCGGAGGCATAGACGTCGAAGAACCCGATCCGGTCCAGCCACGGCGCGAGGTCGGGGTGTTTCTGGAAGTACTGCTGGACGGCGGCGGGGTCCGTGGCGACGTTGCGTTGAGGGAACAGTGATCCGGGAATGGCGGCGAGTGCGAGGAGCGCGAGCAGGATCAGCGCCGTCCGCATCGACGTCAGTGTCCGCCAGGCCCAACGGAGCCAACCCCAGGAGACGGTACGGGGCCTCTGGTCGGCTGCACTCGATTCCGGGCGGTCGAGATCCTGGTCGATCATCGTGGCGCCCCCGAGCCGTTCAGCGTGTCGGTGATGAGTGTCGTCAGCGTGGTCTCATCGACGGGCCCGATGACCCGCGCCGCCAGCCGGCCCTCAGCGTCGACGACCATGGTGCTCGGCACGGCGCTCGGCGGCAGGGCCGGGCCGAACGCCAGCAGCGCCGCACCGGAGGTGCCGGTGGTGAGGCTCGGGTATTCGATCTCGTACCGTTCCTCGAAGGCGCGGGCTGCAGCATCGTTGTCGCGGACGTTGATTCCGATGAACCGGACTCCCAGTTCGCTGGTCTCCTCGGCGACGCGACGTAACACGGGTGCCTCGGTCCGGCATGGTGCGCACCAGGAGCCCCACACGTTGTAGACGGTCACCTGTCCGGCAAATTCGCGGCTGTCGAACGAGGTGCCGTCGAGCAGGGTCCCGGATATCGGTTTGATCTCCTGCCGGTCCGTTATGGCGATCTCGTCCACGACGCTGTCCGTTGCGGTCGGGGAACCGCCCGCATTGGCCCCACAGGCCGAAAGAAGGGCGACAGTGGACAGCAGGAGTACCCTGAAGCCGCGACGCTGGCTGTCCCTGGTCATTCCAGGGGACCGCCGCGGTCGTCGAGAAGCCGCAGCAACAGCTGGAGCTCTGCGCTCTGCGCCTCGACGATGCGCGCGGCCAGCGTCCGGACCCACGGGTCATCGGCATTCGCGGACGCATCCTCGGCCATGGGCAAGCCGCCGCGATGGTGGTCGATCATCAGGTCGAGGAAGAGTCGCTCAGCCGGGCGTCCGCGCAACCCGCGCAACTGGTCGAGGTCGGCTTGACTGGCCATCCCGGGCATGCTCATGGCGGTGGGCGAGTCTGTGCCCATGCCGTCCATCTGGGCGTGCGGGTCGTCGGCTGGGCTATTGGATGGCTCCATCCACGCCATCGGCTCGGAGTTGGTCTGCGACTGCCCCCAGCTGGCCAGCAGACCGTACATCTGCCCGATCTGATGCTGCTGGGTCAGTTCGATGTCGAGGGCGAGGTTCCGGATCTCCTCGTCCTCGGTGCGGTCGCGGATGAGCACCGCCATCTCGACGGCTTGGGCGTGGTGCGCCTGCATGTCTTGCAGGAAGCCGACGTCGACTGCGGAGACTCCGACCGGCTCGGGATCGTCGTCGATCATCATGCCGGCGATGACGCCGGCGCCAGCCAGCGCGACGGCAGCGACGACCACGAAGACGACGATCGCGGGACCGGCCCGGAAAAGGCGCACTGGTGGAATCGGTCATCCGCCCATCCCGCCGGTGCACGGCGCACCCGGCTCCGGCGTCTGCGGGCCCTGCGCGTAGCTGGTGATGAACTGGTTGAGGCGCTCGTCGTCGGCGGTGTCGAGTGGCAGCTGGACACCCCAGGCGGTCGCGACGACCGGCGAGTCCATTTCGGCAACGGGGGAGACGAGCACGTAGCCGTTGCTGTCGGCCGCGGCGGACAGCAGTTCGACCTGCTCGGTCTCGAGAGAGGGGTCGTAGGCGATCCACACTGCGCCGTGCTCAAGGGAGTGGACGGCCATCTCCGGCGTGATCGGCTCGGCGTAGGCGCCACAGTTCATCCACACCGGGGCGTGATCGCCGCCGACCGGGGGATTTTGCGGGTAGTCGACGGTGCCCTCGACATGGTTCCTGGTCAGGTCGTCGTACTCGACGATGCCTTCCACGCCCGCGCCGGCAGCCGATTCGTCCACCGGGTCCGGCGCCTGGTCGTCAGCCGAGCTGCCGCACCCGCTGAGCGTCGCCGGGCCGAGAACCAGCAGGGCCAGCGCAGCCACTCGCGCTCGAGGGTGACGGCCGGAGGCCTGACGGGAGGTGCGGGTGGTCATCCACGCTGGTGCCACGGTCATCGTCCTGTCGTTCGGGTGCGGGGCGGTGGGTCGTCGCCAGTAGGTGACTCGGCGAGTCGGAGTACTACTGTACGTAGTAGTGAAGGGATTCGCGATCCGGGGTTGGGCGACGAGACGGTAGGGGCGGTGGGATGCGCAAGGCGGACGGGCGCGGGGGGCGCACGATGGGCTCCGTGGTGCCTCCTGGTGTCCGTGCTTGTCTTGGTGGCGGGGTGCGCGGCGCCCTCCGGTGTGCCGTCGAGCGAACGCGCAACGATCCACGTCGAACCTGTGGCGGTTCCCGGCATCGAGGGCTGCGGGAGGCTCGCGCAGGGCACGCCGCCGTCGTCGGACAGTGAGGAGCGGCTGCCAGAGGTCAGCCTGCCGTGTCTGACAGAGGACCGCTCGGTCGACCTGACCCGACTCGGCGATGGCCGGCCGATGGTGGTCAACCTCTGGGCATCCTGGTGTGGGCCGTGCCGTGAGGAGATGCCGCGTCTGGCGGAGGCCTCCCGGGAGACCAAGAGCGTCGGGTTCGTCGGCATCAACACGCAGGACGATCCCGAGTTCGCGGCTTCTTTCCTCGCCGGTGGCGACGTCCGCTACCCGCAGCTCGTCGACGTCGACGGTGCCGTGCTCGACAGCACTCGGGTCCCGGGGCTGCCCGTCACGTTGGGCGTCGACGCCGACGGAGCCGTCGTGGGGCGCATTGTCGGAGAGGCCTCCGCGGAGGAGTTGGCGGACCTGATCGCATCGGTCGGTGGCTAGGGGATGTCGGACCTCGTCATGGTCGCGAGCGCCGCTGCGCCCCTCGCCCCCGTCGAAGGATGCGGGAGACCGCGCGATGCGGCGACGGGCATCGTGGTGGAGGTTTCCGCTCGCTCTATTGGCCGGGCTCGCCTGCGCGGCTGCGGGTGCCCCGCTCGAGCTGCGTTGGCTGCTTCCGCTGGGCGTCGGCGCCGTGGTCTGCGCGCTGCACAGGGTCGATGCCTGGCGCGGGGGAATCCTTGGCTACGCGTTCGGACTCGGCTACACCCTCGCGCTGGTGGCGTGGATGCGGGTGATCGGGTTCGACGCCTGGCTCCTCGTCAGTGCTGTTGTCGCTTCCTATTACGCGCTTCTCGGTGCTGGCGTCGCGCTCCTGACGCGCCTGCCGGGATGGCCGCTGTGGGTGGCTGCGTGGTGGGTTGCGGTGGAAACCGCCATGTCCGCGTGGCCGCTCGGCGGGTTTCCGTGGACGCGCCTGGCGTGGTCGACCCTCGACACGCCCTTTGCGACGTGGCTTCCGTGGGTCGGCGCATCCGGGGTCAGCTTCCTCGTTGTCGTATGCGGGGCTGCGCTGGGGGCTCTCCTCGTCACCGAGCGTAGGCGTGCGGCCGTGCGTGCTGTCGCGGTTGTCGCAGCTGGTCTCGCGCTCCCGGCCGTGGTCCAGCCGGCCTCGATGGGGCAGGGCTGGCAAGAGGGCGTCCCGACCGCGGGGGTCGCCGCGGTGCAGGGCGACGTGCCCGGGGAAGGGAACGACGTCGTCGCCGTCCACCGCGAGGTCACTCGGAATCATGTCGACGCGACGATCGACCTCGCACGACGTGTTGAGCGGGGAGAAGCTGACAAGCCGGATTTCGTGGTCTGGCCGGAGAACTCGACCGCGGTCGACCCGTTCAAGGACTCCGACACCACGACGGGGATCGACGCTGCCGCCGCCGCCATCGGAGTACCCGTGCTGGTGGGGGCCATCGTGGACGGTGATCGGCCCGACGAGGTTCTCAACCAGGGGCTGGTGTGGGATCCGGATGGGTCGGTCGGGGAGCGATACACGAAGCATCACCCCGTTCCGTTCGGCGAGTACGTGCCCTTCCGGGACCAACTGGCCGGACTCCAGATCGGCCGTCTCGACATGGTTCCGCGCGACATGGTGCCGGGCACCAGGACCGAGCCCCTCGACATCTCCGGGGTTCGTGTCGCCGACCTCATCTGCTTCGACGTCGCCTACGACGACAGCCTGATCGGTCAGGTCCGCAACGGCGCGCAGATGATCAGCGTGCAGACCAGCAACGCGTCCTTCACCGGCACCGCGCAGCTGGAGCAGCAGTTCGCGATCACCCGGCTGCGGGCCCTGGAGACCGGACGCGCCGTCGTTGTCGCCTCCACCAACGGCATCAGCGGGGTGATCGGCCCCGACGGTCAGGTGGTCGAACGCCTCCCGCTGCGAACAACCGCGGTGGCACTTGCCAGCGTCCCGCTCGTTGAGCGGCAGACGCTAGCGACGCGGTATGGGGCGATGATCCGAACGGGTCTGTGCCTCGTCGGTGCCGGGGCGGTTCTGGCCGGGGCGCTCCTAGCGCGGAGCCGATGCGCAGGCGGGGCGCGATGACCGGGCGCCATCGCGCCGAACCGGTTCGGGCCGGTCGGCGGAGGAAGCCGCGGCGGCGGCGTACGCCCGCTGTTCTCGCTGGGGCGGCGGGCGTCCTCGGCACGGTCGTATGCGCATACGTGATGACATCCGCGGCCGATCCCAGCCGGATCGACGCGGAGACCGGTCCAGCGACACCCACCGCGACACCGACACTGTCAGGCGTGCCGCTTCGCACAGCCAAGCCCTCGCCACGGGCGAGCGCTCAGGCCGACGGCCGGCCGGACCGGCGGAAGCGGAGGCCCAGCTCGGCCGAAGCCGGCGTCCGCGTGCCGGAGGAGGGCCCCGGGAGGTTCGAGATCGCGCCAGGGTCGACAGGTTCCACTGGCGCGGGCCAGCTCGTGACCTACACCGTCGAGGTGGAGGTCGGAGTTCCGTTGGCTGCGCGGAAGGCAGCGGGCATCGTGGACGCGACACTTACCGATCCGCGGGGCTGGACCGCGGGCGACACGCGCGCGCTGCAACGCGTCGCAGGCGATGCTGACGTCCGGGTGCTCCTGGCCACACCGGGAACCACTGATGCGCTGTGTGCCCCCTTGGACACTGGCGGCCGACTCTCGTGCCGCAACGGCGGCCTCGTCGTGCTCAATGCCTGGCGATGGGTGAACGGCGCTGCGACGTACGACGACCTTGACGACTATCGCCGCTACCTCGTTAACCACGAGTTCGGCCACGCCCTGGGCAACGACCATGAGTACTGCCCGAACCCAGGTGATCCAGCCCCCGTCATGGTCCAGCAGACCAAGAGCCTCGAGGGGTGCCGGCCGAACCCGTGGCCGTTCCCCTGAGGAGGAACGGCCACGGAGCACATCCACAGTGGATGCACCGCTACGCGTAGCTACAGACCGAACAGCAGGTAGAGCCCGGCGAAGGTGTAGCCGACCATGACGAACAGCAGCGGAAGCTGTGCGGTGGCGTGATCCCGGGAGGGAAGCAGGCTGATCGCTCGGTCGTGTGCGGCGATGACGCCCAGGACGTGGCCCGTCACGATCGCGAGGACCTTGATCGTGGCCAGCAGGGTGGGATGCAGCGACAGCCACAGGTCGACCTGGCGATCGGCCGTGCCGAACAGGTTCATCCCGGTGCCCAGCGGGTCGCTGGCCTGGATGAGCGTGAACTGTCCGGTCTCGACGAGGAGAGTCAGGTAGTGGGCCACCATGTAGCCCACGATGATCGGCACCAGGGAATGTGCGAGCCGACCGGGCATCTCGCGCCCCGCTACCCGCGCCGACCCGGACGGTAGCGCTGTCGCCAGCCAGAACAACACGCCGACCACGGCACACACGCCCACCAACAGCGCAGTCTCGACCGCGGTGATGTCCAGCGAGCTGGACTGGGTGAACCGGAGCCACGTCGTAGACGCCGCGAAGCTGTCGAACGCGGTCGAGCCGAGCAACACCGCAGTCACCGCGAGCAGCCCCGGCTTCACCGGCGTGCCCGCGAGGTTTCGCAGCGGGCTGACCGCCTCGATCGCCCCCGCGTCGTTGCGACGCCATATCGAGAGCCGGGACACCAACGTGGAGTACACCTCGAAGGGGTCGGCCTGCTCGAACCACGGGGCACCGAACACGATCCCACCCACGACCGCGATTGCGAGGTAGGCGAGGAACCACATTGACACCACTGCGAGCGTCGTGCCGTCGGGAGAGACCAGTTCGATCCAGGTGAAGGTGAGCAAAGCCCCCGCCGCTGGCCAGTATCCCAGCCACGCCGGCAGTCCCCCGTACTCCCCGTCGGGGGTCAATGCGCAACGCCGACGCGACCACGAACGCGATACTCCTGGCGGGACTGATCGCCTTGATCGCGGGGCCGAGCGCCAGCGAGGCCGGGACCAGCCCGACCCACAGAAGCACGTAGGCGATGCCGAACACGGGGTTGCTGGCCGGGTCATCCTGCCCGGCGAGCGCGGCCCACGCCGCGAAGCCGAGAACGAGCAGACCGAAGACCCGCAAGGCGAATCGTGTCGGCCGGGCGTCGATGATGCGCGTGATCGCCAGGGCGAGAACGCGAGGGCCGTCCGTGCTCTCGAATCGGGGCGCGCGCCAGGCGAGCAGCAGCACCGTGAACGAGACCGTCAGCGCGGCGGATCCGCCGATCACGGCACTCGAGGCGGAGATCGGCAGGTCGCTGCCGCCCCCTAGACCGTGGGCCGAGAGCACGTCTACCGCACCTCGACGACGGCGACGACCGCCTCGGAGTCGTGCTCCTCGATCTCCACCGTTCCGGGAGTCCGGATCGTCAGTTCCTTGGTCGACCGGCCGGCCTCGAACTCGACGTACTGCTCCGGCTTGGAGTGGACGTGGAGCTCGCCGGCGCGGTCAGTCTCGAGGGTGATGGTGATGGGATCGCCGGCAGAGACAGTGATCTGCTCGGCGTTCGGCCCCACGTCGGTGCCGCTGATGGTGACGGCGAGGGTCGGGCCGGACGGCTCCTCGGTCGGCGGGGCAGACGTCGGGGGGCTCGGCCGTCGTCGACGATGTTGGTGCGGTCGGCGCTGGGGTCGGGCTGGAGTCGGTCCCGTTCTCAGCCGGGCCGGCGCATGCGCTGAGGACTAGCCCGGCAATCAAGGCGGCGGCAGGCAGGGTGAAACCACGCTTGGTTATAGGTGTCTCCGTTCAAGAGGGCGGTAGGGGAGGCCAGGCGGCACTCCCGTCGCCTCATGACAGACGGGTCGCCACCTGAGAACTTGAAGAGCAGGGGATCCGCGGCGGCCCGCGACGCGTGATGGACGCGCCGATCCGCCGACGTGGCGAGGGGCATCCGACGAGACCAATCGACCGCCGGAGGGGTTCGGCTGATCCTCACCGGCAGGAGTCGCGTGGTCTCAGGGCGTGCCGCCAGGCGCCGCGCGAGAAGGCTGATCAGGGTCCACAGCGCCTGCTCTCCCCGCCACAACCAGAACGCCACGCCTGCGGCGGCCGCCAGATGCGCCAAGGACATCAGCGCGTTCGTCCCGGACAGGTCTGCCAGCAGGTGCGAGACCCAGTGGGGCCCAGGCCTCGGTCCGGTCTCCGCCGTGTCTGGGGCGATCGCGAGGAGGTGAGGTGCTCCGGTCGATCGGGGAGTCGTTGCGTCAGCGCCGCTCACGGATGGGGGTGGCGTGTGACTGCACGGCGTGGCCGGCCGTCGCGGTGAGGACGGCGTGCACTACCGCTTGCCCTGCTCCGATGATCAGGAGCAGCGTCCGATATCCAGCGGGGCGAAGGAGGAGAGGCGTCACGAGGGATGTCAGTGCCACTGTCAGGACGATCAGGAACACCGGCTGCGGGAGCAGTCCGCCGGCGCTCACGTGTGCCACGACGCCGAGGGTCGAGGTGATCGACGCGACCGTCGTCGCGCGCAGCCAGAGCAGCGGCGACGCCGGTGATGCCTGCAGTGGAGCGTCTGCCGGATCGTCCGGGCCGATCGGCACGGTCATGAACGACCAACCTCGACGGTGGTCGACATGGCCGAACTCAACGCACTGGCAAGTCGCTGGGGATTGCGGGAGCTCAGCAGCCAGTACGGCGTCGGATCGGCGGGGTCGGCGAGCATGACCCGCACGCCTCCGCGTACGTAGGGGCGGAGCAGCAGAAAGGCGCGAGCATCTGCCTCTGGCCCGGCGACGTCCCGCATGCGCGCTCGGTCGAGAACCTCCACCGCCCCCAGGTACGGGAGCTCGATCCGAGCACGTCCGGCCTCGAGCAAGCCGTCGGCGACTCGGATGCGGGCGGTGCCGTACGCGCTGAGGGCAGCTACCACGATCGCAACGAGCCCGGCGGTGAAGCCCCACGTCCACGCGGGAGGCAGGGCCACGACCATCGCGACCCAGAACGTGGCTACGAACGTCAGCCACGTCAGCCACCAGCGAACGGGAACGTGCAGCCGCTCGCTGTAGGCACTCGTGGAAGCACGCACAGCCGCCTCCTCGCCACGCGCGGTCTGCGCCTCGTCGAACTGTCTCCTAACGAGGATAGTAGCGAGCCTCACCTTCGCCGCAGGCAGACGTATCCCAAGGACACTCCGAAGCCAGCGACGATGGGGCCGACGACCTCCAGCGTGCCCGAGGAACGGCCGCTGCCGAACACGCCCCAGGACTCCAGCGTCCAGTAGCCGCCAATCAGGATCATGCAGAGCGCAGGAGGGAGTCCGAGCGCCACAGCGCGCCATCGAGGCTGCCTTCCGTACCGTGCCTCGTCCACCTGCGCTCCTCTGCTGCTGTCCCGGATCTGGTCCGGCTCCCTGGGTCCTATGCAGGCTAGTAGACAATCGGGTGTGACTCCGATGCACCTCGGCACCCTGCATCCTGCCGAACAGATCGCGACCCTGCTCCTCGCCTTCGGCCCGTTCATCGTCCTGGGTGTCGTGGTCATTGTCCGACGGCGGGCGGACGCACGCGCCGATGAGGGTGACCAGGGGGACGGTCTGTGTGGCGATGGACGCGATCGCCCGGATGCTCGTTGACAGGACGTCACTCAGCGATCACATCGCTACATGACGATAATAATGTGGCTGAGGTGATGCGGTGATGGGGATGGAAGTAGCCGCGCTCGGCTTGCTCGCCCTTTATGTCCTGGTCGGGTTCGGCATCAGGACGGTGGTTCAGGTTCGTCGTACGGGCGACAGTGGCTTCCGGGGCCTGAGCGGGTCGCCGGGCACTGCGGAATGGTGGGCGGGAATCCTGTTCGCCGCAGCGCTGCTGACCGCTGTGCTCGGTCCGGGTGCGGGACTCCTGGGACTGGAAGCGGTCGGCCCGCTCGCCGATCCGCGAGTCGCTGTGCTCGGCATCGGGCTGACTCTGCTGGGCATCGTCGGCACGTTCCTGACCCAGCTCAGCATGGGCGACAACTGGCGGGTGGGTGTGGACGAGGATGAACATACGGCCCTGGTCACGCACGGTCCGTTCGCGCTCGTGCGCAACCCGATCTTCACGGCGATGATCGTGACCGGCGCAGGGATCGCCCTGATCGTCCCCAACGTGATTGCCCTGCTCGGCTGGATCGTGCTCGTGGTGGCCATCGAGCTCCAGGTGCGGGTCGTGGAAGAGCCCTACCTCCTCCGTCACCACGGCGACGACTACCGGGGCTATCTGGCGAGCGTGGGCCGATTCCTGCCCGCTGTCGGATTGCAGCCTGGCCGCCGCGACGCCGGGTCTCCTCGGGCGTCAACCTACTGAGTCACGAACTCGACGAAGTACAGGTCCATTACCTCGCCGTCGTACATCTCGACGATGTCCGCCGTCAGCTGCTTCTTCGTCTCGGACCGTTCGGCGTCCTCGTCGACCTTGGATAGCGGCAGGCCGCTGAACGCCCCGATGGTGGCGTCGAGTGCCCGGCTGCCGTCAGGCTCAGCCGCGTCTGCGGTGAGTTGAAGAGCGATTCCGATCCGCAGGTAGTGGCCGGCCGCGAGGTTGACCTGGATCGGCTCGAGTGGAAGGACTTCGCCCGGCTCGGGCGGTGCTGGATTGGCAGCCGGGCGCAGTACGAACCAGTAGCCGGCGGCCGCGACGCTCGCGAGCGCCAGGGTCGCCAGGATGAAGATCCGGGGGCGCCCGCGCCGGGTGCCGTCGGTCGGGGACGCGGGGCTTGTCGTCGTACTCATTGCCGATGGTTCCCTTCAGGAGATTCTGCTCATCAATCGGCAGCGCATGTCGGCACATGAACCCTTCTACGATGTTGCATAGTAGGAGTGGGCTCGACCCCACCCGCTGCGGGTGCTCGGACTTCCCCACCCCGGGCACCCGCAGTGTCCGGCCGCCCAGGGCAGCCTCAGGCGGCGAACAGGAGGTACAGGCCGCCGGCGGTGAACCCGACCATCGTGACCAGCAGCGGGAGTTGGCCCGTTACCTGGTGCTGCCGGGGCAGGAGGCGGATCGCCCTGTCGTGAACCGCCACCGCCGACGTCACATGTCCGGCGACGACGGCCAGAACCTTGATGGTGGCAAGGAGGGTGGGGTGGTAGGCGAACCAGTACGACGGCGACAGGCTCGCCGTGCCGAACAGGTTCCAGCCTCGTCCCAGCGGGTCGCTCGCGAGGGCCAGGGTCTGCCAGCCGTAGTCCACGAACAACGTCAAGTAGTGCGCCACGATGTATCCGACGATGATCGGCGTGATGGCATGCGCGAGCAGTCGTGGTAGATCAAGCCTTCTGGTGTCGGGGCCGACGCCGGTGAGCATGCAGCCGACGGAGAACACGAGACCGGTCCCGACGCAGAAGGCGATCAGGGCGAGGTTGTTCAGGGTGTTTGCGGTCAGCGAGCTTCCGTAGACCGTCTGGATCCAGAACGGTGACTCGCCGAACGAGTCGTATGCGGTGCTGCCGAAGAGGACTGCCACGACGGCGACCAGTCCAGGTTGGGGCGGAGTCGCAGCGAGATTTGCCAGTGGGTTGCGCATGACGACGCGTTGGTCACCGTTGTCTCCGACGAGCGACCACGGGGAAAGACGCGAAACGAGCGTGGAATAGACCTCGAAGGGGTCGGCCATCTCGTAGAAGCGGGAGCCGAAGATCGCCCCGCCGACCAACATGATCGCTACGTACACCGCACACCAGAGGCGCACGTCCGCCAGCTCGCTGCTGTTCTCGTAGACGAGCTCGAGCCAGACGAACGCGAATAGGCCGAACGCCGCGGGCCAGTGCCCGAGCCACGACGGGTATTCGCGAATGCCGGTCCCTCCGTCGCCGGTGAGGGTGCCGAGAACGCTGTTGATCGTGCGGACCGGACTGATGGCCCGCCAAACGGGGCCGAAGAGCAGCGAGGCGAAGACAAAGCCCCACCCACCACCAGACGTACACGATGCCGAAGAACGGATTCGTCAACTGCTCCTTGCCCAGGAGCGCGCAGGTGACCGTGAAGAGGAAGAGGCCGAAGCCGAGTGCACGAAGACCAACCTGGACCGGACGCGAGAGCAAGGCCCGAGAGGCCACGCACGGAATCGGCCGGTCGGCCGACTGGCCCTCGGTATCGAATCGTGGTGTCCGCCACGCGAGGATCAACACCGCGAAGGAGACGACGAGTGCTGCGACCGCGCCGCCGACCGTCAGGGAGAGCGGGATGGGCAGGTCGCTCTGGCCGCCGAGTCCGTGTGCCTCGATCATCCGGCCAGCGGCAACCGTGCACGCCGCCGGTGGGCGGTGTCGTCAGTACGTCGTGACATGGACGTGGTCGTAGTGGTTGGCCGTCACAGAGCCACGGTCCTCCATCGGCCGCCAGCCCTCAGACGACCGCTGCACGGACCAGATGCGCTGGGCGTGGATCACGTAATTGACGCCGAATTCGGAGTAGTACTCCCGCAGGAACTCCGCCACCTGCCACGCCCGGTCGCCGGCGACCATGATGTCCATGGCGATGCCCTGTGCATGCTCGCCGTCACTGCGCAACGTGCCGTAGGTGGTGATCTCGGGAAAGTTCGCACAGACGGCCTCGTGGATCGCCTGGATGTTCGGGCTGACGCTGGAGGGTACGGAGGTGCCGTTCGTACACTCCCCGCCGAGCGTCGGCCCTAGGTCGGGCTTCTCCTCGCTGAGGTAGCCCGAGGTCACCCAGCGAGCTTCTCCATCCAGCACGATCTCCTGGCGGCCGAGCATCTCCCGGCCGGTGACGGACACCTTCTTGACGGCATCGAGCACTCCGAGCTGCCTAGCCTGCTTGTCCGGCCGAGTCCAGATGTTGAGCTCGGTGGTCGTCCACAGCTGGGTGTCGGCGTTCCGGACTGCTGCCGCCACGGCCTTGGGAAGCATCGCCTCGTCGGCCGGGCTCAACTGCGGCGCCGCGGCGGCCTCGAGGTCGCGTGCAGAAGGTCCGGCGGGGCGGCTGGGGTCGCCCCGACTGCCATCGCCTCGAGAAATGACAGGGCTACGGTCGGCGATATCACCGGCTGCCGATTGATCGACAGCCAGGAGGTCGGATGGGGGTTCGGAGCCAAGGACGCCAGCTGTCACTGCTGCGCCCGTTGCTAGAACGGCGATGGGTGCCGCGATGAGTGCGGCGCGGGGCTTGCGTCGTGCGGTTTCCCGCTTGTGGCTGTGGGTCGCCACGCGCTGATTCCTTACTGTCGCTGTCATGGTCGATGCGCGGATCTCCGATCAGGGGAGTCCGCGCATGGCGAATGACTACATCACAGTCGCGGGTGGAGCCCTAATCCTCGCTACTATGTGAGATAGGAGATCATGGAGATCTCAGCCAGTGTGCCGACGGCGCCCGCCGCGGGTTGCCCAGTCCTTGTCGCGAACGATGCCGGCAGTGCGCGGCGGAAGGTCGACGGGTGGCAGGTCGTCGTCGCGGCGGTCGAAGACCTTTTTCGTTCAGGTGCTGGTCCGCGGCGCCGTCATCGCCGTTGGCTTTCTCTGCCTGGATCATGTCCAGCTGCGCGACCTCGTCGTACGTCGCGGCGGCGTAGGCGACTTGAGCTGCCCACAGCGCGAGGCTCTTGTCGCCCGTGGCGAGCGCGTGCGCCGTGACGATGTGCCCGACATCAACGATCGCGCTGGTCATGATGTGGTCCCATCGGTCGCCGTCGAGAAGCCAGTTCCAGTGGTCCTTGCGCAGCTCGGTGAATGGCTCACCGCTGACCAGTCGTAGCGCCGCGATGAGGTCGTCCATGCCGTCAGCCCCGCGGCTCTGTCCGCGCGTGCGGGAGACGGCGGAACAGATCGAGGTCGCAGAGGACGCCGTCGACCTTGTAGCGGGCCGGTGCGTCGGGATCTCCGCCCGGAGCAGCTTTCGGCAGGTACGGCTCGCCGGTTCGCGGGTTGGTACCCAGCCATCGGCGCAGCTGGCTCATGTCGACCCGCACACGCTCCGGGCGGATTCCGAACGCGTCGGCGACGTCATGTGCGGTGACCCCCTGGGGATGGAGCGCGAGAAATGCCAACAGTTCAACGTAGAACGGCCTTCGGTGCGCTGTCGCCTTCGTGTCCCCGGTCGTCCTAGCCGCGACGGGTCCGAGCAGCATCAGCTTGGGCGATGACAGGGCCGGTGACTCCCAGCGGGCGAGGTCTTCATCCAGGGTCGGGTCTGCGGCTTCGACAGAAGCGCGAGCCTCGGGTGTCGCCTTCGGCGCGAGGATCTCGACGTCGTCCACGGTCGTCGCGGCGGAGTCGGCGTATACGAGTGCATCGAGCGGCAGCAGGGACGCCTCACCGACCGTCCCGCCGGAGCGCGGCTCGGTCAGTTGGCCAACCAGCGCACCCCCGAGGTCGGAGACTGAGTTGTCCTCCTCCCGGTGTGGGACGGGAATGACGGTATCGGCGAGCGTGAGATCCAGGAGCAGGGCACAGGCACGGGCCTCATCCGCACTCAGTCCCGCCGCGAGAACATCGACTCCCAGGCTGCGCGACTGGAGACGCCCGTCGCCGGTGAGCAGAAGGTGAGCGCTCGAGGGGCGGGGCTCCCCGTCGAGATCCACCAGCGCTGCCGCCGAGCGACCGGGGACCGCTTCGATCGCATCTGCGAGCGCATCGAGACCCGCTGCGGCACTGTCCGCCGAAGCAATGATCACCGCGTGGAAGTCGTCGGGGTCGATCGGCACGTTGATGGACGACAGGTTGCGCGTGAGCTCGGCGATGAAGCCGGTGTCTCCGGGAGGGTGCGTGCGCACGCGGCCGAGGTTGAAGGACGAGAGGTCTGAGCCGAGACCGAGGACCTCCACCGTCGTCACGACTGACCACGGGTTGACGGCCAGCTCAGCTGCCACGTGGCGTGCGAAGGAGGCCTTCCCGTGGCTGTCTCCGGTGACGGTAAGCGTGCGGAGCTCCTCGAGGTTGAGGAAGAGGAAGGTGCCGTGGTCGCCTTGGCCGACGCTCACCAGGAGTGGGTACGGCGGGAACGAGTCCTCGGGGCGCTCGGGCACCGCGGCCAGATCAATCCGCCATTCGGTGCCTGCCCCGGACCACGGCGCTGGCAGTTGGGCTGGCTCGCGGAGAGCGAGGGAGATCTCGTCGGCCGAGAGCGTCGCCGTGACCAGGCGCAGCGGCGGCAGAGATCGCAGTGCCGCGTCGAGGGCGTCGATCCGGGGCACGATCACAGATGCGGTGGCTCGTGCCGTCTTCTCGACTGGATGGAGCTCGGCGGGCGGGGGAGGATGACTGTTCCAGGTCGTCGATGGCGCAGTTGAGTTCGTCGTTGCGCGCGCAGGGCGACCCAGAGCGCGCCGCCGAGGACCGCTCCAGCCCCGGCGAGCCCGGGAACGAGCCAGCCGGGCACGACGCTGTCATCCGAACCCTGGCCCGACTCGTCGGCGTCAGGCTCCACTTCGCCGACCGGTTCAGTGGGCGTGACCTCCGTCGGAGGTGGGGTCGTATCGGGCACCTCTTCCGGCGGCTTAGCGTGCTTCGGTTCCGTTGAGTCCTGCGTCGGCTTCTGTCCGGGGATGGTCAGCTTCCACCCGGGCAGGATCAGGTCGGGATCGGTAAGGCGGTCACCGTTGGGCTGGACGGTGTTCCTGGAGGCCTCGTAGATCGTGGGATAGGCGTCGGCGTCGCCGAGTTCGTCCTCTGCGATGTCCGAGAGGGTGTCGCCGGGCCGGACGACGTAGGCGTCCGCCGGAGCGGCCGCGGTGACCGGGACCCGCAGGATGGTGCCCGGCAGGAGGAAGTCGGGACGCCCGTCGAGGACGGCTTTGTTGAGCGCCACGAGCTCGACGTACCGTGTGCCGTCGCCAAGGCGCTCTTCGGCGATCTTCCAGAGGCTGTCGCCACGCTTGACCGTGTACCGCTCGACCTCTGACTCTCTCTCCTGATGATGCTCGACCGCTGGCGCAGGTGCAGCGGCGGCGGGCTCGACCGTGACTCGGGAGTCGTCGGGCAACGGTGCGGCTGTCGCGGCCGCCTCGGCCCTCGGCTGTGGCAGGAACGCGGTCGCCGAAGGCACGGCGACGAAGAGCAAGGCAGCTGCCGCGACGAGTTGATCGGCCGCGACCTGGGGCACGCCCAGTCCCGGGAACCGTGGCGTGCGGATGCCCCTGATCTGCGCGACGATCGAGGCAACGACCTGGCAGGAGAACACGGCCCAGGCGATCCAGCAGACCGCGGTTATCAGCTCGACCACGAGCGTCCCGTCGTCGGGTGCAGTGAGTCGCGACCACGCGAACTGCGCAAGGTCCGGAACCGCGTCGATCGCGATCAGGACGGTCGGTACGCCGAGCACGAAAGCGACAAGGGCAAGCGTGGCTGCCAGGCCACGGGTGCGAGAGGTGAGAGCGCTCATTGCTGGCTACCTCCGAAGGTGCGGATCAGACGAGCCGTCGCGGTGCCCGACACGTCCAGCCGATGGAAGCCGATCAAGCCCAGGAATTGCGGCTCGTACGAGTCGTGGACGGTGACCGTGATGGTGTCTCCATTGGTGACCTCGACCGTCCCGGTGACGCCCGCCGAGTCGAGGTAGCGCTGAGCTGCAGCACGAGCCGCAGCGGGGCTGATGGTGAGCTCGCGCCCCCTGGATGGCCGCACTGCCATCGACCTCTTCGCCGCCGGCGCGAGCCGCTTGGGCTGCCACATCGTGGGCTCGTTCGTGGGCATGCACCCGGCCGCCGAGGTCGACGGCCAGCCCGACGAGGAAGATCATCACGAAGCTGGCCAGGGCCAGCCAGACGGTGATCGAGCCGCGCTCGTCGCGCCGAGGGCTCATCGTTCCCGCCAGGTGTCGATGGGGCTGAACATGGTCGCGTTCATGACCCGCGATCCGGGGGACACCCGGGACCGCCAGATCGGAGAGATTCAGGCGGCAGGAGACCGTGACGTCGACCGAGCCGGGCACACCCGGTTGCTTGTTGAAGTCGTCGGTGTCGACGCTGACTTCGACGTCGGAGCAGCCGATCTTCTGGTTCGAGATGCTCGCTACGGCTGCCGCGCGGGCGTCGGCGCGTGCGGTCTGCGCGTCCCGCGCCAGCGAGGCTGATCTTGCGCCGTCGGCGGCGGCCGACTGAAGCGCCTCGTGGGTGGTCGCCGTACGCCCACCGAAGATGATCAGGCCGACGAACAGCGCGAAGGCAGGTACGCCGATCGCCGCCTCGATCGCCGCCGATCCGCGCTCGTCCCGCCGCCTCATGGTGTTCCCGCCGCGTTGGGTGCGGTGAGCCGCTCGACGGGGACCGACGCGCTCTGCGTGATCCGGACCTTCCATCCTGGGATGACACTCAGGCTGTAGCCCGTGACAGTGACCGTTGCGGTTGTGGTCGTGCGGTTGGCGGTGGCCGAGGTCCCGGTGATCACGTCGTCGCCACCAGCTTCGGAGAGGAAGTCGTTGGCTGCTCCGACGCCGTCGGCCTCTCGGCCGTGTTCGGCTCCGGCCGCTCGCGCGCCCTCCTGCGCTGCGGCGATGGCCACCGTCCGGGCGTGATAGAAGAGCGCGGCCTGCATCCCAAGGAACATGACCGCGAAGAGCGCGGGCAGCAGGATGACGAGCTCGATCGAGACCGAGCCCCGGTCGTCGCGCCGCCGGCGGCGGCTACTTGATGTTGCCGGCCTGGCTTTTGACATAGGTCGTCACGGCCGCGACCACGATGCCGGTGATGGCGATCACGGCGACAGCCCAGAGGACGTGCTCCGTGGTCACCGAGCCGCGCTCGTCCCGCCGGACGGCTCGGAGGTCGTCGACCGAGGTCAAGACCGCCAGTTGAAGCAGGATCAAGACTTTCAACATGAGTTCCTCCCTGGATCTGTCCTTCCGTGTCACGAGGCCGTGAACATGCGAAGCAATGAGGGTGCTACGAGCAGGGCCATGAAGATGACGCCGAGCAGTGAGCCGGGGATGGTCATGCGCTCGCCGACGGCGTTCGCCTGGGCGAGCTCTTCGTTGAGCATCGCCGTCCGCATGGCGGCGGACCGGGCACGGAGGGTTGCGTAGACGCTCGCTCCCTCCTCGCCGGAGAGCCGCATGATGTCGGCGAAGTCATCGAGCTCGGGGAGTCCGAGCTCACCTGCCAAGGTGTGCAACGCGTCCCAAGGTGGGAGGCCCGACCACCGCGATCGCGTCAGTTCTTCCGAGAGCCGGGTGAAGACCCAGGAGTCGCCGACCTCCGCGGCCGCTTCCATGGCCTGTCGGACGCCGATGCCGTTGTGACGCTCCAGGGCGACCAGGTCGATGTAGGCGCCGAGGGCGCGGGCGAACTCGACGCGTGCCTTCCGGGCCTCGTCGAGCGCGTTGTAATTCGGGATGAAGAACATGACGACAGCGAGCCCGATCGACGCGATCGCGGGGATCTGGAGCGGAAGACCGAGGCCGAGTGAGTTGAAGAGCAGGGTGAGCCCGGGGGGGATGAGAAGGCCGAGTCCGGCGAAGGTCAGCTTCTCGCCGTAGAACTGCGCGACTGAGATCCGCAGAAGCGCAAGCTCGCGGATCGGCGTTCGCACCCAGAGTCCCGGTGGCAGTACGCGCATGCCCCAGAGTCCGAGTCGTTCCTTGCCGGTCCTCGCTGCCGCAGCGTTGGTGTTCACGCGATTTCGCGTGGAGGAGACCCTCTCCAGCGCGTCCGCGAGGTCCGGTTCGGCGGGCAGGAGTCGCGCGACGACCAGAGCGAGTCCGAGGCCGATGAGGCCGCCGGACAGGACAGCCATCTGGAGACCCGTGATCATGGCGTCGCCACCGCATCGGGGGCGGGTCTCGAGGAAGCGCGGCAGCGGTCTGCCGGTGGCCATGCGCCGCATCCAGATCAGGGTGCCGACGTATGCCGAGAGAAGTACGACGAGGATCACCTGGCCGATGGCGGTCGCGTACGGCTCGACGTACTTGCCGGACAGGGCCAGGACGACCAGGACGCTGGTGCTGATGAGTGTCACCCATCGAGCGGTCGCGCGAGGCTTGGCGCGGTCGGCCTCCACCTGACGGCGTGCCCGTACGTCGGCCGCGACCGACTCCGCGAGACCTTCGAGAACGCTCGCGAGCCCGGCGCCGCGGCGGCGTGCTCCGAGGATGAGGTTCGCGGCGATCAGGTCGCCGGTCGCATCGTCGAGCTCGTCAGCGAAGGCCCGGAGCGCGGTTTCGGTGTCCCACCGGGCGCGAAGGCGAGCGACGAGCCGGCTGACTTCAGGGCTGATCGGCGCCGGGGTGGAGCGCAGCGTTGCGACCAACGCCTGCTCGAGGCCGATCCCGACGGTGAGGACGCCGGAGAGGGAGCGCGTCCATTCCTCCATCGCTGCGAGCCGGTTGATCTGGGTGGCGGCGGGCGGCGCGCCCAGCAGTGCCGGCAGACCGATGACCGCAACCGGCGCGATGACCAGCGCAAGTACCCATCCGGTGATGATCCAGCCGAGAATGCCCAGTCCGACGCCGACCATGATGAGCATCCGGATGCGCGACGTCAGGGCGACACGCCGGCCTCGGGCTCTGGGCTTCTCGCGAGGTGGTTCTGCTGTCGGTCGCAGACCGAGAACGATCCCGAGGATGCCGACAGCGACCAGTCCACCTGCCAGCGCGGGAAGCAGCGGTGTCATGGCTGGGCTCCGTACGGCTGGGTCGAGAGGTACGCCCCGAGGTCGAAGCCGTGGTGGGCGAGCGCCCGGTATTCGTCAGGAAGTACATCCGGTACGGCGACACCTGATGCATCGGCTCGGAAGACATGGGTGGTCGCGTAACCGACCTCCTTCTCGCCGGGAGCGAGGGCGATGATCTCGGCGACCCTTCTCGTCCGCTGCGCGCCGCGGGGATGGATCCTGGTCTCCATGCTGAGCTGGACGATGAGGTCCACCGTGGCCGCGAGCTTGCTTGTCGCGAGCCCCTGGGTGACGTGAGGGCCGGCCTCCATCGCGCACGTGACGAGTTTGCGGACCGCCGACGCGGCGTCGGCCGCGTGGGTCGTCGAGATGGAGCCGGTGCCGGACTCCATCGCCTTGATCATCGCCCAGATCTCCTTGCCCCGGACCTCGCCGACGATCTGGCGGGATAGGTTGAACCGGAAGGAGTCGACGAGTGCCTCGTCGAGGGTGAACTCACCAGCCTGGCGGCCATCGGGTCCGCGCTCTCCGGACCCGGGCCGTGCCTCCCAGGCGTGGACGACCTTGTGGCGGCCGAGCTCGTGGAGGTGGAGCTCGTACTCGGTCTCGAAGGTGCCGATCGCCTCCATGGCGTCGATCTCGGCGCAGAGCGCGCGGACGAGGGTTGTCTTGCCCGCTCCCTGGGCGCCGGCCACGACGATCGAGCGTCGTGCCCGGACGGCGGCGCGCAGGAACGATGCCGCGGTCGGCGTCATCATCTCTCGGGCGACGAGGTCGTCGAGGGTGACTTGCATCAGCCGGTGCCGTCGGATCACGACTGATGGACGGGGCGTGACCCAGGCCGCGGCGGCCAGGCGGGAGCCGCCGTCCAGTCGCAGATGGAGTCTCGGCTGGGCCTCGGAGAAGGAGCGAGCGTTGACCTCGCTGCGCGAGGCAAGGAAGACCAGGAAGTCGATGAGCTCCTGGTCGGAGTCCGCGACCGGTGGGCCATCGATCAGGGTTCCGTCGACCAGCTCAAGAAGGACGTTGTCGTGGCCCACGATCACAATGTTTTTCGATGTCGTCGTCGTCGACCAGCGGCTGCAGTCGGCCCAGGCGGAAGAGCGAGTCGAAGACGGCCTGCGCTGTGGTCTGCTGGCGCCCGGGGCTCCATGCGCCGCGGCCGGCGTCGACGTCGTCGGCCATGGCGGACTCGATGAGGTCCAGCACGATCGAACGGCCGAGCTCCTGCTGAGCTGCCTTGTCGAGGCGGCTGCGGTCTGAGGCGACGGCCTGGCTCAGCTGCTCGGACGCTCGAGCGCGCAGTTCCGACACGACCGACCAGTCGACATCGGGGCCAGACGGCGGAGCGGCGGTGACCGGAGCGCCGAGCTTGGCGGCTGCTGGCGTAGACCCATTGGTCGGCTGGCTGAACAGAGGCAGGCGCGACAGGTCGCCGTACTCGCTCAGGTAGCGGGAGGCCTCAGTCATCGGCTGGCCTCCTCGACGATGGCGAACCGACCGCGTGCGACGTGCGCCTGGACCGACTGGGCTGCTGCCTGGAGGCCCCGGACGAAGGAGCCTGTCTCGAAGTGACGGGGCGGGTGCGCGCCACGGTGGTAGACGGCCGCCGCCGCCGCGTCATCGGGGGAGGTCGGCGACCACGGGCATGCCGAGCACCTTGGAGACCTCGGTGTCACGGTACGGCTGTCCTTCGCCGATCAGGAGCAGGCCCGGGTGTCTCCATCCGGTCCCGGGCGCGCGGACGGTCTCGGCCCACGAGCGTGCCGCGGAGATCGCCGGCAGGTTGGCGCGAGTGACCAGAAGGGTCGCGTCAGCCGAGTCCATGAGCTGCTGCGGCGACCCTGTCAGCCCGAGCCTGCCGGCATCGACGATGACGTCCTGCCCGCTCGCTTCGAGTTCGCGCAAGGCCGAGCCGAGCGGCTCCCACACGTCGCGCAGTGCGGGTGCTTGGGCATGGGTTCGCGTTCCCGCGACGAGGGAGACGTTCGGGCTCAGCGGTAGGACGACGTCCCGTAGGGCGTCTGCCGCGCTCAGCGGCGAGAGCGCCAGCTCGACGAGCCCGGCGTCGTACGGCGTCGTGCCCTTCATGAATCCGGCGAGGATGCCGGAGCCTCCGGTGGGGGTCCGCCTCGACGAGCAGCACAGGGCGCGGCCAGCAGAACGCGAGGCCCACGGCGGTCGTGGTGACGCCGGGCGAGCCGGATGCAGAGGTCAGGCAGATGACGGCCATCATTCGGCTCCGGAGTCGAGTACGAGGGCGACGTTCCCGGTGGCGGCTCGCGCGGCAAGGACGCCGGCATCGGCATGAGGCACGAGGACGTTGACGACCGTGTTGCCGGTCGTCTCGTCCAGATAGGTGTCGACGACCTCGGCGACCGTGAACTGCGGGGGAGTTCGCGGGTGCTTCTCCGTCGTCGCCCGGCGTGACGATGATGCGGACCTTGTCGCCGCCGTAGAGAGGCATTCCGGGGACCTGTGCGGGTGTCAGGGAGATCCCGACGATCGATTGGCCCAGCGGTGGAAGGGGCCCCTCGGTCGTCGACTCGCTGGTGAGTAGGCCGCCAGCCGCGATGTCGAGCGCTGCTCGCTGCCCGATGACGTCTTCGAACGCTGAGGCAGGCAGTGGAGACAGCGCCGGGTCAGCGCTGATCCGGATCCTCTGGATGTCCTCGGCCTCGATCACCTCGCCGCGGTGGATCGTGTCCCGGGCTGCGAGCACTTCCTGGCTGTTGGTCGTCGCGCTCCAGGCCCACGCGCCGATCAGGCAGCCGAGCGCGGTCACGATGACCGCGGCCACGACCAGCGCAGGGCGTCTCCGCAGCTTGGGCGGGGGAGTGATGCTCGCGGTGGTCTCCTGCGCGGCGGGGCCCGGGCCGGTCCTCCGGTCCTCTCGGGCAGTTGTGGACACTTCGTCGTACCTCCCGCGCAGCTCGTCAGTTCACGAGCACCTGCGCCTCGCCGATCCGGATCTGTGTCGAGCGGTTGAGGCCGTCGAGTCGGATCGTTCCCGTCTGACCGGCTCCCGACCACGTGACGACCCAGCTGGAGGTTGCCGTGACGGTGTAGACGTCATCGGCCTCATGCGCGCTCGACTTCGTATAGATGTGGCCGCAGTCGGGGGAGTCCTTCCTCCCGTACGACGGCTTGTACGGGGTGCCCGCCGAGTCGCAAACGACCTCGGTGCCGTCGCCCATGTCCCAGTTGACGTGGAGGACCTTGGCGGTTGCCGTGATCGTGATGCCCCCGGCCGAGGCGCTGGCGGTGATCGGCCCGAACGTGTGCTCGTTCGGATCCTGCGCCCACATCCAGACCGGCATTCCGACGAGGCCGACGCTGTCCGGACCGGATTGTGGAGCGATGCCGATGTTGATGGCAGACAGGCGCATCTGGTCGATGGCGAGCTGGGCCACCTCGCGTGGCGTCGGCCCGGTGCCGGAGTTCGGCGGCGGGTCCTGTGCCCAGATGGTGATGAGCACGCCGGTCTGCGGTTGATAGCACTGGTAGACCGCGCCATCGCCGGGCTCGTGCCCCTGCCAGGCAGGATCGCCTGCGGGCGGTTGTGGCTCTACCGGTTTGATGTAGCAGTTGTAGGCGTTGGACCAGTAACCAGCCGGTGATGTGCACGGTACGGGCCCGGGAGGGGGTTTCATGATGCCCTGGCTTGTGCCGTCCCAGTAGCAGGCTGCACCGCTTCCGGTGTCTTTCGGTCCGTCGTCACCCGGCGTCCCCGGGTCGCCCGGATTGCCGGGCACGTCGATCCAGAGCAAGCACTCACCGGTCGCGGGATCTGTTTGCGCGCAGTCGGTGCCGTCGGCGTACGACGACGGGTGCGCGAGGACAGTCAGGCCGGCGGTGGCGAGGCCTATCAGCAGGAGGCGAGTCAGTACGCCGCGCATGGCGCCTGCTTGAGATCCTGGCCAGTCGCCACACGCCAGCCGCCGGTCGGGTCAGCGGCGTACTTGTAGTTCGCGACGGTGTAACGCGTCCACCCGGTGTCCGGGCGATCAGGGGAGACGATCGACTTTCCGCTCTTGTCGAGCACGTCGACCTTGGTGACGTCCCAGCAGACGTCGATGACGACCGTCGGCACCTTGCCTGCCTTCGGATCAGAATTGTCGAGATTGACCGACTGAACCTCCAGCTGGTTGATGGCTGTCGTGCCGGTCTGCCGCTGGCCCTGCTCGCGCGATCGCTCGACGAGGGTGGTGATGGCGGTGAGCTGCGCGCTCGTCGTGACAGACCTCAGCTTCTTGAGGTCGGCCGCAGGATCGCTGCGGAGCTGGTCGACGACCGTGAAGTAGCTCCGTACGGCCGCGGTGGCGTCGGCGCTCGCCGCGTCGGAGGGAGAACTCGGCGAGGGGGTAGTCGTCGGCGAACTCGTTGTCGCCGACGCCGCCGACGGCTCGGCGGTAGCCGGGGGGATCGGTGTCGCTGCCGCCGCAAGCAGAGACAGCGGCCAACATCAGCATGCCGGTCGCCGAGGAGATCAACCCGAGTCGAATCTTCATGGCGCTTGCTCGCATCCTCTCGCCTTTCGGCTCGAGGCGCAGACGACACCCCGCTGGCGGTGCGTGCATCGTCTGGACCTCATCGTAAACCCGATTCTCGGTTTCGGCTCGTCTGTTCTTTCGTTCCGAGCCATCGCTCAGGTGCTCGCCAACTTCCAACCTCTCCGGACAACTCCACCTCGTCCTTGTCCTCCTCCACCTCGTCACTGCCACCTCTCCACTACCGCCGTCGTCCGTCCCGCTCATCGCATTCCGGCTCCACCTCATTCACCCCAGCCCTTCTCGCCTTCACACGGTTTGCAGATCGAGGGGGCTGTGGATGAAGAAGCGCACCTGAAGGCTGTGGAACGGAAACGGCCGTGACGGTGTCGCTGCGGCGGATGTCCGCGGGCAGCGGCTACCAGTACCTGCTGCGCAGCGTCGCCGCCGATGACGGCAGCAGGGCCCTGTCGACGCCGCTCACCCGGTACTACTCGGAGGTCGGTACGCCGCCAGGCCGCTGGCTCGGCTCCGGAGTCCGTGCGCTGGGGAGCGGTCAGCTGGCCGCGGGGATGCAGGTGACCGAGGAGCAGCTCGCGCTGCTGATCGGCATGGGGCGGGACCCGATCACTGGGGAGCAGCTCGGACGTGCGTATCCGACGTATAAGCGCCTGGCGGACCGGATCGACGAGCGAGTGGCGGCTCTCGATCCGGCGGTGACGGAGGAGGACTGCGCGGCCGAAACGAGTCGGATCGAAGCCGAGGAGACCGCTGCCGGTATGCGCCAGGCCGTGGCGGGCTTCGATCTCACCTTCAGCGTTCCCAAGTCGGTATCGGTGCTGTGGGCAGTCGCGGACGCGGCCACGCAGGACCGGATCGCAGACGCGCATCATGCGGCCGTCGCCGACGTCATCGCCTTCTTCGAGCGGGAGGTGGCCGCGACGAGGGCCGGCATCTCGGACAGCGATGGTGCCGTGGCGCAGATCAGCGTCGCGGGGGTCGCCGCCGTCGCCTACGACCACTTCGATTCACGCGCAGGAGACCCACAGCTCCACACCCACGTGGTGGTGTCCAACAAGGTGCTGACCGTGATAGACGGTCGGTGGCGCAGCCTCGACGGCCGCCCGGTGTTCTCCCTCCGTCACGGGACTGTCGGCGCACTACAACGCCCTGCTGGCCGACCGGCTTAGCCGAGACGTCGGCGTCGAGTGGGAGCTCCGCCAACGCGGCGCCGACCGCAATCCGCAATGGGAGATCGCCGGCATCAGCGATGAGCTCATCGCAGAGTTCTCGAGCCGGAGCCGCGAGATCGAGTTCAAGAAGGACGAGCTCATCTCTGAGTACGTCGCAAGGCACGGTCGGATGCCGTCGCCCAAGACCATCGTGGAGTTGCGCGCCCAGGCGACCCTGGCGACCCGCCCACCCAGGAGCTGCGGTCGCTCGCTGACCTGACCGCCGAGTGGCGAGGCCGCGCGTCCGAGCGGCTAGGTGGGGATGCAACCGCGTGGGCCGCAACGATCCTTGGTGCTGCTGGCGCTCCGCTCACCGTCCACGACGTTCCTCTGGCCGCGATCGAGGCGATCGCCGCTGACGTCGTGGCCGCTGTCGAGGTCAAGAGGGCGGTCTGGACCCACTGGAACCTCATGGCCGAGGCATCGAAGCAGACGATGGACCTCCGGTTCGCGACTACCGCGGACCGCGAGGAGGTCGTCGCGATGGTGGTCGACGCGACTCAGCGTCATTCGGTGTCGCTGACTCCGCCGGAGCTCGCGAGCAGTCCGATCCGCTTCCAGCGAGAGGACGGCACGAGCGTCTTTCGGCCGCGACACTCGGCCAAGTACTCCTCGACCTCGATCATCGGTGCAGAAGCACGTCTCCTGGAACGGGCGGATGCGACGGACGCGCCGACCGTACGCCGCAGCACGCTGGCGCGCGTGGTGAGGCATTCGAACGGTCGATTCAGCACTCAACAGCGGACCGCGCTCGAGGGCATCACCTCGTCCGGTCGTCAGGTGGACCTGCTGGTCGGTCCCGCAGGCGCAGGCAAGACCACAACGATGCGCGTCCTTCGCTCCGCGTGGATCGTCGAGCACCGGCAGGGGAGTGTTATCGGTCTGGCGCCCTCCGCGACAGCTGCGCAGGCCCTGGCCGATGACCTAGGGGTCGCCTGTGACAACACGGCGAAGTGGCTGCATGACTACGACCACGGACGCACGGATCTCCGTGCCGGGCAGTTGGTGATCATCGACGAGGCCACGCTCGCGGGAACGACAACGCTCGACCGCATCAGCGGCATCGCAGCGGCCGCAGGGGCCAAGGTCCTGCTCGTCGGTGACCCGCATCAACTTCAGTCTGTCGAAGCAGGGGGCGCCTTCGCCCTCCTTGTCGACCGCCGCACCGACGCCCCTAAGCTGACCGACATCCATCGCTTCGTGAACGAGTGGGAGAAGCACGCTTCCCTCGCCCTTCGTCGAGGTGAGGTCGAGGTCATCTCCACGTACGTCCGCCAAAGCGGGTCCGCGAAGGGCTGACCGACGAGATGCTCGACCGAGCCTACGAGGCATGGCGTGCAGACTGCAGGGCCGGCAAGGCCAGCATCCTCGTGACCGAGTCGTCGCATGCCGTGAGAGCCCTGAACGAGCGGGCCCGCGCCGAACGGCTGCTGCTCGACGGCGCCGTCGACGGTCGTGAGATCCCCACTGGCCGCCGGCAACAGCGTCTCGGTCGGAGATGTGGTCATCACCCGACGCAACGAGCGAACCCTGCGGACCTCTCGCGGCGGCTGGGTCAAGAACGGCGACCGCTGGCGGGTGGTCGACATCCGGCACGACGGTTCGATGCTCGTCGACCGGCTCGATCCACGACGTCGAGGCAAAGCAGTACTGCCCGCGGAGTACGTCGCCGAGTACGTAGACCTCGGCTACGCCGTCACCGCCCACAGGGCCCAGGGCATCACCGTCGACACCTCCCACGTCGTCGTCACACCCTCAACGACCCGGGAGAACTTCTACGTGTCGATGAGCCGCGGCCGCGAGTCGAACATCGCCTATGTGGCTCTCGACCAGCCGGACGATAGCCACTCAACTCCGGAGCCCGATGACGTCACTGCTCGCACTGTGCTCTTCGGCGTGCTCCAGCACAGCGGCGCAAGCATGTCCGCGCACGAGACGATGGAGGCCGAGTACGCGATCCATGGCGGCATCGACCGCCTCGCCGCCGAACTCGAGACCATTGCGGCAGACGCCCAACGCCACCGGTTCGTGGAACTCCTCCGGCGGTCCGGTCTCACGCCTGAGCAGCACGATGCCGTTGTCCGGTCGAGCGCCTTCGGGCCACTCACCACGTCTCTTCGTAGGGCTGAGGCCTACCACCACGACCTCGAGAAGCTGGTGCCGCGTGTGATTGGGCAGCACGGACTGGACGATGCTGACGACGTCGCCGCAATACTTAGGTACCGGCTCGAACAGGCAGCGGCGTCCTCGGCCCGGAACTGCCGGCTGCGCCCGCGCTTGATCGCAGGGCTCATCCCGGAGCCGTTGGGGGCGATGTCCGCCGAGAACCGCCGGGCGATCGATGAGCGCAAGCACCTCATCGAGGCGCGCGCTGCCGCGCTGGTCGATGCTGCGAGTTCGGACGGCGCCGTGTGGCTGCGCCGATTGGGCGAGTCGCCTGCTCACCCACCCGCCATGATCGCGTGGCGGGCCGATGTAGTCGCGGTGGCTGCCTATCGCGACCGGTACAAGGTCAGTTCGGATTTGCCCCTCGGAGGAGGAGCGGCGACCGACGCCCAACGGGCCGATCGTCGACGTGCCCAGCACGCCGCGCGAGGTGCCGCGGACGGCGCAGCAGCGGAGCTACCGGTCGGGCACTGGCAAACTGCCGACGGTCTCGCCGTTTCCGCACTATAGGCGCGTCATCGCGGCCTCGATCCACAAGAGGCGGGGCTCGGTTGGGTGGGACTCACGGTCTGCCTGATACCGGCTTGAGTGTCAGCCTGCCCAGGAGGTGTGCATGTTGCTCCAGCTCATCGCGGTCCCCGCCGTCGTCTTGGTTACCGTGGGGCATGCGCTGCTGCACGCCTACGCGCCGTCCAACGTCCTCATCCGTCGCGTCCGGGGCTCGAGGCCGACGCTTCGCATGGCGGTGGTGGTCGGCGCGCTTGCAGTGGGGTGCGCCTTCCTGGTACTGACGCTTCACCCTGGCGGTCGAGGCCGGCGCCTCAGGCTGGCTCAACGTAGTCGTTCTGTTGCTCGCGTGGGATGCGATCAAGTTCGCTGTCACGGCGTGTGCGACCTCGGCCCGTTGCGTCGCGTCGGCCTCGCTAAAGGAGCTTGCACTCTCACGGTCAGCCGACCCTACCAATAGTCATGCGCGGCGGCGTGCACCGTCACGATCACGGGGCCTCTGAACCGGCGCAGGCTGGTCAAGGACGACGGTGTGTTCACGTAGATCAGCGCTGCTGAATGGTCACCGATTCCATGAACAGCCGCTCGGCGAACGCCTCGCCGCCCATTCCCACGCGCTCCATCGCCGTCATGGTGTCGATGACCTCCATGCCACTCAGCACCCGCCCGAACGTAGTGTGGATGCGGTTGTCCCGGAAGCCGTCGTCTAACCAGGTCCCGTATGCGATGTAGAACTGGCTTCCTGCGGTGTAGGGTCCCTCGCCGGCCGTGGTCACTGTCCCGATCGGATAGCCCTCGCGCTCAGCACGTTCCAGCTCGTCGGGGAGCCGGTATCCGACATCCCAGCCAACGCTGTTGTCGCCACTCCCGGTCTGTACCGCGGTGATCCCCCCGAAGTCGCGGAACACTTCGAGACCGTCGTAGAAGCCCTCTCTGGCGAGGAACACGAATGAGTTGACCGTCACCGGCGCGTCCTTCTCCAGCAGGTCGATGGTGATCGGGCCGCAGGAGGTCTCTATCACCGCGACATAGTCGACGCCCTCCTCGAGCATCTCGGCCGGACCACCGGGATAGCGAGGCCGAGTCGCAGCGGCGTTGGCCGGTACCTTCCCCCCGCAGGCCACGGGACGGTCGTCTAGCGCCGGCTTGCGGCCGCTGTCCACCGGTGTGCCCGGCTCGACGGTGAAGTCGTCGGCCAGGACCTCGCCGGCCGCCGTGGCCTCGGCTGCCGCGGAGGCATGTGCGTCGGCGGCAGCCTCGGAGGCCAGAAGGTCTGTGTCCTCGATTGCCTGGTCCTCCGCGCTCTGGTCGGAGTCATCGCCAGCGGTGAGCGCGACCACGAGCCCCACGCCCACTACCACCGCACCGACGCTGGCGAAGACGCCAACCAGACGCACCCGGCGACGTCGCTCGGCCACCCGCGCCTGTTCGCGCTCCCAATGCTCGCGCTCAGCCTTCCGGCGGGCCTTCCGTTGCTTGTTGCTGCTCAAATCCCCTCCTTCGGGCGCTCGCTGCCTACTCCGCGACGTGCCCCGCACGTTCCAGACTCGGGCGCCACCCTAACGATCAGCCGACGGTTCGCGCGCTCGCCCATCACTCGAGCCGAAACTGCGTGGCATGCAGGCGGTCCGGCGGATCGGACAGAGTTCGCGAGCGGGTGGGTGGCGCTCATACGGACGTCTGCCAGTTCGCCACCACGCCCTGCAGGGTGATCGCGTCGAGCCATAGGCGGGCCACTTTGTGAACCTCGGATCGGCCCTGTCGATAGCGCGTTTTGGGCGCGCTATTAGTCGCGGAGCGTCGCAGAGAGGACCCGACGCGATCAGAGGCGCTGCCGATGAACCCGCAGGTCAGCGGCTTGTTTCCTCTCATGAACGCCGTCAACCGCAAACGACCGCGCTCACGCTCAGGGCCCTCGGCGTTTTCCCCCATGACGCACCACGTGGAGTGCGTTGCGCTACTGACGCAAAGCGCCTCTGACCTGCGGTGATGCATTCGGGGGCCTTGGCTCCGCCCTCTGATATCCCGGCCTGAAGGCTCAGCGTCGGCTCGGTTGGGGCTTTTCGAATCGCACCGAGGCCTTCACGAGAGGCCGTGGGCGACTTTCGGGAACTATGCCGCTAACGGTATACTTCTCTAAAGGAGATGAGACCGATGGCGATCAGCGTCAGGGAAGCGTCACGCCGACTCGGGGTCAACGAATCTCGCGTCAGGCAACTGCTTCGTTCGGGGGCCTGCGGGGTCGCCGCTTGGGCAACTCCTGGCTCGTCTCGTCTCAGGATCTAGCTCGGCTGGAGCAGCAGGCGCGTCCGGGGGTCGACCGCTGGCGCCGAAGCGGGCGTGGGCCGCGCTCGACCTCCTCGATGGCGGGCAGGCGGGCTGGCTGTCGGACTCGGCGCGCTCGCAGGTGCGGCGTTATCTCGCTGCCCGGGTCGATCCCGGACCGGACGGCTGGCGTGCCGCCCTTCGCGGACGCAGCAACGTCCTCGACGTCGTCGCGCACCCGGCAGCTGTTCAGCGCCTCCAGCGAGCGGATGGAGTTCGCGCTGTTGGGCTGGATGAAGTAGCGAGCCGCGGATTCGACGTCGTTGCTCTGATGGATCCGATCCCCGAGTTCTATGTCGAGGAATCGCATTGGCCCGAGCTGTCGCGGTCACTCGCTCTGCGCGAAGGGGCGGATCCCAATCTCAGGATCCGTGTCCCGAAGGAGGTCTGGCCGTTCGCGGGGGACGGAGCCTTGGCGCCTGGCGGGGTGGGTGACGCCGTGCTCGCGGCCGACCTTCTCGAGAGCGTGGAGCCTCGTGCCGTCGCCGCGGGTGCCGCGCGTCTGGCGGAACTGCTGTCGGCCTGGCAAAGCGAACGGTCCCGCGCATGACCGTGGTCATCGACGTCCTTGCACCGGAAGGGCTGGGGGGAGCGGGCCGATCTGACGACGACGCCGCCCGGCCGCACCATCGAAGTGCCCGGCGGCACGCAGGCGCTGAGTCGGGCGGAGGGGATCACTGTCGTGCACGCAGGTCGCCGCGGCACGATCCCGCGGCCCATCTTGCTGGCAGCGATCGTCGGCAAGGCGGCGGCGACCGCACTGCCAGGGCCGGAGCGTCACTACCGGGATCGCGCGCTCCTCTGCGCGCTCGTCCCGGACCCCTTCGAGCTCGTCGGGCAGCGACTCGCGACGCTGGGAAGGAACGAGGGTGGCGAGCCCGCACAGAACGCACCACGGACGTCCGGCTACGCCGCGCGCTTCCAGACGCGCACGTAGGCGACCTGGAGCGTCGAGGGGACCTTGCGCTTGGTGCCGCTGATCGCGTGGTTGAGGACGAGGTAGTGCGGCGACCCGGTGACGCCGCGACGGTGCGTGCCGACCTTGCGGCCGTCGTAGTAGAACGTCACTCGGCCCGGCCGCCAGTCCACGCCGAAGGTGTGCCAGCCGCCTCCGCCCGGCATCCGGCCGCGCCAGCGCTCGGGTAGCCGGCGCCGGTGCCCTCGGACCAGTGGTAGTGCCACCCGACATCGGCGCCGAGGCACTCCATCACGTCGATCTCGCCGTCCTCGGGGTTGTCGTCGCCGTTGAGCCAGAAGGCGGGCCAGTTGGGGCCGCAGCTGCCCACCTTCCCGAGCTCCGGGTCGGTGTTCGCCTCGAGGTGCAGGCGCGCCTCGGCGTAGCCGTAACGGAACCGGTAGTCGTGGGCGCTCTGCACCAGCCCCGACGCGTAGCGGTACCTCCTGCCGCGGTTGTCCCGGATGTCGCGCTTCACGACGCGCAGCCGCAGGGTCCCGTCGGCGACGCGCACCTGGCGGGGGCGTACGCCGACAGCTCGGCGTCGTTGACCGGCTTGGTGACCGCCCGGTCCGAGCCGGCCAGCCAGTTCGGCCGCCACTTGTCCAGGTCGAGGCGCGTGCCGTCGAACTCGTCGCGGAAGACCAGGCGCCACCGGCCCGGCACCCCGAC
The DNA here is from genome assembly GCF_022437945.1 of Nocardioides sp. TF02-7. Classification (GTDB taxonomy): domain Bacteria; phylum Actinomycetota; class Actinomycetes; order Propionibacteriales; family Nocardioidaceae; genus Nocardioides. The sequence continues at coordinate 3,975,999 of NZ_CP092535.1, forward strand.
CGGTTGGACCACCCGCCGTACGGTCGGCGAGCTGGTCGACGCAGCCTCGAGCTCCCCGATGTCCGGGCCCGCCGCACTCGTCGAGGACGGCGTCGCGGGGGTCGCGGCGGCGAGCAGAGCGACGGCCACGAGGGGGGCGAGGAGCGAGGCGCGGCGGGCGGTCACGGGCTCCTCACTTCGCGGGTCGGCGGGCTCGGCCGGTGATCGGTGTCTCGTCACGGTAGCCAATCGCGCTGACGTCGCCGGCCCGGACCGAGAAGGCGGGTGCTCGGAAAAGGAGCAGCGGCGCTCCGCGGACCCCCGTACGGTGGAGGCATGCACTCAGCAGCCGCGACGTTCTTCGGCGTCGCTTCGATGAGGCTCCGCACCGCCCGCTGACGGCGGCGCACCGAGTCCGACCTCGTCCTCCCCTGCCCGCCGTACCGGTCTCCTCCGCCGGGCGGCGTCGTCGCACGCCCGGCTCCGTACTCGAGCTGGGAGCATCACCTTGTCCACCCCTTTCCTCATCGATCCCACCCCACTGCTGACACCGCCTCCAGCGGCGCCGTGCCCTCCGTCCTCCATGACCAGGGGAACGCGCTCCCGGCCGGGGCGAACGCCCAGATCAGGGGCGACGCGCTGGCCGCCGCTCGTGGCGGGCGCGCCCTGTTCGCCGACCTCGACGTGACCGTGACCGCGCGCTCGCGGCTCGCGATCGTCGGCGAGAACGGCCGCGGGAAGACGACGTTGCTGCACGTGCTCGCGGGCATCCTCCAGCCCGACGAAGGCAGCGTGCACCGCGTGGGGACGTTCGGCCTCGCCCGCCAGGCCATGGCAGCCGCCAGCAGCGAGACCGTTGGCGACCTGGTCGCCGAGGCGCTGCGCGCCTCACACGAGGCCCTGCGGGCGCTCGACCACGCCACCGAGCTCATGGTCGCCGGGGCACCCGGCTCGGACGACGTGTACGCCGCCGCTCTGGAGACGGCCACCGCCCTGGACGCCTGGGACGCTGACCGGCGCGTCGACGTCGCCCTGGCCGCGCTCGGTGCCTGCACCGACCGCGACCGGCCCCTGCTTCAGCTCTCCGTGGGGCAGCGGTACCGGGTCCGGTTGGCGTGCGTGCTCGGCGCGCAGCACGACGTCCTGCTGCTCGACGAGCCGACCAACCACCTCGACGCGGCAGGGCTCGAGTTCCTCACCGAACGGTTGCGAGCCCACCCCGGTGGAGTGGTGGTGGTCAGCCACGACCGGGCGTTGCTGCGCGACGTCGCCCGGGAGTTCCTCGACCTGGACCCGGCCGAGGACGGGCGAGCCCACCTCCACTCCGGTGGGTACGACGCGTGGCGGGAAGCGCGGGAGCGGATGCGGACCCGCTGGGAGCAGGACTTCGCCGAGCAGCGCGCTGAGGAGCGGCGACTCGAGGAGGCGGCGCGACAGGCCCGCGACCGGCTCAGTACCGGTTGGCGGCCCGACAAAGGGCACCGGGAAGCACCAGCGCCAGTCCCGGGCACCGGGCCTGGTGCGCGCCTTCAACCGCACCCTGGACGACCTCGACGCCAACCGGGTGAACGTCCCGGTTCCGCCGCCGCGGCTGCGCTGGCCCGATCTCCGTGTCCGGGCCGGCGTCCCGCTGCTGCGCGCCCAGGACGTGAGCCTCACCGGCCGGCTCGCAGGGCCGGTGTCCCTGGACCTGGCCGGCGGCGACCGGCTGCTGGTCACCGGCGCGAACGGTGCCGGGAAGTCCACCCTCCTCGGCATCCTCGCCGGCGCGGTCGCCCCCGATGCCGGTGAGGTCCGGCACCTCTCCGGCCTGCGGCTGGCGGCACTGCTGCAGGAGGTGCCTGCCTGGCCGGCGGACAGCCGCGCCGAGCAGCTGTACGAGACACACGTCGGGCGCCTCGCCATGGCGGGAGAAGCGGGGAGCGCGACCTGGTGCCGCTGGGCGCGACCGGACTGCTGGACCCCGAGGCCCGTCGTACGCCGGTGGGTCGGATGTCGGAGGGACAGCGACGCCGTCTCGACCTGGCCCTGCAGCTGGCCGCCCGGCCCAACCTGCTGATCCTCGACGAGCCGACCAACCATCTGTCGATGGGACTGGTCGACGAGGTCACTGACGCCGTGCGCCGGACCGAGGCCGCGGTGGTCGTGGCCACCCACGACCGTCAGCTCCTGCGCGACCTGCACGACTGGCCCCGGCTGGAGATCACGGCCGAACCCGGATCGAGGATGGGCGGATGAGGACGCTCTCCGACCGGTCACCCCCCGGGTCGGCGGCCTCAGCGCACGACCTCGTAGACGAGCTTCTGGATGCCGTTGGCGTAGGTCTCGCTCTCGAGGACGCGGAGCGGCTGCTTGTCCTTGTCGGTGTCGCTCCACATCCGCTTGCCGGCGCCGAGGACGACGGGGAAGACGAGCAGATGGTAGCGGTCGACGAGGCCGGCGTCGGCGAGGTCGCGGGCCAGGGTCGCGCTGCCGTGCACCGAGATCGGGCCGCCGTCGGTCTCCTTGAGAGCCGCCACGTCGTCCAGCGACCGCAGGATGGTGGTCTCGCCCCAGCCGTCGACGAGGTCGTCCTCGCGGAGCGTGGTCGACACGACGTACTTCGGCATCGCGTTGTAGAGCGGGAACTCCTGGGTCATCGTCGGCCACACGGGCGAGAACGCCTCGTAGCTGACCCGGCCGAGCATCAGCGCGCCGGCCTCCTCCTGCTCGCGGCCCTTGAGCTCGTAGGCCTCCGGCAGGAAGTCGATGCCCTCGAAGGTCCAGCCGCTGTTGCGGTAGCCGGGCTCGCCGCCCGGTCCCTCGACGACGCCGTCGATCGAGACGAAAGCGGTGTAGATCAGGGTGCGCATCGGATTCTCCTTCGGCAGAGGTTGTTGTCTGACCTGTCCACGAACGGGACCGGCACGGCACGACACCGGACCGGAAGATTCTTCTCGCGGTCTCACCGGCGGGAGGCGTAGATCCGCCGGACGACGTCCTCGATGTCGGGCTCCTCGACGGTCAGGTCGAGCACCTCGGCGCGCTCGGACACCGCGGCGAGCACGCGCGCGGCGGTGGTCGCCTCGGCGTCGAACGCGAGCCGCTGGCGCAGGCCGTTGGCCTCGGACGCGAGGTGGCGGGTGCCGGGGATGCCCGTCAGGTCGCCGGTGGACGCGGCGAGGTCGACGACCAGCACCCGCTCCGCCCCGACGGTGCGGGAGAGGCCCCGCAGGTCGCCGTCGTACGCCAGCCGGCCGCGGTCGACGACCAGCACCCGGCCGCAGAGCCGCTCGACGTCGCCCATGTCGTGGGTGGTGAGCAGCAGGGTGGTGCCGTGGCTGGCGCGCTCGGCGACGAGGAACTCGCGCAGCCGCTGCTTCGACAGCACGTCGAGGCCGATGGTCGGCTCGTCGAGGATGATCAGCCGCGGAGAGTGCAGGAGCGCGGCCGCCACCTCCGCGCGCATCCGCTGCCCGAGCGAGAGCTGACGCACCGGCGTGCCGAGGAACTCCGCCATCTCCAGCCGGTCGACCAGCTCGTCGGTCCGCCGCCGCTCCGCCTCCGTGGACAGGTCGTGGATCGCGGCCAGGATCCGGAACGACTCGCGGACCGGGAGGTCCCACCACAGCTGCGAGCGCTGCCCGAAGACGACGCCGACCTCGCGCGCGAGCCGGCGCCGGTCCGCCACCGGGCGCAGCCCGCAGGTGAGGACCGACCCGCTGGTCGGCACGAGGATGCCGGTGAGCATCTTGATCGTCGTCGACTTGCCGGCGCCGTTGGCGCCGATGTAGCCGACCGCCTCGCCGGCGGCGACCTCGACGCTCAGGTCGTCGACCGCGCGCACCGTGCGTCGCCGCAGGCCGTCGCGGACCCGGAAGTCGCGCGTCAGGCCGTGGGTCCTGATGATCGGGTCGCTCATCCGCCGCCTCCCTGGTAGTGCCTGACCCCGAACCGCCAGCTGAGCAGCGCCAGCAGCCACGTCCACGCCGCGGCGAGCGGCGCACACCAGCCCAGCCAGCCAGGCAGCCACCCGGGGCCGTCGAGGCCGAGCAGAGTCAGCGCCGGCAGGAAGCCGGTGAACGCCATCGGGAAGAAGAACCCGAAGACCGCCCAGAGCGGACGGTTCCACACCGACGCCGGCTGGCTGGCGGCGTAGCGGCCGCCGTAGACGAAGGCGTTGGTGGTCTCGGCTCCCTCGATGAGGAAGAACTGCGCGCCACCCGCCCACACGAACATCCCGGCGAACGTGGCGTAGCCGCTGACCAGGGCGAGCACCAGCAGCAGCACGTGGGCGGCGCTCCAGTCGATGTCGTTGAGCACGAGCGCGGCCACCAGGGCCGTGGCGCCGACCGCGGCGCGGGCCAGCCGGCGGAGCGAGACGTCGCTGGTGATGAGCTGGAGGAGCAGCGGCTGGGGGCGCAGGTAGAAGACGTCGAGGGCGCCGTTGCGCAGGTACGTCGGCAGCCGGTCGCAGTGGCCGAAGGACAGGTCGGCGAGGGAGAAGCACAGGTCGGCCAGCCCGAAGACCAGCAGGATCTGGGTGAACTCCAGGCCGCCGAGCTCGACCACGTTGTGGAACAGCACCCACACCTCGGCCAGCTCGACCACGCCGACCAGCACCGAGCTGAGCAGGTCGAGCGCAAGCTGGCCCGGTAGGACCGCTGGGCCCGGGCCCGCGAGGCCAGGACCGTGCGGTAGGGGCGCAGGCGAGACCGGAGCGCCGCGGTGTCAGCCACCCTGCACCTCCAGCCGCCGCCGGCCCGCGCGGGTGAGCGCCTGCCCGAGGAGGAGCACGCCTGCCAGCCAGGCGGCCTGGCCGGCGAGCAGGGCCAGCGCGGCGGTGACGTCGGCGCGGCCGGACAGGATGTCGACCGGGTACATCAGCATCGCGGGGAACGGCGTCGCCTCCGCGACCGTCTGCAGCCAGCCGGGGAACAGCCACACCGGGACGAAGAGCCCCGCGAGGAAGCCCGACACCACCATGTAGAGGACCTGCAGGCCGCGGGTCTCGACCAGCCAGAACCCGGGAGCCGCGACCAGCAGGTAGACGGTCGCGGCCGACAGCGTGATGCCGAGGAGGACGCTCAGCGCACCGAGCGGGTAGGCGAGCGGGCTCGCCGGCGCCGCCATGCCGACGACGAGGGCGCCGATGAGGACCGAGGGGATGCCGCGGGGGATCAGGGAGAACAGCGAGCGGCCGACCTCGGTCACGACCGACGCCGCCTGCACGTCGAGCGGGCGGAGGAAGTCGACAGCCACGTCGCCGGTCTTGATCCGCTCGGCGATCTCGGTGCCGCCGTGCAGGTTGACCGAGCCCAGCAGGCCCTGCGACACCCAGATGTAGGTGCTCATCAGCGCGACGTCGTACCCCTGCAGCTCGCCGCCCGCCGCCTCGACCGTGGCGAACAGGATCGCCACCTTGAGCAGGCCGAAGGTGGTGTTGGCGACCAGGCCTCCGAACGCGGCGAGCAGGTACGCCGACTGGCGGCGGAACCCGGCGACCAGGAGCCGCCAGTACACCCGGACCGTCGCACGCATGAGGGACAGCAACCTAAGGCCGCGCGACACGCCTGGCCAAGAAGATGGGCGAGGAGCTGGGCCAGAGGGGAACAAGTTGTCTTCAAGCCGACTTGAAGTCCTACTGTCGACGGAGCCGGCGCCGGTGGCGGTGCCGCGGTCGAGGACACGGACGGGACGGAGCGCGGGCATGAGCATGGAGTCGATCGCCTGGAACCAGGTCTACCGGCGGATGAGTGCGCCCGACGAGCGGCGTGCGTTCAGCGCCGCGACCGCCCGGCGGATCCTCGGCTTCGCCCGGCCGCACCGGCGCAAGCTGGTCGGTTTCCTCGTGCTGAGCGTCGCCGGTGCGGCGCTGGCCGTGGCCACGCCCGTCCTCGCCGGCCGGGTGGTCGACGCGATCGTCGCGGGGGGAGCAGTCGGGCGTCGTCGTCACCCTCGCGCTCGTCATCGCGGGCGTCGCGGTCGTCGACGCCGGCATCGGCCTCGTCACGCGCTGGCTCTCGGCGAGCATCGGGGAGGGCCTGATCCTCGACCTCCGGACGGCGGTCTTCGACCACGTCCAGCGGATGCCGGTCGCGTTCTTCACCCGCACCCGCACCGGCGCGCTCGTGAGCCGGCTCAACAACGACGTGATCGGCGCCCAGCGCGCGTTCAGCACCACGCTGTCGGGCGTGGTGGGCAACCTCGTGATGCTGGTGCTCACGCTCGTGGTGATGCTCGGCATCTCGTGGCGGGTGACCCTACTCGCGCTGGTGCTGCTGCCGGTCTTCGTGGTGCCGGCGCGTCGGATGGGCAACCGGCTCGCGGGCATCCAGCGCGAGGCGGCCGACCACAACGCCGCCATGGGCAACCAGATGACCGAGCGGTTCTCGGCGCCCGGTGCGACGCTGGTCAAGCTGTTCGGACGCCCGGAGCAGGAGTCGGCCGAGTTCGCCGCGCGGGCGCGGCGGGTCGCCCAGATCGGCGTACGGACCGCGATGGTGCAGACGACGTTCGTCACCGCGCTGACGCTCGTCTCCGCCCTCGCGGTGGCGCTGGTCTACGGACTGGGCGGCTACTACGCGCTGGCGGGCCGGCTCGACGCCGGCGACGTGGTCGCGCTGTCGCTGCTGCTCACCCGCCTCTACGCGCCGCTGACGGCCCTCGCGACCGCCCGGGTCGAGGTGATGGCGGCCCTCGTGAGCTTCGAGCGGGTCTTCGAGGTCCTCGACCTGGAGCCGCTGATCGAGGACCGGCCCGACGCCCGCGAGCTGCCCGGCGGCCCGGTGGCGGTCGAGCTGGACGACGTCCGCTTCTCCTACCCCTCGGCCGAGCAGGTCTCGCTCGCCTCGCTGGAGTCGGTGGCCACCCTCGACGCCCGCGGGGGCGAGGAGGTCCTCCACGGGGTGTCGCTGCGCGCGGAGCCGGGCCAGGTGGTGGCCCTCGTCGGGTCCTCGGGCGCCGGCAAGTCGACGATCGCCCAGCTGGTCTCCCGGCTCTACGACGTCGACACCGGCGCCGTCCGGCTCGCCGGGGTCGACGTCCGCGAGCTGTCGGCCGCGGCGATCCGGGGCGCGGTGGGCATGGTGACCCAGGACGGACACCTCTTCCACGACACGATCCGCGGCAACCTGCTGCTCGCGCGGCCGGGGGCGAGCGACGAGGAGGTGTGGGACGCCCTCGAACGGGCGCGCCTCGCCGACCTCGTGCGGTCGCTGCCCGACGGGATCGAGACGGTCGTGGGGGAGCGCGGCTACCGCCTGTCCGGCGGCGAGCGGCAGCGGCTGACGATCGCCCGGCTGCTGCTCAAGCGGCCGCGGGTGGTCGTCCTCGACGAGGCCACGGCGTCGCTCGACTCGACGTCGGAGGCCGCCGTGCAGGCCGCCCTCGCCGAGGTGCTGGCCGGGCGCACGGCGCTCGTCATCGCGCACCGGCTGTCGACCGTCCGCGCCGCCGACCAGATCCTCGTCGTCGAGGACGGCCGGGTCGTCGAGCGCGGCACGCACGGCGAGCTGCTCGCCGCCGGCGGCCGCTACGAGGAGCTGTACCGGACGCAGTTCGCCGAGGACACCGTCGTGGCGTGAGCGGGTCGGGTGGAGAACCACCTCGACACCGTGTATCTTGATATCAAGAGATTCGGGAGTCCGACTTAGGACTGCCTCACTGGGCGCCGCGACCACCGCGGCGGCAGGATGAGGGTGACGGACCGGTCGTGAGACCCCGAGCAGTCGAAGAGGACGGAGACGCGGATGACCAGCCCCGAGAGCCCCAAGAGCCGGGACAGCTTCGGCGCCAGGAGCACCCTGGACGTCAATGGCAAGGCGTACGAGATCTTCCGCCTCGACGCGGTCCAGGGGAGGGCCTCGACCAGGCGTCGCTGCCGTTCTCCCTGAAGGTGCTGCTGGAGAACCTCCTGCGCACCGAGGACGGCGCCGACATCACGGCCGAGGACATCGAGGCCCTCGCCGGGTGGGACGAGAAACGCCCAGCCCGACAAGGAGATCCAGTTCACCCCCGCGCGGGTGATCATGCAGGACTTCACCGGCGTCCCGTGCGTCGTCGACCTCGCCACCATGCGGGAGGCGATGGCCGAGATCGGCGGCGACCCGTCGCGGATCAACCCGCTCGCGCCCGCCGAGATGGTGATCGACCACTCCGTCATCGCCGACGTGTTCGGCACCCCGGAGGCGTTCGAGCGCAACGTCGAGATCGAGTACGAGCGCAACCGCGAGCGCTACCAGTTCCTCCGCTGGGGCCAGACCGCGTTCTCCGACTTCAAGGTCGTCCCGCCGGGCACCGGCATCGTGCACCAGGTCAACATCGAGCACCTGGCCCGCACCGTCTTCACCCGCGAGGTCGGCGGGGTCCTGCAGGCCTACCCCGACACGTGCGTCGGCACCGACTCGCACACCACGATGGTCAACGGCATCGGCGTGGTCGGCTGGGGCGTCGGCGGCATCGAGGCCGAGGCCGCGATGCTCGGCCAGCCGGTGTCGATGCTGATCCCGCGCGTCGTCGGGTTCAAGCTGTCCGGAGACCTGCCCGAGGGCTCCACCGCCACCGACCTGGTGCTGACGATCACCGAGATGCTGCGCGAGCACGGCGTCGTCGGGAAGTTCGTCGAGTTCTACGGGCCCGGCGTCTCCGCGCTGCCGCTGGCCAACCGCGCCACGATCGGCAACATGTCGCCGGAGTTCGGCTCCACGATCGCCGTGTTCCCGATCGACGACGAGACCGTCAACTACCTGCGCCTCACCGGCCGCTCCGACGAGCAGCTGGCCCTGGTCGAGGCCTACGCCAAGGCCCAGGGCCTGTGGCACGACCCGGACGCCGAGCCGCGCTACTCCGAGAAGCTCGAGCTCGATCTGGCCACGGTCGTCCCGTCGCTGGCCGGCCCCAAGCGGCCGCAGGACCGGGTCGCGGTCAGCGAGGCGAAGTCGTGCTTCCGCACCGCCCTGCTCGACTACGTCGACGACGCGTACGCCATTCCCAAGGGCCGCGCGGACGAGGCCTCCAGGGAGTCCTTCCCCGCCAGCGACAGCCCGGCCATCTACAACGGCGACTCGCCGGAGGACCGGCCGCTGGAGCACCAGCACGGCGAGACCGCCACCGACGACCGCCCGCGCCAGCCGGTGGAGGTGACCCTCGAGGACGGCACCACGTTCACCCTCGACCACGGCGCGGTGACCATCGCGGCCATCACGTCGTGCACCAACACCTCCAACCCGTCGGTGATGATCGGCGCCGCGCTGCTGGCCAAGAAGGCGGTCGAGAAGGGCCTGGAGCGCAAGCCGTGGGTCAAGACCACCCCTCGCGCCCGGCTCCCAGGTCGTCAGCGACTACTACGAGAAGGCCGAGCTGACGCCGTACCTCGACAAGCTCGGGTTCAACCTCGTCGGCTACGGCTGCACCACCTGCATCGGCAACTCCGGCCCGCTCATCCCCGAGGTGTCGGCGGCCGTGCAGGAGCACGACCTCGCGGTCGTCTCGGTGCTCTCCGGCAACCGCAACTTCGAGGGCCGGATCAACCCCGACGTGAAGATGAACTACCTCGCGTCGCCGCCGCTCGTCGTGGCCTACGCGCTCGCCGGCTCGATGGACGTCGACCTGTTCAACGACCCGCTGGGCCAGGACCAGGACGGCAACGACGTGTTCCTCAAGGACATCTGGCCGTCGCCGGCCGAGGTCGAGGCCGTCATCGCCGAGGCGATCACCGCGGAGATGTTCGGCTCCAGCTACTCCGACGTGTTCGCGGGCGACGAGCGGTGGCAGTCGCTGCCGACCCCGAGGGCGACACGTTCGAGTGGGACCCGGAGTCGACCTACGTCCGCCGGCCGCCGTACTTCGACGGCATGCCGGAGGAGCCGGAGCCGGTCAGCGACATCGAGGGCGCCCGGGTGCTGCTCAGCTAGGCGACTCGGTGACCACCGACCACATCAGCCCGGCCGGTGCCATCAAGAAGGACTCGCCCGCCGGCAAGTACCTCCTCGAGCACGGCGTCGAGCAGCGGGACTTCAACTCCTACGGCTCGCGGCGCGGCAACCACGAGGTGATGATCCGCGGCACCTTCGCCAACATCCGTCTGCGCAACCAGATCGCGCCCGGCACCGAGGGCGGCTTCACCCGCGACTTCACGCAGGACGACGCGCCGGTGACCACCGTCTACGAGGCATCGGAGCGTTACCAGGAGCAGGGTGTGCCGCTGGTCGTGCTGGCCGGCAAGGAGTACGGCTCCGGCTCGTCGCGCGACTGGGCCGCCAAGGGCACGTCGCTGCTGGGCGTGAAGGCCGTCATCGCCGAGTCCTACGAGCGCATCCACCGCTCGAACCTGATCGGCATGGGCGTCATCCCGCTGCAGTTCCCCGAGGGGGAGAACGCCGACTCGCTCGGGCTCACCGGTGAGGAGACGTTCGCGATCGCCGGCATCACCGCCCTCAACGACGGCACCACGCCGCGGACGGTGAAGGTCACCGCGACCAAGGCCGACGGCGGCACCGTCGAGTTCGACGCCGTGGTCCGGATCGACACCCCCGGTGAGGCCGGCTACTACCGCAACGGCGGCATCATGCAGTACGTCCTGCGGAACCTGCGGCGCGGCTGAGCCGCTCCCCGGCGGTGGCTTGGGACCATGACCGCATGAGCCCCAGGACGCTGCTGGCAACCGTCGCCCTCGCCGTCGGACTCGCCCCGGCCCTCGCCGGGTGCGGGTCCGACGGCGGGTCGGCGAGCGAGGTCCCGACGGTGACCACCCTCCCGTCGGCCTCCGCGGACGAGTCGCCGGCCGACGAGCCGACGCCCTCCACGTCGGGCGCCACGGAGTCGTCGACGGCGACCTCCACGGCGCCGACGACGCCGACGACGACCGCTCCGCCGACGACGGGCACCACCACCGACGCGCCCGCGTCGCCGACCGGGACCCGCACCGCCCAGCCGGAGCAGGGCACCGGCCCGACGACGTACGTCGAGGCGGTCGCGCGGATCGAGCGGGTCGCGGTCTCTGCCGCGCCGGTGTCGGCGCCGCGGTTCGCCACGCCGCGCGACCTCGTCTACTGCCTCCTCGACGACGCGGTCATCGGCCCGTCGTGCGAGCTGCGCACCGGCTTCGTCGAGGAGGAGTCCTACTGCGGGGGCGGCGCCACCAACGGCGTCGGCCGGATCGAGACGCTCGACGGCCGGGCGCAGCCGGTCTGCAACACCGACACCATCCGCGAGCCCGGCGCCCGGGTGGCCCGGCCGGGCACCGTGGTCGAGTCGGGCTCGGCGCGCTGCGCGGTCGAGCAGGCCGGCGTCACCTGCGTCGACACCGGGGCCCGCACCGGGTTCTTCCTCACGCCGGGGGAGTACCAGGTCTTCTGACCCGGGCGCCGTCGACGCTCAGACCACGACGCCGTCGGCGGCGGCCGTCCCGCCGGCGCATGACGCCCACGGCTCCGGAGCGGTCTCGCCGGCGCCGTACTCCTCGACGAACAGCGCCAGCCGCGGGTCGTCCGGACCGAGCAGCGCGAGCTGACGGCCCCAGACCGTGACCACGACCGGCGCCTCCTGGTCCGGGTGCGGCGAGAGGATGCCGTTGGTCGGCAGCTGCTCGCCGAGCGCCTCCACGCCGGCGTCGTCGACCAGGTCGTCGCGGTAGGTGATCCACACCGTGCCGTGCTCGAGGTCGTGCACGGCGTTCTCGTCGGGCACCGGGTGGTCGTAGACCCCGCACTCCAGCCACTCCGCCCAGTGCGGTCCGCCGACCGGCGGCACCTGCGGGTAGTCGACGTCCTCGGTCACGTGCGACGGGTCGAGGTCGTCGTACTCCTCGACCAGGTCGAGGTTGCTGGTGTCGACCTCCTCCTCGTCCGAGCCGGACGCGGACGGGGACCGGTCGCTGGGGCGGTCGTCGTCGTCGCCGAGCACCACCAGCGGCACGACGACCGCACCTGCCACCACCACGAGGGCCGCGACGACCGCGACGACCACCGGCAGCGCGCCGCGGCGCCGGCGCGGCGGTGCGGCAGGCGGCGGCATGGACGGCATCGACGGCGGGCCGTACGGCGGGTACGGCGGCGGTCCTTGCGGCGGGAGGCCCGGAGGCGGCCCGGGCGGCGGGCCCTGGGGTGGGAACCCACCGGGCGGTGGCGGCGGTGGCGGGGGGTAGGACATCAGGCTTCCAGCGCCCGCTCCACCCGCTCGACCTTGGCGGTGAGCTGTCCGGTGTAGCCGGGGCGGATGTCGGCCTTCAGCACCAGCCCGACCCGTGGCGACACGGCGGCCACGGCGTCGACCGCCCGCTTCACGACGTCCATCACCTCGTCCCACTCGCCCTCGATGTTGGTGAACATCGCGTTGGTCTCGTTGGGCAGCCCGGACTCGCGGACCACACGCACCGCGGCGGCGACCGCCTCGGACACGCTGCCGGACTCGTCGGCAGCACCGGACGGGGAGATCGAGAAGGCGACGAGCATGGGGTCACCGTAGATGGTCCGTCTCACCCGCCGGAGCGGCGCCCGACGCGCAGGACGACCGAGTCGACCCGCGGCGCCGGCCGGAACGCCGTCCGGGGGGACCGGACGGCCGAGCGCGAGGACGTAACGGTGCGCGTGCCGCCCGCCCGGCGGCCGCTCGAGCAGCCGCCGCGCCGCCGCACGCTGCAGCACCAGGTGCGCCGCGAGCAGCCGGTCCGTGCGGAGCAGCAGCCGGAGCACGTCGGTCGTCGCCGAGTACGGCGGGCTCGCCACCACCCGGAACGGACGCCTCGGGAGCCGCAGCTCGCGCAGGTCGCAGCGCACGACGCGCACGCCCTGCTCCGAGAACCGCGACCTCAGCTCGGCCGCCCGCCCCGGGTGCAGCTCGACGGCGACGACGCGCGCACCGGCCTCGAGCAACGGCCTCGTGAGCGCACCCCGACCGGCCCCGATGTCGAGCACCAGGTCACCGGGCCGGACGCCCGCGTCCCCGGACGACCCGCTCGGCCCACTCAGCACGAAGCGGGTGCCAGCCCCACTCCCGCCGCGTCCGCTGCCCGGACACGACGCACCATCACGAAGTACGTAGTCATGCGCCGACCGTAGGTCGTCCGCCGCGGTCGGCGCACCTGGATTTCGGCGTGCCGGGAGTGGGGGACGGGGCGTTGGGGTGCGCTGGGCCGGCACCTGGTGCCGGTGGAGCGCACGCTAGGCGGCTGGTGGCTGGCACCGGCCGACGTCGACGCCGTGCCGTCGGCCCCCGCCGCTGACACGATCGACCCCATGAGATCGGAGACCCAGCACTTCCGGACGGGCGGCGAGGACGTCGTGCTCGACATCACCCGCGACTGCGAGGCGTTCGTGGCGGGGGAGGGCGACGGACTGCTGCACGTGTTCGTGCCGCACGCGACGGCCGGCATCGCGATCATCGAGACAGGAGCGGGCAGCGACGACGACCTGCTGTCGGCGCTGGCGGACCTGCTGCCGGCCGACGACCGCTGGCGGCACCGGCACGGGTCGCCCGGGCACGGCCGGTCCCACGTGATGCCCGCGCTGGTGCCGCCGTACGCGACGGTTCCGGTGCTCGGCGGCCGACTGGCCCTCGGGACGTGGCAGAGCGTGTGCCTGGTCGACCTCAACGTCGACAACCACGACCGCGAAGTCCGGCTCAGCTTCCTGCCGGGCTGACCCCAGGTCGCCGTGGCCCCCACACGGCTCAGGGCACCGGGTCGGCGTCGGCGAGGAGTCCGTGCCGGACGGCGATCGCCGCCGCCTCGGCGCGGCCGGCTGCGCCGAGCTTGGCGAGGATGTTGGAGACGTGGACGCTCGCCGTCTTGGTGCTGATGAACAGCTCGCCGCCGATCTCCCTGTTGGACAGACCGCGGCTGACCAGGCGCAGCACCTCCGTCTCGCGAGCGGTCAGCGCTGCGAGCGGCGTCCGGTCGACGGACGCGCCGTCGGCCGGCGCGACCCCGGCCCGCTGGGCGAGCGCCGCGAGTCGGCGGACGAGCAGCCGCGCCCCGATCGCCCGGGCCGCCTCGCCCGCCCCGGCGACCAGGTCGCGGAGCGCCTGCCGGTCCCGGGCCGCCGAGACGTGCCCGGCCAGCCGCAGTTGGGCGTACGGCGCCAGGTGGACCGGCGCGGGAGCGTCGGTCAGCAGCCCGACCGCGGACGTCCACGCGTCGCGGTCGTCGACCAGCTCGGCCTCGGCCAGCGTCCGCCACACCACTCCCATCCGGTTCGCCTTCGTCGTGGTCAGCAGCTCGCGCACGATGCTGGTGCGGCCGGCGGGGTCGCGATGCGTCGAGGGCGGCGGCGGCCGCGGCCGCGACCGGGAGCAGCGGCCAGATCCGCGGCGGGTCGAAGTACGCCGGGTGCGCGAGGTAGACCTCGACGTCGCGCCACGCCCGTTGCGGCCGCCCGGTCAGGACCGCGTTCTCGGCGTCGACGCGCATCACCTGGGCGACGAACTGTGGTGCCGGCTTGCCGAGCGCGATGAGGTGCCGGTGCTCGTCCAGGACCTCCTCGGCTGCGTCGAGCTCGTCGCGGTAGGTCAGCAGCCAGGCGAGGAGCAGCTCGAGGTGGGTGCGGTGGCTGGACGGCGGGTCGAGGGGCCACCGCCTCGGCGAGCAGGTCGGCGGCGCGTGACCAGTTGCCGGTGGCGAGCATCGACTCCGCGGCGTTGCCGGCGAGGTAGGTGCCGAACGACCGCTCGACCCCGTGCGCCGCGGCCTCGCGGTGGCCGGCGAGGGGCGACGTCGACCGCCTCCTGGTAGCGCCCGGTGAGGTGCAGTGAGTCGGAGAGGTTGAGCTGCGCGCGGAGACGGGTGTGGACGCCGGCGGCCTCCGCGCCCACGGCGGCCTCGAGCTCGGCGATGCCCGCCACGTCCTCGCACTCCGCCACCAGGGCGCTGCCGAGGGTGACCTGTGCGTCGGCCTCGGTCGCCCGCGCGCCGGCGGCACGGGCGGCCGCGACCGCCCGGCGCGCCGCGGGCAGCGGGTCGGCGCCGAGGTTGAGCCGCATCCGCGCCGCCCGTTCGAGGAGCTCCGCCCGCGTGGCCGGGTCGGCCACCCGGGGGAGCAGCTCCTCGGCCAGTGCGAGGTCGGCCTCGGCGCCGGGGCGCAGGGAGTCGAGCAGCAGCAGGGCACGGAGGAGGAGGCGGTCGGCCCGGCCGGCGGCGTCGTCGGCACCACCGACCTCGAGCGCCTCGCCCACCAGCTCGAGCGCCCGGTCGTAGTCGCCCGCGTGGCGGGCGCTGCGCGCCGCTCCGGTCAGCACCTCCACCCGGGGCCCGGCCGCTCCCTCCGGGTCCTCGACGCCGTTCCACAGCTCCAGGACCCGCTCGTGCATCGCCAGCGTCTCGGCGTGGGCCACGGTCGTCGACCGCATCGCGCGCACCGCCGCCCCGAACGCCCGGTCGGCGTCGCCGGCGGCGAGGCGGTGCAACGCGACCGCGTGGTCGGCGGTGCCGCGGGCCAGGTCGGGGCGGCGCTCCAGCGCGTCGGCGAGCCGCGCGTGCAGCAGGGTCCGCTCGCCCGGGAGCAGGTCGGCGTACACCGCCTCGGCGAAGAGGGCGTGGCGGAAGGCGAGGCTGTCGTCGTCGACCCGCAGCAGCCCCACGTCGACGGCGGCGCGCAGGTGGTCGTCCACGGCGGTCGGCTCGGCGGTGGCCTCGACCAGCAACGCGTGCGGCACCCTCGGTCCCGCCACGGCGGCGAGGGCCAACGTGGGACGAGCCTCCTCCGGGAGGAGGCCGGTGCGTGCCTCGAGCGCGCCCCGCAGCGACGCCGGCAGCTCCCGCCGCCCCGGTGCGATCGCCGCGAGCTCCTCGACGTAGAGCGGGACCCCGTCGCTCCGCCGTCGTACGTCGTCGATGCGGGCGGCGCCGGGCGCCCGGCCGTCCAGCGCCGCGAGCAGCGCAGCCACCTCGCGACGGTCGAGCCGGCGCAGCGGCAGCCGGACGGCGCCGGGCAGTCGCGCGAGGTCGTCGACCATCCCGCGGAGCTGCCGTGCGCCGCTGGCCTCGTCGGGGCGGAACGTGAGCACCAGCAGCACCGGCGCATCACCGAGGGTGCGGGCGGCGAACTGGAGGAGCGAGCGGCTGGACCCGTCGGCCCAGTGGACGTCCTCGACGACGACCACCAGCGGCCGCACCCCGGCGGCACCCCGCAGCACCCGGACGACCGCCTCGAACAGCTGCAGCTGCAGGTCGCCGGCGGGTGCGGCGCCCGCCGGGTCCCGCAGCTCGGGCAGGAGCGTGGCGAGGGCGTCACGGCCGCCCGCTGCCCACGCGGCCAGGGCGTCGCCGCCGTGCAGGTCCTCCAGCGACCGCAGCACCCCGAGCACCGGCGCGAACGGCAGACCTGACTCGCCCATCGGCACGCAGAGGCCACGGACGACGCCGACGCGCGCCGGCCGGTCGCGCAGGCGGAGGGCGAAGCGGTCCACGAGGGCGGTCTTCCCGAGCCCGGCCTCCCCCGGCGACCAGCACGACCCGGCGCCCGGTGTCCTCGGCGCCGGCGAGCTGCTCCTCCAGCACCGCCAGCTCCTCGTCGCGGCCGATCAGGTCGGGCATGGCCCCATCGTGGCACCCGCGGCGCCTGCCGTGGAGTCTTGCGGGACGGCGTACCCGGCCGGCTCCGCTACGGTGACCGGATGCACCGCTTCGCATCGGTCCTGCTCGTGGACCCGGAGGGGCGGCTCCTGCTCCAGGAGCGTGACGAGCACCCGCTGATCGACCCGGGGCGCTGGGGCTTCGTCGGCGGCCACGTCGACGCGGGGGAGGACCCCGACGACGCGGCCTACCGGGAGCTCGAGGAGGAGACCGGCATCCGGCTGGCGCCGCCGGCGCTGCCGCTGTGGCAGGAGTTCCGGGTGTTCCACGCCGCCTACGGCACCCACGACTCCGTCCGGGTCTACGTCGCCCCGACCGACCTCGGCGACGACGACGTCGTGGTCGGCGAGGGCCGGCAGATCGTCTTCGTCGACCCCGACCGGGCCACCGACCTGCCGCTCACGCAGGCGGCCGGCCAGATCCTGCCGCGCTTCCTCGCCTCCGACCGCTACCGGGGAGCTGGTGTCGTGAGCTTCGCCGTCCACCCCGTGCCCGCCGACGGCGCCGAGGACGTCGTCGTCGCCACCGACGGGCCGGACGCGGGCGCCGTGTTCACCGGCACCGCCGACGGGTCCGTGTTCCGGGTCTCCCACGACGGGCGCCGGATCGACCGGGTCGCCCACACCGGCGGCCGGCCGCTCGGCATCGAGGTCGCCCCCCGACGGCCGGCTCCTCGTCTGCGACGCGCGGCGCGGCCTGCTCTGGGTCGATCCCCCGCCGCGGCGGGGTCGAGGCGATCGCCGACAGCGTGGCCGGCGACCCGATGAAGTTCTGCAACAACGCCGCGATCGCCCGCGACGGCACGGTCTGGTTCAGCGACTCCTCGACCCGCTACGGCATCGACCGGTGGAAGGACGACTTCGTCCAGGACACCCGCACCGGCCGGCTGCTGCGTCTCGACCCCGACGGCACCGTCTCGGTGGTGCTGACCGGCCTCGCCTTCGCCAACGGGGTGGCGCTGGCCGCGGACGAGTCCTACGTCGCGGTCGCCGAGACCGGGGCGCGCACCGTGGTGCGCCACTGGCTCACCGAGGAGCGGCGCGGGATGCGCGACAAGCTGTGCACCGACCTGCCCGGCTACCCCGACAACATCGCCCGGGGCAGCGACGGCCTGATCTGGGTCACCATCGCCAGCCCCACCGACCCGGTGGTCGAGCGGCTGCAGCGCGCGCCGATGGCGCTGCGCCGTGCGGTGACCCGGGTCCCGGCGCGCCTGCAGCCGAAGCCGAAGCGGACCGTGCGGGTGCAGGCGTACGACGACACCGGCGCGCTCGTGCACGACGTCGACGTCCGGCCCGACGACCACGGCGGTGCCGGCTACCACATGGTGACCGGGGTGCGGGAGTTCGACGGAAGGGTCTGGATGGGCAGCCTGCACGAGCCCGCGATCGCGGTCTACGCCCTCTGACCACCTAAACTCGTCGGCATGTCCGTCCTCGACCAGATCACCGCGCCCCGCGACCTCCGCGGGCTGTCCGAGGACGAGCTGACCGCCCTCGCGGCAGAGATCCGCGACGTCCTGATCCGGACCGTCGCCACCAACAGCGGCCACCTCGGTCCCAACCTGGGGGTCGTCGAGCTCACGCTGGCCATCCACCGGGTCTTCGACTCGCCCACCGACAAGGTGGTCTTCGACACCGGCCACCAGTCCTACGTCCACAAGCTCGTGACCGGCCGGCACCAGGACTTCGGCACGCTCCGGCGCGAGGGCGGCATCAGTGGCTACCCGAGCCAGGCGGAGTCCGAGCACGACCTGGTCGAGAACTCGCACGCGTCGACCGCGCTGTCCTACGCCGACGGCCTGGCGAAGGCCTACCGGATCCGAGGCGAGGACCGCCACGTGGTGGCCGTGATCGGCGACGGCGCCCTCACCGGCGGCATGGCCTGGGAGGCGCTCAACAACATCGCGATCGCCAAGGACTCCCCGCCTCGTCATCGTCGTCAACGACAACGGGCGCTCCTACACGCCCACGATCGGCGGTCTCGCGACCGCGCTCGCCGGGCTCCGCACCAACCCGCGCTACGAGCAGGTGCTCGACCTGGTCAAGAAGCGCCTCAACGCCGTCCCCGGCGTGGGACCGACGGCCTACGACGCGCTCCACGCGGTGAAGAAGGGCCTCAAGGACGCCCTCGCGCCGCAGGGGCTCTTCGAGGACCTCGGGCTCAAGTACGTCGGTCCGATCGACGGTCACGACCGGACCGCCGTCGAGCAGGCGCTCGAGCAGGCCAAGCGGTTCGGCGGGCCGGTCATCGTGCACACGATGACCCGCAAGGGGTTCGGCTACGACCCTGCCGAGCGGCACGAGGCCGACCAGTTCCACGCTCCCGGGCCGTTCGACGTGCAGACCGGGGCCGAGAAGCCCAAGGGCCGGATCTGGACCGACCACTTCGCCGACCACATCGTCGAGATCGGCGCCCGGCGCCCCGACGTGGTGGCGATCACCGCCGCGATGATGCACCCGGTCGGCCTCGACAAGTTCGAGTCCCGGTTTCCCGAGCGCACCTTCGACGTCGGCATCGCCGAGCAGCACGCGACGACCTCCGCGGCCGGGCTCGCGATGGGCGGCCTGCACCCGGTCGTCGCCGTCTACGCGACGTTCCTCAACCGGGCGTTCGACCAGGTCCTGATGGACGTCGCGCTGCACCGCTGCGGCGTGACGTTCGTGCTCGACCGGTCTGGCGTGACCGGCGACGACGGCGCGAGCCACAACGGCATGTGGGACATGTCGATCCTCCAGGTCGTCCCCGGCCTGCGGCTCGCCGCGCCCCGCGACGTCACCCGCATGCGGGAGCTGCTCGACGAGGCGGTCGAGGTCGCCGACGCGCCGACGGTGGTCCGGTTCCCCAAGGGGCCGCCGCCGGAGGACGTCGCGGCCGTCGGCCGTGCCGGCGGGTGCGACGTGCTGGTCCGCGACGGCCGGCGCGAGGTGCTGGTGGTCTCCGTCGGTGCGATGGCGCAGGTCGCCGTGGGTGTGGCCGAGCGGCTCGCCGCGCAGGGCATCGGCGTCACCGTCGTCGACCCGCGCTGGGTGAAGCCGGTCGACCCGGCGCTGGTCGAGCTCGCGGCCGAGCACGAGCTGGTCGTGACGATCGAGGACAACGGGGTGGTCGGCGGCGTCGGCGCGGTGCTGCTCCAGACGCTGGCCCAGGCGGGTGTCCGCACGCCGGTGCGGTTGCACGGCATCCCGCAGGAGTTCCTCGACCACGCCAAGCGTGGCGTGATCCTCGAGCGGATCGGGCTCTCGGCGCAGGCGATCGCGCTCGAGGTGGTGCACGAGGTGACCGGGAAGGCGGCGGATGCGGCGGCGGACGACCGGACGCTGCTCGATGTCGACGGGACGCGCTGACGCCCGTCGCAGGCACCGTCCGCTCGCCGTACTGCTCCTGCTCCTGGGCCCCACGGTCGCCGCCTGCGGCGACGACCCCGTGCCCGAGCCGGACCCCGCGGCCGAGGCCGTCACGGCGATCTCCCGCACCCTGGGCCAGCGCGCCCGGGCGCTGCGCACCGGCGACGAGCGACGGTTCCGGCGCACGGTCGCCCACCAGCGGCCACGCTTCGCCGCCGCGCAGGCGACGTACTTCGACAACCTCGCGCAGCTGCCGTTGGCGACGCTGCGGCTCGACCTGGACACCGACTCGCTCGAGGAGGACGGCGACGCGGTCTGGGCCGAGGTCGAGGTGCGGCTGCAGCTGGAGGGGTACGACGTCGCGCCGGTCGTGACCCGCGACCGCTACCGGTTCGCGCCAGCCCGCGACGGCCGGCGCTGGCTGGTCACCTCGACCACCGACCGGGCGTGGGAGGCCGAGCACCGCCCCCCAGCCGCAGCCGTGGGACCTCGGTGCGGTGGAGGTGAGGGAGGAACCCGGCGTGCTGGGCGTGTTCGACTCCGGCACCGTCGTCCACGCCGACGAGCTGCTCGACTCGTTCCGGAGGGGGCGCGACGACGTCGCTGCCGTGGTGCCCCAGGCGCGACCCCACGGCGCGGTGGTCTACGCGCTGGCCGACGACGCCTACCTCGGCACCGTGCCGGGGCTGCCCGTGGACGACCCGGACCGGCTCGACGCCGTCACGATCCCGGTGCCGCGCGACCCGGCCGACCGCGACGGACCCACGGCCTCCCACCGCGTGCTGGTGCACCCCCGGGCGCTCGCCGAGCCCGGACCGGCCCTCGACCGGCTGGTCCGGCACGAGCTGACCCACGTCGCCCTCGGCGACCGGGCGCGCGGCGCGCCGCTGTGGATCTCCGAGGGCGTCGCGGAGTACGTCTCGGTGCGCTCGGAGGGACAGCCGGAGCGCAGCCTCCCCGAGCGACGCGCTCGTCGTCGCCGCCGACGCCGACGGCCTGCCGGGGGACGAGCAGCTCGTGGGCCCCGACGCCGAGGCGTGGTACGCCGTCGCGTGGTGGGTCTGCGAGCACGTCGCGGCGACCTACGGCGAGCCGGCCCTCTGGTCGCTGCTCGACGCCCTCGCCGAGGGCCGGGACGAGGAGGAGGCCGTCCCGGCGCTGCTCGGGACCACCCCTGCCCGGCTGGCCGCCGAAGGCACAGGACTGATGCAGCGGACCTACGGGTAGCGCCCGTCCCGCTCCCTCTCGGCCGTCGGCGCAGCCGCCTCGGCAGCCGCGAACGCGAGGGGGAATACCCTGTCCACGTGACAGATTCCCCCGCCTGGTGCACATCGTCGACGATGTCCCTGAGCTCTCCGGGGTCGAGTCGCTGGTCATGGTCGTCGCGCTCGAGGGCTTCCTCGACGCCGGCAACGCCGGCGCCATCGCGTCCCGCCACCTCGTCGCCCACGGCGCCGACGGCGGCGGCGTGGTCGTCGCGACGTTCGACGTCGACCAGCTCCACGACTACCGAGCCCGCCGTCCGCCGATGTCGTTCGTCCGGGACCACTACGAGGCCTACGACGCGCCCCGGCTCGTGGTGCGGCTGCTGCGCGACGTCGGCGGGACGCCGTACCTCCTGCTCCACGGACCGGAGCCCGACATCCGGTGGGAGGGGTTCTGCCCGCGCCGTCAAGGAGGTCGTCGACCGCTTCGGCGTCACCCTGCTCGTCGGCATGGGCGCGGTGCCGATGGCCGTGCCGCACACCCGGCCGATCGCGATCACCCACCACGCCAACAACCCCGAGCTGCTGACCGGCACCAGTCCGTGGCGCGGGAGCTGCGGGTCCCGAGCAGCGCCCAGGCGCTGCTCGAGCTGCGGATGGGGGAGTGGGGGCAGGACGCCCAGGGCTTCGTCGCGCACGTGCCGCACTACCTCGCCCAGCTCGACTACCCGCGGGCGGCCATCGCGCTGCTCGGGCAGGTCGAGCTCGCCGCGCGGCTGACCATCGACCTCAGCGACCTCGACCGGGCGGCCGAGGACCGCGACGACGAGATCGCCCGCTACCTCGCGGCCAACGCCGAGGTGGGCGAGGTCGTCGCGGCGCTCGAGCAGCAGTACGACGCGTTCGCGCGCGCCGAGGAGAGCGGCTCGAGCCTGCTCGCCGAGGACCAGCCGCTGCCGACCGGCGAGGAGATCGGGCAGCAGTTCGAGCAGTTCCTCGCCGGTCTCGAACGGCCGGACGAGACCGGAGGTGGGTCGTGAACGACGCCGCGCGCCGCCTGGTGTCGCTGCTCGACCTCGAGGAGATCGACACCGACCTGTTCCGCGGCCGGCAGCCCGAGACCGTCCGGCAACGGGTCTACGGCGGGCAGGTCGCCGCCCAGGCCCTGATCGCCGGCCATCGGGCGGTCGAGCCCGGCTACCACGTGCACTCGCTGCACTCCTACTTCCTGCTGCCCGGTGACTACCAGGTCCCGATCGTCTACGACGTCGAGCGGATCCGCGACGGCCGGTCGTTCGCCACCCGCCGGGTGCTGGCCCGTCAGCACGGCCGCCCGATCTACTACCAGTCGATCAACTTCCAGCGCACCGAGGACGGGTTCGAGCACCAGGACGCGATGCCGGAGGTCAAGGGCCCCGAGGAGGGCCTGGACCTGTTCGAGCTGATGCGCGAGCGCGGCGCCGACGACGGCCTCAGCAAGGAGTGGGAGGCGCTCGACGTCCGGTGGCTCGGCAGCTCGCAGTACGGCGGCATCGAGCTCGACCCGGTGCGGCCCTCCCAGACGCAGCTGTGGCTGCGGATCGCCGGGCGGCTCTCCGACGACCCGCTGGAGCACCTCGCCACGTTCACCTACGCCAGCGACGTCTCGCTGCTGGGGGCCTCGCTTGCCGCCCACGACACCGACCCCACGCGGGTGCAGATGGCCTCGCTCGACCACACGATCTGGTTCCACCGCCCGTTCCGTGCCGACGAGTGGTGGCTCTACGACCAGTGGTCGCCCTCGGCCGGCGGCGGCAGGGGTCTGTCGCTCGGGCGGGTGTTCACCCAGGACGGCACGCTGGTCGCGACCGTGGCGCAGGAGGGCCTGATCCGGCCGAGGACGCGGTAGCCCCCGGCCGGAGGGGCGGACGGCCGGCGCTACGGGCTCGTTGTCCGGCCGAGCAGGTGCGGTGCGCTCGACCTCGGGCTCGTCAGCGCGAAGGCCCACCCCGCGTCGGTCCGCTCGGCGCCGAACCGCACCTTGCCGGGAAGGAAGACCGGCTTCTTGAAGCCGACCTCGACCCGGACGGCGTCGGGGAGCCGGTTCTCCAGCGCCGCGATGCAGCGCGCCTTGGTCCACATCCCGTGCGCGATGTGACGGGGGAACCCGAACGCCTTCGCGGTCAGCGGGTAGAGGTGGATCGGGTTGTGGTCGCCCGACACCGCGGCGTACCTGCGACCGAGGTCGCCCGGCAGCCGCCACTCCGGCGCGGTCGCCTCGACCGCCGGGAAGGACGTGCCGGGGTCGCCGTGCTCCTTGTCGCCGCCGCCGAGGCGGAGGTAGGTCGAGACGGACTCCCACACGACCTCGTCGCCGACGGTGGCGGTCACCGCCATGTCGAAGGCGCGGCCCTTGGTGCTGGCGCGGAGGTTGCGGGCCCGGAGCTCGAGCGAGACCGTCTCGCCGACCGCGACCGGTCGGTGCTGCGTGATCGCGTTCTCGAGGTGGACGGTGCCGATCGCGGGGAACGGGAAGGACGGGTCGGTCATCAGCGCCATGTGCAGCGGGAACGCCAGCATGTGCAGGTAGGGCACCGGCGCGACGTCCTTGCTGGGGAACCCGCACACCGCGGCGTACCGGTCGACCTGACCGCGCTCGACCCGCACGCCCTCGCGACGGAGCGTGAGGTCGGGCAGGTCGCCGCCGGCCTTCCGGACCCCCGGCAGCTGGTTGACGCCGGGGACGACCGGGAGCGCGGCCTTCAGCATCGTGGCGGTGCCGCCGCCGGGCTGCACGACCCGCACGTCCCCGGCCATCTTGCCCACGTCAGGCCCCCAGCATCATCTGGCCGCAGACCCGCATGACGTTTCCGTTGACCAGCCGGGAGGCGGGGTTGGCGTACCAGGCGATCGTCTCGGCGACGTCGACCGGCAGGCCGCCCTGCGCCATCGCGTTGAGGCGCTGACCGACCTCCCGGGTGGCGAACGGCACGGCCGCGGTCATCTGGGTGATGATGAAGCCCGGTGCGACCGCGTTGATCGTGATCCCGTCGCTGAGCTCGTCGGCCAGGGAGTCCACGAGGCCGATGACGCCGGCCTTCGAGGCGGCGTAGTTGGTCTGCCCCACGTTGCCGGCGATGCCGGCGATGCTCGCGACGCCGACGACGGACGCCCCGGGGTTGAGGACCTTCCGGTCGAGCAGCTCGCGGGTGATCAGCTCGGGCGCGGTGAGGTTGACGGCGAGGACCTGCTCCCAGCGGTCACCCTTCTCGCTCGGCGCCATGTTGGCGAGCTTGCGGTCGCGGGTGATGCCGGCGTTGTGGACGACGACGTCGACGCCGCCGTGCTTCTCCTGCAGGTGGTGCGCGATCCGCTGCGGCGCGTCGGGCGCCGTGATGTCGAGGGTGAGCCAGTCGCCGTCGAGCACCTTCATCAGCGACTGCAGGTCGCTGGCCGCCTGGGGCACGTCGACGCCGACCACCGTGGCTCCGTCGCGGTGGAGCACCCGGGCGATCGCCTCGCCGATGCCGCGGCTGGCGCCGGTGACGAGCGCGACCTTGCCGGCGAGCGGACGGGTCCAGTCGGTGACCTCGGGCACGGCGGCCTCGCCGTGGGCGCCGATCCGCACGACCTGGCCGGAGACGTACGCCGACTTCGGCGACAGCAGGAAGCCCAGGGTGCTCGTCACCCCGGTCTCCGCGCCCTCGGCGACGTAGACCAGCTGGACGGTGCCGCCACGGCCGATCTCCTTGCCGAGGCTGCGGGTGAAGCCCTCCAGCGCGCGCTGTGCGACCCGCTCGGCGCCCGACACCTGCTCCGGCGGCGTGCCGAGCACGACCACCCGCGGGCAGCTCTCCAGGCTGCGCAGGAGCGGGGTGAAGAAGTCGCGGAGCGCGACCAGGTCCGCGGAGCTGGTCAGGCCGGTCGCGTCGAAGACCAGGCCCTTGAAGCGCTGGCCCTCGCCGGCCGTGGTGGTCGCGGCGATCCCGAGCAGGTCGAGGAGGCCGGGAAGCGACTCGGCCAGCCGGCCGGTGCCGCCGACGAGCACGGTGCCGTCCACGAGGGGCGCGCCCTCGGCGTACCGCTCCAGCCTTGCCGGGTCGGGGAGCCCGAGGTTCTTGACCAGCAGCCTGCCGATCGGGGTCGAGACGAACCCCTGGTACTTGTCGCTCATGCACTCTATGTAACTAGATGTGTAACTCTGAGTCCATATTTCGTGATCTGCCCCTCAAATGGTTCTCTCGCGGGGCCTTCCCGGTGAGGATGGAAGCATGGAAACCACTGTTCGCCGAGCCGCCGTCATCGGTGGCAACCGGATCCCGTTCGCCCGGTCCAACGGTGCCTACGCCACCGCGTCCAACCAGGAGATGCTGACCGCCGCGCTCGACGGTCTGGTGGCCCGGTTCGGCCTCGAGGGCGAGCGGCTGGGAGAGGTCGCGGGAGGTGCCGTGCTCAAGCACGCACGTGACTTCAACCTGGTCCGCGAGTCGGTGCTCGGCAGCAGGCTGGCGCCCGAGACGCCCGCCGTCGACCTCCAGCAGGCCTGCGGCACGGGTCTCCAGGCCGTCAACTACATCGCGAACAAGATCAAGCTCGGCCAGATCGACGCGGGCATCGGCGGCGGCACCGACACGACCTCCGACGCCCCTATCGCGATCTCGGAGAAGCTGCGCAAGAAGCTGATCAAGCTCAACAACGCCCGCAGCAACAAGGAGCGGCTCGGCATCCTCGCCACCCTCCGACCGGGCGACATCGGCCTCGCCATCCCGTCCAACGGCGAGCCCCGCACCCGGCTCTCGATGGGCGACCACCAGGCGCTGACCGCGCTCGAGTGGCAGATCACCCGCGAGGCGCAGGACCAGCTCGCCGCCACGTCGCACCACAACCTCGCCGCGGCGTACGAGGAGGGCTGGCAGGACGACCTGGTCACCCCCGTTCCGCGGACTCGAGCGCGACAACAACCTCCGTCCCGACTCGTCGGTGGAGAAGCTCGCCAAGCTCAAGCCGGTGTTCGGCAAGGGCGACGCGGCCACCATGACCGCCGGCAACTCCACGCCGCTCACCGACGGCGCGTCAGCGGTGCTGCTCGCCTCGGAGGAGTGGGCCGAGGCGCACGGCCTCGAGCCGCTCGCCTACTTCGTCGACTCCGAGCTCGGCGCCGTCGACTTCGTCCACGGCCACGAGGGCCTGCTGATGGCGCCGGCGTACGCCGTCCCGCGGCTGCTCGCCCGCCACGGCCTGACCCTGCAGGACTTCGACTACTACGAGATCCACGAGGCCTTCGCCTCGCAGGTCCTCTCGACCCTGGCCGCGTGGGAGAGCCCGGTGTTCTGCAAGGAGCGCCTCGGCCTCGACGCCCCGCTCGGCCCGATCGACCGCGACAAGCTCAACGTCAAGGGCTCCTCGCTCGCCGCCGGCCACCCGTTCGCCGCCACCGGCGGCCGGATCGTCGCCAATGCCGCGAAGCTCCTCGCCCGGAAGGGGCTCCGGCCGCGCGCTGATCTCCGTCTGCGCCGCCGGCGGCCAGGGGGCGTCGTCGCGATCCTGGAGCGCTGAGGGCGCGCGGCGGTCTCCGGCGCGGGGGACCGCCGCGGGGCGGCGGTTGCGCTGCGGTCGCAGGTTCATCAAGGGATGTCGGTGAATTGGCGCTTCCCGGGGTGGGTACGCCGTGGGAGGTGCGGGGTTGGGCTGCATACCGTGATGAGTCTGCGCCGGCTGGGGCTGGGGTGGTGTCGCGGGGCGGTGGCTGCGCTGCGGTCGCAGGTTCATCAAGGGATGTCGGTGAATGGCGCTTCCCGGGGTGGGTACGCCGTGGGAGGTGCGGGTTGGGCTGCATACCTTGATGAATCTGCGCCGGCTGGGGCTGGGGTGGTGTCGCGGGGCGGCGGTTGCGCTGCGGTCGCAGGTTCATCAAGGGATGTCGGTGAATTGGCACTTCCCGGGGTGGGTACGCCGTGGGAGGTGCGGGTTGGGCTGCATACCTTGATGAATCTGCGCCGGCTGCGACGCACGAGTCCCCCGCGACCCCGACCCGAGCCGCGTGCCCGGCCGCACGAGCCCGGCGGCACCCGCCTACGCGTGTGTGCCGGGCGTGACCAGCGCGAGCGCCGAGGTGACGAGGTAGCGCCGGACCTGGTCGGGCGAGATCTGGCCGACCGTGGGGACGCCGGGGGGCGGACTCGGTGACGAGGATGCCGAGCCGGGCGAGCTGGAGCGCGCCGAGTCCGCTGGCGTAGAGCATGTTGGCGAGCAGCACCGGGTCCTCGCCGACCTGGAACTCACCGCCCTCGACACCGCCGGCGAGGGTGTCGGAGAGGATGGTGAGGCACGAGGTGATGCCCCGCCCGAGGCGGAACAGCGCGCTCTCGGAGAGCTCGTCGAGGAGCTCGTGGCCGGGGCGGATCATCAGTGCCTGGGCGCAGTCGACGAACGCCGGGTGCGCGACGCCGTAGTCGACGAAGGCGCCGACGACGGCGGCGAGCCGGTCGGTCGCCGCGCCCTCGAGCTCGGCCGCCTGCTGCATGGCGTCGTGCAGCTCGTCGAGGTAGCCGACGAGGGTGAGCGCGAACAGCTCCTCCTTGCCGGTGAAGTGCCGGTAGACGATCGCGCGGTTGATGCCGACGGCGCTGGCGATCTCCTCGATCTGGACGTCGCGGACGCCCTTGGAGTCGAAGATGTCGCGGGTGGCGGCGATGATCTTCGCCTTGCGCTCGCGCCGGCGCGCCGCGGCCGCCTTGCGGCGGCCGTCGATCTGCGGTGCCCTGGTCGCCATGGCGGTACTGTACGGGACGTGCAACTCCGTGTTGCAACATCTGTGACGCGTTCCGCACAGGGCCGCGGACACCACCGCAGCGGCAGCCGCTACCGGCCCGCCGCCTCCCGCACCGTCTCCATCGTGTCCGCCTCGTCGGCGGTCTTGTCGTCGCGGTAGCGCACCACCCGCGCGAAGCGGAGCGCGAGCCCGCCGGGATACCGGGTCGAGCGCTGCAGCCCGTCGAACGCGATCTCGACGACCTGCTCCGGCCGCACGTGGACCACGTGCCCCTCGCGGTGCGTCTCCAGGCCGAGGAACCGCTCGGTCTGCCACCGCAGCATCTCGTCGGTCATCCCCTTGAACGTCTTCCCCAGCATCACGAACCCACCCGGCCGCTCCGGGTCGCGGGCGCCGAGGTGGATGTTGGAGAGCCAGCCGCTGCGGCGGCCGGAGCCCCACTCGACGGCGAGCACCACGAGGTCGAGGGTGTGGACCGGCTTGACCTTCACCCATGCCGCGCCGCGGCGGCCGGCGGCGTACGCCGCGTCGGCGGCCTTGACGACGACGCCCTCGTGGCCGTCGGCGAGCACGCGGTCGGCGAACGCCTGCGCCTGCTCCGGGTCGCTTCCGCGCCAGCGGGGCACCCGGTGGTGCTCCGGCACGAGCTCCTCCAGTGCCGTCCACCGGTCGCGAGCCGGCAGGTCGAGCAGGTCACGGCCGTCGAGGTGCAGCAGGTCGAAGAAGAACGGCGTCACGGCGGCGCCCGCGCCGCCGGCGGCCTCGGTGGCGGTGCGCGCGGCCGTCTCCTGGAACGGTCGCGGGCGCCCGTCCTCGTCGAGGGCGATCGCCTCGCCGTCGAGGACCAGCCGCTCCGCGGGCAGCGACCGCACCGCCTCGACGACCTCCGGCAGCCGGTGGGTGATGTCGTCGAGGCTGCGGGTCGCGACCAGCACCCGGTCGCCGTCGCGGTGGACCTGCACCCGGATCCCGTCGAGCTTCGCGTCCACCGCCAGCTCGCCGCCGGCGAGCTTGGCCAGGGCGGCCGGCAGGTCCGGCGCCGACGACGCGAGCATCGGCAGCACGGGGCGCCCGACGGTGAGCCCGACCGCCGCGAGCGCCTCGCGACCGGCGAAGGCGGCGTCGACGACGTACGTCGCCCCGCCCGCGAGCATCGCGGCGCGCCGCACGTCCGCGACCGGCACCTCGGCCGCGGCGGCGAGCCCCTCGGTCATCACCGCCTCCAGCGCCCCCTGGCGGACCTCGCCCAGGACCACCGCCCGCAGCCACTGCTGCTCCTCGTGGGTCGCGCGGCCGAACAGGTCGGCGACCGCGGTCGCGCGGGCCGCCGCCGACCCGGCACCGGACAGCCTCGCGACGTCGTCGAGCGCCGCGTCGACCTCGGCGACGGTCAGTGTCGGCACGCCGGCGGCGGGAGGCAGGGGAGCCGAGGCTGCGCCAGCCCAGGCCGGTGCGCCGCTGCCGGAGCCGGCCCCTGAGGTACCACGCCGCCAGCTCCCGCTGGGCGGGCTCGGCGCGGGCCAGGAGACCGGCGATCAGCGCGGTCTTGTCCTTGCGCGAGCGGGTCGCGGCGACCGCCGCCGACACCGTCACGACCTCCTGCAGCAGCACCGTCGCCCCGTTCAGGCCGCTCGGGCCGCGCGCTCAGTCATGCGTGGCCTCGAGCACGGCCGCCGTGACGGCGCCCCGGACCACCGTCTCGTAGACGCCGTCGAGGTCGTCCTCGACGCCGCCGAAGTAGCCGGCGACCTCGAGCGACACGAAGCCGTGGAGCGCGGCGAAGACCGCCATCCCGGTCGGCAGGAGCCGCTCCTCGGGCAGGCCGGCGGAGCGCACCATCACCGCGAGCGCCTCGATCGTGTCGGCCGCGGCGGCGAAGAACGCCTCGCGGTCGATCGGCGGCCGGGTGATCGCGGCGTACCGCTGCGGGTGCGCGCGGGCGAACGCCCGCAGCTCGTGGCTGAGGACCCGCAGCCCGTCGGCACCGGCGTGGCCCATCGCCGCGCGCCGCACGTGGTCGCCGAGCAGCCGCATCGCCCGCACCTGGATCGAGGCGCGGAGGTCCTCGAGGTTGGCGACGTGGTTGTAGAGCGAGGAGACCCGCGCGTCGAGCTCGGCTGCGAGCAGCGTCATGGTGAGCGCGTCGTAGCCCTCCCGGTCGACGAGCGCCTCGGCCGCCTGCAGCACGGCCTCCTGGTCGAGGCGGGCACGGCGCGCGGTCTCGGAGGTCCTCGCCACGGGACCCGTCGCCTCGGGCACTGCGGTCACCGGCCCTCCCGGAGGTCTCTCGTGCTCTGACGAATCACTTTCGTGCGGCTGCACAGCCTAGTCTGCTTGCTCGTGAGGAGCCCGGACGCGACCCGCGTGTGGCGGCCGGAGTGGCCGTGCCCGGTGCGGCACGTGCTGCTCCAGCAGCGCCGCGGCGCGGGCGACCCGACGCTTCGGCTGGCGCCGGGGGAGCGCGGCCCCCCACTGGCGGGCCAGCCGTACCCCCCGACGGCCCGGTCGCGCTGTCGGTCCTCTCCTCGGCGCGCGCCGGTGAGGTGAGCGCGGCCGCCTGGGGCCCGGGCGCGGCGTGGGCCCTCGACCAGCTGCCCGAGCTGCTCGGTGCCGCCGACGACTGGTCGGGCTTCGAGCCGCTGCACCCCGTCGTGACCGAGGCCTGGCGGCACCGGCCGCACGCGCGGCTCGGGCGCACCGGCCGGGTCGTGGAGTCGCTGGTCCCGTCGATCATCGAGCAGAAGGTCACGGGCAAGGAGGCGTTCGCCGGCTTCCGCTCGCTGGTCAGGAGGTACGGTGAGCCCGCGCCGGCGGTCGGCGAGGAGGTCGACCTGTGGCTCCAGCCGGAGCCGGAGACGCTGGCCCAGGTGCCGAGCTGGGCGTGGCTGGGCCTCCACGTCGACCCGGCCCGGTCCCGCGCCGTGGTGACCGCCGCACGGCACGCCCGGTCGTTGGAGCGGGTGGGTAGCGGCGGCGCGGACGCGGCGCCCGCGCTCGACCGGGCGATCAGGAGCCTGCCCGGCCTCGGCATCTGGACCAGCGCCGAGGTGCGGCAGCGGGCGCTCGGCGACCCCGACGCCGTCTCGTTCGGCGACTTCCACGTCGCGAAGGACGTCGGGTGGGCCCTGCTCGGCCGGGAGGTCGACGACCTCGAGCTCGCCGAGCTGCTCGAGCCCTGGCGGCCGCACCGGGGCCGGGTGCCGTTCCTCCTGCTCGCGGCGGGGGTACGCCGCCCACGGCGGGGGCCGCGGATGTCGCTGCCGCGCCACTACCCGGGGGCGTGACGGCAGGCGCTCGCCGGAGGGATCGGGCCCGGGGGCCGGTGTGGGACAGCCGGCTGGCGCAGGCGCCCTTATAGATTGATGCCCGTGGGGACCACGTGGGCAGCAGCGGGCGGCAGCGGTGGCCACCCTGCTCCGACGGGTCCTGCTGACGGTGTTCGGCCTCCAGCTCGGGCTCGCGGTCGGGATGTCGCTGGTCGACTCCTACCGCCGCCGCGGCAAGCGGCCCAAGCCGTTCCCGACGCGCGACCCGCACACGGTGCCGGTCGGCGACGGCGAGATCACGACGTACACCTTCGGTCGCGACCTCTACGCCGACATGCTGGCCGCCATCGAGGGCGCGCAGAAGCAGGTCCTGTTCGAGACCTACATCTGGAAGGGCGACGCGACGGGGGAGCGGTTCAAGCGGGCGCTCGCCGCGGCCGCCGACCGCGGCGTCGAGGTCTACTGCATCTACGACGGCTTCGCCAACCTGGTCGTCCCCCCGACCTTCAAGCGGTTCCCGCCGGGGATGAAGGTGCTGCGCTATCCCGTCTACGCGGCGGGCTGGCGCTTCTTCGACCTGCGCCGCTACGGCCGCGACCACCGCAAGCTCCTGGTGGTCGACGACCACGTCGGCTTCATCGGCGGCTACAACGTGGGCTCCGCCTACGAGACCGAGTGGCGTGACACCCACGTGCGGGTGACCGGCCCCGCCGTGTGGGACCTCAAGCGCGCGTTCGCGGACTTCTGGAACCTCAACCGGCGCCGCCGCCTCCGCGCCTCCGAGCGTCCGCTGCTGCTGGAGACCGCCTCCACGTGGGAGCCGACCGTGCGGGTGCAGCGCAACGTCCCGCGGCTGATGATGTACCCGATCCGCGGGATGTACCTGGAGGCGATCAACCGCGCCAGCCGCAACGTGTGGATCACCCAGGCCTACTTCCTCCCCGACCAGGACTTCGTCGACGCCCTCAAGGACGCCGCCCGCCGGGGCGTGGACGTCCGGCTGCTGCTGCCGCTGAAGTCCAACCACATCGTGGCCGACTGGATCTCGCGCGGCTACTTCAGCCAGCTGCTCGACGCCGGCGTGCGGATCCTCCGCTACCGCGACGCGATGGTCCACGCCAAGACGGCGACCGTCGACGGCACCTGGTGCACCGTCGGCACCGCCAACATCGACCGGCTCAGCCTCCAGGGCAACTACGAGATCAACCTCGAGGCGATCGACCCCGGCCTCGCCCGCGAGCTCGAGGAGATCTTCCTCGTCGACCAGTCCCACTGCCTCGAGCTGATCAGCGAGGAGTGGGAGGCGCGCGACCTGCACCGCAAGTTCACCGAGGCCGTGCTCGGGCCGCTGCGGCCGTTGCTGTGAGGCCGCCGGTGCCCGACCTCCGGGGCCGCCACGTGTTCGTCACGGGCGCCGCGGGCGGCATCGGGCGCGCCGTCGCGCTGCAGGCCGCGCGGGAGGGGGCGGTGCTGCACCTCACCGACGTCCGGCCCGAGCCGCTCGCCGCCGTCGCGGAGGAGGTCCGGTCGCTCGGCGGGAGGGTCGCGGTGGCCGAGCCGGCCGACCTGACCGACCGCGACGCCGTACGACGGCTGGCCGGCCGGGTCACCGCGACGTCGGGCGCGATGGACGTCGTCCTCAACGTCGCCGGCATCTCCGCCTGGGGCACGGTGCGCGGGCTGGAGCACGAGCACTGGCGCAGCATGGTCGAGGTCAACCTGATGGGACCGGTCCACGTCATCGAGGAGCTGCTGCCGCCGATGATCGAGGCCGGCCGGGGCGGCCAGCTCGTCAACGTCTCGTCGGCGGCGGGCATCATCGGGATGCCGTGGCACGCGGCCTACAGCGCGAGCAAGTTCGGCCTCCGCGGCGTGTCCGAGGTGCTGCGCTTCGACCTGCGGCGGCACCGGATCGGGGTGTCGCTCGTCTGCCCCGGCGGCGTCGACACCGGCCTGGTCGACACGGTCCGGGTCGCGGGCGTCGACGAGCGGAGCCGGGCGTTCGAGCGCGCCCGCGACCACTTCCGGCGGCGGGCGGTGTCGCCGGAGCGGGCGGCCGAGGCGATCTGGCGCGGCGTCCGCCGCAACCGCTACTGGGTCTACACCTCCTCCGACATCCGGCTGCTGCACTGGCTGCAACGCTGCCTCCCGCCGGCCTACGTGCTGGCGATGCGCGCGCTGAACGCCGGTGCCAACGGCGCCCTGCCCGCGGTCGAGCAGGCGCGACGCTCCGACCTCCGCGACGGCACCGGGACGGCGGGGTGACCGCCGGCGAGCGGCCGCCCGACGACGGCACCCGGGCAGCGCGGGTCGCCCCCGGTCGCCGGCGCGACGTCGGGCCGTTGGTCGCCGGCCTCGCCCGGGTGTTCGGGCGGGTGGCCGGCACCGAGCCGCCCGCCGTCTTCCTCACCCTGGGCCGGCACCGCCGGCTGTTCTGGGGCTGGCTGCACTTCGCCGGCCGGCTGATGCCGGGCGGGCGGCTCCGTCGGCGGGAGACCGAGCTGGTCGTCCTCCGGGTCGCCGCCTGGACCGGGTCGGACTACGAGCTGACCCAGCACCGGCGCCTCGGGCGGCGGGCGGGGCTGACCGCCGAGGAGGTCGCCCGGGCCGAGGCGGGCACGCTCGAGGGCTGGAGCCCCCGGGAGCACGCCCTGCTCGCGGCCGCCGGCGAGCTGCTCGACCGGGAGGACCTGTCGGAGGAGGGATGGCAGCGGCTCCGGGCGTCGCTCGACGAGCGCGAGGCGATCGAGGCGGTGCTGCTGGTCGGCCACTACCGGATGCTCGCGACCGCCCTCCGGGCGCTACGGGTGCGTCCCGACCGGCCCCGCTGACCGGGGCGGGAGGTCCGCGCTGGGGCGTTGTCGGCGCCCGCCCGTACGCTCGATCCCATGCGTCCGATCACCGACCTCGAGCGTCGCGTCCACCCGTTCAAGGTGGAGTCCGACTTCCAGCCCGCCGGCGACCAGCCGGCGGCGATCGAGGAGATCACCCGCCGGCTGCAGGGCGGCACGCAGGACGTCGTGCTGCTCGGCGCCACCGGCACCGGCAAGACGGCGACCGTGGCCTGGGTGGCCGAGCAGGTGCAGCGGCCGGTGCTCGTGCTCCAGCCCAACAAGACGCTCGCCGCCCAGTTCGCCAACGAGCTGCGCCAGATCTTCCCGCACAACGCCGTCGAGTACTTCGTCTCCTACTACGACTACTACCAGCCCGAGGCCTACGTCCCGCAGACCGACACCTACATCGAGAAGGACTCCTCGATCAACGAGGAGGTCGAGCGGCTGCGCCACTCGGCCACCAACAGCCTGCTCACGCGCCGCGACGTGATCGTGGTCTCGACCGTGTCCTGCATCTACGGCCTCGGCACGCCGCAGGAGTACGTCGACCGGATGGTGCGGCTGCGGGTGGGGGAGGAGCACGACCGCGACACGGTGCTGCGGCGCCTGGTCGACATCCAGTACGCCCGCAACGACCTGTCGTTCACCCGCGGCACGTTCCGGGTTCGCGGCGACACCCTGGAGATCTTCCCCGTCTACGAGGAGATGGCGGTCCGGATCGAGTTCTTCGGCGACGAGATCGAGCGGCTGATGACGCTCCACCCGGTCACCGGCGAGGTGCTGACCGAGGACCAGGAGCTCTACATCTTCCCTGCCAGCCACTACGTCGCCGGCCCGGAGCGCATGGAGCGGGCGATCGCCG
This sequence comes from Nocardioides sp. TF02-7, assembly GCF_022437945.1. Taxonomy (GTDB): domain Bacteria; phylum Actinomycetota; class Actinomycetes; order Propionibacteriales; family Nocardioidaceae; genus Nocardioides. The sequence continues at coordinate 4,010,789 of NZ_CP092535.1, forward strand.
GGATCGAGCACGAGCTCACCGAGCAGCTTGCGACGTTCGAGCGGCAGGGGAAGATGCTCGAGGCGCAGCGACTGCGGATGCGGACGACGTACGACATCGAGATGATGCGCCAGATCGGCACCTGCTCGGGCATCGAGAACTACTCGATGCACATCGACGGCCGCAGCCCCGGCAGCGCGCCCAACTGCCTGCTCGACTACTTCCCCGAGGACTTCGTCCTGGTGGTCGACGAGTCCCACGTCACCGTGCCCCAGATCGGCGGCATGTACGAGGGCGACATGTCCCGCAAGCGCAACCTGGTCGAGCACGGGTTCCGCCTGCCGAGCGCGATGGACAACCGGCCGCTGCGGTGGGAGGAGTTCCTCGAGCGGATCGGGCAGACGATCTACCTCTCCGCCACCCCCGGCGACTACGAGCTCGACAAGGTCCAGGGCGACGTGGTCGAGCAGATCATCCGCCCGACCGGCCTGGTCGACCCCGAGGTCGTGGTCAAGCCCACCAAGGGGCCAGATCGACGACCTCATCCACGAGATCCGGCTGCGCACCGAGCGCAACGAGCGGGTGCTCGTCACCACGCTCACGAAGAAGATGTCGGAGGACCTCACCGACTACCTGCTCGACGCCGGCATCCGCACCCGCTACCTCCACTCCGAGGTCGACACGCTCAAGCGGGTCGAGCTGCTCCGCGACCTGCGGCTGGGCGCCTACGACGTGCTGGTCGGCATCAACCTGCTCCGTGAGGGCCTCGACCTGCCCGAGGTGTCGCTGGTGTCGATCCTCGACGCCGACAAGGAGGGCTTCCTGCGGTCCGACAAGTCGCTCATCCAGACGATCGGCCGTGCCGCCCGCAACGTCTCCGGCCAGGTGCACATGTACGCCGACAAGGTCACGCCGTCGATGGCGTCGGCGATCGAGGAGACCAACCGCCGGCGCGAGAAGCAGGTGGCCTACAACCGCGCCAACGGCGTCGACCCGCAGCCGCTGCGGAAGAAGATCGCCGACATCACCGAGATGCTGGCCCGCGAGGACGAGACCACGCAGGCGCTGCTGCAGACCTGGGCCGACGTCGGCCAGGCCGGCCGGGCCGGTGGCGTGAAGCCGAAGGGCCAGCCGGTGCCGCGGCTGGGGGAGGCCCAGGCCGGCGGCCGCACCCTCCGCGAGGAGGGGCTGGCCGGCCTGCCGAGCTCCGACCTGGCCGCCCTCATCCAGGACCTCACCGACCAGATGAAGTCGGCCGCCGCCGAGCTGCAGTTCGAGCTGGCCGCGCGGCTGCGCGACGAGATCTCCGAGCTGCGCAAGGAGCTGCGGCAGATGGTGGAGGCGACCAAGTGAGCGGCGCTCCGTAGAATCCGGACGTGACACCGCCCCGCACCCTGCCCCGCGCGTGGGTGGTGTGGGCGGCGGCGCTGCTGGTCTACGTGCTGGCGGTCTTCCACCGCAGCAGCCTGGCGGTGGCCGGCCTGGACGCGACCGAGCGGTTCGGCCTGTCCGCGAGCCAGCTGGGCTCGTTCACGATGCTCCAGCTCCTGGTCTACGCCGGCATGCAGGTCCCCGTGGGGCTGCTCATCGACCGGTTCGGGCCGCGCACGGTGCTGACGGTCGGCCTGGTCACGATGACCGTGGCGCAGACCGGGTTCGCCCTCGCGACGACGTACCCCACCGCCCTGGTCGCCCGGCTCCTGGTCGGCACCGGCGACGCCATGACGTTCATCTGCGTGCTCCGGCTGGTCGCGTCGTGGTTCCCGGACCGCCGGGTGCCGCTGGTCACGCAGCTCACCGGCAGCACCGGGCAGATCGGCGCCATCGTGGCGGCGGTGCCGATGACCTGGGCACTGTCCGGGCTGGGCTGGACCCGCGCCTACCTGGTGGCCGCGGCCGCGGGACCGGTGCTGCTGGCGCTGCTCCTCGCCGTCGTCCGCGACACCCCGGAGCAGCGCCACCAGCGCGGGCACCCCATGTCGCGGCAGGTGCTCGTCGCGACGCTCCGCGAGTCGTGGGCCCAGCCGGGCACCCGACTCGGCTTCTGGGTGCACTTCACCGCGCCGTTCAGCGCGCACATGCTGTCGCTGGTCTGGGGCTTTCCGTTCCTCGTGCTGAGCGAGGGCCTCTCCGCGACGGCGGCCGGCACCCTGCTCAGCCTGGTCGTGGTCGCGTCGATCGCCACCGGCCCGGTGCTCGGCTGGATGGTCGGCCGGCACCCGTGGCACCGCTCGACCGTCGCCCTGGCCACGGTCGCCGTGACCGTCGCGGTGTGGACGGCCGTGCTCGCGTGGCCCGGCGACGCCCCGCTCTGGCTGCTGGTGCTGCTGGTGACCGTCTGCGGCTGTGCCGGGCCGGTCGCGATGATCGGCTTCGACGTCGGCCGCACCAGCAACCCGCCGGTGCGGATGGCCAGCGCCAGCGGCATCATCAACCAGGGCGGCTTCGTCGCGGCCCTCATCACCGTGCTCGCCGTCGGCGCGGTCCTCGACCTGATGACGGCCCCGGGGTCGACCGACTACACGCCCGACGCGTTCCGGGCCGCGATGTCGGTGCAGTACGTGCTCTGGACCCTCGGGGCGGTGCAGATCCTCCGCTGGCGCAACCGGGTCCGGCGGCAGGTCCCGCGCGAGGTCGTCGAGCGCGGCTCGACGATGATCGGTTGAGGGACCCGCGGGGCGCGGTCAGCGGCGGCGCCGGGTGAGGCCGACGAGCCGGGCGACGATCAACGCGATGTAGAGCACGCCCGCCAGCTGCTCGATCATCACCAGCGACCGCGCGTTGTCCTTGACCGCGTAGATGTCGGAGAGGCCGACGCTCGTCAGGTTGGTGAACGACAGGAAGAGCAGGTGGAACCAGGGCAGCGGCTCGGGGTCTGCCCCCCGTCGCCGGGTAGCCGGGTGACTCGAAGGAGCCCGGCCACAGCACCTGGGTGGCGGCGTAGAGGTAGGCGAACGCCCAGGCGACGACCGTGAACGCCGCACCGGCGGCGAACAGCTCGTCCCGCGTGACCCACTCGTCCTCGAAGAGGTAGCGGACCATCGCGTAGGAGACGAACAGGTAGAACGGCACGTGGAAGGCGGCCGAGGCGAGGACCACCCAGTCGGTGTCGGGCCAGACCGCCTCGCCGATCGTCAGCACCATGGCCGGCCCACCGAGGACGACCGCCACCCACGACAGGGCCGGGGTGTGCCGCACCGCCCACACGGCGACCAGCACGACCGCCATCTGGACCACCCCGAGCACGGCCTTGCCCGGCACGGTGGCGTCGAGGAACGGGTAGAGCAGCACGACCGTCAGCTGACCGACGAGCAGCACCGCGGACGGGTGCTGCACGAGGGTCCGGAGGGGGGCGGTGCTCCACGAAGCGGATGCTACGGCCAGCCCGTCCCGGCACCCCGACGGCCGGCCGCGTATCAGGTCAGGTTTCGCGACCGTGACCGCTGCGCGGCGCGCCTCGTTGACCGATTTGTAACACCGCGGGCCGTGTCTCGTTTGCCATAACGAGAACACGTTCTAGTATGGCGGCCGTCGCGAGCGAGGGGGAGGTGTCCGGATTGGCGCTCAGCGCTGCCTCGGTCGTCCGGGGACCCGGCGAGATCGCGCTCATGGTCGTCGAGGTCACCAAGCGGATCTTCACCCGTCCGTTCCAGTTCCGGGAGTTCCTCGAGCAGGCCTGGTTCGTCACCAGCGTGACGCTGATGCCGACGATCCTGGTGTCGATCCCGTTCGGCGCGGTCATCTCGCTCCAGGTCGGCAACCTCACCGGCCAGCTCGGCGCGCAGTCGTTCGCCGGGGCGACCGCTGTGCTGGCGACGGTGCGGGAGGCGGCGCCGATGGCCGCGGCGATGATCATCGCCGGCGCGGCCGGCTCGGCGATCTGCTCCGACCTCGGGGCGCGCAAGATCCGCGAGGAGATCGACGCGATGGAGGTGCTGGGCATCGACCCGCTCGAGCGCCTGGTCGCCCCCGCGTGGTCGCCACGATGTTCGTCGCGGTGATGATCAACGGGATCGTCATCGGCGCCGGGATCGGCGGCGGCTACTTCTTCACCGTCATCGTGCAGGACGGGTCGGCCGGCGCCTTCCTCTCCTCGTTCACGGCGCTGGCGTCGCTGCCCGACCTCTACATCTCCATGATCAAGGCGGCCCTCTTCGGCTGGCTCGCCGCCATCGTCGGCGCCTACAAGGGGCTCGGCGCCGGTGGCGGCCCGAGCGGCGTCGGCCGGGCGGTCAACGAGTCGGTGATCATCGCCTTCATGCTGCTGTTCTTCCTGAACGCGGTGATCACGGCCATCTACTTCCAGGTCGCTCCTCCGGTGGGCCTCTGACATGGCGGCCGTGGGCGAGCTCCTCACCGACGCCGTACGGGCGCGGCGGCAGTCGCTGGAGCAGTACGGCGACCAGGCGCTGTTCTACGTCAAGGCGCTGCTGTGGGTGCCCCAGGCGATCAAGCGCTACCCCCGGGAGATCTGGAACACGCTGGCGGAGGTGGCCTTCGGCGTCGGCGGGCTCACCCTCATCGCGGGCTCGGCCGGCGTGATCGCGTTCATGGCGTTCTTCGCGGGCACCGAGGTCGGGATCCAGGGGTACGCGTCGCTCAGCCAGATCGGCGTCGCGAAGTTCAGCGCGTTCATCTCGGCGTACTTCAACACCCGCGAGGTCGCGCCGCTGGTCTCGGCGATCGCGCTCGCTGCGACCGTCGGCTGCGGCTACACCGCCCGGCTGGGCGCGATGCGGATCTCGGAGGAGATCGACGCGCTCGAGGTGATGGCCGTGCCGTCGCTGCCGTTCCTCGTGACCACCCGGATGATCGCCGCGTTCATCGCGGTGATCCCGCTCTACATCGTCGCCCTCTTCGCCTCCTACCTCTCCCCGCGGCTGATCGTCACCCTCATCTACGGCCAGTCCGCCGGCACCTACGACCACTACTTCCTGCAGTTCCTGCCACCGATCGACATGCTGTGGTCGTTCTTCAAGCTGCTGTTCCTGGCGGTCGCCGTCATCCTCATCCACTGCTACTACGGCTACACCGCGTCCGGCGGGCCGGCCGGCGTCGGCCGTGCGGTCGGGCGGGCGATCCGCACCTCGATCGTGACGATCGTCGTGGCCGACTTCTTCCTCAGCTTCGCGATCTGGGGCTCCACGACCACGGTCAGGATCACGGGGTGAGCGCCTGATGCTGGTCAACATCCACCACGACTCGGCGCGTGAGCACAACCGGCTCCTCGTGGCCGGCGTGGCGTTCCTGCTGGTGCTCGCGCTGCTGATCTGGCTCTCGGTCGCGATCTACAACAAGCAGTTCGACCGGGTGACGACGGTGACCGTCCAGGCCGACCGAGCCGGCCTCCAGCTGGCCAAGTTCGGCGACGTCCGGGTCAACGGCGCGCTCGTCGGCCAGGTCCGCGAGGTGTCGCAGAACGGCGAGCAGGCCGAGATCAGGATCGCCCTCGAGCCGGACGCGGCGAAGGCCATCCCGGCCAACGTGAACGTCGAGATCCTGCCGACCACCCTGTTCGGCCAGAAGTTCATCCAGTTCGTGCGTCCGGAGGCGCCCGCCCGCGACCACCTCGAGGACGGCGACGTGATCCCGTCCGACCGGGTGGACACCAACGTGGAGCTGAGCCAGATCCTCGCCGACCTGTTCCCGCTCCTCCGCGCGGTCCGGCCGGCCGACCTCAACGCGACGCTGAGCGCCCTGGCGACCGCGCTCGACGGACGGGGCGACCTGATCGGCGAGACCATGGACGACCTCGGCCAGTACCTCGGCGTGATCGACGACCACCTGCCCACCCTGCGCCAGGACCTGGTCGCGCTGGCCGACGTCGCCGACGCCTACGACCTGGCTGCGCCCGACCTGCTCGACGTGCTCGACAACGTCACCGTCACCAGCAAGACGATCCGGCAGAAGGCGCGCGACCTCGACGTGTTCTTCTCCGACCTCGCCGGCCTGGCCGACACCTCCACCCGCTTGTTGGCGGCCAACGAGGAGAACCTGGTGCGCTTCGGTCAGGTCACCGAGCCGGTGCTGGCGCTGCTCGCGGAGTACTCGCCGGAGTTCCCCTGCCTCATCAAGGGCGCCGCCAACTACGCGCCGATCCTCTCCCGCACGTTCGAGGGCAACGTCGTCAAGCAGATCTTCGAGCTCGGCAACGCGCAGTTCCGGCACTTCGACGAGCGCGACTTCATGGAGTACGGCGAGGTCGGGCACGGGCCGTGGTGCCCCAACGGTCTTCCCAAGCTGAGCGTGCCCGCGCCGTCGTTCCCGCTCAGGAACGGCAGCGACATCGACGAGAACCCGCCGCGGAGCCCGATCCCGAACCTGGGCCTGTTCGACCCCCACCAGCTCGACATCACCAGCGGGTTCGCGGGCAGCGAGGGCGACCAGGAGGTCGTCAACACCCTCCTTGCCGCCAACAACGGCGCCACCCCCGACGACTACGGTGCGCTCGGCCCGCTCCTCTACGGCCCGGTCGTCCGCGAGGGGAGGCCGGCCGAGTGACCATCGTCGTGCCCGAGGAGTCGCCGTCCATCGCCCGGCTCCGCCACCGCCGCAACGCGGTGACGCTGGCCGCCGGCATCAAGCTCGGTGTCTTCTCCGTCATCTCGCTGCTGGTCACCGGCCTGCTGGCGGTGATCATGGGCAACATCGGGCTCGGGCCGGGCAGGCACTACGAGGCGGTGTTCACCAGCGCCACCATGCTCGAGGACGGCGACGACGTCCGGGTCGCCGGCGTGAGCGTCGGCGAGGTCAAGGAGGTGGAGCACTTCGACCGGACGATGGCGCTGGTCAGGTTCCGCATCGACGCCGACGTCGAGCTGACGACCGCCTCGACCGCCGAGATCCGGTTCCTCAACCTGGTGGGCGACCGCTACCTCGCCCTCGAGCGCGGCCGCGGCGGCGGCGGGGCGGAGCCGCTCGACGAGGGAGACCGGATCCCCGTCGAGCAGACCAAGCCCTCGCTCGACCTCACCGTGCTCTTCGACGGGTTCAAGCCGCTCTTCCAGGCGCTGACGCCGGAGCAGGTCAACGAGCTGAGCCTCAACCTGGTACAGGTGCTCCAGGGGGAGGGCGGCACCGTGCGGGGACTCCTCGAGCACACCGCGTCGCTCACGACGGCGCTCGCCGACCGCGACCAGCTGATCGGCGACGTGGTGACCAACCTGAGCGAGACCCTCGACACCGTCAACCAGCGGCACGAGCAGCTCAGCACGCTGGTGGTCGAGCTGAAGGACTGGATGCGCGACCTGGCCCGCGACCGTACCACCATCGGGTCCTCGCTCGACAACATCTCCGACCTGACCGTCACGGTGGCCGACCTGCTGCGGCGCAGCCGTCCGCTGCTCAAGCGCGACCTCGCCGCGCTGCGCGAGCTGGCGAAGCTGATCAACTCGCCCGACCAGCGCCGCGAGTTCATCGACCTCCTCGAGCGGATGCCGGAGGTCATGTCCGACCAGATCCGCACCGGCACCTACGGCTCCTGGTACCAGTACTACTTCTGCGGGTTCTCCGCCCGGATCAAGCTGCCGCTCATCGGTGACTGGCCGATCGTCGAGCAGATCCAGGACTACATCGAGAAGTTCGAGTTCCGGTCGACCGCTCCGAGGTGCAACGACTGATGCGGGCGAGCGACGCGCGGGTCCTGCGCCTGGGCGCCATCACGCTGGTGGTGCTGGCGCTGGTGTCGGCCGCCACGTTCAACCTCGGAAAGTTCCCCGGCTTCCGCGGCACGACCTACTACGCCGAGTTCAGTGACGCGAGCGGCATCCACAAGGGCAACATCGTCCAGGTCGGCGGCATCCGCGTCGGGCGGGTCACCGACGTGACCCTCGCCGAGGACCGGGTGCGGGTGGAGTTCGAGGTCGACGGCGGTGTCGAGTTCGGCCCCGAGAGCGCCGCCTCCATCGAGGTGCTCAACCTGCTCGGCGAGAAGTACCTCGAGCTCCAGCCGGCCGGCGACGGCCAGCTCGCGAGCGGCGCGACCATCCCCCTCGACCGCACCGAATCGGCGTACGACATCGTCGGCGTCTTCGGCGACCTCACCGAGACCACCGAGGAGATCGACACCCGCCAGCTGTCCGAGGCGCTCGACGTCGTCTCCGGGACGCTCGACGGGGCGGCCCCGGAGATCTCCGCGGCCTTCGACGGCATCGCCCGGCTGTCGCGCAGCGTCTCCCAGCGCGACGAGCAGATCCAGACCCTGCTGGAGAGCTCCCAGCAGGTCAGCCGCGTCCTGGAGCGGCGCGGCGACGACATCGTGGAGCTGATGGAGCACAGCGACCTGGTGTTCCGCGAGCTGCAGAAGCGCAAGGCCGCCGTGCACCGCCTCCTCGTCAATGCGACGGTGCTCGCCGACGAGCTGCGCGGCCTCGCGAAGGACAACGAGGCGCAGATCGGTCCCGCGCTGGCCGAGGTCGACGAGCTGCTCACGATGCTCGTCGAGCGCAAGGACCAGCTGACGGCGACCCTCCACGAGCTCGGTCCCTACGTCGAGATCCTCAGCAACATCATCGGCACCGGACCGTGGTTCGACGCCGTCGCCGTCAACATCGCCACCATCCCGACCGGCGAGTTCGTCCCCGGGTTCGCGGAGTGAGCGCCATGACGACGAAGCTGACCCAGGTGTGGGACCGCATCGACCGGCGGGTCGTGGCGCTCGTCGTGGTGCTGGTCGCGGCGGCCGCGGTGCTCAACGTGGCGAGCACGCCGGCCGAGCACCGGACGGTCGTCGCGCACTTCCCGCGGGCGGTGAGCGTCTACGAGGGCACCGACGTGCGGATCCTCGGCGTCAACGTCGGCGAGGTGACGTCGGTGGTCCCGGCCGGCAACTCGGTGCGGGTGGAGATGGAGTACGACGCCGGCTACGACGTCCCGGCCGACGCCAAGGCGGTCATCGTCACCCCGACGCTGGTGGCGGACCGGTTCGTCCAGCTCACGCCGGTCTACCAGGGCGGTCCGGTGCTCGCCGACGGCGCCGAGATCGCGCTCCCCGACACCGGCGTGCCGGTCGAGCTCGACCGGATCTACGGCAGCCTGCAGGCACTCACCCGGGCGCTCGGGCCCAACGGCGTCAACAAGGACGGCTCCCTCGACAACCTGCTGGAGGCGGGCACGGAGGCGCTCGAGGGCCAGGGTGCGGCCGGCAACGAGATGATCCGCGAGCTCGCGCTGGCCGCCGAGACCTTCGGCGAGGGGGCCGGGCCGCTCTTCCGCACCGTCACCCACCTGGCCGAGTTCACGGGCACGCTGGCACAGAACGACACCCTGGTCCGGGCGTTCATGAAGGACCTCGCCGGGGTGTCGCGCACCCTGGCCGCCGAGAGTGACGAGCTGCAGCGGGCGGTCGCCGCGGTGGCCCGTGCGGTGGGCAGCGTCGAGTCGTTCGTCCGCGACAACCGCAAGGCGCTCTCGCGGGACGTCCGGCAGCTGACGACCGTCGTCCGCGCCATCGCCTCGGAGAAGGACAACATCCGCAAGGCGCTCGAGATCGGCCCGACCGCCCTCGACACCCTCCACCTGGGCTTCGACCACACGTCGGGCACGCAGAACTCCCGGTTGGGTGTCGCGGGGATGATCTGGTCGGCCGACGCCCTCCTGTGCGGCATCATCCAGCAGCACCCGGCGATGCCGCGGCCGCTGAAGGACCTCGCCTGCGACCTGATCGCCCAGCTGGTCGCGCCGCTGGTGGACAACCTGCCGTTCATCCCGCCGGAGTACGACCAGTTCCTCCCGAAGCCGTCGCTGGACGAGCAGGAGGGGGACGGTCACCGTGCCGTCGCCGGAGAGCGTGTCCTACGGCACCGTCGACGAGCCGTCGATGGCCGGGTTGCTGGGAGGTGCGTCGTGAGCCGGTGGACGAGGTGGCGCACCTGTTCGGTCGCGGCTGCGGCAGGCGCCGTGCTCCTCAGCGGCTGCGACTTCGACGGCGCCTACGACCTGCCGCTGCCGGGCTCGCCGGTCGACGCCGACGACGCCTACGAGGTGACCGCGGCGTTCGAGGACGTCCTCAACGTCGTCCCGCGCTCGCCGGTCATGGTCGACGACGTCGTGGTCGGCGAGGTCACCGAGGTCGAGCGGGTCGGGTGGCACGCCGAGGTCACGCTCCGGATCCGCGACGACGTGGTGCTGCCCGACAACGCGATCGCCGACATCCGTCAGGTCTCGCTGCTGGGGGAGAAGTACGTCGCCCTCGAGGAGCCGACCGAGCAGGAGCCGATCGGCCGGCTGGAGCAGGGGGAGCACATCGACCTCGCCGTCACGGGGCGCAACCCCGAGGTCGAGGAGGTGCTGGGCGCCTTGTCGTTCCTGCTCTCCGGGGGCGGCGTCGCCCAGCTCGGGACGATCACCCGCGAGGCCAACCTGGTCATGTCCGGCCGCGAGGACCGGCTCAAGGCGCTCCTCGGCTCGCTGGAGGGCGTCGTCGGCACGCTGGACCAGCAGAAGGCAGACATCATCAACGCGCTCGACTCGCTCAACAACCTCGCCGCTACCCTCAACGCCGAGAAGGACACGATCGGCGACGCGCTCGACGCCATCGGCCCGGCGGTGGACGTCCTGGCCGACCAGCACGACGAGCTGATCGACATGCTCGGCGCCCTCGACCGGCTGGGCAGGGTCGGCACCCGGGTGATCAACGCCAGCAAGGAGGACATGCTCGCCATGCTCGAGCACCTCCACCCGGTGCTGACCAAGCTGCGGGAGGCCGACCACAAGCTGGGACCGGGCGTCAACCTCCTGGTCAGCTTCCCGTTCCCCAAGGCGGCCAACTCGATCGTCCAGGGCGACTACGCCGACAGCATCGGCCAGATCGACGTCGACTTCGCCAACCTCTTCAAGAACCTCGGCCTCCCCGAGATCAACCTCCCCGACCCGGGCGAGATCCTCGACCAGGTACAGCGCTGCCTCCGCAGCGGGAGCCTGGTCAGCTCCGCGTGCATCAAGGTGCTCCGCGACGTCAACCTGGTGGCCGACCTCCAGCGTCAGTGCCAGCAAGCCCGACATCCGCAACAGCCCGGTGTGCCGGCTGCTGACCGCTCTGCCGGACCTCGACCTCGCGAACCTCCTGGAGCGGGGACTCCTGACCGACAAGCTCAACGGGCTGACCGACGGGGTCAACGGGCTGCGCGAGAGCCTGGTGGGCGCACCACCCCCGCCGCCGGGCACCGACACCGTCGTGGGAGGTCTCGCGTGAGCCGCGGCGTCCGGATCCGGCTGATCGCGTTCGTCGCGCTCAGCGCGGTCGGCATCACATACATCACCGCCACCTACCTCGGGCTGGTCGACCGGATCACCGGCCGCGGCATCACCGTGACGGCGACGCTGCCCGGGTCGGGCGGCCTGTTCGAGGGGAGCGAGGTCACCTACCGCGGCGTCAAGATCGGCAAGGTCACCTCGATGGAGCCCACCGAGGACGGCATCGTCCTCGAGCTCAGCCTCGAGCACGACACCCGGCTCCCGGTCGACTCGGCGATGTACGTCCACAACCTGTCCGCGGTGGGGGAGCAGTACCTCGACTTCCAGCCGGCCGAGGACGAGGGGCCGTACGCCGAGGACGGCACGGTGTTCCGCGGCGACGGCTCCTCGCTCCCCGTCGACGAGGGCGACCTGCTCGTCGACATCGACGACTTCGTGGGCTCGGTCGACAAGCGCAACCTCCAGGTGGTGGTCAAGGAGCTCGGCGTGATGTTCGGCGACACCGGTCGCGAGCTGCAGGCGATGCTCGACCACGGCCGCGTGTTCATCGAGGAGGCGTCCGCCCACACCGACGAGACCGTGGCGCTGCTGGAGAACGGACTGACGGTGCTGCGCACCCAGCAGGGCCAGAAGGAGAACATCCGCTCCTTCGCCCGCGACCTCGCCCGGCTGACAGGGGGCACTCCGGGGCAGCGACCGCGACCTCCGCCGGGTGCTCAGCAGCACCCCCGGTGCGGCCGGCGAGCTGCAGGCGCTGCTCGAGGACCTCGAGCCGACGCTCCCCGTGCTGCTCGGCGACCTGATCACCGTCGACCAGATCGTGCTGGCCAACCTCGCGGGCGTCGAGCAGCTGCTCGTGCTCTACCCGACCCTGATCGCGGGCGGCCCGACCGGCAGCACCCGGGACGGGTGGGGGCCACATCAACCTGCAGTTCGACTACAGCGTCCCGCCATGCACCAGGGGCTACCTCCCGCGCGACCAGTGGCGCTCGCCGCACGACCTGACCGACAAGCCGTACTTCCCCGCGCAGTGCGACGAGGGGCCGCCGTACGTCATGCGCGGACCCAAGTACGTCCCGGCACGGCGCGCCAACGCCTCCGCTCCGCGCGTCTACAGTGGCACCTACGACCCCGCCTCCGGCATCGTCCCGGGCGTGGTCGACGAGGAGGGACGGCAGGTGGAGCTGCGGCAGCCGGGGAACCTGTCGGTGATGGGAGAGGACGCGTGGAAGTGGCTGCTGGCAGGGCCGGCGACCCGGTGAACGACCGGAAGGGTGACGGTCGGGACGAGCGCAGCTGGGTGCGGCTCAACGTCGTGCTCGCGGTGATCCTCCTCGTCTGCGGCGCCGCCGCATGGCTCGCGGCCGACCACATGGGCGACCGGCACACGGACGCGGGGGGCGACCTCTCCGGCGGCTTCGTCGACGACGCGCTCGACGTGGTGCTGTTCCGCGGCCGCGGTGCGGGGGCCGAGAGCCGCGCCGGCGAGGACGTCGGCCCCGGCACCGTCCAGGCGCTCGGCACGGCCGCCCAGGAGGAGCAGGACCGCACCGCCGCGCAGATCGAGGCCGCCACCAAGATCACCACCACCTTCCTCAACATCTCCCACGACAACGCCGACGCGGCGCTGGAGGCGGTGAAGGAGCTGTCGACGGGGGCGTTCCGCAAGCAGATCGAGAAGGTCGCCGGCGACATGGCGCGGCTGGCCAAGCGGGCGCGCGCGACCCAGAAGACGGAGATCCTCTGGGCGGGTCTCGTCTTCGGCGACACCGACAGCGCCCGGGTCATCCTCGCCGCCTCCGGGACCGTCGCCAACAAGGCGACCGACTTCGAGGCCCGCGCGCGCAGCTACCGGATCCAGTCCGACCTGACGCTGGTCGACGGCCAGTGGCTGGTCAACGACCTGCAGTTCGTGGAGTGAGGACCCGATGAGCCGTCCCGCCCCCCGCCGCCCGTCGCGCACGACGACGCCCCGTCCCCGCCGGATCGCCGGCCGTCCCGACGCCGAGAAGCCCGACACCCGGAAGCCCGGTCCCGAGAGCTCGCGGACGGCGAAGGTCGCCCTGGAGAAGAAGCCCTCCGGGCCGCGACCGCCGAGCGAGCCGCCGCCGGCCGCGGCCGCGCCTGACAGCGGGCGGCCGCGCGGCCCGCTGGTCGCGGGCGTCCTCATCGTGCTGGTCGGGGGTGGTCGGGGGCGGTGCTCCTCGGGCAGGTCGTGTGGTTCGTGGCCGACACGGTCCGCGACGACGAGACCGTCGCGGTCGACACCGCCAGTGCGGACGGGCGCGGCAGCGGCGACTCGATCACGGTGCCGGACGGCAGCCCGGTCGTGCTCGACCAGCTCGCCGTGCAGGACGGCGTCGAGGCCGCCGCGAAGGCGGCGACGACGATGTTCGCGCGCGACTGGGAGACCTACGACCACGGTGTCGGCGAGGCGACGGACCTGATGACCGCCGCGTTCGCCGAGGAGTACCGGGCCACCACCGACGACGTGAAGCAGGAGTTCGTCGCGAAGAAGACCCGGGTCGAGGTCCAGGTGGTGGCGCAGGGCGTCGTGCGGGCCAACGACTCCGAGCTCGAGGCGCTGATCTTCCTCAACCAGTACATCTTCCGGGGCAACGGCAAGGACGCGAAGACCGTCATCACGCCCTACCGCGCGATGCTCACGATGGTCCACACGGACCAGGGCTGGTTCGTGGACGACGTCCAGACGAAGTGAACGGCGGCGAGGCATGGACTCTCAGCAAGTAGAACACGTTACAGTTCCTTCCGTGGAGTGTGACCTCGTCATCGTGGGTGCCGGCCCGACCGGGCTGTTCGGCGCCTACTACGCGGGCTTCCGCGGGCTGCGGGTCGCGGTCGTCGACTCGCTGCCCGAGCTCGGCGGGCAGATCACCGCGATGTACCCGGAGAAGGCGATCCTCGACGTCGCCGGCTTTCCGAACGTGAAGGGGCGCGACCTGGTGGCGGGGCTGGTCGAGCAGGCGGCGACCGCCGAGCCGACGTACCTCCTCGACCGCACGGCGTCCACGCTCGATCACCGCGACGACGGGATCTCCCTGGGTCTCGACGACGGCACGGTCGTCGAGGCGAAGGTCATGCTGATCACCGCCGGCATCGGCAAGTTCAGCCCACGGCCGCTTCCGGCGGGCGAGGGCTGGCTCGGCCGCGGGCTGGAGTTCTTCGTGCCGACCTTCGAGCCGTACGCCGGCAAGGACGTCGTCATCGTGGGCGGCGGCGACAGCGCCTTCGACTGGGCGCTCCACCTGGAGCCGGTGGCGCGCTCGGTGACCCTGGTCCACCGGCGCGACGCGTTCCGCGCCCACGCCCGCACGGTCGAGCAGGTGCGCGCCTCCTCCGTCGAGATCGTCACCAAGGCCGAGGTGACGGCCCTGCGCGACGCCGACGGCGGCAGCACCGGGCCGTTGGCCGAGGTCGAGATCACCGTCGGCGGCGAGCCCGTCCCGCGCAAGGCGCAGGCGGTCGTGGCCGCGCTCGGGTTCATCGCCGACCTCGGTCCTCTGCAGCAGTGGGGGATCGAGACCCACAAGCGGCACCTCGTGGTCGACCCGGCCATGCGTACCAACCTCGAGCGCGTGTTCGCCGCGGGCGACATCACCGACTACCCGGGCAAGGTGCGGCTGATCGCCGTCGGGTTCGGCGAGGCGGCCACCGCCGTCAACAACGCCGCGGTCGTGATCGACCCGACCGCCCACGTCTTCCCCGGACACTCCTCCGAGGGGAGCTGACCGGTGGCAGGCAACCGCGACGCGGTGCGGATGAGCGACGCCGAGACGGCGGCGCTGCTCGCCGCCAACCTGAAGGTGCAGGTCGCGAGCATCAACGCCGACGGCAGCCCGCACCTCTCGACGCTGTTCTACGTCGTGCGCGACGGGCTGATCGCGTTCTGGACCTACGGCAAGAGCCAGAAGGTCCGCAACCTCGAGCGCGACCCCCGGGTCAGCGCGCTCGTGGAGGACGGGCTCGACTACTTCGAGCTCCGCGGAATGTCGGTCAACGGCCGCGCCGAGATCGTCCGCGACGCCGACACGATCCGCCAGATCGGCAGCGCGGTCGTGACCCGGATGCTGGCCGCGGAGTCGTTCGAGGCGCTGGGCGACTTCGGCCGCGACCGGGTCGAGAAGCAGGTGGCCAAGCGGGTCGGCGTGGTGATCCACCCCGACAAGGTCGCCACTTGGGACCACAGCAAGCTCGTCTGAACGAGTGAACGAGGAGGACGCACGTGTTGATCAAGGTGGACTTCGACCTCTGTGAGTCGAACGCGATGTGCGAGGCGCTCGCCCCCGACGTGTTCGAGATCGACGACGACGACTTCCTCCAGCTCAAGACCGACCAGGTGACCCCCGAGAACGAGCAACGGGTGCGGCAGGCGGTCGCCGCTTGCCCGCGGGCCGCGATCTCGCTCCTGGAGGACGACGCGTGAGCACCAGCCTCGACGGCCGGGTCGCGATCGTCACCGGCGCCGGGGCCGGGCTCGGGCGGGCCGAGGCCCTCGCCCTGGCCGACGCCGGCGCCCGGGTGGTGCTCAACGACCTGCCCGGAGCAGGGGGACGACGCGGCGGAGGAGATCCGGTCCCGGGGCGGCGAGGCCGTCGTGGTGGCCGGCGACGTCAGCGAACGTGCGACGGCCGACGCGATGCTGGCGGCGGCGGTCGACGGCTTCGGCGGTCTCGACGTCGTCGTCAACAACGCCGGGATGACCCGCGACCGGATGCTCTTCAACATGTCCGACGAGGAGTGGGACGCGGTGGTCGCCGTGCACCTGCGCGGCCACTTCCTCCTCAGCCGCAACGCCGCGTCGTACTGGCGGGCCCGGTCGAAGGAGGCCGGCGGCCCGGTCTACGGCAGCGTCGTCAACACCGCCTCGGAGGCGTTCCTCGGCGGCTCGCCCGGGCAGCCCAACTACGCCGCGGCCAAGGCCGGCATCGCGGCGCTGACGATGTCGACCGCCCGTGCGATGGCACGGACCGGGGTCCGCGCCAACGCGATCTGCCCTCGCGCCCGCACCGCGATGACGGCGGAGGTCTTCGGCGACGACACCTCCGGCCGGGCCGTCGACCCCTACTCGCCCGACCACGTCGCGCCGCTGGTGGCCTACCTCGCGTCGCCCGCCGCGGAGCGGATCACCGGGCAGGTGTTCGTGGTCTACGGCGGGATGGTCGCGGTCGTCGCCGCCCCGGTCGTGGAGCAGCGGTTCGACGCGGCGGGCGACCTGTGGACCGCCGACGACCTCGACAAGCAGCTCGGCGGCTTCTTCGCCGAGCGGGACCCGGCCGTCGGCTTCGCCGCCGACTCGATCATGCAGCTGCAGGTCTGAAGGAGCACCCCCATGGGCCGACTGGACAACAAGGTCGCGATCGTCACCGGCGGCGCGCAGGGACAGGGCGCCGAGATCGCCCGCGCCTACGTCGCCGAGGGCGCCTCGGTGGTCGTCGCCGACGTCGCCAAGGACCCGGGGCAGGCGCTGGCCGACGAGCTCGGGCCGGCCGCCCACTTCGCCCACCACGACGTCAGCGACGACGCGTCGTGGGCCGCCTTGGTGGAGGACACCACCGTCCGGTTCGGGCCGGTCGACGTGCTCGCCAACAACGCCGGGATCCTCCGGTTCGGCGACATCGAGCGGATGCCTGCCGAGGAGGTGGAGCTCGTGTGGCGGGTCAACCAGCTCGGGTGCTTCCTCGGCATGCAGGCGGTCACCCGCACCATGCGCGAGAACGGCGGGGGGCTCGATCATCAACGCGTCCTCGGTCGAGGGTCTCGCCGGCATGCCGTCGTGCACGGCGTACGCCGCGACGAAGTGGGCGATCCGCGGCATGACCAAGTGCGCGGCGATGGAGCTGGGACCGAAGGGCATCCGGGTCAACTCGGTCCACCCCGGCATGATCGACACCCCGATGACCCGGGTGCACGGCGGCGACGCGGTGATGGAGTACGGCGCCACGAAGGTGCCGCTGGGCAGGGTGGGCCTCCCCGCTGACATCGCGCCGGTGTACGTGTTCCTCGCCAGCGACGAGTCGTCCTACGTCAACGGTGCGGGAGATCGCCGTCGACGGCGGGGTGACGTCGACCCACGCGTTCGGGGCCTGAGACGGTCTCCCCGTCCGCTCAGGTGGTGAGGCCCAGCCGCGCGGCGAGCTTGTCGAGGTGGCCGAGCACGGTGCTCTCGTCGGCGTCGGGCACGCCCCAGATCAGCTCGCTCGCCCCGGCGGCCGTCCAGTCGGCCAGGTCGTCCTCCGTCGGCCGCCTCGCCACCAGCACCCGGATGTCCGGGTCGCCCTCGCGGCCGGCGTCGGCCCACTCCTTGCGGAGCAGGTCGGCCTTGGCGGCGACGCCCGTCTCGGTCGGCGTGGTCATCCACCCGTCCGCGTGCCGTGCGATCCAGCGCATCGTCCGCGGACCACCGCCGGCGCCGACGATCACGGGAATCGGGCCCTGCGGCGGCTTGGGGTAGGCCCAGCTCGGACCGAACGACACGAACTCGCCGTCGTACGCCGCCTCCTCCTGCGTCCACAGCGCGCGCATCGCCTCGAGGTACTCCCTGAGCACGGTGCGCCGCCGGTCGGCCGGGACGTGGTGGTCGGCGAGCTCGTCGGTGTTCCAGCCGAACCCGGCGCCGATCGTCAGCCGCCCGCCGGAGAGGAAGTCGAGCGTGGCGAGGGTCTTGGCCAGCGTGATCGGGTCGGACTCGACCGGCAGTGCGACGGCGGTCGCCAGTCCGATCCGCTCGGTCACGGCGGCGCAGGTGCCGAGCGCGACCCACGGGTCGAGGGGGTGCGCAGGTAGCGGTCGTCCGGCAACTGCTCCCCACCGGTCGGGTGCAGCGCGTCGCGGCGCACGGGGATGTGCGTGTGCTCCGGCACGTAGAACGTGTCGAACCCGCGCTCCTCCGCCGCCTTCGCGAGCGCGGCCGGCCGGATGCCGCGGTCGGAGGTGAAGAGGACGATCCCGTTGCGCATGCCGAGCCTTTCGGTCACCGGAGGGGCGTCGTCAGTGTAGAACGTGTTCTAGAAACGCGCGAGGTGGTGCGCACGCGGCACGCGCGAGGAGCTGAGGACGTCATACGTCCCGTGGGCGATCGCCCTCGGAACGCATGACGTTCCCGGGCGCCCTCGGGGTGTGCCAGACCGAGTCCGTGAGCGAGTCGACGTCGGAGGATCGGACGAGGAGCGGCTGCCGGACGAACCGGAATCGCCGCGAACCGGTCAGGAAGGGTGTAGGGACTGAGGTGGAGGTGGGCCCTGGACGAGCTCGAGCGCCTGGTGGCGGCACAGTGGGACGCGCTGTACCGCCTGGCACGGCTGCTCGCCGGGGCGGACACCACCGCGGACGACGTGCTCCAGGCGGCGCTGCTGAGGGCGGTCAGGTCGCACCGCGCCGTGCTGGCAGCGGACGCGCCGGTGGCCTACCTGCGCCGCATCGTCACCACCACGGCGGTGGACGAGGCGGCCCGCGCGGCCCGGCGCCGGCGGGAGCAGCGGGCCGACGGCACCGACCACGCGCACGACCCGACGCTCGACGTCGACTCTCGCGGTGAGCTCTGGCCGCTGGTCGCGGCACTCCCACCTCGCCAGCGGGCCGTGGTGGTGCTGCGCTTCTACGAGGACCTGTCCGAGCGCGAGATCGCCGCGGTCCTCGGGTGCCGTCCTGGCACGGTGAAGTCGCAGGGTGCCGCTGCGATGGCCAAGCTGCGGCAGGCGCTCGCCGCCGCTCCGGTCGGGAAGGGGGAGAGCCGTGACCGCTGAGCTGGAGCGGGAGGTGAGGGAGACGCTGCGCCGGGTCGCCCGTGTGACCGACGTCCCTCCCGTCCCCGAGCTGCCTCGGCCGGCGCACGGCGCCCGCCGGCGGGCGGGAGTCGTCGCCGTCGCCGCGGCGGCGGTGGCGGCCGCCGTGGTCGTCCCTGCCGTGCTCGGCGACGACGCGGACCGGCCTGTCGAGCGGCCGGCGCCGCCGTTCGCGGGCCTGCCGACGGGTCCGCCGCCGCGGGTCCCGTACGCCGCTGGCGGCACGTCCGTCGTCGAGGGGGGACCGCGCGATCGAGCTCGAGGATGACGTCGAGGCGATCCACGGCAACCTGGTCTGGGACGCCGACACGGGTGCGATCCACCGGGTGCGCGCCGACGGCGTGGTCCTGGTCGCCGCGGACGCGACCGGACCGCCGGTGACGGACAGCACGACCACCTGGCTCGAGGGCGAGGAGGTCGTGCGCGGCACCGGCCGCCGGCAGCAGCGCCAGCCGCTCCCGGCCGGGTGCTGCGACGACGCCGAGGTGGTGGGGGTCGACGTGGACATGGATCCGGACGTCCTCGTCGCCGGTGCCGACGGCGCCTGGTTGTGGGACACGTACGAGGGCCGCGAGGGATCGGTCGCGCCGCCGCCTGACACCGACGAGTGGGTGTGGCCGGTCGGCGGACTGCGCGGCAGGCTGGTCGCGACCGGCTCGGGGTCCGAGGTCCTCGTCGAGCACCCGGGCGGTCGCTGGGGCTGGGGGTACGTCGGCGGGCCGCGCGACCCGGGCAGCGACGCTCCGGTCCGCTACCGCGAGCAGGAGCGGGTCACGGCCGAGCGGGTCTGGCTCACTCTGCCGGCGGTCGTGGCCGTCGAGCCGGGCGGGCGGCTGGTCGTGCTCAGGACCCGTGTCCGGTACGACGGCGTCGGACATGCGTGGCGTGCGCCCACCGGTCAGTCCGCCGAGCTCGAGCTGCCCGCCGGCCTCCGCGTCCACGGTGTCGTGGGGGAGGAGCGCACCACCGTCCTCGTCGACGCGACCGACGACGCCGGGCGGCGGGCCTGGGTGCGCTGCCACGTCCGCACCCTCAGCTGTGAGGTCGCGGCCGGGCTCGGGCCGGACGACGTCGTGCCGACGCGCTGAGCGAGCCCCGCGGGTGCCGCAACGTGGCGCATCGCCAGCGCCGAGCTCAGCGCAGGATCAGCCGGACCGCGGTCTCCATGTGCTGCGCCGTCTCGGGAGCCGTGGAGCGGCCGGTCACCCACGCGACGAGGGCGGAGAGCCAGACGTCGCCGATCACGCGGGCGAGCACCACGTCCTCGTCGGTGATCGCGTCGTCGTCAGCCGCTGTGCCGTGCATGGCGTGGGTGACGATCGACGTCATCGACATCCCGACGGTGTGGATCTCGGCGGCGACGGTGCTGTCGGCGAACATGAACGCGCGGGTGAGCGCCTCCGTCAGCCGGGGGGTCGCCCTGCATGCCGCGGGTGAGACGCTTGAGCACGTAGAGCACCCGGTCGGCCGACGTGTCGCCGGGGATCTCGCGGCTCTGCAGCCGCTGCTGCGCCTCGCCGAGCTGGCGGGCCAGGGCGGAGACGAGCAGGTGGATCTTGGACGGGAAGTAGCGGTAGAGCGTCCCGAGTGCGACGTCGGCCTGCTCGGCGACCGCGCGCATCTGCACGGCGTCGAAGCCGCCTTCCTTGGCGAGCTGGTAGGTGGCGTCGAGGATCCGCTTGCGGCGGTCGCGCTGTGCGGCGCTCCCGGGCTCGTCGGTCGTCAGCGATTGAGGGGTGGTCACTACCTCTCCTGTACGACGGGTTTCGCGGTCGGAGTGGGCGTCACGTCGCTGGAATGCGCACCCGAGCCCGCTGGTGGGGTCGGACGGCTCACCGGTCGGTGGTGGTGGGGCCGCCCTCTATAGGCTACTGGGACGTCGACCATGATAGGAACACGTTCCAGTTCGACCTGCCGCGCTCCGCCTCGGAGCTCGGCGCCGCGACTCAGCGCCACGAGCCAGCGCCGGGATGAGGGAGAGGAGTGGGGGCATGCGGATCGCACTGCTGTCCTACCGCAGCAAGCCGCACGTCGGGGGCCAGGGCGTCTACCTGCGTCACCTGAGCCGGGAGCTGGCGCGGCTGGGCCACACGGTCGAGGTGTTCTCCGGCCAGCCCTACCCCGAGCTCGACGAGGGCGTGCGGCTCACGAAGGTGCCCAGCCTCGACCTCTACCGGGAGCCCGACCCGTTCCGGGTGCCGGGGCTGCGCGAGTTCCGCGACCTGATCGACGTCCAGGAGTTCGCGATCATGTGCACGGCCGGGTTCCCGGAGCCGCGCACGTTCAGCCGACGCGTCGCCCGCCTCCTGCGCGACCGGGTCGACGACTTCGACGTCGTCCACGACAACCAGGTCCTCGGCCACGGCATGCTCGAGATCGAGAAGCTGGGCCTGCCGATGCTGACCACGATCCACCACCCGATCACCTTCGACCGCCGGATCGACCTGGCCCAGACCCGCAACCCGTGGCGCAAGCTGACCCTGCGCCGCTGGTACGGCTTCCTCCGGATGCAGAAGCACGTCGCGCGCAAGGCGCGCTGGATCCTGACGCCGTCGGAGGCCTCGAAGCGCGACATGGTGCGCGACTTCGGGGTGGACCCGCGCGCGTGCAGGTGATCCTCCTCGGCGTCGACGACAACTTCGTGCCACCCACCCAACCGCGCGTCCCGGGCCGGATCATGGCGATGGCGAGTGCCGACGCGCCGATGAAGGGCATCGGCACCCTGCTCGAGGCGTTCGCCAAGCTCCGTGTCGAGCGCGACGTCGAGCTGGTGCTGGTCACCAGCCCCAAGCGGGGCGGTCGCACCGAGAAGCTCATCGACAAGCTCGGCATCGCCGACTCCGTCCGGTTCGCCAGCGGGCTGACCGACGACGAGCTGGTCGCGCTGATGGGGTCCGCCGAGGTCGCTTGCGTCCCGTCGCTCTACGAGGGCTTCTCGCTGCCCACCGCCGAGCTGATGGCCTGCGCCACGCCCCTGGTCGTCTCCCGCGCCGGCGCGATCCCCGAGGTGGTCGGTCCCGACGGCGAGTGCGCCGACCAGGTCACGCCGGGAGACGTCGGCGAGCTCTACGCCGCGCTCGAGCGGATGCTGGACGACCCGGAGCGACGAGCCCGGATGGGCGCCGCCGGACGCAGGCGGGTCGAGGAGCTGTTCAGCTGGCGGGCCGTCGCCCAGAAGGTCGCGGCGGCCTACCAGAGTGTCATCGACGACTTCGAGGAGGAGCGCGCCCGTGCTGACCGTTGACTTCGACCGGCTCGGGCTGCGGCCGGGCGACCGGGTGCTCGACATGGGCGCCGGCGCCGGTCGCCACAGCTTCGAGCTCTACCGCCGCGGCGCCGACGTGGTGGCGTTCGACATGGATGCCGACGAGCTCGCCAAGGTGAGCGACCTGTTCGCGGCGATGAGGGAGGCGGGCGAGGTACCCGCCGGGGCGGAGGCCGACGTCAAGCAGGGCGACGCGCTCGCGCTCCCGTTCGGCGACGGTGAGTTCGACCGCGTCGTCGCGGCAGAGGTGCTCGAGCACATCCCGCACGACGTCGACGCGATCCGCGAGCTGGTCCGGGTGCTGCGTCCCGGCGGGACCCTCGCGATCTCGGTGCCCCGCTGGCTCCCCGAGGTCATCAACTGGAAGCTCTCGGCCGACTACCACAACGCCGAGGGCGGTCACATCCGCATCTACACCGACCACGAGCTGGTCGACAAGGTCACCAAGGGCGGCCGGCCCAACGACGGCACGCCGGGCGACGCGATGATCTTCGAGGGCAAGGACCACGCCCACGGCCTGCACTCGCCGTACTGGTGGATCAAGTGCGCCGTCGGCGTCGACAACGACGGTCATCCGCTGGCGAAGGCCTACCACCGGCTGCTGGTGTGGGAGATCGTCAAGAACCCGCTCCCGCTCCGGCTCGCCGGCAAGGTGCTCGACCCGCTGATCGGCAAGAGCATGGTCCTGTACTTCCGCAAGCCCCACGCCGCCGAGGAGACGGCGCAGAGTGCCTGACGTGGCCGAGGCCTGCGAGGTGCCACTCGCGCGGCTGCCGTACGTCGACGGCGTGCTGACCGCGGTCGACGTCGCCGAGACCGCGGCCTCGATCGCCGCCATGCAGGAGCCGTGCGGCGCCGTGCCGTGGACCGTCGGCGAGCACGTCGACATCTGGAACCACGTCGAGGCCGCGATGGCGATGCTCGTGGGCGGCCAGGTCGCCGCGGCCGAGCGGGCCTACGCGTGGATCCCGACGATGCAGCGGGCGGACGGGTCGTTCCCGATGAAGATCGTCGACGGCGCGGTCGAGGACGACCGCGGCGAGGTCAACATGTCGGCGTACTTCGCCGTCGGCCTCTGGCACCACTGGCTGGTGCAGCGCGACCTCGCGTTCGTCCAGCGCTTCTGGCCGACCGTGCGCGCGGCCCTCGACTGGGTGGTGTCGCTGCAGGAGCCGTTCGGCGGCATCCGGTGGACGCCGGTCGACGACTTCTGCCTGCTCACCGGCAACGCGAGCATCTACCACTCGCTGCGGGCCGGCGTCGCCCTCGCCGACCTGATGGGCGACCCGCAGCCGGAGTGGGAGCTGGCCGGTGGCCGGCTCGGCCACGCGGTGCGGGTCCACCGCGACCTGTTCGCCGACAAGAGCACGTTCTCCATGGACTGGTACTACCCGGTGCTCGGCGGCCCGGTGCGCGGCCGCGACGCGTTCGAGCTGCTGGAGTCGCGCTGGGACGACTTCGTCGTCCCGGGGCTCGGCATCCACTGCGTCGACACCAACCCCTGGGTCACCGGCGCGGAGACCTGCGAGCTCGTCATGGCGCTCGACGCCATCGGTGACCACCGGCGCGCGCGCCGGCTGCTCGCGGACGTGCAGCACCTGCGTGGCGACGGCGGCAGGTACTGGACCGGCTGGGTCTACGACGATCCCGCGCGGCCCCGGCCCGAGGGCGAGGCGCGCGACGTCTACTGGCCGAACGAGCACACGACGTACACCGCCGCCGCGGTCGTGCTGGCCGTCGACGCGCTGGGGGAGACGTTCGGCCACAGCACGCCGGGGTCGGGCATCATGCGCGGCACGTCGCTGGCCCCGCACTTCGAGGAGCTCGCGCTGGAGTGCGCGTGCTCAGCCGAGTCGGTCGCCCGCGGCGCCTGACACCCGCCGCAGCACCCGCATCGAGCCCACCGCGTCGACCTCCTCGAACGCACCGCTCGCCAGCGCCGGCAGGTAGATCTGCTCGTACGGCGGCCGGCCGCCGTCCGCGGGGTCGGGGAAGACGTCGTGGACGGCGAGCAGCCCGTCCCGCACGACCCAGTGCGCCCAGGACTCGTAGTCGTCGCGCGCCGGCTGCTCGCCGTGCCCGCCGTCGATGAAGAGCAGGGAGAGCGGCGTCCGCCAGTGGGCCGCCACGGTCGTCGACCGGCCGACGACGGCGACGACCCGGTCCTCGAGGCCGGCGCGCGCGATCGTGCGCCGGAACGTCGGCAGTGTGTCCATCAGCCCGAGCTCGGGGTCGACGACGGACGGGTCGTGGTGCTCCCACCCCGCCTGGTTCTCCTCCGAGCCGCGGTGGTGGTCGACGGTGAAGACGGTGCCGTGCGGGCCGCCGACCTCACGGGCGGCGGCGCCGAGGTAGATCGCGGACTTGCCGCAGTAGGTGCCGACCTCGAGCGCCGGGCCGAACGGCAGCCGCTCGCGCGCGACGCGGTGGAGCAGCGCGCCCTCGTCCGGCGGCATGAACCCCTTGGCCGCGAGGGCGTGCGCGAGCAGGTCGTCCGGCATCGTGTCGGTCACCCGTCGACTCTAGTAGTCTTAGAACACGTTCTAGTTCTCGACCGAGGAGCGCGATGTCCATCGGGATCACCGACGAGCACGTCGAGCTCGCCGCCAGCACCCGCAAGTGGGCGGCCAGCCTCGCGCCGCTCACGGCGGTGCGCGCGGCGGAGGGCGACCCGGACGCCCGGTTCGACGACGTGTGGGGCGCGATCGAGGAGATGGGGGTCCACGCGATCGGCGTGCCCGAGGCCGCCGGGGGCGGCGGGGGCACGGTGCTCGACCAGGCGGTCGCGCTCGAGGCCTGCGCCCACGAGCTGCTGCCCGGGGGGCTGCTCGGCGCGGCCGTGGGCTCCCTGGTCCGCGGCGTCCCCGGACGGCACGCCGTGCAGGTGCGCCCCGGTGGTGCGGTGTGGGACGGCGGCGGGACGCTGGGGATCGACCTGAGCGCGCGGCACGCCGACGCCGACGCCGCAGCGACCGCCGCCACCGTCGGCCCGGGCTCGTCCGGCGGCGAGGCGGACCGGGTGCGGCTCACGGCCGTGACGCTCGCGGCCGCCGAGGCGTCCGGCGTGGCGCGGTGGTGTCTCGACACCGCCGTGGAGCATGCCAGGGTCCGGGAGCAGTTCGGCCGGCCGATCGGGTCGTTCCAGGCGGTCAAGCACCTGTGCGCGGAGATGCTCGAGACCGCCGAGGCCGTCACCGCGGCCGCCTGGGACGCGGCGTGCGCGGCCGACGGGCACACCGAGCAGTGGTCCTACGCCGTCGACGTCGCGCAGGCGGTCTGCTTCGACGGTGCCGTCGAGGTCGCGAAGTCGTGCATCCAGGTCCTCGGGGGCATCGGCTTCACGTTCGAGCACGACGCCCACCTCTACCTGCGGCGCGCCCTGTCGCTGCGGTCGCTGGTCGGACCCTCCGACGTGGCGGCCGCCCGGCTGACCGCGGCGGCCGTCGCCGGCGTACGCCGCCGGGTCGAGGTCGACCTCGGCGGGCACGACGAGCACGTGCGCCCGCAGGTCCGGGCCACGGTCGAGCGGGTGGCGGCGCTGCCCGACGAGGCGCGCCGCGCGGCGCTGGCCGAGGCCGGCTACCTGGCGCCGCACTGGCCCGCGCCCCACGGTCTCGGCGCGGACCCGGTGACCCAGCTGGTCATCGACCAGGAGCTCGCCCGCGCCGGGATCGAGCGGCCCGACCTCGTCATCGCGGGCTGGGCGCTGCCGACGATCCTGCAGCACGGCACCGACGCGCAGCGCGAGCGCTTCGTGCGGCCGTCGCTGCTCGGGGAGCTGTTGTGGTGCCAGCTCTTCTCCGAGCCCGGCTCGGGCTCCGACCTGGCGTCGCTGCGCACCCGGGCGACCCGGGTCGACGGCGGCTGGTCGTTGTCGGGGCAGAAGGTCTGGACGTCGATGGCCGAGCGTGCCGACTGGGCGATCTGCCTCGCCCGCACCGACCCCGACGTCCCGCAGCACCAGGGGATCACCTACTTCCTCGTCGACATGCGCTCGCCCGGCATCGAGGTGCGGCCGTTGCGCGAGATCACGGGGAGGCGCTCTTCAACGAGGTGTTCCTCGACGACGTCCTCGTGCCCGACGACTGCGTCGTCGGTCGGCCCGGTGACGGCTGGCGGCTCGCCCGCACGACCCTGGCCAACGAACGGGTGGCAATGGCGAGCGCGCGGCTCGGCAAGAGCGTCGAACGCGCGGTCGCCCTCGCCGCAGCCGGCCTCGAGCCGGTGGTGGCGGCACGGGTCGGCCACGCGGTCGCCCCTCTCGACCGTCTGCAGCCTCCTGGGCGTGCGGACCACGCTGCGCGCGCTCGGCGGCCACGGTCCCGGCGCGGAGTCGAGCGTGGCCAAGCTGCTCGGCGTCCGGAGCCGTCAGTCGGCCGCCGAGCTCGTCGTCGAGCTCCAGGGCGACGCGATCGCGACGGCCGGCGCGCCCGACCGCGACGACGAGGGCGTCGCCGCCGACGTGTGGGAGCTGCTCAACACCCGCTGCCTCTCGATCGCCGGCGGCACCACCCAGATCCTGCGCAACGTCGCAGGGGAGAGGATCCTCGGCCTGCCGCGCTGACCGGCCCCGCGGGTGCGGGGCCGGCCAACGCTCGGTCGGAGCGCCGGGTCAGTGGGCCGGGTCAGTGGGTCGGGACGACCGGGGCGCCGGCCGCGTGCACCTGCTTGGTCCGCGGCAGGAACAGCGCGGGCACCAGCACGACCGCCGTCATCACCGTCGCCACGAGGAACACGTCGCCGTAGGCGATCGCCGAGTCGACCGGCACCTGGGAGACCAGCTCGGCCGCCTGCTCGGGGGTGATGCCGAGCTCGGCCAGCACCGCTGCCTGCGCCTCCGGGTCGTCGCCGGCCGCCGCGAGCGCCTGCGCCGCCGGGTCCACCCGGTCCTTGATGCCGTTGGTCAGGAGCACTGCGAACACCGCCGTGCCGATCGAGGCCGCGACCTGCTGGACGATGTTCATCAGCGTCGAGCCGCGCGCGATCGTGTGCTCGCGGAGCGTGGCGAGCGCCGCGGTCATGATCGGCATCATCGTGCAGCCCATGCCGAGACCCATGATGAACAGGGCGCCGAGCAGGAACGGGTACGACGTCTCGTGGTCGAGCGTCGAGAACAGGCCCAGGCCGGCGGTGATCACGGCGATGCCGACCAGCACGATCTTGCCCGGCCCGATCCGGTCGACGAGCGCGCCTGCCACCGGCATCGTCAGCATCGCGCCGATGCCCTGCGGGGCCAGCAGCGCGCCGGCGGCGAGCGCGTCCTCGCCCCGGACCTGCTGGAAGTAGAGCGGGAACAGCAGGCCGGCGCCGAAGAAGGCGATCGCGAACAGCGACATCGCCACCACCGCCACGGTCATCGTGCGGTTGCGGAACAGGCGCAGGTCGACCAGCGGGTGCCGGTTGCGCCCGCTGAGCGCCCACGGCACGAACGCCGCCACCAGCAGCAGGCCGAGCACGGCCGGCAGCACGACCTCGGTGGTCCACCAGGTGCCGTGCTCCTCCTCGGCGGCCGGGATGGAGGAGATGCCGTAGAGGAACGCCGCGAGACCGGGCGAGAGCAGCAGGACGCCCAGCCAGTCGAAGGTCTCCGACGGCTCGACGTGGTCGCGCGGCAGCACCACGGCGGCGTAGACGATCGCCGCCAGGCCGATCGGCAGGTTGATGAGGAAGATCCAGTGCCAGCTGGCGGCGTCGATCAGCCAGCCGCCCAGGATGGGGCCGAAGATCGGGCCGAGCAGCATGGGGATGCCCATCACGGCCATCACCCGGCCGACCCGCTCGGGGCCGGCGGCCCGGGTGAGGATCGTCATGCCGAGCGGCATCAGCATGCCGCCGCCGAGGCCCTGCACGACCCGGAAGGCCACGAGCGTCGCCAGGCTGTCGGCGACCGCGCACAAGGCGGAGCCGACCGCGAACAGCAGCACCGCGAGCAGGTAGAGCCGCTTGGTGCCGAACCGGTCGGCAGCCCAGCCGGTCAACGGGATCACCGTCGCCAGCGCGAGCGTGTAGCCGGTCATGGTCCAGGCCACCTCGGCGGAGGTGGCGTCGAACTCGCGCTGGAAGGTCTCCAGGGCGACGGACACCACGGTGATGTCGAGGATGGACATGATCGCGCCGAGCACGACCACGCCTGCGGTCAGCAGGACGCCCTTGTCGAGCTTGTCGGGGGTCGCGGGGGAGTCGGGATGAGGAGGCGCCGAAGTCACCGGGCAACGGTAGTGAAGGCCACCGACGCCGGGCATCCGACTTTCGTCGGAACGAGGTGTGCTCTCGATCACCTGCCGCGCCGCGGGCGGCGGTCAGGAGGAGGCAGGCGTGCTCGTCTGCTCGCGCCGCCAGGTGTTCCAGTGCCAGTGCAGGTAGCGGTCGATCGCGTGGACGACGTGCTGCGACCGGATCGACGGGAAGACGTCGAACGCGTGCTGCGTGCCGGGCAGCTCGGCGTAGACCACCGTCCGCTTCGAGACCTCGCGCAGCCGGGCGACCAGCTGCCGGGCCTGGTCGACGCCGACGAGGGTGTCGACCGCGCCGTGGACGACGAAGAAGTCGGGCGCGTCGGCGGTGACCCGCAGCAGCGGCGACGCCGCCTCGTAGACCTCGGGCGCCTCGGCGTACGGCACCTGCATGACGTGCTTGGCGAGCAGGGTGTCCCGCATGACCTCGACGTGGCGGATGCCGCTGGCGCCCGCGAGGTCGTAGACGCCGTAGTGCGGGACGGCGACCTGGACGGAGGTGTCCGCGTCCTCGAACCCGGGCTGGAGAGCCGGGTCGTTCGGAGTCAGCGCGGCGAGGGCGGCGAGGTGGCCGCCGGCGGAGCCGCCGGTGATCGCGAGGTAGTCGGGGTCGCCGCCGTGGTCGGCGATGTTGTCCTTGACCCAGGCGATCGCCCGCTTGACGTCCTCGATCTGCGCCGGCCAGGGATCGCGCGGTGCGAGCCGGTAGTTGACGGCGACGCAGACCCAGCCCCTTGGCGGCCAGGTGCTGCATGAGGGGAGGCCCTGCTCCTCCTTCCTGCTGGTCACCCAGGCGCCGCCGTGCACCTGGAGCAGGACCGGCGCGCCTGAGGTGGGCGTCCGGTCGGAGGTGTAGACGTCGAGCATGCCGCGCCTGCCCCAGGGCGCGTAGGGAGATGTCCTTGCGCACGGTCACCCCCAGCCGGCGGGCCGAGCGGCGGAAGGCGAACGGGTTCGCGACGCTGCGCAGCGGCACGGCGAGGTCGGCCGGCGTCGGCTTGGCGTCGAGCTGCTCGACGTAGTCGACGCCGAGGCCCTCGACCAGGCTCCGCTCGGCCACGTCGACCGCCCGGCGGCTCTGCGCGACCAAGTAGCCGAGGCCGGCGATGCTCAGTCCCGCCAGCGCGAGTCCGGGCACGTCGCGCCGCCGGCCGACCGCGTGGGCCGCGGCGTCGGCGACCGTGAGGCCGAGGACCTGCGGCGCCAGCTCGCCGGTCAGCCACCCGGCGACGAACGCCGGGATGCCGCTCCGCGGACCGTTGAGCGGCCGGATCGCGTTGGCGGTCAGCGCCGCGGTCACGGCCTGGCGTGCGAGGAAGCCCTTGCCCATGCGACGAAGGCTAACGACCAGCCACCGACGCGCCCGCTGCGGTCCGTTCTAGAACACGTTACAGTTCTGGGCGTGGACGCGGACACGATCAGCGCGGTGCGGTCGGTCGTCACCGAGGTGCTCGACCGAGGGGGCGACTGGGAGGCGTGGCAGGCAGCCGGGCTGACGGCGCTGCCCGTTCCCGAGGACCTCGGTGGCGACGGGCTCGGCCTCGAGGCGGTCGCCGTGCTGCTGCGCGAGGCCGGCCGCCGGGCCGCCCGGCTGCCGGCCTGGGAGACCCTCTGCTGCGCCGCCCTCACGCTCGCCGCGCACGGCACGGAGGCCCAGCGCAACGAGCTCCTGCCGGCCGTCGTCGACGGCGCCGTGCTCACGCCCGCGCTGCGCGACGTGCGCGGTGCGGCCACGACGTGGTCCGACGGCGCCGTGAGCGGCTGCAAGACCGCGGTCTCCTACGCCGACACCGCCGCCCGGCTCCTCGTCACCGCCCGCGCCGGCGACCGCGAGGTCGTCGCCGTCGTCGACCCGCACGGCCCCGGCGTGACGCTGCTGCCGGCCAGCTCGGCGTCGAACACGCCCATCTTCACCGTGGTGCTCGACGGCGCCCCGGCCGAGCCGCTCGAGGACGGCGCCGCCGCCCACCTGGCCGACGTCGCCCGGGCCGGTCTCGCCGTCACGGCGGCCGGCGTGCTCGCCGGCGCCCGCGACCTCACCGCCGGCTACGTCAAGGAGCGCCGTCAGTTCGGCCGCGCTCTCGCGGAGTTCCAGGCCGTGTCCCTGCAGATGGCCGACGTCTACGTCGTCAGCCGGACCCTCGACCTCGCCGCCGACAACGCCGTGTGGCGCGTCGCCGGTGGCCTCCCGGCGACCGACGACCTCGCGGTCGCGGCGTACTGGGCCAGCCAGGTCGCTCCGGTCGCCTTCCGCACCTGCCACCACCTGCACGGCGGGATGGGCGTCGACGTGACCTACCCGCTCGTCGGCTACACCACCTGGGGCACCGACCTCGCGCACGCGCTCGACACGACGGCCGCGCAGGTGCCGGTCGAGGACCCTGCGTCGAAGAACCTCGAGCTGACCGAGGACCAGCGGGCGCTCAAGGCGCGGCTGCGCGACTACTTCGGCGGCGTGGCCGAGGAGTTCCACGACATCGCCGACCCCGACCCGACCGGTGCCTGGGACCGGCACGGCCCGACGTACCAGAAGCTCGTCAAGCGGCTCGGCGACGACGGCTGGATGGGCGTCGGCTGGCCGACGGAGTACGGCGGCCACGGGCTCGGCGAGGTGGAGCAGACGATCTTCGCCAACGAGGCGCAGTACGCCGACGTGCACCTGCCCGCCGTCACGCTGCAGACCGTCGGACCGACGCTCATCCGGCACGGGACCGAGAAGCAGAAGGCGATGTTCCTCCCACGCATCCTCGCCGGCGACGTGCACTTCGCGATCGGCTACAGCGAGCCCGACGCCGGCACCGACCTCGCCTCGCTGCGCACCACGGCGCGGCGCGACGGCGACCACTACGTCGTGAACGGCCAGAAGCTGTGGACCACCGGCGGCCACCAGGCCGACTACGTGTGGCTGGCCTGCCGCACCGACCCCGACGCCCCCAAGCACAAGGGGGATCTCGATCCTGATCGTCGACACCACCGACCCCGGCTACAGCTGGACACCGATCATCACCGCCGACGGCTCGCACCACGTCAACGCGACGTACTTCAACGACGTGCGGGTGCCGGTCGACATGCTCGTCGGCGAGGAGAACCAGGGGTGGCGGCTGATCACCACGCAGCTCAACCACGAGCGGGTGATGCTCGGGCCGGCCGGCCGCATCGAGGGCCTGCGCGACCGCGTCGTGCGGTGGGCCGACGCGGCCGGCGTGCGCGACGAGCCGGACGTCCGCGGCCTGCTCGGCCGGGCGACCGCCGTCGTCCGGGTCAACGAGCTCCTCAACTGGGCGGTCGCGCGCGCCGGCGCGGCGGGCGACCTCGACGTCGCCGACGCCTCGTCGACCAAGGTGTTCGCCTCCGACCAGGTGCAGCACCTGCTGGCCGACCTGATCGCGCTCGTGCACCGCCACGGCGACCCGGGGGAGCCGGCGACCAAGGAGCTGCTCGACTACCTCGACGCCCAGGCCAAGCGCAACCTCGTCCTCACCTTCGGCGGCGGGGTCCAGGAGGTCCAGCGCGAGCTGATCGCGATGTTCGGCCTCGGCCTGCCGAGGGTGCCGCGGTGAGCGCGGCGGACCCCGTGGTCGAGCTCGTCGAGGCCGAGCGGCACGCGCGCATCATGGCCGAGGCCGAGCGGATCAGCGCGCTCGGCGAGGCGTCGGAGACGGTCGCGCCGTACCCCGTCAACCAGCCGACGATCGGAACCTGGCTGGACGCGATCGGCTACGACAACGAACGCTTCCGCAACGGCGAGGCGCCGCCCTCGATGGCGCAGGTGTGGACCATGCCCGGCCTCGGCCGGCGACGACCGGACGACGACCCGCTGCACGCGATGATGGAGGTCCTCACGCACGAGGGCTTCACCGCGGTGCTCGGCACCAACTGCGAGCAGACCTACGAGCGCTACCTCCGGGTCGGCGAGCACCCGCGGGTCACCACCGCGCTCGACGCGGTCGTCGGACCGAAGCGGACCGCGATGGGCGTGGGCTACTTCGTCACGTCCCGCAACCGCTGGTACGTCGACCACGCCGACGGCACGAGCGAGCTGGTGGCGACCATGCTCTTCCGCGTCCTCAAGTTCGTCCCGGGGAGCGCCGATGATCCGGCCGGTGGTCAACCGCGACTCGGCGTACTTCTGGGAGGGCACGCAGAAGGGCGAGCTGCGGGTCCAGACCTGCAACGCGTGCGGAGTGCTGCGGCACCCGCCCGGACCGGCCTGCCCCGACTGCGGCGCGCTCGACCGGGGCTACGTCGTCGCCTCGGGGCTCGGCACCGTCTTCTCCTACGTCGTCCACCGCCATCCACCGGTGCCGGGAAAGGACCTGCCGATCGTCATCGCGCTGGTCGACCTCGACGAAGGAGTGCGGATGGTGGGCGAGGTGGCCGGGGTCGCGGACCAGGACGACGTGGCGATCGAGATCGGGATGCGGCTGCGGGTCGACTTCGACAGGGTCGACGACGAGCTGACCCTTCCGGTGTGGAGGCGAGCATGAGGACCTTGGCGGCCGGGCAGCAGGTGCCCGCGTGGAGCCTGCCGTTGACCCCCCACGACGATCGTCAGCAGCGCGATCGCGACGCGGGACTGGCAGGACGTGCACCACGACCGCGACGCCGCGCAGGCGGCGGGGTCGAAGGACGTCTTCATGAACATCCTCACGACCAACGGGCTGGTCGAGAAGTTCGTCAGCGACTGGGTCGGGCACGACTGCCGGCTCCGGGGCATCGCGATCCGGCTCGGCGCGCCGGCGTACCCCTACGACACGCTCACATTCACCGGCACCGTCACCGACGTCGCCGACGACGTGGCGACGATCGAGGTCGTCGGGACGGTGTCGCTCGGTGCCCACGTGACCGGCACGGTGCGGGTGGCGGTGTGAACGGCGTGAGCGGGCTCAGCGGGAAGGCGGCGATCGTCGGCATCGGCGCGACCGAGTTCTCCAAGGAGTCCGGCCGGTCCGAGCTGCAGCTGTCGGTCGAGGCCGTGCAGCACGCGCTGGCCGACTGCGGCCTGACGCCCGCCGACGTCGACGGGCTGACGACGTTCACGATGGACACGTCCTCGGAGATCGCGGTCGCCCGCGAGCTCGGCATCCCGGAGCTGCGGTTCTTCAGCCGCATCAACTACGGGGGCGGCGCCGCCTGCGCCACCGTGCAGCAGGCAGCGATGGCGGTCGCCACCGGGGTCGCCGACGTCGTCGTCGCCTACCGCGGGTTCAACGAGCGCTCCGGCTCCCGCTTCGGGCAGGTCTCCGTCGCCGCCGCCACGCAGGTCAACACCAACGGCCTCGACAACGCCTGGACCTACCCGATGGGGCTCGGTACCCCCGCCGCGACCGTCGCGATGCAGGCCCGCCGCTACATGCACGACCACGGCGCCACCTCGGAGGACTTCGGGCGCGTCGCCGTCGCCGACCGACGGCACGCCGCGACCAACCCGGCCGCGTTCTTCTACGGCAGGCCGATCTCGCTCAAGGACCACCAGGCCTCACGCATGATCGTCGACCCCCTCCACCTGCTCGACTGCTGCCAGGAGAGCGACGGGGCGGTGGCGCTCGTCGTGACGTCCCCGGAACGGGCGCGCGACCTGGCCCAGCTGCCGGCGTACGTCGCCGCGGCCGCGCAGGGCTCCGGGCGCGACCAGTTCGTGATGACCTCCTACTACCGCGACGACATCGGCATCCCGGAGATGGGCGTCGTCGCCCGCGAGCTGTGGCGCCAGTCGGGGCTCGGCCCGGCCGACATCCCGACGGCCGTGCTCTACGACCACTTCACGCCGTACGTGCTGATGCAGCTGGAGGAGCTCGGCTTCTGCGGGCGCGGCGAGGCGCCGGACTTCGTCAAGGACGGCGCGATCGAGATCGGCGGGCGGCTGCCCCTCAACACCCACGGCGGTCAGCTCGGCGAGGCCTACATCCATGGCATGAACGGCGTCGCCGAGGCGGTGCGCCAGATCCGCGGCGTGTCGGTCAACCAGGTGCCGGACGCCCACCACGTGCTGGTCACCGCGGGCACCGGCGTGCCGACCAGCGGGCTGGTGCTCGCCGCCGACGCCTGAGCCGTGCCCGACCGCAGCCGGGGTCAGTCGACCCAGTGGTTGTCGTGCTCGGCCATGAACGCGTCGTACTGCTCCTGCGACCACTCCTCGCCCTCGGCGCGGGCGGCCAGCCCCTCGAAGTAGGCCTCCCGCGGCGCGCCGGGCGCGAAGTGCAGCAGCATCGACGCCGGCGCGCCGGACTCGTTGCGGAACCCGTGCAGGCCGCCGGGCGGCACGTGCAGGAAGTCGCCGGGCCGGGTGGTCACCCAGGCGCGGCCGTCGTAGACGCTCACCTCGCCGGTGAGGATGTAGAACGACTCCGAGATCGTGCGGTGGAAGTGCGCGCCGGGCCCGCTGACGGCTTC
Source organism: Nocardioides sp. TF02-7 (assembly GCF_022437945.1). Lineage (GTDB taxonomy): Bacteria > Actinomycetota > Actinomycetes > Propionibacteriales > Nocardioidaceae > Nocardioides. Next base: position 4,045,654 of record NZ_CP092535.1, read on the forward strand.
GGAGAACTCCCAGCGGTAGAGGCCGAACAGGCCGCCGGTGCCGTGACCGGTGGCCAGGTAGGTGACGCGGTTGCCGTTGGGGTAGACGAGGTCGGGCTCGGCGCCGGCCGGCTTGATGGTCGCCGACACCTCGCCGCGGTCGCCGTCGTAGAGCGGGGGCGGGTAGGACATGCCTCACCGTACGACGCCCGGGCGCGAGGCCGACCGCCTCGTCGCCGCCGGCGCCACCGACCTCGGCGAGCGTGGCGGCGCCGGCTTCCGCTGGATCACGCTGGCCGACCCGCCTGGGGATATGGACATCGCGTGCACTTCGACGTACGGTGGAAGTGGACGAGCAGTTCATATTCGGAGGTGGGTGTCATGGACGACGTCAGGCCGCCGGGTCACCGCCCGGTCATCCAGGTCGACGCAGGGGTGGCCCGATGATGCGAGGCGCAGCGCCGGCGATCTCGCTCGCGCTGGTCCTGGCCGCCTGCTCGAGCGAGGCGGACCGACCGGAGGCGACGACCCACCGGGCGACACCGACGACCGGTCCGCACGCGGGTGATGCACCGGCCGGGCCGATGGCGGCCCTGGGCGAACCGGTCGAGCTCACGACCGGGCTGACCTCGCCCTGGGGGCTGACCTTCCTCCCGGACGGGTCGGCCCTGGTCTCCGAGCGCCTGACGGGCCGGATCCTCCGGGTTCCCGCCGAGGGTGGCGACGCGACCGTCGTGGGGGAGGTGCCCGACGTCGCCGTCAGCTCGGAGGGCGGTCTGCTGGGCATCGTCGCGTCACCCGAGTTCGCCACCGACCGGACCGTGTTCGCGTCCGTCTCGGGCGAGGACCAGAATCGCGTCGTGGCGCTCACCATCGCCGACGACCTCGGCTCCCCTCACCGTCGACCGGGTGCTGCTCGACGGCATCCAGACCGCGGACCGGCACCACGGCGGTCGCCTCGCGATCGGCCCTGACGGCCACCTCTGGATCGGCACGGGCGACGCGTTCGAGCCGGAGAACGCCGCGACCGACGACTCCCTCAACGGCAAGATCCTCCGCATCGCCCTCGACGGGTCGGTGCCCGAGGACAACCCCGGCGACTCGCCGATCTACTCCAGCGGGCACCGCAACGTCCAGGGCATCGCCTTTGGACCCGACGGCACGGCGTACGCCTCCGAGCTCGGCCACCGCACGTGGGACGAGGTCAACGTGCTCCGGGCCGGCGCCGACTACGGCTGGCCCGAGACCGAGGGCATCGCGGGCTCGACGGGCGAGCCCCCCATCGCCACCATCCACCCCGACGAGGCCAGCCCGTCGGGCGTCGCCTACGCCGCGGGGTCGCTGTGGATCGGTGCACTCGGCGGTCAGCGGCTGTGGCAGCTCCCCGTGGAGGGCGGCGCCGCCACCGCCGACCCCGTCGACCACCTGGTGGGGGAGTACGGCCGGATCCGCACCGTCGAGGTCGCCCCGGACGGTGCCCTCTGGCTCGTCACCTCCAACACCGACGGCGCCACCTGGGGCGGCACCGACGCCCGGCCCGAGGACGACCGCATCCTGCGCGTCGAGGTCGTCCAGCCATGACCGAGAGCACCCCCGCCGCGGCAGGGGCCGGCGACCCGCGGACGAGGTGCGGGCCGACGCACTGGCGGCGACGGGACGCATCCTGCTCCACGACGGCTTGTCGGCGGTGACGTTCGACCGGGTCTCCGCGCAGGCCGGCGTCAGCAAGACCACCCTCTACAAGTGGTGGCCGTCGCCGGGCGCCCTCGCAGCCGAGGCGTACTTCGCGCAGAGCCGGCGTGTCCTGGAATTCCCCGACACCGGCGACCTGCGCGCCGACCTGGTCACCCAGCTCCGCTCGTTCGTCCGGTGGCTGAAGGAGGAGGGGGCCGAGAAGCCGGTCGCCGAGCTGATCGGCGCCGCGCAGCTCGACCCGAGCGTCGCCGAGGCGTGGTCGCAGAGCTACGGCCTTCCCCGCCGCGAGCTCGCTCGCGAGCGGCTCCGGATCGCCCGGGACAACGGCGAGCTCCGCGACGACGCCGACCTCGACGTGATCGTCGACCAGCTCTGGGGCGCGTGCTACCACCGGCTGCTCGTCCTGCGGGTGCCGTTCGACGAGTCGATCGTCGAGCGCCTGGTCGACCACGCGCTCGACGGCGCCCGTCCCCGGCCCTGACGGCCTGTTCGAGCGGCGGCTGAGGAGGGACGAGGAGACGCAGTTGCTCGCCGCGGTGGTCGCGGCGGTTGGCTGGTTGCTCCGACCGGTTGCCAAGCCGCTTGGGGTCGTCGTTCTGTGGTCGCCGTCGAGAGGGGTAGGACGAGGGGTTGCGCGCCACGGTCGGCCGGCGACGCCGAGGGTGGCAGAGAGGTGCTCGGCCCACTTGCCGTCCACAGCGCCGGATGAGCTGATTCCTTGTCCACAGGCGGGTTCTGGACATCGGGCGTTGTCGGTGGCGACGTGTTGACTAGGTCTCATGGAACTCGGGATCGACGCACCGGAGAGGACGCTCACGCACGAGCTCCTCGACGGCATCGCCGAGACCCACCACACCCTCGCGGAGCTGGAGCTGGCCAAGGTCCAGCAGGTCGCGCACTGGGCCAACCTCAACACCATCAGCTCCGCTGAGGGCGCGGCGACGTTGACCGAGCGCGGGCTCGACACCGGCCTCCCTGTCGCGGGTGAGGGGGCGCCGTTGATCAGTGACTTCGCGATCATCGAGCTCGCCCCGATCCTCGGCCGCTCCCTGGACTCCGCCCGCTCCTACGTGGGCTGCGTCGTGGAGCTGAGCCACCGCCTGCCGAACATCTGGGCCAAGGCCGAGGAAGGGCTGGTCCCGGTGTGGAAGGCGCTGCGGATCGCCGACCAGACCCGCCTCCTCAACCACGAAGCGGTCGGGTTCGTGGACCACCACCTCGCTCCGTTCGTGGCGGGGTGTTCGTGGGCGCAGATCGACCGGCTCGTCGAGGAGGCGATCACCCGGTTCCAGCCCGACCTCGCCGAAGCCCGCCGCCGGCGCGCGGAGGAGACGCGACGGTTCGACATCGACCTCGACCACGCCGGCACCGACGGCGTCGTGGCCGTTGACGGGGTCCTCGACACCGCCGACGCCCTCGACCTCGAACGCGCGGTCAGCACCAAGGCCAGGGAGCTCGCCGGCCTGGGTGATGAGGACTCCCTCGACGTGCGTCGGGCGAAGGCCGTGGGCGAGATCGCCCGCGACCAGCTCACCCTCGACCTCACCACCCTGGACTCCGACGAGGAAGAGACGGGCCGACCGAGCGCGAGCACGGGACGTGGGGTCGAGCTGTTCGTCCACCTCACCGACACCGCCCTGACCGATGACGCGGTCGCCGACGAGGGTGCCTGCGTCGGCCGACTGCAGAACCTGCAGGTCCCGATCACCGTCGAGCAGATCCGTGCCTGGTGTGGTGCGGCGGGGCGGATCATCGTCCGCCCGGTCCTCGACCTCGCCGGTTGTGAGCCGATCGAGGCCTACGAGGTCCCCGACCGCCACCGCAGGATCGTCGTGCAGCGCGACCACCACTGCGTGTTCCCCGGCTGCACCAAGCGCGCCGAACGCTGCGACGTCGACCACATCGTCCCCCACGCCCAGGGCGGGGTGACGTGTCCGTGCAACGAAGCCGCCCTGTGCCGCGGTCATCATCGGGCCAAGACCCATGCCGGCTGGAGCTACGAACGCCTCGCCCCGACGGTCTACCTGTGGACCAGCCCCTCCCAGCACCGCTACCTCGTCACCGCCGCCGGCACCCGGGCACTCGATCCCGACGACGGCGAGCCCGGCGCCGACCCACCCGAGCTGTAGCGCCCGTGCCCCGCACCCCGCCCCAACCGGCGGGGCCAACGGCATGCCCAGGCACCGCCTCGGCGGCCTAACTGGGTGCGTCCAAGATTGGCGGCAAGGCGCCGGTCCTCGTCAACGGAACGGGTAGCGATGAGCGGTCACTCGGTCAGATCATGACGGAGGCGCCGTGACGCCCCGCGGAAGGCGCGACGGCGATCGTGTCGAGTTCCCCGAGTTCAAGATCGATCGGATCGCGACTGGGACCGGTGCCAACGAAGCCAATGACCGACCCGCCGCTTTCCGCTAGACGACAGGTAGCGGTGGATCACCGTCACCGAGTGACGCGATCAACCGCACAACCCCTCGCTCCTGCCCCGGCCACCGAACGTCGACCGCAAGCGACCGGGCACCCGGTCGGAGCCATCGGCCAGCCGCCGCGACCACCGCTCGGGGATACTCCTCTCGTGTCCCCGACCGTCGTCGCCATCCACGTCGCGAAGGGGCGGCGGCTGCCGATGCAGGCGAAGGAGCGGGTGAACGTCGAGGCGGGGAAGGGGATCGTGGGGGGACCGCTACCACGGGACGAAGCACCGCCACGTCACCGTGCAGAGCCGGGAGGACCTCGACGAGGCCGCGGCGGTGTTCGGGGCGGAGGTGCCGAGCCACCTGACGCGACGCAACGTGACGCTCAGCCACGGATCGGTGCCGCGCGACCCCGGGACCCGGCTCCGGATCGGCGACGTGCTGCTCGAGGTCGTGCGGGTGGCGGCTCTGTGCAAGCTGCTCGACGACACCATCGGAGCCGGCGCGCAGGAGGCGCTGCGGCGCCGCGGCGGCACCGTGTTCCGGGTGCTCGAGGGCGGGACGATCGCGGTCGGTGACGAGGTGGTTCAGGAGGGGGAGCCGGCCGAGCACGTAGCCGCGCTCGGTCGACTCGCCGCGAGCGGCGACCGGGCTGCGGCGATACCACTCGACGTCGGCGAGGCCGGCCTGCGCGAACAGCGCGGCGACGTCCGCCGGCTCGTGGTGCACGACGTCGAGGTCGACGTCCACGCCGAACAGCTCGTCGTGGTGCTGCACCTCGCGGCCCGCGTGACCGGCGTAGACCAGCCAGCCGCCCGGCCGCAGCGGCCGCACCAGCGCCGCGAGCGTCTCGGGCAGCTCGGCCGGGGGCGTGTGCACGAGGGAGTACCACGCGAGCACCGCACCCCAGCCGTCCGCGGCCGGCGGCCGCATCAGGCGGCGCAGGTCGCCCACGTCGTACGTCGCGTGCGGGAACCGTCGCCGTGCCTCCTCGACCATCGCCGGCACCAGGTCGAGGCCGGTCGCCGTCGCTCCCCGGCCGGCGAGGTACGCCGTGACGTGGCCGGGGCCGCAGCCGACCTCGACCATCGGGGCGCCGTCGGCGAGCCCGACCACGCGGTCGAGCAGCCACCGCTCCATGGGCAGCGCGTCCAGCTCGTCGACGAGGGCGTCGGCGTAGGCGACGGCGGCGTCGGCGTACGCCGTCCGCACCTGCTCGTCGCGCCGCGCCGGGTCGATGTCGACCGCGGGCGTGGCCGACTCGCCCGCGGTGGAGCCCGGTGTCTCACCGAGGAGGTGGACCCAGCGGGGGTCGCGCTCGCCGGCCCGGCGCGGCAGCTGCCGCACCAGCGGCGGCGACGCCGACGCCATCCGCTCGAGACAGGTCTCGACGTCGCCGCGGTCGGCGAAGGGGTGCAGCCGCTCGGAGCGGGTGCGCAGCTCGCCGGCGGCCTGCGGGCCCCGGAGCAGCAGCACGGTCAGCAACGCGCGCTCGTCCTCGGCGAGGTCGAGCAGCTCGGCGACCACCTGGTGGTACTTCAGGGTCCGCGGTCCGCGGTCGGCCCACACGATCCGCAGCAGGCCGCGCTCCTTGAGGTCGCGGCACGTCTGCTCGACGAGCGCGTCGTCGTAGGAGACCACGGGATCGCGGCTCGACGACTGGTTGCAGGCCGTCCGGAGGGCGTTGAGCGTGAGCGGGTACGACGCCGGCACGGTCCGCTCCTTCTCGAGGAGCGAGCCCAGGATCCGCTGGTCGACGGCGCTCAGCACAGGCAGCTGGGTCACGCGCCGAGCGTAGTGGGGCCGGCGGGGGAGAACCGGTTGCACTCCTCCCATGTGGGTAGTCAACCGGTGCTCATCCCCGACAGAAAGCGAGTGGCGATGTTCGCAGGGTCTGCCGGACTCGCGCCGGGCCTCACGCCCCTCGCCTCGGACACGATCATCGACGCCAGCGTCGTCGACTACGTGATCCTGGCGACGTACTTCCTGTTCGTCCTCGGCATCGGGTGGCTCGCCAAGCGGCAGGTGTCGGACTCCGTCGACTTCTTCCTGTCGGGGCGGGCGCTGCCGGCGTGGGTGACCGGGCTGGCGTTCATCTCCGCCAACCTCGGCGCGGTCGAGATCATGGGCATGTCGGCCAACGGGGCCGAGATCGGCCTGCCGACGGTGCACTACTTCTGGGTCGGCGCGATCCCGGCGATGCTGTTCCTCGGCCTCGTGATGATGCCGTTCTACTACGGCTCCAAGGTGCGGTCGGTGCCGGAGTTCATGCTCCGCCGCTTCGGTCCCGGCGCCCATCTCGTCAACGCCATCTCGTTCGCCGTGGCGCAGCTGCTCATCGCGGGCGTCAACCTGTTCCTGCTCGGGACGATCATCCGGGCGCTCCTCGGCTGGCCGCTGTGGGTGTCGCTCGTCGTCGCAGCTGCGGTGGTCCTGTCCTACATCACGCTCGGCGGGCTGTCGGCGGCCATCTACAACGAGGTGCTGCAGTTCTTCGTCATCGTGGCGGGGCTGCTGCCGCTGACGATCATCGGTCTCTACCAGGTGGGCGGCTGGGACGGCCTGATGGACAAGGTCCAGCCGACGGTCGCCGACGGCGCGACCACGGCGACGCCCGGGCAGCAGACCGAGTCGTGGCCGGGGCAGGCGCTCACGGGGTTCGACTCGTCGTTGCTGTCGGTCGTCGGCATCGTCTTCGGCCTCGGCTTCGTGCTGTCCTTCGGCTACTGGACGACCAACTTCGTCGAGGTGCAGCGGGCGATGGCGTCGGACTCGATCTCCTCGGCGCGCAAGACGCCGGTGATCGGCGCGTTCCCGAAGATGTTCATCCCGTTCATCACGATCGTCCCGGGCATGATCGCGGCGGTCCTGGTGGTCGAGATCGCCGACCTCAAGGGCGGCGGGACGCCGACCGGCACCGCGACCGGCGACGAGATCACCTACAACGACTCGCTGCTGTTCCTGATGCGCGACCTGCTGCCCAACGGCCTGCTCGGCATCGCGATCACCGGCCTGCTGGCGTCGTTCATGGCCGGTATGGCCGCGAACATCTCGGCGTTCAACACGGTCTTCAGCTACGACCTGTGGGGCGACTACGTCGTCAAGGACCGGTCCGACCGCTACTACCTCTGGGTCGGCCGGATCGCCACGGTGGCGGCGGCCCTGATCGCGATCCTGACCGCCACGCTCGCAGCGAGCTTCACGAACGTGATGGACTACCTGCAGACGCTGTTCGGCTTCTTCAACGCGCCGCTGTTCGCCACGTTCATCCTCGGCATGTTCTGGCGGAGGATGACACCGACCGCCGGCTGGCTGGGTCTCGTCGCCGGCACGGCGTCGGCCGTGCTGGTCGCGTTCCTCAGCGAGGACGCGTTCGGGTCGTGGAGCCTCGGCGTGCTGCCGCTGAGCGGCCAGGGGGCGGCGTTCGTGTCGGCGTCGACGGCGTTCGTCGTCGACATCGTCCTCAGCGTGCTCGTGTCGCTGGTGACGCGGCCGAAGCCGGCCGAGCAGCTGGTCGGGCTGGTGTACTCCGAGACGCCTGCGGAGATGCGCACCGACCCGAAGGAGTCGTCCTACCCCTGGTACCAGCGCACGGTGCCGCTCGCCGGCGTCGCGCTGGTGATCGTCGTCGTCCTCAACGTGATCTTCTAAGGAGCCGGTGATGAGCCACGAAGTGCCCGACCCCGACGCCGAGCGGCGCCACCGGCACACAGCAGGCGCGTTCGACATCCGCAACGTCATCGGGGCGCTGCTGGGCCTCTACGGGATCGTGCTGGTCGTGCTCGACCTGGTCAGCGACGACACCGGCGAGCAGACCGGGGACCTCGACGCCAACCTGTGGGCCGGTCTCGGGCTGCTCGCCGCCGCCGCTGCGTTCGTGCTGTGGGCGCGGTTGCGCCCGATCGTGGTGCCGGAGGAGCCGGTCAGCTCTCCAGAGCAGCGTCGAGAGTGATGTCGTCGACGCCGGCGAGCGCCTTGCTGATCGGGCAGCCGGCCTTCGCCTTCTCGGCGCACTCCTTGAACGCCGCGTCGTCGAGGCCCTCGACCTCGCCGCGCACGGTGAGCTTGATGGCGGTGATCCGGTTGCCGCCGGCCGGGTCGGCGCCCAGGGTGACGTCGGCCTTCACGTCGAACGCGACCGGGGTCCCGCCGGCGTCCGCGACGATCTTCGACAGCGCCATCGAGTAGCAGGACGAGTGCGCGGCAGCGACGAGCTCCTCGGGGCTGGTGGTGCCGCCGGCGTCGTCGGCCGCGCGCTTCGGGAAGGACACGTCGAAGGTGCCGACCCCCGAGGAGGTGAGCTCGACCTGGCCGGACCCGTCCTGGAGTCCGCCGTTCCATGCGGTGCGTGCTGTGCGAGTGGGCATGCGATGTCCTTGTCCGTCGGGGCGGGGTACGGGTCTCACGGTAGCGGCGGCGTGGTGGGGTCGTCAGGGGCTGACCGTCAGCAACGTGCGCCGGATGCCGGCGACCACGGTGCCGGCCTCGAACAGGTCCTCGTCCGTACGTCGCCGCCGCTCGCGGACCGCCTCGGCCAGGCGGTCGAGCTCGCGCCACGCCCGGTCGAGGTCGTCCGGGCGGGCGGTGGACACCTCGACGGAGTCGAGGGCGACGGCCAGGGCACGGAGGGCGCGCGCCGCAGCCGGCCGCAGCCCCGGGCCGAGCGGCACCTCCTCGTGCTCGGCCCGCTCGAGCCGCAGCAGGTCGGCCTGCTCACCGACGAGGTAGGCCAGGTCGGCGAGCGCCCGGCCGTGCGCCCGCACCCGGTCGCTCCGGTCGGGCAGGCGGCGTACCCGCCAGTTGACCTGGGGGCCGCCGGTGGCGTCACCGACCAGCTGGTGGACGGCCCGGGCCCGCGGCTCGAGGTCGCGCCGCCGGCCGCTCCAGTCCTCCGCGCTCGGCAACGGGTCCTGCTCGAGACCGTCGGCCAGCATCCGCAGCTGGTCGACGACGACGGAGCGCAGCTCGTCCTGCGCCCGGTGGACGGCGGCGAACCGCACGGGCGGCAGGGCGAGGTTGATCGCCGCCCCGATGGCAGCACCGAGGCAGGTGAGGGCGAGGTAGCCGACGACGAACCGGCTGCCGTCCTGGTGGCCGAGGACGAGCATGAAGATGGCCGAGACCGGCACCCAGCTGCCGGCCGACCCGAGCCATCGCCAAGCGGCGACGACGGTGCCGATCCCGACGACCAGCACGAGGGCGAGAGGCACGGGCAACGGGCTGAGGAGCGCGGCGACCGAGAGGGCGGATCCCGCCAGCAGGGCGAGCGTGACCTGCGCCGCGGCCCGCAGGGAGGCGAGCACGGTCGTCGACACCGACACCACCGCTCCGAGTGGTGCGTAGTAGGGGTAGTCCTGGGCCAGGCCGCCCATCCGCGACACCACCAGCCAGGCCACCAGGGCAGCGACCGCCGCGCGGAGCGCCAGCGGCACCGTCGGGTGCCGTCCGACGAGGTCGTCGATGCGAAGCCGGAGGGTGCTCACGCCGGACCGGTACCCCGCGCCGCCCGGGATCACCGGCACGCCGGGACTCCAGGTCAGGCGGTGGTCAGCACGCAGTCGCCGAGGACCGGCGACCCGTCCCGGTCGCCACCGGCGATGGTGGCGGACGCGACCACGCGTCCGTCCTCGCGCCAGCCGCGGACCCGGATCGTCTCGCCCATGAACACCACACCGGCGAACCGGGCGCCGAAACCGCGCACCGCGGTCGCGTCGGCGCCGAGCAGGCCGTCGGTCAGCTCGCGCAGCACGACGCCGTAGGAGCAGAGGCCGTGCAGGATCGGCGCAGGGAACCCGGCCGCCTTCGCGAAACCGGGGTCGGCGTGCAGCGGGTTGCGGTCGCCGCACAGCCGGTAGAGCAGCGCCTGCTGCTCGGTGACGGCGTACGTCGTCTCCAGGTCGGGCGCCCGGTCGGGGAGGTCGACCGTGGTCGACGTGCCGCGGTCGCCGCCGAAGCCGCCCTCGCCGCGGACGAAGATCGACGAGCGCACCCGCCACAGCTCCTCCCCGGAGCCGGTCGTCGCGACGCCCTCCTGCCAGATGACCGCGGCCTTGCCCTTGTCCCACACGTCCGTGAGGGTCGTGGACACGGTGGCGGTGCCACACGTGGGCAGCGGGGCGCTGAGCGAGATCGACTGGGACCCGTGGACGACCTGCGCGAGGTCGATGTCGCAGCCGGGCAGGTCGAGCGGCGGCGGGTCGGTCGCGTGGAACGTCGGGGCGACGACGCCGAACGAGGGCAGCACCTGCAGCGACGGCCCGTCGAGGGTGTAGCGGAGCGCAACGGGGGAGAGGTGGTCGCCGGGTCGGCGGCCGGCGCCGATCGCCAGGTGGTAGAGCAGGACGTCGCTCTCGGTCCAGCTGAACGTCGTGGAGCCGACGTGGGCTCCGACAGCGACGGCGGGGTCGATGGGCATCAGGCCGGTCCGTCCGCGAGGTCCTCGGCGGCAAGGTAGCCGAAGACGAGGGCGGGTCCGATGGTGGCCCCGGGGCCGGCGTACGTGCGGCCCATCACGGCTGCCGACGCGTTGCCGGCGGCGTAGAGGCCGGGGATCGGCGAGCCGTCGGGGCGCAGGACCCGCGCCCGCTCGTCGGTCAGCAGGCCGCCCTTGGTGCCGAGGTCGCCAGGCACGATCTTGACGGCGTAGAACGGCGCCTTGTCGATCGCGTGGAGCGACGGGTTGGGCTTCACCGTCGGGTCGGAGTAGTACTGGTCGTAGGCCGACTCGCCGCGGTGGAAGTCCTCGTCGACCCCGGTGACGGCGAAGCCGTTGAAGCGGGTCACGGTCGCCTCCAGGGCGTCGGCGGGTACGTCGATCCGGTCGGCGAGTTCGCGGAGCGTCGACGCCTTGCGGACGACGCCCGCCTTGAGCCAGCCACCGGGGAACGGCTGCCGCGGCCCGAGCCCGGCGAAGAGGTAGCGGTTGCGGTAGCGCTGGTCGATGATCATCCAGCTCGGCACGTGGCCGACGCCGGTCGCCTCGCCCGCGTAGATGGCGTGGGTCGCCTCGACGTAGGGGAGCGCCTCGTTCATGAACCGCCGTCCGGCCTGGTTGACGATGATCGAGCCGGGGAGGTTGCGCTCGGCGAGGCAGAACCACGGCCCGCGGGGCAGCGGGATGGTCGGCCCCCACCACGCGTCGTCCATCAGCGCCGTCTCCGCGCCGGCGGCGATCCCGGCGAGGATGCCGCCGCCGGTGTTGAACTGGGAGCCGGTGGTCCACTCCACCGAGGTGGGCTGAGGCTGGTACTTCTCGCGCAGCTCGAGGTTGCGCTCGAAGCCGCCGGACCCGAGCACCACCCCGCGACGGGCGCGCACGACGTGCTCCTGCCCGTCGCGCGTCACGCGGACGCCCGCGACCCGACCGTCCTCGATCACCAGACCGGTCAGCTCGGTGTCGTAGTGGACCGGTACGCCGGCGTCGACCAGCCCCTTGCGGAGGCCGATCGCGATCGCGTTGCCCATCGCGAACATCCGGCGACCGAGCGCGACCGCGAGCAGCCGCCGCAGCATGACGAGCGCCATGGTGACCGGTCCCTTGACCGTGCGCGTGCCGAGGCTGATCCTCCGGAAGTCCTTCTGGGTGACGATCAGGTTGGCGGGCGTCTTCGAGTACCGCGGGTGCAGCCGCTCCAGCTCGTCGCCGAGGAACCGTGCGTCCATCGGCACCGGCTCGACGCTGCGGCCTCCGGCGCGACCGCCCGGCGCCTCGGGGTGGTAGTCGGCGTAGTCGGGGACCCAGCGGAACCGGACCGGCGTGTGGTCGCGGAGGAACTCCATCACCTCCGGACCGCGGTCGAGGTAGGTGTCGCGGTTGGCCTTGGGCGCGTCGTCGCCGACGATCGCGTCGAGGTACGTGCGGGCCCGGTCGTCGTCGCCGTCGTCGACCTGGCCGGCCGCGCGCAGGGCGTAGTTGCCCGGCACCCAGACGCCGCCCCCGCTCCGGGCGGTCGAGCCGCCGAAGTAGCCGCTCTTCTCGACGAGGACGGTGTCGAGGCCCCGCGCGGCGGCGGCGAGCGCGGCGCTCATCCCGGCGCCCCCGGCACCCACGACGACGACGTCCGCGGCGGCGGGCAGGGCGCCCGTCGTGTCAGCCCTCATGGCACAAAACTGTAACAGGTTCTAGCATGGTGGCATGCTCTCCGACGACGTACGACGAGACGCCGCCGCGGCCCTCGCCGCGGCCGAGCGCGACCGCCGGCCGGTCCCGCCCCTGCGGGAGACCTACCCGGGGCTCGACGTGGTCGACGCCTACGAGATCCAGCTCCTCAACGTGCGTCGGCGGCTCGCGGCGGGGGCGACGATCCACGGCCACAAGGTCGGCCTGTCCTCGCGGGCGATGCAGGAGATGATGGGCGTCGACGAGCCGGACTACGGCCACCTGCTGTCGGACATGCAGGTCAAGGAGGACGTGCCGGTCCGGGTGGGGGAGTACTGCTCGCCGCGGGTGGAGGTCGAGGTCGCGTTCGTGCTCGGCAGCCCCTTGCCCGGTGAGGGCTGCACCGAGGACGACGTGCTGGCCGCCACCGAGGCGGTCGCCCCGGCGATCGAGCTGATCGACAGCCGGATCGCCGACTGGGACATCCGGATCGGCGACACCATCGCCGACAACGCCAGCTCGGCCGGCTACGTGCTGGGGCCCGACCGGGTGAAGCCGGCCGACGTGGACCTGCGCAGCATCGAGGCCCGCCTGGTGCGCAACGGCGAGCAGGTCGCGTCCGGCCGGTCCGACGCCGTGCTCGGCAACCCGGTCACCGCCGTCGCGTGGCTCGCGCGCAAGTTCGCGTCGTTCGGGGTCACGCTCGAGGCCGGTCACGTGGTCCTCCCCGGGAGCGTCCACCGCGCCGTGGACGCCACGCCCGGCGACGACTTCACCGCGACGTTCGACGGGCTCGGCTCCGTCCACCTGTCCTTCACCGACTGAGCACCACGAGGGAGCCCCCAGTGACCCGCACGGCCACCGCCGCCATCGTCGGCCCCGGCAACATCGGCACCGACCTGCTGCACAAGCTGCTGCGCCTCCGCGACGGTGGCGGCGCGGTCGAGCCGCGCTGGATGGTCGGCGTCGACCCGACGAGCGAGGGTTTGCGGGTCGCCGCCGCCCACGGGCTGGAGACGAGCCACGAGGGCGTCGACTGGCTGCTCGAGCAGGACGAGCTGCCCGACCTCGTCTTCGAGGCGACCTCCGCCTACGTGCACCGGGAGTACGCCGCCCGCTACGAGGAGGCCGGGATCCGGGCCGTCGACCTCACCCCCGCCGCGGTCGGGCCGGCCGTCATCCCGCCGGTCAACGGCGAGGATCACCTCGACGCACCCAACGTCAACATGATCACCTGCGGCGGCCAGGCCACCATCCCGATGGTGGCCGCGGTTTCCCGGGTGGCGCCGGTGTCCTACGCCGAGATCGTGGCGTCGGTCGCGAGCGTGAGCGCCGGGCCGGGCACCCGCGCCAACATCGACGAGTTCACGCGCACGACGGCGCGCGGGGTGGAGACGATCGGCGGCGCCGAGCGGGGCAAGGCGATCATCATCCTCAACCCGGCCGAGCCGCCGATGATCATGCGCGACACGATCTTCTGCGCCGTGCCGCCCGACACCGACACCGACGCCGTCACCGCGTCGGTCCACCGGATGGCGCAGGCGGTGCAGGAGTACGTCCCCGGCTACCGGCTGCTCCAGGAGCCGCAGTACGACGGCCCGTCCGACGCGACGCTCGGGCAGGTGCGCGTCTCGATCTTCGTCGAGGTCGAGGGCGCGGGCGACTACCTGCCGCCGTACTCCGGGAACCTCGACATCATGACCGCCGCGGCCGCCAGAGTCGGCGAGGGCATCGCCCGTTCACTCGTGGGGAGCAACCGATGACCGAGATCGACACCCTGCAGCGCACGTGGTCCGGCACCCACGGCGACGAGCCGTGGGGCCACCTGGACCTCCGGCTGACCGACACCTGCCTGCGCGACGGGTCGCACCACAAGCGGCACCAGTTCACGACGCAGGAGGTCGAGGACGTCGTCCGCGCCCTCGACGAGTCCGGGATCCCCGTCATCGAGGTGACCCACGGTGACGGGCTCGGCGGCAGCAGCTTCAACTACGGCTTCTCGCGGACGCCCGAGCAGGAGCTGATCAGCATCGCGGCGAAGACCGCCCGCCGGGCGCAGATCGCGTTCCTGATGCTGCCCGGCGTCGGCACCAAGGACGACATCCGCGCCGCGCAGGACAACGGCGGCCAGATCTGCCGGATCGCCACCCACTGCACCGAGGCCGACGTGTCGGTGCAGCACTTCGGCCTCGCCCGCGAGCTCGGCCTCGAGACGGTCGGCTTCCTGATGATGAGCCACACCCAGCCGCCCGAGGTGCTCGCGCAGCAGGCCCGGATCATGGTCGACGCGGGCTGCCAGTGCGTCTACGTCGTCGACTCCGCCGGTGCGCTGATCATGGAGCAGACAGCAGACCGGGTCGCCGCGCTCGTCGCCGAGATCGGTCACCAGGCCGACGTCGGCTTCCACGGCCACGAGAACCTCGGCCTCGGCGTCGCCAACACGATCATCGCCGCTCGCGCCGGCGCGACCCAGATCGACGGGTCGGTCCGCCGGTTCGGCGCGGGCGCCGGCAACACGCCGTTGGAGGCGTTCATCGGTGTGTGCGACAAGCTCGGCTGGACCACCGGCGTCGACTTCCTCCGGATCGTCGACGCGTCCGAGGACGTCATCAGGCCGGCGATGCCCGAGGAGTGCCGGCTCGACCGGATGACGCTGATGATGGGCTACGCCGGCGTCTACTCGTCCTTCCTCAAGCACGCCGGTAACGCCGCCGACCGCTACGGCGTCTCCGGCGCGCAGATCCTGCTCGAGGCGGGCCGCCGCGGCTTGATCGGGGGTCAGGAGGACCAGCTGATCGACATCGCGCTGCAGCTGAGGGCGGACGAGGCGGTCGGTCCGGGCGCCCGATCCGTGCATTGAACTAGAACGTGTTCTAGTATGGAGCAGTGATCGTCCCGACAGGAGCTCCCACATGAACCGTCCGCCCGAGGTCCAGGCCGTCCTGGACGGCGTCCGCGACCTGCTGCCGACCTTCCGCGAGCGGGCGGACGAGGCCGAGCGGTTGCGCGTCGTCCCGGAGGCGTCGGTGAAGGAGCTCGAGGAGACCGGGTTCTTCCGGCTGCTGCAGCCGCGGCGGTACGACGGCGTCGAGGCCGACCCGGTCGACTTCTACACCGCGGTCCGCGACATCGCCGCGGCCGATGGGTCGACGGGCTGGGTGTCGAGCGTGGTGGGCGTGCACCCGTGGCAGGTGGCGCTCTTCGCCGAGGAGGCCCAGGAGGCCGTCTGGGGCAGCGACACGGGCGTCCGCCTGAGCTCGTCGTACGCGCCCACCGGCAAGGCGGTCCTCGCCGAGGGCGGCTTCCGGCTGTCGGGCAAGTGGAGCTTCTCCTCCGGCTGCGACCACTGCCAGTGGGTGCTGCTGGGCGGGCTGGTCTTCGACGAGGCCGGCAACGTCGTCGACTTCCGCACCTTCCTGCTGCCGCGGGAGAAGTACCAGGTCGTCGACGTCTGGAACGTCGTCGGTCTGCGCGGCACCGGATCCAACGACATCGTGGTCGAGGAGACGTTCGTCCCCGAGGCGTTCACCCTGTCGATGGGGGAGACCGGCCAGTGCCGCGGCCCCGGTCAGGCCGTCAACGACGCGCCGCTCTACCGGCTGCCGTTCCACTCGATCTTCACCAGCACCATCGCCACCCCGATCATCGGCATGGCGAGGGGGCCTACGCCGAGCACGTCGAGATGCAGCAGAAGCGGGTGCGGGCGGCGTACCTCGGCGAGAAGGCGTCGCTCGACCCGTTCGCCGCGGTGCGGATCGCCCGCGCCTCCTCCGACATCGACGCCGCCTGGGCGCTGCTGATGAGCAACATCCGCGAGGAGCAGGAGCACGTCGCCCGCGGCGAGACGATCCCGCTCGAGCTGCGGCTGCGCGTGCGCCGCGACCAGGTGCTCGGCACCGCCCGGGCGATCGAGGCGATCGACACGCTCTTCGAGGCCTCCGGTGGCCGCGCCCTCGCCGAGGGCACCTACCTGCAGCGGGCCTGGCGCGACGCCCACGCCGGCCGGGTGCACGCGGCCAACGACCCCGAGCGCGCGCTCCAGATGTACGGCGCCCAGCAGTTCGGGCACAAGGTCGACCCGGGGATGTACTGAGTGACGAACGACGACCAGGTCTTCTCGAGGGAAGCCACCCGCCGCACCGCCCAGGTGAAGACCGAGGCGGCCGGCGAGATCACCCTGAGCTACCACGAAGGGGGCGGCGAGGGAGGCGCGTCCGGTGACCGACTGCCGTTGGTGATGCTCCACGGCGGCGGTCCCGGCGCGTCCTCGTGGTCCAACTTCGGGCCGGCGCTGCCCGGGTTCGCCGCGGAGTACCGCACCCTGCTGGTCGACCAGCCGGGCTTCGGCGGCTCCGACAAGCCCGCGGTGGTGGGCAACTACTACCGCTTCGCCGCCGACGCCGTCGTGGCGCTGCTCGACCACCTCGGCATCCCGCAGGTCCACCTGCTCGGCAACAGCCTCGGCGGCGGCACCGCGATGCGGCTGGCCCTGTCGTACCCCGACCGGGTCGGCCGGCTCGTCCTGATGGGCCCCGGCGGCCTCTCCCTCAACCTCTTCCACGCCGACCCGACCGAGGGCGTCCAGCGGCTGATGGACTTCGCCGCCGACCCGAGCCGCGAGGCACTGCGGGCGTTCATCTCGACGATGGTCGTCGACCAGGCGCTGGTCACCGACGAGCTCGTCGAGGAGCGGTACGCCGACGCGACCGCGCCCGGCGCCCGCGAGGCGATGGCGTCGATGGGCTGGTCGTTCTACGACCCGGAGACCGCCGAGGACGGGATGCTGTGGCGCGAGGCGCACCGGCTGCGCCACCACACCCTGCTCACGTGGGGCCGCGAGGACCGGGTCAACCCCCTCGACGGCGCCGTCGCGGCGCTCAAGCTGATCCCGCGGGCGCAGCTGCACGTGTTCCCGCGCTGCGGCCACTGGGCGCAGATCGAGGCCGCCGACGAGTTCCGCGAGGTCGCGGTCGCCTTCCTCAACCGTCACCAGCCGAGGAGCAGCCGATGACGATCGACATCAAGTCCATGGGGTACGTGCGCGTCGCCAGCACCGACCTCGACGCCTGGCGCACCTTCGCCGGCAAGGTGCTCGGCCTCGCCGAGGGCCGGGGACCCCACCCGGACCACCAGTACTGGCGGATCGACGAGGTGTCGGCCCGCCTGGTGGTCGTCCCCTCCGACGCCGACCACCTCGACTGCTCCGGCTGGGAGGTCGCCGACCACCAGGCGCTGCAGGAGGCGCGCGAGCACCTGCAGAAGGCCGGGGTCGAGTTCGAGGAGGGCACCCGCGAGGGAGGTCGACGAGCGCCGTGTGCAGGAGCTGGTCCGGTTCCGCGACCCGTGGGACAACGTCTTCGAGCTGTTCCACGGCATCACCTACGAGTCGCGCCCCGTGGTGACGCCGTACGCCGCCCGGTTCGTCACCGGCGACCAGGGCATGGGCCACATCGTGCTGCCCGTGCTCGACGACGTCGAGGCGCTGCGGTTCTACACCGAGGTGCTCGGCTTCCGGCTGCGCGACTCGATGAGCATGCCCGGCGAGTTCGTCGGCAAGGAGCCGGGGAGCAAGGTGTGGCTCCGGTTCCTCGGCGTCAACCCGCGACACCACTCGCTGGCGTTCCTGCCGATGCCCAACCCCAGCAAGTGCGTGCACATCATGTTCGAGGTCGACGAGCTCGACCACGTGGGCCGGGCGCTCGAGCGGGTCAAGAAGCACGGCGCCCCCTGTCGGCGACCCTGGGCCGGCACATGAACGACGAGATGATCTCGTTCTACGTGCGCTCGCCGGGCGGGTTCGACGTCGAGTTCGGCACCGAGGGCCTGCGGGTCGACGACGCCAAGTGGGTCGCGCGCGAGTCGACCGCGGTCTCCTACTGGGGGCACGACTTCAGTGGTGGAAGCTGAGGAGTGGGTACCTTGGCCAGCATGCCTGCGCCACAGAGCCCCGAGCCCCGACCCCATGGCGACAAGCTGCTGGAGGGCGTGAGCTCCGACGCGCGGGAGACCTGGCCCAGCCCCACCCTGATCGACTCCTGGCTCGGCGACGCCGAGGTCGACTTCGAGTTCCGGCCCGGCGAGGACGTCCACGTCCACGACGACCCGGAGGCGCAGGCCGCGGCCCGCCGGTTCCGCGACGTGCTCGGCTGCTTCGCCTCCGGGATCACGGTCGTCACCACCATCAGCGGCGGCGAACCGGTGGGCATGACCTGTCAGTCGTTCTCGAGCGTCTCGCTGGAACCGCCGCTGGTGCTCTTCGTCCCGGCGCGGACCTCGCGCGCCTGGCCCCTGATCCAGCGCACCGGGAGGTTCTGCGTCAACGTGCTCGCAGCCGACCAGGAGCACGTGTCGGCACAGATGGCGAGCAAGGGCGCCGACAAGTTCGCCGGCATCGACTGGCACCCGGCGGAGGTGACCGGCTCACCCGTGGTCGAGGGGTCGCTCGCCCACCTCGACTGCACGATCCACGCGGTCCACGAGGCGGGCGACCACTACGTCGTCATCGGCCGCGTCGAGCACCTCGCGACCACCGAGCGCGACGTGACCGAGCCGCTGCTCTACTTCCGCGGCCGCTACCGCACGACCGACGCCTGAGATGACGCACGGAGTCTCGTTCGCCGCCACGCCCGACGGCCGGCGCAGCACCACCCGCGCCGGGCGCACCATCGTCGCCGACGCCCTGCGGTCCGTCGACCCCGCCGGCGCGCTCGGAGCCGAGCAGGAGACCGCATGGCGCAGCCGCTACCTGCTCCACTTCCGCCGCCTCGTCGAAGCCGGGGTCGCCCGGCCCGACGACTGGCACGCCATCGCGGACGCCGGCCTGGAGGCCGTCCACCGCACCCTCGTCGTCGCCGGCCCGGATGGCCCCGACGGGGGCGACCGCCCGCTCGGCTCCTTGACCACGGCGCCCGCGCAGGCGGCCTTGCAAACGCTCGAGGTGAAGGGACTCGGGGCGGCGGAGGCCGAGCTCCGGCTGCCCTACCGCGGCCGCACGCTCCACGGTCGCGACCTGGTCGGCCAGCTCGCGGAGTGGGTCCGGCGCGGCGTGATGGAGCCCTCCGCGGCCGACGCCGTCGGCCGCGTGGCCGACCACCCCGAGTGGCTCCGGCTGGACGGCCGCACCGTCGTCGCCCTCGGTGCCGGGGCCGAGATGGGCCCGCTCGGCCCGCTGCTGCGGTGGGGCGCCACCGTCGCCGCCGTCGACCTCCCGCGTCCCGCGCTCTGGGAGCGCGTGGCGGCCACCGCGCGCGCCGGCGCCGGACGGCTCCTGCTGCCCGTCCGTGACGGTGCCGACGGTGCCGACAGCGGCGATGAAGCGGTCCGCGGCGCCGGAGCCGACCTGCTCGCCGAGGTGCCCGAGGTCGCCGACTGGCTGACGGGGCTCGACGGCGACCTGGTGCTCGGCAACTACCTCTACGCCGACGGCGGCACCCACGTCCGCGTGGCCGCGGCGGCCGACGTGCTCGCCGTACGGCTGGCGGCGGCGCGACCCGACGCGGCGCTCGCCTTCCTGGCGACGCCGACCGACGCGTTCGCCGTGCCGCACGAGGCGGTCGAGCACTCCACCCGTGCCTACCGCGAGCGCTCGGCGACAGCGAAGGTCGTGGGCCGCCCGCTGCGGTGGGCGTCCCGGGGCCGGCTGCTCCACCGCGCCTACCCGCCCGATGCCGACCCCGGCATCAACGACAGCATCGTGCCGGTGCAGGGTCCCAACTACGCGCTGGCCAAGCGCATCCAGCGGTGGCGGGCCACCGCGGCCCGCCGCGACGGCCGGCTGGTCTCGTTCCACGTCGCGCCGTCGACCCGCACCCGATCGGTCGTCAAGAGCCGGGCGCTCGCCGCGGCCTTCGCCGGCGCGCACCGGTTCGGCGTCGAGGTCTTCGAGCCCGACACCGCCAACACGCTGATGGCGGCCCTGCTCGTCCACGACCTCAGCACCGAGCAGCCGCGGCACGACCACCCGTGGCAGGACGAGGCGTACGCCGCCGTGCACGGCGGCCTGTGGCGGGCGGCGTACGAGCCCCCCGCAGCGCGCTCGGGCTCGCGGCGGCGCTGGGGTACGCGAGCGTCCGCAGCTGAGGGCGCTCAGAGCGCGACGGCGGCCCGGTGCCGGTGCGGTGGACCGAAGAGCCGGCCGAGGGCGTGGGCCCGCTTGAGCACGAGCTGGGCGTCGTGCTCCCAGGTGATGGCGATCCCGCCGTGGAGCTGGACGCACTCGGCGGCGTGGTGGGCGGCGGCCTCGAGCGCGTAGGCCGCGGCCGTGTGCACGAGCTGCTCGGCGTCCGGCGCGCCGGTGGCGAGGGCGTAGGACGCCGCCCACGACGCCGACCGGGCGATCTCGAGCTCCGCGAGCAGGTCGGCCATCCGGTGCTTGAGCGCCTGGAAGGAGCCGATCGCGCGACCGAACTGCACCCGCTGCCTGCTGTGGTCGACCGTCATCCGCAGCGCCCGGTCGCAGAGGCCGACCGCCATCGCGGCCACCGCGGCGCTGCCCACCAGCTCGGCCCGGGCGCGGGCAACGGTGCCGTCGCCGACGACGGTCGTCCGCGCTCCGGCGAGGTCGACGCGGGCCATCCGGAGCGTCTGGTCCATCGTCCCCACCGGCTCGGTGCGCGGCCGCTCCACCTCGACCAGGTCGTCGCCGGTGACCGTCAGCACGACCTCCGCGCCGGCGGCGTCGAGGACCGGCCGGCCGGCGTCGAGCACGATCGTCGCGACCTGGCCTGCGGCGATCCGGGGAAGCAACCGCTGCCTCGCCTCCTCGGTCCCGCCGGCCAGCAGCGCCTCGGCGGCCACGACGGTCGCGAGCAGCGGCGCGGGCGCCAGGGAGCGCCCCAGCTCCTCCAGCACGACGGCGGTCTCGAAGAACGTGGCGCCGGCGCCGCCGTGCTCCTCGGGAACGGCCAGCGCGGCCACGCCGACCTGGTCGCAGAGCGTGGCCCACAGCCGGTCGTCGTACCCGCGGTCGGAGGCCGCCGCCGCCCGCACCGCCGCCGAGTCCGCCTGCTTGGCCAAGACCGCGCGGACGGTGGCCGCCAGCTCGGCCTGCTCCTCGCTGAGCGCGAACTCCACCTCAGGCCTCCGCCGGCTCGAGCAGCGACTCCAGGACCCGCGCCCGGTGGAACGACGGCGTGCCCCAGGCGCCGACCAGGGCCCGGATCCGGGTCAGCCAGATGCTGAGGTCGAGCTCCCGCGTGTAGCCGATCGCCCCGTGCACCTGCAGGCCGGTGCGGGCGGCCAGGTAGGCGGCGTCGCCGGCCAGCACCTTCGCCGCCGACACCGAGCGCGGCGTGACGTCGAGCGCGGCGCCGTGGACGAGCGGACGGGCGAAGTCGAGGGCGATCCGTACGTCGGCCAGCCGGTGCTTGACCGCCTGGTAGGAGCCGATCTCGCGGCCGAACTGCCGGCGCTGGCCGGCGTAGGCCACCGTGTCGGCGAGCACCCTCTCGCCGGCGCCGAGGAGGTACGCCGCGGCCGCCAGGGCGGCGTGGTCGAACGCGGGGCGGGCGGCGGTGCGGTCCGTCGTCGCCGGCCGGACGGCGGCCACGTCGAACAGCCGTCGTGCCGGGTCCACCGACGACCTCGGGCCGGCGACCACCGCCGCCTCCTGGAGCCCGTCGTCGGTCGCCACGTAGACCTGGTCGGCCGCGTCGGCGTCCACCGCGTGCGGGACGTGGGGGCGGCACGGCCACGGTGGCGACGCCCGCCACCTCCCGGCCGAGCGCCACTGGCAGGTAGGCGGCCGACTCCACCCACGGGCCCGGCACCGCGTGCCGCCCGAGCACCTCGAACGCCACCACCACCTCGACCGGGGTGGCGCCGAGCCCGCCGGCGTCCTCGGGAACCAGCAGCGCGGGGACGCCCTGCTCGGCCAGCCGCGACCACAGCCGCAGGCCGGGCGCCGGGTCGCCCTCCGGCCAGGCGCGGGCGACGGCGACCGGGTCGCTGCCCGCGACCAGCGCGTCGAGCGCCTTCCCGAACGCGCGCTGCTCCTCCGAGAGGGCGAACCTCACCGCCGTTCTCCTCTCGGCTCCCGGGGCAGACCGAGGATCCGCTCCGCGACGATGTTGCGCTGGATCTCGTTGGTGCCGGCGTAGATCGGGCCGGACAGCGAGAACGTGTAGCCGTCGAGCCAGGCCGACTCCAGCTCCGCGTCCGGGCCGAGCAGGTCGAGCGCGGTCTCGTGGAGCGCGACGTCGAGATCGCTCCACCAGACCTTGTTGACCGAGCCGGCCGGGCCGAGGTCGCCGCCGGCAGCGAGCGTCGACACGGTGCCCCACGTGTAGAGCCGGTAGGCCTCGGCCTTGATCCACGCGTCGGCCACCGCCTCGCGCCGGGCGTCGTCGGGCCGCTCGGCGTAGAGCCGCACCAGCCGGTCGGCGGCGGCGGTGAACCGGCCCGGCGAGCGCAGCGAGAGGCCGCGCTCGTTGCCGGCCGTGCTCATCGCGACCCGCCAGCCGTCGCCGGGTGCGCCGAGCACGTCGGAGTCGGAGACGAACACGTCGTCGAGGAACACCTCGGCGAACCCCGCCTCGCCGTCGAGCTGGGCGATCGGCCGGACCGTGACGCCCGCGGCGTCGAGCGGGAACAGGAAGTAGGTCAGCCCACGGTGCCGCTCGGCGGCCGGGTCGCTGCGGAACAGGCCGAAGCCCCAGTGGGCCAGCGCCGCGCGGGAGCACCAGATCTTCTGCCCGGTCAGCACCCAGCCGCCGCGCTCGTCGTCCCGCCGCGCGGCGGACCTCAGCGAGGCAAGGTCGGAGCCGGCCTCGGGCTCGCTCCAGCACTGGGCCCAGACCCGCTCACCGGTCGCCATCGTCGGCAGGAAGCGGTCCTGCTGCTCCTTCGTGCCGTGCTCGAACAGGATCGGGGCGAGCAGGAAGATGCCGTTCTGGGAGACCCGGCCCGGTGCGCCGGCGCGGTAGTACTCCTCCTCGAAGAGCACCCACTCCACGAGCGAGGCGCCGCGGCCGCCGTACTCCGGGGGCCAGGAGACCACCGACCAGCGGTCGGCGGCGAGCCGGGCCTCCCACTCCTGGTGGGCGGCCCAGCCCTCGGGGGTGTCCATCGACGGCAGCGGCTCGGCGGGCACGTTCGCGGCCAGCCACGCCCGAGCCTCGTCGCGGAACGCCAGCTCACCGGGGGAGAGATCCAGGTCCATCACGTGCCTCTCAGCTCGGTCTTCAGCACCTTGCCGGACAGGTTGCGGGGCAGGGCGTCGACGACCTCGACCTGGCGCGGCACCTTGAAGTTGGCGAGCCGCTCCCGGGCGAACGCGACCACCTCGTCGGCGCTCGCCGTACCGACCACGAACGCCTTGCCGACCTCGCCGAGCCGCTCGTCGGGCACCCCGACGACCGCGACGTCCTGCACGCCGTCCAACCGGAGCAGCGCCTGCTCCACCTCGGCGGGGTAGACGTTGAAGCCGCCGGAGATGTACATGTCCTTGAGCCGGTCGGTGATCCGGAGGTTGCCCTGCTCGTCGAGCACCCCGACGTCGCCGGTGTGCAGCCAGCCGTCGTCGTCGATCGCGGCCCGGGTGGCCTGCGGGTCGTCGAGGTAGCCGAGCATCACCAGGTCGCCGCGGACCAGCAGCTCGCCGGCACCGGTCTCGTCGGGATCGAGGACCCGGGTCTCCATGCCGGGGACGGCCCGGCCGCAGGTGCGCGCGACCAGCTCGGCGGGGTCGCCGTCACGGCACATGGTCACGACGACCGCCTCGGTCATGCCGAACGCGGTGACCACGGTGTCGATCGCCAGCTCGTCGCGCATCCGCTCGATCAGCACGACGGGCACGACCGCGGCGCCGGTGACGGCGAGCCGGAGGGACGACAGGTCGAGGTCGGCCCGCTCCGGCGCGGCCAGCACGGACTGGTAGATCGCCGGCGCCCCGGGGAGGACGGTGATCCGCTCGTCCTGAACCAGCCGCATCAGGGCGCTCACGTCGAACGTCGCCATCGGGTAGAGCGTGCAGCCGGCGGTGAGGCCGGTGACGAGGCCGACCTTGTAGCCGAACGAGTGGAAGAACGGGTTGACCACGAGGTAACGGTCGTCGGCCGTCACCCCACCCAGGTCGCCCCACACCCGGGCGGCACCCACCGTCTGCCGGTGAACGCTCATCGCACCCTTCGGGCGGCCGGTCGTCCCGGAGGTGAACAGGATGTCGGCGACGTCGTCGGGGGACACCTGGTCCGCGCGCCGCTCGACGGCGTCGGGGTCGACGCCCGCCCCGCGGTCGGCGAGCCCCGGCAGGTCGGCGACGTCGACGATCTCGCGCACCCGGTCGAGCGGGGAGGCGGCGCGCAGGTCGGCCACCTGGGTGCGGCCGAGGAACCCGTCGGCGACCACGACCAGGCTCGCGCCGGTGCGGTCGACGAGGTCGGCCGCCTCGTGCCCGGTGTAGCGGGAGTTGACCGGCACCAGCGTGCCGCCGGCGTACGACGCGGCGAGGGCGGCGACCACCCAGTCGATGCTGTTGGGCGCCCAGAGGCAGAGCCGGTCGCCCGGCGCGAAGCCGGCGGCGACGTAGCCGCGGGCGGTGGCGCGGACCAGGTCGAGGAGCTGCGCGAAGGAGACCGACCGGCCACCCTCGACGTACGCCGGCCGGTCGCCGTAGCCGTCGCGCGGCGTCGCGCAGCACCGCCGGGATCGTGTCCATCTCACCTCCGGAGTCGTCGCCTCCGGGCACCCTACCAAGCATTTGCTTGGTATGGTCGGGACGTGGACCTGACCGAGAGCGCAGCCGACCGCGCGTTCCGCATGGAGGTGCGGGAGTGGCTCGGCGACCACCTGGTCGGGGAGTGGCGTGCGATCCGGGGTCGCGGGGGCCCCGGCCGCGACCACGAGGCGTTCGAGGAGCGCCGGGCGTGGAACCGGCTGCTCGCCGAGCACGGCTGGACCTGCGTGGGCTGGCCGGAGGAGCACGGCGGCCGCGGGCTGTCGCTGTGGCAGCAGGTGGTCTTCCACGAGGAGTACGCGCGGGCGGGCGCCCCTGCGACGGTCAACCACCTGGGCGAGACCCTGCTGGGGCCGACGCTCCTCGCTTTCGGCACCGACGCGCAGCGGGAGCGGTTCCTGCCGCCGATCCGCGCGGTCGACGAGCTGTGGGCCCAGGGCTACCCGAGCCCGGTGCCGGCTCCGACCTCGCGAACGTGCAGACCCGCGCCCGGCTCGACGGCGAGGAGTGGGTCGTCGACGGGCAGAAGGTGTGGACGTCCAACGCCCACCTGTCCGACTGGGTGTTCGTGCTCGCGCGCACCGAGCCCGGCTCGCAGCGCCACCACGGACTGTCGTTCCTGCTGGTGCCGCTCGACCAGGAGGGCGTCGAGGTCCGCCCGATCGAGCAGCTGACGGGCGGGTCGGAGTTCAACGAGGTCTTCCTCACCGGCGCGCGCACCGGGGCCGACCTGGTGGTGGGCGAGCCGGGGCGCGGCTGGGCCGTGGCGATGGGGCTGCTCGGGTTCGAGCGCGGCGTCTCCACGCTCGGCCAGACCGTGGGCTTCGGGCGCGAGCTCGACGGCGTCGTCGCGCGGGCACGGGCCAACGGCAGCATCGACGACCCGGTCGTCCGCGACCGGTTGGCGCGGCTCAAGGTGGAGCTGAGCGCGATCCGCAGCTTCGCGCTGCGGGCGCTGGCCCTGGTGGAGGGCGGTCAGGACTCGGCGGCCGGCGGGGGAGCGGGCTCGATCTTCAAGCTGGCGTGGGCCGGCTGGCACCGGCGGCTCGGAGAGGTGGCGATGGACGTCGCGGGGGCGGAGGGTCTGGTCACCCGCGGCTACGGCGGCCCGGACGGCGGCTACGACCTCGACGAGCACCAGCGACTGTTCCTGTTCTCGCGCGCCGACACCATCTACGGCGGGAGCGACGAGGTCCAACGCAACATCCTCGCCGAGCGGGTGCTCGAATTGCCCCGAGAGCCGAAAGGACCCTGAATGACCGCGACCCGACCCGAGCAGCCGGTGCCCGCCTACGTGCCCGGCCACGACCTGCTCGCCGACAAGGTGGTCGTGGTGACCGCCGCCGCCGGTGCCGGCATCGGCGCCGCGGTCGCCAGGCGGGCGCTCGAGGAGGGCGCCCGGACCGTGGTGCTCAGCGACACCCACGAGCGCCGGGTGGCCGAGGCGGAGGAGGGCCTCGCCGCGGAGTTCGGCGCCGACCGGGTGCGGAGCCGGCTCTGCGACGTGACCGACGAGGCCCAGGTGCAGGCCCTGCTCGACACCGCGGACGAGGCCGGTGGGGTCGACGTGATGGTCAACAACGCCGGCCTGGGCGGCACCGCCGGCATCCTCGAGATGACCGACGAGCAGTGGGCGAAGGTCCTCGACATCACGCTCACCGGCACCTTCCGGTGCGTGCGCGCCGCCGGGCAGCGGATGGTGGCGGCGGGGGAAGCGGGGCGTGGTCGTCAACAACGCGTCCGTGGTCGGATGGCGGGCCCAGGAGGGGCAGGCGCACTACGCGGCGGCGAAGGCCGGCGTGATGGCGCTGACCCGCTGCGCCGCGAGCGACCTGGCGCCGCACGGGATCCGTGTCAACGCGGTCTCCCCGAGCCTGGCGATGCACCCCTTCCTGGAGAAGGTGACCTCGCCCGAGCTGCTCGAGGAGCTGAAGCAGCGGGAGGCGTTCGGTCGCGCCGCGGCTCCGTGGGAGGTCGCCAACGTGATGGTGTTCCTGGCGAGCGACTACTCGTCGTACCTGACCGGCGAGGTGGTCTCGGTGAGCAGCCAGCATGCCTAGGCCCAGCGGGGGCACCGCCGGCGAGGGCACCCGGCGTGGCGAGCTGCTCGCGATCGCCGCCCGGCTCTTCGCCGAGAAGGGCTTCAAGAACACGACGGTCCGCGACATCGCCGACGCCGCCGGCATCCTGTCGGGCAGCCTCTACCACCACTCTCGACTCCAAGGAGTCGATGATCGACGAGATCCTGTCGACTTTCCAGGCCGAGTTGTTCGGGCAGTACGACGAGATCCTCGGCAGCGACGACGACGCGCGCACCAAGCTGGAGCGCGCCGTACGGGTGTCGTTCGACGCGATCGACAAGCACCCGCACGAGGTCGCGATCTACCAGAACGAGGCCGACTACCTCGGCGGGTTCGAGCGGTTCGGCTACCTGGCCGACCGCAACCGGCAGTCGCGCCAGGTGTGGGTGACCCTGCTGGAGGAGGGCGTGCGCTCCGGCGTGCCTCCGGCCCGACCTCGACGTGACGCTGACCTACCGCTTCATCCGCGACACCGTGTGGGTCGCCGTCCGGTGGTACCGCCCGGGCCGCGGCCTGACCCACACCGAGGTCGCCGACCAGTACGTCCGCATCCTCCTCGACGGGATCAGCTCATGACCGACGCCTACATCATCGACGCCGTCCGCACCCCGGTCGGCAAGCGCGGCGGCGCCCTCGCCGGCGTCCACCTGCCGACCTCGCGGCGCACACCATCGCCGCGCTGGTCGACCGGACCGGCGTCGACCCGGGCGCCGTCGACGACGTGATCCTCGGCTGCTGCGACACGATCGGCTCCCAGGCCGGCGACGTCGCGCGCACCGCCTGGCTGGTGGCCGGGCTCCCCGACCACGTGCCCGGCGTGACGATCGACCGGCAGTGCGGGTCGTCGCAGCAGGCCGTCCACTTCGCCGCCCAGGGTGTCATGTCGGGCACCCAGGACCTCGTGGTCGCCGGCGGCGTGCAGAACATGAGCGCGATCCCGATCTCCGCCGCGATGGTCGTCGGGCAGCAGTACGGCTTCTCCACGCCGTTCGCGGAGTCGCCCGGCTGGCAGAAGCGGTACGGCGACCAGGAGGTGAGCCAGTTCCGCCTGCCGAGATGATCGCCGAGCGGTGGGACATCTCCCGCGAGGCGATGGAGGCCTTCGCGCTGGCCTCCCACGAGCGCGCCCACACGGCCATCGCCGAGGGGCGGTTCGACCGCGAGGTGGTGCCGGTGCCGCTGCCGGACGGTGCGTCGCTGACGGTCGACCAGTGCCCGCGGGAGACGTCGCTGGAGAAGATGGCCGGCCTCGACCCGCTCGCTCCGGGCGGCCGGATCACCGCCGCGGTGGCCTCGCAGATCTGCGACGCGTCGTCGGCGATGCTGATCGCCTCCGAGCGGGCGGTCACCGAGCACGGCCTCACGCCGCGTGCCCGGGTGCACCACCTGTCCGTCCGTGGCGACGACCCGGTGTGGATGCTGACCGGCCCGATCGGTGCGACGAGGCACGCGCTGGAGCGGACCGGGCTGACCGTCGACGACATCGACCTCTTCGAGTGCAACGAGGCGTTCGCCTCCGTCGTCCTGGCCTGGATGCAGGAGATCGGCGTGCCGCACGACAAGGTCAACGTCAACGGCGGCGGTATCGCCCTCGGCCACCCGATCGGCGCCACCGGCACCCGCATCATGGCGACGCTCCTCAACGAGCTGGAGCGCACCGGCGGCCGCTACGGCCTGCAGACGATGTGCGAGGGCGGCGGCCAGGCCAACGTCACCATCATCGAGCGGCTCTGACCCCGAGGGTCGCGACCGCCGCCTCGCCGCCGTCCCACGCCACCACGAGCGCCGGGTCGGGGAGCGGCTCACCCAGGTCGCGGACGATCCGGAGGGTCGCGTCGGCGGGGACGGGTGGCGTGGTGGCGGTCGGCGCGGTGCTGTGGAGCCGCGCGGTCGGCTCGCGGGTCGCGACCAGCTCACCGTCCTTCCACACCTCCAGCACCGCCTGGTGCTGGTCGCCGAGCACCGCGCGGCGGAAGCAGTCGACGGCGACCGGGTCGGTCGTGCCGTCGTAGACCCACCGCCGGCCGAGCACCGAGTGCTCCATGGCGCCGACCATCCGGGCGTCGTCGGCGCCGGGCCCGGTCTCCGGAAGCGGGGCGCCGCGGTAGGTCAGGACGACGTGGCGGAGCCGGTCGTCGTACCGCACCACGAACGCCTCGACGCCCACCTCGCCCGCGGGGTCGTCGAAGCGGTAGGAGGCGACCACCTCGACCGGACCGCCGAGCCACGACGCCAGGAGCTCCGGCTTGGTCGGCGTGATGGTCGCGGCGTGCAGGATGGCCATGGGCCGCGACCCTACTGCTCCCTGACCACCCTGTGGAGCTCGACGTCACGGAGCTCCCCGCCGTTGGCGACCGCGGTCAGGTAGGTGCAGTGCGGCTGCCGTCGGCGATCGGTGGGGGAGCCGGGGTTGAGCAGCCGGAGGCCCGTGTCGGTCGTGGTGTCCCACGGGATGTGGCTGTGCCCGAACACCAGCACGTCGAGGTCGGGGTAGCGCGCGCTGCACCGCTCCTCCCGGCCCTTGGCGGAGCCGGTCTCGTGGACGACCCCGATGCGGACACCGTCGAGCTCCACCCGCTCCTCCTCGCGCAGCCGCCGCCGGAGCTCACCGTGGTCGTTGTTGCCGTAGACGGCAACCAGCCGCCGGGCCCGCTCCTCGAACCGGTCGAGCAGCGCCACGTCCACCCAGTCACCCGCGTGCACCACGACGTCCGCCGCCTCCACCGCCGCCCACACCTGGGCCGGCAGGTCCCGGGCCCGCTTCGGCACGTGCGTGTCGGCGGTGAGCAGCAGCGTGGTCGGCATGCCGCCAGTGAACCGGCGGGAGGGGTGGCGGACAAGGCGACCCGGCTGCCGCGCCTGCAGATCCCGCGGGGGCCGCCGGGTCGCTGTTGGGGTGCGCTGGGCTGGCACCTGGTGCCGTTGGAGCGCACGCTAGGCACCTGGTGGCCTGGGGTCGCCGTTGTCGGGGGGCGCGGCGGGTCGCCGGTGGGTTGCGGTGGGGACGAACGGCCAGGCGTGGGCGCTCGCCGCGGGGGTCGAGGCACCTGGTTGCGGTCCGCGGGTCGCTGCCGGGTTGTGTCGGGTCGACCCTTGTGGTTGCGGTCCGGGAGGAGAAGGTGATTTCTAGGTTCCGGCGCCCTGGCGCTTCGCGGGGCGGGGGTCAGGTTCGTCGTTTGGTGATGTGGAGGTCGCCGTCGGGCAGGCGTCGGTGCTCATAGGCCGGGTTCTCGATGAGGCGGTGGTGGTAGGCGCACAGGCAGATCCCGTTGTCGGGGTCGGTGGATCCGCCGTTGCGCCAGGGGTGGAGGTGGTGGATCTCGCACCACTGGGGTTTCACTCGACAGCCTTTGGCGCGGCATCGTTTGTCGCGGACTCGGATCAGCTTCCGCTGGGCTGGGGTGAAGAGGCGTCTCGTGCGGCCGAGGTCGAGGACCTCGCTGTCGCTGCCGAGGACGATGGGGATGATGGCGGCGTTGCAGGCCAGGCGGCGGGCCTCGGCGGCGGTCAGGTTGGGGCCGTGCTCGAGGTCGGGTTCGACGAGGCCGGCGACACCGAGGTCGGAGCGCAGGTCCTCCAGAGTCACCGTGACGAGGACGGTGGTGGCGTCCCCCGCCGTGCTCGGGGAGCCGGTGGGGGTCGAGCCGCTCCAGCAGGGCGCAGAACGCCAGGGCGCGCTTCTTGGGGTAGGGGGATCCGGTCACCCTCGTCGTGACACCCGAGGATCTCGGTCCCGTCGGGCAGCTCGGTGGTGGTCGGCTCCAACGGCTCCGCATCGCCGGTTTCGGTCGTCTGGTTCTCGTCCTCGACGGTGTCGGGGTCGCGGTGGCGGGGGCTGGTGAGGGCGTCGAGGTAGGTGTCGAGTCGATTCGCCGCGGGGGTGGGGATGATGCCGGAGATCCGCGAGGTGCCGTCGCCGAGGTCGCGGATCGAGAGCCGGGACCGTTCCTCGGCGGTGGCTTCTTCCTCGGCGAGCTTTTGGCGTCCTCGGCGTCGGCGATCTCGGGTGCGACGACGTGCAGGATGTGGCGGCCGAGGATGCGGAGCTGGGTGGGGGTGAACTGGGCGGCGCAGTCGACGAGGGTCTCCTCGGCGTCGGCCTTGACCTGGGTTCCGACCCGTCTGGGGAGGGCGTCGACGGCGCGGACGATCACCCACGCCTGCTCCTCCGAGACCCGGCCGGCGGCGAACGCCGCCGCCACGACGGGGAACCGGTCGTCCAACGCCTTCGCCAGGCGTTGGTCGGCCCGGGCGTCGCGCAGGTCAGCCCGGACTTCGTGCGCCAACCACGACCCCACGTCCGCGGCGGCGTTCTCGGCCGCGACGTCACTGGAGGCGGCCATGACCTTCAGCCGCAGCGCCTTGAGCCGCTGCTCGGCCCGGTGCAGCTCGCTGATCGCCGCCGCCTTCGCGCCGGTGGGCATGAACGTCGCCTCCACCCCGGCCACCCGGTCGAGCGCCGCACCCACCTGGCGGGCGCACGCCTGGATCGGGTGCATCCCCGAGGGAGCACCGGTGCCGGGCGGGTCTTCGAACATGCTCCTATCGAAGCACCCGCCACCGACACCACCCCGTCGAGAATCCCGCTCAACCACGGGGGTTGTGGACAACTCGCACCGGAAAATCAGCCTGTGGACGACAAGTGGCTCATCCCGCGTCGGCAGCGGCACGAGAGCAACCCGAATCCCGCGGACCCTCGCCGCGATCGAGCAGACCGCCGAACCACCGCGGATTCGACGGGCACGGAACCTCCTCTGCGCCGAGGCCGTCATCCTTCTGTGAGGTCGATGGTCGCGGGAGCTGCCGTACTGCTGGTCGCGTCCCTCATGGCTTGCGGAGTGGGCGACGACCGCGAGGGCGGGCAGGGAAGCGAATCTCGTGCTGCTCCGTCCGCGCCCGGCGGCAGCTCCGGCTGGGCGCGAGTGGCGCCTGCACCGATCACCCCTCGGCACGGCGCTGCAGCCGCGTGGACCGGGAGCGAGGTCGTCATCGTCGGGGGTGACACCCGGCCCCCCGTGTCCGCCGGGCGCCGACTGCGCCTACCACCCCCGACCGAGTGCACAGGTCGTGGCCTACGACCCGGTGGCCGACAGGTGGCGGGACCTCCCCCGACGCGCCCGCCGCCCTCGTCGGTGCTCGGGCTTGGTGGACAGGCGACGAGGTGGTCGTCGTCGGCGGCCGGCACACGTTCGCTCTCGACCCGGACACCGGCGCTTGGCGGCACCTGGAGCCCAGCCCCGGCGTCGGTGACTTCCTGATCGCCACGGACGACGGTCCTGTGTTCGTCGCGTACCAGCAGCACCCGGGGAGGAAGCCGGTCGACTGGTTGCTCGACCCCGACACCGGCCAGTGGTCCGCGCTGCCCCGAGACCCGTTCGGCGAGTCCTACGACCGCAGCATGGCATGGGACGGACAACGGCTCTGGCTGTTGTCGATGGCGGTCGAGAACCACGGCGCGGCGTACGAGGGGGCGCCTTCGCGGTTGGCGGTCCTCGAGAACGGCAGGTGGCGGGTCGTCGAGGAGGAGACGCCGCCCGTCACGTACGAGCAGGATCTGTGGTGGCACGGCGAGCGCCTCGTCGTGGCGGTCGGTGAGCGCCTTGGCTCGAGCCGCGCCTACGACCCGGCCACCGGCACGTGGGCCGCGCTGCCGTCGCGCGAGGACGTCACGTGCCAGCCCCCTGCCGCCGGCCCCGGACCGGATTGGTTGTCGGGCGGAGGGGGTGAGCTCGTCTCCGCTGCCCTCGACGACACCAGGCCACTGCCTCCGTGCCCGGCCCTGCGGCGTCGCTCGGCCCGACCGGACCTTGCGGTGTGGGCTGGTGAGACGCTGTTCGTCTGGGGTAGCGACTTCGAGGACAAGTCCACGACCGGTCTGGTCTGGACGCCCCCGCCACCCGGCTGAGCTCGAGGTGCGAACCAGCGCGCGGTGCGACAATGGGCATCCCGCCCCGAGGAGCCCGCCGTGCCCCGCGACCCCGAGGCCTCCGAGCCAGGTCGGGCGGCGGTCGGCGAGGTAGCCGCGGGTCGCTCCGGGGCGGCTGCATCGCGCACCTGGCACACGACCACCGACGTGACGACCTTCTGCGACCGTGCCCTCGGCTTCCTGGCGGCCGACCCGGTGGCCGGCACGGTCCTGCTGACCGAGGCGACGTACCTGCGCCGGCACCCGGAGCCGCGCGCCGAGCAGCGCTACGGCTGGTGGACGGACGAGGCAGGCGCCGTGACCGCGGCGTTCCTGCAGGCGCCGCGCCACGCGCCGCTCGTCTCGCCGGCGCCGGAGGCCGCGCTCCGCTCCCTGCCGGCCGTGCTGCCGCGTCCGCCGGCGATCGGCGTCGACGGCCGGTACGTCGACCGCGCGGTCGCCGCGTGGGGCGCGGCCGGGCACGACCTCGCGCCGCGGGCACGGATCCGTGTCCTCCGGCTCGCCGGCCTGGTCGCTCACCCGCCGGCGACGGCCGGCCGGCCGCGGGTCGCGACCGCTGCTGACCGGGAGCTGCTCGCCGACTGGTTCGGGCGGTTCCGGCGGGCCCACCCGGAGGACCCGAGCGACCTCGCGTTCGTCGTCGACGACCCGCTGGCGCACGGTGCGGTGCTCCTGTGGGAGGTGGGGGAGGAGCCGGTCGCGATGTGCTCGCGGACGCCCGTGGTCGCAGGGATGACGAGGATCGGGCTGACGTACTCCCCGTCCGGCGACCCGGCGGCCGAGGGCGACCTGCTCGCCGCCGCCTGCGCGGCGGCGGCCGAGGAGGCAGCGACGGTGCTCGCCCTCGCGCCGGCCGTGGACGCCGACGCGCTCGAGCGGCTGGCCCGGGTCGGCTTCGCGCCGGCGGGGGGAGCGGGTGCTCCTCGCCGCGAGTTCTCCACAGGCAGCCGGCTGACGGTGGCGGCGCCGGCCGAGGATCCCTAGCGTCGTGGAGCACCAGGTGTCTCGGGAAAGGACCTGCGATGACGCTCCGAAACGACCGCTCCGGCGCGGCCGGCGGCCTGGCCGCCACGTTCCTGGTCGCGCTCCTCCTCACCGTCACCTCGTGCGCGGCGCAGGACGCCGCCAGCTCCGTTTCGTCAGTCACCGCGACCGGCCCGGCCGAGCGCGGCAGCCCCGCCGCCGTCACCACGACCGCCCCGGCCGCCACCGCCGCGCAAACCCCGACCGTCCCGCCGGCCGCGCTAGCCGCCGTACGCCGGTGGGCGGAGGCCCGAGGCTGGGCGGCCCGCCGGCCCCTCGTCACCGAGCAGTTCGCGGAGAAGCCGGTCGTCTACGTCGACCTGGTGCGCGCCGGCGAGCGGCGCCGGGCCTACTTCGCGCTCGACCGGGCGCAGGGCCGGTGGCGGGTCGCGGGCTCGACGTTCCTCGCGTGCGGCCTCTGCTGAGGGCTCAGAGCACCCACCAGGTGCCCACCACTGCCGGGATCAGCGCGGTGGCCAACCACCAGGTGAGGAGCGGCCGGCGGTTGAGGGCGCGCGACGCGGCGATGCCGCAGGCGAAGAACGCGGCACCCAGGAGGACCAGCGCGACCTTGGCGTCGGCGCGGTCGCCGGCGACGTCGAACTTCGCCGCAACGACGAACCCGACGGTGAGGTGGAAGATCGTGGTGAGGATGAGCACGGAGGCCACCCGCCGCTGCACCCGGTGCAGCCGCGCGAGGTCCTCGGCGGTCGGCTGCTTGCGCGGCTGGGTGGGGTCGATGAGGTGCCGACGGCGGGTCGTCACCGGCTCCTGGCTCATGCAGCCAGCCTACCGGCGCGGAAACTCGGTGGCGGTGCCCTCGGAGCAGGACGATGCTTGTTCGTCATGCAGATCACACGGTTCGGGCCGGACGACGCAGCCGAGCTCAAGGAGTGGGTCGCGCTGGAGGACGCCGTACGCCTCGCCGACTCGCCCTGGGAGCACGAGCCGACCCTCCTCCGCGCCGAGGCGCGCTTCCGTCACGGCTGGGACGGCGAGCCGGCCGTGCCCTACCTCGCCCGGGTCGACGACGAGGTCGTCGGCGGGGGCACCATCGCCGTGAGCGAGTACGACAACCTCCACCTCGCCTGGCTCGGACTCCAGGTCCACCCCGACCACCGCCGCCGCGGCCACGGCTCCGCGATCCTGGCGCACCTCGAGGGCGAGGTCGCGGCGATGGGGCGCACGACGGTGGGCATGGGCGGTTGGGAGTCCGAGGCCTGCGTCGCGTTCGCCGCGAGGCACGGCTACGCCAGGGCGCACCAGGCGATCAACCGGCGGCAGCACCTCGCCGACGTCGACCGCGCCGAGCTCGACCGGAGGTACGACGAGGCGTTGCCGCGGGCGGCCGACTACGCGCTCGAGCGCTGGTCGCTGCCGACCCCCGACGACCGCCTCGACGACCTGGCCGAGATGGCGTCGGCGATCAACGACGCGCCCACCGACGACCTCGACATCGAGGACGAGGTGTTCAGCGCCGAGCGGATGCGCAGCTACGAGGCCGCCTGTGCGTTCCGGCGCGAACGCGGCTACCGGGTGGTGGCTCGGCACCTGCCGACGGGGCAGTTGGCGGGCCAGACCGTGGTCGTCGTGCAGTCGGAGCACCCCACCCGCGGCGACCAGCACGACACGTCGGTCGTCCGCGCCCACCGCGGCCACCGCCTCGGGCTGCTGCTCAAGGTCGAGCTTCTGCGGTGGCTGGCCGAGGCCGAGCCGCAGCTCGAGGAGATCGACACGTTCAACGCCGAGTCCAACGACCACATGATCGGCGTCAACGAGCTGCTCGGCTACCGGGTGATGGGGCGGGAGCTGGCCTTCCAGCGCACGCTGTGAGCCGTCGGCGTCAGGGGAGCAGCTAGAGGAGCCGGTCGACGACGTACGACGCGCCCCGCCGCAGCTCGCGCACCGCCTGCTCGACGACCCGGTCGATCAGCTCCTCGCACGACGGCAGGTCGTCGATGACGCCGACGACCTGCCCGCTGGCGAGCACGCCGGCGGAGGTGTCACCGTCGACGAGGCCGGCCTTCAGCATCATCGGCGTGTTGGCGGCGAGCGCGGTCTGGGCGAGGCTGCGGCCCTGCTGCTTGCGCATCGCGCGTCCGTCGCGGGCCAGCTGCGCCCACGACATCCCCGCCTCACGCTTGAAGTCGAGGGTGCGGCGCACGGTCGGGCCGACCCTGCGGACCGGGCTCGACTCCTCGAGCTCAGCGACGAGGTCGGTGCGCAGCATCCGGTGCGGCATGCCGTCGACCTTGGTGGTGACGACGGTGTCGGTCAGGCCCTGGGACAGGTAGAGCTGCTTGACCGCATCGGGCACCGCGGAGTCGCTGGTGAGGAGAAACCGGGTGCCCATCCCGACGGCCGCCGCCCCGTAGGACAGGGCGGCGGCGAGGCCCCGGCCGTCGTAGAAGCCGCCGGCAGCGACGACCGGCACGTCGACGGCATCGAGCACCGTCGGCAGCAGCAGCGTGGTCGGCACCTGCCCGGTGTGGCCACCGCCCTCACCGCCCTGCACCATGACCGCGTCGGCGCCCCACGACGCCACCTTCCGCGCGTGCTTGGCCGCGCCGACCGACGGGATGACGACGACGTCGTGGTCCTTCAGCCGGGCGATCAGCTCCGGCTTGGGGGCGAGCGCGAACGACGCCACCTTCACGCCGTGCTCGACGAGGAGGTCGCACCGTGCGGCGGCGTCGCCGGCGTCGGCCCGGAGGTTCACCCCGAACGGCTGCCGGGTGCGGCTCTTGACCTCGACGATCGCCTGCTCGAGCTCCGCGAACGTCATCGTCGCCGACGCGAGGATCCCGAGGCCGCCGGCCTCGGCGGTCGCCGACACGAGTCGCGGCCCGGAGACCCACCCCATGCCGGTCTGGACGACGGGGTGCCGGACGCCGACCAGGTCGGTGAACGGGGGTGCGGATCCGCTGCTCGATCACCGCGCGTCCTCCGGCACCGGCACCTCGCGGAACCGCAGCCCCTTCGGGTCGAGCAGGTCCCTGATCAGCACCAGCTCCTCGAACGTCGGCTCCCGCGTCGTCGGCACCTCGTCGGGCGGCGCCAGCCCGAAGCCGGTCGCGGCGACGACGTCGTCGACGGTCACGCCGGGGTGGACGCTGCGCAACCGCATCGTCCCGTCGGGACCGCCGAGGTCGAGCACCGCGAGGTTGGTGACCACGCGGTGGATGTCGTTGAACCGCGCCGCCGCGGCGCCGGCCGCCCGCGCCCGCCTCGGCCCCACGCCGGAGACGACGTCGACCTGCTCCACGAAGACCCGTGGGGAGTGCCGCGGCACCCAGTACGACGTCCGGTTGTTGACGGTGTTGCCGGGGGCGCCCCGCGAGCCCAGCAGCTGCTCGTCGCGGCTGCGCCCACTCGCCGATCGCGGAGATGTTCTGGTTGCCGTCGCGGTCGATCTGGGTGGCGCCCATCATCACGTGCCGCCGGCCCCACGCGATGACGTCGAACACCCGGCGGAACGGGATCCACCCCTCCACGACGTCGGTGCCCCCGAGCGGAGGCACGCCGCCGAAAAACAGTGCCTCTCCGTCGCTGATCACCAGGTCGGGGTTGGACGTGAGCTTCGCCAGTCGCACCCCCAGCGTGGGCAGCAGCCCCATCGGGCTGGCGAAGACCTCACCGTCCTCGCTGAAGGCGTCGGCGATCGCGGCCGCGCAGACGTCGGCGCGGGTGACGTCGGTCATGACTGCTCCTCGTGGAAGGCCCGCACCGCGGCCTGGTAGTCGTCCTCGTCCCCGGCGAGGAACCGGTCGTGGAACGCCCGCCACGCCTCCTCGGTGCCGCCCGCGGCGGCGGCGTAGGCCTTCTGGAACCGCTCGTCGCGCTCGTAGTCGGGCGTGCAGGTCGTGAAGTGCGCGCCGTGGGGGGTCTCGACCACCCCGTCGACCATCATCCGGCTCAGCAGCACCCGCTGGACGGCGGTGTCGACCGTCAGCCCTGCCGTGTCGACGACCTGCTCCACGCTCACGTAGGCACGGTCGGCCGCCAGGCAGAAGAGGTCGTCGAAGTACGGGTCGGGTCCGAGGTACGCCGCGTTGCCGTGCGCGTCGGCCCGGTTGAGGTGGACGAGGGCGACGTCGAGCCGCAGGGCGGGGACGGCGACCAGCTCCTCGGGGACGCCGTCGGGGCCGTCGTACGGGCTGGTGACGGTGCGCAGCCACGGGTTGTTGACCATCACGTCGGAGCCCAGCCCGGCGCGGGTCGGGAGGAACGGCAGCCGTTGCGCGGCCGCGCGGAGCCCGGTCTGGAACATGCCCTCGTCGAGCTCGACCACCTCGGGGATCGTCCCCTCCTGCCGGGCGCGCTGGAAGCTCGGTTCGAGCGGGACGGAGTCGAGCGACACGAACGCGAAGACGAGCTTGCGGATCTTCCCGGCGCGGGCGAGCAGCCCGACGTCGGCGCCGCCCCAGCTGACGACGGTGAGGTCGGTGAGGTCGGAGCGGTAGAGCGCCCGCACGAGCGCCATCGGCTTGCGGCGCGAGCCCCAGCCGCCGATGCCGACCGTCATCCCGCTCTCGAGCCCGGCGACCACCTCGTCGACGGACATCCGCTTGTCACGCGGCCTGCGGCTCACTTCGCTCCCTCGCTCTTGCTGGTGCCGGCGAACCGGTCGCGCAGCTCGTCGCTCACGCCCATCAGGTTGAGCTCGAACGTGAACCCCTGCTCGAACCGGTAGCTCTTGTTGACGTCGACCGGGTCGATCCCGTTGAGGGCCTCCTTGGCCGCACGGACGACCCGCGTGTCCTTGGCGGCGATCTCGCCGGCGACGGCGAGCGCGGCCTCGTCGAGCCGGTCCCGCGGCACCACCTCGAGCACGGAGCCGAACCGCACCAGGTCGGCCGCCGGGACGGTGCGTCCGGTGAGGTAGAGGGTGCGCATCAGGTGTTGCGGGACCAGTCGCGCCATGTGCGTGGCCGCGCCGAGCGCCCCCTGGTCGACCTCCGGCACCCCGAAGTAGGCGTCGTCGCCGGCGACCACGACGTCGGCGTTGCCGACCAGGCCGACGCCGCCGCCGAGGCAGAACCCGTGGACCGCCGCGACGACCGGCACCGCGCACTCGTAGACGGCCTTGAACGCGGCGTAGCAGCCCCTGTTGGCGCCGAGCAGCGCCTCGAAGCCGGAGGTCCGCTGCATCTCCTTGATGTCGACGCCGGCGTTGAACCCGCGGCCTTCCGCCCGGAGCACCACCACGTGCGTCCCCTGGTCGCGGCCCGCCTCGTCGAGCGCGGCGGCCACGTCGAACCAGCCCTGGACGGTGAGCGCGTTGACCGGCGGGGCGTCCATGGTGACGACGCGGATCCCGTCGGGTCGCAGCTCGCTGCGCACTGTCATGCCCGGCACCTTACCAAGCAAATGCTTGGTAGGGTGCTTGCATGGCTCTGTCCGTCGACCTCGCCGGCCGCGTCGCCCTGGTCACCGGCGGCTCCCGCGGCATCGGGCGCGGCATCGCAGAGGTGCTCGCGGCCGCGGGGGCGACCGTGGTCACCTGCGCCCGGTCGGAGGCCGCGCCGGAGGGCCCTGTCGAGCACGTCGTGTGCGACGTTCGCGACGCCGACGCGGTGACGGCGATGGTCGCGGGCGTGGTCGCGCGGCACGGTCGGCTCGACCTCCTCGTCAACAACGCCGGCGGGGCGCCGTACGTCCCGGCCGCCGAGGCGTCGTCGCGGTTCCATGAGAAGGTGGTCGGGCTCAACCTGACGGCCGCGCTCGGCTGCGCCCGGGCCGCCAACGCCGTCATGCAGCGCCAGGACGGCGGCGGCAGCATCGTCAACATCTCCTCGCTCTCCGGCACCCGCCCGTCACCCGGCACGGCCGCCTACGGCGCGGCGAAGGCCGGGCTGGACTCGCTCACGACCTCGCTCGCCCAGGAGTGGGGGCCGCGGGTGCGGGTCAACGCGGTCGAGGTCGGCATGGTGCGCACGGCCGACGCCGCCGACCACTACGGCAGCGACGCCACGGTCGCCGAGATCGAGCGCACCATCCCGTTGGGACGGATGGCCGAACCCGCCGAGGTCGGGCGGGTCGTCGCGTTCCTGGCCAGCGACCTGGCGTCCTACGTCTCGGGCGCCCGGGTCGCGTGCCACGGGGGCGGGGAGCAGCCGGTCTTCCTCTACATCGCGCAGCAACGGATGAAGGAGCACGCACCGTGAGTCGACTGCTGGAGGGCAGGGTCGCCATCGTCACCGGCGCGGGCCGGGGGATCGGCCGCGCGCACGCGTTGGAGCTGGCCCGGCACGGCGCCCGCGTCGTGGTCAACGACCGCGGGGTCTCCCTCGCGGGGGAGGGCACGGGCGAGTCGCCCGCCGAGGAGGTGGTCGCGGAGATCCGCGCCCTGGGCGGCGAGGCCGTGGCCAACGACGCCGACGTGGCCGACTTCGACGCGGCCGCCGCGATGGTCCGGCAGGCGGTCGACACGTTCGGCGGGCTCGACGTGCTCGTCAACAACGCCGGTTTCGTCCGCGACCGGATGCTCGTCAACACCTCGGAGGAGGAGTGGGACGCCGTCGTCCGGGTGCACCTCAAGGGCCACTTCGCGCCGCTCCGGCACGCGGCGGCGTACTGGCGCAGCGAGGCGAAGGAGGGCCGGCAGCGCGCGGCCCGGGTCGTCAACACCTCCTCCGGCGCCGGCCTGCAGGGCTCGATCGGGCAGGCGACCTACTCCGCCGCGAAGGCAGGCATCGCGGCGCTGACGCTGGTCGCCGCTGCGGAGCTGGGCAGGTACGGCGTCACCGTCAACGCGATTGCACCGGTCGCCCGCACCCGGATGACCGAGGGTGCCTTCGACACCTCCGCCATGCCGCTGCCGGAGGACAACTCGCCCGTGGTGGCGTGGCTGGCGTCGGAGGAGGCCGGCGACGTCACCGGCCGGGTGGTCGAGATCGATGGCAGCACGATCACCGTCGAGAACGGCTGGACCCACGGCCCCGCCCACGACAACGGCTCCCGGTGGGCGGCCGCCGACGTCGGCGCCGCCCTCCGTGCGCTGATCGCCCGGGCGCCCGCGCCCGAGCCGGTCTACGGCGCCGGCTGAGCCCCGGGGTCACCCGGCGAACGCCGCCCGGCCCTGCATCGCGGAGCTGCCGAGGTCGCCCTTCGGCAGCGGCTCGCCCGCGGTGACCGCCGCCGTCCAGGCCTCGGTGGTGGCCACGGCCGCGAAGTTGGAGTGCAGGAGCACGAGGAGGGTCTCGTGCAGCTGCTCGGCGGAGACCTTCCCCGCGTCGTTGGCCAGGTGGATGGCGCCGGTCGCGTCGGAGAGGATCTCGGCAGCGAGCCCCAGCTCCTCCGCGGCGGCCGCCGTCGCGAGGTCGCAGTTGTTGGTCATGTAGCCCACGATCGTGATCGTGTCGACGTCGTGCTCGGCCAGCCAGGCGGCGACGTCGGTGCCCGCGAAGACGCTCGCCTTGTCCTTGGTGGCCAGCTTCCACGACGGCCGCAGCCGCCGCTCGACCTCGGGGTGGAGCGCCCAGCTCTCGCTGCCGACGGCGAAGACCGGCGCCCCCTCGGGGAACTGGTGCTGCAGGACGACGACGGGGAGGTCGTGCTGCTCCGCCACGTCGAGGGCCGCGACGACGTTGGCGAGCGACCGCTCCCGGTCGGGCGCTTGGACCTGGAGGATCCCGGAGAAGTACTCCTGCTGGACGTCGACGACGACGAGTGCGCGGCGCGGTGCGGTCATGATCTGCTCCTGTGGTCGGACGGGGCGGAGACGAGCACCACTCTGGCGGGTCGGGCTCCGCTACGGTGAGTGGCACGCAGGACGAGGCGTTGGCGAGGCGGCTGCGCGCGACCCGGGCCCGCGGCGGCCAGGTCGCCGGGCTGTGCCTCGGCGCCTTCCCGGTCGTCGACAGCGGCGTCCTCGAGGGGCGGGAGGTCGTCACGCACTGGGCCGCGGTCGACGAGCTCCACCGCCGGCACCCCGGCACCCGCGTCGACGCCGCCGCGCTCTATGTCGACCACGGCGACGTGCTGACCTCGGCCGGCACGGCCTCGGCGATCGACGCGTGCCTGCACATCGTCCGCTCGCACCTCGGCTCCTCGGCGGCCGCGACCGTGGCCCGCCACCTGGTGGTCGCACCGCACCGCGAGGGCGACCAGGCTCAGTACGTCGACCGGCCGGTCGGGGACCCGGGAGGCGCGGGGCACCTCGGCCCCACCATCGACTGGGCGCTGCACAACCTCGGCGGGCCGCTCGCGGTCGACGCGCTCGCCGCGCACGCGCGGATGAGCCGGCGCCACTTCATCCGCAGGTTCGCCGAGGTCACCGGCACCAGCCCGGCGCGCTGGGTGCTCGCGCGGCGCCTGGACGAGGCGCGCCGGCTGCTGGAGTCGACGACCTGGCCGGTCGCCCGGATCGCGGAGGCCTGCGGGTTCAGCAGCGCCGTGACCTTCCGCCAGAACTTCGTCAGCGCGTACGCGACCACGCCGACGTCGTACCGCCAGCGGTTCTCCCTCGCCGGGACGTGACGGACGGGTCAGATCCGCTCGAGCACCGTTCCGGTGGCCATCGCGCCGCCGGCGCACATCGAGATCAGCGCGGTCGTGGCGTCGCGCCGCTCGAGCTCGTGCAGGGCGGTGGTGATCAGCCGCACGCCGGTCGCGCCGACGGGGTGGCCGAGCGCGATCGCACCGCCGTTGACGTTGACCCGCTCCATGTCGACGCGGTGCGCGCCGGCCCAGGAGAGAACGACCGAGGCGAACGCCTCGTTGACCTCGAACAGGTCGAAGTCGCTGATCGCCATGCCGGTCCTGTCGAGCACCCGCTGGGTGGCGTCGACCGGGCCGTCGAGGTGGAAGGAGGGGTCGGAGCCGACCAGGCAGTGGAACCGGATCCGCGCCCGGGGGTCAGCCCGAGGGACCGCGCCCGGTCCTCGTCCATGACGAGGAGGGCCGCGGCGCCGTCGGAGACCTGCGAGGACGTGCCTGCCGTGTGCAGGCCGTCGGGGAGCACGGGCCGCAACCCGGCGAGCCCCTCGAGGTTCGTCTCGCGCAGCCCCTGGTCGGTGTCGACGACCCGGGTGGCCCCGGTCGGGCCGCCCTCCTCGTCGAGGACGGGCGCCTCGACCGGCACGATCTCGCGCTTGAAGCGGCCCTCGTCGGTCGCGATCCTCGCCCTGGCCTGCGACGTGGCTCCGAGCTCCTCGAGGTCGCGGCGCCCGAAGCCCCGGTGACGGGCGATCCGGTCGGCCGCCTCGAACTGGTCGGGCATGTCGATGGTCCAGTCGGCCGGGCGTGGGCTGCCGAGCCCCGGCGGCACGTTGGCCCCGAGCGGCACCCGTGACATCGCCTCGACGCCGCACGCGATCCCGACCGCGATCGTGCCCGCGGCGACCATGTCGTTGACCAGGTGCGCGGCCTGCTGCCCCGACCCGCACTGGGCGTCGATGACGGTGCCGCCGGTGTGCTGGGGGAGCCCGGCGTGCAGCCACGCCCGCCGCACCATGTCGTTGGACTGCTCGCCGGCCTGGGTCACGCAGCCGCCGACGACCTGCTCGACGAGCGTGGGGTCGATCCCTGCGCGGCGCAGCACCTCGGCCTGCACGAGACCGAGCAGCACGGCGGGATGGACGCCGGCGAGCCATCCCTTCCGCTTCCCGAGCGGCGTGCGGACGGCGTCGACGATCACGGGAGTGCCCATGGCGGCAATCTAGCACCGAACTAGAACACGTTCTTGTTTGCTCCCGAATCGCCGCACGAAAGCCTTTCATGTTCCAGGGAGGGTCTGTAGTCTCGCTGTAGAACGTGTTCCATCCAGGCGTGCCGCCGCCCTGGGCGACCGAAAGGCTCCTCCGACGTGACCAACCTCGACCTGCTCCCGCCGGGGTTCGACCCCACCGACCCGGACATCAACGAGAAGTCGTTCCCGCACGACGAGTTCCGGGCGCTCCGCGCCAACGCGCCGATCCACTGGGTCGAGCAGGTGCCCGAGGCCCGCGCCGGGTTCTTCGGCAGCGGCTACTGGGCGGTGAGCCGCCACCAGGAGGTCCGCGAGGTCTCCAAGAACAACGACGACTGGTCGACGGCGGAGAACGGCGTCATCATCCGGTTCGCCCCGGACATGACGCGCGACCAGGTCGAGGTGCAGCGGGCGATGCTGATCCACCACGACCCGCCCGACCACACCAAGATGCGGGGCATCGTCTCCCGGGGGTTCACCCCGCGGGCCATCGCGTCGCTCAAGGACGCGCTGCGGGAGCGTGCCCACCGGATCGTCGAGGACGCGGTGGCCAAGGGCAGCGGGGACTTCGTCGAGGACCTGGCGGCGGAGCTGCCGCTGCAGGCGATCGCCGACTTCCTCGGGGTGCCGCAGGAGGACCGCAAGAAGCTCTTCGAGTGGTCCAACCAGATGATGGCCTACGACGACCCCGACTTCGACGTCGACCCGGCGGTCGCGTCGATGGAGATCCTCGGCTACTTCGACGCGCTGGCCAACGACCGCCGGGAGAACCCCCGCGACGACATCGTCACCAAGCTAGTCAGCGTGGGCCAGGACGACGACCACGGCGCGCTGACCAACGACGAGTTCGGCTTCTTCGTGATCCTGCTGACGGTCGCCGGCAACGAGACCACCCGCAACGCGATCAGCCACGGCATGCACGCGTTCTTCCAGAACCCCGACCAGTGGGAGCTGTGGAGGACCGAGCGGCCGGAGACCATGGTCGACGAGGTGATCCGGTGGGCGACGCCGGTGACGGTGTTCCAGCGC
This sequence comes from Nocardioides sp. TF02-7, assembly GCF_022437945.1. Taxonomy (GTDB): domain Bacteria; phylum Actinomycetota; class Actinomycetes; order Propionibacteriales; family Nocardioidaceae; genus Nocardioides. Next base: position 4,090,260 of record NZ_CP092535.1, read on the forward strand.
ACCGCCAAGCGTGACACCGAGCTGGCCGGGCAGGCGATCGCCAAGGGCGACCGGGTCGGGCTGTTCTACGCGTCGGCGAACTTCGACGAGAGCGTCTTCGACGACCCGTTCCGGTTCGACATCCGCCGAGACCCCAACCCGCACGTCGCCTTCGGCGGGCACGGCGCCCACTACTGCATCGGCGCCAACCTCGCCCGGATGGAGGTCAAGCTGATCTTCGAGGCGCTCGCCGACATCGCGCCGGGCATCAGCCAGGCCGGGGAGCCGCGGCGGCTGCGCTCGGGATGGCTCAACGCGATCAAGGAGATGCAGGTCACCTACCAGTGACCTCCGGGTCGGCCCGCCGAGACCGCGACCGGGTGCTCTAGTCTTCGGGACGCCAGTCTGTCGACCGATCCCTGTCGAGCAGAGCCGTCCCGGGCAGGAGGAGATCCGATCCGATGAGCCACACCGACGCCGAGCAGTTCCAGGGGTTCTCCGAGAACCGCTACCAGCACACGATGCACACGCTGGCGTGGATCTCGCTGTGGCTGATCGTCGGTATCGGCGTGGCCGCCGGGCTCTTCGGGTTCTTCTGGGGGGCTCGCCCAGTAGTCCCCAGCGGGCTCGAGCGGGCTCAGCGGGCGCGGGTTCAGGCGCGCGCCGTCAGCACGAGCGGGTCGCCGTCGGTGATCGCGACCGTGTGCTCGACGTGGGCCCCGCGGGAGCCGTCGGCGCTGCGGATGGTCCAGCCGTCCGGGTCGAACCGGATCTCGTCGGTGCTGTGGAGGAACCACGGCTCGATCGCGATCACCAGGCCCGGGCGCAGCTTCAGCCCCCGGCCCGGCTGGCCGTCGTTGGCCACGTGCGGGTCGCCGTGCATGGTCCGGCCGACCCCGTGCCCGCCGAACTGCAGGTTGACCGACAGGCCCTCGCCGCGGGCGACCGAGCCGATCGCGTGCGAGATGTCGCCGAGCCGGTTGCCGGCCCGCGCGGCGTCGATGCCGGCGTCGAGGGCACGCTGCGCCACGTCGATCAGCCACAGGTCCTCCTGCCGCGGGGTGCCGACCACGACCGACAGCGCCGAGTCGGCGACCCAGCCGTCGACAGCGGCCGCGAAGTCGACGCTCAGCAGGTCGCCGTCCTGCAGCGTGTAGTCGAACGGCAGGCCGTGCAGCACCGCGTCGTTGACCGACGTGCACAGCACCTTCCCGAACGGCATCGCGCCGAACGAGGGGTGGTAGTCGATGTAGCACGACTCCGCCCCGGCGTCCTTGATCATCCGGTGCGCCAGCTCGTCGAGCTCCAGCAGGTTGACCCCGACGTCGGCCTTCTCGGCGAGGGCGCTGATCACCGAGGCCACGAAGCGTCCGGCGGGACGCATCTGCTCGATCTGGGTCGGGGTGCGGAGCTCGATCACGAGGTCAAGGGTACGGCGTGACCCGGCCCACCCCTCAGTTCGCGGGCCGGTCCACCCCGAGGACCCACATCGAGAAGAACTGCGACCCGCCGCCGTACGCGTGCCCGAGGGCACGGCGTACGCCGTCCACCTGGTGGTCGCCGGCGGCGCCGCGCACCTGGAGCGCGGCCTCCCCGAACCGGATCATCCCGGACGCACCGATCGGGTTCGACGAGAGCACGCCGCCCGAGCAGTTCACCGGGATCCGGCCGTCGATGCCGGTCTCGCCGGCCTCGGTGAGCCGCCAGCCCTCGCCCTCGTCGGCGAACCCGAGGTTCTCCAGCCACATCGGCTCGAACCACGAGAAGGGGACGTAGATCTCCGCCGCGTCGATCTCGGCGGCGGGGTCGGTGATGCCGGCCTGCTTCCACAGTGCCGCCGCGGCGTCGCGCCCGGCCTGCGGGTTGACCTGGTCGCGCTCCGCGGCGGTCGTCGGCTCCGAACGCATCACGGTGCCGTGGATCCACGCGGGGTCGGCCGAGCCCTGTGCCACGTCGTCGGACGCGATCACGAGCGCGCACGCGCCGTCGGAGGACGGGCAGGTCTCGTCGTAGCGGATCGGGTCCCACAGCATCGTCGACGACAGCACCTGCTCGACGGTCTTCTCCTCCCGCAGGTGCGCGTAGGGGTTGCGGAGCGCGTTGGTGCGGTCCTTGGCCGCGACCATCGCCCCGATGTGCGTCGGCGCGCCCGACCGGCGGATGTAGGACCGCACGTGGGGCGCGAAGTAGCCGCCCGCGCCGGCGTGCACCGGCATGACGAACGGCACGGGCACCGACAGCGCCCACATCGCGTTGGACTCCGACTGCTTCTCGAACGACACCGTGAGCACCTTGCGGTGCACGCCGGCCTGCACCAGCGACGCGGCGACGATCGCGGTCGAGCCGCCCACCGAGCCGGCCGTGTGCACCCGCAGCAGCGGCTTGCCGGCGGCGCCGAGCGCCTCGGCGAGGTAGAGCTCGGGCATCATCACGCCCTCGAACAGGTCGGGCGCCTTCCCGACGACGATCGCGTCGACCTCGTCGAGGCCGAGCCCCGCGTCCTCGAGCGCCCGGTCCATCGCCTCGCGGCACAGGCCCGCCATCGAGACGTCCTCGCGCTTGGCGCGGTAGTGGGTCTGGCCCACGCCGATCACCGCTGCAGGAATCTTCGCCATCAGCTCTGCCCCTTCTCCCGGCCCTCCATGACGCACACGAGGTTCTGCTGCAGCGCGGGGCCGCTGGTGGCGTGCGCAGCCACCCGGTCGGCGGTGCCGTCCCAGACCCGCCGGGCCGCCTCGCCGATCCGGATCGCGCCGCCGGTGAACATCGGGTTGCCGGTCAGCGGTCCGCCGGAGGGGTTGACCCGTACGTCGTCGGCGAGCCCGAGCTCGGAGCGCAGCACCAGCTCCTGGTGGCTGAACGGCGCGTGCAGCTCGGCGACCTCCACGCCGTCGAGCCCCCCGACCGCGGCGGCCGAGCGCGCGGCCGAGACCGAGCGGGTCAGGTCGCGGGTGCCGAGGTGCAGCCCGTCGGCGAACGTCGCGATCCCGGTGATCCACGCCGGCCGCTCCCGCACCTCGCGGGCCCGGTCGCCGGCCGCGAGCACCAGCGCCGCGGCACCGTCGGTGACCGGCGCGCAGTCGTGCTTGCGCAGCGGGTCGGCGAACACCGGGCGGGCGAGCAGGTCGGCCACGGACGAGCCGCCCGCGCGGACGGCGTACTCGTTCTTCTCGGCGTCGGTCAGCGACCGGTTGGCGACCTCGGCCATCGCGGCCTCGTCCCACAGCCCGCGGTCGATGCCGAGCCGGGCCTGCAGCGCCGCCAGCGACACGGTGTCGGGCCACAGGGGTGTCATCGTGTACGGGTCGAGCTGGAGCGCGAGCGTCCGGCGCAGCACGCCGGCCGAGGACTTGCCGAACCCGAACACGACGGCGGTGTCCACCTCGCCGGTCTGGATCTTCAGCCAGGCCTCGTAGAGCGCCCAGGCGGCGTCCATCTCGACGTGCGACTCGTTGACCGGAGGCAGCACCCCGATCGAGTCGATCGCCGAGACGAACGAGAACGCGCGGCCGGCGAGGTAGTCTGAGGAGCCGGAGCACCAGAACCCGACGTCCTTCTTGGTCCAGCCGGTCTGCTCGTAGCACTCGGCGAAGACCGGGACCAGCAGCTCGGCGCACTGCGGCGACCCGTCGTAGTCCTGCATCTGCCGCTGGGCGAAGCCGACGACGGCGACGTCTCTCATGAACCGCTCCTCAGAGGTGGTGCTGGTAGGTCTCGTAGTCGGCGTCGGGCTCACCTGTCGGGGCGAAGTGGCTGATGTTCTCGATCGTGGTGCCCCACTCCGCGCGCGGCTTCCACACCGCCCGGACCCGCAGCCCCATCCGGACCTCCTCGGCCGGGATGTCGAGGATCAGGTGCTGGATCGCGATGTCGGCGCCGTCGAGGAGGACGTACGCCGACACGTAGGGCGGCGTGATCCTCTGCCCGAGGAACGGCACGTTGACGACGCAGAACGTGGTCACGGTGCCGGTGTCGGAGAGCTCGACCTCCTCCTCGGTGGGCACGCCGTCGACCGGGCAGGCCGGGCGCGGCGGGACGTAGACCTTGCCGCACGCGGGACAGCGCTGGCCGATGATGCGCCCCTCGGCGAGCGCGCGGAAGAACGACGACTCCTCTGGCGACGCGGCGTAGGTGTAGTCGAGGCTGACCGGTGTGACGATCCCGGTCACGCCCGCGTCCTCCGTGCCACCGACCGCCCGGTCAGCGGCACCGGACCGGGGCGCGTCCGGACCGCTCGCTGCCGGTTCCCAGCAGACCAGGTCGGTGATCCCGCCCTTCGGCTCCTCCGCCCACCGGGCGCGCACCCGCAGCCCGGTCGCGACCTCCTCGGGGGACGCGACGTCGAGCGCGTGCAGCATCGGCTCGGTCGCTCCCTCGGGGGTGACGAGCGCGAACGCGAACGGCCGGTCGAACGGCTGGCCCGCGACCGGCTCGCTCACCCAGGTCCACGAGGTCACCGTGCCGGTGTCGCCCAGGTCGACGAAGTCGGTCGTGGGGGCGTGGGTCACCGGGTCGAACTCCGGCGGCGGTGCCACCACCCGGCCGTCGGAGAGCCGGGCGCCGACGATGCGTCGCTCCTGGAGGCCGGTGAAGAACCGGCCGAGCACCGGACCGACGGAGCGGGTGTAGTCGAAGGCCACCGTCACCGGTGCCTGCAGGGTGCGGCTCATGGCCGAAAGTGAAACACGTTCTAGTCTTGGTGTTCAAGGCAGGGCAGGATGAGCGCATGAAGTTGGGACTGCAGCTCGGGTACTGGGGCGCCCAGCCCCGCAGGGCACCGCGGAGCTCGTCGCCGCCGCCGAGGAGGCCGGCTTCGACGCCGTCTTCACCGCCGAGGCCTGGGGAGCGACGCGTTCACGCCCCTGGCCTGGTGGGGCCGCGGGACGAGCCGGGTCCGGCTCGGCACGTCGATCGTGCAGATGTCGGGACGTTCCCCGACGTCGATCGCGATGCACGCGCTCACCCTCGACCACCTCACCGGCGGCCGGGTGGTGCTCGGCATGGGCGTCAGCGGGCCGCAGGTCGTCGAGGGGTGGTACGGCCAGCCGTTCGCCAAGCCGCTCGCCCGCACCCGGGAGGTCGTGTCGATCATCCGCCAGGTGCTCGCCCGCGAGGGGCCGGTCACCAACGACGGGCCGCACCACCCGCTGCCCTACGCCGGCCCCGGGTCGGTCGGCCTCGGCAAGCCGCTCAGCCGATCGTGCACCCGCTGCGCCCCGACCTGCCGATCTGGCTCGGCGCAGAGGGACCCAAGAACGTCGCCCAGACCGCCGAGATCGCCGACGGCTGGATCCCGATCTTCTACACGCCCAGGAGTGCCGGCATGTACCAGCCGTGGCTCGACGAGGGCTTCGCCCGCCCGGGCGCCCGCCGTACGCGTGCCGACTTCGAGATCGCCGCGACCTGCCACCTCCAGGTCGTCGCCGACGCCGACGAGAAGCGCCGGGTCGTCGAGGCGATGAAGCCGGTCGTGGCGCTCTACATGGGCGGCATGGGCGCCAAGGAGCAGAACTTCCACAAGCAGGTCTTCGAGCGGATGGGGTACGCCGACCTGGCGGCGCAGGTGCAGGAGCTCTACCTGTCCGGGCGCAAGGACCAGGCCACCGCGCTGGTCCCCGACGAGCTCGTCGACGACATGCACATCATCGGCACCGCGCCCGAGGTGGTGGACCGGGTCGCGCAGTGGGCGGAGACCGGCGTGACGACGCTGCTGCTCAGCTGCCGGTCGCCCGAGGAGGTCCGGAGCGTCGCCGAGCTCCTCGCCTGAGTCGGCACCGGCGGCTACCGTGCCTGCATGAGGCGCCCCCGGCACGAGAACGTCGCGACGGTCCTGGTGGACCCGACGGTGCTCGCCGACCTCGAGCTCGAGCTGATGGAGCTCGACCTGCGGGTGTGGCCGGTCGCCACCGCGCCGATCTGCGTCGACGGGCCGCGCACGGCGTTCCAGCTGCGCCGCCGGCTGGTGATGCGCGAGCGCGGCGCATGGGACGTCGCCGCGAGCTGGGTCCCGGTGTGGATCAGCTTCGGCGAGAGCTGGTACCACGGCGACGAGCCCCTGCCGTGGGCAGCGCACGCGACGCTCTGGTCCGCCCTCGATCGGCACGGCGCCGACGTCCGCTACCACCGCCGGTTGGGCGGCGTACGCCCGCTGCAGGTGCCGGTCGAGGTCGACGGCTGACGCCGGCGGCCGTCGCCTGGATTGCCCGGAATTCGAGGAAATCCGCCGTCCCGGCGCCCCGGGACGCGCCGCCCCGAGCACGGTGGACGGGTGACGGGACAGGACGGACCGGCGAGCGCCCGGCCGACGATCCTGACTGTGGACGACGACCCGGCCGTCGCCCGAGCGATCACCCGCGACCTCCGGACCCGCTACGGACGGGAGTTCCGGGTCGTCAGCACCGACTCCGGCGCGCAAGCGCTGGAGACCCTCGCGGAGCTGGTCCTGCGCGGCCGCGCGGTCGCCCTGGTGGCGTCCGACCAACGGATGCCGGGCATGACTGGCATCGAGCTCCTCGCGGAGGTACGCAAACGGTCGCCGGACACCAAGCTGCTGCTGCTGACCGCCTACGCGGACACCGATGTGGCGATCAGGGCGATCAACGACATCGGGCTCGACTACTACATGCTCAAGCCGTGGGACCCGCCGGTCGACCGGCTGTACCCGGTCGTCGACGACCTGCTCGGTGACTGGCAGGACCAGCACCCCGACCGGTCGACCGAGGTCCGCGTCGTCGGGCACCGGTGGTCGGACGCGACGCTGGAGGCCAAGACGTTCCTGGCGCGCAACCACGTGCCGTATCGATGGCTCGATGTCGAGCGCGACGAGGAGGCGCGTCTCCTGGTGGAGGCGGCAGGAGCGGGCGTCGAGGAGCTGCCACTCGTCCTGCTCCCGGACGACCGTGACCTGCGGGCGCCCTCCGCGGTCGAGCTCGCCGCGGCCCTCGGCCTCCGGACCCGGGCCGAGCAGCCGCTGTACGACCTCTGCATCGTCGGCGCGGGGGCCGGCCGGCCTGGCGGCCGCGGTCTACGCCGCGTCGGAGGGCCTGCGGGGACCGTCGTCGTCGAGCGGGACGCCCCGGGCGGGCAGGCGGGCCAGAGTGCCTCGATCGAGAACTACCTGGGCTTCCCGCGCGGGCTCTCCGGAGCCGACCTCACCCACCGCGCGGTCGCCCAGGCGTCGCGGTTCGGCGCCGAGATGGTGCTGGCGTGCGAGGTGACGGGCTTGGAGGAGCGCGGTCCGGTCCGGGCGGTCAGGCTCGCCGACGGCAACGAGGTCGAGGCCCGCTCGGTCCTCGTCTCGACCGGCGTGTCCTACCGCCGCCTCGACGCGCGGGGACTCGGGTCGCTCGGCGCTCGCGGCGTCCACTACGGCGCCACGGCCAGCGAGGCGAGCCAGTGCGTGGGCGCGGACGTGTACGTCGTGGGTGCGGCCAACTCGGCCGGCCAGGCGGCCCTCAACCTCGCTCGGTTCGCCAGGAAGGTCGTGCTCCTCGTCCGCGGGCCGGGGCTGGCCGACACCATGTCGCAGTACCTCGTCGCCCGGATCGAGGCCGCCGAGAACATCGAGGTGCGAGTGCGGACCCAGGTGGTGGGCGCGCACGGCGACGACCACCTCGAGCGCCTCGAGCTGTGCGACACGGCCACCGGCGACGTGGAGGAGGTCGCCACCAACTGGCTGTTCGTCTTCATCGGCGCCTCTCCGCGGACCGACTGGCTGGAGGGCGCGGTGGTCCGCGACCCGAACGGCTTCCTCGTCACGGGCCAGGAGATGGCCGCTCGGCGCGACGGCGGCCGCTGGCCGCTGACCCGCTCGCCGTATGCCCTCGAGACGAGCGTGCCCGGCGTCTTCGCAGCGGGGGACGTGCGGCTGGACTCGATGAAGCGCGTCGCCTCGGCCGTCGGCGAGGGCGCCATGGCCGTCTACCTCGTCCACCGCTACCTGGCGACCGTCTGATGTCAATCGACGAGCTCCGCGGCCTGGGCCTCCTCGACGGGCTGGACACCGAGCAGCTCGGTGAGCTGTTGACCGCGGCCGACGAGATGTCCTTCACCCCCGGCACGGTGCTGTTCCGTGCCGGTGAGCCGGCCGACGTGTGGTGGATCCTGCTCGAGGGCGGGGTCGAGCTGGTCCGCCACGTCGGCCAGGAAGACGTGGTCGTCGGCAGGATGACGACCCCGGGGCAGTGGGCGGGCGGGTTCCGGGCCTGGGACCCGGAGGGGGTCTACATGGCGACGGGGCGGACCGAATCGCCCGGGCGGCTGCTCCGGGTGCCGGCCGAGTCGCTCGGTGAGATGGCGCGGTCGTGGTTCCCGCTCGGGGTGCACCTGATCCAGGGCCTCATGAACACGGTCCGCAAGGTCGAGGCGACCGCTCGGCAGCGGGAGGCGCTTGTCGCCCTGGGGAACCCTCGCCGCTGGACTCGCCCATGAGATCAACAACCCCGCGTCCGCCGCGACGCGGGCCGTGGACGGACTCCACCAGACGTGCGAGAGCCTGATGTCGTCGCTCCGCCGGCTCGCTGAGGTAGGCATCTCGGCGCACCAGTTCGTCGAGCTCGACGCCCTCCGCCGGGAGCTCCGGCCGTCGTTCGGGGGACGGGACGCCGCTGCTGCTGGCGGACCGGGAGGAGAAGCTGGCCGACTGGCTCGCCGAGCGCGACGTCGGTGAGGAGTGGCAGGTGGCGCCGGTGCTGGCCGCGGCTGGCGCCGACCTCGCGTGGTGCGAGCAGGTCTTCGGGATCGCCGGCGCGGCCGCGCTCGATCCCGCGTTGCACTGGGTCGCCAATTCGCTCGCCACCGACGCGCTCCTCGCCGAGGTCAAGGAGGCGACGGGACGTGTGTCGTCACTGGTCGCCGCGGTGAAGTCGTACTCCCAGCTCGACCGGGCCTCCATGCAGAGCACCGACGTCACCGACGGCCTGGAGAGCACGCTGATGGTGCTGGGCCACGCCTTGCGCGGGATCACCGTCGTCCGCGACTACGAGCCCGACCTGCCGCGGATCGAGGCCGTCGCGGGAGAGCTGAACCAGGTGTGGACGAACCTGATCTCCAACGCCGCCGACGCCATGGGCGATTCGGGCACCCTGCGGGTCGCGGCGCAGTCTGCCGACGGCGCGGTGGTGGTCGAGGTCGCCGACACGGGCCCGGGAATCCCGGCCGACGTGCTGCCTCGGGTGTTCGAACCGTTCTTCACGACGAAGGAGGTCGGGCACGGGACCGGCCTGGGCCTCGACATCTCGCGACGCATCGTGGTCGACCGGCACGGTGGCTCGATCGATGTCGAGCGCTCGGGTGGCGAGACCGTGTTCCGGGTCCGCCTGCCCTGCTCGTCGACCCCGGCGCCCTGACGCGCCACGGGGGCGCGCCGGCGGACCGGCGCACCCCCGCGGGGTGGTCACGAGCGGGTCACTGGGCCGGTTCGATCACCACCTCGGCGGACCCGGTGAGCTCGGGCACGCCCTCCTCGCCGGGATCGGTGTACTCCGCGACGAAGACCGCGTGCAGGTCGTCGGTCTCGGGGTCGTGACCGCCGGGGACGGTGGTCGTGATCGAGCCCGTGCAGCCGGTGGCCGTGGTCTGCGGGTGGCCGTGGGTGTCGTGGCCGAGCACGTAGGTCACCGTCACCCGGTTGCAGTCGACCGGCTGGTCGTCGGTCACCTCGACCTCGTAGGTCACGGTGTCGCCGAAGGTGAACGACAGGTCCTCCGTCGGCTGGACCAGCGTCACCTGCGGCCGCTCGTTGCCCACCACGACGTCGACGTCGGCCGAGGCGTGCCGGCCGCGGCCCCAGCCGCCCTTGTCGGTGACGGTCAGCGTGGCCCGGTAGGCCCCCGGCTCCGTGTAGGTGAAGGTCGGGTTGCGCCTCGAGGAGTCGAAGACGCCGTCGCCCTCGAAGTCCCAGCGGTACTTCAGCCGGTCACCCTCGGGATCGGCGGTGCCCTCGCTCGAGAAGGTGACGGTCAGCGGCTCGGTGCCGGCAGTCGGCTCCGCGCTGACCACGGGCACCGGGCTGCGGTTGCCGTGCACGCCGATGTAGTCGAAGCGGCTCAGCTGGGCGTCCGGGTTCTCGGCGAAGTAGCCGTCGCCGTACTCCAGCACGTAGAGCGCTCCGTCCGGACCGAACTCGAGGTCCATCGGGTTGTCGAAAACCAGCGACTCGAGCACGGGGTCGATCCGCTCGACGTCGTCACCGCGCCGGTCCAGGTGCATCGCCCTGACCCAGTCGCGGGTCCACTCCGCCAGCAGCGGGACGCCGTCGTAGTGCTTCGGCCAGGCCACCCGACGCGGCGTGAACAGGTTGCGGAAGTCGAAGTCGTACGCCGGCCCGGCCATCGGACCGATCCCGCCGGTGCCGAGCTCGGGGAACTCCTCGGACTCCTCGTAGCTGTACCAGACGTCGGGCTGCACCGTCGGCGGCAGCTCGGTGAGCCCGGTGTTGTGCGCCGAGTCGTTGGTGGGCGCGGCGCAGTCGAAGGCCCCGGCCGAGGTCTCGGTGGCGAAGTCGTAGTCCTGGTAGGGCAGCTCCGCCGTCGCGCAGTAGGGGCCAGCCGTAATTGCCGGGCTCGGTCACGACGGTCCACTTCCCGTGACCGGCCGGGCCCCGCTCCGGGTCCGGCGCGTTGGCGTCGGGGGAGTAGTCCGCGACGTACAGGTGGTCGGTCCGGGGGTCGATCTCGATCCGGAACGGGTTGCGCCAGCCCATCGAGTAGATCTCGGGGCGGGTGCCCGGGGTGCCGGGCCTGAACATGTTGCCCCGGGGGATCGCGTAGCCGCCGCCCGGCTTGGGCTTGATCCGCAGGATCTTGCCGCGCGGGTCGTTGGAGTTGCCGGAGGTGCGGCGGGCGTCGAAGGCGGGGTTGCGGTCCGCCCGGTCGTCGAGCGGGGCGTAGCCGTCGGACTCGAACGGGTTGGTGTCGTCGCCGGTCGCGAGCAGCAGGTTGCCCTTGGAGTCGAAGACGATGTCGCCGCCGACGTGGCAGCAGATGCCGCGGTCGACGGGGACGTCGAGGATCTGCTGCTCGGTGCTGGTGTCGATCTCACCGCGGTTGTACTGGAACCGGGAGAGCCGGATCAGGCCCTTGAACGGCTCGAAGTCGGCAGGGGTGCCGGTGAACGGCGCGTCGCCCTCGTTGACGTCCGGCGTGGTCGGGTCGTCGACGGGCGTGTTCAACGGCGGCGAGTAGTAGAGGTAGACCCAGCGGTTCTTCCTGCCGTCGAAGCGCGGGTCGAGGGCGATGCTCTGCAGGCCCTCCTCGTCGTGCTGGTAGACGTCGATCTGGCCGACCTGCCGGTTGACGCCGGTCGAGGCGTCGTTGAGCCAGATCGCACCCTCGCGGGTGGTGTGGAGGACGTCGTTGTTGGGCAGCACGGCGAGGTCCATCGGCTCGCCGGGCCGGTCGTTGAGGGTGACCTTCTGGAAGGCCCGGTCCGGGGGCGGCTCGGAGCCGCCGTGGTCCGGCCTGGCGACTGCCTGGCCGGGTGGGTTCAGGGGCGACACGAGGAGCCCCGCGACGAGGCTGGCCGCTGCGCTCCCGAGAGCGATTCTGCGCACGATCCGTTCCCTTCTTCTCGCAGTCGGTGGGGGGCGAGAATGGGCGGAACGTATGAATGTGACCGCGGTCACGTCAAGGAACCGGCTGCCTCACACTTCTGCAAATCCGGACCGGGTCGCCGACTGCACCTCGGTTGCCCCGTGACTAGAACACGTTCTAGTGTGACGCCCATGGCCGAGCGCGACGACACCCTCCGGATCGGCGCCCACAACGGGCACCTCATGGTCGCCGCGCTCAAGCGGCACTCCGACCGGCCGATCGTGCACCTGGGTGGAGTCACCCTCACCGGCCGGGAGACCGCCGACCGGATCTCGCAGTACGCGCAGGCCTACGAGTCCCTGGGGGCCGGGCGCGGCACGGCCGGCGCGCTCCTCGCGCTGAACCGGCCGGAGGTGCTGTTCGTCCTCGGCGCCGGACAGACACAGGGCTACCGTCGTACGTCGCTGCACCCGCTCGGCTCGGCCGACGACCACGCCTACGTCATCAACGACGCGGGGATCACGACGATCACGATTGACCCGTACTTCGCGGGCCGCGCCGTCGAGCTGCTGGAGAGGTGCCCGGGACTCGAGCAGGTGCTGACGATCGGCCCGGTGCCCGACGAGCTCGCCGACGTCGGCCGCGACCTGACCGAGGTCGCCGCGTCGTTCGCGCCGCGCCCGCTCGAGGCCGCCCTGCTCGAGCCGGACCACATCACCTCCGTCACCTACACCGGCGGCACGACCGGGAAGCCGAAGGGCGTGGTCGGGTTGGTGCGCTCGTTCTCGACGATGGCGCAGGTGCAGCTGGCGGAGTGGGAGTGGCCCGAGCAGCCGCGGTTCCTGATGTGCACGCCGCTGTCGCACGCGGGCGCGGCGTTCTTCGTGCCGGTCGTCATCAAGGGCGGCACGCTCTTCGTGTCGGCGCGGTTCGACCCGGCGGAGGTGCTGCGGACGATCGAGGAGGAGCGCATCAACTCGCTGATGGTCGTGCCGACGATGCTCTACGCCCTGCTCGACCACCCCGACTCGCGCACCCGCGACCTGTCGTCGCTCGAGACGGTCTACTACGGCGCCTCGGCGATCAACCCGGTCCGGCTGAAGGAGGCGATCGAGCGGTTCGGCCCGATCTTCGCCCAGTACTACGGCCAGTCCGAGGCGCCGATGGTGATCAGCTACTTCCCGAAGGGCGACCACGTAGACGCCGACGGCAGGCCGGTCGAGCGGCGGCTGACGTCGTGCGGCCGCCCGTCGGCGTACGTGCGCACCGCGCTGCTCGGCGAGGACGGGCGGCCGGTGCCCCCGGGCGAGCCGGGCGAGATCTGCGTCGCCGGGCCGCTGCTCGCCGGCGGCTACTGGCAGCTCCCCGACGCGACCGCCGAGACGTTCCGAGGCGGGTGGCTGCACACCGGCGACGTCGCGCGGGAGGACGAGGACGGGTTCTGGTACATCGTCGACCGCACCAAGGACATGATCGTGACCGGCGGCTTCAACGTCTTCCCCCGCGAGGTCGAGGACGTGGTCGCCGAGCACCCGGCGGTGGCGCAGGTCGGCGTGATCGGCACGCCCCACGAGAAGTTCGGGGAGGCGGTCACCGCGGTCGTCGTCCTGCGCGACGGCGGCGAGCTCACCGACGACCTCGTCGCCGACATCCAGCGGCTCGTCAAGGACCGCAAGGGCTCCGTGCACGTCCCCAAGCAGGTCGTCGCCACCGACGCCCTCCCGCTCACCGCCCTCGGCAAGCCCGACAAGAAGGCTCTCCGCGCGCAGTACTGGGACGGGCTCGACCGCACCGTGGGTTGAATCGGGTGTCGTGGTTGGTCGAATCGGGCCTCGTGGTCGGTCGAATCGGGTGTCGTGGTTGGTCGAATCGGCCCTCGTGGTTGGTCGAATCGGGTGTCGTGGTTGGTCGAATCGGCCCTCGTGGTTGGTCGAATCGGGTGTCGTGGTTGGCCGAATCGGCCCTCGTGGTGCGTCGAGTCCGGCCTCGTGGCGCCCGGCTGGTAGAACCGCGGCATGCGCCTCCGCAACGGCGAGCACGGCTACGGGGTCGTCACCAAGACCCTGCACTGGCTGACGGTCCTCGTGCTGGCCGGCCAGCTGGTCGTCGGCTACACGATGGCGACCGAGCGCGACGGGCCCGACGTCGACTGCGACCCTCCCGGCGAGCGAAGCAGCGGCGGTGACACATCCGACGCCGAGGAGGAGCGGCTCGACCGGATGGAGGAGCGGTGCGAGGCGGACGTCGACCGGGTCGAGGAGGAGTACGACGACCTCGTCGGCGCCGCGTGGGACGGCCTGTGGTCCGGTGGCCTGGCCGACGGCGGACTCGGGCTCGCAGAGGCGCACGTCCTCCTCGGACTGCTCGTGCTCGCCCTCGGTGTCGCGCGCGTGCTGTGGCGGCGTACCACCCCGCTGCCGCCGTGGGACCCGCGGTTGACGACCCGCGACCAGCGGATCGTGCACGCGACGGAGGTGGCCCTCCTCGCCCTGCTGTTCGCGATCCCGCTGTCCGGTCTCCTCCTCGTCGTGGGCGCCGACGACCTGGTCGCCGTCCACGTGGCCACCCACGTCGCGTTCTTCGTCGCGCTGGCGGCGCATCTCAGCATGGTGCTCGGCCGTCGGCTGCTCCCGCGGATGTTGCCGTGGGGAGGGCCGCCGCGCGTCAGCGGCCGTTGAACACCGGCGCCACGAGGCCGGAACGAACGCGCCACGAGGCCCGATTCGACCAACCACGACACCCGATTCGACCCACCACGAGACCCGATTCGACCAACCACGAGACCCGATTCGACCCACCACGACACCCGATTCGACGGGTCAGCGGCCGTTGAACACCGGCTTGCGCTTCTCGAGGAACGCCCGCGGGCCCTCCTTGGCGTCGGCGGAGGAGAAGACGGCGGCGCCGACGCGGGCGTCGTCCTTCCAGCAGTCCTCCTCGTGCCGGCCCTCGGAGTCGCGGACGGTGCGCAGGATGGCCTGCACGGCGAGCGGGCCGTTGGCGGCGACCATGTCGGCGAGCTCGTGCGCCTTCGCGAGCGCCTGCCCGTCCGGCACCACGTGGCCGACGAGGCCGATCTCCTTGGCCTCGGCGGCGTCGAGCGTGCGGCCGGTGAGCAGCAGCTCGGCGGCGACGGTGTAGGGGACCTGCCGGGGGGAGCCGGACGGCGGACCCGCCGAGCGGGTAGAGGCCCCACCGGGCCTCGGCGACGCCGAACCTCGCCGAGGCGCCGGCGACCCGGATGTCGGTGCCCTGCAGGATCTCGGTGCCGCCGGCGATGGCCGGTCCCTCGACCGCGGCGACGAGCGGCTTCGTGAGCCGGAAGCCCTTGAGCAGCCCCTTGATCACCGACGGGTCGAACGCCCCCGACTCGAGGCTCTCGGCGGGCGGCTTGTCGTCGGCCGCCTGGAGGTCCATCCCGGCGCAGAAGTAGCCGCCGGCGCCGGTGAGGATGCACACGCGGATCTCGGGGTCCTCGTCGACCCGGTCCCACGCCGCCTCCATGATCCGCAGCATCTCCCCGGAGAGCGCGTTCCGCTTCTCCGGCCGGTTCATGGTGACGATCAGCTTGTGCCCGTCCTGCTCGACGAGGCAGTGGGGCTCGGTGGCGACGCCGTTGGAGGTCATGGCGCGGACGGTAGCGCGAAACGAGAACGTGTTCTAGTCTGCCGGGCGTGGCCCTCAACATCGCCGACTTGTTCGAGCACGCCGTCGACGCCGCACCGGAGAAACCAGCCGTCAAGGTGGGGGACCGGGTGGTCACCTACGCCGACCTCGAGACCGAGAGCAACCGGCTCGCGCACTTCCTGAGCTCGCGCGGCATCGGCACCGGCGACCACGTCGGGCTCTACGCCAAGAACAGCGTCGAGCACGTGGTCGCGCTGCTGGCGGTGCTGAAGGTGCGGGCGGTGGCGATCAATGTCAACTACCGGTACGTCGCCGGCGAGCTCGACTACATCTTCGACAACGCCGACCTCAAGGGCGTCGTGCACGACCGGTCCTACAGCCGCCTCGTCGCCGAGGTGGCGCCGCGGCACCCTCGGCTGGAGACCTTCGTGGTGCTGCCCGACCCGCTCGAGCCGGAGACCGACGAGGACACCGCAGCCATGGCGACGTACGGCGGGGTGGCGCTCGCCGACGCCGTCGCCGAGCAGAGCGACGCTCGCGACTTCGGCGAGCGCAGCGCCGACGACATCCACATCATCTACACGGGTGGCACCACCGGGTACCCGAAGGGCGTGATGTGGCGCCACGAGGACTTCTGGCGGGTGCTCGGCGGCGGGATCGACTTCATGACCGGCCAGCAGCTGGCGGAGCACGACCAGTCCGAGCAGGCCAAGCAGGACGACCGGCTGGTGACGTTCCCGCTCAGCCCGCTCATGCACGGCGGCGCCCAGGCGAGCCTGCTGATGCACCTGTTCGCCGGCCACCTGACGATCCTCGAGCCGAAGTTCGACCCGGTGCGCACCTGGGAGATCGTCGACCGTGAGCAGGTCGTGCTGATGTTCATGACCGGCGACGCGATGGCCCGCCCGCTCATCGAGGCCTACGAGGCGGGCGGGTTCAGCGGCCAGTCGCTGTTCGCGATCGCCTCCAGTGCCGCGATCTTCAGCAAGTCGGTCAAGGAGCGCTGGATGAAGGCGTTCCCCAACGCGATCTTCACCGACTCGATCGGTTCCTCGGAGACCGGCTTCCAGGGCACCGGCCTGCAGGACGCCAGCGCCCTGTCGACCGACGGGCCGGTGGTGTCGATCGGGCCCAGCACGGTGCTCATCGACGACGACAACCGGGTGCTCGACCCCGCCGCCGACGTCGGCAAGGTCGGCCGCACCGCCCGGGCGGGCAACGTGCCCGTCGGCTACTACAAGGACCCCGAGAAGTCCGCGCGCACGTTCCTCGAGATCGACGGCGTGCGCTACTCCGTGCCCGGCGACTACGCCCGCATCGAGGAGGGCAACCGGGTGACGCTGCTCGGCCGGGGGTCCAACTGCGTCAACACCGGCGGCGAGAAGGTCTACCCCGAAGAGGTCGAGCAGGCGATCAAGGCCCACCCGGCCGTCTACGACGTCCTCGTGGTCGGCCTGCCCGACGAGCGCTACGGCCAGACCGTGGCCGCCGTCGTGCAGCCGCGCGAGGGGCACGAGGTCGACCTCGAGGAGCTGCGGACCTTCCTCCGTGCCCACCTCTCCGGCTACAAGCTGCCGCGCGTGCTGACGATCGTCGACGAGATCCCGCGCAACGCCACCGGCAAGGCCCAGTACCCCCGTGCCAAGGAGCTCGCGCTCAGCGCGCAGATCGCGGGCACCGCCCAGACGAGCACCCCGACCCACGTCCAGGACGGAGCCCCCGCCTGATGCGCACCTCCCTCTGCGACGCCTTCGGGATCGACCACCCGGTCTTCGCGTTCACCCCCTCCGAGCACGTGGCGGCCGCGGTCTCCCGCGCGGGCGGCCTCGGCGTCCTCGGCTGCGTGCGCTTCAACGACGCCGACGAGCTCGACCGCGTGCTGACCTGGATGGACGACAACACCGACGGCCGGCCCTACGGCGTCGACGTCGTCATGCCGATGAAGATCCCCACCGAGGGCACCTCGACCGACCTGTCGTCGTACATCCCCGACGAGCACAAGACGTTCGTCGACGAGACCCTGCGCAAGCTCGGCGTGCCGCCGCTCCCCCGAGGGCGAGGGCCGGGAGGGCGTCCTCGGCTGGCTGCACTCCGTCGCCCGCTCCCACGTCGACGTCGCGCTCCAGCACCGGCCGGTGCTCATCGCCAACGCGCTCGGGTCGCCGCCGGTCGACGTCATCGAGCAGTGCCACGAGGCCGGCCTCAAGGTGGCCGCCCTCGCCGGAGCGCCCAAGCACGCGCTCAGCCACGTGGCCAACGGCGTGGACATCATCGTCGCCCAGGGCTACGAGGCCGGCGGCCACACCGGCGAGATCGCGAGCATGGTGCTCACGCCCGACATCGTCGACGCCGTCGGACCGGACGTGCCGGTGCTCGGCGCCGGCGGCATCGGCTCCGGCCGCCAGGTCGCGGCCTCGCTCGCGCTCGGCGCTCAAGGCGTGTGGACCGGGTCGATCTGGCTCGGCACCGAGGAGTACCGCAACCTGGCCGGCAACCAGGGCTGGGAGACGGCCTTCCTCCGCGCGACGTCCTCCGACACCGTGCGCACCCGGATCTACACCGGCAAGCCGGCCCGGCTGCTGAAGACCCGGTGGACCCAGGCCTGGGAGGAGGAGGGTGCGCCGCAGCCGCTGCCGATGCCGCTGCAGAACCTCCTCGTCGCCGACGCCCACAACCGGATCAACGCCAGCGGCGACCCCGACGTGATCTCGATGCCCGTGGGCCAGATCGTCGGCCGGATGAACGAGGTGCGCCCGGTGGCCGAGGTGATGGCCGACCTGGTCGCGGAGTTCGAGGCGACGGTGAAGAAGCTCGACGGCATCGCCGGGATCTAGGCGAGCCGCTGCTCGCCTGCCCGCGGACGGTACGTTGTCGCCATGTCGCGCAACGTGCTGATCGCGGGCGCCGGGCCGGGCGTGAGCGGTTCCCTGGCCCGGCTGCTCGCTCGTGAAGGCTGCCGGGTCGCGCTGCTCGGCGTCGACGAGGAGGTCCTGGCCCGGCTCGCCGAGGAGGTCGCGGAGGCGGGCGGCTCGGCGCGCACCGCGGTCGTCGACCTCACCGACGACGCCGCGACCCGGCGTACGGTCGCCGCGGTCGGCGAGGAGCTCGGCAGCCTCGACCTCGTGCACTTCAACCCCAGCGCCTACCGCGAGAAGGACCCGCTCACCCTGACCCCCGACGAGCTGCTCGAGGACGTCCGGCTCGGTGTCGGCGCCCTGCTCACGGTCGTGCAGGCGGCCCGGCCGTTCCTCGGCGCCGGCGGCCGGGTGAGCGTCACCGGCAGCATGGCGGCCGACAAGCCGTGGTACGGCGCGGCCTCGCTCGGCGTGCAGAAGGCGGGCATCCGCAACCTGGTGCAGAGCCTCGACGCGGTGCTGCGCGGCGACGGCATCCGGGCGGTGTCGGTCACCGTCCGGGGCACGCTCGCCGCGGACGGGCCGTTCGCGCCCGCCCGGGTGGCGGAGGCGCTGCGAGCCGCGATCGACCAGGACGAGGCGGCCTGGCGGACCGAGGTGCCCTACGCCGGCTGAGCCAGCGCCCGGCCGATCGCCAGCGCCTGCTCGGTGGCGCCGCCGAGGTGGAACTCGAACCGCTTGGCGGCCGTGAAGTAGCGGTGCGCCTCGCCGTCGAGGTCGATCCCCACCCCGCCGTGGACGTGCACCGCGGTGTGCGCCAGCCGGTGCCCGGCATCGGCCGCCCACAGCTTCGCCACGGCGACCTCGGTGGCGGCGGGGAGTTCCTCGCTCAGTCGCCACACGGCCTGCCACAGGGTCAGCCGCTGGGCCAGCACGTCGATGAACCCGTCGGCCAGCCGCTGGGAGACCGCCTGGAAGGTGCCGATCGGCCGGCCGAACTGCTCCCGCTCCTTCGCGTACGACGCGGTGAGGTCGAGGGCGCCCTCGGTCACCCCGAGCTGCTCGGCGGCGGCGCAGGCGGTCAGCAGCAGGGCCAGCCGCTCGGCCGGCTCGCCCGGCTCTCCGACAGGCGTCGCCGGTGCGTCGGTGAACGTCACCAGCGCCGTGACGTCGCCGTCGCTGGTGTGCTGGGCCAGGCGCTCCACCCCGGTGGTGGCGGCCTCCGCCAGGAACACGCCGGTGCCGTCGGGGGGTGGTGGCGGTGACGAGGAAGGCATCGGCCCGCATGCCCGCCCGCACCAGCGTCTTCGTGCCGCTGAGGGTCCACGTCGCGGCCGACCCCGACGCCGTGACGGACGGCGTGGCCGGCAGGTGCGCCCGCTCCTCGGCGACGGCCGCCGTCAGCAGCCGGTCCCCGGCCGCCGCCCCGGGCAACCACGCGCGCCGGAGCGCCTCGTCGGCGTGCTCGGCCAGGAGCAGCGCGGCCGGGCCGTGCACGGCCAGCGGCACGGCGGCGACCCGGCGGCCGACCTCCACCAGCACCCGGGCCAGCTCGACGAGCCCGAGACCCGCGCCACCGTGCTCCTCCGGTACGGCGAGGGACAGCAGCCCGGCGGCGCCGAGCTCGGCCCAGAGCTCCTCGTCGAACCGGTCTCCTTCGCCGCGCTCGAGGGGCTGCAGCCGCTCGCTGGTCGCCTTGTCGGTGACGATGCGTGCCGCGAGCTCGGCTGCCTCGTCCTGCTCGGGGGTGAACAAGAAGTCCATGGGTCGTCCTCCTGGTCAGCGCTTCGCGGCCGGGAGGCCGAGGCCGACGTAGCCGATGATGTCGCGCTGGATCTCGTTGGTGCCGCCGCCGAAGGTCATCACCAGCGAGGACCGGTGGTACCGCTCGAGCCGACCGGCGAGCACGGCGCCGGGGGAGTCGCCGGTGATGCCGGCGTGCGGCCCCACCACCTCCATCAGCGTCCGGTAGACCTCGGTGGCGAGCTCGGAGCCGTAGACCTTGGTGGCCGACGCCTCGGCGGGGGAGAGCGGTACGCCGTGGTCGGCGTCGGCGGCGAGCTTCCAGTTCACCAGGCTCAGCGCCTCCACCCGGGCGTGCGCGCGGCCGAGCGCTGCCTGCACCCACTCGGCGTCGATCACCCGCCGGCCGTCCGGCTGGCGGGTTTCGGCCGCCCAGTCGCGGACGAGCTGCAACGAGTGGGTCAGCGGCGCGGCGGAGGTGAGCGCGACCCGCTCGTGGTTGAGCTGGTTGGTCATCAGGGCCCAGCCGCCGCCGCGCTCGCCGACCAGGTTGCCGGCCGGCACCCGCACGTCGGCGTAGTAGGTGGCCGAGGTGTGGACGCCGGCCACGGTGTGCACCGGTGTGTAGGAGAAGCCCTCGGCGTCGGCGGGCACGAGGATCATGGAGAGGCCCTTGTGCCGGGGCTGGTCGGGCTCGGTGCGGCAGGCGAGCCAGATCCAGTCGGCGTACTGGACGAGCGAGGTCCACATCTTCTGCCCGTTGATCACCCACTCGTCGCCCTCGAGCACGGCCTTCGTCCGCAGCGAGGCCAGGTCGGTGCCGGACCCGGGCTCGGAGTAGCCGATCGAGAAGTGCAGCTCGCCGGCCAGGATCCGCGGCAGGAAGTGCTCCTTCTGCTCGGGCGTCCCGAACCGCATGATCGTGGGTCCGACCGTGTTGAGCGTCAGGTACGGGATCGGTACGCCGGCCACGGCGGCCGCGTCGGTGAAGATCAGCTGCTCGACCATCGAGCGGTCCTGGCCGCCGTACTCCTTCGGCCAGCCGATCCCCAGCCACCCGTCCCGGCCGATCCGACGGATCACGTCCTTGTAGACGCCCGCCTCCCCGAACTCGCCGGTGGCGGCGGCGAGTCCGGCCCGCACCTCGGGGGTGACCAGTGCGGTGAAGTACTCGCGGAGCTCCTCCCGCAGGGCGACCTGGTGCGGCTCGAGGTCGATGTGCACGTGTGCTCCCGGGGGTCGGCTTGTCTGCGGCGAGGCAAAACTATAACGTGTTCTACATGAGCGACACGCGGATGCTCGACCAGGGGACCATCCCCACGCGCTTCGCGCGCGGCTGGCACTGCCTCGGGCTCGCCGACGACTTCCGGGACGGCAAGCCGCACGCGGTGCGGTGCTTCGGCACCCAGCTCGTGGTGTGGGCGGACACCCAGGGCGAGCTCAACGTGCTCGACGGCTACTGCCGCCACATGGGCGGCGACCTCACCCAGGGCGAGGTGAAGGGGCGACCAGATCGCCTGCCCGTTCCACGACTGGCGCTGGGGCGGCGACGGCCGCTGCAAGCAGATCCCCTACGCCCGGCGGGTCCCGCTGCGGGCGCGCACCCAGCGCTACGAGACCGCGATCGTCAACGACCAGCTGCTGGTCTGGCACGACCCCGAGGGGTCCGCCGCCGACCGCGACATCCTCCCGCCGCAGCTGCCGGGCCTGGCCGAGGGCGAGTACACCCGTTGGGTCTGGAACGCGGAGCACATCGACGGCTCCCACTGCCGCGAGCTGATCGACAACGTCGTCGACATGGCGCACTTCTACTACGTGCACTTCGCGTTCCCGACCAGCTTCCGCAACGTGTTCGAGGACCACACGGCCACGCAGTTCATGGAGTCCAAGGGCCGGCCCGACAAGGCGGGTGGCTACGGCGACGCCGAGCTGTTCCTCAAGTCCGAGGCCACCTACTACGGCCCGGCGTACATGATCAACTGGCTCGACACCGACTACAAGGGCTTCCGCACCGAGGTGGTGCTGGTCAACTGCCACGTCCCGACCGGGCCGGACTCGTTCCTGCTGCAGTACGGCATCACCGTCAAGAAGCCCGAGGGACTCGACGACAAGACGGCCGACTACATCGCGAAGAAGTACGCCACGATGTTCGGCGAGGGCTTCCTCCAGGACGTGCACATCTGGAAGAACAAGGTGCCGGTGCAGAACCCGCTGCTGTGCGAGGAGGACGGCCCGGTCTACCAGCTGCGCCGCTGGTACGAGCAGTTCTACGTCGACGTCGCCGACGTCAGGCCGGAGATGCGGGACCGCTTCGAGTTCGAGGTCGACACCACCAAGGCCAACGAGTTCTGGCAGGCCGAGGTGGCCGACAACCTCAGGCGGATGGCCGAGGAGGGCGACCAGGGCGACGCCCCGGCCGGCGACCCGCAGATCATGTCGGGCACCTGAGCCGCCATGTCGTCCTTCGTCCCCACCCGCCCGGAGACCCTCGAGGACCAGCGCCTCTACACCGAGGCGCGCCTGGTCGAGGTCGCGTGCCTGGACTGCACGGCCACGGTGGGCGTGAAGAAGAACAGCGAGCACCACACGTCCGTGCAGTGGAGCTCCGCGGCGCTCCGAGCCTGCCCCGAGCTCTGCGGGCACGACCCGTCGGCCGGTAGGCGGGACGTGCACCGGGCCTGCCCGCGGCTGATGGCTAGCATCGACGCCGCCGTCCGGGCCGGTGACGTCCCGGTCGGCGCCCACGACGGCTACTGAGCCGCCCGCCCGACCCCGAAGGGGAGACCTTGGACATCGAGTCCTTCCTGCTGGACGTCGTGGACGTCGTCGAGGAGACGGCCGACGCCCGGTCGATCAGCTTCGCCGTGCCCGCGGGAGCGGAGGAGAAGTTCGCCTACAAGCCCGGTCAGTTCCTGACAGTGGCGGTCCCGAGCGACCGCACGGGCATCGTGGCACGGTGCTACTCGCTGTCCAGCAGCCCGCACGACGGCGGGCCGTTGACGGTCACTGTCAAGCGGACCCCGGGCGGGTACGCCTCGGGCTGGATCTGCGACAACCTGGCGGTCGGCGACACCCTGCGGGTGCTGCCGCCGTCGGGGATCTTCACACCGGCGTCGCTCGACGCCGACCTCCTGCTCCTGGCCGGCGGCTCCGGGATCACGCCGGTCATGTCCATCACCCGCACCGCGCTCGCCGAGGGCAAGGGGCGGATCGTGCTGTTCTACGCCAACCGGGACGAGCGGTCGGTCATCTTCGCCTCCGAGCTCGCGCGGCTCGCGGCGGAGAACCCGGACCGGCTCCAGGTCGTGCACTGGCTCGAGTCGGTGCAGGGCCTGCCGACGCAGGAGCAGGTGCGTGCCTTCGCCGAGCAGTACCTCTCCCACGACGCCTTCGTCTGCGGGCCGGCGCCGTTCATGAAGCTGACGGTCGCGGCCCTCAAGGAGCTCGACTTCCCGCGCAACCGCCGGCACCAGGAGAAGTTCGTCTCCCTGGGCGGCAACCCGTTCGGTGACCTGGCCGAGCTGCAGGAGACCGAGCGTGAGATCGCTGCCGCCGAGGCCGACGACGACGGGGCGGCGGCCGACGTGTTCGCGGAGGGCCCGGTCGGGCCGGTCAAGGTCGAGGTGGAGCTCGACGGCCAGGAGCACACCTTCGACGACTGGGACCCGCGCACCAAGCTGCTCGACTTCCTGGAGAGCAAGGGCGTCCGGGCGCCGTACTCCTGCCGCGAGGGGGGAGTGCTCGGCGTGTGCGGTGCGCCTGCTCGAGGGCGAGGTGCGGATGCTGCACAACGACGTCCTCGACGACGAGGACCTCGCCGACGGCATCCGGCTCGGTTGCCAGTCGCTCCCCGCGACCGACACGGTGAAGGTCACCTACAGCTGACCCCCACCGTGCCGGTCCGGCGCGGTTCTACTCGGCCGGGGCCGGCTCCGTCGGCTCGGTGGGCGCGGCGAGGCAGTCCTCGAGGCGCTCGAGGGCCTTGGTGAGCCGCATCTTCTGGGCCTTCCGGTCCTTCGCGACGTCGGACTTCTTGTCCTTCGCGCGGGCGAGGACCGCCTTGGCCGACCGCTTCTCGGCGCGGGTGTCGGCCTTCGCGACTCGCTTCTTCGCCTTCGCCACCCGGTCCTGCTGCCGCTCGAAGACGGCGGTGACCCGCGCGAGCGCGTCCTCGGCCCGGTCGACCTGGGCCTGACGCACGGCGCAGGGGCCGGTCGGCTCGTCCGCCGCCGCGGCAGCGAGGGTGGGTACGGCGAGCGTGGCGGCGCCGAGGGAGACGGCGAACGCCGCCGCGGTGGTGCGGATCCGGTTCATGCGGTTCCTCCTGAACGTGGTGGCCTCGCGGCCGGTGCGTGCGTACACCCCTACCTGTCGTCGGCGGGACGCCGCGTTACATGAACGGAACAGAGATCCGGCGTCGGCGATGGTGCCCTCGGGCCCCGGGAGGCGTAGGGTGGAGCCGTTGAAGAGATCCGGTCACGCACCGGTTTCTCCCGGGGCCCGCGAGGGTCGCGGTTCACTGTTGTAGTTGTACTTCCGGTCAGTCCAGAGGCGCGGTGCAGTGTGGTTTCAGCCCGCGTCGGCGCGGTGTCGACGCGGACCCGTCAGGACAAAGGAAAGACAGCAATGGCTACTGGCACCGTCAAGTGGTTCAACGACACCAAGGGCTTCGGCTTCATCGCGCAGGACGGCGGCGACAGCGACGTCTTCGTGCACCACACCGGCATCGCCGGCTCGGGCTTCAAGTCTCTCGCCGAGGACCAGAAGGTCGAGTTCGACGTCACCCGCGGCCCGAAGGGCCTGCAGGCGGAGAACGTCCGCGCCATCTGAGCGCGGAGCACACTGAACGACTGACGGTCAGTCGGCGAGCCGCGAGGCGAGCCGGCTGGCCGTCAGGTGCGTGATGGACCCGATCGAGATCATCGGGTTGACCCCCGACGCGGTCGGGAAGCACGAACCGTCGGCGACGTAGAGCCCCGGCAGGTCCCACGCCTGGCCGTCCGGGTCGACCGCCGACGTGACGGGTGAGCCGCCCATCCGCGCGGACCCCATGAGGTGGAGCGAGGCGAGCGCGAGCCGCCCAGGGCCGAGGCCCCGAGCCCGGATGTCGGCCTCGTACGAAGCGACCGACCCGCGCACGCCCGGCTCGAAGCCGAGCGGCAGGTGGTGGGTCGTCTCGACCCGACGGGCGCCCGCGGCCTCGGCGACCCGGGCGGCGCCCACGAGGCCCTGCACCAGGTGCTCGGTGTCGTGGGCCGACAACCGGTACCGCACGACCGGCTCACCGGTGCGGTCGACGTCGACCGTGCCGACGGAGTCGCGGTCGCGGACGAGCACGACCACCCCGAGCGAGCGGCGCAGGTCGGCCATCCGGCGGTGGAACGGCGCAGCCCCTTCCCAGGGCACGAAGTTGGCGCCGAACGCCGGGGTGACCGGCGCGGTCTCGAGGAGCACGCCGTAGCCGTCGCCGTCCAGGTCGGCGAGCGCGTCGACGTACCGGCTCTGCATCGAGCCCACCCAGCCGTCGACCGGCTCGTCCATCAGGCCCAGGACGGCGGTCGCCGGGTGCAGCCGCAGGTGACGCCCGATGTTGGGGTTGGCGAGGCCGCTGCGCTTGAGCAGCGCCGGTGTCTGGAGGGCGCCCGCCGCGGCCACCACCGCCCGCGACCGTACGACGACGCGGTGGCCCTCCGCCGACACCGCCTCGACACCGGTGGCCCGGCCGCGGGCCGAGGTCACCCGACGCGCCGTGACGCCGGTGTAGATGCGGGCGCCGGCGGCGTACGCGTCCTCGAGCCAGGTCTTGGTCACCGACTGCTTGGCCCCGAGCCGGCAGCCCAGCCCGCAGCGCCCGCACTCGACGTCCTGGTCGCACCCGAGGACGTTGCGCGGCATGGCGGCCACGTCCCACCGAGCGCCCGCGCGCCGCGCTCGAGGATCGCGTCGCGCGGCGCGGCCTTGTCGTGGTCGGTGTTGACGCCGAGCCGCTGGCAGACGGCGTCCATCGACGCGGTGTACTCGTCGGTGGCGACCTGGCGGGCGCCGTGGGCCGCCCACTCCTGCCGGACGTGGTCGGGCGTGCGGAACGACGTCGAGTAGTTGACGACCGTGCCGCCGCCCAGGCCACGACCGGCGAGCAGCGACACCTGCCCGTCGGCCGTCGCCTGCGGGGCCAGGGCGTAGAGCTCGAGGAAGCCGGTGCGCTCGCTACCGTCGAAGTGGCGCTCGTCGTGGAGGTCGCCCGCCTCGAGCACGACGACGTCGAGGCCGGCCGCGGCGAGCACGCCCGCGGCGGTCCCGCCGCCGGCCCCGGAGCCGACGACGACCACGTCGCAGTCGACCTCCGTGTCGCTCGTCGCCCGCAGCGGCCGGATCACCGGCTCGGGCGGGTCGTCCCGGACGCCGAGCGGGCCGGGGTAGCCGATGCTCTCCCACAGCCGGGGGCCACCGGCCATGTAGTAGGGGAAGACCGACGCCGTCTTCAGCGCCGCGAACAGCACCCGCTTCTGGGCGATGCCCGACCCGGCCAGTCCGAGCAGGAACCGCTCACGTCCGGCGCGGTCGAGCTCGGAGAACCGCCGGCCCCGGCCGGTCACGGCGAGCGCGAAGCCGCGTGTGTCCCAGACGTCCAGCAGCCGCCGCACCTGGGTCGCCTCCGCCCGGCGGGGGTTGCCGGCCACGATCTCGAGCGCCAGGTCGACCGCCCCCGCCTCGTGCGCGGACGGTACGCCGTCGCCGCCCGGTGCGAAGGTGTCGGCGATCAGTCGCATCGCCCGCCGTTGCCGGTCGGTGAACGTCATGGGCAGAGGCTAGTGGTGCCGGCGCCGGCCTCAGAGGAACTGCGCGGGGTCGAACTCCTCGATCGGGATGATCCGCACGCGGGGGAGCCGCTCGTTGAACGCCTTCACGTCGTGCTCGAGGTCGAAGGACTCCAGACCCTGCTCCGCGAGCTGGACGAACGCGTGGTTGCGGAACTCGACGAAGCCCACGACGCCGACCCGGCGCCGGCCGTCGAGGAGGCCGCCGACCTGCTCGACGAAGTCACCGTCGTTGCTGACGAGCAGCACGTCGTCGGGGCGCTCGCCCAGCGCCACGAGGGTGCGCTGGATCGCGATGTCGACGACCTTCTGGCCGGGGCCGCCGGACAGGGGCACCGGCTTGTAGCCGATCGCCAGCAGCGCCTGGATGAACGCCATCGGCAGCTCGCTGTTGGCCGCCAGGAAGAACAACCCGGAGGCCGGCTGCCCCCACCGCTCCCGCGCGAACTGCAGCAACCGCTCCCACCGCGGCCGCTCCTCGGGCCGGGGCCGCCGCCCCAGGATCGACGTACCGAGCGTGGCGTCGATGTTCTCGCCGTCGACGAGCACGTAGGTGGTGCGGGAGGCGTCGCCCATAGGAGGAGCGTACGGCGAAACGGCGCAATTGCACCGGGTCGCGACGGCGCCGTTCCCGGGGCGCCTACCCGAACCGCGTCCACCGACCTTCGGAGACCACCTCGACGGAGCCGTCGACGACCGTGATGGCCGTCTGCTCGTCGATGGCGTAGGCGGGGCCTCCAATGTCGGCGGCCCACCGCTCCGCCTCGGCCAGGGTGTTGGTCGGGAAGGCGTCGAGGTGCGGGAAGATCGAGAAGTCGACGAACCCCAGGGGTGCGGTCGTCGGGCGCGGACCTCCACTCGACGAAGTGCGCGCCGATCCGGGGCGTCATCACCATGCTCCCGGCGCTCACCCCCCACCCAGACCAGGTCGGGTAGCGACGGCAGCAGGTCGGCCAGGCCGGACTCCCGCACCCAGTGGGCCAGGTACGTCGCGTCGCCGCCGTCCACGAGGAGCACGTCGGCCGCCTCGACCCAGGGCACCCAGCGCTCGGCGCCGATCGTGGGGAGCGCGGTGAGCTCGAGGACGCCGAGCGAGCCCCAGCCCAGGCCCGAGAAGTGCCGGAAGTCGGGCTCGGCCGCCACCAGGCCTCGCACCGACGCCGGCCCGCACAGCGGATGGCCCCACTGCGCGGTCGGGACGACCAGCGCGCTGGACTCGTCCACCGGCTTGCCGAGGAGCTCCTCGAGCGCCGCCCGGATGGTCGGGTTGGTG
This sequence comes from Nocardioides sp. TF02-7, assembly GCF_022437945.1. Lineage (GTDB taxonomy): Bacteria > Actinomycetota > Actinomycetes > Propionibacteriales > Nocardioidaceae > Nocardioides. The sequence continues at coordinate 4,118,086 of NZ_CP092535.1, forward strand.
ACGCCGCCTGACGTGAGCAAGAGCCGCAAGGGTGCCTCCGGTGGTGGTCGGGACGTGTCAGGACGTCGGGACGTGTCAGGACGACAGACCCCGGGACGGCCGGGAACTCATCGGCCGGAACTCATCGAAGGGACTAGTCGCCCTTGACGTTGACGACCTGGCGCAGCGTGTGGTCGATGCTCACCAGGTCTGCGGCGTCGGCCATCACGACGTCGATGTCCTTGTAGGCGTCGGGGTGCTCGTCGAGGAACGCGTCGGAGTCGCCCCACGCGATCCCGGCCATCCGGGCGTCGAGGTCGTCCCGCGTGAACAGCCGCTTCGCCGCGGTGCGCGAGTGGTTGCGCCCCGCGCCGTGGGGGCGCGGAGCGCAGGGCCAGGCGGTTCCCCTTGCCCGTCACGACGTACGACTTCGCGCCCATCGAGCCGGGGATCAGCCCGCGGACCCCTTCGGCGGCGTCGATGGCACCCTTTGCGGGAGAGCCACACGTCCTCGCCGAAGTGCTCCTCGCGAGCGGTGTAGTTGTGGTGGCAGTTGATCTCCTCGACCCGCTCGATCGGCCCGGCCCACTCTTCGAACCGGTCGACGACCCGCTGCATCATCTCCTCGCGGTTGAGGTAGGCGAAGCGCTGAGCCCACCGCAGCGCCTCCAGGTAGGACCAGAACTCCGGCTCGCCCTCGACGAGGTAGGCCAGGTCCCTGTCGGGGAGGTCGGTCCGGCGCTTCTCGCACTGCCGCTGTGCGACGCGGATGTGCTTCATGGCCAGCTTGTTGCCCACACCTCGCGAGCCGGAGTGCAGGAACAGCCACACGTGGTCGTCCTCGTCGAGGCTGACCTCGATGAAGTGGTTCCCGGAGCCGAGCGACCCCAGCTGCATCCGCCAGTTCGGCGCGACCGCCTCTGCCTGCTGGTAGCCGTCGGTCGCCTCGAGCTCGGCGACGCGCTCCCGGGTCGCCTCCGAGTACAGCGTCTTGTTGTACCGCCCCCGCCGACAGCGGGACGCTGCGACTGATCGCCGCGTGCAGGGCCTTCCGGTCGGCCGGCAGGTCGTCGACCCGGTGGGTGGTGCGCACCGCCATCATCCCGCAGCCGATGTCCACCCCCACGGCAGCCGGGATGATCGCCTCCCGCGTGGGAATCACGCTGCCGACCGTCGCACCCCCTGCCGAGGTGGGCATCGGGCATCAGCGCGACGTGCGGCTTCACGAACGGCATCGAGCTCGTCTTCACCGCCTGCGCCCGCGTCTGCTCGTCCAGGATCGAGGCCCAGCTCAACAGCCGCTCGCTGATCTGCTCCATGTGTCCACCTCGGCGCGTCCGGTTTGTGTCCGGGTCCGGTACCCGGGCTGGACGGGGTCTAGCACCTGCGGGGCGGCCGGGTTCAAGGGTGCGCTGGGCCGGCACCTGGTGCCGGTGGAGCGCACGTTAGGCGTCTGGTGGCCTGGGGTCGCTGTCGTCGGGGGGCGCCGGGTCGTCGTCGGGTCGTGGTGGGGACGAACGGACGGGCGTGGGCGCTCGCCGCCGGGGTCGAGGCACCTGGTTGCGGTCCGCGGGTCAATGCCGGGTGGTCTCGGGTCGACCCCTGTGGTCGGGGTCGAGAAGAAGTCGTCGTGGAGCGGGTTCGGAGGAGCGAAAGGGGCGTTGGGGTTCGCTGGGCCGGCACCTGGTGCCGGTGGAGCGCACCCGAGAGTCTGGTGCGCGCCAGCCGGCCCCCTTCACCAACCCCGGTCGCGCCACTCCTCCAGGTGCGGCCGCTCGGCGCCGAGGGTCGAGTCGTCGCCGTGGCCGGGGTAGAACCAGGTGTCGTCGGGGAGGCGGTCGAAGACCTTGGCCACGACGTCGGCGTAGAGCTGCTGGAAGGCCTCGGCGTCGCCGAAGGTGTTGCCGATGCCGCCGGGGAAGAGGCTGTCGCCGGTGAAGAGGTGGGGTACGCCGCCGGCGGGCCGGTCGTCGTAGAGCAGGGCGATCGAGCCGGGGGTGTGGCCGGTGAGGCGGATGACCTCGAGGGGAGCAGTCGCCGACGGCGACGGTGTCGCCCTCGTCGAGGCGCCGGGTCACCTCGACGCCGGTCTGCTCGGTGATCGCGTCGGCGTCGGGGCCGCCGGCGAGCACGGCGGCGCCGGTCGCGACGACCACGGCGGACAGGGGCTCGGTGGTGGTCCCAGTGCTGGTGGGTGGTGACGACCGTGGCGAGCCCGGCGTCACCGGCCAGGGGAGCAGGGTGTCGGGCTCGGCGGCGGCGTCGACGAGGAGCTGCTCGCCGGTGTGCCGGCAGCGGAGCAGGTAGGCGTTGTTGGACATCTGCTCGTCGACGGCGACCTTGGTGATCGTGAGGTGCTTCGAGCTCGCGGACGTCGGGGCCGCCGCCGACGGTGACGGCTCCGGTGTAGGTGTCGGTCATCGTCCCTCCACGGTGGGCAGCCGGCCGGTCGAGCTGGTGAGGGCGTCGCCCGGGTCGCGGCCGGTCTCGAGCCAGGCGAGGGCGGAGCCCGGTCCCGACACTACGGGGTCGCCGGGCCCGGGCTCTCCGAACCGCCACGTGCGGCCCAGGTCGGTGGCCTCGCCGGTGTAGGGGGCCGCCCAGGTGCCGCCCGGCGTCCATGTCGAGGAACGCGACGACCGTCTCCTCCGGCCAGTCGCGGTGGGAGTACCCCGCCTCCAGGTCGGCGTGGTGGATCTCGACCTCGCGCAGCCGCAGCATCGGCACCAGCGACGCCGGCATCACCCGGCCGCCGGGCGTGCGGTCGAACTCCGCGTCGGCGGCGACCGTCCGCAGCCGCGGGAGCGCCTCGGCGAGCGACGCCGCGGACGAGCGGAGCCGCTCCCGTACGACGGCCGGTGCCTGCGCCGCGAGGTCCTCGATGTCGGCGTCGCGCGCGGCGTCGGAGCGGTACATCGGGGCGGGGTTCGCCGGCCGCCAGCCCGCGCACCACGCCGGCGAGTCCGTCCGCGTTGAGCGCGAGGTGGGCGAGCACGTGGGCCCGGTCCCAGCCGGCGCACACGCTGGGGGCGGTCCACGCGTCGTCGGGGAGGGCGTCGGCGGTCGCGAGCAGCCGCTCGGTCGCGGCGGCGACCCGGCTGGGGAGGTCGGGGGAGGTCGGGGGAGCAGCGGTGTGGTCACCGTCCCATCATCGCCGAGACGGCCGTTGTCGGTGGCGCGTGAGAGTCTGGCGGGTGACGCCTTCCGACGGCGCGGCCTTGCGCGCGCGCCGTACGATGGCGAACACCAGTTCGAACCCCGACAGGACGCACCCTAGGACCCCAGTGGCCGACCAGCTCATCATCCGCGGCGCCCGCGAGCACAACCTCAAGGACGTCTCCCTCGACCTCCCGCGCGACTCCCTCATCGTCTTCACCGGCCTCTCCGGCTCCGGGAAGTCCAGCCTCGCGTTCGACACGATCTTCGCCGAGGGCCAACGGCGCTACGTCGAGTCGCTGTCGGCCTACGCCCGTCAGTTCCTCGGGCAGATGGACAAGCCCGACGTCGACTTCATCGAGGGCCTCTCGCCGGCGGTGTCGATCGACCAGAAGTCCACCTCGAAGAACCCGCGCTCCACCGTCGGCACGATCACCGAGGTCTACGACTACCTCCGTCTGCTCTACGCCCGCGCCGGTCGCCCGCACTGCCCGACCTGCGGCGCCCCCGATCGAGCGGCAGACGCCGCAGCAGATCGTCGACCGCGTCCTCACGCTCGAGGAGGGCCGCCGGTTCCAGGTCCTCGCCCCGGTCGTCCGCGGCCGCAAGGGTGAGTACGTCGAGCTGTTCCGGCAGTTGCAGACCCAGGGCTTCAGCCGGGCACGCGTCGACGGGCGGACCCACTCGCTCGACGACCCGCCCAAGCTCGACAAGAAGATCAAGCACACGATCGAGGTGGTCGTCGACCGGCTGTCGGTCAAGGAGTCGGCCAAGCGGCGGCTGACCGACTCGGTCGGGACCGCGCTCGGGCTGGCGAGTGGCCTGGTGCTGCTCGACTTCGTCGACCTCCCCGAGGGCGACCCGCACCGCGAGCTGCGGTTCAGCGAGAAGATGTCGTGCCCCAACGACCACGCCATCGACACCGACGAGCTCGAGCCGCGTTCCTTCTCGTTCAACTCGCCGTTCGGCGCCTGCCCGGCGTGCACCGGCCTCGGCACCCGGATGGAGGTCGACCCCGAGCTGGTCGTCCCCGACCCGACCGCCACCCTCGCCGAGGGCGCGCTCCAGCCGTGGAGCCACGCGCACGTGGCCGACTACTTCGGCAAGCTGCTGCAGGCGCTGGGGGAGGAGCTGGGCTTCGACGTCGACACCCCGTGGCAGGACCTTCCGAAGAAGGCGCAGAAGGCGATCCTCGACGGCCACCCGACCAAGGTCCACGTCGTCACCCGCAACCGCTACGGCCGCCAGCGGTCCTACTACGCCGAGTTCGAGGGTGTGCGCACCTACGTCGAGCGCCGCCACCGCGAGGCCGAGAGCGACGTGAGCCGCGAGCGGTTCGAGGGCTTCATGCGTGAGGTCCCGTGCCCGGTCTGCCAGGGCACCCGGCTCAAGCCGGTGTCGATGGCGGTGACGCTCGGTCCGCGCGACCGCGGCGGCAAGAACATCGCCGAGGTCTGCTCGCTGCCGATCAACGAGGCGGCCGACTACCTCCGCAACCTCGACCTCTCCAGCCGGGAGCGGCAGATCGCCGAGCGGGTGCTGAGGGAGATCGAGGAGCGGCTGCAGTTCCTCCTCGACGTCGGGCTCGACTACCTCTCGCTCGACCGGCCCTCGGGCTCGCTGTCCGGCGGTGAGGCGCAGCGGATCCGGCTGGCCACCCAGATCGGCGCCGGCCTCGTCGGCGTCCTCTACGTGCTCGACGAGCCGTCCATCGGCCTCCACCAGCGCGACAACCAGAAGCTGATCGAGACGCTGGTCCGGCTCAGGACCTCGGCAACACCCTGATCGTGGTCGAGCACGACGAGGACACGATCAAGGTCGCCGACTGGGTCGTCGACATCGGCCCCGGGGCCGGCGAGCACGGTGGCCAGGTGGTGCACTCCGGCACCGTGGCCGACCTGCTGGCCCACGCCGACTCGATCACCGGCGAGTACCTCTCCGGCCGTCGTGAGATCCCGGTGCCGCCCGTACGCCGTCCGCGCACCAAGGGCCGCGAGCTGAAGGTCCACGGTGCTCGCGAGAACAACCTCAAGAACATCGACGTGACCTTCCCGCTCGGCCAGTTCGTCGCGGTCACCGGCGTCTCCGGGTCCGGGAAGTCGACCCTGGTCAACGACATCCTCTACACCTCGCTCGCCAAGGAGCTGCACCGCGCCCGCACGATCCCGGGGGCGGCACCAGAAGATCACCGGCCTCGACCAGGTCGACAAGGTGATCCACGTCGACCAGGGGCCGATCGGGCGCACGCCGCGGTCCAACCCGGCCACCTACACCGGCGTCTTCGACCACGTCCGCAAGCTGTTCGCGTCGACGCCGGAGGCGAAGATCCGCGGCTACCAGCAGGGGCGGTTCTCGTTCAACGTCAAGGGCGGCCGCTGCGAGGCGTGCGCCGGCGACGGCACGCTCAAGATCGAGATGAACTTCCTCCCCGACGTCTACGTGCCGTGCGAGGTGTGCCACGGGGCGCGCTACAACCGCGAGACGCTCGAGGTGCACTACAAGGGCAAGACCATCGCCGAGGTCCTCGACATGCCGATCGAGGAGGCGCTCGACTTCTTCGCCGCCGTGCCCGCGATCGCGCGGCACATGAAGACGCTGGTCGAGGTCGGCCTCGGCTACGTGCGGCTCGGCCAGCCGGCGACGACGCTCTCCGGAGGCGAGGCGCAGCGGGTCAAGCTGGCCACGGAGCTGCAGAAGCGCTCGACCGGTCGCACGATCTACGTCCTCGACGAGCCCACCACCGGCCTGCACTTCGAGGACATCCGCAAGCTGCTCGGCGTGCTGTCCTCGCTGGTCGACAAGGGCAACTCGGTGCTGGTGATCGAGCACAACCTCGACGTGATCAAGACGGCCGACTGGATCATCGACATGGGGGCCCGAGGGCGGCTCCCGCGGCGGCACCGTGATCGCCGAGGGCACGCCCGAGGACGTCGCGGCCACGCCCGGCAGCTTCACCGGCGAGTTCCTCCGGCCGCTGCTCGACGGCCGGGAGGCCAGCCAGCCGAAGAAGCCGGCCAAGCCGCCGGCGAAGCGCAAGCGGGCGGCGGCCGCGGCGCCGCGCAACGGAAAGGCCCGCGCCACGGCGAAGAGCACCGCGCGGCGCTGACGCCGACGCCGTACGCTGATTTACATGTCAACCATCAGCAGGCGGCGGGCGCTCGGTGCGGCGGCCGCCGGTCTCGGGGCCCCGGTGCTGGTCGCGTGCGGCGACGACGGCGGCTCCACGGGGGAGCGACCCGTCGACCTCCGCGCCCGGGACGCCGACCTCGTCCCCGACCTCGTCCGCGACGTCCGGCTCCACGACTGCCGCACCGCCGGCCGGCGGGATCGCCGTCGCCGACGTGCCGGTCGGCGGTGGCCTGGTCGTGGGTGAGCAGGAGGTCGTCGTCACCCAGCCCGAGGAGGGCGACTTCCGGGCGTTCTCGGCCCTCTGCACCCACCAGCGGTGCCTGGTGGGGGCGGGTCGCCGACGGCGAGATCCAGTGCCCGTGCCACGGCAGCCGGTTCTCGATCACCGACGGGGCCCCCACCGCGGGGCCGGCCTCGACGCCGCTCGCGTCGGTGGAGGTCACCGTGCAGGGCGATCGGATCGTGCTCCGGTGAGCGGCCTCGGCGAGGTGCGCGCGTCGCGCCGGATCGTGTTCCACGGGGCCTCGGCGCCCTCGGTGTCGCCGTGGCGCTCGCGGGCTGCGGGGGTGGGGACGACGGCAACGGCGGCGACGGGGGCGGACCGGCGGTCGACGCCGGCACCGAGCTCGCGTCCACCGCCGACGTCCCGGTCGGGGGCGGGCTGATCCTCTCCGACGAGAAGATCGTGCTCACCCAGCCGACCGAGGGGGAGTTCCGGGCCTTCACCGCGGTCTGCACGCACCAGAGCCTGCTGGTCACCTCGGTCGCCGACGGGCAGATCCACTGCGCCAACCACGGCAGCGTCTACGACGCCGACAGCGGTGAGCCCGTGCAGGGCCCGGCCCCCGCGGCGCTGGCGCCGGTGGAGGTCACGGTCGAGGACGACCGGATCCTGGCGGTCTGACGGCAGCGGCGGCGACCGGCTGCTGGGCGGCCCGGTCGCGCCAGCGGCGGTCCCGGGGCGAGGGCCGCCGGTCGAGACGCCGGTCGAGGACCAGCACGGCGTCGTCGTACCTCCCGGCCCGCAGCAGCGCCGCGATCCGCGCCTCCTCGAGGATCTCGCGTTGCGCGTCGGAGCCGCCGAGCCGCCAGCAGACCGGCGCGAGCTGGGAGAGCCGGTCGGCGGCGACCGACGCCCGACCGGCGGCGAGCAGCGAGAGGGCGCGGGCGAGCGGCGCCGAGACCTCGCGGTGGGTCGGGTGGTCGTGCCGGTCGCACCAGGCCGCGAGCCGGTCGAGCCCGCCCCGGTCGCCGGTCGCGAGCAGCGCGACCGCGGCGTGCAGCGCGAGGAACGGCGTCGCCGGTCGTTCGAGCGTGTCCCGCCCGCTGATGCCGACCACCTCGTCCAGGGACGGCACGTCCTCGGCGTCGGGCGTCAGGGCCCACCGGAACAGCAGCGAGCCGGTGTCGACGAGGGCCCGGCAGCCGACGGCGTGCCGCGGCTGGAGCTGCTGGAGGTAGCGCCGGCGGACCGCGTCGAGGTCGCCCAGCGACAGCTCGTGGAGTGCCGCGTGCCAGGAGAAGTGGGTGAGGCTCTCGGTGCGGGCGCCGTCGCCGACGACCCAGGCGTCCATCCACGTGAGGCCGGCCGCGTGGTCGCCGGTCTCGTAGTGCGCGTGCGCCCGGGCGTGCGCCGAGTGGCCGGCTGCGGGTTCGAGCGTCAGCGACCGACAGGGAGAGCTCCATCACCTCGTCGAAGCGCCGCTGCTCCCCTGGCGGACGAAGGCGAGCAGCCCGGTGAACCACCAGTCGTCGCCGTACGCCGGCGCGGCCCGCTCCACGATCGCCCAGGCCTCGGCCGGCACGTCGGTGACGCCGGCGAACGCGATCGTCGGCATCGCGACCGAGAGCAGCACGGCGTCGCGGGGGTAGGCGGCCAGGTGCGCGAGGAGCGGGGCGTCGTCGCCCCGGAGGTGGCGCTCCACGGCGTGCACGTGGCTGCGCTCCCGGTCGGTGGCCCGCTCCGCGTGCCGCCGGGCGTCGGCCAGGCGGGCGCCGGTGTCGACGTCCACGCACATCTCGTGCCCGAGGAGCGCCAGGTCGGCGTGGGCGACGGCGAACGTGGGGTCGTGCGCGAGGGCGGCGGCGATCCCCACCTGGGCGCCCGCGCGGAGCCGGAGCAGGTCGCGCACCCCGCCGACGTACGCCGCTGCCGCGTCGTCCGACGCGGTCAGCGGGTAGCCGTAGTCGTCCCGACAGCCCATTTCTCTAGTAGACCACTCCAGATTGCTCGTGCCGAAGCACGTCGACCGTGTGTCCCCGTCGAGTGTGCGCGCCCTCCGGCGCGATGGGAACCGATTTCGGTCGCGGAAGAGGTACCTGGCCCGCCCCGTCACGACCTGTCGGCAGCGCTCCGTAGGGTTGGGGGCGTGTCGCTGAGCTACCGCCCGAAGCCGGGGTCGATCCCCACCGAGCCGGGCGTCTACCGCTTCCGCGACAAGCAGGGCCGGGTGATCTACGTCGGCAAGGCCAAGAACCTCCGCGCGCGCCTGTCGTCGTACTTCCAGGACGTCTCCAACCTGCACCAGCGCACCGCCACGATGGTCACCACCGCGACGTCGGTGGAGTGGACGGTGGTCGGCACCGAGGTCGAGGCGCTCCAGCTGGAGTACTCCTGGATCAAGGAGTTCGACCCGCGGTTCAACGTGAAGTACCGCGACGACAAGTCCTACCCGTGGCTGGCGGTCACCTACGGCGAGGAGTTCCCCCGGGTGATGGTCGGGCGCGGCGCCAAGCGACGCGGCACCCGCTACTTCGGGCCCTACAGCCACGCCTGGGCGATCCGCGAGACCGTCGACATCCTGCTCCGGGTGTTCCCGATGCGGTCGTGCAGCAACGGCGTGTTCAAGCGGTCCAGCCAGATCGGGCGGCCCTGCCTGCTCGGCTACATCGACAAGTGCGTCGCTCCCTGCGTCGGCAACGTCTCCGCCGACGAGCACCGCCGGATCGTCGACGACTTCTGCGAGTTCATGGCCGGCCGCACCCGGCCGTTCATGCGGCGGATCGAGCAGGAGATGTACGCCGCCTCCGACGCGCTCGACTTCGAGAAGGCCGCCCGGTTGCGCGACGACCTCGGCGCCATGCAGAAGGCGCTCGAGAAGCAGGCCGTCGTGCTCGGCGACGGCGCCGACGCCGACGTGATCGCCCTGGCCGAGGACCCGCTCGAGGTCGCCGTCCAGATCTTCTACGTGCGCGGCGGCCGGATCCGCGGTCAGCGCGGGTGGGTGGCCGACCGCACCGACGACGGCGGCACTCCCGAGCTGGTCGAGGACTTCCTGCTCCAGCTCTACGGCGGCCTCGACGCCGACGAGGCGCGCGACGCGGTGCCCCGCGAGATCCTGGTGCCCGAGCTGCCGCCGGACACCGAGACCTTCGAGCGGCTGCTGAGCGACCTGCGCGGCACCCGGGTCTCGATCCGGGTGCCCCAGCGCGGCGACAAGAAGGCGCTCCAGGCCAACGTCGCCCGCAACGCCGTCGAGGCCCTGGCGCTCCACAAGACCAAGCGCGCGAGCGACCTCACCACCCGCAACCGGGCGCTGGCCGAGATCGCCGAGGCGCTCGACCTCGACGACGCGCCGCTGCGCATCGAGTGCTACGACGTCTCCAACCTCCAGGGCACCGAGGTGGTCGCGTCGATGGTCGTCTTCGAGGACGGCCTCGCCCGCAAGAGCGAGTACCGGCGGTTCGTCATCAAGGGGGTCAGCGGCCAGGACGACGTCGCCTCCATGCACGAGGTGATCACCCGCCGGTTCCGCCGGCTGCTCGACGAGCAGGCGCGCAGCGAGCTGCGGCCCGGCGACGGGGAGTCCGGGCCGATGCTCGTCGATCCCGACACCGGCCGGCCGCGGAAGTTCGCCTACGCACCGGGCCTGGTGGTGGTCGACGGCGGTCCGCCACAGGTCGCCGCGGCGCAGCGCGCGCTCGACGAGCTCGGCATCGACGACATCCCCGTGTGCGGTCTCGCCAAGCGGCTCGAGGAGGTGTGGCTGCCGGGGGAGGAGGACCCGGTGATCCTGCCCCCGCACCTCCGAGGGCCTCTACCTGCTGCAGCGGGTGCGCGACGAGGCCCACCGGTTCGCGATCACCCACCACCGCGGCCGCCGGTCGAAGTCGATGGTCGAGAGCCTGCTCGACGACGTCCCGGGCCTCGGTGAGGTGCGCCGGCGCACCCTGCTCCGTCACTTCGGCTCGCTGCGCAAGCTGCGGCAGGCCACCGTGGAGGAGATCGCGGCGGTGCCCGGCATCGGTCCGCGCACGGCGGCGGTGATCAAGGAGGCGGTGGCCGCCGACCCCGTCGACCGGAAGACTACGGCCCCATGAGGCGCTTCCAGGGGGTCGTGGCATGACGCAGCAACCCGGCGAGCTGGTCGTCGTGACCGGGATGACCGGCGCCGGCCGGAGCACCGCCGCGAAGGAGCTGGAGGACCTCGGCTTCTACGTCGTCGACAACCTGCCGCCCAGCCTGCTGCCCGACGTCGTCCGGCTGGTCGACGAGAGCCAGGGCCGGTCGCAGCCGATGGCGGTGGTGGTCGACGTGCGCTCGGGCTCGTTCTTCCACGGCCTCCCGCAGCGCCCTCGCCCACGGCGTCACCGGCCGCAACACGACGCTGGTGTTCCTCGACGCCGTCGACGAGGTCCTCGTCCGCCGGCAGGAGGCCGCCCGCCGTCCCCCACCCGCTCCAGGAGGGCGGCCGCCTGCTCGACGGCCTCCAGCGGGAGCGGGTGGTGCTGGCCGACCTGCGCGGCGACGCCGACCTCGTGATCGACACCTCCAACCTCAACGTCCACCAGCTCACCGACCGGATCGCCGAGGCGTTCGGGACGCCCGAGGCGACCCGGCTGCGGGTGACGGTGATCAGCTTCGGGTTCAAGTACGGCATCCCGGTCGACGCCGACTACGTCGCCGACATGCGGTTCCTCCCCCAACCCGCACTGGGTGCCGGAGCTGCGCCCCCACACCGGGCGCGACGCCGACGTCGCCGACTACGTGCTCGGCCGGCCCGGGGCCACGGAGTTCCTCGACCAGTTCGTGCCGCTGCTCTCCGGGGTCGCGGAGGGCTACCTCCGCGAGGGCAAGCGGTTCATGCGGGTCGCCGTCGGCTGCACCGGCGGCAAGCACCGTAGCGTCGCGATGAGCGAGGAGGTCGCGCGCCGGATGCAGGAGCAGGGCTACGTCGCGCGCGCCCTCCACCGCGACCTGGGGCGGGAGTGACGCCCCTCTCGGCGCGCGACCGCGCGCAGGCCGTCGTGGCGCTGGGGGGCGGCCACGGCCTGCACGCCTCGCTCACCGCCCTCCGCCTCCTGGTCGACGACCTGACCGTCGACGAGCTGACCGCGATCGTCACCGTCGCCGACAACGGCGGCTCGTCGGGGGCGGTTGCGGGGGCCAGTTCGGCGTCCTGCCGCCCGGCGACCTGAGGATGGCGCTGGCCGCGCTCTGCGGCGACGACGAGTGGGGTGACACCTGGGCGAAGGTGCTGCAGCACCGGTTCGCCGGTGACGGCGACATGCGCGGCCACGTGGTCGGCAACCTGCTGATCGTGGGGCTCTGGGAGCTGCTCGGTGACCACGTCGACGCCCTCGACTGGGTCGGCCGCCTGCTGGGCGCCAAGGGGAGGGTCCTGCCGATGGCGATGACGCCGATGGACATCACCGCCGAGGTGCGGGGCATCGGCGAGCACCCCGACGACCCCGGCGAGCTGGTCACCGTCCGCGGACAGGTCGAGGTCGCGACGACCGAGGGCGTGATCGCGTCCATCGCGCTCGACCCGCCCGATCCCGAGGTCAGCCCGGCCGTGCTCGGGGCGATCGCCGAGGCCGACTGGGCCGTGCTCGGGCCGGGGTCCTGGTTCACCTCGGTCATCCCGCACGTGATGGTGCCCCAGCTGCGCGAGGCCCTGGTGCGCACCGACGCCCGCGTGATCGTCGTGCTCAACCTGGCCGAGCAGCAGGGCGAGACCGGCGGCTTCGGGCCGGCCGACCACCTCGCCGCCCTTGCCGAGCACGCGCCCGACCTGGCCGTGCACACGGTCGTCGCCGACCGCGAGAGCGTCGGCGACGACGTCGAGGAGCTGGAGCAGGTGGTCGCCGCGCTGGGCGCCCGGCTGGTGGTCGACGACGTGGCCCTCGGCGACGGCACGCCGCGCCACGACCCGGTGCGGCTGGCCGCGACGTACGCCCGTGTGATGCAGGACTCCTGATGCCTGCGGAGGTTCCGCGGGTGATTGACCTCCGTGGCAGGATCGGCCCATGGCGATGACGGCTCAGGTCAAGGCGGAACTGGCCAGCACCCCGGTCACCAAGGCGTGCTGCCGCAAGGCCGAGGTCGCCTCGACCCTCCGGTTCGCCGGTGGGCTGCACATCGTCGGCGGGCGGATCGTCGTCGAGGCCGAGCTCGACACCGGGGCCGCCGCCCGGCGGCTGCGCAAGGACATCCAGGACATGTACGGCCAGGGCTCCGACGTGGTCGTCGTCCAGGGCAACGGTCTGCGCAAGGGCAGCCGCTACATCGTCCGGGTGGTGAAGGACGGCGAGGCGCTCGCCCGCCAGACCGGGCTGCTCGACCAGCGTGGCCGGCCGGTGCGGGGCCTGCCGCCGGCGGTCGTCTCCGGCGGCGGCTGCGACGCGGTGGCGGCCTGGCGCGGTGCCTTCCTCGCCCATGGCTCGCTCACCGAGCCCGGCCGCTCGTCGTCGCTCGAGGTCACCTGCCCCGGGTCGGAGGCGGCCCTCGCGCTGGTCGGCGTCGCCCGCCGGCTCGGCATCCAGGCGAAGGCCCGCGAGGTCCGCGGCGTCGACCGCGTGGTGATCCGCGACGGAGACGCGATCGGCCAGCTGCTCACCCGCCTCGGCGCGCACGAGACGCTGATGGCCTGGGAGGAGCGGCGGATGCGCCGCGAGGTGCGTGCGACCGCCAACCGGCTGGCGAACTTCGACGACGCCAACCTGCGCCGCTCGGCCCGCGCGGCGGTCACCGCCGGCGCCCGCGTGGAGCGCGCGATGGAGATCCTCGGCGACGACGTGCCCGACCACCTGCGGCTGGCGGGCCAGCTGCGGCTCGAGCACAAGCAGGCGTCGCTGGAGGAGCTCGGCCAGCTGCACGACCCGGTGCTCACCAAGGACGCGATCGCGGGCCGGATCCGCCGGTTGCTGGCGATGGCCGACAAGCGTGCCGAGGAGCTGGGGATCCCCGACACCGAAGCGGTGCTGACCCCCGAGATGCTCGCCGGCGACGCCTGACGGCCGCGCCCCCACCCGTCCGGACGGTCAGCGGCCCCGCTCCCGCAGCGACGCCCCGCGGGCCCGGCGGACCGCCAGCCAGGCGCTGACCACGGCGACGCTGGCCAGCACCAGCGCGACGGACGCTGCCACCCCGGCGAGGAGCGCCGGGTCGACGCGAGCGGTCACCCGCGGCCACGACGACCCCTCCGCGGCGCCGAGCGTGATCCTCCGCAGCACGACCAGCTGGGTGCCGGCGCCCGCCGACAGGCCCGCGAGCGCGGCGGCGCCGAGCACGACCGCCTGCTCGAGCGCGACCGCCGCCAGCACCGTGCGGCGCGGCACCCCCACGACGCTCAGGGACGCGGCGTCGGCCCGGCGGGACGGCAGTTGCACGGCGGTGGTGACCGCGAGCCCGGCGATCGCCATCAGCAGCACCAGCGCGGCCGCGACCACGTAGAGCCGCAGCGCGAGCGCGTACGCCGTCTCGTCGAGCCGGTCGCGCTCCTGCGCGTACGTCGTGGTCACGGCGAGGCCCGCCGCGGCCAGGGCGTCGGTCACGCCGGCGGGGGGTGTCGCCGCGGGAGAGCACCCGGACCTCGGTGCCCTCCTCGAAGACGCTCCGGTTGGCCGTCATCATCGTGTGGTCGATCAGGTAGGCCCGCGGACCGAGGAACGGCACGCTCTCGGAGACCAGGGCGGCGGTGACCTCGGGCGGTCCGCCGGCCGACGACCGGGCGGCGCCGAGGTCGTACCGGTCGAGGGTGCCGACCGCCTCGCGGCCGGCCACCACCGGGCGCTCGGGCGGGATGCCGCCCGCCGTCAGGCCGGCGATGCCCGGCCCCGACGCGGTGACCGTCATCCCGTCCGCGCCGGTCTCGACCAGCTCGGCGACCTGCTGCAGGTCCGCGCCCGACGACAGCCGCCAGCCCTCGTCGCCGAGCACGGCCGTCGCATCGGTCCCGTCCGCCGTCAGCGGGCCCAACGCGTAGTCGCCGTCGAGCTCGGTGGGGAGCCCGGCGGCACCGGCGACGGCGAGGCCCTCGACGGTGCACCCGGCGGCGCACGGCACCCGCTCGCCGCTGCTCGACGTCCCCGGGCCGAACGGCCCCAGGTAGGAGGCGCCGACGCGGCCGCGGGCGTCGCGCAGCTGCACCTCGACGGTGACGTCGGCGGAGCCGTCAGGGACGGTGGCGGTGAGCTCGAGCCGGCGGCCGGTCACCGTCGGCAGCGGCCGCGCCGCGAGGACGGCGGCGACCTCGTCGGGCCCGGTGCCGGGGGTCCACGTGCCCGGCCACCGGGCGACCCTGGCGAGGCGCGGCGCGTCGACCACCGCGACCCGGTGCTCCTGGGTGGTGAGGGTGGCGGCCGCCATCAGCCACCGTCCGTCGGGGTCCAGCTCGTGGGTGAGCGCGACCGCCTCCACCATCGGCAGCTCGGTCGTCCACACCGTGTCCGCCGGCGCTTGCGTGGCGGCCACGCTGGACCGCCAGGTGGCGGCAGCGTCGGCGATGCCGAGGCCGAACGTGCACACCGCGACGGCGACCGTCAGCGGCAGGACGACGAGGGTGCCGACCGCCCGGCGGGCGACGGCCCGCACGGCGAGGAAGCCGACCAGCCCGCGGGCCCGTCGCCGGGCCAGCCGGGCCGTCGCCGAGCGGGTGGTGGCCGTGGCGGCCGCACCGAGCGTGGCCGCGGCCAGCGCCGGCAGCACCAGGTCGCCCACGTCGGTCGCCCCGCCGGCCGGCCGGGTGACCGCCGCGGTCACCAGCACCACGGTCAGCGCCCCCAGGGCCAGCAGCCCGAGCCGGGCGAGCCGGCCGGCACCGCGCGGCCGCCCCTGCCCGGCGAGCTGGTCGGCGAGGGTGCGCGCGAGGGTGGTGCGGGTCGTCGCCACGCACACGCCGACGGCGCTTGCGGTCACGACGGCCGCGGCGACGAACGCCGACGCCGGGAACGGCAGCGGCAGTCCCGGCTCGAGCCACGCCCGGACCAGCACCGCCGTGAGCGCCAGCCCACCCGCGACGCCGAGCGGCACCGCCAGCAGGACGAGGAGCAGCGGCTCGCTCAGGGCGAGCAGCCAGACCCGGCGCCGTCCGGCGCCGCGGAGCGAGGCCAGCGCGAGGTCGGGGAGCCGGAGGTCGCCGGCCGCCGCGGTGAGGCGGCTCAGCAGCACGAGCGCCACGAGCACCAGCGACGCCACGGCGGGCGTCACCGACGCGACCGCCGCGCGCTGCTCGGACCGGACGTCGTCGACCACGCCGCCCAGGTCGTTGATCGACACCTCCGCGAGGGTCCCGGTCGGGGGCCTGCTGCGGCGCCGGGTCGGCCGCGCCCCGGTCGCCGAGCTCCTCGAGCTCCTCGGCCGACAGGTCGGGGCGTGCGTCGACCCGGCTGTCCACCCGCGCCAGCCACAGGTCGCTCGGCACCGTGGCGAAGTGGTCGACGGTCACCAGGAAGGGGGCGGGGCGGCGGGGGAGCGGGTCGTCGCCCAGCACCTGGGGCGGGAGCGAGGCGAGGCGGCGCACCTCGAACCAGAAGTCCTCGAGCTCCTCGCGCCGGTCGTCGTCGACCTCCGGACCGGTGGGGTAGCTGTAGGTGCCGACCACGGTCAGCGGTCCCAGGGGCGCCGGCAGGTCGATCCGGTCGCCCGGCGCCAGCCCGTCCTCCTCGGCGTCGCCGGCCAGGAGCGCGACCTCGCCCGGCTGGCGCGGGCACCGCCCGGTGACCGTCAGGTGGCTGCAGGCGCCTTCCCGCGCGACCAGCTGCACCTCCCCCGAGCGTGCCCGGGGTGAGGACCCGCAACGTCTCGAGCTGCACCGAGACGTCCGCCTGCCCGGGTGGCAGGTCGACGGCGGCGGTCGCGTCCGCGAGCACCTCGGCCGGGTCGCTGCGGGATCCGTCGGGACGGAACTCCCAGGTGCGTCCGGTCAGCGGGTTCGAGCCTCGGCGAGCCGGGTGACGGCATAGCTGTCGCCGACGGCCGCAGTGAACGCCGGCCCCAGCACCGCGGACCCGACCGCGACCACGAGCAGGAGGAGGGTGCCGGCCGACAGCAGGGCACGGGAGCGCAGGCCGTCGAGGGCGAGCCGCAGCATCAGGTCTCCTCCTCGCGCAGCGCCGCCGGGCGGCTGTCCGGCTCGGACGGACGCTCGACCCATCCGCCCACCGCCCCGACGGCGAGCAGGGCGAGGGTCGGGGCCACGACCAGCGGCAGGGCGCGCAGGCCCACGTCGAGCGGCAGCTGGGACGGCTGCGGCGCCAGCACCGGTACGGCGTCCCCGAACGCCAGCACGGTGACCACCGTGGCTGCGAGGGTCGCCAGCGCGGCGGCGCCCGCGACGAGGAGGACCTGCAGCCGTCCGGCGCGCCGCTGGACGCCCGCCGGGACGCCGACCAGCCGGAGCGCGGCCCGCTCCTGGGCACGTCGGCGACGTTCCCGGGCGGCGGGCAGCAGGATCCCGACGAGCCCGAGGGGCGACCCCGCCGGCCGCCACGACGACCAGCACGCCCGCGACGTCGCTGCCGGCCTCCTCGAGGGCGGGTGCGACCAGCTGCTCCGCGGTCGTCGGGCGGCCCACGGCCGCCAGCACGTCGGCCGGCGTGTCCGCGCGGGCGAGCACCCAGGCGTCGGCGGAGGCGACCGTGTGCGAGCCGCGGACGAGCCCGGTGCGGAGGTCGAGCAGGGTCCCGCCGGTGCCCACGAGAGGGAGCGCGTCGTAGCGGCCCAGCACGTCGGCCGGTCGGTCGAGACCGCTGGTCGTGGGCGCGGCGGCGGCGGACTCCCGGTCGACCGAGCGGGTGCTGAGCACCGGGACCGCCCATGGGCTGCGGTCGACGGCCAGGTAGCTCCGGCCCGCGGAGCTGGGCCGGATGCGCAGCCGGTCGGGTGTCGCGCGGAGCTCGCCCGGCGGCCGTTCATCGCCCTCGTCGAGCGTCCAGCCGCGGTCGAGGAGGTCGAGGCCGCCCAGGTCCAGGCGGTCGACGTCGAGCCGCGGGCGGCGGCACGATGGCTGCGCCCAGTACCGAGAGGCGCAGGGGCGGCCGACGGCGACGTCGAGCCCGACCACCTGGCAGCCGCTCCCGCACCGGGTGAGGTCGGCGCTCGCCGTGCTCGAGCCGCCCGGCGGGACCCGCAGGAGGACGGACTGGAGCCCCGCGCCGTCGGGCCCGATGGTCTCCACGGCGATCTCGACCAACGCCGCACGGTCGGCGTCGGTGGCGACGCGGGCGGTCAGCCGGCCGCCGGTCGCGGTCGGCTCGGGACGCCAGTCGGCAGCCGCCGCGGCGAGGTCGTCGACGGCCGCCGACCCCTCGGCGGCCGGGGTGCCGGCGAGACCGTCGCCGACCACCCGGGCGAAGCGCTCGCTGTCGACGAAAACCCGTCGGGAGCCCGGCCGGTCGTCGCCGAGCACCCGCACGGCGGCCATCAGCCAGCGGCCGTCCGGGTCGGCCTCGTGGGTGGCGGTGAGGACGGCGGCGGCGTCGCCCTCGACGGGAACCACCAGCGGCGTGCCGGTCGTCACGGCCGTGGTGTCCGCCTCCCAGTCCTGTGCGGCCAGCATCGTGTTGAGCGCCAGCCCGAGCAGGGCACCTGCCGCGACCACGAGCGGGAGCCCGCTCGTCGCCCGCCGCAGGCCGAGCCGACGGCCCGCGAGGAACGAGGCGAGGTCGTCCCGGCCGGCCAGCCAGCGACCGCACCCGAGCAGCAGCCAGGCGGCGCCGAGCCTGGCGGCGAGCCCGACCGCCGTGGGCCCGGCGAAGGCCACCCAGTCGGGCTCGTCCGCGCCGGTGCGGGTGAGAGCGACGCCGGCCGCGACCAGCACGAGCACCTGCACGAACGTCGTCGCGGCGCCCGGCGCCAAACGGGCAGAGCGGTCGCGCAGGAGCACCGGGAGAGGGGGTGCGCAGGGCGGTCACCATCGCGCCGAGCACGACGACGGTGGCGCCCAGCCACACCGTCGCCACGACCGGCCACCGACCGGGTCCCACGGCCAGCGCCGCCGCGGCCCCGGCCGCCCCGCCGGCGACCAGGCTGACCAGCGGCTCCACCAGCAGCGGCGACACCCACCCGGCGCCGTGCCGGCCGCGCAGTCGCAGCAGCGCCGCCTCCCGACGGCGTACGGCGCCGAGCGCGAGGCCGGCCGACGGGACCACGCCGGCGGCGAGGGCGAGGAGCGGGACCAGCAGCGCCAGGTCGACGTCCTCACCGGTCACCACCACGGCGCCGGAGGTGACGACCGCGACTGCGGCGGCCAGCGCGAGGTGCGTCCCGCGGCGCTCCCACAACCCGGCCAGCAGCCGGGACCTCATCCGAGTCGGCCCTCGTCGATCACGACGTGGTGGTCGGCGGCGTCGACGATCGCGGCGTCGTGGGTCGCGATCACGACGACGGCTCCCCGCTCGGCCTCCTGCCGGAGCGCGTCGAGCACGACCTGCACGTTGACCTGGTCGAGCTCGCTGGTCGGCTCGTCGGCCAGGACGACGGGGGCGTCGACGACCAGCGCCCGGGCACAGGCCACCCGCTGCATCTGGCCGCCCGACAGCTCCTCGACCTGGCGGTCGCCGAGGTCGGCGATGTCGAACCGGGCCAGCGCCGACTCGGCCCGGTCGTTGGCCTCGCTCCAGGCCGTCCCGCGGGCGCGCAGCGCGATCGCCACGTTCTCCCGGGCGGAGAGGATCGGCACCAGGCCGTAGACCTGGAGCACGAAGGCGATCTCGGGCCGCGGGTCGCCGTTGCCCTGCCAGGTCGCGGCGCCGGCGTACGTCGCCGTGCCGGTCGTGGGCGGCACCAGCCCACCGGCGACCGAGAGCAGGGTGGTCTTGCCGGAGCCGCTGGGCCCGGCGACCGCGGTCACCCGGCCCGCAGGGAAGGTCAGCGAGACGTCGTCGAGGAGGAGCGGCCCCGGCCGGTAGCAGACCCGGTCGAGGACCAGGTCGGGCAGCGGGCCCGTCATCGGACCTCGTCCTGGGGGATGCCGACCTCGTCGGCGGGATGGCTGACGACGATCCGGCGGGCCTCGGCGTCGATCCGGACCAGGGTGCCGGGTGGCCACTGCGGCACCAGGTGCGTCGGGAGGTGAAGCACCCCCTCGGCGCCGATCACGGCGTACTCCGCCCCGTCGCGGCCCCTCCGACCCCACCCGGCCGCCCTTCATCGTGACCGTGCGGGGGAACGTGGCCGCGACCTCCGGCTGGTGGGTGACGACGACGACCGTGGTGCCGAAGTCGCGGTTGAGCTCGTGGAGCAGGGCCACCACCGCGTCGCGGTCGGCGTGGGAGAGCTGGCTCGTCGGCTCGTCCGCGAGCAGCAGCTGGGGCTGCGTCGCGACGGCGCACGCCAGGGCCAGGCGCTGCCGCTGCCCGCCGGAGAGGGTGGTCACGACCTGGTCGGCCTGGTCGGCGAGCCCGACCCGGTCCAGCAGCTCGATCGCGGTCGGCGCGTCGGCGACCTCGTCGGCCGGCATCCCGACCCGGGCGAACGCGATGTTGCGGCGGGCGGTCGTGTAGGGGAGCAGGTTGCGGGTGGCGCCCTGGAGCATCGTGGCCACCCGCCGCGCGCGGAGCCGCGCCAGGTGCCGCTCGCTCATCCGGGAGATGTCGTCCTCGCCCAGCAGGATCCGCCCCGCGCTCGGCCGCTGGATGCCGCCGAGCAGGGCGAGGAGAGTGGACTTGCCGGAGCCGCTGGGGCCGAGGAACGCCACCCGCTCCCCGGCCTGGATCTCGAGGTCGACGCCCTGCAGCGCGACCACGTCGTGGCCCTCGAAGGTCCGGTAGAGGTGCACCACACCGGAGCAGCGGACACCGATCCCGCCGGCGTCCCTCATCGCGTCTCCTCCCTCGTGCGGTGTCGGGCGCCCATCATGCCTGCTGGCCGTCCCGTCGACGCCCGGCCTGCCCCGTTTTGTTACCTGGACGTACGGCGGGACACCGCACGGGGCCGGCACCACCGCAGCGGTAGGGTCGGAGGCGTTTGAGTCCGACCCTCTCGTCCCAACCCGCAGGAGCGATGCAGTGACCGTTCGCGTAGGTATCAACGGATTCGGCCGGATCGGCCGCAACTTCTTCCGCGCCGTCCGCGCCCTGTCGGCCGACGGCGGCGCCGACATCGAGATCGTCGGTGTCAACGACCTCACCGACAACGCCTCGCTCGCCCACCTGCTCAAGTTCGACTCGATCCTCGGCCGCCTCGACGCGGACGTCTCCTCCACCGAGGACGCGATCATCGTCGACGGCAAGGAGATCCGGGCGTTCGCCGAGCGCGACCCGGCCGCCCTCAAGTGGGGCGACCTCGGTGTCGACGTGGTCGTCGAGTCCACCGGCTTCTTCACCGACGCCACCAAGGCCCGCGCGCACGTCGACGCCGGCGCCAAGAAGGTGATCATCTCCGCGCCCGCCAAGAACGACGACCTCACCGTCGTCATGGGCGTCAACCACGAGCTCTACGACCCCGAGCAGCACACCGTCATCTCCAACGCCTCGTGCACCACCAACTGCCTCGCGCCGATGGCGAAGGCCCTCAACGACGGCCTCGGCATCAACAAGGGCCTGATGACGACGGTGCACGCCTACACCGCGGACCAGAACCTGCAGGACAACATCCACAAGGACCCGCGCCGCGCCCGCGCCGCCGCGCTCAACATCGTGCCGACCTCGACCGGCGCCGCGAAGGCGATCGGGCTGGTGCTGCCCGAGCTGAAGGGCAAGCTCGACGGCTACGCCCTCCGCGTGCCCACGCCGACCGGCTCGCTGACCGACCTGTCCTTCGAGGCCGGTCGCGAGACCAGCGTCGAGGAGGTCAACGAGATCGTGAAGGCGGCCGCCGACGGCCGGATCCTGCGCTACTCGACGGACCCGATCGTGTCGACCGACATCGTGACCGACCCGGCCTCCTGCATCTTCGACGCGCCGCTCACCAAGGTGATCGGCAACCAGGTCAAGGTGGCCGGCTGGTACGACAACGAGTGGGGCTACTCCAACCGCCTCGCCGACCTGATCGTCCACGTCGGCGCCTCGCTCTGAGCCGGGGCCGGGAGTTGGCTGACTACCAGGGGCTGGGCGAGGTCGCCGGCAAGCGCGTCCTCGTCCGGTCCGACCTCAACGTGCCGCTCGACGGCACGACGATCACCGACGACGGGCGGATCCGCGCGTCGGTCCCGACCATCGCGGCGCTCGCCGACGCCGGCGCCCGGGTCGTCGTCACCGCCCACCTCGGCCGGCCGAAGGGCGCGCCGGACCCGGCGTACTCCCTGGCGCCGGTGGCCGCCCGGCTCGGCGAGCTGCTGGGCCGGGACGTGGCGTTCGCGACCGACACCGTCGGCCCGGCCGCGCAGGAGACCGTGGCGGCGCTCGGGGGACGGGCAGGTCGCCGTGCTCGAGAACGTCCGGTTCAACGCGGGGGAGACGAGCAAGGACGACGACGAGCGCGGCGCGTTCGCCGACCAGCTGGCGGGCCTCGCCGACGCCTTCGTGTCCGACGGGTTCGGGGTGGTGCACCGCAAGCAGGCCAGCGTCTACGACGTCGCGAAGCGGCTGCCGCACGCGATGGGCGGCCTCGTCGCCGCCGAGATCGACGTGCTCCGCCGGCTCACCGTCGACCCCGAGCGCCCCTACGTCGTGGTGCTCGGCGGGTCGAAGGTGTCGGACAAGCTCGGGGTGATCGACAACCTGCTCGGCAAGGCCGACAAGCTGCTCATCGGCGGCGGCATGGTCTTCACCTTCCTCAAGGCCCAGGGCCACGAGGTCGGCAAGAGCCTCCTCGAGGAGGACCAGCTCGACACCTGCCGCGCCTACCTCGACCGCGCCCGCGAGACCGGCGTCGAGATCGTGCTGCCGACCGACATCGTGGTCGACACCGCGTTCCCGTCCGGCGACCGCGAGCCGCAGCCGTCCGTCGTGGCCGCCTCCGAGATCCCGGCCGACGCGCTCGGCCTCGACATCGGTCCCGAGTCGGGTGCTGCGTTCGCCGCCGCGCTCGCCGGTGCCCGCACCGTCTTCTGGAACGGGCCGATGGGCGTGTTCGAGGTCGCCGCCTTCGCCGGCGGCACCCGCGCGGTCGCGGCGGCCCTGACCGAGGTCGACGGGCTCTCGGTCGTGGGCGGCGGCGACTCCGCCGCGGCGGTCCGGTCGCTCGGGTTCGACGAGGCCGCGTTCGGCCACATCTCCACCGGCGGCGGCGCCAGCCTCGAGTACCTCGAGGGCAAGGAGCTCCCCGGCATCACGGTCCTGGAGGGATGAATGGGCAACACACGGGTCCCGCTGATGGCGGGCAACTGGAAGATGAACCTCAACCACCAGGAAGCGGTGGTGCTGGTCCAGAAGCTCGCCTGGACGCTGTCGGACAAGAAGCACGACCACGGCAAGGTCGAGGTGGCGGTCCTCCCGCCCTACACCGACATCCGGTCGGTGCAGACCCTCGTCGACGGTGACCGGCTGCCGATCAAGTACGGCGCGCAGGACGTCTCGGTGCACGCCTCCGGCGCCTACACCGGCGAGATCTCCGCCGGCATGCTCGCCAAGCTCGGCTGCTCCTACGTGGCGGTCGGCCACTCCGAGCGCCGGCAGCACCACGGCGAGACCGACGAGCTGGTCGCCCGCAAGGCCAAGGCGGCACTCGGTGCCGGGATCACCCCGATCGTCTGCGTGGGCGAGGGGCTGGAGGTCCGGCAGGAGGGCACCCACGTGCCCCACTGCACCTCGCAGGTCGTCGGCTCGCTCGCCGGGCTGACCGCCGAGCAGGTCGCCGGGCTGGTCATCGCCTACGAGCCGGTGTGGGCCATCGGCACCGGCGAGGTCGCCACCCCCGAGGACGCGCAGGAGGTGTGCGGGGCGATCCGCGCGCAGGTCCGCGAGTCCTACGGCGACGCGGCCGCCGACGCCGTGCGGATCCAGTACGGCGGCTCCGTCAAGGCGGCCAACGTCGCCGGGATCATGGCCCAGCCCGACATCGACGGCTGCCTCGTGGGCGGCGCCAGCCTCCAGGCCGACGAGTTCGGAGGCATCTGCCGCTACTACGACATGCCGGTCCTGTGACCCGCACGGGCAACGCGCTCGTCCACGGCGCCGCACCGGGTGCGGCGTACCGCCGCCGCTGACGTAGGATTCCGACCGTGCTGGAAACCCTGTTCACCGTCCTGCTCGTGCTGACGAGCCTGATCCTGATCCTCCTCGTCCTCCTCCACAAGGGGCGCGGCGGCGGACTCTCGGACATGTTCGGCGGCGGCGTCTCCAGCTCTCTCGGCGGATCGTCGGTGGCGGAGCGCAACCTCGACCGGTTCACGATCGGCATGGGCGTGATCTGGTTCGCCTGCGTCATCGCGCTCGGGCTGCTGCTCGCCTACTAGACCCGTTCCCTGATTCGATCTTGACCCCGGTCACCACGGCCGGTCTGAGCTGAGGAGAGTTGCGTTGGCTGGTGGTGGGAACGCGATCCGCGGCAGTCGCGTCGGTGCAGGCCCGATGGGCGAGGCCGAGCGGGGCGAGGCCGCACCGCGCCAGGCGGTCACCTACTTCTGCGCCCACGGGCACCGGTCGGTGATCACGTTCTCGACCGAGGCCGCGATCCCCGACTCCTGGGACTGCCCCAAGTGCGGCCTCCCCGCCGGCCTCGACTCCGAGAACGCCCCGCCGGCCCCGAAGATCGAGCCCTACAAGACCCACCTCGCCTACGTGAAGGAGCGGCGCTCCGACAAGGAGGCCGAGCTGATCCTCGACGAGGCCATCCAGCTGCTGCGGTCGCGGCGGAAGAGCGGCGAGATCATCTTCTAGTCTGCCCGAGCGTGTCGCAGACGCTGCGCCTCGGGCGCCGCAGATTCATCAAGGTATGTCGGTGAGTTGGCGCTCCCCATGGCGTACCCGTCGTGGGAGGCGTTGGTTCGTCTGCATACCGTGATGAATCTGCGCGCTCTCGGGCCTCGGCCCTACGGTCGCCGCGAGGGTCGAACAGCACGCAGACCGAGGTAGCGGTCTCCGCCGCGACTACCTCGGTGTTGCTGCTGCTACCAGGGTGCTCTTGCCAGTCACAGCGCCGAGGGAGTGCCCCGAACACCGAGGTAGCGCCGATCGATCAGCAACCGGCGCCTGCAGCCCGACCGATCACCCGGCACCGACGCCCACCTCCCTCGTCGCTGCCCTTGCGGTCGCAACCACGCAGGACCCGCCGCCCGCACCGTGATCGACACTTCCCAAGCCCTACCGCCGAGACCGTCCGCCCGGGGCCTCGCAAGCTCGACCTCCGGCGCCGGCCCCCTCAGATCCTCGACGCCGCGTCGTGGTCGAGGAACCAGACCGTCTCCTCGAGGCCGAAGGCGCCGCGGGCGGGGGTCTCGTCGATGGTGCCGTCGTCGGCGAGTGCCCGGCGGACGGCGTCGGCCTTGCCGTCGCCGCTGACGAGGAACCAGACCGAGGCGGCGGCGCAGGGTGGTCTCGAAGGTCAGGGTCACGCGCTCCGGCGGGGGGCTTGGGGGAGCCGGTGACTCCGGCGGTGAGACCGGTGGCGTGCAGCTGGGGGAGGCCGGGGGAACAGCGAGTTGACGTGGCCGTCGGGGCCGACGCCGAGCATCATCACGTCGAACCGCCCGGGCCAGTGGGCCTCGAGCTCGGCCGCGTAGGCGGCGGCCGCGGCGTCGACGTCGGCGGCCTCGCCGGTCGCCGGGACCTCGTGGATGTTGGCGTCCGGTACGCCGACCGCGTCGAGGAACGCCGCCCGGGCCTGCCCGGCGTTGCGGTCGGCGGAGTCGCGGGCGACGAACCGCTCGTCGCCGAACCAGACGTGGACGGCGTCCCAGTCGACCCCGGAGGAGGGCGCCAGCCGGGCGACCTCCTCGTGGACCTTCACCGCGATCGTGCCGCCCGTGAGGCTGATGTGCGGCACCCGGCCGGCCGCCTGGGCGTCGGCGAGCCGGTTGAGCAGCTCGCCGGCGACCGCCGTGGCGAGTGCGCGGTCGTCGTCGTGGACCTCGATCAGGGGCTCGATCACGGGCGTCGGTGCCTCCGGTAGTAGTCGATCAGGGAGCGGGTGGACGGGTCCTGCGCTGCGAGCGCGTCCTCGTCGCCCGTGACGGCGGGGGCGATCTGCTGCGCGAGCTGCTTGCCGAGCTCGACGCCCCACTGGTCGAAGCTGTCGATGCCCCACACCGCGCCCTGCACGAACGTGATGTGCTCGTAGAGGGCGATGAGCTGGCCGAGCACCGACGGGGAGAGCTCCGGCGCCATGATGGACGTCGTCGGCCGGTTGCCGGTGAACACCCGGGCCGGGACGATCGCCTCGTCGGTGCCCTCGGCGCGCACCTCGTCGGCGGTCTTGCCGAACGCGAGCGCCTTGGTCTGGGCGAAGAAGTTCGCCAGGAACACCTCGTGGACGTCGGTGTCGCCGTCACGCAGCGGGTGGGCGGGGTTGGCGACGGCGATGAAGTCGGCCGGGACCAGCTGGGTGCCCTGGTGGATGAGCTGGTAGAAGGCGTGCTGCCCGTTGGTGCCAGGCTCGCCCCAGAAGACCTCGCCGGTCGCGGTGCCGACGGGGCTGCCGTCCCAGCGCACGCCCTTGCCGTTGGACTCCATCGTCAGCTGTTGGAGGTAGGCGGGGAACCGGTGGAGCAGCTGGGCGTAGGGGAGCACGGCGTGCGTGCGGGCGTCGAGGAAGTTGACGTACCAGACGTTGAGCAGGCCCATCAGCAGCGGGACGTTGGCCTCCGGCGGCGCGGTGCGGAAGTGCTCGTCGACGGCGTGGAAGCCTGCGAGGAGCTCGGCGAACCGCTCCGGCCCGACGGCGATCACCAGCGAGGTGCCGATCGCGGAGTCGACGGAGTAGCGACCGCCGACCCAGTCCCAGAACCCGAAGGCGTTGTCGGGGTCGATCCCGAACGCCGCCACCTTGTCCAGGGCGGTGGAGACGGCGACGAAGTGCCGGGGAGACCGCCTCGGCCTCGCCGTCGTCGCCGAGCACGCCCCGGTCGCGGAGCGCGTCGAGCAGCCAGGCCCGGCACAGCCGGGCGTTGGTGAGCGTCTCCAAGGTCCCGAACGTCTTGCTGGACACGATGAACAGCGTCGACTCCGGGTCGAGCCCGGCCAGCTCCTGGGCCGCGTCGGTCGGGTCGATGTTGCTGATGAACCGGCACTCCAGCCCGTCCTGGACGTAGGGCTGGAGCGCCTCGTAGGCCATCACCGGCCCCAGGTCGGAGCCGCCGATCCCGATGTTGACCACCGTGCGGATCGGCTGCCCGCTCACCCCGGTCCAGGCTCCCGAGCGGACCTTCTCGGCGAAGGCGTAGACCCGCCGCAGGACGTCGTGGACGTCGGGCACCACGTCGTGGCCGTCGACCTCCAGGGTCGCGTCGGCCGGCAGCCGCAGCGCGGTGTGGAGGACGGCGCGGTCCTCGGCTGACGTTGATGCGCTCACCGGCCAGCATCGCGTCGCGGCGGGCCGTAACACCGACCTGCTCGGCGAGCTGCAGCAGCGCCTCGAGCACGGCGTCGTCGACCAGGTTCTTCGACAGGTCGACGTGGAGGTCGGCGGCGTCGAAGGTGAGCCGTTCGGCCCGGCCGGGGTCGGCGGCGAACCAGCCGCGCAGGTCGGGCTCGTACGACGCGGCGAGCTCGCCCAGGCGGCGCCAGGCCTCGGTCGTCGTCGGGTCGACCGGGGCGGTCGCGGCGGCCTCCATCGGCGGCTACCGGGCGCGGGCCATCTGGCCCTCGACCGTCTCGACGAGCTCGTCCCACGAGGCCGAGAACTTCTCGACGCCCTCGCGCTCGAGCACCGCCAGCACGTCGTCGAAGTCGACCCCGACCGCGGCGAGCCGGTCGAACACCTGCTGCGCCTCGCGGCGCGGCCGGTCACCTGGTCGCCCTCGACCTCGCCGTGGTCGGCGAAGGCCGCCAGCGTCTTCTCCGGCATCGTGTTCACCGTGTCGGCGACGACCAGGTCGGTCACGTAGAGGGTGTCGGGGTAGTCGGGGTTCTTCACGCCCGTCGACGCCCAGAGCGGCCGCTGCGTCTGGGCTCCCCGCCGCCCGCAGGGCCTCCCAGCGCTCGCCGGAGAAGACCTCCTCGTAGGCGGCGTAGGCGAGCCGGGCGTTGGCGACGGCCGCCTTGCCCCGGAGCGCGAGCGCCTCGTCGCTGCCGATCGCCTCGAGCCGCTTGTCGATCTCGCTGTCGACGCGGGAGACGAAGAACGACGCCACCGAGTGGATCTCCGACAGGTCGCGGCCGGCCTCCTTCGCCTTCTCGAGCCCGGCGATGTAGGCCTCCATGACGCCGCGGTAGCGCTCGATGCCGAAGATCAGGGTGACGTTGACGCTGATGCCCTCGGAGATGGCGGTCTCGATCGCGGGCAGGCCCTTGACGGTGGCGGGGATCTTGATCAGCGCGTTGGGCCGGTCGACCGCTGCCCACAGGGCACGGGCGGACTCGACGGTCCCGTCGGTGTCGTGGGCGAGTGCGGGCTCCACCTCGATCGACACCCGCCCGTCCGCGGGCTTCCCCTGGTAGACGGGCGCCAGCACGTCGCAGGCGTTGCGTACGTCGTCCGTGGTGAGCTCGAAGATCACCCGCGCGGTGTCGGCGTCGTCGGCGACGAGGCGCCGCACCTGCTCGTCGTACCGCTCGCCGTCGGCGATCGCCGAGGCGAAGATGGTCGGGTTCGTGGTCACGCCGACCACGGACTTCTCCTTGACCAGCTCCGCGAGGTTGCCGGTCTCGATCCGCTCGCGCGACAGGTCGTCGAGCCAGATCGACACCCCCGCGTCGGCGAGGGCCTTCAGTCGGTCACTCATGAGTCCTCCTTGGGGGTCTGCCGCGGGCCGGTCGGCGCCGCGGTCGCGTGGGTGGCGCTCAGCCGGCGGCCGCGGCCGCCTTCTCCAGGCTGTCCCGGGCGGCCTGGGCGACCGCCTCGGCGGTCATGCCGTACTCCTCGAAGATCCGCTGGTAGGCGGCGGAGGCGCCGAACGTCTCGATGGAGACGATCCGTCCGTGGTCTCCGACGACCTCCCGCCAGCCCTGGGCGATGCCGGCCTCGACGGCCACCCGCGCCTTGACGCTGGGCGGGAGCACCGAGTCGCGGTAGGACTCGTCCTGGGCGTCGAACCACTCGCGGCACGGCATCGACACCACCCGGGCCCGGACGCCCTCCTCGGCGAGGAGCGTGCGCGCGGCGACGGCCATCTGGACCTCCGACCCGGTGGCGACGAGCACCACGTCGGGGCAGCCCGCCCTCGCTGCGGTCGGCGTCGAGCAGCACGTAGCCGCCCCGGGCCGCGTCCTCGGCCGGGCCCCAGGTCTCGCCGTCGTCGTCGGTGCCGCGGGGGAAGACGGGGAGGTTCTGCCGCGAGAGGCACAGGCCGGCGGGGGGCGTCGGCCTTCCGCAGGACGTGCGCCCAGCAGGCCGCGACCTCGTTGGCGTCGCCTGGCCGGACCACGTCGAGGCCGGGGATCGCCCGCAGGGCGGCGAGGTGCTCGACCGGCTGGTGGGTCGGGCCGTCCTCGCCGAGGCCGATGGAGTCGTGGGTCCACACGTAGGTGACCGGCAGCTTCATCAGCGCGGCCAGCCGCACGGCGGGTCGCATGTAGTCGGAGAAGGTGAGGAAGGTGCCGCCGAACACCCGGGTGCCGCCGTGGAGGGCGATGCCGTTCATGATCGAGCCCATCGCGTGCTCGCGGATGCCGAAGTGGAGGACCCGGCCGGCGAGCGGGTCGCCCTGCCACTGCTTGGTCGACCGGTCGGCCGGGATGAACGAGGGGGGCGTCCTCGATGGTGGTGTTGTTGGACTCCGCCAGGTCGGCCGAGCCGCCCCACAGCTCGGGCACCCGCGGGGCGATCGCGTTGATCGTGGCCCCCGACGCCTTGCGGGTCGCCACGCCCTTGGGGTCGGCGTCGAAGACCGGCAGGTCGGCGTCCCAGCCCTGCGGCAGCTCGCGGGCGCGCAGCCGGTGCAGCAGCTCGGCGCGCTCGGGCTCGGCCTCCGCCCACGCGGCGTACTCCGCGTCCCACGCCTTGCCGGCGGCGGCACCACGCTCGAGCAGCTTGCGGGTGTGGGCGATCACCTCGTCGGGCACCTCGAAGCTCTTCTCGGGGTCGAACCCGAGGATCTCCTTGGTGGCCGCGACCTCCTCCTCGCCGAGGGCGGCGCCGTGCGCCTTGCCGGTGCCCTGCGCGTTGGGCGCCGGCCACGCGATGATCGTGCGCAGGACGATCAGGCTCGGCCGGTCGGTCACGGCCTCGGCGGCCCGGAGCGCCTCGTGCAGCGCGGGCACGTCCTCGTCGTACTGGCCGTCGTCCTTGCTCCCCCCGCGCCAGTCGACGGTCTGGACGTGCCAGCCGTAGGCCTCGTAGCGCTTGGCGACGTCCTCGCCGAGCGCGATGTCGGTCTCGCCCTCGATCGAGATCTGGTTGTCGTCGTAGATCAGGGTCAGGTTGCCGAGCTGCTGCACGCCGGCGATCGCCGAGGCCTCGGCGCTGACCCCCTCCTCGATGTCGCCGTCGGAGGCCAGGCAGTAGACGTGGTGGTCGAAGATCGACTCGCCCGCGGCGGTGTCGGGGGTCGAGCAGGCCGCGCTCGCGGCGCGCCGCCATCGCCATCCCGACCGCGTTGCCGATGCCCTGGCCGAGGGGGCCGGTGGTCGTCTCGACGCCGGCGGTGTGGCCGTGCTCGGGGTGGCCGGGGGTCTTGCTGCCCCAGGTGCGCAGCGCCTTGATGTCCTCGAGCTCGAGGCCCCAGCCGCCGAGGTAGAGCTGGAGGTAGAGCGTCAGTGACGTGTGACCGCAGGAGAGCACGAACCGGTCGCGGGCGATCCAGTCCGGGTCGGCGGGGTCGTGCCTCATCACCTTCTGGAACAGGAGGTACGCCGCGGGGGCGAGGCTCATCGCCGTGCCCGGGTGGCCGTTGCCGACCTTCTGCACGGCGTCCATCGCCAGCACTCGGACGGTGTCGACGGCCTTCCGGTCGAGGTCGGTCCAGTCCAGGTCAGGGATCCTTGTCGTCACTCGGTCGAGCCTACTCACCGCGGGGGAGGCGATGCCACGAGCGGGCGCCCGCACCGATAGACTCGGCTCCGTTCTGACCGCCCGGCTCGCTCCGCGACCTCGACCAGCCTGGGGAACCTGTGACGTACGTCGACCCTGACCGCACCGCAGCCCGGCTGGTCGTGGGGGTCAACGGAGTGGTCGAGCGCGGCGCCGACCAGCCCCGCGCCTCGGTCAAGGACGTCGTCCTGGCGTACGTCGGCCTGACCAAGCCGCGGGTCATCGAGCTGTTGCTGCTGACCACGGTGCCGGTGATGTTCTTCGCCGCCCGCGGCGTGCCCGGCCTCGGCCTGGTGGCCGCCACCGTCGTCGGCGGCGCGCTGTCGGCGGGCTCGGCGTCGGTCTTCAACTGCGTCTACGACCGCGACATCGACGAGCAGATGCGCCGCACCCGGCGCCGGGCGCTCCCGCGGCACATCATCACCCCGCGGGCCGCCCTGCTGTTCGGGCTGGTGCTGGGCGTGCTGTCGACCGTGGTCCTCTACCTGTGGGTCAACCCGCTGTCCGCGGTCCTGTCGGTGTCGGCCAACGCGTTCTACGTGTTCGGCTACACGATGCTCCTCAAGCGGCGCACCACCCAGAACATCGTCTGGGGCGGCATCGCCGGCTGCTTCCCGGCCCTGATCGGCTGGACGGCCGTCACCGGCGAGCTGGCCTGGGCGCCGGTCGTGCTGTTCGGCGTCGTGTTCTTCTGGACCCCGCCGCACACGTGGGCGCTGGCGCTGCGCTACCGCGAGGACTACGCGCACGTCGACGTCCCGATGCTGCCGGTCGTGAAGCCGGCCCGCACCGTCGCCCGCCAGATCGTCGCCTACAGCTGGGTGATGGTGGCCACCAGCCTGCTGCTGTGGCCCGTGGCCGGCACCGGTGTGCTCTACCCGGCCGCCGCCGCCGTGCTCGGCGCGGTGTTCCTGGTACAGGCCCACCAGCTGGAGCGTCGCGCCCGCGGCACCGAGGACCTCGCGGTGATCCGTCCGATGCACCTGTTCCACAGCAGCAACCTCTACCTCTCGCTGCTGTTCGTCGCGGTCGCCGTCGACGCGCTGATCTGGGGCTGAGCCGCCCCGCTCAGACGACCTGGTCGACCGGCTCCGCCCGGTCGACCTGCCCGACTCGGGCGCCGGGCGCGGGCCGCGAGGACGACCCAGGCGATCACCGCCGCCGTCAGCGCCGCGCCGAGCATGTGCAGCAGCACCAGCCACTCCGGCAGGTCGTTGAAGTACTGGACGAACCCGATCACGCCCTGCGCGACCTCCACGGCCAGCAGGGCGAGGGTGGCGTGGAGCAGGTGGCGGTGCCCGCCGCGGACGGCGACCACGACCAGCGCCAGCGTCACCGCCACCAGTGCGTAGACGACCCAGGCGTGGACGTGGGACATCACCTGCGGGTCGAGGCCGGTGCGGCGGGAGTCGAGGTCGCCGGAGTGGGGGCCCGACCCGGTGACGACGGTGCCGAGGTAGAGCACCACCCACCCGAGCGCGAACGCCCCCCACGCGAGCTGCCGCGCCCGCGGCGCCGCGGCGGTGCGCACGGGGCCGCGGAGGTGGTCGAGCAGCACGACGCAGAGGCCGATGATGACCATCGACGACAGGAAGTGGAGCGACACGACCCAGGGGTTCAGGTCGGTCAGCACGGTGATGCCGCCGATGACCGCCTGCGCGGGGATGTAGAGCCCGACGAGCAGCGCCAGCAGGCGGGCGCGCCGGTCGCCACTGCGCCAGGCGGCGAGGAACGTGAGCAGCGCCACGGCCGCGACGGCGAACGTCAGCAACCGGTTGCCGAACTCGATCGCGCCGTGCATCCCGAGCTCGCCGTGGGGCACGTAGGACTCGTCGGTGCAGCGAGGCCAGGTCGGGCAGCCGAGACCGGAACCGGTGAGCCGCACGGCCCCGCCGGTCACCACGATCCCGATGTTGACCACCAGGTTGGCGATCGCGAGCGGCACCAGGAGCCGCTTCGCCGCGTTGTCCATCTGTTCCTTCACTCCCACTTGAACCACCGGGCCGTCGCGAGCCCGCCGAGGACCGCCCACGCCGCCAGCACCACGAGCTCCACCAGCGCGACGTCGCCGGAGGACGCCGCCCGCATCGCCTCCCCGAGCGCCCCCGAGGGGAGCCAGCGCACGACCTCGCCGAGGCCGCCGTACGCCGACGCCGGCACGACGACCGCACCGCCCGCCAGCAGCAGGAGGTAGACCAGGTTGGCCGCCGCCAGCGTCGCCTCGGCGCGCAGCGTGCCTGCCAGCAGCATCCCGAGGCCGGCGAACGCCGCCGTGCCGAGCAGGACCGCGAGCAGGATGCCCGGCACCGACAGCGACGGGGGACCAGCCGAGGGCCAGCCCGGCGGCCCCGATGACCGCGAGCTGGAGGAGCTCGACGAGGAGCAGCGCACCGACCTTGCCGGCCAGCAGCGCGCCGCGGGAGAGGGGGCCGAGCCCAGCCGCTTGAGGACGCCGTACCGGCGCTCGAAGCCGGTGGCGATCGCCAGCGACGTGAACGCCGTCGACATCACCGCGAGCGCCAGCACGCCGGGTGTCAGCACGTCCACGGTGGGGTCGTCGAAGTCGAGGCCGAACCGGTCGGCCGCCTGCACGGCCCCGACCAGCACGATCAGCGGGATCACCACGGCGAGCAGCAGCTGCTCGCCGTTGCGCAGGAGCAGGCGGGCCTCCATCGCGGCCTGGGCCGCGACCTGGCGGGCCACCGGCGCCGCTCCCGGGGCGGGTGCGAAGGTGCCGGTGCTCACGACGCCCGCTCCCGCCCGGTGAGCTCGAGGAAGACGTCCTCGAGGTTGCGCTGGCCGAGCACGAGCGACTCCGGCAGCACGGAGTGGTCCTCGCACCACCGGGAGACCACGGACAGCGTCGAGCCGTCGGCCGGGCCGGACACCTGCAGGCTGAGCTCGTCGAGCACCCGCAGCTCGGTCGCCGGCCCGAGCGCCCGCGCCAGCGCCTGCGGGGAGCCGGGCGGGAACGGCTGGGTGACGACGAGCCGGATCGTGGCGACGGTGCCGCCGCGGGTCAGCTCGAGCGGCGACCCGCTGGCGACCAACCGGCCGTGGTCGAGGATGTGCACCCGGTCGGCCAGCCGCTCGGCCTCCTCGAGGTAGTGGGTGGTGAGCACCACGGTCACGCCGTCGCCGCGCAGCTCCTCCAGCAGCTCCCACACGGTGCGCCGGATCTGCGGGTCCAGACCGGCGGTCGGCTCGTCGACGAACACCAGCTCGGGGCGCCCGACGAGGGGCCATCGCCAGCCCGAGGCGCTGCTGCTGGCCGCCAGAGAGCCGGCGGTACGGCGTGCGGCCGCACTCGTGCAGCGCGAGCCGCTCCATGAGCAGCCCGGTGTCGAGCGGGTGGGCGTGCAGCCGGGCCAGGTGGGTGAGCATCTCCTCGGCGCGGGCCCCGCTCCAGGCGCCGCCGGACTGCAGCATCACGCCGATGCGGGGGAGGAGCCCCCGCCGGTCGCGCACCGGGTCGAGGCCCAGCACGCGCACCGATCCGGCCTGCGGCCGGCGGTAGCCCTCGCAGGTCTCGAGGGTGGTGGTCTTGCCGGCGCCGTTGGGCCCCAGCACGGCGGTGATCGTGTGCTCCTCGACCTCCAGCGACAGACCGTCGACAGCGGTCTTGTCGCCGTACCGCATCACCAGTCCGTCGACGCGCACGGCGGCCGACGGGTGACGCTGTGCAGGCACCTCGAAAGTCTCTCACTACGCTGTCGCGCGTGAGTCCGTGGGTCTACGGCGCCGTCCTGGTGCTCTGCGCAGCGGCCGCCGTCGTCCTCGTCGTCGACCTGGTGCGCGACCGCGCGGCCCAGGACTCCCACTTCGTCGCCCTCGCCGCGCTCGAGCTCGTCGTGCTCGTCCAGCTGGTGGCCGGCTCGGTCGCGCTCGCCCGCACCGACCGCGACGTCGACGGCGTCACCTTCGTCGGCTACCTGGTCACGGTGGCGCTGGTACCCGTCGTCGGCGCGTTCTTCTCCCTCGCCGAGCGGTCACGGGTCGGCACCACGATCCTGCTGCTGGCCGTCGCCACGGTCGCCGGCCTCGAGGTGCGGCTCTGGGACGTCTGGGGTGCCGGTGACTGAGCCCGCCGAGCTCTCGTCCGGCTGGGGCCGGGCCCTGGTGTTCACCTACGGCGTGTTCGCCGTGGCGGCCACCGGCCGCTCCCTCGTCCAGCTCGGCGCCGACGCCGGCCGCGCCCCGCTGGCGTACTCGCTGTCGCTGTTCGCTGCGGTCGTCTACCTCGTCGCCACCACCTGCCTGCTCCTCGGCGGCCGCACCGGCTGGCGCCTCGCCGCACTCGCCGTCACCGTCGAGCTGGTGGGAGTGCTGTCGGTCGGGACGCTGAGCCTCGTCGCCACCGACCTGTTCCCCGACAAGACGGTGTGGTCGCACTTCGGCCAGGGCTACGGCTTCCTGCCGCTGGTGCTCCCCTTCGCCGGCCTCGCCTGGCTCTGGCACACCCGCAGCGGGGTGCTGACGGACGACGCTGCTACCGGAACCGATCACACCGCGACGCCGGAGCCGTAACGGACTACGCCCTCCCGTGGTTGCATGCCAGGGCGTTCTGGGGGGAACGCCATGCTCCAGGGGGAAACAGGTTGCTCACCGTCGCGCGCGCTCTCGTCGCGCTGCTCGTCGCTGCCGCCATGCTCGCGGTCGCGCCCGCTCACGCGACGGGTGGGCAGGAGCCGGTCGTCGTGACCGGCCGGGTCGTCGACCGCGCCGGCACGCCGGTGCCCGACGTCGCGATCCTCGCCGAGCTCTCCGCCGGACGCTGGGTGGAGGTCGGCCGCGCCGACGACCACGGCGACTACCGCGTGGAGCTCGACCTGGACGATGAGGACGACCAGGACGGCCCGGTCTACCTCGGCGTCGGCCTGCTGGGCGACCTGCACTACTACGGCGCGAACCTGGTGGGGGACGGAGCGCCGTACCGGCCGGGGGCGGTCCACGACATGGACCTCGTGGTCCCCGAGCTCGCCGAGGTCTCCGGCACCGTGAGCGACCCCTCGGGCAACCCGGTGCCCGGCGCGACCGTCGCCTTCGCCGACCTGGAGGTTCGCAAGGAGGGAAGCCTGGTGACGGACGACGCCGGGCAGTACCGAGTGCGGTTGCTTCCTGGCGCCACCTTCCGCGTGCAGGTCGAGGCGGACGGCTTCAGGGTCCTCGACCGGGATGTCGACCTTCCGGCACCGGGGCCGCAGACCTGGGACTGGACGCTCGCCCCGGCCGGTCCGCAAAGCCGACCCGCGGGCGCACCGGCCGAGTCGACCGCGGATGAAGGTCGTTCGCTCGGTCGGTCCCCGCCGTGCAGTGGTGCGGTTCCAGCGACCGGCGGCCGGCGGTGCCCCGACGGCGTTCCAGGCGCAGTGCCGGCACCGCGGCGCCGCCCTGCGCGGCGCGCGTGACCGGTCGTCGCCGGTCGTGGTGACCAGGCTCCGCCCGCGGACGGCGTACCGGTGCCGGGTGCGGGCGCGGAACGAGGCAGGATGGAGCCCGTTCTCCCCCGTGGTCGCCGCGGTTCCGGACGCCCGCGCGCCGGCGCTGACCCGCCGTTCGCACCCGGGTTGTGACCCGGGTCTCGCGCCGGCGGCAACTAAGGCTGGCCTTGCTTGAACCCCCGGAATCATTAACGCAACACTGTTGTTGTGGAAAGCATGGGCATCGACACCGACCAGCCGACGCGGCAGCGCGTCGCGCGGTCGATCCTGGTCGACGGCCCGTCCACGGCGGCGGCACTGGCCGAGCGGCTCGACCTCACGCCGGCGGCGGTCCGCCGGCACCTCGACCACCTGGTCGAGGAGGGGAGCCGTCGAGGTCCGTGAGCCGCGCCACGTCGGCACCCGCGGCCGGGGGCGGCCGGCCAAGGTCTTCGCGCTGACCGAGCGAGGGCGCGACGGCTTCGACCAGCAGTACGACGACCTCGCCAGCGAGGCGCTGCGGTTCCTCGCCGAGACCGCCGGCGAGGACGGCGTACGCGCGTTCGCCGAGCGCCGGGCGTCGTTCATCGGCGACCGGTTCGCCGAGGTGGCGAAGGCACACCCGGAGGCCTCGCCGGCCGAGGTGCTGGCGATGGTCTTCACCGCCGAGGGCTACGCCGCCACCGTGCGGGACGTGCCGGTGGGGGAGCAGCTGTGCCAGCAGCACTGCCCGGTCTCCCACGTCGCCCACGAGTTCCCCCCAGCTGTGCGAGGCCGAGACCGAGGCGATCAGCCGGGTCCTCCGCCGCCACGTCCAGCGGCTCGCCACGATCGCCCACGGCGACGGCGTGTGCACCACCGCGATCCCCCGACATCTCCCGCATCCCGATCGCCGACGCAAGCAGCACCCCAGGCCCGATCCACGAGAAGAAGGAGCAGGTCACTCCATGACCTCCATCGAAGACCTCAACCCCGAGCTGAAGGGGGATCGGCCGCTACGAGTTCGGCTGGGCCGACCCCGACGTCGCCGGTGCCCAGGCCCAGCGCGGCCTCAACGAGGCCGTCGTGCGCGACATCTCCGCCAAGAAGGACGAGCCGCAGTGGATGCTCGACCTGCGGCTGAAGGGCCTCAAGCTCTTCCACCGCAAGCCAATGCCCACGTGGGGCTCGGACCTGTCGGCGATCGACTTCGACAACATCAAGTACTTCGTGCGCTCCAGCGAGAAGCAGGCCGCCTCCTGGGAGGACCTGCCCGAGGACATCCGCAACACCTACGACAAGCTCGGCATCCCGGAGGCGGAGAAGCAGCGCCTCGTGGCGGGCGTCGCCGCGCAGTACGAGTCCGAGGTGGTCTACCACTCGATCCGCGAGGACCTCGAGGCGCAGGGCGTGCTGTTCCTCGACACCGACACCGCGCTCAAGGAGCACCCGGAGATCTTCCAGGAGTACTTCGGCACGGTGATCCCCGTCGGCGACAACAAGTTCGCCGCGCTCAACACCGCGGTGTGGTCGGGCGGCTCGTTCATCTACGTGCCGAAGGGCGTGCACGTCGACATCCCGCTGCAGGCCTACTTCCGGATCAACACCGAGAACATGGGCCAGTTCGAGCGGACGCTGATCATCGTCGACGAGGACGCCTACGTGCACTACGTCGAGGGCTGCACCGCGCCGATCTACAGCTCCGACTCGCTGCACTCCGCGGTCGTCGAGATCATCGTCAAGAAGGGCGGCCGCTGCCGCTACACGACCATCCAGAACTGGTCCAACAACGTCTACAACCTGGTGACCAAGCGCGCGGTCTGCGAGGCCGGCGCCACCATGGAGTGGGTCGACGGCAACATCGGCTCCAAGGTGACGATGAAGTACCCCGCCGTCTACCTCATGGGCGAGCACGCCAAGGGCGAGACCCTGTCGATCGCGTTCGCCGGCGAGGGCCAGCATCAGGACGCCGGCGCCAAGATGGTGCACGCGGCGCCCCCACACGTCGAGCTCGATCCTGAGCAAGTCCGTCGCCCGCGGCGGTGGCCGGACGTCGTACCGCGGCCTGATCCAGGTCAACGAGGGCGCCCACGGCTCCAAGAGCAACGTCCTTTGCGACGCGCTGCTGGTCGACCAGATCAGCCGCTCCGACACCTACCCCTACGTCGACATCCGCGAGGACGACGTCTCGATGGGCCACGAGGCCTCGGTCTCGAAGGTCTCCGACGACCAGCTCTTCTACCTCATGTCCCGCGGCATGGAGGAGGACGAGGCGATGGCGATGATCGTGCGCGGCTTCGTCGAGCCGATCGCCAAGGAGCTGCCGATGGAGTACGCCCTCGAGCTCAACCGCCTCATCGAACTCCAGATGGAGGGGCCGTGGGCTGACGTGTCGTCGCTGCGCTCCGCCACGCCGGCCCACGAGGACTCGCGTGTCGTCGCTGCGCTCCGCCACGCGGGCCCCCTTGACCATCAGGTGCGCCAGATGTCGTTCCGTGGTCAGGGCCTCCACGTAGACGTACGAAAGACGAAAGCAAGGAATCGTGACATTGACTGAAAGCGCCCGCTCTGCGGTGGAGATGGACCATGTCGAGAGCCACCTCCACCCCGAGCCGACCTACGACGTCGCGGCGCACCCCAAGCCGACCGGGCGTGAGGAGATCTGGCGGTTCACGCCGCTGAAGCGGCTCCGTGGCCTCCTCGACGGCGCGCCCTCCGACGCCCACCTCGACGTCAGGGAGGAGCTGCCGGCCGGGGTGACCGTGTCGACGATCTCCACCGACGAGGCCAAGGCGCTCGGCGTGACGGCGGCGTTCGACCGGCTGGGCGCGCTCGCGGTCGAGAACGCCGCCGGCGCGATCCTCGTCGACGTCCCGGCCGACGCCGAGCTCGACGGGCCGGTGCGCGTCCAGCTGCACGGCTCGTCGGTCGACGACGTCGTGTGGGGCCACGTCGTGGTCCGGGTCGGGCGGCACGCCCCGCGCCGTCGTGCTCGTCGAGCACACCGGCAGCACGACGTACGACGCGTTCACCTCGGTGCTCGTCGGCGACGGCGCCCAGGTCGACCTGGTGCACGTCAACGACTGGGCGGACGACGCCGTGCACGCCGAGCAGATCAACGTGCGGGTCGGCCGCGACGCGACGCTGCGCCAGTTCGAGTTCACCCTCGGCGGCGACCTGGTGCGCACCAGCACCAACGTCGACTACGCCGGCCCCGGCGGCACGGCCGAGCTGTTCGGCCTCTACTTCGCCGACGCCGGCCAGCACTTCGAGCACCGGCTCTTCGTCGACCACAACGCGCCCAAGACGACGTCCAACGTCGTCTACAAGGGCGCGTTGCAGGGCGAGGGCGCGCACACGGTGTGGATCGGCAACGTGCTGATCCGCAAGGTCGCCGAGGGCATCGAGACCTACGAGGAGAACCGCAACCTGGTGCTCACCGACGGCTGCCAGGCCGACTCGGTGCCCAACCTGGAGATCGAGACCGGCGAGATCGAGGGGCGCGGGCCACGCGTCGGCGGTCGGCCGCTTCGACGACGAGCAGCTGTTCTACCTCCGCTCGCGCGGCGTGCCGGAGGCCGAGGCGCGCAAGCTGGTCGTCCGCGGGTTCTTCGACGACCTGATCCGCAAGGTCACCGTCCCCGAGCTGGCCGAGAAGCTGAGCGGCCAGGTCGAGGAGGAGCTCAAGCGGCACGTCCTGGCGGAGCTCGACTGATGACGGACTCCTACGAGCGGGCGTGCGCGCTCGACGAGGTCCCGACCGACGAGGCGCTCGGCGTGACCGTCGGCGAGTACGACGTCGCGATCGCCCGCGACGGCGACGAGGTGTTCGCGGTGCAGGACCTCTGCACCCACGCCGCGGTCCCGCTGTCGGAGGGGGAGGTCGCCGACTGCACGGTCGAGTGCTGGCTGCACGGCTCCCGCTTCGACCTGCGCACCGGCAAGCCGACCGGCCTCCCGGCCACCGAGCCGGTGGCGACCTTCCCGGTCGAGGTCCGTGACGGCGCCGCCGGCACCGAGGTCTGGGTCGACACCGGGCGCACCCTCAACGGCGTCACCCCGCAGTGACCACGAACTTCTGGATTCCGAGACTGGAGAGACGAGAGATGACCACCCTGGAGATCAAGGACCTCAAGGTCCAGGTGTCGACCGAGGACGGCCCGAAGGAGATCCTCAAGGGCGTCACGCTGACCATCAAGGACGGCGAGACGCACGCGATCATGGGCCCCAACGGCTCCGGCAAGTCCACGCTGGCGTACTCCGTCGCCGGCCACCCGCGCTACGAGATCACCGGCGGCACGGTGACCCTCGACGGCGAGGACGTGCTGGCGATGTCGGTCGACGAGCGGGCCCGGGCGGGCCTGTTCCTCGCCATGCAGTACCCCGTCGAGGTGCCCGGCGTCTCGGTCGCCAACTTCCTGCGCACCGCCAAGACCGCCGTCGACGGCGAGGCGCCGAAGCTGCGCACCTGGGTCAAGGACGTCAACACCGCGCTGCAGGAGCTCGACCTCGACGCGTCGTTCGCGCAGCGGTCGGTCAACGAGGGCTTCTCCGGCGGTGAGAAGAAGCGCCACGAGATCGCCCAGCTCGAGCTGCTCGACCCCAAGGTCGCGATCCTCGACGAGACCGACTCCGGTCTCGACATCGACGCGCTCAAGGTGATCTCCGACGGCGTCAACCGGTTCCGCTCCCGCGAGGGCAAGGGCGTGCTGCTGATCACGCACTACACCCGGATCCTGCGCTACATCCAGCCCGACCACGTCCACGTCTTCGTCGCGGGCCGGGTGGCCGAGTCCGGCGGCCCGGAGCTCGCCGAGGAGCTCGAGGCCAACGGCTACGAGAAGTACCTCGGCGCAGCGGTCTGACATGACGCTCCCCGGCCTGCTCCCCGAGCTCGAGGTGGTCCGCAAGGACTTCCCGATCCTCGAGCGCCTGCTCGCGGGCGACGTGCCGCTGGTCTACCTCGACAGCGCCAACACCTCCCAGAAGCCGCAGGTGGTCATCGACGCGATGGTCGACCACCTCGAGCGCCACAACGCCAACATCGCCCGTGCCATGCACCAGCTGGGCGCGGAGTCGACGGAGGCGTTCGAGGGTGCCCGCGACAAGGTCGCCACCTTCATCGGTGCGCCCGAGCGCGACGAGGTGATCTTCACCAAGAACGCCTCCGAGGCGCTCAACCTGGTGGCCAACACGCTCGCCTGGCAGGGGAGCGGCAGGTCGGTGCCGGCGACGAGGTCGTCATCACCGAGATGGAGCACCACTCCAACATCGTGCCGTGGCAGCTGCTGACCGAGCGCACGGGCGCGACGCTGCGCTGGTTCGGGCTCACCGACGACGGCCGGCTCGACCTGTCCGCCGTGGACGAGCTGATCACCGAGCGCACGAAGGTGGTGTCCCTCACCTGGGTGTCGAACATGCTCGGCACGATCAACCCGGTCGCCGAGATCGCCCGCCGCGCCCACCAGGTCGGTGCGCTCGTCGTCGTCGACGCCTCGCAGGCCGCGCCGCAGCTGGCGATCGACCTGGCGTCGATGCCGGAGGAGGAGCGGCCGGACCTGATGGCGTTCACCGGCCACAAGGTCGTCGGGCCGACCGGCATCGGCGTCCTCTGGGGCCGCCGCGCCGTGCTCGACCAGCTGCCGCCGTTCCTCGGCGGCGGCGAGATGATCGAGACGGTGCGGATGGAGCGGTCCACGTTCGCGCCGATCCCGCACAAGTTCGAGGCCGGCACGCCGCCGATCGTCGAGGCGGTCGGGCTCGGTGCCGCCGTCGAGTACCTCGGTCACCTCGGCATGGACGCGGTCCACGCCCACGAGCAGGCGATCACGGCGTACGCCCTCGAGGGCCTGGCTTCGGTGCCG
Organism: Nocardioides sp. TF02-7; assembly: GCF_022437945.1. GTDB lineage: Bacteria > Actinomycetota > Actinomycetes > Propionibacteriales > Nocardioidaceae > Nocardioides. The sequence continues at coordinate 4,159,842 of NZ_CP092535.1, forward strand.
GGCCTGACCGTGCTCGGTCCCACCGACGCCGCGTCCCGCGGCGGCGCGATCGCCTTCGAGATCGAGGGCGTCCACCCCCACGACGTCGCGCAGGTGCTCGACTCCCGCGGGGTCGCGGTGCGGGCCGGTCACCACTGCGCCAAGCCCGCCCACGCCCGCTTCGGCGTGCAGAGCTCGACCCGGATGTCGTCGTACCTCTACACGACGCCGGCCGAGATCGACGCGCTGGTCGACGGACTGGAATACACCCGCTCGTACTTCAAGTTGGGGTGATGATGAGCGCACAGACCCCCGACCTGGATGCTCTGTACCAGGAGATCATCCTCGACCACTACAAGAACCCGCACGGCAAGGGCCTGCGGGAGCCGCACGAGGCCGAGGTGCACCACGTCAACCCGACCTGCGGCGACGAGGTCACGCTGCGGGTCCACCTGACCGAGGACGCCACCGGGACCGTCGTCAGCGACGTGTCGTACGACGCGCTCGGCTGCTCGATCTCCCAGGCGTCGGCCTCGGTGCTGCACGACCTCGTCGTCGGCAAGCCCGTCGACGAGGCGATGCGCATCCACCAGGAGTTCCTGACGCTCATGCAGGGCAGGGCGCCGTCGAGCCCGACGAGGACGTGCTCGAGGACGGGATCGCCTTCGCGGGCGTCGCCCGGTTCCCGGCGCGCGTCAAGTGCGCGCTCCTGTCGTGGATGGCCTGGAAGGACGCCACCGTTCAAGCCGGAGGAAACGATGACTGACCAGCAGACCGACCACAGCGACCTGCCCGAGGTGCCGGAGGCGCAGGCCGCCGGTGGAGGCACGGCCACGGCGACCGTCGACGACATCACCGAGGCGATGAAGGACGTCGTCGACCCCGAGCTCGGCATCAACGTGGTCGACCTCGGCCTCGTCTACGGCGTGCACGTCGACGAGCACAGCAACGCGGTGCTCGACATGACCCTGACCTCGGCGGCGTGCCCGCTGACCGACGTCATCACCGACCAGACCGAGACGGCTCTCGAGGGCCTCGTCAACGACGTGGCCATCAACTGGGTCTGGATGCCGCCCTGGGGGCCGGACAAGATCACCCCGGACGGCCGCGACCAGCTGCGGGCGCTCGGCTTCAACGTCTGAGACGCGTCGGCGGACTTCTGCCCACAATCCGCCGAAAGTATGACGTCAAGCCGTTGAAAGTCGTCCGGAAGAGGCCTAGGTTTCCACCTGACGGTAACCGCCGTCACATGTGATTCGGAGGCGTTGGACACCCATGGCGCGGCTCGGCATCTGGTTCATCGGCGCGCGCGGGTCGCTCGCCACCACGGCGACGATCGGTCTCGGCGCTCTGCTGCCCGGCTCACGGCCCCGACCGGCTGCGTGACCGAGCTCCCCGACCTCGACAGCACCGGCCTGGCGCCGTTCGACGCGATCGTCGTCGGCGGTCACGACGTGGTCGACACGCCACTGGCCAAGCGGGCCGAGGACCTCGTCGCGGGCGGGGTGGTGCCGGCGGCCCTCCTGGAGCCGGTGCGGGCCGAGCTCGACCGCACCGAGCAGCGGCTGCGTCCCGGCCTCGGCACCCGAGGGTCCGACGGCCCCGCCGCGGGCGGCCAGCGGGCCGACGTCGAGCGCCTGGTGCGTGACATCGAGGAGTTCGCCGCCGGCGTCGACCGGGTCGTCGTGGTCGACGTCTCCAGCACCGAGCAGCCGCACGACGCCGGCGCCGACGGGGCGTCGTACGCCGCGCTCGAGGCGGCGTGGGACGCCGGCCGCGCGCCGCTAGCGGCGAGCTCCGTCTACGCCTGCGCCGCGCTGCTCGCCGGCTGCGGCTACGTCGCCTTCACACCGAGCCCGGGGATCGACGTACCGGCGCTGCGCGAGCTCGCCGACCGCCGCGGCCTGCCCTACGCCGGCCGCGACGGCAAGACCGGCGAGACGCTGGTCAAGTCGGCGCTGGCGCCCATGTTCGCCACCCGGGCGCTCGCCGTCCGGTCGTGGACCTCGATCAACCTCCTCGGCGGCGGCGACGGCGCGACCCTCGCCGACCCGGCCGCGGCGAGCTCCAAGACCCAGGCCAAGCGCAGCGGGCTCGACGCGATGATCGGCCACCCGGTCGACGGCCCGATGCACATCGACTACGTCGACGACCTCGGCGACTGGAAGACCGCCTGGGACCACGTCCGCTTCGACGGCTTCCTCGGCACCCGGATGACCCTCCAGTTCACCTGGCAGGGCTGCGACTCCACGCTCGCCGCTCCGCTGGTGCTCGACCTGGCCCGGCTGGTCGGCCGTGCCCAGGACGTGGGGGAGTCGGGCGTGCTCGACGCCCTCGGCTTCTTCTTCAAGTCCCCGCTCGACTCCGACGAGCACCGCCTCGCGCAGCAGTGGGAGGCGCTGACCGCCTGGTCGGCCCGCTGTGCGGAGCGGGCCAGGTCGTGAGGGCGGCCGACCTCGCCGAGCTGGTGCGGCTCCCCGCCGCGCTGACCGTCCCGGGTGACGCCTGGGCCGGTGCCGCGTCGGTCGCGGGCGGCCGCTCGTGGGCCGCGCCCGTCTCGTCGGTGCTCCTCTACTGGGGTGGCATGGCGCTCAACGACTGGTCCGACCGCGAGGTCGACGCCGTCGAGCGGCCCGAGCGCCCTGTCCCGTCCGGGCGGGTCCCGGCCGCGGCCGCCCTGGGCGTCGCGACCGGCCTGCTCGGCGCCGGCGTGGCCGCGTCCGCCGTCGTGGGCGGCCGGCCGGCGCTCCGCGTGAGCGTGCCGCTCGCCGCCCTCGTCGTCACCTACGACACCGTGGCCAAGGACGCCGTGGTCGGGCCGCTCGTGATGGGCTCGACCCGCGGCCTCGACGTGCTCCTCGGCGCCGCGGCCGCTCCGGGCGGCGCGCTGGCCCCGGCGGCGGCGATGACCGCCCACACCGTCGGTGTGACCGCGCTCAGCCGCGGCGAGGTCCACGGCACCAGCCCGTCGGTCGCGCGCGCCGTCGTCGCCACCACCTGCGCCGTGGCCGCCGCGGGCATCGCGGCCGCGGCGCTCGACCGTGGCGGTCGGGCCCGGGACCGGGTCGCGGCCGCGGCGCTGCACGGCGCCTACGCCGCCGTCGTCGTCCGTGCCCAGGCGCGGGCGGTCACGTCGCCCGACGCCGGCACCGTCCGGTCGGCGACCGGCATCGGCATCGGCGGTCTCCCGCTGCTGCAGGCTGCGTGGCTGGCCCAACGCGGGCGCCCGCTCCTCGGTGCCGCCGTCGCCGCCGCCGGGCCGCTGCTGCGCCGCGCCACCCGCAAGGTCAGCGCGACATGAGCGCCCTCCGGCTGGGTTACGGCCTCAACGGCTTCGCCGGTCACCGGCTCCACGACGCGTGCGCCGTCGTCGCCGGCCTGGGCTACGACGGCGTCGCGCTCACGCTCGACCAGCCGCACCTCGACCCGTTCGCCGACGACGTCGCCGCTCAGGTCGAGCGCGCCGGCCGGGCGCTCGCCGAGCACCGGCTGGCCGTGGTGGTCGAGACCGGCTCCCGCTACGTCCTCGACCCGTGGCACAAGCACGAGCCGACGCTGGTCAGCGACGCCGGTCGCGAGCGGCGCGTCGAGCTGCTGAGCCGCGCCGTGCGGATCGCGCACGAACTCGGGGCCGAGGCGATGTCGTGTTGGTCCGGCACCCTTCCTGCCGGCACCGCCCCCGACGAGGGGGTGGCGCCGGGTGGTCGACGGCCTCGGCCCGGTCCTCGACCTCGCTGCCGGGCTCGGCACGACCGTCTGCTTCGAGCCGGAGCCCGGGATGTTCGTCGCCACCCTCGACGACGCCCTCGAGCTGCGGCGGCGGCTCGGCGAGCCCGAGCACCTGCGGATCACGCTCGACCTCGGGCACCTGGTGTGCAACGAGCCGCGGTCGCCCGCCGACACGGTGGCGGCGGCCGGCACCCTGATCGGCAACGTGCAGGTCGACGACATGGTCCGCGACGTGCACGAGCACCTCGAGCTCGGCACCGGCGAGCTCGACCTCGACGCCGTGCTCGCCGCGCTCCTCGCGACCGGTTACACCGGGCTCGCGAGCGTCGAGCTTCCGCGGCACTCCCACGCCGCGCCGGCGGTCGCCCGGTCGAGCATGGCCGCCCTGCAAGCCTCCCTCAGCCGCCTCGACCAGTCCCTAGGAGCACGATGACCGAGATCCGTCCGCTCGCGCCCCCGGACGACGTACGCCGTCACCTCGGCCCGGCCGCCGACGTCCTCGACGCCATGCTCGCCGAGGTCGCCGCCGACCCGGCCAGGATCGGCCGGCTGTTCGCCGGCGCTGCCCGGCGTACCGCCCGCGGCCCGCTGCCCGGCGACGAGGTGCTCGTCGAGGACGCCGTGCGGGTCGAGCTGGTCGCGGCCGCCGCGCAGCAGCTCGACGCCGACCGCCTGGGCACCGAGCTGGCGGCGCTCTACCGGTTCGGCGACAGCGACGAGAAGCGGGCCGTGCTGCTCGCGCTGGGCCGGCTGCCCGCCGACGCCGGCGTCGACGGCACGGAGCTGCTGCTCGACGCGCTCCGCACCAACGACACCCGGCTGGTCGCCGCGGCGATGGGCGAGCACGCCCGGCGGCTGCCGATCGACCAGTGGCGCCACGGGGTGCTCAAGTGCCTCTTCACGGGGGTCCCGGTCGACCACGTCGCCGGCCTGGCCGACCGCGCCGACGCCGAGCTCGGCGCGATGGCGGAGCGTTACGCCCGCGAACGGCGCGCGGCCGGCCGCGAGGTCCCTGCGGACGTCGCGACCGTGATCGCCGCCTGTCCCCAGCCCCAGCACGAGCAGCCCCAGCACCAGCCCACGGAGGCCTGAGATGCGCATCTTCGACCCGCACATCCACATGACGTCGCGCACCACGGACGACTACGAGGCCATGCACGCCGCCGGAGTCCGGGCGCTGGTCGAGCCGGCGTTCTGGCTGGGCCAGCCGCGCACCAACGTCGGCTCGTTCCTCGACTACTTCGACTCGCTCGTGGGCTGGGAGCGGTTCCGGGCCGCGCAGTTCGGCATCGCGCACCACTGCACGATCGCGCTGAACCCCAAGGAGGCCAACGACCCGCGCTGCGTCGAGGTGCTCGACCTGCTGCCGCGCTACCTCGACAAGGACGGCGTCGTGGCGGTCGGCGAGGTCGGCTTCGACTCCATGACCGAGGCCGAGGAGAAGGCGTTCTCGCGCCAGCTCGAGCTGGCGGTCGAGTTCGGGCTCCCGGCGATGGTCCACACGCCCCACCGCGACAAGGGAGGCCGGCACCCGGCGCACCCTCGAGCTGGTCGAGGCCTCCGGTCTGGCGCCGGGGATGGTGGTCGTCGACCACCTCAACGAGGTGACCGTCGGCCAGGTCGACGACAGCGGCTGCTGGATGGGGTTCTCGATCTACCCCGACACCAAGATGGACGAGCACCGGATGGTTCGCATCCTCCAGGACCGCGGCCTCGACCGGGTGCTGGTCAACTCCGCCGCCGACTGGGGTCGCAGCGACCCCCCTCAAGACCGCCAAGACGGGCCGGGCCATGCTCGAGGCCGGGTTCACCGAGGACGACGTCGACCGGGTCCTGTGGCGCAACCCGGTCGAGTTCTTCGGCCAGTCCGGCCGGCTGATGATCGACGAGGCCGCCGAGGCGGCGCCGGACGCCGGGGCGACGTTCGAGGGCAACTCGATCCTTCGCGGCGCGCGGGCCTGAGCAGGTGCGGTTCCGGCACCCGGACGGCAGCACCGTCCACCTCGGCTACGGCACCAACGCGCTCCCCGCCGAGGACGTCGACGGCCTGGTGGCGCAGGCGACCGGCTTCGGCGACCGGCTCCGCGCGCACCTCGGCGTCGACCGCGTCGGCCTGGGCCTGTGGCTGCCGGCGGAGGCGGCGCACCGGCTCGACGCGGACCCCGCGGCGGTCGCGCAGGTGCGCGAGAGGCTGGCGGCGCACGGCGTCGAGATCGTCACCCTCAACGCCTTCCCCTACGCCGACTTCCAGAGCGGTCCGGTCAAGAAGGCGGTCTACCTCCCGACCTGGGCGGAGCGGTCGAGGCTGGACTACACGCTCGCCGCCGCCCGGGTCCTCGCCGGGTTGCTGCCCGACGACGCCGCGGAGGGCAGCATCTCGACGCTGCCGCTGGCCTGGCACGCCTCCTGGCTCGGCGACCGGCAACGGACCGCGATGGAGCACCTGACCGAGCTGGCAGACGGCCTCGAGAAGCTCGAGGCCGCGACCGGCCGCCGGGTGGTCGTCGGCATGGAGCCCGAGCCGGGCTGCGCGATCGAGACGATCGACGACGCCGTACGCCGGCTGGCCGAGGTCGACCGCGACCGGATCGGCGTCTGCCTCGACCTGTGCCACCTGGCCGTGGGCTTCGAGGACGCCGCCGACGCCCTCCGCCGGCTCGACGACGCCGGGCTGGCGGTCGTCAAGGCACAGCCGGCCGCGGCGCTGGTGGTCGACGACCCGGCCGACCCGGCCGCTCGCGCCGCGCTGGCGGCGTACTCCGAGGACCGGTTCCTCCACCAGGTGCGCCAGCAGGGGCGCGGCCGGCTGATGGCCCGCGACGACCTGCCGGACGCGCTCGACGGCGTCCGCCCGCTGCGGCCGACGTCGCCGTGGCGGGTGCACTTCCACGTGCCGGTGCACGCCGACCCGCAGGAGCCGCTGACCAACAGCCGCGACGACCTGCGTGCGTCGCTGCGGGCGCTGCTCGGCGGCGCGACCGCGCGGGTGCGGCACCTCGAGGTCGAGACCTACACCTGGTCGGTGCTGCCCGACGGCGCACCGGCCGACGACGACGCCCTGGCCGCCGGCCTGGCCGCCGAGCTCGCCTGGGTCCGCGACGAGCTCGTGGCCCTCGGCCTGACCCCCTGCTGAGCACCGCCACGAGGAGGAACCGTGCCCGCTCCCACCCCCAAGCTGCTGCTGGTCGACGTCGTCGGCCTCACCCCCGACCTGCTCCAGCACATGCCCCGCCTGCGCGGCCTCGCGCAGGCCGGCTCGCAGGCCGTGCTCGAGACGGTGCTGCCCGCCGTCACCTGCTCGGTGCAGTCGACGATCCTCACCGGGACCACGCCGGCCGAGCACGGCATCGTCGGCAACGGGTGGTACTTCCGCGACCTCGGCGAGGTCTTCCTCTGGCGTCAGCACAACAAGCTGGTGCAGGGCGAGAAGGTGTGGGAGACGATCCGCAGGTCACGGCCGGACTACAAGGTGGCCAACGTCTGCTGGTGGTACGCGATGGGCGCGACGACCGACTGGACGGTCACCCCGCGCCCGATCTACTACGCCGACGGCAAGAAGGCGCCCGACTGCTACACCCGCCCGCCGGCACTGCACGACGAGCTCGTGGGCGAGCTGGGTGAGTTCCCGCTGTTCCAGTACTGGGGCCCGACGGCCTCGATCAAGTCCAGCGAGTGGATCGTCGGCGCGGCTCGTAGGCTGCTGCCGCGGGCGGACCTGACGATGGTCTACCTCCCGCACCTCGACTACGACCTGCAGCGGTTCGGCCCCGATGCACCGGAGGCGCGCCGTGCCGCCGCCGAGGTCGACGCCGCGCTCGCCCCGCTGCTCGACGACGCGAAGGCCGCCGGCGCGACAGTCGTCGTGCTGTCGGAGTACGGCATCACCGCCGCCGACACGCCGGTCGACGTCAACCGCGCCCTGCGCGCGGAGGGCCTGCTGGAGGTGTACACGCAGGACGGCATGGAGTACCTCGACCCGTGGACGTCGCGCGCGTTCGCCGTCGCCGACCACCAGGTCGCCCACGTCTACGTCGACGACCCCGCCGACCTCGAGCAGGTGCGCAAGCTGTGCGCCGGGCTCTCCGGGGTGGCCGAGGTGCTCGACCGCGAGGGCCAGGCGGCGTACGGCCTCGACCACGAGCGGTCCGGCGAGCTGGTGCTGGTGGCGGAGCCGACGGCCTGGTTCACCTACTACTACTGGGACGACGACGACCGGGCGCCGGACTTCGCGCGCGGTGTCGAGATCCACCGCAAGCCCGGCTACGACCCGGCGGAGCTGTTCTTCGACCCGGAGGACCGCGCGGTGAAGGTGAAGGCCGCGCTCACCCTGGCCCGGAAGATGGCGGGCCTGCGCTACGCGATGAAGGTGGTGCCGCTCGACCCGGCGCCCGTGCGCGGCACCCACGGCCGGCTCCCTGCCCGCGACGAGGACGCCCCGGTGATCCTCTGCGACCGGCCGGGGGCGTTCGGCGACCGGGTCGCCGCCACCGACGTGCGCGACCTGCTGCTGGGGCTGGTGGGGGTCGACGGCTGAGCGGCGCCGACCGGCTACCGTCGGCCCGTGCCTGACGTCCTCGTGCCCGTCCCGCGGTGGGCACGGTGGGTGGACAACTTCACCTGGCGGCACGGCGCGACGGAGCTGACGGTGGTGGACGGCCGGCTGCGGGGGAGCGCGGCCGACGGATCGTGGTTCGCGGCCGGCCTCCCGTTCGACGCGGCGTACGACGGCCCGCCCGACGTCGCTGCCTTCGCCGCGACCGCCGCGCCGCCCCCGGCCTGGGGGGTGCTGCTGGTGCGCAAGGGCGGCTTCGCCGTCGCCCGCCTCGCCGGCGACCGTCTGGTGGGGTCGAAGGTGGGGCAGCGGCACGTCCAGGGCCGCACGAAGGCCGGTGGCCAGTCGCAGCAGCGGTTCGCCCGTCGCCGCGGCAACCAGGCGCGCGACGCCTACCGCGCGGCAGCCGACCACGCGGCCCGGGTCCTCGAGGGTGCACCGGTGGTGGTGACGGGCGGCAACCGGTCCGCCGTCGCCGAGGTGCTCGCCGATCCGCGGCTGGCGGGCGTGACGGTCGTCGGCCCGTGGCTCGCGGTCCCCGACCCGCGGCGTGCGGTGCTCGAGGCGGCGATCGCGGACGCGCAGTCGGTGCGGGTGGTCGTCGAGAACGTGTGACGGACACGTGCAGAAGATGTTGACGAGGAAACACTTGCAGGCCTCCTGGGACCCGGCACATCAGCGCCCGGTTCCGGCCACCACTTGATGAGGAGAGCGAATGCTCGAAGCCACCAGCATCGACGTCGTCGTGTTCGACGTGCTCGGGACGATGGTCGACGAGCCGGCCGGGCTACGGGCGGCCTTCCGTGACGCGAGGCCCGGCGCCGACGACGCCGTAGTCGACCAGATGCTCGGCGTGTGGCAGGCGCATGTCCGCGAGGAGCAGCGACGCATCGCAGCGGGCGATCGGCCGTTCGCGAGCACGGTGGTCATCGATCGCGAAGCGGCCGGACACGCGGCGGCCCAGATCGGTCTGGTTGATCCGGCCGCCCTCGACCGACTGTCGACCGCGGCCGAGCGCATGGAGCCGTGGGAGGACTCGGTCGCGGGGCTCGAACGGATCGGTCGAGCGTTCCCAGTGGTGGGCCTCTCGAACGCCAGTCGAGCGACGCTCCTCCGTCTCGACGCCCACGCCGGGCTCCGCTGGCATCTCGTCCTGTCAGCCGAGGACGCCGGGGCTTACAAGCCCGCGCCTGAGGTCTACCAACTAGCCGTCGACGCAGCTGGGTGCCCGCCAGACCGGATCCTGATGGTCGCCGCGCACGCCTGGGATCTCCGTGGAGCACAGGCGCTCGGCATGAGGACCGCCTACGTGCAGCGACCGGTCGGTGATCCGCCCGTCGACTCCGACGCCTTCGACGGGCACTTCGAGAATCTGCTCGCACTCGCGGAGGCGCTGGACGCATAGCCGCGGCACTCTCGCGGCGAGACCGGCTCCAGGTCGCCGTTCTCGCGGACCCACGGAGGTCAGCGGGAACGCTGCTCCAGTTGCGTCTGTGTCTCGGTGTCGGTGAAGCCGACCGAGCGGTAGACCCGGATCGCGAGATAGTCGGGGTCGGCGACCATCACCAACGTGTGCGCGCCGACCTCGTCGAACCCGTGGGCCGCCACCCGGTGCACGAGCGTCCCGGCGATTCCCTGTCCGCGGTGGTCGGGGTGGGTCTCGACGCTCTGGAAGCGCGCCAGCCCGCTGCCCGCGTCGACCAGCCCCATCGAGGCGACGAGGCGGTCGCCGGCGAAGGCGCCCCACCACGTGCCGTGGCCGGCTTCGCACAGCGCCCGATCGGCGTCCGCGCGTCGCTCGGCGAAGGTGCGGTAGCCCGCGCCTTCGGAGCCGTCGGGGTCGGCGGCGTCGACCGCGACCGACAGCTCGACCCGCTGCGCCCAGTCGTCGTCGGTCGCCAGGGTCCGGCACTGCACGGACCGGTTCGGGCGCGGCGGGGCGTGCACCGACGTCGCCGTCATCACCGTCGCTGCGTCGATCCGAAGCCCTGCCTCGAGCATCGGTGCCAGCGCCGCGGCCTGGTCAGTGGTGCCGTCCACCCCGAAAGTCCGGAAGTCGCCGTCGGGCAGGTCAGCGTCGTAGCGCGCCAGCACGTCCGCGACCTCGTCGGCCGCCGGCGGCACGGCGAGCAGGTCGAAGTTGCCCCAGCGGAAGGTCGGGTTGGCCTGCGTGCGCACGGCGACGTACTGCCCGCGGTCCTCGACGGTCGAGCCTGCGAGCCGCAGCAGGGCCAGGTCCGTGCGGAACGCGAGCGAGCGGATCTCCACGGTGCCGGAGCATAGTGGCGGGCTTCGGCGTCACGCGCCGTTGGAGGCCTCGTGCCAGTCCCAGTGGGCGCGCGCGTACTCACCCTGACCTGGGACGAGTGCTCCGCACACGCGGCAGGCGAGCAGCCCGTCCGGGAGGCTGTCCGGCAGCCTGTCGAAGAGCTCGAGCTCGTTCGGTTCCGAGCCCGCCGGCGTCGGCGTGCTCATGCGCCCTGGCCGAGCGGCTGGATCTCCTGGCGCGACACGAGCTCGTCCAGAGCCTGCTGGCAACCGGACTGCCACTGGCCGTGATGGTCCTCGAAGGACACAACCGCTTCGCTCCCGCATCCCTCTTCGTGCCACGAGCATCGTCCTCGGGCAGCCACCGATCCGGGCGGGTGCAGGTCGGGATCGAAGGGGGTAGGACGGGTTCACCACGGACTGGTACCCCGGACCCGGCGGTTCACGACCATCGGATGAGCTGCCGCGCGCAGCGCTCGCTAGGCGACGAGGTCGAGGTCGACCAGGCGCGCGTCGGTGTAGATCTCGCCGATGATGGTGTGGTCGGGGCCGCGGATGGGTTCGAAGGTGGTGGTGCCGTGGGGGGTGACGATGCGGCACAGGCCGTGGGGGGTGATCCAGCGGTAGGCGGCCAGGGCGAGCTGGTGGAGCTGGTAGCCGGTGTGGGTCTTGGCGCGGTGGTGGCGGCGGGTCAGGGGGGCGGCGTTGTGGTCGCCGGTCTGCCCGGGCGGGCCGTCGGGCTGGTAGGGGGTGGGGTGGTCGAGGTCGAGGCGTTTGGTGCCGCGGCTGGTGGAGTGGGGGAAGACGTCGCCGTGGGTGCGCAGCAGGGTGCGGCGTGCGATCCGGGCGGGGTGTTCGTAGCTGTTGACGGCCTCGATGGTGTTGAGGTCGATGACCGGTTGGAGGGTGATGTCGCGGTCGGGACCGAGCAGGTCCCTGAGCTCGCTGACCAGGACGGGGCCGTGGTCCTCCACGCGAGCCACACCCTTCCCGCAGCCGCACAGGGTCTCCGCGGCGAGGTGGACCACCAAGGTCGCCGGGTTCCGCTTCGGCCGCACCGGCGCCCCGGGCGCGGGCTCGGGCTCTTCCGCTACCGGGTCGGGGTCGGGAGCGGGGTTGGAGGCCGTTGAGGAAGGCGATGGCGGTGTAGGGGTCGGTGGTGAGCATCTCGAAGGCCTGCAGCCGGGCCTCTTCCAGGCTCAGCTGGTCTCCGTCGGCCTCGGGGGTGGCGTGGGTGAGGAGGGCGTGGGCGAGGTCGTCGATGTTCTCCTGGCAGCGGATCGCGGTGCCGTTGGGCAGCTTGGCGGTGACCCGGCGGGTGGCCGGTTCGCCGGTGTCTTCCACGATCTCCCCGGGGCGGACCTTGGAGAGCCACACCCCGGTGCGCTGGGCGTCCTCGACCAGCTTGGCGTGGTGCAGGTCGGGGTCGGCCTCGATGATCTTGGCCTCCGCGATCCCCAGCAACCGGCCCGGGGCTTGGTGGCGGGCGTTGGTGACGGCCTCATCGACCAACCCGACGTCGTCCTTGGAGAGTTTGCGGGAAAGGCGGGCGATCTTGCGGGCCAGCCAGCCCTCGACCTCCAGCGCCTGCACCGCGGTCCACAGCAGCGGGAGGCGGTGGCGCAGGTCGAGGCAGTCCGCGGCGTAGTTCTCCGTGGCCACCACGCCGGCCGCGCGGGCGATGGCGAGCTCGGTGAAGCACAGCTGCGCGACCGGCGGCGTACCTTCCCCGCCGAGCTGGAGCAGCCGGTCTCCACCCCGGGTCACCGGCACCGCACCGGGGAGGGTTTGAGGGTCGGTGGTGTGCAGGTCGCACCAGTGCAGCACCCGCTGCATCGCGCGGACCTCCACCGCACGGGCCAGGCGGACGTCGTCCTCCACACCGGCCAGCGTGGCCGCCGCGTCGAGGGTGGTGACGTCCTCTTCGAACATGTGTTCATACAAACACAACCCACCGACACAACCCGAGGGTGAGCCGACCCGGCTGTGGAGATGCTCCGCGGAGCTTGATGCCCTCGAAGTACGACAGACCCGGTTGCTGGTTCGGGTGCATCACTGAATGCCGCACGTTGAAGAGCGCAACAGCACGGCATCGTCGGGGCAGAGGTTCTCGCCTAGTCCGTTCTGACTACGGATACTCCGTTGCCTTAGCTGTTCGGACCGGCTTCGACCAATCGCCAGGCGGTGTGACACGCACTTGCCAACACTTGCGAGGCAAAGCGTCGAACCGATCAGGAGTGATTTTCAATGAGCAGCGACACGACCCAGCCGTCTAACCCACCGCCTTCGTGGACGCCGAAGCCCGTCCAGCGACACCGTCCACAGGTGGTTCTCAAGGCCTCGCTTGCCGTCGCGCTCCTGCTCGCCTTGGTGGCTATCGGCGTCCTGGTTGTGATCGGATCGAGTACCAAGGCTCATCTTGAGGACGAACGGGACGAAGCGCGTGCTGAAGCAGCGGCGCTCCAAGGAGACCTTGACCACGCGAAGGAAGACACCGAGGCCCTCAACCGGGACAACGCTGACCTCCAACGGGAGAACGGGGACAACAAGAAGTCGCTGCACGCCTGCCGAACCGCGGTCGACGTCATGGTGGCGCTCAACAAGGCAGCTCTCGCACTGAGCGATGGCACGTTCGGATTCCTCGAGGCCGACGAGCACATGGACCGTGCGGAGCGCATCGCGCTCCGCGCCGGTTTCAACAGCAGCGGGCATGCCGCGCGAGTGTGCGGAAGGTCTGCCGCTGACGCGCCCGCGTGACCGTTGGCCTTGCGGCGGTAGGTCGTCGGCGTCGGCCGACCGGTTCGACTCTCTCGCCCGTCCACCGCGGCCCTGGTCCGGAAAGCCGACCTACCCCAGCTCCACCGTCATGAACACACTGTTCGGATCCAGCACGTACTCCCCGAACGGCCCGCAGGGAGCAAAGCCCCGCGACGCGTACAGCGCCCGGGCCGGCGCGAAGAAGTCCTGGGAGCCGGTCTCCAGGCTGAGCCGCTCGTAGCCACGCGCCACAGCCTCCGCGAGCACGTGGTCGAGGAGGCGCGCGGCGACGCCGCGGCGACGGGCGCCCGACGCCGTGCGCATCGACTTGATCTCGCCGTGGGTGGGGGAGAGCTCCTTCAGGGCCGCGGTGCCGAGGACGGCGCCGTCGTCACGGAGCGTCCAGAACGAGATCGCCGGCACCGCCAGTGCGTCGGGGTCGAGGGCGTGGATGCTCTCCGGTGGCGAGGTGGCCCGCATGTCGGCGAGGTGCTCCTCGAGCAGGGCGAGCACGTCGGCGCGCCGCGGGTCGTCGACCTGGATCCGCACGCGCCGAATCCTGCCAGCCGCCGCGGACCTGCCCCGGGCTGTACCGTCGCTCGAGTGACGAACGAACCCGTCATCGAGATCCACGACCTGGTCAAGGAGTTCGGCTCGTTCCGCGCCCTCGACGGCCTCGACCTCACGGTCGCGCCGGGGGAGGTGCACGGCTTCCTCGGTCCCAACGGCGCCGGCAAGTCCACGACGATCCGGGTCCTCCTCGGCCTGCTGCGCCGGACCTCGGGCACGGTCCGGATGCTGGGCGGCGACCCGTGGGGCGACGCGGCGGAGCTGCACCGTCGTCTCGCCTACGTGCCGGGCGACGTCAGCCTGTGGCCCAACCTGACCGGCGGCGAGGCGATCGACCTGCTCGGCCGGCTGCGGGGAGGGCTCGACCCGCGCCGCCGGGCCGAGCTGCTGGACCGCTTCGAGCTCGACCCGACCAAGCGGGGGTCGCACCTACTCCAAGGGCAACCGGCAGAAGGTCGCCCTCGTGGCGGCGCTGGCCTCCGACGTCGAGCTGCTCCTCCTCGACGAGCCGACCAGCGGCCTCGACCCGCTGATGGAGGAGACCTTCCAGGAGTACGTCGGCCGGTTCCGCGAGCGCGGCGGCACAGTGCTGCTGTCGAGCCACATCCTGGCCGAGGTGGAGAAGCTAGTGCGACCGGGTGAGCATCATCCGCGCCGGCCGGGTGGTCGAGGCGGGGACGCTCGCGGACTTGCGGCACCTGACCCGGACCTCGGTCGACGCCGAGCTCGTCGCCCCGCCCGACGGGTTGGCCCGGCTCGCCGGCGTGCACGACCTCGCGGTCGAGGGACACCGGGTCCGGTTCCAGGTCGAGACCGACCGGATCGACGAGGCGGTCGGAGCCCTGCACCGGGTCGGCATCAGGAGCCTGGTCGCCCAGCCGCCGACCCTCGAGGAGCTGTTCCTGCGGCACTACGGCGACCGGGTCGAGGGATGACCGGCGTCGCGACGCTGCTGCGCGGCCACCTGCGCCGCGACCGCTGGATGATCCTCTGGTGGTGCCTCGGCGGCACGCTTCTCTACTGGTCGCAGGGCGCCAGCCTCGCCGGGTTGTACGCCACCCAGGACGAGCTCGACCGGGCGGCCGCCAGCATGGGCGCCAACGCCGCGTTCGTCGCGATGCTCGGCCCGACCCGGGCGCTCGACACCGTCGGCGGCCAGGTCTTCTGGCAGGTCAGCGCGTTCGGCGCCGTGGTCGCGGGGCTGATGAGCATGTTCCTCGTCGGCCGCCACACCAGGGCCGAGGAGGAGTCGGGGCGCGACGAGCTGGTCCGCAGCACGGCGATCGGTCGCCACGCGCCGCTGACCGCCGCGCTGCTGGTCTCGCTCCTCGCCAACCTCCTGCTCGGCCTCCTCACCGCGCTGAGCCTGCTCACCCTCCGCCAGGAGTCGCCGCTCGCAGGCATGCCGCTGCCCGTCGCCGACAGCCTGGCGACCGGCCTTGGCCTGACCGCCTGCGGCTGGGCGTTCAGCGGCACCGCCCTGGTGGCTGCCCAGCTCACCCAGAGCACGCGCGCGATGTACGGCATCGCCGGCGCCGTGCTCGGGGTGGCCTACGGGCTGCGTGCCGTGGGCGACGTGGGCAACGGCGTCCTGAGCTGGCTCTCGCCGATCGGCTGGTACCAGGCCATGCAGGCCTACTCCGGTCTGCGCTGGTGGCCGCTCCTCCTCCTGCTGGCCGCGACGGTGGCGGCGGCTGCCGCGGCGTACCTCCTGTTCGGGCGCCGCGACGTCGGGTCCGGTGTCCTCGCCGCCCGTCCCGGCCCCGCCACCGCGGGACGCGACCTCCGGTCGGGGCTCGGCCTGGCGTGGCGGCTCCAACGCGGGTCGGTCGCCGGCTGGACGCTGGGCCTGCTGGTGCTGGGGCTCGGCTACGGCTCGATCGGCGACAGCGTCGAGGACGTCCTCGGTGACGGCGGACTGGCCCGCGACGTGATGGCCGGCGGGGGCACCGGCGGGCTCGTCGACGGGTTCTACGCCACGGCACTGGTGATGCTCGCCCTGATCAGCGCCGGCTTCGCCGTGTCCTCGGCCCTCCGTCCCCGGGCCGAGGAGGAAGCGGGCCACGCCGAGGTGCTGCTCGCGACCGCGCTCCCGCGGACCGCCTGGTTGGCCGGCCACGTCGTCGTGACCGTGCTCGGCACCGTCGTCGTGCTCGCGGGTGCCGGCCTCGGCCTGGGCGCCGGCTACGCGCTCGTCACCGGCGACGGTGGCGCCGTCGTGCGGCTCGGCCTCCCGGCACTCGCGTACGTCGTGCCCGTCCTCGTGCTCAGCGCGGCTGCCCGGCTGCTCCACGGGCTTCTCCCGCGGCTGCTGCTGCTCGCCTGGCTTCCCCTCGTGCTCGCCGTGGTCGTCCTGGTCTTCGGGGGAGGCGCTGCAGCTGCCGGGGTGGCTGCGCGACCTGTCGCCGTTCGAGTGGATGCCGTTGGTGCCGGCCGAGGACGTCGACCCGGTGCCCGTGGCGACGGTCGCCGCGGTCGCCGCAGGCCTCTCCGTGGCGGGCCAAATGGCGTTCCGCCGGCGCGACATCGGCTAGTTTCGCTGACCATGTGGCAGCCCGAGCCCGGCTGGGTGGCGCTCCCGGGAGGCACCGGGACGTCCACCGTGGGCGTCTGGCGCACGGCGCTCGGCGGCCGGCCGGTGGTCGTCAAGCGGCTGGCGGCGCCCGAGCCCGGCGACCCGGCAGCCCTGTCCGACCCCGAGCACGTCGGCTACTGGCGGCGGGAGGCCGACGTGGTCTCCACCGGGCTCGTGGACGCGACGCCCGGGCTGCGCGGCGCCCGCGCGTCCGTCGAGGAGGACCCGCACGGCATCACGATCGTGCGGGACTGGGTGGAGGACGCCGCCGCGAGCGGCCTGTTCCTCGCGGTGTCCCTCGGCCGGTTCGCCGGTGCCGACCTGCCCCGGCCGCGGTTCCTCGCCCGCCACCTGCTCCGCGACCGGCTGCAGCGGGTGGCCGACCGCGGCGGCTGGCCGACGCTGGCTCGCACGAGCGTCGCCGACGTGGCCGACCACCTGTGGCGTCACCGCGGCACGATGCTCGACCTGCTCGACGGCCTCCCGCAGGTGCCGCAGCACGGCGACCCCACGGCCACGAACATCCCCGGACGCGAGGGCGACGAGGCGGTGGCGATCGACTGGGGGACGCTCGGGACCGGGCCGGTCGGCGGCGACCTCGGCTACCTGTCGCTGTCGGCGCGGGAGGAGTTCGAGCCGCTGCTCGACGCCTTCCTGCTCGGCCTGCCCGACGACGCGGCCGGCCGCGACGAGGTGGTGCTCGGGGCGAGGGTGGTCGCCGTCTACACCGCGCTCAGCCGCGCCGAGTGGGCACTCGCCCGCGCGGCCGCGGGGGAGGGTGCGCTCGCGGCCAAGTACCGCCACCCGTCGGTGGCGCCGCACCTGCGGGCGCTGCAGCGGCAGTTCCCCCACATCGAGGCGCTGCTCGAGCTATAGCGGGGGGCGGCGCGGGAGCGCTACCGCCCCAGCACCTCGGCCTCGGACGCGGCGAACGTGTCGCACGCCTGCACGTCGCCCTGCTCGTAGCCCACGAGGAACCAGTGCTTGCGCTGGGCGGCGGACCCGTGTGTCCACGACTCCTCGGTCACCTGGCCCTGGGTCTTGCGCTGGATGGAGTCGTCGCCCACCGCCTCGGCGGCCTTGATGGCGAGGTCGATGTCGCGCTCGCTGAGGTCGACGAGCAGCACCTCGCCGGCGGCGTCCTCGGTGGTGGTCGCGTGCTGCGTCCAGAGGCCGGCGTAGCAGTCGGCCTGCAGCTCGAGCCGGACGCCCGGCGAGGTGGGGCCGGTCTCCTGGGTGCGCACCTGCCCCATGAAGCCGAGCAGGTTCGAGATGTGGTGGCCGTACTCGTGGGCGAGCACGTAGAACTCGACGAACCCGCCGTCGGGCCCGCCGAGCTGGCGCTCGAGGACCTGGTCGAAGAACGTGGTGTCGAGGTAGACCGACTCGTCCGCCGGGCAGTAGAACGGCCCGACCGAGGAGTCGGCGCCGCCGCACTGCGTGCCGACCGACCCACCGAACGTGGTCAGGCTCTCGATCGGCCGGAAGTCGCCGCCGAGGGCTCCCTCCCAGAAGTCGGTGAGCGAGTTCTCGACGGCCACCCGGGCGCAGTCGTGGTCGGCGTTGGCGTCCTCACCGGTCTCGCAGTGGTCGTAGCGACCGGTGTCGTCGGCGTCGGCGAGCCGGCTCGGGTCGTACGCCGCGCCGGCGAACGGGTTGATGCCGGTGACCTGGGCGAGCACGACGAACGCGATCACGAGCACGATCCCGCCGAGGCCACCCTTGGCGCCCGCTCCGCCCGGGATCGGCAGCCGCATGCCCCGGCCGCCGTACCCGCCGCCGCGGGAGCCGGTGTCCCGGACACGTGACCGGTCGAGCCGGGCCCTCGGGTTGAACCGCACCATGCTCGGAGCCTAGACAACCGGCGTTTTTCGGGCGGGACCGACGCCCGTGGGAGACTGGTGCGGTCATGATCACGGTCCACCAGCTCGAGGTCCGGGCCGGTGCCCGGCTCCTGATGGAGAACGTCACCTTCCGTGTGGCCGCCGGCGACAAGGTCGGCCTGGTCGGTCGCAACGGCGCGGGGAAGACGACCCTCACCAAGATCCTCGCCGGCGAGGCGTTGCCCGCCGGTGGCTCGGTCACGTCGACGGGGGAGGTGGGCTACCTCCCGCAGGACCCCCGCTCCGGCGACCCCGACCAGCTCGCCCGCGAGCGGATCCTGTCCGCGCGCGGGCTCGACGACGTCGTACGCCGCCTGCGTGCGGCCGAGGTCGAGATGGGCAGCGACGACCCGACCACCCGTGAGCGCGCGATGCGCCGCTACGAGCGGGCCGACGCGGAGCTGCACGCCGGAGGCGGGTACGCCGCCGAGGCCGAGGCCGCGACGATCGCGCACAGCCTCGGCATCACCGACCGGCTGCTGGGCCAGCCGCTGCGCACGCTCTCGGGTGGCCAGCGCCGGCGGGTCGAGCTGGCGCGGATCCTGTTCTCCGACGCCGAGACGCTGCTGCTGGACGAGCCGACCAACCACCTCGACGCCGACTCCATCGTGTGGCTGCGCGACTTCCTCAAGGCGTTCTCGGGGGGCCTGGTCGTGATCAGCCACGACACCGACCTGCTCGACGCCACCGTCAACCGGGTGCTCCACCTCGACGCCAACCGCGCGGTGATCGACGCCTACAACATGGGCTGGACGGCCTACCTCCAGCAGCGCGAGACCGACGAGAAGCGCCGGAAGCGGGAGCGGGCGAACGCCGAGGCGAAGGCCAAGTCGCTCACCGACCAGGCCAACAAGATGCGCGCCAAGGCCACCAAGGCGCAGGCGGCGCAGTCGATGCTCAAGCGGGCGGAGCGGATGCTCGCGGGGGTCGAGGCGGAGCGGCAGAGCGACCGGGTCGCGCGGATCGCGTTCCCCAAGCCGGCACCGTGCGGCCGGACGCCGCTGACGGCCGAGGAGCTGTCGAAGTCCTACGGCTCGCTCGAGGTGTTCACCGACGTCGACCTGGCCATCGACCGGGGGACCCGGGTGGTCGTCCTCGGCCTCAACGGCGCGGGCAAGACCACGCTGCTGCGCATCCTCTCCGGGCTGGAGCAGCCCGACACCGGCCGCGTCGTGCCCGGCCACGGCCTCAAGCTCGGCTACTACGCGCAGGAGCACGAGACGCTCGACGTCGGGCGCACGGTGCTCGAGAACATGCGGTCGTCGGCCCCGGACCTCACCGACACCGAGGCCCGCTCGGTGCTCGGGTCGTTCCTGTTCAGCGGCGACGACGTGCACAAGCCGGCAGGGGTCCTCTCGGGCGGTGAGAAGACGCGGCTCGCACTCGCGGCGCTCGTCGTGTCCTCGGCCAACGTGCTGCTGCTCGACGAGCCCACCAACAACCTCGACCCCGCCTCGCGCGAGGAGGTGCTCGCCGCGATCCGCTCCTACGAAGGCGCGATCGTGCTGGTCACCCACGACGAGGGCGCCGTGCACGCGCTCGAGCCCGACCGGGTGCTGATCCTGCCCGACGGCGTCGAGGACCTCTGGAACGTGGAGTACGCCGACTTGGTCGCGCTCGCCTGACGCGAGACCGCTACTCGGTGCCGATCGCCTCCAGCACGTTGAGCCGGGAGGCACGGATCGCGGGCACCACCGCCGCGAGCACGCCCACGACCACGGCGACGGCGAGGAACAGCACGAGCTGGGTGAGCGGGAGCCCGAGGCTGGTGAGGTCGTCCTTGAGCGACTCGCGCAGCAGGACCCCGATCAGCAGGCCGAGCACCAGGCCGAGCACGGCGCCGAGCACCGCGATCACCACCGACTCGAGGGTGATCATTCGGCGCAGCGCGGCCCGGCTCATGCCGATCGCACGGAGCAGGCCGATCTCGCGGGTGCGCTCGATCACGCTGAGGCCGAGCGTGTTCACGATGCCGATGACGGCGATCACGATCGCCAGCGCCAACAGGCCGTAGATCATGTAGAGCAGCTGGTTGACCTGCCCGCGGATCTCGTCGCCGAACTCCTCCCTTGTCGTAGACGCCGACGATCGGCACCGACGCCGCGGCGTCGTCGAGCGCCTCGCCGACCGCGTCGACGTCGGCACCCGGCTCGACCGTGATGCTGATCGCGGAGTCCTGGCGCGGCACGCCGGCCTTCGTGAGCTGGTCGAGCGGCACGGTGATCGGGCCGGTCACCTCGCTGGACCCCACGATGCCGACCACCTCGACGTCGAGCCGACCCGCTGCCGCGAGCCGGAGGTCGAGCCGGTCGCCGACGGCGAGGTCGTTGTCCTCGGCGAACCAGTCGTCGAGGACGGCCTCGGCCCCCGCGGCACGGCCCGGCCCTCGACGACGTCGAGGTCGTAGATCTCGGCGAACGACTCGTCGTTGCCGACCACACTCACCCCGTCGCCGTCGAGCTGGGCACCGAGGCTCTGCTGCCGGCTGACGACCTCGACGCCCTCGACGTCCTCGAAGGAGTCGCCGATCTCGGTCGTGAACGGCGTGAACGTCGTGGTCTGGACGAGGAAGTCGGCGGTGAACTGCTCGTCCACCAGGTCGGTCACCGACTTGTTCAGGGAGGCGGCGAGCACGCCGATCGTCGACACCAGCGCGAGGCCGATCATCAGTGCCGAGGCCGTCGCCCCGGTGCGGCGCGGGTCGCGGAGGGCGTTCTCGCCGGCGAGCCGGCCCGGTGCGCCGAACGCCCGCGAGAAGAGCGCGCGGCAGGCGACGACGACGGGGCGCCCCACCACGGGGCTGATCACCGCGATGGTCAGGATCCACAGCACGGCGCCGGCGCCGATCCAGGCGGCGTCGGAGCTGGGGGCGTCGCCGAGCCCGACCGCCACGAGGCCGGCGCCGATCACGAGGACCACGGCTCCGATCAGGGTGCGCCTCCGCATCGAGCCGCGGGTCGTCGCGGAGTCCATCCGCATCGCGGCGACGGGCGCGACCCGGCCGGCCCGCCGGGCCGGCACGAAAGGCGGCGACCACGGTGACCAGGATGCCGACGACGTAGCTGGTGACCACCGCTCCGGTGGTGAGCTGCAGGGCGTCGCCGGCGATGTCGAGGCCCACGGCGCGGAAGGTCGCGGCGAGGGCGCGGGCGAGCAGCAGGCCGAGCGCGATCCCGAGCGTCGACGCGAGCACCGACAGGACGAGCGCCTCGACCATGACGGACCGGGTGACCTGTCCCCGTGACGCGCCGAGTGCCCGCAGGAGCGCGGACTCACGGGTGCGCTGCGCGACGAGGATCGAGAAGGTGTTGACGATGATGAACCCGCCGACGATGACGGCGATGATCGCGAACACCAGCAGGAAGATCTCGATGACGTCGAGGAAGACGCCGAACGCGTCCTGCTGCTCGTCGGCCACCTTGTCGCCGGTGACCGCCTCGAAGCCGGCCGGCACCACGGCCGCGGCGGCATCGGCCAGCTCGCGCTGGCTGACGCCGTCGGCGGCGGTCAGCGTGATCTGGTTGAACTGGTCCTCGCCCTGGAGGAACAGGTCCTGCGCGCCCTCGGTGTCGAAGATCAGGAGCGTCGCGCCGGCGGTGCCGCCGCCGTTGAACTCCGCCGTGCCGACGAGGGTCGCGCTCCGCTGCGGGTCGCCGAACGGGGCCAGCAGCCCGACCTCGTCGCCGAGCTCGTAGCCGCCGTTGTGGGCCGCCCCGGAGTCGAGCACCACCTCGCCCGGCGCCTCGGGCCACCGGCCGCTCTCGAGCTCGAGGATCGGCTCGCCCGCCATGTTGGGGGCGTCGTGGTAGTTGAAGGCCAACGTCGGGGCGCCGGTGCCGCCGACGACCGTGCCGTCGTCGGCGAGCAGGCTCATGCCGAAGCCGACGACGTCGCCGTCGGCGCGCTCGACCTCGGGCAGCGTCTCGAGCTCGTCGACCAGCTCGGGCGACAGCGTGGCCGCGCTGGTGGAGAGCGCCGACTCGGCGAGCTCCTGCGACACCTCCGAGCGGACGATCCCGTCGGGCGTCGAGCCGTTGATGATGCCGTCGAACGTGCTGGACAGGCCGTTGCTGAAGACGAGGACGCCCGACAGGAACGCCACCCCGAGCACGACGGCGAGCCCGCTCATGAGCAGGCGCAGCTTGCGCGCGAACAGGTTGCGCAGGGTCAGTCGGAGCACGTCAGACCGCCCCGGAGCGCGCAGCCGCGGCGGCCTGGAGGGAGGTCATGTGCTCGAGGATCTGCTCCCGCTCGGGGGAGGTGATCTCGTCGACCACCCGGCCGTCGGCCAGGAACACCACGCGGTCGCAGTACGACGCCGCGACGGCGTCGTGGGTGACCATCACGATCGTCTGCCCGAAGTCGTCGACGCTGCGCCGCAGGAACGACAGCACCTCGGCGCCGGACGTGCTGTCGAGGTTGCCGGTGGGCTCGTCGGCGAACACGATCGACGGTCGCGTGACGAGCGCGCGTGCGCAGGCGACGCGCTGCTGCTGGCCGCCCGACATCTCGTTGGGGCGGTGCCCGAGCCGGTCGCGCAGCCCGACGGCGTCGATCACGGTGTCGAACCACGCAGGGTCGGGCTTGCGACCGGCCAGGCTCAGCGGGAGCACGATGTTCTCGCGGGCGGTCAGCGTGGGGATCAGGTTGAACGCCTGGAAGACGAAGCCGACCTGCTCGCGGCGCAGCCGGGTGAGCTCCTTGTCGCCGAGGTGGCCGAGCGCGGTCTCGCCGACGAAGACCTCGCCCGAGGTCGGGGGAGTCGAGGCCCGCGAGGCAGTGCATCAACGTCGACTTGCCCGAGCCCGACGGGCCCATGATGGCGGTGAACTGCCCGCTCGCGAGCTCGACGGTCACGCCGTCGAGCGCGTGCACGGCGGAGTCGCCGGCGCCGTAGGTCTTGCGGAGGTCGACCGCCCGGGCCGCGGCCGGGGCAGAAGTAGCCGTCGTCATGCGACCAGCCTGCCCGAACGCACCGACAAGGTGCCATCGGGAATCTCCCCGAGGCCACCCCCTACGGAAGGAGGAGGCAGGAGTCGCCGAACTCGTGCCACAGGTATCCCTCCTCGACCGCCGCGGCGTAGGCCCGCCGGGTGAGGTCGGCGCCGGCGACGGCCTCGACCAGCAGCAGGTGCGACGCCTCCGGGTCGTGCCACCCGGTGACCAGCCCGTCGACGACCTGCGGCGGGTCGGCCGGTGTCACGACCCGCGTCGTCCAGCCGCGGCGCGCGACCATCCGCGGGGAGCCACCGCCGCCGTCGGCCGGTTCCACCGCCGACTCCAGGGCCCGCGTCACCGTGGTGCCCACGGCCACGACCCGCCCCCCGTCGGCCCGCGCGGCGTTGACGACCGCCGCACTCGCTGCGGTCACCTCGAACCGCTCCGGTTGCGGAGCCTCGCCCGCCTCCTGGGAGGAGACCCCCGTGTGGAGCGTGACCGGCACGACGTGCACGCCCCGGGCGACCAGCCCGGTGACCAGCTCGGTGGTGAACGGGCGCCCGGCGGACGGCATCTCGGCGCTGCCCGGCCGGCGCCCGAAGACGGTCAGGTAGTCGGCCAGCGGGTAGCGGTCCGCCAGGTAGCCGTAGGAGATCGGACGGCCGTAGCGCGCCGCGACCGCCGCGAGGTCGTACTCGGTCTCGGCGCGCCAGAGCCGGTCGCCCCGGCCGGTCGGCGACGAACCCGGCTCGGGGTAGGGCGCCGAGAGGCGCAGCGACGCCGTCCCGGCGGCGATGTCGATCCGGTCGCCGGCACGGGCGTCCAGGACCGCACGGTCGGCGTCCGGCGCGGTGCGCAGCTCGACCACCCAGGTCCCGTCGTCGAGGGGAGTGGCGAGGTGCACGACGACCGGCCCGTGCCGGGTCGACGTCGCGTCGAGCTGTCCGGCCACGGTGGCGGAGTCGTTGACCACGACGACGTCGCCCGCGCGCAGGTGGTCGCCGAGATGGGCGAAGGTCGTGTGTGTGAGCCCCCCGCCCGCCGGCGACGAGCAGCCGCACGCCGTCGCGCGCGACACCGCGTCGCTCGGGCGGGGCCGGCGCGAACCGGCGCTGCGGGGCGGTGAACGTGGTCGTCGGGCGCTCGGCGAGCAGCGGCACGTCAGACACCCGCCTCGACGTCGTCACGGACGGCGGGCACGTCGGCTGCGCGGTACCGGCCCGACGGTGGCCGGCGCTCGAGCAGGCCGAGCAGCCTGGGCACCACGGTCTCGGGCAGCGGTCGGTCGGAGATGTCCTCGCCCGGGAACCACCGCTGGTGCATGTCGGTGCGCATGTCGCCCGGGTCGACGGCGTACGCCGTGATCGCCTCGTTCTCCGCGGCGAAGGTGAGCGTGACGTGGTCGAGCGCCGCCTTCGAGGCGCTGTAGAGCCCCCCACCCGGGGTAGTGGTCGACAGCGGCGTCGGACGAGATCGACATCAGCACGCCGCCGGACGCGGTGAGCTGGGGGAGGAGCAGCGAGGTCAGCACCAGCGGTGCGCCGACGTTGCTGCGGAGGACGTGCTGCAGGTCCTCGGGCCGGACGTCGGACAGCAGGCGGTACGCCGAGTCGCCGGTCGCCGGGCCGAGCGTCCCGGCGTTGTGCACCAGGAGGTCGAGCCGCCCGTGCGCCTGCACCGCCGCCCGCAGCGCCTCCCGGTGATCGGCGTCGGTGACGTCGCCGGCGACCGCGGTGACGAGGTCGGCGCGGGGGAGGTCGGACAGGGTGGCGAGGCGGTCGGCGTCCCGGGCGTCGGTGATCACCTGCCAGCCGCGGGCGGTGAGGCCTGCGACGAGGGCGCGGCCGAGGCCTGCGCTGCCGCCGGTGACGAGTGCGACGTTGACCATGGGTGGGTCCTTCCGGTGGAGATCGGGTTGACCCACCCATGGTCAATTTTCAAGTTAACTTCATGTCAAGCGGCAGGCGATCAGCTGCCGGGCCGGGCCTCTTCCTTGACGGTGCCGGCGGCGGACTGGCCTTCCTGGCCGACGTTCCTCGCCGACTCCTGCGCCGACGACTTCCAGGTCCTCGGCCGCCTCGGTGGCCTTGTCCTTGAGGCTCTGGCCGACGTCCTGTCCGACCGCCTTGGCCTCGTCGACGACCGGCTGCCCGTGCTCCTTGGCGGTGTCGACCAGGCGCTGGGCCGCCTGCGACTCCTTCTCGCTGGCGGGGATGAGCGCCGAGATGACCATGCCCGCGCCGAACGCGACGAGGCCGGCAGCCAGTGGTGATCCCACGGTCTGGCGGTGCACCGCGCCGGCCGCCTGCTGGGCGGTGCCGCCGACGTTCGACACCGCGTCGGACGCGGAGCCGGTCACCGATCCGGCCGCACCCTGGGCGGAGTCCTGGGCGCTCCGGGCGGTGCCCATCACCCGGTCCTTCAGTGACGAGACGCGGTCGCGGGCCGCCGCCTTGCGGCGCTCGACCACCCGGCCGGGGCTCACCTTGTCGTAGAGCGCGTCCACGTCGCGGGTGAGGCTCTCCCGCGTGGTCGCGATCTCCTCCGTCATCCGTTCTTCAGCTGCTTGGCCCATGCCACGTCCTCCTTGATCGTCTGCTGCGTCGACTCGAGCTTGTTCATCGACTTGAGCTCCTTGCGCCCGCTCATGGCCATCACCGCCGCTGCCACGCCCCAGAGGGCGCCGACGATGAGCGCCGCCCACCCGACGGGCATCCAGCTGTCGAGCAGGAACATCAGCGCCAGCGAGGTGAACAGCAGGGCCAGGTAGCCCGCCGCCCCGGCGCCGCCGAGCAGGCCGGCGCCCTTCCCCGCCTTGGCCGCCTCGGCCTTCGCCTCGGACTTGGCCAGCTCCAGCTCCTGCTTGACGAGCGTGGTCAGGTCGTCGGCGACGGCGCCGACGATCTCGCCGAGCGACCGGTCGCCGGCTGCACCCGGATCGCCGACGCCGGCCCCGTCCGGCGGCGGTCCCGACGGCGTTGCGGTCATGCCGTCCCCCTGCCGCTGCCCTCGGGGTAGACCACGTCGGTCGGCGGGGCGCCGGTGCCGCTCAGCGGGTCGTCGGCCGCGGTGCCGGTCTGCTGCACCGGGTCGGTCAGGCCCGGGCCGGAGCTGGGCAGGTCACCGGGGGCGGTGAGGGGGCGCGCCGGTGGTCCCACCGGCCGTGCTGCCGGTGCCGCCGGTGCTCCCGGTGCCGCCGGTGCCGCTGGACCCGCCGCCGTCCTTCGCCGCCCGGGTGAGCCGTCCGGCGACGACCCCGGCGGCGAGGGCGCCCAGCAGGAACGTGCCGGGGCGCCGCCGCGCGAAGTCGCGGACCTGGTCGAGCACCTCGCCGGGCTGGCGGCCCTCCATCTGGGAGCCGAGCGTCCGCGCCCGGTCGCTGACCTCGGTCACGAGGGTCTGCGCCATGCCGGCGCCCGCGCCGTCTCCCCGGGCCATCTGCTCGAGGTCGTCGGCCAGCGACTGCAAGGTGCCGACCAACCGGTCCAGCTGGGTGCGCGACTGCTCCTCGATCTGCGAGCGGGCCTCCTGGAACAGGTCGGACGCGTGCTCGGCCGCCTCGGCGGCGACGCCCTGCGCCTCCTCCTTGGCCACGCCCGCCACGTGCTTGCCCTGCTCGGTGGCTGTGCTCGCTGCCTGTTGTGCCTTGTCGGTGACGCCGCTGTCGGAGCCGGCCGCCCCGTAGTCGCTCGTGGTCATGTTGCCTCCAGCTCGGGGGTGGGAAAGTGGTCCGGTACCCCCCGCATCCCCCCTGCCACACCGGAACCGCCGGCGCCCGCCCGCGATCTGCCAGAGTGGCCCCCATGGCGGAGTTCGTCGGAGCGATCGACCAGGGCACGACCAGCACCCGGTTCATGGTGTTCGACCACGACGGCGCCGAGGTCGCCCGCCACCAGCTCGAGCACGAGCAGGTGCTGCCGCGAGCCGGGTGGGTGGAGCACAACCCGGTCGAGATCTGGGAGCGGACCTCGGCGGTGGTGCAGACCGCGCTCGGGAAGGCCCGGCTGTCGGCCGACGACCTGGTGGCCGTCGGCATCACCAACCAGCGCGAGACGACCTTCGTCTGGGACCGCCGCACCGGGCGGCCGCTCCACAACGCGATCGTGTGGCAGGACACCCGCACCGACGCGATCGCCGCCGCGCTCGACCGCGACGGCCGCGGCGACGTGATCCGGCAGCGCGCCGGCCTGCCGCCGGCGACGTACTTCGCTGGCGGCAAGCTGCAGTGGATCCTGGAGAACGTCGACGGCGTGCGCGACGCGGCCGAGCGGGGCGACGCGCTCTTCGGCACGGCCGACACCTGGCTGCTGTGGCACCTCACCGGCGGCACCGACGGCGGGGTGCACGTCACCGACGTCACCAACGCCAGCCGCACCATGATGATGGACCTGGAGACCCTCGACTGGGACGAGGAGCTGCTCGGCTTCTTCGACGTGC
Organism: Nocardioides sp. TF02-7; assembly: GCF_022437945.1. Lineage (GTDB taxonomy): Bacteria > Actinomycetota > Actinomycetes > Propionibacteriales > Nocardioidaceae > Nocardioides. The sequence continues at coordinate 4,187,530 of NZ_CP092535.1, forward strand.
CCCGGGCGATGCTGCCGGCGATCCGGGGAGTCCTCGGCGTCGACCGCGAGCGGACCGCACGGCCTCACCCGCACCCGCGGGCCGTTCGGCGGCGAAGTGCCGCTGGCCGGCATCCTCGGCGACCAGCAGGCGGCCACCGTGGGTCAGGTCTGCTTCGCGCCGGGGGAGGGCAAGAACACCTACGGCACCGGCAACTTCATGCTGCTCAACACCGGCACCGAGATCGTCCGCTCGAGGTCGGGCCTGCTGACGACGCCGGCCTACCAGCTCGGCGACCAGCCCTGCGTCTACGCGCTCGAGGGGTCGATCGCCGTCACGGGCTCGGCGGTGCAGTGGCTGCGCGACCAGCTCGGGATCATCAGCGGGGCGAGCGAGTCCGAGAGCCTGGCCCGTCAGGTCGACGACAACGGCGGCGTCTACTTCGTGCCCGCTTTCTCGGGCCTGTTCGCGCCCTACTGGCGCTCCGACGCCCGCGGCGCGATCGTGGGGCTGTCGCGCTACAACACCAACGCGCACCTGGCGCGGGCGACGCTGGAGGCGATCTGCTACCAGTCGCGCGACGTGGCGGAGGCGATGTGCGCGGACTCCGGTGTGGAGCTGGAGGTGCTCAAGGTCGACGGCGGGGTCACCGCCAACGAGCTCTGCATGCAGATCCAGGCCGACGTGCTGGGCGTGCCGGTGAGCCGGCCGGTGGTCTCGGAGACCACCGCGCTCGGAGCGGCGTACGCCGCCGGGCTCTCGGTGGGGTTCTGGAGCGACACCGACGAGCTGCGCCGCAACTGGTCGGAGGACCGCCGCTGGGAGCCCCGGTGGGACGAGGCGCGCCGCGAGGACGGCTACCGGCGCTGGAAGAAGGCGGTCGAGCGGACGCTGGGCTGGGCCGAGCTGGAGGACTGAACCTCCTGCTATAACGCGCTATAAAGCGGAGGGGTTGGCTATAGTTGCTCCAACGTGCCAGAGCCGGAGGAGACCGTCGTGGCCGATCGTCAGCCGAACCCCTACCGGCCCGGGTTCAACCAGCCGCCGGTCGTCTTCGCGGGCCGCTCCGACGTGCTCGACGGGGCGGCGGAGGCGCTGGAGATCGCGGCGTACGACGGCCGCACACCGCGGCCGCTGATCCTGCTCGGTCCGCGGGGCGTGGGCAAGACCGTCACCCTCGGCGAGATCGCCGAGCTCGCTGCCGAACGCCACTCGTGGCCGGCGGTGCACGTCGAGGTCAAGGTCGGCGGCCGGATGCTCGTCGAGCTGGGGTCGCGGCTGCGGGACGCTGCCCAGCTGCTCGCCGGGACCGAGCCGCGGGAGCCGCGGCGCCGGCCCCGGGTCACCGGCGGGAAGGTCGAGGCGCACGCGTTCGGCATCGGCGGCGAGGTGCAGCTCGAGGCAGCCGCGGACGCGCGGTCGGACGACGGGCTGGACGCGGTGCTCCGGACGACGATGGCCGCAGCCGTCGACGCCGGTGCCGGGCTGGTGATCACGGTCGACGAGGTGCACAACGCCGCTCCCGAGGAGCTCGCGCTGCTGTGCGGCACGTTCCAGGAGCACGTGCCGCAGGGGTGGCCGGTGGTCCTCGCCCTCGCGGCGCTCCCGACCCTGCGCAACAACCGGGGTCGGCGGCGGCTGCCGACCTACCTCGAGCGGGCGGAGTGGCACGACCTCGACACCCTGCCGCCCACCGAGGCCCGTGAGGCGCTCGTCGGTCCCGCCCAGCAGGCCGGCCGCCCGATGACGCCCGACGCCGCGGACCTGCTGCTCGGCCACGCGGGCGGCTATCCCTACGCCCTGCAGGTCGCGGGCCACTTCGCCTGGCGGGCCTCCCACGGCAGCCGCTCGATCGGCGTCGACCACGCGCGGCAGGCCGTGCCGCGGATCGAGGCCGACCTCGCCCACCTGTTCCGGAGCCGCTGGGACGACGCCAGCCCACGCGAGCAGGAGTACCTGCAGGCGATGGCCGCCGTCGCCGCGAGGGGCGAGGTGCCGAAGGGTGGCGCCGTCGCCGCCGAGCTCGGCGTACCGGTCACCAGCGTGTCCTACCTGCGGGCCCGGCTGCTCCGCAAGGGGACGATCTACCGCGAGGCCGGGGGAGCGCTCCACTTCATCACCCCGGGCATGGGCAGGTGGATCCTCGACCAGGATCGGCAAGACTGACCTCCATGAAGCCGGCCGCCCTCTCGCCCCGGGCCCGCAGCGCCGCCCTCCGACGCCTCGCGGACCGCGAGCTCGACGTGCTGGTGATCGGCGGCGGCGTGGTGGGCTGCGGTGCGGCCCTCGACGCCGCCACTAGAGGTCTCGAGGTGGGGCTGGTCGAGGCCCGGGACTTCGCGTCCGGGACCTCCAGCCGCAGCTCCAAGCTGGTGCACGGCGGCCTGCGCTACCTCGAGATGCTCGACTTCCGTCTGGTCGCCGAGGCGCTGCGGGAGCGCGGCCTGCTGATGCAGCGGCTGGCGCCGCACCTGGTGCGGCCGGTGCCGTTCCTCTACCCGCTCAAGCGGCGCGGCTGGGAGCGGTGGTACGCCGGCTCCGGGGTCGCCCTCTACGACGCGATGTCGCGTGCCGGCGGCTTCGGCGACCGCACGCCGCTGCACCGGCACCTGACCCGCCACGGCGCCCGCAAGGCGTTCCCGTCGCTGCGCAAGGACGCACTGGTGGGGGCGATCCGCTACTACGACGCCCAGGTCGACGACGCGCGGCACACGATGTTCCTCGCCCGCACCGCGGCGACGTACGGCGCCCACGTCGCCTCCCCGCACCCGCGTCCTCGGCCTGCTCAAGGAGAGCGAGCGGGTCGTCGGAGCCGACGTGGTCGACCTCGAGACCGGCCACCGGTTCGCCGTCCGCGCCGCCCAGGTGATCAACGCGACCGGCGTGTGGACTGACGAGACGCAGGCGATGGCCCGCGAGCGCGGCCAGTTCCGGGTGCGCGCGAGCAAGGGCATCCACCTGGTCGTGCCGCGCGACCGGATCCGCGGCGAGACCGGTCTGATCCTGCGCACGGAGACCTCCGTGCTGTTCGTGATCCCCTGGAAGCGGCACTGGATCATCGGCACCACCGACACCGACTGGCAGCTGTCGAAGGACCACCCGGCCGCCAGCTCGCGCGACATCGACTACCTGCTCGGCCAGGTCAACGAGGCGCTCGCGGTGCCGCTCACCCGCGACGACGTCGAAGGCGTCTACGCCGGCCTCCGGCCGCTGCTGGCGGGGGAGGACGCCGCGACCTCCAAGCTCTCCCGGGAGCACGCGGTCGCCCACTCCGTGCCGGGCCTGGTGGTCGTCGCGGGCGGCAAGTACACGACGTACCGGGTGATGGCGAAGGACGCCGTCGACGAGGCGGTGCACGGGCTCGAGCGTGCTCGGGCGCAAGCCCGGGCCGTGCGTGACCGAGGACGTCCCGCTGGTCGGCGCCGACGGCTACCAGGCGCTGCGCAACCAGCGGCGGACCCTGGCCGCGCGGTCCGGGCTGGCGGTCAACCGGGTGGACCACCTGCTCGACCGCTACGGGTCGCTGGTGCTGGAGGTGCTCGACATCGTCGCGGCCGAGCCGGAGCTCGGCGAGCCGCTGCCGGGGGCCGAGGACTACCTGCGGGTGGAGGCGGTCTACGCCGTCACCCACGAGGGCGCGCGCCACCTCGACGACATCCTCACCCGGCGGCTGCGGGTCTCGATCGAGACGTTCGACCGCGGGGTGGCGGCGGCGCCCCACGTCGCCGACCTGGTGCGCGGCCACCTGGGCTGGGACGCCGCGCAGCGCGACCGGGAGATCGACCACTACCTCAAGCGGGTGGAGGCCGAGCGGGAGAGCCAGCGGCAGCCCGACGACCAGACCGCCGACGCCGCGCGCAAGGGTGCGCCCGACGTCGTCCCGGTGTCCCACGTCGCCGAGGCGATCGAGGGCGCGCCGTAATCTCGACGGCATGGACCTCCACCTGCACGACCGAGTCTTCATCGTCACCGGCGGCACCCGCGGCCTGGGCCGGGCGACCGCCGACGAGCTGGTCGCCGGCGGCGCCTGCGTCGTGGTCTCCGGGCGCAGCCAGGACAGTGTCGACGCCGCCGTGACGACGCTCCGCCAGGTCGACGGGCGCGACTGCGCGGTCGGCGTCGTCGCCGACAACGCCGACCCCGCGACGCCGGGCCGGCTGGTCGCCGCCGCGCGTGACCACTGGGGCCGGCTCGACGGTGCGCTGATCAGCGTGGGCGGTCCGCCGTGGGGGCCGGTGCTCGGGTCGACCGACGAGCAGTGGACGGGTGCCTTCGAGTCGGTGTTCCTGGGCGGGGTCCGGCTGGCGCGTGACATCGGCACCGAGCTGGGCGCCGACGGCGCGCTCGCCCTGGTCCTCTCGACCAGCGTGCGGGGAGCCGTTGGCCAACCTGGCCATCTCCAACGGCCTGCGGCCCGGGCTGGCGATGGTCGCCAAGACCCTGGCCGACGAGCTCGGCCCGCGGGGCGTGCGGGTCAACGGGCTGCTCCCGGGCCGGGTCGGCACCGAGCGGGTCGCCGAGCTCGACGCCGCCACCGGTGACGCGGACCAGGCACGGGCCGCGTGGAGCGAGCGGATCCCGCTGCGTCGCTACGGCGCGCCGGCCGAGTTCGGGCGAGTGGCGGCGTTCCTGCTCTCCCCGGCCGCATCGTTCGTCACCGGCGCGATGGTGCCGGTCGACGGCGGGATGACCCGCGCCCTCTAGGCGTCGGTCGCGGCAGTACGCCGGCGCCGCTCGCCGCGGGGCCCGTTCCGGCGCTCGTCCCAGGCGAGGTAGCCGAAGCCTCCGAGCGCGAGGACGCCGAAGAACCACCACTGCAGGCCGTAGAAGAAGTGCGGCCCCTCGCCGAGGTCCGGCGGCTCGGCGGCCTCGAGCGGCTCGGCGGGCGGCGGGTCCTCCGACCGCAGGTCGACGAACCCGCCGAACACCTCGCGGCCGAGCGCCTCGCCGATCGCCACGCTCGAGATCGCCCGCGTCCCCCGGTCGACCACCTCGGTGCTGTCGCCGGTGCCGTCGGCGCGCACCCAGCCGGTGACCGTCACCTCGCCGGCCGGGGGAGCCGGCAGCTCCTCCGGCTCGACCGCCCGGTTGTCGGTCGCCATCCAGCCGCGGTCGACGAGGAGCGCGGTCCCGTCGGCGGTCACCAGCGGGACCACCGCGTCGACCCCGCCGACGCCGTCGCGGGTGCGGTAGCGGACGACGACAGAGTCGGCGGCGTCGTACTCCCCCGGTGGCGGTGACGACCGTCCACTCCTCGTCGGCGGCGACCGGGTCGCCCGGCGCCAGCACCTCCTCGACCGGCACCGGGTCGCGGTCGGCGTTGGCCTCGACGACGGCGTTCTTGTCCCGCCGCTCGTCGAGCCGGCCGAATTGCCACTCACCGAGCCACCAGGTGCCGACCCCGATGAGGATGATCGACAGGAAGAAGAGAAGCCACCGGCGGCTCACCAGGAACCGCCACGGACCGAGGGTCCGGTCCAGCCACTCACGCACGGCACCACCGTATGACCAGCCGGTCGCCAACCCGGACCCGGCCTATGCTGGCGGGGTGCAGCCGCTCATCGACCGCTACGGCCGGGTCGCGACCGATCTCCGGGTCTCGCTGACCGACCGCTGCAACCTGCGCTGCACCTACTGCATGCCGCCCGAGGGCCTCGACTGGCTGCCGCGCGACGACCAGCTCACCGACGACGAGGTGGTGCGGCTGATCGGCGTCGCGGTCACCCGGCTCGGGGTGCGGGAGGTCCGGTTCACCGGCGGGGAGCCGCTCGTACGACGCGGGCTGGTCGACATCGTGCGTCGTACCCGTGCCCTCGACGCCGGTGTGGAGCTGTCGATCACCACCAACGGCATCGGCCTCGCCCGCACCGCCGGCGCCCTCGCCGGCGCCGGCCTCGACCGGGTCAACGTCAGCCTCGACACGGTGCGCCCCGACACGTTCCTCGAGATCACCCGGCGCGACCGGTTCGCGGACGTGGTGGAGGGCCTCGCAGCCGCCGACGCTGCCGGGCTGGGCCCGGTGAAGGTCAACGCGGTGCTGCTGCGCGGCGTCAACGACGACCAGGCGCCCGAGCTGCTGGCCTGGTGCCTCGACCGCGGCTACCAGCTGCGGTTCATCGAGCAGATGCCGCTCGACGCCCAGCACGGCTGGTCGCGGGAGGAGATGGTCACCGCCGACGAGATCTTCGCCGCGCTCGACCGCGCCTACGACCTCACGCCCGCCACCGAGCCCCGCGGCAGCGCCCCCGCCGAGCTGTTCCTCGTCGACGGCGGCCCCGCCACCGTCGGCGTGATCGCCTCCGTCACCCGCCCGTTCTGCGGCGACTGCGACCGGGTGCGCCTCACCGCCGACGGCCAGGTCCGCAACTGCCTCTTCGCCCGCCATGAGTCCGACCTGCGCCACGCGATGCGCGCCGGCGCCACCGACGCCGACCTCGCCGACCGCTGGCTCACCGCCATGCGCGGCAAGGCCGCCGGCCACGGCATCGACGACCCGACGTTCCTCCAGCCGGACCGGCCGATGTCGGCGATCGGGGGCTGAGGGGGGCGGCGCGGTGGGCGGGGTCGTCCCGGTGGGCGGTTGCTCGTCCCGGTGGGCGCAGATTCATCAAGGTATGTCGGTCAGTCGTCGCTTCCCATGGTGGGTACGGCGTGGGATGTGCGAGCTCGCCTGCATCCCTTGATGAATCTGCGGTAGGTGGGGCGGGCAGCGGCACATGAGTCGGGCGGTGGGGCGGTGGGCCCGGCGGGGGGCGCTCCGCCCCTCACTCCTCGTGCGCGACGGTCTCCTTCAGGAACCCGCGGGCTCCGAGGAACTTCTCGAGCGACTCCCGGTGCTCGTCGCAGGCCAGCCAGACCTTCCGCCGGTCGGGCGTGTGGATCTTGGGGTTGTTCCAGCGCAGCTGCCAGCCGGCCGGGGTGCGGCAGCCCTTCGCCGAGCAGAGGTCGGGGCCACCGCCGGGGTCAGCGCTCACCGGTCTCCTCGTCAGCGCGGCTGCCGGCGCCGAGCTGGCGGTCGGCACGGCCGCCGCCGGTCAGCGGCAGGGCGTCGGTGCGGGTGTTGGCGGCGTTGGCGTTGACGACCGCCACGTAGGGCAGGACGACCGCGGCCAGGATGAAGAACGGCCACAGCCAGTTGAGGCCAGCGACGCCGGCGATCACGGCGGCGATGAAGCAGAGCGTCCGGATCGACATCGAGATGATGTAGCGACGCTGGCGCCGGGCCAGGTCGGCCTGGGGGAGTGGACCCGACCGTGGTGATCCGGATCGGCGCGTCGGACATGGGGTCAGCCTACGCCCCCCTCCCGTGGTGCGACCGTCGCTCGCCCCCCGCGCCCTCGCGCCCGGTCTACCCTGACCCCATGAGCAACCGCACCTACCGCGTCACCGAGATCGTCGGCACCTCGCCCGACGGCATCGACCAGGCCGTCCGCAACGGGCTCGAGCGGGCCTCGCAGACCCTCCGTCACCTCGACTGGTTCGAGGTGACGCAGGTGCGGGGCCAGATCAAGGACGGCCAGGTCGAGCACTTCCAGGTCGGGATGAAGGTGGGCTTCCGGCTCGAGGACGAGTGACCGCGGCCTGAGCGGCCGGCCCGGTTCTTTGTGCGGACCCCACAAAGAATCCGCGCGAGTTTGCTGCGCGTCGGCGGCGAGAGGCGGCGGCGCCGCCCACTAGCGTCGTGGGACGTGAGCGACTCCCGATCCGTCCTCGTCACCGGCGGCAACCGCGGCATCGGCCGCGCGATCGCCGAGGCGTTCCTGGCCCAGGGCGACAAGGTCGCCGTCACCACCCGGAGCGGGGGAGCGCCCGACGGCGCGCTCGAGCTCAAGGCCGACGTGACCGATGCCGCCGCGGTCGACGCGGCGTTCAAGGCCGCCGAGGAGGCCCACGGCCCGGTCGAGGTGCTGGTCGCCAACGCGGGCATCACGGCCGACACGCTCCTGCTGCGGATGTCGGACGACGACTGGTCGTCGGTGCTCGACACCAACCTCACCGGCTCGTTCCGGCTCGCGAAGCGGGCGGCGAAGGGCATGCTCCGGCTGCGCCGAGGCCGGATCATCCTCGTGTCCAGCGTGGTCGCGACGCTCGGCTCCCCGGGCCAGGTCAACTACGCCGCGTCCAAGGCCGGCCTGATCGGCATGGCCCGGTCGCTGGCGCGCGAGCTCGGGTCCCGGTCGATCACGGCCAACGTGGTCGCGCCCGGCTACGTCGACACCGACATGACCGCGGTGCTGGACGAGGACCTGAAGGAGGGGATCCGCGGCCGGATCCCGCTGGGGCGGTACGCCGACCCGGCGGAGGTGGCGAGCGCGGTGACCTGGTTGGCGAGTGACGGAGCGGCCTACGTGACGGGGGCCGTGATCCCTGTCGACGGCGGTCTCGGGATGGGGCACTGACATGGCGCTGGACAAGTCCTCGCTCCTCGACGGCAAGCGGATCCTGGTCACCGGGGTCACCCACGACACCTCCATCGGCTTCGGGATCGCCCGGTTCGCCCAGGAGCAGGGTGCGACCGTGCTCATCTCCAACTTCGGTCGGGCGCTCCGGCTGACCGAGCGGATCGCCAAGCGGCTCCCGGAGACGCCGCCGGTGCTCGAGCTCGACGTCACCGACGAGTCCCACCTCGCGGCGCTCCCCGCGAAGGTCGCCGAGCACCTCGGCGAGGGTGCGACGCTCGACGGCGTCGTGCACTCCATCGCCTACGGCAACCCCGAGACCCTGCTCGGCGGGAAGTTCCTCGACGGCCCGTGGGACGACGTCGCGCAGGCCGTGCAGGTGTCGGCGTACTCGCTGAAGGCGCTGGCCGGCGCCTGCCGGCCGATGATGACCGGCGGCGGGTCGGTCGTCGGCCTCACCTTCGACGCCACGGTGGCGTGGCCGGCGTACGACTGGATGGGTGTCGCCAAGGCGGCGCTGGAGTCCACCGCGCGCTACCTGGCCCGCGACCTGGGACCCGACCGGATCCGGGTCAACCTGGTCTCCGCCGGCCCGCTGCGCACCCTCGCCGCCAAGGCGATCCCCGGGTTCGAGGAGCTCGAGTCGCTCTGGGACACCCGCGCGCCGCTCGGCTGGGACCAGACCGACACCGAGCCGACCGCACGCGCGGTCTGCGCGCTGCTCTCCGACCTGTTCCCCGCTACGTCAGGCGAGATCGTGCACGTGGACGGCGGCTTCCACGCGATGGGCGCATAGCCCGCTGCGTCGCCCAGGTGAGCAGCGCCCACCCCGCCGCGACCACCAGGACCTCCTGCAGCACGTACCACGGCCACGGCCCGAAGTAGTCGAGGACCGAGCCGCTCGGCTTGCGCACCAGGTAGCCGTAGTTGGTGTCGGCGACCACGTTGAAGGCGTACGCCGTGACCGCCCAGGCGAGCGTCGCCGCGAGCGCAGCGCCGTAGTCGCGCCACCGGGGCGGCTTGCGCAGGCCGATCACGAGGTAGGCCGCCGACCACACGACGAGCAGGTGCAGCGCCCAGTAGGCGAAGTAGCGCGGGTGGGGGGAAGTCCTCGCCCAGCGACGGCGTGACGACGCCCTGGACGGTCAGCGTCAGCCCCCAGAAGAACGTCAGCGCCACGGGGACCGGGCGGTGCGTCCAGAGCGCCCAGGCCGCCGCCACCCACGCCAGGTCGCACAGGTGCAGGGGGCAGCGTCACGTCGATGTCGAAGTTGACGAGGACGTCGTAGACCTGGAACGGCACCGTGACCGCCGGGATCAGCAGCGCGGCGACCCGGCTGGAGGTCGTCGGGCCCTCGGCGGCGCGGTGCCGGCCGCCGACGACGACGACGGTGACCAGGCCGGCGGCGAAGATCGCCAGCGGCACCAGGTGGGTGAGCCCGTACGACGGCACGGGTCCAGGATCCCGCACTAGGCTGCGCGAATGGTCACTGCGCACCGCCTGGTCGTCATCAGGCACGCGAAGGCCGAGCCGGTCGCGCCCTCCGACGTCGAGCGCGCGCTGACCGAGCAGGGGCGTGCCGACGCAGCAGCCGCCGGCCGGCTGCTCGCAGCCGCCGGCGTGTCCGCGGACGCAGCGCTGGTCTCGCCCGCCACCCGCACCCGCCAGACCTGGCAGGTGCTGGCCGACGCGGCCGGCTGGACGACGGAGCCGCAGGTGGAGCAGTCGCTCTACTCGGCCGACGAGGACACGGTGCTCGACCTGGTGGGCGAGACGGAGGAGTCGGTCGGCACCCTGGTGGTGGTCGGCCACAACCCCACCATGGGCAGCCTGGCGCACCTACTCGACGACGGTGACGGCGACCCGGCCGCCACCACCCGCCTGCTGCAGGGCTATTCCACCAGCGCGGTGGCGGTCTTCGACCTGCCCGTCGGCTGGGCGGGGGTGGGCCGGGGCAGCGGCCGGCTGGCGCTGATGGACGTCGGCCGGGGCTAGACCGGGGGAGCGGGCGTGACGATCCCCGCCTCGGCGTCCGCCGCCTCGATCTCCCTCCCGGCTGATGCCGAGCAGGTACATGATCGCGTCGAGGTAGGGCACGTTGACTGCCGTGTCGGCCGCCTCCCGCACGACGGGGCGGGCGTTGTAGGCGATGCCGAGACCGGCCGCCTCGAGCATGTCGAGGTCGTTGGCGCCGTCGCCGATCGCGATCGTGGCCGCCTCCGGTACGCCGGCCCGAGCGGCGAACTCGCGCAGGGCGCGCGCCTTGCCGGCCCGGTCGACGACCTCGCCGACCAGCTCGCCGGTCAGCCGCCCGTCGACGATCTCCAGGGTGTTGGCCCGGGAGAAGTGGATGCCGAGGTCGGCGGCGAGCCGGTTGGTGATCTGGGTGAACCCGCCGGACACGATCGCGAACCGGTAGCCGAGCCGGCCGAGCGTGCGGACCATGGTGCGCGCGCCCGGGTTGACGACGATGGCGTCGTAGACCTCGCCGAGCACGCTCTCGTCGAGCCCGGCGAGCAGCCGCACCCGCTGTCGCAGCGACTCCTCGAAGTCGATGTCGCCGCGCATCGCGGCCTCGGTGACGGCCGCGACCTCGGCCTCGAACCCGGCGTGGGCCGCGAGCATCTCGATGACCTCGCCCTGGATCAGGGTGGAGTCGACGTCCATCACGATCAGCCGCACCGCGTGCCGCAGCAGCGAGGCCGGCTGCACGGCGACGTCGACGTTGCGGGCCGCCGCCTCGCGGGCGAGCATCGTGCGCAGCCGCAGCGGGTCGGCACCGGAGACGTCGAGCTCGATCGCCGTGACCGGGTAGCGCGCCATCCGCTCGATCCGGTCGATGTTGGCGCCGCAGTCGGCGATCCGGCCCGCGATCGCCGCCATCGCGGACGCGCGCAGCGGTGCGCCGATGATCGTCACGTGGGAGCGGCCGGCGCGCCGGGTCCGGTTGTCGCCGGTGCCGGTCTCGACCTCCACCGACATCTCCAGCTCGGCGGCGACCTGCTCGACGGCGCGGCGCAGCTTCTTGGGGTCGCGCGGTGCGTTGACGAGCACGCCGAGCAGCAGCCGGCGACGGAGCAGGATCTGCTCGACGTCGATGACGGACACCCCGGACTGCGCCAGCGCGGTGAAGACCGCGGACGTCACCCCCGGTCGGTCCTTGCCCGTGAGGGTGATCAGCAGCGTGTCCTGGGTGGCGGTCATCTCGCGACGAGGTTAGGGGATCGGGTCACTCCTCCGGCCAGCCGTCCGGGGAGCAGGCGGCCGTGAGCGCGTGCCGGGCGGCCGCGCCGAGGGGCAGCAGCGCCTCCCGCCGGGCCGTGACCTCGCCGAGGCTCACCGCCCCGCCCTCGTCGTCGAGGGCCAGGTCGACGACCGCGAGCAGGTGCACCGCCCGCCGGGCGAGGTCGGCGCACCGGGCCGGCACCCCCGGCGGCGCGGGCAGCGGCTCGCCGGCACGCAGGTCGTGCAGCGCGTCGGCGACCTCCGGGCGCCACCGGGCGACGTCGAGCCGGGCCAGCGCGTCGACGCCCGACAGCAGCGCGGCGCGGAGCCGGCGGTCGGCCTCGCCCACGTCCGGAGGCGGCCGCCGCCGGGCGTCGTACGGCATCCACTCGACGGCCCGGCCGACCTCCTGCGGGACCCACGCGCGGCCGGGCTCGAGCGGCGAGCCGAGCGCGAGCACCGCCTGCCCGGCGTCGGCGGCGGCGCCGGTCAGCGGCGGCGGTCCGGCGACCCCGACCGGGTCGCCTGGGGCGGGGGAACGCCGCACCCACCGCGGTCGCCCCCACCGACCGGCAGGCCGCCAGCAGGTCGAGCAGTCCGGTGGGCACGCCGTGCCGGCCGGTGGCGGCGGTGACGTAGTCGTCGGGCGGCACCCGGCCGCGCAGGCAGGCGGTGGCCCACCAGGCGACCCGACCGGCTACCGGAAGTTCTGTCTCCACGGGTGGATAGGGTTGCACGCATGTCCGCCGTGCTCGAGCTCGCCGAGGTCACCGTGCGCCGCGGGCAGGCGACGTTGCTCGACCGGGTGACCTGGGTGGTCAAGGACGGCGAGCGCTGGGTGGTGCTCGGCGCCAACGGCGCCGGCAAGACCACGCTGCTGCAGGTCGCCGCCGCCCAGATGCACCCGACCTCCGGCGCCGTGGGCGTGCTCGGCGAGCTGATCGGCACCGTCGACGTGTTCGAGCTGCGGCCACGCATCGGGCTCACCAGCGCCGCGCTCGCCGAGCGGATCCCGCGGCACGAGAAGGTCCGCGACGTCGTGGTGTCGGCGTCGTACGCCGTCGTCGGCCGCTGGCGGGAGGACTACGACGAGGTCGACCACGCGCGCGCCGAGGCGCTGCTGCGCGAGGTCCGGGCCGACCGGCTGGCCGACCGCACCTTCGGCACCCTCAGCGAGGGGAGCGCAAGCGGGTGCAGATCGCCCGCGCCCTGATGGTCGACCCCGAGCTGCTGCTGCTCGACGAGCCGGCCGCCGGCCTCGACCTCGGCGGCCGGGAGGACCTCGTCTCCACGCTGTCGGTGCTCGCCTACGACCCCCTGTCGCCGGCGACGGTGCTGGTGTCGCACCACGTCGAGGAGATCCCGCCGGGGTTCACGCACGTGCTCATGCTCCGCGACGGGGCGGTGGTCGACGCGGGGCCGATCGAGGAGACGCTCACCGCCGAGGCGCTGTCGGCGACGTTCGGCATGCCGCTGGTGCTGGAGCACCACGACGGGCGCTACGCCGCGCGTCGACGCTTGCACCGAGGATAGGGTCGGTGCCATGGACTGGCTGCGCGACCACCTCTGGGAGACCTGGCTCGGTGTCGCGATCGTGCTCGGCGTCGCCGAGATGTTCAGCCTCGACCTGTTCCTGGTCATGCTCGCCGCCGGCGCCCTCGGCGGCATGGCGACCGCGTTCGTGACCGACGCCTTCTGGGTGCAGGCGCTCGTCGCCGCGGCCGTGTCGGTGGGCATGCTCGCGTTCGTCCGCCCGTCGCTGGCCAAGCGCTTCCACGGCGGCCCCGAGCTGACGCTGGGCGCCGACCGCCTGATCGGCCAGCGCGCCGTCGTGACCCAGGAGATCACCGGCCTCGGCCCGGGCCGGGTCCGGCTCGCCGGGGAGATCTGGAGCGCCGCCGGCCACGAGACCGACGAGCCGATCGCGCCCGGCCAGGCGGTCGAGGTCGTCGAGATCCGGGGCGCCACCGCCTACGTCCGTCCCGTCGCACCGCCCGAGCTCGAGCAGTAGCGCTCGGGCAGGAGACCGAAGGAGAACCCGTGGAGCTGCTCATCCTGCTCGGCCTGCTGTTCCTGCTGGTCGTCGTGGCCCTCGCCAAGACCGTCCGGATCGTGCCGCAGGCGCGCGCCGGCGTGGTCGAGCGGTTCGGCAAGTACAAGCAGACGCTGTCCGCAGGCCTCAACATCGTGGTGCCGTTCGTCGACAAGGTGCGCTACCAGATCGATCTGCGCGAGCAGGTGGTGAGCTTCCCGCCGCAGCCGGTGATCACCGAGGACAACCTGGTGGTCTCCATCGACACCGTCATCTACTTCCAGGTGACCGACCCGGTCTCCGCGACCTACGAGATCGCCGACTACATCCAGGCGATCGAGCAGCTCACGATGACCACGTTGCGCAACATCATCGGCGGCATGGACCTCGAGCAGACGCTGACCAGCCGCGAGGAGATCAACTCCGGCCTCCGCGGCGTGCTCGACGAGGCCACCGGCAAGTGGGGCATCCGCGTCAACCGGGTGGAGATCAAGGGCATCGACCCGCCGCCGTCGATCAAGGACGCGATGGAGAAGCAGATGCGCGCCGACCGTGACAAGCGGGCGCTCATCCTCACCGCGGAGGGCCAGCGCCAGTCGGCGATCCTCACGGCCGAGGGCAACAAGCAGTCGGCGATCCTCAACGCCGAGGGCGAGCGCGAGTCGCAGATCCTGCGCGCCCAGGCCGAGCGGGAGGCCGCCATCCTCCGTGCCCAGGGTGAGGGACAGGCCATCCAGACCGTCTTCCAGGCGATCCACGACGGGCAGCCCGACCAGTCGCTGCTGGCCTACCAGTACCTCCAGATGCTGCCGCGGATCGCGGACGGCGACGCCAACAAGCTGTGGATCGTCCCGAGCGAGATCGGCGAGGCGCTGAAGGGTCTCGGGTCGACGATCAACCGGCTGCCGGGCATCCCGGAGGAGGTCGAGGGGCCGCGCACGCGCATCGACATGGGCCCGTCGGAGCCGCAGTCCGTCGCCGGCGACACCGAGCGGAGGGCCACGGACCAGGCGGTCCGTGACGCCATCGCCGAGGCGGAGAGCGCAGCCCGGCCCGGGCAGTCGGGCTCGTCGCCGCAGGCGGAGTGAGTCCGCTCGAGGTCGTCGCCGTCCTGCTCGCCGGCGTCTGGGCCGGCACCATCAACACCGTCGTCGGCTCGGGGACCCTGATCACGTTCCCCACCCTGCTCGCCATCGGCGTGCCGCCGGTGACGGCCAACATGAGCAACAACATCGGCCTGATCCCTGGGTCGACCGCGGGAGCCGTGGGTTACCGGCGCGAGCTCGCCGGGCAGCGGGGGGCGTGTCCTCCGGCTGCTGTCTGCGTCGCTCGTGGGTGGACTCGCCGGCGCCGGGCTGCTCCTGGTGCTGCCGCCGGGGGCCTTCGAGGCCGTCGTACCGGTGCTGATCCTGCTCGGCGTGGTGCTGGTCATCCTCCAGCCGCGGCTGTCAAGGGCGGTCGCCGCCCAGGCCGAGCGGCGGGCGGCGCGGCGCGGCGAGGAGCTCGGCGGCAGCCGGCCCGACGCGTGGTGGATTTGGCCCGCGGTGCTCCTGACCGGTGTCTACGGCGGCTACTTCGGCGCCGCCCAGGGCGTGCTGCTGATGGCCGTGCTCGGCATCGGGGTGAGCGAGTCGCTGCAGCGCCTCAACGGCGTCAAGAACGTGCTCGCCGCCAGCGTCAACGCCGTAGCCGGCCTCGTCTTCGTCCTCGTCGTCGAGCTCGACCTCGTCGACACCGGCGCGGAGATCGACTGGCTCATCGTGCTGGTGATCGGTCTGGGCGCCGTGGTCGGCGGTTTCATCGGTGCGTCGGTCGGGCGCCGGCTGCCCGCGCCGGTGCTGCGCGCCGTCATCATCGTCGTCGGCCTGGTGGCCGTCGTGTCGATGCTCGCGACGTGACTGCAACAATGCGGCCGTCGCCGCGAGGGGAGAAGGACGATGAGCACACCGCCATGGGGTGAGGGTGACCCCTTCCAGAAGCCGGGGGACCAGCAGCCCTCCGGCCAGCCGGACCAGCCAGGCCAGCCGGTCCCGCCGCCGTACCAGCCCTACGGGACGCCGAACCCCTACAGCGGCGCGTACGGCGGCAGCCCCTACGGCGGTCCGTACCAGCCCGCGCCGCCGACCAACGGGCTCGCCGTGGCCTCGATGGTCACCAGCATCGTCGGCATCGCCGGCCTGTGCTGCTACGGGCTCGGCGGCATCATCGGCCTGGTCGGCGCGATCCTCGGCCACGTGTCCAAGCGCAGGATCCGCGAGAACAACGAGGGCGGCGCCGGGATGGCGCTCGCCGGCATCATCGTC
This sequence comes from Nocardioides sp. TF02-7, assembly GCF_022437945.1. Lineage (GTDB taxonomy): Bacteria > Actinomycetota > Actinomycetes > Propionibacteriales > Nocardioidaceae > Nocardioides. Next base: position 4,203,469 of record NZ_CP092535.1, read on the forward strand.
GGCTGGGTGGCGTTCGGACTGATGCTCGCGGCGATCGCGTTCTTCGTCGTGGTGATCCTGATCGCCGAGAACGGCGCCAACTGCTCGCCGGGCGACCCGGACTACCCGTTCTGCTGAGCCGTCAGGCGTCGCCGGAACCCAGCGCCGCCGCACCGGTCGCCGCCGCACCGAGCGCGGCCACGACCAGCATGCCGCCGGCGAGGAGCGGGAAGTCCTTGCGCGCCAGGCCCATGGCCCCGGTGGCCGCGTCACCGGCGTCGACGGCGACCCCGGCAGTGACGAGGGTGCGGCGCACGTCGCCCTTCGCCATCAGCGTCAGCGCGCCGATCGCGATCTCGCGGACGCCGAACATCCGGGCGAAGTAGGGCAGCTGGGGGTTGGCCGCCGGGTGGAGGCCGAAGAGGCGGGAAGTCCGCGCGGGGGCGACGATCGAGCCGACGCCGATCGCGATGCGGCCGAGGGAGAGGCCGGTCACAGGATCCATGGGCGGGAGGCTAGCGGTAGGCCGCTGTGCTCAGCCCGCGGACACGACGTACGTCCGCAGCCACCGCTCGATCTCGGCGTACGCCCGTCGCCGCGGCTCCTCACGCGACAGCACGACGTCGTGGCGCGCTCCGGGGATGGCGACGTAGGTGACGTGCGTGCCGATCGCCGTGGCCCAGCGGCGGATCTGCTTCACGTCGAGCACGATGTCGGCGCTGTGCACGTCCTCGCCCATCTCGCCTGGCCAGGCGCTGCGGTCGGAGGAGAGGACCAGCACCGGCGCGGGCACGGAGAGCCCGCGTTGGAGGCGGGCATGGCCGGTGCGGACGGCGCGGAGCCAGCCCAGGCGGACGGGGAAGGAGGCGAGCGGCTTCCACGTGAGGTCGAAGTCCCACTCGCCGTCGTGGTCGCGGTGGAGGCTGCGGGCATAGAGCCCGCTGACCTCGCGCGGGATCTCCCGCATCGGCTGCGTGCGGCCGAGCCGGTCGAGCAGGGCGTTGGCCGGAAGGGACCGCTGCCACGCCGCGCCCTGGAGGTCGAGCCACGGCGAGTTCAGCACCATCCCCCGCCAGCTGCGCAGGTCGGCGCTTGTCGGCCCACAGGGCCACCACCAGGCCGCCGGTCGAGTGCGCCGACAGCACCACGTCGGTGTGGCCGTCGCGCTCGGTGATCCGGTGCCAGGCCTCGTCGAGCTCCTCGAAGTACTCCTCGAGGTCGGTGACGTACGTCGGCGTCTGGTGCTCCCCGGATCGACCGGCCGTACTTGCGGAGGTCGAGGGCGTAGACGTCGTGGTCGCGGTCGAGCCACCACTCGCCGTACTCGCGCTGGAAGAAGTAGTCGGCGAAGCCGTGCACGTGCAGGACCGCGCGCTCCGTCGTCGGCTCGGCGCGACGGCTGACGAGCGTCGCGACGACCTCGCCCTCGTCGTCGGGCTCGCAGTCGATCGTCTCCGCCCGCCACGGTGCGCCCAGGACGTCGTGGACCTCCGCGACCGCGGCCTTCACGTCCTCGACGTCGCCGGTCATGTCGTCCGTCACGGGGGACAGTGTGCCGGATCCGGCCTCCGGAGGCGGCTCGGTCCCACTAGCGTTCGGCCATGGCCGCCGACAGTGGGGAACCGCCGGTGCGAGCTGCGCGTCCACTCCAGGTGCGATGGACGGTACGACGATCGGTGGTGCTGCTGGTCGCGGGGATGCTCGCCGTCGCGGTGGTGCCGTCCGCCCCGCCGCCGGCGACCGCCTCGTGCGCCGGGCCCTCCCTCGAGGGCGTCGAGCGGCTCGTCCTCCAGCCGGGGGCGTCGTTCACCGTGGAGGGCGTGTCGTTCGTCGACGGCTGCCAGGACAGCATGGGGTGCGGTGTCGGATGCGGGGCGTGCGAGCACGACGAGCCGCCTCCGACGCCCATGGCGGATGTCCGGCTCCAGCTCGTCCAACGCGACCGCACCTGGGACCTGGGCGTCGCCGACGCAGGGACGGCGGGCGACGAGCTCGGCCGGGTGACGTGGACCTTCCGGGTGCCCGAGGGTGCGAGGCCGGGACGCGCCCGGTTGGTCGCGGACGGGATGGAGCCCGTGCCGATCCGGGTGCGGTGAGCCGGCCGGTCGGCCTCACCTCGCGCCACCCGGACCCGGGTCCTGCATGAACGGTTCGAAGATGGCGGCGACCGCGGCGACGGCCCGGTCGGGGTTCCCGTCCGCGATCGCCTCGACCAGCTCGTGGTGGTGGCGGCGCGCCTGGTCCTCGTCGGCCTCCTCCTCGTCGCGCATGTGGCCGGCGAACACGTCGATCATGCTGGAGTAGAGCTGCAGGTACAGCGGGTTGTGCGTCGCTGCGACGATCGCCCGGTGCAGGGCCAGGTCGGTGCTCGCCTTCAGGTCCGCATCGCCCGTCGACCCGCTCGCCGCTCGCCGGTCCCGCAGCTCCCGGAGCTGCTCGACGTCGGACTCCGACCGCCGCACGGCCGCGAGCGAGGCCGCGGTGCTGTCGAGGGCGAGACGCAGCTCGAGGTAGTCGCGACGGCTGCCGCCGGCGAGCTCCCGGGCGAGCGATCCGGTCAGGCCGGAGGTGGAGATGACGAAGGTGCCGCGACCCTGCTCACGGCTGAGCAGTCCCGCGTGCACCAGCGACTGCAGCGCCTCGCGCACCGTGTTGCGGCCGACGCCGAACTGCGCCACCAGCTGGGCCTCGGTCGGGATCCGCTCACCGACCGGCCAGCGGCCGGAGCCGATCTCCTCCTGGAACCGGGCAGCAGCCTGGTCGATCAGCCCCTCTCGACGCACCGGCCGCGCTCTGCCAGACTGCTCAGGATTCATCCCATCATCCCATCAGTTGTCGCTCTCGGAGTCCATCATGCCCACCCCGCCGACCTCCCTCGCCCCCGCGCGCCGCGGCCGACTGACGCTGTGGGCCGGGGTCGCCATCGCGCTGACCGCGATCAACCTGCGGACGGCGGTGACCGGCTTCACGCCGCTGTTGGAGGTCATCGGCGCGGACCTCGGGTTCGGGGTGGCGCTGGCCGGGCTGCTCGGGACCGTGCCGGCGGCGTCGTTCGCCGTCTTCGGCATCCTCGCGCCCGTCGTGACGAGGAGGTTCGGGCTCGAGCGCACTGCCACCGCTTCGCTGGGGCTGACCGCGCTCTCGCTCCTGCTGCGCGCGATCTCGCCGGCGTCCGCGGTGCTCGTGCTGTCCACCGTGCTGGCCCTCGCCGGGATCGGGGCGGCGAACGTCGTGATCGTTCCCCTGGTGAAGGCCTGGTTCGCCGATCGCATCGCCTCGTGGACCTCGTTCTACCTGCTCCTGCTGCAGACCGGTCAGTTCGTCGCGCCCCTGCTGGCGGTGCCGGTGGCGGACGCGACGACCTGGCGGCTCTCGGTGGGGATCTGGGCGCTGCCGGCGGGCCTCGCCGCCGTGGTCTGGCTCGTGCTGGCCGCCCGGCTGCCCGCCGACCACCATGCGCCTGTCACGGCGACGGCGGTCGATGCGCGGTCGAGGCCGAGCCGGTCCTCGACCGCCTGGGGCCTGGTCGTCCTGTTCGCGATGGTGGCGCTGTCCAACTACGGGATCATCACCTGGCTGCCTGCGGTGCTGACCGACGCCGGCGGCAGCACCTCGCTGGGCGGTTCGATGGTCGGCCTGTACTCCGCATGGGGAGTTCTCGCCGCCCTGCTCGTTCCCCAGCTGGCCATCCGGTTGGGCAACCCGTTCGTCGTCGTGGTCGCGTGTGCGGCGCTCCTGGTCGTCGGCTACCTGGGCATGGTCGTCACGCCGATGGACGGCACCCTGCTCTGGGTCTGCGCGCTGGGTATCGGGGTCAGCACGTTCCCGCTGTGCCTGACGCTGATCAACCGCCGGACCAAGAGCCCGCAGACCGCCTCGGCCGTCTCGGGCTTCGTGCAGGGCGTCGGCTACGGTGTCGCCTGCGCCGGCCCGGTCAGCCTCGGGCTCCTGCGCGAAGCGACCGGCTCCTGGACGACACCGCTGCTCGTGCTCGCCGCAACCGCGATCCCCGGAGTGGTCGCCGGCTGGTTCGCCTGCCGGCCTCGCTACGTCGACGATGCGGTGGAGCCCGTGCGGGTCGGCGTGCCGTGAGGCGGAGCCCCCGGCGATCTGTGACCATCGGCGGATGCCACCTCCGAACGCCGAGGACGTCATCGACGCGCCGGAGAAGGTCCAGCTCGAGACGTTCCTCGACCAGCACCGCGCGGCATTGAACGACTGCCTGGACGGCCTCACCGAGCAGCAGGTACGCCGGTCGCTGGTGCCCTCGAAGACCACACTGCTCGGACTGGTCAAGCACGCGGTGTTCGTCGAGAAGGTGTGGTTCGACGAGGCCGTCACCTGCCGGTCGCGGGACGAGATCGGGATCCCCGCCGGACCCGACGAGTCCTTCGACCTCGACCCCTCCGACACCATCGCCTCCGTGCGCCGGGCCCATCGCGAGGCGTGCGAGGCATCGCGCCGGGCCGTCGCGGACCTCGATCCGAACGACGTCGTGCACGGCAACCGGCGCGGGCCGCTGCCGCTGCGCTGGGTCTACCTGCACGTGCTCCGCGAGCTCGCGCAGCACTGCGGGCACGCCGACATCCTGCGGGAGCAGGTGCTGAACGGTCAGGCGCGGGAGTAGCTGGTCACGACCTGCCGCCGGGATGCCGGCGTGTCGACCGAGATCTCCACAGCCGGGTCCGGTCGCGCGCGGGGTTGTGTCGGTGGGGTGTGTTTGGATGAACACATGTTCGAAGAGGACGTCACCACCCTCGACGCGGCGGCCACGCTGGCCGGTGTGGAGGACGACGTCCGCCTGGCCCGTGCGGTGGAGGTCCGCGCGATGCAGCGGGTGCTGCACTGGTGCGACCTGCACACCACCGACCCTCAAACCCTCCCCGGTGCGGTGCCGGTGACCCGGGGTGGAGACCGGCTGCTCCAGCTCGGCGGGGAAGGTACGCCGCCGGTCGCGCAGCTGTGCTTCACCGAGCTCGCCATCGCCCGCGCGGCCGGCGTGGTGGCCACGGAGAACTACGCCGCGGACTGCCTCGACCTGCGCCACCGCCTCCCGCTGCTGTGGACCGCCGTGCAGGCGCTGGAGGTCGAGGGCTGGCTGGCCCGCAAGATCGCCCGCCTTTCCCGCAAACTCTCCAAGGACGACGTCGGGTTGGTGGACGAGGCCGTCACCAACGCCCGCCACCAAGCCCCGGGCCGGTTGCTGGGGATCGCGGAGGCCAAGATCATCGAGGCCGACCCCGACCTGCACCACGCCAAGCTGGTCGAGGACGCCCAGCGCACCGGGGTGTGGCTCTCCAAGGTCCGCCCCGGGGAGATCGTGGAAGACACCGGCGAACCGGCCACCCGCCGGGTCACCGCCAAGCTGCCCAACGGCACCGCGATCCGCTGCCAGGAGAACATCGACGACCTCGCCCACGCCCTCCTCACCCACGCCACCCCCGAGGCCGACGGAGACCAGCTGAGCCTGGAAGAGGCCCGGCTGCAGGCCTTCGAGATGCTCACCACCGACCCCCACACCGCCATCGCCTTCCTCAACGGCCTCAACCCCGCTCCCGACCCCGACCCGGTAGCGGAAGAGCCCGAGCCCGCGCCCGGGGCGCCGGTGCGGCCGAAGCGGAACCCGGCGACCTTGGTGGTCCACCTCGCCGCGGAGACCCTGTGCGGCTGCGGCAAGGGTGTGGCTCGCGTGGAGGACCACGGCCCCGTCCTGGTCAGCGAGCTCAGGGACCTGCTCGGTCCCGACCGCGACATCACCCTCCAACCGGTCATCGACCTCAACACCATCGAGGCCGTCAACAGCTACGAACACCCCGCCCGGATCGCACGCCGCACCCTGCTGCGCACCCACGGCGACGTCTTCCCCCACTCCACCAGCCGCGGCACCAAACGCCTCGACCTCGACCACCCCACCCCCTACCAGCCCGACGGCCCGCCCGGGCAGACCGGCGACCACAACGCCGCCCCCCTGACCCGCCGCCACCACCGCGCCAAGACCCACACCGGCTACCAGCTCCACCAGCTCGCCCTGGCCGCCTACCGCTGGATCACCCCCCACGGCCTGTGCCGCATCGTCACCCCCACGGCACCACCACCTTCGAACCCATCCGCGGCCCCGACCACACCATCATCGGCGAGATCTACACCGATACGCGACCGGTCGACCTCGACCTCGTCGCCTAGCGAGCGCTGCGCCGCGCCGTCTCACGTTCTCGACGACCACCTGCATCGACTGCGCGTCGGCGATCGCTGCCTCGAGCACCGCACGGTGCGGGTCGGGCAGAGCGAGCCGCGGGTGAATACGTCGAAGCGACGTGCGACATCGACGTTGTCGCGTTCGTCCGCGCGCCCTTGACGTGGGCGTTCGGTGAGCTTTTCCGCCGCCTGCTGAGCAGGCTGACCGACGAGGACCGGACCGCCCCGACCACACCGTGATCGGCGAGATCTACACCGACGCGCGACGCGTCCGCCTAGATTGAGCCCGTGATCGTGGGAGAGATCTCGGTGGAGCTGGGCTCCGACGAGCACGGGTTCCTGGTCGAAGGGCCAGCGCCGGCGCGTCCGGACTCGCCTGCACTGCCGGTCAACACACTGCTGGACTGGTGGCCCGACAGCGAGCCCGACCTCGACGGCTTCCTGGTCAAGACCGGATCGCAGTGGGGGCCGTTCGGAGCCTGACCCGGTAGCCCGGACACCTGATCTGTAGCGATGATCGCTGCAGGAGAGGAGTCTGTAGATGCCTGCACCATACCCACCGGAGTTCCGCCGCAGAGCGGTCGACCAGGCCCGCAAGCCGGGCGCGTCGGTTGCCCAGGTCGCCAAGGATCTCGGGATCAGCGAGTCCGGCTTGCGTCGTTGGATGGCCCAAGCCGATGTCGACGCCGGCCGCAAGGAAGGGTTGTCGACCCACGAGCGTGAGGAACTGGTTCGTCTGCGTCGGGAGAACCGGCGCTTGGAGATGGAGCTGGAGATCACCAAGCGCGCCGCAGCGTTGTTCGCCAAGGAGAACGTGCTCCCAAATGAAGTACCGGCTGGTCTGTGAGCTCGCCGGCGACGGGTTCGACGTCGCGGTGACCTGCCGGGTTCTCGGGGTGTCCAGGTCGGGCTATTACGAATGGGTCAAGCGGCCGCCGTCAGAGCGTGACCTCGCCGACGCCTACCTGGCGAACACGATCGTGGCGATCCACGCCGACTCACGCCGCTCTTATGGCTCGCCACGGGTCCACGCCGAGCTACGGCTCGGGATGGGTCTCAAGGTCGGCCGCAAGCGGGTCGCGCGGCTGATGCGGATGCTAGGAGTGGCCGGGATCAGCCACCGGCCGAAGAAGCGGCACCGGCCGGCTGCGGCGGTCCATGAGGACCTCGTGCAACGAAAGTTCGTTGCCGAGGGGCCGGATCGTTTGTGGTGCACCGACATCACCGAGCACCCGACCCGGGGCGGGAAGGTCTACTGCTGCGCGGTCCTGGACGTGTTCAGCCGCGTCGTGGTGGGCTGGTCGATCGCTGACCACATGCGATCTGACCTGGTCGTCGATGCCCTGCAGATGGCGACCTGGCGCCGCCGTCCGGAGGGCACCATCGTCCACTCCGACCGGGGCAGTCAGTACACATCGTGGGTCTTTGGGCACCGGCTCCGCGACGCCGGACTGCTCGGATCCATGGGCCGGGTCGCCTCCTCGGTGGACAACGCGATGATCGAGTCGTTTTGGTCGACCATGCAGCGCGAGCTGCTCGACCAGCAGTCCTGGCAGACCATCGACGAGCTCGGCGGAGCGATCTTTGAGTGGATCGAGGCCTGGTACAACCCGCGCCGCCGGCACACCTCCCTCGGCATGCTCAGCCCCGTCGAGTTCGAAGCCCTTCACACCACCGCCACCCCGGCGGCATGATCACCCAACCAACCGTGTCCGGAGAACCGGGTCAGGCTCCGTTCGGCGTCGTCGTCCGGCTCCTCGATGCCGACCCGGGACCTCCGGACACCCGGTGGGAGGACGTCGTGGAGGTCGCGGTCGAAGTTCGCGGCGGAGTCACGATCAGCGAGATCGTCAACGGGCCGGAGGAAGACCTGGCCTGCCCCGACGGGACCTACCGAATGCGGCTCGCCGCTCTCGAACGCACCGAGAGCGCCGCGCGGGACGAGGATCCCGACAGCGACGACGAGGACGACGCCGAGGACGAGGAACCGCTCGAGCACTACCTGGTCGAGCTCTGGCCGGCAGCCCCGGAAGCCGCACAGGTCCTGCGCGAGGAGAGCCGGTACGCCCACCTGGCCGACTGACCACGCTCTCGCTGTCGTTGGAGCTGCCCGGCACCAAGCAGAGGCTGTTCAACCGCCTCCGGTATGCCTCCGCATGGCCGCCCTCCAACGGTGGAGGCGGTTCCCCGGACCCGTTCGCACCGCGCTGTGGCGCTGGGACCTCGTGCGCCTAGCGCCTGGGCCTGAGCGCCCTCCCTCCAAGCGCCCCTACCCCCGACCGCCGTCCCGGAATCCCGCGCCGCGCGCACGAACCCCGTGAACAGCCCCACCTCGTCCGAGGTCTCCGGGTGCCACTGGACCGCGAGGCAGAACCGCGGGCCCGGGGCCTCCATGGCCTCCAGCGACCCGTCGGACGTGGCGTGGGCGACGGCCTCGAAGCCGGGGTGCTCGGCGACCGCCTGGTGGTGGTGGCAGCTGGCCTTCGCGGTGGGGCCGATCAGGGAGGCGAGCCGGGTGCCGGCGGCGACCTCGACCTCGGTGGTGCCGTAGGAGTCGCCGCCGGGGTTGTGCTCCTCGTGGCCGACGACGTCCGGCACGTGCTGGTGGAGCGAGCCGCCGGCGTGGACGGCCATCACCTGCATGCCGCGGCAGATGCCGAGCACCGGCATGTCGCGTGCGGCGGCGGCGTCCAGGAGGGCGAGCTCCCACGCGTCGCGCGCCTCGAGCACGCCGCCGGTGCGGGGGTGCGGCTCGGCGCCGTAGGCCGCGGGGGAGACGTCGCCGCCGCCGCTGACCACCAGGCCGTCGAGGCGCTCACAGACGGCCGCGGCCGCCGCCGCGACGTCGGGCCACCCGGGGGCCGGGACCGGAAGCAGCACCGGGACGCCGCCCGCGAGCCGGACGGCGTCGCCGTACTCGCTCGGCAGCAGGTCGGACAGCTCGGTCCACACGCCGTGCCGCGACACCTCGCGGTAGGTGGAGAGGCCGACGACGGGGGTCATCGCGGCCTCACAGCGGCGTGACGTACGCGCCGCTGATGCCGCCGTCGACGAGGAACGTGCTGGCGGTGATGAACGACGCGTCGTCGCTGGCGAGGAACAGCACGGCTGAGGCGATCTCCTCCGGCTCCGCGAACCGGCCGACCGGCACGTGCACCAGCCGCCGGGCGGCGCGCTCGGGGTCCTTGGCGAAGAGCTCCTGCAGCAGCGGCGTGTTGACCGGGCCCGGGCAGAGCGCGTTGACCCGCACCCCCTGGCGCGCGAACTGCACGCCGAGCTCGCGGCTCATCGACAACACCCCGCCCTTGGAGGCGGAGTAGGAGATCTGCGAGGTCGCGGCGCCCATCACGGCGACGAACGACGCGGTGTTGATGATCGACCCGCGGCCCTGCTCCAGCATGTGGGGGAGCGCAGCCTTGCAGCACAGGTAGACCGACGTCAGGTTGACCTCCTGCACCCGCCGCCAGGCCTCCAGGTCGGTGTCGAGAATCGAGTCGTCGTCGGGCGGGGAGATGCCGGCGTTGTTGAACGCGATGTCGACCGCGCCGTACGTCTCCTTCGCCGTGCGGAAGAGGGCGTCGACCTCGTCCTTGGCGGTGACGTCGACGTGGACGTACGTCGCCACGTCGGCCCCTCCGAGCTCGTCGACCAGCGCCTTGCCGCGCTCGTCGTCGATGTCGCCGATCACGACCTTGGCGCCCTCGGCCACGAACCGCTGCACGGTCGCGAGCCCGATGCCCGAGCAACCCCCGTCACGACCGCGACCCGGTCGCTGATCCTGCCTGCCATCTCTCTCCTGTCCGGACCACTCAGTGGGCGATGAAGACGTTCTTCTCCTCGGTGAACGCGTAGGGCGCGTCGGGACCGAGCTCGCGGCCGAGGCCGGACTGCTTGTAGCCGCCGAACGGCGTCCAGTAGCGCACCGAGGAGTTCGAGTTGACGCTGAGGTTGCCCGCCTCGACGCCGCGGGCGACCCGCAGCCCCTTGCCGAGGTCGTTGGTGAAGATCGACCCGGACAGGCCGTACTCGGAGTCGTTGGCGAGCTCGACCGCGTGCGCCTCGTCGTCGAACGGCATCACCGCGACCACCGGGCCGAAGACCTCCTCCCGCCAGATCCGCTCGCCTGGGTCGGCGACCGAGACCACCGTCGGCGGCACCCAGTAGCCGGCGCCGCCGGGGGCCGAGCCGGCGAACAGCGTCTGCGCCTCACCGAGGAAGCCGGTGACGTGGTCGCGCTGCCCGGAGGAGATCAGCGGCCCCATCTCGCTCGCCTCGTCGGCCGGGTCGAGCACCCGCATGCTGGTGACCGCCGGCTCGAGGAGGGACAGGAACCGGTCGTAGGCACTCCGTTCGACCAGCAGCCGCGACCGCGCGCAGCAGTCCTGGCCCGCGTTGTCGAAGACGGCGTACGGCGCCGCCGCGGCCGCCGCCTCGAGGTCGGCGTCCGCGAACACGATGTTGCTGCTCTTGCCGCCCAGCTCGAGCGTCACCCGCTTCACCTGCTCGGCGCAGCCGGCCATGATCCGCTTGCCGACCTCGGTCGAGCCGGTGAAGCAGACCTTGCGCACCAGCGGGTGGGTGACGAACCGCTCGCCGACCACGGAGCCCTTGCCGGGGACGACGGTCAGCACGTCCTCCGGCAGGCCTGCCTCGAGCGCCAGCTCGCCGATCCGGACGGCCGTGAGCGGGGTCAGCTCGGCCGGCTTCAGCACGACGGTGTTGCCGGCGGCCAGCGCCGGTGCGAACCCCCAGCCGGCGATCGGCATGGGGGAAGTTCCAGGGCACGATGACGCCGACCACGCCGAGCGGCTCGTGGAAGGTCACGTCGACGCCGCCGGCGACGGGGATCTGCCGGCCGTGCAACCGCTCGGGCGCCGCGGAGTAGTAGTTGAGGACGTCGCGGACGTTGCCGGCCTCCCAGCGCGCGTTGCCCCACGTGTGGCCGGCGTTGCGCACCTCCAGCTCGGCCAGCTCCTCGACGTGCTCGTCGACGACGGCGGCGAACCGCCGCAGCAGCGCCGCGCGGTTGCCGGGCGCGACGGTCCGCCAGCGCTGGAACGCCTCGTGCGCGGCGGCGATCGCGGCGTCCGTCTCGTCGACACCGGCCAGCGACACCTCCGCCACCGGCTCCTCGGTGGCGGGGTTGACCACGACGTGCGTCCCACTCACAGTCGCTCGAACCCTCTCCGCAGCTCCCAGTCGGTGACGGCCGCGTCGAAGGCGGCCAGCTCCACGTCGGCCATGTTGACGTAGTGGTCGACGACCTCGTCGCCGAGCGCCGCCCGGGCGACGGCGGAGCCGGCGAACGCGTCCCGCGCGGCGCGCAGCGTCGACGGCACCCGCGGCAGGTCCGACGCGTAGGCGTTGCCCTCGAAGGCGGGTGGCACCTCGAGGCCGTTCTCGATGCCGTGGAGGCCGCCGGCGATCATCCCGGCGAGCGCGAGGTAGGGGTTGACGTCGGCGCCGGGCGCCCGGTTCTCCACCCGAGCCGCGGAGCCACGGCCGACCAGCCGCAGGGCGCAGGTGCGGTTGTCGAGGCCCCACGCGATCGCGGTCGGAGCGAACGAGCCGTCGGCGAACCGCTTGTAGGAGTTGACGTTGGGCGCGTAGAGCAGCGTGAAGTCGGCCATGGTCGCGAGCACGCCGGCGACGAACGCGTCGTAGAGCGGCGTGCGACCGCCGTCGTCGTCGGCGAACACGAGCGACCCGTCCTCGCCCCGCAGCGACAGGTGGATGTGGCAGGAGCTGCCCTCGCGGTCGTCGTACTTCGCCATGAAGGTGATCGAGCAGCCCTCCTGGCTGGCGATCTCCTTGGCGGCGGTCTTGTAGACGCTGTGGTTGTCGGCGGTGGTCAGCGCGTCGGCGTAGACGAAGCCGATCTCGTGCTGCCCGAGGTTGCACTCACCCTTGGCGCCCTCGACGTCGAGACCCGCGTCGTACATGGTGTTGCGGATCCGGCGCAGCAGCGGCTCGATCCGGCTGGTGCCGAGCACGGAGTAGTCGACGTTGTACTGGTTGACCGGCGTGAGGTCGCGGTAGCCGGCGTCGGAGGCTGCCTCGTAGCTGTCGGCGAACGCGATGAACTCCAGCTCGGTGCCGGCGAGGGCGACCCAGCCGTGCTCCTGGCAGCGGTCGAGCTGGCGACGCAGGATGCCCCGCGGCGACTGCAGGACGGGGGAGTGGTCGGGCCAGACCAGGTCGCACTGGATCATCACCGTCGACGGGTGGTGGGTGAGCCGGCGGATCGTGCGGAGGTCGAGGACGAACTCCATGTCGCCGTAGCCGGTGTCCCACGACGAGATGGCGTAGCCGTCGACCGTGTTCATGTCGACGTCGACGGCGAGCAGGTAGTTGCAGCCCTCGGCGCCGTTCTCGAGGACGTGGTCGAGGAAGAAGCGTCCGTGGAGCCGCTTGCCCTGGAGCCGGCCCTGCATGTCGGTGAAGGCGATGACGACGGTGTCGACCTCGCCGGCGTCGATGGCTGCTCGCAGCAGCGCCACCGAGAGGTGGCGGTCGTTGCGCAGCGGTGCGTCGCTCTGCTGCTGGTGCACCGGTCTCCTAACCCACCAGTCCGCGCAGCAGCGCGGCGGTGTCGTCTGCAGTGTTCTTCCATGGCCCGGCGCGCCCGGTCGGGCTTGCCGGCGAGGACCGCCCGTACGACGGCCGCGTGCTGCCGGTCGGAGTGGGCGATGTTGGCGTCCAGCACCGGGATCGCGAGCAACATCTCGTGCAGCACCCGCTGCACGTCGGTGACCGCTGCGACCACCCGGGGCGAGCCGGTGAGAGCGGCGATCGTGAGGTGGAACCGGGAGTCTGCCTGCCGGTGCTGGGCGGGCCGGCGCGCGTCGGTGACCTCGGCCAGGGCGGTGCTCAGCTGCTCACGCTGCTCCTCCGACAGCTCGCGGTCCAGCTGCCGCTGCGCCGCGAGGTGGGCGGCGCCCGGCTCGGTGATGCGGCGGTACTCCAGGACGTCGAGCCAGTCCTGGCGCACCGCGGCGGACACCCGGGCGGCCTTGCGCGCCGACGGGGTCCGCGGCTTGAGCGTGACGACGGTGCCGCCCCCGCGGCCGCGCCGGGTCTCGACCAACCCGGCCTGACGGAGGGCGGCCATCGCCTCGCGCAGGGTCGCCCGCGAGACGCCCAACAGCTCGGCCAGCTCGCGCTCCGCGGGCAGGGTCGAGCCCAGCGGGTAGACACCGAGCCGGATCGCGGTCGCGAGCTGCTCGACGCACGCCTCGAACGCGTGATGGCCCCGCACCGGCCGCAGCACCGCCTCCGGCAGCTGGGGGTGTTGTGCCTCGGTCACTTCGCCATCCTCCGAGCGGGTCGGTCGGCTGTCAATCGTGGCAGGAGTATAGGTCTGAGATCAGGCCAATCCGATACCAGACTGTTTACAGCGCGCTTCCGTCGGGTCTACCTTCCAGAAAGCCCCTCGACTGGCTCCCACGGAGGATGCGCCATGGCTGACGCTCAGATCCACAACGAGGACGAGGCCCACCTCGCCAAGCTCGGTTACAAGCAGGAGCTGAACCGGACCTGGTCCGGCTTCTCCAACTTCGCCATCTCGTTCTCGATCATCTCGATCCTCGCCGGCTGCTTCACCAACTTCGGCGCCGGCTTCAACAACGGCGGCCCGATCTCGATCTCGTGGTCGTGGCCGATCCTCGGCATCTTCATCCTGATCATCGGGTTCACGATGTCGGAGCTGGTGTCGGCGTACCCCACCTCGGGCGGCATCTACTGGTGGGCGGCCAAGCTCGGAGGACCGGCGGCCGGGTTCTTCACCGGCTGGCTCAACCTGATCGGCCTGATCGCCGTGACCGCCGGTGTCTCCTACGGGTGCGCGACGTTCATCGACCTCACGATCAGCACCTACTCCGAGGACTACGCCGCCGACTACTCGCTCACGCGGGTGTTCCTGATCTTCGTCGTGGTGCTCGCGCTCGCGTCGGTGCTCAACATCTTCAGCAGCCACCTGATGGCGATCATGAACAACGTCTCGGTCTGGTGGCACGTCGCCGGCGCCGCGATCATCGTGTTGATCCTGATCCTCGTCCCGGACCGGCACCAGAGCTTCAGCTACGTCTTCACGGAGCGCTTCAACAACTCCGGCTTCATCGACGGCAGCACGTCGAGCCTCGGGTTCTGGTTCGCGATCGTGCCCTTCGGCTTCCTGCTCACGCAGTACACGATCACCGGGTTCGACGCCTGCGCCCACCTGTCCGAGGAAACCGACGCTGCCTCGACGGCCGCCGCCAAGGGCATCTGGCGCTCGATCTTCTACTCGGTGCTCGGCGGCTACATCCTGCTGCTCTGCGTGGTCTTCGCCATCCCGGACGACGCGAGCGGCAACCCCGACAACGCAGGGGTCGGCGCCGGCGGCGTCGCCTACATCTTCAACGCGGCGCTGGGCCAGGACTGGGCGACGCTGGTGCTGTTCATCTCCGCCTCCGCTCAGTTCTTCTGCGCCACCGCGTGCATGACGTCCGCCTCGCGCATGACGTTCGCGTTCAGCCGTGACGGTGCGATCCCCCGGGTCGGCGTGGTTGCGCAGCCTCACGGCCAAGCGGGTGCCGGCCAACGCGGTGATGATGGTCGCGGTGGTCGCGGCGATCGTGACGCTCCCCGCCCTGATCGAGGTCAACCTCGGCACGGAGGCGGAGCCGCTGATTGTGCCCGTCGCGTTCTACGCGGTCACCTCGATCGCCGTGATCGGGCTGTACCTGTCGTTCGCCATCCCCATCTTCCTGCGCTGGAAGCACGGGGACCGGTTCGAGGTCGGCACGTGGAACAACGGCAGCAAGTACAAGTGGATGAACCTGATCGCCGTCGCCGAGATCCTCGTCGTCTCGATCTACCTGATGATGCCGTTCGTCCCCGGCGCGGTGCCGTTCAGCGACGAATTGGCGTGGAAGTACGTCAACTACGCGCCGATCGTCACCCTGGGCGCGCTGCTGCTGCTCACGGTCTGGTGGAACGTCTCGGCCAAGAACTGGTTCACCGGGCCGAAGCACACCATCGACCAGGCGGTCGTCGAGGCGTACGACGACTGAGTGGGCACCGAGATCTCCGCTCCGGCCCTGGACCGCCTCGCCGTGCTGGCGGGGCGGTCCTGGCGGACGGCCGAGCTGCCCGGCGGGCTGACCAACCGCAACCTCCGCGTCACCACCACCGACGACGGCCCGCCGCTCGACCTGGTGGTGCGCTGCTCGACCAGCGACACCGGGCTGCTGGGCATCGACCGGGAGGCCGAGCACCTCAACACGGCCCGCGCCGCCGAGGCCGGCGTCGGCGCCGGTGTGGTGGAGTTCCGGCCCGACCTCGGCATGCTGGTCATCACCTACCTGCACGGGCACGCGCTCACCAACGTCGACTTCGCCGACCCCGGTGTGCTGCGGCGAGCGGCGGTGGCGTGCCGCCGCCTGCACGCCGGGCCGCGGTTCCACGGTGACTTCGACATGTTCGCGCGGCAGGCGGCCTACCGCGCGACCGTGCGCGAGCACGGATTCCGGTTGCCGACGACGTACGACGACCACGCGCCGCAGTGGGCGCGGGTGCGGTCGGCGCTGGGTGCCCGCGGTCGCACGGTGCCCTGCAACAACGACCTGCTCGCGGCCAACTTCATCGACGACGGCCGCCGGACCTGGCTGATCGACTACGAGTACTCCGGCAACAACGACCCGTTCTTCGAGCTCGGCAACACCGCGACCGAGTGCGGCTTCGCCGAGGAGCAGATCGACGCGTGGGTCGAGGCCTACCTGGACCGGCCGCCGAGCCGTGCCGACCTGGCCCGGGTGCGCCTGCAGGCGCTCTGCAGCGAGTACGGGTGGTCGCTGTGGGGCTTCATCCAGGCCGCGACCAGCCCGATCGACCACGACTTCACCGGCTGGGGGATGGAGCGCTTCGAGAAGGCCGAGGCGACGTTCCGCGGCCCCCGGCTCCGCCAGCTCCTGGAGGACGTCGCCCCGTGACCGACCTGCCGACCCGTGCCCGCGTCGTGATCATCGGCGGCGGGGTGATCGGGACCTCCGTGGCCTACCACCTGACCCGCCTGGGCTGGACCGACGTGCTCCCTCCTCGAGCAGGGGCGGCTCTCCAGCGGCACGACCTGGCACGCCGCCGGGCTGGTCGGCCCGCTGCGGGCGTCCGAGAGCGGCACCCGGCTGGTGCAGTACTCCGCCGAGCTCTACGCCGCCCTGGAGGCGGAGACCGGCCTGGCGACCGGCTACCGCAATGTCGGGGGCGTGATCGTCGCCCGCACCGAGGACCGGATGGTCCAGCTCCGCCGCACGGCGGCCAACGCGGCGGCGTACGACATGGAGTGCGAGGTGGTGACGCCGGCCCGGGCCCGCGAGCTGTGGCCGGCGATGCAGGTCGACGACCTGCTGGGCGCCCCTCTGGCTCCCCGGCGACGGCAAGGTCAACCCGAGCGACCTCACTCAGTCGCTGGCGAAGGGCGCCCGCAGCCGCGGCGCGACGGTGGTCGAGGGCGTCCGGGTGACCGACGTGCTGGTCTCCGTGCGCGGGTCCGCCCGCCGCGCCACCGGGGTCCGGACCGACCACGGTGACGTCGAGGCCGAGGTGGTCGTCAACTGCGCGGGCCAGTGGGCCAAGGCGATCGGCGACCGCGTGGGCGTGACCGTCCCCCCTCCACTCCGCCGAGCACTTCTACGTGGTCACCGAGGAGGTCGAGGGCTGCCACCCGGACCTGCCGATCATGCGCGACCCCGACGGCTGGACCTACTTCAAGGAGGAGGTCGGCGGGCTCGTCGTCGGCGGGTTCGAGCCCGAAGCGAAGCCCTGGCGATCGCCGGACGACCTGCCGTACCCGTTCGAGTTCCAGCTGCTCGAGGAGGACTGGGACCACTTCTCGGTGCTGATGGACGAGGCGCTGCACCGGGTGCCGGCGCTGGCGGAGACGGGGATCCGGAAGTTCTACAACGGCCCGGAGTCGTTCACCCCCGACAACCAGTTCCTGCTCGGCCAGGCGCCGGAGCTCGACGGGTTCTTCGTCGGTGCCGGGTTCAACTCCGTCGGCATCGCCTCGGCAGGCGGCGCCGGTCGGGCGCTGGCCGAGTGGGTGGTCGAGGGCGAGCCGACGACCGACCTGACCTCGGTCGACATCCGCCGGTTCGCGCCGTTCAACGGCAACAACCGGTGGCTGCGGGCCCGGGTCACCGAGGTGCTCGGGCTGCACTACGCGGTGCCCTGGCCCAACCGAGAGCTGGAGACTGTCCGCCCGTTCCGGCGCTCGCCGCTGCACGACCGGTTGGCGACGGTCGGCGCGGTGTTCGGCTCCAAGATGGGCTGGGAGCGGCCCAACGTCTTCGCGCCGACGGCCGACGAGGCGCGGTTGCGCTACACCTGGGGGAAGCCGGACTGGCTGGAGTGGTCGGCGGCCGAGCAGCGCGCCACCCGGGAGGCGGTCGCGGTCTTCGACCAGACGTCGTTCTCCAAGTACGTCGTCCGCGGCGAGGACGCGGTCCGTGCGCTGCAGTGGGTGTGCGCCAACGACGTCGACGTGCCGGTCGGCCGGGCGGTCTACACCCCGTGGCTCAACGAGCGCGGCACCTACGAGGCGGACGTGACCGTGACCCGCACCGGCCCCGACGAGTTCCTCGTCGTCTCCGGCTCGGCGACCACCGTGCGCGACCTCGACTGGCTGCGCCGGCGGGGGGCGGTGTCCGGGCGCACGACGTCAGCGGGGCGTACGCCGTGCTCGGGGTGATGGGCCCCCGCCTCGCGCGAGCTGCTCGGTCGGCTGACCGACGCCGACCTCTCCGACGACGAGTTCCCCTTCGCGACCAGCCGGGTGCTCGCCGTCGGCGACGGCACCGTGCGCGCCACCCGGATGACCTACGTCGGCGAGCTGGGATGGGAGCTGATGGTGCCGGTGGAGCTGGCCGTGGGCGTCCACGAAGCCCCTGATGGCGGAGGGGGCCGACCTTGGGGTGCGCGACGCCGGCTACTACACGATCGACTCCTGCCGGCTCGAGGCCGGCTACCGGGCCTTCGGGCGCGAGCTGACGCCGGACCTGACGCCGGTCGAGGCGGGCCTGGTGTTCGCCACCGCGCTCGGCGGTGCGGGCACCGAGGACGGCAAGGACTTCCTCGGCCGCGACGCGCTGCGCCGGCACCGGGAGCGGCTGGCGGGCGGCGGCCCGCGGCGGCGGGTGGTGTCGCTGACCCTCGGCTCGCCCGAGCCGATGCTGTGGGGCGGTGAGCTCGTGCTGCGGCACGGTGCGCCGGTCGGTCAGGTCACCAGCGCCGCGTGGGGCGCGACGGTGGGCTCCTGCGTCGGGCTCGCGCTGCTGCGCAGCGACGGTCCGGTGCGCGCGGACGACCTCGCAGCCGGCGGGTTCGAGGTCGACGTGGCGGGAGGAGCGCTACGAGGCGGAGATCACGCTGCGGGCGCCGTACGCCTCGCGTGCCTGATCGCCGAACCACGACCGGGCGGCCGTCCGCTGCCCTAGGGTTGCCGGCGTGGACGAGGACCTGCTGAGCGGTCTGCGCGACCGCCTGCAGGCGCAGAGCAGGGTCCCGCAGCTCCCGCCCGACTGGCACTGCGAGTCGGCGATGCTGGCGGCGTACGGCTTCGAGTACGGCGGCGACTTCTTCGTCGCCGACCTGCTCACGCACCCGAGCGGGGCGGCCGGGATGCAGATGGTGCTGGTCGACGTGTGCGGGAAGGGCGAGGGCGCCGTGCCCGACGCGGTCCAGCTCTCCGGAGCGCTCCAGGGGCTCCTGGTCGCGGTGCCGGAGAGCGGGCTGATGGCGGCGGCGAACGAGTTCCTGCTGCGCCTGCCGTGCCCCGAGTCGTTCGCGACCGCCGTCCAGGTCGTCGTCGACTTCGCGACCGGGCGCTACGTCGTCCGCAGCGCCGGCCACCCGCCGGTGCTGCGCTGGCGGCGGGAACCGGGGGAGTGGGTGGTGGACTCCGCGCGCGGCACCGCGCTGGGCGTCGTCGACCGGCCGGAGATGCACGTGAGCGAGGGCGTGCTCGCCCGCGGCGAGGCGCTGCTGTTCTACACCGACGGTGTCGTCGAGGCCCGCGGGAGCGACATCGACACCGGGATCGCGTGGCTGCAGCGGGTCGCGGCGGACGCCGTCGCCGAGGGCTTCGCGGCCGCGCCGGGGCGGATCATCGACCAGGTCGAGCGCGGCGACGACGACCGGGCGGTGCTCGTCCTCGTCAGGGAATAGCCCGCTCACCCGGTCGGTTGTGCGATGTGGTTGCCATGTCAACTACTCGGCGCCCCGCCGGGGTGGCAGCACGGGACAGGAGCGGAGCCATGCAGATCGGCATCTTCACCGTCGGTGACGTCACGACCGACCCCACGACCGGGCGGACACCCACGGAGCGCGAGCGCATCAAGGCGACGATCGCGATCGCCAAGAAGGCCGAGGAGGTCGGGCTCGACGTCTTCGCGACCGGCGAGCACCACAACCCGCCGTTCATCGCGTCCGCCCCGACGACCACCCTGGCCTACATCGGGGGCGCAGACCGAGCGGATCATCCTCTCGACGGCGACCACGCTGATCACGACCACCGACCCGGTGCTGATCGCGGAGAACTACGCCAAGCTCCAGCACCTCACCGACGGCCGCGTCGACCTGATGATGGGCCGTGGCAACACCGGCCCCGTCTACCCGTGGTTCGGCAAGGACATCCGCCAGGGCATCAACCTGGCGATCGAGAACTACGCGCTGCTGCACCGGCTGTGGCGCGAGGACGTCGTCGACTGGGAGGGCCGCTTCCGCACGCCGCTCAGGGGCTTCACCTCCACGCCGCGGCCCCTGGACGGCGTACCGCCGTTCGTCTGGCACGGCTCCATCCGCAGCCCCGAGATCGCCGAGCAGGCCGCCTACTACGGCGACGGCTTCTTCCACAACCACATCTTCTGGCCGGCGTCGCACACCGCGCAGATGGTGCGGCTCTACCGGCAGCGGTTCGAGCACTACGGCCACGGACCGGCGGACACGGCGATCGTCGGGCTCGGCGGCCAGTTCTTCATGCGCCGCAACAGCCAGGACGCCGTCGAGGAGTTCCGGCCCTACTTCGACAACGCGCCCGTCTACGGCCACGGCCCGTCGCTGGAGGACTTCTCGACCTCGACGCCGCTGACCGTCGGCTCGCCGCAGCAGGTCCTGGAGCGCACGCTGTCGTTCCGCGACTACGCCGGCCACTACCAGCGCCAGCTGTTCCTGGTCGACCACGCGGGACTGCCGCTGAAGACGGTGCTCGAGCAGCTCGACCTGCTCGGCGAGATCCTGCCGGAGATGCGCAAGGGCTTCGCCGAGGGCCGGCCGGCGCACGTGCCGGACGCCCCCACCCACGCGTCGCTGGTCGCGGCAGGCCGGCGGCGCCAAGGACTCCACGGTGTACGCCGAGGCCGACGCGGCCACGGGCACCAGCGACCGCGAGGAGGTCTGAGATGGTCCGCATCGTCGTCGTCTCCGCCGGGCTGGGCGTCCCGTCGTCGACCCGGCTGCTCGCCGACCTGCTCGGTGACGCCGCCGAGCGCGCGGTCGAGGCCCGGGGAGCCGAGGTCGCCGTGGACGTCGTCGAGCTGCGCCCGCTGGCCCACGCCCTGGCCGACCACCTGCTGACCGGCTTTCCGACCGGCGACCTCGCCGACGCTCTCGACCGGGTCGCCCGTGCGGACGGGCTGGTCGTCGTCACGCCGGTGTTCTCGGCCTCCTACTCCGGGCTCTTCAAGACCTTCTTCGACGTGATGGAGCCCGGCACGCTCGACGGGAAGCCGGTGCTCGTCGCGGCCACCGCCGGCACGGCACGCCACTCGCTGGTGCTCGACCACGCGCTGCGGCCGCTGTTCGCCTACCTGCGCGCCGTCGTCGTGCCCACGGGCGTGTTCGCGGCGAGCGAGGACTTCGGCGGCGGCGACGGCGCCCTGGAGAAGCGGGTCGACCGGGCCGCCGGCGAGCTCGCCGCGCTGGTCGCCGCTGGCGCCGGTGGCGGCGGTGGAACGCCGACGGCGCCGCGCCGCCCGGCGTACGCCGACGACGCGGTCGCCGACGTCACGCCGTTAGAGCAGCTGCTCCGCGAGGCCGGCGGCGACTCAGTCCGCTGACCCGTTCTGCTCGGCCAGCCAGGCGTCGACGCGGCGCTGGGCCTCCTCGGGGTCCACGTCCTCGACCCTCGTCATCACCGCCCAGCGGTGCCCGAAGGGGGTCGAGGAACGCGGCGTACCGGTCGCCGGTGACGAACGTCTCCGGGTCGCCGTAGCTCTTCGCGCCGGCCGCCACCGCCCGGGCGTGGGCCGCGTCGACGTCGGGCAGGTAGACGACCGTCGAGCTGCTCACGTCGTCGCCCCGCTGCGCGCGACCAGGTGGTGGTCGGGTGCCGGGTCGCCGACCTGCATCCGGCCCTGCGGCAGCTCGAGCTCGCAGTGCGCGACGGTGCCGTCCGGGCCGTCGTTGCGCGAGACCTCGCGGGCGCCGAGGACCTCGGTGTAGAACGCGATCGCCTCCCGCGCGGGGCTGCAGCAGTAGAACGGCGTGAGGGTCGTGTAGCCGGGCGGGACCGGCGCCACGCCGGGTCGCTGGGTGCTGTCCTGGGTTGTCGTCTCGGTGCTCATGTCGGCGATCGTGCCTACCCCTGCAGCCATGTCGTCTTGGAAGAACCCGCCACGCCGGGCGATCCGGTCGCTGCCGCCCGAGGCCCGGCGCCCGGCGACCTCGACGACCGCCGGGATCCTCCGGCCGGCCGAGCACGCCACGCGCGTGGTCCTCGACCGGCTGCCGGTCGCGCCCGCCCTGGAGCCGTGGGTGGAGCACTACTGGACCGTGCGGTGGCAGGTCGACGACGGCGAGCCGTTCCGCTCCGAGGTGGTGCCGCACCCGGCGGCCCACCTGACCTTCGAGTCCGGCAGCCACGACCACCACGGGTTCGCGATGCCCGCGGCGCTGCTGCACGGGGTGGTCACCAGCCGGTTCACCTTCGACGTCGCCGGCGAGGGCCGGGTCTTCGGCGTGAAGTTCCGTCCCGGCGGCTTCACCGCGTTCCTGGGTGCCGACGCGACCACCTGGGTCGACCGGGTGGCGGTGGCCGGCGACCTCGTCCCCGGTGCCGCCGCGCTGCTGCGGGAGGTGCTCGCCGTCTCCGACGACGCCGGGCGGGCCGCCGTGGTCGACGCGGCCCTCGCGGAGCGGCTGCCGGCGCCCGACGCTCGCTACGAGCGGCTGATCGCCATCGTGGCCGGGCTGGTCGCCGACGCGACGCTGGTGTCGGTCGACGACGTCTGTGCGCGGTTCGACGTCGCGCCGCGCACCCTCCAGCGGCTGTTCCGCGACTACGTCGGCGTCGGCCCCAAGTGGGTGCTCCAGCGCTACCGGCTGCACGACGCGGTGACGATGCTCGACGCCGGGGAGGGCGACGACCTCGCCGAGCTCGCCGCGCGGCTCGGGTGGTACGACCAGGCGCACTTCACCCGGGACTTCACCGCGCAGGTGGGGGTCGCCCCGGCGGCCTACGCCGGCCGTCAGTCGCGGGGAGCGACCTCGCGGGCGAGGTCGTCCGGCATCGGCTCGTAGTGGGCGAAGGTGCGGCTGAAGGTGCCGGCTCCGTGGGTCGCAGCGCGGAGGTCGACGGCGTAGCGCACCAGCTCGCGCTGCGGGACGTGCGCCCGCACCACGCAGCGGTCGCCGACCTGGTCGGTGCCGAGGAGGCGCCCGCGTCGCGCGGACAGGTCACTCATCACGGGGCCGACGAGGTCGTCGGCGACCAGCACCCGGACCTCGTCGTACGGCTCGAGCAGGGCGGTGCCGGCGTTGTCCGCGGCGTCGCGGAGCGCGAGCGCGGCGGCCGTCTGGAACGCCATGTCGGAGGAGTCGACGCTGTGCGCCTTGCCGTCGGTGAGGGTGACCCGGACGTCGACCAGCGGGTACCCGGCACGGACGCCGCGCGCCATCTGGGCACGGACCCCCTTCTCGACGCTCGGCACGAACTGCCGCGGCACCGCGCCGCCGACCACCTTGTCGACGAACTCGAAGCCGGAGCCCTCCGGGAGCGGTTCGACGACGATGTCGCAGACGGCGTACTGGCCGTGCCCGCCCGACTGCTTGACGTGCCGCCCGTGGCCCTTCGACGGCGTGGTGAAGCACTCGCGCAGCGGGATGACGACCTCCCGCTGCTCGACGGCGACGCCGTAGCGGCGCTGGAGCCGCTCGAGCGCGACCTCCGCGTGCGCCTCGCCCATCACCCAGATCACGAGCTGGCCGGTCTCGGCGTGGTGCTCGACCCGCAGGCTGGGGTCCTCCGCCGCCAGCCGGGCGAGCGCGGAGGACAGCTTGTCCTCGTCGGACCGGGTGGCGGCCTCGATCGCGACGGGGGAGCAGCGGGTCGGGCAGCTCCCAGGGGCGGAGGACGCGGGGCGACTCGGGGTCGGAGAGCGTGTCGCCCGTCTCCGCGCGGGAGAGCCGGCCCACCACGGCGATGTCGCCGGCCAGCACCTTCGGCGCCGTCACCTGCTGGGCGCCGAACGGGAAGCCGAGGGCGCCGACCCGCTCGTCCTCGTCGTGGTCCTCGTGACCGGCGGCGCCGAAGCTGGCGAAGTGGCCCGACACGTGCACCGCGGCGTCGGGGGAGCAGGGTGCCGCTGAAGACGCGGACCAGGCTCACCCGGCCGAGGTAGGGGTCGCTCGTCGTCTTCACCACCTCGGCGACCAGGGGGCCGTCGGGGTCGCACACGACCGGGTCGGCAGCACGGCCCGCCGGCGTGAACACCTCCGGCGGGACGTGCTCGGGCGGGGACGGGAAGGCGCGGACGCAGAGGTCGAGCAGCTCCTCCAGGCCGACGCCCGACGCGGCGCACACCGGCACCACCGGGAAGAAGCCGGCCCGCGCGATCGCCTTCTCGAGGTCATCGACCAGCAGCCGCTCGTCGATCCGCTCGCCGCCGAGGTAGCGGTCCATGAGGGTCTCGTCCTCGGACTCCTCGATGATCGCCTCGATCAGCGTGCCGCGGCGGGGGTCGTCGGCCGATGTGTCGCCGTCGAGCAGGCTGGTCAGGGCGCCGCCCGTCGCGACGTGGACCGGCAGCACCTTCCCGCCGAAGGCCTCCTGTGCGGCAGCCACCACCGCGTCCGCGTCGGCCCGGGCGTGGTCGAGCTTGGCCACCACCACCGCACGGGGCATGCCGACCGCCGCGCACTCGCGCCACAGCTGCCGGGTGCCGTCGTCGACGCCCTCGTTGGCCGCGACCACGAACAGGGCGCAGTCGGCCGCCCGCAGCCCGGCACGCACCTCGCCCACGAAGTCGGCGTACCCCGGCGTGTCGACCAGGTTGACCTTGGTGCCGTCGTGGACGACGGGGAGCCACCGCGAGCGACACCGACCGCCCGTGGGCCTTCTCGGCCTCCTCGTGGTCGCACACCGTCGTGCCGTCGGCGGTCGAGCCGGGGCGGTTGACCGCGCCGGTGCGGGCGAGGAGCGCCTCGACCAGCGTCGTCTTGCCCGACTGGGTGGGCCCGACCAGGACGACGTTGCGGATCCGGTCGGGCCCGGGCGCCGCCCGGTCCTGGTCGCCGGCCCTCCGCGCGTGCTTGTCCGCCATGGGTCTACGTAACTCTCAAGTGACGCAGACCACAAGAGGGAACCGGGTCAGTGCTGGTAGGTGCCGACCACCATGCCGCGGGCGAGGGTCTTGAAGGCGAGGTTGAACCCGACGACCGCCGGCGTGACGCTGCTGTCGACGCCGAGCTTCTCCTCCTTCACCGCGTGCACGACGAAGTAGTAGCGGTGCACCTGGTCGCCCTCCGGGGGCGCGGCGCCGGTGAAGCCGAGGCCGCCGCCGTCGTTGCGGACGTGGAACGCGCCGTCGGGGAGGCTCTCGTCGCCCGCACCCGCACCCGCGGGGAGGCTGGTCACGTCGGCGGGCAGGTCGACGACGACCCAGTGCCAGAAGCCGCTGACCACCGGGGCGTCGGGGTCGAAGCAGGTGACGACGTAGCTCTTGGTGCCCTCGGGGCCCGGCTCCCACGACAGCTGCGGGGAGGTGTCGCCCTTCGCGGCGACCTGGGCGTCGGCGAGCGGCTCGCCGTCGGTCACGTCGTCGCTGGTGACGGCGAACGACGGCACGGCGGGCAGCAACTCGTAGGGGTCCGGGGCGACCGGGCGGTCCAGCGTCATCGATGCTCCTTCGAGGGTGACAGCACATCCGGTGTGTGCCTGCGAATCTAGTCCGGCAGGTGAGTGCCGTCGACGGAGGCCGGCCGCGCGCGTCGATGATGGGTGCATGGAGTTCCCGCCCTACCCCTCGGGCCTGCGGCTCGCCGGCCGCCGTGTGCTGGTCGTCGGCGGTGGCGGCGTGGCGCAGCGCCGGGTGCCGCAGCTGATCGCCGCGGGTGCGGCGGTCGAGGTGGTCTCGCCCGACGTGACGCCGGCGATCGAGGGACTGGTCGCCTCGGGCGAGGTCGTGTGGCACCGGCGACCGTTCGAGGACGGCGACCTCGACGGCGCCTGGTACGTGATGGCCGTCACCGACGACCCCGCCGTCAACGACCGCGTCAGCGCGCTCGCCGAGCAGCAGCGGGTCTTCTGCGTCCCGCTCCGACGACGCGGCCCTCGGCACGGCCTGGACCCCCGCGGTCGGGCGGCACGCCGGCGTGACGGTGGCGGTGCTCGGCAACCGCGACCCGCGCCGCTCGGCGGCCGTGCGCGACGAGGTCCTCGAGGGCCTGCGGGAGGGTAGCATCGCCGCACCGCACCACCGCGACCGGCAGCCCGGCGTGGTGCTGGTCGGCGGCGGGCCCGGCGACCCCGAGCTGATGTCGGTCGCGGGACGCAAGGCGCTGATGGAGGCCGACGTCGTCGTCGCCGACCGGCTCGCGCCGCGTGAGCTGCTCGGCGAGCTGCCGGCCGACGTCGAGCTGGTCGACGTCGCCAAGCTGCCTCGCGGCCGGTCGGCCCAGCAGGAGGAGATCAACCGCCTGATCGTCGAGCGGGCGGTCGCCGGCAAGCGGGTCGTGCGCTTCAAGGGCGGTGACAGCTTCGTGTTCGGCCGGGGCTACGAGGAGGTGATCGCCTGCCGCGAGGCGGGCGTGCCGGTGACCGTGGTCCCCGGGCTCACCAGCCCGGTCGCCGTCCCGGCCATCGCCGGCATCCCGGTGACCCACCGCGGGGTCACCCACGAGTTCTCCGTCGTCTCCGGGCACCTGCCTCCCGAGCACCCGGAGTCGCTCGTCGACTACGACGCCCTCGCGCGGATGCGGGGCACGGTGGTGCTGATGATGGCGGTCGAGAACGCACCGGCGATCGCGGCGGCGCTGGTGGCCGGCGGCCGGGCCGCGGAGACGCCGGTCGCCGTCGTCTGCGACGGCACCATGCCGACCGAGCGCACCGTCCTCGCCACGCTCGGGACCCTCGCCGCCACGCTGCGCGAGGAGGCGGTCAAGCCGCCCGCGGTCATCGTCGTGGGCGACGTGGTGCGCGTCGCGTTCCCGGACGCCTTCCCGGCCGTCTTACCCGACCGCCGGTCGGCCGACGCGAGCGACTGATGGCCCGGCTCGTCGAGGTCTCCGCCGCCGGCGACCCGCGGCTCGCCGACTACCGCGACCTGCGCGACGTCCAGCTGCGCAAGCACCTGGAGGCCGAGCACGGGCTCTTCCTCGCCGAGGGGGGAGAAGGTCGTACGGCGGGCGGTGGCGTCGGGCTACCCGGTGCGGTCGTTCCTGATGGCGCCCCGCTGGCTCGACGGCCTGGCCGACGTGCTCGCCACGACGGACGCGCCCTGCTACGTCGTCGCCGAGGACCTGGCCGAGGAGGTCACCGGCTTCCACGTGCACCGCGGCGCGCTGGCGTCGCTGGCCCGGCAGCCGCTCCCACCGGTCGACGAGGTGCTCGCCGGCGCCCGGTCGGTGCTCGTGCTCGAGGACGTCGTCGACCACACCAACGTCGGCGCGATCTTCCGCAGCGGTGCGGCCCTCGGCTTCGACGCCGTGCTGCTGGCGCCGCGCTGCGCCGACCCGCTCTACCGGCGATCGATCAAGGTCGCCATGGGCGCGGTCTTCCACCTGCCCTGGACCCGGCTGGCCGACTGGCACGGCGCCCTGCCGGCGCTCTCCGCCGCCGGCTTCACCACCGTCGCCCTCACCCTGGCTCCCGACGCGGTGCCGATCGAGGACGCCGTCGCCGGGCTCGACAAGGTCGCCCTCGTCCTCGGCTCCGAGGGCCACGGCCTCTCACCCCGCTGGGAGCAGGCCGCCGACCGTCGCGCCGTCATCCCGATGTCCGCCGGCATCGATTCCCTCAACGTCGCCGCCGCCACCGCCGTCGCCTGCTACGTCACCGCTCGTCGCTGACGGTGGCGGGCCAGTCGTCGGGGTAGTCGTCGGCCGCGTGGTCGTGGGCCTTCTGGAGCTTCTTGCGGGCCTTGGTGGAGAGCCGGTCGCCGAAGACGGTGCCGAGGGTGTGGTCGGTCTCGTGCTGGAGGCAGCGGGCGAGCAGGCCGTCGCCCTCGAACCGCACGGGCTCGCCGTCGAGGCCGAAGCCCTCGACGACCGCGTGGTCGGGGCGGGCGCAGGCGACGTAGGCGCCGGGGAAGGAGAGGCAGCCCTCCTCGGAGTCGTCGAGGCGCCGCTCGCGGCCCTCGGGCAGCGCGACCCGGGGGTTGCAGACCACGCCGAGCCACCGCTCGCCGGCGTCGTCGGGGCAGTCGAACACGAACATCGCCAGGTCGACGCCGATCTGGCAGGCGGCCAGGCCGACGCCGTCGGCGGCGTACATGGTGGCGACCATGTCGGCTGCGAGCGCCCGCAGGTCGTCGTCGTACGTCGTCACCTGCTGCTGCGGCCGGTGCATGACCGGCGTGCCCCAACGGGTGATGGCGCGGACCCGGCCACCCTCGGGGAGCGGTCCGTACGGTGCGTGCACGGTGGGGGACATGGCCCGCACCTTAGGGGAGCGGCTGTGACCCGCGGCACGCCGGTCGCCTGTAGCGCGATGTGTAACTCGCAGTTACATTTGCCTCATGTCCTTGATCAGCAGCCTCACGCCGGGTGGCCGCAACGGGGTGCCGAGCACGGAGAGCCGTGATCCGATCGGCTACCTCGTCGCCGGCCTCAACCGGCTCGCCCAGAGCGACCTCGTCGACCGGATCGGCCTGCGCAAGCAGGCCGAGCAGGTCGTGTTCTCGGTGACCCGCACCGGGTTCAAGACGATGACCAACGCCAGCCGGACCTTCGCCCGGGCGGGGAAGAAGGGCCAGCCGGGCGCCCGTCCCGCTCCGAGCGCGGGCACCGGCCCGTTCGACCTGACCCCGACCGAGGACGAGCAGATGCTCGTCGACGTCGTGTCCGAGCTGGCCGGCGAGGTGCTGCGCCCCGCGGCCGCCGAGGCCGACGCCGCGTGCGCCGCCCCCGACGACCTGCTCAAGGCCGGCCTCGAGATCGGCCTGCCGATCCTCGGGCTGCCCGAGTCGCTCGGCGGCATCTCCGAGGAGCGCTCCGCGATGGCCGGCACGCTCGTCGCGGAGGCGCTCGCGAAGGGCGACATGGGGCTCGCGGTCGCCACGCTGGCGCCCGGCTCGGTCGCCACCGCCATCGGCCTGTGGGGCACCGACCAGCAGCAGCAGACCTACCTGCCGGCCTTCACCGGGGACACGGTGCCCGCCGCGGCGCTCGCCCTCAACGAGCCGGCGGTGCTGTTCGACGTGCTCACCCCGTCGACCACCGCCGTCCGGCAGGGTGACGGCTACGTGCTCAACGGCGTCAAGAGCCTGGTCGCCCGGGGTGACAGCGCGGAGCTGTTCGTCGTCGGAGCGGCCCTCGAGGGCCGACCGGCCCTGTTCCTCGTCGAGTCCTCGACCGCGGGCCTGTCGATCGAGGGCGACCCGGCGATGGGCGTGCGGGCCGCGTCGATGACCCGGCTGCACCTCGACGACGTGCGGGTGCCGGCCGAGGCGGTCCTCGGCGAGACCGACGGCTCGACCTACCGCGAGTGCGTCCGCCTCTCCCGGCTGGCGTGGTGCGCGCTGTCGCTCGGCACCGCGCAGGCCGTCCTCGACTACGTCACGCCCTACGTCAAGGAGCGGGAGGCGTTCGGCGAGCCGATCGCCCACCGCCAGTCGGTGGCGTTCATGGTCGCCAACATCGCGATCGAGCTGCAGGCGATGCGGCTGCTGACCTACCGGGCGGCCGCTCGAGCCGCCGCCGGCAAGGACTTCACCAAGGAGGTCGCGCTGGCCCGCAAGCTGTGCGCCGAGAAGGGCATGCAGATTGGCCTCGACGGCGTCCAGCTGCTCGGCGGCCACGGCTTCGTGAAGGAGCACCCGGTCGAGCGGTGGTACCGCGACCTGCGGGCCATCGGGATCATGGAAGGGACGGTGCTGGTCTGATGGCGATCAACCTCGAGGTTCCCAAGAAGCACCGCCCGCTCATCGAGCAGGCGCACCAGGTCGCGATGAACATGCTGCGGCCGATCTCCCGCAAGTACGACGTCGCCGAGCACGAGTACCCCAAGGAGCTCGACATGCTCGCGGCGATGATCGACGGGCTCTCGGAGTCCGGCGCGAGCGAGGGCGCCGGTGCGGCCGGCGTACGCCGTGACGCCGGCGCCGCCGACGACGGTGCGGTCAGGAACGGCTCCAACATGGCCTCGGTGACGTCCATCGCCGAGATGTGCTGGGGCGACGTCGGGCTGCTGCTCTCGATGCCGCGGCAGGGGCTCGGCAACTCCGCGATCGCCTCGGTCGCCAACGAGGAGCAGCTCGAGCGGTTCCGCGGCAAGTGGGCGTCGATGGCGATCACCGAGCCGGGCTTCGGCTCCGACTCCGCGGCGGTGTCGACCACCGCCGTGCTCGACGGCGACGAGTACGTCATCAACGGCGAGAAGATCTTCGTCACCTCCGGTGAGCGGTCCGACTGCGTCGTCGTCTGGGCGACGCTGGACAAGTCCTCGGCCGCGCGGCGATCAAGTCGTTCGTGGTCGAGAAGGGCACGCCGGGGATGACGGTCGAGCGGCTGGAGGAGAAGCTCGGCATCCGGGCCTCCGACACCGCCGTGATCACGTTCACCGACTGCCGGGTGCCGAAGGAGAACCTCCTCGGCTCGCCGGAGATCAACGTCGAGCAGGGCTTCGCGGGCGCGATGGCGACCTTCGACAACACCCGCCCGCTGGTGGCCGCGATGGCGGTCGGGTGCGCCCGGGCGTCGCTCGACCTGACCCGCGACCTGCTCGCCCAGGCCGGTGTCGAGGTCGACTACGACCGGCCCGCCCACCTGCAGCACGCGGCCGCCGCGAAGTTCCTCCAGCTCGAGGCCGACTGGGAGGGCGCGCGGCTGCTGATGATGCAGGCGGCGTGGATGGCCGACAACCGCAAGCCCAACTCGCTCGAGGCGTCGATGGCCAAGGCGAAGGCCGGCCGGGTGGGCTCCGACGTCACGCTGTCGTGCGTCGAGCTGTGCTCCTCGGTCGGCTACTCCGAGGGCGAGCTGCTCGAGAAGTGGGGCCGCGACTCCAAGATCCTCGACATCTTCGAGGGCACCCAGCAGATCCAGCAGCTGATCGTCGCCCGTCGGGTCCTCGGGCTGACGAGCGCCGAGCTCAGGTGAGCACGGCGCCCTCGGCCGGCGTCACCACCAGGTGCGTCGGCCGGGGGGTGGCCGGAGACGTCGAACGCCGCGTCGACGGCTTCCCGTACGTCGTCGACCTGGTCCTCGCGGACGAGGGCGATCGTCGAGCCGCCGAAGCCGCCGCCGGTGAGCCGCGCGCCGAGGGCGCCCTCGCCGAGGGCCGTCTCGACGGCGAGGTCGAGCTCGGACGTCGAGACGGCGAAGTCGCCGCGCAGTGACGTGTGCGACGCGGTCATCAGCCGGCCGAGCGCGCCCCAGTCGCCCTCGGTGACGGCGCGTACGGCGTCCTCGACCCGGTCGCTCTCCGAGAGGACGTGGCGGGCCCGCGCCTGCAGGGTGGAGTCCTCGATCTGGGCGAGGTCGTCGGGCCAGGCGAGGCCGAGGCGGGGGAGGCCGAGCGCCCGTGCCGCCGCCTCGCACTCCGCACGCCGCGCGGCGCTAGCCGCCCTCGGCGTCCGACAGCTCGTGGGTCGTGCCGGTGTCGGTCACCAGGACCACCAGCCCGGCGCCCTGCAGCGGCAGCGGCACCTGCTTGACGCTGGTGTCGGCGAAGTCGATGAGCACGGCATGCTCGCGCCGCGCCAGCAGCGACGCGAGCTGGTCGAGACCGCCGGTCGGGGCGCCGACGAACTCCGTCTCCGCGCGGCGGCACAGCTCGGCGAGCGCCATCCGGCTGCCCGGGTCGACCGGCCGGTCGACGAGCCGTGCGGCCGCGAGGGCGACGGAGCACTCCAGGGCCGCGGAGCTGGACAGCCCGGCCCCGAGCGGGACGTCGCTGTCGACGACGACGTCGACACCCGGCAGCGGCCAGCCTTCCTGGAGCCCCGCCCACAGCACGCCGGCGGCGTACCGCGCCCAGCCGGGCAGCTCCTCCCGCAGGTCGAGGTCGAGGTCGGAGAGCCGGCCGGTCCACACCTCGCGCACGGCGGTGCTGCGCAGCCGCACCCGGTCGTCGCCCCGTGCCCGCACCGTCGCGGTCGTGGTGAGCGGCAGGGCGAACGGGAGGCAGAGCCCGCCGTTGTAGTCGGTGTGCTCGCCGATGAGGTTGACCCGGCCGGGCGCGCGGGCGGTCACAGTGGTCACCCGGCAATACTGGACCCATGCGCTACCTCGACGACCGGGTGCCCTCGCACGACCTCACCTACGACGACGTGTTCATGGTGCCGCGCCGGTCGTCGGTCGGCAGCCGCTACGACGTCGACCTCGCCACCGCCGACGGCACGGGGACGACGATCCCGGTGGTCGTCGCCAACATGACCGCGATCGCGGGGAAGCGGATGGCGGAGACGGTCGCGCGCCGCGGTGGCCTCGCGGTCGTTCCCCAGGACATCCCCGCACCGGTGGTGGCCGACGTCGTGTCCTACGTCAAGCAGCGTCACCTGGTGCTCGACACCCCGATCCAGCTCCGGCCGGACCAGACGGTGGCCGAGGCGCTCTCGCTGATCCCGAAGCGTTCGCACCGCGGGGCGGTCGTGGTCGACGAGGACGGCCGTCCGGCCGGCCTGGTGATGGTCGACGACTGCGCCGAGGTCGACCGGTTCGCGCAGGCGCACCAGGTGATGCGTCCGGTCGAGGTCACCGTGGAGGCCGACACCGAGCCGCGGAAGGCGTTCGACGCGCTCGAGGACGCCCGGGCGCCGCTCGCCGTCGGTGTCGACGGGGACGGGCGGCTCGTCGGCGTGCTCACCCGCACCGGCGCCCTGCGCGCCACGCTCTACCGCCCCGCCCTCGACGACCGCGGCCGGCTGCGGATCGCGGCGGCCGTCGGCGTCAACGGCGATGTGGCGGCCAAGGCGCGGGCGCTGCTCGACGCCGGCGTCGACTGCCTCGTGGTCGACACCGCCCACGGCCACCAGGACCGGATGATCGACGCGCTCCGCGAGGTCCGGTCGCTCGACCCCGACGTCCCCGTCGCGGCGGGCAACGTCGTCGACGCCGACGGCACCCGCGCCCTCGTCGAGGCCGGCGCCGACATCGTCAAGGTCGGCGTGGGACCCGGTGCTATGTGCACCACCCGGATGATGACCGGCGTCGGCCGGCCGCAGTTCTCCGCCGTCGTCGACTGCGCGGCCGCGGCCCGGGAGCTGGGCGCGCACGTCTGGGCCGACGGCGGCGTCCGTCACCCGCGCGACGTGGCGCTCGCGCTGGCGGCCGGGGCGTCGGCGGTGATGATCGGCTCCTGGTTCGCCGGCACCCACGAGTCGCCGGGCGACCTGCTCGAGGACGCGGACGGCCGCCCGTTCAAGGTCTCCTTCGGCATGGCGTCCGCGCGTGCGGTCGCCAGCCGCACGTCCGCCGAGTCGGCCTTCGACCGCGCCCGGAAGGGGGCTCTACGAGGAGGGGATCTCGTCCTCGCGGATGTACCTCGACCCCGACCGGCCCGGCGTCGAGGACCTGGTCGACCAGATCTGCGCCGGCGTCCGCTCGGCCTGCACGTACGCCGGCGCCACCACCCTCGCCGAGCTCCACGAGCGGGCCTTGGTCGGGGTGCAGTCGGCCGCGGGCTTCCACGAGGGCCGCCCGCTGCCGACGAGCTGGTGACGCGGGTGCCCCGGCACCTGGTCGTGGCGGCGACCGAGGCCGAGGCGGCGTACGTGCCGCGCAGCCTGCCCGTGCTCGTCACCGGCATCGGGAAGACCGCCGCAGCGACCGCGGTGGCCCGCGCGCTGGCGGCGTACGACGACCCCTCCGACGTGGTCGTCGTCAACCTGGGCACGGCCGGCGCGCTGCACGCCCACCACGCCGGTCTGTTCGAGCCCGGGGTGGTGCTCAACCACGACATCGACGCGGCCGCGATCCGGTCGCTCGGCTACGACGCCCGCGAGCGGCTCCGCGTCGGCGCCGGCGATGTCGTGCTCGCCACCGGCGACGTGTTCGTCGCCGACCCGGCCGTGCGGGACCGGCTGGCCCGGCAGGCCGACCTCGTGGACATGGAGGGCTATGCCGTCGCCTTCGCGGCCCAGCAGTGCGGGGCGGCGGTGCGGCTGGTCAAGCACGTCTCCGACCACGCCGACGAGGGCGCGCGGGACTGGCCCACCCTCGTCGACCGCAGTGCCCGCGCGCTCGGCGACTGGGTCGTCGAGCACCTCTAGACGGAGCGGACCGGTCAGCCCCGGCCGCGCCCGCTGCCGGCGCGACGGCCGCGGGTGACGCCCACGAAGTCCTGGTGAACCGGGCCGTCGTCGTCGACCCGCCACACCAGGGCCACCTGGGTCGGCGGGAGGTCGGTGACCGGCACCTGGACGACGTCCTTGCGGTGGTGCAGCCGCGCCAGCGACATCGGCAGCACGACGACCGCGGTGCCGGAGGCGGCGACCTCGACGGCCTCGCGCTCGGTCATCGGGGGGAAGTCGAGCTGCGGCGCCGGCCGCCACCCGGACCGCTCGGGGAGCGCGAGCTGCTCCTCGGCGAGATCGGCGGTCGTGACCTCGTCCGCGGCCGCGACGAAGTGCTCGCGGGAGGCCACGACGACCGGGCGCTCGTCGTAGAGGACGACGCAGTGCAGGGGAGTGGGCCGCTCGCGGTCCACGGGCAGCCGGGCGAGGGTCAGGTCGGCGGCGCCGGCGTCGAGCACGGCGCGCTGATCGGCCTCCTCGACCGGCCGCAGCTCCAGCCGGATGCCGGGGTGCCGCTCCCGCCAGACGCGCGCCCACTTGTCCGGCGTGACCCCCGGCACGAACGCCACCCGCAGCCGGTCCATGGCCGCGACTGTAGGGGATGGGTCATGCTGGGGGTGCGGCAACGTCACGAGGAGGCGATGCGATGGCCAGCCACGGTCCGGTCGTGCTCCTCAACGCCACCTACGAGCCGCACGACGTCGTGTCGTTCCCCCACGCGGTCAAGATGCTGTTCCGCGGGGTGGCCGTCGTGCACGAGGCCGACGCCGACCGGCGGATCGGACCGCACCCGTGGCCGAAGGTGCTCCGGCTGGTGCGGTACGTCGTCGCGACCTGGATGTACCGGCCGGCGGCGTACGGCCGCGAGGCGGTGCTGCGACGCGACCGGCACCGGTGCGCCTATTGCGACGGGCCAGCCGACACGGTCGACCACCTGGTGCCACGATCACGGGGCGGCACCTGGACCTGGCTCAACACCGTCGCGGCCTGCAGCCGCTGCAACAACCGCAAGGGCAACCGCACGCCCGCCGAGGCGGGCATGCGGCTGCGCTTCGAGCCCTGGGTGCCGACTCGGATCCAGCTCGCCGGGTGGGAGGGGCGGCGCTGACCGGCGGTGGCCGGGCCGGCGGTCCGGACGGGTCTCAGGCCTCCTGCGCCATGAGGCCGAACTGCAGGTTGCCGGTCTCGTCGAGACCGGCGTCGAGCACCATGTCGGACAGCTGCTCGGCCGCGTCGGCGTCGAGGTAGACCTTGGCGCCGTCCTGCTCGACGACCTGGTCCCCGTCGGCCGGCGCCTCGGCAGCGGCCACGGAGAGCTGCGCGTCGGGCGTGCTCGAGATCCGCAGGCCGGCCTCCGCGGGGACGTCGGGGTGGTCGGTGAACTGCTTGACGATCGTGCACGCGTTGTCGGTCAGCGTGAGCATGGGAGTTGCCTTCCCGTCGAGGTCAGGACTTCCCACCGTTGCAGGCGGACCCGCCGCGATCAAGGCCGGCTGCTCAAGGCCGGCCGTCGGCGCGGGGGCGTTCGGGGCCGTCCGGGTCGTCGTCGGCCCGGGGCTCGACGGACAGCGCGAAGTCGTCACCGTGCTCGGTGACGCCCGCGATCACGGCCTGCTCGACCGCGTTGACGGCGTACCGCCGCCGGACCACCATCGGGTCGCTGCGCAGGTCGCGCATCAGCGAGACGACGAGGCCGATCATGATCACGGCGAACGGCAGCGCCGCCACGATCGTGATCGTCTGCAGGCCGGTGAGGGCCTCGGCCCCGCCCACCAGCAGCATCACGGCGGCCACGGCACCGGTCGCGACGCCCCAGAACACGACCATCGGCCGGGTCGGCTCGGTGGTGCCGCGCTCGGAGAGGCTGCCCATCACGATCGACGCGGCGTCGGCGCCGGAGACGAAGAAGATCGCGACCAGCACCATGACGAGGATGCTCGCGACGGTGGCCAACGGGAACGCGTCGAGGGTCTCGAACAGCTGGGCCTCGAGCCCGCCGGCGCCGGCGATGTCGGTGCCGCCGTCCTGCAGGTCGATGGCGGTGCCGCCGAGGATGCAGAACCAGATCAGGCTGACGACGCTCGGCACGAACAGGACGCCGGCGACGAACTGCCTGATCGTGCGGCCTCGGGAGATCCGGGCGATGAACATGCCGACGAACGGCGTCCACGATAGCCACCAGGCCCAGTAGAAGATCGTCCAGGTGCCGAGCCACTCCTGGGTCTGGTCACCCTCGGCGCCGGTGCGCGCGCCCATCATCGCCAGGTCCTGCACGTAGCTGCCGATCGAGGTCGGCACCAGGTTGAGGATGAACACGGTCGGTCCGACGACGAACAGGAACAGGGCCAGCACCAGCGCCAGCACCATGTTGATGTTGGACAGCCACTGGATGCCCTTCGCGATGCCGGACACCGCCGAGAGCACGAAACCCGCGGTCAGCACGCCGATCACGCCGACCAGGGCCGCGTTGCCCAGCGGGCCGATGCCGCCGACGATCTCGAGCCCGCTGCGGATCTGCAGGGCGCCGAGGCCGAGCGACGTGGCGGAGCCGAAGAGGGTCGCGAAGATCGCGAACATGTCGATGACCTTGCCGCCCGGACCGGTGGCGTGCCTCCCCAGCACCGGGGGTGAACGCCGCGGAGATCAGCTGGAGCCGGCCCTTGCGGTAGACGCCGTAGGCGATCGCGAGCCCGACCACGGCGTAGATCGCCCACGGGTGCAGCGTCCAGTGGAACAGCGTCGTCGCCATCGCCGTCTCGGCAGCGCCGATGCCGTCGTCGCCCCCGGTGACTCGGCGGGGCCTCGGTGAAGTGCTGGATGGGCTCGCTCACGCCGTAGAACATCAGTCCGATGCCCATGCCGGCGCTGAACATCATCGCGACCCACGACACCGTGCGGAACTCCGGCTCCCTCGTCGTCGCGGCCGAGCGGGATCGCGCCGTACCGGCTCAGCGCCAGCCAGATCACGAACACGACGAAGCCGCTCGCGGCGAGCACGAACAGCCAGCCGGTGTTGTCGAGCACCCAGCTCAGCGCCTTGCCCGACGCCGTCGCCAGGCTGCCGGTGTCGGCCACGCCCCACGCGACGAACGCGACGGACACCGCGGCGGCCACCCCCGAACACCGTCTTGTCCACCCCGCGCGGCCTGACGGCGTCGCCGGCACCGGGCTGGTCGAGCGCCGGGTGCGGTACGACGTCGCCGGCCGGCGCGCTGACCGCGTCGGCTACCTGTCGGGTCCGCTCCCGTGCCTGGTCCTGCTCGAGTCCTTCTGTCACGTCACTCCTGTCTGCGCGCACGCCGAGGTGCGCGTCCGGGGTCCACGAACGACCATCGACCGAACCAGCCACGAGCAGCGCTCGCAAACCGGCCCCGGGGCAGTACCCGGTCAGCGCGCCCCGGATGCGGGAGGTGCGGCAGTCCTTTGCTAAGGTTCCTCCGCACTCGTCCGGGTGGCGGAATTGGCAGACGCGCTAGCTTGAGGTGCTAGTGCCCGTATTAGGGCGTGGGGGTTCAAGTCCCCCCTCGGACACAGAAGAAGACGAAGGGCGCCGGACGTCATACGGTCCGGGCCACCGGTGGCCCCGACCGTATGACGTCCCCGGGCAGGCTCACCCCGTCCGCAGCGACCGAGCCTGCAGCAGCGCCAGCGCACCGACGACGGCCGCCTGGAGGACCACCCAGGTGCGGCCGATGCCGTTGAGGTCGAGGGCGCCGACGGCGGCCACGACGAGGGAGGCGGCGACCCAGCCCTCGTTGGCCACCACGATCGCCCAGCCGGCGCGAGCCGGTACCGGGCCCCAGGTGTAGGCGGCGACGGCGGCGCCGTAGACCAGGAGGGAAGCCGCCGACCCATCGGTAGGTGGTCGCGTCGCCGTCGAACACGTCGACCAGCAGGCTCGCCGCCGCCAGGTAGGCGAGCGCGTTGGCGGCGGTGACCACCGCATCGGCCGCGAACCACCGCCGGTCGCGGGTGGCCTGCTTGATCGTGGTCCCCGTGGTCCCCGTGGTCCCCGTCATCCTCGTCGTCGTCATCGTCCTCACTCCTCTGCTCGTCGGGCTGTACACGACAGCGTCACGGCTCGGGGTGACCGGGTCGATGACCTCCGAGGTCATGCCACGGTGACGGCGTCCTCCTCGACGGCACGCCGGTCGTAGACCTTGTTGGCGATCCGCCACCCGTCCTCGGTGCGGACCAGCAGGAGCAGGTCGCCGAAGACGTCGGGGCCGTGGTGGAGCGTCATCGCGGCGGTCGCCACCGTGCCGCGGACGGTCACCTCGTCGACGGTGCGCCGGCGGTCGGCCTCGTCGTCGGCCGGTCGGCCGGTGAAGAGGGCGCAGAAGTCGTCCAGGCCCCAGGACACGAACCGGCCGTCGCGGACGCCCTCGACGTGCGCGGTCGGGAGGAACGCCGCCCGGTGGTGGCCCGGGTCGCCGGTCGCGTGCCCGGCGACGTAGGCGCACAGCGGCTCGAGGACCTCGGGCGGCGCCGTGACGCCGGGGGCGAGGGACAACCGGTGCTCGGGCGAGAGCGCGCGGCCAGGAGCGTCGACCACCACGAGCTCGGCCACGTCGGCATCGGCGGCCACCGCGCCGGCGTCGTACGCCGCCAGCAGCGCGCCACGCAGGCCGGCGGCCGAAGGCGCCTCCGCGGCCAGCAGGGCCAGGTCCTTCGCCATCGCCGCGACCGCGAAGTCCGCCGCACCGCCGGCGCCCTCGAGCCGCTCGCGCTTCATCCGGACCAGGCCGCCCAGGGCGGTCCGCTCCAGCACGTCCCAGGCGGCCGCAGCCGGGACGCCGAGCTCCTCGGCCCGCCGCCGGCAGTCGCGGAGCGACAGGAGAGCGCTCCCGAGCGCGCCGTTGGCCAGGAGCTTGAGTGCGGCGGCGTCGGCGACCGAGCCGCAGGGCAGCGGGTCGCCGAGGTCGGTGAGGACGGTTCGTACGTCGTCGGCGAGGTCGCCGCCGAGGAGGAGGGTGAGGCCGCCGTCGCGGGGCGGCCGGCACCGAGCCCATCACCGGCGCGTGCAGGTAGCGGGCACCCGCCGTGCGGACGGCGGCTGCGAGCGCGTCCGCCTCGGCCGGCGCGACGGTGCTGGTGTAGACGACCACGGCGCCGGGCTGGACCCGGCCGCCGACCTGGGCCACGACCTCGCGGCAGGCGGGGCCGTCGAAGAGGCACAGCACCACGACGTCGGCGCCGGCCACGGCCGCCGCGGCATCGGGGGCCGGGCGGACCCCCTCCACGACCCGGCCCGACCGGCTCCAGCCGACGACGTCGTGACCGGTGTCGGCGAGACGCCGGGCGATGGCGGCTCCCATCCGGCCGAGGCCGAGGACCGCGATCGAGGGACGAGAGAAGCGGGCGGGGGTGTCGGTGCTGGTCACGAAACCATGCTGACCCGGGAGCCGGCAGTCGACCAGCGCAGATCTCGCAGCGCCGCCATGCGTCACACGCATAGCATGGATCCATGGCACCGACGGCTTGGCGGACGTTCCTCGAGGTCTGTCGGCTCGGGTCCCTGTCGGCCGCGGCAGCCGAGCTCGGCTACACCCAGTCCGCGGTCTCGCGGCAGGTGGCGGCGCTGGAGCGTGCGGCCGGCGTACCGCTCCTCGAGCGGCGCCCCCGCGGCGTGGTGCCGACGCCCGCCGGTGAGGCGTTCCGGCACCATGCGCGGGTCGTCGTCAACGAGGCCGCGCGAGCCGTCCGCGCCGCACGCGAGGCGGGCGCCGGCGCCCGGCGGCTGGCCGTGGGCGCCACGCCGTCGACCGCGGCCGGGCTCGTGCCCGGCGCCGTGCGGCGGGTGCTCGGCTCCCGTCCGGACCTGCGGTGGACCCTCGACACCGGTCTCACGGCGACACTCGAGGAGCGCGTGCTCGCGGGGGAGCTCGACGTGGCCGTGGTGACCGACGCCCCGCCCGGCCTGCGCCCGGTGCCCCACCTGGTCCGCCAGCCGGTCGGGGTCGACGAGATGTGCGTCGTCGTGCCGCCCGGCCACCCCGCGACGGCGGTAGGGAACCGGGTGCCGCTCACCGCGTTCGCCACCGCCACCTGGGTCGAGGACGACGAGGGCTCCGCTGCCCTGCTGAGGACCGCCGCGCACCGGGCGGGCTTCGAGCCGGACGTCGACCACGCCGCCCCGGACCTCACCGGCAAGACCGCGATGGTCGCCGCCGGCCACGCGGTTGCGCTGGTGCCGGGGGTGCTGGTTCCCGTCCTGCGGGCGGACGTCGCGGTCGTCCGCCTGCTCGACCCGCCCACACGGGGGATCCACGTGACGCGCCCGGCGTCGCTCCCACCGACTGTCGGTGGCCTGGTGGAGAGTGTTGTCACAGCGCTGGTCGAGGAGCTCGGTGCAACCTGATCCGGGCTCGGGACGTCGAGAGGGTGAGGAGGGGAGGACCCATGGACGCTTCACCGCAGACCGCAGGTGGTGCCGACGTCGCCCGGTGGCGGCTCTCGGCCTGCGACTTCCCCGGGTGTGAGCACGAGCCGGTCGCGGGCGCGCCGATGTGCCACCTGCACCGGCGGGTGTCGGTCTCGCGCACGGGCTCCTGGCTCGAGGCCGGCTGAGGTCGTGCCCGACGAGCAGCACGACCAGTCCGCGCGGGCGACCGCCGCCGCCGACGGGCTCGGACTGTCCTATGAGCTGACCCGGCACGGGCCGGTGCGGTCACTGGGGGAGGCCGCCGCCGCGCGCGGCGTCGAGCCGCGCCAGGTGGTGAAGACGATGGTCGTCCGGGTCGCCGAGGGCGACCACCGGTTCGTGCTGGTGCCCGGCGACCGGGAGATCTCCTGGCCCAAGCTGCGCGCCCACCTCGGTGTCAACCGGCTCTCGATGCCGTCGGCCGAGGCGGCGTTCGACGTCACGGGCTACGTGCGGGGCACGATCACCCCGCTCGGGTCGCGCACCACGCTGCCGGTCGTGGCCGACCTCGCCGTCGCGGGGACGATCTCGATCGGCGGCGGCGCGCACGGCGTCGCGCTCACCGTCGACGCCGACGCCCTCGTCGCCGCGCTGGGCGCGACCCGGGCGGACGTCACCGATCCCGCCTGACCCGCCGAGCGGCCCAGGGCCCGGGTGCCAGGATGGGCCCATGGACGAGGTGACGAGCGAGCGCGGGCCCGACCCGGCGGGCGAGGTGGTCGAGATCTGCCGCGACCTGATCCGGATGGACACCTCCAACTACGGGTCGTCCGACGGCCCGGGGGAGCGGAAGGCGGCGGAGTACGTCGCCGGGCTGCTGGAGGAGGTCGGGATCGAGACCCGCCTCTACGAGAGCGAGCCGGGACGGGCCTCGGTCGTCGCGCACTGGGGCGGCGGCGACCGCACCGACGCCCTGCTGCTGCACGGCCACCTCGACGTGGTGCCCGCGGCGGCCGAGGACTGGCAGGTGCACCCCTTCAGCGGCGAGGTGCAGGACGGCTACGTCTGGGGCCGGGGTGCGGTCGACATGAAGGACTTCGACGCCATGCTGCTGTCGGTGGTCCGGGCCCGCCAGCGGGCCGGGCGGGCGCCCGACCGGCCGGTCGTGCTCTGCTTCACCGCCGACGAGGAGGCCGGCGGCCACCTCGGCGCCGAGGTGCTGGTGCGCGACCACCCCGAGGAGCTCGAGGGGTGCACCGAGGCGGTCGGCGAGGTCGGCGGCTTCAGCACCACGGTGCGCGGACGCCGGCTCTACCTGGTCGAGGCCGCCGAGAAGGGCATGGCCTGGATGCGGCTCACCGCCCGCGGCCGGGCGGGGCACGGGTCGATGCTCAACCCCGACAACGCCGTCACCCGGGTCGCCGAGGCCGTCGCGCGGATCGGCGCCCACGAGTGGCCCGTGCGGCTGACGCCGACGATGCGGACGCTGCTCGGCACCGTCGGCGCGCTGGCCGGCACCGACGTCACCCCCGACAACGCCCGCACCCTCGTCGAGGAGTTCGGCGGCGCCACCCGGATGCTGGGCGCGGTGCTCAGCAACACGACGAACCCGACCATGCTCGACGCCGGCTACAAGGTCAACGTCGTGCCGACCGAGGCGACGGCGTACGTCGACGGCCGGTTCCTGCCCGGCTACGAGGACGAGTTCTTCCGCACCCTCGCCGAGCTGTGCGGCGAGGACGTGAGCATCGACTACGTCTCCAACCAGCAGCCGTGGGAGACGCCGTACGAGGGCGCGCTGGTCGACGCGATGACCCGCAGCCTCCTGGCGGAGGACCCGGACGCGCTGGTCGCGCCGTTCCTGATGAGCGGCGGCACCGACGCCAAGCACTTCCGCAGGCTCGGGATGCGCAGCTTCGGCTTCGCTCCGCTGCGGCTGCCGGACGACCTCGACTTCACCGCCCT
Source organism: Nocardioides sp. TF02-7 (assembly GCF_022437945.1). Taxonomy (GTDB): domain Bacteria; phylum Actinomycetota; class Actinomycetes; order Propionibacteriales; family Nocardioidaceae; genus Nocardioides. The sequence goes on from NZ_CP092535.1 coordinate 4,245,679, forward strand.
CTTCCACGGCGTCGACGAGCGGGTGCCGGTGGACGCGCTCGAGTTCGGCAGCCGGGTGATGGACCGCTTCCTCGACCAGGTCTAGCGGTCCCCGCGGAGACGGGTCAGGCGGTGCGCACCGCGCGGATGATCTTGCGCCGCAGCACCACCCGGCGGGTGCCGTCAGGGGTGATCCGCACCCGGTCGAGCTCCCAGCCGCCCTGCTCGGCGCGCTCGACGAGCAGCTTGGTCACGACGCCGCGCGGGAACTCCCGGTTGAAGGTCACCTTGTCGTACTGCCACTCCACAGGGTTGCGGGACGGCCTCATGCACCACCCTCCGAGACGTCGTCGAGCGCGTGCCGGATCTCCGGCGGCAGCGCACGGTCCTCGGCGTCGAGCGCGGCCTTGAGCTGCGTGGCCGTGCGGGGCCCGATGATCGGGGCGGTCACGCCGGGCGCGTCCCGCACCCAGACCAGCGCCACCTCCAGCGGGGTCCAGCCCAGGCCGTCGGCCGCGCGGACCACCGCCTCGACGACCCGGCGACCGCGCTCGTCGAGGTACTGCTCGATCTTCCCGGCCGCGTCGGAGGCGCCCCGGGAGTCGGCCGGGATGCCGGTGCGGTACTTGCCGGTGAGCACCCCCCTTGCCGAGCGGGGAGTAGGGGAGGACGCCGAGCCCGGTCGCCCGCGCCGCCGGTAGCACCTCGTCCTCGACGGCCCGGTTGACCAGGGAGTACTCCACCTGGGTGGACGCGATCGGCGCCCGGCCGGGCACCGCGCGCTGCCAGGTCGCGGCCTGGGCGGTCTGCCAGCCGGCGTAGTTGGAGATGCCGACGTACGCCGCCCGGCCGCTCGCCACGGCGGTGTCGAGGGCGGCGAGCGTCTCGTCCAGCGGGGTCGTCTCGTCCCAGACGTGCATCTGCCACAGGTCGACGTGGTCGACGCCGAGCCGCTCCAGCGACCGGTCGAGGCAGGACAGCAGGTAGCCGCGGGAGGTGTCGTAGACCCGCTCGCCGCGGCGGGAGCCCGAACCCGGCCTTGGTCGCCACCACCACCTCGTCGCGCGGGACGACCTCGCCGAGGAGCCGGCCGAGCATCTCCTCCGAGGAGCCGGCACCGTAGACGTGGGCGGTGTCGACGAACGATGCCGCCGGCGTCGACGAAGGCGCGCAGCTGGTCGCGGGCCTCGTGCTCGTCGGTGGCCGTCCCCCAGGTCATCGTGCCGAGCCCGAGGCGCGACACCTTCAGACCGGTGCTGCCGACGGGGGCGCTGCTGCATGGCCCCAACCTAGTCGGCGGCGCCGCCGGGGCGGCGTACGGCCCAGGCGTGTCCGATCCGTAGGATGCCTGCCCGTGGCGGACTACCTGCAGGCCCTCGTGCTCGGCGTGCTCCAGGGCCTCACCGAGTTCCTCCCGATCTCCAGCAGCGCCCACCTGCGGATCTTCCCCGAGCTCGTCGGCTGGTGCGACGGCGCGGAGACCTGCGACCCCGGGGCGGCGTTCACCGCGGTGATCCAGATCGGCACGGAGGTCGCCGTGCTGCTGTACTTCCGCAAGGACATCTGGCGGATCGCCTCGACCTGGCTGCGGTCGCTGTTCAAGCCGGAGTACCGCGGCCACCTCGACGCACGGATGGGCTGGTTCGTCATCATCGGCTCGCTGCCGATCGTCATCCTCGGCGTGCTGTTCAAGTCGCGAATCGAGGACGACTTCCGCAACCTCTGGCTGATCGGCACCACCCTCGTCGTGTTCGGCGTCATCCTCGGGATCGCCGACCGCCTCGGCGGCACCGAGAAGCAGATCAAGCAGCTCACCCTGCGCGACGCGGCCCTCATGGGCGGCGCCCAGGCGATGGCGCTGGTGCCGGGCGTGTCGCGCTCCGGCGCGACGCTCTCGATGGGCCGGCTGCTCGGCTACGACCGGGAGGCGGCGACCCGGTTCGCGTTCCTGCTGGCGATCCCCGCCGTCGTCGGCGCCGGGCTGTTCGAGCTCAAGGAGATCCCGAACGGCGACAACGTCTACGGCTGGGGACCCACGCTCACCGCCACCGTCGTCTCGTTCGTCGTCGGGTACGCCGCGATCGCCTGGCTGCTGCGCTACATCAGCCGCAACTCCTACACGCCGTTCGTCGTCTACCGGGTCCTGCTCGGCGGGCTGGTCCTGGTGCTGCTCGGCGCGGGCGTGCTGACCGCCTGAGGAGTCAGGTCGGTCAGAACCAGCCGGACCGCTTGAACAGGATCCACAGCCCGGCCATCGTGCCGAGCATCAGCACCAGCGCGAACGGGTAGCCGAAGGTCCAGCCGAGCTCGGGCATGTGCTCGAAGTTCATGCCGTAGATCCCGGCGATCAGCGTGGGTACGACGACCAGCGCGGCGCCGGCGGAGATCCGGCGCATGTCGTCGTTCTGCTGCACCGAGATCCCTGCGAGGTGCGCCTCGAAGGCGCTCGACAGCAGCTGGTCGAGGGTGTCGACCGCCTCGGCGGCCACCGCGAGGTGGTCGGCGACGTCGTTGAAGAAGGGTGCGGCTTCGGGCGTGACGTGGGGTGCCGATCCCTCGGAGAACCGTCGCATCGGCTCGCGGAGCGGCAGCACCGCCCGCCTGACCTCGGCGATCTCCCGCTTGAGCACGTAGATCCGGTTGGCGTCCTTGGTGCGCCGCTGGGAGAACACCGAGGCCTCGACCTCGTCGACGTCGGTCTGCAGCTCCTCGAGGACCGCGAGGTAGCCGTCGACGACGGTGTCGCACACGGCGTAGACCACGGCGGACGGTCCGTGGCTGAGGATCGTCTCCTGGTGCTCGAGCATGTGCCGGGCGTCCTTGAGCTCCGAGCCACGGCCGTGCCGGACCGTGACGACGAAGTCCGTGCCGCAGAACAGGTTGATCTCGCCGGTCTCGACCGCGTCGTCCTCGTCGACGTACCAGAGCGTCTTGAGGGCCAGGAACAGGCTGCCCTCGTAGACGTCGAGCTTGGGCCGCTGGTGGGCGACCACCGCGTCCTCGACCGCCAGCGGGTGCAGGCCGAACGCGTCGGCGACGCCGGAGAGCTCCTGCTGCCCGGGCTCGTAGAGCCCGACCCAGACGAAGCCTTGCCCGTCGGCGACGGCCGCCCGCAGCGCCGCGAAGTCGTCGGAGGGGCAGTCGACCGGGACCCGCTTGCCGTGGCGGTAGACGGCGCTGGCGACGATCACAGCACGACGGTAGTGCGCCCCGGGCCGATACGCTCGCCGGCATGGCGACCGTCATCCTCGTGCGGCACGGGCGCACCACGGCCAACGCCGGCGGGGGTGCTCGCCGGCCGGCTGCCCGGCGTACGTCTCGACGACACCGGGCACACCCAGGTGCAGCTCACCGCGGAACGGGTCGCGGCGGTCCCGGTCGCCGCGATCGTCACGAGCCCGCAGGAGCGCTGTCGCCAGACCGCCCGCGCCATCGCGAAGGCACAGCCCGGCGACGTGCGGCCCGCCACCGAGCGCGGCCTCGCCGAGTGCGACTACGGCGAGTGGCAGGGGCGCTCGCTGCGCGAGCTGGCCAAGGAGAAGCTGTGGGCCACCGTGCAGCGCCAGCCCTCGGCCGCCGTGTTCCCGGGCGGCGAGGCCATGGTGACCATGCAGCACCGGGCCGTGGAAGCCGTACGCCGCCACGACGCGGCCGTGACGGCCGAGCACGGCCCCGGCGCGGTCTGGGTGGCCGTCAGCCACGGCGACATCATCAAGGCGGTGCTGGCCGACGCGCTGGGGATGCACCTCGACCTGTTCCAGCGGATCAACGTCGACCCGGCGTCGGTGTCGGTGGTGCAGTACACCCCCGACCGGCCGTACGTCCTCGCCACCAACACCAGCGGCGGCGACCTCTCCTGGCTGGCCCGGCCGACGCGGCGGCGGTCGCGGAAGACCGGGGCCGCGGTCGGCGGCGGAGCCGGGCCGGACCCGGTGACCGAGGGCTCGTAGGCGCTCGCTGGGCCGGGCTCCTAGGCTGGCCCCATGCCGATCGTCCACGCCTTCGACCCGCCCGAGCGCTTCGTCGCCGGCACCGTCGGCGAGCCGGGCGCCCGCACCTTCTTCCTGCAGGCGCGCGAGGGCACGCGGGTCGTCACCGTGGCCCTCGAGAAGCAGCAGGTCGCGGCGCTGGCCGAGCGGATCGACGAGCTCCTCGACGAGGTGATGAACGAGGCGCGCACCAGCACCGTCATCCCCGCGGTCGCGCCGCTCGGGCTCACCGACGAGGACCCGCTCGACCTCCCGATCCAGGAGGAGTTCCGCGCCGGGACGATGACGCTGTCGTGGGACCCCGCCGGCGAGCGGGTGGTGATCGAGGTCTTCCCGGTCGGCGAGGAGCTGGTCGGCCTGTCGGAGGGCGATCCCGAGGACCTCGCCCCCGACCAGGAGGACGAGGAGGAGCCCACCGAGGTGCTCGTGGTGCGGATCGACGCCGCCCACGCCCGGGCGTTCGTGCAGCGGGCGGCGAAGGTCGTCGGCGCCGGTCGGCCCGACTGCCCGTTCTGCGGACAGCCGATCGACCCCGACGGACACCTCTGCGTCCGGGCCAACGGCTTCCGCCGCCGGCCCGAGTGACCCGGCGGTGACCCGAGAGTGAGCGGCCTCGAGCTGCGCGGGCGGATCATGCCCGCGTCCAACGCGACGTTCCTGGCCGAGCTCGAGGGCCGCGAGGTGGTCTACAAGCCGATCGCGGGGGAGCGGCCGCTCTGGGACTTCCCCGACGGCACTCTCGCCGGCCGGGAGGTGGCGGCGTACCTGCTGAGTGAGGCGACCGGCTGGCGGCTGGTGCCGCGCACCTGGCTCGGCGACGGCCCGCACGGCCCGGGGATGCTGCAGGAGTGGCAGCAGGTCGACCCCGACGACGAGGCGGTCACCCTGGTGCTGAGCGGCCGCACCCCCGAGGGCTGGCTCCCGGTCTTCGACGGCGTCGACGACCGCGACCGCGACGTCACCCTGGTCCACGAGGACTCGCCGACGCTGCGCCGCCTCGCGGTCTACGACGTGCTGGCCAACAACGCCGACCGCAAGGGCGGGCACGTGCTCGCGATGCCCGACGGCCACCGCTACGGCGTCGACCACGGCGTCACCTTCCACCACGAGGGCAAGCTGCGCACCGTGCTGTGGGGGTGGGCGGGGTCCCCGCTGCTCGACGAGGAGCGGGCGGTGGTCGAGCGGGTGCTGGACGCCCTGGGCGGCCAGCTGGGGGCGGAGCTGTCGGCCCACCTCACCGACCTCGAGCTGCACGCACTCGAGCGCCGCGCCGCCCGGCTGCTGTCCGACGGGGTGCTGCCCGGCCCGAGCGACGGCTGGCCCGCCATCCCCTGGCCGCCGTTCTGAGCCGTGGGACCCCGCCGATAGCATCGGCCGCATGCGCGCCTGGACCTCGCCGGAGATGCCGGCACTGCCCGTGGTGGCACCGCCGGTGGCGGTCCACGACACCGCCTCCGGCCGGGCGCTGACCACCACCTCCGACGGGCCGGCGCTGCTCTACGTCTGCGGCATCACCCCCTACGACGCCACCCACCTCGGCCACGCGGCGACGTACGTCGGGTTCGACCTGCTCAACCGCGCGTGGCGCAACGCCGGGCGCGAGGTCCGCTACGTGCAGAACGTCACCGACGTCGACGACCCGCTGCTCGAGCGCGCCACGAAGGTCGGTGTCGACTGGGAGGAGCTGGCCGAGCGCGAGACCGAGCTGTTCCGCCAGGACATGCAGGCGCTGCGGGTGCTGGCGCCGGACGCCTACATCGGGGCCGTGGAGTCGATCCCGCTGGCGGTCGACATGATCGAGCGGCTGCAGGCGGCCGGCGCCGTCTACCGGGTCGAGGACGACCTCTACTACTCCGTCGCCGCCGACCCCGCGTTCGGCGACGAGTCGGGCTACGACCGCGACACCATGCTGCGTCTCTTCGGGGAGCGCGGCGGCGACCCGGAGCGGGCGGGGAAGAAGGACCCGCTCGACCCCGTCGTGTGGCGCGGGGAGCGCGAGGGCGAGCCCTCGTGGGAGAGCCCGTTCGGCCGCGGCCGGCCCGGGTGGCACATCGAGTGCGCCGCGATCGCGCTCACCCACCTCGGTCCCACCGTCGACGTCCAGGGCGGCGGCAGCGACCTGGTGTTCCCGCACCACGAGATGTGCGCCGGGCACGCGCAGGTCGCCACCGGTGCGCCGTTCGCCCGCGCCTACGTCCACGCGGGCATGGTCGGCTACGACGGCGAGAAGATGTCGAAGTCGCGCGGCAACCTGGTCTTCGTCTCGGCACTGCGCAACAGCGACATCGATCCGATGGCGATCCGGCTGGCGTTGCTGCGCCAGCACTACCGCTCCGACTGGGAGTGGACCGACGACGGGCTGTGGCAGGCGGCCGACGACCTCGCGCAGTGGCGCCGCGCGCTCTCGCTCGGCGCGGGCGCGCCGGCGGGGCCGGTGGTCGAGGAGGTGCTCGCCGCGCTCGCCGACGACCTCGACGCGCCGCGGGCGACGGCCGCGGTCGACCGCTGGGTGGCGGCGACGCTCGGCACCGACGGCCTGGCCGACACCAGCGACCGGGAGGCCGCGGTGACGCTGCTGCCGGTGCTCGACGCGGCGCTCGGGCTCAGCCTGGTCTAGCGCGAACCGCTACGCCGAGCCCTCACCGCGGCGCTTGAGGTACCGCTCGAACTCCCGCGCGATCGCCTCCCCGGACGCCTCGGGCAGGTCGGCGGTGTCGCGGGTCTCCTCAAGCGACCGCACGTAGTCGGCGACGTCCTCGTCCTCCTCGGCGAGCTCGTCGACACCGCGCTCCCAGGCCCGGGCGTCCTCCGGGAGGTCGCCGAGCGGGATGCTGGTCTCCAGCAGCTCCTCCAGCCGGCCGATCAGGGCGAGGGTGGCCTTCGGGCACGGCGGCTGCGCGACGTAGTGGGGCACCGCGGCCCAGTACGACGCCGCCGGGATGTCGAGCTTGGCGCAGGCGTCCTGCAGGACGCCGACGATGCCGGTCGGGCCCTCGTAGCTCGACTGCTCCAGCTTGAGCCGGTCGACCAGCTCCGGCTCGGTCGCGGTGCCGGACACCGGGATCGGCCGGGTGTGGGGCGTGTCGGCCAGGAGCGCGCCGAGGGTCACCACCAGCTCGCCGCCGAGGTCGTCGACGGACGCCAGCAGTTCGGCGCAGAACCCGCGCCAGCGCATGTTGGGCTCGATCCCGCGGAGCAGGATGACGTCGCGGTCGAGACCGGGCGGGGAGGCCACCGCCACGTGGGTGCTCGGCCAGGTCAGCTTGCGGAACCCGTTGTCGTCGACGCCGACGGTCGGCCGGTTGACCTGGAAGTCGTAGTAGTCCTCCGGGTCGATCGCGGCCACGACCCGGGCGTCCCACACCCGCATCAGGTGGTCGACGACCGACGACGCGGCCTCGGCCGCGTCGTTCCACCCCTCGAACGCGGCGATGACGACCGGCCGGACCAGGTCGGGCGCGTCCTCGATCTGCATCACCCGTCGAGCCTAGCCCGCGCGCCGGTGCCGGCGCGGGCGCAGGGCCGACGGGGATCCGCCATCCGGGAAATCGTCGTGCGACCGGTGCGGCCGGTTAGGATCGAGGGGCCGAGAGGCGTTGCAACGGACACCTGGAGATCGTGCACCCGGGTGGTCCGCCACGCTCGGCTGAGACCTTCTGGTTCCAAGGACGCCTTCCGTGACGGAAGGAGTGGGCATGGCAGGCGACAACCGCGACTGGCGCCCGGACGCGACCGACGAGCTCACCGCGCTGTTGCAGGAGCGGATCGTGGTCCTCGACGGCGCCATGGGCACCGCCATCCAGCGCGACCGGCCCGACGAGGCCGGCTACCGCGGCGAGCGGTTCGCCGACTGGCCGAGCGACGTCCAGGGCAACAACGACCTGCTCACGCTCACCCAGCCCGACCTGATCGCCGGCATCCACCGCGAGTACCTCGACGCGGGCGCCGACATCATCGAGACCAACACGTTCAACGCCAACGCGGTCTCGATGGCCGACTACGGCATGCAGGAGCTCGCCTACGAGCTCAACAGCGAGTCCGCCCGGCTGGCGCGCCGGGTCGCCGACGAGGTCGCAGCCGCCACCGGCCGCACGCGGTACGTCGCCGGTGCGCTCGGCCCGACCACGCGCACGGCGTCGATCAGCCCGGACGTCAACGACCCCGGCGCCCGCAACGTGTCCTTCGACGAGCTGGTCGCGGCGTACCTCACGGCCGCCCGGGGCCTGGTCGACGGCGGTGCCGACCTGCTCGTGGTCGAGACGATCTTCGACACCCTCAACGCGAAGGCCGCGATCTTCGCGGTCGAGACGCTGTTCGACGAGACCGGCCGGCGGTGGCCCGTGGTGATCTCGGGCACGATCACCGATGCCTCCGGGCGCACCCTGTCCGGGCAGACGACCGAGGCGTTCTGGAACTCCGTGCGGCACGCCCGGCCGCTGGCCGTCGGCCTCAACTGCGCGCTCGGCGCCAAGGAGATGCGCCCCTACCTCGCCGAGCTCGCCCGGCTCGCGGACACGTTCGTGTCGGCGTACCCCAACGCCGGCCTGCCCAACGCGTTCGGCGAGTACGACGAGGCGGCCGCGGAGACGGCGGCGGTCGTCGCCGAGTTCGCCGACGCCGGCTTCGTCAACATCGTCGGCGGCTGCTGCGGCACGACCCCGGAGCACGTCGCTGCCATCGCCCGCGCCGTCGAGGGCAAGAAGCACCGCGAGCCGGCGGTCGTCCGGCCCGCGCTGCGGCTCTCCGGCCTGGAGCCGTTCGCCGTCGACGAGGACAGCCTCTTCGTCAACGTGGGGAGCGCACCAACATCACCGGCTCCGCCCGCTTCCGCAACCTGATCAAGGACGGCGACTACGACACCGCGCTGTCGGTCGCCGCCCAGCAGGTCGAGGCCGGCGCGCAGGTGATCGACGTCAACATGGACGAGGGGATGATCGACGGCGTCGCCGCGATGGACCGGTTCCTCAAGCTGGTCGCCTCCGAGCCCGACATCAGCCGGGTGCCGGTGATGGTCGACTCCTCGAAGTGGGGAGGTCATCGAGGCCGGCCTCAAGAACGTCCAGGGCAAGCCGATCGTCAACTCCATCTCGCTCAAGGAGGGCGAGGAGAAGTTCGTCGAGCAGGCCCGGCTGTGCAAGAAGTACGGCGCCGCCGCGGTCGTGATGGCGTTCGACGAGGACGGCCAGGCCGACAACCTCGACCGACGCAAGGCGATCTGCGAGCGGGCCTACCGGGTGCTCGTCGACCGGGTCGGGTTCCCGCCCGAGGACATCATCTTCGACCCCAACGTGTTCGCCGTCGCCACCGGCATCGAGGAGCACGCGGGCTACGGCGTCGACTTCATCGAGGCGACCCGCTGGATCAAGCAGAACCTGCCGGGCGCCAAGGTCTCCGGCGGCATCTCCAACGTGTCGTTCAGCTTCCGGGGCAACAACCCGGTGCGCGAGGCGATCCACGCCGTGTTCCTGTTCCACGCCGTCGAGGCCGGGCTCGACATGGGCATCGTCAACGCCGGAGCCCTGGTTCCCTACAGCGAGATCGACGACGAGCTGCGCGATGCCATCGAGGACGTCGTGCTCGACCGCACGGACGACTCGGTCGCCGCCACCGAGCGGCTCCTCGGCATCGCCGAGCGCTACCGGGGCACCGACAAGGCCGCCGAGGAGGCCGCGGAGGAGTGGCGGTTGCTGCCGGTCGCGGAGCGGATCACCCACGCCCTGGTCAAGGGCATCGACGCCCACGTCGAGGGCGACACCGAGGAGCTGCGCGCCGAGATCGCCGCCCGCGGCGGCCGCCCGATCGAGGTCATCGAGGGCCCGCTGATGGACGGCATGAACGTCGTCGGCGACCTCTTCGGCGCGGGCAAGATGTTCCTGCCGCAGGTGGTCAAGAGCGCCCGGGTGATGAAGAAGGCCGTGGCCTACCTGATCCCGTTCATCGAGCAGGAGAAGCTCGACAACCCCGAGCTGGCCACCGCCAAGGACACCAACGGCACGATCGTGCTCGCCACGGTCAAGGGCGACGTCCACGACATCGGCAAGAACATCGTCGGCGTGGTGCTGTCGTGCAACAACTACGAGGTCGTCGACCTCGGCGTGATGGTGCCGGCGCAGAAGATCCTCGACACCGCCGCGGAGGTCGGCGCCGACATGATCGGCCTCTCCGGGCTGATCACCCCGAGCCTCGACGAGATGGTCGGCTTCGCCACCGAGATGCAGCGGCTCGGCCTGGAGATCCCCCCTGCTCATCGGCGGCGCCACCACCTCCCGCGCGCACACGGCGGTCAAGGTCGACCCGCGCTACGAAGGCCCCGTGGTCTGGGTCAAGGACGCCTCCCGATCGGTGCCGACCGCGGCGGCCCTCCTCGACGACCGGCAGCGGCCCGGGCTGCTGGCCGACGTGAAGGACGACTACGACGCACTCCGCGCCCGGCACGCGCAGAAGACCGAGCGCCCGCAGCTGACGTTCCCCGACGCGCAGGCCAACGCGACGCCGGTCGACTGGTCCGGCTACACGCCGCCGCAGCCCCGGACGCCGGGCGTGCACGTGCTCCGCGACTACGACCTCGCCGAGCTGCGCGACTACATCGACTGGCAGCCGTTCTTCAACGCCTGGGAGATGAAGGGCAAGTTCCCTGACATCCTCAACAACCCCCACACCGGCGAGGCGGCCCGCAAGCTCTACGACGACGCCCAGGAGATGCTCGACCGGATGACCGCCGAGCAGTGGGTGAAGGCCCACGGCGTCTACGGCCTGTTCCCGGCCTCCTCGACCGGCGAGGACGTCCTGGTCTACGGCGGCGACGACCGGGCCGACGTACGGGCGACGCTGCACCAGCTGCGCCAGCAGGGGCAGCACCGCTCGGGCATCCCCAACCGGTCGCTCGCCGACTACGTCGCGCCGGTCGGCTCCGGCCTGCCCGACCACGTCGGGGCGTTCGCCGTCACCGCCGGCATCGGACTGCCCGAGCGGGTCAAGGCGTTCCGGGAGGCCCTCGACGACTACTCCGCGATCCTGCTCGAGGCGCTGGCCGACCGGCTCGCCGAGGCGTTCGCCGAGCGGCTCCACGAGCGGGTGCGCACCGAGTTCTGGGGGCTACGCCGAGGAGGAGCTCAGCAACGACGACCTGATCGCCGAGCGCTACCGCGGCATCCGGCCCGCCCCGGGCTACCCGGCCTGCCCCGACCACACCGAGAAGCAGACCATCTGGGAGCTCCTCGACGTCGAGGCCAACACCGGGATCCAGCTCACCGAGTCGATGGCGATGTGGCCCGGCGCCGCCGTGTCCGGCCTCTACTACAGCCACCCGGAGTCGCAGTACTTCGTCGTCGGCCGGCTCGGCCGCGACCAGGTCGCCGACTACGCCGACCGCAAGGGCTGGACGCTCGCCGAGGCCGAGCGGTGGCTCTCGCCCAACCTCGGCTACGACCCGGAGGACTGATGCGCGCGGTCAGTAGCTGCCCTTGATCACGAAGTAGCTGCCCCGGATGGTGCCGGCGAGCTTCGACCGCTGCCGGACGAACTTGAACCGCTCGGCCAGCTCCTCGGGCACCTCCATCCCGTCGGAGAGCTTGAAGCCCACGGCACGCTTGCCGCCGTCCTCGAGCGTGTAGAGCACGTTGATCGACAGGCCCGACTCGTAGAACACGTAGGACCACCGGACGCCGTCGACCTCGAGCTCGGTGGCCTCCAGCGGCTTCGAGGCGATCACGATGTCGCGCTCGTTCTTCAGGATGTCGTGGACCCGGTCGACGACATCCGGCACCTCCGCGGCGGGCGCGACCGTGAAGTCGAGGTCGTGCTTGTTCTTGAAGTACCGGGCCTCGTTGGCCCGCAGGCCGGCGAGCGCGTCCGCGACCGGCGACGACTCGAGACCGGTGGTCGAGACGTCCTTGAAGTCGACGAGGTACGTCATGGCCGGCTCCCCTCAGGCCTCGGGCAGCGCGGCGAAGCGCTGCTTGACGTCGGTGTACCAGCCCATCGCCTGCCGGGGGCGGCGCCACCGGCCCTTCATCGCCTCGCGGGCCGGGACGTGCGCGTCGTCGCCGGCCTTCACGGCCTGCTTGAGGTGCTTGTCCTGCAGCTTGATGATCTGGTCGGCGGTGCCACCCTCGTGCGTGAGGTCGCACGGGCCTCCGAGGTCCTGGCAGGTCATGGTCTTCATGGCGGGTTCCTCACTTCTGGTCCGTTGTGGTCACACCCCGTGGTGGGGTGCGTCATCGTGGTGACGGACCAGACGACGAAAGTGTGACCACCATGCCGAAAGAAGCTCAGCTGACCGCCCAGTTCGAGGCCGAACGGCCCCGGCTGGTCCGGATCGCCACGCGCATCCTGGGCGCGCCGGATGCGGCGGAGGACGTCGTGCAACAGGCGTGGCTCCGGCTGCACGGCACCGATGCCGAGATCGACAACCTGCCGGGCTGGCTCACCACGGTCACGTCGCGGCTGTGCCTGGACCAGCTGCGGGCCAGGACGCCCGAACCGGTCGAGACGATCGAGGCACTCGATGCGGGCACCGCCCCCGACCCTGCCGAAGACCTCGCCCTCGCCGACACCGTCGGCATCGCGCTGCAGGTGGTGCTGGACCGGCTGACGCCGTCCGAACGCGTCGCGTTCGTCCTCCACGACAGCTTCGGCTTCGACTTCCCGATGATCGCCTCGATGCTGGGCACGACACCGGCCGCTGCGCGCAAGCTGGCCTCCCGGGCCCGCGGCAAGGTCGCCGCCCCTGCCGACGACGCCCTGTCGGACTGGGAGGTGGTCGACGCCTTCCTGCTGGCCGCGCGCGAGGGCGACTTCAGCCGTCTCCTCGAGCTCCTCGCCCCCGGCGCCGTCGTCGGTGCCGACCCCGCAGCCGTCACGATGGGCACGCCGTCGCACATCGAGGGCGCCGAGCAGGTGGCCCAGTTCTTCAACGGCGCTGCCAAGGCGGCCTTCCCGGTCTTCGTCGACGGCAGGCCGGGAGCTGCCTGGATCCAGCACGGCCAGCCGCGCGTCGCCTTCGACTTCGTGGTCACCGGAGGCCGGGTCGCCAGCATCACCTTCCGCGCGGCCGACGACGTGCTCGAAGCCGTCGTACGACGCGACGGCGCCGAGGTGCGCGACCGGCCCTGAGACCCGCGAACTAGGGTGGGTCGTCGCATCGAACGTCGCACGGAGCTTGTGGAGGGCATCCTGAACACCGCGCCTTCTCGTCGGAGACTGCCGGCCGCCGTCCTCTGGGACATGGACGGCACCCTGGTCGACACCGAGCCGTACTGGATGGAGACGGAGCACGCGCTCGCGGAGGCGAACGGCGCCACGTGGACGGTCGAGGACGCCGAGCGACTGGTCGGCACCAGCCTGATCAACTCCGGGCGCTACATCCGGGAGCGGATGGGTCTCGCCGAGAGCCCGGAGGAGATCGTGGAGATGCTCCTCGACGGCGTCGTGGGCCGCGTGCAGGACACCGTGCCGTGGCGGCCGGGCGCGCGGGAGCTGCTGAAGGCGCTGCACGACGAGGGCGTGCCGTGCGCCCTGGTGACGATGTCGTACCAGCGGTTCGTCGCCCCGATCCTCGAGCACCTGCCGCCGGAGACGTTCCGGGTGGTCGTGACCGGCGACCAGGTCGACAACGGCAAGCCGCACCCCGAGCCGTACCTGACGGCGGCGGCCGCGCTCGGCGTGGCCCCCGAGGAGTGCGTCGCGATCGAGGACTCCGACGCCGGCGCGACGTCGGCCGAGGCGGCGGGGTGCGCCGTCCTCGTCGTGCCCAACCACGTCGAGGTGCCGCCCGCGCCGCGGCGTACGTTCGTCGACACGCTCACCGGCCTGACCGTCGCCGACCTGGGCGCGATCAGGGCGGAGACGCCTGCGCACCGTCCCTGACGGTCGGCTCCGGCAGCGGCGGCGGCGTGCCGCCGTAGGCCGGGCACAGCGCCTGGTGGGCGCACCACTTGCAGAGCGGGCCGCGGCTCGGCTGCCAGTCGCCGGACTCCTGGGCGCGCCGGATCGCCTGCCAGACGGCCTGCACCTTGCGCTCGGTGGCCAGCAGGTCCTGCTCGTCGGGGTCGTAGGTGAGGATCTCGCCGTTGCCGAGGTAGACGATCTGGAGCCGCGCCGGGACGACGCCGCGGGTGCGCCACAGCACCAGGGCGTAGAACTTCAGCTGGAACAGCGCCCGGCCCTCGAACCGCTCGCTCACCGAGCTGCCCGACTTGTAGTCGACCACCCGGATCGCGCCGTCGGGGGCGACGTCGACCCGGTCGATCACGCCGCGCAGCAGCAGCCGACTGTCGGTGAGGGTCTCGACGTAGAGCTCGCGCTCGGCCGGCTCGAGGCGGCGCGGGTCCTCCAGCGAGAAGTACCGCGCGAGCACGGTGCGGCACGACGCCAGCCAGGCGCCGACCGCCGCCCCCCTCGTCGCGGTCGGGGAACAGCGCCGCCAGGCCGGGCTCGGCCTCGAGCACCGCCTCCCACGCGGGCAGCACCATCGCGGCGGCCCGCTCGGGCGTCCGGTCGGCGGCGGGCAGGTCGAAGAGGTCCTCGAGGACCTTGTGGACGACGGTGCCGCGGACGGCGTCGGCCGACGGCGGCTCCGGCAGCCGGTCGATCGTGCGGAACCGGTAGAGCAGCGGGCAGGACATGAAGTCACCGGCCCGGGAGGGCGACAGCGCGCCCAGCACCTCGACGCCGTCGACGGCGGTGCCGACCCGCTCGGCGGGGTCGGCGGGCGCGACGCCGCCAGCGGCGGTGTCGGTCCCGGTGCTCATGAGGCCGACCCTAGGTCAGGCCTCCGACACTGCCCGGCGGCGGCCGGCGGGTAGCCTCGCTGTGTGTCACCCAGCGACCCGGCCAGCGACCGGCAGGACCGGCCCACGCCGCGTCCGCCGGGCACGTTCCGCATCGGCACGGTGGCCGGCAGCGACGTCCTCGTGTCGTCGTCGTGGTTCGTCGTCGCCGGCCTGATCGCGCTCCTGATGGCGCCGTACGTCGACTCGCAGGTGCCCGGCCTGGGCGGCTGGAGGTACGTCGTCGGGTTCGTCTTCGCCGTCCTCCTCTACCTCGCGGTCCTCCTCCACGAGGCCTCCCACGCGGTCGCCGCGCGCCGCTACGGGTTCCGGGTGCACTCGATCACGCTGCACTTCCTGGGCGGGGTCACCGCGATCGAGGGCGAGGCCCGCACGCCGCGCCAGGAGTTCTGGATCGCCGTGGTCGGACCGTTCACCTCCATCGCCGTGGGGGCCGGGGCGGCGGCGCTGTGGCTCGTGACCCCGGACGGCCTGCTGCACATGACGCTCGGAGGTCTGGCCGGCGCCAACCTCGTCATCGGCGTGCTCAACCTGGTGCCCGGCCTGCCGCTGGACGGCGGGCGGGTGCTCAAGGCCGCGGTGTGGCGGGTGACCGGCCGGGTCGAGACCGGCATCGTCGCCGCCGGCTGGGGCGGTCGGGTGACGGCGGTCGTCGCGGTCAGCTGGCCGTTCCTCCAGGCGCCGCTGTTCGGCGTCGAGACCACCGTGCTCGACGTCGTCCTGTTCCTGGTCATCGGCATGTTCCTGTGGTCGGGCGCGAGCCAGGCGATCGCCGTCGGCCGGGTGCGGGGCCGGCTGGCCACCGTCGTCGCGCGCGACCTGGCCCGGCGTACGCTCACCGTCCCCGACGACCTGCCGCTGGCCGAGGCGATCCGCCGGGCCAACGACCAGCGCGCGGGCAGCATCGTCACCGTCACCCACGCCGGCCGGCCGGTCGGCGTCGTCGACTAGGCGGCCGTGCGCGCCACGCCGCTGGAGCGGCGACCGTGGCTGCCGGTGTCGGCGGTGGCGCGCACGCTGGAGCCGGGACTGCGGCTGCCCGCGTCGATCGACGGCGGCAGCTTGCTCGATGCGATCCGGCGGACGCCGGCCAACGAGTACCTGCTGGTGGAGGACGACGGCCGGCTCTACGGCGTGCTCGCCACCGCCGACGTGGAGCGAGCGGTCCGCGCTGGATAGGGTCCCGCCCGTGACTGAAGACGTGACCCCCGAGGCGTGGTCCGGTGTCCACCGCGGGCCGCTCCGTGCCGGTGAGTGGGTGCGGCTGGTCGACGGCAAGGGTCGCAAGCACAACTTCTGCCTCGAGCCCGGCAAGCGGTTCTTCTCCAACCGCGGTCACCTCGAGCACGACGAGCTGATCGGCCGCGAGGAGGGCTTCACGGTCACCTCCTCCGCCGGCGGGGAGTACCTCGTCTTCCGCCCCCTCCTCTCGGAGTTCGTCGTCTCGATGCCGCGCGGCGCGGCGGTCGTCTACCCCAAGGACGCGGCGCAGATCATCGCCATGGTCGACGTCTTCCCCGGCGCGCACGTCGTCGAGGCAGGCGTCGGGTCGGGGGCGCTGACCTGCTCGCTGCTGCGGGCGGTCGGGCCGCACGGCCGGGTGTCGTCGTACGAGCGCCGCGAGGAGTTCGCCGACGTCGCGCGCCGCAACGTCACCCAGTTCTTCGGCGGCGACCACCCCGCGTGGGACCTCACCGTCGGCGACCTGGCCGAGGCGCTGCCGGCGGCGGGGGAGCGGTGCGACCGGATCGTGCTCGACATGCTCGCCCCGTGGGACTGCCTCGACGCCGCCGCCGACGCGCTGCTGCCGGGCGGGATCCTCTGCGCCTACGTCGCCACGACCACCCAGCTCTCCCGGTTCGTGGAGACGGTGCGCCTCCACGGCGGGTTCACCGAGCCGCACGCCTGGGAGTCGCTGGTCCGCGACTGGCACGTCGAGGGCTCGCGGTGCGGCCCGGCCACAAGATGATCGGCCACACGGCGTTCCTCGTCACCGCCCGGCGGATGGCCCCCGGCGAGCGGGCGCCGCGCAAGAAGCGCCGGCCCGCGCCCGGCGCCTACGGGCCCGACTACGCGGGACCCCGGCCGCCGGGAGTCCCCGAGCCGGACGCGGACGAGGAATGACCAGCGGCGGCGGCCGGCCGAAGCCCTACCTCCTGCTCTCGATCCGCGCCGAGGAGCGGGCGGCGCTCGACGAGCACGCCGCGTTCGCGCGGTTCCTCGGCGCCGGCCGCGACGAGGTGCACCGGGTGGAGCTCGGCAGCCGGCCGCTCCCGGCGATCGACCTCGACGACTGGGCGGGGATCATCCTCGGCGGCGGCGCCTTCACCGCCTCCGACCCCGACGACGCGAAGTCGCCCGCCCAGCTCCGGGCCGAGGCCGACCTCGTCCTCCTGCTGGACGACGTCGTCGCCCGCGACTTCCCCTTCCTCGGCGCCTGCTACGGCATCGGCACCCTCGGCAGCCACCAGGGCGCGGTGGTCGACCGCAGCTTCCCCGAGCCGGTCGGGCCGGTGTCGGTGACCCTCACCGAGGCCGGCGCCGCCGACCCGCTGCTGGCGGGACTGCCGCCCCACTTCGAAGCGTACGGCGGCCACAAGGAGGCGATCTCCCGGCTGCCGGACCACGCCGTGGTGCTCGCGACGTCCAGCGCGTGCCCGGTGCAGGCGTTCCGGGTGGGCCGCAACGTCTACGCCACGCAGTTCCACCCCGAGCTCGACCTCGACGGGCTGCTGACGCGGATCGCGGTCTACGCCCACCACGGCTACTTCGACCCCTCCGAGCAGGACGCGCTCGGCCGCGCCGCCGCGGCCGTCCGGGTCACCCACCCGATGCGGGTGCTGCGGAACTTCGCCGCCATCTGCCGCGCCGCCGGGCGGGAGGACGCAACCCAATCGTGACCGACGCTCCGCGGCGGAGGGCTGTCCTGCTCCACCCGTCCGAGTAGTGTCAGAGTCGACGAGGAGGTGTGCCGATGACGAGCACCGGTGTCCACGGCGGCGGCCCGAGCCGCGACGAGCTGGAGGAGCAGGTCCGTTACCTCGAGGCCGAGGTCAACGACCTGCGGCGCCGCCTGACCGAGTCACCCGGCGGGTCCCGCTCCCTCGAGCTGCGGCTCACCGACGCGCAGCGGTCGCTGGCGGCGGTCACCGCGCAGAACGAGCGGCTGGCCGGCACCCTGCGGGAGGCCCGCGACCAGATCATGAAGCTCAAGGAGGAGGTCGACCGGCTCGCCCAGCCGCCGGCCGGGTTCGGCACCTTCCTCCAGCGCAACGAGGACGACTCGGTCGACGTCCACACCGGCGGCCGCAAGCTGCGGGTGAGCGTCAGCCCCAACGTCGACCTCGACCAGCTCCGGCGTGGCCAGGAGGTCATGCTCAACGAGGCGCTCAACGTCGTCGCCGCGCTCGACTACGAGACGGTCGGCGAGGTCGTCATGTTCAAGGAGCTGCTCGCCGACGGCGACCGGGTGCTGGTGATCGCCAACGCCGACGAGGAGCGCGTCGTACGACTCGCGGAGCCGCTGCGGGGCGAGACGCTGCGGGCCGGCGACTCGCTGCTGCTCGACTCGCGCGCCGGCTACGTCTACGAGCGGGTGCCGAAGTCGGAGGTCGAGGAGCTCGTCCTCGAGGAGGTGCCCGACATCGCCTACGAGTCGATCGGCGGTCTCGGCAACCAGATCGAGATGATCCAGGACGCGGTGGAGCTGCCCTACCTCTACCCGGAGCTGTTCGCCGAGCACCAGCTGCGCCCGCCCAAGGGCATCCTGCTCTACGGCCCGCCGGGCTGCGGCAAGACGCTGATCGCCAAGGCGGTCGCCAACTCGCTCGCCAAGAAGGTGGCCGCCCGCACCGGCGCCGAGGGCAAGTCCTACTTCTTGAACATCAAGGGCCCCGAGCTCCTCAACAAGTACGTCGGCGAGACCGAGCGCCACATCCGGCTGGTGTTCCAGCGGGCGCGTGAGAAGGCCAGCGCCGGCACGCCGGTCATCGTGTTCTTCGACGAGATGGACTCGCTCTTCCGCACCCGCGGCTCGGGCGTCTCCTCCGACGTCGAGAACACGATCGTCCCGCAGCTGCTCTCGGAGATCGACGGCGTCGAGCTGCTCGAGAACGTGCTGGTCATCGGCGCCTCCAACCGCGAGGACATGATCGACCCCGCGATCCTGCGGCCCGGCCGGCTCGACGTGAAGATCAAGATCGAGCGCCCCGACGCCGAGTCGGCGCGCGACATCTTCAGCAAGTACCTCACCGCCGACCTGCCGCTGCACCCCGACGACCTCGCGGAGTTCGGCGGCGACCGGCAGGAGACGGTGGCCGGGATGATCCGCGCGACCGTGGAGCGGATGTACGCCGAGACCGAGGAGAACCGGTTCCTCGAGGTGACCTACGCCAACGGCGACAAGGGAGGTCCTGTACTTCAAGGACTTCAACTCCGGCGCGATGATCCAGAACATCGTCGACCGCGCCAAGAAGATGGCGATCAAGGACTTCCTCGAGCACGACCAGAAGGGGCTCCGGGTCTCCCCACCTGCTCCAGGCCTGCGTCGACGAGTTCAAGGAGAACGAGGACCTGCCCAACACGACCAACCCCGACGACTGGGCGCGGATCTCGGGCAAGAAGGGCGAGCGGATCGTGTTCATCCGCACCCTGGTCACCGGCAAGCAGGGCACCGAGCCCGGGCGGTCGATCGACACGGTCTCCAACACCGGTCAGTACCTCTGAGGGTGTGCGGAGCGGCGGCGCCTATCGAGGCGTCGTCGGCCGCACCGCCCGGCCGCGATGCCCGAACGTCCACGGCGTACGGGGACCCGGCAGGTACTCGCTGCGCACCTCGACCAGGTCGAGCCCGGCGTCGCGCACCAGCGCAGGCACGTCGCGCGACAGGTGGCAACCGCCGGCGAGCCGGCGCTGCACCGGGTCGAGCCGGCGCTGCCAGGCGGCCGTCCGCGGGGTCGGGGCGAGGCCGTGCTCGAGGAACGCGAACCCGCCGCCCGGCCGGAGCACTCGTCGTACCTCCGACAAGGCACGGCCGGGGTCGGGGATCGTGCAGAGCGTGAACGTGCACAGCACGTGGTCGTAGCTCCCGTCCGGGGCGTCGACCCGCTGCCCGTCGAGCCCGACCCGCCGCACCGGGAACGGCGCCCGGTCGCGGCGCTGCTCCGACATCCGCCACCCGACGTCGGACGGCTCGACCACGTCGACCGCGGTCACCGCCGCCGGGAGCTCCGGGAGGTTGCGGCCGCTACCGGCCCCGAGCTCGAGGACGGTGCCCGTCAGCCCCGCGCAGACCTCGCGCCGCAGCTGCGCGACCTGTGGGCTCGAAAGGCTCCTGTCCGCGAGGTGTGGCACCACGCGATCGGTCCACCAGCCTGACATGATGGCCACGGTACCGACATCCGCACTCGAGGAGATCCCATGAAGAAGGTCGTGCTGCTCGTCCTGGTCGCCGCCGGTGTCGGCGTTGCGCTGAAGGTGGCCAAGGGTCGCTGAGCGACCGGTCGCGGAGGGGGGTGGGCACCAGCCCACCCCCTCCGCGCGTCCGGGCTCAGGCCCGGGCCTCGATCAGCAGGTTGTAGGGCGTCTCGGCGGCGACCCGCGCTTCGCTGAAGCCGGCGTCGCGGAAGGCCTGCAGCAGCCGGGCCGGCCCGGCCTGCGCGCCCAGCGCCTCGCCACCCTGCGAGATGCTGTGGGGGACGCACAGGCAGGAGCTGGCGGCGAAGTAGGTCTGCGCCACCGGGCTGCCGACCCCGGCCTCGAGCGCGTCGTGGGCGAAGGGCTCGACGGCGAACACCGACCCGCCCGGCGCGAGACGGGCCCCGGGCGTGCCTGAGCGCACCGACCGGGTCGCCCATGTCGTGGACGGCGTCGAAGAAGCAGACCAGATCGAACGTGCCGTCGTACGACGTCGCGTCGTCGCGCTCGAACACGACCCGGTCGGACACGCCCGCCTCCTCGGCCGCGGCGATCGCCCGGCGGACGGACTCGACGTGGTAGTCGACGCCCTTGAACGTCGAGCGCGGGTAGCGCTCGGCCATGATGATGTCGGCCGTCCCCAGCCCGCAGCCGACGTCGAGGACGCGGATGCCGGACTCCAGTCGCTGCTCGAGCCCGGCCACCGCCGGGATCCACTCCTGGACGAGCGAGCTGCGGTAGAGCGTGCCGAAGAACCGGTCCACCCCGGAGTAGAGCCGCGGGTCGTGCTCGTGCCAGCCGACGCCCTCGCCGGTCACGTAGGCGTGGGCGAGCCGGTCGGTGGCCGCCCAGACGGCGGCGATCACCTCGAAGCCGGCGATGCCGGACGCCGGGGGAGCTCTCGTCGGCGAGCACGAGGCCGTGCTCGACGGGGAGGGAGAAGGTGCCGGTGGTCGCGTCGTAGGCGACGTAGCCGGCGGCGGCCTGCGTCGACAGCCACTCCCGCAGGTAGCGCTCGGCGACGCCGCAGCGCTCGGCCAGCTCGGCGGGGGACCCCGGGCCGTCGGCGAGCGCGCGCCAGATGCCGAGCCGGTCGCCGAGGTAGACGAGCACGCCGTTGTAGGCGGCGGCCCGGTCCAGGGCGACGCGCATCGCGAACGCCTCGAGGGCCGTCGGGTCGGGCGCGGCGGCGACGCCGTCGACCTGCTGGAGGGTGGTGGTCATGGAGGTTCCTCTCGTGCCGTGGCGCCCGGGTGGCGCCGCTGTGCGACCACCGTGGGGGAGCGGCGTACCACGCCTCTGTCATCCCGTCGGGGACCGTCGCTCGGCGGTGACAGGACCGTGACAGCCGGTGCGGTGACGATCGCCGCATGACCAGGCTGATGACCCGGGCGCCGCTCGGCGTCGCCGACGTCGCCCGGCTCGGGACGGTGCTGACGGTGTGGGCGCACCCCGACGACGAGACCTACCTCGCGGGCGCACTGCTCGCCTCGCTCACCGACGCGGGCAACCGGACGGTGTGCGCCACCGCCACCCGCGGCGAGGCGGCCGACCCGCACGCCACGGCCGCGGAGCGGGCGGCGCTCGCGGCACTGCGCACCGTGGAGCTCGACGCCGCGCTCGGGCTGCTCGGCGTCACCGAGCACCACTGGCTCGACCATCCCGACGGCGGCTGCGCCGGCCTCGACGCCGCAGGACCGGTCGGCCGGCTGGTCGAGCTCCTCGACCAGGTGCGGCCCGACACCGTCGTGACGTTCGGCCCCGACGGGTTCACCGGCCACCCCGACCACCAGGCGGTGGGCCGCTGGGTCGACCAGGCGCTCGCCGCCTGGGACGGGACGCCGCTCGTGCTGCACCCCGTGCAGACCGAGGCGACCCTGGGCCGCAACCGTGCCCTCGACGAGGACTTCGGCGTCTACGAGCTCGGTCGCCCCCGCGTCGTGGCACCCGGGGACGTGCGGGTGCACCTCACCCTCGACGGCCCGCTCCTCGACCGGAAGGTCGCCGCGCTCGTCCGGCAGGAGTCCCAGACCGCCGGCCTGATCGGCGCCGTCGGACTGGACCGGTTCCGCCGCTGGGTCGCGGTGGAGCTGCTCGCGGAACCGGCCTGAGGTGCGCTGCGCCGGCACCTGGTGCCGGTGGAGCGCGACCTAGGGGCCGCACGCGGGACCACGACCGACAATCCGGGTGACGCCCCCGCCGTCCTGCGGCATCTTGGTGGGGTGACCACGCAGCGCGCCGAGGCGGACCGGGCTGCCGACCGGGTCCTCCCGGTCGAGCGCACCGCGCTGCCGCTGCGGGTCGACGTGCTCGGCCCGCTCACGCTGTGGGTGCAGGGCGCGGAGGTCGCGGTGCCGGGTGCTCGCCGGCGTGCGCTGCTGGCGCTGCTCGCGCTGGAGGCGGGCCGGGTGGTGGGCGCGGAGCGGCTGGTGGACGAGCTGTGGCCCGACGACCCGCCGGACAACGCGATGCAGGCGCTCTACAACCACGTGTCCCGGCTGCGAGGCCACCTCGGGCCGCTCGCCGACCGTCTGGAGCGTCGGGGGGCGCGGCTACCTGCTCCGGCTCGAGCCGGCCGAGCTCGACCTCGACGCGGCCCGCCGCCTGGCGGCGCAGCTGGACGGCGCCCAGCTCCCGCGGGGAGCCGAGGCGGTCCGGGCCGCGCTCGCGCTGTGGCGCGGCCCGGCGCTCGAGGAGTTCCGAGCGGTGCCCGCCCTGGAGGTCGAGGCGGTGGCGGTCGAGGAGCTGCGGCTGCGGCTGACCGACGACCTGCTCGAGGCACGCCTGGACGAGGGGCGACCGGGCCGTCGCCGCCGACGCGGCCCGGGCGGCGGCTGCCGCGCCGCTGCGCGAGCGCACCGCGCTGCTCCAGGTCCGCGCGCTGGCCGCCGAGGGCCGGCCCGCCGACGCGATGGCCGCTGCCCAGGGGTTCCGGCGCCGGCTGGCCGAGGAGACCGGCCTTGACCCGGGCCCGGCGCTCGGCGAGCTCGAGCAGCGGGTGGCCACCGGCTCCCTCGTGCGCCCCCACCCCTCGCAACCGGCGCCGTCGGCCGCCCGACCCGCGCCACCCGTGCCGGCGCACCCCGAGCGACCCGACGGCCCGCTGGTCGGGCGCGGCCACGAGCGCGCCGAGGTCGTGCGACTGCTGGCCGCGCACGGGCTGGTGACGCTCGCCGGGCCGGGCGGCGTCGGCAAGACCCGGCTCGCGCTCGACGTGGCGGCCGAGCCGCACGCACCCGGCCTGCCGACGGCGGTCGTCGACCTGGCGGCGGTCGACCTCGCCTCCCGGGTCTGCCAGGCGGTCGCGTCCACGCTCGGCCTGCGGCTCACCGGCGCGGTCGGCGCCGGTGACGTGGCCGGTGCGCTCGGCGATGCGCGGCTGCTCCTCGTCCTCGACAACTGCGAGCACGTCGTCGACGCGTGCCGCGACCTCGTGGTGGCGCTGCGCCGGGCGGCCCCGGGGTGGACGTGCTGGCCACGTCGCGGGCGTCGCTCCAGGCGCCGGGGGAGTACGTCGTCCGGTTGCAGCCGTTGCCGGTCCCGCGGGAGACCGGCGACCTCGAGGGGCGCTGCGGCGGCAGCCGGGGGTGCGGGCGTTCGCCGAGCACGCCCGTCGGCTGCGTCCCGACTTCGCGGTGACCGCCGCCGACGCCGACGACCTGGTCGAGGTGCTGCACCGCCTCGACGGCCTCCCGCTCGGCATCGAGCTCGCCGCGCGGCAGGTGGCGGTGATGCCGCTGCGTGCCGTCCGGGAGCGGCTCGACCGGGCGCTCGACCTGGCGACCGGGCGGCGTACCGACGACGACCGCCAGCGCACGCTGCGGGCCACCATCGACTCGTCCTACCGGCTCCTCGGCGTCGACGACCAGGCGCTGCTCCGCGCGCTGGCCCCGTTCCCCGGCGGCGTGGACCTGGGCACGGCCGAGGCGCTGGCCGGGGCGGTGGGGTGCACCGGCGACCCGGTCGACGTGCTGCACCGGCTCGTGGACGCCTCGCTGCTCGTCGCTGAGCCGGCGAGCGGTCGGTTCCGGCTGCTGTTCACCGTGCGCGCGTTCCTCCACGACGAGCTCGTGCGACGCGGGGGAGCTGGCCGCCGCGGAGGAGCGGTTCCTCGACCGGTGCCTGGAGGTCGCCGAGGACATCGGGGTGCGCATCATCGGCCCCGAGGAGGTGGCGACCGACCGGCGGCTGCGGGCCGAGCTCGACAACCTCCGGGCCGCCCGCGACCTGGCGGGGCTCCGGGGTCGCCAGGACGTGCGGGTCGGCCTGACCCTCGCGCTCGACGAGGCGGCGCTGTGGCGCGACCTCCGCGAGCTGTGGAGCTGGTCGCTCGAGCTGGCCGACGACCGGAGCCTCGACGACCACCCGCAGCGCATCGGTGTGCTCGGGGCCGCCGCGGAGGCGGCCCGGCTGACCGGCGAGCTCGACCGGGCGGTCGAGCTCGCCGAGCAGGCCCTGGCCCTCGCCGGCGAGGACGCGCCGCCGGAGCAGGTCCACGTCGGACTCCGTGCCCTCGGCTCGGTCGCCCACTTCCGTGGCGACTTCGCCAGCGCCCGCGACCTGTGGATCCGGTCCGGTCTGGGCCGCCGGGTGATCAGCGGCGGGTGGTTCGCCTCGGCCGCGCTCGCGGCGTCGTACGGCGGCGACCCGGCGGAGGCGCGGCGGCTGCTCGACCTCGCCGGGCCCGCGATCCGCGGCAGCGGCTGCCTCTCCCACGCCGCGTTCCTCTCCTACGTGGAGGGCGAGGTGCGGGCGACAGCGGCGCCGGAGGAGGCGCTGCCGTTCTACCTCGACGCGATCGACACCGCCCGCAGCGCCGGCACCATGTTCGTGGCGGGGGTGGCCGGGGTGGCGCTCGCGTCGGCGCGGACCCGGCTCGGCGACGTCGAGGGGGCGGCCGACGGCTTCGCCGATCTGCTCGGGCTCTGGGAGCGCACCGGTCACGCCACCCAGCTCTGGACCACGGCCCGCAACGCCGCCGGGCTGCTCGTCGCGGCAGGGCTTCGGCGGACGGCGGCGCTGCTGCTGGTCGTCGCCGACGCCCAGCCGGGGGCGGCCGCGGTCGGCCCGGCCATCGCGCGGCACAGCGGGCGGGTGTTCGTGCTGCCCGAGCAGGTCGTGGACGCCGACGAGCTGGCGGACGTCCGGGCCGAGGCGGAACGGCTGACCACCGGGGAGGTGCTGGACCGGGCCCGGGCCGAGCTGCGGGAGCTGGCCGCACAGGGCTCCCGGGTCACACCTCCTTGAGGTGCCAGGCCTTCCCCACGTTGAACGCCCCGAAGCACACCAGGCCGACGGCCACCACCATCAGCAGCACCGGACCGGCGGGCGCGTCCCGCAGGCGCACCAGCGCCTGGTCGAGACCGGCCGACTTCTCGGGGTCGTGGGTGTACGCCGCCCACACGAGCAGTCCGCCGATGACGCCGAACGCGACACCACGGGCGACGAACCCCACCCGCGCCAGCACCGACATCACCCGTCCGACGTCACCCGTGCGGCCACCGATGTCGACCTCGCGGCGCCAGCGGTCGGTCAGCCCCTTGGCGGCGCTGTAGACGCCGTAGCCGACGACCGCGAGCCCGCTGCCGCGACCAGCCACGGTCCGAACGGGAGCCCCATCACCTTCGCGGTGTAGCCGTCGGTGCCTCCGCCACCACCACCGTCGCCGAGGGCGATCTGCGCTGCGGTGACCGCCAGGACGGCGAACACGACCGCCCGGCCCGCCGAGCCCAGCCGGGCGCGGAGCCGGGCGCCGCCGTCGACGTCGCGGTGCCCGACCGCGGCCTGGCACACCTCGAACACGACGAGCGCGGCCAGCCCGACCGCCGCCACCCACAGCGCGACCGCACCCAACGGCTGCTGCGCCAGCTCGTGCAACGCTCCCTGGCCAGACGCCGAGCCCGCGCGCTCGCCCAGCGCCAGGTGGCCCGCCAGCCAGCCGATCACGCCGTAGACGACGCCGTACGCCACCATCCCCAACCGGGCCGTCCATCCGAGCGCCGGGTGGTCCCGGGCCTCCTCGGCCGCGTCCCGCGCGCGCTGCTCCACCGTCATCACCCACCTCCGCCTGCGAGGTACCCGCGACCACCGCGGCCAAGCGCGTAGGCTCGGAGCATGAGCGTGAGGCGGGTGATGGGGACCGAGGTGGAGTACGGCATCTCGGTCCAGGGGGTGCCGACCGCGAACCCGATGGTGGCCTCGTCGCAGGTGGTCAACGCCTACGCCACCGCGACCGTCCGCGCCCGGCGCGCCCGGTGGGACTTCGAGGAGGAGTCGCCCCTCCGCGACGCCCGCGGCTTCGACATGTCGCGCCAGGTCGCCGACCCCAGCCAGCTGACCGACGAGGACCTCGGCCTGGCCAACGTGATCCTCACCAACGGTGCGCGGCTCTACGTCGACCACGCCCACCCGGAGTACTCGACGCCCGAGGTGGTGACGCCGCGCGACGCGGTGCTGTGGGACAAGGCCGGCGAGCTGGTGATGCTCGACGCGTCGCGGCTGGCGCGGCAGCTGCCCGGCAACCCGTCGATCGTGCTCTACAAGAACAACACCGACAACAAGGGCGCGTCCTACGGCGCCCACGAGAACTACCTGATGCGGCGCTCCACGCCGTTCGCCGACATCGTCCGGCACCTCACGCCGTTCTTCGTCAGCCGGCAGGTCGTCACCGGCGCCGGTCGGGTCGGCCGCGGCCAGGACGGGCGGGAGAGCGGCTACCAGATCAGCCAGCGGGCCGACTTCTTCGAGGTCGAGGTCGGTCTCGAGACCACGCTCAAGCGGCCGATCATCAACACCCGCGACGAGCCGCACGCCGACCCCGAGAAGTACCGCCGGCTGCACGTCATCATCGGCGACGCCAACCTGTCGGAGATCTCGACGTACCTCAAGGTCGGCACGACGGCGCTGGTGCTCGCGATGATCGAGGACCGGTTCATCGCCGCCGACCTCGCGGTCGACACCCCGGTCGCCGCGCTGCGCGCGGTGTCGCACGACCCCACCCTGCAGCAGACGGTGACCCTGGCCGACGGGCGCCGGCTCACCGGGGTGCAGCTGCAGATGGAGTACCTCGACCTCGCCCGCAAGTACGTCGAGGACCGGATGGGCGCCGACGCCGACGAGCAGACCCTCGACGTGCTCGCCCGGTGGGAGGACGTGCTCGACCGGCTCGAGCGCGACCCGATGTCGCTGGCCGACCAGCTCGACTGGGTGGCCAAGCTCAAGCTCCTGGAGCAGTACCGCTCCCGCGACGGGCTCGCCTGGGACGACGCGAAGCTGCAGCTGATCGACTACCAGTACTCCGACATCCGGCCCGAGAAGGGCCTCTACCACCGACTCGCCGGGGCCGGCCGCATCCAGCGGCTGCTCACCGACGAGGAGGTCGAGCGGGCGATGCACGAGCCGCCGGAGCAGACTCGGGCCTACTTCCGCGGCCGCTGCCTGGACAAGTACGCCGACCACGTCGCCGCCGCGTCGTGGGACTCGGTGATCTTCGACCTGCCCGGCAAGGAGTCGCTGCAGCGGGTGCCCACCATCGACCCGCTGCGGGGGAGCAGGGCGCACGTCGGGGGAGCTGATCGACGCCTGCGACACGGCCGAGGCACTGGTGGACGCACTCACGCGGTAGCGGAGCGGTGGCTAGGCTCTTGCCATGGCCCAGGAGCACAAGCAACCGCGCAAGACCTCGGAGGAGTCCGAGGTCGAGGAGACCGAGGTCGCGCCCGAGTCCGACGTCGCCGAGCGCAAGGAGGCGCTCGACGACGACGTCGACGCGATCCTCGACGAGATCGACGACGTCCTCGAGACCAACGCCGAGGACTTCGTGAAGTCCTTCATCCAGAAGGGCGGCGAGTAGGCCCGGATGAGCGACGCGCGCATCCCGGGCGCCTTCCTGCGCCCGGGGACCTCCTCCTTCACCGACTTCATCGCCGAGAACGCACCCGACCTCCTGCCGGCCCGCCGCTCGCTGCCCGCCGGCAGCTACGGCGAGCTGGCGCCCCACGGCACGACGATCGTCGCGGCGACCTTCCCCGGCGGCCTGGTGATGGCCGGCGACCGCCGCGCCACCATGGGCAACGTGATCGCCCAGCGCGACATCGAGAAGGTCTTCCCCGCCGACGAGTTCTCCGTCGTCGGCATCGCGGGCACCGCGGGCCTGGCGGTCGAGATGGTGCGGCTGTTCCAGGTCGAGCTCGAGCACTACGAGAAGATCGAGGGCAGCATCCTCTCCCTCGACGGCAAGGCCAACCGGCTCTCGGCGCTGATCCGGGCCAACCTCGGCATGGCGATGCAGGGCCTCGCCGTCGTGCCGATGTTCGCCGGCTACGACCTCGACCGCGGCGTCGGCCGGATCTTCGGCTACGACCTCACCGGCGGCCGGCACGAGGAGCTGAGCTTCTTCACCGTCGGCTCCGGCTCGCTGTTCGCCCGGGGCGCGATGAAGAAGCTCTACCGCGACGACCTCACCGAGGAGGAGTGCGTGATGCTCGCGGTGCAGGCGCTCTACGACGCCGCCGACGACGACTCCGCCACCGGCGGTCCCGACCTCACCCGCCGGATCTTCCCGGTCGTGCACGTGGTGACCGCCGACGGTGGTCGCCGGCTCGGCGACGAGCGGGGTGGCCGAGATCGCCGACCGCGTCGTCGGCGGCCGGATGCTGCGGCCCGACGGGCCGGTCGCCCCGCTCACCACCGGAACCGACGAGGGGGAGGCGTCCCGATGAGCATGCCGTTCTACGTCTCGCCCGAGCAGCTGATGAAGGACCGGGCCGACTTCGCCCGCAAGGGCATCGGCCGCGGCCGGTCCCTGGTCGCCGTCCAGTACGTCGACGGCGTGCTGTTCGTGACCGAGAACCCGTCGCAGGCGCTGCACAAGGTGGCCGAGATCTACGACCGGATCGCGTTCGCGGCGGTCGGTCGCTACAACGAGTTCGAGAACCTGCGGATCGCCGGCGTCCGGCTCGCCGACATGCGCGGCTACGCCTACGACCGGCGCGACGTCACCGGCCGGGGGCTGGCCAACGCCTACGCCCAGACGCTCGGCACGATCTTCTCCAGCGGCGGCGAGAAGCCCTACGAGGTGGAGATCTTCGTCGCCGAGATCGGCGACGTGCCGGCCGACGACCAGATCTACCGGCTGACCTACGAGGGCCGGGTCGGCGACGAGCACGGCTTCGCGGTGATGGGCGGCGACGCCGAGACCGTGTCGTCGTACCTCCGCGAGCACTACACCGAGGGCGCCACCCTCGAGGAGGCGCTGCGGGTCGCCGTCGCCGCGCTCGGCCACGCCACCGAGGGCGGGCAGACCACCGACCGGGTGATCCCGACCGGCGACCTCGAGGTGGCGGTGCTCGACCGCACCCGCGTCCAGCCCCGCAAGTTCGCCCCGGATCCTCCCCGCCCGCCTCGAGGCCCTCCTCGGCGAGCGCGGCCCCGCCCAGGCGGCCCCGCAGGCGCTCAACGGCCCCGACGAGCCGCCGACACCGTCGGGTGACGGCGACGGGGAGGGCGGGGACCCGCCGGTGGCGCCGCCGCTGTAGCGGACCGCGCCCCTCACGCCCCCTCGTCCAGCCGCCGCAGGCCGCAGACGGCGGGGCCCTCGAGCACCTCGCCGTCGGGGGGCGAAGCGGGAGCCGTGGAGGGGGCAGTCCCAGGAGCGCTCGGCGTCGTTCCAGCGGACCGGGCCGCCGAGGTGGGTGCAGACGCCGCGCAGCTGGCGGATCGGACTCCTCGGCCCGGCGCCACTGGCGGCGGACGACGTCCTTGGTGAGCTCGATGCCGACGGAGGCGTTGAAGGTGGCGGCCCGCACGGCGCCGGCCGCCTCCCGCGGCGTCCACGCCGTGAAGGCGCGGCGCCACGGCGGGTCGTCCTCGGCGTCCCGGTGGAGGACCCGCTTCGCGACCAGCAGGGCGGCGGCGGGGATCGCGGCGAAGCCCCACTTGTCGAAGCCGGTGGCGACCAGGACGTCTTCGCCGCGGGGGAGCATCGGGCCGACGTAGGGGAGGCCGGTGACGGTGGCGTGGTCCTGCGCCGACCAGGTGTGGGTGACCTCCCCGCCGAAGGTACGGCGGGCCCACGCGACCAGGTCGTCGACCTGGCCCTGCGGCGACGGGTGCCGGCCGGTGACGTGGCCGTTGCCCCCCGACCAGCAGCAGCTCGTTCTCGCCGGGCACCGGGTGCGAGCGCACCGACCGGGTGGGGCTGTCGGCCGAGAGGTACATGCCGGTCGGGACCCACGGCGAGCGCAGCGCGGCGGCGTAGGACCGCTGCGGCTTGACCCGCGCGAAAGAACCCGTGGCGACGGAAGATCGGCTGGTTCGTCGCGAGCACCACGGTGCCGGCGACCGCGGTGGCGTCCTCGGTCTGCACGCGCAGTCCCTCGGCGGTGCGGTCGAGGTCGACGACCCGGGAACCCTCGAACAGCTCGCCGCCCTCGGCGACCAGCTCGGCGACGAGCGCGTCGAGCAGGTCCATCGGGTGCAGCTGCAGCTGGTCGGCGAGCCGGACGGCTCCCCGCACGGGGTAGGGCAGCTCGGTGGCGTCCTCCCAGGTGACGTCGAGGCCCGCGAGGTCGGCGACGGACTGCTCGGCGCGGATCCGGAGCTCACCGGTGCGCGAGGTCGCGTAGGTGTAGGCGGGCCGCACCTGGTAGGGCACGTCGTGGTCGTCGCAGAAGCGCCGCAGCCAGGCCTGCCCCTCCCGGTTGGCGGTCACGTAGTCGCGGACCACCGACGGCGGGTTCGTGCGGGCCATCTTGCTGAGCCGGGTGCCCTGCAGCAGGCTCACCTTCGCGGTCGTGTGCCCGGTGGTGCCGTCGCCGACCCGGCGCGCCTCCAGCACGGCCACCCGGCAGCCGCCGCGGGCGAGCAGCACCCCGGTCATCAGCCCGGTCAGCCCGGCGCCGACCACGAGGGCGTCGTACGTCGACCTGCCGGTGAGCCGCGGGTGCTCCGCGCGGGGCCGGTCGAGCCAGAGCGGCGTCATGTCGTCGGTCGCGCTCGTCATGGCAGCGCGGTACCCACCCCCGAGTGGGCAGAACCGCGTAGGGTTTGGTCATGGACCGCCGGATCTTCGGGATCGAGAACGAGTACGGCGTCACCTGCACGTTCAAGGGGCAGCGGCGCCTCAGCCCCGACGAGGTGGCCCGCTACCTGTTCCGCAAGGTCGTGTCCTGGGGCCGGTCCAGCAACGTCTTCCTCCGCAACGGCGCCCGGCTCTACCTCGACGTCGGCAGCCACCCGGAGTACGCGACGCCCGAGTGCGACGACGTCCTCGACCTGGTCACCCACGACAAGGCGGGGGAGCGGGTGCTGGAGGGGCTGCTCCTCGACGCCGAGCAGCGGCTCCACGACGAGGGGATCGCCGGCGAGATCTACCTGTTCAAGAACAACACCGACTCCGCCGGCAACTCCTACGGCTGCCACGAGAACTACCTGGTCAGCCGGGCCGGCGAGTTCAGCCGGCTGGCCGACGTCCTGATCCCGTTCCTCGTGACCCGGCAGATCGTGTGCGGCGCCGGCAAGGTGACGCAGACCCCGCGCGGGACGTCGTACTCCGTGAGCCAGCGCGCCGAGCACATCTGGGAGGGCGTCTCGAGCGCCACCACCCGCAGCCGGCCGATCATCAACACCCGCGACGAGCCGCACGCCGACGCCGAGAAGTACCGCCGGCTGCACGTGATCGTCGGCGACAGCAACATGAGCGAGACCACGACGCTGCTCAAGGTGGCGTCGTGCGACCTGGTGCTGCGGATGATCGAGGAGGGGGTCGTGATGCGCGACCTCACGATGGAGAACCCGATCCGGGCGATCCGGGAGATCTCCCACGACGTCTCCGGCCGGCGCAAGGTGCGGCTCGCCAACGGCCGCGAGGCCAGCGCCCTCGACATCCAGGGCGAGTACCTCCAGAAGGCCCGCGACTTCGTCGACCGGAGGGAGATCAGCACCCCGGTCATCGAGCGCGCGCTCGACCTCTGGGAGCGCGGCCTGAAGGCCGTCGAGTCCGACGACCTCGGGCTCGTCGACCGCGAGATCGACTGGGTCATCAAGTGGAAGCTGATCGAGCGCTACCGCGCGCGGCACGGCCTGCCGCTGAGCCACCCGCGGGTCGCTCAGCTCGACCTCGCCTACCACGACATCCACCGCGGCCGAGGCCTCTACTACCTGCTGGAGAAGCGGGGCGCGGTCGCCCGGGTGACCAGCGACCTGAAGATCTTCGAGGCGAAGTCGGTGCCGCCGCAGAACACCCGCGCGCGGCTGCGCGGCGAGTTCATCCGGCGGGCCCAGGAGCGGCGGCGCGACTTCACCGTCGACTGGGTGCACCTCAAGCTCAACGACCAGGCGCAGCGGACCGTCCTCTGCAAGGACCCGTTCCGCGCCCACGACGAGCGGGTGCAGCGCCTCATCGACGGCATGTGAGGCGGGTCTCCCGCGGCCTTGCACCCCTTGTAAGGTTTGCGCGTGCTTCACCGCCTGCGCCGACCCGCTGCCCTGGTCCTGCCCCCCCTCTTCCTCGCCGCCACCCTCGCCGCCTGCGGTGACGAGGAGGCGCCCACGGAGACGGCTGAGGGCTTCGACGCCGTGGAGGTGTCCGGCGAGTTCGGCCAGGTCCCCGAGGTGAGCTGGAACGCCATGCTCGAGTCCTCGGAGCCGCACGCCCAGGTGCTCGTCGAGGGCGACGGCCCGGTGATCGAGGAGGGCGACAAGGTCCTGGTCAACTGGGCCGTCTCCGACGAGTACACCGAGTCCATCGGCAGCGAGACGTACGGCGAGGACGCGCCTGCGAGCACGATCGACCTGTCGGCCGAGCCGACCTCGCGCCGCCGGCGCCGGTCGACCTGCTGATGAACCTGATCCGCGACCAGGTCGAGCCCGGCACGACGACCGTCGGCACCCGGATCGCGGTGACCGCCGACGCCGACGAGGAGTGGGGCGGCGACCAGCAGCTGGCCAACCACGTGCTCGGCCTGGTGCAGTACGGCATCGGCAACGAGGACGGCTTCGTCCTGGTGGCCGACCTCGAGGCGGTGCCGCTCGACGCCCCCGCAGGGTGCGCCGAAGCCGGCCCCGGCCTGGGCGCCGCGCGTGGTGAAGGACGACTCGGGCCCGACCGCGCTCGACACCGAGGGCCTGCCGGAGCCCGACCCGAAGGCGAAGGCGCTGGCGAAGGCGGTCCTCATCGAGGGCACCGGCCCGGCCGTCGAGAAGGGCGACACGATCGTCGTCAACTACCTCGGCCAGGTGTGGGGCGGCGACAAGCCGTTCGACGAGTCGTTCAGCAAGCAGCCGTTCGAGGTGCCGATCGGCGCCGGCGCCGTCGTGAAGGGCTGGGACCAGGGCCTGGTCGGCGTGCCGGTCGGCAGCCGGGTGATCCTGCGGATCCCGCCGGTGCTGGGCTACGGCAAGCAGGGCAGCGGCGACATCAAGGGCACCGACACGATGTACTTCGTCGTCGACGTGCTCGCCGCCGCCTGAGCGTCCACAACGCACCGGCGGTGAGCCCCGTCGGGGTGCGAGACTGAGCCCATGCCCGCGCCGAAGAGCGAGCGACTGCTCAACCTCCTCATCATGCTGCTGGTCCAGCGGCGTCCGATCGCCAAGTCCCGGATCCGCGAGCTGCTCTACCCCGACTCGCGTCCCGAGGCCTTTGAGAAGATGTTCGAGCGCGACAAGGAGGAGCTGCGCGCCCTCGGCGTGCCGGTCGAGGTCGTGCAGGTCGACCCGTTGTTCGACGACGAGGTCGGCTACCGGATCCCGGCCGAGGAGTTCGCGCTGCCCGACGTCGAGCTGACCTCCGAGGAGGCGGCCGTCGTCGGGCTGGCGACCCGGCTGTGGCAGCACGCCACGACCGCGCGGGCCTCGACCGACGCGGTGCGCAAGCTGACGGCGGCCGGCGTCGACGTCGACCTGGGCGCGCTCGACCTCGCCCAACCGCCCGCCGCGCTCAGCGACGAGCCCGCGTTCGCCCGGGCCTGGGAGGCGGTGTGCGAGCGCCGGCCGGTCGAGTTCCGCTACCGCCGGCCCGACGAGCCCGAGCCGCGGCTGCGCCACGTCCAGCCCTGGGGCGTCGTCCGCTCCGCCGGGCGGTGGTACGTCGTGGGCCACGACTCCGACCGCGGGGCCGAGCGGGTGTTCCGGCTCGACCGGGTGGTCGGCGACGTCGTGCTGACGGGCCCGGCACACTCCTACACCGTGCCCCCGGACACCGACCTGCGCGCCGTCGTCCAGCGACTGGCACCGGAGCCGGCGGCCGACCGGGCGGTGCTCCTCGCCCGCAAGGAGGCCGGGCACAGCTTCCGCCGCCGCGCCGTCCGCGTGACCGCCGGGGCGGAGGGGCCCGACGGGACCTGCGACTGGGACCGGATCGAGCTGGACCGTCCGGCCCGCGGCCTGGTCGACGAGGTGCTCTACCACGGGCCCGACGTCGTCCTCGTCGAGCCCGCTCCTTGCCCGCGCGGAGCTGGTCGAGCGGCTCGGGGCGGTCGTCGGATGACCGCGGGAGCCGCGCCGGGTGCACGCGACCAGGTCGCCCGGCTGCTGACCCTGGTGCCCTACCTCCACCACCGCGACGAGGTGCGCCTCGACGACGCCGCCGAGCTGCTCGGCACCACCCCGGCGCAGGTCCTCGACGACCTGAAGGTGCTCTTCATGTGCGGCCTGCCGGGCGGACTCCCGGACGACCTGATCGACGTGGACCTCGACGCGATCGCGACCGAGGACGGCGGGCCCGTGGCGGGCGGGGGTGATCAGGATCGACAACGCCGACTACCTGGCGCGGCCGATGCGGCTGAGCCCCAACGAGGCGTCGGCGCTCACCGTCGCCCTGCACGCTCTCCGGGAGTCCTCGCCGCTGGCCACACGGGCGGTCGTCGACTCCGTGCTCGGCAAGCTGGAGCGGGCCGCGGCGACCGCCGTCGCGGAGCGGACGCTGGCGATCGCCGAGGAGCCGACCGAGGAGCGGCTGGCGGCGCTCGCCGCGCTGCTCCAGGCGGCGGTGGACGCGGGCCGACAGGTCCGCCTGACCTACTACGTGCCGTCGCGCGACGAGATGTCGGAGCGGGTCGTCGACCCTCGCGGCGTGGTCTCCTCCGGTCGGTTCGCCTACCTCGACGCGTGGTGCCACTCCGCCGGCGCGATGCGGTTCTTCCGCCTCGACCGGATCGACCGGGCCGATCCGCTCGACTCGCCGGTCGCCACCGAGCCGGCCCCGCCGCGGGAGGTCACCACCGGTCTTCTGGGCGGCGAGGCACCCGAGGAGGGCACGACGGCCACGCTGGTGCTGCAGCCCGAGGCCGACTGGGTCCCGCACTACTACCCGGTGGAGGGACGTACGACGGCACGCCGACGGCACGCTCGAGGTCGACATCGTCGTCGCCGACCCGCGCTGGCTGCTCCGCCTGCTGCTCCGTCTCGCGCCCTGGGCGCGCGTCGTGTCACCCCCGGGAGTTCACCGAGTCTTTCACCGCCAGCGCGCGGGAGGCGCTCGCCCTCTACCGCTGACCGCGGCGTAGGATGGCGGAAGGTCTCAACCGCCGACTCGAGATTGGTGAAGCAATGGCTCCGATGATCTGGACCCCGCAGGGTGCCGAGTGGCTCGTCATCCTGGCGATCGTCATCCTCGTGTTCGGCGCCGCCAAGCTGCCCGACCTCGCCCGCGCCACCGGCCAGTCGCTGCGGATCTTCAAGGCCGAGACCAAGGGCCTGCGCGACGACGACAAGGACGACGCGCCGAAGAGCGGCCCCGCGGGCGAGGCTCGGTGCCGCCGACGAGGTCGCCGAGGGCGAGATCGTCGACGAGCACAAGCGCAACGCCTGACCGCCGGTCGCCCTTGTCGCTCACCGGAGTCGTCCAGCTCTTCGTCGGCAAGCCGGTCCACCCCGTCGGCCCCGACGGGCGGATGGCGCTGTCCGACCACCTGCGCGAGCTCCGCGCCCGTGTCCTCAAGGCGGCGCTCGCGATCGTCGCGGCGTTCGTGGTC
This sequence comes from Nocardioides sp. TF02-7, assembly GCF_022437945.1. GTDB lineage: Bacteria > Actinomycetota > Actinomycetes > Propionibacteriales > Nocardioidaceae > Nocardioides. The sequence continues at coordinate 4,281,826 of NZ_CP092535.1, forward strand.
GCCCTCTTCTTCTTCGACCCGCTCTTCCAGCTGGTCCCTCGACCCCTACCTCCAGGCCCAGGAGAAGCTGCCCGACGGCCGCACGGAGGCGACCACCGCCGGCGCGGCCGGTGGCTTCCTGCTCTACCTCAAGCTCTGCGGTCTCGCGGCCCTGATCGGCTCGAGCCCGGTGTGGCTCTACCAGATCTGGGCGTTCATCCTGCCCGGCCTGCACAGCAGCGAGAAGCGGTGGACGGCGGTGTTCGCCGCGATCGCCGGGCCGCTGTTCCTGGCCGGGGTGGTGCTCGGCTACGTCACGCTCCCGCTGGGCCTGGAGATCCTGATCGGGTTCACGCCCGCCGACCTCACCAACCTGGTCGAGTTCAACGACTACCTGTCGTTCTTCACCCGCGCCCTGCTGGTCTTCGGCATCGCGTTCGAGATCCCGGTCTTCGTCGTGCTGCTCAACCTGGCCGGTGTCCTGAAGGGACGCAGCCTGGGTGCGCACCGCCCGTGGATCATCATCGGCTCGTTCGTGTTCGCCGCCGTCGCCACCCCCTCCGGTGACCCCTTCACGATGACCTTCATGGCGGTGCCCATGGTGCTCCCTGTTCGGCATCTCCGAGGTGATCGCGCGTCTCAACGACCGCCGCCGCGAGCGCCGGGGCGTCAACGCCGGGCTCAGCCCCGACGAGATCAGCCCGATCTGATGGCGGACCCAGGGGCGTGGACCCCGGTCGACCCGTTCGACCTGCCCGAGTGGCTCGGCGTCGACCCGGTGACCTGGTCGGCGGTCGGCCGGCTGACCGCCGGCATCGTGCCTGGGCTGCTCAGCAGCGACCGCGACGGTGCGCAGCTGCCCTGCGACCTCCTGGCGGCCGACGTGGCCGTCCCCGTGCCCGTCGTCGACCAGGAGACGCGGGTGCGCGTACACGAGACGTGGCGACGGGGCGAGGTGCACCTGGTCGCCCGCGCCGGCCGGCTCAGCCTCGGCGCTCCCGGCGTCGACTTCGGCGCTCCGCGGGTCCTCGACGCGGTGGCCCGGCTGGCCCGCGCCGTGGGGGCGCCGCCGGACCACTTCGCGGTGCGGCTGCGGGTCGCGAGGGACGGTTCCGGCTGGGACCGGGGAGGCTGACCGTGGGCGGACGCCGGTGACCCGCGACGTCGCGGTCCTGACGAACCCGGTGGCGGGGGAGGGGACGGGCCAGGCGCGTGCGCGACGAGGCGCTGCCGCGTCTCCACGGCGCGGGGTGGCACACCCGGTCGCTGGTCGGCCGCGACGCCGACGAGGCGCTCGACCTGGCCCGCGGGGCCGTCGCGGACGGGGTCGACGCCCTGGTGGTCTGCGGCGGCGACGGCCTGGTCCACCTGGCCGTGCAGGCGGTGGCGGGCAGCGGCGTACCGCTCGGGATTCTGCCGGCCGGCACCGGCAACGACGCCGCCCGCGAGCTCGGGCTGCCGCTGCGCGACCCGGCGGCGGCCGCCGCTCGGCTCCTCGCCTGGCAGCCGCGGCGGGTCGACCTCGCGCGGGCGGGGGACCGGTGGTTCGCCACGGTGCTCGCCGCCGGCTTCGACGCGGTCGTCAACGAGCGCGCCAACCGGATGCGTTGGCCGAGCGGCCAGATGCGCTACAACCTGGCCACGCTCGCCGAGCTGCGCACCTTCGAGCCGCTGCACTACGTGCTCGACCTCGACGGCGACCAGCGCCAGGTCGACGCCATGCTCGTCGCGGTCGGCAACACGGCGTCGTTCGGCGGCGGCCTCCGGATCGCGGAGGGCGCGCGGCCCGACGACGGGCTGCTCGACGTGGTGGTCATCCACCCGGTCAGCAAACTGGAACTGGTGCGCACCTATCCGAAGCTGTTCCGAGGGACCCACGTCCACCACCCGCAGTTCGCCCGGCACCGGGTACGGCGGGTCACCGTCGCCTGCCCGGGCATCGTCGGGTACGCCGACGGCGAGCGGTACGGCGCGCTCCCGCTGACCATCGAGTGCGTGCCGCAGGCACTGGAGGTGCTGACGTGACCACCGAGGAGCAGTCGCCCGCCGAGCGCTACGCGTCCTACCGGCGCGACCGCGGGCATCCCGTCTTCCGCGACTTCGTCGCCGGCTACGAGTTCGAGCTCGACGACTTCCAGGTCGAGGCCTGCAAGGCGGTCGAGGACGGCAACGGCGTCCTCGTCGCCGCGCCGACCGGCGCCGGCAAGACGTTGGTGGGGGAGTTCGCGGTCCACCTCGCGCTCGAGACCGGCCGCAAGTGCTTCTACACGACCCCGATCAAGGCCCTCTCTAACCAGAAGTACCACGACCTCGTCGCCCGCTACGGCCCGGAGCAGGTCGGGCTCCTCACCGGCGACACCACGATCAACGGCGAGGCACCGGTCGTCGTGATGACGACCGAGGTCCTCCGCAACATGCTCTACGCCGGCTCGCGGACGCTGATCGGGCTGGGCTTCGTCGTGATGGACGAGGTCCACTACCTCGCCGACCGGGCCCGCGGCGCGGTGTGGGAGGAGGTCATCATCCACCTCCCCGAGTCGGTCTCCGTGGTCTCGCTGTCGGCGACCGTCTCCAACGCGGAGGAGTTCGGCGAGTGGCTCGAGACCGTCCGTGGCGCGACCCGCACGATCGTGGCCGAGCGACGGCCGGTGCCGCTCTACCAGCACGTCATGGTGGGCCGGCGGCTGCTCGACCTGTTCGCCTCCTCCGACGTCGACGCCGCGGCGGGGTTCGTGCGCGAGGGAGCGCCGGTCAACGACGAGCTGATGCGGATCGCACGCGACGACTGGGCCAGCACCCGGCTGATGCGCGACCGCCGGTCGCCGCGCAAGGGCCGCCCGGGCTCGTCGAAGAACCCCCGCGCCGTCGGCAACGGCCGACGGGTCTGGATCCCGGGCCGGGTCGACGTGATCGACCGGCTGGAGCGCGAGCAGCTGCTGCCGGCGATCGTCTTCATCTTCAGCCGGGCCGCCTGCGACGCCGCGGTGCAGCAGTGCCTCGACGCCAACCTCCGGCTGACCACCCCCGAGGAGCGCGACCAGGTCATCTCCTACGTCGAGCACACCGTCGGGAGCCTGCCGGGAGCCGACCTCGAGGTGCTGGGCTACACCGACTTCCTCGACGGCCTGAGCCGCGGCGTCGCCGCCCACCACGCCGGCATGCTCCCCGCGTTCAAGGAGTGCGTGGAGGCGCTCTACCTGCGCGGCCTGGTCAAGGTGGTCTTCGCCACCGAGACGCTCGCCCTCGGCATCAACATGCCCGCCCGCACCGTCGTCCTCGAGAAGCTGACGAAGTGGAACGGCGAGACGCACGCCGACATCACGCCGGGGGAGTACACCCAGCTCACCGGGCGCGCCGGCCGGCGCGGGCTCGACGTCGAGGGCCACGCGGTGGTGCTCTGGCAGCCGGGCATGAACCCCCGCGAGCTCGCGGGCCTCGCATCGACGCGGACCTACCCGCTCCGGTCGTCGTTCCGGCCGTCGTACAACATGGCGGTCAACCTGGTGAACCAGTTCGGCCGGCACCGCTCCCGCGAGCTCCTCGAGCAGTCGTTCGCCCAGTTCCAGGCCGACCGTGCCGTCGTCGGCCTCGCCCGCCAGCTGCGCAAGGCCGAGGACGCGCTGGCCGGCTATGCCGAGGCGGCGCACTGCCACCTGGGCGACTTCATGGCCTACGCCGACCTTCGCCGCCGGATCGGAGAGCTGGAGAAGGAGGCGAGCCGCGCGCGGCGCGCCGACCGCCGCGACGACGCACAGCTGTCGCTGGAGCGGCTGCGCGCCGGCGACGTCATCGTCGTCCCCGCCGGCAAGTTCTCCGGGCCCGCCGTCGTCGTCGACCCGGGCCTGTCCGACAACGGCCACCGCCCCCTCGTCGTGACCGCGGCCCGGCAGTCGAAGCGGCTGGCGATGATGGACTTCCCGGTGCCGGTCGAGCCGGTCGGCCGGATCCGGCTGCCGAAGCGGTTCGACGGCCGCAACCCCCAGCAGCGCAAGCAGGTCGCCGAGGCGGTGCGCCAGGCGGTCGCCGACCTGCCACCGTCGGTGACCCGGCCGCGCGCCGACAAGGGGACCGACCCGGCGGTGGCGGCGGAGGTCAGCGCGTTGCGCACCGAGATGCGCGCCCATCCCTGCCACGGCTGCGCCGACCGGGAGGACCACGCCCGCTGGACCGAGCGCTACTTCAAGCTCAAGCGCGACACCGACACCCTCGCCCGCCGGGTCGAGCGACGCACCAACACCGTCGCCCGCCAGTTCGACCGGGTCTGCGAGGTCCTCGACGCCCTCGACTACCTCGACGAGGACCGGGTCACCGACCGCGGCCGCGGCCTGATGCGGATCTACTCCGAGCTCGACCTGGTCGCGGCCGAGTCGCTCCGGGCCGGCCTGTGGGACGGGCTCTCCCCGTCGCAGCTGGCCTCGGTGCTGTCGGTGCTCGTCTACGAGGCGCGCCGGCCCGAGGACGCACCGCCCCCGGATCCCCGGCGGCGCGATCGCGGAGACCATCGACGAGATGGTGCGGCTGTGGGGGAGCCTCGAGCGGCTCGAGAAGGACCACCGGCTCGCGTTCCTGCGCCCACCGGACGCCGGCTTCGCGTGGACGGCGTACCGCTGGGCGGAGGGCGACGACCTCGACCAGGTGCTCACCCGCGCCGACCTGACCGCCGGGGACTTCGTCCGGCAGATGAAGCAGCTCGTCGACTTCGCCGGCCAGATCGCCGATGCTGCTGGGGGACTCGGCGGTGCGGGCGACCGCGCGGAAGGCGGTCGACCTGCTGCGTCGCGGGATCGTGTCGACCGACTGACGCCGCGGCGATGAGTTCCGGCCGTCGTGCCGGTCGGTGCAGGCGAGACGACACGAAGGAGCGACCATGACCGTGACCACGACCACCCACCAGCTCTCCGTCCCCGGGGCGGTGCTGACCTACGACGTGCACGAGCCCGCGACACCGGGCCCGCACCGCCCGCTGGTGGTGTTCGGCTCCCCGATGGGCGCCTCCGGCTTCGCCCAGCTGGTGCCGCACCTCGACGACCGCACCGTGATCACCTACGACCCGCGGATGGCCGAGCGCAGCAAGCTCGAGGAGGGTGGCGAGGTCTCCTACGAGATCCACGGCGACGACGTGCACCGGGTGGTGGCGGCGGCCGGCCACGGACCGGTCGACGTGTTCGCCTCCAGCGGCGGGGCGGTGGCCGCGCTGCCGTGGCTCCTCGCCCACCCCGCGGAGGTCGCGACGGCGGTCCTCCACGAGCCGCCCCTGACCGCCCTGCTCGAAGACCGCGACGTCGTCCAGCGGGTCAACGACGACATCGTGGCCACCTACGAGCGCAGCGGCCACGGCCCGGCGATGGCGAAGTTCGTCCGGTTCGTGATGCACGACGGGGTCTTCACCGAGGAGTTCCTGGAGCAGCCGGCGCCGCCGCCCGAGCAGCTCGGCTTCTCCAGCGACGACGACGGCAGCCGTGACGACCCGCTGCTGGGCCACAACCTGCGGATGGCGCCCTACCACCCCGACGGCGCGGCGCTGGCCGCGTCGGGCGTGCGGATCGTGCCCGCGGTGGGGGCCACGAGCGGCGCCGCGCTGCCGCGCCGGGGCAGTGAGGCGCTCGCCGCGCTGCTCGGCGTCGCACCGGTCGAGTTCCCGGGCGACCACGGCGGCTTCGTCGCCAACGAGTGGTCACCGGGCAACGACCCGGCCGCGTTCGCCGCCCGGCTGAAGGAGGTGCTCGCCGCCCGCTGACGCGGCGGCGTCAGCCGGCGAGGACGGCGGTGAGCCGCTCGACGGGGGAGTCGAGCCGCCACCGCTCGCTCAACGCCGCCAGGGCGTCGGGGTCGGCCGGCTCCGCGGGCAGCTCCAGTCCCTCGCGCGGGAGGTCGAGGTCGCGGGCGACCGCGACCACCCTCGGCGCGACGGCGAGGTAGTCGGCGGCGTGCTTGATCTTCAGTCGAGGGCCGCCGCCGAGGTCGCTGTCCGGGTCGGCGGCGGCCGCCACGACGCCGGCGAGGTCGTCGTACTTGCGCAGCAGCGACGCGGCCGTCTTCTCCCCGACCCCCGGCACCCCCGGCAGGCCGTCGGAGGGGTCGCCGCGCAGCGTCGCGAAGTCGGCGTACTGGCGGGCGGCGACGCCGTACTTCTCCAGCACCCAGGCCTCGTCGACCCGCTCGTGGCGCCCGACGCCCCTGCCGATGTAGAGCACCCGCACGCCGGCCTCGTCGTCGACGAGCTGGAAGAGGTCGCGGTCGCCGGTGACGACGTCGACCGGCATCCCGGCGTCGGTGGCGAGGGTCCCGATCACGTCGTCCGCCTCGTAGCCCGGTGCGCCGACCACGGCGATGCCGTACGCGGCGAGCACCTCGCGGATCACCGGCACCTGCACCTCCAGCGGGTCGGGCACCACCTCGACGTCGGCGGCGCCCTCGACCTCCTCGACCACCCGGTGCGCCTTGTACGTCGGCAGCAGCTCGACCCGCCACGCCGGGCGCCAGTCCTCGTCCCAGCAGCACGCCAGGTGCGTCGGGCGGTACTGCTCGACGAGGCGGGCGATGTAGTCGAGGAGCCCGCGCACCGCGTTCACGTTGGTGCCGTCGGGCGCCAGGATCTCCGGGACGCCGTAGTAGGCGCGGAAGTACATCGAGGCGGTGTCGAGGAGCAGCAGCCGCGGGGGACCGGTCGCTCAGCGTGCTCATGGCCGCAGAACGTACACCGCGTCGGTGTCCGGCCCTTGCTCGCCACGGCGACGGGCTCGGGCGATGCCCTAGGGTTGCCGCGTGAGCCAGAGCAGTTCGCCCGCAGTCGAGGCCATCGACCGCCAGATCCTCGAGCTGCTCGCCACGGACGGTCGGATGTCCTACACCGACCTCGGCAAGGCCACCGGCCTGTCGACGTCGGCGGTCCACCAGCGGGTCAAGCGGCTGGAGCAGCGCGGCCTGATCCTCGGCTACGGCGCGACCGTCAACCACGCCGAGATCGGCCTGCCGCTGACGGCGTTCATCGCGATCCGGCCCATCGACCCCTCCCAGCCCGACGACGCCCCGCGGCGGCTCCAGGACATCGCGGAGATCGAGTCCTGCTGGTCGGTCGCCGGCGAGGAGTCCTACATGCTGAAGGTCCGCACACGCGCGCCCTCGGAGCTCGAGGAGCTGCTGGCCCGGATCCGCGCGGCGGCCAACGTGTCGACGCGGACCACGATCGTGCTGCAGACCTACTACGAGAACCGTCCGCTCACCGGCTGACCCGCCCCGAGCGGCCCTGCGCGCCTCAGTGTGCCTGCAGGGCGGCCGTGCGCCGCGACGCCTCGGCGACCTCGGCCGCACGGAGCGCGCTGTCGTCGGTGGCGTGCCGGGCCCACCACTCCCGGCCCGCGGCCGGCAGCGTGTGGATCGGGTCGTAGTACTCGTAGCGGCGCTCCAGCGCGTCCGGGTCGCCCTGCTCGATCGAGGTCAGGTAGTTCTTCGTCCAGTACGAGATCCCGCGCTCGGTGTCGTACTCGGCGACCTGGTGCACCCACCGCTTGCCGACGAACGGCACGTCACACACGATCCGCGGCGTGGCGAATCCGGGCAGGTAGCCCATGAGCTGGTGCTGGAGGTGCTGCGCCTGGGCGACCGAGATCCGCCAGTGCTCGCTGTAGGGGATCAGGTCGCACATGTAGAAGTAGTAGGGCATGATCCGGGCGCCGTCGAGCAGCGCGAAGCACAGGTCGAGCAGCGCGTGCGGATCGGCGTTGACGCCGTCGAGGAGCACGCCCTGGTTGCGCACGTCGCGCAGCCCCGCGTCGAGGAGGGCGCCGGCCGCGGCCGCCACCGACGGGGTCACCGAGCTGGCGTGGTTGGCGTGGGTGTGCACCGCGAGGGGAGACACCCCGCCGGCGGGCGGTCTCGGCCACCCGCCCCACGCCCTCGACGACGTCGGGCTGCGACCAGTGCTGCGGCAGGCCGATCAGCGCCTTCGTCGCGAGCCGGATGTCGCGGATGTTGTCGATCGCCAGCAGCGACTCCAGGAACGCCTCCAGCCGCGGCCACGGCATGTTCGCGACGTCGCCACCGGAGACCACCACGTCGCGCACCGTGGGGGTGCGGCGCAGGTAGTCGAGCATCGACTCGAGGCGGTCGCCCGGCTTCGCGACGAACTTGAGCTTGTCGACCGTCGGCGTCGAGTTGCCCACGAGGTCCATCCGGGTGCAGTGGCCGCAGTACTGCGGGCACGTCGGGAGCAGCTCGGCGAGCACCTTGGTCGGGTAGCGGTGCGTGAGGCCCTCGGCCACCCACATGTCGTGCTCGTGCAGCGAGTCGCGGGTGGCGTGGGGGGTGGGAGGGCCAGTCGGTGCGCCGGTCGGAGAACACGGGCAGCATGTAGCGGCGGATCGGGTCGGCGTAGAAGGCGTCGGTCAGCGAGCCGGGACCGGAGGGACGCACGTGCGGCACCATCGTGTTGAGCATCTGCGGCGGCACCAGCATCGACATCGTCGCCCGCTCCGCCTGGTCACGCTCGAGGTCGGTGAAGAACCGGTCGTCGACGAGGTCGCCGAGGAGGTCCGCGCAGCTGCCGGAGGTTCTTCACGCAGTGGGCGCGCTGCCACTGCACCGACGCCCAGTCCGCGGCGGTCACGTCGCGCCACCCGGGGAACCGGGTCCAGTCGGGCTCGACCAGCTCGACCTGCCGGTAGGGGTAGGGCTGGCCGGCCGCGACGGCGGCGTTCTCGGTCATCGGTGCACTCCTCTCCCGCCGGGGTGTCGTTTGTGTCACATCCCGACTCGGTGCCAGACTACGTGAAGATCATCCGGTCGCAAGATTGCGACACCGGAGAATTTCCTGCCGACTGACATGGAGGCCGTGTGTCGACGGTGACCCAGCACAGCGATCCGACGGGCCTGCACCGCGTGCTCGACGAGCACCGGGTCCTGCCCCAGGCCGCGGAGCGGCTCGACACCCGGCCGGAGCTCTGGCCCGACGAGGTGCGGGTGCGGGTCGAGCGGCTCAACCTCGACGCGGCGTCGTTCCGCCAGCTCGAGCAGGCCCACGGGGGGCGACGGCGCCGCCGTCCGGCGGGCCGTGCTCGACATCGTCGCCGCCCGGGGCAAGATGCAGAACCCGGTGACCGGCTCCGGCGGCATGCTGGTCGGGGTGGTCGAGGAGGTGGGCCCCGACTCGCCGCTCGGGCTCCGGGTGGGCCAGCGCGTGGCCACCCTGGTGTCGCTGACCCTCACCCCGCTGGTGGTCACCGACGGTCTGGCCCGGTGGGACGGGCGCTCCGAGCAGGTGCCGTGCGAGGGATACGCCGTGCTGTTCGGCCGGTCGATCGCGGCCGTGCTGCCCGACGACCTCCCGACCGCGCTGAGCCTCGCGGTCATGGACGTCTGCGGCGCACCCGCCCTGACCTCCCGCGTGGTCCGGCAGCACGACGCCCCGGTGGTCGCCGTGGTGGGCGGAGCAGGCAAGTCGGGCAGCCTCAGCCTCGCCGCCGCCCGGCGCGCGGGCGCCCGGCGGACCATCGGCGTGGTGCCCGTCGACGCCGAGGCGCGCCGGCTGCGCGCGGCCGGCCTGGCGGACGAGGTGGTGGTGGCCGACGCCCGCGACCCGGTCGGACTGCGCGACGCGGTCGCGGCCGCCGGGGGCCCGGCAGACGTCACGGTGGTCTGCGTGGACGTGCCGGGGTGCGAGGGCGGAGCGGTCCTCGCGACGGCCGACGGCGGCACGGTGGTCTTCTTCTCGATGGCGACGTCGTTCCCGGCCGCCGCGCTCGGCGCGGAGGGCCTGGCCGCCGACGTGACGATGCTCGTCGGCAACGGCTACGTGCCCGGCCACAGCGACCTGGCGCTCGACCTGGTCCGCACCGAACCCGGCGTACGCCGGCTCCTCGAGGAGCGTCTCTCGTGAACCGCAAGCTCGACCTCGACCCCGTGACCGTCCGGAAGGCCCGGTCGCTCGCCCGCCGGGCGGGCCGGCCCATCGTGCGGCTTGCGCAGCAGCACACGACCGTCTCGGTCGAGCGCGCCACCCTGCGCCTGGCCGGGCTCGGCGGCGCGGACGCCGAGGGCACGCCGTGGGTCAACCGGCTGCTCGACGCCGTCCGGGCCGACGTCGACCTGGCGCACGGCGTCACGCTCCCCGTCTGGGATGCGCTGGCGCGGAGGGAGGCCGAGGACCTGCTCACGCTCGCGCAGAAGGCGTCGGCGGGGTCGGTGCGGTTCCGGGTCCCGGAGGGCCGCGAGGCCACCCGCGCGCGCAGCGCAGCGCGCCGCGACGTCGGGGCGGGCATCCGCACCGTCGACCGCCGGCGCAAGGAGCGCGACCGCCTCATCCGGCGGCACGGGGACGCGCCCCGGCAGCCCTGGATCTACCTCATCGTCGCGACCGGCGACATCCACGAGGACATCCCGCAGGCCCAGGCGGCGGCACGCGAGGGAGCCGACGTGATCGCCGTGATCAGGTCGACCGGCCAGAGCCTGCTCGACTTCGTGCCCGAGGGAGCGACCCGGGAGGGCTTCGCCGGGACCTACGCGACCCAGGAGAACTTCCGGCTGATGCGGGCCGCGCTCGACGAGTCGAGCCGGGAGCTCGGCCGCTACGTGCGGCTCACCAACTACGCCAGCGGCCTCTGCATGCCCGAGATCGCGGCGCTCGCGGGCCTCGAGCGGCTCGACATGATGCTCAACGACTCGATGTACGGGATCCTGTTCCGCGACATCAACCCGGTCCGCACCTTCGTCGACCAGCGGTTCAGCCGCCAGGTGCACGCCCGGGCCGGCATCATCATCAACACCGGCGAGGACAACTACCTGACCACCGCCGACGCGGTCGAGGCCGCGCACACGGTCACCACCAGCCAGCTGCTCAACGAGTACTTCGCCAAGGAGGCAGGGCTCGAGGACTGGCAGCTCGGGCTGGGCCACGCGTTCGAGATCGACCCCGCCGTGCCCGAGTCGTTCCGGCTGGAGCTGGCGCACGCGCTCCTGGCGCGCGAGCTGTTCCCCAAGGCGCCGCTGAAGTGGATGCCCCCCGACGCGGCACATGACGGGCGACGTGTTCCGCGGCTACCTGCTCGACGGGTTCTTCAACCTCGCCGGTGCGATGACCGGCCAGGGGATCCTGCTGGTCGGGATGATGACCGAGGCGGTCGTCACCCCGTGGCTGTCCGACCGCGACCTGGCGCTGCAGAACGTCCGCTACGTGCTCGACGCCGCAGGCGGCCTGCGCGAGGACTTCCACCCCGCGCCCGAGGGCCTGATCGCGACCCGCGCCCGCCAGGTGCTCGGCGAGGCCGTCGACCTCCTCGAGCGGATCGCCGACGAGGGACTGCTCGACGCCATCGCCGACGGCACCTTCGGCCTCATGCGACGACCCGCCGACGGCGGCAAGGGCCTCGACGGGGTGGCCCGCAGGTCCGATGCCTACTACAACCCGGCCACCGAGATCCTGGAGGAGTCATGAGCACCTTGGTCCTCCCGTACGGCGACACGACCGGCGACGGGATGGTGCAGGTGAGCTTCACGCTGCCGGTCCCGCACTCCAAGCGGGCCGAGGGCGCCGCCCAGCAGCTGGCGGCCAAGATGGGGATCGACCCCGCGCTGGTGGTGCACGCGAAGCCGATGGGTCCGGACTTCACGTTCTTCGTGGTCTACGGGCGCGTCAACCACCTCGTCGACCTGGACGCGGTCGAGGTGGTCGAGCGTGACTACCCGCTGCTCACGCCGAAGGAGGTCAACGCCGCCGTCAAGCGCATGCTGCGGCGCCGGCTGGTGGTCATCGGCGCGTGCATCGGGACCGACGCCCACACCGTCGGCATCGACGCGATCCTCAACATCAAGGGGTTCGCGGGGGAGAAGGGGCTCGAGTACTACCGGGAGGTCAAGGTGGTCAACCTCGGCGCCCAGGTGTCGGTGCCCCACCTGGTCGACCGGGCCGTGGCCGAGCGGGCCGACGCCGTGCTGGTCTCCCAGGTCGTGACCCAGCGCGACGCCCACCTGCTCAACACCCGCGAGATGGCCGCCGCGTTCCGCGAGGCCTTCCCGCCGGAGCGGCGTCCGCTGCTGGTGGTGGGCGGCCCGCGGTTCGACGAGGGGATGGCCGAGGACCTCGGCGTCGACCGGATCTTCGGGCGGGGCACGACACCGGGGGAGGTGGCGAGCTATCTCGTCCACCGGATCGCGGGGTCGGCGAGGATGGCGTCGTGACCGCCGAGGTGGGGGCCCGGGCGACCCAGCGCCGCTACGTGCCCTACTCCCACGCTCACTACGCCGGCGACCTCGTCGACGGCGCCTACGGCCTGGCGCTCTTCGGCGACGTCGCCACCGAGCTGTGCATCCGCACCGACGGCGACGAGGGGCTCTTCGCCTCCTACTCCGACGTGCAGTTCCTCGCGCCGGTCCGGGCGGGCGACGTGGTGGAGGCGACGGCCGAGCTGATCCGGGTGGGCAACCGCTCGCGGGTCATGGCCTTCGCGCTGGTCGTGGTGGCGCGCGGCGGCGCGACCGAGGAGCGGCCGGGCGCGGCCGCGCTCCTCGACCCACCGCTGGTCGCGACCACGGCGACCGGCACCGTCGTCGTCCCCGGATGACCAGTTGCTCCGGCGTGCCGCAAGCGACACGCCGGACCGGTCTGAGATTTTCGCGGGTTTTCCTGCCCGACGCACCCCGGCCTGACCTGCGACGACGCGCGTCTGCGCAGGTCAGCCGGTGGTTGACACTCGTGGTGAGGCTCGTCAGAGTACGTGACCGATCGCTCGTGCAGGTCGAGGAAGGCGGACCGACGTCCGAGTGGCCGACGACGGCGGTGTCGCGCCAATGCCGCCCGTCACGGTTCGCGGAGGTCGGTTCGCCCCTCGAGAGCGACACGGAAGGGCCCCGGTCCCCCCTAGACAACGTCCCCGCGCCGGCCGCCAGTCGGTGGTGGGGATGGTCCGAAGGCGACCGGGGCCCTTCCGTTGCCCGACCACCGGCGCACTGGGGCCGCTGACTACGCTCGGACCGTGCTGGTGCGCCTCCTCCTCGCGATCGCCGGCGGACTGGCGCTGACCGCGGCGTACGAGCCGCTGACGCTCGCCCCGCTGGTCCTGGTCGGGCCCGCGTGCTTCGCGCTCGCCACCCACGGGCTGTCGGTGCCCCGTGCGGGCCTGGTGGGGCTGGCCTTCGGCGTCGCGTTCTACTTCACCCACATCTACTGGATGCGCACCGCCCCCGGGCAGGACGCGTGGTTGGCGCTGTCGACCGCGGAGGCGCTGTTCTACGGTGCTGTCGGGCTCTGCGTGCCGCTCCTGACCAGGCTGCCGGCGTGGCCGGTCTGGCTGGCGGCCACGTGGGCGGCGATGGAGGGCATCCGCAGCACCTGGCCGTTCAGCGGGATGCCGTGGGGCCGGCTGTCGTTCGCCGTCGCCGACACCCCGCTCGCCCCGGCGCTCGCGTACGTCGGCATGACCGGGTTGTCGTTCCTGCTCGCGCTGCTGTCGTTCCTCCTGGCCCGGGCGGTGCTCGACCGCGGCGGCCTGGTGCGGATCGCGCCGCCGGTCGTCCTCGCGGCGCTGCTGCTGGTGCCCGCCGTCGCGCCGTACGAGCTCGCCGAGGACGGCTCCGCCGTGGTCGCGGCCGTGCAGGGGGACGTGCCCGGCCCCGGTGACGACATCCTCTGGGACCACCGGGGGGTCACCCGCAACCACGTCGAGGCCACCACCGGCCTCGCCGACGACGTCGCCGCCGGCCGGGCCCCGCAACCGGACTTCGTGCTGTGGCCGGAGAACACCACGGCCGTCGACCCGTTCTCCGACGCCGACGTGAACGGCGGGATCCGGGAGGCGGTCGACGCGATCGGCGTCCCGGTCGTGGTCGGCGGCCTGGTCGACGACGGGCCCGACCACGTGCTCAACCAGGGGATCGTCTGGGACCCGGTGTCCGGGCCCGGCGACCGCTACACGAAGAAGCACCCGGTGGCCTACGGGGAGTACATCCCCTACCGCCGCTACTGGGACCCGGGCTTCGGCGACCTGGCGCAGATCCGCCGGGACATGAAGGCCGGCACGCGGGAGGAGCCGCTGCGGGTGGCGGGGGATCGAGGTGGCCGACGCCATCTGCTTCGACGTCGCCTACGACGACGTCCTGCGCGACCAAGTCGTGCGCGGCGCCGACCTGCTGACCGTGCAGACCAGCAACGCGATGTTCATCTTCACCGACCAGGTCGACCAGCAGTTCGCCATGACCCGGCTGCGGGCGATCGAGTCCGGGCGCTGGCTGGTCGTGGCGGCCACCAACGGCGTCTCCGGCGTCGTCGCCCCCCGACGGCACCGTCGTGGCCGCCGCGGAGCCTCGCACCACCGAGGTGCTGGTCGAGCGGGTGGGCCTGATGAGCGGGCTCACCCCCGCGACTCGGATCGGGCCCTGGTCCTGGCGGGCACTGACCGGCCTGTCGGTCCTCGGCCTGGTGCTCGGTGCGGTCGCCCATCGGCGGGGGAGGAACCGGGCCCGGGCAGCGGACGAGGCCCAGGAGGCGGCGGTTCCGACGGCCCCGGCACCGAGCGAGGCCCCCGTTGCCTGAGCAGGGACGGGTCGTCATGGTCGTGCCCACCTTCAACGAGGTCGACAACGTCGGGCCGGTCGTGCAGCGGCTCCGGGCGGCCCAGCCGCAGGTCGACGTGCTGGTGGTCGACGACAACTCGCCGGACGGCACCGGCCGGGTGGCCGACGAGCTGGCCGCCGCCGACCCGCAGGTCCACGTCCTCCACCGGACCGCCAAGGGCGGCCTCGGCGCCGCCTACCTCGCCGGCTTCGCCTGGGCGCTCGACGCCGGCTACGACGTCGTCGGCGAGATGGACGCCGACGGCTCCCACCAGCCCGAGCAGCTGCACCGGCTGCTCGAGGCCCTCCCCCGCCGCCGACCTGGTCATCGGGTCGCGCTGGGTCCCGGGCGGAAGCGTCGTGAACTGGCCGTGGTTCCGGGTCGCGCTCTCCCGAGGCGGCAACCTCTACGTGCGGGTGCTGCTGGGCATCGACGTCCGCGACGCCACCGCCGGTTACCGCGTGTTCCGGCGCACGGCGCTGGAGACGATCGACCTCGGCTCGGTGCGGTCGACCGGCTACGTCTTCCAGACCGACCTGGTGACCCGCTGCCTCCGCGCGGGCCTGCGGGTGCGCGAGGTGCCGATCGCGTTCGTCGAGCGCGAGCGCGGCGACTCCAAGATGAGCGGCGCGGTGGCCGTCGAGTCGCTCCAGCGGATCACGCTGTGGGGTCTCCGCGAACGGTGGGGAGCAGGCGCGCCGCCTGCTCCGCCGGCTGGGCCGCCTCGGCCGCCGACCTAGACTCGGTGCGTGAGCACGAGACGTCGGGTGTGGCCGCTGCTGCTGGTCGTGGTCTTCGTCGTGGCGCCGCTCGTCGAGCTCTACGTCCTCATCCAGGTCGGGCAGGTCATCGGCGCGTGGTGGACGATCCTCCTGCTCGTGGTCGCCAGCGTCGTCGGGGCGGTCGTCGTCAAGCGCGAGGGGCGGCGCGCCTGGCAGGCGCTCCAGGACGCGCTGCGCGCCTACCGGCCGCCGACCCGCGAGCTCGCCGACGGTGCGCTCGTCCTCGTCGGCGGAGCGCTCCTGCTCGCGCCCGGGTTCGCGACCGACGCGATCGGCCTCCTGCTGATCCTCCCGCTCACCCGTCCGCTGTTCCGCCGGCTGCTCACGGCGTACGTCGGCTCCCGGGTGACGACGGCGGTCGTCGGGCACCCCGCGAGGGCACGCAACGACCACCGCCGCGGCGACGACGTCGTGCGCGGCGAGGTGGTCGACGACTGAGCCGGCGGGGGAGGGCCGTCAGGCGTTGGCGGCCTTGCGCTTGCGCGCGTTGGCGCGGTGCAGGTGCGCGGGACCGATCTCGCCGCCGCGCAGCAGCTCGAGCCGCTCGGTGAGGATCTCCTCGAGCTCCTTCTCCGAGCGGCGCTCCAGCAGCATGTCCCAGTGGGTGCGCTGCGGCTTCTCGACCTTCTCCTCGCGGGCGATGCCGGCGGTGCTGTCGGCCTCGGCGCCACAGCGGGGGCACTCCCACACCGGCGGGACCTCGGCCTCGACGGACATCGTGATCTCGAACTCGTGCCCGTGGGGGCACCGGTAGCCGACCTGCTGCCGGGCCGCGAACTCGATGCCGCGCTCGTCCTCGAAGGACTGCCCGCCCAGTCGTGCGCCTCGCAACGTGCGCTCAGCCATGATTACCTCCGCCTCACGTGTCCCTGCCCCGCGGGTGCCGGGGCGAGGGCGGTGGGGGCCGCCGGGGGATCTCCCCGGACCGTGCTGACCCGGCACCGCCTGTATCTGTTCAACGCTACCCGCGCCGGAAAGGTTTCAACCGTCCGCAGATCGCGGCTCAGATCACAGCGGGCTGCTGGTTGCCCGCCTCCCGGATGCCGCGCCGGGTGTCGACCTTGAGGAGCAGCAGGCCGCCGACGGCGAAGAAGAAAAATCAGGGCGAAGACGGCCGGCCGGTAGGAGTCGGTGAACTGGTGGACGAGGCCGAAGACGAGGGTGCCGAGCCAGGAGGTGCCGCGGTCCATGGCGTGGTAGAGGCTGAAGTACTCCGCCTCCTTGCCGCGCGGGATGAACAGGGAGAAGTAGGACCGGGCCAGCGCCTGGGTGCCGCCGAGGACCAGCCCGATGCCGGCGCCGAGCGCGAGGAACGGCAGCAGGCTCTTCTCCGGCACGAACCACGCCAGCGTGACCAGCACCATCCACAGCCCGATGCCGCCGAGGATCACCCGCTTGGCGCCGTACCACCGCGCCACCCTGCCGAACGCGAGGGCGCCGAGGACGGCGACGAGCTGGACGAGGAGGTAGGTCGCCAGGACGGTGCTCGTGCTGAACCCCAGCTCCTTCTCCCCGAAGATCGCGGCGGACGCGATGACGGTCTGGATGCCGTCGTTGAAGAACAGGTAGGCGAGGAGGAACGTGAGCGCGACCGGGTAGCCGCGCAGGTCCTGCAGCGTCGCCCACAGCTGCCCGAACGAGCGGGCGAGCAGCCCGCCCTCGACCTCCTCCACGGCGACGGGCGCCCGGTGCCGGATGCCGCGCCAGGGGATGAACGTGAACGCCGCCCACCACACCGCGCCCGACAGCAGGCTGAGCCGCACCGCCATCTCGGTGCTGATCCCGAGGCTGTCGTGGAAGGTGACGACACCGAAGTTGACGGCCAGCAGCAGCACCCCGCCGGCGTACCCGTAGGCCCAGCCGACCGAGGAGACCCGGTCGCGCTCGTGCTCCTCAGAGATGAGGTTGAGCAGGGCGTCGTTGACGACCGTCGAGGCCCCGAAGCAGAGGTTGGCGACGATGAACACGACGCTGCCGAAGACCCAGCTGTCGCCGGTGAGGAAGAACAGCAGGGCGGCGGCCGTGGCGCCGGTCCACGCGAAGCCGGCGAGCAGGTCGGTCTTGCGGGCCGTGCGGTCGGCCATCGCGCCGATCAGCGGGTAGAGGACCGCCCCGAGGATGGTGGAGAAGGTGATGACGTACGACGGCAGGGAGCCGGGGGAGATGGCGAGGCCGAGCAGGTCGATGCTGCCGGTGCAGTCGCGGTCGTCGTCGCTGACGAACCCGCAGGCCGCGCGCTCGGCGACGGTGATCAGGTAAGGCGCGAAGAGGACGCCGGCGATGGTGGTGGCGAAGGCCGAGTTGGCCCAGTCGTAGAAGAACCAGGCGCGTTGCTCGCGGGCCCGCTCCAGCGGACCGAGGTCGGCGATCGGTGGCGTGCTCATCGGGGCTCCCTCCCGTCGCCGACCAGTGTGGCCTACCGGGCGGGGCGGGCCCGCCATTGACCGCGCGCGACCAGCACGTCCTTCAGGAGGTCGGTGCGGTCGGTGAACAGGCCGTCGACGCCGCGGTCGAGCAGCTCCTCCATCTCGGCGGGGTCGTCGACCGTCCACACGTGCACCTGCTTGCCCGCCGCGTGCGCCCGTCGTACGAACCCCGGGGTGACCACCCGCAGCGGGCCCCGGCGGTGCGGCACCTGGAGGGCCGCGAAGTCGCGACCGGCCAGGCGGGCCGCGAGCCGGGCGCTCGGCAGCAGCCGGAAGGCGAGGATCTCCCCAGGGGTGGGCGGCGGTCGGGACCCGGCCGCCGGTGAGCCGGCGGAACCGCCGGACCCGGGCGGGGGAGAAGGACCCGACCAGCACCCGGTCCCAGAGGTCGCGCTCCCGGACGAACGCCGCGAGGGCGTCGACCGCCCCGGCGGACTTGATGTCGATGTTGACGCGCGCCTCGGGGAACGCGTCCACGATGTCGGCGAGGGTCGGGATCTCCTCGCGGCCCGCGATCCGCGCCCGGCGGATCTCGGCCAGCGTGAGCTCGGCGACGGCGCCCATCCGGTCGGTGACCCGGTCGAGCACGGCGTCGTGGAACGCCAGGAGGACGCCGTCCTGGGTCACGTGGACGTCGGTCTCCAGGTAGTCGTACCCGAGGGCGGCGGCGTGGCGGAACGCCGACAGGGTGTTCTCCAGCCCCTCGATCTCGGGGTGGTAGGCCCCGCCACGGTGGGCGAAGGCGAGAATCCGTCCCTGCTCGAGGTACATCCGGCTCAGATGTCGCGGAAGGTCTCGATCTCGGCGCCCAGCGAGCCGAGCCGCTCCGCGAGGTCCTCGTAGCCGCGGTGGATGACGTAGGTGCCGCGCAGCACCGACGTGCCCTTGCTGGCCAGCATCGCCAGCAGGACCACGACCGCCGGACGGAGCGCCGGCGGGCACATCAGCTCGGCGCCGGTCCACGAGGTCGGGCCCTCGATCATGATCCGGTGCGGGTCGAGCAGGCTCACCCGGCCGCCCAGCTTGTTGAGGTCGGTGAGGTAGATCGCCCGGTTGTCGTAGACCCAGTCGTGGAGGTAGGTCTGCCCGTGGGCGACGGCGGCGATGACCGCGAAGAACGGGAGGTTGTCGATGTTGAGGCCGGGGAACGGCATCGGGTGGATCTTGTCGCGGGGCGCGACCAGCTCCGAGGGCAGCGTGCGGACGTCGACCAGGCGGGTGCGGCCGTTGGCGGCGACGTACTCCTCGGAGAGCTCGTAGCGGAACCCCATCTCCTCCAGCACAGCGAGCTCGATCTCCAGGAACTCGATCGGGGCGCGCCGGATCGTGATCTCCGACTTGGTGACGATCGCGGCCGCGAGCAGCGACATCGCCTCGATCGGGTCCTCGCTGGGCGAGTAGTCCACGTCGACGTCGATGGACTCCTTGCCGGTGACGGTCAGCGTGGTGGTGCCGACCCCCCTCGACCTGGACGCCGAGCGCCTGGAGGTAGAAGCAGAGGTCCTGGACCATGTAGTTGGACGAGGCGTTGCGGATGACGGTCGTGCCGGGGTGCAGGGCGGCGGCCATCAGCGCGTTCTCGGTGACCGTGTCGCCGCGCTCGGTGAGCACGATCGGGCGGCCCGGCACGATCGCCCGGTCGACGCGCCCGTGGTACCAGCCGTCGCTCGCCTTGACCTCGAGGCCGAACGGCCGGAGCGCGGACATGTGCGGCTCGACGGTGCGGGTGCCGAGGTTGCAGCCGCCGGCGTAGGGCAGCTCGAAGGAGTCCGAGCGGTGGAGCAGCGGGCCGAGGAACATCAGCACCGAGCGGGTACGCCGCGCGGCGACCTCGTCGATCCGGGTGAGGTCGAGCTCGCGCGGGGGCACGATCTCGAGGTCGTTGTCCTCGTTGATCCAGCGCGTCTGGACGCCGAGGCTGCCGAGCACCTCGAGCAGCCGGTTGACCTCCTCGATCCGGGCGACCTTTCGGAGCGTCGTACGGCCGCGGTTGAGCAGCGAGGCGCACAGCAGCGCTACCCCGGCGTTCTTCGACGTCTTGACGTCGATGCTCCCCGAGAGCGTCGTCGGGCCCTTGACCCGCAGGTGGGTCGGGCCGGCGCCGAGCGCGACGATCTCGGAGTCGAGCGCGCTGCCGATCCGGGCGATCATCTCCAGGGACAGGTTCTGGTGCCCCTTCTCGATCCGGTTGATCGCGCTCTGGCTGGTGCCGAGCCGGCCGGCGAGCTGGGCCTGGGTGAGGCCGCGGTGCTTGCGGGCATCACGGATGAGGTTGCCGATCCGACCCTTGTAGTCGACTTCGCCGTGCTCGAGGTGGCTGGTGACCGTCATGCTACGACGGTAACTCATATATGAGATATCGCAAGCCGGGGCGGCCCGCGGCGCGTCACCAGGGTACGGCAGGATGGTCGCCATGCGTGCCACCACGATCCACGGCCCCCGCGACATCCGGGTCGAGGACGTCCCCGATCCCCGCGTCGAGCAGCCGACGGACGCGGTCGTGCGGGTCGTCGCCGGCTGCGTCTGCGGCTCCGACCTGTGGCCCTACCGCGGCGAGAACCGGATCCGGCCCGGCGCGACGATCGGGCACGAGTGCGTCGGCGTGGTCGAGGAGGTCGGCGCCGACGTACGCCGGTTCCGGCCCGGCGACTTCGTGGTCGTGCCGTTCTGCCACTGCGACGGCACCTGCCCGCACTGCGCGGCCGGCGTGCAGTCGGCGTGCACCAACCTCGGCATGACGGTCAGCGGGCAGGCCGAGTACGCGCGGGTCACGCAGGCCGACGGGAGCCTGGTCGCCACCGACGGCGTGCCCGACGACGCCCTGCTTCCCTCGCTGCTCACGCTCAGCGACGTGATGCCGACCGGGTGGCACGCCGCCGTGTGCGCCGGCGTGCGCGAGGGCGGCTCGGTGGTGGTCGTCGGCGACGGCGCGGTCGGGCTCTGCGGCGTCCTGGCCGCGTCGGCGATGGGTGCCGAGACCATCGTGGCGATGTCGCGCCACGAGTCGCGACAGGTCCTCGCGAAGGACTTCGGCGCCACCCACCTGGTCGCCGCGCGGGGTGAGGAGGGCGTGGCGGAGGTCATGGAGGTCACCGGGGGAGTGGGCGCCGACGCCGTCCTGGAGTGCGTGGGCACCGGCCAGGCGATGGACACGGCGTTCTCCGTCGCCCGTCCCGGTGCGACGGTCGGCTTCGTCGGGGGTGCCGCACGGCGTCGAGCTGCCGGTGCGCCGGATGTTCCAGCGCAACGTCGGCCTCCGCGGCGGGATGGCACCGGTCCGGCGCTACCTGCCCGAGCTGCTCGACCTGGTGCTCGACGGCCGGATCGACCCGGGCAAGGTCTTCGACGCCACGATGCCGCTCGACGAAGCGGCCGAGGCCTACCGGGCGATGGACGAGCGGCGTGCGATCAAGGTGCTGCTCCGCCCCTGACGGCACTACCCGGCGGACCGGGTGGACCCGACGTCCTGGTCGCTCGTGGGCCGGTCGGGGTCGCCGTCGCCGTGCTCGACCGGCGCCTCGCGCAGCACCAGGGTGGTGCCGTCGGCGCTCAGCGTGAGGATCGCCTCGTCGAGGACGGCCCGCGGGCCGGAGCCGAGGAACGCCGTCAGCCAGGCGTCCTGGTCGTGCCGGGCGGGGTCGCACCCCATCTCCGTGCCGCCCATGTCGGTGACGACGAGGGAGCCGTCGTCGGCGTCAGCCGTCCCGAACAGGTGGTTGCAGCCCGTGTCGGCGGAGAGCTCGTCGCCGTCGAACCGCAGCCGCACGGTGGTGCCGGGGACGAGCGCGCGGTCGGGGCTGTCGAGGTCGTCGCCCTCGAAGGCGCGCCCGTCGAGCGCGTCGAGGGTGAGCGCCGCCGGGTCGTCACGGGCCGCGCCGGTGTCGGAGCCGCAACCCGCCAAGAGCGGGAGCGCCGCCGGGAGCAGCAGGGCCGGGAGCACGGGCCGGCGGGGGAGGGGCATGCCGGTCGGACGGGCGCGACCCGCTCGCGGTTCCGCCGCGGACGGGTCATCGTCGAGGAGCGGGGTACCTGCGGTGCATGAGCCAGCACCCCGGTGACGAACGCGTCGAGAGCCGCTCCGAGCTGCTGCCCGAGGAGCAGGCAGCCGGCAGCGAGGTCGAGGAGCGTCAGGCCGAGCAGATCCTCCGCGAGTCCGACGAGCGCACCGAGGACCCCGAACGGACCGGCGACGAGTCCCACCAGACGTCCACCCCGGACGAGCGTCCGGACGGGCGGGCCTGACCCGCGCTCAGGCGGTCCGCGCGTCGGTGGCGCCGGCTGCGGACGCCGCCGACCCCCGCGACCCGGGCCCGCTTCCCGCGCGCCACCTCGGTGCCGAGCGCGTCGAACGCGTGCCCGAGGCCGCCGAGGGGGTCGAGCAGGCCGCCGAGCCAGGCGCGGGCTGCCTCGAGCCCGTCGGCGTCGAGCCGGTAGAGCCGCCGGGCGCCCTCGGGCCGCACCGCGACCAGGCCGGCCTCGCGGAGCACCCGCAGGTGCTGCGACACCGCCGGCTGGGAGATCGGGGAGTGCGCCCGCACGGCGGTCACCACGGCGCCCGCCGACTGCTCGCCGGCCGACAGCACCAGCAGGATCAGCCGGCGTACCGGGTCCCCGAGGGCGTCGAAGGCGTCCACTAACGGTCGGCGCCGTCCTCGGGAGTGCCGCCCTCGGGCCCGGTGGTGTACAAGGCCACCGTCCGCTCGGCCGCAGCGGCGGCCACCGCCGGGTCGTCGCCGTCCGCGGCGGCCGCCTCGCTCCAACCGGCCGCCGCCGTCCGGACGAACTCGGTGCCCTCCGGCGTGAGCGCGAACGAGGCGCCCGCCTCGGGGTCGACCGCCTCCCGCGTCTCCAGGTGCACGCCGAGCCCCATGAGGGCGAGGTCCCACCCGACGCCGACCGCTCCCGGGCCGAACTGCTCCCACATCTCCGGGTCCACCGGCGCCTCGTGGAGGAGCTCCAGGGCCGTCCCGTCACCGTCGGGGAGGAGGCGCACCTCGACCCACGAGACCATCTCGCCGTACTCCCAGGTGACCGCGAACGACGACGGTCGGTCGCAGCGCTCGACCAGCCCGCCGGCGTTGCCCTCGAGCTGGTAGCGGCCGCCGACCTCCAGGTCGCCGCTGACGGGCAGGAACCAGCGGGGCAGCCGCTCGGCGCTGGTGAGCGCGTCCCAGAGGTCGTCCCTGTCCGTCGGGTAGGTGCGGCGGGCGACCGCGACGCGGGTCGCGACGCCGTCGCGGCTGCCGGTGCGCACCTCACGGGTGACGAGGCCCGCGAGCGAGGCGGGATGGGAGATCAGGGACATGGGCGGAGCCTCTCTCATAAGTTGCGGCTTATATATTTCACCGTAGCCGGCGACGCCGCCGCCGGGCAAGAGCCACGAGGGTGCGCGATGATGGCGCCATGGCGGAGGAACCAGGGGCGGCGGAGAGCGCGGTCCGGCCGGAGCGGCTGCGCGACCTCGCGCTGCTGCGCCGGGTGCGCGACCGGATCGACCGCGAGTACGCGCAGCCGCTCGACGTCCCGGCGCTCGCGCGGGGCGTGCACCTGTCGGCGGGCCACCTGAGCCGCGAGTTCAAGCGGGCGTACGGCGAGTCGCCGTACAGCTATCTCATGACGCGCCGCATCGAGCGGGCAATGACACTGCTGCGGCACAGCGAGCTGAGCGTGACCGACGTCTGCTTCCGGGTCGGCTTTTTCCTCCCTCGGCACCTTCAGCACCCGGTTCAGCGAGCTGGTGGGCGTGTCGCCGAGCGGCTACCGCCGACGGGCGGCGGACGCGCCGGTCGACCTGCCGCCGTGCATCGCCAAGCGGGTCACCAGACCGATCAGGAATCGAGAAGCCGGCGCCGCAGCGGCGCCTCTAACGTGACCGGCATGACCGACATCGACATCGCCATCCACGCCAGCTTCCTCCCGCACACCGACCCCGACGCGTCGCTCGCCTTCTACCGCGACGCGCTCGGGTTCGAGGTGCGCAACGACGTCGGGCAGGGCACGATGCGCTGGCTGACCGTCGGCCCGCCCCGCCAGCCCGAGACCAACGTCGTGCTGTACCCGCCGACCGCCGACCCCGGCATCACCGAGGACGAGGGGAAGATGATCGCCGAGATGATGGCCAAGGGCACCTACGCCAGCATCATGCTCGCCTCCAAGGACCTGCAGGCGGTCTTCGACCGGGTGCAGGCGGCCGGCGTCGGCGAGGTCATGCAGGAGCCCACCGACCAGGACTGGGGCAGCCGCGACTGCGCGTTCCGCGACCCCGCCGGCAACACGGTCCGCATCCAGCAGGTCGACTGAGACCGGATGACCACCGCACCGCCGCGCGACCGCGGCACCCGCAGGACCGACGCGCTCGCGACGCTGACGACCCCCGCGATCGACGTCTGGGTCGCCACCGCCTCGCCGGAAGGGACGCCGTACCTCGTGCCCCTGTCGCTGGCGTGGGTGGACGAGCACGTCGTGATCGCGCTCGACCGCACCTCGCGCACCGCACGCAACCTGCTGGCCACGCGCACCGCCCGGCTCGGCGTCGGGCCGACCCGGGACGTCGTCATGATCGACGCCGTCCTCGACCGGGCCGTGGACGTCGACGAGGACGCCGACCTGGGGGAGCGGTACGCCGCGCAGGCCGACTGGGACCCCCGGGGCAGCGCCGGCTACGTGTTCGTCGTGCTCCGGCCCAGCCGCGTGCAGGCCTGGCGCGAGGCCGACGAGATCCCGGGGCGCACGCTGATGCGCGACGGCGCCTGGCTCGGCTGAGGAGGACGCCATGTGCATGAGGGGCCTGCGCGAGCACCTCGCCGCCGGTTCCGCCGCCGCCCCGGTGTCGGCGCCCGGCCCCATAATGAGCGGCGGCCACCAGCCCGACCCACCTCCCGAGGAGATCCATGAGCCAGGCCGGCAGCACGTCACCGCACCCCGCTGACAGCCACGAGCTGATCCGCGTCGTCGGTGCCCGCGAGAACAACCTCAAGGACGTCAGCGTCGACATCCCGAAGCGCCGGCTGACCGTCTTCACCGGGGTGTCGGGGTCGGGGAAGAGCTCGCTGGTGTTCGACACGATCGCCTCGGAGTCGCAGCGGCTGATCAACGAGACCTACTCGACGTTCGTCCAGGGGTTCATGCCGTCGCTGGCCCGGCCGGAGGTCGACCTGCTCGAGGGCATCACCGCCGCGATCATCGTCGACCAGGAGCGGATGGGCGCCAACGCGCGGTCGACGGTCGGCACGGTGACCGACGCCAACGCGATGCTGCGGATGCTCTTCAGCAGGATCGGCACGCCGTTCATCGGGCCGCCGACGGCGTTCTCGTTCAACATCCCCACCACCCGCGCCAGCGGGGTGATGACCTCGGACAAGGGCGGGGGAGAAGACGGTCGTCCGCGACGCGGTCTACCTCGGCGGCATGTGCCCGGAGTGCGAGGGCCGGGGGGAGCGTGTCCGACCTCGACCTGGCCGCCATCGTCGACGAGAGCAAGTCGCTGGTGGAGGGCGCGATCCTGGTGCCGGGCTACACCGCGGACGGGTGGATGGTGGCGCCCTACAAGGTCGTCGTGCCGCCCGACGTACCCGTCGGGAAGCTGACCGAGGCCCAGCGCGAGGAGCTGCTGTACGCCGAGCCGCGCAAGGTGAAGGTCGAGAACATCAACATCACCTACGAGGGCCTGATCCCGAAGATCCGGAAGTCCATGTTCAGCAAGGACCCGGACTCGCTGCAGCCCCACATCAGGGCGTTCGTGCAGCGGGCCGCCGTCTTCAAGGCGTGCGCCGCCTGCGACGGCACCCGGCTCAACGAGTCGGCGCGCTCCTCGACGATCAAGGACCTCCACATCGGCGATGTCTGCCGAATGCAGATCACCGACCTCGCCGCGTGGCTGCGGGGCGTCGACGAGCCCGGCGTCGCGCCGCTGATCCGCAACCTCCTGCACCTGTGCGACTCGTTCGTCGACATCGGCCTCGGCTACCTGTCGCTCGAGCGTCCCTCCGGCACGCTGTCGGGCGGGGAGGCGCAGCGCGTCAAGATGATCCGCCACCTCGGGTCGCCGCTGACCGACGTCACCTACGTCTTCGACGAGCCGACCGTCGGGCTCCACCCGCACGACATCCAGCGGATGAACAACCTCCTCCAGGACCTGCGCGACAAGGGCAACACCGTCCTCGTCGTCGAGCACAAGCCCGAGTCGATCGCCATCGCCGACCACGTCGTCGACCTCGGGCCCGCGGCCGGGTCCGGCGGCGGCGAGGTCGTGTTCGAGGGCACCGTCGGCGGCCTGCGCAAGAGCGGCACGCTCACCGGGCAGCACCTCGACTACCGCGCGCGGCTCAAGGACTCCGTCCGCGAGCGCACCGGCGTGATCGAGGTGCGCGGCGCCGCCACCCACAACCTGCAGGACGTCGACGTCGACGTCCCGACCGGCGTGCTGGTCGTGGTGACGGGCGTCGCCGGGTCCGGCAAGAGCTCGCTGATCCACGGGTCGGTCGCCGGCCGCGAGGGCGTGGTGGCGGTCGACCAGAGCGCGATCAAGGGGTCGCGGCGCAGCAACCCGGCGACGTACACCGGTCTCCTCGAGCCGATCCGCAAGGCGTTCGCCAAGGCCAACGGCGTCAAGCCGGCGCTGTTCTCCGCCAACTCCGAGGGCGCCTGCCCGACCTGCAAGGGCGCCGGCGTCATCGTCACCGAGCTCGGGTTCATGGACACCGTGTCCACCCCGTGCGAGGTCTGCGGCGGCAAGCGCTACCAGGCCGCCGTGCTCGAGCTGCGCTTCGGCGGGCTCAACATCGCCGAGGTGCTCGACCTGCCGGTCGCCGAGGCGCACGGCTTCTTCGCCGAGGGCGAGGCGCGGACGCCCGCCGCCGCCAAGATCCTGGCCGCCCTCGTCGACGTCGGCCTTGGCTACGTCAAGCTCGGCCAGCCGCTCAACACCCTCTCCGGAGGCGAGCGGCAGCGGCTCAAGCTCGCCATGCACCTGCAGGAGAAGGGGCGGCGTCTACATCCTCGACGAGCCGACCTCCGGCCTGCACCTGGCCGACGTCGAGAACCTGCTCGGGCTGCTGGACCGGCTGGTCGACGCCGGCAAGTCGGTGGTCGTCATCGAGCACCACCAGGCCGTGATGGCGCACGCCGACTGGATCATCGACCTCGGCCCGGGGGCCGGCCACGACGGCGGCCGGGTCGTCTTCGAGGGGCCGCCGGCCGAGCTGGTCGCCCAGCGGTCGACGCTGACGGGTCGGCACCTCGCGGAGTACGTCGGCGAGCCGGTCGCCGCCAGTTGAGGGCGCCCCTTCTCGGGAACATGCGCCGGTCAGGACACTGTGCCTACCATGTGGGACCTTGTCCTCCGCCTGGTTGATGCTGATGTCTCTCCGTGGCCGCGTGCCCGCCCCTGTCCTCGTCGCGTTCGGACTGCTGGTCCTGCTCCTCTCGACGGCCGCCGTCGTCGGCGACCCGAGCGGGACACCGCCCGACGCGGAGGCGGAGACCCGGGCGCCCACCGTCC
This sequence comes from Nocardioides sp. TF02-7, assembly GCF_022437945.1. Classification (GTDB taxonomy): domain Bacteria; phylum Actinomycetota; class Actinomycetes; order Propionibacteriales; family Nocardioidaceae; genus Nocardioides. Next base: position 4,309,054 of record NZ_CP092535.1, read on the forward strand.
GCGAGGCCGTCGTCAGCCGGGCGGCCGCCCCGCCGCCACCGCCGCCCGCGGCGCCGCCGGGCTCCACCTGGTCGGGCCACGCGTTCGACGCCTGCCGGGCGCCGAGCCAGCGGGTGATGGACCGCTGGCGCACCACGTCGCCGTTCTCGGGGATCGGCATCTACCTCGGCGGCATCCACCGCGCGTGCGAGCAGCGGCACCTCGACGCCCGGTGGGTCGCCCGCCAGCGCCGAGCCGGCTGGCAGCTGCTGCCCATCTGGGTCGGCCCGCAGGCGTCGTGCACCGGCTACGACCACCGGATCGCGAGCAAGCCCGGCCCACGGAAGCGCTACCTCGCCGCGCGGGTCGGGGGAGTGCGGCAGGCCCGCCAGGCCGCCGCGGCCGCCCGGAACCTCCGGCTGCCGCGCGGGTCGCTGGTCTTCTACGACATCGAGCCGTTCGACACCGGCGTGACCCGCTGCCGGGAGTCGTCGCTCGCGTTCCTCGAGGAGTGGACCCAGGAGCTGCACCGGCAGGGCTACCGCTCCGGCGTCTACTCCCACGTCAACGCCGGCATCTCGCTCCTCAGCCGTACCGGTCGTGGGTACACCCGGCCGGACGCGGTCTGGTACGCGTGGATCGACCGGCCGGGCAGCCTGCCGCGTGAGCACGTCGCCGACGCTGGTTTCCACCGCGACAGCCGGGTGCACCAGTACGCCCTCGACACCCGCGTCGAGTTCGGCGGCATCGGGATGGACATCGACTGGAACTTCGTCGCCCTCGGCACCACCAGCCGTCCGCACCGCCCCGTCGGCTGCGACCAGCGGGCCGACCGGGCGCGACCGGACGCCGTACGACCGGGGCACCGCGGTGCCGCCGTCCGCACCGTCCAGTGCCTGCTGCCCGGTGACGTCCACCCGACCAAGGCCACCGGCCGGTACGACGCCCGCACGACGCGCGCGGTGCGCGCCTTCCAGCAGCGCCGCGGGCTGCCCGTGACCGGCGCGGTCGACCGTCGCACCTGGGTGGCGCTGCTCTCCCGCGGCGCGACCCCGGAGCTCGAGCGTGGCGCCCGGGGCGACCACGTGCGCCGGCTCCAGCGCTCGCTCGCCGTGGCGCTGGGCGACCCCGGCGTGCGGGTCGACGGCAGCTTCGGCCGCGAGACCGCCCGCGCGGTGAAGCGCTACCGGGTGCGCCTGGGCATCGGCGACAGGGGCGTCGTCACCGACCGGGTGTGGAACGCGCTGGCCCGGGGAGGGCGCTGCCGATCCGGCGGTGAGTAGGTCTGCCTGCATCCGATCGACCAGGGGCAGCACCGTGCGCTCGACGAGCGCGCGGCGTTCCGCCAGGGGAAGCACCAGGCACTGGACCGTCACGCCGTCGACGACCGCGAAGAGTTGGGCGGCCTGCTCGTCCGGCAGGCCGGTCGAGGCGTACCACGCGCGCAGGTCGGCGTCCTGCCGCGCCGCCTCGGCCGCCAGTGCAGGGTTGTGCACGGCCATCTCGGCGTAGGCGAGCCACACCCGCGCCCGCCGCTCGCGGGCGTCGTCCAGGGGCAGCCAGCGAAGGACCACGTCGGTCAGCGTCTGCGGCTGATCCGCGTCGAGGACACCGACGAACTCCGTCCAGGCGTGGTCGTAGGCGGCGCGGACCAGGTCCCGCTTCGTGCGGTAGTAGTACTGGACCTGCGCCGCCGACACTCCGGCCGCGTGCGCCACCGCCCGCACGCTGAGCCCGGCGACGCCCTGGTCGGCCAGGACGTCCAACACCGCTGTCAGGAGGCGCTCGTTCGTCATCGGCTCTGCCTCCTACCGAGCGCGCCTGCCGTCCCACCAGACGACGGCGAGCTCGACGGCTCCCCAGGACGGCGATCACCACACCGGCCTGGCGCACACCGACCACCGGAGTCTCGGTGTCGCGGAAGATCACGTACATCACGAGCCCGACGAGCATCATGCCGATGCCGAGGGCGATACCTCCTCGCCGTTTGTCCACCGTTCTACCTCCAGGGGTCGGGTTCATACGTTCGTACTGTACGACCGTACAGGAGGTCCGAACCAGGTCGTCAGCGCCTCGTCCAAGCCTGTCGTGGTCCCGTCGCCCACCCAGGCCACGTGCCCGTCGGGCCGGACCAGGAGAGCGGCCGGGGGACTGACGGCGCCGACAATGGGGAGTTCCCAGGTCACAGCCTGCTCACGCTGGGCGGCGCGAACGTGGCGCACCCGGTCGACCCAGGGGGCGATGTCGATGCCGGGTGCGCCGAGCTCGAGCAGGAGCGGCCGGGCGTCGTGGAGGAGCTCGAAGACGCGGGTCGGGCCGTCGGGGAGTGACGAGATCGAGGTCCGGGACGCGCCGGCCGAGCAGCGGGTGGCCGTCGCCGAGGTCGAGGTGGATGTCGAGGCCGGTGAGGAGACCGGCGAGCGCGAGCCGCGGCTGGTCGAACGCGAGGAGCTCGGCGAACGTGTCCCGCACGGCGCCCGTGCGGGCGTCGCCGCGCTGCAGGAGCGCCTGCACCGTGACGTTGCCGAGCACCCGCGCCGTGGCCGGGTGACGCTCGGCCCGGTAGGTGTCGAGCAGGGCGTCGGGGGAGTCGCCACGCACGACCTGCGCGAGCTTCCACCCGAGGTTGACCGCGTCCTGCACGCCCAGGCCGATGCCCTGGCCGCCGGTCGGCGGGTGCACGTGCGCGGCGTCGCCGGCGATCAGCACCCGACCGGAGCGGTAGGCGCTCGCCTGCCGGACCGCATCGGTGAACCGGGAGATCCAGGTCGGGTCGTGGGCACCGAAGTCGGTGCCGAACGCCGCCACGAGTGCGGTCCGCAGGTCCGCGAGCGACGGTTCGGCGCCGGTCCGCAGCTCCTGCTCGGTGACCACGACGCCGACGGTCGGGGCACCCGGCACCGCGTTGACGGCGTGGATGCCGACCTCGTCGAGCCGGATGCCCGGCGGCGCCTCCTCGGTCACGGCGACCTCCGCGATCAGGTGGCTCCGCGTCGGCTCGGCGCCCACCAGCTCGATGCCCGCCGTCCTGCGCACCACGCTGCGCCCGCCGTCGGCGCCGACGAGGTACGCCGTGCGCAGCGGCGCATCGTCGGCGACGTGCACGTCGACGCCCCCGTCGTCCTGGGTGAACCCGGTGACCTCGACACCTCGGCGTACCGGCACGCCGAGCTCCTCGACCCAGCCGAGCAGGACCTCCTCGACGCCGCTCTGCCCGAGGGCCAGCGTGTAGGGGTGCCGCGTCGGGAGGTCGGCGACCGGGAGCGGCGTGCCGTCGAAGGCAAGGGCCTGCACGGTCTGCCCGGCCGCGAGGAACCGGTCGGCGATCCCGCGCTGGTCGAGGAGCTCGATCGTCCGCGCATGGAACCCGCGGGCCCGGGTGCCGACCAGACCCGCACTCGTCCGGCGTTCGAGAACGGTCACGTCGACGCCTGCGAGCGCCAGCTCGCCGGCCAGCATCAGTCCCGTCGGGCCGGCCCCGACGACGATCACCTCGGTCATGCTCCACCTTCCGTTCGCACGGGCAAGGTCGAGCAGTCTGCGCCCCACCGGGGGTCTTGCCGCAAGACCCCCTGTGCGCTATACGTTGGAGAGGGCAAGGGGCCGACGGGTTCCTTGCCTTCGTCGTTCTCGGGGGCCGGGCAGCGCGGGACGTCATGCGAATCGTGGGCTATAGCGCCCCCGTCCGTATGACGTTGTCGGGATCGCGGCGCGGCCGACTGCCGACCACGCGGGAGGTCATACGAACCGTGGGCGATGACCCACGGTTCGTATGACGTCTCCGGCCTGGCGCGGCGTCCGGCGCGAGGAGCTTTCACCCCTCGTCCAAGTCGCCGATAAGTGACATTATGTCAAGTTAATCGCTTCCATGCCCCCGTAGCCCTCCACAGAACCGGCTCGCGGACACTCCCCCTCACGCGCCGGTGCCGGTCAGGTCGAGACCCACCGCGTCGGTCCGGAATCGCCGCGGAACGGGGCGCGTGTCCCACGCCCGTCGGGGTACCGCGCTCTCGACGGAGGGAGCCCGAATGCGATCACTCGCCGACCAGTCCGAGGACGAGCTGGGCGGGCCGTGGAGCGTGCTGGTGCGCCAGAAGCGCGACCACGTCGTGCTCGACCGGCTGCTGGAGGAGGTGCTCGCCACGAGCGGCACCGCGCAGGACGCCGCCCTGCACCGGGTGGCGCGCCTGGTGTTCCCCCACGCGTTCGCCGAGGAGTCGGTGCTGTGGCCCGAGCTGCGGCGCACGCTCCCCGACGGCGAGGCACTCACCCTCCAGGTCGAGCAGGAGCACCAGGAGGTCAACGAGCTGTGGACCCGGCTGGAGTCGGCGGACCTCACCGGCGAGGAACGCGAGCAGGTCGTCGGCCGCCTGGTCGAGGTGCTGCGCGAGGACGTGCGCGACGAGGAGGACCAGCTGCTCCCCCGCCTGCAGCAGGCGGTCGACGTACGACGGCTGCGCGCGCTGGGCGTCGCCTGGGAGGCCGTGCGCCGCACCGCCCCCACCCGACCGCACCCGGTGGTGTCGCGCCGGCCGCCGGGCAACGCTCTCGCGGCACTGCCCCTGACGGTCCTCGACCGGGCCCGCGACGGGCTCGATGCCGCCGCACGCTCCGACCGCGTGCCCAGCGGGGCGGCCGACCGGTTCCGCACCGCCAGCGCCTTGCTCGCCCGGGGTGCCGGCCGCGTCGAGACGTTCGGCCCGCTGCGCCGCGGTGAGGACCCGTCGACCGGGACGGAGCCCTGATGACCGCGAGCGCGTCGCTGGAGTTCGTCGGCACGGCGACGACGATCCTCCGGCTCGGACCGTTCACCCTGCTGACCGACCCCAACTTCCTCCACCGCGGACAGCTCGTCTACCTCGGCAAGGGCCTGTTCTCACGACGCCTCACCGAGCCGTCGCTCCAGCCCGCGCAGCTTCCCTCGCTCGACGCGGTGGTGCTCTCCCACCTCCACGGCGACCACTTCGACCGGGTCGCCCGGCAGCAGCTCGACCGTTCGCTGCCGGTGCTGACGACGCCGGCGGCCGCCCGCAAGCTCGACCGCTGGGGCTTCGGCGCTGCCGAGGGGCTGCGGACCTGGGAGTCACGGGTGCTCGAGCGCGACGGCTGGCAGCTGCAGGTGACGTCGGCGCCCGGCGTCCACGGTCCGGGTCCGATGCGGCACGTGATGCCGCCGGTGATGGGCACCGTCCTGGAGCTGCGGGAGGCCGGCGCGGTGCGTCACCGCACCTACATCAGCGGCGACACCCTCTTCCGCCCGTGGCTGCGCGAGGTCACCGAGCGGCACGGCCACCTCGACGCCGCCGTGCTCCACCTCGGCGGCACCCGCGCCTTCGGCATCCTCGTGACGATGGACGCCGAGCAGGGCGCCGGGCTGACGGAGCTGCTCGCGGCCGACGCGACGGTGCCGATCCACCACGACGACTACGGCGTCTTCCGCTCGCCGGTCGCCGACTTCGAGGCGGAGTGCGTGCGACGCGGCATCGGGTCGGTACGCCGGGTGGAGCGGGGCGAGCGCGTGTCACTGACCGACCAGCCGACCGAGATGCCGACCGACGACCCGACCGGAGGAGCGACATGACCGCGACCTATCCCGGCGACTCCACCGCCGGAGCCGAGCGCCGCAACCCGCTCATCCGCTGGACCCTCGCCCTGGAGCGGAACGAGGCGCTCGACCCGGCCGTCCGCGCGCTGGAGCCGGTGGCCGCCGCCGTCGCCGGTCCCCCGCCGGTGCGCGACCTGCTCCAGGGCCGGTGGCTCGGCCACGCCCTCCACCCGCTCCTCGTGATGGTGCCGCTGGGCGCCTGGACGAGCGCGTCGGTGCTCGACCTCCTGGGCGACGACGCCGGCCGCGAGGCCGCGTGCACGCTCACCGGTCTCGGCGTCCTGACCGCTGTCCCCTCCGCGGTCACCGGCCTCGCCGAGTGGGTCGACGCCACCCCGCGCGACCGCCGTACCGGCGCCGTCCACGCCGCGGCCAACGCCGCTGCCCTCGCCGTCTACACCTGCTCCTGGGCCGCTCGGCGCCGCGGCCACCACCGCAGGGGCGCGCTGCTCGCCGGGGCCGCGTCCGCGCTGGTCGGCGTGGGCGGCTACCTCGGCGGCCACCTCGCCCAGGTCCGCAAGGTCGGCAGCCACCACCCGGCGTTCGTCGTCGGGTGACGACGCACCGTCGGCCGGGGGCCGACCACGAGGTGTCTACGATGCCGGTCATGCTCAAGCGCGCGCTGACCGCTGCCCCCGCCCTCCTCCTCGCTCTCGGCCTCGCGGCGTGCGGGGACGACTCCGACGACACCGAGGCGCGCGACGACACGTCGTCGTCCCCGGAGTCGACCGAGGTCACGACGAGCGCCACCCAGACCCTCACCGCCGACCCCGTCGCCTGCAGCTACGAGCCCGACGGGACGGAGGCCAGCGCGACGCCGCCGCCGACCGAGGCCGCCCACGCCGGCCAGGTGCCGGCCACCGTCAGCACGTCGGTCGGCGACCTCACCCTGTCGCTCGACGCCGACAACGCGCCGTGCACGGTCAACTCCTTCGTCTCCCTCGCCGAGCAGGGGCTACTTCGACGGCACCACCTGCCACCGGATGACGACCGAGGGCATCTACGTGCTCCAGTGCGGCGACCCGACCGGCACCGGTGCGGGCGGCCCGGGGTACTCCTTCGCCGACGAGCTGCAGGGCACCGAGACCTACGGCCCCGGCACGCTGGCGATGGCCAACGCCGGCCCCGACACCAACGGGTCGCAGTTCTTCATCGTCTACGACGACAGCCCGCTGCCGCCGAGCTACACGGTCTTCGGCACGGTCGACGAGGCCACCGTCCAGACCATCACCGACGTCGCCGCCGACGGCACGACGCCCGAGCTCGACGGCGCGCCCAACACCAAGGTCGACATCGAGTCGGTCACCGTCGGCTGATGACCAACCGGTGGCGCAGCCTGACCAGGGACGAGGCGACGCAGCGGGGCGGAGCGCTGACGGTGACGTCGTACGACGTCGTGCTCGACCTCGCTGCGAGCGAGGAGACGTTCTCCTCCACGACGACCATCCGCTTCGCGACCACTGGCGGCGACACGTTCGTCGACGTCAAGCCGGTGGCCCTGCACCGCGCCACGCTCGACGGGCAGGAGCTCGACCCCGCCGGCCTCGACCGCGGCCGGCTGCCCCTCTCCCCCGCCGCCGGCGAGCATGAGCTGGTCGTCGAGGCCACGATGCCGTTCCGCAACGACGGCGAGGGGCTGCACCGCAGCGTCGACCCGGCGGACGGCCGGGCGTACGTCTACGGCATGTCGTTCATGGACGCCGCTCCGACGGTCTTCGCGTGCTTCGACCAGCCCGACCTCAAGGCGCCGTACACGATGACGGTGACGGCGCCGGCGGACTGGCTCGTCGTCGGCAACGCGCGGGCGGAGCAGGTGGGGGCCGAGGGCGACGTGCGGCAGTGGCGGCTGGGCCCGACCCCGCCGCTGTCGACGTACTTCGTCACGCTGGTCGCCGGGCCCTACCACTTCCTGGCCGAGGACCACGACGGCATCCGGCTCTCGCTGAGCTCGCGGGCCAGCCTCGCCGGCACCCTGGAGCGCGAGGCGGGCGAGCTGTTCACCCTCACCCGGCAGAGCCTCGACGAGCTGCACCGCCTGTTCGAGCGCCGCTACGCCTTCGGTGACTACCACCAGGCGTTCGTCCCCGAGTTCAACGCCGGCGCGATGGAGAACCCCGGCTGCGTCACCATCCGCGACCCGCTGCTCTTCGACCGGCCCAGCACCCGGGCCGACCGCTCCTACCGCGCGGCGCTCATCGCCCACGAGATGGCGCACCAGTGGTTCGGCAACCTGGTCACCCCGCAGTGGTGGGACGACCTGTGGCTCAACGAGTCGTTCGCGGAGTACGTCGGCTACCGGGTCGCCGCCGACGCGACGGAGTACGACGACGCGTGGGTCGACCAGTCGTACTCGCGGCGCGTCTGGGGTCTCACCGCCGACCAGCGGCCGACCACCCACCCGGTGGCGGGCAACGGCGCCGTCGACGCGCTGGCGGCGCTGCAGGACTTCGACGGGATCTCCTACGCGCGCGGGTCCAACGTGCTGCGCCAGCTCGCCACCCGGCTCGGCGACGAGGTGTTCCTGGCCGGCGTCCGCGATCACTTCGACCGGCACCCGTTCGGCAACGCCACCATGCACGACCTGTTCGAGAGCTGGAGCCGGGCCGGCGCCGGCGACCTCGACGGCTTCGTCCGGGACTGGCTGCGCACCCCCGGTCCGGACCTGCTGGAGCTCGACCGGGCGGCCGGCGTCGTCCGCCGCACCCCGCCCGCCGAGCACCCTGCCGACCGGCACCACCGCCTCAACGTCGCGGTCCACGGCGACGACGGCTGGGAGCGCCTGCCGCTGGAGCTCGCCGGGCCGGAGACCCCGTTCGAGGTCGCCGCCGACACGCCGGTGCTGATCGACGCCGACGAGACCACCTGGGCGGTCACCCCGCCCGACCTGGTCACGATGGCGGCGCTCCCCGCCTCGCGCCGTCGCTCGACCCGCAGCTGCGGGCGACGACGTGGAACAGCGTCCGGCTCGGGCTCCACAACGCGATGGTCGACCCGGCTGCGGTCGCCGACCTGCTCGCCGTGGCCCCGCCGGTCGAGGACACCGCCGACGGCGTGCGGAACCTGATGCCGTGGGTGCTCGACACCGCGGTGCCGCTCGCGCCGCCGGGCACGATGGACCGCCTCCACCTCGCCCTGCTGGCGAGGATCGAGCGCACCGAGCCCGGCTCGGAGCTCCGGCTCTCGGCGTTCCGCGCGGCGGTCGCGTCGTGCAGCGACGGCGAGCAGCTCGCCCGCTGGTCGACCGGCGCCGGGCTGCCCGACGGGATCGAGCTCGAGGCCGACCTCGGCTGGCGGCTGCAGGCGCCGGCGGGCCGAGCTCGGCGCGGCGACCCGCGACGAGCTCGACGCGGCGCTCGAGGCCGAGCCGACCGGCCACGCCCGGGTCGAGCACGCCCGCGCGGTCGCGTCGCTGCCGACGCCGGAGGCCAAGGCGTTCGCCTGGGACCGGCTGACCGGCCGGGTGTCGGTCGCCAACTACGAGATCGAGGCCGCCGGCATCGGGATGTGGCGCCCGGAGCAGCGCGAGGTGACGGCGCCGTACGTCGCGGCGTACTTCGAGGCGCTCCCGCAGGTGGTCTCCGTCCACCAGGGGCTGGGTGCAGGCGGTGGCGGTCGAGGCGTTCTTCCCGATCACCCACCTCGACGACGCCACGTCGGCCGCCGCGCACACGGCGCTCGACCTCGACCTGCCGCCGGCGGCGCTGCGCCGGTTGCGCGACCGGGTCGACGAGCTCGACCGGCGTCGTGCGGTCGTGGCCGCCCACCCGCAGCAGTGACGGACGTCCCGGCGTCCCCCGGCGTGGGCAGCGGGGTTGTGTCGGGCAGGGCTGTTTGACTGGCGGCATGGAGCTCGTAGTGCTGGTCGTCGGTCTGGTGGCAGGCGCCGTCACGGCGTGGGTGGTTGCAACCCGCCACCACGCCCAGGCAGCGGCGCAGGCGCTCACCACCCTCGAGGCCGAGCACCAGCAGGCGCTCACCATGCTCGAGACCGAGCACCAGCACGCGCTGACCCGCCTCGAGGCCGAGCACCAGCACGAGTTGACCCGCCTCGAGGCCGAGCAGGCCGCGGAGCGCACCGACCTGCTGAGCCGGGAGCGCGAGGCGCGGGCCGAGGTGCAGGCCGAGCTCGCCGCCGCGATGGCGTCGCTGGACGAGCTGCGGCAGGCGCTCGACGCCGCACGGGAGCAGCACCGGGAGCTGGTGGCGGAGCAGCGGGCGCGACAGGCCGAGCGCGAGCGCACCGAGTCGGGGCACACCCAGGTGCTCAAGACGCTGACGCCGGTGCGGGAGTCGCTGCAGGAGATGCGGCGCCGGGTCGACGAGCTGGAGAAGCAGCGCTCGGTGCAGCACGGTCAGCTCGCCGAGCAGCTGCGGTCCACGCAGGAGTCGGTCGCGGAGTCGAAGAAGGCCGCCGACACCCTCGCCGCCGCGCTCACCAACAACGCGGTGCGGGGGGTGTGGGGCGAGACCCAGCTGCGCACCCTCGTGGAGTCGGCCGGGCTGCTCTCCCGCGTCGACTTCGAGCTGCAGCACACGATCACCGCCGACTCCGGCTCCCGGCGCCCCGACATGGTCATCAACCTGCCGGGCGGCAAGCAGATGGCGATCGACGCGAAGGTCCCCTACAACGCGTTCATCGACGCCCACCGCGACGGCATCGACCCGGCCGAGCGGCAGCGGCTGCTGGTCGACCACGCCAAGAAGGTCCGCGCCCACGTCGACGCGCTCGCGGGCAAGAGCTACTGGACCGGGCTCAAGGCCAGCCCCGAGTTCACCATCGCGTTCATCCCCAACGAGCAGCTGCTCGCCACCGCGCTCGAGACGGACCCGTCGCTGATGGAGTACGCCTTCGGCAAGGGCGTGGTGCTCGCGACCCCCACCAACCTCTGGGCGATCCTCAAGACCGTGGCGTTCACCTGGCGCCAGGACGTCCTGACCGACGACGCCAAGCAGCTCTTCGACCTCGGGCGCGAGCTCTACCGGCGGATCGTGACGATGGCCGAGCACGCCGACAAGCTGCGTCGCTCGCTCGAGAGCACGATCAAGAGCTACAACGCCTTCGCCGGCTCGCTCGAGACCCGGGTGCTGGTGACCGCCCGCAAGCTGGACCAGATGGACGAGTCCGCCGTGATCCCGCGGCCGGCGATGATCGACGACGTGGCGCCCCGTGCGCTCACCAGCGGTGACTTCGAGGTGATCGCCGACCTCGAGCGCGACGAGCTCGACCTGGGCCTGGAGCTGCCCGGCCACACCGTCGAGGCGGTCGAGGCGGAGATCGTGGAGGACGAGCGCAAGCACGCTTGATACGTTCCACGGCATGCCCGGGATCGACCCCGCCTTCCTCGCCCTCCCCCACCGCCGGCTCGGCGAGGTGGCCCTCGACCGGGCCGCCGCACTGGGCGCCACCCATGCCGACTTCCGGTTCGAGCGGATCCGCTCGCAACGGATCCTCGTCCGCGACGGCGCCCTCCAGGGAGCGGCCGACGGCGACGACGTCGGGTTCGCCGTCCGCGTCGTGCACCGCGGGGCGTGGGGGTTCGCGTCCGGGGTGGTGCTGACCGACGCGGAGGCCCGCCGGGTCGCCGAGACGGCGGTCGCCGTCGCGGAGGTGGCGGCGTCGATGACCACCCGGCCGGTCGAGCTGGCGCCGGAGCCGGTGCACGACGACGTCACCTGGGTGTCGTCGTACGCCGTGAACCCGTTCGACGTCCCGACCCCCGACAAGACCGCGGTGCTGACCGACTGGACCGAGCGGCTGCGCCGCGGCGCCGCGGTCGACCACGCCACCGCGTCGCTGCTGGCGGTGCAGGAGAACAAGTACTACGCCGACCTCGCCGGCACCCGCACCACCCAGCAGCGGGTCCGGCTGCAGCCGGCGTTCGAGGCGATGGGCGGGACCTCGGAGGTCTTCGACTCGATGGCGAGCATCGCGCCGCCGGTCGGGCGGGGCTGGGAGTACGTCGTCGGCACGCCCGCCGACGGCGCCTGGGACTGGGACGCCGAGCTGGCGGAGGTCCCCGACCTGCTCGCCGACAAGCTGAAGGCGCCGAGCGTCGAGGCCGGGCGCTACGACCTCGTCGTCCACCCGTCCAACCTGTGGCTCACCATCCACGAGTCGATCGGCCACGCGACCGAGCTCGACCGGGCGCTCGGCTACGAGGCCAACTACGCCGGCACGTCCTTCGCCACCCCCGACCAGCTCGGCAGCCTGCGCTACGGGTCGCCGGTCATGCACGTGACCGGCGACCGCACCGTCGAGCACGGGCTGGCGACGATCGGCTACGACGACGAGGGGGTCGCCACCCGGCAGTGGGACATCGTCCGCGACGGCGTGCTCGTCGGCTTCCAGCTCGACCGGCCGATGGCCGCCCTCATGCCCGACCTCGGTGGCGAGGACGGCCGCTCCAACGGCTGCGCCTACGCCGACTCCCCCGGCCACATCCCCATCCAGCGGATGGCCAACGTCTCCCTCCAGCCCGATCCCGGCGGCCCGACCACCGAGGAGCTGATCGGCCGGGTCGAGCGGGGCATCTACGTGGTCGGCGACAAGTCGTGGTCGATCGACATGCAGCGGTTCAACTTCCAGTTCACCGGGCAGCGGTTCTTCCGGATCGAGGACGGCAGGGTCGTCGGCCAGCTCCGCGACGTCGCCTACCAGGCGACGACCACCGACTTCTGGGGCTCGATGGAAGCCGTCGGCGGGCCCGAGACCTGGCTGCTGGGCGGCGCCTTCAACTGCGGCAAGGCCCAGCCCGGGCAGGTCGCCGCGGTGAGCCACGGCTGCCCGACGGCCCTCTTCCGCGACGTACGGATTCTCAACACCGCCGAGGAGGGTGGCCAGTGACCACGCCCCAGGACCTGGTGGAGCAGGCGCTCGCCGCCTCGACCGCCGACGACTGCGTCGTCATCGTCCGTGACACCACGAGCGCCAACCTGCGGTGGGCCGGCAACACCCTCACCACCAACGGCCAGATGACCGGGCGGCACGTGACCGTCGTGTCCTTCGCCGCCCGGGGAGGCGGGGGTCGCGGCGGCGTCGACGACGGGCAGCGCGACGACGGGCGACGACGTCGTCGCCCTGGTGACCGCGGCGGATGCCGCCGCCCGCGCCGCGCAGCCCGCCGAGGACGCGGCCGAGCTGGTCCGCGACCGGGTCTCCCCCGACTGGGACGAGCCGGCGGTGCCCACCGACATCACCGTCTACGACGCCGTGGCGCCCGCGCTGGGCGAGGCGTTCCGCCGGGCCGGTGCCGACGACCGGCTTCTCTACGGGTTCGTCGACCACGCCGTCACGACCCTCTACCTCGGCTCGAGCACGGGCCTGCGGCTGCGCCACGTGCAGCCGACCGGGCACTTCGCCTGCACCGCGAAGGACGCCGCGCTGACCCGCAGTGCCTGGGTCGGGGTCGCCACCCGCGACTTCACCGACATCGACCCACTGGCGCTCGACGACGAGCTCGCCCGCCGGCTGTCGTGGAGCACGCGGCGGGTCGACCTGCCGGCGGGGCGCTACGACACCATCCTCCCGCCCACGGCGGTCGCCGACCTGATGATCGACGCGTACTGGTACGCCGGGGCGCGGGACGCGTGGGAGGGGCAGTCCGTCTACAGCAGGCGCCCGAGCGGCACCCGCCTCGGCGACCGGATCGCCCGGACCGGCGTCCACCTGTATTCCGACCCCGCGCACGAGGCGCTCGCCTGCTGCCCGTTCACCGTCGTCGCCGCGTCCGACTCCGAGCGCTCGGTGTTCGACAACGGCCTGCCGCTCGACCGCACCGACTGGATCCGCGACGGGGGAGCTGACCTCGCTCGTCCAGACGCGGCAGACGGCGGCGATGACCGACCAGCCGGTGACGCCGTACGTCGACAACCTGGTGCTGTCGGTCGACGGCGGCACCGGCACCGTCGACGACCTGGTCGCCGGCACCGAGCGCGGGCTGCTGCTGACCTGTCTGTGGTACATCCGCGCGGTCGACCCGCAGAGCCTGCTGCTGACCGGGCTGACCCGTGACGGCGTCTACCTCGTCGAGGACGGGGAGATCACCGGCGCCGTCAACAACTTCCGCTGGAACGAGAGCCCGGTCGACCTGCTGCGGCGGTTCAGCCACGCCGGCGCGACCGTGCCGAGCTTCAGCCGCGAGTGGGGCGACGACTACTTCAGCCGGACGGCCACGCCGGCGCTGCGAGTGCCGGACTTCAACATGTCGAGCGTGTCGCAGGCCATGTGAGAGCCCGGTGAGCCCGGCTCACGGCCGGAACACCACCTTCACCATCCCCTCCTCCTTCTTCTGGAAGTGCTCGTAGGCGCTGGGCGCCTCCTCCAGCGGCAGGTGGTGGGTGGCGAAGGTGTCGACGCCGAACGGGTCGCCGTCGACCAGCATCGCGAGCAGCTCGTCGGTCCAGGCACGGACGTTGGCCTGGCCCATCCGGAGCTGCACCTGCTTGTCGAACAGCTGCATCATCGGCATCGGGTCGGCGGCACCGCCGTAGACGCCGGAGATCGAGATGGTGCCGCCGCGACGGACGGCGTCGATGGCGGTGTGGAGCGCGGAGAGCCGGTCGATCCCCGCGTTCTTCATCAGCGGCTCGGCGAGGGCGTCGGGCAGGAGCCCGACCACCTTCTGCGCCGCGGTGGCGGCGGGCGAGCCGTGCGCCTCGAGCCCGACCGCGTCGATGACGGAGTCCGGGCCGCGGCCGCCGGTCGCCTCGCGCAGCACCTCCCCCACCCCGCCGACCTGCTCGGCCTCGTCGAGGTTCAGCACCTCCGCCCCGAACGCCTCCACCCGCGCGAGCCGCTCGGGGACCCGGTCGACGGAGATCACCCGGTGCCCGGACCGCACCGCCATCCGGGCCGCCATGTCGCCGATCGGCCCGGCACCGAGCACGGCCACGGTGCCGCCGTCGGGCACCGCGGCGTACTGCAGCGCCTGCCAGGCGGTCGGCAGCACGTCGGACAGGAACAGGAACCGGTCGTCGGGGTGGTCGTGCGGCACCTTGACCGGCAGGAAGTCGGCGAACTGGACCCGCAGGTACTCCGCCTGCCCGCCCGGCACCTGTCCGTAGAGCTTGCTGTAGCCGAGGAAGCTGGCGCCGGTGCCGTGCTCGTGGTTCTGGGTGGTCTCGCACTGGCTGTAGAGCTTCTGGTCGCACATCCAGCACGACCCGCAGGACACGTTGAACGGCACCACGACCCGGTCGCCCACCGCGAGCCCGGTGACCTCGGCGCCGACCTCCTCGACGATGCCCATCGGCTCGTGGCCCACCACGTCACCGGGTTCCATGAACGGGCCGAGCGGGTCGTAGAGGTGCAGGTCGGAGCCGCACAACCCGGTCGAGGTGACCCGGATGATCGCGTCGGTGGGCTTCTCGATCCGCGGGTCGGGGACCTCCTCCACGCGCATGTCGCCGACGCCCTGCCAGGTCACTGCCTTCATGTCTCGGCCCGCCTTCCGTGTCGAGTACGCGGTGTCACTGCCGTTCCGGCAGGTACCCGCACCCCGCTGGGCCATCCACGCGGCAGCCGGATCCGCTACTCCGCGTAGGCCTCCATCGGCGGGCACGCGCAGACCAGGTTGCGGTCGCCGTAGGCCTGGTCGATGCGGGCGACCGGCGGCCAGTACTTGTCCGGGTCGATGCCGGCGGGGTAGACCGCCTGCTCCCGGGTGTACGGCCGCTGCCAGTCGTCCGCCACCAACGCCCGGCCGGTGTGCGGGGCGTTGCGCAGCGGCGACTCCTCGAGCGGCCACTCCCCCGTCTCGACCCGGTCGATCTCCGCCTTGATGGCGATCATCGCGTCGCAGAACCGGTCGAGCTCGGCGAGGTCCTCGGACTCGGTCGGCTCGACCATCAGCGTGCCGGCGACGGGGAACGACATCGTCGGCGCGTGGAAGCCGTGGTCGATGAGGCGCTTGGCGACGTCGTCGACGGTGACGCCGGTCCGCTTGGTGATCTCGCGGAGGTCGAGGATGCACTCGTGGGCGACCAGGCCCGACTCCCCGCGGTAGAGCACCGGGAAGTGCTCGCCGAGGCGGGCGGCGACGTAGTTGGCCGACAGCACCGCGACCGCGGTCGCCCGGGTGAGGCCCTCGGCGCCCATCATCCGGATGTAGGCCCACGAGATCGGCAGGATGCCCGCGGAGCCGTACGGCGCCGCGCTGATCGGGCCCACGCCGGCGCGCTTCGCGTCCTCGGGGTGCAGCGGGTGCGACGGGAGGTACGGCGCCAGGTGCTCGCGCACCGCCACCGGCCCGACGCCCGGCCCGCCACCGCCGTGCGGGATGCAGAACGTCTTGTGCAGGTTGAGATGGGGAGACGTCGCCGCCGAACTCGCCCGGCTTGGCGTAGCCGAGCAGCGCGTTGAGGTTCGCGCCGTCGACGTAGACCTGGCCGCCGTGGGCGTGGACCATGTCGCACAGCTCGGAGATGGTCTCCTCGTAGACCCCGTGGGTGGACGGGTAGGTCACCATGATCGCCGCCAGCGTGTCGGCGTGCTGCTCGCACTTGGCGCGCAGGTCGTCGAGGTCGACGGTGCCGTCGTCGGTGGCCTTGACCACCACCACCTTCATCCCGGCCATCACGGCCGACGCTGCGTTGGTGCCGTGGGCGGAGGACGGGATCAGACAGACGTCACGAGCCTCTTCGCCGCGCGCGACGTGGTAGGCGCGGATCGCCAGCAGCCCCGCGAACTCGCCCTGGGACCCGGCGTTGGGCTGCACCGAGACCCGGTCGTAGCCGGTCACCTCGGCCAGCCACTCCTCGAGCTCGGCGACGAGCTGGCGGTAGCCGCCGGCGTCGTCGGCCGGCACGAACGGGTGCACGTCGGCGAACCCCGGAAGCGAGATCGGCTCCATCTCGGTGGTGGCGTTGAGCTTCATCGTGCAGGAGCCGAGCGGGATCATGCCGCGGTCCAGCGCGTAGTCGCGGTTGCTGAGCCTGTGGAGGTAGCGCAGCATTGACGTCTCGTTGTGGTGGGTGTTGAACACCGGGTGCGTGAGGAACGCGGTGGTGCGCCGCAGCCCGGCCGGAAGGGCGTCGACCGGCTCCACCCGCGCGGGAGTCACGCCGAACGCGGAGTGCAGCGCCCGGAGGGTCGAGGGGCTGCTCATCTCGGAGAACGACAGGCCCACGGTGTCCTCGTCGACGTGGCGCAGGTGGATCCCGAGCACCCGGGCAGCGGCGACCACGTCGGCGGCGCGGCCGGGCACCCGCACCTGGAAGGTGTCGAAGAACGCGTCCGTGAGCACCTCGTGCCCGGCCGCGGCGAGCGACGCGGCGGCGCGGGCGGCCAGCTCGTGGGTCCGGCGCGCGATCTCCCGCAGTCCGTCGGGGCCGTGGTAGACGGCGTACATGGCCGCGGTCACCGCCAGCAGCACCTGGGCGGTGCAGATGTTGGACGTCGCCTTGTCGCGGCGGATGTGCTGCTCGCGGGTCTGCAGGGCCAGGCGGTACGCCGGCCGGCCCTCGGCGTCGACCGAGACGCCCACCAGCCGCCCGGGCAGCTGCCGCTCGAGGCCCGAGGTCACGCTCATGAAGCCGGCGTGCGGACCGCCGTAGAAGAGCGGGACGCCGAACCGCTGGGCCGAGCCGACCACGACGTCGGCGCCGAGCGCGCCGGGCGCCTCCAGCAGGGTCAGCGCGAGCAGGTCGGCGGCGACGACGGCGAGACCGCCACGCTCGTGGACCGCCTCGATCACCGGTCGCGGGTTGCGCACGCGACCGGACGCGCCGGGGTACTGCACGAGCACGCCGGCCAGCTCGCCGTCGGGGGAGACCGTCCGTGAGGTCGGCGACCACCACCTCCGTGCCGATCGCCGCGGCGCGGGTGCGCACCACGTCGATGGTCTGCGGCAGCGCGTCCGCGTCGATCACGAACGGGCCGGTCAGGTTGCGGCGGGCACGGTGCACCAGGGCCAGCGCCTCCGCTGCGGCGGTGCCCTCGTCGAGCAGCGAGGAGCCGGCGGTGGGGAGCCCGGTGAGGTCGGCGACCACGGTCTGGAAGTTGAGCAGCGCCTCGAGCCGGCCCTGCGAGATCTCGGGCTGGTACGGCGTGTAGGCGGTGTACCAGCTCGGGTCCTCGAGGACGTTGCGCCGGATGACGGCCGGCGTGATCGTCGCGTGGTAGCCCAGGCCGATCATCGGCTCGCCCGGCCGGTTGGCGGTGGCCAGGGAGCGCAGCTCCCCCGCGACCGCGGACTCGTCCAGCGCGGCGGGCAGGTCGAGCGGTGCCTTGCTGCGGATGCCGGCCGGGACGGCGGCCTCCATCAGGTCGTCGAGCGAGGCGTAGCCGAGGCGGTCGAGCATCGCCGCGACCGCGGTCTCGTCGGGGCCGATGTGCCGGGAAACGAATTCGGAGAACAGCGGGGGCTCCTCGGATCGGGGTGATCACGGTTCCCCTCCCCCTCTGTCACCGCGTCGGTGCGGCTCCAGAGTCGCCTGGTCCGCACGGTCCGGGCGCCTGAGAGGTTCCGGGGAGGAATTGCCCCTTCGGCGCAGGGTCGGGCCCTGACTCTCCCGTGCGGGATCTACGGCAACTGCAGGTTCAGACTAGCAGTCAGCCCACGTTGCGGGCAGCGCGCCGGGCGGCCAGCTCGTCGCCCGGCACCGGCTCGGCGTCGCGCGCGGCGGGACCGGCGTGCTCGCTCGGCAGCTCGGCGAGGGTGCCCTCGATCTCGCGCCACACGCCGCCGATGGCGATGCCGAACACGCCCTGCCCGCCCTGGAGCAGGTCGATGACCTCGTCGTTGCTGGTGCACTCGTAGACCGAGGCGCCGTCGCTCATCAGCGTGACCTGGGTCAGGTCGTCGGTGCCGCGCTCGCGGAGGTGGCTGACGGCGGTGCGGATCTGCTGCAGCGAGATGCCGGCGTCGAGGAGGCGCTTGACGACCTTGAGGATGAGGATGTCACGGAAGGAGTAGAGCCGCTGCGACCCCGACCCGCTGGCGCCGCGGATGCTCGGCTCGATCAGGCCGGTGCGGGCCCAGTAGTCGAGCTGTCGGTAGGTGATGCCCGCGGCGTTGCACGCGGTCGGCCCGCGGTAGCCGATGTCGCTCGGGAGCGGGGACACGTCGTCGGTGAAGAGCAGGCCCTGCTCCTCGGCCACGCCGGCGGCGACGTCGGCGGACCGGCTGCCGGCGTCAGGCTGCTGCTCGTTCACGCGGTCCTCCGAAGCTCTCTCAGAACGGGTCGAGCCTTCAAGGTACGACCCGCGTCGGCGGGGGTCAAAGACATCGGCGGCGTGTCGAAACCCTCAGTCTCAGGTCGAGGGTCAGTGCTCTCCTCCATTCCCTTCAATGCCCTCCAATGCCCCTCAGTGTGCCTCGAAGTCCTCGGGCGAGACGTGGTCGAGGAACTCCCGGAACTTCTCGACCTCGTCCTCCTGCTCGGCGGGCACGGCGAGGCCGGCCTCGTCGAGCACCTCCTCGGAGCAGAAGATCTGGGTGCCCGTGCGGAGCGCCAGCGCGATCGAGTCCGACGGCCGGGCGCTGACCTCGGCGCCGGAGCCGAACACGAGCGTCGCGTAGAAGACCCCGTCCTTGACGTCGGTGATCCGGACCTCGGTGAGCTCGTTGCCGGTCGCCGCGAGGATGTCCTTCATCAGGTCGTGGGTCAGCGGACGCGGCGGGACCACGCCCTGCTGCGCGAACGCGATCGCGGTCGCCTCCACCGCCCCGATCCAGATCGGGAGGTAGCGCTCGCCGGACACCTCCCTCAGCAGCACGATCGGCTGGTTGGAGGGCATCTCCACCCTGACCCCCATCACGTCCACCTCGCGCATGCCCCAACCCTACTCCCGGGGTGGAGGATCAGATCCCGCGCAGGCCGATCTTCACGAGGGTCGCGTGGAGCCGCACCGAGAGGGCCGCGATCTCGCTGACGGCCTCCTCCGCCCGGGCCGCCGCGGCGGCGTCGCGCCCGCGGCGTACGGGCGCGACCACCTGCTCCACGAGGCCGACCTCGCGGTCGGCGGCGGTCTTGACGGCCCGCAGGTGGCGCGGCTCGAGACCGAAGCCGGCGAGCTCGCGGGCGGTCTGCGCGACGATCAGCGCGTCGGTGTCGTAGTGGCCGGTCGCCGTGGGGCTCACCAGGCCGTAGTCCTCGAGCTGCCCCCAGCAGCTCCTCGTCGACCTCGGCGATCTTGAGCAGCTCCTTGCGGGAGAGCCGGAACCGGTCGGTGCGCCGGAACGACTCCGGCGCCGGCAGCCCGTCGGCCGCGAGCGCCACCCGCGGCACCGTCGGCACGACCGGGTCGAGCTGCGGCGGCTCGAGGCCGCGGTCGATGGCGTCGAGGTGCTCGCGGATCACGTTGAGCGGCAGGTAGTGGTCGCGCTTCATCCGCAGCACGTAGCGGAGCCGGTCGACGTCGGCGTAGGTGAACTTGCGGTAGCCCGCCGGCGTCCGCTCCGGCTTGACCAGCCCCTCGTCCTCCCAGTGCCGGATCCGGCTGATGGTGACGTCGGGATGGTCGGGCCGCAGCAGCTCGACGACCTGGCCGATGTTGAGCAGCGCCTGCTCGTGGCGCTCGGAGGACGCGGCCGGCACCGGCTCAGGGGCCCTCGTGCCCGGCGAAGAACACCAGCCGGTACTTCCCGATCTGGACCTCGTCGCTGTCCTTGAGCACGACCGTCTCGATCCGGTCGCGGTTGACGTAGGTGCCGTTGAGGCTGCCGACGTCGCTGACGGTGAACCCGTCCGCCGTGCGGTTGAACACGGCGTGCCGCCGCGAGACCGTCACGTCGTCGAGGAAGATCTCGCTCTCGGGGGTGCCGTCCGGCGTTGACGACGTCCTGGTCGAGCAGGAACCGGCTGCCGGCGCCGGGGCCCTTCTGGACGACGAGCAGGGCGTGGCCGACCGGCAGCGCGTCGACGGCGGCGGCGTCGATCGGGCTCAGCTGGCGGTCCGAGGTCTCCACCTTCTCGCCGCTGAACTGGATCGTCGCGGTGGCGTCGCTGGGCTCGCCGGCCGGTTCGGGCGTGACCAGACGAGTACCGCACTGCGAGCAGAACCGCGCGTCGTCGGGGTTCTGCCGCCCGCAAGCGGTGCAGAAGGGCATCAGTTCTCCTTAGGGAGTTCCCTCAGCGTGAGGTCGAGGTCGATGGTTCGAACCTACAGAGTCGGCCGTCGGGGGAGCCAGCCCAGGGCGGGCGGCCTCAGCCGTCGAGCTGCGCCTGGTACGACGCCGCGTCGAGCAGCTGGTCGGCCTCCGCCGCGTCGTTCGGCACGATCTCGAACAGCCAGCCGGCGCCGTAGGGATCGGTGTTGACCAGCTCCGGCGTCGCGTCGAGCGCCTCGTTGCGGGCGACGACCTCGCCGCTGACCGGTGCGTAGATGTCGCTGACGGACTTGGTCGACTCCAGCTCGCCGCAGGCGCTGCCCGCGGTCAACGCGGTGCCGACCTCGGGGAGCGACACGTAGACGATGTCGCCGAGGGCGTCCTGGGCGTAGTCGGTGATGCCGACCCGCAGCGAGCCCGGCTGGTCTCCCGGCGTGCGCAACCACTCGTGCTCGACGGTGTACTTCAGGTCCTCAGGGGTCACGTCCATCTCCTGTTTCGTGGGGCGGCTCGTGCGGGGCTCCCGCCGTGGGCCGAAAGGCTACTGTCCTCACTCGTCGGGTGCGGAGAAATCCGGTTCGTCGAGCTTGCGCACCGCCTCGATGTCGAGCGCCGCCAGCTCGTCGACGTCGAGCGCGGCGCCGTCCTCCTCCAGCTGCTTGCGCGGCCCGAGCAGGAACTCCAGCGACGACGCCAGCACGGACGGGTCGCCGATCACGTCGAGGACGTACGGCGCCTCGACCAGCTCGCCGTCGACGAGGAAGCCGCCCTCGGTCTCCTCGAAGGACGTCTGGGCGACGATCCGGGCCTCGGCGTTGAGCTGCATCGCCTCGGCGCCGACCGTGCGGAGCTCCTGGACCGTGTCGAGCAGCGACGACAGGGAGACCCGACCGGTCTCCTCGGTGATCGTGACCCGGATGCCGGGACCGGTGACCGGCACCAGCCCGGCCAGCATGCGGAGCTCGTCGACGTCGTCCTGCGCCTCGGTGAGCGCCGCCTGCCGCCTGCTCGTGGTGCTGCGCAGGTCGTCGCGGACCGTCTGCAGCTCGGCGAGCTGCTCCTCGGCCCGCTGCCGCGTGCCCGACAGCGCGGTGAAGATGTCGATCAGGTCCTGCTCGCGCTGCCCGGAGTACTGGTCGTCGTCCTCGTTGACCCGCACCTGCGTCACCGCCGCGAAGCCGACCAGGGCCAGCAGCACGGCGACGACGACCTGGCTGCGGGAGGGCTTGAGCAGCGCCGACCGGATCCGACGGCGGCCGGTGTCGGCGGGCTCGCGCTCCGGCGGCGTGTCAGGCATGGAACACATGCCTCCGGATGGCGGCGACGTTGGTGAAGATCCGGATCCCGAGGACGACGATCACCCCGGTCGACAGCTGGCCGCCGACCCCCAGCCGGTCGCCGAGGTAGACGATCCCCGAGGCGATCACGACGTTGCTGATGAACGAGACGACGAAGACCTTGTCGTCGAAGATGCCGTCGAGGTAGGCGCGCAGCGCGCCGAACACGGCGTCGAGCGCGGCGACCACCGCGATCGGGAGGTAGTACTCGAGGGCGACCGGGATGTCCGGCTGGAACCAGAACCCGAGAGCGACGCCGACCAGCAGGCCGAGGACTGCGATCACGGCGTGAGATCTCCCTCCACTCGTCCTCCGACCGGTTGCGCGACCGACCGTAGCTCCCGCAGCCGCGGCGGCGCAGCAGGCAGCCGCAGCTCGTCGACATTCTCCACGTCGACGACGAAGCCGAACTGCTGGGCCAGCGCGCTGAAGTCCAACCCACTGCCGCTGTCGAGCAGCCGCGAGGCCAGCGTGCCGGAGTCGCCGACGGCGAGCACGACGTACGGCGGCGCGATGCCGACGCTGTTGACCTCGATCGCGGACCCGGAGTTCCGGATCGCGCTGCGGGCGGTGAGCCGCTGGCCGTTGATGGAGATCGCCTCGGCGCCCGCCGTGAACAGCGCGTTGACGAGGGTGGCGAGGTCGGAGTCGCGGATCTGCTCGGAGGCATCGGCGAACTCGGCGTTGTCGAGCTCGATCCGCACCCCTTCGCCGGTGACGGGCACGAACCCGGTCACGGTCTCGAGGAGCGTGCGGTCGCTCTCCACCGCGTTGAGCTGGTCACCGAGGTCGAGCAGGATCCGCTCCGCCCTCTGGTTGGCCTCGCGCTGCTCCGAGATCCGCGCCTGCAGGGCCTGCACCCGCTCGCGGCGCGACTCGATCCGGTCGATCAGCGTGGCCCGGCCGGCGTTGTCGGTGTCGGCGTTGCGCGAGGTCTGGACCGCGGCGAGCGACACCATCAGCCCGAACACCGCCACCACCGCGACCACGCCCAGCCGGCCGACCGGGCGGTGGCCGCCGACCTCGCCGCCGCTGGTGGCGCGCCGCAGCGCCACCAGCTGGTAGTCACGCTCCAGCGACTCCTCGGTGATGAGGGTCAGCAGCGGCTTGCGGACGCGCTCGGCCGGGTCGGTGGCGGTGTCAGCCATCGGGCACCGCCCGGCCCGGACGACGCTCGGTGGTCGCCAGCAGCTTGCGCACCTGCCAGGCGTAGAGGAGCCCCGCCCACCAGTACAGACCGATGCCCCACAGCGCGAACGCCCACCCGAACACCTGGGCCAGCGTGGCCGCGGTGCTGTCGCCGTCGCCCAGCAGCAGGAGCGGGAAGGCGTAGAGCAGGTTGAACGTCGCGGCCTTGCCGAGGAAGTGCACCGGGGAGGGCGCTGTAGCCGCGGGTCCGCAGCAGTGGCACCAGGCCCCAGAGGAGCAGGTCGCGCAGCGGCAGCGACAGCGCGAGCCACCACGGGATGATCTCCCGCAGCGCGAGGCCCACGACGACCGCGAGGATGTAGAGCCGGTCGGCCACCGGGTCGAGGATCTGGCCGAGGACCGACTGCTGGTCGAGCTTGCGGGCCAGCCAGCCGTCGAGGAAGTCGGTGACGCCCGACACGGCGAGCACGAGGAGCGCCCAGCCGTCGGCCTCCGGGCCGAGCACCAGCCACAGGAACAGCGGCACGCCGGCGAGCCGCAACAGGCTCAGCACGTTGGGCACGGTGACGACGCGCCCGCCCGCTCCCCCTACGTCGCGCGTCGTCGGGCCGGCCACGGAGGACACCCTAGTTGGCTCCACCCTGCACCGGCTCGTCGGAGTGTGCGGCGTCGCGGATCTCGCCGACCAGCTCCTCGATGACGTCCTCGAGCGCCGCGACGCCGATCGTCCGGCCCTCCGGGTCGACCACCCGCGCCATGTGGGCGCCCCTGCGCTGGAGCGTCTCCAGCACGTCGTGCAGCAGGGCGTCCTCGCGCACCGTCGCGAACGGCCGGATCCACCGGTCCGCGATCGGCCGGTTCCGCCGGCTCTCGTCCGGCTCGAGGACGTCCTTGATGTGCAGGTAGCCGACCAGAGCGGGGCCCTCGGGACCGGCGGGTCCGTTGGTCCCGTCGTCGACGACGGGGAACCGGCTGAACCCGGTGGCGGCGCACACGGCCTCGACGTCGGCGGCCGAGGAGCCGCGACGGACCGTCGTCAGCGTCTCGGGACGCATCGTCACCTCGGCGACCGTCTTCTCGGTGAAGCCGAGCGCGCCGGCCAGCCGGTCGTACTCGTCGTCGGCGAGGAGCCCCTCGCCACGGGACTCCTCGACCAGCGCCGCCACCTCCTCGCGGGTGAAGGTGCTGCTGATCTCGTCCTTGGGCTCGATCCGCAGGAGCCGGAGGATGCCGTTGGCCATCGCGTTGATCGCGAGGATCAGCGGGCGCAGCACCGTCACGATGCCGAGCATCGGCGGACCCAGGATCAGCGCCGCCCGCTCGGGGCCGGCGATGGCGATGTTCTTGGGCACCATCTCGCCGAGCACGACGTGGAGGTAGACCACCACGGTCAGCGCGATCACGAACGCGATCGGGTGCAGCGCTCCGTCCGGGACGCCCAGCCGGTCGAGGCCGGGCTCGATCAGGTGGGCGACGGCCGGCTCGCCGACCGCGCCCAGGCCGAGGGAGCAGATCGTGATGCCGAGCTGCGCGCCGGCCATCATCAGCGACACGTGCTCCATCGCCCGCAGCGTCGTGCGCGCCATCCGCGACCCGGCCAGGGCACGCGGCTCGATCTGGCTGCGCCGGGCGGAGATCAGCGCGAACTCGGCGCCGACGAAGAACGCGTTGGCCGCCAGCAGCACGACGGCGAGCGCGAGGGCGGCGGTGTCACTCATCGGAGGCCACCTCCTCCCGGACCCGCAGCGCGAGCCGGTCGATGCGCAGGCCGTCCATGTGCTCGACGGTCAGCGTGGCGACCCGCTGCCCCTCCGCCTCGGGGTCGGGCGGCGGCAGCGGCACGACCGCCTCGTCCCCCGCCTGCGGGATCCGTCCGAGGGCCTTGAGCACGAGGCCGGCGACCGTGTCGTAGTCCTCGCCCTCGGGGGAGCGGGATGCCGGTGAGGTCCTCGACCTCGTCGGGCCGCAGGAGGCCCGACAGCGACCAGCTGCCGTCGCGGCGCAGCCGGCCGCGGGTGCCGAGCCGGTCGTGCTCGTCGGAGATGTCGCCCACGATCTCCTCGACCACGTCCTCGAGGGTCACGATGCCGGCGTGGCCGCCGTACTCGTCGAGGACGATGGCCATCTGGAACCCGCTGCGCCGGAGCAGCGCCATCAGCGGGTCGAGCCGCAGCGTGTCGGGCACGATGATCGGCCGCACCATCAGGTGCTTGACCTTGGTCGTCGCCCGCTCCGACACCGGCAGGGCGACGGCGTTCTTGACGTGGACGGTGCCGACGACCTGGTCCTGGTCGTCGAGCACCGGGAACCGGGAGTGCCCGGTCTCCCGGGCGAGCTCGATGACGGCCGTGGCCCGGTCGGTCTCCTCCAGCGTCCGGGTCCGCACCCGCGGCGTCATGATCTCCGCCGCCGTGCGGGTGCCGAACTCGACCGAGCGCTCCATCAGCTCCCGCCGTGTCGGCGTCGAGCGTGCCGACGTCGGCGCTGCGCTGGATCAGGGAGGCGAGCTCGGTGGAGCTGCGCGCCGAGCGCAGCTCCTCCTGCGGCTCGATGCCGAACCAGCGGACGATCGCGTTGGCGGTGTTGTTGAGGAGCCGGATCGGGTAGGCCATCGCGCCGGTGAAGAGCCGCATCGGCCGCTGCGTGGCGCGGGCGGTGGCCAGCGGGAGCGCGATCGCGACGTTCTTGGGCACCAGCTCGCCGATCAGCATCGTGAGGATCGTGCTCAGCACCAGTCCGGTGGTCACCGCGATCGGCCCGACCGCGCCGGCGGCCACCCCCGCCTCGGTCAGCGGGTCGCGGAGCAGGTCGGCGATCGCCGGCTCGGCGAGGAACCCGATCCCGAGGTTGGTGACCGTGATGCCGACCTGCGCACCGGAGAGCTGGGTGGACAGGGTGCGCAGCGCACGTTGGAGGCCCTGGGCCGAGGCGTCACCGGCGGCGACGGCCCGCTCGACCTGGCTGCGGTCGACGGTGACGAAGGCGAACTCTGCGGCGACGAACATCCCGCAGGCCAGCACGAGCACCAGGGCGAGTGCGAGCAGGAGCAGGGACGTCGTCATGGTCTTCGACCAGGTGTCATGGTCGTCGCAGCCTACCGACCTCCGCGTACCACTCGAGCAGGTCGGGTGCATCCACGCTGCCCGGGTCGAGCGCACCGCTCAGGTCATGGCCGCCGAGCACCTTCTTCACCGGCACCTCGAGCTTCTTGCCCGTGCGGGTGTGCGGGACGCCGGGAGCCGCGATCACGGCGTCCGGCACGTGCCGGGGCGAGGCGTGGCGGCGGACGGCGTCCTTGATCCGCTGCTCGAGCGCGTCGTCGAGGGTCACGCCGTCGGCGAGCACCACGAACAGCGGCATCCAGTAGCCGCCGTCGGGCTCCTCCATGCCGATGACCAGCGCCTCACGCACTTCCGGCAGTGCCTCGACCGGCTCGTAGATGTCGGCGCTGCCCATCCGGATGCCGTTGCGGTTGAGCGTCGCGTCCGAGCGCCCGTGGATGACGACCGAGCCGTGGTCGGTGAGGGTGATCCAGTCACCGTGCCGCCAGACGCCGGGGAAGGTGTCGAAGTAGGCGTCGTGGTAGCGCCTGCCGTCCGGGTCGTCCCAGAACCCCACCGGCATCGACGGCAGCGGACGGGTGACGACGAGCTCGCCCACCTCACCGCGGACGGGTGCGCCCGAGGGGTCGTAGGCGTCGAGGGCGACGCCGAGGCACGGGCGGGACAGCTCACCGGCCCACACCGGCACCGTGGGGGCGGGTCCGACGAACGCGCTCACCACGTCGGTGCCACCGCTGATCGAGCAGATCTGGACGGCGTCGGGCAGGTCGGCGGCGAGGGCCCGGTGGCTGACGGCAGGGAACGTCGAGCCGGAGATGCCGACCCGCCGCAGCCGGGACAGGTCGTGGCCGCGGGGGCCGACGCCGGCCTTCTGGCAGGCCGCGACGTAGGCGGGGCTCATGCCGGTGGCGGTCACCCCGTGCTCGGCCGTGAGTGCCCACAGCTGGTCGGTGGCCGGGTGGCCCGGGCTGCCGTCGTACGTGACGATCGAGGCGCCGGTGAGCAGGCCGCCGACGACGAAGTTCCACATCATCCACGACGGGGTCGTGAACCAGAACAGCCGCTCCCCCGGGCCGAGGTCGAAGTGCAGCGCCGCCACCTTGCCCTGCTCGAGCATCGCCCCGCCGTGCCCGTGCACGATCCCCTTCGGCTTGCCCGTGGTGCCCGACGAGAACAGCACCCACAGCGGGTGGTCGAACGGCAGCGGCACCGGCTCGAGCTCCGCCGGCCGGCTGGTCGCCGCCTCCCACGCCGGGCTCCCGGTCTCCAGCGTGCCGACGAGCGAGGGCAGCGCCGACCGCAGCTCGGCGACGACGTCGGTGCGGTCGTGCCGCCGGCCGCCGTGGACGTACGACGTCGCGTGGACGAGCAGCTTCGGCTGGAGCTGGCCGAACCTGGCGAGCGCGGCCGACGCCGCGTAGTCCATCCCGCACACCGACCACGTCGCGCCGATGCTGGCGGCGGCGAGCAGGGCGACGACGGCGTCGGGGGTGTTGGGCAGGTAGCCGACGACGCGGTCGCCCTCGGAGACCCCGAGCTCGCGGAACGTCGCCGCGAGGCCGGCCACCCGGGCCCGCAGCTCGCCCCAGGTGACCTCCACCGCTTCCCCGTCGGCGGCCGCCTCGGTGACCGCCACGACGGCCACCTCGTCGGCGGGCCGGCCGTCGAGAACCGCGGCGGCGTAGTTGACCCGAGCCTCGGGGAACCACACCGCGCCCGGCATCCGCTCCTCGGCGAGGGCGGGGCCGCGCAGCTCGTAGCCGAGGTAGTCGGCGACGCAGCGCCAGAACGTGTCGAGGTCGGCGACCGACCACCGGTGGAGGTCGTCGTAGTCGGCGGTCGTCGCGGCGGCGAGCGCGAGCCCGGTGCGCTCCGCGGCCAGCCGTGCGAACTCCTCGATGCGGTGCGGGCGGTCGCCGCCCGGCGACGGTGTCCAGTCGGGTGCTGCCATGGGGCAGACCCTAGTCAGCGCCAGCCCAGTGCGGGCGCGACGTGCGTGAGCAGGCTCTCGATCACGTGCGCGTTGTAGTCGACGCCGAGCTGGTTGGGCACCGTCAGCAGGAGCGTGTCGGCGGCGGCGATGGCCTCGTCCTCCGCCAGCTCCTCGACCAGGCGGTCCGGCTCCCCGGCGTAGGAGCGCCCGAACCGGGCCGCGCCGCCCCTCGAGAAACCCGACCTGGTCCTCGCTGCGCGTCTCGCGCAGGAAGTAGGCCCGGTCCTCGTCGGTCACCAGCGGGAAGATGCTGCGGCTGACCGAGACCCGCGGCTCGCGGGTGTGCCCGGCCGCCCGCCACGCGTCCCGGAACCGTTGGATCTGCTCGGCCTGGAGCTGGTGGAACGGCACGCCGGTGTCCTCGGTGAGCAGCGTGGAGCTCATCAGGTTCATGCCGCGCTCCGCCGTCCACTCGGCCGTCGCCCTGGTCCCGGCGCCCCACCAGATGCGGTCGCGCAGCCCCGGCGAGTGCGGCTCGACCCGGAGCAGCCCGGGCGGGTTGGGGAACATCGGCCGCGGGTTCGGCTCCGCGAATCCCTCCCCCGTCAGCACCTGGAGCAACAGCTCGGTGTGCTCCCGCGCCATGGCGGCGTGGTCGCCGTCGGCCGGCTCGTAGCCGAAGTACCGGAAGCCGTCGACGACCTGCTCCGGCGAGCCGCGGCTGATGCCGAGCTGGAGCCGGCCGCCGGCGATCAGGTCGGCCGCGCCGGCGTCCTCGGCCATGTAGAGGGGGTTCTCGTACCGCATGTCGATCACGCCGGTGCCGATCTCGATCCGGCTGGTGCGGGCGCCGATCGCCGCGAGCAGCGGGAACGGCGACGCCAGCTGCCGGGCGAAGTGGTGCACGCGGAAGTAGGCGCCGTCGGCGCCCAGCTCCTCGGCGGCCACGGCCAGGTCGATCGACTGCAGGAGCGCGTCGGAGGCCGAGCGGGTCTGCGAGTGCGGCGAGGGGGTCCAGTGGCCGAAGGACAGGAAACCGATCTTCTTCATGACGTCTCCAACCTACGGGCGCCCGTGACCGGCCACGGGTCCGTCGGTCTGCTCGGGGGCGGGGTCGTACATCGCGGTCATCCGGCCGTCGGGGTCGAGCGTGGTCAGCAGCGCCTCCCCGATCGCGCGGAGCTGGTCGACCTGCTGGCGGTCGAGGGGGTCGAAGACGAGCTTCCGCACGGTGGCGACGTGCCCCGGGGCGGCCGCCTCGATGGCCTCCCGTCCGGCGTCGGTCAGCTCCGCGTTGGTGGCACGGGCGTCCTCGGGGCACGGGAACCGGTGGACCAGCCCTCGCTCCTCGAGCCGGCGCACGACGTGGGAGAGCCGCGGCAGCGTCGCGTTCGTGCGCTGGGCGAGCGTCGTCATTCGCAGGGTCTGGTCGGGCGCCTCCGAGAGCATCGCCAGCACGAAGTACTCGAAGTGCGTCAGGGCGGCCGAGGCGCGCAGCTGGGTGTCGAGGGCGCCGGGCAGCAGCTCGACCACGGCGACCAGCCGCAACCACGCCGCCCGCTCCTCCGGGTCGAGCCACTGGGTGTCCATGCATCCAGCGTAGCGCATTACTTGAAGGAACAACTATCTGCGATAGGGTGTTACTTGAAAGAACAACCAATAGCCACGAACCCAGAAGGAGAAGCACTCATGACGAACCTCTCGATCCTCGGCACCGGCGCTATGGGCCAGGCCATCGCCGCCATCGCGGCCAAGGGCGGCCACTCCGTCCAGCAGCTCGGCTCCGGTGACGTCGACACGCCGGTCACCGGTGACATCGTCGTCCTCGCCGTCCCCTACCCCGCCGTCGCCGACGTCGTCGCCCAGCGTGGTGACCAGCTCGCCGGCAGGGTCGTCGTCGACATCACGAACCCGCTCGACTTCGAGACCTTCGACTCCCTCGTCGTTCCCGCCGATGGGTCCGCGGCCGCCGAGATCGCGCGTGCCCTGCCCTCTTCCCGCGTCCTGAAGGCGTTCAACACCAACTTCGCAGGCACCCTCGCAACGGGCACGATCGGCCCGCTGGCCACCACCGTGCTCATCGCCGGCGACGACGTCGACGCCAAGTCGGAGCTGGCCGCCGTCGTCACGTCCGGCGGCCTGACCGCCATCGACGCCGGCTCCCTCAAGCGGGCCCGCGAGCTCGAGGCGGTCGGCTTCCTGCAGCTCACCCTCGCCGCCAGCGAGAAGGTCGCCTGGTCCGGCGGCTTCGGCGTCGTCGCCTGACCCCTGTCATCCCCCACCCACCAGCTCGCAGGAGGAAATGCACCATGACCGTCCACGCCGTCCGCCTCAACCACGCCGTCCTGTTCGTGGCCGACCTGGAGCGGAGCATCGAGTTCTACTCCCAGGCCTTCGGCATGACGGTGATGGCGCGCGAGCCCCGCGCCAGCGCCGCGTTCCTGCGGCTGCCGCGCTCGGGCAACCACCACGACCTCGGTCTGTTCGGGGTGGGCGCGCAGCCGCCGCGCCCCCGCGGCAGCCTGGGCCTCTACCACCTCGCCTGGCAGGTCGACACGATCGAGGAGCTCGAGGAGGCCCGCCACACCCTCGCCGAGCTCGGCGCCTACACCGGCGAGTCGAGCCACGGCGCGACCAAGAGCGTCTACGGCCAGGACCCCGACGGCAACGAGTTCGAGGTGATGTGGATGCTGCCCAGGGCCCAGTGGGGCGAATTCGAGAACACGGCCCCCATCGACCGGCTCGACCTCCCCAGCGAGGTGCGCCGCTGGGCCGGCGTCCGCACCGCCGCCGAGCTCGTCCCCCTCGAGGGGCGCGCGCTGACCCGCGCGTTCACCGACGGCACCCGTTCCCGGGTGCGGGGCCACCGTCCCGCTGGGCAGCCTCCTCGCGATGGTGCCGGACCACTGGCTCGGCACCGCCCTCACGCCGAAGGCGGCGCGCACGCCGACGAGGGTCACCGTCGACCTCCGCGACGACCGGCTCGAGGGCATCAAGGCGTTGCGCGGTGACGTCGCAGCCGCCGTCCGCCGCGCCGGCGTACGGCTCCTGATCAGGGGGCCGCGCGCCCTCGAGATGACGATCACCTACCGACCGGTGAGCGACCAGGACCGGACGATCGCGGTGCCCGGGGCGGACGAGGTCGCCACCTCGGTCACCTCCGGCTGCGGACGGGCTGCCTAGCGGCACCGCGCCGGGTCGGCCTCGGCGGATTCGCGGTGGACCATCAGGCACGAGGTGTCGACCGCCTCGAACCGGCGGGCCGGGATCTGCTTCAGGTCCTCGACCAGCCGCTCCGGCCAGCGGCGGCTGGCGGCCCCCTGGAAGTACCACGGGGAGCCGTTGTCCGCGAGCACCAGGCCGTAGGTCTTCATGGCCCGCACGACACGGCGGGCGAGCGTCCCGAGCCCGCGTGGCCGGTACGCCGGGTCCAGCCGGAACCGGGCGCCCATCGGCGGGAACCGGAGCGAGGCCCGCGACCCGGCATGGTGCCGTGCCGGCCAGAGGTAGTGGCGGCTGGTGACGTCGGTGGTGAAGCGGATCGCGTGGTCGATGCGGTCGGTCCGCACCTCGTCCCACCGCAGGAGCCCGGGGAGGATCGGCAGCCCGGCGGCGTCCGCGGACGTCCAGCCGGCGGGCCGGAGGTCGTTCGAGCGCAGGCTCCAGACCGCGCCTGACCCGGCGCGCCACCGCCCGTCGACCTTGCGGGTCAGCCACGTCTCGTAGAGCCGGCAGCGATCTCGGTCGACCACCACGGCGTGCCGGTCACCCGCGGAGCGACGGCCGCCCTCGATCCGGGTACGACGCCCGAGCGGGTAGCGGACCCGGTCGCTCTCGGCGGCGTAGCGGAACCGGACCCGCACCCGCGGGTGGTCTCGGCCCACGACGGTCACCGGGATCCCGTAGCGGGTCGTCGGGCCGAAGTCGGGGTGGAGGTTCGCCTCCGGTGACATGCGCGTCATCCAGGCGTCGCTGCGCCGGTGGACCGGGAGGTCGCTGACGTCGGCGTGCCACCAGCTGTCGGCAGGCAGCTCCGGGCACCGCGTGCCGGGCACCGGCTTCGCGGCGACCGGCGCGGGGTGGGGCCCGCGCCGCCGGCGGGGGACCAGGCCGACGGCGAGGAGCAGCACGACGAGCGCGACCTTGAGCGGCATGCTGCGAACGTATCCCGGTCGCTCACGACCGGTCGCGGTGGATGATCGCTGCATGATCGGCGATCGGTGGGGCGTCACGGACGAGGAGACGCGCTTGCACTACCCGTGCGACGACTTCGTCCGTGAGCCGGCACTCGAGGCCTGGCGCGGCGTGTCGGTCGACGCGAGCCCCCGGGTCGTCTGGGCGCGGCTCCGGCAGGTCCGCCTCGCGCCCTACTCCTACGACCTCGTCGACAACCTCGGCAGACGCTCGCCGCGGGAGCGTCGCGACCTGGCCGAACCGACGGTCGGCTCCCCCTTCACGCACGCTCTCGGCGCCGACCGCGGCCGGGTCCTCGCCGTGGAGCCGGAGCGGCACCTCACGGCCACGATCCTCGGCGCCCACCTGTCGTACGTCGTGCGGCCGGGGCCGACCGGGACCCGCCTGCTCCTCAAGGTGGTGGCACGGACGAATCGATGGGTGGCGCCGGTGTTCTCCGTCGGCGACCTGGTGATGGCACGCAAGCAGCTGCTCACGCTCAAGCGGCTCGCCGAGGGCGACTAGCGGGCGTCGAGCTCGGCGAGCTCGCGCTCGGAGGCCTCGGTGCCGGGCAGCTCGGTGCCACGCAGCGAGCTGCCGGAGGTCTCGACCACGTGCCGCATCGCCACCGCGCCGGCGAGGCACGCCACCATCATCGACAGGGCCGGCACGACGTCGAGGCCGGTCCGGTCGACCAGCCAGTCGTTGGCGGCCGGGGCCGTGCCGCCGAACAGCGACGTCGACACGTTGTAGGCGATGGCGAACCCCGCGAACCGCACCTGGGTGGGGAACATCGCGGGGAACGTGGCCGAGATCGTCGCCAGCTGGGGCGTGAAGAGCAGGCCGAGGACGGCGAACCCGACGATCGCGCCGGGGAGGCCGGTGGCCATCAGCAGGAACATCGGCACCGCCATGACGAACAGCCCGGTCAGCGAGGTCCACCACAGCGGCTTGCGGCCGACCCGGTCGGACAGGTGGCCGGCGAACGGGAGGAACACCATCATCGACAGCATGCCGATCACCGGCACCAGCAGCGCCTCGTTCGTCGTGAGGCCGAGCCGCTGGTCGAGGTAGGTCGGCATGTAGGTGAGCAACGTGTAGTTGCAGACGTTGAGCGCGAGCACCAGGCCGCCGAGCAGCAGGATCTGCTTCCAGTAGCCCGCGACCAGGTCGTGGAACTGCTGCCCGGTCTCGTCCTCCGTCGACCCGGTCGCGGACGCCTCCTCGAACACCGGCGTGTCCGACATCCGGCTGCGGAGGTAGAGGCCCACGATGCCCAGCGGTGCGGCCACGAGGAACGGCACCCGCCAGCCCCAGTCGTGCATCGCGTCGTCGCCGAGCACGAGAGAGAACGTCAGCATGAGCAGCGCACCGCAGGCGTAGCCGGCCAGCGTGCCGACCTCCAGGAAGCTGCCGAGGAAGCCCCGGCGCTGGTCGGGCGCGTACTCCGCCATGAACGTCGCGGCGCCGCCGTACTCGCCGCCGGTGGAGAACCCCTGCACCATCCGCAGGAACACCAGCAGCGCCGGGGCCAGCATGCCGATCGAGTCGTACGACGGGATCAGGCCCACGCCGAGCGTCGCAGCCGACATCAGCAGGATGGTGAGCGCCAGCACGCTCTTGCGCCCGAGCCGGTCGCCGAGCGGCCCCCAGACCAGGCCGCCGAGCGGCCGGACGAGGAAGGAGACGGCGAAGGTGGCGAGCGCGAAGAACGTCGCCTCCGCGGCCTCCCCCGGGGAACAGGGCGGCGGAGATGTAGGCGACGCCGTAGGCGTAGATGCCGTAGTCGAACCACTCGGTCGCGTTGCCGATCGCCGAGGCCGCGATCGCGCGGCGGACGGTTCGTGGTGAGGGAGCGTCCGTGTCGGTCATGAGGGGTCGGTACCCACTCACGGCGAAGCGGTGCCGGCTCCTCGCCGACACCGCTTCGTTCGGTCGGGCTGACAGGATTTGAACCTGCGACCCCTTGACCCCCAGTCAAGTGCGCTACCAAGCTGCGCCACAGCCCGATGCCCCGGTCTCCCGGAGCGCCTCGGAAGACTACCGCAGCGCCCGGCCGGGCCCGAATCCGGCTCGCCCGGAGGGATGAAGTCGCTCGTCCTCCGGGGGGAACCTTCATGCTTCGGCCCCCGCGCAACGGCCGCAGCCAGTTCACTGCTCCCATGAAGCTGCGACTGCTCGCCCCCGTCCTGGCCCTGCCGTTGGTCCTGACCGCGTGCGGCGACGACGGCGGCGACGAACCCGCCGGGGCGGCGAGGGAGACCGCGGAGGGAGCGCCGGACGAGGCGGAGCCCACCAGTGAGGAGGCGGAGATCCGCGACACCCTGGTGGCGTTCACGCTGGAGCCGCGCTGCGACCTGGCGACCGACGACTACCTCGTCGAGCGGGCGCTGCTCGCGGAGACGCCCGCGGAGGCGTGCACCGAGCTCGAGGACTTCTTCGTCGAGCCGGCCTTCGAGGCCGACGACATCGCCGTCACCGACATCGTGGTCGAGGGCGACGTGGCCACCGCCGAGCTCGGCTCCGACCCCGACTACGTCGAGACGAACATCAGCGTCACCTACGAGCTGATGCGCGTCGACGGCACGTGGCGGGTGAGTGGCGACTCGTTCACCTCCGACGACCTCTAGCGGAAGTCGCGGGAGGTCTGCCGCGCCTGCAGGGGCGGTGCCGGCGCCGGGGACGAGCACGTCGAGCGGCTCGACCCGGTCGGCGACCAGGTTGACGACGCCGTCGCTGCGCTCGAGCTTGCCGCGGATGATCACCGCGTTGCGGTGGCGGGCGGCCCGGCCGTCGGCCTCCATCACGCCCTGGGAGCAGACCACGTTGAGCATCCCGGTCTCGTCCTCGAGGTTGAGGAACGTGATGCCCATCGCCGTGCCGGGCCGCTGGCGGTGGGTCACCAGGCCGGCGACCCGCACCCGGCGTCCGTCGTCGGTGGACCAGAGCCGGGTCACCGGCAGGATGCCCACCGCATCGAGCGCCGGTCGCAGGTGCTCCAGCGGGTGCCGCTCCGGGGAGATCTTCGTCGCCCACAGGTCGGCGAGGGTGAGCTCCTCGTCGCTCATCCCGGGCAGCGTTGGCGGCGGCGGCGCGGGCGTGCTGCCCGGCAGCTGGCCGTCGTGCTCGGCGTAGCCGGCCATCCACAGCGCCTCGCGCCGGTCGAGCCCGAAGCCGTCGAACGCCCCCCGCGGTGGCGAGCGCCTCGAGCTGGGTGGAGGTGAGGCCGGCGCGGCGGGACAGGTCGCGGATGTCGGCGTACGGCGCCCGGTCGCGCTCGGCGACGATCCGCTCGGCGAGCTCCTTGCCGATGCCGCGCACCTCGTCGAGCCCGAGCCGGACGGCGAGCGCGCCGTCGTACCGCAGCGGGTCGTCCGCCGCCGGCTCGCACGGCTCGAGACCCGCCTGGGCGCCGGACCGGTGGATGTCGGGGCGCAGCACGGTCACGCCGTGCCGCCGGGCGTCGCCGACCAGCGACTGCGGGGAGTAGAAGCCCATCGGCTGGTTGCGGAGCAGGCCGGCGAGGAACGCCGCCGGGTAGTGCAGCTTGAACCACGACGAGGCGTAGACGAGCAGCGCGAAGCTGAGCGCGTGGGACTCGGCGAAGCCGAAGTTGGCGAAGGAGAGGATCTTGACGTAGATGGCGTCGGCCCGGTCGCCGACGATGCCGCGGCGGGCCATGCCGGCGTAGAGCTTCTCCTTCACCTTCTCGATCCGCTCGACCCCGCGCTTGGAGCCCATCGCGCGGCGGAGCAGGTCGGCGTCGTCACGGGTGCAGTCGCCGAGCGTGACCGCCATCGCCATCAGCTGCTCCTGGAAGAGCGGGACCCCGAGGGTGCGCCCCAGGACCGGCTCGAGCGACGGGTGGTCGTAGGTCACCGGATCCTTGCCGGTGGCGCGGCGGATGTAGGGGTGGACGGCGCCGCCCTGGATCGGGCCGGGGCGGATGAGCGCGATCTCGATCGCGAGGTCGTAGAACGTGCGCGGCTGGAGCCGGGGCAGGGTGCCGATCTGGGCGCGGCTCTCGACCTGGAAGACGCCGATGGAGTCGGCGCGGCACAGCATGTCGTAGACCTCGGGCTCCTCCTTGGGGAGCGTCTCCAGGGTCCAGCGGGTGCCGAGGTGCTCCTCGATCAGCCGCATCATGTGGTCGAGCGCGCCGAGCATGCCGAGGCCGAGGAGGTCGAACTTCACCAGCCCCATCGACTCGCAGCCGTCCTTGTCCCACTGCAGCACCGTGCGGCCCGGCATCCGGGCCCGTTCGATCGGGCACACCTCGCCGATCGGCCGCTCGGTGAGCACCATGCCGCCGGAGTGGATCCCGAGGTGGCGGGGGCGCCGACAGCAGCTCACCGGCGAGCGTCACCACCTGGTCGGGGATCCCCTCCCCCCTCGACCACGCTCGACCAGCCGTCGACCGTCTTGGACCATGCGTCCTGCTGGCCGGTGGAGAACCCGAGCGCCTTGGCGGCGTCACGGACCGCCATCCGGGGGCGGTAGCTCACGATGTTGCACACCTGGGCGGCGTTGTGACGGCCGTAGGTGTCGTAGACCCACTGGATGACCTCCTCGCGCCGGTCGGAGTCGAAGTCCACGTCGATGTCGGGCTCCTCCTCGCGGTGCTCGGAGATGAACCGCTCGAACGGCAGCTGGTAGTAGACCGCGTCGATCGCGGTGATCCCGAGCGCGAAGCAGACCGCCGAGCTCGCCGCCGACCCTCTCCCCTGGCAGAGGATGCCGCGGCTGCGGGCGAAGGCGACGATGTCGTGGACGATCACGAAGTAGCCGGCGAAGTCCTTGCGGCAGATGACCTCGAGCTCGGCGTCGACCCGCGCGCGGGCGGCCCGCTCGTGGTCGGTGCCGGCGTACCGCTCCCGGAAGCCCTGCTCGGTCAGCTCCCGCAGCCAGCTGCTGGGGGTGTGCCCGTCGGGGATGCCCTGCTTGGGCAGCCGGGGGCGAGGCCCTGCGGAGGTCGAACGCCAGCTCCGCCGCCAGCTCCGCCGACCGCGCCACCGCTCCCGGGTGCCGCGCGAACAGCCGGGCCATCTCGTCGCCGCTGCGCAGGTGGGCGGACCCGGAGAGGTCGAGCCACCCGTCGAGCTCGGCGATGCTGCGGCGGGCCCGGATCGCCGCCATCGCCGCGGCCAGGCGCCGCTTGCCCGGCGTGGCGTGGTGGACGTTGCCGGTGGCGACGGTGGGCAGGCCGCGGTCGCGAGCGAGAGCGGCCAGCGCGTCGTTGACCTCGTCGTCACCCGGCCTGCCGACCCCGGAGAGCTCGACGACGACGTGGTCGCGTCCGAACCGGTCGACCAGGTCGTCGACCGCCTCCGGGGTGCGCATCCCCTTGCGGCAGCCGGTGAGCGCCACCCAGTGGCCGCGGCCGCGGTCGGTCAGCTCGTCGAGGTCGTAGGCCGGCTGCCCCTTCTCGTCGCCGCGCAGGTGGGCGTCGGTCATCGCGGCGGCGAGCCGGTGGTAGCCCTCGACGCCCCGGGCGAGCAGGAGCAGGTGCCGGCCCTCGGGGTCGGGGACGCCGTTCTGCGGCGCGGTCAGGCCGAGGGAGAGCTCGGCGCCGTAGACGGTCGGCATGCCGTACGCCGCGCCGGCCTCGGCGAAGAGCGGGGCGCCGGCGAAGTTGTCGTGGTCGGTGAGGGCGATCGCGCTCAGCCCGAGGCGGGCGGCCTCCCGCACCAGGTCGTCGGGCGAGCTGGCGCCGTCGAGGAAGCTGAAGTGGCTGTGGCTGTGGAGCTCGGCATACGGCGTGCCGGCCGCGGCCCGCTCCACGGGCTCGGGGTCGAGCCGGGCACGCTTGCGGCGCGACACCGGCGCGTCCTCGGCACCGGGGGTCCGGCCGGACAGGCGGCGCTCGATCTCCCGCCACGGGACCGGGGGGTTGCTCCATCCCATGGCGGTGCCTCAGGCGACGAGTGAGTAGACCCCGGGGCGGGTCTCGACGTACCGGGGTTCGCGCCAGCCGGGTGGTGGTGGCGCGGTGCTGTGGTAGCGGTGGCCGGAGGGGGTGATGGTCACGACCTCGTGGCGCAGCCCGTCGGCGACGGTGTGTTGTCGCCAGCCGGTGGCCTGCTTGATGTGGTTGCAGGCCTCGCAGAGCCCCTGGCCGTTGTCGGCGGCGGTCTCCCCGCCCTCGGCGGTCGGCGTGACGTGGTCGCGGTGGCGGACGGGGGCGTCGCAGTAGGGGGTGCGGCAGATGCCGAGGTCACGCTGGGCGAGGAAGTCGGCCAGTCCGTCGGCGTAGAACCGCTGCCGGCTGCTCATCCCCACGAGCCGGCCGGTGTGGTCGACGTAGAGGCGGCGGATCCAGGAGGCGAGCCCGTTGGTCAGGGCGCGGGCGGCCAGCAGCCGGGCGACCTCGGCGGGCACCACCTCCGGCACCACGCCGTCGGCGCCGACCTCGGCGGCGGCGTGCCCACCGGCCAGTGTCGCGTCCGACATGGTCAGGTTGACGGTGACCGGCACCGGGGTCGGCGCGTCGGGCACCAGGTCGGCTCCGGTGACCCGGGCGACGAGCAGGTCGGCCATCAGCTGCCCGCGGGACCGCGGGTCGCCCTGGGCACGGAGCGCGTCGGCGTCACGGCCGAGCGCGGAGTGGACCGCCACTCCCTGGGCGACCGGCAGCAGCCCGGTCACGTAGGTCATCGTGTCCGGCGCCGGTCGCACGGTGACGCGCCGGTCGGACTCGGCGTTGGCCGAGCGTCGCACCACGCTCTTCGGGTCCATCTCGTAGGCCAGCCGCTTGACCCGCGCGACCAGCTTGCGCGTGCCGAGCCCGTCGAGCGCGGCGGGGTCGGCACACACCTCGTCGTCGACGAAGGCGCGCTGCTCCGCGGTCAGGCAGGCCGTCTCACGGGCCAGCAGCAGGGCGCGGAACTCGTTGAGCGTGCCGTCCTTGAGCCGGGCCAGGGTGTGCGGCATCTCCCCGCACAGCGTCGTGGCCAGCCCCAGCAGCACCCGGCCCCGGTGCGGCGACTCCCCGCCGGGCCAGCGCCACCTCCCCCGCGACACCGCGGCCCTGCCGACGCGCGGGCACGCCCTGCTCGGACTCCGCCCGCCGGCGAGCCGCGTCGTAGTCGACCGCCGTCTCCGCCTGCACCGCGCACGCCGCGGACTTGAGCTCCTCCAGGGCGCCCAGCAGGTCGACGAGCTCGGCCGGGTCGTCCGGCCGCGCACCCGCCGCGATGCTCCGGGTCAGGCCCCGGACGCTGTCGGCGGTAAGGGTGGCGTCCATGGACCAACTCTAGTCGAACGCGTGTTCGAACACAGGGCTGAGCGACGGTCGCTCAGTTCCACGTTGCCACCGGCGCGTACCCGAACGGCGCCGCGACGTGGTCCGTCTCGGGGTCGCCGCCGACCGGCCAGGTCACGACCGCGTCTCCCCCGTCGTCGCCGGGCGCAGCGCGCCAGGCCAGCAGTGCCGTGCCGTCGTGGTTGGGAGTAAGGTCGTAGTACCCCGCGGCGCGAGGACCGGCCGCGGCGCTCACCGGGAGGCGCCGCTGACGAGTGCCAGCGGGATCGCCAATCCACCATCCTCGGCGGCCGCCCAGCCACCGCTCGGTGACGATGCGCCTGCCGTCACCGGAGATGCGGACCGAGATCGCTCCTCGCAGGACCAGCCGCGACCGGCCCTTGCGCGCCGACCGGAGGTGCCGGCCGTCGGAGTAGACGATTCCAGCCCGGGTCCAGCCGAGGGCGTCGTTGATGATCGTGTCGTCGTCGACCCGCCCCAGCCGCAGCACGCGGCGCAACCGCGTGCCGTCGGGGCGGATGGTCCACAGCCAGGTCCAGCGATCGGGGTAGCTCCCGGTGGTCCCCCTCGAAGGCGATCCGCCGGCCGTCCGGCGACCAGCCGATGCCGCCGACGAAGTCGATCCGGCGGTGGCGGGCGAGCGGCTTCCGCACCTTGCCGCTCCGCACGTCCGCGACCACCAGCGTGGGCAGGCGCGGGTGGCAGCACGGTGAGAAGGCGACCCGGCGGCCGGCGCGGTCGAGGGTCAGCTCGGTGGTGAAGCCCCGACGCGGCAGATCGCGAGGTGTCGCCGGAGTCTCCGCGCCGTGCCTGATCGCGTCTCGCCTGCCGCAGGTTCATCAAGGGATGCAGCCGGAACCGCACTTCCCACGGCGTACCCACCGTGGGAAGTGCCGGTTCACCGACATACCTTGATGAATCTGCGCAGCCTGGGACGAATCCCTACCGCCGACCCCGCTTGACCACCTTGATCCGCACGGTGGTGGAGCCCTTGGTGGCGAGCGCGTCGCCCAGGTAGGTCACGGTCGCCTTGGCGGTGCCGGCCCTCTGGAAGCGGGCGAGCCGGATGGTGACCTTGCCGTTGCGCAGCTTTGCCGACGTAGTTCTTCTTGCCGATCAGCTTGTTGATCTTGACCCGCACCTTGCCGGTCGGCGTGAAGCCGGGGGCGCGGACCGCGACGACCAGCCGGGCCTTGGTGACGCCCGCCTTCACCTTCTTCGGAGCGGCCTTGGCGGCGACCTTCGCCGTGGCCTTGCGGACCGACACGGTGGCGGCCTCGCTGGCGCTGGGCTCGGTGGTGGCGTCGCCGAGGTAGCGGGCGCTGACCGACCGGGTGCCGACGGTGGGGAACGGACCGACGCTGGCGGTCGCCGTGCCGTCGTCGGCGAGCTCGACGGTCGAGGCGAGGACGTTGTCGACGTAGATCTCGACCTCGCCGGTGGGCGTCCCAGCCTCCGAGGCGACGTCGACCGACACGTTCGCGGTGCCGCGCCGCACCGCCACCGCGGCCGGGTCGACACTCAGCGTGGTGGTCGAGGGCACGACCTCCGGGTCGATGCCGGACTTCATCCGGATGCTCCGGTAGCGGACCTCGTCGGTGAGGTTGCGGTTCTCGAGGCCGACGAACCCGTTCGCCGGGACGGAACCCTCGTAGGTGTTGACCTTGGTGCCGTTGAGCCGCACGACCACCTGCGTCGTCGAGACCTCGATCTGGAAGGTGTTCCACTCCTCGGCCGGGTTCTCGGCTGCCGCGACGGCCGCCGCGTCGGGGGCGTGGTCGACGCCGGCGGCCGTGCGGACCGGTGCCGGTGTCGGCGCCGATCCGGACGCTCACCCCGCCCACCGGGTCCGAGCCGCTGCGGCTGGTGGACGCCACGTGCACGGCGGAGTCGTCGTCGCCGCCCATGCGCTTCCAGTCGACGAGCAGCGTGTACGGCGCCGCCTGCTGCTGGGTGAACCAGGTCGCGCCGCGGCCCCGGTCGCTCTCGATGGTGCAATCGGTCTGCCGGCCGAAGCCGCCGGCGCCGGCCTTGCGCCAGCCGTCGAAGGACGCGAAGGTGCCGTCGAAGAGGCTGGTGTAGCCCTCCTCGGTCTCGACCGCGTCGCACGGGTCGGGGGGCCGGGCCGCCGACCTGGATCGCGTCGAAGTTGAGCCGGCAGAAGTCGATCGCCCGGTCGCACTCGAGGGCGATCGTGTTGGTGCCCGCCTCGAGCGTGACCTGGCCCGTCTGGAAGTCCCAGTCCTCCCAGTCGGCCGTGCTGGTCATCGGGAAGCTCAGCTGCTGCCGGTCGCCGCCGTTGGTGAGCAGGCCCATCGAGCGGGTCACGTTCTCACCGGGGCTCAGGGGACCTGCCGCGTAGCGGACGTAGATGGGGTAGGTGCCGGCCTCCGGGGCGGTGACCGTCATCGTCGACATCATCCCGGTCTCGCGGAACGTGTAGGAGCCCCTGCCGGAGTAGTTGCCGTGGTCGCCGGAGTTGAAGGCCGGGCCGCCGCTGATCACGCCGTCCTCCACCTCGACCCAGGCGATCACCTCGTCGCCGGGGGCCGCCGTGGCCGGCGACGCCGTCGCAGCGGCGAGGGCGGGAAGCGCCACCGCGAGGGCGGCGACGGCGGTGACGGCGCGGGTGAGCTGCGGCGCACGGTGGTGCGTCCTCGGGCGGACCTGGGGTTCATCGGGCTCCTCGGCTCGGTCGGCGCGCGCAGGCCGGCTCGGCTCCGCGCTGGCCGTCAGAACCTATGGCGCCAGTCACACAGAGTCAAGAACCCTGTCCAGAACCGTGAACACAACCACGGGTCAGTTCAAGAGTGTGAACCCGCCGCTCGGTCAGCCGGCCCACTCCACCTGGTCGAGCTGGAACCGAGGCTGCCACTGCACCGTGCTGCCCACCGCGCGGAAGCCGACGTCGATCCGCCGGACCGCGTCCTTGCCCGCCCAGCCGGCCAGGTCGACCTCGAGGGTGTTCCAGGTGTCCGCGGACACCGCGAACGACTCCTCGACCGGCTCGCCCTGCACGCCGGTCAGGCGTACGACGACCTCGTAGCCCGACGCACCCGGGGCGCCTCCGTAGGAGTCGAACCGCACCAGCAGCGACCGGGCGTCGCCGAGGTCGAGCGGCGTCTCCGGCTCCAGGTGGACCCACCGCGGCTCCTCCCCCGGCACCGCCTCCGCGACCGCCTCGAGCGCGCCGGTGCCGGCGTACGGGCGGCCGGGGCCGTTGGCGAACGCGCCGACGCTGGAGACCGACCGCACGTTCTCCCCCTGCCTCCCAGCCGTCGGTGTCGCCCTCGAAGTCCGAGATGGTCTCGGTGCGGCTCAGGCGCACGCTCGACCTGTCGGAGTCGGAGCCGCCACGCCACTTCAGCCGTGCGCCCACCCGGCTGGTGCCGGACCTCGCGTCGTCCGGCACCTGCACGAAAGTACCGGTAGCTGCGCTCGGTCACCCGGCCCCTGCTGTCGAGCCGGACCGCGGCGGACTCACGGCTGAGCTCCCAGCCGTCGGGCGCCTGGAACACCAGCCTGCCGGTGAACCTGCCCGGTGCGCGCGCCGTCACCGTCGCGTCGAAGGCCAGCACGTCGCCTGCTTCCGCGACCGTGCTCGCCGGCGACAGCGACACGTCGGCGGTGGGCCGCGGCGTCCGCAGCCGGGTCACGGTGATCCGGTGCCGGCCCGGGCGGAGGCCGCTGACGACCACCTTCCCGTCGACCAGTGACGCACGCCCGCGCAGCTCCCCGCGGTTCCACACGGTGCGGCCGTCGACGACCACCTTCACGCGCTTGCCGGCGACCGGCGAGACGAACGTCGGCCGGGTGCCGGCCGGCACCCGCAGCCGGGCGTCGAAGACCCGCCCGCGGTTGGTCCAGGCCAACCGCACCTTGCCGTGCCGCGTCGGCACCGTGCCCTCGGCCCACCGCAGCGAGCCCGGCCGCGGCGCGACCTGGAACCGGGCGAAGCCGTCAGCGAGCGGGTTCACGCCCAGCACGTGGGTCGACAGGCTCGCGGTCGGCCCCGCGCCCCACCCGTGGGCGAGGCTGGAGAACTGCTGGAGGTTCGGGTCGCCGTTCGGCTGCACGTGCTCCCAGAACGTCGAGCCCGGGTCCTGCCGCAGCTGCCAGCCCCAAAGCGCTTCATCAGCGTGAACGCGCTCTGCTGCTGCAGCGGCGTGCTCCCGGGCGCGGTCAGCCGGGCGTCGACCTCGAACCAGCTCGGCAGCGGCGCGTAGAACGGGCTGAGCGAGGCGTTCGGCGTCGACGGCGACACGGTGAGCGAGCCGATGTCGCCCCACGAGTTGCGCCGCAGGTGGGTCATCGCGCGGCGCGCCTTCGATCGGTTCGCG
Organism: Nocardioides sp. TF02-7; assembly: GCF_022437945.1. Lineage (GTDB taxonomy): Bacteria > Actinomycetota > Actinomycetes > Propionibacteriales > Nocardioidaceae > Nocardioides. The sequence continues at coordinate 4,352,943 of NZ_CP092535.1, forward strand.
ACCCCGGCCAGCACCGCCGCCGCGTTGCCGTCCTGCGGGTAGGCCGAGGGGATCTCGGTCGACAGCCGGTAGGCGCCGGCCTCCGCGTCCCACAGCTGGTCGTTGATCGCCCGGCGCACCTCGTCGGCGCGGGCGGCGTACCCGGCCGCGGCGGCGCGCTCGCCCGCCGGCCGGGCGAGGGCGGCCAACTGGTCGAGGTTCCTGGCGTAGAGGGCGTTGATGTAGGTCTCGTGGCCGCAGTTGCGGTAGCCGTAGTGGCCGCACGACCCGGACGCCTCCATCGAGAGCAGCCCGGTGTCGTCGCGCTGCTCCTCCAACCACGCGACCGCGCGCTCCATCGCCGGCCACCAGCGGCGCAGGTAGCGCTCGTCGCCCGTCCAGCGGTGGTGCTCGGCCATGTTGGAGACGAACCAGGTGACGTACTCCCCGTAGTTGCGCAGCTCGTTCTGGTTGTGCTGGCCGACCAGGCTGGCCGCGGGGACGTAGCCGTCGTCGAGCTGCTGGGCGGCGAGCGAGCTCAGCGAGTTCTTCAACGCCGCCTCGTCACCGGTCGAGAGCCAGACCACCGGCGCCTGGACGGCGAGGTCGCCCTGCCAGATGATCCGGTCCCGCTTGCCGCCGTCGTAGATGACGTCGGTGTCGGGGTCGGCGTGCGGCACGACGTCGTCGGCGTGGTCCGGCTCGCCGGGCTCGTACGGCCAGTTCTTGGCCGTGTCCGGCCGGTCGGTGTTGATCTGCACGGTGTAGGCGCCGGCGTACCAGATCTTGTTGAGCAGGTGGTCGCTGGAGAGGAAGTGACCGCGGTAGTCGCGGAGGCGGTCGCCCTGCCCCGGCGCGGCGGTGAACCGCATCCGGACCTCGTCGACCTCGACCCAGCCCGGTCCGTCGAGGAACAACGTGGCGTAGCGGTAGCCGCCGCGGAGGACCGGGTCGGTCAGCCGCGCAGGCAGCTCGGCCTCGGCGAGCGGCAGGGCGTGGCTGTCGGAGTCGTAGGTGTAGGGCTGGCCGGGGAACCCGTTCCAGATGTTGGCGGTGTCGCACCCGGGCGCGTGCGCCGCCTGGCCGTCGTTCTGGCCGGGGAAGCGGGCGAGGTACTGCAGCGACTCGCTGTAGCAGACGCGCAGCCCGGGTCGCTCCTCCGAGGCGCCGGTCACCCGCACCTGCACCGGGCCGGAGACCTCCTTGCCGAAGTCGACGACCACGATCGGTGACTGCGTCCGGTCACCGGGGCTGGTGATCCGCACGGTGTCGCCGTCGGCGCGGGAGCACGTCGCGGACCGCGCCGTCGATGCCCCCACCCCGCGCGCGGGCCAGCTCGACGGACTCGGCGCGGACGGTGCGGCGGGCCGGCGCGAGCACGTAGTCCTGCCACTGCCCGCGGGCCGGCCGGTAGCCCTGGTCGCGCCACGGGTTCCCCCTTGCCGGGCGCCGACGGTGCCGAGCGCTGCGCGGGCTCAGCGGGCTCAGCGGGCTCAGAGGGCGCAGCGGCGGTGACCGCCGTCGGGGCGGCCGCCGCGCTCGCGGCGTCGCCCGGGACGGCGCCGGCGCTCAGCGGGGCGAGGACGGCGATGCCGGTGGCAGGCCGCCGCGGCGAGACGGAGACGGTACGTCGTGCGGTGCATGTCAGCTCCTCGGCTCGACGGTGATGGTCGTCGTGCGGGACAGTCCGGAGAGGGTGGCCGGTCCGCTCGTGCGGGACAGGTCCGCCTTCTCGCCGTCGACCCGGACCTCGGCGGTGGCCGCTGCGGGCACGGTCGCGGTGTAGGTGGTCCCCGGCGGGGCCTCCACGACCAGGCGGAAGCCGCCGTCGGCGGTGCGCCGCCAGGCCGTGCGGATGGTGCCCTGCGGCGTCGGCACGGCGCCCTGCGCCCACTCAGGCCCTCGCTGGGCTGCGGCGAGACGTCGAAGGACTCGTAGCCTGCTGCGGTCGGCGTCACACCGAGCGTGTGCTCGGTCAGGAAGCTGGTCGGCGCGGCCGCCCAGCCGTGGCTCATGCTCGTGTGGGACCCCAGGCCGAGCTCGCCCTCCGGCGAGACGGTCTCCCAGAAGGTCCCGGTGCTGTCGCCCCGCAGCATGTGGCCCCAGGTGCGGCGGAGCACGTCCATCGCCCCCTCGGTGTCGCCCGCCGCGGCGAACGCCTGCAGCTCGTGGCCGGCGACGAACGGGCTGATGTAGTCGGGGGACCGCGGTCCCCCTCCGTGGTGTCGGTGGCGACGTCGCCGTACGGCGTGCGAGCTCGCCCTGGATGAAGTCGAGCACCCGCTCGGCCCGGTCCGGACCGGCGACGCCGGAGGCGACGGCCAGCGCGTTGGCGTCCAGCGGGTGGGCCGGCGAGCCGGCGATCGCGACGTAGGCACCCGCCTCGTCGTCCCACAGCGTCTCGTTCACCGCGTCCGCCGTGCGGTCGGCGTAGCCGCGCCACTCCTCGGCGAGGTCGTCGTGGCCGAGCTCCTCGGCGGCGTCGGCGGCCGAGGCCAGCGTGTGGACGTAGACGATGTTGTCGTAGGCCTCCCTTGCCGGCCTGGCCGTAGCCCCAGTGGCCCGACGCCCCGTCCGGCACGTCCCACAGCCCGTCGTCGCCGACGCGGGGACTCCACCCACGCGACGTTGTCCTGCAGCGCCGGGAACCACTCCTCGAGGAACGCGCGGTCACCGGTGTAGAGGTAGTGCTTCCAGTAGTTCTGCATCCACCAGGCGGCGTACTCGCCCCAGTTGTAGGTGAACCCGCTCGGCTCCGGCAGGTAGACGCCGGGGATCTGGCCCTCCGGGCTCGGGTTGGCGGAGAACCACTCGAGGGCGTTCTCGGCCGGCACCGTCCTGGCCGGTCGTGAGGTAGCTGACGACGTTGGAGACGACGTTGTCGCCGCCCCAGTCGTAGCGGTCGCGCTTGGCGCCGTCGGAGAGGAAGACGTCACCCTGCGCGACCACCACGTCGTTGCGGACCGGGCCGGGCGTCGCCGGGTAGGGACGACCGGTGTCGGACGGGATCGTCGACATCTGCGTGGTGTAGGCGCCGGAGTACCACAGCCGGTTGAGGGTGTCGTCGCTGGAGAGGAAGGCGCCCTCGTACCGCGCCGGGCGGGGTTGGCCGGGTCGGCGGTGAAGTCCAGGGCGAGGTCGGCGGAGACGCAGCGAGCCGCGGCCGTCGAGGGAACACCATCAGGTAGCGGAAGCCACCGCGGATCACCGGGTCCTCCAGCTCGCCCGCCTTGGTGGGTCGGAAGTAGTGGGTCTCGGTGGCGATGCGGAGAGGGGTCCTGGCTGAAGTCGGACTGCGTGGTGAGGAAGGTGTCGGACTCGCTGAACGCCAGCCCCAGGCGCGGCCGGCGCTTCACGTCGCGGACGTCGAGGGAGATCGTGCCGCCGACCTCGCGGCCGAAGTCGTAGACCACGTAGGGCCGTCCGAAGAAGTCGGACCGGGCGTCGATGCTCACTCCGCGGAAGGCGCCGGCCGGGGCGCGGACGGTGCCGCCGTACTGGGCGAGGCGGGCGTCCTTCGCCCCACTGGCCCACACGCTCGCGATCCGCGCACCGTCGCCGGGGTTGGCGGCGGTTGCGGAAGGTGACACGGTGACCCGGCCCGACCTCACGAGCGCGCCGGCACCTGGACGTCGTAGTGGGTCAGGCCGATGGGGCGCGCCTGCGCGGCGTAGAGGACATCCGGCGCGTGTGCACCCGTCGCCCCTCGACGAGCACGTCGTAGCGCGCGTCGGCGCTCCCGGCCTCCCTCGACGCGCAGCGGAACGCCTTCCGCTTCGGCACCCGCAGCATCGTAGGAGAACCAGCCGCCCGGACGGCCGGCCCCGGCCCGCCGCACCGGGACGCCGGCGACGGTAGCGACGTCGCTGGTGCCGGACCGCAGCCCGTGGGCGGCGGTCTCGAAAGGTCCGCGACGCCGCGGTGACGAAGTCGTGGTTGTGGCGGGTGACGTCGGCGACCCGCCGCGGGCGGACCGTTCGGCTGCGCGGCGCCAGGACGTACTTCTGGGCCTCCGAGGCGACGGCAGGCCGAGCATCGGCCCGTCGTCGTCGGCGGCCGCGGCGGCGGTGCTGGCGGCAGGGGCCGTGCCGAGCAGGGCGGCGACGAGAGCGCTCGCGGCGCATCCCGCGGCGATGGCGGTACGACGGCGTGACGGCATCGAGGGTCCTCCCGAGATGAAACCATTCAATGGGCCGGTCCAGAGTTTCTATCCGCTCCTCGCCCCGCGCCGCAAGGAACCACGGTGGCCGGATCCGGCCGCCGGTCGACCCGTATGAAACGCCGGCTCAGCGGTCAGCGCCGGCGATCGCCGCGAGGACGTCGGGGGTCCGACTCCCACCGGGTGCCGGGTCGCGGCCAGGTGCAGGGCGACGTCGGTGATCCCGGCCTCCGGCGTAGCGGCCGGCGAGGTCGTCGTACGCCGCCGGCGAGGCGAGCCACGGCTCGTCGGTGAACCCGGTCAGCAGCAGCCGGCGCATCCCGGCGACGTCGCGGCCGGCCTCCGTGCAGAGCTCGCCGAGCCGGTCGACCTGGCCGCGCACCTCGCCGAGCGGGTCGTCGGTCTGCGGGTTGGCGATCCAGCCCTGCCCGTGGCGCACCAGCCAGCCGCATGCCCCGCAGACCGTTGGCCGCGATCCAGAACGGCGGCCGCTGCTGCACCAGCCCGAGGCGCGATGGTGACGTCGCGCGCCGACCAGTGGTCGCCGCGCACCGAGACGGACTCCCCCGGTCAGCAGCGCGTCGAGCTGGCCGACCCCTCCACGAACCGGTCGGCCCGCTCCCGCGGCGACCAGTCGCGGTCGAGGACGTCGCCGTCGGAGGTGTGCGCCATGCCGCCGGCGCCGATGCCGGGGTGAGCCGGCCCTGGGAGATCCGGTCGATCGTCCGCACCGCGGAGGCGGTGGGCACCGGCGATGCGGAAGTTGGGCGGAGGTCACGAGCGTGCCGAGCCGGATCGTCGTGGTCGTCGCGGCGACCCGCGGCCAGGGTGGCGTAGGCGTCGTCCCACGGGGGTGTGCCCGCCCCACGCCAGGTGGTCGTAGACCCACGCGGTGTCGAAGCCGAGCTCCTCGGCCCGCCGCCACGCGGCGGCCGCCTCCGGCCAGTCGTCGACCGGCCACATCACGACGTGCGGGATCACCCGCCCATTGTGGCGTCGACCGCCCGTCAGTGCGCCTTCGCCTTCTCGGGCACGCCGAGCCGGGCCGGCGTGTCGTCGTCGCACTCGGCGAAGAACGCGCCGACGGTGTCGACCATGTGCGCGAAGGACTCCGCGGCGAAGAGCACCTGCTGGTAGTGGGTGATGTCGTAGTCGATCGTCGCCATCTCGGCGAAGTCCAGCGGCCGGATCTGCATGCCGCGGAACTCCTCGATCTCGCCGTACGACGACAGGATGCCCGCGCCGTAGGCCCGCAGCTCCCCACCCTCGTGGAGCACGCCGAACTCGATGGTGAACCAGAAGACGTCGGCCACCATCTGCAGTCCCGCGCGGGTCTGCATCCGGCGAGCGGCGGCGCCGGCGAGCCGCTTCACCTCGGCGACCTGCGGGTCGGCGAGGAGGTTGCCGTGACCGATCACCTCGTGGATCAGGTCGGGCTCGGGCGTGTAGAGCGGGACGGCGTGGTGGCGGAGGTACTGCGTCGAGTGGAAGAAGCCGTCCTCGAGGGAGCCGTAGAACTCCTCCAGCGGCACGATGCCGGCCGCCGGGACGTAGGAGAAGCCGGTCAGCGGCTGCAGGCCGGCCGTGACCTCGTCGAGCTGCGGCACCCGGTCGCGGGGCAGGTCGAGCGCGGCGACGGCGTCGAGGTAGGCGCGGCAGGCGTACTTCTCGTGCAGCGGCGCGATGTGCTCGCACACGGTGCGCCACACCTCGTGCTCGGTGTCGGTGTAGTCGATGCGCGGCACCGGCCGGCCCGGGCTCCAGGCGAGCGCGGCGCTCGCGATGTCGTTGCGGCGGGCGCGGTAGGCGGGGTCGTTGACCCCGGGGTGGTCGTCACCGAGGTGGACGGTGACGCTGCCGTCCTCGCCGGTGGTGACCGGGGAGTACAGCTGGGCTTCCTCGAACATGGCTTGTGGCCTCCGTGGGTCGACGTACGTCGGTGGACGTCCCTGCTCCCACGCTACGTCCGGGGAATATGTCCGGCAAGGAGGCCCGCAGGCGGGAAAACCGCCGTCAGTCGTAGGCCGCCTCGAGCTCCCATCCGCTGCGGCGGCACACGAGCAGCCAGGCACGCCCGTCGACGCCGACGACCTGGAACCGGGCCGCGAGTCCACCGTCGCCCTCCTCCAGCCACCACCCCTCGTCGACCGGCCACGGGCCGGCCCAGGACGTGACCGGCCACCACCGCCGGCCGCGTGCGTCGCGGGCCATGTCGGCGCGCGCGTCGCGGGCCGTGTCGGCGCGCGCGTCGCGGGCCGTGTCGGCGCGTGCGTCGACCCGGAACCGGGCGGGCTCGCCGCTGACCACCCCCCGCTCGGTGACGCCGACCGGCCGTCCGTCGGCGTCGACCACCTCGGCCGGGAGCGCCTCGGCGAACACCCGGGCCGGTGCGGGACCGGGGACCCGCCCCGGCCACGGGCGGTCGAGCGGCCGCAGGCCGACCGGTCGCCCCCACGGCACCTGGGCCTGCCGGTCGGCGACGCCGCGGCCGCCCTGGAGCACCGGCACCCGGACCGCGTCGTAGCCGACCATCGCCTGCACCCGCGCCACACCACGGGTGACCTGCTCCTCGGCCCCGCCGCCCCACAGCGCATCGGCGTGGTCGGCGGCCGGCTCGACCGCCTCGGGCAGGAAGCGCACCCGCTCGACCGGCGCCGTGACCGACCCGGCGTCGCGACGGCTGCGGAGCGCTCCGCCCGCCCCTGCAGCTGCCAGTGCACCCGGTCGACCAGGTCGCGGGAGGTGAAGCAGCGCGGGTGCAGCCAGGTGCGGGAGGAGACCCCGACGCCGCCCACGTCGCTGAACTCCGCCTCGACCCGCACCCCGACGGCCACCAGCTGGCGGTCGGCGAGCCCCTGGACGAACCGCTCGGCGGTCGTGCGGACGCTGAAGCAGACCGCCTCCGCCGACTCCAGGGGCGGCTCGAAACCGACCTCGCACGCCAGCTCGGGTGGCGGCGTGCGGGAGCCGAGCGGGGTGGCGGCACTGCCGTGGAGGCGCCGCCAGACGCCCAGGCCGTAGGCACCGAACCGGTTGCTCACCTCCGCGGCCCCGAGCCGGGCGAAGTCGCCGAGGGTCGGCAGGCCGAGCCGGCGGAGCAGGTCGGCCAGCTCGCGGCCCTCGGCCGCCTCGGACCCGGCGGCACCGATGGCCCCGTCGGAGGCGTGGCCGAGCACCTGCACCGGCAGCGGGCGGAGGAACTCCGCCGCGCCTCCCGGCGGCACCACGACGCAGTCCTGGACCGCAGCCCGGCGGGCGGCCTGCTCGGCGGTGAACAGGTCGTCGGCCACCCCGAACCGGCAGTCCCACACCCCGGCGGCCACGAGGTGCTCGGCGACCAGGGCGGCGGCGTGGGGCTCGCCGCCGAAGTAGCGGCCCGGAGCGGGCACGGCCAGCAGCCCGGGGCGGATCGGCGCCACGCCCGGCCGGAGCTCCTCGACCGTGGCGAGCACCGGCTCGAAGTAGCGCGCGTCGCGGTCGGGGTTGGCCGGCAGCAGCACCAGCTCGGGGCACCGGGCCTGGGCGTCGCGCCGGCGCTGGCCGCGCCGCACGCCCGCGGACCGGGCCGGGCCGTTGCAGACCTCGACGACGTTGTTGGACAGCACCGCCGCGGGCTGGGCGCTGCTGAGGGCGGTCGCACCCGCCTCGGCCGCCTCGGCCAGGGCGGCCACCACCGACCAGTCCGGGCACCAGGCGACGAGCACCCGCGTCACGCCGGCCGCCGCTCGTCCGCCACCGGGAACCGCACCTCCCTCGCGGCCGCGGCGCCGCCGCCACGGCGTACGACGACCCGCACGTCGCGCGCCCGCAACCGGCCCCTGCCCCCGGTCGAGGCCCTGCCACGCCACCCGCTCCGCGCTCAGCCTCGCCTCCGGACGCGGCCAGTCGCCCCACACGACGAGCACCGCCGACCTGGCCCGCAGGCGGGCGTCGAGCACCGAGGCGGACTTGGGGTCGACCCGGCCGGCCGGCTTGAGCACGACCACCTTGAGCACGTCGACGAGCGCGGCGGCGACCTCGAGCCAGAGGTCGCCCGGGTCGGGGACCAGCACGGTGCGGCGCAGCTCGATCCCGAGGTCGCTGGCGGCCTGGGCGCCGAAGTCGGGCCACCCGGCGAACCCCACCCACTCCCCGCCGCCGAAGCGCCCGCGGCGAGCATGAGCGCGAGCGAGGCGGAGTCGACGGTGTAGCTCGCGCCCGTGCGCAGCCGCACCAGCCCCTCGAGCGCAGGGTGCACGGGCACGGAGAGCCGGGCCGGCCCGCCCTCGAGGGCGCTGATCCGCTGGCGCAGCGCAGCGACGACCCCGGCGGGACCGTCGGTCCCGCGGACCACCTCGAGGGGCTGCGCGCTCACCCCGCCATCTTCGAACACATGTTCGAAGGAATCAAGCCGACCTCAGCGCCGGCGCTTCTCCCTCGGCCGCTGCTGGAGCACGATCGGCGTGCCGACGAACCCGAACTCCTCGCGCAGCCGCCGCTCGATGAACCGCTCGTAGCCGGCGTCGAGCTTGCCCGAGGTGAACAGCACGAACGTCGGCGGCTCCGACTGCGCCTGCGTGCCGAAGAGGATCTTCGGCTGCTTGCCGCTGCGCACCGGGTGGGGGTGCTCGGCCACCAGCCGGCCGAGGAAGGAGTTGAGGGCGCCGGTGGAGACCCGGGTCTCCCACCCCGCCAGCGCCCGCTCGAGCGCGGGCACCAGCCGGTCGACGTGCCACCCCGTGCGGGCGGTGATGTTGATCCGCGGCGCCCACTGCACCTGCACCAGGTCGCGCTCGATCTCGCGGTCGAGGTAGTGGCGCCGCTCCTCGTCGACCAGGTCCCACTTGTTGAACGCGATGACCAGCGCCCGGCCGGCCTCCCGCACCGCCTGGAGGATCCGCACGTCCTGCTCGGCGATCGACTGCTGGCCGTCGAGGACGAGCACGCACACCTCGGCCCGCTCGATGGCGGTCGAGGTGCGCAGCCAGGCGTAGTACTCGTGGCCCGACGCCTCCTTGACCCGCTTGCGGATGCCCGCGGTGTCGATGAACCGCCACGTCCGGCCGCCGAGCTCGACCAGCTCGTCGACGGGGTCGACCGTCGTCCCGGCCACGTTGTCGACGACGACCCGCTCCTCGCCCGCGAGCTTGTTGAGCAGCGAGGACTTCCCGACGTTGGGGCGACCGACGATCGCCACCCGCCGCGGGCCGCCCACCTCCGTCTCGGTCACCGGCGGCGGCTCGGGCAGCACCGAGAGCACCGCGTCGAGCAGGTCGCCGGAGCCCCGGCCGTGCAGGGCCGACACCGCGTGCGGCTCGCCGAGCCCGAGGTTCCACAGGCCGTGGGCCTCGGCCTCGGTGCGCTCGTCGTCGACCTTGTTGGCCGCCAGCACCACCGGCTTCCCCGAGCGGCGCAGCACCCGGACCACCTCCTCGTCGGCGTCGGTGATGCCGACGGTGGCGTCGACGACGAAGAGGGTCGCGTCGGCCAGCGAGACCGCCACCTCCGCCTGCGCGGCGATCCGCTCGGCGAGGCCGCGAGCGTCGGGGTCCCAGCCGCCGGTGTCGACGAGGGTGAACGCCCGTCCGTTCCACTCCGCGTCGTAGGAGACCCGGTCGCGGGTCACACCCGGAACGTCCTCGACGACCGCCTCCCGGCGCCCGAGGATCCGGTTGACCAGCGTCGACTTGCCGACGTTGGGCCGGCCGACGACCGCGAGCACCGGCACGGGCCCCAGCGCCCGCCCGCCGTGCTCGTCCGGCGCACCCGCCTCTGCCGGACCTGCCGGCTCCGCCGGGACGTCGTTCTCAGTCATGTCGCTCCATCTCCGTCACGTCGTCGCCGGGGTCCGGCTCGGTCTCACCGGGCGGCAGCGGCCCGGGCAGGCTGCGGCCGGTCTCGTCCAGCGCCGCGCTCAGCCCGGCCAGCATCGCGCGGTGCAGCTCCTGCGACCGGGCGGTCACCTCGTCGCGCACCCGGGGCCAGGGTACGGCGGCGAAGGGAACCGGCTCCCCCACGACCATGTCGATCCGCGCGCCCTTGGCCGGCAGCGAGTCGGTGTGGCCACCGGGCTCGCGGGTGCCGAGGAACGTCACCGGCACGACCGTGGCGCCGGTCACCATGGCGAGGTACGCCGCCCCGCGGTGGAACCGGTCGAGGTCACCGGCCCCGCGGGCGCCCTCGGGGAAGACGCCCACGGCACCGCCGTCGCGCAGCACCCGCAGGCTGGTGCGGACCGCGCCCGGGTCGACGCGGAACCGGTCGATCGGGATCTGCCCCGCCAGCCGCAGGAACCAGCCGAGCGGCCCGGTGAACATCTCCACCTTGGTCAGCGCGTGCACCGGCCGCGGCGAGAAGATCGCCATCAGCGGCCCGTCGGCGTACCCGACGTGGTTGCCAGCGACGACGACCGGGCCGCGCGCGGGGAAGCGCTCGGCGTGGTGGACGTGGACGTCGTAGCGGCGGCGGATCAGCCACCGGCTCGCGGGGCGTCCACCGTGGAGGAGCCACCGCGTCGGTCGCGGGACCTGGTCGGTGCGCGGCCGCTCGACGTGAGCGGACGCCCGGGTCATGGTGCGGCGTCGGCCGGAGCGGTCGCGAGGCCCACCACCAGGTCGACGACCTCGTCGAGGGTCAGGTCGGTGGAGTCGACCTGGACGGCGCCGTCGGCGCGGGTCAGCGGGGCGACCGCCCGCCCCGAGTCGATCCGGTCGCGGCTGAGGAGGGAGGCCTCGGTGGCCGCGACGTCGCTGCTCCCGGCCTCCGCGGCGCGGCGGGCGGCGCGGGCTGCGGCGTCGGCGGTCAGGAAGACCTTCAGCTCCGCCTCGGGCCACACCACGGAGCCGATGTCGCGGCCCTCGACCACGATGCCGCCGGCGCCGATGATCTCCCGCTGGAGGGCGACCAGCCGCTCGCGGACGGCCGGGACCGTGCTGACCGGCGACACCGCGCCGTTGACGGCGTCGCTGCGGATCTCCACCGAGACGTCGACGCCGTCGAGGCTGATCGTGGGCCGGCGCGGGTCGGTCCCGGACTCGAGCCGCGGCTCCGCCGCCCGGGCGGCGACCGCCTCCGCGTCGTGCACGTCGACGTCGTGCTGCAGCATCCACCAGGTCACGGCGCGGTACATCGCGCCGGTGTCGAGGTAGCGCAGCCCGAGCCGCTCGGCGACCGCGCGGCAGGTGCTCGACTTGCCCGACCCCGAGGTGCCGTCGACGGCCACCACGATCGAGCCGATGTCACCTGCGTCCACGAGCCACCACCCTACCGGTGGCCGACCGGTGGCCCACCGGTGCGCCTCACTCGTCGGGCGTGCGGCTCACCCGGGTCAGGTCGCTGCGCAGCGCCGCAGCACCGTGGAGGTAGACGTGGGTGATGTCGGCGCGCGGCAGGTCGGTCTCGACGTGCGCCATCAGCCGGACCACCCGCGGCATCGAGCCGGCGATCTCCAGCTCGCGGGCGCAGATCAGCGGCACCTCGCCGAACCCCAGCCGGCGGGCGGCGTACGCCGGGAACTCCGAGACCAGGTCGGAGGTCGCGGTGAAGATGACGGAGATGAAGTCGTCGACGTCGAGCCCGTTGGCCTCCATGACGTCGGTGACCAGCTCGGTCACCCGCTCGAGCATGTGGTCGCGGTCGTCCGCGTCCAGCTGGGTCGCACCCCGCACCGCCCGCACCGCCACCGCTGCTCCTCACCTCGCTCCACCGAACCGGCGGCACGAGGTTAGCGGCTCGACGCCGGGTCGGGCTCAGCCGGGCTGGTAGGAGCCGAACGACCAGTGGTTGCCCTCCGGGTCGAGGACGCTGCCGCCGCGGCCGCCGTAGTCCTCCTCGCGCATCGGCCGCTGCACGGTGGCCCCGGCCCGCACCGCGGCGTCGAAGACCGCGTCGGGGTCGTCGGTGACCAGGTAGGTGCCGGCCTTGCCCGGCTCGTGGAGCGGGCTGTCGTCGCGCTGGGAGCCGAACATGATCGCCCCGCCGCTTGGCCACAGCCACTCGGCATGGGCGACCCGGCCGTCGTCCTCGCGGTACGTCGCGTGCTCGGTGAACCCGATCGCCCGCAGCCACTCCATCATCCGGTCGGCGTCGCGGAAGGCGAACGCGGGCCAGACCCGGACGGCGGCCGCTGTCGTCCCCGTCGTCCCTGTCGTCCCGGTCGTCCCTGTCGTCTCAGTCGTCGTCTCGCTCATGCCACCGATCCTGGCTCCTCCGCCGGGTCCCGGTCTTGGACGAATGGGAACTCCTCGCGCAGCCAGACGGTGGGGGGTGCAACCCGCGAGGGCCGTCCACTCGCGGGTGAGGTGCGCCTGGTCGGCGTAGCCGCAACGGCCCGCCACCTCCGCCAGCGGCGCCCGGCCGAGCAGCTGCCGAGCCCGCTCGAGGCGTGCCAGCCGCTGGTACTCCTTCGGGGTCACCCCGGTCTCGGCCCGCACCAGCGTGCTCAGCCGGCGCCGGCTGTAGCCGACCTCGTCGGCGACCGCGGCGACCCGCTCGCCGCGGGTGAGCCGGGCCAGGGCGTGGCCGACCTCGGCCCGCGGCCGGGGGTCCTCGGACGCGGCGACGAGCCCCGCGAGGGTGCGGTCGACGAGGGCGACGCGGGCGGCGTCGCCGGGCGCGTCGTGCAGCCGCTCGGGGAGGTCGCGGAGAGCGGCCGGCAGGTCGTCGACCTCGGTGAGGTCGGTGAGCGCGCCCGCCAGGCCGGCGGCCGGCAGGCCGAGCACCGCCCGCGCGCCGGCGGCGGTCAGGGCGAGCTGGACCCCGCGCTGGGCGCCGCCGTGGTGGACGGCCGCGGGCGCCAGGTGGAGACCGGACACCGATGACCAGCCGCTGTGCGTCGAGCCGGACGCGTGCGGCCACGACACCCGAAGCGGCTCGTCGAGCGGGAGCACCAGGGTCAGCGTCGTGCCGGGCAGGCCCCGGTGGACGCCGGGCGAGCCGAACTCGACGTCGTAGGCGATCCGCGCGACGACGTAGGGCTGGAGGGCTGCGGGCACCGGGGCGACCACCCCTCCAACCTACGGTCAGAGACCGACCAGCTCCAGCAGCGCCCCGAGCTCGTCGTTGGTCAGCTCGCGGAGGGCGCCGACCTTGAGCGTGCCGAGCTCGACCGGTCCGAACCGGGTGCGGCTGAGCTGCCGCACCGGGTGGCCGACCTGGTCGAGCAGCCGGCGGACGATCCGGTTGCGTCCCTCGTGGATGACCAGCTCCACGATCGAGCGCTCGGCGGCGGCCTCGACCACGCGAACCCGCCGGACCCGCACCGGGCCGTCCTCGAGCGTGACACCGGCCATCAGGTCGGCGACGGTGCCGCGGGCTACCCGGCCCTTGACCTCGGCGACGTAGGTCTTCTCCACCTTGTACGACGGGTGGGCCATCCGGTGCGCGAAGTCGCCGTCGTTGGTGAGCAGCAGCAGGCCCGAGGTGTCGGTGTCGAGCCGGCCGACGTGGAACAGCCGCTCGGGCCGGTCGGCCACGAGGTCGCTGATCGTCCGCCGCCCCTCCGGGTCGGCCATCGTCGACACGACGCCGCGGGGCTTGTTGAGCACCAGGTAGACGTGCTCCGAGACCGGCGGCAGCCGCCGGCCCGCGACCTTGACCACGGCGGTGCGGGGTCGACCTTCGTGCCGAGCCGGGTGACGACCTCGCCGTCGACCTCGACCTGGCCGTCGAGCATCAGCTCCTCGCACCTGCGCCGCGAGGCGACGCCGGACTGGGCCAGCAGCTTCTGGAGCCGGACCAACCCGTCGTCGTCGGTCTGGATGTCGCGGCTCACGGTTGGTCGTCCGCGGGCGATGGGGTGTGCTCCGGCCCTGTCTGCTCCGGCCCGGTGTGCTCCGGCTCAGGCTCGGCCTCCGTGACCGGCGTCGGCTCCAGCTCGTCGTCGAGGTCGTCCATCTCGGGCAGGTAGGGCGCCAGCTCGGGCAGCTCGTCGAGGGACACGACGCCGATCCGCTCGAGGAAGTACGACGTGGTCCGGTAGAGCGTCGCGCCGTGCTCGCCGTCCTGCCCGGCCTCCTCCACCAGCCCGCGGTTGAGCAGGGTCCGCATCACGCCGTCGACGTTCACGCCCCGGATCGCCGAGACCCGCGCCCGGGACACCGGCTGCTGGTAGGCGACCACGGCGAGGGTCTCGAGCGCGGCCTGGGTGAGCCGCGCCTGCTGCCCCTCGAGCACGAACGCCTCGACGACCGGCGCCAGCTCCTCACGGGTGTAGAACCGCCAGCCGCCGGCCACGTTGCGCAGCTCGAAGCCGCGGCCCTGCTCGTCGTACTCCGCCGCCAGCGCGGCCAGGGCCTCGGCCACCTCGGCCTCCGGGTAGCCGACCGCCGAGGCGAGCGCGCGCTGGTCGAGCGGCTCGTCGGCGACCATCAGCACCGCCTCCAGCGCGGGACGGAGGTCGGCGACGGGTACGGCGAGTGCTTCCTCGGTCATGCGCTGCCCTCCTGGTCCTCGGTGGCCGGGTCGGCCGGTCCTGTGGCTGGGTCGTCGGCCGGCCGCTCGGTCTCCAGCGGCAGCGGCTCGCCGTCGAACTCGTCGGTGATCATCTCGTCCACGTCGACGTCGTCGCCGCCGGTCCACCGCACGGTGAGCTCGCCCAGGGCGGTCACCTGGTCGAACGCGACCGCCCCCCTCGCGGAAGAGCTCCAGCAACGACAGGAACCGGGCGACGGTCGTCAGGGTGTCGGGCGAGTCGCCGCAGAGGGCGCGGAACGTCATGGTGCCGCTGCGCTGCAGCCGGTCCATCACGATCGCCGCCTGCTCCCGCACGCTCACGGCCGGCGCGTGGATGTGGTGGAGGGTGAGCTCCGGCTCCGGCTTCGGCTCCAGCGCCTTCGCCGCGAGCGCGGCGAACTGGTCGAGCCCGATCCCGATCAACACCTCCGGCAGCAGACCGGCGAACCGCTCGTCGAGCCCCACCGCGCGCGGGTGGCGCCGGGCCTCCGCGGTGAGCCGCTGGTCGAGGACGGCCGCGACCTGCTTGTAGGCCTTGTACTGCAGGAGCCGGGCGAACAGCAGGTCGCGCGCCTCCAGCAGCGCCAGGTCCTCCTCGTCCTCCACGTCGCCCTGCGGCAGCAGCCGGGCCGCCTTGAGGGTCGAGCAGCGTCGCGGCGACCAGCAGGAACGACGTCGTCTCCTCCAGGTCGCCCTCGGGGAGGCGCTTCACGTGCGCGATGAACTCGTCGGTGACCTGCGAGAGCGCGATCTCGGTGACGTCGAGCTTGTGCTTGGAGATGAGGTTGAGCAGCAGGTCGAACGGGCCCTCGAAGTTGTCGAGGCGCACCTCGAAGCCGCCCCGGGGCGTCTCGTCGGCTGCTGCGGTCACGACTGCATGATTACTCACGCAGTCGCCTGACCAGCGCGGAGTCCTCCCCGTTGACCTCGAACTCCGCCAGGACCAGGCTCAGCGCCTCGCGGACCAACCGGCCGCGGTCGACCGCCAGGCCGTGCTCGCCGCGCAGCCGCAGCCGCACCTGCTCGATCTCCATCAGCTCCGCCGAGGTGACGTAGACCGTCATCTTCTCGTCGTGCCGGATCCGGCCCGACGGCCGCTTGGTGCCCGACCGGTCGGTCTCCGGGGCGTCCGGCACCGCCCGCACGGTGCGATCGGAGCGGTCGGGGCGGTCGGTGCCGGGGTCGGCGGTGGGGCGGAAGAGGTCGTCGGCGGTGGGCAGGCTCACGCGTCGAGGCACCGCAGCGCCACCTCCTTCGCGAGCTGGCGGTAGGCCTCGGCCCCCGAGGAACCCGACGCGTACGACGTGATCGGCTCGCCGGCGACGGTGGAGTCGCTGAACTTCACGGTGCGGCGGATGACGGTGTGGAACACCTTGTCGCCCCACGCCTGCACCAGCCGCTCCAGCACCTCGCGGCCGTGCAGGGTGCGGCCGTCGTACATCGTGCCGAGGACGCCGTCGATCTCGAGCTTGGGGTTGAGCCGCTCCTGCACCTTGTCGATGGTGTTCTTGAGCAGCGCGACCCCGCGGAGGGCGAAGTACTCGCACTCCAGCGGCACGATCACGCCGTCGGACGCGGTGAGCGCGTTGACCGTGAGCAGGCCGAGGGACGGCTGGCAGTCGATGAGGATGACGTCGTAGTGCTCGATCGCCGGCGCCAGGACCCGCTGCAGCGTCTGCTCGCGGGCGACCTCGTGGACCAGCTGCACCTCCGCGGCCGACAGGTCGATGTTCGACGGCAGCAGGTCCATGCCGGGCACCCCGGACGGCACGACCACGTCGTCGATGCGCACGTCGCGCTCCAGGAGGAGGTTGTAGACCGTCAGCTCCATCTCGTGCGGGTTGAGGCCGAGACCGACCGACAGCGAGCCCTGGGGGTCGAAGTCGACGAGCAGCACCTTGCGGCCGAACTCGGCGAGGGCGGCACCGAGGTTGATCGTGGTCGTCGTCTTGCCGACGCCGCCCTTCTGGTTGCACATCGAGATCACCCGCGCCGGGCCGTGCTCGGTCACCGGGCGGGGGTCGGGCAGCTCGGGCATCGGCCGGCCGGTCGGGCCGAGCCGCGCCTCGGCCGGGGCGGCCGGAGCGGGCTCCTCGGCGACCGTCGTCGCGGTCGGGCCCTCGGCAGGGAAGGGAAGGGGATCGGTCACGTCGCTCTTTTCCGGGATCCTGGCTCGCGGCGGCATGTCCGGCGCGCTCGAACCTAGAAGAACCCACCCATCATCGGCATGCCACCTCGGACCCATCACGGGCTGCTTCCCCACAGCCCTGACCAGTTGATGCGTCCAGTCAACAATGTCGACACGGCGACATTGCGGCGGCGCGCCGGGCCGATCGGGATCGGTCGGGATCGGTCGGGATCGGTCGCGACCACCCTCGGTGTCCGGGTCAGCCGCCCAGCCTGCGCATGGCGTCGACGAGCACCACCGCCTCGCCGACCTCGTCGGACGCGGCGAGGTCGACGACCGCCTCGACGACCCAGTCGTGGTGGCCGGCGGGGTCGTGGAGCGTCTGGGTGGCGCGACGGACGCCGTCGACGGCCGCCTCGAACGTGAACAGCTGCGGCCCGCGGGCGTCGGCGTCGGTGAGGACCTCGTCGTGCTCGTCGTAGTACCCGTCGAGCGCGGTCTCCCACCGGTCCCGCGTCATGGGGGTCTCGGGCGGGTGCACCGCGGACTCGGCGGCGGCCGCCTCGAGGGCGACCAGGCCGTCGAGGTCGTCGCGGGCGACCAGCTCCACGCGGCGCCACAGCGCGTTGCGCACCATGACGTCGAACACCCGGCCCTGCTGCGACAGGGGGACGCGGCGGCGGGGGCGGCGCGTGCTCGCGGACGGCGCGGGAGGCGTGGTCGGGGTCGGAGAGCGCCTCCCACTCGTCGAGCAGGGAGGAGTCGACCTGTCGCACGGTCTCGTCCAGCCACTCCCACCAGCAGGTCGAGCTCGTCGGTGCGGCGGGCGGCCGGCACGACCTGCCGCAGCGCCCGGTAGGCGTCGGTGAGGTAGCGCAGGACCAGGCCCTCGGAGCGGGCGACCTGGTAGCGGGAGACCAGGTCGGTGAACCCCATGCCCTGCTCCCACATCTGGCGGACCACCGACTTCGGCACCAGCGCGTCCGGGGAGAGCCACGGCTGGCGCTCGCGGTAGGTCTCGTAGAGCGGCTCGAGCAGGTCCGCGAGCGGCTCGGGCCAGGTGACGTCCTCGATCAGCGCCATCCGCTCGTCGTACTCCACGCCCTCGGCCTTCAGCGCGGAGATCGCCTCGCCGCGCGCCGCGTGCTGCTGCGCCATCAGCAGCGGCCGCGGCGCCTCGAGGACGGCCTCGACCACGGAGACGACGTCGAGGGTGTACGTCGGCACCGCGGGGTCGAGCACGTCGAGGACCGCGAGCGCGAAGTGCGACAGCGGCTGGTTGAGCGCGAAGGTGTCGGGCAGCGCCTCGGTGAGCACGTAGCGCCGGCCCCGCTCGTCGACCTCGTCGAGACGGGTGAGCACGCCGGAGGCGACGAGCGTACGTGCCAGCCGCACCGCCCGGCGGGCCAGCCGCAGCTGGCCGCGCCGGTCCTCGTGGTTGTCGGTCATCAGCCGCCGCATGACGCCGAAGGCGTCCTCCTCGCGGGCCGCGACGTTGACCAGCATCGCGTTGTCGACCTTCATCTGCGACTTCAGCGGCTCCGGCCTGCCCTCCACCAACTTCCCGAAGGTCTGCTCGGTCCACACCACGGTGCCCTCGGGCGGCTTCTTCAGCTGCGGCTTCGACTTCTTCTTCGGGTTGGCCGCGTTGCGGGCCTCCGCCTTGGCCTTGGCCTTCTCG
Organism: Nocardioides sp. TF02-7; assembly: GCF_022437945.1. Lineage (GTDB taxonomy): Bacteria > Actinomycetota > Actinomycetes > Propionibacteriales > Nocardioidaceae > Nocardioides. Next base: position 4,371,321 of record NZ_CP092535.1, read on the forward strand.
TTCTCGATCACGTGCTCGGGCGCCTGGACCACGACGTAGCCGGCGGTGTCGAACCCCGCCCTCCCGGCCCGGCCGGCGATCTGGTGGAACTCCCGCGCGCGGAGCACCCGCTGCCGCTGGCCGTCGAACTTCGCCAGGCCGGTGAACAGCACCGTGCGGATCGGCACGTTGACGCCGACGCCGAGGGTGTCGGTGCCGCAGATGACGGTCAGCAGGCCGGCCTGTGCGAGCTGCTCGACCAGTCGCCGGTAGCGCGGCAGCATGCCGGCGTGGTGGACGCCGATCCCCCTTGCGCAGCAGCTTGGACAGGGTCTTCCCGAAGCCGGCCGCGAACCGGACGCCGGCCAGCCGCTCGGCGATCTCCTCGCGGGCCTCGGCCCGGGACTGGAACCGGCCGCGGGCGAGCAGCACGGTCGCGTGCTCGACGGCTGCCGCCTGGGTGAAAGTGCACGACGTAGACCGGCGCCTGGCCGGTGGTGACCAGCTCCTCGAGGGTCTCGTCGAGCGGTGTGAGCGACCAGGAGAAGCTCAGCGGCACCGGTCGCACCGCGTCGTGGACGACGGCGGTCGCCCGGCCGTTGCGGCGGGTGAGGTCGGCGGCCAGCCCGGTCACGTCGCCCAGCGTGGCCGACATCAGCAGGAACTGGGCCTGGGGCAGCTCGAGCAGCGGCACCTGCCACGCCCAGCCGCGGCCCGGCTCGCCGTAGAAGTGGAACTCGTCCATCACGACCAGCCCGACGTCGGCGCGGGTGCCCCTCCCCGCAGGGCGATGTTGGCGAGCACCTCCGCCGTGCAGCAGATGATCGGCGCGTCGGCGTTGACCGCCACGTCGCCGGTCAGCATGCCGACGTCGTCGGCGCCGAAGACCTCGCACAGGTCGAAGAACTTCTCGCTCACCAGCGCCTTGATGGGCGCGGTGTAGAAAGACACCCGGTCCTCGGCCAGCGCGAACATGTGGGCGGCCAGCGCGACCAGGGACTTGCCCGAGCCGGTGGGCGTCGCGAGCACCACGTTGTCGCCGGCGAGCAGCTCCAGGATCGCCTCCTCCTGGTGCGGGTACAGCTCGAGGCCGCGCGCCTCGGCGTGCGCGAGGACCCGCTCGTAGGCCGCGTCGGCCCCGTCGACGACCGTGCCGTCAGCCATGGCGTGCCCTCGGGTGGGCGGTCGCGAACACCTCGCGCAGGTTGTCGACCGTCACCAGGGTGTAGACCTGGGTCGTCGTCACCGACGCGTGGCCGAGCAGCTCCTGCACGACACGGACGTCGGCGCCACCGTCGAGCAGGTGGGTGGCGAACGAGTGTCGCAAGGTGTGCGGCGAGACGTCCTTGCTGACCCCGGCGCGCTCGGCGGCGCGGACCAGCACCGCCCACGCCGACTGCCGCGACAGCCGGCCGCCGCGCGCGTTGAGGAACAGCGCCGGCGTCCCCCGTCCCTCGGCCAGCAACGCGGGCCGGCCGCGGACCAGGTACGCCGACAGCGCGGTGCGGGCGTAGGAGCCGACCGGCACCACCCGCTCCTTGCCGCCCTTGCCACGCAGCAGCACGACCCCCTCGGCGTCGTCGACGTCGACGTCGTCGACGTCGAGGCCCACGGCCTCCGAGATGCGCGCGCCGGTGCCGTAGAGCAGCTCCAGCAGCGCGCGGTCGCGCAGCGCGAGCGTCGTGCCGGGGGCGCCCGCGGCCTCGAGGATCGCCTCGACGTCGGCCAGGGGCAGCGCCTTCGGCAACCGCTTGGCCGGGGTGGGCGGCCGCACGGCGGCGGCGGGGTCGGCGGTCGCCAGGCCGTCGGCCACCGCGAACCGGTGGAAGCCGCGGACGGCGACGACGGTGCGCGCCGCCGACGAGGCGCTCAGCGCGGGGTGCCGGGCGTCGCCCTCCCGCAGCCGGACCAGGAAGTCGGTCACCGTCGCCTCCGACACCGCGTCGAGCGCGTCGATCCCGGCCTCCGCGAGGTGCTCCCGGTAGCGGCGCAGGTCGCGGCGGTAGGACGAGAGCGTGTTGGCGGCCAGGCCCTTCTCCACGGAGAGGTGGTCGAGGTACGTGCGGATCGCACGGTCCAACGGGCCGGGAGTCTGCACCTGGTCAGGCCAGCGCCTCGTCGAGGGCCACCGGCGCGATCCCGACGGCCTCGCCGACCGGGGCGCTGGTGAGCCGGCCGGCGTGGGTGTTGAGGCCGAGGGCGAGGCTGCGGTCGTCGCGGCAGGCCTGCTGCCAGCCCTTGTCGGCCAGCGCGACGACGTAGGGCAGGGTCGCGTTCGTCAGAGCGTAGGTGGAGGTGTTGGGCACCGCCCCGGGCATGTTGGCGACGCAGTAGAACGTGGAGCCGTGCACCGCGAACGTCGGGTCCGCGTGGGTGGTCGGGCGGGTGTCCTCGAAGCAGCCGCCCTGGTCGACGGCGATGTCGACGAGCACCGAGCCGGGCTTCATCTCCGAGACCAGCTGGTTGCTCACCAGCTTGGGTGCGGCGGCGCCCGGGATGAGCACCGCCCCGATCACCAGGTCGGCCTCGCGGACCTGCTCCTGGATCGCCAGCCTCGACGACGCCAGCCCGTGCACCCGGTTGTTGTAGCGCCAGAACGACATCCGGAGCTTGTCGAGGTCGGTGTCGAGCAGGGTGACGTCGGCGCCCATGCCGAGCGCGATGTTGGCGGCGTTCTGGCCGGCGACCCCGGCGCCGATCACGACGACCTTGGCGTTGGCGACCCCGCCGACACCGCCGAGGAGGACTCCCCGGCCGCCGTTGGCCTTGAGCAGTGCGTGCGCCCCCACCTGCGGTGCCAGGCAGCCCGCCACCTCCGACATCGGGTAGAGCAGCGGCAACCCGCCGGAGGGCAGCTGCACGGTCTCGTAGGCGATGGCGGTGACCTCGCGTGCGACCAGCTCCTCGGTCAGCTCCTTGTCCGCCGCGAGGTGCAGGAAGGTGAACAGCACCAGCCCCGGGCGCAGCCGGTGGTACTCCTCGGCGACCGGCTCCTTCACCTTCAGCACCAGGTCGGCGCCGCCCCACACCTCGTCGGCCGACGTCAGCATCCGCGCGCCCGCGGCGACGTACTCCTCGTCGGGGATCCCCGACGGCACACCCGCGTCGGCCTCGATCAGCACCTCGTGCCCGTGCGCCACCAGCTCGTGCACCCCGATCGGGGTGATCGCCACGCGGTACTCGTGGTTCTTGACTTCCTTCGGGACGCCGAGCTTCACGAGCGCGACGATATACCCGCGTGGTACCGCAGCGTGGCCAGCGCGAGCGGCGCCTCTCGGACCCGGCCGTCGAGCACGGCGGCCAGCAGGTCGCGGAACGGCACCCAGAGCACCTCGAGCTGTGCCTCCTCGTGCTCGGGGTCGAAGTCGTTGTCGACGGCGGTCAGGCCGCGGGCGACGTAGACGTGGTGGACCTCGCTGCTGATCCCCGGCGACGGGTACGCCGTCAGCAGGTGCTGCCACTCGGCCGCCTCGAGGGCGACCTCCTCGCGCAGCTCCCGCTTCGCGGTCTCGACCGGGTCCTCCCCGGGCACGTCGCAGATCCCGGCGGGCAGCTCGACGAAGGTGCCGCCCGCGGCGTGCCGGTACTGCCGGATCAGGCAGACGTGCTCCTCGCCGTCCCGGTCCTCCAGGGCGAGCACAAGCGCCGCGCCCGGGTGCTCCAGCACCAGCCGCCCGAACGGCTCGGTGCCGTCGTCGGGCGGGTGGACCTGGTCGCGGCGCAGCGCCACCACCCAGTCGTCGCGGTGCAGGTCGGTGGAGCCGACCACCGGCCACTCCCCGGTGCGTCGACGAGCCGCTCGTCGGTCACTGCTCGGCCGGCTCGGGGTGGAGGACCGACTCGTCGAGCGGGATCCGCAGCTCGCGCTGACGGTCGAGGGCGGCGCCCACCAGCCCCGCGAACAGCGGGTGCGGGCGGGTCGGTCGCGAGCGGAGCTCGGGGTGCGCCTGGGTGGCGACGTAGTAGGGATGGACGTCGCGGGGCAGCTCGACGAACTCGACCAGGTCGAGCTCGGTGTTGAGGCCCGAGAACACCAGGCCGGCCTCGGCGAGCTTGTCGCGGTAGGCGTTGTTGACCTCGTAGCGGTGGCGGTGCCGCTCCTCGATGGCGGTCGAGCCGTAGGCCTCGGCGACGATCGAGCCGTCGGCGAGCCGGGCCGGGTAGAGACCGAGCCGCATCGTGCCGCCGAGGTCACCGTCACCCGCGACGATGTCCTTCTGCTCCGCCATGGTCGCGATCACCGGCTCCGGCGTCTGCGGGTCGAACTCGGTGGAGCCGGCCGACTCGAGGCCGAGCACGTTGCGGCTGTACTCGATGACCATGCACTGCAGGCCCAGGCAGAGGCCGAGGGTCGGGATGCCGTGGGTGCGCGCGTAGTGCAGGGCACCCAGCTTGCCCTCGATGCCGCGCACGCCGAAGCCCCCGGGCACGCAGACGGCGTCGACGTCGTGGAGGTGCCGGGCGGCACCAGCGGGCGTCTGGCACTCGTCGGACGGGATCCAGCGCAGGTCGACCATGGTGTCGTGGGCGAAGCCGCCCGCCCGGAGCGCCTCCGCCACCGACAGGTAGGCGTCGTGGAGGTCGACGTACTTGCCGACCAGCGCGACCACGACCTCCTCCTTCGGGTGGTGGACGCGACGGAGCAGGTCGTCCCAGTCGGTCCAGTCCACGTCGCGGAACGGCAGGTTGAGCCGGCGGACGACGTAGGCGTCGAGCCCCTCGCTGTGCAGCACCTTGGGGATGTCGTAGATCGACGGCGCGTCGGCCGCGGTGACCACGGCCTCCTGGTCGACGTCGCACATCAGCGAGATCTTGCGCTTGATCGACTCCGGCAGCTCCCGGTCCGCGCGGCACACCACGGCGTCGGGCTGGATGCCGACCTGCCGCAGGGCGGCGACGGAGTGCTGGGTCGGCTTCGTCTTCAGCTCGCCGGAGGGGCCGATGTAGGGCACCAGCGAGACGTGGAGGAAGAAGCAGTTGTCGCGGCCGATGTCGTGGCGCACCTGGCGGGCCGCCTCGAGGAACGGCAGCGACTCGATGTCGCCGACGGTGCCGCCGACCTCGGTGATCACGATGTCGACGGGCTCCGGGCCGCGGCCCATCGCCAGGATCCGGTCCTTGATCTCGTTGGTGATGTGCGGGATCACCTGGACCGTGTCACCGAGGTACTCGCCCTTGCGCTCCTTGGCGATCACCTGCGAGTACACCTGGCCGGTCGTGACGTTGGCGATCTGGCTGAGGTCGGTGTCGAGGAACCGCTCGTAGTGCCCGATGTCGAGGTCGGTCTCGGCCCCGTCGTTGGTGACGAACACCTCGCCGTGCTGGAACGGGTTCATCGTCCCCGGGTCGACGTTGAGGTAGGGGGTCCAGCTTCTGCATCGTCACCCGCAGCCCGCGGCTGCGCAGCAGCCGACCGAGGCTGGAGGCCGTCAGTCCCTTCCCCCAACGAGGAGGCGACGCCCCCGGTCACGAACAGGTGCTTGGTCGTTCCACTCGGGGGGCCATCTTCACGGGATTCCACCCTATCGGTCGGTCGAGGGGTCGGGCACCATCGGCGGCTGCGTGTTCTGCGCCATCTCGAGCAGCTCGCGGGCGTGGGCGAGCGCGGAGTCGGAGCCGGCGAGGCCGGCCAGCATGCGGGACAGCTCCTGCTCGCGGCCGGCGTCGTCGAGCGTGGCCAGGCCGGAGCTGGTCACCGACCCGTCGCTGGCCTTCCGCACCACGACGTGCCGGTCGGCGAAGGCGGCGACCTGGGGCAGGTGGGTCACGACCAGCACCTGGGCGTGCCGGGCCAGGGCGGCCAGGCGGCGACCGATCTCGACGGCCGCGGCGCCGCCCACGCCGGCGTCGACCTCGTCGAAGACGAACGTCGGCACCGGGTTGGTGCCGGCCAGGCACACCTCGACCGCCAGCATCACCCGCGACAGCTCGCCCCCGGAGGCGCCCTTGTGCAACGGCCGCGGCTCGGAGCCGGTGTTGGCGGCGAGCAGCAGCTCGACCTCGTCGACGCCGTGGCGGGTGAACCGCAGCCAGCGGTCACCGACGAGGAGCGCGTCGGGCGGCGGGTGCGCCGGGTCGCCGGGTGCGGCCGTCGCCCGCTGGGCCACCCGCACCTCGAGCCGGGCGTCGGGCATCGCGAGCAGCCCGAGCTCGTCGGTGACGGCGGCGGCGAGCCGCCCGGCGGCCTCCGACCGGGCGTCCGTCAGCGCCGAGGCGAGGTCGGCGAGCCTCGAGCGGAGCACGGTCCGCGCCGCGGTCAGCCGCTCGATCGTCTCGTCGGTCGAGTCGAGCTCGACCAGGCGGGTGGCGGCCTGGGCGCCCCAGCCGAGCACCTCGTCGACGGTGTCGCCGTACTTGCGGGTCAGCGCCGTCAACGCCGCTCGGCGCTCGGACACCGCGGCGAGCCGCTGCGGGTCGGTCTCGATGCGGGAGGCGTACGACGCCACGTCGGCGGCGAGGTCGCTCAGCAGGTAGGTCACCTCGGCGACCCGGTCGGCCAGCTCACCGGCCTCGGGGTCGTGGTCGCGGACGCCGTCGAGGAGGCCGCGGGCGGCGGCGACCGCGGCGAGCGCGTCGGGCGAGCCCTGCTCGCTCGACAGCGCCTCCCGGGCCTGCTCGGCGGCCGTGCGGAGGGTGTCGGAGTGCCCCAGCCGCGCCTCCTCGGCGGCGAGGTCGGCGTCCTCCCCTGGTTGGGGCGAGACCGCCGAGATCTCCTCGACGCCGAACCGCAGCAGGTCGGCCTCGCGGGCCCGCTCGCGGGCGGTGGCCACGACCTCGGCCAGCTCGCGCTCGGTCGCGACCAGCTCGTCGTGCGTGGCGGCGTACTCCTGGAGCAGCGGCCCGACCCGGTCGTGGCCGAACTGGTCGAGGGGCCGCCCGCTGCGTGCTCGCCCGCAGCAGCCGGTGCTGGTCGGACTGCCCGTGCACCGCCACCAACGGCTCGGCGACCTCCGCCAGGGTGGCGACCGGCACGCCCGCGCCGCCGACGTAGGCCCGCGACCGGCCCTCGGCGCTCACGTTGCGGGCGAGCACGACCTGGTCGTCCTCGACCGCGCCGCCGGCCTCCTCGACCGCGGCGGCCAGCGTCGGCAGCCCGGTGCTGCGGACGACGCCCTCGACCCGCGCCTGCTTGGCACCGACCCGCACGGCCCCGCTGTCCGCCCGGCCGCCGAGGAGCAACCCGAGCGCGGTCACCACCATCGTCTTGCCCGCACCGGTCTCGCCGGTCAGGACGGTGAGCCCCGGTCCGAGCTCGAGGACCGAGGCGTCGATGACCCCGAGCGAGCCGATCCGGATCTCCTCGATCACGACCGGCTCCGCCTCTTCTCGGCCGCGCCTCTCCACCCCTCCACGGAGAGCCCGAACTTGGCGACGAGCCGGTCGGCGAACGGCGCCTCGTGGAGCCGGACCAGGCGCACCGGCCGGAGCCCGCGGCTCACCTCGATGCGCGCCCCGGGCGGCAGGTCGACGCTGCGCCGGCCGTCGCACCACAGGACGCCGGCGCCCTCGGTGCCGGCGAGCACCTCGATCGCGATCACCGACGACGGACCGACCACCATCGGCCGGGCGAAGAGCGCGTGGGCGCTCAGCGGGACGATGCAGAGCGCCTCGACCTGCGGCCAGACGATCGGCCCGCCGGCGCTGAAGTTGTAGGCGGTCGACCCGGTCGGCGTGGCACAGACGACGCCGTCGCAGCCCCAGCGCGACAGGGGGCGGCCGTCGATCTCGACCACCACCTCCAGCATCCGCTCGCGCGCGGCCTTCTCGACGCTCGCCTCGTTGACGGCGAACGTGGAGTAGACCAGCGCGCCGTCGAGGTAGGCGCGCACGTCGAGCGTCAGCCGGTCCTCGGTGGAGTAGCGCTGCTCGATGATCGCCTCGATGGTGGCGGCGACGTCCTCGTGCTCGGCCTCGGCGAGGAAGCCGACGTGGCCGAGGTTGACGCCCAGCACGGGCGTGAGCCGCTCGTGGGTCACCTCGGCGGCGCGGAGGATGCTGCCGTCGCCGCCGATGACGACGGTGAGCTCGCAGCCGCGGCTGGCGTCGGTCTCGGAGTCGGTCAGCTCCACCGCCGGCACGTAGTCGCCGGGACCGACGCCGAGGTCCTCGGCCTCCGAACGCAGGAGGCGGACGACGATGCCGTGGCCGGTGAGCTCCTTGACGAACGCCCGGGCGACGTCACGGGCCTCGTCGCGCCCGGTGTGGGCGAGGACGAGGACCCGGCGGGTCGTGTCGGCTGACGTCGTCACGGGATCAGTGTGTCCTACTCCCCGACTCGGCCTCGGCCGACTCCGCCTGCGCCGGCTCCGGCTCCGTTCGGCCCAGGTCGTCGGTCCCCCGGCGGACGACATCGGCGATCCTCGCCCGGTCGACGGTCGCGGCTCCCCCGGCGCAGCCACAGGAAGAACTCGACGTTGCCGGACGGCCCGGGCAGCGGGCTGACCGTGACGCCGTGCGCCCCCCAGCCGCGGTCGGCGGCGGCGTCGGCGACGCCGAGCACCGCGTCGGCCCGCAGCCCCGGGTCGCGCACCACGCCGCCCTTGCCGACCCGGTCCTTGCCGACCTCGAACTGGGGCTTCACCATCAGGGCGAGGTCGCCGTCGGCCCGGGTCACGCCCAGGAGCGCGTCGAGAACCAGCGACAGCGAGATGAACGAGAGGTCGCCCACCACGACGTCGACGGGCCCACCGACGAGGTCCGGGGTGAGGGCGCGGACGTTCTGGCGGTCGTGCACGACGACCCGCGGGTCCTGGCGCAGCGACCAGTGGAGCTGGCCGTAGCCCACGTCGACCGCGACCACCTCCGCGGCGCCGGCGCGCAGCAGGACGTCGGTGAACCCGCCGGTCGACGCCCCGGCGTCGAGACACCGTCGGCCCGCGACCGTGAACCCGGCCGGGCCGAAGACGGCGAGTGCTCCGGCGAGCTTGTGCGCCCCGCGGGAGACGTAGTCCGGACCGTGCTCGGCCTCGCTGACCACGATGGCGACGTCGGTCGTGACCCCGGTCGCCGGCTTGGTGGCGACCGTGCCGGAGACGCGGACCCGGCCGTCCGCGACGAGCTGCGCAGCCCGCTCGCGCGACGGCGCGAGGCCGCGCCGCACGAGCTCGGCGTCGAGCCGGAGCCGGCGGGGCGGCACGGTCAGGCGGACCCGTCGGGCGGGTCGTCCAGCGTCCGGCGCAGCTCGGCGTGCGCGGTCTCGAAGACCGCCGCGTGCTCCTCGAGGGGACGCTCGTCGAGCCCGGCGACGCGGTCGAGGACCTCGTCGATCGACGCGATGCCGGTCGGCTCGAAGCCGCTCCGCTCCACGGCGTCGGCGGTCACGGGTTCGTCGGTCATGGCAGCGAGGCTACGGCATCGGGGGCCGGCGGCCCGGGCACCACCGCCCCGGTCGTGTCCACGGTCGAGCCGGTGGCGTCCAGGTGCGCCCACGCCGCCGCGGCGGCGGCCCGCCACCAGTCGTCGGGGGTGCCCCTCGCCGGTCACCGCCAAGGCACCGTCGCGGACCGCGGCGACCCAGCCACCTGCCCGCCACCCATTGCCGTCGTCAGCCAGCCGCTGCGGGGCGGCGTGCGGGACGAGCAGCCCGCCGAGGTCGGTGGAGAGGTACGTCGGCCGCAGCGCGGGCGGCGCGTCGACCAGCTCCGGCAGGCCGGTGACCCCGGTGAGCACCAGCAGCGCCGGCACACCGGCGCGCTGCGCGCCCTCGATGTCGGTGTCGAGCCGGTCACCGACCATCAGCGGACGGCGCCCGCCCACCCGGCGTACGGTCTCGTCGAGCAGCGGGCGCTGCGGCTTCCCGGCGACCGCCGGCTCGACCCCGCTGAACCGGCGCAGCGTGTCGACCAGGACGCCGTGCCCGGGCGCCACGCCGAACGGCGTCGGGATCGTGGTGTCGGTGTTGCTGGCGACCCAGGGCAGCCCCTCGCGGATCCGGACGGCGACCCGCATGATGTCGCGCCACAGCACGTCCGGCCCGTAGCCGGTCACGACCGCCTCCGCGTCGTCGTCGACGCCGACGGGGCACAGCCCCTCCTCGCGGAGCGCGGCCTCGAGGCCGGGTCCGCCCAGGCACACGACGGGCACCCCGGCGCCGTGCCGCTCGACCACGAGGTGCGCGGCGGCCTGCGCCGACGTCACGACGTCCTCGGTCCGCGCCTCGACCCCGAGCGCGGTGAGGTGCTCGGCCACGACCTGCGGCGTCCGGGCGGCGTTGTTGGTGATGAACGCGAGCCGCATCCCCGCCCGGCGCACCGCCCGCAGGTGCTCGGGCGCGCCGGGGACGGCCTCACCGCCGACGTAGACCACCCCCGTCGAGGTCGAGCATCGCGAGGTCGTGGGCCGCCACCAGGGGATCCGAAGATGCGCTCAACACGGCCCCACCCTCTCAGGTGCGCTTCCGGTTCCTTCCTACGATGGCGCAATGCCCGACCCCGGCCGCTCCGGTCACACCGGCCACCTGGTGACACCCCCGTACGTCGCGGGCCCGCTGCGGCTGCTCCCGTTCCCCGGGATGATGCTCGCGCCGCAGCGCGTCGGTGACCCGTCGACGGGGCGGGCCTTCGCCCGGCCCTACCACGGGGTCGCCGCCCGGCTGACGCGCTGGCAGGCCCGCGGACTCCTGCGCCGGGACCGGGAACCCGCGCTCTACCTGCACGAGTACACCTCGGCCGGGATGACGGTGCGGGGCCTGGTAGGAGCGCTGGACGTGTCGCGTCGGGCCACGCGGCCCGAGGACCGTGCGGTGCTGCCCCACGAGGGGGATCCACCCGGCCCAGGCCGACGACCTCGCCGACCGGATGGCGGAGATGGGGCTCAACCCCGCTCCGATCCTCCTCGTCCACCACGCGACCCCGCCGCTGCAGGAGCTCGTCGCCGCGACGCTGGCGCGGACCCCCGAGCACCAGTTCACCGACCGCTCCGAGCAGCAGCACCGGGTCTGGGCGATCCGCGAGCCCCACCTGCTCGAGCAGGTCGCCGCCGAGCTGCGCGGCACGCGGGCGCTCATCGCCGACGGACACCACCGGTACGCGGCGTACCTGCGGCTCCAGCGCCGCGAGCCGGGCGGTCCGTGCGACCTCGGTCTCGCGATGCTGGTCGACCAGAGCACCACTCCCCTCTTCCTCGGCCCGATCCACCGCACCCTCGCCGGCACCTCGCTCGCCGACCTCCGCGACGCGGCGGAGAGCCTCGGCATGGCGTTTCACGCCCGACGCCAGCCCGAGGCGGTCGGCGCACTCGGCCCGTCGACGCTGGCAGCGACCGACGGCGAGGAGTGGGCGGTCCTCGAGCTCGACCTGCCGGCCGACCGGGCCGCCGTCGAGGTCCTCCACGGACAGCTCGTTCCCGCCCTGCCGCACGGCCCCGCCGCGGTCGGCTACCACCACACCGTCGATGACGCCCTGGCCCGCGCCGGGCCCTGGACGCGCGGTCGCCGTGCTGATGCCGGCACCCGCGGTCGAGCTGGTGCAGCGGATCGCCGAGGACGACCGGCTGCTCCCCGAGAAGGCCACGTCGTTCCAGCCCAAGCCGAGCCTCGGCGTGCTCATCCGGCCGTTGCGCGACGAACCACCCGCGCCGAGCTGACCTCCACCTCCACCCGCGACGCCGTCGCGCCGCCGGTGCGGAAGAACCGGCGGCGCAGCGCACCGGTCACCTCCACCTCGTCGCCCGGCTGCCAGCCGCCGAGCGACCGGCGCGGCCGGGCGTCCCAGGCGCAGCAGTCGATCACGTCGACGCTCGGGCTCCTGCGCCCGTCCCCCCGCACCCGCACCGGCGTGCGGGGCACGACCACCCGCGCCACGCACACCAGGTCCCCGCTCGGCAGCTCCCGCGTCTCCGGCGTCCCCGACACGGCACCCACCAGGTGCACCTCGTTGCGCGAGCCGGTCGACGGGCCCCTGCTCTTCTCGTTCCTCGTGCTCATCCGGCACCTCCTCGGGAGAAGCAAACGGGCCGGCGCCGACCTACCGCACGACCCCGGTCACGGCCTGTGGACGACGGCGGCCCGGCAGCGGCCTGTGGACGGGAAGTGGGCACGAGGCCGGGAAACAGGACGAGGATGCCGAACGGGCCACCAGTCTCCTGGTGGCCCGTTCGTAAGGTTTGTCCGGCGGCGTCCTACTCTCCCACAGCCTCTCGGTTGCAGTACCATCGGCGCTGGCAGGCTTAACTTCCGGGTTCGGGATGGGACCGGGTGTTTCCCTGCCGCTATGGCCGCCGTAACTCTATGCACGGGGGCGAGCCCCCCGTGGACCCCCCAAGAGACTTCCGGTGGCCGATCGGGATCAGCCGGCCCGGAATGATGGGGGTCGGGTTCTTGTGTGGACGCGAGACAAACACGCGTGTGTTTGTTGGTTGTGTTGGGGGTTTGTGTGGCAAGTGTTCGGCCTATTAGTACCGGTCGGCTGGGCATTGCTGCTGTACACCTCCGGCCTATCAACCCAATAGTCTGTTGGGGGCCTTACACCCTCACGGGGTGGGGAAACCTCATCTTGAAACGTGCTTCCCGCTTAGATGCGTTCAGCGGTTATCACTTCCGAACGTAGCTAACCAGCCCTGCCCCTGGCGGGACAACTGGCACACCAGAGGTTCGTCCATCCCGGTCCTCTCGTACTAGGGACAGCCTTTCTCAAGTTTCCTACGCGCGCGGCGGATAGGGACCGAACTGTCTCACGACGTTCTAAACCCAGCTCGCGTGCCGCTTTAATGGGCGAACAGCCCAACCCTTGGGACCTACTCCAGCCCCAGGATGCGACGAGCCGACATCGAGGTGCCAAACCATCCCGTCGATATGGACTCTTGGGGAAGATCAGCCTGTTATCCCCGGGGTACCTTTTATCCGTTGAGCGACCACGCTTCCACTCGCAGTGGCCGGATCACTAGTTCCGACTTTCGTCCCTGCTCGACATGTCTGTCTCACAGTCAAGCTCCCTTGTGCACTTACACTCGAAACCTGATTGCCAACCAGGCTGAGGGAACCTTTGAGCGCCTCCGTTACATTTTAGGAGGCAACCGCCCCAGTTAAACTACCCATCAGGCACTGTCCCTGAACCAGATCATGGCCCTAGGTTAGACATCTAGTACGACCAGAGTGGTATTTCAACGATGACTCCACCGACACTGGCGTGCCAGCTTCACAGTCTCCCACCTATCCTACACAAGCCGAACCAAACACCAATGCCAAACTATAGTAAAGGTCCCGGGGTCTTTCCGTCCTGCCGCGCGTAACGAGCATCTTTACTCGTAGTGCAATTTCGCCGAGTCCATGGTTGAGACAGCGCCCAAGTCGTTACTCCATTCGTGCAGGTCGGAACTTACCCGACAAGGAATTTCGCTACCTTAGGATGGTTATAGTTACCACCGCCGTTTACTGGGGCTTAAATTCTGAGCTTCGAGCTTGCGCTCTAACCCGTCCTCTTAACCTTCCAGCACCGGGCAGGAGTCAGTCCGTATACATCGTCTTACAACTTCGCACGGACCTGTGTTTTAGTAAACAGTCGCTTGGGCCTGGTCTCTGCGACCATCACCGCTTCCCCCAGCAAGTGGGTTCACGGATCAGGTCCCCCTTCTCCCGAAGTTACGGGGGCATTTTGCCGAGTTCCTTAACCATGGTTGTCTCGATCGCCTTGGTATTCTCTACCTGATCACCTGAGTCGGTTTGGGGTACGGGCGGCTCGTGGCTCGCTAGAGGTTTTTCTCGGC